>NZ_CM147707.1:0-4805000 GCF_055792905.1 Streptomyces sp. DSM 116795
CCCGCGGAGCGGGTACCAGCGCGCTGCGCGCGCTGCAAGAGATGAAACCCGCTTCGCGGGTTTCATCGGCCGCGTTTCACGCGGCCGGCCCCGGCGTTGCCGGGGCTGACGCGGGCCGCTCCGCGGCCTCGCGTCCCGCTCCGCGGAAGTGATAACAGGCCGTTTCACGGCCTGTGTTGGCTGCCTACGGCAGCCTGGGCGCCGCGGCTTCGCCTTGGCGCCAAGCCCCGCTGACGCGGGGCGGCGGGCTGTCTTGGAAGGGGTTGCTGGGTGATGGTGTGTCAGTGGCACCGAAGCATCTGTGCTTCAAAATGAAGTGCTGCTAGTCTCTGGAAAACTGGATGCTCTACTCGGCCGAGGGTGTCTAACGGGTTGGAATCCTGGATTCACTGGGGAGAACGTCCCGCACTCAGTGCTGTTGGGTTTCGTCGAGTGCGGATCTTCCCAGAATGCAGTTGCGGTGCGGTTCGGACGGTGAATTCTGCCCATGGATGAATTTTATTGTCGGCAGCAATCGATGACCATGAATTCCTGTTTTGTTGGTTTCTGGAACGCTGTTATGGAGGTGTGGAGATGGTGTTCAAGGAGCTTCGTCCGCATCAGCGTGAGGCTGTTGATGCGGTTGTTCGGGCTCTGGATTTTCCTGCAGCGGGGATGCTGCCGGAGCGGGGCCTGCGCACTCAGGTGATCATGGCCACGGGTTCGGGCAAGAGCTTCGTGGCGGTGCGCAGTGCTGAGGAGCTTCGCGCGGGGCGGGTGCTGGTGTTGGTGCCGTCGCTGGATCTGCTGGAGCAGAGCGTGGCCGCGTGGCGTGAGGGGGGCCGTACGGGTCCGGTGGTGGGTGTCTCGTCCTTGCGGGGGGACGAGGTCGGGTTCGTCAACACCACGGACGTGGACGAGCTGGTGGCGTGGATCCGGGGGATGGAGTGGGTGACGGTGTTCGCCACGTATGCCTCTCTGGGGCTGGGCACGCTGGAGCGTGCGCATGCTGCCGGGCTTCCGGGGTGGGACCTGATCGTGGTCGACGAGGCGCACCGTACGTCTGGGCGGATCGGGAAGCCGTGGGCGGTTGTTCATGACAACTTGCGTATTCCGGCGGTGCGGCGGCTGTACATGACGGCCACCCCGCGGTTGTGGCAGTTCGGGGATGAGGGTGCCGGGCAGCCGGGCGGGGTGGTGGCGAGTATGGAAGACGATCCGGGGGGTCCGTTCGGCGGGCGCTGTTACACCCTGACGCTTTCCGAGGCGGTCGACCGGGGGATCTGCGCCCGGTACCAGGTCGTGTGCGTGGATGTGAGGGATGCGGACTTTCAGGCTGCGCTGCTGCTGGGGGAGAACGCTCGCAGTGACACGGTCCGCGGTGCGCGGCTCGCTGCTTTGCAGACGGCGCTGCTGAAGGCGTCGGCTGAGGAGGATCTGCGCAGGACGTTGGTCTTTCATCACCAGTTGAGGGAGGCCGAGAGTTTCGCGGCCGGTCTTCCCGGCGTCGCGGCGCGGCTGCACGCCGGCGATCCGGAGTTGTACCCGAAGACGGTGTGGGCGGATTGGCTGTGCGGCGAGCACGGGCCGGTGCGCCGTCGTCGGGTGCTGGGCGAGTTCGCCGACGGGGTCGCTGGTGACGGCACGGTGGTCGAGAAGGGTTTTCTGTCCTCGGTGAAGGTGCTCGGTGAGGGCGTGGACACGAGGGATTGTGATTCCGTGTATTGGGCGGATGTGCGTGGGTCCATGCCGGATCTGGTTCAGGCTGTGGGCAGGGCGCTGCGTGTGCAGCCCGGGGAGGGGAAGGTTGCCTCGCTGGTTGTGCCGGTGCTGCTGGGTCCCGGTGAGGGTCCGCAGAACATGCTCACTTCCAAGGCCTATGCCGGGTTGGCCCGGCTGTTGGAGGCGTTGCGCGCGCATGATGCCCGGGTCGTTGAGGCTCTGGCCGAGCAGCAGGTTCGAAGCCGTCGTAGGTTCGTGGAAGAGGAGAGCGGCGTCGAGGGTGTCAGTGGTCCTGCCAGGGAGTTGCTGAAGTTTTCCGCTCCTCGTGACCATGCCGCTCTGGCCGCGTTCATCACGCTGCGTGTCCTGGATCCTGAGCACAAGCACTGGAGGCGCGGGGTCGAAGCTGCGGGTCTGTACCGGCGTGTGCATGGTGATCTGCGGGTGTCCTTCACCTTTCGCGTGCCGGTCGGCGAGGAGGGGGAGGCCGGGGGGTGGCCTGCGTCGCTGGCTGACTTTCCGCTGGGGCAGTGGCTTGCCGACGCTCGCCGCGCGTACGGGCAAGGTCGTCTGGATGACGGGCGGATCGCTCAGTTGGAGAAGCTGGGCATGATCTGGTCGCACTTCGACGTCGCCTTCGAGGAGGGGCTCGATGCGGCGCGGGCGTGGGCGGACGGGCACGGTCACCTCCTTGCTCCGGTGGGCGCTGTCGGCCAGGGCGGGTATCCGGTCGGGACCTGGCTGCGGAATCAGCGCGCGGCTGCGAAGCGGGCGGATGAGGCCGTGCGGCGGCGCGGAGAGGGGCTTCCGGTCGGTTCCACGGCGGGGATGCTCTCCTCGGAGCGTCGCGAGGCGCTGGAGGAGATCGACCCGGCCTGGTGCCCTCCTTGGCCGGTGGACTGGCAGCGGTGTTTTCATCTCACGCGTCGTCACCGGGAAGCCGGCGGGAGGCTGCCCACCGAGCCGGGGGTTGTGATCGTGCAGGGTGATGATCTTGGGCGGTGGGTGGCTGCGCAGCGGCGCGGCTGGGACGCGCGCAGTGTGGCGCAGCAGTGGATGCTGCGGCATGTGCTGGGTGTCGAGCCCGCTACCGGGGTGGGGATGGCGGGGGTGCGGCGTAGCAGGGCGCAGATCTGGGCGTCGAATCTCGCGGCTGCGCGGCAGTATCGGGAGCGGGAGGGTCATTTGAATGTTCCCCGCTCGCATGTGGAGTGCGTGGAGGGTGTCGATTTCCGGCTTGGTGCGTTCATCTCCAACCAGCGCTCCCGGGTGGGGCGTCTTGCGCCTGAGCGTGCCGCTCAGCTCACGGAGTTGGGGATGCGCTGGGTGTGAGTGTGTGCCGATCCCGGGGGTTGGGGGTTGGTTTTGTTGGTGTGGTCGGGTTGGTCAGTAGTGGAGTTCTGCGTAGTCGATGTCGGTGAATTCGACGAGGAGGCCGGCGGCCCGGCGGCCTCGGTCCTTGAAGTACTGCTCCTGCAGTCCTTCGGCGATGATGGCGCGTAGTTGTTCCTCGGTGGCGGCTTGGGCCTGGGCGTCGAAGAGGCGTTGGGCGTAGGCGGGTGGCAGGTGCTGGGTGATGAGGCGGATGCGGCCGTCGTCGGTGGAGCCGGGTGCGGCGGTGAATCCGAAGCGGGCGCGGGTCTCGACGGTGATGCCGCCGGTGGTGGCGGCGCGTTTCTGGGCGCGTTGTTTGATGCGTGGCTGCCAGTCGCGGCGTACTTCTTCGGCGAGGCGGGCGGCGAGTGGTGCGCGGGGGCGTTTGAACTGGCCTGTGAGGTAGCGCTCGACGGTGCGCTGGGAGATGCCCAGGCGGTGGGCGACGGTGCGGGTGGAGCCCTTTTCGCTCTTGACGAGGAAGCGCATCCGGGCGCCGGCGCTCTTGGGGAGGGGGCGGGTGGTGGTGTTCTGGGCGGCTTTGGTGAGGCCGTCGCCGATGGTTCCCACGGGCTGCTCCTATTCTCCGCCGTCGGGGGTGTCGTCGTTCTTGATGTGGCGGGCGGGGTTGTGGCCGGCGTCGAGGAGTTCGGCGGCCCACAGGAAGGACTGGGTGCCTTCGTGTTTGACCATTCCGGGGCTGACGCCGAGGCGGAAGCCGCCCGGTACCGGTTTGCCGTCGTGGCCGCGTGGGAGGACGTCCAGCGGGGAGGGGCCGGCGGAAGGGTAGACGACGCAGTCGGAGAGCACCGCGAGGGGGAAGAGGTTTGCGGTGTCGGCGAGGCGGCGCATCTTGCGGTGCATGTTGATGCGGGCGGTGGAGATGACCGCGGCGCGGATGTCCGGCCGCCAGGTGGGGCGTTCCAGGGCCGGCCACCGGTCGCCGGGGCGGTAGCCGGCGCCCTGGGGGCGTTCGCGGAGCTTGCCGATGCCGCCCTTGACGGTGGCTTTGATGGCGGTGAGCAGCGCGGCCTGTCCCGGGTCGAGGCTCTTGTGGTGCTTCATTGCGGTGAGGTATTCGGCTTCGTCCATGCTTGTGGTGACGCCGAGGTGGGCCATGGTCGTCAGGTAGGCGTCCCGCAGCCGCTGGTACCAGGGGTCCAGGTAGGGGCCGCTGTCGGGGCGTAGGTATGCCTCCAGTGGGTGTACGTCATGGCCGAGTTCGAGGGCGTAGGCGAGGGTGGGGGTTGCATACCAGGCTGGTCCTGTGGGGCGGTCGCCGTGCGGGGTGAAGGGGTTGGGCAGCCGCGTGTCGAGGTCGATGTGGGAGAGGTCGGCCAGCCAGCAGCCGGGCAGCTTCTTGTCGAAGGCGGGTGCCTGGCGGTGTTCCGGGGCGCCGAGGCCGACGGTCAGCCGGTTCGCGGCCGCGGCGAACGCGGCGTTGACATCCAGGCCCACCACGAGAGGTGCTGTGCATTCGGCGTCGGTGAGCAGCTGCGGGTCGCGGATCCAGTCGTAGGCTTCCTCATCCAGCAGCTGCCCGTCCGTGCGGTGTTGGGCGAGTGGGTGTTCGGGGGGTGCTTCGGGTGGTGCCGGGTCCACGGCGGTGGTGAGCGATCCGGGCATCGGGGCGGAGGTGAAGGAGCCGGAGGTCTCCTGCCGTACGGCGCGGGTGGGTGGCCGCAGCGCGGTCATCAGTTCCAGGCCGCATACGGCGGTGGAGCCGCGGGGGGTCAGGACGCGGGTGGCGAAGTCGCCCAGGACGCGGGCGAGTTCGGCGGGGGGCAGCTGCGCGGCGGTGCCCCAGGAGCGGGTATCGAGCGCGCCCCAGGGCAGTACGGCGAGTTGCACGCACTGGCGGCGGCCGTCGTGGACGGGGCGGTAGATACGCGGCCACGGGCCGAAGCCACGGCGTGTGAGGTTCCAGCGGGCTGCGGTCAGTTGTTGCACTACCGGGTGGTCCTGTGGCAGACGCAAGCCGCGGCGGTCGGTCAACTCTGGGGGCAGGCCCAGGTGTTCGGCCGCTGCCGCGGTAAGGACGATGAGGGGGTCGGCGTCCTGGCCGGAGCGGTGCAGCCGTGGTGCGCCCAGGTTCGCTTCGGACAGTGTCCATTCGGCCAGTTCCGGGACCGTGGTGGCAGGACAGTCCAGGACGAGGCCGGCGGTGCAGTACGCGGAGCCGTCGCCGTCCAGTACCGCCAGCGGGCCGGCGGTGAACCGTGGATCGTCCTCCGCCGCGGCCGGCACCCGTTTCGCCGGCACCCGTTTCGCCGACGGGGCCTTCCCCGGCGCAGACCCCCCCGAGCAGCCCTCGCCCCGCGGCGTGACTCCCCTCTCCCCCACAACCCGCCGCGGCGAAGACCCCGCTCCCCACCCAGGAACCGGGGCCGGGGCCGACTCACGTTCGGGGGGCGGCTCCGGTGCCGGGGCCGGGGCCGGGGCCGACTCACGTTCGGGGGGCGGCTCCGGTGCCGGGGCCGGGGCCGGGGCCGACTCACGCTCCGGCTCATGCCCCGGTTCATGCCCATGCTCCGGTGCCGGGGCCGGCTCACGTTCGGGGGGCGGCACACCGGCACCAGCACTGTCCGCGCTCCCCCGCCCCGGGACAGAGTCCGCCTCCCGCCCTGCCCCTGCTGCCCGCACACCATCCGGCCGCTCCCGGCCCCCGCCCTCCGGCGGATACAGCTCAGCAAGCCTGCCCAACAACCGCGCATACGCCTCACGCTGCCGCCCCCGGGGCACACTCCTGCCCGCCTCCCACGACACCACCGTCGCCCGGCGCACCCCCAAAGCCCCCGCAACCTCCTCCTGCGTCAGCCCGTGAGCCCTCCGCAAACGCGCACGTTCCCCCGGCGCGGGCAACGCACTGCTCCCCGCAACCAACCCGTCAACCGCATCGAACAACCCCAACACCAACACCCCCAACGAACAGCGACAGCGAACAGCGACAGCGAACAGCGACAGCGAACAGCGACAGCGAACAGCGAGCGCGAACAGCGAGCGCACTTCACGCGTACATATAGCGCACCGAGCACCCCGCTCGCCCACGGTAATGCCGCGGGGATCCCCTGACGCCCGGGGCGAGCGCAGCCCTCCACAAGTCCCCGCCCCCGCACGGGGCCCGGGGGCTCTGCGAAGACCCGGGCCCGCCACAGCAGTTCACGTACCCGCCACGTCCCACGCGACGGTATCCCCACCCCCTGCCGTCAACCGCACGCAGCCGGCCCAGGCGGCGGCGTCCCGCGCGCCCCTGCGTGGGTGGCGGGTAAGGCGGGGGATCGGAGCGCAGCTGGGGAGAGCGGCCCAGCCGACGCCGGGGAGCGGGGGCGCGGGGTGGCGGTCTCGGGAAATGTTGAGTGGGACAATCCCCGGCCCAGTCCCCGTCGGGCGACGTCACAGATCCACAGCGCACCCACCGGCCGCCGCTCCCGCCTGCACACCGGCCGGCAGATACCGGAACACCTGCACTCGGACGGCGACGTGCCGTGGAACAGCATGGCCGGTGCCGCACCATAGGGCGGGGAACTGCCCACCGCAGTGCTCACACACGCCCGCCCCCTCCCGGAGGAAGCCACAACCTGGCACACCACACCGCACACGCGATCGCCGCACACCACAACGTCCCTGGCGGAACCGCCGCAGCACCCCCCACTCCCCGAGCACGGCAGACAACACAGCAGGCAACACGGCAGGCACCATGGCAGAAAACCCGCCAACAAAACCCAGCAGGAAACCACCCACCCACCACGCAGGTGGCACGACAGCCAACCCCAGCCCACGACAGGGAGCACGGCACCGCCGGAGAGGAGCTGGTCAGGATGCGGGTCACGGTCGTGGGCAGCGGTGACGCCTTCGGTACCGGGGGACGCTTCCAGACGTGCATCGTGCTCGGAGCGGACGACCCGGCCGCCGCCTCACACACCCTCCTCGACTGCGGCGCCACCAGCGCGGTCGCTCTCCAGCAGCAGGGGTTCGACCTGAACTCCATCGAGACGGTGCTGGTCACCCACCTCCACGCAGACCACTTCGGGGGCATTCCCTTCCTGGTGCTCGACGGTCAGTTCCGGCGCCGCACCAGGGACTTGACGGTGGTCGGGCCGCCGGGGACCGAGCGCCGCCTGGCCGAGGCCATGGAGGTGTGCTTCCCGGGGTCGACGTCGGTCCGGCGCCGCTTCTCGCTGCGTGTGCTCGAACACGCCGAGCGGACGCCGCTGGTGACCGACCCGTTCCCGGTGCGTCACTCCGCGGGTGCGCCCGCGTACGCGATCCGCGTCGAGGACGCCGCCACCCCGGCCCGTATCGCCTACTCCGGTGACACGGAATGGACCGACGCGCTCGTCGAAGTGGCGGAAGGCACCGGCCTGTTCCTGTGCGAAGGGTACGCTCCAGGCCCCGTGCGCTGGCATCTGGACCTGGCCACCCTGCAAGAGCAGCGTGGCCGGCTGGCCACACAGCGTCTCGTCCTGACGCATCTGTCACCGGCGGCGCTCGAGGCCGACCTGAACGGCTGGGACGTCGCCCACGACGGCCTGACCATGACGGTCTGACACCCCCGGGATGCACTCCCCGTGCTCCGGCAGCACACCTGTGCGCTGCCGGAGCACAGCAACGCGAAACCGAACGGGCCTGCGCGGAAGGGATGTTCAGCGCACCGCCGTGAAAACATCCAGGTTGCGCAGCTCGCTCCGCGTCACCTCGGAGAAGAGGCCGGTCAGCCCCCGCTCGATGCGCCGAAGCTTCTCCTGCGGCAGACGCAGACTGCGGGCGATACGCCCCGGCGCGGAGCCCCCGTGCCAGGCGATCACCACCCGCCCCCCGGGACGCAGCACCCGGTGCAACTCCCCCAGCCCGGCCTCCAGATCCGGCCAGACAGCGACGTTGTTGACGCAGACCAAGCGGTCGGCACTGCCGCCCTCAAGCCCGGTCTCCTCCGCCGTGCCCAGGCCCAGGCAGACGCGGCCGGCGCGTACCGCCGCACGGTTGGCGCGGATCGCGGCCGCACGCATCTCAGGTGAGGGATCCACCCCGCGGACCGTGGCGGCGCGGGTGCGGGCCGCGAGCAGCCCAACGAGGGCTCCAGGGCCGTAGCCCACCTCCACCACCTCATCACCGGGCCGCACATCAAGCAGCCCGACCACCTCGTTCTGCCGGTTGGTCCACCGCATGAACCACCCCGCCAGGCGCCCAGCGGCACCGGAAGGATGCGCGAAAGACGAAGTGACCGGCCCGTCCACGGCCCACGAGCGCAGATTCGTATCCATGACGCAACACTGGCACTCCAAACCGGCTTGACGTCACATGCCGCCCTGAACCCGGCCGGGACCGGTGAAGCGGCACACCGGCTGGGCACCACCACCCCAGCACCCGGCGCCAGCGAAGACACCGGTTCCCGTGGGCATCTCCTCCAAGACCTCACCGCCCTCTACGACACGGATGACACGATGGCGCAGCGCATCCGCCACCCACACCGCGGCAAGGAATCGCACCAGGTGCACGAACAGACGGCGCTGAGCGAGGAGTTCTGGCGGCTCCTGGAGCGGGAGGGCGTCGAACGGGCGTGGCCCCGGGGTGCGTCGCGACTGAGGCGAAGAGGCGTACCTGCGTGCATGGTTCGTGTGCGATGCGGCGGCTCAAGTATCCTCGCCCGTCCCGGGTGAAGTGCACGTACGGCCCCGGCGACACTTTCTTCGTTGGCTCTGAGCATCCCAGGGACGGTTCGGTACCGGCCCCGGTGACGGGCATCGAGAGTTTGGATGGTGTCCTCGTAGCGGGGTGCGTGCGCGCATGATCGTGATCAGTGCGAGTTCACCCGGGAGAGAATCACCAAGGAGAGGAGTCGACATGTCGTCGAAGCGTCGTCGCAAGAAGAAGGCACGCCGCAAGAACGCGGCCAACCACGGCAGCAAGCCCCAGACTTGAGGGCAAGTCTCAGGCGTTGCAGGCCGGTTCACGGCTGAGGAAGACGCTCAAGAAGACGCTGAACGGCCGCCCACCGCACGGACACACGCGGCGGGCGGCCGTTTCGTGCGTGGTGCGTTTGTCAGCGGGGCAACAGTCACCGCTCCCTTCTTTACAACGTTGTATCGGGCGCAGTACACATGCTGTGCCGCCGACAACGCCAGGGGAGGCAACGTGACCGTGCGGAGAGCCGTGTCCAACGTCCGTCAGACACTCGCAGGCCTCGCCCTGCTCGTCCCTGTCGCCGTCGCGCCGGCGGCATACGGCTCCCCCGCATCCGCCGATGCGCGGCCGTCCGAGGCGGCGGCTGCCCGGGGGCAGACTTACGTCAACCCGGTGTCGCGGGGCTTCGCCGACACCTTCGCCGACCCCGCCGTCGTACGCGGTGAGGACGGCTACTGGTATGCGTTCGGAACCACCGACCCCCTGCGCAGCGGCGAGGACGAACCGCACATCCTGCCGGTGGCGCGCTCACGCGACCTCGTGGACTGGACGTACGTCACGGACGCCCTCGGCAAGCACAACGAACCGGACTGGGCGGCGAAGGACGCGGCCTATTGGGCGCCGGACGTCAGCTACCACGACGGCCGCTACTGGCTCTACTTCGTCGTCACGCAGACCACGCTCACCGGCGAGCAGGACGACAGCGCCATCGGCGTGGCCACCGCGCCGAGTCCGGCAGGCCCCTGGAAGACGCACGACGAACCGGTGGTCCCGCCACGGGACGGCGGCGGAGGAGAGAGCGACTTTCTGTGGACGTTCGATCCCGCGCACGTCGTCGACACCGACGGGCGCCGCTACCTGTACTACGGCTCGTACAACGGCGGCATCGAAGTGACGGAACTGTCCGGCGACGGTACCCGGCGGACCGGCCGCCCCACGAGGGTCGCGACGGACAACCGCTTCGAAGGCGCGTACGTCATCCGGCGCGACGGCTGGTGGTATCTGTTCGCTTCCTCCGGCGACTGCTGCGCGGGGCCGACGACCGGCTACTCCGTCTTCGTCGGCCGGTCCCGCTCGGTGCGCGGACCCTTCACCGACCGCGAGGGCGTTCCGCTCACGGCCTCCCGCACCGGCGGGACGATCACCCTCACGCCGAACGGCAACCGCTGGGTGGGCACCGGCCACAACGCCGTCGTGAGGGACGTGACCGGGCAGGACTGGATCGTCTACCACGCGATCGACCGCTCCGATCCGTACCTTGACGAGCCCTTCGGTATCAACCGGCGCCCGATGCTGATCGACCGCCTCGACTGGAGCGGCGGCTGGCCCGCCGTACGGAGCGGCAAGGGCGCCTCCGCGGGAAGGCAGCCGGCGCCGGTGACGTCGCCGCAACCTGGCCCCCCGGATCCGGGCGCTCACGGCGGGAGCGGTGGGCCGGCACCCGGCGGGTCGCGCACCTCGCCCGGACGTCCGGACCCCTCCCGCAGCGACGAGTTCGATCGCGGACGGCCCCGCCCCGGTTGGCAGTGGGTACGAAAGCCCGCAGGCCGCGTCGAGGACGGCCGGTACGTGTGGCCCACGCAGGACGCCGAGCTGCACAAGGACGAGAACACCGCGTCGGTGCTGCTGCGGGAGGTCCCCCGGGGCGACTTCACCGTGGAGACGAAGCTCAGCATCGACCTGGGTGTGCAGACCGAGCGGAACTATCAGCAGGCCGGGCTCGTCGCGTACGCCGGTGACGACAGGTATCTGCGTCTGGCGCACACCGCGATCTGGAACACCCGGCAGACCGAGTACGGCAAGGAACAGCCATACGCCGGTGACATCGCCTACGGCTCGACCTCCGTGGGCCCGCCCGCGCGTACGACCTGGCTGCGGCTGCACCACACCACCGCCCGGGACGGCGGTGAGCACCGTGTCCGGGCCTTCACCAGCCGCGACGGCAAGAACTGGATCGCGGGCGGCACATGGACGGTGCCGGGTGAGAAGCGGCTGCGGTTCGGACTGGTCTCCCTGGGCGGCGCGGGGGCGACGGCGGAGTTCGACTACTTCCGCCTCTACCGGCGCTGAGCACGGCGGGCGTACGGCACGAGCGTGGCCGGGTGGCGGCGACCGTTCCGTACGGGCGTGCATGACCCGGCGACGGGGCGGCTACTCCGGAGGGCAGTGACCGCGAGCCGGAAGGGGAAGCGCTGATGATCTCGGAGACGGTCTCGGTGGCGGTGCCGGGCAGTGTGGAACTCCCCGGTGACCTCGATGTGCCCGCGTCCCCGCGCGGCGTGGTGCTCTTCGTGCACGGGAGCGGCAGCTCCCGGCACAGCCCGCGCAACCGAGCGGTCGCCGGGGAGCTGCGCCGGTACGGGTGGGGAACGCTGCTGATCGACCTGCTCAGCGAGGAGGAGGAGCGGGCCGACGCGGCTACCGGGGAGCACCGCTTCGACATCGCTCTGCTGAGCGAGCGGACGGTGACGGCGGTGGACTGGCTCGGCAAGCACCCCGTGACCGAAGCGCTGCCCGTGCATCTCTTCGGTGCGAGCACGGGCGCTGCGGCAGCGCTGGTGGCTGCGGCCGCGCGGTCCGGTCCGGTCGTGTCCGTGGTCTCCCGCGGGGGGCGGCCCGACCTGGCGGGTGACGCGCTGACGCGGGTCGATGTGCCGGTACTGCTGCTGGTCGGCGGGCGGGATCCGCAGGTGCTGGAGCTGAACCGGGCAGCGGCGGAGCTGCTGCACGTGGCGCACCGCGTTCAGGTCGTACCGGGGGCGACGCATCTCTTCGAGGAACCGGGCGCGCTGGAACAGGTCGCAGCCGCGGCGCGTGAGTGGTTCCAGGATGCGCCGGAGACGCAGCCGGGAGGCGACAGCATACGGTGACGCCGGGTGACGGATCAGCGGTGACGGATAGCAGATGACAGATATCGAAGATTGACAGCTGACAGTAGACGCCCAACCCTGATGCGAGGCCAAGAGGCCAAGAGGCCGAAGGCCCGAGGCCCCCGCCCCTCACCGTTCAGCGATTTCCCCGTCCCGTGTCTCCGTCCTCTGCCTCCGTGCTGCGGCGCTCACGCAGCGAGCGGACCTTGTGCCGGTTGCCGCAGCGCTCCATGGCGCACCACCGGCGCCGTCCCGGACGTGAGGTGTCGACGAAGACCAGCGCGCAGTCCGGTGCCCCGCACTCGCGTACGCGCGCCGCGAGGGGACCCGTGAACAGTTCGACGGCGTCGCGGGCGACGGTTGAGAGCACCTGGAAGGCGTCCGCGGGAAGGTACCGGCTGTGCGCTCCGCCGGCTGCCATCTGCGGGACGAGGGGCGGCAGTTGCGCCGCCTGGTTCACCTCGTCGACGTCCCGGGGGCGCGGCGGCCGGCCGGCCGCGACGGCACCGGCGAGACGGGACAGCGCATCGCGCAGCCACCGGGCCGCCCGGAACTCGCCGGCACTGATGTGCAGGTCGCCGGGCGCGAGGCGCAGTCTGGAGGCGGCGCACCACCGGGCCAGATCGTCCGGGGAGTGCAGGGAGTCGTAGCCGGAGAGGACGCCCGGACCGCCGGTGGTGAGGAACTCCAGGCACAAGGCTCCCGCGTCGAAGACGAAACTCGTGCCCTCCGGTGAACGGAGCACCACCCCGCTTGCCGCCGACGTCATGTAACCATTATAAGTGGTTTCAGAGACGGGGCCCGCCTCTCGTCCGCGTCCCGTCCCCGCCGGATCTGGAGGATCGGATGGCTCTTGAGTGGAAGCTCGTCATCGACTGCGCCGACCCGCTGCAGCTCGCCCGGTTCTGGGCGACGGCCCTGGGCTACGAGGTCGAGGACAACAGCGTGCTCATCGAGCGCCTGGTCGGCTCCGGCGCCGTGGACGAGAGCGACTACACGGTGGTCGACGGGCACAAGGCATGGCGGGAGCTTGCAGCCGTGCGCCATCCCGACGACCCCGTCGACGAGTCCAGCGGTACGGGTCTGGGCAGACGGCTGCTCTTCCAGGCGGTGCCCGAGGCCAAGCAGGTCAAGAACCGTCTCCACATGGACCTGCACGTCGGCCCCGAGCAGGTCGACGCGGAGGTGCGGCGGCTGACGGAACTGGGTGCGACGGTGCTTCAGCGGGTCGAGGCACGCGGCAGCAGCCACGTCACGATGACGGACCCGGAGGGCAACGAGTTCGACGTGCAGTAGTCCGGCGCGCATGGTCCGAGGACGGCTGCGGGCGTGCGGCAACGGGAGTGGAGCAGCAGGGCCGCCGGTGTCCTGAGGCGGCCCGCGGCGCCGAGTACGATGCCGTGGTCACGCTCCGAAGTCGAAGAGAGCTGAGGGCAGTTGCCGCGCAGGGTCACCATCTACGACGTCGCCTCCGAGGCGGGGGTGAGCATCTCCACGGTGTCGCTGGCTCTCAACACCCCGGCCCGTGTCAGTGACGGCACGCGGCAGCGCGTCCTGCGGGCCGCCGACTCGCTCGGCTACACACCCAAGTCGGAGGCCGTCGCCAAGGCACGCAAGGGGGTCGGACGGATCGGGGTGCTCGCCCCGTACACGTCGTATCCCTCGGTGGCCCGGCGTCTGGGCGGCGTTCTGCGGGCGGTGGGCGACAGGCCGCTGGAAGTCGTCGTCTTCGATCACCCGTCGGCGGCCACGTCTTCCTCTCCCCTGCTCGACAGCCTGCCGCTGACGGGCCGGCTCGACGGACTGATCGTCATGAGCCTCCCGCTGGAGGAGAGCACCGCCCGACGTCTCGCCGGTCTGGGTCTGCCGTCCGTGCTGGTGGACGTGAGCCGTGCCGGCTTCGACTCCGTGCACGCGGACGACGCCGAAGGCGGCCGCATCGTGGCGGAACATCTGCTGGAGCGGGGCCACCGCAGCTTCGGCTTCCTCGGCGAGGCGCAGGAGTCCGACGCGTACGTGTCTCCGGGACAACGGCGGCTGTCGGGGTTCCGTGCGGCTCTCGACGAGGCCGGTCACCGGCTGCCCGCGGAGAACGTCCACTTCACCGGGCACGGAGTGGACCAGGCGGCCGGCGCGGCGCAGCGCCTGCTGTCCGGGCCGCGGCGGCCAGACGCGCTGTTCGCCGGCGACGACACGCTCGCCGCCGGCGCGCTGCGCGCGGCGCAGGCCATGGACCTCGACGTACCCGGAGAGCTGGCAGTGGCGGGCTTCGACGACAGCGAGCTGGCGCAGGCCATGGATCTGACGACGGTGCGGCAGCCGCTGGAGGAGTCGGGCCGCGCGGCGACGGAGTTGCTGCTGCAGCGCATGACCGGCGAGCCCGCTGCCGTACGGGAGATCAAGCTGAGGCTGGAGCTCGTGCGGCGCGGCTCCACCTGACGCCGCTGTTCGCAGAACGAAGGCGGATCTCTGCCGAGGACGGATCTCGGTCCGGAACGGCTGTCGAAGTGCTTCGACGAATGCTGTTGACAGGTGGCGGGCGGTGACGGGAATCTGCCTGCGTGCAGGCACGGCGAGGCCGAGTCGGAGAGGTGGCAGTGATGGGCGGCGCCTATGTGGTGACAGGCGGAGGCCGCGGCATCGGACGGGCGGTCGTGGAGCGGCTGCTCGCCGACGGCCACACCGTCGTCGCGATCGACGTGGACCCGGACTCCCTGGACTGGCTGGCGGATCATCCGTCCGCCTCACGCGCCAGGACGGTGACGGGCAGCGCCGCGGACGAAGCCGTGACCGAGCATGCAGCGGACCTCGCGCAGGCGGCGGGCACCCTCGACGGCTGGGTCAACAACGCTGCCGTCTTCCGCGACGCCTCGCTCGGCACGTCCCCGACACGTACGGTTCTGGAGCTGATATCGGCCGTCATGGACCCGGCTGTCACCGGGTGCGCGACTGCCGTACGGCGCTTCCTCGCCGCCGGCACACACGGGTCCGTCGTCAACCTCACCTCGCATCAGGCCCGCCGCCCCGTCCCCGGCTGCACGCCGTACGCGACCGCGAAGGCAGCCATCGAAGGGCTCACCCGCGCGCTGGCCGTCGAGTACGGGCCGCGCGGCATCCGCGTCAACGCCGTGGCGCCCGGTTCCGTGGGCACGGAACGCTACGCGTCGCTTCTCGCCGCGCAGAAGCCGGGCGTCGCGGCACGCGTCGAGGCGGACATGGCCGCGCTGCATCCGCTCGGGAGGACCGGCCTGCCGGAGGAGGTCGCGGCGGCCGTCGCCCATCTGCTCTCCCCCGAGGCGGCCTACATCACGGGAGTCACGCTGCCCGTGGACGGCGGACGTACGGTCCTGGGGCGGGACCCGGATCTCCTGCAGAGCACCGGAGGCTGACGCGCGGGGCCCGGCCGGCTCAGCCGGTTCTCCGGGGCCGGCGGGTCCCGTCGGCGCTGACGGGACGCGGCTGCGCCCGGCGCGGAATCACCTGGTGAAGCGGAGCACGTAACGGCGCTGCCAGGGCGTCTCCACTGCGCGGGGATCATAGTGACGCCGTACGAAGTCGACCGCGTCCGCGGCCGGGACGCCGTCGAGCACCGTCAGGCAGGCAAGCGCAGTGCCGGTACGTCCGCGGCCTCCGCCGCACGCCACCTCGACGCGCTCGGCCTCCGCCCGCGACCATGCCTCGCTCAGCAGGGCCAGCGCCTGCGGTCTGCTCGTGGGCAGCCGGAAGTCCGGCCAGCGCAACCACCGGGAATCCCAGGGCACTTGAGGCGGTTCCTTGCCGAGCAGGAAGACGGAGAAGGCCGGTTCGGGGCCCGGCGGCAGCTCCCGGCGGAGACCGCGTCCCCGGATCAGACGTCCCGACGGAAGACGCAGCACGCCGGCGCCTTCCGGATTCCAGGTATCGCTCACGCGTTGAGGCTATCCCGTACGTCATGTCTTGACCGCGCCGGCGGTGAGGGCGCCGACGATGTGGCGCTGGAGGAAGGCGAAGACCACGATTACCGGGGCGACGGCGAGCATGCATCCCGCCGCGAGGTACTGGGTGGTGATCTCCCCGCTGGTCGACTGCAGGTTGACCACTCCCACCGATACCGGCGCCAGGTCGGGCGAGTCGACGAGGATGAAGGGCAGGACGAACTGCGACCAGGTGGTGACGCCTGCGACGATCCCGGCCGAGACGAGGCCGGGCTTGGCCGCGGGCAGCACCAGGAGGACGAGCGCCCGCAGCCGCGAACAGCCGTCCACGCGTCCCGCCTCGTCGAGTTCCGTGGGGACCGTGTCCAGGTAGTTCTTGAGGAACCAGGTCAGGAACGGCGCCGTGACGGCGATGTAGACCAGTACGAGACCCACGTAGTCGTTGATGAGGCCGAGCGCGACGAATACCCGGTAGACGGGTACGGCGATGATCAGCGGGGACAGAAGCTGCGCGGCGAGCACCGCACGCGTGAAGGCGCGGGGGCCGCGAGTGCGGCCGCGGAAGCGGGAGAGGGCGTACGCCGCGGGGACGCTCAGCAGCAGCGCGCCGGTGACCCCGGCGGCCACCAGGATCAGCGAGTTGACCAGGTAGCGGCCGATGGGTGTGGTCTCCAGGACGTGGGCGTAGTTCGCCCACTGCGGGTCGTCGGGCAGCAGTGAGGGCGGTGAACGCAGCACCTCCGGGCCGGTCTTCAGAGACAGCGACGCCACCCACACCAGGGGGAAGGCGAAGACGGCGGCCAGCACGAGCATGGCTGCGTAGTAGGCGGCGTCCGTGCGGCGGCGCCCGCCGGGACGACGGCCGGGAACCCCGCCGGCAACCCGGCCCGCCCGCCCCGGAGTTCGGACGTGGCCCGTTCGACTGCCTCCGGACGCCGGAGGGTTGTGGTGGTCGCTCAGGCTCATATCTCCTTCTCCTGACGCTCGGTCAGCCGCACGTACAGGCCGATGACGAGGACGTTGACGGCCATGAGGACGACGGCCATCGCCGCTCCCCTGCCCAGGTTCAGCTGACGGAAGATCTGGTCGTAGACATCGAGGGCGAGGACCTGTGTGGCCGTGCCGGGGCCGCCTCCGGTGAGTGAGAGCACCATGTCGAAGCTGTTGAAGGTCTCCACCGTCGCCAGGACGAGGTTCATGGTGAGGATGGGCAGCATCATCGGAAGCGTGACGCGGAAGAGCGTCTGCGCGGGCGAGGCACCGTCGATGCGGGCCGCCTCGTACACCTGGACCGGGACGGTCTTGATCCCGGCATAGCAGAGGATCATCGAAAGGGCCGTGCCGCGCCAGATGTTGGCGACGATGACGGAGACGAGGGCGTTGTCGGGGTCGGAGAGGAACGGGGTGTTCCCGGAGAATCCCAGCAGGGACAGCCCGTGGTTCAGGACTCCCGACGCGGTCTCCTGATAGAGCAGGCTCCAGATGACGCCGATGATCACACCCGGGATCGCCCATGCCGTCAGCACCACGGCCCGCGTAGCCACGACGCCGCGCAGTCCGCGGCGTTCCGCGCCGTGGACGAGCAGTGCGACGGCGAATCCGAGAAGCAGCTGGAAGACGACGCTCAGCAGTACGAACAGGAACGTCACCTGCAGTGTGTGACGGAAGTCAGTGCCGGTGACGAGCGAGGTGTACGTCTCCGCTGTGACGCTGTAGGGCTCTCCCGTCACGAGGCTGGCGTCGGTGAAGCTCAGCCGCACGATCTCGGTCACCGGATAGACGAGCACGACCAGCAGCACGGTGCCCAGCGGCAGCAGCCACGGCCAGGGCGAGCCCGCCACGGATCCGAAGCGCCCGGACGAACGCCGCCGCCGGCCCCGGGGGGTCCGCGGCCGGGACCCGGGGTTCACGGGGTTCACGGGGTTCACGGTGGTGGCCATCGCTTCTTCCTCCTCCCTTGTCCGGCTCATCCCACGAGCCGGTCGAGAGCCTGGTCGAGAGCCTCCGTCGCACCGGCGGTGCCGGAGGCGACGCCGGACAGGGCGATCTGCAGCGTGTGGGAGACGTCCTGGTACTTACGGTCCGACGGGCGTGCTCTGCCATAGCGGACGATGTGCTCGCGGAAGACGGGCGTGAACGGGTCCTGTTCGTACGCGTCTTCGCCGTAGATGCTCTGCCGTGGGGGGAGATAGCCGCCGAGCGAGCACCACCTGGCCATGCCGCGGTCGCCGAGGTAGGCGGAGCCGACCCAGTCGAGTCCCGCAGCGATCTTCTTCTCGTCGTCTGCGAAAGCCGCCCACATCCATCCGCCGGTGGCAGTGACATGACGGCTGCCGCCCATGGTTGGCATGGGTGCCACGCCCCAGCGGCGGAAGAAGTTCTGGTCCTTCATCAGGCCGTCGAGCGCGGCGGCCTGCCAGCTTCCGCCCAGGAACATCGCGACGCGGCCAGCGACGATGTCGGGGTTCTCGTCGTCCTCCTGGTCGTAGCCGGCGACGCGGCGCGGCACGACTCCGGCGCCGACGGCGCGTTCCACGGCCCTCAGGCAGGAGCGCATCGCTTCGTAGCCCCTGCCCGTCGCGAAGGCGGGTTCTCCGTCGCGGCCGAAGAGTTCGGCGCCCTGACTCCAGTAGGCGGGCCACAGCGTCGTGGTGACGGCGCCTTCGCTGCGTCCCGCGGGGAAGAGCACCGAGTAGCCGCGCCGGGCGAGAGGCCGCGCCATGTCGATCATCTCGTCCCAGTCGCCGGGAGGGGTACGGACGAGATCGCGGCGGTAGTACAGCACCCGCAGGTCGGAGGTGAACTGCAGCCCCCGCACGTCGCCGGGCCGCCGCTCCATCTCGCGGCGCATCGTGGGGAACCAGTCATCCAGCCGCAGCCCCAGCCGTTTCATGTGCCGCTGTACGGGCTGTGCGTACGGCGCGATGCGGCCGAAGATGTACGAGTCGACCTGCGCGATGTCCGGCGCGCGGCCCTGGGACGCCTGGAGCAGGAGCTTCGCCATCGCCGCGGAGGTGTCGTTGCTGCTGACGAGCGGTTCGATGCCGTACGGGGAACGCTGGCGGTGCGCCGCGAGGCGCCGCTTCAGATATGCGGCCCGCTTTGGGTCCGGGGCCTGCAGCGAGTACGGCGGTATGGCCTGCCAGCCGGTGGTCCTGGGACCGCTCCCGGATGACGCGCAGCCCGGGGCGAGAGTGAGCGCGCCGGCGGCGCCCCCGGCGTGGAGCAGCTGCCGGCGGGTGAGGCCGTCCGCGGGGGCGGGCCGTGACGGTGGGTGTCGCATGCTTCATCGCCTCCTGGTCGTCTGTGCTGCCGGGCGCAGCCGCAGGGTGGTGATCCGGCCGCCGGGAAGCGGGAGCCGGAGGGTTCCGTCCCGCTGAATCGCCTGCTCCTGCTGCGGGTTCTCCTCCATGTCGCACAACTGCGCGGCGTCGAGCGGGAATCGGGGGGCGACTGTGGCCGTGATCTGGCTTCCCGAGCTGTTGAAGAGCCGCACCACCGTTCCGTCGCCGTCCTCGGCGCTCTTCACCGCGGTGACGACGGCTTGCCGGGGGCCGACGCTCAGGCCCGGCGGCGGTGCGCCCTGAGGTGCGGGGCCGGGGCGGCTGCTCTGGACGGCGTGCGTGAGGAGCGGCAGTGCGAACTCCTCGGCGGTGCGGTACAGATCGCCGGTCTCCGCGCTTCCTGAGTACGGGCGCAGCGCGAGGCGGAAGGTGTGCCTGCCCGGGCACTGGGCGCCGGGCGTGGGCAGTTCGGGCCCGACCTTGTGGGGGCGCAGCGGGTGGTCCTGGCGTGCCAGCCAGCCCACGGAGCGCAGCAGCGTCACCTCCAGCACGTGGCCGTCGGTGTGCGTGTACTCGTGCAGGCCTTCGGTGAAGACGGCCAGGCCCGCTGTGCCGTCCTCCTCCTCCAGCGCTGCGAATCGGCGCATGGCGAAGGCGCCCGTCGGCCTGTCCCGCCAGCCGTCGCCGCTGGGCTGTGCGGCCGGGCGGCGGATGAGGCCGTACGCGGACTCGGCGACGGAGTGACCGGTGTGCAGGCCTGTCGGCAGGCGCAGCCGCAGCCGGTGGTCCTCTGCGTTGTTCTCGACGGTCACGTCCACCTCGACGCGGCCTGCACCGGGCGGCAGGCGGACGGTGAGTGAGACGGGCAGGGCGGTGGAGTTCCCGCCGCGGGCGGTACGTCCGGGGGCGAGGGACGCCGGGACGGTCAGCTCCGCGCGGGCGAGGAGCGTGTCCTCCGCGGGGCCGCCGGTCACCTGCCAGTCGGCGGTGCGTGAGGTGAGCGGCCGGTCGCCGGGGAGCGGGCCGAAGCCGTATTCGTCGCCGGCGTCCCCGTCGTCGAGGAGTTCCAGCAGGCCGGTGTGGCGCCGGCCGTCGGCGAGGTCCGTGACGGCGAGGGTTCCTTCAGCCTCCAACTCGACGCGCAGAAGGCCGTTTTCGAGGCTGCGCTCGCCCCGTACCGTCCGCGGGGGCCGCGGTGACGGCGGCTGCTGGGGCGGCACCTCGTCCAGGGGCACGAGACGGTACAGGGCGGGGGCGAGTGCGGGCACGTCGGCGGCGTGGAAGGTGAGGCGGTCGCGGTGGATCTCCTTGCGGCGGTCAAGGGTGTCCTCGACGCGGACCTCGGGAGCGGCGGCCGCGGTGAAGTCGAGGCGCCTGCCGTCGGGGCCGATGAGGGCGTAGCGGCTCCAGTCCGTACGTTCCGGGGACTGTGTCCATCCGAACTTCCGCTCCCCCAGCGGTGCTCGGAGATCGGGGACGACATCGACGCTCACGTCTTCCGAGCGCGGGAAGGCGCTCGGGTTGAACACGGCGAGAGGAATTCCCGTGCCGTGCACGGGCGTTGCCGCCGCGGCAGTGCGAGCGAGGCGGGCCAGGGCGTCGGTGGTGACGGCGTCGGCGATCTGGCGCACGCGGGCGAAGCGCACGTGCATCTCCTCATGGACGTCGTCGACGGAGCAGCCGCAGATGGAGTCGTGGGCGTAGTTCTTGACCAGTTCGCGCCAGGCGTGGCGCAGCGAGTCGAGGTGGGAGCGGCCGTCCTGGACGGCGGCGAGCGCGTCGAGCCGTTCGGCGATCCCGGACAGCCTGGCCTCGGTGGCTTCGTTGAGCCGCTTCATGGGGGTGCGGGTGGAGCCGATGCCGTCGAAGACGTCGTGCTTGCGGCCGTACCGCAGCTCGCCGCTGAACTCGGCCTGCGGCGGCGGCCGTTCGTCGGTGAGGCGGCGGAACTCCTCCAGACCGCCGAGCCGGAGGCGGGGACCGCCGGCGGCGGCCTGGGCGGCGTCCAGCGAGCGGACCATGCCGAGCACGCCTTGCTGGACCCGCAGATGGTCGCCGCCGTTCAGCAGCAGCAGTACGCCGGTCTGCGAGCGTGCCCCCAGACGTTCCAGCAGTTCGCCGAGGCGGTCGTAGCCGACGAGGATGCCGTGGTGCAGCGAGAGGGTTCCGGGATCGCCGGTGAGGACGGCGGCGTTGGAGTAGCTCTCGGCGAGCCAGTGCACGCGTACCCGCGATCCGTCGGGGGCGTCCCAGTGGAACTCGCTGCCGGCGGCTTCGGCCTCCTCCCCGAAGCCGCGCATCGCGTAGAAGGTGCTGATGCCGAACCCGCGCAGGATCTGCGGTAGTTGGTGGACGTGCCCGAAGGTGTCCGGCAGATATCCCTCGCGCATCACATGCCCGTACTCGCGGCTGACGCGGCAGCCGATGAGCAGGTTGCGCACCAGCGCCTCGCCGGAGACGTGGAACTCGTCGGGCTGTACGTAGAACGGTCCGGGGCGCAGCCGTCCCGCCTCCACCAGGGCGGTGAGACGCTCGCGCCGGTCCCGCCTGATCTCGGTGTAGTCCTCGAGGATCACCGCCTGACCGTCGAGGAGGAAGGCCGGCAGACCGGGCTCCTCCTCCAGGACGTCGATCAGCTCGTCGAGGAACTGTACGAGCGCGAAGCGCATCGTCTCGAACGGGCTGTACCACTCGCGGTCCCAGTGCGTGTGCGGCACTACGACTGCGAGGGGTTCCTGGGGCGCCGTGTGATGCGGCGGAGGGGCGGGGGCGTGCACGTTTCTCCTGTCCAGAGGGGTCCGGATTCACAGTCAACGTTGACCGACAACGTTGACGTAGTTGCGGGAGCAGTGCACACTTGGTGAGGCCGCGGCGTCAAGAGGGACGACGGAAGAGACCCGCGGCGCCGCGGCGCGGCGGGGCAGTGAACGACGAGGGGGTGCCGTCAGCGGTGGGCGGGACAGGCAGGACCGGCAGTCGGGCGGGACGCCCGACGATGAAGGACGTCGCCGCTCATGTCGGCACGAGCATCAAGAGCGTCTCCCGCGTCCTCAACGGCGAGGACGGCGTCTCGGCCGCCACCGCGGAGCGCATCCTGCAGGCCATGGCCGAACTCGGCTTCCGCCGCAACGACTTGGCGCGCGGTCTGCGCCAGAGCGACCGTACGAGCACCATCGGGCTCGCGATCCCGCAGGCCGGCACCCGCTTCCACGACAGCCTCGTGCACGGAATCGACGAGATCGCCCGGCAGCAGGGCAGCTTCGTACTGACCGCCTCGTCGGGAACGGCCGCCCGCGAACGCGAGACGCTGACCGCACTGTGCTCACGGCGCGTCGACGGCCTGATCGTCGTGCCCGCCGGCGAGGACCACGGCTTTCTCCGGCCGGAGCAACAGGCGGGCGTGCCCGTCGTCTTCGTGGACCGGCCACCGCACGGCATCGCGGCCGACGCAGTGCTCACGGATCACGCCGAGGGGGCCCGCGAGGGGACCGCACATCTGCTGCGCCAGGGGCACCGCAGGATCGGCGTGGTGGGAGACGACGAGCGGATCTTCAGCGTCGCGGAGCGCATCGGCGGCCACCGTGCCTCGCTGCGCACCGAACAGGTCCCGTATGCCGAGGAGTTGACGCGTCTGGGGGCGCGCTGCGCGGAGGAGGCCATGCACGCGTGCCTGGATCTTCTGCGCTCCGGGGAGCCGCCGACAGCGCTGTTCACGCTCAACAACCAATGCACGATCGGCGCCGTACGGGCGCTGCGCAGCCTCGGCCTGACCCGGCGGGTCGCGCTGATCGGATTCGACGACTTCGAGACGGCCGACCTGATCGACCCGCCCGTCACCGTGATCTCCCACGACGTCGAGGAGATCGGACGCACTGCGGCCAGGCTGATGTTCGAGCGGATGGCGGGCCACTCCCCCGCCCCCGGCAGGACCACGCTGCCGACAAAGCTGATCGCGCGCGGCTCCGGTGAGATCCCCGTGACGGGCGACTCCTCCTAGCGGGAAGCCGGCGCAGGCCCCGGGGCGGGGACGGTTTCGGTGCGCAGCTCGTGACTTCCGTCCGGGAGCCGGGCCTCGTAGAAGATGCGGTATCCGCCCCGCGGCACGGGCAGGACATCGAGGTACCGCACGTCGCGGGCCGGCGCGTCGCCGACCGGGACCAGAAGCGGGGTGTCGCCGGACCCGCTCAGGCCGTGCGCGGACCCGCCCAGGCCGTGGAGGCCCAGGCCGTGCCCGGACCCGTCCGGTGCGGCCACTCCGGTGCGTTCACGCCAGTTCTCCTCGGCGGAGGCCCGGCCGTCGTACGCGGCACGCCCGTCCGGCAGAACGCTGGTCAGCCGTGCGCCCCGCGCGTCCCATGCGCCGGGCCGTCCGGCGAGCACGGTGCCGTGCCACTGCCAGCGCAGCCCGTCGCGGCTGGTGGCGTAGGCGGTGAACATCCTGTCCTCTTCGCCCGGTTCGTCCAGGGGATGGCAGCACAGCCACGCCTCCCAGCGGTCACCGCGTCTTCGGATGACGGGGTCCTTCACGGCGGTGTGCCGGTCTCCCTCGAACACCGGCGTCACCGGGGCGCTGCCGAGTCCTTCCGGGGTCGCCGCCTCGGTCACGCCGACCCACCAGTGCTTGCTGCCGGGGGTCGCGCAGCTCACGTAGAGGCGCCACGCGCCGCTGTCGGTGCGGATGAGTGCGGGGCGCTCGACCATGGCGGCGCCGAGCCGGTCGCGGGTGAGGACGGTGAGGGTGGTGAAGGTGGCGCCGTCCACGGAGCGGGCGACGACGTTGTAGTCCTCCCCCGCCCGCACACGGTAGGCGAGCAGAAGTGACCCGTCGGTGTCCCAGTGCGAGCTGGGTGCGCCCGCCCATCGCTGATGTCCGCTGTCCGGCGCCGGGACGGCCACCGTGGCGGAGCCAGCCGTGCCGGGGAGCGGGAAGGTACCGGCGGAGGAGTCCGTTCCGGGGCGGTGTCCGATTCTGTCCATGCCGGGATCCTGCTGCCGGACGCAGCCACGGGACAGTGGCAGGACTGCCAGTGCACGGGTATTTCCTGCCATGATTTCCTGCCATGATGAGCGGGTGCTTCGAAATGTCGTCGCTCTCGTCGGGCGGCAGGCTGCCGTCTTCGAACTGGGCGTGGTCGCCCAGGTCTTCGGGCTGGACCGCTCGGACGACGGTCTTCCCGTCCACGACTTCGCGCTGTGCGCTCCCCGGCCCGGCCCGGTCATGACCACTTCGGGCTTCACACTGCAGGTCGCGCACGGTCCGGAGCGGATCGCGACCGCGGACCTGGTCACCGTTCCCGCCTGGCCGCAGCTGGAGGACGATCCGCCGGAGCCGCTTCTCGAGGCGCTGCGCGAAGCCGTCGCCCGCGGGGCCCGCGTGCTGTCGGTGTGCACGGGTGCCTTCCTGCTGGCGTCCGCCGGGATCCTCGACGGCCGGCGGGCCACCACGCACTGGCAGTTCGCCGGCCGTCTGGCCCGGCTCCATCCCCGGATCCAGGTGGACAGCGACGTGCTCTACGTCGAGGACGGCCCCGTTCTCAGCAGCGCAGGCGCGGCAGCGGGCATAGACGCCTGCCTGCACATGGTGCGCCGGGAGCACGGGGCCGCCACCGCCAACGCCCTGGCGCGCCGCATGGTCGTTCCGGCCCATCGCGCGGGCGGGCAGGCCCAGTTCGTCGAGATGCCCGTGCCTCCCGCCCGTACCGGTCACGGCCTGACGGAGCTCGTCGACTGGATGCAGGCGCACCTGGACCGGCCGCTGACAGTGGAAGAACTCGCCGCACGCGCCGCGATGTCACCGCGGACGCTGGCCCGGCGTTTCAAGGAGGCGACCGGGACGACGCCGCACCGGTGGATCCTCGACCAGCGGTTGCAGCTGGCCGAGGAGCTGCTGGAGAACACCCCGCTTCCCGTCGAGGCCGTGGCGGTGCGCTCCGGCTTCGGCAGTGCGGACACCCTGCGGCATCATTTCGCCGCCCGCCGGGGCGTGGCTCCCGCGGCCCACCGCCGTGCCTTCCGCAGCGGTGATCCATCGACGACCGGCGGGGCACCGCCGCCCAGAGGAAAGGACCGGAGTATGGAGATCTGGATCAACCCCGCGTGTTCCAAGTGCAGTTCGGCGCTGTCGCTGCTGGACGCGGAAGGCGCCGAGTACACGGTGCGCCGCTATCTGGAAGAGCCGCCGACCGTACGGGAGCTGGAGGATGTCCTGGCGCGGCTGGAGCTGGAGCCGTGGGACATCACCCGCACCGGCGAGCCGGCAGCCGCCGAGCTGGGGCTTTCGTCATGGGCTCGCGATGCGGACAGCCGCGGCCGGTGGCTCGGGGCGCTGGCGGCCCACCCCTCCTTGATCCAGCGGCCGATCATCACCGCGGACGACGGGAGCGCTGTGGTGGGCCGCTCTCCGGAGTCGGTCAGATCCGTTGTCAGGTGATCCGCTACGGGTGATCGGTTACGGGTGATCCGTCAACGGTGATCCGTCGACGGGCGAGCATTCGTTCCCCGCTCAACCCGCGTCGCCAGTACGGCCGTCGCGCCTCAGCAGCGTGGGCAGAGCGCTAAGGGTGTCCCTGCGTCCCCACGCGATGAGAGCCAGCGGGACGATCAAGAGCAGCGGCGTGGCGGCGTATTCGCCGTCGAAGACGGTCATCTGCGTGATGAAGGCCCCGATCATGAGGGCGATGAGGGAGATCGCGGAGAGACCCGACAGCCATGGCGTGACGAGTGCGATCCCGCCGGCCAGTTCCAGCAGGCCGATCAGGTACATGAACCACATGCCGAAGCCGATCTCCTCGAAGCCTTCCGTGGCCGACGAGTGGGCGATCAGCTTGGGGACCGCGCTGGCGAGGACCATGAACAGTCCGAGTATCACCTGCAGCGCCAGCAGGGCGAGGTGCTTGGTGCGTTCGCGCCGGACGGCGGGCTGACCCGGCGCACGCCCCGGGGACGGTGCCGCGGATCCGGAAGGCGTGCCGGCTGACTGGTTCATGGCGGTCTCCTCTCAGGGGCGCGTACGGGATGTACACACCGGAGCAGACCGGACGGCCGCACCATTCTCATCGCGGCGGAACCCACGCGTTCACGCGGACATACCCGCAGGGCGGGGAAGGCGGAACGTCAGCAGGGCCCGGGGGCGCGGCACGGGCGCACGCCGTGCGGGCGGGCCGCCCCGGCTCGGCGGGGACGGCCCGCCCGTGGCGGCGCCGGCTGCCGGCGGCTCAGCGCCGGTTGCCGCCGCCCGTGAGCCACGAGCCCAGCTTCTTCACCGTCGACCACCGTCCGACGACGATGAGAGCGAGCGGTATGAGGATCATCGCCGGGGTCTCCACGCCCTTGCCGTCGTGGAGGGTCAGGTGCGTGAAGCACGCACCCGACATCACGAAGATCAGCCCGAGCGCGGCGAGGCCCGAGAACCACGGTGTGAGGAGACCGATGGCGCCGAGCAGCTCAAGCGCACCGGTCAGATACATCAGCCACAGGCCGAGGCCGATCTGCTCGAAGACTCCCTTGGCTCCGGAGTCGGCGGTCAGAGCGGGCAGCGCTCCGACCGTGACCATGAAGTAGGCGACATACAACTGCACCGCCCACAGGACGACTTCGAGGGCGATGCGGGCCGGCCCCTTGGGGCGCGAGGGTCGGGCGGCCGAGGGGCCTGCGGGAGAGGTCGGCGGAACGCCGCTCGCGTGGGCCATGATGGACTCCTTCTGCGGACGGTGCACAAGCGGTACCCAGGGCGCGCCCGGCGGCTGACCTGCCACCACCGGAACACCCGCGGCGGAACTCCCCCGCCACAGCGGAAGCGAGGGCGGCACCCCCGCGCGGGGAGCGCCGGGGCTTGTGAGATGCGTATCACGTGGCCGGTACGCAGCGCAGACAGTTGTCCATCATGGTCAACGTCCAGCGCCGCGGCCCTCCCGCACAGCGGCGACCCGCGAACGCTACTCACCGTCCGTGACAGCGTGGGGCGGCACGGTGACCCTCCGGGCCGGGTGGGGTGACCGTCCGGGCCGGGCTCCCGGCATCACCGCGAAGGGCCGGGCCGGCCGCAGAGTTGAGGATCACGGCGTGTGCTCCCCGCAGCCGCTCAGTCCGGGGTGGTCTGCTGCCCCTCGACGGCCCGCAGCCAGTCCGTCTCGGTGCCGGCGCTCCACAGTCCGCCCGGCGACGTCACGAGCCCGTGCAGCAGCAACTGCCAGTGAGCGGCGAGACGTTGGTGGATGTCGACGCCGGAGTCCTTCGTACGGTTGCTCTGCTCGGAGTGGGCTCCCGACGCGAGGCAGAAGGCGAGTTCGGCGACGGCCTCCGTGGTGGCCTCGCCGCGCAGCGTGCCCTCCTTCTCCGCCTCGCGGGCCACGTCGGTGAAGACCTGCTGCCAGCAGGCGAGGGGGTTGATCTCCGGGTCGGGCGGAGTGTCCAGTTCGCGGGCGAGCTTGACCGCAGCCCTGGCGAGGTGGTCGCCCTCCAGCTGGTGCGCCACCATATGGGTCAGGTCGATCAGGGTCTGCAGCGCGGGCTGCTCCTTGGCGCGCAGCTGCTCCGCGGCACGGTAGGACCGCGTGCACGCCTCGCGCCGTACGGTATCGGCCAGTTCCTCCTTGCTCCCGAAGTGGAAGGAGAGCGCGCCCTTGCTCATCGCTGCGCCGCGGCTGACTTCGAAGAGCGTGGTGCGCTGGTAGCCGAGGCGGTCGAACGATTTCGCCGCAGCCATCGTCAGTGCCTGCCGGGTGAGTTCCGCGCGCTCTTGCCTCATTCGGCTGTTGTCCCTTCATGCGATCCGGTCCGCGGGGAGACGGACCGTCAGGAGCGGCAGCCGCCGGGGAAGATGAAGGTGCCGCCCCCACAAACATACAAAGTGTTCTGTTTTTTTGCGCCCGAAGGGATCAGAAGGGATGACAGAGCCGGTTGGCGGGGAGCGTCGCCGGAGTTGCCCACGGTGCCCGCGGGGCCCGAAGGTTCGGGACGCCGGAGGCCGGCTGCCCGGGGCGTCACGGACGGGCCGCACGCGCGAGATACGCGCGATACCAGGGAGCCGCTCCGGCGAGCGCGCCCAACGGGCCCTGCCCCGGGGCTGATTCGCACGCCTCCCACAGACCGGTGGCGTAATGGTGGTCGAAGGCGAGCAGGGCGAGCTGGCGCTCGCTGATGCGTCCGGGGTGCTCTTTCATGAGCGCGAGGCATTCCGGCCACGTCAACTCGCCGCTCACCGGCGGCATCAGGCCGAGCGAGGCGAGCGTGTCCAGCAGGTCACGGTTGCGTACGGGCGTGGGGTGCACGGCGTGGTGGACGCCCCGGACGGCAGCGTGGATGCGGCCGGAGCCGGGGGTCGGCAACGCGGCGCGTACGGCGAGACGCGCCAGGTCCGCCACGTCGATCAGGGAGAGCTTCGCGTGCCCTCCCCGCCAGTATCCCGGTACTCGGCGGGCAAGTTCGGCCAGTGCCGGCACCACCCAGCGGTCTCCCGCTCCGGTGATCAGACCGGCGCGCAGTACCAGGGCGTCCTGGCGCAGTGCGTGCGCCTCAGCCGCGAGGCGGCTGCGGCTCGTGGCTGAGCCCGGGTCGGGCACCACGTCGCCGACTGCCGCGCCATGGTGGGGCCCGCGTCCGTACACGGCGGTGGTGGAGAGCTGCACCACGCGCTCCACGCCGGCCCGCCGGGCCTCGTCCATCAGCGCGGCGGTCCCCAAGTCGTTGATCTGCGTGCAGAGTCGGTCGTCCGGCCCGACGTGCGAGGCCGCGTGGAGGAGAACCCGGGCACCGGAGCAGGTCCCGGCGAGGGTGGATGGACGGGCGAGGTCGGCGTGGACCTGTTCCACCCCGTCGGGAAGCGGAAGCTCCCGGCGCGTGAGCGCCCGCACCTGCACGTCTTCGTGCTCCTGCGGGGCGACTTCCTGCCCGATGAGGCGGCGCAGGACCGCGGACCCGATGAAGCCGCTCGCCCCTGTCAGCACCACCCGTACGGTCATCCGGCCGCCAGCAGCGGGGTGTCCGGGTTGACCACCATCTCGGCCGCGACCTGCGGCGGGGCGATCCCGAGCAGCATGTACTGCCACAGGTCCGCGATGCGGTCGGGCAAGTCGGCCCGCCTGCAGGAGAGTTTGGAGAAGTGCTGCACGCCGGTGTAGCAGCCGACCAGCAGCACCGCGAGCCGCTCCACCTCGACTCCGCTGCGCAACTGACCGCGTTCGGCCGCGGCGGCGAGCTGGCCGCGGAAGACCTCCGCCCACTCGCGGTACGGGGCGTCGTCGTGGAAGCCGATCTCCTCCTGCTCCACGGCCAGACGTACCCCGGCGCGCAGAAGCTTGTTGGTCTGCAGCTCGTGTGCGAGGAGGAGGGTCGTGTCGATCAGGCGCTGGAGGCCGTCCGGTCCGGGCGGCAGGACGACGGCGTCACGCTGGGCGAGCATGACGGTGCGGGCCAGGTCCAGCTTGGAGGTGAAGTGGAAGTACAAGGCTCCCTGGGTGATGCCGGCCCGGTGCATGATCTCCGAGATCCTCGAAGCCTTGTAGCCTCCCTCGTCGAACACCTCCGCCGCCGTCTCGAGAATCAACTGCCGGGTCTCAAGAGCCCGTTGCTGCATCGGCCTCGCTCTTGCCGCCGCCATCCGATGCCCCCAAAAGGTTCTATCGTTTCAGGCACAGGTCACTGTCACATTCTTCGGACACCGTCATATACCCGGAGGACCGCACATGGCTTTCACCCCCGCCGTGCCCCATCTGCCGGAGAGCACAGCGTACTCGTGGCCGGTGCCGCGGGAGTTCGTACACAAGACGGCTCACAACGAGGTGCTGCTGACCGGCTGGCGGCGGTGCGGTGAGCGGGAGTTCGAGGTGGGTGCGCAGTGGCCGCGGGATCACGGCTTCTGGCGTACCGACGGCGACGGCTTGCAGGATCCGATGCTGCTCGTCGAGACGACGCGTCAGGCGCTGCCGCTGATCGCGCACGCCGCATACGGTGTGCCGCGCGGGCACCAGTTGATCTGGGACCACCACCACTGCGCCTTCTCCACGCCGTTCCTATCGGTGGGCGACAGCCCGGCCGAAGTGGTGCTGCACGTGTCCGCCTCGCAGGCCCCGGTTCCGGGAGCACGCCTGCGGCGGATATCCCTGGCGATGACCGTCAGCTGTGCCGGACGCACTCTGGGCAGCGCGTCCACCGTCTACAGCGCGCACAGCCCCGCGGTCTACGGCAGGCTGCGCGGACCCGGCACTCCCGCACCCCCCGACGCCATGGCCGCCGCGGTGGCCCCTCCGCCGCCGCGGGCTCCGGCGCTCGTGGGGCGCGAGCGCGGGAGCGAAGTGGTGCTCGCTGCGGACGAGAACGACGACAGGGGCGGGGGCGGCAACGGCGGCGAGGGCGGCGACGACGGCGGGAGCGCCCACGGGGGCGCGGGGCGCCGTCAGTTGAGGGTGCTCACCACCAGCCCCTGGCTGTTCGACCACCCCGTCGACCATGTCCCCGGAATGCTGCTGATGGAGGCCGCCCGGCAGTCCGCGCATCTCGCCGCAGCGCCGCACAAGCCGCGGCTGACGCGGATGGAGGCCGGGTTCCACCGTTATGTCGATCTCGACGCGCCCAGCTTCGTCGAGGTCTCACCCGGCCCCGGGGAAGACGGAGATCTCGGAGACGGCAACCCGGGTGGCGAGCGGAGCCTGACGGTGAGCGTCACGCAGCACGGTGAGGAGGCGTTCACCGCTGTCGTCGGCTTCACGACGGATACCGGGGGCGGTGCCGCGGGGGCCGCTGCGCGCCGTTCGGCGCTCGGGTAGTGTTGCCGCTCTCAGACCACACGTCACCGGGAGGTGGGACCGATCACCACTGTGGAACGGGGTGCTTCCCTCCCCTCCGCGGGCGTCCTGTCGCGCTGACGCAGGCCCTCGCCCGGGGCCGGAGCCGGGAGCACCCTCCGGAATCCCGAGAGGCGCCCGCATGTCCGTCATTCCCCCGTTGTTTCCGTCGTGGTCGACGTCGTCGCCGCCTTCGTCACCGCGTTCGTCCGCGCTTTCGTCGTGCTCCCGCTCGGCCCTCGTCTCCCGCCTCCGCGAGGCCGGGTGCGTATTCGCCGAGGACGAGGCCGAGTTGATGCTCAACACCGCCGGTACGCCCGGGGAGCTCGACGCCATGGCGGAACGCAGGACGGCGGGCATGCCCCTCGAACACGTCCTGGGCTGGGCGGAGTTCTGCGGGATGCGGACGACGGTGGGGCCGGGGGTGTTCGTGCCGCGCCGCCGCTCGGAGTTCCTCGTACGGCAGGCCGCGGCGCTCACGCGTCGCGGTGCCGTCGTGGTCGATCTGTGCTGCGGATCGGGCGCGTTGGGTGCCGCGCTGGCCGCGGCGGTGGCGGCTCGTCCGGAGCAGGAACAGGACCAGGAACAGGCACAGGCTCAGGAACACGAACCGGCTCAGAAGCCGTACGGCCGGGTCGAGTTGCAGCTGCACGCGGCCGACATCGATCCCGTAGCGGTGCGCTGCGCACGCAGCAACGTGGCGGCCGCCGGCGGCCAGGTCCACGAGGGCGACCTCTACGGGGCTCTTCCGTCCGGACTGCGCGGGCGCATCGAGGTGCTGCTGGCCAACGTGCCCTACGTACCGACGGATTCGGTGAGCCTGCTGCCGCCGGAAGCACGCGTCCACGAGCCGCGCGAGGCGCTGGACGGCGGAACCGACGGCCTCGAGGTACTGAGGCGAGTGTCGGCGGCGGCACCGCACTGGCTCGCCCCCGGCGGACATCTGCTGGTGGAGACGAGCGAGGCCCAGACCGGGGCGGCGGCCGCTGCGTTCGAGGGTGACGGGCTTGCTGCGCAGGTTTCCCGGTGCGAGGAGCTGGGTGCAACGGTGCTCATCGGTACGAGACCGGCCGCCGACGGCAGGCGGGGCGTCGACGGAGTCAACGGGCCCTCACTGACCGCCGGTTGAGCCTGGCGCGCTGCCGCCTCCTGCGTCTTCCGCATCAGCCTGTCCCGTCGCGGGTGCCTGTGCGCGGGCCGGATCGGGTGCCCGTGCGGGAGAAGTCGCCGGTTCCGCCGTCGCTGCCGGCTGTGAGGGCGGTGCGCTCTCCTGCGCCCTCACCCGCCCGCGCTGGCCGGCCCAGGTGACTGCGAAGCCGAGAGCGAGCGCCACGAGCACACCGAGGTTCGCCGAAGCCCACGGGCCCGTCGTGCCGCCGAGCCCCAGCGGCCCCAGCAGCCAGCCCTGCCAGGAGAGCCACCCCGCCCCGGAGTTGGTGACCAGGCCCCAACCTGCCGCCGTGGCCACCGCGAGAACGGTGACGGGCAGCCACCGTACGTCGCCGTAGCGCCCCTTGCGGGAGAACAGGTCTCCGTCGTCGTACGGGCGGGAACGCAGGGCCACGTCGGCGAGCATGACTCCGCACCACGCCGCCACGGGGACGCCGAGAGTGGTGAGGAACGCGGTGAAGGAGCCGAGGAAGTCTTCGGAGAAGAAGACGATCCAGACGGTCCCCGCGATCATCAGGACGCCGTCGAGAGCGGCGGCGACGTAGCGCGGCACCCGCAACCCGACCGCGAGCAGCGCCAGCCCGGAGGAGTAGATGTCCAGCACGGCGCCGCCGACCAGCCCCAGCACGGCGACGAGCGCGAACGGCACGAGGAACCAGGCGGGCAGCACTCCGGTGAGCGCGCCGATGGGATCGGCCGCGACCGCTTCGCTCAGATCCTCCGAAGAGCCCGCGAGGAGCAGGCCGAAGACGAGCAGAACCACCGGCGCCGCCGACGCACCGAGTGCCGTCCAGCCCGCAACGGCCCTTCCCGGGGTGCGCCGGGGAAGGTAACGGGCGTAGTCCGCCGCGGCGTTGACCCAGCCCAGTCCGAAACCGGTCATCAGGAAGACGAGTGCACCGATGACGTCCTGGGCGGATCCGGCGGGCAGCGCCCGGACCGACTCCCAGCGGATCTCGTCGGCGGCCAGGACGATGTAGACGGCGGTGAGCGCTGCCGTGACCACGGTGATGGCCGTCTGCATCCGCATGATCAGGTCGAAGCCGATGACGCCTGCCAGCACGGTGAGTACGGAGACGGCGGCCAGCGCGGCGATCTTCGTGCCGGTGCCTCCGCCCCAGCCGAGCCTGTCGAAGACGGTCGCCGTCGCGAGCGTCGCCAGGACGACCAGCACCGTCTCCCAGCCGACGGTCAGCATCCAGGAGACCGCGGAGGGCAGCCTGTTGCCCCGCACTCCGAACGCGGCGCGGCTGAGCACCATCGTCGGAGCAGATCCGCGCTTTCCCGCCACCGCGATGAAGCCGCAGAGCAGGAAGGAGAAGACGATGCCCGCGACGCCGGCTGCCAGAGCCTGCCAGAAACCGATGCCGAACCCGAGCGCGAAAGAGCCGTAACTCAGGCCCAGCACCGAGACGTTGGAGGCGAACCACGGCCAGAACAGCTGTGCCGGGCGCCCCTTGCGTTCGGTGTCGGCGATGACGTCGAGGCCGTTGGCCTCCACGGCGATCTTCCGCCCGGCCTTCTCCCCCACCGCTCCGTGCGGCGAACCCGTCTCCGTACCAGGCACAGCGCCCCCCGTTCCGCCGATCCGACGGATGGAGCCTGCTGCCGGGCTCCGGCCCCGTCAAGTACGCCCCGTCGCCGTGCGGTTGAGCATCAGCGGCGGAGCTCCCGCCCACCGGTCCGTCAGCTCGCGGGCGCGAAGGCTCCGCCGGTCAGGACGGGGACCACGGCAGTAGTGCCGGTCTCGGCGGCGATGACCGCGTCCTCTCCGAAGCCCGCCTCGGCCAGCTCCTGCCCGGAGACGCATGAGGCGACAGCCCGCCCGGCATCGGCGGTGCCGGTGAACGCCGCAGCCGCGACGGCGGCCTCCGGTGACAGGGCGCTGCCTTCGTCCTGAGACAGCGCGGCGATCGCCCGTGACAGCGAGGCGATGACGGCACCCGCCCCGAGGAGATCCTCGGCGGCCGGCCGCAGTGTGCCGTCCGTACGGCGCTCCCCCGAGGCGATCACACCGACAGGCCGGGCGGCTGTGGCGTACCCCTGCACGGCGAGCCACCGCCCGACTGCGGCGGCGTTGCGCAGCGACGCGGCGACCACGACGCCGCCGTACTCGGACGCCATGACGCTGACAGCGGCCCCGTTGGGCGACGGAAGGACCAGGCGGGGAACGAACGGAGCACGCCGCAGGGACGCGGGAGAGAGCGACCAGGGTGCGTCCACCGTGGTCTCGCGGCGCCCCACCGCGCGGCGGGCGTCCGCCTCCGCCGCGAGCTCCGCGGCCCGCTCGTCACGCGGCCGGCAGGGAAAGATCCGCGTGCCGCGCTCCGCCGCGAGGGTCACCGACGTGGTGAAGGACAGCACATCGACGATCACCAAGCATGCGGTGTGCGGGCCGAGTTGGCGTACGCCCTCGGGTCCCCACTCGAAGCGCACCGCGTAGCCGTCCTGCGCGAAGCAATCGCGTTCTCCCATGACCGGAGATACTGCCGAACCGCACGGCAACCGCCCAGCGAATTACGTTCCGCACCCGGCCGGCTGCCGCGCGGAGGGCCGCGGGACCGGAACGGGGCGGTCCCGTGAGGAAATGCGGGGAGAACGTGCCGTTCAGTCACCCACCTGCCCGAATGCGGTACCGGACGTGATACTTGTGTGCGCCGGGCGGAGTGCAGTGGACCGAAGTGATCTGTGTACGGACCGGAGCGGTACGGGTGTTGCACTCGCCGCGACGGAACGTACGGTCTGGACAAGGGCTTTCATGGGGACGGCGACGATACAGGTCCGAGTCCTTGCCGTCGCGGGCCGGCGCGTGTGGGTGGCGGTGAGCGGCACATTGTGCGCCGCCACGCTCAGAGTGCTGCACTACAGCCTGTGCGCCCGCGTGACGGACGAACGGACGCACTTCTATCTCGACCTCAACTCGGTGCACTGGGACGAGAATCTGCCCGCCGGCGAGCTCCCCCGGGTGCTGCCCGCCGGCGGGCGGCTGCGCTTCCACATCGTCGGAGCGCACGACGGTTTCCGTACGCCGCTGGGCGCGGACGGGCGCTGCCGATTCCACTCGGACGTCGCCTCCGCATGGGCGGCGTGGTCACGGCAGCCCTGAACGGCCGCGTCCGTCATGGCAGTTGAGCGTTCCCGGCGAACCGACCACAGACAGCCCTGTGCACATGCGGGGACGGGCACGCGGAGCGGCTTAGCTAGGCGGCGTCCAGGACTGCGCTGACGGTCTTGCCACCGCCGGGTGCCCCGGTGACGTCCAGACGCCGCGCGAGCCCGCTGACCATCGCGATGCCCCGACCGCCCTCGCATTCGCGCCCCGCCCGGCGCAGGCGGGGCAACAGGACGCCGTCGTCGCGTACTTCGACGGTGACGGTGCCCTCGCCGCTGCTCAGCCGCAGCCGGCACCGGCCCCTGCCGTGCAGCGTGGCATTGGTGACGAGTTCGGAGACGACCAGCCGCGCGTCCTCGACACCTCGCGCCGCCTCGGGCGGTGTCCTGGAGCCGGTGAGGAATCCGGTGGTCAACTGGCGGGCCCAGCGGGCGGATGCGGCCCGCCGCGGCAGCGTGTACTCGACGCGTGCGGTGCGCCGGGGCCGGCGCGAACTCGCGCGCATGACGTTCACTTCCCCTCGGTGCCGGCGGCCGCCCGGGAGGGCGGAAGGCCGGCCACGCGAATCAAGACCTGCGGATTCTCCTTCCCGGCGTGCGGCGAGGGCATTCACCGCGAGACAGCCTCGGACGCGTCCGGACACCGGAAATCCACCGTTCCGTCACGTTCCTGCCGAATGCGCCCCCGGCGGTGCCGGGAGCCGGCACCGTGGCTCCTCATCCGTCCGGGCTGTCCGCCCCCGCAGGTCCGCCGGACCCGCGCGGCCTCCCGGAGGACTCATGCGGTCCCGTACCGAGTTCGTCGACGACGAGGTGTTCGCGGTCCGTCCTTCCGGTGCGGTAGGCGGCCCTGCCGACCATGTGCGCCGCCACGGGGACGGTCAGCAGCTGGAAGAGGCCGACGAGGACCAGCGTTGTCAGGTCCGCCACGTTGCGCAGCCTCAGCCCGGCTCCGACGAGGACGAACAGCAGGCCCAGCACCTGCGGTTTGGTGGCGGCGTGCATGCGCGTCAGGACGTCCGGCAGCCGCACCAGCCCGATTCCCGCGAGCAGGCACAGCACGGCGCCCGCGAGCATGCATGCCAGGGCCACCACATCAGCGGCCTCCGCCCAGTTCATCCGCCGCTCCCCTGCTCTCTCCCCCCACCGTGGAGGCGCGGGCCGCGGCCGCGGCCGCTTTCCGGAGCGGCGGTGTGCCCTCCGTCCTCCCCCTCGCCGTCGGCGCCGTCGCCCTCGTCCGGGTCCTCGCTGCCCGCTTCGTCCCGCAGAGCGAGGAAGCGGGCGATGCTCACCGAGCCGGTGAAACCCAGGAAGGACAGGACCAGCAGCGCCGGCAGGTAGTACGGGATTCCCCGCGTCGCCGTGAGCACTCCGATCCCGGCCATCACCACCGCGACCAGGGCGTCGAGTGCGACGGCGCGGTCCAGGGTCGACGGCCCGCGCACGAGCCGTACGGTGACCAGCACACCCGAGGCGAGCAGCACGGCGACGACGACGCTCAGGACGGTGTCCACGGTCCGCTCCTCCCGGTGGTTCCGCCGGCACCGCCTCCGCCCGGTCCGGACCCTGGTCCCGGCCCGGACGACCGGCCCGGCCCGTCCCACGCGTCGAGCGAGGCCAGGTCCGCGCGGGTACCGAAGGCCCGCACGATGCGGTCCTCCAGACGCAGCACCTCGTACCGCGCACGTTCCCGTGCCGCCTCGCTTTCCGCGCCCATCACATGGATGTACAGCGTCCCGGACGCCCGGTGCACATCGAGCACGTTGCTGCCGGGAACGGCGGCGACCGCGACGGACGTAGCCGTCAGCATCAGGTCGCTGGGGCTGCGCATCCGTACCGCCAGCACAGCGCACAGCGGCTGGTGCGGCCCGAGGATGTACCTGTTGAGCCGCCAGCTGGACGCGGCCATGTCGAGGGCGAAGCGGACTGCGAAGCGCACGATTCCGACCGGACGGAGCCGCACCTGGGTTTCGATCGGCGGCAGCGGAAAGACCACACACACGACGACGCCGACGAGGATGCCCGTCGCGACGTTGGCGACGCTCAGCGTGCCCCACAGCAGCACCCACAGCGCGGTGAGCACGAGCACCATCGGCCACTGTGCGGCCCGCAGCCGGCCGCGGCCGCGCTCCGGCGCGCGCCCTGCGGCGCCTTCTGCGGCACCTCCGGGGGCACCTGACGGTGCGCCGCCCGGGGCGGGTGGTCCGCTCATCGCCCGGTCACCGCCGTCACATAGGGCGTACGGGCGGTCAGTTCGCCCGCCACGCGTGCGGTCAGGGACGACAGCGGCCCGGCGAGCACGGTGAAGACCAGGCCGAAGGCGACCAGCGCCGCGGTCGGTGCGAGCATCGCGGCCGGCGGCTGTCCGGTGGTGATGGCGCGGCCGCCGAAACTCGACGTCTCGGCGCGCCCCGCGAGCACGTCGACGTCGACGGCCCCGCTGCCACCCGGCGCCGCTCCGCCCTTGTCCTGGCCGGCCGCCCGCTCCGGCGGTGATTCGTCGTCGTCCGTCTCGACGGTGTCGAGCACGACCCCGACGACGTACAGCTGGGGCGGTGCCGCCCGCCAGAAGCCCAGATTCCACGCCTTGGCGAGGGCGTACAGCGTGAGCAGGCTCGTGGCGGCGCCGGCGGCGATGAGCACGTACACCATCGCGCCGCCGTGCACGACACCCGCGCGCATCAGCCCGAACTTGCCCAGGAATCCCGGCAGCGGCGGCACTCCGGCGAGGTTCATCGCCGGGACGAAGAAGACGAGGCCGAGGGCGGGCGAGAGTTTCGCGATTCCGCCGAGCCGCCGCAAGTCGGTGGTGACGCCGCGGCGTTCGACGAGCCCGACGACGAGGAAGAGCGTGGTCTGCACGGTGATGTGGTGCACGACGTAGAAGACGGAGCCCGCGAATCCGGCGCGGGTGGCCAGGGCGATGCCGAAGACCATGAAACCGATGTGGCTGACGAGGGTGAAGGAGAGCAGCCTCTTCAAGTCGGTCTGTGCGACGGCCCCGAGAATGCCCACGATCAGGGAGAACAGCGCAAGGACCATCAGCACGCCGCTGAGCCGGTCACCGGGGAAGAGCAGGGTCTGGGTGCGCAGCATCGCGTAGATCCCGACCTTGGTCAGCAACCCCGCGAAGACGGCGGTGACGGGTGCGGGCGCGGTGGGATAGGAGTCGGGCAGCCAGGCGGCCAGGGGGAAGACGGCCGCCTTGGTGCAGAAGACGGTCAGCAGCGAGATCTGGGCCAGTACGGCGACGCCGCCCGGGAGTTCGTCGAACCGGCGGGCGAGTTCGGCCATGGTCACGGTGCCTGTCGCCGCGTACACGACGGCGACCGCCGCGAGGAAGAGAACGGAGGAGAGCAGCGAGACGATCGCGTACGTCGCTCCCGCGCGGATGCGCGTGACCGTGCCGCCCAGCGTCAGCAGGACGTAGCTGGCGGTCAGCATGATCTCGAAGCCGACATAGAGGTTGAAGAGATCGCCGGCCAGGAACGTGTCCGAGACCCCGGCCACCAGGACCAGGTAGGAGGGGTGGAAGACCGACATGGGCGTGCCCTCCTCCTGGTCGGCCATGCCCTGGCCGACGGAGTAGAGCAGCACGCACAGCGTCACCGCCGAGGAGATCACCAGCATCAGCGCGGAGAGCCTGTCGGCGACGAGGACGATGCCGACAGGCGGCTGCCAGCCCCCGGCGTACATGACCTGCGGGCCGTGGCTGTCAGCGTCCACGAGCAGCACGAGCGCGACGGCCAGGACGGTGGCCAGGACGACGGTGCTGATCACGCGCTGGGTGCGCTGCAGCCGTACGCCGATGCCGAGTTTCAGCCCGGCGGCGAAGAGCGGGAGGATCACCGGCAGGGCCACGAGTGCGGAGCCCGGGTCGGCGCCGGCGGGGGGCGCGGCGATCACCTGAGGGCTCCGGGGGCGAGAGCGGGGCGCGGGCCAATGGCGGGGCGCGCCGCCGGGGCGCGGGCGGAACGGGCCGCCGGGCCGGGCGTGTTCGCCGGTCCGGGGATGTCCGACGACCGGGGCGTGTTCAACGGTCCGCCCCGAGGATCGACTCCCACAGGTCGTCGTCGGCTGTCTCGTCGTCCCTGCGGGCACCGAGCGCATGGTGCGCCCGCGTCTCCGCCCGGGCGCGGCGCCGCGCCTCGTGGAAGTGGGCGCCCGAGCGCCGCGGGTGCCTCAACACGCCCTCCTCGCCTGCCTGTTCCTCTTCCTCACCGGCTCCGAGTTCCTCACCTGCTCCGAGCAGCTCACGGCGCCGGGCGCGCCGTTCCCGCTCGTTCGGGAGCCTCCGCGCGCCCTCCTCGCCGTGTTCCTCACCGTGTTCGGCGCGGTGTGCGACGCGGAGGTCCTCCACGTCGTCCTGTACGTCGTCCGTCCCGGACAGCTGCCACGCGCGGTAGGCCATCGCGGAGAGGAACGCTGTCAGAGCGAGAGTGATGACGATTGCGGTCAGGACGAACGCCTGCGGCAGCGGGTCCGTGATGCGCTGCGGGCCGAAGACCCGGTAGAGCAGCGGGGCACGGGCCGCGGCGCCGGAGGTGGCCAGCAGCAGGAGATTGACGCCGTTGCCGATCACGACCGTGCCCAGGACGATGCGGGTGAGCGGGCGGCTGAGGAGCAGGATGGTGCCCGCGGCGATGAGTGCGCCGCCGGTGGCCACGAGCGCGACCGTCTCGTTCATCTCCCGGCCTCCCCGCCCGCGCGCGTTCCGCGGTTGTCGTCGCGCAGAGCCCTCTCGACGCGCCGGTCGATCTCGGAGCCGAGGCTGCGCAGCACGTCCAGGACCACGCCCAGAACAAGCAGGTAGATGCCGGTGTCGAACAGTACGGGGCTGGCGGCGTGGAACTTCCCGACGACCGGCAACTCCCCGTGGTAGGTGCCCGCTTGGAGCACCGAACCGCTCAGCACCAGTCCGCCGAGCCCGGTCGCGGTCATCGTCATCAGCCCGAGTCCGAGCAGGAAGCCGGCGTCGACGGGCGCCGCCGCGTCCAGTTCGTACCGTCCGCCCGCGAGATAGCGCACCGCCAGCGCGAGCCCGGCTACGAGGCCCGCGCTGAAGCCGCCGCCCGGCAGGTTCTCGGCGCAGAAGAGCAGGTAGAGGGAGAGCACCACGATGGGATGGAAGAGGAGCCGGGCCAGCACCTCGAAGATCACCGAACGGCGTTCGGGATCGAGGGTGCCGCTGGCGCTGAGCCACGTGCGGCGTGGTACCGCACCCGTGCCCCTGCGCGGCGCCCCGGTGCCGCCGGGCCGGCCGCGCTCACCGTGCTCGCCCCGTTCCGCCCGTACGGGCCACACATGCCCGGCGCGCTGCGCGCCCCCTCCCCCGTCGCCCCGGCCATGGCGCGCATGCGCCGCCCGGCCGCCGGTCGGGGCCGCGGTCCCGGTCGCGGTCGCGGGCGGCACGGGCTCGGCCGCCGCGGGCCACGCGGTGACGGGACTTCCGGTGCGGCGGCGGAGAAAGACAAGGCTCGTCACGCCGACGGCGGCGACCCCGAGAACGGCGGACTCGCCCAGGGTGTCCCAGGAGCGCAGGTCCACCAGCGTCGTGGAGACGACGTTCTTCAGACCGTGGTCCGCGGTGGCCGCGGTGAGTCCGGGACCGGACGGCTGCACCTCCCGCGCCGCGCCTGCCACGTACGTCAGCACGGCGGCGAACCCGCCCGCGGCCAGTCCCGTGACGAGCCGCGTGACGCGCCGCAGCACACTGGTGCGCCGTTCGTGGGGGAAGCGGGCGGGCAGCCTGCGCAGCACCAGTACGAACACCACGAGGGAGACGGTCTCCACGGCGAACTGGGTCAGTGCGAGATCCGGCGCACCGTGCAGCACGTACAGCACCGCCGTGCCGTAACCCGTCACACCGGCCAGCACGACGGCCGTCATGCGCTGGCGCGCCGACACGCACAGCGCGGCGACCACGCAGACGACGACGGCCACGCCCAGCTGCGGCACCGAGTCGAACCAGCGCACCGGGCCGACGTGCCGCCACGGCGGGGCGAGGATCATGGCGATGCTCTGTGCCGTGATCAGGAAGGCGAGGACGGTCCCGAGATAGACCGGCAGCGATCCGCGCTGCACGGTTCCGGTGACCTCGAGCGCGGTGCGCTCCAGCGCCCACAGCGAGCGGGCGAAGACACGTTTGCCTTCCGTCACCGCCAGCCGCTGCCCCAGGCGTTCCAGCGGGCGCGTCGCCAGGAAGAGCGCCGCGCCCGCCGCCCAGGCCAGGGCCGACAGCAGGAGCGCCGTGTTCAGCCCGTGCCACAGCGCCAGCCGGTACGGCTCCGGGGGGCCGGGAAAGGTTCCGGCGTACCGGCCGAGCAGCCCTCCGAGGCTGAAGACGCCCGGGCCCAGGGCCACTCCGGCGAGCGCGCACAGCGCCGGGGGTGCGGTCAGCAGCAGGTTGGTGCGGGCGCGCATCGCGGTGGGCGCCCGGACGCCGTCCCCCGCGGGTTTCGCGGCGAACGCCCCCCACAGGAACCGCAGCGTGTACGCCGTCGTCAGCGCGGAGCCCACCGTCACCGCCACCGTCACGGCGACCGGCACCGCGCCGGGCAGATCCGCCCCGGCGGGGTCCATCAGCGCGGTGAACGCGGCCTCCTTCGCTGCGTACCCGAGCATCGGCGGCACCGCGGCCATCGAGGCTCCCGCCGCCACGGAGACGGCACACACGACGGGCATGGAGCGGCGCAGCCCCGAGAGCCGGTCCAGCTGCCGGGTGCCGGTGGCGTGGTCGATGATGCCGACGACGAGGAAGAGCGGGGCCTTGAACAGGGCGTGCGCCAGCAGCATCGCGCCCCCCGCGAGCGCGGTGTCGCGTGTGCCCGTGCCGGTCAGCACGGTGAGGAAGCCGAGCTGACTGACGGTCCCGTAGGCCAGGAGCCGCTTGAGGTCCCTCTCGCGCAGCGCACGCCAGCCCCCGAGCAGCATCGTCACCGACCCGAGGGCGAGCACCGTCACCTGCCAGAGCGGCGCGTGCGCGTACGCGGGAGCCAGCCTCGCGACGAGATAGACGCCGGCCTTGACCATGGCCGCGGCGTGCAGATACGCGCTCACGGGGCTCGGCGCGGCCATGGCGCCCGGCAGCCAGAAGCTGAACGGCCACACCGCGGACTTCGACAGGGCCCCGGCGAGGATCAGCACGAGGGCGGTCGCGACGGTTCCGTCCGCGGGCGGCGGGTCGGCGAGGATGCCCGAGATCCGGTACGTGCCTGCCGCCTCCCCCAGCATCAGAAGGCCGACCAGCATGGCCAGGCCGCCCGCGACCGTCACGATCAGCGCCTGGAGCGCGGCGAGGCGGTTGGGGCGCCGCTCCGGTACGTGGCCGATGAGGAGGAAGGAGAAGACCGTGGTCAGCTCCCACATGACGTACAGGACGATCAGGTCGTCCGCGAGAACCAGGCCGAGCATCGCACCGGCGAACGCGGTGAGCGTCCCCGCGAACTGTCCCAGCGAGAACGCCGCACTGCTGAAGTAGCCCGCGCAGTAGACGAGCACCAGCGCACCGATGCCGCCGACGACGACCACCATCAGCAGCGCGAGCGCGTCACAGCGCAGATCCAGCTCCACGCCCAGGGCCGGCATCCACGGCCACCGTTCGACGCGCACCTCCCCCGCCGCCACGTCCCCGTACTGCCGGACCGCCCACCCCAGTGCCGCCGCCGGGATCAGGGCAAGTACGAGGAACGCCCGCGTGCCCAGCCACCGCACCAGAAGCGGAGCACAGCACGCCCCGGCGAAGTGAAGAAGGATCAGCGACAGCACAGCGCAGATGATTTCATGACGAATCAGTCAATACGGGTACAAAGCACTGAGCAGGGGCCCGCAACACGGCCGGAGCGGCGCGGCCGGGTCCGGTCCGGTTCGGCCCGCAGAGACACGGCACGGTCCGGCTCTCGCGGCGCTCGACGCCATGGACAGGCTCGTACGTGGGCTCGCGCAGACGGAACCGCAAGCGCCCACGGAGCGCCCACCGCTGCCCGATCACACCGCTGGTGGTCAACACCCGCGACAGGGCCGGGGGTTGACCCGACAGGCTGGGCCTCCACCCTGCCCCGCCCGGCAAATCACCCGTCTGCCAGTTTCCCTGCTCAGGCACTTTCTGTGACCCTTGGAGCACTCAGGGTGAAAATCCCCTACATCAGGAGTCCCCCATGATCCTCAGTGTCTCCGGCGTCCTCCTGCTCGGCTTCATCATCTTCCTCTTCACCCGCAAGGACGGGCTCAAGATCTCCCACGCGCTGGTGTGTGCGCTCTTCGGCTTCTATCTGGCGGGCACGGCGATCGCCCCGAGCATCAAGGCGGGCGGTGCCAGCCTCGCCGGGCTGCTGGGCGGTCTGAAGTTCTAGCGCGGCGCGCGCAGCGGGTGAATCCGACCGTCGCGCTGCGCGCTGTGCGCCGCATTCGTCACAGGAGGTTCCGTGGTGCGTTGGCCGCTCCCCCGTCAGCCGGCGGGTACGGGCGCTGCCGCGCGTCCGGCCGCAGGGCCCGCCCTCCGCGCCCTGCGGGCCGGCACCGACGGTGCGCTGGACGTGCTCCATCCGCTGATCATGCTCGTACGCGGCCTGGCCCGGCTCACGATGCTGGTGCTGCGCTGGTGGTCCCGGGCCCCGAAGGACCGCCGGGGGCCGGTGCTCTTCCTCGCAGCGGTGGCAGTCATGGTGGTGGGTCTGCTGCCGTGGGGGCCGGCCCTCGCCGTGGCGGTCGTCGTGGGTGCGGCGGCGTGGCACGGGCGCGAGGGGGCGCGCCCGTCCGGCGGATCCGGCTGCGAGGAGGCGGAGGACGAACGCCTGCAGGCGGTCTACGAGGCGCTGGTGCCGTGCTTCGCTCTGCGGGACGACCCCGGCCCCGAGCCCCTGTACGCACACGACGGCGCATGGGAACGGGCCTTCGAGGAGGTCGAGTTCACCGACGACGGCCGCATCGGACGCCTTCTGGTGCGCTATCCGGCCCACTTCCCCGACAGCGACGCCCCGCACCGGCTGGCCGTGGAGCGACGGCTGACCACCAAGTCCGGACGGGACCGTGAGTACCGCTTCGTATGGCACGAGGAGCGCAATCTGCTGGAGATGACGGTCCCGCAGCCTCTCCCCCAGGGCATCGGCGCCCAGCGCTTCGTGACGGGCCCGGGTGAGATCGTCCTCGGCTTCACCGACGCCGAGGCCGTGCACCGCCGCATCCCCGTGGCCGACGGCGGGCGGGCACGCGACGTCCCGCCGGTGGTGTGGCGTACGGGCGCGCGTTCGGCACAGCCGCATCTGCTGGTCGCCGGGGCGCCCGGTGCGGGATCGACCACGCTGCTGCGGTCGGTGGTGCTCCAGGCCCTCCAGCACGGCGAGGTGCTCGTCGTGGACGGCGGCGGATCCGGCGAGTTCGCGTCGCTGGCGGGGCGCGAGGGTGTGCTGGCCGTGGAGACGTCGCCCGCGGGGGCGGTGGCCTCGCTGGAGTGGGCGGTGCACGAGACGGAGCGGCGGCTGACTGCTGCGAGCCGCGCACGGCAGGCGGGGCGCCCCGTTCCGGAAGATGTGCGGCGGCCGCTGTGGGTGGTCCTCGACCGGCCGGCGGCGCTGAGCCACCTCGCCCGTACGGAAGGACGGCGGGACCCTCAGGAGCTGCTTCAGGTCCCGCTGCGGCACGGCCGGGCGGCGCAGGTGACGGTCGCCGTCGCGGAGCACTTCGAGAGCGCTGACGGGCTGGCCCGTGCGGTGCGCTCGTACACCAGGGCCCGCGTGCTGCTCGGTGCCGCCTCACACGAGGAGACATGGACGGTGCTCGGAGAGACGACGGTCTCGCAGCCCACCTCCGACGCACCGCCCGGGCGGGGGTTCGCCCGGCTCGGCGCGGGACCGGTACTGCGGTTGCAGGTGCCCGCGGCGCCCGACCCGCTGGACGACGCGGCAGGCGAGGCCGAACGGCAGGCGGTGCTGGCGCTGTTGCCCCCGTTCGCCGCGGCACAGGCCAGGGCGCTGGGCGGTCAGGCCGCACACCATGCCGCGCCGGACGGGTCCCGTCACCGGCCGGGTACGAAGCCGGGGGCAGGGTCTCAGGCCACGTAGGTGCGGGGCACGTCCCCGTCGGCGACCGCGCCCGTACGGACGAGATCGGCCGCCTTGGCCAGACGGGCGACGGCTTCGCCGACGACCGGGCCCGCGACGGTGAACAGCAGCCGCACATAGCCCTCGAAGGCCCCGTCGACGCCGAAGCGTGTTCCCGCCGGCACACGCACACCGATGCGCTCACCCGCCTCGGCGATGCGTGAACCGGAAAGACCGCCGGTGCGGGCCCACAGCGTGAGTCCGCCGCTGGGAACGGTGAACTCCCAGTCCGGCAGCCTGTCGTGGAGCTCGGAGACGAGCGCGTCCCGGTTCGCCCGGGCTCCCGCGCGGCGCGCTGCGACCGCCGACTCCCAGCCGTGACCGGTCATCAGCCGTGCCACGGCGAGCTGTTCGAGCACGGGACTGCCCAGATCGGCGTAGACGCGTGCGGCGACGAGGCTGCGGATCACCTCGGGTGCCGCCCTGACCCAGCCGATACGCAGCCCAGCCCAGACAGCCTTGCTGACGGAGCCGACGGTGATGACGCAGGAGCCGCCCGGGTCGAACGCGGCCATCGGGCGCGGCAGTTCGACGTCCTCGTCCAGGGTCAGGTCGGTCATGGACTCGTCGGCGACGAGGACCGTGCCGGCGGCGCGTGCGGCCGCGACCATCTCGCGCCGCTGGTCGTCGGGGGCGAGGGCGCCGGTCGGGTTGTGGTAGTCGGCGATGACGTACGCCATGCGCGGTGCGCTCTCGCGGAACGCCTGCCGCCAGGCGGGCAGGTCCCAGCCGCTGAGACCGTCCGCCATGGGGACGGGCACGAGGCGGGCGCCGGCGTCGCGCAGCAGATGCAGGACGTTGGCGTACGAGGGGTGTTCGACGGCGACGCGTTCACTGCGCGGCACCAGCTGCCGTGCGAGCGCGGCGACGGCGCCCATCGCGCCGGTGGTGACCATGATCTGCTCGGGCATCGTCGGCACGCCGCGGGCGGTGTAACGCGCCGCCAGCGCCTCACGCAGGGCGGGCAGCCCGCCGGGGTAGTTGCCGTGGGTGTCCGTGTACGGCGCGAGGTCGGAGACCGCGCCCTGGAAGGCGTCGGTGAGGTGGGGTTCGGGTGCCAGGAAGGTGGCGCAGGCCAGATCGATCACCGATCCGGCGGATTCGGGAGGCAGTGGCTCCAGTCCGCGCGTGGGCAGCGGCTTGCCCGCCGGCACGGCGGTCCAGCTGCCCGAGCCGCGCCGGGAGGCGAGGAACCCGTCGCTGCGCAGCGCCTCGAAGGCGGCGGCCACGGTCGTACGGCTGACCCGCAGGGCCGCTGCCAGCTCCCGCTCGGCGGGCAGGCGGGCGGCCACCGGGATGCGGCCTTCGAGCACCAGGAGCCGCACACCGTCCGCCAGCGACCGGTAGGCCGGGACACGGTGCCCGGCGTCCGCCGCGGTCGCCGCGCGCTGCGACGCCAGCAGCCTGGCCAGCTGGGGAGCGCCCACAGCAGAGGTCCACTGCACCATCTTTGCGGTCCACCTTCCTCTGATTGGCCATGGATGTGGCCTGGTCCGTGGCTCCAGACTGCCACGCAGCCACTCACCGCCGCCAGCACACGGCATGCGTCGCCGGCACCGGCACCGGCGACGCACCAGGGAAGGAGCCCTCTTTGTCACGTGCCACGGGTTCCACGAGACGCATCGGCCGTCGCCTGGTGCAGCTGTACGCGGGCCTGCTGCTGTTCGGGGCGAGCATCGGCCTCATGGTGCAGTCCGGCCTCGGCCTGCCCCCGTGGGACGTACTGCACCAAGGGCTCGCGGAGCACACCGGTCTGTCGATCGGCACGGTCTCGATCATCGCGGGAGCCGCCGTACTGCTGCTGTGGGTGCCGATACGGGAGCGCCCCGGGCTGGGCACCGTCTCCAACGTCGTCCTGGTCGGACTGGCCATGGACGTCACGATCTGGCTCGTTCCCGGCCCGCAGGGTCTGGCGCTGCGGACTCCGATGCTGGCCGCCGGCGTGGTGCTCAACGGCGTCGCCACCGGCCTGTACATCTCCGCCCGATTCGGCCCGGGTCCGCGGGACGGACTGATGACGGGCCTGCACCGGGTCACCGGCCGCTCGGTCCGCCTCGTACGTACGGCAATCGAAGCGACCGTGCTGGTGTCCGGGCTGCTGCTGGGCGGCACGGCGGGCGCCGGAACCGTGGTGTACGCGCTGGGCATCGGCCCGCTCTCGCAGCTCTTCCTGCGGGTGTTCGCGCTGCCCGAGCAGCGGGCCGCGGCAGAGGGCGCCGCCGCGGGCACCTCGCGCGTGGTCGCACAGGGGACGGGAGCCCGTCCGCAGAAGGAGCACGCGGCCGGGGGGCGGCGGCGCGCGTGGTGGCGCAGGAGCGCGATACTGCGGCGGTGATGAGCAGCGACCCGCACGCCTTCCCCGCTTTCCCCGCACACCCGGCGGCACTTCGGCGCAAGCCGCGCCATCCTTTCCTGGACCATCCCGGGCCGCTGGCCCTCGCCCACCGTGGCGGGGCGGCAGACGGACTGGAGAACACGCACGGCGCCTTCGCCCGCGCGGTCGGCCTCGGATACCGCTATCTGGAGACGGACGTGCACGCGACCGCCGACGGCGCTCTCGTCGCCTTCCACGACGAGACGCTCGACCGGATGACGGACGCGAGCGGCCCGATCGGCGAGCTGCCCTGGTCGCAGGTGCGCCGCGCTCGCGTCGGCGGACGCGAACCGCTGCCGCTGATGCGGGAGTTGCTGCGGGCCTTCCCCGGCGTGCGGTGGAACATCGACGTCAAGGCGGAGTCCGCGCTCGTACCGCTGCTGGAGCTGCTGTCCGAGCAGGACGCGTGGGCACGCGTGTGCGTCGGCTCCTTCGAGGAGGAGCGGGCGGCGCGGGCCCAGGCCCTGGCCGGGCCGCGGCTCGCGACATCACTCGGCACGCGGGGGGTGGTGCGGCTGCGGCTGCGCTCGTACGGGCTGGTGCCGGCGCGCGCGGTGCGCGGCAGCGCGGTGTGCGTCCAGGTTCCCGAACACCGGTCGGGCATCCGCGTGGTGGACCGGGCGTTCGTGCGGGCGGCACACGCCCGCTGGATGCAGGTGCACGTATGGACAGTGAACGAAAGAAACCGGATGCGGGAGTTGCTCGACCTGGGAGTTGACGGCATTGTGACCGATCACATCGAGACACTGCGCGACGTCCTCTCCGAGCGGGGTGCGTGGATGCACGGGCCCGGCCCCCGGTAGACCGGCGGCTGCGCGCCGCGGCGCCCGCACGTCCTGTGCCCGGGCGCCGCGTGCCGGCGCGGCGCACAGTGCCGGGGAACGAGGGGGATGGCTGTGAGCGCTGTCGTGACAGGTGCCGGCGACGGCACGGCCGAACGCCGCCGGGAGCAACGCGGCTGGTACTTCTACGACTGGGCGAACTCCGTCTTCTCCACCAGCGTCCTGACCGTCTTCCTGGGCCCGTATCTGACGGAGATCGCCAAAGCGGCCGCGGACGCGGACGGTTACGTGCATCCGCTGGGCCTCCCCGTCCGTGCGGGCTCCTACTTCGCCTACACGGTCTCGGTCTCGGTGCTGCTGTCGGTGCTGGTGATGCCGCTGGCGGGCGCGATCGCGGACCACACGGGCCGGAAGAAGCCGATCCTGGGGATCTTCGCGTACATCGGCGCGGGCGCCACGGCCGCCATGTTCTTCCTCGAAGGCGACCGGTATGTGCTCGGCGGTGTGCTGCTGGTGCTGGCCAACGTCTCCTTCGCCACGTCGGCCGTCATCTACAACGCCTTCCTGCCCCAGATCGCCGGCCCTGAGGAGCGGGACAAGGTCTCCTCGCGTGGATGGGCGTTCGGCTACGCGGCCGGCTCCGTGGTGCTGGTGGCGAATCTCGCGCTGTTCCTGCAGCACGACGAGCTGGGGGTGTCCGAGGGCTCGGCGGTCCGGATCTGTCTCGCCTCCGCCGGCGCGTGGTGGGCGGTCTTCACGGTGGTGCCGCTGCTGCGGCTGCGGGAACGGCCCGGGACCGCTGCCGCGGGTTCACGTGTCTCGCTGCTCAGCGGCTGGCGGCAGCTGGCCGGTACGTTCCGCGAACTGCGGCGCTACCGGCTGACGATGCTCTTCCTGCTGGCCTACCTCGTCTACAACGACGGGGTGCAGACGGTGATCACCCAGGCGTCGGTGTTCGGCTCGGAGGAACTGGGCGTGGACCAGACGACATTGATCGGCGCGGTGCTGCTGGTTCAGGTTCTGGCGGTGGCGGGCGCTCTGCTGATGGGCCGGATCGCGGAACGCCACGGGGCGAAGCGCACCGTCCTCGGCTCGCTGGTGGCATGGGCCGCGATCGTCGGCGCGGGGTACTTCCTGCCCGCCGGCGCACCGGTCTTCTTCTTCGCCCTCGCGGCGGGAATCGGCCTGGTCATGGGCGGCAGCCAAGCCCTCTCGCGGTCCCTGTACGCCCAGTTGGTGCCCGCGGGCAAGGAAGCGGAGTTCTTCTCGCTCTACGAGGTCAGCGACCGCGGGACGAGCTGGCTGGGCCCGCTCGTCTTCGGTCTCGCATACCAGCTGACGGGAAGCTACCGGGCTGCGATCATCTCGCTGGTCGTCTTCTTCGTACTGGGTTTCGTTCTGCTGCTGCGGGTACCGGTCGAACGTGCGGCAGCGGCGGCGGGCAACCCTCAGCCGGACCGGATTTAGGACTTGCGGCGGCGGCGCGGTAGTGTACGCCCTCGGCTCGCCGGATGGACCGTTACTGCACGCCAAAGAGATGAGAACGCTGGGTGACATCTCCTGTCAGTTGTGACGAACCGGTCATTGGTGGGTACACGAAGGGCGGCACGACGGCGACGCATATCCCGATTCGGGAATCTTCACCGCCGACCGGACGTTGAGCAGATGACGACGACAGCGACACCTGTCCTGTGGGCGACAAGCCCGGGAGGCACGAATTCATGAGTGAGCGAGCTCTTCGCGGCACGCGACTCGTGGTGACCAGCTACGAGACCGACCGCGGTATCGACCTGGCTCCGCGCCAGGCCGTGGAGTACGCATGTGAGAGCGGACATCGTTTCGAGATGCCGTTCTCTGTCGAGGCCGAGATCCCGCCCGAGTGGGAGTGCAAGGTGTGCGGCGCACAGGCACTCCTGGTCGACGGCGAAGGGCCTGAGGAGAAGAAGGGCAAGCCCGCGCGTACGCACTGGGACATGCTCATGGAGCGGCGCACCCGCGAGGAGCTGGAAGAGGTTCTCGCGGAACGGCTGGCCGTCCTCAGGTCCGGGACGATGAACCTCGCGGTGCATCCGCGGGACGGCAACAACAAGCGCAAGTCCGCGTAAGCCACGCCGGCCGGCGCCGGGCGGCTGGACCGCCCGGGCCTCAGCCGTACCGCAAGCGCAGCGCGGGCCGGTGACCTGTCAGGTCACCGGCCCGCGCTCTGCTGTGTCCGGAGCCGGCTCACAACCGGGTTCAGCGGGCGAACACTCCAGGCTTTCAGCGGGCGGGGGGCTCCGGTCCGTCGTCGCGTACGACCTCTCCCTCGACGACCTTGCCGTCCGGCTTGTGCATGTGCATCTGCTCCTCCGCCCTGCGGGCCTGCTGGTAGGCGTCGCCGATGGTGCCGGGTGCGAAACCGGAACGCCGCTCCAGGTAGCGCTGCGTGGTACGCCTCATCAACGACGCGGTGGGCGGGAAGAGGCACAGCAGCCCGGCCGCGTCCGAGACGACACCGGGCACCATGATCAGCAGCCCGCCGAGCATCGTCAGGGCGTTGCCGGCGCCGGACTTCTCCGTGCTCTCCGGCGGGGCCTGTCCCGTCTGTGCGGCCTGCTGCGTCTGCTGGACGCTCTCGGCGAGCCGCCGCCAGGCACGGCGCCCGGCACGCTTGATGACGAAGGCGCCCAGCAGGAAGCCGGCGACCAGCAGGCCCAGCACCGCCAAGCCGCCGGCCGTCTCGCCGATGAGCGTCAGCAGCCAGATCTCAAGCAGCGCCCACGCCGCCACTCCCAGCGGGAAGAACGTACGGGCCCGTGAACGGCGCGGGCCGCGCGGGCCCTGCTGTCCGTCGGCGGAACGGCCGGAGCCCTGCTCGTCGGGGGGCGGCTCGTAAGGGTACGGTGCGCGGCTCGTCATGCTTCAAGTGTGCCTGCGGCCGAGGGCACGCTTCACACGGCCCTCCACGCCCCAGGCCGTCACGCGCCACAGGGCCTCGACCACGATCTCGCGGCCCATCTTGGAGTTGCCCCGGACCCGCTCGATGAAGGTGATCGGAACCTCCACGACGTGGAACCCGGCGCGCACCGCCCGGTGGGCGAGGTCGACCTGGAAGCAGTAGCCCTGCGAGGCCACCGCGTCCATGCCCAGCCCCTTGAGGGTCTCGGCGCGGAAGGCGCGGAAGCCGCCGGTGATGTCACGCAGCGGCAGACCGAGCATCAGCCTCGAGTAGGTGCTGCCGCCGCGGGAGATGAACCGGCGCGAGACCGGCCAGTTGACGACCCGCCCGCCCGGCACCCACCGGGAACCGAGCACCAGGTCGGCGCCCTTGAGGGCCGTGAGCAGGCGCGGCAGCTCCTCCGGCTGGTGGGAGCCGTCGGCGTCCATCTCCACCAGTACGCCGTAGCCGCGCTCGATGCCCCACCGGAAGCCGGCGAGGTAGGCGGCGCCCAGACCCTGCTTGCCGGGGCGGTGCAGGACGTGGATGTGCTCGTCGTGGACGGCGAGTTCGTCAGCGACCTTGCCGGTGCCGTCCGGGCTGTTGTCGTCGGCGACGAGGATGTGCGCCTCCGGCACGGCCTCGCGCACCCGGGCGGTGACGGATTCGAGGTTGTCGGCCTCGTTGTACGTCGGGATGATCACCAGAACCGTGCCGAGCGGGCCGTACCGCCGCGCCTGTCCGCCGTCCGTCACCGCTGCTGCCCCTCTTGCTTCCGCCGTGCATCGGTCTGCCGCGCCTGTCCTGTCCGCTGCACGTGCCGGTGGTCGGTCCGGCCGCGCCGGCCTGCGTACCAGGCCGCGGCACAGGCGAGGACGCCCACCATAGCGAGCACCCACTCCGGGACGGCGCCGACGCGGTCGGCCGTCGTGATCTCATCGCGCAGCGGCAGTTCGGCGCTGATCACGTCGCGCTCGAATTCCTTTGTGCGCTGCTTGATCGTGCCGTCGGGGGCGACTACCGAACTGATGCCGCTGGTGGCCGCCGTGACCACCGCACGGCCGTGTTCGACGGCGCGCAGCTTGGACATCACCAGCTGCTGCTCGGGCTGGCCCGTCCTGCCGTAGGTGGCGTTGTTCGTCTGGACGACGAGGGCCCGGGCGCCGGCGTTGACGGTGTCGCGGGGGATCTCGTCGTAGGCGACCTCGAAGCAGATCACGTCGCCGAGCCGGGCCGGCCCCGTCTGCAGGACACCCGAGTGGTCGCCGGGCCAGAAGTCCCGGGGGATCTGCTGGAGGCGGGTGATGACCTTGCTCAGTTCGTCCCGGAAGGGCACGTACTCGCCGAAGGGCACGGGGTGCTGCTTGGTGTACGAGGCGCCGGGACCCTTCTCCGGATCCCACACGATGCCCTGGTTCTCGACGTAGCCCTTTGTGCCGGGGTGGTCGACGAGGGCCCCGACGAGGATGGGTACGCCGACGGCCTTCGCCGCCTCGTCGATGCGCTCACGGGCCTCGGGCCAGCGGTAGGGGTCGAGGTCGGAGGAGTTCTCGGGCCAGATGACCAGGTCGGGCTGTTCGGCCTTGCCTGCCTTGATCTTCCGTGCGAGGTCGAGAGTGGCGTCGACGTGGTTGTTGAGGATCTTCATGGGGCGGCCGAGGAAGTTCATGCCGGGCTGCTCGACGTTGCCCTGCACCACCGCGATGTCCGCCGTGTCGTCCGCCGCGGTGGGTACGGGCACGGCGTACCCGGCGGCGGTCACGGACACCGCGAGGACGAGAGAGGCGAGCGGCGGCATCAGCGTCCGGCGGCGGGACCCCGTACGGACGGGGGCTGCGGAGGCGGACGGGGCTGACTCCTGTTCCTCCGCCGGCCCGGCGTCGCCCGTGCCGCGGAGACGCCACAAGGCCAGAGCCGCCGCTGCCAGTGCCGTACCGGTGAGGGCCGCGGCGAAGGTGACCAGCGGGGCACCGCCGAGGGCGGCGAGCGGGGTGTAGGGCGAACCGGTGTTGGCGAAGGCGAGCCGGCCCCAGGGGAAGCCGCCGAAGGGAACGCGGTCGCGGGCCCACTCCTCGGCGACCCAGAGGCAGGCGCCCCACAGCGGCCACAGCGGAAGCCGCGAGGTGGCGGCGAGTGCGGCACCGAGCGCGGCGATGAACAGCGACTCGATGAAGGCGAGCCCCAGCACCGCGTCCCAGCCGACGACGTTGAGCCACTTGAGCAGGACGATGAAGAAGGGCCAGCCGAAGGCGAATCCCGTCCACGCGCCCTGGCGGAGGGTCCGCCCGCGGGTGAGCAGGCTGAGCGCACCGACCGTCAGCAGCGACAGCGGCCACAGACCGTACGGGGGGAAGGCGAGCGCGAGGGCGATTCCGGCGAGGACGGCGGCCGCGGTCCGTGGGGTCTCACGCCGTATGAGGCCGCGCAGCCTGCGCAGCCGGCCCCCGGGCGCCACTGCCGGGGCCTCGCGGTCACGGGCGGGGCCGGACGGGTCCTTCACCTCCGGGGCGGCGGAGTCCTGGACCGCGGTGGGCTCCCCGGCTTCTGCTCCGGCTCCGTCATCGGCTGCTGTTCCGGCTCCGTCGCCGTTCGGCGTCACGCTGCGCGGGCGCGCCTCCTCCGTGCCGGCCGGGCGGCCCGCGGACTGGCCGCCGGCGGCGGATTCGGCGGTGGTGTCGGAACCCGATGGCAAGGTCGCGCCCTTCCTGCAGGTCGTGCGGTGGTGAAGCGACCGTATAACGGCGACCCGCCTCCGTGGGGCCTGGGCCGGTAATGCCACAGACGGCGCACGGCTGTGCCCCGGCCTGAGGAACGGGCGCACATGCGGCTGCCGATAATGCGGAGAGGGTACGGAGAGGATCCCGACGAGACCGGCGGGAAGACCGGACAGGACCGGTGGGAAGACCCGGCGGAACCGGGAGTCCCGATGGGGAAACGGAGCGGCGGCCCTGGGGACCGGCGTTCTGAGTGAATGTCTGCGGGTCGGGGCCCGGTGCCCTTCGGGCCGACCTGGGACCCGCTGGCTGCGAGTCGACCGAGCCGTTGTCTACTGAGCATCCGGGCCCCACCCGGGTCACACCCGCCGGCCAGCCTCAACCTTCCGCCCCCGTGCCGCGGGCGCTGGACCTGGCTCCCAGTGGTGATGTCCCGGTGCGGTACACCACCCCCTGGCCCAGCGGCGTTCGACGACTGCGCGGGGAATGGCAAGCCGGACGTCCTGTGGTGGACCTGGCCGAACCTACCCGGCGGCGGGCATCGCCTGTCAACAGCGACGCTACCTGCGGCGTTTCGCCGAATCAGCAGGTCAGTACGGCGGAAGGGGCGCGGGGGCGACAGTCTGAGGGGGCGTCGGCGGGCCGTAACGGACACTCATACATCACTCGTTCGGCCGCTCGTGGACGGTCCGTCCCCGAACCACCGTCCGCAGACAGACGGGCAGCCCGTTCCCGGGCGTGAGGTCGGGCAGCCCGGGGGTGCCGGAGCGGGGGTCGGTCGACCAGTTTGCGACCCGCAAGTCCGGTGCCTGTACGACGAGTTCGCCGGTGCGCCAGAGCGCGTAGTCGGCGGGCGCGCCGGGAGTGAGCACGCCCGCGTCGTCCGAGCCCACGGCGCGCCGGCCGCCGCGGGTGTGTGCGGTGAACCCGCCGCGTACGGAGATGCGGTGTGCGGGTGTGCGGTGGAACGCGGCGGCACGGACGGCCTCCCACGGGCCCAGTGTTGTCACAGGGCTGTCGGAGCCGAAGGCCAGCGGAACACCGGCGCGCAGCAGCGCCGCATAGGGATTGAGGCCGGCGGCTCGCTCCTCGCCGAGGCGTGCGGCGTACATGCCGTCGGGGCCGCCCCACGCCGCGTCGAAGGCGGGCTGCACGGACGCGGTGAGTGCGAACTCGGCGAAGGCGGCGACGGTTTGGCGGTCCAGCATCTCGGCGTGTTCGACGCGGTGCCGGGCGGCGCGCACGCGGTCCGTGCCGACGCGCTCTGCCGCCGCACGTACGCCGTCGGTCACCGCTGCCACGGCGGCGTCGCCGATGGCGTGGAAGCCGGCCTGGAGACCGGCCTGGGTGCACGCGGCGACGTGAGCGGCGACGCCGTCGGCGTCGATGTAGGCGCTGCCGGTGTGCGGCGCGTCGGCGTAGGGGGCGGTCAGGTGTGCGGTGCGGGAGCCGAGCGAGCCGTCCACGAAGAGGTCCCCGGCAGCGCCCACGGCGCCCATGGCGCGGATGCGGTCGGCGTCCGCGGCGGAGGCGACGGGTTCGGCCCAGTAGCCGTGCACACGCGGGCCGTTGCGCCGCGCGGCGAGAGCGAGGAGAGCGGTGAAGTCGTCCTCACCGGAGATGCCGGGACCGGCGCACTCGTGGAGGTCGCTGATGCCCAATGAGGCGGCGTGGGCGAGGGCCGCGTGCTGGGCCTCGGCCCGGCGGTTGGGCGTGAGAGTGCTGAACGCCCGTTCGCGTACGGCGTGGTGGGCGTCGCCTGTGAGGGGCTCGCCGTCGGCGAAGCCGGTCAACTGTGCGATGCCAGGGACGAGTTCGAGGAGTGGTGTGGTGACGAGGGCCGAGTGGACGTCCGTACGGGAGAGGTAGAGGGGGCGGCCTCCGGTCGCCTCGTCCAGCTCCGCGCGGCCGGGGTGGCGGCCCTCGGGCCAGTGGGTGGAGTCCCAGCCGTGGCCCAGCAGTACGGGGTCGCCGGGGCGCGAGGCGGCGTAGTCGCGGACACGGGCGAGAGCGTCGCGGAGGGTGGCGACGCCCGTCAGGTCCAGGCCCGTGAGCGCCAGACCGGTGGCGGTGATGTGCACGTGTGCGTCCGTGAATGCGGGGGTGACGAGAGCGCCGTCGAGATGGACGGTCTCGTCGACTCCGTCGGCGAAGGAGTCGGCCGCGCCCTCGGAGCCGATCCAGGCGATGCTGCCGCCCTGGGTGACCATCGCGGTGGCGAACGGGTCGGCAGGGCTGTGCACCTCCCCGCCGCGCAGCAGGACGGTGCGGGTCTCGTGCCCCTCGGCGGTGCGCTCACTCATGGCGACAAGTCTCCCGCCAGGCCGCCGCGCCGTGCCGGGCGGGTCGGGGCGGAGCGCGTCAGATGGACGGGGGCCGGGCCTCGTACGGGGTGGAGAGAACGACCGTCGTACGGGTGGAGACGCCGGAGAGGGAGCGGATGCGGGCGAGGAGGTCCTCGAGCGCGATGGGCGTGCCCACGCGGACCTTGAGGATGTAGTTCTCGTCGCCGGCGACGCTGTGGCAGGCCTCGATCTCCGGTACTTCGGCGAGGCGTTCGGAGATGTCGTCGGGTGCGCTGGGGTCGAAGGGCTTCACGGAGATGAACGCGGTGAGCGGCAGGCCCACCGCTTCGGGGTCCACGAGCGCGGTGTATCCGCGGATGACTCCGCGCTGTTCGAGCCGGCGCACACGCTGGTGCACGGCCGAGGTGGACAGGCCTGTCGCCTTGCCCAGATCCGTGTAGCTCATCCGCCCGTCCTTGACGAGCAGATCGACGATTTGGCGGTCCACTTCCTCCACAGCAGGTCAACCTACTGTGCCGGGCGCACTCCGGCACACCGGGCGCAGGGAGGAGCGCAGATACGGGCCCTGTGTGTGAGCAAGGCCACACGGGTGCTCCCGTGTCCCCGGGCGTGCGGCGATTATGCGAATGACGCCGCGGGAAGTGCTTGCTGAGGCCGGGGGCGAGATGCCCGGCAGGTCCACCAGAGGGGGATTTGCATGCGCACTGAGAAGCGGGTCCGCACTTCCGTGGAAGCTGCGGTCGCGGAGGTCGCGGAGGTCGCGGCCGCGGTGGCGGACGAAGCCGTGGCTGACGGGGCGTACGAGGACGGGATCTACGACATCTTCCGGGTGACCTGCCCGGACTGCGGGCAGCCGATCGCCCTGCTCGCCGAGGAGGAGCGGCTTCCCGAGCACGCGCTGTGCGCCTCACCGTGGGACCCCTTCGGGCTGACGGTCTGCCAGGGATCCGGCCGGGCCGCTCGTGAGGCGGCCGCCGTCGACGGAGACACCCATCAGGAGCACGGTCTGACGGCGCTGCTGACCCTGCCGGAAGGGCTGGACTGGCGGATGCAGCCGTTCTCGCACGCGGGCGGCCCGCGCACGAGGCCGCTGCTGAGCGGGGCGTGACCGCAGGCTGTCTTCTCTGGCCTCGCCTCGCGGATGCCTGCCGGCCGTCCCGCAGGTGGATCCGGCGCCTTCGCTGGGCACCCGTACCGCCTCTGAAGGCGACAGCCGAGTGAGGCCCCAATGGCACAGACACAGACCAGGCCGGAAGCGAAGCCCGCGCGGCGGTCCGGGGACCGGGCGACGGTACGGGCACTGCTGGAGACGCACGGCCAGACGTACGCCGAGCAGGCGGGTATCACCCTTCGGGACACACCGTCGCCGCTGTACCGGCTGCTGGTGCTCTCCCTGCTGCTCTCCGCCCGCATCCGGGCCGACATCGCCGTCGCCGCGTCGCGGGCCCTGTCGGACGCGGGGTTGAAGGACGCCCGGCGGATGGCGGATGCGACCTGGCAGCAGCGCGTCGACGCCCTCGGCGTGGGCGGCTACCGGCGCTACGACGAGCGCACCTCCACGCAGCTGGGGGACGGCGCGGAGCTGCTGCTGCAGGAGTTCAAGGGCGACCTGCGCCGCATGCGGGAGGACCCGCGGACCGCGGAGCGCCTGCGGGAGGTGCCGGGCATCGGGCCGACGGGCATCGACATCTTCCTGCGGGAGGCACAGGAGGTGTGGCCCGAGTACGGGCCGTACTTCGACGCGAAGGCGCAGCAGGGCGCGGAGCGGCTGGGACTGCCCACGTCGCCCGGGAAGCTGGACAAGCTCGTCGCCGAGCGTGACCGGGCGCGGTTCGCGGCGGCGCTGGTGCGTGCGGCGCTCGACAAGAAGGTGGTCGAGGACGTACGGGAAGCGGCGTAGCCGGCACGGCGCCGGTGGCCCCTCCCCGGCCCCGCAGCTGCGGGGCCGGGGCGAGGGCCTGATGGAGTCGTGGCGGCGCGGCGGCTCCGGGTGACCGGGCCTACCGGTCGCTCTCCGGGCCCGTGAGCCCGCGGGCGATCACCATCCGCTGGATCTGGTTGGTGCCCTCGACGATCTGCAGGACCTTGGCCTCGCGCATGTAGCGCTCGACGGGGAAGTCGGCGGTGTAGCCGTAGCCGCCGAGGAGCTGCACCGCGTCCGTGGTCACACGCATCGCGGCGTCGGTGCAGAAGAGCTTCGCCATGGCGGCTTCCCGGCCGAACGGAAGCCCCGCGTCCCGCAGCCGTGCCGCGCTCAGGTAGAGGGCACGCCCGGCCTCGATCTGCGTGGCCATGTCGGCGATCATGAAACGCAGACCCTGGAAGTCGGCGATCGGCCGTCCGAACTGCTCCCGGCCGAGCATGTACGCGAGTGCCTCGTCGAGCGCGGCCTGTGCGACGCCGACGGCGCACGCGGCGATGCCCAGCCGCCCGGATTCCAGGGCGGACAGCGCGACGGTCAGGCCCTGGCCCTCCTCGCCGATGCGGCGTGCGTCGCCGACCCGTACACCGTCGAAGTGGACCTGGGCGGTGGGCGATCCGTTCAGTCCCATCTTGCGCTCCGGCGCCGCCGCGGTGAGTCCCGCCGCCTCGCCGGGCACCAGGAACGCCGTGATGCCACGCGGCCCGTCGGAACCCGTACGGGCGAGGACGGTGTAGAAGTCGGCGATCCCGCCATGGGTGATCCACGCCTTGGTGCCCTCCAGGACCCACTCGTCCCCGTCGGCCGTGGCGCGGGTGCGCAGGGACGCGGCGTCGGATCCGGAGGAGGGTTCGGAGAGGCAGTACGCGCCGAGCGCGCCGCCGCCGAGCATGGCGGGGAGGTGGTCGGCCCGCTGCTGTTTGCTGCCGAAGACGGCGAGCGCGTGGCAGGCGAGCGTGTGAACGCTTGTGCCGAGGCCGACGGTCAGGCGGGCGGCCGCCAGCTCTTCGAGCACCTGGAGGTAGACCTCGTACGGCTGGTCGCCGCCACCGAACTCCTCGGAGTACGGGAGTCCCAGCAGGCCCGATTCGGACAGCAATGTGAAGATCTCACGCGGGAAGCGCCCGGAGGCCTCCTCGTCGTCCGCGTGGGGGCGGATCTCGCGCTGGGCCAGTTCGCGCACGAGGGCCAGCAGATCGCGGGCCTCCTGCGTGGGCAGTCGGCGCTGGACGGGCTGCGGTCCGTACTGGGGCATCACGACGCTCTCCTCCTGTTCGGGGGCTGCGGCGGCGGACCGGGGTGTGGCGGCGCCGCCGTATCAGGCCCGTGGCCGGAACCGGGACCTGTGCGAGGCCGCTTCGCCGATGGCGCCGCGCCGGGTTGCGACGGCGGCTGACCAGGGGTTGCGGCGAAAAAAGTATGCCCGATCGCGGGCATCACGTCACCGGCGGGCCGGGGCACGGGGCGGTGTGCGGGCGGCGGACCGGGATCCAGATTGGTTCAAACCATTGACTCAATGGTCTAGTCCTTCTAGATTCCGGCTGGAATCTTCCCCCGCACTTGTGGCGGATCACCCCCCATCGCGCACGCAGGGATGACCGGATCGTCTCCCCCATCTCCCCCCAACTCCCTTGAGGAGAGCTATGACCGGACCATTCGCACGACGTCGCAGAACTTCCTCGCCGGCTCCCGGGCGCCGTACCCGGCGCCGGCTCCTCGTCTTCGCTGCCGCGGCATGCGCGGCCGTCCTCGCCGCCACGCTCCCGGGCGCCGGAGCGGCCGCGGCTCCGCCGCCCGGCGCACAGGCCGCCGGAGCGGACCAGCAGCGGGCTGCCGACGGCAAGCTGGTGGGCTACTTCGCCAACTGGGACGTCTACCAGCGCAATTACCACGTCAAGGACATCGAGTCCTCCGGCTCCGCCGCCGAACTCACGCACATCAACTACGCGTTCGGCAATGTGCAGGGCGGCAAGTGCACGGTGGGCGACGCGTTCGCCGACTACGAGAAGGCGTACACAGCCGAACAGAGCGTCGACGGAAAGGCCGACGCCTGGGACCAGCCGCTGCGCGGCAACTTCAACCAGCTGCTCAAACTCAAGGAGAAGCACCCGGAGTTGAAGGTGCTGTGGTCCTTCGGCGGCTGGACCTGGTCGGGCGGATTCGCCGAAGCGGCCAAGAACCCGGCGGCGTTCGCCGAGTCCTGTCACGCGCTCCTCAACGACGAGCGCTGGGCCGGGCTCTTCGACGGCATCGACATCGACTGGGAGTACCCCAACGCCTGCGGACTGACGTGCGACGAGAGCGGTCCGCAGGCCTTCACGGAGGTGATGAAGGCGCTCCGCGCGAAGTTCGGCGGCGAGAAGCTGGTGACGGCCGCCATCACCGCCGACGCCTCGGACGGCGGCAAACTGGAGGCGGCGGACTACAAGGGCGCCGCGCAGTACGTCGACTGGTATCTGCCCATGACCTACGACTACTTCGGCGCCTGGGACGCCCAGGGGCCCACCGCTCCGCACTCGCCACTCACCGCGTACGACGGCATCCCCAAGGACGGCTTCAACACCACGGCCACCGTCGAGAAGCTGACCGGCATGGGTGTGCCGGCGAGCAAGCTGCTGCTCGGGCTCGGCTTCTACGGGCGCGGCTGGAACGGCGTGAGCCAGGCGGAGCCGGGCGGCACCGCGACGGGCCCGGCGCCCGGGACGTACGAACAGGGCATCGAGGACTACGAAGTGCTCAAGAGCCGCTGCCCCTCCACCGGCACCGTCGCGGGCACCGCGTACGCGCACTGCGGCAGCCAGTGGTGGAGCTACGACACCCCGGAGACCATCGGCAGCAAGAGCGACTGGGCGACGCAGCAGGGCCTCGGCGGTTTCTTCGTCTGGGAGTTGAGCGGTGACACTCCTGACGGCGAACTGATCAAGGCCGTCCGCTAGCCGTCCGCATCCCTGGTCCGCGACCGTCACCGTCTCGCGCCCCGTGGGCCTCACGGGGCGCGAGGCGTTGTCAGTGGCCGGTGCAAGACTCGCGCGCATGACGGATGACCCGGGCACGGCCGTGCGGTGGGCGTTGGCCGAGTGCGAGGACGGGCGTGCCCGGGTCTGCCCGCTGGACGGGCGCGGGATGCCCGCGGGTGCCGTGCGTACGGAGGAGTCCGCGGTGGCGGCGGTGCGCGCGCGGCCCGGGGTGGGCCGGTGGGTGTGGCGGTCGAGCGCGGCCGTGCACCCCCGGCTGACCGAGGCGGGTGTGCATGTGGAGCGGTGTTACGACGTGGAGGCGGCCGAGGCGCTGCTGCTGGGTCATGAGGGGCGGGCCGGTGCCCCGCGGTCGCTGGCGGCGGCGTGGGCGCGCCTGCACGGGCTGCCGGTGCCGCAGGATCCTCCCCCTGCCACGCGGGGGGCGGAGGAGGAGCCGTCGCTCTTCGACGCGGGACCCGCCCCGCTGCCGGAGGGCGTAGGGCCGATGACGGCGCTGCTGGAGGTGTACGCCGCGCAGCTGGAGCGTACGGAGGCGGCCGAACACCCGGAGCGGATGCGGCTGTTGCTGGCCGGTGAGTCGGCGGGGACGCTCGTCGCGGTGGAGATGGGGCGTGCGGGCGTGCCCTGGCGGGCGGATGTGCACCGTGAGCTGCTGGACGAGCTGCTCGGCGAGCGGTACGGGGGCGGCGGGCTGCCGAGGCGGCTCGCCGAGCTGGAGGAGGAGATTTCGGCGGCGTTCGGGCCGGGCGTGCGGGTGCGTCCCGATCTGCCGGCGGACGTGCTGCGGGCGTTCGCGAAGGCGGGGGTGGTGCTGTCCTCGACGAGGGCGTGGGAGCTGCGCGGCGTCGATCATCCGGCGGTCGGGCCGCTGCTGCAGTACAAGAAGCTCTACCGGCTGTGGACGGCGCACGGCTGGTCGTGGCTGCGCTCCTGGGTCCGGGACGGCCGCTTCCGCGCGGAGTACATTCCGGGCGGTGCCGCGTCCGGCCGCTGGACCACCAACGGCGGCGGTGCGCTGCAGATCCCGAAGGTGGTGCGGCGGGCGGTCGTGGCCGATCCGGGCTGGCGGCTGGTCGTGGCCGACGCCGGGCAGATGGAGCCGCGGGTGCTTGCCGCGGTCTCGCGCGACCCGGGGCTGATGGCCGTCGCGGGCAGTGGTGAGGATCTGTACACGGCGCTGTCCCAGAAGGCGTTCGGAGGGGACCGCGCGCAGGCCAAGCTCGCGCTGCTGGGCGCGGTCTACGGGCAGACCAGCGGGGACGGGCTGCGGAACCTCGCCGCGCTGCGCAGGCGCTTCCCCCGCGCGGTCGCCTATGTGGACGAGGCGGCGAGAGCGGGCGAGGAGGGGCGGCTGGTGCGCACGCATCTGGGCCGTACCTGTCCGCCCGCCGGGTCCCCGGCCGGGGAGGACGGCGGGAGTACGGGGCCGGAGGCGGAGGCGGCCTGGGAGGGCGGCGACGGGACACCGCCCGCGGCGCTCGCCGGCACCGGCGCGGGCGGGGGTGCCGCGCGGGCCCGCGGCCGCTTCACGCGGAACTTCGTGGTGCAGGGCAGCGCTGCCGACTGGGCGGTGCTGATGCTGGCAGCGCTCCGTCAGGAGCTGGCGGGGTCGGCGGCGGAGCTGGTCTTCTTCCAGCATGACGAGGTGATCGTGCACTGTCCCGCGGAGGATGCGGAACGGGTCGCGGAGGCGGTCAGGGACGCGGGAGAGCGGGCGGGACGCGCCGCGTTCGGCGACACCCCGGTGCGGTTCGCCTTCAGCACGGCCGTCGTGGAGTGCTATGCCGAGGCCAAGTGACTTCCGGCGGTACTCCGTTGGTCACCGCCGGCTGAGGCAGCCCGCCGGCGGTCCGCTCGCGGGCGGTCCGCCCGACGGCCGCACTCTCCCTGCCGTGCCGGTCACCGCTCCAGCGCGGAGCGCAGCGTGGCCGCGACGGCTTCGGCCTCTTCCTCACTGCCGTAGCGGCTGCGCGGCCAGAAGAAGCCCCGCAGTCCGTCCTTGCGGTTGCGGGGGACGACGTGCACGTGGAAGTGCGGCACGGACTGGCTGACGCGGTTGTTCGCGGCGACGAACGAACCGGTGGCCTCCATACCCGTCTCCACGGCGGCGGTGACGCGCCGTACCTGCGTGAAGAACGGACCCACGTCCGCGGCGGGCAGGTCCGTGAGCGTCTCGTGGTGTCCGCGCGGGACGACGAGGGTGTGGCCGGGGAAGAGCGGCCGGGCGTCGAGGAAGGCCACCGCGTCCTCGTCGTCGAGGACGCGGTGGCTCTCGCGGCGGCCGGCGACGATGTCGCAGAAGATGCACTCCACTCCCCCAGTCAACAGCCTCCGCCCCGCCCGCGGCAGGAGCCCGGAGCAGGAGGAAGCGGTGAGGCAGGCAGGTCCCGTCACCCGGCGGCTGCGGGGCGGAAGGCCCCGCCCCGCAGCCGCCGTGTCGTCCCGAGCACACCGGAAACGGGAGCCCGCGTCCGCCGCCCTCCGGGCGGGACCGCTCAGGTGCCCATGTCGCAGCAGCCTTCCCGGCGCAGCTGCCGGCTCACGCGGCGCCAGTCGGCCACGATGCCGGCGGCCGCCGTCCCGGTGTCCTTCTCGCCCCCGCGTTCGGGGAAGGAGTCCGTCAGCTCGGAGGCTTCGAAGAGTTCACCACCGCGCAGCACCGACACCGTCCGTACGAGATCGTCGAAGTCCTTGAAGGGATCGCCGTCGACGAGGGTGAGGTCCGCGAGCTTGCCTTCCTCGACCGTGCCGAGGTCGTCCTCGGCGCCGAACACCCGGGCGGGCATCACCGTCGCGGTGCGCAGCGCCTCCGCAGGGGACAGGCCGCCCCGGTGCAGCGCGCGCAGCGCGAGGTGCAGGTGGAGGCCGACGGGTACGAGGGGCTGGTCGGTGCCGAGCGCTATGAGGCCGCCGCCGTCCAGCACCCGCCGGTAGACCGCCGTCTCCCGTGCCAGCGTGTCCAGTTGGGCACGCGTGGGCGGAGTGCCGGCGAGCTCTTCCACGGCGCCGGTGTCCCACGGCGGCATCAGCCGCGTCACCCGCGGATCGTCGGCGAGTGACGGGTCGGCGCCCAGCAGCGGCACGGCCGTGAACGGGGTGGCGACGAGGTGGAACCGGGCGCCCTGCGCGGTGTAGATCTCCTCGACGTCCTGGTGGGCGCGTCCGGTGGCCGTCGTCGCACGCCCGAACTCCAGGCGCTGCGTGGCCTGCAGATGGGTGGTCAGGTCGCCGCCGAGCTGTATGCCCGGCGTACACAGATGGCTGCCGGCGCGCACGCCCAGCCGCTCGTGGGCGAACTCCGCCGCCTCCGCCATGATCCAGCCGGGGGCTCGCACATAGGTCTTGACGAAGTCCCAGTCGAGCCCTTCCGCGCGCTCCAGTGAACGTCGCAGCCCGGCACGGGTGCGGTGGGGGCGGCCCATGCTGTACGCGACGCGCGCCCCGTCGAGGAGTTCGCCGGTGGTCAGCAGCCGCGGTCCGGCGAGGGCGCCGCCCGCGACGGCTTCGCGGATGCGGGCCTGCTCGTAGGCGAAACCGCCGAGGGACACGGCGGTGGTGATTCCGTAGGCGAGCTGTGTGGCGGTCTGACGCCCGCCGTAGGTGCTCTGCCAGGGGTGGGTGTGCGAGTCCCACAGGCCGGGGAGGACCGTCAGCCCGGACGCGTCGATGTGCCGGGCCGCGGCCCGTCCCGCGCGGTGCGGGAGTACGGCCCGGATGCGTCCACCGCGCACCACGATGTCGACGTCCTCACGGGTCTCTCCGTCCGTGCCGTCCCAGAGCTGCCCTGTCCGTACGACGGTGTCTCGGGCCCGCGGCGGCCGGTGCCGCAGCCGGACCGGAACCGTGCGTGCCGCTCCGCTGCGGACGTCGAGGAGGCGCAGCCTTCCTGCCGACAGATACAGCAGCGTGCGCGAATCGGCCGACCAGGAAGGGTGGTCGGCGCTCTCGTCCGTGATGCGGCGCGGCTCGCCGCGGGGGGTGCCGTCGGGACGTACGGGCAGCAGCCACAGCGCTGACTCGCTGATGACGGCGAGATGCGCGCCGTCCGGGGACCAGACAGGGCCGCCGTCGTAGCGCTCGGAGAGCGAGGCGTGCGGGGCCAGTGGGTACAGCCGGTCGTCGCCGCTGCGGACGTCGACGATGCGGATGAGGTTGTAGCCCTCGCGGAAGCGCTGGTTGAGGCGGTTGCGGTCGCAGACCGCGAGGTAGCGGCCGTCGGGCGACCAGCTTGGTCTGCCCGGCAGCCCCGCGGCGCCGAGCGGCTCGGCCAGGACGCGTTCGCTCTCCTCACCTAGATCGCGAACGACGAGGTTGCCCGTCATGTCGAGGCAGGCGAGGCGGGACCCGTCCGGTGAGAGGACGGGGAAGACTCGGCCCCCGCGTGAGAGGACCGTCTCCTCACCGGTGCGCAGATCCCGGCAGCGGGCGGCGAGGAGTCCGTCGCGGTCGTCGGAGTAGACGAGTCCGTGTCCGTCGGGCGTCCACGTGGGCGCGAGCGGAAAGCGGGTGGGAGCGCCCTCGATGACCTTGCGGGGGCGTGACTGGCCCGAAGTCCGCCCGACCCAGATCGAGTTGAGTGCCGCGAAGGCCACCTGAGAGCCGTCGGGCGAGAGGGCCGGGAGGTGAAGCGCCCGTACGGTCCCGCTGCTGCCGCCCTGTCCTGCGAAGTAGTCCTTGACGCGGTACCGAGGGCGTTCGACGGGCAACGAGGCCGCGAGGGGGATGCGTTCGGCGTTCTCCGGGTCGGCGGTCCGTACGATGCTGAACTGCCCGTCGACGGTGAGCAGCAGCTCCCCGGCGGAGACCCAGCGGGGCGGCACGGGCAGCACCTCGCCCTCCACGGCGAGCACTTCGCCGTCGACGAGCAGCGTGCATGAGGCCTCAGGCGAGGGCGTGGTCCGCAGATGCGCGAGCCTGCCCGTGGGCGAGACGGCAGGCGTCATCACGTCGGCCTCGGCGTTCTCGGTGTGCTCCGTACGCACCGCTCCTCCGCCGTCGGCGCGTACGGACGCGATGGTGCGGCTGCGCAGCACCGGCCCGTTCTCGCCCTCCGCCGGGGTGCCGCGCACGAACAGCACGCGTTTCCCGTCCGGGGACCAGGCCGGGTCGAAGTCCTCCCAGGCGCCGTCCTGATGCGGTCCGTCCTGGCCGGGCAGGCCCGTGAGCCGGGTGAGTTCGCCGGTTCGTACGTCGAGGAGCCAGATGCGGTACGGGCTGCCGGTGACCGCGTCGCCGCCGCGCTCGGAGGAGAAGGCGATGCGGGTGCCGTTCGGGGACCAGGCGGGGCCGCGGTCGTCCCATGGGCCGTCGGTGCGCTGCCGGAGTCCGGAGCCGTCGGGGCGCAGCGTCCACAGGTGGAATCCGCCGCCGCGGTAGGCGCAGACGGCCAGTTGCTTGCCGTCGGGTGAGAACTCGGGCCGGGTGGGCTCGAGTTCGGGGTCGGTCAGCGGTACGGCAGGTCCGCCTCCGCGGGGCACGGACCACAGGATGTTCTGCACTTCCGCGACGAGGCGGTCGCCGCCGGGGGCGAGGGTCGCGGCGCCGTTGGTGGCTGCGGTGAAGGAGAGCGTGATGCGGGAAGGGCCGCCGGCCGGCGCGGCTGCGGTTGCGGGGGCGGGGGCGGCGGCGACTGCGGTGCCCGCAGTGCCCACGACCGTTCCCGCCGCTCCGGCGGTGGCGGCGCCCGCGGCGGTCGTGGCCAGGAAGCGGCGGCGGGAGAGCCGCGCGGCGCGGGACAGCGGGCTGCGGCTGCCGGGGCGAGCGGCGGCGTCCGCCGGTCCGGAGGCGTCAGTCGGCTCGGAGGCGTCAGCCTGCTCGGAAGCGTCCCCCGGCCCGGAAGCGGTCGGCAGTCCGAGCGTGGCCCAGGCTTCAGGTGGGGTGGGGTCGCCGACGGGGTCTGTGGGGGTCATCGGTCCTCCCGGGGCACCGGTCTCGCGTGAGAACGCAGTGGGCAGGGGTGAAGGCAAGTGTCCGCGTGCGGAAGGGCACCGGCGGTGTCCAGGACAGGAGTACTGGTCAACATCGCGCCAGTGTAGGGGCGTTGGGAAACTTGACCCCGGGCTCGCCACCGCTGCGAAGCGTCACGTGGGGGCTTCGAGCCCGTCTCCGGGGAGGTCCAGCAGGGCACAGAGCTTCCGCGCGGCAGGACTGGCGGCGTCTCCGGCCGGGCGCGCGACGGACACCTCCCACAGGGGCTGCGGTCCCTCCGTCAGCGGCAGGGCACACAGCCCGGCGGCCTGCGGTTTGCGCGCGAAGTGCCGGGGGACGACGGCGACTCCGAGCCCCTGCTCCACCAGCTCGATGAGGCTGTGCACGTCGTTGACCTCAAGCGCGACCTGCCGTTCCATACCGGCGCCTGCGAAGGCACGGTCGGTCAGCTGGCGCACGCCCCAGTCGGGTTGGAAGTCCACGAGTGCCTCGCCCTTCAGCTCCGCCCAGCGTGCCCCTTCTCCCCCGGCGAGCGCGTGCCCGGGATGGCAGAGCAGGACGAGCGGCTCCTCGGTGAGCGGCGTGAGGCTCACGCCGTGCGGCGGCGGCCCGCACAGCGCGACGAAGGCGAGGTCGAGGCTGCCGGAGCCGACGGCCTCGGCCAGCAGACCCGACCCGGCCTGCCGCAGCCTGACCTCCACCCGGGGGTGCTCCGTACGGAAGCGGGCCAACAGGCGCGGTACGTCCACGCCCGCGATGCACTGCTCGGTGCCGACGGCGAGGGTGCCGCGCAGCAGCCCCTGCGCTGCGGCGACGGCCTCCTTCGCGGCGCGGACGCTCGCCAGCGTCCGGGTCGCCTCGGCGAGCAGCGCCCGGCCGGGGCCGGTCAGCTCGACGCTGCGGGTGGTGCGTACGAACAGCTTGGCGCCCAGCTCCCGCTCCAGCGCGCGCACGGATGCCGACAGCCCGGACTGGGAGACCAGCAGCCGCTCGGCGGCGCGGGTGAAGTGCCGTTCCTCGGCGACGGTGACGAAGTATTCAAGGTGCCGTAGTTCCACGATTGAGAAGCTTAGTCGCTGAATCCGTTCGCTTTCTTCTATTGGACGCCTCGCCTGCGGCGGGCGAGGCTGGAGAGGTCCACCGCCGCGAGGAGGAGCGAAGGCATGCGGACCACCACACTCGGAGCCACCGGCCTGCGGGTCTCCCGTATCGCATACGGCACCTGGCAACTGGGCGGCGACTGGGGCCCGTTCGACGAGGACGCCGCGACCGCCGCCATCCGGCGCGCCCGTGAGCTGGGCGTCAACTTCTTCGACACGGCGCAGGCCTACGGCTTCGGCGCCTCGGAGCGCCTGCTGGGCAGGGCACTGCGCGAGGACCTCGACCGCGATCGCGACAGCGTGGTGATCGCCACCAAGGGCGGCGTGCGTCCCGACGGCGGCGGCCGGGACGCCTCGGCCGCCTTCCTGCGCGAGGGCGTGGAGCAGAGCCTGCGGGCGCTGGACGTGGAGACCATCGACCTGTATCAGGTGCACTGGCCGGATCCGAGGACTCCGGCAGCCGAGACCGCGGGCGCGCTCCAGGAGATGGCCGACGAGGGCAAGCTGCGCCACGTCGGCGTCTCCAACTACGACGCCGGACAGATGGCCGAGTTCGCCGCCGTGCGTCCCGTGGAGACGCTCCAGCCGCCGTACCACCTCTTCCGGCGCGGCATCGAGGCGGAGATCCTGCCGTACGCGCGGGAGCACGGGATCGGCGTCCTCGCCTACAGTCCGCTCGCCAGCGGGCTGCTGACCGGCCGCTTCGACGAGAACACCCGATTCGACCGGGACGACTGGCGCAGCAAGGCGACGGCCTTCACCGGCGACGCACTTCGGCAGAACCTCGAAGTGGTGCGCCGCCTGTCGGACTTCGCGCAGGTACGAGGCCACAGCGTCGGCGAACTGGCGATCGCATGGGTGCTGGCGCACGTGGACGTCGCGCTGGTGGGCGCGCGCAGCAGCGCGAGCATCGAATCGAGCGCCGCCGCCGCGGACATCACCCTCAGCGACGACGAACTGGCCGAGATCGAAAGCATCGCTTCGGACGGCGTACAGATCGAGGGCGCCAGCCCTGAGGGTGTCGCCTGAGCCGGTGACCGGTTCAGGTCCAGGTCCGGTTCCCGGTCCCGGTCCCGGCCCCGGTTCCGGTCCCGTCTGTTCCCCCGGTCGTCGTCGGCCCGGCCGCCCTTGACCGTTCCGCCGACGGCAGCATCCGCAACCCCGATGAGGAGACACACCCGTGTACGAAGCCGACGCCGGCCGCTACGAGACGATGCCCTACCGCCGTACGGGCCGCAGCGGCCTCCGCCTGCCCGCGATATCGCTGGGCCTGTGGCACAACTTCGGCACCGACCGCCCGCTGGAGCGCCAACAGGCCATCGTCCGCCGCGCCCTCGACCTGGGCGTCACCCACTTCGACCTGGCGAACAACTACGGCCCGCCACCCGGCGCCGCTGAGACGGCCTTCGGCCGGATCGTCCGGCAGGACCTGCGCCCCTACCGGGACGAGATCGTCGTCTCGACCAAGGCGGGGCATCTCATGTGGCCCGGTCCGTACGGGGAATGGGGCTCCCGCAAGAGCCTCCTGGCCTCACTGGACCAGAGCCTCGGACGTTTGGGCCTCGACCACGTCGACATCTTCTACTCGCACCGGCCGGACCCGGACACCCCGCTGGAGGAGACGATGGGAGCGCTGCACTCCGCGGTGCAGCAGGGCAAGGCGCTCTACGCCGGCATCTCCAACTACTCGTCCGAGCAGACCCGGCAGGCCGCCGGCATCCTGCGGGAACTGGGCACGCCCCCCCTCATCCACCAGCCGCGCTACTCCATGCTCGACCGGGCTCCGGAAGCGGGCCTGCTGGAGACACTGACGGAGCTGGGCGCCGGCTGCATCGTCTTCTCACCGCTGGCGCAGGGGCTGCTCTCCAGCCGCTACCTCGACGGCGTGCCCGAGGGCTCTCGTGCGGCGGGGGCGAGCCCGTTCCTCAGCAGCGACCAGATCACAGGCGAGACCGTCGGCATGCTCCGCGGGCTGAACGAACTGGCCCGGGAGCGCGGGCAGTCGCTGGCGCAGATGGCGCTGGCCTGGGTGCTGCGCGACAGCGTCACGTCGGCTCTCGTCGGCGCGAGCAGCCCTGAGCAGCTCGCGGACAGCGTCGCCGCGAGCGAGCGGCTCGGCTTCGGGGACGACGAACTGGCACGCATCGAGGAGCTGTTGGCGCAGGGGCCGTCACTCGGCTGAGCCGGGGGGACGGCCCGACGTGGCCAACGTGGCCGACATGGCCGACATGGCCCGACGTCCCCGCACCGGGCCGCCTGCCGGGTGAGGGGACGGGCCGAGGCGCGGCGGCACGCAACGCCGCCCGGAATCAGGTCAGTTGAAGGTGTCGGGATCGGGCCCGACACGTGCGCCGGTCTCCAGAGTCTCCACGGCGGCCATGTCCTCCGCGTCCAGTTCGAAGCCGAAGACGTCGAGGTTCTCCCGGATGCGCGACGGAGTCGCCGACTTGGGGATCACGATGTTTCCCAGCTCGAGGTGCCACCGCAGCACGACCTGCGCCGGGGTCCTGCCGTGCTTCTCGGCGATCGCGGTGACCGCCGGGTCCTCCAGGACGCCGTTGCCGCGGCCGAGCGGCGACCAGGCTTCGGTTGCGGTGCCCAGCCCTGCGTCGAAGGCGCGCAACTCCTGCTGCTGGAGGCGCGGATGGAGCTCGATCTGGTTGACGGCGGGGACGATGTCCGTTTCTTCCGTCAGTCGGCGCAGATGTGCGGGGTGGAAGTTGGAGACGCCGATCGCACGGGCCCGTCCCTCGGCATACACCTTCTCCAGGGCCCGCCAGGTCTCCACGTACAGATCCCGTGCGGGCAGCGGCCAGTGGACGAGGTAGAGGTCGACGTGGTCCAGGCCCAGCTTCGCCAGGGACGTGTCGAAGGCCCGCAGCGCGGCGTCGTGACCCTGGTCGGTGTTCCAGAGCTTGGTCGTCACGAAGAGCTCTTCGCGCGGGATGCCCGAGGCGGCGAGCGCCCGGCCGGTCCCGGCCTCGTTGCGGTAGAGGGCGGCTGTGTCGATGCTGCGGTAGCCGGCTTCCAGGGCGGAGGCGACCACGCGCTGCGTCTCGTCCTCCGGCACCTGGTAGACGCCGAAGCCGAGCTGCGGCATGCGGATTCCGTTGTTGAGGGTGACTTCCGGGACTGTGCTCACGTGGCGTTCCTCGGTTCCTCGGCGCGGTGCTTGTGGATCGCGGTGGATCACGATGCGCCGGTGCGGATCGTACGGACGGATCCAACCCTAAGGAAGCAGGGGTTCCGCTTGGAGACGGCGGCGCGGGCACCGCCCGCTACGGCCCGGCCAGGGAGAGCACGTGCTCCGCCACCGTCTCCAGCAGGCGCTCGTCCTCCTCCTGCGGCCGCATCGAGGCCGGTTCACCCTGGTAGGTGTCGAAGAGGACGTGCGTGGCGCCGAGTTCCGCGAGGCCGTCCAGGTCCCGCCGTATCTGGTCGAGGGTTCCCTGTCCCACCAGGCGCGTCTCCTCCTCCAGTGCCGAGTCGGTCAGCCTCAGCGGCAGCCGCGGAGCGAACTGCGGTACGGGCCTGCCCTCCTCCTCGGCGATTCGGCGCAGCGTGGGGAGCCCTTCGTCACGGAGGAACCGCATCCGCTGATTGAGGGGGTGCCACGCGTCGCCGTACCTGACGGTGCGCCGAAGCGCCGCCTTACTGGCACCACCGATCCACACGGGCGGCACGCGTACGGGCAGCGGTCCCGTGGAGACGTCGTCGAAGGAGACGAACTCGCCGTGGTGCGAGATCTTCTCGTGCCGCCACGCCCTGGTGACCACGGCCAGATACTCGTCGGTGATCGCTCCGCGCCTCCTGAACTCCACGCCGAGCGAGCTGTATTCGGTCTCGCTCCAGCTCACTCCGACGCCGACGATGAGGCGCCCTCCGCTGAACCTGTCGATGTTCGCCGCCGTACGGGCGGTCAGCAGCGGGTGCCGGAAAGGCAGCACCGTGACGGTGGTGCCCAGCTCTATCCGCTCGGTGTGTCCGGCGAGCCAGGCCAGCGTCGTGAACGGGTCGTAGAACGGAGCCTCGTACTGCTGCGCCACCTCCTCGGTGACGGCGACGTGGTCGGAGATCATCGCGAAGTGGAAACCCCGCTCTTCGGCGTACCGCGCCCAGCGCAGCAGCGTGGCCGGTTCTGTGCCCGTGCCGAAGTTGAGGATGTTGACGCCGTAACGCACCCGAACTCTCCCGTTCTCCCGGCCCCGCCGTGAGGCGGACCGGCTCGCCGTACATCCGTGGCCCGGTGGCTTCTCCGCCCCCGCGCCGACGATATCGATCAGGCGGAGGCCGCCGCGCGGAGGGCAGGCATGCCCCGGCCTTCGCCGCGGACACGGGCTGCCGGCCGTCCAGTTGATCCGGGTGGCTCCATGCGCCCGCGCACGTCGCGGCGTTCCGCGCGATCCGGAGGAAGAAGCCGATGAGTACGAACGTCAGAGTCGGCGGCACCCAGGTGCCGGTGGCCGAGCGGAAGCAACCGTCCACCCGGTCGCCGGCCCGGCCGGTGGTCCCCCGTCCCCCAGTCCACCGGCCGGTCCGGCCGCAATCGCCTCACCGAGGCGGGGTGCCGCTCATCCGTGGACCCCCCTTGCAATCGTCGCGCCGAAGCGGCGACTTCAGATCACCCACGGACGGGCAGGCAGCCCAGAGAACGGCCGTTCTCTGCCGTGCAGAGTAGTCTGAAGAACGGTGGTTCTCAAGTGTGACGGGGACGGGGACGGGACGGGGATGGAGACCGAAGTCAGTGTCGAGACGCGTGTGCTGGACGCCGCTGACGCGCTGTTCTATGCGCAAGGTGTCCAGGCCGTGGGGATGGACCGTATCCGCGACGCCTCCGGCGTTCCCCTCAAACGCCTCTACCAGGCCTTCCCTTCCAAGGGCGCTCTTGTGGAGGCGTATCTGCGGCGCCGGGACAAGACCGCACGCGGGTCCCTGGAGGAGCATGCGGACGGCCTCGCCTCGCCGGAGGAGAAGATCCTCGGGACCTTCGAATGGCTGCACACCGTGGTCAGCGAGCCCGGCTTCCGGGGCTGCGCGTTCAACAACGCCTTCGGTGAACTGGGTTCGCACTCGGCCGCCGTCAGGGCCATCGTGCAAGGCCACAAGGCCGCCCTGCGGCGCTTCTTCGCGGGGCTGGTCCGCGACGTAAAGGCCCCCGACCCCGAGAGCCTGACGACTCAGCTCCTCGTCCTCTTCGACGGAGCGATCACCGTCGCCGCGGTCACCGACACTCCCGCACCCGCGCTGCGGGCCCGCGACGCGGCCGCGGCGCTGCTCGCCGCAGGCGACCGGGAGGAGCCGGCGCTGCGCGGGTCCAACGGCCCCGCGCGGAAGGCTGACCCCCGTAAGCGGGGCTGACCCGGCGCGCACCGCCGCCGTATCGTCGGCGGAAGCGCCGGGCGGTGGGTCGGCGGCTCCGGCGCCGTGCCGCGTGGCGGGGCTGCCGCTGCGGGGTCATGGGCCGGCTCCCGCTGGGCACGCGCACGTCGGACGACAACGCACAAGCGGGCGGCCCCCGGCAGGACGCCCGGAAGGAGGCCAGGGTGGGCGACTACGAGGAGATCTTCCGAGCGAGCGTCGCGGACCGTGAGCGGTTCTGGCTGGCGGCGGCCGGCGCGCTGGACTGGCACAGGGCCCCGTCGAAGGCGCTGGACGATTCGCGGCCGCCCTTCTACAGCTGGTTCCCCGACGGGGAGCTGAACGTCTGCCACAACGCCCTCGACCGCCACTGCGAGGCGGGCCACGGAAGCCGGGCGGCGCTGGTCTACGACTCCCCCGTCACGGGCGTGAAGACCACCTACACCTACGAACGGCTCCGCGACGAGGTCGCCGTCTTCGCCGGCGTGCTGCGGGATTCGGGCGTCTCGGCGGGCGACCGGGTCGTGATCTACATGCCGATGGTCCCCGAGGCCGCCGTCGCCATGCTCGCGTGCGCGCGGCTCGGCGCGGTGCACTCGGTGGTCTTCGGCGGATTCGCCGCGAAGGAGCTCGCGGTGCGGATCGACGACGCCGCGCCCACCGTCGTCGTCTCCGCGTCGTGCGGGATCGAGGGCTCACGGGTCATCGAGTACAAGCCCCTGCTGGACCAGGCGATCGGGCTCGCCTCGCACAAGCCCGCGCGCCAGGTGATCCTCCAACGTCCGCAGGCCGAGGCGGAGATGGGCGCGACGGATGTGGACTGGGCGGCGGCCTGCGCCGATGCCTCTCCCGCCGCCCCCGTGAACGTACGCTCCACGGATCCGCTCTACATCCTCTACACCTCCGGAACCACCGGGAAGCCCAAGGGCGTCGTCCGCGACAGCGGCGGCTACGCGACGGCCCTGGCATGGAGCATGGCGAACGTCTACGACGTCGGCCCCGGGCAGACGCTCTTCACCGCCTCCGACGTCGGCTGGGTCGTCGGGCACTCCTACATCGTCTACGCGCCGCTGCTCGCCGGGGCGACGACGGTTCTGTACGAGGGCAAGCCGGTCGGCACACCGGACGCGGGCCAGTTCTGGCGCGTGGCGTCCGAATACGGCGTGCGGTCGATGTTCACCGCCCCCACGGCCTTCCGTGCGCTGAAGAAGGAGGACCCGGACGGGGAGCTCGCCCGCCGGTACGACCTGTCGTCGCTGAAGTACCTGTTCCTCGCCGGCGAACGGCTCGATCCCGAAACGTACCGCTGGGCCTCCGAGTTGCTGGGCATCCCCGTCATCGACCACTGGTGGCAGACGGAGACGGGCTGGCCCATCGTCGCCAACCCCGCCGGGATCGAACTGCTGCCGGTCAAGCCCGGGTCGCCGACCAAGCCGCTTCCGGGCTGGGACGTCCAGGTCCTCGACGGCGACGGCAAGCAGGTGCCGCCGGGCACCAACGGTGCCATCGTGGCAGGGCTCCCGATGCCGCCCGGTGCGCTGCCGACGCTGTGGAACGACGACGAGCGGTTCGTGAAGTCGTACATGTCGGCCTTCGACGGCTACTACCTCACCGGTGACGGCGGATACCTCGACGAGGACGGCTACCTGTTCGTGATGGGGCGTACCGACGACGTCATCAACGTCGCCGGTCACCGGCTGTCCACCGGCGGCATGGAGGAGGTCCTGGCCGGTCATCCGGACGTGGCGGAGTGCGCCGTCATCGGCGTGGCCGACGAGCTGAAGGGGCAGGTGCCACGCGGGTTCGTGGTGCTCAAGTCCGGGGTCGACGCCACCGGGGAAGGCTACGAGGAGCGGCTGCGCGGCGAGCTGGTGCAGCTCGTACGGGACCAGGTCGGCGCGGTCGCCTCCCTCAAGGACGTCGCGGTCGTGGCGGCGCTGCCCAAGACCAGGTCGGGGAAGATCCTGCGCAAGTCCATGCGGAGCATCGCCGACGGCACGGACGAACCCGTACCGAGCACGATCGACGACCCGGACGTGCTGGAGGCGCTGCGGCCGGCTCTGCGGAAGCAGTAGAAGCAGCAGAAGCAAGAAGCAAGAAGAGGGCGGGCCCTGCCGGGCCCCGCCCTCCGTCCCTCCACTGTCAGACCCCGGCCCTACGCTCCCAGCCATGACGAGCAGTCCATCCCCCAAGCCGGCACGCCCGCATGTCGTGGCACACATCGCAGTCACCCCCGAGGGCGCGACGACGGGCTTCGCCCCGGACGTCGGTCTCTTCTACGAACTGGCGGGCACCTGGCCGGAGGACGTGACGCTCGCCGGCGCCGACACGGTTCTCGCCCAGGAAGCGATGCTGGCCTCGGCCCCTCCTGGTCCGGGTCCCGCCGCCGACGGGCCGCTCCTCGCCGTCGTGGACGGCAGGGGCCGGGTCAGCCGCTGGGAGGAGCTGCGGGCTGCGGGCCACTGGTCGGACGTTCTCGCTCTCCACACGGCGTCCACCCCGCCCCGTCCCGCGTCGCGTCCGGTTCGTGAGCTGGTCACGGGCACCGAACGGGTGGACCTGGGTGCGGTGCTGGAGGCGCTCGCCGAGCGCGAGAGGGCCGGGCTCGTACGGGTGGACAGCGGCGGCTCCCTCATCGGCGCGCTGCTGGAGGCGGATCTGCTGGACGAGGTGAGTCTCCTGGTGCACCCGTGCCTCGCCGGGAGCGGGGACGGTCGGTTCTGGTACGGGAGCGCGCCGGGCGCCGGCAGGGCGCTGGAACTCGTCGCGAACGAGACGCTGCGGGACGGCATCGTCTGGCTCCGCCACCGGGTGCGGAGGTGAGCACCGCCGGATCCGGCAGGCGGGGAGATGCACCGGCGGACGCCTGAATCCGGCCGGACCCGGCGGAGCGTATGTACGTACGTCCAGGTGCGCCGCTCTGCGCCGGGGGCACGACGGGGGTAAGCAGTAGGTATGTCGCAGCGGTTCGCTGATCTCCGCCGGTCCGTGCACGGAAGCCACTGGATGCTCGCGGTCCCGGTCGCCTTCCTGGTGATCGTCGCCGTGGCAGATGTGCTCGCACCGCCCCACATCCACCTCGGCCCGCTGCTGGTGGCCGCGCCGGCGATCACCGCTTCGTTCGCCGGGGCCTGGGCGACCGGGCTCGTCGCCGTGCTGGCCGTGGTCACCCAGTCCGTCATCGCGGTGCTGCGCGACCGGGACGAGCTCTTCTCGGCCAATCACCAGGCGCAGATCGCGGCGCTGATCCTCGTGGGTGCCTCGCTCGTGGGCTACTGCATCGTCCGGGAGCGCCGCAAGCGGGAGTTGTCGAAGGTCAGGCAAGTGGCCGAGACCGCACAGCAGCTCGCTCTGCGGCCCCTGCCCGAAAGGATCGGGCCGCTGCGGATCGCCTCCCTGTACGTGGCCGCGGAGGCCGAGGCGCGGATCGGCGGAGACCTGTACGCGGCCGCACGCACCAGCTCCAGCACCCGCCTGATCATCGGTGACGTACGGGGGAAAGGCATCTCGGCCGTCGGTGACGCCACGCTTCTCCTCGGGGCGTTCCGGGCAGCGGTCCGGCACCGTATGGGCATGGCGGAGACCGCGGCCCTGCTCGATGAAAGCGTCGCCTGGAACCTGGGCGCCCCGGTCGGCGCGGAGCAGATCCAGGAGACCTTCATCACCGCGTCGCTCCTCGACATCTCCGACGAGGACACCAGATGCGACATGGTCGTCTGCGGGCATCCGCCGCCGCTGCTGCTGCGTAAGGGCGGCGTCATGACGCTGGAGCCGGACCGTCCCGCTCCCCCGCTGGGTCTCGGCGGGATGGCCACGGTCGACTACCACGTGGACGGGTTCGAACTGGAGGCCGGTGATCTGCTGCTGCTCTACACGGACGGCATCACCGAGGCCCGTGACTCCTCGGGGCGCTTCTATCCGCTTGCGGAGCGGATCACCGAATGGAGCGTCGCCGGTCCGGATGCTCTGCTGCAGCGGCTGAGGCGGGACCTGAGACACCATGTCGGCGGGCCGCTGGACGACGACGCCGCTGTGATCGCGGTCGAGCGCGTGCCCTGAGGGTGCGTTCAGGGCCGCCGGTGTTCCGCGGGCTCGCGGTGTCACGGGCTGTCACACGTCCCCGAAGTCGAGGGCGGCCTGGACGGGGAAGTGGTCGCTGGGGTGTTCGCCGCCGAGCGTGAATGTGTTGATCTTGACCGTTGTCGTGCGGATTCCCGGCGAGGTGAGGATCCAGTCGATGCGCGCGCCCGGCGAGGAGGGACCGGCGTAGTCGTGCCAGGTCGCGTACTCCGCACTCCGCGCCTGCGGCGGGGCGGCGGTCCAGGTGTCGGCCAGCTCGCCCTCGGTCAGCAGCGTCTCGTAGACGCCGCCGGGCTTCCTGACCGCCGGCACGTTGAAGTCGCCGGTGACGATACGCGGCAGGGCGGGATCGAAGGGCGCAAGCGGCGGCTCGGGACGGTGCATCTGCTGGACGAGCAGGCGGGCGCCGGCGAGCCGGGCCTCCGCGCTCGCGTTGTCCAGGTGGGTGTTGAGCGCGTAGAACTCCCGGCCCGTCGCCCTCTCGCGGAAGCGCGCCCAGGTCACCATCCGCGGCGAGCCCGCGCGGGGCCATTTCGCCCCGACCGAGTGCGGGTCGTGGGCGATCCAGAAGTGCTCGTACTCCATGGGTTCCAGACGGGCGGTGTCGTAGAAGAGCGCCATGAACTCACCGCGGCTGCCGCCCTCCCGTCCCGTCCCGATCCAGTCGTAGGTCTTCCCAGGCCGCTGCATGTCCTCGTGGACGTCCCGCAGTTGGCGGTGCAGCCCCTCCTGGGTGCCCACGAGGTCTGGCGCCTCCTGCCCCAGAAGGGCCGCGACGGCGGGCCGGCGGCGGCTCCAGGAGTGCGGTGACGCGCTGTCGTAGTCGGCGTAGCGGAGGTTGAACGTCATGACGCGCAGATCCATGGCACATCCGTATCACCGCCGCATGACGGACAGGGACGGAGCCGACGTCCTCCTTCACCTGCCTCCGGGCGTCCGCCGGGCGGCGGACATGCGGAGACCGAGCATCGCCATGACCTCCTCGGCGACGGTCCGGTGCCATGCGGCGGGCAGGCGCAGCATCGCGTGGTCGCCGCCCGGCACCGGAACGAATCGGGCGTCGGCGCCGGCCTCGCGTGCCCGCGCCGCGAACCGCCGGGAGGCCTCGGGGTCCGTCACACGGTCGCGGTCGCCGTGCACCAGTACGGCGCTACGGCCGGCGAGCTGTGCGGCGGGCTCACCCTCCGGGCACCACGGGGCGAGCGCCACGACACCCCGTACGCCCGGTGCGCCGCCCACCCGGAGCGCGGCCCTGCCGCCCATGGAGTGTCCGACGATCACCACCGGCAACTCGCCCACGGTACGGGCCAGTTCGCCCAGCGCCCAGCGGGCGTCGCGTGCCGCGTCCTCACGTTCGCCGTTCCAGCCGCGGCAGCGGTACCGGACCCGGCACAGCAGCACGCCGTGCCCGGCCGACGCCCTGGCCAGGGACGGGAGGAAGAGCCTCATCCGGGCTCCTGGAAGATTCAGCCGCGGCGGAGCCTCCGGGCCCTCGGAGCGGCCTCCGTGCAGCACCAGCACAGCGGCGCCGGGATCACGGATCTTCGCGTGCGGAATCAGAGCGGGCGACGGCCCGGACCGTGAGGAGGGCGCACCGGGCGCGCTCACCGGGCCGTCCCGGCACTCCGGCCCGGGCGGCGGCCGCGCCGCCGGTCCGTACTGCCGGGGGCGCACAGCGCCATCACCGACAGGGCGCCCCAACCGGCCGACACGGCAACGGCCTTGGCGCGTGTGCTCCGTGGCAGCGTCGAGCCGAGGAGCGCCGCGTCACCGAAGTCGGAGGCGATCCTGACCACGGCGGCGGTGCGGAGCGCCGGCCCTTCCGGCGCGCACAGCATGGCCAGGCCGCCGGCGACGTCCCGCCACACCAGAGGGCGCAGCGAGATGCGCGTCGCCTCGGCCACCCGTCCGTCCGCTCCGGTCAGGCCCGAGGGACGCGCCAGCAGCTCAGGCCGGGCCGTCACCGCCAGCCCGTACAGGGCCGTGCCCGCACCCAGCAGCCGCAACATCTTCACGTGCACTGTGCTCCGCCTCGCCGTCGTCCGTCGCCGGTGTCCTCGTCCGTGGTGTCGTCCGGGGTGTACGCGTCGACCACCACCGCTCCCGTGCTGTGTACCCCGCGATCACTGCCGGAGACGCGGCGACTCCGTCGCATGCCCGCCTCCAGGTGGCGGCGGCGCCGGTGCCTGGCGGCGGCGTTCTGCGGGCAGGCGTCCCGCCGGAGAGGGTTCGGAGCGACCGCGCGGACTGCGGCGTCATGAGCGGAGACTGCCGGAACACGCTGCACAGGAGGTCTGAGAAGGTGCCGGACACACAGGACTCACAGGAGTCGCGGGACTCACAGGAGAGCCGGGACGCGGCGGGGTCGGAGACCGCTTTCCGGGTACCCGGGCTCTCGGCTCCCGTCGAGATCCGCATCGACCGGTGGGGAGTGCCGCATCTGTACGCCTCCTCCCGCCGCGACCTCTTCCTAGCGCAGGGCTTCAACGCCGCCCGCGACCGCCTCTTCCAGATCGATCTGTGGCGCCGCCGCGGACTGGGGCTGCTGTCGGAGGTCTTCGGCGAGGAGTACCTCGAAAGCGACCGCGCCGCCAGGCTGTTCCTCTACCGCGGCACCATGGACGAGGAGTGGCGCGCCTACGGCCCGGACGTGGAGCCTGCGGCCAGGGCGTTCGCCGCGGGCGTCAACGCCTACGTCGAGCTGTGCCGGCGCCGACGGGCCCTGCTGCCGCCCGAGTTCGCGCTGCTCGGCTATGAGCCTTCCTTCTGGGACCCGTCCGACGTGGCCCGTATCCGTAGTCACGGGCTGCACTACAACCTGGGCGAGGAGGTCTCGCGTGCGCTGACGCTGCGCGACTTCGGGCCGGAGGCCGAGGATCTGCGGCGGGTACGCGAACCGTCGCCGCACCGGCTGCGGGTGCCGGACGGGCTGGATCTCTCCGTCATCCCCGACGACGTTCTGCGGGTGTACCGGCTGGCGACCGTACCCCCGTGGGCGGCGCCGCCCGGCGGACAGCAGGCGGCATCCGGCGGCCCGCAGGCGCCGCCCCGTGCGGGCCTGGACGGCAGCAACAACTGGGTGCTGGGCGCCTCCCGCACCGCCACGGGCCGACCGATTCTGGCGAATGATCCTCATCGCGCGCTGACGCTGCCCTCGCTGCGCTATCTGGTCCATCTCTCGGCGCCGGGCCTGGACGTCGTCGGCGGCGGCGAGCCCGCGCTGCCCGGCGTCTCCATCGGGCACAACGGGCGGATCGCCTTCGGACTCACGATCTTCCCCATCGACCAGGAGGACCTGTACGTCTACCGCACCGACCCGGCGGACCCGACCCGGTACCGGTACCGCGGCGGCTGGGAGTCCATGGTCCGGGTGACCGAGACGGTCCCGGTCGCGGGCGGCGACGACGCGCAAGCCGAGCTGTGGTTCACGCGGCACGGTCCGGTGATCCGTCAACTGCCTGAGCGGAACGCTGCGTTCGCGGTACGGGCGGCCTGGCTGGAGCCCGGCATGGCGCCGTACCTGGGCAGCATGAACTACATGGGGGCGCAGAACGCCGCCGAGTTCACCGAGGCGATGCGGCGGTGGGGCTCCCCCGGCGAGAACCAGGTGTACGCGGCGGACGACGGCACCATCGGCTGGTGCCCCGCGGGGCGCGTGCCCGTCCGTGAAGGCTGGGACGGGACGCTTCCCGTGCCGGGCGACGGCAGCCACGAATGGGCGGGCCACCTCCCGCCCGGCGCTCTCCCCTCCGTTCGCGACCCCAGCTCCGGCTGGCTCGCCTCGGCCAACGAGATGAACCTGCCGCCCGCGTACCCCAACTCGGAACGGACCGTCACCTACGACTGGTACGCGCCCTACCGGTACCGGCGCATCGCCGAGATGCTGGAGAGCCGTCACGACTGGACCGTCGTGGAGTGCGTACGGCTGCAGACCGACCAGCTCAGCATCCCGGCCCGCAGCATCCTGCCCCTGCTGCACGGAGTGACCGGCGACGACGCCCGCACCGCCGCGGCCCTGGAGATGCTGCACGGCTGGGACGCGCGGCTGACGCCGGACTCGGCGGCCGCGGCGCTGTTCGAGATCTGGTTCCGGCGGCATCTGCGTCCGGCCCTGCTCCGCTCGGCACTTGGCCACTTGCTTCCCGCGGAACAGACCGGGCGGGCGCTCACCCGGATCATGCCGGCCGAGGACGCCGCGGCCGACGCCCGGGTGGACCTGGATCTGCTGCTCACGCCCGGTGAACGGCTCGGCCCGGAGCCCCGGCATGCCGTACGCGGCATCATCCGGAGCACCCTCGCCGCCGCCCACGCCGAGACGGAGAGCCTGCTCGGTGCGGACGCGGGCGCCTGGCGCTGGGGCGAGCTGCACCACAGCCTCCTGCGGCATCCGCTGGCGGAGCTCGTGCGCAAGAGGACGGGGAGCGAGCCGGAGTGGATGTCCGTGGGGCCCGCGCCGCGCGGCGGCAGCGGCGACACCGTCGGGGCCGCCGCCTACACGTCCGGCTTCCGCCAGAGCGGAGGCGCCACGTTCCGGCTCGTCGTCGACGTCGGCGCCTGGGACCGGTCGCTCGCCATGAACTCCCCCGGTCAGTCCGGCGATCCCGGCAGCCGCCACTACCGCGACCTGTTCGCCGAGTGGGCCGAGGACCGCGCCTTCCCGCTGCTGTACAGCCGCTCGGCGGTCGAGGAGAACACGGAGCGCGTCCTCACGCTGGAGCCCGTACCGGAGGAGGCGGTCGAGGAGGTTGAAGACCCCTCCCCGTAGAAGCCCCTCACCCCGCGGAGCGGTTCCGGCCCCTGCCGGAGCAGGGGCCGGAACCGCTCGCGCACACCGTCAGCGCGTCATCCGGACTCTTCCTCCGGGCCGCGCGGCCGCCCAGCTCGGTGTCGGTGGTGGTGCGGTGGGGCACGGGCCGGGGTGCGGTGCTGCCGAGCCGGCCGTTCTGGAAGTCCTCCACCGCCTGGACGATCTCCGCCTTGGTGTTCATCACGAACGGCCCGTAACGGGCGACCGGTTCGCGGATCGGCAGCCCGCCGAGGAGCAGCACCTCCCAGCCGGTGCGGCTGCCGTTGTAGTCCTGGCTGTCCGCGGCCTGCAGGGACAGGGCCTCGCCGGGGCCGAGTACGGCGAGCTGCCCTTCTTCCAGCGGCCGCTGCTCCGTACCGACGGTGCCGCGCCCGGCCAGTACGTAGACCAGGGCGTTGAATTCGCGGGGCCAGGGCAGTGCGAGCCGCGCGCCGGGGCTGACGGTGGCGTGGACGTAGGAGATGGGGGTGCGGGTCACGCCGGGGCCGCGGTGTCCGGCGAGGTCACCCGCAATGACCCGCAGCAGGCTTCCGCCGTCGTCGCTGGAGAGCAGGACGGTCTGTCCGGCGGTGATGTCCTGGTACTGGGCCGGCGTCCACTTCAGGGACTTGGGCAGATTGACCCACAGCTGGATTCCGTGGAAGAGGCCGCCCTTGGCGACGAAGTCCTGCGGCGGCAGCTCGGAGTGCAGCACGCCGGCACCCGCGGTCATCCACTGGGTGGCGCCTTCGGTGATCAGGCCGCCGCCACCGGTGGAGTCGGTGTGCTCGAAAGCCCCGTCGAGCATGTAGGTCACGGTCTCGAAACCGCGGTGCGGGTGCCAGGGGGCGCCCTTGGCTTCGCCCGGCCCGTACTCCACCGCGCCGAGGTGGTCGAGCAGCAGAAACGGGTCCGCGGCGGAGAGGTCCATGCCCGGGAAGGGCCGCCGGACCTCGAAGCCCTCGCCTTCGAGCTGCTTGCGGGCGGTGACTGTCTTGATGACGCCGCGCCACCGGGCGTTCTCACCGGCGGGGGACGGGACGCGCGGCAGAGTGAAGGTGTCTGCGGTGACGGCCGGCATGGTGACCTCCTGGGTGCCAGAGACTGCCCGGGAAACGGTGCGTCTCCCTCGTGGGCGTGCACCCCCGACAATGAAGTTTACGCTTCAATTATTCCAGCCCCTGGCCTCGCACTCCTCAGCCGCGGAGCAGGTCCGCCACCGGCACGGTGTCCGCAGAGGCGACGGCCGTGAGGATGCGCTGCAGGCCGGCGGCGACCGTCCCGGCTCGTTCACGGTCCAGGACGTCGGGACGGTAGTCGAAGCGCAGGGCGAGGCCTCCCTCACCGGCGAACGCCACCAGGGTGAGCGGGTAGTGGGCGGCGTCCCGGCCCTCGATACGGTCGACGCGAAGGCCCGGCACGGGCTCTTCGAGGCCGGACCGGTCCAGCGGGTAGTTCTCGAAGACCACGTGGGTGTCGAACAACTCCCGCCGTCCCGCGATGCGTTGGATGTCGCCCAGCCCAAGGTGGTGGTGCGGCAGCATGCGGGCCTGCTCCTGCTGGAAGCGGACCAGCAGCTCCTCGACGGTCTCCTCCGGATCGACCGTGAGCCGTACCGGAACGGTGTTGATGAACAGGCCGATCATCGATTCCATGCCCGCGACTTCGGGCCGTCGTCCGGAGACGGTCGTGCCGAAGAGCACGTCCCGGGTGCCGCAGGAACGGGCGAGGAGCAGCGCCCACGCCGCGAGGAGCACGTTGCTGAGGGTGAGTCCGCTCTGTGCGGCGGTACGGCGGAGGGCCGCGGCCGTCTCGTCAGGGAGCACGATGTGCAACGGCTGCGGGGGCACTGCTCCGGCGCTGATCTCGCCGCCGGTCAGCCTGGTCGCGGCATCGACGCCGGCGAGCGTTTCCCGCCAGGCCGCGCGGGCGGCGTCCTCGTCCAGGCGGGCCAGCACGGCGAGGTGTTCGCGGTACGGGGTGACCGCGGGCAGGGCGGTCTGCGTGCTGCTGCCCGCGTGCACGGCGTACAGGGCGAACAGTTCGCGCACGAGCAGCGGCATCGACCAGCCGTCGAGCAGCAGATGGTGATTGGTGAGCACGAGCCGGTGGTCGTCGTCCCCGCAGCGGAAGAGGCTGAACCGCATCAGCGGCGGCCGGTCCAGGGTGAACCGGCGGCGCAGGTCCGCGTGGAGGAGGCGCCTGATGACCGCCTCGCGGCGCCCGGCGGCCACTCCGGTCAGATCGGCCTCTCGCCACGGCGGTTCGACAGCGCGCTGAAGAACCTGCACGGGGCGGAGCAAGTCCTCGTGCACGAAGGCCGCTCCAAGGTTCGGGTGGCGTTCCAGCAGCGCCCTCGCGGCTGCGCGCATCGCCTCTGCGTCCGGCTCGTCCCGCAGCCGCAGCACGATCTGCGCCTGGTAGACGTCCGGGCTGCCGGGGGCGAACAACGAGTGGAAGACCAGGCCCTGTTGGAGCGACGTCAGCGGCAGTACGTCCGTCAGGTCCGGGTAGCTCTCCTCCAGCCGGTCGACCTCCTCCTGCCGCAGACCGGTCAGTGGCAGGTCGGAGGGACTGCGTCCGCCGGCGCCGGGTGAGGCCGCATGCGCCGTCAGCGCGTACAGGGCGCTGAACCACAGGTCGGCCAGCTCCCGTATCTCCGCGGGACGGAACTCCCCTGCGGCCCAGGACCATTCGGCGCTCAGCACGGGGCCGTCGGGACCGTCCGCCGTCAGCGAGTTGACGTCGATGAGGTGTCCGCCGGGCAGGGCGGACGCCGTCCCGGTGCCGCTGCGGTCCTCACCTCGGTCGCTCTGGTCGCCGTGGTCGCGCTGGTCGCTGTCCGCGCGGTGCTCGGCGCCGGCGAAGCCGTCGCCGTCGTTCGCGGGCGACCAGTCGGCGTCGTCCGCGGCGCCGAAGCGGCCGAGGTAGTTGAACCCGAGCTGCGGGGTGCCGAGTTCGGCCAGGCCGGGTCCCGTGCGGGGGTCGAGGTACCGCAGGACTCCGTAACCCACGCCGCGGTCCGGGACGGCCCGCAGCCGCTCCTTCACCCGCTTGAGCGCCTGCCCGAGCGCCGGAGTCGCGCTCCACACGTCGCCCCAGTCGCATCCTGTGGCCTCGAACCGTACCGGGTGGACGCTGGTGAACCAGCCGACGGTACGGGAGAGTTCGACACCTTCGTCCCCGTCGGCGCCGGCGGTACCGTCCCCGTCCGGGCGGCCGTGCGACTCCAGATCGAGCACGACGTCACCCGGCGCGAGCCCGCGTCTGCGGCGCCACTCCTCCAGGGCGAGCGTGAAGCCGGTCAGCAGTACGGGCTCCACCCCGCAGTGGAAGGCGGCCCCGACCTCCGTCAGCAGTGCACGCGTGCGCCCCGGCGGCATCGTCACACGCAGCCGCTCCACGCCGGTGCCGGTTCCCGCAGGGCCCGTTCCCGCAACGCCCGTTCCTGCAGGGCCGGTTGCCGTTCCCGCGGGCGTACGGGCGGCGGTGTCCGCCGGCGCCGGGCCGGGTCCCGGCAGGGCCGACGACCACAGCGCCGTCTCGTCCTTGCGTGCGCCCTCCTCGCCCTGGCCGGCCAGAAGCCGGGCCCACTGTCTGAACGAGGTTGCGGCGGGCGGCAGTTCGGGCCGCTTTCCGGCGGCGACGGCATCGTACGCGGAGGCCAGGTCGGGCAGCAGGATGCGCCAGGAGACGCCGTCGACGGCGAAGTGGTGCACGACGAGCACGACACGTCCCGGGCGGTCGCGGCCACGGTCGAGGAAGACGGCCTGGAGCATCCGCCCTGCCCGCGGGTCCAGTCGGTCCTCTGCCGCGCGCACCGCCTCGGAGAGCACCTCCGCATGACTGCTCTCCTGCTTGCCGCCGTCGCGCGAACGGACGTACTGGACGCAGTCCTCGGCGCGTACGGCACCCGGCGGCGGCACTTCGAGCGTCCACGGCCCCGCGTGTTCCCCGGGGCCCTCCGGTGCGCCGAAACGCAGCCGCAGCGCGTGGTGGTGGTCGAGCAGCGACTGCACCGCCGCGACCAGCCGGTGCCGTGTCAGACCGAGCGGAGCGCGCAGCGTCATGTGCTGGCTGAACCTCGTGGTCTCGCCGCCGTGTTCGCGCCACCAGTGCATGACCGGGGTGAGCGGCACAGGGCCGCACGCCTCCGCCACGGACGCCGGGCCGGTGGCTGCGCTGTCGCTGTCCGCTTCGCCGGCGACGTCCGCGTCCGCACCGGACGTGCTGGTGCCACGTGCGGCCGTGCCCGCGGCCCCGGCGCGGGGGCTCTTGCCCTTGATCTCCTGGGCGACGGCGGCCAGTTCAGCGACCGTGGGGTGCTTGAAGACGTCGCGCACGCTGAAGCGCAGCCCGGCGGAGCGTGCCCGGCTGACGAGCTGGATGGCGGTGATGCTGTCGCCGCCCAGGTCGAAGAAGGCGTCGGTGACGCCTGCCGACGGCAGGCGCAGCAGTCCGGCGACGATGTCGCAGAGCACGCGCTCGCGCTCGGTGCCCGGGGCCGCACCGGCGCCGTCCGGTCCGGGCCGTGTGGGTCCGGGCAGCGTGGGTGCGGGCAGTGCCGCGCGGTCGAGCTTGCCGTTGCGGGTCAGGGGCAGGCGCTCCAGCACCACGTGCGCGGTCGGAATCATGTAGTCCGGCAGCAGCCGTCCGGCGTGTTCCCGAACGGCGTCCCAGTCCACGGTGTCCACCGCTCGTCCGTCGGCGGGCACGAGGTAGGCGACCAGACGCCGCTCGCCCGGCCCGTCCTGTGCAGGCTGCGGCTCGCGGGCGACGACGGCCACCTGGCCCGCTCCGCCGTGTCCCGCGAGCACCGCCTCGACCTCTTCCGTCTCGATGCGGAAGCCGCGCAGCTTCACCTGGCCGTCGGCGCGGCCGACGAATCCCAGCACGCCGCCGGGCAGCCAGCGCACGAGGTCGCCGGTGCGGTACATGCGCGCTCCGGCGGTGCCGAAGGAGCCGAAGGGATCAGCCACGAAGCGTTCCGCGGTGAGGCCGGGCCGGCCCAGGTAGCCGCGCGCGACGCCCGCGCCGGCCACGTACAACTCGCCTGCCACGCCCGCCGGTACGGGCTGCAGGGCCTCGTCGAGGACGTACGCGCGCATGCCGTCGAGCGGAAGTCCGATGGGCACGCCCGGCCCCGGGTCCGGGGCCGGGCCGTCCTGCGCGGGCCCATGCCCGGGCCCGCCCACGTCGGTGTCCTCGACGGAGTGCCGGGTGGCGAAGGTCGTCGTCTCGGTCGGTCCGTATCCGTTGACCACGCGGGTGCCGGCGCAGTGCGCCCGCACCGCGCGGACGGCACGCGGAGAGACCACGTCGCCACCGGTCCACACCTCGTCGAGCGTACGGAGAGCCGCCGGGTTCTCCTCGGCGACCAGCTGGAAGAGGCCCGCGGTGAGCCAGAGGGTGTTCACATGCCCTGCGGTGACGAGCTGTTCCAGCGTCCCCACGTCCAGTTCGCCGGGCGGCGCGACGACCACCTCTCCGCCGGTCAGCAGCGGTGCCCACATCTCGAACGTGGAGGCGTCGAAGGAATGCGGAGAGTGCAGCAACGTCCGCCGGGGCGTGCTCACTTGGCCGCCGAGGGTCGGCCCGAGCGCGAGGGCGACGACGTCGGCGTGTGTGACGGCAACGCCCTTGGGCACACCGGTCGACCCCGAGGTGTACATGACGTACGCCAGACCGGCCGGACCGGCCGGACCGCTCACGGGCACCGATGCCCCACCGCTGCCGGCCGTCGCGCCGTCCTGCGGAGTGCCGAATCCCCGGACCTCGACGACACGGGGACCTCCGGGCCAACTCCCCCCGCTCTCCTGCCCGTTGCCGACGACGAGCACCGGCGCCCGCGATTCGGCGACGACCTGTTCCTGCCGGGCGCGCGGCGACCGCGCGTCCAGCGGTACGTACGCGCCGCCCGCCCGGAGGATCGCCAGCAGCGTCACGACGAGGCCCGGCGACCGCTCCATCAGGACCGCGACGGGCGTCTCCGCGCCCACTCCGAATCCGGCGAGCCGCCTGGCGAGTTGACCGGACCATGCGTCCAACTCGGCGTACGTCAGGGCCCAGGGACCGCCGGAGCCGGATGCGCGTACGGCCACCGCGTCCGGTGTGGCGCGTACCTGCTCTGCGAAACGCTGCGGAACGGTGCGGTGCGCGGAGCCGGGCAAGGGCCCGGCGGTGCCCCATTCCGTCAGCAGGCGGCGCCGTTCCGCGCCACCGAGGATGTCCAGCCGGGGGACGGGAGTGTCCGGACCGGCGGACACCTCCTCAAGCAGCCGTTCGAAGCGCCCGCCGATCGCTTCGGCCGTGGCGTGGTCGAAGAGGGCGCTGCGGTATTCGAGCCGGCCGTCGAGTCCCAGACAGCCGGCGTCCGCACCGCGGTGCTCGTACAGGCTCAGGCACAGGTCGAACTTGGCGGCGCCGGTGCCTGCGGCGCCGACCGTGGTCGTCAGCCCGGGTAGTGCGACGTGCTCCGGCGGCGCCTGCGTGAGGGTCAGCATGACCTGGAACAAGGGCTGTCCTGGTGCGCTGCGGTCGGGGTTGAGCGCCTCGACGACCAGGTCGAAGGGCACGTCCTGGTGTGCGAACGCAGCGAGGTCCGATTCCCTTACGCGGGAGAGCAGTTCACGGAAGGTGGGTGCGCCGGAGGTGTCCGTGCGCAGCACGACCGTGTTGACGAAGAAGCCGACGAGGCCGTTCAGACTCGCGTCGGTCCGCCCCTCCACGGCGCTGCCGACGGGTATGTCGTCGCCCGCGCCCAGACGGGTCAGCAGCGCGGCCAGCGCGGCGTGCACCACCATGAACAGGCTGGCCTGCTCCGAGGCGGCCAGATCCGCCAGCCGCGCGTGCACGTCTGCCGGTATGCGCAGCTCGACGCTGTCGCCGCTGCTGTCGGCGTCCTCGGGGTCGGGTGCCCGGTCGGCGGGCAGCGGTATCCGCCGCGGCAGGCCCTCCAGGGCGCGCGTCCAGTGCTCGAGGCCGCAGCCGGCCGGGCCCCCGCTGCCCGCGCCCTCGCCCGTGTCCGTGTCCGTGTCCGTGTCCGTCCCCGTCCCTGTGCCGAGTACGGTGCGCTGCCACAGCGCGTAGTCCGCGTACTGGACGGGCAGCGGCTCCCACTGCGGCGCACGTCCGTCGCGGCGCGCGGTGTAGGCGGTGCCGAGGTCGGTCAGGAGGGGTTCGAGCGAAGCCGCGTCGCAGGCGATGTGGTGCAGCAGCAGAAGCAGTACGTGTTCGCCGGTCCGGTTGGGGTCCTCCTGCCGAAGGCACTCGGGGTCGCCCCGCCCAGGGCAGGGGACGAACAGCTGGGCCCGCAGGGGTGGTTCGCTCTCCAGCCGGAAGGCGTGCCGGGCCGCCGCGCCCAGCTCCTCGTCGAGCCGCTCCGCACCGGTCTCGGCGTCGGGCAGCCACACGCGGGCCTCTCCCACCGGAAGCACGTGCTGTTCCGGGCCCGCGGCCCCGGCCCGTACGACGGTGCGCAGCGGCTCATGGCGTTCGGTCACATCGAGGAGGGCGGTGTGCAGGGCGTCCCTGTCCAGTCCGCCGGTCATCCGCAGCACCAGCGGTACGTTGTACGAGGCGTCCGGCCCGGTCAGCGACTGCTGGAACCACAGGCGGCGCTGTGCATGCGACAGCGGGACGCTCACCGGCCGCCCTCCGGCCCTGTCCGCGGCGGACAGGGGAACGGCGGGGGCGCGCGTCCGCAGCCGGGCGGCGAGCCCTGCGACGGTCGGGTGCTCGAACACGTCCCGTACGTCGATCTCCGCGTGCAGTTCGCTGCGGACCCTGCTGACGAGGCGTGTCGCGCGCAGGCTGTCGCCGCCGAGATCGAAGAAGCCGTCGTCCGCACCGACGGTGCCGACGCCGAGCAACTCGGCGTACAGGGCGGCGAGTCGGCGCTCCTGCGGGCCCTGCGGCTGCCGCCCCGGCGCGGGGTGACGCGCAGTGCGTACAACCGGTGCGGGGAGGGGAGGGAGCGCGGCCCTGTCGAGCTTCCCGTTGGCCGTGAGGGGCAGCCGGTCCAGCCGTACGAACACGGACGGCACGAGATGCTCCGGCAGCCGGAGACGCAGATACTCGCGCAGGGCGGCACCGGCGTCCTCCAACGGCTCGGCTGCGCCGCCCTGTTGACGGGAAGCCTGGTGACGGGCGCCCTGTTGACGGGCGGCGCCCGGAACCACGTAGGCCACCAGCCGGGTTCCGTCCGCAGCGCCTTCGCCGCCGTCCTGTCTGGCGGCCACGACGGCATGCGCGATACCGGGGGCGCCGGCCAGGGCGGTCTCGATCTCGCCGGGCTCGATGCGGAATCCGCGCACCTTGATCTGGTCGTCGGCTCTTCCCGCGTACTCCAGTCCGCCGTCCGCACGCCACCGGGCGAGGTCTCCGGACCGGTAGAGCCGCGAACCGGGCGGCCCGAACGGATCGGCGACGAACCGCGACGCGGTCAGGCCCGGACGTCCGAGATAGCCGCGGGCGACGCCGGCGCCAGCCACGTACAGCTCGCCGGTCGTACCGGGCGGCACGGGCCGCAGCCGCGCGTCGAGCACGTAGAGGCGTGTGCCGGCTACGGCCTTGCCGACGGGGCTGCCGCGCTCGGCGAGATACCGGCCGTCCAGGCCCAGTTGAGTCGCATGCACGGTGGTCTCGGTGATGCCGTACATGTTGACCATGCCGGGCGCGGACGCACCGTACCGCTCGCTCCATGGGCGCAGCAGTTCCGGGCGCAGGGCCTCGCCTCCGAAGACGACGAGTCGCAGGGCCGGTTCGCGGCCGCGTCGCGGTTCTTCTGCGTCGGCGCGGTCGAGGGCGAGAAAGGCGGACGGCGTCTGGTTCAGCACGGTCACGCTCTCCCTGACGAGCAGGTCACGAAAGGCGCGGGGCGAGCGGCTCACGTCGTGGCCGACGACGACCAGGCGCCCGCCGTGTGCGAGGGCGCCCCACATCTCCCAGACGGAGAAGTCGAAGGCGCAGGAGTGGAACATGGTCCATACGTCGTCGGTGCCGAAGCCGAACGGGGCCGCGGCGTCTTCGAGGAGCGTCACGATGCTGCGGTGGGGAACCACCACGCCCTTGGGGCGGCCGGTGGAACCCGAGGTGTAGATGACGTATGCGGCGTGCGACGGAGTCAGGGGCGCGCACCGGTCCGCGTCGGTCACCGTCGCGTCAGGCGTGTGATGCTCCCGGCGATGCTCCTGGCTGTGCTGTTCCGGTTCCGGGTGTTTCGGGGCCGTCAACTCGTCCTCGGCCCGGCCGAGTTCGTCCGGTGAAAGGGTCACCACCGGCTGTGCGTCGGCGAGGATCGTACGGACGCGCTCTTCGGGCCAGCGGGGGTCGACCGGCAGAAAGGCGGCGCCCGTCTTCGCCACGGCGAGGATCGCGGTCACCAGGCCGGCCGAGCGCGGCAGCAGTACGGCGACGATGCGCTCAGGGCCCGCGCCGTGCCGGATCAGCCACCGGGCGAGCCGGTTGGCACGCGCGTCGAGCTCTCCATACGTCAGCCGGGTCTCCCCCGCGGTGACCGCAACCGCCCGGGGCGTACGCGCGGCCCAGCGCTCGACCAGATCCGGCAGTGTCGGTGAGGGCCGCCGGTCATGCCGCACAGCGGCGGCCCGTGGCACGAACAGCCGCCGCTCACCGCCCGTCAGAGGGTCGATCCGCCCGGCGGGCAGGCCCGGGTCGGAGACGAGCCCGCGCAGCACATGCACGAAGCGGCGTGCCTCGGCTGCGGCTTCGGCCCCGGTGAACCGGGCCGGGTCCGCGTCCAGTTCGACGCGCAGTGTCCCGCCGTCGGCCGGTGGGACGGTGGCAGACGCGTGGCCGGTGTCCCGGTGGACGGTGAGGGACAGATCCTCGACCGGGCCGATCGCGACGTTGCGCATCACCATCGGCCGTCCCGCGAAGAGCCGACCGTAGTCGAAGGGCAGCACGTTCACGGCCAGCCCGAACAGCCGCCCCCCGCCGGTCAGTCCGAGGTCGCGGCGCAGGTCCTCGCAGCGGTAGCGCTGATGGGCGAACGCGGCGTTCATCTCGGCGCCCACGGCGTGTACGAGTTCGGCTGCGGGCCTGCCCGGGTCGACCGTCAGCCTCAGCGGCAGCACATTGGATGCCATGCCGGGCACGGTGCGTACCGCCTCACCCGGACGGGAGGTGACGGGCAGGCCCAGCGTCACCTCTCCCCCGCAGCGTCCCCCGCGTCCTTCGCCGGCCTGTACGGGGTCTCCGCCTGCCGTACGGGCGTACACGTGCAGCGCGGCGGCGGCCGTCACCAGCACCGGCCATCGCACGCCGAGCCGTCCGGCCTGATCCCGGACCGCCTGCCACGCCCCCGGGGGGAGCACGGCGCTGCGGCGCAGCGCGAGTCCGTCCGCGGCGGCGTGCGTCTCCGCTTCGACGCTGCGCGGCGTCGGGGCCCATGCGAGATCACCGGGGCCGGGACGGGCGGCCATCCGCCCCAGCCAGAAGCCGCGATCCGCGAGGTGACCGGGCGACGCTCGGTAGGCGGCCTCGTCCTCCAGGAGTGCCCTCAGCGGCTCGAACTCCCCTGCCGTGGGCGGCTTTCCGCTCTCCATCGCCGCGTACACGTCGCTCAGCCGCCGGGAGAAGAGGGAGGAGCTGAAGCCGTCCAGTACGAGGTGGTGTGCTCCCAGGTACCAGCACACGCTGCTTCCGGAGAGCCTCAGCAGCGCGCCGCGGAAGAGCGGCCCGCGTGCCAGGTCGAAGGGGCGCGACAGGTCGGCGCGCATCCACGCCGTCGCGGCGCGGCGTGGCTGGCCTTCGCCACTCAGATCGACGTACGGCACGCCCCACTCCGGCAACGGCCCTGTGTGCTGGCGCGGTTCGCCGTCCTCGCCCACCGTGAACCGAACCCGCAGCGCTTCGGCTTCCGCTATGACGTGCCGGAACGCCGCCTCGAAGGTCTCCGGGTGCAGCGACCCGCCGACCTCGACGCTGATTCCCACGTGGTGGCGCGCCGAGGCGGGCGCGAGGGCATGGCCCATCCACATGCCGGACTGGGCGGTGGTGAGGGGCACGGAGTCCTGCACGGCGTCCTGCACGGCGTCGACGCTCATGCCGGCCTCGCTCCCCTCGGGCCGCTCACGGCGTGGCACCGGGCGTGGTCTCGTCACCGTCACCCTGGAGGCGCGGCAGCAGCACCTTGCCGATCTCGCCCAGCGCGTCCGGGCGTCCCATCTCGCCGTGCGAGTGGCCGACTGTCCGCACCTCGGGCTTGCCGCCGTCCAGATATGGCAGCCACAGCTCCGACGCGAGCTGGGCGTCGGTCTCCTGCGCGGCGAAGACGAGCGCGTCGCCGGCGAACCGGCCAGGCGTGTGCGCACGGGAGAGCGTGCCGTTGTTGAGGAAGATCCGGCAGATCGCGGCGACCCTCGACTCGTCGAACGTGGCCAGCAGCCCGGTGCGGTCCCGCGCGATCTCCAGGAACCTCGGGTATGTGAGCGTCTCACCGGCCCACGCCGCCGGGTCGTAGCCGAAGAACTCCAGCAGCAGCCCCAGGACCGTGCCCACGCCGCCGTCCGCCGGCGGTTCCGCCGCCACGGGTGTCCCGGCGCCGGACGCCGTCTGCGCACCGGAGGCGCCCTCCGGTCCCGAGGGGAAGGCGTCGAGCACCGACAGCAGTCCGACCCGCTCACCGCTCTTCTGCAGCTGCACGGCCATCTCGTGGGCCACCAGCCCGCCGAAGGACCAGCCCAGCAGGTGGTACGGGCCGGACGGCTGCACCTCGCGCACCTGTGCCAGGTAGTCCGCCGCCATCTCCCCGATCGTGGCCGGCAGCACCTCCGTACCGTCGAGACCGCGTGCCTGGAGCCCGTAGACGGGCTGTCCGGCCCCGAGGGACGTGGTGAGTCCCGCGTACGACCAGGCGATGCCGGCCGCCGGGTGTACGCAGAACAGCGGCGGCCGGCCGCCGGAGTCGCGCAGCGGCAGCAGCACCCCTATTCCGCTGGCGGCGTGCTCCCGGCCCTGCTCCTGATGCTCCGGATGCTCCGGATCAGCCTTCGGCTGCTCGCCCTGCTGCCCGCCGGAGGCCGTGGACGCGCCCGTGGCGGCTCCGACGGGCGCGGCGGCGCCTGCCGCGTCTCCGTCTCCCGACCCGGCGTCGCCGACGCGCCTCGCCGGGTCGTGTGCCGCGGTCGTGAGCAACTGCACGAAGCGGCTGGAGAGTGCCTCCACCCGGTCCCGCTGGAGAAGGTGCGGACGGTAGTCCAGGCGCAGGAAGAGGCGTTCGCCCCGTGCGGAGACGATGAGGCCGAGCGGATAGTGCGGGGCGTCGTCTCCGGAGGCGCCGGCGAGCGTGAGCCCGGGTGCCGGCTGCGCCGTCACGCCGTCGATGGGGTAGTTCTCGAAGGCCATCACGGTGTCGAACATGTCGCCCATGTTCGTGATGCCGCGGATCTCGCCGAGGCCGATGTGGTGGTACGGCATCAGCCGGGTCTGCTCCTGCTGGATCCGTACGAGCAGCGTGCCCAGCGACTCGTCCGGGACCATCCGCACCCGGGTCGGGACGGTGTTGATGAACAGCCCCACCATCGTCTCGACGCCCGGGAGTTCGGCAGGCCGGCCCGAGACCACGGACCCGAAGACCACGTCCTCGTTGCCCGTCTCCAGGCCCAGCAGCACTCCCCAGCACGTCTGCAGAACCGTGTTGAGCGTGACTCCGTGGCGGCGGGCCATCTCGACCAGCGCCGTCGTGGTCTCCTCGGTCAGTTCGACGGCCACGTGTGCCGCGGGCAGCGGCTGCCGGCCGTCCTCCTCCGGGGCGAGCCGCGTGGTGGTGGCCAGGCCCGACAGCGCGTCACGCCACGCGGCTTCCGCCTCGTCCCCCTCGACGTTCTCCAGCCAGGCGAGGTATTCGCGGAACGGCCTGATCGCCGGCAGGTCCTCGTCGCCGCCACCTGCTGCGCCGACGGCCTTGCGGTAGAGCGCGAACAGCTCCCGCACGAGGACGGGCAACGACCAGCCGTCCAGCAGGATGTGATGCGTGGTCAGCACCAGCTTCCAGCGGTTCACGCCGGTCGTGAGCAGCATCATGCGCACCATCGGCGGGCGTGCCGGATCGAAGGGGCGGCCACGCTCGGAGCGCATCATCCGATGCGACTCCGTCTCCAGCCGCTCCCCCGTGAAGCCGCTCAAGTCCGCCACCCGCCAGGGGAGTTCGGCATCGCCGCAGATCACCTGTACGGGCTGGCGCATGCCGTCGTGCACGAAGGCCGCGCGCAGATTGCCGTGACGCTGCAGCAGCGCCTGGGCGGCGTCCCGCATCAGCCGGGCGTCCAGGGTGCCCTCCAGGTCGAGCGCCAGCTGCACCGTGTAGAGGTTGTTCCTCGTCTCGTCAGCGGAGTCTCCGTGCTCGCCGTCGTCGCCGTCGTCGGCGAGCGCGCCCAGCAGCACGTGGTAGAGCATGCCCTGCTGCAGCGGGGAGAGCGGAAGGATCTCCTCAAGGTCCGGGTGTGCCTCCTCCAGCTCGTCGATCTCGTCCTGGTCGAGGCTCACCAGCGGGAAGTCCGAGGGTGTGCGTCCGCCGGCGCCGGGCTGCGCCGCGTACTCGGCGAGCGAGTCGAGGATCTCGAACCAGGCGTCCGCCAGGGCCCGTACGGCCTCGTCGTCGACGACGCCCTCCGGCCACACGAACGACACGGCCAGTTCGGTGCCGTCCTCGGCGTCCTGCGTAAGCGCGTTGATGGAGAGCGGGTGCGTCAGCGGCATGTCCGCGTCCGCCCCGGCGCTCATCGCGGTCTCCGGCGCCGGCGCCCAGTCGCGCTCACCCGCCGCGGCGGGCAGCAGGAACCGCCCGAAGTAGTTGAACCCGATGTGCCTGGGGGGCGCGGCGGCGAGCGCCGCCGACGTCTCCGGGTTCAGATAGCGCAGCAGGCCGAAGCCGATGCCCTTGTCCGGGATGGCGCGCAGCTGCTCCTTGACGCGCCGCAGGGCACGCCCAAGCTCCTGCCCGTAGCCCTGCCCGTCGCGCGGAGCCTCCGTGCCGGGCGCGAGCCGCACCGGATACATGCTGGTGAACCAGCCGACGGTGCGGGAGAGATCGGCGCCCGGTACGACGGGCTCACGGCCGTGGCCCTCCACGTCGATGAGCACGTCGCTCTCGCCTTCGGTGCCGAGGCAGCGCCGCACGGCGAGCGCGAGAGCGGTGAGCAGAACGTCGTTGATCTCGCAGTGGAACGCCGACGGGATGGTGGTGAAGAGGTGCCGGGCGCGCTCCGCCCCGTACGTCAGCACATGTGAACGCGCGCGGCCCGTGGTGTCGCGCGCAGGATCGAGCGGACGGTTCGCGAGCTGCGGCCCGTGCGTGGCGAGCATCCCGGTCCACAGCGGCAGTTCGGCGAGGCGCTGCTCCTCCTTCGCCTGCGCGGACAGGGCGCGTCCCCAGTGCCGGAGCGGCGTCTCGACGGGCTGGAGCCGGGGCTCCCTGCCGGATTCCAGGGCCTCGTACGCGGAGGACAAGTCGGGCACGATGATGCGCCAGGACACTCCGTCGACGGACAGGTGGTGTCCCATGAACATCAGCCGGCCGGGTGCCTCCGCTCCGGCGTCGAACCACAGGACCCGCACCATCGTGCCTGCCTGGACGTCCAGTTCCTCCTTGGCCCTGGCCGCCTCCCGGCCGATCGCGCCGGCCAGGTCGCCGCCCGATTCCGGCACGTCGATGCGGCGTATGCAGGAGGCCGCGGGCACCGAGCCGGGCGGGCGCACCACGAGCCGCCACTCCTTGCCGGACGTCTCCAGTCGCAGCCGCAGTGCGTCGTGGTGATCGAAGAGGACCTGTACGGCCTTCGTCAGCACGTCCTGGCGCAGACCGCCCGGCACCTGGAGCAGGACGGCCTGGTGGAACCCGTCGACGGGGCCGTCGAGTTCGCGCAGCCAGTGCACGATCGGGGTGAGCGGCACCTCGCCGACGCCGGACGTGGTCTCGCCGCCGCCCGCACCCCGCCCGGTCTCGCGCGCCACGGACGCGAGTGCCCTGACGGTCTTGTGCTCGAAGACGTCCTGCGGGGTGAGCACCAGCCCCGCCTTCCGCAGCTGGCTCACCAGCTGGATGGAGACGATGCTGTCGCCGCCGAGGTCGAAGAAGCTGTCGTCCGGGGCGACTTCGGGAAGCCGCAGCACCGAGGCGAAGACGTCGGCGACGACGTCCTCGCGTGACTCGGCGGGTTCCGTCGCGGCGGCGGGTTCCGTCACAGCAGCGGGGGCCGCGGCGGCGGGCTCGGCGGGCGGCGCGGCTGCGGTCTCCGGCGCCGCCGGAGGCATGGGCGCGTCGGCGGAGGCGGAGGCTTCGACCGGGGCGGAGGCCTCGGCGGGGGCCTCGGGCTCCGTCGGTGGGGCGGGCGCGAACTCGGGCTCGGGCTGCTCGGGCCGTACAGCTCGCTCGGCCGCGCCGGAGAGCGGGCCCGGCACGGGCAGCGCCTCGCGGTCGAGCTTGCCGCTGGGCGTACGGGGCAGCTCCGTGAGCACCGTGACGGCGCCGGGGACGAGGTACGCCGGAAGCCGTTCGGCGAGCCACTCCCGCAGCGCCTCGGGCTCAGCGTTCCCGCTCCCGTCCGCGGACGGCACGACGTAGGCAGTCAGCCTCTGCTCGCCCTCGGTGTCCTCGCGCACTGCGCACACCGCCTCGGCCACCCCGTCGTGGCGGCCGAGCACGGATTCGACTTCACCCAACTCGATCCGGAATCCACGGAACTTGACCTGTCCGTCGATCCGCCCGAGGAAGTCGAGCTGCCCGTCCTCCAGCCATCGCACGAGATCACCGGTGCGGTACATGCGCTCGCCGGGCGGGCCGAACGGGTCGGCCACGAAGCGTTCGGCGCTCAGTCCCGGCCGGCGCAGATAGCCGCGTGCCAGCCCCGCACCCGCCAGGTAGAGCTCGCCGGGCCTGCCCGGCTCCACCGGCTGCAGCGACCCGTCGAGCACATAGGTGCGTACGTGGCCGAGGGGCCGCCCGATCGGCGGCGTGACACCGTCCGGTGTGGACCCGTCGGCCCACGCGGTCGCGTACACGGTCGCCTCGGTGGGCCCGTACACGTTGAGCAGCCGGGTGCCGGGCATCGTCTTGCGCACGCGCTCGGCGAGGGAGACGGGAAGCGCCTCGCCGGCCATCGACAGCGCCGAGGCGGACAGGTCGAGCCCTCCGTACTCGGTGAGCTTGGCCAGTACCGAGGGGATCGCGCACACCAGCCCGCCGGACCAGCGCGGCGGGTCACCGTCCAGCAGCGCCAGCAGGTCCCTGACCACTTCGACCCGGCCGCCCGTCGTAAGCGCCGGGAAGATCTCGGCCACCGACACGTCGAAGCTGAACGACGTGGCGGCAAGCGTGTGTTGGAGCACGCCGGGGCCGAACTCGTCCCTCGCCCAGGCGATCAGCGCGCTCACGTTGCCGTGCGCGACGACGACGCCCTTGGGGGTTCCGCTGGAACCGGAGGTGTAGATGACGTATGCGGGGTGCGAGGGCAGCAGCGGTGCGGCACGGTCGGCGTCGGTCAGCGGTGCCGGCGAACGGCGCTCCAGCTCCTGCGCGGTACGGGCGTCGTCGAGGACGATCAGCGAGGCTCCGGCGATGTCGCGGTCCGCTCCGGCGGCGTCGGTCAGCACACAGGAAGGGCGTGCGTCGCGGACCATGAAGCGCAGCCGCTCCACCGGGTAGGCGGGGTCGAGCGGCAGGTATGCGGCACCGGCCTTCAGCACCGCGAGCATCGCGACGACGGTCCCGGCGGAACGGGGCAGCATCAGGCCCACGACGCGTTCGGGGCCCGCACCGCGTTCAACGAGCAGACGGGCCAGCCTGTTGGCGCGCTCGTCGAGTTCCCGGTACGTGAGGCTGCCCGAACGGTCGGTCAAGGCCACCGCGTCCGCGTGCCGGGCAGCCGCCTCCTCGAACAGGGCGGGCAGCAGGCCTCCCTGCGCCGAAGGCGCCGTCCCGCCGCCCTGCGCCCAGGACAGCACCGTCCGCCGCTCACCGGGGTCCAGCAGGTCCAGGGCACCCACCGGGCGCTCGGGAGCGTCGGCTGCCGCCGCCAGGAGACGCTCGAACCGCGCCCTGTGCGCGTCGAGTTCGGCAGCCGTGTAGCGGTCGGCCGCGCCGGTGAAGGTGATGCCGAGGGTGCGGTCGGCGGGGTCCTCGTCGATGACGACGCGCAGTTCCCCCGCTTCTTCGGCGCCGGTGCGCCGCACGGAGGCCGGGTGGTCGCCGAAGCGGATCTCGTGCGCCGCCGTGCGCACGTCGACGACCGGTCCGTACAGGCCGCCGCCCCGACCCGCGACACCGAGCCGGTCGCACAACTCCTCGTGCCGGAACCGCTGATGGCGCCGGACGCGGCGGCTCTCCAGCGCGACTTCCCGTACGAGCCGGGTGAAGGCGGTCCCCGGCGCCACGGTCGCCCGCAGCGCCGCCACGTCCCCGGCCGCGCCCGGGACCCGCCGGGAGGAGCGGCTGGTGCGGCCGTCGACGGGCAGGCCGAGCACCACGTCCGTGCCGCCGGTGAGCCGGTGCACGTACGCCGCCACGGCGGCCAGCAGCACCGCGCCGGGGTCGCTGCCGGTGTGCCGGGTCGCGTCCCGTACGCGTGCGCTCGCCTCCGCGGTGAGGGCTACGGTGCGTGAGCGCGCGTGGCCGGGCGAGGAGAAGACCGCCCGGTCGGCAACCGGCGGGCCGGTGGCGAGCGAGAGCGGCTCGGGCCGGCCGGCGTACCTGCTCAGCCAGAAGTCGCGGTCCTCGTCGGGCACTTGGGAGGCCCGGTACTCGGCGTCCTCCGCGTCCAGGGCCGACAGCGGTACGAGCCTGTCGTCGTCGTGCGGCCAGCCCTCCGTACGTGCCGTGTACACCTCGGCGACGCGACGGGTGACCAGGGCGCAGCCGAAGGCGTCCAGCACGGAGGGGTGATGGCGGTGGAACCAGCGGAAGCGGTCGCCCGCGAGGCGGATGAGCGCCTGGCCCGACAGTGCGCCTTGCGGCTCCAACGGCCGCGCCAGTTCGGCACGTTCCCACTCCTCCGCCGCCGCCACGGGGTCCGCCTCGGCACTGACGTCGACCAGCGGCAGTGGAAAGCCGCCGTCGGCCTCCAGGTGCGGCTCTCCCCCGTGCCGCGCACCGCCGTGCCCCTCGCCGTTCGCACCGCCGTGCCCCTCGCCGTTCGCTCCGCCGGGTGCTTCAGCGAGCTGGGGGCCGTTGGCGTCACCCTGTGTGGCGGCGTTCTCCGCGACGCGCAGGCGCAGCGCCTCGCTCTCCCCCGTCACCGTGCGCACCGCGTCCTCGAACAGCGCGGTGTCCAACGGGCCGCGTATCTCGACGACTTCGGCGACGCACCGGCCGGCGCATCCGGCGGCGGCGCCCGGCGTGCGGCGCCAGACCTCCCGCCCGGCCGGTGACATCGGGACGCGCGCGGTGTGGTGGTCAGCCATGGCTGGTTTCTCCCCGTGGGACGAGCGGGCTGCTGGGATAGGTGTGGAAACCCCGGCCGGCCTTGCGGCCGACGCTGCCGTCGGCGACGAGCTTCGCCAGCAGGGGGCACGGCTGGAAGCGTTCGTCGCCGGTGTGCTCCCGGAGCACGTCGAGGGTGTCGACGACGGTGTCGAGTCCGATGAGGTCGCCGGTGCGCAGCGGCCCCATCGGGTGGCCGAAGCACTCCTGGAAGACGCGGTCGACGGTCTCGGCGTCCGCGGTTCCCTCGTGGAGCACGTACGCCGCCTCGTTGACGGTCAGCATCAGGACACGGTTGGTCACAAACCCGGGTCCGTCGCCCACGACGAGGGGCTTCTTGCCGATGCCCTCCAGGAGGCGCAGCGTGCGCGCGAGGGTGTCTTCGCTCGTGTGCGGTGAACGCGCCACCTCTACGGCGTCCTTGAGCGGTGCGGGGTTCATGAAGTGCGTGCCGACGACCCGGTCGGGACGGCCGGTGAAGGACCCGAGACGGGCGACGGGGATGGCCGACGTGCACGACGCGAAGACCGTCTCCTGCGGGCACAGACCGTCGAGTGCCCGCAGGATCTCCTCCTTGAGCGGCTCCCGCTCGCGCGCGCACTCGACGACGAAGGACGCCTGTGCCAGATCGGACAGCTCCGCGGAGAAGTCCACGAGCCGCACCGCGGCGGCGGGGCCGTCCGGCTCCGCCCGCTGACCGGGACATGCCGGTCCTGCCGCGTCGCCGCCGCCGTCCTGAGGAGCGTTCCGCTGCCGCGCACCGCCGGTCTGTCCGCCGCGCAGCAGGCTCTTCAGCCGCAGCCCTGCCCGCAGCCTCGCCGCACCGCCCCGGCGCGCCTCCGCGTCGGGGTCGACGACCACGACGCGATGGCCGGCCTGTGCGAAGCACTGGGCCACTCCGGCGCCCATGGTGCCGGCGCCGACGACCCCCACGACCGGGCCTTCCGGTGCTGCCGGCTCGATGTCCTTGCGTTCGCCCACTGTCGCGTGGCCTCCTTCGGTCCGTTCCGTTCGGGGGTCAGCGGGCGTGCGGCCCGGCGTGCGGGGACGCGGCGGCGGGCCACAACTCGCTGAGCGGTACGGCGGGTTCGCGCAGTCCGAGCCGCAGCAGCGTGACGAGGCCGTCGGCCATGGCTGCAACGGTCCCGGCGTCGAACAGCTCCGTGCGGTAGTCCACGGAGACGTTCAGCGAGCCGGGGCCGGGCCCCTCCAGCACCGACCAAGCCAGGTCGTGCCGGCTCGGGGCGGCCTCCGCGGGGACCATCAGCCGGGCGGCGCCCGAGCCGGGCCACGTCACTCCCCGCACGTCGAGACCCGACGCGGAGCCGAGGTCCTGCGGCAGCGCGTGGTGGGCGTAGGTGACGTCGAAGAGCGGCGCCCGCCCCGGCTGCCGCGGCAGCCGCAGGGCCCGTACGACGTCCTCGAACGGCACGTCGGCGCGGGCCTCGGCGGCTGCGATCACTGCGCGGACGCGGGCGGTGAGGGCGTCGAAGCCGGGCTCGTCGCAGGAATCGATGCGCAGAGCAAGGGGGTTGGCGAACGGGCCGACGAGTTCACCGAGAGGTGGACGGTCCGCGCCCGAACCCTCCGGGCGCGGCGAATCGGTGTCGGGGGCCGCCTCGGTGAGGCCGATGACCACCTCGTCCGCACCTGAGCGGAGGGACAGCAGCGTCGCGATACCGGCGAGGAGCCGCTCCCGTGCGCCGCTGCGGATCAGCTCAGCGGCCAGCGGCGCCGGGATGCGGAAGCCGTGGGACGCGCTCGCGTGCGTACCGCGCATGGGCCGCGGCCTGTCGGCGGGCGCCTCGAAGGCCTTGAGCGAGGCCAGCCTCTCGTGCCAGTAGGCGAGTTGACCGTCCAGCAGTCCGTCGGCCCGCAGGCTGCGCTGCCACCGCGCATAGTCGTTGTAGGTGACGGGGAGCGCGGCGGGCTCCGGCGGCACGCCGCCCGAGCGGACGGCGTAGAAGGAGAGCAGGTCGCCGAAGAACACGCCGGGCTGCGCACCGTCGTAGACCTCACGGTGCGTGGTGACCACGAGGATGTGGTCGGCGGTGCCCGTCGTCATCAGCAGCGCCCTCAGCGGGGAGCCCGTTGCCGGGTCGATGGCAGCACGGCCGTGCGCGGCTGCCAGGTCACGCGCGGCCGCCTTCGGGTCCGTACGGCCGGAGACGTCCACCGCGCTGAAGAAGCCGGCGGCGGCGTCCCGCGCGAACGGGGAGAGCGTCTGCCCGGTCGGGACCGGGAAGCGGGTCCGCAGGACGTCGTGCCGCTCCGTCAGATCGTCGAACGCCGCTCGCAGTACCTCCGCGTCGACGTCGCCGCGCAGCCGCAGGCAGGCGGAGACGGCGTCGGAGGAAGGTGGAGTGGGCGCCAGGGCTGTGGCTGGTGCTGTGGCTGAGGCTGGGGCGGGTGTCCGGGCGGTGCCGCCGCGCTCCCCCTCCTCGGGCGGACCGGCGGGCAGCTCCCGGTGGTCGGTGTCCGCGTCGTCGGCGGCGGCCCGCAGCAAGTCCAGCAGGGACCGGGTCATCGCGGTGACGGTCCCGGCGTCGAAGAGCTGGGTGCTGTACTCCAGGGCGACCTCCAGCTCTTCGACGTCCGGGCGTTCCGCGACGACCATCGTCAGGTCGAACTTGGCCGTGCCCGGCGGCAGTCCGGGGAACAGCGGCGTCTCGTCCTCCACGCCGCCGGGACGCCCGGGGTTGAACGTGCTCTCGCCGAAGGAGAAGTGGGGCGGCAGCGTCTGATGCACGTACATCACGTCGAAGATCGGGTTCCGGCTCGGGTCGCGGTCCGGTGCGACCTCCCGTACGACCCTGTCGAACGGGATCTCCTGGTTCTCCATCGCTCCCAGCACGACGGCCCGTACGCGGCGGAGCAGTTCGCGGAAGGTGGCGTCGCCCGAGAGGTCCGAGCGCAGGGCGATGGTGTTGTTGAAGAAGCCGAGCAGCCCCCACAGTTCGGGCCTGCTGCGGCCGACGGTGGGCGTGCCGACCACGATGTCCCGCTGGCCCGACCAGCGGGAGAGCAGCACGTTGAGCCCGGTGAGGATCACCATGAAGAGGGTGGCCGTCTCGGCGCTGCCCAACGCCCGCAGCTTGCGGACGAGTTCGGCGGGGACGGTGAAGCCGTACGTGGCGCCGGCGAAGTCCATGCGTGCGGCTCGCGGCCGGTCGGTGGGCAGTTCCAGGGCGGGCGGGTCGTGCAACTGCTCGCGCCAGTAGTCCAGTTCACCGTCGAGCAGCGAGCCCTCCAGCAGGTCGCGCTGCCACCGGGCATAGTCCCTGTACTGCACGGGCAGCGGCTCGGGCCGGTGTACGCGGCCCTCGCAGCGGGCCTCGTAGAACTGGAGCAGTTCGCCCATGAGGATCTGCGGGGCCCAGCCGTCGTTCACGCCGTGGTGCATGGTCCAGCAGAAGAGGTAGTCACCGGGTGCGATGCGTACGACCGTGACCCGGACCAGCGGGTCGCGGGCCACGTCGAAGACCCAGTGGGTCTCCTTCTGCACGGCGGAGCGGGCCGCCGCCTCCGGGTCCGGTTCGCCCGAGACGTCCAGCACGCGGAAGAAGTCGCCGAGTTCGGGACGTACGACCAGCTGCGGACGGCCGTCGGCCTCGGCGAAGTTGGAACGGAGTGCCTCGTGCCGCTGGGCGAGGTCCTCCCATGCGAGCCGCAGCGCTTCGAGGTCCGGCTCGCCACGCAGCCGGGAGGCGCCGGGCAGGTTGTAGAGGGTCGTGCCCGGATCGAGCTGGTGGTGGAACCACATGCGCTCCTGCCCGTAGGAGAGCGTCGGTTCCTGGCCCGGGCGGACCGGCGGCAGTCTGTGCATGTCGGCGGAGGCGGAGCGAGAAGCAGCCGCGGAGGCGGACGCGGAAGCCGCCGCGGACGACGGGGAGGTGCCCGGTTCGGCTGCGGAGCCGTCGCGAGTCGTGAGGTGCCCGCCCGCTTCGCCCGCCGGTTGCGGCATGCGGTCGGCGACGGCGGAGGCGAGGTCCGACACGAGCGGGTGGGCGTAGATGTCGACGAGCTTGAGGGAGGCGCCGTACCGGCTGAGCACGCGCTCGATGAGCTGCAGGGCGATGACGGAGTTGCCGCCGATGGAGAAGTAGTCGGCGTCCGGGGCCACTTCGTCCGCGTAGAGCAGTCCGGCGAGGGTCCGGCGCAGCCATGGCAGCACGTCCGCCCGCGGTCCGTGCGGAGCGGACGCGGCGACCGGATCGGGCTCGGCGGGCGGCTGCTCGACCGGTTCGGACTTGGGCGATTCGGTCGGTCCCGCCGTTGCGGCCGGTACGGTCGGTCCGGCCGGTTTCGGCACAGCCGCTTCGGGCGCGCCGCCCGAAGGCTCCGACGCCCCGGCCGCCGGAGCGGGCACCGGCGCCGTTGCGGGCGCTCGCTCTCCCGGAGCGGGGACGGACGCAGGCGGCTGCTCCTGACCTGCCCGGGGCTCCTGCGGTGCGGGTTCGGGGAGGTCGAAGCGTACGACGTCGCCCAGCGGGCGCGCCCAGCAGCGGACACCACGGAACGGATGCCCCGGCAGCGGGACCCTGCGGGGTTCAGACGTACGGTCCTTCGGCCTCAACGCCGTCCAGTCGAGGGCGACTTGGGCCTCATAGAGCCGGCCCAGCGCCGCCAGCACGTCCTCGGGGCCGTCCCCGAGGGGGATGACCCGGGCGTCGGTGCGCCCGTAGAGGTGCTCGGCGAGCTGGTCGCTGATCTCACCCCGGGCGGCGAGCTCGACGAACACCACCGGCCCGGAGGCGAGTTGTTCCTCCACGGCGGCATGGAGCCGGTCGCGCCGGAGCGGGCCCCCGAAGGGGCCGCCCTCATCGCCGTCACTCTCGCCGTCGCCGGTCCACTCGTTCGTCGCCCTCGTGAGCGCCTGCGTGTCGGCGGCCGTCAGTCTGCCCTGCAGATGCCGCACCGCGTAGCGCGAGGCGCCGGAGCTGATGAGCCCGTCCACACGCACCCCGGCCTCCTTGAGCCGTTCGTGCGCGGCGAGTTGGGCACGTACCCGTGCGGCGGGGCCGGCGGGCAGGGGCAGCCGGTCGGGCAGCGGCGCGCCCTCGCCGGCCGGTGCTCCGGTGGCGTCGCCGGAGAGCAGCAGTACGACGCGGGGTGCCCCGACGGGACCGCCCCCCGCAGGCCTCGGTGTCTCCGCGTTGGAGCCGGCAGGGGCCTCCCCGCCGGAGGCAGGGGAAGAAGCCTCCAGTCGCCGCCAGGTGACCTGGGCGGCCAGTTTCAGCGCCAGGTCCGCGACCGTACGCGCCACCACGCCCATTCGGTGCCCGTGATGGTCCCTGCCTTCGTTCAGCGTCCTCGCGACGTCGGCCAACGACCATGGCGCGTCGCGCAGTTCGAGCGACAGCCGCTCGCACAGCGTCACCAGGTCGTCGGCGCTGCGCGCCGAGACGCCGATCAGTTGCGGCTGCTCTCCGCAGGGCGTCTCCCGCTCGGCCGCCGCGGGCGACTGCTCGACCACGCAGTGCGCGTTGATGCCGCCGAGGCTGAAGGAGCTGACGCCCGCTCTGCGCACGTCGGCCTTCCAGGCCCGCCCCGACGTCACCACGTCGAGCCGTGCGGCCCGGAGGTCGACGTCCGCGGCCGGGCGCGTGAAGTGCAGCGTCGGGTACAGCTCCGCGTGCCGTACGCTGAGCACCGTCTTGACGAGGCCGGCGATCCCGGCCGCATGGTCCAGGTGCCCGAGGTTGGTCTTCACGGAGCCGACCGGCAGATCCCCGGAGGCCCCCGCGGCTCCGGAGCGGGCGAGAGCCAGCCCTTCCACCTCGACGGCGTCGCCCAGGCGGGTGCCTGATCCGTGCGCCTCGACATAGCCGGCGGTCGCGATGTCCACGCCCGCGTTCTGCCACGCCTTCCTGATCACCTCGGCCTGTGACCTGGCGCTGGGCGTGGCGATGGTCGCGGAGTGCCGCCCGTTGTGCACGACCGCGCTTCCGCGGATCACCGCGTGGATGAACGCGCCCTCCTCCAGGGCCCGTTCCAAGGTGGTGAGCAGCAGTACGGCTCCGCCCTCGCCGCCCGCGGCGCCGTCGGCCCGCTCGTCGAAGGCGCGGCACTTGGCCGTCGGGGAGGCGATGCCGGGAAAGGCACCGACCGTGGCCGCGGGCGGCACCACGTGACGTACGCTCACTCCGCCGGCGACGGCGAAGTCGGCGTCGCCGTCGCGCAGTTCACGTGAAGCCTGGTGCACGGCGACGAGCGATCCGTTGCATCCGGTGTCCACGCCGTAGCAGGGGCCGGTGAGCCCGAACAGGTGTGAGACACGGGCGGGCAGGCCGCACGGGATGTTCCCGATCATGCTGAGGGTGCCGACTTCCCGCACCAGCGGCGCGTAGCCGTTGCTGGGCGAGCTGAAGATGACGGCCGTACGTGAGTCGCGCATCCGCGATGCCGCGTATCCGGCGTTCTCCAGGGCCTCGTGGGTGAGTTGCAGCGCCAGCCGGTGCTGGGGGTCGGTCACCTCCGCCTCGCGCCGCGACAGCCCGAAGAACTCGTGGTCGAACAGGTCGATACGGTCCAGGTACCCCTGGTGCGGATAGCCGGCGGCGGGGTCCTGGCAGCTCGCCTCGATACGTTCGCGCGGCATGGCACGCACCGAGTCGCGGCCGGCGCGCAGGTTCGCACGGAACCCGGTGAGGGTGTCGGCCTGCGGGAAACGGGTGGATATCCCGATCACCGCGATGCCGGCGCGTCCGCTTGTCGCGCTGACCGTCCCGCTCATCCCGATCTCTCCCGCCTTTCCGTTCATGGACAGCTCACCGGCACCGGCCGGGTCACGGGCAACCCGCTTCACAACTCGTAGGCGGCGGGCAGGTCTTCGTCCCCCGGGCCCGTCGCCCCCAGCCGGGACGTGACCGCCTCCGCCTGTGCTGAGATCGTCGTCAGGTCGAACAGCTCACCCACCCGCAGCACGCCGGGCCACTGCTGATCCAGCCGCTTGTGCAGGTCGATGACTCTGAGCGAACTGCCGCCCACCGCGAAGAAGTTGTCGTGCGGCCGCGACTCGCCGTGGCCGAGCACGGCCGCCCAGATCTCCGTGACGCTCCGCAGGTGATCCGCCGCGGCGGAGGCGGCCTCGCCCCGTGCAGCTACGTCTGCTTCGCCCCCGCTTCGTGCGACCGCTGCGCCGCGTGCCCCGGACGCCGCCTCGGGGATCAGCGCCTTCAGTGCCGCGCGGTCCGCCTTGCCGCTGGCGTTGAGCGGCATCCGCTCCAGCGTGTGGAAGAGCACCGGCACGGCCTGCTCGACGAGGTAATCGCCGCAGTGTGCGCGCAGGTCCGGCCAGGACGGTGTGCAGTCACCGGGAGCCACGGGCGTGAGGAAAGCGACGAGCCTGGGCTCCGCTCCGGAGGTGTCGTGCACGACGACCGCCTGCCCCACCCCGGGGTGGCACTCCAACGCGGCCTCGGTCTCGCCCAGTTCCACCCGGGTGCCGCGGATCTTCACCTGGTGGTCTGTTCTGCCGTGGCAGTGCAGCGCGCCCGTCTCGTCGACGTGCGCGATATCGCCCGTACGGTACAGGCGCGCTCCGGGCCGTCCGTACGGGTCCGCAACGAACCGCTCGGCGGTCCTGCCGGGCTGCCCGGCGTAGCCGAGCGCCACGAACCCGCCGCCGATGTACAGCTCCCCCCGCTCTCCCGCGGGCACTTCGCGCAGCCGCTCGTCGAGCACGCGCGCCTCGGCGCCCTCCCAGGGCCTGCCGATGGGTATCCGCTGCCAGGACGGGTCGAGACCGGGCTGGACGGTGCAGGAGATGGTCGTCTCAGTGGGGCCGTACTCGTTCGCCAGCGGAGTGCCGGGCAGCCGCTCGTGGTGGAGGCGGACCAGATCCTGGGTGCACGGCTCGCCCGCGACGACGACCAGCCGCAGGGTGTCCGGCAGCAGCCGGCTCTCCTCCAGCAGCGCCCGGTAGTAGGAGGGTACGACGATGAGATGCGTGGCCTTGAACTCCCCTGCCAGCCGGGCCAGTTCGTGCACCTGCTTCAGCTGCTTCTCGTCGGGGAGGAGCAGCGTGTGGCCGCCTGCGAACGACCAGAACATGCCGCCCAGCATCCCGTCGAACGACATCCGCATCGCCATCAGGAACGTGGAGCGGCCGGAGCCGTAGACCGATCCCCTCGGGCTGATCGACGTGGCCAGCTGGCCCCGGCTGACCATCACGCCCTTCGGGGCTCCGGTGGATCCCGAAGTGCAGACGATGTAGGCGGGCGCAGTATCGGGTACGCCGGTGGCGTCGTGGTACGAGGTGCCCGCTGAGAGGGACGCCTCGCCCTCCAGGACGAGTTCGCGCACTTCCAGCCCGGCCACGTCCAGCAGATGTGGAGCGGAGGGCACGCTCGCCGGCACCGGGTCGGGACCTGAGCTGATCACCACCGCACAGTCGGTATCGGCGAGCAGCGCCCGCAGCCTGCTCGGCGGCTGGTCCGGTTCCACTACCGCCCACGCCGCTCCGGTGCGCAGTGCGGCGAGGATTCCCGTGACGGCGAGGGCGTTCTGTTCGAGGCGGATGCACACGAGGCGGCCGGGTCCCGTGCCGCGTCGCCGCAGCCGGTCCGCCAACGCCGCGGACGCCAGGTCGAGTTCCCGGTACGTCAGCTCCACGCCGCCGACGATCAACGCGGTCGCGGCGGGCGCACGCCGGGCCTGCCGCAGGAACCGCTCCAGGAGGGACGGCTGCGGCGCGCCGGCCGCGTCCGGCTGTGCGGCCCTCACCTCGGCTCGCTCTTCCACGGACTCGTGCGCCACTGTGGTCTCACCTCAGTCCGTTCCGCTGACGACTCGTACATGGCTGTGCCGCGGCGGCGCCAGGCTGCCGGGATCGGCTGCGAGGACGAGCGGCCCGCCGGCTTCTTGTTCGTCCGCGACGGGGGCGAAGCCCGCGAACCGCAGCGTCACCAGCATGTTGCGGTTGGTCTCCGTGGGCACGAAGTGCGCGACGGGCCGTCGTCCACCCGCCGCCGCGTCCCGGACGAGGTGGTCGAGGAGCACGGCGCCCACGCCTCTGGAGGCGACCCGGCACGACATCAGCATCAGGCGGAGCACCGCGTCGTCCGCGGTGAGTTCGGTCACGGCCAGGCCGATGATCCCGTAGTCGCCGAATCCGTCGCGGAGTTCGGCGACCTCAACCCGGTGACCGTCCGATGCCGCCAGCTCCCTCAGCTCGTCCGCGTCGTACGTCAGACCCGAGGTGTTGAGCTGATGTGTCCGTACGGTCAGTTCGCTGGCCCGTGACAGGTCGTCCTCGGTGGCGTCCCGTACGGTCATCTCCAGGCCGAGCGAGGCGAGGAAGCCCTGCCGGTCGGCGCCGAACTCCTCCTCGGCCGCCTGGCGTCGCCGTTCGGTGCGGTAGAGCTGCCGGCGCCTGCCGGCCTCTTCCGTGACGAACTCCGGCTGGAACTCGGCCAGATCGGGCAGCGCTGCGGCCTGGTCCGCCGGGTAGCAGCGGACCGTGGGCAGCGCGGACGCCACCTCGGCGCGCTCCACCGGGTCGTTGTCGACGAACGCCACGGTGTCGAGGCCTATGTTGAGACCTTCCGCGATGCGGCGGACCGCGCCGGACTTGGTGCCCCAGCCCACCTGCACGTCGCAGAACCACTCCTCCAGGCCGTGCCGTCCGAGATGGCGGGAGGTGACGGAGTACTCGCCGCGGCCGGCGGCGGCGTGCACGATGCCCCGCTCGTCCAGCGCGCGCAGCGTCTTGAGCGCGGAGGGAAACGGCTCCGGCTCGTCGCCTTCCAGCACGACCCCGTCCCACAAGGTGTCGTCGAGGTCCCACACCAGGCACTTGACGACGGGTGGGACCGGTGCGTCCGCGGCGGCCGTCATGCCCGCACCTCCGCGGCCGGGGAAGCCGTGCCGGGCGACGCCGTGGCCGTGCCCGCGTGGCGGCGCATCAGCTGCTCGGCAATGTGGAGTTCGGCCACCTGCTGCGCTCCTTCGATGATCTCCATGACCTTCGCGTCCCGGAAGTGCCGCCCGGCCCGGCTGTCCGGCTCGCAGCCGGCCGAGCCGAGGATCTGCACGGCCGTGCTGCTCGCGGAAGCGGCCGCCGCGGCGGCGGCGTACTTGGCGACGATGGTCTCCGTCACCGACCCCGGCGCGCCGCCGGCCCGGAACTCGGCGGCCCGGCGGGCGAGTTCACGCGCCCCCGCGGTCTCGACGGCCGCCTTCGCGAGCAGCGCCCGCACCGACTGATGGCCGGCAAGTGCAACGCCTCCCTGCGTACGGGCGGCCGCGTGCGCGGTGGCGTCCTCGAGGCACGCCTCGGCCATCCCGACGCAGCCCCATGCCACGGTGAACCGCCCGTGGTCGAGGGCCGTGGCGGCGACGTGGGAGAGTCCCAGCCCGGAGGGCGCGACGAGATTGCTCCGCGGTACGCGCACCCCGTCGAGGCCGATGTGAGCGATCTGCGCGGCCCGCATGCCGAGCTGGCCGCCGACTGGCTCCCTGCTGACGCCCTCGCGGTCCGCCTCGACGACCACCGCGGCCGGCTTGCCCTGGTCCTGCCCCAGCACCAGAAGCAGCTGTGCGACCTGCCCGAAGGTGATCCACTTCTTGTGTCCGGTGACCGTCACATGCTCACCGTCGCCGGCGTCCTCGATGCGGGTGCGGACGGCCGAAAGGGCGCTGCCCGCGGCCTCCTCGGTGGCGGCGAAGCCCGCGGTCAGCTCACCGCCCGCCAGCAGTGGCAGCCACCGGGCACGCTGTTCCCTGGTCCCCCAGCGGTGCAGTGCCGCCGCGACCATCCCCTGCACCGTGACCAGTCCGCGCAGCGCGCTGCACACGCCGCCCAAGTGCGCGCAGATCTCGCCCAGTTCGGCGGGGGAGACGCCCGGTCCGCCGTAGTGCTCAGGCAGCCCGGCCCCGAGCAGGCCCACGGCGGCGGCCTCTTCGCGTGCGCCTGCGGGCAGTCCGCCATCGCGGTCCCAGCCGGCGGCGCGGCCCCGTACCTCCGAGGCGAACCGGGCCGCCTCGGCGACGACCGCCGGACTCCCCGTCCCCGATGCCCGGTTCACCGGTTCTCGGTGAATTCGGGCGAACCGGTCTTGCGCCGCACGAACCGGGTGATGCGGTTCGCCGTACGGAAGCTCTCCAGGTCGAGGTCCTCGACCTCCACGATGAGGGAGAAGCGGCCCTCGACGAAGGTCACCAGTTCCAGCGCGAAGAGCGAGTCCGCGAGGCCGAGTTCGAAGTAGTCGTCGTCCGGGCCGACTTCGCTGCGCAGCGCCGCGGAGAGGAACTCCGTGATCTCCCGCGTGATGTCGTTCACTGTGCGTGCGCTCCCGTCTCGGGCTGAGGTCCGATCTCGGCCAGCAGCACGCTCCACGCCGCCACCGGGCTCACGTTGATCAGCACGGCGTGGTCTCCCTCGGTGAGTTCACCGCGCTCAATCGCCGTGTAGAGGTTGAGGAACACGTCGTTGGGGCCCAGATGTCCGTAGCGCCGCAGGTTCTCCCGGCAGACCGGCATGATGCCGATCCCGAGGGACTCCTCGGTGAAGGTGAACCCGGCCGCGGACAGGTTCTGGCTGAGGTGGCCGCGGATGTCGCCGGGCTTCAGCCCGTTGCGCTCCAGCAGCCCGCTCAGCAGGCCCGACAGCCTGCCGCGGCTCTCCATCGCGAGCCGGAATGAGTACGTGGAGGGGTCACGGCACACCTCCTGCCACTGGTCGGCCGGCCGGTCGCGGTACTCCACGTGGAAGAGGTCCCAGTGCTCCCCGTTGGTCTCCTGGACGATGTCCAGGAGCCGCACCGGGGCGGGGCCGGAGTCGCCACGGGAGAGCAGCAGCGCCTGCCCACCGTCCCCGTTCACCGTCACGGGGTGGCGGTAGCGGCCCGCGGCGGCCGGCTTGCTGCCGTGCACGACGAGCACGTCGCCCAAGTCCCGGTCGGCGCACATGAGTCCGCGTGCCGCCAGCAGCGCGGGCGTGATCGAGACGCAGCCCAGGCCGCCCACCGTGAAGGTGACCGCCCTCTCCGCACCCAGCAGATGCTGCAGCCTGGTCGCCTCGGAACTGAGCAGCGTCTCCGGAGCACGCGGCTCCACGACGATCAGTGCGCCCAGGTCACGTGCGGCGAGCCCCGCCCGGTCGAGCGCCTCGCGTGCGGCGAGTTCGCCGAGTGCCGCCGCGTTCAGGCCGTCGTCCGCCCGTACCGTCTCGATGCCCAGGGCGAGGCACGTACTCCGCTCGCTCGCGCCCAGCGACGCCAGTTCGGCCAGGTCCGGCACCGCCACAGCCGTTTCGGGCACATGCCAGGCGGCGCTCCGCACGGCCACCGGAAACGCGCGTTCTCCCGCGACTTGAGGCGTCACGCATCCTCCCCGAATTCTTCTGGTCGGGCGGGATGCTACAGGCACGGCCCGGCCGGGAGAAGGGAGGAGATCGAGAATGGAGATTCACCGCGAAAGGCGCCCGCTCCGCCGCGGTTTCCTGTATTGGAGAGGACTCCGGACGCCTCCGCAGGATCGTTCTGGGCGATTTTTCCTGGGAGTTCACCGAGTATGGACGCTCTGCCCGGATTAAGCGGTTCACCCACGCCGGAACATTGCATTCCGGAAGGCCGGTCCTTTCACCGGTGCAGACCACTGGCACCCCGACTCCGGCGAATCCCCTCCGGCTCGCGGCGGCAGCCGCACTGCCGTCAGCAACAGGCCAGCCGGGTGTGGGGAGCGCGCGAGGAAGCCCCTCAGCCCATCTCCTTCACCAGGTGGGCGGGCCGCATGTCGGTCCAGTTCTCCTCGACGTAATCCAGGCACGCCTGACGGCTGTCCTCGCCGAAGGCGATCGTCCAGCCCTCGGGGATGTCAGCGAACGCGGGCCACAGCGAATTCTGCTTCTCATCGTTGACGAGTACATAGAACGAGCCGTTCTCGTCGTCGAACGGATTGCTCATCAGGTCTCTCCCCGGTATGCGAGTGGAAAGCCGCTCCCCCACCCTCTCGGCGGTGCATGCTCCCGCAGTCACGGGCGCCTCGCAAGTATTCCGCGGACGAATGGAACTCTCCAGCCCTGTGTGGGCGAAGGGGTTATTCTCCCGCACAGGGAACAGCATTCCGTGAAGACCGGGCGGTACCTCTGTCCATTCCGGCCCGCTGCCGCCTGCCGGAATGGACGGGGATTCCGTATCCGGACGGACACCGGCGCCCTCTCCGGGAGCCTCCGGGTCCTGACGGCGCGCGACTTCTGCACTCCCGGACACCCGTGTGCCCCGTCCACGGTCACCCGGTGGACGGGGCACACGGGGTCGGGACCGGCCGAACCGGTGGGCGGACGGCGGGCGTCGCCGCCTGAACCGCCCCGCAGTCCGCTAACGCACCCCGAGCTCCCGGAGCACCTTGCGCTGGCCGCCGCTCAGGCGGGTCGGGAAGTAGAGATAACACACGCCGCCCGTACCGGACTTGACCTTGCCGTCGGCGTCCTTGCGCTTGGTGCGCAGCCAGATGTTCTCCCACTGGCGGCGCTTGTAGACGCGCCGGACGGCCTCGTTGTCCTCCGAGGCCGGGTCGTTGGCGATGATGTCGCCGTCCTGCGTGAAGCCGATGACGGTCATCAGATGGCCCGCGGTGCCGTAACCCGCGCCGTCCAGTTCGGACTCGATGAAGGACTGCGAGGTGATGACGGGGATGCCCGCCGCCACGAGACGCTCCACGTCGGTGAGGCTGCCGAGCCGGGTGACCACCGACTCCATGTCACGGTAGGTAGCCGCATAGGCCGCGTTGAAGGGCCAGTTGCCGCAGCCCTCGTACTGGTAGTCGAAGGTGTAGCGGGCGGCGTGGCAGACCTGCGGGTCGGTGAAGTCGGGGTCGACCCACTCCAGGTCCTTCTCCGACGGCTTGCGGCCCCAGTATTCGAGGATCATCGTCGAGGAGGTCGGGCTGCACCAGGCCTCGCCGCCGCCGTCGTACTCGGGGTACCGGCCCTTGTGTACTTCCTGCGAGTAACGCGGCACCTCGAGCTCGACGCCGCTGCCCGGTCCGGGCTTGGACGCCGGGACCGTGAAGCGGTCGGGAACGTCCGAACTCATCGCGCTCAGCCGCCACACGGCCGGCTCGGCCCCGCTGGCCAGCGCACGGTAGAGGGTCAGCCGCACCTGGTACGCCGCCAACCGCAGGCCGCTGTCCAGTTCGTCGATGGCGAAGGTGTCGGTCCACACGCTGGACTTGCCGTCGCTCTGGTCGTCGACGGAGGTGCGCCGCGGTACATCCTTGCCGTCGCCGGAGGTCCACACGCCCATCGTGTACCAGGGCGTCTTCGTGCCGTCGGAGTAGACGCCGTGGAGTTCGACGCGCAGCCAGGTGCCCTTCGGGGTGTGTGCGTTCCACGAGGTGATGACTTCGCCTGCCGCGAGGCCCGCCGGCCGCAGCGGCGACGTCCACGTGGCGTACTCCCAGGTGGCGCTCTCCCCGGTGTGCGGGTCCTTGTACTTCGCCGTGCCCTGAGGGGTCTCGAAGACGACGGCGGGACGGCCTCCCCCGGCCACGCGGGTGCCCTCGGCCTTGCCTGCCGCCCAGTCGCTGCGGGTGTTCCAGCTGTGCAGCGAGACCTTCGACTTGCTGCCTCCCGCTCGTCCGGGCCTGCCGGCCCGCTCGGCGGCGGAAGCCGGCGAGGCGGCCGCCACGGCAGCTGTGGCGACGGCGGCGGCGAGTACGGTGCGGCGCGTGGTGGGTCTGCTGTTCATGGCCATAGATCCCTCAACCTCGGTTCCCATGCGGCAGGTGCGCGTCAGAGTGCCACTATCCCCGCTCCGGCGCCCCCCGGGCCAGCAGTCCGGCTCCGACGCACTCACCAATATTGGAGTGGACCAGTGACACGGGGAGGCCGCGGCACCCCTCGGGCGGTTCCGTACGCTGATCCGGTGTCTCCGGTGTCCACGCCCCGCTCCGTCGCCGCGCTCGCCGCGGGTCTGCGGGCGCGGCCGCCGTCCTGCGGGCCCGTCAGGCTGATCGCGGTGGACGGGCATGCCGGATCGGGCAAGACGACCTTCGCCGCGCTGCTCGGCGAAGCCCTCGCCGGCGCCCCCGTACTCCACCTGGACGACCTGGCCAGCCACGACGCCTTCTTCGACTGGACCGCCCGGCTGGACGAGCAGGTGCTCACGCCGCTTTCGCAGGGCCGCAGCGCCCGCTACACGGCGTACGACTGGACTCGTGCGGCCTTCCCCGGCGGCCGGGACGCCACGACGCTGCTGCCTCCCGCGCCCGTGGTCCTGCTGGAGGGCGTCGGCGCGGGGCGGCGCGCGCTGCGCCCCCGGCTGGCCTGTCTGCTCTGGATGGACATGGCGCCCGGGGACGCCTGGCGGCGCGGCCGGCAGCGGGACGGCCCCGGACTGACGGAATTCTGGGACGCGTGGACGCGCGCGGAGACAGCGCACTTCGCGGAGGACTCCTCGTATTCATCTGCGAATTTCCTGGTGCGCCAGGGAGAGCTGGGATTCGAGGTGCACAAGGGGCCCGCGGGAGACCGCTGACAGTCCCAACTCCTCACGCTCGGTGACCCGTTGGGGGTTTCGGGGCTCTCGGCGGAATGCCGCCTCACAGGGCCGCTTGACCCGGAAGCCTCACAGGAATTACTTTTCCAACAGGCGGTCTGTACAGGTCGCCTGCAGACGCGAAGCCCCCGGTTGTTCCCCCGTGATCGGGGGCTTCGTTCTGCCCGCGTCCCTTTGTACGCGGATCCCTCCGAGGCGGTGTTCACCGTATGTGACCGAGTCGGCTCGCAGCGGAATGCCCCACGGAACCGCCCGGCACCGCATGCACCACCCTTCGGCCGGGACGACCCCGCAGGTACGATGCGTAGGGGAGCGGGACATCGGGCAAACCAGGGGCAACGAGCCTCAATTCCCGCCCGGAGTACGGACGTTCGTCCCACACCTCATCCGGCTGCCAGGCGCCGGGGCTCCGGGGCGCGGCGGCCCGGGGACGGAGCGGGCGGGCCGTCGGCGGATGACGGGGGACGTTTCGTGGGGGACGTGATGGATTACGGCACGCAGGGCGGCCCGCATCTGCACACCCCTGCCGACCTTGCCTGGCTTCGGGGCGTGGACGCCTACACCGTCGGCCAGTACGCCCAGGCCGAGGAGGAGTTCCACACGGCTGTGCGGCTCGATCCCGGCATGGCCGACGGCTGGCTGGGGCTGCACGCACTGCGCGCGGACACCGCCACGGCGCTGCTGCGCATGTACCAGAACCGCAACCGCTTCGGCGAGCAGCGCTCGCGTCACGCCCGTAACCTCAACTCCTGGTACTGGCTGGGGTGGTGGGTGCAGCCGGTGCTGGAGAACGACCGCGATCTGCTGCTGGCGCACGCGTCGCACTGGCTGGACGGACGGCACGTCGCCGAGCTGGACAGGGCGCTCGCGGACTGCCCTCCCGTGGAGACCGATCCTCAGGTGCGGTTCCTGCACGCGTGCCGCGCCTACCTCGCCAAGGACTGGGAGCGCCTGGTGGCGCACACCGAACCGCTCGTCGACGACGCCCTGCTGGGCATAGAGGCGGGGCTGTTCGCGGGGATGGCGCGGGTGCGTCTGGAGATGTACGGGCAGGCCGAGCCGCTGCTGGCCGCCGCTCTGATGCGCTGCCGCAGCGAGCAGCCGCAGCGCAAGGAGCTGCGCTACTGGCTCGCGCGTGCCCGCGAGGGCACCGGACGCAGCGCCGCCGCCCTGCCGCTGTACCGCGCGGTGCACCGCATCGACCCGGCTTTCATGGACACGGCCGCGCGGCTCACCACCATCGCCGAGGGCGACGGCCTCGGCGACAACGGCGACCTGGCGGCGGCCTTCACCCTCGCCGGCACCGACACGGGCGCCGGCGGCCGGGTGGGACCGGACGGCCTTGAGGGTCTGGACGCCCCCTTCGAGACGGGTACGGACACGGCCGAGCAGCCTGCCGGCGCCGAGCCGTCCGCGGCGGACGGCGGGTCCGGGCCCGGACCCGGCGTCTCCAACGGCGCCGCCGGCCTCGACGGGCGGGGCGGCCCCGTGGTGCCCGACCCGGCGGAGAGCGCCGACCCGGACCTCGATCCCGGCGCGGACGCGCTGCGCCTGGAGGACTCGGGCGACCCGGCGGAGCCGGTGCGCGTCGACTCCGACGCCGTACGGGACCGGATGGTGCCGCACACCGCCGGCACGGCGGCCGACCGGGTGCTGACCGGGCCCTCCGACCCGGTGCTGCTCGCCCAGGCGCTGGGCGAGCTGGAGCGGATGGTGGGTTTGGAGCCCGTCAAGCGGCAGGTGCGTGCCCTCTCGGCCCAGCTGCACATGGCCCGGCTGCGTGCCGCGCAGGGGCTGCCGGTGCAGCCGCCGAAGCGGCACTTCGTCTTCTCGGGCCCGTCCGGTACGGGCAAGACGACCGTGGCACGCATACTCGGCCGCGCGTTCTACGCGCTGGGACTCTTGGGCGGCGACCACCTCGTGGAGGCCCAACGGGCCGATCTGGTCGGCGAGTTCCTCGGTCAGACGGCGGTGAAGGCCAACGAGCTCATCGACTCGGCCATGGGCGGCGTGCTCTTCGTCGACGAGGCGTACGCCCTGTCCAACTCCGGCTACAGCAAGGGCGACGCGTACGGCGACGAGGCGCTGCAGGTGCTGCTGAAGCGAGCGGAGGACAACCGGGACCAGCTCGTGGTGATCCTCGCCGGCTACCGGGAAGGCATGGACCGGCTGCTGGCCGTCAACCCGGGGCTCTCCTCGCGCTTCACGACGCGCGTCGACTTCCCCAGCTACCGGCCGCTGGAGCTCACCGCGATCGGCGAGGTGCTCGCCGCCGAGAACGGCGACGTGTGGGACGAGGAGAGCCTGGAGGAGATGCGCAGCATCAGCGGCCACGTCGTCGACCAGGGCTGGGTCGACGAACTGGGCAACGGCCGCTTCCTGCGCACCCTTTACGAGAAGAGCTGCGCCTACCGCGATCTGCGGCTGTCGGGCTACCCGGGCACGCCGACGCGGGACGATCTGGCCACTCTGCGGCTGCCGGACCTCATGCAGGCGTACGGTGAGGTGCTCTCCGGCCGGGGTCCGGACGGTCCCCGTCCCGATCCGCCGCCTCCGCTGTCCTGACCGGCTCCCCCTCTGCCGTGTCCGGTCCGGCCGCATCCGCCCCGGCCGCCCCAGCTCTCCCGGCCGAGGCCGAAGAGTCCTCGCTGCCCCCGGTGTTCGCGGTGCCGGCGGGCCCTCCCCCGCTCCGCTGCTGCGGCGGCGCTCCCGCCGGCTCGTGCGCCGGGTCGTGCACTTCTCCTACGAGCATCTCCAGCACGTCTTCCAGCGCCACCACTCCCAGCACCCGTCCCGAGGCGTCCGCGACGGCGGCGAGGTGCGAGGCGGCGCCGCGCATGGCGGCGAGGGCGTCGTCCAGGGGTAGTTCGGCACGCAGCGTGGTCATGCCGCGCCACAGATGCTGGGGCACGGCGCGGTCGTCCTCGGTGAGGTCGAGTATGTCCTTCACATGCAGATAGCCCATGAACGCGCCGTCGGGTGCGCAGATCGGGAAGCGTGAGTAGCCGGTGCGCACGGTGAGTTCCTCGACCTGGCGGGGTGTGACACCGGGGCCCACGGTCACCAGGGACCCGCGGGCGAGGAGCACGTCCGTCACCGCGCGGGAGCCGAGTTCGAGCGCGTCAGAGAGGCGTTCGTGTTCCTCGTGGTCCAGCAGTCCCGCCTGGCGGGAGTCGGCGAGGAGACGGGTGAGCTGTTCGCTGGTGAACGCGGCCTCCACCTCGTCCCTGGGCTCGACGCGGAAGAGCCGCAGCACGACCTTGGAGCACTCGCCGAGCCCCGCCGTCACCGGCCGGCACAGCCGGGCGAAGGCCACCAGGGCCGGGCTCAGCCACAGCGCGGTGCGCTCCGGTGCCGCCATCGCGAGGTTCTTCGGCACCATCTCGCCGATGACGAGGTGGCAGACGACCACGACGGCCAGCGCCACCACGTATCCGACGGGGTGGATCAGCGCTTCGGGCAGCCGCACCGCGTCGAAGACGGGCTCCAGCAGGTGAGCGATGGTGGGTTCCGCCACGGCACCGAGCGTCAGCGAGCACACGGTGATGCCGAACTGCGCGGCGGCCATCATCTGCGGCAGGTTCTCCAGGCCGTTCATCACCTGGCGGGCGCGGGCCGATCCGGCGGCGGCGAGCGGCTCGATCTGGCTGCGGCGCACCGAGACCAGCGCGAACTCCGCCCCTACGAAGAATCCGTTGCCGAGCACCAGCAGTGCGGCGAAGAGGAGTTGGAGGGCGCTCACCGCAGGATCCTCTCCGCGGGCACGGCCCGGGGGGCCGGTGGCACGCCGCGCCCGCTCTCCTCGGTCCGTACGATCCGGACCCGTTCGGCGCGGTGATGGTCGACGAGCCGGACCCTCAGCTGCCAGCCCGGCCCGCCGGGGCCGCCCGGAAGGTGCGCGGTGTCGCCGGGTGCGGGAATGCGGCCGAGGCGGTCGGCGACGAGGCCGGCCACGGTCTCGTACGGGCCTTCCGGTGCGTCGAGCCCGATGCGGCGCAGCACGCCGACGCGGCAGCCGCCGTCGGCCTCCCAGGCGGGACGGCCTTCCGGGTCGGGCGCGGCGGGGGCGAGCTCCGGCAGGTCGTGCTCGTCGTGCTCGTCGCGTACTTCGCCGACGATTTCCTCGACGATGTCCTCCAGGGTGACCACGCCGGCCGTACCGCCGTACTCGTCGACGACGACCGCGATGGGTGCCTCACTGCGCAGGCGCTTCAGCAGCGGCTGCACGGGCAGCGTCTCCGGGACGAGCAGAGCGGGGGCGGTGATGTCGTCGACGGGTGTGCGCAGCCGTTCCTGCGCGGGAACGGCCAGGGCGTCCTTAAGGTGTGCCGTGCCGGTGATCTCGTCGAGGCGTTCACGGCAGACGGGGAAGCGCGAGAGACCGGTGGCGCGGGTCAGGTTGACGACGTCCTCCGCCGTGGCGCCCGTCTGCAGCGCGCTGACCCGTACACGCGGCGTCATCACGTGCTGCGCGGTCAGCCCCGCCAGGGAGAGCGTCCGTACGAAGAGGTCCGCGGTGTCCTGCTCGATGGCTCCCGCTTGCGCGGAGTGCCTGGCGAGGGAGACCAGTTCGCCCGGGGTACGGGCGGAGGCCAGCTCCTCGGCGGGCTGGACGCCGAACGCGCGGACGATGCGGTTGGCCAGTGCGTTGAGCAGTGTGATCACGGGCCGGAACGCGGCGGAGAAGAGCCGCTGGGGCCGGGCGACGAAGCGCGCCACGGCCAGCGGCCGGGAGACCGCCCAGTTCTTCGGCACGAGTTCGCCGATGACCATCTGCACGGCGGAGGCGACGAGCATGCCGACGGTGACGGCCGTTCCGTGCACGGCCCCCTCGGGCAGCCCCGCGGCCGTCAGCGGAGCGCTCAGCAGATGCGCGAGGGCCGGCTCGCAGAGCATGCCGACGACGAGGGAGGTGAGCGTGATGCCGAGCTGGGTGCCGGAGAGCTGGAAGGAGAGCTCACGCAGAGCCGCGGTGACGGCGCGGGCGCGGCGGTCGCCCTCGGCGGCGGCCCGTTCGGCTTCCGGCCGCTCGACCGTGACGAGGCCGAACTCCGCGGCGACGAAGAAGCCGTTGGCGAGGATCAGCACGAAGGCGGCGGCGAGGAGTGCGAGCGAAAGGGTCATGCTGTGTCTCCCCGGAGGGCGGGGGGCACAGCGCAGGTACTACAGGACGATCCGTCCATCTCTGACGGGGGTCACTCCTCGGGTAGCGGGTCGCGGTGGGGCGGCGGCTGGGTCCGCCGTTCCGACCAGAGTAAACACGTCCGCGCGGCGTGCGGCAGAGGCAGCCGGCGGACGAGTTGGTTCCGCCCCGGGCACTTCAGCAGGCTGTGACGGCTCTGCGGCAGGGCGTATCCGGGAAGTCGGCGGGGACGCCTGTCAGCGCATCAGCGCACCGTCTCTCCCGTGCCGTGCTTCTCCGCCAGCGCACGCAGTGCGCCGGCGTCGGCGATGGCCCGCTCCTTCGCGATTCCCGGCTGGATGCCCATGACGGCGAGGCTGGTGCCGTCGGCGAGGTCGAGGCTGACCCAGGGGTCGCCCTGGCGGAGGTTGACGCGCAGCACTTCCGCCCATTCGAGGCGGCGCCTGGTCGTCAGATTGACGACGGTGACTCCGCCTTCGTCGGCGTTCACATGCGGACGCGACAGCAGGAGCAGTACGCCTAGGAAGAGCAGCCCCGTGAAGACGAAGCTGACCCGCTCCCCCGGGCTGGAGGACGGCAGCGTCAGCGCGACCACCGTGAGCACGGCGAAGAGCGCGACGCCGACCGTGACGAGAACGGCCCGCGTGCGGTTCGGACGGAACGTTACGGGCAGAGCGGGCAGTTCGGACATCCGGATCCTCCTGGAGTGCGCGCGGCGGATCAGAGGCGGCAGGCGTGGATGCCGGTGGTGAGGATGGCGCGGGCGCCCAGCTCGTAGAGGTCGTCCATGATCCGCTGCGCCTCCTTCGTACGCACCATGGAGCGTACGGCGACCCAGCCCTGGTCGTGCAGCGGGGACACGGTGGGCGATTCCAGACCGGGCGTGAGGGCGACGGCCTGCTCCAGGTGCTCGGCGCGGATGTCGTAGTCCATCATCACGTACCGGCGGGCCACGAGGACGCCCTGCATGCGGCGGAGGAACTGGCCGACCTTCGGGTCGTCGCCGGGGGCGTCGGTGCCACGTACGACGACGGCCTCGGAGTGCATGATCGGCTCGCTGATGATCTCGAGTCCCGCGTTGCGCAGGGTGCTTCCCGTCTCCACGACGTCGGCGACGACTTCGGCGACGCCGAGCTGGATGGCCGTCTCCACGGCGCCGTCGAGGTGCACGACGGACGCCTCCACGCCGTGTTCCGCGAGGTGGCGGCGGACGATGCCCGCGAAGGACGTGGCCACCGTCATGCCGCCGAACTCGCCGACGTCCTTGGCGGTGCCGGGGCGGGTGGCGTAGCGGAACGTCGAGCCGGCGAAGCCGAGTTGGAGGATCTCCTCGGCCTGCGCTCCGGAGTCCAGCAGCAGGTCCCGTCCTGTGATGCCGATGTCGAGCTTGCCGGAGCCGACGTAGACGGCGATGTCGCGGGGCCGCAGGAAGAAGAACTCGACGTCGTTCTCGCTGTCCGTCAGCACCAGTTCGCGGCGGTCCTTGCGCTGCCGGTAACCGGCCTCATGGAGCATCTCCGCCGCAGGCTCGGAGAGTGAACCCTTGTTGGGGACGGCGATGCGCAGCATGGTGCGGGCTTCCTTTGCTCGGGTGACGTGAAGCATGTGCGGGAGGCGGGATGTGCGGGGGCCGGATGTGCGGGAGTCCGGGGACCCGGAGCCGTTTCCGGGTGTCCGGTGCAGCGGTGTACGTGCGTACGGACGGCTCAGAGGTGAGCGTATACGTCCTCAAGGGTGACGCCGCGGGCGATCATCATGACCTGCAGATGGTAGAGGAGCTGCGAGATCTCCTCCGCGGTGCGCTCGTCGCCCTCGTACTCGGCCGCCATCCACACCTCGGCGGCCTCCTCGACGATCTTCTTGCCGATGGAGTGCACGCCCTGGGCGGCCAGTTCGGCCGTGCGCGAGGTGATGGGGTCGCCGTTGGCGGCCTTGTCCTGGAGCTCGGCGAAGAGCTCCTCGAATGTCTTGTTCGCCATGGTGTTCCCAACTCTACGTGGAGGTCCGGCGGCCTCCTGCGCCCGGGTCGGGCTGTCCGCTCAGACCACGGAGCGCAGCGCGGCGGCCGTCGCCACGGCGGCGGTGGTGGCCTCGTGGCCCTTGTCCTCGGAGGAGCCCTCCAGCCCGGCGCGGTCGAGGGCCTGTTCCTCGTTGTCGCAGGTGAGGAGCCCGAAGCCGACGGGGACCCCGGTCTCGACGCCGACCTGGGTCAGGCCCTGGGTGACTCCCTGGCAGACGTAGTCGAAGTGCGGCGTACCGCCGCGGATGACGACGCCGAGCGCGACGACCGCGTCGTAGCCGGCCCTGGCCAGGGCCCTGGCCGCGACGGGCAGTTCGAAGCTGCCGGGGACACGAAGCAGCGCCGGTTCGGCGGTGCCCAGCTCACGTGCGGCCCGCATGGCGCCGGCCACGAGGCCGTCCATCACCGTCACGTGCCACTGTGCCGCGACCACGGCCACTCGCAGATCGCCGCACTCCTGCACGCTCACTTCGGGGGCGCCCTTGCCGCTCACGTTCTCGCTCCTTGCCTCGGTCCGCTGTCGATTCCGTGCCGTCGTGGCCGTCGGGGCCGTCGGGCGCTCACTGGTTTCCGCAGGGTGAGGCGGGCTGCGCCTCCAGCCACGGCAGGTCGTGGCCCATGCGGTCCCGCTTGGTACGCAGGTAGTGCAGGCTGTGCTCGCCGGCCTCCACGGGCATGACCACCCGCTCCGCGACGCGCAGCCCGTAGCGGGCAAGCGCCTCGGACTTCTCCGGGTTGTTGGTCATCAGCCGCACGGAGCGCACGCCCAGGTCGTCGAGCATCCGGGCGGCGGCCGCGTAGTCGCGGGCGTCGGCGGGCAGCCCCAGTTCGAGGTTGGCGTCGAGGGTGTCGCGGCCGCGCTCCTGCAGCTCGTACGCGCGCAGCTTGGACAGCAGCCCGATGCCGCGGCCCTCGTGGCCGCGCAGATACACCACCACGCCGCGGCCCTCGGCCTGCACTCGCTCCAGGGACGCCTCCAGCTGCAGGCCGCAGTCGCAGCGCAGCGAGCCGAAGACGTCGCCGGTCAGGCACTCGGAATGCACCCGAACCAGCACGTCCTCGCCGTCGGCGTCCGCGAGGTCTCCCGCGACCAGGGCGATGTGCTCGACGCCGTCGGCCGTCGAGCGGTAGCCGTACGCCCGGAAGTCGCCGTGGCGCGTGGGCAGCCGCGTGACGGCCTCACGCCGTACGAGGGCCTCGTCGGGGAGGACGACCGGCTCGGGCTCCTCCCGGCGGAGAGCGGGGCGGGCCTGGCGGTAGGCGATGAGGTCCTCGATGGAGATCACCGCGAGGCCGTGCTTGCGGGCGAACGGCACGAGTTCGGGCAGGCGCAGCATCGTGCCGTCCTCACCGGCGATCTCGACGATGGCGGCGGCGGGACGCAGCCCGGCCAGCCGTGCCAGGTCGACCCCGGCCTCGGTGTGCCCGGCCCGTGCCAGGACGCCGCCGGGCTTGGCGCGCAGCGGGAAGGCGTGCCCGGGCCGTACGAAGTCCGACGGCACGGCCTCCGGATCGGCCAGCAGCCGGATGGTGGTGGCGCGGTCGGCGGCGGAGATCCCGGTGGTGACCCCGTGGTGGGCGACCGCGTCGACGGAGACGGTGAATGCGGTGCCCATCGCCTCGGAGTTCCGCTCGACCATCTGCGGCAGGTCCAGCCGGTCGAGGTCGGCGGCCTCCATGGGCGTGCAGATCAGGCCCCGGCACTCGCTCATCATGAAGGCGACGACCTCGGGGGTGATCCGCTCGGCGGCGACGATCAGATCGCCCTCGTTCTCCCGGTTCTCGTCGTCGACGACGACGACGGGCCGCCCCAGGGCCATGTCGGCTATGGCGCGCTCGACGGGGTCGAGGGTGAAGTCGTCGGGGCTGTGCTCCGGGATCTGAGATGTCCCGGCGGCTTCGCCGTCCGCGTACCAGCCGGTTGTGGCTGCGCTCATGCCTGCGCCTCCTCGGTGCGGCCCGCTCGGGCCGGTTGTTCCGGGCAGCGGCCCGGCGACGCTGCCGGACCCGTTCATGGACGTGCTCCTTCGACGGCGGACTCCCGCGGTGCGCGGGCCGCGGGTGCGGCGTCGCGGGTCCTCAGCCACCAGCTGCGCATGCCCCACAGCACGAGCACGAGGTAGACGACGTAGACCAGTCCGGAGAAGGGAAGCCCGCTGCTGAAGGCCAGCGGGACGCCGACGATGTCGACGAGCAGCCAGGCGAACCAGAACTCCACGAGGCCGCGCGCCTGGGCCGTCATCGCCGCGAGGGTGCCGACGAAGATGTAGGCGTCGGGCCAGGGGCTCCACGACAGCTCCGGCGCGAGGGTGAAGAGCCCGCCGACGGCGAGGGTGCCGAGCACCGTGCCGGCCAGCAGCACCCCGCGTTCCCGGGCGGTCGCGAAGCGCACGGTGATCGCGCCGTCCTCTGCCGTGCGGTTGCCGCGGCGCCACTGGTGCCAGCCCCACAGTGCGACGAGCACGACCAGGAGCTGCTTGCCGACTCCGCCCGCGAGCTGCGCCGAGTAGTAGGCGCACACGAGGACGGCGCCGGCCAGCACCTGCACGGGCCAGGTGAGGACGGAGCGGCGCCAGCCCAGCGCGAGGGCGGCCAGGCCGATGACGTTGCCGATCAGGTCGGAGTAGATGACCTGCTGGCCGAAGGCCGTGAACGCCTCGTCGTTGAGCATCTCCAGGGCGTTCACCGGAGGGCTTCCCTCGCACCGCCGACGCCGTCGCCGGCGCCGTCGTCAGCCGCGGCTGCCCTCGTCTGGGAGCCGGCCCCGCCCGCACGCGTGTCCCCGTGGGTGAGAAGCCGCTCGACGTACTTGGCCAGTACGTCGACCTCCAGGTTGACCGGGTCTCCTGGCTGCTTGACGCCCAGCGTGGTCAGCTCCAGCGTGGTCGGGATGAGGCTGACGGTGAAGTGTTCCTCGCCGGCCTCGACGACGGTGAGGCTGACCCCGTCGACGGTGATGGACCCCTTCTCGACGATGTACTTGGCCAGTTCCGGCGGCAGTTGGACCCGCACCGTCCCGTCCCCGGTCCGCTCCACGAGAGTGCCCGTCCCGTCGACGTGGCCCTGGACGATGTGGCCGTCCAGCCTGCCGCCCAGCGCCATGGGGCGCTCCAGGTTGACGCGGGAGCCGGCGGTGAGGGCGCCGAGGCTGGAGCGTGCGAGGGTCTCGCCGATGACGTCCGCGGTGAACTCGCCGCCGGACGCCTCCACCACGGTGAGGCAGACGCCGTTGACGGCGATCGACTGGCCGTGCCGCACCCCGTCGGTGACGACGGGACCGCGCAGCCGGAAGCGGGCCGCACCGGGCAGCTTCTCCACGGCGACGACCTCGCCCAGTTCTTCGACGATTCCGGTGAACACTCAGGACTCCTCAGTCGCGGCGGTGGAAGCGGTGACGGCGGCGGAGGCGCCGGTCGCGGCGGCGCGTGCGGCGGTCGCCGGTACGGCGGTGATGCGCAAGTCAGGGCCGACGCGGACGGATTCGGTCACCTTCAGCCGCAACGCCTGCGCGATGGTGGCGATTCCGGCGTCGCCGAGCGCTGACGGCCCCGCGCCCAGCAGTACGGGCGCGACGTAACCGATGACCTCGTCGACGGCCCCGGCTCGTACGAAGGACCCGGCGAGCGTCGGGCCGCCTTCGAGGAGCACCGAACGCACCTCTCGTGCGTGCAGCTCCGCCAGCAACGCCGTCAGGTCGACTCCCGGCCCGCCGCCGTCGGCGCGTGGCAGCCTCAACAGCTCGGCCGCGCCTTCGAGTTCGTGCGCGTCGGCGTCCTGCGCTACGGCGACGAGAGTGGGGGCGTCCGTGTCGAGGACGCGGGCGCCGGGCCGTACGACGGCCGCCTCGGTGTCGATGACGACACGCAGCGGCTGCACCGCGCCCGAGACGCCGCGCACCGCGAGGTGCGGATCGTCCGCGCGTGCCGTGCCGGAGCCGACGAGCACGGCGTCGGTGCGGGCACGCAGACGGTGGACGTCGGCGCGGGCCTCGTCGGAGGTGATCCAGCGGCTGGAGCCGTCGGCGGCGGCGATGCGCCCGTCGAGCGTCGCGGCGTACTTCCAGATGACGTACGGGCGCCGCAGCCGCACCGAGGTCAGCCACGCGGCGTTGCCCGCCGCCGCCTCGTCGGCCAGCAGCCCCCGTACGACGTCGATGCCCGCTTCGGCGAGCCGGCCCGCCCCGCCGGGGGCGGAGGGGTCGGCGACGGCGTAGACGACGCGGGCGATGCCCGCCTCGATGAGCGCCTGGGTACAGGGACCCGTGCGGCCGGTGCGGTCGCAGGGTTCGAGGGTGACGACCGCGGTGCCGCCGCGTGCGTCGTCCCCCGCCTCGGCCAGTGCGTGGATCTCGGCGTGCGGGCCGCCGGCGCGCTGGTGCCAGCCCTCTCCGACGGGGTAGCCCTCGGAGCTGAGGACGACGCAACCCACCACGGGGTTGGGGCTGGTGGAACCCAGGCCGCGGGCGGCGAGTTCGACGGCACGGCGCATGGCGGCCCGTTCGGCCGGTTCGGCGGAAGGGGCTGACACTGCGGCTGCTGCGTCGGTGGCCACCGGGTCTCTCCTGCCTCTTCGGGCACGGACTCCGGGGCGCTTAGGGATGTGTACGGGCTCATCGGGACCGGGGCACCGCCGTGAAGGGAGGGACGCCTCCGTGGGATGCACGGCAGCGTCCGCCCGCCCGGGCGGTGTACCGGTCTCGGCCCGCCGCGCACTGCCTCCCATCCGGACTTTCACCGTCGGTCCAGGAATTCCACCTGGTCAACCGGTCGCTGGAGGCGATCGGGTCGCGGACTGTAACCGCCGGTTCGGACTTTCACCGACCCCGGAGTGCGCTGACGTCACTGGTACGCCCCCAGTCTGCCACGGCCCCGCACCGGCCACGCCCGCGTGCCCTGTGGGCTCACTCACAGTGCGTGCACACGGATGCGCGGGCGGGTGCGAGTACTTTCAGCCGCTTGCAAAAGCCTTGCGAAAACCCCTTGTTCGGGTGCGTACGAACCCCCGTACAGTGGCCCGGATCGCGCAGGCCGCAGGGTACGGGCGCGGACCGCGGAGCGCTGAAAGCACAAGTGGCTGCGCAGCGGAGAGACATATACGTACAGGCCGGAGGACCCCGTACATGCAGCAGACCGCCCCCGACGGCGCCACCCGCCGGGCACGGCGCGCGATCTCCGTCGTCTTCGCCGTGCACGGCGGCGTGAGCGGCAGCTTCGCGACCGCCATTCCGTGGATCCGTGAGCACCTCCAACTCGGGCACGGCTGGCTGGGGATGGCGCTGGTCTTCCTCACGGTCGGCGCTTCGGCCGCGATGCCGCTGTCCGCACGCCTCGCCCACCGCTACGGGCCGCGCCGTTCACTGGTGTGGCTGTCACTGATGTGCTGTGCGGGGCTCGCGCTGCCCGCTCTTTCGCCCTCCCTGGTGTGGCTGTGCGTGATCCTCTTCGTCTACGGGTGCGGCCTCGGCCTGATGGACGTTGCGATGAACGCCCACGGGGTGCAGATCGAGGAACGGTACGGGCGCTCGGTCATGTCCGGACTGCACGGCATGTGGAGCGTCGGCACGCTGCTGGGAGGCGCGGGCGGTGCGCTCGCGGCGCACACCGGTCTGGACGGACGGATCCACCTGGGCGTGGTCGCGCCGCTGATGGCGGTCACGGCGCTCGTCGCCTCCCGCTGGGTGCTTGACGTACCGGAGCAGAGCAAGGCCGGCGGGCAGGACGGGGACGCGTCAGCCGGCGCTCCCGAGGCGGAGGAGCCGCCGCGCTTCGCACTGCCGAGCCGCGCCGCGCTCACGGTCGGGCTCATGGGCTTCTTCGCGGTCTTCGCGGAGGGCGCGTCGATGGACTGGTCCGCCATCTATCTGCGCGATGTGGTGGACGCCGATCCCGGCCTGGCCGCCTCGGCGTTCACCGCCTTCGCCTGCACGATGGCCGTCGCCCGCCTGCTCGGCGACGCGGTGGTCCGGCGTCTGGGGCCGGTGCGGACCGTACGAGCAAGCGGCGTCACGGCGGCAGCGGGCGGTGCCCTGGTGGCCGCCGCCTCCACCCCGGCTCTGGCGATCACGGGGTTCGCGCTGATCGGGATCGGCGTCGCGGTGGTCGTCCCGCTGTGCTTCGCCGCAGCGGGCCGCATACCGTCCTCCTCGCCGGGCCAGGAGATCGCGGGCGTCGCCACGCTCGCCTACGCGTCGGGCCTGGCGGCCCCCGCCGCCGTCGGCTGGATAGCGGAGGCCACGTCGCTGTCGGCGTCGTTCGGGCTGGTCACCGTGCTGCTGTTCGGGCTCGTGCTGGGTGCGGGTGTGCTGCGCCAGGAGGGGCGTACGACGGTCTCGGCGACCGCAGGCGATTCTCCCGCCGACTCCGCCGCCGGCGACGCTCCCGCCGTGCCGGAAAGCCGTCCGGCCTCGGCTCCTGACGCCACCTGACCGGGGCGGGGCCGCGCATGGCACCCCGCTTCCTCCCCGCGCGCCCGGCGGGCTGTCTGAGCCCGCGGACGCCGGGGCCGTGTCCCCCGTCCGGGCGCCCCGCGGGCCGTGTCCGCCACACCGCGCCACCACGGCTGCCACGCTGCCCGCATGACCTCAGCTGAACGGACACCCCTGCGGGCGAGGGCGGCCGGCCTGCGGCCTCCGCTCCCTCCGCGTACGCACGGCGCCCTGCACTCCGTCGTGCTGCGAATGCGCGGCATCGGCGCGGAGTTGCCGCAGGGCGACGGTGTCGCAGTCTTCAACCGGGTCTATCTCTCGGTGACGCTGGAGCTCCAACGGCGCCTGGACTCGGGCTGGTTCACCGACCGGGCGTCCACGGAGGAGCTGAGTGCGCGCTTCGCGGGCCGCTATCTCGCGGCGGTGGAGGCACAGCGCGAGGGCAGCCGTCCGCCAGCCTGCTGGCGTCCGCTGTTCCAGCTGCGCCGCCATCCCTACGTACGTCCCCTCCAGTTCGCCCTGGCGGGGATCAACGCGCACGTCGGACACGACCTGCCGCTGGCCCTGCTGGCCACCTGCCGTGCCCGGCGGAGCGAACCGGAGGAGCTGGAGGGCGACTTCGAGCGCGTCGGGGATCTGCTGACTCTCCTTGAGGAGCGCATCCGCGAGGAACTGATGCCCGGCCCCGACCTTCTCGACGTGGCGGATCCGCTGACACATCTGACGGGCGCCTGGAGCCTGGAGATGGCGCGCGCGGGAGCCTGGCTCGCATTCCGGGCGCTCTGGGGTCTGCGCGAACTGCCGGAGCTGGCCGGGGAGTTCACCGAGCGGCTGGACGCGAGCGCCGGCATGGCCGGTCGCTGCCTGCTGACTCCGCTGCCGTGCTCCCCCTCCCCGCGCCGCGCGCCGGCCGCGGGTGCCGTGGAGACGTGAGGGGTCGCGGGAGCGCAAGGGGCACCCTGCAGGACGGGACCTTCCCGTACGGCCACGAGAAGTGTGCAGGAAGGCGCTGAGGCGTGCGGGGTGTTCACGGCGGGCGGGCGCCGGAACGTGATCACTATCCCCCGCCGGCCGCGGTGTGGTGGTATGACCCGGACGCCGGCGCACAAGGGGAGGGCGGTGCCTTGGGGGGCTTGCTCTCCGAACTCGGCAGGAAGATGGCCGAACGGTGGGTCTCGCTGCTGGTCCTGCCCGGCGCGCTCTATCTCGCCGTACTGGCAGCCGCCCACGCCCTCGGCCACTCGCACCCCTTCGACGTGCCGCGTCTCGCCGACCGGGTCACGGCCTGGGCCGGCGCCCCGGCCGTGTCGGGCGTCGGCGGCCAAGTCGTGGTGCTGGCCGCCGTGTTGGGCGGTGCGGCGGCCATCGGGGTAGCCGCCCAGGCCCTCGGCTCGCTGGCTGAACGGCTGTGGTTCGCCGCCGGCTGGGAGGCGTGGCCGGACCCACTGCGGCGGCTGGCCGGCCGGCGGGTCGCCCGGCGCCGGGAGCGCTGGGACACGGCCGCGCGCAGCTACGACCGGCTCCGCGAGGACGCCGCCCGCGCGTTGGCCCGGCGTCGGCCGGTCGATCCTGCGGCACGCGCGGAACGCCGCGCCGCCCACCGGGCGATCACGTCGATCGCGCCGGAACGCCCCGCCCGGCCGACATGGTGCGGCGACCGCGTCCACTCCGTCGCCGGCCGCCTGGACCGCCAGTACCGCCTCGACCTCGCCGTCGCCTGGCCCCACCTGTGGCTGATCCTGCCCGACGCGCCGCGCGCGGAGATCACGGCCACCCGGGAGGCACTGACCCGGGCCACCACGCTGGCGGCGTGGGCGCTGCTCTACCTGCCGGTGGCCGCGATCTGGTGGCCGGGGGCGCTGGTCTGCGCGGCGCTCGCCGTCGTCAGCCGGAGCCGGACGCGGGCGGCGACCGACACGTACGCGCTGCTGTTGGAGGCGGCCGTCCGGCTCCACGTCGGCGACCTCGCGCGCCAGCTCGGGATGCTCGGGACGGAGGAGCCGGGAGCGCTGACCCCCGAGCTGGGCGAGGAGCTGAGCCGCCGGCTCCACGGCGACCCGCCAGTTCCCGAACCGTAAGGCCCATCAGCCGCGTTGTGCTCGTGACGCGTCGTCGGGCAAACTGCCGCGCATGGCTGCGTCGGGCGAGAGCGACCGGATCCTTCTCCTGAAGTTCGACCCCGACGGGCGCGTGGTCATCGCGCGGAACAACCCGGACCACGCCCGCGCTGTGGTGGTCCTGGTCCCCGGCATCGACGCGGCGGCGCTCGGCCCCGCGGACCTCATGGGCCGTGCCGAGTGGCTCTGCCGCCACCTCGCCTCGGGGTCGGACGACGAGACCGTGTCGGTGATCACGTGGCTCGACTACGCCCCGCCCCGCTCGCCGCGCGACGCCCGGGAACATGCGCACGCCGAACTCGGGGCGCTCCCGTTGGCTCGCTTCGTCGCCGTGCTGCCCGTGACGTCGCAGCTCCCCGGCGGCCCGCGGCTCACGGTCGTCGGGCACGGATACGGTGGCCTCGTCGCGGGCCTCGCCGCCCGCGACCACGGCCTGGCGGCCCACGCGTTGGTGCTGCTCGGGACCGCCGGGGCGGGCGCGGAGACGGCGAGCGGGTTGCGCGTCGACGGCCCGGTCTACGCGACGTCGCCCGACGTCAACGGCGACGGCACGCCCTACGGGGTGCACGGACCGCGGCCGGACGCACCGGAGTTCGGCGCGACGGTGCTCCAGCCCGGCCCGCTCGCGTACGGCGGAGACCCCCTGGTCCGCTATCTGCCTTCGCTGCGACGCATCATCCTGGCGCACTGACCGCCGTCAGGCGCCGGTGTACAGGTGCGCCGCCCACAGCGACGGCGTGCCGGGATAGCGGTCCCGCTGAGTGCGGGTGGCGCGGTGCAGGGCGTCGGCGCTTCGGCCGGGGTCGAGCGTGCCGGTCACCGGGTCGCGGAGCGCCGTGTAGAAGTCCTCGGCTATCTCGACGGCGACCTCGTCGTCGAGCATCCACAGGGTGCCGACGACCCTGGGAAAGCCCGCGAGTTGGCAGGCACCGGCCAGGTGGACCGACTCGTCGAGGAGGCGGTCGGCGACGTTGAGCGCGGTGTGGCAGGCCGACAGGTACGCGAGCTGGGCGCCTTCGAGGTCTACGGCAGCGAGGCCGCCGACGGTCAACGGGTGTTCCTCGTGGTCGTGGAGGAGGAGGCGGGCGGCCGACGGGTCGTCGGCGTCGTACTCGCCGTGGCAGGCGAAGTGCATGAGGGGGCGGCCCATCTCGGCCAGCACACGGTCGCGGGTGGGCTGCGGCGAGTCGTCGGCGTCGTTTTCCGGCTCGATCAGGGTGAGGGGATCCGGAAGCAGCGTCGCCACCGCCATCGCCTCCGCCGCGACGTGGTCGAGCCGGCCGTGGCGCGGCAGCCCCGGCGTGGTCGGCATGGCGACGACGAGCGAGCGCCCGGCCGCCGGCCCCGTCGCGTAGGCGGCCTGCCGCTGCCGCCGCCGGGCGTGGTGCAGTGCCCTGACAGTGGGTGTGTAGGCGGAGACGGCACGGTCCATGACGGTCGTGGCGGTCCGGCCCGTGCCGTGGTGCCCCGCGGCGTGCAGGGGAAGCAGGCTCAGCCGTCCGCTCGGTGCCCACCACACCCGCGGCCATGCCGCACCCTCGGGCGGCGGGCGGTCGTACCCGAGGGCGTCGAGGACCGGGCCCGCCGCGTTGTCCCACAGCCACGCCAGCACCTCGGTGAGCACGGCCTGCGCCGCCGCGCGGTCGGCACGCGGATCCGTGGCCTCGCCCAGCGCCACGTGGAACGCGTTGACCTGCTCGATCACGGCCCGCGGCGTGAGGCCGGGCAGCGGCAGCGCGGTGACGCCGTCCGCCGTGAGCAGCAGGGCGTGGCTGTGGAGTTCGTGGAGCGTGAAGGTGACGATCGGGCCCGGCTCGGCCTCGGCCAGCAGCTCGTCGAGGGCCGGCGGCGACGCGAAGCCGGCGAAGCCGTCCAGCGCGCGGATCCGCGCGAGCAGCGCCGACATCTGCGCGGCGGCGTCGACTTCGCGGTCGGGGTCGTCGCTCGCAGCGTGGGCGGGGACGGCGACCCGGTCGAGACGCTCCCGCAGCGCGGAGAACCGCGCCGCCAGCTCGGGGTGGACGCGGCGCAGCTCGGGCAGGTCGCCGCGGGTGTCGAGGGTCTGGCCCAGCAGGACGGCGCGGCCTAGCTCCAGCAGTTGCAGCGCGCGCCGCGCCCGGCGCGGCGCGGGGCGAGCCGTGTCGTTGAGCACGAGGGCGGCGGCGCCGTCGGCGAGGTAGGCGATCGACCGGATCGCGTGCTGCTGGTCGGCGCGGCCTACGCGGTGGGACGCCATCTCCGGCAGGAGCGACACCGCGGTCTCCGCCAGCTCGGCCGCCAGGGCCCGGTCGGTGGTGGCGACGAGCGCGACGCCGATGTCCGCGCCGAGGATCCGGAGCCTCGGCGACGCCGCCTCGGAACGGACAAGTTCGGCCGCGACGCGCGTCCCCTCGTCCCGATCGGCGAAGTCCTCGCCGCGGCGGTCGAACCGCGTCTGCAGCGCCGCCGCCGTCACCATCAGGGCCTCGTGGCGGTGCCGGCTGCCGGCCGGGGCCACGGCGAGGGACCGGCGCCCAGCGTCCACCGCCTCGTCGAGATCCCCCGGATCCTCACCGGCCTGGAAGCGCGTCCGCAGCAGGTTGCACAGGTTCGCCAGGCCCTGGGCCCGGTCGCGTTCGTCGTCCGGCGCGAGGCCGACCGCGCGGCGGCCTACCGTCACCGACTCATCGAGGTCGACCGTGTCGCCCCGCTTCTGGAACCGGATGTGCAGGGCGTTGCTCAACGAGGCCACGTAGACCGGGAGATGCGGGTCGTCCGCCGGGGCCACATCGACGACGCGGCGGGCGGTGTCGACCGACTCGTCGAGGTCCACGTTCCTGCCCGCCTCCGCGAGGCGCCGGAACGCCGAGCTGAGTGAAGCCAGGATCCGGGCACGCTCGGCGGGGTCAAGGGTGGTGTCGTCGGCGAGTCCGCGCAGCGCGTCGATCGCCTCGTCCGCGTCGGTGCTGGAGCCGATACGGGCGTAGCGGTCGTTGAGGGCACCGGCGAGCTGGCACACGGCGTCCACGTGCCCGTCCCCGCCGGCTGCGCACGGGCGGCCGGTCTGCCGGCCGAGGGCGTTGAGCACGAGCGTGTCCATGGAGGGTCGTCCCGTGCCGGCGGCGACGGCGCGGCGGGCGAGGGCGATCGACGCGTCGAGGTCGTCCAGTGATCCCGTCCGGCGCGAGCGCGTCAGCAGCATCTTCGACAGGTTCAGCGGCTCCGCCGGCCGCTCCTCGCCCGGCGCGGCGCTCATCGCCTCGACGGCCCGGCGGCCGACGTCGACGGCCTCGTCCAGGTCCTCATCCTTGTCCGTGCGGCCGAAGCGGGCGTAGAGGCCGGAGCTGAGGTTGGCCAGGCAGGCGGCGCGCTTTGGAGCGTCCGTCGCGACGTCCGCGGTGGCCGCGGCCCGGCGCGAGACGTCGATCGCCTCGTCCAGCTCGGCGACCCCGCCGTCACCACGCTGGAACCGCCTGATCAGCGCGGTGGCCAGGCCCATCAGCCGGTCGCACAGCTCGGTGTGGCCGGCGGGGGTCGTCTCGGCGATCCGCCGTTTCGTGACGATCACCTCGTCGAGGTCGTCGAGCGACCCGTAGCGTTCGAAGCGAACCCCCAGCGCGGTGTCGAGGACGATCAGCGGGAAGTCGGCGCGGCTGTCGTCGTCGCCTGTGGTCTCGACCGCCCCGATGGTCTCGACGGCCTCACGGGCCGCTGTGACCGCCGCGCCGAGGTCGGCTGCCTCGTCCGTCTTCTCGTAGCGGGTCAGCAGCAGGGTTCCGAGGTGGGCGAGGGCCACTGCCCGGATGTGGCGATCGGCGTCGGCGTCCCTCCCGGCGGGCCCGGCGGCCTCGCGCGCCACGGTCACCGCCTCGTCGAGCTCTGCCGGTGCCCGGGTCCGCTCGAAACGGCTGCGCAGCGCCACAGCGAGATCCAGCAGGCGAAGTGCGCGGCCGGGCCCGTGGGTCGACGCGCCGACCGCCCGGCGCAGCACCGCCACGGCCTCGTCGGCATCGGCCTGGGCGCCGCCAGGCTCGCTCAACTCGCAGCGCGTCTGGAGGGCCTTGCCCAGATCCGTCAGGCGCCCGGCCAGGTCGCGCGACTGCGCGGGCGTCGCGTCCACGGCCCGGCGCATGGCGGCCACGGCCTCGTCCAGGTCCCGCGCTGCGCCCGTGTGGTCGAACCGGGTCCGGAGCGCCGCGCCCAGGTTCGACAGGTACATGGGCCGCTCGGGGTGGTCGTCGCCGGCCGCCGCCACGGCTTCGTGCCCGGCCCGCACCGCCTCGTCGGCGTCGGCCGCCTCGTTCGCGAGGGCGAGCCGCCGGGAGAGAGCGGTGCAGAGGTTGTTGAGCATCGCCGCGCGATCGGGGTGGCCCTCGGGGGTGGCGGACACGGCCCGCTGGGTCGTGGTGACGGCCTCGGCCAGGTCGTCCGGTCCGCCGAGGAGCCCGAAGCGTGACTGCAGCACCGCGCCCAGGTTGCTCAGGGCCGCGCTCTGCTCCGGGGGGTGCCCGTCGGTGGCGGCGACCGCCCGGCGCGCCACCGCCACGGCCTCGTCGAGGTCCGATGCGGCGTGCGTGTGCCCGTACTGGGACTTGAGCGCGGCGGCGAGGTTGAGCAGACACCTGCCGCGCGCCAGGTCGCTCGGCGCGATCTCCACGGCCTGCCGCCCGCTGGCCAGCGCGTTGTCGAGGTCGCGCGCGTCCCCGGTCCGCATGAACCGCGTCTGGAGGCCGCCGCAGAGGATCGCCAGCCGCTGCGCCCGGTCCGGGTGGTCCTCGGGGGTGGCGTCGACCAGGTGGATCCACTTGTCGACCACGTCGGAGAGCAGCGCCGTGTCGGAGCCGGCCGAGACGTGCTGGAGCACGGCGGACAGCCTGGGCGCGGCCTCGTCCACCACGGCCGGCAGCAGCGGCGGCGGGAGCTCGGCCTCGCCGAGGATGAACGGGGCCACCGGGGCCAGCACCGCCAGCGCCGCCTCGGCCGCCGCACGGTTCTGCCCCTCCGGCAAGGCCTCGTACTGGTACCAGCCGAACCAGGCCAGCGCCTGCCGGGTCGGCAGGTCCCACCCCTCCTTCTCAGCGTCGGCAAGGCCCTTGGCCACCTCATCGGCGATCGCCGCGACGCCCGGCGTCAGCGCCAGGGACGGATCGCGGGTTTCGCTGATGCGGTGCAGCGCCTCGCCCAGCATCGCCAACAGCTCGTCCCAGCACGCCATTTCGACCCCCGTCCGCCGCGTCCCGGCTCCGCCCCATCGTAAGATGACGGCGTGTCACGCGACAGAAACGGCGGAGCCCGTCGCGACGAGGAGCAGATCGCCGAAGGGCTGGGGTACGTGTGCGAGCACGTCGCCCTGATCCGCACCACGCTGGAGCGCGGCCCGGCCGACGGCCCGGCCCGGCTCGACGCTCTGCTGTCCGCGCTGCGGGCGGGCGAGGACCCGTCCGCCCGCCTCGACGACGTACACCGGGCGCTGCGCGCGGCGCAGGACGCCCTGGGCGTCTTCGGCGCCACCCGCGGCCTCGACTCGCTCCCCGCCGGAAACGCCTCGGTGCTGAGCCCGCCCGGCGTCGCGGCCGACCGGCCCTATGAGCCGGTCCTCCTCTGCCCGCGCACCCACCACCCCTGCGCCCGGTACGCCTGGCCCGAGCCGGACGGCGACCCGCCCGTCTGCCAGGTGAGCGGTACCCCGCTGCGCCGCACCACGCTCGCGCCGTGACCCGACGCCTACGTGACGGCCGGATGCCTTACGTGTCCAGGGGGTTCGGGACTGAGCAGCCCAGGCAGGGGCGCCGGTGGAGGGTTGAAGCGACGTGAGGGGTCACGGGGGCGCAAGGGGGCACTCTTGCAGAGTGGGACGGGAGGACGTCCCCGTCCGGAGGCGAGCCGTACGGAGGAGACATGACGCTGCGACTGGGCCTGGGGCTGCCGCAGATGAAGCACTACGCGCCTGGACGCGATGTGACGGCGGTCGCGCGGGACGCCGAGGCGTGCGGCTTCGACAGCCTGTGGGTCTTCGAGCGCACGCTCGTGCCCGAGGACCCGGTCGACGGCATGTACGGCATCGACGGCCGCCCCTGGCCCGGCACCTTCCGGCACGTCGCCGATCCGCTGGTCACGCTCGCGCAGGCCGCGGCGGTCACTGAGCGGGTGCGGCTGGGCACGTCGGTACTGGTCGCGCCCCTGCACGCGCCCTTCGAACTGGCCCGTACGTTCGGCACGTTGAGCGCGGCGAGCGGCGGCCGGCTCGTCGCGGGCCTCGGCACCGGCTGGTCCCGCGACGAATACGCTGCGGCGGGCGCGGACTTCGGCCGGCGGGGTGCGCTGCTGGACGAACTGCTCGACGTGTGCGAGGAGGTGTGGAGCCCCGGCCCGTCCGCGTACACGGGCGGCCGCACGCGACTCGCTCCGTCCGACGTCGGCCCCAAGCCGCCGGGCGGGAAGATCCCCGTACTGCTGGCCGCGAGCAACTCGCGCACCCTGGAGCGCATCGCCCGCCGCGCGGACGGCTGGATTCCCTCCCTCACCCCGCACCCCGTCGTGGCCCGCACCCGCGCCACGCTCCGCGAACTCGCCGAGCGGCACGGCCGCGACCCGGATGCGCTCACCGTCGTCCAGCGGTGCAGCGTGCGCGTCACCGGCAAGCCGATGGGCGGCGACCGCAGGAAGCACCAGGGAAGCGTCGAGCAGATCGTCGAGGACCTCGCCGAGGGCGTGGCGGCCGGAGTCGACGAGGCGGTCCTGGACCTCCAGAACGGGACGCGTGACGCGGACGAACTGATCGGCGCGGGACGGGAGTTGTACGCGGCGGTCCGCGACGCGGGCATGTAGGGGGACCATGCGGGGGCGCTACGGAGGGACGGCAGCCCTGCGTGCCAGGATCAAGGACATGGCTCTCACCCTGCATGCTCCCGGTATGACCCTGACGGAACACGAGTTCAGTGTTCCCCTGGACCACGCCGCACCGGACGGCGAGCGGATCACCGTGTTCGCGCGCGAAGTCGCCGCTCCCGGCGGCCGTGACCTCCCGTTCCTGGTGTATCTGGAGGGAGGGCCGGGTCAGGAGGCGCCCCGGCCGGCAAGGGCGCCGACGGCGCCGGGCTGGCTGGGGCGGGCACTTCGCGACTACCGGGTGCTGATGCTCGACCAGCGCGGCACCGGCCGTTCCACGCCGGTCGGCGTGCTGCCGGGGATGACTCCCCGGCAGCAGGCCGTGTATCTGACGTACTTCCGCGCCGACGCGATCGTGCAGGACGCCGAGTGGATCCGTGCCGCACTGGGCGTGGAGAAGTGGAGCGTGCTGGGCCAGTCCTTCGGCGGCTTCTGCACACTGCACTACCTGTGCCGGGCGCCCCACGGGCTGCGGGAGGCCCTCTTCACCGGAGGTCTGCCGCCCGTCGGACGCCATCCGGACGAGATCTACCGCGCCACGTTCGAGACGATGCTGGAGCGCAACCGGCGCTACTACCGGCGCTATCCGGCCGACCGTGACCGTGTGCGCGCACTGGTGGAGCGGCTGGATTCCCAGGACGTACGGCTGCCCGCCGGCGACCGTCTGACGTCCCGCCGCTTCCGGCAGCTCGGCCACATGCTCGGCATGAGCGACGGCGCCGAACGACTGCACTATCTGCTCGAACGGGACCCGGACGCCCCCTCGTTCGGGCACGACGTCGCCGCAGCCCTCCCGTTCTCCGGCCGCAACCCGCTCTACGCCGTCATCCACGAATCCAGTTACGCCGACGGTCACGCGACGCGCTGGTCCGCACAACGGGTGCGGCCCGCCGAATTCGAGGCGGACCCGGCCCTGTTCACCGGGGAGCACGTGTTCCCCTGGATGTTCAGCGACTACGGCGAGCTGCAACCGCTGCGTGAGGCGGCGGATCTGCTCGCCGAGCACGAGTGGCCCGCGCTCTACGACGCCGGCCGGCTCCGCGACTGCCGGGTGCCCTGCGCAGCCGCGGTGTACGCCGACGACGCCTACGTCGAGCGGGCGTTCTCCGAGGAGACGGCGCAGCTCATCCCGACCATGCGCGCATGGGTCACCAACGAGTACGAGCACAACGGCCTCCGCGCCGACGGCGACCGTGTCCTCGACCGGCTCATCGGCCTCGCCCGCGGGGACGCCTGAATCCTGACGGGCGCGGCCGGCCCGCGCCGTGCTCAGTCCTCCGGCAGCAGCACCGGCGCGATCTCGTCGTAGACGTCGCCCGGGCCGGGGTTGGAGGGATCCGTGCCGCCGCCGAGGTGGTGCAGCACGCCCCACACGGCGTTGAGCGCGGTCTGCACGGCGCCCTCCGCCCAGCCCGCCGTCCAGGAGACGTCGTCGCCGGCGAGGAAGAGTCCGCGCTTGTCCTCGGGGAGGGAGTCCTGCATGAAGTGCGTGAACAGCCGCCGCTGGTAGCGGTAGTGGCCGGGCAGGTTGGCCTTGAAGGCGCCCATGAAGTACGGCTCGTTCTCCCAGGAGACCGTGACGGGGCTGCCGGTGATGTGACTGCGGATGTCCACCTTCGGATAGATCTCCCCCAGCGACTTCAGCATCACCTCCATGCGCTGATTCGCGTCCAGCGGCAGCCACTTGAGGCTGTCGTCGCACCATGTGTACGAGAGGCAGATGACGGCGGGCCGGTCCGGACCGTCGTCCAGCAGGTAGGTGCCGCGCGTCATCCGGTCGGTGAGCGTCATGCTCATCACGTCGCGGCCGGTCGTCTCGCCGTTCCCGTCGACGGCCTTGTCGAGCCAGAACGGCCGGTCCACGGGCACGAACAGCTTGGAGGACTCCATGTAGTGGGTGCGCTCCACGGCCGTCCAGTGGTCGATGGGCAGCAGTTCGTCGGCACAGTCGATCTTGCTGAGCAGCATCCACGACTGGGCCGTGAAGACCGCCGCGCGGTAGGTGCGGATGTCGCCCGTGGCGTCGGTGACGGTGATGCGGTTGCCGGCGGTGCGGCGCAGGTGGGTCACGGCGGGCCTGGGCTGCCCCGCTCCGCGGCCCTCCGGCCGGTCCCGGTGCCCCTCGTGGAGCTTGGCCAGGGAGGTTCCGGCGGGCCAGTGGACGAGCTTGTCCGGCTCCAGCTCCCACAGCCGCAGCGGGAGCTGCTGGCTGCCGCCGACGATGCTGCGGTGGTCGTCGTCGGCACCGGTGTAGACGACGCGGAGGATCTCCAGGATGGAGTTGGGGAAGTCGGTGTCCCAGCCGCCGGTGCCGAATCCGACCTGCCCGAAGATCTCGCGGTGCCGGAAGGAAGCGAAGGACTCCGAGCCGCACAGGAACCCGTAGAAGGTCTGGTCGTCGAGCCGCGTGACCAGCCGGGACCAGATCTCACGGATGCGCGGCACGTCGCGCTCCCGCAACGCCCGCTGCATGGCGGTGAATTCGGCGCCGTCCTCCAGGCAGGCGTTCCAGGCGTCCATGACCTGGTGGAAGACGGGCGGGAGGTCTTCGAGCGTACGGGCGTAGTGCGAGCGGCCCTTGAGGTCGACCACGGTCGAAGGGGTCCCGGGCGCAAGGGGGTTGGGGAACGGCTCGGTCTCGAGCCCGGTCAGCTCGACGTAGTGCTGGAAGGCGGTCGAGGACGGCGGGAAGCGCATGGCGCCCATCTCGGCCCGCAGTCCGTCCTCGCAGCCTTCGAAGCGTGCGGTGCGCAGCCGGCCGCCGATCTGGTCGGCCTCGTAGACGACGGGCTTGAGGCCGGTCTTCATCAGCTCGAAGGCCGTGACGATGCCGGAGAGTCCGCCGCCGATGACGGCGACCTCGGTGCCGTGTTCGGTGGCGGGTACCGATCCCAGTCCTGCCGGGTGGGCGAGGAAGTCGTCATAGGCGAACGGGAAGTCGGGCCCGGACATCGTCAGCGGCGGGGCGGCGGTGGCCGCGCTCTGCTGCTCCTCGTGTACGGCGGTGGGCACCGTGGACGTCATCGGCGCGCTTCTCCTCTCCGGGGTGCCTGCTCTGGGCACGGGTGTTCAGGGGGCCGGGGGCGCCGGGCTGTTCACGGCGCGCGCCGGGCCGGGCGGGCGGTCGGTCCGGCCGGGCGGACCCGCTCCGGGGGGCGGGATCGGTCGGGTTCAGGCGGCGTAGAGCGCGGGCCGCCGGTCGGTGAGGTAGGTGTTGCGGGCCCGCGAGGCGTGCAGCAGCCCGGTGTCGACGTCGGCGATCAGGAGGGCCTCCTCGCGGCCGGCACGGGCCGGGACGCTCCCGTCGGGAGCGGCGAGGCAGCTGAGCCCCGCGAAGTCGAACTCCCCCTCCCGGCCGGTGCGGTCGGCGTACGCCACGTAGAGCTGGTTCTCCCAGGCACGCGCGGGCAGGACCGTTTCCGCCACGAAGTCGTACGGGCGCATCAGTGCGGTCGGCACCACCAGCAGCTCCGTCCCGGCGAGGGCGTGGGCACGCACCGCTTCGGGGAACTCCACGTCGTAGCAGATGAGAAGGCCGGTGCGGACGCCCTCCAGGTCGGCCTGCACGAGGAGTCGGTCACCGGGCGTGAAGTGGCGGGTCTCGTAGCCGCCGTAGAGGTGTGTCTTGCGGTAGCCGGCGAGGACGCTCCCGTCCGCGCCGACGAGGGCGGCCGTGTTGTGCAACGCGCCGCTGTCCGGGGCACGTTCGGGGTATCCGTAGACCACGGCGATGCCGTGTGCGGCGGCGATCCGGGAGACCGCGCGGGCGGACGGCCCGTCGGCCGTCTCGGCGCGCTCGGCGACGCCGTCCCCCAACGCGTACCCGGTCAGGGAGAGTTCGGGCGTCACCAGCAGCCGGGCGCCCCCCGCGGCGGCAGCGCGGGCGGCGGCGTCGAGCGCGGCGAGACCGTCCTCGGCGGTGCGGGGAACACCGGCTGGGCCCTGGTGCAGGGCGAGGCGCAACGTCGGCATGTGACCTCTGGCTGTGCTCGTGCGTACGGACGCGGGCGCGGCGGCCCGCACGTACGGAGGTGCGGGGGAACACTTCGACGGTACGGTCCCGCACACCGGCCGACAAGGCCCATCTGTTGCGCGCTCGCAGGCTGTCCGTTGCGCATACAGCACGCTCCACGGAGATTCGTTGCACCGGCCCGAACCGGCTGGTGCTCCGAACCGTGCTCCGACCCGTGTCCCGACCCAGAAGTCGCAGGTCAGAACCTGCTCAGCGCGGCGCCCCCGCGGTGTAGCGGCGCAGCAGCGGCGAGAGCACCAGCACCGACTTCGTCCGCTCGACGAACGGCTCACCGGCGATGCGTTCCAGCACCTGCTCGAAGTGGCGCATGTCGGAGGCGAAGATCTGCACCATGGCGTCCGCCTCGCCGGTGACCGTGGACGCGGAGGCGACCTCCGGATAGCGGGCCAGCGCTCGGCGGATGTCCTCGGGTGCGGTCTTCGAGCGGCAGTACATCTCGATGTAGCCCTCGGTCTGCCAGCCCAGCGCCGCCGGGTCCACGCGCACGGTGAACCCGGTGATGGCTCCCTCCGCCCGCAGCCGGTCCACGCGGCGTTTCACGGCGGGGGCGGAGAGGCCCACTTCGGCGCCGATGTCGGCGTACGAGCGGCGGGCGTCCTCGGAGAGGAGGTGGACGATGCGTTCGTCGAGGTCGTCGAGTGTCACTGCGGGCCGGTCACTCTTCCGTGCGCGCGGGCGTCGGTGCGGTCTTCAGCCGGGAGCGGCGCATCCCGTACCCGAAGTACACCACAGCGCCCACGGCCATCCAGACGCCGAACACCCCCCAGGTAACGGCGTCCAGGGCGAGCATCATCCATGCGCACAGCCCCAGGCCGACGAGCGGAAAGAGCGGCGAGAGCGGCACGCGGAAGCCCCGCCGCATCTCCGGCCTGGTACGCCGCAGCACGATCACCGCGACGTTGACGAGGGCGAAGGCGAAGAGGGTGCCGATGCTCGTGGCATCGGCGAGCCGGCCCAGCGGCACGGCCGCGGCGAGCGTCCCGCAGAACGCGGAGACGATGAGGGTGTTGGCCCGGGGGCTGCCGCTGCGCGGGTCGACCTTGGAGAAGACGGCGGGCACCAGCCCGTCCCGCGACATCGCGAAGAGGATGCGGGTCTGTCCGTACAGCACCGTCAGCACGACCGACGCGATGGCGACGACCGCGCCGAAGGCGAGCACGGCCGGCCAGAAGCCCTGTCCGGTGACGCTGTGCAGGACGCCCGAGAGCGCCGCCTCGCTGCCCTCGAACCGCTGCCAGGGCAGGGCGCCCACCGCCACCGCCGCGACCAGGCAGTACAGCAAGGTGACCAGTACGAGCGAGAGGAGGATCGCGCGCGGAAGGTCGCGCTGCGGGTTCTTCGCCTCCTCCCCCGCCGTGGATGCCGCGTCGAATCCGATGTACGAGAAGAAGAGGGTGGCACCGGCGGCGCTCACCCCGGCCATGCCCAGCGGCATGAAGGGCTGGTAGTTGCCCGCCCGGATACCCGCGGCGGCGATGCCGCAGAAGAGCAGCAGCGCGGCGATCTTCACGACGACCATGACGGTGTTGGCGCGTGCGCTCTCCTTCGCGCCGCCGAGCAGAAAGGCCATGGCGAGCAGTACGACGACGAGCGCCGGAACGTTGAAGAGCCCGCCCTCGCCGGGCGGCGCCGAGAGGGCCTGGGGAAGGCCGAGGCCGAGTGTGCCGTGCAGCAGTTCGTCGATGTACTGACCCCAGCCGACGGCGACGGCGGCCACCGACACCCCGTACTCCAGCAGCAGACACCAGCCGCACACCCAGGCGACCAGCTCGCCCATCGTCGCGTAGGCGTAGGAGTAGGAGGAGCCGGCGACGGGGATCGTGCCGGCCAGCTCCGCGTAGGAGAGCGCGGAGAAGAGCGCCGTGAGCCCCGCGATGACGAACGAGACGACGACCGCGGGCCCGGCGTCGGGGACGGCCTCGCCGAGGACGACGAAGATCCCCGTGCCCAGCGTCGCCCCGATGCTGATCATGGTCAGCTGCCACAGGCCGAGGCTGCGCCGCAGCTCACCGCCCTCGCCGTGGCCGCTCTCGGCGACGAGTGTCTCCACCGGCTTGCGGCGCATCAGCTGCGCGGCGTCGCCCCGCCTCCCGCCTTGCCGCCCGTCGGGGGTCTTCGGAGCGGTCGGGCCTGCGCCCTGGTCCAACACGGCAGCGGTCTCCTCGCTGTTGGTCTGCTGTGGCGGCACGACCCTACGAGGCCTCGACGGCGGCCGGTAACTGGGCATCCTTGCGCGTGCGCGGCGATCCGTTGCGCGCGGGAGGCCCGTGGAGGCGAATCGTTCAGGAGCGCGCGAGTCCGCGCTCCACGCGGGCGCGCACCCAGGTGCGGTCGTCGGTGAGGTAGGCGTCCACGGCCAGTCCGGCCTCGGCGAGCGCCGCTTCGAAACGGGGTTCGGACAGGCTCTGTGAGAAGAAGGTCTGGGTCCACCGTGCGCCCCCGAGTTCGTAGGCGATGCATGTACGGGAGGCGTCCTCGCCCAGCGGTTCGATGGACACGACCGAGACGGTCATGTCGCCTCTGCTCCACGACGTCCCCGCGCTCAGGCTCGTGTGCAGGCCGTCGCGCTCACGCTGGACGACGACGCAGCCGTCCGGGGCGGTGTGCCGGGCGCATGTCCGCAGCAGCCGGGTGCGGTGAGCGTCGTCGGCGGTGTTCACGAGGAAAGAGGCGAGCGTCACGGCGTCGAACTGCCGCCCGAGGTCGAGGTCTTCGATCGCGGACTGCACCCTCTCCGCCACGTCCCCGATGTGTGCCAGCATCGCCTCCGACTCGTCGACGGCGGTGACGCGGAGCCCGCCCGCCGCCAGGGGCCGCGTCATCCGGCCCGCTCCGGCGCCGAGTTCGAGAACGGCGGCTCCCGGCGGCACGGCCGCGATGATGATGTCGGTCTCGCCGTTGCCGGGCAGTCGGGCGTACATCTCCACCGAGCAGCCGTCGCGGGTGAATTCGCCTGGACCCGTGCCTGAGTGCCCGTCACGCGTGAATGAGGTCATGAGGGGATCGCAGCACGGCGGGCACCGGCCCGGAAGCGATTCGTCTGACCACGAAGCCCGCCCGCCCTAGCGCCGGCGGCTCGCGCCGTCGCCCCCGGCCTCCGGCCCGGCCCCGGGCGGGCAGCGGGCCGCTCGTCACCCGGGCATCGCCAGCAGCCTGGCCTCCGTCTCCGCGTCCACCCCTGTCGGTGCACGGTCCGGACGCGTCGGGGCCTTCCCGCCGATCCGCATGAGCCACTCCCAGGTGTCGGCCACCGTTTCGGCCACGGGACGGCAACGCAGTCCCGCCCCGAGGGCCTTCGAGACGTCGCTCCGGTGCATGTGGTCGTAGTCGGCGCCCGGCGGCAGCCAGACCGGCAGGCCCGTCCACGGCTCGGCGCCTGCGGCCAGGACCGACTCCGGGCTTCTCCAGTGCAGTTCGGCCTTGCCGCCCGTGACACGCACGCACGACTCCAGGAGCTCTCCCATGGTGGTGTGCCCGGGCGGGGACACCACGTTGTAGGCGCCGGCCAGCCCTCCGGCCGTCGCGTCGAGCAGCCATTCCGCCAGATCACGCACGTCGATGTACTGGATCGGCAGCTCGCGCGGCCCCGGAGCCGGCACGGCTCCGCCACGTGCCGTGCGCAGCAGCCACCACGGCAGCCGGTTGACGTTCTCCCAGGGCCCGAGGATCAGCCCCGCCCGGGCCAGCAGGGCCCGCCCGCCGAAGGCCTCCGATGCGGCGAGCTCCCCGCCGCGCTTGGCCCGTGCGTAGTCGACTTCTCCGTCCGCAGCGGACGCCTCCACCACGGGCCCTTCCTCATCGAGCCCCGCAGCGACGGGTTCTGCGTACACCGACCGGCTGGATACGTAGACGTACCGTCCCGCCCGGTCGCCCTCGGCCAGGAGCCGCGCCGTCTCCCGTACCGCCCTCGGCGCACCGGACCAGGTGTCGACGACGACGTCCCATTCGCCGTGCGCCAGGGCGGCCAGACCGTCCGTCGTGGTGCGGTCGCCGTGCAGCACGCTCACGCCGGGCGGCGCCTCGTGAAGTCCCCGGTGGAAGACGCTCACCTGCCAGCCGCGCGCGAGCGCCTCACCGGTGACGGCGCGTCCCACGAACTCCGTGCCGCCCAGCATCAGCAGTCTCATGCTTCGACTGTGCCCAAGCGCCCGCGGGCGCAGGCCGCTTCGCGCTCTCGGCGAAACCGGTGCGAACGGGCCGACACGTACGCCGCCCCCGTCGCCGGGGGCGTACGGGGGCGGTTCGGCGGAAGGCCGGGCGGGAACGGCCGGGCGTGCGGTCAGCCCTTGCGGGTCTTGACCTCTTCCGTCAGCTTCGGCACGACCTCGAAGAGGTCGCCGACGATGCCGTAGTCCACGAGATCGAAGATCGGGGCCTCGGCGTCCTTGTTGATGGCCACGATCGTCTTTGACGTCTGCATGCCGGCCCGGTGCTGGATCGCGCCGGAGATGCCGGTCGCGACGTACAGCTGCGGGGAGACGGTCTTGCCGGTCTGGCCGACCTGGTTGGAGTGCGGGTACCAGCCGGCGTCGACGGCGGCACGGGAGGCGCCGACGGCCGCGCCGAGCGAGTCGGCCAGCTCCTCGATGATGTGGAAGTTCTCGGCGCCGTTGACGCCGCGGCCGCCGGAGACCACGATCGCGGCCTCGGTCAGCTCCGGGCGCCCGGTCGACTCGCGCGGCGTACGGGAGACGATCCTGGTGCCGGTCGCCGTCTCGCCGAAGGACACCGTCAGCTGCTCGACGGCGCCGGCGGCCGGAGCGGCCTCCGGTGACGTGGAGTTGGGCTTGACCGTGATGACCGGAGTGCCCTTGCTGACGCGGGACTTGGTGGTGAAGGCCGCCGCGAAGACGGACTGGGAGGCCACGGGGCCCTCGGCGCCGGCCTCCAGGTCGACGGCGTCCGTGATGATGCCGGAGCCGATGCGCACCGCGAGGCGGGCGGCGATCTCCTTGCCCTCCGCGGACGACGGGACGAGCACGGCGGACGGGGAGACGGCGTCGTAGGCGGCCTGCAGCGCGTCCACCTTCGGCACGACGAGGTAGTCGGCGAACTCGCCGCTGTCGGCGGCCAGTACCTTCACGGCGCCGTATTCGGCGAGCGTCTTCGCGGCCTCTTCGGCGCCCGGTCCGAGGTGGACGGCGACCGGGTCGCCGATGCGGCGGGCGAGGGTGAGCAGTTCGAGAGTCGGCTTGCGGACGGCACCGTCCACGTGGTCGACGTAGACAAGGACTTCAGCCATGGCATTGCTCCTGCGGAAAAGTGGGGCGGGTGGTGCGGGCGGGCGTTCGCGTCGCGTTCGCGTCGCTCGGTCGGGTCTCAGATGAACTTCTGGCCCACCAGGTACTCAGCGAGCTGCTTGCCGCCCTCGCCCTCGTCCTTGACGACGGTGCCCGCGGTGCGCGGCGGGCGCGGCGTGGCGTCGTCGACCTTGGTCCAGGCGCCCTCGAGTCCGACCTCGTCCGCCTCGATGTCCAGGTCGTCCAGGTCCAGGGACTCCACGGGCTTCTTCTTCGCCGCCATGATGCCCTTGAAGGACGGGTAACGCGCCTCGCCGGACTGGTCGGTGACGGAGATGAGCGCCGGCAGCGAGGCCTCCAGCTGTTCGGTCGCGGTGTCGCCGTCGCGCCGCCCGTTGACCTTGCCGTCGGTGACGGAGACCTCGGACAGCAGCGTCACCTGGGGCACGCCCAGGCGCTCGGCGAGGATGGCCGGGAGCACGCCCATTGTGCCGTCGGTGGAGGCCATGCCGCACACGACGAGGTCGTATCCGGTCTTCTCGATGGCCTTGGCCAGTACGGCCGAGGTGCCCAGCACATCGGTGCCGTGCAGGTCGTCGTCCTCGACGTGGACGGCCTTGTCGGCACCCATGGACAGCGCCTTGCGCAGCGCGTCCTTCGCGTCATCCGGGCCGACGGTCAGCACGGTGATCTCCGCGTCGTCCGCCTCCTCGGAGATCTGCAGCGCCTGCTCCACCGCGTACTCGTCCAGCTCCGAGAGCAGGCCGTCCACGGACTCGCGGTCGGTGGTCAGGTCCTCGGCGAAGTGCCGGTCGCCGGTGGCGTCGGGCACGTACTTCACACAGACAACGATCCTCAGGCTCACGCCGGCTCTCCTACTGCTTGTCCTACGGTTCCGGTCCGTCGCTGAACCGGCACCCCGTTCACTATATTACTCGCCAGTACACATAGCGCGTACCCGGTTCTCAAGGCCGGGAACTGTGACCTTGCCAACCCCCGGGCCCGCCGGAGCACGGGCCCAACTCAATCACGGCAGCTGCACCGCGACGCCATCGGCGACCGCGCTGTCACCGTGCCGAGGCCGTGCGGGAGGGTCAAGGAAGGACCGCGGGATGCGACATCAATCACGGGACCGCCCGTGGCCGTCGCGCTCCCCCGGTGCCTGATGCTCCGTGGCCGTTTCGTGGCCCTCCCTGGCCGCGACCGCCGCGCCCAGCGCCGCGATGACGTCGGCCTTGCGCGGCTGGCCGTACGCGCGGCTCACCTCCCGCCCGCCGGCGTCCAGGACGAGCACCGCCGGGGTGTGCAGGATGCCCAACTCCCGTACGAGCGCGAGGTGCTCCTCGGCGTCGATCTCCGCGTGGCCCACGCCCGGCACCATCGCGGTCACTTCGCGCAGGATGCGCCTCGTCGCACGGCAGGGCTGGCAGAAAGCGCTGGAGAACTGCACGAGCGTGGCACGGCGCCCCAGGGCTCCGGGCCCGAGTGTCCCGGCATCCAGGCGTGCGCCCTCGCCTCCGGTCTGCTGCCGCACTCCGCCCTCCCGTCGTGTGGTGCTGCTCGTATGGTGCTGCGCCGTCCGGTCACCGCGCTCGGCGGCCCCGCGTCCCGCAGTGTGCAGCACATGCCGCATGTACGGGCATTCCCGGCCGGCGCCGGACTGCGGCGGGCCGCCGGGCGGCCCCGGGTGTAGCCATCGGGGACGCCGATGAGGAACCATCTGCGTCGGACAGAAGTTACGCGTCCGTAGGTACGATTGCGCGCCTGGCGGGAGCCACTCCCTTCCAGGACGGACAGGAAGGGCTCCCGAGATGGCAGAACTCGTCTACCCACCCGTGATCGCCACGGCGCGTGCCTGGTTCAAGGCCCTCGACCTGCGATTCGACATCCAGGGCACCGAGCACGTGCCACGCCGCGGCGGCGCCGTGCTGGTCAGCAATCACATCAGCTATCTGGACTTCGTCTTCGCCGGCCTCGCGGCGCTGCCCGCGAAGCGGCTGGTGCGCTTCATGGCGAAGGACTCGGTCTTCCGGCACAAGGTCTCCGGGCCGCTGATGCGGGCGATGAAGCACATACCCGTCGACCGGTCGCGCGGGGAGGGCGCCTACGAACACGCGCTGAAGGCGCTGCGTTCGGGCGAGATCGTCGGGGTGTTCCCCGAGGCGACGATCTCCCGCTCCTTCACGCTCAAGGACTTCAAGTCCGGTGCGGCGCGGATGGCACAGGAGGCGCGCGTGCCCCTGGTGCCCGTCGCCCTGTGGGGGACGCAGCGGCTGTGGACCAAGGGCCGCAAGCGGGACTTCGGACGCAACCACTTCCCCGTCGGCATCCGCGTCGGCGAACCTCTGCACGCCACGGCCGGCGAACCGGCGGCGGGGCTGACGTCCAAGGTGCGCGAGCGCATCCAGGAGCTGCTGGAGGCCGCGCAGCGCGCATACCCGGCCGTTCCGGACGGCCCGCACGACTCGTGGTGGCTGCCGGCCCACATGGGCGGCACGGCGCCGACGCCCGCCGAGGCGAGGGCGATGTAGCGGACGCTGACCCGCCACCGGCCCGGGCGGCGAGGGCCGCCGCCCGCACTGCCCGTACGTCAGCACCGCCGACTGCCGGTGCGTCGGCACGGCCGGTACGTCAGCGGCCCATCTCCTCGCGCAGCGCCGCGACGAATCCGTCGACGTCCGCCTCGCTGGTGTCGAAGGAGCACATCCAGCGCACGTCGCCCGCGGCCTCGTCCCAGAAATAGAACCGGTAGCGCTTCTGCAGGCGCTCGCTGACCTCGTTCGGGAGCCGCGCGAACACTGCGTTCGCCTGGACGGGATGGAGGATCTCCACGCCGTCGACGTCCTTGACGCCCTCGGCGAGCCGGCGGGCCATGGCGTTGGAGTGCCGGGCGTTACGCAGCCACAGATCGCCGGAGAGCAGGGCGTCCCACTGGGCGGATATGAAACGCATCTTGGAGGCGAGCTGCATCGACAGCTTGCGCAGGTGCTTCATCGCCCGGACGGAGCCTGGGTCGAGCACGACGACGGCCTCGCCGAAGAGCATTCCGTTCTTGGTGCCGCCGAGGGAGACGACGTCCACACCTGCGGCGTTGGTGAAGGCGCGCATGGGCCTGTCCAGCGCCGCGGCCGCGTTGGCGATGCGGGCACCGTCGAGGTGGACCTTCATGCCGCGCTCGTGGGCGTGGTCGCAGATCGCCCGGATCTCCTCCACCGTGTAGAGGGTGCCGAGTTCGGTGCTCTGGGTGATGGAGACGACCTGCGGCATCGCGCGGTGCTCGTCGTCCCAGCCGTGAGCCTCGCGGTCGATGAGCTCGGGCGTGAGCTTGCCGTCCTCGGTGGGCACGGTCAGCAGCTTCAGCCCGCCGACCCGTTCCGGTGCGCCGCACTCGTCGACGTGGATGTGGGCGCTGTCGGCGCAGATGACGGCGCCCCAGCGGTCCGTCAGCGCCTGCAGCGAAATCACGTTGGCGCCCGTGCCGTTGAAGACCGGGTACGCCTCGGCGCGCGGCCCGAAGTGGCTTCGTACGGTCTGCTGGAGATGCGCGGTGTACTCGTCGTCGCCGTACGCCGGCTGGTGGCCGCCGTTGGCGAGGGCGAGTGCCGCCAGGATCTCGGGATGCGCGCCCGCGTAGTTGTCGCTCGCGAATCCGCGCGTCCCGGGGTCGTGGCGGCGCTTCGCGTCGGTGGTCACGGCTTCGGGGTCAGCCACAGGCGTTGTCCGTTCACTTCCTCGGTGGGCTTGCTCCACGTGCCGGCGATGGTGTCTGCCAGATCCTTGACGTCGGTGAAGCCCGCGAACTTGGCCTTGGGGCGCTCGGCCCGCATCTGATCGCTCACCAGTGCCTTGACGACAAGGATGGCAGCCGCCGCCTGCGGTCCCGCTTCGCCCCCTGCCTTGCGGAAGGAGTCACCGAGCGCCAGCGTCCACGCCTCGGCCGCCGCCTTGGACGCGGAGTACGCGGCGTTGCCCGCGGTCGGGCTGCTCGCTCCGGCGGCGCTGACCAGCAGATAGCGGCCGTTGCCGCTGCGTGCCAGCGGCGCCTCGAAGGCGAGCGAAGTGTGCTGCACGGTACGGATCAGCAGATCGTGGAGTGTGTCCCAGTGCTCCAGATCGGTCTCGGCGAAGGTCGCCGAACCGCGCCAGCCGCCCACGAGGTGCACGAGCCCGTGCACCTTCCCGAACTCCTTCTCCGTACGGGCGGCCCACTCGCGAGTCGCCGCCAGGTCGAGCAGGTCGACGGTCTCCCCCGTGACGCTCGCGCCGCCGTGGGCGAAGCGGGCGGCGTCGACGGCCTGGGCGAGGCGTTCGACGTCGGAGTCGGCCGCGACGACCGTGGCCCCCTCCTCGGCGAGCCGGAGCAGCGCCGCCGCTCCGGCCGGACCCGCCGCTCCGGCGACGGCGATGACGGACCCTTCGAGGCTGCCTTTTCCGTTCCCCTGGTATCCGCGTGCCGTCGTGTTGCTCATCCCTGTCGCCTCCTGGTCCTCGACGCCCGCCGCTTCTTCGCCGTACCGCCCGCCGGTGTGCTCAGGCGGCGGCCTGCAAGGGGGTCTGCGCGGTGATGCCCTTGGTCGATGCGATCACGGATCGGAGCTTCTTCGCGAGGGCCTCATAGAACATGCTCAGCGGAAACTCATCCGGAAGCACCTCGTCCACGAGCTTGCGCGGCGGGAGGCTCAGATCGAGCGCGTCGGGGCCCTTGGCCCAGGTGGAGCCGGGGTGCGGCGCGAGGTAGCCGGCGACCAGCTCGTAGGCCTTGAACCAGTGGACCAGCTTGGGCCGGTCGATGCCCGCGCGGTAGAGGGTCTCGATCTCCTCGCGCAGCCGCACCGTCACCTGGCGCGCCCGGTCCCAGTCGATGTCGAGCTTGTTGTCGGTCCAGCGCAGCGCACCGTGCTGGTGGAGGTAGGCGAAGAGGAGCTGGCCGCCCAGTCCGTCGTAGTTGCGGTTGCGCTCGCCGGTGACCGGGAAGCGGAAGAGGCGGTCGAGCAGCACGGCGAACTGCACGTCACGGCCCTGCGGGTAGCCCTCGGCCTCCAGGCGTACGCCCTCGTGGAAGGCCGTCAGGTCGCAGCGCAGCTCCTCCAGTCCGTACATCCAGAACGGCTGCCGCTGTTTGATCATGAACGGGTCGAAGGGCAGGTCGCCGTGGCTGTGGGTGCGGTCGTGGATCATGTCCCAGAGCACGAAGGTCTGCTGGCAGCGCGACTGGTCGGTGACGAGCCCGCGGGCGTACTCGGGGAGTTCGAGGCTCGTGACGTCGCACGCGGCGTCCACGACGCGGCGGAAGCGGGCGGCCTCGCGGTCGCAGAAGATGCCGCCCCAGGAGAAGCGTTCGGGCGCCTCGCGCACGGCGACGGTCTCCGGGAAGAGGACGGCCGAGTTCGTGTCGTAGCCGGAAGTGAAGTCCTCGAAGGTGATGCCGCAGAAGAGCGGGTTGTCGTAACGGACGCGCTCCAGTTCGGCCAGCCAGTCGGGCCAGACCATGCGCAGCACGACGGCTTCGAGATTGCGGTCGGGGTTGCCGTTCTGGGTGTACATCGGGAAGACGACCAGGTGCTGGAGGCCGTCCCGGCGGTCCTGCGCGGGCTGGAAGGCGAGCAGGGAGTCGAGGAAGTCCGGGACGCCGAAACCGGCGTCCGCCCAGCCACGCAGGTCGGCGACGAGGGCCTCGTGGTATGCGGAGTCGTGCGGCAGCAGCGGGGTCAGGTCCCGCACAGCGTTGCAGATCTGCTCCAGGTCGGATTCCACGGCGGCCCGGGACGGCGCGCCCTCCGCCTCGAAGTCGATCGAGCCGTCCTTCGACTGCCCGGCCCGTATGGCTTCGACGGCGTCCTTCAGCACTGCCCATGCCGGGTGTTCGACCACGCGGGCGGCGGACGCATCCCCGGCGTCCGCGGCCTTGGACGAAAGCATTTCCGTCATGACTACCCCTCCACAGAAGAACCTGGCGTCAAGGAAACGGTAGCCGGGCCCGGGCGTACCCTCAAGTGGAGCAGCAGGAAATCGTTCGCCGTAACCCCTACCTCAATCGTCGATCTTCCTGTCTGACACGGTCGCCGCAATGACTTTGCCCAGTCCGGCCATGGCTTCGGAAGCGTCCGGCAGCAGCTCGCCGACCGCCAGGAAGCCGTGGAACATCCCCGGGAAGTGCGCCTCGGTCACGGCGACTCCGGCCTCGCGCAGCTTCGCCGCGTACGCCCGGCCCTCGTCGCACAGCGGATCGCAGCCCGCGGTGATCACGTGTGCGGGCGGCAGTCCCGCCAGGTCCGCGCGCAGCGGCGCCGCGTAGTGGTGCGTCGGGTCGGAGTCCGGACCGAAGTACTGCGCGCCGAACCACAGCATGGCCGCCTCGGTGAGGAAGAACCCCTCCGCGTTGAGACGGCGGGACTCCGTCTCGGCCAGCGGGTCGGTGGAGGGGTAGATCAGCGACTGGTGTGCGATCCGCGGACCGCCGCGCTCGCGGGCCATGATCGCGCACACGGCGGCCAGATTCCCGCCGGCGCTGTCGCCCGCCACGATCAGCGCGTCCTGGTCCCCGCCCAGAGCGGCGATGTTCTCCGCGGCCCAGCACACCGCCGCGTAGGCGTCCTCGGCCGGCTCGGGGAAGCGGGCCTCGGGTGCCAGCCGGTAGTCGACGGAGACGACCACCGCGCCGGACGCCGTGCACATGGCACGCGCCGTCGTGTCGTGCGAATCGAGACCGCCCAGCACCCAGCCGCCCCCGTGGAAGAAGACCACCGTGGGCACACCGGCGCGGCCGGACTCCTCCCCGTACGGGCGGTAGACCCGCACCGGCAGCTCGGGCGCGCCCTCGGGCCCGGGGATCAGCCGGTCGGAGACCTCGCCCACGGCGGGAAGCCGCGGCGGCTCCGGCATCGACAGGGCCAGGACGCGGCGGGCCTCGGCGGCGTCATGGACGGTGACGCCGACATCGGGGAACGCGGCGACCAGGAGCTCCATCAGCTCGCGGGCTCCCGGGGCGAGGCGCTCGGGTTCGTGGGACGCGGTGCTGCCGCTCACGTTGCTGCTCCTTCGTCGCGTATGTACGTTTCGTCCGCCGGGTGTTCGTCCGGGCGTCGCCCGTGGTGCCGAGGATGGCCGGGGAACCGGCCGGGGCTCCCCGGCCGCTAGTCTGTCCGCCGCGCACGTCACCATGTGCGCCCGTCGCCACAGAGAAGAGAGAAGGTGCCGTGTCACTGCTCACCGTCGGCCACCGCGGGGTGATGGGCGTGGAGCCCGAGAACACCCTGCGCTCCTTCGTCCGCGCCGAGCACGAGGGGCTCGACGTCATCGAACTGGACCTGCACCTGAGCAAGGACGGCGCGCTGGTGGTGATGCACGACGCCGACGTCTCGCGCACCACGGACGGTTCGGGCGCCATCGGCGACTTCACCCTGGCGGAACTGCGCGAACTCGACGCCGGGCAGGGCGAACGCATCCCCGTCTTCCAGGAGGTCGTGGACGCCGTACGGTCCCCGCTGCAGGCCGAGATCAAGGACCGGGCCGCCGCCCGGGTGCTGTCTGGGGTGATCTCCGAACTCGGGCTGCACGACCGCGTCACCGTCATCTCCTTCCACGACGAGGCGCTGCGCGAGGTCCGCGAGCACCTGCCCGAGATGCCCCTGGTGCTGGTCACCGGCCAGTCGACGCCCACAGCCCCCGAACGGGCCGTGGACCTGGGCGCGTTCATGGTCTCGTGCGAGCTGCAGTGGCTGGAGGCCGGGACCGTGGAGCGCTGTCACGCCCACGGAATCAAGGTCATCACCTGGACGGTGAACACCGACGAGGAACTGGCCCGCGTCCGCGAGCTGGGGCTCGACGGCCTGGTGACCGATATGCCGGAGATCAAGAGGGCAGCGCGCCGAGCGTCTTGACCAGCAGCTCGAAGGCGAGGTCGCCCCGCTGGGGAATCCCGAACCGCTCGTCGCCGTACGGGAAAGGCGTGACCTTGCCGGTACGGACGTAGCCGCGGCGCTCGTACCAGGCGATCAGGTCCTCGCGCTGCCGGATCACCGTCATGTGCATCTCGCGCGAATCCCACTCGGCGGCGACGGTGCGTTCGGCCTCCGCCAGTACGGCCTTGCCCAGCCCGGCGCCCTGCATTTCGGGACGGACCGCGAACATCCCGAAGTAGGCGGCCTCGCCGCGCCTCTCCAGCTGGCAGCAGGCCACGAGGCCGCCCGCCCGCTCGACCGCGAGCATGATGCTGCCGTCACCGGTGACGACGGCGCCGACGCCCTCCGGGTCGGTGCGCTGGCCTTCCAGCAGGTCGGCCTCGGTCGTCCAGCCGGCGCGGCTGGAGTCGCCGCGGTAGGCGGACTCCAGCAGTGCGACGAGAGCGTGCACGTCCTCCGCCCCGGCGACGCGGAAGGTCAGCTCACCGGTCTCCTTGACGTTCTCCATGGTCGGAGACCCTAAGGCACCGCGCCCGGGAATAGAGTCGGTCGGCATGGTGCACGTACTGAGCAGCCGCATGCTGCTGCGGCCGACCGATCCGGAACGCACACGGGTCTTCTACGGACAGACGCTCGGGCTCGCGGTCGCCCGCGAGTTCGGGACGGGCCCGGAGCGCGGCACGGTCTACTTCCTGGGCGGCGGATTCCTGGAGGTGTCCGGACGCTCCGACTCCCCTCCCGCGCCCGGCCTTTCACTGTGGCTTCAGGTGCGGGACGCACACGAGGCCGAGCGCGAGCTGACCGGGGCCGGGGCCGAGGTGCTGAGGGAGCCGGTGCGGGAGCCGTGGGGCCTGATCGAGATGTGGATCGCCGATCCGGACGGCGTACGCATCTGCGTCGTCGAGGTTCCCGAGGACCATCCGATGCGCTACCGGCCGGGGATCTGAGCCGAAGCCGTCAGGGGGCCGGTCCCATCGGGCGCCGGCCGCACCGGCGGGCCGCCCGGCCGAGCCCTTGAGCGCTCCCCCGTTGCGCCCGTGCGCTCCCGTGTGACGGCGCCCCGGCGGGCAGCCTCACCTCGGGGGCGAGCGGGGAGGCCGGTGATGCACGAGTCAGCGACGGTCGGCTGGATGCTGTCGGCTCTGTGCGCGTTCGTCGCCGCCGTATGCCTGCTGCGCGCGAGGGGTGCCGGGGGGATGCGGCGGCGTACTGCCACGAGCGAGGCCCTGATGGGGCTGGGGATGGCGGCGATGGCGCTGCCCGGCAGCGTGTCCGCGGCACCGTCCCCGCTCGTCTTCCTGGTGCTCTTCGGCGCCGTCAGTGTGCGGGAGCTGGCGCTGCTGCTGGAAGCACGGCGTACGGGCGGGCCGCCGCGCGGGACCGTACGTCCGGAGCAGGCGCCGCACCCCCACCACCTTCATCACCTTCACCACCTCGTGGGTGCGCTGGCGATGATCTACATGGCGCTGGCGATGCCGGCGTCCCACGGCGCCTCGGCGGGCGCCGGGGGGCATTCGGCCGCGAGCGCCGCCGCTTCCGGGCTGCCGCTGCTGACCGGTGCGCTGCTCGTCTACTACTCGGCCTACGTGCTGCGCACGGGGCTGCTTCTGCTGCCGGCGGCGCCCTGCGGAGAGACCGGCGCGGCCGGGACGGCCGACGGCGGCTGCGCGGCGCACGACGTGCCGGGACTGGCTGCGGCATGCCGAGTCGCCATGGGCACAGGCATGTTGGCGATGCTGCTCATGCTGTGAGGGATCGGTCACTTCTGCGCGGGTGGGCGTACCGCCCCGTGGCCGGCGGCTCATAGTCTGCAGTCATGATGGTCCCGCTGGCGCTGCTCGTACTCGGCGGGCTGGCCGCTGCCGTCGCCCCCCGCGTACTGGCCCGTTCGTCCTGGCCGGAACGGGAGCCTGTGCTCGGGCTCTGGATGTGGCAGTGCGTCGTCGCCGCGGTCCTGCTGTGCTGCCTGCTGGCCATGGCGTTCTCGGCTGCGGCGGCGTGGCAGGTCGTACGGGGTCATGTCTTCGCGCCGGCACCGAACGGCGTCGAGGAGGCATACGGACTCGGACTCGGCACGTACGGGCCCTGGGCCGGAGGCCTCGCGGTGCTCCTGGCCTGCGGCGGCGCCTGGACGGGCGCGATGCTGCTGCGCGAGGTGCACGAGGCAAGGATGAGGCGCCGCCGGCGGCGTGCGGAACTGCGTGAGCGCGCCCCGCGGCTGCCCGGCGAGGAGCCCTCAGACGCCGGCCCTCTGGTGGTGCTGGAGGGGAACAAGCCGGACGCCTGGTGGCTGCCCGGCAGCACGCCGCGGCTCGTCGTCACCACGGCCGCGCTCCGGCGTCTGAAGGGCCGCCAGCTGGACGCGGTACTGGAACACGAGCAGGGCCACGCACGTGCCCGCCACGACTGGCTGATGCACTGCTCCTCCGCGCTCGCGGCGGGCTTTCCCCAGGTGCCGGTCTTCGCCGCGTTCCGCGACCAGGTGCACGCCCTCGCCGAGATGGCCGCCGACGACGCCGCGTCGAAACGGTACGGCCGGCTCACCATCGCCCTCGCCCTGGTGGAACTCAACGAGGACCGCGGGGTGTTCGGGCCGGCCCCGACGCCGCTGGCCCAGGTCCCACACAGGGTGCAGCGTCTGCTGGCCGCCGCTCCCCGGCTTCCCGTCTCGCGCCGCCTGCGGATGACCGCGGCTGCCGTACTCGTGCCTGCCGTGCCCCTGCTTGTCGCTTTCGTGCCGGGACTCTCAGCGCTTCGTTAGCGGGGAACGTGCCCGCCGGGTGAAGATCGACGCATGCACGGACCGACTCATGCTCCGCCTCCGGCTCGGCCACGTACCGCGAACTGCCCCGAGTCCGCGGCACGGTGGCTGTGGACGGCGCTCGCGCTGGGCGTCGCCGCGCTCACGGTGATCGTGCTGGTCGAGGCCGGCTGGGGGCCTTTGCTGCGCGTGGACGGAGACGTCGCCGGACCGCTGCACGCACATGCCCTGGCGCATCCGGCCTGGACCGGGACCAACCGGATCCTCACCGACTGGGTGTGGGACCCGGTGACCATGCGGCTCCTGGTCGTGGTGGCAGCGGTGTGGGTATGGCTGCGGGGCGAACGGCTGCTCGCCGTGTGGTGTGTGGCAACGACCGTTCTCGGCGTGGGGGTTCAGCAGGGCCTCAAGACGCTGCTGGACCGGGAACGGCCGCAGTGGCAGCAGCCCGTCGACTCGGCCCACTACGCCTCCATGCCGTCGGGCCACTCCATGACCGCCGCCATCGCGTGCGTACTGGTGCTGTGGCTCGTCGGGCGTTCGGGCGCCGGGCAGGCGTTGCGTGCGACGGTGCTCGCCCTGGTCTGTATTTCGGTCGCCGGGGTGTGCCTGACGAGGACCGTGCTGGGCGTGCACTGGCTCTCGGACACCGTCGCGGGAGCGCTGCTGGGCATGGCGCTGGCTTCGGCGTCCGCGGGGCTGTGGAACTCGCTGGAGGACCGGGGGGCCGTGCCCGGGACGAGGTCAGCCGGCGCCTGAGGCCGGGAGTGCCGTCGCCGCGCCGCCCTGTGCTCAGCCGTCGCGCGGCCCGGCACTCACCCGTCGCGGGGTCCGGTGTTCAGGGCGTGATCACGTCGGTGTGGATGGCGAGTTTGAACTGGGCGTGCATGAGCGGCGTGGCGATCTTCTTGTCGCCCTTGCCGCGTGCGGAGACCTTCAGGCCGATCGGCACGTCCGGATACACGAACATCTGCCACTGGTACGCCTTGTACTGGCCGCCGCCCGTCGCCGCCGCGTCGGTCGTCGCCGTCGAGTCGTATCCGTCCCCGAGCGGATCGCGCACGAACCGGGCGCGGTACTCGTGCGGATCTCCGTCCTTCTCCCAGTGGACCATCGCCGAGACCGTGCCCCAGCCCTCGTGGCTGGGGTGGATGAGACCCGAGCGGGCGTCGGGGAACTCGGAGGTGTCTCCCCCGCGCCGGGCGGCGTGCATGTTCCACGGGTCGTACGACTCCTGCTCCCCGTAGGGGAACCGGACGAGGTAATAGCCGTCGTCGTCGTACTCGACGCGCTGCGAGCCGGAGGACTTCTGTGCATCCCAGATGAGCGAGACCACCGCTAACGGCATGGGCTCTCCTTGTGGGGCCGCGGATACCGGAAGGCCGCAGAACAGGCGGGGAAGCTCGTGCACAAGTGCCCGTCTCAGCGTGTTCGTTCACTCATACTATTGCTTGTCCGTCATTCAACAACGGTTTGAACAACGGGAGTTGAGCGCGGCAAGCCGCGTCGTACCGCGCCGCGCCCGGCGGGGTACGACGGCCCGGGAAACGGGCGTCCGCAAAGGGCACGCACGACGGGCGTTGCCTGCCCCGCACACGAAAACGGCCCCGCTCCTCCATGGCGGAGTCGCGAGGGCCGCGTCAGAACCGGTATTGGGCGATCCCCCGCGTCGCCCAATACCGGCGGTCCGGCCGGAAGCAGCCTGGTCGGGGGCGTGCGTCCGAAGTCTCCACGAGTATATTGGCTGGGAGCCAGTCAACATAGGAGCTAACAGGATGTCCCCTCGTAGCGCATCGGTCAATGAAGAGTTGCGCCGACGCTCACGGGAACGGTTGCTGCAGGCGACGGTCGATCTCGTCGGCGAGCGCGGCTTCGAGGCGACGACCTTGGGCGACATCGCGGACCGCGCGGGCGCCGCGCGCGGGCTCATCTCGTACTACTTCCCCGGGAAGCGCCAGCTCTTCCAGTCCGCCGTGCACCGCCTGATGCACCTCACGCTCGAAGAGGCCCTGACGCGCCCGCCGCTGCCGGAGGGCCCCGGCGCCGGTGACGAGTCGCTCGCGCGAGCCATCGACGCCGTCCTCGGGCTGGGACGGGACCGTCCCGTCCTGATGCGTGCGCATATGGCCGGAATCCTCCAGCAGGAGGGGTTCGTCCAGTGCCCCGAGCAGCAGCGGCTGGCAGCACTGCTGAGGGAGACCGTCGAGCGCTACGGATCACCCGACCCGGACGCCGACTACCCGCTGCTGCGCGCGCTGCTGATGGGTGCCGTGGTCGCGGTCCTGCTTCCCGGTGCGCCGATGCCGGTGGCGCGGCTGCGCGCCGAACTCTTCGCGCGCTACGGGCTGGAGTGGGAGCTGGGCAGACCGCCGCAGGAGGACCCGGCAGGCCCCGCCTGCGGCCCGTCCGGCCGGGCGCCCGGGCGGCGGCTGGCCGCAGCAACCGGGCCTGCGGCCGCACCGCAGCCCTCGCCGCAACCCTCGTCACAGGTGCCGTCAGAGGTGCCGGAGCAGCCTCCGTCCCAGCCGTACGAGGTGCTGCGCCGGCCGAATCCCCCGGCCGGACGGCCGCACCGGCCCTCGGCGAACTGAACGCGCGGAGGCCGGACGCCGCCCCGCCGGACCCCCTCCCGCGCCGTCCCTCCCGCGCCGTCCCTCCCGCGCCGTCCATCCCGCATCCCGCGCCCGGGACCCGTGAAGGCCTCACACGCGCCGCGCTGACCTGCGGCGACATCAGCACCGGCGTCATTGTCGGTGGTCGGGTGCAGACTATGGCCCACCTCAGACAGCCCGGACAAAGACGTCACGAAGGCGGGATCAGACATGTCAGACGTACTTCTCGCGGCAGGCACCAGAAAGGGACTCTTCCTCGCCCGGCGGCCGGTGGGCGCGCGGCGGGACGGGGGCTGGGAGTTCGACGGCCCGCACTTCAACGCGCAGGCGGTGTACTCGGTCGCCTTCGACACCCGGCGCGACTCAGCCCCCAGAATCCTCGTGGGCGGGGACAGCGCGCACTGGGGGCCGTCGGTCTTCCACTCCGACGATCTGGGCTCGACCTGGACGGAGCCGCCGGCACCGGCGGTGAAGTTCCCGCAGGACACGGAGGTTTCCCTGGAGCGGGTCTGGCAGCTCCAGCCAGGCGGCGCCGACGAGCCCGACGTGGTCTGGGCCGGCACGGAACCGGGCGCGCTGTTCCGCTCGGAGGACGGCGGGAGCAGCTTCGAACTCGTACGCGGCCTGTGGGAGCACCCCACACGGAAGGACTGGGTGCCGGGCGGGGGCGGTCTCGGCCTGCACACGATCCTTGTCGATCCCAGGGATCCCCGGAGGCTGACCGTCGCGGTCTCGACAGGCGGCGCCTACCGCACCGCGGACGCCGGCAAGAGCTGGGAGCCGTGCAACCGCGGCGTGGAGGCGGTGTTCCTGCCGGAGAACATGCGCTTCCCGGAGTACGGGCAGTGCGTGCACAAGGTGGCACGTGACGCCGCCGACCCGGCGCGGCTGTATCTCCAGAACCACTGGGGCGTCTACCGCAGCGACGACGACGGGACGAGCTGGACGTCCATCGGCGAGTCCCTGCCCTCCGACTTCGGCTTTCCCGTGGTCAGCCACCCGAGCCGAGGCGGCGTCGCATACGTCTTCCCGCTCAACGCCGACTCCGACCGGGTTCCCGCGCGGCACCGCTGCCGCGTCCACCGCACGGACGACGCGGGCGCCACCTGGCAGGAACTCGGCGCCGGGCTCCCGGAACCGGCGCACTACGGCCCGGTGCTGCGCGACGCGATGTGCACGGACGGCGCCGACCCGGCCGGCATCTACTTCGGAAACCGCAACGGCGAGCTCTTCGCCAGCGCCGACGAGGGAGAGAACTGGCAGCAGCTGGCCGGGCATCTGCCCGATGTGCTGTGCGTACGGGCGGCGGTGATCGACTGAACCGCCGGGCGGCCGTAGGGGTGTCCGGCGGATCCTCGCGGGCTCGCGACGCCCGGCACCGCACCTCTCCCCCGCTTCGCGGGTGGGGGTCCCCCCAGCGGAGCGAGGGGGAGTGCCCCCAGCTCGCTGACCCACGAAGATCCGCCGGACACCCCTCGCACCGCGGCGGAGCCAGTAGAGTAACCGCCCGTGGCTGCACGACCGTTGAACGAGATCGTAGAACCGGGCTGGGCCAAGGCGCTGGAGCCCGTCGCCGAACGGGTCGCCTCCATGGGCGAGTTCCTCCGCGCGGAGATCGCCGCGGGGAGAACCTACCTCCCCGCCGGGGAGAACGTACTGCGCGCATTCCAGCAGCCCTTCGACGAGGTGCGGGTCCTCATCGTCGGACAGGACCCGTATCCGACTCCCGGTCACGCCGTGGGGCTCTCGTTCTCGGTCGCGCCGGACGTGCGTCCGCTCCCGGGCAGCCTGGAGAACATCTTCCGCGAACTGGGCAGCGACCTCGGGCTCCCCCGGCCGTCGAACGGCGATCTGACGCCCTGGACGCGGCAGGGCGTACTGCTGCTCAACAGGGCGCTGACGACGGCGCCGCGCAGCCCCGGCGCCCACCGGGGCAAGGGGTGGGAGGAGGTCACCGAGCAGGCCATCCGCGCGCTCGCCGCGCGGGAGCGGCCGATGGTCTCGGTGCTCTGGGGCCGCGACGCACGCAATCTGCGGCCTCTGCTGCAGAACCGGCCGGTCGTGGAGTCCTCGCACCCCTCGCCCATGTCCGCCGACCGGGGGTTCTTCGGCTCGCGCCCCTTCAGCCGCGTCAACGAACTGCTCGCCCAGCAGGGTGCGGAACCGGTGGACTGGAAACTTCCGTGACGGAACCGGTCCCCGGCCGCCCGGCCCCGGACAGCGCGGCACTGCCGCGTTCATGGGTGCTCGGCGCCGACTCGGGCGGCTCGGGGCTGCGCATCGCGCTGGCCGACGCGTCACGGCCGGGAGCCAACCCGGAGACGGTGGGCACGGTCAGCTCCTCCGAGCCTGTGCGCACCGGCCCGGAGGGCATCGACGCCGGCCACATGCTGGCCCAACTGGTGCCCGCCGTACGCGGGCTGCTCGCCGAGGCAGGCGGGGAGGGCGAAGGCCTGGACGCCGTCTGCGTCGGAGCGGCGGGAATGGCGACGCTGGGCGGTGGCCTGCGTGCGGCGCTGCCCGAGGCGCTGCACCGGGAGTTCGGCACCCGGCGCGTGGCGCTTGCCGCCGACGCGGTGGCCGGGTACGCGGGCGCGCTCGGCGATCAGGCCGGAGCCGTGGTCGCCGGCGGCACCGGCCTGATCGCCGTGGGCACCGATCTGCACGGCTGGCGGCGCGCGGACGGCTGGGGGCATCTGCTGGGTGACTGCGGCGGCGGAGCGTGGATCGGGCAGGCCGGTCTGCAGGCCGCGATGCGCGCGTTCGACGGACGCGAGGGCGGTTCACAGCCGCTCAGGGAGCGTGCCGAGGCCCGGTTCGGAGCGCCGCTGAGCGGGCTGCCTCCGCAGCTGTATCCCCGTACGGACCGGCCCGCGGTGCTGGCCTCCTTCGCTCCCGATGTGACCGCCTGTGCCGCGGACGGGGACCCGGTCGCCGGCGCGGTGATGTCGGCGGCGGCGCGGGAGATCGCCGCGGCCGCGGCCGCCGTGTGTCCCTCCGGCGAGGGCGCCGCCGTCGCCCTGACCGGTGGCCTGTTCAATGCCGGCGCACCGCTCCTGGAGCCGCTGCGGGCCGAGTTGGCCCGGCATGTCCCCCATGCCCGGACCGTGCCTCCCGCGGGCGGTCCGCTGGACGGTGCGCTTCTCATCGCGGCCCGGCTCACGGAGGGGGCGCTGCGGCTTCCGCCGGATCCGGCTCTGCTGTCCGTGAGTTGAGAATTCCGGCAAATCAGAACAAGCCACCCCTCGAATAAAAGGGCATTTCAGGCCAGTCTCCCCCGCCTGAACTGCGAGGTCCCACAAGGCGTTAGCATGCGGGCGCATGAGCTCCCCCACTGACCCGGACAACGGCCTGCCAGTGCGAATGCCGCGTCCACGCAGGCCCGGAAGGCACCGCAAGCCGGAGCCTGTTGTTGCACCAGAGAACGCCCCTGCCCTGGTACTCGCCGTGCCCGGCGCCCCTTCCGGCACCGTCCGCAGCATCGCCGAGGAGATCCTCAGCATCGCCCGCTCGGAGCTGCCGGGGATGGACGCCCGCATCGGTTACGTGGAGGGCGACGGCGAGGAGTACCCGACCCTCGGGGGCGTACTCACGCAGACGGCCGCCGACCAGCAGGCCGCCGAGGAGCGGGCCGCGGAACTGGCCGCGGTCGAAGCCGCCGCCGAGGAGGGTGCCGGAAACGGCCATGCGGAGCCCGGCGCGGCTGCCGAGGCACGCCGGGGCCCGAAGACGGGTGCCGAGGAGCGCCTCGTCGCTCTCGTCATCCCGCTGCTCGCCGGCCCCGACGCGGCAGGCATGCGGCAGATACGGCAGGCGGTGCTCTCCAGCGGTACGGGCGCGGAACTCACCGACGTGCTGGGGCCGCACCCGCTGCTCGCCGAAGGCGTGCACGTGAAGCTCTCCGAGGCGGGCCTCGCCCGTGCGGACCGTGCCCGGCTCTTCACCGTCGCGACCGCCGCCGACGGCATCATCCTCGCCTCCGTCGGCGGTGAGGAGGCGGTGCAGGCCGCGGGCATCACCGGCATGCTGCTGGCCGCGCGGCTCGCGGTTCCGGTGCTCGCCGCGGGCCTCGACGAGGCCGGCGCCGTGGCACGCGTGGCCGAGCAGCTGCGCGAGTCGGGCTCCCAGCAACTCGCCGTCGCCCCCTGCCTTATCGGACCCGAGGTTCCTGAGGGCCTGCTCGACGCGGCGGCGGCGGAGGCAGGCTGCGCCGTGGCCGAACCGCTGGGCGCCTACCCGGCGGTGGGCAAGCTGGTGGCGTCGACGTACGCGGCCAAGCTCGGCATCCCGCAGCAGCAGTCGCCGCAGGGCCTGGCGGCGCGCTGAGGCGGCAGCGGCCGGGCTGCCGCGGCGGCACCGGCCGGGAGGGCTCTGCGGTGCGCGGGCGAAGGCCGTGGCTCGCGCACCGGTGCGGAACGGAGGCGGTGTGCCCGTCGGGGAGGACGGAGCACGCCGCCTCTCCATGAGAGGGCTCTCCATGAGAGGGCTCTCCATGAGCCGCCTCCATGGCCGGCTCCGCCCGCGTCGCCGGGAAGGGCCGCCGCGCGGGTCCTGACGGCCGGGCAGCTCCGCCGGGCCGGGGGCCCGGGCTGCCGTCCCGCCCCGCGCGGCTCAGCCGAAGACGACGCAGCTCGCGGCCGGGGCCGCGATCGTGCCCGCCCGGCGCGGGGTGCCCGTGGCCTGGTCGATGCCGAACCAGGTGACGTCGCCCGAGCGTTCGTTGGCGGCGTAGAGCCAGCGGCCCGAGGGGTGCAGGGCTAGATCGCGCGGCCAGTGCCCGCCGCACGGCACCGTCCCGGTCAGCTCCATCGAGTCCCCGGACGCGGTGACGGTGAACACCGAGATGCTGTCATGGCCGCGGTTGGCGGCCCAGGCGAAGCGCCCGTCCCGCGAAACGACGATCTCCGAGGGGTAGTTGCGTTCCGGGGCGGCGCTGTCGGGCACGGTCGCGATGCCGCAGAGGGCTTCGAGTTCGCCGGTGTCCGCGTCCCAACTGCACACGGTCACGCACGAGTCGAGCTCACCCACGACGTACGCGTGGTCGCCGCGAGGGTGGAAGACCAGATGCCGCGGCCCGCTTCCCGGGCGCAGCGGCGCCTCCGCGTATGGCAGCGGCTCGCCCTCAGGGCAGGCGTCGCGCAGGTCGTAGATCCACACCGAGTCGGTGCCGAGGTCGACGGCGAGCAGCCACCGCCCCGTCGGGTCGGGCACCACGGCGTGCGCGTGCGGCCCCTCCTGACGCTGCGCCTCGGGGCCGCTGCCGGTGTGCTGGTGCACGGACGCGCGGCTGCCCAGCGTGCCGTCGGCCCGTACGGGCAGTGCGCTGATGCTCCCGGAGCCGTAGTTGGCGGTGATGAGGTGGCCGGCGGCGAGGGCGAGGTGGGTCGGCCCGCCGCCTCTTACGGGGGTCGGTTCGCCCAGCGGCTCGGGTCTGTCCCGGTCGGCCAGGGAGAAGGCCGCGGCGCCGCCGGTGTCGCGCTCGCTCACGGCGTACAGGTGGCCGCCCGGGCTGCCCGGTCCGCCGGGACCCTCGGTGAGGGTGAGGTAGGAGGGGTCGGGGAGGTGGGTCTCGGTGTGGTGCAGCTCCGTCAGCGCACCGCTCTCCGGGTCGAGTGACGCGGTGGTGATGCCCCTGCCGCCCGCCGAGGTGAACGATCCGATGTACGCCCTGTCGGCCCACTGCCCGTTCGTTTCGCTCACCGCGCTGCGCCCTTCCTGCCAGAGAGTTCCGCGATCTTGGCCGACGTTAGCAGCGCCCGCTCGGGGCCGGGGCGTACTCGATCACACCCGCCTGCGGCCCCGCTCACACCCGCGGAGTGCTTGTTGGCACCCTGGTGACCATGGACAGCTCTCCCGCCACCGCTGTGATCTTCGACCTCGACGGCACGCTCGTTGACAGCGAACCCCACTACTACGAGGCGGGGCGGCGCGTGCTGGCCGCGCACGGAGTCATGGACTTCACATGGCGGGATCACACCCGGTTCATCGGCATCGGCACCCGTCAGACGATGGAGACGCTGCGCACCGAGCATCAAATCGCCGCGCCCGTCGAGCAGTTGCTGGAGGAGAAGAACCGCAGCTATCTGGAGCTCGCCATGCGCTCCACGCCGGTCTTCCCGGCGATGCGCGCGCTCGTGGAGCGGCTGCACGAGGGCGCGTATCCGCTCGCCGTGGCCTCCGGCTCCTCGCGGGCGGCCATCGACGCGGTGCTCGCAGGGTCGGGACTGGCGCCGATGCTGCCCGTACGGGTCTCCGCGGAGGAGGTCGCCCACGGCAAGCCCGAACCCGACGTCTTCCTGGAGGCGGCGCGGCGGCTCGGCGTGCAGCCGGAGGGCTGTGTGGTGCTGGAGGACGCACCGCCCGGCGCCGAGGCGGCGCACCGGGCCGGCATGCGCTGTGCGGCTGTTCCGTACGTACGCGGGACGGAGACGGACCCGGCGTTCGCCTCGGCGGGGCTGCTGTTCGCCGGCGGCCAGGACGAGTTCGACCCATGGCGTGCCTACCGCTGGATCACGCGCGGCGGGGCAACGGACGGCGAGAACACGGACCGTGAGAGCACAGGGTCCGGAAGCACGGGCGTGGACTGACGTCTTCGGCCCCGGCCTGCCCGCCCGGCCTCCGGCCCGCCCGGTTCAGCGTCCGGGGAGGGTGTCGCGGAGCAGCTGCGGTGCGGCCTCCCAGGTCAGTCCCGTGACCTGGGCCGCGCGGTCCTCGCCCACGCAGGCGGCGACCTTGGCGGCGAGTTCCGCTCCGGTCGCGGGGCGCTGCGGATGGCCCTGCGGCAACTCCAGTGCGGCTTCGGCCCGTTCGCCTCCGGAGCGTTCCACGACGACGCGGGTCTCCCCTCCCATGAGGCCCTGAGTGCCGCCGTCCGGGAGGACGCGCACCTCGGTACGTTCCAGCAGGCGCCGCACCTCGGGGCGGCCGGCGGCAGTGTCCGTGAAGTCGGCCATGCCGGGGAAGCCGTCCAGGAGCGCCGTCGCGACCGCGTACTCCATGCTGAACTTCGCCTCCAGCCCGGTACGGGGGCGGTGGTGGATCAGCGGCTGCATGCCTGCCTCGGGGGTGGTGACGGTGATGCGCGAGATGTCCTCGACGGCCCGGGCGTCGCGAGGCAGTTCGCGTGCCGCGCTGATGGGCCGCTGCATCGCGTAGCAGCAGGGGTGCAGCTTGACGGCGAGTCCGCCGGGGACGGCGGGTCCCGTCAACTCGGGGGCCGACGCGCCCCCGACAAGGGCGAACCAGTCGTCGAGCGCCGCCGGGTCGGCCGTCGCGCCCGCGGCCGCGAGCCGCGCCGCCCGCACACCGGCATCGGCCGCGAAGCCGACCTGGAGGGACTTGCCGGAGGTGCCGAAGGCACGCTGCACCCCTCCCGCGGCGGGCACGGCCAGCGCCATGGCCCGCCGGAGTCCGTCCGCGTCGAGGCCGAGGGCGACCCCGGCGGCGACCGCTGCGGCGGGTGCTCCCGCGGTGCAGGTGGTGTGCCAGCCGCTGCTGTAGTGGCTCCAGCCGAGTGCCGTACCGAGCCGGGCCATCACTCCCGCTCCCGCGAGGTAGGCGCGGGCCCCGCCCCCGCACGCCAGCGTCGCGCTGACGCATACGACGCTGACGTGCGAGGTGGAGGGCAGATGGACGTCGTCAAAGTCCAGGATGTGTCCCGTCGCGGCCCAGCGCAGCGGCTCCGGCAGCCCGGCCGTCATGGCGGCGACCGGTTCGCCCGCCGCGGCGAGGGTGACCGCGGCCGTGTCCACAAGCGCGGTGCGGGCGAGTTCGCGGTCGTCGTCGCCCGGGTCGAGCGCGGCGGCCCAGCCGGCGAGGTCGGCGATCAAGCGATCAGCCCCGGCAGCCAGGTGGCGAGTTCGGGTACGGCGGTGACCAGCGCCAGCATCGCGGCCTCGATGGCGAGATACGGCAGGATGCCACGGAAGATGTCGGCGAGGTCCAGTTCCGGCACCACGGACCTCATCGTGTAAAGGTTCAGCCCGACCGGTGGCGTGATCACCGCCATCTCCAGATTGACCACCAGCAGCACTCCGAACCACAGGGGATCGAAGCCGAGTCCTTCGATCGCCGGTACCAGGATCGGCGTCACCACCAGCAGCAGCGAGGCGGCGTCGACCAGGCAGCCCAGCAGCACGAGCACCAGCATGATGGCCGCGATGACCAGGTACGGCGAGATGTCCAGGCCCACGACGAAGGTGGAGACCGCGTCGGGGATCCGCGCGACCACGAGCATCTGTGTGAAGACGAACGCGGCGCCCACGATGGCCAGGATGGACGCGGTGACGTGCGCGGTGGAGACGAAGATCGTCCGCAGGTTCGCCCAGCCCAGCTTCCGGTAGACCCATCCCGTCACGGCGAACGCAGCGAGCGCACCGACTGCCGCCGCCTCGGTGGGAGTTGCGAAGCCGGTGTAGATCGATCCGAGGACGAGGACGATGAGCACCAGCGCCGGTGAGATCTTCATCAGCGCGGTCAGGCGCTCCCCCCAGGTGAAGCTCTCGTTCGCCCTGGGCGCCTGCGCCGGTGAGGCCTTCGCCCGCACCACCACGTAGACGATCATGAACGCGGCGAGCAGCAGCCCCGGTATCAGGCCTCCGGCGAAGAGTTCCGCGATGCTCACGCCCGTCACGGACGAGTAGAGGATGAACATCAGACTCGGCGGGATGAGCATCGCCAGCGCCCCGGAGGCGGCGACGGAACCGCTGGCGAACGCCGGGGCGTAGCCGCGGGCGAGCATCTCGGGGACGGCCATGCGGCCGATCACCGCGACCGAGGAGATGCTCACGCCGGACATCGCGCCGAAGACCGTCGAGGAGCCGATGGCGGACGCTCCCAGACCGCCGGGGACCCGGTTGAACCAGCGGTATGCCGCGCCGAACAGGTCGCGGCCCAGGCCGCTGACCGCGAGCACCTCACCGAGGAGGATGTAGAGCGGTGCGGCGACGAGCGCGTAGTTCTGCAGCTGCGCGACCAGCGACAGCGGCACCAGCTCGACCCCGGAGAGGCCGTCCAGGCCGATGAGCCCTGCGATTCCGGCGACGGCGAGTGCCACGAAGATCGGTGTGCGCAGAGCGATGAGCAGCAGGAGGAGTACGACCGCGAGGGCCGCGACACCGGAGTCGGGAATCATGAGCGGGTCTCTCCTTCTCCCGTGCCGGAAGCGGCGCGGCCCTCACTGGGGGCCGGGGCGCCGTCCGTGGACTGTGCCGCGGTGGGCGGGGCTTCCTCGGGCGACGTGACCGTGGACGAGGCTTCGCCGGGCGGGTGTTCGGATTCCGCGCCGTCTTCGGCGGCGCCGTCGGCCGCTCCGGGCGGGAAGAGCACGGCGACGACGGCCAGCAGCACGCCGCTGGTGAACAGCACGGCGTCGGGGACCCACAGGGGGATGCTGAAGGTGCCGGCGCCGGTCAGACCGCCCTCGATCGCCACCGTCATCGAGCGGAAGGCGGTCACGGCGAGCACCAGCCCGAGGAACAGGGTCGCCGCGGCGGTCACCAGGTCGGCGGCACGGCGCAGTCCGGACGGCAGTGCCCGGTGCACCAGGTCCATCGAGATGTGCTGTCCCTTGGCGTAGAAGTACGGGACTGCCAGCGACGTCGCGGCGAGCAGTCCGGCTGCGTTCAGCGGGTACGCCCAGTCCGTAGGCGCGGCGAGGGCGTAGCGGACGATCACGTCGTAGGTGATGGTCAGCATCATCAGTCCGACGACGGCCATGGCGACGACGGCCAGCGCCAGGGCACATCCCAGCACGTACTTGCGTATCGAGTTCAGTGCGCTCATGCCGGCCCCCTCACGCGTTCCTGATGGATTCGAGTGCCTGCGCGGCCGTGCGGGCGCCGAGGCGCCGCTTCCAGTCCGCGTACACCGGTGCGATCGCCTTGCGGAAGGCCGCCATCTCGGCGCCCTCCGGCTCGACCAGCTCCACCCCGGCGGCCTTCACCTTCGGGAGGTACTCCTCCGTGTGGACCTTGACCATGTGCGCGGTGCCGCGCCGGTACAGCGTCTTGCCGGCCGCGTCCAGCGCCCGGCGGACCGCGGGGATCTGCTGCTCGTACCAGTCGCTGCGGCAGTAGGCGTCGACGGTGTAGGCGCCGAAGTGCCCGGCCGTCCCGTACTTGACGATCTTCTGCAGGTCGCGGGAGACGACGGTGCCGATGTAGCTGACGAGCCCGTCGATGGTGTTCTTCTCCAGCGCCTGGTACACCTCGGCGGATCCCATGGTGACGGGCGCTCCGCCCAGCGCCTTGACCGTCTCACCCTCGATCTCGCCCGCGACGCGCAGGCGCAGGCCGCGTACGTCCTCCGGCCTGCGGATCGGCTTGTCCACCGTCCACAGGTATTCGAACGTCGTGGGCATGCCGCCGAGGATGCGCACGCCCTTGCGGGCCAGGTTGTCGTTGACGAGGTCGAACTGCGGCTGCCCTGGCTCGATGGCGCGGCGCAGCTTCCCGTAGTCCTCGGTGACGAAGGGCAGTTCCATGGCCCCGAGCACCGGATACGTCGACGAGACGTAGGAGCTGGTCTGGAAGATCACGTCGGCGACGCCGGAGAGCAGCCCCGGCAGGAGCTGTTCGGCGCCCAGGAGGGAGCCCGAGTCGTACAGGTCCAACGGAAGCCGTCCGCCGCTGCGTTCGGTCACGGCTTCGTTGAACATCTCGATACCCGGGTACAGATCGCCGTAGGAGGACGGCAGATAGGTGGCCACCGTCCGCTTCTGCCCGCTCTTCGCGTTCGCCGGGGCGCACGCGGCCGCACCGGCCGCGGCCAGGCCCAGGCCCGCGGCGGAGAGGAAGCTCCGCCGTCCGATCGCTCTCGTGTTCATGGGAGTACCTCGTCCCTAAGGCGTTTCAAGCTGGCCATGACCTTTTCCTGCGGCATCCCGGGCCATTGCGGGCGGAGCAGGATGTTCTCCGGTGCCACGTGGTCGATGAGATCGGCGAGCTGCGCCCGGCACGAGGCGGCGCTGCCGAGGATGAACCGGCCCTGCCGGAGCTTGTCGAACTCCGCGTCGAAGCTCTGCGACGGCGGCAGCACCCGGTCCTGGCCCCAGGCGCGGTAGGCGGCGTACTTCACGGTCATCGCGGCGCGTACGTCCTCGACGGCCGACTCGTCGCTCTCGCCCGCGTAGATCTCCTGGAGGACCTGGATGCGGGGCTCACTGCGCCCGTGCTCCTGGCAGGCGGCGCGGTAGAAGGCCACCTGCCGGTGCAGATAGTCCCGGTCGACGTGAGCCGCCGCGGCGATCCACGGCATGCCCAGCCGTGCGGCGCGGCGCAGCGCACCGTCCGTGTGGCCGGCGAGCCAGACCGGCGGGTGGGGGCGCTGCACCGGGCGCAGCACCGGGCGTACGGCGTCGAGCTTGACCGCGTCCCCGGTGAAGGTCACCTCGTCCTCGGTCCACAGCCGGCGTACGAGGTCGAGGTTGTCGAGGAAGCGGCGCAGCCGCGCGTGCCGGGGCACGCCGAAGGCGTCGAACTCCGTGTCGCGGTAGCCCAGTCCGGCGCCGACGGTGAGGCGGCCGCCGCTGATGATGTCCAGCGTGGCCAGCTCCTCGGCGAGGTCCACCGGGTTCTGCAGCGCCATGAGCGTGATCGCCGTGCCGATCCGCATGTCGCCGGTCTCGGGGACGATGCGGGAGAGCACTGCGAGGGGGTGCAGATACTGGAAGGGGTCGGCGAGGTAGTGCTGCGTCGCCCATACCGAGTCGAAACCGGCGTCGCGGGCGAAGCGCACCTGCTCCACCTGTTCGGCGAAGCGCGCCACCACGTCGTCGTCGGAGGTGAACTGGCTGCACAGCACCAGTCCGTAACCGGGAGCCGAAGTCATGTGCGCTGAAGCCTCCTTCGGGTGACGCGGGGTCCGCGTGGTCCGCGGCTCTGCGGGTCTGCGGGGTCTCGGGTTCTCTCGTCGGACGGGGGTTCCGCGGGGCGCGGAGCGGGGCCGGCTCAGAACGAGCGCGGCATCTTCAGTACGTGCTGGCCGATGTGGGCGAGGATGAGGTTCGTCGAGACCGGAGCGACCTGGTAGAGCCGCGTCTCGCGGAACTTACGCTCGATGTCGTATTCGGCGGCGAAGCCGTAGCCGCCGTGGGTCTGCAGCGCGGCGTTGCCCGCCTCCCACGAGGCGTCGGCGGCGAGCAGCTTGGCCATGTTGGCCTCGGCGCCGCAGGGTTCGCCCGCGTCGAAGAGGTCACAGGCCCGCCACCGCATGAGGTCTGCGGCCTCGACGTTCACGTGTGCACGCGCGATGGGGAACTGGACGCCCTGGTTCTGCCCGATGGGACGGCCGAAGATCACGCGTTCACTGGCGTAGCGCGAGGCGCGTTCCACGAACCAGCGGCCGTCGCCGACGCATTCGGAGGCGATGAGGATGCGTTCGGCGTTCATGCCGTCGAGCACGTAGCGGAATCCGCGGCCCTCCTCGCCGATGAGGCTGGAGGCCGGCACGTGGACGTCGTCGAAGAAGACCTCGTTCGTCTCGTGATTGACCATGGTGCGGATGGGGCGCAGGTCGACGCCTTCGGCCTCACGCAGGTCGATCAGGAACAGCGACATCCCCTCGGACTTCTTCGCCACCTGGTCCAGCGGTGTCGTACGGGCCAGCAGCAGCATCAAGTCGGAGTGCTGCACACGCGAGATGAAGACCTTCTGGCCGTTGACGACGTAGCCGTCGCCGGTGCGTTCGGCGGTGGTGCGGATGCTGGTGGTGTCGGTGCCGGCGGTCGGTTCGGTGACCCCGAACGCCTGCAGCCGCAGCTCGCCGGAGGCGATCGCGGGCAGATAGCGCCTCTTCTGCTCTTCGCTGCCGTGCCGCAGCAGGGAGCCCATGGTGTAGAGCTGGGCGTGTACGGGGCCGGCGTTGCCGCCGTTGGCGTTGATGCCCTCGAGGATGACCGAGGCGTCGCCGAGACCGAGGCCCAGCCCGCCGAACTCCTCCGGCACCAGGGCACCGAGACAGCCCGTTCCTGTCAGGGCGTCGACGAACTCCTCGGGGTAGCGGCGTGCGGCGTCGACCTCCTGCCAGTAGGAGTCCGGGTGGTCCGCGCAGATGCGGTCGATCAACTGGCGCAGGTCGCGGCGGAGTTCGCTCGTCACTTCCCCTCCTCGTCCCGCTCGTGGCCGCTCTCGTGCCGCGGTCCGTGGCCGCGCTTGTAGACCAGCAGCGTCCGGGTGAACTCGATGACGGCCTCGTCGGTCTGCTTGTAGCCGGTGGTACGGACCGTGACGACGCCCAGGCCCGGACGCGAGGCGGACTCCCTCGCCCGCAGCACGCTCGACCGCGAGTGGATGGTGTCGCCCTCGAAGACCGGGCAGGGAAGGGTGATCTCCTCCCAGCCGAGGTTGGCGAAGACGTTCTGGGACACGTCGGTGACGCTCTGGCCGGCGACGAGTGCGAGCGTGAAGGCGGAGTTGACCAGTGGCTTGCCGAACTCGGTGCGCCGCGCGTACTCGTGGTCGAAGTGGAGCGGCGCGGTGTTCTGCGTGAGCAGCGTGAACCAGATGTTGTCGGTCGTCGTCACGGTGCGGCCCAGCGGGTGCTCGAAGACGTCGCCGACGACGAAGTCCTCATAGAAGCGGCCCTGCCAGCCGGTGTGGGTCGTCATGACTCTCCCTCGTCAGCGTGGAGTTCGGCGAGTACGGAGACGGTGTGCGAACCGAGGGCAGGAAGCGCCCCGCCCCCGGCGGACCGTCCGCCGGGGGTGCCGGGCGGCCGCAGGGTGCGGACGGGCCCGCCCGGGGTGCCGGTGTCCATCCAGCGCCCGTCCCGGGCCAGTTCGGGATGCGACGGCAGGTCGGTGAGGGCCGTCATCCGTCCCCATGCGATTCCGGCCGCGTCCAGCCGCTCAGTCAGCGTCGCGGCGGTGTGCGCGGCGAAATGCCGCGTCAACTCGGCGTCGAGAGCGGCACGGTTGGCGACACGGCCGGGATTGGAGAGGAATCGGTCGTCGGCCGCGAGCGGCGGCGCGTCCAGCACGTCGGTGCACAGCCGCGCCCATTCACGTTCGTTCTGCACGGCGATCAGCAGCGATGTGCCGTCCGCCGCGGTGAACGCTCCGTACGGCGCGATCGCGGGGTGCGAGGTCCCCATCGGGACGGGGGCGCTGCCCGAGTGCCGGGTGTAGTACAGCGGGTGCGCCATCCACTCGGTGAGCGCGTCGAAGAGCGAGACCTGGACGGGCAGCACCTCACCTGTCATGTCGCGGTGGCGGAGCGCGGCGAGAACCCCGCTGAAGGCGTAGCTGCCGGCGGCTATGTCGGCGATGGAGACGCCCACCTTGGCGGGCGCCGCGGGGGTGCCCGTCAGCGACATCACGCCGGTCTCGGCCTGAATGAGGGCGTCGTAGGCCTTCTTCTCGGCGAGGGGCCCGTCGGGCGCGTATCCGGATATGAGGCAGACGATGAGGCCGGGGTGGCGGTCCCGCAGGGCCGCGGCGTCGAGGCCGAGACGCCCGAGCGCGGCGGGAGCGAGGTTGGCGACGACGGCGTCGGCCCGCTCCAGCAGCAGGTGCAGATCCTCGACGGCAGCCGGGTCCTTGAGGTCGAGTTGCACCGACTCCTTGCCGCGGTTGAGCCAGAGGAACGCGCTGGACTCGCCGTGCACCACGTTGTCGTAGCCACGTGCGAAGTCGCCGCCGTCCGGCCGCTCGACCTTGATCACGCGGGCCCCGAGGTCCGCGAGGTGACGCGTCGCGAAGGGGGCGGCGACGGCCTGTTCGACGGCGACGACGGTGACGCCGTCCAACGGGAGGAGCGCGCGTGCCGCACCGGCGGCTGCGGAAGGCGGCGTCATCGGGCGGCCTCCGCCCCGTGAGTGCCCGCCACGTCCGTGCCCGCCCCGTCCGTGCCCGCCTCGCGGAGCAGGGCCCGGGCGCGGGTCACGACCGGACGGTCGATGAACGTCCCGTCGCTCAGCCGCACCGCTCCTAGGCCGCGCCGGTGGGCCTCGTCGAAGGCGGCCAGCACCTCGCGGGCACGGCCGAGTTCACTCTCCGTCGGAGCGAACGCCTCGCGGACCGGGGCCACTTGACGGGGGTGCAGCACGACACGGCCGGTGAAGCCGAGTTCGCGCGCGGCACGGCTGGAGCGCCGGAGTCCGTCCTCGTCGTCCAGCGCCGCGTACGGTCCGTCCAGCGGGCCCCGCAGCCGGGCCGCGCGGGCCGCGAGCACCACCTGGGAGCGGGCGTGCAGCAGTTCGCGGCCCTCGGCGGTGGGACGTACGCCGAGTTCGGCGGCGAGGTCGAGCGTGCCGAAGACCAGCGTGCGCACCCGGGGCCCGGCCGCGGCGACGGCGGCCGCTTCCAGCACGCCCGCGGCGCTCTCCACCACCGGCAGCACGGTCAGCGTCCGGTGCGGGGCGCCCGCGGCGGCTTCGGCGGCGGTGAGCATCTCGTCGAGCGCGGTGAGCTGCACCGCGGAGCGTGCCTTGGGGACGATCAGCCCGTCCAGACGGACCTTGCCGATAAGGGACGAGACCGCCGCGAGGTCCGCTTCGGCCTCGGCGGACTCCAGCGAGTTGACGCGGATGTGGATGCCCGGACACCCGGCACCGCCGGGCGGCCCTGTCTGGCCGGGCTCCCGTGGGGCAAGGCCGGTGAGCGCCTCGGCGGTCAGGGTGCGCGCGGCGTCCTTCGCCCCCTCGCCGACCGCGTCCTCGAAGTCGACGGCGACGGAGTCGGCGCCGCTCGCCAGGGCCTTCCTGATCCGGTCCGGGCGGTCGCCGGGGACGAACAGCAGCGTCCGTCCGACGTCCATGAGCACTCCCTGTCCGTGTTCCGGCTGTCCCAGTTCGGGCCGTCCGATGCCGTGTTCCGCGTACGTGTTCCGTGAGCCGGAACACGTACCATCTGGCGGTACGATCGCCCTTACCCTGGTGAGCGCGCTCACGTACTGTCAAGGGTTGTGCAGGCACCCATCCGGAACGGCACTCGGCCAAGGGGGGACGATCACTGATGCCAACCGCCGGCAGCGGCATGCGCGCGGTCATCACAACTCTGCGTGTTCTGGAGACAGTTGCTGAGCTGCAGCCCGTCGGCGTCTCCGCGATCACCAGAGCCACGGGGATCCCGAAGACCTCCGTCCACCGCTGTCTGGTGACCCTGCGCGAAGCGGAATGGCTGACCACCTCCCGCTCCGATACGACGCGGTGGGTGCTGACCGGCCGCGCGCTGTCCGTCGGCATCCACGCCTCGGTCGGACTCGGCCTCCGCGATGCCGCTCTGCCCACGATGCGGGAGCTGCGCGACGAGACCCACGAGACCATCCACCTCTCCAGCTACGGCACGGACCGTGAGCTGGTCGTCGTGGACCGGATGGACAGCGACGAACCGGTGCGTACGTGGGTGCACTTGGGCGCACGTGTACCGCTGCACGCAAGCTGCAGCGGACGGGCGATCCTGGCCCGGCTGCCGGACGAGGAAGTCGAGCGGCTGCTCGGCGGCGAGCTGGAGCGCTTCTCCGGGACGACGCCCGCCGACCGGCGAGCGGTCTTCGAGGACCTTCGTACGGTGCGTGAGGTGGGATACGCGACCAACGACTGCGCGTGGCGCCCGGGGGTCGGCGCGGTCGGAGCAGCGCTCGTGGACCCCCACGGGCGGCCGGTCGGCGCGATAGCGATCTCCGTGCCCGTTCAGCGCTACGACGCGGAGCGGGCCCGCGAGCTCGGGCCGCTGGCGGCAGCGGCGGCCCGGCGCGTCAGCGCCGACCTGCCGCCCGGCTGAGGGCGGGCCTCCGGATGTACTCGCCGACATGGCCTGCCGTACCGTGCACCGCACTGCTCAACGAGTGAATGAGCAGGCACTGTTACGGCACATCTCCGGCACAGAAGTCACTCCACTGCGTCAGATGACGCCACTACCGTGGCGGAGGACCATGATCCGGGACTATGGGGGAGCAACGTTGTCTGCAGAATTCGACGTGGAGCCGCAGGCCCTGCGGCGCTATGCGACGAACGTCGACAAGGAAGTCGAACGGATACGGAAGATCCGTAACAAGATCGACCAAGTGACGCTGTCGCCCGGGGCGTTCGGAAAACTTCCTGAGTCCGACGAGCTGGCAAGGGACTACGAGAAGCAGCGCACCGACTCGTTGGAGGACCTCCAGGACGCGGCCGGCGCCCTGGAAGGCATCGTGGACGCGGTGAAGGACACGGCGAAGGCCTACGACCGCACCGAGAACGACGTCAACGTGGAATTCGGGGGCCGGTGATGGACATCCTCTCCAAGCTCGGGATCAGCATCTCCGGGCCGTTCGCCGACACCCTCGACGAGGCCGTTCGCGGGATCATCAAACAGTTCGGCCTCGAGGACGACCTGGAGAAGGTGTCCGGCGACAACGAACGTCTCCGCGAGGTCGCCGGCAAGTACCGGGAGGCGGCACGGGATCTGCGCGGTGTCGTCGACGACCTCAAGTTCGAACGGAAGCGTCTCGACGGCGCCTGGTCCGGGGAGGCGGCGGACGCCTTCCACAAGGAGACGTCCGCCTTCGAGGACGCCCTCAAGGGCGAGGCCGCGGACATGGACCAGATCGCCGAGCTGCTGGAGTCCGCAGCCGAGGCATGTGCCGAGGCCGAGCAGCTGATGATCGACCTGCTCGTGGAGATCGTTCAGGCCGTGCTGGCAGCGGCAGCAACCACGGCAATCCTCTCCGTGATCACGGCCGGTGCGGCTGCCGTGATCGGGCCGCTGATCACGGCGGCGGGGATCGCGCACAAGGCCATGAAGGCCGTGAAGATCACCGCGAAGCTGGCCGACACCCTCGCCGACCTGGCGAAGCGGATGCAGGCCCTGAAGAAGGCGCAGAAACTCAGGAAGCTGATGAAGTCCCTGAGCGACAAGAAGGACCCGTTCAGCCACAAGAACGCGGCCAAGCGTTACCTGGGCAGGGTCAAGGATCCTGACAACCCGCAGGCCAAGCTGCCCGGCGGGAAGATGGAGGATCTCAAGATGGCCGGCGAGATGCACTCAGCCAAGCGTGCAGTCAAGGCGGGGATCGTCGCGCCGGTCGTCGGCAACCAGGTCGGTGAGCCGCTGGGCCGGGCGTACGAGACCTACGGCCCTGAAGGTGCACCCGGTGTCGCGCCCAAGGAAGCACCTCCGCAAGATGACTCCCGTAGATTCGAGGACCGGAGGAACGACGGGCTCTCGCCAAAGGAGAGGGTGACCAAGGACTTCGGATGAGTGGCGCTGATGCAGGGGAAGCGATGAGCAGCAGGACCGGGCAGGTATCACCGGAAATCCGTGGGCAGGTGGCGGCGGCCCTGGGGCATGCGGACACCCCCGTGGCCGTCGGGCTGGTGTCGTCGAGCACGGACGCTCGGAGAGTGCCGAGGAGGATGAGACCCCGGCCGACGGTGGCCGGGGCGGCGCGCAAGCAGCGGGCGCCCTGGTGGGGGGCCGTGGCGCTGGTGTTCATCTGGCTGGGTGATGTGCCGCAGACGCTCTACGATCTGGTCGCCGATTCGATCACCCTCCGCCGCAAGCGCAGGCCGTTGCGCGGTGGTTGGCGGAGCCAGGCGGGCGGACTCCTCGCCGCCTGTGACGCTCCGACTTGGACGTATCTCGTCGTCGGTCGCTCGGGGGTGCATCTCGTCTACGTCGGTGACCTCGGCTCCGAAGCCGGCTGGTCGTTGCCGCGGGAACAGGTTCGCGGCGCGGAACGGCTGAAGTGGGCGGACGATTCGCCGTACATCGCGAACTCCCGTCTGCATTTCGCCGACGGCTCCTGGGGCAGCTTCCGGATGCACGGAGCAGCACAGCAAGAGCTCCTGGGACAGTTCGCGCCCGCGCCGGGCGGTTCCGGACGCTGAGTGCCCTCGAGCTGCCGCAAGGCCGTACCGCTCAGCCGAGGAAGCTCAGCCTGACCTTCCGGTGCGGGTTGTCGCCGTTGGTGTCGACGAGGCAGACGGACTGCCAGGTGCCCAGTTCGAGCCTGCCGGCGATGACGGGGAGAGTGGCGTGCGGCGCCACGAGGGCTGGTAGCACGTGGTCCCGCCCGTGGCCGGGGCTGCCGTGCCGGTGCCGCCAGCGGTCGTCGGCCGGGAGGAGGTCGCGCAGGGCGGCGAGGAGATCGTCGTCGCTGCCCGCGCCCGTCTCCAGCACGGCGACGCCCGCGGTGGCGTGCGGGACGAAGATGTTCAGCAGTCCGTCCCTGCCCTGGGCCGCGCCGCCGAGGAAGGACTCGCACTCGCGGGTGAGGTCGGTGACGGTCTCGCCGGACCCTGTGGCGATGTGCAGGACGTCGGTCTGCAGTGCGTCAGTCATGCCTCCATCCTCCATGGTCCGGGCGCGGGAAGTTCCGGGGGCGCGGGGCTGTTGCAGGGGACATGGACGATGTCCCGGTGGTGGTGATCGGGGCCGGGCAGGCCGGCCTGTCGAGCGCCTTCCATCTGCGGCGCCTCGGCTACGAGCCCGGCGTGGACTTCGTGGTCCTCGACCACGCGGAGCGCCCGGGAGGCGCCTGGCAGTTCCGCTGGCCCACCCTGACGTACGGCAAGGTGCACGGGATGCATTCCCTGCCAGGCATGGAGCTGAGCGGGGCCGACCCCCGGCGCCGCTCCTCGGACGTGATCGGTGAGTACTTCGCGGAGTACGAGCGGACCTTCGCTCTGGCGGTGCGCCGCCCCGTCCACGTACGGGCGGTCCGCGAGGAAGAGGAGGACGGGGACCCAGCCGGAGTCGGTGCCGAGGGCCGGGGACGGACCGGGCGGCTGCGGGTGGAGACGTCGGCGGGCGTGTGGCGTGCGCGGGCCGTCATCAGCGCGACGGGCACCTGGGACCGTCCGTTCTGGCCCCGCTATCCGGGCCAGGAGACCTTCCGCGGACGGCAGTTGCACACGGCCACGTATCCGGGGCCGCACTCCGAAGCCTTCGCCGGCAAGCGTGTCGTCGTCATCGGGGGCGGTACGTCCGGGGTGCAGCATCTGCTGGAGATTTCCGAGGTGGCGGCCGAGACGGCGTGGGTGACACGCCGCGAACCGGCCTTCCGCGACGGGCCGTTCGCCGAGGAACTGGGCCGCCAGGCGGTCGCCCTCGTCGACGATCGAGTACGGCAGGGGCTGCCCCCGCGCAGCGTCGTCTCCGTGACGGGGCTGCCGCTGACGGAGGAGATGCGAAAGGCACGCGAGCGCGGAGTGCTGGTGCGGCAGCCGATGTTCGAGCGGATCGTGCCCGAGGGCGTCGAGTGGAGCGACGGACGCCGCATGGAGGCGGACACGCTGCTGTGGGCGACCGGATTCCGGCCCGCCATCGGCCACTTGGCGCCGCTGGGTCTGCGCGGGCCGGGCGGCGGCATCCGCATGGACGGCACGCGGGTGGTGGGCGAACCCCGCGTCCAGCTGGTCGGTTACGGACCGTCGGCGAGCACGGTGGGTGCGAACCGCGCGGGCCGCGCCGCGGCACGCGGCATCGACCGGTTCCTCCGCGGTGGCTCAACTCCCGGTCCTGCCACGGAAGTCGGCGAGCACCGTCCGGCGTACGAACGCGGAAACGGGCGTTCACCCGAACGACTGGCCGCGGCGGATTCCGCACCCCGGTGACTGCGGGTTGGGCAATCCTTACGGTGCGCAAGCGGCGGGCCACGGTCCGCGCAGGCGTCTCCGGCTCAACGTCCCACGAGAGCCGGTGAGTTGTCCCATTCAGGAACACCGAGGAGTAAGCACCGCATGAACGTCATCACCAACGCGCTGGCCTGTCTCGCCCACTATGTCGGCTGGCTCGTCTGACGTATGTCCCCCGCGGCGCCGTCCCTCCGTATCGCACGGAGGGGCGGCGCCGTCTCGTGCGCTCCCGGTGTGCCTCCGCGTCCGCCGGTGCCGCCTGCCGTCCGGGCATGTGCGGCCTTGCCGCCTGCCGCCGTTGCCGTCTGCCGCGGCGTGCTCAGGCCCGTACGGGCGTGCTGGAGCGGCGGACGACGAGCTCGGGCTGGAGCACGATCCGCTGATGCTCATGTCCGGCCGCCTCCTCCCCCGTCTCCTCGATCAGCAGATCCGCGGCCGCACGCCCCATGCGGAACGCGGGTTGCCGCACCGACGTCAGCGGCACCGCGGCTGCGGCCGCGAACTCGATGTCGTCGTACCCCACCAGCGCCACCTCCCCCGGCACCTCGACGCCCGCCCCGTACAACGCCTGCAGCACCCCCAGCGCCAGCAGATCGTTCGCGCAGAAAACACCCGTCGGACGCGGAGACATCCCCAGCAGCCGCGCTCCCGCATCCCTCCCCGCCGCCACGTCCAGCCGCGCCGACTCCACCTGACGCAGCGCGTCCTCTTCGCGCAGACCGGCGTCACGCAGCGCGCCCACAACACCCGTGTACCGGTCCTGGCACTGGGTGAGATGCATGGGACCGCTCACGTACACGATGCTCTCGTGGCCGTTCTGCAGCAGATGGCGCGCCGCGAGCTCACCGCCGCGCACGTCGTCGACGGAGACGGAACAGCCCTCGGCGCTGGGCAGCACCCGGTCGACGGAGACGTACGGGATGCCGTGGCGCTGGAAGCGGGACAGGTTGCGGCCGGTGGTGTCGGCCGGGGTGACGAGCACGCCGCGCACTCGCTGCTCCGCGAAGAGCGACAGATACTCCGCCTCCTCCGACGGGCTCTGTGCGCTGTTGCACAGCATCACCCCCAGGCCGGCCTCCCGCGCCGCTCGCTCCGCACCGCTCGCCACGTCCACGAAGAACGGGTTCGCCATGTCCAGCACCAGCAACGCGATGATCCGGCTGCGCCCCGCGCGCAGTTGGCGCGCCGACTCGCTGCGCACATAGCCGAGTTGCCGTATCGCCGAGCGCACCTTGTCGCGGGTGGCCGAAGAGACCGTCTGAGGACGGTTGATGACGTTGGAGACCGTGCCGACCGAGACCCCGGCCGCACGCGCCACGTCCTTGATGCCCACCATTCCTGCCACGAGCGCTCATGCTACGCAGCTTCCCGGCGGCGCGGACCGCCGAGCACCGAGCGCGCGCTCGCGGAGATCCCGGACACGCCCCAGGGCGTGTCCGCAGCGCCCCTCCCGGCAAGCTCTGCCCCTCACGGCACTAGTCGAGGTGGAAGACCTCGGTGAGCGGCGCCATCGCCTCGTCGGCCCGCACCGCCCCCAGGGAGCCGGGCGGCTCGAAGTACGGGGCCATCTCCCGCTGCCAGCGGTCGTTGACCTCCGTCCCGGCCATCGCGGCGCGTGCCGCTTCGAAGTCCTCGGTCTCGAGGTAGCCCACAAGCAGTCCGTCCTCGCGCAGGAAGAGCGAGTAGTTGTGCCAGCCGCAGGCGGACAGGGCCTCGAGCATCTCCGGCCACACGGCCGCGTGCCGCTCGCGGTACTCGGCCACCAGGCCGGCGCGGACCTTCAGCAGGAAGCAGACACGCTCCACGGGTCCGTCCCCCTCCCTGGAAGTGGTACTCGTCAGAAGCCGTACTCGTCAGAAGTCGTACTCGTCGATGTTCTTCTCGTCGAAGACGGTGGGCGGGCCGAGGATGACCTCGCCGTCCTTGCCGACGGTGCGCTCGCCGAGCTTCCCGGCCTTGAACTTCTCGCCCGCCTTGCCCGTGATCCGGCCGGAGGCGAGCGAGGCGGCGGCGTACGAACCGAGGTAGCCGAGCTTCTTCGGGTCCCAGAGGGAGAACTCCTCGACGGTGCCGTCCTTGATGTACTTGCGCATCTGATTGGGCGTTCCGAGGCCGTTGAGGACCACCCTCCCCTTGTAGGAGGAGTCGCTGATGTAGCGGGCGGCGGCGGCGATGCCGACGGTGGTCGGCGAGATGACGGCCTTGAGCTTCGGGTAGGCCTTGAGCAGTCCCTGGGTCTCCTGGAAGGACTTCTGGTCGTCGTCGTCGCCGTAGGCGGTCTTGACCAGCTTCATGTCCTTGTACTCGGGCTTCCTCAGTTCCTTCTTCATGAATTCGATCCAGGCGTTCTGGTTCGTCGCGTTCTGGGTGGCGGAGAGGATCGCGATCTGGCCCTTGTGGCCGGTCTGTTCGGCGGTGCGCCGGATCAGGGAACGGCCGACCTCCTCGGAACTGGCCTGGTTGATGAAGACCTGCCGGCAGTCCTTGGCGGTGTCCGAGTCGTAGGAGACGACCTTGATGTCCTGCTTCATCGCCTGCTTCAGCGGCCCGCACACCGCGTTGGGGTCGTTGGCCGCGATGAGGATGGCGTCCTGCCGCTGCTGTACGAGGGTGTTGATGTAGCTGACCTGGGAGGAGGCCTTCGCGTCGGAGGGGCCGACCTCCTTGGCCTTGCCGTCGTACTCCTCGGCGGCGGCGATGCCCGCCTCGTCGACGATCTTCTCGTAGGGGTTGTTGATCTGCTTGGGCAGGAAGGCGAGCTTCAGGCCCTTCTTCAGCGGAGCGTCGGGGTCGGCCTTCGCGCCCTGTGCCTTGTCCTTGGCGTCGTCCTTCGCGTCGCTCTTGGTGGTGCCGGAGCAGCCGGCGAGGGCGAGGGAGAGCGCGCAGACGGCCGCCGAGGCGGCGAGGAGGCGGGGGCGGGGGCGTGTCGTGGGTCGCATGGCGGGGCCTTTCACGTGACGAGCACGGCAAGTGACGGGTACGGGTGGGGAGTTGAACGACGTCAGGAGGCGGCGGCGCGGCGGTGTCTGCGTTCGGTGACGAAGGCGGTCACCCGCGGCGTGAGCACGGACGCCACCAGCAGTACGCCGGTGACGATGACCTGGATCTCGTTGGAGACGTCGTTGAGCGTGAGCACGTTGTTGAGGACGCCGATCAGCAGCACTCCGGCCACGGCACCGCCCAAGGTGCCCTTGCCGCCGTTGAAGTCCACGCCGCCGAGCAGCACGGACGCAATGACGACGAGCTCCAGCCCGAGTCCGTTGTCGGCTCGGGCGCTGCCGTAGCGCAGGGTGTAGACGATCCCGGCGAAGGACGCCATGAATCCGGTGACGGCGAAGAGGACGAGCTTGATCCGCCTGACCCGGATGCCGGCGAAGCGGGCCGCGTCCTCCTGCGCCCCGATGGCGAACAGGGCCCGGCCCGCGGCGGTGCAGTGCAGCACGACCGCCGCGAGGACGGCGAGGACGATGAAGACGGCGATGGGGTAGGGAACGAAGGTGCCGGGCACCGGTTCGGTGTAGGACGCCCACTGCGCGTACGCCTCCGGGAAGTCGGAGACGGCCTTGTTGCCGAGCACGACCGAGGCGAGCCCCCGGTAGAGGGTGAGGGTGCCGATGGTGACGGCCAGCGCGGGAAGCCCGACGCGGGTGACGAGCCAGCCGTTGACCAGTCCGCCCAGCACGCCCACGACGAGACACAGCGGCACGATCATCTCGAACGCCCAGCCCGCGTCCCACAGGGCGCCCGCGAGAGCGCTGGAGAGGCCGAGCATCGAGGCGACGGACAGATCGACCTGGCCGGCGACGACCAGCAAGGTCATCGGCAGCGCGATGAGCGCGATCTCCGCGGTGTCGTTGAGGGCGGCGGAGAGGTTCGTGATGTCGGCGAAGCCGTCGGTGGTGCCGGCTCCGGCGAGCATGACGGCGACCAGCAGGATGCCGACGGCGGTGTCCCAGCGCAGGAACCTGCCGGCGCCCGCCCCGCCACGCGCCGCCGCACCAGCGGCCGCGCCGCCCGCGGCTCCGGCTCCGGTCCCGGCTCCGGTGCCGGTCCCGGCTCCGGTGCCGGTCCCGGTTCCGGCGTCCTTCGTCTCGTCTGCCGCTCCCGTCCGGGGCGTCGGCGCGTTCAATTCCTGCTCCTCTTCCTCAGCGCCTCCGTGGTACGGCTGCGTACGACGCGGTCCGTGCTGATGGCCGCGAGCAGCAGCGCACCCGTGATGGCCTGCTCCCAGAAGGGGTTGACCTTGAGGACGACGAGGGCGCTGCCGATCGTCGTCAGCAGCAGAGCGCCGAGCGCCGCGCCCCAGACGGTGCCGACGCCGCCGGTGATGGCGACGCCACCGACCACGACGGCGCTGACGACGGTCAGCTCCCAGCCGTTGGCGGCGTCCGCGACGACTGTGCCGAACCTCGCCAGCCACAGCGCACCCGCGAAGCCGGCGACCGCACCGGAGAAGGCGTACGCGGCGAGCACCCGCCGGCGGATGGGGATTCCGGCCAGGCGCGCCGCCTCGGGGCTGGAGCCGATGGCGTACAGCTCACGCCCGCCGCGGCAGTTGCGCAGGTAGTACGCGGTGGCCGCCAGCACAACCGCGGAGATCACCGGCAGATACGGGACGCCCAGCAGGCTGCCGCTGCCCAGCTCGAGCACTCCGGCGGGCACGTTGACGGCGTTGATCTGCCGGCCGTGTGCCCAGACATGGCCGGTGCCCTGGATCACGTAGAGCATCCCCAGCGTCACCACCAGCGCGGGCACCTTGCCGAAGCTGACGAGCAGTCCGCTCACCATGCCGCACAGCACCCCGAGTCCGGTGCCCAGCATCACCACGGTCAGCGCGCTGTGCTGGGTGCCGGAGACGAAGCTGCCGCAGGCGAAGGCGGTCAGGCCGACGACTGATCCGACCGACAGGTCGATGTTCCGGGTGAGCACGACGACGGACTGCCCGGTTGCGAGCAGCACGAGGATCGCGGAGTTGAGCAACAGGTCCTGCACGCCCTGGTCGTCGAGGAAGCCGGGGTTGGCGAGCCAGGTACCGAGGATCAGCAGCACGAGGGCGCCGCCGATGCTCAACTCCCGTATGCGGAAGACCATGTCGGTCAGGGAGCGGGCCGAGCGGTGCGGCCCCGTCTTCGTACCGGGGGCGTCCGCGGGCGGCTGCCCCGGCCTCTTCTCCAGAGTTCCGCTCACGTGGCCTCCTTGGCGGTACGCCCGGTGGCGGCGGCCATGACCGACTCCTCGGTGGCCTCCGAGCGGGGTATCCCGGCCACGAGCCGCCCCTCGTGCATCACCAGCACCCGGTCGGCCATGCCGAGGACTTCGGGCAGGTCGGAGGAGACCATCAGCACGGCGATGCCCTCTTCGGCGAGCGACGTCAGCAGCCGGTGCACCTCGGCCTTCGTGCCGACGTCGATGCCGCGGGTGGGTTCGTCGACGATGAGGACGCCGGGTTCGGTGGCGAGCCACTTGGCGAGCACGGCCTTCTGCTGGTTGCCGCCGGAGAGCACGCCGGCGGGGTCGGTCAGGCGGTTGTATTTCAGCCGAAGCCGCGCCGACCAGTCGGCGGCGCGGCTGCGTTCCAGGGAACGCCGCACCATCCCGGCGGTGCCGAGGCCGCCCAGTCCGGTCAGTGCGATGTTCCGCTCGATGGACATCTCCATCACCAGTCCGCGCTGCCGCCGGTCCTCGGGTACGAGGGCGACTCCCGCGTCCATGGCGGCAGTCGGCGAACCGGGCTTCAACGGCACGCCGTCGACCTCGACCTCGCCCGCGTCGGCGCGGTCGACTCCGAAGACGGCCTGCACGACTTCGCTGCGTCCCGCTCCGACCAGGCCGGCGAGGGCGACGATCTCGCCGCGCCGGACCTCGAAGGAGACGTCGTGGAAGACGCCTTCGCGGGTGAGCCCGCGCACCGTCAGCGCCCCCTTGCCGGGCGTCGTGTCCTGCTTGGGGTACAGCTCCTCCAGATCCCGGCCGACCATGCGGCGTACGAGGTCGTCCTCGCTGAGCCCTGCGAGGAGTTCGCTCGCCACGAGCCGGCCGTCGCGCAGCGTCGTGACACGGCTGCACAGCCGGAAGATCTCCTCCAGCCGGTGGGAGATGAACAGCACCGCGGCACCCTCCGCACGGAGGGCCTCGACGACGGAGAAGAGCCGTGCCGTCTCGGTGCCGGTGAGCGCCGCGGTCGGCTCGTCCATGATCAGCACGCGGGCGTCGAAGGAGAGGGCCTTGGCGATCTCGACGATCTGCTGGTCGGCGATGGACAGGCCGCGTGCGGGGCGGTCGGAGTCGAGGTCGACGCCGAGGCGGCGCATGAGGGCGGCGGTCGCCTCGCGTACGGCGTCGTGGTCGATGCGGCCGAAGGCGCGGCGGGGCTGACGGCCCATGAAGATGTTCTCCGCGATGGACAGGTCCGCGAAGAGCGTGGGCTCCTGGTAGATCACGGCGATGCCCGCGTCGCGTGCGTCCGCGGGGCCCGCGAAGACCGCGTCGTGGCCGTCGAGCCGTACGGTGCCGGCGTCGGGCGGGTACACACCGGCGAGGATCTTGATGAGTGTGGACTTGCCCGCGCCGTTCTCTCCGGCGAGGGCGTGCGCCTCCCCCGCGCGCAGCGCGAGGCCGACGCCGCGCAGGGCGCGCACGTTGCCGAAGGACTTGCTCACCCCCTCCAGGGCGAGCACCGGCACCGGGACCGCTGCCGGTTCTGGCTGGGTCATGGTCCTGCTCCTCCTGTGCTGCGGGCTGCACTGCAAGCCGTGCCGAGAGCCGTGTTGAGAGCCGTCGGCCTGCCTCGGCGGCGTGCGACCGGGGCGTCGTCACGGTGCGCGGGCCACCCCGGGTGTGAGTGGGACGGACGGCGACCCAGGAAATGAAATGTTTCAATCAGTTTTCGGGGAAGCTAGCCCTCGACGCCAAGCGCGTCAAGGGCCGGTGCTCCAGGCAAATGGCCTCGTTCTCGGCGCTATTGACGGCCAAGGGCAGCCACCTCTACGTTCCTTGCGCGTCTTCATTGAAACGTTTTGCCCTCGGCTTCGGCAGCCGCCTCAGCGGCGCCGCCACGGGAGGTGCACATGATCAGCAGACGTCATCTGCTCACGACCGCGACCGTTTCCGGCCTGTCGGCTACGGCGATCGACGGGCTCTCCCGGCCGGCCCTCGCCGCGGACTCCGGCGGCGCGGACGCGGCGGACGGCGGCGATCTCCACGTCACCGGGACGACGACGGAGTACGCGGATCGGCCGCTCGGCCTCGACGCCCCGCACCCGCGGCTGAGCTGGACGCTCCGCTCCCGGCTGCCCGACCGGCTTCAGCACGCATATCGCGTCCGCGTCGCCACCAGCCCCGGCCGTCTGACCGACCCCGACGTGTGGGACAGCGGGAAGCGCACCTCCCGGCAGTCCGTCCTCGTGCCCTACGACGGGCCCGCACTCCGCCCCGGCACCCGCTACCACTGGTCGGTGCGTGTCTGGGACGCGGACGGCCGCCCGTCCCCCTGGTCCGCGCCCACCTGGTGGGAGACCGGGCTGATGGACGAAGGGCGGTGGCGCTCGGAGTGGATCACGGCGCCGCCCTCCCTCGTCGCGCCGCCCGGCCTGGAGGGCGCCGGCTGGATCTGGTTCCCGGAGGGAAACGCGGCCTCCCGGGTGCCTGCCGGCACCCGCTGGTTCCGCGGCGCCACCGAGGTCTCCGGTTCCGTGCGGGCGGCGCGGCTCGTCATCGCGGCCGACGACGGCTTCACCGCGTACGTGAACGGCACCGAAGTCGGCTCCCGCGACGCCCTGCCGGTGCAGAAGAGCTGGAGCAGACCGGCGCTGCTCGACGTCACGCACGAACTGAGGCCCGGTACCAACGCGTTGGCGGTGGAAGCCGTCAACTCCGAGGCGGGGCCCGCGGGTCTGCTCGCGGTGCTGGAGATCACCACCGGCGAAGGCACCTTACGCCTCACGACCGACGGCACCTGGCGGACCACGGACACCGAGCCCGCGCACGACTGGCACTCCCCCGGCTACGACGACAGCGCCTGGCCCCTGGCCCGTACGGCCGCCGAATGGGGCGACGGTCCATGGGGCGAGGTGCTGCCGGAGCAGTCGCCGGCCCAGCTGCGCCGCTCCTTCCGGCTGCCGGGCACGCCCGTCGGCAGCGCGCGTCTCCACATCACCGCTCTCGGGCTGTACGAGGCGCACCTGAACGGCACGCGCGTGGGCGAGGACAGGCTCACCCCCGGCTGGACGGACTACGGAAAGCGCGTCGCGTACCGGACCTACGACGTCACCGAGCAGCTCCGGCACGGCAGCAACGCCCTCGCCGTCACCCTCGCGCCGGGCTGGTACGCAGGGAACGTCGGCTGGTTCGGACAGCACCAGTACGGCGAACACCCCGCCCTGCTGGCCCAGTTGGAGGTTGCCCACGAGGACGGCCGCACCACCCGCGTCGGCACCGACGCCGAGTGGCGGGCGGCGCGAGGGCCGCTGGTGACCGCCGACCTTGTGATGGGCGAGCAGTACGACGCACGGGCCGAGACCCCCGGCTGGCGGGAGCCCGGATTCGACGACGCCGGCTGGCAGCCCGTCACCACCACCTCGCCCGCACGAGGGGGAACCGGTCCCGCAGTCGTGGCCATGACCGACGCCCCGACTCGGGTGATGCGCGAGATCGAGCCGGACGGAGTGAGCGAAGTCCGCCCGGGGGTCCTCCTGTTCGACCTCGGCCAGAACATGGTCGGCTGCGTCCGCCTGACCGTCACCGGGGGCGAAGCCGGCCGGCGCATACATCTGCGGCACGGCGAAGTCCTCGACCAGGACGGTTCGCTCTACGTCGCGAATCTGCGTACGGCCCGCGCCGTCGACACCTTCACGCTCGACGGGCGGGAACGCACGGTCCTCGAGCCGCGGTTCACCTTCCACGGATTCCGCTACGTCGAGGTGACCGGCTACCCGGGAAGGCCGCCCCGCGACGCCGTCACCGGTCTGGTGATGCACACCGCGGCGCCGTTCACGATGGACTTCTCCACCGACGATCCGCTGCTCAACAAGCTGCACAGCAACATCACATGGGGCCAGCGCGGCAACTTCCTCTCCGTGCCGACCGACACTCCGGCACGCGACGAGAGGCTCGGCTGGTCAGGAGACATCAACGTCTTCTCCCCCACCGCCGCCTACACCATGGAGTCGGCGCGCTTCCTCACCAAGTGGCTCCAGGACCTGCGCGACGGCCAGGACGAGGAGGGCGCCTACCCCGACGTCGCTCCCTTCACCGGCCAGGTCGGCAAGGGCGCCGCCGGATGGGGCGATGCCGGTGTGACCGTGCCCTGGGCGCTGCACCAGGCGTACGGGGATTCGCGCGTACTCCGGGAGAACTGGCCGGCGATGCGCAGATGGATCGCCTATCTGGAGGCGCACAGCGACGGCCTGCTGCGGCCGGCAGAGGGCTACGGCGACTGGCTCAACGTCGACGACGAGACCCCCAAGGACGTCGTCGGCACCGCGTACTTCGCCCATGCCACCGGTCTGGTGGCGCGCACCGGCCGGTTGCTCGGCGAGGACGCCGTCCCGTACGAGAAGCTGCACCGGCGGATCAAGGAGGCGTTCAACGCCGCCTACTCGGGCGACGGCGGCCGCATCAAGGGCGACACCCAGACCGCGTACGTGCTGGCGCTGTCGATGGATCTGCTGCCCACGGCAGGCGCACGGCGTGCGGCCGCCGACCGTCTCGTGGAGCTGATCGAGGCCCGCGACTGGCACTTGACCACGGGCTTTCTCGGCACCCCGCGGCTGCTGCAGGCACTGACGGAGACGGGGCACACAGATGTCGCCCACCGCTTGCTGCACCGGCGGACGTTCCCGTCCTGGGGCTACCAGATCGGCAGGGGCTCCACGACGATGTGGGAGCGGTGGGACTCCATCAAGCCCGACGGCAGCTTCCAGGACGTGGGGATGAACTCCTTCAACCACTACGCCTACGGCTGCGTCGGCGAGTGGATGTACCGGAATCTCGCGGGCATCGCACCGGCCGAGCCCGGATTCCGCCGGACGCTGGTGCGGCCCCGTCCCGGCGGCGGCGTCCGCAGGGCGGACGCCCGGTTCGACTCGCTCTACGGCCCGGTCAGCACCCGCTGGACCCTGGAGGCGGGAGACCTCTTCCGGCTCACCGTCTCGCTGCCGCCCAACACGACGGGCGAAGTGTGGGTGCCGGCCCGGGACGTCTCGGCGGTACGGGCCGGGGGCGCACGCCTGCTGCGCACCGAGGAGGGCTGCGCGGTCTTCGAAGTGGGCTCGGGCACCCACCGGTTCGTGGCGGACGGCGCCCCGGACGGCTCGACCGGCAGCACCGCGCGCCATGGGTGAGACGCGGCCCCGCACTCCCTGGAGTGCGGGGCTATTGACGGCGGTCACCTGCCGAACGTAGCTTTTCTGAAACGTTTCACAGCATCGCGGGCGCGTGGCGGTCCCCGGCCCGCACCCGCCGTGCCGCACGGAGGAGACGCATGTCAGAGCCGGACCGGGCGGCCGTCAGGGCCGCTCTCACCGCACAGCGGATCGAGACTCCCTCGTGGGCGTACGCGAACTCCGGAACGCGCTTCAAGGTGTTCGCGCAGCCGGGAGTGCCGCGCACCCCCGAGGAGAAGCTGGACGACGCCGCCCGCGTCCACGAGCACACCGGGGTCGCGCCCACCGTGGCGCTGCACATCCCCTGGGACAAGGTGGCGGACTACGGCGCGCTGGCCGCGTACGCGAAGGAGCGCGGACTGCGCCTCGGCACCGTCAACTCCAACGTCTTCCAGGACGACGACTACAAGCTCGGGTCGGTCACCCACCCTGACGCCGCGGTCCGCCGCAAGGCTCTGGGCCACCTGCTGGAGTGCGTGGACATCATGGACGCGACCGGCTCGCGCGACCTGAAGCTGTGGTTCGCCGACGGCACCAACTACCCCGGCCAGGACGACATCCGGGCTCGTCAGGACCGGCTCGCCGAGGCGCTCACGGCGGTCCGGGACCGGCTCGGCGAGGGGCAGCGGATGCTGCTGGAGTACAAGTTCTTCGAACCGGCCTTCTACACCACCGACGTCCCCGACTGGGGGACCGCCTACGCCCACTGCCTGAAGCTCGGCCCGAAGGCACAGGTGGTGGTCGACACCGGCCACCACGCGCCGGGCACGAACATCGAGTTCATCGTCGCGCTCCTGCTGCGCGAGGGAAAGCTCGGCGGCTTCGACTTCAACTCCCGCTTCTACGCCGACGACGACCTGATGGTCGGTGCCGCCGACCCGTTCCAGCTCTTCCGCATCATGTACGAGGTGATACGCGGCGGAGGCCTGGAGGACGCCGCCGGCATCGCCTTCATGCTGGACCAGTGCCACAACATCGAGCCGAAGATCCCCGCCATCATCCGCTCCGTGATGAACGTGCAGGAGGCCACGGCGAAGGCCCTGCTCGTGGACCGCGGCGCCCTGGAGGGCGCTCAGCGGTCCGGTGACGTGCTCGGCGCCAACGCGGTGCTGATGGACGCCTACAACACCGATGTACGGCCGCTCCTCGCCCAGGTGCGCGAGGAGAGCGGCCGGGACGCCGATCCCGTCGCGGCATATCACCGCTCCGGATGGGCGCAGCAGATCACCGAAGAACGCAAAGGCGGCCAACAGGCAGGCTGGGGAGCGTAGTTCAGCATGACGGCACAGCAGCACGACACGGTCGGCGAGCTCCTGGCGCGCTCGCACCGCCTCGGCGCGGACCCGCGCAACACCAACTACGCCGGCGGCAACACCTCGGCCAAGGGCCTCGCGGCCGACCCCGTCACCGGGCAGGACACCGAACTGCTGTGGGTCAAGGGTTCCGGCGGCGACCTGGGCACCCTCACCGCCGAGGGCCTGGCCGCTCTGCGCCTCGACCGGCTGCGCGCGCTGAAGGACGTCTACCCGGGCGTCGACCGCGAGGACGAGATGGTCGACGCCTTCGACCACTGCCTCCACGGCAAGGGCGGGGCGGCACCCTCCATCGACACGGCCATGCACGGCCTTCTCGACGCACCGCACGTCGACCATCTCCACCCCGACTCCGGGATCGCCCTGGCCTGCGCCGCCGACGGGGAGAAGCTGACCCGTGAATGCTTCGGCGACAGCGTCGTGTGGGTGCCCTGGCGGCGGCCCGGCTTCCAGCTGGGCCTGGACATCGCCGCCGTAAAGGAGGACAACCCGCAGGCCGTCGGGTGCGTGCTGGGCGGCCACGGCATCACCGCATGGGGCGATTCGAGCGACGAGTGCGAACGCAACTCGCTGCACATCATCCGCACAGCGGCCGGCTTCCTCGCAGAACAGGGCAGGCCGGAGCCCTTCGGACGCGTTCTCGCCGAGTACGAGCCGCTGCCGCACCAGGCGCGGCGGGAGCGCGCGGCGGCGCTCGCCCCGCTGCTGCGCGGGCTCGCCTCGACGGACGCGCCGCGGACGGGCCACTTCGACGACTCCGGGGCGGTGCTGGACTTCCTCTCCCGCGAGGAGCATCCGCGCCTCGCGGCGCTGGGCACCTCGTGCCCGGACCACTTCCTCCGTACGAAGATCCGTCCGCTCGTCCTCGACCTGCCGCCCTCCGCGTCCCCGGCGGAGGCCGAGGCGAGGCTGCGGGAGCTGCACGAGGAGTACCGCGCGGAGTACCGCGCCTACTACGAGCGCCACGCGGGGCCCGGCTCGCCGGAGATGCGCGGGGCGGACCCGGCGATCGTGCTGATCCCGGGCGTGGGGATGTTCTCCTTCGGCAAGGACAAGCAGACGGCCCGAGTGGCGGGCGAGTTCTACCTCAACGCGATCAACGTGATGCACGGTGCCGAGGCGGTCTCGGCCTACTCCCCCATCCCCGAGTCGGAGAAGTTCCGCATCGAGTACTGGGAGCTGGAGGAGGCGAAGCTGCGCCGGATGCCTCCGCCCAGGCCGCTGGCGACGCGCGTCGCGCTGGTGACCGGCGCCGCCTCGGGCATCGGACGGGCCATCGCGCACCGGCTGTCCGCGGAAGGTGCTTGCGTGGTCGTCGCCGACCGGAACGAGCCGAGCGCCGAGGAGGTGGCGCTCGAACTGGGCGGTCCGGACAAGGCGGTGGCCGCCGCCGTCGACGTCACGTCCGAGGAGGAGATCGCGGCGGCCTTCCGTACGGCGGTGCTCGCCTTCGGCGGGGTCGACCTCGTCGTCAACAACGCGGGCATCTCCCTGTCGCGGCCCCTGCGGGAGACCACCGCGCAGGACTGGGATACCCAGCACGGCGTCATGGCACGCGGCTCCTTCCTCGTCTCGCGTGAGGCGGCCCGGGTGATGGCCGCCCAGGAAATGGGCGGCGACATCGTCTACATCTCCTCCAAGAACGGCGTGTTCGCGGGCCCGGACAACATCGCCTACGGCGCGGCCAAGGCGGACCAGGCGCACCAGGTCCGGCTGCTCGCCGCCGAGCTGGGCGAGCTGGGCATCCGCGTCAACGGCGTCAACCCGGACGGTGTCGTACGGGGTTCGGGGATCTTCGCGGGCGGCTGGGGCGCGCAGCGCGCAGCGGTCTACGGCGTGCCCGAGGAGAAGCTCGGCGAGTTCTACGCCCAGCGCACGCTGCTGAAGCGGGAGGTGCTGCCGGAGCATGTCGCGAATGCCGTCTTCGCCCTCACGGGCGGCGATCTGAGCCACACCACGGGGCTGCACATACCTGTCGACGCGGGCGTGCCCGCCGCCTTCCTGCGCTGAGCGCACCGCCGTACGTCACCGTCCACCGCCCGAGCCGAAAGGGCCCGACCCCGAGGACCCGCCGCCGTGTCGCATTCCGCTTCCGTATCCGCCGCGTACCCGGCGCCGTCGCGTCGCGCCGGGGCCCGGTTCGCCGCCGTTGATCTCGGCGCGTCCAGCGGACGCGTGATGACCGGCGGCTTCGGGCCGGACTCGGTGGATCTGCGGGAGGTGCACCGCTTCCCCAACAGGCCGGTGCGTACGGGCGGAACGCTGCACTGGGACATACTCGCGCTGCACCGGGGCGTGCTCGACGGGCTCCGCCGGGCGGGGCCGGTCGCGTCGGTGGGTGTGGACTCCTGGGCGGTGGACTACGGGCTGCTGGACGCCGACGGCGCGCTGCTCGGCAACCCCGTCCACTACCGGGACGCGCGCACCGAGGGGATGGCCGACCGCCTCACGGAGGCTCTTCCGCCGCAGGAGCTGTACGCGCACACGGGCCTGCAGTACCTGCCCTTCAACACGGTGTACCAGCTCACGGCCGCCCGTGATTCCGCACAACTGGCGGCGGCGCGGCAGCTGTTGCTCATACCGGATCTGATCTCGTACTGGCTGACAGGTGTGCCCGGCACCGAGCTGACCAACGCCTCCACCACGCAGCTCATCGACCCGCGCACACGCGAGTGGTCGCAGAAGGTCGCGGCGGCCGCCGGCGTGCCCCTGTCGCTGCTGCCGCCGCTGCGCCGCCCGGGGGAGGCGGCCGGGGAGCTCCTGCCGGAGGTGCTCGACGAGACGGGACTGGACGGGCCGGTCCCCGTGACGGCCGTCGGCTCGCACGACACCGCTTCCGCGGTCGCCGCCGTACCAGCCGTCGCCGGCCGCTTCGCCTACATCGCCACCGGCACCTGGTCGCTGGCCGGGCTGGAGCTGGCGGAGCCCGTACTGACGGAGGAGAGCAGGCTGGCGAACTTCACCAACGAACTCGGCGTCGACGGGACCGTCCGCTACCTGCGCAACATCATGGGCCTGTGGCTGCTGCAGGAGTGCATGCGCTCCTGGGAATCGGCAGGCAGCCCGCAGGAGTTCGGCCCGCTGCTGCGCGAAGCAGGCTCCTGCGCGCCCCTGAAGTCCGTCGTGGACGCGGGCGATCCGGAGTTCCTCGCCCCCGGCCGCATGCCGCAGCGCATCGGTGAAGCGTGCCGGCGTGCGGGACGGCCCGTCCCGGACGGCCCCGCCGAGACCACCCGGTGCGTGCTCGACTCCCTCGCGGTCGCGCACCGGCTGGCGGTCGAGGACGCCCAGCGTCTCGCGGACACCGAGGTCGACGTGGTGCACGTCGTCGGCGGCGGTGTGCACAACGAGCTGCTGTGCCAACTCACCGCCGACGCCTGCCGGTTGCCCGTGATCGCGGGCCCCGCCGAGGCCGCGGCCCTCGGCAACGTCGCCGTGCAGGCCCGCGCACAGGGAGTGATCGGTGCCGGCTTGGAGCTGGTCAGGCGCCTCCTGTATGACACGCTGCCGCTGCGGACGTACGAACCCTCCGTTGATCACGGCAGTCCGCAGGAGTGGGCGGGTGCCGCCGCGGCAGTCCGCGCCGGCAGCTGAACCAGAGGCCCGGAGACGGGCCGCAGACGAGACGAGGAGGAAGAGGGACCGTGCGGGTCGCACTCTTCATCACCTGCATCAACGACACGCTCTATCCCCGCACCGGCCAGGCCGTCGTCGCCCTGCTGGAGCGGCTCGGCGTCGAGGTCGGCTTCCCCGGCGGCCAGAGCTGCTGCGGGCAGCCGCAGTTCAACACCGGCTACCGCAGCGAGGCCGCGCCGCTGGCGCGCCGCTACGCGGACGTCTTCCGCGGCTACGACCACATCGTCGTCCCCTCCGGATCCTGCGCGGCGATGGTGCGGGACAACTACCCGCGCATCGACCCGGAGGCGACCGGCGGCTCTGTGGCGCGCACTTACGAGCTCACGGAGTTCCTCGTCGACGTGCTCGGCGTGACGGACGTCGGCGCGTACTACCCGCACACCGTGACCTACCACCCCACCTGCCACGGGCTGCGGATGCTCGGCCTCGGCGACCGGCCACGCCGGCTGCTGGAGGCCGTGAAGGGGTTGCGGCTGGTGGAGCTGAAGGGCGCGGAGGAGTGCTGCGGCTTCGGCGGCACGTTCGCCGTGAAGAACCCCGACGTCTCGGCCGCCATGGGCGCGGACAAGGCCCGCCACATCGAGGAGACCGGCGCGGAGGCGGTCTGCACCGTCGACAACTCCTGCCTCATGCACATCGGCGGCACCCTCACCCGCCGCGGCTCCCCCACCCGTCCCGTACACATCGCGGAGATCCTGGCCGGCACCGAGGAGGCACCACTGTGAGCGGTACGTATCTGGGCATGCCCTCCTTCCCCCGGGCCGCCGCGGCCTCGACGCGCGACATGCGGCTGCGCGGCAATCTGAGGCACGCGACGCACACCATCCGGGCCAAGCGGGCCAATGCCGTCGAAGAGCTCGGCGACTGGGAGCAGTTGCGCGCGGCGGGGGCGGCCCTGAAGGACCGGACCCTGCGCCATCTCGACCATTATCTGGAGCAGTTGGAGGCAGCGGTGTCCGCCGCGGGCGGGCACGTCCACTGGGCGTGCGACGCCGAGGAGGCCAACAGGATCGTCACGGAGCTGGTCCGGGAGACGGGCGAGAGCGAGGTCGTGAAGGTCAAGTCCATGGCCACGCAGGAGACCGGGCTCAACGACGCGCTCGCGAAGGCGGGCGTCTCCGCGTACGAGACCGATCTCGCGGAACTCATCGTGCAGCTCGGCGACGACCTGCCCTCCCACATCCTGGTCCCGGCAATCCACCGCAACCGCGACGAGATCCGCGACATCTTCCGCGAGAAGATGGGCAGTTGGGGGCGGGCCGCGCCGAAGAACCTCAGCGACGACCCGGCGGAGCTGGCCGAGGCCGCGCGGCTGCATCTGCGGGAGAAGTTCCTGAACGCCAGGGTGGGCATCTCCGGCGCCAACTTCATGGTCGCCGAGACGGGAACCCTCGTGGTGGTGGAGTCCGAGGGCAACGGCCGTATGTGCCTGACGCTGCCCGAGACGCTGATCTCGGTCGTGGGCATCGAGAAGATCGTGCCGACGTGGCAGGACCTGGAGGTCTTCCTGCAGACCCTGCCGCGCTCCTCCACTGCGGAGCGCATGAACCCCTACACCTCCACATGGACGGGCACCACCGACGAGGACGGCCCGTCGGCCTTCCATCTCGTGCTGCTCGACAACGGCCGTACCGACGCGCTGGCGGACACCGTCGGCCGGCAGGCGCTGCGCTGCATCCGCTGCTCGGCCTGCCTGAACGTCTGCCCCGTCTACGAGCGCGCCGGGGGCCACGCCTACGGATCCGCCTATCCGGGACCGATCGGCGCCATCCTCACCCCCCAACTGCGCGGTGTGCAGAGCGAGCTGGACGCCTCACTGCCGTACGCGTCGTCGCTGTGCGGGGCCTGCTACGAGGTGTGCCCCGTGGCGATCGACATCCCGGAGGTCCTGGTGCATCTGCGCAAACGGGTCGTCGAGGGAGGCACGGTCACGGTCCGGGGGCAGAGGACCACCATCAAGCCGGCGAAGGGGCACGCCGCCGAGCGTGCCGTGATGCGGGCGGCCCGCTGGACGTTCGACCATCCCCGCGCCCTGCGCGCCGGGCAGCGGCTGGCCTCCCGCACCCGGCGGCTGACCCCGCGGCGGCTTCCGCTGCCGGGCCCGGGCAAGGCCTGGTCGGACAGCCGTGACCTGCCACGGCCGGCTCCCGAGTCCTTCCGCGACTGGTGGCTGCGCAACCGCGGACCTGATGGCGGACCGGACGGTGGACCTGACCCGGGCCCTGACGGCACCGGCCGGGAAGGAGGCCCCGTATGAACAGCCGGGAGACCGTACTGGGCCGGGTACGCCGGGCACTTGCCGACGTGCCGCGCGACGAGGGCCCGCATGAGGCGCCCGTCCCGCGCGACTACTTCAGCACCCACGCAGAGCGCACCGACGCGGAGCGGCTGGACCTTCTCGCGGAGAACCTCGCCGACTACCGCGCCCTGGTGCACCGTTGCGGCGCGGCGGAGCTGCCCGCCACGATCGCGGAACTGCTGCGGGCACGCGGCGCCCGCAGCGTCGTGGCACCGTCCGGCATCCCCGGCGACTGGCTGCCCGCGGAGGTTGAGCGCGTCGCCGACGACCCGTCGATGTCCGCGCGTGAACTCGACGCCATGGACAGCGTCGTGACGGGCTGCGCCGTGGCGGTCGCCGAGACGGGGACCATCGTGCTGGACGCGGGAGCGGCCCAGGGACGGCGCCGCATCTCGCTCGTGCCGGACCACCACATCTGCGTCGTACGCGCCCCGGAGCAGATCGTGGACTCCGTGCCGCAGGCGCTGCGGCGGCTTGACCCGGCCCGTCCGCAGACATGGATCTCGGGCCCGTCGGCCACCAGCGACATCGAACTCGACCGCGTCGAGGGGGTGCACGGTCCGCGCACCCTGGAGGTGATCATCACCTCACCGGCACCGTGACCGACGCGACGACCGGCCACCGGCCGCCGGCCACCGGGCGCGCCTGGCGCATCTGGCGCGCCGGATATCCGGTGGTCCGGCATTCCGGCTCACGGAAGACTGTGCGGGTGACGTCAATACTGCAGAACATCTCGGTCGACTGCTCCGATCCCTACACGCTGGCCCACTTCTGGAGCGAGGTCCTCGGCGTGCCCGTCGACCCGGACGACAAGCCCGGCGACGACGAGGTGGGCATCCCCCTGGAGGAAGGCCGGGAGCTGCTGTTCCTGAAGGTCCCCGAGCCCAAGGCCGTGAAGAACCGCCTCCATCTGTGCGTGGCGGCGCAGGAATCGCGCGACCGGGAAGTCGAACGGCTCCTGGGGCGGGGCGCGTCGATGACCGACGACCGCCGCAACGACGACGGCACCGGCTGGGCAGTGCTCGCCGACCCCGAGGGCAACGAATTCTGCGTGCTGCGCAGCGCTGCCGAACGGCAGGGAGTCCAGGCCCAGTTCACGCCATGAACCCGGACGTGACGCCGGACGTGACGACCGGACGATCCGCTGATCCGGATGAACGGGCCTAGGACTCTCGGCGAGGGCCTAGTCCGCGCGTCGCGTTCACGGGACGGTCCAGCGGCCCAGGCCTGCAGCCCGTTACGCACCGCCGGGACCCGCTCTAGCGTCGGCGGACATGGAACCGGACATGGTCACCGACGGAACCGACAGCAGCGGCACGCTGGACGAGGCGCTGGAGCGCCTGCACAGCAGCGGCCCCGAACGCGACGGCTGGCCGACCAACCACGCCCCCATGGCGGTGGAGGCACTGGTACGGCACGGGCAGGCACCCGTGGTGCACCGCTGGATCGACGGCTACCGGGACAAGCTGGAGGAGATGCCCTCGCCGTCGTCGCATGTGACGGACGCGGTGTGGCGTGAGGCTCTGGGCGATCCCCGGCGGCTGGCCGACTGGATCGGCTACTTCACGCGGGCGCTCGGGGAACGTCCCTGGCGCGAGGTGCTTGCGCAGTGGTGGCCCCGGCTGCTGCCGGGCATCAGCGCGGCGGCGACGCACGGCGTGATCCGGGTGGGGCACGCAGTGCGGACGCTGCTCGGCCCGGAGGACGCCGGTCCCGGGAGTTCCCCGGCCGCGCCCCGGGTGGCGGAGCTCGCACACGCCCTCGGCTACTGGGCGGCCCGCCATTCGGTTCTGCCCGGGATCACGCTGCTGCCGGCGGCGGATTCGGCGGCGGCCGGCCTCGCAGCCGTGCCTGCCGTCCCGGACCAGAACGGCGGCATCCGGGAACGGCTGGTCCAGCTCGGCGCCCTTCCCGCCCGTCCCGCGACCGAGGGGCCGGACCCGGCGCACACCGAGAAGCGCCTGAAGGACGTGGTACGGGCGACCACGCACCGCTACGCGACCCACGCGCACGGATCACCCGTGATGCTCGTACACGCGGCGACCGCGCCGAACGCGGTGCTGCGGACGCTGCCCGCACTGCCCGAGCGGCTGTGGCTGCCGAGCCTCGACGCTGCCTGGTCGGCGGCCACCGCCGTCACGGCCGCCTACACCCCCGCCGCCGCCGCCGCGCCCGCGGCGTTCGAGGCGGCCGCCGGTCTCACCGCCGACGAGGTCTTCGAACGTGCGGCGGCCCACGGCGACGAGCACACCATCAAGCTCACCGACACCGCTGTGGATGTCGCCGCCTGGGAGACGCGCGGGGAGAACGCCGACGGCGGCCCGGCCGCCCTGGCGGCCGCGCTGCGCGCCGTCGAGCTCATCGACCCGGCAGTCTGACCGCGCTCCCGGGGCGGCGGTGCACCGCTTTCACTGCCCGGACAGCTCGGCCGCGAAGGTCTCGTACGAGCGTTCGTCGAAGAGCACGAATCGCACTTCGTCGAAGTCGTCCGCCTCCTCGCGCACGGCGGCGACGGCGATACGCGCCCCGTCGTCGACCGGCCAGCCGTACACGCCGGTGGAGATCGCCGGGAAGGCGACCGTGCGGGCGCCCGACTCCCGTGCGACACGCAGCGATTCGCGGTAGCAGGACGCCAGTTGCTCCGAGCGGTCCTCGCTCTTCGTCCAGACGGGTCCGACCGTGTGGATCACCCGTCGCGCCGGCAGCCGCCCCGCCGTCGTGGCGACGGCCTGCCCGGTCGGCAGGCCGTCCGGATAGCGGGAGGAGCGCAGCTCACGGCACTCCGCGAGGATGTCGCCTCCGCCCTTGCGGTGGATGGCGCCGTCGACTCCCCCGCCACCCAGCAGCGAGGAGTTGGCGGCGTTGACCACCGCGTCCACATCCTGGTCGGTGATGTCGCCCCGGACGATCGTGACGCCTGCGTTCGTCGGATTCGGCATACGGGTCATCCTCCCACCGTCCGGCTGCCATTGTGCGTACCACTGGCGGCGTGCGCGCACCCTGGCAGCCACCATGACCGTGGGATAACTTGCGTCACCAGCTGTGTCCCGACCGCCACTCGCTGCCCCGACCGCCCCTTCCCGGAAGGACGCCCGCCGATGTCCAGCGCCCCCTCCCGCCGCTCGATCCTCGGCGGCTCGGCTGCCGCCCTCGGCGCCCCGCTGCTCACCGCCGGCAGCGCGTCCGCGGCCACTCCTCCCGGCGGGCCCGCGCACGGGCGCGTCACGACGGGCGCCGAGGCCGCTGCGGCGTCCGGCTGGAGGATGCTGCGCGGCCGCAAGGTCGGAGTGGTCAGCAATCCGACGGGCGTGCTGCGGGACACCAGTCATGTCGTGGATTCCATGGCCGCGCGGAAGGAGCTGAACATCGTCGGGGTCTTCGGCCCCGAGCACGGCTTCCGCGGCAGCGCGCAGGCGGGCGAGTCCGAGCCGGAGTTCGAGGACCCGCGCACAGGCCTGACGGTCTACGACGCGTACGGCGCGGACGCCGCGAAGATGGCGAAGCTCTTCCGCAAGGCGGGTGCGGACACCATCGTCTTCGACATCCAGGACGTGGGTGTGCGCTTCTACACCTACATCTGGACGATGTACCAGGCGATGGTCGCCGCCCGTGACACCGGAGCCGCCTTCGTCGTCCTGGACCGTCCGAATCCCGTCGGCCGGCGGGCGGACGGGCCGATGATGACGGAGGAATTCACGTCCGGTGTGGGTCTGAAGCCGATCATCCAGCAGCACGGCATGACGGTCGGTGAGCTTGCCGGCTACTTCAACGGCGAGCTCCTGCCCGGCGAGGGCAAGGGCGGCAAGGCCGATCTCGAGGTCGTACGCGTCCGTGGCTGGGATCCCTCGGCACCGGCGCAGGAGACGGGGCTTCCGTGGGTGCCGCCGTCGCCGAACATGCCGTTCCCCGACACCGCCACCGTCTACTCGGGCACGGGCTACTTCGAAGGCACGAACCTCTCCGAGGGACGGGGCACCACGCGGCCCTTCGAGTTCATCGGCGCCCCCTACCTCGACTACCGGTACAGCGACAGGCTCAACGCCCGCAAGCTGCCCGGCGTCCGCTTCCGTGAGGGCTACTTCGTGCCCACATTCAGCAAGCACGAGGGCAAGACCTGCGCGGGCGTCCAGATGCACGTCACCGACCCGCGCCGCTACCGTCCCATTCCGACGGCGGTGGCGATGCTGGCCGAGGCGGCGCGCTACGACGGCTTCGCCTGGCGCAAGGACGACGACCCCCGCCCGTACTGGATCGACAAGCTCTCCGGTTCGACGCGGCTGCGGAAGATGCTCGACGCCGGCAAGGACACCGACGAGATCACCGCGGCCTGGGAGGACGAGGTCCGCGCCTTCGACCGCACCCGGAGGCAGTACTTCCTCTACCGCGGCTAGCCAGGGCACGGCAGTGCCCCCGCTCCGCCGGACAAACTGGGGGTGTGACGGGCGATGCGGGGGCTCTGGCCCTGAGGGCTGATACCGAGGGTGCGCCCGTCACATCCGGGACGCAAGATAAGGGGCCCCGCCTGCTCCCTTGCGGGAACAGACGGGGCAGGCCCGCTCGCCACCCCCCACAGGAGCGAACGGGAGCCTCTGAGTCACCTCTGACTCATGACGACTGATGCCGAGAGTGCGCCGAGTTGTCCGCATTGGCAATGGTTCAGCAGAAACATTCACAAATTCGAGTCCTCCCGGTGGCGGACCGGCGGACTCCGCGGCCGGCGGCCGGAGCCGCGGTGTCCGGTGCGGCTACCGCTCCAGGGGCTTGTTCGCGCCCTCCGGCAGCTTCAGGTACACGAGTGCGGAGATCAGGCACAGCACGGCCACGTACCAGGGAAAGGCGTCAGGCCGGCCGAGGTCCTTGAAGAGCGTGCCCATGTACGGGGCGGTGCCGCCGAACAGCGCCACCGTCGCGGAGTACGGGAAGCCGATGCCGGACGCGCGTACGCGGGCGGGGAAGACCTCGGCGTTCACCGCGGCGGCGACCGAGGTGTAGCCGGTGAGCAGGATCATGCCCGCGCACTGCACGAGCAGGAGCGAAGTGAACGACTGCGTTATGGAGTTCAGCAGGGGCACGCACAGCACGGCGAAGCCGATGGAGAAGACGAGCAGCAGCGGCTTGCGCCCCACGCGGTCGGACAGGAGGCCGCCGAGCGGCTGCAGCAGGGCGAAGAACGCGAGCGAGACGGTGCCGATCAGCAGCGAATCGCCCTTGTCGAAGCCGACGTTGACCTGGGCGTACGTCGGAAGGTACGAGGTCCAGGTGTAGTAGGCGATCGTCGCACCCGTGGTGATGCCGCAGATGAGCAGCGATTCACGAGGGTGCGTGCGCAGCGCCTCGAAGAGGCCGGGGCGCGGTGCGGCCTGCTGTTCGGCGCTGCGGGTCTCCTCCGAGCTGCGCCTGATCCAGAAGCCCACGAGGCTGAGCAACGCTCCGAGCACGAACGCGGCCCGCCAGCCCCATTGGTGCATCGCTTCGTCGTCGATGCCGGCGACAAGCAGTGCGGTGACACCGGAGGCGATGAGCTGCCCGACGGTGGTGGAGACGTACTGGAAGCTGGAGAAGAGCCCGCGCCGCCCCCGAGGGGCCGACTCCACGAGGAAGGTGGTGGCAGCGGCGAACTCGCCGCCCACGGAGAGCCCTTGAAGCAGCCTCGCGATGACGAGCACGACGGGACCGAGCAGCCCGGCGGCGGCGTAGGTGGGGGTCAGCGCCAGCAGAAGGCTGCTGCCGCCCATCAGCAGAATCGTGACCGTCAGTGCGGCACGGCGTCCACTGCGGTCGGCGATCGCCCCGAGCAGCAGCCCGCCGATGGGACGCATGAAGAACCCGACGGCGAAGACGGCGAACGTCGACAGCAGGGGGACGAGGGAGTTGTCGGCGCTCTTGGGGAAGATCTCGGCGGCGATGAAGGTGGCGAGGAATGTGTAGGCAAGCCAGTCGTACCACTCGACGGCGTTGCCTACGGAGGCGGCCAGCAGCTGCCGGCCGGGGCGCATCTGCGGCGTCTCAGGGGCGGACTGCGTAGGCCCCGGGGCATCGGTGGGCTGCGTCATGGCCCGTCGTCTCCCCAGATCTCACGTGCGCACACGCGTGTGAATGAACGCTCACGAAACCCGCCGGCGCGCTCTCATCCCGACAGCGCGGCAGCGAAGGCGCCCCTTGCCTGGACGACACCGCTGCAGGTCTCGTCCACCTCGCGCTTCGCGCCGCCCGCGCACTCCCGGTCGCGTGCCGAGGACCACATGGACAGCCCGTCGAGGTCCCGTTCGGCGGCGAACGCGGCCAGCTGTGCCGCGTCGTCCAGCGTGAAGGTCTCGGTCTCGATGTCGTTGACGCCGATCATCACCGTCATACGCAGCGCCCGCCAGGCGCCGGCGTCGGACAGCCCGAGCAGCTCCGTGAGCTGGTCATGCGTGGCCCGGGCCGCCGCGATCGCATAGTCGCCCATGTCACCGGTGTGGGAAGGGCTGTAACTCATCGCCATGACATTCACGGCAGAGATCTCCACGTCCAGACGGGCCGCGCGTCGGAGCAGCTCCTCGCCCTCCTGCGTCAGTCCCGTGGGCATCACGGGAAGGGTGAACGAAACGGCCGGTCCGTCGCGCCGGCTCTGCAGCAACCTGACCGCCTTCGCCCGGCGCGTCCCGGCAGCGGAGTCCTCCAGCGTGTCCCCCTCGATGTCCAGGTCCGCCGTCGTCGCGCCGACCTGCGTGAGCACCTGGTCGTAGGCAGCGGCGAGTTCGGCGGTACTGTCGCAGGCCACCGCGAGTTCGGTGCCGGTGGCGCCGCCGAAGGACACGCGGATCTCCTCCCCGGTCTCCCGCAGCGCACGGACCCGCCTCTTCACGGCCGCGTCGTCGATCGCGGTCCCGTCGTCCCACATGGGGCTGCACTCGTTCCGCCCCGAGGCGACGGCGAAGGCCACGTAGTACGCAGACGGGCTGCCCGCGGTGTCGGTGCGGGCGGCCGTGGTGGCGTTCACGTAAGGAGCGAACGGGGCGGCGGAACCGCTTCCGCCGGCGCCGTCACCGGCGGGTGGCGGACCCGCCGCCGAGCATCCCGCGCAGACGATCGCGAGTACGACCGCGAGCCGGACCATCCAGTGCCGCACGTCGGTCTCCTCTGCCGCGTCCTTCGGAAGTGCTCCCGCAGCAAGGCGGCCGGCGAGAGCGCTCCGTTCAGCAGAACCATTGCACTTCCCCGGGGTGTCTGACGGGCTCACAGAGAATTCACAAGAACGGTCTCCAAGGTGTGCGCGCATGAGCCTCTCGCCCACTGACACGCATGCCAACGACCGCAGCCGGCACGGGAGTACGGATCAGGCCGAGGACCCGGACGGGATCGTCTTCGTGGACTCCACCGGCCGGCGGGCCCTCCTGCTGCGCCGAGCCGCGATCATCTTCGGAGCCGGGGTCCTCGCGTACGGGGGCATGCTCGGAGTGGCCTTCATGGGAGGTCCGTCGCTCGCCCCTTCGGAGCTGGCCCCCTTCGACAGCGTCGGCAACACGCAGGATTCGGGCAGCACCAAAGTGCGCCCGGCCAGTTCACCCTCCGCACAGCCCTCGCAGAGGCCGTGCCGGAAGAGGTGCGCCAGGTTCTGCAGGAACCATCCCGAAAAGCCGTGTACATGGAAGGAGTTCAGAAAGACGGTCAGGGAGAACCGCGAGAAGCGCAAAGCCGCACAATCCGCCCCTTCTTCCGCTGAGGGCTCCTCGAGCAGATGACCTCCACCGCCACCCGTGCCAGGCACGCCAAGCCCGGCCAGCTGTCCGCCGCCCGCCGGCCCGCCGTCTTCGGACCACGCGTGGTCCTTGCTCTCATCGCTCTGCTCGGGCTGGCCGGCGTGATGCTGTTCAACGGCTATCTGCACGCCGAACTCGGAGACGACGAACGGGTGCGCGAGAACGCCTCCTCCGACCGTGTCCCCGAGCGGGTGCTCAACGGCGGGTCCATGCTGTCGTTTCCCAACGGCAAGGCGCGCAGCCGGGCCGTTCCGCGCAAGACCGTCGCGCTCACCTTCGACGACGGGCCCGATCCGCGGTGGACCCCGAAGATCCTCTCCATACTGGAGAAGTACGACGTACCGGGCACCTTCTTCGTCGTGGGATCGATGACCGCCCGCCATCCGGGCGCCGTCCGTGACATCGTCGAGGGCGGCAACGAGATCGGCGTCCACACCTTCACCCATGTCGACCTCTCGTACCAGAGCGCGGAGCGCGTCGAACGGGAGATGGCCCAGACACAGCTCGCCCTTGCCGGCGCCGCGGGAGTCAACACCTCGCTCTTCCGGGCCCCTTACTCCTCCACGTCCGACGCGGTCGACAACTACAGCTGGCCCGTGTACAAGCGGCTCGGCGCCATCGGCTACACCAGCGCCTTCGTGGACACCGACAGCGAGGACTGGCAGAACCCCGGCGTGGAGAGGATCGTCGAGAACGCCACGCCCAAGGGCGCCAAGGGCACGTCCGTCCTCTTCCACGACTCCGGCGGCGACCGTTCTCAGACACTGGCGGCACTGCCCGCGTACATCGAGAAGATGAAGGCGCGCGGGTACACCTTCACCACGGTCAGCGAGGCGATGCGCCGGCCCAGCGCACTCAAGCCGGTTTCCGGAACCTCGCTGTGGCAGGGCAGGGCGCTCGTCACGGCTACCGCCGTCGCCGAGTTCACCATGCCGGCCCTCGTCGTCGGGCTCACCGTCGTGGGCGTCGCCGTGCTGGCCCGCTCCGCGCTCATGCTCGTCCTCGCCCGCCGTCACCACCGGCAGCGCAACAGCCGCGGCTTCCTCTGGGGCCCGGCGGTGGTGGAGCCTGTGAGCGTCATCGTCCCGGCGTACAACGAGAAGGAATGCATCGTCGGCACGGTCACCTCGCTCGCCCGGAGCACACATCCGGTCGAGATCATCGTCGTCGACGACGGTTCGACGGACGGCACACCGGAGATCGTCGAGGCGCTCGGCCTGCGCAACGTCAGAGTCCTGCGGCAGGAGAACGCGGGCAAGGCCGCCGCTCTCAACAGAGGGATCGCCCAGGCCCGTTGGGGCATCGTCGTGATGATGGACGGAGACACCGTCTTCGAGCCGGACACGGTCCACGAACTGGTGCAGCCCTTCGGTGATCCTTCCGTCGGCGCGGTCGCGGGCAACGCCAAGGTCGGCAACCGCAGGACCCTCATCGGGGCCTGGCAGCACATCGAATACGTGACGGGCTTCAACCTCGACCGCCGCATGTACGACCTGCTGCGCTGCATGCCGACCATCCCGGGCGCCGTCGGCGCCTTCCGCCGCGAGGCGCTCGCGCACACGGGCGGCATGAGTGAGGGGACCCTCGCCGAGGACACGGACGTCACCATTGCCTTGCAACGCAGCGGCTGGCGGGTCGTCTACGCCGGGCACGCCCTTGCATGGACCGAGGCGCCGGGCTCCATGCGGCAGTTGTGGCGGCAGCGCTACCGCTGGAGCTACGGCACGATGCAGGCGCTCTGGAAACACCGCCGGTCCGTCCTGGACCGGGGACCCTCGGGGCGATTCGGCCGGGTCGGGATGCCGTTGGTCGTCCTCTTCCAGATCGTCACGCCGCTCCTCGCGCCGCTGATCGACCTCTTCACCCTCTACGGGGCGGTCTTCATCGACCCGTTGAAGTCGCTCGTCGCCTGGGGGCTCGTCCTGGCCGTCCAGCTGATGACCACCGCCTACGCCTTCCGGCTGGACGGAGAGAAGTACCGCTACCTGCTGATGCTGCCGCTGCAGCAGATCGTGTACCGGCAACTGATGTACCTCGTACTGATCCACTCGTGCATCACTGCCGCGACCGGTGGCCGCATGCGCTGGCAGAAGCTCAAGCGCACCGGCGAGGTCGGAGCGCCTGGGGTGGGATGACGCAGGCGGGCCCTCCGGTGCGTACCAGGCCCCTGTGCGTACAGGGATGCGCCTGGGGTGGGTGCTCAGTGCACGGGTGCGTCGGCCGGCGATCCGTCCTGTGCGGGGGTCTGCGTGGAACCTGGTGCGGTACCGGGCGCGGCACCGGGCGCGCTCACGTCCGCCGGAACGGACGGGCCGCTCCCCCGCTCGCCGCCCGGCGGCCCCGGCGCGGCGGTGACGCGGGCGTCCCGCCGCACGAGCGCCGCGTACCGCCCGTCCGCGGCGAGGAGTTCGGCGTGGGTGCCGCGCTCGGCGATGCGTCCCCCGTCCAGCACGACGATCTGGCCGGCGTCCCTGACCGTGGAGAGACGGTGGGCGATGGTGATCGTCGTGCGGCCCGCGGAGAGGGCGTCGACGGCCTGCTGGACCGCGCGTTCGGTGCGCGTGTCCAGAGCGCTCGTCGCCTCGTCCAGGATGAGGACGGGCGGGTCGCGCAGGATCGTACGGGCCAGGGCGAGGCGCTGCTTCTCGCCGCCGGAGAAGCGGTGGCCGCGCTCCCCGACGAGGGTGTCGTACCCGTCGGGCAGCGCGGCGATGTGGTCGTGGATCTGGGCCGCCGCTGCGGCGGCGATCAGCTCCTCGCGGGTCGCGCCGGGCTTGGCGAAACGCAGGTTGTCGGCGACGGAGGCGTGGAAGAGGTACGTCTCCTGCGAGACGACCCCGACGGCCCGCGAGAGGGTGTCGAAGTCGAGGTCGCGGACGTCGACGCCGTCGAGGGTGACGCGCCCCGCGGTGACGTCGTACAGGCGCGGCACGAGATGGCCGAGCGTGCTCTTGCCCGAGCCGGTGGCGCCGACGACGGCGAGGGTGGTGCCCTCGGGGACGGCGAGGTCGATGCCGTCCAGAGTCGCGGGGGCGCCCTCCCCGCCGTAGGCGAAGCAGGCCTGCTCGAAGCGGACTTCGCCACGCACGTGCTCCAGTCTGACGGGCGCGGCGGGTTCCTGGATGTCGACGGGCAGGTCGAGGTACTCGAAGATGCGCTGGAACAGGGCGAGCGAGGTCTGCATCTCGACGCCGGTCGACAGCAGGGAGACCGTGGGCCGCAGCAGCCCCTGCTGGAGGGTGACGAAAGCGACGAGCGTGCCGATGGAGAGGCCCGGCCCGCCGAAGTGGACGAGCATCCCGGCGGTCCAGTACAGCAGCGCGGGGATGGCGCCCATGACGATGCCGATGACCGACATCCGCCAGCGGCCGGCCATGTGGGAGCGGACCTCCAGGCCCACGAGCCGTTCGGACTCGCCTGCGAAGTTGCGGGTGAGGTCCTCGGCGCGGCCCATGGTCCGGCCGAGCAGGATGCCGCTGACGGAGAGCGACTCGGTGACGAGGGCGGACATGGCGGCCATCTGCGCCTGCCGCTGGGCGGTGATGCGCTTGCGCTCCCGCCCCACGCGGCGGCTGATCCACACGAAGAACGGAAGGAGCAGCAGCGAGGCGGTCGTCAGCCGCCAGTCCAGGGCGAGCATGGCGGCGACGGTGGCGACGACGCCGGTGAGGTTGGAGACGAGCGACGTGGCGGTGGAGGTGACGGTGGCCTGCATTCCGCCGATGTCGTTGGCGATGCGGGACTGGACCTCGCCGGTGCGGGTCCGGGTGAAGAAGGCCAGCGGCATCCGCTGGAGCTTGGCGTAGACGTCGGTGCGCAGGTCGTGCATGACGCGCTGCCCGACGGTGGTGGACAGATACGTCTGCAGCACGTTGAAGACGCTGCTCATCACAGCGATGCCGATCAGCCCGAGCGCGAGGACGGTCAGCAGGCCGGTGCGCCGGCCGGGAATGGCGACGTCGAGGATCTCGCGCAGCAGGAAGGGCGAGGCGACGGAGACCAGCGAGGAAGCACCGACGAGCAGTCCGACGACGGCGAGGCGTCCCCTGTAGGGGCGGAAGATGCGCAGGATGCGCCTCACCTGCCGGGGCTCGTGCCCGGCGTCGTCGTCCTTCGGCTGCGCGGTCCACTCGGTGGTCTCGGGGTGCAACGGGCTCCTCGGGCTCGGAGTTCATGCGCCGGTACGGCGCGGGCGTGCGGGGCCGGGGTACGGCACCGGCGTACGGCGCCGGTGCCGGGATCCGGAGCCCCACGGGCTTCCGGGGCCCGGACGCCTGGCCTCCGGACACCGGACGCCGCTCGCCAAACGGTCATTCGAGACTACGCGCAGCACGGGGAGCCTCCGAACGCGGAATCCGGCCGGAACCCCGCCCGTGAGCTGCCCCTAGCATGGGCCGCACATCCGTCCGTACGCCGCGTCCCCAGGAGAGACCATGCCGCTGCTCGACCCAGGACACGGCGCGCTGCGGCCCCAGCCGGGCGCCGGTCACGTGCCCGCACACGACCGGGTCCCCGAGGGCCTGGCCGGCGGTACGCCGCAGCCGCTCCGCGGCGACCTGGTGCGGCTGCTGGGCGAGGAGAAGGTGCTGTGGAAGGTCTCGGACCTGGTGCGCTACGCCTCGGACGCCAGTCCGTACCGCTTCGTACCGCAGGTCGTCGTGGTCGCCGAGGACTCCGGTGACGTCTCGAAGGTGCTCTCCTACGCCCGCGACCACGGCCGTCAGGTCGTCTTCCGCGCCGCGGGCACTTCGCTGAACGGCCAGGCGCAGGGCGAGGACATTCTCGTCGACGTACGCCGGCACTGGGCCGGGGTCGAGGTGCTCGGCGAGGACGGCCTCCGTGCCCGCATCCGGCCCGGCACGACGGTGGTGCGGACGAACGCCGCGCTCGCCCCGTACGGGCGTCTGATCGGCCCGGACCCGGCGAGCGCGATCGCCTGCACCGTCGGAGGCGTGGTCGCCAACAACGCCTCCGGGATGACCGCGGGCACGACCCGCAACTCCTACCGCACGCTCGCCTCTCTCACGCTCGTCCTGCCGTCGGGCACGGTCGTCGACACCGCCGATCCGGAGGCCGAGGAGCATCTGGCGCGTGCCGAACCGGCCCTGTGCGAAGGGCTGATGGCGCTCAAGGCGGAGATCGAGGCCGACGCGGAACTCACCGCCCGCATCCGCGCCAAGTACGAGCTGAAGAACACCAACGGCTACCGTCTGGACGCCTTCCTCGACGGGTCGACCCCGGTGAGCATCCTGCGCGGGCTCGCCGTCGGGTCCGAGGGGACCCTCGGCTTCATCTCCGAGGTCGTCTTCGAAACGCTTCCCCTGCACCGGCACACTTCGACGGGGCTGCTGTTCTTCCCCTCGCTCTCCGCGGCCGCGTCGGCGGTGCCCCGCTTCAACGAGGCGGGCGCGATGGCGGTCGAGCTGATGGACGGCAACACCCTCCGCGCCTCGGTGAGCGTGGCGGGCGTACCGGCCGACTGGGCGGAGCTGCCGAAGGGGACCGCGGCGCTGCTGGTGGAGTTCCGGGCACCGGACGAGACGGCGCAGCGGGAGCGGGAGGAGGCGGCCGAGGCGCTGATGGCAGAGCTCGAACTCGTGGCGCCCGTACCGTCGGTGACCAACGCCTTCACGCGTGACGCGAAGACGATCGGCTTCTACTGGAAGGCGCGCAAGGCGTTCGTGTCGGCGGTCGGCGGTTCCCGTCCGTCCGGTACGACCCTGATCACCGAGGACTTCGCGGTGCCGCCGTCCCGTCTCGCCGAGGCATGCGAAGCGCTCCTCGCCCTGCAGGAACGCCACGGCTTCGACGCGGCCGTCGCCGGACACGCCGCACACGGCAATCTGCACTTCCTGCTCGCGTTCGACGCCGCCGAGGAAGGGGACGTGGCGCGCTACGCGGCCTTCATGGACGACTTCTGCCGGCTGACGGTCGAGCGGTTCGACGGCTCACTGAAGGCCGAGCACGCCACGGGACGCAACATCGCGCCGTTCCTACAGCTGGAGTGGGGCGAGCGGGCCACCGAACTGATGTGGCGCATCAAGCAGACCGTCGACCCGGACGGCGTGCTGGCGCCCCGCGTGCTGCTGGACCGCGATCCGAAGGCCCATCTGCGCGGGCTGAAGTCCATTCCCAAGGTCGAGGCCGTGGCCGATCCGTGCATCGAGTGCGGCTTCTGCGAACCCACCTGCCCCAGCGGCGACTTGACGACCACACCGCGCCAGCGCATCGTGCTGCGCCGGGAGATGCTGCGCCAGCCCCCCGGGTCCGCCGTGAACGAGAGCCTGCTGGAGAGCTACGGCTACGACGCGGTCGACACCTGCGCCGGGGACTCGACGTGCGCGCTGGCGTGCCCCGTCGGCATCGACACGGGCGCGATGATGAAGGACTTCCGCCACCGCCGGCATTCGCCGCTCGAGGAGCGCAACGCCGAGCGTGCCGCCCGGCGCTTCCATCTCGTGGAGAGGTCGGCACGGCTGGCGGTCGCCGCCGCGGACGGGCTGCGCCGCAAGGTGATGCCGCGGCGGGGCGAGAAGTTGCTGGAGTCCCTGACGGGCGCGGCACGCAAGGCCGTACGTCCCGATCTCGTACCCGAGTGGCTGCCGCAGATCCCCGCTGCCGCGGCGAAGCGGCTGCCCGCCACGGACCGCCTCGGCGCTGCCGCCGTCTACTACCCGGCGTGCGTGAACCGCATCTTCGGCGAACCGGACGGCTACGAGGGCCCGTCGCTGCCGCAGTCGATGGTGATCGTCTCGGCGCGGGCGGGGCGCCCGGTGTGGATTCCCGACGACGTCGTGGGCACCTGCTGCGCGACGATCTGGCACTCCAAGGGGTACGAGGCGGGCAACGCCCTGATGGCCAACCGGATCGTGGAGGCGGCCTGGCGCTGGACGGACGGGGGCGAGCTGCCGCTCGTGGTGGACGCGTCCTCCTGCACGCTGGGCATCGGCGAGGAAGTGGTGCCGTATCTCAGCCCCGCCAACCGGAAGCTGCACGAGCGGCTGAGGGTCGTCGACTCGGTCGCGTGGGCGGCCGGGGAACTGCTGCCGCGGCTGGAAATCGAGCGGCGCACGGGCTCGGCGGTGGTCCACCCGACCTGTTCCATGCAACACCTGGGCACGACCGAGCAGTTGCGTGCCGTGGCCGAGGCGTGCGCCGAGGAGGTCGTCGTCCCGGTGGACGCGCGCTGCTGCGGCTTCGCCGGCGACCGGGGCATGCTGCACAAGGAGTTGACCGCTTCCGCGGCGGCACGCGAGGCGGCCGAGGTGACCTCGCGGGACTTCGACGCGTACCTGTCGGCGAACCGGATGTGCGAGGTCGGCATGGACCACGCTACGGGCGGCCGGGGCTACCGCTCGGTGCTGCTGGACCTGGAGCGGGCGACACGGCCCGACTGACCGCCACAGCGCTCCGTGCTGTGGCGGTCAAGCGGTGCGTGGCCTACGACTTGGCGCCGGCGTGCAGCGCCACCACGCCCTTCGCCGGGACGGTGGCCTCGGCCTTGCCGTCGTCGCCGACGGTGACCGTGTTGCCGTCGCACTTGTCCGGTGCGGCCTTCGCGACGTTGCAGTACGTGCCGGCCGGCAGCGACGTCGAGAAGGTGCGCTTCAGTTCGCCGTCACCCGCGTTGAGAGCGACGAAGCCCTTGCCCGCGCGCCCGAAGGACAGCGCGCCGCCCTCCGACCACCAGTCGGTCAGCTCGGCGTCCCCGACGGCGTTGCGGAAGCCGACCATGCCGGTGATCTCCTGCTTCGCGTGCATGCCGGTCCAGCCGTCGCCGCCGCTGGGCGGCCCGGCGTCCTTGTCGGACCACTCGTAGCCGGAGAAGACGTTCGGCGAACCGTAGGGGTGGGCCAGCATGAAGGCGTTGGCGAGCTTGTGCAGGTCGCCGTCCTTGTAGGTGAGCGTCGAACCGTTGCGCTCCGTGTCCCAGTTGTCGACGAACGTACGGGTCTGACCGCTCGCCAGCTTGCCGTCGGCGATGTTCTTCAGGGCGCCCGCGTCGCCGCCCTGGAAGGCGCTCTTGAGATGCTTCCCGAACCGGAACTCGTCGACGTCCCCGAGGCCCGTGTACTCCTCCGGCTGGACTGCCTCACCGTCACCGTGGATGACCTCTGAGACCCAGAAGCCCGGGTCGGCCATCTTGCCCTTGACGGCCTTCAGGTCGTCGGCGGACATGTGCTTCGCGCCGTCGATGCGGAACCCGTCGACGCCCGCCTCCCGGAGACCGTCGAGGTACCCGGCGATGGTGGAGCGCACCTTGTCGCTGCCCGTGTCGAGGTCGGACAGGCTCACGAGTTCGCAAGTCTGCACGTCCTCCCGGTTCTTGTAGTCGGAGATGTCCTTGCGGCAGGCGTGGAAGTCGGAGTCGCCGTAGGTGCCGGGGTAGTCGTACTTGCTGTACTGGGTGCCGCCCGTGCCCGTACCGGACCCGGCTGACATGTGGTTGACGACCGCGTCCGCGATCACCTTCACTCCCGCTTCGTGACAGGCGGCGACCATGCTCTTGAAGGCGTCGGCGTCACCGAGCCGTCCGGCGATCTTGTAGCTGACGGGCTGGTACGAGGTCCACCACTGCTCGCCCTTGATGTGCTCACTGGCCGGAGACACCTCGACGTATCCGTATCCGGCGGGGCCGAGCGTGTCCGTGCACTCCTTGCCGACTTCGGCGAAGGGCCTCTCGAACAGCGTTGCCGTGACCGTCTTTTCACCAGGCGGTGTCGCATGGGACGGCCATGCCGTGACGGCGGTGACACCGCCCGCTGCCAGGACCGCGGCCGTGCTAGCGCAGATCAGATGCTTCTTCATCGTGTGCGACTCCTTCGTCGTCGGACACAGACGTGCCGAAGAAGGCAGCCACGCGCCAGGCCGCCGTGGGGGGTTGGGAAGGAGCCTGACGCCGCTCTCGTGTGCACGTCAATATGTGGAGCAATTGTTTCCAACGGTTTTCTGAAAACTCTTGCTTCCAGGCGGGGTTCGCCGCGCGGCGTCCGACGGCACGTCCGGCGGACCGGCCGAATGCCGCTTGGGGAGCGACAGTTGAGGAGGCGGGCCGGCGCCGCACGCACCGGCGACGACCCGGCGTGCTCTACCGGGCCAGGGCCGCCCTGTCCCCCATGACCACGGCCGGGTACTCGTCCGGGTCCAGCGTCCGCAGCAGGTACTGCATGCCCGCGCGTGAGATGCTCACGCAGCCCGACGTGCCGCTCCCGTGGTCCAGGTGCAGCCAGATGCTCCCGCCCTTCGACTGCCCTTCGGGGCGTGCCGGGTCGAGAGGCGAGGTGCCCTCGACGCGGTTGTAGTCGATGGCGATGACGTGGTCGAAGTCGTGCCGCGTCTTCTTCGGCCAGTACGAGGGCGGGGTGAAGTCGGCGCTCGCGGTGTAAGGCAGCTTCGCGTCAGGCGCGGGACGTACGCCGCCGGCGTCGGTGAGGGTGAAGACGCCCACGGGACTTCGCTTGTCGTCCTCGCGGTGGTCGCGCGTCCAGCCCTTGCGTCCGTTGTGCGCCGGCCAGCTGCGCTTCTGGGTCCACTCATCACCCTTCTTGGTGAACAGCCGTACGGTCGCGACGGCCGAGTCCTCTCCCCTGCCGTAGACGGCCACGACCTGGCGGGACTTACCTGGGATCTCCTTGTGCAGCGCGTCGCCCACACCCGGGATGCGCGTGGGGTCGGTCTTCTGCGCTCCGTCCGTGCCGGGCTTCTTGGCACCCGGGTCCCCGGCGGCAGCGGTGTCACGGCCGCCGCCGGGGCTGTCGCCGTCGCTGCCGTCGCTGCCGCAGGCGGCCACCGTCACGGCGAGGGCGGCCGCGAGCGCCCCTGCCGCGGCCGTCCGCGCCGCCCGTGCGGCCGCCGTACGGCCCTGCACCGCCCGCCTGTTGTGCCCCTGAGAAGCCCGAGTCCCGCGCATGGCCCCATGCTCCCACTGCTGAGACGGAGGGCAGGGCCGACCGGGCGAACGGCGGCCCGTGGACCAGGCGAACGGCCGGTCAGGGGCCTGCCGCCCGCTGACCGGGACGGGCTGCAGGAGTTGAGCCGGGCAGGGGTCACCGGCCTGAAAACCCGTTGCGTGACAACGTCGGCACGGCGAGTCTTGCCGGACGGCCGCCGCACCCTCACCGGACCGCCGTGTACACCGGGTCACCACTCGTACCGAACCGCACTGGGACGTCATGCAGATTCGCGATCTACCGTTTCCCGACCCAGGCGTCCCCGATGTGCGGTCGGGTGCGCGCTTTCTGCTGTGGCTGGGCCGCAGGCAGCTGCGGGGGCAGGCGAAGGCGCTCGGCTGGGGCACGCTGCACATGGCCTCGGTGGCCTTCGTTCCGGCCGTCGTCGGGCTGGCCCTGCAGGCGGTGGTGTCCGGTTCGGGAGGCGGCCTGGCGGAAGCGGGGGCGGTGCTCGCCGTCATCACCGTCACGGTGACCGTCGGCGACACGATGCTGCACCGCACGGCGGTCACCAACTGGATCACGGTCGCGGCGCGTGTTCAGCAGCTGCTGGCCCGCAGGACGGCCGCGCTGGGGTCGACACTCACCCAGCGGGTCGCGGCGGGCGAGGTGGTCGCCGTCTCGACCGGCGACATCGAGAAGATCGGCTGGTGCGTGGAGGCGGCCTCCCGTTTCAGCGCGGCCCTCCTCGTCACCGTCGGCGTCTGCACCGGTCTCGTCTTCTACGAGCCGCAGCTGGGGGCAATGGTCTCCGTGGGGGTGCTGGTGCTCGCCCTGACGGTCCTGCCGCTGCTGCCGCGCGCCACGCGCCGGGCAGATCTGCAGCGGGAGAAGGCGGGACGGGCCACGGAGCTGGCGGCGGACACCGTCGCCGGGCTGCGCGTCCTGCGCGGCATCGGCGGCGAGGAACTGTTCCTGACGCGGTACCGGCGGGCCTCGCAGGAGGTCCGCCGCGCGGCCGTGCGCACGGCACGGATGTGGGCGCTGATCGAGGCAATTCAGATCGCGCTGCCGGGTCTGCTCCTGGCGGGCGTCGTCTGGCACGGCACCCGGCTCGCCCTGGACGGGCGCATCGGCGTGGGTGAACTGGTCACGGTCTACGGAGCCGTGACCTTCCTCCTCTTCCCGCTGCGGCTCTTCCAGGAGTTCGCCATGGCCTACTCCTTCTCCCGGCCGTCCGCGCAGCGGGCCGCCCGCGTGCTGTCACTGCGCAGGGCGAGCGGGGACGGAGAGGGCGAGGGCGAGGCCGGCCACAAGGGCGCCGACTCCGGAAGCACCGGCGCGGGCCCCGGCACGGGCCCGGAGCCGGCGTGCGGGGCACCGGCCCCGCAGCCGGCGGCGGAGCCGGAAGCGGGCGACGCCCTCGGCGGCGACCTCTGCGACCCCGTCACCGGACTGCTCGCCTCCGCCGGACAGTTGACGGCCGTGGTGTGCGGCGACCCGGAGGCCTCGGGCAGGCTGGCCGACCGGCTGGGCGGGCATGCGCCGGAGCACGACGGCTCCGCCTCGGTTCTCCTCGGGGGCGTGCCGCTGGACGGTGTGCCGCTCGCGAGGGCGCGCACGGCCGTACTCGTGCAGGACAAGGACCCGGTGCTGCTCTCGGGCACGCTGCGGGAGCTGCTCGACGTGCCCGGCTCCGGAGCGGTGACGGCACAGCGCGCACTGGACGCCGCGCAGTGCGCGGACGTCCTGGACGCGCTCACGCAGGGCAGCCCCGAGGCCGGCGGCGATCCGCTCGAAGCGTCCGTCACCGAACGGGGGCGGTCCCTCTCGGGCGGCCAGCGGCAGCGGCTCGCGCTGGCACGTTCGCTGGTCACCGATCCGCAGGTGCTGGTGCTGGACGAGCCGACATCGGCCGTGGACGCCCACACCGAGGCACGCATCGCACGGTCCCTGCGGCGGGTGCGCGCGGACCGCACGACCGTCGTCTTCTCCTCGAGCCCGCTGATGCTCGACCAGGCGGACCTCGTCGTCCTCGTGCGAGGAGCGGAGGTGCTCGCCGCGGGCACCCACCGCGAACTGCTGCGCACTCACGCCGGATACCGGTCCGTCGTCACACGCGATCCGGACGGAGCCGGCGGACTCCCCGACGAGGGGACGGCGGCCGGTTCCGGGGCCGGGGCTGCCCCCGCCCCTGCCGCCACGCCCGTACCGGACGGCCGTCCGCGGCTCGCACAGGCAGAAGGAGCCGACCGCGCATGACCGCTTCCACGGCCTCCGCCCGCGGCGCCTCCTTCGGCGTCGCACCGCCCGACTACGACCCGGCCGCCTCGGAGAACGCCACCACACTGCCGGTCGGAGGGCCGGCCACGGTCCGCAGCTATGTGCGCGAGCTGCTGCGGCGGCACCGGCGTGCGTTCGTCACGCTCGTCTCCGTCAACGCCGTCGCGGTACTGGCCTCGATGGCCGGGCCGTATCTGCTCGGCGGCATCGTCGAGGACCTCACCTCCGGCAGCAAGGACCTCCAACTCGGCCGCGTCGTCGGCCTGTTCCTGCTGGCGCTCGCCGTCCAGAGCCTCTTCGTGCGGGAAGTGCGGCTGCGCGGGGCGATGCTCGGTGAGCGGATGCTGGCGGACCTGCGTGAGGACTTCCTGGTGCGGTCGGTCGCCCTGCCGCCCGGGGTGCTGGAGCGGGCCGGCACGGGCGATCTGCTCTCCCGGATCACCACGGACATCGACCGCCTGGCCAACGCGATGCGCGAGGCCGTCCCGCAGCTGTCCATCGGCGTCGTATGGACGGCGATGCTGCTCGGGGCGCTCACGGCCACCGCGCCGCCGCTGGCGCTCGCGGTTCTGGTCGCACTGCCCGTGCTGCTGTTCGGCTGCCGCTGGTACTACCGCCGCGCACCGGGCGCATACCGTTCGGAGGCCGCCGGATACGCGGCCGTCGCCGGTGCGCTGGCCGAGACGGTCGACGCGGGCCGCACCGTGGAGGCCCACCGGCTGGGCGCGCGCCGCATCGCGCTGTCCGAGCTGCGGGTGGCGCAGTGGACGGCGTGGGAGCGCTACACGCTCTGGCTGCGCACCGTCCTCTTCCCCGTGGTCAACGTCACCAACCTGCTGCTCGTGGCTGGGGTGCTGATCCTCGGCGGCGTCTTCGTGCTGTGGGGCTGGATCGGCGTGGGCCAGCTGACGACGGGTGCGCTGCTTGTGCAGATGCTCTTCGAACCCGTCGGGCTGATCCTGCGCTGGTACGACGAACTCCAGGTCGCCGAGGTCTCGTTGGGCCGGCTCGTGGGGGTGCGGGAGATCGAGCCGGACTCCGGTGACACGAGTCTCGCGCCCAAGGGCCGCGAACTGCACGCGGAGGACGTCCGGTTCGGCTACCGCGCCGGCACCGACGTACTGCACGGCGTGACGATGCGAGTGCCCCCGGACACCCGGGTCGCGCTCGTGGGCCCCTCGGGGGCGGGCAAGTCCACGCTGGGGCGGCTGCTGGCGGGCATCTACGGGCCGGGCACCGGCCATGTCGCCCTGGGCGAGGCCGAGTTGTCACGGATGCCCGCGGAGCGGGTCCGCCGCCATGTCGCACTCGTCAACCAGGAACACCACGTCTTCGTCGGATCGCTCCGCGACAACCTGCTGCTGGCCCGTACGGGCGCGAGCGACGCCGAACTGTGGGCCGCGCTGGGCGCGGTGGACGCCGGCGAGTGGGCGCGGTCCCTGCCTGACGGTCTGGACAGCGAGGTCGGCTCCGGCGGGATCTCCGTCGCCCCCGCTCACGCCCAGCAGATCGCCCTGGCCCGGCTGGTGCTGGCGGATCCGCACACGCTGGTGCTGGACGAGGCCACGTCGCTGCTGGATCCGCGTGCCGCACGGCACCTGGAGCGTTCACTGGCGCGGGTGCTCGACGGGCGCACCGTCGTCGCCATCGCACACCGGCTGCACACCGCTCACGACGCGGATGTGATCGCCGTCGTGGAGGACGGCCGGATCAGCGAACTCGGCAGTCACGACGCCCTGGTGGCGGAGGACGGCGCGTACGCGGCGCTGTGGCGCTCCTGGCACAGCTGAACGGCCGCGGCCGGGTCGGCCCGGGGGCAGGGCTGTGCCGGGTCGGCCCGCGGAAGGGCTCTCTCCGGCCTGCCCGCGCGGGTCAGCCTATGACGCCGAGCGCGAAGAGCCCTCCCACACCGCCGAGCACCATGAACAGGGGCATCAGCAGCCAGTTCTCCACCCACGCCCCGGCGCGGAAGCGCATGAACTGCGGTGTGCCCAGCGGATACCAGCGCTTCCCGTTTATCGGCAGGGGCCACAGGACCGGGCAGCCCGAGATGGTGATCGCGTCGCCGAGGTTGTGGACCAGCGCACCCAGCACGATCGGCAGCCCGAGCCACAGATACTCCTGGCCCTGGCCTGTGAAGAGCCACCCCGCGCCGTTGCCCGGTTGGTCGAGGACGTCGGCGAGGATCCAGGCGCTCGTCGCGCCCAGCAGCCACACGAGGATGTCGCTGGAGACCCGGGCGGCACGCCACAGCAGCCCTTCCACCGCGAGCACCATGTGGATGAAGAGGATCACCAGCACCGCCCAGCGGCCGCCGAAGACCGCTGCCGCGGAGAAGCCCGCACCGAGGAAGAGCGCCCACGGCCAGGTGTGTGTGAGGGTGCGGTGCCCTCCGGAGCGGCGCCGCTCGCCGCTCCCGCGGGTCGCGTTGTAGACGGCCTCGGAGAGCTTGTCGATCACTCCGCACAGCCCCCGGGATATGGGCCCGAACGCGCGGGAGATCGTGGCCGACTTGTGGTCGAGGTCCGGGGCCAGGGCAGCACCCGAGCTGATCAGGGCACCCGCCAGCACCACCGGCCAGGGCATGGGGTGGTCCAGTGCCGCGGCCGCGGCTCCCACTCCCAGCCATGCGGCCGCCCCCGACAGCGAATGCGCCGGTCCCATCATGTCCGTCCCCACCCCTGTGGCTGCTCGCGGCGGGGCCGCCCGCGGGCGGCCCCGGTCCCAACTGCCGCCGTGCGCACTGTGATCGCCCGGTCCGCTGACACCTCGTCGGCGAGACAGCGTATCGGCAGATGATCACGGGGCGGCCACCGGTTCCCGGTAGCGGAAGCAAGGAAGGCAGTATGGGGTGCGTGACAGCCACCCTTATCGATCAGATGCCGAGCGACGCGGACCCCGACGCCCTCTACGAGGCCTTCTCCGGCTGGGCGGAGGAGAGGGGCATCTCGCTCTACCCCGCTCAGGAGGAAGCGCTGATCGAGGTGGTCTCCGGCGCGAACGTGATTCTCTCCACGCCCACCGGCTCCGGAAAGAGCCTGGTCGCCGCGGGTGCCCACTTTGCCGCACTCGCCCGGGACGAGGTCACCTTCTACACCGCTCCGATCAAGGCGCTGGTCTCGGAGAAGTTCTTCGACCTGTGCAAGATCTTCGGCACCGAGAACGTCGGCATGCTCACCGGTGACGCGTCCGTCAACGCCGACGCCCCCGTCATCTGCTGCACGGCCGAGGTGCTCGCCTCCATCGCGCTGCGGGACGGCCCTCAGGCCGACATCGGCCAGGTGGTGATGGACGAATTCCACTTCTACGCCGAACCGGACCGCGGCTGGGCCTGGCAGATCCCGCTTCTGGAGCTCCCCCAGGCGCAGTTCGTACTGATGTCGGCGACGCTCGGCGACGTCACACGCTTCGAGGACGACCTGGCGCGCCGCACCGGCCGCGACACCGCGGTCGTACGCTCCGCCACCCGGCCCGTGCCGCTGTCGTACGAATACCGCACCACCGGGCTCACAGAGACGGTCACGGAACTTCTGGAGACCCGTCAATCGCCCGTCTACATCGTCCACTTCACGCAGGCGCAGGCGGTGGAGCGGGCTCAGGCGCTGATGAGCATCAACATGTGCACCCGCGCGGAGAAGGACGAGATCGCCAAGATCATCGGCAATTTCCGCTTCACCACCCGCTTCGGCCGCAATCTCTCGCGCTACGTGCGGCACGGCGTCGGCGTGCACCACGCAGGCATGCTGCCCAAGTACCGCAGACTCGTGGAACGGCTCGCGCAGGCGGGTCTGCTGAAAGTCATCTGCGGCACCGACACGCTCGGTGTCGGCGTCAACGTCCCCATCCGGACAGTGCTGTTCACCGCGCTCAGCAAGTACGACGGCACCCGTGTCCGTACGCTGCGCGCCCGGGAGTTCCACCAGATCGCCGGCCGCGCGGGGCGGGCCGGCTTCGACACCTCGGGCTTCGTCGTCGCCCAGGCCCCCGAGCACGTCATCGAGAACGAGAAGGCCCTCGCCAAGGCCGGGGACGATCCCAAGAAACGCCGGAAGGTCGTACGCAAGAAGGCCCCCGAGGGCTTCGTCAACTGGGGGCAGCAGACTTTCGAGAAGCTGATCGCCTCCGACCCCGAGCCGCTCAACTCCCGCTTCCGCGTCACCCACGCGATGCTGCTGTCGGTGATCGCACGTCCCGGCGACGCCTTCGCCCAGATGCGCAAGCTGCTGGAGGACAACCACGAGGACCGCCGCTCGCAGCTGCGGCACATCCGCCGAGCGATCGCCATCTACCGCTCGCTGCTGGACGGAGGGGTCGTCGAGCGGCTGGACGAGCCCGATGCACAGGGCCGCACCGTGCGGCTCACCGTCGACCTGCAGCACGACTTCGCGCTCAACCAGCCGCTGTCCACCTTCGCCCTGGCGGCCTTCGAACTGCTCGACCCCGAATCCCCGTCCTACGCCCTGGACATGGTCTCCGTCGTGGAGTCCACGCTCGACGACCCCCGCCAGATCCTGGCGGCCCAGACCAACAAGGCCAAGGGCGAGGCCGTCGCACAGATGAAGGCCGACGGAATCGAGTACGAGGAGCGTATGGAACGGCTGATGGACGTCAGCCATCCTCAGCCGCTCGACGAACTGCTCTTCCACGCCTACGGCCTCTACCGCAAGTCCCACCCGTGGGTCGGCGACCACCCTCTCTCCCCGAAGTCGGTCATCCGTGACATGTACGAACGGGCCATGACCTTCGCGGAGTTCGTCTCCTTCTACGAACTGGCCCGCACCGAGGGCATCGTGCTGCGCTACCTCGCCAGTGCCTACAAGGCCCTGGAGCACACCGTCCCCGACGAGAAGAAGTCCGAGGACTTCCAGGACATCATCGAGTGGCTCGGCGAGATGGTCCGGCAGGTCGACTCCAGCCTGCTGGACGAGTGGGAGCAGCTTGCCAACCCCGAGGAAGAGAGCGCCGAGGAGGCGCAGGAGCGCGCCGACCACGTCAGGCCCGTCACCGCCAACTCCCGCGCCTTCCGCGTACTGGTGCGCAACGCCATGTTCCGCCGGGTGGAGCTCGCCGCGCTGGACAAGACCGGTGAACTGGGCGAGCTGGACGCCGAGTCCGGCTGGGACGAGGACGCCTGGGCGAGGGCCATGGACGGCTACTGGGAGGAGTACGACGACCTGGGCACCGGTCCCGACGCCCGCGGCCCGGGACTGCTGCGGATCGAAGAGGTGCCCGAGGACGCACTGTGGCGCGTCCGGCAGACCTTCGCCGACCCCGTGGGCGACCACGACTGGGGCATCTCCGCCGAGGTCGATCTGACAGCCTCCGACGAGGAGGGCCGCGCCGTGATCGAGGTGACCGACGTGGGCCGGCTCTGAGCCCCGGTCCGCGGCATGTGAAACCCGGCCACCGGCACGCGAGAGCCGGTCACCGGCACGCGAAAGAGGAGCACGCACCATGACCAGCCCCGCCGAACAGCTCGCCGGGCTTCTCGACCTGGAACGGATCGAGATCGACATCTTCCGCGGGCGCAGCCCGCAGGAGAACCTCCAGCGCGTGTTCGGCGGCCAGGTCGCCGGGCAGGCCCTCGTCGCCGCGGGGCGCACCACGGACGGCCACCGGCCGGTGCACTCCCTGCACGCGTACTTCCTGCGGCCGGGCGTCCCCGGGGTGCCCATCGTGTACCAGGTCGAACGGGTGCGGGACGGCCGCTCGTTCACCACCCGGCGCGTCGTGGCCGTGCAGCAGGGCCGGACCATCTTCAACCTCACCGCCTCCTTCCATCAGCCGGAGCCCGGCATCGACCACCAGGTCCCGATGCCCGACGTGCCGGACCCGGAGAGCCTTCCGAGACTGGCCGACGAGATCCGCGACCACCTCGGCGAACTCCCCGAGTCCCTGGAGCGCATGGAACGCCGCATGGCCTTCGACATCCGCTATGTGGAGCGGCTGCGCTGGGACTCCGGGTCACTGCGCGACGCGGAGCCGCGCAGCGGAGTGTGGATGCGGGCAAGCGGCTCGCTCAGCGACGACCCGCTCGTGCACACCTGCGCCCTCACCTACGCCAGCGACATGACGCTCCTCGACGCCGTACGTATCCCCGTCGAACCGCTGTGGGGTCCGCGGGGCTTCGACATGGCCTCCCTGGATCACGCGATGTGGTTCCACCGGCCGTTCCGCGCGGACGAGTGGTTCCTGTACCAGCAGGAGTCACCCATCGCGACCGGCGGCCGCGGACTGGCACGCGGCCAGATCTTCGACCGCGACGGCCAGTTGATCGTCTCGGTGATGCAGGAGGGTCTGTTCAGAAAGCTGGGCGGCTGAGCCCTCGCCTCCGTGCACGCAATACGTCGGGGCGCGACGGGACGGGGCGCTGCCGCCTTGCGTGCAGCCCCGTCAGTGCCCGGGCCCTCCGCTCGACGGCACGCGTCCTCGCGCGGCCCGCGCCGGCGCCCGGGCACGGCGACCCCCGCCCGGCGGGGTGCCGCACCGGCGATGAGGCCTGTGCCTTCGCGGCACCCCGGCCGCCGTACGGCTCCCCTGTCACGACTGCGCCGCCGGCCGGAGCGGACGGACGCGCGGGACCGGCGGCCACCGATGTCGCCGCGGACTCGCCGGACGCGCGTGCGCTCTCCAAGTCGGCGGCGAGCATGAGCCGTTGCCAGAAGACCTCGTCCTCACCGGCCGCCTTGCACAGGGCTTCCACCACCTCCCGTACGGCGGCCGACCTTGCCCGGAACGGCGCCAACTCAGGCCTGAGGGCGCTCAGTCGGGCCCGTTCACCCGCATCGGGGACGGCTTCCTCCAGGGCCTCCTCGCTGAGCAGCGCCGCCCGCGCCGCGGCCGCTTCCCATGGCCCGTCCGCCTCCCGGCACAGCGTGCCGACCCGGCGGCCGCGCCAGTGCCCGGCTCGCAGGTCCACCCCCTCCGCCAGCAGCATGCGCAGTCCGCGCGGCAGTCTTCCGGCAAGCAGCTCGGGCCGGCTCTCGGCGAAGGCACGCAGTTCCGTCTCCGGATACAGCCACACCACGGTTCCGTAGCGGTTCACATAGAAGCGCACCGGACTGAAGCAGCCGCCCCGCGCCAGGCGCGCGAACCGCGCCGTGGTGACTCCGAGCAGCCGCGCGCCGCCGCCCCCGTCCACCACGCGCAGCCGCTCCCGCAGCCCGTCCGGGAAGTCCTCGGCGGCCCGCAGCCGGGCCAGTTCCGCCCGGGCCACCCTGCGGGGCGTCCGCCCCCAGGCAGCCGCCGCGCGGACGGCGTGAGCCGCTCCAGCGGCATGCACCGCCCCGGCATGCACCGCGCGCACCGCGCGCACGGTGCGCACCTCTCCCAGCTGCACGGCCAGCTCCATCGCCCCGCGACCCAGGCCCAGTTCCCTCGCCGCCGTGCTCATCGCGACATCGTCACGCATGGTCTCTCCCCCGTCGTACGGTCGTCGTCTGAGGCGTGATCCCGCCCTGATCCGGTCCAGAGCCGGTTCTGACGCGGTCCAGACCCGGTCCCGTTCAAAAGCAGCCATCCGGCTACTCACAGTGACGACGGTAGACCACGGAGCGGCATCCCGCCCGGCCCTGTGGATAACTCGGCCGACGGGCCGGGCGTCGGCGAATCCGCCGGTCCGGTCCAGTCCGGCGGGACCCGTGCCGCGTACCGTCCTGCACCAGGACGTGTCCGCGCTAGGTGCCGTTGCGCGCCGCCAGTCCGAGATGCTCGCCGACGCGGTTCACCAGCAGAGTCATCTCGTAGGCGACGGCGCCGACGTCGGTGTCGTCGCCTGTCAGCACGCACAGGCAGCTTCCCTCGCCCGCGGAGGTCACGAAGAGCAATCCCTCCTCGAACTCGATCATCGTCTGCCGCACCCGTCCCGAACCGAACTGCATCCCCGACCCCTTCGCCAGGGACTGCAGACCGGACGCCACTGCGGCGAGATGCTCGGCGTCGGCCTTCTCCAGGGTCTGACTGTTCGCGGTGACCAGGCCGTCGGTCGAGAGCACCATCGCGTGCCGTACGGACGAGATCCGCTCCGTCAGGTCATCGAGCAGCCAGTCGAGCCCTGTGTTCAGCGCCATCGCGGCGTTCCCCCTTCTCCTCAGCTGCTGCCGTGCCACCCTTACCCACCACAACGCGGCGAGCAACCACACGCTCACGTGCCGCACTCAGCGCCACGAACCGTGTACGCATGGCGCAGTATGGACTCATGGCTGTGAAGATGACGGAAGACGAGTGGCGCGGCTTCATCTCCGAGGGCACACGTACGGGCAAACTCTCCACGGTCCGCGCGGACGGACGGCCCCACGTCGCCCCCGTGTGGTTCGTGCTCGACGGTGACGATCTGCTCTTCAACACAGGTGAGGACACGGTCAAGGGGCGCAATCTCGCCCGCGACGGCCGCGTCTCCCTCTGTGTGGACGACGAACGGCCGCCGTTCTCTTTCGTGGTCCTGGACGGCCGCGCCGAGTTGAGCCGCGACATGGACGAAATGCTGCACTGGGCCACCCGCATCGGCGCCCGTTACATGGGCGATGAGGCAGGGGCGGAGTTCGGCGCACGCAACGCGGTGCCGGGCGAGTTGCTCGTACGGGTACGCATCGGAAAGGTCGTGGCGCTCTCGGGCCTCGCGGACTGACCGGCGCACCTCATCCCAGCTCCGCCGTCTGTCATCATGAGGCCCATGCCGCACGAGTCGAGTGAGGAGACCGCCCGCGTACGTGAGTTCTTCTCCGTCCGCGCGGCCCGCTGGGACGCACGCTTCCCGGACGACGGCCCCGCCTACGAGTCAGCGGTCGGCGAACTCGGCCTCCATGAGGGCGATTCGGTGCTCGACGCGGGCTGCGGTACGGGGCGGGCCCTGCCGCCGCTCCGTGCCGCCGCAGGCCGCAGCGGCACCGTGCTCGGTGCGGACGTCACCCCGGAGATGATCTCCGAAGCCGTGCGCGCGGGGCGGGATTCCTGTGCGAGGCTGCTGCTCGCCGACGTCCGCCGGCTTCCGCTGCGCGACGCCTGCCTCGACGCGGTGTTCGCCGCCGGTCTCATCTCCCATCTGGCCGGGCCGGATTCGGGCCTGCGCGAGCTGGCCCGTGTCGTGCGTCCGGGCGGCACTCTCGCCCTCTTCCATCCCGTCGGCCGCGCGGTGCTCGCCGCGCGGCAGGGCCGCACCCTGACTGCGGACGACGTCCGCGCCGAGCCCAACCTCCGTACGCTGCTCGCCGGTTCGGGCTGGCAGTTGACGTCGCTGGCCGACGACGAGGACCGCTATCTGGCACTGGCGTCACGGACACGGTGAACGCAGCAGGGACGGGGTGACTCCACTCCGCCGTTCCGCTACGCCTTGCCGTGCGGCACCGGACATCCGCCGGCGCCCCGCGCCTCACGCCCGGGGAACGTGCCCAGGTCCTCCAGGCGGTAGCCCACCGGATAGCCCGGATACCCCTTGATCTCCGGGTTCTGCCGTGCGTAGTGCGGCGTGCGCCGCGGCGGCATCAGCCGTACGGCACGCGCCCGCGCCCGCAGGGCACCCCGTACGAGCTTGCGAACGCCCGGCCGTGGCGGTCCGTAACGGAAGGCCCGCAGCAGCGAGTCGTCCAGCAGCGCCTTGCTCGCGCCGCGTACCGCCGGAGCGAGCACCGACGGATACCAGGACGCCATGAGCTCCAGCGTCGAGTCCGAAACATGCCGGGAGTCCGGGTCCCAGCCGAAGTGTGCGGCTTCGTACTCGTCGAGACACGTCTCGAATTCGCCGTAGCCGCCGGGGATTCCGGTGATCCCCATGTGCCGTCCGAGCGTGCGGTAGTAGACGGCCGAGGCCTCCTGCTCGTGACGTGAAAGACGCCGCCAGCCGTACGTGTCGAGCCACCGCTTCGGCATCACGACGAACGTGCAGAGCACATAGCGCATGTCGTCGTTCGTGATGTCGTAGCTGTTGTGCATCTGGTTGATGCGGCGGATGGCGGTGCGGCCCTCGGCGGAGGTGAAACCGTGCTCGACCACGGCGTCCAGCAGCAGCGCCGTGTCGTCGTAGCGCTTCTGCGTACGGTCGGTCAGCTCCGCCGTACGGGCCAGCAGCCGTCCGATGCTGGGCACCGCGTAGGTGCGGTAGAGAGCCAGTTCCAGCGAGCGTGCGAAGTCCCAGGGGAACTCGTAGGTCGCCGAGAGCCGGTAGATCTCCAGGAAGTCCTCTTCCGGGTCGAGTTGCAGGATGTGCCTGAGCCGGTCGTAGCGCCCCACGTCGCGTCCCCTCCGTCAGCAGCCCTGGTCTGTGAACGAACTGACTCTAGAGTTAAGGTTCCCCAGAACTCACGGAAGGGGAGGCGCCGTGGCCGCCGAGGACGATGACGCGCTGTATGTGCTGACGGCTGTACTTCTGACTCCCGCCCAGTTTCCGAGCGTTCTGGGCGACGACTACCCAGAGGCGTGCGCGAGACTCGGCCTCGAGCCGTACGCCGAGGGATACGGGCTGGTTCTCGGCCAGGACGGCTCAGGCGCCCGCTGGACCGTGGCCACCGACGACGTCACCCTGGTCGCCTGCGCGGTCGCCGCGTGGGACTGCGGCATGGATTACGACCTCTCCCCCTCCGACCGTTCCGTGGCCGCGGCGCTGCCCGGCTGGCCGCTGAACGTGGCCGTCTCCGCCCCCGGGGTCCCCGCGCCTCACGACCCCGCGCCGGACCCGGAGACGGACGGCGGCCGCGCCGCGCTCGTACCGCCGGACACGGAGCACTGGGGGCCCGCGCAGCGGCGGCTCGGCGCCGACGAGATCGCGCTGCAGTGGGCGGTGTGGCGCGAACAGGTCGAGGACGACGTGGAGTTCGTCGACGCGGGTGAGAGCCCCAACGAGTCGGTGAAGCGGGTGCTGAAACAAGTGCGGGAATATCTGCACACCCCGCCGCCCCCCGGCCGCGTCCGCTCCGCGTTCGCCTCCGGGGAGGCGCGCACGCTGCGCGCGGACGGCCCCGGCTGGAGCATGGTGGCTCGTACCGACGACATCGCGTTCCTGCTTCTGGACGACGAGCCGGGAGAGGTCCTGCCGGTGGGACGGGGGGCCGAACTGCCCGGCCTTCTGGAGGCGTTGGACGGCATGGCGCTGCGCCCGGCGGCCTGACACCGCCCTGCTGCGGCGCGCCTGCCTGCCTGCCTTGGCGCTCTGGCCGGTTCGCCCTCTGTCCGCCTCGTCGCTCTGGCTGCCTCGGCGCTCCGTCTCGAGCCTCGTCCGCCTGCTCCGTGCCGGTTCAGCTCTGCGGGACCGGCACCTGCACCTCACCGAACTGCCCGTGCCACGAGACGAGAACCGTGCCCGGCACCGGCCGCCCCCGCTCGGCGGCCATCAGGAACTCGGCCGACTCCCCGGGCCGTACGACGGCGTCCTCCGGGACACCGCGGGCGGAGGAGGGCAGGTTCTCGCGGCTGACGCGGACGCCTGTGCGGGTCTCGGTGCCGGTGTTGCGCAAGGCGAAGCCGTGCCGCCCGACGCGCTCGATGCGCCAGATGCCCGGCGGCGCAAAGGGCGGCACGGGAGCCGGCGAAGCCGGACCAGTCCCGGTGTAGGCCGGGCCCGGAGGCTGCTGCGCCGGTGGAGCCGCGTATCCGCCTTGCTGCGGGTATGCGTACGCGGGAATGGGCGGCGGGGCTGAGGGCGGCGGTCCGGCGGGGACCGGATGTCCGTATGGGCCGGGCTGCGGGTGGCGGTCCTCCGTGCCGTCCGGTCGGCCGGCCCCGGCGCGCGGAGAGGGCTCGGCGGAGTCTGCCCGTTCGACTGCGCCGGAGTCTGCCCAGTGGTCTTCGTCGGCGGGGGCCTCCTCGGACGCCGTCCACGGAAGCGGAGGCGGTACCGGCTGCTGCTGTGCGGGAGGGGGAGGAGGGACGGGCTGCCATGCAGCCGGCTCCGCCGCCGGAGCCGGCACCTCCGGCCGGGACCCAGTCGTCACCTGTGCCAGAAGCTGCTCCATGGCGAGCGCGCGCCGCTCGGTGGTCTCGATATGGCGACGCTGCAACTGCGAGGCCTCTGCCTGCAGTTCGTTCTGCCGGCGCAGGTCGCGCCGCTGGCCGACGCCTTGCGCGATCGCGTAACAGGCCATGCCGAACGTGACCACGGTGCCGCCCCACGTCGCGGCGTCACCGGCCTCCAGCGCCAACCAACTCATGGCCCAACTCTATGGAACCGGCGGCAGGTTGCGTACAGGGACCTCTCGCACCGGCGGGAGGTCCGCCGGGCGAGGTCAGCGGCCGAGTTCCTTGCGGTTCAGCCTGCGGAGCCGGCTCCGCTGCGACGGGTCGAGAGCCAGGTACGCGACAACGGGGACGCCGACGATCACTGCGAGGGCGATCCAGAACGAGGTCAGCCACCACAGGAGCAGCCCGACGGCCACGCCGGTCACGGCGATCTTGCCTCTGTTGGTCATGTCTCCTCCTTCAGAGCAGGTCAGCATGCCCGCCCTCTGTCCATTAGAACGCCGATTCCGCCGCCGGGGTTCCCTCTGCGTTTCCGGCTTCGCGCTCCCCTGCGGTAGCCTCTGCCCCTCACGTCGGCTAGTCAAATTTGAGGAATTGCGTGGGTACTGCGACCCCTACCGTGACAACGCCCTCCGGCACCCACCACCCCGCCTCCCATACCGCCTCCCATACCGCCTCCCACCTCGCCTCCCTCGCCCTCTCGGAAGCCGTGCTGCTGCCCGGCGACCCGCCCCGCACCTCACGCATTGCGTTCTGGCGTACGGACGGGGAGCCACCACCGCTCCCACACGGGGACGGAGACCTCGAAGAGCTGACCGTCGCGCTGCCCGGCGAGGACGGCTCCGTCCGCGCCCGCACCGTCCCTGCCGCCGTGCTGACCGTGAGCGAAGCGCTGCCGGTACTGACCCGTGCCGCCCGTACGGCGCCTCCGCCCGGGCAGCGGCCGCCCGCAGCGGTCTTCTGGGGTGCGGCGGCCCTCCTCGCCCTCCGGTTCGCCGCGCAGGGCAGGCTGCTGCCCGGGCTCAGCCCCGCCGGGTACGACGCCTGGCGGCTCGCCCCTCTCGGGCCGCCGGAGAACGAAGCGCTGCGGCAGCTGGCGGCGGCGATGCCTCCGCACGCGTACGCCGTGCCACTGCCCGCGGCAGCGGGAAGCCCTTCCGGTTCGTCCCCACTGCTGCTTTCCGCCCCCGAGGCGCAGCTCCGTGCCTTCCTCGACGCCGTCGCCGACGTGCTGCCCCGCACGCCCGCGGCGGACCTCGCCACGGGTCATCCCGCGTTCGCCGGCGTGCCTCCGCAGCACATTCCCGAGCAGCAGGAGTGGGCCGCGGACGTCGCCGCCGGACATGACGCGGGCGTACGGCTGTCCCTGCGCATCGAGGTCGGCGGGCTCCCGGACGACGATTCCCAGGACGCGCCCAGGCCCGTGGACGAGTCCGCGGCAGCCTGTCCACAGGCCGCACCGCACATGGAGGAAGCGGCAAGGGACCTGGGTGCCGCACCCGACAAGGAGGCCTCCCCCGACAAGGAGGCGGCGGCGGACGTGGAGCCCGCACCGGACGCCGCGCGCTTCCGCGCCGTGCTTCAGCTGCACAGCCTCACCGATCCCGGGCTCGTCGCCGACGCCGCCGAGGTCTGGCCCGGTGCCTCACGCGCCGCGGAGGCCTTCGGCCCACGCGTCCGTACCGACACTCTCCTGACGCTGCGCCGGGCCGCAGCAGCCTGGGACGCGCTGACCCCGCTGCTGTCGGCCCCGGTCCCGGACCGCGTCGAACTGGACGACGAGGAGATCTCCGAACTCCTCTCCGCCCCGGTGTCCGAGGCCCTGGAAGCCGCAGGAGTACAGGTGCACTGGCCCGGCCGGCTCGCCCGCGAGGTGACGACGCATGCGGTCATCACGACGGCCGCCGGCGCCGGACCGCGAGCAGACGCGGACAGCCACCCGACCGCTCCGCCCTCGCTCCTGGGTGCCGGCACGCTGCTCGGTTTCGACTGGCGTCTCGCGGTCGGCGGAACGGAGCTGACCGCACAGGAGCTGGAGCAACTGGCGGAGGCCGGGCGGCCGTTGGCCCGGCTGCGCGGCCGGTGGGTGCTGATCGATCCCGCAGCCGTCCGCCGCGCCAGGCAGCGGCGGCACACCGGCGTCACCCCCCTCGAAGCGCTGGGCGCGGCTCTCACGGGCACGACCGAGGCCGGGGGCGGGCTCGGGGGCGGGCTCGTCGAGGTGCGTGCCTCCGGCCGGCTGGAGGCGCTGCGCGCCCGCCTGTCGGAGCTGTCGGACCCGCGGTCCGCGGGCGTTCCCGCGGTCCGGCAGCCGCAAGCCCTCCGTGCGACGCTGCGCGACTATCAACTCCGCGGCCTGGACTGGCTCGAGACGATGACGTCACTCGGTCTGGGCGCCTGTCTCGCCGACGACATGGGCCTGGGCAAGACCGTCACGCTGATCGCTCTCCATCTGCACCGGCAGCTGGATCCCGCCACGAGCGGCCCCACGCTGGTGGTCTGTCCGGCGTCGCTGATGGGCAACTGGCAGCGTGAGACGGAACGGTTCGCTCCAGGCACACCGGTACGCCGCTACCACGGACCGTCGCGCAGCCTGGAGGACCTGGAGGACGGCGAGTTCGTACTGACGACGTACGGCACGATGCGGCTGGACGCCGCCCGGCTCGCCGCCCCTCCGGGTGAGCGGAGCTGGGGCATGGTCGTCGCCGACGAGGCCCAGCATGTGAAGAACCCCTTCTCCGCGACCGCCAGGGCGCTGCGAACGGTCCCCGGCGGCGCACGCGTCGCCCTCACCGGCACCCCGGTGGAGAACAACCTCTCCGAGCTGTGGTCCGTCCTCGACTGGGCCACTCCGGGGCTGCTCGGCCGTCTGGGCACCTTCCGCAGACGCTACGCGGAGGCCGCCGAGGGCGGTGACCCGGCAGGTGCCGAGCGGCTGGCCCGGCTCGTGCGCCCGTTCCTGCTGCGCCGCCGCAAGAGCGACCCGGGCGTCGCGCCCGAACTGCCGCCGAAGACCGAGACCGACCGGGCCGTCTCCCTCACCGCCGAGCAGGCCGGACTCTACGAAGCGGTCGTCCGCGAGGGCCTCGCCGAACTCGGCGGAACCGGCGGCTTCGCCCGCCGCGGCCTCGTCGTGAAGCTGCTGACCTCCCTCAAGCAGATCTGCAACCATCCGGCGCATTACCTCAAGGAGGACGCTCCCGTACTGGCAGGACGCTCCGGAAAGCTGGAGCTGCTGGACGAGTTGCTCGAAGCGATCCTCGCCGGGGAGGACCCGGGCGGCGTCCTGGTCTTCACTCAGTACGTACGGATGGCACGGCTGCTTGAGCGGCATCTCACCGGCCGTGGCGTGCGGTCGCGCCTGCTGCACGGCGGTACGCCCGTCGCACAACGGGAGGAGATGGTGCGGGAGTTCCAGGCCGGCGGAGCGCCGGTCTTCCTGCTCTCCCTCAAGGCGGCGGGCACGGGCCTCAATCTGACCCGGGCAACCCATGTCGTCCACTACGACCGCTGGTGGAATCCGGCCGTCGAGGCACAGGCCACCGACCGCGCCTACCGCATCGGGCAGGACAGGCCGGTGCAGGTGCACAGACTCATCACCGAAGGGACCGTCGAGGACCGCATCGCCGCGATGCTGGAGCGCAAGCAGGCTCTCGCCGACGCGGTGCTCGGCTCCGGCGAGGCGGCGCTGACGGAGCTCTCCGACAGCGAGCTCGCGGACCTCGTCGAACTGCGAAGGAGCCGCACATGACACGGACCGGCGGAACGCGGCCCGGAGACGGGGACGGGGACGACGGCGACAGCGGCTTCGGGGACGCCGGGCGGCACGGCGGCGACGGTGAACGCATCTTCGCCGCACTGCCGCCCGCGCGTGGCCGGGCCTTCGCGCGTACGTGGTGGGGCCTGCGGTGGCTGAAGGCGCTTGAGGACACGGCGCTGGAGGCCGAACAGCTGCGACGGGGACGCCGGTTGGCGCGCCAGGGTGCCGTCGGCGCGGTCTCGGTGCGTCCGGGGAGCATCACCGCAGTGGTGCGCGGAGCGGACGGCGCACCGCAGCGCGCCGATGTGCTGCTACGGGAGTTCACAGACGCCGAGTGGGAACGGCTGCAGGGGGTCGCGGGGCGCGAGGCGGGACACGTCGCCGCACTGCTCGACCGGGACATGCCGCCGCGCCTCGTGGAGGACGCAGAGAGCGCCGGCGTCGAACTCCTCCCGGGCATCGGCGACTTGGACGCCACATGTGACTGCGGGGCCTGGGACCTGTGCCCGCACACGGCCGCGCTGTGCTACCAGACGGCGCGACTGCTCGACGAGGACCCTTTCGTACTGCTGTTGCTGCGGGGGCGTACGGAGAGCAGGTTCCTCGCCGGACTCGGCATGCGCGGCTCCGCCGGAGCCGCACCCGCCGCTCCAGGGGACCCGGCCGACGAGGAGGGGGCGGAGGACGCACACGGCGACGGCGACGGCCGCACAACTGGCCGTCGCCCGGCGGCTGTTCCGGCGGCCGTTCCGGCCGCCGAGGCCTACGCCCTCGCCGGCGACCTGCCTCCGCTGCCCGCCCTTCCGGAGCCGGTCACGGAAGCGGGCACGCCGCCCTCACCGGCGGGCGGCACATCCCCCGCCCCTCCGGGACTGGACCTCGAGGCCCTGGAGTTGCTCGCCTCGGACGCTGCTGCCCGGGCACGGCGGATGCTCCAGGAGGCCTTGGCACCTTCGCACGCCGTCAGTGCGCTGCCCGTACCGCTCACCCGCCGGCACGACGCCGTGCGGCTGGCCGCGCACGGGCCCGGCGAGCGGATCACCGGGCGGCTCGCGAGCGGCTGCGGACTCACCCCGGCCCGGCTGCGGCCGGCCGTACGGGCCTGGGAACTGGGAGGTGCCGAAGGGCTGTCCGTATGGGAGGAACCGTGGGCCCCGGACCCGGAGACGCTGGCACATGTCCGTGGCCGGCTCGCCACCGCTCTCGCGGAGACGGAGACGGAGACGGAGCCGGAACCGTCTCCTGAGCCTTCCGGTACGCCGGGCCTGCCGGACCCGGCGGCGGACCTGCACGGCGAGGACCTGCCAGGCTGGATCCTGCGTGGCGAGGACAACCGCTGGAGCACACCCGGCGGCGAAGCCCAGCTCCGCTATGGACGTGACGGCCGCTGGTGGCCCTACCGCCGGGAAGGGAACGGCACTTGGTGGCCCGCCGGCGGTCCCGAGCAGGACCCGGCCGCCGCGTTGGCGGTCGCCGCCGGGCACAGCGAACCCGGCCGGGACGGGAGAGCCTGAGCTCCGCCCGCCCCGGCCGGGGAGAGTGCCGCGCCGTACACGTACAGATGAAGTACGGGTTCAGCACGCGGTGTTACGCGTTCTGCTCCATGGCCGGCAGATAGCCGCTGGTCTGTCCGTTCACGGTCGGGTGGTAGGACTCCCCGATCGGGAAGGTGACGCTGTGCAGCCACGAGTCGCCGGAGCAGATCTCGTGTCCGGTGAAGGCGTCGCGAACATCGCCGAACGAGAAGCCGTGGTCGGCCGCCCGCTTGGCGATCGTCTCGTTGAGCGTGTCCGACGCGGAGTTGATGGCCGCGCGTGACGCCTCGCTGATGCCGACGGAGCACTCGCCGTCCAGCTTGTACATGCGGGGATAGCCCAGCACCACGACCTTGGCGGAGGGCGCACGCTCGCTGATGGCGTTGTAGACGGAGTCGAGTTCACCGGGAAGGGTCCCCGTGATGTAGCTCTTCGCTTCCTCGATCTTCTCCAGGCACACGCTCTCGCCCTGCAGCACACATGCCTGCATGGTGTCGGCGAAGCCCGCGTCGTTTCCTCCGATGCTGATGCTCACCAGACCGGTCGAGGAGTTGAGCGGCCCCAGCTGGCCGGAGAGCACGTCGCCCGTGCGGGCGCCGGAGCACGCCGTGAAGTCGAACGAGGCCGGCGAGTTGGCCGCGGCCCACTGCTCGGAGTACGCGTTCGCACTCCGCTTGCAGTCACCGCTGTCACCGTAGTCGCCCGCTCCCAGCCCGGAGGAGTAGGAGTCGCCGAGGGCGACGTACGCCGGTGCCGCGTCCTGCTCGAGGGCGGGCGCGGCACCGGTAAGGGTGGTCACTCCCAGGAAGGACGCCGAGGCGGCAGCCACGGTCGTCCATCTGCGTCGATTCATGGGACCTCTCATGGTGGGGGGTGGACATGGAGGGTTCCTTTGTCATGTACACAGTTATCAGGAGCCGGGCTTAACTGGAAGTGCTCATGTCAAGAATGCTGCCGAAAACGTGAACCCCTTGCGGAGCAAGGGTGTTGACGGAGCCTCGGATACGGGCAAGCGCTTTCACTGCAGACAGGCAGGCAGGCAGGCCGACTCACAGCCCGGTCATGACGCGCGGGTACCGTGAGGTTGCTTCCACACGGCGAAGATCCCTACACGCAGGGGCAGTCGGGAGTTACGCGCGTAGGTCCATGCGGCCCGGAACAGCGCCCGGCTTGCCCGACTATCGCCTGGGGCACGGCACTTGTCGCCCCACGCTCACCGGAGCCCGTACACCTGGCCGCACACACAGACAGCGCCGGCAGAAATCACCGCCGCCCCCGTGACGGCTGCCGGCCCTGCCCGGCGTGGCCGCCTCCGGCCGCAAGTCACGGCAGTCGCCCTCGTTATGCGCCGCCCTTGACTCCGACGCCCGCGTAGCCTCGGTGGTCGTACAGCTCGTCCTCGCCGGGAACGGGACCGTCCGGGCGCCACAACGGCGGCTTGACCAGGCCCGGTTCGAGCAGCTCGAAGCCGTCGAAGAAGGACAGGACCTCGTCGTATCCGCGGGAGATGAGCTGCGCCGTCGAGTTCTTGTACACCTCCGACGCCTGCGCCATCTCGTCGGCCTCGTCGAAGTCGGCGGTGATGTGCGACAGGATCAGGCAACTGCCCTCGGGCAGACGGCTGGTGAGCGCGGAGAGGATCTCCCGGGGGCCCTCGTCGTCGACGACGAAGTGGACCACGGCGCAGAGCGTCAGAGCGACCGGCTCACCGAAGTCGATCAGGCCCTGAGTGACGGGGTCGTCGAGGAGCGCGTCGGGTTCGCGCAGATCGCCCAGGACGAAGCCCGCGTTCCCGGAGTTGGTCAGCTTCGCACCGGCGTAGGTCGCCACGATGGGGTCGTTGTCGACGTAGACCACGCGTGTGTCCGGCGCTTCGGCCCGCGCCACCTCGTGGGTGTTGGGCGAAGTGGGGATGCCCGTGCCGATGTCGATGATCTGCCGGATGCCGCGTTGCACCACGGTACGCACCGCCCGGTGGTGGAAGACACGGTTCCCCTGCGCGGTGGGACGGATGAACGGCGCGTGTCCGAGGACGCGTTCGGCAGCCTCCCTGTCGACCGCGTAGTTGTCCATGCCGCCCAGGAAGTAGTCGTACATCCGGGCCGGATGCGGCGTGGAGGTGTCGATCTGCTCAGGGCTGAAGCCCGTCTCCGACACGTGGTCCTCCCTGTGTTGCAGGTCAGGCGAGCAGGAAGTCGGCATCGCCGGCCTGAACGCCCTGAATGAACTTCCTGATCTCGTGGGGGGTGTAGATGAGAGCGGGCCCGTCGGGGTCCGTGGACTGGCGGAGTGCGACCCGCCCGTCGTCCAGCTTCAGAGCCTCCACACAGCTGCCGCCGTTACCGCCGCTCCAGGGCTTGTGCCAGCCCTCGGTGCCGAGGTGTTTGGCGGGCATGCCGTTGTAGATACGACCCATGGTTCAGATCTCCTTGCGCATTGCACTGAGGATCGCCTCCGTCCGCGAAACGGGCGCGGCCTGGGCACACATCCGGTCCAGTGCCTCCAGGAAGGTCGTCACGTCGTCGCGCTGATCGAAGTAGACGGCCCCGACCAGGCTTTCGGCGCATGCGACATCCGGCAGTTCATCGATGGGGAATCGGAAGAGGTGGAACGGGCCGTACATCGCCGGGTGGGGCCCGGCACCGAACGGCATGACCTGGAGCCGCACTTGGGGACGCCGGCCGACCTCGATGAGGACGTCGATCTGCTCACGCATCACGTCGGGTCCGCCGAGGGAGCGGCGCAGCACCGTCTCGTCCATCACCACCCACAGCATGGGCGGCTCTTCCCGTTCCAGAACGGCCTGGCGCTCCATCCGCAGTGCGACCTGACGCCGGATCTCCTCCTCCGGAGCGTGGGGCATTCCGGCGCGCAGCACCGCCCGTGAGTACCCCTCGGTCTGCAACAGCCCCGGTACGTAGTGCGGTTCGTACGCGCGAATGACGTGCGACTCGCTCTCCAGGCTCACGAACGCGCTGAACCACTCGGGCAGTACGTCGCGGTAACGGTGCCACCAGCCGGGCTGGTTGGCCTGACGCGCCAGGGAGAGGAACTGGTCGACCTCCGTACGGTCGGTCACGCCGTAGGTCTGCAGCAGCTTCTCCACGTACAGGACCTTCAGCCCGACTTCGGCCTTCTCCATCCGCCGGACCGTGGCGTGCGTGACGTCGAGCGCCTGCCCTGCCTCCTCGTACGACAGGCCGCACCGCTCCCGCAGATGCTGCAGACGGCGGCCGAGAACCACCCGCAGAACCGTGGGCGCGCCACCGCCCGGCCGCGAGTCCACCACTATCTCTCGCCTCCAACTCCTGTCATGGGCAAGCAGTTTGGCATGGACGTCTTGCGCGAGCACAGCCTGGCTCGAACGATTCTGTAATTTGCAGACTGATCCTTGCCAAGTGTGACCGGACAAGCTCATAGTGGAGCCGTGGCTTCCCCCCATGACGCCCTTTCTTTAGAAGATCGGCCCTCTGCTGTGTCGGTACGCCCGCTCAGGGACGCGTTCCGCCTGCCTGCCGTCGACACCTCGGTCGCGCAGGCGCGGAGACGGGTCGTCGACCGCCTGTACGAGTGGCGAGTCGACCAACAAATCTGCGAGGACGCCCAGTTGCTGGTGTCCGAGCTCTTCACCAACGCCGTGCGTCACACCACCAGCGAGAAGGTGAGCTGTGAACTCTGGCTGGTGGGCCTGCGGTTGTGCCTGGAGGTCACCGACCAGGGCGGCGGCCCGCACCCCCTCCGTCCGCGCCCGGGCGACCCGGTGGACGCCGACGGTGAGAGCGGACGGGGCCTGCTGCTCGTCAGCGTCCTCGCCGACGACTGGGGCATCCGCCGCAGCCTCGACGGCGGCCCGGGCAGCGGCCACTCGGTGTGGGCGGAGCTGACCTGTTCCCCTGCCGCCGGTGAGCACTGAGGCAGCCGGCCGGCCAAACACCCACACCGCCACAAGCACTGCAACAGCCACTGCAACAGCCACCACAGCCACGTGCCGGCTTTCGTCGCGAGCCGGCTGCCACAGCACAGCGCCACCGCCCTGCACGGGGGGCGGTGGCGCTGTGCCGTGTGATGTGCGGCAGCCCGGGTGCCCGCCCGTTGCCGGTTCGGCTACGCTCGTCGGCATGGACAGGATCTACTGGCACGCGGTCACACCGCCTCCCGCGTCCCTCTGAGGGCGCACTCTGATCCGCGGGCTGCCGGCACAGGCGCCGTCGCCCGCTCCCCCGGCAGCCCGGGCCATCCCTCGCCGGCCGCTCACCGCGGCCGCGCCATGAGGTTCTGCCACCCGCTGCCGGCGGCTGCTGCGCCCTTCCGATGACCGTCAACACCGGCCTTCAACGGATCAGGACGCATTCCGCATGTCATCCTCTGCCAGTCCGGCGTCGCGCCCAGGCGCGCACGCACACCCCGGCTCACCCGCCCCGCACACGCACTCGTCCAAGGACTCGCCCTCCGGCAGCGACCGCTCCCCCGGCGGTGCCGGGCCACTGCTCGTGCTCGCCGCCGCGACCCTGTGGGGCACCACCGGCACGGCTGCGAGCTTCGCCCCCGCCGGGGCGTCCCCGCTCGCGACCGGTGCCGCCACCATGGGCGTCGGCGGCCTTCTCACCCTTCTGATCGCGGGCCGCTCGGCGGTGCGCGTGCTGCGCGGCCCACGCCAGGTACCGCTGTGGGCGCTGCTCGGCGGCACCGCCGTCGCCGTGTATCCCCTCGCCTTCTACTCCTCGATGGACCGGGCGGGCGTGGCCGCCGGCACGGTGGTGACCATCGGCTGCTCCCCCGTCTTCGCCGCCCTGCTGGAGCGGCTGCTGGTCGGGGTGCGGCTGACGCTGCGCTGGTTCGCCGCGACCGTGTCGGCCGGGGCGGGATGTGCGCTGCTGGCGCTGACCGCCGGGGGCGGCGCCGAGGCGGGTCACGATGTGCCCGGCGGCGTCGCGCTGGCGCTCCTCGCCGGTGCCTCGTACGCCGTCTTCACCTGCTACGGCGCCCGCATCATCCGCGCCGGGCACTCCTCGCGTGCGGCGATGGGCAGTCTCTTCGGGCTGGGCGCCCTCGTGCTGCTGCCGGTACTGGCCGTCACGGGCGCGCCTCTGCTGAGCACGCCCCGCGGGGTGCTGGTCGCCGCCTACCTGGCCGTGGTGCCCATGTGCCTGGCGTACGTGCTCTTCGGCGCCGGCCTGGCACGCGTTCCGGCGGGCACGGCGACGACGCTTTCGCTCTTCGAGCCCGTGGTCGCCGCGGCGCTCGGCGTGGCCGTCGTCGGCGAACGTCTCGGAGCGTGGGCGTGGACGGGCACGGGGCTGGTCCTGCTGGGACTGCTAGTCCTCACTGTGCGGGTACGTGTGCCGCGGATCCGGCGCCGCGGCACACGAAGGACACCCCGCGCGGAGACCGCCTCGGCGCGGGAGAACGGGCGGAGCTGAGCGCACACGCGTGCGGGCGGCGGCCCCGGATGCTCCGGTACGCCGCCGCCCGCACGCCGGGCTCCGTGCCGTCAGCTCTCCACGGCTGCCGACTCCTGCTCACGGGCCGCGTCGGACCCCTGGAGCCGGTGCCTGCGCTGGAGCAGGATTCCGAGAACGAGCACGACGGCCGCGACCGCCACGGACATCACCATCTGCTCGCGGCCCTCGTCGTCGTAGAACATGTAGCCGATGACGAAGAGCATCAGGGCGATCGTCGCGTACGTCAGATACGGGAAGAGCCACATCTTCACCGTGTGCCGCTCGGGCATGTCCCGCTCGATCACCCGCCGCAGCCGCAGCTGCGAGAAGCAGATGACGAGCCAGACGAAGAGGGCCACCGCTCCCGAGGAGTTCAGCAGGAACTGGAAGACGGTGTCCGGCGAGGTGTAGTTGAAGATGACCGCGACGAAGCCGAAGGCCACCGAGGACCAGATCGCCGTCGCCGGCACGCCCCGCTTGTTCACCTGCGAGAACGACGTGGGTGCATCACCGCGGCGGCCGAGCGAGAACGCCATACGGGAGGCCGTGTAGAGACCGGAGTTGAGGCAGGACAGCACGGCGGTCACGACGATGACGTCCATGATCGTGCCGGCGTGCGGGATCCCCATCTGGTCGAGGGTCGCAACGTACGGACCCTTGTCCACGACTTCCTTGGAGTTCCACGGCACCAGCATCACCACGAGGATGATCGAACCCAGGTAGAAGGTGCCGATGCGCCAGATCACGCTGTTCGTGGCGCGCCGCACCATCTTCTCCGGATGGGGCGACTCGCCGGCCGCGAGCGTGACGATCTCGCTGCCCATGAAGGAGAAGACGACCAGCAGCATCCCGGACAGGACCGCTCCTGGACCGTTCGGCAGGAAGCCGCCGTGCTCTGTCAGATTCGAGGCCCCTGAGGCCTCCGATCCGGGGATCAGCCCGAACACGGCCGCCCCGGCGATCACGATGAAGGCGACGATCGCCACGACCTTGATCCCGGCGAACCAGAACTCGAACTCGCCGTAGGAGCCCACGGAGGCGAGGTTGGTCGCGGTCAGCAGCACCATGACGATCAGCGCCCAGCTCCACTGCGGTACGGCTGGCACCCAGCTGGTGAGGATCGTCGCCGCGGCCGTGGCCTCCACCGCGAGGACGACCACCCAGAACCACCAGTACAGCCATCCGACGGTGAAGCCCGCCCAGCGTCCGAGAGCGCGGTCGGCGTACGTCGAGAAGGAGCCCGAGGAGGGGTCGGCCGCCGCCATCTCGCCGAGCATCCGCATCACGAGGACGACGAGCAGCCCGGCGACGACGTAGGAGACGATGATGCCCGGCCCGGCCTTGGCGATGCCGGCGCCGGAACCGACGAAGAGGCCCGCCCCGATGATTCCGCCGATCGCGATCATCGACAGATGCCGGTTCTTGAGGCCTGCTCTCAGTGAGTCCTGCTCCGCGGGCACTTCGGCGGGCGTCTGCTCGGAACGCCTCTCATCTGCACTCTCAGTTACATTCGGCCGTCGCATGCCCATTGCAAGTTCCTTCATTTCCTTGGGCAATTCCTTGAAATGAGCTTCATTCAAAGGTTCTGCCAAGGAATTCTCTGCGGACTGAGTCAGTGCGCCACTGAACAGCCAGGACGGCCGAGAGGTCAATGTGATCTGTGCCACTTTTACGGACTGTGATCAGCTGCCTCCTCAGTGATGCCGCGAGTTAAGGGAGCTATTGCACGGACCGACACATTCCGGCTCTGTTCACCGCCGGCACTTCCGTCCACATTCCGTCGGAGGAATCCCCGAAGACAGGGGCGTGGAACACATGCGCCCGTCGAGGCGTTCACATATCAGATCTCGACGATATGGATAAAAGAGACGGAGGCCTGGCCCATGGACATCGAGCCACGGGGCCGCAGCGGGGACGGGGACGAGTCGAAGGAGAGCGGGGAGAGCGGGGAGAGCAAGGCGAACTGGGACGACGAGCTCGACCTCGACGAGGACTTCATCCGGGGCGCCGAGGTGAGGGAACCCGCGGCACGGACCCGGATGCTCCGCGAGCGCTGGCGCGAGAGCCCGCCCGAGCCCCAGCCCTGGCGTGCCGACGCCCCGCCGGCGGGCTGGTTCTTCAGCAAGGGCCGCCGCCGGGCGCGCAAGCGGCGCCGCGGCGAGGACTGAGAAGCCCGAAACCGCGCCTCCCGGCGCGACCTCTGCGGACCGTTGCGGCCATCGCCCGCGCCTGGACGGCCAGGGGCAGGGCCGCGGGCCGCCGCCGTTCCCGGAACAGGCGCGCCGTCGGCGATCGATCGTCCACACGCGACTCTTCTTTACCACCCGGACCATTCCGGTGGGGTGCCTCATGGGCGGAGAATGTCCGTATCAATAGCAGTATGAACCGAGACATCTCCCCGTTCGACTCCCGGGATTCGCACATGGTTGCGATACTGATGCGCCGGATCTCCACCGCCCGCATCCGCGGCGTCGAAAGGCGAAAGGCTGGATCATGACAGACAGCACCCTCGGCGACTCCCTCACCGCGTCCGCCGACGTCCCGCTCAGCCGTGACGATCTGCTGGACCGGGCGCAGCCGTACCGCCGCGAACTCCTGGCGCACTGCTACCGGATGATGGGCTCGGTGCACGACGCCGAAGACCTCGTCCAGGACACGTATCTGCGCGCATGGCGTGCGGCCGACCGCTTCGAGGGGCGCTCGTCGCTGCGTACGTGGCTCTACAGGATCGCGACGAACGCCTGCCTGACGGCCATCGAGAGCCGCGGCCGCCGGCCCATGCCCTCCGGGATCGGCGCACCCAGCGACGATCCGGAACGCCCCGTGGTGGAGGCTCCCGAGGTCCCGTGGCTGGAGCCCGTGCCCGACGCGATGTTCCGCGGCGAACAGCCCGCCGACCCGGCCGCGGTCGTCGTCTCGCGCTCCAGCATGCGGCTCGCGCTCGTCGCCGCTCTGCAGCATCTTCCGCCGAGACAGCGGGCCGTGCTGCTGCTGCGCGAGGTCCTCAAGTGGCGGGCCGCGGAGGTCGCCGAGCTGCTCGACACCTCGACCGCGAGCGTCAACAGCGCACTTCAGCGCGCACGCGCACAGCTGCAGCAGGCCGCCCTCACGGAGGAGGAACTGTCCGAGCCGACCGATCCCGCGCAGCGTGAGCTTCTCGACCGTTACGCCAAGGCGTTCGAGAACTCCGACGTCACTGCGATCGTCCAGCTCTTCAAGGAAGACGCGGTCTGGGAGATGCCTCCGTTCCCCGAGTGGTTCCGCGGCCGCGACGAAATAGCACGGCTCATCGGCGCACAGTGCCCCATAGGCCCCGGCGAGGGCCTGATGATGCCCGTGGCCGCCAACGGCCAGCCCGCGTTCGCGCTCTACAGCCGGCACGAGGGCGGCGACTACAAGCCGTTCCAGCTGCATGTGCTCACCATCGAGGACGGCAAGGTGGCACATGTGGGCGCCTTCTTCGGCGCGGACCTCTTCCGTACGTTCGGGCTGCCCGACTCCGTGCCCGCGGACGCCGCTCCGCGCTGAGCGGCGGCGGGCACGGGCGGGGGCCGGAAGCCCGGCCGCGTGTGCGCGGCTGCGTGCGCTCGCGCCCGTCCGGACCGGCCCGGACGGGCGGTTCACGCCCTGAGCAGATGGTCCATCGCGAGCTGGTCGAGCCGTTCGAAGGCCATGCCCCGCCCGGCCGCCGCGTCGGCGTCGAAGTCCTCGAAGGCGGAAGGGTCCGCGAGGAGCTGCGCCGGCGTCTCACCGGGCGCCAGCGTGGGCAGGGCGAGCTGGTCGAGCCGTGAATCGCGCAGCGCCTCCTGCACCGCGGGGTCGGCGCGGAAGGCGGCGGCCCGCTCGCGAAGGATCAGGTAGTTGCGCATGCAGCCGGCCGCCGACGCCCAGACTCCGTCGTAGTCCTCGGTGCGGGGCGGCTTGAAGTCGAAGTGGCGCGGCCCTTCGTAGCCGCCGCTCTCCAGCAGGTCGACCGTCCAGAAGGCGGCCCGCAGGTCTCCCGCGCCGAAGCGCAGGTCCTGGTCGTACTTGATGCCCGACTGGCCGTTGAGGTCGAGGTGGATGAGCTTGCCCGCCCACATGGCCTGGGCGATGCCGTGCGGGTAGTTGAGCCCGGCCATCTGCTCGTGGCCGACCTCCGGATTGACGCCGAAGAGCTCCGGCCGCTCCAGCCGGGTGATGAACGCCAGAGCGTGGCCGACGGTGGGCAGAAGGATGTCGCCGCGTGGCTCGTTCGGCTTCGGCTCGATGGCGAACCGCAGGTCGTAGCCCTGCTCGGTGACGTATTCGGCGAGGAGGTCGAACGCCTCCTTCATCCGGTCCAGCGCCGCCCGTACGTCCTTGGCCGCGCCCGACTCGGCGCCCTCGCGGCCGCCCCAGGCCACATACGTCCGCGCGCCCAGCTCGGCGGCGAGGTCGATGTTGCGCATCGTCTTGCGCAGGGCGTAGCGGCGCACGTCACGGTCGTTGGCGGTGAAGGCACCGTCCTTGAAGACCGGATGGGAGAAGAGATTGGTCGTCGCCATCGGCACGGTCATGCCGGTGGCCTCCAGAGCCTGCCGGAACCGCTTGACGTGGGCTTCCCGTCCGGCCTGAGCCGTACCGTGCGGAATGAGGTCGTCGTCATGGAAGGTGATCCCCCAGGCGCCGAGCCCTGCGAGCCGGTGAACGGCCTCGACGGCATCGAGGGGCGTGCGGGTCGCTTCGCCGAAGGGATCTCGCCCCACCCAGCCCACCGTCCACAGACCGAAGCTGAACCTGTCCTCCGGCGTCGGCTCGTAGCTCATCGCGCCGCCCTCTCTCTGTGGCGCCTCGCTGCGCACACAGCTATTAGTCATGACCGTTGACAAATTAGTATGCGCCCAGGGCCGCACCGTGGGAAGAGACCGCGGACGGCGGGACAAGAAGGCTGAGGGGTTTCATGTCCGCACCAGAGGGACCGTTCGTCATCGGCGTGGACAGTTCCACGCAGTCCGCCAAGGCGCTCGTCGTGGACGCCGCCACCGGCCAGGTGGTCGCCCGCGGCCAGGCGCCGCACACCGTGACCCCGGGGCCGGGCCGCGAGAGCGACCCCGAGGAGTGGTGGCAGGCGCTGGAGGCCGCTCTCGCACAATGCGGCCGTGCGGCGCAGCAGGCCTCGGCGGTCTCCGTCGGCGGCCAGCAGCACGGGCTCGTCACGCTGGACGGCGGTGGACGGCCGGTGCGTCCCGCGATGCTGTGGAACGACGTGCGCTCCGCACCGCAGAGCGACCGCCTTGTCGGGCAGCTCGGCGGCCCCGCGGTGTGGGCCGAGCGGTTCGGCAGCGTTCCCGCCGCCGCGTTCACGGTCACCAAGTGGGCGTGGCTGTGCGAGAACGAGCCGCAGTCCGCAGCCGCGACCGCGGCAGTCCGCCTGCCGCACGACTATCTGACGGGTCGCCTCACCGGCGAGGGCACCACCGACCGCGGCGACGCGTCAGGAACCGGATGGTGGGCGAGCTCCACGGAGGGCTACGACGAGGAGATGCTCGAACTCATCGGCCTCGCACCGCAGTTGCTGCCGCGAGTGCTGACTCCGGGCGAAGCGGCGGGCACCGTTCGGCCGGGGCTTCCGCTGCCCGCGGGAGCGCTCGTCGCCGCCGGCACCGGCGACAACATGGCGGCGGCACTCGGGCTGGGTCTGCGCCCCGGGCAGCCGGTGCTCAGCCTGGGCACCTCGGGCACCGTGTACGCCGTCTCCACCCGTCGCCCCACCGATCCGACCGGCACGGTCGCGGGGTTCGCGGACGCACGCGGCGACTGGCTGCCGCTGGCCTGCACCCTCAACTGCACACTCGCCGTGGACCGCGTGGCCGCGCTGCTCTCCCTCCACCGCGAGGCCGTCGAGAGCGGCGGCGAGGCGGTGGTGCTGCCGTTCCTCGACGGCGAGCGGACGCCCAACCTGCCGTATGCGTCCGGGCTGTTGAGCGGACTGCGGCACGACACCAGCGCCGGGCAGGTGCTGCAGGCCGCCTACGACGGAGCGGTCTTCGCGCTGCTGCGGGCACTCGACCAGGTGCTGGACGGGCAGGGCGCGGGAGCGGACGCGGGCAGGGGCGCGGGGGCTGATGAGAGCGCGCCGCTGCTGCTGATCGGCGGGGGTGCCAAGGGCACCGCCTGGCGCGAGACGGTGCGGCGGCTCTCGGGCCGGCCCGTGCAGGTGCCGCGCGCCGAGGAACTGGTGGCGCTCGGGGCGGCGGCGCAGGCGGCGGGGTTGCTGCTGGAGGAGGATCCGGCCACGGTGGCGAGGCGCTGGGGCACCGCCGAAGGCCCCGCCTACGACGCCGTCCCGAGGGACGAGACCACCGTGACCCGTGTCGCGGACACCCTTGGGGGTGCGGATACCCTGCTGCGGCAGCGCTGACGGCCCTCCGGCGGAACCCTCCCCCTGGGACTGACGGCCCGGGTGGGGGTCCCTCCAGCGCTCGGCCCCGGGCCCTGCCCTGCACATGATCCATCCAATCCGCCCCGGAGGAACGGACGTTACGTTCATGGCACTCGTCCCGCCCAACTCGCAGCAGGAGATGCGTCAGCGCAACCTCTCCCGTGTGCTGTACGCGGTCGCCGACGCCGGTCCGGTCTCACGTGCCTCCGTGGCCGCGAGGATCGGACTGACCCGTGCGTCCGTGTCCACGCTCGTCGAGGAGCTGCTGCGGGCGGGGTTCCTCGTCGAGCTGGGGCCGGGGCGCTCCGGCGGGGTCGGCCGGCCCGGCAACGCGCTGGCGCTCACCGGTCTGGGCCCGTGCGGTGTCGGTGCGGAGATCGGCGTGGACCATCTGACCGTGTGCGCCGTCGACCTCGGCGGACGGGTCCGTGCCCGTGCCGTCGACGAGACACCCAACGGCGACGCCGGCCCCGACTCCGTGCTGCGGCGCCTGAGTTCGCTCCTGGACCGCGTCACCGCGGAGGCCGGAGCGGCGGGCCTGCGTCCGGCAGGGCTGGCCGTCGCTGTTCCCGGGCTGGTCGCACGTTCCTCGGCGAACGTCGTACGGGCCCCCAACCTCGGCTGGTACGACACGGACATCGCAGCGCATCTCGGACCGGCGGAGCGGCAGCACCTCCCGCTGACGGTGGAGAACGAGGCCAACTTCGGTGCGCTGGCGGAGCTCTGGCTCGGCGACCCGAGCAACCCCCGGCGGGACTTCATTCACGTCTCGGCCGAGGTCGGCATCGGGGCCGGGATCGTTCTCGACGGTGAACTCCTGCGCGGCACAAGGGGATTCGCCGGAGAGCTCGGCCACGTACCGGTGCAGCCCTACGGACCGCGCTGTGCGTGCGGCGGGTCGGGATGCCTGGAGCAGTACGCCGGTGAGGCGGCGCTGCTGCGTGCCGCCGGGGTCGCGGTGCACGGCGCCGGCGGGCGCAGCGCGGCGCTGGAGAGACTGCGGACCCGCGCCGAGAACGGGGACGACGGCGCGCATCGGGCTCTGCAGCGTGCGGGCAGGGCGCTGGGCATCGCGCTCACCGGCGCGGTCAATCTCCTCGATCCGCGCTCGGTGCTGCTCGGCGGCGCACTCGCCGGACTGGCGCCGTGGCTGCTGCCCGCGCTGGAGCGGGAGTTGCGGCAGCGGACGGCCACACAGGAGGCGGTGCCCGAGGTGGCGGTCTCGGCCGCAGGCGGCGACGGTCCCTCGCTCGGGGCCGCGCACTCGGTCGTAAGGGCGGTGCTCGACGACCCGCTGCCGTACGCCGTCGCACACTGAGCCCTTGGGGCGGGGGGCCGGAGACCGGCGGCCATCGGGGCCGGAGGCCGGGCGGGATCGGAGACCGGTTGGGGCCAGAGGCCGGGCGGGCACGGCTGGTCAACCGAGCGTCAGCATTCAGCACTTCGGGCGATTACCGGACGGATGCCGTGTCGTGCGCCCACGGCGCCCCACATCCTCAGTCGTGTGACACGACGCCACCTATGGCACCGCACTGCATCAACGGCCCTGGCCGGTACGGCACTTGTTCTGATCTGCACCGCACCGGCTGCGGCCTGGTCCCCGCCGGCGACGGGGGCGGCCGGGGCCGGCCCCGTACCCATACCCGTACCGAACCTCGGCGGCGTCACCGGCGCCCCTTCTGGTTCCGCCCCTGACGACTTCGGCCTGTGGGTCGAAGCGGGCGGCTCGCGGGCCGCCCTGGAGGCACGGCTCGGCGGATGCGACGCCGCGTCGCTCTCCCTCGTCGCCGGCCACCGGCAGCTCGCGCAGCTCGCACTCGTCGCGAAGCTCTGCCGCGGAGAGTGCGTCTGCCGGCCGGAAGTGCCACAGCCGCCTTCCCCGTCCCCGACACCCACGTTCACGCCCCCGCCGTCCTCCGTACCACCGAAGCCGTCACCGCCCCCGGACACCGGTTCTCCGGAGCCGTCGCACAGCAGCCGGCCTGCCGCGGCCCCGGTGGTGCAGCAGCCGCCGGCGCCGCCGTCCCGGCACGCCGCTCCGGGTCCGGCCCGCGACCGCCCGTCAGGTGAGGCCGCACCATCGCACTCCCCCGGGCCCACCCGTTCCCAGCTGACCACGCCCGCCCGGCTCGATCCGGTCCGGCCGCACCACACGGGCCGGCTCCACCTCACCACGTACCTTCTGCTGCTGGTGGCTCCCGCCGTGCTCGCCGCCGCCGCACTGCGCTCCCGCAGCGGCCGCAGCGGCAACTCACCGCGCGGCGGCCCCGGTTCGGGCCCGCCCTCCGCCTCGTCGTCGCCCTTCACCCGCTGACCCGTCCGGCCGCACCCGGCACCCGCAACGCTTCACAACACGATCGTCCCGGTCCCGTTCTGCCTGCCCCGCCGACACCACGGGAGTGCAACCGTGCCCGAATGGCTGGTCCTGATCCTCGCCACCCTCACCGCGTGCGCCGCGGTCACCGCAGCCGTCGTACTGCGTCAGCGGCGCACGGACCACGACGACCCGTCCGAAACCCCCGATGTGATCGAGTACATGACGATGATGACCGGCGTCGTGTACGCGATCGTGCTCGGACTGGCCATCGCGGGCGTGTGGGAGGCACGCAACGTGGCCGACGCTGTGGCCAAGGACGAGGCGCAGGCCCTCCACGAGATCCACGAACGCGCCCGCATCGCACCGCCTGCCCAGCGCGAGCGGATCAGGTCGGACGTGGACGCCTACGTGCGCCATGCCGTCGCCACCGAGTGGCCGTACATGGTGGAGCACGGCGAACTCACCGCCCGCGGCGGCCGGTTGCTCGCGGAACTGCGCAAGGACGTACTGGACTGGGAGCCGCGCACGGGACGTGAGGAACAGACGTACGCGGCGCTGGCGGACCGGGTCGCGGCGGCCGACGCCGCACGCAACGGCCGTGCGGCGAGCGCGGAGCCGACGTTGCCGGGCGTGGTCTGGTTCGGGCTGTTCGCCGGTGCGGTCGTCTCGGTCGGGATGCTCTTCGCACTCCAGATCCAGCGCTCGGCGAGGGAGTTGCTGCTGGCCGGGCTGTTCACGGCGCTGATCGCCTTTCTGCTCTTCCTCGTACGGCACTTCGACGAGCCGTTCGCGCGCGGGCTGACGGACCCGGCCGGTGCGTTCACGGCGCTCTTTCCCCGGGCAGGCGGCGAGGTCGGAGGCGGATGAGATGCTGACCGTCCACGGTCGGGATCATCTGAGGAGAACCGGGTGTCACTGCTCTTGCCCGCGCTGCACACCGAGTCGGACCGCACGGCGCTGCGCTTCGGCGAGCGGACCCTCAGCTACCGGCAACTGGCGGCCGCGGCAGGTGAGACGGCCGCCCGCATCGGCGACTCGGGACGGATCGCGGTCTGGGCCACCCCCGCCCTGGAGACAGCTGTCGCCGTGGTGGCCGCGCTGCTGGCCGGTGTCCCCGTGGTGCCGCTCAACCCGCGCAGCGGCGAGCGCGAACTGGCGCACATCGTCGCCGACAGCGCGCCCTCGGCCGTGCTGGCGCAGCCGGAGGCCGAACTGCCGGAGGGGCTGGCCGGGACACCCCGTACGGACGTCGTCGTCAGCGGTGAGACCGGCACCGCCGCGTGGTCTCCCGCACCCGAGCCCAACGCCGAGTCGGCCGCACTGATCGTCTACACCTCCGGCACCACCGGGCCGCCCAAGGGCGTCGTCCTCTCCCGCCGCGCCGTCGCCTGCACACTCGACGCGCTGGAGGACGCCTGGCAGTGGACCGGGGACGACGTCGTCGTGCACGCGCTGCCGCTCTTCCATGTGCACGGCCTGGTCCTGGGCGTCCTCGGGCCGCTTCGCCGCGGCGGCTCCGTGCACCACCTGGGACGGTTCTCCCCGGAGGGTGTGGCGAGCGCCCTCGCCGGCGGCGGGACGATGCTGTTCGGGGTGCCCACGACGTACCACCGCCTGGCGGAGGCACTCGACTCCGGACCGGAGCTGGTCCGGGCGCTCTCCGGAGCCCGGTTGCTGGTCTCCGGCTCGGCGCCCCTCCTCCCGGCCGACCACCGGCGCATTCACGCGGCGACGGGCCGCCACGTCATCGAGCGGTACGGAATGACGGAGACGCTGATGAACACCAGCGTGCGCGCCGACGGCGACCCGCGCCCCGGGACGGTCGGGGTGCCGCTGCCCGATGTGGACCTGCGCCTCGTCGACGAGACGGGGAGCCGGATCGGCGCCGCGGGCGGGCCCGCGGACACCGCGGAGAAGGAGACCGCGGAGAAGAAGACCGAGGAGGGGAAGGCCGCGGCGGAGAACGGGGACGGCGCGGAAGTCATCGGGGAAGTGCAGGTCCGGGGGCCGAACCTCTTCACCGAATACCTCAACCGCCCGGACGCGACGGCCGGGGCGTTCGACGGCGGCTGGTTCCGTACGGGCGACATCGCGACCCAGGACGCGGACGGCTACGTACGGCTCGTGGGGCGGAAGGCGACCGACCTCATCAAGAGCGGCGGCTACAAGATCGGCGCCGGCGAGATCGAGAACGTGCTCCTGTCCCATCCGGGTGTCGCAGAGGCCGCCGTCACCGCCGCTCCCGACCCCGATCTGGGCGAACACGTCGTCGCCTGGGTCGTGCCCGCCGATCCCGCGGCGCCGCCCCGGCCGGAGGAGCTGGCAGAGTTCGTGGCCGCACAGCTCGCCCCGCACAAACGGCCCCGCACGGTGCACTTCCGGGACGCCCTCCCGCGCAACGACATGGGCAAGGTCCTCAAGCGGGCGCTGACCGATCCGCCGGAGGAGACGCCGGCCCCGGGCTGAAAGACCGGGCGGGAAGACGCACTGCGGGCGGGCACGCATCCGACGGAAGTCGCCGAGGCGGATACCTTCGCCCGACAGACCGCCGGTACAGACGTTCACAACCGGCTCGCCCCGCGCACACCCCCGCGCCCGGCCGGCCTTCTCAGGTGTCCCGCTCCGCGCCGTCAGGTCCGAGTCCGCGGGCGGCGAGCCACTGCAGCTGCCGGGGCGTCTGCGAGCCCCGTCCCCCTCCGTGGTCGCCGAACTGCCATACGACGACGTCCTTGTCGGGATGGGCGTAGTGGTTGTACGCGGCGAATCCGGTGGACGGAGGGCAGACCGGGTCCATGAGCGCGACGCTGAACAGCGCGGGCACCGAGGCGGCACGCCGGGCGAAGTGCAGGCCGTCGAAGTAGTCCAGCGTGGAGAAGAGGCTCTCCGGGTCGTCGCGCGTGTGCACGCCGAGATACTGCGTGATCTCCGAGTAGGGGCCGGCAGTGGCGAGCTCCGCGCCGCGCCGGATGTGGCACAGGAACGGCACGTCGACGAGCGCCGCCGCGACCTCCGTGCCCGCCAGCGCGGAGACGGCCAGCGCCATGGCGCCGCCCTGACTGTGACCGGTGACGACGACGCGGCCGGGATCGACCGCGGGATGGGTGCGCACGGCGTCGACGGCGCGCACCGCGTCCGTGATCAGACGACGGTAGTAGTGGTGTCCGGGCCCGCCGATGCCGCGGGTCATGAAGCCCCCGACGTACTGCGGTCCCGGCACCGGGTCCGGGTCGGGAGTGGCGTGGCCCTGGCCGCGGCTGTCGACGACGAGGTGCGCGTAGCCTGCGGCGCTCCACAGCAGGTGCTCGGTGTGCAGCCCTCTGCCGCCGCTGTAGCCGATGTAGTTCACGACGGCGGGCAGCGGGGTGTCCGCGCCGCGCGGCAGCAGCAGCCAGGCCGCGACGGGCTGGCCGTCCCAGCCCGGGAAGCGGACGTCGTGGACGTCCACCGTGCGCAGCGGCGAGTCCGTCACCCGTGCGAAACCGGCGGGCGGAGCCGAATGTGCCGCTTCGCGGGCCAGGACGAGGGTCTTGGCCCAGAAGTCCTCGAAGTCCTCCGGCGCGGCGGTCTCGGGCCGGTAGGCGCGGAGTTGCTCCAGCGGCATGTCGGTCAGCGGCATGAATCTCCTCGGCGAACTCTCCGGCCCTCCGTATGCCCAGGCCGGGAAGCCACAGCATCGCACGGTGGCCGGAGGCCGCCCGGGCCCGCCGGACGCCTCCGGAGTGCTGTGACCGGAAAGTTCACCGGCTCGCGACGCCCTGCACCTCTCCCTCGCTTCGCGGGAGGTGCCCCCAGCGTTGTCGGAGTCGCCCGAGTACTCCCGCCCCTGGCTTCGCATGGGGAACCCCAGCCCTTCGAGGCATGGGGGACCCCAGTACGAGGACGATCCTCCGCCTTGCGATGCGTCCCCTCGGCCCTTGCGGGCCTGGGGAGACCCCATGCACCGGACGCCGCGAGCTTCCCGGCAAACCTCCCCGGCTACAGCACTAGCTCGTGCCGCCACCCATCGCGGCCCGTGACGGTGGTATCCGTGCCTCATGGACTGGTTCTCGGCATCCGACTACTGGCTGACCCGGCTCGTGCTCCAGCGGGCACTGGCCGGTGTCTATCTGGTCGCCTTCGTCTCGGCGGCGCTGCAGTTCCGGGCGCTGATCGGCGAGCGCGGTCTGACGCCGGTACCCCGGTTCGTGCGGCGCGTGCCCTTCCGCGCCTTTCCGAGTCTCTTCCAGTGGCGCTACTCCGACAGGCTGTTCGCCTGCGTCAGCTGGGGCGGCGTCGCACTGTCGGCGGCGGTCGTGGCCGGTGCCGCGGACGCCGTGCCGCTGTGGGCGTCGATGCTGATGTGGGCGCTGCTGTGGCTCGCTTATCTCTCGATCGTCAACGTCGGGCAGATCTGGTACAGCTTCGGCTGGGAGTCGCTGCTGCTGGAGGCCGGATTCCTCGCGGTCTTCCTCGGCAACGACGAGACGGCCCCTCCGGTGCTCGTTCTGTGGCTGCTGCGCTGGCTGGCCTTCCGGCTGGAGTTCGGGGCGGGTCTGATCAAGTGGCGGGGTGACCGCTGCTGGCGCGAGCTGACGTGCCTGGACCACCACCACGAGACGCAGCCGATGCCGGGTCCGCTCAGCCGGTTCTTCCACCGTCTGCCGAAACCTCTCCACCGCGTCGAGGTGGCAGCCAACCATGTGGCGCAGCTCGTGGTGCCGTTCGGGCTGCTGATGCCGCAGCCTGTCGCCACCTTCGCGGCGGCGGTCGTCATCGTCACTCAGCTGTGGCTGGTGCTGTCGGGCAACTTCTCGTGGCTGAACTGGCTGACGATCGTCATCGCCCTTGCCGCCGTGGACAGTTCACTCGTCACGGGGACGCCGCCGCCGACCTCGGCCGCGCCGCCGCTGTGGTACGTGGTCCTCGTCTGCGTGGTGACGGCCCTGGTGGCCGCGCTGAGCTTCTGGCCGGTCCGCAACATGATCAGCCGCGGCCAGCAGATGAACGCGTCCTTCAACTCCCTCCACCTGGTGAACACTTACGGCGCCTTCGGCAGCGTCACCCGGGTGCGGCACGAGATCGTCGTCGAGGGTACGGACGCGGTGGAGCCCGGCGAGCAGGCCGTCTGGCGGGAGTACGACTTCCGGGGGAAGCCCGGCGATGTGAGCCGTATGCCCCGCCAGTTCGCTCCGTACCATCTGCGCCTGGACTGGCAGATGTGGTTCGCCGCGCTCTCGCCCGCCTACGCGGCGGGCTGGTTCGAGCCCTTCGTGGCGCGGCTGCTGGAGGGCGACTGCGACACGCTGCGGCTCCTTCGCCGCAATCCCTTCCCCGGCGCACCGCCCACGCACGTACGGGCGCTGCTGTACCGCTACCGCTTCACCACCCGCGAGGAACGGCGGGAGACGGGCGACTGGTGGCACCGCACGCTGGTGCGGGAGTTCATGCCGCCCGTCCGGGCTGCGACGGACGAGGAACGGACGGGCAGGTAGCCGGTCCTGGGACGGTCCGCGGAAGGTGCGCGCAGGGTCCAGGGAAGGTACGCGGACTTCCGTAGTCCCGTGCGCGGCTGCTGCGTGCCGCCTGCCTACCGCTTGGGCAGTGCGGGTGCGCGGCTGAGCGCGTGAGGGTCGTGGAAGGAGAAGGCGCCGCCCGACTCCCGGTACAACTCGGCGTAGCGGCCGACCTTTTCGGCGTCGAGCTCGACGCCGAGTCCTGGCCCCTGCGGTACGTCGAGGCAGCCGCCGGTGTAGTTCTCCAGCGGGCCGGCGAAACCGCCGGCCACGATGTCGTCGGTCAGCAGCGCGCCGTAACCCTGGTTCGCACAGCGGAAGTTGGGAGTCGAGGCGATGACGTGCACGGATGCGGCGACGGCGACTCCGAGTTCGCCGAGGGAGTGCTTCACCACGGGCACCCCGGCAGCCGCGCAGATTCCCGCCGAGCGCTTGAGGTTGAGCAGTCCCCCGTCCATCTGCTGGTCGGCGGAGACGACGTCGGCGGCGCCCTCGCGCAGCACGGCGAACTGGTCGGAGCGTGTCCAGGACGCCTCGTTGGCGAGCAGGGGCGTGTCGATGCGGGAGCGCACGTACGCCGTCTCGGGCAGATTCCGTCCCGACACCGGCTGTTCGACGAGTTCGAGTCCGTACTCCTCCATCGCCGCGACGGCGCGCACGGCCGCCCCCGCCGACCAGGCTTCGTTGGCGTCGACACGGATGCCGATGTCCCGGCCTGCTCCCTCGCGCAGGGCGGCGAGCCGCGCGAGGTCGGTGCCCAAGTCGTCGGAGCCGACCTTGAGATAGCAGGTCCGCGCTCCGGCACCGGCGGCGCGGGCGCCCTCCGCGCGCACCTCGTCGGGGTCGTCGGCGGCGACGTAGTGGAAGAACTCCACGCGGTCGCGGAAGGGCCCTCCGAGCAGGCTCACGACCGGCATTCCGCAGGACTTGCCGAGCAGGTCCCAGCACGCGGTCTCCAGCGCCGCGGCGGCCGGGCTGGAGGACCCTGTGTGGTGGTAGGTGCCGACGACGTCGATGCGCTGGATGAGCTGTTCGATGCGGAGCGGGTCGGAGCCCAGGACGAGAGGCTCCATACTGCGCAGCGCGCCGAGAACGGCGTCCGCGGACGGGTAGGCCGCGGCCTCACCCAGGCCGGTCAGTCCTTCGTCGGTGTCGACCTCGACGAGCAGGGCGACCAGTCCGCTGCGGCGTCCGAACGCCCAGACCTCGTCCCTGCGGTAGGGAACGGCGACGGGTGTGGCGCGCACACGTGTGATGCGCAAGGGGGCCTCCTTCGGGCGTACGGACATACGGACTTACGGGGCTTGCGGGCTTGCGGGCTTCCTGATTCCGGGCTGAACGGCATGCGTGCTTCGGGACCCGGTGCCGCTGCGTGGTCGAGGGCAGCGGTCAGTGGTCCGGGCTCGCGGCTTCCGGCGGCGGCGCGAGCAGTCCGGGCGGGGCGTCCGGTGTCCCGGTGAGCAGTTCGCACCCGCTCTCGCCGACGAGCGCCGTGTCCGAGACGACGTATCCGGCGGGGAGTTCGACCCACGACATGAGGTGGAAGACCATCCCGGCCCGTACGCGCGTGCCGCCTCCGGCGCGGATTCCCAGCACCGGTCCGCCGCCCACCCAGCTCGGCGGGAATCCGGCCCCGGTGAGATAGCCGCAGTGGTGACGGCGCGGACGCCGTCCGGTGACCCCCGCGACGGCACCGGCCCAGGCCGCGTACACCTCGCCCGTACGCACGCCGGGGACGAGCGCCGCCCGCGCCGCCGCCAGCCCCGCGAACGCCGCCGCTGCGGCCTCGCTCGCGCCCGCGGGCGGAGCGGCGCAGTAGACGGTCCGGCTCATGGGCGCGTGATAGCGGTGCACGCACCCGGACAGCTCGACGAACAGCCCTTCCCCCGGGGCGATCCGGTGGTCGCCCCAGGTGACGTGCTCCTGCCCGAGCCTGCTGGTGGAGCGGATCAGCGGTACGAAACCGGGCTGCTGGCCGCCGGCCTCCGTCATCGCCCGCTGGGCCTGCGCGGCGACGACCCGTTCGCTGACTCCCACGTCCGCCGTGGCCAGTGCGGCGCGCATCGCCACCCCGGAGATCTCCGCGGCGCGCCGCACAAGAGCCGTCTCCGCGGGCGACTTGATGCGCCGCAGCCGTGCCGGAAGCGCAGAACAGTCCGTCCAGCGCAGCCCCGGCAGATGCCCGCGGATACGGGCCAGCACGGCCGGCGGGAAGGCCATCGACTGCTCCTCGACGCCCACGGTCCCGCCGGCCGGACACGCGCGCCCGAGCTCCTGGGCCGCTACCCGCGCGGGGTCCCGGCCGTCGCCGTACAGGGCATGACGTACGTGCGGCACCTGATCGCGCAGCGTGCGGCGCTCCATCCGGCGTGCCACCAGGACCGGCGGCCCGCTGCGGGGCAGCACCAGCAGCGTGAAGGCGAAGTGGCCCAAGTGGTCGAGCCCCAGCAGATAGTGGACGTTCTCCGGACTGGCGAGGGCCAGTGCCGACAGACCGCGGCGCCGCATGGCGGCGCGCAGTGCGGCGACGCGGTCCGCGTACTCGGCCGGCGAGACGGAGGGCGTGCCGGCGTCCGGGACAGAGGCAGCGTCCGCGGCCGAACACGCGTCCGCGACGGTTCCGGATCCGGAACCGGAATCGGTTTGGGCTCCGTGTGCCAGGAGATCGGCTGTCATGGCGCCAGTGTGAGCGTCCCGACCCTGTCCGACCAGCGACGATTTCCGATGGCGGCCGTTAGCGTGACTACATGTTCTACGAAGTGCGGCGGCTGCGTCTGCTGAGGGAACTGGCCACTCACGGGACGATCGCCGCCACGGCCGAGGCATGCTCACTGACGCCGTCCGCCGTATCGCAGCAACTGTCGCTGCTGGAGCGGGAGGCGGGCACGCCGCTGCTGGTGCGCGACGGGCGGCGAGTGGTCCTCACCGAGGCCGCCCGCGTCCTGGTCGCCTCCACGGAGCGGGTCCTGGCCGAGCTGGAGCGGGCACGTGCCGAAGTGTCGGCTCTCAGCAGCAGCGTGCGCGGAACGGTGCGGCTCAGCAGCTTCCCCAGCGCCGCCGTGGCGCTCGCCGCTCCCGCGATCGCCGCCTGCCGGGCGGCACACCCGGATCTGCGGGTGCAGCTGGACGAGCGCGAACCGGAGGAATCCGTGCGCGGTCTGCGGCAGCACGCCTGCGACGTGGCGCTCGTCTACGAGTACAACCTGCTGCCGAGGCTGCCCGACGAAGGTGTCCGTCTGCGGCAGTTGCTGCAGGAGCCGCTGGTCGCCGCGCTGCCGCCCGGTCACGTCCCGCCGGCGGACGGCGCCCCGCTCGCGCTGGCGGATCTGCGGGAGGAGCCGTGGATCGCGCCGCACAGCGACAACGCCCTGCGGGCCGTACTCGAACGCGCCTGCCAGCAGGCGGGTTTCGAGCCCCGCCTCGACTACACCAGCGACGACTACACCGTGATCATGTCGCTCGTCGAGGCGGGCCTCGGTGTGTCCCTGATACCTCGGCTCGTCGCCGAACCGCTCTCAACCGACGTACGGCTGTGCGAAGTTGCCGGGCTGGAGCTGACGCGCAAGGTCTCCGTGGCGGTACGGGCCGGGGCGGCACGCGATCCGGCGGTCTCCGCGCTGACGGCCGCTCTGTGTGACGCGGCCGATCTGACAGCTCAGTGACGTCTGCTACGGGGAACCACGACAGCGCTGGTCAGCGACCTACCGTGGGGCTGTGACCACTTCGACCCACAGGCCCGGACGGCCGGAACGCGAACCAGGCGGCCGGACGGCCGGCGCGGATGGCGCGGATGGCGCCGCTTCCCGCACCGTTACCCCCGGCGACCTGGCCGTGGTGGCAGGCGCGGCGCTGTTCTTCGCGACCGCCGCAGTGGTGGGCCAGGGTTATGACAACAGCTCACAGACACTGCGGCTGCGCCTGCCGCCTCTCTACGCGTACTGGATGCCGCACTGGGGACCCGGCACCGTCGCCGCGTGCGCCGTGGCGGTGCTGGTGATCGCCTACGGTCCGCGCCTCGCCGGCACGCTGACCTGGCGCGCCCTCCTGCCCGCGGCGTGGGCAGGCGCGATGGCGTGGAGCTGGTCGCTGACCCTGGTCGACGGCTGGAACCGCGGGGTCGCCACCCGTCTGACGACGGCGTACGAGTATCTGCAGTCCGTCGGCGACGTACACGACATCGGTGCCACGCTGCGCGGCTTCACCGGCCGCATCCTCATGGACGCCCCGGACAACTGGCCCCCGCATGTCGCCGGTCATCCGCCTGCGGCGCTGCTGACCTTCGTGGGGCTCGACCGAATCGGACTCGGCGGCGGCGTGTGGGCCTCGGCCTTCGTCATCACCGCCGGGACTTCGGCGGTGGCGGCGGTGCTGGTGACAGTGCGTGCCCTGGTGTCCGAGGAGACCGCCCGCAGTTGCGCGCCGTATGCGGTGCTCGCCCCGGCCGCGGTGTGGACGGGCGTCTCGGCCGACGGCTACTTCACGGCTGTCGCCGCGTGGGCGCTGGCGCTGCTCGCGCTGGCGGCCACCGGGAAGGTACGGGCACCCCGCCGGGCCGCGCTCGGTTCCGGGCTGCTGTTCGGGCTGGCCTGCTATCTGTCGTACGGGCTGATTCTGACGGGGTTTCTCGCGCTCGCGGTGCTGACCGCGGCGCGTACGGTGCGTCCGGTTCCGCTCGTACTGCTGGGCATGGCGCCGTGGTTCGTCCTCTTCACGGCAGCCGGCTTCTGGTGGTTCGAGGGCTGGTCGACGCTCGTCGAGCGCTATTACCAGGGGGCGGCACGGGTCCGTCCGTACGGCTACTTCGTGTGGGCCAACCTGGCGGCACAGACCGCCGTCGTGGGGCCCGCCGTCGTCGCGTCACTGCGCAGGGCGGCGGCCGGCGCCCGGGCACTCGTGGGCCGGCGCCAGGGCGGCGGTGACCACGGGAACGAGCAGGCCCAGCAGGCGAATCGGCCCCTGCTGGGGCAGCGGCACCGGGCCCTGATCCTCCTTGTCGCGGGCGGCGTGTGCTGTGTGCTCGCCGCCGACCTGTCGGGGATGAGCAAAGGCGAGACGGAACGCATCTGGCTGCCGTTCACCCTGTGGCTGCTGCCGGCGACGGCACTGCTGCCGCCCGGCGCGCGCCGCTGGTGGCTCGCGGCACAGGCGGCGCTCGCGCTGACCGTCAACCACCTGCTGATCACGGGCTGGTGAGCAGTGCGGGCCGTGCTGATCCGCCCTCCGGCTTCCGCGACGGGACCGCCGGGGCCGCCGTGCGGCCGGGGCTGAGCGACATGAACGGCCGCCCCAGGCACTGCCATTCCTCGACCACGCTCCACCCCGCCGCGGCGGCGCTGCCGCGCAGTGCTCCGCGGCCGAGCCTCGCCCACAGGAAGACCGGCCCCTGACCGCCGGTGCCGTCGTCCAGGCACACCTCTGTCTTCTCCTCGACCTCCGCCGGCGACGCCTCGACGTACAACAGCCCTTCGGGCGCGAGGAGTTCGCGTATACGTGCGAGCAGAACCGACGGGTCGCCGCCGATGCCGATGTTGCCGTCCAGGAGGAGTGCGCTCTGCCAGCGTCCCTCGCCCGGAAGCGGTTCGAATACGGACCGCTGCAGTGCCGCACCGCCCGCTCCGCGCGTACGGGAGACCGCGGCAGGGGAGGTGTCGACGCCCAGCGCGGGCACGCCCAGTCCGGCCAGTGCCGCGACCAGCCGTCCCGGACCGCAGCCGATGTCGAGGACGGCACCCGTGCAGCGCCCCAGGACGCTCATGTCCGCCTGGTCGGCGTGGGCACACCACCGCTCCACCTCCAGCGGCAGCAGCCAGCCGTCGGGCCGCCGCAGGAACAGGGGTCCGCGCCCGGCGCGCAGCGCGTCGGCGTACGGGTCCCGCTCCGTACACCAGGGAAGTGCGGGTGCGCTCACCGCGACACCGCCCCGGCCAGGTCCGCGTGCACGGAGGCGAAGCGTCCGGGGGTGAGCGCGGCGATCTCGGCGGCGTCGGCGGCGGTGTCCACGTCGCGGAGCACCGGCAGATCCCGTACGGAAAGGCCCGCCTCGACGAGCCGGCGCCGCTGCAGCGCACCCGTCTCCTGCCTGGACATCGGTACGCCGAGCACGAGTTCAGGCCGCGGGCGTGCCATGCCCAGGGCCCAGAAGCCGCCGTCCGCGGCCGGGCCGAACCAGGCGTCGCAACCGTCCCATGCGCCGGGCCCGGTGGCGGGGGCGAGCAGGCCGGCCGTGATCTGCGGGGTGTCCATGCCGATGAGCAGTGCCGGTCCGTCACATCTTCCGAACGCCGCCGCGATCCGGGCGTCGAGGCCGCCCTCGGACTGCGGGACCACCTCGAATCCGTCGGGCAGCCAGGGTCCCGGACGGCCCGCGAGCACCAGCACGCGTCGGCGCGCGGGCGTCCGCGCGACCGTCTCCAGGGTGTCCGCGAGGGCCGCCTCCGCGAGCCGCGCCGCCTCCTCGGGGCGGTACGGGGGCGTCAGCCGGGTCTTGGCACGGCCGGGCACGGGCTCCTTGGCGATCACGAGCACGGTCGTGGGTGAGGGCACGGGTGCGGGTGCGGGGGCCGATGCGGGTGCGGGACTCGGCACGGGTGCGGGTTCCGGCGCGGGAACGGGTCCCGCTGCCGGGGCTGCCGCCGGCCGGCTGCCCGTCATCGCAGCACCGCCTGCATGTCACGAACCGCGTGCCAGGTGCCGAGCCAGGTGCCGGTCACCTTCGACTTGCCCGCACGGGGCCGGTAGCCGACCTCCGTCTCGGTGATGCGCCAGCCCGCGTCGGCGGCGCGCACCACCATCTGCAAGGGATATCCGCTGCGCCGGTCCGTCAGGCCCAGCTCCAGCAGCGCCGTCCGGCGGGCGACGCGCAGCGGCCCCAGGTCGCGCAACCGCACACCCGTGCGGCGCCGCACCATCCGCGCCAGCGCGCGGTTGCCCAGGCGGGCGTGCAGTGGCCAGGCCCCGCGCCGGGTGGGCCGCCGCCGTGCCAGTACGAGATCCGCCTCTCCCGTCCGTACGGGAGCCGAGACCCGCGGCAGCATGCCCGGGTCGAGGGTGGCGTCGCAGTCGCAGAACGCGACGAACTCCGCTTCCGCCGCGAGCAGGCCCGCATGGCAGGCGGCTCCGAATCCGCGGCGCTCCTCGCGCACCACGGTGGCGCCGTGCTGCCGTGCGATGTCGGCGGAGCCGTCCGTCGAGCCGTTGTCGACGACGATCGCCCGCCAGCCGGCCGGAATCCTCTCCAGCACCCATGGCAGCGCTTCGGCCTCGTTGAGGCACGGAAGCACCAGGTCCCCGTGCCAGGACTGCGAGTTGGTGGTCGTCTGCATCTGCCTCACCCTACGAACCCAGAACGGACATAAGGGACCGACGCACCTTACGGAAGCCTGACGTCCCCGCTGCTGGCCCGTCTGACCGGGGACCCGTGACCGGGGTGGGTGCCAGAATCCGCATATGCGAACGCAGCCTTCGGCGCAGGCCCGCCGACGTGTCCTGGTCGTGGACGACGATCCGACCGTCACGGAGGTGGTCGCCGGCTATCTCGACCGCTCCGGCTTCGTCGTCGACCGCGCGGCGGACGGCATCGACGCGCTCTACCGCGCACAGGCCGAGCCGCCCGACCTCGTCGTACTGGACCTGATGCTGCCGGGCCTCGACGGCCTCCAGGTGTGCAGACGATTGCGCGAGCACGGACCGGTGCCCGTGGTGATGCTGACGGCACGCGGCGACGAGGAGGACCGGATCCTCGGCCTCGAAGTGGGCGCCGACGACTACGTCACCAAGCCCTTCTCACCGCGAGAACTGGTGCTGCGTGTCGAGTCGGTGCTGCGCCGCGCCGGTGCGCCGCCGCCAGGGGGCCCGCTGCTGACGGGGGGCGGCATCACGCTCGACCCGGATGCCCGCGCGGTCTCCGACGCCCGTGGCGCACTCGCGCTGACGCTGCGCGAGTTCGACCTGCTCGCGCACTTCCTGCGCCATCCGGGGCGGGCCTTCAGCCGGGAGGAGCTCATGGCGGACGTGTGGGGCTGGGACTTCGGCGACCTGTCGACGGTGACCGTGCACGTACGGCGCCTCCGGCACAAGGTCGAGGCCGACCCCGCGCATCCCCGGCTGATCACGACGGTGTGGGGTGTCGGCTACCGCTTCGACGACAGCGGCGACGGCGGCCCGGGCGGTGTGACCGGTACGGGCAGTGCGGACAGCGCGGGCGGTGGGCCCCCTGCCGGGAGCGGCGGTGGCGGCCGGGAGGGAGGCGGTGATGCGTGACCTGCTGCTGATCGCGCTCTACGCGGCGCTCGGAGCAGCGGCCGTCGGACTCGCCGGACTGCTCGCCCTGCGGGCTCTGCGGCGCAGGTCGGTCGCAGTGTCGCTCGCGGTGCTGACCGCCGTGGCCGTCGGCTCCGTGCTGGCCGGCACGTTGTCGGTGGCGTGGGCGATGCTCCTCAACAAGCACGACCTGGGTGTGGTCACGACGGTGTGCGCGATGGCTGGTGTGACGGCGACGGCCACCGCGTTGCTACTCGGACGCTGGGTCATCGGCGGGCACCGTGCACTGGAGCAGGCGGCGCGTGCGCTCGGCGACGTCGGTGATGTGGACGGGGCCGGCGGGGCCGGCAGGTATGGCGGGGTCGCCGGGTATGGCGGGCTCGGCGGGGATAGCGGGGTCGGCCGGGTCGGCGGGGACGGCCGTACGGGTCCGGGGATCGCGGGAGGTGGATTCGTGGAGCCTTCCACTCCCATGCCGGCCGAACTGGCCTCGCTCTCCCGCCAGTTGGCGCATACCAGCGCCAGGCTCGCCAAGTCGCGGGATCGCGAGCGCGCACTGGAGTCGTCACGCCGTGAGCTGGTGGCCTGGATCTCGCACGACCTGCGGTCGCCCCTCGCCGGGCTGCGCGCCATGGCCGAGGCACTGGAGGACGGCATGGTCGAGGACCCGTCCCGCTATCACCGGCAGATACGAGGCGAGGTCGAACGCCTCTCCGGAATGGTCGGCGACCTCTTCGAACTCTCCCGCATCCAGGCAGGTTCGCTCGTCCTCTCCCCCACCCGCATCTCCGCGTACGACCTCGTCAGCGACGCCATCGCGGGAGCCGACGCCATCGCGTCCGAACTGGGAGTGCGGCTCGCCGACGAGGGCGTGGAGCAGGTCCCGTTGGAGGTGGACGGCAAGGAGATGTCCCGCGTGCTGGCCAACCTCCTCGTCAACGCCATTCACCGCACCCCCGCCGACGGCACGGTCGCGGTGGCCGCCAGGCGGGAGGAGAACGCCGTGGTGCTCACGGTCACCGACGGCTGCGGCGGGATCCCGGCCGACGACCTTCCGCGTGTGTTCGACACCGGCTGGCGCGGCACCGATGCCCGTACACCGCCCGGTGGCGCGGGACTCGGGCTGGCGATCGTGCGCGGCATCGTCGAGGCCCACAAGGGGCGCGCCGCAGTGCGCAACGTGCCGGGAGGCTGCCGGTTCGAAGTCACCCTTCCGGCCTGTCACTGAAGCTCCGGTGGCACTGAAGCTCCGGTGGCACTGAAACCACGGGCACTGAAGCTCCGGCAGTACGGAAGCTCCCGGCAGCGCCCCGACCGGTCCAACGGGCCGGGCACACAAGCAGAGTCGACCCGCTGACCCGCTGACCCGCTGACCCGCTGCAGGGCGAAGTACCAGGCGGATGCCCGGCGTTGCCGAATGCTGCCGGGCCCGGCGGCTCAGGAAACCGCTGAGGGTCGGGCGGCCGCGGACAGTTCGTCCTTCGCGAAGCGCGCCATTCCCTCGGCGAACGGCACGCGTGCGCTCCAGCCCAATTCCCTGCGGAACCGCTCGGAGGAAGCGGTGATGTGCCGTACGTCCCCCAGGCGGTACTCCCCCGTCACCACAGGTGCGGGCCCGCCGAACGCCTCGGCCAGCTCATGGGCCATCTCCCCCACCGTGTGGGGCTGCCCGCTCCCCGTGTTGTACGGGCGCAGCCCGCCGCGCGGCAGCTCGTCGAGGGCCTCCAGCGCCAGAACGTTCGCCGCCGCGACATCGTCGACGTGGACGAAGTCACGGCGCTGAGCACCGTCCTCGTACACGCGGGGCGCCTCACCGCGCTCCAGAGCCGAACGGAAGAACGAGGCCACTCCCGCGTAAGGGGTGTCCCTCGGCATCCCGTCGCCGTAGACGTTGTGGTAGCGGAGGCTGACGGCGCGGCCGTCCGTGGCGCGCGCCCACGCTGCCGCCAGATGTTCCTGTGCCAGCTTCGTCGTCGCGTAGACGTTCCGCGGGTCGGCGGGGGCGTCCTCCTCGACGAGTTCGGGGGCGAGCGCCGCACCGCACCGCGGGCAGGGCGGCTCGAAGCGGCCGCTGTCCAGGTCCCGTACGGAACGCGGGCCCGGCCGCACCACCCCGTGTGCCGGACAGCTGTACCGGCCCTCCCCGTAGACCACCATGGAGCCGGCGAGGACGAGCCTGTGCACCCCTGTCCCGGCCATCTGCTCCAGCAGCACGGCGGTGCCGAGGTCGTTGTTGCCGACGTACGCGGACGCGTCGGCGAACCCCTTGCCCAGCCCCACCATCGCGGACTGGTGACAGACGGCGTCGGCCCCTTGCAGGGCCTCCGTAACCGCCGTCCGGTCCCTGACGTCACCGCGGATCCCCCGGTCCGCGGCCGTGTCGAAGACCACGGGCTCGTGCCCCGCCTCCTCGAGCACGGTCACGATGTGGGAGCCGATGAATCCCGAACCGCCAGTCACAAGTACACGCATGACGCCACGCTACGGTCGAGAAGCCCCTGTCAGGCCGAACCCGGACGTATGTCAGCCTTCCGTAAGGTCTGGTCAGGCGGCCGTGCCGTTGAGACGATCACTGCATGTGCGCCAAGGCCGCTGATTTCTGCCCTGCTCCGGTCCTCCGCCTCCTGGGAGCCCGGTGATGACGGAGAGTTCGAACGGCCGGCCCGCAGTGCACGTCCCGGAGGAGACCACCGTCGGCATCATCGGCGGCGGTCCGGCCGGGCTGCTGCTCTCCCGGCTGCTGCACCGCTCCGGAATCGACAACGTCGTGCTCGAGAGCCGTGACCGCTCATACGTGGAGCAGCGTCAGCGGGCGGGCATGCTGGAGCAGACGACGGTCGACGTGCTCCGCGGCTGCGGCGCCGGAGCGCGGCTCGACAGCGAGGGCCTGGTGCACGACGGCATCGAACTGCGCTTCGGCGGACGGTCCCAGCACATCGACTTCCCCGCGCTCGCGGGCGGCCGCCGCGTGACGATCTACGCCCAGACGGAGATCGTCAAGGACCTCATCGCACTGCAGCTGTCCGGGCTCTCCGACGGCGCGCCCCTGCTCTTCGGTGCCGAAGTCCGCTCCGTCTCCGGATTCGCGCCGGGTGTGGAGCAGGACGGGGCCGGCGGTTCCTCCGGTCTCTCCGGTCCGGAGAAACCGGAGGTCCACTACACCTACGAGGGCCGTGAGCGGGTACTGCGCTGCGACTTCGTCGTGGGTTGCGACGGCTTCCACGGCGTCTCGCGCAACGCGCTGCCCGTTTCCGCGGCCCGTACCTACGAGCGCGAATATCCGTACTCCTGGCTCGGCATACTCGCCGACGCGCCTCCCGCCTGCGAAGAGTTGATCTACGCGCACTCGCCGCGAGGTTTCGCCCTGCACAGCATGCGTTCTCCCTCCGTCAGCCGCCTCTATCTGCAGGTGCCGAACGGAACCGACCCCGATGAGTGGCCCGAAGAGCGGATCTGGGACGAACTCGACGCCCGCTTCGCCCTGGGCGGCGACAGCGACTGGAGGCTGAACCGCGGGCCCGTCACCTCGAAGGCGGTGCTGCCCATGCGCAGCAGCGTCACCGAACCCATGCGCCACGGACGTCTGTTCCTCGCGGGCGACGCCGCCCACATCGTGCCGCCCACCGGAGCGAAGGGCCTCAATCTCGCCGTCGCCGATGTCGCCGTCCTGGCCCGCGCGTTCGCCCGGTATCACGCCACCGGCGACACCGGGGCGCTCGACAGCTACTCCGCGGACCGTCTCCGGCGGGTCTGGCGCGCCGAGCACTTCTCGTACTTCATGACCACCACGCTGCACATCTCCCCCGACCAGTCGCCGTTCGACACCCGGCTCCAGCTCTCCCAGCTCGAACGCATCGCCTCATCTCGCACCGCCGCCACCGAACTCGCCGAGAACTACGCGGGACTTGCCCTCATCGAATAGGGCGGCCGACCGTCTCCGGCTCCGTGCCGGCGAGTCGGCGCTCATCCCGTCCGGGAGTGCGGACGCCACCATTCGAACCGTCTCTTCAGCGCCGGCGGCCAGGCCCCCTCACACGAGCACCGACCCCCGCCCCTTCTCGTAAACCGTCAGCCCCCGCGAGAGCCGCAGCGGTACGAGCACCAGCTCCACGGCGACGGCCTTCCAGGCGTACAGCAGGTTCACGACCTTGGCCGGATAGACGCACGGGATGTTCAACAGCACGCGGCCCAACGGCAGTCGGCGTCTGCGCGCCGCATAGACCAGCGGCGGCAGCGTGAAGACGAGTTCCGCTCCCAGCCACCACAGCACCGTCGGCAGCGCGGGACGCCCCAGACCGAGCGTGAGAACGAAGGGCGCACTCCACCACAGGGGCGCGGTCAGGATCTCCAGTATCGCCAGCAGCACCCACACCGCGAGCATCGGTTTCCTTCGCAGCAACTGCCCCGTGTGCAGACGCACGTTCTGGCAGAAGCCCGCCATCCAGCGCCACACCTGTTTGCGCATGTAGAGCAGCGTCTCCGGGTCGGCCGCCCAGGCGACCGCGTCCCCGACGTACCGCGCACGACGCCCCGCGATCTGCTGTGACCAGGTGAAATCCATGTCCTCCACGATTGTGCGCTCGGGGAAGCCACCGAAGTCCACCAGCACCCCTCTGCGGAAGACCGAGCAGCAACCGGAGCAGACCATCGGGCTGTTGGCACCCTGCTGGATCGGCCTGTGCCAGTGAAAACCGAAGAGATACTCCACCGAGCGGCCGCGCTCCCACACCGTCCGTGCGAAGCGCGTCTGCACATTGCCGGCGGCGACGACGACTTCCGGATCTTCGAAGGCGGGAAGCATCCGCTCGATGTAGTCCCCCGCCAGCACGGTGTCGGCGTCGACCGCCAGCACCAGCTCCCCTGAACAGTGCGGCAGCGCGTAATTCTGCGCCCGTGCCTTGCTGCCCAGATTCTCCGGCGGACGCAGCACCGCCACCCCGTAACTGCGCGCCACTTCGCCTGTCCGGTCGCGTGAGGCGTCGTCCACAACGATCACCTGCTCCGGCGGCACCGACTGACCGAGGACCGACTCCAGGGTGGCGGGCAGACCCGCTTCCTCGTCGTGCGCTGGGATGATCACCGTGACGCCGCGGGCCATGCCCTCACCCCCCGGTCCGCCGTGGCTGCCCGGGCTTCGCCGGCCGGCCGTCCCCGCCCGCACCGCCGCAACGCTTCACGCGCTATGACGACGGCTCCGACCACCCCGTAGACCAGCACGCTGACACCGATGAACGGCAGCCCCCCGTGCATGGGCCCCTCCTCTTCCAAACCCACCCGGCGCCTCTCGCCGGGAACGAGGAAAAGCTAGCCCCCTGCCGTCACTCACGGTGCTCGCCCGCTACTTTCTGTGGAAAGCGCGGGAGTTGTGGACAACTCACTCACCCGTGAGAGCGGCTCTCACTCGTCGGAACGCTGCCCCCGCCCGCTCGCGGCACCGGCCCCGCCGCCGGCATCGGACCCGCCCGGCGAGTGCGCAAGCTCCGGTGACGAGGACTCCAGCGGCACCGACCACGACCTCACAAGCCCCAGCTGCACGGCCTGCCGCGGCAGCACCGCGTCCAGCAGCCAGTCGGCCGCCACGCGCACGCGGTTCCCGGGCAGCGCCGCCAAGTGATACGCACGCATCACGGCGTTCGCGAGCGGCCCGGCCAGCGGCACCCCCAGCGGATTCGCTGCCGCCTGCAGCCCGCCCAGATCGACGGTGAACCCCAAGTCACTGTGCTTGTACGGGCGCCGCTCGCCGTACCCGTACGAGGCGGCGACGTTGTACGCCACCGTCTTCCCCTGCCGCACCGCGTGCTGCCCGGTCATCGGCGTGTACTCCCCCGGCCGCGTCAGATCCGGCACCGCGGCCGCGTCCCCGCACGCGTACACCTCCGGGTGCCCGGGCACCTGCAGATACTCGTCGACGCACAACCGGCCCTTCTCCGAGGGAAGTCCGGTCTCCTCGACCAGCGGGTCCGGCCGCACACCCACGCACCAGATCAGGGAGTGAGTGCTGACGAACTCGCCGTCGTCCAGCAGCACACCTTCCTTCGTGGCCTCCTTCACCGACGTACCCGTACGTATCTCCACACCGCGCTTGGCCAGCACCCGGTGCGCAGTCCTCGACAGACGCCTGTCGAGCTCCGGCAGCACGCGCGGCGCGATGTCCAGAAGCAACCAGCGCGGCAACCGGTCACTGCGCAGGCCGTTGCCGGCGCGGTGGTGCTGCTTGGCGAGAGAATCGGTGAACAGCTTTCCGTGCGCGGCGACTTCAGTGCCCGTGTAGCCGGCGCCGACCACGACGAAGGTGCAGCGTGCGGCGCTCTCGGCGGAGTCCTCGCTCGAAGCGGCCATCGCGATCTGCCGCGAGATGTGATCACGCAGATACAGCGCCTCGGGCATGCCGCGGAACCCGTGTGCGTGCTCGGCGACTCCGGGGATGGGCAGCAGCTTGTTCACGCTCCCCACGGTCAGCACGAGCCGGTCGTAGCGCAGCTCTCCCCCGTTGCCTTCGGGATCCACGTACGTGATCTTCCTCGCCCCGAGGTCGACCCCGTCGACCTCGCCGAGCACCAGCCGTACGCCACGCAACGTGCCCGCCAGGGACACCGACACCCGGCGCGGCTCCAGTACGCCGGCGGAGACCTCGGGGAGCAGGGGCAGGTAGAGGAAGTAGTCGTTCGGGTTGACGAGCACGATCTCCGCCGATCCGCGGAACTTGCGTGAGAGCGTCCTCGCCGCCCTGTACCCGGCGAATCCAGCTCCGACGATGACAATGCGGGACCGGCTCACGGCTGGCACTCCAGACCTAGGGACCTTCGCGGACCCTGCCCGCGGTTCCCCCGGCCCTCCGGCGCAAACCCGCCGCACACCGCGCAGGCCGACCGCCTGGTGGGGGCCGAGAAGGGGTGAGCGGGCACTGCCGGACGTCATGTATTGTTCTTCGTGCGCGAGCGGCGCGGAGCCACAGGCCCCGGGCCGGATCGAGCACCGGGACGTGGCGCAGTTTGGTAGCGCACTTGACTGGGGGTCAAGGGGTCGTGGGTTCAAATCCCGCCGTCCCGACAACACGGTAAGCCCGCTGACGGAGACAAGAATCTCCAGGTCAGCGGGCTTTCTTCTGTGCCTCCTACGGGGTCAGCGCACGATCCGCAGATGCTGCTGTGGGGGCGGTTTGGGGACCACTTGGGGACCAGAAGCTGTGCGGCCGGCGAGGAGATGAGCGTTGAGCGCGGCACCCGCCAGTTCGACAGACTGGTGATCAGGGTGCAGGTAACGCTGGGTGGTGCTCAGGGAACCGTGTCCGGCGATCTTTCTGAGCACGTGGAGGGGAACACCCGCATCGGCCATCCACGTCAGTCCGGTGTGCCGCAGATCGTGCCGCCGCAAGTGCTCGTACCCAAGCCGGACCACGACCTCGTCCCAATGTGTGGCGTCCCGCAGAACAGCGGTCGATATCCGGCCGCCTCGCGGCCCGGTGAACAGCCGAGCCATGGGATCCCGGCCTGCTGTATCGAGCCGGTCTGCGACCAAGGCGCGGATCTCGGGAATGATCGGAACCATACGTCGCCTCTTGCCTTTGGTGCCCTTGTCGATCAGTCCGCCGGGGCCGGAAGTGGTCTGCCGACAGAGATTCCACATCCATCTCTCGCGATCGATGTCCCCGGCCCGGACGCCGGATACCTCCCCGATCCGGGTGGCTGTACAGGCGGCAAACCTCACCACGTCGCCCCAGCCCTGGTACTCCCCGGATGAGCGCGCTACCAACGCGGCGGCCAGTGTGTCCAGGGCGTCCCAGTCGGGCAGGGCAAGCGAGCGCGGATCGTCCAGCTCGTCCTCGGCACGCTTGTATTCCTGTTGCCACCCGACGACCCGTGCAGGGTTGACGTCGATGATGCCGTCCCGTACGGCTTGTTCCATCACCCTAACCAGGACGGCCAGGCTGTTCTTGACGGTGGACTTGCTGCACTCGTCAGCGATCCAGCCGTACACGACACGGTCGACAACACCGTTAGTGATCGTGCGCACCGGAAGATGACCGAGGGTTGGGAGCACCCGCAGCCGCCAACCGGCACGGTAAGGATCCATCGTCTTGGCTTCCAAGCCCCGCATGGCAAGATGCCATTCCTCTTCTCCGTACTCCTGCAACATCATGGTTGCCGTAGCTGGCGTGACGCCGCGACTCGCGGCACGCTGCAAGCGGACTATCCAGGCCTGCGCTTCGTCGTCGGTGGAGAAGGCTTCCGACCGCGATAGGCGTTTCTTGGTGCCCGGCACCACCCAACGAACCCGAGCACGGTAGGGCTTGGGGCGATCCTCGCGGAACTCGACATCGGCTGCGAGCGAGATGCCTACGGGTGGCGTCACCTGATGGGGCATCAGGCTGCCTGTGCAGGATCGGTGCGTCGTGCCGCCAACCAAGCTTGCACGTCGGGAGCGCTGTACATCGTCACCCGGTTGGTGAGGCGTACGAAGGGAGGGCCCTGCGGTGGTTGCGAGGTGCGCCAACGACGCAGCGTCGAAGCGTCCACTCCGAGCAAGCGCGCGAGTTCGTCGGTCGTGTACCAACCGCAGTGCAGGAGGTCTTCTTCCTGGTCTATTGCGGCGCGGCTGAGCAGATCTGCGATCTGCGCTGTGAGTGATTGGTTCATGACCGGTGCTCCCCGGTGCGGTTGATTTCCATGATGAATTCGTCAAGTAGTCATCGGCGAAGCTCTTCCGCCGGCGAGCCGATGTTCGTTGCATTCGCACGGCTCCACCGCCAAGCACAGCCGGTGCTGACGACATCCATGGTGGTGAGAAAGCCCGGTTTGGCTAACCGGGCATTAGCCGCTATAAACGGGCACTTCCGGGTTCTCTCACGGCTGCCCGAACCACGGCGCCCGCAAGAGGCGATCGCACGGCGTAACTCCTTTGCCAGCATGCTGATTTCGAGGACGCTGTACGTTCACATGGTCATCCCCGTGATTCCAGTCCCCGTGGGCCCTGTGCGGTCTGCTGTCGGCGAAACGCAGCCAGCACGCCACGTTCTCCAGCACAGCCCAGGCCGAGCGTTACCCTTCCAAGGGCCTGCCACCCTGCGAAACATCGTCGCGGTGATCGCCGCCGTCACCACCCCGACCGGACGGCGTTGAGTGCTGCGCAGCTTTTTCGGATCACGCGGTCGCCCCGGCGGGTCGCCGCGAGAAGGGCGCCGAGCAGGTCGTCCGGGAAGTCTCCCGAGCCGAGGGCGCACGCGTGCAGCAGCTCGCGACACTCCTGCGCCTGCCTGTCGCTGGCGAGCTCGGTGAACTGCGTGTCGACAAGGGCTTCGCGAGCCGCGTAGCCGTCGCGTGCCTCCACCGTGCGGTGGTGCAGTCCGTCAACGAGATCGTGGGCGGCGGTGTGACCGGCGGATCGGGCGGCAGCAAGGATCGTGAGGCCGAGCCGCATGTCGAAGACGGTCGTGCCGTGGCCGGCCGGTGCTTCCAGGTAGGCGCCGACCAAGTCGCCTACGTGCTGACCGGTCGATGCGTCAGCGGCGAGGCGGCACAGCATCGTCAGGCAGCCTGTGACGCGCCGCTCCCACGGTTCACCCGGCGTCGTGTTGTCGAGCAGGTCCTGGGCACCACCGGTGTCGCCACGAGTGAGGGCTGCGAGGACTGCGACTTGGCGGCCGTCCAACATGCGTGCTCCGATGCCGCGGTGTTCCTCGATGTGCGCGAGGGCTTCGTCCCAGCGCCCTTCGGTGGTGAGAGTGCGGGTGCCGTCGGCGAGGAGTACCCGCCACAGCCAGGCGTGGACTTCCTGACGGTCATCAGCGGTCGCCGTGAGGCTGGCCGGGATGGCGATGTCCTCGAAGCGGACGGCGGTGCCGTTCCCGACGGCCGCGTGCAGGGCGAGGAGGCGGCTGCGTCCTTCGTCGCCGCAGCCGGCACGGACCTGGAGCCGCGCGAGGTTGACGGCCGGTTCCAGGGCACGGATCGCGCTCATACCCGGCAAGGGGCAGGCGTGGAGGTACGCGGCGGCGTGCTGGTGGCACATCTCGCGGGCGAGGTCGGGCCGGCCGAGGTCGGACGCGACGAGGGCGGCTTGGTTGTAGACGGCGGAGCCGACGCCTTGGTCTGTCTCGCGGACGGCGATGTCGGCCAGCTCGGCGATGGAGGCGATGCGCTCAGGCAGAGGGAGACAGGCGGGGCGGAAACGCGCGACGAGCGGGAAGCGCTGCGCGATCGGTCCGTGCGGGTCCATGGGTTCCCCCGAGGGGCAGAGAAGCGAGGTACGGAATCGGCAGGTGCCCGCCAGCGCGTGGCTGACGGGCACCGTCGTGGACTGAACAGCCGTCAGTTGAAGTCGACGACGACCCGGTTCAGCGGCGTGTCGATGCTGAACAGTCCGTCCCGAGGTTCCACTTGGGACGCGGTGAGGTCGTGCAGCTCGAAGGTGGCCTCGCGCCCTCGGTATTCGCGATCCCAGGTACGCACCGCGTCAGCGACCTGCGCCACCAGCTCGTCGCTGCCGGGGCCGTGGCCGATGACGCCGAACTCCCACAACTTGCCGCCCTCGGGGGTGGTCTGCTCGGAGACACGGCGGGCGAGGTAGGCGACGGCGCCCTTCTCGACGGCTGCCGTCGACGACGGGTACGGGTCCTCCGTGAGCACCGTGCCCTTGGCCGTCTGCGGAAACAGCATGCGGATCAGGCCGGACGGCATGGAGCAGGAGACGAACAGCTCCATCCATTCCGGGGACTCCATGGCGCGGACCATCATGCCGGTCCATTCCTCCACGCGCGGCTGCTCCAGCACTCCGGCCAGGGCGTCGGCGTCGATGTTCTGGGCGGAGGGCGCGTGCAGCCGTACGGTGCCGTCCTTGCTGAGCGGGACGTCGCGACGGTCGTCGTCGGCGATGCCCCTGCGCAGGGGCATGAAGGTGTTCATCTCGGAGCCGACGGAGCCCCAGCGGTCGTCGCGCTTCTCGTAGGCGATGGAGCGGGAGACGCTGCCGTTGAGGCGCTGGGGGGCGACGAGTCGGCCGCCGGGGGCAAGTTGGTCGAGCCAGGCATGTGGGATGCCGCGCGCGCCGACGGTGGCGATGATCCGGTCGTAGGGAGCCCCTTCGACGTGGCCGCCGGCGCCGTCACGCGTCAGTGCCGTCACGTTGGTGACGCCGGCTGCGGTGAGATGCTGCCGGGCGCCCTCCACCAGATCGTCGTCGACGTCGATGGTGGTGACATGGCCGTGCTCGCCGACGAGGTGGCCGAGGAGCGCCGCGTTGTAGCCGGTGCCGGCACCGAGTTCGAGGATGCGTTCGCCGGGCTGGGCTTCGAGCTGATCCAGCATCAGCGCGACGATGACCGGCTGGGAGGCGCAGGAGATCGACGTGCCGTCGTCGTCGTGCTTCACGTCCACGACCGTGTTGGCGTAGGCCGCGTCCAGCGACGCGTCGGGGACGAACAGGTGCCGGGGCACGGTCCGCAGAGCGGACTCGACCTCGGTGGTGCCGGCGCGGCCGTCGGCCTTGATCTGGTCGACGAGGGCGTTGCGAAGCCGCTCGGCATCGGCCCCGGGGGCGGTGATGGTGTCAGTGTTCACCGTGCTGACGGTATCGGCGGCGCGCGGGGTTCCGGCTGCTGACGGGGTGTTGTCCTGCGGTTCCATGACTACCTCTCTTGCGATGTGGGACAGGGTGAGCTGGTCGTCTGGCGGGAGGCCGGCACGGTTGGCGTGGAATAGGACGTGGTGGGCGAGGACGGCGCGCAGCCCGCGGGTGAGTCCGTCCTGCTTGGCGAGTCCGGCGAGTTCCGCCCCGGTCCGCTCGAAGGCGGACACCCACTCGGTGTGTCCATCGAGTGGGCCGCCGGGCCGGGTCAGGTCCGCGATGTTGGCGGTCATCAACGTGTGCATCGCCGGGGCCAGGGCCGCGCGTCGCTCCGGGGAGATGGGTTCGGGAGCCCGGCGGAGGTCGGCGTACTTCGCCCAGACGTCGCCCTGCTCGTACCAGTCCAGGCCGGCGGCCCGCATCATGGCGCTCGCGAGTAGGACGGCGGTCTCTCGCCGGCCGAGGCGGCGGGGGCCGGGGCTGTAGGAGAGCAGGTGGAAGCTGTCCAGGTGGAACAGGCTGTGTGCCGCGTCTATGGCCCACTGGCCGCCTAGCGCGCAGGTCTCGGGTTCGTAGATGCCGGGCAGCCAGGAGCGAACGGTGCCGTCGGCGACGAGGTCGCTCAGGAGGCGCTGGACGATGGGGGACGCCTCGGGCGCCCTGTACCGCAGCGGCCAGGGCTGCTTGTTCATGAACCACCAGCCAGTGATCTCGCCGGCTTCCTCGGCCGCGAGGAGCGCGGGGCCGAGACGTTCGACGATGACGCGCTGCGCGATCTCGCGGTTGGGAAACACGACGTTGTGCTGGTGCCAGCGGTCCGGAGGCATGGACTTCCTTACGTTGTGGGTGGGTTGGTTCAGGCGATGAGGAGGCAGGAATCCCACACGGTGTTGGGCGGCGTGCCGGTGGCGGGGGCCAGAAACGCCAGCGCGATGCCTGCGGCGCCGTCGAGAAATCCGGGGCCGGCCTCGTCCATCACGACCACGGGGTCGGTGTCGGGCGGGCAGACGGTGTTCAGGAGCGCCGGGACGGCGGCCCGGAGTAGCACGGCAGTGGAGGGGTGGGCGTCGTCGGCAGCGCGGGCGGCGACGTGTGCGAGGCCGGCGAAGCCGTGGCACAGGCCGTTGTCGGTGGTGGCCGCGAGTTGGGCGGGATCGGTGAGGGCGGCCACGAGGGCTTTCTCCGCGTCGACTTGACGAGGTGCGTCGTCCAGGGCGAGTGATGCGAGTTGCTGAGCGCGGGCCAGGCCGGCGGTGCCGTAGCACCAGGACGGTCGCCGCGGAGCGGAGGGGGCAAGGTTGTCGGCGCGCAGTTCGGCCCGCGTGACCCAGTACGGCCAGGCTTCCCGCCCCCGCGGCTGCCAGCGGTCCAGCCACGCCAGGATGGTGCGCATGGCGTCGTGCTGGCCGTCGACGACTGTGCCGTGCCGGGCAGCCAGGGCAAGGAGTGCGAGGACTCCCCCAACGCCGTGCGACATGCCGTGGTTGGCGTGGCCTTCGGGGAATTGGTCATCGGGCCGGCCCGTGGGCGCAGTCGGGGCCCACCATCCCGGAAGCATCTCGCCGCGAACGGTGATGGGCCTGGTCAGCCGGACGCAGTAGTCCAGAACGTCACGCATCTCGGCTCCGGTGGGCTGGCGGTGCAGGAGGTAGGAGCCATAACCGGCAAGTCCCCGGATCGCGTCGAACTCAGCGAATTCGGGGAGCTGTTCGGCGTCGAGGCGACGGTGTGCGGCCGAGAGGCATCGACGGACGTCGCTAACCATCTGCTCGTCCAGCTTGGTCAAGGCACGCTCGTACGAGCCCGGTTGATGGTCGGCGGCGCAGGCGACGGCGTGCGCGAGCGCAGGTGCTCCGTAGAAGGGGTGGCTGTCCGGTCCGCTCGTGACGGGCTGCCGGGTAGCGGCGGCGAGCCAGTTGTGGGCGCGGCTCCACGGTGCGAGGCCGGCCGCCGCGCGTTCGATGTGCAGCAGCGCGATCCCCGGCAGGCCGTACGCGAGGTGCTGCCGCTCCGTGCGCGCCAGCGGGATGGCGTCGGGGTCGGTCAGGGCGTCAGCGACAGCGGCCGAGAGCACTAAGGGTGTGGTGGTCACGGGTGCGTTCCCATCTGCTTCTCGGCACGGGCTGTCCAGGCCAGGGCCGCAGCCCGTGCTAGGTAGAGGCAGATCTCCTCTTCGGGAAAGTTCACGGCGACGTGCCGTACGAAGTGGACGTGCAGCAGCGACGTCAGGACGTCGTCGAGCGCGATGCCTTCGGTGTGCGGCCCCGGTAGGTGCTGCCGGTACGCGGCGAGCGCAGCTTCGCGGTCCGCCCACGCCGCGGCGACGGCTGGTCCGCCGGGCTCACCGCGCAGCGCCGCCCACTGATCGGTGGGGTCGGCGAGCCGTACGGCTTCGGTGAACTGGGGCCGGGGCACCGGGGCGGGTGCGGTCGCCGGAATGTGGTCGATCAGCCAGCGCATCCCGGCCTCGACGCTGCCGAGGAGTCCGGCGGTGATGGCTACGGTGTGCGCGGCGACGAGCGCCCGCACGGGTGGGCGTCGCTGCTCGCGGAGCTGGGCGAGGACGGCGCGGGAGTCGGTGCGGAACACTTCCTCGGCCGCGTCCCACGCCGTACCGGAGCCCCACCGGCCCATCTCCCGGTACGAGGTGGGGTAGCGCAGGTCCGCCAGCAGGCCAGCTGCGCCCAGCTCATCGGCCCACGCGCTCACGGTGCGGGCGGTCTCTCCGAACGCATCGGCGCTCGGGAGGCCGATGCGAAGCCGGATGTGCGGGTCGGGGTCGCGGAAGCGGATGAACCACCACGGCGGACTGCCCAGCCGCGACAGCAGCTCGGGCAGATGCCGTACCAGCAGCTCGTCTTGGCGGCGTGCGTCGCCGTACAGGGCGGCCAGCAGCACCGGCGCGGTGGCGGGCGTCTGCTGCTGCTCAGGAGAGAACGTCCGGGCCAGGGTGGGGGCGGGCAGCGGCGGCCATCCCGTCGGCCGGGTCGCTTTCAGCGGTACGACGACCTCGTGGGCGCGGCCCTCGCACCACCCGTACGCGTCCGGCTCCGGCGCCTCCTGGAGCTGGACCGTCCCCGCGCGATCGAGCTGGGCGCGCAGCAGTGTCCGGTGGCCGGCATCGTCGAGGTCGAGGAAGAGACGGCGATCGTCTTCGACGACGAAGACCCGCCGCGGTGCCCGTCGCCTCTCCCGCCAGCCGGCGAGCGCGGCATCCCATCCGTCCTCGGATAGCTCCGCCGCCTCCAGACGCCACCGCGCCGGTACGAGCACCGTCCGGCCGTAGAGCAGCCGTGGCAGGAACGGAAGCACGGACGCCGCACCCCAGTCGAACGTGGTGACCTGGGCGCCCTGGGCGCGGGACAGCTCGGTGAGGAACCGCACCAGGGGCGGGGTGTGCGTACGCAGGTTCAGCGCATGCAGGCCCACGGCCTCGACGCGGTGCCCACGCCAAGGGACGGCCAGGTACATCCGCCGCCCGTCGCATGCCACCGCCAGATCGTCGGGGGTGAGCACGTCGCCGCCGTCGGGGGCGCGGTGCTCCTGGACGCTGATCACCGTCGGATGGACGCGCGGGCTGCGGGTGACGTGGGTACTCGCGGGCAGCAGCGGCGGGAAGGAGAGCTGAGCGGGAACGGTGTCCTCGTCGCTGGCCGGTACGTCGGCCAGTTCTGCGGTCAGCGTCTTCCGGCCGTCAGGGGCCAGGACGCTGAGGAACCGGCCCGTGGAGACACCGGCGCCACGGGAGACGCTGCCGACTTCCAGCCGGAACCTGCCGCGCTGGAGATCATCAAGGCTGGCGGCGTGCACGCGTACGCCGACTTCGAGGTGCGGCGGAACGCGCGGCTGCTCGGGGCCGATGTCCACGTCCGCAAGCAGTTCGTCGCTGAGGACCACTTCGGTACGGCCGTCGAGCGCGGCGGCCTGCGCAGTCCGCAGCAGAGCGTCGTCCCGGGCTGAGAGACGCGCCCGGCCGGCGCCGGATGGTGCGTCGGGGAAGCCGGTGCCGCTGTCGGCGACCACCTCGCGAAGCGGCACCATCGTGCCGATGCCGTACCGCTCGTAGAACCGTTGATGGTAAGTGCGCCACGCCTCGGTGCCGTACGGGCGGGCGCACACCCGTGTCAGCGCCCAGGCCGCACGCTCAACCTCGCGGGCGACCGCCTCCGGTAAGGCGAGCTGTGCGTCCAGGCGTACGTCGAGAGCCAGAGGGTGTGGGCGCAGTTCGGGCGTCAGGGTACGCATCCGCGCCGCAACCCGATCTCGCCCCGTGCGGTCGCCGCACTCGTTCAGGCCGGCCCGGACGGCGCGTAGCTCCCTCACCGTCTCCGAGATGGAAGCGATGCCGTCGGCGTCGGCGTCGTCGAGGCGGTCGAGTAGGTAGCCGAGGGCGTCGGTCTCGGTGCTCGGCGCGTGCAGGCTCGTGATGAGGACGCGACGGTTGAGCAGTTCACCGATGAGGTCCTGGACCTTGTCGGCGCTGGCGGCGGGGAATTCCGCAGAGAGCTTGTCGGCGAGCGCACCGACAGGGATGGGCTCCGGGGCTCCGGCGAGGACCGTACGCACAGGGGCCGTGAACGCCAACGACGCCTCGACCGCACGCGTTCGGCCGTCGTCGGTGTCGGGCTCGTACGGCACGATGAGCCGGTCCCCGCGGATACTGACGGTGTTGTTCACGACCATGGGGAGCCGTTCGAGCAAGTCGGGGCACGCCTCCAGCCGGGCGACGACGCCGCTCAGCCACTCGGCGCTGGCGCGTGCGGTCACGGCGTGCCCGCCACCCCATTCGGAACGTGCCCGGGGCGCGAACGTCGCGGTCGTCACTCCGGCGAACAGCCCGAACGGGCTGGGTCGATGCCGCGCCCGGAGCAGGTAGCGGATCACCGACAGCACTGCCTTGTGGAGTTGCCACGTGTCGGGAGCTGCGGCGGCGCACAGGGACTCAACGGCCGCGGCGAGTACAGGGCTTGCGTGGTGCAGTCCTTCGGCGACGTGATCGATGGCCCAGACGGCTCGCAACCACCGAACTTGCGTGGATGCCGCAGCAGTCGACCGGTCGTCAAGTTCAGGCCAGGTGGGGACCGGCAGCGTCGGCGTGGTGACTGCGCGGACGAGGGCGGTTCGGCCGGATCGGAACGCTGGGGCAGCCAACGCGTACCTCCGCAGGGAATGAGGGAGCGGGACGGGGCGGCTGGTGCCGCCGGTGGAGACCGGCGGCACCAGCCGAGGGGAGGAGTCCCCTTTAGGCGACGTTCGTGGTGCAGGCGCCGCAGGTGCTTCCGCAGCCGTCGTTGGTGATGCTGACCAGGCCGGCCGTGTCGGCGACCTCCACCAGAGCGACGTCCAGTTGGAAGCCGTCGGGCGCGCCCGCCTGCACCTTCGGCGGCTTGACCTGGGTGTCGTCGGATGTGGTGCTGATGCTGTGACTCACGTGAACTCCCTGTCGTGGTCGGATACTGCAGTAGCGCCAGGGCCTCGACCGAGGCACCTGACTCCCCGGCGCGATGTGCCGTGATCGCGTGGCGCGGTTGCGAGCGGGCTTGTCTGCGCCGGGAGTTCTATGGGCGGTGTTGGCCGTGCGATGGCCGCGTCCCTGTCGTCAGCCCGTGCTCTGCACGACCGGCACGCGGGGTTCATTGGGGGCGCCGCAGGTTGTCGGTCTGCTCGGGGCCGGCGCTGATGTGGTCGCAGCGGTTGCAGGCGTAGAGCACGCCGCCGCCCTGCAAAGGCTTAGGCCACATGCGATAGCCGCAGTGGAGCATCCGTTCCTCGCCCGGGAATGGGCCGAGTGGCACGCCATGCTCACCGATCTGTTCGCGGGCAGCCGCGAAGCGCTCGCGGCGCATGGCCCACATGGCGATGGCGGCTTCCGAGTGCCGCTCGGCTCGCTCGGCGAGCTGCCGGGCGGAGTGCCATGCTTCGGCAGCGGTAGCATCACCGGCGGTCCGGCCGGGCGGTACTACCCGCCTTGCGGGGGCGGCGCCATGGGCACCACGCCACACTTGCAGCTCGTCACCGCTGCGCAGCAGGTACGTCGAACCGTCGTCGAAGCGCAGCATCTTCCCCGTGAGACCGGCCACGACCATGTCGATGACCTCGACCTCTGTGCCGCCGCGCCATGCGCGGTCCCCGCGACGGATCTCGCCGGGGCCTACTCGCAGCGTCTCGGCGGGCATGCATAACTCCTTGGAACGTGGATGGGGCCGAGGGTTGGAGCCGTGTCCCGGCGGTGCGCCCGTGCGCTGCACGGCTAGGACACGGGGCTTATCGGGCAGGCGCGTTGTCGATGCCGTCCTGGTGCCGGTGGACGCGCGCCTCCAATCGGCGTATGCAGGGCTTGCAGGCGAACATCGGAGCGCTGCCAGCGTCGGTCTGTACGGGCCCGATCCACAGGACGGGCCGGTCGTCGGCATCGCATATCCAGCACTCGCCGTCCTGCCAGACGCGGTGCACGGGGTTCCTTCCTGGGTGGGTGGCTCCGACCGTCCCCAACGGGGAGGCTGGGACAGCCGAAGCCCGGAAACCGCCGCGTCCCGCGAGGGAGCTGCAAGAGGGCACGCAGCGGCAGGTTCACGCGGGGCATCAGGAGCCCCAGCAGATGCCGTAGGCCAAGGCGCCCATGAGCACCATCACGGCCAGCACGTACAGCAGTTGGGCGCAGCGCTGTGTCATCGGGCACCGCACTTCACGTCGGCCCAGACGCGCTTCCCCCAGCGCATCGATTCCACGCCCCAGTCCGTCGACAGCGCGTCTACGAGCGCCAAGCCGCGCCCGGATTCGTCATCCGGACCGGCCTCGCGAACATGCGGTTTGGCGTGACAACGGTCGATGACCGCGACGCGCACCACGTCCTCGTCGACGCGGGAAACCGTGACCCGCACGCAGTCCATCCGAGCGTGCGCCACGGTGTTCGTGACCAGCTCGCTTACCACGAGCCAGGCCGCGTACTCCACGCCTTCCAGGTGCCATACGCGGAGCGATGAGGACACCAGGCGCCGGGCCTTCGCTACGGACTCCGCGGCGCGAGGAAGCGTTTCGCTGTACGCCGGAACTCCAGTTGCAGATGACTCGGTCACGATGTTCACTCCGCCTCCGTTCCACCAAGGACGAGGAACAGTTGACGTGCACCGATGCGCAGTCACGACGACGCAACCCCATTCCCCTAACACTCCGTCACCGCCCTCACCTTCGGTTTCGGGGGTGACTCCCGGCGACACCCAGTGAACGATCGGCACGACAGCGGCGACAGGTGAAAGCAGGTGGAACCACAGCGCATGACCCCGGTGATTTTTACTCTCGCGCTGTCGTGGCCTGATCGCGGAGCGCTACCTTCGTCATGTGTACGCAAACGCCAAGCTGGAAGCGCGGATCGAGCAACTCGGCTTCTCCCAGGCCGGGTTGGCCAGGGAAATTAACCTTGCCGTCGAACGATTGACCGGCTCGCCTGGCTCGGTCACTGACGCAGACGTGCGCCGCTGGCTGCGATACGAGACCAAGTGGCCGCAAGACCGCATCCGGCTCTGCATCGAAGAGGTGCTGGACGCCTCGTCCGAGGACTTAGGGTTCATCCCCCGACGCAGGAAGAGTCGCGCACCATCGGAGGACGGGCCCGTGCAGCGTCGCGCATTCGTCAACGCAGTAGGCGGAGCGGGCTTGGCCCTCTCTAATCCGCAGGCAACGCAGAGACGGCTGGGTGTCAGTGACGTCGATAGGTTTCACCAGGACCACGTGAAGATCCTCCAGGAAGACCGCCTGGTGGGGGGCACAAGGCGGGTGGAGAACCTGGCCATCGAGCTTGGCACGCGGGTCCAGTCCGCCCTCACCAATGGAGTGGTCACCAGTCGCGTACGGGACATGCTGCATCGTCTTGCTGCCGACGCGATGGCGGCGGCGGCGTTTGCCGCCCTCGACGCAAGCTCCCCGAAGCGGGCTCGTGCACACCTAGACAAGGCCATGACCCTGGCCGGCCTGTCGCGGAATAGCCAGACGATGTACCGCGTGTGGGACCACCTCATGCTCGCGTCGAGCATGCGAGAGAACCACGCTGAGGCTGCTGCTAGTGCCGAGGTGATGAAGCGCTCAACCGCAGCACGACGTGATCCTCTCTTCGTTTCTCTGGGGCATATGCGCAACGCCAACGCGCTGGCCCGACTGAATCAGCAGACAGACTCTCTACGTGCTCTCGAACTGGCAGAGAAGAACTTCGGCCGCAGCGCTCAGACTGCGCGCTCAGACTGGATCAGCTTCTACGGTGCCGCCGAGTTCGACGCCCTGTCCTCGTACGTATGGACTGCGGTCGGGGAGCACGGCCGGGCGGAGTTCTGTTTGCACCGAACACTGTCGGCCATTCCCGAGGACATGGCCCGCGACAGAGCGCTGTTCACCGCGCACCTATCCCTCGCACAGATCAGGCAGGGTGAGCTTGAATTGGGCTGCGCCACCGCGAGGAAGGCATCAGCCCTGCTGCTGCCCGACTCTGGGTCACGAAGGACTGCCAAGACCTTGGCCAGAGGCCGTGACCTGCTCATCGCCTCCGGGTCGAAGGCATCTGAAGTAGCCGAGTGGACCGAGGAGTCTCGCCAATGGATCTGAGGCGGTACGGCCACGCCGACGCTCAAGACGTGCGTTCAATGCTGCTGGACATCCACGACGAGGTATACGCGGACGATCCCAACCCGTTCCACTCTCGCGAGCGATTCACGTACTTCCTAGACCTGTGGTCCTCACGGAAAAACTGGAGGTGCGTATCCGGCTGGGAGAACGGCGGCCCGGTCGGCTACGCCTACGGCTCAGTTCTCGCACCCGGTGGCTGGTGGCAAGGCAGCACCCGGCCCAGTGATCTACGAGGCCCCGTGTTCGCCCTGTCTGAACTCATGGTGCTACCCAAGTGGCGCGGGACTGGTAGAGCCAAGAAGATCCATGATGCATTGATAGCCCCCGTAGATGCGAGGGTGGTGTCGCTTCAGGTGGAGATCGCACACGAGAAGGTCGTGCGGCTCTACGAGAGCTGGGGGTACCGAAAGGTGGGCGAGTCCAAGTCACACGACGACTCGCCCCAGTACGCGGTGATGCTCAGAGATCTCCGGTAGCTGCCGGCTCCGAAAGGCCCCCGCCAAGCGCCTTGAAGGACACCGACACCGGACTCCGGTGTATCAACCTGCCGTAGAGCGATACCGGGACGTCCCGCTACGGGTGCCACGCAGCCGGCGGTCGCGCACTGTGGGCGGAGCTCACTTGCATCCTGTTCTACGCACAACTCTGCCTGCAAGAGTCCCCCTCAGGGCTAGGTCAACTGTGTTGAGCCGACTCTCCATGGTCGGCCATGTCGAGCCGTCGAGGGACGTGTTCGGCGCAGCAGTCGGACCTATTCGAAGTGCGGAGCCGAGCTACCAGAGCCCGGATTCCGATTCGAGCCGCCGGTCGTCGAACTCCTCGGGGAAGGGGCGGTCTCCGGGCCGCGGTGTCTCCGGGCCATGTCCGGTGAGGATCACCGTCTGCTCCACCCGCGCCATGCGGTACACCCTGGCGCCGATGACGATCTGCAACTCCACGCCGTCCGCGATGGCCTGGGCGGCTCGCAGGTAGCGCTCCCGCAGCTCGCCGGCGCTGGTTGCCAGCCGGCGCAGGATGTCGGCGAGTGCTGCCTCTGCTTCCTCCAGTGACGGCTGTGCGGGGAACATCATTCGCCAGCCCGCGTCTTCCAGCACCATCGCAGTGTAGGCGGTGTAGTGCGACTGAGAGGTCCGCTCCCAGGAGTTATCGGACAGCGGGTACTCACCTCGCAGCGCTTCCTCCTGCTCGCCCAGGGAGAGGACCTTCCCGACTGCTTCGTCGAAGTCGTCTGATGCCATGACAGCATCCTGCTGCATGTCGGCACCCCGTCGCCGCCATCCCAACTCAACAAATGCGTCTGTTGAATGGCCCGCGGCAGCAACGGGCGGGGGACGCCGCAGGATCCGCCAACGACCGTGGCTGCTTCCCCGGACGGAGCGGGGCGCGCGGCCTGCGGCCTCTCTCCCTGTCGCTAGAGCTCGGCGAAGGCCGGTGGGGCATCGCCTGTACGGAAGCCGATCAGTATGAGCTGGACTCCTGGGGCGTCGAGTGGCTCGGCGGAAGCCAAACGTGCCCATCCGTGCCCGAGTACTGGGTGGTGGAGCGGCAGTTCGTCGTCCGGGTGGATGAACGCCTCGGCATCTCCCGGGTAGATGGGGCCGGCGAGGGCGTCGGAGCGGACGTCCACTTCGAGCTGCCGCAGCACTGGGTTGTGCGGGTGGGCCGCTCGGGCGGCCATCAGTTGCGAGAGGAGCGCTGGGCACCAGCGTCCTTCCCAACCCTGCAGCACCTCTTCGCGCGCGTGGTGGTCCAGCAGCATCCATCGCATCACGTTCGACGGGGGCCGCTTGCCGGGGAACATGCGCGCGAAGGCGTCGTTGTGCTCCAGCACGTTCCAGGCAGGGTCACTGAGGTAGGCCATCGTCTCCAGCTGGTGCACAGCCTGCCGCCAGAGGTCCGGGACGGACGCCCCGGCGTCGGCGTGCAGGGGCCAGGGCGGGCCGTGGCCGACGGTGGCCAGCCACATCTCACGCCACTGATACTCATTCAAATGCAAGATTTCCGCGACGCGTTGAAAAAACTCCAACGAAGGAGTTGCTCCTCTTCCGCGTTCCAATTTGTTGTACGTTTCGGTGCTGCATCCAAGAGCGCGCGCAATCTGAGCCTGCGTCAATCCAGGCGCCTTCTTGCCGCGAGGGTCACGGGAATGATTCAGCCCGAGTTCGGCCGGGTCGATCCGCTCCCTGGCCCTGACGAGCATGTTCCGCAGGCGACGGCGGTGCGCATCAGATGCGCTGGTCATTGCCTACGCTCCCCCGGACCCTGCAGTGGAGGGACCGAGGTCTGAACCGTTCCCCGCTCTTTCATAGCAACGAAGTATAGAACCAAAAACTGCGCCTATAGAAAAACTTCCCGCACGACTACAGGATGGGCAAGCGCGCCAGTCGACCACCGGGGGAGCAAACATGCTGACAGTACGGGACCTCGTTTCCGGAGACGCGGCCGTATTGAAGCCCCTGGCGCACGAATCGTCTTCCTTCTCGTCTATTGTCAAAGATGTCGCGGTGATACATCTCGATGAGAATGAGGAAGTGCAGCAACAGCCTTCGGTTCACGGGGCGTTGGTACTGCTCACCGGAACACCCCTCGGGTCGGCCGCCGATGCGCGGCAGCGGGTGGAGCGGCTGCTTGCCCATCTGGCCGGCGCAGGCGCCGTCGGCGTCGTGGCGGTCGGGGAGGACTGCCAGCTGGCCCTGCTGACCGCCCGGGAGCGACTGCCGCTCTTCGCCCCTCACCGCGCTTGTTCGGGTCTGGAGCTTCAGGGGCAACTGCTGCGTATGCAGTTGCGGGCCGAGCGCTGCGCTCGTGAGCGCACCGAACAGCTCGTCAAGCTCGCCTCACGCCTCGACCGGCAGGGGGAGGGTCCGGAGGAGGTGCTGCGGCTGGTGCGGCGGGAGACAGGCGCAACCGTGCGGATCATCGACGTGGATGCGGACGAGGAGGGCCCGGGCGAACAACCAATTCCCGGCCGCCTGCTGAAGCGCGTCGCGAGCGGCAAGGCTGACACCGCATCCGATGACACCAGTGGACACCTGTTGCTGCATGCGCTGGGCGGCGGAGTCCCCAGACCAGTGCTGGCCGTTGTCAGCACCGGCCCCTGGAGGCCTGATCAGCGTGCATTCGTCGCCACCGCGGCCCTGCACGTCAGTCTGCTGCGGCAGCCGCTTGCCCAGCGCGCTCAGCAGCGGCGCCTGGCGGAGTCAGCAAGTGCGATCCGTGAAGCGGCCCTGCTGGCTCTCTTGCGCGGCGCACACGCACACGCCCGGCTCGCCCTGAAGGGCCTGGGGCTCACCCTGCTCGACCATCCCTGGATGCAGTTCGGAGTGCTGCGCTGCCCCATTGGTGACGACCGAGTGCAGCTGCGTGAGGAGTGCGCCGGCGTCCTCGGTAACAGCGCTCTGGTGGCGCCGTGTCTCGCGGAGCCTGACGATCTGGTGATCCTGCGAGGGCTTCACAGCGATGAGGAGGACACCGGCACGGCGCAAATGCTTCTTCCCCTGGTGACCGCGCGACCCGGGAGGGCGCTCGGGCTGAGCCAGCCTCAGCGCTGGGAGCGCACCGCGCATGTCTACAACTCCGCGGTGAACGCACTGTCGCAGACGACGACGCAGCGCCCCTTTGCCACCGATCGCGGTGCTCGCTGCATCTCTCAGCATCTCCCGGCCTGGGCATCCCGCTGGGCCGCCGCCGCCCTGCAGTCGAAACTGGAGCCCTTGGAACAAGACGACCGGGAGTCGCTTCTGGAGATCTCCTACCGGGCGCTGACGATCGGCACGAAGCAGACCGCGAGACTGCTGAACACCCAGGAGCAGGAGAGCGATCCACTGCACCGCAACACCGTCTCCAGTCGGTTGACACGACTCGCCGGTCTGCTCGGACTGGGCTCTTCACGGCGGGACCGGGCGCTGCTGCACTTCCTCCTCGACGTGGCCTCCCACTCCCCTCAAATCGGGGCCAGCAACGACGGCCCCGCGAACCCGACGCTGGCCGACGTCCTGGCCACCCCCGAGGCGAGAAGCGCCGCGCACCAGGTCATCGCACCTTTGGAGAAGCCCTCGAACGCGTACCTGCTGGAGACCCTCATCGCCCGCGCCACGAGCGACAGTGTCGACGAGGCCGCCGCCGCGCTGGACATCACCCGCCGGGCGCTGTTGAAGCGGCTGACGATCATCGGAACGACCATCGGCCGGCAGATGTCCGGCCCGCCGTGGGGCTGGCTCCATGAGGTGATCGTCGCGCTGGTCATCACCGGCCACGTCCGCCAGGATCTGCTATGCGACCCCGGCCTGACTGCCGCCCCGGCCGGCCGACACAATCCCGCTGCCTGACAACAGGCCGGCGCGCTGGGCCTGAGACCTCGTACTCCGTCACCGACTGCCGGGCCGCAGTAGGCGATCCTCCCCCAGAGGACCTGCTGCGGGACAGCCCACTGCCCGGACAACCGGTTTCACGCCCGACCGTCCCGTGCTCGGGAGCCTGCGCCGGAGCCCCTGGACACCGCCCAGCAGACGAGCTCGGGGCTCGGGCAGTCCGGTCGTTGTGCACGCGGGAACCACGGCAGGTCACATGGGAACCGAATCAGCGGCGAAAGTGCACGTGGGAACCGGTGATTGTGCACGTGGGAACTCGCCAACTCGCCAGCACCGTGCATAGCCTCACCGCATGCCTGATTCCCCGCAGCGTAACGGCGCCCGCACAGCAGCCCCGCTGCATAGCCCCTTACCCGCGAGCGCGGCAGGAAGCCGGCAGCGCCAGACCTCGGCCCGGGCCGAAGACCGCGCACAGCGCTGAGGGCCGTAGCCGAACTGACCGCAGCTCGCCCCTGCGTGGCGCCTGACGTGACGCACGAAGGGTGCCGGTCCACCAGTTGGGACCGCTGCGACGAGGAGTCAGCCCCACGGGAACTATCTCTGGATCGTTCGGCAGGGGTGTGCGTATGTTGCTGGTCGCCCGCCGGGCACTCGAGATTCGGCGGTCGATGACGAGGAGTCGTGGATGCCCATATGGAGTGGTCGCCGCAAGATGCGACCAACAGCGCGGCGCTTAGCCCGCTGAACGCCGACGGCGTCTGAGAGCAGCAACTCTCAGACGCCGGACGGCAATGACACCCCGCGCCCGGCAAGGGCGTGGAGATCACCTACCAACACCGCCCCGGCCCCTTTCCAGCGGGACCAACCGGAGCGGCGCTACTTCACAGGAGAGTGTCGCATGACGCCTGCCCTGCGCAAAAGGCCCGAAGTCGCGGCCAGCGCGGCAGTCCCTGCCCCTCGCGCCGAGGCCCTGGCCCGGCAACTCACGCAGATCCTTCCCCACGTCGCCCGGGTCCGGGTGCGCCTATTGGATCCGCGGACGCCGTGGCCGCACCTGGAGCTGAAGGCGGCCGACGAGACCGGCGAGAAGGTGCGGGTGACCCGTACCCAGGCGCTGAGCGCCGCCCGTTGGGTCATCCGCACCTACCCCGGCGCCGGGTGGCAGCAGCCGCACACCTTCGATCCGAGCACCGCGCTCCTGGATGGGGGTGTGGCCTGATGGCACGCATCCGCACCGTGAAGCCGGAGATGTTCGAGAGCGAGGATCTCGCCTCGGTCGACGTCACCGCCGAGCGCACCTTCGTCGGCTCGCTCACTCTCGCCGACGACAAGGGACGTGTACGAGACCATCCCGCGATCCTCGCCGGACGGCTGTGGGCACTGCGCCCGCAGCACACCCCCGCGCACGTGGCCGGGGACTTGGAGCAGCTTGAGGGAGCGGGGCTGATCTGCCGCTACACCGGCTGCGACGGTCGCGGCTACTTCCACATCGTCACCTGGGAGCGGCACCAGAAGATCGACCGGCCCAGCGCCTCGCGTCTGCCGCGCTGCCCGCGCCATCAGGTCCAACAGGAGTGTGGAGCCTGCCAAGACAAGCGCTGCCCGCAGCACTCCTCCTTCCCCACCCCGACCTCCGCACCAGCCGTTGCTCCGGCTCTGGCCGGCGAATCGGGTTCGGCGAATCCTCGTCGAGGGCTCGATCGGACGGATTCGACCGATTCGCAGGTCGAGGGATGCAGCGTCGCGGAGGCGGAGACGGACTCCTGGGAGCCTCCGGAGCCTCCCGGGGCCACCTCCGCTCCTCGGGCGGGGGAATGCGCAGGTCAAAGGGAATTCGGGGAGGGCTCGTCGAGTCCTCGACGAGGGTTCCACGAAGGCTCGGCGCCTGAACCTAGGATCTTGGATCCTGGATCATTCCTTACGGGGCGCGATGCGCCCGCGCCGCCGACCTTCCCCGGATCGGTCTCGGCGAAGGATCTGGTGGGCGAGTACGTCGGTGCCTGCCTCCACCGTCCTCCGAAGGACACGATCGGGCATCTGGGGCGGAAGGTCCGCGTCCTCTTGGAGGAGGGCTTCGCGCCGGAGCCGATCCGCACGGCGTTGGAGCGGCTGCGGACCAAGGGCCTGCATCCGAGTGTCCTGCCGAGCGTGGTCAACGAGGTCCTCAACGCCGATCCCCCACCCGCTTTCGGCGCCTCCGGCGGGGGCCCATGGGCCAGCGCCAGCAACGGGGCCGGGTGCACGCCGTACTTCAACCCGATGGCGCCTGCTCCGACGACGTTCGGAGGCGGCCGGTGACCCGCACGCTCGAGAGCCCTCAGCGGGCTGTCTCTGAGAGGATCCGCGCCCGCCTGGAGGCAGCCATCGCCAAGCGGGGCATCGACCTCGCCCAACCGTCGCCGGTGCCGGAGGCGGTCGAGCCGCACCCTGCACTGGAGGCGGCGCAGCGGCGCATCCCGTACGCCTACCGCGAAGCGGTCGCCGACCACCCCGGTGTCGCCGCCTGGGTGAAGGCGATCGTCGAGGGAGCGGTGGCCCCGAACTCCGATGCGCTCAACCCCAATTGGGGCGGACGTGGGCGCCAGGAGATCACCCACGGCCCGTCGCTGCTGCTGTGGGGCAGCACCGGCACGGGCAAGACCCACCAGGCCTACGGGGCGATCCGTGCCCTGACCGCCGCCGGATGCGGTGTGCGCTGGCATGCCACCACCGCCGCCGACCTCTACGGCGAGCTGCGGCCCCAGCCGGGCAGGGACTCGGAGCTGGTGCTGCGCCGCATCACGCGGGTGCCGCTGCTGCTGCTGGATGACCTCGGCGCCGCCAAGTGCAGCGAGTGGACCGAGGAGATCACCTTCCGGCTTCTCAACTGGCGGTGCCAGAACCGGCTTCCGACGCTGATCACCAGCAACCTCCCGCCGGTGCGCACCCCGGACATGGACCCGAAGCAGCCGGTGCTGCGCGACCGCATCGGGGACCGGGTCCTCTCCCGCCTCTCCGGCATGTGCCAGCCCTTCGAATTCCACGGCCCCGACCGCCGCTTCGCCGCCACCGGCTGACCGCCGCCCGATTCTCACGCGGCGTGTCACGACGCCGCGCACCAGCTCCCTCACGCCGGCACCAGCCTGCCCGGCCAGAGGATACGGAGACCAACGCCTTGCGCTACATCACCACCAACGAAGCCCCGCCCACCGGGCTGCGCGGCATCGCCGACCACAGCTGGCACGACCGCGCCCTGTGCTCCGGCATGGACCCCGCCGAAGCCGACGAACTCTTCTTCCCACGGCCCCGCGACATCTGCGCCATCAAAGAAGCCAAGCAGATATGTAACCGCTGCCCCGTACGGCGTGCCTGCTTCAACGCGGCCCTGGACACCGAGAGCAAGGAAGGCATCTGGGCCGGTCTGACCGAAGATGAACGCACACCGTTGCACGAGAAGATCGCCCACCGGATCGACTACGCCCGCATCCGCGCCGTCTTCCACGGCCGCGACGTCCACCTCAGCAGGGACGAACGCGCCACCGTCGCCCGCCACGCCTACACCTGCGGCTGGAGGCCCGAACGCCTCGCGGCCCTGCTGCGCGTGGACTACTCCTGGGCCCGCGACCTGCTCCTAACCGCCCGGCACGAGGTCGCCAACCGCGACCGCTACTTCACCGAGCACCCCGACACCAAGAAGGAAACCGACACCACCAGCGGCCCGGCCAAGAAGGCGACGAAGACGAAGACAGACGAAGACGAAGAAACACAGCCGCCGCTGCACCACCAGGAACACACCCAAAAGCTCCTCGACGCCCTCGACGAGGCCGCATGAACAACACCAACACGGCGCTCGCCGTCGCCCCCATAGGTCCCTGGGACCGACTGGCCATCGTGCTCCTCGGCGCAGCCGGCTGCGCCCTGAGCTACGACGCGCTGCAGCAGATGGCCGTCGCCATCCACATCCGCGGCCTGCTGACCTACCTCTTCCCACTCGTCATCGACGGCTTCATCGCCTACGGCGTCCGCGCCCTGCTCGTGCTCTCCACCGCACCCCTGCGCGCCAGGCTGTATGTGTGGACGCTGTTCGGCACCGCCACGGCAGCCAGCATCTGGGCCAACGCCCTGCACGCGGTCCGCCTCAACCAGCAGACCAACCCCGGCGCTCTGCGCCTGGGCGACACGGTCGTAGCGGTCCTGTCCACCCTCGCGCCGCTCGCCCTTGCCGGAGCAGTCCACCTCTACATCCTCATCACCCGGCACCACACCGCGGACCGCACCCGCACCGGCCGCGCCGCACGCCGCCGGACCACCCAACTCACCGACCACACTCGGCACACCGAACCAGCGCGGACCGAGACCATGGCGGATCGTCCCCGGACCGGACCACACGAGGTACCCACGGCCGGACCGGACCACCGGACCGCGCCCGACCTCACCCACGGTCCGGCGGACCACCGAGGCGGACCGTCCCCGGACCAACTGCCCACCGCACCAGACGGAGGCCGGACCAACACCTCCCCGGACCAGACCACCGATGCCGGACCGGACCACCGGACCGGACCGCCGCAGTGGCCGACCAAGGCGAACGCAGACCAACCCGCCGAGAATTCCGGTCAACAGCAGCGCCGGGCTGCGGACCGTACGCGGACCGGCATCACCGCAGGCCACACGGCAGACCAAGCGCCGACGCCGGACCGGACCGCCGGACCGGAGAAGACCGGACCCTCTCCGGACCGGGCCACCGCGGGACCGTCCGCGGACCGGACCGCGCCCGACCTCACCAACGGTCCGGCGGACCACCGAGGCAGACCGTCACCGGACCGAACCACCACGGGACCGTTCGCGGACCAGGCCACCGGACCGGACCGCGACGCCGAGGCCGGACCGGACGACCGGACCGGACCGTCCCCGGACCGAGATCAAGACGAGGAAGAGGCGGACAAAGACGCGGACCGAGCCGAGCAGTCGGGCGGTGAACCGGTCTCCCTGGAGGACTTGCTTCCGGTCGCCCGGCAGGCCGCTCTGTCGGAGGGACGCATGACGCGCAAGGCGCTGCGCCCTCACCTGCGCAGCAAGGGCATCCCGCTGAGCAATGAGCGGTTCACCGCGCTCCAGCAGCGTCTGTACCAGGACCCTGCCCTGGCTCACCTGCCGCAGCCGAAGCGGAGGAGGACGAAGTGAGGACCTGTCAGCGCTTCGCGCGCATCAAAGCCGACTTCGAGCAGGACATCCGCTTCCTGCTCAGCCACGCCGAGCGGCACCAGGGCGAGACCTCGGCCAAGGTCAGCCACACCACCGCCCTCGGCGCTCGGCAGCGCATGGCCCAAGCGCTCAACCGGCACCTGGCGCACTGCCGTGAATGCGGCTGACGACAGCAAAGCACCAGGCTAAGCCCCCACCAGGGCTCACCAGCCCTTCCCCGCAACGGAGCTCACCGATGACCTCACACCATGCACGGACGCGTCGTGCGACCGAGGCCGAAGCCGGCGCCTGGGCGGACGTCCTGGTCCGCTACGGACTCCTCCATGCCGCCCTACGCGCCCCGAACGGACGGTGGCTCATCCAGCACAGTCCCCACGGCACCACACGCGTACTGGACGGGCCGAGCGCCGTGATCGAACTCGCCGCTCACATCCAGCACCGCACCCGACAGGAGGCCCGCAGCCGATGACGAACCCGAACAACACCCCTGACCGCGACGAGCAGGAGCCGTACACCAACTCGACCTCGGCGCGAGCAAGTTATCGGCCAAGACACTCTTCCCCGTCGGGGAAGGTGTCTTTGCCGGAGCCCGCCCCGGGGGTGGCGGGAGCGGACCAGCGCCGGGGGGCACTGGTCCGGAAGGCAGCGCGCGAGGGCGGACCGCAGCCAGGGGGAGAAACCTCGCCACGCACGCGTTCACCGAAGCTTCCCTCGCGTAAGCGTTCACCGAAAAGCCTGCCTGACAAGCGCGAGCACGTGATCAGTGTCCGTCTCAACGACGACGAGAAGAGACTGCTCGTCGCTGCCGCGAAGCAGACTCGTACGAGCCTGCCCGCCTTCCTCGCCCGCGCCGGTCTCGCCGCCGCACGGGACGCTGAGAACACGGCGGCGGCCATCGCAGGCCAACGGGAGCTGGTGGCCGAGCTGTTCGCGGCACGGCGCAACCTGGGCTGGGCCGGCAGCAACCTCAACCAGATCACCAAGGCCCTGAACTCCGGCGGACAGCCGGAGCAACTCGATGCCGTCCTCGATTCGGTCCGGCGCGCCGCCCAGCGGGTCCAGGACGCCGCCGACAAGCTCCTCGACCGCGCATGAGCTCCAGGTACCGCGAGTGATTCCCCGGATCCACAAGCGCGGGAAGCGCACCATCGGCCTGCTGTCCTACCTCTACGGGCCCGGCACCTACGAGGAGCACATCGACCCGCACCTCGTGGCCTCCTTCGACGGGCTCGCCCCTGACCCGGGGCGCGACCGGGACGCCACTCTCAAGCAGCTGGCCCGGCTGCTTGACCAGCCGCTGGAGAACATCGACGCCGAGCGCCGACCGTCCAAGCACGTGTGGCACTGCTCGGTCCGCAACGCCGCCGAGGACCGGATCCTGACGGACGCCGAATGGGGCGAGATCGCCCGACGCATGGTCGCCGCCACCGGCATCGACCCCGACGGTGACGAGGCGGCCTGCCGCTGGGCAGCAGTACGTCACGCGGACGACCACATCCACATCCTCGCCACCCTCGTACGCGAAGACGGCTACAGGCCCGACCTGGACCACGACGCAGCCCGCTCCCAAGCCCAAGCCCGCCGCCTGGAAGCCGAATACGGCCTGCGCCGCCTCAACCCGGGCGACAAGACGGCCGCGCAGCGCCCCACCAGTGCAGAGAGACACAAGGCGAAACGGCAGCAACGCGAGCGGACACCGCGGGAGGGGTTGCGGGAGAGGGTCCGTGGTGCAGTGGCCGGCGCCGCGAGTGAGGCCGAGTTCTTCGACCGGCTCGCTGCCGCCGGTCTCCTCATCCGCCGACGGATCGCCCCCTCCGGTGACCTGCTCGGCTACACCGTCGCCCTGCCCGGGGACTCCAACAAGGCGGGCACGCCCGTCTTCTACTCCGGATCCAAGCTCGCCCCGGACCTGTCCCTGCCCCGCATCCGGGAACGCTTCACCACCAACCAGCAGAATATCTCCGCCACCGAGGAACATGAGGGCCAGGACGCTGGCCCCCGGGTGAGCCGCGCGGCAGCGGCCCGCCGGAATGCGACGCAGGCGGCGTGGTCGGCGGTCCTGGTCATCGACCAGGGCGACGACGGCGCCATCGCGGCGCAGGTCGCCGCCGGGGGTGAAGTCCTCGACGCCCTTGCCAAGACCTCCGCCGCCCACACCAGGCGCGAACTGCGGGAAGCGGCCTGGGCGTTCGAGCGTGCCTCCCGCTCCCACATCCGGGCCGTCCGCGGCCACGATCGCGCCCTGCGGCAGGCAGCACGCGACCTCGTCCAGAGCGGACCGGCGCTCGGCCGCGGGGAAGACGGCGCCACCACTGCCATGGTCATCGACATGCTTTTCTTCCTCACTATCGCCGCCGCGAACTGGCACAGCAGACACCACCACGCGCAGCAAGCCGCTGCGGCCCGGCAAGCAGCCGATCATCTGCGCGCCGCCTACTTCAGCGCCGCCGGGCACCCCATGGGCACGCTCGACCGCCGGGGCCGCCAACTCCCCCCGCCGCAACGGCAAAGGCAAGCCACGGCTGTTCGGGAGGCGGTCCCCGAGCTCGCCGAACAGATCCTGGCCGAGCCCGGCTGGCACGCGCTCGCGGCCACCCTCGCCGACGCCGAAGCCGCCGGCCACGACTCCACCAGACTCCTGAGAAACGCAGCGGCACGGCGGGAGTTGGACTCCGCGGAGTCGGTCAGCGACGTCCTGGTCTGGAGACTGCGCCGCGCTGCCGACCTGCCCGCCGACGCCACCGCCACGCCCACACAAGGCAGTGCAACGCCGTCGTCCACGCATGTGTCCGCGCCGGTCACAGCGCAGCAGGAAGGACGCCGCCGGGGCCGGTGATACTGAGGAATCCTTGTCTAGAAACTGTCGCGGTGTCGCGAGATGATCTGGGTGGCCTGCCGGACGGATGAGAGGGGACCGCATGTTCCGACGCCTACGCGAACGCCGGGAGCTGGAACGGATACAGAACGAGCTCGAACAACGAGCGCTCGCGGAGCATGACCGCATCTCCCGCGAGATCCAGCTCTCCCGGAGCGTGCCGGCACCCGCACAATCTCCCTCCGTGGAGGAGGAGTTCCTTCCCAGGGAGCTGCGGGCGCACACGCGTGAGGATCTTGCCGGGATGATGATTCGGTACGACCAGCCGCTCGTCATCAACGGCGAGGTCCGCGAGTGCCCGCAGTGCGGTTCATACCGGCCATGGGTCGTGTACATCACGGGCGAGGACGTCTGGCTGCGCTGCCCGGGCGGGCATGATACGCATGAACCGCGGCTGGATGCGGTCTGGTTCAACCGCAACAGCGGTCCCGTCAGGGACCTCCACGCCAGTCTCGAAGACGGCATCAAGGCCCTCGGCCTCTGACCCCCATCCCTTCAACCCCCACGGCCGGAAATCCGGCCGGTCTGTCAGCACTTACCGCGACGACCCTGGGGGTTCCTCCATGCCCAAACGCGCCACCACCAACGCCGTGTTCAGCCTCGCCGTCCTCTCCCTCCTCACCATCACCAGCTGCTCTCACAGCAGCCCCAACACCGGGGGAGACAAGGCGACATTGCCCACGCCGGACTCCTCGGCCCGATCCCGGCACGACGCGGCGACGGCTGCGCCGCTCTCCTCCGGTCAGCTCGAGAAGCGGCTGCTGGACGCCGGGGAGCTGGGCGAGGGATACACGCTCAAGCCCGAACGTCCCGTCGGCCACGACGACATGACCGTGGTCGGGTGCCCGGCACTTCAGAAGCTGGGCGGCGACGCCGCAGCCGGCGGCACGCTGGACTTCCCACACCGCGCCAAGGCCACCTTCACCTACGCCGGCGGGACGGATGCGGAGGTAACCGAGGAGCTCTACAGCGACACCGAGACCAAGCTCGCCGAAGGCACCAGGCGGATCTTCGACGCGATGACCTCCTGCCCGTCCTACCAGGTGACGGACGGCAGCACACCCATCGAGGTCACCACCGACAAGACATCTATGGCCAAGGTGGGCGAGGAGCGGTGGGGCCAGCTCCTCACCTTCACCGTCGCCGGGCGCAGCACCATCATCAAACAGACGGCCATCAGGACAGGGAGCACTCTCGTGGTCGTCTCAGGCTCCCCGGGCCTGGTCGACACCCACTTGAACAAGGCACTCAGCCAGGCGGTCGCCCGCGGCTGAGCCGCCTCACGTGGTGCACTCCGAGCGAAACGGGAGCAGCGTCACGAGTCGGAGAAGACGCTCAGGAACTCGCGGACACGGCCCCAGCCGCCAGCGTGACGTACGCGGACGCCGACGACGCCCGAGGGTAAGGCCCCCGGTTCGTCCCGCCACGTCGGAGCCAGTGGGCGAAGTCTGCAGCTTCGGCACAGGTGCAGTCCTCGATTGCGACTCCGTTCGGCTCGGCGTCTGCCATTCCTTCAGCTTTGTTGCGGGCGGACGTGGTGAAGACGAACGACAGGGTGTCACCGGGCGAGATCGGGCTGCTCCATTGTTCGGAGGGGGCATCAGCCTCGCGCCGGCGCAGGGCCTCGGTTAACGCTTCGAACGTCAGGGACCAATCCTGAGGCCGGCCTGCTGGGGGGCTGAACATGAACATGGTGGTGAAGTTGTCGACGTCCTCGGTGGTCACTGTGTGTTGCTCCCTCACGAAATTCTATGGTGCGTGGCGGCCGTAGCCGTTGACGCCGTGGGCCACGAGCAGGGCGTTCCAGTAGGGAACCGCTTCGGGGTCGTTCGTGGCTACCTCCACGCCTCGGAGCCGCCCTGCGTTGGCCGGGTACTCGATGGCGGACTTGTACTTGAACAGCTCCTTTTCATCCTTCTTATGCAGCCCCTTCTCCTGGAAGTTGTCGGGGTTCTGCAAGTCGTCGAGGTTGCGGAAGGTGCAGCCGGGCTTCTTGGTGTCAGTGTCGAAGCAGGAGAATGCACCTGTCGTGCGCTCGTGGACGCTCAGCAACGGGCCGGGTGGGAGCCTGCCAGGACGGAGGCCACGGTGGCAGCGACGATCTCTGCCGGGGTCTGGGTGTCGAAGGTGATGCTGTAGCCGGAGACTTCGGCGGTGCCGGTGACGGCGAGCTTCCATCCTTCGCCGTCCGTGCCGGGGCGACCGTCGGGGAACCAGCCGAGGTAGAAGCGGCCGTCATGCGAAGCGATGTGGACGTCCGCCCGGTCATCGACGATGACGTGGAAGTCCTCGTCGCCGAACAGGTCCGTCACCAGTGACGGCCATCCTGGGCCCAGGCGCCAGGTGCGCAGCCGCAACGACTCGACAGTGGTGGACAGACCAGGCTGGTCGGCGTCCGCGGCCATACGCGATCCCTTCTATGACCTGCGGTTTCCGGGAAGGCGTGTACTTTGACATGGCCCCGCACTAGGTCTCCAGCGCTGGGGCAAGCCTTCGCGTCTGCCATGGGCGAACTCCTCCGACGTGGCTTACCGCTCCTGGGCGTCGGCAGCCGCCCCGCAGAACGGGCCGGGCGGGCCCCGCGCGGGAGGACACTGGAGAGGGGAGGTGATGGGCATGGGCAAGCGTGGTGACCGAGCAGCGGCAGGCACGGCGGTGCGGAGCGAGTCTCGATGAGTGCGGCTGCCGCCTCGCGGGTGTAGTCGGCTGGGGTGAAGAACCCAGCCAGTCGGACGACGCGATCCGGGTTCGCGGCTCGTGCTCAGTCTGCCGCGGCCAAGAGGTAGCGCACCGGTGGGAAGTACCCGCAGGCGCGAGGTGTCCGTGCCGAACCCATGTACCTCGGGAGGGACTCCGCCCACGTGAAGAGGCGGCATCCTTGCGGATGCCGCCTCTTCACATTGTGGTCTCCCGTGAAAGTCGCGCGACGGACCGGTTCGTCACGGCGCTGTGGTCGGCGAGCGGGCTGCCGGGCTCGCGTCATCGGGTACGGCGCGAAGACTTCTTGCCTGGCGGTGCGGGGGGCTGCTGCCTCATGGCGCGTGCCGGGGCGTCGCGTGCTGAGCGGGCCGGGCTTGCAGGGGGTGGGAACCACAGCTGTACGTACTGCTCGATGGCGTACGTGAGTCCCTCGGTGTGTGCACCGTGCCAGGGCGGCTTTCCGTCGTTGTTCCAGTCGCGGAAGCGGTCGTTGCTGTCCCGCCCGAAGCCCTCTGCATCGCGGCGGGCGTCGCGGGCGGTGAAGGTGTCGTGGTCGGCGAAGGAGAGGACCGTCGTGTCCAGGGCGCCTCGGTCGGTGTGGATCACTCTCAGACGCAGTCCGTCGAATTCGTGCTCGGTGATGGTGGGCTGGAAGTCGATGCGCAGGCGCAGCGGCGAGCCGGGGTTGGGGGTGGCGTAGTAGCTGTTGCCGATGACGGCGCCGCCCTCGTAGGGCAGGGCGAGGTGCTGGAGGAAGAACTGGCGTGCGTGCAGCGGCACATGGCCTCCTGGTGCGGTCGAGGGAAACGCCTGCGAGGGGCGAGTGGTGGAGTTCGGCCGTAGAGCAGCCGCGTCCGCCACGGGTCCTGTCGAGAGGCGCGACGGAGGACCGCCGGTTCAGGGGGCGCGTCAACGGGAGCGGGTTGGGGCCGGAGGACGGTGTCGGTGGAGGTGTTCGCGTGTGGCGGCGGGGAGTTGGCCGACGGTTCGGGTGAGGGGATCCGGGTCGACGAGGGCGGCGTTGAAGGCGGCGACGAGGCGGGAAGGGGTTTCGGCGCTGAATGTCGCGGTCCACAGCGGCCGGTTGGGGTGTCCGGCGCATACGGTCCACTCGGGCGGTGTGTGGTACCAGTTGTGCAGGTAGGCCAGTCCGTCGGGGCTGCGGATCGCCTGCCGCCCGTTGCGGTTGATCTTCTGGTTCCAGCCCGCGTTCAGCAGCGGCAGGTACACCTCGTGGGGCCCGGCATCGCTGGTGTACCGGCGCCGGTCGCCGTCCGGAGCCTCGAAGTAGACCGACAGCAGCTCGGCATAGAAGGCGCGCTGGACCTCTGCCGGCGTGCTCACGTCGAAGACGGCCTTCCACCGCGCCGGGCGGAAGGGATCCTCATGGACGGCAGTCGTCCAGGTGCCTCCGTAGCGGCTTCCGGGAATGGCAAGGAAGCCGCAGCGCACACGCTGGCAGGGGCTGGCGGCCAGCTGGTAGCCCTCGTCGGGTTGGTGCAGGGACCAGCCCTGCTCGAAAGGGAAGGGCCACACGTCGAGGAGCTGGTGGCTGCCAGGTCCGGCGAGATGGCGCGGAAGCACCTGGAGGACCGTCTCAGGATCGAGGGCGGCGAAGGATTCGTTCACCGCTTCCCGCGGCCAGGTCAACGGCGTGGCCCAGGCCGGGTGCGTGAGGGCACGGAGGCCGGACGTGTGGTGGTGGACCAGCGCGGAACACTGACCGGGCGGCGGGCATCGGGCCGGGTGGCGGTGTGCCGGCGGTGGACGTCCAGCGGCGTCGGGATCGGCGCCCGGGAAGGCGTGACCGGTGTGACGCGGGCGTAGGCGCGTACGTGGCGGGGCAGTTCGCCTTCCCAGCGCAGCACCGGTGCCGGGTCCGCGACTGCGGTCGTGATCGCGGTGACCAGGTGTTGGGGAGTGTGCGTCGAGGCGGTGGCATACCACCAGTTCAGCTCGGGTCCGCCGCGCAGGAGCCAGCGGGCCTGCAGGGTGGTCAGCTCTGCTTCGTGGTCCAACCGCGCCTCGTCGTCCCTGTCGTAGGTGATGCGGGCCATGCCGTCGGGTGAGGTCAGGTCGAGGCTGTCGACGCGGCGGAAGGGCCGCACTTCCCAGTCCTGCTGCAGCAGCGGGTCGAAGGGGCTTTGCACGGTGCCGGGTTGACCACGCAGGTGGGCGTCGTAGCCATCGGTGTAGGAGGCGGCCAGGGCGGTGGTGAAGGCGGTGACGAACTCGGCGGGTGCCTGGTCGTTGAAGCACACGCCCCACCGCGGGGAGGCGAAGCTGTCGGTGTAGGCGGTGATTCGCCACAGGCCGTCGTCGTCTCCTTCGGGCATGTAGCCCAGGCGGACCTTGTGGTCCGGGGAGGAGACGTAGACGTTGCCGAGGTCGTCGTGGCTTAGCTCCCACCCGAGATCGAGCAGGGGCTGAAGGCCGGGGTCACCGACGAACGTGGAGCCGGCGAGATGGCGCGGAGAAACATACACATTCCCGTCCTCGGGCTCAGGACGGAGGTCGAGCTCAGAGTCGGGCACGGGCGGTTCCAGAAGCGAAGTACGCGGGGATGGGAGCGGGCTGAGTAGGCGGGGGCGTCAGCGCCGCGAGGGATGGGCGAGCGAGCGCCGGAGGTGCGGTGCGGTAGGGAGGCGAAGCCGTGCCCGGCCAGCCATGCCGGGCTGCGTGTGCGTTGGGCAGACGCATCTCGGGCAGGCGGTAGCGGTCAGCGGCCTCGCTCACGCGGCAGCCGGGCTGCCGGAGCAAGAGCGGTAAGCAGGCGATGCCTTCGGGCTCACAGCTCCCGGGCGGCGGGGGCTCCGGCTGGTGGGGACGATGACGGCATGCGTCTGCGCCCATGCCGCCAGGACGCCGAGCGGAACGCGCAGCGCCTCCCCCGCCGGTGTGAGCACGCAGATTCCGTCGCCGGAATACTCGGCGAGGCCGACCTCGACCAGCGCCTGCAGCCTGTCAGCTGAAGGCAGGTGTTCACCGTCCAGGTCGCCGCCGGTACCGGGCGTGGTCAGCATGGTCAGAGCTGACGTCAGGTGTGGGTTCTTCAACAGGCCCAGGGCGGCTTCGACGCGGGTGACGAAGTCGCAGGCCGGGGTCGGGTAGTGGTGCTGGCGGGCCCAGCGGAAGAGGGCGTCGTGTACGTCGCCAAGTTCGGCTCCGGCCTCGGTCAGCACGTAGCTGGACGCCACCGCCACCTCCCCTTCCTCCGCGGCGTCCTCGTCCCCTTCTTCGAGCTCTTCGGGCTCTTGCTGTTCTTCGTGTTCGTCTGCTCCCACGGTGAGCAGGCCTCGCCGGCGCAGTGCGGTGAGTGCGTAGTGCAGTGCGTGGTGTGGCAGGTCGGGGAAGGCGCTTCGGACGTTCTGGCGGGGGATGGGGCCGTTGTCGTCGATCTCGCTGATGACGCGGGTAGTCCACTGCCGCCCGACCAGGTCGGCTGCGCGGGCTACATGATCGGATGTCGCGCTCTCGGTGTGGGTCATCGCCGGTGTCCTCCCGCCGTCGCGGGGGCCGCGGGCTGAGCGGGTGGGCGGTGGGAGAACAGGTCGTTCGGCTTCCATGCAGGGACGCCGGCCTCCCGCTGCGGCTGTGACGGGACAGGAACCGTGTTGCCGGCGAGGCCTGTTGAGCGTGGCTGGTGGGTTGCCCACGCTGTGCGCTGCCCAATGTCCGGTGCGTGCTTCTGGCCCCACACGGAGTGCGTACGCGCAGTGGTGACGTCCCGTCCGGCAGCCCAGGCGGATATGGCGGTGAAGACGGGGGCAAGCGACGCTCCGGCTTCGGTGAGCTGGAAGCGCGGCGCATCGGGGCCTGTGCGTTCGATGAGCCGGTCTTCGGTCAGCTGGTGCAACGGCGGGTAGATGCCGGTCGGGCTGGCTTTCGGCATGACCGTGGCAGCCAGCTCACGGGCGGTGGCGGCGCCGCGTATCCGCAGCGTCCACAGCGCGGGGGCGGCGTGCCGGGGGCTGATCAGGCCGAGGGTGTCCTCGGCATCCTGCGCCTTCGGGATGCGCTCGGGTTCCCGAAGGCCGGTGTCCGGGTTGAGGACCAGCTCCTTCTCGAGGTGGCCGCTCCCCCACGCGGCGAGCTCCTCCAGCACCGATATCGCGGCGGTGCCGCGGTCGGTGAGGCCGTAGGTGACATGCCGCCAGTTCACCTGGCCCCGCTGGAGGAAGCCGTCGTCGGTGAGCTGGTGCAGGCGGGGCGTGAGCTGGCCGCTGCGCAGCCAGGGCAGCTGGGCCTTGATCTCGAAATAGCGCAGCGGCTTCCTTTCCAGGCTCATCAGCAGCCAGGCGTTCCAGCGGGGGGCGAGCATGTCGAGGCATTCGCCGACGCGGGCGAGGTCGGCGGCGGTGGCGCGAGGCAGAGCGGTGGTGACCAACGGATGACTCTCCTGACGGTGCGGGCGGATGCAGCGCCTGCAGACGCAGTCCGGTACGGCGAGGGAGGTAGAGGGCTGAGATGCGCGTCGAGACGGGGCCCACGCGGCCGGGATCTGTTTGACGTTCACCGCGACATGCCCCGGGCCGACCCAGGCGGGTGCGGGGCGGGGCCGGTGGTGGGGAGCGTGGTGGGACGGCCGGCGCTGCGGGCGGCACCGCGCCAGATGGCTTGTGATTGGTTGCCGGGCGCGTTCGGGTCCAGGAGGTGCCGAACGACCATGGCGCGTCCGTCGCGGGAGGCCACTGCGGCGTTCACGCGGTGGGCGAGATCCATCTGCTCATTGCTGAGTTGATCCGGCGCCGGGCCCAGCGCTGCGAGGAGTTCGTTCTCGCTTCGCTCCAGAGCGCTTTGGGAGACTGCGAGGAGGCCGTACCAGTGCATGACGTCCCTGAGCTCGCCTTGGTGCTCCGGGTCAGCCGCAACGGCGGCACCGAGTTCATGGAGGGGCAGCTGGAATCGTTCTTCGATCTGCCGGCCGATGACCTCCAGCACATCTTCCACACCGTCAGACACAGTGCGCTCCAATCAGGTTCACGAAAGGGATTGAGGAAAATTCCTGGTGGCCCGCGAAGGGAGCCAATTCACGCCCCGGGGGGTGCGGGTACGGGGTGGAGGCACACCGGACGAACACGCTGGTGGCGCGCGCCGCACGACCGCTGTGACTGCCGCGGCCAAGCCCGAAATGGCCTCCACGCGGATGCAGTTGGAAACCGGTGCGGCGAACGGCAGGTGGTGTGCGAGCTGTTCGCTCGCGCTTACCAGGTTCCGGAGATTTCCCGGTTGGACTAACCGGGGATCTGCTGCTATATCCAGGCACCGCACGCTGGTTGAGAAGCGCCCTTCGACTCCGAAGGTCTGTCCACGTCTGCGATTGCGACTCAGGGCCTTGGGCCGGTGGGCCGGTGGTGCGGAGCGGCGGGCGGGCGCGGCAGAGGTGACGCGGTGGCCGGGGGTGGGCCGGGTAGCGGCCCGGGGCGGTCTTCCAGCCATTGCTGGGCGGCGTCTTCGGTGGCGAAGGCGCCCTCGCGCAACGTGTAGGTGAAGGCGTCCAGATCGACGTGCTCCAGCAGGACCCGGTAGGGCTGCCGGGCCGCGCTGGGGTGGCGGTCGTGGAGGAGGACCGTGGTCTCGTGGTCGATGGTGTCGTCGGTGTAGTGATCCAGGAGCTGGTAGCGGCCGGGCTCAGCAGCCAGCTTGGCCTCCAGTACGCGGGTGGCGTTGTCGGCTGCCTTGACTCCCGGAAGGTCCGGCGGGGTGCGGATCTGTTCGGTGGGGCATCCACGTTCGGTCAGCCACTGCTGGGCCAGCGGCAGCAGCGGCATCCGCTCCGAGACGTACCGGAAGGTGCCGGTGCTCTCGTTGCGGGTGAGGTGGACGGCGACGAACTGCGGGGAGCCGGGGATGTCCCAGGTCATGGATCCGTCGTGCAGGGCCAGATAGCTGTCGTCGCCGTTGTGGTGCTGGGCCAGGACGATCAGTTCGGGCTCGCTCAGGGTGATCTGCCAGTGGAAGAGGCGAGCTTGGTCGTCGTCGGCGGGTTCGAGGCCGCCGATCCGGAAGTGGTCCAGGGGTGAGTCTTCGGGCATCGCTTCCTTGCCGTCGTGGAGAGGGGATCGTCAGCGTCGTCGCGTGGTCACCGACTCCGGTCCGGGGCCCGGCACCAGCGGAGCCGGGGTGCAGGGCTCGGGTTCGGGCGTGCAGGCGACAGCCGGTGTGAAGGCCTCCAGGTAGATGCGGGTGGTGTTGTAGCGGAAGTTGCGGCGCTCGATCTGCCGCTCCAGCTGCCGGGTCAACTCCTCCTCCCGCTCGGGCGGGTGCGGGCGAGAGGAGAGCCGCGCGCGGAGGACTTCGGTCTCTTCGGTCCAGGCGAGGAGTTCGAGGAAGGGAGCGGCGACCATGCGGGGCACCGGGCAGTCCTCCCGGCGCAGGGAGACTTCATCGGCCGGAGTATCGAAGGTGTCCTCGATGCGCTGGGCCAGGTCCATTACGCGTCGGCGGAAGCGGCGGGTATCGGGCGTGGGCAGTGCGGGCATGGGGGAAGTCACCTTCCTTGTCATCGGTGTCGCCGGCCAGCGGGCCAAGCGCCGGCACCAGGTGCGGGCGGCGAAGCGGCAGGGGCGGGGCGGCGGGAGTCGGTGAGGTCGGAGCGGCCGGTGTCGGTGACGGTCACCGGCTGACCGGCATGCAGCGGGTGGCTCTCATCGCGCTGGAGGAGGCCGGCCTTCTCCAGGCGCTGAACTCGCTGTAGGGCACGCGGGTACCGGAAGCGGTCACCACCGACAGGCGCTGGGTGAGCAAGTGCTCGTGGAGCTTGGCGCCTTGGGCGATGGCCATCAGCGCCGCGAACTCCGACGCCACCAGATCCGGCGTCCCGTCGGGGGTTTGCCTTCGGGCAGCATGTTCGAGCGGTTCCAGTGCGCTAATGACGTCGGTGTGGCGGGCATCCCGCGCGGTGGCGGCCCCCCGCAGCTGGGCGAGGGTGCGGTCGATGCGGGTGAAGAGTGCGGCGTCGACTTCGAACTCGCCGGAAGCCAGGCGCGCCAGCAGGACGCGGTGGAAGGTGACGCCGGTGACGGCCCTGGCCAGGTCGCGGTGAGCATCGACTACCCGGCTGGTCGGTTCATCGAGCAGGCCTCGCTCGTGGTGCTGCCACAGGATCTCGATGCTGTGGCCGGTTGCCGCTTCGATGCGCTGATCGAGCGGGATGAGTGCCTGATGCGGCGGCGAGACAGCCATTCGCGAGGATTCCTTCCTACGGTCGAGCCGTTGGTTAGCTGGTGATGTGCCGCAGCGGCAGGCGTACTTCGACCTGTCCGGCACGCCGCGTCTCCTGGGTGGGGCCCAGAGCGCGGAGCAGGCCGAGGGCGGGGATGTTGGCCCGTTCGGTGAGGGCGGTCAGCATGTGCGCGCCGCGGCTGTGGCCCTGGTCGGCTGCATGCCGGGCCAGGGCGGTACCGATGCCCTGCCCGTGGAACCCGTCGGCGACCTGAAGTCCGAGGTCGACGACGCCCGGCTCACTGGAAACCGCACCGAGCGACGCCAGGGCCACCACCTCGCCGGTGGCGGCATCAAGGCCGATCCAGCAGTCACAGCGGGACATCAGCTGTTCGATGTCGCCTCTCCGAACGGTCCGGCGGCCCCAGCGGCGGTGCAGGCTGTGCGGCGAGCACCGTCGGTGGAAGGCGTCGATCGCAGGCCAGTCGCCGGGGCCGGCCGAACGGATCCGAAGATCGGTACGCAGGCTCAGGGGGTGTAGGTGCGCAGGGCGGATAGGAGGGCGCTGCGGCGGTAGGACTTGCGGCGGCGGCCGTCAGGCAGCGTGATGTCGCGGGTCTGCACGTCGTAGGGGGCGAGCAGCTGCGCGAGCCGGGCCTGGGTCAGCTCGGCGAAGGGCCAGCCCCCACCGGCCAGTCCGGGCAGCCGCCGGAGCATGTCCACCAGGTCGCCTGAGGACATCGCATCGGGGTCGCCAAGGTCGGCGAAGACCTCCAGGCACTGATCAAGAATGCTGCCGGCGCGTGACGGGTCACTGGGGCAGGAGAGGAAGTCGGGGTCCTCGTCGAAGTCCGGACCGATCCCCTCACCGCAGCAGCAGTCGATCGAGAGCAGCTGGGTCAGGACGTGACCGAGGGCGAGGCGTTCGATGATCAGGTCGGTGAGCTGCTTGAGCTGGCCGGTGGCGCTCATGCCGGAGGGCGGCGGGGTGTTCCCCATCTCGCGCAGGCGCCGGTCGAGGGCCTGGATGTCGCGGTAGGTCTCCAGGATGTCCCGGTGCCGGGGATTCTCCTTCTCCGCCTCCTGTTCCAGGAGTGGGCCGGTGAGGGCGTCCAGCAGGGTGGGGAAGAGCGTGGTCATCGGACCGGGCCTTTCACAACTGATGCGGGTGACGGGATGCGCGGGCTCGCGGGCGGGCCGGGCTTGGGAACCGGCCGCTGGGCCCCCAGCTGCGGGGAGCGGGCCCGGGCGGCGTGGGTGGCGGCGCTGACGGGCCGGCGGTTCATCCCCAGCCGGGCGGCGACCGTGTCGTAGACGTCGTGCTCCGCGCGCGGCCGGACCGCCAGTACGTGGATCTCGGTGGGATGCGTGGAGGTCGGCGGGGCCGGGCGCTGCGCGTAGACCAGGCGGTATTGGGCGCGGCGGTCGACGAGGAGCTTGCGGTAGCCGGAAAGGTCGCCGGTGAGCTTGCTGCCGTGGACCTCTCCGGCCACCACGTCCTGCAGGTGGGACAGCGCCAAGTCCCGGACATCTCCCGGGGCCTGCAGCAGGTCGGACAGGGCGCGTGGGTCGAAGGACAGTCCGTACTGCGGCCGGCCGCTCACGCCGCCGCCTCGCCCGGCTCCGGTTCGCCCGGCTCCGGTTCGTGCGCGCCGGTGTGCGTGGAGCGCGTGGAGCGCTTCGGGCCGGGCAGCACGCGGTGGGAGGGGCGGTCAGGGGCGGTCATGCAGGCGGACAGCGGTCCGCCCGGCGCTCGTATGGCGGCGATGGTGTGGGTGAGGAAGTCGCGGTGCCACACCGCCATGCCCGACAGACCCGCGTCGGGTTCCTTGTGCTGCTGGTAGGCCATCCACAGGGCGTGGAGCCAGGCGACGACGTCGTCGTGCTCCTGCCAGCGCATGCACCACGGGGCGGCGGTGGAGACCTCCGTCCCGTAGGTGTCCATCAGGAAGTCATCGACCCAGTCCGTGAGGGCGTCGAGTTCGTTCTCGAACGCTTCGCCCTCCAGCTCCAGGATCGGCCGCGGCTCCGGCGGCGCCGGAAGCTCCGGCATACCCGGTATGGGGAACGCGGTCCGCGACGAGCGGGAGGCTGCAGATGGCCCCGCCAAGTCGTCGAGCACACCGGCCTGTTGGGCGGACTGTTCCATCAGCCCACGGACGGTGGCTTCCAGGTTTTCCAGCCCCGCTTCGGGCACCCGCACGGGGGCCATCTCACCCTCGTCGCGAGGGTCGGTGGATTCAGGCACAGAGATCTCTCCTTGCAGCCGCATTCGACACGTCGGGGAAATGCGGCTACAAGGATCCGGTGAATCCCCGGTTTGCCTAACCGGGGATTCACCGCTATAACCAGGCGCTGCGGAAAGCGGACACCCCCCGGCGACGCCCGCTATCCGCCCCCGCCTGAATTCGAGTCAGGCTGCCAGAACGCAGTCCTCCTGGGTGAGCAACTGCTGCTGCGTCTCCTTCAACCGGTCAGCCGCAACTGCGCTGTAGCGCTTTGTCTTCTCGGTGCCGATGAAGTCGCGGCCTTCCAGCAGCGCAGCGACTCCGGTGGAGCCGGAGCCGGCGCAGAAGTCCAGGACGGTGCCCTGCGGCCGGCAGATCTTCACCAGCTCACGCATCACGGAGACGGGCTTCTGCGTGATGTGCCGACGAGTCTTCCCCGAGGGCTGCGAGGCGCTGTAGAGGCCGGGCAGGTAGACGGGGTTGCGGGCGGCGTCGATGGGCCCGTTGGACGCCCACAGGATGAACTCGCAGTTCTGCGTGAATCGTCCCTTCTGTGGTCTGGCCTGCGGCTTGTGCCAGGTCAGGATGCCGCGCCACAGCCATCCGGCGGCCTGGATCGCATCGGAGGAAACGGGCAGTTGCCGCCAGTCGGTGAAGATCAGCGCCGTTCCGCCGGTCTTCGTCAGCCGGTGGGCTTCGGTCATGATCTGGGTGAGCCAGAAGCCGTAGGAGCGCTGGTCCATGTTCTCGCCGGTGAAGTCCGGCAGGTCATGTCCGGCGTCGGCGGAGGTGTACTTCTGCCGCGCGGTGCGGCTGGTGCGCTCCTTCGCGGTGCGCCCGCCGGAGTTGTAGGGCGGGTCGGTGATGACGCTGTCGACGCAGTCATCCGGTAGTGAGGCGAGCACTGCCAGCGCGTCGCCGTGGTGCAGGGAAAAAGGCAAAGAGGCACCCCAATTCGGGTCAGGGGAAAGAAGGGAGACAACTCCCGCTCGCGTTTCGCGCGGCTCGATCGACCGGGTCCCGCAGAATGACGCGCCGTCAGAGAAGGCGACGGTGCGGAGGCGAGGGGGATACAAATTGTACGGGGCGATCGCCGGTTGGCCACGGTCGCCGGCCAAGAGGCCCGGAATAGAGCCTTGACCGTCGATTTTTTGGTCAACCGGGGATCCGGGCTTACTGTTTTGCAACCGCCCGGCGAACTCCGCCACGGGCCATCCCCCACCCCCATTCACATCCCCGGCGCCATGCGCGAGCGGCAACTCGCACCGATGCGCCGAAGCCTGCGATCACCTACCGCGCCGGCCGCCGCCCTTTCCACTCGCACCCATGCGGTCGGCAACCACTGCTTCGAAGGACCCGCTGTGACACACCCCTGCCCGCGCCCGCCCGACAGCCCGCCGCACGAGGCCAACCCGCCCGGAGCCACAGCCGGTTGAAGGGGGCAGCCGCCGTCATCGGCGCTCTCTGTCTGTCCCCTCTCCTCCTCGTCGGCACCGCCTCCATGGCCCACAGCACCGCCGCTGCTCAGACCGCCGACTGCGGCACCGGCACGGACATCGATACCGATGCCGTCGCCCGGAAAGTCGCCGCGATCCTCGACGGCAAGAAATCCGGCAAGAACGTCCGCATCGAGGGCCTGGACCTGCCCGGCGAGCAGATCCCCCACGCCAACGCCATCGTCGCGACCGGTATCTCGCTGAAGGTTCCCGAGCGCGGCCAACTGGTGGCGCTGGCCACCGCGATGCAGGAATCCCGACTGCGGAACCTGCCCTCGGGCGACCGCGACAGCCTCGGCCTGTTCCAGCAGCGGCCCAGCCAGGGCTGGGGAAGCCCGCAGCAGTTGCGCGACCCGGTCTACGCCTCCACGAAGTTCTACAAGGCACTGCTCTCCGTCGACGGCTGGCAGCAGATGACCGTCGCCCAGGCAGCCCAGGCCGTGCAGAAATCCGGGTTTCCGGATGCGTACGCACAGTGGGAGAAGCTGGCCCGCGCCCTCCAAACAGCGGTCGCCAAGACCCTCCCGAACAACGGCGGTGCGGACGGCGCCGGTTCCGCCCCCGGCGGCCTGGCTTCCGGGCCGGGGTGTGCTCCGGGCGAGGATGGCTCGGGCTACGGGCCGATCCCAGAGGGCACCGTTCCGAAGGGCTACAAGGTGCCCAAGGACGCTCCAGCCAAGGTCCGCACCGCGATCACATGGTCGATGCGTCAGCTCGGCACTCCGTATCAGTGGGGCGGCAGCTGCACCGACGCCCACGGGCCGGACCGGATGAAACGCTGCGACTGCTCGAGCCTGATGCAGCAGGCCTACGCCGCCGCCGGGATCAAGCTGACCCGCACCACCTACACCCAGGTCAACGAGGGCAAGGCCGTCCCGCCCTCGGCAGTCAAGGCCGGCGATCTGCTCTTCGCGCGCGGCAGCGCCGCACGCCCCGAACACGTCGGCATCGCACTCGGTGACGGACTCGTCCTGAACGCGCCTCGCACCGGTAAGCCGGTGCGCGTCGAGCCGATCAAGGACTGGGGAATCCTCGCCGCCCGCCGCGTCACCTCCTGACGCCCACGGCCTACGCTCCAGCGCCGCCTCCTCCTTCTCCCCCTCTTTCCGCAGTGCCGTCGCTGGCCTGCGTCAGCAAGGAGCCCCGACACGCCATGCCTTTGTCCGACCGTCTGATCCACCTCGCCTACGACCCCGGCATCTCCCCCAAGGGAGGCGGTCTGCCCGGTCTCGCCGTCCTGCAGAGGGTCGTCTCCTCGATCAACCTCTTCGGCATCATCGCCGTCGTCGGCGCTCTCGCCGTCTCCCTGGGCGTATGGGCCTGGGGGCACCACTCCGGGGGCCACCAGGCCGAGGCCAACGGCAAGAAGGGCGCCGTCATCTCCGCCGGCGCGGCCCTGGGCCTGGGCGCAGCCAACGGCGTCGTCGCCTTCTTCTCCGCCCTCGGTTCACAGGTGAAGTGATGCAGAAACGATTTTTCAGACTCCCTGTCCCGGTCTCCGGCCATACCGGTAGTTGGTCGCCGGGTCGGCGCATCACCGCTGGCGCTGTCGTGCTCACCGGGCTCCTCGCGCTCGCCGGTTTCGCCGCCTGGATGACCGGGCGCAGCGACCAGAGCGACGAGCCGCGTACTCCGCCAAGTTCCACCAGCTCCTCACCCACGCCCTCCGTATCTGCACCGGACGGCTCGGTGGCCAAGCCACCGCAGACCGGCGCGCCCCTCACCTACGGCAAGGCGGCGGCGCGGATGCTGTGGACCTACGACACCCGCGAGACCACCCGCCAACAGCAACTCGCCGGCATGCGCGAGTGGATGACCTCCGAGTCGCGCTATGCGGACTGGGACTCGATCGCCTCGCAGGTGCCGGATCCGGTGCTGTGGTCGCGGATGCGGGACAACGCCCAGCACGCCAAGGCGAAGGCCAGTGAGGCGCACTATCCGGCCGCGTTCGAGAAGGCCGTGGCCGAGGACCCCGCGGCGCTGACCGAGGCCTACATCTACGCCGTCACCGTCACCGGCAAACAGCACATCGCCTGGAAGAGCGCCGGAGGCGGAGGCGGCGCCGAGGACCGCAGCGTCACCCTCGCCATCCAGTGCCGCCCCAACCACTCCTGCTCGCTGGTCTCCATCGCCCCCCAGGTCGCCCCATGACCGCCTCTGCGACGCCGAAGGGACGGTGACCAGACGTGGATTTCTGCTCCCTGCCCCTCACCGCGGGGCTGTGTGCGGCTTCGGACGCGGCCGACTTCGCCACCGACCCGGGCGGGGCGATCGGGGACTGGATGGCCAAGTCCGCCGGTGAACTCGCCGCCGCAGCGGTCGACCTGGCCGCCACGGCCATCGACACCACTACCCGCGTGGACTTGAACGCCGGATGGTTCCGCGACAATTACGAACTGATCCTGCCCATCGGGCTGGTGGTCCTGGTCGCCACCTTCTGCGCCCAGCTGGTGCGCGCCGCCGTACGCCGCGACGGACAGGCCCTCACTCAGGCCTTCACCGGCACCGCCGCAGGTGTCCTGTTCGCCTTCTCCGCCATCGCGCTGACCACCGTGGCCATCGAAGTCGTCGACGCCCTGTCCGACGGACTGTTCGCCGCGGCCGACACCAGCATCGCCGAGGCGGTCCGCCGCATCATGAAGGTCAGTCAGCTCGGCAACATGTCAGCGCTGGGATGGCTGGCCCCCACCCTGTGCGGCTGGGGCATGGCGATCGGCACCTTCCTGTACTGGTGCGTGATGATGGTCCGCAAGGTCGGCATCCTCGTCCTGGTCACCCTCGCCGTCTTCGCCGGAGCCGGCGGAGGCTGGGAGATGGCCCGCAAGTGGCGCAAGGGCTGGATCGAGGCGACCGCGACCCTCATCGTCTCCGAGCTGCTGATGACGATCGTCTTCCTCCTGGGCATCTCCGCCCTGAGCAACACCAAGCCCGTCCAGGGAGGCATCGGGGCGCTGGCCGATGTCCTGGCCGGCATTGTCATCATGGTCCTCGTCCTGCTCTGCCCGTACGCGACGTTCAAGTTCGTGCACTGGGCCGCCGAGGGCACCTCCGGCGAAGACCTCCACCGTGCCGGCGGCGCCGGAGCCCACATCGCCCGGCAGCATGCGGAGCGCACCGCCCGCAAGGCCGCCTCCGTCGCCACGCGTGCGGCCACCGGCGGAGCATCCGCCGGCGCCGCGGGGGGCGCCGCACCGCAGGGCCCGCCCTCCGTGCCCGGCCAGGATCCCGGCAGCAGCGGCGAGGGAGGCGGAAGCATCTCCCCCGCCGGCGAAGGCCTCAAGAACGCCGCCGAGCAGGGCGTCCAGCCCGCGCCGACCTCCGGCGCCGACGACACCACCGGCCAGATCGGCGGAGCATCAGGTGGATCTACCTGGGCCAACGCAACGACCCCGCAGGGGGCACCACCGGCTTCCGGTGCGAATTCCGGTTCAGGCTCGGCAGGTCCAGCAGTCCCGCCGCCTCCGCCGCCCTCCGGCCGCTGACTCTTCCTCACCATCGTGGGACGCACCGCGTCCTGGTGCGTCCCACGGATCCTGCCCGCAGCCCCGTGCTCGTCGAACGGCCCTCTCTCTTGATGTCAGACGCTTCCGCTGTCCTGCCGCTGACGGTGACGTTCCCGCACCGCTCCCGCCGCGGCGTCCTCCTCGGCCTGACCTGGCCCCAACTCACCCTTGTCTCCACCGCGTTGGCGCTGCTGCTGATGACCGTGGTGACCACCGGGCTCGCCGGTGCGTTCGCGCTCATCCCGCTGTGGGCCGCGGTCGCAGCGCTGGTGGTGGTGCGGCGGCACGGACGCTCGCTGATCGACTGGGCACCGGTCATCGCCCGTTACGCACAGCGCCGACGGAGTGGGCAGCGGTTGTGGCTGGCCCGCCCGGTCTCCCGCCCCCGGCAGGACGGGCTGCTGCTCCTGCCCGGCACCACTGCCTCACTGCGGGTCGTCACCCCTGCCGGTTCCCAGGCCGCAGCTGTGCACGACCCCCGCGCACAGACCCTCACTGCCATCGCCAAAGTCAGCAGCCGTGCGTTCGCGCTGCTGGACCCGGCGACGCAGAACACGAACGTGACCGGCTGGGGACGGGCCTTGGCCGGCATCGCCCGCTCCGGCCACATCTCCTGCGTGCAGGTGCTGGAACGCACCGTCCCCGACTCCGGCGACGCCCTCTCACGCCACTGGAAGCAGCACGGACACCCCCAAACGCCCGTCGCCGGACAGGTCTACGCCGACCTGGTCGGCACAGCCGGTCCGGCCGCCGCCCCGCACGAGGCATACATCGCGATCACCCTGGACTTGAAGGCTGCGCGGCGGCTGATCTCCCAGGCCGGCGGCGGTCTCCCCGGTGCCTTCACCGTCATGGAACAGGCCACCACCTCCGTCGCCCAAGCCGCCCGCAACGCAGGGCTGATGGTGACCGGGTGGCTGACCGCCCGGGAGGTGGCCGCGGTGATCCGCACTGCCTACGACCCTGGTGCGCTGGCGCACCTGCAGCAGTGGTCGCCCAGCGGCCGGGCCGAAGCCGACCCGGCCGCGGCCGGACCCGTCGTTCAGGTCGAGGAGTACGACCGGCTGGCCACCGACACCGCCAAGCACGCCACGTACTGGGTGGAGAACTGGCCCCGCACCGAAGCCCACCCCTCCTTCCTGCACGGGCTGCTCTTCACCACCGGCGTGCGCCGCTCCCTCTCCCTCATATACACGCCCCAGGGCCTGGAATCCGCGCTGCGCGACGTCCAGCGCCGCAAAGCCACGATCCTCGCCGACGCCGCCGAACGACGTCGCAAAGGCCAAGTCGACTCCGAGGAAGACAGCGTCGAATACGCCGACGTCAAACAGCGTGAGAAGCAGCTCATCGCCGGCCACGCCGACGTCGCCCTGACAGGCCTGCTCACCGTCTCCGCCGAAACCGACGCTGCCCTGGACGCGGCCTGCGCACAGATCGAGACCGCCGCCACCACCGCCCAAGTCGACCTGCGGCGCCTGAACTTCCAGCAGCCCGACGCCTTCACCCTCGCCGCCCTGCCCCTGGCCCGCACCGCCCTGTAACAGCGCAGCGCCACAGGCCCCACGGGCCCGCGCTGCCGGGACGCCTTCCCCTACCCCTGCCCGCGACCGCGCGCAGGAAGGACCTTCGTGACCTCACCCCCCGCCGAGGGCGGATCGCACCCCTATCTGCGCGCCGCCACCACCGGCATCCGGCACCACACCCGCGCCCTCTCTCCTGAGCACAAGAGACCGATTGCCGACCGGTCTGCGGACCGCGTCCACCTGGATGTTCTGCACACCCACCTCACCGCCCTGCACCAGCTTCTGGACCAGCTCGCCGAAGCCACCAGGCCCCCTCATCCGGCCGGCGGGCGTCATCTGGCCGCCGCGCACGCCCGCCTGTGGCAGGCGACCGCCGAAGTCCACCAGGCCTTCCACACCCTGCCCTTGGCCGACGGCAGCCCCACGGCCGGCGCCGAGGACTGCGACCCACAGCGGCTGTTGGACGGGCCGCCGGTGCTGACGATCTGCCAGCGGCACCTCGCGTCCGGCCACACGGTGCGGCGCAAGACCACCCCCACTGACCTCAACTCACCCCCGAACGGCTCTGCCAGCGGCTGACCACCGGCGGCCCACCAGCAGTCGAGCTGAAGACCCAGACCCCTCTCCCCGCGCCGGCCTCTGGCCGGGGCCCGCTCTCCCCTCTCCGCTCAACAGAAGGAATTCGCATGCCCATACGTAAGCCCTCCACCGCCGCGACCACGACCCTTCTCCTCGCGTCACTGGCTGGCGCGGGTCTGGCCGGTGCCTCCCCGGCCTCGGCCGCTAAAGCCGCCGACTACCACTGCAAGACCAGCAGCAAGACCATCGACGACCCCGGCTACACCGGCCCGTGGGCCGACAACTGGGACATCACGGTGAAGCTGTGCGCCAAGCGCTCCGGCTCCCACGTGCGCACCATCGCAAAGGTGGCCTGGGACGGCCCCGTCTACAGCAAGGGCACCCGGGTCTTCGACGGCGCCAACTTCCGGCTGCAGGCCAAGAAGTCCAAGGCCGGCAACGACCCCGTCGTGAAGGCGAAGACGTTCCGCGGCATCAAGTCGAAGCTGAACCGCTCCGACAGCAACGGCAACCACAACGGCTCCTACACCACCGGCCACGTCACCGCGGTCATCAAGGGCAAGGCGCGGGCCGACGGCAAGCTGCGCCTGAACTGGAACAACGACGGACGCGGCTACCGCACCTACTTCTACGCCGCCTCCCCCCGCGTGTGACCCCACACGAGAGTTCCTGACCCTGCTGCCCGTGGAGCCCTCCCTCCGATGACCCACCGCCGCGCCGACCGCAACGCCAGGCGTGCCAGCGCCTCGGCACTGTTCACGCCGCACGGCACCGACCGTGCCGAGCGCAGGGCGACGCGGCGTCAGGTCGCCGAAGCCACCGCGAAGGCCCGCGAGTCAGCAACCTCCCGCCCCGCCTCCTCCACCGCGGCGGGGCGGGAGGTGCCCCAGCCGCTCTACCCCGCCGCCGGGCGCCCCGGCCCAGCCTCCGCCCGGGGCAACAAGCTGAAGCTCCCTGCCCACCGCATGACCACCGCGGTCGCCGCCGGGGCCTATCCGTTCCTCGCCGAAGGCGGCCTCGGCGCGGAGGGCATATACATCGGCCGGGACGTGCACGCCGAAGCCAGCTTCACTTTCGACCCGTTCGCACTGTATGGACGCATTGAGGGCTTCACCAACCCCAACGTCCTGCTGGCCGGGGTCATCGGGCAGGGCAAGAGTGCGCTGGCGAAGTCGTTCGCGCTGCGCTCGGTCGCCTTCGGCTACCGCGTCTACGTCCCCTGCGACCCCAAGGGCGAATGGACACCCGTCGCCACCGCACTCGGTGGCACGTCCATCGCACTCGGCCCCGGCCTTCCCGGGAAGCTGAACCCTCTGGACGCCGCACCCCGCCCGGCCTCCGTCTCCGAGGCCGACTGGGCGGGTGAGATCCGCAAACGCCGTCTGCTGCTGCTCGGTTCACTCGCCCGCACCGTCCTGGGCCGGGAGCTGAAACCGATGGAACACACCGCACTCGACGTCGCCCTGGATACCGTCGTCGCCCGGGCGAGCGCGGCGAACCCCACGCCTCTGCTCGGCGACGTCGCCGCCACGCTGAATGACCCCGACGCGCTCGACGCTGCCGGGGGTGCGATGTCGGGACGGCTCGGGGAGGCCGCACGGGACCTGGCGCACGCCCTGCGCCGCATGGTCCACGGCGACCTGGCGGGGATGTTCGACGCCCCCTCCACCCGCGCCTTCGACCCGAACTCCCCGATGCTGTCCATCGATCTGTCGCGGCTCGGCGGTGGCAGCGACGACACCGCGCTCGTGCTGGCCATGACCTGCGCCTCGGCCTGGATGGAATCCGCCCTCGCCGACCCCGACGGAGGGCGGCGCTGGGTCGTCTACGACGAGGCCTGGCGCCTGATGCGCCACGCCGGCCTGATGGAGCGCATGCAGGCCCAGTGGAAACTCTCCCGAGGCCTGGGCATCGCCAACCTCATGGTCATCCACCGCCTGAGCGACCTGCTCACCGCCGGCGACGCCGGATCACGCGGACGGGCCCTGGCCGAAGGACTCCTCGCCGACTGCTCCACCCGCATCATCTACCGCCAGGAAACCGACCAACTCACCGCCGCAGCAGGCCTCCTCGGCCTCACCTCGGTCGAGACCCAGGCCGTCTCCCACCTCAATCGCGGACGCGGCCTGTGGAAAGTCGCCGGACGCTCCTTCATCGTCCAACACCTCCTCCACCCCCACGAAGCAACCCTGTTCGACACCGACGCCCGCATGCACTGAAAACCCAGCGAGTTCGCGCGGCAGCGCCGTCATCACCCCGGCGCCGGCGATGACACCCCGCCCATCCGTCCGACGTACGCAAGCAGAAGACGTCGCAGACCGCACACGGGAAGAGGAGGGCGGTACCTGTGAATCCGGGAGGCCACTCCAGCAGATTCACAGGAACCGGCCAGAGACCGCTCTCTGGCCAGACCCGGAGTCCACACGGATCGACAAGCCGAACAGACCCGACCCCGGGCGCCCCCTCAGCACCGCGCGGGGGACGCGATGCCTTGCAACCACGATGGTGCCGACCGAGACAGGCCCCATGGGAATTATCCGATGACTCTCACGCAGACGAGTGAACCCCAGACCGCCCACAACGCAACGCACCGTCAGGTAGACGGCGCAATCGCTGAATCACACCAGTCAGCTTGAAGACAGGACGCAACCGGCCCGCTCCGCCGCAGGAGCGGCAGGGCTCGTGGTAGGTGCCACGCGCGCCGCCGATGAGCGTCGTAGTCACCGGCCGGCAGCAAAGCGGGACGAACGCGCCGTCGCCGTAACTCGCGCCGAAACCGCCTATGAGCACCTTGAGTTGGTTCCCCGATGCCGGGGCGCGTGCGCTGCACGCCGCATGGGAGGGCCGTCACTCTCCCTCGGTGACACCGACTTCTGGGGGTAGGGGCTTCCTCGGCCCGGAGCGTTGCAGGCTTAGCCGGACGCGGAGTCGGCCCGTTCCTTTGCACGAGCGGCACGCTTCGACGTACGACCCCGAGCCGGTGACCACTCTCTCCCCGTCACCGCTGCCCTCGCACGACTGGCAGCGGATGGGCATCTCGGGCGTCGCCAACTCGACGCACCTCCCAGCGATCACGCTCAGGCGACACGAGTTCAACGCGCCCGACCTGTTCCAGTCACATCAACGATCGGGCCCCGCCCGGCCCCGGGGCCAGGCCCGGCGTCCGCTGTCACTCCATCGTGTGCCCGCTGCGTGGACGCGGATTCACTGCCGGAGTCCAACGCGCCCGTTTCCACTCCGCCTGAAAGCCGACCGACGTGAGCAAAGAAGAAGCAGGACCTGATCCGGTAGATGCGGCGCTGAAGACCGCCGGGGAGATAATCACCGCCCTTACTGGTCGGTTGGAGGAGATTTGGCACCCCGGTGAAGTGGCCTGGCAGCTGCACGTATTGGCAGCCGATGAGGGCAGTCTCCTCGCCCGGCTCCAGCGACACCTGCTTCAGACCGCCCACTGGTGCCAGGCAGAAGGCACCCCGACCGGCCTGCGCAGCGCCGCCGAACTGGCCGCTGCCGCCCAGCAACTGGCCTCCGTACGCCGGGTCATCACCGGACAGACCGGTCCCCTGACCAACCTCGCCCACCAGCCCGCCACGCCCCGCGCCGCCACAAGCGCGGATGTGACACAGCGCGAGATGCCGCCCGCGACCGGCAGCCGGCGCTCACCGCGGCGCCGCTGAACAGAACCGACCCCGCCCTCACGCACCTGGAGTTGTGATCGACCGTCCTGCCGATTTCGAGCTGTACGACAACGTCGGCCGTACCACCGAACAAATCCACGCCTACAACACCGGAACCCCCACCGAGGACGACCTGCGCCGCTGGGGCCGCACCGATCGCCTGGACCCCCCGGGCCTCGTCCTGACGGCCTGGAGCCAGCGCCTCGCCGCAAGCCGTGACCTGAGCGAATTTCAGGAGACGCTCAGGGAGGTCCTGGACGGCGAAGACGATGCGCTGGGCCGCCTGCACCAGTTCTTCGAGACCGCGCAGATCTGGTGCGAGGAACACGGTCGCTCCCAGCAGGCACCGCGCTTCCAGGCCGCGGCACAGACACTGCAGACCCTCTATGAGGATCTCGTCCTTGCCGAGCCAGACTCCCGCACCAGTCCGGCCCCCGACCCGCCCGCCGTGACGCCGCACGCGCCGAAGTCGACGCCGGGCAGACGCCGATGACCACGCCGACCGGCATACACATCGTGTGGGACTGGAACGGCACCCTCAAGAACGACGTCGCCGACATGACCGGCGCGCTCAACGCCGCCCTTGCCGAACTGGGAGCTGAACCGCTCAGCGTCGAGGCCTACCGGGCCCGCCACCGCCTACCGGTCCGGGACTTCTACGCCGACCTGATCGGCCGGCCCCTGACCGACACCGAATGGGCCGCCGCAGAGATCGCCTGGGCACGTCACATGACCCAGCGCACTCCCACACTCCGGCCCGGCGCGAAGCAGCTGCTGGAGACGGTCCGGGCGCAGGGGCACAACCAGTCCCTGCTCTCCCTGGCCTCGCATGCCACCGTGCACGACGAAGTCGCCGCCCTGGACCTGGGTTGCCACTTCATCCGTATCGACGGCAGGCGCACCAGCACGATCACGGGCAAGGCCGGCGCGCTGGCCGAGCATCTCTTCGCGCTCGCCCCGTCCATCGCCCCGGAGCAGGTGCTGGTGATCGGGGACAGCCTCGATGACGCACACGCTGCCCGAACCTGCGGCGCCCATCCCATACTGGTCACCGGCGGGCTGCAGACCACCGAGCAGCTGCACCAAGCAGGAGTGCCGGTCGCCGAATCCCTCGACCACGCCGTCCAACTCGGCCTGGACGCCGTCACATCCGGTCCTCCGGCGATGCGCGAGGGGCAGCAGCTGGCTCCGCTGCCCGATCACCGCCTCGTCGACACCGCCCGGTGGCGCTCGCTGTGGCACCGCCACGCGCATGTGACGACCCCACTACGTCAGCGGGGACTGGTCTGCGACGTCGAGTTCGGGAACAGCGACTACCTCATCCACGCACGGCTCCCCGACAACGGCGTGCTGATCATCGGCCCGCAGGAGGACCCGCCCAACCTGACCCCAGGCCGGCCCGAGGGATGGCTCGTCACGCTCGAACACCCCGACCAGGTCCAGGACGTCATCTACGACTCCTGCCCCGGCGGCCCGCACCAACGGCACGGCCCCCACATCGCCCCTCTCCTCGAGGCGATCGACGTCCGCCTCACTGACCTCGGCCTCCTCCCCAACCCCCCGCGGACGCCCACCGCTACCGCGGGCATGCCACCTCAGCCGGGCGCCGGACAGCGTGAACCAGACCGCTCTCACCGCCGCTGACGGCCTGTCAGGCAGCCTGGGGAGTGGACGGCCGAGAGCACTCGGGGCCGACTCGGCCGCTCACCCCGCCCAACCCACCACACACACGCTACGGCGGACATCACACCGGCCGGGCCCGCCGCGCCGCCACAGGCAGCCCCAGCCGGCCCGCGCCGCCCACGCCATCCACGCCCGGCTGCTGCCCCGCTGCTTCGCCGCCCGCCAGGCCAGGCACGCCCTCCCCACACCCAAGCCCTACCGGCTCCGACCAGCTCCGCCCGCGGGCGGGCGATCGGCCGCCGGCCGGCGCTGACCGAGAGACAAGGACACCCGGCCTGTGGACCCACCCCACTTCCACCTCGGCTTCCACCCCGAGCACGGCATCGTCGCCAGGCCAACGCCGGGAATCTCCCCGCACCTGGCCGATTGGTGCCTGACCCGCGAGCAGTTCCAACAACTCCCCGGAACACCGGTCCTGTACCGGCTCGCCCGCCCTGGGCAGGACGGTCAGCGCCGCAGCCGGCAAGCCGTCACCGACATGCGCGCGCACGGCTTCAGCGTCCAGGCCGACCCGGCGCTCGACCCCGAACTGACTCCCGCGCCCCGACAGGCCACGGTCCGCAGCGAGTTGACCGACCCAGGACGCAACCGGCGCGCCCAGGCCGCCTCCGTCCGCACACCACAGCAGCACGGACCGGTACTGAACACCGCCCGGCCGACAACCAGGGTCGCTTCCCCTGCATCCCGCCCGCTGCGCGCGCTCGCCGGGCCGGCCCCGCTCCCGAACCGTGGCCGTAGCCGGTGACCAACCTGACCTCGGTTACCAGCAGCAGCCAAAGCCCCGGCTGCCTGTCCTTGACCACCCCGCACTTCGGAGTTCTCCATCCCCGACACCACCCCTGAACCGACCAACCCTCTCTCACCAGCGGATCTTGTTGCGCAGTTGCGCGGCTGGGCGGTGCGGTACTCGGTCATCCATCTGCGGTGCGTGAACGCACTCGCCGACCTGCGCGATGCGCGCGGCACCATCACCAACGCTCTCGCCGCCCGGCAGGCCGTCGCCGAACGCGACCGCGAAGCCGCCCAGGAGTTTTGCGAGCGGCTCCTGCCCCACGCCGGGACACTTCTCTCACAGGCGCGCACGGCACTGGCGGGCATGCCGCCCGCCAAACACCTGTCCGCCTGGAGACTCCTGCTGGACGATGTGGATCACGCCACCGTCCGCATCCGGCAGCTCCTGGATGACCAGCCGGTCCCCAGCCATGAGGATTCGCTCGGCACGCGGGATGCCGCGCTGTGGCCGTATGTGACGACCTGGGCCGAGCACTCCCGGCTCCTGACCGACCTTCTCGAACAACACCGCATCGAAGTCACCGAACCGCCCGCTCTGACCGAGACCGAGCGGCAGCAGTGGACATAGGTGGCCCGAGAAGCCCGTGCCCGCGGCGGACTGGAGCCTTTCGAGAGCTGGTACGACGCCACCGGCGCTCTGATCACCCTGGCCTACCTCGATCGCGAGAACGCCCCCGTCCTCGCGATGTCCGGCGACCTCGACACCCCCGACATGTACGTGATCGGGCACTTCGGGGACAGCAACGAATACGAAGCAGACCGGACCGCTCCCCCACCGGTCCCTCCCGGTGTGCTGCGCCCAGAGGTCTCCCGCTACGACGAGCGCGTCCACGACCCGGAGATCACCCTCCAGGCCTTCACCCAGGACGTCATCGAAGCCCACTCCACCGGGGCAGTCGCCGAAGCGCTCCATACCGCTACGAAGACCTCCGGAAGCATGCGCGGCCCGCTGCCTCGCCTGAGCGAATTCGTCGCGGTCTGCGCCGAATTCTCCGACGCCCTGGAGACCAGGCAGGGCCACCAGACCGCCGCACGACTGCGCATGATCGCCACCCAGATCAACCTGCTCACCCAACACCTGCGCACAGCCGGAAACGTGCTGGACGCAGCAGTCGGCGTGCTGCCACCGCACCGCACGCCCCAGCCCCGCCACCTGCCGCCAGCACCCGGACCCGCCCGGAACCCGCAGCGGCCCGCCGCCGGCAAGCCCGCCACCACGCCGACACCGACAAACGGGCCGCGCCGGTAAGGCGGCCCTCCCAGCAGCGCTGCACGGCGGGCGTACCCCCTCTCCTACCGAAAGACCACCATCCCCCCTTGACTCTCCGTCACCCCCCGCACGCACTGCCGGCCGAAGCTACTCCGAGCAGCTACCGGGCTGTCCTACGCTCCCCGCACGTGGCCCGGCTGCTGATCGGCACGCTGATCGGCCGCACGCCCTGCGGCATGGTTCCCCTCGCCATCCTCCTGCTGGTGCAGGCCGGCCAGGCTCCACTTGTTCTGGGTGGACTGCTCTGCGCGGTCTACGGCCTGGCCTACGCCCTCTCCCAGCCACTGCTGGGGCGCATGGTGGACGTGCGCGGCCAGACCCGCGTGATCACCACCGCCACCGCCGTGGCGACAACCGCCCTGCTGGCGCTGCCGCTGACCGACCCGACCGAGCAGCCGCTGCAGATGGCCGCTCTCATCCTCATCGCTGGAATAAGTAACCCGCCGCTGGAACCCGGACTGCGCGCGCTGTGGCCCAAAGTGCTGCCCGCCCCGGGACCACGGCACACCGCACTGACCCTGGACACCTCCACCCAAGGCCTGGTCTACATCCTCGGCCCGCCCCTGACCGCGGCCCTCCACGCCACTGCCGGACCGCAGTTGACGCTCACCGCGACAGGGGCACTCGGCGCGATCGGCGCCTTCCTCGTCCTGACCGCGACGCCCTCCCGCAGCTGGCGGCCCGCACCCCGGCACACCGATCCGGCCGGGCCTTTGCGCAGCCGCGGTCTGCGCCTGCTCTTCACCGCGCTCGCCGGGGTGGGGGTCGCCATCGGCGCGCTGAACGTCCTGGCAGTCGGCGCGGCCGAGCGCCATGACGCGGAATGGCTGGCCGGGACGCTGCCCGCCGCCCTTCCGGCAGGCACTCTCCTCGGCGGTCTCTTCTACGCCTGCCGCACATGGCCCGGCTCCAATCCCACTCATCTGGCCGCCGGTGCCGCCGGTTTCGCGATCGGCTGGCTCCCGCTGCTGACCGATCCCGGACCGACTGCGGCAGTGCTTCTGGTCGCCGTTCCAGGAGTGTTCCTGGCGCCGCTGCTCACCTCCTCCTTCCACGCCGTGCACACCCTCGCCCCGCCCGGCACGACCACCGAAGCGTCCGCCTGGCTCATCGCAGCCATCGGCATCGGCCAGGCCGCCGGCACCGCCCTGGCCGGACTCACCACCCACGCCGGGCCCTTGGCCGTCGCGGCACTCCCCGCCGCCGGAGCCGCGGCCGCCTTGACGCTCCTCCACACCGGCCGCCGCCTGCTGACGAACTGAAGCCCCCTCAACTCACTACGCCTGTAAGGAGATCCCCGACATGGCTGTCCGTACGCGGTTCGACGTCGACCACACCTGTGGCCACACCATCGAGCACGATCTGTCCGCCCGCCCGGCTGACAAGCGCGCCGCCTTCGCCCGCTGGCTCGCCGCGCGGGAATGCACCGACTGCTGGAAGACCACCCGTGAGACCGAAGGACCCAGCACCCAGGAATGGCTGGAGGCACGACGGGCCGAGGAACAGGCAGAAGCCCGCGCCTGGGCCACTCGCTACGACATGCCGCCGCTGGACGGACCGCCCAAGACCCTCGATTGGGGCGAGCGCTCCCGCCACCAGCTCATGGCCGCCGCGCACACCGCCCTCGTCGTCGAAGGCACCTGCAGCGAGACCGACTGGACCCGCATCGAGGAGCGGGCCCGCACGATCACCCGGGCCGGATGGTGGATCGACCAGCGCGACGCCGACGGAACCGAATTGCCCGAACTGCTCGAGGCAGCAACCACCGACGACATCGGCACCGAGAACCCCTTCCGGTAAACAGCCCCGTCCATAGCGCCGGAAGCCCGGTTAGCCAAACCGGGCCTTCTCCGGACCATGGAAAGCCCCCTCCCCTATCCCTCTTGTCTGTGAAGGACCCGATCGTGTCCGAAGCCGCCTACCGGCCGCCCCTCATACCGGCCGACCCCGTCACGCCCGAACGCAACATCACCCACGGCCACTTCGCGGCCGGAGACCGCATCGTCATCATCAAAGGCGCCTTCGGCGGCGACCTGTGCGGCGAGGAGATGACCGTCGTCGCCCCCTCCTGGCACACCCCTACCGACGAGGACGGCTGGCGGCTGCGCAACCCCCACGGCGGAGCGCACACCTTTATCACCGCCCACCCCCGCCACCTCATCCACGTCGAGCGCTACTGCCCCGACTGCACCAGCCACCTCAAGGCCCTCGCCGAGGTGCTGCTCCCGCAGATGCCGGCGGACCGCGTCGTCGACGGCCGCTGGTACACCCTCAACGCCCTGGACCACCTCATCCACCTCCGCGACCAGCGCAGCGGCCGTTGATCCCCCGCGTTCACCCTCATGAGGTCTCCGCCGCCTCTGCCCTGGCGCGGGCGCTGGGCCGGGAAGCCACCACGGAAGAGGCGCTGACCGAGTACACGATCGTCGCCCACTGGCCGGGCTGGACTACCTCACCCCGGACGACGAGCAGCGGCTGTGGACCGCAGTCGATTGGAGCAACCTCCTCGACGACCCGAACCACGTTCGCAGTGAAGGCGACCGCGACTCGGTGTGGCACCTGAGCCTCCGGCTCCACCCACGCGACCGCACCCTCACCTCGCCGGAGTGGTCCGAGATCGCGCACCGGCTCGCGCGGACCGCCGGCATCGCCGTGCCGGGAGACGAGCGGGGGTGCCGGTGGATCGCTGTCCAGGGCCAGACGGGCCGGCTGGACCTGATCGCGAACCTCAAGCGTCCCAACGGCACCTGGACCGCACTGCCACGCCGTCTCCTCCCCCACCTCGTGGAGGAGACGCGCCGCCTGGAGGCCGAACTCGCACACACTCCGATCAACGCGAGTACGCCCACTGCCCTCCGAGAAGAGACCCGGAACCTGGCCATGCCCCTCGCCGACCGACACCTGGACATCCGCCACGACCCGCGCTCCGGTGAAGTCCTCGCCCGCGGCGGGGACATCGAGGCCCACAGCATCCTCCAGCGCAGCGGGTTCGTTCCCGTCGTGCGCCTGCACGAGCACTACCACCGGCTGCCCACCGGACTGGAGTACGACGAGGCGGTCCGCCTCGCCAAGCATGCGGTCGCCCGCCTGACCGCGGTCGGTTACGACGTCGATCACGACGCGGCCTTCATCACCGGGCGCCGCATCCTGCACGACCCCACCCTCGGCGACCACGTCACCGGTCTCGCCCGGCGCATCCGCGACGCCGACCACACCGAGGAGGTCACCGACGCTCTCACCGAGCTGACCGCCCCCGGCGACGGCGTGCTCGCCGCCGTGGGCGAAGTCCTCACCGCCACCGCCGACTTCCTCCAGGACCTCGGCGAGCAGGCCGACCCGCACTACGCCATGCGCCTGCGCTACCTGGCCTCCGAGCGCCTCAGCATCCTCGTCTCCGACCTCGGCTTCATGCGCGACGAGCTGGCCGACCGGCACACCCCGCGCCCGCACCGCGCGCCCTGCCCGCAACAGGTCGCCTCCGACGAGCAGGAAGCCTCGGTCAGCTGCCCCTGCCCCGCACCGACGCCCGGACCGGCCCAACCGCCACCCGGCCCTGCCGCCGCATCGGGCCGCCGGCGGTAACCCTCAACTCCCGTCCCTCTGGAGAGGAATGCCCCGTACCGATACCCGTGATCTGGAGTCCTTCGCCGCCGCGCTGGCCGAGCAGCTGCCCGGAACCTGGATGAGCGAATACCACTGGCACGCCGCCTATGCCGAGCAGTTCCCCATCGCCAAGGACCTGTGGGACATCAACCTCGTCTCCGCCGCGGTCACCGACATCGTCCTGGGCCACGACGCCGTCCTCACCAGTGACGACGGCAGCCGCCTGTACGTCATCGACCGCCCCGGGCACGAGAAGCACTACCTCATCGGCGTCCTCGCCCCACCCGACATCGGTCCCGAGGATTTCCGCGGTGTCCGGGAGCCGGACGGCATAGCAGTCAGCGACGACCCGATGCAAGCCGCCCACGCGGTCGCAGCCGATCTGCTGCCCCGCTACGAACAAGCCCTCGCCCAGGTCCGGCACAACACTGCGCCCCCGCGCCACCACCCGTCCCGGCTCCGAAACCCGACCGTGTGGTGATGACCTGATACGGCGACGGCGTCATCGCCGCGAAGACCCGCAGCCAAGAGGCAGCCACCGCGCTGCACAGCAACGGCTTCACCTGGGACCCCGCCGAACTCGCCTTCGTCCTCCCCGGCGAGGACATCGCTGAACAAGCAGACAAAGTGCAGGCCGCCGGAGCACAACTCGCGGCCCTGGGCATCGGCGTCCTCATGCACCATCCGCCCCGCGACACCGCCCTGACCACCACACCCGCCCCGCTGGCACACCAGCAGGCCCCATCACGGGGACGTACGCGATGAGCACCGGTCAAGATCCGGAGCCGGAACCGCAGTTCTTCGTACAGGACTACATCTCCATCAGCCGCGACCACCGCACCCAGCTGGTCATCGCCCTCGGCGGCAACGACAAGGCCGCCGGGATCCTGCAGACCACCGGGCACTTCCTCCCCGCCCCTGGGCCGCTGGGCACCTACCACCGCCAACCGCACACCCTGCCCGTCGAAGAACAGCGCCAGGGCGCCACCGCCGCCGCGCAGCATCTGCTCCTCGCCGGCTTCAGCGTCCACCTCGACCCCTCACTCGACGTGCTCATCACCGTCGACTCCGACCGTGCCGCAGCGCACCGGTACCTGGCCCAGCTCGCCACGCGAGCCGGCGCCGCCACCAGCGACCGCGTGGCCGAGGTACTGACCGAACTCGTCACACCCAACGACGGGATGCTGCCGCGGACCCTGATGACTCTTGTTTCCGCCTGGGCGCCCTGGACACGACGCCTGAAAGCCGCTGGGCAGGAACCGGTCCTGCCGGAGCGGCTGATGAACGCCGCCAGCAGCATCTCCCGCCACGCCTGGCAGATCGAGCAGATCCGCAACAAGGCGGCAGCACGCCCCACACCAGGCTCCAATCCCGGTCAGGCCCCCCGCCAACACCCCGCCGGAACGACCCGACTCCTCACCCCGACGCGGGCGTTGACCTGGACGAACAGGAGCACCACCTCGTGGGAAACCTCGCCGATGAATGCGGCACCGACCTGGAGATCTACCGGCGCCTGGGCGCTCAGACCATCTACGCCGACTCCCGCACCGCGGCACCCGAGCACCTCCTCGATCTGCTCGACGGCCTCGGCCTGGAGCGCAAGAGCGTGGTGACGGCCGGCCCCGCCTACATCTGGCACGTCGTCCCCGAAGACCTTCCCCGCCACCAGCAGCATCAGCTGGCCAGCCGCGTCATCCCGCCACTGCTCGCTGCCGGATACCGCGTCAACATCGCCCCGGACCTCTTCGACGAAGCCGCCTACGACAATGCCCTCGCCCAAGTGAAGGCCCGGCAGGCCACCTCGGCCACCGCCGGCGCAGGGCGGCAGGAGGAAGCGGCCATTGTGAACCTGGCCGAGGAGCACGGAAGCGACATCGAGATCTGCCACCGGCCGGGAGGGCGCGTGTGCGCTGATACACGCGCCGAGGTCCATCCGGACGCCTACGTCCTCCTGGAAGCCTCCGCTTCACACGGCCCGACGCTCCCTTGCCGCCCGCAGCGCTCACGTTCGAACTGCCCCCGGACCACACGGCGGAGAAGAAGCAGCGTTTGGCGACACGGGCCGCGCTGGCGTTCTAAGCCACCGGCTTCCAGATCCACATCGCACCGGACCTGTTCAATCCCCCGACCGGGATGAAGGCCCCTGTCCCCGTGCGGCCCGCCCCGGCCGCTCCCGGCCCACACGCACCGGCCCGACGCAGCCACTGAACCAACACCCGCTGGAGCAGCACGATCCCCCACCCTTCCCGCACCAGCCCGCCGCCGATGTCGCCCACGAGTAGTCCCCGGCTGGCGACCTTCCTCTTCCGCCGCTACCTGCACACCGTCGTGATCGGCGAGCGGACACGGCAATCCCTTCGACCCGGACAACCGGCCGGGTCGCCGATGAGGAGCGCACGGTGGAATCCCCCGACTCCCCTACTCGCGGAGGACCATGACCGACGACCCGACCGACCCCGTGCTCCTGGCGCGGGACATCGCCTACGACCTAGGTCGCCTGACCGAACACCTCTCCCAGGCAGGCCCGCAGCAGGCCGCCCTCATCGTCGAATCCATCGTCGACGGTGACGAGGGCGTCCTGGACCGCCTGAACGTGCTGCTGGCCACCGCCTCCCACTACACCCGCGCCGCAGAGGGCACTTTCACGCCCGAACTGTGCCTTGCTCTCGGCGGCGCCGCAGGCGCCCTGGACGACATCAGCTTCGACCTCGACGAGCACCGAAACGAGATCCACCGGATCACTTCGCCGGCCGACAGCATCTCCGCAACACGGGCCTCCACACTCGCCGCCTCTCCTGCGCCACGGTCAACGACGGCAGTGTCGCGACCTGTTCGCGGAGGGCCGTCGTGAGCCCGCGTGGTCCCGGACCGGGCTGGGGCCCGCCGGTGGAGGTTCCACAGCAGCACTACCTGATCCAGCCGCGGCACCTTGCCGGCGGCGGCGACCTCACGCACATCGCCGGCTATCTGCACGCCGCGGGCTGGAAGAACCTCACCCGTCGCTCCGGCACCCGGGTCGTCTTCGACAGCCCGGACGGCACCGTACGCGTCGCCTACGCCGGGGACTTCACCCCGCCGCAGTGGATCGTCGCCGGAAACAGCCCGGATGACCCGGCACAGGCATGGCACGCCACGTTCGGCGCCGCGATCCCGGTGGAGATCCTCGCCGGATTCACCGACAGTCTCGCCCGGGCGCCCACCCCGCAGGCGCCGAACGTGTGGCGCCCGCTGACCGGTCAGGGCTGGACCACCGCCAGTGACCACCCGACCGCGACGAGTCCCGACGGCGGGGCGAGCCTCCAGTTCCGGCAGGAGAACGGCTCCGCGGCCTGGGTGGCCAGCGCCAACACCACCTCCAGCAGCGGACACCAGGTACGCGTGTGGAGCGCGGTACTCAGCCACAACGCGCCCATGCGGGCCGTCGAAGGTTTCGCCGCTGCCCTGGCCGACCCGATGCCGCTGCTGCGCCCGCCGGGAGCCTTGCCCTTCGCCGCCGCCCGGCAGGCGACCGGGACGCCGTACATGGTGCTGCCCTCCCAGCTCGGCGCCTGGCAGCGCCTGCGCATGACAGCCGCCCGCGCCGCCAGACCCGTCAGATCCGCGTGGGCCATCCACCGCTCCCGCACACCGGCACGGAGACCGAAGCCGGCACAGGTACCCAAGCCGCCTGCGTTGGCCGGCGGCGGGCGGCGTCGATGAAGCAGGCGCATCCCGCTGTGGCGGCCCTCGACCCGCGCCGCAGCATCCAGTTCACCACCAGCCCCCGGCACCTGGCCGGGTGCGGCGACCCGCGGCACATCACCCAGGCACTTCGCGCGGCCGGGTGGAAGAACCTCTCCGACCCCGACTATCCGCACGTCGTCCAGATCAGCCCCGACCAGCGCTACAGCCTCGTCCTGGCACCCGACTCCCGCACCGGCACCGCATGGTGGCGTCTCCGCACCGAGACCTGGGACGAGAACTGGTACGCCGAGTTCGGCGGCCACATCCCGGTCGAGATCCTCGCCGGATTCACCGACGCCCTCATCCGCGCCACCCCCAAGGAGGAGCCGGATGTGTGGCGACCCCTGGCCGCGGCGGGCTGGACCCACACGCAAGACCAGCACGGCACCCAGCAGGCCCTCCACCCGGACCGGCAGCTGTCCCTGCGCCGCCACGCCGTACTCGGCGACGGGGCCTTCCACTGGCAGGCCGAGGTACGGCTCGACAACGGGCTCGGCGGCCATCAGCGCCTGTGGCACGCCTTCGTCGACGACCGCACCCCGCGCCATTTGCTCGCCGGATTCACCACCGCGCTGGCCGCCACTGGCCCGGTCCAGCGCCCCATGGCCGGCGCTCCCCACCCGCACCTCGTGACCCAGGAGCGCACCGGCCCCCAGGGCGAAGCGCTCGCCGAAGCCCACCAGCAGCGGCTCGCCGGCGCACGGACAGCCGCCCGAAAAGCCCGCCGCACAGCGGCTCTTCAGGCCCAGCGCACGCCCGCACCGGCCGCAGAACCCGCGGCCCCGGCCCGGCGCCGCTGACCGTTCGAACCGGGCGCCCCGTCCCTTGGCCGGGCCTATCTGCCCATCCCTATCCCGTCTGGGAGTTGAACCATGACGATCCATCCACACAACCTGCAGACGCTGCGGCTGCGCCAGCTCGCCATCTACCTCCGCGAGGCCGAACGGATCCTGGCGGACTGGGACTTCTACTCCGACCAGCACAGCGATGCCGAGGGCTGGCCGATCGACGACGTCGCCTACGGGCTGCGTCAGCGCCAGCGCGACGCGGACACCTGGCGCGCCTTCCGCTTCCTCCTCAACGACGGCCACCACGTACTCGACGGCGCACAAGCGCAGCTCGACACGATCCCTGCGGGCGAGCGGACGAGAGGTTGGGCACACGCCCTCACCACGCTCCGGGACAGTCTCGGCAAGATGCGCGCGCTGCAGTCCGAATGGCGCGAGATCCGCGCCTCGCTGCCGGAGAACGCGCGGCCCGGCACCGAGGCGTACGACGAGGCCCTCGCGGAATGCAACGCGGATGCCTGGCACTACCTGGACACCTGGGCGATTCAGGGCCACAGGCTGATCGACATCGCCGCCGCCGCAGAGCAGACCATGCCGTCGCACGACCGCCCGGCCCCTGCCCGCGCCGTGGAACCGCCCCCCACTCCCCGCAGGCCACCGCGACGCCGGTGACGACGCGCAGCCGCCGGATGACCGCCGCTAGCCGCTCCTGAACGCCACCGGCTCAGAGTTCCCAACTGCCCTTCCCTCCGCCGAGAGTCCCCCTCACCTCCCCGCGTACTACGTCCGGACCTGCCCTTGCCCCGCTCCTCTTCCACGCCCTCCTCCAGCGACGGCTATGACGTCGCCTTCCGCATCCTTCTCGCCGTCATGGCCATCGCCGTGCCGCTGTCCAACCTGGCCTGGCTCGGCGGGAACATCACCACCCGACTGACCGGCGCCGGCCCGTGGGCGCCCTACCAGCCGGCCGCCGCGCTGCTCCACCCAAAGCTCCTGTGGCCCCACACCGGTGACACCGCCCTGCTGTTCGGCCGTCTCATGGTGCCGATCACCCTCCTGCTGGGGCTCGCAGCCCTGGGCGCCCTGTGGTGGAGGAGCCGCGAGGGCAGTCCTGGAAGGAAGGAGACAGTGTCGGGCATGGCCAAACGCAGCGACATCGCCCCGCTGCTGTCCAAACAGACGGCGGCCAAAGCCCGTTCACTGCGGCCGAGCCTGAAGAACGCCTCCACCATCGCGGCCAGCGAAACCGGCATCCTGCTCGGCAACCTCGCAGGCACGCGACGCGAGGTCCGCATGGGCTACGAGGACGTCGCCGTGGCCATCATGGCCCCCCGCTCGGGCAAGACCACCGCGTTGGCCATCCCCGCCATCCTCCACGCACCCGGGCCCGTCCTGCTCACCAGCAACAAAGCCGCCGGAGACGCCTACACCGCCACCCTGGAAGCCCGCGCCGCCATCGGCCGGACCTGGACCATGGACCCCCAGCAGATCGCCCACGCCGAACGGGCCATGTGGTGGAACCCGCTCTCCGCGGCGACCACCCTGGAAGGCGCGAACCGGCTCGCCGGGCACTTCCTCGCCGCCTCCGTCGACGCCAACCAACACGGCGACTTCTGGTCCAAAGCCGGATCCAACATCCTCGCCCAGCTCTTCCTCGCCGCCGCCAACGACCACCGCCCCATCACCGACGTGATGGCCTGGCTCGCCTTCCCCGGCGACCGCACCCCGCTCGACATCCTCCGCGACACCGGCTTCGCCGCCGTCGCCGCCCAACTGAAGGGCACCGTCGAAGGACCGCCCGAAACAAGGGACGGCATCTTCGAAACCGCCCGCCAGTACGCCGCCGCCCTCCTCAACGCCGACATCGCCGCCTGGGTCACCCCGCACGACGAGGTGGAGCAGTTCCGGCCTGAGGAGTTCGTCACCGGCCGCGACACCCTCTACCTGCTCTCCAAGGACGGCGGAGGCGGCGCGTCCGCGCTGATCGCCGCCTGCGCGGATGCGGTGATGCGCACCGCAACTGCCGAGGCCGAACGCTCCGGCGGGCGCCTCGACCCGCCCGCCCTGGCCGTCCTGGACGAGGCCGCGAACGTCTGCAAGATCAGCGATCTGCCCGACCTGTACTCCCACTTGGGCTCGCGCGGCATCATCCCGCTCACGATCCTGCAGTCCTACCGGCAGGGCCAGAAAGTGTGGGGCGAGGCCGGCATGGACGCCATGTGGTCCGCGAGCACCGTAAAGGTCATCGGATCCGGCATCGACGACCCCGACTTCGCCGACAAACTCTCCCGCCTCATCGGCGAGCACGACGTCGAGACCAAATCCGTCTCCTCCTCCGAGTCGGGGAAGTCCACCTCCGTCTCGATGCGGCAGCAGCGGATCCTGCCCCCGGACGCGATCCGCGCCCTGGCCAAGGGCACCGCCCTGTGCTTCGCCACCGGCATGCGCGCCGCGATGCTCACCCTGCGCCCCTGGTACGCCGAGCCCGGCGCCGAGGAGCTGTCCGCGGCCTCCGCCCGCGCCTCCAAAGCCATCACCGCCCGCGCCATCAACAAGACCGCACCCAACCGTGACGACTACGGGACCGCCGCCTGACGCCCGCCCTCTCCTGCCGCACACACACCGAGCGGGGCGCGGCAGACGGCCCAACTCCCCCCGAATGAAAGGTCTCTGTGAGCATGGTGACTGAACCCGACGATCTGGACGACCTCACGCCGGCAGCGGCGCTGGACGCCGTCATCGACGCCCACCCCGTGCAGCCCGGCGTCGGCAGCACCGGCCTGTTCACCGCCACCCGGCACATCAACCTCCTGTCCCACCTGGCCCGCCGCCTCGCCGGCGACGCCTACCACTATGCGGAGCAAGCCGAGCACCGCCCCGCAGATTCCGAGCGGATGGCCGGCGTGCTGGCCACGGCGTGCCGCCCCGTCACGCAGGCCCTGCAGCACTACGTCCAAGCCCTCGCTCCGCTGGGCGACCTGCGCACACCCCCGGATGACGAGGACACCGCCGCCGTGCGGAAAGCCGAGGGGCTGCGCCGCACCGTGCACAGCCACCTGCGCCAAGCCCGCACGGCCCTCGACCTCACAGGTGAGGTCCTGACCGCCTCAGACGATACGGCCGCACGTCAGCACTCCGGCCCTGCACCAGGCAGCCCCCCGCCCGCGCCGGGCGGCAAGCAGCCGCGGCGCGCCCGCTGAACACGCCGGGAACTCCTGTGGCTTTCATCGACCATCACGACGTCTTCTTCGGATCAGCCGACGACGGATCCCCGTTCGTCGTCGTCAACGCCGATATCCGCGACGCCCACCGCTCCCTCACCCAGAGCGGATTCACGACCTGCGCACAGCACGGCCGGACGATGTACCGGCTGCCGCCCGGCACCTCACGCCAGGACGCCGCCCAGGCCACGGCGCTGGCCTTCATGCAGCTGCTCGCCAAGACCACCAACATCGCCGACCTTACCTCCACGGCACGCGACGAGGCGGTGGCCGATGTCCGCTTCGACCTGACCGGCAAGCACGTCACCGCCAGAACCCGATCGAGTGCGATCCGACAGGTACTGGCATTGCACGGCTTCCGCCCCACCCCCGCGGGCCACGTCCTGCCGCCGGAGACGACCGAATCCGAAGCCATCGCCCTCGTCGTCCAGGCCGAGAGCCACCTCTACACCACGGGCGCACGCATCCACGTCGCCCTCGGCATCCCCGCGCCCGAGAACCCGCATCCCGCACGGCCACCTAGCACGCCGCGCCGAGTAACCGCGGCCCCCGGCGGCAACGAGCCGCCGCGACGCGCCCGCTGAAGCCCCGCCCGACACAGCAGAGAACACCTCATGGAAGAGGCCACTCCTCTCGCCCAGACCACCCAGCCCAGTACCCTCGCCGACCGCCTCACCTCCCTACGACAACACCTGACCACGGAAGCAGCCGAGCCTGGCACCGGCACAGCCACCCTGCGGCGCCCCACGCCGCTGCTGACCAGCACTCAGGAACCCATCGCCAACGCGCTCGCCCGCCTGGCCGTCCTTGACGACAGCCCGCTCGCCCAGTGGGACGACATCGTCGCCTTCGACGCCGCCATTCGCGAGGGCAACGCCCGCACCAACGCCACCGGCAACCAGCTGCTCGGCCAGCCATTCCTGAACGGCTCCCAGTGGGTGTCCATGGCCCAAGCCCTCGGCTGGGGCGCCACCAACCGGCCCGTCCCCACCGTCTGCGCCGGCGGCGGACCCGAACCCTTCCCACCGGCTCCCGCAAATCCCTCACCGACGCCCGCGAACGCGGCACCTGACTCCTGCACACCGGCCGCGACCAGCGACCCGATGGAACCCGCCAGACCACCAGCCCCCACACCGGCCGGCACCAGCACTCACCACAAGGTCCGGCGGCCAGTGGACCGTCCGGCCCCACCTCCGGGCCACAGACACGCCTGACGGTGAGAGCGGGCGGAAGTGGCTGCTGCGCAGCAACAACCAGACCAACGCCACAGTTCGCGCCGCGGATGAACCCGCCGGCACGCTCTTCTTCGGCCACCGGGCCAATGAGTGCACCTGACGGGAACGCAAGATCGTTCCTGCGGGTTGTGTACTCCGTGGTGATCAAGATGGTCGAGGATGCGTTTTTCCCAAGGGTCGCTGTGCGGGTTGAACGCGTCGACGGCTCCTTCGACGGGCTCGTGGTGGAGGCGGTGTCCACCGCCAGGCCGGGCCGGTGCCCGGACTGCCGACAGCAGTTCGGTGCCAGGCCCAGGCGGCGAGAGCAGTCGAGCAGGCCGACGCCCTGGCCAAGGAGTGAACCGCCCCGTGTTCATTGGACGGTTCCGTTCGCAGTCAGGCACCCTCACGGCGCTGCAGCCATCGAAAGCCACGGTCCGCCACCGCCAGTAGCGCACCCCTGGAGTGGTGTGCTGCGCGATAGGACCGGCCATCTCGTCGAACAGCGACTTCAACGGAGCGGGCTCCAGACGCCGCCGCAGATAGCCCGATCCGGCCGGGACGTCTTCCGGCGGGGCGGGACAGCGAGCGGCGGCGCCGTATCCGTGCGGTCCCGATGACAACGCCCCATCAAGCCGCCGGTGCTGGCGTCAGCGGGGCACCGGCAGACGGGGCAGGCGTGGTTCGACAAGGGGGCGGAACACCCGTCGTGCCGGTCCAGTCGACAGCAGGACCACGGTCGTCACGACGGCAGCGGAGAGGAACAGTTGCCCGGCCGGGCCATGGTCTTTCAGGGCCGTGTACACACCGGCGGCCTCGCCCGCGCGGATCAGCAGGCCATGCAGGAGATAGGGATACATGGTGCCGGCGCCCAGCGTCGTGAACCGCGTGCGCCGCCGTGGGACGCATGCGAGGAAGGCCGCGACCAGCAGCCCGCTGAACGCGAAGAGCCCGGACCGCAGGGCAAGGTACTCCTGCCAGCTGACGCCGAGGGCGGTGCGGCCGACGTCCATGGACAGCCAGTGGTCGTCCGGACCGGGAGCAAGCAGATAGGCCCCGGCCACGGCGAGGATCAGCACCGGGACGGCGCAGCGGCGGGCCAGCGCGGTACCGAGCCGCTCGAAGTGCCGGGGTTCGAGGCATAGTCCGAGCACGAACCAGGGCAGGAACATCAGTACCCGCGGCAGCGCCAGGTCGTAGCTCATCGTGGTCAGTCCGGCGGCGAACGAGATCAGCACGGATGTGGCCACGGGGTAGCGGATGGCTCGCCACAGGGGCGTGGTCAGCCGCCACAGGAACAGCGCGGCGAGGAACCAGCAGATGTAGGTGGGCCGGGTGTAGGTGACCTCGAAGGGCTGGCCCCGCACCGCGCTGTTGGCAGCGGAGTGGAGTGTCTCGAAGATCAGGTACGGGATAAGCACGCCTTCGATGAGGCGGCGGATTTGGTCGGGGCGGGCGGTGAAGCGCCGTGAGAAGTAGCCGCAGAGCAGGATGAACGCGGGCATGTGGAAGCCGTACACGACGGTGTACACGGCCCGCAGGGCGGGGGGCACGCTGAGCTGCTCCCAGCCGTGCCCGAGCGCGACCAGCACGATGAGGAGGAACTTGGCGTTGTCGAAGAACGGGTCGCGGCCGGAGAGCGGGGCGCAGTCCGTGGTCCGGGTGCGCGGGTCCGGGGTCGGCAGGCTCATCCCGTCCTGGCCTTGGTGGGTGCTGAGGGCTCGGTCGGCTGCCAAGGGGCGAGGCGGGCTCCGGCGCGGGTGGCGTGGGTCCAGTACAGGCGGCCGTCGAGGCCGAGCACGGTGAGGGCGGCGCAGCCGGACTCAAGGGAGGCGGCGGAGGGCGCGCCGACCAGGAGCAGTCCGGTGCGGTTCCATCGCGGGCCGCTCTTCGCGGTGGCGGCGGACCCACCCCAGGCCGTGGCGGCGTCCCCGGCGGCGGACCGGGCCGCGAGCAGGAGGCCGCCCCAGGCGGTTGCCGCGGCACTCACCTGGCCGTAGCCGCCCGTCTGGCCCAGATCGACGACGTCTGCCGGAGCGAGAACGAGACCGGCCGCGCGGAGGCGGGCGGCCCGCACGTTCCCGGAGCCGGGCGCGCGGAACAGCACTCGGACGCCGTCGCCGTCCTCCAGGACGGTGAGCGGCAGCGTGGTGGGCGGCAGCCCAGTGGCCAGCGGGCCGCGCACGGCGGCGCCTGGCCCGTCCTGGACCCAGGCGAGGACCGAGTGCGTTGTGGCAGCGAGGACATAGCCGCGGCCGTTGCCGTCCGTGGCGGCGACGGGGTCACCGTGGACGGCCGTGCCGCCCAGGCCGCGCCAAGGCCCCCAGGTGCCGTCCGGTGCCTGGGTGCGGGAGGTCAGCCGATGGCCACTGTCCCGCAGGTACACGGCCATCGTGCCGTCGTGCCGCACCGCTACCGCGGGGGAGCTGATGTCGGACGCCCCAGCCTCGTCGGAGATCTCCGGCGTGCCCAGCGACTGCCAGGGGCCGAACGGTCCGTCCGGGGCCGTCTGAATGGTGAAGCCCACTTCAGTGCTGTAGTCGGTGGGGCGGGCGCCGAAGAGGGTGCGGATACCGAAGACGGCGATCCGTCCGTCGGGCATCGCCACGGGGCGGATGCAGGTATCGACGCCGGTTCTGGTGAGGAACGTGGGTCCTGCCCACCGCGCCTTGGCCCAGCGTCCGCCGGTGGCCGCCGGACGGTGCCATCGCGCGATCCGGCCGTCCAGCACGGCGAAGGCCGACAGGCTGTCCCCTCTGCCCGGCAGCAGCCAGCTTGCGCCCGTGTCTGCTGCGTGATGGATGCTGTGAGACCAGTGCGGCTTCGGGTGCAGGGCGACCTTGAGGTCTCCGCAGCCCACCGGGTCCTGACAGGAGTTGCGGGGGGCGCCGCTCCAAGCGTACGTCTCGAGGGAGCGGGCCTTGGAAGCGCCGGAGGCCCGGTCGAGGGTCCGAGGCAGACCGCCGTTGAAGTACCCCATGTAGGTCTGCACGGTGAAGTGGGGGCGTGGGCCGAAGGCAGCGTAGCCGGCGAGGGCCCGCTGCACGAACCGGGCACCGTAGAGGTGGTCCTGGTGGTCGGCGCACTTGAGGTTGCGGTCGAGGCGGCCGGGCGTCGGGTTCTGCATTCGGACCTGGGTCGGCCGGAAGCGCTCCAGATAGCCGGTCAGGGTTCGTATGAGCTGTTCCCGGGTGTACGAGAAGTCACGGGTGACCATGCCGCCGTGGGCGAGCTGCGTGCCGAGCGCACCGACGCGGCCGTCCCACAGCCCGTGCAGGCTGTGCGGGCGGTCCCCGGTGATGCTGTCCGCCTCGTGCAGGAGCGTCCACACCAACTGGATGTGGGGGTGCCCCCGGAGCGAGTCGAGCTCCGCCTGGCCGCCGCCCGCCGTGGCGATTACGGTGTGCCGCCACGGGTGGGTGGCACGGCCGGTGACCATCTCGGCGTATGCGGCGCGGATGCCGTTCTGCCGCGCCTTGGCGAACTTGGCCTTGTCACGCCCGAACGGGGACGGGCCGCGGCGCGGCCCGTTGACGCCGTTGGACTCCCCGGACGTCAGATAGACGGTGGCCACGGGGCGGCCGCTGCGCAGTGACTGGCCGGCCTCTGGGTTGATGAAGAAGAGGTCGTCGTCGGGGTGGGCGACGATCTGCACGATCGACTCCGCGGTAGGGGGCGGTGCCCCGGCGGCCGCCCATGTCCCCGTGGGTACCGCCGTCGTCAGGTCCGGCGGCCGGTGCTCCGGACCGGCCGGTGACTTCCACCATCCCCGGCCGATCACCATGCCTGCCGGGGCGACGGCGCACACCATGGTGGCCGCGAGGACGTCACGACGAGTTGATCGCGCAAAGCCGCGTTCTTCAGGAGGCATGCGATGTCGGTGCTTTCTGCGGAGTCGGGGCCGAGAAGTGCCGGCCCAGCTAGTGAACGGGGGTGAGTTCGGGATATGGATGCGTAGATACGGAGAAAGACGGCACAGGGATGCCACGAGTTCGGCCGAGTTGTGTTAAGTGATGATCGTCACGGGGGCGTGCGGGCTGCGGCCGGAGCGTCAAGGCAGGAGGAAGCCGGGGGGCACGGAATTCCGGACGCCGGGACGAGTAGCGGCACAGCGCTGCTCCGCGGGGGAACCGGGCGGCGTCGTAATCGTGTCGAGGGGGCGTGCGCCCCGGAGAGTCAGAGCGTGGCGGTCTTCGGGGCGCTGCTGCTGGGGCGTGGCGGGGTGAGCAGCCCGGCGGCCCGACCGAGGCGTGGTCGCTGGACGTCGCCGGAGACCCTTTCCCGCTGTACACAGTGAGCCGAGAGCGGGGACGGGAACTGTCAAGTTGTCTCGGGGTGTGTCGGCTGAGGGCGCGTCAGGGCGTGGTGGGCCTGTAGCAGTGCCGTCTTCAGACCGGGGCACGAGCGCGGCGGAGGCGTCGTCGATGAGTCGTTGGGCCATGCGCGGGACTTTGGGACGGATGACCTCGGCCAACCGACGCCGACCCGCTTTCCGCAGAGCGGCCGGGGAGCCGTAGCGCTCCAGGAGCCAGGTGACCGCCCGGTGGTCCAGCTGCGGGCCAAGGACACGTTCCAGGCTGGGGTGGAACTGGGTGAGCAGGCCGCGGATGCGGTTGGAAGTGCGGGTGGCCTCGGCGGCCAGGTCCTGGTCGAAGCCGACGAGCACGGTCAGCTCCGCTGTGAGCTCGTCTGCCAGTTCCAGCGAGCGCAGGGTGTGGGGCATGGTGCGGGCGGCGTCCGCGATGACCGTGGCGTCTTTCGCGTCGGTCTTGGCTTCGCCCGGGTAGAGATCGGCGATGCGCCGCATGGACAGTCCGGGCAGGTAGGCGACCTTGCAGCCAGCGTCTCGGGCGACGGTCAGGGGCAGGGCGCCGATCGAGGCGGGCTGGTCCACGACGACCAGGACGGTGCCGAACTTCGCGGCCAGCTTCTCGAAGACGGCCCGCAACTTCGGCTCGCTGTTGGGCAGCTGCTTGTCGAAGACCTTCTTGCCGTCCGGTGTGAGCCCGTGCCCGTGATGGGCACTCTTGCCGACGTCCAGGCCAAGGAAGACGCCCACGTCGCTGATGTCGGTCACCGTGCCCCCACGTGTGTCGATGCCATGCCGGCCTCGGCGTTGGGGCCGTACGCGCGCATCCACGTTATGCAGACCTGCCGCCCTCAAGCGGCCTGGCGTTGCGCCAGGCCAGACGGTAGTCGGACCTCTCATCAGCGTCTCCAACGGCGCCTCTCGGACCCGGTGACACCTCCTCATATGCTTGTCAAGCGGCATTCGTGACTGGAGAAGGGGGTTGGTAGCACTGTCGGTCACGGATCATGGCGAACAGGACGTTGACGCGTCGGCGGGCGAGAGCGAGCACAGCGTGCTTGTGAGTCTTGTTTGCGGCTCTCTTTCGGTCGTAGAAGATCCGGGATTCTGGGCAGTTGCGGATGCTGATCAGTGCGGAGTGGTAGAAGACGCGCTGGTGGCCGCGGTGGTAGCGGCGGGGTCGGCGCAGGTTGCCGGTCACGGTGCCGGAGTCCCGGGGGACCGGAGCGGCGCCGGCGAAGGCGGCAAGCCGATCGGGGTTGGAGAAGCAGCTCAGGTCACCACCGGTGGCAGCGAGGAACTCGGCTCCCAACAGGGCGCCTATGCCCGGCATGCTGGAGATCACTGGGGCCAGTTCGTGCTCGTGAAACCGGGCCTCAATGAGTTTGTCCAACTCGCGGATCTTCTCGTTGAGGGCGATCACCTCCAGCGCCAGGTCGCGGGCCACGTGTGCGATCGCGCTCTCGCCAGGCAGGCGCGTGTGCTGGCGTTCCGCCGCGCCGATCGCGGCGTCAGCCAGTGCTTCGGCGCTGCGGACCTTGCGGTGCCGTAGCCACGCCGTCAGCCGTTTGCGGCCCAGCCGGCGCAGTGCTGCCGGAGTCTGATAGCCAGACACCAGCACCAGCGGCCCCATGTTCGCCAGATCCAGGGCGAGTTCCAGGGCCGGAAAGATGCTCAGCACCTGCGCATGGAGGCGGTTGGTCTTCCGCGTGCGCTCCTGGACCAGGTCAGCCCGGCGATCGGTCACGACCCGCAGCTCGATGGCCAGCTCGCTGTCAGGGGTCAGAAGTTGCAGGTCACGGCGCATACGGGCCTGGTCCACGATGACGCGGGCGTCTTTCGCGTCAGTTATGCCGAGGCCGCGGTAGCCGGCCGAGACCCGGTTCACCGCCAGCCCGGGCAGGTAGACGATTGTCTGCCCGTGGTTGAGCAGGAGATTGACGAGCAGGGTGGCCATACCGTCTGCGACGTCCACTGCCCACGCCACGTCCTTGCCCGTTTCCAGGACGTCGCTGATGAGTTTCAGCAGCTCAGGCTCGTCGTTGGCCACTCTCCGCGAGAGGAGCACCTGTCCCTCACTGTCCAGTACAACGGTGTGGTGGTGAGCCTTGCCGATGTCGGTTCCCGCCCAGTTCCGGGCCACGAGCTCCTCCGGTCGTTCGCCGTGCAGAGTGCATCCGGACGACCTCGCCAGCGTGGTCCTACTCAGCGATACCCGCGGGCCCGCAGCTCCTCATCAGTGGTCGAGTCGTCGTGCGGCCCCGGGCGGCCAGGTGTCACAGGAACCATGGAAGGCAACCACCCCCAAGCCATACCCGAGGCCACTGGATCTTCCGGACCGTACGACAACCAATCCGACCCGCCAACAACGTAGGACCACCCCCCAGGTCATCGCTTCGACAGGGGGAACAGTCATGCCGGGACCGGAGGCCAGCGGCCCTCTTGCAGGACCGCGAAGAAGATAACTGTGAGAGTTCTCGTGCGGCCCGGGATGGGCTGCTGCCAGGCTCGACGCCGATGTTCCGGCATGACTCGCAAGATAACTGGCGCCCCGTCAGGGACTGTCGTGCCCCCGAGATGTCTGCCGGACGCCGGCGTCGGCCTGGCCCACCCGTTGGCTTGATCAGCAGCTTGTCCGCCTTGCGGCGTGACTCATCACAGTTCCGCCACGCGGTGACTCCACCCAGGCCGACCCCGGCCACGGTCGTCCCGCCTTGGAGGAGAACAACCGCGTGACCATGCTCGCAGAACAGGTCGACGGCGTCATCGGAGTCGACACCCACCGCGACACCCTCGCCGCAGCCGCCGTCACCCCCATCGGTGGCGTCCTGCAGACCACCGACGCACCAGCCCACGGACGCGGCTACCAGCGCCTGTTGGACTTCGCCCACCAGCACGTCCCCGGCCGACGGTGCTGGGCGCTGGAAGGAGCCGGCAGCTACGGCGCCGGCCTGGCTGCCTTCCTTGAAAGCGCCGGTGAACGCGTCGTCGAGGTCTGCCGCCCCAAGCGGCCCGCAATCCGCGGAGGGCGCAAGACCGACATGCTCGACGCGATCCGCGCCGCTCGCGAGGCCCTGGCCACCGAACACGTCATCCAGCCCCGCGTTCGCGGCGAACGCGAAGCACTGCGGGTCCTGTTGGCCACCCGCCAAGGGCGCCGTTCTGGCCTCCACCGCTGCGATCAACCAGCTCAAGGCTCTGATCGTCTCAGCACCGGAAGACCTCCGTGCCGAACTGCGCAAACTCACCCGGCCTGCGCAGGTCACCCGATGCGCCAGCTTGCGCGACCGGCCTGCCCAGGAGATCGAGCACCGCATGACGGTCCGGGTCCTGCGCTCCACTGCTGAGCGCATCAGGAACCTCCAGGACGAAGCCAAGCAGCTTGAGCGCGAGATCCTCCGACATTCAGCAGGAAGCCCCTGAACTCCTCGACCTCGTCGGTGTCGGGCCCATCACCGCAGCGCAGATCCTCGTCAGCTGGTCCCACCCTGGACGGTTCCGGTCCGAGACCGCGTTCGCCTCCTTCGCGGGCGTGGCCCCCATACCGGCCTCGTCCGGACTCACCAACAAGCACCGGCTCAACCGCAGCGGCGATCGCCAGCTCAACCGCGCCCTCCACACGATCATGCTGATCATGATGCGGCTCGACCCGGCCACGAAGACCTACGTCGCCCGCCGCACCAGCGAAGGCAAGAGCTCTCGAGACGCACAGCGCTGCCTCAAGCGCGTTATCTGCCGCCAGCTCTTCAAGATCCTCGAACGAAGGAGCCAGCTGGACACCCAGCAACTCGAGCGAGCTGCTTGACGCGACATAGCAGCCTCGGGGGCAGCCGACGGCGACGGCGCGACCGCGAGCTGCCGAAAACGGTTCAGCGGGTGCTCTAGTTCCCGTCGGCGAGCCACAGTATGGAATTGTTCTGGAACAAAGTGGTGATAAGGGTGTAATCGATGTATGACACGGCTTTGTCCTGCTGACAAGAGGTGTTCAGTTGGGGACTGGACATGACTGAAACATAGAGGGATGAGGGGGATGAGGGGGAAAATGCATATTTCGTTTCTGATCAATAGTGCGTACGGCATGGGGGGAACGATCCGCACCACGTTCAATCTGGCGCGGACGCTCGCGGAGCAGCACGACGTGGAAGTCGTATCGGTCTTCCGCGCCCGGGATAGGACGTTCTTCGACCCGGGCGCGGGCGTACGGCTGAGAGCGCTGGTCGACATGCGCCGGAACAGCCCCACCTATGACGGCGGCGATCCCGAACACGCCCTTCCCGCCCGGGTCTTCCCCATCGCCGACGGCCCCTATCCGCGGTACAGCGCGCTGACCGACCGCAGGATCGGCGAATACCTCGACGGAACCGAGGCGGACGTCGTCGTGGGCACCCGCCCCGGGCTGAACGTGCACATAGCCCGGCAGACGCGCCGTGGCCCCGCGCGTCTGGGGCAGGAGCACCTCACGCTCGCCACGCACTCCGCGCGGCTGAAGCTCATGCTGCGCCGAACCTATCCGCGGCTGGACGCGGTCACCACGGTCACCGAGGCGGACGCCCGTGACTACCGCCGGATCATGCGGCTGCCCGGAGTGCGCGTACAGGCCGTCCCCAACAGCGTGCCAGCACCGGAGGTCAGGCCCTCGGACGGCACGGGCAAGTGGGTCGTCGCCGCGGGGCGGCTCGCTCCCGCCAAGCGTTACGACGTGCTGATACGCGCCTTCGGCGAGGTCGTCGCCGAGCAGCCGGACTGGGGCCTGCGCATCTACGGCCACGGTCGCCAGCGCGACAGGCTGCGCGCGCTCATCGAGGAACTCGGCCTCTACAACCACGTGTTCCTGATGGGCCCCGCGAACCCGATCGAGGCCGAGTGGGTCAAGGGGGCGATCTGCGCCGTCACTTCGAGCCTGGAGTCCTTCGGCATGACCATCGTCGAGGCGATGCGGTGCGGGCTGCCGGTGGTGGCCACCGACTGCCCGCACGGGCCGGGTGAGATCATCCGCGACGGCGTCGACGGACTCCTCGTCCCGACGGGCGACGTCCGTGCGATCTCCGGAGCGCTGCTGCGCCTTATCGACGACGAGGAGCTGCGGCGGCGGATGGGCAGGGCCGCGCTCAGCGCATCGGCACGCTTCGACCCCGCGCAGGTGGCCTCCCGGTACGAGGACCTGCTGACCGCGCTGATGAACCGCCGCGGCGGCACGCTTCACCGGGCGAGGGGCACTCTTCTCGGTGGGGCGTACGCGACCAAGGAAGCGGTACGGCTGGGAACGGGCCACGCCCCGAAGGGAGCACAAACATGACCCGTCGCAGTGCCGACCACCCGCGCGCCGACTGCACGGCCGACAGCGCCGGCGGGCTCACCTTCTATCTGCGGCCGGCGGACGGGGAGTCCGAGGAATTCGGGATGCCCGAGTCGCAGGGCGAGGCGGCCATGCTCCTGCGGCTGCGCCGAGGCCAGGGCCCGGAGGCCTCCGTCCGGTTGCCGCTCCACACGGCGGAGGCGGAGGGCACGCTGCGCGCGGTGCTGCCCAGCACCCTGTGGCTGCGGGAGGGGCGCTGGGACGCCTACGTCGCGCTCGCCGACGAGGAGCCGCGGCGGTTGCTGCCCGGGGTGCACGACCTGCGCTCCCTCACCGGCCGTGAGCCCTGCGAGGAGCACCCATGGCTGGCCGTCCGCATTCCCTACGCCACCAAGTACGGCAATCTCACGGTCCGTTCATGGCTGCGCCGTCCACACGCGGAGGCAGGACCGCTGCACGTCGCGGACGGCGCCATGGTCCTGCGGGGCACGCTCCACGGTGCGCAGCTCTCGGCCACCGCGTGTCTCGAGGCGCAACCCCCGGGCGTGCGACCCCCGGACGCAGCGGCAGCGCCCGTGCGCGTGCCGGTGCGCCTGGACGACGAGGAGTGCAAGAGCCGGGAATCCGCACCCGCCGCCGGACCTGGCGTGGGGTATGACAGCCACGGCGGCAACGGCACCGCCGCGCGGCAACCGGCGCGAGGCTTCACCGCCCGGCTGCCTCTGGACTCCCTGCCGCCCGGGCAAGGGGTGTGGAACCTGTGGCTGCGTCCGTCCGCTGACGGGGACCCGGCCCGGCTCGCGCGGATACTCGACGACGTCCCGGATAAGCACCAGATCTTCAGCTATCCGCTGCACCGCATGACGGGTCCCGACAGTGCGGTGCGCACTGTGAGGCCCTACTACACCCGCGACAATGACTTGTCGGTACGGGTGAGTTGCCCTGATCCAGCCTGCTGACGCCGCTGGATGAGGGGCGGCGTGCTTGGCATCTCCCGCACCCGGCTGTCGAACCACCTGGCCTGCCTGCGCGACTGCGGTCTGGTCGTCACCGTGCCCGATGGCCGTCGCACTCGCTATGAGCTCGCTGACGAACGGCTGGGTCACGCTCTCGACGATCTGCGTTCCGCCGTCGTGGCCGTCGAGGCCGACCGCACGTGTGTCGAGGCCGACGAGAAGGGGTGCTGCTGATGGTCGGGATATGTGGCCGTCGACGCCGTCCGCGCTCTGGTTGGCAGCAGCGAGGCTGAGCGTTCCATCACCGGCATCGTGCTCGCGGCGCCCTCGGTCGCAGTCATGCCGTTCCTCTCGGCTGCCCAGCGCCGCGCGGGTCGTGAACTGGGCTCTGCTTCGGCGGTCGCCGATTCCAAGCAGACCCTGTTGTGCACCTACCTCTCCGCCGTGCTCTTGGTCGGCCTGGTCCTCAACGCCACCGTCGGCTTGTCGTGGGCCGACCCGGTTGCCGCGCTCGGCATTGCGGCTATCGCTGTCAAGGAAGGTCGCGACGCCTGGCTAGGCAAGGACTGCTGCGCGAACCCGGCCGCCGCGGCGATCCCGGGCCGCTGACTCCGAGGCCGAGGCGTGTGGCTGCCAGCCCGGCTGTGACTGCTGCGAGTGAGCGACCACGCGGAGACAGGCCGCGAAGTCTGAACGGGCGCATGCATTCAGCGTGGATGGATGAGCTCACCTTCGGTGAGGCCTCTTCGAGCTGTTGGCGAAGCTCGGGGTTCTCGCGGGTGAGGTCGTGGTGGGCGAGGGCTTGGAATTGGTACTACCCGGCGAAGAGCCGCCCGCCCAGCACCCGGTCCGTGCGTGATGCTGACCTGAACAAGCAGATCAGCCGCATTCACGCGGACAACTACAGCGTCTACGGGGTCCGGAAGGTCTGGCGGTAACTGCACCGCGAGGGCAGCAAGGTGGCCCGCTGCACTATGGTTCGGCTGATGGGCGAGCTTGGCCTGCAAGGAGTCCGACGCGGCAGGAAGCTTCGCACCACCGGGCGCGACGAGGGCCACGAGCGGGCCGCTGACCTGCTCAACCGCGATTTCAACGGCACCGGCCGAAACCAGCGGTGGGCCGCGGACTTCACGCACGTGCGCACCTGGAACGGCGTCGTCTACGTCGCCTTCGTGGTCGATGTCTACTCCCGGGCCATCGTGGGCTGGTCAGCAGCCACCAGCAAACGAACCAAACCCGTGCTCGACGCCCTCGACATGGCCCTGTGGCGGCGCGACCGGACCGGCAATCCCGCCGCCCGGGGCTCATACATCACTCCGACGCCAGCAGCCAATACACCAGCTTCGCCTTCACCGCTCACCTGATGGATGCCGGCATCGACGCGTCCATCGGAAGCGTCGGCGACGCCCTGGACAACGCACTCATAGAATCCCAGATCGGCCTCTACAAGACCGAGCTGATCAAACCCCGCACACCCTGGAGAACCCTGGCCGAAGTAGAAGTCTCCACCGCGGAATGGGTCGACTGGTTCAACTATCACCGCATCCACACCCGATCGGAGACATCCCACCCGCCGAACACGAAGCCGGCTACTACGCTCACCACCAGCCCCAACCGGCGTTGGAGCCAACCCATAGAGCCTCCACCGAACCCGGAACGGTTCACGGTATCGCCGGGCTTACGACTGTCCGGGAACAGCCCAGGGGCGAACCGACACGGTCCCGCCATGGCATGTCTTGGGTGGCAAGATTCACACAATGTCCGCATCAGGAACCTTTCTCCCTCCGCAGGGTCTCCCATCACTGAGGGACAAACGAAAGAAGGACCTGAGGCTGACCATGGAATTCAGGGCCGATACCGAGGCCGGAGAAAAGAGAAGCCGTCTCGACCTAAGCATCGCGCAGGTCGCTGGCAGCGCCATCGCGGCTGTCGTGGCTGCGCTGCTCGCAGGCAAGTTGGGGGTGTACGGCACGATCTTGGGAGCAGGTGTCGTCAGCGTGGTAGCGACCACGGGCGACACGGTCTTCCAGCACTTCTTCAAACGCACCGGTGAGCAGATCCGTGATGTGACCGAACAGGCCAGGCCCAAGGGGCGCCAGATCCCCATTCATGACTCCGGCCACCCCAGCGACCCCGGCGCCGACCTCACGATTGTCCTCCCCCAGGTCGGGACGCATCTGGCGGACAGGACACCGCTCGGCGAGGAAACGGACGAGGACCGCACGCAGCTGCTGCAGCAGGTCGAGGTGACCCAGATGCTGAGGCCCGCGGACATAACACGGCCTCCCCCGCCCACCGACGCCACCCGGATACTGCACCGGGCCCACGATCCGGCCCGTGTGTGGCAGCCAGCCGAGATGATGCCCCGCCGCGACAGTCCGGCGGAGGGCGTTCCCGCGGCGTACACGGGCGGCACCAGGCTGCGCGGCTGGAAGCGCCCGCTACTCGCGGCATTGGCCGCCTTCGCCCTGGCCATGGGCACGCTCACCATGGGCGAACTCCTGACCGGCTCAACTGCAAGCGGCGGAGGCGGCACGACGCTCGGCCGCATCGTGGGCCACGACGATGACAACGACGACGACAACGAACCCGAACAGCAGCAGCCCCGTCCCGACGCCCCGTCCGGCGACGCCCCGTCCGGTCACGGCTCCGGCGAGGGGAAGAATCACGGCCGCTCCCCGGACCCCGAATCCTCGCAAAGCGGCGACCAGGCTCCGGACACACCATCGAAGCCCGAAGAAGGCTCCGGCTCCGACGGCCCGACAGCGCCCACCAGCGACCCAACTCCGTCCGGGTCCGAATCGTCGACCGAAGGCGGGAGCGGCACGGACGACGGCGACAGCAACAGTGGCGGACCGAGCAACGGGGGCGATAATCCCGACTCCGGCACGGGGAGTCGCCGGCAGAGCGACTCCGACGGCCAGAACGGTTCCTCCTCGTAGGTGGCAGCCCGGGGATCATAAGTGGCAGCCCCGGGCGTTCGTAGCCGTCGAGGTGACCGCGCGGCAGTCGAGATGGCCCGAGTGCGGGAAGTCGGTGTACACCCCACTGCGGTGACGCCCTTTGCCGTCGGCCAAGGGGAACGGGCGTACCTTGGCAGGGGTGAGTCGCTTTCCGCCAGCCGACGCGCCAGGCGCCGGGGACGGACCACGCTTGCCACCGCCCGCTGCCGCCCTGCAGCCACCGTATGTCCGTGGAAGACGTTCACTCTCGCGGTCGGCGTCCCGCACATCGGGAGGCCCCCTCCTGCCGGGTTCGCGCCGGCAGGCGGACTACCTCACCCTCATCCGCCACAACCTCAACGACCGCCGACAATCACGAAAACACGGTCTTCACAAGGGAATTGACGTCTCGCATGACAAGGCCAGAGACCAGTCCAATGACGCCCTGAGAGAGGGCCCCTCGCTCCGGGCGTCAACCAAGCGAGGGACCCCCCTCCTGCACGCGGCGACAGGCTTCACACGTGTGCACGCCGCAGACGCTACCCGCCAGCCCGGTTTGGTGGACATACGTGGTGCACGCCACACCGATGGTCACCCGATAGGCGCAGCGCAGCACCTCGGAGGAATGGGCGATTTCGTGTTGGCGGCTGCCTCCTGAGACTCCAGGGAGCCGCTCCAACCAAAGTCACAGGAGGCACATCAGCGCGCGTTCCCGACGCCCGGTCCGGGACTGCCGTCCCACTGCGCGAAGACGGGAGAAATCCCGGGGACCTCCTCCGGAGCCGCCGCCGGGGACGCCGTCCTCCCCGGCATCTCCCATGTTCCCTACATGCCGAGGCATGGATTGACATGTTGACTAAGTTCACGTATTCGAGTGGCTACCGGAGCATCATGTTTGTTCCCGCTGTCCCCGCTGCGAGATGGGCGGTCTCTCTCAACACCCCCTCGACATCATCCGAGTCCGCCCGCAAGACGACCGCATAGTGATCCAACTCCTCGGTGAGTCCTACGCCATTCGTCACTGAGCAGAATCACTCCTGCCTCGGAGCGCTTGGGAAAAACGACGAGGCAGGTGACCCGCGCGGCCGCTCTTCTGGGCCTACACGGCCTGCGTTGGCAGACCGCCCACACCGCCATCCGCTTGTACCTTGCCGGAACGCCCACACAGCTCGTGCTGTCCGGCTTCTACCTCCGCTGGTGGATACGCATCACGGTCGGCTGCCCGCATTACGGTCGGCGTCGGCTCCCAGTTCACCCACGATGTCTGCAGCCGGAGGGCCGCCGCGATCCCGGGGGAAGATGAGACGGCACAGGCTGGGTCCACGGTTTCTAACCGCACTTCGGTGGTCCCGGAAACTGACACTGGGGTGCAAGACCGGGGAGCCCATCGTCCAGAGTCGAGTGTGGTGATGACGGTGGCCAGGAAGCGGGAACCGCGCGCCTTTGTCCGGATGGCTGGGCGCCAGACAGCCTCCGGGAGCTTTGCCCTGTCTAGCACAGGGAAGCGGTCTCCACGGGTGCCGTAGGTTGGCTTCGCCTGCGCTGTGTGTCAGCTCTGGCTACCGAGGCGGCACTGCGTCCCTGACGACGACATGTTCGTTCCGGTCGAGGCTGGGCGCGTCATGAGTCGACTGCCGATGGTTCGCCGCCTCTGGACGACGTGCCGATCCCAGTGTGGAACGCAGCCGTCGACGTGATCTGGATCTACGAGATCGACAGGATGCGGCCGGCGCGCTCCTCGAAGAGGTTTGCACCGTCGCACGCACAGCACAGAAACGGTGCGTCAAGGGTGTGTCCTGTCGGATTGGAGGAAAACCCTCCTTGTGCTGGGCAGGGATGTTTCTCTGCGTACACTCACATCCCCAGGAGGATTCCGCCGACCGCTAGCCGAGATTAGATGCGGTAATTCCCTGCGAGCAAGTCGATTAGAAACTCGAGGACATCACCTGGGTGTACCAACCGTTCTGGAAGAATATTCCCCCTCTCCCCTGGTCCCTCAATCGACACATCGAGGTTTTCCCCGGCTACAGTGCTTGTTGAGGAAGGGTTGTGTTTTTCCTGTTCTTCCACGACACGCTGAAGTTCTTGCCACGCGGAGACTTGCGCTTGAAACTCCTGCGATGCACCTTCGCGGCGTGCACGTCGGTCTTCATTCTTGCTTGATGCGCCGTCTTGTTCGCCCATGACCGTAGGTGCACGGAAAGGGCCCTCACCAGCCACTCAATCCGGAGAGAGCCCTTTCCAAGTCACTGGTGGACTCATTCCCAGTGACCCTTCCGCATGCCTCAGCATGCACCATATGCTGCAATCAGTACAGACTGATCGCCCGAAAGGCGATATTCATGCCCGATTCCTTCGCGGGCAGCGCAACCCGTGCTAAGCGACAGTTCTGGCTCGGCTGTTTCCGTCCCCCGGGGCAGCCCGGCCAGCACTCCCCGCAACGCATCAGGCTCCAGGATTCCCCTGACCGCCCCGGGCGGGCTGTGCGGGACTTCTGTCGCACCCCCGAGCCCGGCGAACAGTAACCAGCATTGTCAATCCGGCCGAGTGATGTTGCTGGAAAATGGCTGACGCCCACCCAAGCCAGGAGCAGGAAGAGTTGCACTGTCCGGCCGTTCGCTCCCGGCGTGACCGTCACGCCTTGCAAGAGCCTTCAAAGGCTGCGCTGGCGACAACGGTGGACCTGTCGCCCTCGCAATCCGAGTCGCCGTCATCACTATCCCTGGCATGCGGGACAGTGGATGGGGGACGGGTCTCCTCCATTCGATCACCTCCCATGAGGCAACCTCAACCACTCAACAAGCGAGAGGGTTGCCACTGGGCGCCGGTTGGCGGGAACCTCGGGCCGACACGCTGGCGCCACGGGTTTGCGTCAGAGGAGTGACGCACTGGGCGCGCTGCGGCCACGAATACGAGACGGTGAATATTGAATAGATAACGTGCGTTCCTGAGGTGCTGCACAGGGCCCCTCGCTCAGTGGGCACCTTGAGCGAGGGGTAGCTCTATGTGACGTTCGTTCTGCCCGCGGCGGAGGGTCAGCACGACGTGCGCGGCATGGACGAGGAGGCCCGGGGCGCCGGGCTCTTCCTGACTGTGCCAGTGCTGCGCTCCGCTGGACTCCGTCGACGTGGGCCCGTTCGGCAATACGGCGGAGGGCCCGGCCGAAGAGGTGCTCGGCGCCGTCCAGACCCTGCTGCGCGATTCCCTCGACGCCGGGGCGACCCGTGTCTCGCTGCAGCTCAACGTCCTCCCGGACGCGGGTACGGATTCCGCCTCGGACGCCGCTGGGAGCGGGGCATGACCGGCCCCGGAGGTGGCGACGGCAGCCGTTTCGCGGACGCCGTCAAGCCGCTCGTCGACGCCATGGGCGGCGAGATGATCGCACCTGAGGAGGCGCAGGGCGACGACGTGGTCCTTGCCTGGGAGGGCCGGGACGTCGTGGCCGTACGGCTGCCCCACCTCTCCGACTCCCTCGACCACATCCTCGTGGAGCTGGAGCGCCGCCACGGCATGCCGCTCTCCGAACTCGACCGCAAGACGAAGCAGTCGGTCGTCCGCATCCTGGAGACGCGCGGCGCCTTCTCCGTCCGGCACGGCGTCGAGACCGTCGCGAGCGCGCTGGGCATCAGCCGTTTCACCGTCTACAACTACATCAACTCCCAGGGGGAGAAGCGGGCGAAGCGGCGCCGTGGTGGGTGGGTGAGGCCGACCTGGGTGTTCCAGGCGCGCGGTCATGAGAGGGGCGGCAGGGGTCCGAAGGTGAAGCCGAAGCCTCGGGCGGACGACGTCGTACGGTGCGGCGGTTGGGAGACGGTTAGGGCTCTCTCGTAGTCGTCGACCGGCGTGACGGCTCTGATGAAGAGGGGTGATCACATGGGGATGCGGGCCGCAGTGGCGCCCGCCACTGCATGCGGTGGTGACTTTGCTGAACCGTCCGACTCGTCGCCCGCCGCCACAGGTGAAGCAGTCGCGGCCGCAGCAGGCCGCGGGCATGCCAATCGCGTGAGTATCGGCGGCGAGGTCGTTGATGCGGCGCAGATTCGGAGACCGCCAGCCACCGCGCGGTGCGAGAGTCCTCACGGATCCGGGCAAGCAGTTGCGGCTCGGTCGATCGCCTGCGGCGACCGCCGTTCCGGACGCCTACCGGGTGCCCGAGTGGTCGTGGTCTGCGAGGACGGTTCCCTTGAGTAGAAACCAGGAGGCGACGGCGCCGAAGAGAAGCAGAAGGGCGCCGACAAGCGCGGCGTTGGTCAGGCCCTGGGCGAAGGCGTCGCCTGCTGCGGTCATGAGTGCTTTGGCCTGATCGCCTGGCAGGGAGATGGCGGCATCGGCGGCTCCGCCGAGAGATTCCCGGGACACTGAAGCTACGGCGGGCGGGATTCCGGCGGGTATAGCGAAGTGCTGGTAGGTGGCGGTGACGATGGACCCGAGTACGGCGATGCCGAATGCGACCCCGAGCTCGTACGCGGTCTCGGAAAGCGCGGAAGCAGCGCCCGCGTTTCCCTTCGGTGTGCTGGAGAGGATGACGTCATTGACGACCGCGTAGCCGAAGCCGAGGCCCCCGCCGAGGAGGAACAGCGCGAAGCCGATGAGCGGGTACGCGGTGTCTGGCTTGACGGTGGCCAACAGAGCGAGCGCAATACCGATCATGGCCATGCCCCCGCTGATGACGGTGCGGACGGAGAAACGGCGCGAGGCCCAGCCGGCTGCGGTTCCCAGCGCCATGGAGCCAACCATGGCGGGCAGGTCGGCAAGGCCCGCCTGCAGGGGACTCATGTGCTGGACGAGCTGGAAGTACTGGGAGAGGAAGTAGATGGTCCCGGACATGCCCAGCACAGACAGCAGGCTGGCCACGATGACGGTGGTGAAGGTTCTGGCTCGGAACAGCCGGATGTTGATCAGCGGGGTTTCGAGAGCGAGTTGGCGCTGGGCGAACACGGCGAGTCCGGTGATGCCGATGAGGGTCGCAGCCAGGACACCGTTGCTCAGGCCGCCAGATGCACCTTCCTTGATGGCGTACACGACGCCGATCAGCCCGGCCGTGCACAGCAGCACGCTGGGAAGATCCATGGGTCCGGGGGCAGGGTTCTTCGACTCGGGCAGACACTTGAAGCCGACGGCAAGGAGCACGGCCATGACAGGCAGGTTGATCAGGAAGACGGAGCCCCACCAGAAGTGCTCCAACAGCATTCCGCCGACTACTGGGCCTAGCGCAGCACCCGCCGAAGCGGCACCGGTCCAGATGCCGATAGCCAGGCTCCGCTCACGCGGCTCGGGGAAGAGGGTGCGAATCAAGGCGAGCGTGGAGGGCATCAGGGTGGCACCTGCGACGCCGAGCAAGGCACGGGCCGAGATGAGCATTTCCGGGCTGGTGGCATAGGCGCTGAGAGCGGAGGCGACACCGAAGCCGACGGATCCGCTCATCAAGAGCCTCTTACGGCCGATGCGATCTCCGAGACCGCCCATGGTGACCAAGAGTCCGGCAAGCGCGAAGGAGTACACGTCGCCGATCCACAGCATCTGGCTGCCGGAGGTAGCAAGGTCCTCACTGATGAACGGAGTGGCCAGGCCCAGCACAGTGCCGTCGACAGCGAGTAGGAGCACCGCCAGGACCAGCACGCTGAAGGCAATCCAGCGTGCCCTCCCGCCCTCTGCCTCGGCCGCGCCGGGGCATGTCGCAGTGGCTGTCTGTTCCGACAAGGTGATGCCTTTCTCTGCGTTTCTCTTCGTTCAGACCGTCTCGGCCGGGGATCGGGTGACGCCGCCGAGCAGAAGCTCGATGATCATGTGTGGGAAGTCCCGGGCCGCGGCACGGCCGTCGTGAACCGCCCAGCCAGCGCTGACGACCAGTCCGATGCAAGCCTCGGCGAGCCAGTTCGCGGGCATGTCGACACGGAATTCCCCCACTTCCTGGCCGCGCTGGAACAACGCCGCGATCCGGTCGGCGATGCGCTCCCACTCCGCCTGGGCGGGACTGTTCAGCAGCTGTTCCTGGGCGGTCAGGAAGGACAGGAATCCGGCGTGCGGGGAGGCGCAGGTGATCACGCGCCGCAACGCTTCGCCGGCGGGTCCCTCTTCTGGCCGTGCCTCCTCCACTGCGTCCCTCAGATCGCGCAGGCCCACCTGTTCCAGGGCACGCACCAATGTGGCGCGGCCGGGGAAATGCCGGTTGAGGGTGGCGCGAGAGATGCCGGCCGCAGCGGCGATCTCGTCCTGGGTGGCGCCGGCCTGGCGGCTGAGAAAGGCTGCTGCCCTTCTGAGTACCTCGTCACGATCAACATTCATGACGCAAGAGTACATCTCGTGAGACAGAAGTGTCTCAGCTGGGCCATGATCGTGTCTCGCGAGCGAACTCTACGCCTGCAGCCGATCGCCGGTGAGCCCGTAGCCGCCACCTTTGCCCCGGCGCCGCGGCACCCTGGCAGAGATTCGCACCAGACGCGCCTCGGGACCTCGTCTACGACCTCTTCCATCGAGAGCGCTCGGGCCGGCGGGCGTACCGGCCCAGCGCAAGGTCGCGGTCCCCACCGGGCACTTGGGAGTCGAGCTCCAGGGGCGACAGCACTACGAGCCTGGCGTCCTACTGCGTCCAGCTCCGTACGCGCTGTGTACACCTCGGCGACACGACGCGTGACCAGCGCGCGGCCGAACGCGTCCAGCACGCAGTACTGGTCGCGGAGAAACCAGCGGAAGCACTCCCCGGAGAGCCTGATCAGGGCCTGACCCGACAGCGCCTCCCGGGGCTCCGACGGCCGCGCTTGAGCCTGTCTGGCGGATCGTTGGTGGAGACCGAGTCGGATCGCGGCTGTGTGATGGTGCCGTGATGGGCGGCTGATCATGCGCGCAGGCTCTTCTGAGTGTGGGGAGCGTACATCGGTGCCGGTGATATCGGCATGTGGATGAGCCTGGGGTGGAAGGTCCGCCATCTGCTTCTATTGGCCCCTGGAACGCAGTACAGGAGGTGACGGACCATGGTGTCCAGGGAGAGCATTCTCGCGTTCGCGGCGATGTCGCTACTGGTGATCGTGATTCCGGGGCCAAGTGTGCTGTTCGTGATCGGTAGATCCCTTGCACACGGCCGCCGCGCGGCGCTCGCGACAGTCCTCGGCAACATGCTTGGCTCGTACGTCGTGGTGATCTCTGTGGCGTGGGGCCTCGGCGCGCTGGTGGAGAGCTCGGCGGCAGTGTTCCTGGGCGTGAAGCTTGCCGGAGCAACGTATCTCGTCTACCTGGGCGTGCAGGCGTTCCGGCACCGCAGAGAGATACGCGCGGCGGACATGGAGGCCCCGGTGGGTGAGCACCGTGGCGATCTACGCACGATCCTGGACGGGATTTTCGTGGGCGTCACCAACCCGAAGGCCATCGTCTTCTTCGCGGCGGTGCTGCCGCAGTTCGTGGACCACTCGGCGCGCCATGTCCCCCTCCAAATGATGGTGTTGGGCCTGGTTCCGGTCACCATCGGCATGATCACGGACACACTGTGGGGCCTTGGCGCCTCGGCGGCCCGTTCCTGGTTCGCCCGCTCGGACCGTCGCCTGTCGATGGTCGGCGGGGCGGGCGGCTTCGGGATGATCGGCCTGGGCGTAACTGTGGCGGCGACAGGCCGCGCCGACTAGAGACCGTACGGCGAGCTATGAGCGGCTGCGTACGGCGGCAACGGTCACAGTGCCATGGAAGACCCATGCTCGCTTGTCGAAGCGTGTGGCCACGGCCTGGAAGCCCTTGAAGGCATTGCTCGTTCACTCGCCATCGTTGCGGCGCCTGTACATCGCGCGGTCGACTTCGCGAGCGACCCAGGGCCTCATAACAGCGGTGTTCAATGGGTCGGGCCACGTCGCCCCGGAAATGCGAGGCACCCGGGTACGGGCCCCTGAAGCGTGCTGATCGGCCCGGCAAGACGTCGAGTTCACGCCCACCATGGTCTAGTCGATGCGGCCCTCCACCTCGGCATCGGCCTCGACGGCACGCAGGATCCTCTCCCACGTGTGATCCGCGGACTAGCGACGATGCCGGTCATACACTGTTTCCACTTCCCGAACCGTGTCGGCACGTCCCGTCACGGTATACCGGACCGCTGTCGGAAGAGAATGCCGTTGATCACCCTGCGGTGACACTTCCAGCGCCCGCCCCGCCCCATATTCTCGGTAGGTGCGGCTCCATTCGAGCCCACTCCAGGTCTGAGAGATCGCCTCGCCCCACGCGGGACGCAACGACACAGCGGCCTAGTCACGAGACCTATCGGACACTGCCTAGTTCGACGCGTTCCCAATCCTTCTTCGCCGCCGCGGGAGCGCCCTCGGGGTCACGTGCACCGGCTGAGCAGACTTCGCCGTGTGGCTCCAGGCGCGGAGCGATTCCGCCGGACGGCGCGTCCCCCCACGCGGATGCAGCGATGCGCAGGCGCAGCGCTTCGCTCTCCCTCGCAACCGTACGCACCCCGTTCTGGAAGTGGCTTCATCCACTTCCAGCATCGCTTGTCCATCGGATCGGGAGGCAGCTGGCGGATAGTCCCGTCAGGGTTGCTTTGCTGGGCAAAGGCGCATCGCGTCCGTTCCGACCCGCCGGCGGTGCGGGCCGTTTGAAGTGGAGCAGGAAAGGCTGCCCCAACCCACTCAGTCGAAAGTGCTGGCCAGGTAGGCGTTGCGGATTCTGATGAGGCGAGGCATGTAGCGGCTCAGGAGGATTCTGTCGACGATGCGCCCAACAGGCCCCAGCGGTGAAGCGAAGTCGATGACGTCTCTCATGATGGTGCCTTCGGCGCCGTCCGGCTCGAAGTGGTGGGCGTGACGCCATCGCTTGAAGGGGCCGGACTCCTGCTCGTCCACGAAGCATCGGGGGCGCTCGTAGGAAGTGATGCGTGCGGTGAGTCGCCAGGTGAGGCCGAGATGGTGTGCATGGAAGGTCACCGTGTCACCGAGCGACAACTCGCCCTGGGTTTTGCCATCAACCGCTCGCTCCGACGAAGCGGCCATCGAGCTGGTATGGGCCTCCACGTCCAGGCATATCGCGAACACCTCGTCCGGGGGTGCGGCGATGGCTGTCACGACCTCGAAGTGCTGCACAAGCTCAGTCTAGAGGCAGGGTATTCCGGGCCCTTGGCCCGGGCAGGATGCGGGTCTCATTTCAGCTCGGCGGCGCTTCTCCAGGGTCGCGCGAGGTGGCGGACTGGCGGCGAGCAGGGGCTTGTTGGGGCTCTAGCGAGGGACGGGTAGGCGCGGAGCCTGACATGTGCGGTGTGCTGGCCGAGGTCGAAGCGGGGAGCCGGAGCGCGCTTACGGCGTGGTCGGCTATTGAGCGCGTCCTGTTGCCGTGGGTGCCTCCGACTTCCAGGGACAATGGAGGGCATGGAGATGCGCGGGGACAAGGTTGTGCTGCGGCCAGCGTCAGGCGGCGATGGGGAGGTTCTCGGCAGAATCGTGCGGGAGCCGGAAGTCGCGGCGTGGTGGTCGCCCCCGGAGGACTTCGAGGGCATGCTCGCGATCGTCTTCGAGGGTGAGGTCATCGGGGCGGTCCAGTTCGAGGAAGAGACCGACCCCGAGTTCCATCGTGCCAGCATCGACATCTTCCTGACGGCGCGGCATCACGGGAAGGGACTCGGTACCGACGCGGTGCGCACGCTGGCCCGGTGGCTGGTGCACGAACGCGGTCATCACCGGCTGACCATTGATCCCGCTGCAGCCAACACTTCGGCAATCCGCAGTTACTGCAAGGTCGGATTCAAGCCCGTGGGGATCATGCGGGCGTACGGGCGCGACCACCGGACGGGCCTGTGGCAGGACGGGCTGCTCATGGATCTGCTCGCCGAGGAGCTGACCTGACCGGTCGGCCGACAAGTGCATCGGGCGTGACGGGATGCGGGCCGCACGGGTTCTTCGGGTGTGAAGACGAAGTGGGCCCGTGCAGCCTCGTCCCATTCCTGCCTTCACGGGCAGCTCCCGTGTACATCTCGGCGGTTTGATCGAGGAGTTGGCTGCCCCATGGCAGGCGCGACACGAGTCCGCGCCGCGCCAGCGCCGGGGCGGGGAGCGTCTGCGTGCGGCCGGGGGGACGCAAGCACGAGCTGGCGTTCACCGACCGGGTGTTGGTCACCCTGGTCCACCTGCGCACCCAGCTCCCGCACGCGGCCCTCGCCGAGCTGTACGGCGCGGGCCGCTCCACCGTCACCGAGGCCATCGGCGAGATTCGTCCGCTGCTCGCGAACCGCGGCTTCGCCGTCCCCGACCACCCTGGCGTGCGGCTGCGGACCCTGGCGGACGTGTTCGCCTACGCTGCCGCCGAAGGCGTGAAGCTGCGGATCGACGGCACCGAGACCCAGGTCCGCCGCCCGAAGGCCCACCGGCCCGGACGCTGCGTGTTCGTCTCCGGAAAGAAAAAGCAGAACACCTGCAAGACCACCACGATCAGCGACAGCCAGGGCCGCACTCTGTGGTCCGGAGCCGACCGGCCCGGCCACATGCACGACCAGACCGCAGTCCGCACCGAGGGCATCGCCGAACAGCTCCGGCTCCACCCGGACGTGAAAGCCGAGGTGGACGAGGGCTACCGCGGCCTGCCAACGAGTTCCCCGACCAGATCAGCGCGCCGCCGAAGAAACCGAAGGAGGAGGCCCCGCTCGGCGAGCGGTACGCCTGGCGCGAGACGCGCCGCCGCTAGTCCTCGGAGCGGATCTGCGTCGAGCACGCCAACGCCGAGCACAAGCAGTGGCGCCCGCTGCAACGGTTCCTCGGACGCCGCGAGCACTACGCGGCCACGCACCGAGCCGTCGCCGGCCTGGTCTCCGACCGCGCCGCCCAGCGGACCACCCGCCGCAAACCGAGCACCGCACTCGTGCCCGTCAGCTCCATGACCTGCTGAATCACCCATCAGCCGAACCCCAGCCCAGCACGCCCCGTCATCAATAGCCGACAACGCCGTTACGATCACCACGCACCGACCCGGTCGTCCTGGATCAACCTGGTGGAGCGGTGGTTCGCCGAACTGACCGCGAAGAAGCTCAAGTGCGGCATCCACCGCTCCGTCGGCGCGGACGTAGTCGTGGCTGCGGCGCTATGGCACTCCGGGCACCATGGGAAGCACCGGCTGGGACCGGTTCAGCGCCTGGATCTGCGACTTCTCGTCCACGCAGAGAATCAGGGGCTTCTTTGGCGGGTCGAGGTAGGGGCCGACGACGTCGCGGACCTGGTCGGTGAACAGCGGATCGGTCGACAGCTTGAACGTCTGCGCCGGTGCGGGGCTAGGGCGAAGGCCCGCCGTCGGAGAGATCGCCGACTGCGACTCCCGGTCGCCTCAGCCATCGGCCGCGTCGACCAGTGCGTCCCGTTCTTCGACTTCTCTACCAGCGTCTTGACGATCATGCTCGACATCGGTGTCAGTGATCTTCCTCGGAACACCGGGCCGCGGCTCATCACACAGGCCGTCCAGACCTGCACTCCAAGAAGCGCAGACGCCAGGTGCGGACCGTATCGGGAACAACCCCGAGACGACGAGAGGCCTCCGCAGCCGAATACCCCTCGGGACACTCCAGGACAATCCTTGATCACAAAGCCGGCGCCTGCGCTGTCGCAGCATCGACGCACCCATCCTTCAAGTGCAGCCCGCTGGGCATCAGTTACGAACAACGGCGCAAGCTTCGGTCCAGGACGACTTACACCCGACCAGCGATGAATCTCCGACTCAAGTCGCCTGCTGCGCCCGCGGAGTTTGGCCAGCCGCACGAGCGTGATCAGCAGGGTGCCGGCAAGCAGGCTGGCTCGGCTTCGGCGGCGAGTTGTTCGGCCATCTCCGCGTGTTCGGGACCGCGGACGGGCTTGCGGACTCGCGTCTGGCGGGACTGATCCGCAGCGATGAAGCGTGAATACCATGCGCTTGAAGCTGCGACCCGTGTCCAGGCGGAGACCGTCACGCCACTGCACGAGTAACCCCTGATCCGAGTGATCATCACAGGGGAACCGGCAATAGGGCCTGTCAGATAAGTCGTGTACGTCCGTGATCTTGATGACTCTGGTGGATTCGGAGTGATCCATTCCACTCCGGGCAAGGAGAACCCTTCGTCTCCTAGTCCCGTCTTTGTTATATAGGGCGCTGATCTGCACCCCTTGTCCGAGTACGCAGCACGTCAGCCTCCCGAAGGGCTGAGAATGGATGTTCCATGGCTCGACCGACCGCACATGCACGCCGCTCCGCGATGACCATGGTGCGTCTCCTAGCTCAACCGACCGCACGCGGTCGCCGTTTCGCAGTGGCCATGGTCTCTGCGATGGCCTTGGTTGCCGTCACGACGGGCGCGTGTGCGCTGGTGTCCCGGACCGGCGGCACGAGCGGTCCGGCCGCTCCGCCGTCTCCGACGCTGAGCCCCCAGGGGAAGAAGCTGGACGCACCGGGGAGGGTGTCAGAGGAGATCAGCCACGCCACGGAGAGCGGGGGCAGGGCAATCAACATCACCATCGATGACGGGCCGGATCCGAGATGGACACCGCAGGTCCTAGACGTGCTTGAGCGCTACGGCGTTAAGGCGACCTTCTGCATGATCGGCCCGCAGGCCACCGCCCACCCCGACCTAGTCCGAAAGGCCGTCGCCGAGGGGCACCGCCTTTGCGACCACTCCGTAAGCCATGATAAAGCGATGGATCACAAGTCCGTCCGCTACCAGAAGAGGGAAATTCTCGGCGGCCAGCAGGGGATTGAGGAGGCGGCCGGCGGAGCGAAGGTCGACTACTACCGCGCTCCCGGCGGCGCCTTCACCCCGGACAGCCGGCGAATAGCCGCCGAGCTTGGCATGCGCCCGCTCGGCTGGAACGTCGACACCAAGGACTTCGAACTCCCGGGGAAGGCGGCAATCCTCGGCAACCTCAAGAATGAGCTGGTCAACGGCCCGACCATCCTCCTCCACGACGGGGGCGGCGACCGCAGCGAGACGATCGCGGCGCTGGAGCAGGCCCTGCCGTGGCTCAAGAAGCAGGGATACGAGTTCAGCTTCCCCCGGAAGTAGCACCCTGACTGCCCGTCCGGGGCTGTCTCACACGGCTTCGGGCTATCCAACAAGCGCTGCGAAGTGTCATCTGTCTCTGCAATGCAGGTCCCCCTCCGAAGTACTGATCTTGGTTGCGCGGTAGTTCGTCCGAGGTTGCTTCCACGGCTGTGCGGGTGGTTGCCGAATCCGCACTGCTCGGCGGCGGGTCAACCGACGCTGGGCTCATGCCCAAGTCCTGGGTTCGGCTTGTCCGGAGGCCGACTGCTCGGTGTCAGCGCATGCTCCGTGATGGGCAGACGCATGCACTGCTCGCCGGCCCCTTTCACGTGCTGCGGTGCGTGCCGCGGGCTGCGGGTACGGCACGAAGGCGCTGGCGCTTGCGGATTCGGCAGCCGACGTGTCACCGAAGGCGGGACCGCGGCTGAAAGCGTTCCTCGCCGGGCAACAGGCGCATGCCGAGTCGATGACGGCCAGCCGTCAGCGTGCCATGGCCCGATTGCGGGAAGCTGAGGCGACGGCCGCGGGAGTCGGCGCCCGGCATCGACTCGTCTTCTCGATCGGCTGGTGGCCACGTTGATTCATCTCCGGCACGATCTCCCGCACGCCGTGCTGGGGCTGCTGTTCGGAGTGGACCGCTCTACCGTCACCCGCGCCATCCGTGAGATACCCACACTCCTGGCTGAGCGCGGATGCGCGGTCCCCGAACGACCCGGTCTGCGGCTGCGGACGCTGACGGTTGTGTTCGCCTACGCCCAGGCCGAAGGTATCCAGCTGCGGCTGGACGCCACCGAGATCCAGGCGCGTCGGCCGGTGGTCGGCGTGCGTTGCTCCGCTTGCGCAGGTGTTCACGGATCGCCCGTGAGGAATACGCCTTGTCGACCAGGACCACATCCGGCCTGGTGCGGGGCCGTCCACGCGGGCGGGGACCCGCACACGTGCCATCACGTCCACGAAAGCAGGCGCGTCACCGGCCTGCCCGGCGGTGAGGTGGAAGGTCAACGGCTGCCAGCGGTCCTCGGCAGCAAGATGGACCTTCGTGGTCGATCCGCCGCGGGACCGGCCGACGGCACGGTCTGTTGGTTCGCCCGCCTGGGCCCCTTCTTGCGGGCCCCGGCCGCGTCCTGATGAGCGCACACGATGGTGGAGTCCACCGAGACGGCCCAGCCCAGGTCTTCCTCCGCGTCGACCTGAGCCATCAGCGCCGTGAACACCCACTCCCATGTGCCGTCAATGGCCCACATCCGCAGCCTGTTGTAGACGCCCCGCCAGTTGCCTTACCTCTCCGGCAGGTGCACCCACTGACATCCGGTCTGGAACTTGTAGGCGATCGCATCGATCACCTCACGGTGATCGCGCCATCGACCGCCTCGTTTCGGCGTCCGGTCTGGCAGCAAGGGGTCAATCCGCGCCCGTTGAACATCAGTTAACGGCACAACCGACCATCGATCGGATGATCCAAACGAATGGGCCTAGACCTGGTAGCGGTCGGAGGCGAGGAGGTGGAGGTTGTCGGCGACCCATTCGGAAGTCTGCCGTAGTCCCTCCTGCAGTGACGTCCTCGGCTCCCAGCCGGACCAGGTGTGGGCTCTGGCGTTGTCCGACAGAAGGCGCTGCACCTCGCTTCCGGCGGGCCGCAGCCGGGCAGGGTCGGTGACTATTTCGGCTTGGCGCCCCGACGCAGCGATCAGTTCGTGGGCCAGGTCGCCGATGCTGATCTCCTGGCCGGTACCGAGGTTGATGACGTGGCCCAGTGCGCGGTCGCAGTCGGCCATCGCGAGGAAGCCGGCAGCAGTGTCTGTTACGTAGGTGAAGTCCCGGGTCGGGGTGAGTGAGCCGAGTTTGATCTCCTCTGCGCCGGAGTGTAGTTGGGCGAGGATGGCGGGGACGATCGCGCGGGCCGACTGTCGTGGGCCGTAGGTGTTGAAGGGGCGCACCACCGTCACCGGGAGGTCGAACGCGTGCCGGTGTGACAGTGCCATCATGTCCGCCCCGATTTTTGAGGCGGAGTACGGCGACTGTGGCTGCAGGGAGTGGTCCTCGCCGATCGGTGTGGTCAGGGCTGTCCCGTATACCTCGCTGGTGGAGGTGTGGATCAGTCTGCGTACTGCGTGGTGGCGGCAGGCCTCGGCGACGTTCTCGGTCCCCACGACGTTGGTCTGCACGTAGGCGCCCGGCGAGTCGTAGCTGTAGGGGATGCCGATCAGGGCGGCCAGGTGGAACACGGTGTCGCAGCCGGCGACGGCGTTCATCACCCGGCCGGGGTCACGGACGTCTCCGGCCACCATCTCGACCGGGTGGCCCCGGGCGCGGCCCGAAGGTGGTGTGCCAGGTGGCCTTTTTCGGCGTACGGCTTGTAGTGGACGAAGGCCCTTACGTCCGCTCCCGCCTCGACCAGCATGTCGACGAGGGTTGAGCCGATGAATCCCTCGGCTCCTGTGACCAGGACCTTGCGGCCGTGCCAGCGGGTGTCCTCGGTGCTGTTGTTCATGCTGCCTCCTCGTTGGGGTGTGCGGGGTGGGGCGGGTGCGTCGGACAGGGGGAGGTGGTGGGGGCGGTGCCCCCGGCAAGCTCGATGACCTGCGCTGCCAGTAGGTCGGCCGCCTCGGAGTGCGTGCCGGGGGCGGCGGCGTCGCTCATCGCCGCCAGCCGTCCGGGATCGGCTAGTAGCGGCAGGACGATCGCCTCAAGGGACGCCGCGTCCGTTTGCGCGTCCGGGAGCAGGACGCCGGCGCCCGCGTCGGCCAGGACACGGGCGTTGTGGGTCTGGTGGTCGCCGGGGGCGTGGGGGTACGGCACCAGAACCGCCGGCAGGCCGATGGTGGCCAGTTCCGCTATGGTCGCCGACCCGGCGCGGCACACCACGAGGTCGGCTGCGGCGTAGGCCAGGTCCATCCGATCCAGGTAGGGCACGGCCTCTGCAATGGCTTCGCCACCTGTCTGCGCAAGGCGGGCCCGAGCCTGTATCAGCGCGGCTGGCCCGGTCTTGATCAGCAGCCGCAGGTTACGTCGGTCGCGCTGGCGGGCGGCGAGATCGACTGCAGCCTCTGTGAGCCTGGCCGCACCGAGACTGCCGCCGTTGACCAGTACCAAGGAGGCACTCTCGGGAACACGGAGGGCGGCGCGTGCGGTGGCCCGGATTGCGGCACGGTCCAGGGTAGCCAGCGGCCCGGTCAGCGGCATGCCGACGGTGCGGGCGTTCTCGGCTCCGGCCAGGTGCGCTCTGGTGTTATCGAAGGCGAGCGCGATGTGCGGGGTGAGGCGTGCCGCGAAACGGTTGGCTCGTCCGGGTACCGCGTTGGACTCGTGGATAATGCTGGGCAGACCGGCCATGCGTGCCCCGACGATGACCGGAGCGCTGGGATAGCCGCCCATGCCGACCGCCACCTGCGCATGCTGTTCACGCAGGATTGCCCGGCACTGCCGCCCGGAGCGGAGCAGCGCAGCCGGGAGCAGATAGCGCTTCGCGCCGAGTGCCGGGTCGAAGGGATCATGTCAACGGTGTGCAGCCGGTAGCCGGCTCGCGGGATCAGGGTCGTCTCCAGGCCGAGTTCGGTGCCGACGAAAGAGACCAGCGCTTCGGGTTCGGCTCGCCGCAGCGCGTCAGCCAAGGCGAGACCCGGGTAGATGTGGCCGCCTGTACCGCCCGCGCCGATCACGACGGATAGCGGCGGGACGAAGGGTCGCGTACGCATGGCAGCCACCCTGGGGGGACGGCTTAAGAAGCTTCTAAGACCGCATTTGGCAGGGGGAGAACATGCACACCACCCCGCCTGCACCGACCCAGGGCGCCGGCCCGAAGGTACTGGTCGTCGACGACGAGCCGGAGGTGCGGGCCGCAGTGGAGGATGGGCTGGCGGTGGAGGGCTACCGTGTGCGCGTGGCAGCCGATGGATTGGACGCGTTGAGCGCAGTGGCGCAGTGGGAACCTGAGGCCATCGTGCTGGACGTGATGATGCCGGCGCTGGATGGGCTGGCCGTCTGCCGTCGCCTGCGCGATGTCGGTGACCGCACCCCCGTCCTGGTGCTCACTGCCCTGGACTCCGTGAGCGAGCGAGTGGACGGTCTGGACGCGGGTGCCGACGACTACCTCGTCAAACCGTTCGCCCTGGACGAGCTGCTGGCACGGCTGCGGGCGCTGCTGCGCCGCGTACAGCCGTCGCCCACCGACGACTCCACCTTCGTCTTCGACGACCTCGTGGTGGATCGCGCCACCCGCAGCGGTCACCGGGGCGATCGGCGATTGGAGTTCACTCGCACCGAATGGGCCTTGCTGGAGCTGTTCATGATCCACCCCGGTCAAGCACTGCCGCGGGAGCTGATCCTGGAGCGGGTCTGGGGACACGATTTCGGTCCTGACTCGAACTCCCTCGCGGTGTACGTCGGTTACCTGCGCCGCAAGCTGGAATCCGGGGGCGAGCCGCGTTTGGTGCACACCGTGCACGGCGTGGGCTATCGGTTCGACCGCCCGAGGCTCGGGTGACCGGCAGGCGCGGGCTCGGGCCCCCATGGCGACGGCGTCGGCGGTTGCGCATGCGTCTGGCGGCAACAACCGCTGCCGCGGTCGCCCTGGTGGTCCTCGGCGTCAGCGCTGCGGCCTTCTACATCGTCCGATACCAGCTGGTGCGCCAGCTGGAACTGAGCCTGACCCAGTCGGCGTCACAAACGATCCGGGAGAAGCGAACCTGGGACCCGGGGGTGATGAACGGCGAGTGCCGCTTTCTGGGTACTGCGTGCGAGCAGATCGTGCCCGCCGCCGCCTCCCGTGACGCCGCGGCGCCTTACCTGCTGCCTGTCAGCGCGGCCACGCGGCAGGTGGCGGCCGGGAGACGGGGCCCGTATTTCACCACGACCCGCGTCGCGGGTGAGCCGGTGCGGGTGCTCACTCAGCAGTTGCGCAAGGGGTACGCCCTTCAGGTCGCTTTGCGCAGTGACGCCGTTGACCGGGGTGTGCGGCAGGCCGCCTGGAGTCTCGTCGGGGTCAGCGCAACGGGCGTGCTGCTGGCGGGCGCGCTCGGGTATGCGGTCTCCCGTACCGGGCTGGCGCCGGTGTCCAGACTCACCGCCACCGCCGAGCGGATCGCCGCCACTCGGGACGCCCGGCACCGCATCGACCTGCCCGCGGGGCCGGCGTCGCGTACCGATGAGATCACCCGCCTTGCGGGCAGCTTCAACACCATGCTGGGCGAGCTGGAACAGTCCGTCACGGCCCAGCGCCGCCTGGTCGCCGATGCCTCGCACGAACTGCGCACCCCGCTCACGGCCCTGCGTACCAATGCCGAACTGCTGGCCAAACAGGAGCGGTTGACCCCGGAGCAGCGCGCCCGAGCCGCGAGCGCCCTGAGTCGGCAACTGCGCGAGGTGACGACGATGGTGAACGACCTCGTCGAACTCGCCCGAGCCGAGGAACCGCTTCCGCTCATGGAACAGGTGCGGCCGGTCGAGCTCATGGAGTACGCACTTCAGGCCGCGCGTGGCCACTGGCCGGCGGTCCGCTTCACCCTGCACACCGACGGACACAAGGGGGCGGCGGACGTCGACGTCCCCGGCGTGCCCGCTCGCCTGGTCCGTCTGCTGACCAACCTTCTGGACAACGCGGCCAAGTTCTCCCCGCCCGGCGGACCGGTGGAGGCCGAAGCACAGCTCCACGGCGACGAGTTGCACCTTACGATCCGCGACCACGGGCCAGGCATCGACACGGAGGACCTCCCGCACGTCTTCGACCGCTTCTACCGGGCGAGCAACGCTCGAGCCCTACCCGGTTCGGGGCTGGGGCTGGCCATGGCACGCCAGGTCGCCCAATCTCACGGCGCGCACCTCAGCGCCGAACAAGCGCCCGGCGGCGGCGCCCTTTTCCGTCTGCGGATCCCCCTTCACCCGGAACCCGATCGTTCGCGCTGAGAGCACCGGGACCGACCCAGCCCTCGCCGACGGTATTAGAACTCTCTTATCCCGCCGTCCGTAAACTCCGCGCGTGCCTGCGGATTGGCCCGGAACTCGCTGATGGCCCACGGACACAGGCAGAGCGGACGGAGGCGCAGATGAGAAGCCCAGGACACATACAGGAGCCCCCGCCAGTCGGCCGGTTCCGTCGGGCGATGGGCGGAACAGGCCGGCGCCGCCGCCGCAGGAGGCGTCCCACACACAGAGCCGTGGCTGTCGGGGTGTGTGTCCTCTCGCTGCTGGCAGCGGGGTTGGGCACCGCCGTCTATCACTACCTGAACAGCAACATCCGCTCAGTGTCCATCGCCGGGCTGGGCGGCAATGAACGGTCCGACGCCAAGGGCCGCTCCCCGATCAACCTTCTGCTGATCGGTTCCGACGGACGGAAATCCGCCGCCGATTGCCGACTCGGCGGCGACTGCGGGCCGGGGCGCAACGCGGACGTCGAGATGCTCGTGCACTTGTCCGCTGACCGCTCCCGCGCCACCGTGGTGAGCATCCCCCGCGACACCGTGACCCGCATGCCGGTCTGCCGGGGCGCTCCCGCCAAAGGCCCGATCGACAGCGCCCTCCAGCACGGTGCCGCCTGCCAAGTGGCCGCAGTTCGCAAGCTCACCGGAGTACCGATCGACCACGTCGCGGGGATCGGTTTCTCGGGGGCGGTTCGCATGGCCGACGCAACCGGCGGGGTCGGCGTGTGCGTCGACAAGGACGTCTACGACCCGGACTCCCACTTGAAGCTCTCGGCCGGCCGCCACACGCTCAAGGGCGTCGCCGCGCTGAAGTGGCTGCGCACTCGGCACGGCTTTGGAGACGGCAGTGACCTAGGACGCACACGTGCCCAGCATCTGTACCTCGACGCCATGGTGCGCAAACTGAAGAACGTCAGAACCCTCACCGACCTGCCGTCGGCCTACCGGCTCGCCGACACGGCGACTCGGGCACTCACCGTCGATGCAGGTCTTGGTAGCCTGCGCCGCCTGACCTCACTCGCCCGTGCATTCGGCTCGGTTCCCAACGGCAAGGTCACCTTCACCACCATGCCCACCCGTCCCGACCCCGCCAACAACCAACGCGTCATCCCCGCCCCCGGCGCGCGGTCGCTGTTCGCCGCGCTAACCGACGACCGCACACCAATCAGCGTCAAACACACCTCCCGGCCCCAGCGCGCTCAGAAACACCGCTCACCCGCGCCGTCCTCGTCAGGCCGATGCGCGAAGGTGAGCGTCCTCGACACCGTAGCGTTGAACGGCCGGGGCATGACACCCACGGAGGCATACGCACGCTCCCCGCACATCCCGGATTCGGCGCCCTGAACCCACTGACGATATCTCTGCCCACGGGCATCATCGCGTGCCTTCTCCATTCCGATCACTGGCGATGTGGTGGCCGCAGCCACTGAGTGTTCTCCATCCTCAGTTTGAGCAGGTGAGGTTCAGGCAGAGACAGCCCGAACGAGGTCAGTGATCCGCGTGGTCGAACGGGAGCTTGCGCAGGAGTGGCCAGGTCTTGAATGAATGATAGGTCTGTTTCTGGTAGCGGCCTCGTCCGGGTTGGGTGAGGAAGCCTTGGCGAGTGAGGCGTCCGAGGCGGCTGCGGGTGATGTTGACGGATGCCTCGTCGGTGGGCATGCCGAGGAGTTCGTGTAGCTCACGGGCTCGGAACTCTTGGTCGGGGTGCCGGTTGAAGGTGTTCACGATTGCCTGGTAGGCCTCCAGCCGGTGCGAGTTCGGCGATTACTTTCCGGGTGGTGGCCAGGTCCGCGAGTCGTGCTTCGGTCGCGGCCTGGGTAGCGGTCAAGTGCTCGATCTGGTTGCGTAGTTCACCGGCCCGGGCTGTGGTCTCGTCGTACTGGGCTTGGAGGTCTGTCAGGAGCTCGATGATGTTCATGCGGCCAGCCCGAGGGTGTCGCGCCAGCTGGGGGCGGGAGTGGGCAGGCGGCGGGCCATGTTCGCGATGGAGGCCCAGTAGATGCGCGAGGTGGAGGTGTCGGGCCGGTGGTCGTACTCGCGGGCCAGGCGGCGGTGCAACATCAACGTGCCGCTGACCTGCTCCACGATCCACCGCTTCGGCCGTGGAACGAAGCCTTTGCCCTGGTCTTCCGGGTTGCGGCGGACGACCTCGACGTCGAAGTCCATCAACGCGCCGTGGATGAGGACCTGGTCCTTGAAGCCCTCTCCACCAGGGCCTTCTCCAGGCGGTTGCCGCATCGCTCGTCGGCCTGGTCGAGCAAGGCGGTGCCGGCGGCGTTGTCGTGGGCGGAGGCGGCCAGCACGACAACGCCGATAATCAGCCGCCCAGAACGTCGACGGCCAGTCCCCGCTTGCGGCCTGACACCTTCTTGTTGGCGTCCAGCCCCGTCGTGGTCTTCGGGACACCCGCGGCCGCGCGGACGGACTGGGTGTCGATGATCACGAGGGACGGGTCCTCTAATCGCCCGGGCCTTCTCCCGCACCTGGCAACGCAAGGAGTTCCTGGATCCGCTGGTCCAGCCCGTCCTCGTGCCACAGGCCGAAGTAGTAGAGCACCGCCGACCAGGCGGGTAAGTCGTGGGGCAGATAACGCCACTGACAGCCCGTCCGGTTCTGATAGAAGATCGCGTTCACGACCTCCCTCAGGTCGCAGGACCCGGGTCCCCGGCCGCCGACCGTGCCACTCTGTCCTGCTTCCAGGCCGTGATCACCGGCTCGATCAACGCCCACTGCTCGTCCGCTAAGTCACTCGGATACGGCTCTCGCTCCATGCCCGCATCTCAACATGGACATGCCCATCAGGCGGCCCCGGACGGCGATCAGTACCACCATCGAGCGATCACGAACCAAGGAAGACCGGACTTAACGTCCACTCAAGGCGGACAGCAGGCGCGAGGCCATCGGCGGATGCGACGCGAGCGCATACCAGTTCCACGTCTCCCACGTCCTATACGAGGTCAGGGATCTCGCGGGATCGATCGCGGCCGTGCAGGAGTGCTTGCGCGTCCAGCCTCGCCAGGAACGGCAGGGGGCGTGCACTCCAACGCCCTTGTCGCACAACGGCAGTTCGAGCTTGGTCACGTAGATGCCGCCTGCGCAGCGTGGAACGCATTCTTGGACGATTACGTGCAGTTGAGCACGGCCGCGGAGACGAGTACTTCGACACGATGCGGCGCGGTGTCCGCCAGTTCCGCAGAGTTCGAGCCGTATGCGAACTGACCGAGCGGGCGCGGGAAGTCGCGACGCTGAAGGGACAGGCGGACTGACGCAAAGTGCTCCCAGAGTGTCAGGACTCCAGGGCACTCTTGATGATGCTGGACCGCTGCCTGTCGGCGCCGAGAGCGGGCGCCTGACACTTCGCGAGGACAGCCGACCGCTCGCACATACTGGGTGCCCTCCTGTGGTGACACTCGGCACAGCGAGAAGACCCCCGCTACCCGGCAGGGGCCCTCTGTCGTGCCAGGGATGCAGGCTGTCCCTTACGGCCGCATCCTGGGCAATGGCTGCGCCCTTCGTCGTCCACCCGCCGTGAACGATCGGCTTCTCAGTCAGGGATGTCCCCGGCCCCTGCGCCGACGCGGCTTCAGGGACCGGGCTTGTTTGCTCGGTCCCTGAAGGCGCTTACGGACTGATGGCGGTGATCAGGCGGTGAGACTGGCCAGAGCTCCTCCGTCGCCTCCGGTGGCGGTGCCAGCGGTGTTCTCGGCGTCCTCGTTGTCGAGGCTGCAGAGCTGTTGGTTGGCGCTGGCGTCGGCGTCGCCGCCGTTCAGGGCGTCAGCGACGTTGACGGTGGTGCCCGTCTGGGTGGTCTCGGAGTCGCTCCCAAGGCTCTGTTCGCAGTCGATGCTCACAGAAGGCGGTGGCTCCTTCTCACCACAGGCGGCTGCGACGCCGGCACCGAGCATACTCACGCTGCCGACCATGGTGGTTACGACAGCAGCTCCCCGAAGCTTGCGCATTTCATCTCCATTTCGATGAGGAACGACCCAGTACATGATTGCCGACAACGATCAATCACCGTTCACGACGCTGAGAAAGCGTATGCACTATATTTCCATTCTTGATCGTCAACACGCCGTCGTGTGCTGGGTTGCGCTAGGGTCCGTCTTCAAAGATCACAGGGGGATGGATCATGGTGGGGTGATCCGCCGCCATGAACTCACCGACCCGGAGTGGGAGTTGCTTGCTCCGCTGATATCGCGCCCTGCAACGAGGCGGCCCCGCGTGTTCACCCGCTCTCTGCAGCAAATCCAGACCCGCGGGGATGCGGCCGGTGACATTGACTGGCTGGTGCAGATCGACTCCACCATCGTCCGCGCGGCCGCGGTGCAGACCCGACCAGATCATCGCGGACAGGGCCTACAGCTCCGGCATATTCCGCGCCTACTTCGGCAAGCGTGGCATCACCCACACCATCTCGGAGAAGGCCGATCAGCAACGGCACCGAACCGCGGCCGACGCGGCAGAAGACCACCCCAGTTCAACCGTGTCACGCACCCCGCCGGCGCAACACGGTTGAACGCTCTTTCAACCGCCTCAAAGGCTTTCGCGGCATCGCCGCCAGGTACGAGAAGACTGCCTCCTCGTACGAAGCGGCGGTCAAGCTCGTGTCGTGCCTGCTCTGAGCAAGACCTGCCTGAAGGCGGTCCCTGGCCCCGGCGCGAGGAGTCGGTGGGGTGCTCTATGCGCTCAGTTCGGCCATCGTTTTCACAAGCCCCTGCACCCCGGCTTCGCGTGTCGTGATCACCGGTCCGAATGGCTGACTGCTGCCGCCTGTTGCGTCGGCATACCCATCGTCATGACGGTCGGTCGGATTGAGCGATGGCTGCAAGCGCCAGCGGGGCGCCTGCTCCACCGGGCGACTATCCGGGTGAGCCGAGAGGAGCTGAATGTGGAAGGTGTACCGCCGGACGCCTGGAAGTGGGAAGCCGACCGTACGTCCGACCCGAGGCGCGAGCCCGGACCGATCAATCTGCAGAGATACGCATTCGTACCGGCCTACGCCGGGATCGCCACGCTCTTCGGGCTGCCGCTGTGCCTCAACCCGGACGATCTGCGTGCCGGTCACGTCGATGTGGCGGTCCTGGGAGCGCCGGTGGACATGTCCACCGGACACCGGGGGGCGTCTTACGGGCCGCGCGCCATCCGCTGTGACGAGCGGATCCTGCCCCACACACCACAGATGCTGGTCAATCCCAGCACGCGGATTAAGCCGTTCGAGGAATTGATGGTGGTCGACTACGGCGATGCCGCAGTCGACCCCTTCAGCATCGACAATTCCATGGAACCGATCCGTGCTCTCGTCCGCGAGATCGCCGGAACCGGCGCAATCCCTATCGTGCTCGGCGGGGACCACTCGATCCTGTGGCCGGATGCTGCGGCCATGGCGGACGTCCATGGGGCAGGCAAGGTCGGGGTCATCCATTTCGATGCCCATCCGGATTGCTCCCACGACCTGCTAGGCCATCTCGCCTCGCACGCGACACCGATCCGCCGGTTGATCGAGGACGAACACATTCCCGGACGTAACTTCATCCAGATCGGCCTGCGCAGTGCAATCGCACCCGACGCCGAACTGTTCGGCTGGATGCGTGACCACGGGCTGCACACACACTTCATGGCCGAGATCGATCGCCGCGGATTCGACGTAGTCCTTCAACACGCCATCGAAGAGGCGCTGGACGGGCCGGAATACCTGTTCCTGTCGCTGGACATCGACGTGCTGGACCCTGCCTTCGCGCCCGGCACCGGCACACCGGAGCCGCCCGGTCTGACCAACCGCGAACTGCTGCCGGCCATCCGCCGGATCTGTCACGAGACGCCGGTCGTGGGCATGGATATCGTCGAGGTCGCGCCTCACCTCGATCCCGGCTACACCACGACGATGAACGCACGCTGGGCCATCTTCGAGGCGCTGACCGGGATTGCGATGCGACGCAAGGGCCTGCCTGGTTCCGCTTACGTGGACCCGGAAGTCTCCGGCCCGCCGCCTGGGCGTAATCCGTTTGGAGACGGACCCTAGAAGGTGCGGGAAAGGCCAGAGGACTAATAGAAAGCCGAGACAGTCTGATCGGCTGCCGTTCTCAGACCGCCAGGGACACGCAGCAGTACCCCCCTTAAGGCGCCGGTTCTCGAGTGCGGTCACGTACTGTCGGACCCGCGAAGCTGCGCAAGTAATTGGCCCCTCTTCGGGCGACTAACCGGAGAGGGGTTTGCGCTGCCTCGAAAGCCGCTAAGACGGACGCACAGGCGGGAGGCAAGGAAGCAAGTCGATGTGCACGCGGTGGTCGGACAGTTGACCCGGATGCCTCAGAAGCTGCAACGCCGGGGCGCCATGCTACCACCGGCTTGCCGGCCGCATCGCCGACAGCATCGCCACCGGCGAGTACGCGCCGGGCAGCAAGCTCCCCAGCGAACCGAACCCAATCGACGTATGCCGCGTATTCCGCCCAACCGTCCGCAGCCGAGGCCGAATTGCCGCGAATGGGCATCGTGGTCTCCTTTTCGTGCCCGTGTGCCGTAGGTGCCACGCCTGTCGCCAACCGTCTCGTTAGCTCCTTTGATGTGGTCAAGGGACCCGGCTGAAGGAGGCGCCGGACACGGCACCGACCAAGCTCTAGGTCACCTGGGAAGCCGCCAGATACGCCTGCGTCCGACAACTCGCCTTGACAAAGCGGCAGTTGGTGGATCCCGGGGGCTTTCTGGGTTGCCTTTCCGTGGTTGAGTTCGGAGGCCTGCGGCTCGGCGGAGGTAAGTGTCGAAAATGGCTGCGAGCTGAGCTGCCAATTTGGCGGATCGTCGCTGTGGGTAGCACCAGCGTGACCGGATGCGCACAGGAAAAAGCGGGGGCCGTGCATGCTGATGACGACGCTGGCCGAGTACCAGGTGCGTCCGGGGCTGCTGAGGGAGTGGAAGCTGGACGCCGCCTCTTTCCACGAGGCGGCGGAAGCGGAAGACACGGTCACGCCTCCCTCGTACAACCAGGAATGGCACCTCAAGTACGTGGCCAGGCTCGCAGAGCAGGGCATCGGGATACCGATGTGGATGGGGTTCGCGTTCGAGATCCCCGGGCCGCTGAAGGCCGAGATGTTCCGCGAGACGTTGCGGGTGTGTGCCGAGCGCCACGAGACGCTGCGCAGCGCGTTCCGCGTGCGCGATGGGAAGACGGAGCGTTTCACGGTCGCCCCCGAGCGGCTGCGCGTGAACGACGAGGTCGTGGCCGACTTCGTCAGCGGCGACGAGATGTCCGCCTGGCTTCAGGAGCGCATCGACGACGCGACGGGTGCGTTCCGTCGGCCCAGCCATGTGGTGGAGACCGTGGAGCGCGCGGACTCCACCACGATCATCGTGGCGCTGGATCACGCACACACCGACGGTTTCTCCGTCATGACAGCCGTTCAGGAGTGGCAGGACCTGTACGCGGCAGTCTCCGGCGGCCGGACGGTGGAGCACCAACACGTGGGCAGCTACGTGGACTTCGGGGTGGCGGAACGCGCGGCCGCCGAGCGGATCGGCGCCGACCATCCGGCCGTCGGGTGCTGGGCCCGGTTCCTCGCGGCCGGCGGCGAACGGCTCCTGAAGTTTCCGCTCGACCTCGGGGTCGCGGAGGGGGAACTCCTCCCGCACACCAAACTCGACGTGCGCCTGCTGGACGCATCCGATGCCGAGGCGGTCGAGGAGGCCTGCCACGGCGCGGGCGGCGGCTTCCTCGCCGGACTGCTCGCGGCCTTCGCCATCGTGACCCACCAGATCACGGGCGACCCGGTCTACCGGACGGTCATGCCGTGGCACACCCGTTCCCGGCCCGAGTGGCTGCGCTCCATGGGCTGGTACGTCGGAGTCGGCCCGGTCGAGATCGATCTCAGCGAGGCAGAGAGCTTCCGCGACGTGGTGCGGGGCGCGCACCGGTCCGCGGCGACGGCACTGCACCTGAGCCGCACGCCGATCGTGAGGATCGCCGAACTGCTCGGAATCGAGGGCGAATTGGAGCGACGGATGCCCGAGGTGTTCCCCTTCGTCTCCTTCACCGACATGAGAGTGATCCCCGGAACGCAACGGTGGAGCGAACGGAACGCCCGCCCCCTGGTCCGGATGAAGACCCGCGGAAACAGAGTGAACACGTGGATCCACCGCACCCACGAGGGAGCGTGGGCGACTGCGCGCTATCCCGGTACGGAGACCGCCGACGCCGCCGTCGCCCGCTACGCCAACCGCATCCGGGACGTGCTCGAAGGCGTGGCGAAGACCGGTGACTACCTTCTCGCCGGGCGGCCGACGACGGCGGGAGGGGCGGCGTGACATCGGTGCGTGAGACGGTGGCGGCCGTCCTGACCGGCAAGTTCAGGATGGATCCCCAGGAGTTGCAACCCGAGACGGCCTTGGCGTCCTTGGACATGGACTCCCTGGCCGTGGTCGAACTTCTCTTCGCCCTGGAGCAGGAACTGGGGGTGAGAATCGCCGAGGACGAGGTGACGCCGCGGCAGACACTCCAGGAACTGGTGGCCATGCTGGAGAGGAAGCTGGAGCAGCAGTCCCCCGGAGAGGACCGGTGACCCGCCCCGAGATCGCCGTGACGGGGATCGGCACGGTCACGCCGGCCGGGGTCGGCACCCAGGACACCTGGCGGGGCGTGACCGAACGGACGCCATCGGATGTTGAGTTCGCGTTGACCTGCGGAAACGTTGCCTCCGATGGCGCTCGAATACGTCATTGAGTTGCTCGACGGTTAGGGCGCCTGAAGGCCGCCCGTCAGCGGCGCGGTAGATGCAGCACGAAGAGACACTCACATCGGAGGCGTACGGGCAAAGGCGGGAGAGGGTCACCTGCTTGTGTGGGCGTCCCCCGCTGCAGCCAGCGGGGCCGAGTCGCGTGCGTCGGGCGGGCCAGGCGTGTCCGGTCGGGTCCGTGCCCGCGTGTGGGCACGGGCGTGGTTCTGAACACCGGAGAGAGTCTCGTGCGGCCCCAGCCCCGAAGGGTGACGGCGGACGGCCCTCACATAGGCACCGATCAGGGTCAGGCGGCCGGCCAGGAAGAGCAGCAGGACGATCCCCGTGCCGGTCGTCAGGACGTAAGACACCACCCGATAGCCCATCACGCCCGTCATCTCGAGCAGCGCGGAGGTGTCGGCAGATGAGCCGGAGCGGTCGAGAAGGGCCGGGCCGACGGTGAGTCCCTTGACCGCAGCAGGAAGGGCCGCTCCCCCGACGACTACCAGTGGACTGAGCACGGCGGCGCGAAGTGCGAGTTGGGCGAGGCTCGGGCGTCCGCCCTCCGCCGTGGCCAGCCGCAGCAGCAGCAGGTGCTTGCCCGGCGTCGCGCCGGTCCACCACGGGATGACGACAAACCACAGTGCGAAGACGACCGGCGGCACCCATAGCGCCGACCCCGCACCGGGCACAACAGCTGCGATTCCGGCGACAACGGCGATCAGCAGCTCGACGCCTGTCACATCCACCAGCAGCGCGACCAAGCCACGGCCGATGGGCACCCTGCCGACGGCCAATGCGCGGTCGTCCAGGGCATCCAGGGCAGGCAGCACCCGTGCCAGAGGCCCGGCGACCGCCCACCCCAAGGCGGCACCCGCCGTATTGGCGATGAGATCGTCGACGGCGAAGAGGCGGTAGGGGCACTCGTAGAGGCCCCACAACCCGCTGTACTGGGTTAGTTCGAAGAATAGCGATCCCGCAAACCCTGCCGCCGTGGCCGCGATGACGCCGCGGCGGAAGTGGATCCGTACAAGCACCCCGAGCGGCAGCAGCAGGATCAGATTGAACACGGTCTGCCAGAAGGCCGAGTTGTGCAGGATCAACGCGTCGAGGGTGACGCGGTGGTGTGCCTCCTTCCAGATGTCGGAGAAGGCGACACCGGGTGTCAGCTGCGGTTCGGCGAAGGTTGGAAACGCCTTGCAGACGTCCACTGACGGCTTCGGCAGCGGCACGATCGTCATGCAGAAGGCGGTCAGCGCGTAGTACACACCGCCGTACAGCGAAAGCACCCGCCAGCGGGTCATCACGCCGTGCCGCCGGTAGAGGACGATCGCCGTCGGCACGAACATCAGGAGAGCCAGCACGGGAAAGAGCAGCGCGGCCGTATGGATCGGCAGCAGGTATGCGTCCGTCATGCCGACCGTGCCGCGATCGGCAACCCTACGGGGGCGAGCGTGCGGCCGCGGTCGACCGGCGCGACAGGAGGCCCCTCGCCGAACGCGGTCACCGTCTCACGCGCCACGACGGACAGATAGCTCTTCATCAGAGGGTACTCGGTAGTGGTTTTCACAGCAGTCTCCGGCCAGTTGGCGAGGAAGTGGTCGATGGCGTCAAGGAAGTGCAGCCAGACGGCCGTGAACCCCTTCAACGCGGCACGCCCCTCAGGGCGGCAGCTCCTAGTAGTCGCCTCGGCGGACGATTCGACACCATTCTCGAATGCGCAGGTCAGCCGAGCCCTCACCCACAGGGACCGAACCCGGGCCCGCCGGAAGTACCGTCACCGGGCGCGGCGTCATCCTCTGGGCGGACACCCGTCCGTCCAGCGACCGCCAGGGGCATGTCAGGGCAGCGGGCTCCTACTCCGCGGACTTACCCGACTCTGCTCCCCGCCTGGTCAGCACGGCACCACCCTGGTCAGGTCGTCGCGTGGTGCGCCGGTCGGCGCAGTCGTCGGTGGCCGTCGTCGGTGACCTTTTCGGTGATTCCCTGGCGATCGAGGTGTTCCAGCAGCGGGACAACGACGCGTCGTGGTGCGTCCAGGGCGGTGCGTGCGTTGCTCACGCGGAAGGGCGCAGGCAGCCGTTGGAGGACGGCGATGGCTCGTTCTATCGCGTCCCGCGTGAGGTAGACGTCTGGTGCCAGCCGTACGAGCACGCCGTGACGTGTCAGAGCACGGAGTTCGGCTGCGCTGACCCCGAGTTCGCGCCATCGCCCCGCGGTTGGCGCTCGCAGGCCCGCTGTGGTGAGTTCCCGCCGGGCGGTCTCGGCGACTCTGCGCAAGGTGGCCGGCAGGGCGGTGTTGGCCAGGCCGATGCGCCCGTGGTCTTCCCTGAGCTGGGGTGAAAGGATGAGGTCGATGATCCGGGTGTCGGGGAGTCCCAGCGCGTCCCGTATCTGTTCCCTGGTCAGTTCCGGTGCGGTGGCGGATCGCTCGTCGTGGTGGGTTGATACCAGGGTGAGCAGGCGGTCTGCGAGCTGCCGGCGGTGTTCGGGATCGATCAGCCATCCCTGCTGAGGTGGGTGGGCGGGCAACGGGATGCCGAGACGGCGCAGGTCGGTGCTGCGGACCAGGCCGCGGTGGCTGAGTTCGTCGGCGAGTAGCGGTCTTCCGGTCGCGGTTTCCAGTGCGGCCCTCCGCCGCCCCACCGGACCCTGACCGGCGATGCGCGCGGGCATCGGATCGAGCACGGTCGCGCCCAGCACCGTACGAGCGGCGGGGTCGCGTACCGCCAGCCGGTCCCCCACGTGCAGCGGCAGCGGAGCGGTCAGCTGGAGTCGGCCGAGGTCGTCAGCGAACCGGCGCAGCCGGGCCGGCCGACGGGCGGTGCCGAGGTGGCACATCACCTCGGCGGGCAGCGCCGGTGGATTCGCACAGGCGCCGGGGGCGTGCAGCCGGACGTCGACCAGCGTGCTGAGGACCCATGCGTCCGGGGTGAACAGGGCGCTGCCTCGGGGCACAGCGTCGAGCGGAACGCGCCGGAGGTTGACCGCAATGCGGGTGGGCCCCGAAACCTCCGCGACGGATCGCTCGCACACCTGAAGTCCCCGGACGGTCGCGATGGGGGCCTCCTCACCGGATGGGCACAGCTCGCCCCGGTCTCCGACGCGGAGCGTTCCGCCGAGCAGGGTGCCGGTCACCACGGTGCCCGCGCCGGAGACGGTGAAGGCCCGGTCCACCCAGAGCCGTACCGGTCCCGGACTGGCCGGGGACACCGGAGAGGGCTGGTCGAGTGCGGTGCGCAGCGCATCGAGACCCAGACCCGTGTGCGCGCTCGTCGCCAGCGGGGCCGGGGCCGGGAGGCCGCGCGCGAGCAGCTCACGATGGGCCACGGCCGCTGCGGGTTCGGGATCGGCCAGGTCGCAGCGGGTGATCACGAGAATCAACTGCGGTACGGCGAAGGCAGCCAGCGCGTCGGCGTGCTCGGCGGTCTGTGCTGCCCAGCCTTCGTCCGCGGCCACGGCCAGCAGTGCGGCCCGGACCGGGCCGAGTCCTGCCAGCATGGTGTGCAGGTACCGCTCGTGGCCCGGCACATCGACGAAGGCGGCCCGCCGCCCGCTCGGCAGGTCGCACCACGCGAACCCGAGGTCCAGCGTGAGCCCACGGCGGCGCTCCTCGGCGAGCCGGTCCGGATCACGTCCAGTGAGTGCGCGGACCAGGGCGCTCTTGCCGTGGTCGACGTGCCCGGCCGTGGCTACGACGATCATGATATGGCACGCACGGCTTCGACGACCTGGCTGTCCTGCCGTGGACCGATCGTGCGCAGATCGAGCAGGCAACGACCGTCCCTCACCCGGCCCACGACCGGCGGCGTCGCGGCGCGCAGCGCCGGGCCGTGCCGCTCGGGCAGGCTGAGCGCCACACTGGGCAGCACGACCTCCGGCGCACCACCACCACCCACCATGGCCGTCGAGGCCACGATGCGCGCGTCCACGCCGGACAACTGAGCCGCCATCCGCCGGGCGCGCTTCAGTAGTTCGGCCGGTTCGGCGTGCAGCGCCTGCACGACCGGTGGGCGCGGTCCGCGAACGGTCGCTTCCAGAGAGGCCAGCGTCAGTTTGTCCGTCCGCAGCGCACGGGCCAGTGGATGCCGGGCCAACCGCCGGACCAGATCGGCATCGCCGAAGATCAGGCCGGCTTGTGGACCGCCCAGCAGTTTGTCCCCACTCGCGGTCACTAGCGCAGCGCCGGCCCGCAAAGCACTCTGCACATCGGGTTCCTCGGGCAGCGCGAAGTCGCGTCGCAGCAGTCCGGATCCGACGTCGGCCACCACCGGAACGTCCAGTGCGGACAGAGCGGCGATGCCGACGGACTGCACGAAACCGGTCACCACGAAATTGGACGGATGCACCTTCAACACGAATGCGGTGTCCTGATGGATCGCTGAGCCGTAGTCATCCAGAGTGGTCCGGTTCGTCGTCCCGACCTCGCGCAGCCGGGCGCCGGTGCTCTCTATCAGCTCGGGCAGCCGGAATCCATCGCCGATCGCGACCAGTTCGCCCCTGCTGACCACGATCTCGCGCCCCCCGGCCAAGTCGACGGCGGCAAGCGCCAGTGCAGCGGCGTTGTTGTTCACCACGTGCACGTCACCCGCCTCGGGCACGGCCGACAACAGCGCCTCGCGCAGCCCGTGGCCGCGGCGTGCGCGGCTGCCGGAGTTCAGGTCGAACTCCACGTTGGTGTACCCGGCCGCCGTGACGACGGCCTCGACGGCCGCGGCCGACAGCGGGGCGCGGCCGAGGTTGGTGTGCACGACGATGCCGGTCGCGTTGATCACTGCCCGCAGGCTGCTCGCTGTGTGCGGCAAGGTCCGCCCGATCTCGGCGAGCACCTCGTCGGGGGCGATCTCGCCCCGTCTGACGCGCTCTTGGGCCGCCTGGACTGCGCCCTTGACCGCGGTCCGTCCCAAGCTGGCGATGGCGGTGTGCAGTTCCGGTGCAGCGAGCAGCACGTCGGTGCGGGGGACATCGTGGCTCGGCTTAGTCATCACATGAGTCCCGTGGTGGAAGTTGGCGGAGGCGGACGGGAATCGAACCCGCCTGGCCGGGGGTTCCGGCCACGTCGGTTTTGAAGACCGCGGGCGCCACCAGGCGCCGGACGCCTCCAGGTTGAGGACATCTCGAGTGGGAAGTGTGAAGAACGTGTGATTGGCTGGCGTTATGGACTCGACCGACGGCACCCAGGTCCGCCTCACGCAGTACACGCGGGGCGGTGGCTGCGCGTGCAAGATCCCACCGGGGGAACTGGAGGAGGTGCTCGCCGGCCTCATCCAGCCTTCGGAGCACCTGGTGGTCGGCGCGGAGCACGGCGACGACGCTGCCGTGGTCGCCGTCGACTCCTCGCGCGGCGTGGTGGCGACCACCGACTTCTTCACGCCCGTCGTGGACGATCCCTACACGTGGGGCCGTATCGCCGCGGCCAACGCGCTGTCCGATGTGTACGCGATGGGTGGCCGACCGGTCGTGGCGGTCAACCTGTTGTGCTGGCCCCGGGAAACTCTGCCCATGGAGCTGGCAGGCGAAGTGCTGCGCGGCGGCGCGGACACCGCGCGAGTTGCGGGCTGTCCTGTCGGTGGCGGTCACAGTGTGGACGACGGGGAACCCAAGTACGGCATGGCGGTGACCGGCGTCGTCGATCTCGACCGCATGCTGCGCAACGACTCCGGCCACCCCGGCCTGCCGCTCTCGCTGACCAAACCGCTCGGCATCGGGGTGCTCAACACCCGGCACAAGGCCACGGGAGAGGTCTTTCCGCAGGCGATAGCGGCGATGACGGAGCTCAACGGCCGCGCCAGCGCGGCCGCCGTTTCGGCGGGGGTGCGATGTGCCACTGATGTCACGGGATTTGGTCTGCTGGGTCATCTCTACAAGCTGGTCCGGGCGAGTGGGGTCTCGGCGATGCTGGACGCCGACGCGGTCGGTTATCTGGATAGTGCGAGGGAAGCGGCGAAGGACGGCTTCGTCAGCGGCGGTACCCGGCGCAACCTCGCGTGGGTGGAGCCCCATGTCGACTTCGGGACTATCGGTGAGATCGAACGGCTGCTGCTTGCCGACACACAGACCTCAGGGGGGTTGCTGGTCGCCGGTGAGGTGCCGGGTGCGCCAGTGATCGGCGAGTTGGTGCCCGCGGGGCAGGCGTCGATCACCGTCCGCTGAGATACCAGCCGCTGGCCCCCTGGGATGCACGACTGCTGATCCCCCGGGATTCGCGATCAGCGGCAGCCCCACCAAGAGGACCACCGCCACCATCAGGCCCCCGGCGACGACGGTCAGCGACCACGCGTGCGGTGGCAACGGGCCGGTGCCACCGGCACTGGTGAGCCAGCCGGCGAGTCCGCCAAGGCTGATCGCCAGCGCGCGCAGCACGGTGTGCACTCCAAACCGGTCCTGGCTGTCCAGACAGCCGCAGCGCGGGCGCACCCCGCGCCTGAGTTGGACACCGGCGTAACAGGCGAAGATCCCGCCCAGCACGACCATGCCGAGCATCGGCAGCCACGTCGGTGGGAGCACCAGGACCGCGCGGGTCGATGGCGGCAATACGACCGTCATCGCCCCCAGGCCCAGCGCGAGCTCGGCGACCGGTAGCGCCCACGCCAGCCAACCGACATTGGCCGCCACGACCCGCCCCTGCTCACTCAACACCAGCGCGAACGCCGGGCGGCGGCACAGTTTCCACCACCCGGCGTTCAGCAGGACGAACCCGCTGCCGGTGGCGCCGACGGCGCCGAGCAGCGTCCAGCCCATCTTCCTCTGTCTCCTTTACGGTTGACCCAGCAGTGGCAGTACGAGCACGGTCTGGCCCGCGCCGAAGGCAAGCACGAGCGTGAACTTCAGCCACTTCTCCCAGGCGCTCCAAGCCAGGTCCCACTCACCATCGGCGCCGTAGTACAGCGAGCCGATGGTCATCGCCGCCCGGCCAAGACCGAACGCCGCACCGGCTACAAGCGCCGCAAGGGGCCCGGCGAGACCCGCTACCAACACCAGGGCCGCGTAGGGCAGTCCGGACGGCACATAGGTGCGCATGCCGGTGCCCATCTCGATCCCGAACTGCAGCGGACCGAAGAACCGGCCGTGCCGGAACACGGTTTCCGGGACCAGCCGTGCGTTCTGCGGCAGCGGGAACCGCGGCCACCCGAACTCCCGGGCGACCAGCACCGCCAGCACGACGACGGTGGCCACAGCCACGGCGGTCACAGGCAGCACCGCGCGCAGCACGGAGCCGACAAGCATCACACCGAGCCCACTGATCACTCCGCCCAGCACCAGGCCGAGCACGAAAGCATAAGGGGGCAGACCTCGCCAGACCGACGAGCTCAGCACAGAGGCTGAGTTGCGGCTTCAAGTGGAGCCGCTAGTCGCGAACCCCGCTGCCGCGCCGGTCACCAACCAGGGCCACAGCCCGTCCGTCCCAGCTGTGGACAGTGGGAGTGCAACGGCCACCCCGACGACCGCGGCGGCGGTGATCAGTGCTACCGCAGTCGCGGGATGCCAGGTCAGGCGTTGAGTCAGCCTCATGACACCAGAGCCCGGCAGATGGTGAACACGGTGTTGGTCTCACCGCCAGCAGTCACCGTCATCTCTCCGTCGGAGCACCGATACGCCTTGCCGTCCGGAGTCGTCCACTTCCACGCGTTCTTCTGCGCATTCTCGCCGCACATCGTGGAGACCGGCGCGTAGTTGATGACCTTGTCGCCCTCCCTCACTTCGTCGGCGCGATACCAGCCGTTGGCGTCGCAGTAGTCACTGGAGACCGGGCCGCCGAAGCATGCCCCTCTGGCGTCCTTGAACTGACCGCCCTCGTCCGCGTCCTCGTCATAGCCGCTGGGGTAGGCGTCCTTGCAGTCGTTGCGGTCCCAGCCCGTCAGGCCGCCCTGACTCTCCTCGGCGAAAGCCCGCCCACTGTTGCCCCATGTGAGCGAGAGAACCCCCACAGTGAGCGCAGATGCGGTAATTCCGCGCAACACACTTCTGCGTGAGGCGGGCTTCTTCATCCCGCGGAGCGCCGCTGTGGGCTGCAGGTCACCGTCATCATCCCGGTTGACCAAGGGTATTTCAGCCAGTTGTGACGTCATCACGACGACCTTCCATAGGTGGGGTTGAGGGCGTGGCCGCGAGTGCACCGGCGATGTCGCGCTCGCTGCTCGGGAGGTGCAGCGAGCCGATGGTGCCGTCGCTGCCGACGGTCAGGAGTACGGGCGGACTCAGGTGGGCCAGCGACGCCCATGCGTCACGGTCCTGGATGAGCTCCAGCGCATGGGGCAGCGACGACCACCGCTTCGGCGACTCATAAGTGAGCAGGACTGGCCGGAAGTCCGGGGTCGCCATCTTCGCAAGGACGGCGGCGGCGTGCCGGCACAGGGGACAGCCGGCGTCGGCGACCAGCACGGTTCGCTCCCGACCCGGTTCCGCGATGTGTTCGACGAACGACGGGGGCAGCACCAGCTCTGCGGGGGGCGCCGCAGTGGCGGCCCGCTCGTCCAGCCGCCGGCGCAGCATCCGCACTTCTCGCAGCACCGCCGCGAGCGCGAGATAGAGAATGACGATCGCGATCCAACTGACGATCACGATGGCGAGGGTGGGAGACATAGGTGCCCGGCGCCCTAGGCTGTGGTCCAGGCGGCGTCGATCCCGGCCACCCACTTCAGCAGGGCAGGGGAGTCGAGCCGGGACCCCGGGTCGATCCGTATCTCGGCGGCGCCCTTCGCTCCGGCGACGACATACAGGTAGTCGTGCTCGCTTGCGGAGTCGGCGGAGCGTCCGGGCAACGGCACGCGCCACAGCTCCCCGTGCGGGGTGGATTTGCCACGGTGCTTCGGAACCAGCGTCCGGGCCTGCCGCGGTCCGGGAACAACAATCGTGCCCCTCTCAGCCACGGTCACCGCCGTCTGCTGCAGCGCGGTGTCCCCCTTTGTCGGGCGCACCCGCATGCCGTGGGGGTGGTCCTGGATCTCCAGCGTGCTGAACAGTCCGATCAGCGTCCTCCGACTCGGTGCGGGACCGGTAAACACGGTCATCAGCTCGTGGTACCGCTCCAGCAGGGTGACGATCGTGGTATTCCCGTCCGCAGTGGCGGCCACGACGGTCTCCCGCCCCCCGACGACGAACCGTTCCATGGGGGCGGCCTTGATCACGTGCTTGCGAACGAAGTCGTGATAGCCACGAGAACCGATCTGGAACCCGCGACTGTAGGCGCCGCCGACGAACCGTACGTTGGTCGCCACCGCTCGTGCGGGCGCTTCATCGGTAAGGCGCAACGCGAGTCTGTCTCCATTCGGAGCCATGATGCGCAGAGTCGAGTCCGCCACCAAGACCACCTCCAGAACATAAGCAGCGGGCAATCATTCATCGTGCGGAAGCGCGGAATGCGACCGCTCAATCAGCGTGCCCGTAACGTGCCTTCGGTGCCTCTCGGCGGGTACCGAAGGATTTTCTGCCGCTGGTCGTTGCGCCGCGGGAATTTCTGGACGCTGCCGGGTTCGTCATGAGATGGATCACAGCTTGTAGGGCAACGGAACATTTGCTCGGCGCATCTCTCCTGAATAAGGATCACGATAAATTCCGTCAGGGTGGGGCCCGTTGAATCGTCAAGTTGGGGAATCCGTGCACCTCGTGGGACGCGAGGAGGAATTGTGCTCGATCGACGAGCTGCGCGCTGAGGTCTGGGGCGGACGCGGCACGGCAGTGCTGATTCGGGGCGCAGAAGGCATGGGCAGGACGGCGCTGCTCCACGCTGCGTGCGAGCGGGCGCGGCGCGCGGGAGCACTCGTCCTCGCAGCGGGGGCGGACCGGCTGGAGGCCGACTGTCCGTTCGGCGTTGTCCAGCAGTTGTTCGAGGACGTCGACGGATCCCGGCCCGTGCCCGGCCTGGTTGGCCTGAACGAGCTCTGCGACAAGGCCATGGAGCTGGCGGCGGACCGGCCGGTGGTCATCGCGGTGGACGATCTCCGGTGGGTCGACGACGCCTCAGCACGGTGGCTCGCGTATCTGCTGCGCAGGAGCCACCGTCGGCGTGTTCTCGTCATGGCGACCACGAGCCTGCCGACGAACGTCATCGAGGCCGACCTCGTAAGCCGTTTCGAACATGTGATCGCCCTCGACGGGCTACGCACCAGGGCCGTCGTCGACCTCGCGGGAGACATTCTGGGCACGCCGGTCGAGAAGGAGTTCGGCGCCTCCTGCCATCAGGCCACCGATGGCAACCCGCGGCTCCTACACGCGGTGCTGCACGCGGTGGAGGAAGCGAAACGGCCAGTGAGCCCCGCGCTTCTGAGCGAGGTGCTGGAGAACCCTCCGCCGGTCGTCATGACCTGGCTGCGACGAACCCTGGCGGCCTGCGGTTCCGGCGCTGGCGAACTGGTAGAGGTGATCGCGGCATTCGGCGAACCGGTCGAACTGGACCTGGCCGCCGCCGCAGCGGAAATCGCAACCGCCCGGGTGGCACCGCTGGTCGACGCGCTGGTGGCAGCGCGACTGCTGTACTGGTGCCGCGACCGGGTATCCCTGCGGCCGCCTGTAGTTCAGGCGGCCGTGCTAGCCGGCCTCGCGCCCGGCGCCGGCCGGGTACTGCGTGCCAGGGCCGCGCGCCTGCTGCATTCCAGGGGAGCGCCGACGGCCGATGTCGCCGCACAGCTGTTGCGGTCCGGCCCGCTCGGTGAACCGTGGGCAGCCGACGTGCTGTGCGCAGCGGCCGCGCAGGCCACGGCTGAGGGCGACCCCGACCGCGCCCTGGACCACCTGCGGTCTGCACTCCGCGAGCCGATGAGCTCCCGGAGGCGGTCGCAGCTGATGGTGCACATGGGATCCGCCCAGCCACCGGCCGACGTCGGCTCTGCCGTCGGCTACCTGCGCCGAGCCCTGGACGTCACCTCCGACGTCACGGTCAAGGCCGATGCTGCCCGGCGGCTGACCGGACTGTTGTGCCTGAGTGAGCGCTACGGAGAGAGCATGCGGGTACTCCGGAACGTGGCCGGGTCGGCACGGGACAGCTCCCCCGAGGTCGCGTTGAGCCTGGAGGTCGAGGAGGCTCTGCTGGGCCTGTGTTATCTGCCTTCGCCGGATGCGGAGCTGGCCCGGCTCGCTGGCCGCATGGACCTCCCCGAGGATCCGGAGGACGACGCGCTGGGCATTCTGTGGTCGGTCCGCTTGATGATGTCCGGTCTGCAGCGGCAGCAGGCGGTGCAGCTGGCATCGCGGGCACTGGATCGCGTCCTCCCACAAGTGAACGAGGCGTCCCTCCTCCACCCGATGAGCGTGCTAACCCTCACGGTGGCTGGTGAACTCGAACTCGCCGTTCACCACGCCGGCCAGGCGGTCGACCAAGCACACCATGCCCGCTCTGCGCTGGGTAGCGCCCGGGCACTCGCCGTGCGCAGCGAGGTGAATTACCGGCTGGGACGGCTGGGGGACTGCCAGAGCGACGCGCGGGCCTGCCGGGACATGCTCCTCCAGTTCGGCTCACGCAGGGCGGACGGCCTGGCCATGGCCGCGACCGCACGGCTGGCGGACGCCCTGGTGGACAACGGCGACCTGGATGCGGCCGAGCACGTGATCGCGGACGTCCTGGCGGGACAGACCGTGCCCGCGAACCTGCTGGGCACCTGGCTGCTCACCAGTCGGGGCCGTCTGCACCTGGCCAAGGGAGAGATCCGGCAGGGCGTGGAAGACCTGCTCGAGACGGGCCGGCGGCTGGACTCCCGGCAGGTGACCAATCCGGCCGTCATTCCCTGGCGTTCGCTGGCCGGAGTCGGATACGCGGCGCTAGGGAAGGGCTCGGCAGCCCGCGAACTCATCGAGGAGGAACTGGCCCTGGCGCACCAGTGGGGAAGCTCGCGAGCGGTCGGCATGGCCATGCGGGCAGCAGGCAGGGCGGCGAAAGGAAGCGCAGGCGTCGCTTTGTTGCGCGAAGCGGTCGCCGCACTGAGCCACTCCCAGGCGTCGCTGGAGCATGCGCGGGCCCTTGCCGACCTCGGCACGGCGCTGCGTACGACCAACCAGCTCGCCGATGCCCGCCTCCACCTGCGTCAGGCGGCGACCGCCGCACAACAGTGCGGCGCGATCGCGCTGGTTCGCCTCGCTAGCGCTGAGCTCATCGCGGCCGGTGCCCGGCCCCGCCGCAAGGCTCACTGCGGGCTCGAGTCCCTCACCCCGACCGAGCGCCGGGTGGCTCACCTGGCGGCGCGAGGGCTGAGCAACCGGGAGATCTCTGAGCACCTCTTCGTCGTACGACGCACCGTGGAGCTGCACTTGAGCAGCATCTACCGCAAGCTCGGGGTCCGCGGACGCGTGGACCTGCCTGCGAGTTTGCCGGGCGACCAGACGTAGCCCGCCCGGCCCGCGGAGCATGGGTCGGAGTGGCCATCCGACGATTCGCTCGCTCCGCTGAACGTGACTTCACAGGACGCCGCAGACTGGCCCTTGTCGAAGGAAGCCTGGACATGCACCACACCCAGCCGCTGCGCCTCCAGCACTCCCCGGAGAGCTGGCGGGTCTCCCTGTCTCGGGTAGCTGCGGTGCGTCTGGGCGATCGGCCCGAGTGCCGGTCCGGTGCTGCTTGGGGCCGCCAGAAGAGAGGTGTGCGGTATGAAACAAGAAAACCCCACCAGGCGAGCTGGCGGGGTTTTCTGCAAGAACCTCATGACCCCAGGGAAAGTCCGGCCCGACCGTTACCCATAATTAGCTTAGGAACTTCCAGGGAGCGAGTGACTAGCAATTCGAGGAATCCCGCTTGGTGTACCAGCCGGATCATGTAACGCATACGGCTGTTGGATGGCCCGCCGGGTTTCAGCAGGCCGACCGTGGCAAGCACCAGCAAGCCATCAACTGACAGCGGCCACAGTGCCGCCCCCGTTGGGTCGGCACCTCCATGGAGGGCAAAGTCCCGTTGATGCTCGTAGGTGGCGTAGGCAGCCACCGCAGCAACGACGAGCGCACAGCTCCGCCGCGCCCACACCTCAAGAGCCGTCCCGCCATCAACTTGGTCAGGACGGGCACCCTCCACCTCCGTGCGACTCACCGCGCACCACCGCCCCGACGACGGCAGCGCCGCTTCGGCACCTCCATCGTCGCGGAAACGACCAGATCACGACGGGCGAGATTCCTGTAGATGCTGTTCGAGGTGCGCGGGGCGCTCTGCCGCGACCACAGGGTGCTCACGGCGCTCGGGCAGCGTGTCCTGTCGCGAAGGTCGAACCGATAGCGCGTTCGGGAAGACTGTCGGGGCCAAAGGCGCTACCCGGGGGCAGTGGGAACAGGAGCCCACGTACGGCTGCGTACGGCTGCAGGTGCTGCAGGCCGGCCGTGCCGCCCCTGGATTCCGCGAGGCTGCAAAGTCCGCAAAGGCTGCGGGAGTTGTGGGGACTGCGGGGTCGCGGTCTGCGCCTGCCCGCCCAGCTGGTTCGCTGCTGCCGTAGGTCTCGGGGCTGCGGCTGTCTCCGCGCTTCGTCAGGGCTAAAGAACTCATCCTGGACCAAGCACTGTCGGCCTGCTTGCCGCAATCCTTGCGGTTCAGCGACCTGAATCTGATGTGACGTCACCAGTCAGAGCGCGCGAGCCAGCCGCCCGAGTCTGGTGGCCGACCGCCGAAAGGGGCAGCCTCGCCCAGATTCGAAAACCGCTACCGGGCCGAGGCCCCTGCTCGATGCGGCCCCCGACCAGGGCGACGCGCTCTCGCATGCCGAGGAGGCCGTGGCCCAGCCCCTCCCTTCCCCGCCTTTCTCTCCACGAGTGCGATTCTCCGCCCCCGTCGTCCTCGACCAGGATCTCGATGTCGTGATCGAAGCAGGCCAGACGGACGGTCGCCCGGGCGGCGGGGCCAGCGTGCTTCCTGGTGTTGGTGAGGGCCTCTTGCACGAGTCGGTAGGTGGTCAGCCCCACCTCCGCGGGAAGCGCCCGCTGTGATCCCTCGACCTGGAAGTCGACCAGCAATCCCACGCTGCGAGAGTGTCGGACCACGCTTTCAAGCTCGTCCATCCCCACCTCGAGGACGGACCCTTCGTCGGCCCCTGCCCCGTTCTGAAGCAGGCCGAGAACCTGGCGCATTTCAACGAGCGCACGACGCCCCATGAGGGCGATGGCCTCGAGCGCCTGCCTGGCTTGACGGGGCGCTGTGTCGATGGCACACGTGGCACCGTCTGCCTGCACGATCATCACCGACATGTTGTGGGCCACCAGGTCGTGGAGTTCGCGCGCTATGCGTGTACGCTCTGCGGCGACTGCAATCTTCGCCTGTATCTCCTGTTCCTTCTCCAAGTGAGCGGCACGTTCCTCAAGCTGTCGCCAGTAGGCACGGCGGGTACGCACCAAGCTGCCTATAGCCCAAGGGAGCACGAGGAGGATGGTCGAAAGCAGCGACTCGATTGCGAGGTCTCTAGGGTCGCCCCAATCGGCATTGCTCCAGCGAAGCGTCGCCAGGACTCCCGCGATAGGTGCCATCACCAGTGCAAGCCGGGAGGCCCAAGCCTCCCCAATAGCAGCGACCGTATACGCGATGACCAAGAACGCTATGTTCGCAGCCAGGAATCTGAAGTCAACGATGACTTGGAACACGCCGACGGCAATAGCCAGGAGCAGCGCCCCCTGAGGGAAACGTCGTCGAAGAGCCACTCCAAGGGTCAGAATTGTTATGATCACGCCCGCGGCGACGAGTTGGCCAGGTCTCAGGCCACTCCCCACGGTCGTCCACCATGACAGCAGCAATAGGAGCAGCGCCAAGAAGGCATCAACTGCCATCCTGTGCCGTCGTCCAAAATTGTAGAAGTATTCCATTCAAAATCCCGGATACAAAGCGGTCGAGGGAGAACTCGCGAGCCGAAGGACGGAATGAGGGCGGCGTTGGGCGTATTCCATGGAAATGCAGGGAGTGAGGAGACCCTTACGACATGGAACGACGCTGCTGGAGGGTCTGCTGACGGATTCGACCCAGCCACTCTCTGATGACTGCTTGCGACTGACCGTAGCGCCCTGCCTTGGTAAGGGCTCCGCAAGGGCTCCCAGCATTGTCCACGCGCCTGCGTCGAGCACGTCTTTCCCTCTCGAAGGGCTGGGATGCCCTCCGCTACGGTCGTCCTGCAGAGCGAATCTTCACATTGGCCCACTCTTCTTGTTGATCATGTGGCCTTCCTTGGGCATCCCCCTCGCCCGCAGGTGAACCTCCCCGGGATGCTCGTGAAAAGGAAACTTGGATTGATCCTGACGAGCCTTCAACCCGGGACTATGGAATCCCCCCCCCCCAGAAAATCGATCGTACTGCACCGAAGCCGGACACCACTTCACCAAGCGATGACGGGACGCGCACAATTCTGCTATGGCCGCCGTCTCCGACACGCTCACCGACCGAAGCGAGCGCGTCGTGCGGCACGAAGTGAGGCTCACTACCCGGGTGGCTGCCCCCCAGACGGCTCGGCTGTGAGCACATCAATCCGGGCAACCGCTGGTCCATGCGGCCTTGCGTAGCAAGGGACATCGAGGACTCACAAACCCGTTCCTCCCATGCGGAGACGCAAGCAGTAGTGGCCACAACGAAGTGCAGACAGCCCGCCACCAACAGGGCCGCCAGCTTCACGAGCGTCCGTCTCATGGATCACATGCCCCTCCGCAGATACCACTCGAGACGGATACCCGGCTCCCCCCGCAGGCCCATGGCGAGCGCACATTTCTGCCGTCCAGGACCACGGTTTCGGTCATCAACGCCTCGTAGCGTTAGGTCGTACCGAAACGCATATACGGAAATTGAGGCATCATGATCGAGGCCAAGGGCCTTACAAAACAATACGGTGACAAGACCGCCGTGGACGGTCTCACCTTCACGGCCCGGCCAGGGCAGGTCACCGGCTTCCTCGGACCGAACGGTGCCGGGAAATCCACCACCATGCGGATGATCCTCGGCCTTGACCGGCCGACGTCCGGAGCAGTCACCGTGTGCGGGCACCCGTACGCGGAGCTGGACGCGCCCCTGCGTACAGTTGGCGCACTGCTGGACGCCAAAGGCATCCACAACGGCCGCTCCGCCTACGAGCACCTTCGCGGACTGGCCGCCTCCAACGGCCTGCCCCGCAAGCGCGTTGATGAGGTCCTGGAGATGGTGGGCCTGACGGCTGTCGCCAACCGCCGTGCGGGGGGATTCTCGCTCGGTATGGGCCAACGGCTCGGGATCGCGGCCACACTGCTCGGCAACCCGGAGGTGATCATCCTCGACGAGCCGGTCAACGGTCTGGATCCCGAAGGCATCCACTGGGTAAGGGAGTTGCTGCGCTCTCTGGCTGCCGAAGGCCGTACGGTCTTCCTCTCCTCCCATCTGATGAGCGAAATGCAGGACACCGCCGACCACCTGATCGTCATCGGCCGGGGGCGCCTGGTCGGCGACTGTCCGATCGATACCTTCCTCGCCCGCAGTTCCCTCAACGCTGTACGCGTCCGCAGCCCCCACGCCGAGGCGCTCGCTCCGCTCCTGGCGGAAGAGGGTGGCACTGTCGCTGCCGAGGCGGCGGACGGTGCGCTGACCGTCCGAGGCCTTGAGCCGAAACGGATCGGCGAGCTCGCAGGAGAGAACGGGCTGTGGCTCTACGAACTGGCACCGCAGCGCGTCTCCCTGGAAGACGCCTATATGGAGCTGACCGCCGACGCGGTCGAGTACCGAGTACAGCAGTCCGGAAAGGCCGCGTGAATCCGATGAGCACCACCCTGACCGCGCCCGTGCGCACCGCCACACGCCGCCCCGGCTTCGCCCACGCCATGGCCTTTGAATGGATAAAGATCAAGTCGCTGCGCTCCACCTGGTGGACACTCGCCGCCTGCGCGGCCCTGACCATCGGCCTCGGCATGCTCAACGCGTCCATGGCAGAAGGGAAACAGGAGCTGGCACGCACAGTGCAAACCGTCTATGGTGCCTTCCCGCTCGGCTCGGTGGCCATGTGTGTCCTGGGCGTGCTCGCCGCCACCGCGGAGTACGGCACTGGCACGATACGCACCACCTTCGGGGCCGTCCCCGATCGCATCCGGCTGCTGAGCGCCAAGGCGCTGGTTGTCTTCGCCCTGTGCCTGACCGCCGGAACCGTCATCTCCTTCACGACGTACCTCGCGGGTACGGCCATGTTGCCGGCCAGCGCCACCTACCCCTCCCTCAGCGACGGATCGATGCTGCGGGTGATCCTTGGCGGCGGCATCTACCTCGGCGTCCTCGGGGTGTTCGCACTGGCCCTCGGCCTGGCGCTGCGCGCCTCCGCAGGAGGAATCACCGCGGCTATCACCGTGGTATTCGTCCTCCCGGCGATCTTCCCCGCCCGCAAGATCTCCGAGACGCTTAACAAGTGGTGGCCGACCGAGGCAGGGCAGAACATCCTGGACTTCACCGGCGTCCCGGACGAACTCAGCCCGCTCACGGGGCTGCTGTACTTTGTCGCCGTGGCTCTCACGTGCTTCGCCGGCGCAGCCGCATTGGCCAAACAGCGGGACGTGTGATCACGCCCCACCGTCCGGTGGGCGCTGGACACGCTACCTCCTGGGCCTAGAGAAAAATCGGCCCCGGCCGCCGCACCTTCCCCCGTTGGGCAGCGGCCGGGCCGCTCGCTGTCCGAGCCCGTACGCTCGGCTCCCGGCACACGGCCACCGCTTCCCGCCGACCGGTAACTCCCGTCGTACCCGTGACCTGTGCACCATCGTCGCGGAGCAGGTCGTTCAGTTCAGTTAGTCCTCGCTGGGCTGGCGGTGAAGGGGTAGGCACCCGGGATGGCGCGGGATCCGGGCCTGGACGAGGTCGTCGACCACTTCACGCTGAACAGCGCGCCATCACCGGCCGTCGTAGTAGCGCCGGCGGAGTTCCCTCCAGTGAGCCCGGCGGTGCTTGCGTCTGTCGTCCCACTCGTCATGCCTCTGTGGTGATCGGCTCGTCCAGCCGGTTGGCGACGTACTCGTCCAGCCCTTCCAGACGATGTTGGCCAGCAGCAGGGAGCCCCCTTGCCGGGTGTGTGCGGGTGTCGCACGTGCGCCACCCTCGGTGAGGACACCTGCCCCTTCGTCGAACCTTCATGCGTTCACGCGTCGGCCCAACGAGGCCCCCGGCACATGGAATCGACAGCTATGTGCCGCTCGGAAGCTACCGATGCGTTGCTTGCTCCCTGGTGTCCGAGGCACGAATACAGAGCCGCGTACCATCAGTTCGACTTATAGGAAGCCGTAGAGGGGGCTTCGGCCATGGCGTTGTCGTAGCTGTCGGCGACCGAGGCAGTGGCGCCGACGTCCACGGCCGTTCCCTGTAGCGGATGGAGACAGATCGCGCCCCGCCGCCACTGTGGCGAATCAGTCCATGGCCTTCTTGGTCCCGCCACAGGGCTATCTCCAGGGCGTCCAGGGGGTCGGTGCGCAGATGGGTGGCGAGGAGCTGCATCCGACGATCAACGCGATTACCCGTCCAAGCCGAAAGACCGCGTAGACCCAGTCCGTCCAGATACGGAACTTCGCGCCGTCCCCTTTCACGGGCTGCGGTGCGTGCCGCGGCTTGAGGTGCCGGCGTGGCTCGGTAACCCGGGGGGCGTGCTCCGGCGTGGACTGGTGTAGTTGACGCCTTGTGGGATTGTCCTATTCACCACTTTTGCATCTTCTGCTCTGATTCGCGCCTTTCGGGGCGTGTCTCCTGCTGGTTTCCATGGAGGCAAGAGGTAGCGGGTTTCACGTTATCAAGGGCCTGGACAACCTTCTTCTGCCGTGCGCCCCGACACGGAAAGGGTGTTGACGAGGCTGCGTCCACGCGTGTGGAGCCCCTGCCAGGGATCGTCCTCGTTCGCAGGAGGCAGCATCATGCCAGCGCCAACCATCAGTCTCATCCAGCCCACCTCAGGGTCGGCCGGCACCTCGATCCGGATCCTCGGCACCAATTTCACGGGCGCGACCGCCGTGAAGTTCGGCACCACCAACGCCACCTTCACCGTGGCCAACAGCGGAATGATCAACGCCACCGTCCCCCCAGGGTCCGGTTCGCTCCTGGTCACGGTGGTCACCCCTGAAGGCACCAGCAACGGCAAGGCCTTCTGCTACACCGGCACACCGGGCGCGAAAATCCAGGCCATCTACCCCGGCTCCGGGCCGACTGCGGGCGGCAACCCCGTCAACATCGCCGGGACGGGTTTCACGGGCGCGACCGCCGTGAAGTTCGGCACCGCCGACGCCCTCAGCTTCCGCGTGACCGGTGACCGGGCGATCAACGCTGTGGCTCCTCCGGGAACCGCCGGCACGGTACTGGTCACCGTGGTGACCGCCAGCGGCCCAGGCTGCGGCATAGCCTACGACTACACCGGCGTGGGGCCGGGGACGGCGGCCTACGTCACCAACAACGGCAGCGCTTCGGTATCGGTCATCCGCATCAGCGATGACACGGTCATCGCCACCCCTGCCGTCGGCAGCAGCCCCGTCGGTGTGGCGGTCACGCCGGACGGCAGCAAAGCCTACGTCACCAACTCCGGCAGCGGTTCGGTATCGGTCATCCGCACCAGCGACAACACGGTCATCGCCACACCCGCCGTCGGAACCGGCCCCGTCGCTGTGGCGGTCACGCCGGACGGCAGCAAGGCCTACGTCGCCAACTTCAACAGCGATTCGGTGTCGGTAATCCGCACCAGCGATGACACGGTCATCGCCACACCCACCGTCGGAACCAACCCGCAGAATGTGGCGGTCACGCCGGACGGCAGCAAGGTCTACGTCACCAACCAGACCAGCGGTTCGGTATCGGTGATCCGCACCAGCGACAACACGGTCATCGCCACCCCTGCCGTCGGCGGAAGCCCGCGGATGTTGGCGGTCACGCCGGACGGCAGCAAGGTCTACGTCACCAACTCCGGCAGCGCTTCGGTATCGGTCATCCGCACCAGCGACAACACGGTCATCGCCACCCCTGCCGTCGGCAGCGTACCGTTCGGTGTGGCGGTCACGCCGGACGGCAGCAAGGTCTACGTCGCCAACCTTGGCAGCGGTTCGGTGTCGGTAATCCGCACCAGCGATGACACGGTCATCGCCACCCCTGCCGTCGGCAGCAGCCCCGTCGCTGTGGCGGTCACGCCGGACGGCAGCAAGGTCTACGTCACCAACTCCGGCAGCGCTTCGGTATCGGTCATCCGCACCAGCGACAACACGGTCATCGCCACACCCACCGTCGGCACCGGCCCGCAGGGTGTGGCGGTCACGCTGGATGGCAGCAAGGTCTACGTCGCCAACTCCGGCAGTGCTTCGGTGTCGGTAATCCAGACCAGCGATGACACGGTCATCGCCACCCCTGCCGTCGGCACCAACCCATTGGAGGTGGCGATCAGCGCCTGACCAGGGTGGTTCCGGGAGAGGCCGACATGGCCGAGGCACACCTCATCCGCCACGGGCCTGGCCCCGCCACACCAACACGTGACCGTCCTGCACTGTGATCCAGTGGGCTGCCCCGATGGGACTCCCTACTGGAGGCGGCGAGGCTCCTCGGTCGTTTGCGCCGGTGACCAACCACCGGCCCAACAACCGCGGAGCCTCGCCCATCTCATATCGCATGCGGAGCGTTGGAACATCCCCGCATGAGAAGGTCCCCCACCGGCTGGGCGGCGGGCTTGTCCCCCTGCGTGGGCTGACGAGTTGAAAGCCGGCGATAAGGGTTCTGCTCCCCCCCCCCCAGATTCGCAACGAGCTCCCACTCCGGGCCTCGCCAAGTACCGCCTGGCACCGAACCAATCCAGGCATCCCGCAACCGCCGCCGCTGACACCCCCACAGGCGCCGAACGCTGCCCACACGCCGGCGTCCGGGCAGCGGGAGGCGGGCGCCACCCCGCACCGCACAAGACCCGAGCACGGGCATGCACCCGCACCGCACCTTCAGCGCCCGCCCGCAGGTCCATGCGGCTCTGACCGCCCTGGCGCTGCAACCTGCTCTCGCCCCCACGTACTTCGCCCTCTGGAGCTGCCTCCGCCTGACGTTGACCTCACCTTCATCGGGAGCACTCCGACGGTGATGTGTATGTCGCCGGCTCCACCGCCATCGGCCTCCCCGCTTTCATCTTCTGCTCCATCTCGGGTGGGAGCTGAGCCACGACGAGCTAGAAGTTGCGTGGAATTACTTCCAGGCTGACGGCCGTACGAGGGCGCAGGACTGCGGGTTCAGCGGTACTAGTGGTCGAACTGAAGGAGAAGTGGCTGGTACTTGGTCCGCGCAAGCAGGCGGCGGGGCCTTGGTCCCGGTGTGGCACGTCTGGGACGGGCGTCGAGGGCGTTTGATGCCTACCGCCGCCACGACGTTGGCGCCGCGACGACTCGGCTGGGAGCCCAACTCCCGTATGTGCACAGTGACATGGGCGTGCGCGGCCGCATCGGATCCAAGCTCTCCCGCTCGCACGCGGCGGGCCTGAGAGGTCGCTCCGTATCCAAACCTTGGGCGGCGGCCTTCATGCGCGCTCCTTGCGCGGACCATAAGCAAACGATGACGGCGGGCGGTTGGGCGCTTGGGGGCTGTTGTGCTGGGGGCATGAACAGCAAACACAACTCCCGTTCCCGTTCTCTTCACCGCTCGGCCCGCTATGCCTTGAGCGTGGTCGCCGCAGTCGCTGCGCTCGGCCTCACCGTGGTCGGATGCGGCGAGAAGGGCTCCGACATCAGGGACGAGGGGAAGGGCAATCCGACGAGCACCGGTACGAAGGTGCTGTGGCTGGGCGACTCCATCGCGGGTGCTGAGGCTCCCGCCCTGGGCGCCGCCCTGAAGGCCAGTGGTGTGGCGTTCAAGGACTCCTCATCGAATGGTGGGGGGACGATCGTCAATAGCGGCGAGAAGATTGCGCGGACGATCTCCGGCGACACGTGGCAGCAACTGGCCAAGGACATCGAGTCGTTCCGTCCTACCGTGGTCGCCTACCAAGTCACGACGTACGACTGGGGAAGCCGGGATAAGCAGCGGACTGCCTACGAGAGGGTCGTCGACGCGGCCAAGAGCGTCGGGGTCAAGGTGGTGTTCGTTTCCTCCCCGCCCATCAAGATCGACGGGTTCTACAAGCAGCACGAGGCGCAGATGCGCACCGCTCCCAAGGTAGCCGCGGAAGTCGCCGGGAAGAGCGGTGGCACGGCGGCGTTCTTCGACGCCTCACAGGTGTGGGGCACCGATGCCTCGGCGGGGAAGGCGCAGCGCGCCCTAGACGGGATCCACAACTGCCAGCAGGGGGCAGCCGCCTTCGCCACGTGGTTCATCCGACAGCTCGGCAAGGAGGAGAGGTTCACGCCGGCGTCGGTGGACTCCTGGGTCCAGAAGCCCTGGACCGGCGACGAGCGATACAGCAAGCTCCGCTGTGGTGCGTGAGGGAACGGCTGGCTTCATGACCTCGCATCTTCAGCTGCTCCCGCCTGGGCGCCGCCGCACGGTGCCGGGCAGGCACCGTGTGGCACGCCCCAGCGGAGTGGGCCGTGCGCACGTCGCCGCCCTCGATGGGCTGCGGGGGTTCGCGGTCGCGGCGGTGCTGCTCTTCCACGGAGGCCATCTGCGCGGTGGGTTTCTCGGCGTCGACCTATTCTTCGTGCTCTCAGGGTTTCTGATCACAGGGCTGCTGCTCGGCGAAGTAACGGGGCGGGGCCGGATCGACCTGGCCGCTTTCTGGGGACGCCGTGCCCGTCGCCTGTTGCCCGCTCTGTTCTGTGTGGTGGTCGTGACCGTGTTGGTCACGTGGGCGTGGGGGAGCACGGAGCATCTGCGCTTCGCGCTCGACGACATGCCCTGGGTGGGGGCCCAGGCGGTCAACTGGCACTACATCACCGAGCAGATCGGCTACTGGAACACCTCCGACACCCGCGTCTTCTCCCACCTGTGGAGCATTGGCGTGGAGTGGCAGTTCTATCTGGCCTGGCCGCTGGTGGTAGCGGTGGCCGCCCGGGGGCGGTGCGGTGAGCGGATCGTGGCCTCGCTCGCCGGGGCGGGTGCCCTGGTCTCCCTCGCTCTGACCGTCTTGTTCGGTGCCGCGGCGGACACCACCCACGCCTACGAGGGCGCCGACACCCGTGGCGCCGCCCTGCTACTCGGGGCGCTCGTGGCCACCGCACCGGTGCGCAATCTCGTTAGCCGGGTTCCGCGCCACGTGGCCGACCTGATGTGCCTGGCCCTGGGGTGGGGGCTGGCGGTGGCGTGGGCGGTGATCGAGGGCGAGAAGGCGCCCGTGCTCTTCCGGGGCGGGCTCTTCCTTCACTCTCTGACTGCGGCCGTGCTGATCGTCATGCTGGCCCAGGTGCCGGGCACCTGGGCGGCACGGATTGCGGGCAGCCGCCTGCCACGTGGCCTGGGCAAGTTGTCGTACAGCCTGTATCTGTGGCACTTGCCGGTGTATCTGCTGCTATTGCCGAGGCTGTCGGTGCTCGGGGACTGGGGCGGGACCGGCGTCGCGATCGGGGTTTCGCTGGTGGCCGCTGCGGTGACGAAGCGGTTCGTCGAGGATCCCGTGCGGTTCGGGGTGGGGTGGGCGCGCGGCAGGCGCGGTTTGATCGCGGCGATCGCGGTGGCTCTGGCTGGAGCCGTCCTGTGGGCCGCGGTGCCTCAGCCGGTACCGGGGGTGGGCACGGTCGACGTCAACCGGTTGAAGTGACCCCCGGACAAGCAGCGGGCACCACGCTCGCCCGTACACTGGGCGATCTGCGCCTTATATACCAGTTAGTGCCGGAACAACACCTAGATCCTGGAAAGGACTCGTAAATGACCCGTGTCCTGCTGATCGAGGACGATCCGGCCGTGCGCCGCGGTGTCGTCCTGGGCCTGTCCCGCAACGGGCACGAGACTGCGGCGGTCGGCACCGGCGAGGACGGCCTTGAGGCCCTGGCTGCCTTCAAGCCTGACCTCGTGCTCCTCGATCTGATGCTCCCCGGCATGAGCGGCCTCGAAGTATGCCGCCGCATCCACGAGACCGGCCGGGTTCCCATCGTGATCTTGTCCGCGCGCAGCGACGACATCGACGTCGTGGTCGGCCTCGAGGCGGGCGGCGACGACTACGTCGTCAAACCCGCCAGCGCCGCGGTCATCGAGGCACGGATGCGCGCGGTGCTGCGCCGCGTCGCCCCCACCCAGGCCCACCCCGGCACATGTGCTGGGCCGACCCGGGTGGGCGATCTCGAGATCGACCCCGACGCGCTGATCGTCCGTAAGCACGGCGAAGAACTTCCGCTCTCCCCCTCCGAGTTGAAGTTGCTGCTCTTTCTCAGCGCCACCCCGAAGCGGACCTTCAGCCGCCAGCAACTGCTCGAGGAAATCTGGGAGCACAGCTATTACGGGGACTCCCGCCTGGTCGACGCTTGCGTGAATCGGCTGCGCAACAAGATCGAAGAGGACCCGCGCCGCCCGGTGTACGTCCAGACGGTGCGCGGCTTCGGTTACCGCTTCGGCCCGCTGCCCGCATGAAGCTCGCGTTGCCCCGCGGCCTGCGCCCGCGCCTGGTCGTCGCCTTTATGCTCGTGGCCGCGCTCAGCGCGTTGATCACCGCCGCGCTCACCTTCCGGCAGGCCCACAGCGCGATCCTGAACCGCACCCAGAACAGCGCCGTCCACGATCTGCGCCACCAGATCGGCTCACTTGCCCCCAACCTTCCGGACGACCCCGCCGATACGGACCTGCGCGCCTTCGTGCACAAGCTGGACCATGCTTCGGGCTCGCACGGCTGGCACACGGCCGTCTCCCGCGATGGCGGGCCGCTCATCGGCACCGCGGTCGACCTCCCCAGCGATCTGCGCGACGCGACCAAGAACGGCGACACCACCTTCTACGAGCGCGTGCAGAACGCTGGCGGACCCCGACTGCTCATCGGCATGCCCGTCGACTACACCGACGAGGGCAAGGAAGCGGGGAAACCGTCGGGGATGGTCGTCCACGCCGTTCTGCCGCTGGACAACGAACGGGCCGACATCTCCGCTCTGATCACCGCGGCCTGGGTAGGAACCGTCGTGACGCTCGCCTTCGCCGTTGTGCCCGCCCTGTTTGCGGCACGCCGGGTGCTGCGTCCCGTACGGCAGCTGCGTACGGCCGCCGAGAAGATCGCCTCGGGCGCCCGGGACCCGCGCCTGGACGCTGTCGGCAAGGACGAACTCGCCACGCTTACCGCCACGTTCAACACCATGGCGGCTGCGCTGGAGCGGGACGACGCCGAGCTGCGACGCATGGAGGCCAACGCCCGTCGGTTCGCCGCAGACGTCTCGCACGAACTGCGGACTCCGCTCGCCGCGATGATCGCTGTCGCCGACGCCCTCGACGAGGATGCCCGCTCCGGCACGCTGCCTCCAGACACCGCCGAGGCGGGTCTCCTCATCAGCGACGAGACCCGCAAGCTGGCCAGCATGGTCGAGGACCTGATGGAGATCTCCCGCTTCGACGCGGGTGCGGAGGTGTTGCACCTGGACGACGTGAGTCTGCGCACCCTCGTCCACAAGTCGCTTCATCTGCGCGGCTGGCGCGAGCCGGATGAGGTGATCGTCGAGCTCCCTGAGGACGATCTGCGCATCAGAGTCGACGCTCGGCGCATCGACGTCGTCCTCGCCAACCTGATCGGCAACGCGTTGCGCCACGGCGCCGCTCCCGTCACGGTCCGGGCGACTGCCACGCAGGAGTTCCTTGTGATCGACGTTGCCGACCACGGCCCCGGCATCCCCGACGAAGTCCTGCCGCATGTCTTCGACCGCTTCTACAAGGCGGATGCTGCGCGGACCCGTTCCCAGGGCAGCGGCCTCGGACTCGCCATCGCGAGGGAAGACGTACGACTGCACCACGGCACCCTGACCGCCGCCAACCTCCCGGACGGCGGCGCGGTGTTCACCGTCACACTCCCGCTCACGCTCCGACAGGAGGACCAGTCGTGAAGCGCCAACTCATCTCTCTCGTAGCCGTGTTGGGTGTGTTGGCCGCAGGCTGCGGCATTGGCACCACCGCGCCGGTCCCAGCGGGCGCCCCGGCGTCCGGCCTTCGCGAACCGGGATCCGCGACCCACTATGTCCACCTCTACCTCGTCAGCCCGCACGGCATCCAGGCCGTAGCCCGCGAGGTCGACACCTCCGCAACCCCGCAGCAGGCACTCGACTTGCTCCTCAAAGGCCCCGACGCCGCCGAACGCGCCCGCGGCCTGACCACCGACGTACCACCGATACACGGACGGCTAGTCGCAAAGGCTGCTGACGGCGCCGTGGATCTACGCCTCCCGGTGCCCGTGGCGCACATAAACCCCGGCAGCGACCTCGGGCTCAGCCAGATCATCTGCACCGCGGCCCACGCCCAGGCGGTCGACGGCACACAGCCCTCCAACGTGGACGTACGGGTCCACGAGGAGGGCGTCGGGGGGTCGCCCTGGACCGTCCGCTGCAACGCGGTGGGCAACGTCATTCCCGTGCCCGAATCTGCCCCGAGCCAGGGGGCGGCCACAAGATAGCAAGTGGAACGCGTCCCGAGACTTTCACGCAGGAGGGGCCAAAGCGTGGTGCAGTCTGGCCGCTCGCACGCGGGAACAGACAGCGCCTGCCGGTCACGGCTGGCGAGAGGCCGGCGCCTTAGCCCCAGCGGGCAGCAGTGCAACGAGCCGTACACGCTGCCCGCCGGGTCGGGCGCAACGCCTGTCCTACCGGCCACCGCCCTGCCGACCACAACCCGCAACCCATCGGCGCCGCAAGGCGACGTCGCGGGAATCGACGGCGCGAGGAGATCTCCGCTCACACGCGGGTGGAGTCCCTCACTACCGTCTACCGCGGTCCGCTGAGCGCCTTCCCGGGGATCGTCTGCATCGTAACCGCATGCGCTTTCTCCCGGACAGCCTGGTGACGTCCGGGATCAGCCCTCCGTTCCTGTCATGGAACGCGGACATTGCGCGGGCAGAACGGCCACACTCTCGAGTCTCATTCATTCAATACGCCCCTCTACGGTCGGAATCGCCTACTTCAGCCGGGCGGCTGTTCGCCCCTGGAACGCCCCGAAAGTGGAAGAGCGGAGAAGACGCGATGACGACCGACTCAGTACTCTCGGTGGTCATCGGTGCCGGTGGCACCGGTGGACACATCTACCCAGGCATCGCCCTGGCCGACACGCTGCGGCAGATCGAGCCGCGCGCCCGGATCAGTTTCATCGGTACGGAGCGTGGTCTGGAAGGCGAGCTGATCCCCAAAGCCGGCTACCGGCTGGATACGGTGGACATGATCCCTTTTGAGCGCGGCATAGGGCCTCGGCGTTACCTGCTGCCGGTCGATCTGTGGCGCTCCTCGGGACAGGCCAGGAAGATACTCGGGGATCAGGGTGCGCAGGTTGCAGTCGGGATGGGCGGTTACCCCAGCGCCCCGGTGATCCTCGGCGCACGGCGGGCCCGGCTGCCCAGCCTGATTCATGAATCCAATGCGGTGCCCGGCCGGGCCAACCGATTCTCTGCCCGGCTCACCCCGCATGTCGCGCTGGCCTTCGAGCAGTCCCGCCCCCGGCTACCGCAGGCCAGCGCCGAGCGCGCTCAGGTGGTCGGCATGCCGCTGGCCGATGCGATGACCGGGCTGAACCGGCTGCAGCTGCGCAAGGAAGCGCGGGCCTGGGCCGGGCTGCGTCGGGGGCAACGTCTGGTCCTGGTCAACGGCGGCAGCCTGGGGGCGGCGCGCCTGACCGACACCGCAATCGGCTTGGCCGCTCATTGGCGTGACCGTGTCGACGTGCGGCTGCTGATCAAGACGGGCCCGCAGGCGCTGACTGAGGTCCGGGAGCGGCTCGCCGCGAACGGCGGCGACTCGGTGGCCGAAGCCACCCCGTATCTGGAGCGGATGGACTTGGCCTATGCGGCGGCGGATCTGGCCGTATGCCGGGCGGGTTCGTCGACCGTGGCCGAACTGGCCAGCACCGGCCTTCCTGCAGTGCTCGTCCCGCTGCCGCACGCTCCCGGTGACCATCAGACCCACAACGCGCGTGTCCTGGTGGATCAAGGCGCCGCGCTGCTGCTGCCGAACGAGCGGGCTGTGCCGTCCCAGCTGGCCGACCTGATCGAACCGCTCCTTGCCGATCCTCGGCGGCTGTCAGTGATGAGCGGGGCAGCCGACCCGGGCCCGCACGCTCAGGCCGCCGGTCTGCTCGCCCAGCAGGTCCTGGACCTGGCCGGGCGAGCGACGGGAGGTCCGCCCGTTCAGCTCCCTGACCGTAGGGACACGCTCGGCGTCTGAGCGCGTCACCAGGCCAACCGCCCCCCACCTACCCCGGGATGCGAGTGCGCACCGGGCTGTATAGCAAGGAAGGCTGCAATGCGTATCACCTCGATCGGCCATGCCGGGCTGTTCGTCGAGTCCAGCGCCGGATCGGTCCTGTGCGACCCCTGGTTCACCCCGGCCTACTTCGGTTCCTGGGTGCCGTTCCCGGACAACACCGGGATCGCCCCGGACCGGCTGGCCGACGCGGACTATCTCTACATCTCGCACCTCCACCGCGACCACTACGATCCGCAGTGGCTCAGCCGCCACATGCGCAAGGACGTCACTGTCCTGCTGCCCGACTTCCCGGTTTCCGACCTGCGCGATGCCCTGGAGGGCTTGGGGTTCCGGAACTTCGTGCAGACCCGGCACAACGAGCCGCTGGTTCTGGACTCCGGCCTGCGGGCGCAGATCAGCTCGGTGGACGCGCCGCTGGACGGGCCGCTCGGTGACTCGGGTCTGGCGCTGGACGACGGACGAGTACGGATCTACAACCAGAACGACTCACGCCCCATCGACCTTGAGGCGATCAAGGCGTTCGGTCCCCTGCACGCCCATCTGGTGCAGTACTCCGGGGCGATCTGGTTCCCGGGGTCGTACAACTTCCCGGAGCGGATGAAGAAGACTCTGGGCACCCGCAAGCGGCGCAATGGCATGGCCCGGGCTCTGCGCTACATCGAGCAGCTCGACGCGGCTAACGTGCTGCCCTTCGCCGGTCCCGCGTGCTTCCTCGACGATGAGCTGTGGCACCTCAACGACTTCGACCAGGACCCGGCGAACCCTTTTCCCGATCAGTTTGCCTTCCTTGAATACCTCCAGGAGCAGGGCTTGGAACGGGCACACCTGTTCCTGACCGGCACCGAGGTCGACCTGCATCCGGACGGCACGACACAGATACACCAGATACCGGCCGCCGAGGTCGCCCGGATTAGGCACGACCGCCGCGGCTACCTCACCGAGTACAAGCACAAGATGCAGCCGGCCATCGATGTCATCACTAGTTCCCTGCCGCAGGACCGCAGCGACCTCGTCGGGCAGCTCAAGGAGTACGTGCAGCCATTGATGGAAACCGCCAACCGGACCTGCGCCGGAATCAACGGCCGCATCCTGCTGCAGGTGGAAGCCGTCGACGGCGGCCCGGACGAGGAGATTGTGTTCGACTTCTTGGACCGCCGGGTCGCCCGATACGCAGGTGAGGGGGCACGTTACGTCTTTCGGGTCCGCCGGCCTCTGATCGAGCATCTGGTACGGGAGCGGTCAGCGAACTGGGTTGACGAGCTCTTCCTCTCCTGCCGCCTGCTGATCTCCCGCAATGGCCCCTACAACGACTACGTCTACACGTTCTTCAAGTCGTTCTCACAAGAGCACATGGCGTTCGTCGAGGGCTACTACGCGCAGACGGACGACGCGCAGGAATACGCGCTCGCCGACGGGCGCGTAGTGCCGCGGCACTGCCCACATTTGCAGGCTGACCTGACCCGATTCGGCAGCGTCAAGAACGGTGTCCTGACCTGCGCAATGCACAACTGGGACTTCGATCTTGCGACGGGCCGCTGCCTGACCAGCGACGACCGCATACTCACCACCCGTCCGGCAAGCTCGGACGACCTGGCCGCGCGGCACCCAGTCATCCCCCAAGCGCAGCCGCAACAGCAGCCCCCCGGGTCCGTCCAAGGAACGGTGTAGCTCGGGTTGTTAAGAGGCCGGGTCAGTTCAGCGTCACGAACCGGCGCAGCGATCGTCGTTGACGAATCGAGGTAAGTGGTCAGTTGGTGCTGCACGAGAGGTCGTGCCGGGCCGGTCGGTCGATGTACGGAGACGCCCGTCATGAGTCGGAGGAAGCCGACGGTAGGTCGGGACGAATCGCGAGGGACGTTCTTCACTTTTCGGGTATCCCGGTGGTGAGTGCAGGTTCGTACGGTGCTGAGTAGCTGGATATCCGCTGGACATCGAGGAAGGGTGAGTGTCCGTTGGGCGGCACGATGTTGGAGGCCAGAGGGCTGACGAAGGCGTATGGCGGGAAGCGGGCGGTGGACGACTTGTCGTTCACGGTGCGTGGTGGACAGGTGACTGGCTTTCTGGGGCCGAACGGGGCGGGCAAGTCTTCGACGATGCGGATGTTTCTCGGTCTGGATCACCCCGACTCGGGTAGTGCGCTGGTCAACGGCATGCCTTTCCATCAGCTTCGTCATCCCATGCACGAGGTCGGCGTGATGCTTGGGGCCGAGGCAGCTCATCCCGGACGCAGCGCCTACGGCCATCTGCTGGGGCTGGCGTACAGCAACGGGATCGGGCGCCGAAGGGTGGGCGAGGTGCTGGAGGTCACCGGCCTCGGCGCGGTGGCCGGGAAGCGGATCGGTGGGTTTTCACTGGGCATGAGCCAGCGGCTGGGCATCGCCGCCGCTCTTCTCGGTGATCCGAAGACCCTGCTGTTCGACGAGCCGGTCAACGGTCTCCACCCTGAAGGCGTCCGCTGGATCCGCAACCTGATGAAGGGACTCGCCGCCGAAGGGCGCACCGTTTTCGTGTCCAGCCATCTCATGAGCGAGATGGAGTTGACCGCGGACCACCTGGTGGTGATCGGCCAAGGCCGGCTCATCGCCGACGCCAGCGTGCAGGAGGTCATCCGGAGGGGCCGTGTGATCAAGGTACGCACCCCTCAGGCTTGCCAACTTGGCGTACGGCTTCGGCAAGCGGGCGGCGGGGTCACCGCCGATGGTGCGGACACCCTCGTCGTCACCGGACTCGGCGCCATGCGGATCTCGGCGATGGCGTCGGAGTGCGGTGTGGAGCTGCATGAACTGTTCGAACAGCGCGTCTCGTTGGAGGCGGCCTTCACGGAGCTGACGGGGCGCAGCGTGGAGTACCGCACCCGCACGCCCGACCAGGTCTGATTCCGCCACCACAGCACAGGCACGACACTTCTCAGATAGGTACCTTCATGTCCTTCATGTGCCGCACCGGTCCCTTCCTCCCCTTTGGTCGTCCGGGCGGGCCGGTGTTCGTGAACCTGATCCGGTCGGAATGGGTCAAGATCCGCACCGTGGGCGTCACCGCGTGGTGTCTGCTTGCCCTGACTGCGCTCGCTGTCGGTGCCGCAGCACTGATCGCTCTTCAGGAGCCGCCGCGGAGCCCGCGGTCCGTCCAAGCGCTGGTGAGCTTGAGCCACCTGGGCCTTAGTTTCGGCCAGCTGGCCGTGGTGGTCCTCGGCGCCTCGAGTATCGGCGGTGAATACGGCACTGGGATGATCCGTACGTCGCTGGCGGCCGTGTCACGGCGTGGGCGTTGGCTCCTGGCGAAGGCGTTCGTCGTGGGCACGCTCGCCCTGGTTACCGGCATGGTGCTGAGCGTGATCTCGTTCGCTCTTGTTTACGGGTCCGCATTGGACGCGGGTACGTTCGTGGACCCGCAGGTGATCCGGGCGGTGCTCGGTGGCGGGCTCTATCTGGGCGTACTGGCGGTGCTCTCGCTCGCGGTGACCACGATCGTGCGCGGGACAGCCGGCGGTATCGTCGTGATGTTCGTGCTGATCTTTGTCGTACCGGTTCTCGTGTCCAGCTCTCCGCTCAGCCACATGGAGAAGTTCCTGCCAGTCGGCACGCTGCCCCCCAACGCCGGGCTTGCGATCACGCAGGTCCACGCGATGCTCGGCGGACTTGCGCCATGGGTTGGATTCGCGGTGCTGGGCGCATCGACAGTGGCTGCCATGTCCGGGGCGCTCTACCAGCTGGTGCGACGCGACGCTTGAGCCGGCCCGCACCTACGTCATCGGGAACTGCGGGTGTGTGGTGCGGAGGTCGGCGTCGTGGGTGACGATCACCGCCTGAACACGGTTGGCGCACCGCAGCCTGCCAAGGACCCGGCTGACGTGGGTCTTCACCGTGGCCTCGGCCATGTGCAGACATACGCCGATCTCGGCGCTGGACTTGCCCTCGCCCACGAGCTTCAGCACCTCGGGCTCGCGCGCGGTCAGGTCAGTGACACGGTCACAGGCGTCCGTAGTCCGGTCGGTATCGCGGGTGGCGAAGGCGGAGAGCAGGCGGCGGGTAACCGACGGGGCGAGCATGACATCCGCGCTGTCGGCGGTCATGACCGCACCTATCAGGTCGCGGGGCGGGGTGTTCTCTTCAGCAAGAAACCCATCGCCTCGGCCTGCAGAGCCGCGTGCACATCCTCGTCCAGGCCGAAGGTGGTGAGCGCGACCACCTTGGGGCGGTGGGGAGGTTGGTGATCTCCTTGGCCACGGTCAGTCCGTGCATGACCGGCATTCCGGATGTCTATGAGCACCACGTCCGGCCGGTGCGTACGAGCGAGGTGCACGGTCTGTGCGCCGTCGCTCGCCTCGGCGACGCCCACCAGTGGCACTGCGCGCGCGTCGGAACACCGAATGCCCGCAGATGAGTTGAGCCCTTGCAACGGCTAGTTCGCCCACCGATGGGGCGTAGAACGAACCGTCTCCTGGCTCGCCGGCTGGCGGCAGCCCACGCCACCGCAACGGACGCAACACCGAACGCTTCCTCCCATTCGTCGGCATCCCCGCATCCATCATCGACGCCACCGATCACCAACGGAAAAAGCCTCTAAAGGTGGTGCTCACCACCCCCAGACTCGAACCGGGACCAGACCACGAGAAAACAACCGTGCCCCAGCACTTTCTCGAGCGCCGCCGATTCAGCGCGATACTCAAGATCCGCGACAGTGCTTACTTACACTCCAGCCGTCCGGTGTACTCGCAGAGAGCGGCGAACCGTTCCTCGCCTCTGTCGGGATCGCGGTCGCGAGGATGTATTTGAACGGGAAACCTATTAAGCGGGCTGGCCAGGGAGACCAGAGCGGAGCGGCTTTCGTTGTAGGGCGCGCGTATGGGCCGACGGGGAGCGCTGGACGTGCGGGCCAATGTGTTCTGTGTCATATGCCAGATGGGAAACCGGGGAAGTCGATTCTGCCGTCGATAGAAATGTGCGGGCATCCCAGCGCAGCTTGGGAGGCCGCAGTCGCGGGATACACCTAAGGGCGCGGCCGTCGCTCAATGTCGGCGAAGCTGATGGGTGCAGTCCGCCACTGCTTTTGCCCGCCGAGGAATGGGCCGGGACCTACCCGGTTGAATCTGGAACGAAGAACACATGGCTCCCCGAGAGGAACCCCGAATGCGTATCAAACGCCGCATTGCGCTCCTACCCACCGCCGCTATCACAGTTATTGCTGGTGGTGCCGCTATCGCTCCGGCTGCCTACGCGACAACTGACGACACATCAGCGCCAGCGAAGTCTTCCGGCGCCGCCGAAGCGAAGGCTGAGGCTGAGGCCGTTGCCGAGGCAAAGAGCCACGGCAACACCGGAACAAACGCCGACGCCAAGGCGAAGGCCGAAGCCGAGGCCCGCGCCAAGGCAAAGAGCCACGGCAACACCGGAACAAACGCCGACGCCAAGGCGAAGGCCGAAGCCGAGGCCCGCGCCAAGGCAAAGAGCCACGGCAACACCGGAACAAACGCCGACGCCAAGGCGAAGGCCGAAGCCGAGGCCCGCGCCAAGGCAAAGAGCCACGGCAACACCGGAACAAACGCCGACGCCAAGGCGAAGGCCGAAGCCGAGGCCCGCGCCAAGGCAAAGAGCCACGGCAACACCGGAACAAACGCCGACGCCAAGGCGAAGGCCGAAGCCGAGGCCCGCGCCAAGGCAAAGAGCCACGGCAACACCGGAACAAACGCCGACGCCAAGGCTCTGGTCACCACGAAGTCCTTCTCCGAGGCCACCGCGCAGGCCAGCGCCAACGTTTCCGTCAAGGTCTTCGTCGATGCACGTGGCAGCTACAGCGCTGAGCTGTGGACCATGGAAACTAAGACCGGCAAGGTGATCAAGTGCGGCACCATCAGTGGGGCCGGCAAGGTCGTTACCTACAAGAACGCCAAGTACACCCTTGGCGAGGACGGCTACGTCAAGCGTGTGTCCTCCAATGGGAAGGAGACCGTGCGCACGCTGACGGATGGTGAGGTCAAATCGGCCTCTAATGCCCGAGTCAAGGCTAAGGCCAAGGCGAATGGTTCTGCTTCGGTACCCGTCACCTCCAATCAGCAGACCACGGCGATCCCGAGGGGTTCCGTCGCCGCGGGTGCAGAGCAACCGACCGGTGGGGGAGGCAGCGGTCTGATCGGAGTGGGCGCCGGTGCCGCTGCTGCGTCTGCCGCCGGTCTGAGCTTCGTGCTCAAGCGCCGCAGTCACGCAGGCCAGCAGGGCTGAGCCATGCCGAACCAATCACAGGGTGGGTAGGGCCCAACCTAGGGCTGGTGACATGGCCAGCGGCAACGAACGTCGTCCGTCGCGTTGAGGGGCGGTCCGGGGCACCGAAATTGCCCCGGACCGCCGGGCCAGCGTAGCGAACGGCGCGGGGGCCGGCAGCAGAAGCTGAGCGGCCGGTTGCCGGCCCCCGTCACTCGAGCTTCGAGTCAACTCCGAAATATCCAAACCGTGCCTGGAACCACCGAATTCTCCCGTCAGGACATGCGCACTGAGCGCGTTACGGGAGGTCGTGGCGCCGGACCGGCGCCACGGTGGTCACAGCTCCGATGCCGGCGAGCCTCCGTCACGGCCAGGAGCACACACCAGGCAGCACCATCCCGGAGGCCCTGTGGAGGGGACGGGGCCTCCCGGCACCCAAGACCATCGCACCGAGGGGGCGAGCAGCGCGACACCCGAACGACCACTAGCGCCGCATGACGGAACACGAACACGGCCGGCGCCCGGCCGTGACCCTGGGACTGTTTCCTGCTCATCGGCAGCGCAAGGATGATCATTCAGGACCCTTGGAGGCCTGCGTGAGCGGCCGGTTGCTGCGTCCGCCGCCGGTCCGAGCTTCATGCTCAAGCGGCCGCAGTCATGCAGGCCAGCAGGGCTGAGCCATACCGAACCAATCACAGAGTGAGGGGAACCGTGCATTCCATACGTAAGCATCGGCCAACGGCCAGGGCAGCTCTACTCGCGCTCGCCGCAGTTGGGGGCCTGGCAGGCATCTCCGGCTGCGGTTCGGCTGATGCCCAATCTGCTCCCGACATCACCGTGAAATCCAGCAGTGTCCCGGCGGCCACGAACAAGGCTAAGCCACTGGCAAAGTCCAAGCCTGTCACCCTGGATATACCCGACGCGAAAGTAAAGGCGCCTAAGGTCCTTCCGCTGGGCCTGGACAACTCCGCTGAGTTGGAAGTCCCACCTCCCTCTAAGGGGAATCTACCCGGCTACTACGCAAAGGGGGTGACTCCCGGGGAGCGCGGACCTGCCGTCATGGTCGCTCACTATGACACCAAGTACGGCCCAGCCCTGATGGAGAACGCGGATGACATCAAGATCGGCTCGGAGATCAAGATCGGGCGCCAGGACGGGACAACGGCAACGTTCAAGGTCAGGCAGATGCAGCAGGTCAGCAAGAGTAAATTTCCCACTCAGAAGGTCTACGGAGAGACGAAACGTCCTGAGCTGCGTCTGATCACCTGCGGTGGACCAGTAACGGATGGCCACCGGTCCGACAACATCATCTTCTACGCGGATCTGATGAAGTGACCCGGATAACGCAGCGACATCGGCTTCTGGAGCCCCACTATCTTCTTCGCGCTCCGAAAGAGGACTGCTGGCCTCCGGATCGGCATGACTGTTCCCAAGCAGGGTCGGAGGGGACCCTTGTAGCGCGGTTGGGCTGCATGGCGTCCTAACGTGTTGAGGGTCGTTCGCGGCGGGTGCCATCTAGTAGTGCTTAGTCAGGTTGGTGCTGGGTCGGGTATGTCGCGGTGCCAGGTGGGGCAGGCGCGGTCCAGAGTGCGAGGAGTAACTGCACTTCGCGGATGACTCGATAGAGACTCAGGCCGACGCCGCTTCTTTCGGGGATCGCGTCAGCCGCTGAAGGGTGCAGAAGGTGTGGGCGACTGAGGCGAGGGTGACGTGGTGGTGCCCCATCGAGTACGAGATCACCATGAAGCCCACCGCAACCCTCGCGGCTGACTCCCGACTTTCACCTATCCCTGCATCGGTCCCGAGGCCCTAGTGCCTCACCGACTTAGATCAATCCGGCCGCTAAGGCCCCAGTGCGGTTGTCGTAGCGTCTTGAGCGTTGAAGTAAACGTTGTGATCGGGATAAATGAAGGGAGCTCAGCTTTGAACACCACGGAATTTCGTCCCGGGCGACGCGCGGTGCTGGCTTTCGGTGCTGGGGCTGCGCTGGCTGCCCTGTCGTCCGAGGCGTCCGCCTCAAGCCCTGCCGGAGGGGAGATAACCAAGCAGTTGCGTGGTCTTGAACAGGAGTACTCCGCGCGGCTTGGAGTGTTCGCCCGCAATAAGGCCACGGGCCGGACGGTGGTGTTTCGCGCAGATGAGCATTTTCCTATATGCTCGGTCTTCAAGACGCTTGCCGTCGCGGCCGTCTTGCGTGACCTCGACCGCAACGGTACGTTTCTGGCGAAGCGGATCAGGTACACCAGCGTATACGTTACGAACTCGGACCATCACCCGATCACGGGTAAGCCTGAGAACCTCAGCAACGGAATGACCATCGGTGAATTGTGCGCTGCGACTATCTCTCATAGCGATAATGGGGCAGCGAATCTGCTTCTTCGTGAGCTGGGCGGCCCTGCCGCGATTACCCGGTTCTGCCGCTCGGTCGGGGATAAAACAACACGGCTCGACAGGTGGGAACCCGAGCTGAATTCTGCGGAGCCATGGCTAAAGACCGACATCACCAGCCCTCGGGCCGTCGGGCACACATACGGGCGACTCATTCTCGGGAGCGCTCTCTCGGTCGAAGACAGGAACCGGCTGACCGCGTGGCTGATCTCCAACATAACCAACGGCGAACGCTTCCGTGCCGGCTTGCCTACTGACTGGACCCTTGCCGACGAAACCGGCGGCGGAAAAGAGTACGGGGTGGCCAGGACGTCGGCGTCGTGTGGACGCCCGGGGAGTCGCCTCTTGTTCTGTCAGTCTTTCGATCAAATACGCCCCCGAAGGACCGACTGACAACCCGCTGGTCGCCAAGACCGCCACATTGTTGGCAGCAGCCCTCACCTGATGGCCAGGGAGTCGCCCGGCTTATGCGCGGCCCTCTCAATTCCCACGACCCGGCCGCGCCACCAAGAAGACGCGCGGCCAGGGCCGGCTCGAGTGTGAGTTCCGCATCGGCAACGCCGAAATCAACCGGTGCGTGAAGGAAGCCGAGACCGTTCCCGAGTGACAGCCCTCGTTCCGGGCGCCCGCCCCTGGTAGTGTGATCAGGTTCGCTCGGTGGTGGCGTGTCCGTTGATTGGCCGTGTCTTTGTTCGGGGGTATTGGGTGACCGGTTTGACACCGAGCACCCGCATTTCTACGGACTTAGCACCGGAGTTGGCAGCACTTCGCGCACCGCAGATCAGAAAGGCAATTTACAGAACAACTAGGATCGGGTGAATCAAGGGGCCTTTCCAATCCCTTGGGTGATGCAAAATGTGGAGGGAGGATGGCCCGGGCTAGGTCCGGCAATGGACTGGAGTAGCGGAGCTGCGTAGCAGCCCTTTGTTGTTCAAGGCGGCGATAGGGACTCAAGTTCTGTGAGCCCTCCTTTCTCGATCAGTACTGAAGCGGTTCCTACGGAATAAACGAAATCACAGATAACTCTGCGATCCCCCGAGTAGGACGATTTGCCTGAAATTACTGTTGTGCTATTCGATTGTGATGGATTGCTCCTCGACACTGAAACGTTGTGGAGAATAGCGGAACGAGACTTCCTTGCAGCTCTCGGCGGTATCTGGGATGACGGAATCAGTCAACATACCTGCGGCAGTTCTGTCGAAGGAAATGCCGCCCTCCTGGCTGACCTAGCTCAGGCCGAATATCCATGTGCAGTAGCTGGAGAGCGATTGCTCTCCCATTTCGAAGAGGTCATCCAAGAGCACACTGTTTCCCTTATGCCTGGCGCCAAAACACTACTCGATTCTCTCCTGGGTGTACCTCTCGCCGTCGTCTCTAATTCTCCTGCGGAACTGGTTGATCGGATGCTGGAAGGACTCGGTATCCGTGACCGGTTTCGTTTCGTCATGGGACCTGGACGAGGACTGCGTCCTAAGCCCGCGCCCGACATTTACGCGGCTGCTTGCAAAAGGCTGGGGGTCGCGCCAAGCCAAGCACACGTCTTGGAAGATTCGGCGACCGGACTGCAGGCGGCTCTATCGGCGGGCACGACTGTCACCGCAGTAAGCGCGGATACCCAGCTATCCATAGCCGGAATCCGCCAGGTCGCCGCTCTATCGGAACTGACACCTGGCAATTTGGGACTACTGGAGTTGAACTCCTGATGTCGCATGTGGTCAGGGGTTGATGGCCAGACCGGTATGGAGCGAGGTTGCGGTCGATGAGGGCTCGGTGGACGAACAGCGGGCGTCGACGGAGTCACTCCGCACGGCGTCGGCTGAGCGGCTGCTGATCTGCTGGCCGGGGACCGCGAAGACCTGAAGGCCGGGAGGTTTGTGCCGCTGCCGGTTCGTCAGAAGACGATCTCCAAGGCGTCGGGCAAGGTCCGGGCGCTCGGGATCCCGACTGCGCGGGGCCGAGCCGTGCAGGCTGCTTTGACACGTGGTGAGCCGGATGCGGTGAGAGTCGCACGTCCGGTTCGGAGGGCGGGCCGGGGAAACCCATCAGCCGAGAGACTGACAGGGCACCCCGGTCCGACCCTTACACCTACATCCGCACCGTCTCCGGCTGGGTGTTTGCCACCTTCGTCGTCGACGTCTTCTCCCGCATGGTCGTTGGGTGGCAGGTGGCCACCTCCCTGTACACCGACCTCCCCCTCGACGCCCTGGAGATGGCGATCTGGCACCGCCGGCACACCGACGCCGACCTCACCGGCCTCACACACCACTCCGACCGCGGAGTCCAAGCCGGTGCTGCAACGACCGGTTGAATCCGCCCAAACAGTGCGGCGGCCTTCGCCGAGGCCTGCCGCCGGCACGGCATCCGCCGCAGCATGAGGCGCGTCGGCTCGAGCTATGACAATGCCCTGGCCGAGTCGTTCTTTCAGGGCCTGAAACGGGAGTTGCTCCACGGACGACGCCTCACATCGAAGGCGCAGACACGGCTGGAGCTATTCCGCTGGCTGGCCTACCACAACCGGCGTCGCCGACGCTCCGCCCTCGGCTACCTCGCACCCATCGAGTTCGAACAACAACTGATCTCATCACACTCGCTGTCACTAGTCGCATGAAACCCCGTGTCCACTCCCGAGGTTGAACCTCCTGCCTTCCGCGGCCCGAGCGGCAACTCGCACCTTCCTCCTCGGCGCCCGCCGGCGCCGAGGAGGAACTCGCCTACGGTCGCGGCTGGGAAACGGAATACCCCCGCACCGTCGGGTGGCTGCGGAATCTCGGCATCGTCCACCCGCACACGTCGACCGTCACCTTCGAGAAGATCACCCAGCCCTGGCTGCGGGATCTGTCCAAGCGCTAGGCCCGCTGGTGGCCGTCCAGCGGCATCAACGCCAGCACCGTACGCGCCGGAGTCCGCATGGTCGCCCGCTTCTCCGCCTTCCTACCGGCCGAGGTGACCGGACTCGCCCACGTCGATCGCGCCTTGCTGGAGCGCTACTTGGCCGATCTCCAGGCCGCGATGTGCGGCCGCAGATACAGAACACGCACATCAGCAACCGGAATACCTTCCTGCGCACGATCTGGGTGCACCGCTGGGACGAGACGCTGCCGGGCAACGCGGCCTTCGTCGCCGAGGACTACCACACGCCGCCGCCCCTGCTACCCCGGGCCGTGGCCGAACACGTCATGGCCCAGCTGGGAGTCCCCGTCAACCTTGCTCGCTGGCAGGACCCCGCACGACGGCTGATCACGCTCGTCCTGATGCGCTGCGGGCTGCGCATCACCGACGCCATCAACCTGCCGCTCGACCCCGTCGTCCATGACGCCGAAAGGGCGCCCTACCTGCGCTACTTCAACCACAGGATGAAGCGCGAAGCGCTGATCTCCATCGACGAAGAACTCGAACAACAGCTCCGTGACCACCAGCGCCGATATCCTGGAGGAGCGGCCCGAGGGGTGTCGATCCTCTTCCCGCGCGCCGACGCGAACCTCCGCGGTGACAGACCGATCAGCACCTCCGGTTACCGGATCTCGCTGGCCGAGGCGCCCAACAGCGCGATACACGCGACGAGTTGGGTCGACCAGCGCAAATCGCCCCGCATCAGTTCCGGCACACCCTGGGCACCAGCCTGATCAACAAGGCCGTCCCCGCAGGAGGTCGTCCGTCAGATCCTTGGTCACACCTCAGCCCAGATGACAGCCCATTAGGCGCGATTGTCGGACACGACGGTCCGCCGGCACTGGGAGAGAAGGCACGCAAGGTCAACGCCCAAAGCGAGACCGTTGCCCTGGACCCAGCTGGCCCCACTCACGGAGGCAGCCGGGGCTAAAGAGAGGCTCTCCCGGGCTACGCAGGCCCTGCCCAACGGCTACTGCGGACTGCCGGTGGTACAGTCCTGCCCGCATGCCAACTCGTGCCTGACCTGCCCGATGTTCATCACCACTGTCGAGTTCCTGCCCCAGCACCGGGAACATCGCCAGCAAACCCTGCAGATCATCTCATCGGCCGAAGCCCGCGGGCAGAAGCGGCTCGTGGAGATGAACCGACAGGTCGCCGACAACCTAGAGAAGATCATCACGTCACTCGAGGACGACGACCAGCCAGACCCTGGTGGGGTGGCCGCCGATGTCTCCTGGGCCCAACCCCGCCACCGATCGTCGCCGCCGCCCGCAAGCGCCACGAACTGACACGCGCCTAGGCCATCCAGGCCTTGCGAGAACTCGACCGCACCGGAGCCCCGGTGTCTTTCGAGGGCGTCGCCCGGCGCGCGGGCATCTCACGTTCAACGCTACGGTCAGCCTGTCATCCGAGCCGAGGCCGAACGACTCCGTGACGCGAGTCGCCGTCCTTCATCGCTGCCGATTCCTACGGCTGAGCGCGCCTCCGATGCCTCGCTGCACGCTCGCCTGGAGGCAGCGCTGGAACAGAACCGGCAACTCACAGAAGAGAATCAGCGTCTGCGGCGGCAGCTCGCTCATGCGCTCGGTGACCAGCGGACATCGGCAAGAACAGGCCCCGAGCCCGGTGCCCCGTGTCGCTCTTCAGTAACGATCGGCCCGTGCTGTGACCTGGCCTCGAAACTGTTACGCGGCCAGGTCGAAGACAGTGTCCTTGACCTGGCCGCCCAGGTCACAGCCCTGCTTGATCGGCGAGCTTGAGATAACGGTGAGACCCGCGAGCACGGTGAACACGACGCCGGACGGGTCGCGCGAGCCCTTCAGCTCTCCGGTCAGGAACTGAAGGCCGACGTCGCTGGCCTTCAGTTCCTCGGCGAGCATGGCGAGTTCGATGCTGCGGCTGAGCCGCTTGTGCTCGTGGCCGACGAGGGTGCCGGGGACGCCGGAAGCGCGCAGGTCACGTCCAGCGCCCGACCCCACCCAGCTATCTACTCAGCCGTCACATCCTGCATCATGCCCGACCAACGACCAGCCGGAGACGTCACATGATCTCCGGCTGTAGTACTGGACCCTCGACCACGCAGCCGACGCCCGAATCGGCCAGCTCCACGAGCGCGGCGGGGATGAGGGGGCGCACGCCCGCGCGAAAAGTTGTGTCGGATTTAAACGCTATTTTCAGAAGAGTGCCGTGATGCGCCGATTGCACCTGTCGCACCTATCACCCGATTGCTTTAATCGACTCAGCTCGTCATCGCCTCGCACCCGTACCTGGGATGCCTGGCGCGGCCATCGGACGCGCATGTCAACGACCCGCTCATGCCTATCGCCCGGACGACCCGGGACGCCCAGTGCGCCTCGGGGCCCCGCGACCCCTGGCCGAGCGCGCCCTCAAAGGAGGCAACATCATGGCAACCATCACGTCGCTGCAGAACCTCGACAACGCCAACACTAACCAGGGCAAGGCCGGCGACACAGTCCAGATCAACGGCACCGGCATGGCGACGACCGCCAAGGTGAACTTCGGGACCAAGGTCATCCCCTCCACATCCCTCATCGTCACCGCCACCACGGTGACCTTCGACATCCCCTCGGGGCTATGTGCCGGTCAGGTGTCCGTCAGCGTGACCAGTACCACCAATGTCACCAGCAACGCCCTGCCGTTCTTCCTGGTCGCACCGCCGGCAGTCACCGGTGTGAGCGCCACCTGCGGTCCCGCGGCCGGTGGCACCGAGGTCACGGTCTTCGGCACCAACTTCCTGACCGGGAGCGAAGTCACGGTGGGCGGCACCGCGGTCACCCCGGACCCCGCCTTCAGCTCCAACTCGCAGGTCACCTTCGACACACCAGTCCACACGATGGTCAATCCGTGCATCGACACGGTGGACATCGTCGTGACCACGGCGGGCGGTTCGAGCACCCCGGTCAGCAACCTGGCTCAGTTCTCGTACTACACCGCCCCGGCCATCGCCACAGCGACCCCCGCCACGGGCACCGAGACAGACAGCGTCACCCTCGCCGGCACCTGTCTGATCGATGTGGAGTCGGTAACGTTCACCGACTCGGACACGCCCGCCAATGTCGTCACCGCGGACTTCACCAGCCTCGACGACACCCAGCTGGTGACCACCGTGCCTGCGGGTCTCATCGCCGGAGCCGGAACCATCACCGTCACCACCTGTGGCGGCGACTCCAATGCCGAGCCGTTCACCATCGTCTGACCCTCCGTCGACCGGCCGCAACAGCGCGCCGCACCCGGCCAGTTGATGCATCGTGAAAATCTTCGTATTCACTACGTGCGTATCGTCTGCCCGATTTCACTCCTTTCGGGGTTGTCTGCTGTTCGCTTCCACGGCGGTAACGAGGTAGTGGGCCGCATTGCGTCAGCGGCTGGGGCGGCTCCGTCTCCCGTGGTGCTCAGCTCAGCTCAGCTCAGTTCAGTGGCAGGGGTGGGGAGTTGACGAGGCCTGTGTGCTCCGGGCTGTGGAGCTCCTACCTCAAGCCCTCTGTGAAGGAGGCCCCATGATGCCGGCTCTAAAGCTCACACTTGTCCAGCCCTCTATTCAGCCTGCTGGCGCGACCGTCACCCTCAGCGGTTCCGGATTCACGGGTGCGACTGCTGTGAAGTTCGGCAGCACCAACGCCACCAACTTCACCGTGATCAATGACGCGACGATCAAGGCCACCGTTCCGCCAGGGAGGGGTTCGCTCCTTGTCACGGTGGTGACTCCCAGCGGCACCAGCAACGGCAAGGCATTCACCTACACCGGGACGCCAGGCGCGCAGATCACGACCATCTCCCCGTCATCCGGACCGGTTACGGGCAACCAGTCGGTGACGATCACTGGGCAGGGTTTCAACTCCGGGACGGTGGTGAAGTTCGGCAACACCAACGCCACCAACCCCCAGAGGGTCGGCAGCCAGATCATCACTGTCACGACTCCTCCCGGAACTCTCGGGACGGTGCTGGTCACCGCAGTGACATCCGGCCTCCCGGGCACGGGCATCGCCTACGACTATGTGGCGGTGCCGTCGGTGGTTTCGGTGTCGCCTCCGTCGGGTCCGGTGGCGGGTGGTCAGTTGGTGACGATCACGGGTACGGGTTTCCTCGGCGCGACGTCGGTGACGTTCGACGGGACTTCGGCGGCTTTCACGGTGGTGGATGCCACCACGATCACGGCGACGACTCCTGTGGGTTCGGCGGGTCCGGCGGATGTGGCAGTAACCACGCCGAGTGGAACGGGCACCGGGTTGGGTGTGTACACGTATGTGGCGGTGCCGTCGGTGGTTTCGGTGTCGCCTCCGTCGGGTCCGGTGGCGGGTGGTCAGTTGGTGACGATCACGGGTACGGGTTTCCTCGGTACGACGTCGGTGACGTTCGACGGGACTTCGGCGGCTTTCACGGTGGTGGATGCCACCACGATCACGGCGACGACTCCTGTGGGTTCGGCGGGTCCGGCGGATGTGGCAGTAACCACGCCGAGTGGAACGGGCACAGGTACCAATCTCTACACCTATGTCATGGCGCCAGTTATCCCTATGCTCACCGACCTCAGTCCCAGCCAAGGACCGACGGAAGGCGGCAACACCGTCATTCTCAACGGCACCAACCTCACCGGCGCCATCCAGGTCCTCTTTGGCCCCACACCCGCCACCATCCTCACCAACACCGCAGCCCAGATCACTGTCAGTGCCCCAGCCGGGCCTCCCGGCTCGGTCTCAGTCACCGTCACCACGCCCGGCGGCACCAGCAATCCGCTGCCGTACTTCTATATCGCCGCACCCACCGTGTCCGATCTGGCACCCCACTTCGGCCCTGCCGCCGGCAGTAACACCGTCACCATCTTCGGCACCGGGCTGACGCTCACCAGCGCCGTCGCCTTCGGGGGGAATCCGACCGCTGGGATGACCGTGGTTTCGGACAACCAGCTGACTGTCGCCGCGCCGGCCGGGACCGGGACCGTCGCCGTCGCCGTGACCACACCAGGCGGCACTAGCTCGACGGGGACTGGCAATCCCTACTACACCTATCTCGGGGCACCGGTGCTCGCGAGCCTCAACCCCGCTCAGGGGCCGGAGTCCGGCGGGGACTCGGTGGTGCTCAACGGAGTCAATCTGACCTACACCGACGCGGTAATGTTCGGGAGCGACCCGGCCGCGTTCTTCGCGATCTCGGACACCCAGGTCGTCGCGACCACCCCGGGCGGTCCGCCCGGCACGGTCATGGTGGTGGCCCATACCCCGGCCGGGAACAGTAACGCCCTCTCCTACACTTACGAGCCGTCTTGATCCGGTGCCGAGCGCTGCCGAGGTTGCGTGCAGGGTGCGTCAACCTAACGGCCCCTGTCCCCAAAGCCGCGTAGTTAGGGGCCGCGTAGTTAGGGCTTGCCGATCAATAACTCGCTGCCTTGATCTCTGGGGCGGGAGTGATGCCGATGCGTGCTGAGGGTGCCAGGCGGTCAACACCTGGCACCCGTACCCGGGATGCCTGCTGTGGCCATCGGACGGGGCCACGGGCTCCCTGGCCCGAGCGGCCTCTCAAAGGAGACAACATCATGGCAACCATCACATCGCTGGTGGACACCACCACAACCATTAGCCAAGGCAAGGCCGGCGACACCCTCCAGATCAACGGCACCGGCATGGGAACGACCACCAAGGTGAACTTCGGAACCAAGGTCATCACCAGCGGACTGACCGTCACGTCCACCCAGGTGTCCCTCACCATCCCCCCGGGGCTGTGTGCCGGCCAAGTGAACGTCAGCGTGACCAGCAGCACCAACGCCACCAGCAACGCCCTGCCGTTCTTTTACCTTACCGCACCTGTGATCTTGGATGTCTCGCCTGCCTCCGGGCCTATCGCGGGGGGCAGTCCGGTCACCTTGACGGGACGTTACCTCAGTACCGCCTCAGTGGTGCAATTCGGCGGTTTCAGTGTCACGCCCACCGTGGTGTCAGACAGTCAGGTAACCACGGTCGCTCCGGCACACGCGGCGGGTGCGGTACAGGTTGTCGTGACAACGCGCGGCGGCGTCGCTTCTGACCAATCCTTCACCTTCGTCGCACCTCCCACCGTCACTGGCTTCAGCCCGATCTCCGGCACAACTTCCGGGGGGACCCTCGTCAGCATCACCGGCACCAACCTTGCCTTTGTGACCGGGGTTTCCTTCGGCAGCACCCCGGCCACCCAGTTCGCCGCCCTCTCCAATACCCGCGCAGCGACCGTCTCCCCCAGTCACGCTCTCGGAACGGTAGCCATTAGTGTCACCACCTCAGGCGGCAGCGCAACGGCCCCGGGAACTTTCCTATACATCCTGTGAGCTGACGCCGGTTTCGTGGAGTGCCTGAAGCCAGGCTTATGATTCTGGCCCGAAGGAGAACCACGAACAGTGCCAGCACCACGCAAATACACGGACGAGCTCCGTGAGCGGGCCGTCTGATTCGCGTCCACCGGCCTTCACCGCAGGTAGCCCCCACTGTGCTCGAGGGCCTGCATCCAGGCGATCTCTTCCCGGGTCGACCGCAGCTGGCCCAGCATGCTCTCCTCGACCGTCGCCAGCAGCCTCCACGCTGTGGGCGTGGACGCCACGGGGCCGAACACCTCGCCCTGGTCCCGCAGCACGGCCAGGTCCGCGATGGCCTCACCACCGCCAGCGAGCATCACCGCAAGGTCGGTAGCGACACGTCCCGGGTCGTGTCCGGTCCCACGCGGCCGGAGTGAACGCAGCGCGGCGGAGTACGCGCTGGTCAGCCCGGTGACATCGGCGAGATCCGCCAACAACCGTGCCCCAGCGTGCCCGACCACCCCCGTTCCCTCGGCGGAAATGACGAGCCTGGGACGCGAACCGATAGTGCTGTGGGCGGCGATCAGAAGATCGCGCCAGGAGAAGCTTTGCGGTCGTTGCATCGCCCGTCGTTCCGGGGGCCGGTAGGTCGGAACGGCCGCGGACCCCGTACCACCGGAGTGCGGCCTCGCCTGTCCCAGCTCTTGGCGTGCAGCAGCCGCAAGGTAAGGGCTGCTGGAATCCCTCATGCGGATCCTGTAATGGTTGTCATGCCTCGCAGGATTACATCAGCCTATCGGCGTGCACTCTTTGACGCCCAGTGCCCAGCGCACTAACTGTTCCCAGCATCACCGGCGAGACGGAGCGGCCACCGGCTCTCCGGATGTTCCGTTCGCCTCGGGGAGGGCCGGCTGGTGACTGGCTGCCCGGTGACGCCATCCGGCTCACCCATCGTGGAGATGGCCCGCCGCGCTGTCGAGTATCGCGCGGGAGGCCGTCGCATCATCGACCTCACGCTCGACAAGCCCGACTTCGCCCCGCCCGCGCACGCCGTTCTCGCCGCACAGGAGGCCGCCGCCCACCCGTTGGGCTATGCCCGCGTCAACGGGATACCGGAACTGCGCCGTGCACGGCACGCGCTGGAACCAGACCGCGCCCTGAGTTACACGGATGCCGAGGCGGCCGTGGGATGCGGTGCCAAACAGGTTATCTTCAACGGGCTCTTCGCCACTCTGGGCCCGGGCGACGAGGTGATCACCCCTGCCGTGCCCTGCTCGGCCGACTCGGGGTTCAGGCTCACCCCCGAAGCGCTGGAGGCCATGACCGAACGTACCCGCTGGGTCGTGCTCAACGCTCACGGAAACCCCTCGGGCGCAAGCTACAGCCCGGATACCCTGGCCGGCCTGGCCGAGGTTCTGCGACGGCACCCTCGGCGATGATCCTCTCGGACGAGATCTACGCCCACATTCGCTTCGGCGAGGGCGATTACATGAGCATCGCGCAGACAGCGCCTGACATGCCTGAGTGGATCCTGCTGGTCGACGGCGTCTCCAAGGCATACGCGATGACCGGCTGGCGGGGTCGGCTGGGGGGTTGGTCCGGTCGAACTCGTCCGTCGTATCACCCCGTACAGACACAGAACTGCACACAGACGGCCACCACCAGCCAGAGCGCCGCAGTCGCCGCCCTGGACGGGCCGCAGGCACTGCTGGCGGAACGCCGTGAGACATACCGCCAGCGGCGCAATGCGGCTCTGGCGATCCTTCGGCAGAGCCGACACCTGGACACCCTGGAACCGGACAGCGCGTTCTACCTCCTTCCGCGCCTTGCGACCGGCGACGACCGCGCAGCAGCGGACATCCTCCTCGAAGCGGGATCCGCGACCGTCCCGGGCAGCGCCTTCGGCGCGCCGGACCACCTGCGGCTCTCCTTCGCCACCGACATCGCCACCCTGGAAGAGGGCTGCCGCATCGTCGTCGCCACGCTGAACGGGATTCCGGCGTGATCGCACTGACCGTCAAGGCGCTCATTCCGGTCGTTCTGCTGATCGCGCTGGGCTACGCGCTCAAGCGATCGCTGATCACGACCGAGCGGTTCTGGTCCGAAGCCGAGCGCCTGAGCTACCACGTGCTACTCCCGGCTCTGTTCCTGCACAGCCTGGCGACGGCCGACACCGACGATCTGCCGGTAACGGCCCTGGCAGGCACTCTGATCGCCTCCACGGTGACTGTCGCCGTGCTGGTCATCGCCTTCAGGCCCATGATGCGACTGAAGGACGACGGCTTCACCTCCGTCTTCCAGGGCAGCGTCAGGTTCAACAACTACATCGGGGTGACGATTGCCGCCGGCCTGTACGGCACCCAGGGCATCGTCACCGCCGCGGTATGCAACGCGGTGACCGTGCCCACGGTCAACGTCCTGTGCGTGCTGGTCTTCGCGCGGTTCGGGAGCACACGCCTGCGCCTTTCGGGCATCGTCAAGAACCTCGCGACTAACCCGCTCATCCTCGCCTGCGCGGGAGGCATCCTCCTTCAGGCACTCGATCTGCGCCCGCCGCCGGGTATCGAGCCCACGCTCCAGGCACTCGGAGCCGCCTCGATGCCGCTGGGGCTCCTGTGTATCGGCGCCGCTCTGCGCTTCGGTGCGGCACGCTCCTGGGCGGCACCGATCCTCACGTCCTCGTCCGTCAAGTTCGCCCTCATGCCCGCCGCGACCCTCCTGGCTGCTCAGATGATCGGCCTGGGCTCCCAAGCGCTGGTCATCGCCGTTCTCTTCCAGGCTCTGCCCACGGCATCGTCCTCGTACATCATGGCGAGACAACTCGGCGGCGACGCACCGCTGATGGCTGGCATCACCGCGGCGCAGACACTGCTTGGCATCGCCGCCGTCCCGTACGTCCTGGCACTGGTCTCGGCATAGCGCCCACAACCGGGCGGAACGCTAGCGCCGCTTCACGCGGTGGCGGCGGACCGCATCGGTGTTGGCACAGCGCGCGCAGCAGTATGCACGGCGACCGCTGCGGCTGGTGTCGACGAAGGCGGTCCGGCAGGAGTCCAGCGCGCACACGCCCAGCCGTTCTCCCTCCGCCTCCATGGTGAAGATGGCCAGAGCTCCCGCGGTCACGGCTTTCACGCGGCTCTGGACGTCTTGGGCATCCGGTGCGAAGTGCAGATGCGGCCGCAAGTCGTCGTGCGTGGTCAGGTACACCCTTCCAGCGCCGTCAGCGAGCAGAGCATTGATCTTCTCGCACCGTTCGTCCTGGGAGGCAGCCTCGAAAACCGGCCTGAGAATCCGCGACCACGCTCTGATCTCCTCACCGGCCGAGCCAGTGACACGCGAACGCCGGATCGCGTACTCCTGCAGTGCCCGTTCCAGTTCCTCAGACCCCCAGGAGCCACTCGACTCGAGATTAACCAGCGACACGGCCAGACGGACTCCGACCATGTTGTCATGTTCAAACTGCACTCAACCATTGCAACACATGCCCGGCCCCGAAGCTGGGGGTCAAGGGGTCGTGGGTTCAAATCCCGCCGTCCCGACATTGTGAGCAGCGGGTTTGTCGGAAACGGCAGACCCGCTGAATGCGTTCGTGTGACGCGTGACGGCGACGTGATGACTTCCGTGGTCTCTCGCACTCCTGGACCGGTTTCGTTCGCCAGGTCAGCAGCTCAGGCCGCGCGACTGCCCGAGGACCCGTCGGCGCTGCACTGCTGGTTGCGGTCGGCGCATTCCAGGGCGTCATCGACGGCGGTGATGGCTTCTCGCGCGGCGTGGGGCAGCAGGTGGCCGTAGAGGTTGACCGTGGTCGAGAGTGTCGAGTGACGCAGAGTCTTGCAGACAACGGCCAGCGGCACCTGTGAGCTGATCATGATCGTGGCGGCGGTGTGCCGCAGGTCGTGCAGAGCGATCCTGGGCAGGCCGATCTCTGCGCCTCGCCTGCGCAGGTCACCCAGAACGCCTTGGGGACGCAGTGGGGAGCCGTCGCGGCAGCAGAAGACCAGGCCCTCCAGTGGTGCGCCCTCAGGGTGTTCACGCCGGGCGTGTGCGGCCCGGCGGGTGAGAGCGGTCAGCACGCGCGGGGACAGACTTACCCAGTTGCGGCTGGCCCTGGTCTTGGGGTGGCCGAGGTAGAGATGGTTGTTGTCCACGGCGGTGAGGTTCCAGCGCACCAGCAGTACCTTCTCGGCGAGGTGGACGTCGCTCCAGTGCAGCCCGAGGGCCTCCCCGCGCCGCATCCCGGTGCCCAGGAGCAGTTCGAATAGGTCCGCCAGCTGGTCACGGTAGTGGGTGTGGTCGTGCCGCAGGAAAGCCGCTGCCTGGCTGGGGTTCCAGCAGATCCGCTCCGGCGCGGCCGGAGGGGGCATCATCGCGAACCGGCACGGGTTTTCGCGGATCAGTCGGGCCCGTTCTGCGAAGCCCATCGCGCTGGAAGGAGTGGCTGAGATCCGATAGACAGTAGTACGACCGCGCCCGCGGGCCAGTTCGGCCTTCGTCCAGGCGGTGAGGTGACGTGGCCTCAGGTCACCCAGAGCCATGCGCCCGAAGCCGGGGATCAGGTCACGGTGGACGTGATCCCCGGTAGCGCACGAAGGTGGTCGGCTTGAGGCTCTCCTCCTTCTCACTAAGCCACTCAGTCAGGTAGGCAGCGACCGTGAGGTCCTCGACGCACTGCACACCCGTGCGCTCCGATTCCAGGGTGCGCTCGAGTGCGGCATGCGCGGTTTTGCGGGTGGGAAAGCCGCTGCGGCAGTGCGCACCACGCGTGCCATCGGCAGTGGGGAGATCGACGGCGAAAGCCCAAGAGCCGTGCCGGGATCGGAACTTGAGCTTCGGGCAGCTGGCACCGAACTGCCGGCCGTCGGAACGCCGGCAGCCGCAACGTCGGTACACACGGCCGCGCTTGGACGGATGAGGAGCCACGATGCTCACCTCCAGTGGGTATCGGATGACCCCACCATCTGGGCTCCCGGCTCCCGCGCGGGAGCTGGCGGACCATGGCGTTGATGGTGCGACTGCCATCACGTCGCTGTCACCCGGTCTCCCCCGGCCCGCTGAGCAGCCAGTACCCCTTTGGAGGGCTCCCGGTTCGGGCTCGTTGCGAGCCCTGGGAAGACCACTCCCCCTACCAAACAACAAGACACTGAAGCTCGCCTGGGGCGCGTGGATCTGCTTTCAAGTTGCCGACGCTTGAGTGAAGTCGGCGAGGTCTTCGCGTATGTCGGAGTAGGGCTACGGCAGGCACAATCCATGCCCGCCGGTCGGCGACACCAGCCGGCCTCACTCGGGAAAGGCACGGTCAGCGACGGGCTTATGCCGGGGGCTTGATGAAAAATGCGAACGCCCAGCTCAGGGACCCCGTGCAATCGATCCCTCTGTGAAACCGGCGGCGCAGATTCGAATCCTGCTGGGCATAGGCGGGTCTGGTCTGCCAGCGAAGAGCCTTGCGACTCGGCTGGCCATGATTGGGGTGGAGCAGGGCTGCCTGTGCCTGTGTGACAGGCACGAGTTTCAGCCCCCGCGCATGCTGCACCCGACCGTCGGAGAAGGAAACGGGAAACAGCATCGAGCGCCTTGTCCATTTGGGAGAGGTTGCCGCAGTCTTTCGTGCAGCAACACCTCGGCCTGAACGGATGGGCTTGGGAGGTTTCCGTGCCACAGCCGTCCACCGAGTTCGGCGAGGAGCTGAGAAAGCGGCGCTTGGAGGCCGGCTTGAGCCTCACGGCCCTGTCGGGCGCCGTGCACTACAGCAAGGCCCAGCTGAGCAAAGTCGAGCGAGGCATCAAGGCGCCCAGCCATGACCTTGTACGGCTGTGTGACGGGGCACTCGGTGCCGACGGAGCGCTGATTGCCCTGATCGCTCAAGCCGCTCCTGACAAACCTACCGAAGCAACGTTCGGCCAAGTCAACGAGGAGGACTGGATCATGCACTTATCTCCGGACGGTCTGAACCGGTTCCAGCCCATGGGCCGGCGGCAGGTGATGAGCGTCGGCGTCGCCTCGGCGATGACATGGGGATCGGGTGCATCGGGTTCGCTCTCTCCGGCTGCGGGGGTTGGCATGCTGGAAGCCTCCCGCTCGCTGTTCACGCACTACAGGCGACTCGGCCAGAGCGTGGAGCCCAGTGTGCTCCTGCCGGTCCTGATCGCGCAGACGCACACTCTGCGGGAGCTGTCCACTCAAAGCGACACCAGCACTCGTCAGCAACTGCTGTCGCTCGGCTCCCGGTACGCCGAGTACGTCGGCTGGCTGGTGCAGGAAACAGGGGACGACCGTGGGGCGCTGTGGTGGACACAGCGCGCAGTCGATTTGGCAGCGGCCGGCGGTGACCAGGCGCTAGCTGGCTACGCACTGGTCCGTAGAGCTCTAGTCACGATGTACCGGGACGACGCTCAGGAGACGGTGGCCTTGGCACGTCGCGCACAGAGCGGCGCACTGCCCCCACGGATCCGGGGGCTGGCCGCACAACGCGAAGCCCAGGGGCACGCACTTGCGGGCGATTCCCGTGCCTGCCTGCGGGCACTGGACCGCGCTCGTACCTTCCTCGCCCGTAAGGACGACGGCTCAGACGAACCAGTGATCGGCAGCATGCACCTTCCTGACCCTGTCGGCATGGTCACGGGATGGTGCCTAGTCGATCTCGGTCGGCCGCGGGAAGCGAGCGAGGAGCTCGATCGCCAACTCGCCTCGGTCGGCGAGAACGCACTGCGTACCCAGGTCCGCTACGGCGTGCGCCGTGCAATCGCCTACGCATCGGCCGGCGAGATCGACCACGCATGTGCACTGGCTGCACCCCTGCTCGACGGCGTGGCAACAGTGCGCTCAGCAACCGTCACGACTGACCTGCGACGCCTCGCCAGGGTTCTCACCCGCTATTCGAATCACCCTTCGGTCCGCCAGCTGGGGCCGCGTCTCAGCACGTTATCGCGCTTATCCAATTCCTGAAGGAGAGACCGCTGTGACCGAGGTTTTCATCAACTACCGCACGGGCGACGGCGAGAAGACTGCCGCTCTCCTCGATCAGGAGTTGTCCCGTCGATTCGGTAAGAAGTCCATCTTCCGCGCCTCGAAGTCCATCCCTCCCAGTGAGCTCTACCCCGACAACCTCCTGACCGCGCTGCGACGAAGCTCCCTGCTTCTAGTCGTGGTAGGGCCAGCCTGGACGAGCTTCCGCAGCCAGCTGCACAACCCGAAAGATTGGGTGCGCAGGGAGATCGAGCTGGCCTTCTCCCATCAACTGCCAGTCCTGCCGATCCTGGACGGCCGGAAGACAGATCGGCTCAGCAAGGCCGACCTGCCACCTGAACTGGCGCGGCTAGCCGACCTCCAGTCCCTCCCGTTCGACACACACGACACCGAAGCCGGCGTCAAGCGAATCGGTGATGTGGTAGCCGAACTAGTTCCCTGGCTGAACGACTCGACCGACCAAGCCTATGAGAAGTCGCCCGCGCCGGACACCGTGACGAACTCGATCCGCGAAGTGAGCGGAACCGCAGTACAGAGCCGTGAATTCACCGGAGACGTCGGCGGCACCGTCGTGAAGGGTGCTCAGGGCCCTGTCCACGCGGGCAACGGCCACATCTATCAGAACTCCCGCCATGTGTCGGGTGACCGGCAGTTCTCGGGGAACGGGATGACGTATTTCGAAGGCGACAATCACGGGAACGTCCAGCACCGGTTCAACGAATCAGACAGCGGTGAGGACGAAGGCCGGTGAATCAGCACAGCAGTACACGCATCGAGAACCCGCAAGGATTCGTGCACACCGGCACCGGCGACATCCACTTCAACGTCGGCCCCCAACTACAGGAATCGGACAAACCGTCCTTTCGGCGCCTCGCCGAAGACCAACTCGTCCGCCTGCGACGTGTGCTGGTCGCTCCACCCGGCATGGGCGACGCCCGCGCCCTCCTCGCCGACACCGGCACTGTAATTCTGGACGGTGCACCAGGCAGCGGTCGTACCTCCACAGCCCGCGTACTCCTGCGCGAACACCACGGCGACAGCGGCGTCTTTCACGAACTGCTACCGGGTGAGGAGGACGGACTCCACCTCCACGACCCCGCTCTGGTCGAAAACGGCGACCAGTTGCTGCTGGACATGTCCGCCGCCGACGGCCAGCAGTGGAATACCGCCCGAGCCGACCTCTCCGCCCTCCGCAAGACCGTGCAAGAACAACACGCTCACCTCGTCGTCGTCATGCCGCACGGCGGCACTCTCGACCCCGACCTGCAGCACTACCGCATCGAAATCAAGCCCCCCAACCGCCTTGACGTCTTCAGGCAGCACTTACGCATGCACGGCATACCGCACGAGCAATACGCTCAATCCGACAGCATCGTCACCGAATTCCTTAATGAGAACAGGCCGATGCAAGAGATCGCGGACTTCGCCGACTTAGTGCGTCGCGCCAGGGAGTCCGCTCAACCCGGGGAGCACTTCGCGCAGTGGTGTGAGACCGCCAGGGGGGCACTGAACGATTACCGAAAGGACGTCGCCGAAAAGGTCGCCACACTGAGCGAGGCTCCTCAACGGGCTCTGCTGATCGTTGTCGCCACGCTCCACGGAGCGCACGCTGACGTCATCCACAAGGCGACGCAGCTTCTGCTGCGCACGGTCGGGCCCCCGTCGGAGGAAGCCCCGCTGCTACAGCACAAAGACCTCGCCCAACGGCTTGAAGAGATCTCAGCCACTGTCGGGTCAGGCGGAAAGGTGCGGTACACCAAGCTCGACTACGACTCCGCCGTACTCACACACTTCTGGGACCACATGCCGGACCTGCGCCCTCACCTAGGTGCCTGGGCAGCAGACGTCGTAGAACTCAACCACCCGCACGTCGACCCTCCGGCCCGCGACGGCCTCGTGACACGCCTGGCCGGCGAGTACCTACGGACCGGGCGCGGGGGCAATCTGGCCTCCCTCGCCGAGCAATGGAGTTCCGGCGCGGCCAGCAGGTCACGACTGGAAGCCGCAGTACAAGCGCTCACGTGCGCTCTAAACGATCCTGCTCACGCCAGAGAATTTCGCGAACGCATCTATCAGTGGTGTGCCTACCGGCAGCTGAGAGGAGAGTTCGCACAGGTGCTGGTCAGGGTCTGCGCTGATGTCATCGCAGCGAGCCATCCGGACCAGGCCCTGCTCAGGCTCTACTACCTGGCCCGGCGCGAGCGCGGCTCAGCTCGTGCCCTACAAGCATTGTGCGACCTGGCGGCCATCAGTCGCCGACTGCGCCGAAGGCTGCTCGACCGCCTGGCACGCTCCCACTTCTCGCTGCCTGACCTCGACATCTTCCTGCGAGCCTGCGAGCCGGTGCAGCTGACGGACTCCCCTGACACCACACGGGCGCTGGTGGAAGAGAAGGGTGTGCAGCGCTCCCTCACCATCGGCTGGCACGCGGTACTGGCCGAACTACCGCGGGCAACGTGGGGGCCGCACGCAGAAAGCTGGCTCCACCGCGCCGCCCTCGACACCGGACACCGCGGTGAGGTCCTGCTCGATCTCCTCGTCAACGCTGCGGAGCAGTGCGAGGAATCGCGGGGCGAAGTCTTCGCCGCACTGTACGCAAGCGCCCGCCAAGCCGAGCGCACTGCTCCGGGAAGCCTCGCGCGCTCCATAGAAACCACCGAACTGCTACTCCACAAGATCAACGTTGCTCAGGGTCTGGAGCCAGCCACACCACCAGCATCAACCGGGGGGACTCGATCATGACTACCGCAAGAAAGACGACAACCGTCTTCCTCACCCTTCTATGCGGCCTTCTGCTCACCATTGCCGGCCTGACAAACCGGTGGCCCACATGGACATGGCCGACGTTGGCCGTGCTTCTCCTCGTTGTTCCCGCAGCGGCGTTCCGGATCGCTTCACTGCGCCGCGGATCCATTCCGGTGAGCTTCGAAGAACAACTCACGGCTCCGCCCGTCGAACGTACGGAACACCACGTCAGCCACGTAGCGCTCCCCAGTCTCTGGGACGACTACCGCTTCGTCTTCTCGGCGACCGTACGCTGGCATCTCATCAAATCACCTGAAACCATGCCCGTGTTGAACCCGGCAGGACTCGCCGTCGAGGCAGTCCTGAGCCGTGCCCGCAGCATCACCGAGAAGCGTGAGCCGATCCAAGCCTCACTCATTCAACATGAGCTCAGCGGTGCTCTGAGTCGTATGAGCCCGGAACCGACAGGACATCTTCAGGCCATGGCGGAAAACATCAACCTTTCCTTGCCCCAACAGGACCAGGAGCGTTTGGACAGACTTGCTGAAGTACGGAAGGAAGGCGCGGTCTGGGAACACCAACGCAAGTACGAGCAGAGCAAGCGCCAGTACCTCGGTGAAGACGTACTGAAAGACACCGGCAGTGCGGTGGTCTGGTGGCTCGCCAAAAACGAAGAGCACGTGGAAAGGACGGTGGCAGACCTCCCTCTGCTTGCGCAGCTCACCTCCGCAGCCAACGACACTGACATACCCGAGCGACTTCAGAACCTCCTGTCAGAGCCCCCAAGCGAGTCGGCCATGCCAGAGAACGCAGAGGTAGAGCCCGAGCCCAAGTCGCAAGCACGGACGGCGGAAGATCACCTCTCCGGCTTCTTCGACTCCATGGGCTTCACGGAGGGAGACATTCGGCGGGGGATGCTGGCCAAACAGATCTCCAACATCATCACGAAACAGAACCAACACGAGACAGCCGAAGGCCTGTTACGCCGATTCGATCCACCGACTGCCTCCACCCAGAACGACCCTGAGGGGCCGACTTCTGACGACGACGCGACCGACGAGACGTCCACGTCCGCACGCACTTAGGAGAAGGCTATGGACAGCGAGTTGGCCATTCTCGCAGCCTCGGGAGCAACCACACTGGTCTCCCTCATGGTCACCGACTCATGGACACATGCCCGTGAACTTGTCGGACGCCTCCTGGCACGTACTGGTTCGGACACCGCCGCACTCCCCGACCTGGACAACGCAAGGACTCGGCTGCTCACCGGCGACGGCACGATGGACGAACAGACCGCCTCCGAGGTCAGAAACCAGTGGCACGCCCACCTACAACAGCTCGTCGAAGTCGGGGCAATCACCAGCGACGACCTACGTGTTCTGCTCACCTCGCTGCAGCAACTCGCCGCCACCTCAGCCACACGTCGTGACATCGTGCACAACGACATCAACGGCGGCGTTCAGCACGGTCCCGTCATCCAATCAGGCCGAATCACCGGGCTTACCTTCCACGTCGATCAGCCCTCACCCCCCACCCCGGGCTGAGCACCAGGACGGCGCGAAGGGAAGCACTCACACCAGAGGCACACACATGGCGATCGACGCTGAGGGCTTGTGTCGTCCTCATAGGGCGCCCGAGATTGTGGGGACCACTTGGGGACCACACGCTGTGCGTGCCGCTGAACAATCCCAGTTCAACCGAACGAGCCAGCGTGCGCCGTCAGAGTCCTGACCTGCACATATCTCCACCGCGATCTGCTGGGGGTCAAGGGGTCGTGGGTTCAAATCCCGCCGTCCCGACAACACGGTAAAGCCCGCTGACGGAGAGAGAATCTCCAGGTCGGCGGGCTTTGTTGTGCAGCCCCGGGTCCCCGCTCGAAGTTCTCCATCGGGCACCGCCGCCCATGCGGCGCGGAGCCCCCTCGGCCTCTCCCGGATCAGCGATCCCGAGAGCGAGCGTCGAGCCACTGCGGGCCCGACGGAATCGGGGAGGACCAGTCGGTCACGCCGTCTTCGCGGCGCACAGAACAGCCGGTACGGGGATGACGTCGGAGGGGATGTCGGCTGGATCCTTGGTGACCGTGCTGGTCACCGTGAAGCCGCACTGCTCCAGCCACTTCTTGTACGTCGACAGCTTCTGCGGCCCGCCCTGCCCCATGGTGCAGCCGATGAAGAAGGCCGGGAAGAAGTCGACGTTGTAGTTGTCGGACTCGGTGATGTTCTCGGGATACACCGGCACCAGGACACTGACCCGTCCGCCCACCTCCAGCGACCCGTGGACGCCGGCGAGGATCCGGAACACGTCGTCCCTGTCGAACATGTCCAGGAAGTGCTTGATCAGCACGACGTCGAACCCCTTGGGGATGCTGTCGAAGACGTCACCGCCGATGAAGGAACAGTGCTCGTCCACACCGTGGGTCCGGAAGTTCTCGAGGCACTCCTCCTCCTTCTCCGGCAGGTCGAAGGTCGTCACCGTGAGTCCGGGGGACGCCTTCAGCTTGTACATGTTGATCGCTCCGAGGCCGGTGTTCCCGGCGAGGTCCAGCACCCGCCCGCCCGACGGGAGGTCGATGTTCTCGAAGAACCAGGAGTCGATGCGGGAGGTGACCGTGTCCATCAACGTCGACCAGGACTCGCGCAGGTCCTTGTGCTCGGCCACGGCTCCGTACAGGGTTCCCTCGGACCCGTAGAGCTCCTTCAGACCGAAGGGCGTGCCGGTACGCGCGCTGTCGGTTAGGTAGAACGACTGCCTGAGCGCCACAACCTTGATCATGTTCATGTAGGTGAGCGCGCGCCGGAGGTCGGCGTCGTCGACCCCGGCGAGCGCGTCGAGGGCGTACCCGCCCGAGGCTTCGTCGCAGGAGACGAACCGCTCCTTGACCAGCAGGTGCAGAAGCTGCTCCACTGCGTCCGGCTTGGCGCCGACGGCCTTGCCCAGGTCGGTGGCCGTCGCCCCCGGCTGCTCCCGGATCTTGTCGATGATGCCCAGCTCGAAGCAGGACAGCAGGTTCATGAACCGCGCGGGCCCGACCATGTACTCGCGAAACCGCCCGAGTGTGGCTTCCGGCGTCATGTTGTTGATCCCTTCGGGTTGGTGGGACTCCACTACTGCGGCGAGCCGGGCGGACCGATGTCCCGATGTCCACCTCGGCGGGGTGCGCATGGGTCACCGGTGCGCACCGGACCGTACGCGACGAGGCGCTCCACCCTGACGCGGCGGCCGTCCGGTGCACCCACCGGCGTTCGTCGTCCGGCGTCGAGGACACCGGAGGTACGTCGAGGCCCCCGGGACGTCCGGGGTCCCGTCGGGCAGGTCCTCATCAGTGCTGCTGCGGCTGTTCGCGCAGCCGCCGGGCGAGCTGGATGCGCTGCACCTTCAGCGTGGCGGTCTGCGGCAGTTCGGCCTGGGGGATCTGGATCGGGTCGGCCAGCTGAGGGAAGCCGGCGACGGCCTTGCGCCAGCGCTCCCGGTCCAGCGGCTTGTCGTCGTGGGTGCAGATCACCGGAACCGCCTCGTCGTCCTGACCGGGCACCACGACCAGTTCACTCAATTCGTCCAACTCGCCCAGGACGTGGTCCTCGATCTCCAGGCTGCTGTCGATCCCGGGGATCATGTCCACCTCGCGGTCGAGCATGTGGAGGCAGCCCGCCTTGGTGCGGTAACCGACGTCCCCGGTCCGCCACCAGGCGCCGTGCCGGTTGTCGTCGTACCGCTCCTGCTCACCGAAGTAGGTCTTCGCCAGTCCGTCCCAACTGACCTCGATGAAGCCGGGGTTGCGCTTGGAGGGCCGCTTGCCGTCCGGGCTCACCACCCGCACCTTCGCGCACCCCGGCATTACGAACCCGACGCAGCGTCCGTTCGTCCGGTGTGCCGAACTGCGGAAGTACGCTCGGCCGACGGCCGGGCCGACCTCGCTCTGCCCGTAGATCTGGAAGAACAGGGGGCGGCGCCGCTCGGACGAGGTGAGCAGCCGGCTCATGGTCCGGGGGTGGATCGCGTCGAAGGTGCTGCTGAAGTACTTCACCGACGCGAACGGCTTGCGCGGATCGTCGGCGAGCGGCTCCCACTCCATCAGCGAGTTGGGCAGCGCCTCGATGAACCCCGGCCGGTTGCTGAGGAAGAACCGGGCGGCGTCGTCCGGATCGGATTTGTTCATCAGCAGCACCGGCATCTCCTTGAAGAGCGCCAGTGCCAGCGCCGCGAACATCCGCGAGTGCACGAAGGAGATGTGGATCGCGACGGTTTCCCGCTTCCGCATCAGTGACAGGAGCCGCCACTGAGGCGTGAGCCGGAGGCCCTGGGTCCGCGGCGTGTGCACCACGAGCTTGGGCAGCCCGGTGGTCCCCGAGGTGTGGGTGATCAACGCGGGCTCGTCCAGCGGCCGGAACACCGGCTCGACCCGCGGGGACCCGGCGAGTTCACCGAGTGACACCGCCCCCGGCCGGTCACCGACCACGACGATCACCCGTCGGGTGAGGTCCGCCACCGGCTCGTCGGCCAGCACGTCGAGTTTGTGCACGTCGGTGAGCAATGTCGGCTGATCCAGGCGTCGTAGCAGGGCACCTACGGTCGCGCCGTCCAGGGCGGGCGACAGCATCACGGGAATCGCCCCGATGCGCGCCGCCGCCATGGCGAGGAGACAGACGTCGGAGTTGGCGGTCTTGTGGACCACCAGATGGTCATCGGTCCGCACCCCGGCCGCCCACAGCCGGCCGGCCAGGTCGTCCACGTCCTCGGCCAGCTTGGCCACCGTCAGGCGCCGCCCCGCTTCGGGGAGGACGTCCAAGTCGTGGTCGAGTGTGATCGTCGTCGAGCCGTTCTTCGCCGCGGCCCTCTCCGGCACGACGCCGAGGTGAAGACCGCGCTGCCGTATCGTTCGGTGGAGCTGGGAGTCTTTCATCGGAGTGTCTCCTTCGCAGCGTTCGGTGGACGTCCGGGCCGTCGGCGGCTCGGTGGCCGGGCCCGTACGAGGAGCGGTGAGCCGGCCGGTCCCTGGGACGACGCGTTCGCGGGAATCGCAGGAGGCACGGGACGGCCCGGAGCGGGCCTGTGGTAGCCCGAGGGTGCGAGCGGCCCGATCTGGCGTACCCGGAGCATCGCGTCGCGTGGGACGGTCGGGCGTAGGCGGCCGTCGCGCAGAGTGCGCTGAAGTCCCAGCGGGAGAAGCAGAGTTGTTGCCGGTGCCACCGGGTCCCGGGCCGGGGCCGGCTTCCCGAAAGCGACAGGACCGCCGGGCTCCGTGGGCAACGATCTCGTCGGCGTTTGTCGGCCTGGGGCCGGTCGGGGGCCTCGAACAGCGAGGCCCGGGGCGGCGGACGAGCGGGTGGCCAGGTCTTCGGCGAACGTCCCCACGGGTGCTTGCCGCACGCCGGATGAGTACCTGTGCTGTCCGTCCTGCGTGCACGCGGCGTCCCCCGGCCCGATGGCAGGGGGACGCCGCGCTTGCCGTCGTTACCCTGTCGGATCAGGCTGAGCGGCCGACCTTGAGCGCCGTCGCGGTGGTCACGACCCGCTGGGCCTGGTACTCGGCCGCCGTCAGGGCCACTTCGCCGGGCGGGCCCTCACCCGCCACGTGGGACGTGCCGTAGGGATTGCCCGACTGGAACTGGATGGGGTCGGTGTAGCCGGGGGGCACGATGATGCCGCCCCAGTGGTAGAAGGTGTTCCCCAGCGCCAGCAGCGTGGACTCCTGCCCGCCGTGGGCGGTGCTGCTGGAGGTGAAGGCCGAGTACACCTTGTCTGCGAGCGCGCCCTGGAACCACAGGGGGCCGGCTGCGTCCAGGAACGCCTTGAGCTGACTGGAGACGTTGCCGAAACGGGTGGGGGTACCGAAGATCACCGCGTCCGCCCAGAGCAGGTCGTCGTTGGAGGCCTGCTCGACGTCGGCGGTGGCCTCCAAGTGCTGGCCCCACTCCGGGTTTGCGGCGATCGCCTCCGGCGGAGCGGACTCGGCGACCTTGCGCACGCGTACGGTCGCACCGGCCTTCTCCGCACCCTCGGCTGCCGCCTGCGTCAGGCTGTGCACCGTTCCGGTGGAGCTGTAGTAGATGATGGAGACGTTCACAGATTCCATAGTTGTTTCCCTCTTCGACGATTCTTGTCCGCTGATGTCGGCCGGGCCAACCGTGCCGGTGGGCGCCGGCCGAGCCCGTCCGGCGTCCCGGTCCAGCCGGCGAGGAGTGGGCCGCCGAAGCGGCCTCACGCCGCGAACACCGCCATGCGAACAGGACCACGCTCAACCCGAAGGACGGGAACCCTCACGGGTGTGAGCCGCTCCGGTCCCGAAGTCGACAGTTGGTGATCGGGTATGCCACAGAAGGCAGAGGACTGGCGGGAAGCCGGTCCCTCACCAGTACGACGACGCACACCCTCGTAATGTCAGGCGTCCCGCCCGTCTGGGTACGAGGTCCGGCCGAACGGGCAATGGCGAGAGCTAGAGAGCGAGTTGGCCACACCATGAGCATGCAGTCCGAACCGGCGGACGGCCGGCTCGACCCGGACCTGAGCGCGATCCTGAGCGAGCGGCGCCAGCTCATCAACCTCGGGTACAGGTTCCTCGGTTCCCTGACCGACGCCGAGGACGTCGTGCAGGAGACGTACGTCCGCTGGTACGCCCTGTCCCGTGAGCAGCAGGAGGCCATCGAGTCCCCCGCCCGCTGGCTGATGAAGGTCGCCAGCCGCATCTGCCTCGACCACCTCGGATCGGCGCGGGCCCGGCGGGAGAACTACGTGGGCCAGTGGATCCCCGAGCCCCTGCCGGATCGTGCGGAGTGGACCGCCGGGCGGTCGCCCGGGAGCACCGGTGATCCGGCCGACCGGGTCACCCTCGACGAGTCGGTCAACATGGCCTTTCTCGTCGTGCTGGAGTCGATGACCCCGGCCGAACGCGTGGCGTTCGTCCTGCACGACGTCTTCCACTACTCCTTCGGCGAAGTGGCGGAGATCGTCGGCCGTACTCCGCATGCCTGTCGCCAGCTGGCCTTCTCGGGCCGCCGCCGCATCCGCGCGTCACGGGCCCGCGCCACGCCGACGACCCAACGCACCGACATCGTCAGGGAGTTCAAGCTGGCCTGGGAGGCCAAGGACATCGACGCCCTGATCGCCCTCCTCGACCCCGAGGCCCTGACGACCGCCGACGGCGGCGGCCTCGTGAGCGCCGTGCTGCGCCCCATCAAGGGAGGAGAGCACGTCGCGCGGGCCATCGTCGACATCGCCGAGCGGACACCCGACCTGAAGCTGCTGGAACGTACGGTCAACGGCCAGCCCGGCCTGGTGGTCCACCAGGAGGGAGTGACCGCCGCGGTCCTCGCGTTCCACGTCGTGGGCGACCGCATCAAGCAGGTCTGGGCGGTTCGGAACCCCGAGAAGCTCCGCCCCTGGAACGGCTGACCACGTTCATCGTCCTGATTGCCAGTCGATCCCGATCAAGTCCTCCAAGTGTCGGCCCGATGCTGCTCATCGGGCGAAGATCAAGGTAGCGGGCGCGGGCGTCGACTGGAACGAGACGTCGTCGAAACCGGCCTTGGTGAGCCACGACCGGTAGTCGGCCCGCCGCCAGGTACTGCCCTGCTTGCTCTTCATCAGCATCTCCGTGGCGAAGATCAGCGGGAAGGGCGGGCCACTGCGGTCGTTCTCGACGACGTAGTCACAGACGACCAGGGTGCCGCCGGGCTTGAGGGCGCTCCGCAGCTTGCCGAAGAGCTCGATGTTGTCCTCCGGGCCTTCCTGGTGGGCGATGTGGGAGTACACCGCCACGTCGTAGGTGTCGGTGCCGAAGTCGGTCGTGTGGAAGTCGCCGTCCACGCAGGAGAACCGGTCGGCCATGCCGTCCTCGGCCACCAGTCGGCGGGCGATGGTGTTGACCGGTCCCCAGTCGAGCTGGGTCGCCCGGGCGGTCGGGTTGAGCCCGAGCCAGATGGCCGAGTAGATGCCCGAGCCACCACCCACGTCGAGGATCGAGACGTCCCCGGCCTCCGCCAGGCGCAGGGTCTCGGCAGCGATCTTCGCCACGGGCACGGACTGCGCGGCGATGGCCGGAACCACCTCCGCCCAGTGCGGGTTGTCGGCCACCTCCACCGCCGGGTCCGTCACCGGCCCCCCGGCTTCGACGACTTCGGGCAGGTCCGCCATGACGCACATCTGGGGCAGCTTCAGTGTCGCGAAGCTCGTCAGGCCGGCCGGCCTGCCCTCGACCAGGAAGGCCGATGCCTCGGGGGTGTTGCGGTAGCCGCCGTCGCGCAGCTCCACAAGGCCGAGGCTGACGAGCCCGTCGAGGAGGGTCTGTGCACCCCGCTCCGAGATCTCCGCCCGCTCGGCCAGTCGAGCGGCCGTGTCGGCGCCGGCTTCGAGGTGGGTGAAGAGCGAGTGTTTCGCCGCAGCGCCGACGACGGCGGTCGTCCAATAGCCGTTGATGAGCTGCATGATGCGCTCCGGCGTCGGCTGGCTGTTTGTCATGCGCCCCTCTCAGGTCGTGTGTGGACGTACGTGGCTCTTGAGCGCGTTCCGAAGGACTTCCGCGACCCGCTCCACCTGGTCCGCGCTCAGCTCTGCGTGCATGGGGATGGCGAGGTTGCGTTGGAAGAGGTCCGCCGAGACCGGGCACTGCTGCTTCGCCTCGTAGACGGGCTGCAGGTGGGAGGCCCAGGTACCGTGCCCGCAGCCGACGCCCCGGGCTCGCAGGTCGGCGGCGACCGCCGCCCGGTCGACGCCCGGGTGCAGCGTCACCATGTAGGACTGCCAGGCGTGGGTGCGGTCCTGCGGCACGTGCGGCAGCGTCAGAAGTTCCTCGTCGGCCAGCAGTTCCGCGTACAGCGCCGCTACGGCCTGCCGACGCTCCAGCAACGCGTCGATCCGGCTGATCTGCACCTGGAGGATCGCGGCGGCGACGTCGGACAGCTTGTAGTTGTAACCGATCTCGGTGAACTCCGGGATCGGCAGCCCGACGACCTTCGACTGGTCGAAGATGCTGCCGATGCCGAAGGACGACCGCAGTCGCGCGTCCGCCCCGAGCGCCGGGTCGGCCGTCAACAGGGCCCCGCCCTCACCGCTGGTCGCGCCCTTGCGCCCGTGGAACGACAGGCAGGCCACGCTCGCCAGCGCACCCGCCTGGCCCCCTTGGTAGGTCGCGCCGACCGAGCATGCGGCGTCCTCTACGACAAACAGCTGGTGGCGGTCCGCGATCGACCGCAGTTCCGCGTAGTCGGCGGGCAGGCCGACCGTGTCCACGGCGATGATGCCCACGGTGCGCGGCCCGACCAGGTCTGCCACCGCCTGCGGGTCCACGGTGCCGGTGTCGGCACGCACGTCGGCGAAGACCGGAACGGCGTCGAGGTAGCGCACCGCGTGGGCCGGCGCCGGGAACGTGTAGTCGGCGACGATCACCTCGTCGCCCGGCTGGACCCCGAGCGCGAGCAGGGCCAGATGAAGGGCGGCGCCGCAGTTGCTCAACGCGACCGCATCACCTACCGCGTACCGGGCTGTCAGCTCGGCTTCGAGCGCCTTCCCTCTCGGGCCTTGACCGGCCGGCCAGCCCGAGGCGAACACCTCTGAGACGGCTGCCAGTTCCTGCTCGCCCAAGCTCGCCTGGACCAGGGGAATCATGTCCATCGTCACCCTTCACGACGCCTTGTGGACTGCTGCTCGACGGGGTTCAGGCGGCGGACGGCGGCTCGTAGCGGAGCGGCGTGATCTGCTGGACGTCGTACCGTTCACGCATCTTCTCGACTGCTGCCGGGTCGACCTCCTGGCCGGCCGAGAAGATCTCGGCGATCTCGTCGAAGTAGTGCTCGTGGTCCGGGGCCGGGTGGCTCTGGAAGAGCATGACCGCGGGCTCGTCGCTGCGGTTCCTGAACGCGTGCGGGGTGCTCGGCGGGACGAACATGCAGCTGCCCCGGCCCGCGCGCACCGCACGAGTCCCGTCGGCTGCCTCCCAGTCGTGCCAGCCGTCCTCGGTGCGCTCGGTCGGCTCGAACGCCAGGAGTTCGAGTTCTCCCTCCAGCACGTAGAAGAACTCCTGCGAGTGGTGGTGGATGTGCGCCCCGACGTCGAAGCCGGGCGGAACCACCACCTCGAAGCAGGACGTGACGGAGCCGTCCGCCCCGGTGACCTTGAAGGTGATCTCCTGTGCTTTCGTGATCAGCTTCCGTCCATGACCAGCGGGCATGACGAGGCCGCTCATGCGATGTACTTCCTTGTCGTCGAGGGTCGTTGGAGCGCGCGTTCAGGAGGGCGCTCAGGAAAGAGCCGGTTCGGAGGATTCGTGCAGCATCCAGTCCGTGGGGCTCTGTGCGTCGACGGTCCACTGGCCCACGGCCATCTCGGCGGTGATACCGGGACCGAATCCCGCGACCACTCCCGTGGCGCCCGGCACAAGCGCGTCTTCTTCGAAAAGCCTGCGGAGGGCTTCCAGTACGACGGCGCTGGCGATGTTGCCGTACTCGGTGAGGGTCGTCCAACTGTGGCGGAACATCCTCGAATCGGCGCCGAGGAACTTGCTGAGATCATCCAGGATGCGTGGGCCGCCGGCGTGCACGATGTAGAAGTCGAGGTTGCCGACGTCCCAGCCGTGTTCCAGGGCGAGCTGGCGCATCACAGGGGCGATGGGCTCCATCGTCCCGGGCACCCGGCGATCCAGCTGGAAATGGAACCCTGTGGAGCGCACGGCGTAGGAGATCCAGTCCTCGGTGTGGGGAATGAGGTGGGAGGCGTTGCGTTCCAGCGCCATGCCGGTGCCCCCGCGCCCCCGCACCACGGCCGCCGCGACCGCGTCGCCGAACAGGCCGTCGGACAACAGCGAACCGACACCGTCGTCCTCGGGCTGATAGCACAGCGAGCACAGCTCGCAGGAGACGATCAGGACATTGCTCTCGGGGTAGACCGTGCAGAATTCCTGAGCCCGGTTGATCGCCGCGCCGCCCGCCGCGCACCCCAACTGCGCGATGGGTATCTGCCGGGTGTCGTACCGGAAGCCCATGGTGTTGATCAGCCAAGCGGTCAGCGACGGCATCAGGAACCCGGTGCACGACACGTAGATGATCGCGTCGATGTCCCGGGCCGTCGTCCCGGCGTTCTCCAATGCCCGTTCGATGACCTCCGGGCACCTCTTCTTGGACTCGATCTCGTAGACGCGGTTGCGTTCCTCCAGCCCAGGGTGGAGGAGCGTCTTCTCGATGGGCTGCACGATGTGCCGCTTCCGCACTCCCGTGTTCTTGATCAGCCGGAGCGCCAAAGGAAGTTGAGGCTTTCCGGAATGTACTTTCTCGGCGAACTCTAGAGTCTCCTCAACAGTGATGACATGTTCCGGAACACTCACCGACGGCTTGCACAGAATGGGCATGTCTGGAATTCCGCTTTCTTCTGGGTCCGTCTGGGAATCGGGGCAGGCAAGAAGCCCGAACCGTCGTTCACCATGTGCCATCGACCGGCGCCGGCGTGGTGCCCGATCGAGGCGTCGGCTGCCGGGAGGACGAGCAGGCTCTGACCGTCGCGCCTGCCTGCCGTGCGGCACGTACTGAAGCAGGTACCTCCGTGGGCACCTTGACCTGGAGAGACTCGCGGCCGGCCACCGGACGGCCGCCCCTCGAGGGGACTTGCGATCAACTGGCTTGCATCCTCCGCCGGTTCCACAGCGCACCCCCGCACGGGCACAGCCGTGGGAGCCATGACACCGATGCGGGTGCGGCGGGCGGAGAGAGGGACGCAACCTCGGCGTGACGGAGTCGGCGTCCGAAAGGGGGGAACCGGCCGGCGGCCCGCCCAGCCGTGTCAGCCGCGGACGTCCATGCCAGGCCCGCTCACCGGCGAACGCCCCGTGGGAACCCGTGGCTGTACGGCCGCCCGTGGGGCGAGGGGATCGGGCGAGGAAGCAGCTCGACCAGGCGGACCGGCACGTCATGCCGGCGCCTCACAGAGCACGTCGCGGTCTGAAGCGAGAACCGAGCGGGCGGTTCCAGGGCGTACTCAAGGCTGCGATCTTATGTATAGGTTCTTCGTCGACCGGCTGTCAAGGTCGACGAAGTGTCGTACGGAGCGCGGACTACGTTCCCTGCAAACGACGTTGACCTGCGGTGTCAGCCCAGGAGGCCTCCTGGGCTGACACCGCCGTGATGGGTGGAAGGGGGACCCGGTGGCAACGAGAAGGATTGGCGCCAGCTCGGCCCGGTTCCTGGCTTCTCGGGGCGGGTTCGCAGTGGACCGAGACCCCGCACGCCGTCGCGAACGAGCTCGATGAACAAGTGGAAGACCGGCAGTGAAGAAGCCGCCGACAAGACGTTGGGACGATGTGACGGTCTTTCAGGTCGATGACCGGCGAGCCTGCAGAGACGGCCTCCCGCGGCGCCGCGCGGGCCTCCGTGGCGCTGCGACAGCCCCCCTTGACGTCTCCCTTCGCCCACTCACATCATGCCGTTTCGTAAGGGTCAGATCACAATCCCGTCTGCGTCCCGTAAAGCATGAAAACCACGGCGCAAATCCTCGGTGGACAGACCGGGGAAGCACGGGAAAGGGGAATGGAATGGGAGGAGAATTTTGCCGTACCCGATCCTGTCGGAGCGGGAGGGACGGTCCGGGTAGGCCATGTGACGGCACGTTCTTATGCTTACCGTGCCATGATCGCTTGACGCACGAACTGCGGAACCTGCCTGCTCTGTACGCAGATTGCAACACGGGCGCCAGCCCGGACGCAGTACGTGTCATAAAGAAATCCCACAAGAAAAGCGCCACCAGCGACTCGATGAACCCCGCAGCCGTCGAGGTGCGATCGTCCATCCGTACAGTCCTGGCATCCTGGGCCGGTCTCGTTTCCGACGAGCGACGACTGCAGCCCCCGAACCGGGAAATCCCCACGCTCGCCCGATTTCTGGGCCGGCACATGCTGTGGCTGACCCGCCATCCCGCGGCAGGAGACATGGCGGAGGAGATCCGGGACCTCACGCGCAACGCACGGGATCTCGCCTATCCGAACAGCGTCCGGCGGGTACCGGTCGGCTCCTGTCCCGAAAGCGACTGCGCAGGTGAGCTCTTCGCCTACATACGCGCTCACGATGATCTCCTTCCCTCAGAGATCGTCTGCACCCTTTCCCCTTGCCATTCGTGGCCGGTGACCTGGTGGGCAAGGCTTGCCCGTCAGATACGCATCAGGAAAGGAGAGCGGGCTTGAACCGTGAAACCTTGACGGCCGGTCTGACGGCCGATGACATTGCCACTGTCTGGCACATTCCCAAAGGCAGTATCTACCGCTACGCCCACAAGCACCGATGGCGCCGCTACACCCACATTGGGCGCACCTACTACCATCCGAAAGATGTCACGGCCACCTTCGACCGGTTGGCCAAGTAGCGAACTCCCGGAACCGAAATTCGCTCTGGCAATTGCTTGTCAGCACGATGGCGCCTCGGTCTCGACCGGCAAATCCACCTGGCGTCGCAAGGACGCCGGATCTCCAAGCCATCGGTCAAGCTGACGACGCCGGCCGGCAAGGTCGTTCACTCGGCGTGCCGGCAGAGCAATGAAGATCAGATCGCCAATCGAGAGGATCGGTGCAATGACACCGGAAGCTACACTCGCGCGACTTCGTGAATACATGGTGGGGCCCTCACGCTTCATGAACCTGTTGTCCTGTTTCGAGCTGGGCATTATCGATTCGCTACGGGAGTCCCCAGGGATGACGGCGGCGCAGCTCGGTGAGGCGGCCGGTGTCAAGCCGGACGCGGTCGAACAACTGCTGCACCTGCTGGTCAAGGAGGACTTCGTCGCACACGACGAGGCGTCCGGCGGCTACACCCTCGCCGCGCTCGGCGGCGTCGCCCAAGCCGACCTCCAGCGAGTGCTCGCCATGTTCGACCTGATCAAGGTCACTACGCTTCGGCAGCTCTTCTACCTGACCGAAACCGTTCGGACCGGCACGGTCGTCGGCCTCAAGGAGTTCTACGGATTCGACGGCACGCTGTTCGCCGCCCTGGCCGAACACAAGGACCTGCGCGACTCCTGGGCACCGGCGATGGACATGGAAACCGTCCGCGTGGATCCCTGGTTCTTCGAGAACATCGACATCCCGTCCGGTGCACAGGTGCTCGACCTCGCCGGCAACACCGGACTCGGCGCCGTCCACACGTACAAGCAGAAGGCGTCGCCCGGACTTCGGGTGACCACCTTCGACCTCCCCGCGAGGGAAGAGGAAGCCCTGGAGAACTTCCGGGCTCACGGTGTGGCAGAGCACTGCTCGTTCATCGGCGGTGACGTCTTCACGGAGATCCCCCGGGGATTCGACGTCGTACTGATCAAGCACTTCCTGGCCATGTGGGACAAGGCCGACGTGTTCAAGATCTTCCGAGGCGTGAACAAGTCGCTGGACGTCGGCGGACAGGTCAACATCCTGATTCCGCTGTATCCAGAGAACAACGACGACACGGACACCCGCAGCAGCGTGGAGTTCTACCCGACCTTTTTCATCGGATGTGCCATGGGACAGGGCGGAGGACAGAAGTTGTCGACCTACCGCACCTGGCTCAAGGAGTGCGGGTTCGAGGTCACGAACGTGATCGTCGAGGACCCTGCTGACATACCTGCGGACGCCATTCCCGTACATGCGATCGTGGCTGCGGAGAAGGTCACGGACATTGCCGGATAGATCGGTTCGAGCGGCTGCGTCGCGGGGACGGAGACAACCGACTCTAAGGGGTTCAGTACATGACACCGGAAGCCACACTCGCGCGACTTCGTGAATACATGGTGGGGCCCTCACGCTTCATGAACCTGTTGTCCTGTTTCGAGCTGGGCATTATCGATTCGCTACGGGAGACCCCAGGGATGACGGCGGCGCAGCTCGGTGAGGCGGCCGGTGTCAAGCCGGACGCGGTCGAACAACTGCTGCACCTGCTGGTCAAGGAGGACTTCGTCGCACACGACGAGGCGTCCGGCGGCTACACCCTCGCCGCGCTCGGCGGCGTCGCCGAAGCCGACCTCCAGCGAGTGCTCGCGTTCATGAACTTGATCAAGGTCACCACGCTTCGGCAGCTCTTCTACCTGACCGAGAGTGTGCGGACCGGCACGGTCGTCGGCCTCAAGGAGATCTACGGATTCGACGGGGACCTGTACGGCGCCGTCGGTGAGCACCGGGATTTGCGCGAGTCCTGGTCGACGTTGATGGACGTCGTCACCGCCCGCATCGACCCGTGGTTCTTCGAGAACATCGACATCCCGTCCGGTGCGCAGGTGCTCGACCTCGCCGGCAACACCGGACTCGGCGCCGTCCACACGTACAAGCGAAAGGCGTCGCCCGGACTTCGGGTGACCACCTTCGACCTCCCCGAGAAAGAGGCGGAGTGCCTGGAGAACTTCCGGACTCATAGTGTCGCCGAGCACTGCTCGTTCATCGGCGGTGACGCCTTCACGGAGATCCCCCGAGGATTCGACGCCGTACTGATCAAGCACTTCCTGAACATGTTCGACAAGGACGAGGTGTTCACGATCCTCCACGGCGTCAACAAGGCACTGGACGTCGGCGGACAGGTTCACATCCTGGTGCCCGTGTACACCGAGAACCTCAAGGACTCGTACACCGTTGACTACTACCCGACCTTCTTCCTCGGCTGCGCCACCGGGCAGGGCGGGCCGCAGAAAGTGTCGACTTACCGGCGCTGGCTGGAAGAATGCGGGTTCGCGGTCACCGAGACGATCACCCAGGACCCTGCGGATCTGCCACCGGACGTCATCCCCGTGCAGGCCGTCGTGAGCGCCGAGAAGGTCGCATGATGATCGGCCGGCCGGCGATTCATCAGGGGAGACCACCGCGCTTGCCGAGTCCGGCACGGCACGGCTCAGTTGGTCAACCACCCCTCTGCTCGAAGCCGAACGACCGAAAACCGGCTGCGGATCCACATGAAGCACAAGGGGGCGGAAGCGAACGTTCTTCGTTCCGTGGCTGATCGCTCGCGCGGCAGGCCTGACGAGCCCGCGTTTCCCTGTCGCGTCCCAGTCGTACCGGTCGTCGGGACGTAATCGCCGACAACGATAGAACAAAGGAGTTCATCCATGACTGCTCGTTACAACCTCTTCGAGAACCCGTTCTCGGCCAAGTTCCTGAAGTACGTCTTCGCGGCAAGCAAGGTGTTCTTCGCGGACTCGCCGCTGCCGGTCACGACGCGGGAGCTGGTGTCCCTCCGTACCAGTCAGATCAACGGCTGTGGCACCTGTATCGACATGCACACCAAGGAGGCCGCGCACGCGGGAGAGTCCGAGTTGCGCCTCCACCTGGTCGGGGCCTGGCGGGAGGCCATGGTGTTCAACGACGCCGAACGGGCCGCCCTGGAACTTGCCGAACAGGGTACGCGCATCGCCGACGCGGCCGGTGGCGTCGCCGATGAGGTCTGGGCAAATGCCGCCAAGCACTACGACGAGGAGCAACTCGCAGCCCTGGTGTCCCTGATCGCCTTCATGAACACCGTCAACCGAATCAACGTCATCTCACAGCAGCCCGCCGGCGACTACCAAGTCGGCCAGCTCGACCCCACCACATAGCCGAGGGTCTGGCCGGGCCCGGGAGGTCATCGCACAGCAACCACCCCGGGCCCGGGGGTGGTTGCCTCGACGCAGCCGGCGGCCGCTGATCCGCCGCGACGTCGATAACCGCGCGATGCCGCGCCCTGCGCAGGGTCCCAGAACGACACATGCGGAGGAAACGGCCTGCCGGCCGGGACCATGTCAGGGGCTGTCCAGGGCGCGCCGAGCAACAAGCAGAGACCGGCGAACAGTTCACTTGGGCCACACACTTCGTGCTCCCGTACATGACCTGAACACAGGCCGGACTCGACGTCCGAAACCAGGAGGTAAGGGACAATGAAGTTCGGTGTGTTCTCCATGAACTCGGATGAGGGTCTCGACCCACTTGAGATCGCCCGCGAGGCCGAGGGGCTCGGCATCGAGTCGGTCTTCCTGCCCGACCATAGCCACGTGCCGGTGGCCCGCCGGGTCGCGTACGCCGCCGGGGACAAGAACGTCAAACTAGGGCAGCGCGAAGAGTTCGTGCAATCAGCGAACGACATGCCCCGCGATTACTACCGCAACCGCGATCAGCTCCTGACTCTGGCCTCGATGGCCGCGGTCACCTCGACCCTGCGACTCGGCACCGGGATCTGCCTTGTCGTGCAACGCGATCCCATCCTGCTGGCAAAGGAAATCGCTACACTCGACCAGTTGTCGCATGGGCGGCTGCTGCTCGGGGTCGGTGCCGGCTCGGGGTGGAACCGCGAGGAGATGCGCAACCACGGCACCGATCCCCGTACACGGATGGGGCTGACAGCCGAGCGGATGGCGGCGATGCAGCAGATCTGGACGAACGACGAGGCGGAGTATCACGGCGAGTTCGTGCAGTTCGACCCCATCCACTCCTGGCCGAAACCGCTTCAGAAGCCGAGGCCGAAGGTGTTCGTCGGAGGGGACGGCCCCACCGTGCTGGACCGGGTGCTGGCCTTCGGCGACGGATGGATGCCCGGCCACCATGACGACATGGGCTACTTCGGGGCGCGGGTCTCCGAGCTGCAGGAGCGCGCCGCCGCACTCGGCCGTGGGCGCATGGAGATCAATGTGTTCCTCGCCCACCTCGATCGACTCAACGACTACGAGGCGGCCGGCGTCGATCGCGTCGTGGTCATGCTCCCCACCGGGACTGAGCGGAAATTCCTCAAGGAAGTCGCCGATACCGCGAAACGCTTCTGACCTGCCGGCCGATTTTCGCCTTACATCATATTGCTCAAGCAAGCGTGGTTGCTGTGTTCACGACGAGAACGGGAGTATCGGGTCGACGATTTCGAGAGACACAGCCGCCCACGCGTACTGCCAGTGGGCCGGAAGGAATTCCGTGTGCACTGCCTCCGCGTGACTGTTCCGACGCGTCACTCGCCGTGGCCGATCGCGTTACTCAGTGCTTGTGGTTGCGTTCCTGCGATACGGGCGTGGCCAGTTCGACGCGTACCGCGCAGGTCTTGAACTCCGGCATCCGTGACGTCGGGTCGAGCGCGGGGTTGGTGAGCGTGTTCGCGCGGCCCTCGCCGTACCAGTGGAACGGCATGAAGACGGTGTCGGGACGGATGCCTCGCGTGACACGCGCCGGCGCCACCGCACGTCCCCGCCGTGAGACGACCGCGAGCCTGTCGCCGCTTTCGGCGCCCAGCTGCAGGGCCAGGCGGGGGTGCAGCTCGACGAAGGGGCCTGGGGCCGCCCTGTTGAGGGCGTCGACGCGGCGTGTCTGTGCGCCCGACTGGTACTGGGCCTGCACACGGCCGGTCGTCAGCCGCAACGGGTAATCGGCATCCGGCTCCTCGGCAGTAGGGCGGTACTTCACCGCGACGAAGCGTGCGCGACCGTCTGGTGTGGCGAAGCGGTCGAGGAAGAGCCGGGGAGTTCCGGCTGCGCACGCCCCGGCCTCGGCACCACCCGCCGTACCCGTCTCCGCCGGCTCCGCACCCCCTTCCGGGCAGGGCCAGAACACGCCGTCTCCGGCCGCGATGCGAGCGTAGGTGATGCCCGAGTAGTCGGCGGGGCCGCCCGCCGAGGCGCGACCCAGCTCGCTGAAGACCTCTTCCGCGTCGGTGGGGAAGCTCTGCTCCCAGCCCAGCCGTACCGCAAGCCCGTTGAGCACGTCGAGGTCCGTGCGTACGCCTGCCGGCGGGTCGGCCGCCTTGCGGCGCAGCAGCACACGGCCTTCCAGATTGGTCGTCGTGCCGGTCTCCTCGGCCCACTGGGCGACGGGGAGCACCACGTCCGCATGCTGCGCCGACTCGGAGAGAACCACGTCGCAGACGGCGAGGAAGTCGAGCGCGCGCAGCCGCTCTTCGACATGTGCCGCGCGCGGGCCGGAGACGACTGGGTTCGAGCCCATCAGCAGCAGGGTGCGGATGTCGCCGCCGAGCGCGTCCAGTAGTTCGTACGCGCTGCGTCCTGGACCCGGCAGAGCCTCCGCGTCCACGCCCCACACCCGTGCCACGTGAGCACGGGCAAGGGGGTCGTCCAGTTTTCGGTATCCCGGCAACTGGTCTGCCTTCTGGCCGTGTTCACGTCCGCCCTGTCCGTTGCCCTGCCCGGTCAGGCAGCCGTAGCCGGACAGCGGCCGTCCGGCACGCCCCGTCGCCAGGCACAGGTTGATCCAGGCGCTGACCGCGTCGGTACCGTTCGACTGCTGCTCCGGACCACGTGCCGTGAGCACCATGGCGTGCTCCGGGTCGCAGAAGAGCCGTACGGCCTGGTGCAGTTCGGGCTCGGACACTCCGGTGATGTGTTCCACCGATTCCGGTCGGTGGGCCATGGCGGCGCTGTGGGCCTCCGTCCAGCCAGCGGTCCGCGAGTCGATGAAGTCCTGGTCCAGCCTGCCCTCGGCGATGACGAGGTGGAGGAGGCCCAGCGCCAGCGCCAGATCGGTGCCGGGTCGCGGGGCGAGGTGGAGGGTGGCCTGCTTCGCGGTTCGGGTGCGCCGTGGATCGACGACGATCAGGGTGCCTCCGCCTTCACGCAGCTCCTTCAGATACCTCATCGCGGGCGGCATTGTCTCCGCCGGGTTCGAGCCGACGAGGATGAGACAGCCCGTACGTGCCACGTCCGACAGCGGGAACGGCAGGCCCCTGTCGACGCCGAAGGCCCTGTTCCCGGCTGCGGCGGCCGAGGACATGCAGAAGCGGCCGTTGTAGTCGATCTGGGAGGTGCCGAGCACCAGCCGCGCGAACTTGCCTAAGGCGTAGGCCTTTTCGTTCGTCAGTCCGCCCCCGCCGAAGACGCTTACAGCATCTGGACCGTGCGTGATACGTGTCTGGTCCAGGGCTGTGGCGACGAGGTCGAGCGCCTCCTCCCACGTGGCGGGCTCCAACTCGTCGGATGAGCGGCGGCGCACGAGCGGCTGGGTGAGGCGCGCCTGCCGGGTGAGAACCGCTGGAGCCGTACGGCCCTTTCCGCACAGCGCGCCCTGGTTCACAGGGAACGAGGGGCGCTCCGCGACCTCCACACCGGCCCGCGTCGCAGAGTGGGCCCCGTTGCTGTCTGGCAAGGGTAGTAACGTCATGCCGCATTGCAGAGCGCAGTACGGGCAGTGCGTGTCCGTTCCTGAAGTAGCAGAACTGGCCGTGGAATCTACACACATGGTGCCACGGTACGCGGCTGGGTCTACGGGCTCGCCCGGTGGTGCTCCACAGCTCCTGCAACCGTAGATGCGGCCACGGACACTGAAGCTGGGAATAACGGACCGTCCGCGACTCGACGCTCTCGTGGCGAACGCCACGAGCGAGATGTTCCCAGGACCCGATGGCCGGTTCCCCGAACAAGCTGCTCGACAGCTTGTTCTGAGTCAGGATCTACGCACGACATGTATCGCCAGACCCGAAGCGCGCGGACGCCATCCGCGCGCTTGGGGGCACCCCCCACTCCCGATACAGGAGTTGCAATGCGACTTCGCATATTCCGTAAACCGACCAGAGCCCTCATCGCCCTGCTGGCAGTGGTTCTCACGGGGGCGCTCATAGCCACCGCGAACGCCACCGCCTCTCCCCCGGACCGGCCGTCCAGCACGGCCGCGGACGAGGACATCAGGCAGTACGAGATCAATGGGCCCTCCAGCACCGCCGACCGCACGGCACTCGCCGCCACCGGTGTCTCGCTGGACGAAGTCCACGATCACTCCGTGGTCGTCAGCGCCGACTCGGCCCAGGCAGGCAAGCTGCGCAAGCTCGGGCACAAGCTGAAGAAGCTGAGCGGGCCCCCTGCCCGTACAGGCGGACAGGCCCGCAAGCCCGGCGACTTCCCGCCCGACGACTCCGGCTATCACAACTACGCCGAAGCGATGAAGGCGATCGACAAGCGCATCGATCAGAACCCCAAGATCATGAGCAAGAAGGTCATCGGCAAGTCCCACGAGGACCGGGACATCATCGCCGTCAAGATCAGTGACAACGTCAAGAAGGACGAGGACGAGCCCGAAGTCCTCTTCACCCACCACCAGCACGCCCGCGAGCACCTCACCGTCGAGATGGCGCTCTACCTGATGGGGGAGTTCGGCGAGGACTACGACTCGGACGACCGGATAAAGAAGGCCGTGGACGGCCGCGAGATCTGGATCGTCCCCGACCTCAATCCGGACGGCGGCGAGTACGACATCAAGTCCGGTTCCTATGAGAGCTGGCGCAAGAACCGGCAGCCCAACTCCGGCTCCGATCAAGTGGGCACGGACCTGAATCGCAACTGGGACTTCAAGTTCGGCTGCTGCGGCGGCTCCTCAGACGATCCCGGCGATGAGACCTATCGAGGCAAGTCCGGCGAGTCCGCACCGGAGGTGAAGGTCGTCGCCGACTTCGCACGCTCCCGGGTGGTCGGAGGCAAGCAGCAACTCAAGGCGGCCATCGACTTCCACACCTACAGCGAACTGGTGCTCTGGCCGTACGGATACACGACCGACGACACCGCAGAGGGGCTCACCCAGGACGACCACGACGCGTTCGAGGCCGTTGGCAAGAAGATGGGCAAGAGCAACAAGTACACCGCCGAGCAGTCCAGCGACCTCTACGTCACGGACGGGTCGATCGACGACTGGCTGTGGGGTGACCAGAAGGTCTTCGCCTACACCTTCGAGATGTATCCGACGGACGTCGGCGGCGGCGGCTTCTACCCGCCCGACGAGGTCATCGAGCGCGAGACGAGCCGCAACCGCGACGCGGTGCTCCAGCTGATCGAGAACGCCGACTGCATGTACCGATCCATCGGCAAGGAAGCGGAGTACTGCAAGGACAAGTGAGTCGCTAGAGACGCGGACGAGGGGTCGGGCACGTCCTTTACGTGCCCGACCCCTCGTCCGGTCACCGAGGGCTGTCCAACACCCGTGTGCGCTCCAAGAATGGGCTGAGTCCCCTCGCTCGGAGCAACGCGCAGAATATGGGGACCACTTGGGGACCACACGCGCTGCGCGTTGCCGAACAAGCCCAGTTCAACCGAACGGCCCTCTTGCCCCTTGCGTCGTCGGAATCCCTGGCTGCGCAGACACCTGCCGCGATCTGCTGGGGTCCAAGGGGGCGTGGGTTCGAATCCCGCCGTCCCGACAGCATCGAAAGGCCCGCTGACGGAGAGAATATCTCCGGGTCAGCGGGATTTTTTGTTCTGCCCACGTCTCCCCAGCCGGTGTATTCGCCCGCGGAACTCTCCACCAGCGCAGCCGAGAGACGGTTCGAGAGCGCTCCGATCCGGCAGTGCCAGGCCCGCACGGCTGAGTTGATTCCCGGGCCCCTGTCGGACGGGCGGATCAGCGCAGTCCGGCGAAGAGATCGTTCTCGGGTACGGCCGCGCCGGTGGCGTCCTTGACACGTACGAAGGTCTCCATGCCCATCAACTCGCCGAACCTCTCCTTGCCCATCTTGAGGAAGAAGATGTTCTCGCCCTGACTGGCGTGCGCGGCCAGCGCATCGAACTTCTGACTGCTGAATGCGATGGTGTCCACCCACGTGGTGACCTCATCGTCGGGGAGGCCGATCTCGGCCAGCGCGGCGGCCTCGGCAGGATCCGGCTCCGGCAGGTCCTCGTGAAACTCGCGCATGGTTTCCCCGAACCGCTGCATCATCGAGCGGGGCACCGTCGTCCAGTACACCTTCGGCGTCAGCTCGGTCGTCATCTCCAGCGCCGCCATCGTGATGCGGTGGGCCTGGATGTGGTCGGGGTGGCCGTAGAAGCCGTTCTCGTCGTAGGTGACGACCACATCGGGTCGGTAGTGCCGCATGAGTTCCGCAAGTCGGGCGGCGCCTTCCTCCACGGGGGTCTGCCAGAAGGATCCGGGGGCGTCGTTGCTCGGCCAGCCCGTCATCCCGGAGTCGGCATAGTCCAGCATCTCCAGATCGCTGACCTTCAGGACGTCACAGCTAGCCTTGAGTTCTTGCCGGCGCATCACGGCGACGGCCGCCGGATCGTGCGCGGGATCGCCCGGCTTGACACCCCCCGGTCCGTCACCGCAACCGCCGTCGGTACACGTCACGAGAACCGTGCGGATGCCCTCCGCCGCGTACCGCGCAAGTACCCCTCCGGTTCCGGTGGCCTCGTCGTCGGGGTGGGCGTGTACTGCCATCAGCGTCAAGGGCCGGTCAGTCATGAAACGTCCTCCTGCAGAAAAACATCCTGGTCCGAACGAACGGCGGGCGCACCACGATCCTGGGGACCGGATCCTGATGGGGAGGACGACCCTGTGCTCTCCGTGTTCCCCGCCCCTGCGGCGCCGGCCCCTCGGACGATGCAACCGTGCCGACCGGACCGCTGTTCCCGGCGCGGCCAGGCTGCTCCACCTTTCCACGCGTCGGCGTTTCAACGTGAACAAGGCAAAGGCGCCACCTGCACCTCTCAGCGCCACGTCGGATCCGACTTGCTCGTACCGCTTTCGCGACGAGACCCGTGAGCCGCTCAAGCGCTACCCCCTAGGACGAACCAACCCAGTCATGGGAGCAGTCACTGACGAGCTCGTACGATTCCCGGAGAGCGAATCTCCAGCTCAGCGGGCTTCTTTCTGTTTCCGGGCAGACCACCGGCTGCGGCTGGCGGCGTGGGGGTGGCCGGGGTGGCTACTGTCGCTTGTCGGTGTTCATCCTGCTGCGCGTACGCCCGTAGAAGAAGTAGAGCGTCACCCCTGCCGCCATCCACACTGCGAATCGCAGCCACGTCTCGGCGGAGAGGTTGAGCATCAGCCAGGTGGAGGCGGCGATCGAGACGATCGGGAGCGCCGGCACCCAGGGAGTGCGGAAGGAGCGCGGCAGGTCGGGGCGGGTGCGGCGCAGGATGATGACGCCCAGCGCGACGACGGCGAAGGCGAAGAGAGTCCCGATGTTCACCAGGCTGGCAAGCTCCTCGATGCTGGTGAACCCCGCCAGGAGAGCCACGACGAGGCCCAGCAGAATCGTGGAGCGGTAGGGGGTGGCGAAGCGTGGATGCACTTTGGAGAAGAACCGGGGCAGCAGCCCGTCGCGGCTCATCGCGAAGAACACGCGGGTCTGACCGAGAAGCAGGATCATGCATACGGTCGTGAGACCGATCGCGGCACCGAAGCTGATGAATCCGGCGAACCAGGGCTGCCCCGTGGCCTTGAACGCGTCGGCGAGCGGCGCATCCACCGTCAGCCGCGTGTAGTGCTGCATGCCGGTCACCACGATGGCGACGGCGACGTAGAGCACGGTGCAGATGAGCAGCGAGCCGAGGATTCCGCGCGGCATGTCGCGCTGCGGATTCCTGGTCTCCTCGGCCGCGGTGGCCACGATGTCGAAGCCGATGAAGGCGAAGAAGACCACGGACGCCGCCGTGAAAATGCCCTGGACCCCGAAATTCGTCGGCGCGTAACCGAAGATCAGCTGAATCAACGGGGCCTCGAAGCCGGAGCCTCCGAGGTTTCCCTTTTCCTCCGGGATGAACGGGCTGTAGTTGGCCGCGTCGATGAGGAAGGCACCGGCGACGATGACGACCAGCACCACGGTCACCTTGATCGCGACCACGAGTGCCGTCACCCGCGCGGAGAGCTTCATACCGAGCAGCAGGATCACCGTCAGCACCAGAACCAGGATGGCGGCCAGCAGATCGAAGCCGAACCCGTCTGCGGCTGCCGACCCCTGGAGGACGGTGGGCAGGTCCCAGCCCGCGGTGTCCATCAGGGACCGGACGTAGCCGGACCAGCCGACGGACACCACCGCGGTGGCCAGCGCCATCTCCAGCATCAGGTCCCAGCCGATGATCCAGGCCGGGAACTCACCCAACGAGGCGTAGGAGAAGGTGTACGCCGACCCCGCGACCGGCACCGTCGAGGCGAACTCGGCGTAGCACAGCGCAGCCAGCGCGCAGACGGCCCCCGACACGGCGAAGGCGATCGCGACCGCGGGACCCGCGGTGTCCTTGGCCACCGCACCGGTGAGCACGAAGATGCCGGTGCCGATGACGACACCGATACCGAAGACCGTCAGGTCCAGAGCGGACAACGACCTCGACAGCTTGCGGTCCGGCTCCTCCGTGTCCTGAATCGACTGCTCGATGCTCTTCGTCCGGAACAACTCTCCCAAGCCGCGACCCGCGGCCCCGCTACCCTCTCTCACGCCGAACCTCCATAGTCGGGACGCAGCAGGCGACACGAGCCACGGCCCTGGCTGCCGTTCACCGGTCGTTGATCGGCCCGTGCCGCCAGGCCGTTGAGCATGAATTCGCAGGCGGAGGGAACTGTCTTCGTTCTTCGTTACCTTCCCGGCTGACAAACGGGACCCTCGTCGGTGCGGGAGCCGTCGTGGCGCCGGGTGACGGAATTCTTGACGGAATTCTCCGGTAGCCGGCGCCCTTTCTCACGTCCTCAGGGCGCGTGTCAGGCTGACACCGGCGCGTGGCAGAGAATCACGCAAGGGCGGAAATCAGCCGTTGCCCTCATCGGCAGGCCCAGGCCGAGCCATCTCACGGTGCGGGGATGCGCCTCGAGGCGTAGCGGGGATCCACCTGTGGATGCAGTTCACCGGCAGGGAGTCCAGCCTGTGGGCTCACGCGCTCGTCGGCCGCGAAATCTAGCTTGGGAGTCATCCAGCTCCCGCCCTCGACGAGGAAGCTCAATGATCGAAGCTCACGCGCTCACCAAACGGTATGGAGACAAGACCGCCGTCGCTGATCTCAGCTTCACCGTACGGCCCGGCGCCGTCACCGGCTTCCTCGGTCCGAACGGAGCCGGGAAGTCCACCACGATGCGGATGATCCTGGGCCTGGACGCCCCGACCGCAGGTCACGTCGCGGTCAACGGAAAACACTACGCCGCGCACCGCGCACCGCTGCATGAGGTCGGCGCGATGCTGGAGGCACGCTCGGTCCACACCGGCCGTTCGGCGTTCCATCATCTGCTCTCCCTGGCGGCCACCACGGGCATACCCCGTAGCCGGGTGGAGGAGGTGATCGACATCGTCGGCCTGCGGGAGGTGGCCGGCAGGCGAGCCGGCGGCTTCTCGCTGGGCATGGGCCAGCGGCTCGGCATCGCGAGCGCCCTGCTCGGCGACCCGGCCACCCTCGTCCTCGACGAGCCGGTGAACGGCCTTGATCCCGAGGGCATCCTCTGGATCCGTAACCTCCTCAAGCGGCTGGCAGCCGAAGGCCGCACCGTGCTGGTCTCCTCGCACCTGATGAGCGAGATGGCGCTGACCGCCGAGCACCTCATCGTCGTCGGGCGCGGACGGCTGATCGCGGACACCTCCGTCGAGCAGTTCACGCGGAACGCGGCGCACACTTCGGTGCACGTACGCACCGATGAGACGGATCGGCTGCGTACTTTGCTGGCAGGTACGGAGGTGGTCGTCACCTCGCACGAGCGCGGGGCGCTGGAGGTGACCGGCCTGAGCGGCGAACGGATCGGCCGGATCGCCGCCGACAACGGGATCGCGCTGTCCGAACTGACCCCGCGGCAGGCTTCGTTGGAGGAGGCGTTCATGGAACTCACCCGCGATGCCGTCGAGTACCCGGCTGCCCGGCCGGTCGCGGTCGGTGCGACAGGCCGGACCGGCGCCGAAGGAAGTGCGGCATGAGCGCGAGCACCGATGCCTTCCCCCGCCCCCGGGTCGCGCACGGCCATGTCACCCAGGCCCGGGTTCTGGTCTCCGAATGGGTCAAACTCCGCACCGTGCGCTCGACGTTCTTCACACTGGTCGCCGCGACGATCGCAATGATCGGGCTGGGACCTCTCTTCGCGGAAGTCACCGCCGGCCGCTGGCCGGACCTGACCGCGGCCGAGCGGGCAGCCTACGAGCCGGCCGCACTGAGCCTGGTCGGCTACTACCTTGCCCAACTCGCGGTCGGCGTACTGGGTGTTCTCGTGATCACGGGCGAGTACTCGACGGGCATGATCCGTGCCACGCTCTCCGCGGTGCCGCGCCGTCTTCCGGTCCTGTGGGCCAAGGCCGCCGTGTTCGGGGCGGTGGTCTGGGCCCTGATGACCGCCGCGTCCCTGGCGGCCTTCCTGGTCAGCCAGGACCTGCTGAAACCCACGGGCATCGGGACCTCACTGGGCGATCCCGGTATCGCCCGTGTCGTCCTAGGCAACGGTCTGTATCTGACGATGCTGGGGCTGCTGAGCGTCGGCATCGGCGCGCTGATCCGCAATACGGCGGGCGGCACGACCACCGTCTTCGGTCTGCTGCTGGTCGTGCCGGAAATCGTCAAGACTCTCCCGGCCTTCTGGGCCGACAGCATCGGCAAGTACCTGCCGAACAACGCCGGACGCGCTGTCACCGTCCTTCATCCGGGGCCCACTTCGCTGGCCCCGTGGACCGGCTTCGCGGTCCTGTGCCTGTACGCGGCCGTGGCGCTCGCCGCAGCCGCCGTGGTGCTGAAACGGCGGGACGCGTAATGACGGCCGCAGCACCGCCCGTACGGTCGCGGGGCACCCTGACCGGGTTCCTTCGGCTGCTGCGGGCGCGTGCCCGGCTGTCGCCGACGGCGGTGGACGCGCTGCTGGTTGCCGTGCTCTTCATCCTGGCCGCCGTGGTCGTCCGCGACGACCTGAGCGACCATCCGTGGCTCCTGGCCCTCCAGGCGGGGCTGCTGGTGCCCCTGGTGTGGCGGCGACGGGCGCCGCTGGCCGTGTTCGGTGCGGTGGCCACCACGGCGTTCGTCCAGTGGCTCGCCGACGTTCAACTCTCGGCTGATGTCGCGCTGTTGATCGCCCTCTACACGGTGGCCGCGTACCGCGACCGGCGCCGCACATTGCTGGCCGGTGCTGTCCTCGAAGTGGGCATCGTGCTGAACTCCCTGAGCTGGGCGCCCGAGGACGGAGTCGTCGGCAACATCATCAGCCTCACCTCCATGGCCATCGCCACCGCCGTCATCGGTACGAACGTCCGGACCAGGCGTGCCTACCTCGCGTCCGTGGAGGACCGAGCCGTACGTCTGGAGCGTGAACGCGACCAGCGGGCTCAACTCGCCGTCGCGGACGAACGGGCCCGTATCGCCCGCGAGATGCACGACATCGTCAGCCACAACCTGTCCGTGATGGTCGCGCTCGCCGACGGCGCGGTCTTCGCCCAGTTCCGCTCCCCCGATACAACGACCGCCGCCATGCGGCAGATCTCCGGCACGGGAAGGCAAGCACTCACCGACATGCGGCGGTTCCTCGGAGTCCTGCGGGCGGACGAACCGGATGCGCTGCGCCATCCGATGCCCGGCATCGCACAGTTGGAGGCTCTCGCCGATCAAGTGCGGGCCGCTGGACTGCCGACCCGTCTCGATCAGACGGGTGATCCATCTCCGGTCTCCCCCGCCGCGCAACTGACCGTCTACCGCCTGGTGCAGGAGGCGTTGACCAACACTCTCAAGCACACTCCGACGGGCACTCGCGCCGAAGTCCGGGTGCGGTGCTCCGCCGAGGCAGTCGCCGTCGAGGTGTCCGACGACGGCGCGGGCACCGACCGGCCCGCGCAGGCCTGCGGCTCACCGTCCGGGCACGGAATCCCGGGCATGCGCGAGCGCGCGGCCGCGTACGGGGCGACGTTGGAGGCGGGCCCTCTCCCGCATGGCGGTGGCTGGCGGGTGTCGGCCCGCCTCGGCCTCGGCACGGCGCCCCGCCCAGGCACGGCGGGAGACGGTGCCGCGTGACGATCCGCATCCTGCTCGCCGATGACGAACCGCTGCTGCGCATGGCGTTCACCATGGTGCTGGAGGCACAGCCGGACATGGAACCGGTCGGCGAGGCCGGTGACGGCGCCGAAGCCGTACGCCTGGCACGGCAGTTGAACCCCGATGTCGTGCTGATGGACGTACGCATGCCCGGCATCGACGGAATCGAGGCGACGGCCCGTGTCGTCCGGGACTGCCGGCACACCCGGGTGCTCATCCTCACCACCTTCGACCTCGACGAACACGCCTTCGCGGGACTCAAGTCCGGGGCATCGGGCTTCCTGTTGAAGAACGCACTGCCCGAGGAGCTGCTCGCGGCGATCCGCAGCGTCGCCGCGGGGGACGCGGTGGTCTCCCCGCGCATCACCCGCCGTCTGCTGGAGAACTTCGCCCACCAACTGCCCGCCGACCGCGGCACGGTGGAGGACGACCGGCTGGAGAGGCTCACGACACGCGAGCGCGAAGTGCTCGTCGAGGTGGCGGGCGGCCTGTCGAACGCCGAGATCGCCGCCTCGCTCCACCTCGCCGAGGCCACCGTCAAGACCCATCTCAACCGGATCCTGACGAAGTTGGAGCTGCGCGACCGGGTGCAGGCCGTGGTCTTCGCCTACGAGACCCGGCTCATCCGCCCCGAATGACGGCGGACGGACCGCCGCGCACTCTCAGCACTTCCCGTAAGCCCCACTGCCCATGGTCGCCCCAGGCGCTGGGCTTCCACCACAGGACCCCTCGACAAGACCCCTACCCGGGCGGCCCGCGAGGCCGCATGCTCTGGAGCCGTCATGCCAGCATCGAGCAGGACTACTCACCCGACCTCCCTCGCCACCCCTTCCGTGAACGAGACGATCAGCGCAATCGGCATCACGCCGATCGAAGCAGCCCTGGTCGTGGGCGCGCTCGCGCTTGTGTCGGCCCGCTGGCTGCCGCCGCGATTCCGGCGCCGAGTCGCGATCGGCGCCGCGGCGGTGTCGTCGGCGGCGGCGGCGGCGCTCGCGGTGGTCGGCCTTCGCTGGCAGACGGTCCCGGTGGTGGTGGCAGTCGTGGTAGTGCTGCCGTTCACGGCCCGGACCATGATGGGGAAGCCCGGCGGTCGGCGGATCCGCTGGTGGCTGGCCGGACCGGCTTCGGCGGCCGGCGTCCTGGCGATCGTCGCCGGTGTGGGGGCGGCGATCGCCTTCCCCGTCCCGGACTTCCCCACGCCGACCGGCAAGTACGCGGTCGGCACCACCGTCGTCGAGTGGTCCGATCCCGATCGGCCCGAGACGTGGACGACCGATCCCGACGACGTGCGTACGCTGCAGGCCCAGATCTGGTACCCGGCCGAGGCGGGCCCGGACGAGGTGGAGCGGGCGCTGTACATGGGCCGCTCGGAGGCCGAGGCGAACGTCGCCGCCGAGGCCGAGGCGGACTATCTCGGGTTCCCCCGGTTCGTCTTGGACGGCTCTGTGGTGGCCCGCACCAACGCGGTGCCCGACGCGCCGGCCGCCTCCGGCAAGGAGCGGTTCCCGGTGGTGCTGTTCACGCCGGGTATGGGCGTCGGGCGCACCACGAACACCGCCTGGGCCGAGGAGTTGGCCAGCCACGGCTACGTGGTCGCCGCGCTCGACCACCCCTACGACACGGCCGCGGTCATGTTCGCCGACGGCCGGACGGTTCGCAGGGCGAAGCACAGGGTCAGCTCCGACGCCGAAGGCTACCGATTGGGCGAGGAATTGGCGGCGGTGAAGGCCGGCGACATCAGTTCGGCCCTCTCACACCTCGGCCGCCTCGACAGCGGCCAAGTGAAGGGCGTCCTCGCCGGTCGGCTGGACACCGGCCGCGCCGCGGTCGTCGGCATGTCGGCCGGCGTAGGCGGCGCCTTCCAAGCGGCCCGCGCCGACGAGCGCTTCTCCGCGGTGATCGCCCTCGACGGCTTTCCGTACGACGGCGATCCCGGGCCGTATGACCAGCCAGTGCTGGCGCTGACCCAGCAGATCGGGCTGGAGGAAAATCCCAGATATCTCCCCGCTCTGAAGCGGATGCTCGAGCACAGCACGTCGACCGCCTACATGCTCACCATCCCCGGCATGACCCATCCGGCCTTCACCGACGCGCCACTGTGGATGCCTCCGGTGCCGTCGCTGGTCGGCTCCCTCGGGCGCACCGAAGGCAACCGCATCATCACCGAGGTGACGATCGGCTTCCTCGACGCCGAGCTTCGCGATCAACCGACGGACCTTCCGGGCCTCTTCTCCGAGCATGGCGAGCTGAGTGTCTACGACACCGATCAAAAACAACGGGGGCACAACGGGAGCTAGCCGGGCTCGTCATCGCAGCATCCTCGTTGTCTCACGTCGATGACTGCCGGTCGAACAATGCGAATCGCGACGATCGAGTCGGCCGTCGCAAACGCCGTCGACACGGGCGGATATCAGGAATTCGCTACTCCCCATGCGTCGTTCAGGCGGCGCCCGGAGGATTCTCCCAGAACAACCGGGGTCTCGCCGCAGGCCCACCGGTGTGCAATGCGTTGAGAATGGCAGGGAGTTCGCGACTCCCTGCCATTCGTTACCAAGGCTTGAGACCTTTTTCCACGTGAATTGAGGAGATCCGGCAGACCGTATGGGAAATCATGGAACCGGCTCTTTCGGCATTGGCAAATCGCCGTCGGACAACCCCGAGTTCACGGCTGCCCACGGGTAACGTCATGTGCCGTGACCAATAGCCGGACCACCCCCCAGGATCCCTCCCCCGAAAACAGACCCGCCCGCAACCTCCGGCGCCGCACCGTTGCTACGGCCACCGCGGCATGCGCGGTCCTGCTGCCGCTCAGCTACGGCCTCCTCAGCGCACAGGCGGGCGTAGCACCCGCCTTCCTGCACGGTGTCGCCTCCGGTGACCCGCTGCCCGAGGGCGTTCTGCTGTGGACCCGAATCACCCCCTCCTCAGAGGCAGTACCCGGTTCCGGTAAGGGAGCCCCCGTCGAGGTGACCTGGCACGTCGCCGAGGACGAGGAGTTCGCCACCGTCGTCGCCCGGGGTACGGCACAGACCGATGCCACCGCCGACCACACCGTCAAGGCCGACGTACGCGGACTGCGCCCCGACACCACGTACTGGTACCGCTTCAGTGTCGGCACGGTCCGCTCGCCCGCAGGCCGCACGCGTACGGCCTGCGCCCAGGACGCCACGGCCGGCAACCTCCGTTTCGGCGTGGTCTCGTGCTCGCACTACGAGGGCGGCTACTTCGCCGCCTACCGGCACCTGGCCGCCCGTACCGACTTGCACGCGGTCCTCCATCTCGGCGACTACATCTACGAGTTCGGAACGGGCGAGTACCCCCTTGAGAAGAAGATCGTCCGAAGGGTCCGGCCCGAGCACGAGACCGTCACCCTCGCCGACTACCGCGTCCGGCACGCCCACTACAAGCTCGACCCAGATCTTCAGGCCATGCATGCCGCGCACCCCGTGGTCGCCATGTGGGACGACCACGACTTCGCCAACAACGCCTGGTCCGGAGGCGCCGAGAACCACACGTCCACGGACGAAGGAGACTGGGCGAAACGCTTACGAGCCTCGAAACAGGCGTACTTCGAGTGGATGCCGGTGCGCCCCTCCATCGAAGGCACCACATACCGCTGCCTCCGGTTCGGCCAACTCGCCGACCTGCACGTGCTCGACCTGCGTTCCTTCCGCGACAAGCAGCCACCCCACATCCTGGGCCACCACGTCAGCGACGACCCTGACCGCACCATCACGGGACGCGCCCAGCTGGACTGGCTGAAGGCCAGGCTGTCCGGCTCCACGGCCAAGTGGCGGCTGGTCGGCACCTCGGTCATGATCGCCCCCCTCGACTTCAGCGCCGTGCCAACCGATACGCTCAGGTCCCTGGCGAAGCTGCTGAGCTTGGCGCTCAACCTCGACCGCTGGGACGGCTACGCGGACGACCGCCGGGAACTGCTGACCCACCTCCGCGACAACCAGATCGCCAACACGGTGTTCCTCAGCGGCGACCTCCATATGGCTTTGGCCAACGACGTGCCGGGAAACGGGGACTTCTCCTCGCAGGCGGCGGCACCGGTTGCGACGGAGTTCGCCGTCACGTCCGTCACCTCCCCGAACCTCCACGACATCCGGTGGGACCCCTCCGTCGGAGTCTCCGTCACGGCAAAGACCGCCATCCGACGCTCCAACCCCCATGTGCGGTGGGTGGACGTGGACTCCCACGGGTACGGAGTCCTCGACATCGACGCCGAGCGCGTCCAGATGGACTACTTCGCCCTGTCCGACAAGACCGACCGCGATGCCACTGCCGAGGTCCGCCGCTCCTACCGCACTCTGTCCGGCACGCAGCGGCTGGAGCGGGCGGACGCACCCGTGCGCGGATAGAGACGGGCCCGGGATATCACTCCCATGCCCGGAAAGGGCATACCGCCGACGTCAGCTGACTCCCTCGGTGCGGTCACCGGTCGCGGCACCACCGGTCGAACAGCTCGCGGTAGATCTCCACGGCGGCCTCGACCTTGGACGCCGAGCACCACTCGTCCACAACGTGACACTGGTCCGGCTCGCCCGGCCCGAGTACGACGGTGGGCGCCGGGCGGCCGTCCTCGGACGGCGACAGCAGCCCCGCCAGCACAGAGGCGTCCGTGAAGTACCGGGCAGGGGACTGGGGTTCATCGTCCTCGCCGGCGGCGACCAGAGCCTCGCGCACGAGAGCGACGAACGGGTCGTGCCCGTCCGTGTCGACGACGGGCAGCACCACGTGGTCGTCGACCCGGACGCCGTCGCCGCCCAGCTCGGCGACGACGGAGCGCACGTCGTCGCCGTCCACGCCCGGGACGGTGCGGACGTCGAGGAGCAACTCCGCGAAGTCGGGCACGACGTTGGGCTGGACGCCGCCGCGCAGCAGACCCACGTTGGCAGTCACCGGGCCGAACGTCGCGTGGGAGGGCCAGGCATCGTGGTCGTGCAGCGCGCCCGCGGCACGGGCCAGCCGCACAACGGCGTTGTCCCCGAGCTGGGGAGCCGACCCGTGCGCGGCGCGGCCCGTGGCGGTCAGCCGCATCCAGTGCGCGCCCTTGTGACCGAGAGTGAGGCGGTTGGCCGTCGGCTCGGCCACGAGCAGCGGACCGCCCGGCGCGAGCGACGATCGCCGGAGACGGCGGGCTCCGGTGCAGCCGGTCTCCTCCCCCGCGGTCAGGACCAGTTGCAGGCCGTTGCAGTGGTGCGCCCGCGCGGCGTGGTCGACGGCGGCGACGACGGCCGCGGCCACCCCCGATTTCATGTCGCTGGTGCCGCGCCCGACCATGCGGTCGCCGTCCCGTTCTGCGGCCCACGGGTCGGCGGTCCACTGCTCGGGGTCGGCGGGCACCGTGTCGAGATGCCCGGTCACCGTGAGCGGTGCGGAGCCCGATCCGGTGCGGGCGACGAGCTGCTCACGCCCCTCCTCCCAACCGGGCGTGGACACCTCGAAGCCGTTGTCGCGCAACGGGTCGGCGCACAGCGCTGCCAGTACGCCCTCGCCGGACGCCACCGTCCGCTGCCGCACCAGTTCGGTGAGGAGGCCGAGGACGGCGGTCACCGGAGCTCCTCGTGGGCGGTCTCGCGCAGCGTCAAGATCGTCAGGAACGCGATGACCGCGCCGGCGGTGACGTAGACGAAGAACAGGTCGGGGTGGCCCGCGTTGGACAGGGAGGTGATCACCAGCGGTGCGGTCCCCCCGAAAGTCGCGACCGTGATGTTGTACCAGGCGCCGATGCCCACGCCGCGCAGTTCGGTCGGGAACAGCTCGCTCATGATGGCCGGCGCGATGGATGACATCAGGGCGTACAGGCCGAGGCCCGTGCAGAAGACCACCAGCAGTTGCGGCAGCCCGGCCCCGGGGGTGATCAGCTTGGACAGCGGGATGATGAGGCAGGCGAGCGCCGCGGACCAGAACAGCAGCTGCCGCTTGCGTCCGAACCGGTCCGACAGCTTGCCGCACGGATACTGCAGCACGACGAAGAGCGCCGTTCCGACCGAGAGTGCGATGAACACGTCGCTGTCGTCGGCTCCTTGAGACTCCACGGCGTACGGCGTGAGCGCGCTGAAGAACACGTAGTAGTTCAGCGTGCTCAGCAGCGTGATGCCGACCAGCTGTCCCACCGCCTTGGGGTGCTGCGTGATCGTGGTGAGCAGCGGCCGCTTCGTGCGTACGGCCTTGTTCTTGTTCTGCTCGAACTGCTCGGTCTCCGAGATGGTGCGCCGCAAGTACAGACCCACGACCGCGAGGAGGCCGCCCACGATGAACGGGATGCGCCATCCGTAATCGCGCAGCTGGCCGTCGGTGAGCACCGACGAGAGGAAGGCCCCCAGCAGCGAGGCGAGCAGCACTGCCGTGCCGGTCGATATGTAGAAGAAGGACGAGTACCGGCCCCGGCGGCCCCGGGGGGCGATCTCGGCCAGGTACGCGGAGGCGTTGGAGACTTCACCTCCGAGCGACATGCCCTGGGAGACGCGAGCCAGCAGGAGCAGGATCGGAGCCAGCCAGCCGACCTGCTCGTAGGTTGGCAGCAGTCCTATCGCCAGCGAGCCGCCGGCCATCATCAGGATGGTCACGATCATGGCGGTCTTGCGGCCGCGGACGTCGGCCATGCGACCGAGCAGCCACCCGCCGACCGGGCGGAAGAAGAAGGCGACCGCGTATGTCGCCGTGGTGTTCACCAGAGCGAGTTCGGGGTTGTCGGAGGGAAAGAACTGCGTCGCGAAGTAGATGAGGAATGTCGCATAAATGGTCCAGTCGTACCACTCGATGGCGTTGCCGATGCTGGCCGCGACGAGGGTCCTGACCGGCAGCTTGTGAGGGGCCGAGTCGGCGGTGGTCGCCGCCGGGTCCTGCCTGATTTCGCTCATTGGCGCTCCGAATGTGTGAGAGCCCCCGAAGAATTGGACGAATGGCTGAGCCAAAGTAGCAGCGTGGGCACTTTCCGGCCAGGGCCGAATCCCAGGTCTGTTCAGCCCGCTGCCAGGTCGACTGCCGTCCAGGCAAGTGCTGTCGCACCATCGGTGATGGTGCGCTCGGCGACCTCGCCGATGCAGTGATCGGCGAACTCCTTCTGGTGGTTGAGCACTGGAAAGCAGTCGAGACCGACGTAGGGGTGAATGGCGGGGACGGCTTGCGAGACGTTGCCCATGTCTGTCGACGCGCGGCACATCTGCATCTCGGGGCCCTCGGTGACGAGTTGGCGCCCCAGTTCCACGGCGTTCTGCTCGTACGACCGCAACGCGGCCTCATGAGTGCGAAAGTCGGAGTACGGCTGCGACTCCGGCTCGATCTCCAGGTCGCACCCGGTGGCGAGTGCACCGGCCTCGAAGCAGCGGCGCACCTTCTCCTCGGTTTCGGCGAGTTCGGCCATGTCCGTCGCGCGCACGTACCAACGTCCTGCGGTCGTCTGCGGGATGGCGTTCGGGGCCTCGCCGCCCGAGGTGACGATGCCGTGCACGCGGACGCTCGGGGGCAGTTGCTGACGCAGCATCCCGATCGCGACCTGCGCGATCGTGAACGCGTCCGCGGCGTTCCTTCCATGGGTCGGATACGCCGCCGCGTGCGCCGCCTTGCCTGTGTAGCGGATCGCCGAGTGAGACACGGCGAAGGGGACTGCGCGGGCGACGTCCACCGGGGCCGGGTGGGCCATCATCGCGAAGTCGAGGCCCTCGAAGGCGCCGCGGTCAAGCATCTCGATCTTGCCGCCACCGCCCTCCTCGGCAGGGGTCCCGAAGACCTCGACGGTGATGCCGAGCTCGTCGGCTCGCTGGGCCAGAGCGATCGCCGCACCCACGGACATCGCAGAAATGAGGTTGTGACCGCAGGCATGCCCGATGCCCGGCAAGGCGTCGTACTCGGCCATGTAGCCGATTCGCTTCGTGCCTGATCCGAGCCGGGCGTGGAAGGCGGTCGGCAGATCGACGAAGTTCTCCGTGACTTCGAAGCCGTTCCGCCGCAGGACCTCGGCCACCCTTCTTGCAGACCCGAACTCCTTCCAGGCCGTCTCGGGGTTGCGGTAGAGACTCTCCGACAGCGCGATCAGCTCGTCGCGGATGCTGTCGACGTCGCTCTGGACGCGCCTCTTCGCCTCACTCATCGCCGGGCACCCCGTACGCCGGGGCCGTGCTGGGGTCGATGCCGCGTGTCACGTAGTCCCGCCGCTGCGGCAGCCACATCTCGAGCAACTCCTGCAGATCGGAGATGGGAGTCCGGCTCCAGTCGACGCGGAGGTCGGTCTCGCGCCACCCGGCGTCGCGGACGACCGCGAGGCCGGCCGAGTGGAGGTCACCGGCTTCGCCGCCGGCCGCCAGACCGGCCGTCAGTGCTGTGAGCAGCTGCTGCTCGAACTCGCCGGTGGCGGACTCGAACCCCTTCAGGACGGCGTCGACGACACCGGTGTCGTCCAGCAGGTTGCCGGCGGCCACCGCGTGCTCCGATGTCCGCGAGTGGTGGACACCGAGGGTCCGCCCACCGGAGTGCACGGCCGGAGCATTCTGGGCCCCGATCACGGCCACCTGGCGGTAGTCCATCGTGCCGTCGTGCTCGCGGAGCCTTGCCAGAGCCTCGTCGGCCGAGTCCCCGTCGGCGAGCCTGTCGAGGAGCCAGTCACCGAACCGGGGGTCGGTGATGTTCTGGGAGGCCACGGCTCCCACACCACAGCGAAGGTGGAGGCATCGTGCCGCCACGCACGGAGAGGATGAAGTGACCGCCATCCCGAAGGCGCCGGAGTCGTCCCTGGCCAAGATCGAGAACGTCATGGGCGCTCCCCGGGAACGGCCGTGGCATCGATCTCCACGAGCCACTCGGGGCGGGCGAGCGCCTGGACGACGATGCCGGTCGACACCGGGTAGACGCCCTTCAGCCAGCGCCCCATCACGCGGTACACCGTCTCGCGGTAGCGGATGTCAGTGAGATACACGACGACCTTGACGATGTCCTCGAGCTCGCCGCCGGCCTCTTCCAGCAGCATGGCGATGTTCGACATCGCCTTCTCCGCCTGGGCCTCGACGTCGCCGATGCCCACGCTCTCGCGGGTTTCGAGGTCCTGACCGATCTGGCCCCGCAGATATACGACGCCGCCGGCGACGACGGCCTGGCACAGGTCGTTGTCGAGGTTCTGCTCGGGGTAGGTGTCCTTGGTGTTGAACGTACGGATTCTGGTGTGCTTCATGAGCGTTCCCCGAATCTTCGAGGGGCTGCCGGGCCGATCTGCGGGGCACCGCGAACGGCCGTTCGACATCTCGGAATTGAAGTCAGCGGACAGGTGGGTGGCGGCGGGTGGACAAGGGCTCGCCCGGAGGCGACGCTGGGCGGCTCCGGCTCCGGCTCGGCTAAGCGGTCGCCGGCGCCTCCGCGGAGTTGTAGGCGCGGTAGGAGCGGCGGATCAGGATGTGGTCGGCGAGGAACCCGGCGTCGTGCCAGACGCCCCAGATGAAGCTTGATCCGCGCCGTGACTGCCACGGCAGGCCGAGGAAGAAGACGCCAGGCTCGGACGAGATCCCACGCCGGTGCTGCGGCCGTCCCCTCTCGTCGAACGCGTCGACCTTCAGCCAGCTGTAGTCCTGTGTGAAGCCGGTGGCCCAGACGATCGAGGCGACGCCCGCCCCGGCGAGGTGGAGTTCGGGCAGGGGGTTCGTCACGCACTCCGGGTCAGGCCGGAGGTGGTGGGCCTCCGGCTCCTCGGGCAGGTCGAGGCCGTTGCGCTCGATGTAGGCGTCGGCTTCCTGGAGCAGGGACAGGTAGTTGGCGTCGCCCTGAGCGATGTTCTGCTTGAGGTCCGTAGCGAACCGGATCTTCCCGTCCTCGTAGGATTCGGCAGTCCCGACGAGCCTGATGCCGTCCTCGGCGAGGTCGCGGAAGTCGACGGTGTGGCCGCCCTGCGCTCCGCTGACCGCGATGGTGACGTGCTCGGCGCCCTGAGGCGGGGTCGCCGCCTCCCACTTGTTGAGTACACCGAGCCACCAGACGAAGTCACGGCCGCGGTAGCGGCGCGGGGGCCGGTCGTGCGGGCTGACGGCGAGGTAGACCTCGCGCCCCGCCCGGCGGAGTTCGTCGGCGATCTGCACTCCGGAGGACCCGGCCCCGATCACGAGGACGGCCCCTTCCGGCAGCTGCCGCGGGTTGTTGTAGGCGTCGGAGTGGATCTGGTGGACGGGCGCCGCGTCGGGTACGACGGCCGGAATCACGGGCTTCTGGAAGGGACCCGTCGCGGCCACCACGTAACGGGCGTCGATGGTGCCCTCCGACGTCGCCACGTGGAATCCGGGCTCGCCCATGTTCTTGGTCACGGACGTCACCTCGACCCCGCTGCGTATCGGAGCGTCGATCTTCTCCGCGTACTCCGCCAGATAGGCCGCCACCTCGTCCTTCGTGGGGAAGGCGTCGGGGTCGCAGCGGAATTCCAGGTTCGGGAAGCGGTCGTGCCACGCTGGGCCGTTGGCCACGAGGGAGTCCCAACGGGACGTCCGCCACCGCTCGGCGACGCGGTCCCGCTCCAGGACGATGTGCGGGACACCGCGGTTGCCGAGGTGCTCGCTCATGGCGATCCCGGCCTGGCCTCCACCCACGACGAGAACTTCCGTCGCTGTGCTCGACATCCGTACCTCCACTCACTTCATCTGTTGCCCGCGCGAGCCGGACTCGTCCGGGAAGGACTCACTTCGTGTTTCCACCGGCGACTTCAGAGGCGAGGTGGCATGAGGGATGCCTCCCGTCCGGGCCTGTCGGCGATACGGGCGTCCCGGCACTGAGGAACCCGAAGAGCTCTTACTCAGTGCGCAGCACATGGCTCCCTCCGTGGCGACGACGTTGCCCGGGGAATTCGTTCATCACCGTACGGAGAATGAAGCCTCGTCAGCCAGAACGGATTTCCGTAGGTCCCTTCGGTTACCTCAATACCTCGGGCCGGAGTAGACCCACGGCCATCTCGATGAAAGTCACGACCCGCTTGCTGCGCATGCGGTCGCCCGGCGTGACCGCGACGACGTCAAGTCCCTCGTGTCTGTTCGTGAGTTCCTTGGTCACGTACGGCAGGCCCTCGTAGCTGACGGTCGTCTTCGGCCGTTGGCTCAGCAGCGAATAGCCCGCACCCCGGGCGACCAGACAGCGAACGAGCTCGGAATTGGGCGTGCGGAAGCGGATGTTGGGGTTCACGCCCTCCGCGTCGAAAACGGACAGGAAGTACTGCCCACCAGGCTCGAGGTCGAAGAGGATGTAGGGCTCCTCCGCCAGATCACGCAACGCGACGGAGTCCGCCTGGGCGAGGCGGTGCTCCGGATGCAGCAGGACGTAGGGCGGCACGGCCGTCAGCTTGGTGGCGGTGTGGCCGAGGTCCGTCAGATGGTTCCGGAACCGGTACGCGTACATGACGGCCACGTCGCTCTTGCCCTGGTCCATCTGTTCCAGGAGCGCGTGCTGCGACCCTTCCGAGAAGTTCACGTCCACGGCCGGATAGTGGAGCATGAACTCGGTGACGACGGCGGGAAGAAGCAGCGGCGCGATCGTCGAATAGCAGCCGATGTGGAGCTCCCCCGCCAGTTCCCCGCTCAGGCCTGCCGCACGGCGTTCGAGGTTCGCGACGTCCCGCAGCAGGCGCCTGGCCTCGGCGAGGACCATCTCGCCGTCACGGGTGAGCGAGAGTCCGCGGGAGTGCCGCACGAAGAGGCTGATCTTGAGGATGTGCTCGAGGTCGGCGATCGCCGTCGAGACCGTCGACTGCGAGAGATGGAGCGCTTGCGCCGCGGCAGTGACCGTTCCATGTTCGGCGACTGCGACCAGGTAGTCGAGCTGTCGCAGGGTCACGCTGAGCATCGGCACTCCCGTCCGTCACGGTGCACCGCCAAGAGGGGCGCCAGGCGGCCCTCTTGGCGGTGCTGCTCAGTCTACGGGCGCAGAAAGCCGTACTTCCGATGGTTTGTCCGACTCGTGAAGCAGGTCGGTGCCCTTGGTCTCCGGGATCGTCAGGACGGTCAGCAGACCCACGATGCCCACGACGATGAGGGTGTAGGCCGGGACCATCTGGTCGTCCGTCACCGAGATGAGCCACGTGTTGAGGTACGGCAGGGTGCCGGCGAAGAAGGCACCGGCAATGGCGTACGCCATGGACAGGCCACTCTGCCGGGTGCGGGTGGGGAAGAGTTCGGCGACGGTCGCGGAGTGCGTGCCGAGGATGATCGCCAGGATGGCGGCGAGGCCGGCGGTCGCCACGAAGGCGGCGGACTCGGAGCCCTGTCGCATGAGGAGGAACAGCGGTACGGCACCCGCTATGAGCAGCCCGGCGGCGCTCAGGAGGACCGGCTTGCGCCCGACACGGTCGGAGGCGATGCCAGAAAGAGGGATGAGGGCGATGGCCACCAGCGACGCGACGGTCGACAGCAGGGCCGCTTGATCGGGGTGCAGGCCCACGATCTCCTCTTGATACGTGAGGAGGTAGACGAGCACCACGTAGAACGTGCAGTTCATGAAGGTCTCGATACCGATGGTCTGGAAGAACTGCTTGCGGTTGCTCTTGAAGACCTCGGTGACGGGCGACGCCGGGACGGTGTCGAGCTCCTCCAGCGCGCGGTACTCCGGGGTGTCCTCGACCTTGAGGCGGATGTACAGGCCGACGAGGGCCAGTGGAACCGTCACAAGGAAGGGGATGCGCCAGCCGTCGGCGAGGATCGCCTCTTCGCTCATCGTCGTGTGGAGCGCCCACACGACGAAGGACGCGAGCAGGAAGCCGAGGACGGAGCCGACCTCGATGGAGGAGGTCCCCAGACCGCGGCGCTTCGCCGGGGAGTACTCCGCGAGGAAGGCGGCGGCGGAACCGAACTCACCACCCGCGGCGAGCCCTTGGATGATCCGGGCGACGACGAGGAGCACCGGCGCCATCAAACCGATTGTTTCGTAGCTCGGAATCAGACCGAGCAGCAGAGTTCCGGCGGCCATGGAAATGATGACCAGGGAGAGGGTCTTCTTACGGCCGAAGCGGTCACCCAGGTGACCGAAGATGACCGACCCGAGGGGGCGCACGAAGAACGCGATGGCGAAGACGGCGAAAACCGAGAGGAGACTGGCCGTGCCGTCCTGGTTGGGGAAGAAGATGTCGGCCATCGTCGTGGCCATGTAGGCGTAGACCGCCCAGTCGAACCAGTGGACGAGGACGCCGATCGACCCAGCGATGACACTGCGTCGTAGACCTTTTTGCGTGGTCCGGTCATCCGCAAGCGTGGTTGCCATCGGTGCTCCTACCTCAGGGGGATCCCGGTAGCCGGGAGTGCGCAGCAGCGTAGGTGGCCATCTCGGCCCCAACCAGAGGAAAAAATCGATGGTGCCCACGGTCTTATCGATGCCTTTCAACACAGAGGGCGCGGCACCGTGGGGCGCACGAGGCCCGGGCTTCAGCCTTCAACTCGCCGACGGCGCCGTCGTCCGGGATTCGCCCTGTGCCCGGACGGGGCCGCCCTTGTCTCCTACGCTCGCCAGTAGCTTCGGCGGAGCAGCACCGCCAGCGGAACGATCTCGATACGGCCGAGGAACATGAGGGCCGTGAGGATCACCTTCGACAGCTCCCCGAGCGGCGCGTAGGAACCGAACGGGCCGACCTCGCCGAAAGCCGGACCGACGTTGCCGAGGCAGGCCGCGGCGGCGCCGAGCGCGGTGAAAGCACCGGTGCCGGTCGTGCTCGCTTCGGCGTCGAGGGCGACTCCGAGCGTTCCGAGCGCGAGCACGAGCACGTAGAGGACGACGAACAAGAGCGCCGAGCGGAGCGCGGGGTTCTCGACCACCCGGCCGCTCACCCGCACCGGGATGACAGCGTCGGGGTGAACGGCTTGTTCCAGGTCGTGGCGGGCAAAGCGAAAGAGGATGAGATGGCGAACGACCTTGATCGAGCCACTCGCCGACCCGGCGCAGGCCCCGACGAACATCAGCGCCAGCAGGGTGAGCGTCGCGAGCGTTCCCCAGCTCGACCAGTCCAGCGTCGCGAAGCCGGTGGTGGTCATCACCGAGACCGTCTGGAAGGCCGCGTGCCGGACGCCGCCGAACCCGTCCACCGTTCCGTCGGCGAACAGTTCGACAGCCAGGACGGACGTGCCCACGGCGAGCAGTCCGAGATACAGGCGCAGCTCCTCGTCGCGAGCCACGGCCCGGATCTGGCGCAGCGCAGCGAGGCGGTACAACCGCAGCAGGTTCACTCCGGCCACCGCCATCAGCCCGCACAGCACCCACTGCGTCACGGGGGCGAGGCCCTGAGCCGAGCCGGACTCCGGGGTGAATCCACCGAGGGCCACGGCGGACGTGCCGTAGGAGAACGCGCCGAAGAGATCCATCCGCCGGTCCAGTCCGCTCCAGCCCAGGGCGGCCAGGACCAGGATGCCGATCACCGTCACCGCGAGGTAGACCTTCCAGAGCCGCCGGGCGGTGGCGCGAATGGTCGCGCCGAGCGACTCGACCTCGATCGGACCTCCCGGCAGCTCGGAGCGCAGGAGTTCGCGGCCGCCGATGCGCAGCCGCGGCAGCACCGCGAGCGCGAGCACGATGATTCCCAGACCGCCCAGCACCTGGGTGAGCTGGCGCCAGAACAGCATGTCGAGTCCGAGCGCGCTCACGTCGGTCAGGACAGTCGCGCCGGTAGCGGTGAACCCCGACATCGCCTCGAAGTAGGCATCGACCGGGTGATCGAGCTGCGGGACGTGGCCGAGCACGAACGGCAGCGCGCCGAACGCGGGCACGAGCAGCCAGACGGCGACGACGACGAGAAATCCCTCCCGTACGCCCAGCGGTGGCCGTTTGCCCGTCAGACGCTTGAGCGCCAGGCCCGTCGCAGCCACGGCAACTCCCGTGATGAGGAAGGGCCATGGGGGCTCGCCAGCCGCGAGTGCGACGACTGCCGGGGCGGCGAACGCGACCGCGAACCACGCGAGCAGAGTGCCGACGACGCCCAGCGCCGTCCGTACGTCGACACCCATTCGTCTGCGCGGGCGCCACCGGTGCGGACGCGGCGGCCACCGGTGCGGACGCGGCGACGAGCGCGACAGCGTCACAGGTCGCGCTCGATCGCGGATACGCATTCGGGCTCGGTGAGGACGATTGCGCGGTCCCCGGGCCGCAGTTCGTCCGCCCCTTCGGGGAAGAACACGTCGCCGTCGCGGATGAGCGCGCCCACGCCGGCCCCGGGAAGCGCGTCGACCGGGCGATGCGCGAACCGGCTGCCGGGCCGGACGGTGATGTCGAGCACCTCGAAGCGGTCGTCCTCCAGCATCGCCATCTGGTGTGTGCGCTCGTGGAACGTGAAGCGGGCCATCTTCTCGGCGGTCTCGTCACCCGGATCGATCGTCACGTCGACGCCGGCGGCCTCGAAGACCTCGGCTGCAGCGGGGTCGTCGAGGACCGTCAGCGTGAGTCCCACCCCGTGGACTTTCGTGAGCACCGCCGCGTGCAGGTTGCGCGAGTCGTCGCCGCTGGCGAACACCGCCGCTCTCGCCGCACCGATTCGTTCACGGCGCAGGAACGCCGGGTCGAGGCCCGTCCCGTGGAACACCCGTGCCCCGTCGAGTGCGTCGGCGGCCGCGCGCGCTCTTCCCGCATCCGGCTCGATCAACCGTACGGAGATCCCCTTGTCGAGCAGTACTCGGGCGATCGCCGTCCCCACGCGCCCGGCTCCGAAGAGCGCGACGTCGTCGACGGGTTCGGCCCCGGCGACCAGCCGGCTCCACGTGCGCGCTGCTGGACGTGACGCCATCACGATCACCCAGTCACCGGGCCGCACCACCTCATGCGCGGCCGGTGTGATCCAGCTCCCGTCCCGGACGATGGCGACCATCCGCGACGCCGCGGGCCGGTCCGCGTCACCCATGAGGCGGCCGGCGAATCCCGGCGGCTTCTCCTCACGAACGTCGACCCCGAGCACGACCACCTCGCCGCCGGCGAAGTAGTCCACGTGCCGGGCGCCCGGCACATCGAGGACGCGCGCGACCGCGCTCGCGGTCTCGAACGCAGTCGAGACGAGGAGGTCCACATCGAGGTCGCCCGCACGCCAGGCCGCCAGGTAGTCCATGTCGGTGGCGCGCACGACCGTCCGCGCCGACGACAGCCGGCGGGCGAGCATGGCGATCACCAGGTTGACCTCGTCCCGTGACGTGCATGCCAGGACAAGTTCGGCGTCGGCCACACCGGCTTCGAGAAGCGTCTCGCGCCGGGCGCCGCTACCGTGTGTGATCCGCACGTCGTAGGCGTGCGAGAGGGCCGCCAGGCGCGCCTCGTCGATGTCGATCACCGTGCACTCGTGCACCTCGGCGAGCGACTTGATCACGGTGTGACCGACCTGGCCCGCACCCACCACGATGACCTGCATGCCAGCATCGTGGCACGCACGGATACCAGCCGCCGCCGCAGCTTCGGCGGGGGATCCCGAGGCCGGCGGCGAGCACTCATCACCCTCGGAAGGAACCTCACGAACGGCTACAGATCGTGAGCCTTGGGGTGTGAGGCGCCGACACTTCGGGTGTGAGGGGCCGCCGCCCCGCGGCGGCGTCCCGTCATCTGCTCGTCGAGTCGACGCCTGCGGCCGGCCCGTTGCTGTCAGCCGGTTGTGAAGATCTCCACGCCGAGCACCGTGAGCCGTTCGAGGACTGCGTCGTGGGGGTCGGCGTCGGTGATCAGTCCGCTGGTCTCTTCCCAGGGCAGGACCCGGTAACGCGAAGCTGTGCCGATCTTCTCGGAGGAGGCGAGGATGTAGGTGTCCGCCGCGCGTGCGGCCAGGGCGCGCTTCATCGCGGCCTCCTCGGCGTCGCCAGTGGTCAGTCCCGCCTCGGGATGCACGCCGGTGACGCCGAGCATGCAGAGGTCGGCGGAGACGTTCTGCGCGGCCTCGACCGCGGTCGCCCCGCAGGCGACCGCCGAGTGCTTGAAGATGCGGCCACCGAGCAGAAAGAGCTCCGCCTGGGGATGGTCGAGCAGGGCGGCGGCAATGGTCGGGCTGTGGGTGATCACGGTGCAGGCCAGGTCCAGCGGGAGTGAGTGGGCGACGGCGAGGGCAGTGGTGCCGCCGTCGAGGATCAGCGCGCCGCCCGGCCGCACCAGTCCGGCGGCCAGCCCGGCGACCTTCTGCTTACCTTCCGGGGCCACGGTCAGCCGGGCGCCGTAGCCGGCCACCGCCGGCGAGACGGGCAGCGCGCCGCCGTAGACCCGCTGGCACAGTCCCTCGGCGGCGAGATCGCGCAGGTCGCGCCGCACGCTGTCCTCGGAGATCCCCAGTTCGGCGGAGACCTCCTTGGCAACGATCTTGCGCTCACGGGCGAGCAGATCAAGCAGGTGGTCGCGTCGTTCAGCAGCCAGCATGCACACTCTCTCCTGTTCTTGCATGTTTCTGCGTGTATCGTAGCGCCCCATGACCGACAAGCCCATGCTCATCCTTATCGCCGGGCCCTACCGCTCCGGTACCAACGGCGACCCGGAGGCCGTGGCCGCCAACCTCGCCCGCCTCGAAGCCGCCGCCTGGCCCGTCTTCACCGCTGGCCACCTCCCCGTGATCGGGGAATGGATCGCCCTGCCCGTACTGCACTCCGTCGGTGCGGGACCCACCGACCCCCTCGCTGACCAGGTGCTCTACCCGACCGCCGACCGCCTGCTCGCGCACTGCGACGCCGTGCTGCGCCTCCCCGGCGACTCCACCGGCGCCGACCAGGACGTGGCCACCGCCCACCGCCGCGGCCTGCCCGTCTATCACGACGTGGCCGAGATCCCCCGCCGCACCCCGCAGGAGACCGCGTGACACTCCGCCCCGGCATCGGCGCCCCCGACCACCGCGGGCGCACTGGCCTCGACCAGGCCGGACGCGACCTGGACCGCAACCCCGACGTCGTGATCCGCGACGTCGAGCTCACCTCCCAGGGCTGGCACGTCCTGCGCCGCACCACCTTCGACTACCGCCGCCGCGACGGACGCTGGGAAACCCAAGCGCGCGAGACCTACGACCGCGGCAACGGCGCCGTCGTCCTGCCCTACGACACCGACCGCGGTCGCGTCCTGCTCACCCGCCAGTTCCGCTACCCGGCCTACGTCAACGGCCACCCCGACGGCATGCTCGTCGAAGCGGCCGCGGGACTGCTCGACGCCGACGACCCGCTCACCGCCGTCCGGCGCGAGAGCGCCGAAGAACTCGGCGTCACCCTCGGCCCGCTCACGCACGTCCTCGACGCCTACATGAGCCCCGGCTCCGTCACCGAACGCCTCCACTTCTTCGCCGCCCCCTACACGCCGGCCGACCGGACCGGAACCGGCGGCGGCCTCGAGGAAGACGGCGAGGACATCGAAGTCCTCGAACTGCCCTTCGCTGAAGCCCTCGCCATGACCCGCGACGGCCGCATCGCCGACGGCAAGACCATCCTGCTCCTGCAATGGGCAGCCCTGGACGGACCCCTCGCCCCCGCAGCCGGGCAGAGGCACTAGACACTGGACAAGAGCGTGGTTCGGGTGATGCGTGATCAGGCAGCGGCGGCACCAGACGGACATCATCACTGTCAGAGGCTGAAGATCCGTCGTGCGTTGCCGGACAGGAACAGCTCGGCGGCCTCCTCGTCCAGCCCCAGGTCATCGAGGTGTTCCAGTGCCCGGCCAGGGGTGATCATGGGGTAGTTCGTGCCGAACAGCACCTTCGTACGGCCTCGGCCGCGCAGGTAGTCCACCAGCTCACGCGGGTAGCGGCGGACGGTGTAGGCGCTGGTGTCGATGCAGACGTTGGCGTGCTTGTCGGCCACCGCGATCATCTCCGTGGTCCACGGGTAGCCGATGTGTCCGCACACGATGGTCAACTCGGGGAAGTCGAGCGCAACCTGGTCGATGTACGGGATGGGGCGGCCGGTCTCGGACGGGCGCAGCGGACCGGTGTGACCGACCTGCGTGCAGAAGGGAATGCCGAGTTCGACGCAGGCGGAGTACAGGGGGTAGTACAGCCGGTCGGTGGGTGGGAGCTGCCACAGCCAGGGCACGACCCGCAGGCCACGAATCCGAGTTCCTCCACCGCACGGCGCAGTTCTCGTACGGCCTTGACCGGCCGGGCCAGATCCGCGCCGGCTACACCGCGCAGCCGTCCGCCCGACTGGGCGACGAACTCGGCCACCTCGTCGTTGCTGATCAGCGGCCCCTGCGGGCCGTACCAGGCCGCGGACAGTCCGATCTCGACATCCGCCGCGGACATCGCGGCCACCGTGGCCTGGACCGGCAACGGCTCCTCCAGCAACTCCATTCCCGTCCACCGACGCAACGACTCGAACATCTCGTGGTTGGAGTGGCGCAGTGTGGGGTGCTGCATCCATGCATCGATGACCGGCACAGGCTCCCTCTCTCTCCTTACGCCGCCGGCCGTACCGCGCCGGAGCGGCTGTGCGAACGCAGTGATCTCGATGGGCGCACTGACCCCCGCCCTCGATCTGAGCATGCTGCCGGCCGGGACCTTACCGGCCCGTGCCGTTGCGCTTCTCCCAACGCAAGCGGCCACTGGACGGACCTGGAGCAATCTGATCAATCCAGCACCAGCAGAGGAATCGCGGCGAGGCCAACCAGCACGAGGAAGCCGCGCAGCACCATCGGCGGCAGCCGACGGCCCAGCCGTGCCCCGAGTACGCCACCCAGGAGCGATCCGGCGGCAAGCAGGGCCGACGGCAGCCACGCCACGTCCACGACGGCCAGGAACAAGGACGCGGCGACGAGATTGACCAGCAGAGACAGCACATTTCGTGCGGCATTCAGCCGCTGCAGGCCGTCGTCGAGGGCCAGCCCCATCAAGGCGATCGCCAGCACGCCTTGCGCCGCCCCGAAGTAGCCGCCGTAGACACCCACCCCGTAGATGCCCAACCAGAGCAGTACGCCCCCGTGCACCGCGACCCTCCGTCGACGGGCCAGCCGGGCGGCCAACTTGGGCTGCACCAGGACCAACGCACCGGCGAGCACGATCAATGCCGGGACGACAGCCGCGAAAGCCGCCGCGGGAAGCAGCAGGAGCAGAACTCCGCCCGTGACACCGCCCAGGACCGAAGCAGTTCCGAGCCGAATCAACCGGCCCCGCTGGCCCGCAAGTTCGCGCCGATAGCCGTACGCGCCGGAGAAGGCCCCGGAAAGCAGGCCAAGAGTGCAGGAGACGTTCGCCGTGACCGGCGGGTAGCCGACCGCGAGCAGCACCGGGAAAGCGATCAGCGTTCCCGAACCGACAGCGGCGTTGACCGTCCCGGCGACGATTCCCGCTGCGAAAACCGCCACTGACTCCAGTCCAGTCACAGCGCCCCCTGTCGATGCTACGGAAAACGTAGCAGCGGCGTCCCCGATTGAACCACGGAGACCGGAGTGCTGTCGCGCACACTGTCGCCGGGCGGGAGGACTGTCACGTGCCGGGGATGACGTCGCCGGTGATTCTGGCGACGTACCGGCCTCCTTCGATCACACCGGGATCGTCGTGCGCGGGCACGATGAAGCGGTAGCGGAGCGCGTGCTTGATTGCGCCGATCTCATGCAGCACCGAAGTGGTGAAGTTGTTGCTGAGTGCGGGGTCGTCAGCAACCAGCGCAGATGGCTGCACGCCCGCGGTGAACGTGCCGGCCGGCTGGTTCCGCAGCGCGCCCTCGACGTCGTAGAACAGGTCGCCGCACAGATACGCCTCGCCTTCTTCGGTCGGCACCACGATTCCGATCGAGCCCGGGGTGTGCCCGCCGGAGAGCCGGCAGACGATTCCAGGCAGCACCTCCTGCGGTCCGGACTGCTCAAGGTCGAGGAACCGGATCGCGCCCGGCGTATAGACGCGGTCGATCAGGTGATGGACGTCCTCCCGCGCGTATGCCCGGCCCTGGATCCCGGTGCACGCGCTGCCGAGTTCACTGCGATTGACCACCACGGGAACGGTCATCGGCACCTTGTCCAAGTGACCGGCGTGGTCACGGTGCAGATGCGTCATGATCACGCAGCCGAGGTCCGCCGGCTCGATCCCGTGTTTGGCCAGCTGCTCCTCGAATCCCTGCCCGGGTGCCACCGTGCCTCCGGCACCGAGCACGGACACATCCCTGTAGCCGGCGTCGACCAGCACTGGAGCCGGACCACCGAGCACCAGGAAGCCTTGGGCCGGTACGTCGATGACCTTCCCGGGACTGATGCCGCGCAGCCGCATCGATTCGTCGATGGTGACTGAGCCAAAGTTGAGGCGGCGGACTTCGTAGAACACCGGTCAGTCCTCCGGCCTGTGGTGGGCCCGGTAAGCGGCGTAGCGACGCCACGCGTCGATCACCGCCTGCTTGATGGCACCCGCGCCGTGACCGAGGTAGTCGCTGTCGATCCGGGCGGTGACGGCGGAGATGTCCTGTCCGAAGTCGACGCCGAGCAGCAGTTCGGCGACCCATCTGCGGACCAGGGCCGTGACGGCGGTCGAGTCGACATCCGTCACCGTCCCGGTGCCGCGTTCGATCCGCAGGGTGATCGAGAGGTACTCATGGGCACTTCGCGACGCCGACGTCGCGGGCACCTTCGCGTAGCCCACCACGATCATGCTGTCCGCCAGGTCCACGAGGTCAGCCTGCCATCGGCCATCCGCCCGGTCGACAACTGCAGTGAGGCTCATGTCGTCACCACCGCCGGGGCGGTCGCCGGTGCCGGGCCGGTCGTACGGGCCAGGCTCAGGCAGACCGCGGCCAGGATGAGCGATGCGACCATGGCGACCAGCCCGGGTGTGAACGAGCCGGTGATGCCGATCAGCCAGCCGATCAGGATCGGACCGAGGAAACCGGACAGTTGCGTGCCCATGTTGATGAAGCCGAGCCACAGCCCGACCTCGTGCGGCCTGACGATGTCCATCGGCACCGACCAGAAGGGCCCCAGTCCGGCGTAGAGGAAGAAGCCGGAGGCAGTCAGCATCGTTCCGGCGAGGTTGGCCGAGGGCGCCAGTGCGGTGCCGGCGATGCAGGCAGCCGTCGCCAGGTACGTCCCGGAGATGAACCGCCGCCTGACATGGTTGAACCGCCGTTCGCAGATCACCGCGCCGAGGACGAGACCGATGGTGCCGGCGATGTACGGCGACGTGGCGAACACCCCGGCCATGGACAGATCGAGACCGCGGTACTCGATGAGGTACGTCGGCAGCCAGCCCATCAGTCCGTAGAGCACGAAACCGAAGAAGAAGAACGCGGCGAACGTCAACCAGATGTGCGGCACCCACCAGTTCCGCTTGGTGGCCGGCGCCACTGACACGGAGCGGGGCTGCGTGACGTTGCGGCGCTCGGGGGTGTCGCGCAGCAACAGCAGCACTGCCAGCAGTGTCAGCACCCCCGGCACGACCGTCAGGTAGAAGACCCATCGCCAGCCGAGCGACGAGACGATGGGAAACGCGACGAGCGGAGCGAGCGCAGGGCCCAGCGTCAGGGCCGTCAGCATGAGCGCCAGCGGCTGTGAGCGCCGTCCCTTCCCGAACCAGTTCGACAGCATCCGCCACAGCGGCGGCGGGTGGACACCCTCCCCCGCACCCATCAGGAAGCGCACGGCGACGAGTGCCGCGACGCTGCCGGCCACGACGCCCGTCAGGACGCTGAACACCGTCCACCAGGCGATGGCGGCGGCGATGAGGCGGCGCTGCCCGAACCGTTCGCACAGGATGCCGGCGGGCACCAGCACCGCCGTGTAGCTCAGGAACAGTGCACCCGTCACGAGGCCGCCGGTCGCCGGAGTCAGGTGCAGCTCCTTCGACATGAACGGCAAGGCGGCGGCGATCGCGACCCGGTCGAAGTACGACACGAGCAATGTCAGCCACAGGACACCGAGAACGACCCAGCGGTAGCCGGACTTCGCCGGTCCCGCCGACCCGAGCAGTTCCGACATGACGTCACCCCGCCTTCCGCTCGGCGACCGACTGGTCGAACGCCGAGTCGTCCGGAAGGAACTCGTTCGCCGGCGAGCCGAGGAATGCGGGTATCTCGTCCGCACGGTGCAGGCCGACCGCGAAGCGCTCGACCAGCGGATCGGCGTGCAGGCCGGGACTGTGCACCTCGATCAGCGTGCACTCGGCGCGGGACTTGTTCCACGACCAGTGGATCCGGCCGGCCGGCACCCGGAGGAAGTCACCGGCACTCAGATGGAACGCGTCCTCCTCGACGAACACCCAAAGTTCGCCGCCCTGCAGCAGGTTCAGCTGCTCGCAGTCGTGGACGTGCGGACGGGAGTGGTACCCGCCCGGACGCGTGGCGATCATCAACGAGGACGAGTTGCCGTACACGACCTTGGTCGTGAACGACGTGTCCCCCATGTCGGCCGTCTGCTCGGGAACAGACCGGCCGGAGGCGTAGATGGACACGAGACCTCCCGGGACGCGCGGAAGCGCATCCGCCCGGCGGCGCTGGTGCGACGCCTCTCAAGGGAGATCACGTGATCAGTGATGTGAGTGGCGCGAGCGCTGAAGGCTCGCCATCGTTCACATCCTCGACGGGGTCTGTTGATTGGCACGAAACGTAGCTCCCGCTCACCGGCGGCGCAAGAGCCCGGTCAGGAGACCCGCCAGGGCCTGACCACGTACTTGCCCCGGCCGTGGCCTTCGGCCAGGAGCTGATGTACGGCACGTACCTCCTCCAGCGAGCCGATCTTGGTGACGGGCATGTCAACGGTGCCGTCCGCGAGCATGTCGAGCACCTGCCGCAACGCTGTTGCCGCGCGTTCGGGCGCGGCGGCAGCGAGCCGGCTGATGCTGAAGCCTCCGATCGAGACGTTGCCGCCGATGAGATGCCGCAGCGACGGCAGCTCGCCGGGCGCGTCTCCGGCGGTGTTGCCGAACAGGACGATCCGGCCGCCCGGCGCCAGAACCGTCAGGTCCGCGTCGAGTTGTGCGGTGCCGAAGGGGTCCAGGACGACGTCGACGCCGTCGGGGGCGGCGGCCCGCACTGCCACGGCGAGTTCACCGCTTCTGACTGCGGCGACGTCGTAGCCGAGGTTCTTGGCCGCTGCCACCTTCTCGGCGCTGCCGACAGTGCCGATCAGCGTCCCGCCACCAAGTGCGGACACGAACCGGGCGACAGCGCTGCCCACGCCGCCGCTGGCCGAGTGCACCAGCACGGTCTCCCCGGGCCGGAAGCGTCCGGCCTCGGTCAGCAGCAGCATGGCGGTGGCCAGCGCCCCCGGCGCGGCTGCCGCGACCGGCAGCGCAACACCGTCCGGCACCGGCACCGCGAGCGCGGCCGGGACGAGGGCAACCTCCGCCAGGCCGCCGTTGACGGTGAGCGCGGCAACTCGCCGTCCAGGTTCCAGCGGCACGCCGGCGCCGGCCTCGCGCACTGCACCGGCGACCTCCAGCCCCGGTACGTGCGGCCATGTCCGCACGTACCCGGCGTCGCCGCGGCGGGCCATGATGTCGAGGAAATTGATCCCTGCCCAGGTGACGTCGATGGTCACCTCCCCCGGACCGGGCCGTGGCGCGTCGACCTCACGCACCTCGGTGCGGTCGGGGCCGGCCGAGGGTTCGGTCATGACGAGTGCGCGCATCGTGGACTCCTTGGTTGTACGACGTACCACGTACGTCGTACATGTATGATAGCAGCGTCGTACGACGAACGTCGAACCTCGAAGGGATGCCCGATGGCCCGCTCACAGCGTCGCCGTGCATCGCTGGTGCACCCCGACACCGGCGAACTCGACCTGCTCGACGTGCTGCATGCCCTGTCCGACCAGACCCGGATGACGATCGTGCGGACACTGCGAGCGGATCCGGAGCGAGCCTGCGGTACGTTCCCGGTCGATGTCGCTCCGTCGACGCTCACCCACCACTTCCGCATCCTGCGCGAGGCCGGCGTGATCCGTCAGCGCGAGGACGGCAACCGCCGCTGGACCACGCTGCGCGCCGAGGACCTGGAGGCGCGCTTCCCGGGCCTGATCGACGCCGTCGTCACCACCTATGAACGTCAGGCCTGATCCCCCGTCAGCAGCGACCCATCGCCCGCCCCGGGATTCCTTTGCGTGGTTCCTTCGTAGAAGCCGAGAACTTGATCGCGCGCTCAGGCCAGACGGTCGTACGTCGATGCGTGGATCTCGTGGACCAGCGGCAGCCCCCGGACGTAGCGCTCGATCTCCTCGACCACGATCGTGCCCTGGAGCCGCCGGGAGTGATGAGTGGCGCCCGCGATGTGCGGGGTGAGGACGACGTTCGGCAGGCCCCACAACTCACTGTCGCCGGGCAGCGGTTCGACGTCGAAGACGTCGAGGGCGGCACTGAGCCGACCCTCGCGCAGCAAGCCGGTGAGTGCCACGGTGTCCAGGAGCGCGGAGCGGGCGGTGTTCACCAGGATGCCCCCGTCCGGAATCATGGCGAGCCGTTCGGCGCTGAGCATGCCGCGTGTCTCGTCGGTGACGGGAGCGTGCAGCGCGATGACGGGGCAGGTGCGCAGCACGGACTCCAACGGCGCGGCCTCCACGCCCAGTTGCCCGGCTTCCTCGGCCGAGAGGTACGGGTCGAAGACGGCTACGGTGGCGCCGAGCGCACGGACCAGTTCGATATAGACGCGGCCGACCCGGCCGGCGCCGATCACCCCGACGCGGGTGCCCGCCACCGTACGGCCCAGGCCGAACGACTGCGCCTGCTGCCAATCATGCTGCCGGCGCATCGCCTGGTCGACGCCGTGCAGGGAGCGCAACAGGCCGAGAGTGAAATACAGGGCCGTCTCGGCGACCGACCGCGCCATGCCGGCGGATGCGTGCGTGAGGCGGATGCCCTCTCCCAGCAGCGACTTGGGCACGAGGTGGCGTACGGTCCCCGCGCTGTGAGCGATGAACCGGATCCGGCCCGCATCCGCTCCGTGCACCGGCAGCGGGGCGGAACCCCAGCCGGTCACAAGGATGTCGGCCTCCAGCCGTGCCGCCGCGTCCGCGCCCGGGGTGGTACGGGTGAGGGTGCCCAGCGCGGCCAGCCTGTCGAGCAACGCCTCGTCGAACAACGTCACTTCGAGCGAGTGTGCCACGTCGAGAACGATCGCCGGCTTTCCGGTCATACGGTGAATTTCTCCTCGTCGGCGTCGCAGCAAAGGAGGGCGGCCCTCTGGCTCACCTCGCCACCGCCACGTCCTCGCTACGGGCCTGACAGGGTGCACCCATAGTACTATCGCGGTAGTGAATCGGGGAACGGAGAGGATCGTCGCGTGCCACCGAGCAACCAGCAGCGGCGCAACGACATTGCCGACGCCGCCATCGAGATCGTGCAGCGCGACGGCCTGCACGGACTCTCGCATCGCGCGGTGGACGAAGAGGCCGAAGTGCCGCGGGGGACGACGTCCAACTACTTCCGTTCCCGTGAGGCGTTGCTCGGAGCGACCGCTCAGCGGATCGTTGAACTCCACTTCGCGCTGATCGAGGAACTACGGGCACAGCACACAGGGAAGCCGGGAAACACAGGCACGATCGACCTCTTGAGTACCGTCGTCGATCAGGCGCTCAGCCGCTTTCCCGGGCGCTACCTCACGATGTTCGAGCTGTCACTGGAGAGCACCCGCAGGCCCGGACTGCGGCGGGAGTTCGCCCGTATCGCCGACGAATCGATGAAGCTCACCGAGGAGGCACACGCGGACGACGGCAACGGGCCGTCGCGGCAGGATGTCGAGCTCCTCAACGCCTTCTACAACGGCGTGCTGTTCACGTCCCTGGTGATGCCGCAGACCCTCGGAGGGCGGAGCCCCGGCGAAATCACCCGCGCCATGCTCGGAAAGGTCCTGGACACCAAGGTCCTGGACACCGAGCCGCCGACCGCCACTCCGGCGCGTCCGGCGCGCCAAGGGCGCAAGATGGCCGGCTGAACCTGTCCGAGGCCGTCATACGGAACGGTCGGGCCTTGTTCTTCTGCCACCGGCAAGTGCTGTGACATGGGCCGCAACGCACACTGCATGGACCAGCACGAGCGCCACCAGGTTCGTCGCAGGCAGGTGCATGGACGCCATCGCTCCCATGTAGGTGAGATCAACCGCCGCCAGTGTGCTGTGGGCGAGCACTGCCCATCCGTGCCAGACCCGGCTCGGTGTACGGAGACCGGAGACGACCAGACCCGTACCGATGACCGCGATGAGGAGTCCGGACTCGACGAATCCGACGACGTACGGCTGCCCCTCGAGCGCCCTGCCGAACGGTCCCCTGCCGTCCGTGTGGCCCTGGTTGGCGATGACGCTGACGAACACACCGACAACCATGAAGAAGGAGCCGTCGACCAGCAGGAGCACTCTCGTCCACGGGATGCGGGTCCGGCCCTCCGCCCCGGAGACCATTGCGCGGCCGAGCGTCATGTCGCGACCGGCCGAGTGCCGCACCACTCGGCGAGGGCCCCGTCCACGGCGTCCGCCAGACCGCCGGACGCGTCGTCCCTCGCCCACGCGATGTAGCCGTCCGGACGGACCAGGAGCACCTGCGGGTGCGCGACCCCGCCGGCCTCCTCGGATCCTCCTGTGAGGGTGTCGACATGATCGCTGTAGTGGGCCTTTGCGACTTCGGCGGCGGCACCGGAGGGGGTGCGGTCGATCAACACGAACCGGCCGGAGCGGAGAGCCTCGGCCAGCCGAACACCTTGCACCGCTGTCTCCGGTGCACGCTTGCCGACCAGCTTGTGCGGCCTGTCTCCGTGAGGAGCGTACGAGAAGCCGATGCCCGACAGGAACGACCGCGGCACCCGCTGCACCGCCTCGATCCCGAAGGCCGTCCGCATCGCGACCCGCGCGAGGCTCTGAGCGAGTTTCGACTTCACCATGACAAGCCGGAACATACGGTCGGTGATCTTCAAGACCTGGTCCCCGACCGGATGGCGTTCGGACTCGTAGGTGTCCAGAAGCCACGACGGTGCTGTTCCCCGCATCGTGGCGGCGAGCTTCCAGCCGAGGTTCATGGCGTCGCCTATCCCGGTGTTCATGCCCTGTGCCCCCGCCGGGGAATGCACGTGGGCGGCATCCCCGGCGAGCAGGACCCGGCCGAACCTGTAGTGCTCCGCTTGTCGACGCTCACTGTGAAACCGCATGGCCCACCGCATTTCGGTCATGCCGTAGTCGGTTCCCGCGATCTGCCGACTTGCCTCACGGACCTCGTCCAGCGTGAGCGGCTGATCTGTGGATGCCACTCCGTGCCGGAACGAGATGGAGCGGTGGTAGCCGTCGCCGAATGGGATGAGCAACTGGATTCCGGCCTCGTTCGTGCGACCGAAGACGAACTCGTGGGGCGGACTTGCGAGACGGACGTCCGCGAGGGCCAGGTGGACGTCGTACTGATCGCCGATGAACCGCGCTCCCAGCCGGTCCCGAACCGCGCTGTGTGCACCGTCGCAGCCCACCACGTACGAGGCACGCTCTGTCCTGGCGCCTCCCGGACCCTCGATCCGGACATCGGCGCCATCGTCGTCCTGGGAGATGCCGATCACCTCGGCCCCCCGCTCGATCTCCACTCCGAGCTCGCGGCACCTGCGTTCCAGCACCGCTTCAGTTCCGCTCTGAGGCACGATCAGCATGAAGTTGTAGCGACTGTCGAGCTGCGTGAAGTCGATGAACACGTCTACGTTGACCTGCGCCTTCGGTACCTTGTTGCCCTTCGAGATCACCTCGTCGGCAAGCCCTCGCGCGTCCAGATGCTCCAACGTCCGCGCGCTCACTCCGAACGCACGGGTGATGTTCGGCGCCCCGCTGCGCTTTTCCAGCACGGTGCATCGGACTCCACCCAGCGCCAACTCCGCCGCGAGCGCCAGGCCGGTCGGCCCGGCGCCGACAACGATGACTCGCTCATCACTCATGCCACGTCCTCGTTTCCCGGGCGCGGATCTCTCGACGATGCCGGCGCCCTGAAGATCTCCCAGGTACCACTACAACACTACTACTACGACTCTAGTGAAACGAAAGACTGATGCGCTGACCCTGCGCACTGGGGCAGCCGTCCTGATCGGTTTGCCCAGTCCCGGGCTCGGATGCGGAGGCCCGCTGCCTGGACGGGAGCAGGGCTGAGGGCCCGGTTCAAGCGGTGGGTCTGCTGTCTCGCGTCGGGCAACTCCCGGGCCGCTGCCCGCAGTTGGGACGCGGCACGCGGGGGCCCGGACGCGTTCCGAAGAGAACCGTTCAACTATCCGTCGTGCGCGGGGTACTGACGGGTACACCCGCTCTGCGCTAAATACCTCGCATGACGACACACGAGCACCACCACCCCCACACACCCAGCAGACGCTCGATGCTCGCCGGCGCCAGCGGCCTCCTCATCCTCGCCTCGGCGCCGGGCACCGCGAGCGCGGCCAGCACCCGGACCGCCAGATCGTCCGGCATACCGGTCAAGCGCACCGGAGCCGCCCGGGCCTCCCGCCTCACCCAGGGCACCACACTCGTCCATGCCGACATGCACAACCACACCGCCATGTCCGACGGCGACGGCGACCCCGAGCTCGCCTTCGCCTCGTTGCGTGACGCGGGGCTGGACGTCGCCGCCCTCACCGACCATGCCACGTTGCTGTCGGTCGAGGGCCTCAGCTCCGAGGAGTGGGACCGGACGGGCCAGCTCGCCGACGCCGCCAACGACCCCGGGGCCTACACCGCCATCCGCGGCTTCGAGTGGTCCCACCCGCTGCAGGGCCACGCCAACGTCTGGTTCACCGACGACTGGGTCGACCTCGGCGGCGCCGGCAGTCCGGGCTCGCTCTACAGCTGGCTGCAGGGCCGGGAGGCCGTCGCCAGCTTCAACCACCCGGGGCGCGAGTCCGGGATGTTCGACAACTTCAGCTTCTCCGCAGGGGTGTTGGAGAAGATGGTCGGCCTGGAGATGTTCAACCGCGGCGACGACTATCTCTTCGACGGCTGGTCCGACACCGGCCGCTCACCCCTCGTCGCCTGCCTCAACGCCGGCTGGCGCACCGGCCTGACGGGCGTCACCGACGAGCACGGCACCAACTGGGGCTTCCCCGAGGGCAAGGGCCGCAGCGGGCTGTGGGTCACCGAGAACACCCGTACGGCCGTCTTCGAGGCGATGCAGGCCCGGCGTTTCTTCGCAACGCGCGTGTCGGGCCTGCGACTTGACGCAGTGGCGGGCGGCGTCCAGATGGGCGGCACCCTCGGCCTGGCCTCAGGCGACGTCCAGTTCACCGTCGACCTCGACCGCGGCCCCGAGTGGGAGGGCAAGCCCCTCAACGTCCAGGTCCTGCGCCCGGGTTCGGACGCGCCGACCGTCGTGGACGTCATCGAGACCCAGTCCAACCAGCTGACGACGTTCACCGTGCCCCTCAACGCGGCCGACGGGAACTGGATCGTCCTGCGCATCTCCGACCCGGCACAGGCCAACCCGTCCCCGGGGCCCTCGGGCCACGCGTGCAACGACTGGGGCGTGGCGTACTCGAGCCCGTGGTGGCTCCAGGCGTAACCCGCACCGGGGTGGTTGGCCCTGGGGGTCAACCACCCTGCGGGGGCGGGAAGCCGGTCATTGCTTCAGCCCTGCCGGCGCACCATCTCGGTGATCCAGGTGGGCGCGAACGGAGACGTGCAGCTCGGCGACGTCGGGTAGTCCTTGAGCACCTCCAGGCGCTCACCGATGCCGAGGGCACGGGTGCGGTGCTCGGGGTGCTCGATCCCGATCTGAGCCAGGCAGTGGTTCATCGCCCACTGCAGGCGGTCCGGGGCATCCTTCATCTCCGCCTCGATGACGTCGAGCAGTCCCGCGAGGTCGAGGTCCTCGGGCTTCTTCGCCACGCGTTCGGTGGTCAGTGCCCAGCCGGCACTCGCGACCACGGGATCCGGATCGGCGAACCAGGCCAGGCGCAGCTCTTGGGAGTGCGGGTTCTTCTTCACCACGTAGTTCACGAGCCAGTCGTGCACCTTGGGGGTGCGCGCCCCGCGCAACATGACGTCCAACTCGTCGCGCCCGAACGCCTTCGGGCGGCAGATCAGCAACGCCAGCAGTCTCGCGGCGGTGTCATCGGTCTCCCAGAGCCGGCACGCGAGTTCCTGCTGCGTCTTCAGCCGCTTCGCGAGCGCGCGCAGCTTGCCGAGGTTCACACCGTGATCGTCACCGTGCTTCTCGTTCACCTCGCGTGTCTTCGGGTCCTCGAGCTCGGCCAGCTCGGCCATCACCTCGGCCACGGTCGTCTCGGTCAGCGTCGTCTCGGCCATCCGGCCTCCCCTCCACCGCGTGGGAGATTCAGCCTACGACGGAAGGCGGCCTCGTGATCCGCCCGCGCCGTGGTCGAGCTGGTCAAGGGACGGTGCCGGTGTTCCTCGCCGACGGCCGGGCGCCAGCGGTGACCGAATCCTCCGGGTCCTCTGTCTTCCGGTCGGTGTACTGTCCGTCGGGGGTGTCCGTCAGGTGTCCGTCGCCCGTACGACGGGGCTCCTGAGCCGCAGGGGGAAAGCGACTTGATGAAGGGCAAGCTGTTCGCCGTCAGTGATGTTCCCAGGGTCACCTGGCATGACGGGGTGCGCTTCGAGGAGGTCTCCGTCGGTTACCCGCGTGAGTGGCGGGACCGTCCGCCGCGCAGGCCCCTGCGCCAGATCCTTCCCCGGCCGTCGCCGGACGACGGGTCCGCCGCGCAGGCACCGTCCTCCTCCCGGGACGCGCACCCTCTTGGGAACGCGCAGTGATCGGGCGGCTGTTGCCCCGGCAGGTGCGCACCGAGGAGACGTTCGGAAACGGCGACGGCAGCGCGTACGGCGGCCTCTTCCCCGACGAGGCCGCGGTCGTGGCCAAGGCGGTGCCGAAGCGGCAGCGGGAGTTCGCCGACGTACGGGCCTGCGCCAGGGGTGCCCTTGCACAGCTGGGTGTACCGCCCGTGCCGCTGATACCCGGACACCGTGGCGCCCCTCGGTGGCCTGAGGGCGTCATCGGCAGCATGACGCACTGCGACGGGTACCGCGCGGCAGCGGTCGCCCGTGCCGCCGACGCCGCCGGCCTCGGCATCGACGCGGAGCCCGACGGGCCGCTGCCGGAAGGCGTCCTGGACGTCGTCTCCCTGCCCGCGGAGCGCGAACATCTGGGCGCGCTGTCGGCGGCGCATCCCGAAGTGTGCTGGGACCGCCTGCTGTTCAGCGCCAAGGAGAGCGTCTTCAAGGCCTGGTATCCGCTCACCGCGCGTGAACTCGACTTCTCCCAGGCGGAGATCGTCATCGACGCGGTGGCCGGCACGTTCTCCGCGCGGCTTCTGGTCGAGGGCCCCGTACTGGACGGCGAGCGGCTGCGCGGCATGACCGGACGGTGGGAGGCGCAGCGGGGGCTGATCGTCACGGCTGTCCTCCTCGGCACCCGCCGGGCACCCGGCACCGTCACCCGTGAGGCCGCCGGCGCCACGGAGGCGCGGCACACGCCGTCCCGCTGAGCTTCGGGCACTCACCCCGCATTTCTTGACAGGTGCATGGGGATAACCCGGCACATGGACAAGTCCGTGCCAGTCGTCTGTGAGGCCGCTCGGGCGGCGGAAAGGACATGCTGAGGTGATGGGAGCTCCTCGGCCCTTCGTCAGGGTCGCGACGACGCTGGTGTTCTGTGCCGCGCTGACAATGCCGGGCCCCGGCCCGCTCTCCTACGGGGAGACCACCGCGTCCGCCGCCTCTGCGGGCGCGGAGCGGGACCGTCCGTGGACGGACCGATCACTCGGCCCCGAGGACCGTGCCGAACTGCTGCTGAAGGCCATGACCCTTGACGAGAAGGTCCGCATGCTGCACGGCGCCCTCGGCTCCCCCGTGCCCACCACCGGCTACATCGCGCCGATCCGGCGCCTCGGTGTGCCCGGCGTGACGATGACGGACGGCCCCGCCGGCGTACGCAACGGGCAGAAGGCCACCGAACTGCCCGCCCCCATCGCACAGGCCGCCAGCTTCGACACCGAGGTGGCGCGGCAGTACGGGCGGACTCTCGCGCGCGAGGCCCGCGCGAGAGGCCAGATGCAGGTTTTCGGACCGGGCACCAACATCCAGCGCGTTCCCGTGAACGGCCGCAACTTCGAGTACTACAGCGAGGATCCGTATCTCTCGGGCACGATCGCGGGCGCCGACACCACCGGCATCCAGTCCCAGGGCGTCATCGCCACCGTCAAGCACTTCATGGCCAACAACCAGGAGACGGACCGCATGACCGTCTCGGCCGACATCGACGAGCGAACGCTGCACGAGATCTACGGCACGCCCTTCGACCTGGCGATACGTCAGGGCAGGCCGGGCTCCGTGATGTGCTCGTACAACCGCGTCAACACCGTCTACGCCTGCTCCAACGAGCACACCCTGCGCACGATGCTGCGCTCCCGCTTCGGGTTCGACGGTTACGTGGTCTCCGACTACCCCTCCACCCACAGGACTTCGGACCTCGTAGCAGGCCTCAACGTCGAACTGCCGCTCCCCGTCCACGTCAACTCCCTCACCGTCCGCACCGCGCGGCTCGCAGGCGCCGTCCCACAGGAAGCGATCGACCAGCGCGTACGGGAAGTTCTCACCGTCATGTTCAGGTTCGGCCTCTTCGAGCGGGACGGCACCGCAACGTCCCCGATCGACGAGGCGGCGGGAAACGCCGCCGCGCAGCGAGTCGCCGAACGGAGCGCCGTCCTGCTCAAGAACGACGACGCGGCACTCCCCCTGACGGAGTCGGCCGGCAGGATCGCCGTCATCGGCTCCGCCGCTGCCGACTCGGCGCAGGGCGGCGGCAGCAGCAAGGTCGACCCGCTCTCGGAGGACACGGCGCTCGACGCGGTCAAGAAGCGCGCGGGCGGCTCGGCCCACGTCACGTACCACGACGGGGCCGACCCGAGGGCCGCGGCCGAGGCGGCGAGGTCGGCAGACGTGGCCCTCGTATTCGCACACGACGAGGAGGGCGAGGGAGGCGACCGCGCCGGCCTGTCGCTGCCGGGCAACCAGGACGAACTGATCTCGAAGGTGGCCGCAGCCAACCCCGAGACGTCCGTGGTGCTCCAGACCGGCGGCCCCGTGCTGATGCCCTGGCTGCCCCGGGTCAAGAGCGTCCTGGAGACCTGGTACCCGGGCGCACGCGGGGGCGCCGCCACCGCGCGCCTGCTGTGGGGCGACGTGAATCCCTCGGGCAAGCTCCCTCAGACCTTCCCCGCCCGCGAGAACGAGGTGCCCGCGAACACCAGGGCCCAGTACCCGGGCGTGAACGGAACGGCGCACTACACGGAGGGGGTCCACGTCGGCTACCGCTGGTACGACAAGACGGGCACGAAGCCCCTCTTCCCCTTCGGGCACGGCCTGTCCTACAGCGGCTTCAGCTACTCGGACCTGCGCCTGGAGAAGAGCTCCGGCGGGCCAGGCGACCCGGTGAGCCTGTCGTTCACCGTCACCAACACCGGGAAGCGCGCAGGCTCCGAGGCGGCGCAGGTGTACGTCAGCAAGCCGGACACGGGGGCGGCCAGCCCGCCCAGGGAGCTGGCCGGCTACCGGAAGGTGAACCTGGCGGCCGGCGAGAGCAGGCATCTGCGGATCGACGTCGACCCGCGGCAGCTCTCCTACTGGGACACGGGCGCCGACCGCTTCCGGGTACGGCCCGGCGAATACGGCATCGCCGTCGGCTCCTCCTCGCGCGAAGTGCCGCTCAGCACCTCCTACAGGGTCACGGAGTGAGGCGGACGCCTCCTGCCCCCGCACCGCTCCACCGGGCAGGAGGCGCCGGCAACGTCACGGCGGGCCGCGCTCGTCGCGCCCAGCGCCGCGGGGTTTCAGCAGGCCGTAGCCGCAGGAGCACACGGGGTGAGTGGCGGGCGACTGGGCCGCTGGGTCGGCGCTGTCGCGGTGAGGCACAAGGTCCTCACAGAGTTTGAGGGAACCCGGCAGCGCACACGGACGCGCGGGAACCGTACGCTCGGAAGTATGGCTGATCCGAAGAATTCCGAGCCCGACGCCCTGTACGAGGACGCGAACCAAGGCGTGGAGGAAGCGCGCCAGAACGTTCGTGACGCAGCAGCCGGATTGGACAGCTCCCAGCTCGAATCCTCTCTCGACGAGCTGGAGGCCGCCCTGGCCCATCGTGAGGCCGCCCGGCTGCGGTCACAGGACGACGAGTGGCTCCTCACCGCCCTCGGCGCGGCGAACTCGATCGATCCGCAGTTCCACGGCGACCCGAGCGCACGCCGCGACACGGACGACACCGACAAGACGACCCCGTAGGTGAGGCGCCGGGCCTGGCAAGCCCCCGCAGCGCTCCCCCGTGCGCGAGGGGCCAGGATCAGGCTGCCCGCACAGCCGTGAGGCGGCGACGTGCGGCTGCGCCGCCGAGCACCGGCACCGCCGACCGTCGCCTGCCCCGGCGGGAGAGCCGTCCGGACCGAGGTCAGCGGGACTTCCGTGCGAGAGCTCGCGCTTCCGCCGAGGAGACGGCCCGCCCGAAGGCGCGTACGTCGTCGATGGTCCCGTCGACTCCCTGGAAGAACTCGTTGTCCAGCAGCCCCCGGCCGACGGCGAAGTTCCCTTCCGAGTCGAAGTCGTCCTCCCGCTCGACGGTCTCACCGAGGCGGCCGCCGACGTACAGACGGACCTCGTCGTCGGCGTCGTCGTAGACACCCGTCAGATGCGTCCACTCGCCCGGCCGTGGCCGGACCACGAAGACGGACTCGTCGGCGTCCGCATCCTCGTCGTCGGTGTCCTCCTCCGGGATGCGCATCTCCCATTGGGTCTCGTCCGCGTCGTACTGGAGCATGAAGCCGCTGGACTCCGACGCGTCCTGGCTCACCACGGTCTGCGAGACGTCGGTACGGTCCAGCTTGACCCGTGCCGATACCGAGAAGCTGCTGCTCGTGTCGACCAGGGGGCCCTTCGACCCCACGAACTGGTCCCCGGCGAACGCCAGCGCTCCGCCCTTCACAGGGCTCGGACGGGACGTGCCGAAGAGGGTGCCCTCCTTGCCGTTGTCCGAGCTGTCGGGCGTCGTGCCGTCGCCGTCGACCTCGTTGAAGAGCCACTCCACCGTCGCGCCGGCGCCGACGGGCGGGTTGGAGGGCCGAGTCGGGCTGGGCTTCGGCGGAGCGGGCCTGGTCTTGCTCGCAGTGGGGGACGCCGACGCCGTGGGCTTCTGCTTGGTACCAGAAGGGGTGGGGCTCTTCGAGGACGGTGTGGCACCGGCCGGCGGTGCCGGTGCCGGTGCCGATTCCTTGCTCTGCGGCTCTCCCCCGTTGTTGAAGTCCCCGGCGAACGCGAAGGCGGCGGCCACGGCGCAGACACCGGCGACCGCCGACCCTCTCACGACCAGGTCGGCGCGTCTCCGCCCCTTCGTACGCGCACGGGTGCCCGCCGCGCCGACGGCCGCGTGCCGGCCCCTGCCGGCCGGAGCGCTGCCGGACCTGTGGCCTGCGGCCGCGAAGTGGTGGCCGGGCGGCAGGCCTTCGGGAGTCTGGCCGCCCACCGGCAGCGCGGCGGCAGGCAGCGCGGCGGTCGGCATACCGGCGGGCGGCAGGCCGACCGGTGCGGCCGTCCCCGGCATGCTCGGCATGTCCGCGACGACCGGCACGCCGGGCATGTCCCAGCCCGGCACCCCCGGAATGTCCGTGACCGGCACACTCGGCATGTCCGGGCCCGGCACGGCGGGCCCGGACATGAAGTCCTGGGTGAAGCCCTCGTTCGTGCCGCGGGCTGCGTATTCGAGGCCGCCCCACGGCAGGAGCGCCTGCGCCAGCAGTGCGCCGCAGTCGTGCCGCAGGCGCCCCAGGTCGGCGACCGCCTGGGCGCAGCGGGGGCACCGCTCCAGGTGCGGCGCGAGGTCCATGGCGATGTCGAGGGATCTCGCGTCCGCGTAGGCAAGCACCAGGTGGTGGAAGAGACGGCACTCGTGGGCCATCCCGTTCCGGAGGACGTGGACGTACGCGTTGTAGAGCTCCGCCTGTGCATGGCCGGTGAACACGGACACGTCACGGGAGCCCATGCTGATCAGCCGGCCGGTCAGCGCGCTGTCGTCGCGCTCGACCGTCTGGTGCCACAGGGCCGCCTGGCTGCGGCACGGAAGACCGGCGAAGGCGCGCGCCACGAGTGACGGGCGGCGGAACCCCGCCGTCGCGGTGTTCCCCAGCATCACCGGGCCGTTCGTGTCGAACCACGCGGCCAATTCCCGGTTCAGCACGGAGCGTTCGCGCCCTCGCGCCCAGACGGAGGCCGTGCTCAGCACCGAGGAGAGCGCGCAGGGACGTACGGCACCGCTGACGCTGCCGTTCACATGCTGCCGCAGCGCCGCCTCCCACGACTGGTACGCCAGTTCGTCGGCAGCAGGCGGGCGTACGGTGCCGGCTGCCGCGAAGGTCCGTACGGCACGGAAGTGTCGCTGCTCCAGCTCATGGAGCGCCGGGAAGTAGGGCTCTCCCCCCTCCTGTACGAGGCGGAGCAGCTCTGCGTCGGGCAGTCGTACGCAATCCATTCGTCTCCCCCGATCAACTCCCGGCGGTTCACGGCCTCTACAGGGCAAGTCGCGAGATCACTGGGTCACGAGGTCACAAGGCGACTGCTTCAGGTGGGGGCTCGACACCGGGTCCTGTGTCGATTTCATGGGCGGTCGGGTCGTAGTCCAGCGCAAACGAGCCCCGAACGCCATAGCCTGCGCAGCCTGAGGCCGAAGTGAATCGCGTGGGCGAGGGGGTTGGTGACGAGTGATGGCGGTTCGTCCATCGCACCGGTCGACCCGCCGCAGCCCGGCAGGGACTACGCGCGTTGCGTGACCGGACGTGAATCGTCAGCGGGTGGTCAATCGTCACGGGACGTGGACCGTCAGCGGGAGGACCGCACGGTGGCCGGCAAGTAGACCTGATAGCCGTCGAAACGGGATGTGCCGGAGATCGTCCTCTCTTGCCAACTACGGGCGAAAGTGGGGGTTTCCGCGGCCGGTGGCGCGATGACGGCGACGGGCTTCTGCCGTGCGGCGGTTCTCAGTCCGCCGGGGGTGATGCTCGCGTCGGGCCCACCGGTCTGACGGGATGCGCAGCCGGTGTAGAAGGAGAGTTGCACGGCCTGGTCGCCGGACAGCACGCAGGGCGGCCGTACGCCCATACGTTGCAGGTGAGCTGCCGCCTGCGAGAAGTCCCGCCGTGAATCCCGGCTGCCCGCCGCGGCGTTCGCCAGGACGGCCGTCTGCACGGCGACATGACCGGCGAGCGCGACGAGGACGATTCCGGTACGGATTCTGCGGAACCGGCCCTCCCTGTCTGCCGCCGCCCGCCACAGGCATTCGGCGACCGGCAGGGCGAGCAGCGCGTAACCGGGAAGCAGGAAGCGCGGAGCGGCGTAGTCGATCAGGAACAGATACGGCACCGAGATCACGGCTGCCACCACGGCCGGCACCACCGCGACGGCGGCGCGGCGGATCCGGGGCGCGACGACCACGCCGGTCACGGTCAGCGCTGGCAGGGCCAGCAGCCACAGCGCCGTGGGCGGGTGCCGCCAGGGCACGTCGCATGGACGGCACAGCGTGCGCCCGTCCATGCTGCGGATCTGATCGTCCACCGCCATGTGCCACCCCATGCCGCCCTGTATCTCGCTGGCACGGTGCAGCCGCTCCGGCAGGCCGCCGTACCGGACGTACGACTCGATCACCCACTCCGCTGATCCCAGGGCGAGCGCGGCGCCGAGCAGAAGCAGCAGCGCGGGCCGGCGCCACCGGCGCACGGCAAGGCTCACGGCGGTCAGTGCGACCACGAGCCACAGTGCGTCCGGCGGGCGCATGAGCGCCACGAGCACGATGGAGAGAGCCAGACCTGCGAGCGCTGCGCGGTCCGTACGGTCCCGGGCGGCGCGGACGAAGCATCCGGCGGCCGCGAGGGTCCCGAAGGCGCTCCAGAGGTTGGGCATCACCGTGGGGCCGTAGAACAAGGTGATCCACAAGCTCGCGAACAGTGCGCCCGCCGTGAACAGGATGCGAGTCGGTAGGAGCGTCCGCCAGACCCAGAGTGCGGCGAAGAGACCGGCGCCGGACAGCAGCGCCAGGTAGACCCGGACGACGGTGACCGAGGAGGTGAGCGCCGCTGCCGGCGCCGCCAGGAACGAGATTCCGCGGGCGCGGGGAGCGCTGAAGAACGCCGCCGGCAACTCCCCGCTGACCTGGCTGAAGTAGACCGTCTCGTCCCAGCCCATGCCGGATCCGGGCACCACCAGGAGCAGCTGTACGAGGACGAACGACGCGCTGAGGCCCGCCAGCCATGGAAGAGGCCGCGGGCCCCATGTCGCTGAGCGGAACGCGGATATCGGGGCGGTCCGCTGAACCAGGGCTTCGTGCATGGTGAGACCTCGCACCGTCGGGCCGGACCCCCTGCTGCCACGGTCCGCGTGAACGACGGCAGCACCAACTTCAGACGGCCGTTCGAGCGGCAGCGCCCCGGACGGCGGCCCGCCCAAGTCCCGCACTCACACAACGAGATCGCATGAACACTTTGCGTAAGTGGTGACGAGCTCCGGGGACTCGCCTGCCGGTATACGGTCGGGCGATGACTGACGACGCTGGTGTCCACCCGGAGAGGCAGGGCCGCGACGACGAGTCGGACCACGCCCGTCTCACGGCTGTCGCGGCGGACTGGGCGGCCGCGATCGTGTCGGACGACTCCGCGCGGATCGCCCGGTTCATGGCCGACGACTGGGTGATGGTCTCCGACACGGGAGTCTCCTCCAAGGAGCAGTTCCTCTCCTACGTCGGGTCCGGAGATCTGACCCACTCCGCGATGGATCTCGTAAGCCCGCCCAGGATCCGCGTGTACGGCGACACCGCGGTCTTCACCGGGCGGGTCACCAACACCGCCCACTACCGGGACCGTCGCTTCGACGCCGACGAGTGGACGACGGATGTCTTCGTGCGACGGGACGGCCGCTGGTTGTGCGTCCTGAGCCAGATCACCGCGGCGGCCTCGGACTGAGAGGGTGGCCGATCGCGGGCCTGGTGGCCCGCGTGCGGGTGCTTCATACTCATTCCATGGGATTAGTCGACTACCTGGGATCCTATTTCCGTCGGGGGCAGGTTTCGCTGGACGACGTCAGCGGGCGTCTGTGGAACACAGCGATCGACGAATCGGATTACACGGAGCGTTCCGAGAAATATCAGACGGCGATCATGGACCAGTACAAGCTCTATGTGGAGATGGCCGACCGCATGAGCGTGCGCCGGGCCACCGCCAACACATTCTTCCTCCTGGTGAACAGCACTGTTTTCGCGTTCATCGGGCCGCTCACCCAGAACGCACCGCTCCAGAAGAATTCGGTGCTTGTGCTCACTTTCGGAATGCTGCTGGTGCAGTGCGGAGCCTGGTTCTGGCTGCTGCGTTCGTACCGGCAGCTGAACTCGGCCAAATTCCGGGTCATCGGCGCACTGGAGGAGCGTCTGCCTGCCGCGCCCTGGTTCCGTGCCGAATGGGCCGCGATCGGAAGGGGAAAGGACAAGTCGAAATACTGGCCCGTGACACAGCTCGAACAATGGGTGCCCGTGGTGTTCGCCATTGCCTATGTGACGTTGATGGTCATCGTGACGGTCGGCTAGTTCCGCTTCGAACCGCGGGGTCCGCGGTATGTACGGGCGCGGCGAGGGCGGCGTTCACGCACTCTTCTCACAGTCCGCCCGCACGGGCATTCTGGCCGGATGGATGCCGCCGGATTGCCGCCGCCCGCCGAATACGGGGTCTTTCTCGCCGGGCTCGTGCAGCTCGTCGACGACGAGATCCCCGGAGTCGTCTCACTGCGCGAAGCGCTGCACGCGGAGCCGGAGACCGGATTCGCGGAAACGGCGACGGCACGCACGGTCTCGGAAGCGATGGGCGAGCCGGGGCTCACCGTGGCGGGCACCGGTCGGCTGTACCGCGTGGGCGACGGGGAGGGCCCCGGCGTCGGGGTCCGCGCGGAGCTGGACGGGCTTGCGATGACCGAGGCCACCGGCGCTCCGTACGCCTCGCGCAACGGCCGTATGCACGCGTGCGGACATGACGTGCACCTCGCTGCGCTGGTGGCGCTCACACGGGCGGTCCGGCGGGTGCCGGCGCGGGAACTGCCCGGCCCGTTCGTGGCCGTCTGCCAGCCCAGCGAGGAGCGCCATCCGTCAGGAGCGCTGGCCATGGCCGGCGAGCCGCAGGTCGCGGCCGCGGTCGACGCGGTGGTCGCGGCGCATGTTCACCCCGATCTGCCGTGGGGATCGGTGGGCGCGGAGCCGGGAGCGGTCAACGCCGCGGCCGACGCCGCCGAGATCCTGGTGGAGGGTGTGGCCGGGCACGGCGCCTACCCGCACCGGACGCGCGATCCCGTCCTCGCCCTGGCGCACGTCGTCGTGGCACTGCACGGCCTCGTCGGACGCCGCATAGACCCCGTGCACGGTGCGGCGCTCACGGTGGGAAAGCTGGAGGCGGGCACCGCCGAGAACGTGATCCCCGGTGAGGCGCGGGCGTCGGCCACGCTGCGAGCCCTCGACGGCGCCGACCAGGAGACGTTGCGGACGGCAGTGCGCGACGTAGTCGTGGGAGTGGCACAGGCGTACGGGTGCACCGGCTCGGTCCGGTTCACCAAGAGCGAGCCGCCGCTCGTCAACGACGAGATGTTCGCGGCTCGGGCGAAGGCCATGGCCGCGGCCGCAGGCCTGCGGGCCGCCCCACCGTGGCGATCCTGCGGCGGGGACGATTTCGCCCACCTGTCCAGGCTGGGCCCGACGTTGATGGTCTTCGTCGGTCTTGACGGCGCACCCGGGTTCCAGGAGAACCCCCTGCACCACCCGCGCTTCCTGCCGCCGCACGAGGCGATCCGTACGGTGGCCAGGGCGCAGGCCCTCGGCTACGTGGCCGGCTGTGCGACAAGGGCGGGGCGCACCGCGTCACTTGGCTGACAGCGCCGCACCGGACGACTTGCGGAGCACGATGATCCGGAAAGGCATGTCGCGTCTTCCCACCGAGTGGACGACGCACTCGAAGCCGTGCGCCCGCGCCGCGGCGGTCAGCCGCTGCGGCGACGTCGCCCGGGTCATGTCCGCGTTGCCCTGCAGATAGGTGTCGGCGTCCTGCGCGTTCATTCCGTGCGAGACCATCCAGTTGCGCCAGTTCTCCACCATCTGCCGCGTCTCGTCCTCCGTGTCCGCGCTGAACACGTCCGCGAAGACCAGGCTCGCGTCGTCGCCCGAGTATTCGGCGCAGCTCGCGAAGAATCCGTCCAGCGTCTCGTCGGTCGGGTCCGGCCCGATGAGGAAGTGCATGGCCAGCGAGCCGAAGATCACCCCGTAGCGATGGGGCGGAACGCCTTCCCACGCGGTTCCGCGGACCAGGCGGAAATCGAAGTGGTTGTAGTCGTTGGGCTTGAGGGACTCGCGGGCCCGCCTGGTCATCTGTTCCGCCCGGTCGACGGCCCGGTACTTCGCCACGGGGCCCATGTGGTCGAGGTCGAAGAAGGGCTTGTTGGTGGTCTCGATCCAGGGCAGCAGGCGCTGCGTCAGATTGCCGGTGCCGTAGCCGACCTCCAGCAGGTCCACGGGTTTGGCGTGCAGCGCGTAGATTCTCAGGATCTCCCGTGAGACGTGGGACGCGCAGTCGTCGATCATCTGGTTGTACAGCGGAATCCAGCAGCGGATGTTCCGGTCGTACAGCTCGAAGTAGTCCGAGGAGCGGTATTCGGTCTCGTTCGTCCACTCCAGGTCCCAGCGGCCGACTCCTGTCTTCGCCAGAAGCTCACGCCGCAGGTCGGGGACCTTGCTGTTGGGATCGAAGTGGACGGCCCGCTGCTTGATCGCGTTGTAGAACTGGGTGGCGGTGGCGTGCTGGAAACTGTCACGTTTGACGATCAGCTGGCGGCCGCCGCTGTTGCCGGGCTTCATGCGGTAGCCGCCGACGATGTCCGGCCCGATCAGCAGCAGGTGGTGGCCGATCGCATCGGATCCGAGCGGATGCACCTCGTCGGCGCGCAGCGTCTCTCTCGTGGCGATGTAGATCTCGTACTTGCGGTCACGGTGCCGGACCTTGTGCCGTTTCCACAGACTGATGTATTCCGAGAGCGCGAACTCGTCCTCGAAGAACCATCTCCAGTCGACGAGGAAAATCCGCTCGTCGACGCTGACGCTGAGCTCCTCCGGATGGTCCGGCATCCAGAAGGGCTCGGTGGTGTCGGTGAGGTCGGCGATCGCAGCGACTCTGCCGGCTCCCCAGTGGCGAAGCCGTGAGAAACTCGCCGTGTAATAGTCGGAGTCGGTGACGAATCGTTTGGGACCGCCGCTCTCGACTTCTTGTGCGAGCGCGTCGAGCCATCCGCTCATCAGATGCGGCGTCGGATGCTCCGCGGGATGCGCGGAGAGGAAACTCTGGATCTTCTCGGCCAGGCTGTCGACGCTGTGCTGTACAGCGCGGCGGCCAGGGGTCAGGAGGCTCGACTCCAGGTTCGCCAGCAGACGGCTGAAGCGGTTCTCGAAATCCTTGAATCCGGCCTCGTCGGTGACGTCGCCGGGGTATGCGAGATATTCGGGGGCGCCGAAATCCGCGGGCAGTTCCTCCGACGAATTCCCCTGCTTGACGATGATGAGCGGCCGGTTCAGTGCGTGCGCGAATCCGGCCTCGTAGCCGAGATTCGGCGTCAGCCCGTCGCTGGCCTCGAGAATCACCAGGTCGGAGCGGATGATCTCGTCACCGATCTTCGTCTTGATGTTGTCGATGCTCTCGTTCTCGCTCCAGTCGTAACAACTGAATCCGAAAGCCGCCAGCTGCTGCTTGATGCACCCTAATGCCTTGTCGACCGCGTTCCGGTTACGGGCCCGCTTGCTCCAGGCGAGAAAGGTGGATACCGACGTCACGTTGCCCCCATGTCTGCCGCTTGACTTATGACTCTAGCCGCGTTGCTGACCCCGCGTCAGCCCTCGCCGCTCAAGGCCCTGTGCTGCGACGGGAGTTGGGGGAAGCGCTTGCTTTCGGTGAGCGCCGCACGGCGCCGGCTCGACCGGCTTCCGGATTCTCGGGTCAGGCGGTGGCGGGGCGGGAGAGGTAGCGGCCGTTCGACTCGCCCGTCACCTGACGGTTCGCGTAGACGGGCCGGCCGCGCAGGTAGGTCGACTCCACCGTGGCGCCGATCTCCAGGCCCTGGAGCGGGGTGTACTCCTGGGCCGACTCGGAGTCCGCCGCGTCCGCGGTCCAGGAGCGGCCGGGGTCGACGAGGGCCAGATCCGCGTCGTACCCCTCGGCGATCAGGCCCTTCGAGCCGAGACCGAAGCGGCGGGCGGGTGCCCATGACGTCAGCTCCGCGACCTTCTGCAGCGGCAGTTCGTGGGAGCCGGCAGCACCCGCCAGTCCTGGAAGCAGGTATTCCGTGCCGCCGAAGCCGGACTTCGCCGCGAAGACGTCGTTCTCCGGCTCGCCGAACTTGGACTCCTCCTTGCAGCAGGCATGGTCGCTGACGACCCAGTCGACGTTGCCAGCCACGAGGTGCTCCCACAGCGCGTCGACGTCCTCCTGCGGCCGCAGTGGCGGGTTGACCTTTCCGCCGATGCCCGAGGCGGTCTCGATGTTCGCCAGCAGGTGGCCGATGGTGACCTCGCGTCGGAAGTCGACCTGCGGGAACGTCTTCGCCATCAGCATCGCGGACTCGATCGCCCGGCGCGAGGAGAGGTGCAGCAGGTTGATGTTGGGCAGTTCCGTCTCGGCGGCCAGGAAGCTCGCGATGGTGACCGCCAGTCCCTCCGAGTGCGGCGGGCGGGAGGCGCTGTACGCGGCGAGGCCGGTCAGCTCGCCCTCCTCCTCGACGAGCCTGGTGTACGCCGTCATGATCTCGGCCGTCTCGCAGTGCAGCGACAGGGAGATGGAGTCGGCCAGCTCCGGGTACTTCTCGCGCGCCGCCTGGACGCCGCGCATCACGAACTCGAAGTGGGCCAGGTCGTACCGCTCGTCGGGAGGGATCATCAGGAACGAGTTCTGGTCGGCCGAGCGGCCGTGCAGGCCGTGACTACCGTAGAACATGAACACCTTGAACGAGGGGACGCCGAACCGGGAGATGAGCTCCGGGATCTCCTCGATGTGCGACCTCTGCATCGGCGCGAGATGGAATCCGTAGTCGACGTGGCTGCGGCCCTCACAGGCTTCGAGGACCAGCGGGAAGACCTCGTCGTAGCTGCCGCCGCGGTTCATGTAGTACTGCCCCGTGCGCATGTAGGTGAGCGCCGTCGTCACGCCGCCCTGTGCGCAGGCGCGGCTCTCGCTCGCCGTGTCGTCCGGCAGCGGGTTGTATATCCCCCAGTGCTGGTGTGCGTCCACGACGCCGGGGAAGGCCAGCAGGCCCCTGCCGTCGGTCACTTCACGCGCGTCCTGGGCCGGGATGCCCGGGGCGATGCGGCGGAAGACGCCGCCGGCGATGCCGATGTCCGTGGTGGGGATGTCCGCGGCGTCGTGCCTGACCAGTCGCACGTTCTTGATCAGCAGGTCGAACTCCGTCATCGCGCTGTGCCCTCTCCGTGTGCGTAGGTGCATGACATGGTGTCCGCCGCCTGCCACGCAAGGCCCAGGGCCGGCAGCAGTCCGTTGCCCGCGAGATAGCCGGCGGCGCCGTGGCCCGATATGCCGTGTGCCGCGCCTCCCGACGCGTAGAGACCGCCGATCGGTGCCCCGTCCCGGTCCAGCACGCGCGCCCGGCCGTCGACGACGAGCCCGCCCTGGGTGTGGAACAGCGCGGGCACGACCTCGACGGCGGCGAACGGCGCCCGCAGCGGCTCCTCGAAGAACGTCCGGCCGAACCTGTCGTGACCGGCCGTCCCGCGAGCCAGTGCCACCTGATCCGCGACCGAGGACGCCAGCGCCTCCGCGCCGCAACCGGTGCGCGCCGCAAGCGTGTCCAGGTCGTCCGCCCACAGCAGCGCCCCCGCCTCGGCGGTCTGCCGGAAGTCGGTGAAGGACCGGCACAGGTCGTGGATGCGCCGGTCGAGCACGATCCAGCCGTACGCGCCGGGGCGGGCCGCGAGAGCCGCCGCGTACTCCGAATAGCCGGCGGTCTCGTCCCCGAACCGCTCGCCGTCCGCGTCGACCATGACCGCGCCGTGCATGACGGTGGCCCAGCCGACCAGCGTCCGGGAGCGGCGGGCGAGCGCTGCGTGCCCCTGGTAGGCGTCCATGAAGGCGCACGCGGCGCCGTGCCGCAGGCCGGTCGCCAGGCCGTCGCCCGAGGAGAACTGCCCGCCGTGGTAGTCGGCCGTCGCTATCTCCGGCATGTGCCGGGTCACCAGTTCGCGGTTCGCGCCGTATCCGTTCGTGGCGAGCAGCACCCCGCGGGCTGGGATCGTCTCCCGGTGAGCGCTCGGGTACTGGACCACCGCTGCGGTGACGGCCCCGGCGGCGTCGAGCGTGACGTCCACGAGCCGGGCCGGAACGAGCAAGTCGGCCGACGGATGCGCCCGCACCCGCTCGTGGAGATGCCGGAGCAGCACGGACCCGTGGCGTCCGTCGACGGTGTGCAGCCGGTCGGCGGAGTGTCCCGGATAGCTGAAGTCCCGTACGAGCTGGAGCGGCAGGCCCGCGCTGTCCGCCAGCCACTCCACCAGGGGCGCGCTGAGCCCGGCGAGCGCGGCGGCCAGCACCGGGTCGGCGGCGCCACGGGTCTTGGCGGTGATGTCGGCGAGGAAGCGCTCCGGGCTGTCCTCGACGCCCGCCGCGAGCTGCCAGCGCGTACCCGCTCCGGGAATCATCGCCGTGGACATCGAGGTGTTGTTGCCGTGCAGGAACTGCTCGTCCGCATCCACGACCAGCACCCGCAAGCCGGCCTCGGCCGCGCGCAGTGCTCCGGCGAGCCCGCCGCCTGCGCCGGCCACCACCAGGTCGACCACCGCTTCGTCGCCGGTGCTGCCGGTCCGGTCGGTGAGCATCTGCTCCACCTCCCTCTCTGTTCCAGTGAGCGGAACAGTAATACGGATCGATGATTTCAGTGCTCCTAAGGACCGTCAATGCCTGGCGGTAAAACCCAAGTAGAACCGCTGTTTTCTGACGGTCAACCCTTGACCATCAACCGGAGGCAGTGCTTCCCTGTGTTCCATTGAGCGGTACGAACAGGGTGACCGCGCCCGTGTCCAGTGGAAGGGGCAGGTGAGAATGGGGCCATGACGACTCAACCCGGAACCGAGACCGCGGGCCGCGTGATCGACGTCCTGCTGCTGTTCACCGACGGCTCGGACGAGCTCGGGGTGTCCCGGATCGCCCGCGAACTCGGCCTCAGCAAGGCCGTGGTGCACCGCATCCTGCAGACGCTCCTCGCGCGCGGCATGGTGACGCTCGATCAGCAGACCCGGCTCTACCATCTCGGTCCCACCACCGCCGCTCTCGGCGCACGCGCCCTGCGCGATCTCGACCTGCGGGCCGTGGCCGCGAGCACCCTGCGGCGGCTGCAGGAGGAGACGCGGGAGACGGTGACTCTCACCGCGCTCGTCCCGGGAGGACGCGCCTACGTCGACCAGATCGTCAGCACCCACGAGGTGAAGATGACCGTGGAACTGGGCCGGAGGTTCCCTCTGCACGCCGGCAGTTCGGGAAAGTCCGTGCTGGCGTTCCTGCCGGAGCGGCGCCGCGAGGAGATCCTCTCCGCCGGGCTCACGGCCCTCACCGACAGCACACCGACCGACGCGGACCGGCTCCGCGAGGAGCTGGCCTCGGTCCGGGACACCGGATACGCGTCTTCCGCAGGCGAGCGCCAGGCGGACGCGGGATCAGTGGCAGCACCGGTCTTCGGACTCGACGGCGAGGTCCTGGGAGCGGTCTCGGTGTGCGGTCCGCGCTCCCGCGTCACACCCGGGTTCGTACGCGAGTGCGCGCCCCGCGTGGTCGCGGCCGCCCACGACATCTCCAAGGCGCTCGGCCGGCCCGGCACGACGGAAGGATCACGATCTCCATGACCGACACCGCGCCCGTGGACACGGGCGGCTCCGGAGCGGAACCGGCTGCCGCAACCGCCGCCGCTCTGGACGGCGTCAAGGTGCTGGACATCGCCACACTCTTCGCGGGACCACTCGCCGCCACCCTGCTCGGCGACTACGGCGCCGACGTCACCAAGATCGAGCATCCCAGGGGCGATCCGGTACGCAGCCACGGTGCGAGCAAGGACGGCGTGGGCCTGTGGTGGAAGATGCTCTCCCGCAACAAGAAGGCGATCACGCTCTACCTGGGCAGCCCCGAGGGCCAGGAGACCTTCCGCCGCATGGTTGCGGACGCCGACGTCGTGATCGAGAACTTCAGGCCGGGCACGCTTGAGCGCTGGGGCCTCGGCTACGAGGTGCTCTCGGAGATCAACCCCCGCCTGGTCCTTGCCCGGGTCACCGGCTTCGGGCAGTACGGGCCGTACGCCGGGCGCCCGGGTTTCGGCACCCTCGCCGAGGCCATGAGCGGGTTCGCGGCCATCACGGGCGACCCGGACGGTCCGCCGACGCTGCCGCCCTTCGGCCTGGCCGACGGGGTGTCCGCGCTGACCGCCGCGTTCGGCATCATGACCGCGCTGCACGCGCGTGAGCGTACGGGGCGCGGCCAGGTGCTCGACCTCGCGATCATCGAACCGATGGTCACCCTGCTGGGCCCCCAGGCAATCACGTACGACCAGCTCGGCGAGCTTCAGCCGCGTACGGGCAACAGGTCGGCGAACAACGCGCCGCGCAACACCTACCGCACCAGGGACGGCAGTTGGGTCGCCGTGTCCACCAGTGCGCAGTCGGTCGCGGAGCGTGTGATGCGCCTCGTGGGCCGGCCCGAGTACGTGGACGAGCCGTGGTTCGCCTCGGGAGCGCAGCGGGCCGAGCACGCCGACGAGCTGGACGAGGCGGTCGGTTCCTGGATCGCCCGGCACACCCGCAGCGAGGTCACCGAGGCCTTCGAGGAGGCGCAGGCAGCGGTCGCGCCGATCTACGACATGAGTGACATCTTCGCCGACGCCCAGTACCGGGCGCTGGAGACCATCACGACGGTCGACGACGAAGAGCTCGGTCAAGTCCGGTTCCAGAACGTGCCGTTCCGGCTCAGCGAGACGCCCGGCCGGGTCCGCTGGCCGGGTCCGCGCAAGGGCCGTGACAACGCCGAGGTCTTCGGTGCGTACGGCATCGGCGCCGACGAGCTCGCCGACCTGGCGGAGCGGGGCGTCATATGAGCGCCGCGAACAGCGCTGGCTTCGGCGGCCCGAGCAGCAGGCCCGTCGGGGCAGTGCGGTCCTGGCTGTACGTCCCCGCCACCAGGCCCGGGCTGCTGGAGAAGGCGATGCGCGGCGACGCCGACGCCGTCGTCCTCGACCTTGAGGACTCGGTGCCCGACCAGCACAAGGACGAGGCACGCGCGTTCGCGGCCGAGGCCGCATGCCGTCCCTGGCCGAAGCCGCTGTGGATCCGCATCAACCAGGTGCAACTCCCGCAGGGCGAAGCCGACTTGGCCGCCCTCGCCGGCACTCCCGTACAGGGCCTGAGACTGCCCAAGTGCGAGGGGCCGCTGCAAATCGCGACCGTGCTGCGCCACCTCGACGCGCCGCTGCACCTGCTGATCGAGACGGCGCTCGGTGTGGAGCGCGCCTACGAACTCGCCACCACAGCCCCGCAGGTGACGCTTCTGTCGCTCGGCGAGGCGGACCTCGGCGCGGACCTGCGGGTGCGTACGGGCGAAGCGCTCGGCTGGGCGCGCGGCCGCGTCGTCAACGCGGCCCGGGCGGCCGGTCTGGCCCCTCCTGTGCAGAGCGTATGGACGGACGTGGCGGACCTGGAAGGGCTTACCGCGAGCACCGGACTCGCCCGCGACCGCGGCTTCCACGGCCGGTCCGTCGTGCATCCCCGTCAGGTCGCCCCCGTCAACGCGGCCTTTACGCCGAGACCGGCAGAGGTCGAGGACGCCCGCCGCCTCGTCGACTCCCTGCGGCAGGCCGGGGCCGCCGGCAGCGCCGCCTGGCTCGACGACGACGGCCGTCTGATCGATCCGGCGGTCGTGGCCCAGGCCCACTGGGTGCTCGAACTGGCGACGGGCCGCGTACCGGCCGGCTGACCGCCCGGCGACCGGGTCCGCCGCCCGGCAACGACCGCGTCCCGCATTCCAACTCCCTCTTCTTTCCGCACCGTTCACGCAAGGCAGGCCATGACAGCACCTCCGCAATCCCCGGACCCGCTGCTCGACGCGCTCTCCGGCGGCGCGCACATCGTCGAGCTGGGTCAGCCGCTCTTCACCGGCATGCCGTGCTCACCCAACCACCCCGGGTTCCGGATGACTCTGGAACGCCGCCACGGCGACATGGTCCGCCCCGACGGGGGTTCCGCGTCCAGCGAGGTGATCATCACCGGCGGCCATGTCGGCACCCACATCGACGCTCTGTCCCACGTCAGTCACGACGGCAGGCTGCACGGCGGGGTGGACGCCGCCGAGGCGCAGGCGGGCGGCGCGTTCTCACAGCACGGCGCCGAGCAGATCCCCGCGATGGTCACCCGTGGTGTCCTCCTCGACGCGGCCGCGGCACACGGGACCGGCACACTGCCCGGCGGATACGGCGTCACCGCCGCGGACCTGGAGCACGCGGCCGCACTCGGCGGTGCGGAGCCCGGCGAGGGCGATGTCGCTCTCGTACGCACAGGCTGGGCACGGAACTTCGGCGACGCGGCGGCCTATCTCGGCGGGGAGTCCGGCGTGCCGGGCATCACCGAGGAGGCGGGCGAGTGGCTGGCCTCCCGTGGCGTACGGGCCGTGGGCGCGGACACCACCGCCTGCGAACAGATCCCGGCGGGCGCGGGCCACCGGCTTCTGCCGGTCCACCGGCTGCTCCTCGTCGAAAGCGGCATCTACATCATGGAGCACCTGGCGCTGGAGGACGTCGCGGCCACCGGCCGGCACCAATTCCTCTTCGTCGTCGCTCCGTTGAGGATCGTCGGCGGCACCGGGTCCCCGATACGTCCGCTGGCGGTGCTCGGATGACGGCCCCGGCGGGGCTCACGGACGCGGAGTTCACGCCCGCGCAGCAGCTCGCGCGGTTCGCGACCGCAGTACGTAGGGACGGCCTCGACGGAGCCCTCCGCGACAAGGTCGCCGGGCACCTGCTCGACATGCTCGGCAACAGCCTCGCCGCACTCCCCCAGCGGCCGGGCGCAGCCGTGCGGGAGCTGGCGGAGGAGTGGGGCGGCGCCCCCGCCGCCACCGTGATCGGCTCCGCCACGCGGCTGCCCGCGCCTTCCGCCGCTCTGGTCAACGGCACTCTCGCGCACAGCCTGGACTTCGACGACACCCATCTGCCGTCCGTGCTGCACCCCTCGTCGTCCGTGCTGCCTGCCGCGCTCGCCATCGCGGAGTCGGCCGGCGCGAGCGGCGCCGAGCTGCTGGCCGCCTCCGCCGCCGGCATCGAGGTGACGTGCCGGCTCGGAATGGCGCAGTACGACGCGGAGTTGGGCAACTCGGTCTTCTTCGACCACGGTCTGCATGCCACCGCGATCTGCGGTGCGATCGGTGCCGCCGTGGCCGCGGCCACGCTCCGCGGACTGGACGCCGACGGTGTCTGTGACGCCGTCGGCATCGCGGCCAGCATGGGCTCCGGGATCATCGAGGCGAACCGCACCGGCGGCACCGTCAAGCGCGTGCACTGCGGCTGGGCCGCGCACGCCGGCGTGGTCGCCGCGGACATGGCCCGGCTCGGGCTGACGGGACCGCCCACCGTCCTGGAGGGCAGGTTCGGCTTCTTCCGGGCGTACTGCGGCGAGCGGTTCGACGCGGAGAGAGCCGCCGCTGCTCTGACCGGGGACCTCGGCCGGCGCTGGGAGCTGTCACGGCTGTTCGTCAAGCCGTACCCCTGCAACCACTTCACGCACGCCGGGGTCGACGCCGCGATGCGTTTGCGGGACCGGGGCGTGACTGCGGACTCGGTCGTCCGGCTGACGCTAGGCGTGCCCGCACCCGTGCTGCGTACGATCGCCGAACCCGCCGAGGAGAAGGCACATCCGCGTTCCGGCTACCACGCGGCGTTCAGCGGCCCGTACACCGTGGCCGCCGGACTGCTAGCGCCCGTACCGGCCTCTTCGGACGGCCCTGCCTCCTCGGACGGACTGGGCGTGTTCCATGAGGACTTCACAGATGAGGCGGCGGCCGATCCCGCACGCCTCGCGCTCGCCGGCCGCGTCACCTGCGTCGCGGACGAGGAGTGCACCGAGGTCTTCCCCCAACAGTTCCCTGCCGTGCTCACCGCGGAACTCGACGACGGCTCCACCGTCACCGAGCGGGTCATGGTCAACAGGGGCAGCCCGGAAAACCCTCTGCAAGCCGGAGAACTCACTGCCAAGTTCACCGCCAACGCCCTCGGCACGGGCGGCGGTCCAGAGGCGGAGCGGGCAGTGAAGGCTCTGGCCGACGAGATCTGGAACATCGGCAACTCCCACGACACCGCGGGTCTCACCCGTGCGCTGTCCAACGCGGTGACCGGCACCTGAGGCACCCGAGACTCCCCACCACACCAGCGTGAGGTGAACCCCATGCGTACGCGGAACCAGGCCCGGAACCAGACCCGGACCCATTACCGGTGGCTGACGCTCACTCTGATCGTCAGCCTCATCGTCATCAACTACGTCGACAGGAGCGCGATCAGCTTCGCGATCGAACCGCTCACCAAGTCGTTCGGAATCACCAAGTACGAGTACGGACTGATCAGCAGCGCCTTCTCCATCGGCTACATGGTCTTCGCGTTCCTGGCGGGCCCGCTGGTCGACCGCTACGGATCGCGGCGCGTGCTGCTGGCCGGTGTGGCCCTCTGGTCGATCGTCACCGCGGTGACCCCCGTGAGCGGCTCCTTCATGGGACTGTTCGTGGCCCGGATCATCCTCGGGGCGGGCGAGGGGCCCGGCTTCCCCGCCGCGACCCGCACGGTCAGCCGCTGGATACCGCAGAAGGAACGCGGGATCGCGCTCGCCATGGTCGGCGGCGTCGCCGTGTCCGGTTCGCTGCTGATAGGCGGGCCGGTGATGACCCAGCTCATCGCCGGAGTCGGCTGGCGCGGCATGTTCTGGGTGCTCGCCGGGATCGGCGTCCTTTGGTTCGCCGTCGCCTGGGCGCTGCTGTGGAACACACCCGAGGAGTACGGGCGGGTGTCCCGGGAGGAGCGCGATTACATCGCCGCGGGGCAGCTCGCCGAGGAACGCCCTTCGATGGACAAGGTCCGCTGGCGGCCCCTGCTGACCAACCGGAACCTGTGGATCATCTCGGTGGGCTACTTCGCGTGGGGCTTCATGTTCTGGGGCTTCATGTACTGGCTGCCGGGCTACCTGTCCGACCAGTACAACCTGAGCATCACCGACGTCGGACTGTTCTCCGTCGCGCCGTGGGCGTCCGGGGTGGTCGGCGCGATCATCGGCGGCCTGCTCACCGACCGGGTCTTCAAGCGGACGGGCAGTCCCAGGAGCCGGCTGACCATCATGGGTGTGGCGCTGCTGGGCTCCGGCGCCGCGATGATCCCGATCTTCGCGGCGCCGTCCCTGACGGTCTCGATCACCTTCATCTCGATCGGAGTTGGGATCGGGTTCGTCACAGGCGGCATCTGGTGGGTCGCCTCGATCGACGCGCTGCCTTCGCAGCCGGGCGCCGCGGCCGGGTTCGCCGACGCGGCGTTCGCCGCGTCCGGGATCGTGGCACCGTCCGTGATGGGCTTCATCGTCACTTCGACCGGCAGTTACTCCAGCGGCTTCGTCGTGATGACGGTGCTCGCCGTGATCGGCGCGGGAGCGATGCTGCTGCTGCCCGAGCGCGAAGGGCCGCGTGCGGTGCCGCCCGGGGACGGCACCGGCAGCGAGGCGGGACTGGCCGCCAAGTCGCCGTAGGCGTCCGGGTGTTCACGGCCTCGGGCGCTCACAGGCCCCCGAGGTCTGCGCGGGGTCCGGTCTGGAGGGGCAAGGACCGCAGGGATCGCCTGCCCGACGGTGCCGGGCGCCGCCCGTTGGACCACTCCCGGATCCCTCTGACCGGCGGACGGCGCGGACCAGGACGGTACGGGCGGAGTGGTCCGCCCGCCCGTACCGTTGTCTGCCGTATGGAGGACCTACATGGCCGACCCAGCCGGAATCCCGGAAGAGCAGCGCCGGGCCGCAGCCGAACGGATCGACGCCGCACGGGCCGGCAGTGAGCGTCTCATCGCGTCTCTGACGCGCCTGTGGGACGGGGTCGTCGAAGCGTCCGCCATGACCAACATCGATGACGAGCACGACCCCGAGGGCGCCACGGTCGCCTTCGAACGGGCCCAGCTGCGTGACGCGCTGAAGCAGGCACGCGCGGACCTGGACGACCTCGACCGCGCCGCCGAGCGCGTACGTACCGGTGACTACTGGGTCTGCGAGCGGTGCGGCGGCCCCGTCCCGACGGCCCGCCTCGATGCCCGGCCGACCGCGAGCACCTGCGTCGCCTGCGCGGAGAAGGCCGGCGGTTGAGATGTGCGAACCAGTCGCTGCTTACGGCAGCCGACCGTAATCGGGCTCGGTCGGCCGTCCGGACCGTGAAGTGTACGAGCAGAGGAACGAGCGGTGCCGAACCGCAAATCCCGTCAGCTCACAGCTGCCATCCGCGGCCACTGTGCTTGCTGGAACCGGAGTCTCCCGCCCCACCCGTGCCGCCTCGCCGTTCGTCGTCCATCTCCCGCTGCATACGGTCGAGTTGAAGCTGGCCCTCCTCTGCGGCCTGGCTGCGCTCCTCTTCGGACATCGACTTGTAGGCCCGCAGACCTTCCTGAACGGGCTGGCGCATCGCCTCGCCGTATGCGGGGACGTTCGCAGCCTCCCGCAACCCGAGCCGTCCCGAGAGGACTTCGCGAGCCATTTCCCGCAGCGCCGGATCCCCACCACGGGCGGCGATGGTCTCGAGCGACTTGCGCAGCTGGCGCGCTCGCGCCGGGTCCCGGGTCATCTCGGTGAACTGCTGCTCGACGGCTTCGCGTTCGTTCATCGGTGCACACAACTCACTTGTGAAGGCTGCTTGGATGTCAGCTACGGTATCCAACACCAGTGGAGGCGTGGCAGAGGGGGACTGAGTGACATTCGGCGTCGAGCCGGAGGACCTTCGGAGCTTCGGCAAGCAGGTAGGACGGGCTGCCGAGGACGTGGAGGAAGCCAAGAGGTACTCCAACAAGTACGGCGAGGCCGTGGTCGACAAAGGTCAAGAGGGCCTTATTTTGCACATGGTAGGCCTGCATCCGAAAGCTGTGGAAAAGGTTGAAGAGACCATGGAGCGGGTGCGTAAGCTGCTTGATTCCAGTTCCAAGGAACTGAAGCGCTCTGCGGACAACTACGAAAAGACCGACAAAAACGAGGCCGCCAGACAGGACGCCACCTACCCGGCCTCCAAGCGCTGATCGGGGGATCGCGACATGTCCTTCACCGACTCGATCGAACCTACGTCGCACCTCAAGCCGCCAACGCTCAAAGAGCCCGAGAAGGGGCCAATCAGCGACTCGATCTCGGCAGTGAGTGACCTGCTCAGCCCGTCCTCGTGGGCCGCCTTGGCAATTGAGACCGCCATCGACAAAGACCCGTTCAAGGAGGCCTCAAAATGGCTCGCCGGTGACTGGGAGGGCTACGCCAAGTGCGCCGACGCATGGGGCAACATCGGCAAGCTGACTTCCGGCGTCGCCCAGAACCTGGACAGCGGCAACGGCACCCTCGACAACACCTGGAACGGCCACGCCGCTGACGCCGCGTTCGTCTACTTCGAGCAACTCGCCGACAAGATCGACGGACTCCAGGACGACCTGGATTCCCTCAAGCAGCACTATGACGAGCTGTATGCCGCAGTCTGGTCCGCCGCCGACCTCATCGGAGGCCTGCTCAAGCAACTCATTGACGAGGCCATCATCGCCGGAGTCGCCTTGGCCGCTGGCACGATCCTCGCAGAGACAGGTGTCGGACTTATTGCTGGCTACGCGGTGGCAACCCTAGAGATCGTCCAGATGATCAAGACGTGGGGCCGCATCACTGAGGCGTATAGCGCCGCAGAACGGGCCGTGCTGATCTCGACAACGGCGGCAGGGGCCATCACTGGCGGTCTCGGGGCAGCGCTCCAAGACTTCCCCGAAGTGGGGGGTTCGTACGACCATCCGGCGGTCTGAGTCTGAGGGGTGATGTGCTCAAGGGGCTCGTAGTGCTCAACTGGCCATGGCGGACGTGAAGTACGAGATCAGCATGCCCGCCAAGCCAGCCCACAGCACCAGATTACGCACGCGCCCTGCCGTTGATCCCTTGACACCGAACGTCACCATCGCCAGTACGCGCATGCGGTTGTCACCGCCCCCGAACCAGCGCGGCTGAATGCCAGTTGCCAGGAACGGCACCCCGAGAGCAGAGAAGGCAACCCCGCTGCTGATCACCAAGGCGCCCTGGGCCTGACCTTTCCCGCCGGACAGCTTGTACGTCGCACCGTCCTCGTGCACCGCCAGCTTCTCCCCCTCCGAGACAGAGGCAGCTCCGCCACCCCGGTACTCCGCATCCTCCACGGGGGCGCCGCCACCGTCGGGCCGGAACGTACCGGAGCAACGCGGCTCATCAAACGCCTTGCCGCTCTGATCCTGCTCCCAGCAGCGCTCCACGGTCAGTTGGCCCTGAACTCCCTGAACACCCGAGGCAGTCAGCACCATACTGACGCCGCTCGCACAGATCGCCAACGCAAACAGCAGTAGCACAGCGCCGAACAGCCGCCCTCCCAGACCCTGTTCAGGCAACTGGGTCGGATCCCCGAGTACCGTCTCCCTGAGTTCCGTCATGGTTCCCTCACCTCCGTCTAGACCCGCGACCACCGGCATCCTCGCACACGCATGGCCACGGTCCAGAAGTTGCCAACATCCCCCGGTGGCCACTGCATTAGTCTCCAGCAGATGCAGGCGTGAATGTTCACAGCCGAGCGCCGGGGCTGCTGCACGACTGCGGGAGCGGCAAGCACTGTCGACACGCTAGTTACGGTCCCGCACCGACTGCGGTCCCGGTCAGTCCAGCTTCCGGCAAAGGAGCGCGTCGGGGGCCCCGGACGATCCCGCACGGCGGGTGTAGGCGATGCCCGCGGCGTACTCGTCGTCCGCGCACTGGCCCTTGTGATGGCCGTACGCGAAGTCGCCTCCCGCGGCGTCAGGCGGGCGGCTGTCGGACCGGTCGAACCACACCGTACGGCCGTCGGCCCCGAGGCTCTGCCCCGCCCCGGAGCACAGGGCCGCGGAGACGGCGGCGCCGCGCACGCTGTAGCCGGTGACGAACATGCGCGGGGGACACTGGAGTTTGGTGTATCCGGACGCCCAGTCCTCGTCCGGTTCCACGTGCCGTTCGTCGCGGACGACCTCGTGTGCGTCTCCCCCGGACTCCGTCCGGGCCGGGCCCAGGGCCGCGGGACCGCGGGCCCCCGCGTCGGTGCAGAGGCCCCGGTTGCCGGAGTGGCTGAGCCCGGCAAGCCGCTGGCCGTCCGGGCAGGCGGCCTTGCGTGCCCCGTGGTCCCAGTCGGGCAGCCCGCGCATCCGGAGGGACGCGACGAAGTCCCCGTGGTCCGGGCTCAGCATCGACCAGCGGTCCTCCCGGGCGACCTCGCCCGTACGGCCGGGCGCCTCGACCAGCCGTCGCCAGGCGTCGCCGCGCCAGTCGTCACCGTCCAGGACGCTCATCCGGCGGCCGCCGGAGTCCCACTCCAGCAGCGCCCAGCCGTTGCCCTTCCCTTTCTCGTGCCAGCCGACGAGCGGCCAGTACGCGAAGTCGGCGTCGGACTCGGCGAGGAAGTCGGTGAAGTTCCCGAACCAGGCCCGCTCCTTCGGGCCGCTCCCCTCCCGGCCCGTCCCGAACTCGCTGATCCACACGGGCGCTGTGAAATGCCGGTCCCGCTGCGCGGCGACGTAGAAGGCCTGCCGCCGGAGCACGTCATACAGCTCGGAGCGGGTGAAGTCGCGGTAGCGGGGGTCGGATGTCTCGCCGATTCCGGTGGCGCCGCTGTGGTTCGGTCCCGTGTAGCCGTAGAAGTGGGCGGAGTACACGAGCTTTCCGGAGCGTACGAGCGTGTGCGAGAGCCGCTGGACGGGTTCGAGCGTGGGCCGGCCGTGCGGGAGTCCGTCCACGGGGAGCCCGGTCCAGTTGATCCCCTCGACGATCATCAGCAGATCGGGATTCGCTTCCTGGAGAATGCGGTCCGCCAGGCGCTGTGAGGCGGCGAACCAGTCGTGCCGGTCGCCGAGGCCCCAGTTGGGGTCGTCGAGAACGGAGCGGCGCACCTCGTTGTAGAGGTCGGCGCCGACGACACGCGGGTCGTTGCGGTAGCGCCCGGCCATGAACAGCCAGTCGCTCTCCCATTCCTCCGTGCTCTGGCCGGTGTTCCAGCGTTCGTTTCCGTCGATTCCGCAGCACCAACGCGTGGTGTTGGTGTGGTTGTTGAGGATCACAGCGAGTCCGGCACCGGTGAGGGCCTCGACGGCCTCGTCGTAGACCTGAAGGGGCGTCTTGCCCTTCAGGGAGGGATTGGCGGCCACCGAGGCGTCCGCGACGGGGCGTCCGTCGTGGATCATCTCGTTGGAGAAGGGGAGACGGACGCTGTTGAGTCCGAGTTCACGGAAACCGGCGATGATCTCCGACATCGGCGCGCGGTCGAGTCCCAGCGGCATACGGTCGGACTTCTCCCCCGCGTGGTTGTCCGCCGGGTCGTCGGGCGAACCCGAACCGGTCCAAGTGCCGCTCGCCCCGTGCCAGTTGCCCGACTTCAGCTTGAACCGTTCGCCCCGGGCGTCGACGATGTAGCGGCCCCTGGTGCTCAGCGGCGGCTCCCAGTCCTCCGCGGGGGCGGCGGCAGGACGCTGCGGCAGATCCGCGGTACGTCCGGCGGCGTGGGCGGGCGGCGGCTCGGGCGCGGCACGGGCCGCAGCCTGGGGCGCGGCGAGCGGAACGCCCGCGACTCCCAGAATGGCGGCGGCGAGCGCTGTTCTGACGAAGGATCTCTTCACGAACACACGTTTCCCTGACTTGGTACGGTCCATTCGCCCGCAGCGGCTCCCGAGTGCCCGCCGCGCGCACCGTCTCCCATATGAGGACCGGCGATTCTGCGGTCCGCGCCGACCCGCCCGGGCGAGGCTGGACGTCACCGTCGTCCGGGCGGGCGCCCGCCCGGGGTGCACACAGGACTCGGGAGGACCATTGAGAATCCTCGGCGTTCCCTTCAACTCCGCGGGCCGCCCCGACGGGGTGGCACGTGCGCCGCAGGCGCTGCGCGACGCCGGGCTCATCGGCCGCCTTCAGGACCGGAATCCGGCCGGCACCTCCGCGATGGACGCCGGAGGCCAGCGCCCCGCCCGTACGGATCACGTACACGACGTGGGCGACGTGCACGTCGGCGCGCTCAGCCCCGAGCGGGACACCCGGTCGGGGCTGATCTCGCCCGGCAGCCTGGAGACGGCCACCGCCTCGGTGCGCCAGGCGGTCGCCGACGCCCTGCAGCAAGGTGAACATCCCCTCGTGCTGGGCGGCGACTGCCCCGTACTGCTGGGCTGCCTGCGCGGCGCGGCCGATGTCGCCGGAGAATTGGGCCTGTTGTTCGTCGACGGGCACGAGGACGCCTGGGCACCGGACCGCAGCACCACCGGTGAGGCCGCGGACTGCGAGCTCGGCTTCCTTCTGGGGATGCACCGCGAGAACCTCCCGCCCTCGCTGGTGCGGCTGCTGCCGACCCTCGGCCCCGAGGCCGTCGTCGCGTTGGGACCCCGCGACTCCGGGGAGCTGGCCACGCACCGCGTCCCCTCGCTGGCGGGCAGCATCGTCATGCGTACCGGGGACGAAGTCGGCGCGTCCGACGACTCCCCGGGGCTGTACGCGAGTGAGGCCGCCGACCGCGTTCTGCGGCGGGCCGGCAACTGGTGGCTGCACGTCGATCTCGACGTACTGTCCACCGAGGCCCTGCCGGCCGTCGACTACCCGCAGCCCGGCGGCCTGACGTGGCCGCAGCTTGAACTGCTGACCGCAACTGCCCTGCGAGCGCCGGGATTTGTGGGCATGACGCTGTGCATCTACAACCCGGACCTCGACCCCGGCCTCCACCACGCCGGCCGCATCGTGCAGTTCCTCGGCCGTGTGTGGGATCAGCGCGGCGACGGCTGACCCCGAAGGGAACCGGGGCCCGCCCGTTCACTCGTCCGGTTCCCTGATGACTTCCGCCACGTAGAACTTGAAACCGAGGTAGCCGGTGTACAGCGTCACCGCGATCACCAGCGCGGGGACCGCGTAGAGCAGCACCGAATAGACAGTCACTGCCTCTCCTCCTTTCAGAGCTCTCACAGGTCTTCTTGCGGGTCCGTCAGACCGCTGTGCGGGGGCGCTTGCGGTTGCCCCCGCGGTTGCGCGTCACTGCGTGCGCGGTCACGAAGGCGACCAGGTTCACCGCGGCGCCCACGACGATCGAGTCCAGCCCGGTGCTGTCCTGGAACCACACCAGCCAGATCAGCGTGGCCGCCGCCCCCGCGACGATCGCGGTCAGGGCAGCGGGCTTCGACCGGCTGCCGAAGAGCAGGGCGATGAGCAGGGGTATGACGACGGTCGGCGCCCAGAACGAGTACGCGTAGATCAGCGCGTCCACGATCGAGGGGACGACGAGGGCGAAGAGTGTCGCGAGCCCGCCGACGACCAGCGTCAGCCCGCGCTCCAGCGTCAGCTTGCGCCGCGTGCCGGTCTCTCCGCCTGTCAGCGGCTGGTAGACGTCCTTCACGAAGGCCACGGCCGCGGCGTTGAGATACGAACTCGCCGTGGACATCACCACGGCGAGCAGCGCCGCCACGACCAGTCCGACGAGTCCCGCCGGCACGAGCTTGATCACCAGCGTCGGGATGGCCTGGTCCGGTTCGATGTCCGGGTAGAGCGCGAGCGCGACGAGACCGAGCGTGGCGGCGACGAAGTAGAAGAGAAAGGCGAAGATCCCGGTGAGTGCGAATCCCCGCCGTGCGTGCTTGCCGTCCGGTGTGGAGAACGTCCGCTGTGCATACGGCGGTACGAGGGTCTCGCCCAGCAGGAATGCGACGAACAGTCCGATGAATGCCGCGGCGCTGTAGCTGCCGCCGAACGTGAGATGCGCGTCCGGGAGCGATTCGACCAGCCCGGAAGGTCCGCCGGCCTCGCCGAGCGCCAGAATCAGGGTGACGGGAATGAAGACGCCGAGGAATACGAACTGCAGCATGTCGGTCTGGATCACGGCCCAGGCGCCGCCGAAGGACGAGTAGAGCACCACGACCGCCATGCCGACCGCGATCGACGGCCCTTGTGGCAGATCCAGGGTGGCGTTGACCACCGTGCCGATCGCCAGCGCCTGCGCGCCGAGAATCCCCGCGCACAACAGGATCGACAGCACACCCGTCAGCAGACGGCCCGTCCTGCCGTAGTGCTCGTCCATGATGTCGCCGACCGTGTGCGCGCCGGCGTAGCGCTTGAGCCGCGGTGCGACGAACAGGCCCACGAGAAGAAAACTGACGGCGTATCCGAAGAAGGCGAACATGTAGACGTAGCCGTCGGAGAAGGACTTCCCGGCCATTCCCAGCGACGCTCCCCCGCCCAGGAACGAAGCCGCCAGGGAGCCGAAGAACACCGGCCAGACGATGCGGTTCCCGGCGACGGCGAAATCCTCCTCGGACTTCACCTTCCGAATGGTCTGAACTCCGATGACGACGAGGAGAACGAAATAGGCAAGGAGCATGACCCAGTCGAGGAACCCCACGGCATTCACCTTCCTCCGAGCAATAGAGGGCCAGGTAGAGGGCCATCACAGTAGGCAGTGCCGTATTCCGCGTCACTGTTCGAAGTGCCTGGTATCCATGCGCTCCGCGCCGCCTCTTTCGTACGAAGCGTCCTAGGGGGTGTCGTCAAAGTAGCGTCGTCCGCCCGCAGGGCGGGGGCCGCGGCGTCTGGGGCGTGCGATCGCAAGGCGGAGGGAGGAGAGCGCAGCGGGCTGCGCCGACGATCGACAACGCAGCGAGCGTGCGTGCCAGGCGCCGCGACCCAGACGGGACTTTGACGACACCCCCTAGGGAGGCGAGGCGTTAACGGTTGCCCAGCTGGTCGACCAGACAGGCGAGGTAGACGGCGGTCGCCTCCACCGGCTCCCGGATGTTCCTGCCCGTGAGCTTGCTGATCTTGTCCAGCCGGTAGAGCAGGGTGTTGCGGTGGATGTGCAGCCTCTTCGCCGCCTGCACCAGATTGAACCCGGATTCGTGCCAGGCCACCACGGTCGTGCGCAGCGGCGAACCGGGCGGCTCCGCCGCCAGCCCGCCGAGCCGTGCGCCGGTGAAGCGCGCACGGGCCTGCGGCCTGGTACTCGCGAGCAGTTGCTGAACGCGCAGGGCGCGGGCAGGGAAGACATCGCCGCCGGGCAGGGCCTTCGGACCGATGCGGACCGCGTCGTCCGCGTCCGCGTACGAGGCGTGCAGAGCGGGCACGTCCGAGGCGGCCTCCCCGAATCCCGCGTGGGCGGTGACCCCGTGGCGCCGGCGCAGCTCGTGGACCAGGTCGCGGCAGCGCTCCTCCAGTCCGTACGCCCACTCCTCACCCGCGGACACCCTGGACAGCACCGCGATCCGGCCGGCCCGCATCTCGGCCACCACGTCGTGCGGATCGCCGAAGATCTCGCGTGCGGTGCGCAGCGGGGAGGACGTGGTCGGGAGCATTCCGGGCGGGCCGGCGGGGGCTTCCGCTTCCTGGAGCGCCGTGACGACCAGCACCGCTGCTCTGCGCACAAGCAGATCCACGCCGAGTTCCGCGGCGCGGGCCACGATCACCCCGGGGTCGGCCGACTCGGGGTCGAAGAAGGCGACGTCCCTCAGCAGGTCCTCGCGTGCCTTCTCGCGCACCAGGCGGTAGCGCAGCAGGACCGACTCCTGAAGGAGGATCTCCGTCTGCCGCTGCACGACGAGCCCGAACTGCCTCACCCGGCGCGGCGACCCGGTGAGACCGACGGTGCCCACGGGCACGCCGTCGTGCACGATCGGCAGCGTGATGCCTGGCCGTACGCCGCGCAGCCGGCCGGCCTCCTCGGCGGAGTGCGTGCGGGCCTGCAGCGTACGGAGAACCTCGAGCGACGCCTCGTGCACCGAGCCCACCCGGGACGTGTCGCCGCTGCCGATCACCGTCCCCTCCCGGTCGGTGATGAGCACGTTCAGCCCGATGACGGCGCTCGTCTCCCCCGCGATCTCCTGCGCGAGTTCCGGGGTCAGTGCCGGTGCCCTGCCGGGATCCGCCATGGCCGCCTCCGCCCTGTCGTCGGACCAACCATACGAAGAACACCGCCCGGACCGGCAGCCTCTCGGATGCTTCGCCTGATGCTCCGCCCCGGTCCGGCTGTCTAACGTCGTCGGTGACCGGCCGCGGGACCGCGCCCGCGGACCGCGGAGCGTACCCGCGGACAGCCCGCACACCCGTACATGGGAGGCCACGTGACCGCTGCACGCAGGACCGAGTCGGTGACGGTGGCCGGCGGAGGGCTCATCGGGCTGTGCTGCGCGTACTACCTGCGGGAGGCCGGGCTGCGCGTCACCGTCGTGGAGCGCCACCGGGTCGGCAGCGGCGCCTCCCGCGGCAACGCCGGCGAGATCTGCCCCGATCTGGTCACACCGCTTCCCGCACCGGGCGTCATCGGGCCCGCGCTCCGCGGACTGCCCCGTTCCGACAGCGCTTTGTACATCCGGCCGCGCCTGAACGCCGCACTGGTCCGCTTCCTCCTCCGCTTCGGCCGGAACTCCACCCGGCGGCGGTACGCCTCGGGCGTCCGCGCGCTGTCGGGGCTGGCCGCCGGCAGCTTCCGGTTGTTCGAGGAACTGGAGGCGGCCGGAGTTCAGGCGGACCCGGTCAAGCGCGGCTTCGTCTTCGCGTACCACTCGGCGGACAGTGCCGGCCGTGCGCTGCGGAACTTCCGCGAGATCGGTGCGCCGCTCGGGTCCTCGGTCGTGCGGGGCGCCGAACTCTCCGAGCTGGAACCGGCGTTGGGGCCGAGTGCGCGGGCGGGGATCCTGGTCGAGGACCAGTGGTCCGTGGTCCCCTCGCTCTTCGTCGACCGGCTCGCCGGTGCTCTGCGGGAGCGCGGAGTCGAGATCGTGGAGGGCACGCAGGTGACGTCGGTCGAAGAGGCCGGCGGCCGCACCCGCGTACGTACGCAGGAAGGCGACTTCGTCAGTGACACCGCTGTGGTCGCCGCCGGGATCTGGTCCCGTGAACTGTGCCGTGGCCTGGGCGCCGACGTCGGTCTCTTCCCCGGCAAGGGCTACAGCTTCTCCGTCGACGCGGACCCGATGCCGCAGCGCGTCGTCCATCTCGGCGACGCACGAGTGGTGTTCACGCCGATGGGCGGGCGGCTGCGGGTCGCCGGGACCATGGAGTTCGACAGCGACGCCGAGGCCTTCCATCCGCGGCGGATCTCGGCGATCGTCGCCGCCGCACGCGGCTATCTGAAGTCGGCGGCATGGTCCGCACGGCAGGACGAATGGGTCGGCGCCCGGGTCATGACCCCCGACGGACTGCCCGCCATCGGTCTCGTCCCCGGAAAGTCCCGTGTCTATCTCGCTTCAGGGCACAACATGCTGGGCCTGATGCTCGGTCCGGCCACGGGTCGCATGGTCGCCGATCTCATCACGGACCGTCCCGATCCGGCGGTCAGCGGGCTCCTCTCCCCCAGCCGGCAGGCAGTACGGGCGTAACCCCGCGGCGGCGCCCGGCTGCGGGAGGCCGCGGGCGGGCCACGGTTGTCCGTGCGGCCGCCGGGCTCCCGGCTGGCCGACCGGCGGCCCGGCAACCGGTGGGCGGCCCGGCAGTTCAGGCATCAGGCAGTCAGCCGGGCAGGCGCCGGAGCTTGAGCGCGTTGTCCGTGCGGTGGCCCTCCCGCCCGTCGGGCCCGGTCTGCGTCCGCTCGTGTTCGTCGCTCAGCAGCACCTCCCATTGCCCTTGGGCCAGTTCGAGGGATTCGAGGACCTCGGCCGGGGTGGGGAACTCCACGTCGTGATCCGGGCAGTGCTCCCAGGAGGGCCACCCCGCGTGCCCGACGACGAGGAGCACCCCGCCGGGCGCGACAGCCGAGGCGGCGGCCCGGAGGATCTTCTCCCGGGGCAGTTCGATGAGGGAGTGCAGGAACTGGGCGGAGACCAGTTCGAAGCTCCCGGAGGGGAAGGAGGTGCTCAGATCGGCCTGCACCCAGTCGATGCGGCCGGTGACCTCCGCCTGCTCCGCGTGCCTGCTCGCACGTTCGAGGGCGATACGGGAGATGTCGACGGCGGTGACGCGCCATCCCTGCTGCGCGAGCCAGATCGCGTCCGCTCCCTCGCCGCAGCCCAGGTCAAGGGCTCGCCCGGGCTGCGTGCCGGTGACTTCACGGACCAGGACGGCGTTGGGGTCGCCGCTCCAGATCCGTTCGCTCTCGCCGTAGCGGTCGTCCCAGAACTCCTCCGCCGAGGCGCTGTTCGTGTCGTCGGTCATCGGTGTGTCCTCTCGTTTCGTCGTTTGCCGGGCGGGGGGTTTCTCCCGCCGCCGTGCCGCGTTCGCGTTCCGGAGCCCAGTCCGGGTCCGAGTCACAGGCCGTGCCGACGGCTGCCGGACGTGCGTCCGCAGACCTCCCGTTCCATCGAGGCGGAGAAGGGAGCGCGACGGGCGGCGACGGCCCGGCGGGTCTCCTCGGCGACCAGATCCGCGTTCATGGCCCCGGCGGCCCGCGCGCCCGCCGCGGCGGCGCCGATGACCTGCTCGGTCAGGCCGGAGACGTTCCCGGCCACCCACACGCCCGGGATCTCTGTCGCCCCGGACGGATCGGCGGCGACGTAGCTGCCGACCACATGGCCGCCCATCTCCTGTTCGGTCGTGCCGAGGCCCAGCCCGGTGAGGATCGCGGCGCGGGCCGTGAAGCGCGGCGCGACTGCCAGGGCCCGCCGCGGGACCACCCGGCCGCCGTCCAGGGTCACGCCCGTGAGCCGGTCGCCGGTCACCTCCAGCGAGACCACCTTCCCGTCCACGACCGCGATCTCGCGAGCGGCGAGTTGCTCGTACTCGTCCTCCGCGGGCTCGGGCGCCGTGTGCAGGAAGAGAGTCACGTCCGGGGTCCACTGGCGCCACAGAAGAGCCTGGTGGACCGCGAGCGGCCCGGTGCCCAGCACGCCGACCGGCTGATCGCGGACCTCCCAGCCGTGGCAGTACGGGCAGTGCAGCACGTCGCGCCCCCAGCGCTCGGCCACTCCGGGCACGTCGGGCAGTTCGTCGGCAAGGCCGGTGGTCACCAGCAGCCGGTCGGCGAGCACCGTGGGCCCGTCGCGGCGTAGGACGCGGAAGCCGTCCCCGGCCTCCAGCCGCTCGGCCGCGATCACGCGGTCCGTGACGATCTCGCCGCCGTAGCCGGTCACTTCGGCGCGGCCGTCCGCCAGCAGCTGCGAGGGCGCCACACCCTCACGTGCCAGGTACGCGTGGACGTGGGCGGCCGGAGCGTTCCGCGGCCTGCCCTCGTCGATCACCAGCACCGAGCGCCGGGCCCGTGACAGGGTCAGCGCCCCGCTCAGACCGGCCGCGCCGCCGCCCACGACAACGGCTTCGTAGCGCCGCTCCCCGCCCGCTCGTGGGAGTCTCTCGCGGTCCCGGGGTTCCGATTGTTCCGTCATGTGAAGTACCTCCGTTCACCGGAGATGGTCCGCCCAACCTCCCTCGCTTGACAAACATTCTTGCCGGTTCGGCAAAATGAAGGCATGGCTGACGACGAACTCACGAACGTACTGAACGCCGTGGGCCCGCGGCTGCGGGCTGTGCGCGAGGAACGGGGCACCACTCTGTCCCGGCTGAGCGAGATGACCGGCATCTCACTCAGCACGCTCTCCCGCCTGGAGTCCGGCCGCCGCAGACCGACCCTGGAGCTCCTCCTGCCGCTGGCGAAGGCCTACGGCGTACAGCTGGACGAACTGGTCGGCGCCCCCGCCACCGGCGACCCGCGCATCCACCCGCGTCCCTTCACCCGGTACGGCCAGACGTTCGTGCCGCTCACCCGCCATCTCGGCGGGCTCCACGCGTACAAACAGATCCTCCCGGCGCGGAAGGATCACGAGGAGGCCGGGGACGTACGGCCGGAGCAGCGGACGCACGAGGGCTACGAGTGGCTGTACGTGCTCTCCGGCAGGCTGCGTCTCGCCCTGGGCGAGCACGATCTCGTCCTCACGGCGGGGGAGGCTGCCGAGTTCGACACCCGGGTGCCGCACGGGTTCGCCAACGCCGGGCGGCGTCCTGTGGAATTCATCAGCCTGTTCGGAGCGCAGGGCGAGCGGATCCATGTGCGGGCCCGCCCCGCCTCGGCCTCGGCACAGTCCTCCGCGTCGGCCTGACCGCGGCCCGAACCGCCGTTCCGCTGCGGGGCGTCGGGCCTTCCCGCCTTCCCGCGTGCGCGCGTTCCGTGTACAGGCGTAGCCGCGTTCCGCGTGCCCCCTTCAGCGTGCCGAGTGCCGAGTGCCGAGTACCGTGCTCAGAGTTCGGAGTTGATGACCGCCTCGACCAGCACCTTCCCCTCCGTCGTCAGCCGGATCTCGTCCGCGTCGCGGTCCACGACGGCCAGGCCGCGTTCCTCCAGCGAACCGAACCTGCCGAGCCACGGCTCCTCGAAGAGTGATGTGCCGGGGAAGCGCTGCCGATGGAGCCGTCCGCTGAGGGGGCGCAGCGTGGAGAGGGCCATCTTCACCGCCCTGGCCTCCTGGCCCTCTTCGCTGAAGCGGGTCGCGGACCCGAGCGGGACACGTCCCGCCTCGACCGCCTCGGAGTACGTCTTCCAGTTCACGTCGGTGATCGCTTCCGAGGTGCGGCAGCTGGAGCTTCCGCCCAGCCCGATCGCGACCTCGGCCTCCTGCTTGTCCTGGTCGACCATGATGGCCTTCCACTTCTCCGGACCCAGGCCGTCACGGGCGAAGTACATGGTCGGCTGTTCGCTGTAGCCGGCGCTCTCGAGGCCCTCGGTGAGCAACTCCCGCATCTGGTACTGCTCGCCGAGTGTCGGCCACCGGTGGCCGTCCCTGACCAACTTGTCCCGGTAGTCGGGCAGTTGCCACGCCGCCGGCTGCACTCCGGCCACCCCCGTCCTGGTGTCGCTGTAGGACGCCAGGTGGAGCTTCGTGCACACGACGGCGGTCAGTTCGTTCTCGACGACGATGTCGAGGTCCCGGCGCACACTGTCCACGGTCTGATCGAGCAGCCCGTACATGAGGTCGATGCTGATCCATTCGAACCCGGTGCGCTGTGCGTTGCGTATGAAGTCCACGCACATCTGCGCGGTGTGCTCCCGGCCGCACTGTTCCAGCACCGGGTCGTCGAAGGACTGCACGCCGCTGCTCAGCTTGGTGCAGCCCAGTTCGGCGAGCAGTTCCAGCTTCCCGGGGGTGAAGGTGCTGGGGTCGCCCTCGAAGCGGATCGCCGTGTCCGGGGCGAAGTTGAAGTTCTCCTTGTAGAAGTCGAGCAGGCGGCGGATGGCGTCCGGCGGAAGGAGCGAGGGCGTGCCGCCGAACACGTTGAACTCGCCGACGGGTGCCGACGCCAGGTTCGGGACCTCGCGCAGCCACAGCTCGGCCTCGCGGATGTTCCAGTCGACCCACTGGTTGGCCTTGCTGTCGGCGACCTCCGGTGCTCCCTTGACCAGCACCACCGGGTACTGGCAGAAGCGGCAGCGGTAGGCGCAGGTGGGGATGTAGGACCACAGGTGGATGGGTGCCGTCGAGGCGAGCTGGGCGTCGAGGTCGGTCAGGAAGTCCGCCGGGGAGAAGCCGGGGATGTTGCCGGGGAAGACGTGCGCGCCGAACGGGTCCTCGGTCACGTACTCGAGCAGATGCCGGTTCTCCGGGGCGGCCAGCGTTTCCAGCACCGACGGTTCGGGGTGACCCGGGTCCGTCTGCCGGAGCGAGGCGAGGGACTCCTCGTACGTCTGCCTGTGCTCGCCCCCCGACAGCTCGATGTTCATGGTCATCAGAACACGCCCCCGTTCCCGAAGTAGTTGTGGGCCTCGCCGGATTCGCGGTCCTCGCAGTAGTACTTGACGAACTCCGCGAAGCGCTCCGGCGGTACGTCCCGCAGGCACTCCGGCAGCGGCGGCGGATGGCCGATGTCCTCCCCGACGGTGGCGCGCAGCCTCGCGAATATCTCGTCGGCGAACTCGAAGTACAGCCGGTAGGACGGCGTCTTGTACGAGTGGATCGGGGTGAAGTCGACCACGCGCATCTCGTCCGTGATCTCGGCGATCCGCCTCCCGAGCCGTTCGGCCAGCGATGGACCGAAGAACTCCACGACTGCGTCGTCGTCGAGCAGTGACGGCGTCAGCAGCACCGGCAGGATGGTGTTCTTCGGCGTGAAGTCCTTGACGGAGAACTCCCAGGCCTGCTGGGCCTCTTCTTCGGTGAGGTCAGGCGGCTCGGTGGTCAGGTCAGAGGGCTCGGTGAGGTCATGGGCCTCGCCGAGGTCGCCGTCGCGCCCCTCGTCGCGGTCCTCGGAGGACTCCGGCCGGATGTCGCGCATGACGATGATCCCGTCCGAGCCGTAGGCGCGGCCCGTGATCACCTCGTCGATGGCGTGGTTCACCCGGCGGGGGTTGATCTCCACCCGTGAGCCCGGCACGTAGGTGATCTCCTCTCCGGAGCCGCGGACGAGGATCCCGAAGTCCCAGTCGTCGGACAGGTGGTTGACGAATCGGCCGTTCTGCAGCTGGTAGAAGATCTCGATGCCGCCGACCTTCTCGTAGGCGTCCCGGTCGACGGCGAAGCCCTTGCCGTCCGGGAAGCCGCCGAAGAGCGCGAACGTCACCGCACGGCATCGCAGCGTGCGCTGGATGGCGTCCCACAGCCGCGGCCTCGCGGTGAAGTGCTCCGGTTCGTAGTAGTAGTCGCACACGCCGATCGCGGCCTTGCCCGAATCCATGGCGGTCAGCAGCTCCCACAGCCACCGCTCGTCGACCCGGCAGTCGGCGTCGGCGGAGACCAGATAGAAGCGCTGCTCCGCGTCGGGTGCCGAGCGGCGGGCGCTGCGCTGCGACGCGAAGTCCATGCCGGTCTTCCGGGCACAGGCCACTCCCTGTTCGGGCTCGGGGACGACGTGCAGAGCCAGATCGGGGTGCTCCGCGGCGAACCGGCGTGCGATCCGCACCGTCTCGTCGGTGCAGTTGTTGTCGACCAGCACGACCTCGTACAGCGACTTGTCCAGCGGGCCGTCCGGGCCGCGCTGCCCGTGCAGCGAGTCCAGCACGGCAGGCAGGTTCTCCGCCTCGTTGTAGACGGGGAGTACGACGCTGATGCGGGTCCGCTCGCCCATGGGCGGCAGGAACAGCTCGGTCAGGAGCTCGCCCGCACGGTCGGCACCGAAGTGCCGCTCGCCGAGCCGGTGGTTGAAGTCCGCCATCTCCTCGCGCTTCCTTTCGTCCAGGATCAGCTCGGCCACGCTGTCCACGAAGCTCTGCGTGGGCAGGTCGCCGTCGGTGAGTTCCATGACGGGGGCGCGGAATCCCTTGTCCCCGTACACCGTGTCGTAGAGCTGGTAGCGGGTGGTCAGATACGGGACGCGCGAGGCGATCGCCTCACCGATCGGGTTCCCGTAGCTCTCGTAGTCGTAGGAGGTCAGGAAGGACGCCAGGTCGGCGTGGGCGAGCAGGTCGCGGACCGAGTGTCCGTCGCCGCGCGCGGCTCCGGTACCGGCCTCGTGCGGCGCGAGCCGTCCGCCGAAGACGACGCGGTCGCGTACGCCGAGCGACTCGGCCAGGCGCACGAGCCTGCTGTGTTCCTCGGGCGACTCCTCCGTGTCGCCCGCGACGAAGAGATGGACGCCGGCTCGGTCCGCGAGACGGGCCACCAGATGGATGTCACGGTCTATCCGCTTCTGCGGGATGATCCTGGTGAAGCGGGCGATGAGCGGTGCGGCCGCCGGAATCCCGAAGTCCCGGCGGAAACGACCGTCTTGCTGCTCGCGGCCGGGAGCCGGGAAGCCGCCGGAGGTACCGGAGGCGCCCGAGGTGCTGCCGTACGCGCCGGCGCCGGGTGCGTGCGTGAAGGTGTTGGGCAGGACGTCGATGTTCTCCAAGTCCGGTACCCACTCGAGGGTCTTGGTGCGCGCCTCCTCGTGCAGCGCGAGGTACCGGATGTACGGCGAGTTCGCCGGCGCCACCGTGCCCGGGTAGGGGAAGGTGCCGTACTTGCCGGTGCCGGGCTCGCTCTGCCACATCAGGTCGTGGTCGCGCCACAGCACGAAGCGGCCCAGCCGGCGGCGCCGTCCGTACCGTTCGATGGCCGAGCGGAGTGCCGTGGTGTAGGTGATGTTCTCCGGCAGCGTGCCGTTCTCCACCAGCACGTACGAGACATCGAGCCGCTCCCAGGTCTCCACGATGCGCTCGCTGATCGCCTCGGCGGCCGCTTCCACGCGGGGCAGCAGGTGCCCGCCCGCACCGTCCTGCACGCATTCGCGCAGCACGGCGGAGACGAAGTCCTGGTCGTATCCGGGGACTTGGGCGAGGCCTTCGACCCGGTCGAGCCGTATCCAGTGCGGCAGCAGCGCCGCTTCGTCCGAGTAGGGCTTGAAGAACGCGTTCTTGTCGGCCTTCACGTCGTAGCCGAGATCCAGATGCACCCGGTAGCCCCGCTCCCGGAAGTGCCGGGCTGTCTTGACGAACTCCACCACCACACCGGAGATCGGAGTGGCGTCGAACGATATTCCCCACAGAACAGTCATGGACTCCGGTACTCCTGCCCTTACGTGCCGCTGAGTCTGGTCCAGACATTAGGCGACCCCCGCCGAGGTTTGACGGGAACACCGCGATTCGATCAACTTCCAGCCACGGAAGCGGAGTTGCCAATAGCCTGACCTCCCGCGCAGCCGATGATCCGTCGCCGACAGAAGGGGGCACGCGTGGTTTCCCACCGCGCCGCCGTGGCCGTGGTGTTCGTCGTGAACGGCGGGCTCTACGGCTCATGGGCGGCCCGGGTGCCCGCACTCGCCTCGCAAGTGGAAGCGGAACCGGCCGGGCTCGGGCTCGCGCTCCTGGGCCCCAGCATCGCGATGATCGTCACCGCGCCGCTGGCCGCGCGTGCGTGTGCGGCGTGGGGAGCGCGTTCGGTGATCGTGGCGGCGCTCGCGTCCGCCTGCCTGGCACTGCCGCTGGTGGGCCTGGCGGGGTCGCCGCTGACGCTCGGCCTCGCACTGGCCGGTCTCGGCGGCCTGATGGGCACGGTCGACGTGGCGATGAACGTGGCGGCCGTCGCCGTCGTACGGGAGCTGGACCGCCCCCTGATGCCGTTCTTCCATGCGGGGTTCAGCGCGGGCGGACTGCTCGGGTCGCTGGGCGCCGCGCTGGCCGCCGCGCTGAGCGTGCCGCCGCCCGTGCACTTCTGCTTCGTGGCGGCAGCAGGGCTGCTGGCACTGCTGTGCACCGGGCGGGCCCTGCCGGGGGAACGGCCGGAGGAAGAGCAGCGCACCGGCGGCGGATTCCGGAACGTCGTCGTGCGCAAACGGCTGTGGCTGCTGGCCGCGGTGGCGCTGTGCGCCGCGGTCGCCGAGGGTACGTGCGCCGAGTGGTCGGCGTTGTTCCTTGTACGTGAACGTGCCGTCACGGAGGCCGTCGCGGCCACCGCGTACTCCGTCTTCTGCGTGACGATGGCGCTGACAAGGCTGGTCGGTGAGCGCGTGGAGGCCCGGTTCGGGCCCTACCGGGTGCTCGCGGGCAGCGGACTCGTCGCCGCCTGCGGACTCACGGCCTCGGCGGCGGTTCCGGCCGGAGCGGTGGCCTACGCCGGGTTCGCCCTCGCGGGCGCGGGCCTCGCGTTCTGCTTCCCGGTCGCGATGGCGCTGGCCGGCGACGCGGGCCGCCGCGAGGACGGCAGCGGCGGCGAGCGGGAGCTCGGTTTCGTCACGACGGTCGCGTACGCCGGGTTCCTCGGCGGCCCGCCATTGGTCGGCGGGGTCGCCTCGCTGACGAGTCTCACCGTGTCGATCGGACTCGTAGGGCTGCTGACCGCGCTGATCACACCGACCGCTCTGGCGATACGGGGAAGCAGGCGCAAGCCCCGGCGCCCGTCCGCGGAGCGGGAACTGCTGCAGACGGGACGGGGCGGCGACGGCCCCGCGTGACCGGTGACCGGTCAGGCGCCCCGCCCGGTCAGGCGCCTGATCCGGCCGGGCGAGGCACATGTCAAGGCGGATCCATCGCCTCGCAACGACCCGGCCTGCGCCTCAGACCGGGCTCCACTTCTGGCTGTCGTCGCCGCTGCAGTCCCACAGCTGGAGGTGCTGGCCGCTGCGCACGTCGCCGTCGCGGACCGCCACGCACTTGTCCGCCTGCGGGTTCACCAGGTCGCTGGCCTCGCTGAGCACGAACTGCTGCGCCGGATTGCCACTGCACTCGGCCAGCTGGATCACGGCGCCGTTCTCCCTCGACCCGTTGGCGACATCCATGCACAGGCCCAGGGCCCGCACCGTGCCGTCGTCCTCGAACTTCCACTCCATCGAGGAGGCGCCCGAACAGGTGCGGATCTCCAGGAACATGCCGTCCCGCGCCTGGCCCTCCGGGACGTTGATGCACTGGTCCGAGTTGTGGTTCCCGATCCGGACGGTGCCGTCCGGGTTCCCTCCGCCGCCGGAGTCCCCAGGCGGATCTTCCGGTTCCGGCGCTCCGTCGCCGTCTCCCTGCGGCGGGCGGTCCCTTCCTTCGTCGGGCGACTCCGAATCCGAACTGCGCCCGGCGCCGGGCTCCTTGTCCTTCCCCTTGCCGGGCGAGGATTCGCCGGCAGGCGGTGCCGTACCGGGGGCGTCGTTCTCCTGGCCGCCCTTCCACTCGGGGCCGGGCGTGACGCCCGAGCGGGAGATCTCGTCGTCGTCGCTGCCGCCGTACAGCACGTACGCACCCGTCGACAGCCCGGTGATCGCCAGGGCCGCGACCGCGGCGAGCACTGCCATGCGGGTCCTGCTCGGCGGCGGCGGTCCCGGAGGTGCCGGGTTCCGCGAACCCGCGGGGACGATCCGGGGATTCACCGTCGTGACGATGCGGTCGGCGGCGTCCGTGGTGGCGTCGCCGCCGGAGCGCGCCCGGGAGTTGGTCTCTTGCTGATCCTGCGATGAAGCAGACGTCTCTTCCGCGGCGCGCGCGGAGGCGGCGGATTCCTCGTTCCGGGAATCCCCATGGGCCTGCTGTTCATCACGGGAATCGGTCATCGGGTCCTCTCGGTGAAGACGTGCAATGTTCTGAAAGGAATGGAGTGGCCGGACTCCGTCAACTCGCCCTCTGGTCCGCCTGGTCCGCGGACTCCGCGACGGGACGGACCTGGCGGACGGACCGGCTTCCCGGTCCGCGCTGACCTGCACTCGGCCCTTCCGTACACCCGTGGCGACGGAAGCCGGGGGACTCAGATCGTGACGTCCCTCCGTGTACACGGCCGCGCGGGCGCGGGTTGCCCGCCCAGGCCAGTCAACAGGGAAACCCTGGGCGGGTGAAAGCCAATCGCGGAAGAAAAGGCTCGAACGTAACGGGACGAACAATCATTTCCGGGACGTCGTACCCGTTTCCGTGCTGAGGTTTTTCTACGGCATGTCCGTGAATATCCGTGTGAAATTCCAGCAGTTGGTCCGGGAAAGCTGCAACTTCACACGCGGACCCGCACATTCACTCGCGGCCTGCCGAGCGGCGCCGGCCGGAACCGCCCGGCGCACATGGCCCGGAAGCGGTGCTTTCCGGCCGAGATGAGAGGGCCGGGCAACCACCCGGGGGCTCGTTTCCGCAGCTCAGAAAGATGTTTCCGGTTGAACCACAGCCGATTTGTCCACATGCCGGACACGTGCCCGAATGGCCGTGGACCTCTTCCCACCTGGCCCGATCCACCCCCAGTCGAGGCCTCGTCAACTCTCCGTGACCGGAAGTGATCGTTCGGTGTGCGTTTCCGTCTGGCTTGCGCCAGAGTCCTCCACATCCGACATCCGTCCGATATCTGGAAACACAAGTGAAGGAGTGTTCGAAATGCGGTTCAGTCTCAAGGTCCTGGGTACAGCGGCAGCGGTCGCCGTCGGCTGCGTGACGGTGGTCGGAGGCGGGGTCGCGCACGCCGACTCCGTCGGGACGAAGAGCCTCTACGCACCGTCGGCTCTCGTGCTGACCGTCGGCAAGGGCTCGGACGCCGCGACCGCCGCGGTCCAGCGTGCAGTGGTCCTGAACTGCGCTCCGAAGCCCAGCGGCACCCACCCCGCCGCCGGCCGCGCCTGCGCCGAAGTCCGCTCCGTCGACGGCCGGTTCCAGGAGCTCGTGACCGGCACGGCGCCGGGGATGATGTGCACCAGGATCTGGGACCCCATCGTCGTCACCGCTGACGGCGTGTGGAAGGGTCAGCGGGTCTCCTGGCAGCACACTTTCGCCAACTCCTGCACGCTGAAGAAGTCCGGCGGGAACGTCTTCGCCTTCTGACCCGCCGGAGTCAGCGCCACCCCGGACGACACGGTCATGCACTGATCGTGCCTCAGATGCCGTGCGGTGGAAGGGAGTTCACCGCTCCGGTTCAGGCTTGAGCAGCCACCCGTATCCCTGCCCGAGGAGAGCCGTGAGACCTTCCACCGCCCGTGCGTCCGCCGTCCGTACCGCACTCGCCCGAACCGCACTCGCCCGTACCGCAGTTGCCCGTACCGCTCTCGTCCGTCCTGCGGTCGCCCGTAACGCCGCCGTCCTGGCCGCTCTGTTGCTCGTCGCCTCCGCGCCTGCCGCGCCGGCGGCCGGCGACGCGCCGCAACGTGCGGACCACGGCGACGGCCGAGACCCCGGCTGTGCACGACGACGAGGCCGGCGGCAACGCCGACGCGGACGACCCCGCCGTCTGGGTCGACCCGGATGCCCCCGGGCGCAGCCTCGTCGTCGGCACCCTCAAGGACGCCGGTCTCGATGTGTACGGGCTGGACGGCCGGCGGCTGCAGCACATCGACGCACCGCCCGCACCGGGTGAGGGATCGGAGCCCGGCCGCTTCAACAACGTCGACATCGTCTACGGCTTCGAACTCGGCGGACGCCCGATCGACCTGGCCCTCGTCAGCGACCGCGGCCGGGACCGGCTGCGCGCCTACGCGATAGACCCGGCGGCGGTCGCCGCCGGAGAACCACCGCTCACCGAGGTCACCGCGGCCTCCGCCGGTCCCGTGTTCGCCGCGGACGAGGAGGAGGTCGACGAGCAGCACACGGCGTACGGACTCGCCGCGTACAGCGACGACGACGAGGCGTACGCGGTCGTCTCACGGCGTGCCGAGACCCGGCTGAAGCTGCTGAGGCTCAAGGACGAGGGCGGCAGGGTCGGTTACGCCACCGAGGACGCGGCGGACCTGCCCGGCTCGTTCACCCTGCCGGACGGGAAGAGCTGGACGCCGTGCACGGACCCGGGCGAGCGCGCCCAGGTCGAAGGCATGGCCGTCGACCAGGAGAAGCAGGTGCTCTACGCGGCCCAGGAAGACGTGGGTCTGTGGCGGATCGCCCTCGACGACGGCGAGTTCGGCGGCCCCTCACTGTTCGACAAGGTGCGCGAGTACGGCGTGCCGTGGACGTACGACGAGGCGAAGGAGGAGTGCGTCCTCGACGACTCGGGCGATCCCGGGCACGGAGGCAGTCATCTGAGCGCCGACGCCGAGGGCGTCACGGTCTATCACGCAGGCGACGGCGAGGGGTACGTGCTCGCCTCCAGCCAGGGCGACGACACCTTCGCGGTCTACGGACGCGGCGGACGCACCCCGTACATCGGGTCGTTCACCGTCGCGGACGGCCCGGAGACCGACGGAGTGCAGCACTCCGACGGCGCCATGGCGCTCAACGTCCCGCTGGGCGGGGCGTTCCCCAAGGGCGTGCTGGTCACCCACGACGGCGAGGCGACGCCGGCCGACGGCGAACGTGAGGGCACGGACTTCAAGTTCGTCAGGTGGGACGACGTCGCGGCCGCCTTCCCGGCGCCGCTGACCGTCGACACCGAATCCTTCGACCCGCGCGACACCGACCGGCACGGGTGACGGGACCGGGGACGGGCCCCAGGGACCAGGTGCGCTGAGCGGTGGCCGCCGGCCGCCGCTCAGCGCACCGGCTTGAGCGCGACGCCAGCCCAGACGGGGATGTCGTTCTCGCCCAGCACTTCACGGTCCCCGGCCTCGATCTCCCCCGGGTCGGGCCGCCACCGGTGCGGCGCCCGCAGGCCGGGGTCGATGAAATCCAGGCCCTCGAAGAAGCGCTCGACCTCGGCCCTGGTGCGGGTGCGCACCGTCGAGCCGGTGTCCTTGAAGTCGTCCTCGATCCCTCCGGCCCGCTCGTCGAAGTCCTTGGTGACGTGGGTGATCATCAGTGCGCTGCCGGCCGGTACGGCGTCCAGGAGCGTCCTGACCATGCCGTACGCGTCGTAGCCGGGAGGCAGCCAGTGCAGGAGCAGACAGAGGGTGATCGCGACGGGCTGCTTCAGATCCAGGGTGCCGCGCAGTTCGGGTGCGTTCAGGATGCGCCCGGGGTCGGTCGCGTCGGCCTGGATGTAGGCGGTGGCGCCCTCCGTAGAGCTGATGTGCAGGGCGCGGGAGTGGGTCAGCACGATCGGGTCGTTGTCGACGTACACGACCCGTGCTGCCGGATCGGCGGACTGCGCGACCTCGTGCAGGTTGGGCGGTGTAGGGATGCCGGTGCCGATGTCCAGGAACTGGCGGATGCCGTGCTCCGCGACGAGAAGGCGCACCGCCCGGTGTATGAAGGCGCGGTTCTCCCTGGCACTCGCCGCGGCCGTCGGGATGCTGACGAGGACCTTCTCCGCCTGTTCCCGGTCGGCCGCGTAGTTGGTCTTGCCGCCGAGGAGGAAGTCGTAGACGCGCGCGCCGTGCGGCCGGCCGACCTCCAAATCCACCGGAGGCGGCGGATCAGTGTGCATCCACTCGGGCGTCTCTTCCATCGGCGGCTCCTCGGTCCCCTTCGGCTCTCGACGTCAACTCCCGGCGATACTAGCCACGTTGGGTTCGCTTCTCAGTCCGTCCCTCAGTCGCCCGTCCCGTCCGCCTGCACGGGGCGCGCTGCGCGGCCCCACGGTGCTGCTTGTCAGCGCGAAACGCACCGGAGCGGCACCGGAGACCGCCCACTGCGGGACGAGCGCCACCGGCCACGTCGGCCATCCAGGCCACGCGGACGACCACCAGGGAGGCTCCCGTGTTCGAGACTGACAGGCTCACGATGCGCCCGCTGACCCGGCATGACGTGGACGCCCTCGTCGATCTTCATGCCGATCCCCGGGTGAACCGGTTCGTACCGGCGTACTCCCATGAGCAGGCTGTGCAGCGCCTGCTGGGGATCGAGGAACAGTGGTCGCGGCGGAGTCACGGCCTGTGCGCCGTCACCCTGCGGACGACGGGCGAGTTCATCGGACGGTGCGGCCTCCAGCACTGGCCGCAGTTCGACGAGGTCGAGGCGGGCTGGACGTTCAAGCCATCGGCCTGGGGTCACGGGTACGCCACCGAGGCCGCGGCAGCGGTGGTGGACTGGGGGTTCTCACAGCTCGGGCTCGCCTGTGTGACCGCGATGATCCACCCGGACAACGCGGCATCGATCCGGGTGGCCCGGCGTCTCGGATTCACCCCCCGCCGCGAGGACAGCCTGTTCGGCAATCCGGTCACGGTCTACGCGCTCGATGCTCCTTGAGCCGTGACCCCTGACCCGTGACCTCTGACCCCTGACCCCTGAACTCCGGGCGACGCGCGGCGTGACCGGACACACGGTTCCGCGCCGCGCCGGCCCGGGTAGGTGCGTCCCGGGCCGGCCCGCACGGGACGCCCGGCCCGCGACCCCGCGACGTCCGCGCACCGCACGGAGGGAGACCTGTGTTCGTCCCACGCCAACCAGGCCCGCCACAGCGGGAGTTCACCGCCCCGCGCAAGGTCTGGTATGCGGCGTTCGGGTCCAACATGCACCTCTCCCGCCTCAGCTGCTACCTCACCGGCGGCTGTCCGCCCGGCGGTCGCCGCGCCCAGCCGGGCTGCCGTGATCCGCGGCCGCCCGAGCGGGCGCTGCCGGTGATGCTCCCCGGGGAGCTCTACTTCGCGCTGGAATCCCCTGTGTGGACGGGCGGCACGGCCTTCTACGACCCCGACGGGGAGGGCCGCACGGCAGCCCGGGCCTGGCTCGTCACGGCCGGGCAGTTCGCCGACATCGCCGCGCAGGAGATGCACCGTGAGCCCGGCGAGGACCTGGATCTGCGGGAGGTGATCTCCTCCGGCAGGCATGAGCTGGGTACGGGACGCTACGAGACGCTGGTCTGCGCCGGGACCCTCGACGGCCACCCCGTACTGACTTTCACGGCCCCCTGTGGGCGTGAGGGTGTGCCGGGGAATCCGCCGGCCGCCGCGTATCTGGGACATCTCGCCTCGGGGCTTGCGGAGTCGCACGGCTGGCCCGGCGAACGCATCGGGGAGTATCTCGCCACGCGCCCCGGCGCCGCCGGGCACTGGAGTGCGGAGGCCGTCGCCGGTCTGCTTCCGGCACCGCCGGGCGCCCCCGTGGCCGGCTGAAACCGCGCGCAGGGCCCCGGGCCCGGCGTCCCGGTTCCCCCGGTCCCGGTGCCCGGGCGCACCGGTGCATGCGTCGGTCCCGGACCCGCGCACGTACGCGCGAATCCGGGACCGCAGAAGTGATTACCGGGCCGCCCGGACTCAGCCGAGCAGGCCGTCGAGATGCGGAAGGCTGTGGTCGAGCCGCTTCCGCTTGGCCAGGAGATACTGGTGATTCTCCTTGTTCGGCGGTATGAGCAGAGGAATGCGCTCGGCGATTGTTATGCCGTTCGCCTCCAGTGCGTCCCGCTTTCTGGGATTGTTCGAGAGGAGACGCACGGACTCCACGCCCAGATCGTTGAGGATTTCGACGGCCACCGTGTACTCGCGCGCATCGACGGGAAGGCCGAGTGCCAGATTGGCCTCCACGGTGTCGAGGCCTTCCTGCTGCAGTTGCAGCGCCTTCAGCTTCGCGAGCAGACCGATTCCGCGGCCTTCGTGGCCCTGTATGTAGACGAGGATGCCGGAACCGTCCGCGACCATCATCCGCATCGCTGTGCCGAGCTGGTCTCCGCACTCGCAGTGAGTGGACCCGAAGACCTCACCTGTGAGGCACTCCGAATGCACACGCGTGAGTGCGCCGTGTGCGGCAATGTCGCCGTGCACGAGCGCGACTTGCTCTTGGTTGGTGCGGCGGTCCATGTATCCGATGGCACGGAATTCTCCATGGACCGTGGGAAGCCGGACCTCCACCACCCTCTCGACAGCGGCGGTTTGCCGCGGGGAGCTGTTCACAGAGAGTTCCTGGTACGCCATGCGGGGAGCATACCCGTCGGCCAACTCCGCATCTGGTTTTTTAGGAGAATCCTCAACCGGGTTGCATGTACGTGGAATTGATTGCACTGACCGGAGGGGAATGTGCGGTTTCCCGGGCATTTCGTCTCTCATGGCGCCTGCTCAGCCCCTGTGCCCGCCGGTCGCGGGCGAGCTTCCGCTCCGCGGCACCACGGCGAAGTCGAGGGCGCCCTCCGCGATGACGGGCAGCGTGCGCACGTGCCACAGCCAGGCGATGTCCCGCCCGAAGGACCACACGAGAGCCGACAGCGCACCGCCTGCCACGAATACCGCAACAGGGCCCGGCACCAGTCCGGATCCGGCCACCACGAGCGCGACGCCCTGGACGGCCGCGACCGTCTTGCGGGCACGGCTCGGCGGAAGCGGCCCGCGCAGCCACGGCAGCACCCACTGGCCGGCGACGAACGCGTACCGGATCGCACCGATGGCCAGCACCCACATGCCCACGAACAGGCCGACGAAGGCGCTGAGGACGAGTATCAGGAACGCGTCGACCTCCATGTCGAAGCGTGCGCCCAGCGGCGAGGCCGTCCCCGTGCGCCGGGCCACCAGCCCGTCCACCGCGTCGAGCACCAGCGCCACGCTCGCCACGGCCGCGACCACCACCAGGGACGCGTCCGTGCCCTGATCTGCGACGAGTGCGGCCGTGCCCCCCGCGAGGCACGCTCTGCTCAAAGTGACCAGATCTGCCGGTCCGAGCGCGGGGGTCCCCGACCGCAGCAGCAAGGCGCCGACGGTCACGCCGCAGGCCGTCCCCACCACCCATCCCACGGGTCCGAGACCGGTGACACCCCAAAGGACTCCCAGCAGCAGCAGTTGCCCGGCCAGCCCGAGTCCTGTCTGCAATTTCAACTGGTCCGTAGCCCGCCGGTCCTGCTTGTGCTGGCTGCTCATCGCGCCTCCTGGTGCATATGGCGGAGTCGAAGGGGGCTGATTATGGTACGAGTGGCCGCTGGGATGTGAAGGCTTAGCAGTTGTCGTCATACATGGAGGACACATAGATGGAGCGCACCGCTCATGCCTACTGGCTGCGCTCCCCGGGTTCCGGTGAGATCCGTACCGTCGCTCTGCGCTCTCCCGGGCCCGGCGAAGTCCTCGTCCGTACGCTCTATTCGGGCGTCAGCCGCGGAACGGAAACCCTCGTCTTCGACGGCCGGGTGCCGCAGAGCCAGCACGATGTGATGCGGGCTCCCTTTCAGGAGGGCGATTTCCCGGGGCCGGTCAAGTACGGCTACCTCAATGTGGGCGTGGTCGAAGAGACCGGTGAGGGAGGGGACCCGGCTCTCGTGGGCCGCACAGTCTTCTGCCTCTACCCCCACCAGACCCGGTACGTCGTGCCTGCCGACGCGGTGACGCCCGTACCGGAGACGGTGCCTGCGAGGCGCGCCGTGCTCGCCGGCACGGTGGAGACCGCGGTGAACGCGGTGTGGGACGCGGCTCCCGCGCTGGGCGACCGGATCGCCGTCGTCGGAGCGGGGATGGTCGGGTCCTGCGTGGCCTCGGTGCTCTCCCGCTTCCCCGCCGCACGCGTGGAACTGGTCGACGCCGATCCGGAACGGTCCGCCGTCGCCCGGGCGCTGGGTGTCCCCTTCGCCCTGCCCGGTGAGGCCGCCGGGGGGTGCGACATCGTCGTGCACGCCAGCGCGTCCCAGGAGGGGCTCACCAGGTCGCTGGAACTGCTCGCACCGGACGGGGAGATCATCGAACTCAGCTGGTACGGCGACCGGATGATCAGCATCCCGCTGGGAGAGGCCTTCCACTCGCGGCGGCTGACGCTGCGCAGCAGCCAGGTCGGCGCGCTGCCGCCGTCGCGCCGAACGCGCCGCGGTTTCGCCGACCGCATGGCGCTCGCGCTGGATCTCCTCGCCGACCCGGCGCTGGAGACCCTGATCACCGGCGAATCCGCGTTCGGCGACCTGCCCGGGGTGATGCCCCGTATCGCGGGCGGAGAACTGCCCGCCCTGTGCCACCTCGTCACATACGGCAAGGACGACGAGGACGCCGAGAACGACGAGGACGCCGCTGCCGGCTGAGCACGGCGGGCAGGCACCGCAACGCAGACCGCCCGTACAGCACACAGGACGCGTACAGGCACGTACAGGAAAGTGAGCCGATGTACAGCATCACCGTTCGTGACCACATGATGATCGCCCACAGCTTCCGCGGTGACGTCTTCGGCCCGGCACAGCGACTGCACGGTGCGACGTTCCTCGTGGACGCCACCTTCCGGCGCGGCGAACTCGACGCCGACGGCATCGTCGTGGACATCGGCGCCGCGACGCAGGAGCTCAGCGCGGTTCTCGGCGACCTCAACTACCGCAATCTGGACGACGAACCCGCCTTCGCCGGGATCAACACCTCCACCGAGATGCTGGCCAGGGTCGTCGCGGACCGCCTCGCGGAGCGGATCCACGCCGGCGCGCTGGGTGAGGGGGCCCGCGGGCTGGAGGCCGTCTCGGTGACGCTGCACGAGTCGCACGTCGCATGGGCCAGCTACGAGCGAACCCTGTGAGCGGTGCGGACGGGCCGGACGGGACATCCGCGCGGCCCGTCCATGTGGTGATGCCCGGGGACGTCGACGATGCCCTCTCCGTCAGCGGCGGCAACAGCTACGACCGCCGCGTCTGCCGCGAGATGAGCGCGGCCGGAACGCCGGTGCGCACGAGCGCCGTCGCGGGGACATGGCCGCGCCCTTCCGGGGCGGCGCGCGACGAACTGGCAGGCGTACTGGGCGAGTTGCCCGACGGGGCGGTCGTGCTCGTCGACGGGCTGGTGGCGTGCGGCGTCCCCGACGTCGTCGTGCCGCACGCCCGGCGGCTGCGTCTGGCGGTGCTGGTGCATCTGCCGCTCGCGGACGAGACGGGCCTCGCTCCCGCGGAGGCCGAGGAGCTGGAGCGGCTGGAGCGGCGGACGCTGCATGCGGCCGCCGCCGTCGTCGTGACCAGCGAGTGGGCGGCGCGGGATGTGACCGGGCGGCACGGACTGGAAGCGGCGCGCGTCCACTCCGTCCTGCCCGGCACCGACCCCGCCCCGCTCGCCCGGGGCACCGACGGTGCCTCGCGGCTGCTGTGCGTCGCGGCACTCACACCGCGCAAGGGGCAGGATCTGCTCGTCGAGGCGCTCGCCGGCCTGGGCGCCCTCCGGCCGGTCTTCCCGGACGGGCAGGGTCCGCCCGCGGGGGATTCCGGCGGCTCGTCGTGGACCTGCGAGCTGACGGGCCCGCTGGACCGGGCTCCCGGCTACGTGGAGCAACTGCGCCGCCGCATCGGCGAGTACGGCCTGGGCGAGCGGGTGCGGCTGACGGGCGCACGCTCGGGCGAGGACCTTGCAGCCGCATACGACGCGGCGGATCTTCTCGTACTGGCGTCGCACACGGAGACGTACGGCATGGTGCTCACCGAGGCGCTCGCCCGGGGCGTCCCCGTGCTCGCCACGGAGGCCGGCGCCGTCCCGTACACGGTGGGCACGGCGCCGGACGGGAGCATTCCCGGCATTCTGGTGCCACCCGGCGATTCCGCAGCTCTAACCGCTGCGCTGCACACTTGGCTCACAGATCCAGGAATTCGTTCGCATCTGACAACATCCGCGCGCGGGCGGCGCGCCAAGCTGCAGGGTTGGCCCGAAAGCTCTCGTCAGCTGGCCGGGGTTCTGGAGCATCTCCGGCTCGAATAACGGAGTAGTGCTTGAACACTGTCGGCTCGCCCCGCTACGCCCCCGAGTGGCTCGCCCTGCGCGAGGACGCGGACGCCCGCGCCCGCGCGGAAGAGCTCACCGGTCCGCTGAACGCCTTCCTCGCGGACACCACCGCGTCGGGTGACCGGCTGACCATCCACGACCTGGGGTGCGGCACGGGCTCGATGGGGCGCTGGCTCTCCGCCCGCCTGGGCGGTCCGCAGCGCTGGTTCATGTACGACCGCGATCCGGTGCTGCTGGAGAACATCGCCGCCCGGATGCCTCGGGAGGCCGGGGACGGCAGCTCGCTCGAAGTGGTGCCGCAGCAGCGGGACATCACACGCCTGACGGGCGACGACCTGGCGGGCACGTCCCTGGTGACCGCCTCCGCGCTGCTCGACCTGCTGACCGCCGACGAGGTGGAGTCGCTCGCGGCGAGCTGTGCCGCGGCGGGCTGCGCCGTACTGCTGGCGCTGTCCGTCGACGGGCACGTCGAGCTCGATCCGTCCGATCCGCTGGACGAGGAGTTCGCCGCGGCCTTCGACGCTCATCAGCGCCGTGCCGACGCCGGCCGCAGGCTGCTCGGGCCGGACGCCGCCGAGGCCGCGACCGCCGCCTTCGAACGCAACGGCTTCTCCGTGCTGACGCGTTCCAGCCCGTGGCGGCTCGGTCCGCAGGAGAGCGGACTGACGGCGCAGTGGCTGCTGGGATGGGTGGCGGCGGCCTGCGCGCAGGAGCCGTCGCTGGAGGCGGCGAGCGAGGACTATCTGCGGCGCAGACTCGACTCCTGTGAGGCGGGCGCGCTACGGGCCGTGGTTCACCACCGCGACCTGCTGGCGCTGCCCGGAGGCACGGCCGGAACCGCCACGGCATGAAGGGTCCTCTCTGGCGCCGGCTGCGCGTACCCATAGCACTCGTCATCCTCGGCGTGGTGGTCCACAAACTGGGAACCTCCGCCCTGCTGGGGGCACTCGGCCGCATCGACGCACAGGCCGTCCTGATCACCTTCGCCTTCAGCGTCCCCGCCACCGTCTTCAGCGCGTGGCGGTGGCGTCTGGTGGCGGGCAGGCTCGGGATCATTCTGCCGCTGCGTACGGCCGTCGCCGACTACTACCAGGCGCTGTTCCTCAACGCGACGCTGCCCTCGGGAGTGCTGGGCGACGTGCACCGTGCCGTCCGCAACGGCCGAGAAGCCGGCGACGTCGCCCGCGGCGTGCGGGCGGTGATTCTGGAGCGCACCGCGGGCCAGGCCGTCATCGTGGCCGCGGGCGTCGTGGTGCTGGTGGTGGCGCCTCCGCCGCTGCCGGTGCTGGACGCCCTCGAAGTGCCCTTCGCCACGGCCGGCCTGGTGCTGTGCGCGCTGGCCGCCGTCACCGGAGCGGTGCTGGCGGGACGGGGCGGGCGCTCGGCGAAGTGGCGGCGTGACCTCGGGGTCTTCCTCATCGACGCGCGGGCCTCGCTCTTCGCCCGCGACAGCTGGCCGGGCGTGCTGGCCCTGTCCGTGCTGGCCCTCTCTGGCCATCTCGCGCTCTTCCTCGCCGCGGCGCGCGTGGCAGGTTCGTCCGCGCCGCTGGCCGCCCTGGTGCCTCCGCTGCTGCTGGCGCTGCTGGTGATGGTGCTGCCCGTCAACGTCGGCGGCTGGGGCCCCCGAGAAGGCATGTGCGCGCTCGCGTTCGGCGCCGCGGGCCTGGGCGCGGCCCACGGTCTGGCGTCGGCGGTGGTCTACGGGGCGCTGGCCCTGCTCTCGAGCCTCCCGGGGGCCGGTGTGCTGGCCTGCCGGCTGCTCGCGGCGAGGCGTTCACGCCGTGCCGTCGAGGAGGTCCAGGAGGTCGAGTTCGAAGAGCATGTCCGCGCCGAGGCCGAAGGCACGGGTACGGGGACGCAGGGCCTCCCCCATCCGTACGGGCCCTGGGAAGCGGAGCCCCGGTACGCCGTCGCCGAGGAGAACCGGCGCGACCGTGACGTAGAGCCGGTGCAGCACTTCCGCGCGGAGGAACCCGGACACCGTCGCGCCGCCGCCCTCGACAAGTATCCGGCCAAGGCCGCGGCGGGCGAGGGTCTCCAGTACTAGCCGCGGCTCGAAACCCGCCTCCCCGCGGGGGAGTTCGACGACTTCCTCGTCGCCCTGACCGGGCGCAGGGGTGCCGCCCTCGCCGGTCGTGCCCGCCTGACCCGCCCCGGCGGCCTGCCGGCCCTGGCCGCCCTGGCCTGTGCCGACGAGGCGCAGCGTCGGCGCCCTGCCGTCGGTGAAGACCCGCGCCCGCGGGTTCTCACGGCCGGCCCGGCCTCGCGGGTCGAGCACGACACGTACGGGATTGGTGCCGGCGCAGGCGCGCACCGTCAGCTGCGGATCGTCGGCGATGGTCGTGCCCGCCCCGACGAGGACGGCGTCCGACAGCGCGCGCAGCCGGTGCAGATGGAGGCGGTCCTCTTCCCCCGTGACGTAGTTGGAGTGACCGGTCCGGGTGGCGATGAAGCCGTCGATGCTCTGGCCGAGCTGCGCGAAGGCGAAGGCGGACCCGCCGAGGCAGAGGGGGGTGTAGAGCGCGGCGAGGGTCTGCGCCCCGTGCGACGCGGGCACCTCCCAGCGCCACACCCCGTCCTCGCCCCGCAGCAGTCCGGCCTCTGCGGCCGCGTCGGGCGTACGGACTCCGAGCAGCCGCTCCCACGCCGACTCGGTGTCGAAGCCTTCGGCGCCGAGGCCTTCCATGCCGACGCCTTCCGTGCCGAGGCCTTCGGCGACCGCGCCGCCGCCGGCAGGACGGCCGGGTATGTGCGCTTCCGGCGCTGCCGGTGCGGGCCGGCCCTGCCGCGTCACCACGACTCCAGCACGCGCAGGTGATCGGCGAAGGCGCCGGCGAGCGCGGTGAGCACTTCGTCGCCCTTGCGCGCGGTCGCCAGGGACGGCCGGCCGACGACGCCCGACTCTGTGTAGGGGCCGAGGCCCAGTGTGTGCAGGTGCCTGCGGTCGTCGCTGAGCCAGTCCGTGGTCTCGTACCCATCGCGTACGCAGTCGGGCCGTGCGTGCAGCAGGATCGACGTCTCCAGTTCGCCGGCGTGCATGTCGCTGCGCGCGGGGGTCTCCACACCGGCCTTGGCGGCGGCGTCCTCCCAGTCCGCGGCGACGGGGAAGAGCGCCATGTGGTGCCCGTCGGCGGTGGCTTCCTGCACGACGTTACGCAGTACGTAGTTGCCGCCGTGGCCGTTCACCAGGACCAGCCCGGGCACGCCCGAGCGCCGCAGCGAGTGGGCGATGTCCCGTACGACGGCGCTGAGGGTGCCCGCCGTGATGCTGACCGTGCCGGGCCACTGCGCGTGCTCCTGCGAGCAGGAGACGGTCAGCGGCGGCAGCGGCTGCACCGGGTACGAGGCGGCGACCCGTTCGGCGACGGCGCAGGCGATGAGCGTGTCCGTGGACAGCGGCAGGTACGGGCCGTGCTGTTCGTAGCTCCCGACGGGCAGGAGAGCCACCGTGGCCTTGCGCTCAGCCGCGTCGCCGGTGGTCTCCAGCGGCAGCGCGCGGACGGCGGGGGCGGGGGTGTCCATGGAAGGTTCTGCTCCTCTGGTGCGGTGCGCCGGCGCGGCACCGCTGACGAGCGGCGCGCGCGGCGGGCGCTCGTGCGCCGCGATCACGCTTCCACAGAAAGAGCACGGCCACCAGCCCCGGCGGGACGCGGCCACGGGTCGCGGCGGGACTTCGCACCGGGCCCGTCGGGAAGTCCCGCCGGGACAGGACCGGCCCCTCCGCGCCGCTCCCTCAGCCCTTCCCGTCCGGTACGACCGGGGCGCGCCTGGTCATCAACCGCACGTGGTCCGGGCCGAGTTCGGCGACGCTGGTGACGCCGAGCAGCTTCATGGTGCGCTCGGTCTCGGCAGCCAGGATGGAGATCGCGCGGGCCACGCCTGCCTCGCCGCCGGCCATCAGGCCGTAGAGATAGGCGCGTCCGACGAGGGCGAGATCCGCGCCGAGGGCCAGCGCGGCCACGATGTCGCCGCCGTTCATGATCCCCGTGTCCAGCATGACCGTGCCCCGGTCCCCCACCGCCGCGGCGATGTCCGGCAGCAGGTGCAGCGGCACGGGCGCCCGGTCGAGCTGGCGGCCGCCGTGATTGGAGACGACCACGCCGTCCGCTCCGTGCGCCATGACCGCTTCGGCGTCGCGGACGGTCTGAATCCCCTTGACCAGGATCGGGCCGTCCCACACCTCGCGTATCCACTCCAGGTCCGCGAAGGTGACGGTCGGGTCGTAGAGCTTGCTGACGAGTTCGGTCAGTGCGCCGTGGCCGTCCTTGTCGAAGGCGAAGGTGTACGGCTCGGTGGTCAGGAAGTTCAGCCACCACTCCCAGCGGTAGGAGGCGTCGAGGAACGTCCTGAGCGTCAGCTGGGGCGGGATGGTCATGCCGTTGCGCAGGTCGCGCAGGCGGTTTCCGTTCACGGGGACGTCGACGGTGACGATGAGCGCCTCGTACCCGGCGGCCTTGGCGTTCGCCACCAGCTCGCGCGAGAGGTCGCGGTCCCTCCACAGGTAGAGCTGGAACCACTTGCGCGCCGACGGCGCCGTCTCGGCGACCTGTTCGATCGAGGTCGTACCCACGGTGGAGAGCGCGTACGGGATGCCCGCCTGCTCGGCCGCTGCGACGACGGCGCGCTCGCCCGCCGCGTGCATCATCCGCGTGAAGCCGGTGGGCGCGAGGCCGAAGGGCAGCGCCGAGTGCCCACCGAGCACGGTTGTTGAGGTCTCGGCCGTCTCGACGTCGCGCAGGACGCCCGGCCGGAACTCCAGGTCCTCGAACGCCTCCCGGGCGCGGCGCACACCGACTTCGCCGTCCGCGGCACCGTCCGTGTAGTCGAACGGGCCCGCGGGTGTGCGGCGCCGGGCGATGCGCCGCAGGTCCCAGATCGTGTGGGCGCCGGCCAGCCTGCGCTCGACGGCGCTCTTCGGCCGGGTCTTCAGCTTCAGCAGCGGCGCCAGGTCCTTCGGGCGCGGAAGTCGCCGTTCGAGTCGGGTCATGGGGATGCTCTCCGTGTGGTGCGGGTCGTGCGGTCCGGGCCTGATGCGGTTGCTCTGTCGGTCGCCGTTGCACTGTCGGTCGCCGTGGTCGGAGTCGCCGCCGTGGTCGGAGTCGTCGCCGTGCTCTCCCCGTCGTCGAGCAGCAGGACCACCTTCCCCGGGACCGCGGGATCGGCGGCGGTCTCCATCGCCTCGACGGCGTCACGCAGCGGGAAAGTGCGGGTGACGACGGCCTCCAGGCGGTCCGAGGCGGCGAGCATGGCGAGGGCCAGGCCGAGTCCGCCCCCGAAGCGGAACGTGCCGCGCAGTTCGATCTCCTTCGCCACGACGGGTCCGAAGGAGACCGGCACCGGCTCCGCGGGAGCCGAGCCCAGCTGGACGATCACTCCGCGTCGGCGTACGGCGCCCACCACCGCGGCGAGCGCCTGCGGCGCACCGGACGCCTCGACGACCACGTCGAAGTGCTCACGGGGGAGCGCGTCCTCGCCGACGCGGACTGTGGTGCCTGCCCCGGTGCGCTCGGCGATGCGCAGCTGCGCGTCACGGATGTCGCTCGCCCACACCTCCACGGCACCCCAGGCCCTGGCCGCTCCCGCGGTCAGGGCGCCGATCGGCCCGGCACCGTTGACGAGGACCCGCGCCCCGGCCACACCGCCCGCGCGGCGCAGGGCGTGGAGTGCGACGGCGAGCGGTTCCGCCAGTACGGCCCTGGAGAGCGGAAGCCCGTCGGGTACGGCATGCAGACGGTCCGCGGGGACGGCCAGCCGCCCGGTGAAACCGCCCTGTGTGTGCGGGAACGTGGCCGCTGAGCCCAAGTAGCGTGTGTCGCGGCAGACTTGGGGGTGCCCTGCGGCGCACTCGTGGCACGTACCGCAAGAGGTGCCCGGATGGACGGCAACGGGCGTTCCCGGGCGCAGCCGGCCCGCCGGGTCCTCGGCGACCCTTCCGACGACTTCGTGGCCGAGGGCGAGCGGCTCGCGTACGGCGAAGGAGCCCACGGCGCCCTCGCGGTAGTAGTGCAGGTCCGAACCGCAGATGCCGCCGTGCGTCATCGCGACGAGCACCTCGCCCGGCTGCGCGACGGGGTCAGGGCGCTGCTCGACCCGCAGATCGCCCGCGCCGTGCACGACAGCGGTCAGCATCACGCACCTCCTTCGCCGGTTCCTGTACGTCGGTCCGGTCCGGTCCGTCCCGCTCGTGCTCTCCGCCTTGTCCGTCCCTGCTCGCGCTCTCCGTCCTGTGCGTCCTGTGCGTCCTGTGCGTCCTGTGCGTCCTCTCCTTACTGTGCGTACCGTTCGCGTTCCGCGTCCACCGCCGTCACAGAGGCGCCGGGGCCCGGACGCCCGTCAGGCTTCGCACGCCGCCCGCACCGCCGCCGGCACTCCCCCGGTCTCCAGCAGCTCCAGCAGCCCGGCGACCGAATCCACGAACTCCCCGTGCCCGCCGAGCCGTTGCCCCAGCAGCGCCTCGTCCACCAGCGACGCCTGTGCCAGGTGCCGGGCCCGTCCACGCGCGCCGCCGCCTCCGGCGCCGGACTGGACCAGTGCGCGGATCCGCTCGCCGTTCGGATCGGCCGGCACTCCCGTACGGTCCGCGTCCAGCTGCTCCGGATACGCGGTACAGCGCAGCCATGCGGCGACGGTCAGGGCCAGCGCCGGCGGTACGCGTCCGGCGTCCAGATGCCACAGTGCGGCGTCGGGCACGCGCTGGGCGAGCTTGAGGGAGCCGTCGGCTCCGACCTGTGTGGTGCGGTGGGCGAGCCGGCGGTTCGCGAACCGTTCGCCGAGCTCCTCGCGGTAGGCGGCGACATCGAGCCCTTCGGGGAGGGCGAGCGTCGGTTCGTACTCGTCGCCGAGCCGGTGCACCGCGCGGGCGACCCCGGGGTCGGCGGCGGCGTCGGCGATCAGGGCGCGTCCCGTGAGGAGCCCGAGGTAAGCGAGGAGCGAGTGACTCCCGTTGAGCAGGCGGACCTTGACGGTCTCGTAGTCGTGGACGCGGTCCGTCATGACTGCGCCGGCCTCCTCCCAGGCGGGCCGTCCCGCGGCGAAGGCGTCGCGCATCACCCACATCCAGAACGGCTCGGCGGGAACCGGCACTTCGTCGGCGAAGCCCGCGTCGGCGGCCATCCGCCGGTGGGCGTCCGTCGTCGCAGGCACGATGCGGTCCACCATCGTGTCGGGGCAGGTCACCGACTCATCCAGCCACGCCAGCAGTCCGGTGCCGTCCCTGGAGGGCATGGCGGCCGCGAAGTCGCGCAGCAGGCCCGCGAGGGTGGTGCCGTTCGCGGTGATGTTGTCGCAGCTCAGCAGGGTGACCGGGGCTCCCGACTCGCGGGAGCGGCGCAGCAGGCCGGCGGCGAGGCGGCCGATCGTGCTGCGCGGCGGCCCCTCCCCTGCCAGGTCGGCACGGACGTCCGGTGCGTCGAGGTCGAGGCGCCGGGTGAAGGGGCTGATGGCGTACCCCTTCTCCGTGACCGTCAGCGAGACGATACGGGTGGCCGGGTCGGCGATCTCCCGTGCCACCCTGTGCGGTTCGTCGCCCGCCACGAACGCGTCGGTGATGCTTGCCACTTGGCGCACATCGGTCCTGCCGGGGCCGAGGGTGACGACGCTGTAGCGCATCCTCTGACGGTGCAGTGCCTCCACGACGCGGCGGGTGCTGCCGGCGACCCCCGTGATCTCCCAGGGGTCGCCGTGGCGCCCGGCGTCCTCGGTGCACAGGGCCTGGTGGGCACGGTGGAAGTTGCCGAGGCCCAGATGCAGGATGCGGTGCGCGCCGCCTCGTTCGGTCAAGAGCCTTCCTCCGCGAGGGACTTCGACGGCGTGCCCGCGCCGCCTCCGCCCGGCTTGCTGCCGTGCCCGTCCCGGCCGTCCCGGCCGTCCTGGGCGTCCTGGGCGTCCGCGCTCTGCTCCTCCTGCTCCACGTACCCGTACACCTCGGGCAGCACATAGGTGGCGGCGAGATAGCCGGTCAGGGAGAGCACGGAGACGATGACGGTGGCCAGGGGCACGCCCAGGCTCTCGAAGAGCACGGGGAAGAAGAAGATCGTCACGAAGGCGGCCAGCTTCACGAAGACATACCCGAAGCCGGAGGCCGTCGCCTTGTAGCGGCTCGGAGCGACCATCGAGGCGATGGTCATGCCGTTGGACGCCGCCCAGTAGTGACCCCACATCAGGCCCGCCGCGGCCAGGGGCACCAGCGGCTTCCAGTCGAGCTGGAGGAAGAGCGCGGCCAGCAGCAGGGACACGAAGGCCATGCCGAATCCCCAGCGGGCGACGCCGCGGTGCCCCAGCTTAGGCGTCACCACGGGGGCGACGAAGCCGCTCACGGTGGCGATGACGTAGATCGCGCCGGTGATGAAGTTGGTGGCTCCGATGCCGGAGACCCCGGTGAGCACGAGGATGACCGGCAGATAGAAGGCGAACGCGGAGAACTCCGCTCCCTGCATCGCGTTGGATATCCAGGCGAAGATGCTGGCACGCCTGCGTACCGGGTCCTTCCGGATGCCGGCGAGGAAGTCGCGGGTGCGCGGGCGCTCCATCGTGAAGTCCTCGTCGGGCAGCATCGGCAGATCGTCGTCGAACATCTTCTTCGCGACGGTCTTCGCCTGCCTGAACTTGCCCCGCTGGATGAGCCAGAGCGCGGTGTCCGGCACATCCATGCGGCCGATCAGCAGCACCAGCGCGGGCACCGCACCGAGGCCGAGACCGATGCGCCACAGCAGGCTGTGGTCCATGCCGCTGAGATACATGCCGGTGATGACGGCGATGGCGGCGATCTCACCGAGGCCGAACATGCCCTGCCAGCGGTTGCCCATCACTTCCCGCTTGCCCTTGGGCATCGTCTCCATGATGTACGTGTAGCCGGTGGAGATGTCGCTGCCCAGCGGAAGCCCCAGCAGGAAGCGGATGATCACCAGCTCCCACATGCTGGTGGCGAACGACTGGGCGAGCGCCAGGACCACGAACAGCACCATCGTGGTGATGAAGACCTTCCGGCGCCCGAACCGGTCGGCGAACCAGCCTCCGCACACCGCTCCGATCAGCGCGCCCAGCTGCACTGCGGCGGAGGCGAGGCCGAGCATGCTCGCGCTGGGGTGGAGGTCCTCCTTGACGAAGAGCAGGAGGAAGGAGATCGAGTAGAGATCCCACGCCTCGATCAGGATCGTCGAGATCATCAGCCAGCCGGTGCGGCGGCCGGTGTCGGTGCCGTGCTTGGCGAGGACGTGTCTGGCTGCGACGTCGGAGAGGTGTCGTACTTCTGTCTGGGCAGTCATAAGCCTCCTCACGTCCGTCGCACTCGTATTCCGTCTCCCGGAACAGAGTTCCGTGAACTAGAATCCTTCGGCAACCTATGGAGAGGTCCGTGGTGGTGTCAATGACTTCTGCCGACCGGGGAGCGCAGGTCTCCCGTGTCCCCGGCGGGGAGGCCCCGAGAGGCGACGGAGCCGGTCCGCGCCGCCTCCTACGGCTGATCGACGCGCTCTGCGCGTCGCAGGCGCCCGCCCCGCTCGCCGGACTCGCGGCCGCCGCGGAGCTGTCGAAACCGACGGCCCACCGGCTGCTGCGCGTACTGACCGAAGAGGGTTGGGCGGTCGCACACGACGGCGGCAGCTACAGCATCGGACCGGCCGTACGCGCGCTGGGCGCCGCGATCACCGGTTCGGGCAGCCGCGACAGCATCGAGCGCGTGATCGTCGAACTGCAGAAGGAGGTACGGCAGACCATCCACGTGGGGGTGCGCAGCGGCGACCGCATCATCTACACGCACAAGGTCGAGGGTGACCAGCCCTTCGCCATGGCCTCGCGGGTGGGCATGTACCAGCCGCTGCACTCGACGGCGATCGGCAAGTGCCTCCTGTCCGGCCTTGACACGGAGGCGCTCGACGGGCTGGTCGGGCGTGCCGGTCTGGAGCCCCGTACCGACGCCACGGTCACCGATCGCGCCGCCCTGGAGAAGGAGTTGGCGCACGTGCGGGACGAGGGGTACGCGCTGGACGAGGAGGAGAACGAGGCCAACGTCAGGTGCATCGCCGTGCCCGTGCGCGCGGCCGGGGACCAGGTGGCCGGCGCGGTCAGCATCTCGACCGTCACCTTCGTGGTGACCCGTGAGGAGCTGCTGGCGCTGCGCGGTGCGCTGACGGAGACCGCCGCGCGGCTGGAGCCGCTCTTCGGCCGGTGAGACCGCACGGCCCCGCGCGGGGGACCGACCGGGCGGGGCCCGGAGTGGCCTCTGCCGGCGGACCGCCGCGGGCGGGTACAGATCGCACCCCGGCCCGGTTCACGCCCCGGCCGGAGCGACCCCGCCCGAACTGGCTGCTGGAGGCTCCCATGACCACGTCCGCGACGTCCGAGACCAACGCGGAGAAGGCGGTCTGGCGCGAGCGCGGCGCCCCGCTGCTCGCTCCGTCCCGCAGCGGACCGCTCAGCGGGCTGCGCCTCGCCGTGAAGGACGTGTACGCGGTCGCGGGGCACCGGACCGGCGCGGGCAACCCCGCCTGGCTCGCCGAAGCGGAACCGGAGACCACGCACGCGTGGGCCGTCGCCGCCCTGCTGGGCGCGGGCGCCGAGATCACCGGCATCGCGCAGACGGACGAGCTGACCTACAGCCTCGACGGCATGAACGCGCACTACGGCACCCCGCCCAACCCCCAGGCCCCCGGCCACATCCCCGGTGGCTCCTCCAGCGGCCCGGCCTCCGCAGTCGCGCTGCGCGAGGCGGACGCGGGGCTGGGCACCGACACCGCGGGCTCGATCCGCGTGCCGTCCTCCTACTGCGGTCTGTACGGCATGCGCCCCACGCACGGGGCCGTCCCGGTCACCGGGATGCTGCCTCTCGCTCCCGGCTTCGACACCGTCGCCTGGCTCGCGCGTGACGCCGCCACGCTGGCCCGGATCGGCGACGTACTGCTGCCCGGTGCGGACGGGACGCAGGACTCCGGCCAGTTCCACACCGCGCTGGTGGCGCCGGACCTGCTGGCCCCCGTGGAACCCGCGGTGCGTGAGGCGTTCCTGGCGGCTGCCGCCGGGCTTGCCGGGCGGCTCGGACTGCGCAGGGAGGAGTGCGCGTTCGGCGGCGATCCGCAGGAACGTGCGAACGCCTTCTCCGTCGTGCAGGCCGCGCAGGTGTGGGAGTCCGACGGTGCGTGGGTCGGCTCGCACCCCGGCGTGCTCGGGCCGGACGTCGAGTGCCGTTTCGCCTGGGCCTCCGGCGTCGGCGGGGAGCGTCTGGCGCGGGCCCGCGAGTCCCTGCGGAGGACCACCCGTGGGCTGCGCGCGGTCCTCTCCCCCGGCACGGCGCTGCTGCTGCCGGCCGCGCCGGCGCCCGCCCCGGCGAGGGATTCCGGCGCGGCGGAGCGGGACGCGGCCAGGGCCGCGGCGCTCCAGCTCACCTGTCTGGCGTCCGGTGCGGGGGTGCCGTGCCTGGTGCTTCCCCGTATGACGGCCGGCGGTCTGCCCGTGGGGCTGTGTGTGATCGCGGACCGCGGCGGAGACCGTGCGCTGCTGGACCTCGGGGTCGCCGAGAGCCGGAGCTGAACAGGTACGGGGTCGGGGCCGCGCGCCCGGGCGGAGCCGGTCCGGGGGCGTTCCCGGTCCGTGCGGACCCGCGGCCTTCCCGCGCTCCGGCCCGCCGTCCCCCTGACCGCCCCCGCCGGGGGCACCCCAGGCGACGGCTCAGAGCACTCCGGGCACCGCCGCTTCCGCTCCCGCTCCCTCCATCGCGTCCCGGCGCAGCTCGACCTTGCGGACCTTGCCGCTGACCGTCATGGGGAACTCCGCCATGACGCGCAGCAGGCGCGGGATCTTGTAGTGCGCCAGCCGGCCTTCGCAGAACGCGACGATCTCGTCCTCGGAGGGCGGATCGTCCTGGTCGACCGGGATGACGCAGGCGAGGACCTCCTCGCCGAACCGCTCGTCGGGGACCCCCACCACCTGCACGTCGGAGATCTTGGGATGGGTGTAGAGGAACTCCTCGATCTCGCGCGGGTAGATGTTCTCGCCGCCGCGGATGATCATGTCCTTGATGCGTCCGGTGATGGCGAGGTACCCGTCCTCGCGCATCACGGCGAGGTCGCCGGTGTGCATCCAGCGGCTCGGGTCGATGACCTCCTCGGTCTGCTCCTTGTCCTCCCAGTAGCCGAGCATCACCGAGTAGCCGCGGGTGCACAGTTCGCCCGGCTCGCCGCGCGGCACCGTCACACCGCTGCCCGGGTCGACGACCTTCACCTCCAGGTGCGGCAGCACCCGGCCGACGGTCTCGGTGCGCCGCTCCACGTCGTCGTCCGTACGTGTCTGCGTGGAGACCGGTGACGTCTCGGTCATGCCGTAGCAGATCGCCACCTCCTCCATGTGCATCTCCGCGACGACCCGCTTCATCACCTCCACCGGGCACGGCGAGCCGGCCATGATCCCGGTACGGAGCGAACCCAGGTCGTAGGAGGGGAAGTCGGAGAGCCCGAGCTCCGCGATGAACATCGTGGGCACTCCGTACAGCGACGTGCAGCGCTCGTCCTGAACCGCCTGCAGCGCGGCGGCCGGCTCGAAGGTCGCCGAGGGGATGACGACGCATGCGCCGTGGCTGGTGGCCGCGAGGTTGCCCATCACCATGCCGAAGCAGTGGTAGAAGGGCACCGGCAGGCAGACCCTGTCCTGCTCGGTGTAGCCCAGCAGTTCACCCACGAAGTAGCCGTTGTTGAGAATGTTGTGGTGCGAGAGGGTCGCACCCTTGGGGAAGCCGGTCGTCCCCGAGGTGTACTGGATGTTGACCGGATCGTCACAGCTCAACCCGGCTTCGGCCGCCCTGAGTTGCTGGTCGGTGATCTCGTGTCCGGCGTTGGTCAGCACCTCCCAGTACGGGGTGCCGATGTGGACCGTCTCCAGCAACTGCGGGCACTCGCCGGCCACTTCCCGCGCCATCGCGCGGTAGTCGCTGGTCTTGTACGCGGTGGACGCGATGAGCAGACGCACCCCCGACTGGCGCAGTACATAGGCCAGTTCATGTGTTCGGTATGCGGGATTGATGTTGACCATCACCGCGCCGATGCGTGCCGTCGCGTACTGGACCAGCAGCCACTCCGGGCAGTTCACCGCCCAGATCCCCACCCGGTCGCCCTTGCTGATGCCGCGCGCGAGCAGTCCGCGCGCGAGCTGGTCGACGTCCGCGACGAACTGCGTGTACGTCCAGCGCCTGCCGTCGGTCGTGTCGACCAGGGCCTCGCCGTCGGGGAACGCGGCGGCGGTGCGGTCGAGGTTGCTGCCGATCGTCTCGCCGAGCAGCGGCGTCGTGGCGGTCCCGCTCGCATACGAGAGCGCCGTGGATTCTCCGGTCACCGGGACCTCCTCGTCCTTGAGCCATGGCTTTAGCATCGTGTTGGAGTGATCTGCGCCTCACCACCCCCGAACGGGGGTGAGGTCGCGCGGCGCACGCGAGAGGGGACTGCCAATGACGGATCAGGCCGAATCCGGGGCGATACGGGCGGCACTGTCCAGGCTGCGGCGCACGACGGAGATACCGGTGGCCTTCGCGGGGATGACCGGGGAGGGCCGCGGCTACCGCATCACCGAGATGACCGGCACCACGACGCAGGCGCTGCGCGGCCTGGCGATCGCACCGGGCAACGGGCTGGGCGGCAAGGCCGCCGCGCTGGCCAGACCTGCCTCCGTCACCGACTACCGCACCTCACGTGTGATCAGCCACGAGTACGACGCCGCCGTGGCGGCGGAGGGCCTGCGCTCCGTGCTGGCGGTGCCCGTGGTGGTGCGCCGCCGTGTGCGGGGCGTGGTGTACGCGGCGCTGCGGGAGTCGCTCGCGCTGGGCGACCGCGCGCTGGACACCGCCGCCGACGCCGTACGGGAGCTGGAGCAGACGCTGGCCGTGCGCGAGGAGGCACAGCGCCTGATGGAGGCGCAGCAGACTCCGGTCGGCGATCCGCGCGCGTGGGAGGAGGTGCGCGAGGCACACGCCGAACTGCGCACTCTCGCCCAGCGGTTGCCGGAGGGCGAAGTGCGGCAGGAACTGCTCGACGCGTGCGGCCGCCTGGCGTCCGCGTGCGGGCCGGAGGCGTCCAGAAAGGGGCGCCCCGAGGAGGCGGTCTCGCTCACCCCGCGTGAGGTCGACGTCGTCTCGTGCATCGCGGGAGGCGGCACGAACGCCGCGGTGGCCGCCCGTACCGGGCTGAAACCGGAGACCGTGAAGGCGTATCTGCGCTCGGCGATGCGCAAGCTGGGGACGCACACGCGGCTGGAGACGGTGGTGGCGGCCCGCCGGGCGGGCATCATCCCCTGAACCGCCCCGGTCCCCCGGCTCGTCAGGTCCCCGGGACGCCTGGATCCCGTAGCGTGCCGGCGGGCGTCGCGTCACATGCCGCGAGGGTGCTGCGGGTGTCATGAGCTGCAGGCGTCACGAGCCGCGCCCGGCGGCCGGCAGTGCCAGCGCGGCTGAGAGATCCGCGCGGCGCTGGACGCCCAGCTTGTCGTACGCGCGCTGCAGATGATTGGCGACGGTGCGCACGGAGATGCGCAGGTACCCGGCGATGTCGGGGTTGCTCAGCCCGGACGCGGCGAGCTCGCAGATCTGCCGCTCCCGGCCGGTCAGTTCGCCGGATCCGCGCGTGGGAGCGGGCCACGGGGAACGCGGGCCCGGGCGGCAGCCTCGCCTCAACTCCTCGGCCCGCCTGGCGAGTTCGTCCGACGCACGCCCGCTGCTCAGATCGCGTGCCGCCTCGACGGCCTCCAGGGCGAGACCCGCGTAGCCGAGTGAGGCCAACTCCTCAGCCACCGCCGGGAGTCCGGCCGTGTCCCGTCCGGCGAGCGCACTCCCGTGGCGGGCGAAGAGCGTGAAGAGCTCGCTGTCGCACTCCTGCGCCGCCTCGTGCAGACGGCGTGCGGCAGCGGCGGAGGGCCGCAGCCGGCAGCACAGATAGGCGATCTCCACGCCGGTGGTCAGCCTGCCCCCGGCCAGATACGTCCCGGCGAGCTGGTCGGCCAGGTCCGCGGCCAGTGCCACCCGTCCTGCCGCGGCGTGCACCCGTACCTCACCCTTGCGCAGGTTCTCGCGCATGCTGGAGCCCTCGGGGAAGCGGCCGGCCGCCGTCGCGAGCGCTTCGGAGGCCTCTTCGGTACGGCCGAGGGCCGCCGCGCACGAGGCGTACTCGGTGACGATGATGCCCTCGACGGGGAAGATCGTCTGCTCGTTGACCAGCGCCTGCGCCTCCCGGAGCGGCTCCAGTGCCTCATCGGGCCGGCCCGCCCAGTACAGGGCCACGCCGCGGATGAACGCCACCAGCGCCAACTCGGCCTCGTCGCCGCGCTCCAGCGCCTCCCGGCAGTAGCGCCCGGCCGTACGCAGCGCACCCTCCAGCCGGCCGGCCATGACCATGGCGTACACGTGGCACGCCTCGGCGGCGCCGCGCATCGAGCCCCACGCGGACGGCAGCGCGACGGCCCCGCGCTCGAACTCCTCGGTGACCCGCGTCGGCCTGCCGCGGAGAGTCAGAGCGTAGGCCCGCAGGGTCGCCGCGGCGTTGTCGGTCAGCCAGTCCCCGCTGTCCGAGGCGTCGAGCGCCGACGGCAGCACGTCCCGGGCGTGGCTCTCGCCGTGCGTGAAGAGAGCCAGCGCCCGTGCGGCCACCCTCGCCTCCGGCTCCTTCGCGGCTGCCTCGTCGAGCCCGTCGAGCACGGCGCGTGCTTCAGCGGGGCGGCGCAGCCCCCAGAAGAGGTTGAGGGCGCGCAGCGCGGGCGGCCCGTCGCGGGCGGCGAGCAACTCCTCCGCCTCGGCGGCCAGCCCCTGGGCCACGAGTGCCTGGCCGTGCACCCGTACCGCTCCGGGGCTGTGCAGGTGGGCCACGAGACGCTGCGCGAGCCGCGGGTCCGATTGCCGCAGCGCGGCGGAGGCCGCGCGCACCAGCCGTGCCTCGGGGACCTCGGCTCCCGCGCGCAGCCTCCACAGCACGGGGCGGATCGGGTCGGGCGCACCGCCGCACCGGTCCACGGCGTCGGCCAGATCCCGGTGTATGCGCCGGCGCCGCAGAGGTCCCGTCCCGGCGCGTACCACCTCGCCGTACAACGGGTGTGCGACGCGGACCTGTTCGCCTTCCGCTTCGGGCAGCACGGTGATCAGCGACCGCCGCTCCAGCCCGGCCAGGGCGTCCGCGCCGATCAGGGTTTCCAGCGCGGTACGGGGCACGGATCCGGCCTGTGCGACGTATTCGAGAGCGCGGGCCTCCTCGTCCGGAAGCACACCGACCGCGCCGGCCACCAGGTCCCGCAGCCGCGGATGGCCGCCGACCGGGCCCCGCCACGTCCACACCCCGTGTCTGCGCTGCAGTCCGCCGCTCTCCGCGCCGGCGAGCAGCAGATGGCGCAGGAAGAGCGGATTCCCCTCGGACATCCGCCAGAGCGCGCCCGTGGTGAGGCCGTCGACCGGGCCGTCCAGGACGGCACGGAGCAGGCCGTCGAAAGCCGGCTCGGGCAGCGGTTCGACCTGCACCGTCTCGCAGGGCACACGCCCCAGCAGCCCGGGCAGCACGCCTTCCCGCGGCTCAGGGCTGCGTGCGGTCAGCAGCAGCGCCGCGCCGGCTTCCTGCGCCAGGGCGGCGACGAGGGAGGCGGACGCGCCGTCCAGGTGGTCCACGTCGTCTATCCCGACGACCAGGGGACGGGAGCCGGCCTGCGCGCGGACCGCCCGGCGCATGCCGTCGAAGGTTCCGGCCGCTGCCGTGCCGGCCCAGTCGGAGAGGGCGAGGAAGGGGATGTCGCTGGTCGAGGCGCCGCCCGCCGCGGACAGAACGTACGCCCCTCGCTCTCCGCACCGCTCCAGAACCTGGCGCCACAGCGCGGTCTTGCCGACCCCCGCCTCGCCGAGCAGCAGCACGCGACCGGTGTCGGACCGGGTCAACCGCCCGGCCAGTCCGGCGACTTCGTCGCTCCGGCCGGCCAGCGGCCAGGAGCAGGTCAGGAAGTCGGAGCGCACGTGTCGATCCTGGCCACGGGCGCGGCGGAAAAGCAATGGTCACGGCTTACTCATGACCGGTGCACACGGGCCGGTGAAGGGTGGCCGGCAAGGGGGAACTCCGGCGGGACGGCGCCCGCCCCTGGCCGCCGTCCCGCCGGCTCGCCCCGTCAAGCCGGCCCGCCCCTGCCGGACCGTTCCCCCGTACAGGCGTGCGGACGATACTGGGACCGCCGATGCTGCGACCACCTACTCCGGGACCACCGAGTCCGGGGCCCCCGCCGCCCGCCGCCGTCACGGCGGCCGCGCAGCTCTCGCGAGCGATGAGCGCGGCCCCGTGAACGGTGCCCCCTGGCCGCTCGTGGGACGCGCCGAGGCGATCGGCACGCTCTCCTCGCTCCTGCTGGACGGGAACGGGCCGGGCGCGCTGCTGACCGGCGAACCGGGCGTCGGCAAGTCCCGGCTGGCCGACGCGGTGCTGGAGCGGTGCGCCCACGAAGGCGTGTACACGGCACGGATCTCGGGCGCGGAGGCGAGCAGCTCGCTGCCCTTCGGCGCCGCGTCCGGGCTGCTCACACGCGAACCGGCCACGGACCTCTTCGCCCGGGCGGCACAGGAACTGCGCCGGAGAGCAGCCGGACGCCGCGTCGTCCTCGGAGTCGACGAGGCCGGCCATCTCGACGAGGTCTCCGCCGCCCTCGTCCGGCATCTTGCGGCCGCCGGCAGCGCGCGGCTTCTGGTCACCGCGCGTACGGGCACACCGGAGGCAGCGACGATACGGGCGCTGCGCAGACGCCTCCTCGTACGGGAGATCACCGTCGGCGGACTCGACCGTGATCAGGTCGGCGAACTGCTGCGGCTCACGCTCGGCGGCCCCGTCGACGGCGTGACCGCCGACCGGCTCTTCAGGCTGACGAAGGGCAACCCGCTCTTCCTGCGGCACGTCGTCGCGGCGGGCCGCACGTCCGGAGCCCTGCGCGCGGGTGCCGGGGTGTGGAGGTGGCACGGGAAGCCGGGCGGTCACGAGCGGCTCGGGGACCTCGTCGCCTCACAGCTGGGTGCGCTCGGTGACACACCCGCCCGTGCGCTGGAACTCGTCGCCCATGTGGAACCCGTGCCGCTGCCGGTCCTCGAACGCCTCACAGGACCTGACGAGTTGGAGGAGCTGGAGCGCCGGTCCCTCATCGTTCTGGAGACGCGGGGCCGGCGGCCGGTGGTGCGCACCGGACACCCGCTCTACGGCGAGGTCGTACGCTCGCGGACCTCCGCCGACGCGCGCCGGGCCGTCTACTCCCGGTTCGCGGACGCACTCGGCAGCAGCGGCCTCGCCGGCGAGGAGCGCCTTCCGCTGGTCAACTGGCGGCTGCTGGCCGGTGAGACGGTCCCCGACGGCGATGTGCTCGCGGCGGCGTCCGAAGCCCTGGCGGGCCACGACCCGCAGCTCGCCGAGGAGCTCGCCCGCAGGGTCGCGGACGCGGACGGGCGAGCGCTGCTGGCGGAAGCGCTCGTGGTGCAGGGCAAGGCCGAGGAGGCGGAGGCCGTGTTGTCGGCGCGGGATCTGCGGCACCTCGCCGCGCTGCGGGCGCTCAACCTCTTCTGGGGGCTGCGGCGCACCGACGAGGCCGCCGGTCTCGTGCGCGCCGCACGCCTCGACGGTGACACTGCCCCCGAACTGGCCGTGGCCGAACTGGCGTTGGCGGTCTTCGGCTCCGGCGGAGACGCGCGGTTCCCCGAATCCACGGATGCCACGGGGGGTACGGGGCTCACAGATGTCACGGGAGCCATGGATGTCCCCGAGGCCGCCGGAGCCGACCGGTTCACGGACCTGCCGCCGTGCGGTGCGGTGGCCAGTGCGGTGGCCCCGCTGCGCGCCTATCTGCTGACGTTCACCGGCCGTCCGGCGAGGGTCGTGGCGCAGGCCGGTACGAACGAGGCGCCACCGACCGGGCTGTGGCCGGCGATGGACGGCGCCGTGCGGGCCTGCCACCTCCACGCGCTGGTGCTCGACGGGCGGCTCCTGGCGGCCCTGACCACCGGGCGGCAGTACTACGAAGCCGCGCTGGAGAAGGGTGCCGGTGAGGAAACCGCCCTGCTGAGCCTCGAGTTGGGCGTGTGCGAGGCGTGGGCGGGACGCCACGACGCCGCCCTGCCACACTTCCGGGAAGCGCGGGCACTCACTGACGAACACACGCCGTTCCCCGTACAGGCGTATGTCTGCAGCGAGTTGGCCGCCGGACTGGCCGCCCGCGGCGAGGTGGACGCCGCGTGGCGGGTACTGGAGGACGGCGCCGGCAGGCTGCCCGCGGACTCGGCGATGCGGGCCCATCTGACGCTGGGCCGGGTGCGCGTCCTGGCCTGTTCGGGCCGCCTGGAGGAGGCCGCCGCGGAGGCCGTCGCCCTCGCCGGGACGTATCTCGCCCGCGGCCGGCTGACCAACGCCGCCGAGGCCCTGTACTACGCCGCTCGTACGCGGCCTTCGGCCGATGCCGCGGTACGCCTGGAGGAGGTGGCCGCCGCCTGCGACAGCGCCCTCTTCCCCGTACTGGCACTCCATGCGCGGGCCGCCGCGGAGGGCGACTCGGCAGCGCTCGGCCAGGTCTCGGGAACGCTGGCCGGGCTCGGCTACCACGGCATCGCCGCCGAGGCGGCGGCGAGCGCCGCGGTCCACGGGCGCGGACGGGACGCCGCAGGCCACGCACGTCGGGCGGCCCGGCTGCGCGAGATGTGCGGAGGCTTCCACCCGGTGTGGGCTGCCCCGGCACCCCGCCAGGAGCCGTTGTCCGAACGGCAGCGCGAGGTGGGCGAGTTGGCGGCGCAAGGGCTGGAGAACGCGGCCATCGCCGCGCGACTCGGCCTGGCCGGACGTACCGTCGCCAACCATCTGCAGACCGTTTACGCCAAGCTCGGCGTCCGCTCCCGTACGGAACTCGCCGGCGTCCTCGGAGGCGACCCGGACCACCGCCGCGACGGTGACGGCGGCGTCGGCGGCGAGGACATGACCGCGGCCCGGCCCACCTGACCCGACCACGCCCGGAAACCCTGCCACCCGCGCCCTGCCACCTCGCCCTGCGGGCCCGTCAGGCGGCCACCGCGTGCAGCACGAGAATCGCCAGGTCGTCCTCCACCGGCTCCGGCCCGAAGTCGTGCGCCGACTGACGCACACGTTCCGCCACCGCCATGGCCCCCATGCCGACGCAGTCGGCGAGGATCTCCGCCAGGCCGTCGTCGTCGTCCAACTGCCGCTGTCCGCTGCGCCGTTCGGTGACACCGTCGGTGACGCACAGCAGCGACTCCCCCGGCGCCAGATCGAACTCGAAGGCCGCGAACTCGGTGCCCTCGTCGATGCCGAGCAGCATCTGCGACTCCACCACCGGCACCACGTCGCCGTCCGCCGACAGCTTCAGCGGAGGCGGGTGTCCGGCGCTCGCGATGCTGCAGTGCGCGCCGCCCGCCTCCGGGTCCGGTTCCAGCTCGCCGTAGACCAGGCTCAGAAACCGCGGCTGTGCGCTCTCGCCGCCCACCGCCACGGCCTCGGCGCCCTCCTCCGCCATGGCGGCGTTCAGCCTGCTGAGCACGGATTCCACACCGTGGCCCTCACGGGCGAGCAGCCGCACCAGGTGCCGGGTCAGGCCGGTGACCGACATCGCCTCCGGGTCCTTGCCCTGCACGTCCCCGAGGAGGAAGGACCAGCGGTTGTCGCCCATGGGGAAGAGGTCGTAGAAGTCGCCGCCGACGGTCTGGCCCATGGCGTGCGGCTCGTAGACGATCGCCGTCTCCACGCCCGGCAGGCTGGCCAGCGACGGCGGCAGCTGCCTGCGCTGGAGCGCACGGCTGATGCTCGTCTGACGCGTGTACTGGCGGGCCGTGACCACCGCCTGCGCCACCCGGCGCGCGACGTCCTCGACCGTGCGCGCCACGGAGGCGGTCATCTCCGCCGGCCCCGCCCGTCCGATGACGAGCGAGCCCAGGCAGGTCCCGCCGGAGACCAGGGAGAAGGCGAGCGCCGCACCGCCCTTCCCGGATCCGTCCGCCCGCTCCGGCCAGGGCCAGGGGATGCCCACGGTCCGCAGGCCGGGCGGCGGCGGCTCCGCTTCGAGGGCGTAGCGGAGCGCGTCCACCTTGCGCTCGTCGGAGTGCCAGACACGGGAGAGGCGCATCGCGCCGCTCTCCGTGGTCAGCCACACCGCGCACCAGTCGGCCAGCCGCGGCACCAGCAGCTGGCCGGCCAGCGCGGCGACCATGTCCTCGTCGAGCTGTCCCGAGAGAAGCTCGCTGGCCTCGGCCAGGAACGCCCCGCCGCGATCGGCCCACTCGGCGCTGCGGCGGCGGTCGGCCTGCGGCGAGGAGGTGAAGATCTCGGCGGCGTCCAGCTCGCGGTGCATCGATTCGCTGAGCGACCCGGACGGCTTGGTCGCCATCTCTGAGACCGCCAGGCGGAACCAGACGACCTTCTCGGTACGCCGGTAGGTCACGCCCCAGGACTCGCACAGCGCCCCGACGATCTGCAGCCCCAGGCCGCGCCCGCTGCGCCGCGAGGCCGCGTCTCCGGTGACCCGGCTGGTGGGCTGTCTGTCGGTCACCTCGACCAGCACGGCGGCGATGTCCACCGGGCCCTCGTCCGGGTCAGCGGAGTCAGCGGCGTCAGGGGTGTCCTGCGAGGAGGTGCCGCCGGACGGGGCGGCCGCTACCGTCTCGATGCCGCAGGCCACCTCGATCCGGGTGCCCGCGTGCATGAGGGCATTGGTGACGAGCTCGCTGACGAGCAGCTCCGCATCGTCAGCCAGCCGCTGGGTCAGCCGTCCCGGCGTCGCGCTCGAACGCGCCCACTTGTCGATCTCCGAGCGCACGAGTGCACGAGCGGTGGAGGGTGCGAGCTGACTTGCGGGCAGGGCCCTCCGCGACGCGGGATCGCTCAGGCCGGCGGACGGCAGTCGCACAAGCCTCTCCTGACTCGGATGTCATAGCGATAAAGCCTCTACAATAGGATAAAGCTACACATCCAGGATGCTTGGGATGGGATGCCATGGACGACCCCCAGGGCCGGTCGGTGCGCGAGGCTGAGCTGCGTCCCCTGCTGGGAGCCATGCGGTCACTGAGCGACGGCGACTTCTCGGTGCGCGCGGCGACAGACAGCGAGGGAGTGCTGGGCGAGATCGCCGGGGCGTTCAATCAGATAGCCGCGCGGAACGAGCACCTGGCAGGGGAGCTGCGCCGGGTCCGCCGCCAGGTGGCCAAGGAGGGCCGGCTCGACGAGCGGATCTCGCCGAGTCCCGGCCAGGGTGCCTGGGCGGCCGGCGTCGACGAGACGAACCAGCTGATCGAGGCTTTGTCAGAACCGGTGATGAAGACGACGCGAGTGCTGGAAGCCGTGGCGGACGGCGACCTCTCCCAGCACCTGGAGCGCTTCGAGGGCACCCACCACGTGACCAAGGGGGAACTGGGCCGTCTGGACAACGGCCTGAACCGTCTCGTGGATGAGTTGTCCAAGTTCACCGGAGAGGTCACGCGGGTCGCCCGCGAGGTCGGCACCGAAGGCAACCTCGGCGGACGCGCGGAGGTGGGCGAGCTCTCCGGCGACTGGCGGCGGGTGACCGAAGCCATCAACACCATGGCCGAGCGGCTCACCGATCAGGTGCGCGACATCGCCGGTGTGACGACGGCGGTCGCCCGCGGCGACCTGACGCAGAAGGTGATGGTCGAGACCTCGGGCGAGCTGCTGGAGCTGAAGCTCACCGTGAACACGATGGTCGACCAGCTCTCCGCTTTCGCCGACGAAGTCACCCGCGTCGCACGCGAAGTCGGCACCGAAGGCAACCTCGGCGGTCAGGCCGAGGTAAGGGGACTCTCGGGGGCCTGGCGGGACCTGACCGACAACGTCAACCTCATGGCGTCCAACCTCACTTCGCAGGTACGCAACATCGCCCAGGTCTCCGCCGCCGTCGCACAGGGCGATCTCAGCAAGAAGATCACCGTCGACGCCAAGGGCGAGATCCTCCAGCTCATGGGCACGGTGAACACGACCGTCGATCAGCTCTCCGCCTTCGCCGACGAAGTCACCCGCGTCGCACGCGAAGTCGGCACCGAAGGCAACCTCGGCGGTCAGGCCGAGGTGCGGGGCGTCTCGGGTGTTTGGCGGGACCTGACGGACAACGTCAACCTCATGGCGTCCAACCTGACTTCGCAGGTACGCAGCATCGCCCAGGTCGCAACGGCCGTCGCCGACGGCGACCTCAGCCAGAAGATCACCGTCGACGCCAAGGGCGAGATCCTCCAGCTGAAGACCACTCTCAACACGATGGTCGACCAGCTCTCCGCCTTCGCCGACGAAGTCACCCGCGTCGCACGCGAAGTCGGCACCGAAGGCAATCTGGGCCGGCAGGCGCAGGTGCGGGACATCTCCGGCGTCTGGGAGGACCTGACCGACAGCGTCAACTCCATGGCGCTGAACCTGACTTCGCAGGTACGCAGCATCGCCCAGGTGACCACGGCCGTCGCCAACGGAGACCTCTCGAAGAAGATCGACGTCGACGCACGCGGCGAGATCCTGGAACTGAAGGACACCGTCAACACGATGGTCAGCCAGCTGCGCGCGTTCTCGGACGAGGTCACGCGCGTCGCCCGCGACGTCGGCACCGAGGGCAACCTCGGCGGCCGCGCACAGGTCCACGGTGTCTCCGGCGTGTGGAAGGACCTCACCGACAACGTCAACTTCATGACGACGAACCTGACTTCGCAGGTGCGCAACATCGCCCAGGTCGCCACAGCGGTCGCCAACGGAGACCTCTCCAAGAAGATCGACGTCGACGCACGCGGCGAGTTCCTGGAGCTGAAGACCACCCTCAACACCATGGTCGACACGCTCTCCTCCTTCTCCGCCGAGGTCACCCGCGTCGCACGCGAGGTGGGCAGCGAAGGGCAGCTCGGCGGACAGGCCCGCGTCGACGGCGTCTACGGCACCTGGAAGGGCCTCACGACCAGCGTCAACGAACTCGCCGGGAACCTGACCACCCAGGTCCGCGCGATCGCCGAGGTCGCCAGCGCCGTCACCCAGGGCGACATGTCGCGCTCCATCGCCGTCGACGCCCGCGGCGAGGTCGCCGAGCTCAAGGACAACATCAACGTGATGGTGGCCAACCTGCGCGAGACCACCCGTACCAAGGACTGGCTGGAGTCCAACCTCACCCGCATCGCGGGCCTGATGCAGGGCCAGCGCGATCTCGTCGAGGTCGCCGACCTGATCCTGCGCGAGCTGACGCCGCTGGTCAACGCGCAGGCCGGGGCCTTCTTCCTGGTCGGCTCGGGCGGAAGGCCGGGCGAGGAGCTGGAGTTCATCGCCGGCTACGGCACCAGCGGGGGCGACGACACCAGCGCACCCGACTCCCCGCTGCGCGGGCTGCTCGCCCAGGCGGTCTCGGAGAAGAAGCGCATCCTCATCGAGGACGCACCGCCGGACTACGTGAGGGTGGAGTCCGGGCTGGGTGCCGCACCCGCGGCGAACATCCTCATCCTGCCGATCCTCTTCGAGGACAGGGCACTCGGAGTGATCGAGGTGGCCTCGTTCAGCAAGTTCAACGAGGTCTACCTGACCTTCATCGACCAGTTCGTGCACACCATCGGCGTCTCGATCAACACCATCCTGGCCAACGCCCGTACGGAGGTGCTGCTCTCGGAGTCCCAGCGGCTGACGAAGGAGCTGCGGCAGCGCTCGGACGAACTGCAGCGCACCAACGTCGAACTGGAGGAGAAGGCCAGGCTCCTCGCCACGTCCTCCCAGTACAAGTCGGAGTTCCTGGCGAACATGTCGCACGAGCTGCGTACGCCGCTGAACTCGCTGCTGATCCTGGCGCGGCTGCTCGCCGACAACCCCGACGGCCGGCTCTCCGATCAGGAGGTGGACTTCGCCACCACGATCTACCGCTCGGGCTCGGACCTGCTGCAGCTCATCAACGACATCCTGGACCTGTCCAAGGTCGAAGCCGGACGGATGGACGTACGGCCGCGGAAGCTGCCGCTGACGAAGCTGATGGACTACGTGCACGCGACGTTCCGTCCGATGACCATCGACCGCGGGCTGGGCTTCGAGATCGCCGTCGGCGAGAACGTGCCGCGCGAGCTGTACTCCGACGAGCAGCGCATCCAGCAGGTGCTGCGCAACCTGCTCTCCAACGCCGTGAAGTTCACCTCCAGCGGAGGGATCGAACTGCGCGTGGAGAGGGTCACGTGCACGGAGTTCAACGAGCCCACGCTGCGGGAGGCGGAGACCGTGCTCGCCTTCTCCGTGAAGGACACCGGCAGCGGCATCCCCCCGGACAAGCTCGCGGTCATCTTCGAGGCGTTCCAGCAGTCCGACGGCACCACGAACCGCCGCTACGGCGGCACCGGCCTCGGCCTGTCCATCAGCCGCGAGATCGCCGGCCTGCTGGGCGGCCGTATCGACGTCGCGAGCGAGGAGGGCGTGGGCTCGCGCTTCACGCTCTACATCCCGGCGGTCTACCCGGGCAGCGTTCCCTCCGCCGCCCCGGTGCCCGCCACGTCCACCCCCGGCGTCGCCGGCCCCGACTCGGGAACGGGCGCCGCCATCGCGCCGGCACCACCGCCGCCGCCCGCCGCGCTGCCCGAGCCGGAGCCGCTCGGGCCCGCGGGCGCCGCCACGACCGCGGAACCCTCGGCGCCGGCGGCACCGGCCGAGCCCACTCCCGCGGCGTGGCCGGAGGCCTCGGAGTCCGCGCCCGCGCCGTCCGCACAGTCACCGCAGGTCGAGCCGGTGGGCCCCGAGCGGGCGGCGGAAGCCGAGCCGCGTACCACGGCCGAAGGCCACGAGGACGCCTGGCCGGAGACGACGCAGCTCAAACAGTGGCTGAGCGGCACGCGGGGCCAGGTCCTCGCCGGCACGCACGTGCTCATCGTCGACGACGACATCCGCAACGTCTTCGCGCTCACCCACGTCCTCGGACGAGTCGGCATCTCCGTGAAGTACGCCGAGAACGGCCGCGAAGGTCTCGACGTGCTGGACCGTTCCCCCGAGGTGTCGATGGTCCTGATGGACATCATGATGCCGGAGATGAACGGGTACGAGGCGATCCGGACCATCCGGCACACACCGCGCCTGGCGGGCCTGCCCGTCATCGCGCTCACCGCCAAGGCCATGTCCGGCGACAGCAAGAAGGCCCTCGACAGCGGGGCCGACGTGTACGTCGCCAAGCCGGTCGACCTGGACGAGCTGCTGCAGTCCATGTACGACCTGCTCACCCAGGGCGGCAGCGCGAAGGCCGGTGAGGAAGGCGACGGTGCGGCACCCGAGACGGGCGCGCCCGCACAGCCCGGACCCGCACAGCCCGGACCCGGTGAACCGCACACCACCGCTTCGCCGGACGGCAGCGGGGGCCATGAGCATCACAGCGGTCCGCCCGGGGACGACGCGGAAGCCGAGCCGCCGGGGCGTACGACATGAGTGCCCCGCTTCCCGACAGGTCGAGCATCCTCATCGTCGACGACATGGAGGAGAACCTCATCGCGCTGGAGGCCGTACTCGGGCCCCTGGACCAGCAGTTGGTCACCGCGCGCTCGGGTGAGGACGCGCTGAAGGCGATGCTCCGGCAGGACTTCGCGGTCGTGCTGCTGGACGTACTGATGCCCGGCATGGACGGCTTCGAGACCGCGAGCAACATCAAACGTCTCGACCAGACCAAGGACGTGCCGATCATCCTGCTGACCGGCACCGACGTGGACGCCGACTACGCCTACCGCGGCTATGCGCTGGGCGCGGCCGACTTCCTCTCCAAACCCATCGACCCGTGGGTGCTGCGCACGAAGGTCAACGTCTTCCTCGACCTGGACCGCAAGAACCGGCAACTCGCCGTCCAGGCCGAACAGTTGCGCCGCCTCCTGGTCGCCGAGCACTCACCCCGCTCCGGCGGCGCCCCGGGCGGCGTGGCCGCGGCGGAGGGGCCGCTGGAGGGAACCTGGTCCGGTACGGGGCGGGGGGACGGAATGGGGGCCGGCAAGGGCGGCGCGGAGCAGCTCGCGGAGATCACCGAACGGCTCGTGCAGATCGAGATGATGCTGCGCGAGCGTGAGACGTCCGAGGAGCCCGAACTCTCCGACCGCATCGCAGAGTTGGAGAAAGCCGTGCGCCGGCTGGGCGCGGGTGAGAGCGCCGCCTGAGGTGGCTCCCGCTCCGCGGGAAGGTGGCTGCCGCTCCCGCGGGCCGCATCTGCTTCCAAGGGCGGGCGATCGCGGTCACGTCATGGACGGCGTCCCCACGCCGAGATCATCGGCGCCGTGGCCAGGTCGAGGCCTCCGGCCGCCACGTTCCCGAGGTGACGGTCGATCTCCTCGTCGGTGGCAAGCCCTTCCGCGACCAGGCCGCGGCGGATCTGCTGCACGGTGGCCGTCTCCAGGACGGCACAGGCCGGGGCGGTGATCGGGAAGTAGGCGTCGGCGCGCACGTCGTCCAGACCGGCCTCGCGCAGCAGCCTGGGCAGGGTACGCCCGTACGCGAGGTCCACGCCGCGCGCAGCCATCAGGGTGCGGAAGCCGGAGCGCAGCCGGTTGGCGAGCTGCTGCCCGGGACCCGAGTCCTCCGGACACAGCAGAGGCTGCAACGCGGGGTCGGCCTCTTCCAGCAGCAGCCGGCCGCCGGGCTTCAGCGCCCGCACCATGTGGCGCAGCGCCTCGGCGCGGTCGGTCACGTGCAGCAGGACGAGGCGCGCGTGCACGAGGTCGAAGCCGCCGGGCGGCGGCGGATCGGCCGCCACGTCGTGGCACAGCACCTCGACCACGTCACCGGCGACCTCCCGGGTCCAGGACACGTCGATGTCGGTGGCGACCACCCTCCCGGCGGGGCCGACGCGCTCCGCCAGGCCGAGGGGTACGGACGCTCCCCCGGCGCCGACCTCCCAGCACCGCATGCCGGCGGTGATCCCGATCTCGTCGACGTGCCGGAAGGTCACCGGGTCGAGCAGCTCGCCGAGAGCGCCGAAGCGGGTGCCTGCTTCCGGCTGCCGGTTGTCCAGGAGGTAGCCGTGACCGGTGTCGTTGGTCGCCATGGACCGATTCTGGCGGACGGAGTCCACCGGCGTCCGGCGGTCGGGCCCTGCCGGAATCCTCAGCCGTCGTGCCCTCCGGGGACCGCGTCCCCGGAGGGCACCAGGAGGCCTGTCCCGGGTCCCGGGAACGGGACCCGGGACCGGGGACCGCTGTCAGGCGCGCTCGGCCGTTCGCTGCGGCACGTCCCCCGCCGGCCCTCCGGCGCTCCGGTCCGCGGGAACCCCGAGCTCTTCGGTGGGGACGTGCGCGGTCTCCCGGGCGAAGACCGCGGCCAGCACGGGCGGCGCGCACAGCGCCGCGGTGAACAGCGCGACGCCGACCCAGCCGTCACCCCCGGGCCCGGCGATGGCGGCGGCGAACGTCACGGCGAAGCCGGAGATGGCGAAGCCGATCTGCGTGCCGACGGCCATGCCCGAGAGCCGTACGGACGCCGGGAACATCTCACCGTAGAAGGAAGGCCACACGCCGTTGGCTGCGCTGTAGACGACGCCGAAGCAGAGGATCCCGGTCAGGAGCGTCAGTGGGAAGTTGCCGGTGGAGATCGCCCACAGATACACGAACATCGTCACCGCGCTGCCCGCCGCCCCCGCGAGGAAGACCGGCCTGCGGCCGATCCTGTCGGACAGCCGCGCCCACAGGGGAATGGCCCCCAGCGCGGCCAGATTGGCGAGCGCACCGACCCACAGCATTCCGGAACGGTCCATGCCGACCGAGTCGCTCGTCGCGTACGACAGCGCCCAGACCGTGAAGATGGTGCTGACGGAGGCGACCAGGGCACCGCTGACGACCCGCAGCACCGCCGGCCAGTGTCCGCGCACCAGCGTCACCAGCGGCAGCTTCGTTACCTCGCCGGCAGCCTCCAGCTTCGTGAACACGGGCGTCTCGTGCAGGGTCCGCCGGATGAAGTACCCGATGAAGGCCACCACGGCGCTCAGCAGGAACGGGATGCGCCATCCCCAGCTGAGCATCTGCTCCTCCGGAAGCGCCGCCACGGGAATGAAGGCCAGGGTCGCCAGGAGCTGTCCGGCCTGGGTCCCGCCCAGCGTGAAGCTGGTGAACCAGCCGCGCCTGTCCGGTGGCGCGTGTTCCAGGCTCATCGAGTTGGCGCTGGCCTGCTCGCCGGCGGCCGACAGGCCCTGCATGACGCGCAGCAGCACCAGCAGGGCCGGTGCGGCCGCGCCGATCTGGCCGCGCGTGGGCAGACAGCCGATGAGGAAGGTCGCCACACCCATCAGGAGCAGCGTGAAGAGCATGATCTTCTTCCGTCCCAAGCGGTCCCCGATGTGCCCGAGCAGCAGGGCGCCCAGGGGGCGGACGGCGTAGGCGACGCCGAAGGTGGCCAGGGAGAGCAGGGTGGCGTCGGCCGGGTCCGAGTCGTCGAAGAAGATCTCCGGGAAGATCAGCGCGGCGGCGCTGCCGTAGATGAAGAAGTCGTAGTACTCCAGTGCGCTGCCGACCGCGGCAGCTATGGCGGCCTTGCGTGGCTGTGCCGGTGCGGCGGCAGAGCCGGACTCGTTGTCGGCGGTCACGGCGTGCTCCTTCGGGGCGTCCTCGCGGCTCCTAATTAACCCACCAGATAGTTAATAGTGGGTGGCTACGGATGCTGCGACCGCATTCCGCTTGTGTCAAGGGGCCGGGAACGGGCTTTCTTCGCCGCGTCCGGGGTTCAGCCCTTCTCACTCCTCGTCAGATATGCGATCACCATGTCCGCGAGCATCGTCCGGTAGTGCTCGCGGCGGCCCGCCTCCAGCAGGTCGCGATCGAAGAGAGCCCGGAAGGTGTCGCGGTTGGCGACGCGGAAGAAGCAGAAGGAGCTGATCATCGCGTGCAGGTCCACGGCGTCGACGTCGGCCGTGAAGACCCCCTGGGCACGGCCGGCGTCGAGGATGCGCCGGATGACGTCGATCGCGGGCGAGCTGAGCCGGCGCAGTTCCTCCGAGCCGGAGATGTGCTCCGCCCCGTAGACGTTCTCGATGCTGACGAGCTGGATGAAGTCCGGGTGCGCCTCGTGGTGGTCGAAGGTGACCGCGGCGAGGCGGCGGATGGCCGCGGCCGGGTCCAGATGCTCGACGTCCAGCTTCTGTTCGGCTTCGCGGATGACGGAGTACGCGCGCTCCAGCACCGCGGTGAACAGCTGCTCCTTGCCGCCGAAGTAGTAGTAGATCATCCGCTTCGTGGTGCGCGTACGGGCGGCGATCTCGTCGACACGGGCTCCCGCGTAGCCGGCGCGGGCGAATTCCTGGGTGGCGGCGTCCATGATCTCGGCCCGGGTACGGGCGGCGTCACGTACGCGTCCGGCAGGCTGTGCCGGGTCTTCCGCGGTGGTCATCCGGCTCCTCGGCGGGGGTCGCTGCAGTCCAGCGATTGTAGGGCGCGCTCCGGCGGGCCCGTCCTGCCGGGACTTCACAGCGGAGCACGCGCTTGATATGACTAACGAACCAGTTCGTACATTGATGGGAAGCGACAGATGCCGCACTCCTCCGGCGGGCCCGGGCCCCACGAGATCCCCGTGCTCGTGCTCAACGGCCCGAATCTCAATCTCCTCGGCCTGCGTGAGCCCGACATCTACGGCAAGGAGACCCTCGCCGGCATCGAGGAGCTCTGCCGTGAGACGGCGGCGGCACACGGGCTGCGGGCGGACTGCCGGCAGAGCAACCACGAGGGCGCCCTCATCGACGCCGTTCACGAGGCCCGCACGGAGCACCGCGCGATCGTGATCAACCCCGCGGGCTACAGCCACACCTCCGTGGCGCTGCGCGACGCGCTCGCGGCAGTGGAGCTGCCGGTCGTCGAGGTGCATCTCTCCAACATCCACAAGCGGGAGGCGTTCCGCCACCACAGCTACGTCTCCGCCGTCGCCGACACCGTGATCTGCGGCGCCGGCGCCCACGGGTACGCCCTGGCGCTGGCCCACGCGGCCACGCTCGTGCGGGAGAAGCGGTGAGCGCGGAGCGGACCTACCTCGTCGGGCTCGTCGGCACCGGCATCGGCCCCTCACTCAGCCCCGCCCTGCACGAGCGGGAAGCCGAGCGGCTGGGGCTGCGCTACGTGTACCGGCTCGTCGACCTCGACAGCACAGGCGTGTCTCCGGGGCCGCCAGGCCCAGGGGAAGCCGCCCCCGAGCGTACGGGCACTCTCGTACGCGCGGCCGGTGAACTGGGCTTCGACGGGCTGAACATCACCCATCCCTGCAAGCAGGCCGTCCTCCCCCATCTCGACGAACTCGCGCCCCAGGCGGAGGCGCTCGGCGCCGTCAACACGGTGGTCTTCGACGGCGGCCGCGCCATCGGGCACAACACCGACGTCACCGGCTTCGCGGCCTCCTTCGCGCGCGGACTGCCGGACGCCGGGATCGAGGAGGTCGTGCTGCTCGGAGCCGGGGGCGCCGGGGCGGCCGTCGCACACGCGATGCTCGGGCTCGGCACCGGGCACCTCACGATCGTCGACGCCGAGGCCGAACGCGCGGCCGGCCTCGCGGAGTCGCTGACCCGCCACTTCGGCGCGGGGCGTGCGACGACGGCCGAACTCCGGGAGACGGGTGCCCTGTTGGCTCGCGCGGACGGCCTGGTGCACGCCACCCCCACCGGGATGGCGGCGCACCCCGGGCTGCCCGTACCGGCCGGCACACTGCACCCGGGGCTGTGGGTCGCCGAAGTCGTCTACCGGCCGCTGGAGACCGAGTTGACCCGCGCGGCGCGCGCCGGTGGCTGCCGCGTGCTCGACGGCGGAGGCATGGCCGTGTTCCAAGCGGCCGACGCGCTGCGCCTGTTCACCGGGCTGGAGCCCGACAGCCTGCGCATGCTCGCCGACTTCGCGGATCTCGCGGGGGCACCCGGCGCACATCTCTGACGGGCCGGCCGCGACCGCTGTCAAGTGCGGGCGGAAACCCGCCGGTTCAGGCCCATCGCCCGTTGTGCCGCGCTGTCACCTGTCGCGCTGTCACCTGTCGCGCTGACGCAGGTACGGGGCCGTGGAGACGGCCCTCATGTCGCGCCCGGCTCGGGTCCGGCGCCGGCCCTCGCGCCACTCGGCGCTCGCGGCCGCCTCGATGCGCATCCCGTCGGGGCTGAGGGCGGCGCCACGCCGACGGCGTTCCCGCCGGACCAGCGCCCACGCCAACAGCCCGATGATCAGCAGCAGTACGGCGCCGAGGACGAGAACGAACATCATCAAGACCCCCCCCCGTTGTCCGTTTGGACCTCCACCATCACCTCTGCAGGGGTACGTGCGCCAGAGGACGCGGAGGTTCCAGGACCGGGGTCCCAGAGCGGGCCGAGGTCCCAGGGCCCGGGGTTCCGGGACCCCGGGGCCCCTCACCGCTCCTGCGGCGCCGCGTCCGTCTCCACCGTCACGGAGCCCTCGGGCAGTCCGGTCACCCGCGGCGTACCGTCCGCGTCGACCGTCACGTCGAACTCCCGCTCCCCCAGGCGCAGTCCGCTCGCCCGCAGCGGCAGATACCGGCCCGCCATGCGCGGACGTACGGTGAGCCGGCCGCCCGGCGCGTCCGCCTCAAGCCCGAGCACCGCCTGGAGCACCGCCACCGACGACGTGGCGGACCACGCCTGCGGCCGGCACGCCGCCGGATACGGAGCGGGCCGGCTGTCGGTGCGCGCGCCGTGACCGGCGAAGAGTTCCGGCAGCCGGCCGTCGAAGGAGGCCGAGGCGCGCACGAGTCCGGCGGCCAGCGACTCCGCGGCGGCGAAGTGCCCGTCGCGTACGAGCCCCTGGACGGCGATCGCCGTGTCGTGCGGCCACACCGTCCCGATGTGGTAGCCGAGAGGGCTGAAACCGCCGGAGCCGGCAGCGAGCGTACGCAGCCCGAAGCCGGAGTCGAGGGGCTCACCGGCCAGGCGCCCGGCGACGAGGCGGCTCTCCTCCTCGTCCAGCAGGCCGGTCCCCAGCAGATGGCCGATGTTGGAAGTCAGCGCGTCCAGCGGCTTCTTGTCGCTGCCCAGCGCAATGGCCGGGTAGGGGCCGTCGGCGTCCTCGACCCAGAACCGCTCGCGGAAGCGGCGCCTGAGCCCCTGCGCCCACTCCTCCCAGCGGTCCGCGCCCGGGCGGCCGAAGGCGCGCAGCAACGCGGCGGCGGCAACGGCTGCTTCGTGTGCGTACGCCTGCACCTCGCAGAGCGCGACGGGCGGTTCGGCGAGGCTGCCGTCGCGGCGGCGCACCGCGTCGCCCGAGTCCTTCCAGCCCTGGTTGGCCAGCCCGCGCCCGGTGCTGTCGACGTACTCCAGGAACCCGTCGCCGTCGGCGTCGCCGTGCTCCTCCATCCATGTGAGCGCCGACTCGGCGTGCGGCAGGAGGCATTCGACCTCCTCGGCGGGCATGCCCCAGCGCCATGCGTCGTGCAGCAGCGTCACCCACAGCGGGGTGGCGTCCACGGTGCCGTAGTAGCAGGGCGGTACGGACAGTCCGTCGCCGAAGTGCAGTCCGTCGCGGCGTATTTCGTGCAGGATCTTGCCGGGCTGCTCCTCGGTCGCCGGGTCGTTCGCGGCGCCCTGACGGCGTGCCAGCGTACGCAGCGTGCCCGCGGCGAGTTCGGTGCCCAGCGGCAGCAGCATGCGGGCGGCCCAGATCGAGTCCCGCCCGAAGAGGGTGAGGAACCAGGGGGCGCCGGCCGCGAGGAAGGTGTCGTTCTCGTCCAGCGGGTCGGCGAGCAGCAGCGCTCCGAGGTCGGAGCGGGAGCGCGCGAACCAGTGGTCGAGTCCGCGGTCGGCCGTGGTGAGAGCGGCACCGGAGGCGAGCGCGGCGCGTGTGCGGGGAGCGGCCGGCCGGAACGCGTCACCCTTGTCGTCCTCGACGGTGCAGCTCAGGGTGGCCTGCCAGCGCTCCCCGGGGCCGAGTTCGACGCTGTAGCGCAGCTCGGCGGCGTCGGCGGGTGCCTGCCCGGCGGCGTCCGGTGCGGGTGTGCACGCGAGCCGCGCCGTCAGCTCCCCGTCGCTCCAGGTCAGCCCGTCCGGCTCGACGGCGGGGGCGACGACGGGGACGGTGCGCCCGGACTTGACGGTCTCCAGGGAGGCGAGGTCGCTCGCGGCGCGCAGCGTGAGCCGCACGCACACTGAGGTCAGCCCGGCGTTGTGGAGGGTGAGCGTCTCGCTCAACTCGCCCGGTTCGACGGAGCGGCGGCGCTCCAGGGTGACGGCGGGGTCCGGGCTGTGCTCGGCGAGCCCGCGCAGCACCGTACGGAACGAGGCACGCCCGGCGCTGTCGGGCCCGCCGCTGATGGGCGCGTTGGGAACGTCTTCGGCGAGGGCTGTCAGGAATGACAGGCCCCTGCGGTCGCCGTGGTAGAAGCCGTCGCAGCCGTCGGTGATCTGACCGTCCGGGCGGGAGACCGCCATGCTCGGCGCGCAGAGCGTGACGCAGGCGTCGTGCAGGAACGGCTGGAGTTCCGCGGGCGGTGCGGGCGCGCTCCTCGTGCCGTTGCCGTCATGAGTCTTGACAGTTGTCTCCACGTGGGCGCAACCTCTCAGCCATTGGATCGATCAAAAAAGACCCTAGCAAAGAGGTCAAGGGCCCAAATTGCCCTCTTTGCACGGGAGATCGTCCATCTTCGCTCACCTTTGTCCGCCGCCGCTCGCTCCCGGGAGCTCACGTCATGCCGCCAGGCCCCGACCCGTCGCCGCCCGTGCCCGCCCAGGGCTCGGGTTCCGTGACGATGGCGATGGTCGCGCGACGGGCGGGAGTCTCGACGCAGACGGTCTCGAACGCACTGAACACCCCGGAACTGCTGCGGCCGGAGACCCTGGAGCGCGTACGCCGCGCCGTGGACGAGATGGGCTACCGCCCGCACCGCGCGGCCCGTTCACTCCGTACGCGTGCCAGCCGGCTCATCGGCTTCGGCATCGAGCCGGCCGGCCCCGGCAACCTCGTGCTCGACCGCTTCCTGCACGCCCTGTCGGAGACCGCGGACGCCGCCGGATACCGGCTGCTGCTGTTCGCCGCGGCCTCCGGGCAGCGCGAACTGTCCTCGTACGAAGAGCTGCTGGGCGAACACGGCGTCGACGCGTTCGTGCTGAGCAACACGCGGCACGGCGACCCACGCCAGGCGTGGCTGGAGGAACGCGGCATCCCCTTCGTCGCTTTCGGCCGGATGTGGTCGGGGCACGACGTCGGCGACTGGGTCGACGTCGACGGCGCCGCCGGCACCGCCTCCGCGGTGGAGCGGCTGGTGTCCGAGGGGCACGGGCGCATCGGCTTCCTCGGCTGGCCGCCGGGTTCCGGTTCCGGCGACGACCGCGCCGAGGGCTGGCAGCGGACGCTGCGCGCACACGGTCTGGAGGCGCCCGGACTGCGTGCCGAGAGCGTCGAGGACGTCGGAGCCGCGGCCCGCGCCGTCCAGCCGCTGCTCGACGCCGGTGTGACGGCGGTGGTCGCCGCCAGCGACACGCTCGCCCTGGGCTGCTACCGGGCGGTCTCCAACGCGGGCTGGACCCCCGGTCGCGAGGTGTCCGTCGTGGGCTTCGACGACTCCTCGGTCGCGCCGCTCCTCTCCCCCGGCCTCGCCAGCGTCGCGCAGCCGCTCGGCGACGTGGGCCGCGAGGCGATGCGTCTGCTGCTGGCCCGCATGTCCGATCCCGCGAAACCTCCCGAACGGGTGCTGCTGCCGCCCGCTCTCGTCGTACGAGCAAGCCTCGGTGCCGCTTCCGGCTGAAGGCGGCCGCTGCGCGGTCCGCCCGTCCCCACCGTCCCGAATCCCTCGCATCAACTCCCCCAGGAGGCCCGCATGTTCCGTCGCTCCACCGTGGCAGTCACCGCATGCGCGGTGCTGGCCACCACCGCGACAGCCTGTTCGTCCGGGTTCGACAAGAACAAGAACGGACCCGAGCAGGACACCGGCAAGAAGCAGTCGCTGCGCGTGCTGATCGGCACCTCCGGTGACGCCGAGACCCAGGCCGTCAAGAAGGCGACGGCCGCCTGGGAGAAGAAGTCCGGCAACAAGGTCAACGTGCAGCTCGCCAAGGACATCGACCAGCAGCTCGCCCAGGCGTTCGCCGGCAACAGCCCGCCGGACGCTTTCTACGTCAACTCCGACCAGTTCGCCAACTATGCGAAGGGCGGCTCGCTGTACCCGTACGGCGACAAGATCCCGGACGCGAAGGACTTCGAACCTCAGCTGCGCAAGGCGTTCACCTACGAGGGCAAGCTGATGTGCCTGCCCAAGGACTCCTCGACGCTGGGTCTGGCCATCGACACCGACAAGTGGAAGCAGGCCGGGCTGACTTCGAAGGACTACCCGACCACGTGGGACGAGCTTGAGAAGGTCGCCGACAAGCTCACATCGGGCAAGACGACAGGGCTGGTCACGACCAACGAGTACCAGCGGCTCGGTGTGTTCATGAAGCAGGCCGGCGGCTGGATAACCAACTCCGACGAGTCGAAGATGACCGCGGACAGCAAGGAGAACGCCGAAGGCCTCGGCTTCGCCAAGAAAATGCTGCGCTCCGGCTCGATGAAGTTCGCCAAGCAGGTGGACACGGGCTGGGCAGGCGAGGCGCTCGGCAAGGGCAAGGCAGCCATGATCATCGAGGGCAACTGGCTCGACGGCGGGATGAAGGCGGACTTCCCCGACGTCGAGTACAAGGTGGTCCCGCTGCCCGCCGGCCCCGCAGGCAAGGGCACGCTCGCCTTCAGCAACTGCTGGGGCGTGGCCCAGGAGAGCACCCACCGCGAGGCCGCGGTCGACCTGGTCCGCCATCTGACGTCAGCGAAGGAGCAGTTGGCCTCCTCCGACGCCATCGGCGTCATGCCGTCACGTACGAGCGTGTTGAAGACCTTCGCGAAGGAGCACCCGGAGTCGAAGGCATGGGTCGAGGGGAACTCCTACGCGCAGAGCCCGGTGACCGTGCCCGGGTTCACGAAGGTCGCAGACCAGTTCAACGCCGACCTTCAGGGGCTGCGTACGGGATCACCCGCCGACATCCTCTCCACGCTCCAGCGCAACGGCGAGCAGGCCATCAAGAAGGGCGACTGACGGCCCCATGTCCACCGTGTCCACCTCTGTAACCGAGCGCCCGGAGCCGCCGCCCCTCAAGCGGCGGCCCGGCCGCCCCGGGCGCTCCCGTACGACCCGCGGACGTGAGGGACTGTGGGGCTGGCTGTTCGTCTCCCCCATGGTCGTCGGCCTGGGGCTGTTCATGGCGCTGCCCATCCTGATGGCCGCGTGGGTCAGTCTGCTGAACTGGGACGGGCAGTCCAACCCGTTCACTCCGGACGCCGACTTCGTCGGGCTCGGCAACTACCGCAGCCTGCTCGCCGAGGAGGGGCTCGCGCAGTCGCTGCTCGCGACGTCGCTGCGCAACAACGTGTACTACGTGCTGCTGACCGTCCCGCTTCAGACGGCGCTGTCCCTCACCCTGGCGATCATCGTCAACCAGCGCATGCTGCGCGGCCGCAGCATGCTCCGGACCACCTTCTACTTCCCCTCCGTCACCAGCTCGATCGCCGTGGCCACGGTCTTCCTCTTCCTCTTCCAGGGCAGCGGCGCCGTCAACCGGATGCTGAGCTGGATCGGGATCAAGGGCCCGAACTGGTTCCAGGATTCGCGCGGCGTCCTGTGGGTGCTGCTCGACGCGCTGGGGATCGTCGACGGCCGCCCCGGCGGGGCGCTCGGCGAGCACCGCCTCATGGGGCTTCCCTGGGTGGAGTGGCTCGCCGGGCCCTCGGTGGCCATGTGCACGCTCATCCTGCTTGCCGTATGGACGACTTCGGGCACCTTCATGCTCATCTTCCTCGCGGCGCTCCAGAACATCCCCCGCGAACTGGAGGAGGCGGCGGCCCTCGACGGGGCGGGCCGCCGCCATGTGCTGCGCCATGTGTATCTTCCGGCGCTGCGTCCGGTGCTGTTCCTGGTGACGACACTCGGTCTGATCGCCACCTGGCAGGTCTTCGACCAGGTGTACGTGATGGGCCAGGGCGAGCCCGCCAACAGCACCCTCACGCCCGCTTTTCTGTCCTACTCCTACGGGTTCGACAACGCGGAGTTCGGACAGGGCGCCGCCATCTCGTTCATCCTGCTCGGGATCGTCCTGGTGATGACGGGAATTCAGCGCTTCCTGCTGCGCGAGCGCGGTGTGCGGGGGCAGTTGAGGCAGCGTCTCGCCACGGCCGCCGCCCGGCAGCCCGGTGCCGGCGAGGGTAAGGAGGCGCACCGTGCGCACGACTGAGAAGCCGCTCTCCACGGACGAACGGCCCGTACTGGCGCGGTTCCCGCGGCCCGCCCGGCTGGCCGGCTACGCGCTGCTGCTCGGCTTCGCACTGCTCTACGCGCTGCCGTTCCTGGTGCAGCTGTCGACGAGTTTCAAGACCGACCCCGAGGCCGCGTCATACCCCCTGTCGCTGCTGCCCCAGTCCCCCACCACGGCCGTCTTCGACAAGCTCAGCGGCTCCGGCGAGGCCGGCAGTGTGCCGTTCATGCGGTGGCTGGGCAACAGCACCCTGGTGACGGTCGTGGTGACGCTGGGCCGCGTCCTGTTCGACTCGGCGGCGGGCTACGCGCTGGCCAGGCTGCGCTTCCGCGGCCGTGCCGTGCTCACCATCCTGCTCATCGCGGTGATGGCCGTACCCCCGGTCGTGCTGCTCATCCCGAAGTTCCTGGTCCTCAACACGCTGGGAATCTTCGACAGTTACACCGGGATGATCGTGCCGCTGCTCTTCGACGCGGCCGGGATCTTCATCATGAAGCAGTTCTTCGAGTCCATCCCGCGGGAGGTCGAGGAGGCGGCGCGGATCGACGGCGCGGGCGTGGCCCGGATCTTCTGGTACGTGGTGCTTCCGATGTCGCGGCCCGCGCTGATCACCGTCACCCTGCTGTCGTTCCAGGGCTCGTGGAACGAGTTCACGCACTTCCTGGTGTCGACGCAGTCCAGCGACTACGAGACGCTCACCACCGGTCTGGCGCGGTTCGTCTCCGGCGGCCTGGGTCAGGGCACGCAGTATCCGCTGAAGCTGGGTGCGGCTCTGCTGTCGACGATTCCGGTGGCGGTGCTCTTCTTCTGCTTCCAGCGCCACTTCATCCGCGGGGCGAACGCCGGCTCCGTGAAGGAGTGAGCCGCGACGGAGTGAGCAGTGAAGGAATGAGCGCTCCGGCGCGACGCGGAGCGCTCCCGCCCACGAGAGGAAGGGCGGGAGCGCTCCGTCGTACGGGACGGGCCGTGCGGCCCGAACCCTCTCAGTCCGTCAGGTTGTTCGGACGGTAGGCCTTGTACTCGCTGCCGGAATCCAGGCCGTAGTCCAGCACCCGGTGGTCCGTGCCGTGGCCGCCGCGCTGCTCGAACGCCGAGTAGGCGGTGTGCGAGCCGTCGGTCCACTTCTCGAAGATCACCACGTGGCGCGTGGTGTTGGAGCCGTCGGCGTCGATGAGCAGGTCACCGGGCTTCAGGTCACCCACGTTGATCGGGGTGGTCAGATCCCGGTTGCCCGCCAACTCGACGGTGTTCGGTCCGGACTTCCACAGGCCCAGCGTCATCGAGACGTAGCCGGAGCAGTCCTGCCGGTACCCGTCGGACCAGACCTCGGTCTGGCTGTAGGGAACCTGCGCGCCGTTGTCGGCGGTCAGCCAGGTGGCCGCGCGCTCCAGCATCTGCGCCCGCGTGATCGCATCGGCCTTGGCCGACTTCTCACTCTTGGCCGCGACCTGGGCGGGCTTCTCGGCGGGGGTCGCCGTCGCGGACGACGGCAGTACCGCGAAGCCCAGAACGGCGGCACTGCCGGCCGCCACGGCGGCAAGCGAGACGCGTGCGCGCCGGCTGAGGGACGTCAGAGTCATTCCGCTCCTCATGGTGGGGGGAGGATGTTTCAGGGCACGTCGTTCGCACCCTCGCCCGGGCCATCGGCCCGAAGCAGCCACATCCTGGAACCGCCCTCCTCGGGAACACCGCCCCCGTGTACGGACCTTCACCCGATGATCACAAGCGGAATCGGGCCTCGCGGAGAAGTGCGACGTGTGCCTGCACGCAGCCCCCGCGGATTCCGCAGGTGCGCCCATTGAAGGTGAAGGGCCGTCAGTGCAGGCGAGCGCGGTGGCCGCCGCCTGCCCCCTTCAGGCCGTCAGGGTCTCGACGGAGACCTGCCACAGCCGCGCAGCCGCTTCGGGATCGGCGGCGTGCGGAGCCACGCCCCGCCCGGAGCCCGGCTCGTGCAGCGGCGCCTCGTTGCAGTCCTCGAAGTACCGGCCGCCGACGCCCTCCAGCAGCGAAGACGTGGCGAGGAGCACCGACGTGGCCGCGCCCTGTCCGGGCGTCTTCCACGCCCCGGCCCCGCCGCCGGCCTCGGCGCGGACCTTCTCCAGCTCCTCCTCGGTGACGTGGCGCTGCAGACGGGTGCGAATGGTGCCCGGCGTCAGGGAGTTGACGGCGATGCCGTCGCTCTCCCAGCGCTCCCACGCGGCGACGGCGAAGAGGGCGTTGGCCGTCTTGGACTGCGCATACGCGATCCACGGATCGTATGCACGTCTGCGGAAGTGGATGTCCTCGAAGACGACCGGTGAACGCAGGTGTGAGCTGGAGCTGACCGACACGACGCGTGCACCGCCAGCCGCCGCCAGCGCACGGTGCAGCCCCACGGCGAGCGCGAAGTGACCCAGATGGTTGGTGGCGAACTGCTGCTCCCAGCCCTCGGACGTATGCACCTCGGGCGACGCCATCACCCCGGCGTTGTTGACCAGGATGTCCAGCGGGCCCTCCCACGCGGCCAGGAACCCCGCGACGGACCTGCGGTCTGCCAGGTCGAGCCGGGCGACGCGGATCTGTTCGCTGCCGGTGGCGGCGGCCAGCTCCGCGGCCGTGCGCCGCCCCGCCTCCGTGTCCCGTACGGCGAGGGTCACCTGCGCACCCGCACCGGCCAGCGCGCGGACGGTCTCCGCGCCGATGCCGGAGGAGCCGCCGGTGACGACGGCCCGCCGTCCGGTCAGGTCGATGCCGCCGATGACCTCTTCGGCGGTGGAGTCGGCGGTGAAGGGGGTGCTGATGGGGGCGGTGTCGGTCATGGTCTTCCCGTCTCGCGTGGCGGTCCGGAGCGGGAGGCGCCCGGCGTGGAGCGGAAGGCCGGAAACCTCCTCCACCCCCACTTCACCGGAGCACTCCGCGATCATCAAACGGGCCTGTACTCCGACCGGGCGAACGCGCACCTGGACGGATCACCACAGGTGGCAGCCGCCCGGGGGCCGCGCGGGCGGCGCAGCCGCGAATTGACAGCGCACCGCCGGGTGCGAGCCTGGGAGGAGCAGGTGCCCGGGGCCTCTCGCTCGGATCTTGCCGGGCTCGCGGCCTGATCCGGACGACAGACCCTCACCTCGTCCCCCGACGGGAGCCCTCCATGACACGTGCCGCGAACACCGCGACCGGCTTCGCCACCGGGCCCGACGAGGCCGCGGCAGCCGGCTTCGCCGGACCGATGACGGAACCGCTGGCCATTTACCTCAACGACCATCTCCTCGGGGCGACCAGCGGCAGTGAGCTCGCGCGCCGCGTCGCCAAGCGGCACGCCATGTCGCCGGCGGGGGCGCCGCTCCTCCGCGTCGCCGACGAGATCGCGCAGGACCGGGCCGCGCTGCTGCGGATCATGCACGGCCTCGGCGTACCCGTGCGCCGCTACAAGACGGCAGCCGGGTGGCTGCTGGAGAAGGCGGGCAGGGCCAAGACCAACGGATTCCTCGTACGCAGGGCACCGCTGAGCAGCGTCCTCGAACTGGAGGCGCTGCGCGTGGGAGTGGAGGGCAAGAGGCTGATGTGGCAGGCGCTGCGCGCTCTTGAGGGACCGCGGTCGGCCGTCCTCGACGAGGAGCAGCTCACAGAGCTTCTCCGCCGTGCGCGCGAGCAGGGCGGGACCCTCGAAGAGCTGCAACTCAAGGCCGCCACAGGCGTCCTGGACGCCGGCTGAGGGCGCCGCCGCATCGCCCGCACACGGACCGCCACGCGGACCGCCACGCCCTGGAGGCTGGCTCCTCATCGCTTCCCCCGTGCGTGCCATCCGTCTCACCTGCTGAAACGTCAACCGCTAGGGGTTGAACCGGGTGGGGTGGCTCCCAGAGAATGCGGAACATGACAGCTGCCGCCGGACTCCTCGTGGAACGCCTCCACGTCGACCTGTGCCGCCAGTCCAGCGCGACCTGTAACAGCTGACTCTCCGGCAGGGCTTCTCCCGCCCGCCGTCCCCACGTTCGCCTCGCGGCCTGATCCTCCGGGCTGGTCTTCCGCGGCTGAACACAGCTCACACTCCCGTGCCGTGCGACGGGTTCGCGTCATGCGCGCCCGGGTGCCGTCCACGGTGCAGCCGTGCGTCCCTGTGCCTCGGCCCGTACCCCGGGCGGGGATTCGCCCTGCGCTGCCCGCTGCCCGCTGCCCGCTGCCCGCTGCCGCAGCGTCCTTCGAACTGTCCTTCCTTCCCTGGAGTCTCCGTGTCTTCCTCGCCTTCGTCTTCCTCGCCTTCCTCGCCTTCCTCGTCTTCCTCCGCTTCCGAGCCGTCCGTCTCGCCGCCGTCGGCACCGCTGACGTTCCACTGGTTCCTGCCGACCACGGGCGACAGCCGCCACGTCGTCGGCGGCGGTCACGGATCCACGCCCGGGGCGGCCGGCGGCCACCGTCCCGCGTCCGTCGAGTACCTCGGCCAGATCGCCCGTACCGCCGAGCAGTTGGGCTTCTCCGGCGCGCTCACCCCGACCGGGGCGTGGTGCGAGGACGCGTGGATCACCACCGCGATGCTCACGCAGGTGACCGAGCGGCTGAAGTTCCTCGTCGCCTTCCGGCCGGGGCAGATCTCCCCGACCCTCTCCGCCCACATGGCCGCGACCTACCAGCGCCAGTCGCACGGCCGGCTGCTCCTCAACGTCGTCACCGGCGGGGAGTCGGCCGAGCAGCGTGCCTACGGCGACTTCCTCGGAAAGGACGAACGCTACGCGCGCACGGGCGAGTTCCTCGACATCGTGCGCCGCCTGTGGGCCGGGGAGAAGGTCGACCACCACGGCGAGCATCTGCACGTCGAGGGCGCGGAGTTGAGCCGTCTTCCGGAACCGGCACCGAGGGTGTACTTCGGCGGCTCCTCCCCCGCGGCGGGCGAAATCGCCGCCCGGCACACGGATGTGTACCTCACTTGGGGCGAGCCGCCGCAGCAGGTGAAGCAGAAGATCGACTGGGTGCGTTCGCTCGCCGCCGCGCAGGGACGCGACGTGCGCTTCGGCATACGCCTGCACACCATCAGCCGTGACACCTCCGCACAGGCCTGGGCGGAGGCGGACCGCCTTCTGGCAGGGATGGACCCGGAACGCATCAAGGCCGTACAAGAAGGCCTGGCCGCAAGCGAGTCGGAGGGCCAGCGGCGGATGCGTGAACTGCACGGCAGCGGCACCAGCGACCGCGACGGGCTGGAGATCTACCCCAACCTGTGGGCCGGTGTAGGGCTGGTGCGCGGCGGCGCCGGCACGGCGCTGGTGGGCAGTCACGCCGAGGTCGCGGACCTCATCGAGGAGTACCACCGCCTCGGCATCGAGGAGTTCGTCCTCTCCGGTGTCCCGCACCTGGAAGAGGCGTACTGGTTCGGCGAGGGCGTACTGCCCCTGCTGCGGCAGCGCGGACTGTGGCAGCACCCGGACGGTGCCCGTACGGCCGAGGCGGGCATCGTCCCGTTCGCGGGCCGGTGAGCGCGGAACAGCCGGCGAGCCCGGCCTCCACCGCTCCCACGGAAACCGGGGAGTCCCCCGGATCCACCGAACCCACCGAACCCACTGCATCCGTCGAACCCACCGAACTCACGGAATCCCCCGAACCCACAGAGCCCCGCAAGCTCAGGACGGTCGTGCTCTCCAGCCTCCTGGGCACGACGGTCGAGTGGTACGACTTCTTCCTCTACAGCACCGCCGCCGGACTGGTCTTCGGCGAACTGTTCTTCCCCACGACGAACGGCACGGTCGGCACGATGCTGTCGTTCGCGACCTTCGCCGTGGGCTTCCTCGCACGACCCGTCGGCGGCCTGCTCTTCGGGCACATCGGCGACCGCATCGGACGCAAACGCACCCTCGCCTTCACGATGAGCCTGATGGGCGTCTCGACCGCGCTGATCGGCCTGCTCCCGACGTACGAGCAGGTCGGCGTCCTCGCTCCCGCGCTGCTGCTGGTCCTGCGGGTCGCCCAGGGTGTGGCGCTGGGCGGCGAGTGGGCCGGCGCGGTGCTGCTGGCAGTGGAGTTCGGACCGAAGGGCCGCAAGGGGCGCTTCGGCAGCTATCCGCAGATCGGGCTGGCGCTCGGACTCGCCCTGGGCACGGGCGCGTTCGCGCTGCTGAACAACGTGCTCAGCGACGAGGCGTTCCTCGGATACGGGTGGCGCGTGGCGTTCCTCGTGTCGCTGGTGCTCGTGGCCGTCGGCCTGACCGTACGGCTGAAGATCGACGAGACGCCCGCCTTCCTCGCCGTGCGGCGGCTGCGGGAACTACCGCAGTCGGCCCCGCTGGTGGCGCTGCTGCGTGAGCGTCCGTCCCGGCGTCATGTCGGGCTGGGCATGCTGGCCCGCTGGGGCGAGGGGGCGGCCTTCAACACGTGGGCCGTCTTCGCCCTCACCTACGCGACGGCGACGCTGAAGCTGGACCGCACCGCGGTGCTGCTGGCTGTCACAGCGGCGGCGGTCGTGATGGCGGTGGTGATACCGATATCGGGTGCGCTCACGGACCGTCAGGGCGCGCGCCGCGTCTACTTCGCGGGCATGGGCCTCTTCGCGCTGTCCGTCTTCCCCGCCTTCTGGGTCTTCTCCTTCGGCGGGCCCTGGGGGTTCGCGGCAGTGCTCGTGGTGACGCTCGGGCTGGTGCACGCCTACTTCTACGGAGCCCAAGGCACCCTGTTCGCCGCGCTGTTCGCGACGCAGGTGCGCTACACCGGCATGTCGTTCGTCTACCAGATGTCCGGCATCTTCGCCTCGGGCATCACGCCGCTGATCATGACCGCGCTGCTGGCTCTCGGCGACGGCGCTCCCTGGGCGGCGTGCGGCTATCTGGCGCTGACGGCGCTCGTGAGCATGTGGGCGACTTCGCGGCTGCGCGAGCGGGACCTGTACGTGGTCACCGGCGGCGGCCCACGCGGCGGGAATCCCGCCCCCGGCGAGCCCAACGAGCCCGAGTCCGGTGAGCCCGAGGCCGAACAGCCCGGCGAGCCCGGCGAGACGGCCGGGGCGCAGCGGTCGCGGGACGCGCCCGCCCCGCTGTCCGGCTGACAGGGCCCGTGGCCCGCCCGCCCGCGTCCCGCCCGCATCCCGCACGCTTTCCGAGCTTCCAAGGAGAACCGCAATGCCCGGCATCCTGACCATCTCCGGCAGTCCGTCCGCCCGTTCACGCACCTCCTCGCTGGTGCGTCACGTCGGCGACCTGCTCACGGCCGAAGGCCACGACGTACGGCATCTCGCCGTACGCGACCTGCCTCCCGAACCACTGCTCGCGGGGAACGCCGCACATCCTGCGATCCGGGAGGCCGTCGAGGCGATCGACCGGGCCGACGCCCTCGTCGTCGGCACCCCCGTCTACAAGGCCGCCTACAGCGGGCTGCTGAAGACTCTGCTCGATCTGCTGCCGCAGTTCGCCCTGGCCGGGAAGACGGTGCTGCCGCTGGCGACCGGCGGCAGCTCCGCGCACGTACTGGCGATCGACTACGCCCTGCGGCCGGTCCTCACCTCGCTCGGTACGGACAACGTGCTGCGCGGCTGGTTCGTGCTCGACCGGCACGTCTCACCGGAGGCGGAGGGCGCCGGAGTCGTCGCCGCGGAGGCGGCGGACGGCGTGGCGGAGACGGCCGCGCGTCTCGTGGACAGCCTCGCTGCGGTGACCCCGGCGCCGGCCGGCACGGCCCCTCGCGGACTCGCCCCGGCGGTCTGAACGGCGGGGGCGATCCGCGAAGGGCGCGAGGGCGAGGTCGAGGGCGATCCGGATGAGCCGCGGCGGCAGGGCTGCTGCGGCGGCGGGTCACTCCCCCTTCGCGGGAGGAGGTGGCGGAGCCGGTGCGCCGCGGGGCGGAGCGATCTTCGCTTGCCCCTGGGCTTGGCCCTGCGCTTGCCCCTGCACGTGACCCGCACCGGCACCCGCACCCGTCTCCGCCGCCGGTCCTGCCGACTGGGCGGGGATGCCGGCGGCGGCGCCGGCCGTCGCGGGGCCGCCCGCGTCGTCCTGCTGCGGCGGCAGCAGGGCGTCGCGGCGTGCGCCGGGGTTCCAGCCGGGTTCCACCACGCGCTTCTGCATCAGCACGGCGCCGCCGAGCACCACGGCGCCGATCAGCAGCATCAGTACGACACCCGCGGTCTCGCCCGCCTTGGCGGCGTTGCCGATGAGAATGCCGAACCAGCCGAAGTCCGCGTCCCCGAACGTCGTGTTCTCCTCGCCGAAGGCGCCGAGCACCTTCAGCAGCAGCGCCGGCAGGAAGGTGATGAGGACACCGTTGAGGAAGGCGCCGACTGCCGCGCCGCGCCTGCCGCCCGTCGCGTTGCCGTAGACGCCTGCGGCACCGCCGGTGAAGAAGTGCGGCACGAGCCCCGGCAGTACCAGCGCGAGCCCGAAGGCGGGGCCGAAGACGACGGTGAGAAGTCCCAGCGAGGCCAGCCCACCGGTGAAGCTGGCGATGAAGCCGATCAGCACGGCGTTCTGCGCGTACGGGAAGACCATCGGCGCGTCCAGGGACGGCACCGCACCGGGCACGACCCTTGCGGCGATCCCCTGGAAGGCAGGGACGAGTTCGCCGAGGATCGTACGGACGCCGAAGAGGATGACGGCGACGGAGATGCCGAACTGCAGGCCCTGCATCACGGCGCTCATCACGTAGTTGCCGACGTCGGTCGCCACCTCTCCCCCGCCGGCCGCGAACGCTTTGAACGCCGTCTCCCGGCCTGCCTTCGCCAGGTGGACCAGCGCCATGATCACGTAGATCAGCAGCATGGACAGGGCGGTGGCGACCATCGAGTCACGCAGGAAACGCAGCCCCTCGGGCAGGTTCATCTCCTCGGTGCTGCGGCTGCGCCTGCCGATGAGCTGCCCGGTGGCGCCCGCGGCGACGTAGCCCGCAGTGCCGAAGTGCCCGACGGCGATGCTGTTGTTGCCCGTGATCCGCTTCGTCCACGGATGGGCGAAGGCGGGCATCGAGACGAGCATGATGCCCAGCAGCACTCCGCCGACGATGACGACGACCACCGGCGAGAGCCCGGCCGTGGCCAGCACCATGGTCGTCAGCGTGGCCATGAACAGGATGTGATGGCCGGTCAGGAAGACGTACCGCAGCGGCGTGAAGCGGGCCAGCAGCAGACTCAGCGCGAATCCGGTGATCATCAGCCAGGCGACGCGGGCGCCGAACTGCTCCTGCGCGATGCCGACGATGGCCTCGTTGGTGGGGATCACGCCGTGTGCGCCGGTCGAGCCCTGGATCATCTCGCCCAGCGGTGCGAGGGAGTCGACGACGAGGCCGGCGCCGGCATTGATCAGCAGGAAGCCGAGGGTCGCCTTGATGGCGCCGCCGACGACCTGGCCGGCCGGCTTCTTCAGCGCGATCAGGCCGACGGCCGTGATCAGCCCGATCAGATACGGAGGCTGGCTGAGGATCTCGTTGACGAGAAACTCGGCGGTGGAGATGAGCGGGCCCATGGTGCCGCCTGCTCCCTTCCCGTCGTCAGACGTCGTAGGTGTCGCGAAGAGCACCGTCGACCTCGCGGTGCTGGTGAAGTCCTCGATGATCCGGACCGGGACGCCCACGTCCGCCAGGGCCGCCGCGATCTCGCGGGAGGTGAACACGGCGACGGCTTCCGAGGCCTTGCCCTTCGCCGAGACGGTGTCCGTGGCCTCCACGGTGACGTGGGCGGTCCAGCCCCAGCGCTGCAGCACCTGCTCCAGGGTGTTCTTCAGGAACAGGCTCGTGCCCAGGCCGTTGCCGCACACCGTGAGGATCTTGTGCACGGTGGCACTGCTCTCGTCCCGGGCCGCCGCCTTGCGCCGGCCCGAACGCCCGGCGTTCCCGCCCCCGTTCCCGCCCCCGTGCCCGCCTGCGAGGACGGCGAGCAGCGCGTCCGGCGAGGCGGCGTCCTTCAGCGCCCGCGCCGTCGCCGGGTCGGCCAGCAGCTTCGCCAGCCCCGCGAGTGCCGCCTGGTGGGCGCCCTGGTCCTCGGCGGCGAGGCCGACGACCAGTTCCACGGGATCGTTCGACTCGTGCCCGAACTCCACCGGTTCCGCGAGCCGCACCCACGACATGCCGGTTCTCAGCACCGCGGGTGACGGGCGCGCGTGCGCGAGCGCGAAGCCGGGCGCGATGACGATGTACGGACCGTTCTCCTCGACGTTCCGGATCATCTCGGCGGTGTAGTCGCCTGTGCTGGTCCCGGTCCGTGTCATCAGCTCGCCGGCGAGCCGGACGGCCTCCCGCCAGTCCGCTGCCGGGGCCTCAAGGCTCACGGCGTCACTGGGGAGGAGTTCACTCACTGTCGCCATGAGGCGGATCGTTGCACGTTCACCGAGCAGCGGGAATGGCGGGGCCCGCAAGCGGACCCGCCCGCTCCGGCTCACGGACGGGCGGGTCGCTCCGGCTGACGGAGAGGGCAGCTCCGGCGAGCTGACCGTCCCGCTCCGCCGGGTGTCACACGGCCCGCCAGCCGGTCCACCGCGTCACCGCGATCTCGACGACGGGCCCTTGCGGCGGCCTCGGCCCGTACTGCCGGGCGTACTTCCGGGTGAGCAGCTCCGCGTATCCGGCGGACGCCGTGGAGCTGTCCGGCGCCGGCAGGACGCGCGCCGTGCCGTCGGCGCGCGCCCACCAGAGCCGCTCCCAGTCCTCGTCGTACGCGTCGGTGAGGAGGGCGACCGCCGGGTTGGCGCGGATGTTGGCGAGCCGCTTCAGCCGCTGCGACCGTTTCGGCTTGTGGTCGACGGCGAAGACCATGACGTCCCCGGTGAGGGCGAAGGTGACGGGCACGAGGTGCGGGCGTCCGGCCTCGTCGGCGGTGGCCAGGGTGGCGGCACGCGCCCGCGCGAAGCGTTCCCGCGCCTCGTCGCCCGTCATCTTCGGCATGGCGGGCCGCCGCTCAACGGAACCGGTCGGCGCACGCCGCGAGCCGGTCGAGAACCTCCAGCGACTCGCCCTCGGGACGGGTCGGCAGATACAGCAGCAGGCGCTCGACGCCGAGCTGTGCGTAGCCCTCGATCGCCGCGGGGTCGTCCGGAGTGGCGTACACCGTCACCGGCACTTCCCGGCCGGCGATCGCGCGCATCCGCTCGATCTTCGGCCCCAGCTCTTCGGGCGAGGTCCGGTTGGCGAGCCACGTGTCCCCGAGGGCGGCGATCCGCTTGAAGGCGCCCTCGGCGCCGCCGACCCAGACGGGCGGATGCGGACGCTGCACGGGCTTGGGCCACGAGTAGACCGGGTCGAAGTCGACGAACTCCCCGTGGAATTCGGCCTTCTCCGCGGTCCACAGCTCGCGGATCGCGCGCAGCCGCTCGTCGGCGAGGCGCCCGCGCGTGTACGGGTCGGTCCCGTGGTTCTCCATCTCCTCACGGTTCCAGCCGACGCCGACGCCGAAGACCGCACGCCCGCCGGAGACGAGGTCGAGCGATGCCACTTCCTTCGCCGTGACGATCGGGTCCCGCTGCGCCACCAGCGCGATGCCGGTGCCCAGCAGCAGCCGGTCGGTGACTGCGGCGGCGGCGCTGAGGGCGACGAAAGGGTCGAGGGTGCGGTAGTACATCTCCGGCAGGTCCCCGCCTCCGGGGTAGGGCGAGCGGCGGTCCACGGGGATGTGGGTGTGTTCGGCGATCAGCAGCGAGTCGAAGCCGCGCTCCTCGACGGCGCGGCCCAGGGCGTCGGGAGCGATCCCCTGATCGGTGATGAAGGTCGATACGCCGAATTTCACGGTGGTTGCTTCCCTTCGGTTCGCGTCTCGGTGTGCGCGCGGGTGGCCCCGGACGGCGGAGGTACCCGGTTTCGCGCCGTTCACTACAGCGCACCGGGACGCCGCGGTCTTCCCTCGGGGCCCGCTCGGTGCCGGTTGCCCGTCGCCCGTGACGCGTACGGGTGCGTGAGGCGGCGCTCGTGGGCACCCGTACGCGGTGTCCGCGCACCGGAAGGAGCGGCAGTGAGCGACAAGAGCAGGAAGGGCGGGAAGCGCGGCAGCGGCGGGAAGCGCCCGGAGCCGGACGCTCTGCGGAGCTACCGCGGCAAGCGGCACTTCGCGAGGACCGCCGAGCCGCGCGGCGACGCCACCGCCCGGTCCGGCACCGCACCGTCCGACACCGCACCGTCCGACACCGCCGTCGGCTTCGTCGTACAGATCCACGACGCGAGCACCCTGCACTTCGACTTCCGGCTGGAGGTGGACGGCGTACTGAAGTCCTGGTCCGTCCCGAAGGGCCCCTCGCCCGATCCGCGCGAGAAGCGGCTGGCGATGCCGACGGAGGACCACCCGCTGGAATACCGGGAGTTCGAGGGCGTGGTCCCTTCCGGGGAGTACGGGGCGGGCGCCGTCATCGTCTGGGACGAGGGCACCTACCGGCCGCTCTCCCACGACTTCGCGGACGCGCTGCGGCGCGGTCATGCCACGTTCTGGCTGGACGGCGCGAAGCTCCGGGGCGGCTACGCGCTCACGCGCTTCCGCGGCGGCGGAGCCGGCGACGACGGCCGCGAGGCATGGCTGCTGGTGAAGGAGAACGACGCGCGGGCCGCGCGCGAGGGCCGCACTCCCGATCCGCAGCGGGCCCGCTCGGCGCGCAGCGGCCGGACGCTGAAACAGGTGGCCGCGGAGGCCGGGTCCGGCTGAGCTTCCGGGAGTGACGAGAGATCCGGAGATTTCTCCGCGCCTCGTCTCACGTCCGGGCCTTCCGCGACGTCTTCCTTGTGTGGACCGGAAGAATCGGCCCACGCGGCACGGAAGGGAGCGGGGCCATGACAGCACAGACGGACGCCGGCCACACCGGCGACGCGGAGGACGCCACGGGTGCCTCGGGTTCGACGGACGCGACGGACGCGACGGACGCGACGGGCGCCACGGACGCGGAGGGCACGGCGTACCCCGGGAGCCCGGGCGACGCGGCGGCCACCGGGCGCGTCAGGCACACCGTCGTCGGCTCACCGCTGGGTGCGCTCACGCTAGTCGCGGACGGCGAAGCCCTGACCGGCGTCTACTTCGAGGACCACCTGCGCGGTCCGTCCCCGCACGCGCTCGGACCACGCGACGAGACCGGCTTCAGCGAGACGGAACAGCAGCTCAAGGAGTACTTCGCGGGAGAGCGGCAGCGCTTCGACCTGCCGCTGGCACCGCGCGGTGAGCCCTTCCGGCAGCGTGTGTGGCGGCTGCTGCGGCAGATCCCGTACGGGGAGACCCGCTCGTACGGACAGCTCGCCCGGGAGCTGGGCGACCCGGCCATGGCGCAAGCGGTCGGCGCCGCCAACGGCCGCAACCCGCTGTCCGTGATCGTGCCCTGCCACCGCGTCGTCGGCGCCGACGGTTCCCTGACGGGTTACGCGGGCGGGCTGGAGCGCAAGCGGTTCCTGCTGGAGCTGGAAGGTGCCGGATCGGTGACGAGGACCGCCCGGCTCTTCTGAGGGCCCCTTCCGGCGGGGGCCGTCTCGTCCGGCGGCCGGCGGGCCGTGATTCGCCTACGGGGTGTGAGTGTGAGCTTGAGACCTTTCGAAGAGATCGTCACCGAGTACGGCCCGATGGTGCTCCGGGTGTGCCGGGCCGTCGTCGGCCCGTCGGACGCCGAGGACGCCTGGTCGGAGACGTTCCTCGCCGCCCTGAAGGCGTACCCGCGGCTGCCGGAGGACGCCCGCGTCGAGGCGTGGCTGGTGACGATCGCGCACCGCAAGGCCATCGACGCGGCGCGGGCCGGCGCACGGCGTCCCCTCGCGGTGCCCGAGGTCCCGGAGCCCGCCGCTGCGTCCGGCGCGCAGGAGCAGCCGGCGCCGGAGTGGCAGCGCGACGGGGAGCTGTGGGACGCCCTGAAGGCGCTGCCGCAGCGGCAGCGCGCGGCGGTCGCCTACCACTATCTGGCCGGCCTGCCCTACAAGGAGATCGCGGCCGTCACGGGCGGCAGCACCGACGCGGCACGCAGGGCCGCGGCTGACGGCGTCAAATCCCTGCGCAGAAGTCTTACGCGCCATACGGAGGAGAGAGGCGAGGAACGATGACGACGCCCCCGAGCGACAAGACCGGGCCGACCGGCGAGTCCGGCGTGGCCTCAGCACACGGAACCGGAGCCGGCCTCGATCTGTTCGCGGCCCTGCCGGCCACGGACGCCGCGGCACACGAGCGTCTCCATGCCCGTCTGGCCGCGTCCGCGGAGCGGGAAGGGGTCCTGGACGTCGCCTACCGCACGCTGGAGACGCCCGTCGGGTCCCTGCTGCTCGCCGCCACGGAACAGGGTCTGGTCCGCGTCGCCTACGACGTACAGGACCATGACGCCGTGCTGGCGGATCTCGCGGACCGTGTCAGCCCTCGCGTGCTGCTGGCACCCGCACGGCTGGCGCAGGCCGTGCGGCAGATCGAGGAGTACTTCGAGGGGCGGCGCACCCGCTTCGAGCTCGCCCTGGATCTGCGGCTGGCCAGGGGGTTCCGGCGGGAGGTGATCACGCACCTGCCGGACATCGGCTACGGACGGACCGAGAGCTACGCACAGGTGGCGGCCGCGGCGGGCAGCCCGAGAGCCGTACGCGCCGTCGGCACCGCCTGCGCGACCAACCCCCTGCCGGTCGTCGTCCCGTGCCACCGCGTCGTCCGTTCGGACGGCTCAGCCGGCGGCTACGCGGGCGGAGCCGAGGCCAAACGGACCCTGCTGGGCCTGGAGGCCGCGGCCTGACCGGTGCCGCGGACCGACCTGCGCCCGCCGGCCGCAGGGACGGCGCGGGACGGTCAACAGGGCCGTTGCCGGGCACTCTTCCAGCACCGGCAGTGTCACCGGACCCCCGGTGCCCGGTCTCGCGGACGAGGAGCAGCACCCCCATGAACCACGACCCCACCCCCGGCAGCTCCGGCACCCCCGGCAGCCCCGGCAGCTCCGGCACCCCCGGAGGCAAGGTCGCCGTCGTCACCGGCTCGGAGTCGGGCATCGGCAGGGCGACCGCCGCCGCGCTGGCCAGGGACGGATTCGACGTCGGCGTGACCTGGTTCGCGGACGAGGCGGACGCGCGTGAGACCGCGGATCAGGTGCGCGGTCACGGACGGCGTGCCGAGGTACGTCACCTCGACCTGACGCGGCTCCCCGGACCGGAGGCGGTCGTCGACGAATTCGCGGACGCCTTCGGCCGGTTGGACGTCCTCGTCAATGCCGCCGGGACCAACCGTTCGGCCCCGTTCACCGAGATCGCCTTCGAGGACTTCCGGCATGTGATGCGGGTGGACCTGGAAGGGCCGTTGCTGCTGAGCCAGCGCGCCGCACGCCGGATGATCGGCCAGGGGCACGGGGGCCGCATCATCAACGTCACGTCCGTGCACGAGCACACGCCGCTGCCCTTGTCGGCCGCGTACAACACCGCCAAGCACGGACTGGGCGGACTGACGAAGTCGATGGCGGTCGAACTGGCCAAGCACGGCATCACGGTGAACGCCGTCGCCCCGGGCCTGATCGCCACCCGGATGTCGGGCCTGGAGGACGCCGACGTCCGCACTCTCCACCGCCCGGCGCTGCCAGTGCCCCGCCCCGGCGACCCGCGCGAGGTCGCCTCGCTCATCGCATGGCTCGCCTCGGACGCGGCGTCCTACACCACCGGCCAGTCGTACCCCGTGGACGGCGGATTCCTCCTCGCCAACGCGCAGTTCACGACGGACAACTTCGGCGCCCGGGACGACCGCGGGGATCCGGGCCCGTCAGTTCCGTGAGCGCTCGTCGACGACGCGGCGGATCTTCCCGACCGAGCGCTCCAGCGTCTCCGGATCCACGATCTCGACCTCGACGCTCAGCCCGATGCCGTCCTTGACCGCCCTCGCGACCGACTGCCCGGCGGCCTCGCGCTGCCCGGCCGCGGTGCCGGGCCGGCTCTCCACACGGACGGTCATGTGGTCGAGGCGGCCGCGGGTGCCCAGCCGCAGCTGGAAGTGGGGCGCGAGGCCGGGTGTGCGCAGCAGGATCTCCTCGACCTGGCTGGGGAAGATGTTGACGCCACGCAGGATGATCATGTCGTCGCAGCGCCGGGTGACCTTCTCCATGCGGCGGAAGGCCGGGCGTGCGCTCCCGGGCAGCAGCCGCGTCAGGTCGCGGGTGCGGTAGCGGATGACGGGCATGGCCTCCTTGGTGAGGGAGGTGAAGAGCAACTCCCCTTCCTCGCCCGGTGCTTGGAGCACGTCGGTGACGGGGTCGACGATCTCCGGATAGAACTGGTCCTCCCAGATGTGCAGCCCGTCCTTGCTCTCCACGCACTCCTGCGCGACGCCGGGGCCGATCACCTCGGACAGCCCGTATATGTCGACGGCGTGGATGCCGACGCGTTCCTCGATCTCCGCGCGCATCTCCTCCGTCCACGGCTCGGCGCCGAAGATGCCCGTCCGGAGCGAGGTGCCGCGCGGATCGACGCCCTGCCGCTCGAACTCGTCCAGCAGCGTGAGCATGTAGGACGGAGTGACCATGATGATCTCGGGCCGGAAGTCCTGGATGAGCTGGACCTGGCGGGCCGTCATGCCTCCGGAGACGGGGATGACGGTGCAGCCTGCGCGTTCCGCTCCGTAGTGCGCGCCGAGTCCGCCGGTGAACAGGCCGTATCCGTAAGCGACATGGACCTTGTCCCCGGGGCGCCCGCCCGCGGCCCGGATGGAGCGGGCGACCATGTCGGCCCACATCGAGATGTCGCCCTCGGTGTAACCGACCACCGTCGGACGGCCCGTGGTGCCGCTGGAGGCGTGGATGCGGCGCACGTCCGTCATCGGCACGGCGAACATCCCGAACGGGTAGGTCTCCCGGAGATCCGCCTTGGTCGTGAAGGGGAAGCGGGTGAGGTCCTCAAGGGTGCGGCAGTCCTCGGGGCGTACTCCGGCCTCGTCGAACTTCCTTCTGTACAGCTCGACTTCGTCGTAGGCGGTGCGCAACGTCCGCTGGAGCCTCGTGAGCTGGTACGCGCGCAGCTCCTCGGCGTCCATCCGCTCGCCCGCGTCGCGCAGCTCCGAGGGCAGCGGCTCGCCGGTCCTGCGCTGCACTCCGGCCGGAGCCGGGGTCTCGCTCGTCGTCATGGGGAACCCTCCACGCGCCCTACTGTGCGGCTGCGGCCGCGGAACTCGGCTATGACCTCGCCGTCGCGCAGGACGCTCACGTCGTAGATCCCGCTGCGGCCGTAGCTGGTGCGCTCCTCGGCGAGCGCCGTGAGCGTATCGCCCTCCCGTGCGGGCCTGACGAAGGAGATGTCGGCGCCGGAGGCGACGGTGACGGGGCCGTGGCTGTTGCAGGCGCAGGCGAACGCCGTGTCGGCGAAGAGGAAGAGATAGCCGCCGTGTGCGATGCCGTGACCGTTGACCATGTCCGCGGTCACCGTCATACGCAGCCTCGCGGCGCCCTCCGCGGCCTCCAGCAGCGTGATGCCCAGCGCCCGTGACGCCTGGTCCTCGGCGAACATCGCCTGCGCCGCCCCGTCGCTCATGGCTTGCGTCATGCGTCCCACGCTCTCGGCTCTCGTACTCGCTCCGCCGACCGACCATTCGGTCACCGCCGCGGCGCGGTCCAGTAATCCAGCAACCCGATCTGCCTGTCAAGGGTGTGCGGCGAGGGCCGGCCCGGTGGCATCCGGGCAGGCGGGAGAGGACTGGATCACCTGGTGTGCGGCGGGCGGAGCGGCCGCGGCCGGGCTCAGCGAGGCCCGCGGCCGGGCCCCTGGCCATACGCCGGGGACACCACTTCGCACCAGACCGTCCTGCCGCCGTACGCCGGGGTGTAGTGCCCCCACTCGCGGCTCAGGGTGTCGACGAGCCGCAGCCCACGGCCGACCTCGTCATGGGGCGCCGCGATGCGCACGTGGGGATGCCGCCCCTTCGAACCGGGATCCCAGACCTCGATGAACAAGGCGTCGTGGTAGCGCACTGTCAGCACGATCTGCTGCACGCTGCCGCCGCCCGAAGTCCCGGCGGCCGGACTCCCGTGCTTGACGGCGTTCGAGACGAGTTCGCACGCCAACAGGGCGGCGCTATCGGTCAGTGCGCTCAAGCCCCATTCGCGCAGCAGGCGCGTGACGTGGCGGCGCGCCGCGGGGACCGCTTCAGGAACGGGGGTCAGGAATTCAACCAGTTCGAGGATTCTGTCGTCTCCGGGTGGGGGCACCATGACGGACGCGGAATGCGGCAGGGGCTCGGCGAAAGCCGTGACGGTGCGGGGGCGCGCAGACTCTGGTGTTTCTTCCTCTACAACGTCAGGCGATCGGCGGCGAGTGGTCATCTGCGCGCTCCGTGGCTTTCGTTGCAGCAGGATCCCTTCCCGCCAAACCCTCAGGGTAGGCATTCGCGGAGCCCGGAGGAAGTGTCACAGTGCCCGCGCCAGGCGCACGAACCGGCAGTGTGCACGGCCTCGTTCGCCGCCCGTCGACGTTGAAGCGATTCACACGGACCGCCGCACTGTGCACCATGCACAGGCGGATGAACGAGTCCTGGCAGAGTGCCCGCCGGTGTCCACTGCATGAGGCAGGAATCCACGTCTACAATTCGGGAATTCGCTCGCAGCCCTCCGAACCGGTCCCGCCATATCTGCTTCGGGCAGCCGTCCGTTCTGCCCGGTATTCCGCTGCGGCCGCTCCCCCGGCTCCACCCGTCCTAGAACATGGTGGACCCGGCACGTACCCCGGCTCCCCTGCCCGTCGGTGAAGCGGCGCATCAATGACCAAGGAGTTCTCACCAAATGCGGATCGGTATCGACGTCGGCGGAACGAACACGGACGCCGTACTCATGGACGGCGACTCCGTGCTGGCCGATGCGAAGGTCACCACCACCCCCGATGTGACCGACGGAATCGTGCGGGCGGTCCAAGAGCTCAAGACGCTGCGGGACTTCGACCCGGCGGGGCTCACCGGCGTGATGCTCGGGACGACCCATTTCATCAATGCGATCGTCGAGGCGCGTGACCTGGCGCCCACCGCCGCCGTACGTCTCGGGCTGCCGGCCACTCAGTCGCTGCCCCCGCTGGTGGAATGGCCCGAGAACCTGGTGAACGCCATCGGCGGCCACACCTATCTGTGTCACGGCGGGCACGAGTACGACGGGCGCGTCATCTCCCAGCTCGTCCCCGGGGAACTGCACCGGATCGCCGACGAACTCGCCGTCAAGGAGGTCCGATCGGTCGCGGTCACGTCCGTCTTCTCCCTCGTCAACGCGGAGTTCGAGCTGGAGGCGGCGGAGATCCTCACCCAGCGGGTGCCCGGGCTGCGGGTGAGCCTCTCCCACGAAGTCGGCCGCACGGGCCTGCTCGAGCGGGAGAACGCCACGGTGATCAATGCCGCGCTCGGCGAGCTCGCGGAACGGATCTGCGACGGCATGGTCGCGACGCTGCGCGCCGTCGGCCTGCATGCGCCGCTGTATCTCAGCCAGAACGACGGCACGCTCATGGGTGTGGACTACGCCCGCCGGTATCCCGTCATGACGTTCGCGTCCGGGCCGACCAACTCGATGCGGGGTGCGGCCTATCTCTCCGGCGTCGACGACTGCGCCGTCGTCGACGTCGGGGGCACGACCACGGACGTGGGCATCCTGCACCGCGGGTTTCCGCGGGAAGCCAGTACGGAAGTGAGCGTCGGCGGCATCCGCACCAACTTCCGCATGCCCGACGTGCTTTCCTTCGGTGTCGGCGGGGGCAGCGTCGTACGCCAGGACGACGGGAAGGTCGAAGTCGGCCCGGACAGCGTCGGATACCGGCTGCAGGACGAGGCGCTCGTGTTCGGAGGGAAGACCCTCACCGCCACGGATCTCGTCGTGGCCGCCGGCCGCGCACAGATCGGCGACCCCGAACCGGTGAAGGCGCTGGACCGTGACCTGGTGACCGCCGGGCTCGGCTATGTGACGGAGCGGATCACGGGAACGATCGACCGGATGCGAACCAGCCGGGCACCGGTCCCCGTGGTCCTCGTGGGGGGCGGCAGTGTCCTGCTGCCCGAGGAGCTTCCGCTGGCGTCCTCGGTGCTGCGTCCGGAGCAGTTCGCCGTCGCCAACGCGGTCGGTGCCGCCATCGCCCAGATCAGCGGGGATGTGGACCGCATCTTCGCGATCCAGCCGGGCCGGCGGGACGCCGCACTGGACACCGCGAAGCAGGAAGCCACCGACCGGGCTCTCATCGCCGGCGCCGGCCCGGGCACTGTCGAGATCGTCGAGGTCGAGGAGATCCCGCTCGCCTACCTCCCGGGCAACGCAACACGTATACGCGTCAAGGCCGTCGGGGACCTGGCCCGGGACGCCTCCGCGCCCTCCCCGGCGGCACGCGGCCGCGGAGTCCGGTGATGCCCTGGGACCTGACCCTCGCTGATCTGCCGGATCTGGCCTGGGGAGCCGCGCTGCTCGGCACCGGCGGCGGAGGCGACCCGTACCTGGGGAAAGCGCTGGCAGCCGATTCCCTCGCAGCGGCCGACGGGCGCGTTCAGTTCCTCGATCCGGAGGAGCTGGACGAGGACGCTCTCGTCGTCACCGCCGCCATGATGGGAGCACCGACCGTCGTCGTGGAGAAGCTGCCGAACGGCACGGAAGCGGCCATCGCACTGCGGGCGTTGGAGCGCCACCTGGGCCGGCCCGTCACAGCTGTGATGCCCGCCGAGTGCGGCGGAATGAATTCGATGGTCCCGCTGCTCGCCGCCGCTCAGCTCGGGCTGCCCGTCGTCGATGCCGACGGAATGGGCCGCGCGTTCCCCGAGTTGTCTATGACGACCTTCGGCGCGAGCGGTCTGCCCGGCTCTCCCATGGCGATCGCGGACGAGCAGGGCAGCGTGGCGGTCGTCGACACCGGACCGGAAAACCGGCGGCTGGAGTCGCTTGCCCGTGCCCTTGCCGTCAGCATGGGCGCCTCGGCGTGGATGGCGCTCTATCCCATGAGCGGCGCCGACGTCCGCCGTACGGCAGTGCCGCGCACCGTGAGCACGGCCCTCGAGCTGGGACGGGCGGTGCGCGAGGCGCGGGAGGGTCACCGTGATCCGTTCGCGGAGCTGACGGAGACGCTGTCGCGCACGGTGTACCGGCACGGGAGGGTCGTGTTCTCCGGCAAGGTCGTCGATGTGGACCGCCGCACGACGGACGGCTTCGCCCGGGGTCGTGCCTGCGTCGCCGCCGACGGCACGGAAGACACCGGAGGCACCGAAGGCGCATGCGAACTCGTCTTCCAGAATGAGAATCTCCTGGCACGGATCGACGGCCGGACTGTCGCCGTCGTACCCGATCTCGTCACCGTCCTGCACGCGGAGTCGGGGCAGCCGGTCACCACCGAGGCACTGTCTTTCGGACAGCGCGTGCGGGTGTTCGTGATCTCGGCTCCGGACCGGCTGTGCACCCCGGAGGCGCTCGCGGCGTTCGGGCCGCGGGCCTTCGGCCTCGACGAGGACTACCGTCCCGTCGCACCGGTTCCATAGGCATATTTCATTTCGGCCATTGACCGCTTCGGCTCGGTGAGCGACAGCACAATGGTCACATGTGGCAGTTCACGATCGAGGATGTGCCGGCACTGTCCCGGGCGGCGATGCTGCTCGGCACAGGCGGCGGGGGCGGCACCGGCACCGAGCTCGTGGAGCCCATCCTCCGGCGGGCGTTACGGGAGCACGGTCCGGTCCAGGTGGTGCGACCCGGCGAACTGCCGCCCGAGAGCCTTGCGGTGCCGGTCGGCTTCGTCGGCTCCGGAACGGTCATGCATGAAAAGCCGTACGAGGGCAGCGAGATCGTCCGCGCGATACGAGGAGTCGAACGGCACACCGGCGTGACGGTCCAGGCGGTGACGGGGGTGGCCATGACCGGCATCATGGCCGTCGTCCCGGTCATAGCAGCCGCGCAGCTCGGGCTGCCGCTCGTGGACGCCGACGGCACGGGGCGGGGTGTCACCAAGCTCAGCCAGACCACGCTGACGATGGCCGGGATCGATCTCACCCCGGCGGCCTTCACCGCCGACAAGGGGTCCAACCTCCTGGTGGACGGGGTGAACAGCGCCGACGCGGAATCGGTGATCCGGCTGTCGATGCCGGCGATGGGCGGCTGGGCAGGAATGGCCTGGCGGCCGCTTTCCACGGACGAGATCACCAAAGGCATGCTGGTCGGCTCGTACACCAGGGCGGTCGAGATGGGACGCCTGCTCGAGGACCGCGACCGGGAAGGGCTGGCGGCCGGCTACGGGGCACGGACTCTCTTCGAGGGCAAGGTCGTCGAAGTACCGCGGCGGCACCTCGGCCAGTCCACCACGGGCACCGTCGTCGTCGAGCACAGTGAACAGCCCGACCGTGCGCTGCGCATCGAGATGCAGAACGAGTACCTCGTCGCACTCGAGGACGGCCGCATCAAGGCCTGCGTACCGGACCTGATCTGTGTCCTGGAGCAGGAGACGGGCAGATGTCTGACGGCTGAGCGTGTGCGCTACGGCCTGTGGGTCGAGGTGCTGGCGATCCCCTGCGATCCGCAGTGGCGCAGTGAAGCCGGGCTGGAACTGCTCGGGCCCCGTGCGTTCGGTTACGACATGGACTACGTACCGCTGGAGGGGGCTGCCAAGTGACGGCGTCCTGGCAGCCGGTGACGGTCCGCATGCTGTGCGGGCTGGAGGGGCTGGTGGGCGCGCATCTCGCCGCCGGAGAGGCGGGTCTCGACCAAGAGGTGCGCTCGATCGAGGTCGTCTCGACCCTGGCGAGTGCGGAATCGGTCACTCCCGGCGCGCTCGTCATTGCAGCTCCCGGCGAGACCGAACTCGTCGTCCTGGACATGATGCTCAGTGCCGTACGCGCCGCGGGCGCGGTCGGGTTCGTGGTGACGAACGGACCGCACCTGGTCGGCTCCGCCACCCGGCTGGCCGGCAAACTGGGCATGCCGCTGCTCGTCGCCACCTTCAAGGACCCGCTTCAGCTGGCGCGGCAGCTCGACTGCGTCGTCCACGCGCCCGAACTGGTACGGGCGGACGTGCTGAGTCAACTCGGCCGGCACCTGCGTCGCCGTCACGCCGAACCCGGCCCGGTCCTGGACACTCTGGAGCGCATGCTCAGCGGACAGGCCGGGCTGATCAGCCCCGTCGGTGCCGTGCTCTCGGGATCCACTCTCGCGCTGCCGGAGGGCGCGCTGACGGACCCCTCCCCGCATACGGTGTCTGGTGCCGCGGAGGGCCGGGACGGCGACCTCGTGCTCGTTCCCGTCGTCCTCGACGCCCAGTCAGGCCCTGACATGTGGCTCGCGGTGCAGCTGCCGCCGGGCCCCCGGACGTGGACGGCCACAGCGGAGCAGGCCACCGTGCTCGCCGCCGCCGCGATCACCGGCTGGGCGGCCCGGCGCCGCTTGGAAGGAGAACGCGAAGGGCGCGAACGCCGTGATCTGCTCTCCGAGTTGCTGAAGAACCCGAACCATCCCGACCGCGAGGTGGCGGAGAGCGGCCTCAGACTCGGCTGGCAGATGCACGGTTGGCACACCGGCGTCCACCTGCGCGCGATGCGCTCCCCATCGAACCGCCGTCGCATGACGGAGGTCCTCAACGCCGCGCTCTGCGAACAAGGCTTGGGCGGCCACCTCGTCGAACGCGGCGAGGGCTGGGCCTTCTGGGCGACGGTGGACCGCGAGCCGGCACATTCGTCCTCCAGGGAAGTGGTCAAGCCGCTCCGCGCCGCGCTGACTTCGCTGTCCGGCGAGGCCCCGTTGACCGCCGGGGTGGGGCGCCCGCGCAAGGGGCCGGAGGGCCTGGCCAGGACCCTGACCGAGGCACGGCAGGCATGCCTGCTGGCCGGTACGGGAGCACGCAGCGTGCGCGTCGCGCACATCGACGAGCTGGACCTGCAGCAGCTGCTCGCCGACTGGTACAGCCTGGAGTCCTTCCAGACGTACGCACGGCAGATTCTCAAGCCGCTCCATGACCGAGGCGAAACGCAGCTGATCCGTACGGTCGAGGCGTACCTCGAACACGAGTCGTCAGCCTCGTCGACGGCTGCCCATCTGGGCATCCACCGCAACACCGTCGCGGAGCGGATCGCACGCGTGGAGAGCCTGCTCGATGTGAACCTCGCACTCCCCGATCACCGGCTCGTGGTCCAACTGGCCTGCCGCACGCTGCGGTTCGGCGGCGACCGGCAGGCCTCCTGAGGCCCCGGCCGGCCGAGGGAGTGTCCGGCTAGCTCTGCCCCTGCCCGTTGCCGCGGGCCGCGAGAGTCCCGGCGAGCTCCTCCAGGTCCTCCGCGGTCCACTTGGGCCGCGACATCGTCTCCGGGTAGGGGTCCGTGCCCCGCCTCAGCCAGGCACCTGCGAGTCCCGCGCGCTGCGCCCCGTCGACGTCCCACGGGTGTACGGCGACGAGCAGGGCCTCGGCCGGCCGCACCCCGGCCCTGCGCACCGCGTACCGGTACGCCTCGGGCGCCGGCTTCCAGCAGCGGGGCCCGCTCACGCCCAGCAGGGCGTCGAACTGGTCGCGGACCCCCGCGCGTACGAGCAGTCCGTGAGTCAGTTCGGGCGATCCGTTGGTCATGGTCACCAGCCTGAACCCGGCTCTGCGCAACGCGTGGACACCGCCCGGGACATCGGGGTGCACGGGCAGTTCGTCCATGCCGGCGAGGATGTGCCGGGCGGCCTCGTCCGCCTCGCCGGTGCCGCGTCCGTCGAGGGCGGTGAGCAGGGCCCGCAGCCCGTCCGATGCGATGTCGGCGAAGTCCGCGTACGCGCCGGCGGCGGCCAGCGCGAAGCCGTCACGCAGCACTCCGGCGAACCAGGTCGGCATGAGGTCCGCGGGCGCGCCCACGTCCTCGAAGCGGCCGCGCAGCGGCGTCATGTCGCTGAGCGTCTCGTTGACGTCGAAGACGACCGCCTTGAGCTGGTACCCCGACGGCGGGGGCGGTACTGCGTCCGCCTCTTGGGGACCGGGTTGTTCCGGGGGCATGTTCCGCAAGATACCCGCAGGCACGCCGGTTGCGGGGCGTCACGGGTGAATCGTGTGTGACTGGCGCGCGCAGGCCGGACGTCGCGGTCCGTGTCCGGCGGAGCCGGTCCGTTTCAGGACCGGAGAAGCTTGTCCGGTGTGACCGGCAGGTCGCGGACGCGGATTCCTGTGGCGTTGTGCACGGCGTTCACGACGGCGGCCGGCGAGCCCACGATGCCGATCTCGCCGATGCCCTTCGCACCCATGGGGTTCGCGTGCGGATCGGGCTCGTCCAGCCACACGGCGTCGATGTCGAGGACGTCGGCGCAGGTGGGGACGTGATACTGGGCGAAGTCGTGGTTGATGACGTGACCCGTGCCGTGGTCGAAGACACCCTCCTCGAACAGCGCCATCGACATCCCCATCACCATGCCGCCGATGAACTGGGACCGTGCGGTACGGGGGTTGATGATGCGCCCGGCGGAGAAGACGCCCAGCATGCGCGGCACCCGGACCTCGCCGGTGCCGGAGTGCACACGGACCTCGGCGAACTGCGCGCCGAAGGAGTGCGCGGCGTAGTTCTCCAGGTCGGGGTCGGAGGGCGTGGCGGCGCGGGTCCGCGCACCGGGGGCGGGGTCGGCGCCGTGCTCCTCCCTGAAGGCGCGGGCGGCGGCCACGACGGTGGTGCCCCAGGTGGTGAGGCCGGACGAGGCACCGGCGACGCTCGCGGGCGGCAGGTCGGTGTCGCCGATCTCCAAGTGCACCTCGCCGTAGGAGCAGTCGAGTGCGTCGGCGGCGATCTGCGTGAGGGCGGTCCAGGTGCCCGTCCCCAGGTCGGCGGCGCCGACGCGCACCGCATACCCGTCCGGTGAGCCGGCGCCGTCCGCGCGGCGCTCGATCTCGGCCTCGGTCCCCGGCATGACGTACACGGGGTATGTGGAGGCGGCGACCCCGAGCCCGACCAGCCAGTCTCCCTCGCGCCGGGTGCCGGCATCGGTGCGCCGGTCCCATCCGAAGCGCTCGGCCCCGAGGCGCAGGCACTGCACGAGGTGCCGCGCGGACCACGGTCTGCCGGTCGACGGGTCGGTCTCCGGTTCGTTGCGCACGCGCAGCTCGATGGGGTCGAGGCCGCAGGCGACGGCGAGTTCGTCCATGGCGGCTTCCGACGCGAACATCCCCGGTGCCTCGCCCGGGGCCCGCATCCAGGACGGTACGGGGGTGTCCAGGGCCGCCAGCCGGTGCGTGGTGCGGCGGTTGCCGGCGGCGTACATGGAGCGGGCGTGCACGCCCGTCTGCTCCGCGAACTCCTTGATCCTGGCGGTCTGTTCGACGACGTCGTGGCAGAGGGCGGTGAGCCGCCCCCGGGTGTCCGCCCCGAGCCGTACACGCTGCAGCGTGGGGGTGCGGTGCCCGGTGAGCGAGAACATCTGCTGCCGGGTGAGCGCCAGTTTGGCCGGGCGTCCGTGGCACACGCGCGCCGCGAGAGCGGCGAGGACGTTGTGCGCGTGCGGCAACCCCTTGGAGCCGAAAGCCCCGCCGACGTGCGGTGAGACGACCCGGACACGCTCCGGAGGAAGTCCGAACAGCGGCGCCAGGGTCTTTCTGACCTGGTGCGCGCCCTGCGTGGAGTCGTAGAGCGTCAGACGTGCGACGGCAGCCGCGTCCTCCTCCCCCGCCTCCCACACCGCGACGCAAGTGTGGGGCTCCATCGGGTTGTTGTGCTCCATGGGGGTGCTGTAGATGACGTCCACCGCGACGGGCGCGGCGGCGAGAGCGGCCTCCACGTCACCGTCGTCGGAGTCCGGCGGATAGGCGGGCGTGACGGTCTCCGGGCGGTAGAGATCCGGCCGGTCGGCGCTCAACTCCGTGTCGTGCGGCAGCTGTTCGTACTCGACGGCGACAAGCTGGGCGGCGTGCCGCGCCACCTCCGCCGTCCCGGCGACGACGGCGCCGACGAACTGGCCGCGGAAGGCGACCTCGTGGGACTGCAGCACCGCCAGCTCCGCGTCGCCCGTGTCGGCGAGCCGCGGAGCGTTGTCCGGGGTGAGCACGGCGAGGACTCCGTCGAGCGCCTCGGCCTGCCCGGTGTCCATCGCCACGACCCGTCCACGCGCGACGGCGGCCTGCAGCGGGTGTACGAACACCGGGTCCGGCAGGGCGTGTTCCCAGGCGTAGGGCGCGGTGCCGGTGACCTTCGCCGGTCCGTCCAGGCGCTGCGGCGAAGTCCCAATGGAGCGCACGTCGAGTGGCTTCAGCGGCTGCGCGGACTGCGTGGGCCGGACGGGCCGAGCGGTCTGCGCGGAGTCGTCGCCATCCGCCCGGCTCATCGCTGCCCCTCCGTGGCGAGCTCGCGCAGCAGGGCGGCGAGCGCGTTGCGCGCCATCGGGATCTTGAAGCCGTTGCCGGGAAGCGGCTGCGCATGGCGAAGTTCGGCGTCGGCTGCCTGCCGGAAGGCCTCTTCGGCCGGGGTAGCACCGAGCAGTGCCGCCTCGGCGTGCGTGGCCCGCCAGGGCTTGTGCGCGAGGCCGCCGAACGCGATGCGTGCCTCGCGTACCCGGCCCCCGTCGACGGCGAGGACGGCACCGACGGAGACGAGCGCGAAGGCGAACGACGCACGGTCCCGCACCTTCAGATAGCCGGAGCGCGATCCGCCGGGCAGCGGCGGGAGTTCGACGGACGTGACGAGTTCGCCGTGCGCGAGGACCGTGTCGTGCTCGGGTGTTTCCCCGGGCAGCCTGTGGAACTCCCGTAGCGGGACGCGCCGTTCACCGTCCTCGCCGAGCACGGTCACCACGGCGTCGAGGACGCTCATGGCGACGGCCATGTCCGACGGGTGCACGGCGAGACAGTGCTCGGAGGCGCCCAGCACGGCGTGATACCGGTTCCAGCCGCCGACCGCCGCGCAACCGGTGCCGGGTTCACGCTTGTTGCACGGCGTGGTCACGTCCTGGAAGTAGCCGCAGCGGGTGCGCTGGAGCAGATTCCCGGCGGTGGTCGCCGAGTTGCGCAACTGGCCGGAGGCGCCGGCCAGCAACGCCTGGGAGAGGACGGGGCAACGCCGGCGCACCGCCGGATGCGCGGCGAGGTCGCTGTTGCGCACGGTGGCGCCGATGCGCAGGCCCCCGTCGGGCAGTTCCTCGATCCGGTCGAGCGGCAGCCGCGTCACGTCGACGAGGAGATCGGGAGTGGCGACGCCGAGTTTCATGTGGTCCACGAGGTTGGTTCCGCCGCCGAGGAACGCGGCGCCGGGGCGCGCCGCCACGGTCGCGACGGCGCTGCCCGGGTCGGAGGCGGGGGCGTAGTCGAAGGGGATCATTTCGCGGACACCTCCCGAATGGCGGCGACGATGTTCACGTACGCGCCGCAGCGGCACAGGTTGCCGCTCATACGCTCGCGGATCTCGTCGTCGCTGAGCGCGCCCCCGGACTCGCCCTGACCACCCCCGCCGCCCTGGCCGCCCGGCCCGTCGTCCGTGGCCGGAGTGACCGCGCTGGGGTGCCCGGCGGCCGCTTCGGCGAGCATGCCCGCCGCCGAGCAGATATGTCCGGGCGTGCAGTAGCCGCACTGGAAGCCGTCGTGGTCGAGGAACGCCCGCTGGAGCGGGTGGAGTTCGCCGTCCGCGGAGGCGAGTCCCTTGGCCGTGGTCACGTCGGCTCCTTCGTGGGCGACGGCGAATGTCAGGCAGCTGAGGACGCGCCTTCCGTCGAGCAGCACGGTGCAGGCACCGCACTGGCCGTGGTCGCAGCCCTTCTTGGGGGAGGTGACGGACAGCCGGTCGCGCAGGGCGTCGAGGAGCGTGGTGCGTGTGTCGACGGTCAGGGACCGTGCTTCTCCGTCGACCCGGAGGGTGAGCTGGGAATCCACCCCGCCCCAGTACCACCCATGCGCCCGGTGCCAAACCTGGGCGAATGCGGCACGCTGGTGGCACCGACGGTGTGCGGCACCCGTCGTCCGACCGAAAGCGCGGAGGGATGACCGGAGATGTTCGAGGCAGGCGACATCCGCGAGTGGCGGGACCGTGACGTGGTCGATCCCGGCGGCAGCAAGATCGGCAAACTGGAGGCGGTCTACGTCGATACGCGCACCGACCAGCCCTTCTTCGCCACCCTCACGATGGGAATGCCCACACGGCGCAAGCTCGTCTTCGTACCGCTCGCGGGAGCGACGGTCGGCCCGGAGTACGTACGGGTCGCCTACGGCAAGAGCGATGTGCGCGCCGCCCCCTCGATCGAGACCGACGGCGAACTGCCCGCCGAGGACGAGCGCGCGGTCTTCGAGCACTACGAACTCGACTACGAGACGGGCTCCGGCGGCGAGCGCCGTCTCGCACGCCGCTGACCCGAGGCGCGGCGCGCCCTAGAGTCGAGGTCATGGCTGAAGACGCAGGAACCGTACGGGTCGATGTGTGGATCTGGTCCGTACGGCTCACCAAGACCCGTTCGGCGGCCGCGTCGGCATGCCGCGCCGGTCATGTGCGGGTGAACGGGGAACGCGTCAAACCCGCACATGCGCTGCGCGCAGGAGACCAGGTGCGGGTGCGGCAGGCCGGCGGCCGGGAGCGCGTGGTCGTGGTCTCCCGGATCATCCGCAAGCGGGTCGGTGCGCCGGTCGCCGTGGAGTGCTACACCGACCACAGCCCGCCCCCGCCGCCGCGTGAGGCCGTCGCACCGGCCGGCCGCCGCGACCGCGGAGCCGGGCGCCCGACGAAGCGCGACCGGCGCGAGATGGAACGCCTGCGCGGGCCGGCCGCCGGCTCACGCCGCGGCACCCACTGAAGGTCCGGACCTCCGGGCCGCCACCCCGCCCGGACAGCCGGGCCCGTGTCAGCCCTCGCGCAGTTCGCGGTCCGCGGCGCGCAGCATGGCCAGCAGCAGGCGGTTGAGCGGTGCGGCGATGCCGTGCCGGTCGGCGGCGCGCACCACCGCACCGGTGATGTGCTCGTGCTCCAGGGGCCGCCCGGCGAGCCGGTCGTAGAAGGTGGAGGTGCCGCCCTCGGGCCCCACCGCGAGGTTCGACCGCAGCGCCCGCTGCACGTCCTTCTCGCCCACCTGCGCGCCCTCCGCCTGTGCGACGGCGAGCGCCTCCATGAGGATCTCCTCGGCGCGCAGGTACATCTCGGGGTCGCTGAGGATGTGCATGCGCTGCTTGAGGAGCGCGGTAAGCGGATTGGCGGCGACGTTGGTGAACAGCTTGCGCCATGCCGCCGTACGGAAGTCCGCGACGCCGCGGACCTTCAGCCGGCTGTCCGCGAGGAGGGCTTCGAACCGCTGTGCCGACGGGCCCTCGGGGACGTGCAGTTCGCTGGAGAAGTGGTGCACGATCCGGCCCGGTGCGACCCGTTCGACGGCCATGTAGGCCAGGGTCGGCAGAACCTCCGCGCCCTGGGGCAGCAGCGGTGCGACGCGCTCGGTGTGGTCGATGCCGTTCTGGATGACGGCGACGACGGTGTGCGGCCCGCACAGGGCGTTCAGCCAGGCCGCGGCGCCCTCGGTGTCCTGGGCCTTGGTGGTCAGGAAGACCCAGTCGTGTTGGGCCGCTTCCTCCGGTGCGGTCACGAAGCGCAGGGCCGGGCGGAGCACTTCACCGTCCGTGTCCAGCGTCAGTTCGTCGAGCGGCGCTCGCAGGCAGAGGGTCACGTCGTGACCGGCCTCCTGGGCGAAGGCGGCGGTGAGGCCGCCGACCGCGCCGCCGCCGATCACCGCTATGCGCGCGGACGGTACTGAAGAGCTCATACGGACGATCGTATGCGGCCGTCCGTGAGTGACCGGGCCGGGGCCACCATTACCGCAAAACCGACATATCGGGTGTTACGCATAGATCTCGCCCACAGATCCGACTGCCGGTTTCACAGGTTTCACAAGCGGGACGAGGTTCGGCCATGTACGTGCTGCCTGCAGCTCCGAGCGCACCAGTCACCGACCGCCTCAAGCGCCTCCCCGAGTACGGGCCCGGACCGTCCGGCCGCCCCCTGCTCCACCTCGGGGCGGTCGCGGCGCTCTACACCCTGGTACAGATCCTGCTCGTGCTGCCGGGCACCGGCCTCGGCTGGGACGAGTCGGTCTACGTCAGCCAGGTCGACGCCGAGGACCCCGTCGCCTACTTCAGCGCTCCCCGCGCACGCGGCATCTCCTACCTCGTCGCGCCCCTGGTCTCGTTCACCTCCTCGACCACCCTCCTGCGCATCTTCCTCGCCGTGGTGTCCGGGGCGGCGCTGCTGGCCGCACTGTGGATCTGGCGCCGGCTGCTCCCCGTGCCGGTGCTCGCCTGGGGCGGTGCCCTCTTCGCCGGCCTGTGGATCAGCCTCTACTACGGGCCGCAGGCCATGCCCAACCTGTGGTGCGCCTTCGGCTCGCTGGCGGCCGTGGGCTGCTTCCTGCGCTGCGCACGCCGGGAGGGCGACCGGCGCGCGCTGGCCGGGCTCAGCATCTCCGTGGGCGTGGTGGCGGTGATGCGTCCGCCGGACGCCGCCTGGCTGGTGCTCGCCCTCGCCGCGGCCGCCCTCGTGGTAGGGGCATGGCGGCGCCCTGCGCTCTTCGCCGCGCTGGCCGCCGGCGCCGTGCTCGGCGTCGCACCCTGGATCGTCGAGGCGTACACCGCGTACGGAGGGCTCCTCACGCGGCTGGACCGGGCCAGCGAGATCCAGGGCGGCATGGGCTGGAACATCGCGATCGGCGATCACGTGCGCGCCCTGCAGGGCAGGATGCTGTGCCGGCCGTGCGACATGGCCTGGGAGGAGCCGCAGACCGCGGTGTGGTGGTTCGCGATGCCGCTGCTGGCAGGGGCGGGCATCACCGCGGCCGTACGCGCCGGCCGGAGGGACACCGCCGTACTGGCGTCCGTGACCGCCGTCGTGCTCGCCGTCCCGTACCTCTTCCTGATGGGTTACGCGGCTCCCCGCTTCCTGCTGCCCTCCTACGCCCTGCTCGCGCTCCCCGTCGGCGAGTGCGTACGGCGGACCTTCACGCAAGGGCCGTACGGGCGGCGCCCGTTGCTCCTGATCCTGCTGCCGGCGCTGCTGCTCGGGAGCCACTTCGGCGTCCAGTACCAGGTGCTGGGCGCGGTGCTGGAACGCAACCACAACATGACGGCTCAGCTCACGGAGGCCGCGGACGCCATGCACCGGCTCGGCCTGCGCCGGCCGTGCACGGTCACGGGCCCGCTGGCGGTGCCCATGAGCCACTACGCGGGCTGCAGTTCGCGGCAGTCGAACGGCCACGACGTGAGCATCACCGCCGACGGTCTGCGCCGGCTCGCCCTGCGGCACGAGCCGCTGGCCGTCACCACCCGCAATCACCGCCCCCCACCGAGCTGGGCACGCGACTGGCCGTCGGCGACGCTGCGCGAACTGCCGGGCTACCGCGTCTATGTGACGCCGGACGGCGGCCGGGGCCCGTCCCGCTAGGGGCCTCGGGGTGCCCGCCGACATGTGCCAAGAGGCGTGTTCGTAGAAGCGTGTTTCTAGAGGTGGTCGCGCGGGACACGCTCGTTCCACGTGCGTGAGAAGACCCTCCGCTCGCCCTCGTAGCCGTCGAGCGTGGCGTCCAGTACGAACTCGCTCTCGGTCGAGCGCAGTACGGTCCGGGTCTCCGTGCGCACGTTCCACCCGTCACGCCCGAACGCCATGGTCCACGCGGACTCGCCGCGCACCGATCCGAAGTCGTCGGCCACGGAGTCGTACCGCTCGCAGGCACGGCGGCTCACATCGAGGTCGATGTCCTCGAAGTGCACCGTCCCGGCGTCCTTGACGATCTCCAGTGCGGAGTTGTAATCCACCAGGTCGCGGCGGACCTCCCAGCGAGTGTCGACGGAGGCGACCTGAGTGGCCTCCAGCGGCGGCGTGCCCTCCGGCTCACCGAACGGCCGCGTACGCAGCTCCCCGTCCTCCGAGGGCGGGCGCACGGGCAGAGTCAGGGTGCTGCTGCCCGCGTACACGCTCAGCAGTACGGGCCTGGGCGGCGGCCATGCCAGCGGCCAGTACGACGTGGAGAGGGAGAGCCGGATGCGGTGCCCCGGCGGGAACGCCTGGCCCACGCCGTTGAGCTGGACCGTGGCGCGGTAGCGGCGGCCCGGCTCCAGCAACTCCGGTGCGGAGGCGACCGGTTGGCCGTCGGAACCTCTGCGGGTGAGGTTCAGCAGCCCGTATGTGACACGGGTCGTGGCGCCGTCGGGTGCCACGTCCGAGAGGCGGGCGGCGACCATCGCCACGGGCTCGCTCACCGAGAAGTCGAGCTCGACGGTCGGCGAACCGAGGATCTCCACGCGCTCGGTGAGTGCCTCGGTGTCGAAGATGAGCGATCCGCCGTCCTCCTCGCGCTGGTCGTAGGGCAGGTCGGGAGGCGCGTTGTACGAGGCCCACTTGCCCGCGAACTGGCCGACGGACAGCGGCGACTGCACGGTCAGCTCCTCCTCGGCCTGCCCGGCGTCCCCGGCCTCCGCCGCCTCGCCCGCCTGCCCGGCGGCCTTCTCGCCGGGCTCCCCGATACGGTGCCTGCTCAGGGGATGCGCCACCCGGCCGATGCCCGGGGAGGGCCAGGACGGGTCGCCAACCCAGCGGCCGGGGCGCTCCTCGTAGGAGGTCGAGGGCGGGACGCTCTCCTGCATCCAGGTGCGGAGCATGGGCCCGTCCATGGCGCCGTTGTCGGCCCCCTTGAGCCAGTGGTCCCACCAGCGCACGACCTCCTGGAGGTATCCGATGGCGGGGCCCGGCTCTCCCAGATGCGGGAACTTGTGCGACCACGGGCCGACGAGGCCCCTGCGGGGCACGTCGAGGTTGCCGAGGAGCCTGGTGACGGCGTTGGAGTAGCCGTCGGCCCATCCGCTGGAGGCCAGCACCGGGCACTGGACGTCCTGGTAGTTCTCGCAGACCGAAGCGTGCCGCCAGTATTCGTCGCGGCGCTGGTGGCGCAGCCACTCCAGCGCCCAGGGGCGGGTGTTCTCCAGGCGTTCGAGCCACATCGCGCGCCACCGCTCCCCCACCAGCGCCGGGTCCGGCGGGCAGGTGGCGTAGGCGAACATGGTGCCCGCTTCGGCCAGGTTGTCCGAGAGCAGGCAGCCGCCCATGTAGTGCATGTCGTCGGCGTAGCGGTCGTCGGTGAAGGACGCGATGACGATGGCGCGCAGGCTCGGCGGACGGCGCGCGGCGACCTGGAGCGCGCTGAAGCCGCCCCAGGAGATGCCCATCATGCCGGTGTTGCCGTCGCACCAGGGCTGCGCGGCGAGCCATGCGAGAACGTCCTCTGCGTCGGCCTGCTCCTGCTCCAGGTACTCGTCCTTCAGAACGCCCTCGGACTCGCCCGTGCCGCGCACGTCCACTCGTACGCAGGCATAGCCGTGACCGGCGATGTAGGGGTGGTGCATGGAGTCGCGCACCGCCGTGAGGTCGCGTTTGCGGTACGGGATGTACTCCAGCACCGCCGGCACCGGCTCCTCCTCGGCGGAGACCGGTCGCCAGACCCGGGCCGCGAGGCGGGTGCCGTCGGAGACCGGGATCCAGAGGTGTTCCACTTCCTCCGTCTTGCAGGGCAGGTTGCTCACGAAGCGCATGGCGGCACGCTCCCTTGCTGACGCGTTCGCGTTCGTCGGTGACTCGGTGGGACTCGGTGACTCGGCGACTCGGTGATTTCGTCTGTGAGCCGCTGGTCCGCTGATCTGCCGGGAGGGCGGGTCAACCGGCGGCGGCCGCCGGCTCCTCGATGCGGAAGGGCAGCGCGCCCAGGGCGCGTTCGTACTTCTCGCGCAGCTCCTCCTCGCTGTCTGCCCCGACGAAGACATGGGCCAGTTCATAGCTGTAGCTGTCCTGTCCGGGGGCCTCGGAGAGCAGTTTGTCCTCTCCCGGGACCACGTCGATCTTCACACCGGGGATCTCGCGCTCCACCCGCTCGATCTCCTCCTGCGAGGGCGCTCGCTGCACGACGCCGTCGGTGAACCAGCGGTGGTACCACTTCGCGGCGATCGCGTAGCGGCCGTGCCCGGGCAGCAGGCTCGGCTCCCGGCCGAGGGCCAGGCTGACCATGCAGTCGTGGTTGGAGACGCCGTCGACGTACTCGAAGAGCTCGGCGTGCGACTGGGAGTGCCGCGGGTTGATCTCCAGCAGATTGATGTCGTCGGTCTGCGGGTCGTAGAAGAACTCGATGCTGAATGTGGCGTCGTCCATGCCGATCTGCCCGATCACACGCTTGGAGACGTCCTTGAGCCTGCGCTGGACCGGCTCCGGAAGCTGCGAGGGGTACTGGTGGCGCAGGAAGCAGGAGCTGTCCGGGTAGTCGATGGAGTCCAGCGCGCCGTAGACGGTGATCTCCCCTTCGCGCACATAGCCCTCGACGGCGCACTGCACACCGTTCAGGGACTCCTCGGCGAGGCACGCCTGGCCGCCGGCAGCGGCGATCTCCGGCGGCAGGTCGAGCTGGTCGAGGATGTACTCGAACGGCCGCCCGACGCGGGATATCCCGTCGCGGATCTCGGCGACGGCCTCCTGGAACTCCGCCTCGTCCTTGACGCCGAAGGCGAGTTCGGACGAGTAGGCCTTGACGGGCTTCAGCCAGACCGGGAACTGCATGCCTTCGGGCAGCCGCGGGTTCCCGTCCTCCAGGGAGACCAGTCCGAAGCGCGGGTGCTCGCCGATGACCTTCTGCTGCTCCAGGCGGCTCCAGTACTTGTGCTCGCACTTGACGATCGCTTCCAGGCTCGCGCCGCGCAGTCCGTACTCGCGGTTGAGGGTCGCCACGATGGTGCTGACGGGGAAGTCCCAGTAGCCGACGACGGCGTCGATGCTCCCGTCGAAGGCCTGCAGCTGCTCACGGGCCTTCGCCAGGAGATCCGGCACGGACACCTCCCCCTCCTGCAGTTCCACGGGGTCCAGCAGGGGGTGGAAGGAGTAGCCGTCCGAGTGCGGCACGTCGCGCAGCACTTGCAGGTTCGCCTCGTCGACACCGATCACGAAGATGTTCTTGCGACTCACGTCGTCTCCCTTTCAACCGTCAGGGCCAGGGTTCCTGCGTAACCCCGAGACCGGGAGCCCAACTCGGCCGGAACGTGATTCGTCTCTCGCCTGCCCGCTCCGGGCGATCGCCCCTGGCACACGCGAGGCCCCGCCGGAGCCGGCGGGGCCTCGCTGTGTCAGAGGTGCGGAAGGGTCAGCCGTCCGTACGGCGCCTGCGGACCGCCGCCAGCACTCCGGCGCCGGCAAGCACGACCAGTCCGCCCCCGGCCGCGATGTACGGGGTCGTGCCGCTGCCGCCGGTCTCGGCGAGGCCGGCGCCCTCGTCCTGGCCGGCGGACTCCTCGCCCGAGTCGCCGTCCTTGGGGCCGTCGTCGTCCTTGGCGTGGTCCTTGGCCGGCACGAAGCCGGCAGGGGGCTGGTCGCAGCCGACGCCGTCGCCGTCCCGGTCCAGGTGCTTGCCGTAATGCCCGTCAACCGCGCGGATGTTGGAGTAACCGGCGTCGTAGGCGGCGGTGCAGTTCTCGAACGGGTGGCTGCCGTCGTGCGCGAGCGCTGCGGACGGTGCGAGGGCCAGCGCCAGGGCGCCGGCGGTGACGGTGACGGATCTGAATATGTTCACGTGTGCCTCTCGGGGCGCTCGTTGTAACAGGAGGTCGCCGAGAGTATCCGGATCAGACCGTACTCATCATGCCGTACCGGACATAGGAACATGACTGTGACATTGTCCGAACTCGCCCTGTGCTGACCGGTGTTGCGCCCGCAGTGCGGCAGTGCGCGCACACAAGACGGGGCCCGCACCTTCCGGTGCGGGCCCCGTCAGATGTCTGCGCGGATCAGGCGGGGGTGATGTTCTCCGCCTGCGGGCCCTTCTGGCCCTGCGTGACGTCGAAGTTCACCTTCTGGCCCTCGGTGAGCTCCCGGTAGCCCTGGCCTGCGATGTTCGAGTAGTGGGCGAAGACGTCGGCGCCGCCGCCCTCCTGCTCGATGAAGCCGAAGCCCTTTTCCGAGTTGAACCACTTCACGGTGCCGGATGCCATGTCGATCTCCTTCTGAGGCAAAACTGGAGCGCCGCACCTCGCGGAACTCCGTCGCCGCCCTGACCCCATCCAGAAACACCGGAAAACAGAAATGCGCCTGATGGTCACAACCGTCAGGCGCACAAAGTAATGGGTACCAAAACTGCAACTCGTGCAACTTAGCACACCTCAGACACCCGGAGCGCACACGGTCGGTCTCAGTGGTGACCGTCGTGGCCCGGCACCGTGCCGTCCGGCTTGGCCACCAGCAGCAACCCGGCCATGCCCATGTCGGAGTGACTCTGCACATGGCAGTGGTACATCCACGCGCCGGCGCCCGCCTCCTCCCCCGCGATGATCTGGAAGCCGAAGGAGTCCGCAGGGCCGGTGATCTTGTTGTCGACGATCCGGCTGGGGTCACCGGGACCCTCCAGCAGGCCCGTACGGTTGTCGGCCCAGCGGTGCCCGTGCACATGGAACGTGTGGTAGTACTCGCCGTGCGTGATCATGATGATCTCGAGGCGGTCCCCCACGGTGACCTTGAAGTCGGGTCCCTTGGGCTGGTTGTTGATGGTCATGTCGTTGAAGACGACGGTGAACTGCTCGTCCGGCAGGATGTCGCCTTCCCTGCGCACGACGAGCGGTCCGTACAGGCCGGCGCGGATACCGCCTGTGCCGTGCTCGGTGCCGACGATGTGGTCGTGGTAGTGCCAGTAGCCGGCGCTTCCGGGGCGGTAGGTGCCGTCCTTTCGCTTGCCCGGGGCGTGGGTGCGCCAGGTGTAGGTGCGGGTTCCGCCCGGTTCGACGACGCTGTCGTTCATCTTGGTGCCGTCGTTGGCCCTGTCGTAGTCCACTCCGTGGGGGTGGAGGCTGACGGTGGTGTCCGTGGTGTTCTCGAACTCGATGTGGAGGGTGTCCCCTTCGATCAGTTCGATGAGCGGACCGGGGACGGTCGCCTTGCCCTTCTCAAGACCGTAACCGATCTGATCGTCCGCCAGCCTCTGGGCGTAGAGCTTCATGTGGCGGACCTCGCCGCCGGGTCCGGCGCGGCGGACGGCGGCCGCGGCGGCGGGCGCCGGCGCGGCGGAAGCCGCGGCAGCGGGCGGCGAGTTCAGCACGGCGGGGCCGAGCGCGGCCGCCGCCGAACCGGCGAGAAGGCGTCTGCTGAAGCTGCGGCGGGCGAGGGGGCTGCCTGACCTCTCGGACATCGGTCTCCCTTCGGCGTCTGCCGGGACTGCCTGGGTGCCTGGTGCCTGGGTGCGCTCGGGGCATGAACGTCTGAACTGCCCCTGCGTGCTTGGGCATTGAGGTTGAACCGACAAGGACCGTAGCGCTACGGGCGTCGTTTATCCATATCCAGGACAAAGTTCGTTGAATTGCGGTCATAGCTCTTGGCGTTCCACCGAAAGAGGTCTAACTTCTTCGTCGTTTCGGTGACTTAAGAGGGGTGGATCAGTCATGCGGCTCGAACCGCATCAAAAGCCCTCACACCTGAGAGGGCTGCGCAGGACAAGGCTCAAGACCCGGCGTGCGTACCGGCGCACGTGGCTCGCGGCGCTGCTGGCGGGGGCGGTCTCGGCCTCCCTGCTCGGCACCCCGGCCCTCGCGGGCACGCCACCCGAACCGTCCGTTCCCAAGCTCCAGCTCCCCAGCCCGCCGGGCGGGGAGGACGTCCGCGTGCTGGTCTTCCACGGGTCCGCCGGGGAGGAACCACCCACCGTCGAGGCCGGAATCGAGGCCGTCGAGAAGATCGGCCGGAGCGGTCCCGCGGCACAGCACTTCACGATCACGGCGACCGACGACCCGTCCGTGTTCACCTCGGAGAGGCTCGGACGGTACAACGCCGTCGTCTTCCTCACCGGCGGCGGCGACGTACTCGACCCGGCGCAGGAAGCGGGCCTCGAAAGCTACATGGAGGCCGGGGGCGGCTTCCTCGGCCTCCACGATGCGGCACGCGCGGAGCCGTACTCCGAGTGGTTCTCCGGCCTGGTCGGCGCGCGTCCCGCCGCGGACAGCCCTCCGAAGGCACAGCGCGCGACCGTCGAGACCGGCGACCGCCGCAACCCCGCCACCAAGGGCCTGCCGGCGGAGTGGAAGCGCCCCGACAAGTGGCTCAACTGGAAGGAGAATCCGAGCGGTTCGGTGCACACCGTCGCCCGCGTACGGGAGAAGAGCTACGACCCCGGCGAGGGCGCGATGGGCTGGGACCACCCGGTGTCCTGGTGCCGCGACTACGACGGAGGCCGTTCCTTCTACACCGGCATGGGCGGCACTGCCGACAGCTTCCAGGAGGCCGACTTCCGCACCCATCTGCGCGGCGCCCTGCTGTGGACGACGCGGCTGGCGCGAGCCGACTGCAAGGCGGCCATCACCTCCAACTACAAGGCAGAACGGGTCACTTCACCCAACCAGCCCGGCCAGTCCGACCAGATCGGCGAGCCGCACGGACTGGTCACCGCCGACGACGGCCGGGTCTTCTACATCGGACGCGGCGGCGGCGACGCCGAGGCGCCCGTGGAGACCGACTGGGAGAACCCCGGGATCGGCAAGGGCCAGGGCACGGTCCACGTGTACGACCCGGCCACGAAGAAGGTCCAACTCGTGGGCTCGCTCACCGTGTTCGGCAACAAGGGCGGCGGCGACGAGCTCGTCAAGGTCGAGGAGGGGCTGCTGGGCATCGCCCTCGACCCGGACTTCGCCGACAACGGGTGGATGTATCTGCACTGGACGCCGCACTCGCAGCTCGACCGGGACAAGCACATGGCCGAGCGCCGCGTCTCCCGCTTCACCGTGGACGCCGGCACCGGAAAGCTCGACGAGTCCTCGGAGAAGGTGCTGCTCAAGTGGCCCGTGCAGGTGCACAGTTGCTGCCACGCGGGCGGCGGCATGGCCTTCGACTCCAAGCGGAATCTCTACGTCGCCACCGGCGACAACAACTCCTCGCGGTTCAGCGACGGTTACTCGGGCAACAATCCCGAACCCGGCTTCAAGGGCGTCTCGTTCGCCGACGCGCGCCGTACCGCGGGCAACACCAACAACCTCAACGGCAAGATCCTGCGTATCCACCCCGAGGACGACGGGACCTACACCCTTCCCGAGGGGAACCTCTTCACCGGGAAGGAGCCCGACGAGGGCGGCGGCAAGACCCGCGGTGAGATCTATGTGATGGGCGTGCGCAACCCCGCACGTATCTCCATCGACCCCAGGACCGATGTCCTGTACGCCGGTTGGGTCGGACCCGACGCCGGCGAGCCCAGCACCACGTGGGGGCCCGCCAAGTACGACACCTTCGCCCGCATCACGAAGGCCGGCAACCAGGGCTGGCCGTACTGCATGGGCAACGAGCAGCCGTACCGCGACCGCAATCTGCCGGACCCGGACAAGCCGCTGGGCTGGTACGACTGCGACAACCTCAAGAACGAGTCCCCCAACAACGACGGGCTGGTGAACATCCCGCCCGCACAGCCGAACAACATCTGGTACTCGCCGCAGGGCGGCGGCCCCGACTACCCACGCGACGAGAACGGCGTCCCCAGCTACAAGCTCGACGAGCAGGAGCTGCGGCTGCCGTGGCTCAAGGGCGGCGGCCAGGCCACGATGAACGGGCCCGTCTACCGCTTCGACGCGGACGTCGCGTCGAAGGACAAATGGCCCGCCTACTGGGACGGCAAGTGGTTCGTCGGCGACTTCTACGACGCCGAACAGCCCCGGCACGCCGTGGTGATGCCCGACGGCGACGAGCCCGGTGCGCTGCCGGTGCACGCCGAGAGCCTCCGCAAGATCATCCCCATCGGAGAGGACGGCATCCGCAACCTGATGGACTGGAAGTTCGCTCCGGACGGTTCGCTCTACGTCCTCGACTACGGGCGTGGGTTCTTCACCTCCGATGACAAGTCCGCGCTGTGGCACGTCACTTACAAGGGCGGCAAGGCCACTCCGGCGGCCGGCGACGTGGTCGGCAAGTCCGCGAAGGGGGCGTCACGATGACGGGCGCACGAACACGCACATCCGCACGCACGTGCAGGCGCAGGACGCCGGCCGCCCGCCGGCGGCGCGCCCTCCGTACCGCTGTGACGGCGCTGTTCGCGTCGCTGCTGATGGTGCTGGGCCTGACCGCCGCACCCGCCTACGGGCAGCAGGCCCCGCCGTCGGGCGGGGCCGGCCCGGCGGCCGAACAGCTGCTGCGCTGGACCGCGTCCGACGACATCACCCGCTACACCTCGGCGCCGACGACGGCGGTGGCGGGTGCGGCGACGATCGAGTTCGAGAACAGCGAGGCGACGGGCAACACCACTTCCATGCCGCACACGCTGACGTTCGTCACCAGCGACCCCGACTACAACGACGACGTCGACGTCAACATCCTCGCCAACCCCTCGGACGCGCAGGGGGGCAAGCATTCCGTCGAGGTCACCCTCACCCCCGGGACGTACAAGTACCACTGCACGATCCCCGGACACGGCCAGATGCAGGGCACTCTCGTCGTCACCGACGGCGGCGGGGGCGATGACACCACGCCGCCGGAGACGTCGGCGAAGGTGGACGGCGACCAGAACGCCGACGGCGCGTACGTGGGAATGGCCACGGTCACCGTCACCGCCTCCGACGCCGGATCGGGCGTCGACACCGTCGAGTACGCCCTGGGCGACGGCGGCTACCAGGCCTACACCGAGCCGGTGATGGTGCACGAAACCGGCACGCACACCTTCCGCTACAGAGCCACCGACGAGGAGGGCAACGTCGCGGAGGAGAAGACGGTGGAGTTCACCGTCGTCGCACCGCCCACGGACGACACGACACCGCCCGAGACTTCCGCGACCGTCGACGGCGAACAGGACGCCGGCGGCGCGTACATCGGCATGGCCACGGTCACCGTCACCGCGTCCGACGCGGGATCGGGCGTCAACACGATCGAATTCGCCCTGGGCGACGGGGAGTTCCAGCCGTACACGGCACCGGTCATGGTGCACGAGCCGGGCACGCACACCGTCCGCTACAAGGCGACCGACAAGGCGGGCAACGCCGCCACGGCCAAGTCGGTCGAGTTCACGGTCGTCGAGCAGCCCGAGGAGGACACCACGCCGCCGGAGACGACGGCGGAGACGGAAGGGAAGCGCAACTCCGACGGCGATTACATCGGCAAGGCCACCGTGACGCTCACGGCCACGGATGAGGGCTCGGGCGTCGAGAAGACCGAATACTCCCTCGACGGCGGCCCGTTCCTCGCGTACTCCGATCCGGTCGTGGTGGACCGTACGGGCCATCACAGCGTCGCCCACCGCGCCACCGACAAGGCGGGCAACACCTCGCAGGCCGTCGCCGAGTCCTTCGACGTGGTGCCCGGGGGTGGCGTGCCCGCTCCGGACTGCCCCGAGTACGACGAGCGGGAGACGGTCTTCGTCGGCGACATCGACACGGGCGTCCCGAACAGGATGACGCGCGAGCGCTGCACCGTGGGCGAGCTGATCGAGGACGAGAAGGACTGGTCCTCGCACGCCTTGTTCCTCAAGCACGTCACGGAGGTCACCGACGCGCTGCTCAAGGACAAGGTGCTCGACGCCCGGGAGCGGAGGCTGATCAACCGGGCGGCGAAGGACTCCGGCATCGGGGAGCCCGGTCAGCAGACCGGCTACAAGAAGCTCTTCGACGGTACGAAGGAGTCCTTCGAGCGCTGGCAGCACGTCGGCGGCGGCGCCTTCGGCCTGAACGGGGACGGCAGCATGACCAGCAGCACCGAGACCGAGGGCATGGGCATGCTGTGGTATCCGAAGCGGAAGTACTCCGACTATTCGCTGAAGCTGCAGTTCCGGGACGACGCCCCGGGTGACGGCAACGCCAACTCCGGTGTCTTCGCCCGCTTCCCGTACGTTCACGACAACCCGGAAGAGCCGCGGCCCGAGTGGGTCGCCATCAAGTTCGGGCACGAGCTGCAGATCCTCGACAGGCCCGACGGCGACATGTACAAGACGGGCTCGGTCTACGGCTTCGACCGGGTCGGCCTGGCCGGCGCGGGCGTCACCCCGAAGGGCACGTGGAACGACTACGAGATCAAGGTCGTCGGCCAGCACTACTCGGTCTACCGGAACGGAGAGCTGATCAACGAGTTCGACAACTCGGGCGGGCAGGTCTTCGAGCCGCCACGGGACGACGACCCCGGCACGGACGGCCGCCGTTACGCCTCGGGCTACATCGGCCTGCAGGTCCACGGCGTCACGGACGTGATCTCGTACCGGGACGTGCGGATCAAGGAGCTGTAGCGCAGGCGCAGTCGATGCCGGGCCTGGAGCCCGGGGTCAGCGGGGCCCGGCCGGATGCGGCCGGGCCCCGTCGTGCACGTCCCTGTCCGGCCGTTCGGCCGTGGTACCTCCCGCCGACGTTTGCCGTCCGCGACTTCTCCGGCCCCAGAGCGGTGGCGAAGCGGGGGGGTGCTCACTCTCCCCGGGTGTCCGAGTGCTCGGCCGCACGCCTCAGGATCTGCTGACCGAGCTCCCAGCGCGAGGAGTCATGCCGGAAGTGCCGGTCTCCCTGGGACTCCACGGCCTCGACGAGCCGCCTGCGCTGTGCCTCGTCCAGGACGTCGAGCATCTGGGAGGCGAGAGCCAGCGCGTGGAACTGCTCGAAGGCACTGCGCGAGTGCTCGATACCCGCCAACGCGGCCTCGAAGCTTCGCAGTCGAGGCTCGGCCTGCATCATCCCCAGGGCGGTGATGCGCTTCTCCTCGCTGCCCTCCTGGAACCAGCGCAGGACCTCCTCCGGTTCGAAGGACTGCTCCGTGGCGGCCTGGCGGGCCCGCGCGACGATTCCCGACATCAGGCGCGTGCGTTCCGGGCCCGCACGCATCGAGCCGCGCACCGAACGGTATTCGGCGGCGAGCGGACTTGCGGCGTCGAGCAGGGCTTGAGCCTCCGCTCGCAGCCGGTCGGCTGCGTCGTCGTCGCCCCGGCGTGCGGACTCCTCAGCCAGCGCGAACCTCTCGGCGGCGGCTGCGCGGAGCTTGAGCCTGGCGCCCCCGAACTCGAGGCTCTCGATGCGGTTTCCGAGCAGGGCGACGACGAGCAGGGCGCTGCCGACGATCAGCAGCACCCCGGTCCCCGTGCCGTTCTCCGTGATGAACACCGCGAGCACCCCCGTACCGAACGCGCCTGCGCCCATCACGCCCAGAAGCACCCGCAGGGTGGCGGAGAAGGGAGACTGCTGGATGTCATCGGACACGATCGCTGATCAGCTTCCGGTCACGAACTGCACGAGCGGCGTCCCCGCTCGGCGGTGAGCGGACCGGCCCGGCCCATGGAGCCCCGTCGCATCTACCTCGGCGTTCATGTCGTCCCCCAGCATCGTCTCGGCGCGCCCTCGCCTGTCGGGCAGTCAGCATACGTACCCGCGCCGCATCCGCAGCGGCCGCATGCACCGGCGCAGGGGCGCCCCGTAGGACCAACTGCGCCAGTGCCGCGTTGGGTTAGCATCACGTGACGATCAACACACTAAGGAGCGTGGGGAGATGGCAGGCGCCGACGGCACGGGCGAGGCCCAGGGTGACGCCCCGCTGATCGTCAGCCGTGACGTACCGCAGATCTCGAGCAACGTGCCGCACTCGGCGCGGATGTGGGACTACTGGCTCGGCGGCAAGGACCACTACGAGGCCGACCGGAAGGCCGGCGAGCAGGCACGCGGGGCCTACCCCGGCATCGTGGACATCGCGCGGACCAGCCGGGCGCTGCTCAGCCGCACTGTGCGGTATCTGATATCCGAGGCCGGCATCCGGCAGTTCCTCGACATCGGCACGGGGCTGCCCACCGCCGACAACACCCATGAGATCGCCCAGCGGATCGCGCCCGCGAGCCGCATCGTCTACGTCGACAACGACCCGCTGGTGCTCACGCACGCCCGTACGCTGCTGACCTCCTCGCCGGAGGGCGCCACCGACTACCTGCACGCGGACGTGAACGAGCCCGCGCCGATCCTGGAAGAGGCCGCGCAGACACTCGACCTGTCCCAACCCGTGGGACTGATCATGTTCGGCATCGTCGGACACGTGCCCGAGCACGCCAAGGCCCTCTCGATCGCCCGCGAACTGATGGACGGCCTGGCCACCGGCAGCCATCTCGCGCTGTACACCGGCACCGACGGCGACCCGGATCTGGTAGAAGCCGAGCGGCGCGTCGGCGAGCACGGCGGCGTCCCCTACCGGCTGCTCAGCCCGGAGCAGGTCCGGGAGTTCTTCTCGGACCTGGAACTCGTCGAACCGGGCGTGGTCCCCGGCCCGCGATGGCGTCCCGACGGCGAGGTCACGGACTCGCCCGCCGACATCGCCTCGCTCTGCGGACTGGGCCGCAAGGGGTAGCGCGGCGGCCGGTTGTCAGGGCCGGGGGTCACACTGTCCGGAAGAGCCACCGGACCGAACGCAGAGAGCCCCCACATGATCACCACTCTCGCCGTCGAGAACTACCGCTCCCTGAGCCGCCTCATCGTGCCGCTGGAGAGACTGAACGTCGTCACGGGCGCCAACGGGTCAGGAAAGTCCAGCCTCTACCGTTCGCTGCGGCTGCTTGCCGACGCCGCACGGGGAGGTGCCGTCGCGGCGCTGGCACGCGAGGGCGGGCTGCGTTCCACCCTGTGGGCCGGGACGGAGTCTCCCGCCCAGGGCGCGGGCCGCAGCGGGCCGGTCGGGCTGCGGCTGGGCTTCGCCGGGGACGAGTTCGGGTATGCGGTCGACTTCGGGCATCCCATACCTGTCAGTTCCCTCTTCGACCTGGATCCGGAGATCAAGGCCGAGTCCACATGGGCGGGCCCCGTTCTCCGTCCGGCCGCGGTGCTCTCGGAGCGCAAGGGCCCCGCCGTACGGACCCGTACGGCTGACGGCGACTGGCACCGCTCCGCGGGCGAACTGCGCCCCTACGACAGCATGCTGAGCGAGTTCGCCGACCCGCAGCTCGCGCCCGACCTGCTGCGGCTGCGGGAACACATCAGGTCCTGGCGGTTCTACGACCACGTGCGCACCGACATGCATGCACCGGCCCGCAGTGCGCAGATCGGCACACGCACACCCGTGCTGGGTCACGACGGAGCCGACCTGGCCGCCGCGCTCCGGACGATCCAAGAGGTGGGAGACGGAAAGGCCCTGGGAGAGGCCGTCGACGCGGCGTTCCCCGGCAGTTCGCTGAGCATCGGCAGCCAGGGTGGCAGGTTCGAGCTGGCGCTCCGTCAGCCGGGCATGCTGCGTCCCCTCACCGCTGCCGAGCTCTCCGACGGCACGCTGCGCTATCTGCTGTGGGCGGCGGCGCTGCTCACTCCGCGCCCGCCCGCGCTCCTCGTACTCAACGAGCCGGAGGCCAGCCTCCATCCCGAACTGCTCGCGCCGCTGGCCGACTTGATCGTCACCGCGGCCCAGGACACGCAGATCGTCGTGGTCACACACGCGACGGATCTCGCCCGGCACCTGGACCGGGGAGCCGTGCGCCAACGGCTCGATGTGAATTCGGTCGAGCTCATCAAGGACGAGTCCGGCCGGACGGACATCGCAGGCCGCGAAGGCCCGCTGGACGAACCGCCCTGGCACTGGCCCAAGCGGTGAGGCCGCTCGCCGCTCCCGGGCCGGCTGTCACAGCCCTCCCCTACGCTCCGCGACATGGTGCGAAGAGCGGACGAGGAGCTGATCGGGTACCTGGTGGACCACTACGACCAGGCCCGGCTGGTGCTGCGAGGGGAACCTGACACGGATGCGGCGCTCGCGGCGCTCGAGAAGGCCGCGGAGGCGGTCTGGGCCATACCGAATCCGGTGGAACCCTCCGACGGGTTGCCCAACTGGTGCGAGGCATCACTCGAGGACGGGCTCGCTGTGCTGCACATGGACGCCAAGGACGGCGCCGGTCACATCGACCTGATCGCCGCGACCCTCCTTTCCGCCCTGGACGAGGCGGGAGTCGGCGGACGGCTCGAACCCTTGCGCCATCCGGAGCCGGCCGCCGGGGCCGAGGGGGACGACGAGGCCGCCGACGGCTCGCCGGCCACTGAGGGCTCATCGGTTCGTTCGGCGGCAGCGCCGGGCAGGGCACGCGGACGCGTCCGGCCGCGTGCGCGGGACGTATCGCCCCGCGACCTCGGACTCGCCGTCAGCGGGAGCGGCCTCCTGTACCAGGAGGGCATCCGGCAGATGGTCGGGCCGGCGCTCGGGCCCTGGACGCTCGCCGGCTACGAGACGGCCGTGGCGATGCGCTCCGTCAACATGGCCGCGGACCACTCGGGCCGCCGCACGGGGAAGGAGCGGCGGAGTGACGGCACGCCCCCGCTCTGGCCCCTGCGGGAACACCGGGACGGCCTGACGCTCGCCGAACTGTGCGTACGCATGAGTGAGCCCTACGACGAACTGTCGTCGGTCTTCGAAGAGTTGGAGCGCACCGGGGAGCTGGTCAGATGGCGCGGCGACGACGGCTCGATCCGGCTCAGGCTGAGCGACCGGGGTCAGCTCGCCATGGACGAGCACGTGCGGCACATGGCCGCAGACAACCAGGTTCTGCTCGCGGACATCCGTCCCGGGCAGGCCGCAGTCGTCCGCCACGTGTGCGTGCAAGCGGTGCGGAACAAGGAGCGGTTGGAGGAACGGCCCGTAGCGGAGCCGTCCCCGGCCGCCGTGTCCGACGTACGCGGGTGGCAGCCGGCACGGGACGCGCAGGAGCGTCTCTATGTGACCAACTTTCGGGAGTTCATGGGCCCGCTGGAGCCCGACGCGATGCTCGCGACGGAGACGGTTTACACGCTGGGCATGGCCCTCTCGGCACTGCCGCGCGCCGTGCCCGCAGGCCTCCGGGCCCTGCCGGCGTGGTGGCTCCACGGCGTTCCGGAGGGCCACGGAATGGAGCGTTCGGCGATCGAGGACGCGCTGGGGCGCGAGGGACCACGGGTGCTGGAGGAGTTGTCGCAGGCCGGCCTGGTGTCACAGTCGGCGGCTGCGGAGTCCGCGGACGCAGGCGCCGGGACGGCCGTCTGCCGGCTGACGGAGGAAGGCCGCCGGAGGATGCGCGGACTCGTGAGCAAGCTGGAGGACGAGGTGGCGGCCGCGTTCGACGGTGTGAGCCTGGAGGAACTGGCCGAGGCCCGTGACGGCTGCTGGCGGATCGCCCTGAACCGCCTTGCGGCGGAAGCGGCGTGACGGAAGCCGCGTGACGTGAGCCGTGTGACGCGAGCCGTGCCACGAGCCTTGCTGCGCGAGCGCGCCTGCCTCACCAGCCGTTCTCGTGCAGCACCTCGGACAGGGGCGCACGGGGCGCCGGCTTGAAGGTGTCGCCCGTGTAGTGGGCGGTCGGGATGAGGGCGGCCTGGCGGACGTTCGCCGGAAGGCCGAGGACGCGGGCGACATCGTCCTCGTACCGCAGATGCAGCGTGGTCCAGGCGGTGCCGAGGCCGCGGGCGCGAGCGGCGAGCATGTAGCTCCAGGCCGCCGGAAGGAGGGAGCCCCACAGGCCCGCCTGGTTGCCCTCGGGCAGGGTCCCGGACGGGAGCTGGAGGCACGGGATCACCAGCACGGGGACTTCGCCCATGCGGTCTGCCAGATGAGCCACGCTGTCGTTGACGCGGGCCTGCACCCGTGAGCGTTCCGGGTCGTCCGCGTACAGGCGGCCGGCGGCGTTCGGCGAGTCGAGATAGGCGCGGCACGACTTCTGGTAGAGCGCGCCCACCTCCCGCCGGATCTCCGGGTCGGTGAGGACGAGCCAGTGCCAGCGCTGCGCGTTGGAGCCGCTGGGCGCCTGCAGGGCCGTCTCGATGCATTCACGAACGAGGGCGGGGTCCACCGGCCGCTGAAGGTCCAGCCGCTTGCGGACGCTTCGGGTGGTGGTCAGCAGCTCGTGGGCGGTCAGCTCGGGCACGGCGGGCTCCTACTTGTGCGGATCCGGACGGCGCGGTCGGCCCTGGCCAACACCCGCGCATGGCTAACGCACGTTAACCGGGGCGGCGTTGAGGCGTCCAGCACACCTCGTCGCCCTCCTCGCCCCCGCCCTCGTCCCCGTCCTCGCCGCCGCCTTGATCTCGGCCCCCGTAGCAACCTTCGTGACCGCCTGCCTCTTGTCCCGTCGGACTGTACGTGATTCAGTGGCTCATCCACTGAGTCACTGAGGAACACTGAGCCGCTGAGGAAGGTGCCGGGCCGTGGAGACTCTCCCCCGCGAGACGATCGTCGACGTACTGGAGAACAAGCTGCGCGAGGAGATCCTCACCGGGTCACATCCGGCGGGGAGTTATCTGCCGCCCGAGCGCGAGCTGGCCGACGGCTACGGCGTCACACGCACCACCCTCAAGCACGCCTTCGGCCGCCTCGTGCAGTCCGGGCTGCTGGAGACCCGGCACGGAGTGGGCACGCGCGTACGGGACTTCGTACGCCTCGGCGGCGCGGACCTGCTGCCCATGCTCGTGCGGCACAGCCCTGAGTGGCTCGGCGAGATCTTCGAAGTGCGGCGCAGCGTGGGGGCGTTGATCGCCGAGCGGGCCGCGATGAAGGCCACCGCGCAGCAGCGTGCGGAACTGCGCGGACTGCTGGCGGCCGTCGGCGAGGCCGAGGGCGGCGGCGACGTACAGCTCGCCGACATCGAGGTGCACCGCGCGCTCGCCCGCGCGACCGGCAACCGTGTCTACACGCTGCTGACCAACACCCTTTTCAACGCGTACGTGCCGATGCGCGCCCATCTCGTCGGCCCGTTCCTCGACCCGGATGTGGCACACGGGCGGCTCGCGCCCGTGGTCTCGGCGGTCGGTGAGGGCGACGCGAAGGGGCGCGGGAGGCGGCTGACGCCTATCTCGCCGCCACCGAACGCATCATGCTCGACGGCCTCGGGATCGCCTGATGGGTGCCGGCAGGGGTACCGCGTTCTCGGAGGTCATGGCCGGTTCCGTGCGTCTGGCCGGGGAGAGCGCGCCCCGGGCGATGCGCCTGGACCTGTCCGTACGGGCGGAAGACGTGCTGCTCCCGCACCGCACCACCGAGGCCGCCGTGACCGGAAGGGTACGGATCGCCGGGCTGGCCGACGACGCCCAGGCCACGGGCGAGCTGGAGATCTCGCCACTCGCACGGCGCCGCATCCGCTACCGGATCGGCTTCTGGGCGCAGAACCGCCGCTACCTCCTCGACGGCTGGAAGTCGATATCCCTCGGCCGCCCCGTGAAGTCGATGACGGTCCTGCCGTTCTCCCTCCTCGAAGACGGCGAGGACGGCGAGCACGGCGTGGATGGCGAGAAGAGCGTGGACGGCGAGGAGGGCGCAAGGAGCGAAGGGAGCGAAGGAAGTGAGGCCGGGGGCGACCGGACCGCCGGTAGAGGAACGCTGCGCTTCCCCCTCACCACGCAGCTCCTGCCCTTCCTCACCAGCTTCCGCTTCCCGCGCGCCGGGGGCGGCGCGGCGGCGCAGCTCGCACCGCGCTGGGACGGCGCCCCGGGCCGTACGGAGGTCTGGTACACGACGGTCACGGACCCGGCCACCCGCACCGGACTGTGGCTGCACCACGAACTCGTCGCACCGGCCGACGGCTCTGACGCGTACGCGCACGGCTGGGTGGCCCGCTTCCCCGCCGACGGCGAAGGGCCCGTCGAGCACGCGCGGTTCGGGCCCGAGCCGTGGAGACCGCAGCCCGCCGGACACGGCTTCACGGCCGCCGGCATCGAGGCCGGTCCGGGCGGACTCCGCGGCGCGGCGGGCCCGTTCCGCTGGGAGCTGGCCGAACACCCGCTGGACGAGCCGCTGTTCACCTTCCCTCGCTGGTCCTGGCGTAGGCAGCTGCTGCCGGCGGCGCAGATCGTGCCCGCGCCCCACGCCTCGTACACGGGCACATTCGCCTACGAGGGCGGCGAGTTGCGGCTGGACGGCGCCCACGGGGCGACCGCGAGGATCTACGGGCACGGCAACGCCCGCCGCTGGGCGTGGCTGCACGCGGACCTCGGCGGCGGTGACGTACTGGAGATCGTCGCGGCGACCTCGATGCGTCCAGGGCTGCGAAGGCTGCCTCCGCTGGTGTTCCTGCGGCTGCGCAAGGACGGCCGCACCTGGCCCCGGCGGCCCGAGCGGACCGCGCTCGGCTGGGCGGGACCGGGACGCTTCAAGGCGCGTGTGGCGCTGCCCGCTTGGACGGTGACCGGCCACTGCGGACTGCGCCGTATACGGGTCCAGGTCACCCAGCCCGAGGAGCGCACCCTGGCGCTCGACTACACCGATCCCGACGGGAGCGGTGCCGTGTGCCGCAACAGCGAGACGGCGGACGCGCACATCCTGCTGGAGCGGTGGTGGGGGCGCTGGCGTACGGAAGCGGAGTGGTCGCTGGACGGCACGGCGCACGCGGAGGTGGGTGACCGATGAGCGCGCCCGGAAGCACACCGGAGAACGGACATGTGACCGGACGAGTGGCCGAACCCCTGAGCGGGCCCGCGGACGGACAGGTGAGCGGACAGGCGGGCGGACCAGTGAGCGTGAGCGGTCCCGTGAGCAGCCGGCCCGACCGGCTCGGCGGCCTCGTCGCCGCGCTTCTCGCCGACGACGGCAGCAAGGCCTGGCCGGGTGCCGTGCCCCGCCGCCTCGGCTCCGTCCTCGGCACGATGCCCGTACCCGCACGCGCCGGTGTCCGCGCCGCCGCCGCCGCGGTCGACGCCTACGCCGCGCTGCGCACCGGCCGCCGGATGCGCGGCCTCACCCCGGACGAGCGGGAGACGGTGCTGGCCTCACTGGCGGCCCGTCCGTCGCTGCTGCAGGTGCTGGACGCCGTGAAGGTGCCGGTGATGCTCGCCGCCGGCACGGAGCGGATGCTCCACGAAGAGCCCGCGCCCGCCAAGCCGGCACCGCCGCCCGCCGATCCGCCGCTGGACTGCGTGCCGTCCGTGGAGTGGCCGGACAGATCCTCGGCCGACGCCGTCGTCATCGGCTCCGGTGCGGGCGGTGCCATCGCGGCCCGCACGCTGGCGCGCGCCGGGATGCGGGTCCTCGTGCTGGAGGAGGGGCGGCGGCACACCACCGCCGACTTCGGCCGCCGCGCGCCGCTCGACCGCTTCGGGGAGCTCTACCGCGACGGCGGCGGCACCGTGGCGCTCGGCAACCCGCCGGTCGTGCTGCCCGTCGGCCGCGCCGTCGGCGGGACCACCGTCGTCAACTCCGGTACGTGCTACCGCACTCCGGACCGCGTGCTGGCCCGCTGGCGCGATTCGTACGGGCTGTCCCTCGCCGACGGGAGCGCGTTCGGCGAATGTCTCGACGAGGTGGAACGCACCCTGCAGGTCGCCACCGCCCCGCTCGACGTACTCGGCCGCAACGGACGCACCGCACTGCTCGGAGCCGAACGTCTGGGCTGGCAGGCGGCGCCGCTGCGCCGCAACGCGACCGGCTGCAAGGGCTCCTGCCAGTGCGTCGTGGGATGCCCGACGGGCGCGAAGCAGAGCGTGCAGCTGTCGGTGCTGCCCGACGCCTGCGCGGCGGGAGCGCGGATCGTCACCGAAGCGTATGTGCAGCGCATCCTCGTCGAGAAGGACCGGCCGGGCGGTCCTCGGGCGTGCGGCGTGACCGTACGCCGCCCGGACGGCAGCGAGTTGGAGATCCTCAGCCCCCTCGTGGTGGTCGCCGCGGGCGCCCTTCACTCGCCGCCGCTGCTGCGCCGCTCCGGGCTGGGCGGCCATCCCCGCCTCGGGCGCAACCTCGCGATCCACCCCGCGGCCAGCGTGGCGGGACGCTTCGCCGAGCCGGTCACCGCCTGGCGGGGCGTGCTGCAGAGCGTCGGCGTGGAGGAGCTGCACGGCGACGGCATCCTCATCGAGGCAACGGCCGGGCCCCCCGGCATGGGGTCGTTCGTGCTTCCCGGGGTGGGACGCGCCCTGCGCCGGGAGCTGGACGGGGCCGAGTCGCTCGCGACGCTGGGCGCTATGATCGCGGATCTGCCGTCGGGCCGCGTCCTGGGAGCCAGGCGTACGCTGCTGCGCTACGACCTGGCCCGCCGGGACGGGGAGCGGCTGATGCGCGCCGTCGAGGCGATGGGAAGGGTGCTCTTCGCGGCGGGCGCGGATGAGGTCCTCACGGGGATCCCCACCGCGCCGAAGGCGTACTCGCAGGATCAACTCCGGGAGATTCTGCGGGGGTTGAGCGCGAAGCAGCTGCATCTGTCGGCCTTTCACCCCACCGGCACGGTGGCACTGGGCGCCGATCCGCAGACCGCTCCGGCGGACACCGAGGGGCGACTGCGCGGTGTGCGAGGGGTGGTGATCGCCGACGGGTCGGCGCTTCCGAGCTGCCCGGAGGTGAATCCGCAGCTGACGATCATGGCCACGGCCCTGGCCGTCGGCAGGGCGGCGACAGAGTCGTCCGGTGTGGCACAGAGTGCCTAATCCACCCCCTAACGTGCCTGCCGGGGCGAGGTGTTGGCACGATGGAGGTGTGGATGTGCACCGAGCCGTACCGATACGGGGAGAAGGATGAAGAAACGGAAACTGGCGGTTCGTCTCGCCGCACCCTGCGCACTCGCCGTCGCCGCCATCGCCCTCCCCTCCGTCGGCGGCACAGCGCAGGCGGGAGCGATCTGCGAGGTGGTGCACGACTACGCACCGCGCTACGCGGCCGACCGGACCGGGAGCAAGGTCCTCGGCACGATGCGGGCGGGCGAGGAGGTCGCCGCCACGGGGTCCGTCCGCCTGTGGCGCGTGTACGCCGCCGGCACCGGAGAACCGCTGGGCCACATGCGCCAGTCGGACCTGAGCTGCAGCGGCTGAGACCGGCCCGTTGAGATCGTCCGCCGGGCCTGCGGCGGCCCACGGCCCGTTGCCGTCCGCGAGGGCCGAAGTATCCGCGGACCGCGGCGAATCGGGCCGTTCCGCTGCGCGGTGAGCTGAGCACCGGGATACCGGTCCCCTCCGCCGCGTTCACGTCTGGCTCCGCGGCCGCGCCCGTCCGGTCCGGCGCGAGCGCGACCCGGCGGCCGCTCATGGTAGTTCTGCCTCTCTTTGCTCTCTTTGCTCTTGCTCTCTTTCCTGTCTTTCCTGCGGGACCGCCGGCGATCTCTCAGGCGGGTGCTGACGCCGGGGGCCACCCGTGGACTGCCGGGTCACCCTCGGCAGGAACCGGTCCCGGTAGGCGTCCCGGTGTGCCTCGGCGGCCAGGTCATGGGCGCGTACGGATGTGCTCGCGGGCCGGATGCCGGCGGGAGCGATGCCGATGGCGGCGCCTCCCCATGCGGCGGCTCCCAGAGCGGCGGCTTCGGGCTCGGTGCAGACCTCGGTGGCCCACGGCGTGACGGCGGCCTTCAGCGCGGTCCATGTGCGCTGCCGGGTGGAGCCGCCGAGGAGCGTGACCGCCTGCGGCGGGGCGCCCGTCAACTCGGCCTGTACGTCGGCCATCCAGCGTGCCTGGTATGCGGCTCCCTCTAGCAGGGCGAGCGCCAGGTCGGCGGGCCCGTGGCGGGCGGCCATGCCGTGCACGGCGAGACGTGCGGCGGGGTCGGGGTGCGGCGCACTGCGCCCCTGGAGGTAGGGCTCGACGGTGATGCCGCTGGGCAACGCGGGGGTCCGTCCGTGCGGACGGCGGCCACAGCGTTCGACGAGACGGGCGAACTCCTCGTAGCGCGCTGCTGCCGGTTCGGCTGATTCAGCCGGTCCCCCCGCCCGCCCGGTCCCCGGCCCGTGGAGGAAGCGCTCGCAGAACCACTCCACCAGGGCCCCCGAACTCGCCATCCCCGCGAGGGTGACCCAGTGTTCGCCGTCCGCGTGCCGCCCCCAGGACATCCCTTCGGCCGCCGCGGCGGGACGGTCCGGGGGTTCTGCCGAGATCGTGAGCACCGCCTCGGCGGTGCCCATGGAGTCGGCCGCCAGGCCCGCGCTGCGTGCGCCCGCGATCCATGCGCCGACGAGATGGTCGTGCCCGGCGACGACGACGTGTGCGCCCGCGCGCAGCCCCAGACGGCGTGCCGTGGCGCGTGTGACGGCACCCACGGGACGGCCCGGAGGATGCACGTGCGGCATGTGAGCGGGTGTCAGCCCGGCCTCGGCGAGCAGTTCGGTGCTCCACCGTCCCTGTCCGGCGCCGTCAGTTCCGGGTTCCCAGGCCATGCTGCGCTGGGCGAACGTGGCGTCGGTGCCCACCCGTCCGGTCAGTGCCCGGGCCACGAGGTCCGCCGCGCCTGCCCACTGCCGCATGCGGCTCAGCCGTTCCGGGTGGTGTTCGCGCAGCCAGCACCAGCGCGCCAGTGGGACTTTGGAGCTGGGCAGCACGCCGGTGCGTGCGTGCAGTTCGGCCGCGCCGTACTTGCGGCGCAACGTTTCGGCATGCGCGGCGGGAGCCGGGTCGTCCCACGCGAGTACGGGGCCGAGGGGCGCCCCGTGCCGGTCGAGCGGTACGCCGGTCTCGGCCATGCCGGTCAGTCCGATGGTGGTGGGCGCGCGGCCCGCCGCCCTTACGCAGTCGGTGAGCGCGTCGAGTGCTGCTCCGGTCAACTCATCGGCGTCGTACGTGTGTTGACCGGGAACGCCGGGGGTCGCGCGGTGGCCGCGGGCCAGCACGGTGCCGTCGGGAGTACACAGCAGCGCCTTGCAGTGGGTGCTCCCTATGTCGATGCCGGCAAGCAGTGGAGTGTCAGGGCGTGAGCGGCGGGCGGTTCCGGGGCGGGGATTCGTGTCGCTTGTCATGTCACCTCCCCCCGGTCCTTACCCCTCTTCCCGCCTCCGCTCTCCCACCGGCCGGCGCCTCACCGTGCGACTGCGGACACCGCGGGACCCGCGGGCGTGCGAGGATCCGCCGGACACCCCTGGTGGCCGGTCCACGCCGGGAAGGCAGAAGGCGTGCGCCCCGCGATCAGCGAACCTCCGGGCTCCAGTCCGGCCGCCGGCCGCCGAGGGCCACGGCGCGGTCCAGGAGCGGGGCGTCATCGGGCACCTCGACGACCGGGCCGAAGAGCGTGCCCCTCTCCTCCGCGGACTGCGACTGCGAGAGCATGCCGATCGACGCCCGCAGGCTGTCGGGGTCGCCGCGGTACACCTGTCCCGTGGCCTGTGCCAGGTCCCAGCCGTGCAGTACGAGTTCGTTCAGCGCGACCAGGCCGGCGATCTCGCCCGGCAGCATGACGCCGCCGGCCTGCGTCTCCCCCTCCCAGGCGGACTCGCTGCGCCAGGCGGCGGCGAGTTCGTCGAGCTGTACTGGCAGCCGGCTGCGCCAGTCGTCCGGCAGCCGCGGAAGGGACGCACCGGGGTCCTGGTCCGTGCCGGGGCCCAGGTTCTTCGCGGCCGCGTCGGTGAACGCCCGGCTCAGGCCGGCCAAATGACCCAGCAGCTCCCGTACGGAATAGGTCTCGCACGGCGTCGCCGCCGCGAGCTGGTCGTCACGGACCCCGTCGAGCAGCGCCTTCACCTCGCGCGCCTGCGGTCCCAGATCAAGCATCGTCGTCACCGTCCACTCATCTCTTCCTCCGGGGGGCTTACGGGACCGGGCGGGGCCCGGTGTCCCAGCTGAGCGGGGATACCACGGGCTCTCCTCCGCCGGTCTCATGTGGGGACCGGCCGGATCCGTGGAACTCATCACCGGGGAACAAACCGGGCACCAGGTGGCGTTGTCGTGACATCGACAGAACGGGAGACCTCATGAGCGGCGTACTCGGCTTCAACCCTCTCGCCTTCGGCGCGGAGCCCTCGGGCGAGCGGCTGGCCCGCATCGAGCGGTCGCCCAACTACGACACCGAGCTCGGAGCCTTCCGTAATCCGCTGCCCGCGGGCACCACACCGAGGGCCGTACGGGGCCGACGGGCGATGCTGAAGGCCCTGCTCAGCCGCGAAGGCCGCAGACCCGGCGGTCCCATTCCCCTCTCCCGTCCGGATCTGGCCGCGCCGCCGGAGTCGGGGCTGCGTCTGACCTGGCTCGGCCACGCCACCGTCCTCGCGGAGATCGACGGCAGACGTGTGCTCTTCGACCCGATGTGGGGCATGCGCTGCTCGCCCTTCTCGTTCATCGGGCCGCGTCGTCTGCACGCCGCTCCCGTGCCGCTCGCCTCACTCGGGCGGCTCGACGCCGTCGTCGTCTCGCACGATCACTACGACCACCTGGATCTCCCGACCATCCGTGAACTCGCCGCGAGCGACGTGCCATTCGCGGTGACCCTCGGCGTCGGTGCGCACCTGGAGAGGTGGGGCGTGCCACCGGAGCGGTTCACCGAACTGGACTGGCACGAGTCGACGGAGATCGCCGGGCTGAGGCTCACGGCCACCCCGGCACGGCACTTCTGCGGCAGAGGGCTGCGCAACAAGCAGCGCACCCTGTGGGCGTCGTGGACGGTTTCGGGCCCGGAGCACCGGATCTTCCACAGCGGCGACACGGGCTACTTCCCCGGGTTCGCCGAGATCGGCGCCGAGTACGGACCGTTCGACGCCACGATGATCCAGGTCGGCGCGTACAGCGAGTTCTGGCCCGACATCCACATGACGCCCGAGGACGGGCTGCGCGCCCACCTCGACCTGACCGGCCCGGCCGGTGCCATGCTGCCGATCCACTGGGGCACCTTCAATCTCGCCCCGCACCCCTGGGCCGAGCCCGGTGAGCGCGTCCTGGCTGCCGCGGCGGACGCCGGCGTACGGGCCGCGCTGCCGTTGCCGGGCGGCAGCTTCGAACCGTCCGCGCCCGCGCTGCCCGGCTCGCCGTGGTGGCGCGGCCTGGCCGACGGGCGGCACGCCACGCCGGCGGGGCCCCCGGCTCCGGTGCGGCAGTCCTGAACGACACGAGGCAGCGGCGCTGGGCGCGGGGTCGGCAGGTTCCGCGGGATCGCCCGGTTCACCCACGGGTCGCCCGGGCGCCCGCCCAAGCCGGCGTCGTCAGAGCTCGTCGAGCATCCCGAGCAGGATCGGGCGCGTCTCCCGTGCCGGTGCCGCGTCGGTCACCAGACGGTCGATGACCTGGCGGTAGTACTCGACCTCCTCCCGCTCGGCCGGGTAGGCGGCGCCGATGAGCTGCTCCAGGTAGATCACGTCGGGCAGTTCACGCTCGGGCAGCCGCAGCAGCGTCACGGGCCCGCCGGCCGCGGCGTGCCCCCCGGCCGCGAACGGCATGATGTGGATCGTGACGTGCGGCAGCTCGCACGCGGCGATGAGATGTTCCAGCTGGCCGCGCATGGTCTCGGTGCCGCCGACGCGGCGGCACAGCGCCGCTTCGTCGATGACGGCCCACAGGTGCGGGGGCTGTGAGCAGTGGAGGATGCGCTGGCGCAGCATGCGCAGCTCGACGCGCCGCCTGATCTGCGCGCCGGGGCCGGCCGTACGTCCGAGTCCGACGACGGCGCGGGCGTATTCCGGGGTCTGCAGCAGCCCGGGGACGAACTGCACCTCGTAGGTGCGAATGACGCCCGCGGCCTGCTCCAGCCCGAGGTACGTGCGGAACCAGTCGGGCACGATGTCCTGGTAGGCGTGCCACCAGCCGGGCGCGTTCGTCTGCGCCGCCAGGGTCTGCAGCGTGGCGTACTCGGTCTCGTCGGTGATTCCGTAGATCGTCAGCAGGTCGGTCACGTCCCGCTCGTGGAAACCCCTGCGGCCACGCTCCAGTTGGGCGATGGCGGCCTCGGAGGTCCTGATGGCCTCCCCGGCCTCCTGGCGGGATATGTACTGTGCCTCACGCAGTTTGCGCAGCCGCTCTCCCAGCACCAGGCGGGGCACGGCGGGCCCCGGTGGCCGGTCCGGTATGCGGCGGTCGGGCAGGCCGCCCGAAATCTCAGTGATGCGCATGCCTCAGCTCCCCGTGCTGTGAACGCAAAGGTCTCGCCACGGTGACCGTGCGTATCCGCTCCGGTCCACTCCTCCTCGCGCCGCGCGAGGGGTACGTTTCCACGGCACTGTCCGTCCTCATTCCCGCACATGCCCCTGTCCAGTCCCCGCCACCGGGTCACTGGAGGGCGAGACCGTTGCGCATGTTGCACAAGGGAAGGAATGTACGTTGTGTGGCGTGGATCGGCCAATCCCAGCGGCCGAAAATGTTTCCTCATGGTCCGCAGTCCGCACAACCCCGAGCAATTCCGGCCGCGGGAAAGGCCCGTTGACGTCCCGCGGGCTCAATCCGCAGCCATCAGCACTCACATCCAGGAACGCCCATGACCATCTCCGGCCCCGCATCCGGCCGTCCCGTCCGGAACTGGGCGGGCAACACCGTCTTCAGTGCCCGGCGGGTCCAACGCCCCGAATCCGTCGAGGAGTTGCAGCACATCGTCGGTGCCGCACACCGGGTGCGCGCGCTCGGCAGCGGCCACTCCTTCAACCGCGTCGCCGACACCCGGGGCGATCTGGTGCGGCTGGACGGCCTGCCGCCAGTCGTGGACGTCGACGAGGAGTCCTCCACCGTCACCGTCGGCGCCGGGATGCCGTACGGCGAAGTGAGCGCCGTCCTGCACGAGTCCGGCCATGCGCTGGCCAATCTGGCGTCGTTGCCGCACATTTCCGTGGCGGGCTGCTGCGCGACCGCCACCCACGGCTCGGGCGACTCGGAGAAGTGCCTCGCGGCTGCGGTGACGGAGATCGAACTCGTCGGCGCGGACGGTGAGTTGTCGCTGCTCAGCCCGGAGAGCGACCCGGAACGCTTCCCCGGCACCGTCGTCGCACTGGGTGCCCTGGGCATCGTCACCCGGCTGACGCTCCGCGTCGAGCCCGCCTTCGAGGTATCCCAGCACATCTACACGGGCGTCGCCCTCACGGAGGTGGCGGCACGCTTCGACGAGATCTACGGATGTGCCTACAGCGTCAGCGCGTTCACCGACTACCGCAGCGGCGAGGCACGCGTATGGGTCAAGCGCCGTACGGCGGAACGGGACGGGCGCGTGCGGCCGCCCGGCTGGGAGGGAGAGACCCCCGCGGACGAGGCCCACCACCCCATCCCCGGCATCCCCGCCACGCACTGCACCGAGCAGCTCGGCGTGCCCGGCCCCTGGTACGAGCGGCTGCCGCATTTCCGGCCGGACTTCACGCCCAGCAACGGCGACGAGCTGCAGTCGGAGGTGCTGCTGCCCCGCGCCGCCGCACCGGAGGCGCTGGAGGCGCTGCGCTCGCTCGGGGACCGTGTCGCGCCTGTGCTGCAGATCTCCGAGATACGCACCGTCGCCGCCGACGACCTGTGGCTGAGCCCCGCCTTCGGACGTGACTGCGTCGCCTTCCACTTCACCTGGGTCAAGGACCCCGGGGCCGTACTGCCGGTGGTTGCGGCCGTCGAGGAGAAACTGCTGCCGCTGGGCGCCCGGCCCCACTGGGGCAAGCTCACGGCCATGGAACCGGAACGGATCGCGTCACTGTACGAACGGGCCCCGGACTTCCGGCAGTTGGTACGGGAACGGGACCCGGGGCGCGTCTTCGCCAACGACTTCGTGGACCAGGTCTTCGCGCTCGGCTGAGCGCAACCGGCGGCCCGGCCCCCGCACGGCTGTTGCCGGTCCGGTTTCACGGGCGGCCACGGGAAGCAGTGGCCGCCTTGCGGTGCCACCAGTGGCGCCGGCGCGGGTGCACGGCGCGGCCGAGCCGGCGCCCGATGATCAGGTAACCGAGCAGGGCGCCCGTGGTGTTGAGGATGACGTCGTCGATGTCGAAGGCCCGGCCCTGAACGACGGCCCCCTGCACCAGCTCCACCAGCAGCATGACCAGCGCCGTCGCGACCATCACCCGCAGCAGCCCGCGGGTGCGCGGTACCAGAGCGGGCAGCAGCGCGCCGAAGGGCATTCCGAGCACGACGTTGCCGCCGAGCTGCTTGACGGTGTCGCGCAGGGCCGGCTGCGCGAGGTAGTTGCGGATCGAGTCACCGGGGCGCAGGTTGCTGTGCACGAGCGACTCGGACGCGGCCGAGGGCGCCAGCGTCAGCTTCGACAGAACGACGGCGAAGCCCACCATCGCGGCGAATGCCGCGAGCAGGATCAGCACCCGCCAGACGACGGGCAACTGGTGCTGCGTGAGCGAGGCGTCCAGCACGGACGGTTTCCGGGTCGCGGCCGCCGCCTTCTTCTTCGCCGGCGGCTTCTTCGCGGGTGACTTCCTCGCCGCAGTCCTCTTCACGGCCGCCGTCTTCGTTTCCGGCTTCTTTCCGGTCGCCTTCCCTCCGGTCGCCTTCTTCGTGCCGGCCGCCCTCTTCGCGCCGTTCTTGTCCGTGCCGGTCTTGTCCGCCGCTTTCTGCTTCGGCTTGCCCGCCGCCGTCTTCTTCCCGGCCTGCTTCCGGGGCACCGTCCCGCTCCCCGCGCTCCGGCCCGGCCTGCCGGCCGCCGCCTTCGCCTTCTCCGTCATCCCGTTCAGAAAGTTCTGCACCTGCTCGCACCCCCGGAGGGCCTCGGCACTGTCTGGCCTGCAGTTACCCCCGGTGGTACGAAGCATGCGCCGCCGTTCCGCGGCCTCACCCCCGCGTGATCAGGGCTTACGCGCGACCCCGCCGTAGACGGGGAACTCCGCGTCGGTGATGTCCGGCTGCGCCTCATCGCCGTCCGGCCGCCACCTGTGCGCCACGACGACGCCCGGGTCGACGGGTTCCAGCCCTTCGAAGAAGCGGCTCACCTCCGAGCTGGAGCGGATCTGGCCCTCCGCCACCGTCGACTGGTACGCCTCGGCGACGCGCGTCAGCAGATCCGGGTCGAAGTCGGCGGTCGCGTGCGAGACGACCAGATAGCTGCCCGACGGCAGGGCGTCCATGTACCTGCGCACGATGTCGTACGCGCCCCGCTCGTCGGTGATGAAGTGCAGCAGCGCGACCAGGGACAGCGCGACCGGCCGGCCGAGGTCGAGCGTCTCCCCCAGCTCGGCGGATCCGAGAATGCTCTCGGGCTCGGTGAAGTCGGCCTGCAGGTAAGCGGTACGGCCCTGCGGGGTGCTGCTCAGCAGTTCCTGCGCGTGCCCGAGCACGATCGGGTCGTTGTCGACGTAGACGACCCTGGTCTCGGGGGCGACCGCCTGGGCGACCTGGTGGAGGTTGGGTTCGGTCGGTATGCCCGAGCCGATGTCCAGGAACTGGCGCACGCCCGCCTCGTTCGCGAGCCAGCGAGTCGCTCTGTGCATGAACTCGCGGTTGAGCCGGGCTCCGAGCACCACTCCGGGCCACACGCTCACGACCCGTTCGGCCGCGACCGCGTCCGCCTCGTAGTGGCTCTTGCCGTTCAGCCAGTAGTCGTAGACACGTGCCGGGTGGGGCCTGCTGGTGTCGATCTCGTCGTTGGCGGTCACTGCTCTCCCCTGTGCGCGCGGTCGCCGGCGACATACCTTCTCACCGATGGGCCGCCCGAACAGCCCCTGATCCGGCCGGAAGACGCGCTCTCACGCATTCTCCCCCGCGATCTCACGTCATCGCGTCGACGCCGGTGAGCGCGCGGCCGATGATCAGCTTCTGGACCTGGCTGGTGCCCTCGTAGAGAGTGAGCACCCGGGCGTCCCTCAGGTACTTGCCGACGGGGTACTCGTCTATGAAGCCGTAACCGCCGAATGTCTGCAGGCAGTTGTTCGTGACTCGCACGGCCGTCTCGCTGGCGTGGTATTTGGCGACGGACGCGTCCGTCGCGTACTCCTTCGGTGAGGCGCCCGCGTCGGCCATGCGCGCAACCTGGCGGGTGAGCAGCCGGGCCGCCCTTATGTCCACCTCCGAGTCGGCCAGCAGCTCCTGCACCAGCTGGAACGAGGCGACGGGCCGGCCGAACTGCTCGCGCTGCGTCGCGTATTCGACGGCCGCGTCGAGCGCAGCCTGTGCGAGGCCGACCGCACCGGCCGCGACGGAGACACGTCCGCGGGAGAGCGCACCGAGCGCGATGCCGAGTCCTCGCCCAGCCTCGCCGAGGCGGGCGGAGTCCGGCACCCGTAGGCCGTCGAAGGCGAGTTCGGCGGTGGCCTGTCCGCGCAGGCCGAGCTTGCCGTGGATCTCCGTGGCGGTCAGGCCGGGGGCGTCGGTGGGCACGAGGAACGCGGTGATGCCGTTCTCGCTTGTACGGGCGAAGGTCAGCGCGACGTCGGCGACGGTGCCGTTCGTGATGAACATCTTGCTGCCGTCGATGATCCAGTCGCCGCCGTCGCGCCTCGCCCGGGTGCTCAGAGAGCCCGCGTCGGAACCGGTGCCGGGTTCGGTCAGCGCGAAGCAGCCGAGGGCGTCGCCGCGGACCAACCGCGGTATCCACTCCTCGCGTTGGGCCTCGGAACCGTGGGAGACGATGGTCTTCGTGACGAGGCCGAGTGAGACGGAGACGATGCCGCGCACCGCGGAGTCACCACGTCCCAGCTCCTCCGTGGCCAGGACGTAGGAGAGCAGATCCACCTCGGTTCCGCCGTAGCGTTCGGGAACGGTCAGGCCCAGAAAGCCCAGCTCTCCGAGCCGCCCGGCGATGCCCGGGTCGACGCGTTCGGCGCGGTCCCATTCGCGCGCGTACGGTGCGATCTCGGCATCGACGAAGTCGGCGGCCATGGCGCGGATGTCGCGCTGCGTCTCGGTGAGACCGAAGTCCCGGCCGGTGAAGTCCCGTCCCGTCATGGGGAGTTCTCCTCTGCGTGCCCGGCGAGCGGCAGGTCGGGAGCGGTGAGCGGCAGGCCGAGCTGCGCGCGCTCGGCCACCCAGCGCGTCGGCCGGTGGCGGGGATCGCCGGTGGTCGCGAGCAGCGCCCGCTGCAGGCCGAGCATCCGGGCGGCACCGATCCGCTCGCCCCAGGCCAGCGGCCCGTACGGGTAGCCGAGGCCTGCGGTGACCGCCAGGTCGATGTCCGCGGGAGCGGCGATGTGACGCTCGGCGATGGAGGCGGCGACCGAGACGACGGAGGCGAGCAGGCGCTGCGCGACGGAGCCCGCGGTGTCCCGTACGACGCTGACATCCGCGCCGGTGGCGGCGAGGACGGCTGCCGCGTCGCGTACCGCTCCGGGCCCGGAAGCAGGCGTCACGGCGAGCACGAGGCGGCCGGTGTCCGCGGAGAGCGGGTCGATGCCGAGGGTGCGGCCGGCGGGCAGGCCCTGTCCGGCGACCGTCGCGGCGACGGTGCCGCCCCAGGTGGGGACGAGCAGCAGGGGCTCCGGGCGGGAGCCGTCTCCGCTCCCGCCGCCGTCCCGGCGCTCGCCGCCCGGCGAGGTGCGGCCGTCCAGCAGGGCGCGCACCGCGTCGGCGTGAAGCCCCTCGCCCACGACCGTGACCGGGCGTGCGGCGTCGCCGCCGGCGGGTGGCGGCGTGGGCGCCGCGGCGTCGCCGGGGGCCTCGGGGCCGTAGGGGTAGAAGCCGCGCCCGGTCTTGCGGCCGTGCAGCCCGGCGGCGACCCGGTTCGCGGTGAGGTACGAGGGCCGCAGCCGGTCGGAGTGGCGGAAGCCGCGCCAGACGGTCTCGATGACGGACGCGGTCACGTCGAGACCGGTGAGGTCCATGAGTTCGAACGGGCCCATGCGCAGGCCGAGTACGTCCCGGGCGATCGCGTCGAGGTCCGCGGGCTGCGCGACGGACTCCTCCAGCAGTGCCAGCGCCTCGGTGACGAGCCCGCGCCCCGCGTGGTTGACGAGGAACCCGGGGGTGTCCGCCACCGTCACGGCCCGGTGCCCGCAGCCCTCGACGAACCCGGTGAGGAAGCCGGGGACGTCCTCGCGGGTCGCCGCGCCCGGCACGACCTCGGCGATCTTCATCAGGGGTACGGGGTTGAAGAAGTGCAGCCCTGCCAGGCGGGAGGGATCGGCCAGCCGCGCACCGATCTCCGTGACGGACAGGGAGGAGGTGTTGGTGGCGAAGACGGTGGTGTCCGGGAGCACCTTCGCAAGCTCCGTGAACACGGCGGCCTTCGTCTCCAGGTCCTCGCGTACGGCCTCGATGACGACGGCGGGAGCGGCGTGTTCACCGTCCGGTGCCGCGAACGGCGAGACGAGGGGCACCAGTCGCTCCCCGGCGGAGGCGGCGTCGTGCGGAGTCAACCGCCCCTTCTGCGCGGCCCGTTCCAGCATGCCGGTCACGAACGCGACCGCCTCGGTGACCGACTCCTCGCGTGCGTCCGCGAGTTCGACGGTGTGGCCGGCCGTCGCGGCCAACTGGGCGATGCCGCGGCCCATGACGCCCGTACCGACGATTCTGATGCGCATGTCCTCTCCAGCCTCCACTCCCCCGGCGCCCATGCGCCGCATCCGTGCCTTCGCCGTGCGTGCGCCGTACCTGGCGCCGGGACCGTCCGGTCAGCGCAGATATACGCGCTCGGGATCCACATCCTCACGCAGCAGGGCCAGTTCGCTGTCCCCGGGCGGCTCGATGACGCTCAGGTCGTCGGCGACCCGGAGGTCCCAGCCGGTGCCGGCCTTCACGTCCTCGGCCGTCACGCCCGGGTGCAGGGCGGTCAGTTTCAGCTCCTCGCCGACGCCATCGCGGGCCAGGATGCCCAACTCCGTGATGACCCGGGTGACACCAGCACCCAGCGGTCGTATGCCGTCGGCGAGCGCCCGGTCCGGCCCGGGCGAGGTGCAGAAGTCGAGCTCTTCGGTGAAGGAGCGCGGATCGTGGCGGCGCATGACCACGAAGACCTCACGGGAGTTGGCCATGACCTCGTTCGCACCGCCCGATCCGGGCAGCCGGGCCTTGGGGTGGTGCCAGTCGCCGATGACGGACGAGTTGAGGTTGCCCCACTTGTCGATCTGGGCGGCGCCGAGGAAGCCGACGTCGATGTGGCCGCCCTGCAGGACGGAGCCGAAGAGCGTGGGCATCGGAATCACCGCTTCGGCACCGGTGATGAGCACGGCGTCCGCGATGGTCTCGGGCAGATGCGATGGGTGCGCGCCGCACACCCCGGACTCGTAGACGATCTCCAGACCGGGCGCGACGGTGAGATGCGCGAGGGAGGCGGCGAGCGTGGGAAGTCCGATTCCTGCGAACACGGCCCGCTTGCCCGCCAGTTCACGGGAGGCGACGACGGAGAGCAGCTCGGAGGAGGTCACGGCTGCGGCGGATCCGGTGTTCTCGCTGGTTCCAGTGGTCATCTGGGGCTCACTTCCGTGCACTCGGGACGGCGGGGCGGTCGGGACGGGCCGGACGGGCCGGACGGTGGGGGCGGCGCGGGGTCACAGCCGGCGCCCGTAGTTCACCGGCAGGCTCATCGCATCTCCGACGGCCAGCCCGTCCCAGAACTCCTCGCCGAGCTTCGCGACGTACTCGGCGTGGTCGCGGGTCCCGTGCACCCACTCCGCCAGCCATGCGGTCAGCCGTTCCTTGTCCTTGCTGATCGCCGACCAGGAGCGGTAGAAGGCGTTGTCCCGGTCGTAGTAGCCCTGGGCGAAGGAGGGGTGGGCGCCACGGGGGCAGACGACGACGGCGTCCACGGCGTGCGCCGGGATCACGGTGCGGTTCGGGTCGGAGCGTACGACCTCGTCCTCGACGATCTCCTCCACGACGACGACGGCCTTGACTGCCGCGTAGACGGCTTCGGCCTGGACTCCGGTCAGGCCCCAGATCTGGGTGTTGCCGGAGCGGTCGGCGCGCTGTGCGTGCACGATCGTCACGTCCGGGTTGACGGGCGGCACGACATAGATCTGTTCGCTGTCGCCGTCCGGACCCGGGTAGGGCGAAGTGACCTTGCGCATCGCCGGGTTGACGCCGGGCAGGTCGCTGCCGCCGTAGCTGCGCAGCGGGTAGAACGGCAGCCGCTGAGCGCCGGCGATGTAGCGGCAGATCATGCCGTAGTGGCTGTACTCCTCGAATGCGAGCGGCTCGGGGTCCGCGCGCTCCACGCGGCGGCGCAGCTCGCCCAGCGAACCCGCGGAGGAGTTGCCGACGAAGGAGGAGACCAGCCGGGAGACACATCCCGCGGCGAGCATCTGGTCGACGACGATGTCGGCGGTCATACGGACCACGGTCAGGCCGCGGCGGCCCTGGCGGATGATCTCGTGACCGGCCGCGGTCGGTATGAGGTGCGTGAAGCCTTCGAGGGCGACCGTGTCGCCGTCCCGTACGTATGCGCCGACGGCCTCCCGCATCGTCATCGTCTTGTCGGTCGCGGTTTCCACGGCCATCTCCACATCTCCTCGGTGCGGCTCGTCGCGGCATGTCCGGGGCCGGCCCGGCTGGACACGGGCTCCGGCCCGAGCCCGGGCCCGGGCCGCGGTGCCCCGCCTACGTTCCCACCGTCCATTGATTGGCGTCCAATACCGAATTAAGGTCAGTTTGAGACGCGAAACTGATAACTGGCCGAGGGGTCAGCCGATGGACGGGACCTGACGTGGAACTGCGCTATCTCTCCTCCTTCGTCGCCGTCGCCGAGGAGCTGCACTTCGGCCGTGCCGCCAAGCGGCTGCAGATGGCACAGCCGCCGCTGAGCCAGCAGATCCGGCAACTGGAGAAGGAGCTGGGCGTTCAGCTCTTCGAACGCAGCACCCGCTCGGTGCGCCTGACCAGCGCGGGCGAGGCCTTCCTCAAGCCCGTCCGCACGGTCCTGGAGGACATCGACATCGCCACCCGCGTCGCCAAGGCCGCCGGCCGCGGCGAGTACGGGCGTGTCAGCGTCGGCTTCGCCGGTGCGTCCAGCCACGCGACCCTGCCCCGGCTCGCCCGTGCCGTACGGGCGGCACACCCCGGCATCGAGCTGGTCATGCTCGGCCAGACCTACGCCAACCGCGCCCTGACGCGGGTCGCGGACGGCACCCTCGACCTGGGTTTCGTGCGGTTGCCGGTCAGCGTGCCGGGCGTCGAGCACCGGGTGATCGCCGAGGAGGAACTGGTCTGCGCCCTGCCCTCGGACCACCGGCTGGCCCGCCGCGAAAGGATCACCATCGGCGATCTGGCCGAGGAGCCGTTCGTCAGCTTCCCCGCCCGCGCCGGCTCCAGCCTCCGCGACGTCACCCTCGACGCGTGCGAGCGGGCCGGGTTCCACCCGCGGATCGTGCAGGAGGCCCCCGACTCGTACACGATCCTGGCGCTGGTCGCGATGGGTGTCGGGGTGACGCTCACACTCACCTCCTGCATGCACATCCAGCAGACCGGGCTCGTCTACCGGCCGCTGGCCGGGCCGCCGGTGGCGCTGCACTCGGCCCTCGCGTGGCGTACGGACAACCCGTCGGCGGCGCTGCACAGCGTCCTGGACGTCGCTGCCGAGACGCTGCCGCCGCCGGAGGACGCAGCAGCCGCCGCCACCGATTGAGTACGCCCGCGTATCAGTGCGAGGCGAATCGGATATTGGACCGGAATAGTGCGCGGTGGAAGGGTCGTACGACGGCGTCAGCCGGTCCTGGCCACGGCGACCGCGAGCCCCGGATCCCCGGCCGCGCCTCCCGACCCCGACCCCGCTCCCGCTCCCGCTCCCGCTCCCGCTCCCGACCAGGACGACCCAGCGACACCAGCCAGCGACACCAGCCAGGAAGGCCTCCCCATGTCAGCCCGCATGCCGGCTCAGACCGACGTCGTCATCTGCGCTCCGCTGCGCACTCCGATCGGGCGCTTCGGCGGCGCCCTGGCGGGCCAGCGCCCCGCCGCCCTCGCGGCGCGCGTCATCTCCGAGGTGGTCGCACGCAGCGGCGTCGACGGCTCGCAGGTCGACGAGGTGATCCTCGGGCACGCCTATCCCAGCGCCGAGGCCCCTGCCATCGGACGGGTGGCCGCGCTCGACGCGGGGCTCCCCGACTCGGTCACGGGCATCCAGACCGACCGCCGCTGCGGCTCCGGCCTCCAGGCGGTGCTGGACGCCGCCATGCAGATACGGGCCGGCTTCAGCGAGGTCGTGATCGCGGGCGGCGTCGACGTGATGAGCGCGGCCCCGTACTACACCCACGAGGGCCGCTGGGGCATCAAGGGCCCCGGGCTCCAGCTGCACGACGCCCTCGCACGCGGCCGCGTCACGGCAGGCGGCGAGCACCACCCCGTGCCGGGCGGCATGATCGAGACGGCGGAGAACCTGCGCCGCGAGTACGGCATCTCGCGCGCCGATCAGGACGCCCTGGCGCTGCGCTCGCAGCAGCGTGCCGCCCGAGCGGCGGACGAGGGCTGGTTCGCGCAGGAGACCGTGCCGGTGACGGTGCGCGGGCGCAAGGGCGAGAGCACCGTATCCGTCGACGAGCACCCGCGTCCGGACACGACGGCGGAGCAACTGGCCGCGCTGCGTCCGGTGATGGGCAAGACGGATCCGGAGGCGACGGTCACCGCCGGGAACGCGAGCGGCCAGAACGACGCCGCCGCGGCATGCCTGGTCACCACGGCCGCCACGGCCGAACGCCTCGGACTCACGCCGCTGGTGCGGCTGGTCTCCTTCGCTCGTAAGGGCGTTCCGGCGAAGACGATGGGAATCGGCCCGGTGGGGGCGTCCAGGACGGCCCTGGAGCGTGCCGGGCTGTCACTCGCCGATATGGACCTGATCGAGCTCAACGAGGCCTTCGCCGCCCAAGTGCTCGCCTGTACACGCGAGTTGGGGCTCACGGACAAGGACCACGAGGAACGGGTCAACGTCTGCGGCTCCGGCATCTCCCTGGGCCACCCGGTGGGTGCCACCGGTGCGCGCATCCTCACCACGCTGGCTCATCACATGCAGCGCACGCAGTCCCGGTACGGACTGGAGACGATGTGCATCGGCGGCGGGCAGGGCCTCGCAGCCGTCTTCGAGCGCTATTGATATCCGAGCAGTCTCACTGTGGCAGTTATTCGGTATTGGACCCGTCTAGGTCGGTGCTGGCACGGTTTCCGCCATCCCACCCGCACACCGGGACGCGAGCGTGCCCGAGCACCGCCGCCCGTCCATGTCCTCATCCGGAGCCGCCGCATGAGCGCCCCGCTCACCCAGGAGCAGAGAAGGACCGCGAACCGCGCGGGATTCGGAGCCTTCATCGGCTCCACGATCGAGTGGTTCGACTTCTATATCTACGGAACCGCCTCGGCTCTCGTCTTCGACAAGGTCTTCTTCCCCGAACTCGAGGGCGCCATAGGCACACTCGTCGCCTTCGCCACGTTCTGGGTGGGCTTCCTCGCCCGGCCGCTGGGCGGCATCGTTTTCGGGCACTTCGGCGACCGGCTCGGCCGCAAGAAGACGTTGATCATCACTCTGCTGCTGATGGGCGTCTCCACCACCCTGATCGGCGTGCTGCCGGGCTACGCCAGCATCGGTGTCGCCGCTCCCGTCCTGCTCGTCACGATCCGGATGATCCAGGGCATCGGACTGGGCGGCGAGTGGGGCGGTTCGGTTCTCATCGCCTCCGAACACGCCCCGAAGGGCAAGTCGATCCTCTACGGCGCCTTCGCGCAGCAGGGCTCACCCGTCGGCAACACCCTGAGCACGGTGGCCTTTCTCGGCGTGAGCGCGCTCCCGGAGCCCGATTTCCTCAGCTGGGGCTGGCGGATACCCTTCCTCGCCTCGGCGCTGCTCGTCGTCGTCGGCCTCTTCCTGCGGATGAAGGTCACCGAATCTCCGGCGATGGCCCGGCTGATCGAGAAGAAGGACGTCGCGAAACTGCCACTGAAGGAGGTGCTGCGCACCTGCCCGGGCCTCATCGCACTCGGCATCGGGGCCTGCACGATCGGCCTGTCGGCCACCTACTTCAAGTCGACGTTCGCGCTGTCGTGGGCGACGTCCAGCCTTGATTTCGACCGGAGTTCGTTCCTCACGATCATCCTCGTCGCCAACGTCACCCAGATCTTCGTGCAGCCCTTCGGCGCCGTACTGGCGACGCGGATGCGCAGCCTCTCGCGTGCGGTCTGCGTCATGCTCGTACCCGAACTGGCCCTGATGCCGCTGATGTTCATCCTGATCAGCACCGAGAACTACGGCCTCGCGATGCTCGGCGTGTCCGTGGCGACCGTCCCGCACTGCCTCTACTACGCGGCGCTCGCGGGCATGCTGGCGAGCCGCTTCCCCGCGAACGTGCGCTACACCGGCATCTCACTGTGCTACCAGCTGTGCGGCACTCTCCTCGGCGGCACCACACCCGTCATCGGGCAGTTCCTTCTCAACCGTACGGGCTCCATCACCGCGGTGATCTGCTACGCGGTCTTCCAGGTGCTCCTCACGCTGGGCTGCATGCTGCTGCTGCTCAAGCGGCCCGACCACGACCGGAGTTCACCGGAGACGCAGACGGCCCCGGGTGCGAGAGCGGCCGCGGCCGCGGTCTGAGCGCAGGCACCGTTCAGGCACGGCGCCCGCACATACGACGAGGGCCCGGCAGCGGTGGATCGCTGCCGGGCCCTCGTCGGGCTGTTGCTCGATTACTGAAGGGCGCGCCGGGCGCCCGTAGGCCGGCGCTGCGCGCTCAGTCCTGCGCGCTCAGTCCTGCGCGGCCGAGCGGCGCTTGCGGGCCACCACGACCAGGCCGGCACCCGCGACCAGGACGACACCGGCGGCACCGGCGATCATCGGGGTGGCGCTGGAGGCACCGGTCTCGGCGAGGTCGTCGCCTCCGCCGTTCGGCGCGGTGCTGGGCTCCTCGGACGGCGCCGGGGCTTCGCTGCTGGACTCGCTGGGCGAGGGAGCGGGCGAGGACTCGGTGGGCGTGGGCGAGGGGGACTCCTCGCAGACCGGCGAGGTCTTGGTCTCGTTGACGTCGAACTTGTCGTCGTCAACGGCGTCGATCACCAGGCGCACGTCGAGCGGAGACGTGTGCTTGGGCAGGGCCACCTTCTTGTCGAAGGTGCGGCCGAACTTCTCGTCCACCAGGGTCTTGTCACCCGCGGTGATCTTGATGGTGTTGCCCTGTTCGCTGTAGTTCTCCAGGTGGATGCTCGTCGAGTAGCAGTCCACCTTCCAGCCCGGCACGTGCGCCGAGGCGGGAGAGGCGACGAACATCCCTGTGCCGACGAGAGCGGCGGCACCCGTGGCGACGGCGGCGGAGCGCTGCCATCTCTGGCGTATAGCTGTCATGATCTCCCTCTGAGGATGAAGAAGTGGTGAAGAGCGCGTGCGAGGACAGCACGGTACTCCCCGGTACATCACTGGTCGCGCCCGCCCCCCGAATGACCAAGAGGCCCTGCAAAAGGGGCAGTTCAGGCGTGGTGGCGTGTGATGCGAATGCGCTCCCCCGTGCGGTCCGGTGGCTGCCCGCCCGTTCCCGCTGGAACCCGCTGACCCTACCGCCTCAGCCGCATCGGCGGGGGAAAGTCACGGACATTGAGTGGTCTCAACTACGAAACGGCGGGACGGAGTACCTGTGGAGGACCATGGCGTGCCACTGCGCCGAACCGGCAACGAGGCGCCGGTCCACCACCCAGGGAGGTCAGTGAGTTGAGCCATCGACGCAAGGACAGCAAGCGGGCGTATGTGATAGCCGGCGCAGGAACGGCTGCACTGGCACTGGCCGCCGTGACGCTGCCGTACGCGAGCGCTGGACAGGACGAGACCGGTCCGCGGACGATGAGCGCCAAAGCGGCCGCCGCGATGGGCACCAAGCTGGCCGACGCGAACGAGTCGAGCACAGCTGGCTGGTTCATCGACAGCAAGGCGAAAAAGCTGGTCATGAACGTCACCGACGAGGAGACCGCGCAGCGCGTCGAAGAGAGCGGTGCCGAGGCCAGACTCGTCCAGAACTCCAAGGCGGAGCTGAAGAAGGTCAGCGACACGATGGCGAACGGCGCTTCGGTCGCCGGCTCGGCCTGGTCGGTCGACCCCCGTACGAACAAGGTCTCCGTGCTGGCCGACAGCACGGTCGACAGCGAAGAGTGGGCGTCGCTCAAGAAGACGGAGGCCGGCGCCGACGGCATGATGTCGGTGAAGCGCACCGCCGGTAAGTTCCAGAAGTTCCACGGCAACGGCGGTGCCGGCCAGAGCGACCAGGGTGACCAGGGCGCCGGCAACGGCGCCGGTGCGGGTGACGAAGGCGCGGGCGCCGGCGAGGGCGGCCAGGCGGCCGCCGAAGGCGTACAGGGCGGCGACGCCATCTTCGCCGCGGGCACCCGGTGTTCGCTCGGCTTCAACGTGACGGTCGACGGCGCGCCTGGCTTCCTTACCGCGGGCCACTGCGGCAACGCGGCAGAGGCCTGGACGTCCGACGAGGCCGGCGCCAACGCGCTCGGCACGATCACGGACTCGCAGTTCCCGGAGACCGACTTCGCGATCGCCACTCTCGACGACGCGAACGCCGAGGCGCCCAGCTCCGTGAACCTCGACCCGCTGGGCGAGGGCCAGGGCGGGACGCAGGAGATCACCGGAGCCGCCGAGGCCGCCGTGGGCATGCAGGTGCAGCGCAGCGGCAGCACGACCGGCGTCACCGACGGCGAGGTCACGGCTCTGGACGCCACCGTCGACTACGGCGGCGGCGACGTCGTCAACGGGATGATCCAGACGAACGTCTGCGCCGAACCCGGCGACAGCGGCGGCGCGATGTTCTCCGAGGACCAGGCCGTGGGTCTGACCTCCGGCGGCAGCGGCGACTGCACGCAGGGCGGCGAGACCTTCTTCCAGCCGGTCACGGACGCGCTGGAGGCCACCGGAGCGGAGATCGGCGCCGGCGGCGGGGAGGCCGGACAGGAACAGGAACAGAGCCAGGAGCAGGAACAGGGCTCGTTCCAGTAAGCACTGACCGGCCGCCCCGACGGGCGATCCGTCAGCCGCTCACGGTGAAACCCGAAGAGGTTCCCGTGATGGCTTTCGGGTCGCCCGCGACCGGTTTGGCATCGCCCTCGTAGGTGATCCGGTACTCGCCGGAGGCCGTTCCCCCGGGAATGTCCCAGGTGACCGTCACCTTCGAGGCGGCGACGCCGTAACGCTCCCAGCGGAAGGCCGTCGACCAGTCGCCGTCGTCCGCGACGGTGCGCCACTCGCCGTCCTTCCGCGCTTCCACGCGGAGGTAGGTCCCGCCCCGGTGCAGCACGTTGCCGGGGTGGGCGCCCGCGAAGACCACCGTCACCCGCTCCCCCGGGCGGTAGTTGGCGCGCGGAGCGGTGAGCACGTCTCCGAACTCGTGCGACAGCGGCGGCGCGTCCAGCACGATCGGCGGCTGCAGCGAGATCGTCTTCCCGGAGATGTCCGGGGCGACCGGCCCGATCGGCAGGCTCTTCCCGTCCCGCATGGCTCGTGCGAGCTGCGCCGCCGTCTGCTCGACGGCCGGCAGCTGCCAGCGCCCGAAGAGCGTGCTGCCGCCCTCGTACTGCTGGGAGTCGTACTCGTCGGGCGTGGTGAGGTAGTGGAAGTAGGAGTTGGCGTAGCCCGCGACGAGTACGTCACGCACTTCCGCGCCGACCGTCTCCGCCACCGTGCGGCGCAGCCGCAGCCCGGCGCACACGGTCACCTCGCCGGGGACGCCGATCAGGTACAACTGCCCGATGCGCAGCAGCTGTACGGGCACCTGCTCCTGAACCCACGGATAGACGGCGTTCATCGCGCCGACGGGCGCGAAGATGCCTTTCGGTGCCTGCGCCTCGCGCAGTTCGGGTGACGCCTCGTAGATGACGGAGTCCGAGATCGCGTCCCACAGCGGGTTCTCGCCCTCGTCGAATCCGGGGAAGGCGGGCCCGTCCTCGAGGCTGCCGGCCGCCATCGCCGCGCCGATGGCGGGCTTGGAGGTCTTGTGCTGCTTGCCGTCGCCGGTGTGTTCGGGCTCGACGGTCACGTCCGAGAGGTCGATGTAGACGAGTCGTGAGTCCACACCGCCCGTCAGCTTCGTGCCGCGCCCGTCGAGTTGGCCTGCCGCGGACTCGTACTGGCGCAGGCCGCACTCGCGGGTGTTCCCGAAGTCGGCGGGAGTCGTCGGCGGCTTGAGATCCAGATTCGGGGACATGTCGCCCGCGTTGGTCTGTGCGAACGCGGAGACGAAGTCGGGCGGCGTGTCCGCGAGATAGTCCGCGCCCTCCACCTCCCGCTCCCAGTGGTACGCGGCGTAGCCCTTGTTGTCCCCGCTGATCAGCTTGTTCTCGCCGGACATGCTGGTGCCGTGCACGGCGAACCAGTTGACCGCTCCGGCCGCGCGCCCGTCGCGTTCGATGCGCAGCAGCGTGCTCTGCGGGTCGATGCCCTCGGGGAAGTGACTGCGCAGGTCCGACGGGTTGCGCTCGAAGGCCTCGCGGGACCTGTTGGCGCTGGTGCCGCGCAACTCCGCGTGGGTGAGGGTGAGTTCGGACGGCGCGAGGTCGTCATGGGCGCGCGTCGCGGCCTCGGTGATGCCGTCCGTCATGGCCTTGAAGGTCTTCTCGTGGAAGCCCAGCGAGGTCAGGTTGTAGAGCAAGTGGTGCGAGGAGCCGCCCGGACCGCAGTGGGTGTGGGTGGCGGTGAGCATGACGTTGCGGTGGGTGTAGAGGTCGCCGTACTTCTCCGCGAGTCTCTTGAGGACGGCCTGGTGCACGCTCTCGAAGATCATCGCCGTGTCGACGACGACCAGGAGCACGCGCTCGTCGCTCTCCTCGTCGGCGAAGACGAACGCGCGGGCACGCAGGCGCGTATGAAGGCCCTGGGCCTGCTGGTCGACGCGGCCGTAGCCCATCATGCCGACCTCGGCTATCTCACCGGTGGCGTCGGCGACGCCGCGGCCCACGCGGTAGCCGCCGGCGGCCGCGGCGGGGGCTGCTGCCAACTGGTCCGCCTGTCCGGCCCGGGCACTCGGCGTGATCCCGGCCAGGCCGAGTCCCGTCAGCGCCGCGCCTGCGCGCAGCACCGTACGGCGGCTGCTTCTCCGCGGGTCCTGAGAGGTGGGCGGGGTGTCCTCCGGAGGTCCGCCGGAGGGCGGGGTGTGGGGGTGGGTACTGCTCAACGGGTGCTCCTCTGTAGGGCTACTTCCCGGTAATGCCGTTGAGGATGTCACCCCGTCACACCCCCCACAATGCGCCTGCGGGGATTGCCCGAAAAAAGGACTGGACCAGCCCGCGACCAGCCTCAGCCGCGCCGCGCGAGCAGCGACGCATGCGTGGGAGCGTCGGGCACTCCGGCGGGCCGGCGCGCGGCGAACTCCTTGCGCAGCACGGGCACTACCTCCTCGCCGAGCATGTCCAGCTGCTCCAGCACGGTCTTCAGCGGCAGACCCGCGTGGTCCATGAGGAACAACTGCCGCTGGTAGTCCCCGAAGGCCTCGCGGAAGGTGAGGGTTTTGTCGACGACCTCCTGCGGGCTGCCCACCGTCAGCGGCGTCTGCTCGGTGAACTCCTCCAGCGTGGGCCCGTGTCCGTAGACGGGCGCGTTGTCGAAGTACGGGCGGAACTCCCGTACCGCGTCCTGGGAGTTCCTGCGCATGAACACCTGGCCGCCGAGACCGACGATCGCCTGCTCAGGGGTGCCGTGCCCGTGGTGCGCGAAGCGTTGCCGGTACAGCCCGATGAGCTTCATGTAGTGCTCCTTGGGCCAGAAGATGTTGTTCGCGAAGAAGCCGTCGCCGTAGTACGCGGCCTGTTCGGCGATCTCCGGGCTGCGGATCGACCCGTGCCAGACGAACGGAGGCACGCCGTCCAGCGGGCGGGGAGTTGAGGTAAAGCCCTGCAGCGGCGTGCGGAAGCGGCCCTCCCAGTCGACGACCTCCTTGCGCCAGAGCTCGTGCAGCAGCGCGTAGTTCTCGATGGCGAGAGGGATGCCCTGCCGGATGTCCTGCCCGAACCAGGGATAGACGGGTGCGGTGTTGCCACGGCCCATCATCAAATCGACCCGGCCGTCGGCGAGATGCTGGAGCATCGCGTAGTCCTCGGCGATCTTCACCGGGTCGTTGGTGGTGATCAGCGTCGTCGAGGTGGACAGGACGAGACGCTCGGTACGGGCGGCGATGTGGCCGAGCATGGTCGTCGGCGACGACGGCACGAACGGCGGGTTGTGGTGCTCGCCGGTCGCGAAGACGTCGAGCCCAACCTCCTCGGCCTTGAGCGCGATGGCGACCATCGACTTGATCCGCTCGTGCTCGCTCGGCGTGCTCCCGTCGGTGGGATCGGTCGTGACGTCCCCGACGGTGAAGATCCCGAACTGCACCACTCTCACCCTCTCGTTCGCTCCGGCAGGCGACTCGGCCACATGTAGTTCATCCTTGAACTACAGAGTCCGGACAGTCTCCCACGGGGTCTCCTTCCATGGTCGCGCGGCATGACGGGACGAGCGGGGGCCGGAGGGAGCACCGGGAGGGCGCCGGGAGGGCGCCGGGAGGTACAAGGACGCGGACGGCACGGTGCCGCCGGAGGCACACCCCCGGCGGCACCGCGTGCGAGGCCGGCCGACCGCCGGCCGTCAGCCGTCAGCCGTCAGCCGTCAGCCGTCAGCCGTCAGCCGCCGATGTTCACATCGATGCAGGCGTAGAAGGCGTTGGCGGTGTCGGCGATGTTCCAGACCGCGAGCACCTTCTGCTTGCCGCTCACGCCTCCGAAGTCGACCTGGTGCGTGACCGTCTCGCCGGGCTGCGCCCCGCCGTCGTCGAACTCCGCGATCTTCGAGCCGCCGACGAAGTACTGCCACGTGCTCGTCGAATGACGCGCCGTCAGGCGCCACTTGAAGCTCGTCGAGCTGCCGACCGGGGTGACCGCCCAGCCCTTGCTGTCGTCGTCGAGCTCGGCGAACTGCTCGTTGCCGCCGCTGCAGCTCGTAAGGCCCTTGGGACCCTCGACGCTCTGCGGCTCCCACTTGATGGGTCCGCAGTCGACGGTGCCGGCCGCACACTGCGCCTGCCTGCTGGGCGGCGAGTCCACGTAGCCGTGCGCACTCGCCGGGGAAGCCGGCAGTGTGAGCACGAGGACTGGCGCCATCCCCGCACCGATTCCCGCCGCGAGCTTTCTCTTGAGGTTCATTCCTGCTCCTTCACGGTCCGGGCCGCCGGCAAGCGGCGAGGAGGGGAGGGCACACGGTGCCGCTCACCCTTACGGACGGCCTCGTTGAACGCGGAGGCGATGTGAAGGCACGCCCCACCAGCGGCGAGTACCAGCCGCGGTAGGAGGTTCTGACGGCTTCGAGCTGGGGGACCCGGTATTCACGCTCGCCATTAGTCTAGACCATAGCGATTGTCTGCCCTCGGTCAAGAGGCGTGCACCGATTGGCGACAGCGCTTGCAGAACATCGGCCCCGGACGAGGCGTTTACGCCGCGTGCGACGGTGGGAACGCGATCCGGGACTCCCGGCAAGCATCACCCGTCGGGCCGACTGAGGGCCGCCACGGTCCGACACCGTCTCAACAGCAGGAGAGCACATGAGCACCACGGAGCTCACCAAGGACAACTTCGACGACGTCGTCGCGGACGACGGCTTCGTACTGATCGACTTCTGGGCGGACTGGTGCGGTCCGTGCCGGCAGTTCGCTCCGGTCTACGAGGCGGCCGCCGAGCGCCACGCAGATCTGACCTTCGCGAAGGTGGACACCGAGGCCGAGCAGGAGCTGGCCGCCGCGTTCGAGGTCCAGTCGATCCCCACGCTGGCCATCGTGCGGGACCGCATCGTCGTCTTCTCGCAGCCGGGAGCGCTGCCGGAGGCCGCCCTCGAGGACCTGATCGGCCAGGCCCGCGGCCTGGACATGGAAGAGGTACGCCAGTCCGCGGCCACCCCGGAGGACGCCCCCGGCGACGACGGCCGGTCCGGCGCCCCGGGTCAGCCCGGCTGAGCGCGCTGCTCGTCCCTCAGGACCCGTTGCCGCCGGGAGACGACGAGCGTGGCCCCGGCAGCCGCGGCGGCGAACATCACCCCGAGCATCCAGGGCTGGTTGAGCCGGTGCCCCAGTACGTGGTCCAGGGAGAGGCGCCCCGGCCCCGAGAGGGCGAGTGCCGTTCCGGCGAGGCCCAGATAGGCCGGAAACTCAAGCCCTCCCTGGTCGTTGAAGAATCCCGCCGGGACATGGATCGACGCGGCCCCCGCCATCGCCGCGGCCACGGCGGCGCCGGCTCCCGGCGTCGCCAGGCCGAGGGCGAGCAGCGTCCCGCCGCCGGCCTCACCGAGGCCGGAGGCGAGGGCGTTGCGGCGCCCGGGCCGGAAGCCGAGCTGCGCCATGAAACCACCGGTCCCCTCCAGGCCGTGACCGCCGAACCAGCCGAAGAGCTTCTGCGTGCCGTGCGCGAAGAGCACGCCGCCGGTGCCGAGGCGGAGCGCGAGGAGTCCGAGGTCGTGCCGGGTGCTGTGGATGCGGTGAGCGCGCCGGTGGCGGCTGCCGCGGCACATCGGGTGGCCCATGGCGTCGTCCCTTCTCACGTACTCAGGTTGGGGTTTCGGGCGCGTCGGTCAGCATGCGGGACAGGTCGTAACTGACGGGCTCTTCGAGCTGGGCGTAGGTGCATCCGCGCGGGTCGCGGTCAGTGCGCCAGCGCCGGAACTGCGTGGTGTGCCGGAAGCGGTCCCCCTCCATGTGGTCGTAGGCCACCTCGCAGACGCGCTCCGGGCGCAGCGGCACCCACGAGAGGTCCTTCGTGCCCGTCCAGCGGCTCGGAGCGCCAGGCATCCGGCTCTCCATATGGGCTTCCTCGCTCTGCCAGCGCGCCCACGGATGGTCCGCGGGGTCGGACATGCGCAGCGGTTCCAGCTCTGTCATCAGCTCCCGGCGCCGGTTCATGGTGAAGGAGGCGCACACGCCCACGTGCTGGAGCGTGCCGGACCCGTCGTACAGGCCGAGCAGCAGGGAGCCGACTCCCTCGCCGCTCTTGTGGGGGCGCAGCCCGGCGAGCACGCAGTCCGCGGTGCGCTCGTGCTTGACCTTCACCATGAGGCGCTGGTCCGGCCGGTACGGCAAGTCGGGCGCCTTGGCCACGAGCCCGTCCAGGCCGGCTCCTTCGAACTGGTCGAACCACTGCCGGGCCATTTCGATGTCGGACGTCGCGGGCGCCAGGAAGACCGGGTCGCGCGCCGGCCTCATGGCGCGCTGAAGGATCTCCCGGCGCTCCCGCAGGGGCGTCTCCATGAGCGAGTCGTCGCCGAGCGCGAGCATGTCGAAGGCCACGAAGGACACCGGGGTCTCCGCCGCGAGCTTCCGCACACGTGAGTCGGCGGGATGGATGCGCTGGGACAGGGCGTCGAAGTCGAGCCTGCCGTTCCGCGTGAGGACGATCTCTCCGTCCACGACGCAGCGCTCGGGCAGGTTCTCCTGCAGCGCCGTGACCAGCTCGGGGAAGTAGCGCTTGAGCGACTTGCCCGTGCGGCTGCCGATCTCGGTCTCTTCGCCGTCGCGGAAGACGATGGCGCGAAAGCCGTCCCACTTCGCCTCGTACTGCATGCCCGCCGGGATCTTCGAGGCGAGCTTGGCGAGCATCGGTTTCACGGGCGGCATCACCGGCAGGTCCATGGCGAGCACTCTATTCGCGCGTGCGTGCGCCCGCCTGTTCTCGTGCACCGGCTTCTGCGGACCGTACGGACGGGTGCGACGGGCAGCACGCGGGGCCGGTGAAGACTCCCTACAGTGGAGTCCGTTCGTGTCCGGCCGGAACCGAGGAGCTGGGAGGTGAGGTCGATGACCGCTCCGGCGGCCGCATCCGTACGCAGCGCCCGGGTCCTCCTCACGTCCCGGGACGTGGCCTGACCTCGGCCTGCACACCCTCGGCGGGAGCGTGAGCCCCCGAGGCGACATCCGCACACGGACATCACTCGGAACGGATCTTCATCCACCATGAGCATTCGCCATACCTGGACCACGCGCGCCGAGACCGGCGCCGACATCCACGCCGTCCGCGAGATCTGCCTCGCGGCCTTCCCCAGCGCGGAGGAGGCCGACCTCGTGGACGCACTGCGCGCCGACGAGAACGCATGGATCGACGGTCTGTCCGTCCTCACGGCCGACGAGAACGGCAGCCCGGTCGGCCACGCGCTGCTGACCCGGTGCCACATCGACGACGTGCCGGCGCTGTGTCTGGCGCCCGTCGCCGTCCTGCCCGAGCGGCAGCGGGGCGGGGCCGGCTCCGCGGCCGTGCACGCCGTCCTGCGGGCGGCGAGGCACATGGGTGAGCGGTACGTGGTCGTCCTGGGGCACCAGGCCTACTACCCCAGGTTCGGCTTCACCCGTGCCTCCGGTCACGGCATCGGCCTCACCATCGAGGTCCCGGACGAGGCGCTGATGGCCCTGGCCCTCGACGGCGGACACCGGCTGCCGGGCGGGACGGTGTGCTACGCCGCGCCGTTCGGCATCTGACGCTCACCACCGGCGGTGCGGGGGCACCGTGCCCCCGCACCCCTCTCTTGGTGCTCTCGTCTCTTGGCGCTCTCGGCGTGACGTCCGATGACTGCGGCGGCAGCCGCAAAGCTTTACCGTCCGCCGGGAGGCGGCGCCGCGTCCGCCCGCATAACGTGGCGGCATGGGTGAGGCGGTGGAACTGACGGTCGGCGGACAGAAGGTGCGGCTGTCCAGCCCGGACAAGGTCTACTTCCCGGAGCGCGGGCTCACCAAGCTGGACGTCGCCCGGTACTACGTGACCGTCGGCGACGGGATCGCACGCGCCCTGCACGAGCGGCCGACGACGCTGGAGCGCTATCCGGAGGGCATCGGCGGCGAGTCGTTCTTCCAGAAGCGGGCGCCCAAGAACCTCCCCGGCTGGATCCCCACCGCGCGGATCAGCTTCCCCAGCGGACGGCATGCCGACGAGATCTGCCCCACCTCGGCCGCGGCGGTGCTGTGGGCCGCGAACCTCGGCTGTCTGACCTTCCATCCGTGGCCGGTGCGCCGCGCCGACACCGACCACCCCGACGAGCTGCGCATCGACCTCGACCCGCAGCCGGGCACGGACTTCGACGACGCCGTACGGGCGGCGCAGCAACTCCGGCCGCTCCTGGAGGAGTTGGGGCTGCAGGGCTGGCCGAAGACCTCGGGCGGGCGGGGGCTGCACGTCTTCGTGCCCATCGAGCCCGAGTGGAACTTCGCGCAGGTACGCCGCTGCGCCATCGCCGTCGGGCGGGAGCTGGAGCGCCGCGACCCGTCCCGCGTCACCACCGCGTGGTGGAAGGAGGAGCGCGGCAGCCGCATCTTCGTCGACTACAACCAGACGGCGAGGGACCGCACCATCGCCAGCGCCTACTCCGTACGTCCCAACCAGCGTGCGACCGTCTCCGCGCCGTTGCGCTGGGAGGAGCTGGGCAGTGCGCATCCCGACGACTTCGACGTGGTGACGATGCCGCTGCGCTATGCCGAAGTGGGCGATGTGCACGCCGAGATGGACGCGCACCGCTGCCGGCTGGACGCCGCGCTGGAACTGGCGAACAGGGACGAGCGCGAGCACGGTCTCGGCGATCTGCCCTACCCGCCGGAGCATCCGAAGGTGAAGGGCGAGCCCAAGCGCGTGCAGCCGAGCAGGGCGAAGCGCACCGGCGCCTGACACCGTCCGCGTCTCCGTCCGCGCCTCCGTCCGGACCGGCCCCGCCGGCACCGGCTGGGTACTCCGCCGTCGCAATCACGGTGCGGGCAGCTAGGGTTCACCTCTGAAACGGGTGTGCACAGGGGGACCAGGAGTTCGAGGTGACCGACGAGGACGGGCTGCTGGCGGGGAGGTACCGGCTCTCGCGTCAGCTCGGCCGCGGGGGCATGGGGACCGTGTGGCTGGCGCAGGACGCGCTGCTGGACCGGCGTGTCGCCGTCAAGAAGCTGCATGTGCCGCCGCATCTGGAGGACGACGAGCGGGCGCGGCTCCACGAGCGCACGCGCCGTGAGGCGCGCAGCGCGGCCCGGATAAGCCACCCCGGCGTCATCGTCGTGCACGACGTCGTCGAGGAGGAGGGGCGGCCGTGCATCGTCATGGAGTACGTGCCTTCGCGTTCCCTCGGCGATGTCCTGCGCGAGGACGGCCCGTTGACGCCTCAGGACGCGGCCCGTACGGGAGTGGCGATGGCGTCGGCGCTGCGTGCCGCTCATGCGGCGGGGGTGCTGCACCGTGACGTGAAGCCGGCCAACGTACTGCTGTCGGAGGACCAGGAGCGCATCGTCCTCACCGACTTCGGCATCGCCGCCGCTTCCGGCACGGCCACGCTGACCCGCACCGGCGAGTTCGTCGGGTCCATCAACTACGCGGCCCCGGAACGGATGCAGGGCGGTGAGTCGGGCCCGGCCGCGGACGCGTGGGCACTCGGCGCGACGCTCTACGAGGCGGTCGAAGGCGTTGCGCCCTTCCGCAGGAGCACCTGGGTGGAGACGGCTTATGCGACCGCGAGCGAACCGCCCCGCCCGATGGAACGGGCCGGTGTCCTGGGCGAGTTGATCGAAGGACTGCTGGAGAAGGACACCCAGGAGCGGCTGACGCTTCCGCAGGCGGAGGAGTGGCTGGCCGGCACCGTGGGCACGGTGGCGATGCCGTCGGGTGCGCCGTGGGGCGAGCGGGAGCCGGCGGAGGGCAGGCTGCAGGAGCACGAGCAGGCACATGCACAGGTGCCGGCTCAGACTCCGGCACCGGCGCCTGTCCAGACTCAGGCACCGGCGCCTGTCCGGACTCAGGCACGGGCGCAGGCTTCGTCACCGGAGCCTGCGCCGGCAGCCACGGCCACGCCCCCGCCGGCCGCCGCACCGGCGCCTCCCGTCTCCGCACGGCGGCGCGGGCGGCGAGCGGTGATCTGGGCCGTATCCGCCGTGGTGGCCGCTGCCGCCGTCCTGGGCGGCGGGTGGTGGCTGACGCGGGAGGACCAGGGCGGAGGGGAGGATCCGGGCGAGGGCGGCACCTCCACACCCGAGTCCCCCAGCCCGTCCGCGTCCGGCCCCGGCCCGCGTCCCCCTGTCGCGGACGGCTACAAGCGCGTCAAGGACGAACTCGGCTTCTCGGTCGACGTACCGGAGACCTGGACGCGGCAGGAGACGGCGGGCGGACAGCAGGTCGACTATCTCTCTCCCTCGCGGCGTACGGGCCTGAAGTTCAGCGTGCTGGACTTCGCGGGCGACAGCCCTCTCAAACACTGGCGCCGGCTGGAGCCCGAGGTGCGCCAGAAGTCGCCGGGCTACCGCAACCTCCGTATGAACGCGACGACTTACCAGGGGCAGGACGCCGCGATCTGGGAGTACACCTGGCAGGGCCGGGCGCGCCCGTACCACGCCGTCGACCTCGGCTTCGGCAAGGAGGGCGAGCAGCATTACGCGATCTATCTGTCCGCACCCGACGCCGACTGGGCCGCATGCAAGAAGTACTTCGACGTGGCGGTGAAGACCTTCCGCGTCAACTCCGGTAGTTGAGCGCCGGGTTGACGGCGGCCCCGGGCCCACGGCTGACGGCGGCTCAGCGGTCGAGCCAGTGCCGGCGGCCCGTGCTGATGAGCAGCAGCCGCCGGCGTGCCGTGCGGGCGACGCTCTCCTCGTCGGGCCCTTCGCCGAGAGCCGCGTCCAGGAACGCCGACGCCGTCATCACCATGTGGTCGACGAAGAGTTCGCCGAGCATCCGCATGTCCTGAGCACTCCAGCCCTCGGACACCTCGTCGGCGGCCAGCGCCCCCGCCACCTCGTCGGCGAAGCGGTCCAGTTCGCCTCCTATCGCGGCGCGTACGGCCGGGACGCCGCCGTGTCGTTCGCGTACGACGAAGCGGATGTGCGTGGGGTGTTCGCGCACGTAGCGGGCGATGGCGGAGACGGTGCGCTCGATGCGCGCCTCCTCGTCCGCGGGACCGGCGAGGATCTCGCGTACGACCCCGTGGAGGCTGCCGAGCGACTCCTCGACGAGGGCGACGCCCAGATCGCCCATGTCTCTGAAGTGCCGGTAGAAGGCCGCGGGTGCCACCCCCACGACCCGGGTCACCTCGCGCAGTCCGAGACTGCTGAGGCTCTGGTGCTCCAGCAGCCGCAGGCCCGCGTCGAGGAGCGCGCGCCGGGTCCTGGCCTTCTGGGCCTCGCGGGCGGTCGGTGCGGGCGAGGGGGTGTGGCTCATGTCATTGAGTAAACAGGTGTTCGCGGCTCGGTGCCAAGGTAAGCTGTTCTCAGTGAACAGTTGTACTCCCAACTGTTCACTGAGAATCTCCGAAACGAAAGGGCCTCACATGCTCTTCATCGTTGCCGCCTTCCTCCTGCTGGGACTTCTGGTGGGAACCGCGGCGCACATACCGGTCCCCGCGACCCTCGCCGCAGCCGCGGCCATCGGTGCCTGGCTGCTGGTCTTCGCCGTCCGTGAGCGCAAGCACCACCGTCAAGGGAGCTGACCGTGAACGCCATCAACACCCTTGTCCGCCCCCGGACTTCGGGCTCGCAGGCATCCGCCGCAGCCGGGGAGACGGACGAGCAGCCGCACACCGCGTCCACCGACTCCGCCGCGCCCAAGGCGCCCGCCGGGTCCACCGGGCCCACTGCGCGCATGCGTGACGCGGACGGCATGGCCGTCGCCTCGTTCGTGATGGGCCTGACCGGGCTCCTGGTCTTCAACGTCCTCCTCGGGCCTTGCGCCCTCGTGCTCGCGGGTCTCGCCCTGATGCGCGGCACGAAGCGCCGCGGCCGGGCCTTCCTCGGGCTGGCACTCGGCGCCGCCGACCTGATCGTCCTCGCATCGGTCGCCGCCGCGGACCAGTCGTTCTCGTGGAGCCTCACAGGCTGAGCGGCCGAGCGCCGGGCCGGTCCGCCGCCGGCTCGGCGAGAAGGAGGGCAAAGCGCTGCTCCTCGTCCGTCCACCAGTGGCTCAACTCGAAGCCGCCGCGGGCGAGTTCGGCGGTGAGCGAGGCACGCCGGAACTTCACCGCGATCTCCGTGAGGATCTCCTCGCCCGCCTCGAACTCGGCGGTCATCTCCAGGGCGGGCAGCTCGACGGTCTGCGCACGGCGTGACCGCAGCCGCATCTCGACGCGCTCCTCCCCCTCGTTCCACACCGAGACGTGCTGGAAGGCGTCCGGGTCGAAGTCCGCGCCGAGTTCGCGGTTCAGCACCCGCAGGACGTTCTTGTTGAACTCGGCGGTCACACCTTGGGCGTCGTCGTAGGCCCGGACGAGGACCCCCGGATCCTTCACCAGGTCGGCGCCGAGCAACAGCGCGTCCCCCGGGCCCAGTTCACTGCGCAGCGCGGCGTAGAAGGCCGCCCGCGCGTCGCCGTCGAGATTGCCGAGGGTGCCCCCGAGGAAGGCCACCAGACGCGGCCCCGGGGCGCCGTCCGGCATCCCGAGATCGGTCTCCAGATCCGTGACACAGCCCGTCACGTTCAGGCCCGGGTACTCGCGGCACAGCTGCTCGCCCGCCTCACGCAGGGCGTCGGTGCTCACGTCGAGCGCAGCGTACGACTCCAGAGTGCCGTGCCGCAGCAGGCTGTCGAGGAGCAGCCGCGTCTTGCGGGACGAGCCGGAGCCCAGCTCGACGAGGGTACGGGCGCCGGTGGCGGCGGCGATCTCGTCACGCCGCTCCCGGAGGATCGCGTGCTCGGCCCGTGTCGGGTAGTACTCGGGCAACTGCGTGATCTCTTCGAAGAGTTCACTTCCGCGGCCGTCGTAGAACCACTTCGGCGGCAGGGTCTTGGGGCGGCCGGTCAGGCCCTTGAGCACGTCGGTGTGGAGCGCGTCGGTGAAGTATCCGCCGGGCAGACGGCGGGTGAGGTCGAAGTGGCCCGTCATCGGGTTCTCCTTGCCTGGATGCCGTGAACGCCGTGGGCGTCATCGGTGCCATGGGCGCCGTGGGGGGTGCCATCGGTGCCGCGAGTGTCGTGGGGGGCGTGGTCGTCGTCCTGTGCGCCTCCGGAGGTCTGCGCCGCGGGCCGGCCGGCCGCGTTGGCCAGCGGGACCGTGCGTACGGACGAGACGGTCGCCACGAGCAGCGAATCGTCGGGGACTTCCTGCCATCCGGCCTCCGAGTCGTCCAGGGATGCGACGTCGGGCTCGGAGGCCACGCGCACACTGCCCCGGCCGGTGCGGTACCAGAGGGTGTCCCCGCAGCGGGTCGCCCAGATCGTGCGGCCGTCCGTGAGAAGGAAGTTGAGCCGGGCACCGGGGCGTATCTCCGCGACACGGGCCGTGAGCCACGCCAGGGCGTCCTCGGGCGGCTCGCCCGTACGGATCCGGCGCGCGAGCAGGGCCCACAGCAGCGCGGAGTCGCAGCGGGCCTCCAGGCCGAGCAGTTCCGCCGGCTCCATCGGCGCTCCGAGGTCCTCCACGAGCCGTTCCCAGTCGCGTACGGCCCCGTTGTGGCTGAAGAGCAGGCGGCCGTCGGCGTACGGTGCCGCGGCCGTCTCGTCCTGCGCCGTGCCCTCGGTGGCGTCACGCACGGCGGCGAGCACGGCCGTGCTGTGAACGGCGCGCGCGAGATCGGGGAGGTTCACATCCGCCCAGACGGGAACCGCACGGCGATAGCGTGCCGGGGGCTGTTCGTGGCCGTCCCGTTCGGCGTGCGGCCCGGGGTACCAACCCAGCCCGAAACCATCGGCGTTGACGGTCCCGTACCGCTGCATGCGTGGTGCCCAGGACTGCTCGTACAGCCCGCCCGCGGGACGGACGACGATGTCCGCCAGGGACGACGGCGGTCCCAGATAGGCGAGATGGCGGCACATCAGTCCGCTCCGGGGTTGCTGCGCGCGGTGCGGAAGCCCGCGAAGATCTGCCGGCGCACCGGCAGGTCCCAGTTGCGGAACGTGCCGCGGCAGGCGACCTCGTCGGTGCCGAACGACCCGCCGCGCAGCACCTTGTGCTCGCTGCCGAAGAAGACTTCGGAGTACTCGCGGTAGGGGAAGGCCCTGAATCCGGGATAGCCCGTGAAGTCCGAGGACGTCCACTCCCACACGTCGCCGATGAGCTGCCGCGCACCGCACGGTGCGGCCCCGGCCGCGTAGGCGCCCGCGGGCGCGGGACGCAGATGCCGCTGGCCCAGGTTGGCGCGGCCATCGTCGGGTCCGTCGTCGCCCCACGGGTAGCGGCGGGACCGGCCGGTCTCCGGGTCGTGGCGTGCCGCCTTCTCCCACTCGGCCTCCGTCGGCAGACGGCGGCCGGCCCAGCGGGCGTACGCGTCCGCCTCGTACCAGCACACGTGCATCACCGGCTCGCCGGGCGGGACCCGCTCGGTGTACCCGAAGCGCCGCCGCAGCCACGTCTCCCCGTCCCGTCGCCAGAACAGGGGCGCGCTCAGCTCCGCCTTCTGCACGTACGCCCAGCCCTCGGGGTGCCACCAGCGCGGGTCCCGGTAGCCGCCGTCCTCGATGAAGCGCTGGTACGCGCCGTTCGTCACCGGCACGGCATCCAGGTCGAAGGCGGCCAAGTCGACGGTGTGGGCGGGACGTTCGTTGTCCAGTGCCCAGGGCTCGGTGGAGGTTCCCATGGTGAACGGCCCCGCCGGGACGTGCACTTCGCCGTGCCTCTCGTCCCTGGCCCGTGAGGTGGGCGCCGGCGGGTCGGGAGCGTCGAGCACCGCGGGGCCGCGGCGCAACTGGTGTGTGGCGAGCATCGTCTCGTCGTGCTGCTGCTCGTGCTGGGCGACCATGCCGAAGACGAAGTCGCCCTCGAAGAGCGCGCCGTCGACGCCCTCGGGCGGGGGCGACGCGAGCACGTCCAGCGCGCGGGCACGCACCTCGGCGATGTACGCGCGGGCCTCGCCGGGCGAGAGCATCGGCAGGGCGGGCCGGTCGGCGCGCGGGGTGCGGAACGCGTCGTAGACGGCGTCCAGGTCGGGACGCACCCCGCTCGTGCCGCCCGCCTCGCGCAGCAGCCAGAGGTCCTCCTGGTTTCCCACGTGCGCCAGGTCCCAGGCGAGCGGTGACATCAACTTGGAGTGCTGTGCGGTCAGTTCGGCCTCGTCCAGGCAGTCCGTGAGGGCCTCGGTGCGCCGCCGCGCGCGCTCCAGCGCGGCGAGGGCCTGCTCACGGCCGCCGCGTACGGCATGGGTGGCGGTGGCATGCGCGGCTGCGGGGTCGGACATCCTCGGGTCTCTCCTCTCCTGTGTGCACGTCCTCGCGTGCACGTGCTTGCGAGCTCGTCGTGACGTGAACGTCGTTACGTGCACGGTCCTTTGTGCACGTACGGGCGCGAAGGTGCGCGCGGCTGATCAGCCGCGGGGCTCAGCCGCGCATCGCGTCCAACTGGTCGTGGGCGGGGCAGCGTCCGCGCTCTGAGTAGCGCTCGGCGAACCCGGCGACGGAGTCGTGGACCGCGCTGCCGTGCCCGTTGCGCGACAGCGCGGACTCGGCGGCGGCGACACAACGGCGCACCGCCGGACCCAGCAGCGGATCGGCCGGCCCGTCCCGCGCGGCGCGCTGCCACACCGTCGAGTCGCCTTCCAGCGGCTCGGTGGCGTCCCAGGCGGACTCCGCGGCCTCCGGGTCGTCCAGCAGGGTCGCGGCGACCGCGGTCGCCGCGATCCAGCCGTCACCGCACTGCGCGTCGATCATCCGCAACTCCAGCCAGCCACGCGGACGCACCGGTGGGAAGAGCGTGCCGAGGTGGTAGTCGAGGTCGTCGCGGGTGGGCGGGCGTTCGCGGTGCGCGCCCCGCAGCCATGCGCGGAAGGAGAGCCGGGGCGGTGCCGTCCACTCGGCGGGCGGATCGCGGCGCAGGCAGAGCAGTTCGGCATCGAGCGCGTAGCGGGCCCAGCTCTCACGCGGGTCGCTGTGCGACCGAGGGGGGCTGGTGCGTCCGGGGTCCGCGCGTGCCCACACGCTCTGCCGGGTGGAGACCCAGCCCGTCGGACGGGAGCGCCACAGCGGCGAGTTGGCGAAAGCGGCCACCAGTACGGGGCCGAGCCGGTGGGCGAGCCGCCAGCGGTGGCGGTAGCCGGTGGGGCCCTCGGAGTCGTCACCGGCGTCCAGGCTGACCTGGACCGCGGCGGTGGCTCTCATCATCATCCGGCCCCACGGGCCGGAACGGTCGAAGTGCGCCTCCATGGCGCGGTATCGCGGGTCTTCAAGCACCCGCGGCGGACTGAGATACGGGTCGAGACCCCGTCCGTAGAGCAGTGCGCCGGAGCGGCGCACGCGGTTGCGCAGTACGGTCAGATCGGCGGTCGTGGTGGCGATGCACTCTGCGAGTGTCTCGCCCGGCGGGGAGGAGACCTCCAGCTGTCCGCCGGGTTCCCGTGTGAGTCTGCTGCCGCCGGGCAGACCACGGGCCCACAGCGGAGCCAGCGCCTTCTCGAGGCGTCCTGGAGGGACTGCGCGGGACGGCGCTGAGCGGTCCCGGATGAGCCATTCCAGCTCCACCCCGACCCTGCGCGGCGGGCCCGTCTTGAAACAGATCCCGCCGACGTATGCGGCTGCTTCGTCCTCGTTCAGCACGGCATCCATCGGATCCGGCGCCTCCTGTCGGATACGGAGCGGTGCGTGTGCGTAAGTCCTGAGGAGTCCGAGACTGCTTCGGGGACGCGCGCGGCGCAAGACGGCAGCGTCGGCCAGGGTGAAACCGGGGCCGCGCCGAAGACCGCCACGAGAGTGCGCGGACGGGCGGTTTACGCAGCTCGGAGCTGTCAACTCGGCGCGGTGTGAGGGACATCGGGATCAGCAGACCGGAGAAGGTTCTCTTCCCCGACGATGGGATCACCAAGAGCGAACTCGCCGGGTACTACCGGCGGGTGGCGTCCCGTGCCGTGCCGCGGCTGCGGGGGCGTGCGCTGATGATGGAACGCCATCCGGACGGCATCGGCGGTGAGCCGCTGATGCAGAAGAACGTCCCCGGCTACTTCCCCGACTGGGTGCGTACCGCCGAACTGCCCAAACAGGGCGGCACGGTGCGGCACGCCGTGTGCGACAACGCCGACACGCTGGTGTATCTCGCCGGGCAGGCGTGCGTCACCCCGCACCGCTGGCTGTCGAAGACGGACCGGCCCGACGACCCGGACCTGCTCGTCTTCGACCTGGACCCCAGCGGCAGCGCGGACTTCGACGACGTGCGGTGGGCGGCGTCATGCGTGGGCGGGCTGCTGGAGACGGTGGAGCTGCCGACCCAGCTGATGACGACCGGCTCGCGCGGGATCCACGTCATCGCCGCCCTGGACCGCAAGTCGGACTTCGACACGGTGCGTGCCTTCGCACGCCGGGTCTCCCAGGTGCTCGTGGGGCGCCACCCCGGCCGGCTCACCGACGAGCCCCGCAAGGCGGACCGTGGCGACCGCATCTATCTCGACATCCAGCGCAACGCCTACGCGCAGACGGCCGTCGCGCCCTACGCGGTACGGGCCAGGCCGGGCGCCCCGGTGGCCACGCCGATCGCCTGGTCGGAACTGGACGATCCGGAGCTGCGGCCCGACCGCTGGACGGTGCGGAACATCGCCGGGCGGCTGCGCGAGGCCGACCCGTGGGCGGGTTCGAGCGCCCGGGGCCGGTCCGTACGGGCCGCGGACCGGCGCCTGTCCGACAGGGTCTGACGGACAGGCGGACCGGACCGGCGGGCCGGACCGGCGGGCCGGCGGGCCGGACCGGCGGGCCGGCGGGCCGGACCGGCGGGCCGGCGGGCTTGCCGGCTGGCGACCCGGCCGACCGGCAGTCCGGAGCCGGCGGCCTGAGGCGCCCCGCGCGGGCGCCGCCCTCACGCGGGCACCGTCTCACCCCCGGTAGCCCTCCAGCAGCCGCAGCCACACCTCACTGACCGTCGGATACGAGGGGACGGCGTGCCACAGGCGCTCCAGCGGCACCTCACCGGCGACGGCGATGCTCGCGGAGTGCAGCAGTTCGGCGACGCCCGGCCCCACGAAGGTGACGCCCACGGCCACCTCGCGGTCGAGGTCGACGACCATGCGGGCACGACCCCGGTAGCCGTCGGCGTACAGCGCGGCGCCGGCGACCTCGCCCATTTCCTGGTCGACCACCCGTACCCGCAGTCCGCGGTCCTCCGCATCCGCCGCGGTCAGCCCGACCGAGGCGGCCTCGGGATCGGTGAATACGACCTGCGGCACGGCGTCGTGGTCGGCGGTGGCCGCGTGCGCGCCCCAGCGGTCGGTCTCCAGCAGCGGCACGCCCGCGGCTCGCGCACCGATGGCGCTGCCCGCGATGCGCGCCTGGTACTTGCCCTGGTGGGTGAGGAGGGCGCGTCCGTTGGCGTCGCCCACCGCGTACAGCCAGCCCCCGTGCACGCGCTCCACGCGGAGGCTGTCGTCGACCGTCAGCCAGCTCCCCGGCTCGCAGCCCACCGTCTCCAGGCCCAGGTCGTCCGTGCGCGGCTTCCGGCCGGTGGCGAAGAGCACCTCGTCGGCCTCCAGCCGGCCGCCGTCGCTGAGCGAGAGCGTGACGGGCCGGTCCGGCGAGGGCCGCTCCAGGCTCTCGACGGAGATGCCCGTACGCACCTGCGCACCGGCCTCCGCGAGCCCCTCGGCGACGAGTTCGCCCGCGAACGGCTCCATGCGGGGCAGCAGCCGCTCTCCGCGTACCAGCATGGTCACCTCGGAACCCAGCGCACGCCATGCGGCTGCCATCTCCGCTCCGACCACTCCCCCGCCGACCACCGCGAGCCGCCGCGGCACCTCCTTGGAAGACGTCGCCTCCCGGCTGGTCCACGGACGTGCCTGACCGATGCCGGGCAGGTCCGGCACCGCGGCGCGGCTGCCCGTGCAGACGGCGACGGCGTGGCGGGCGGTGAGCGTCCGCTCCGAGCCGTCCGGGGTCTCGACCGTCACGCGGCGCTCGCCGTCGAGACGGCCGTGCCCTCGTACGAGGTCCACCGCGACCGAGTCCAGCCAGTCGGCCTGGCTCCCGTCCTGCCAGTCCGAGGTGAAGGAGGTGCGCCGCGCCAGGACCGCTTCGGCGTCGAGTCCGCCGTCGACGGCCTGCGCGGCGCCGGCGACACGGCGGGCGTCGGCGAGTGCCGCGAGGGGGCGCAGCAGCGCCTTGCTGGGCATGCACGCCCAGTACGAGCATTCGCCGCCGACCAGTTCGCTCTCGACGACGACCGCACTGAGCCCCGTGGCGTGTGCGCGCTCCGCGACGTTCTCCCCGACGGGGCCGGCTCCGACCACGATGACGTCGTACTCGTCGGCTGTCATGTCGGCCTCCACGTGCTGGGTGCTGGGGTGTGCTGCGGGTGCGCGCAGACGCCCGGCGTAAACGGCGCAGAAGGCCGGTGGAGTACGCACACCGTGTTGCGATGCGCCTCAGCTCACCCGACTGTCAGCTCACCTGGGTGGGCAGCAGCACGACCGGGCAGTGCGCGTGGTGCAGCACCGCGTGCGCGACGGGACCGAGCTGCAGGCCGAGACGGCGGGGCGCGCGGCGGTGCACCGCGATCGCGAGGATGTCGGCGGCCCGGCTCGCCTCGATGAGTGTGGCGGCGGGACTGCCGCTCTTCTCCTCGGAGCTGACCTCGACGCCGGGGTGGTCCTTGCTGATGGGACCGACCGTCTCGCGAAGCAGATCCGACGCCGCGGAGCGGGCCTTCCGGGCCTCGTTGGGCGGCAGTTGGAGAACGCCGGGCATGCGTGGCTGGCTCCAGGCGTGGAGCACGCGCAGGGACGAGCCGCGGCGGGCCGCCTCCTCGAAGCCGAAGCGCAGCGCCGGTACGTCCGCGTCGGTGTGCATGCCCACCAGGACGGATTCGCGCTCGGGGCCGCCCCGGTCCCTGCTGTCGCCCACGACCAGCAGCGGGCCCTCGCAGTGGGTGGCGACACGGAGGCTGACGGAGCCGACGAGCAGCCCGGCGAATCCGCCGTGCCCGCGGGTGCCGACCACGGTCAGCGCGGCGCTGCGGGAGGCCTTGACGAGGACGTCGGCCGCGAGGGCCTCGGTGTGGACCTGCGCCACCACGTGCAGTCCTGGCACGTGCTCGTGGGCGCGCTGCCCCGCCTCGTCCAGGACCTCTGCCGCGGCGGTACGCATGCGTTCGGTGTCGGCCTCCGTCACGGGGACACGCGAGCGGCGGGGCCATCCGGCCGAATACACCATTTCGAGGGTGGCACCGCGCCGGCCGGCCTCCTCGGCGGCCATGTCGAGGGCGCGCAGGGAAGGTTCTGATCCGTCCACGCCGACGACCACGCGGCCTTCGGCGGCAGGGGCTGCGGAGCGGTCATTCATCTGGGGGCTCTCCTCGCGTCGGCTCGTCCGTGTGTCCCAGTGTGCGGGATTCGGGCGAAGGCCGGGAGAAGGCGGCGCGCAGCAACTGAAGCGGTGAGCGAAGTGGTGCCGGGCGCGCCAGGGTGACGCCGAGTGGACTGACGCGTGGTGGGGAGAGCGGAGCAGGAGCCTCTGCTCCGGGCCCGGGCAGGGGCTGCCTCCCGAGCCGGCGCGGTCAGCGGTCCGAGGACCTGCCGGAGCCGTCGCGCTGTGCGGTGCGGGCGACCTCCTGCAGCCAGGCGGGACGGTCGGCGATCTCCAGCAGCAGCAGGAGGCGCGTCAACGGGTCGTCCCAGTCGCAGTGTTCGAGTTCCGCGATGGCGGCCTGGTGTGCGTCCACCGGCCCGGCCGTGGCGGGACGTTCGAATCCGAATGAGGTCACCAGGACTCCAGGGTGAGGGACAGATGAGCCGAACTGCGGTGCCACCAGGGCATGTTCACCGCTCAAGTACCGCTGCGCCCGCCATTCTCCATGCACATACTCACTGCTGCAAGTACATCTGCAATTACAGATGCAAGAACGCTCCGCTGTGAGACAGTACTGAGCCAACACCCCCAGTACGCCTGTCAGATGGAAGTGACGGAGACGCATTGATGCAGATCGAGAACGGCACAGAGGCGACCCGGATAGAGAACGCCGTGTGGCGGAAGAGCTCGCGCAGCAACCCGAACGGCAACTGTGTGGAACTGGCCGGCCTGCCCGGCGGTCATGTCGCTGTGCGCAACTCGCGCCATCCCTCGGGCCCAGCACTGATCTACACCCCGGCGGAGATGGCGGCGTTCGTACAGGGCGCCAAGGACGGCGACTTCGACGACCTGCTGACCGCGGAAGGCTGAACCGGCACTGAGGCAAGCGCACAGCGGGGGGTTTCACGACCCCGGCCGTGTACGGGGCCGCCATGGCACCGGCACATGGCCGGGGTATGTGCAACCAGCATGACTGTACGGGCCGTTCGCCTAGTGGGACACTGAGCGCTCGACTCGTAACTCACGGGAGCAGGGAAGACCTGATGTCAGCACAGCAGGAAGGCGATTCGTCGGTCAGGCGAATCCTCGACCACCCGCGCGGTGGGCCGACGATTCTGCGCATCGTGCTCGGGACCGCGCTGCGGAGGCTCCGCGAGGAGTGCGGCATCACCCGTGAGGCCGCCGGCGACGCGATCCGCGGATCGCACGCCAAGATCAGCCGTCTCGAACTGGGCCGCGTGGGCTGCAAGGAGCGGGACGTCGCCGACCTGCTCGGGCTCTACGGCGTCACGGACGCGGAAGAGCGCGAGGAATATCTGGTGCTGGCCCGCCACGCCAACACGCCTGGCTGGTGGCAGAAGTACAGCGATGTCATGTCGCCGTGGTTCGACAGGCTGATCGGCCTGGAGGAAGCGGCTTCCGTGATCCGCATGTACGAAGTGCAGTTCGTCCCGGGCCTGTTGCAGACGCCGGACTATGCCCGCGCGGTGATGAGACTGGGCCATCCGCGGGCGTCGACGGAAGAGATCGAGCGCCGTGTCGAGCTCCGCCAGGACCGGCAGGCCATCCTCACCCGGCCGCACAGCCCGAAGCTGTGGGTCGTCGTCGACGAGGCGGCGCTGCAGCGTCCGCTCGGTGGGGGCGCCGTGATGCACGAGCAGATCAAGCGGCTGCTGTGGGCGACGGAACAGCCCAACATCACAGTGCAGATCGCCCCGTTCGCGATCGGCGGCCTCGCGGCGGCCGGCGGACCGGTGACGATACTCCGCTTCCTGGAGCCGGACCTGCCCGACATCGTCTATCTCGAACAGCTCACCTCCTCGCTGTACTTGGAGAAACGCGAAGAGGTGGAGAACTACATGGTGGTGATGGACCGCCTGTGCGCCACCGCCGAACCGCCTTCCATGACAGTCGAGTTCCTGGAGCGCCTGCTCAGCCGGTTCGAGGGCCAGGCCGGCTAGGGGTCAGGCAAACCTCAGGAGCCAGGGCCGGCGCCGTCCCGTCCGGCACTGCCGGGGGGCGGCGTGGTGGCGCGGAACAGAGCCCCGGTCCGCCACGCCGCTCCTGTCGTCAGGGCTTGCGGGCCACGCCGCCGAACTCGTACCACTCGTCGGTCAGTTGCTTCGGTCCGAGGTCGGAGTCCGGCCGCCAGTCGTTGATCTCCCCGAGGCCCGGCTCCAGGACCTCCAGACCGTCGAAGTAACGCTCGACCTCGTGTGCCTGACGCACCCTGCCCCACCGGTCGCCGGTGGCCTTCGCCATGAAGTCCGTGACGAAGTCCCGCGTGGCCTTGTCCTCACTCACCAGCTGATTGATCACCAGGAAGCTGCCGGAGGGCAGGCGTTCGATGATCCCGCGCAGCACGCCCGCCGGGTCGGAGGAGTCGGGGATGCAGTGCATCACGGAGACGAAGAGCGCACCGACGGGCTGCGAGAGATCTATCAGCCGGCGCACGTCGGGGGCCGCGAAGATCTCCTCGGTGTCCCGCAGATCCGCCTGTATGACCGCCGTGTTGGTGTTCTCCTCCAGCAGCGCCCGTCCGTGCGCAAGCACGATGGGGTCGTTGTCGACGTAGACGACCCTTGCCTGCTGGTCGACCCGCTGGGCGACCTGGTGCACGTTGTCCTGGGTGGGCAGCCCTGAACCGTGGTCGAGGAACTGCCGCACGCCGTAGTCCTCGGCGAGGACGCGGACGGCGCGCTGCAGGAAGCGGCGGTTGTTGACGGCCAGCGGCCGGGTGCTCGGCACGACCTTGTCGAGTTCCTCGACGGCCCGGCGGTCGACCTCGTAGTTGTCCTTCCCGCCCAGGTAGTAGTCGTACATCCGCGCAACACTGGGGGTGTTGACGTCCACTCCCCCAGCCACCGCGACTTCGTCCTCGCCCATGCGTGCCTCACCGTCTCGCTGTGAACGCGTCCCGTTGCGTACACGATCCGTTACGGCGAAGCATGGCACGGTGATGTGGCGCAGAGCACCTCAACTGCCCAGTAGGGAAAGGAAATTCGCAAGAAATGCGACTGGTGCGGCGCCAGGGACGCCAGTGACGAGCGTGACCCGCGGTCACAACCCGGGGAGAGTCAGCTCCGCCCATACGACGCGCCCGGAGTCCGAGTCCTCCGAGCGCACACCCCATGTCTCCGCGAGGGCGCTCACGAGCTGGAGCCCTCGGCCGTTCACGTCCTCCGCCGCGGCCTGGCGGGGCGTGACCTGACCGCACTCGTCGCCCTCGTCCCACACCTCTATACGCAGCCGCTGCCCGCTGACCTGGAGTCTGCAGCGGACGCGGCAGCTCTCGGTGTGGACGACGGCGTTGGTGAAGAACTCCGAGACGACCAGCTGCGCCGCGCGGCCCAGCTCCTCCGGAAGGCCCCAGTTGCGCACCTGTCCGCGCACCTTCTCCCGGGCATCGGCCACGGCCGTCGCATGAGCCGGCAGCTCGAATCCCTCATGGCGCACAGCAGCCCCGACCGGTCCGGACGGGGTGAACGGTATGGCGGGGCGGGACAGAGCCACGGTGGGAGATGCCTTCCGACTACCCGCTGGACGAAGGGACAGGGCGCGGAAGCAGCACGATGCGGGTCATGAGCTGTATCACGTACATCACTATGCTCCGCGCCCGTCTCAGTTGGCAAGAGGCGGTCTGCGAATTGCAGAATCGCAGGAACAGTGTGGCCGGTGCACTGATCACGTGGCACACTTCTAGCGCAGCAAGTCCGGTGGAAGGGAGGCGTCTTGGCTGACGGCCGCGCCGCACCCACCGTGGGCCAGATGGTCCTCGGCCTGCGACTGAGGGACTTGCGGGAAGCCGCCGGATACTCGTTCGCCGAAGCGGCCGGCGCACTGAGCGTCAACACCACAACAGTCCGGCGCATGGAAAAGGCAGAAGTCGGACTGAAGCCTCCGTATGTGGAGAAGCTGCTCAAAACGTACGCCATCCCGGAGAACGAGATCACAGCGTTCCTGGAGCTGGTGGACGAAGCCAACCGGCCCGGCTGGTGGCACGGATTCCGCGACGTACTGCCGTCCTGGTTCAGCCTCTACGTCAGCCTGGAGGGCGAGGCGAGCCTCATCCGTGCCTATGAGCCGCACTGCGTGCACGGGCTGCTCCAGACCGAGGAGTACGCGCGTGCGCTGCTGCGCACCGGATTCCCCAACGCGAGCGACGAGGAGCTCGGCCGCCGCGTCGCCCTGCGCATGGAGCGTCAGGAGCTGCTGCGCCGGAAGGACGCTCCGCGGCTGTGGGTGCTGCTGGAGGAGCAGGTCGTACGGCGGCACGTCGGTGCGCCGCACGTGATGCGCGCCCAGCTGGACCGTCTCGTCGAGGCCGCGGCCCTGCCGCATGTGACCGTGCAGATCATCCCCTACGCCTCCGGCCCGCATCCCGCCATGTTCGGGCCGTTCCAGCTCTTCCGGTTCGAGATCCCGGAGCTGCCCGACATCGTCTACGCCGAGAGCCTCAGCGGCGCCGTCTACCACGACGAACGCCGCGACACCGCCGTCTTCCTGGAGGCACTGGACCGCATTGGTGCGCAGGCCGCACCCGCACAACGCACCGAGGCTCTCCTCGGTGAGATCCGCAAGGAGTTCTGACTGCATGGGCCTCGACACGACACAGCACATCTACAACGGCATGCCCTCCCGCGAACTCGGCGCCGAGGGCTGGCACAAGCCGTGGAGCGGCCCGAACGGCGGCAACTGCCTGGAGGTCATGCAACTCACGGACGGCCGTGTCGCACTGCGGCAGTCCAACGACCCGGACGGGCCCGCCCTGATATACGACCCCGCTGAGATCGACATCTTCATACGCGGCGCCAAACGCGGAGAAGCCGACTTCCTGCTCACCCACGGATGAACACGACCGCCCAGGACGGAAACGGAGACACCGTTGACTGGAGTGACCGGAACGACGCGTTGGACAGGACGTACGGGGCAGGCGTGGCCGGCAGGCACGGCCCGCGGCGGCGGCAGCGGGAGCCGCGGGGGCAGAGCCCGTGCGGCGGAAACGGCACCGGCGGAGGCGGCGTCCGCGACGGAGGCGGCCGAGGCAGGCAGGGCGCACCCGGCCCGCATGTACGACTACTACCTGGGCGGCCGTGATCACTCCGAAGCCGACGTGCGAGCGGCGGAGGCGGTGGCGACGGCCCAGCCCGCCGTGCGGACGGCGGCACGCGCCAACCGGGACTTCATGGTCAGGGCGACCCGCTGGCTGGCGGCGGAGCGCGGCGTCCGGCAGTTCCTGGACATAGGGTCCGGCATTCCGACCGAGCCCTGTCTCCACCAGGTCGCCCAGGAGGTCTCGCCCGAGGCGAAGGTCGTCTACAGCGACAACGACCCGCTCGTCCTGCGGCACGCCGACGCGATGCTGGGCGGCGACGCCGAGGGGCACACCGCGTATGTGCACGCGGACGTGACCGATCCGGAGAGCATCCTGGACGCGCCCGGGCTGAGCGACACGATCGACCTCGGCCGCCCCGTGGCCCTCTCCCTGGGCGCCGTCATGCACTTCGTGGGGGACGAGCAGCATCCGTACGACATCGTCCGTACGCTGCTCGGCGCGCTTCCCGCGCGCAGTCATCTCGTCCTCACGCACACCACGGCCGACTTCCTGGACGCCGCGCAGGCGGAGCGGGCCGGGGAGGTGCTGGAGACGTACGAGAAGGGCGGCTCCCCGCTGCGGCCCCGTACGCGCCGGGAGGTGGCCCGCTTCTTCGAGGGCCTGGAGATGGCCGACCCCGGTCTCGTGCTCCCCCACCGCTGGCACCCGGACCCCGACACCCCCGCGCGTCTGACCGGTGCGGACGTCCCCAGCTACGCGGGAGTGGCCCGCAAGCCCTGAGCCCGGGGCAGGTGCCGTTGACAGGGGACGGCGGACGGACGCAGGATAAGCGGGCGCTTAGGTACGCGCCCGTACGCCGCCGACCGTGATCGGATCACGCCACATGGCCACATCGTCGCTCCTGCTCTCCCGCCGGGATCTCGACTTCCTGCTCCACGAGTGGCTCGACGCGGAGGAGCTGACCCGGCGCCCGCGCTTCGCGGAGCACTCCCGCGAGACCTTCGACGCCGTGCTCGACCTCAGCGAGCAGATCGCCACGCGGCACTTCGCACCGCACAACAAGAAGAACGACCAGCAGGAGCCGCACTTCGACGGGGAGCGCGTGCACACCGTGCCCGAGGCGAAGCAGGCGCTGGACGCCTTCACCGGTGCCGACCTGCTCGCCGCCCCCATGGACGAGGAGCTGGGCGGCATGCAGCTGCCCCAGCTGCTGACGACCGCGTGCTTCAGCTGGTTCCAGGCCGCCAACGTCGGCACCTCCGCGTACGTCTTCCTCACCCTCGGCAACGCCAGGCTCCTGTGCGAGCACGGCTCGCAGCAGCAGATCGACACGTACGTACGGCCCATGCTCGCGGGCCGGTTCTTCGGCACCATGTGCCTGTCGGAGCCGCACGCCGGGTCCTCGCTGGCGGATGTGACCACCCGCGCCGAACCCCAGCCGGACGGCACCTACCGGCTCTTCGGCAGCAAGATGTGGATCTCTGCGGGCGACCACGAGCTTGCGGAGAACATCGTCCACCTCGTCCTGGCCCGCATCCCCGGAGCGCCTCCCGGCGTCAAGGGGCTCTCCCTGTTCGTCGTGCCCAAGTACCTGGTCGGGGACGACGGGAGCGTCGGCGAGCGCAACGACGTCGTGACGGCCGGGCTCAACCACAAGATGGGCTACCGCGGTACGACCAACACGCTGCTCAACTTCGGTGAGGGCGCACACACTCCGGACGGGAAGCCGGGCGCGGCCGCGCAGATCGTGGGCATACCTCACTGCGGCCTCTCGTACATGTTCCACATGATGAACGGCGCGCGCATCGGCGTCGGCGCGGGAGCGATGGCGCTTGGCTACACCGGCTATCTGAAGTCCCTCGCCTACGCGCGCGAACGCCCGCAGGGCCGGCCCGTCGCGGCCAAGGACGCGACCGCACCGCAGGTCCCGATCATCGAACACGCCGACGTGCGGCGGATGTTGCTGGCGCAGAAGTCGTACGTCGAGGGCGCACTGGCCCTGCTGCTGTACTGCTCGCGGCTCGTCGACGAACAGCAGACCGCCGAGCGCGAGGAGGAGCGGTCACACGCCCGCATGCTGCTGGACGTGCTCACCCCGATCGCGAAGAGCTGGCCCTCGCAGTGGTGTCTGGAGGCCAACAGCCTGGCCATCCAGGTGCACGGCGGCTACGGCTACACCCGTGAGTACGACGTCGAGCAGCACTACCGCGACAACCGGCTCAACCCCATCCACGAGGGCACGCACGGCATCCAGGCGCTCGACCTGCTCGGCCGCAAGGCCGTCATGGACGGAGGAGCCGGTCTCGTGGCGCTGGGCGAGACCATCGGCAAGACGGCCGAGCGCGCGCTCGCGACAGGTGGCGAGTCCGCCGAACTCGGCGCCGCCCTGCAGGAGTCGTGGGAACGCGTCGCGAAGGTCACCTCGCGGTTGTGGGGCACGGGCGATCCTTCGGTGGCGCTGGCGAACGCGTCGGTGTATCTGGAGGCCGTCGGGCACACGGTCGTCGCGTGGATATGGCTCGGCCAGTTCCTGGCCACGGCCGGGCACGACGACAGCTTCCACCAGGGCAAACGGCAGGCGGCCCGCTACTTCTTCCGTCACGAACTGCCCCGTACGGGGCCCCAGTTCGACCTGCTGGACTCGCTCGACACGACGACCCTCGACGCGGACCCCGACTGCTTCTAGGGCGTGTCGGCAAAGTAGCGTCGTCCTCCCCCTGGGCCTTCGGCCCGGGAGGTGCCCCCAGTAGGGCGGGGGTCGCGGGGTCTGGTGCGTGCGATGGCAAGGCGGAGGGTGGGGGTACCACCCGGGCCGGCAGGCCCAGGGGGCGAGAGCGCTGGGGGTACCACCCGGGCCGCCCAGGCCCAGGGGGAGGGCTGCGCCGACGACCGACAACGCTGGGGGCACCTCCCACGAAGTGGGGGAGAGGGCGCGTGCCAGGCCCCGCGGTCCTGGGGGCACTCCCCCACGCTGCGCTGGGGGGACCCCCACCCAGACGGAGTCTGGGGGAGGGACTTTGCGGACACGCCCTAGGACTCCGGCGCCCCGGCTCCCGTACCACGGCGCGGGCCCGGACTCGCCGGGCCCGCGCCGCCGGCAGGAGAGCGCAACTGCCTTCGGTTCAGCTCCTGTTGTGCGGAGTCCGGCCGTCGCAGTCGAGGTCGTCACCCCGTACCGGGGCGCCCTCCACGCTGCTGCGGTCGTAGACGACGTCCGCCACGTCGGTGCCCTCCGTGCCGGGCCGCACGGTGAAGACCTGCGAATGCTTGCTGCCCGCCACCTTCTTGGGGCGCAGCACGGCGCCGGGCATCGCCGCCGAGACGGTGCTCGCCTTGCGCTGCCAGTGCTCGTCGTAGGTGATCTCCGTACGTCCGCCCCGCGGCCCGGCGGCGGCGCCGCGCTGTGCGTCCAGGACCTTGAAGCCGTCGTCCCGCAGGTCCTGCGCGATGCGCGCGGCGGTCTCGCCGCTCCCCTGCACCCGGACGCTGACGTCCTCGGGCCGGTACGGGACGGGAGTGGCGCCCGGCGCGGGTCCCGTCGCCGGGTTGCCGGTGACGGGCCGGTCGGCGCGCAGATCGGCGAAGAGCGCGCGTGCGCGCGGGCCGTCCCATCTGAGGGTCGAGCCCCACACGGGCGCGCGGTGGTCGAACTCGAGGATCGGCACGGTCGCGAACTCGGTCTGCTCCGGCGTCAGTCCACGCAGATCACGGACCAGCCGTGCCAGCCGTGCCGTCGTGAAGCCCTTGTCCCGGCGGACCGAATCGCTCAACGCGGCGGCGGCGCGCACCACTTCGAGCGGGTTCCCCGACATGCGCTCGCCGGTCAGCGTCCGCAGCAGCTCGCCGAGCACATGCTGCTGCCGGCGCATCCGGCCGAGGTCGCCGGGCGGGTCGACGTGCCGGGCACGTACGAACCGCAGCGTGTCGTTCCCGTTCAGGACGTGCGTGCCCTTGTCCAGCTTCAGGCCGCTGTTCTTGTCCTGGAGCGGCTTGCGGGTGCACACCTCCGCACCCTTGAGCCGGTTCACGGTCTTCTCGAAGCCGGGGAAGTCGGTCTCGGCGTAGTGGTCGACGCGCACCCCTGTGGCCTGCTCGACGGTGCGGACAGTGAGGGCGGGGCCGCCGTGTGCGTACGTACTGTTGATCTTGCCGAGATGGCGGGTGGAGCGCTTTGTGATCTTGCCGAATCCCTTGCCGTGGTCACGGTGTTCGGCGAAGCGCACGTAGGAGTCGCGGGGGATGCCCACCACGCTCACGCGGTCCCGGTCGGCGGAGATGTGGAGCAGCATCAGCACGTCGGTGCAGTCGCACTGCTCGCCGTTCACGTGCAGCCTGTTCTTCGTCTTCTGGGAGAGGCCCTCCCGCCGGTCGAGGCCGGCGATGAGGATGTTGGTGCCGGGGCCGCGTGCGGGACGGCCGGCTGCGGGGACCTTGTCGAAGGCGTCGCGTACGCGGTCGAAGCCGCCGGGCGGCGCGGGCGCGTTCGTGGCGGCGGACCCTGGCTCAGGTCCGGCGCCGCAGGTGAGGGCTGCGCAGACGGCGCAGGAGAGGGCGAGCGTGCGGCGCGAGCGCGGGGACCGGGCGAGGCGGGAGAGGGGGGACATGAGCCTGTGCACCTCCGCGGAATATGGGATTCCGCATGCTAGGCACGGCCCGTATCCAGACCCCGGCGATACGTCGGGCCACCCGTCCGGGTCACCCGGTCAGATGAACGCCAGTCTGCCCCTCCCCAGTCGGCACCAGGCAGCACCCGCCAGCGCCCGTCCGTCCCCGTCCGACCGCATACGTCCCGGCGCGGGTCCGCCGCTCCCCTCGGCTCATGTCACGTCGTCGCGCCGCTCCAGCGGTCTCGTCGCCGGTCCCTGGATGACACGTCCCTCGGTGTCGAAGCGCGAGCCGTGGCAGGGACACTCCCAGGCACCCTCGGCGTCGTTGAACCGTACGAGGCATCCGAGGTGTGTGCAGCGCGGTGAGAGCGCGCGCACCTCGCCCTCCGGCGTGCGGTGCACGGCACAGCGCCGCCCCCGCACGCGCACGATCGCGCCCATACCCGGGGCGATCTCGTCCACGGAGTCGGCGTACGACGACCGCAGCCGGTCGCCGACGAACCTGCCCGCGACCGTCGACTGGAAGCGCAGCATCGCGGGCGCCTCACGGGGGCTCAGCCGGCGCGGCTCGTACAACTCCGCCCAGGGGGGCAGCTGTTCACCGGTGATGTACGCCGTCAGCAGTTGCCCGGAGAGCACACCGCCGGACATGCCCCAGCCGCCGAACCCCGTGGCCACCCAGGTGTGCTGCGAGGCGGGGTGGAAGGCACCGATGTAGGGCACGCGGTCGGTGGTGTCGTTGTCCTGCGTCGCCCAGCGGTGCACGAGCCGCGCGTCCGGGAAGCGTTCGTACGTCCAGGCCGCCAGCCGCTCGTAGCCCGCGCTCACCGAGCCCTGACCGGCGGTCCCGGGCGTGAACTTCTCCCCGGTGACGATCAGCAGCCGCTTCCCTGTTCCGAACGGGTAGGGGGCGGTGCGTACCGAGCGGGTCCCCCGCTCCGGGGTGAGGTAGGCGCCCTGCGGGTCCTGTCCGCCTGGCAGCAGCGCCGAGACGACGAGTTCACGGCGGGGCTCGAGCCGGGAGAACATCAACGCCCGGTCGAAGACGGGGTAATGGGTGGCCACCACGACATCCCGCGCGACGACCTCGGAGCCGTTCTCGGTGACGACGCGGCACGGCTCGCCCTCGTCCAGACCGGTGACGCGGGTGCGTTCGTGGATGCGGCCGCCGAGGCGCAGCAGGTCCTCGGCGAGGGCGAGGAGGTACTTGCGCGGATGGAACTGGGCCTGGTCCTCGACCCGTACGGCCGCGGACACCGGGAAGGGCAGCCCGGTCTCCGTGACGAGGGAGGCGGAGAGGCCCGCCTCGCGTGCGGCCTCGGCCTCCGCACGTATCTCGTCGGCATGGTGCCCGGACTCGACGAAGGTGTGGGCGGGAACCCGCTCCAGCTCGCAGTCGATCTCCAACTCCCCTGCCACAGCGGCGAGATGCTCGATCGCCTGCTGCTGCGACGAGGCGTAGAGGCGTGCGTCCGCGGCACCACGCTTCTCACGCAGGTACGAATAGACCAGACCGTGCAGTGCGGAGACCTTTCCGGTGGTGTGTCCGGTGACGCCCGCGGCGATGCGGTCCGATTCGAGTACGGCGACGCTCCGGCCGGTCCGCGCCAGTTCCCAGGCGACGGACAGGCCCGCGACCCCGCCCCCGACGACCGCCGCGTCCACTTCCGTCACGCTCCCCGGCGGAAGGGGCGGATGGGGGGCGGCCGCTGCGGACAGCATCCAGTAGGACTCGTAACCGACGGGCAGTGTGGTCACCGCTGCTCCTCATTGGTCGTCCGCGGCTCGCCGGCTCATCCGGCTCGTCCGGGTCGTGCTGCTCGCTCGCCCCCCGGTCCTGCTCCCCCGGTTCCTGCTCTCCCCCGGCTGCTGTCATCGCAGGCGTCGCCGTCGTCGCCGTCGTCGCCGTCGGGCAGTCCTCCCCGTCGCGCAGTCGTCGCCGTCGGGCCGTTCGACCCTGCTGTGATTCCCGGCGCCGCGCGGGTCACGCGTGACGGCGCGATTCCCCGCCCGCGTACGTGTCCGGCGGCGGCGCCACGGGCACCCGGGCGGCCTCCCATGGAGGTGATGACGAATGAAGGCAGCCGTCTGGCAGGGCAAGCGGGACGTACAGGTCATCGATGTGGCCGACCCCGCCGTACGGGAGCCGACCGATGCGGTCATCCGGGTCACGTCGAGCGGACTCTGCGGCTCCGACCTGCATCTCTACGAAGTCCTGACACCGCTGATGACACCCGGGGACATCCTCGGGCACGAGCCGATCGGCGTCATCGAAGAGGTCGGCACCAAGGTGCAGGGCCTGAAGCCCGGCGACCGCGTTGTGGTTCCCTTCCAGATCTCCTGCGGGAACTGCTTCATGTGCGATCAGGGCCTGCAGACGCAGTGCGAGACGACGCAGGTGCGTGAGCACGGCATGGGCGCGGCGCTCTTCGGCTACACCAAGCTCTACGGCGCGGTCCCCGGCGCGCAGGCCGAGTATCTGCGCGTTCCGCAGGCCCAGTACGGGCCCGTCAAGGTCCCCGAGGGACCGCAGGACGACCGCTTCCTCTTCCTCTCCGACGTACTGCCCACCGCCTGGCAGGCCGTGGAGTACGCGGACGTGCCCAAGGACGGCACCCTCGCCGTCATCGGGCTCGGCCCGATCGGCGACATGGCGTGCCGCATCGCGCTGCACCGCGGCGCCCGTCAGGTCATCGGCATCGACCTGGTGCCCGAGCGGCTCGCGCGGGCGCGTGCCCGCGGAGCGGAGGTGCTGGACGTCACCGAGCACGACGACATCGGCGAGGCGGTACGGGAGATGACGTACGGCCGCGGCACGGACGCCGTCATCGACGCCGTCGGCATGGAGGCGCACGGCAACGTCGCGGGCAAGCTCGTCCAGACAGTGGGCGGCATGCTGCCGGGGAAGCTGGCGGAGAAGGCCGTCGCCAAGGCCGGGGTGGACCGGCTCTCGGCCTTCCAGCAGGCGATCGACATCGTGCGCCGGGGCGGGACGATCTCGCTCTCCGGTGTGTACGGAGGCGCCGCCGACCCGCTCCCGATGCTGACGCTCTTCGACAAGCAGATCCAGCTGCGCATGGGGCAGGCCAACGTCAAGCGCTGGGTGCCGGACATCCTGCCGCTGCTCTCGGACGAGGACGTGCTGGGCGTGGACGACTTCGCCACCCACCACCTGCCGCTCGCGCAGGCGCCCGAGGCGTACGAGATGTTCCAGAAGAAGGCGGACGGCGCGGTGAAGGTGGTCCTGCGGCCGTAACCGGCGGCGGGCGGCCCGAGCGTTCCGGGGGTGCCGGGATTCTGCTTCGTCACTTCGTGACGTGCAGGATGCCCAGCACCTCCTCGTCGCTCAGCTGCGGGAAGTCCTCGTACCAGAAGCCGACCGCGCCGAAGGCGGGCGGCACGTACGCGCAGACGATCTCGTCGGCGTCCCCGGACAGCTGCTCCAGCGCCTCCCGTGAGCACACGGGAGCGGCCAGAACGGTGCGCAGCGGCCCGGCCTCCCGTACGGCGCGCAGCGCGGCACGCGCGGTCGAGCCGGTGGCGACGCCGTCGTCGACCACGACGGCGGACCGGCCCGAGAGGTCGAGCCGGCCGCGGCCGCGCCTGTATGCCTCTTCACGCCGCTTCAACTCGGCGTGCTCGCGCTCGGCCGTCGGTGCGAGATCACGCTCGCTCAGGCCCAACTGCCGCAGCAGCCCGGGGTCGTAGACGGGCGGAGCGTCGCCCGCGACCGCGCCCACCCCCAGCTCCGGCTGGAAGGGAGCGCCGATCTTGCGGGCGACGACGACGTCCAGCGGGGCGCCCAGCACGCGGGCGATCTCGTCGGCGACGGGCACACCGCCGCGCGGCAGAGCGAGGACTACGGGATCGGGCAGTCGTCCGTCGCGCTGCTGCCCGGTCAGCTTCTCGGCGAGGGCCTTGCCGGCCTCCCGGCGGTCGCGGAACTGCATGGTGGCGGCCTCCCTCCACCCCGAGGAGCTCTCAGGCCCGCGGTACCCGCCTTCAAACGAATCACACAGGACCGAACCGCAGAAGTTCCGCTTCCGGCACCGGAATTCCATCGAATCCGCTCCCGCGAGCGTGCCCTCAGGACTACGGTGTGTGCCTGCGGGGGTCGCCATTTGGTATAGGCCGGGGAGGGGCTCCGTCATGGGCATGGAAGCAGTGCCGACGCCTGCTGTGCATGTGCGTGAACTGCTGGCGCGGGCCCGGAATCCGTTCGACGTCTCCGACGCCGTACTCGCCCGGGTCGCGGACGCCGTGGTGTGCCACGTCGAGCTGCACGGCTGGCGGCAGCGCAAGGCACCGGCTCCGAGTCTGCGGTGCAGCAGCCACCGTCACGTCTTCCTGCTGCCGGACGGCGAGCTGCTGTCGCTGTGGGAGCTGAGCTACGACAGCGGCACCGGCACCGCCGACGGCGCTGCCGGCGGCGACGTGCTGCATGAGGTGTACGAGAGCGAAGAGGCCCTCGTACGCTCCGAGCACCGTGTGCAGCAGGCGCACCGGGCCGCGGCGCGCGGCCCGCGGGGCAGGCGGCGGGGCGGGCGCGAGGTCCCCTTCGAGCTTCTGCTGACGGCGGACCATCCCTTCGGCCGCCGCACCTACAGCGAGGCCGACTCCCCCGATCACGCGCGCCGGCTGCTGCGGCGGGCCGAGAACGCCGACCGCCCGGGCGAGCACGTCGCACGCCTGCTGGAGACGGCGCAGGGCCACGAGATCCTGCCCGTACCGAGGCCGCAGGTGGTGGCGCACGAGTGGCAGGTGTGGTGCACCGTCTACGAGCACGCGTTCCTGCTGGCCGACGGAGCCGAGATCAGTCTGTACGAGGTGGAGCACGACCTGTCCGGCACAGGCGCCCTGGTCTGCGAGGTCTACCTGGAAGAGGGCTTCGCCGACCGCGCCGTGAACCGCCTGGTGCGTGACCGCGGCTTCGGTTCCTGACCGCTCGTGCGCCGGGCATGTCCGGCTCGGTACGGACGAAGTGCCTCTGTGCGACTTGTCGTGACCCCTTGTGACCTTCTGGGCGCCGAACGTATCGTGGGCGCGCTCCGTAACTTCACTGACGCTCCGTAACTCCCTTGACGGGGTGCCCACTTGACCGGAGGTCCCGCCATGGCTCGCGGACGTCACCGCCGCAACCGCACCGGCACGCTCTCCCGTACGTCGCTCAAGGTCACCGCGGGCGGTGCGGGCGTCGCGTTACCCCTGGTCGGGGCGCAGTTCGTACACGCCGCCCCGGCGGACACCTGGCAGAAGGTCGCCGCGTGCGAGAGCAGCGGCAACTGGGAAATCAACACGGGCAACGGCTACTTCGGCGGCCTGCAGTTCTCACAGAGCACCTGGGAGGCGTACGGCGGGACCGCCTACGCCGCCCGCGCCGACCTGGCCACGAAGGGCCAGCAGATAGCCGTGGCGGAGAAGGTGCTGGCGGGTCAGGGCCCCAAGGCGTGGCCGAACTGCGGCCCGCGGAGCGGCCTTTCACGCGAAGAAGCGCAGTCACGCGAAGGAGCACAGCCACGCGGAGGGGCACAGCCGAAGGCGGCGCGGGCGGCGGCTGACACGGAGCGGCGCGCGGAGAACCAGAACGCGGAGAACGAGACCGCGGAGCGCGAGCGGCGCGCGGCGCAGGCGGAGCGGGCCGAGAGAGCGGAGAGAGCCGAAAGGGCAAGAGCGGACCGTTCGAAGAAGGCGACGACCTATGAGGTCGTGAGCGGTGACAGCCTCTCCTCCATCGCCGGCGAACACGGCGTGAAGGGCGGCTGGCCGGGCCTGTACGAGCGCAACCGTAAGACCGTCGGCGGCGACCCGGATCTCATCCTTCCCGGGCAGCGGCTGGAGCTGGAGGGCGAGCAGCGTACGGGCAAGCCGGGGAACGGAGCCGGGGCCGGGGCAAAGTCCGGAGCGAAGCCCGGAGCGAAGTCCGGGCCCAAGTCCGGTGCGGAGTCCGGCGACAAGGCGGAGGAACGGAAGAAGGCGGGAGCCGAACACCACGCGGACCGCAGGACGGAACGCAAGCCGGACGCCAAGACCGGACATAAGAAGGAGCAGAAGGCCGCGGCGCCGGCCCGCAAGCCCGCCTCCACCGCGGCGTCGGCCCCGGTCAGCGGCGTCGGTCCCGGCACCGCGTACCGCGCCGCCGGGAGCAGTTGGTCGTCCGGGCACCACACCGGCGTGGACTTCCCCGTCCCCACGGGCACCACCGTGAAAGCCGTGTCAGCCGCTAAGGTCGTCTCCGCGGGCTGGGCCGACGCGTACGGCTACGAGGTCGTACTGCGGCACCGTGACGGCCGGTACAGCCAGTACGGGCACCTGTCGGCGATCTCCGTACGCGCGGGCCAGAACGTCACGCCCGGCCAGCGCCTGGGCCGCTCCGGCTCGACGGGCAACGCCACGGGCCCGCATCTGCACTTCGAGATCCGTACGGGCCCCGGGTACGGCACCGACATCGACCCGCTCGGCTATCTCCGGGGGCGCGGCGTGCGCCTGTGACGGAGACCGGGCACCGCTGCCGCCGCCGGAGTCACCGCTCCTCATCGCGTCACAGACCCCGTCGCGTCACAGACCCCGTCACGTCACTGAACCCGTCACGTCACTGAACCCGTCACGTCACTGAACCCGTCACGTCACTGGTCCTCGTCGGTGTCCAGGTCGACCTGCTGCGGTCCGGCCGGACGGGCGGCACGCCGGTCGGTGCCCTCCGCGGCCTCCTCGATGTTCTCCAGTTCCAGGCCGAGTTCGAGCTCGTCGTCCTCCGCGACGTGCATGGCCGCCTCCTCCCCCGACAGCCCCTGCGCCGGTGAGGCCGTGGAGAAGGTGTCCTGGTTGGCGGCCCGCCACGACAGCGGATCGTCGCTCAACTGCCCGGCCGGCTCATCGGCGGGCTCCTCCGCGGCCTCGTCACCGACGTCGGGTTCCTCCTCGGCGAGGTGATCGTCCAGGGACTCGCCTGCGACCTGTTCGGAGAAGGTCGTGCCGTAGCTCTCGACGGCCACGGGCTCGTCCCCCGGCACGGACGCCCGCTGGGGGTCGCTGGCAAGCTCCGACTCCGGCAGACCGTCGTCCTGGAGGTCGGGGATCCCCTCGTCCTCCGGCTCCGCCCCCGGGTCGTGGCCTTCGTCCTCAGTCATGCCACCCGGCGGTACCCGTGTGGGCCTGCGGAAAACGTCGGTGCGCAGCATGCGGTGCCTCATCGGGAGGGCGTCGGCCGCCGCTTGCGCCTGCGGCGCAGCACGACGATCAGGTCGGTCAGAGCGAACAGCGACAGGCCCGCACAGATCGCGGTGAGGCTGCGCAGGGAGTCCACACCCGGCACATCACCAGGGCCCGTCTGAGTCATCCAGAACCAGAACAGCGCGGTTCCGGCCAGGAAGACGGGCGTGAAGAGCACCGCGAGTATCAGGCGCACGCCCATCGCGCTACGGGCGGTGACGGGTTCGGTGCCCGTACGTGACCAGTAGCGCTCGAAGGGCTGCGGCGGCTCCGGGCGCGGCGGTTCAGGGCGCGGCGACTCCTGGCCCTGAGACTCGTGGCCCTGAGACTCGTCGCCCTGCGGCTCGTGACGCCGTGCGTCGGCCCGCCGTCCGGGACGGCGAAGCGTCATCTCTCTCGCCTCTTCCCGCTGTCGGGTTTGCCACTTCCAGTGTGCGCCTGTGCGCCGGTCCGGGACCGCGGACGAGGGCTCCCGGGTGCGCGGGTGCCCTGGTCCGGGCAGCTCCGCTCAGATCTCGGCCTCGTGGCACACGCCGCAGGTGAGCCGCCGTGCGTCGGGTGTGTGCGTGGACCTGCCCGTACCTGCGGCCTCGTGGACGGTCTGCGGCGCCACATGCGCATGGTCCAGGCACAGACCCGCTCCGCACCGGCTGCAGACCGCCACCGCGACGCTGGTCTCCTGCCGCGTCAGACAGTCGTAGCAGTTCATGATCGGCCTCCCTCTCGCCGCCCGTGGCGGCCCCCGGCGGGATCGCCGCCACGGCTTCCGGGTGCCACCGCCGGGGCCGCGGAAACGGCGCCACCCGGGGCGGCACCCGGTGAACCGCCGGCCACCGCGCGTCCGGGTGTTCACCGGATGCCGCCTGCACGACTCCGGACAGGGGGCTCCAGGCAGGCGCTTCCGGACAGGCGACCCCGAACTGGCCCCGGAGCACGCCCGGTTGGCGCCGCCCCCGGCCGGTCTGTGCACCCCTGCGCACCCTGTGCGTCCCTGTGCACCCCTCGCGCGGGATTACACGGAACACACGGATCACGCCGCACCTGCCGACTCGTACGGAATTCGCACCGAAGGTCTCCCGTTCCCCAGCGCTCACCCGCCGAAGAGGGTTACGGTGCCATGCATCCGCGCGTCGCATCCCGCGCCGCCGGACGATCGGTGGCCAACGCCGGGGCAGGGGCGTCCAGTTCGTCCTGTTCTCGGGGTCCTCATCCGGCCGGGGGTGACTTGCCAGGGTGCTATGCCCCGGAAACTCCCGCACCAGCGGACAAGATCCAGCCGTAGAGTTACCGATTCCTTCCAACTGCCCCGCACCTGTCAGTAGCCTCATGACCCAACGGCAAGCCGCCGTGGAGCTGAACGAGCTGGAGACCCAGATGGAGCGTCCTGCCTGGGCCCCGCAGGGCATAGACCTGACGGTGCCGAGCGTGTCCCGGATGTACGACTACTATCTGGGCGGCTCGCACAACTTCGAGGTGGACCGCGAGGCCGGAAAGCGCGCCATCGAAGCCTGGCCGGGGTTGCCGAAAATCATCCAGGCGAATCGTGCCTTCATGCGCCGCGCAATCCGCTATGCGACGGGCGAAGGCGTCACCCAGTTCCTCGACATCGGCTCGGGCATCCCCACCTTCGGCAACGTCCACGAAGTCGCCCAATCCGCCGACGCCTCGGCCCGCGTGATCTACGTCGACAACGACCCCGTGGCCGTCGCCCACAGCCGCGCCGTACTCGAGGGCAACGTCGGCGCGGACGTCGTCTCGGCGGACTTCCGCTCCCCGCAGGACATCCTCTACAGCGCCGAAGTCGAACGGCTCCTCGACTTCGAGCGGCCCGTCGCCCTGCTGCTCGTGGCGCTGCTGCACTTCGTCGAGGACAAGGACGATCCCTGGAAGACCGTCAGAGAGATCAGTGACGAGCTCGCACCGGGCAGTCTCCTTGTGGTGTCGCACAGTTCGGCCGACGAGGGCCCCATGCGCAGCGTCGGCTCCGGCGTCCGCGACGTCTACAGACAGACGAGTTCACCGTTGATCACGCGCAGCCGCTCGGAGATCAAGCAGTTCTTCGACGGCTTCGACATCGTCGAACCTGGAGTGGTTCCGCTGCCCCGCTGGCGCCCCGAGGACATGCCCGAGACAGAAGACCCCCTCCTCCTGAGCGGCTACGCGGGAGTGGGCCGCAAGGCGGGAAGCGTCGGGTGAGTTCCGGGCCGCACGAGCCCGAAGGGCTCGAGAAGGACGGACTACGGCGCTTCGCGACCATCTGGAGCCGCGCCGTCTACCCGGCGACGCAGACCTCGATGACGCGGGCCGAACTGGAGGACTACCTCTACCCGTTGGCCGTGCGGCTCTGCGACGCGCTCCACGCCCACCCCTTCTCGCCCGCGGTGGGCCGTGAGGTCGGTTCGGCTCTCGTGGACGCCCACTGCACCAGCCCGGACGCGCTGCCGCATCTGCTCGGCGTCATCGACTCCTATCTGGTGCTCTACGGACGCGACCCGGAGAGCACCACACTCGACGTCGACGAGGCCCGCGCCCGCTGCTCCCGCCTCCAGCACTCCATCGCCGCGGGCTTCACGCAGGCGCTGCGCGACCGCACCCTCAGCGAGCAGGAATCCCTCTCCCGGGCGGCTCTCGCCGCGCAGACGGCCGTGGAGGAGGCCCTGCACGCCAGCGAGACCCGCTTCCGAGCCGTCTTCAACAGCGCCACCATCGGTATCTCCATCGCCGACATGGACGGCCGCATCCGGGACGCCAACGAGGCGCTCGCCCGGATGTTCGGCCGCTCCGAGGAGGAGATGCGCCGGCGGAACGTAAACGAGTGGGTGCACCCGGACGACGCTCCTCAAGTGTGGCGCATGCACCGCCAGTTGGTGCGCGGCGAGCGCGACCACTTCCGCGTGGAGAAGCCGTACCAGCGCCCCGACGGCACGGTGCTGTGGACCAACCTGACCGTCTCGCTCCTTCGCGACGCCGACGGCGAACCGCGCTACCAGCTCGCGCTGCTCGAGGACATCACCGAGCGCCGTTTGCTGCATCTGCGCCTGCGCTACGAGGCGACGCACGACGAGCTGACGGGGCTGCCCAACCGCACCCTGTTCGCGGAGCGGCTCGACCGGCTGCTGTCGGCCAGCGGCGACGTGAAGCGGTTCGGGCTGTGCTATCTAGACATCGACGGCTTCAAGGCGGTCAACGACAGCCTGGGGCACGCCGTCGGCGACCAGTTGCTGATCTCCGTCGCCGAACGCCTCCAGTCCTGCACCGCCGGCTCCGGTCACCTCGTGGCCCGTATCGGCGGCGACGAGTTCGCGGCCCTGGTCACCGACCCGTCCGGCCCGGAGGACGTCACCGAACTCGCCCGCCAGGTGCTGGCGGCCCTGGCGACGCCCATCGGCATCGACGGGCGTGAGCTGTCCGTACGGGCGAGCATCGGCATCGTCGAGGGCCCGAGCGGCGAGTTGCGCCCCGAAGAGGTCATGCGCAGCGCCGACATCACCATGTACCGGGCCAAGGACGCCGGCGGCAACCGGTACGAGCTGGCCGACCCGGACTCGGACGCGCGTGCCATAGACCGGCACAGCCTGACCAACCGGCTGCCGGCGGCGCTGGAGCGGGACGAGTTCTTCCTGGAGTACCAGCCCCTGATCCGCATGAGCGACGGTCACGTGGACGGCGCCGAGGCCCTGGTGCGCTGGAAGCACCCCGTGCACGGCCTGCTCGGCCCGGACCGCTTCATCCCGCTGGCCGAACACACCGGTCTCATCGTCCCGTTGGGACGCTGGGTGATGGAGCAGGCGGTACGGCAGGCGTGCGCCTGGCACGAGGAGCGCAGCGCCACCTCGAAGAACGGCGGAGGCAAAGGGAAGGGCAAGGGCAAGAGCAAGAGCGCGGGCAACGGCACAGCGGACGACGGCTGCAGGCCGCTGCGGGTGAATGTGAACCTGTCCCCGCGCCAGCTCCACCACCCCGATCTGGTGCCGGACACGGTGGCCGTTCTGGAGGCGGCCGGCATGGCGCCCTCCTCGCTCTGCCTGGAGGTGACGGAGAGCGCGCTGATCGGCGCCGACGAGGACGAGCTGAAGCCGCTGCGCCAACTCGCGGAGCTGGGCGTCGAGATCGCGCTGGACGACTTCGGCACCGGCTACTCCAACCTCGCCAATCTCCGCCGGCTGCCGGCCACCACACTGAAACTGGACCGCTCCTTCACCCAGGGGCTTCAGCAGCACCCGGCGGACCCGGCCGACGTCACCTTCGTCGAGGGCATCGTGACGCTCGCTCACGCGCTCGGGCTCGCCGTGACCGTGGAGGGCGTGGAGACTGAGCACCAGGCGTCGAAGCTGCGGGACCTCGGCTGCGACACCGCGCAGGGCTGGTACTACGCACGTCCCGGTCCGGCGTCCAGCTTCCAGCAGGGCTTCGCCGTCATTCCCTGACCTGGCCCAACCCGACTTGGCCCAACCCGACTTGGCCGCGCCCGACCTGACCCAACCCGGCCTGACCGCCCGCGATCTGGCCTGAGCTGGCCCCTGGAACCAGGGTGCGCGCGGTCCGCCCGCCCAGCCGCCGGGCTAACGCTTCTCTCTCAGCCGCCGAGCCGCTTGGGAGCCGCCTGCCGCCAGGAGTCGAGCAGGATCGCCCGCAGTTCGCCGACGTCGTCGAGTGCCGCCAGGCGTACCCGCAGAAAGTCGTAGTTGTCGTCGTGACCGGGCTTGATGAAGAACTTCCCGGCCTCGGCGGCGATCAGTTCGGCCCGTTCCTCCCTCGGGCACTTCACGCCGATGGTGGTGTCGTCGTCGCCGAGCGAGGCGAAGATCTTGCCGTCGACGCGGAACGTCGGCTGTCCCCAGGCGAGTTTCTCCGTCGTACCGGGCATCGACAGGGCCACCTCGCGGACGTCGGCGGCGGTTACCGCCCCGGCTCTGCCGCTCTCCCCGTCCGTCATCTCCCCTGCTCCCTCTCCGCTCCCGCGCGCACGCTCGGCACGCCTCACACGTGCGCGTTGAGCCATTGCAGCAGATCGGTGTGGACCTCGTCGCGATTCGTCTCGTTGAGGATCTCGTGGCGCGCGTCCGCGTACGCCCGCCAGTCCAGCTCGCGCATCCCCAAGTAACGGAAGTCCTCCAGGAGTTCGTAGACGAGCGTCATGCCCTGGTTGCAGGGGTCCTGGTCGCCGACGGCGATGTGCACCGGCAGGTCGCGCGGGATACGTCCGAGCTGCGCGGGATCGTTGATCTTGCGGCTGCCGGTCACCCAGTCCAGGGAGAGCCCCGCGCTGAAGGCGAAGCCGCAGCGCTCGTCGCCGGCATAGACGTCGACTTCGTCCTCGTCGCGGGAGAGCCATTCGAAGCCGGTGCGGTGGCTGTAGGGGTCGTTGAACGAGCTGAACAGATCGGGCACGAAGTCCGAGACGGCCTCCCGGCCGCCCTTGTCGATCTCGCCCTCCAGCTGCCGGACGGCCGTCTCCGTCTCGCAGCCGGGCAGGGAGCGGAAGGTGCCGGAGAGAATGAGCCCGGCCACCCCCTCGCCGTACTCCTGTACGTAGTCGCGGGCGAGCTGTGAGCCCATGCTGTGCCCGAAGAAGACGAACGGCGTGGCCTCGGGGAGTTCGGCCCGTACGCGGTCGCCTACGGTCTTCAGGTCGTCGACTGTGGCGCGCCAGCCGCTCTCGCCGACCACGCCGTAGCCGCCCGTGTGCTCGGCGGTGGCACCGTGGCCGCGGTGGTCGGAGGCGACGACGGTGTAGCCGTAGCGGCCGAGGAAGCGGGCGAACCGGTCGTAGCGCTGGGCGTGTTCGGCGGCGCCGTGGGCGATCTGGACCAGGGCGCGCGGCATACGGCCCGCGCCCTCCGCGTCGTCGGGGTGCCATGTGTAGGTGGCGATCCGGGTGCCGTCGGCTGCCGTCGTGTGGTCCTGCCGTACGCCGCTCACGTGTCCGCCTCCTCGCATGGCCTGTTCGCTCCTCGCAGAGAGTCACCGTACTGGCCGGGCGCGTTCGGCGTGAAGGTCACCGCCCCGGGGTGAGAGCGCGTACAGCGTGTGCCGGCCGGGCTGTCTCATCCACGGCGTACGAACCGTAGTCATCGCAAAGTTCAGGCCACCGTGCAGCGGTGGGAGCGTACTTCCCGGCCCCTGAACGGCGCTCGCTGTCGTCCTGGGGTCGCACGTGCGCCGCGCGCGCCGGTCGGTGTGGAGTCCGTGCCGGAGTCCCGAGCCTCCGCACAGCGCCATCAGCCCTGCCCATACCGGTACACACGTCGACGAGCGGCAGCGCATCGTCACGAATCCGTTTTGGTTCCCCCGGTGTCGACTTGCCGCCAATCGCCGGGAATTGCTGACCGCAAGCGGTAACGGTGCTATGCCAGTGGGTAGTGCTGGTGGGGTGTCCCCGCATGCGCCGGCTCGCCGCCGGCGTCATACACCCCTCCGCACAGGCCAGTTGAGATTGCAAGAGGGAGGCTTTCGGCCAAATAGGCTGGGCGATCTTGAACTGGCGCTGCAACAGTGGAGGATAATGCGGTCGGCCTATGCCAGGGGCGGGTCAGCTGCCGATGCACGACCTCCGCCCAACCGGAAGCGGAGCCACCCGCGGAGAAGGGCTCGTCATGGGACGCTACTTCACGGACCAACGCCACGAGGCATTGCGCGCGGCGGTCCGGGAGTTCGCGAAGACCGAGGTCACACCCCGAATAGCCGAGATGGAAGCCACCCGCTCGGCATCCGTCGGACTGTCCCGTCTGATCGCCCGTCAGGGGTGGATCGGAGCGACCGTGCCACCCGGATACGGAGGCATGGGCGTCGGTCATCTCGGCAAGACCGTGGTGATCGAGGAACTGTCCAGGGTGAGCGGCGCGATGGGCGCCATGGTGCAGGCGTCACAGCTCGGCGTCGCAAAGATCATTCACTTCGGCAACGAAGAGCAAAAGAAGACGTGGCTACCGGCAATTGCCTCAGGCGACTGCCTCCCGACCATCGCGGTGACAGAACCCGAGTCGGGCGGCCACGTACTCGGAATGACATCCTCCGCCGTCCGGGACGGCGACGACTACATCCTCAACGGCAGCAAGGTCTACGTCGGCAACTCCCACGTCGGGGATCTGCACGGCGTCGTGGTCCGCACCGGCCCGGGCTCCAAGGGCCTCACAGCCTTCCTCGTCGAACCGGACACACCCGGCTTCTCGCTCGGCCGCCAGCGGCCCGCCATGGGGCTCCACGGCTTCAGCTTCGGCGAGCTGGCCTTCGACAACTGCCGGGTGCCCGCGGCCAACCGGCTGGGCGGCGAGGGGGACGGCCTCGCCGTGGCCTACTCCTCCAGCGTCCTGTACGGGCGCGCGAATCTCACGGCCGTCTCGCTCGGCATCCATCAGGCGATTCTCGACGAGACGTCGGCGTTCTGCGCCGAACGGCAACGCTACGGAGCTCCGCTCGGCGAGCTCGGTTCCATCAAGCTGAAGCTCGGCCAGATGCAGTCGCGGCTGATGACGGCACGTCTCGCCGCATACCACGCCGTGCACCTTCTCGACCAAGGCCAGCCCTGCGACGCGGAGTTGATGAACGCCAAGCTGGTCAACGTGGAGTACGCGCTGGACTCCGCACGCGACGCCATGGAGATCCACGCGGCATGCGGGCTCTTCACCGACCGGCCCGTGGAGCGCTATCTGCGCGACGCGCACCACATCTTCGCTCCGGCCGGCACCTCCGACGTCCAGCGGCTGCGCCTGGGCGAGTTCGCCCTCGGCACGGCCAAGGGCTCCTGGTCCCAGCGGCTGAGCGAACTCGTACGTCTCGAACCCGAACCCGCCGGCTGACCAGGAGGAGCGGTGGGAGCCGGAACCGGAGCCCGAGCCGGAGCCGTCACCGCGGACCGCGGCGGGCCCGTCCGCGCCCGGTCCGCCAGGGGCCTTGCCCGAGTCAGGGCCCCTGGTGCTCCCGCCGGTGGATCTGCTCCACCAGGTCCGCTGCCATCGACTTGATCGTCTCCAGCCCCTGCCGTCCCCACGGCCGGGGCTCCTGGTCGACCACGCACACCGTGCCGAGAGCCATGCCCGTGCGGTCTATCAGAGGGGCCCCGAGGTAGGAGCGGATACCGATCTCGTCGACGACGGGGTTCCCGGCGAAGCGCGGGTAGTCGCAGACGTCCTCCAGCACAAGCGCCTTGCGCCGCACGATGACGTGCGGGCAGTAGCCGTGGTCGCGCGCCATCACGCGGCCGACGGACGCGCCCGCGTTCGACGAGGGGTCCAGCTCGACGGCCTGGTCGGCACCGGGCGCGTACAGCCCCGCGAAGTACTGCTGGTCCTCCTCGATGAAATTGACCATGGCGTACGGAGCGCCGGTGACCCGCGCGAGATGACGGGCGAAGTCGTCGAACTCGGGGACGGGCGCCTCGCCGAGGCCCAACTCCCGCAGCCGCACGACCCTGTTGGGAGCCTCGGTGTCCTCGGGCGTCAGCAGCAGATGGCTGGTGGGGTCAAACGACATCGGTGCCATGGGAGCTCCTCGTGTTGATCAGATGCTGGACAAGGGAGACGAGAGCCTGCGTGCCGGAACTCGCATGCCGGGCGTCGCACAGCACCACCGGCACATCGGGTTTGAGATCGATCGCGGCGCGCACTTCGTCCGGCTCGTAGCGGTAGGAGTTGTCGAACTCGTTCACCGCGACGATGAAGGTGATCCCGCGCCGTTCGAAGAAGTCCACGGCGGCGAAGCAGTGTTCGAGACGCCGGGTGTCGGCGAGCACCACGGCACCCAGCGCGCCCTCGGAGAGCTCGTTCCACATGAACCAGAAGCGCTCCTGGCCCGGCGTCCCGAAGAGATAGAGCATGTGCGAAGCGCTGAGGGTGATGCGTCCGAAGTCCATGGCCACGGTCGTGGTGGCCTTGTCCTCGACACCCTCCAGGCTGTCTGTCGCGGCGCTGACCTGAGTCAGCAGCTCCTCGGTACTCAGCGGCTCGATCTCGCTCACCGCACCGACGAACGTCGTCTTACCGACGCCGAAGCCGCCGGCGACGAGGATCTTCAGCGCGGTAGGGAACGGATCGGCACGGCTCAGGTCAGAGTCGTCTACGGAGCCCATCCAGCACCGCCTCCAGGAGGTCTCGATCGGTCGGGTCGTTTCCCAGCGGCACCCGTCCCGGGGCACGCGAAGTGATTGCTCCGCAGTCCACCAGGTCGGACAGCAGCACCTTGGTGACCACTGCGGGCTGGGCTATCTGTGCGGCGATCTCCGCCACCGAGACCGGACCGCCGCACAGCTTCAGCACATGGCTGTGGTCCGGTCCCAGGTAGCTTTGCGGCCGGTCGCCGGTGGCCATCACCAGGGTCAGCAGGTCGAACTTGGCCGAGGGTTTCGTGCGTCCGTTGCTGACGGTGTACGGGCGGATCAGCCGCCCGGCGTCGTCGTCGAGCCACGGGCCTTCTAACGGCTCCTGTCTCATCCGGCCGCCTCAGTGACCGGCCGGCTGTCGCGCTGGAGTACCTAGATACGGGCGGACGCTCTTCACCAGCATCGCCATCTCGTATCCGAGAACGGCGGCGTCGGCGTCGCGCCCGGCAAGCACGGCGAGGCAGGCGCCCTGCCCGGCGGTCGAGACGAAGAGCAGCGAGGTGTCGAGTTCCACGACCACCTGGCGCACCTCACCGCCGTCGCCGAAGCGCACCCCGGCGCTGCGCGCCAGCGAGTACAGGCCGGAGGCGAGCGCAGCCATGTGGTCGGCTGTGTCGGTCTCCAGGCCGTGTGCGGCCTTTACGAGTCCGTCGGAGGACAGCAGGAGTGCGCTGCGCGTGTGGGGCACGCGCTGGACGAGTCCGGTCAGCAGCCAGGAGAGGTCTGCCGTGTGGCCGATGGGGGCTTCGCTCACCATGATCGCGTTCTTCTCCTTCAGGGCGGGAACCGCAGAGAGCGGGCGGGACCATGGCCCTGCCGGGCCCGGTCCGTCGGAATCTTGGGGTCGGTCCCGCGGCGTGTGGTGCGTGGGGCCGCGGGCTCGGGGACGTCCGATCCGCCGTACCGGCGGGCGGGTGGGGACGCCCGTGCCGAAGGCCGGAGGATCGCGGAAAACGCACCGGCGAAGCCCTAGTTGGCGGGGTGGGGGGCGTCGGTGTCTGTGCCAGGACCTGTGCCTGTTCCTGTGCCTGTGCCTGTGCCTGCACCAGGCCCTGTGCCTTCGGTCGTGCCGTCGGAGTCCTCGGCGAGGCTGGTTCCGCGCCGGAATGCGGCGAGCAGGCCGGGGTCGTGGCCCTGTGACGCCTCGTCCCAGCCGGCCTCCCCGGATTCGCCGCCGCGTGCGGCGGGCGCCTCGCGCAGTTCGGGCACGAGGTGCTCCTGGCGGCGGCGCCTGGGCAGTTCGGGGCGCTCGCCGTTGTGCGCCCCGGCGGCCGGTACGGATCGCCGCGGGAGCGTCTGAGGGTGCGGCTGCGCACCGGGCTGCGCCACGGGAGGCGAGGGCGGAGAGCCATGCGCCTGAGGCTGGGGCTGCGACTGGGGCTGGGGCCGCGACTGCGGCTGGGGCTGCGCCTGCGGCCGGGCATGGGAGTGCGGCTGCTGCTCGTACGAGGACCCGCCGTGGTGCCCTGACCTGTGGGCCGGCGCCTCGGGCTCGGGCCGGGCCTGTGCGGGAATCGCACCCGCGGTCTCCGGAGCGCCTGCCGGCTGCTGCTCCGGGTGCTCCGTGCTCTCCGTCCGCACGCGCGGCATCCGGGCACCGACTACGGCCGGGGTCGCACCGGCGGGGTCCGCGCCGACGGCGGCTCCGTTGGCACCGGCCGCCCCGTGCACGCCGTTCGCCGCCTTGCCGACGGCGGCGCCCGAGCGTTCTGCCGCTCCCGGCTCGTCGCCGAGCACCTCACGGGGCAGCACCAGTACGGCCTGGATACCGCCGTAGATGTTGCTCTGCAGCTGTACGACGATGCCGTGCCGCTGCGCGAGCGCCGAGACCACGAACAGCCCGATCCGCCCGTCCTGCAGCAGCTCCCCGACATCGATCCGTTCGGGGTCGGAGAGCACCGCGTTCATGCGGTTCTGCTCGGCGGCGGGCATGCCCAGGCCGCGGTCCTCGACCTCGATGGCCAGACCCGCCGTCACATGCTGCGCACGGAGCAGCACCTGGGTCTGCGGAGCGGAGAACACCGTGGCGTTCTCGACGAGTTCGGCGAGCAGGTGGATGACGTCGGCGACGGCGTGGCCGCGCAGAGTGCCCTCGATCGGCGGTACGAGCTTGACCCGCGGATACTGCTCGACCTCGGCGATGGAGGAGCGCAGCACCTCGGTCATGGTGACCGGACGGCTCCACTGGCGGCGGGAGACGGCACCGCCCAGAACGGCGAGGTTCTCCGCGTGCCGGCGGATGCGGGTGGCGAGGTGGTCGACGTGGAAGAGCCCCTTGAGCAGGTCCGGGTCCTCGACCTCGTTCTCCAGCTCGTCCAGGAGCTCGATCTCCCGGTGGACGAGGGACTGCAGACGGCGGGCGAGGTTGACGAAGACCTCGACCTTCTCCTCGCTGCCGCTGGCGGTGCTGCGTACGAGGGCCACGGCCTCGGTCACGGCCGTCTCTGCGGCGTGCTGGGCATGGGCCAGTTCATTGGTGAGCAGCTCGAACGCGTCTGCCTGCGCGCCCGGTTCCGGCAGTGCCGGGCGGGGACGGGGGCGCGGGCGCTCGCCCTGTTCGAGGCTGCCGAGCAGGGCGCGGATCTCGGACTGTCCGCGTGCCACGGACCGGCGCAGCACGGTCTGGCGGTCGAGGGCACGGCGGGCCTGGGCGGTGGCGGAGTGAGCTGCGCCGAAGATGACGCCGCAGACGAGCAGGAGTGCCGCGCCGAGGATGCTCCACAGCACGACGCCGTCGGTGCCCTGCGCGGGTGCCCCCGAGGCGTCCGCGCTGCCCTCGACGCTCATCACGTACGCGATCACCGCGGCGGCGGCCACGGCGATCACGCCTGCGGGGATCACGGCGAGGCGCACCATGCGGCGTCTGAGTGCGGCGTCGCCCGCGCTCTGCCGGGCCGGGACACGGCCGTGCCGTCGCCGGGAGCCGCCCGCCCCCGTCACCGCGGGCGCCGGAGCTGCCGGCGCTCCTTGCGGGGCGGTGCCGACTGCTCCCGGAGTGGCGACCGGAAGGGGGGCGTTGCCGGGGCGGGGCCCTGAGGAGAGTGCGGGACCGGATGTTCCCCTTCCTGTCTGCACCGCATGGCTCGGGGGTTCAGGCATCGGATTCCTCGGTTGACTTGAAGTCTGCTGGTGGGCTTCTTCGAAGCACGAGCACAGCGCGCGTCAGCTCTGGCAGCGCCACGGCCACGCTAATGCTCACAACCACTCATCGCGGACGCGGATGACATATTCGCCACCCTCCGCCAGCCCCTAAAGAGTGAAGATCGCAAGCGTGGACGTGCGGGCACGCGGTGTGATCGTAACTCCCTTACGCAGCCCCCCAGTTACTCTTCGCCACCCACCCGGCCTCGTCACGTGGGAGCCCATCGGCGAGCGGCAACTCGGCCCGCTCGTCGCCGAGTTCGCAGCATCACCCCACTGACCTGCGAATTCGCCACCGTGGAAAACGAGTTGAGGCCGCCGGCCCGTCACTCGCGCCGCGCTGACGAGGCGGCCATGAACCGTTTCACAAACGGAATGCGTTCTCCTGTTCGCCGGCGGCCCGATTCGGTCGAACGGTACATACGGGAATGCGCGGGGTCGGTGTCCTCCGGCTGACGCAGGCATATTCGCGGCTCGTCCCCGCCGTGCCCGCCACGCGCCCGCGCCGCGCCACCCCTGGCCGCCCATCGCGCTCACAACTCCGGATATGGGGCCGGAATTCGTCCCTGACGGCGCACTCGGCGCCGCAGATCACAAAAGGTGCCGGCACGCACCGCGAACGGCCGGCCACCGTGAGCCATCCCTCGCCGTCGCCCGACCGGTCACCCCCGCCCCATGTCGTATCGTCGGGTCGGGCACCGGCTGTCGCTACAGACGAGGAGCATCCGTGAGCCAGCAGTCCACCGAACCCACGTTGACCGGAGTTCGCAACTTCCGCGACGTCGGCGGAGTACCGACGGCGGACGGACGCCGGCTGCGGCACGGAGTGCTCTTCCGCAGCGGCCACCTCGCCCATGCGACGGAGGACGACACGGCCTTCCTCGGCCGCCTCGGACTTCACACGGTCTTCGACTTCCGCAACTCCGCCGACCAGGCCCTTGAGGGCCCCGATGTGGAGCTCCCGGGCGTACGCAACGTGAACATCCCGCTGTCCGACCCCGCGGACGGCGCGGAGTTCTGGAAGATGGTGCGCGACGGCGAGCTGGAGCAGCTGCGGACGGTCCTCGCGGACGGCCAGGGCGCGGCCCGCATGATCGCCTCGTACCGTTCGATGATCAAGAACCGCACCGCCGAGCACAGCAGGGTCCTGCACGCCCTCGCGGAGGACAGCGTGCCTGCCCTGATGCACTGTGCCGCGGGTAAGGACCGCGCCGGCCTGTCGGTCGCGGTGACCCTGATGGCGCTCGGCGTGGAGCAGGAGGCGATCGAGGACGACTATCTGCAGTCCAACTCGCCCCACCGCCGTTACAAGATGCACCGCGGTTCGCAGGGCGGCATGTCCCCCGAGGTGGCCGAGCTGCTCTCCCCGCTCTTCGACGCGCGCACCGCCTATCTCACGGCCGCCATGACCACCATCGAGGAGACGTGGGGCGGCGTCGAGGCGTACCTCACGCAGGGGCTCGGCCTGGAGACGGCCACGCGCGAGCGCCTGCGGGAGAGGCTCCTGGAGGACGGCTGACGGAAGTACGGACGCCGGCACCTTTCGAACGGCGGTCCCTACGGAGAGCGGTACCGCCTGCGGGCTTCCTCAGCGGTTCGCCGCCGCCTGCTTGATGAGATTGCGGCCGAACTCCCACATCAGGCCCCCGCCGTCGTGCGCCTCGTCCATGATCTCCTTGAACGCGCTGACGAAACGCTCCGCCTCCGGCTCCCCGATCACCAACGGCGGCGTGAGCTTGATGACTTCGAGCTCGTCGCCGGAGACCTGCGTGAGGATGCGGTGCCGCTGCAGCAGCGGCACGACCACCATCTGGGCGAACAGTCCCTTGCGGGCCGCCTGGAGCATCGTCCAACGACCGCGCAGACCGAGGGACTTGGGCCTGCCGAACTCGATGCCGATCATCAGTCCGCGTCCGCGCACCTCTTTGAGCATCTCGTAGTCCCCTACGAGGGCCGCGAGTCTGCCGCGCAGCACGTCCCCGATGCGGCGGGCCCTCGCGGTGAGGTCCTCGTTCTCCAGTACGGCCAGCGTCGCCAGCCCGGCCGCCATCGCCTGCGCGTTGGCACCGAAGCTCGCCGAGTGGACCTGCACCCGGTCCATCGACGAGTAGACCTTCTTGAAGATCCATTCCTTGCCGAGCGTGGCGCTCACCGGCACATAGCCGCCGGACAGCGCCTTGGCCACACACACCAGGTCCGGCTGGACATCCGCCTCGTGCTGGTAGGCGAAGAAGTCGCCGGTGCGCCCCAGTCCCGTCTGCACCTCGTCCGCGATCAGCAACGCGCCGTGCCGGTGCAGCAGTTCGCGGGCGGCGGTCAGAAAGCCGGGCGGCGTGGGGTGCACACCCTTGCCCTGGATCGGCTCGACGATGAGCGCCGCCACCTCGCCGCTTCTCAACTCCCGCTCCAGAGCCGCCAGATCGCCCAGCGGCACGGCCGTGTCCGGCAGCAGCGGCCCGAACCCGCGCCGGAAGGAGTTCTCCCCGTTGACTGACAGAGATCCTGTGGTGAGCCCGTGGAAGGCGTGGTCGCAGTAGAGGATCCGCCGCCGTCCGGTGGCGCACCGGGCGAACTTCAGAGCCGTCTCGACGGCCTCCGTACCGCTGTTGCCGAAGTAGACACGCTCCATGCCCGGCGCGTGCGCGAGCAGCCGTTCGGCGAGCAGCCCCGGCAGCGGAGGGCAGTCGAAGCGGGTGAGATCCGCGAGCTGCGCTTCGAGAACGTCGTGCAGGGCCTGCCGCACGACGGGGTGATGGCGCCCGACTCCCATCACGCCGAAGCCGGCGAGCATGTCGAGGTAGTCGCGTCCCTCGGCGTCGAAGAGATGAGCGCCCTCGGCACGTTCGTAGACCTTGTCGAAGCCGATGGTCTGCAGCATCCGCGGCTGCTGGTGGTTCAGGTGCCTTGCGTGCAGCTCGTACCGTTCGGCTCCGCGTTCCGCCAGCAGCTCGTTGAGGTCGAAGTCGCTCATCCCCCGGCCCCCTTCTCGGTGTCGGATTCCTCGTCGTGGTGTGCGGCCCGGCGCGGGGCGGCCGCAGGGATACGGGCCTCGCTCAGGCGCGTACGGTGTCCCGGGCCGCACGCAGCGACTCCTTGAGCGAGCCCATCGTGGCCAGCACGGCGGTCGGCTCGTATCCGCAGTGCGCCATGCAGTTGGCGCAGCGGGGGTCGCGTCCGCGCCCGTACGCCTCCCAGTCGGTCTCCTCGACGAGTTCCTTGTACGTGGGCACGTATCCGTCGCTCATCAGGTAGCAGGGCCGCTGCCAGCCGAAGAGGGAGTAGTTGGGGATCGCCCAGGCCGTGCACTGGAAGTCGGCCTTGCCTTCGAGGAAGTCGAGGAAGAGCGGGCTGTGATTCAGGCGCCAGCGGCGCCTGTTGCCCCCGCCGAAGGCCTTGCGGAACAGCTCACGGGTCTGCTCCACACCGAGGAAGTGCTCCTGGTCCGGGGCCTTTTCGTATGCGTAGGCGGGCGAGACCATCATCTCGTCCACCCGCAGCTCGTCGTTCAGGAAGTCGAGGACCTCGATGACGGTCTGAGGCGTGTCCGTGTTGAAGAACGTCGAGTTGGTGGTGACGCGGAATCCGAGCCGCTTGGCCTCCTTCATCGCCTCCACCGCCTCGTCGAAGACACCTTCCTTCGCCACCGACTCGTCGTGCCGCTCGCGCAGTCCGTCGATGTGCACCGCGAAGGCGAAGTAGGGGGACGGCGTGAACTCCTCCAGCTTCTTGCGCAGCAGCATGGCGTTCGTGCACAGGAAGACGTACTTCTTCTTCGCCACGAGCTGGCGGACGATCTCCCCGATCTGGGGGTGCATCAACGGCTCACCCCCGGCGATGGAGACCATCGGCGCGCCAGACTCGGTCACCGCCCCGACCGCCTGAGCGACCGGCATCCGCTGCTTGAGGACGCCGGCGGGGTGCTGGATCTTCCCGCACCCCTCGCACTTCAGGTTGCACGCGAACAGTGGCTCCAGCTCCACGATCAACGGGAACTTCTCGCGGCCTCGCAGCTTCTGCTGGAAGAGGTAGGTGCCGATTCGGACGGTCTGACGCAGAGGCATGGCCATGACTCGCTCACCTCCAGGGGAGCAGCAAGGATCGGTGCCATTCGAGGAATGCGGGCATAACGCCGCGGAGTACGCGGAATGCCGATATTCCACCTCGCAGTGTCCCGGGACGGATCAGTTCATGTCCTGGGGCGTCGACCACCACTCGTACGGCCGCAACGGGACGCTTCCGCTCCGGCCCGTCCGTCGCCCCGCCTCGAAGAGGGAGCTTGGCGGTGCGCAGCGTGGCGGCCGACTCCATGTCGGCGGCCACGGCCGCGGTCGTGCTGTGCAGCGCGGCACGTGCGGGCCCGTGCACGATGTGCGCGGAGCCTGCGAGCGGTCCGACGTGCACGGTTCCGTACGGGCGCAGGGCGTCGGCCAGCAGCTTCGTCCCCGTGCATTCCGTACGCCCGTCGGCGTCCCGCGTCTCGTCGGCCACGACGAGGTCGCCGGGGTGCATGCCGGGGAGAAGCCCGGCGCAGAACCCCGTGGCGACGACCGCGGTGCTGCCGGCCTCCCGCTCGTCGCGCAGCGCCCGTGCGACCGCGCGTTCCGCCGCCTGCGCCCCCATCCCGGTGCGCACCACGGTGACCCGCCCGTCCGCCCCGTCCGGGGCGTCGCCGAAGCGCCGCAGCGCGAGCCGTTCGATGCCCAGAGCGCAGGCGATCAGCAGGGGACCGCGGTCACCGGAGACCGTCATCTCTCTTCCTGCCGCCCGGAAGCGGCACCCGTGCCGTGCAGATACCGGCCGAGTGCGGTGAGCGGGAAGACCTGCCGGTAGAGGTGGTAGTTGATGGAGAAGTCCCAGGGGAAGCCGGTGCCGGTGAAGTGCGGCTCGTCCCAGGAGCCGTCCTCCCGCTGCGTACGTACGAGCCAGCTGATCCCCTGCTCCACCGACATGGACTCCCGCTCCCCCGCCGCGAGCAGCGCGAGCAGGGCCCAGCCGGTCTGCGAGGCGGTGGAGGTGCCGCGTCCGGCCCACTCGCGCTCATGGCCCGGGCGGTAGGAACGCAGGTCCTCGCCCCAGCCGCCGTCACCGTTCTGGACGCTCTCCAGCCAGCTCACGGCGCGGCGGACGGCCGGATGGGAGGCGGACACACCCGCGGCGACCAGCGCAGGCACCACGGAGCCCGTGCCGTAGATGTAGTTGACGCCCCAGCGGCCGAACCAGGCGCCGCCGGCTTCCTGTTCGGACAGCAGCCAGGAGACCGCTCTGCGCACTCGGGGGTCGTCGTGCCGCCCCTCGGCAGCGAGCATCTCCACCATGTGGGCGGTGACGTCCGCGGAGGGCGGGTCGATGACCTCGCCGAAGTCGCAGAACGGCAGCCGGTTGGGGAAGGCGCTGTCGTTGTCGGCGTCGAAGGCGCCCCAGGCGCCGTTCCTGGACTGCATGCCCAGGCCCCAGCGCACGGCCCTGCGTACGGCGGTGTCCACGCGCTGCTGATCGTGGTGGCGTACGCGGCGCAGCGCGAGGACGACCTCGGCGGTGTCGTCGGTGTCGGGGTAGTTGTCGTTGTGGAACTCGAACGCCCAGCCGCCCGGCGGCAGTTGAGGCTTGCGTACCGACCAGTCGCCCCGCCGCAGCACCTGTTCGCCGAGCATCCAGTCGGCTGCCTTGAGCAGCGCGGGATGGTCGGGAGCCAGGCCCGCGTCGGCGAGGGCGATGGTGGCCAGGCAGGTGTCCCACACCGGTGACTGGCAGGCCTCGACCATCCGCACCGCACCGTCCCCGACGTCGGGTGCGTCTTCCGCGTCCGGGTCTTCGCGGCGGCCCTCGTACCGGACCGTGTAGCGGTCCAGGGACGCCAGTCCGGCGCGCATGACCGGGTGGTCCAGGTCGTAGCCGAGGAGGCGCAGCGCGATCAGCGAGTACACGGCGGGCGGCTGGATGCCTCCCCAGCAGCCGTCGTTCTCCTGCCGCTCGATGATCCAGCGCGCGGCGCTGCGCAGCGCCGCTGCGCGCAGTGAGCGGGAGGCGATCTTGCGGTAGGCGTGCAGAGTGCGGTCCAGGCGCTGGAAGAAGCCCTCCCAGCTGGCTGCGGGGGCCATTCCGCGGGGAGGGTTCGGGCACGCCGGGTCCCGGTGCAGTTCGTCGAGCGGGAACGGCGCCGCCCGTACGGGGCGCTTCGCGCACACGACGGTGAGCGGCACGATCGTCTGCCGGGCCCAGCAGCCGAAGTCGTAGATGTTGAGCGGGAACCACTTCGGGAACCAGATCATCTCCGGCGGCATCTCGGGCAGGTCCGCCCAGCGCCACCAGCCGAAGAGCGCCAGCCAGATGCGGGTGAAGACCCGGCTGGAGGCGACACCGCCCTGCTCGCGCACCCACGCCGAGGCCCGCTCCATGTGCGGTGCCTGCGGGGCGTCACCGGCGAGCCGGAGCGCGATGTACGCCTCGATGGTGGTCGAGAGGTCGCCCGGCCCGCCGTGGAAGGTAGCCCAGGTGCCGTCCGCCCGCTGCTGCGAGCGCACGAAGCGGGCCGCCTCCCGCGTGGTGGTCTCGTCGCGGACGCCGAGGAACTCGCGCAGCAGCAGGTCCTCGGCGTCCATGGTGACGTTGGTCTCCAGGTCGCCCTTCCACCAGCCGGCCGCGTCCTGCCTGGCGAGCAGGTTCTCCACGGCGAGGGCGGCCGTGTGCTCCGCGCGCTCGGCGAGGCTCCCGGCGCTCCCCGCCTCGGCGGTTGCGGCTGCCCCGGCGCCACTGTCCGTCGTCGCTGTCATCTCAGTCCCTTCGGGAAGGTCCGGCGACGCGGTGAGCGCCGGGGCAGGTGGTCATCGCTGTCGTACGACGACGAAGTCGGCCAGGGCCGTCAGCTGATCGCGCACGTGGGCGGGCATGTCGACGGGTTCGAGGGCGGCGAGAGCGGTCGTGTGCTGCCGCTGCGCCTCTGCGGACGTCCACTCGCGGCCGCCCGCCTCCTCGATCAGCGCGGCACGCGTGGCGAACTCGGCCTCGTCGAAGTCCTCGAACTCCGCCTGGCTCTTCGTCGCGTCCGCCCGCATCAGGTCGGCCAGGCGTGTGGCGGCCGGGTCGGGAGAGGCGAGAGCGGCGACCACGGGGAGGGACTTCTTACGCTGCCTCAGGTCGCTCCAGGCCTGCTTGCCCGTGGCTCCGGGATCGCCCCAGATGCCCAGCACGTCGTCGACGGCCTGGAAGGCGAGGCCCAGGTGGTAGCCGTAGGACTCCAGGGCGTCGGCGGTGCGGTCGTCGGCGCCGCCGAGCACGGCGCCGATGGAGACGGCGCAGGCCAGCAGCGCGCCGGTCTTGTTGCCCTCCATCTCCAGGCACTCCTCGACCGTGACCTGCTCACGGTGTTCGTAGGAGATGTCCTGCGCCTGTCCGTCGATGAGCTTGCGGGTGGCCCGCGTGAGCCGCCGCGTCGCGCGGCCGGCTTCGGGCGTGCCGGGCTCCAGCAGTATTTCGTTGGCGAGGGCGAAGAGCGCGTCGCCGACGAGGATCGCCTGGGCCGGGCCGTGCACCTTCCACACGGTGTCGCGGTGGCGCCGCTGCTCGTCGCCGTCCATCAGGTCGTCGTGCAGCAGCGAGAAGTTGTGCACCAGCTCCACGGCGACGGCGCCGGGCAGGCCCGTCTCCGGTGCGGCTCCGGTGACCTCGGCCGAGAGCAGAGCCAGCGAGGGGCGTACGGCCTTGCCGCCGGACGCCTCCGAGGGGCGCCCGTCCTCGTCGATCCACCCGAAGTGATACGCGGCGACGGTGTCCATCGGTGGAGCAAGGCGGTCGACCGCGGCACGCAGCATGGGAGTCGCGAGCCTGCGGCCGCGTTCCAGCAGAGCGCTGACGCTCGTGTTGTCGACGACGGTGTGCTGGTTCGCCGTTGTCACGGGGTCTCCTCTGCGTTCTGTGCCGGTCGTGCGGGTACCGCTGCTCGCGGTGGTGGTGTGGGGGAATCCTGCTGTGCCGTCCGTCTGCTGCCCTCGGACGTGCCGCCTGCGTCGGCGCTGCTCATGCCACCGCCCTTTCGTGTGGTGCCGGGCACCGGATCATTGTCGTACGGGCGGCCCATGACAGTGAGGGCTTCCCTGGCGGCGGTCGCTCCACTCCGTACGGCGCTCTCCATGGTCGCCGGCCAGCCAGTATCGGTCCAAGCTCCGGCGAGGCAGACACCGGGCGCCCCGGTACGGGCCGCGGGCCGCAGCCGGCCGACGCCGGGGCGCGGATCGAAGGTGGCGGTGCGCTCGCGGGTGACGAAGAAGTCGACCACCTGAGCGGTTCGTGCAGCGGGCAGCAGGCGTTCGAGCTCCGGGAGATAGCGCTCCCGGAGCTCCGCGACGGGCCGGTCGATCTCCCCGTGCGCCGCCGACTGTGAGACCGCGAGGTACTGGCCACGGCCGAGCCCGGAGGGGCCCGTACGGTCGAAGACCCACTGGATTGGCGTTCCGAGCGCGGCGAAGAAGGGACGGCGCAGCACGCGGCGGTCGTAGACCACGTGGAGGTTGAGGATCGGGGCGGTGCCGATCTCCAGAAGCCTGCCGGGCGCGGGCAGCGCCCCTTCGGGCAGCAGACCGTGTGCCTCGCGTTGGGGCACGGCGAGCACGACCGCGTCGGCGCGGTGTTCCTCGGTGGTCGTCTGTCCGTGCTCGGCGGAGACGTGCCAGCCGCCGCCGGGTGCCGCGGTGAGCGCGCGGGCCCTGGCCTGGGTCAGGGTCCGTACGCCGGCTGCCCGCAGGGCCTCGCGGGCGAGCGTGTCGTGCAGATGCCCCAGCGGTACGCGGGAGACCCCGATGTCGGCGGCGCCCGGCGCGGAGAGCAGGCCCGTCCGGAAGACCTTCACCGCGAGGCCCAACGAGGCATGCGGGGCACGGGCGTTGAGCGTGGCGGCGCCCACCAGGTCCCAGAGCGCACGGATGGCACGGCCGCTCTGGCCCTGTGCGTGCAGCCAGGTCGCGAAGTCGACGTCGTCCAGGGCCGGATCGGCCGGGTCGAGCCGCTGCAGGGCGAGCGCCGCGCGCGCGGCGAGCCCTCTCTCCACAGGCGTCAGATGGCGGTAGTTCGCCAGGCCGGCGGCCAAGTGCAGCGGTACGGGCAGCGAGTTGCGGCGCAGCCTGCTCAACCGGGGCCGCGCGGGGGCCACATCGAGTACGGGCACATCGAGACGGCGTTGCAGCGGTGCGAGTCCCGCTCCGCCGATCCGCCGCAGGAACCAGGTGTAGGCGTCACAGCAACGCAGGTGCACATGCTGCCCGTTGTCGACGGAGAGCGCCCCGGCCGGGGAGTCGCGGCGGAAGGAGAACGCCAGGCCGCCGAGGCGCGGGCGCGATTCGAGGAGAGTCGTGCGCACGCCGGCGTCGGCCAGCCGGAGCGCGGCGGTGACCCCGGCGATGCCGCCGCCGACCACGACGGCGGCACGGCTCCTGCCGCTGTCGCCACGAGCGGCCGTGCGGCCGGTGTCAGCCCTGGTCATGTGCGTGCGCTCCGCCTCGCAGCGTGCCGGGCGTCGATGCCGGTGAGCCCGCGCACGGCGACGTACGCCTTCTGCCTGCTCGGCAGCGAGACGCGCTCGCGCAGCACCGCGTGGGGGTCGGCGGCGATACGTTCCAGCAGACGCTGGTAGATCCCGGCCATCGCGGCGACACACGCACCCGACCTGCGGTCGAGCAGCGGCAACAGCCGGTATCCCTGCGCGAACAGGGCGCGGGCGCGCTGAACTTCATGGTGCACGAGCCCGTGGAAGTCGCTACCGGGCTGGGCATCGTCACTTCGGAAGTCAGCGGAGCAGCCGAATTTTTCAAGATCCTCCGCAGGCAGATACGTACGTCCGTGATCAGCGTCTTCCCGAAGATCCCTGAGGATATTGGTGAGTTGGAGAGCCAGTCCGAGGGTGTCGGCGTATTCGGAGGCGCGGACGGCGTCACGCACGCCGGGCAGAGTGCCGAACACCCCGAGCGAGAGGCGGCCGATCGCACCGGCCACACACCGGCAGTAGACCTCCAGTTCCTCCCAGCTGCCGTAAGTGGTGCCGTGTACGTCCAGCAGCACGCCGTCGATCAGCTCGTCGAGCCCGTCCATCGGGACGGGGTAGCAGCGGGCGGCGTCGCTGAGGGCGACCGCGACGGGGTCCGTGTCGTCCTGGTCGATCGCACCGTCCCGGATACGGCCGAGCAGCTCCCTGGTCTCTTCGAGCCGGGCCACCTTGACGGACTGTTCGAGAGGGCCGTCGCCGATGTCGTCGACGCGCCGTGAGAAGGCGTAGAGCGCGGACATCGCCCGGCGTTTCCCGGTCGGCAGCAGCCGGATTCCGTAGGCGAAATTGCGGGCCTGCTGGCCCGTGACGGACTCGCAGTAGTCGTACGCGGCGGCCACCGACGGCGGCACGTACGGTACGGGCCGGGCTCTGTCCACGGTCCACTCACCCCTCTCGTCGCAGGGTTGCGGCCACCTCGCGCAGCAGCCCGCGCGTGGTGGCCCGGGGAGGTCCTGGGAGTACGTCGTATCCGGCACGGCCGATGGCACGGAGGACGGCGCGTCCACCGCCGGTGAAGCCTGCGAGCAGCAGCCTGAGACGTCCTCGGACGCTGGCCACGAGGGGGTCTCCCGCCGAGAGCAGCTCCCGGGCCCGTTCGGCTTCGAAGGCCAGCAGCGCACGGACCGACGCGTTGGCGCTCGGAGCGGCGAGGTCGGTTTCGGTGACGTGGAAGCGGGCCATGTCCGCGGCGGGGAGGTAGATCCGGTCGCGGCTCAGGTCCTCGGCGACGTCCTGGAGGTGTTCGACGATCTGGAGCGCGGTGCACACGTCGTCCGAGTACCGGATCCGGTCAGGGGTGGCGGTCCCGGTGATGGCGAGGACGAGGTGGCCCACGGGGTTGGCCGACAGCTCGCAGTATTCGAGCAGTTCGGTGTGGTCGGCGTACCGGCGGACCTTCTGGTCCTGGCGGTTGGCCTCGATGAGCGCCAGGAACGGTTCGGGCGTGAGCCGGCGGCGGCGCACGGTGGGCGCGAGCGCCCGCAGCAGCGGGTGACCGGGGGCGGGACTGGCGTCTTCGAAGAGGCCGCGCAGGTCGGCCTCGAACGCGTCGAGCATGGCGAGGCGGTCCGCACCGGGTTCGCTCCCCCATGCGGGACCGAGTCCGAGGTATTTCGCGTCGAGGCCGCCGGGGGCGAGGTCGCCGTCGCCGATGTCGTCGACGAGCCGGGCGTAGCCGTACACGGCCATCAGGTCGTAACGCCATTCGCGCGGCAGGAATCCGGGCGCCACTGGGAAATTCTCCCGCGTGGCCTTGGCGAGGACGGCACGCGCATGCGCGTCCGCCTCCGCGCTCACCACGTGCTGCCAGAAGCCATTGCCGTCACATCTCCGTTTCTACACCGCTGGGCGAAAACATCCTATTTCGGACACGCCGCTCCGGCACGGCGGCGGGCGGGCGGCCCGTGGCGGTCCTGAATACGGCTCGAGAACACTGAAGGAGAGGGCGAATCCGGCCCGGCAGGACCCCTTCACGCCCGGCGGCGGCGCGTCAGTGCGGCGCGGGCGGCGCGGCGAGTCCCGCGATGAGAACGTCGAACGTGCGCTCGGCCACCGCGTGGATCTCTTCGGGTGACAGGTGCACCAGAGGGCCGTCCAGGAGGAGCATGGCCAGCCCGTGGACGGTCGACCAGGCCGTGATCTCCGCCCCCGTGCGCCGCTCCACCGGCATACGGCCCTGCTCGACGAGGGCGTCCAGGGCCTGGATGAGGATCTCGAAGGAGCGGAATTCCCACGAACCGGCGCCGCCGTCCGGGTCGACGGCGCCGTCGAACAGGTTCAGGTGGAGCGCGTCGCGGCAGAAGGCGACCCGGTAGAGACCCGGCTCGGCGAGCGCGAAGGCGAGGTAGCCGTGACCCAGCGCCCGCATTCGCGCCTCGGCCGCCTCGGGGCCGCTGCCGGAGACGGCACCGGGGTCGGCGCGGCCGCCCGCCTCCATGCTGCGGGCCAGGCGCTCCTGGCCCAGCTCCTTGACCGCGTGGAGCAGTTCCGCCTGGCCGGCGAAGTGGCGGTAGGCGGCCGTCGGTGAGACGCCGACACGTCGTGCGGCGGCGCGCAGCACCACGGATTCGGGGCCGCCCTCGCGGGCGAGGTCGGTGGCCGCCTCGATCAGGGCGTTGCGCAGGTCGCCGTGGTGGTAGGCGCCCTTGGCGCCGCCGGTCCGGCTGCCGCGCCGATCGCTCCGCTCCTCCCCCGGGCCCTTGGCCGTGCGGGGCGCACTCGAACCGGTCCTGCCGTCCATGTCCGCCATGCTTTCATCCTGCCCGATGTTGACACTATTAACATCCCCTGTGAGAGTCTATGTTGACGCCGTAAACATCGGCGCATCGATGTCTCATGGGGGGACGAAGACAGTGCTAAGACGAATCGCGGAGCTGGCCCTGCACCGGCCACGGGCGCTGCTCCTGCTCAGCCTGATCACCGTGGTGGCCATGGGGGCCATCGGTTTCGGCGCCTTCGGCAAGCTGCAGGCCGGCGGCTTCGAGGACCCGGACGCGCCTTCGAGCCGCGCACAGACCCTCATCGAGGAGAAGTTCGGCGGCGAGGACAACCTCGTGCTGCTGGTGCGCGCGGACGGCGGAGACCTGGACTCGGCCGCGGTGGGCGACGCGGGCCGGAAGCTGACGAAGGAGCTGAAGGGGGAGCCGGAGATCTCCGGTGTCTCCTCCTACTGGGACGCCGGCGGCTCCGCGTTGACCTCCCGTGACGGCTCGCAGGCGCTCGTGCTGGCGCACGTACGGGGCGACAGCACCGACGTCGCCGATCACGCCGAGGAGATCACCGACAAGTGGAGCGGCGACAAGGGTCCCGTCGATGTGCGGGCGGGCGGCAGCGCGGCGCTCAACAACGACATCTCCGGGCAGGTGTCCGCGGATCTGGCGGTCGCGGAAGCCATCGCGGTGCCCCTGACGCTCGTGCTGCTCGTCATCGCCTTCGGCAGTTTCGTCGCGGCGCTGCTGCCGCTGGCCATCGGGCTGATCGCGATTCTGGGCACCTTCGCCGAGCTGTTCGTCCTGGGCAGCGTCACCGACGTGTCGGTCTTCGCCGTCAACCTCACCACCGCGCTCGGGCTCGGCCTCGGCATCGACTACGGGCTGCTCATCGTCAGCCGCTTCCGTGAACGGCTATCGGCGGGCGACGACGTCGGGGACGCCCTGCGCACGACCGTGACGACGGCGGGACGCACCATCGCCTTCTCCGCGGCCACGGTCGTCGCGGCGCTGGCCGCGCTGCTGCTCTTCCCGCCGTTCTTCCTGCGCTCCTTCGCGTACGCCGGGATCGGGGTAGTCGCCGTCGCGGCGCTCGCGGCGCTGATCGTCGTGCCTGCCCTGCTGGCTGTGCTCGGGCACCGTGTGAACAAGGGACGGCTGCCGTGGGCCGACGCCGTGCGGCGTCCCGACGCACCCGTATGGGGACGGATCGCCCGTACGGTCATGCGCCGCCCCGTACTCACCGCGCTGCCCGTGCTGGCGGTGCTGCTGCTCGCCGCGAGCCCGCTGCTGGGCGCCCGCTTCGGGATGCCGGACGAGCGCGTGCTGCCCGAGGACGCGCAGAGCAGGCAGGTCAGCACGGCGCTGGAGAAGGACTTTCCCGGCGGCTCCACCGACGCCCTCCAGATCGTCACCACCGCCGGAGCGCCCGAGGACGAGCTCGACGCGTACGCGGAGCGCGTCTCACGCCTCGACGGGGTGGCCCGCGTCCAGGCGAGCAGCGGCGTCTACACCGACGGGAAGGCGGCCCCGGCCGGACGTGGGCAGGCCCCGCTCGGCAAACCGGACGCGCAGCTCCTGACCGTCACGCCGGAGACCGGGGCCGGGACGGAGGAGCGGCAGGACACGGTGCGCAGCATCCGCGGCCTGACCGCTCCCGGCACCGGTGAGGCGCTGGTGGGCGGGCGCGACGCACAGCTCGTGGACACCAAGGCCTCGATCGGGGACCGGCTGCCGGGCGCGATCGGCATGGTCGTCGGCACGACGTTCGTGCTGCTCTTCCTCTTCACCGGGAGCGTCGTCCAGCCGCTGCGGGCGCTCGCGCTGAACACGGTGAGCCTTACGGCGTCGATCGGGGCGATGGTGTGGATCTTCCAGGACGGGCATCTCTCGTCCGTCCTCGGCTTCACGGAGATGCCGATGGACACCTCGATGACGGTGCTGATGTTCTGCATCGTCTTCGGGCTGTCCATGGACTACGAGGTCTTCGTCACCAGCCGCATCAAGGAGCTGCACGACGAGGGAGCGCCCAACGTGGAGGCCGTCACCCGCGGGCTCTCGCGGACCGGACGCATCGTGACGATGGCGGCCGGGCTGCTGGCGGTGAGCTTCTTCGCCTTCGCGACCAGCGAGATCAGCTTCCTGCAGATGTTCGGGCTGGGCAGCGGACTGGCGATCCTCATCGACGCGGTCGCCGTACGGGGAGTGCTCGTACCCGCCGCGATGCGGCTGCTGGGCCGCGGCGCCTGGTACGCGCCGCGGGCGCTGCGGAAGCTGCACCGCAAGGTCGGCCTGGAGGAGTCGGCGCCCCGGGCCGAGCCGGAGGAGGAACGGGAGCGGACGCCCGCGGGGGTCTGACGCGCAGCGGTCCGACTCGGACGAGCGGCAGCGGCCGGCCCGGAGGGAGACTCCGGGCCGGCCGCTGCTTCGTATGTGTCTGTCCGCGGGCGAGCCGGTCTGCTATTTGCCCGTGAACTTCTCGTACTCCTTGAGCACTTCGTCCGTCGGACCGTCGTGCACCAGCTCGCCCTTCTCCAGCCACAGCGTCCGCTCGCAGGTGTCGCGGATCGACTTGTTGTTGTGGCTCACGAGGAAGACCGTGCCCGCCTCCTCGCGCAGTTCGCGGACGCGCTGCTCCGAGCGCCGCTGGAACTTCTTGTCGCCCGTCGCCAGCGCCTCGTCGATCATCAGCACGTCGTGGTCCTTGGCGGCGGCGATGGAGAAGCGCAGCCGGGCCGACATGCCGGACGAGTACGTGCGCATCGGCAACGTGATGAAGTCGCCCTTCTCGTTGATGCCGGAGAAGTCGACGATTCCCTGGTAGCGCTCGGCGATCTCGTCACGCGACATGCCCATGGCCAGTCCGCCGAGGACGACGTTGCGTTCGCCGGTCAGATCGTTCATCAGCGCCGCGTTGACGCCCAGCAGCGACGGCTGCCCGTTGGTGTAGACGCGGCCGCTCTCGGCCGGCAGCAGACCGGCGATGGCGCGCAGCAGCGTCGACTTGCCCGAACCGTTGGAGCCGATCAGGCCGACGGCCTGGCCGCGGTATGCGGTGAAGCTGACGCCCTTGACCGCATGGACCTCGCGCACGCTGCCGCCGCCCGGCTTGCGGCGGATCATGCGGTTCAGAGCCGCTGTGGCGCTGCCCTTGCCCTTCGCGCCGCCGTAGACGCGGTAGACGATGTGCAGGTCCTCGGCGATGACGGTCGGAATCCACGGTTGCTGCTCGGCAGGCGCTCCCGCCTGCTGCTGGACCGTCTTCGTCTCCTCCTGGGTGTCCTCAGCCACGGCCATAACGCTCCTCCGACTTCCAGAAGAAAACAAATCCGCCGATGCCGATCAACAGCCCCCAGCCCAGCGCCAGGGCCCAGACGTGCGGCGGAAGGGAGGACGCCGGGTAGCCGTCGATGAAAGCGAAACGGATCAGGTCCATGTACACGGCTGCCGGGTTGGCCTGCAGCAGGTCGACCGCCCAGACCGGGGCGTCGATCTTCGAGAGCTGGTACGGCAGGAAGAACATCACGCCCGAGGCGTACAGCCAGGTCCGCGTGATGAACGGCATCAGCTGTGCCAGGTCCGGGGTCTTGCTGCCCAGCCTCGCCATGACCAGGGCCAGGCCGGTGTTGAAGAGGAACTGGCAGGCGAGCGCCGGGAAGATCAACAGCCATGACCAGGCGGGGAAGTGCCCGAAGCCGATGAGGATGACCACCAGCACCAGCATCGAATACAGCAGCTGCTGAAGCTGCTGCAGCGAGATGGAGATCGGCAGGGAGGCCCGCGGGAAGTGCAGCGCGCGGACCAGGCCCAGATTGCCCGAGATCGCACGGACGCCGTTGAGCACCGAGGTCTGGGTGAAGGTGAAGACGAAGACGCCGGTCACCAGGAACGGGACGTAGTTGCCCTGCCCGCCCGGAATGCCGTTCCGCCCGCCCATGATCACGCCGAAGATGAAGTAGTAGACGGCGGCGTTCAGCAGCGGCGTCACGACCTGCCACAGCTGCCCCAGTTTCGCCTGGCTGTACTGGGCTGTGAGCTTCGCCCGCGAGAAGGCGAGGACGAAGTGGCGCCGCGCCCACAACTGCCTCACGTACTCCGCCAGCGAGGGGCGCGCCCCGCTCACCGACAGGCCGTATTTCGCCGCGAGATCGGCCGGGGACAGACGGTCGTCCGGGGTGGGCGGGGGCTTCACGCCCACCGCACCGCCGTGCGTTGTCTCGGTCACGTTGGAAACTTTCGTCCTCACACGCGCAGGTGAACTGGAAGAAATTGTGCTGCTGGAGACGAGCTTGTCAGATCACGGGCGGGCGACCTAGTCGGGTCAGCCGCCACACCGTACGCCACCGCATCGGTCTGCGGGCGCCGCACGGTTTGGTCCACCCCTCCCTGAAGCCGCCGAGCCACGCGCGCAGTGCCGGGCGTGAGGGGCGGCGGGCGAGCGTGAGGAGCAGCCAGACGCCGAGGTAGACGGGGATGAGCAGGACCGGCAGGTTCCGGCGGGCGAGCCAGACGCGGTTGCGGGCGACCATGCGGTGGTAGACCGCATGCCGGCTGGGCGCGGTGGTGGGGTGGTGCAGCACCATGTCGGCCCGGTAGTCGATCGACCAGCCGGCGTCCAGGGCCCGCCAGGCCAGGTCCGTCTCCTCGTGCGCGTAGAAGAACTCGTCGGGCAGTCCGCCCACTTCGGCGATGACCTTCGTACGTACGGCGTTGGCGCCGCCGAGGAAGGTCGTGACCCGGGAGGAACGCATCGGGTCCGCGGCGCGCAGCCTGGGAACATGACGGCGCTGCGTCTCGCCGGTCTCCGGGTCGGCGATGCGGAAGCTGATGATGCCCAGCGACGGGTCGGCGGCGAAGGCCTCCCGTACGAGCTCGGCGGTGCCGGTGGCCGGCAGCAGTCCGTCGTCGTCGAGGAAGAGCAGCGCGTCGACTTCGGCGCCGGAGGGGCCGAAGGCCTCGATGCCGACGTTGCGGCCTCCGGGGATGCCGAGATTTTCCGGAAGCTCGACCGTCCGTACACCTTCCGGCAACGCGGGCAGCGGTGCGCCGTTACCCACCACGACGGTCTCGACCGGCTCGCCGTCCTGCTTGGCGACGGAGTCGAGCAGCGCCCGCAGTTCCTCGGGGCGGTTGCCCATCGTGAGGACGACGGCGCCGAGCCTCGGTGTCTGCGCGGAGCGCTCCGGGCTCTGCTGCGGCATGGTGGCGGCTCCCTCCGTCACTTGAGCCTGCTGGAGGCGAGGATGGACACCAGATGCAGCAGCGTCTGGACGACGGCGATCCCGGCGAGCACGGCGACCCCGAGTCTGGTGAAGAAGAGGCCCCCGGCGATCGTGTCGACGACCGCGGCTGCCAGGATCAGCAGCGACGCCTCGATCCCGAGTATCAGCCGGTGGAACTTCAGCGCCGCGGCGGCCCTCCGGGCCAGCGCCACACCGGACGAGCGCGGCTCGCTCGCGGACTCCTTCACGGGCGGCAGCCCGCTCTGGTGGCGGGCCACGGCCACCAGGTCGGTCTCGGCCTTGATCAGTACGGCGCCGAGCGCGGCGAGGGTGCCCAGAAAGGCCCACAGCCAGTCCACCCGGCCTGCGCCCCACAGGTCGGCGGCGCGCAGGCCGAAACCCACCAGCACGGCGGCGTCGCACACGTAGGCGCCGACCCGGTCCAGGTACACCCCGCCGAGCGAGTACTGCTGCTTCCAGCGGGCCAGTTCGCCGTCCACGCAGTCGAGCAGCAGATAGAGCTGAACCATCACCACGCCGAGCACCGCCCCGCCGATCCCCGGCACCAGCAGGGCCGGGGCGGCGAGGAAAGCGGCCACAGTCATCAGGTAGGTGAGCTGATTGGGCGTGACCCGCGTATTCACCAGGTGCCGGTCCATGCGCAGGGAGACCTCGCGCATATAGAGCCGCCCGGCCCAGTGCTCACCGCTGCGCCGGTCCTTCACGCCCTCCGGATGAACGACCGGACGGAGTTCAGCTACTGATGGCTTGTGCATAGTCGCGGTATGCGTCCCTGATCTGGTCGGCGGACAGGTCGAGGTGCTCCAGAATGGTGTAGCGCCCGGGCCGGGTCTCCGGGGCGTATTCGACCACTTTCACGAACTCGTCCTCGTCGAAGCCGATTTCGTGAGGCAATACGGGCAGTCCGTGGCGCTTGAGCACCTGGACCATCAGCATCGACATCTCCCGGTCGCCGCGCAGGAACGTGGCGAACGCCGCCCCGAGACCGCACTGTTCGCCGTGGCTGGCCGCGCGCTTGGGGTAGAGCAGATCGAAGGCGTGGTTGATCTCGTGGCACGCACCCGACGCCGGGCGGCTGTCGCCGGCGACGGACATCGAGATGCCGGTCATCACCAGCCCCTCGGCGAGCACTTGGAGGAAGTCGTCGTCACCGACGCCGCCGGGGTGGCGCAGCACGGCCTCCCCCGCCTGGCGGGCCATGGCGGCGGCCAGGCCGTCGATGTCCTCGCCGCGCACGGTGTGGGCCAGTTCCCAGTCACGTACGGCGGAGATGTTGGAGATGGCGTCGCCGATCCCGGAGCGTACGAACCGGGCCGGGGCCTCCCTGATGACGTCGAGGTCGATGACGACGGCGATCGGGTTGGGCACGCCGTACGAGCCTCGCCCCGCGTCGTTGTCGAGGGTCGCGACGGGCGAACACAGGCCGTCGTGGCTGAGGTTGGTGGCCACGGCGACCAGCGGCAGGCCGATGCGCGCCGCGGCGAACTTCGCACAGTCGATGATCTTGCCGCCGCCCAGGCCGACGACGGCGTCGTAGCGCCCGGACTTCATGGCGTCCGCGAGCTTGATGGCGTCGTCGATGGTGCCGCCGCCGACCTCGTACCAGGACGCGCTGGGGAGGGCGGGGGCGAAGCGCTCGCGCAGAGCCGCGCCCGAGCCACCGCTGATGGCGAAGGCGAGCCTGCCGTTGGAGGAGATCCGCTGATCGGCCAGCAGGCCCGCCAGGTCGTCCAGGGCGCCGCGGCTGATGTCGACGACGACGGGCGACGGAATGAGGCGGGTCAGTACTGGCATGCGATCCCCCGGCCCTTGGCGAGGTCGTCGTGGTTGTCGATCTCGACCCACTTCACGTCGCCGATGGGGGCGACGTCGACCTTGAAGCCGCGGTTGACCAGCTCCTGGTAGCCGTCCTCGTAGTAGAGCTGCGGGTCGCGCTCGAAGGTGGTCTTCAGGGCGTCGGCCAGCTCCTCGGCGGCCTCCGGCTCGATCAGGGTCAGGCCGATGTACTCGCCGTTCGCCGTGGCCGGGTCCATCAGCTTGGTGATCTGCTGGACGCCCTTCTCGGGGTCGGTGACGACCTTCATCTCCTCCTCGTCCAGCGGCTTGACCGTGTCGAGGGCGAGGATGATCTTCTTGCCGGCGCCGCGGGCGTCGAGGAGGGTCTTCTCGACGGAGACGGGGTGGACGGTGTCGCCGTTGGCAAGCAGGGCGCCCTGCTTGATGACGTCACGGGCGCACCAGAGGGAGTAGGCGTTGTTCCACTCCTCGGCCTTGTCGTTGTCGACGAGGGTGAGCTTGACCCCGTGCTTCTTCTCCAGGGCCTCCTTGCGCTCGTACACGGCCTCCTTGCGGTAGCCGACGACGACGGCCACGTCGGTGAGGCCGACGGCGGCGAAGTTGGCGAGGGCGATGTCGAGGACGGTCTGGGACTCCTCGTCACCTTCGGGGCCTACCGGCACGAGGGCCTTGGGGAGGGTGTCGGTGTAGGGGCGCAGACGCCGTCCGGCGCCGGCGGCCAGCACGAGGCCGATCATGCGGGTTCTCCTGTTTCGTCGTGTACGGCGGGTGCTTTGGAGGACACCCAGAAGCGGATGCTCTCGATGAGCACCACTGCCGCGATGGCCACGGCGAGCGTGGTCAGCGCGATGGTGAAACCTGTCAGACCTGGGCCCTGGTCGGCGCGGCCTTCGCCGGCCGCCCAGAGGGCCGAGGCGAGAGCGACCACCAGAGCTCGTCCTTCGTGCCCCCCGGTCGCACGGACAAGCCAGCTGGGAGGCGCGCCGGTGCCGCCGCGGATGCGGTACACCGTGTCGTAGTGATGGTAGGCGACCGCCGCCACCAGCCCGAAAGCGGCGGGCAGCGCGCCGTTCACCCCCGATTGTTCCGCGCGTACCGCGAGGACGAGCACGAGCACGTATTCGGCGGTACGGAAGAAGGGCGGCGCGAGCCAGTCCAGCGGCCCACGCAGCGGCCCGGCGACGGCGAAGCCCGAGGTCAGCGCGTAGACGAGGGCGGCGAGGAAGGGCCAGACGCTGCCCTGCGGCGTCCACAGCGCGGTGGCGAGGAGCACGGCCGTACCGAGGAAGGCGACGGCGGGCGGCCCGTATCCGGGCAGGCGGATGCGGACGCGGCGGGCCAGGTCCGCGAAACCCGCCGCGAGCGGGCCGCTGTCGGCGAGGTCGGCCAGCGCACGGGCGGCGCGGTCGGTCCGGTGCGCCTTCCGGGTCAGCGAACGGAGCACGCGGCCCGCCGTGGTGTAGCAGGCGGCCAGCGCGCAGCCGACGAGGAGCACGACGAGGGTGATGCGGGGTGTGGTGCACGCGGTCAGCACCGCGATGAGCGCCCAGCGTTCGCCGATAGGGAGCACGATCATGCGGCGCAGCCACACCGTCCAGCCGACGCTGTCGAGCCTGCTGGAAAGAGCCGCGGTGGGGCTGGTGTTCGCGGCGGCGTCGTGGTTGGCCTCGTTGAAGGAGAAGTCGACGACGTGCCGGACGGTCTGCAGCACCATCGCGCCGAGCGCGAGCGCCCATACGTCGTCCCCGCCGCGGGAGGCACCCAGGGCGAGGCCCGCGTAGTAGGCGTACTCCTTGGCCCGGTCGAAGGTGGCGTCGAGCCACGCGCCGAGGGTCGAGTACTGCAGGTCGTAGCGGGCGAGCTGTCCGTCGGTGGCGTCCAGCACGAAGGACGCGATCAGCAGCACGCCTGCCGCGACGAAGCCGCCTCGCGTGCCGGTGGCGGCACAAGCGGCGGCGATCAGCGCGGTCACCAGGGACGCGGTGGTGACCTGGTTCGGGGTCAGGCCACGGCGGGCGCACCAGCGGGCGATGTAACGGGAGTACGGGCTGACGCAGAAGGTGGTGAAGAAGCCGTCCCGAGGCTTCACCGCGTTGCGAAGGCGCACCGCTTCGTCATCCACACCGCCGACGGCGTCGCGGGCTGCGGCGCGGGCCTCGTCGTCCGTGGGGACGGACGCGACGAGCGGGCCCAGCTCGGGGTGGTGCACGTCGAGACCGTCCGCCGCCAGCGCCTCGGCCACGGCGTCCGGCAGGGTGCGGGGCGGTGCGGTGACGGCGGCGCCCTCGTCGTCAGCGGTACGGGCGGTGGCCACCTCGGGGGTGCGGGCCGGGCTCGCGGAATCCGCCTCGTGCAGGGCGCGGGTGAGCGCGCCGCGCGCCTCTGCCCGTACGGACAGCGCCCCGGTGACCGCTCCCGCCGCGAAGCGGGGATCGGTCAGCGCGAGCCGCAGGCTGTGGACGTGGCCGACGAAGTGCGGGTCGACGAGAGCCACTCCGGTACCGGCGGGGACGGCCGCGACCTCCGCCGGGACCTGGCCGGCCTCCGCCACGACGCGCACGTCGAACCCCAGCGACCGCAGGTCGCTCTCCAGCGGCGACCCCGCGACCGGCGGACCGGTGAGGATGGCGGTCGACAGTCGAACTCACTCCTTGGACGCCGGCACGGCGGCGCCGGCACAGCGCGTTCTGCGGCCGGGGCCGGCCGGGCAGCGGGCAGGGTGCGCCTGGCCCGTACGGTGGCGGGCGGCGCGTCGGCAGAGGCTATCGGATCGAACGGGCGGGCTTTCATCGCGCGTTCACCCCGTGGGCGTTGCACTGCCGCGGCACAGCATGGTCGATCTTGGACGGTGCGACAAATGCGGTGACCGGCTGCCGGTCACGGGCCCGCGGCGCCCGGGATCGGCCCGGGCCCCTGGCCCCCGGCCCCGGCCTGCCGGCCCGGTCGCACTTCGGCGCCGCCCCGGTCGCGGAGACGGCCACGGACCCGGGGCCCCGTGGCATCCCCCCGCCGAGGGCCGGGCCCAGGGGGGCCCGGACCTCGGCCGACGGCCGGGGACGAGGGCGGGACGGCCCGCCCGCCTCGTTCGGGTGACGGCGTCGGAGGACCGCAGCGCTCCGCCCGCTCAGCCGGGGGGGCACAGCGGGTTCCGCGCCCGTACGGGCGCTGCGCGGCGGCGGATAGGCTGCCGATATGACGTGGTTGATCACAGGTGGGGCGGGCTACATCGGGGCGCACGTGGCGCGGACGATGGTCGAGGCCGGGGAGCGGGTGGTCGTCCTGGACGATCTCTCGGCGGGGGTGCCGGAGCGTCTGGAGGGCACGCCAGGGCCGGGGCCTGACCCGGCCCTGGTGCGGGGATCGGTCCTGAACAGGGCGCTGCTGGACCGTACGTTCGCCGAGCACGAGGTCACGGGCGTGGTGCATCTCGCCGCCCGCAAGCAGGTCGGCGAGTCCGTCGAGCAGCCCCTGCGCTACTACCGTGAGAACGTGCACGGGCTGACGGTGCTCCTGGAGGCCGTGGTCGCGGCAGGCGTGCGCCGCTTCGTCTTCTCCTCCTCCGCCGCCGTCTACGGCACCCCGGACGTCGACCTCGTCACCGAGGAGACGCCGTGCGTGCCGATGAATCCCTACGGTGAGACGAAGCTCACCGGTGAGTGGCTCGTGCGCTCCACGGGCCGGGCCGCCGGCATCGCCACGGCCTGTCTGCGCTACTTCAACGTCGCGGGCGCCGCCGAGCCGCGGCTGGCGGACACCGGCGTCTTCAACATCGTGCCGATGTTCTTCGACGCCCTGACCCGCGGCGAGGCGCCGCTGATCTTCGGTGACGACTATCCGACGCCCGACGGCACCTGCGTGCGCGACTACATCCACGTACAGGACCTGGCGGAGGCGCATCTGGCCGCCGCACGCCGGCTCTCCGCACCGGCGGGCGACGCCGGCGCCGACCTCACCGTGAACATCGGTACGGGCAGGGGTCTGTCCGTACGAGAGATGGCGGACCTCGTCGCCGAGGTCACGGGGAAGGGCGACCCTGCCGCAAGGGTCGCTCCGAGGCGGCCCGGCGACCCGGCACGCGTGGTCGCCTCGGCGGCGCTCGCGGAGAAGGAGCTGGGCTGGACGGCCCGGCAGAGCGTGCGGGAGATGATCGCGTCCGCCTGGGAGGGCTGGTGCCTGCGCCATCCCGGCGCGCGCTGACCAGGCAGGCGCTCGCCGGCCCGGCGGCACCGCCGTAGCAGGCACGGTGCCCGCCCGGCCTCCCTTACTCCTGACCTCGGACGGAAATCCCAGGTCACAGCACATGACAACGGTGTTCAGCGTCGCGTTGCACCCGCCCGTCGGGCGTAGTTCACTTGCCACCGACAGGCGCGTGGCGCAGGGACCGAGGACGCGGAGGCTCGCAGCGATGGGCGCTGGGCACGCTCACGGAGGGCCCGCTCCGGCGGCGGGCGGCACGGCTGCCGCGGCGTACCGCAAGCGGCTGCGTGTCGCGCTGTTCATCACGCTCGGCGTGCTGGTCACGCAGATCACCGGCGGGCTGCTCGCCGATTCGCTCGCGCTGCTGGCGGACGCCGGGCACATGGCCACGGACGCGCTCGGGCTCGGCATGGCGCTGCTCGCGATCCACTTCGCCAACAAGCCCGCGAGCGAACGGCGCACCTTCGGGCTCGCCCGCGCCGAGATCCTCGCCGCCCTGGCCAACTGCCTGCTGCTGCTCGGGGTCGGCGGCTACATCCTCTTCGAGGCGGTCGAGCGCTTCATCGAACCGGCCGGCACCGACGGCGCTCTGACCGCGGTCTTCGGCGCCATCGGCCTTGTGGCGAACGTCATTTCGCTCTCGCTGCTGCTGCGCGGCCAGCGCGAGAGCCTCAATGTGCGGGGCGCCTTCCTGGAAGTGCTGGCGGACGCGCTGGGCTCGCTGGCCGTGCTGCTCTCCGCCCTGGTCGTCGCGACGACGGGCTGGCAGGCCGCGGACCCCGTCGCCTCGCTCGTCATCGGCGCGATGATCGTCCCGCGCACGCTCCGGCTGGCCCGCGAGGCGCTGGACGTACTGCTGGAATCGGCCCCGCGGGATGTGGACATGGCCGAGGTGCGCGAGCACATCCTCGCCGTGGACGGCGTGGTGGGGCTGCACGACCTGCATGTGTGGACGATCACTTCGGGAATGCCGGTGCTCTCGGCGCACGTGGTGGTCACCCAGCAGACCCTGGACTCCGTGGGACAGGAACGGGTGCTGCACGACCTCCAGCTCTGCCTCGGTGACCATTTCGACGTGGAGCACTGCACGTTCCAGCTGGAGCCGCGCGGACATGCTGCCCACGAAGCGAAGTTGTGCCACTGATCTGCGGCAGACTGGGGCACATTGCGGCCGGGCGGACGGCGTACGAGGGACGGCGTACAGCCCCGACAGAAGGGTCAACATGGTGGACAGCGCAGCGGCACCGATCATGCTCGAACTGGTCGACGAGGACGGCACCACGGTCGGTACTGCGGAGAAGCTCTCCGCGCACGTGGCACCGGGCCGACTGCACCGCGCGTTCTCCGTCTTCCTCTTCGACGATTCGGGACGGCTGCTGCTGCAGCGCCGCGCACTCGGCAAGTACCACTCCCCCGGTGTCTGGTCCAACACCTGCTGCGGCCATCCCTTTCCGGGTGAGGCGCCGTTCGCCGCCGCGGCGCGGCGCGTGAACGAGGAACTGGGCGTGGCGCCCGCACTTCTGCGGGAGGCGGGCACGGTCCGCTACAACCACCCCGACCCCGACTCGGGACTGGTGGAACAGGAGTACAACCACCTCTTCGCCGGGCTCGTACGCGACGAACTGCGCCCCGACCCCGAGGAGATCGCCGAGACGGCCTTCGTCACCTCCGGTGAGCTGGCGCGGCGGCACGCCGAAGGGGCGTTCTCCGCCTGGTTCATGACGGTGCTCGACGCGGCACGTCCCGCGATCGGCGAGGTCACGGGAGCGGCGGCCGGCTGGTGACCATCGGCGGAAGCGCGCCGCTGACGACCGGCAGCGGCAGGGCCGCCCAGATCACCTTCCCTCCCGTCCCGGTCTGTTCGACGTCGCAGACCCCACCCGACTCGGTTGTGATCATCTTGACCAGCAGCAGCCCTCTTCCGCCGATGTGCTCCTGATCCGGGTCGGCGTCCAGGGCCTTGGGTCTGTAGGGATGGCTGTCCTCGACGGCGATGCGCAGCCATCCGCCCTGCAGCCGCACCTCGACTCCGATCTCGGGTGAGAGAAGGGCCGCGTGCCGTACCGCGTTGGTGGCCAGTTCGGAGAGGATGAGCAGCAGGTTCTGCAGGATCTCGTCCGGCACGGCGCCCTGGCGCCGGACGAGATCCCGCACCGCGTGCCGCAGTTGAGGCACCGAGGAGTCCAGCGCGGAAGCCGTGAACCGCCAGGTCCCCTCGCGGGTACGAGCTTCGTCCCGTTCCTGCACGGGCAGCGCGACCGGGGACACTCCGCCCGGCCCGGGCGGACCACTCCCGCGGCTCTCCATCTCCCGCACCCCTCTCCTCCGAATGTTCTTGCATGCCGGTGCACTTGCAGATGTACGTGCATCGAGTGTTGGTATGCCAGAGGCCTGGTCCGGCCCACTGACCGCAAGTCGGCACTTATCGATGGCATTTGACAGAAGACTTACGCCAGGGACGGCTCGGTGACAGAGCTTGCATCCACGTGGCGCCAGCCGATGACCATGGCCCGGCTACGATCCGTACATGGAACGAGCACGACCCGCACAGCGGACCCGGGCCGCGCGGCAAGCCCGCCAAGCACATCAGCCGGCGCTGCTCACCGAGCACGCCGACGGCGTGACGACCCTCGTCCTGCACAACCCGGCCAAGCGCAATGCGATGACCGAGGCCATGTGGCGCGAGCTGCCGGGGCTGCTGGCGGGGCTCGCGGACGACGCGTCCGTCCGCGTTCTCGTCGTCACGGGCGCGGAGAACACCTTCTGCGCGGGCGCCGACATCTCCACGCTGCGTGACTCCGTGGAGTCCTCGCAAGGGCTGGCCGTGGCGGCCGAGGAGGCGCTGAGCGCCTTCCCCAAGCCGACGCTGGCCGTCGTGGACGGCCACTGCGTGGGAGGCGGCGCCCAGCTGGCCGCCGCCTGCGATCTGCGGTTCGCCGCACAGGGCGCGCTGTTCGGGGTCACCCCGGCGAAGCTGGGCATCGTCTACCCGGTCTCGTCCACGCAGCGGCTGGTGCGGCTCGTGGGGCCGGCGACGGCCAAGTACCTGCTCTTCTCCGGGGAGTTGGTCGATGCCGACCGGGCGCTGCGCACCGGGCTCGTGGACGAGGTGCACCCACGGGAGAGCCTGCAGGAGCGGGTCGCGGCCTTCACGCGCACGCTGGTGGAGCGCTCGCAGCTGACTCAGGCGGCCGCCAAGGAGTTCAGCGGCCCGGCGCCCGACCCGTCCCGCAGCGAACACTGGCGGCGCGTGGCCGCCGAGAGCGGCGAGGCGGCGGAGGGAGCGGCCGCGTTCATGGAACGGCGTGCTCCGCGCTTCCGCTGGTCTCCGTGAGACGGTGCGGGAGCACTCGGGACACTGCTATTACCTCTGGGTAACGTGGTGGCATGACGTCTCTCCCGGAACGCGCCGCCCGGCGGTGCCACAACATGGTCAACCCGCTCCACTCGGCCGTCTACTTCTCGCCCGCGCTGGGCAAGGAGCTCGCCCCTTACGGCATCGAGGACCCCAGCGCCGTCTACCTCGCCGGACGTGCCGCGCCCCTGGGTGCGGCGAGCGCCGGCACGGTCACGGCCACCTTCTACAACTTCAGCCATACGCTCGTCGCACGCTTCGTGCCGGCGGTGTGGGAGTCCGCCTCCCCCGCCACGGTGCTCGCCGCGCGGCTGCGAGCGGTCGATTCGATGCTGCGCGAGCTGCTCGGCGACGAGGTCGTCTCCTCACCGGAGATGACCGAGGCCGCTCAGCTCGCGCTGAAGGCCGCCGAGGCGTGCACACGGCCGGGCCGCCCGCTCTACGCCGCCAACGCCGACCTGCCCGTACCGGAAGCGCCGCATCTCGCGTACTGGCACGCGGCCACGCTGCTGCGTGAGCACCGCGGCGACGCGCACATAGCCGTACTGCTCTCGGAGGGCCTGGACCCGCTGGAGGCGCTGGTCAGCCACACCGCGAGCGGGCGCGGCATGGCACCCAAGTGGGTGCTGGCCACTCGCGGTTACAACCAGCAGGACTGGGCGGCGGCCCAGGAGCGGCTGCGGAAGCGTGGATTGGTGGACGCCGACGGCGAACTCACCGAGGACGGCACGGCGTTGCGCAAGGAACTGGAGTACAGCACCGACCGCCTGGACGGCGGCCCGTACGAACACCTCGGGGAGGCGGGTGTCGCACGGCTCACCGAACTGGCCGGGCGCTTCGCCGCGTCGGCCGCGCAGGCGGGCGCCTTCCCCGAGGACCTGTTCGGCAAGGACTGAGATCCGGGGACCGGTTGGCGCGGCGGCACACACACGGCTCACGGGCCGCAGCCGGTTTGCCGATGCCGTCCACGGCTACCCGGCTTGCATGTTCCGAGCAATCGCAGACGGCCTCCGCATGATCGCGGGCGCCATCGCAACCGTAGTGACCCTGCCGTTCCGCCTGCTGGCGCGCCTGTTCGGCGGCGCATCGCGGGCAGGCCGGAGGGTCTAGGGGTGTCCGGCGGATCTTCGTGGATCAGCGAGCTGGGGGGCACCTCCCGGCGAAGCCAGGGGGAGTCCGGTGCATGGGGCCTCCCCGGGCCGCAGGCCCAGGGGACGCATCGCAAGGCGGAGGGTCGTTCTCATACTGGGGTTCCCCATGCCGGAGGGCTGGGGTTCCCCATGGCGAAGCCCAGGGCGGGAGTATTCGGACGAGCCCGACAACGCTGGGGGCACTCCCCCTCGCCCCGCTGGGGGGGACCCCCACCCGCGAAGCGGGGGAGAGGTGCGGTGCCGGGCGTCGCGAGCCCGCGAGGATCCGCCGGACACCCCCAAGCCCCCGTATCGACCCCGCCGTGACGACGGGAGACGACAGGCGGACCGGGCCCGCGCGCGGAGCTTTCCGTGCGCGGGCCCGGTCCGTGCCTCCGCCTGAGGGTGCCACCTGCCACAATGCAGGCTCACCGGGGACACCCAGCACCAAGAAGGCGGACCAACCATCGTGACGACGACCATCGAAGGCAGGATCGCCGAGGAACTCGGCGTACGGGAGCGCCAGGTCAAGGCCGCCGTCGAGCTGCTCGACGGCGGGTCGACCGTGCCGTTCATCGCGCGCTACCGCAAGGAAGCGACCGAGATGCTCGACGACGCGCAGCTGCGCTCCCTGGAGGAACGCCTGCGCTATCTGCGGGAGCTGGAGGAGCGGCGCGAGGCGGTCCTCGAATCCGTACGGTCGCAGGGCAAGCTCGAACCGAAGCTGGAGCAGCAGATCCGGACGGCCGAGACGAAGGCGCGTCTGGAGGACATCTATCTGCCGTTCAAGCCCAAGCGCCGCACCAAGGCACAGATCGCGCGCGAGGCCGGCCTGGAACCGCTCGCCGAGGGGCTGCTGGCCGACCCGGGTGTGCAACCGGAGGCCGCGGCCGCCGCGTTCGTCGACTCCGAGAAGGGCGTCGAGGACGCCGCCGCGGCGCTGGAGGGCGCCCGCGCGATCCTCGCCGAACGCTTCAGCGAGGACGCCGACCTCATCGGCGAGCTGCGCGAACGCATGTGGCTGCGGGGCCGCCTCACCGCCAGGGTGCGGGAGGGCAAGGAGGACCAGGGCGCGAAGTTCAAGGACTACTTCGACTACGCGGAGGCCTTCACCGAGCTGCCCTCGCACCGGGTGCTCGCCATGCTCCGCGGCGAGAAGGAGGAGATCCTCGACCTCGCCCTGGAGCCGGAGGAGGAGTCCGCGCAGGGCGCGCCCGGTACGCCGGGCGCGTACGAGAGCGCGATCGCCCACCACTTCGGGGTACGGGACGAGGGCCGGCCCGCCGACACCTGGCTCGCGGAGACCGTGCGCTGGGCGTGGCGCACCCGCATCCTCGTACGGCTCGGCCTTGACCTGCGGCTGCGGCTGCGGACGGCGGCCGAGGACGAGGCCGTCGGGGTCTTCGCGTCGAACCTGCGTGACCTGCTGCTCGCCGCTCCCGCCGGCACACGCTCCACACTCGGCCTCGACCCCGGCCTGCGTACGGGCGTGAAGGTCGCCGTCATCGACGCGACCGGAAAGGTCGCCGCCACGGACACCGTCTATCCGCACGCGCCGCAGAAGCAGTGGGAGGAGTCCCTGGCGAAGCTGGCGGCGCTGGCGCGCGAGCACTCCGTCGAGCTGATCGCCATCGGCAACGGCACGGCCTCCCGGGAGACGGACAAGCTGGCGGGTGAACTCATCTCCAAGCAGCCCGAGTTGAAGCTGACGAAGGTCACGGTCTCGGAGGCGGGCGCCTCCGTCTACTCCGCCTCGGCCTTCGCCTCGCAGGAACTGCCCGAACTGGACGTCTCGTTGCGCGGCGCGGTCTCCATCGCACGCCGGCTCCAGGACCCGCTCGCGGAACTGGTCAAGATCGACCCGAAGTCGATCGGCGTCGGCCAGTATCAGCACGATCTGTCCGAGGTGAAGCTGTCGCGCTCGCTGGACGCCGTGGTGGAGGACTGCGTCAACGGCGTCGGCGTCGACGTCAACACCGCCTCCGCTCCCCTGCTTTCGCGCGTCTCCGGCATCGGCACGGTGCTCGCGGAGAACATCGTCGCCCACCGTGACGGCAACGGCCCCTTCAAGAGCCGCCGCGAGCTGAAGGACGTGGCCAGGCTGGGCCCGAAGGCCTACGAGCAGTGCGCGGGCTTCCTGCGCATCCGCGACGGCGAGGACCCGCTGGACGCCTCCAGCGTGCACCCCGAGTCCTACCCGGTCGTCCGTACGATGGTGCGCGCCTCCGGCACGGACGTCTCCACGCTCGTGGGCAACACGGCGGTGCTGCACTCCCTGGACGCGAAGGAGTTCGTGGACGAGACGTTCGGCCTGCCGACCGTCACGGACATCCTGCGGGAGCTGGAGAAGCCCGGCCGTGACCCGCGTCCCGCCTTCAGGACCGCGGAGTTCAAGGAGGGCGTCGAGAAGCTCACGGATCTCGAGACGGGAATGGTCCTGGAGGGCGTGGTCACCAACGTCGCGGCCTTCGGCGCCTTCGTGGACGTCGGCGTGCACCAGGACGGGCTCGTCCATGTCTCCGCGATGTCGAAGACGTACGTGAAGGACCCGCGGGACGTCGCCAAGCCCGGCGACATCGTGAAGGTCAAGGTCCGCGAGGTCGACGCCGCGCGGAAGCGGATCTCGCTGACGATGCGTCTCGACGACGACACCTCCGGGCAGGGCTCCGGGGGCGCGGAGGGCGGCCGGCGTCAGGGCGGTGCGGAGCGGTCGCCGCGCCCGCGGCAGGGCGCCGGCAAGCAGAGTGGTGGGAACCAGGGCGGCGGCCGCCAGGGCGCCAGGAAGCAGAGCGGCGGCGGCAGCAGCGGCAGCGGCAGCGGCAGCGGCAGCGGCGGCAACCAGGGTGGCGGCCGCAACGGTGCCGGCAGGCAGCAGCGCCGCGACGCGGCCCCCGCCAACAGCGAGATGGCGGACGCGCTGCGCCGGGCCGGCCTGCTGGGCGGGGACGGCAAGAAGCGCTGAGCGCACGCGGCCGGGCCGCCCTGCGGGAATCCGCGGCGGTCCGGCCGCGGTCGGCGCTGCCCGGCCTCCTGGAGCCTCGGTCGAGGCCTCGGGTCCAATTCGGCTGCGGCGTAAGCAAGTTGATGGTGTGTCGACGTCAACCGAAACCGCACGACGGTGTGGCCCCAGGCTGCTACCGGTGCTGAAGTTCCTTCACACGGCCGTCGACCACCTCGATGTGCCGCGTCGTGTGCACGGCGTCCAGCATCCGGCGGTCGTGGGTGACGAGCAGCAGCGTGCCCTCGTAGTCGGCCAGAGCCGACTCCAGTTGCTCGATCGCCGGAAGGTCGAGATGGTTCGTGGGCTCGTCCAGCACCAGAAGGTTCACGCTGCGCCCCTGGAGGAGCGCCAGCGCGGCACGGGTCCGCTCGCCGGGTGAGAGGGTCACGGCGCGGCGCAGCACATGGCGGGCCGAGAGACCGAACTTCGCGAGCAGCGTGCGTACTTCCTGCGGTTCCATCGACGTGGCGTCCCGGAAGGCGTCCACCAGGCTCTCCTCGCCGTGGAAGAGCCGCCGTGCCTGGTCGACCTCGCCGACCACGACGCCGGAGCCCGAGGAGGCGGTCCCGGCGTCGAGTCCGGTCCTGCCCAGCAGCGCGGCGAGCAGCGTCGACTTGCCGGCGCCGTTGGGCCCGGTGACGGCGACCCGGTCGCGCCAGTCGATCTGCAGGTCCACGGGCCCCAACCGGAAGGCACCGCGGCGCACTTCGGCGCCGCGCAGGGTGGCGACGACCGATCCGGAGCGCGGTGCCGACGCGATCTCCATGCGCAGCTGCCACTCCTTGCGGGGCTCTTCGACGGCGTCGGCATCCAGCCGTTCGATCATCCGGTCGGTCTGCCGCGCCTTGGCGGCCTGCTTCTCGGTCGCCTCGATGCGGGCGTTCCGTACGGTCTTGTCGTTGTCGGGCATCTTCCGGCGGGCGTTGCGCACGCCCTTGTCCATCCAGCCGCGCTGCTTCCGTGCCCTGTCCTCCAGACCCGCACGGGTCCTTGCGTACTCCTCGTACTCCTCACGTGCATGTCTGCGGGCGCGGGCGCGCTCCGCCAGATAGCTCTCGTATCCGCCGCCGTACCGGCCCACGAGCTGCTGTGCCAGGTCGAGTTCGAGCACGGTGTCCACCGTCCGGGACAGGAACTCGCGGTCGTGGCTGACGAGGACGGTGGCGGCGCGCAGCCCTGAGACGAAGGTCTCCAGAGTGTGCAGCCCGTCCAGGTCCAGGTCGTTCGTCGGCTCGTCCAGCAGGAAGACGTCGTAGCGGCTGAGCAGCAGGGACGCGAGGGACGTACGGGCCGCCTGTCCCCCGGAGAGAGAGGCCACCGGCCGGTCCAGGGTCACGTCGAGGCCCAGCCGGGCGGTGACTTCGGCCGCTCTTTCGGACAGGTCGGCGGCGCCGAGGGCCAGCCACCGCTCCAGCGCGAGGGCGTAGTCGTCCGCGGCGCCGGGCCGGTTCTCCTCCAGGGCGCGCGTGCTCGTGTCGAGGGCGGTCTGGGCAGCTGCCACCCCGGTGCGGCGTTCCAGGAACGCACGGACGGTCTCGCCGGGCCTGCGCTCCGGCTCCTGCGGAAGGTGCCCCACGGTCGCGGTCGGCGGTGTGAGTGCGACGCTGCCCGCCTCCGGCTTCGCCAGGCCCGCCAGGATCCGCAGCAGCGTGGACTTGCCGGCGCCGTTCACCCCGACGAGGCCCACCACCTCTCCCGGGGAGACGACGAGATCCAGGCCGGAGAAGAGCGGACGGTCACCGTGCCCGGCCGCGAGGGACTTGGCGACGAGAGTGGCGGACATGGCCGCCGATGCTACGGGCATTCCGCCGGAGGGTCGCATGAGTTTCCCGGCAGGCGGGGCGGGGCGGGGCGGTTAGTGCCGGACGGAGCGGTGCCGGGCGGGGAGGGGCGAGTTGGTGCAGGGCGGACCGTTGCGGCGGGTTCGGTGCGGCCCGGTGTCCGCCGCGTGCTGCGCGCCGCGCAGGTCACTCCCGGGCCCTCACTCCCTCGGGTCGGTCACTCCCCCGGGTCCGTGGCCAGTTCCAGCGCCGCCGCCCGTACGTCGGGCGCCTCGTGGCGGCGTACCGAGCGCAGGAGTTCACGCCACGGCTCGGGCCAGCCGCTCGCCGGGTTGACCGCGGCGGCCAGCGTCACGGCCAACAGCCCTGTCGCCGTACCACCGTCGGCGACGAGGTCCTGCGCGACGGGCAGCAGCCGTTCCCTGGTCTCGGCCGGCCGCTGTACGGGCACGAGCGAGCGGCGCAGTTCGCCCGCGGTGCGCCACGCCAGCCCCGGCCGGTGGCTGTGCAGACCGGCGATGCCGCGCAGCTGCCTGCCGAGGGTCTCGGCGTCGCTCTCCAGGGTCACGGCGGAGCAGAGCAGACGGGCCGCCAGCGGTACGAACTCCTCGTGTCCGGCGAGGAGTACGCCTGTACGTCCGGCGAGGCGGCGGGCGATGCGCCGCCGGCGGGCGCAGTCGCCGAGAGTCAGGGCGATGTGCTCGACACGGCGCCTGGCCGGGCGGTCGCGGTCGGCGCGGGCGTCCGGGGTGTCCGGCGCGGAGTCCGCCGCGATGAGTCCGGACAGCACCTGCTCGAAGGCGCGGCCTGTACCCGGCAGCGTGATGACCAGCTCGACCAGTCCTTCGGCGGCCTGCCGCCAGGTTCCGCGGTTGCCGAGGTCGGTGACGGCTGTGGAGAGCACGGCCGCCGCGTCCGGCGCCCACAGTGCCCAGTCGGCGAGCGAGGAGTAGACGGCCTCGGTGACGCCCCGGTCGTCCGCGTGGCACAGGCCGGAGACCAGCCGTGCGTACCTCTCCCGGTGCCGCTCGGGCAGTCCGAGGGGACGTACGCGCAGCAGCGCGTGCCGCAGTGCGGGCACTCCCTGCGCCGCCGACTCGACGAGCTCCCAGGCCCGGTCGTCGTCGAGCAGCCGGGGTGCGCACTCGACGCAGACCCCCTTGACCTCCGGGTGCTGGCCCTGGAGGGAGTAGACCTTCAGCAGCAGCTCCGCCGCCTCGGCGAGCGGGAGGCAGTCGGCGGCCATCCGTACCGTCGCCTTGCGGCCGGCGACCGGCTCCGCCGCGCCCTGGCCGTTCCGGTCGCTCCCGCCCGCGGCCGCGGCGCCCGCCGCCCCCTCCGTCTCCTTCTCCGTCTCCTTCGCGGTCGCCTTCTCGGTCGCCTGAGAAGGAGACGGCGGCAGCAGCAGGCGGTGCAGTACGTCGGAGAGCCGCCAGGGGTCCGTGTGGCGGAACGCGCGTGCCAGCGCCGGGACGGCCACGCGGGCGCGGCCGTCGCGCACGTGCTCCAGCAGCAAGGGCAGCGCTTCGTCGGGGCGGTCGGTACGCGCCGTCGCGGCCAGCGCCGTGTCGGCGAGCTCGGACTCCGCCTCGACGGGGTCGTTGGCCCACAGCCGCAGCTCTCTCGCGCCCTCGCAGGGGATCGTGGCGAGCTGCCGCAGCGCCTCGCGCCGGACGTGCATCTCGCTGCCGTCGTCGTCCGCCTCCTGCGCCAGCAGGCTTGCGGCGGCCCGCTGCTGGCGGGGCAGCCAGCGCGCGGCGCAACGCCCGACGGGCGGCTGAGGGCGGCGGCTCTCCTTGCTGAGGAACCGGCCGTAGGGCGGAGTGACGTCCAGTACGGGGTCGAGCAGATCGGTGCGCCGCGTCGTGATCGTCCGCGAGACGCTGGGGAGGAGCGCCGCGGATGCGTCCACCGCGAGCACCTGCTCGGCTCTCGCCGCCCGGGTCGCCGGATCGTCCATCCACAGGGCGACCGCGGTGCGGGCGGTGGACTCGCTGCCGAACTGAACGGCCTGCCAGAGCAGTTGCTGCAGTTCGGGCATGCCTGCGGCGCGCCGGCCGACGGCACGTGCGAGCGCGAACGTGAGTCCGTGGTCGTCGTTCTCGGCGCCCGCCTCCAGCCAGTACCGCAGCGCTTCGTGGACGGCGTGCTCCTGACCGTGCGGGAGCCGCCGGTCGAGCTGCCCGAGATCCGCTCCGTCGGTGTTGCCGGAGAGCCGCACGGTCGTGCGCAGCGCCCAGCCGACCAGGCCCTGCCGGCTGCCGGCGACGTGTTCGCGCAGCAGCGAACGGGCGAGGCGGCCCAGTGCGGCACGGCTCTCCTGCGAGGAGCCCGGTGCCCCTACGGCGTCGCCCGCGACCCGGTCCAGGTGGTCGACGGCTTCGTCCTCGAAGAGCCGCGCCGGCAGTTCCGCGAGGGCGGTGAGCGCCGCCGCCCGTACGGACTCGTGCTCGTCACGCAGCCGCGCCATGTCTGCGACGAGAGCCGTCACCACGGTCCTGTTGCCGCCGTGCCGGTCGGCGGTGTGCGCGGCCTGCCGGATCAGCATCGGCCAGGCACGCGCCCTGTCCTCGGGTGAGGGCCGGCGCGTGGCGGCGGTGACCTCCGCGTACGCCGACTCGTCGGGCAGGTGGGCCAGGGCGGCGAGCACGGTGGACCAGTGCGCTCCGCGTGCGCGCGCCTGCTGGGCCATCCGCCGCGCCTCCTCCTCGCGGCGGCTGTGCGGAAGCGCTGAGAGCACGTCCTCGTGGAGGACTCCGTGTGCGCGTTCCTCGGCGTCGGTCACCATGTCGTAGAACTCGGCGCGGCGGCCCGGCGGAAGCGCGCGCAGCAGTTGGGCGAAGCGGTCGGGACGGCCGCTGAAGACCCGTCCGAGATCCTCCAGCCCGGACGGGTCGGTGTGCACCAGCCGCCTCAACACCTGTACGGGCAGGCCGAGTTCGCGCAGCTCGGCGACCTGCCCGGGACGCAGCAGCAGCCGCAGGGCGCGCCCCGCGTCGGCCGAGACGAGCCGTACCAGGTGCGGCAGGAACTCCGGGGTGAGCAGGCCCCCTTCGCGGTACTGCTCCAGCAGGTCCAGCACGCGCCGGGGCCGGTTGACGCAGATGCGGGCGACGCCCGCGCCGTAGCGCCGCCACCACTGCTCGCGCAGTACGTGCGGCAGGTCTTCGAGCTGCCGTCCCGCCTCCGCCAGCAGGAGGTCCGGGTGGCGGGACGCGAGCGAACGCCAGGCGGTGACGGCGTGGAAGAGGGCGGGCAGCAGCCGCGTCACGGTCTCCGGTCCGCAGCCCGGCAGCAGCCGGGCGGCCTCCGGGTCGCCCCAGCGGGCGCGGACGGCGTCGATGAGACCGTCCGCGAGTTCGGTGCGGCGGCCGCGGACGATGGTGCGCGTCAGCTGGGCGCGCACGGCCGACGGCGCGTCGTGCAGCGCCACCCACAGCGCGTCGTCGCTGACGGCGGCGGAACGTGCGCGGGCGGCGCGCTGGGCGTGGCCGCGGACGAAGGGGTCGGGGTGCGCGAGCCGGGCGGAGAGATAGTCGGTGTCGCGGGCGGCGCATGCGGCGATCATCGCGATCCGCTTCCCGTACATCCCGTACTCTTCCAGCCCGTGCAGAAGCCCCGTCAGCTCCTCATCGCCGACGGCCCGTGCGTGGGCGGCGACCAGCCGTGTGCGCTGCGGGTACGCGAGCGGCTCAAGGCTGTCGAGGAGTTCGGTGGCGGCTGCACGGGACATGCCGTGGATTCTGCCCGCTGCATGTGTGCCGCGTAAGAGTTCTTCACAGGGATGTGCAGGACGTGAGTGTTTTGCGGCAGGTACGTGTACGCGAGCACGCCTCCGGGGAACTCTTCCCGCCGGAGAATGCCCGCCGGCGCCGCGGGATAACGTCGCTCCATGGATGAAGTGATCGTCGTCGGCGGCGGGGTGAGCGGACTGACGACGGCCGTGCTCCTCGCCGAGCGCGGCCTGAACGTACGGGCGTGGAGCCGGGACCGGGACGCGGACACGGCCTCGGGGGTTTCCGGCGGGCTGTGCTGGCCCTACCGCATCGAGCCCCAGGAGAAGGCCCTTGAGTGGGCGGTGCGTTCCTTCCGCAACTTCGCCTGGCTCGCCGAACAGCCGGCGCACACGGGGGTGCGACTGGTGCGGGGCACCCTGGAGGGCGGCGCGGCCGCCTCGGTGCCGCCGGAGTGGATCTCGCTGATCGGGTCGCCGCCGCGCACTCCCATTGTCGACATGCTGACGTATCTCCCTTATCTGCGGGGGCGGTTGACGGCTGCGGGCGGCAGCTGGGAGCAGCGCGCGATCGGCTCGCTCGGCGAGGCGTCGGCGCAGGCGTCGGCGGTGGTCGACTGCAGCGGCCTGGGCGCGCGCGAGCTGGCCGGCGACCGCGAGATGCAGCCGGTGCGGGGGCAGATCGTGGTCGTGGAGAACCCGGGCGTCGAGGAGTGGTTCCTCTCGTCCGAGGCGGGGTCCTCGGAGACCACGTACGTGCTGCCGCAGCCGTACGGCCTGCTGCTGGGCGGCACGGCCGACGAGGGCGCGGAGGAGACCGAACCCGATCCCGCCACGACCCGTGCCATCGTGGAGCGTTGCGCCCGTGTGCACCCCGCGCTCGCCGAGGCGCGGATCCTCGAGGTGCGGGTGGGTCTGCGCCCGTACCGGCCGCGGGTACGGCTGGAGACGGAGACGCTGCCGGACGGCACGCCGTGCGTGCACAACTACGGTCACGGCGGTGCGGGCGTCACGGTCTCGTGGGGCTGCGCGCTGGAGGCGGTGCGGCTCCTCGGCCCGGCAGGGAAGAGCGGGGACGGCGGAGAGCGGGCTGCGGGCTGCTGACGGCTGGCGGCTGACGGCTGACGCACGCGACGCACGGTTCGGCAGGCGGTACGCGGCACCTGGTACGCGATCCGGCGGTGGGCCGCGTGATGCAACCGCATGGCATTCATGTGTAGATGCATACGAAACAGATACGGCGGACGACCGGAGTACATACCCTTTCGAGCACTCGCGTCGCATCGCACCGCGCCATCTCGGCGCTGCGCCAAGGGAGTTGGAGGACTCGTGCGTCAAAGACTCATCGTTTCGGGTGCGGTGGTGGCCGCCCTCACGCTGACGGTTCCGGCCTCGGCCGCCGGCGCGGGACCATCGCCGGGCGCACCCGGCGTGGGCGACTCCTACTACCCGGACTACGGCAACGGCGGCTATAACGCCTCCCACTACGACCTGAGGCTCAAGTACCAGCCGAAGACGGACGAGTTGAGCGGCACCGCGACCGTCCTCGCCAGGGCCACCCAGGACCTGAGCCGCTTCAACCTGGACTTCGCGCTCGATGTGAAGGAGGTGCACGTCAACGGCCGCAAGGCGAAGGTGTCCACGGCCGGCGCCCACGAACTTCGGGTCACCCCGGCCGAACCGCTCGCCGAGGGTGAGGACTTCAGCGTCGTCGTGCGCTACTCGGGCGTGCCCTCCGAGGTGGAGGTCGGCGGTTACACGGCCTGGCAGCGCACACCGGACGGCGGAGTCGCGGCGGGCGAGCCCGAGTCGGCCTGGTGGTGGTACCCGAGCAACGACCACCCCAGCGACAAGGCGACGTTCGACATCAGCGTCGCGGCCCCGAAGGGCTACAAGAGCCTCAGCAACGGCGACCTGGTCTCCGAGGAGCCGGCCGGCGACGGCTGGGTCCGCTCCAACTGGCGTTCCGGGGAGCCCCAGGCCACGTATCTGGCGACACTGGCCGTGGGGAAGTTCGACGTCACCAAGAGCCGCACCGAGGGCGGCATCCCCGTCGTCAATGCCTACAGCAGGGAACTGGGCGGCGAGGACGGTTCGGCGCGGGCCAGCATCGAGCGCACGGCCGAGATCACCGACTGGCTGGAGGGCGTCCTCGGCGAATACCCCTTCAGCTCCGTCGGCGGCTATGTGCCCGCCACCGGCGCGGGCTTCGCGCTGGAGACGCAGACCCGGCCGTTCTACGGCAACGAGCGCTTCAAGTCCGGCACGGACGTCTCCGTCGTCGTGCACGAGCTGGCGCACCAGTGGTACGGGGACAGCGTCTCGGTGCGCAACTGGCGGGACATCTGGCTCAACGAGGGCTTCGCCACGTACGCGTCATGGCTGTGGTCGGAGAAGGAGGGCGAGGGCACCGCACAGGAGATCGCCGACGAGGTCTACGACTCCTACCCGGCCGACGACGAGTTCTGGAAGGTCAAGCCGGCCGACCCCGGCGCGAAGAACCAGTTCCACGGCGCGGTCTACGACCGGGGCGCGATGGCGCTGCAGGCGCTGCGCAACAAGACCGGCGACAAGGACTTCTTCAAGATCCTCAAGGGCTGGCCCGCCGAGCACGAGGGCGGAAACGCGCGCGTCGGGCAGTTCGTGAAGTACGCCGAGAAGGTCTCCGGCAAGTCCCTCCGGTCACTCTTCGACACGTGGCTCCGCACGGCTTCGAAGCCCGGGAAGCCGGCTCTCGGCGGCGGCACGGCAGCCGCCGGCGGCAAGCGGGAACGCCCGGAGTCGTGGAAGGAACTCCAGGCCGTTCACGGCGCCCACCGCCACCACTGAGCCCGGAACACACGCCGAAAGCAAGCCGGAACACACGCGGGAACACACAGGCCCGGTCCCCGGAGCGCGTCCGCCCCAGGGACCGGGCCATGTGGTGTTCAGCCGGCAGTGCGGCCGCGCGGCTGTGCGCCGGTGCGGCTCAGGCTCCGTCCACCGGTACGGGCTTGATGAGCGCGAACGCCGCACCCTGCGGGTCCTGAACTACGGCCATCCGGCCCGCCATCATGTCGAACGGCGGCACGAGCACCGAACCGTCCGCCCGGACGAGGGCGTCGACCGTGCTGTCGGTGTCGTCGACCGCGAAGTACGTCATCCAGTGCGAAGGCGTCCCCGGGGGCGAGTTCTCCAAGCCCTGCGCACCGCCGACCGTACGGCCGCCCACGCTGAGCGCGTGGTAGCCGGGGGCGCCCTCCATCGGCCTGGTCTCGATGCCGAGGCTGCGGTAGAAGGACTTGGCGGCGTCCATGCCCGCGGTGTTGAGCTCGCTCCAGATAACGGCGCCGTGCTCGTTGACCATCTGCGCGCCGATGAAGTCCTTCGCCTGCCACAGGCCGAAGACGGCCCCCGCGGGGTCCGTCGCGACGGCCATCCGTCCGAGGTCCATCACGTCCATCACCGGCACCATCACGGTGCCTCCGCTGTCCGTGATGCGGTGCGCGGCCGCGTCGGCGTCCTCCGTCGCGAGATACATCGTCCACGCGGGCGGTGGCATGGGCTGGTCGTCCTGGCCCATCGCCGTCATGATGCCCGCGACGGGCTTGCCGTGCAGGGTGCAGACCGAGTAGCCGCCGTTCTCCGGCGGCCCGACCTCGCCCTGCCATCCGAAGAGATCCTTGTAGAAGTCGAGGGCCGCCTGCTGGTCGGGGACCATCAGATCGACCCAGCACGGGACGCCGGGTTCGTACCTCTCAGTTACCTCGGGCATGGCAGCTCCTTGTCGGGGACTCGGTGCCGGTCACTGTGCCGAGAGCGCCGGGCCGGGCCGCTCCCGCCACGCCGCCTTGCGGCCCGGGCCGCCGCGGAATTCACCCGCCTCCCCTCTTCGCCTCGTCCTGGTGAGGCCCGCCGGGTTCCAGGGGGCTCCAGGCGGGTCGCGGCGGGTCCGGGCGCGCGGGCCGCCGTCAGCCCCTGAGCCCTGCGCGGTACGCCTTGCGGGCCCTGTACGCCGCGGGCAGGAACCGGAGCCGCTCCGGCAGCATCGGCACCACAGTTCGCACCACCCGCCCCAGCAGCACCAGCCGCCGCTCCTGCCGCCGCGTCCAGGGCAGACCGATGGCCTCGCGCGCGTCCGGCGGCATCAGCCCGATGGTCACGAAGCGCTGGAAACGGGCGAACGCGGGCCGCAGCACGGGCCACAGCAGCCGCAGCGCCGCGCGTACGGGGCGCGGCCCGCGGTCGGGCGGCGGCAGCGGGCGCCCGACGTCGGTCAACTCCTCCACCACCAGGGTCTTCTCGATCTCTTCGGAGAGCATCCGCCGGTAGTACGGCCAGAACTCCTGGACCGTCTGCGGCATGTCCCGGTCCCGCAGCCCGAGGACGCGCCCCACCTGGAGCCACTCCGAGTACAGCTGCCGCTCCTCGGCGTCCGTGTACGGGCGGCTGCCGAGGTAGTGCTGCGCGTGCCGGTAGACGGGGAAGCCCGTGGCGTGCACCCAGGAGTAGTTGGCCGGGGTCAGGGCGTGGTACTCGCGGCCGTGCGCGTCGACACCCTCGATTCCGCGGTGCAGGCCGCGCAGCCGCCGTCCCTCCTCGGCGGCTCCGGCACCGCCGTACACCCAGAGCTGCACGCTGGCCAGGGAGCGCTCGGCACGGCCCCAGGGATCCGTACGGAAGACGGAGTACTCGTCGACTCCGGCGCTGACGGCGGGGTGCGCCACCTGCATGGCCAGGGCCGGCGGCAGTGTCAGCAGCATCCGGATCTCGCCCGCGAGATCCCAGAGCATCCCGCCCGGCTCGGGCGGCTCCGGCTCGTCGCGGGGCGGCCGGGTGGGTGCACCGCTGCGGGTGGTCCCGGTGCTCTCGCTGCTGTCGCTGCTGTCGCGCTCTTTCCTGCTCATCCCGTTCATGATGCTCCCAGCGGTGTCCGCGTGCGCGGCCCGCTCCCCCGCCGGGCCGGTGTGGGGCCTGGCTCGGGGACGGGGACGGGCGGACCTGGCGGCACGAGCGGGACGGGCTCCACGAGCGGACCAGACACGACGGGCGGGCATGCACGGGTCAACTGCCGTGTCGCCGACGGCACTTGCCGCGCCACCCCGCTGGTAGCCTGCGCCGCTGTGCGCCTTCGCCGGCTGCCTCACGCACTCGGCGGTCCGGGCCGCCCCGCCCGTGCAGAACCGACCGCCCGCACCCCTCCCACCCGAGGAAGCCGATGACCAATACCGGACGTTTCGCCTCCCTTTCGCCCGCCACCGGGGCAGAGCTCGCCGAATATCCGGTGCACGGCCCCGCGGAGGTGTCAGCGGCGGTCCGCCGCGCCCGCGAGGCGGCCAAGGGCTGGGCGAGGGCGGGCTGGAACGGGCGCCGGGCGGCTCTGCTCACGTACAAGCGCGCGCTGGCCACCCGTACCGGCGAGATCGCCGAGGTCGTCGCGGCCGAGACCGGCAAGCCGGACCACGACGCCCGCAGCGAGGTGCTGCTGGCCGTCATCCATCTTGACTGGGCGGCCCGTCACGCCCGGCGCGTGCTGGGCCGCCGCAGGGTCGCCCCCGGGCTGCTCTCCGCACATCAGCGGGCGCTGCTTGCATACCGCCCGCTCGGCGTGGCCGGCGTGATCGGTCCGTGGAACTACCCCGTCTACACACCCATGGGCTCGATCGGCTACGCGCTGGCGGCAGGCAACGGCGTGGTCTTCAAACCGTCCGAACTCACGCCCGGCGTGGGCGTCCTGCTCTCGCGTATCTGGGCCGAGACGCTGCCTGAACACGCGGATCTGCTCCGCACCGTGACGGGGCGGGGCCCTACCGGAGAGGCGCTGGTGCGCTCCGGCGTGGACAAGGTGGCCTTCACCGGGTCGCCCGGCACGGCGCGCAAGGTCGCGGCCGCCTGCGCGGAGTCCCTGACTCCGCTGGTGGCCGAAGGCGGCGGCAAGGACGCGGTACTGGTCGGCGGCGACCTCGACGACGCGGGCCTGGACCAGGCGGCGGAGGCCATCGTGTGGGGCGCCATGTCGAACGCGGGCCAGACCTGCGCGGGCGTGGAGCGGGTGTACGCGGCGGCGTCCGTGCACGAGGACCTGTGCGAGCGCATCGTGCGGCGGGCGAAGCAGGTCGTCACAGGGCCGGATCAGACAAGGCCGCCGGGGACAGGGCCGGCGGGGACACGGCCCGCGGAGACGGAGCCGGCCGAGACCGGGCCCGCGGCCGGCAGCCAGGACCCCGACTACGGTCCGCTGACGCTCCCTTCGCAGCCCGGGAAGGTCGAGCACCACCTGAAGGAGGCTCTCGCGGCGGGTGCCCGCGTGCTGCTCGGCGGGCCGGAGTCGGTGCGTGCGCCGTACGTGCACCCGGTCGTGCTGGCGGACGTGCCGGAGGACTCGGCCGTCATGCTGGAGGAGACCTTCGGTCCGCTCGTCGCGGTGAACCCGGTGCGCGACCTGGACGAGGCCGTCGAACGCGCCAACGCCTCCCCGTACGCGCTCGGCGCCGCCGTCTTCACCGGCTCCAGGCGGGCCGGGGAGGAGGCCGCGACGAGGCTGCGCGCGGGCGTCGTGTCGGTGGGGTCGGTGCTCGGCTTCGCCGCGATCCCGTCGCTGCCCTTCGGGGGCTCGGGCGAATCCGGATACGGCCGGGTGCACGGCGCGGAAGGGCTGCGCAGCTTCGCGGCGCCGCACGCGATCACGGTACGGCGCTTCGCGCCGCTCGCGGATCTGACGTCGTACGCCACCCCGCGCGCGAAGGCCTCCCGCATGGTCGAGCTGGCTCGCCGTTTCCACGCACGCATGTGAGGGCGGCGCCGCACGGCCCCACCGACAGCGGCGCCTGAAATGCCGGTCGGCCCGGCGGCTCTTTCCCCTGCCGGCCGTGCCCCGTTCACCACGGGTGATTCCGGCGGCACTCTCGGATACGAAAGCCGGATGGATAACGGCGCGCGGGCAGTCCTGGCGGCCTGTCCGTTCCTTCCGGACCCCGCGTCACCGACTGGCCGTTCCGGCAACCGAATTGGGGTGTACGCACCTTCCGGTACGGGCACCGCGGCACATTGCGACACCGAGCGGAACGAGCTCTTCCCACGGGGCGCTTCCATGGCCAGACTGAGGACCACTGAACTGGCCAGGCACGCCGCCCAGAAGGCATGCGAATGATGGGCGGTCATGGCTATGCGATCGAAAACGACATGGAACGCCATTTGCGTACAGCCGTGGTATTCACTGTTCGGCGCGGCACAATCGAGATCCAACGGGACATCATCGGCAGGACTTTCGGGAACCGGCCCGGCGCCCGGGACGGTCCTGCGGTACCGGCAGATCTGAACAGTCGGATGTAGGTGAGCGATTGATCAGATGTTTTCGGCCTGCGGCTTTAAATGATCGGCGACTCCCCTATATTGGTGCGGCGCTGACCGGACTGTCGCGGCTCCCCGACCTGTCTGCCCGGACCTGTCCACAAGGACCCTGATTGATGACCCCCCAGACCTCCCAACCGCCCAAACGCTCCGCCAACGGCGCCGCCGCCCAAGGATCCGGGCAGCCGCCGAAGAAGCCCAGAGCGGGTACGGGCACTGCTCTCGCCCTGCTGATAGCCGTCCTCGTCACGGGCCCCGCCTGTCTGATAGCCGTCTACGCGGCACCGCAGTCCATACGCCCGGGCATCGCCTGGGGCAGCGGCTCGGTCGCGCTCGTGCTGAGCATCGCGGTGGCCTTCGCCACCCGCGGCATCCTCGTAGCGCGCGGGCTGCGCGCCGTCATCAAGCAGCAGAACGCCGACGCCGAGGCCGAGCGGGCGGTCGCCGCGCACTTCGCGGACGTCATCGTCCCGATCCTGGTGGAACGGCTCCGCTCCGGCGCCTCCGCGCAGACCGCACTCGCCGCGGTACCGACGGTCGCGAACAGCACCCACCAGCGCGTACTGCACTCGCTGGCCAACGAGGTGCACCGCGGCGAGGGAATGCGCGCCGCCGCGATGGCCGCGTGCGCCAACGCGGCGGGCCGCGTACAGGCGCTGGCCACGAGCATGGCGGCGGACCTGCGGGAGATGGAGCACAGGTACTCCGACGAGGAGGTCCTCGGCGACCTGCTGCACCTGGACCACCGCACGGCGCAGACAGGACGCCTCGCGGACTCCATCGCCGTGCTGACCGGGGCCCGCACCGGGCGTCGCTGGGCCAAGCCCATCGTGATGGAGAGCATCCTGCGGGGCGCGATGGGGCGCATCAGCGGCTATCAGCGCATCCGGCTGCACTCCTCGTGCGAACTGGCCGTCGCCGGTCACGCAGCCGAGGGCGTGATGCACGCGCTGGCCGAACTCATGGACAACGCCGCCAACTTCTCGCCGCCGACCTCCGAAGTGCACGTGTACGTGGAGGAGGCGTCGGCCGGCGTCATCATCACCGTCGAGGACGGCGGGCTCGTCATGGGTGAAGTCGCCCTGGAACGCGCCCAGCAGGCCGTCTCCTCGGAGTCCCTGGACCTGACCAACCTCTCCGGTACGCGGCTCGGCCTCGCCGTGGTGGGGCGGCTGGCCCACAAGCACAGCCTCTCGGTCTCGTTCCGTCCGTCCGCGCACGGAGGCACGGGGGTGCTGCTGAGGATTCCGCAGACGCTGATCACCCGGCCCGCGCGGGAGACCGAGAGCCCGGCCCCAGCCCAGGCCCGCGAGAGCGGTACAGGCCCGGCACCGCGGTCTGTACCCGCCCGCGCACCCGCGCCCTCCGCTGCTTCCGGGCCGCAGCCGTCCGAACCGGTGGCCCGGTCCCGAGACGGCGACGCGGCGTCCCTGTCCTCCCGGGAACCGCACGGTACGGGCGAACTGCCGCGGCGCAGGCGCACGGCGCCCGCCGCGGTGAACGAGACGGCCGGCCAGGACAGCGCGGACCTCTCCTCCGCGCACACCGCCGCCGAACCGTCCCCCGAGCACGCATCCGTCGCGGAGTCCGGCCCCAGCGGCCTGCCCAAGCGGCGACGCGGACAGACGCTCGCCGCAGCCCAGCAGCGCAACGCGTCGTCCCAAGCGGGCAGTACGGCAGAGGCGGCCAGAACGGCCGCGCAGTCGGGATCGCGGTTCGGAGCCTTCCGCCGCGCCGTGCAGGGCGGTTCGTCCGCCCAGGAAGAGAAACCCGACGACGACGCTTCTTCCGTGTCCCCCTCCCCCTCCTCGTCCCGCCCGGAGGACAACACCGAATGATCACCGACGGCAAGCTCGACTGGCTGCTGGAGAGTCTGCTGCGGCGGACACCGGGCGCACGGCACGCTCTGGTGCTCTCCCGCGACGGACTCAAGTTGTGCAGCTCCTCCGAACTCGACATGGACCAGGCCGACCAGCTGGCCGCCATCTCCGCAGGCATCCAGAGCCTCTCCCACGGCGCGTCCGTGGAGTTCGGCAACGGCAGCGGAGGCGTGCGCCAGGCGATGGCCGAGTTCTACGGCGGCATCCTCTTCGTCGTCGAGGCGGGCTCCGGCGCCCACCTCGCGGTGGTGGCGACCGAGGACTCGGACGTGGGCCTCATCGGCCACAACATGAACGAACTCGTCGAGCAGCTGAGCGAGTACCTCACCACGCCGCCCAGGCAGCAGGACGAGACCAGAGACCCCGCATGAAACGGCCGGGCCGGGACGACGACCCGGACCGGCTGTACACCGTGACGGGTGGGCGCAGCCGGTCCGGCACCGACGCCTTCGACCTGGTAACGCTGGTGGTCAGCGAGTCCGAGCCGACCCCTGGGATGCAGTCGGAACACGCCTCCATCCTGCGGATCTGCCGGTCGCCGACGGCGGTGGTCGAGATCGCCTCCGACCTCGGGCTGCCCGTGAGCATCGTCCGGATCCTGCTCGGCGACCTGCACGCCGCAGGCCGGATCACCGCCCGTCATCCGCGTACGGCCACATCCGCGGATCAACTCCCCGATCCAGAAATCCTGAAGCAGGTGCTCGTTGGACTCCGCAACCTCTGATCTGACCGGAACCCGCCCGCCACTGCGCAGCACCGCCGACAACGGCCTCAAGATCGTCATCGTCGGCGGTTTCGGCGTCGGCAAGACCACGATGGTCCGCTCCGTCAGCGACATCCGTCCGCTCAACACCGAGGAGACGATGACGCGGGCGGGCGAGGGCGTCGACGACGCCGACGACGTACCCAGCAAGACGACGACCACGATCGCCTTCGACTTCGGGCGCATCAGCCTCAACGACCGTACGGTGCTGTACCTGTTCGGAGCGCCGGGCCAGGAACGCTTCTGGTTCCTGTGGGACCGGCTCTTCACCGGCACGCTCGGCGCCGTCGTCCTCGTGGACACGCGCAGACTCGTGGACTCCTGGTACGCGATCGACCGTCTGGAACAGCACGGCATGCCCTTCATCGTGGCCCGCAACGACTTCGGCGGTCCGCACTACTCGGCCGAGGACGTGCGCGAGGCCCTCGACCTGCCCGACGGCATCCCGCTGATCGAATGCGACGCCCGTTCCCGCGAGTCCAGCAAGGAAGTGCTGATCACCCTCGTCAACCACCTGTACGCCCTGTCCTCCTCCGCCCGGGAGAGCGCTACGTGACCACGCCGCACCCGCAGTCCGACCCGGACGAGTCCCCCGAGCCCGGAGACCCGGACGCACGGCGGACCGCACCGCCGCCGGGCTGCCCCGTGGACCCCGACGCCGTCGCCATGTTCGGGCCCCGCTTCATCTCCGAGGACCGCGGACAGCTCTACCGCGACATGCGCGAACAGCACGGCCCGATCGCCCCCGTCACCCTCATCGGCGACATCCCCGCGTGGCTGGTGCTGGGCTACCGCGAACTGCACCAGATCACCGGCAACCCGGGGCTCTTCACCCGCGATTCGTCCGTCTGGAACATGTGGGACCGGATACCGCACGACTGGCCGCTGACGCCGATGGTCGGCAGGCAGCCCTCGATCCTCTACGAGGAGGGCGACCGCCACGAGCGCCGCTCGGCCCTGGTCAGCGACGCGCTCCGCGACGTCGACCCCTTCGAGCTGCGCCACCACTCCGAGCAGCACGCGGACGAACTCATCGACGCCTTCTGCGGACGTGCCGAGGCCGACCTCGTCGCCGAGTACGCCAAGAAGCTCCCGGCCCTCGTGCTGGCCCGGCTCTTCGGCTTCTCCGACGAGGACGCGGCGACGCTCCTCCCCCGGATCAACGCGGTCGTCGACGGCGGCGAGGGCGCCCTGGAGGGCAGGCAGCACATCCAGCACGCCATGGGATCGCTGCTGCGCTCGCGGGCGATCGCCCCCGCCGGCGACGTCGCCACGCGGATGCAGACGCACCCGAGCTCGGGCGAGTTCTCCTCGGAGGAGATCCTCGAGGACATGATGGTCAACATCATCGCGGGCCATCAGCCCTCCGCGGACTGGATCGGCAACTCGTTGCGGCTGATGCTGACCGACGACCGCTTCGCCGCCTCCCTCGGCGGAGGCAGGGCCAGCGTCGGCGAGGCCATGAACGAGGTGCTGTGGGAGGAGACGCCCACGCAGAACATCGCCGGCCGCTGGACCACCCGCGACACCCAGCTCGGCGGCAAGCGCATCCAGAGCGGCGACCTGCTCGTCCTCAGCTTCGCCGCCGCCAACGCGGATCCTCAGATCCGTCCCGACCAGCACTCCTTCACCGGCGGCAACAGCGCCTTCTTCTCCTTCGGGCACGGCTCGCACCGCTGCCCGTACCCCGCTCAGGAGATCGCCGAGGGCATCGCCCGTACGGGCATCGAGGTGCTGCTGGACAGGCTGCCGGACGTCGATCTGGCCGTGCCCGAGGAGGAGTTGGCGTGGCGGCCCTCCCCGTTCCTGCGCGGTCTGGAGGCGCTGCCCGTCACCTTCACTCCCACCTCCGCCGTGGGCGGCGGCCGGTGACCGAGCGGCGCCTCAGTCCTCGGACGTCCGTCCGCCCCGACCGTCGTACAGCTCCTCGATGAGTTGCCCGTACTTCTCGCGTACGGCCCTGCGGCGCAGCTTGAGCGACGGCGTCAACTCACCGGTCTGCGGCCCCCATTCCTCGCCGAGCAGCTGATGGCGCTTGACCTGTTCCGTGCGGTTGAGGCGGGCGTTGGCCGCCGCGACGGCGCGGTCGGTCTCGGCCAGGACCGCGGGATGGAAGGGCAGCCCAGCGGGCGCGGCGTCGATGCCGTTGGCCTGCGCCCAGGCCGGTGCCATTTCGGCGTCCAGCACCAGCAGGGCCACGAGATACGAACGCCCTTCACCGTGCACGAACGCCTGGCCGATGAGCGGGTGTTCCTTGAGCGCGTTCTCGACCAGGGCGGGTGAGACGTTCTTCCCCGTCGAGGTCACGATCATTTCCTTCTTGCGGTCCGTGATCCACAGGAAGCCGTCCTCGTCGACCCGTCCGATGTCGCCCGTCGCGAACCAGCCGTCGGCGTCCGTCGCGGACTCCACGGAACCGTCGGGGCGCAGATACCCCTCGAAGACGGTGGGGCCGCGCAGCTCGATCTCGCCGTCCTCCGCGACGCGCAGCTCGACGCCGTCGATCGGCCTGCCGACGGAGCCGAGCCGGAACGCCGCCGGTTTGTTGGCGGTTGCGGCGCCCACCGTCTCGGTCAGCCCCCAGGCGTCCATAATCACGATGCCGAATCCCGCCCAGAACCGGACGACGTCCTGCGGCATGGGCGCCGACGCGCTCGCCGTCCACACCAGCCGGTCGAAGCCCGCCGCGGTCAGGAGCGGCTGCAGGATCTCCTTCCGGGCCCGTTCGTAGGAGGCGGCCGGCCCGGCCGGGACCTCCTCCCCCCGTTCGAGGTGGGCGACGTACTCCCGGCCGATGTCGCCGGCCTCTTCCACGGCCCGTCGCCGCTCCTCGGGGAGCTGCGCGAGCGCCGCCCGTACGGACGCGGCCAGCTTCTCCCACACCCGCGGCACCCCGAAGAACTGGACCGGGTGCAACTCCCGTGCCGTCGCGGCGACTTGGGTGGGATCAGCGCACAGGTGGACGTGCGAGGCGCGGTGCACCGGCAGATAGATGCCGAGCATCCGCTCGGCGATGTGGGCGAACGGCAGATAGGAGATGTGCTCGACGTGGTCGGGCAGTTCGACGACGTCGTCGAGCGCGAGACCGTTGAGGACGACGTTGCGGTGCGAGATGACGACGCCCTTCGGGTCGCCGGTGGTGCCGGAGGTGTAGACGACGGTCACCGGGTCGGTGGCGCGCACGGCCCGCCACGTGCGCTCGAAGACCTCCGCGTCGTATGGGCGCTCCACCTCGGCGAATGGGATGTGCCCGGCTGCGGCGTCCGCTTCCACGACGACGAGGCGGTCCATGAGCGGCTGCCACATGAGCACCTCGTCCGCTCCCTCGACCACGGCGAGCCGGGCACGGCTGTGCTCGACGATGTGGGCGATCTGGGCGGGCGCGGCGGTGCCGTAGACGGAGACGGGGACTGCACCGAGATGGACGAGGGCGAGGTCGGTCAGCCAGTGCTCGGGGCGGTTGCCCATCATCATCAGGACGTGCTCGCCGCGCTCGACGCCGAGCGCGGCGAGGCCGGCGGCGAGCCGGGCGATGCGCTCGCGCACCTCGGTCCAGGTCAGAGTGGCCCAGTGGCTCTCCTCACTCTCACTCTGCTGCTGCCAGGAGAGCGCGGGCAGACCGCCGTGATCTTCTTCGTTGCGCAACAGCAGGGCGGGGACGGTGAGTTCGGCCGGGTCGGCTGCTGGGAGTCGCAGGACGGTGGTCATGGCGGGCCTCCGGACTGGGTGCGGCTGTGCCAGGCACACACCGGGCCTCTCGTACCGGCTCCTCGGTGCGGGATTTCCCACTGGAGCATTGCAGTACAAGACTGGTGAGACAGCAATACTGTTGAACGAGTTCAGCGGACGGTGTCAGGGAGAACGCGCATGGAGCAGCAGCAGCCGGGCGGCCAGGACGGCACGGACAGCCTGACCGTGGACCAGCTCGCCGCACGGGCGGGCGTCACGGTCCGTACGGTCCGCTTCTACAGCACCCGCGGTCTCCTGCCGCCGCCCACCATCGGCCCGCGCAGGATCGGCCGCTACGGCCCGGCCCACCTCTCCCGGCTCGCCCTGATCGAGGAGCTGCAGAACCAGGGCATGACGCTGTCGGCGATCGAGCGCTATCTGCGGCGCCTGCCGGAGGACACGGACCCGAACGATCTGGCCATCCACCGCGCGATGGTCGCCTCCTGGATGCCGGACACCGTCGACGAGGCCACCCGCGAGGTGCTGGAGCGGCGCGTGGGGCGCGAGCTGACGGGCGACGATCTGGAGCGGCTGACGGCGATGGGCGTTCTGGAGACCACCGACGACCCCGGCCGCTTCCTGGTCGATCCCGCGCTGCTGCATCTGGGCGTCCGGCTGCTGGACATGCCGCTGTCGCAGGAGACGATCCTGGCCGCACGCGAGGCGATGCTGGAGCACGCGCGTGCGGCGGCCCGGGAGCTCAGCCGCCTCTTCAAGGACGAGGTGTGGCAGCCCTACCGTGCGCGTGAGACCGACCCGGAGCAGGTCGAGCGGATGAAGTCCCTGTCGGCCCATATGCAGCCGATGGTCGTGCAGGCGCTGATGACCGCCTTCCAGCGCTCGCTGAAGGAGGAACTGCGGGGCTCGTTCCCGAACGGGCGCTCCCCGCAGTCCTCCGAGTAGGGGGTGCCGTGGGTCAGTCCTTGAAGGTCTCGCCCCTGGCGGCCTTATCCGCGAGCAGGCCGGGCACGGCGAAGCGGTCGCCGTAGCGCTCCTGGAGTTCGCCGGCCCGTGCTGCGAAGCCGGCCGTGCCGCCCTCGTATCCGTTGATGTACTGGATCACGCCGCCCGTCCACGGCGGGAAGCCGATGCCCATGATGGAGCCGATGTTGGCGTCGGCGACGGAGGTCAGCACGCCCTCCTCGAAGAGCCGGACGGTGTCCAGCGCCTCGGCGAAGAGCATCCGCTCCTGCATGTCCTCGAAGGGGATGCCGGGGTCGGCCTCCTTCTTGAAGTGCTCGCGCAGGCCCGGCCAGAGCTTGCCGCGCTTGCCGTCCTCGCCGTAGTCGTAGAAACCCGCGCCGCCGCTGCGGCCCGTGCGTCCGAACTCGTCGACCATCCTGTCGATGACCGCGTCCGCCGGGTGTGCCTTCCACTCGGTTCCCTCGGCCTCCAGGCCGCGGCGGGTCTCCTCGCGGATCTTGCGTGGCAGGGTCAGCGTCAGCTCGTCCATGAGGGAGAGCACCTTGGCGGGATAGCCGGCCTGGGCTGCGGCCTGCTCGACGGTGGCGGGCTCCACGCCCTCGCCGACGAGCGCGACGCCCTCGTTGATGAAGTGGCCGATGACGCGGGAGGTGAAGAACCCCCGGGAGTCGTTGACGACGATCGGGGTCTTCTTGATCTGCTGCACCAGGTCGAAGGCGCGTGCCAGCGCCTCGTCCCCAGTCGCGCGGCCCTTGATGATCTCCACCAGCGGCATCTTGTCGACGGGCGAGAAGAAGTGCAGCCCGATGAAGTCGCCCTGGCGCTCGACTCCTTCGGCGAGTGCGGTGATGGGCAGCGTGGAAGTGTTGGAGCACAGCAGGGCGTCGGGCTCGACGACGTCCTGGATCTCCTGGAAGACCTTGTGCTTGAGCGCCGGGTCCTCGAAGACGGCCTCGATGACGGCGTCGCAGCCCGCGACCGCCTGCGGGTCGGCGGCGGGTGTGATCCGGGCGAGCAGCTCGTCCCGCTTCGCCTCCGTCGTACGTCCGCGCTTCAGCGCCTTCTCCAGCAGGCCCTCGGAGTAGCTCTTGCCCTTCTCGGCGGCTTCGAGAGACACGTCCTTGAGCACGACGTCGATGCCGGCCTTGGCGCAGGAATAGGCGATGCCGGCGCCCATCATGCCGGCGCCGAGGACCGCGACCTTCCGTACGGGGCGGGTCTCGATGCCCTTGGGACGGCTGCGTCCGGCGTTGACCGCTTGCATGTCGAAGAAGAACGCCTGGATCATGTTCTTCGAGATCTGCCCGGTGACCAGCTCGACGAAGTAGCGGGCCTCGATGACCTGGGCGAGCTCGAAGTCGACTTGGGCGCCCTCGACGGCGGCGGCCAGGATGTTGTGCTGCGCGGGGTAGGGCGCGCCGCCGGTCTGTTTCCTCAAGTTGGCCGGGAAAGCAGGCAGGTTGGCGGCGAACTTCGGATTCGAGGGAGTGCCGCCGGGGATCTTGTAGCCCTTGACGTCCCACGGCTGCGCTGACTCCGGGTTGCCGTCGATGAAGGCGCGGGCGGCGGCCAGCATGGCCTCCTCGCTGTCCACGACCTCGTGCACGAGGCCCTTCTCCTTGGCCTTGGCCGGGAAGTACTGCTGGCCCTGGAGCAGCACGTTCAGCAGCGCGTCGGCGATTCCCAGGAGACGGACCGTACGGGTCACGCCGCCGCCCGCCGGGAGCAGACCGAGCGTGGCCTCCGGACAGCCGATCTTGGAACCCTTCACATCGAGGGCGACGCGGTGGTGGCAGGCGAGCGCGATCTCGAAACCGCCGCCGAGCGCCGCGCCGTTGATGGCGGCGACGACGGGCTTGCCGAGGGTCTCGATGCGGCGCAGGTCCCGCTTCATCTGCATGCTCGACTCGAAGACCTGCTCGGCGTCCTCGGGGCGGGCGCTGATGAGGTCGTGGAGGTCGCCGCCGGCGAAGAAGGTCTTCTTCGCCGAGGTGAAGATGACGCCGCGGACGTTGCCCGCCTCGTTCTCCCGCTCCAGGCGGTCGGCGACGGCACCGAGCGAGACCCTGAAGGCGGCGTTCATGGTGTTGGCGGACTGGTCCGGGTCGTCCAGCACGAGGGTGACGACGCCGGTCTCGTCCTGCTCCCAGCGGATGGTCGTGGACGTCGTGGGCTCAAACATCGTGGGTTTTCTCTCCGTACGTGAAGCGGTGCGGTGGAGGCGCGGCAGGCGCCGGAGACGGGGCAGGCCCCGACGGGCCCGTGGTTCAGAGCCGTTTGGTTCAGAGCCGTTCGACGACGGTGGCGCTTCCCATGCCTCCGCCGACGCACAGGGTGGCCAGGCCGTAGCGCTGGTCGCGCCGCTCCAACTCGTCGACGAGGGTGCCCAGCAGCATCGCCCCCGTCGCTCCCAGCGGGTGGCCCATGGCGATGGCGCCGCCGTTGACGTTGACCTTCTCCAGCGGCAGTTCCATGTCGCGGGCGAAGCGCAGCACCACCGCGGCGAACGCCTCGTTCATCTCGACCAGGTCCATGTCGGCGGCCGTCAGCCCGGCCTTCGCCAGCGCCTTGCGCGAGGCGGGCGCCGGACCGGTGAGCATGATGGTCGGGTCGGCGCCGGAGACGGCGGCGGAGACGATGCGTGCGCGCGGCCGCAGCCCGAAGCGCTCGCCGACCTCCGCGTTGCCGACGGCGACGAGGGCGCTGCCGTCGACGATGCCGGAGGAGTTGCCCGCGTGGTGGACGTGGTCGATCTCCTCCACCCAGTGGTACTTCTGCAGCGCCACCGCGTCGAAGCCGCCCATCTCGCCGATGTCCTTGAACGACGGCTTGAGCCCGGAGAGTGAGTCGACGGTGGTGCCCGGCCGGATGTGCTCGTCGCGGTCGAGGACGGTGAGGCCGTTGCGGTCCACGACGGGGACGACGGAGCGGTCGAAGCGGCCGTCCTTCCACGCCTCGGTGGCCAGCTCCTGCGAGCGTGCGGCGTACTCGTCCACGTCACGCCGGGAGTAGCCCTCGATGGTGGCGATGAGGTCGGCGCCGATGCCCTGCGGCACGAAGCCCGTGTCCAGGCTCGTCATCGGGTCCATGGCCCAGGCGCCTCCGTCGGAGCCCATCGGCACGCGGGACATCGACTCGACGCCGCCGGCGAGTACGAGGTCCTCCCATCCCGAACGGACCTTCATCGCCGCGAGGTTGACCGCTTCGAGGCCCGAGGCACAGAAGCGGTTCTCCTGGACTCCGGCGACGGTGTCGGGGAGTCCGGCGGCGATCGCCGCGGTCTTGGCGATGTCGGAGCCCTGGTCGCCCAGAGGGCTGACGACTCCGAGCACGATGTCGTCGATCGCGCCCGGGTCCAGGTCGGGGAAGCGGCGGCGCAGTTCGTGGATCAGGCCGACGACGAGGTCGATGGGCTTGGTCCCGTGCAGGGCGCCGTTGGCCTTGCCGCGGCCGCGCGGGGTGCGGACGGCTTCGTAGAGATAGGCTTCGGTGCTCAAGATCGGCAGCCTTTCGGTGCGTACGGGGTCGGACGGGTCGGGGTCGGTTCAGTCGAGGATCGAACGGCCGATGATCTCTTTCATGATCTCGGTCGTGCCGCCGTAGATGGTCTGGATGCGTCCGTCGGTGTAGGCACGGGCGACGGGGAATTCGTTCATGTAGCCGTAGCCGCCGTGCAGTTGGAGACAGCGGTCCGTGACGCGCTTCTGCAGTTCCGTAGCCCACCACTTGGCCATGGAGGCGTGTGCGGCGTCCAGTTCGCCCTTCGCGTGGTCCTCGACGCAGCGGTCGAGGAAGGCGCGGGTGACGGCGCACTCCGTGGCGAGCTCGGCGATCTCGAAACGCACGTGCTGGAGTCTGGCGAGCGGCCGGCCGAACGCCTCCCGCTCCTTCACGTACCCGGTCGTCTGCCGCAGGATCTCCTCGGCTCCGGCGATGGCGCCGACGGCGATGGCCAGCCGCTCCTGGGCGAGATTGGTCATCAGATGGAAGAAGGCGCCGTGCAGCTCGCCGAGCAGGTTCTCCTTCGGCACGTGCACGTCATTGAAGAAGAGCTCGGCGGTGTCCTGCGACTTCTGCCCGATCTTGTCGAGATTCCGGCCGCGCTCGAACCCGGGCATGCCGCGCTCCACGACGAGGAGGCTCAGGCCCTTGGCGCCGCCCTCGGGCTTCGTACGGGCGACGACGATCACCAGGTCGGCGAGGATTCCGTTCGAGATGAAGGTCTTGGAGCCGTTCAGCACCCAGTGGTCGCCCGCGTCCTCGGCGGTGGTGCGGATGCCCTGGAGGTCGGAGCCGGCGCCGGGCTCGGTCATCGCGATGGCCGTGATGATCTCGCCGGAGCAGAAGCCGGGGAGCCAGCGGCGCTTCTGCTCGCCGGTGGCGAGAGACGTCAGATACGGGCCGATGATGTCGTTGTGCAGCCCCACGGCGATGCCGGCGGCGCCCGCGCGCGCGAACTCCTCGCCGAGCACGGCTGCGTAGCGGAAGTCACCGGTGCCGCCACCTCCGTACTCCTCGGGGACGGCGAGCCCGAGGAGGCCCTGACGGCCGGCGGCCAGCCACGCGTCGCGGGAGACGATGCCGTCCTTCTCCCACTGCTCGTAGTGCGGCTCCACCTCCTTGGCGAGGAAGGTGCGGACGGTCTGCCGGAACGCTTCGTGGTCCTCGGTGAAGATCTGGCGCTTCATGTGGTCGGTGCTCCCCTTCGGGCTTCGCGTCTCGCCTGTCCGCGTCGTGGCGCGGGGCGGCGACTGACCACCCCCGCGCCGCCGCCTGCCGGCGGCCGGGTCAGAGCCAGCCCTTGACCTTTTCGATCAGCTTGGCCGGGTCGGGCCCGACCGGCGTGACGTTGAGCATCGTCACCCCGGCCTCGCGGAACGCCTCGATGCGCTCACGCACATATCCCTCGGGGCCGCAGAGGGAGACCAGCTCGCAGAACTCGGCGGGAACCGCGGCCTCCGCCTCCCTCTTCTTCCCCGCGAGGTAGAGGTCCTGCACCTTCTCGGCCGCCTCTTCATAACCGTACGCCCGGGCCACGTCGTTGTAGAAGTTCTTCCCCTTGGCCCCCATGCCGCCGATGTAGAGCGCGATGAGGGGGCGCACGTGCTCCCGTACCGCCGCCGCGTCCTCGCCGACGGCCAGAAGCGTGCCGGCGGAGATCTCCAGCGGGCCGCGCTCCGGCGCGCGCAACGCGGTGCCCTCCGCCAGCGCGGTGCCCCACACCTGCTTGGCCTTCTCGGGAACGAAGAGATGCGGCAGCCAGCCGTCGGCGATCTCCGCGGTCATACGGACGTTCGCAGGGCCGAGGGAGGCGATGTAGAGCGGGATCTCCGCCCGCTGCGGGCGGTTCAGGAACTTCAGCGGCTTGCCGAGCTTGCCGCCCTTCTCGGCGGGAAGCGGCATGTCGGTGATGCCGTGGTGGTCGATGACCTCCCGTCGCCAGATGCGCCGGCACAGTTCAACGGTCTCGCGGGTGCGGCCCAGCGGCTTGTCGTACGCCCTGCCGTGCCAGCCCTCGACGACCTGCGGCCCGGAGGCACCGAGGCCCAGCAGGGCGCGCCCCGCGGAGAGGACGTCGAGACCGGCGCCGGTCTGGGCGATGAGCGCGGGGGTGCGGGAGTAGACGTTGAGGATGCCTGCGCCGATGAGCAGGCGCTCGGTGCGTGCGGCGATGTAGCCCATCACGGTTGGCGAGTCGAAGCCGTACGCCTCGGCGACCCACACCGCGTCGAGGCCGGCGGCCTCCAGCTTCACGACCTCTTCGGCTGCCGTGCGGGGGTTGTCGGCGTACTGGAGGGGCGTCGCGATCTTCATGCGTCACTGTCCTTGGCGGGGTCGGCGGAGCGGGCGGTGTCTGCAGAGTGGGCGGAACCGGCACGTGCGGCCCCGGCGAGTGCGGGCAGCTGCCAGTCACGGGCCACCTCGGCGGCGTCCGCGCCGGGCAGCGCGGGCGGGCGCGTGACGGCGGCGGGGGTCGCGGAGAAGCGCGGCGCGGGCGCGGGCTGGGTGATGCCGCCGTGCTCGACGAAGGTCCCGCGGGCGTCCAGATGGGGATGCCGGGGAGCCTCCCGCAGCGAGAGCACCGGGGCGACGCAGGCGTCCGAGTCGCGGAAGACCTCGTCCCACTCGTCCCTCGTACGAGCCTTGAAACGCTCGGCGACGACGGCGCGCAACTCGCCCCAGGCGGCCGGGTCCTCGCGTCCCGGCGCCTCGTCCTCGATGCCGAGCAGCCTCGTGAACTCCCGGTAGAACTGCGGCTCCAGGGCGCCCACGGCCATGAAGCCGCCGTCGGCTGTCTCGTACGTGCCGTAGAAGGGCGCGCCGCCGTCCAGCAGGTTCGCCCCCCGCTTGTCCTGCCAGGCGCCTGCGGCGAGCATTCCGTGGATCATGGCCGTGAGGTGGCTCGTGCCGTCGACGATGGCGGCGTCGACGACCTGGCCACGTCCGCCCGGGGTGCGTGCGTGCTGCAGGGCGGCCAGGACGCCGATCACCAGATAGAGCGAACCTCCGGCGTAGTCCCCCAGCAGGTTGGCGGCGGCGTACGGGGGCCCTTCGGCGGGGCCGGTCATCCCGAGGGCTCCGGTGAGGGCGATGTAGCCGATGTCGTGTCCGGCGCGCTGGGCGAGCGGGCCGTCCTGGCCCCAGCCGGTCATCCGGGCGTAGACGAGCGCGGGATTGCGCTCCATGCAGGGGCCGGGGCCGACACCGAGCCGTTCGGCGACGCCGGGGCGGTTGCCTTCGACGAGGACGTCGGCGCGCTCGACCATGTCCAGGGCGGTCGCAATGCCGTCCGGGTCCTTCAGGTCCAGCGTGACGGAACGCTTGTTCCGGTTGGTGACGTCGCGTGCCGGGTCTATGCCCAGGGCGGCACCGCCGGGGCGGTCGACGCGTACGACGTCCGCGCCCAGGTCGCCGAGCAGCATGGCGGCGAAGGGCCCGGGGCCGATCCCGGCCAGTTCCACGACGCGTACGCCGCGAAGCGGGCCCTCGCCGTACGACGCGGCTGATGTCATCGCCCGTCCTCAGACCGTTTGACACAACTGATGTAACACCAAGGATGCTATGGAGGGCCGGCCCATTCCACAAGCCCGGGCGGCGGGACGGGAGACCGGCCGCGCCGTGGCATGCACCACACGGAGGCGCGGCCCGCAGGACCGTGCCCACATCCGCCGCACCGGGCCTTCCCAGGAGCAGCAGGGGCGTCGAGGGCGGGCATGGCTCCTCACTCGTACGTGCGATGGCGCCACCTGGACTGGCTGCGCAATACTGATTGCAATGCGGTGAGAAAGAGCAGCTTTGTGCATAAGGCGCCGGGTCGACCTGGAGCAGATTGCCTGGCGCAGGCGGCTCTCTCAGGCCGGCTTCGCACTCGTCGAGCGCGGGTCGAGCCGAGCAGCCGACCGACAGCGGTGCCGGAGAGGCACGGAGAGGTGGGGTCCGATGAGTCCGATGAGCGAAACCACATACATGGAGCGTGAGTTGCGCAGCCAGCCGGAGACGTGGCGCTCGGCCGCGCAGCAGGCGGCGGCCCCCCTGCCCCGTTCCGGGGAGCGGGTGGCAGTCGTCGGATGCGGCACGTCGTGGTTCATGGCTCAGGCGTACGCCTCCCTGCGGGAGAGCGCGGGGCTCGGTGTGACGGACGCGTTCGCGGCATCCGAGGCGCGGCTCGACGCCGGCCGGGGCTACGACCGGGTGCTGGCCATCACCCGCTCCGGCACCACCACGGAAGTCCTCCGCCTGCTGGAGGAGGTACGGGGGCGCATCCCCACGGTGACCGTCATCGGCGACCCGGACACTCCGGTCACCGCTGTCTCCGACGAGACGGTCGCCCTGCCCTTCGCCGACGAACGGTCCGTCGTGCAGACGCGGTTCGCCACGAGTGCGCTCGCTCTGCTCCGGGCGCATCTCGGCGAGGACATAGCGGGGCCTGTTCGGGACGCCGAGGAGGCGCTGGCCGCCGAAGTACGGGCGGAGTGGGTGGACGCCGGACAGTTCACATTCCTGGGCAGCGGCTGGACGGTCGGGCTCGCTCACGAGGCCGCGCTGAAGATGCGGGAGGCGTCGCAGTCCTGGACCGAGTCCTATCCGGCCATGGAGTACCGGCACGGGCCGATATCCATCGCGGCTCCCGGGCGCGTGACATGGCTGTTCGGGCCGTCGCCGGAGGGTCTGGAGCAGGAAGTGGCGCGCACGGGCGGCATGTTCGTGCACCACGAAGGGCGCGATCCGCTCGCCGAGTTGGTGCTGGTGCAGCGCGTGGCGCTGGCCCGGGCACGGGCCCGCGGCCTCGATCCCGACGCACCGCGCAGCCTGAGCCGCTCGGTCATGCTGGACGCCCCCTGACGGCCCGCCCCGCCGGCCCTGTTCTCCCAGCCTGGCCTTCCCGCCTCGCCCGCCTCAACGGAGGTCGCAACATGCCACTTGTCCCCACCGCGTCGGTCCTCGATGCGGCACGCACGGCGGGCGTCGGTGCGCCTGCCTTCAACGTGCTGCATCTGGAGACGGCCGAGGCCCTCGTCGCCGCGGCGGAGCGCGCAGGCGTTCCGCTCATCCTCCAGATCAGCGAGAACTGCGTCCGGTATCACGGGAGTCTGCTGCCCTTGCTGCACGCCACTCTCGCGCTCGCCGACGCCTCCGGCGCGGGCGTCTCCGTGCACCTGGACCACGTCACCGATCCCGCCCTGCTGCGGGAGGGCGTCGGTGCGGGGGTGCGCTCGGTGATGATCGACGCGTCCGCTCTCCCGTACGAGGAGAACGTCGCCACGACCGCGGAACTGACCGGCTGGTGCCACCGCGAACAGGTCTACGTCGAGGCCGAGTTGGGAGAGGTGGGCGGCAAGGACGGAGTGCACGCACCCGGTGCGCGTACGGATCCGGAGGAGGCGCTCGCCTTCGTGCAGGACACCCGGGTGGACGCCCTCGCCGTCGCGGTGGGCTCCTCGCACGCCATGCGGGAGCGTACGGCCGTGCTCGACAAGGAACTGATCCGGGCACTGCGCGAGCGGCTTCCCGTGCCGCTGGTTCTGCACGGTTCCTCGGGGGTGCCCGACGAGGAGCTGCGTGCGGCCGTCGCCGCCGGCATGACGAAGATCAATATCTCGACCCACCTTGTGTCGGTGTTCACCGACGAGGTGCGCAGGACACTCGCGGAGAGTCCGTCGCTCATCGACTCCCGCAAGTACGTGGGGCCCGCCCGCGAGGCCGTGTCGCGGGAGGCGGAACGGCTGCTGCGCCTTCTCGGGACGCCGGCGTCATGAAGCGGCACGAGCGCATGAACGCCCTGCTGGAGCTGCTGGGTGAGCGGGGGCGTCTCGATGTGGAGGAGGCCGCTACGTCACTTGAGGTGTCGGCGGCGACCATGCGCCGCGACATGGACGCCCTGGCCGAGCAGCAGTTGCTCAAGCGCACCCGCGGCGGTGCGGTCCTCAGCTCCGTCACCTACGACCTGCCGATCCGCTACAAGCACGGCCACCATTCCGCGCAGAAGCACGCCGTCGCGGAGGCCGCGGCGGGCATGGTCGGGCCCGGCGACGTCGTGGGCCTCAGCGGGGGCACGACGACGACGGAGATCGCCCGGGCACTGGCCACCAGACCGGAGCTCGCGGAAGCGGGTCCCCGCGCCCGGCTGACCATCGTCACCAACTCGCTGAACATCGCGAACGAGTTGGCGGTCCGCCCGCAGATCAAGATCGTCCTGACGGGCGGTGTGGCCCACTCCCGTTCCTTCGAACTCACCGGTCCCTTCAGCGAGATGGTGCTGCGTCAGCTCACGCTGGACTTCGCCTTCATCGGTGTGAACGGCATCGACGCGCAGTGGGGCGGCACCGTCCACGACGAGGCCGAGGCCACGACGAACAGGCTCATGGCCGAGCGGGCGGCCCGTGCCGTGGTGGTCGCGGACTCCACCAAGCTGGGCCTGCGCTGCTTCGCCCGCGTCGGCGGCGCGGACGTCTTCGGCACCCTCGTCACGGACACGGACATGGACGAGGCCGCACGGCAGGAGTTCGCCGATCTGGGCATGCGCGTGGTGACGGCCTCGCCCCCCGTGCCGGACAGCTGACGACCACCCGGGACCCGCGGATGCACCGGCAGCGCCGGGCGCGCGGGCTAGCGCCCCGTGCCCAGTGAGGCTGCCGGTGCCAGTGCCGGTGGTGGTGCCGGTGCCCCGCCAGGAGATCACGTACGTCGTGGCGTGCGACGCGGCCGTCCTTCGAGTCCGTTGGCCGCCGGACATCGCACGGCCAGTGCCAGAATGCCCAGCATGGAACGATCTTCATCAGCGGCAGTCGGCACCGCAGCCCCGGCCGGGACGTCCGACCACTTGCGCGATGAGCCACTGAGCGCGGACGCGGCCCCGGCACAGACCGGGGAGACCGGCCCCAGTGCCGCTCTCCCGGGCACCGAACACGCCTGGGCGGCCCTCGGCGGCGACAGCGCACTGCTGGAACGGATCTCCTGCACGCCGCGCGCGGTCCTGCCGGCGCGGCTGCCGGTACGGGAGCTGGCCCGCGCCTCGGTGGCGGTGTGCTCGCTGGCCGCGGCCGAACTGTCCTCCGTACGTTCCGACGGGGCCGTCAGCGATGCCGTCAACGGCACCGGCACCGGCACCCGCGCCGGCACCGGCCACGCTGTTCCGTCCGTGAACGTGGACGACGGGGCGGTCGCCACCGCCTTCACCAGCGAGCGGCATCTGAGGACGGACGGACGCGAGCCGGTGACGTTCGCCCCCCTGTCCCGTTTCTGGCGCACCACGGAAGGCTGGCTGCGCACCCACGCGAACTACCCGCACCACCGCGCCCGGCTGCTCTCCGCCCTCGGCGTCGCGGAGGACGGCGACGACGCCGCTCTGGTGGAGACCGTCGCCGCGGAACTGGCCCGGCGCGACGCCGCCGAGGTCGAAGAGACGGTCCACGCGTCGGGCGGCCTCGCCGTCGCCGTCCGTACGCCTCAGGAGTGGGCGGCCCACTCGCAGGGCGCCCAGGCGGCGCGCCGTCCGCTGCTCACCACCGCACGCATGGACCAGGCGTTCCCCCGCAGGCTGCCAGAGCCGGCGGGAAACGGCCCGCTGCACGGGGTTCGCGTACTGGACCTCACCCGGGTCCTCGCAGGCCCCGTCGCCACCCGCACCCTCGCGCTCTTCGGCGCGGACGTGCTCCGCATCGACTCCCCGCACCTCCCTGAGGACCCGGACACGCACGCGGCCACGGCCGCGGGCAAGCGTTCCGCACTCCTCGACCTCTCCTCACGCTCCGGTCAGGCGGCCTTCGAGGAGTTGCTGTCGGCGGCGGACGTCGTCGTCACCGGCTACCGCCCGGGTGCGCTGGACCGCTTCGGGCTCGCCCCGGAGTCGCTGGCCGACCGGCGGCCGGGAGTGGTCGTGGGCCAGATCAGCGCGTGGGGCGCGTGCGGCCCTTGGCACAGAAGGCGCGGTTTCGACAGCCTCGTACAGGCGGCGAGCGGCATCGCCCACGCGGAGAGGCAGCAGGACGAGGCAGGCGAGGAGAGGCCCGGGGCCCTTCCGGCGCAGGCCCTCGATCACGGCACCGGTTATCTCCTCGCGGCCGCCGTCATGCGGGCACTCACCGAGCAGCGGCGTGGCCGGTGCGGTGCGCGGCTCGTACAGCTCGCGCTCGCCCAGACCGCGGACTGGCTCGTCAACGGGCTGACCTCGCAGCACACATCCGGTCCGCAGCCGGACGGCCCGCCTGCCACCGGGGCCGCAGCCCTCGGTCCCGCCGACCCCGCCGCCTGGCTGGCCGAGACCGACAGCCCGATCGGACGGCTGCGCTATGTGCTGCCGCCGGTCGGCTACGAAGGTTCACCTGCCGACTGGTCACGACCGCCCGGCGTGCCGGGCGCGGATCCCGCCGCCTGGTGGTGAACCGCTGCCGGACGAACGGTCCGCCCACCGGCCGGCCCATCGGCACGCCCGTACGCCCGCAGTCGCGCACCTGATGCACCCCGAGGCCTGGGTGCCTCGGCGTCAGCCCGTCCGGTGGCAAGCACCGCCGCCCTAGAGGGACTTCCCGCCGTGCTCCCCACCGTCCCGGCGTCCCCCGTGGCCCCCGTGTCCTCCGTTGCCCCCGTGGCCGCCGAAGTCCCCGTGCCCGCTCCTGCGTTCACGCTCGTCCTTGCGCTGACGGCGCTCCAGCTCGCGCCGTTCACGCCGCTCGGCACGCAACTGCAGCTTCTCCGCCCGCGGAAGCTTCCGCACGACGCCGACGCCGCCCATCATCGTGAGACCGGTGATCACCACGCGTGGTGCGTCGGGGTCCCCGAACCCCGAGGCCGAGGAGTCGAATCCGCCCATGATGCCCACGCCGCGCACCTCGACCCCCAGTCCGGGCGGCACGGTGACGCTGAAGCCGCCCATCAGCGCGAAGCAGCGGATGACGACGTCCCGGTCCTCGAAGCGGGCCTCCCGCAGGTCCAGTTCGCCGCCGCCCATGATGCCGACGCCGGTGAAGGTACGCGGCACCGTCCACTCCCCCTTGCGTCCGAACCCGCCCATGACGCCGAGGCCCCAGCGCGAGGTGGCTCTTCCGCCGATCCGCTCCGCCCAGCGCCGCCGCCTGCCGGGCGACGGAGCGGGTGAACCCTCCGCACCGGCGACGTCCGTCAGGCTGCCCGCGGAGGCGCCCGCCCCGTCCGCGTCCCCGCCGGCGTGGTGCGGAAGATCGCGTACGAGAGGGACCAACTCCCCGCGCGTACGGGCCTGGTAGGTGCTGTCGAGACGCTCCTGGAACTCCTCCATGCCGAGCCGCCCCTCGGCCAGCGCGTCACGCAGCACCTCGGCGACCCGCTCTCGCTCCGCGTCCGAAGCGCGCACCTCGGGCAGCTCGTCACTCATGAAGTCAGCCTATTACCTGCAGTGGCCGCCACAGCCGGCTCACTGGACGGACGCCAGCAGCCACTCGGCCAGCGCCACCGCCGCGAATCCCAGCACCAGCACTCCGGTGGCGACCCGGGTGCGGCCACGGCGGCTGAGCACGATGGCGGTGCCGGAGAGTATGAGCGCTATGCCGTAGAAGCCCATGGTGAGCACGGAGGGCGCGCTGCCCAGCCGTACGACGAGCGCGACCGCCACGGCCGCCATGACGACGCCGGAGACGATGATGCGGACCCTGCGCGCCTGCCGCGGCGTAAGGCCCGTGCGGGCGGCCGGGACGCCCTGCTCCGACGGCTCCTCCCCCGGCGCGGGCCCGGCCCCGGGCTCCTCTGCGCCGCCCTCGGGTCGGGTCTCGGCTCCGTCCTCGGGTCCGGTCGTCTCGTCATCGGTCGGCGGGCTTATGTTGGCTTCCGGCATGCCGGGAGGTTATCCGCATTCGGACCCGCTGTCGCGCGCGGGTGCATGCGATACCGGGCTCATCCCGGACGGGACGGGCCGGGGGCTCAACTTCCCCTCGGCTACGGCTCCTTGTGCGTCCACTTGCGCAGATCGGAGCGGCTGTCGAAGTTCCCGAGGTTCGTGTCGATCGGGTCGTCCGTGTACTGGTGGAAGCGCCACGGGTGTTCGATGCCGGGCTTGCCCGGCTTGCCGTTGTAGTGGGCTATCCACAGGCCGTCGCCGGCGAAGGACGTCGTGTCGTGGTTGAGCCAGAAGTTGACGTTGCAGTACAGCAGCACCCTGGTGTGGGGGCGCTCCTTCTGCACGTACTTGATCCAGTCGTCCTTCTCGGCGTTGGTGACGGCGGAGTCCTCCCAGTCCAGTACGAGCATGTCGCCCTTGACCAGGTTGATCTTCGACATGAAGTAGTCCGCCTGCGCCTTCATGCTTCCGGCGCGCCCGAAGTGGTAGAAGCCGGTGACCAGTTCGGCGTCGCGCGCCGTCTGACGCTGGTCGACCCACTTCGGGTTCGTGTACGACGTACCCTCCGTGATCTTGATGAAGACGAAGTCGAGACCCTTCGTGCTGTAGTCCGACGGCTGGTACGACGAGACGTCGACGCCTTTGATCACTTTGACTCCTTCTGCAGTCCGGCCGCGCTTCGCTCATCCGTTCCGATACCCGTAACGCGGCGCACCGTACCCCGAACGGCCCGCTGTGGGGCGCCGATCGGTCGCTCCGGGTCACGGTGCGGGCGCGCCCGGCGGCGCGCTCCGGCGCGTCGCCCCCGTAGCGGCGGCGCCCGGGGGCGGAGGATCGGTGCGGGTGCGCCGCGGGGCACCCGTCACACTGGTAGAGACGACCGCACGACGGAGGAGTACGACCATGGCGACGACACGCACAGCTCACACGGTGTGGAACGGGGACCTGAAGCAGGGGTCGGGTGAGGTCACCTTCGACTCCTCCGGAATCGGCACGCAGGCCGTCACCTGGGCCTCACGCGCCGAGGAGCCGAACGGAAGGACCAGCCCGGAGGAGCTGATCGCTGCTGCGCACTCCAGCTGCTTCTCGATGGCGCTGTCCAACGGGCTCAACTCCGCGGGCACCCCGCCCACCCGGCTCAACACCCAGGCGGATGTGACGTTCCAGCCGGGGACCGGGATCACGGGCATCCACATCACGGTGCAGGGCGAGGTGCCGGGCGTCGACGAGGCCGCCTTCACCGCCGCCGCCGAGGAGGCCAAGGCCAACTGCCCCGTCTCCCAGGCCCTTTCGGGCACGACCATCACCCTGACCGCCAAGCTGAGCTGAGCGCGGCCGGGCCGGCCGCGTGCCGGTCCGGCGGGAGCGGAGGAGAGATGCCGGAACTGCCAGAGGTCGAGGCGCTGCGTGACTTCCTCGACGACCGCCTCACAGGGCGCACGGTGGAACGCGTCACGCCGCTGGCCATCAGCGTCCTCAAGACGTACGAGCCGCAGCCGGCGGCGCTGGAGGGGCAGATCTTCACGGGTGTGTACCGGCACGGGAAGTTCCTCGACCTCAAGGCTGGCGGTCTCCATCTGGTCGTCCACCTCGCCCGGGCGGGCTGGCTGCGCTGGCGCGAGTCGTTTCCGCCGGCACCGCCCCGCCCGGGCAAGGGCCCGCTGGCTCTCCGGCTCTCGCTGACCGCGTCCGAGGAGGGCGGCCGGAGCGACGGCGGATTCGACCTCACCGAGGCCGGCACCCGCAAACGCCTCGCGGTCTACTGCGTGCACGATCCCTCGGAGGTGCCGGGCGTCGCACGGCTGGGGCCCGACCCGCTCGCCGACGAGTTCACCGCGGAGGTCTTCGCCGGTCTCGTACGGGGTGAACGCCACCGGATCAAGGGCCTGCTGCGCGACCAGAGCGTGATCGCCGGTGTCGGCAACGCCTACTCGGACGAGATCCTCCACGCCGCACGCCTCTCACCGTTCAAGATCGCCGGTGAGCTCTCCGAGGAGGAGATCACCGGGCTGTACGAGGCGCTCCGGGCCACCCTGCGCGAGGCCGTCGAACGCTCGCGCGGGCTGGCGGCCGGGGAACTGAAGTCTGAGAAGAAGACGGGGCTGCGTGTGCACGGCCGTACGGGCAAGCCGTGCCCCGTGTGCGGCGACACCGTCCGGGAGGTCTCCTTCAGCGACTCCTCCCTGCAGTACTGCCCGACCTGCCAGACCGGCGGCAAACCGCTCGCGGACCGCCGCATGTCGCGACTGCTCAAGTAGCCCGTGGGCCGGGCCCGGGGCCAGGTCCGGGGCCGGGCCCCTGGGCCGGCCCAACGGAGGGCGGGCCCGGAGTCCGGGCTCAGGGCCGGCAGTGCACCAGGCGATGAGCCTCGGTATTGTCCTGCGGGTGACGAGTGGTGGAGGAACGGGCATGTCGGCCGATGAGCTGGAAGAATTCGCCACAGGTCTGGCGCGCATGGCCCGCGATCTCCTCGCTCAGGACTCCGTACAGAAGACGCTGGACCGTGTCGTGGAACACGCGGTGGAGCTTGTCGACGGGTGCGAGGCCGCCGGCGTGATGTCCGTGGAGAACAAGCAGGTCAGGACGCTCGCCACGACCAGCGACCTGGTACGCGCCTCGGACCGGATCCAGGGCGAGCTGGGCGAGGGCCCCTGCTTCGACGCCGCCCGTACGCCGAAGGAGGTCTACCGCGTCGCGGACATGACCGAGACGGTGAAGCGGTGGCCGCGCTACGCGCCCCACGCACGGGAGCTGGGCGTCGGAAGCATGATGGGCTTCCTGCTCTACACCGAGGACGACAACCTCGGCGCCCTCGACCTCTACTCGTCCACGCCGAACGCCTTCACCAAGCGCTCCGAGCACGTCGGCTGGCTGCTGGCGTCGCACAGCGCGGTCGCCTTCTCCAGCGCCCGTACGCACGCACAGCTGCACGTCGCGATGGAGACCCGGCACAACATCGGCGAGGCCATCGGGATCGTGATGGAGCGGTACAAGCTCGACGAGGACCAGGCGTTCGCCGTGCTGAAGAAGAGCTCACAAGACCGGAACACCAAGCTGCGCGAGATCGTGCGCATCGTCACGGAGACCGGCGAGGTCCCCGGCGCGAAGCGCCGCTCGTGAGGTCCATGGCCGCCGTCCGGGGCCTGGCGTCCGGCGGCTGACTCCCGGGGACGCCCGCCTCACATGCCGCGGCCGCGGTGCCCGCTGCCGCCCCTGAGCAGCCTTATCAGCTCGCTGCTGAGTCCGCTCCTGCTGTGCCGGCGGCTGCTACGGGCGCTGGTGTGCCGGTAGCCGAACGGGCCCGGCAGATCCACCGACGTCGTGCGGCGGCCGGTGGAGCCGAATGTGCGGCGGGGCCCCCACCTGCCGCCCGTGGTCACGGACCACGACCTGCGGTTGATGTTCAGCCGCACGCCCGGCAGTATCCGGAAGCTCCTGCGGAATGTCAGCGGCATCATCGCCTCCTCGACTCGGGCCGTTGCGGTGCCGTTTGCCCCCTTACGGTCAGTTCACCCCTCACCCCTCACCCTCTCCCCCGGAGCCCGCTCCGGCGTCCTCCTCCGTACGGAAGACCAGCTCACCGCCGTCCACGTCAGCCATCAGCCTTGTGTGCGGCTTCAGTTCACCGCTGAGCAGCATCCGCGAGAGCTGGTTGTCCACCTCGCGCTGGATGGTGCGGCGCAACGGCCGTGCCCCGTACTCCGGTTGGTAGCCGCGCTGGAGCAGCCAGTCGACGGCGGCGGGGGCGAACTCGATGGCCAGGTCCTGTGAGTGCACCCGGTGCCTGGTCTCGTCGAGCATCATGTCGGTGATGGTGCGCAGCTGTTCGTCGGTGAGCTGGCGGAAGATGACGATCTCGTCGATGCGGTTGAGGAACTCCGGCCGGAAGTGCTCGCGCAGCGGGCGCATCACGCGCTCCCTGCGTGCCTCCTCCTCGTCCTCCTCGTCACCGCTGCCGAAGCCGACGACGGCGCCGCGTCCCGTGATGGCCTCGGAGCCGAGATTGCTGGTCATCACGATGACCGTGTTGGTGAAGTCGACGGTCCGGCCCTGGGAGTCCGTCAGCCGGCCGTCGTCGAGCACCTGGAGCAGGATGTTGAAGACGTCGGCGTGCGCCTTCTCGATCTCGTCCAGGAGCAGCAGCGAGTACGGGTTGCGGCGCACGGTCTCCGTCAGCTGGCCCGCGTCCTCGTGCCCGACGTAACCGGGAGGGGCGCCGACGAGCCGGCTGACGGTGTGCCGCTCCTGGTACTCGCTCATGTCGAGCCGCACCATGCGGTCGTCGGTGCCGAAGAGCGACTCCGCGAGTGCGCGGGCCAGTTCGGTCTTGCCGACGCCGGTGGGGCCGAGGAAGAGGAAGCTGCCGATGGGCTTCGACGGGCTGGAGAGACCGGCACGGGACCGCAGCACGGCATCCGAGACGGCGGAGACGGCTTCGTCCTGGCCGATGACGCGCTCTCGCAGCCGGTCCTCCATGCCCAGCAGACGTTCCTTCTCCTCCTGGGTGAGGTTGCTGACCGGGATGCCCGTCTGACGGGAGACGATGTCGGCGATGTCCTCGACGGTGACCTCGGCGATGCGGCCGTTGGGCTGGTGCCGGTGTTCGTCCCGGGTAATCTCCTTCTCCACCTCGGCGAGGCGGTCGCGCAGCTGCGTGGCGCGCTCGTAGTCCTCGGCGGCCACGGCCTGGTCCTTGTCGCGGCTGATCTGTTCGGCCTCGCGCTCCAGGGCCCGCACGTCGGTGCCGCGGGTCGCGGTGCGCAGCCGTACGCGGGCGCCCGCCTGGTCGAGGAGGTCGATGGCCTTGTCCGGCAGATAGCGCCCCGTCAGATAGCGGTCGGAGAGCTCGACGGCCGCGATGAGCGCGTCACCGGTGTAGCGCACCTGGTGATGCGCCTCGTAGCGGTCGCGCAGGCCGCGCAGGATCTCCACCGCGTCGGGCACGCTCGGCTCCGGGATGAGAACGGGCTGGAAGCGCCGGGCGAGCGCCGCGTCCTTCTCGATGTGACGGCGGTGCTCCTCCAGCGTGGTGGCGCCGATGACGTGCAACTCGCCGCGGGAGAGCGGCGGTTTGAGCATGTTGCTCGCGTCCATCGAGCCTCCTTCGGTGCCGCCTCCGCCGGCGCCCACGACGTTGTGCAGTTCGTCGATGAAGACGATCAGCTCGCTGGAGTGCTCGCGGATCTCGTCGATGATGTTGCTGAGGCGCTCCTCGAAGTCGCCCCTGTAACGGGTGCCGGCGACGACGCCGGAGACATCGAGCTGGACGACGCGCCGGCCCAGCAGGTTGTCCGGGACGTCCCCCTCCGTGATGCGCTGTGCCAGGCCTTCCACGATTGCCGTCTTGCCGACGCCCGCCTCGCCGATGAGGACGGGGTTGTTCTTGCCGCGCCGGGCGAGGATCTCGATCGTCTGCTCGATCTCGTCGTCCCTGCCGATCACGGGGTCGATGCGGCCGTCCCGTGCCATCTCCGTCAGGTCGGTGCCGTACTTGTCGACGGTGGGTGTGTCGGTGCGCGGCTTGCCCTGCGGTCCGCGGCCGGGCGGTCCCTCGGGGCCGGGGCCCTGCGCGCCCGGGTAGCCAGGGGCGCCCTGACCGGGGTGGCCCGGGTGGCCGGGGAGGGAGCCGGAGGATGCCGAGCGCGGGTCGAAGTGGGCAGCGCCGAGTATCTGTCCGGCCGTGGAGTCGCGGTTCGCGGCCAGCGCGATGAGTACGTGCTCGCTGCCGATGTAGGAAGCGCCGCGGGTACGGGCGATGTCGTGGGCGTCCAGCAGGGCCCGCTTGACGGCGGGGCTGACGGATATGGACTTGCGGGGCGTGCCCTCTCCGACGTCCCGGTCGATGTTCTCCGCGAGCGCGTCGGCGTCGGCACCGGCCCTGGTGATCATCGTGCGGGTCGGTTCGGTGGTGAGCGCCGCGCGCAGCAGATGCTCGGTGTCGAGGTCGCTGCTGCCGTGTTGTGCCGCGTACGAGGCCGCTTCCGAGACGAGTTGCCTGGCCGGCTCGCTCATCAGCCGGAGGAAGTCGTAGTAGCGGGGGTCCCGGCTGCCGCTGCCGCCGGACGAGGCGGCGCCCCCCAGAAAGCGCGCGATGAACTCTCCGAACGGGTCCCTGCCGAAGTCCTCGGGACCCATGTACCCGCTGGTCATAGGTATCCGTCCCGCTGACCCGACATGGCCGGGCCACGCTGTGTCGGCTGCATCCGGTGCCCCTCCCGGCAAGCTTCGCCCTGTCGCGCCGCCCTGCACGCACGCTCGCTGCGTTGGCCAAAAGCCCTGGTAGCTCCGCTACAAGGACTTCCGGCCGCCTTGCGATCGCACGCACCGGACGACGCTCCCTGACGGGCGAACATTGCCAGTCACGGCACTAGCTTCCGGTGCGCGGGGTTCCCCTGTACGGCGGTACGACACGTGGCGGCCGGTGTTGCGCGGCTCTCAAGGGCGTGTCCGCAAAGCAGCGCCGTCTTCCCCGGCCCCCTAGCCCGCCGTGAGCAGCCCGGTGGCCGCGGCGGCGCCGAGCAGCCCTGTGGCCTGCAGCCGGGTGGGGCGTTCACGCAGGACAGTGAGTCCGAGGAGCACGGGGATCGCCGGGTAGAGCGAGGAGAGCACCACGGCGACGGTGAGGATCTGCTCCCTGGTGGCCAGGAGGTAGAGCACGAGAGCGAGCGCCGCCGCCATGCCTGTGACGGCGGCCCCGGCCGCGTGCCGCGGCGGCAGTACCGTCCGCAGGGCAGGCGGCGTCCGCAGCGCGGGACGCAGCCGCGGTGCGGGACGCAGCCGCGGCTCCGGCGGGGTCCACGGTGCCGACGGCGTTCGCGGTGCCGACGGCGTTCGCGGTGCCGACGGCGTCCGCCGCTCGGGGTGCCGCCCCCCGCGCAGGGCCCGCAGCAGCGCCGGCAGCGCGGCCGGCAGGATCACGGCCATGGCGGTGAGACGCCCCGCGGTGACGGGCCAGATCCCGGATGCCTGACCGGCCTGGGCGAGCGCCGCGTACTGCAGGGCGATCCCGGCGCCGGCGGCCAGTCCGTCCAGGGACGCGCCCCTGGCGGCGGGCGATGCGGAGTGCACGGGACCGTTGCGTGACACGAGCCAGAGGGCCGGCACGGCGGCCACCACGCCCAGCCAGGACAGCGCCGACGGGCGGTCCCCGAGGAGTACGACGCCTGCCAGTACGGGCAGGGCCAGGCCTCCCACCGCGCTGACCGGCACTACGACGCTCATCGCACCGCGGCTCATCCCTCGGTAGAGGAGGACCATGCCGAGACCGGTTCCGACCCCGGAGAGCGCACCCCACGCGAGATCGGCGGCGGCCGGCGCAGCGTCCGGCAGCAGCGGCACCGCCCCCAGGGTGAGGAGCAGGCCCCCTGCCTGTCCGGCGAGCGCGACCAGGGCGAAGCCGGCGCGGCGCGCGAGCAGGCCGCCGGTGAAGTCGGCGACGCCGTAGAGGACGGCGGAGCCGAGCGCGAGGAGCGGGCCCATCAGCTGCCGCGCGGTCCGGCACCCTCACCGCTGCCGGTCCTCCCGCTCTGCTCGTCACGCTCGGCCTGTCCGACGGGGCAGACAGCGCCGTCCCGTACACATCCGGCGCGGTCGCAGAGTCGGCACAGCAGCTCCGCGTTGCCGACCTCTCCATGGAGGCGGCTGAGCAGTTTGGCGAGGAGGCCGTCCAGCGTCTCCCGTTCCTCCTCCTCCAGTACGTCCACGATTCCGCTGAGCGGGGCGCCGCGTGCGGCGAGCAGCGTCCGGGCGGTGCGGGTGCCGGCGGCGGTCGGCGTCACGGAGACCCAGCGGCCGGGGCCCTGGCGTCGCTCGACAAGCCCGCCCGATTCGAGCGAGTCGACCATGCGGGCCGCGGCGGGCTGGGACAGGCCGACGCGGCGGCCCAGTTCGGTCACGCTCAGACCGGGTGCGGCGGAGAGCACCACCAGCGCGGCCGCGCCGCTCGCGCTGGTGCCGGCGGCGCCGGTCGCTCCGCTGAGGGTCAGGTCGGTCACGGCGAGCGCGGTGGCGCCGAGGAGGTTGGCCGTGCGATTGGCGTCATGCATGACTCATGCATATCTGGTCCGGCCCCGTTCATCAACCCCGCGCGAGAGTTGATCACTCGCTGCGCAGAGCCTGTGCCTCACACCTGTGCCTCATACAGGACTTAGTAGGACAATGGAGGCGTTATGGATGTAGTGAGCAGGAACAACGTGGTGATCACTGGCCGGGAGGACGGACGTGTGATCATGCTGTCGAACGGGTTCGGCTGCGACCAGAACATGTGGCGGCTCGTGACGCCCCGGCTGGCCGGGGATTTCAAGATCGTGCAGTTCGACCATGTGGGGACGGGCCAGTCGGATCTCTCGGCGTGGAGCGCCGAGCGGTACTCCTCGCTCGACTCGTACGCGGAGGACATCCTCGAGATCTGCCACGAACTCGCCCTCGGGCCCCTCGTACTCGTCGGACACTCGGTGAGTGCCGTCTTCGGCGTACTGGCCGCCGCGTCGGAGCCCGAGCTGTGCGAGAAGCTCGTCCTGCTCACGCCGTCGCCGCGCTACATCGACGACGTGGGCTACCGCGGCGGGTTCAGCGCCGAGGACATCGACGAACTGCTGGAGTCGCTGGACAGCAACTACCTGGGCTGGTCGGAGTCGTTGGCTCCGGTGGTCATGGGAAACCCGGAGCGCCCCGAACTGACCGAGGAGCTGACCAACAGCTTCTGCCGGATCGACCCCGCCATCGCGAGGGTGTTCGCCCGCGCGACCTTCCTCTCCGACAACCGCGCCGATCTGCGCCGTGTGACCGTACCCACCCGGGTGATCGAGGTCGCTCAGGATGTGATCGCGCCACGGGAGGTCGGCGCGTTCGTGCATGAGTCGATCCCCGGCAGCGAGCTGGTGACCCTCGACGCGGTGGGCCACTGCCCGCAGTTGAGCGCTCCGGAGGCCACCGCCGAGGCGATCGGCGGGTTCGCGGCACGGGAGTGATGATGTCCGGGACAGGACGCGGAGGGCCACAGTCCCCGGGAGCGCGCCGCACTCCCGCCGACAGCGGTGCACCCGGGCATGTCCCGCACGCCGAACTGCTGGACGACAACCCGGAGGACCTCTACGAGAACGCACCGTGCGGATATCTCTCCACCCTGATGGACGGGAAGATCGTCAAGGCCAACCGCACGCTTCTGGACTGGCTGGGCCGCTCACCCGACGAGGTCATCGGCCGTATGCGCTTCGCCGATCTGCTGACGATCGGCGGGAAGCTGTACCACGAGACGCACTTCGCCCCGCTCCTCCACCTTCAGCATGAAGTCAGCAGCATCGCCCTGGAGTTGAGAACCGCGGACGGATCCCGGCTGCCCGTCCTCGTCACCTCGGCCGTCAAGACGGACAGCACCGGACAGCCGCAGCTGATCCGCACCACCGTCAACGACGCGCGCGACCGCCGCTCGTACGAGACCGAACTGCTGCGCGCCCGCGAGAAGGCCGAACGCGAACGCGAACACTCCCAGCACCTGGTCAGCACGCTGCAGCAGACCCTGGTGCCACCGGCCCTGGCATCTCCTCCAGGGCTGGAGGTCACAGCGCACTACCACATCGCCTCCCCCGACGAAGTCAGCGGAGACTTCTACGACTTGTTCCCGCTCACGGCCGATACGTGGGGGCTGTTCATCGGCGACGTGTGCGGCAAGGGAGCTCCTGCCGCGGTGCTGGCCTCACTCGCCCGCTACACGCTGCGGGCCGCGGCCGTCTACAACCCCGAGCCCAGGGCGGTGATCGGCAACCTCAACACCGTGCTGAACACGGCCGATTACGAGCACGACCCCCGTTTCTGCACCGTGCTCTTCGGCGTGCTCAAGCAGGAAGGCAAAGCGTTCCGCGTCACGCTGGCCAGCGGCGGACATCCCAACGCCCTGTTGCTGCGCAGCTCAGGGTCCGCGGCGTACATCCCGACCCTGGGCGGCCAGTTGGTCGGCGTGCTGGCGGAACCGCGAGTCGCCACCGCCACCGTGCGTCTGACCGTCGGAGACACCCTGCTCCTCTACACCGACGGACTCACCGAGGCCCACACCGCCACCGACGCGGGCGAGCGTTACGGCGACGACGCGCTGCTCGGCTACGCCGACGTTCTGGCGCCCTGCACCGCCGGAGTCACCGTCACAGCCATGACCGAGCTGCTGAACGCCTTCGGCGAGGGCCTGGTCGACGACACGGCGGTGCTCGCGCTGGGAGTTCCCCCTGGGAGCGGGCCGGAGAACGGGCCGGGGTGAACTGGCCGCCGCATCGCTGCTGCTGAGCTAGCTCCTCGACCGGCACCACCACCCTGGCCCTCGCCCTCGTGGCCACGGCACTGACGATCGCCTGCTCGCCCGAACCGGCGCGCTTCGGCGAGGCGTTGATCATCAAGGCGCGCGAACCGGCCGCCGTCGGACCTCCTAGGCCACGGCGTTGTCTTCGCTCCGTGCCAACAGCTGCCTGACGTCGGCGACTTCCGGAGTCGCCAGTTCCTCGAAGATGGCGAGTGCCTCCTGCCAGCAGGCCTTGGCGCGGCCCGGCTGCGCCAGGGCGTGCAGTGCCTTTCCAAGGGTCACCAGGACGGTTCCCCGGTGCCAGTCGCCACCGATCCCACGCATCGCCAGCGCCTGTTCGGCCTGGCCGGCGGCTTCGGCGGACCGGCCCTGCCCGAGGTGTACTTCGGCAAGACGGAAGTGGACCATGCCTTCCCATCGCGACTGGCGGCTCCTGCGGAACATCTCCAGCGCATCCGACAGCTGCTGCTGTGCCTCTTCCAATGCCCCGTTCGCTGTGAGAGCGACGCCGAGCGTGTAGAGGCCCTTGGCCGCACTTGTGCCGGGAAAACGCCGGAAGACGGCCAGGGCTTCCTCTGCGAGCGTCATCGCCCCGTCGGCACGGTCCAGGCTGACGTGAACCAGGGAAAGATCGCACAGGGCCGCGGCTTCGGAGAGCTGATAGCTGTTTTCGCGGAACAAGGAAAGAGCCTGTTCCAGGAATTCTTCCGCATCGGCATGCCTGCCCTGGAAATCGGCGATGATTCCACGATTGTTCGCCGCGTAGGCGGAGGAAACAGGATCCTCGGAGGCAGCCCCCAGATTGCCCGCCGTGCGCGCTTCTGCTTCGGCGCGGCCGAAGAAGCCCGCCCTCATGTAAAGCGTCGACAATACGGAGCGAGCACGAGCCTCCGCATGAACGTCTCCTGCCGCTTGCGCGCCCTCTTTGACCGCCTCCGCGGCCTGCTCGTACTGACTCGTGCCGAAGCCCGCGTCCACGATGTCGCTGGCGATCATCAACAGGTCGGCTGCCCGGCGCAGCGTCGCACCGGAGGCGAGTTGGCGGATGCAGGAGAGGAAGCAGGCCGACTCGGTGAAGAGCCAGTCGATGGCGGCGCTCTGACCGGTGAAGGCGAGGCCGGTGTCCGTGGTGGGTTCGAGGTGATTGACGAGCCGTTCTTGAGGCCTTTGCAACCGGTACACCTGCGCAGCCGTCGCGAGGTAGAAATCGAGCAGGCGGGAGAGTGCCGCCTCCCGGGCACTCTCCGGTTGCTGGTCGCGTTCAGCGCAGGCCCGGGCGAAGAGCCGGACCAGGTCGTGGAATCGGTAGCGGCCGGGTGCTGCGGATTCGAGCAGAGAAGTGTCGACAAGTGATTCGAGAAGGAATTCCGTCGTATCCGGAGAGAGGTCGAGCACGGCGGCTGCCGCGTCCAAGGAGATATCGGGGCCGTCGGCGAGACCCAGCAGTCGGAAAGCCCGTGCCTGCTCCGGGTCGAGCTGTCCGTAACCGAGCTCGAACGTGGCCTTGATGGCCTGGTCACCGGCCTGGAGTTCATCAAGGCGACGCCGGCCGTCAGCGAGCTTCGAGGCGAGCACGGACACGGTCCAGGTACGCCGTGCTGCCAGCCGGGCCGCGGCGATACGGATGGCCAGCGGCAGGAATCCGCAGACGCCCACGACGTCCATGGCCGCCTTCCGTTCGTTCAGAACGCGTTCCTCACCCACGATCCGCATGAACAATGTCATGGCCTCGTCCGGACTCATGACGTCCAGGTCGAGCAGATAGGCACCCGCCAGATCGACCATGCGAGTCCTGCTGGTGACCAGTGCCACGCTGCCTTCAGGCGGCAGCAGCGGGCGTACCTGTGCGGCGTCCCTGGCGTTGTCCAGGAGAATCAGGACCCGCCTGCCCGTGAGAAGCGAACGGAACAGGGCGGCGCGTTCAGCCACTCCGTCCGGTACCGAGGCGTCAGCGGTGCCCAACGACCGCAGAAAGGCGCCCAGCACCGCACCCGGGTCCGCAGCCGATGGCCCGGCCCCTTGAAGATCGACGTAGAGCTGACCGTCAGGGAAGTACTCGGCGGCCGCATTCGCCACGTGTACGGCCAAGGTGGTCTTGCCGACGCCTGCATTCGCGGAAATGGCGGTCACAGTGCAGTCCGGTTCGGCGAGCTGCCGCACCAGCTCCTCGACGAACATCTCTCGTCCGGTGAAGTCGAAGACGCTCCCGGGCAGTTGAGCCGGCCTGCGTACTACGTCGGCATCGGTGGATTCGTCAGGACCGTGGTTGAGACTTTCGTCGGCCGTCAGGATGCGCTGATGGAGGTCGCTCAGCTCCGGGCGCGGGTCGATGCCGAGTTCATCGGCCAGAAGCCGCCGGGTGTCGGCGTAGACGGCGAGGGCTTCAGCCTGACGGCCGCTGCGGTACAGGGCGAGCATCAGCATCTCGCGCAGCCGCTCCCTCAGCGGGTGGGCGACGGTCAGGTGGGTCAGCTCTGAGACGGCCTCCGCGTACCTGCCTGCCTGAAGGTCGAGGTCGAGTCTGCGCTCCTCCAGACTCAGCCGCCACTCGGTGAGCCTGGCACGCTGCGCCTCCGCGTACGGACCTGGAACATGCGCCAGCGCTGTGCCGTCCCAGTGCTTCAGCGCCGCGTCGTAGAGCGCGCGGGCCTGATCCGTGCTTTCCGACCTCTCGGCGCGCGCCGCAAGATCGAGGACGACGTCGAGATCGAGAGTGGCATCGCCGTTCCTGCGGATCGCGTAGCCGCCGGACTCCCTCACCAGGAGGTCGGCGTCACTGCCCAGTGCCTTCCGGATCCGGCTGGTGTACGTGCGCAACGCGGCCGCGGCCTGGTCAGGGGGGTCGTCGCCCCAGAGCGCGTCGCTCAACTCCTCGACGTCCACATGCCCGCCTCTGAGCAGGAGAGTGGCGAGGGCCGCTCGCTGCTGCGGCGAGCCCATGCTGAGCTCCTGATCACCACGCCAGACCCGGACAGGGCCGAGCACGGAGAAGCGCAGCTTCGACGAGCTGGCTGCGGCGGGCCCTGCGGCCGAGGTCTCCTGCTTGAGCGGTGTCCGGTGGGTGCGAGGTCCGGTGACATTCGCCGGCAGGCCCGGAAGCGGGAATTCCGAGGCTGCTGTCCTGAGCAGGTCTGCCGCGTGCTGAGCGCGCCCGGCCGATGTACCTGCGTGGCTCGCCGTTTGGAACTCCGCATATGCGAGGCCGGCGAAGGCGGCGCGAGCCTGCGGATGCCGCCGGCCGTACCTCGCGGAGGCCTTTTGTGCCGCGATGGCGAGCACTTCCGTCGCACGCTCCATGCGATCCGTCGCGTCAGCCACTCGTGCCGATTCGAGTTCCGCCGAAGCGAGGGTGATCAGCGCCGACAGAGACAGTGGATGCTCGTTCCCCAGCAAGGCGACCAAGCGACGGGCAACGGTCTCCAGTTCGTCCACCAGCGAATCGACATCCGAGTCAGCCCCTGCCCGATGGCTGTTGATCCCCTCCAACTGCACGGAGAGCGCCAGAAGTTGTGTCTCCAGTGCTTCCTGAGTGCCGTTCTCCATCGATCCGGCTTCGGACCTGGCTGCGTCTGCGAGATCGTAGGCCGAGGCCGAGTTGCCCATTCGCATCATGATCGCCGCGTGGTTGGCCAGGGCTCGGGCCCGGTCGGCGCGATCGGACGGCCCGGACTCGGTGGGCAGCGTGGTCAGCGGGTGCATGCGCAGTGCCGTGTCCAGGTCACCGCGGTCGACCAGCAGAATGAGCAACTTGTTACTGAGAGCGGCGCGTTGGGCCCGGGGTACGGGATGACCCTCCAAGGTCCACCGCGTCAGCACGTTCGTGACGTCGTGGGCGACGTTCTGGAGCCCCGCCGCCTCCAGCAGCGGGACGAAGTAGGCGAGGCGACCGGGCGTCTCCTGGTCGAGCACGGTCTCGGTCCGGTCGACGAACGCGCAGGCCTGCGTCTTGAGCCGTGAGCGCGATGCTTCGTCTCCGCATGCGGCGTTCTCGGCACAGACGATGACCTCTGCCCACGACTCAAGCACGGCCGCCGCCCCCCAGTTCGCCGTCGATCACTCGCTGCGCCACACGCGACTGGAGTTCGGCGGCCTGCGTGGCGTCGATGAGCCCGCGCTCTGACCATTGCCGCAGGGCGACCAGCAGCGATTCTCCCTCCGCTATGCGCTCCGACCTCTCCGTCTCCGGACTTCCCCACCGGCGGGCGGGTGAGTCGTGGTTCTGCGAGGGAGGCCGGATGACGTCGATGAGATGGCTGACGTCGAATTGGTCGAAGCGCCGCAGGGCATCGGCGATCGTCGCGGCGATGAGTACGTTGGCCGCACGCTGCTCGGTGGAGTGCCTGTCGAGCACCTGCTCCAACAGGATGCCGAGGACGGTCGGTTCACGCTCATCGGAGCCGCGTTCCACCGGCCCTCCGGAATAGCCGGAATAGTCGCCGAGATGCTGGTCCGCGGTCAGCTGCAGGGCCTCGATCACGCCTCCGCCTTCGCAGGTGTGACGGGTTCCGCCATAGTCGACGCTTCCGGTGAGCCTGGCATCCCCGGGGGCAGGCTGGTACGGACCCGACCACCGGTCTCCGCGCTTGGCGATTCCCGCTGCCGGCAAGGGCAGCGGGACGTCATGTGCTTCGGCGATCTCGATCAGGGCCAGGTCGGCCTCCTTCGCTCGTCGGCAGACATGACCGCGCACGCTGCGCTCCCCCACGACGTCGATCTCCACCGCGTCGTCAAGAGGGTCCAGCCCTCGTAGGCAATGCAGCGCGGTGAGCACGTACCGGCGTGTGAGCAGGAACCCGGCACCCAGGCGCCGTCGCGACTGGTAGAGATCCACCCAATAGCCGGTGCGCGTCATGGTGTTGCCGGAGCCCGTTCCACGGTGAGGGTGACTTCGAACGACGCCTCCGCCGACGCCTTGGAGAGGATTACGCCGGCCTCAGCTCCGAGAGTGAGCCCGAAGACGACCTCCGCGCTGGAGACGCGCCATCCGTCACGCTGCGGCACGCGGGACAGCGACTGCTGGGCGAGGGCGGAAGCCTGAAGGATGGCCTCCTGCACCTCGGCCGCTCGTTCGCCGAGCAACTCGGAGGCACGTGTTCTTGTGCCGATTTGCCGGGAACCGGCCGCATCGAGAGCAACCGTTTCGACTCTTACCTCTGGCACTGTCACTGCGGACGTCCCCCGATCGCCACTTGCGCCCCCGCGTGGACCAACTCCCAACTCCCATAAGCGTAACGGTGATTGGAAGGCCACAAGGCAGGATGCCCCACCCCTTCGTACTGCCTCGGATCAGCCCGTGCGCCCCGCTCTCCGGATCTCCTCCAGGTCGCGGGCCGACTGCTCCAGGAGGGCCCGCATGGCCGCCTCCGCAGCGTCGGGGTCCTGCGCCCGTACGGCGTCGAGGACGGCGCCGTGGCTCGGCACGGGATTCTGCGGCCGGTGGCCGGAGGCGTGGACGAGCCGGTCGCGGTGGGCGAGGCCCGTGGCGATGACCATCTCCATGCGCTCCAGCATCTCGTTGTGCGATGCCGCGAGCAGGGCCCGGTGGAAGGCGAGGTCGGCGTCGACGGCCTCGTCGCCGACCTCCGAGGCCCGCGCCATCGCCTCCAGCGCGTCGTCCAGTGCCGCCAGGTCCGCCTCGGTGCGGCGCTCCGCGGCGAGCCGTACCGCGGCCGGTTCGACGATGCCGCGCACCTCGCCCAGGTCCCGCAGCAGGGGGTTGCCGGCGCCTGCGGCCGGACCTTCCGCGGACTCGAACTGCCAGCGGAGCACGTCCGCGTCGAGGAAGTGCCAGTCGGCGCGCGGCCGTACGAACGTGCCCCGCTTCTGCCGGGCGTCGACCATGCCCTTGGCGGCGAGCACCTTCAGCGACTCGCGCAACGCGGTGAGGCTGACGCCGAGTTCGGTCTGAAGCGCGCCCAGGTCGAGCGTGTCCCCCTCGCCGATACGGCCGCTCAGCACGCGGTGCGCGATGGTCTCGACGGTCTGGCCGTGTACCCCGCGGCGCGCATAACCGGACATTGCCCTGACCCTTCTCTCTCTCCCGTTGGTCGTCCCCCGCTCCCCCCAGTCCCCCGCTTCGGGGCCCGGCTCCCCGACTCCCCTGTCACGAAAGGGACTTCTGTCATGCCTGCCATGAATGGGACTTCATGCCGAGGACTTCATGACGCTCCACCCCCCGTCGACGAGGAGGCTCGCGCCGGTGACGTACGACGCCTCCGGCGAAGCAAGGTACGCGACCGCGGAGGCGACCTCCTCCGGCGTGCCGAACCGGCGGGCGGCGGTCTCCGCGACGCTGGCCGCCCGCTCCTCCTCCGGCACGCGGTCCCACAGCCCGGTGAGGACCGGGCCCGGGAGCACGGTGTTGAACCGCACCTGCGGCCCGTACTCGACGGTCAACTGGCCGCAGAGGGAGAGCAGTCCGCCCTTCGCGGCGGCGTACGCGGGATGGCCGGGAATTCCGCGGTGCGCGTGTACGGAGGAGACGAGGACGACGGCTCCGCGCTCGGCACGCAGATCTTCGAGGCAGGCGCGTACGCCGAGGAAAGCGGCGGTGAGCCCGACGGAGATCTGCCGGTTCCACGAGTCGGGCGACGTCTCGTGCGCGGGGGCGACCTCCACCTTCACGGCGTTGCTGACCAGGACGCCGACGGGCCCGTAGGCGCGGGCGGATTCGAGGATGCGCCCCCACGCCTCCTGCGACGCCACGTCCGCCTGCACGAAGACCGCGTCGCCGCCGGCTTCGCGTATCTCCTTCGCGACCCGTGCGCCCCGCGCCTCGTCGACGTCGGCGACGACGACGGCGGCGCCCTCCGCGGCCAGGCGGCGAGCGGTGGCGGCGCCGATGCCCGTGGCGGAGCCGGTCACGACGGCGGTGCGGCCGCGGAAGCGGCCCGCGGCTCCCGCGGACGCGGCCTCAGTCCCTGCCTCGGCACGGGTCCCCGCCTCGGCCCCGCCCCCGGCCGCGGACTCGTCCGCAGGCTCGGTCGTGGGCCCGGTCGTCGGACCTGTCATGGCGCTCCTCCCTCCTCCGGTACGGACCGTCGCCCGGAGGGTTGACCGCCACCCGAGCTGCACTTACGTTAATTCATAATTAATGGATTGACCACGCTTGGCGTCCGAGAGCGACCGACCCGAGAGGCGAAGGTGCGCAGCAGCATGAGGGCAGACAGGCCTGAAGGGCCGGACAGGCGGATCCACTTCGGCGGCGACTACTACCCCGAACAGTGGCCCGAGGAGGTGTGGGCCGAGGACACCCTGCTGATGAAGGAGGCCGGGGTCACCCTGGTGACGGCAGGGGTCTTCGCGTGGGCAAGGGTCGAACCGCGCCCCGGCGAATGGGACTTCGGGTGGTTCGACCGCGTCATGGACAACCTCGCGCAGGCGGGTCTCCGCGTGTGCCTGGCGACGATGACCGCGTCGCCGCCGCCGTGGCTGTCGCGGATGCACCCGGAGATCCTTCCCGAGACCGAGGACGGCCGCCGCAAGTGGCCCGGCAGCAGGCAGCACTACTGCCCCTCCAGCCCCGTCTACCGCGAGTACGCCACCCGGCTCGCCGAACAGGTCGCGACCCGCTACGCACAGCACCCGGCCCTTGAGGTGTGGCACGTCGGCAACGAGTACGGCTGCCATATCCGCCAGTGCTTCTGCGACGTCTCGGCCGCGGACTTCCGCCGCTGGCTGCGCGAGCGCTACGGCACCGTCGACGTCCTCAACGACGCCTGGAACACCGCCTTCTGGTCGCAGCGCTACGACTCCTTCGAGGAAGTGCTGCCGCCGCGCCTCGCGCCCACGTTCGCCAACCCCTCCCAGCAGCTGGACTACCTGCGCTTCAGCGACGACGCGCTGCGCCAGTGCTATCTCGCCGAGCTGGCCGTGCTGCGCCGTCTCACCCCGGACGTACGGGTGACGACGAATCTGATGCCGCACCACAAGCCGGTGGACGCCTTCGAGTGGGCACGCCACCAGGACGTGATGTCCCTGGACTTCTACCAGGACCCCTACGATCCGGACACGCACCTCGGCGCCGCGTTCAACTTCGACCTCATGCGCTCGGCTCGCGGCGGGCAGCCGTGGATGCTGCTGGAGCAGGCGCCCAGCGCGGTGAACTGGCGTCCGCGCAACAGCCCGAAGCCCCCCGGTGCGATGCGGCTGTGGAGCTGGCAGGCGGTCGCGCAGGGCGCCGACGCGATCATGTATTTCCAGTGGCGGCAGTCGCTGGGCGGCGCCGAGAAGTTCCACTCCGCGATGCTGCCGCACGGCGGCACGGACACCCGCATCTTCCGCGAAGTGAGCGGGCTCGGGCGCGAGTTCGCCTCCGTACCGGAGATCGCGGGCACCCGCTCACGCGCGGAGGCGGCGCTGCTGACGGACTGGAACAGCTGGTGGGCGCTGGAACTCGACTCGCATCCCTCGACCGCCCTCGACCAGACGCTGATCAACCGCGCTCACCACCGTGCGCTCTTCGATGCGGGCGTGGCCTGCGACATCATTCCGCCGGCGAGTGAACTGTCCGGCTACAAGCTCGTCGTCGTCCCGAATCTCTATCTGCTCCGTGAGGACGACGCCCGCCGGCTGGCGGAGTACGTGGAGGACGGCGGGCACCTGCTCGTCTCGTTCTTCTCCGGCATCGTCGACGAGCGCGACCGCGTCCACCAGGGCGGATACCCGGCGCCGCTGCGGCAGTTGCTCGGTCTGCGCGTCGAGGAGTTCTGGCCGCTGGACGAGGGCGAGAGCGTGCCCGTCGAGGGTGTGGCGCCGGGCGGGCCCGTCGAGGAGCGGGGCGCCGAGGGTGATCTGTGGTCGGAGGCGGTGGAGTTGGAGGGCGCGGAGGCCGTGGCGGTCTTCGGCGCCGGCGAGTTGGCGGGACGTCCCGCCGTCACCCGGCACGGCTACGGCCGCGGCACCGCCTGGTATGCCGGCACGCGCCTCGAACACGCGGCCATGCGCCGTCTGCTGGACCACGTGCGGCAGTCGGCTGGGGTGGGCCCCGTGCTGCCCGGACTGCCCGACCGCGTCCAGGCCACGGTCCGCGAGGACGACGAGCACAGCTTCCTGTTCCTGCTCAACCACGGCGACGGCTCTGCCGTCGTCGAACTGCTGGAACCGATGCGTGACCGCCTGAGCCCGGGCTCCGGCGCGGTCACCTCCGTGTCGCTTCCGCCGCGCGGCGTCGCGGTCATGGAGCGCTGAGAGCCCGACAGTCCCCCTCGGCCTCCGGCCTGGGGGACCCCCTCCCTGGACCTCCGGTCCGGGGGACTCCCTCACAAGGAGGTCAGATGCCGGTCCGTAGGAAGGTCCTCTCCTGGGGCGCCGCCGCTGCCGCGACTCCCGCGCTCGCTGCCTGCGGCGAGTCGGCCGGCGCCGCACGGCTCACCGAGCAGGCACCGCGCAGGGACGGCCGCAAGGTCGAGCTCGTCTTCTGGACGTGGGTGCCGCTGCAGAAGGCGGTCGCCCTGTGGAACAAGACGCATCCCGACATCCACGTACAGGTGCAGATCGTGCCCGCCAACACCCAGGGCGGCTACCAGAAGATGCATGCGTCGCTGAAGGCCGGCAGCCCGCCGGACCTGGCGCAGATCGAGTACTACGCACTGCCCGAATTCATGCTGGTCAACGGGCTGACGAACCTGAGCGAGCACGGCGCCGACAAGCTCAAGGACGACTACGTCGACTGGCAGTGGAACCAGGGCGTCTTCGGCGGCCGGGTCCACGCGATGCCGCAGGCCTCGGGGCCCATGGCCCACTACTACCGCAAGGACCTCTTCGAGCGCTGGGACATCGAAGTGCCGCGCACCTGGGACGAGTTCCGCACCGCCGCGCTCAAGGTCAACAAGCGCGGCGGCGGCGCCCACATCTGTGCCTTCCCGCCCAACAACGCCCAGTGGTACGCCGCGTTCCCCTGGCAGCGCGGCGCGCAGTGGATCCGCTCCGAGGGCGACACCTGGATCGTCGACATCGACAGCAAGGCATCGCTCGAAGTCGCCGACTTCTGGGACGGATTGCTGCGGGACGGGCTGCTCGCGGTCATGCCGGACACGCAGAGCGTCTGGTACAAGGCCGTGCAGTCCGGGCAGCTGGTGAGCTGGCTCGCGGCGCAGTGGGGAGACGCGCTGCTGCGCGGCAACGCCCCCGGCACGAAAGGCAAATGGCGCGTTACGGAGCTTCCGCAGTGGGAGGCGGGGCAGACCGCCTCCGCCAACTGGGGAGGTTCGTCCACCGCGATACTCCAGGGCACCCGCCACCCCGCCGAAGCCATCGAATTCGCGCACTGGCTCAACACCGACCCCAAGAGCATCGACCTTCTGGTCAAGGCCGGTTACGGATGGCCGGCCGCCAACGTAGACCTGGACGAGACGGCACTCGGCAAGCCTGATCCGTTCTTCGGCGGCCAGCGCTACAACGAGGTGTTCCAGACCTCCGACCGCCGCGTCGACACCTCCTGGAAGTGGGCCCCGACCACTGTCCAGTCCTTCGAGCACATCAAGGACGCCTTCGGACGCGCCGCCGCCGGGAAGGTCAGCCTCATGGACGCGCTGCGCGACGTACAGGGCCGCGTCGTCGACGACTTGAAGGCCAAGGGGCTCAAGGTGAGGAGCGCATGATGGCGACACAGGCCGAACCGGCAGCCGGGAGGGACGCCACTGCCGCCGCTGCCTCCTCCAAAGACACCGGGAACTCCGGCGGCATGTCCGTACGCGGCGGCACCCGGCGTTCCTCGCGGCCCGACCGCTCCGCCTGGCTCTTCCTCGGTCCGTTCCTCGCGCTCTTCGTCTTCACCTTCGTCCTGCCGATCGGCTACGCCGTCTACCAGAGCCTGCTCAAGGTCGAACGGCACGGCCCGCTCGGCCTGGGCGCGCCGAGCGTGGGCTTCGGCGGCCTGGAGAACTACACCCTCGCCCTCCAGCAGGACGACTTCGTCGACAGCTTCGGGCGGGTGCTGCTCTTCGGCATCGTCCAGGTGCCCGTGATGCTGGTGCTCGCACTGACGCTGGCGCTGCTGCTGGACCAGGTCTCGAACCGCTGGGCAGGGCTGCTGCGCGCCTCGTACTTCATGCCGTACGGCATCCCCGGCGTCATCGCGACCATCCTGTGGGGATTTCTGTACGTGCCGGGGATCAGCCCCATCACCGAGGTGCTCGGCGGCGCCGCGCCCGACTTCCTCGGTTACGACAACGTGCTGTGGTCGATCGCGAACATCGTCGTCTGGGAGTTCGCCGGCTACAACATGCTGATCATCATCGCTCAGCTGAAGTCCATACCGCAGGAGCTGTACGAGGCGGCGAAGATCGACGGAGCGGGACCGTGGCAGACGGCGCTGCGGATCAAGATTCCGCTGGTGCGCCCGGCACTCGTCCTCACCTGCGTCTTCTCCATCATCGGCACGATGCAGCTGTTCGCGGAGCCGCTCGTGGTCAGGCTGCTGGCGCCCGCGGTGACCGCCAGCTTCACGCCCAACCTCAGTGCCTACAACGACGCTTTCGCGAACGCCAACATCTATCTGGCCGCGGCGAAGTCCGTGATTCTCGCCCTTGTCGCATGCGCGTTGTCGTTCGGCTTCCTCAGTTTCGTCACCCGCAAGGAGAGGAGTGGGCGATGAGCGCGACGACCACGAGTGAACCGGTCCCGGCCGCACGGCCGCCCTCCCCCGCGACCGCGGCACCGGCCGCGCCGCGCCGCATGCCGTCGCCTGGGCGCATCCTGCTCGTCGCCTCGCTCGCGATCGCCGCCGGCTACTTCCTGCTGCCGGTCTACTGGCTGGTCGTGGCCGCGACGAAGAGCACGGCGAACCTCTACGGCAGCACCGGACTCTGGTTCGACAGCCCGCAGTTGCTGCACAACATCACACAGATCCTCACCTACGACGGAAACATCTATCTGCAGTGGGTGCTGAACTCGCTGCTGTACGCGGGAGTCGGCGCCGCGCTCGCCACTCTGCTCGCGGCCGCGGCGGGCTTCGCCCTCGCCAAGTACCGCTTCCGGGGCCGGGAAGCAGCGTTCAAGGCCGTGCTCGCGGGTGTGCTGCTGCCGCACACCGCGCTGGCTCTGCCGCTCTACCTGATGTTCAACAAGATCGGCCTGGTCAACACCTACTGGGCGGTGCTGATCCCCAGCCTCGTCAGCCCCTTCGGCGTCTACCTCTGCCGCATCTTCGCCGCGTCGGCGGTCGACGACACGTTGCTGGAGGCGGCGCGGGTGGACGGGGCACGCGAGGGGCGGATCTTCTTCGGACTGGTGCTGCGCATCATGTCGCCCGCCCTGGTGACGGTCTTCCTCTTCCAGTTCGTGGGCATCTGGAACAACTACTTCCTGCCGCTGGTCATGCTCTCCGACGACCGTAAGTACCCGATCACGCTGGGCCTGACCACCTGGCAGACCGCAGCGGACCGGGTGCCCGAACTCGTCCAGTACACCGTCGGAGGCGCCTTCCTCTCCGTCATCCCGCTGGCCATCGCGATGCTGGTGCTCCAGCGCTACTGGAGGACCGGCCTCACCGAGGGAAGCGTGAAGGGGTGAGTGGCGCAGAACCCTCCGCACCGGCTGCCCTGAGCCCGAACTGATCCACCTGGAGCACCACTTGAAGATCACCCGAGTCGAGACCTTCGCCGTGCCGCCGCGCTGGCTCTTCTGCCGCATCGAGACGGACGACGGTCTCGTCGGCTGGGGCGAGCCCGTGGTGGAGGGCCGTGCCGACAGCGTGCGTACGGCCGTGCAGGAGCTCGCCGACCAGTTCCTCGTCGGCGCGGACCCCTCGCGCATCGAGGACCTGTGGCAGCTCATGACGAAGGGATCCTTCTACCGCGGCGGACCCGTCCTCTCCAGCGCCGTCGCCGGCATCGACCAGGCGCTGTGGGACATCGCGGGCAAGGCGCTCGACGCTCCCGTGCACCGGCTGCTTGGCGGTCCGGTGCGGGAGCGTGCACGCGCCTACAGCTGGGTGGGCGGCGACGAGCCGGCCGCCGTGCGTGACCAGGTCGCCGCCCAGGTGGACGCCGGGTTCACCGCGGTGAAGATGAACGCCTCGGGCAGGATGAGCCGGCTTCCCACCGTCTCCGAGCTGAACGAGGTGGCGGCGAGGGCGGAGGCCGCACGTGAAGCCCTCGGCCCCGGGCGGGACTTCGCGATCGACTTCCACGGCCGCTTCTCGACCGCGGGCGCGGTCAGGGCGGCCGGGGTGCTGGAGCCTTACGCGCCCATGTTCGTGGAAGAGCCCGTACTGCCCGAGTACACGCACCTTCTGGCGAGGGTGACCGACGCGACGTCCCTGCCGGTCGCCACCGGCGAGCGGCTCTTCTCCCGTACGGACGTGCTGCCCGCGCTGCAGGCGGGAGCAGCCGTGCTCCAGCCCGACCTCTCGCACGCGGGCGGCATTTCGGAGTGCCGCCGCATCGCGACGCTCGCCGAGACCTTCGACGTGTCGGTCGCACCGCACTGCCCGCTGGGTCCGCTCGCGCTCGCCGCGTCCCTGCAACTCGCCTTCTGCACCCCGAACTTCCTCATACAGGAGCAGTCCATCGGCATCCACTACAACAAGGGGGCCGAACTGCTCGACTACGTCGCCGATCGGTCCGTCTTCCGCTTCGAGGAGGGACATCTGCTGCGGCCGACCGGGCCGGGGCTGGGTGTCGAGATCGACGAGAAGGCCGTACGCGCGGCGGACGGCTCGGCGGAGAGCTGGCACAACCCGGTCTGGCGGCACGGGGACGGCGCGTTCGCGGAGTGGTGAGCGCGCTGTCAGGGGTGGGCGGGGCGACCGCCCGCCGCATCGGGGTGGCGCTGCTCCACCGCCCGGAGGGTGAGCATGCCGTTCTCGCCGTTCTCGACCCGTACGCCGAACTCGCGGCTGACGCGGTCGAGTACACCGCGCAGCCACTCCGCGTCCTGCGGTGCCGCATGCCGCAGCCGCATCTGCCGCGACTGGAAGGGCGCCATGTGCAGGGCCGCCAGGCGACCCGTGTCCGCCTCGACGGAGACGAGATAGAGCAGCCGAAGATCGTCGCGGTACTCCTCGTGACCCTCGACGCCCTCGTAGTCGTCGACGAAGTCGCCGCAGCCGTAGAGCACGAGCTTGCCCCGGTACACCTCGACGGGGCGCGGGTGGTGCGAGGAGTGCCCGTGGACGACGTCGACGCCGCCGCCGTCGATGAGCGCGTGCGCGAAGGCCCTCTGGTCACCGGGCACGCCGTAACCCCAGTTGGAGCCCCAGTGCACCGACGCGACGACGACGTCCCCGATGCGCCGCGACTCCCGCATGCGGGAGGAGACTTGGGCAGCTTCGGCCTGGGTGGGCAGGGCCAGGAAGTTCACTCCGGAACGGTCCGGCCTCGCGGCCCACTCCGGCGGGATGCCGCTGGAGGGCGTCCCCATGGAGACGACGAGCACTCGCCGCCGTCCGCCGACCGGGACCACCGCGGGAGCGCACGCCTCGTCCGCGTCCCGTCCCGCTCCGGCGGTCCGCAGGCCCGCCTCCGCGAGTGCGTCCAGCGTCTCCTCGAGGCCGGGCCGCCCGAAGTCCAGCACGTGGTTGTTCGCCAGTACGCACACGTCGGGCCGTGCGGCGCTCAGGCAGCCGAGGTTGCCGGGGGTCATCCGGTAGTGAACGCCCTTGTGCGGGTCGAAACCGCTGTGCCGGGTGACGCTGGTTTCGAGGTTGATCACCCGCACGTCGGGTGCGGCCTCGTCCAGCACCTCCAGGGCATCGCCCCACGGCCAGGCGGGCTCCACGGGCGCGGGGATCTTCCCGCTGACGGCCTCCACCAGCTCGACGTAGGCCCGCGCGTCCCGCATGAAGCCCTCGTGCAGCTCCGGAGCGCCCGGATGCGGAAGGATCTGATCGACACCGCGGCCGAGCATGACGTCACCGCACAGGGACAAAGTGACCGTATCGGCAGATTCGGGGCTCATCGCAGCAATATATGCGGATCACCCTCTGTGCTCGGCCCCGTACTTACGGTTGATCAAGAGATCGATTACCGCCCGGCACGCAGGCGTAGTAAGTTGTAGTACATGGAGACCACCGCGCGTGAGTTCAATCAGAACGCCTCGAGAATCCTCGCCGCCGCCGAGGGCGGTGAGCGCGTCACGGTGACCAAGAACGGCCGGCCGGTCGCCATACTGTCCCCCGTCATGACCGAGACCGTCGCCGCGTACCCGACGGACCCCATGGGAGATGACGAGGACGCCCCGGTCTTCTACAGCGGCTCCGCCGTGGACTGGTCAGCCGGGCGCGGAAGCTATCTGGAAGGGTTCGGCGCGTGACCGTTCTGATCGCCGACACCTCGGGCCTGTACGCCCACTTCGACGGAAGCGCACCCGAACACGGCGCGTGCCGCAAGGCCGTTGCGGCGGCATCCCATCTCGTGGTCACGCCGTTCGTGCTGGCCGAACTCGACTACCTGATCAGCACGCGCATCGGCCCGGATGCGGCGCAAGGCGCGCTGGCCCATGTCCGTGACCGCGCCGCGGTGCGACGCTATGCCGTGCCGGAGACCGAGCATCACCTCTCCACGGCGCTGGTCACGATGCGCCGTTACCCGCAGATCGGTCTGACGGCCACCATGAACATGGTGATGGCGGCCGAATACCACACGGACTCCCTGCTGACGCTCGATCACCGTCACTTCCGGATGGTGCGCCCCTTGACGGGCCACTCCGCATTCCGGCTGCTCCCCGACGACATGTAGCCGGCGACCTCCGGGGGGCGCGGCGCCCCGGCCGGATTAGTCAGCTGCCGCTAAAGACCGTCCGTCGCCGTGCGGGACCTCCTAGCGTGATGAGCCCGATTCATCACCAGAGGATTCAGATGATGCGTGCCGGTCGAACCCGTGTGGCCCTCACCGCCCTGCTCGTGGCGAGCTCCCTGTCCGTTGCCGGCTGCGGCATGGACGACGGAGGCTCCGCGTCCCCCAAGCCCGCGGACAAGGGATCGGCGGACGGCGCCGGGAAGGCGCCGGAGGAGGACAAGGGCAAGGGCGAAGGCGCCCCGGAGGGCGTCGCCCCGGGAGAGAAGGCACCGGACGGCGCCCCCGCGAAGCTGCAGTTCGCGAGCCAGACGCTCGACGGCAAGGCGTTCAAGGGCTCGTCGCTGGCGGACAAGCCGTCGGTGCTGTGGTTCTGGGCGCCGTGGTGCGGGACGTGCCAGGGCCAGGCGGCGCAGACGGCGAAGCTCGCCGACAAGTACAAGGGCAAGGTCAACTTCGTCGGCGTGGCCGGGCTGGACAAGACCGACCCGATACGCAACTTCGTCAAGGCGCAGAAGGTCGGCAACTTCCCCCACCTCAACGACCAGAAGGGTGCCGTCTGGAAGAAGTTCGGCATCTCGCAGCAGAGTTCGTACGTCATGCTCGACAAGAACGGCAAGACGGTCCATTCGGGAGTGGCGACCGGTCCCGACCAGCTGACCAAGCAGGTGGCCGGGCTCGCCGGCTGAACCGCCCGACGCCCCATGGCCGATCTGCCCTTCGCGCTGGCGCTGACCGCGGGCATGCTCGCGGCGGTGAATCCCTGTGGCTTCGCGCTTCTGCCTGCCTATCTGTCGCTGCTCGTGCTGGGCGACGATTCGCCTTCGCGGGGCGCCGCCGTGGGGCGCGCGCTGGCGGCGACCGCCGCCATGACGCTGGGATTCGCTGCCGTCTTCGGGGTCTTCGGTCTGGTGGTCGCCCCCGTGGCGAGCCAGGTGCAGCAGCACCTGCCGTGGTTCACGGTGGTCTTCGGGCTGCTGCTCGCGGGGGCCGGCGGGTGGCTGCTGGCAGGGCGTGAACTGCCCACGCTGCTTCCCAAGGTCCGCCGCGCGCCCGGCGTCACCCGTTCCGTTCCGTCCATGGCGCTCTTCGGGGGTGCGTACGCCGTCGCCTCGCTCGGCTGCACGATCGCGCCGTTCCTGGCGATCGTCGTCTCGGCTTTCCGCACCGGGTCCGCCGCCGGCGGGATGCTGCTCTTCGGGGCGTACGCGGCGGGGATGGGCGCCGTCGTCGGTACGGCGGCCCTGGCGGTGGCGCTGGCCCGTACGTCCACCGTCGGGCGGCTGCGGAGTCTGGGTGCGGTCGCGTCCCGGCTGGGCGGCGGGCTGCTGGTCCTCGTGGGCGCATACACGGCGTACTACGGCTGGTACGAGATCCGCGCACTGAGCGGCGGCACGCTGAGCGGCGACCCGGTCATCGACGCCGCGGGCACCGTGCAGCGGACGGTCGCCGCCGCCTTGGAGTGGACGGGGATTCCCGTGGTGGCGGGGGCGTTCGCGGTGCTGCTCGTCGTCGCGGCGGCACGCTTCCGGTGGCGCGGGCGCCGGTCGGGCGCACCGCTGCCGGGCGAGCGGGGCGTGGAGCGGGATCCGGCCGGCAAGTGAGTCCGGCCTTCCCGGTCATCCGGATCCGCCAGCCGGAGGGGCGGAGACCGGCGCCGGAAGTATCCGACGGGGCGTACGGGGATCGCCGTACCGGCGGCGCTCCCGCGGATAGCAGAGCGAGACCTCCTCGAACCGTACGCCGTCGTGCCAGGTGGTACGGGGGATGTGGAGGTGCCCGTAGACCACGGCCTCGGCACGGTATTGCAGGTGCCACCGAGCGGTGCGCTCCGTGCCGCACCACAGGGCGAGTTCGGGGCGGTGCAGCAGCTCTGTCTGCTCGCGCAGCAGCGGGAAGTGGTTGACCAGCACCGTCGGCAGACCGGTGTCGCGGGCGGCCAGGCGGCGTTCGGTCTCCTCCAGCCGCGCCTCGCACCAGGCCTCGGCGTTCGGATAGGGGTCCGTGTGCAGCACGGCTTCGTCCGCGCACAGCACCCCGGCCGCGCGGGCCCGGGCAAGGCCTTCCGGCTTGGTCCGGGTGCCTGGCGGGCGGAAGGTGTAGTCGTAGAGCAGATGGAGCGGGGCGACGGTGACCGGTCCGCCCGCGCCACGCCAGACCGGATAGGGGTCCTCCGGGGTGACCACGCCCAACTCCCGGCAGAGACCGACGAGATGCCGGTAGCGCCGTTCACCGCGGAGCTGGAGAGGGTCGGAAGGCGGAGTCCACAGTTCGTGGTTGCCCGGCGCCCAGACCACCGTGTGGAAGCGGCTGCTGAGGGTGCGCAGAACGCCTGCCACGTCTTCGGCCCGCTCCGCAGTGTCTCCGGCGACCAGCAGCCAGTCCTCCGGCGTGCGGGGCCGGAGGTCCTCCACGAAGCGCCGGTTCGCGGGATGGGCGACGTGCAGGTCGCTCACGGCGAACACCGCCGGAGTGTCCGGGCCGCCTCCCGGGCGGGCGGTCAACGCCCTGGACGGGGTGCGCCGAGCCGCAGGGCGTTTGCGACGATCTTGAGACCCATCCCGGCCGAGGAGGTCAGCAGCGACTCGGGGTGGAACTGGACGGCGGAGCGGCGTGCGCCGGAATCCTCGATGCCCATGACGATGTCGCCGCTGAGCGCCGTCACGTGGAAGTGCCCGCGTATCTGGTCGGTGGTGGCGTACAGCGAGTGGTAGCGGCCGACCGTGAACTCGTCGGGCAGTCCGGAGAAGAGCGCGCCGCCCGTGACCTTGACCGCGCCGGGCTTGCCGTGCGCCGGCTCGGGGAGCTGGGAGAGCCTTCCCCCCGCGTGCTCGACCATGGCCTGCAGCCCGAGGCACACCCCGAAGGCGGGCAGCGCTCTGGCGTCGAGGGCGTCCAGCAGGCCCGCGGTGCCGAAGTCCCCGGGCCGGCCGGGGCCGGGCGAGAGGACGACCAGGTCCGGAGCGAGTTCGTCGAGCAGGGATTCGGGAAAGCCATGGCGGACGGTGGTGACATCGGCGTGCTCCCGGCGGAAGTAGCCGGCGAGCGTGTTGACGAACGAGTCGTCGTGGTCGATCAGCAGCACCCTCGGCACGGCGGGTCCGCTCCCAGCGGCCGCGCCGGAAGCGGCACTTGCGGTTCCGTCCCGCCCGCGCCGCGGCTCGGGTGCCGCGGCCGCCGCCGCGTCCGGACTCGGTGCGTCCGGACCCGCTGTGTCCGGACTCGCTGCGGTGGCGGCCGGCGCGGGGGCGAGGGCGTCGAGCAGCGCACCCGCCTTCAGATAGGTCTCCTTCTCCTCCTCGTCCGGGTCGGAGTCGTGGAGGAGGGTGGCGCCTGCCCGTACCGCGGCGATCCCGTCGCGGATCTGCGCCGTACGGAGCGTCAGTCCGGTGTTCATGGAGCCGTCGAAGCCGACGAAGCCCACCGCTCCCCCGTACCAGCGGCGGGGCACCTCCTCGTGGTCCTCGATGAACTGCATCGCCCAGGTCTTCGGGGCGCCGGTCACGGTGACGGCCCAGGCGTGCGAGAGGAAGGCGTCGAACGCGTCGAAGCCGGGACGCAGAGTGCCCTCGACGTGGTCGACGGTGTGGATGAGCCTCGAGTACGTCTCGATCTGACGGCGGCCGAGGATCCGCACGCTCGCGGGCTCGCACACACGGGACTTGTCGTTGCGGTCAACGTCGGTGCACATGGTCAGTTCGGCCTCGTTCTTGGCCGAGTTCAGCAGGGCACGGATCTGCTCGGCGTCCTCGAGCGCGTCGCCGCCCCTGCGGACGGTCCCGGCGATGGGGCAGGTCTCCACGCGCATGCCGGCGCCGTCCGCGCCGTCCGCGGTGACGCGTACGAACATCTCGGGGGACACGCCCACCAGGTGTTCGCCCTCGCCGAGGCTGAAGTGGAATTCGTAGGGGGCCGGGTTGGCCGCCCGGAGACGCTCGAAGAAGGCCTCCGGTGCGTCGCACTCGCCGTACACGACGTGCCCGGGGGTGACTTCGAACAGATCGCCCCGGGCGAATCGCTCCTTCGCCCGTCGCACCAGCTCGGCATAGGCGCCCGGAGTGGGCTGTTCCGGAAGCGGCGCCGCCGCCGGTGAGGGGATCGCGTCGGTCTCCCGCGGCAGCCCGGCCGTGCTGCGGCCGTCCACCTCGAACTCGTAGGACAGCCGGTGGTGCATGCCCAACCCAAGGTCGGTGACGATCAGTTCGTCCGCCAGATGCAGGACCAGATCCCGCTGGTCCGCCGGGCGCGGCCGGTGAAGGCGCAGCGGCTCGAACTGCTGGGCGAGGTCGTAGCCGAACGCTCCGTAGAGGCCGAGGTACGGGTCGCCCGCCGCCGCGAACTCCCGGGTGACCGCGCGCAAGGCGGTGAACACGGTGGGCCGCCGGCTGCGCTGCTCCTCGGTGAAGAACCCCTCGGGCGCCGGAATGTGCACACAGGTGTGGCGGTCGTCCTCCGACACGGTGTCTCCGGCGCTCCGCAGAGCACGGGAGACGACGGGGAGCACGATGCGTCCGCGCTCGTTGAGCGAGGTGACCCGGATGTTCCGCCCCTGCGCGGTGATTTCCAGGCAGGGATCCGTGTAGGCGGTCTGCCATTTGCGGTACCGGCCGGGATACTCCATTCCGGAACTCAGCACTCCGCCGCGCCGCCGCCTCAGTTCCCGCAGCACGGAGGGCAGGTCGATGCTTTCGTCCTCCTCCAGTGGAACCGCGGTACGGACAACCCGTATCCCGCCTGGAGTCTCCTGCTCCGTCCGTCGCACTCGAAGCACCTCCGCATGACGAAGAGGGCTGCTTTCCCCCTTTTCGAAGCTCGACCATGCCCTGCCGGAGGGCGCTTTCGCGACCGCTTCCGTTGCTCGTTCCGAAGGGCTTTTCTTGCGTATCAGGGAGCTTGTTGCGCGATCGGCGGGGAACGGCAGCAAGCCGTTGACCAGGGCCGCTCCGAAGCACTGGAATCACTCCGACCGTCCAGCGAGGAAGGCAGGTCGAAGTGGCGACTGTTGGCCGGCACACCTTGGAGCGACTGCGCGAAATCGTGGCCGAGGTGTGGGAAACGGATGTCGAGGACGTCGATCCGAGCGCGTCGTTCCATCGCGACATGGAACTGGACTCGCTGCAGCGGACCGAGATCTTCGCACGGGTCGAGAGTGAATTCGGCGTGACGCTCGAACCCGAGACAGTCGTGCAACTGCGCTCACTCGACGATATTTTTCATCAACTGCAGCATGACCGGGAAGCGTTGAGCCGGGTCGTGCCGGGAGACGAACAATGAACCCATTGCAGCGTCTGCTTCTGCGGCACCTCAAGGCGGGCCGCGGCGACCGTGTCAGCTATGTCGACTCCGCAGTCGGTGAAGTCAGCTACGAGCAACTCCACCGAGCGGTGCGGGCCTACGCCACCGCGCTCGGCGACCTGGGAGTACGCCCGGGCAGCCGGGGTCTCGTCGTCTCCGACGACTCCGCGGCGGCCGTCGTGGCCGTGCTCGGGCTCTGGTGGCACGGCTGTGTTCCCGTACCGACGAGTCCCGAACTGCGGGACGAGGAACTCGCGTTGCTCGCCGAGGACTGCTCGCCGGCGTTCGTGCACCTGGACGTGCCGGAGAGCAGAGCCGCCGTGCTGCACGGCCGGCTGGGCGGCATCGCCCGGATCGACGGCTCACAGGTGCGCGGACATCTCACCGGCGACGCGGCGGCGGCGCGGCTCGGCGAGGGCGGTGACCCGGGTGAGCCCGCGGAGACACCCGACGACCACGAGGTCCTCGTCCAGTACACCTCCGGCAGCACCGGCAGGCCCCGCGGAGTGCGGCACAGCGCCGCCGGAATCGACGCCGTACTGGACGGCTTCGGCGCCGTGCTCCGGCTGCGGGCCGACGACACCGTGCTGTCGACGGCCAAGCTGTCCTTCGGGTACGGGTTCGGCAACTCCGTGCTGTTCCCGCTCGCCGCCGGGGCTCGCACGGTCCTCCTGGACGGCCCCGTCGACGCGTACACGGTCGCGGTCGCGCTGCGCAGACACCGCCCGACCGTGCTGTGCGCGGTGCCACGGGTGTACGCGTCACTGGCGGACCTCGCGGCGAAGAACGGCGCCGTGGAGACCGACTCGGTCCGTACGGGGGTGTCGGCGGGCGAGCATCTTCCGGCCGACCTGTCCCAACTCGTGGCCGGCACCTTCGGTTTCCCCCTGCTCAACGGTCTCGGCTCGACCGAGGCGCTGCACATCGTCGTGAGCACCCGGCCTCCCGGGCCGGCGAACGGCTCCACCGGCGTGCCCGTCCCGGGTGTGACCGCGACGGTGCGGGACGGGAAGGGCGAGCTCCAACCCGACGGCGAAGAGGGCCGGTTGCACATCGCGGGCGCCTCGGTGGCTCTCGGCTACATCGACCGGCCGGAGGCCGACGCCCACACCTTCACCGACGGCGGCGTCTACACAGGCGACATCGTCCGCCGTACCGCCGACGGCGATCTGCAGCACATCTGCCGCTCGGACGACCTGCTCAACCTGGGCGGGTACAAGGTCTCCCCGCTGGAGATCGAAGCGGCGCTGCGGCACACGGAGGCGGTGAAGGACTGCGCCGTCTCCGCCACCCGCGACGAGGCGGGGCTCGGACAGGCCACGGCGTACGTCGTGCCGCGCGAGGGCGCCGATCACGACGAGCTGCGCCGCGCCATCCGCGCCACGCTGCGTGCGAGGCTCGCCCCGCACAAGCGGCCCACCCGTGTCGAACTCCTGGAGGCGCTGCCGACGACCTCGACGGGAAAGCTGGCCCGCTTCAAGCTCCGCGGCCCACAGGGGCTGCGATGAGCTGGGACATCATCGGCACGGGAGCCGTCACCTGCATCGGTGAGGGTACGGACGAGGTATTCGGCGCGCTCTGTGCCGGCCGGAGCGGTGTGGCTCCGCTGCGGGCGTTCGAGGCGGACAAGTACCGCGTGCAGCACGCCTACGAGATCGACGACCGGTCCGTACCGGGTCAGGACGAACCGGGCCGCGCGACCCGCTGGCTCCGCCGCGCCGTTGCCGAGGCGCTGCGCGACGCCGGTCTCACGGGCGACGTGTCGGAGTATCCGGTCCTGGTGGGCACCACGCTGCGGGAGCTGCGCACGGCCGAGCTGTGGTGGCGCGACGGCGGCGGCACCCGGCTGGAGCCCGCCGACCTGCACTTCTCCCGGGCCATGCGCGAGGAGTTCGGCACCACGCACACCCAGACCGTGGCCAGCGCGTGCGCGGCTTCGCTGTACGCGCTCGCCATGGCCACGGACCTGATCGACATCGGCATGGCCGACACCGTCGTCGTGGCTGGTACGGACTCGATCGCCGAGAGCTCCTTCGGAGGCCTGGACAGGGTGCAGAGCCCTCCCCCGGAGTCGATCCGGCCCTTCGACGAGTCCCGGCGGGGCATGCTCATAGGCGAGGGAGCCGTCGCGGTGGTGGTCCGCCGTACGGACGCGGCCGGCCCGCCGGCGCTCGCACGGGTCCGCGGCGTGGCGTTGAACTGCGACGCGAGCCACCCGACGATGCCCGACGCGGCCAGCGTGGCCGGAGTCATCAGGGAAGCGCACGAGCGCGCCGGGGTGAAGCCGCACGACATCGATCTCGCGATCGTGCACGGCAGCGGCACGGCACAGAACGACGTGGCGGAAGCGCAGGCGCTGCACGAGATCTTCGCGGACGCCGGTCCGGGCCCGCTGGTCACCTCGATCAAGTCCGCGGCGGGGCACACATGCGGAGGCTCCGGCCTGCTCAGTGTCGTGACGGCCCTGATGGCGATCCGCCACGGCACCGTGCCTCCGATCCTCGGTCTGGAGAGCCCGATGGCCGAGTCGGAAGGACTGCGCCTCGTGGGCGGACGGGCCGCCGCGTCCCCTGTGAACACGGCTCAGATCCATGCCATCGGTCTGGGTGGCATCAACGGCGTGGCGGTCCTGGAGGGAGCGGAGTGAGCGGAACAGGCGGACCGGCCCGTGCACGCACTGGCGTCCCGGGGCCGGCGGTGATCACGGGCGTGGGGCTCGCCACGACAGGTGTCGGCGACGCGGCGGAACTGCTGGGCCCGGCGCGGCTCACCAGTCGCACGGACGGCGCGGACGTGGCGATGAGCGGGCGGGGTATGCGGCACAAGGACCGGGCCTCACGGCTCTCCCTGCGCGCCGCCGACCGTACGCTCCGGGACGCGGGCCTGCTCGGCGAGGACGCCGGCACCCAAGGGACGCTGAACCGCGGAGCGGTCGTGGTCAGCAGCAACTTCGGCAACCTCGACACGGTGTGCGAGTTCACCGACACCATCCACAGCGAGACGGTCGTCGGGCTCAGCCCCATGCGTGTCCCGCACATGTCGAGCAATGTGACGGCCTGCTGGATCGCTCTCGAACACGGTATGCGGGGCCCGAATCTGACGCTGTGCAGCGGCACCGCGAGCGGGCTCGACGCCGTGTTCTGGGCATGGACGATGACGGCCACCGGCCGCGCCGACCTCGCACTCGTGATCGGGGTGGAGCCCGACACGGAACCGGTGGCCCGGCTCCACGGCCAGGACGGCTCCGCGCGCCGGCTCGACGGAGCCGCCGGGCTCGTCGTGGAGTCGGCCGCGCACGCGGAGCGGCGGGGCGTCCGTCCTCGCGCGCTGGTCAGCGGGTACGGCCGTGACGTCGACCGGGAGGCAGCGGTGAGTGGAGCGCTGCGCTCCGGTACGTCGCCGCTGCGCCGGCAACTGGCATCCGCAGCCGGGACCTCGACCGGAACCGGCACCGGCACCGGCACCGGCACCGGCGAGTACGCCGGCCAGGAGCAGCCCGTCATCGATGTGACCGCCCGGCTGGGCCGCTGTTCGGGCGCGCTCGGTGTGCTGCAGTGCGCTGCCGCCGTGGCGCGCTTCGACCAGGGAGGCGCGGAATCCGTCCTGGCCGTGGCAGGCAGCGGCGAGACGGCCCGCGGAGAACGGGCCGGACAGGCCGGACAGGCCGGCGGACAAGGGGCCGACGGAGAGGGCGATCCCAGTGCGGTGGCCGCGTTGCTGCTGTCCGCACCGCAGGAGCACACATCGAGAGGGAGGGCGGCATGACGACAGCCAGTCCCGTCCGCCGAGCCGTCGTGACCGGCCTGGGAGCCGTGTCGTGCCTCGGCGGGGACGTACCCGAGTACTGGAAGGGGCTACTTCAGGGGGGCGCCAGCCCCCGCGAGGTCCCGCTGCCCCACATGAACATGCGCGCCACGCGCATGTATCTCGTACCGGACGAGGACGTGCCCGCCACTCCTGAGACCTTCAACGGCATTCCCCTCGGGACCGGGCCGCGGGCGGCCGTGAAGGCAGCCGCCGAGGCCCTTGAGGACGCGTCCGCAGACGCCGGCATGCGTCGGAACATGCCGGTGGTGATGGGCGTGGAGATGGGCAACGCCCAGGTGCAGGAGAACGGCCGCGGACCGGACGGCTCCGGCGATGCGCCGTGGACGCCGCTGACCGTCACCTCCGCGGTCGTGGGCTGGTCCATAGGGTCACGCGCGGGCAACATCAGCGTGGGAAACGCCTGTTCGGCGGGTGGATACGCGCTCACGATCGCACTGGACATGATCCGTGCCGGCGAGGCCGACATGGTTCTCGTCGGGGGCGGCGAGGGCGTGACGCGGGTGGGGATGGGCGGTTTCGACAGGCTGGGCGCCGCCGATCCGGAACGCTGCCGCCCGTTCGACCGGGACAGGTCCGGGACGATGTTCGGCGACGGAGCGGCCGTGGCCGTGCTGGAGTCCGCCGAACACGCCGCCCGCCGTGGCGCACGCGTATACGCCGAACTCGCCGGTGCCGCGTGGAGTTGCGACGCGCATCACCCCACGGCACCCGATCCCGAGGGGCGCCAGATAGTCCGGGCGATGACCGACGCCCTGGCAGACGCCGGGCTGCGGCCCGACGACGTCGGCTGTCTGCTGCCGCACGGAACCGGGACTCCGCTCAACGACGTCGTCGAGAGCCGCGCCCTGCGACAGGTCTTCGGCGGTCACTGCGACCGCATGCCCCTGCTGTCGCTCAAGGCCGCCATCGGTCACACCGCGGGCGCGGCGGGCGTGTTCGCCGCGCTGGCCGCCGCCCTGATCCTGCACAACCGCACCGTTCCGCTCAACGCGCCGGTCAACCAGGACCCGGAGTGCGACGTGTGGCTGCCGCAGGAGCGGCCGGTGCCGCTCAGCGGTGACGCGGTTCTGGTGAACACATACGCATTCGGCGGCAACAACACCTCGTTTGCGCTGACTTCTGCCGGGAGGGGCGTGTGAACGCGACGGGCCGGATGGTGATCACGGGGCTGGGCGCCGTGGCACCCGGCGTGAACGAACCGGCGGACGCCCTCGCCCCGGCCGTGCCGCCCTGGCCGGACTGGTTCGACGTACGGACGGCGTTGCCCGGTCGCGGCTACAAGCGCCTCCCGCCCGGCTGCCAGTATCTGCTCGCCGCCGCGAAGCGGGCGCTGGAGGACTCCGGCGACTGCTTCGAAGGCGTCGCGGAGGAGCGGCGTGGCACCGTCGTGGGCACGAACAACGTCGGCGCGGCCCTGCAGGAGTCCATGGACCGCACGATCATCGACTCGGGCGCCTCCGAACTGTCCCCGGCGACGGCGCCGTTCATGGCGATGAGCTCCTTCGCCAGCCGGCTCTCCACGGAGTTCTCCATACGGGGCTTCAACCTGACGGCCAACTCGCCGGCCACGGCAGGGCTGGAGTCCCTTCAGATCGCGGATCGCGCCCTGGCCGCCGGGCGGGCGAGTGTACTGCTGGCCGGGGCCGCCGAAGACGCGCCTCTGCCCAGTCAGTTCGACGGCGACGGGGCCGACACGGGCGCCGCGGTGCTCGTGTGCGAACCGGCCGCGTCGGCCGAGGCCAGGGGCGCCAGGACGTACGGCGCCTGCCAGGTCCACAGCGCGTACCTCGATCCGGACGAGCCGCGGCCCGACGAGGTCCTCGGCGGGCTGTGGGACCGGATGGCCGGCGCGGGACCGGCGAAGCCGGTGCGCGTGGACGGCGTGCTCGACGGCTCGCCGGTGGGTGCCGCGGTCGCGGAATGGCTGCGCGAGCACGCGAAGGAACTGGAACCCGCCACGGTGAACGTCGCCGTGAACGGCGGCAGCCTCACCCCCGTGCGCCGCATCGTCGGGCTGCTCGCGGCGGGCGTACCGGAGCCGACGCAGCGAGTCGTCGTCGCCGCCTCCGCTCAGGGGAACGTCGCCCTGGCCGGGCTCACCCTCTTCCCCCGGGAACTCTCACACGCGGACAGGAGCTGACCATGCGCATCTCACTCGACGGATCGTGGGCGCTGATCTTCGGCGTATCCAGCGGAATGGGACGGGCCACCGCACGCGCGCTCGCTGAAGAGGGCTGCAACGTCATCGGTCTGCACTTCGACATGGCCGAGGGACGCGCACGCGCGACGGAGCTGGAGGAGGACCTCCGCAGGCGCGGGGTGTCCGCGCACTTCTTCAACGCCAACATCGCCTCGCCGGAGGCCCGTGCCGAACTGGTGCCCAAGATAGGCGAGTTGACCGGTGACGCCGGCCTGCGCATGGTGCTCCACTCGGTTGCCTTCGGCACGCTCCTGCCGTTCTTCCCGACGAAGGAGAACAGCGGGAAGACCATCACGCCGCGTCAGATGACGATGACGGTCGACGTGATGGCCCACAGCCTCGTCTACTGGACGCAGGATCTGCGCGCAGCGGACCTGCTGCGGAGCGGCGCGAAGATCTACGCGATGACCAGCTCGGGCGGCACCCGCGTGCTCCCCAGCTACGGCGCGGTGTCCGCCGCCAAGGCGGCCCTGGAGGCACACGTACGCCAACTCGCCGTGGAACTCGCTCCGCTCGGCGTCTCGGCCAACGCGGTCCGCGCCGGCACCACTCTCACTCCGGCGCTGGAGAAGATCCCCGGCAGCGAGGAGGTCGTCCGGCGCAGCGAGGAGCTCAACCCGCACGGGCGCCTGACCTCCACGGAGGACGTCGCCGAGGCGATCGTGCAGCTCACCGTCTCCGACTCGTCGTGGATCACCGGCAACGTCCTCGGCGTGGACGGCGGGGAGGCCCTCGTCGCCTGACGCGGGCCCCGCCCCGGAACACCCCGATCCGGGACGGCCGGCACCAGGCCGGACCGTCCGGCACAGCACCACACGCACACCGATACAGAAGGATGATGACCGTGTCGAACAGCCAGGGCACCATGCTGGACCGCGAGGACCTCCGCGAGTTTCTCGCCGTAGAACTGGAACTGCCGGCCGAACAGATCACCGACGACGCCCAGTTCGCCGCGGACCTCGGGGTCGACTCGCTGATCGCGATGGAGATCATCGTGCAGCTGGAGAAGCGCTACGGCGTGAAGATGGACGAGTCCGAGCTCGTCGAGATCACATCGCTGAACAGCGTGTACGACCTGCTCGCCGGCAAGCTCCAGGCAGGCTGACATGGATGCGTCCGGGCGTCCTGTCGCCCTCGTGACGGGCGGCTCGCGCGGCATCGGCAGCTCCGTCGTGCAGCGTCTGGCCACGGACGGGTACGACGTGGCGTTCTGCTTCCGCTCGAGTTCGCAAGCCGCGGACGAGACCGCCGCCAAGGCGGAGGCCGCGGGTGCCCGCGTCCTCGCCCGGCGGGCCGACGTCTCAGTTCCCGAGGAGGCCCAGGCCTTCGTCGCGGGTGCCGCGGAGGAACTGGGACCGCTGTCGGCCATCGTCACCTGCGCGGGCGTGGTGCGGGACACCCCGCTGGTGCGCATGCGCGAGGACGACTGGAACGACGTGATCCGTACGAACCTGGACGGGACTTACCACGTCTGCCGCGCAGCGGTTTTCTCTCTGATGAAGCAGCGTCAGGGCAGCGTGATCACGCTGTCCTCCGTGGCCGGTGTGTACGGCAACGCCATGCAGACCAACTACGCGGCGTCCAAGAGCGGCATCATCGGCTTCACCCGCTCACTCGCCCGCGAGGTGGGCCGGTTCGGGATACGGGCCAATGTCGTCGCCCCGGGTCTGATCGACACCGAGATGACCGCGGACGTGCCGGCGGAGGCCCGCGAAGAGCTGCTCGGCCGCATACCGCTGCGGCGTCCGGGCACTCCCGAGGAGGTCGCCGATCTGGTGTCCTTCCTCGCCTCCGACCGCGCCGGCTACATCAGCGGCCAAGTGCTCGGCGTGGACGGGGGGCTGGTCGTGTGAGACTCCCGCTCCCGGAGGCGCTCCTCGCCCCGCTGTCCGGGGGGCGCCTCGGCCGGTTGCTGGCGATTCCGGCGGCGCCCTTCGCCGGGGCGCGGCTGGCGCACGCCGTCAACCACCCGCCCAGGCCGAAGCGGCTGCGTTCCCCGGCGGACTTCGGGCTCGACCCGGAGGAGCTCCGCATCCCCGTACGCAACGCCAACGGCAGCCTGCACGCGTGGAGTTGCCCGGGCGATCCGCGGCGGGTGGTGGTGCTCGGGCACACCATGGGCTCGGAGAAGTCCCGCAGCCTGTCCTACGCCCGCATGCTGGCCGAAGCCGGCTGGACGGTGGTGCTCTTCGACTTCCGCAACCACGGCGGGAGCTTCACCGACCGCGGACTGACCGGGTTCAGCGGCCGGTTCGCGGACGATCTGGTGGCCGTCGTCGAGTACATCAGGGCGCAGCCGGAACACGACGGCGCCCGCATCGCCCTGTACGGGATCTCGATGTCCTCCTTCGCGGTGCTCAAGGCCGTCGGCCGGCTCGCGCCGCTCGACGCGGTGGTCTGCGACAGCGGTCCGGCGGCGGAACCGGCCGAGGCGGTGCGCAATCTCCTGCGGACCGGGCTGCTGCCGCTGCCGCGGGTGATGCGGAAGCCGCCCGCGAGAGCGCTGCTGGAAGCGGCGTTCGTGCCGCTGGTCACGGCTGCCATGAGCGTGCCCCGGGAGTGGCCTCCCTCGTCGGAGGGACCCGGATACGCGACGACGCCGATGCTGTTCGTCGTCGGGGACCAGGACGAGGTACTCAGTCACGAGCAGGTGACCGCGCTGGCGCGCTCGTATCCCCGCAGCGAGGTCGCCGTCGTACAGGGGGCCGGACATCTCCGGACGATGAAGAGCGACCCGGAGACATACCGCAAGGTGGTGCTCGGCTTTCTCGCCGGACACCTGGGCGACCCGGGAGGCGAGCTGCCGTGCGACTCGCGCTGAATCTGCGGTACTTGGGCGCCCGGGGCGTCAGGCCGGGCCACGAGAAGATGCCCGTGCTGGCCCGCGAGGCGGAAGCACTCGGCTTCTCCGCGGTCTGGGTGGCGGAGAACACGGGTTCCGATGCGCCCACGCTGCTGTCGTGGCTCGCGGCGCAGACCACCGGCATCGAGCTGGGCAGCGCCGTGATGCAGATCCCCGCCCGTACTCCGGCGGCGACGGCGATGACCGCGGCGACCGTGGACACCGTCTCCGGCGGGCGGTTCCGGCTGGGGCTGGGCGTTTCGGGACCTCAGGTCTCCGAAGGGTGGCACGGCATTCCGTTCGGGCACCCCCTGGCCCGTACGAGGGAGTACGTGGAGGTCGTCCGGCGTGCGCTCGCTTCGGGCGCGGAGCCGCTGCGTCACGAGGGAGAGCACTACCCGCTTCCCCTTCCGGGCGGCCCCGGCAAGGAGTTGAAACTGGGGATGCGTCCGGCCCGTACACGGCTGCCGGTCTATCTGGCGGCGGTGGGACCGCGCAATCTCGAACTGGCCGGTGAGATCGCGGACGGCTGGCTGTCCGTGTTCTTCGAGCCCGAGTCGGCCGGCGAACAGCTCGCCCGCCTGCACGCCGGCCGGCGGCGGGCACGGTCCGCGGGAGGGCCGCCCCAGGGCGGCGACGACGGCCGGCCCTTCGACGTCGTGGTCAGCCTTCCCGTCGTCATCGGCGACGACGTCGAGGCGTGTGCCGACCCCGCCCGCGCCTACACGGCCCACTACCTGGGAGGCATGGGCAGCCGTGCGCACAACTTCTACAACCGGCAGGCCGTGCGCATGGGTTACGGCGACGCGGCGGCCGAGGTGCAGGAGCACTATCTGCAGGGACGGCTCCGGGCAGCCGCCGCGGCCGTACCGGGTGAACTGCTGGACCGCACCGCGCTGCTCGGGCCCGTGGACCGCGTGGCGGACCGGATGCGCGCCTACGCCGACGCCGGGGTGGACACCCTGTCGGCGATCCTCTTCACGCGGGACGTCGCGGACGGGGTGCGGACCCTGCGCGCGCTGACGGACGCTTACGACAAGTCCGGCACGGCGGACTGAGGAGCCTCGATGTACGACGTGATCGTCGTGGGTGCCCGCTGCGCCGGAGCACCCACAGCCATGCTGTTCGCCCGCGCCGGATACCGGGTGCTGATGCTGGAGCGGGCCCGCTTCCCCCGCGACACCCTGTCGACTCTGTACATCCACCAGCCCGGCGTCGCACTCCTCGGCAGCTGGGGCGTGCTGGAGAAGGTGGTGGCCACCGGCTGTCCGCCGATCACCTCCGCGCTCCACCAGGTCGGGGACGTACGGCTGGAGGGCTGTTCGGCTCCGGTCGACGGCCACCGGGCCGCCTATGCCCCCAGGCGCCACCTGCTGGACGGCGTCCTGGCGGAGGCAGCGGCGGCGGCCGGAGCGGAGTTCCGCCAAGGGTGCGCCGTCACCGGCGTACTGACGGAAGGCCGCCGGGTGACGGGGGTACGCGTCAAGAGCGGGGGCCGCGAGTACACCGAGCGCGCAGCGCTGGTGGTCGGAGCGGACGGGATGCGCTCCACGGTCGCCGCCGCGGTCGGCGCCGGCACGACGATGAGCGACCCCTTGATGACCTGCGTCTACTACACGTTCTGGTCCGGGGTTCCGGCTCGCTTCGAGGCCTACGGAGCACGGGACCGCTGGGTCGGCTGTGCGCCGACGAACGACGGACTGACGCTGGTGGGCGCGTACTTCCCGCAGTCCGAATTCGCCGAGGTGCGCGAACGCTCCATGAGCGCGTACCTGGAAGCACTCCGGTCCGTCGCTCCCGGCCTGCACGAACGTGTGCGGTCGGGCAGCCGGGCGGAGCGTCTCTACGGCACCGGGGCGCAGCGGAACTTCTTCCGCCGGGCGGCCGGGCCGGGCTGGGCGCTCGTGGGCGACGCGGGAGCGCACAAGGACTCCATCTCCGCCGACGGAATCACCGACGCCTTCCGGCAGGCCCAGCTCCTCGTCGACCGTACGGGCCCGGTGCTGCACGACAAGACGCTTCTCGCTTCTGCGCTGCGGGAGTTCGGGGAGGAACGGGACGCGCTGCTCACCGACCGGTACCGGACCACGCTGTCCATCGCCATGCTGCGGCCGGAGCTGCGGCTGAGGACCCTCGCCGCCATGGCGGACGACCCCCGGTCGACGGAGCGGTTCTTCACCGGCATGGCGGGCGCCGGTCAGCACGCCGCCGCACCGGCCGGCGCGGCGGCGGACGAACACTGAACACCGGGAGGGATCAACGTGGCACTCGACTCCTTCGGCGTCGCATTCCCCGGGCAGGGTGCCAAGCCCGAGGCGATCGTCGCCGCACTCCGCCGCTACCGGGACCATCCGGCTGTCGGCATGTTCCTGCAGCACTTCAGGGTCCGGGACCCGGAAGGGCTGGACTTCCTCGACACCGCGGTGTCCCAGCCGGCCACGTACGCCGTCGGCATCGCCACCGTGCACACCGCGTTCGGCACGGACCCCGGCGAGCTGACCGCGCCGGTCGTGGTGGGGCACAGCCTCGGCGAACTGACCGCGGCCGCCTGCGCGGGCGTGATCGGCGTGGAGGACGGCTTCCGGCTCGCGGTGCACCGGGGCACTCTCTGCCGCGAACAGAACGGACGCCGGCCCGGCGCGATGGTCGCGGTGGTCGGACCGGAGCTGCACGACATCGAGTGGCTGCGCCGGCGCGCGCTCGGTGTGAGTGGGGGAATCCTCGAAACAGCGGGCATCAACAGCCGCCGGCAGGCGGTGCTGTCGGGGGACAGCACCGCCGTCGGTACGGCGGTCGAGCTCGCCGAGGAGGAGGGGCTGCGCGCCGAACTACTGCCGATCGGGGGCGCGTTCCACTGCCCCGTGATGCTGGACGTGATCCCCGAGTGGCGCTCCGCCGTCGGCTCCGTGGCCTTCGGGCCGCCCCGTGTTCCCGTCGTCTCCACCGTCGACGCGCAGGTCCATGAGGATCCCGCCGAGATCCGCGAACGCCTGATCCGGGCTCTGCTGCTGCCGGTGCTGTGGCGGGACGCGGTGCGCACGGTCGCGGAGCTGGGCGTGCCGGGGCTGCTGGAGACCGGCCCCGGCGACGCGTTGCTGAAGCTCGGACGCAGGGAGAAAGTGGTTGAGTTCGCCACGCTGGGCTCCGGCTGAGGAGAACCCGGCGCGGCCCAGGAGGCCGGCGCCGGGCGTGAGTTCAGGAGTGTGCCGGGCACGCGGGGAGCGGCCGGCCCGCGGTCCGCACCTCCTCGGACGGACGGGGGACGGCGAGCGCCAAGGCCACAGCGGTGGAGACGGGGCCCTCCAGGCCGCGCACGAACGCCCGGTCGAACGCGTCGTCTCCCATGCGCTCACGTGCCAGAGCCTCCGCCTCGTCCCGGAAGCGCTTCCATGTGTTCCCTCCGAACCACGGTTTGCGCAGGCTGTTCCAGCACTGCTGGGCGGCACCGAGGAGATGTGCGGCGCGCGCGGCGTCCGCACCGGCCGCCAGGATCCGGCCCATGAGGTCGAACGACATGGCGAGGCCGACCTGGTCGTGGAAGCCCCACTTCAGTCTCACGGCCTCCTGCGCGTGGGTGAGCGCACGGGCCGGTGCGTCCCGGACGTGCTCGGCGCACGCCAGCACGTAATGGGCGTAGGAGAGCACCCACTTCTCTCCGTGGCGCTCGCAGCAGACCCGCGCGTCCTCGCAGAGCTGGACGGCCCTGTGCGGGTTTCCGCGGAAGACCTCCGCCATTGCCAGATGGACCGGGGCGATCACGGAGACGCTCTCCCTCCCCGACTGCGTGCCGTACATCTTCACGACCTGCTCCAGCAGATCCTTCGCCTCGTCGTGGTCGCCCATGATGAGTGCGGCGGTGCCTTTGATGTGCAGGACCGACGTCAGCGCCGCCTCGTCGTCGAGCTGGAGCGCGAGAGCACAGCCCTCGTCGAGCCTGGCCATTCCCTCCTCGCTGTTGCCCTGGAGGAAGTGGATGCGTCCCATCACCCACAGGACGTGGGCCCGTACGGCCGACGGCGCGGTGCTCAGCTCCAGCATCTGGTGCAGCCAGTACTGGCCCTCCGCGACGTAGTCGCTGCCCGCCCAGAACAGATGGAGGGCCGCCGCGAGCCGCAGCCCCGTCTCCGCCGTCGCGGGACAGGTGATCGCGTGGTCCAGCGCCGTACGGAGGTTGTCCTGCTCCTCGCGCATCCGCTCGAACCAGGCGAGCTGTCCCGGCCCGAACCACTGACGTACGCCCCGCTCGGCCAGGTGCAGGTAATGGGCCTGGTGCCGGGCCATCACCTCGGACTCCACGGCCTCTTCGGCGAGCCGCTCCACTCCGTACTCACGCAGGCCGCCCAGCATCCGGAAGCGCAGACTCCCGGCGTGCTCGTCGCGGAAGAGAACGGACTTGTCGACCAGCCCGTCCATCAGCGACAGGAACTCGTTGCGGCGGAAGCCCTCCCCGGATACGGCCTCCGCGGCAGCGAGATCGAAACTGGAGGGGAAGACGGACAGCCTGGACCACAGCTGCTGTTCCGCACCTGTGCACAGGTTGAAGCTCCACTCGATGGTCGCGCGCAGCGTACGGTGCCGCTCCGGCACCGATCGCGGCCCGGCCGCCAGCAGTTCGAGCCTGCTGTCCAGCCGGTGCAGCAGTTCCTGCAGCGAGAGCACCCTCAGCCGCACCGCGGCGAGTTCGATGGCCAGCGGAATGCCGTCGAGGCGCGCGCAGATCTCCGCGGCGATGCGGCGCTCCGCGGGCGAGAAGCTGAGACCTCCCGGTATGACGGCCGCCGCGCGGGATGTGAACAGCGCCACCGCGGCTTCTTCGTCTCCCCCGCCGGCGTCGCCGTCGGGCCCCCGTACCGCAAGAGGCGGAACCGACATGATGTGTTCGCCTGCGATGCCGAGCCCCTGGCGGCTCGTGACCAGGAACCGGACGCCGGGGGCGGCGTGCAGGAGCCGGTCCACGACCTCGGCGCACGCGTTGAGCACGTGTTCGCAGTTGTCCAGCACGATGAGGCAGGACGAGTCCCCCAGGTGCTCGGCGACGGACTCCAGCGTCCCCTCGTCGGACCGCCCCTGGACCTGCAGGGTCTCGGCCAGCACATGCGCGATGAGCTGCGGCTCCCGCAAGTTGGACAGTTCGAGGAGCCAGACCCCGCCGGGGTGGGCGCCGGCGTTCTCGGCCGCCGCGCGCACCGCCAGCCGGCTCTTGCCCACGCCGCCGACGCCGGTCAGCGTCAGCAGTCGTGAACCGGTCAGCAGCCGCCCCACCTCGGCCGTCTCCTCCTGCCGCCCGACGAAACTCGTCAGCTCGGCCGGGAGATTGCCGGCGTGGCGGACCGCTGCGGGAGTGCCGGAGTCCCGGTCGGCCGAAGCCGGCGCGACAGCGGACGCAGCCGGGCCGTACAGCGACAGGTCGTCGGCGAGAATGGCCGATTCCAGCTCCCGCAGTTCCCGTCCCGGCTCGATCCCCAGCTCGTCCACGAAAACGGCGCGGGCCCTGCGGAAAGCCGCCAGCGCCTCGGCTCGGCGTCCGGAACGGTAAAGGGCGAGCATCATGATTTCCCATAGCCGTTCCCGGTACGGATGGTTGTGCACGTGGTGCTCGGCCTCGGAAACCAGGCCCGCGTGTTCGGCCGTCCCGAGCCGCGCCTGGAACAAGTCCTCCAGCGCGTTCAGACGGAGTTCGTCGAGGCCTGCCGCCTCCACCTGAACCCATCCGCCTTGCCGGCAGTCCGACAGTGCGTCTCCCCGCCACAGGTCGAGGGCGGACGAGATCTCGGCGACCGCTTCTCCGGCCCGGCCCTGTTTCAGAAACTGCCGCCCTGATTCGGCCATCTCTCTGAATTTGTGGCAGTCGACATGCTCCCGCGGGACATGGAGCGAATAACCGGAACCCTGAGTGGCGATGACGTCCGGTAAGCCCCCGGCACGCCATTCGGCGCGCAGCCGCGTGAAGTGGCTTCGCAGCGTCGTCCGGGCCGTCCGCGGCGGCCTCGCGCCCCACAGAGCCTCGATGAGCGCTTCCCGCGACACCGTCTCACCTGCGCGAACGGCCAGGCAGGCGACGATCGTCCGTGGAACGCCGCCCCGCAGTTCCACCTCCCCCTCAGGCCCGCGTATCGCGAGCCGCCCCAACACGTTGATCAGCAAGATGTCGGTCATACGTCTCACCATGGCCCCCGTCGGCGTTGGTCTGGGTGCGCGGTGCCTTCGGCGCGACCGGATCGGCGAGTCGGTTCCGCTGCCCCCCTCAAGAACACTACGCGGCAATTGATTTGGCGACGGTGCGCCGTGAGCTACGTCACGCGGGAATCGGACGGCTGTCCCGGCCGGGTTCCGTGCATCCGCTCTGCATCACCCCTGCATCCGCAATCCTGTTGTACTGACCGGGAGTTCAACCGCCCCATTGACTCTCGGTCGGAGATCCATGGTTTCCACATGTCAGAGAGATGAACGCCAGAAGCAGGAGCCCGGTGGCACCGCCCGGATAACCGTCATCAGTGACGACCTCTCGTCCTCTCCGCACATGGCACAGCTCGTGCCGGTACTGGAGAACGCGATCCGTACGAACGGGGGTACGTGCGTCACTTGGGCTCCCTCGCACCCTTGGCTGCCCGCCGTCCACGACTCACAGGCCGCAGGCGCCTACGAAAAGCTGCGTGAGGCCGTACGCGGTTCACAGTCGTTGGTGCTCCTCACATCGGTGCACAACAACTCCTATTCGAGTGCACTCAAACTCACCCTCGACAGTCTCGACGCACGGCACACCCGGAGAAAGGCCGTCGGGCTGGTCTCCCTCGACAACGGGCGTTCCACCTATGCGATCGACCAATTGCGCATCGTCCTGGCCGCGATGGAAGCGGTGACCATCCCGCGCTCCCTCGTCGTCGCTCATGACGACTTCCGCCCGGAGGAATCCAATCCGCTTTCTGCGGCACGCCCGCTGCGCGACCGTGTCGAGCAGTTCGTCGACGAACTCACCTGGTTCACCGCCAAGTTGCGGCCCAGCGCGGACAGCCCGGCAGGCGCGAACGTCCGCCAGGAAACGCACGGCGCCTTGTCACCTCGCATCGACAGCGCCGTCGCGTACATCAAGGAGAACTTCGCCGACAACGCCCTGACCCTCGATCTCGCCGCAGACGCAGCTCACCTGAGCCGCTATCACTTCTCACGGACCTTCAAGAAGGAGACGGGGCGGCGGTACATCGATTTCGTGACCGACTTGCGCATGGGAGAGGCGCGGACGCTGCTCACCCGCACCGACCTCTCCGTGGCCGAGGTGTCCCGCCGGGTCGGCTACCAGGACCCCGGCCATTTCCAGCGCACTTTCAAGGTGAGCGTCCACATGTCCCCCTCGGATTTCCGGAGTGTCCAGCACCGCAGGCGCGGCACCGTACCGGCGAAGGAAGTGAAGTGATGGTCGACTACGACGCCGTGTACGGCGGAAGGACGCCGCTCGGAGGCCGTCCGCCCTGGGACATCGGGCGGCCCCAGCCCCAGTTCGTCACGCTGGAGGAAGCCGGCCGGATCCGCGGCGAGGTACTGGACGCGGGCTGCGGCACCGGCGAGCACACGCTGTGGCTGGCATCCCGGGGTCACCCGGTCACCGGCGTAGACATCTCGGCGGTGGCCGTCGGCAAGGCCCGCGCCAAGGCCGAAGAGCGAGACGTGCGCCCGGATCTGGTCGTCGGCGACGCCTTCGCACTGCCCGGATACGAGGACCGGTTCGACACGGTCGTGGACTGCGGGCTGCTCGATGTCTGCGCCGGCGAACGGCAGTCCGGCTACGCCGCCGCACTCCACAGGGCATGCCGTCCCGGCGCATCCGTGTACATGCTCGAACTGAGCGCCGAGTCAACGGAGTTGATGAGGAAGACGTTCATGGAACTCGGCGTCCCCGAACGCCACTTGTCGGACCTGCCCCGGCTCGCCGAGGACGACGTGCGCCGTGCGTTCGCCGACGGCTGGGACGAGGAGTGGCTGGAGGAGGGCACCATGCGCGTCAAGATGCCCGGCGTGGCCGAAGAGCTCGACGTTCCCGCCCTCTGGGCGGCCTACCGCCGCCGGTGACGGATCAGGGGCCGCTGCTGCGCAGTTACGTGGGTGGACGATGGCGCACGCCTGAGGGCCCGGGTGTTCCGCTCCACGATCCGGCCACCGGAGACGAGACCGCCCGGGTCTCGGGGGCGGGAATCGACGGCGCGGCGGCGATGGAACACGCACGCGCGGCCGGTCCCGCCGTACGGCAGCTCACCTTCCGGCAGCGCGCGGAACTGATCGGCGAGCTCGCCCGCCGGCTGAGCGGTCACCGCGCGGAGCTGCGGGAACTCCATGCGCGCAGCGGAAGCACGCCCCGGGACGCCGATTACGACATCGACGGCGGGCTGCGCGCCCTGCGTGGCTACGCCCGCACGGGAACGAGGGTGCTTCCCGCCGACACGGTGTTCATCGCGGGGCGGCCCGAGAGCCTCGCGCGCGACGGACATCTCGCCGGTCAGGGTGTGCTCGTGCCACGGCCCGGGGTGTCCTTGCAGATCAATTCCTTCTGCCTGCCCGTGAGTTCGGCCCTGGAGAAGTTCGCCCGCGCCTTCCTCGCCGGAATGCCGAGCGTGGTGCGGCCGTCCCACCGGACGGCCCCGCTGGCCGTGTCCGTCATCGAGCGCGTCATCACATCCGGCGTGCTCCCCGAGGGGGCCCTCCAGGTCGTGTGCGGTGCCACGGGCCTTCTCGACGGGGTACGCGCACACGACGTGATCTCCTTCACCGGTACGTCGCACACAGCGCGGCGCGTGCGCGCACACCCGGGCGTACTGCGCCACGGTGCCGATGTCCACGCCGACGTCGAAGCACTGCGGTGCGCCGTGCTGGGGCAGGACGTGCTGCCGGGGAGCAGCGCGTTCGACGCCTTCGTCGACGAGCTCGTGGCGTCCATGACCCTGTGCGCGGGCCAGACCCCTGCCGCCGTGCGGCGGGCCTTCGTTCCCGGCCCGCTGTGCGCGGAGGTCGCGGCGGCCGTACACGAGAGGCTGTCCGAGGTGACGGTGGACGGCCCGCGCGCGCCGGGCACGGACATGGGGCCGCTGGTCGACCGGGGTCACAGCGAACGGGTGCGCCGGGCGCTGGTCGGTCTGACGGCACAGGCTCGGCCGGTGACCGCCGCCGCCGGGCTGGTGAGCGGCGCCGCCGAAGGGCCGCTCACCGCCTGGGAGGGCGCGGCCGTGAGCCCTTTCATGCGTCCCGTTCTGCTGCTGTCCAAGGACGCCGCGGCACCGGCACCGCACCGCGTCGAGGCCTTCGGGCCCGTCTGCACCCTCCTGCCCTATGACTCGGTGGCGCAGCTCACCGGGGCGATGTCGCTGGGAGGGACCCGCGGGTCCGTGTCCGTCGTGACGGGAAGCGCTGAAGCGGCCCGCGATCTCGGGCGGCACCTCGCTCCCTGGTGCGACACGGTGCGGTTGCACGACGCGTCCACGCCCGGAGGGTTCTCGTCCCAGGCTCTCACCCCGCTGCCCGCGGGGGCCGCCGGAGGGGACTCGGAGCGCGTCCGCGCGGTGGAGCGTCTTCTGCTGCACACCTCGGCGGCTGCCTCCCCCGGGATGCTGGGCGCCCTGACCGGACGATGGGTGAGCGGAGCCGAACGCAGAACCTCCGGGGGCAATCCGCTCCGCAAGGGGATCGACGATCTCCGGGTGGGGGATGCGATCGTGTGCGGCCCGCGCACCGTGACCCGTGAGGACATAGCCCGGTTCGCCGAACTGACCGGAGATCACTACTACTTGCACACGGACGACGAGGCCGCGCGCAGCAGCTCCATGTTCGACGGGATCATCGCCCACGGCTATCTGGTGCTGTCGCTGGCAGCGGGGCTCTTCGTCCCGCCGGAACCGGGACCGGTCCTGGCCAACCAGGAGCTGCTCGATCTCCGCTTTCTCGCGCCCGTGCGCCCCGGGGACGCATTGACGGTCACTCTGACGGCCAAGGAGATCGCGCCTCGTCCGCACTCCTCGCAGGGAGACGTCCGCTGGGACGTCGAGGTCGTCGACCAGGACCGGCGCCCCGTGGCCCGCTACGACATCGTGACGCTGATGGCGTCCGGCGGCCCCTCGCAGTGAGCAGTCACCGCGGAGGCCCCCGGTCCGCCCTGACGCTCCGCCGGCTACCGGCTACCGGCCGAACCCGAGCAGTTCCGGCTTCTCGGCCCGTGAGCGCCATTCGGCGGCCGGATCGGCCACCAGGCGCCGGGATTTCAGATCGAGCAGCCCGCTCACATGCTGAACCTCAGCGGCGATTTCTCCGTCCCTTCGCCGCAGTACATGTTCCACGCGGTAGGTCTTGCCTTCCCCCCAGATCCACTCACAAGTCACGTCCACTTCATCCCCGCCACGCAATTCGTTGTGGTACCGGATGACGGTTTCCAGATTCACCGGCCCTATTCCGCTGCCCAGAAGTTCGTCGACGTCGATTCCCGCCGCGCGTACGCACGCGAAGCGTGAATGGTCCGCGTACTGGACGTAGACGGGTCCGTTGACGTGAAGCTGCGGGTCGATCTCGTAGGATCTGACCTCCATTTTCACGGCGAAGGGCTCGACCGTCATTCATTTCCTCCCGTTGCCTGTCACTCCGTCAAGTGCCGTACCACCATAACCATTTCATGGTGTGCTGATGGCCGCGGGAAGAAGTGAGGACCATGGGAACGGTCACTTGCCCACACCGTGCTTTTGCGCCAACGGCTCGGGGGCGGAAGCCGTCCGTCACTCCCCCGTCTGCCCCAGACGCGCGGCGGCCAGCTCGCGCACCGCGTGACGGCGCAGCTTTCCGCTTGCCGTGGTGGGGAGTTCGTCCACGATGACGACTTCACGCGGCCGCTTGAAGGCGGCGAGTCCGTCGCGGCAGAACTCGATGAGTTCCTCCGGACCGGCCTCTGCGCCGTCCGCGAGCACGGTGCACGCCACGGGTTTGTCGATGCCGTCCTCGTCGGGCAGACCGACCACGGCGGCCATGGAGACGGCCGGGTGCTGCAGCAGCCGGGCCTCCACTTCGGACGGCGCGACCCAGATGCCGCCTGCCTTGAGCATCTCGCCGGTGCGACCGAGGCAGGTGTAGTAGCCGTCGTCGTCGACGACGTAGGTGTCGCCGGTGTGCAGCCACTCGCCCTGGAAGACCTGCCGGGTGACGCTCGTCCTGCACCAGTAACCGGTCGCTATCGACTCGCCCTTGACCAGCAGCGACCCCGGTTCACCCCGCGGGACGTCGCGGCCGTCGCCGTCGACGACGCGCAGCTCGTAACCCTCGACGGCGGTCCCGGTGGTGCCGGGGCGGGAGCTGCCGGGGCGGTTGGAGAGGAAGATGTGCAGCGCCTCGGTTGAGCCGATCCCGTCGAGGATCTCGACACCGAAACGGTCGGCGAACCTGCGGCACAGGTCCGCGGGCAGCACCTCTCCCGCGGAGACCGCGAGCCGTACGGAGCCGAACACCTCGGGCGGCACGTCGGAGCGCAGCAGCGCGGCGTAGAAGGTGGGCACGGCGAAGAAGAGTGTGGGCCGGTACTCGGTCAGCCGCTCGGCGACGGACTGCGGCGTGGGCCGCTGCGGATCCAGTACGGTCTCGGCGCCGGCCGCCAGCGGGAAGAAGAGCGAGTTGCCGATGCCGTAGGCGAAGAAGAGCTTGGCGACGGACAGGCACCGGTCGGCGGAGGTGATGCCGAGCACCTGCCGCGCGTAACTCTCCACGACGTGCCGGATGTTGGCGTGCCGGTGCATCGCGCCCTTGGGCTTGCCGGTGGTTCCGGAGGTGTACAGCCACAGCGCGCAGGAGTCCTCGGAGGTGATGCAGGGGTCCTGCAGTTCGCCGCCGCGCCGCCGCCCTTCCTCCACGAGTTCCACGAAGGGACGCAGCCGTACTCCGGCGGGCACTGCGGGCGCCGGCCCTTCGCCGTCTCCCGAGACCGCGACGTACCGCACACCCGGTACGCGCGCGAGCGCCGACTCGGCGGCGGGGGCGAACTCCTCGCTCACCAGCAGCACTTGCGCTCGCGAATCCCCGAGGAGTTCGGCGAGTTCCAGCCCTGTCAGCATCGTCGAGACCGGCACCGGCACGGCGCCGAGCCGCATCGTCCCGAGAATCGCGGCGGCTGCTTCGGGGCCGTCGGCCATCAGCAGCATGACCCGCTCCTCGGCGCGAACTCCCCAGGCCTGGAGCCCGGCGGCGATGTGGCCGGCGAGCTCTGCCAGACCGGCGTAGGTCAGCTCTCCGGCCGGGCCCGTGATCGCCGTACGGTCCGCCGTCGCGGGGTCGACCGCTGCCTGGAGGAGGTAGTCGGAGGCGTTGAACATGCCGGGGACGAGGGGTGTGCCGGGAACGACGGACGGAGTCACGCTGTGGGCGGTCATCGGGTCTCCCCTTCACCTGGAACCGTTGCGTCATGCTCTACAGGTTCCGGACGTCCGTCAATAGCGATGTGGAATGATTGGACAGGGCAACGGCCTTGCGGCACATACTTGGTCCCCACACCGGCACGGGCGACGGCGGAGGGGCCATGGCCGCAGCGGGCGAGGACGGCGACACGGCCGCCCGCAGCGCCTGGCGGCCCGCCGCGGACCGTCCCTGGAAGGCCCTCGACGACGGGGAGAGCGAATGAACGGGAACGGGTTCGGGACGGGCTTCGAGAAGACCGTGGGGATGGACTTCCCCGAGATGACGGCCGACAGGACGGTCGTCACCTGCGAGATCACTCCCGATCTCCTCCAGGCGTACGGCATCGTCCACGGCGGCGTGTACTGCTCGCTGGTGGAGACGGCCGCGAGCATCGGCGCGGCCGTCTGGTACGCCGACCGGGGCAACGTCGTGGGCGTCGCCAACCATACGAACTTCCTGCGGGCCATCGGCTCGGGCACCGTCACCGCCACCGCGACCCCGATCCACCGGGGCCGCACCCAGCAGCTCTGGCTCGTCACCGTCACCGACGAAGCGGGCCACGACATCGCCCGTGGTGAGGTGCGCCTGGCCAACCTCCCTGCCGGCGACGGCAGTCCGGAGCGCGGGGACGGGCAGGCACCGGACCCGGAGCGGCCCGAGAGCGCCTGAAGAGGCGGCGCGGACCCCGGGGCCGCCGGAGCCCGATGCGGGCGCCCCGCGCAATGGGAACGGCGCGGGCTGCGCGCCCGCGCCGTCCTTGATGCGACCGGCTCCCGTCAGGCGTGGAGCAGTTCGCCCGGCACCGCCTTCGAGTCGGCGCGGACCTCCGCGGGGTTGGTCTCGCGCAGTGCCCATGTGCAGCAGAAGGTGACCAGCCCCATGAGCGCCACGAAAGCCGACACCAGGGTGGTCGAGCCGGTCTCCGCGATGAGCGCGGTCATCACCAGCGGGGTCGCGCCGCTGACGGTGATGGCCGCGAGCTGGTACGCCAACGAGGCCCCGGAGAACCGGATGTTGGGCGCGAACAGCTCCCCGATGTAGGCCGCGGCAGGCCCGTACGTCATCGACTGGAAGACGCTGCCGACGGCCAGGGCGACGAAGAACAGCCACAGGCTCCTGGTGTCGACGAGCCAGAAGTACGGGAACGCCCAGAGGATCAGCATGGCCGAGCCGATGAGCACCATCGGCCTGCGGCCCACCCGGTCTGACAGGGCGCCGGACCAGAGGATCACCCCGGCGCCGATAAGCGAGGTGAGGAGCGAGACCGCGAGGAGCGACTCGTGGCTCATGTGGAGTTTTTCGGTCGCGTAGCTGAGAACGCCCGCGATGCTGATGTAGAAGAGGCAGTTGGTGGCGGCCAGCGTGCCGCACGCGAGCAGGATCTTGCGCCAGTCCTTGCGTACGGCCTCGCTCAGCGGAGCGCGGGCCACCTTCTGCGGCTTCTTCTCCGACACCTCCGCCTGGAGCGCCCGGAACTCCGGGGTGTCCTCGACCTTCGTCTGGATGTACAGCACGACCGGGAAGAGGAGCGCGGAGAAGAGGAACGGGATGCGCCAGCCCCAGCTCAGGAACGCCGACTCCGACATGGCGGCGGTCGCCGCCAGGAACGCCACGTTGCCCAGGATCACACCGAACGGCACGCCCATCTGCCCGAACGTCCCGGCGAATCCCCTGCGTTTGGGACTCGTCGACTCGGTCAGCAGCAGCACGATGCCGCCCCACTGACCTCCGCACGCGAGACCCTGCACGAAGCGCAGTGCCACGAGCAGCGTCGGCGCCGCGATCCCGATCGACTCGGCGCTGGGCAGACATCCGATCAGGAGGGTCGCCAGACCCATGCCCAGCAGGCAGACGACGACCATGGGCTTGCGGCCGTAACGGTCACCGAAGTGACCGGCGAGGATGCCGCCGAGCGGGCGGGCGATGAAGCCCGCCCAGAAGGTGCTGAAGGAGAGCAGCGTCGCGGCGAGCGGCGAGCTGGAGGGGAAGAAGACGTGCGGGAAGACCAGCGCGGCGGCCGTCCCGTACAGGAAGAAGTCGTACCACTCGATCGAGCTGCCGATCAGCCCCGCGGCGAGCAGCTTGCGATGGCTCTTGGGCGGGATCCCGGGCTGCGCCGCGGTCGCCTCCCCGCTCGGTTCTGCCGTTTCAGTCATCGGGCACTCCTTCGAGGGGTGGACTGCAACCGGTCACCGTAAGCTGACGTCATGTTCAACTTGAGAGCGAAGCTTGGGTGAAGGCCGTTGTGCTGTCAACAGTCGCGGCAGAACCTTCTGCGCTGCGACGACGCCGTCACCCGGGACCGCGGCGCAGCGGGCTCAGCGGTGACCGGGCTCAGCGGTGACCGGACTCAGCGGTGACCGGGCTCAGCGGTGACCGGGGAACCGCAGCCCGTTGGCCCAGATCCTCGTCACCGTGTAGACGACCTCGTCGAAGTCCACGGGATGGTCCACGCCCCGCACGAAGACGCTGAAAGCGAAGCGGCTGACCATGCCGGAGAGCGCCCGCGACGCCAGCATCGGGTCCAGGTCGGGATCGGCGATGCCACGCTTCTGCAGGTCCGCGATGCCGCGTGCGTTGCGGTGGACGAACGCCTCACCGCGGCGCCTGCGCAGTTCACGGAAGGTGTGGTCGACGCTTGCCACCTGCTCCAGCAGGTCCATCAGCTTGGCATTGCGCCGGTACGCCTCCAGATACGCCCTGTTGCTCGCCTCCATCACGTCGTACGGATCGCCGCTGTCCGGGAGGCGGCCCATGCCGGGATGCAGCATCTCCTGCTGGGCGACTTCGAGTACGGCGGCGAAGATCTCTTCCTTGTTCTTGAAGTACGTGTAGAAGGACCCAGTTGAGCACTTCGCCTCTTTTGTGATGTCCGTGAGGCGGGCGTCCAGATAGCCGGACCGCTCGAAGACCTTGCGGGCCGCCGCGATCAGCTCCGACCGCCGCCGCGCGCCGCGCTGCGTGGCCGGCGTCTCCCGCAGAAGAGCCGGATTCACCAGCGAAGGCAGCGGTGCGCCGTCCCAGTCGTCGGACGCGGACGCGGTGGTAGCCATGGTCAACTTATACATGAACATGGCTTCACCTCCAACTTCGCGGGCGCGCTGCCGACGCCTCCGCGGAGTGCGCGCCCGTATGCCTGACCTGCCCTTCTCCGGCCTTGCGGCGACGGCCCGACGACCGGGTGACACCTCGACTACCTGCCAGTAGCCTTCTTGGCGACTTAGTGCCGTGACCGGCAATGTCTGCCCGTCAAGGAGCGTCGTCCGGTGCGTGCGATCGCAAGGCGGCCGGAAGCCCTGGTAGCGGAGCTACCCGGGCTTTTGGCCAACGCAGCGAGCGTGCGTGCAGGGCGGCGCGACAGGGCAGAGCTTGCCGGGAGGGGCACCTAGCCAGCGGGCAGGAGAACAGCCGTGACAGCACAGACCAGTTCCGCCGAGGCCTTCTTCGAGCAGGTGTCGGACGACCGGTACCTACCGACCGAGAACACCCGCGGCCCGTGGTCCGCGGACAGTCAGCACGCCGGGCCGCCCGCCGCACTGCTGGGACGGGCCGTGCGGATGCGTACGGGCGCCCGCGAGGACATGCGTCTGGCGCGGATCACCTTCGAGATCACCCGCCCCGTGCCGCTGAGGCCGCTGACGGTGGTCACGCGCGTACTCCGCGAGGGACGCAGCGTGGAACTGGTGGAGGCGTCCCTGACGCCGGAGGGCGGCGACGAGGTCATGCGGGCCCGGGCACTGCGCATCCGCACGCTGCCCGGATCGGTGCCTCAGGTGACACCGGAGCCGGAGGTTCCCGGCCCCGGGAGCGCGGAGACCGAGCCCTTCTTCCCCGTCCCGTGGGACGTCGGCTACCACACGGCCATGGAGACCCGCTTCGTGCACGGCTCGTTTCTCGCACAAGGGCCGGCGGCATGCTGGATGCGGATGCGCGTCCCGCTCGTCGACGGGGAGAAGATCTCCCCGCTGGACCGCGTGCTGACCGCGGCGGACTCCGGCAACGGGGTCAGCAACGTGCTGGACTTCTCCCAACACGTCTTCGTCAACCCCGACTTGACGGTTCATCTGCACCGCCACCCGACGGGCGACTGGGTCTGCGTCGACGCCCGTACGAGCATCGACTCGGCCGGTGTCGGCATGTCCGAGACCGCGCTCCACGACGAGCACGGCCCGATCGGCCGGGCCGTGCAGAGCCTGTTCGTGGCGCCCCGCGACTGAGACGGACCGCCGGTCACAGGAACCCGGGCCAGGCTTCCGGTGACCGCCACCCGGGCCGACCGGGGTCCGGTCTCAGGTGACGGTCCACAGGGCCGCGGCGATCACGAACGCCGCCAGGCCAAGAGTCGTCTCCATGACGGTCCATGTCTTCAGGGTCGTCTTCTCGTCCATCCCGAAGAAGCGGCTGACCAGCCAGAAACCGGAGTCGTTCACGTGGGAGAGCACGGTGGCCCCTGCCGCGACGGCGACGACCAAGAGTGCGATCTGGAAGTCTCCGAGGCCGGCGTCGGAGACGGCGCTGCCGAGCAGACCGGCCGTCGTGGTCAGGGCGACGGTCGCCGAGCCCTGGGCGACCCTCAGCAGCGTGGCGATGATGAACGCCTGGACGATCAGCGGCATCCCGAGGCCCTCCAGCGACCCGCTCAGCGCCGCGCCGATTCCGCTGAGTTCCAGGATGCCGCCGAACATGCCGCCGGCGCCGGTGATCAGGATGATCGAGCAGACCGGACCGAGGGCGCTGTCGAGGATGCCGGTGATCCGCGAGAGAGAGGCGTGGGGGCGTCCGAGCACGGCGATCGCGACGAGCACCGTGATCATCAAGGCGACCGGGGTGTCGCCGAGCAGGCGGAGGAAGGCGACCCAGCCCGCGCCCTCGGCGACGGCCTTGGCCGTGACGAGCGTGTCCACGATCGTGCCGAGGGAGATCAGCACCAGCGGCAGCAAAAGCAGGGAGAGGACCGTTCCGAAGGCCGGGGGGCGTCCGCCGACACCGGCTCCGCCTTCCTTTTCCCCGCCGTCTCCGTCTCCCCCTCCGGACGCGTCCTGGCCGCCGTTGACCTTGCCGAAGAGGGCTTCGGGCACGGCCACGTCGAGCCTTGCTCCCAGGTAGCGGGAGACCGGCATGACGCCGACGTACCAAGCCACGACGGCGATCGGTATGCCCACGAGCATCGTGACGGCGATGCTGCCGTCGAAAGCCTCCGCCGCCGCCACAGGCCCCGGGTGCGGCGGAACTATGGCGTGCATGGCGGCGAAGGCGCCCGCCGCCGGCAGGGCGTAGAGCAGGAGCGAGCCGCCGAAGCGGCGGGCCACCGTCAGGATGATGGGCAGGAAGATGACCAGTCCGGCGTCGAAGAAGATCGGGAAGCCGAACAGCAGCGATGCCACGCCGAGCGCCAGCGGCGCCTTCTTCTCACCGAACCTGCTGATCAGAGTGTCGGCCAGCGTCTGCGCGCCTCCGGTCATCTCCAGCAGGCGGCCCAGCATGACGCCGAAGGCGACAAGCAGGGCGACCGATCCGATCGTGTCCGCGAAGCCGTACATCAGGGCGTCGGGAATCTTCGCGAGCGGGAAACCGACGGCGACCGCCGTCACCACGCTCACCAGTACCAGCGACACGAAGGCGTGAAGCTTCACCTTCATGATCAGGAACAGCAGCAGGGCTACGGCGCCGGCTGCTATCAGCATCAGGGCGGCGGTGCCGTATGCCGGTTCAATTGCTTCCATGGAGGTACTCCGTACGTCTTCTGCCCGAATCCGTTGTGACGCTCCCGCAGGTGCCACGGTGGTCATCGAGGGGGCTTGGAGCGCTTGACCGGGCGGCGGCGGCGCGACCAGCGGCTCCGCCCTCTGTGACCACGGTGCGGGGACCCACGCACCGCCGGCGTCGAACCGCTGGTGCCGGTTGTGGGTCTCATCGCCGGAAGCTCACTCAAGCCCATACGTACGACTTATTCAAGGGTGGGAAACGACATAGTCATACTTAATTTGGTGGCGGATGCCGGGCCGACCCGCGGCCGCCGCTTCGCTTCCGGCCTGCCTGGCGCCCCGGCGGGACGGCCGGGCCCCGGACCCGCGGGCGGCACGGCCCGCGGTTGCAGGACAATGCCGGTATGCGGATCTCGGCGAGAGCGGACTATGCGGTGCGTGCCGCGCTGGAACTGGCGGCCGCGGGTGACGACTGCCCGCTCAAGACCGAGCGGATCGCGGAGGCGCAGGGCGTCCCCCGCAAGTTCCTCGAGGGCATCCTCAACGACATGCGCAGGGGCGGTCTCGTGGTCAGCCGGCGCGGCGGTCAGGGCGGCTACAAGCTCGGCGCGCCCCCCGAGACCATCACCGTCGCGGACGTGATCCGCGTCGTGGACGGCCCGCTGGTGTCCGTACGCGGCGAGCGCCCGCCCGCGCTGTCGTACACGGGGCCCGCGGAGTCGCTGCTGCCGCTGTGGATCGCCGTACGCGCCAACGTACGGGCGATTCTGGGTGAGGTGACCCTCGCCGACATCGCACGCTCCGAGCTTCCCGAGCGGGTCTACAAGCTCGCGGAACAGCCCGAGTCATGGACGAATCCCTGATCGTGTCCACTTGACGAGTGATCGTGTCCATCTGACGAGACGCTCTTGACCTGCTGTCCTCCCGTCGGGCAGATTTCCCTATCAAAGCGGTAGGAATACTAGGGATTCAGATCGGGGCAGCATGCGTACGCTCATCCTGTTGGCGCTCGCGGGCCTGGGGGCCCAACTGGTCGACGGCAGCCTGGGAATGGCCTACGGCGTCACGTCGACGACGCTGCTGCTCGCCGTCGGCACCAATCCCGCGGCAGCGTCCGCCACGGTGCACCTGGCCGAGATCGGCACGACGCTCGTCTCCGGCGCCGCGCACTGGCGCTTCGGCAACGTGGACTGGAAGGTCGTGGCGAAGATCGGCGTTCCGGGCGCCGTCGGCGCTTTCGCCGGTGCGACCGTACTCTCCGGCCTCTCCACCGCCGTCGCCGAGCCGGCCATGGCCCTCATCCTGCTCGCCCTGGGCCTCTACCTGCTGGGCCGCTTCACCTTCGTGGGCTTCTCCTCGCAGAACCTCGGCAAGCCGCTGCGGAAGCGTTTCCTCTCCCCGCTGGGCCTCGTCGCCGGATTCGTCGACGCCACCGGCGGAGGGGGCTGGGGTCCGGTCGGCACTCCGGCCATCCTCGCCAGCGGGCGGCTGGAGCCGCGCAAGGTGATCGGCTCCATCGACACCAGCGAGTTCCTCGTCAGCGTCGCAGCCAGCATCGGGTTCCTGGCCGGGCTGGGTTCCGAGGGCATCGACCTCGCATGGGCGGGGGCGCTGCTGGTGGGCGGCGTGATCGCGGCACCGATCGCGGCCTGGCTGGTGCGGCATGTTCCGCCGCGAGTCCTCGGTTCGGCCGTCGGCGGCATCATCGTCATCACCAACACGCGCACGCTGCTCGGCAGCGACTGGATCGGCGCGGGCAGCTCGGCGAGCTGGGCCGTGTACGTGGTGCTGTACGCGGCCTGGGCGGCGGCGCTGGCGTACTCGATCCGGGAACACCGCCGCAACTCCGCCCGCGAGCGGGACGAGGCGCGGACCGGCTCCGACGCCGAGACCGCGAAGGAAGGCGCGCCCTCGGCCTGACGTGGCGTCGCGGACTCCCCCAGCCGTCGTCCACGGCGCAGCCATCGTCCACAGCGTCCGGGGCTGTGTGAACCCCCGTCTGTGAACTGCGTGTTGCAGTCCTTTGGCACTCCCCGGTCCGGCCTTCCGCGGGGCCGGGGAACCGGCCTACGGTCGTGACATCACTCAGGCCCGGCCGTGTGCCCGAGCGGTTCAGGGGCTCGCCTGCAAAGCGAGTTACGCGGGTTCGAATCCCGCCACGGCCTCGTAGTGCCCCCGCGCCGAGCAGCACTCCACTGCGGAGCGCGGCGGCCGCCCCTTTTCCAGCTCACGCCCCATGTGCTTGACGGTGCGCAGAAGCGGCCGGCCTCCACGGCGTGGAAGTGGCGGGGCGCAAGCAGGAGCGCGCTAGGTGTCAACGTGCGCTGTTCTGCGCCGAGTTCGCCGCTCGCGACTCCACGCGCTGCGCCATTCGAGGTAATTGCGCACTTTGCTCTGGAGTGCCGTCGCCAGCCGTGGGTTCATCGGTGGTATTGGCCGCTGGTCAGCCGTCCCGGCTCCCGACTCCTCGCCGGAGTGGGGGAGTTGAGTCTGGATTCACGGGAGCACGTGCGGTGCTGCTGGGCTGATGAGGGGCCGCCCCGCGCCAGGAAGGGCGAAACGTGGCTTCACCCACCATCACCCAAGTGACCGCCTCACCCGCCTCGTCGGTCTTCGGACAGCCAGTCACCTTCACCGCCACCGTCACCGCGGTGCTCGGAGGCACACCGACAGGCACCGTCACCTTCGTCGTCTCCGGAAGAGGCGGCGGCACGTTCACCGTGCCCCTCGATGCGAGCGGCAAGGCGAGTGTCACCACGGCGGCACTCGGCGCGGGCGGTCACACGGTCACCGCCACCTACAAGGGTTCGGCTCAGTTCTCGCCCTCCATCCGTTCCTTCCAGTACGGGGTCTCCAGGGCAGCCACCAGCACCGAGGTCTCGTCGTCGCCCAATCCGTCGCAGCCGGGGAGCCCGGTCACCTTCACCGCCACGGTCACCGCGGTGCCCCCTGGGGCCGGAACTCCCCGCGGCCCGGTGGTCTTCGTCATCGACGCCCTTCCGCCGATCACCGCGCAGCTCGACGCGAGCGGGAAGGCGACGGTCACCGTACCGGGACTTCCCGCAGGGCAGCAGCCCGTTTCCGCCATCTACAAAGGCAACGGCGACTTCCTGCCCTCCTCCGACAGCGGCACCCAGAACGTGGTGCCGCCGGCGAAGAAGCCGACCAGTACCACCGTGACGTCCGTACCCGACCCGTCCGTCTTCGGTCAGCCCGTGACACTGAGCGCGGCCGTCGCCCCTGTTCCGCCCGGTACGGGAACGCCCACCGGCACGGTCACCTTCACCGTCGACGGCTCCGGCGGCGGCACGTTCGCCGCGCCCTTGAACGCGTCGGGTGTCGCGAGCGTCAGCATCAGCTCACTCGGGTCCGGCAGTCACAACATCACCGCGTCGTACGGCGGGGACGCCGCGTTCGCCACCTCCTCCGGCACCGACACCCACACCGTCGACCAAGCGCTCACGACCACCACCGTCGTCAGCTCCCCGGATCCCTCTGTCTTCGGGCAGGGCGTCGCCTTCACGGCCACCGTCACCGCCGTACCGCCGGGCGCCGGAGTGCCGACAGGCGACGTCGTCTTCACCGTCGAGGGCGCGGGGACCTTCACCGTTCCGCTGGAGGCGGACGGAACCGCCGTACTCACTCTCAGCACCCTCCCGGCAGGAAGCCTCACCATCACGGCGGCGTACGGCGGCGACGCCGAGCACGCCCCCTCCAGCGGGACCGACACCCACACCGTCGGCCAGGCCGGCACCGACACCACGGTCACTTCCTCGCCCGACCCCTCACTGCCGGGCCAGGAAGTCACCTTCACCGCCACCGTCACCGCCGTACCGCCGGGCGCCGGAGTACCGACAGACGACGTCGTCTTCACCGTCGGCGGCGGCCCGACGCTCACCGGCACGCTGGTCGACGGCGTCGCCACCGTGACCACCAGCGCACTCTCCGCGGGTTCGCGCACCGTCACCGCCGCCTACCAGGGAGCCGCCGACTTCGCCCCGTCCAGCGGGAGCGACACCCACACCGTCACCGGAGCCCCGACGACCACAGCCGTCACGTCCTCGCCCGACCCGTCCGTCTTCGGGCAGTCGGTCACCTTCACCGCGGTGGTCTCTCCGGTGGCTCCCGCGACGGGAGTTCCGACGGGCACGGTCACATTCGACCTCGGGGGCGACACCGTAACGGTGACCGTGGATTCCAACGGCGTGGCCACCGTCACCGACAGCACGCTGCCCGCAGGGAGTTACTCCGTCACGGGCACCTACAGCGGCGACAGCGACTACCAGCCGTCGATCGGGGCCGACAGTCATACGGTCCGGCAAGCGTCGACCACTACCGTGGCGACCTCTGTTCCCGATCCTTCGGTGTTCGGCCAGCCGGTCACCTTCACCGCCGCGGTGGCGCCCGTCGCACCGGGTGTGGGCACACCCACGGGAACCGTCACCTTCACCGAGAGCAGCGGCGGCACCGTCACCGTCCCCCTGGACGCGAGCGGCATCGCCAACTTCACCTTCGCCGAACTTCCCGCAGGGACATACAGCGGCACCGCCACCTACAACGGCGACCCGAACTTCGCCCCCTCCAGCGGCAGCGACACCCATGTCGTCAGCCCGGCGGACACCACCACGACGGTCGATTCGGCACCCGATCCGACTCTGTTCGGGCAGACGGCCACCTTCACCGCCACGGTCGCACCCGTGGCACCGGGAGCCGGAATCCCGACCGGCACCGTCACCTTCACCATCGACGGCACCACCACCCTCACCGCAACACTCGCCGGCGGCACAGCGACCGTGACCACCAACTCCCTGACGCCGGGCACGCATACGGTCACCGCCACCTACAACGCCGCCGGCGACACCAACTTCAACACCTCCACCGGCACCGACACCCACACCGTCGACCAGGCGCCCACAACCACCACCGTCATCAGCACCCCCGACCCCACCGTCGTCGGACAGCCGGTCACCGTCACAGCCCAATTGGCACCCGCGGCTCCCGGAGCGGGGACACCCACCGGCACCGTCACCTTCGCTCTCAGCGGGGGCGGGGGAACAATCACCGTCCCGGTGGACATCGACGGCACCGCTCAGCTCACCCTCGACTCCCTGCCGGCCGACAGCTATTCGGTAACCGTCACCTACAGCGGCGACGCCGACTTCGCGTCGTCCAGCGGCACCGGCACCCACACCGTCAACCCCGCCGCCACCGCGACGACCGTGACCGCCTCCCCCGACCCGTCCGCCGTGGGACAGGCGGTCACCGTCAGCGCCACCGTCTCCACGATCGCTCCCGGAGCCGGAACCCCCACCGGCACCGTCACCTTCACCGTCTCCGGCACCGGCGGAGGAACCTTCACGGAGAACCTGGACCCCAATGGGACGGCCCAACTGGTCATCAGCACCCTTGGATTGGGCTCCCACACCATCACCGCCACCTACAACGGCGACTCCGACTTCGTCGCTTCCTCTGCCACGGACACCCACGCCGTCGAGGTGGAGCCCTCCAACGCCACCACCCTCACCTCCAGCCCCAATCCGTCCGTCTTCGGTGAGCCGGTCACCTTCACCGCCACCGTCACGCCTGGAAGCCCCGGGCCCACACCTACGGGCACGGTCACGTTCGTGATCTCGGGAGCCGGCGGGGGCACCCTCACCGTGCCGCTCACCGACGGCACGGCCACCGTCACCCTCGACACCCTCGGCGTCACCACTCACTCCGCCACCGCCACCTACAGCGGAGACACCGACTACGACCCCTCCGCCGGCTCCGACACCCACACCGTCCATCCGGCGAACACGACCACGACCGTCATCTCCGCTCCCGATCCGTCGGTGTTCGGGGAATCCGCCGGCTTCACCGCTACGGTCGCCCCCGTCGCTCCGGGGGCGGGCACCCCGAGCGGCACGGTCACCTTCACCATCGACGGCACCACCACCCTCACCGGAACACTCGACAACTCCGGCACCGCCACCGTCACGACAGACACCCTGGCCCCCGGGACCCACACCCTCGAAGCCACCTACAACGCCACCGGCGACACCAACTACAACACCTCCACCGGCACCGACACCCACACCGTCGGCCAGGCGGACACGACCACCACTGTCGCCAGCGCCCCCGATCCGTCCGTCTTCGGGGAACCACTCACCTTCACGGCCACGGGGACACCAACCGGCGTGGGCGCCGGGGTGCCCACGGGGAGTGTGACGTTCACCCTCAGCGACAGCGGCGGTATCACCACTGTCCCTCTCGACACCGACGGCACCGCTCGGCTCGCCCTCAACTCCCTGCCGGCGGGCTCGCATTCGGTGACCGCCGCCTACAGCGGCGACACCGACTTCACCGCCTCCTCCGGCACCGACACGCACACCGTCAATCAGGCAGAGACCCTCACCACGGTCACCTCCACCCCCGACCCCACCGTCTTCGGGCAACCGGTCGTCCTGACGGCCGTGGTGGCTCCGATCGCTCCCGGCGCAGGAACCCCGACCGGCACAGTCACATTCACCGTCGACGGCGGCCCCACCCTCTCCGCAGGTCTCGCCGGGGGCGTCGCTTCCGTCAGCATCAGCACGCTCCCGACCGGCGACCATACGGTCACCGCCGCCTACAACGGCGACACCGACTTCGCGTCGTCGACGGGGACGGACACGCACACCGTCAACCGCGCCGCGACCACCACCATCACCGTCTCCACTCCGGACCCGTCCGTGTTCGGCCAGTCGGTCACCTTCACCGCCGCCGTGGCGCCCGTCGCATCCGGGGCGGGCACACCCACCGGGACCGTCACCTTCACCGATAGCGGCGGCGGCACCGTCACCGTCCCCCTGGACGCGAGCGGCATCGCCAGCTTCACCTTCGCCGAACTTCCCGCGGGCACGTACAGCGGCACCGCCACCTACAACGGCGACCCGAACTTCGCCCCGTCAACCGGGGCGGACACACACATCGTCCAACCCGCCGCGACGACAACGACGGTGACGACCTCACCCGATCCTTCGGTGTTCGGCCAGTCGGTCACCTTCACCGCGGCCGTCACGCCCGTCGCACCGGGTGTGGGCACACCCACGGGAACCGTCACCTTCACCGAGAGCAGCGGCGGCACCGTCACCGTCCCCCTGGACGCGAGCGGCATCGCCAACTTCACCTTCGCCGAACTTCCCGCAGGGACATACAGCGGCACCGCCACCTACAACGGCGGCCCGAACTTCGCCCCCTCCAGCGGCAGCGACACCCATCTCGTCAACCCGGCGGACACCACCACGACGGTCGACTCGGCGCCCGATCCGACTCTGTTCGGGCAAACGGCCACCTTCACCGCCACCGTCGCACCCGTGGCACCGGGAGCCGGAAGCCCGACCGGCACCGTCACCTTCACCATCGACGGCACCACCACCCTCACCGCAACACTCGCCGGCGGCACAGCGGCTGTGACCACCAACTCCCTGACGCCGGGCACGCATACGGTCACCGCCACCTACAACGCCGCCGGCGACACCAACTTCAACACCTCCACCGGCAACGACACCCACACCGTCAACCAAGCCGCGACGACAACGACGTTGACGTCCGGGCCCGACCCGTCCGTCTTCGGACAGCCGGTCACCGTCACGGCGTTGGTGGCAGCCGAGGCACCGGGCGCCGGGACACCGACCGGCACCGTCACCTTCGTCCTCAGCGGAGGCGGGGGATCCACGACCGTGCCCGTGTCCGTCGACGGTACGGCCCAGCTCACCCTGGATTCCCTACGCGCGGGCGGCTACACGGTGACCGCCACCTACAGCGGCGACACCGACTACGCGTCGTCGACCGGCACCGACACCCACACCGTCGATCCCGCCGCCACCGCGACGACCGTGACCGCCTCCCCCGACCCGTCCGCCGTGGGACAGGCGGTCACCGTCAGCGCCACCGTCTCCACGATCGCCCCCGGAGCCGGAACACCCACCGGAACCGTCACCCTCACCATCTCCGGCACCGGCGGAGGAACCTTCACGGAGAACCTGGACCCCAATGGGACGGCCCAACTGGTCACCAGCACACTCGGATTGGGCAACCACACCATCACCGCCACCTACAACGGCGACTCCGACTTCGTCGCCTCCACCGCCACAGACACCCACACCGTCGAAGTCGAACCGTCCACCGTCACCACCCTCACCTCCAGCCCCAATCCGTCCGTCTTCGGACAGCCCGTCACCTTCACCGCCACCGTCACCCCCAGCCAGCCAGGCCCGGTGCCCACAGGGACCGTCACACTCGTCGTCTCCGGGGCGGGAGGCGGCACGTTCACCGCGCCTCTCGACGGCACCGGAACCGCCCAACTCACCCTCGACACCCTCAGCGTCGCCACCCACTCCGCCACAGCCGCCTACAGCGGCGACACCGACTACGACACCTCCACCGGATCCGACACCCACACCGTCCAACCTGCCGCGACGACCACGACCGTCGACTCGGCCCCCGACCCGACCCTCTTCGGACAGTCCGCCACCTTCACCGCCACCGTCGCCCCCGTCGCACCCGGAGCAGGAACACCCACCGGCACCGTCACCTTCACCATCGACGGCACCACCACCCTCACCGCAACACTCGCCGGCGGAACAGCCACCGCCACCACCAGCACACTCACGGCCGGAAGCCACACCATCCAAGCCACCTACAACGCCGCCGGAGACCCGAACTACACCACCTCCACCGCCACAGACACCCACACGGTGCTCCCCACGGGGACGACGACGAACGTCGTCTCCGTCCCTGACCCGTCGGTGTACGGCCAGCCCGTGGCATTCACCGCGACGGTGACCTCGGAGACTCCTGGCGCGGCTGTGGCCACCGGTACAGTCACCTTCGTCCTCGATGGAGGCGGCGTCTTCACAGTCCCTGTCGACAGCGACGGAACTGCGGCGCTCACGCTCGACTTGCTTCCCGCCGGGGCGTATTCGGTGACCGCTGCCTACAACGGCGACGCCGACCACGCCGCTTCGTCCGGCAATGACACGCATACCGTCAACCAGGGCCCCACGGCCACCACCGTCACGTCGAGCCCGGATCCGACGGTCTTCGGCCAGACGGTCGTGTTCGCCTCCGTGACCCCAGCACTGGCACCGGGTGCGGGTACGCCAACCGGCACCGTCACGTTCACCATCAGCGGCGGTCCCACTCTGACGGGAAACCTCGACGGGTCCGGCATCGCCGTCGTCAACGCCAGCTCACTCCCCGCCGGCGAATACACCATCACCGGCACCTACAACGGCGACACCAACTTCGCGTCGTCGACGGGGACGGACACGCACACCGTCAACCGCGCCGTGACGACCACCGAGCTCACCTCCTCACCCGACCCGACCGTGTTCGGGCAGGAAGCCGCCTTCACCGTCACCGTCTCACCCGAGGCCCCGGGAGCCGGCATCCCCACCGGCACCGTCACCATCAGCGGCAACACCGGCGACACCATCACCGTCCCCCTGGACGCCGGCGGCGTCGCCACCGGCACCCTCCCGCCGTTCCCACCCGGGTCCTACGCCGCCACCGCCACCTACAACGGCGATCCCAACTTCGCGTCGTCCAGCGGCACCGACACCCACACCGTCAACCGCGCCGCGACCACCACGGAGCTCGTAACGGCACCCGATCCGTCCGTCTACGGCGAGGACTTCGCCCTCACCGTCACCGTCGCCCCGGCGGCTCCGGGAGCCGGCATCCCCACCGGGACCGTCACCGTCACGGAGAGCGGCGGCACTTCGATCGTCCTCCCGCTGGGCTCCGGCGGGGTCGCGACCTTCACCGTCCCCGCCCTCGATCCGGGTAGCTACGCCGCCACCGCGACCTACAACGGCGATGCCAACTTCTTGGGTTCGACGGGCGCCGACACCCACGTCGTCCTGCCCGCCGACACGACCACCACGGTCGACTCCTCACCTGATCCGACGCTGTCCGGGGAACTCGCCACCTTCAGCGCAACGGTCGCGCCCGTGGCGCCGGGGGCGGGAACGCCGACCGGCACCGTCACCTTCACCGTCGACGGCACCACCCTCACCGGAACACTCGACACTTCCGGCACGGCCACCGTCAGCACCGACGCACTCGCCACCGGAAGCCACACGGTCGAAGCCGCCTATGCCGGAGAGCTCAGGTTCCTCCCCTCGGACGGCAGCGACACCCACACCGTCAACCCGGCGGACACGACTACGAGCCTCGTCAGCGCCCCCGATCCGTCGGTCTTCGGGCAGCCGGCCACCTTCACGGCGCGGGTGACACCCGTCGCCCCCGGGGCCGGGTCTCCGACTGGCGCCGTGACGTTCGCCTTCAGCGGCGGCGGGACGACCACCGTCCCGCTCGACTTGGACGGTACGGCCCAACTCACCCTCGACTCCCTGCCCGCGGGCGGCTATACGGTGACCGCCACCTACAGCGGCGACACCGACTTCAGCCTCTCCAGCGGCACCGACACCCACACCGTCGACCAGGCAGCGACCACCGTGACCGTCACGGACTCGCCCGATCCGTCAGCGGCCGGGCAGCCGGTCACCGTCAGCGCGACCGTCGCTGCGATCGCCCCCGGAGCCGGAACACCCACCGGAACCGTCACCTTCACCATCAGCGGCACCGGCGGAGGCACCTTCACCGAGCCCATGGACGCCAACGGAACCGCCCAACTGGTCACCAGCACGCTCGGATTGGGCACTCACGCCATCACCGCCACCTACAACGGCGACACGGACCACGCCGTCGCCACCGGCACGGAGACCCACACCGTCGAGGTGGAGCCCTCCAACACCACCACCCTTACGTCCGGGCCCGATCCGTCGGTCTTCGGCGAGCCCGTCACCTTCACCGCCACCGTCACCCCCAGCCAGCCAGGCCCGGTGCCCACCGGAACCGTCACCTTCACCGTCTCCGGCGCCGGCGGAGGCACCTTCACCGCGCCTCTCGACGGCACCGGCACCGCCCAACTCACCCTCGACACCCTCAGCGTCGCCACCCACTCCGCCACAGCCGCCTACAGCGGCGACACCGACTACGCCCCCTCCACCGGATCCGACACCCACACCGTCACCCCGGCGAACACGACCACGACCGTCGGCTCGGCCCCCGACCCGACCGTGTCCGGGCAGACGGCCACCTTCACCGCGACGGTCGCGGCCCTACCACCGGGAGCCGGAACACCCAGCGGCACCGTCACCTTCACCATCGACGGCACCACCACCCTCACCGCAACACTCGCCGGCGGCACGGCGACCGTCAGCACGGACTCCCTGACGCCAGGCGCCCACACGGTCACCGCCACCTATAACGCCGCAGGCGACGCCGACTTCAACACCTCCACCGGCACCGACACCCACACCGTCAACCAGGCAGGCACCACCACCACCGTCGTCAGCACCCCCGACCCGTCCACCTTCGGACAGGCCGTCACCCTCACAGCCCAAGTGGCCCCCGTGGCACCGGGTTCCGGAACACCCACCGGCACCGTCACCTTCGCCCTCAGCGGCGGAGGAGGAACCACCACCGTGCCCGTGGCGGTCGACGGCACGGCCACGCTGACCCTCAACTCGCTGCCGGCGGGCGGATATTCGGTGACCGCCACCTACAACGGAGACGGCAACTTCACTTCCTCCAGCGGCACGGACACCCACACCGTCAACCTGGCGCCCACGACCACCTCCATCGTCAGCACCCCCGATCCGACGGTCTTCGGCCAGACCGTGGTGTTCGCCGCCGTGAGCTCCGCAGTCGCGCCGGGGGCAGGCACGCCGACCGGCACCGTCACCTTCACCTTCAGCGGCGGCCCCACACTGACGGGCAACCTCGACGCCTCCGGAATCGCCGTCGTCTCGGCCAACTCGCTTCCCGCCGGCCAATACACGATCACCGGCACCTACAACGGAAACGGCAACTTCACTTCCTCCAACGGCACCGACACCCACACCGTCAACCCCGCAGCCACGACAACGACGTTGACGTCCTCACCCGACCCCTCCGTGTTCGGCCAGGAAGCCGCGTTCACGGTCACCGTCAAAGCCCAGGCGCCTGGGGCCGGCATCCCCACCGGCACCGTCACCATCAGCGGCGACACCGGCGACTCCATCACCGTTCCCCTGGACGCCGGCGGCACCGCCACGGGCAGCCTCCCCCCGTTCCCACCCGGGTCCTACGCCGCCACCGCCACCTACAACGGCGGTCCCAACTTCGCGTCGTCCTCGGGCAGCGACACCCACACCATCGCCCGCGCCGCGACGACAACGACGTTGACGTCCTCACCCGATCCGACCCTCTACGGGCAGACCGCGACCTTCACCGCCGCGGTCGCTCCCGTGGCACCAGGAGCCGGTACACCCACGGGAACCGTCACCTTCGCGGTGGGCGACGCCAGCAGCGTGCCCGTCCCGGTGGACGGAAGCGGCGTCGCCACCTTCACCTTCGCGGGACTCAACGCGGGGACGTACGGCGGCACCGCCACCTACAACGGCGACAGCAACTTCGCGTCGTCCTCCGGCAGCGACCCCCACACGGTCAACCCGGCGAACACGACCACGACCGTCACCTCGTCTCCGGACCCCACCGTCGTGGGCCAGACGGCCACCTTCAGCGCGACGGTCGCGGCCCTACCACCGGGAGCCGGAACACCCACCGGCAGCGTCACCTTCACCTTCGACGGCACCACCACCCTCACCGGAACACTCGACACCTCCGGCACCGCCACCGTCAGCACCGACGCACTCGCCGCCGGAAGCCACACCGTCCAAGCCGTCTACGATGCCGCAGGCGACCCGAACTTCAACGCCTCCACCGGCACCGACACCCACACCGTCGACCAGGCGGCCACGAGCACCACCGTCTTCAGTTCCCCCATCCTGGCGGTCGTGGGGCAACCAGCCACGTTCACAGCCCAAGTGACCCCCGTGGCACCGGGTTCCGGAACACCCACCGGCACCGTCACCTTCACCATCAGCGGAGGCGGGGGATCCACGACCGTGCCCGTGTCCGTCGACGGTACGGCCCAGCTCACCCTGGACTCGCTGCCCGCGGGCTCGCATTCGGTCACCGCCGCCTACAGCGGCGACGGCAGCCTCACAGGCTCGACCGGAACCGCCGCGTACACCGTCAACAAGGCATCGACGGCGACGACGATCTCCGCCTCCCCCGATCCGTCAGCGTCCGGGCAGCCGGTCACCATCAGCGCCACCGTCGCTGCGATCGCCCCCGGAGCCGGAACACCCACCGGAACCGTCACCTTCACCATCAGCGGCACCGGCGGAGGCACCTTCACCCAACCCCTCGACGCCACCGGCACCGCCCAACTGGTCACCAGCACGCTCGGATTGGGCTCCCACGCCATCACCGCCACCTACAACGGCGACGCGGACTTCGGCGCCTCCACCGCCACAGACACCCACACCGTCGAAGTCGAACCCTCCAACACCACCACCCTCACCTCCGGCCCCGACCCCACCGTCTTCGGACAAACAGTCACCTTCACCGCCACCGTCACCCCCAGCCAGCCAGGCCCCACCCCCACCGGAAACGTCACCTTCACCGTCTCCGGCACCGGCGGAGGCACTTTCACCGCGCCTCTCGACGGCACCGGCACCGCTCAAGTCACCCTCGACACCCTCGGCGTCGCCACCCATTCGGCCACAGCCGCCTACAGCGGCGACACCGACTACGACCCCTCCACCGGATCCGACACCCACACCGTCCAACCTGCCGCGACGACCACGGCGTTGACGTCCTCACCCGATCCGACCGTGTCCGGGCAGACGGCCGCCTTCACCGCGACGGTCGCGGCCCTACCACCGGGAGCCGGAACACCCAGCGGCACCGTCACCTTCACCATCGACGGCACCACCACCCTCACCGCAACACTCGCCGGCGGAACAGCCACCGCCACCACCAGCACACTCACCGCCGGAAGCCACACCATCCAAGCCACCTACAACGCCACCGGAGACCCGAACTACACCACCTCCACCGCCACAGACACCCACACCGTCAGCCAGGCAGCGACCACCACCACCGTCGTCAGCTCTCCGGACCCCTCCGTCTTCGGACAGGCCGTCACCATCGCGGCACTGGTCTCGCCTGTGACCCCGGGCGCAGGAACACCCACCGGCACCGTCACCTTCACCGTCAGCGGCGGAGGAGGAACCACCACCGTCCCGCTCGACGCGGACGGAACGGCCCAGGTCACCCTCAACTCCCTGCCCGCGGGCAGCCTTTCGGTGACCGCCACCTACAGCGGCGACACCGACTTCACTTCCTCCACCGGCACGGACGCCCACACCGTCGATCCCGCCGCCACCGCGACGACGGTCTTCAGCTCCCCCAACCCCTCCGTCTTCGGACAACCGGTCAGCTTCACAGCCCAAGTGGCCCCCGTCGCACCCGGAGCAGGAACACCCACGGGTACCGTCACCTTCACCATCAGCGGCGGCCCCACACTGACGGGCAACCTCGACGCCTCCGGAACCGCCACGGTCAGCACCAGCACCCTCACCGTCGGGAGTTACACCGTCACCGGCAACTACAACGGCGACGGCAACTTCAACATCTCCACCGGCACCGGCAGCCACACCGTCAACCGCACGCCGACCGTCACCGCAGTCGCCAGTTCCCCCGACCCGTCGTCCTCCGGACAGACCGCCACGTTCACCGCGACGGTCACCTCGACCATGGCCGCAGCAGGCACCCCTACGGGCACAGTGACGTTCTTCTTCGACGGCGCCAGTCCGGTCACCGCACCCCTGGTCGGCGGCGTCGCCACCGTCACCCGGAGCAACCTGGGCCCGGGTACGCACACGGTCACCGCCAACTACGGCGGTTCCGGCGACTTCGCGGCATCGAGCGGATCGGACACCCATGCGGTATCCCGAGGGGCGACGACCACCTCCGTCGTCTCCTCACCCGACCCCTCACGTGCCGGCCGGGTCGCCACCTTCACCGCGTCGGTGACGGCGACGCCTCCCGCAGCGGGAACGCCCACCGGCACGGTGACCTTCGTCATCGGGGGCAGCGGCGGGGGCACCTTCACCGCGGCACTGGTCAACGGCGTGGCCGTGGTCACGAATCAGGGACTGTCCATTGGGCAGCACGCCATCTCCGCCACCTACAACGGCGACGCCCAACTCGCCCCCTCCAGCGGCACCGACACCCACACGGTGGTCACGGCATGACCGGCTGACGGCTCGGGGCGCCGGCTCGTGCGGTATCACCCCTCATGCGGGGGTGCGACCGGGTGGTCCACCCTCTTCCACTGAACTGGGCGCATCCTCGCCCCCGGTCAGATATCCGCGTTCGTGCAGCGCCGCGAGAAAGTTCCCGTAGGAGTCTTCGAGAGCCTCGCGCTCGCGGTCGTCCGGGTCGATCGTGCGGGCCGTACGGACCATCGAGTCGACCGCGGCGGCGAGCGAGCCGTGTACGGTCGCGGCCGCGGCGAGCACGGCGGCGCCGAAGCCGCTCGTCGGATGCTCCGGTACACGGACGCGGCGTCCCGTGACGGTGGCACGTATCCGGAGCCAGACGTCGCTGCGGCTCGCCCCGCCCACCGCTCGCAACGGGCCGTCGGCGAAGCCCCCGGCCCGCCCGAGGACCGTGAGAGCCAAGCGCTCGGTGAAGGCCACGCCTTCCAGCAGGGCGCGGTGCCGCTCCGCTCCGTCCCGTGGCTCCCCCGTCCAGAAGCCCTCGGCGTCCGGCCGGGCGAACGGGAACCGCTCCCCGCGGCGCGTCAGCGGATAGCAGCACACACCGGCCGGACCGTGCCTCTCGGCAGCCAGGTCGAGCGCGGCCAGGCCGGTGCCGGAGGTGTCGGCGGCGCCGGAGGCGAGCACTGCGGCGCCCACGTTGCTGGCGCCGCCCGGCCACCAGCAGCCGTCCGGCGCGCGGTGACTGTAGACGGCCGTTCCAGGTACGTGCGGACGGGCCGTCGTGCACGCCTTGACCACCAGCGTGGTCCCGAGAACGCTCACGGCGTCCCCGGCACGGACGGCGCCCGCCGCGATCTGTCCGGTGCAGCCGTCGGTCATGCCCAGCACGATCGGGGTTCCCGCAGGCAGCGCCGTACGTGCCGCCGCTGCGGCCGAGACCCCGGCGACGACCACGCCGGGACGCTCCAACTCCGGCAGCGTCCCCGCTTCCACGCCCAGCCGCGAAAGCAGGCGCAGGGGCCAGGTCAGCGTCTCCGGGTCCGCGCCCGTCTTCAACGCGTGGCTGCTGTCCGTCGGTTGGACCTCTCCGGCGAGCGCGGCCACCACGACGTCGGCGACGTGCAGATACCGGGGAGCGGGCCGGTGCTTCTCCAGCCACGCGATCCTGCCCAGAGCGGAGGGCCACTCCTCCGGCGCCGGCCTCGGACCGCCCGGCGAGGGGGCGCCCGGCGGAGGACCGCCCGGCGGAGCGTCGCCGCCCGGGCCCTCACCGGCGTGCTCGCCGCCGCCGACGTCCGAGTCACCGGACGCGCCCGCGCCCCCGCCCGCACTCGCGCCCGCCGGCAGTCCGCCGTCCTGGGCGGCCCGCCGGTCGTCGTAGAGCAGCGCGTCACCGACCGGCGCACCGTCGGCGTCGCAGGGTACGACCGTGCCGGACGTCGAGGTGACCGCGAGGCCGGCGACCGGACGCCCCGCGAGCTGCCCGGCGAGTGTGCGAAGGACGGCCAGCGCCGTTTCCGCATAGCACGCGCGCTGCTCGGACCAGCCGGGCCGTGGCCTCGACGGCGGCGGCAGCGGACGGGCCGCCGCCGCGACCAGCGAGCCGGCCGGATCGACGGCGGTGGCCCGTACCTCGGCCGTCGCGACGTCCACGCCGACCACCACGGTCACTGCGGCCCGTCCCCTCGGGGCCCGGCTGTCCGGGGACGGGCGGCGGACAGCCGGGCCAACAGCTCAGGCAGCAGGCTCAAGTCCCTCCCCCGGGCTCCGTCCCGGTGGGGGTCCCTGGGGGTACCTCCCGGCGAAGCCAGGGGAAGCAACGAGCGGGAGTACGGCCAGGCCGCGTCGGGTCCGGCGAGCTGCCGCGGTGCCGGAGCCGGCGGTGCCTCGCCGCGCAGCACCCGGACGGTGCCCGGGCCGAGGGCCCGGGCGGGGGGCCGTACGCTGCGGAATCCGTCCGTCACGCAGCTCCCCCTCCCAGGCGCGACCACCGTTCGGCCTCGTCCCCGCGGCCGGCCAGTGCCGCCGCGTGTGCGGTGTCCAGCGGCCGCAGACCGCCGGCCGCTCCGAGCGCGACCGAACGCACCCGGGCCGCCTTCACACACATCGTGGTGACCGCCTCCGCCTCCGCCGGGGTCCGCCCCAGGGCGACGATGCCGTGGTTGCCCAGCAACACCAGGCGCGGGGCCACGCCCTCGGTTTCCCGGTAGCGCACCAGCGAGTCGACAACGGCACGGCCCAGTTCGAGACCCGGCGCGGCGTAGGGGACCCACGCCGGACGGCCGAGCACGACCGCCTCGTCGGGGAAGAGGGGCGCCTGCCACAGTTCCTCGGCGGCCGGGGACGCCAGCAGGCCCACGACCGCCGTCGGGTGGGTGTGCGCCACCCAGGTCGCTCCGGCGTACTCCAGCGCGGCGAGGTGCACCATCGTCTCGACGGAGGCGCGCCTGCGGGGGCCTTCGTACGGGCCGGACACGGCCAGCGCCTCCGTCACCTCGTCCTGGGTGGACCCGTTGCCGCGTCCTCCGCGCATCACCTTCAGCAGATCCTGCGGGTCGACGACGACGAAGTCGCTCCGGCCGGCGTCGTCCATGCGGGCGCCGCTCGTCTTGACCGCGAACGTGCCGTCGGCGAGCCGCGTCGAGGTGTTCCCTTCGGCGAGTACGACGAGGTCGGCCGCGGGGTCGCCGAGCCGCCGCGTCAGCGCGACGAGTTCCGGCGGAACGGCCTCCGGATCCCACCGGGCGCTCATCGGCCGCCACCGCCCAGCCTGCGGGCGGTGACGGAGTTCAGCAGTGCGGAGCACACCAACAGCACACCGAGGGCGAGGAGTTGGGTGCGGCTGCCCTGCGAGCCCTCGAAGGCGAGCAGGATTCCCGCGTTCAGCCAGGCGACCAGCAGCGCCGCGACCACGACGCCGCCGACCCGGCCGATGCCGCCCGTGATGGCCACGCCGCCGAGCACGGCGATGGTGATGGCGGGCAGCGCCATGCCGTTGCCGACGGTGCCCGCGTCGGGGCGCGCCGAGGCGAACTGGCCCACCGTCACGACGGCGACGACCGCCGAGAGCAGCCCGGAGAGCGCGAACGCCCGCAGCCGGACGGAGCCGGCGGGCACGTTGGCGAACCGTGCCGCCACGTCGTTGGTGCCGACGCCGTACAGCCTGCGGCCGAACGTCGACCTGTTGACCAGCAGCCAGATCAGCACCGCGCAGGGCAGCAGGAAGGTGAAGACCTGCATCGGCAGACCGGGCAGGCCCGGCAGCTCGACGCGGCTCGTGATCGAGTGCAGCTCCCGCACCGGCTCGGTGGAGATCGGTTTGTTGCCGCTGCTGACGAGCGCGAGCGAGCTGTACGCGTAGTACGTGGCGAGCGTCGCGATGAGTGCGGGGAAGCCGAGCCACGCCACCAGGACTCCGTTGACGGCTCCGAGGAGTGCCCCGGCGGCGAGCGTGGCGAGCACCGCGGCCAGCGGCGGCCAGCCCCACTCGCTCACGGTGAACCCGAAGGCCATGCCGGTGAGGCTCACAATCGCGCCCACGGACAGATCGATGCCTCCGCGTCCCGAGACCATGACCAGCAGTTCGGCCATGCCCAGGATGCACAGCGGCACCATCGTCTCCATCGCCGAGGCGAGGTATGCGACGTCGTAGGGCGCGAGCAGATAGCCGCCCGCGTCGAGGACGTTCATCCAGATCAGGAGTACGACCAGCAGGGCCGCGAGCAGGACCACGCGTTCCGTCAGCAGGACGGTGACCGCGCGGCGCAGCAGGCCGGGCCCGGCCGCCTCCTCTTCCGGTTGCCCGGACCGGGTCGGGGTCCCCTTCGTCGGGGTCCCCGGCGTCGAGGTGGTCACAGGCCTCGCCTCCTTCGCTCGCGCAGGAGGTCGGCACCGACCGCCGCGACGACGACCGCGCGGCGCAGCCGAACCCGACCCGCCACACCCACTTCCGCCCGCCCGGGCCACGTCACAGGCTCCCGCCCCAGAGCAGGACCCCCCGGCGTCGAGGTGGTCACAGGCTTCGCCTCCTTCGCTCGCGCAGGAGGTCGGCACCGACCGCCGCGACGATGAACAGACCGATGAAGAGCTGGGTGAGTTCGTTCTGCCAGCGCAGCAGCGTGACGGCGCTCGTGATCGTGCTGACGAGCATCGCGCCGAGCAGCGTGCCGACGACGCTGCCCCGGCCGCCGAGGATGCTCGTCCCGCCGATCACGACCGCCGCGATGACCTCCAGTTCGAATCCGGTGCCGATGTCCTGTCCGACGAGGCCGCCCGATCCGATGCGGACGCATGCCGCCAGGCCGACCAGCAGGCCGACGAGCACGTAGACGCTGATCTGGCGGCGCTCCACCCGTACTCCCGCGAGCCGCGCCGCGGCGGCATCGCCGCCCACCGCGTACAGGTGCCTCCCCGTAGGCACGTACCGCATGTACGTCCAGGCGCCGGCGGCCAGTACGAGCGCGAGGAGCGCGGCGTGCGGCACCCCCCAGGTGAGCCCGCTCTCGCCGCCCCCGATCAGGCCCAGCGTGCCCGGCACGCCCGAGACCTGCTTGGAGTCGAAGATCTGCAGGGCTGCGAACCGGAAGAGATTGAGCGTGCCGAACGTGACGATGATCGGATGCAGCCGCCCGTACGCGACGAGCACTCCGTTGACCAGTCCGAGCAGGGCGCCGACCAGCACCGCGACGCCCACCGCGGGCACCATTCCGACGCCGAGGTCGCGTATGAGCTTGGCGACGACGACACCGGCGACGGCCATCGTCCCGCCCACGGAGACGTCGATGCCCGCGGTGACGATGACCGCGGTCATACCGATGCCGGCGATCGCGACGGGTGCGACGGAGAAGAGGATGTTCTGCAGATTGGACGCGGCGAGGAAGGTGTCCGTGCTCAGGCCGAGCGTGAGCCAGAGCGCCACGAGCAGTCCGGCGAGGACGACTTCCTGGCCCTCGGCCAGCCGCAACGTCCCGCGCCGCGCGGCCGGGGCCTTGCCGCCGGTGCCGCCGGTGCCGCCGGTGCCGCCGGTGCCGCCTGTGCTGCCTGTGCTGCCTGTGCTGCCTGTGCTGCCTGTGCCGAGGGTCGCCGGTGCCATGGCTAGGGAACCTCCTTCGTGATCGCCGCCCGTGCGGCGTCCAGCGACGTCGCCTCCTCCTCGCCGCCGCCCCCGGCGGCGGCCGAGAGCAGGTCGGCCTGTGAGGCTCCGCGAGCGAACTCGCCGGCCACTTCGCCCTCCCGCATGACCAGCACCCGGTCGGCCAGCCGCTGTAGTTCGGCGAGGTCGGAGGAGACGACGAGCACCGCGCTGCCGCGTTCCGCGAGCGAGAGGACGATGTCGTGGATCTCGTCCTTGGCACCGACGTCCACGCCCTGGGTGGGCTCCTCCAGCACCAGGACGTCCGGCCTTTCGACCAGCGACCGGGCCAGAACCACCTTCTGCTGGTTGCCTCCGGAGAGGGTGCCCACGAGTGCCTGCACCCCGGGTGCCTTGATCGCGATGCGCTGCAGGAAGTCCGCCGCCAGGGTCCTCTCCCGGCGGCGGTCCATCACGACGGCGAATCTGCTCAGCATCGGGAGATGGCCTATCGAGATGTTGAAGGCGATCGACTTGGACGCGAAGACGCCCTGGACCTTGCGGTTCGCGGGCAGCATCGCGATGCCGGCGCGCACCGCGTCGCGTGTGCCGCGCAGGCGCCGCTCCCGGCCGCCGACGAGTACGGAGCCGGCATCGGCGGGGTCGATTCCGTACAGCGCGCGTGCCACGTCGTTCACGCCGGAGCCGACGAGGCCGTACAGACCGGCCACTTCACCGCGGTTCAGCGCCAGGTTCACGTCCCGGAAGGCGCGGCGGCGGCCCAGTCCGCGCACTTCGAGCACGGCGTCGGCGGCGGGGGCCGTACGGGAGATCTGACGGGAGTCCAGGGCGTGCCCGACCATCAGCTCGGCGATCTGCCGTACGGTCAGCTCCCGCGCGGGGCGGGTGGCGACGACCTCGCCGTCGCGCAGCACGGTCACCCGGTCCGCGACCACGACGAGTTCGTCCAGGCGGTGGCTGATGTAGATCACGCCGACGCCTTCCGCCTTCACCGAGTCGATGACGCGGAAGAGGGTCTGCACCTCCTGGTCGGTGAGGATCGCGGAGGGCTCGTCGAGGATGAGGACGCGGACCTGGTGCGCGAACGCCTTGGCGATGGACACCAGTTGCTGCTCGGCCACGGGCAGGTCCGCCGTCCGTTCGTCAGCGAGGGCGGGGTCCAGACCGAGGCGCTGAAGCAGTTCGGCGACGCGGCGGCGCTGCGCGCCCCAGTCGATGAGGGCGCCCCTTCGAAGCTCCCGGCCGAGGAAGATGTTCTCGGCCACCGTCAACTCCCCGAAGAGCTGGGGTTCCTGGTAGACGGTCGCGACTCCGGCGGCCAGTGCCGCGTTGGTGTCGCCGGCGGCGAGCGGCCTGCCGCCGACCTCGACCGTCCCCTCGTCCGCTGCCTCGGCCCCTGAAATGATCTTGATGAGGGTGGACTTGCCGGCGCCGTTCTCGCCGACCAGGGCGTGCACTTCACCCGCGGTCACGTCGAAGTCGACGCCACGCAGGGCCTGTACGCCGCTGTAGCGCTTGCGTGTCCCACGGGAGACCAGCAGGGTCTCTGGCTCGGTCATCTCACTCCTCGGCCGGCCCGGGTGAACGCGCCGCCCGCCATCCGGGGCTGAAGTGCCCGGCGTACGGCGGCGGTTCACGGGGCGCGGCTGGTGACGTGGTCAGTAGTCGTAGTCGTCCACGTTGTCCTTGGTGATGCGCAGCGGATCGCCGAGCAGCAGCTCCTTGCGCTCCGGGAAGTACTTGACGGCGGGCAGTTCGTCGCTGACCCGGTTCGTCTTCTTGAACGACTTGCCTTCGCTGACCTGCTTGCCGGCCCACACCGTCAGATAGCCCAGCGCCTCGACGTTCCACAGGACCGCTCCCGCGGACGAACCGTCCTTCAGATAGGGCTTCATCGACTTCGGTGTGCCGACGCCGGTGGTGGCGACCTCGCCGGTCTTCCCCGCCTCGCGCACCGCCTTGGCCACGCCGGGCGCCGAAGTGGTGCACTCCCCCACGAGACCCTTCAGGTCCGGGTGGGCGTTCATCAGGTCCTTCGCCATGGAGACGGCCTTGGCCTCGTCCTCGCCCGCGTACACGACGTCGACGATCTTCGCCTTCGGGTATTTCTCCGCCGTGTACTTCTTCTGCTCCTTGATCCAGGAGTTGAGGTTCTCCGCCGTCTGCCCGCAGGAGACGATCGCGTACTCGCCCTTGCCGTCCATCTCCTTCATCAGGGTGTCGGTCAGCGCCTTGCTGATGCCTTCAGGGGTGGCCTGGTTGACGAAGACCTCGCGGTCGGAGTTGGGCGCGTCGGTGTCCGAGGTCATGGGGTGGACGCCCTGATCCTTGGCGTCCTTGAGGATGGGCGGCATCGAGTCGGGGTCGTTGGGTGCCACGGCCAGCACGTCGACCCGCTGCTGCAGGAGGGACTTGACGATGTCCGTCTGCGCGCCGGGGTCCGCCGTCGTCGGGCCCTTGTAGATCCACTGCGCGCCCAGGTCCTTCGCGGCCTGCTTGCCGCCCTTGTTCATCGCCTCGAAGTACGGAATCCCCTGCACCTTGGGCACGAACGCGACCTTCGGCTTGCCCCCGTCCGAGGAACCGCCCGATCCGTTGTTCTTCTTGCTGCAGCCGGCCAGCGTGAGCGACGCCGACATGGCGACCACGACAGCCGCCGCGACACCTCGCGAAATACGCATCCTGCCTCTCCTTCCGTGTGGCCCGGCCCGTAGGTCCGGTCTCGTCGATCAGTCCGGTGGATCCGTGATTCCCGCTTCTGCCGCGTCGGCCGCGACCCACCGCCGGTAGCGGCCGTAGCACTCCTCCGCCGCACCGGAGCCGCCCGGCTCGTAGCGGCCGGCCCGCTGCCCCGCGCACGCCACGGCACGCATCTCGGCGAGGCCGGCCAGCTCGCCCAGTGCGGACAGCTGGACGAGCATGTTGCCGACGGCGGTCGCCTCGACGGGCCCGGCCAGGACCGGGAGGCCGCACGCGTCGGCGGTGAGCTGGTTGAGCAGTCCGTTGCGGGAGCCTCCGCCGACGATGTGCGCCGCGGCCGGCGGCCGCCCCGTGACGAGTGCCAGGTCCTCCAGGGCCATGCGGTAGCCGAGGGCGAGGCTGTCCAGCACCACGCGGGCCGTGGCCGCCACACCGTCCGGTACGGGCTGGCCGGTTCGCGTGCAGTAGTCCCGGATACGGGCCGGCATGTCGCCGGGCGGCACGAAGTCCCTGTGGTCCGGGTTGACCACGCTCAGCCCGGCGGGGGCGGACGCCGCCAGCGTGACCAGTTCGCCGTAGCCGTACCGGCGGCCCTCCCGGGCCCACTGGTTGCGGCACTCCTGCAGCAGCCACAGGCCCATGCAGTTGCGCAGCAGGCGGATCGTGCCGAGGACTCCGCCCTCGTTGGTCAGGTTCGCCCGCCGCGAGTCCTCGCTGACCACGGGTGAGGCGGTCTCGACTCCCACCAGCGACCAGGTGCCGGAGGAGATGTAGGCGGCGGAGGCGTCCGTGAACGGGACGCTCACCACGGCACTCGCCGTGTCGTGGCTGCCCGGCGCGACCACCCGGGTCCGGCGGTACGCGGAGTGTCCGGCCGCCTGCGGCAGAAGCGTCCCCAGGTCGGTGCCGGGTTCGACCACCTCGGGCAGCACACCGGTCGGGATGCCCAGGTCCGTCAGGAGCTCCGCGGCCCACCGCCGCCGCGTCATGTCGTACGCGCCGGTGGTGCTCACGGCGGTGTACTCGGCCACGGTGCTTCCGGACAGCAGCCGGTGGAACAGGTCCGGCAGCATCAGCAGCCGGCTCGCACGGGCGTGCCGCGAGGGCCCGTTCAGCGCGTCGGCCAGCAGCTGGAAGACGGTGTTGACCTCCAGCAGCTGGGTTCCGGTGCCGGCGTAGAGCCTCTCGCGGCCGACGATGCGGGCCGCCTCGCCGAGCATTCCGCGCGTACGCCCGTCGCGATGGCTGACGGGGTCGTCGAGGACCGCGCCTGAGGCGTCGATGAAGCCGTAGTCCAGGCCCCAGGTGTCCACGCCCACGGAGTCGACGGGACCGGTGACGAGCGCCGCCGCCTTCTCCAGGCCGTCGCGGACGTCGCGCCACAGCCGGAAGAGGTCCCAGCGCAGCAGTCCGTCCGGGCCCGTGCGCGGGGTGTTGGCGAAACGGTGCACCTCGCGGGTCTCGATCGCCGAACCGTCGAACCGGCCGAGTACGACACGGCCGCTCTCCGCCCCGAGATCCACGGCGAGCACCTGGCGCCGGGAGCTCATTCCGCCACTTCCGCTTCCGCGTGTACGGCGGCCCGCCGTACGGGCACGCCCACCGCGCGCCACTGGTCGACCAGTTCGTCGCCGGCGCCGGCTTCCGTGACCAGTCCGGAGATCTCCCGCGATCCCGCGAAGGTGTGCAGGGCGAAGCGGCCGACCTTGCTGGAGTCGAAGAGTCCGTACACCTCGTCGCAGATCGACACGAGTACGCGCTTCGCCTCGGTCTCCTCGGCGGACAGCTCCAGCAGCCCGAGTTCCGGCGAGAGCGAGCGGAGACCGAAGAAGCCGCGGGCCACGCGCCCGCGTCCCTTGAACGCCTCACCGATGTCGCCGACCAGCGACCACGAGGAGCGGCGCAGTGTGCCTCCCGGCATCACCACGGTGGCGTCCGACTCGCTCATCACCTCCGCCGCGCGCAGGCCGTTCGTGACCACGATCAGACCGCTGCGGTCCCGGATCTCGCGGGCGAGGTGGTAGCAGGTCGTGCTGCAGTCCAGGGCTATCGCGTCGCCGTCACGGACGAGTTCCGCGGCGGTCCGCGCGATCGCCTGCTTCTCGGCGACGCGGTAGTGCACGCGCATCTCGAAGGCGCCCTCGTCCGCGCCGCGCACCGCCACCGCGCCGCCGCGGACGCGCCGCAGGATACGGCGCCGCTCCAGCACGTCGAGGTCCTTGCGGACGGTCACCACGGAGACGCCGAGGCGTTCGGCCAGCTCCGGGACGCTCACCCTTCCCGTCCCTTCGAGCAGCCGCAGCACCTCCTGCTGCCGCTCGTGCTCCGCGATACCCGGCATGTCACCTACTCCTCGCGGGGATTCGAAACACATCGGAAAGTCTTTCGAAACGCTGCGTGAGAGTAGAAATCGCAAAGTCAGAAAGTCAATGAATGAAACAGAAACCGCGCTCGAAACGCTTTCCTTCGAAAGTCAGAGGTGACGCGGCGGCCGCGGGGTGTGGCGACGCCGTGGAGAATGCGCACGCCGCCGGAGCGCGGCGCCCGGATCGTGTGCGGCGGGGCCTCACTTCGCTGCGGCCGCGGCGCGGGGACGGTGAGGCCACCCGTCGGCGGGCCACGGGCCCGGGCCCTCTCGCGGACTCCGGGATCTGCGTTAACGCCGGTGAAACGCCCGCGGCATAGGCTGCACCACCCGCGGGCGGCAACCCCTCCGCGGGAGATGCGAGAGGTCCCCGGCGGGAGACGACGATGCGACTGACCCCTCACGAGCAGGAGCGGCTGCTCATCCATGTCGCCGCGGACGTGGCGGACAAGCGCCGGCGGCGTGGCGTACTGCTCAACCACCCGGAGGCCGTCGCCTTGATCACCTCGCATGTGCTGGAGGGCGCACGGGACGGCCGCTCCGTGGCCGAACTGATGGACTCCGGCCGTTCGGTCCTCGGCCGCGAGCACGTCATGGAGGGCGTCCCCGAGATGCTTCGCGACGTACAGGTCGAGGCGACCTTCCCCGACGGCACCAAGCTCGTCACCGTTCACAGCCCCATCCCCTGACCCGCCCTGTCCCATCCCGCCCCGTACCAGGGGAGCGCGGGAAACCGCGGAAAAAGGAGCGTCGCCGAGTGATCCCCGGAGAGATACTGCACGCCGCCGAGCCGGTGCCGCTCAACGAAGGCGCCGACGTCGTCCGGCTCACGGTGCTCAACGGTGCCGACCGGCCCGTACAGGTCGGTTCGCACTACCACTTCGCCGAGGCGAATCCCGGGCTCGGATTCCACCGCGCCGCCGCACACGGCAGACGCCTCGCGATCCCCGCGGGCTCGGCCGTGCGGTTCGAGCCGGGCGTTCCGGTCGAGGTCGCGCTCGTCCCGCTGCGGGGGCGGCGCGTGGTCGCCGGGCTGCGCGGGCAGACCGGCGGCCCTCTCGAAGCCTGCGAAGGCACCGGTGAGTGACGGGGACCCGGCCGGCGGTGGCGGCGTTCTCGCCAGGAGCGACTACGCCGGCCGGTACGGGCCCACGACCGGCGACCGGGTCCGGCTCGCCGACACGGAACTCTTCGTCGAGGTCGAGGAGGACCGCTGCGGTGGTCCGGGACGCGCGGGTGACGAGGCGGTGTTCGGCGGCGGCAAGGTCATCCGCGAGTCCATGGGCCAGGCCCGCACGACCCGCGCGGAAGGCGCACCCGACACCGTGGTGACGGGCGCTGTGGTCCTCGACCACTGGGGCGTGGTCAAGGCGGACGTCGGCATCCGCGACGGCCGCGTCACGGCGCTGGGCAAGGCGGGGAATCCCGACACGATGGACGGCGTGGACCCCGGTCTCGTCATCGGGCCCGAGACCGAGATCATCGCCGGGAACGGAAAGATCCTCACCGCAGGCGGCGTCGACACCCACGTCCACTTCGTGTGTCCCCAACTCGTCGACGAGGCTCTGGCGTCCGGCGTGACGACCCTGCTCGGCGGCGGTACGGGCCCGGCAGAAGGCACGAAGGCGACGACGGTCACCCCGGGCCCCTGGCATCTGGGCCGCACCCTCGCCGCAATGGACGCGATGCCAGTGAACGTCGGGCTGCTGGGCAAGGGGAACACGGTCTCGCGTGCGGCTCTGCACAGCCAACTTCGCGGCGGGGCAGCCGGATTCAAGATCCATGAGGACTGGGGAGCGACGCCCGCGGTCATCGACGCCTGTCTCGGCGTCTGCGAGGAGAGCGGCGCCCAGCTCGCCGTGCACACAGACACGCTGAACGAGGCAGGCTTCGTCGGGGACACGCTCAAGGCGATCGCGGGACGCGGCATTCACGCCTACCACACCGAGGGCGCGGGAGGGGGGCACGCGCCCGACATCATCACCGTCGTCGGCCACCACAACGTGCTGCCCTCCTCCACCAATCCGACCCGGCCGCACACCGTCAACACCGTCGAGGAACACCTCGACATGCTGATGGTCTGCCACCACCTCAACCCGGCCGTCCCCGAGGATCTCGCCTTCGCCGAATCCCGCATCCGGCCCTCGACCATCGCCGCCGAGGACGTCCTGCACGACTTGGGCGCCATCTCGATCATCTCCTCGGACGCCCAGGCCATGGGCCGCGTGGGCGAAGTGGTCCTGCGCACCTGGCAGACGGCGCATGTGATGAAGCTGCGCCGCGGTGCGCTGGCCGGGGACAGCCACGCCGACAACGCCCGCGCCCGCCGGTACGTCGCCAAGTACACGATCAACCCGGCGGTCGCTCAGGGCCTCGACGCCGAGATCGGCTCCGTCGAACCGGGCAAGCTCGCCGATCTGGTGCTTTGGGACCCGGCGTTCTTCGGTGTCAAGCCCCAACTGGTCGTCAAGGGCGGGCAGATCGCCTACGCGCAGATGGGTGACGCGAACGCCTCCATCCCCACTCCTCAACCCGTGCTGCCACGGCCCATGTTCGGCGCGCTGGGACGCGCTCCGGCCGCCAACTCGCTCAATTTCGTCAACGAGGCCGCGCTGGAGGACGGCCTGCCCGAACGGCTCGGCCTGGGCAAGCAGTTCACCGCCGCAGGGAACACCCGAAGCGTCACGAAGGCCGACATGCGCTGCAACGACGCACTGCCGCACGTCACCGTGGACCCCGACACCTTCACCGTCACCGTGGACGGCGAACCCGTGGATCCCGCACCCGCAGCCGAACTCCCCATGGCACAGCGGTACTTCCTCTTCTGACTCGTCCGACTCATCCGACTCATCCGACTCATCCGACGCGTCCGACTCGTCCGAAACGGCACTACTGCGATGACAGTGGCAGCAGCTCTCCTCGCCCTTACCGACGGGCGCTTCCCCGCCGGAGCGCACGCGCACTCCGGCGGGGCCGAGGCAGCTGTACGCGCCGGCCGCGTCACCGACGCCGCCACCCTGGAGGAGTTCTGCCGTGGACGCCTGCACACGGCAGGGCTGGTCGCCTCGGGGCTCGCCGCCGCGGCGGCGGCCGGCGTCCACGACCCCCTCGACCTGGACGAGGCGGCCGACGCCCGTACGCCCTCCCCCGCCCTGCGCCGCACATCCCGCAGGCTCGGACGGCAACTCACCCGCGCGGCCCGCGCCGCATGGCCCTCACCTGCCATCGACGCCCTCGCGGCAGCACGTCCGCAGGGCGCACATCAGCCCGTCGTCCTCGGGCTCGTGGTCGCGGCGGCCGGGCTCACCCCGCAGGACGGCGCATACGCCGCCGCGTACGAAGCGGTGTCGGGACCGGCCACCGCGGCGGTACGGCTGCTCTCCCTCGACCCTTTCGAGGCCGCGGCCGTGATCGCGCGACTCGCGCCCGAAGTTGACGACGTCGCCGGGGAGGCCGCGGGCACTGCGCGCGGCAGCCTCGACGCCCTTCCGGCCTCGGCCGCGCCGCTGCTGGAGATCACCGCGGAGGAGCACGCGGGATGGCCGGTACGTCTCTTCGCCTCGTGAAGCGCCCGGTCGTCCCGGCACGCCCGTCCGCGACCGCCGTCCCGGGGCGGCGTCTCCGGCACGCCCCACTCGTACGCCACTTCACCCCGCCCACTGCACCCACCCCATGCGAGGAGCAGGCACCATGCATCTGGACCCACCCGGCTCATTCCCGCAGCGGCACACTCACGGAGCCGCACAGCCGTCCGGCTCACGGCCCGCGTGCCCGGAGGGTTCCCGCCGCGCTCTGCGGATCGGGCTCGGCGGGCCCGTCGGCTCCGGCAAGACCGCCACGGTCGCGGCGCTGTGCCGCACGCTGCGCGAGGATTTCGCCCTCGCGGTCGTCACCAACGACATCTACACCCGCGAGGACGCGGCGTTCCTGCTGCGGGCCGCCGTGCTGCCCCCGGAGCGGATAGCCGCCGTGGAGACCGGCGCCTGTCCGCACACCGCGATCCGCGACGACATCTCCGCCAACCTCGAAGCGGTCGAGGACCTGGAGGAGGCCGCCTCCTCCTCCGGCGGCCTCGACCTCGTCCTCGTCGAGTCCGGCGGTGACAACCTGACCGCCACCTTCTCCAAGGGCCTCGTCGACGCCCAGATATTCGTCATCGACGTCGCAGCCGGGGACGACATCCCCCGCAAGGGCGGCCCGGGCATCACCACCGCCGACCTCCTCGTCATCAACAAGACGGACCTCGCCCCCTATGTCGGATGCGACCTGGCCGCCATGGCCGCCGACGCCGAGGCGCAGCGCGGCAGCCTTCCCGTCGCTTTCACCTCGCTCACCTCCGAGGAAGGCGTGAGGCCCGTGGCCGACTGGACGCGCACCCGTCTCGCGACCTGGCAGCGGCAGGCGGCATCCGCGTGAGCGAACCGGTCACGGCCGCGACGGACGCTCCGCCGCTGCCGTACTCCTCGGCCGTACGCGCCGCCGCCCGCGTCACCGCCGTCGCGGACGGGCGCGGCGGCAGCGCGGTCCCGGTGATCCGCGGCGAAGGGCCGCTCGCGCCACGCCTGACGGGCTGCGCCGACGGTGAAGCCCGCGTCACCCTCGTCGGCGCGATGAGCGGGCCGCTGGGCGGCGACCGGCTGGCCCTGGACGTAGGGGTCGAGGACGGGGCACGCCTGCGCATGGACTCCGCCGCCGCCACTCTCGCCCTGCCGGGCCGTGGCGACGCGGCGGCCCACTACGACGTACGTCTCTCCGTCGGCGAGCGCGGACGGTTGCAGTGGTGGCCCGAACCCCTCATCTCGGCTTCGCGCAGCGTCCTGCGGCAGACCGTCCGCGTCGAACTCGCGCCTACCGCCCGCCTGTTGCTGCGGGAGGTGTCGGTCCTGGGACGCAGCGGCGAGGAGCCGGGCCGTCTCACCACCCGGCTGGCGGTCAGCATCAGTGGCCGCCCGCTCCTCCGGCAGCAGCTCGACTTCGGCCCTGGCGCACCCGGCTGGGACAGCTCAGCGGTACTGGACGGGCACCGGGCCGTGGGGCAACTGCTCGTGGTCGACCCGGAACTGGACGCGGCGCCGGCGGAACCCCGGGTACCGTCCCCCGGCGCGGTGGTCACCCCGCTGGCCGGTCCCGCGGTGCTGGTCACCGTACTCGGCAAGGACGCCCTGGCTGTGAGTCGCGGGCTCAACCAGTCACTGTCATGGGTGAGTTGACCGCCTTCTGGACGAACTTCTCCATGGGGGTCTCAGCAGACCGTTCATCCCGGCCCCGACGGTGACCAGGCCGGGACTCAACGCCAGGGCAGGGCCGAGCCGTTCGGCGCGGACCTGTCCGGCGACACGGCCTCGTACAGCCAGGTCGGCGTGCTGGGCCCAGGAGGGGACGGCGGCCAGGTGTTCCGCCGCCCAGTGCCACGGGGCGCACGTATTCACCGTTCGGCCCCCGCCGTCCGCCGCTCCCGGAGAACGTCCGCGACGTGCCGGCACCAGTCCCGGTGGCCCTCCTCGAAGGCCAGGCCGCGCAGGCACGTCAGATACGGCCCGATCCGGTCGCCCCTGCGCAGGAACTCCGCCTCGTCCGCGTCGCCGCGCATCCGCCGCAGCAGGTCGGTGAAGAGCTCGGTCCTGGCCCCCGCGGCCGACGCGCGCTCTTCGAGCTGTTCGATCACCGGGCCCGCGTCGGTGCGGTCGACGGCCTGGACCTTCACGAGCAAGTCGTCGCGGATGAACGAGGGTTTCGCCGCCGCTGCCGCGAACTGCTCCAGTTCCGCGAAGCCCGCGTCGGAGACCCGGAAGAGGCGCTTGTTGGGGCGGGTCTCCTGTACGACCTGGCGTCCCGTGACCAGCCCTTCCCGCTCCAGCTTGGCGAGTTCGGCGTACAGCTGCTGAGGCAGGGCGTGCCAGAAGTTGGCGACGCCCACGTCGAACGCCTTGGCCAGTTGGTAGCCGCTGTACTCGCCGTCCAGCAGCGCCGCCAGCACGGCATGTCTCAGAGCCATCGCAGCCGCCCCTTCCCAGCGTCCGTCTGCCCGTGCATGATACTCATGAATGTGAGTAGTCAGATTCTTGAGTATCAGCGGGTCGGCAACAGCATCGAGCCGGAGGGCCCGAGCATCCGGAGGGACCATGGAGACCGCTGCACGCTTCCGCGCCGCCGTCGAGGCACGCGACCGCGCCGCGCTGGAGGACCTGTTCACCGAGGACGTCCGCTTCTACAGCCCGGTGAAGTTCGCGCCTTTCGAAGGGCGGCCCATGGTGCTGGGGCTCTTCGACGTCCTGCTGCGCACCTTCGAGGACTTCCGCTACGTCGGACGGTTCGAGGGCACGGCCGAGACCAGCGCCGACGGCGGCGAGGCTCCCGCGGAGATCCTCGTCTTCCGGGCGACGGTGGACGGCAAGCAGATCCACGGCATGGACCTGCTGCACTTCGACGAGGCAGGCCTGATCAAGGAGTTCACCGTGATGGTCCGCCCGCAGTCCGCGGTGAACGCCCTGGGCGAGGCAGTGCTCGCCGGACTCGTGGCCGCAGGCCTGGCCCCTGGCGCCGCGGGCCTGGGCCCCGGGTCCGCCGGCAGCTGACCGGGCGGCTCGCGGTACGGGCGTCGGTCCCCGGTCCGGCTGACCCGTCCTCACCGTCCGTCGGTGAGGCCTGCGTCGCGGGCCAGCAGGGCCGCCTGGACGCGGTTGGCCACTTCCAGCGCGGTGAGGATGCGGCTGACGTGCGCTTTGACGGTGCTCTCGCGCATACCGAGGCCCGCGGCGATGTCGGCGTTGGTGTCGCCCCTGGCGAGCAGGGCCAGCACTTCGTGTTCGCGGGGCGTGAGCCGTTCGAGACTGGTGCGGGCGGCTGCCGCCTGGGGACGGCTCGTCGCGTGGTATCGGTCGATGAGCCGGCGGGCCGCGGCGGGGTGGAGCATGGCGGACCCGGAGGCGACGAGGTGGACGGCGCGCATGATCTCGGCAGGCTTGGTGTCCTTGAGCAGGAAACCGTCGGCACCGGCGGCGAGGGCGTTGTAGACGTACTCGTCAAGGTCGAAGGTGGTCAGCGTGATCACCTTCGGGGGGTGGGGCAGCGCACGCAGATGTGTGATGGCGGCGATGCCGTCCATGCGGGGCATGCGGACGTCGACCAGGGCGACGTCGACGTGGTGTGCTCTGGCCAGTTCGACGGCGTGCAGGCCGTCGCACGCCTGGGCGGTGACCTCGATGCCGTCCTCGCCGTCGAGGAGGTCGGCCAGACCGAGGCGGACCAGGGCATCGTCGTCGACGATCATGGCGCGGATCATGTGCGGACGCCGTTCTTCTCGATGTCTGGGGAGTAGGGGATGCGGGCGGCCAGCCGCCAGGCGCCGGCGCCGTCGGGGCCGGCCTGCAGCCTGCCGCCGAGCGCGGTGACGCGCTCGCGCAGACCGACCAGCCCGAAGCCGGAACCGGCCCCCTCCGCCGCCTCGTAACCGGGGTCGTTGGTGACCTCGACGACGGTGGCGGGCGGCCCGTAGTCGATCCGGACGGTCACCGGTGCGCCCCGGGCGTGCTTACGGGCGTTCGTCAACGCCTCCTGCACCAGACGATAGACGGCCAGCCGGTGGACGGTGGGTGCCTGTACGGGCTTCCCCTCGACCTTCGTCTCTATCTGCTGCCCCGCCGTGCCGGCCTCCTCGACCAGCTCGCTCACATCGCGCAGCACAGGCGCGGTAGCCGCTTGCCCGACGGTGTTCCGGCGGCCGTGCAGGGCGCCGAGGATGTCGCGCAGGTCGCCGAGGGCCTCGGTGGAGGCGGTGCGCAGCAGGGCGAGGCGTTCCGCGACAACCTCGGGCAACGTGCCGGCCGTGGCGGTCAGTACGCCGGTGTGCAGGGCGATGAGGCTCAGCCGGTGCGCCAGTACGTCGTGCATCTCGGCGGCGATCCGGGAACGTTCGGCGGCACGGGCGGCCTCCTCCCGCAGTTCCCGCTCGATGAGCAGATGCTCGACCCGAGCGTTCAGCACCTCCACCTGGCGGCGCTTACCCGCCCACTGCCCGATCCCCACGACCATCAGCAGGAGCAGGCTGAAGCGCAGAGTGAACGACGCGGTCGCCGAAGACAGCAACGCCTCGGTGACCAGCACGGCGGCGCCGCAGCCCATGGCCACGACGGCGCGGCGGTGCGCGGCCAGTTCGAACAGGGCGAGCAGCAGCAGCGGCAGCAGCGGCCACCCCCAGAGCCCCGCCGCCGCGGTGGCGAGGAGCGGGGCGACAAGCCAGTGGAGGCGGACGCGGCCCAGCAGGGCCAGCCCGCACAGCACCGCTGCCGCGGAACGCACCGTCAGATACCGGCCGTCGGTGGACACGGCGCCGTACTGAACAGCGGCGAAGGTCAGCAGCAGCACCAGGCCGTGGCGCCCGTATGTGACCCGTGAAGGGTGCGCTGTCCAACTCACCCGGCGATCCTAGGCACCGTCCAGATGGTCTTCTTCCGGCGATCTTCCATACCGGCCCCCTACTTTCGTAGGGGGACGTCGTCGTACAACGGCGGAGCCGCGGGTGCGCGCCGGTTTCCTAGCGTCGGCCCCATGAGCCACTCGACCACCCCTCACCACCGTGCTTCCGCCCAACGCCCTGCCGACAGCTGGACGTTCCTCCTCGAAGCCGCCCGCGACCTTCGTACGGTCGGCGCGGTCGCACCCAGCGGCAAGGCACTGGCCCGTGCCCTGACCGAACCGGTCAGGGCACAGCCCGCGCGGCCGCTGAGCATCCTGGAGGCGGGAGCCGGAACCGGAGCGGTCACCCGCGCCCTGATCCGGGAGCTGTCACCGGGCAGCCACCTCGATGTCGCCGAGGCCAACCCGCGCTTCGCCGGCCGGCTGAGCGAACTCGTCGGCACGCATCCGCGCCTGGCCGGACGGCCCGGGCAGATCCGGATACACACCGCCTACGTCGAGCGTCTGGAGACCGGCCGCCGCTACGACGTGATCGTCTCCGGACTTCCTTTCGCCAACTTCTCCCCCGGACAAGTCGAAACGATCATGGACCGGTACCTGGAACTGCTCCATCCCGGCGGCACCCTGACCTACTTCGCCTACCGGGGCACCCGGCGGGCCCGCTCGCTGTTCGCGTCCACCGCGCAGGCGCACCGGCACCGGGCCGTGGAGCAGATCCTGGCCGGCTACCAGCGCCGCTACGCCACCGGCTGCAGCACGGTGTTGGCCAATCTCCCGCCGGCCACGGTCTGGCAGCTCAGGTGCCCCGCGCCCCAAGTCCCGCACCCCGCCCGGCAGAACGCCGCGGCCGGAACGAGCCGATGACCCTTCCTGCCGACGCCCTGGGCGACATGTCCTCGGGCATCGCCCTGGCGACGGTGGCGGTGGCCGTGCTGGCCGAATCCGTCCTGCTGATCGGGGCGTTCATTCCCACTCTCACCCTGCTGGTCACAGCAGGCGCACTGGCGCGTACCGGATTACTGAACCTCCCGCTGGTGATCGCGGCCGCCACGTGCGCCGTGGTGGCCGGCGACTTCCTGGCGCACCGCACGGGAGGTCTGCTCGGCGGCCGACTGCGCACCGGACGTCTCGGCCGTCGCGTCCCCGACGCCACATGGCAGCGCGCCGAAGCGCTGACGGCCCGCCGCGGCGGCCAGGCCGTCTTCATCTCCCGCTTCATTCCCGTGGTGCGCACCCTCACCCCCCACCTCGCCGGTGCCGCCCGCCTGCCCTACCGGCGCATCGCCCCCTACAGCGCCGGTGCCGCCCTGGTGTGGGCCACCGCCGAGGCCGGCATCGGATACGCGGCTGCCTCCTCCGTGCGGCACACCCTCGCCATCGGCCCCGTACTCGCGGTGATCGCGGCGACGGCGGCCGGGGCCGCGCTGGTACGGGCGAAGACGCACCGCCGTACTGCGTGCCGGACGAAAGGGCCTAGCTGTGCTGCCCGTACTGCTGAGGGGGTGTCTGCACCGGGGGTGTCTGCACCGGGGGTGCCTGCGGGGGTTGCTGCTGCGGGGGTTGCTGCTGTGGGGGTTGCTGCTGTGGGTAGGGCCCGCCGTGACCGTACTGTCCCTGCTGGTACGGCTGTTGCCCGTACGGCTGTTGCTGGTACGGCTGTTGCTGGTGCAGGGCCTGCTGGTACGGCCCCTGCTGCTGCGGCTGGAACTGCCAGTGCGGACCGGGCTGTTGGGGCTGCTGATGACCCCCGGGCGCGGGGACCTGGGCCGACGGCTGCGGCTGCGCCGCAGGATGTCCGGGTGCCTGCTGCGGGAAGCCGTTGCCCGGCTGGGCGAACGGGTTGTACTGGCCCGGCAGTTGACTGCCGGGCGGCAGATAGCGGGTGCGACCGTTCCCGTCCTGCACGGGAGTGAGACCCGCCTGGCGCAGGACGTTCTCGAAACGGGCGTTCCGCTTGCGGTTCCACAGGAAGCCGCCGCCGAGCGCCAGCAGAATCAGTACGTAACCCACGACGGCGGCGACCGGGGTCGTCCCCTCGGCGACAAGGCGGAAGATCAGGATGGCGAATCCCGCCGTCGCACCGAGGGCGCCCATGAGCATGCGCTTCTCGGCGCTCTTGCCGGTGAGGTCGAAGTTGATCCGGGCCTTGAGGAGTTCAAGATGGGCCGCGGCGTCCGGGAGCGGCCTGAGCTTGCCGCCCGGCTGCATCCCCGGCAGGTCACCACCGTCGGCCGCCTGCGGATACCGCGCATGGTTGTCCGCCGCACGGCGCTGCGCTTCGGGGGCGGGGTCGCGGTGGACGGTCAGCACCGTCTTGGGCGCCCGCCCGCCGCTCTGGTGCGTGTCCCCGTACATGAAGCCGAACTGCTCGGCGACCAGCACCAGTCGGGCCAGCCTGGTCACCGTCCCCGTCCTGCTGACGACCTGCACCGTCGGCGCGACGGCCATCTCGCGCAGCATCTTGCCTGCCTGACCCACGTGCTTTCCCTCCCCCTGGGCGAACGTCCCGGGCAGCATACGTGCCGGCTCCGACAGCCCTGCGGCGGGCCGGTGGCGCCGGGGGGTGCGGCAGCACGGGACGCACCGCCGCTCCGCTGCCTACCCGCCGGACGCCGGCGGGGTCACCAGCTGGCTCTGCGTGGTCTGCCCGACGCGCCGCTCCTTCTCGTCCCACAGGCTCGTCTCGACGACGATGAGCGTCCTGCCCACGTGCAACGGCCGTGCGGCAGCACGCACTTGACCGGAACGGACGCCGCGCAGGAAGTTCGTCTTCGACTCCACCGTGGTCGTCCCGGCGCCCGGCGGAAGATTCAGAAAGGCGCAGACGGCACCGACCGAGTCCGCGAGCGACATCAGCGCGCCGCCGTGCAGCACGCCCCCCGCGGTGCACAGGTCCTCCGCCCATGGCAGCGTGGCCACGACCTCTTCGGACGTGGCCATCTCGATCCGGATTCCGAGACGCTGGGCGAAGGGCATCAGCGCGGAGAGCTGCGCGAGCGTGGGCGCAGGCGTGTCCCCGGCAGGATCCGTCATGAGTGGCCTCCTCGGTTCGTGTACGGCGGCAAGCGGACGGCAGTGCTTCGCAGCCTGCCAGCAGGCGATGCCGCGCAGAACCGGGGGGTCCGGGAAACCCCGCAGCCCGCTGGCCCCGCGGGGCGCCTCCCCGAGGCCTGCGGGCGTACCACCCCGGCGCGGTTTGACCGCGGAGTGCCCTCCGGCCGACGCTTCAGTTGTGAGCGGCAGACGATATGCGAAGGTCACCGGCCGCCTTCCGCGGGTGTGGGGTGCGCGGGAGGACGAGGTCCGCAGGGAGTACCCGTGCGACGCCCTGATCGCCGGACCGAGGGAGGAGTGGTTCCGTGCCGTCACCGTCGCCGCGGACCGGGCCGTGCTCTACCGCTGGCTCTGCCAGCTCAAGGTCGCCCCGTACAGCTACGACCTGCTCGACAACGCCGGCCGCCGCAGTCCCCGCCGCCTCACCCCCGGCGCCGGGCAACTGGCGCCGGGGCAGCGGGTGATGACCATCTTCCGGCTCGTGGACTTCGTACCGGACGAGCACATGACACTCATGCTGGACGACCGCAAGGGGCAGCGTCTCTTCGGGGACTTCGCGGTCACCTACGCGGTGACGGACGACGCTCCGGGCACCACGCGGCTGCTGGCGAAACTCGTGGTGGGCGGCGAGGAGGGGGCGCTCGGGCGGCTCCGGCGGCCGTTGATGGCGTGGGGCGACCTGCTGATGATGCGCCGTCAGTTGCTGACGCTGGGGAAGCTGGCCGAGGGGCGGTGACTTCACCGGCGCTCGGCGGCGGCCCGTATCAGGAGTCGCCCCGGTTACCCGCCGCCGGTCACCCGCCGCTGGGCGGGCGTGCAGCCCGCACGCTCCGGCCCGCGCCGGTCCGGATGCTCGCGCCCGTGTGCGCGTCAGTCGCCGGCTCCCGCGTCCTTCTTCTCCGTCCCCCGTGCGAGCACGGAGTGGCGACGTCCGTAGAAGAGGTAGATCAGCAGGCCTAGCAGCAGCCACACCCCGAACCGCAGCCAGGTGAAGACGTCGAGGTTGGACATCAGGTACAGGCACGCCAGGGCCGTGACGACCGGCAGTACGGGCGAGAGGGGCACGCGGAAGGGCCGCTCCAGCTCCGGGTTGCGGCGGCGCAGCACCGGCACCGCCAGCGCCACGATGAAGAACCCGGACAGGGCGCCGATGCTGACCATGTCGGCGAGTTCGGTGATCGGGACGAACCCGGCCAGCAGCATGATCAGCACGGCGATCGCGATGGTCATGCGGTGCGGCGTGCGCCACCGCGGATGGACCTCGGAGAAGGGGCGCGGCAGCAGACCGTCGCGGCTCATCGCGAAGCCGATGCGGCCGAGGGTGACGAGTTCGACCATCATCACCGACGTCAGACCGGTGATGGCGCCCAGCGCCACGAGTGCCCCGACCCAGGGTGCTCCCGCCGACTGGAACGCCGCGGAGATCGGCGCGCCCTCGTCGATCTTCCGGTAGTCGACGACGGCCGTGAGCACCAGCGCCACCGCGACGTAGAGCACAGTGCAGACGGCGAGGCTGCCGAGCAGTCCGCGGGGAAGGTCACGCTTGGGGTTCTTGGTCTCCTCGCCGAGGTTGGCCAGCGCTTCGAAGCCCGTATAGGCGAAGAAGACGACCGCTGCGGCCGTGAGCACACCTCCGAAGCCGAAGACCGACTGCTCCAGACCCGCCACCGCCTGGATCAGCGGCTGGTCGACGAGGCTCGCACCGGCCTCGGCGGGCTCCGCCGGCGGCACGAACGGCTGGAGGTTGGCTCCGCGTGCGAAGAACAGACCGGCGACGACGATCAGCACGCACACGGAGACCTTGACGACGACCAGCAGGTTGGTGAGCCGTGAGGACTCGCGGATGCCCGCGACGGCGACGACCGTGAGGACCCCGATGATGAAGACCGCGCCTATGTTCACAGTGGCCTGCTCCCCGAACCACTCGGCGGGCAGATCCAGCAAGTTGGCGACGTAGCCGGACCAGCTGCGTGAGACGACGGCGGCGCCGAGTGCGAACTCCAGCAGCAGGTCCCAGCCGATGATCCAGGCGAACAGCTCGCCGAGGGTGGCGAAGGCGTAGGTGTAGGCGCTGCCCGCCGTGGGGACGGCCGACGCCAGCTCGGCGTAGCACAGGGCCGCGAGTGCCGCGACCAGGCCGGCGATGATGAAGGACACCACGACCGCCGGACCGGCGTGCGCCTTGGCCTCGACGCCGACCAGCGTGAAGATGCCCGTGCCGATGATGACCCCGACGCCGAACCCCGCGAGCGACAAGGCCGTCAAGCGCTTCTTGAGGGTGTTCTGCCGGGTTCGGTCGAGAACGCGCTCGACCGGCATCTTGCGCAGGATGTCCATGGTGCCACTCGCTCTGTCGGGGACCCGGCCGGGCCGCGACGGGGCTTCTGCCGGCGCGGTGCGGGTCCGTTGATGCTGATGAGCAGGACTGTGCTTCGGCCGGCAGCCAACCCTGCCACGGGTTTGTTCCACCCGTGAACCCCGGGTGCGGTCACGTGATCCAGCAGGGCCGCCCCGTGGTTCTGGGGGCGGGAGCCCAGATGTGAGGCCGGTGAGGTGAGTACGGATACTCATGCCGGAGGCGGCCGCCTTGGGCAGAGTGCGGCAGCGAGAGGGTCCTGCGGACCCCTCGCTCAGACGTAGGGGGTGTCTCAACTAGCGTCGTTCCGGCCGCAGGCCGCGGGCCAGACGGGACTTTGAAACACCCCCTAGGCCGGCCGCGGGAACGCGGTCCCGACAGCAGCTCACTCCGGGATGGTCCAGATGCCCTCGCCCACCTCCTCCACCTCGTCCGGGGTGTCCGGCGCATCCGGCACTCTCGGCGCGGACTCGAAGTCCCGCCTCCGCCTGTCACTTCCGGTCACGTCGGTGGTCGTGGTGACAGCCGCGCTGATCGTGTCGGGCGTGGCGCCCCATGACCGCCCGACGTGGCTGATGGAGACCTTCTGGGTCCTCGTCGGCGTCCCGCTCCTCGTACTGGTGTGGCGCCGCTTCCCGCTGACCGGCCTGCTGTGCGTGCTGCTCACGCTGCACGCCCTGATCCTGGTGCTGGGCGGCCACTACACGTACGCGCTCACCCCGCCCGGTGAGTGGCTGCAGGACTGGTTCGGAATGCCGCGCAACCCGTACGACCGCATCGGCCACTTCGTGCAGGGATTCGTGCCCGCGATCCTGTGGCGGGAGATCCTCATCCGTCGTTCGCCACTGGGAGGCAGCCGCTGGCTGGCCCCGCTCGTCGTCTGCGGCTGCCTGGCGTTCAGCGCCTTCTTCGAGCTGATCGAATGGTGGGCCGCGCTGATCGGCGGTTCCGCCGCGGACGACTTCCTCGCCACCCAGGGCGATGTGTGGGACACCCAGTGGGACATGTTCCTGGCCCTGCTGGGCGCGACGTCGGCGCTGTTCCTGCTCAGCAGGCTGCACGACCGCCAGCTCACCGCTCTCGGCGAGCCCGGCTCCGCCGGTACGCGGACCTAGTGCCGGCACTCTGCGGACGCGCCCTAGAAGCGGCCCGCCGCGACGAAGGCGCAGAGGGCGAGGATGACGACGTTCGCGGCGACGTTCACGGCTTCCCGGTTGCCGCGTCCGGCGGCGCGGTCCGCGCGCAGCAGCCAACTGTGGCTGCTCAGGGCGCCGACCATCACGATCGCGAGTCCGACCGCTGCCAGCGGCGTCAGCGACGGCGCCACACCGGTGAGCCAGGGAAGCAACAGGCCCGCCACAGCGAACAGTTCGAGGGTGGCCGTCACCCTGATCACGGGGAGCGGGAACGGTGCCACACCAGTCTGTCCCGAGGCGATCAGGCGGTCCTTCGGCATGCTGACCTTGAGCGTCCCCGACAGCAGGAAGAGGGCGGCCAGCAGGATCTGCGCGGTCCACAGCGCGGCGTTCATTCGAGCTCCAGGTCGGCGGAATCAGTCGTCACCCACCAGGACGGACCAGAGGACCGGAGCGTGACATCCGCCTGTGTGACATCCGCCTGACACGGCCGCCCTCGTGGAGGAAACGGGCCCGAGCCGGGCCGCCTCGTCCCGGCCGCGCCGCTTGCGGGGCGCGCGGTGCCGGGACGAAGCGGACCGGGCAGTGTGCGTGCTGGCCGGCTGGCCGGCCGGTTATCCGGAGACGGAGGAGCGGTCCGCCCTCTCCTCTCCCTGCTTGGCCGGCGCGGCCGCCACTGCCCTGTCGCGGCTCCTGAGCCTGAACCAGCCGCCCGCGAGGAGCACGGCCCAGATCGCGCCGACGTACAGGGAGATCCGGGCCTCCGAGTCGTAGGCGATCAGGACCGCGACCATGAGGAGGAAGAGCAGCGCGACCGTGCTCGCCACGGCGCCGCCGGGCGCCGGGAACGACGAGCGGTGCAGCAGGCCCGCGCTCAGTGCCCTCCGGTAGCGGATATGGCTGATGAGGATCATCATCCAGGTCCAGATGCCTGCCGCGGTGGCCACCGAGGTGACGTAGCCGAAGGCCTTCTCCGGCACGAGGTAGTTGAGGACGACGCCGATGCCCATCAGCAGGACGGACGCGGTGATGCCGACGGCGGGCGACTTACGGGAGTTGAGCCGTCCGAAGATCTTCGGCGCCTGGTTGTTCGACGAGAGGTCGCGCAGCATGCGGCCGGTCGAGTACATGCCGGAGTTGCAGGACGACAGGGCCGCCGTCAGTACGACGAAGTTGACGATCCCGGCGGCGAGCGGGATACCCATCTCGGAGAAGGCCTTCACGAACGGGCTCTGGCCTTCGGAGAATTGAGTCCACTCCACGACCGACAGGATGATCAGCAGCGAGCCGACGTAGAAGAAGATGATCCGCCAGGGCAGGGTGTTGATGGCCTTGGGGAGGGTCTTCTCCGGGTTCTCCGACTCACCTGCGGTGACGCCGACGAGCTCGACCGCGAGGTAGGCGAACATGACGCCCTGGAGCGTCATCAGGCTGGAGCCGATGCCGTTGGGGAAGAAGCCGTCGTGCGCGTAGAGGTTGGCCGCCGAGGCGGTGTCGCCGACCTGGGAGAAGCCCAGGGTGAGCACGCCGAAGCCGATCACGATCATGCCGATGATGGCCGTGACCTTGATCATCGAAAACCAGAACTCGACCTCGCCGAAGATCTTGACCGAGATCAGATTGACCCCGAACAGCACCACCAGGAAGACCAGCGCGCTGATCCACTGCGGAATCACCGGGAACCAGAAATGGATATAGATTGCCGCGGCTGTGAGTTCGGCCATGCCTGTGACGACCCAGAGCAGCCAGTACGTCCAGCCCGTGGCGAATCCGAAGAAGGGGCCGATGAATTCGCGGGCGTATTCTGCGAAGCTACCGGACACGGGCCGGTAGAGAAGGAGTTCACCGAGCGCGCGCATGATGAGGAAGACGACCACGCCTGCGAGCGCGTACATGAGAATGATGCTGGGGCCGGCCTTCGCGATATTCGCTCCGGCTCCCATGAACAGGCCGACGCCGATGGCGCCGCCGATCGCGATCATCTGAACCTGACGCGAGCCGAGGCCGCGCTCGTATCCCTCTTCTGATCCGCCGCTCGCGGCCTGTCCTGAGCCCTCAGGCTGCGTGGTTTCCACCGAGACCATTGAGTCTGTGCCTTTCTCCACGTCCGGGCGGCCCTGTATGGGCGGCCGGATCCGGATCTCCCGGGAATGAATGGAGGTGCTGGTTGGCAATCCGCCAGCACGGTCTCCTGCACGACAGGAGGGGTGCCGTGCAGGAGATCGTGAAGATCTATCACGGCCTCGGTGCCGGTTCACGCAAAGAGATGTGACCGGCCTCACAGGGAGAACCGCCCATAAGTCGGCGGGCCGACCCAATTTCCACGCCCGCAATGCTCGGATCGTTACCTCGATTTGAGGATGGATTAAGGAAACACCCGTATGCTTGAGGGGGAATTGAGGTTCTTGTTGAGCTTCATTTGAGGTCGCCCTGCCGACCGTGGGCACTGAGCCAGGCCGGATACTGCGGGTTGTTGCCGATCGCGTCCCCGTAAACCCTCTCGGCGCCCTCCACTAGCGCCGCCCCGCATGCGGCCAGAGCGCTCTCCCGGTGCCACACCAGTGAGTGCCGGAGCCGCAGCGGCGTGCCCCGCAAGGGGCGCGGCACTATGCCCGCCGTGCTGCGGAAGGTGGCCTGGCCCAGGCCGACCGCCGCCCCGGCGCCGATGAGTTCACGGGCCGCCGCGGCCTCGGCCTCGTGCTGTACGACAGCGGTGAACCCGGCACGTGTGCACGCGGCGGTGAAGGCGTCGTGCAGGCCGCTGCCCCGGCTGGGCGGCAGCACCCAGACCTCGTCCGCCAGCCGGCTCAGCTCCAGCGCCGGCAGTCCGGCCATCGGGTGCCCTTCGGGCAGCAGCACGAACGCCGGCTCGACTGCCACCTCCCGCTCCTCGACCTCCTTGCGCGGCGGTCGCGGCTTGCCGACGTACTCCACGAGCGCGCCAAGGTCCTGCTGCCGGTCGGCGACGAGGTCGACGACGGTTCCGACGTCCGCCTCGGTGCGCAGTTTCACGTCGGCGCCGGGGAACAGCTCACCCAGGGGCTCCAGAAGCCGCACCATCAGCGGCCCCGGGTTGGCGACGTAGCGCAGGGACAACCGGCCGTCGGAGAAGCCGAGATGGGACAGCACCTCCTGCTGCACCGAATCGAGCTGCGGCAGCAGATCCCGGGCCTTCGCGACGACCAGCTCCCCCAGGGCCGTCGGGCTGGCTCCGCCCCTGTGCCGTACGAACAGCGGGCCGCCCAGCATGCGTTCGATCCGCTGCAACTGCGCGGTGAGGGACGGCTGCGACAGCCCCAGCGCGGCCGCCGCCCTGGTCAGGCTCCCCTCGTCCGCCACGGCCCGGATCACTCGGAGGTGGCGCACTTCGAGGTCCATCACACGATGCTATGGCCACTCGGGAGGAGCAGGTAGCGCGCCGATGCGGGCATCGTGTGGTCGGGCGCCCCACCACCCCCCACCCACACCGCGAGGAGCAATCGCATGCTCACGTCGCACGCCCTGCCTGCCTCCAGCGCCAGGGAGCGGGCCCATGAGATCGCCCGGCTGCTGCTGGAGCATCAGCGCAGATCCGGCCGTCCCGGCCAACCCGAACAACAAGGGCCGGGCCAGTGCGGGGAGTTCCCCTGCACCGGCTGCCGTGACACCCAGGCCGAGGTGATCGAGCCTTCCGTGCGCGCGGACCGCCCCGTACGCCTCGTACTGCCGGCCTTCCCGGGCAAGTCGCCCAACCGCGCCAAAGTGCTGGGGACGCTTCCGGACATGGCCGAGGAGCTCGGCCTCGGCTTCCTCGACTCCCTCGGCGCCTCGATACGGCGGATCCATCCGCCGGGCGCCGAGATCGTGATCTGCTCCGACGGGCGTGTCTTCAGCGACGCGGTCGGCATACCGGACGACGACATCACGGCGTACCACCGCGAGTTGCGCACGATGATCGAGTCGCTCCCGCACGGCGCGGTCTCGCTCTTCACGCTCGACCAGGTCCCCGAATTCGCGGGGCTCGGCCACGACGGGATGCGCACGGCCCTCACCGAACGTCACGCCGTTCCGCTGGAGCGGCTGCGCAAAGGCGTACGGCAGGGCGAGGACGTACCCCTCTACAGAGCGATCACCCGCTTCCTCTTCGAGGACGGCAACACCCCCGAATACACGGGCAGTCGGGCGGCACTGCAGCGGGACGCGCGAACGCGTGCCTATCTCGTCATCCAGCGCAGCAAGGCCTGGGGCGACTTCCTCGCCCGGCGGTTCCCCGGCTCGGTCCGGCTCTCCATCCACCCCCAGCCCTGCTCCGCCGCCAAGCTGGGCATCCAGCTCGGCCCTTCCACCGGCAGCTGGCTCACGCCGTGGCACGGAGTGGCCGTGGACGTCGGCGGACGGCTGGTCCTGATGAAGCGGGCGGAGGCCGAGGCGCTCGGCTGCGAGCTCGTCGAACGCGAGGGCCGGCCGAGCCATTTCGTCCTGGACGGGCCGGTACGCAGCGCGCACGAGGGCACCGACCGGCGCCGGGCCGTAACCGCGAACACGACCGCCGATTCCGGAGGTTCGGCCGTTTCTGCCGCGCCTGTGGTTCCCGGCGTCCCCGCCGCACCCGCCATACCCGCCGTTTCCACCGCACCGAAGGAGTGGTGACCTTGACCATCCAGACCCCGGTCCGTCCGCCGCTCGCCGGCTTCGGCGCCCTCGTCGAAGCCGCCTCGCCGGAAGAGCGGCTGGACGCCCTTCCCGTGGCAGAACTGCGCGAACTGGTCCGCGCCCACCACCTGTTGCTCCTGCGTGGCTTCTCGTCCTTCGCGGACGCGCACGAACTGGCCGCGTACTGCACGCTGTGGGGCGAGATCAGCATGTGGCCGTTCGGCGCGGTGCTCGAACTGACCGAGCACGAGAAGCCCGACGACCACATCTTCGACCACCGTCACGTACCGCTGCACTGGGACGGCATGTACCGCCCCCAGGTGCCCGAGTTCCAGCTCTTCCACTGCGTGAGCGCACCGGGCGACGACCAGGGCGGCGGCACCGTCTTCTCCCAGACCTCCGCCGTGCTCCGTGACGCGGATGCGGGGACGCGGGCGCTGTGGGAGCGGGCCAGTGGGACCTACCGCCGCAAGACGGAGTTCTACGAAAGCACGGCCGTCTCACCGGTGGTGACCGAACACCCCGTAACGGGAGAGCCGGTGATCCGCTACAACGAACCGGTCGCTCCCGACGACGAGTTCATCAACCACCCCGACCTCGAGTTCGACGGCGTTCCCGAGGCCCGCCTGGAGGAGTTCCACCGCACTCTGAGCAGCGCCTTGCGCGCACCCGGCCACGTGTACACGCACAGGTGGCGTGCGGGCGACCTCGTCGTCGCGGACAACTACACCCTGCTCCACGGCAGGGAGGCGTTCACAAGCCGCGCCCCGCGCCATCTGCGCCGTGTGCATGTGCTGGGTGATCCGCCGCTGGAGAATCCCGCGCTGCGCGCCGGCGGGCAGCCGCCGGGGAGTTGACCGGGCCCCAGCCCCGGCGCGCGGAAAACCGGGCGACCGGTAGCGGGGACGGCGGTAGCCTCCCGCCCGGCGGCGGCAGCGGAGCATGCGCAGCTGCCGCCGCCGGACCGCCGTAGTCGAGCCGAGGAGGCCCGGCGCGTACGCCGCCGCCCGACACCGGGCGGCGGGGCGCCTGTTGGCGGGACGGGCTGGTCGTCAGCCGAGCCTGCGGCCCGCGGCCAGCCCGACGAGCCCGGCCCAGGCGTCGGGCGGGACCGAGAGGACGGGGCCACCGAGGTCCTTGGAATCCCGGACGTGTATGCCGTCCGCGGCGAACGCGACCTCCAGACACTCACCGCCCTCGCCACTGCTGTAACTGCTCTTGAACCAAGCCGACTCCCGCACATCCGGCTCAGGTGTCTGAATGCTCATTCCGCTCCCAGCAGTTCCTCTACGAAGGCCAGCGATTCGCCTGGTGTCAGCGCCTGAGCCCTGAGGATGCCGTACTGCTCCTCGATTTCCCTGACCGCGGTCCTGTCGGTGTAGAGACGGCTGTCGCGCTGAACCTCGACGTAGGCCATCCTCCGGCCGTCACGGTTCTCGATCAAGGTGAACGGCCCGGCCAGGCCGCAGTGTTCAGCACGATCGGTGGGCATCACCTGTACTTCGACATTGCGACGGTGCCCATGGAGCACGATCTGCTCCAACTGACCTTGAAGGACTGTCCGACCACCGACGGGCCGTCGAAGCACGGACTCCTCAATCACGAAACTCAGCGTCGGCATCGGCGTGCGGGAGAAGATCGCCTGACGAGTCAGCCGAGCCGTGACTCGCTGCTCAATGGTCTCCTCGTCGAGCAGAGGGCGCCGCATCCCGAACACCGAGCGTGCGTACTCCTCGGTCTGCAGGAGACCGGGCACCGCTTGCGCCGCGTACACGTGCAGAGTCACGGCCTCCGCCTCCAACCGAGCCATGTCCCGGAAGAACGCGGGGTACTGCGAACGGACGACCTCCTCCTTGAGCACCTTCAGCACTCCCCCGGCGTTCAGGACCTCGTCCGCGGAGTCTATGAACCTCGGGGGCGGAATCCGCCGCCCCTGCTCGAAGGACGCGATCGACTGGGCGGCGTAGCCCGTGCGCTTGCCGAACTCGGGCCGTTCAAGGCCCGCTTGGGTCCGCAGGAGTTTCAACTGCCGCCCGAAAGCGACGACTACGCCCGTGCCCGGCTCGTCCTCCGGCTTCGCTTCCGTGTCTTCCCGCTCATCCTCGTCCCGCCCCATCGGCCACCGCCTCCCCAGCCCAACTTCCCGCGCACGACGCCGTCACGGCGCACACCGCGTACAGGGCACTCCCCGTCTACGTACAACCACAGGAGCGCACGCAGCGCGTCACCACTGGTCACGCTACGCGACCGTGGGAAGCGTGGACGCCCGATTCGTGGACGCCCTCGCCTCGCGCCGGGGCTGGGCCCCGCGCGAGGACTCTTGCGGAGTTCACCCTGGTGGGGGCCGGGGCCCGGTGGTAGCGTCCCCCGTCAATCGGATCCGCGCCCACCCCAGAGCTTTCCGCGATCTACGCACCCGGGATGGTCATGGCACTGCCCGATCGAAGCCGAGTGGTCGTCATCGGCGGCGGCGTCGTCGGTTGCAGCATCGCGTACCACCTCGCCCAGCGCGGGTGGACCGACGTCCTGCTCGTCGAACGAAAACAGCTCACCCACGGAAGCACCTGGCACGCCGCCGGACTGGTGGGCCAGCTGCGCGGGTCCAGCAATCTCACGAAGCTGATGCGGAAGAGCGTGCAGACCTACCGGACCCTGGAGGAGTCCACGGGTTACGCGACGGGCTGGCGCGGAGTCGGCTCCGTCCGGGTCGCCGCCAGCGCGGACCGCTGGGAGGAGCTGAAGCGGCTGGCGACCGCCGGTAAGAGCTTCGGCTTCGACGTCCATCTGGCCTCTCCCGCGGAGGCCCGGGAGCTGTTCCCGCTGATGGACACCGACGGGGTGTACGGCGCGACCTGGGTGCCCGGCGACGGTTACGCCGACCCGAGCCAGCTGACACACGCCTTCGCCGCCGGCGCCCGTGCGGCGGGCGTGCGGATCGTCCAGAACTGCCGCGTGGAGGCCGTGGAGCGCACCGGCCGCCGGGTGACGGCGGTGATCACCGAGCAGGGACGCGTCGAGTGCGAGGCCCTGGTGAACGCGAGCGGGATGTGGGGCACCGAGACGGCGAAGCTCGCCGGGGTGAACGTCGCGACAGGCGTGGTGGAGCACCAGTACGTGGTGACGGAGAAGAGCCCCGGCGTTCCGAGGGACCTTCCCACCTTCCGGGACCCCGACGCCCGCATATACCTCAAGCCTGAAGCCGGTGCCCTGCTCGTCGGCGGCTGGGAGGACGGCACGCGCGCACCGTGGCGCACGATCCCGCGTGAGCTGGGGCCGGAGCTGTTCCCCCCGGACGTCGACCGCTTCGAGCCGCTGGCCGAGGGCGCCACTGCCCGCGTGCCCCTCTTCGGCGATCTCGGGATCCAGACGTGGGTCAACGGACCGATCCCGTTCTCCCCGGACGCGGAACCGCTGATGGGCATCACCGAGGACCTCGACAACGTCTTCCACTGCTGCGGCTTCTCCGCGGGGGTCGCGGCCGCGGGCGGCGCCGGGTACGCGATGGCGAACTGGATCATCGACGGCGATCCGGGCATGGATCTGTGGCCCTTCGACGTCCGCCGCTTCGGCGCCGGGCACAACGTGCCGTCGTATCTGGAGCAGCGGGCGGTCGGCGCGTACGAGCGCTACTACCGGCTGCATTACCCCAACAGCGAGCCGCCCGCCCCCTGCGGCCAGCGGCGCAGCCCGCTCCACGAGGTGCTCCGCTCCAGGGGAGCGGTGCCGGCCGCCACGTACGGCTGGGAACGGGCGGACTGGTTCGCGCCGCCGGGTACCGAACCGGTCGAGGTGCCGTCCTTCGGGCGCAGCAACGCCTGGCCGCACATCGCCGAGGAGCACCGTGCGGTGCGCGAGGGCGTCGGCGTGATCGACCAGACGTCGTCCGCCAAGTACGAGATCTCGGGGCCGGGGGCGTCGGCCCTGCTGCAGCGGACCGCCGGCGCGGACCTCGACGTGCCGCCGGGCCGTGTCGTCCGTACGCAACTGCTCAACGCACGGGGCGGCATCGAGGCCGATGCGACGGTCACCCGGCTCGCGGAGGAGCTGTACTACTTCGTGACCGGCAGTGCGTTCGGCCGCCACGATGTGACATTTCTGCTCCAGCATGCGCCCGACGACGGCTCGGTGACCGTACGGGACGTCACCTCCGCCTACGGGGTGCTCAACGTGTGCGGGCCGATGTCCCGGAAGGTCGTGCAGAAGCTGAGCCACTGCGACTTCGGCAACGACGCGTTCGCGTACATGACCGCGCAGGAGGCCGATCTCGGATATGCGCCCGTGCGCGCGCTGCGTGCGACGTACGCCGGCGAGCTGGGCTGGGAATTCCACGTGCCCACCGAGTACATGGGCGGCCTGTACGAGCAAGTGCTGGCCGCCGGGGAGGAGTTCGGCATCCGGGACGTGGGCTTCAGGGCGGTCGGCTCACTGCGTCTGGAGAAGCACTACCTGGCCTGGGCGGCGGACGTACGCAGCGACAACAACCCGTACGAGGCAGGTCTCGGCTCCATGGTGCACGCGGACAAGCCGGAGCTGCTCGCCGGTCCGGCGCTGCGGAAGATGCGCGACGAGGGCACCTCTCAGAAGCTGTGCTGGTTCTCGACGGACGCGGACGTGGTCATGCACGGCGGCGAGCTGGTGACGCGCGCGGAGACGGATCTGGCGGCCGGCGTGCGGAGCGCCGGCTACGGCTGGACGGCCGGCCGCACCGTCTTCAACGCATATCTGCCGGTGCGGTACGCGGCACAGAGCGACTTCCAAGTCGAGGTCGCGGGGCGGAGATTCACGGCGACCCGGCACGGCGCGCCCCTCTACGACCCCGCCGGGAAGAACATACGTATCTGAGACACCGGCCCGCACGTGGGCAGAAGGACTTCAGGACATCAGGAAACCAGCACACCCCAGGACACCGGACTCCAGGACATGAGGAGCGACCGCGGATGGACGAGCAGGACACCGGCATCGTGGAAGACCTCAGCCCGGCCGAGGACAGCCCGCTGAAGGATCTGCTGAAGCAGATTCCCGTACTGGCCGGGCGCTCATGCCGCGTCGGGGAGCTCTCCGGCGGACTGACCAACCGCAACTACCGCGTCGTGGCGCAGGACATCGACTGCGTGGTGCGGGTCTTCGGGAACGAACCCGAGCTGCCGATCGACAGGGACAGGGAGAACCACAACTCCCGCGCGGCGGCCACGGCGGGCGTGGGCGCTCCGGTGCTCGACTACCTTCCCGAGCACGGAATGCTGGTGGTCGGATACATCGACGGCATCACCTTGTCCGACGAGCTGGTCAAGCTGCCCGGCAATCCCTCCCGCATCGCCGAGGCCTGCCGGCGCCTGCACGAAGGGCCGCGCTTCTCCGGCGACTTCGACATGGCCGGGGTCCAGGACCAGTACCTGGCCACCGTTCAGGCCCGGGGCTTCCGGCTGCCGGAGCGCTACTTGGAGAACCTGGAGTCCGTACACCGCGTACGTGCCGTACTCGACGCCACCCCCGTGACGACGGTGCCCTGCAACAACGACCTCCTCGCCGAGAACTTCATCGACGACGGCGAACGGATCCGGATCATCGACTACGAGTACGCGGGCAACAACGACCCCTGCTTCGAGCTGGGCAACATCTGGAGCGAATGCCACCTGTCCCACGAGGAGTTGGAGGAACTGATCACCGCGTACTTCGGCCGCCCGCGCCCGAGCAAGGTCGCACGGGCACAGCTCCAAGGGCTGATGTCGAAGTACGGATGGACGCTGTGGGCCTCGATCCAGCGGTCCACCAGCAGCATCGACTTCGACTTCTGGACCTGGGGAATGGAGAAGTACGACTCGGCGGTCGAGATCTTCTCCGACGGCCCCCGCTTCGAGCGTCTGCTGGAGGACGCCCGACTCTCCGACTGACCAACGGAATCGGATACGCCATCCGCCGGCCGCTCCCGAAAGGTCCACCATGCGCAAGAGCAACGCGACAACACCGGACAGCCGGTCCCACCACCGGTCCGACCGGTCCGGCACCGTGGACTCCGTCGAACGGTCCGACACGGTGGACTCCGACGATCTCGCCTCGCTCGGCTATCGCCAGCGGCTGCACCGCGGGCTCGGGGGTTTCTCCTCCTTCGCCGCGGGCTTCAGCTACATCTCGATCCTCACCGGCATGTTCCAGCTGTTCGGTCTGGGCTACGGGTTCGGCGGGCCGCTGATCTTCTGGGCCTGGCTGGTCGTGCTGGCCGGGCAGTTCTGCGTGGCGCTGGTCTTCGCAGAGCTCAGCGCCCGGTTCCCGATCGCCGGGTCCGTCTACCAGTGGTCGAAGCGGATCTCCGGTCCCGGCGGCGCCTGGATGGCGGGCTGGACGATGCTCGTCGGTTCGCTCGTCAGCGTGGCCGCCGTGACGATGGCGTTTCAGGTGGTGTTGCCCCAACTCTGGTCGGGGTTCCAGGTGTTCGCGAACGACACACACAACGCCGTGTTCCTCGGCACCGTCTGCATCGCCCTCACCACGGTGATCAACGCGCTCGGCGTGAAGGTCATGACGAAGGTCAACAACGTGGGCGTGGCAGCGGAGTTGGTGGGCGTCGCGGTGGTGCTGGTGCTGCTGGCGGTGCACGCCGTACGGGGCCCGGAGGTCGTCGCGACGACGCAGGGCGCGGGGCCCGGCATCTACGGCTGGGACGTCCTCGGTTACGGTGCGCCGCTGCTGATGGCGGCGATCATGCCGGCGTTCGTCATGTTCGGCTTCGACACGGCCGGTTCGCTCGCGGAGGAGACCCGCAATCCCCGCAAGCGCACCCCGGTCGCCCTGCTCCAGGCCCTCGGCGCGGCGGGCATCGCCGGGGCGCTGCTGCTGTTGTTCGCTCTCATGGCGACGCGCACGCTCGACCTGGACAAGCTCGGCACGGCTGGTCTTCCGTACATCCTGCAGACGGTGCTGGGCTCCACCATGGGCAAGATCATTCTGCTGGACGTCGCGATCGCCGTCTTCATCTGCACCCTCGCGATCCAGACGGCCACGATCAGGATCGCCTTCTCCATGGCGCGCGACAACAAGCTGCCCTTCGGCGAGAAGCTCGCCCACGTCACCGAGACGCGGCAGTCGCCCGCGGCCCCGGCGCTCGTCTCCGGCCTGGTGGCCGCGGCCATCCTGATCGTCAACGTCGGCAATCCCAAGATCTTCTCGATCGTCACGTCCGTCGCGATCGCCATCGTCTACGCGGCCTATCTGCTGGTGACCGTGCCCGTGCTCAGGCGCAGGCTCGGCGGCTGGCCGCACGACCGGGGCGGCGGCGGGCTGTTCACGCTGGGACGCGTCCCTGGTCTGGTCGTCAACGGACTGGCCGTCCTATACGGCCTGTTGATGACCGTCAATCTGCTGTGGCCGCGAGTGGATCTGTACGGGGAGGGCGGCTACGCGTGGGGCGGAGTCGTCAGCTTCGCCGGGGTGGCCGTGCTGGGCGGCGCGTACTACCTGCTCGTACAGCGGCACAAGGCCGACGAGGTCGCGCGGGAACACCACTTCGTGGCCGACGCCGGCCCGGACGGCCAGTCACCGAAGGTCGGTGCCCAGAAGACCGGCGACACGGAGACCGGCGATTCGGAAACCGGTGACACGGACGGTCTCGGCGACGGGGTCCTGCGGTGAGCGCCCGCACCGGCCGGCAACTGCCCGACCGGGCACGCGTCGTCGTCATCGGCGGCGGCGTCATCGGCACCAGCGTGGCCTATCACCTCACCGAGCTGGGCTGGAGCGACGTCGTCCTGCTCGAACAGGGGCAGCTCTCCTGCGGTACGACGTGGCACGCGGCAGGCCTCATCGGGCAGTTGCGGGCCTCGCAGAGCGGCACCCGCCTCGTCCAGTACTCAACTCGGCTCTACGAGCGGCTGGAGGCCGAGACAGGTCTGGCGACCGGGTACAAACGCTGCGGAGGCGTCACCGTGGCCCGTACCGAGGACCGCATGACGCAGCTGCGGCGGACCGCCGCCACCGCCGAGGCCTACGACCTCGACTGCGAACTGATCAGCCCCGCCCGCGCCAAGGAGCTCTACCCGGTCCTGGAGACCGAGGACCTGCTCGGCGCGATCTGGCTGCCAGGCGACGGCACGGCCAACCCCACCGATCTGACCAACTCGCTCGCCAAGGGCGCCCGTCTGCGCGGTGCCCGCGTGATCGAGCGGACCAGGGTCACCGGGATCGCCACGCGCGACGGCACAGTCACCGGAGTGACCACCGAACAGGGCGACATCGAGGCGGAGTTCGTGGTCAACTGCGCCGGGCAGTGGGCCAAGGCGGTGGGTGAACTGGCCGGGGTGAACGTGCCGTTGCACTCGGCCGAGCACTTCTACGTCGTCACCGACCAGATCGACGGCGTACACGGCGACTTCCCCATCCTCCGCGACCCCGACGGCTACACCTACTTCAAGGAGGAGGTCGGCGGACTCGTCGTCGGGGGCTTCGAGCCCGAGGCCAAGCCGTGGGTGGCGCCCGACGAACTGCCCCACCCCTTCGAGTTCCAGCTGCTGGCGGAGGACTGGGACCACTTCTCCGTCCTCATGGAGAGCGCCCTGCTGCGCATCCCCGCGCTGCACGAGACCGGCATCAAGAAGTTCTACAACGGGCCGGAGAGCTTCACGCCCGACAACCAGTTCATCCTCGGCGAGGCACCCGAGCTGCGGAACTTCTACGTAGGGGCGGGCTTCAACTCCGTCGGCATCGCCTCCGCCGGCGGCGCCGGACGCGCCCTTGCCGAATGGATCGTCGAAGGCTCCCCCGCGGGCGACGTCGCGGGCGTCGACATCCGCCGCTTCGGCCCCTTCAACGGCAACAACCAGTGGCTGCGCGCCCGCGTCGGCGAGATCCTCGGCCTGCACTACGAAGTGCCCTGGCCCAACCGCGAACCCGTCACCGCCCGTCCGTTCCGCCGCTCGCCCGTCCACCATCTCCTGACGGACGCGGGTGCGCTGTTCGGCTCGAAGATGGGCTGGGAGCGTGCCGACGTCTTCGCCCCCGCCGGCACGGAGCCGGCCCTGGAGTACGCCTGGGGCAAGCAGAACTGGCAGCCGTGGGCCGACGCCGAACACCGGGCCGCACGCGAACGCGTCGCCCTGTTCGACCAGACGTCCTTCGGCAAGCTGCTCGTCAAGGGCCGTGACGCCGAAGCCCTGTTGCAGTGGCTGTGCACGGCGGACGTCGCCGTCCCCCCGGGCCGTACGGTCTACACCGGTGTGCTGGGCGACCGTGGCGGATACGAGGCCGACGTCACCGTCACCCGCACCGCCCGTGACGAGTTCCTCTGGGTCACCAGCTCCGGCGCGGTGCGGCGGGACCTCGACCTCGTCGTAAAGCAGACCGCCCCCGACGCACACGTCACGGTCGTCGACGTGACGTCGATGTACGCCGTCTACGGCGTGATGGGGCCGCACTCCCGTGACCTGCTGCGGAGTCTGTCCCGCAGCGACCTCTCCCACGAGGCGTTTCCCTTCGCCACCAGCCGGGAGATCGACCTGGGCCACTTCACGGTGCGGGCCACCCGCATCACCTACGTCGGGGAACTGGGCTGGGAGCTGTACGTACCCGTCGAGTTCGCCGTCGGCGTCTACGAGCTCCTCAAGGCCGCCGGCGAGAAGTACGGCCTCGTCGACGCCGGCTACTACGCCATCAACTCGCTGCGGCTGGAGAAGGGTTACCGGGCCATCGGCAGCGACCTCACCGCGGACTACAACCCCGTCGAGGCGGGGCTGCTCTTCGCGTGCAAGCTCAAGCAGGACATTCCCTTCCGCGGACGTGAAGCCGTCGAGAAGGCCAGGTCCGACGGGCCGCGCCGCAGGATGGTGTCCTTCGTCCTCGACGAGCCCGAACCGATGATGTGGGGCGGCGAGTTGGTGCTGCGCGACGGCGCCGCCGTCGGCCAGGTCACCTCCGCCGCATGGGGGGCCACGCTCGGCGCGTGCGCCGGCCTCGCGTACATCTGGCGCCGCGACGGCGAGCCGGTCACCCGTGCCTACCTCACATCCGGCACGTACGAGATCGACGTCGGCGGCCGGCTACACCCGGCCACCGTGCACCTGCGTGCGCCGTACGACCCGGACTTCAGCCGGGTCAGGCGGTGAGAGACGGGCTCTCCGGCAACACATAAAGGGGCGCATGGGTTGTCTCCGTCTTGTCATGATCGTATCCACGTTGTCGTGGGTTCGTCCCCGTGTGCACGGGTTTCCCCATCGCGGCTCACTTGGCTGTCACGGTTCAGGAAGAACCGGATCAACCAAGGGGAGTGAGATTCGATGTTCCGTATTCGTCATCGTGCAGCCGTGCTGGCGGCGGTAACCACGACGAGTGCTCTGCTGCTGACCGCGTGCGGGAGCAGCGGTGGGGGTGACGCGGGAGGCGACGGGAGCGGGAAGAAGCAGTCGTCGTTAGCGTCGAAGAAACAGAAGGCGGACGGCACCGCGGAGGAGGGCAAGGGGGGCATCGGCACCCTGAACGAGCCCCTCAAGGAAGGCGGGGCGAAGATGCAGGACTTCGCCAAGGCGTCCGCACCGGAGTGGAATTACCCCCGCGCCAACAACAACGATCCGTGCTGGCCTGAGAACCCGTTCGACGAGAACGGTGATCCGGTGCCGGGCGGCGACGTGAAGAACTGGCCGGACACCGACGGGGGCTGTGCGGAGCACGGCGGCGACTTCCCGACCTTCTGGACCGGCCGGAAGTGCACGGCCGACGAGATCCGGATCACCTACAGCATGTACCAGGCCACCAGCGGTTTCGAACCGGACGGCCACCCGCACGACTTCGAGCACATCGACGTGATCTGGAAGAAGGACGGCCCGGACTGGAAGCGCTCCGATCTGTGGCTGAGCCAGCACAAGACGCACGAAAAGGTCAGCTGGAAGGACGCCGAAAGCTCGAGCGCGGACCGCAAAAGCGCCGCACTGGGGCTTGAATTCCCGCGCGTCTTCGTCGGGTTCGGCTCGCACGCACTCTTCAACGACCAGGAGGAAGGTCTGAAGGACTACGCGTCGGCCGGCACCGCCCTGGAATACCGCCAGGACGATTACCCCTCCTGGTCCGACGAAGGCGGCGGCCTCGTGGAGGTCCATCCGGACGGCGACATGTACAAGAAGTTCAAGAAGAACAGCGACAAGGAGGCGTGGGGAGGCACCGCCGACCCCTCCGTACTGGCCGACACCATGTGCGACGACGAGAAGCACTCACGCTAGTGCCGTGACCGGCAATGTTCGCCCCCCTGGGCCTCACGGCCCGGGGGGACCCCAGGAGCGTCGTCCGGTGCGTGCTGGGGGCACCACCCCCGGCACGAAGTCCCCCTGGGCCTGGCGGCCCCGGAGGTGCCCCTTCGCTACCACGTACAGGACCCTCAGAAAGTCCTGTCGTTCGTAGCTCAGGGGCGTTTTCTGCTTTCTCGGTCAGCTACCGGACGGCACCCCTCGTGAAGGCCCGGGGTTAGCGCCGGCCGGGCTCCGCGAAGTCCATGAGCCACCTCACCGTACGGCTCACATCCGACAGGGTGAGGATGCCGACGAGCCTTCCTCCGTCCGCCACCAGGACCCGGTTGTGCGCACCGGGCTCCATGCGCGGCAGGAGGTCCGCCAGCGGATCCTGCGGACCCACGACCGTGACCTCGGACAGCGGCACCATCACCTCGTCCACCGTCACCTTCTCGGCGCTGTCCCACGGCACCCGTCTGGCGCCCTCCAGCGTGAGCAGGCCGATTGGGGCTCCCGCTTCGCCGACGACCGGGAACGCGGAGTGCCGCTTCCGGTAGGACGGACCGGCCAGGAAGTCGGCGACGATGAGCCCGGTGAGCGCCGTGATGGGATCCGGCGTCATGGCGTCCCGCACCGGCACGCCGGACAGCACTCCGCGCAGCTGTGCCTGCCGCCCCTCCGCGGTGGCGGCCGCGATGAGGAACCAGCCGACCAACGAGAGCCACAGTCCGCCGAACGAGCCGCTGCCCAGGAACAGCACGAGTCCCAGCAGCACCAGCAGCCATCCGAAGACACGTCCCGCCGTGGTGGCACCGGCGGTCGCTTTCAGCCGGTCGCCCGTACGCCACCAGAGGAAGGCCCGGAGCAGCCGGCCACCGTCGAGCGGGGCGGCGGGAACGGAGTTGAAGACCGCGAGAAGGATGTTGATGGCCGCGAGCCAGGCCACCGTCTCGGCGACGAGCCCTGGAGCGGAGGCCACATCCAGCAGCCAGGCGCCCAGTACGAAGACGCCGCCCAGCAGGAGGCTGACCAGCGGGCCGACCCCCGAGATCCGCAGCTCCGCGGCCGGGGTCGCGGCCTCCGACTTCATCCGGGCCGCTCCGCCGAGCAGCCACAGGACGATGTCGTCCACTTCGATCCCGTTGCGCCGGGCCACAAGGGCGTGCGCCAGTTCGTGCGCGAGCAGTGACACGAAGAAGACGCCGGCCGCGAGGAACCCGGCCACCCAGTACGCGGCCACCGGATGGTCCGGATAGGTCTCGGCGAGGCGGCCCTGCGCCAGGCCGAAGGCGACGAGCCCGAAGATGAGCAGCACGCTCCAGTGGACTCCGATCCGGACACCGGCGATCCGTCCCAGCACGAAGGTCGCCCGCACGTCTCTCTCCCCTGCTCGAAGCGTCCCGAACAGTCAGTCGTCCCACCGGCCCGACGCCTTGAACCGCCCGAGGGCCATCGGTGGAGCCGTTCCGGGGAGGCCTGGGCGGCCGTCGGGCCCGGTACTCCGCGCCGTAGAATCCGGCTGGCTGGATGAAGATCAGATGACGGGGGATGAAAGTGCTTTTCCAGGCACTGCGGAAGCTTCCGATACTGCCTTGGGTCGGCAATCGGCTGCGCACAGCACGCAAGGACGTCGAGAGGGACCCGGAGGTCCTGCGCGGGCTCGCCTGCGGCGCGCATATGAAGTACTCCAACGGCGAGCACTGGAACACCCTGGTCTCGCCCCCGCCCGCCCTCAAGTGGGAGAGGGTCCGGCTCAAGGCGTCGTGGGGGGTGACGACCCGTGAGGAGTGGCAGTCGATCCTGCGGCGGCTCCTCGAGACCGAGGTCTCCACTCCCACCTGGGACCTGGTCCTGGGCGCTCGGGAGGACCTGCTCACGCGCTACGGTCATCTCACCCGAGACGCGTGGATGCACGAGATCGCCCAGGCACTCCAGCCGCGTCTCGGGCAGGGCAGCCCCGAACTGCCCGCGGCAGCCGAGAGGTTGCACCGGCAGGGTGAGCGCGCCGAGCGCTACGAGGCCCGCTTCCGCGAAGACGGTCTCCTGCCCCCTCACGGGTGGGTTCGCCGGTCACTGGCCTGGGACCTGGGCCGGGCGGCGAACATGGCCTGCTGGGGCGTCGCGGCAGGATTCGCCCATCCCGAGGAGGCGCGGGAGGCCCTGCGCTCGGTCGGAGCGCTGGCAGCCAAGACGTACGGCACCTGGAAGGAGTTCTCCGCCGCCTACGTACTGGGCCGCTGCATGCACTTCGACGAGGAGCGCTTCAGCTCCTGGTACCGCGATGTCCGCGACTCCCACCGCGTGCTGACGGTCCGCCCGGACAGCCCCTGGGCGGTGATCCCGCTGCGGTAGGCGCAGGCAGCCAGGGAGTCAGCCGGGAGACCCCGGCGGCCGAGGGGAGCACCCCTGCCCCGCCGTCGGCCGCGCGAGGCGGCGGCAGGCAGCGGTGGACGGCCGCCCAGGCACCGGCGGCGGAAGAACCGCGGATCCTCCCGCGTTGCCAGGACAATGCGGATGACCGCGGAGGCCTGCGACAGATGGAGCGGCGACCATGCCCGAGAGGACCGGACCGTTCTGGGACGGGGTGGCGGGGCGTGCCCCGATGCCCCGCGCCGCGGCCACGCTGGGTCTTGAGTTCGTGGACGCCGATCCCGAACAGGGCACGATCGAGCTGGCGTTCACGGCGACTGAGGACTTCACCAACCCCGTGGGCAACGTCCTGGGAGCGTTCCTCTCCGCGATGCTGTACGACACCGTGGGCCCCGCCCTGCTCGCCACGGTAGGTCCCGAGGAGTTCCAGTCCACGCTGGAACTGAAGGTGAGCTTCCTGCGTCCGGCCCGTCCCGGACGGCTCGTCGGGAGGGGACGGGTGGTGCGCCGCGAGGGTGATCTGGCGTTCCTGGAGGCGTCTCTCTTCGACAGCGACGAGTCGACGATCGCCACGGCATCCGCCACCGCCCGGGTCATCGACCTGGCGGACGCGGCGTCCGCCGTCTGACGTTCGTGGGACGTCCTGCGGGGACGCGCCCCCGCCCTGCGTCGAATCCCCTGCCGCACACGGCTCTTGACGTGGTCCCCAGCGGCCCGCAGACTTCTGCGCAGCAGGGTAACGGCTTCGATAACGGCTGTTGACAGCTTCGGTGCGCCGACCCGGGTTTCTCGTCCCCACCCCGAGAGCAGCGTTGCCCCGGCTCGGCAGTGCGCCGGTCAACTCGGCCGGAAGCAGTTCCAGTTGCCCCGTGTACCACCTGACCAGTCGCACATCCGCGTGCCCCACCGCGCCCTGCCCGGATGAAGCACGCGCAGCCCGGTCCGTACGCGTCCGAGATCCGGTCCAGGAAAGGTCTGGTGCACTTCATGCGATCTGTCACCCGCCGTCTGAGCGCCCTCGTCCCAGCGGTCCTGCTGATGGCAGGCATGCAACTGGCCGGCTCCCCGGCCAGCGCGGCGCCTCCCCCCGCCGACGTACTGCTGGCCCCCACCGGGACGGAGATCCCGGGCAGCTGGATCGTCACCCTCAAGGACGGCACCAGGTCGGCCGACTCCGTCGCGGGTGAACTCACCCGCGGCAGCGGCCGTCTCGCACATGTCTACGATGACGTGCTGAATGGTTTCTCCGCGAAGATGACGGAGGCTCAGGCGCGCAAGCTGGCCACCGACCCCCGCGTCGCCCTCGTGGAACAGGACTCCAAGGTCACGGTCAGCGACACACAGGCCGACGCCACCTGGGGAATCGACCGGATCGACCAGCGCGACCTGCCGCTTGACAGCACGTACACCTACAACACCACGGCGTCCGGCGTGAACATCTACGTCATCGACACCGGAGTGCGCACCTCCCACAGCGAGTTCGGCGGCCGGGCGTCCATCGGCACCGACACCGTCGGCGACGGCCAGAACGGCAACGACTGCCACGGGCACGGCACTCACGTCGCGGGCACCACTGCCGGGTCGACGTACGGTGTGGCCAAGGAAGCCTCGGTCGTCGGCGTCCGGGTCCTCGACTGCAACGGTTCCGGCAGCACCTCCGGTGTGATCGCCGGTGTCGACTGGGTCACCGCCAACGCCGCCAAGCCCGCCGTCGCCAACATGAGCCTGGGCGGCAGCGCCAGCGACACACTCGACGACGCCGTGCGCAACTCCGTCTCGTCCGGCGTCAGTTACGCCATCGCCGCCGGCAACGGCAACTTCCTCGGATTCCCCGAGGACGCGTGCACGGTCAGCCCCGCCCGGGTGACCGAGGCGATCACGGTCGGCGCCACGGACAGCTCGGACGCACGCGCCTCCTTCTCCAACTACGGAACCTGCGTGGACCTGTTCGCCCCCGGTGTGGACGTCACGTCCGCCTGGAAGGACGACGACTCCTCCACCAGCACCATCAGCGGTACCTCCATGGCCTCGCCGCACACGGCCGGCGCCGCCGCCCTCTACCTGGCCGACCACCCCGGCGCCTCCCCCGCCGAGGTCCGCGACGCGCTCGTGGACAACGCCACGAACGACAAGGTCCAGGACCCGATGGCCGGTTCACCGAACAAGCTCCTCCACAGCCTGTTCTGATCCGGCGCGGCGGGGGCGGAGCATCCGTTCCTCCTCGCACCGGACTGCACCTCGCATCGCCAGGCCGGAGGGCGCGGACCCCGTCCGCGCGCTCCGGCACCCCCCTGCTCCCGATCCAGGAGTTGCCATGCGACTTCGTACACACCGAAAGCGGTCCACCGCCTTCGCCGCCCTGCTGGCGCTCGCACTCGCGGCGCCGCTCACCGCGAGCACCGTCGCCACCGCCTCTCCCCCGGCCCGGCCGTCCTCCGCGACCGCCGACGAGGAGATCAGGCAGTACGAGATCCACGGGCCGTCAACCGCGGCCGCCCGCACCGCACTCGCCGCCACCGGAGTCTCGATCGACGAGGTCCGCGACCACTCCGTGGTCGTCAGCGCCGACCCGTCCCAGACCCGCACGCTGCGGAAGCTCGGGCATACGCTGAAGAAACTGACCGGGCCTCCTGCCCGCACCGGCGGACGGGCCGCCGAACCTCGCGACTTCCCACCCGACGACTCGGGCTACCACAACTACGCCGAGGCGATGGACGAGATCGACCAGCGCATCGCGCAGAATCCCTCGATCATGAGCAAGACCGTCATCGGGAAGTCCCACGAAGGCCGGGACATCGTCGCCGTCAAGATCAGCGACAACGTCGGCACGGACGAGGACGAGCCCGAGGTCCTCTTCACCCACCATCAGCACGCCCGCGAGCACCTCACCGTCGAGATGGCGCTCTACCTGCTGCGCGAGTTCGGCGAGGACTACGCGAGCGACTCCCGGATAGCGGACGCCGTGAACGGCCGCGAGATCTGGATCGTGCCCGACCTCAACCCGGACGGCGGCGAGTACGACATCGAATCCGGCTCATACCGCAGCTGGCGCAAGAACCGGCAGCCCAACTCCGGTGCCGACGCCGTCGGTACGGACCTGAACCGCAACTGGGCCTACAAGTGGGGCTGCTGCGGCGGCTCCTCCGGCAGTGAGAGCTCCGAGACCTACCGGGGCGCGGCCGCCGAGTCGGCACCTGAGGTGAAGGTCGTCGCCGACTTCGTACGCTCCCGGGTGACCTCAGGCAAGCAGCAGATCAAGGCGGCCATCGACTTCCACACCTACAGCGAACTGGTGCTGTGGCCCTACGGATACACCCACGACGACACCGCCGAGGGGCTCACCCAGGACGACCGCGACGCCTTCGCCGCCGTCGGCGAGAAGATGGGCGCCAGCAACGGCTACACGGCCGAGCAGTCCAGCGACCTCTACGTCACGGACGGATCGGTCGACGACTGGCTGTGGGGCGACCAGAAGATCTTCGGCTACACCTTCGAGATGTATCCGGAGAGCATCGCCGGCGGCGGCTTCTACCCGCCCGACGAGGTCATCGAGCGCGAGACGAGCCGCAACCGCGACGCGGTGCTCCAGCTGATCGAGAACGCCGACTGCATGTACCGATCCATCGGCAAGGAAGCGGAGTACTGCACCGGCACCTGAGTCCGGGTGAATTCGCGCCACATCCCTGCCGGCGGCGTACGGGCACACGCTTCACGTGCCCGTACGCCGCCGGCAGACGTACGGCAGGGGCTCAGCCGTGAATCGTGCGACGGGACACCACGTGCCGACGGAGCACCTCCGGCAGTGGCTGTGTGCCGATGCCGGGGGTCCGCGGCACCCGGATGTGCCCCTCTTCCAGCTCGAAGGGCTCCGTCAGGTCCTCGGTGAAGTAACGGCGCGAGGCAGAGACGTCGCCCGGCAGTACGCAGCCCGGCAGTGCGGCGAGCGCGAGGTTGGGGGCCCGGCCGATGCCGGTCTCCAGCATGCCGCCGCACCACGCGGGCACGCCGTGGGCGGCGGCGACGTCGTGTACGCGGCGGGCCTCCAGATAGCCGCCCACCCGTGCGGGCTTGATGTTGACGACCCGGCAGGCGTCCAGGGCGATCGCCGTGGCGGCGTCGCGCGCCGAACCGATCGACTCGTCCAGGCAGAGGGGTGTGCGGACTTGCCGGGCGAGGCGGGCGTGGCCGTACATGTCGTCCTCGTCCAGCGGCTGTTCGATCAGGATCAGTCCGAACTCATCGAGCCGCCGCAGCTGTTCGGCGTCCGCGAGAGTGTAGGCGGTGTTGGCGTCGACCTGGAGCGGCAGCTCCTCGCCGAAGCGTTCACGCACGGCGCGTACCGGCCGCACATCCCAGCCCGGCTCGATCTTCAGCTTGATGCGGAGGTAGCCCTCGGCGAGATGACGCTCGACCTCGTCCAGCAGCTCACCGACCGAGTCCCGGATGCCGACCGACACCCCGGCGGGCACCCGGTCGCGGGTCGCGCCGAGGAACACCCCCATCGGCATTCCGTACGTGCGCAGTTCGGCGTCCAGCACGGCCGTCTCCAGCGTCGCCTTCGCGAGCGGATGCCCCTTCACGGCCGCCGTCGCCGGGCCGACCGCCGCGGCGGTCACCTCCGGCAGCGCGGTGACACGCGGCACCAGGTGGTCGGCGAGGACCAGTTCGGCGGCGGCGGTGAACTCGGAGCAGTACAGCGGCCCGGGGTCGGCCGCGAACTCCGACCATCCCTCCGCGGTATCGGTGACCACGCGCAGCAGGAAGGTGTCCTTGCTCTCCATCGTTCCGAAGGAGGTACGGAACGGAGTGACCAGGGGGACGGCCACCCTCAGCAGTTCGATGCGCTCGATCCTCATGCCGGGGTCCCCCTCCCCGCGCCGCCGCCGGTGTGGGTGTCCCCACGCCGGAGATGGCCGGGCGTCAGCAGATACCAGCCGTCGCGTGCCATCCAGGTCGCCGCGCACCCCTCGGCGAACGCCGCGACCATGACGTCACGGACCGCGTGCCGCCACCGGAGCGCGAGGCCCGGGTCCTCCTCCCGTAGCGCGACGACGTCGGCAGGCACCCGGCACCAGATGCGGCCGTCCCGCGCACGCGCGGTCAGCGGGCCGCCGTCCGGTGCGAGCCGGTCGGCCACCGCTTCCGTACGTACGTGTTCCGTACGTACGTGGGGCGCCCCTGGTGTGGGGGCTCCGGCGTGGGCGCCGTCGAGGAGGTCCCATGTCGCGGTCAGCCGGTCGCTCTCGTCGTTGTCGTTCACGCCGTCCCGCATCGGCCCGTAGAAGTCGACGAGGTACTCCGTGCAGTACGCACCGAGCTTCGCGAGGTTGAATCGCGCGTTGCGTCCCACCAGCGGGTCGAACGTCCACGCCATGGTCGTGGCACCGCGCTCCAGTGCCCAGGCACGCTGGGCCTGCTTGAGCGCGTAGCCGACGCCACGGCCCGAAGCGCGTGCCGCGGCCACCAGGGAGTAGAGCGTCCGGTCGGCCGGCGCCCCGAACACCCCTGCCGTCGCCCCGGCCAGCCGGCCTCCGCGTCGAAAGCACCGAGCAGACAGCCGCCCGCGTGCACGATGCTGTGCAGCAGTTCGGCCGGATACGGAGGGCTCTCCGGCGGGGTCCGCCACACTTCTGCCAGGAAGGCGGCGACGGCCGACACCCCGTCCACGCCGTCGACCTCCCGCATCTCCACTCCCGCGTCGCGTGCGGCTTCATCGGCTCTCGCCGCGGCTGCTGTTGGCGCTGCCGCACCCGCACCCGTTGCCGCTGCCGCAGCCGTCCCGGCCTCGCAGTTCGCACTCGTCATGGCTTCGAGTCTCGGGCGCCGTCCGCTCCCGTGAACTGGACAGCAGCGCAAGGCGGGCTCAAGATCGTTGTGCGATCGGCCAAAGCGGCCGAAAGCGATGCCGCGAAGACTCGGCGGCTGCCACACCGGTCCGGACAGGGAATGGACGTGATCTCACATGGAATCCGGTCACGTCAGACCCCCGTGCACTCTGGAACGGCTGTTTGAGGTGCTGGGTGAGCCGGTGATGCGGCTGCGCGCGGCGCCCGCCGGACCGAGTGCCGCGGTGGGCGAGGTCCTGCTGCACGATCCGCACTCACCGCTGCCCCGTTCCCCCGGAGGGCTGCTGCTCGCTGTCGGCGTCCGCTCCGCGGACCCGGCGGCGGCGGATCTGCTGTCCGAGGCAGCCGAAGCCGGGCTGTCGGGAGTCGTGATCAAGGAGCCCGGCCCGGCCGGCTCCGGCGGCGGGACCGAAGAGCCCACGGGCCGGGCGGGCAGCGCCGCGGACGCCGGTCCGGCGGAGAGCCCGCTGCTCGCTACGGCGCGGGCGCACGGCGTGGCACTGCTCACCGTCGACGCGGACGTCCCCTGGCACCATCTGCATCTGCTGATCGCCTCGGCGCTCAACGCGCAGCGCTCCGCGCCCGGTTCACCCGGCGCATCAGCGCTCGGCGACCTGTTCTCCCTCGCCGACGCCATGGCCACGGCCGTCGGCGGTGCCACCGCCATCGAGGACACGGGCCAGCGGATCCTCGCGTACTCCACGCTGCCGGGACAGACCGCCGACGAGGAGAGGCGGCAGGGCATCCTCGGCCTCCAGGTGCCGCCGGACGACGAGAGCGCGGAGGAGTACCGGGAGCTCTTCCGCACCGGCCGGGTGTGCCGTTTCCCCGCACGCGGCACCGGGCTGCCGCGCCTCGCGGTCGCCGTACGGGCGGGAGGCGAAGCGCTCGGGTCCGTCTGGGTCGTGGACGACGGGACGCTCGCGGACGACGCGGCGGACCTGCTGACGCAGGGCGCGTCGACGGTGGCACTGCACATGCTCCAGGCGCGGGCCGCCGAGGAACTCGCCCGCAGTCGCCAGGGCGATCTGCTGCGCCGCATCCTGGACGGCGGCCCGCGCTCCGGTCCCGCCGCGGCACGGCTCGGGCTGCGCGAGGACGCGGCGGTGCGGCTGGCCGCCTTCACCTTCGCCGAAGAACTGACCGCTGCGAGCGCCGACCAGACGGCGCTGCGCCTGCTCGATCTGGTCCGGCTGCAGTGCGAGGCCCGGTACGGGCTGCAGGCGTGCACTCTGGTCGACGGCGTCGTCTACGCCCTGCTGCCCGTGCCGGGCGAGCGTGATCTGCGGCGCCAGCGTCAGCTCGCCCGGGACATCACACTGCGGTCCGCCGCTTCGCTGCGCGTCCCGGTCGTCGCCGGGCTGAGCCCCGTCACCGAAGGGCCGGAGCGGGCCGCCGCCCTGCGGGCCGACACCGACCTCACGCTGCGCGTGCTGCTCCAACGGCGGCGGGACGGCGCGGATGTGACGGTGGCAGCCGTGGACGACGTACGGGCGAAAATCACCCTGCTCCGGCTCTCCGCTCTGCTCGCGGACCGCCCGGACATGACTGAGGGGCCGTGGCGGGACGTGCTCTCGCACGACGCTTCCCACGGCACCGAGTACGCCAGGACGCTGCTGGCCTACCTGGAAGCGGGATGTGACGTCGCGGGAGCGGCGAAGCGGCTCGCCGTGCATCCCAACACCTGCCGTTACCGGCTGCGGCAGATGCGGCAGCAGCTCGGCCTCGATCTGGACGACCCCGACGAACGGCTGGTGCTGTGGCTGCACTTGCGCACCCTGCGGCGGCCGGACGGGGACAGGGGCGAAGACGTCAGCCCGTGAGCCAGCCGCGCAGCCGCTCCTCGCAGTCGGTCAGCTGACGCACCGGCACATACTCGCCCGCGGTGTGTGCCAGCGACGGGTCGGCCGGGCCGTAGTTGAGCGCCGGCACCCCCAGCGCGGCGAACCGTGCGACATCGGTCCAGCCGAGCTTCGGCCGTGGGGCCCCGCCCAGTGCGGCCGTGAGGGAGGCGACGGCGGGAAGGTGCAGTCCCGTCGGGGCGCCCGCCGCCACGTCGGTCACCCGCAGCTCGCAGGCATCGTGGCCGCGGTGGCTGTCGTGACCGTTTTGGCCCTCATGGCCCTCAAGGCCGTCGAGGCCGTCGACGCCGTTGAGGAAGCCGCGCAGCCAGGACGTCGCCTCGTCGGGTGAACGGTTCGGCGCGAAGCGGAAGTTGACGGTGATCACGCATTCGTCGGGCACGACGTTCTCTGCCACTCCGGCCCGTACGGCGACCGCGTTCAGCCCTTCCCGGTAGACCAGTCCGTCGATCTCGACGTCCGTGGCATGCCGCGCCACGCGTTCGTCGTACTCCTCCAGTCGCCGAAGGAGATCCGCGGCCCGGTGTACGGCGTTGCGTCCTTGCCACGCGCGTGCGGTGTGCGCCCGTTCCCCGCGGACCGTGATCTCCGCCGTCACGATGCCCTGGCATCCCAACTCCACGCGCCCGTCGGAGGGTTCGAGCAGGATTGCCAGGTCGCCGTCGAGAAGGCCGGGGCGCACGGAGGCGATGCGGGCGAGTCCGTTGCGGTCGGCCGTGACCTCCTCGCACTCGTAGAAGACGTACGTCAGGTCGCGGACCGGCGCGCTCACCGTCGCGGCGAGGCGCAGCGCCACCGCGACGCCGCCCTTCATGTCGCAGGCCCCGAGCCCGTACAGGCGCCCGCCGTCCCGGCGTGAGGGAAGGTTGCCCGCCGCGGGCACTGTGTCCAAGTGCCCCGCGAGAACGGCGCGTTCAGGACGTCCGAGAGCGGTACGGGCGACGACGGAGTTGCCATGCCGCTCGACATCCAGATGCGGTACGGGTCGCAGCGCCGCCTCCACGGCGTCCGCCAGCGCTGCCTCCTCTCCGCTCTCGGAGGGGATGTCCACGAGCTGCCGGGCGAGTTCGGCGACATCGGCCGTGAGATCGAGAGCGTGCGGTCCTGCGGCGCCCGTGGCGCCGCCCGCGTTCACGTTCGCGTTTACGTCCGCGTTCAGGTTCAGGTTCACGTTCGCGTTCGGGTTCACGAGGTGGAGTCCCTCGCGGACTCGTCCGGGGCGGCGCGGTGGAGCGCCGAGTGCCGGATCCCGTAGAGAAGGTAGACGGCCAGCCCGGCGAGCATCCACATGGCGAAGACGAACCAGGTCTCCGCACCCAGGCTGGTCATCATGTACGCGCAGCAGGCCACCCCGAGCAGTGGAGTCAGCGGGGACAGCGGGACGCGGAAACCGCGCGGAGCGTCGGGGCGCCTGCGCCTGAGGATCACCACCGCGACGTTCACCAGGCCGAAGGCGAACAGCGTGCCGATGCTGGTGGCGTCGGCAAGGCTGCCCAGCGGGACGAGCGCGGCGAGCACCGCGATGAACAGGGCGACCAGCACGGTGTTGGCCCGCGGCACTCCGGTACGAGGGTGCACGCGGGAGAAGAGCCGCGGGATCAGCCGGTCGCGGGACATGGCGAAGAGGATGCGGGTCTGTCCGTAGAGCACGGCGAGCACCACGCTCGTCGTCGCCACGACCGCCCCCGCGGAGAGCACCACCGGCCACAGCACGCCTCCGCCGGCGCTGTGCACGAGCACCTGGCTCAGCGCCGCTTCCGTTCCCTCGAAGCGCTGCCACGGCATGGCACCCACCGCGGCCAGTGCAACCAGGCAGTAGACCACGGTGATGAGGACCAGGGAGAGGATGATCGCCCGGGGAAGGTCGCGTTGCGGATTCCTGGCCTCCTCACCCGCGGTGGAGGCCGCGTCGAACCCGATGTACGAGAAGAACAGGGTGGCTCCCGCCGCACTCACACCCGCGAAGCCGAGGGGGAAGAGCGGCTGGAAGTTGCCGGCATCCAGCGCGGTGAACGCCACCGCACAGAACACCAGCAGGGCGCCCACCTTGACGGCGACCATCGCCGCGTTCACCCGCGCGCTCTCCTTCGCGCCGCCCAGCAGCACGACCATGGCCAGCAACACGACGACCACGGCGGGTACGTTGACGATTCCTCCGCCGTCACCCATGGGCCGGCTGAGCGCGTCGGGCAGGGCGAAACCTGTCGTCAGCTGGAGCAGTTCGTTGACGTACTGCGCCCAGCCCACCGCGACGGCCGCGACCGACACCCCGTACTCAAGGATCAGACACCAGCCGCACACCCAGGCCACCAACTCGCCCAGCGTCGCGTAGGTGTAGGAGTACGAGGAGCCCGACGCCGGGATCATGCCTGCCAGTTCGGCGTAGGAAAGCGCCGAGAACAGAGCCGTGAGACCGGCGAGCACGAAGGACACCATCACGGCTGGCCCGGCCAGCGGCACCGCCTCACCGAGTACGACGAAGATGCCGGTGCCCAGCGTCGCCCCGACGCTGATCATCGTGAGCTGGCCGACGCCCAGCGTCCGCCGCAGCGGGCCGGCCGCGGCGGCCTGTGCCAGATCCTCGACGGGCTTGCGCCGCGCCATCCTCGCGGACAGGGCGCGGGTGCGCGTGCGCGTCCCGTACGGGCGGGGCTGCTCCTGGGCGTGCGGGTGACCGTTCCCTGACCGCTCGCTCCCTGACCGCGCGGGCGGCTCGGACCGCTCGGACCGCTCGTTCCCTGACCGCTCAGGCCGCTCGGGCCCTGAGGTGGCGGACCCGCCCGCTGCTTGCTGCTTCTCCGGCTCCACCGTGGCTTCCCTTCATCGCGAATGCGGCGATCATGCGCGATGGAGAGTGGTCATGTGCTGTCGCCCGAAGCCAACGAGACCCGGAAATGGCTGTCCGATCGGCCAAAGCGGTCCGGCATGCGCCGGGCCAGGGACGCGAGAGCAGAACGGCTGGAGAAACGGTGCCCGCGGCCGAGATGCCCGGGACACCGGGCGGGCGGCCGTCTCCGTCCGGCCCGAACCCGGTGCGCCGGGCGCCGCAAGCCCGGTTGGACACCCGCTCGGGCGGGCCGCGGACCGTCCGGCAGCGGACGTCAACGCCCGCCGGTCGACGGCCAGTTCCCGGACGAGCGCGTCGTCCGCGGCGAAGCGTGCAGTCGGCTGCCGAGTCCCGCCCCTTCATGAGTGAGGGCGGGGCCCGTCGTTCAGCGGTACCGTCCGAATCGCTCCGCGATGACCGGCAGCCGTTCGGCCGCGATGGCGTGGGCGGCCGCCCGCGGGGTCGTGCCGTCGGCTTCGGCGCGGGCGAGCATCAGGCCGGTCAGGGCGCGCATCGAGCGGCGGGTGTACGCGAACGCCTCATCGGCGTCGGCCCCGATGTCGCCGAAGAGCGTCCACCACCACCACGCGTTCGTACAGGAGTTGACGACGACGTCCGGCAGTACGGTGATTCCGCGTGCGGCGAGCAGTTCCTCGGCCTCCGGCAGCACCGGCATGTTGGCCGCCTCGACGACCCAACGGGCGGTGATCTGCGACTGGTTGACGGTGTCGACGGCGTACGAGACCGCCGCCGGGACCAGCACCTCCGCATCGGTGGCGAGCCAAGCGCCGCCCGGCAGCAGCCTGTTGCCCGGGGGCAGCGCCGAGCGGTCAACGGCGCCGTACGCGTCACGGGCCGCGAGGAGGACCTCCACGTCCAGCCCGCCGGGGTCGGCGATGGTCCCCTCGACGTCGGCCACCGCGACGATCTTCAGCCCGGCACGCGAGAGGAAGCGGGCCGTGGCGCCGCCCATGGTGCCCAGCCCCTGCACGGCGGCGCGGGCCGACCCGTACGCGACCCCTGCCCTGTCGAGTGCCGCGAGCACCGCTTCGGCGACGCCGCATCCGCCCACCAGCTCGTCGAGCCCGATGCCGTCCACTTCGACGGCGAAGGCCGCATCGAGCCGCCGCCGCGCGCTGCCCTCGTCGTCGAGAAGCGGGTAGACGGCCTGGATGGTGGAGGACAGGCCGGCTTCGGCGGCCGCGGAATCCACGGTCGTCTGCGTCAGTCCAAGGTCCTCGCCCGTGGTCCAGAAGTGCTCGATGTGCGGGCGCATCGCGCGCAGGTAGCGCACGAGTACGCCGTAGGCCTCCGGGTCCTGCGGATCGCAGTCGATGCCGCCCTTGGCTCCGCCGAGTGGAACGTAGCGGCCCTGCGGGTCGTAGTGCAGCGCCTCCTTCATCGTCATCCCGCGTGCCAGGCCCGCGACTTCGGCCGGCGTGCAGCCCTTGCGCATCCGCAGGCCGCCGCTGGAGACGCCTCGTACGAGACGGTCTATGACCAAGTAGCCCTCGCGGCCCGTCACATGGTCGGTCCACGTCAGGGAGACAAGCGGGGCGTGTGCGGGAGTCGTGCTCATCGCAGGGCCCGGTCCGGCATGGTGCCTCCAGGACGGTGACGGCGGTCGCAGCTGAACAGCGAGTCAGTATCAGGAGGCGTCGCAGCCATGTCAACGAGGCGCTTCACCGGACTGCGGGCCGGTCCCCAGGCGCGCGGCCGACCCCCGCACCCGTCCGCGGTGACGGCGAAGATCACCGCGAACCCGTCTGTGACTTCGGCCGCATCACCCTCGACAGCCGTCGCACATGGTGCTCTATTGGTTCTGCAAGCCAGGCCGGGAGAGCTCGCCGCTCACCTGGTACCGGCCCCCTCGCACCGCAATGGTTCTGTCGGCGACCGACGGCCACGCGGACGGCTTCACGGGGGCCGGCGATTTCGAGAAGCGTGCCGGGCCGTTCCGCCCAGGGCGCCGGCTCAACCTCCACATCCCTGCATCCGACCCAGCGCTCACCCATGACGCCGATGTCCGTTACGCCCCCTTCCGGGCTGATGGGTACCGGCTCTTCCGCCCCTGCCGCACCGAGGGGCGGCGCCCACTCCGACCGATCAAGAACCGCCCGGGGGAGAAAGTGGAAGTGAGATGTCCACCTCGTACGTGACCGAAGATCACGAGCGTCTTCGCCAGCAGGTGAGGGAATTCGCGGAGGCCAAGGTCGCCCCGCGGGTGGCGGAGATGGAATCCTCCGCGACCGTCGAACACGAAGTGTCCGCGCTGATCGCCCAGCAGGGCTGGATCGGCGTGACCATCGACCCCGCCTACGGCGGCATGGGCGCGGGCCACCTCGCCAAGACCATCGTCATCGAGGAGCTCTCACGCGTCAGCGGCGCCATGGGCGCGATGGTGCAGGCGTCCCAGCTGGGCGTTGCCAAGGTCATCCACTTCGGGACCGATCGGCAGAAGCGCGAATGGCTGCCGAGGTTCGCCGACGGTTCGTGCCTGCCCACCATCGCGGTCACCGAGCCGGGATCCGGCGGCCACGTCCTGGGCATGGAGGCCACCGCCCGCCGGGAGGACGGCGACTACGTCCTGAACGGCCGCAAGGTCTTCGTCGGCAACAGCCACGTCGGCGACGTGCACGGCTTCGTCGTCCGTACGGGCCCGGGCGCCAGGGGTCTGTCGGCGTTCCTCGTCGAGTCGGACCGGCCGGGCCTCTCGCTCACCCCCCACCAGCAAGCGATGGGCCTGCACGGCTTCAGCTTCGGCGAGCTCGTCCTCGACGACTGCCGGATACCGGCCGCCAATCTGATCGGGGAAGAGGGGGACGGCCTCGCCGTCGCGTACTCCTCCAGCATTCTCTACGGCCGGCCCAACCTGACGGCGGTCTCACTCGGCATCCACCAGGCGATCATGGACGAGACCACCCGCTTCGTACAGGAGCGCCGGCGCTACGGCGGCCCCCTGGCGGATCTTCCCACCGTCCGGCACAAGATCGGGCTGATGCAGTCGCGGCTGATGACCGCGAGGCTGACCGCCTACAACGCCGTGCACCTCCTGGACGAGGGCAAGCCGTGCGACGCGGAGCTGATGCACGCGAAGTACATCAACGTCGAAGCGGCCCTCGACTCCTCCCGCACCGCCATGGAGATCCACGCGGCTGCCGGCCTCCAGACCGACCGTCCCCTCGAACGCCTCGTCCGTGACGCGTACCACACCTACGCTCCCGCCGGCACGGGCGACATCCAGGTCCACCGCCTCGCCGAGACCGCCCTGGGCACCTCCCGCGGCCAGTGGTCACAACGGCTGGCGCCGCAGGCCTCCGCCCGGAGGCTGGGGGTGGCCTGACGGGGGCCGGTCTCCCGGCCGGGTCGATGTCCCGGGCTGCCGGTCCGGACGTGAGCGGGGGCTGCGGCACGCGATGTGTGGCAGCCCCCGGCCCGGTTACGGATCAGCCGCGCCGGTCGGCCGCCATCCCGACGAATGCGGTCCACGCCTCGGGCGCGACCGCGAGCACCGACCCGGCGGCAACCTTCGAGTCCCGCACATACACGGCGCCGGGCGCGGCGGCGACTTCCACGCACTCGCCGCCGCCGCCGTCGCTGTAGCTGCTCTTGAACCACGCCGACTCCGGAAGAGCCCACCCAGGTGTCTTGTCGCTCATTCCACTCCCAGCAGATCTTCGATGAAGGCCAGGGACTCGCTCGGGGTGAGCCCCTGTGACCGCAGGATGCTATAGCGCGATTCCAGTTCATGGACCCTTCGATGGCCCGTGTACATGCGACTGTCCTCCTGCACCTCCGTGTAGGCAATCCGCTGGCCCTCGCCGGTCTCGATCAAGGTGAACGGCCCGCCCATTGCCGCGTGATCCTCGCGGTCGGTGGGCATCACCTGGATCTCCACATTGCGCTTCTGCCCTGCCAGCAGAATCTGCTCCAGCTGTCCTCGAACGACGCCGCGGCCACCGATCGGTTTTCGGAGCACCACTTCCTCGATGACGAAGCTCAGCAGTGGTGCAGGTCTGCGGATAATGATCTCTTGACGGGCCATCCGCGCAGCCAATCTCTGCTCGATTACCTCGTCTTCCAGCAAGGGCCGTCGCATCCGGAAGACAGCTCCCGCGTACTCGGCTGTCTGCAAGAGGCCCGGCACCGCATGGTTCGCATACACGCACAGGCCGATGGCTCTGGCCTCCAACTTGGCCATGTCACGGAAGAACGCCGGGTATTGCGCCCGCAGGACCTCTTCCTTCAACGCCGTGAGCACTCCCCCGGCTTCCAGCACTTCGTCCGCGCGGTCGATGAGCCTGGGCGGCGGAATGCGCCGACCCTGCTCGAAGGAGGCGATGGACTGCGGGGCATAACCCGTGCGCTTCCCGAACTCCGCACGGTCCAGCCCTGCTTGGGTGCGCAGCAGCTTCAACTGGCGGCCGAACGCGACGACCACACCCGTCCCCGGCTCGTCCTCCGGACGCGCCGCGGCGTCGGCTCCCGGCTCACCCTCACCTTGCGTCATCGGCATCTCTGACCCCATCGGCGACCACTCCCCCGCCCAACGCCGTCCTCGCAACAGCGGTCACGCCGTGCATCGCGTACAACCACTGCCTGCAGCGCGTCACCACTGGTCACGCTACGCCACCCGCGGAAGCCCTGGGGCCGCATCCAGCGCGGCCGTCTCCCGGAAGGTGACGGGCAATGAGTTTCGCCGTGGTTGCCGGTCTGCATCCCCGACAGGCGATCAACCGCACTCGAGGAGAGCATCATGACCGCTGCCTACACATTCGACGTCTTCTCCAGCCTCGACGGCTTCGGCGCCGCCGGCGGCAACTGGACCGGCTACTGGGGCAAGCAAGGCCCCGAGCTTCTCGACCACCGCCTGGCCCTGTACCGCGAGGAGCAGCGGATGGTCCTCGGGGCCAACACGTACAGGGCGTTCGCGCAGATGCTGGCCTCGAGCACCGAGGAGTCCGACGTGCGTGACCCGTGGGTCACTCGGATGCGGGGCCTGCCGGCAACGGTGGTGTCGACCACACTGGAAGGGCCCCTCGACTGGCCGGATGCGGACCTCGTGAGCGGTGACGCCGTCGACGTCGTCGCGCGGCTCAAGGAGGAGTCCGACGTACCGCTGCGCTCACACGGCAGCCTGTCGATGAACCGGGCGCTGATGGCCGCCGGTCTGGTCGACCGCGTCCAGGTGACGCTCTTCCCGGTGATCACCGGTCAGACCGGGCTGGACCCGGTCTTCCAGGGTGCGGCCGACTTCGACCTCGAACTGACAGAGCGCCGGACGCTCGACGGCCACGTCCAAGAGCTCATCTACCGGCCCACCCTGCATGTCTGAGTCCATCCATGGCTGTGCGTGGCACCGGTTACCCTGCCCCGGCCCGCGTAACGGCAACTGTCACAGCTTGCCGTAGACGACTCCGCGCCATGTCCATCCGGCCTTGAGGACCGCATCTCTCAGAGGGTCTTTCAGGTCCGAGGTGTCGAAATTGAAGCTCTCCGTCATCCCAAGACGACCGTCGGCCCCTCGCCCGATCGTCCACTGCCGGGAGACAGTCTTCGCCTGTCCCCTGGTGTGGCTGGCTGCCACCGGAACACCCCCGATCCACTTGATCTTCCACTGGTGGTCGAGAGTACGAACCTCATGGTCCGCTGGTTCAAAGCGCATTCGGATCTGAAGAGCGCGGCTTATCTGGGTTCTTGCGAAGAAGGCTTGCCAGGCCGGCTCCCTTAGCCGCCACTCCGCGACAAGATCGGCCCCTTCGTCAGGTGTGCTGTTGCGCACGACGTATGGGACGTCCGGCCCGTTGAGCCCGAGGATCATGGCTCGCACGTCCTCGACGGGGCGCGGAGCGATCCCGCTATCCGGCCGTATGGTGCCGGTCAGTCTGTCGAAAAAGCCCATTGAAGCAACCTCTGAGGGTCTAGTTGTCTGGACAAGGTTCGCGGAAGCTACCGCGGTGGGCCATGACACTGCATCGGCTTCCGGTTGAACGGTGCGGACGCAGTCCTGGAAGCCGCCATGGACGGCGTCGTGTTGAGCCGCAGTGACTGTGGTTGCTCGGGGCTACCCGACGCGGGCCGGCTCTCGCATGCGCTGCACAGGCTCGTCGGCGATCTCGTCCAGTGGAGCCGCGCGTCCGGGCGGTAGACCTCCCCATCGGCGACCACTCCCCCGCCCCAACCCCGTCCTCGCAACGTCGGTCACGCCACGCATCGCGTACAACGCCCCGCACCCCCGCGTACAACGACCGGCTCGCAGCGCGTCACCACTGGTCACGCTACGCCACCGGCGGAAGCGTTGCGGGCATGACCAATGAGACGGTTCCACCTGTTCGCGTGGCTCATGTTCCAGCCCGCGTAGGCCACTTCGCGATGCGGTTCAGCTCCACCCCGCGCGGGGCACGCCTCGCCCGCCGCCTGGCCGGGAACAGGCTGGAGACGTGGGACATCCCGTACGACAGCACCGCGCACGACGCTCTGACCCTGATCGTCGCCGAGCTCGCCGCCAACGCGGTGCAGCACGGCCGGGTTCCGGGCCGCGACTTCCGTCTGGTGCTGACCGCGCTCGGCTCGACCGTGCGCGTCGAGGTCACCGACACCCGGTCCGAGTGCGTGCCCGTCGCCTCCGCACGGTCCGACAGCTGCGACAGCGGCCAGGGCCTGCTGCTCGTCGCGGCGCTCGCGGCCCACTGGGGCTGGCGGCCGCGCGGTGACGGACCGGGCAAGACCGTGTGGGCGGAGTATCAACTCCCGTACTGCCGCTGACCGTTGCCGTACTCCTCACCGGTCAGGTGCCGTACTCGTCACCGGTCAGGCCGTGTTCGGGGCCGACGGCGACGGCATGCGGATAGCCTCCAGCTCTGGGGACCGCACCGAAAGAGGGGGAATTTCCGTGGCACAGTTCGACTACGTCATCGTCGGCGCCGGCACCGCGGGGTGCGTGCTCGCCAACCGGCTCTCCGCAGCCCCCGGCGTGAACGTCCTGTTGGTCGAGGCAGGCGGGCAGGACACGAACCCACTCATCGCCGTGCCGCGAGGATTCGGTGAACTGCTGGGCGACCCCACCACCGCGTGGCACTATCCGACCCGCCCGTTCGGGCCGGCCCAGCAGATCGAGCACTGGGTGCGGGGCAAGACCCTCGGTGGGTCGAGTTCGGTCAACGGCATGGTGTACACCCGCGGGAACCGCGCCGACTACGACGCGCTGGCCGCCCTCGGCAACCCTGGGTGGGGCTGGGACGACATGCTCCCGGTCTTCAGGACGATCGAGGACAACGAGCTCGGGGCCTCCGAACTGCGCGGTGCGGGCGGCCCGTTGCACGTGTCGACCACGGACGGCGGTGACCCGCTGCTCGAGGACGTGATCACCGCTGGTACCGAGCTCGGATGGCAGCGGACGCGGGACCACAACGAGGCCGACGACGAACGCATCGGCTACACGATGACGACGATCCGCGACGGCCGGCGGTGCAGCGCGGCAGACGCGTTCCTCCACCCGGTCATGGACCGGCCCAACCTGACCGTCGCGCTGCGCACATCCGTCGACCGGGTCGTGCTCGACGGTGCCCGGGCAGTCGGCATCCAGGGCCGGCAGGACGGACGGGCCGTCGAGTACCGCGCCACGCGCGAGGTGATCCTTTCCTCCGGTGCGCTGGCCACGCCGAAGATCCTGCAGCTGTCCGGTATCGGGGATCACGCGACACTGGCCGCCGCCGGGGTCGGCGTCGTGGTGGACAGCCCGAACGTCGGCGCCCGGATGCGCGAACACCGCGTGTTCTTACTGCAGTTCCGGCTCACCGAGGACATCGGGTACAACCGCCTTCTCGGCACTCCGGAGGGCGTGAAGCAGGCGCAGGCTGAGTACGAAGCGACCGGGGGCGGGCCGATGGCCGCGCCGGCGTCCGACATCGTCGGTTTCCTCAAGACCCGCACGGAGCTCGACCGCCCCGACGCGCAACTGCAGATCGCGCCGTACTCGCTGCTGCCCCCCGAGCCCGGCAAGAGCATCCAGGCCGAGCGGGAGCCGGGCATGATGTGCCTCGCCTACATGCTGCGCCCGGACAGCGAAGGCGGCGTCCGCATCACGTCGGCGGATCCGGACGCATCGCTGGACATCGACCCGGGCTACTTCGCCACCGAGCACGACCGCACGACCTCCGTGGACGTCTTCCGCGCCGTCCGCCGGCTCTTCTCCACCGCGCCGCTCACGAACCGGATCGAGCACGAAACCGCGCCGGGACACGAGGTGCAGACCGACCAGGAGATCATCGACGCCGGGCTGGTCGCGGGCGGCTGCGGGTACCACGCCATCGGGACCGCCGCCATGGGGCCGAACGACGACGACGTGGTCGACTCGCGCCTGCGCGTCCGCGGCGTGGCCAATCTGCGTGTCGTGGACGCCTCGGTGCTGCCGATCATGGTTTCCGGCAACCTCAACGGGCCGGTCTCAGCGCTGGCCTGGCGCGCGGCCGACTTCATCCTCGGAGACGCCTGACCGCAGCTGACGCGGCGCCGCCGGCCAAACGCGACGCCGACGCCCGCCAAGTATGAACTCCGGCCGCACGGCCGACAGTTGCTCGTGGGTGCGCGACGTGGCGCGTTGGAGTGTGCCGTGCCCGGACCGGCACCCCGTCCAAGCCCACGACCACCTCACCCGTGGCGTTCGATGCGTGCTGCAGAACCAGCCAACCGCAGTACCCGGTCGCGGACTGCGGCCCGCGCGGGCCGTACCGCGGACAGACCTTTCCAGTCGGCGGCGTTGACTTGTCGCAAAGCTTGACGCACTGTACTGAGACAAGGCTTGAGACATAGGGTGATGCTGAAAGGAAGGTTGCCGGATGACTGACCAGTCGATGGGTCCGACGGATATAAAGCGGGTCAGCGTGTGGTTGGCCATGCACGGCCTGGCCGACGTCCGGCCGACACCGTTGCTGGCCACGCGTCTGGCGGCCCGGCAACGTGCCCGTCTGGCAGCTGCTGTCCTGCCTGCCGCGTTCATCCTCGCGGTCGCCCTTGTCTACTCCGTCGACCGGACTGCCGGCGCCGCGGTTGACGGGTCCGGGTCGTACCCGCGCTGGTCGCTGCTGGTCTTGACGTTGCTGGTGGTGGGGTTGGTGCTGGCCCAGTCGCTGCTGGGCTTGTGGGTGCGGCGGGTCGACCGGCGGGCCGGCGCGACGTTGCCGCGACGGGCGGCCCACCCGGTCCGGCTCGGCTGGCGCACCGTGCTCGGCGGTCCGCGTGCCGCGTTCGCGGTTGCCACCTTCGCGGGCGCGACGGTGCTGGCGATCGGTGCCCTGACCGTGCAGGACTCCACCGCGCGGTACGCGGCACTGATCCTGCTCATCGGGCTGTGCGGGGTCGCGGTCGGCATGATTGTCCAGCTGCGCCATGTTCTGACGCACCCGGTCGTGGCCGACGACGAGGCCTCGCTGACCGCCGACGGCATCATGCGGGGCGAGGACGCCCGCGACGCCACCACACCAACCGTGGTGTGGTGCCTGCCGACCGTTTCGGTGCTCGACACCGTGCCTGACTGGTGGATCACTGCCTGGATTGTCTTCGTCGCCCTGGGCGCGTTCACGCTCGCCCTGATCACTGTGTGGACCGCGCTAGCGGCACGGCGGCGCGGGCACGCCACGAGCGCACCGGCGAACCGATGATCGTCATCGACTCGGCGTCGCCCATCCCGCCGTTCGAGCAGCTCCGCGCCCAGCAGCTCGCCCGGCAGATCCAGGACCGCACACCGACCGTGGGCACCAAGCTGCCGACCATCGCCGCCTGGCCGTCAGCACCGTCGGCCGGGCCTACCGGGAGCCGGCCCCGTTCACCGGGCTGAGCCCGGTACTCGACCAACAATGGGACTGCCGCAAGAGTGGCCCGATGGGAGACGGCTCCCCACCTCACCGTCTCGGAGGATGCTCAGTCGAGACAGAACTCGTTGCCCTCGATGTCCAGCATTGGGATGCACGACTCGTTCTCCTCATCGGCATACAGCGTTTGCACGTGGGTGGCGCCGAGCGCGACCAGCCGTGCGCATTCGGCCTCAAGCGTGGCCAGACGCTCTTCGCCTACGAGTCCGGTGCCGGCCCGCACGTCAAGATGCACCCGGTTCTTGGCGGCCTTGCCTTCGGGAACGCGTTGAAAGAACAGTCGCGGGCCCACACCTGAGGGATCAACGCATACGAACCACGAACCCCGCTCCTCAGGAGGCTGGGAGCGGTCGAAAGCGTCCCAAGTGGCGAACCCCTCCGGTGGCGGCGGTACGACGTACCCCAACACCTCGCACCAGAATCGAGCGACGCGCTCAGGTTCCGCGCAGTCGAAGGCGACTTGGAACTGCTTGACCGATGACATCGGCGCACCATAGCAGGGGGCCCTGTTGCTCATCTCCCGGTTTGAATCCGCATGTTGCCGGGTGCACGGCGACGAACTGTCAGCCACGCCGAGCTCGGTGCCGACGCATGTTCTGGCGCACGTACGCGGCCCCCGGTCGCCCGAGTGCCGGGCGGCCGGGGGCCGGGTGCGTGGCTGTCACTCCGCCGAGGCGCCCGCCGGCTGCCTCCCCGCGCCGCCGCCGGACGCGGAACCCGAAGACCCCGCGTCGTCCAGCGCCCGGAGGATGTTCTCCACGCTCTGCTTCGCGTCGCCGAAGAGCATCGCGGTGTTCTCCCGGAAGAACAGCGGGTTCTGAACTCCCGCGTATCCGGAGGCCATCGAGCGCTTGAAGACGATCACGTTCTCCGCCTCCCAGGCGCGCAGCACCGGCATGCCCGCAATCGGGCTGGTGGGGTCCTCCGCGGCGGCCGGGTTGACGGTGTCGTTGGCGCCGATGACGAGGACGACAGACGTCTGCTCGAAGTCGTCGTTGATCTCGTCCATCTCCAGGACGACGTCGTAGGGCACCTTCGCCTCTGCCAGCAGGACGTTCATGTGTCCCGGCAGCCGCCCGGCGACGGGGTGGACGCCGAAGCGGACCTCGACGCCGCGTTCGCGCAGGGTGCGGGTCAGCTCGGCCACCGGGTGCTGGGCCTGTGCGACGGCCATTCCGTAGCCCGGGGTGATGATCACGGAGCTTGCGGCGCCGAGCAGTTCGGCGGCGTCCTCCGCGCTCGTCTCCCGGTGCTCGCCCTGCTCGTCGTCGCCGCCCGACGGGGCCTCGATGCCGAAGCCGCCGGCGATCACCGAGATGAACGACCGGTTCATGCCCTTGCACATGATGTACGACAGGTACGCACCGGAGGAGCCGACCAGCGCCCCCGTGACGATGAGCAGGTTGTTGTCGAGAAGGAAGCCCGCGGCGGCCGCGGCCCAGCCCGAGTAGCTGTTGAGCATGGAGACCACGACGGGCATGTCGCCGCCGCCGATCGAGGCGACGAGGTGCAGGCCGAGGAGAAGAGCCAGCACGGTCACGGCGATCATCAGCCCCAGGCTCGGAGCGATGGTGAACCAGACCGTGAGCGCCACGAAGGCGGCCAGGGCGCCGAGGTTGAGCGCGTTCTTGCCCGGCAGCATCAGCGGCTGCGACTTGATCCGCGCGGACAGCTTGAGGAAGGCGACGACCGAACCGGTGAAGGTGACGGCGCCGATGAAGATGCCGATGAACACCTCGGCGTGGTGGATCGACAGCAGCTCGGCGGGGACGACGTGCTGCGCGTCCCCCTTCGCCTCGACCTCGAAGTAGCTGTTCCAGCCGACCAGTACGGCAGCGACTCCGACGAAGCTGTGCAGGATCGCGATGAGTTCGGGCATCTCCGTCATCGCCACGAGACGGGCGCGCCACAGACCCGCGACGGCCCCGATCGCCATCGCCACGAGGATCAGGAGAGTGGCGGTCACGGAGATCTCGCGCGCGGCGAGCACGACGGTGGCGAGCAGCGCCAGCCCCATGCCGGCGATGCCGAAGCCGACGCCGGCACGGGACGTACGGTGCTGGGAGAGCCCGGCCAGGCTGAGGATGAACAGCAGGGCCGCGACGAGATCCGCGGCCTGGGCGGATGTGGTGGCAGTCATGGGGCTTCAGCCTTTCGAGAACATGCCGAGCATGCGACGGGTGACGGAGAAGCCTCCGAAGATGTTGACGCTGGTCAGCAGGATCGCCACGAACGACAGGACGGTGACCGTGGGTCCCACGTGGCCGATCTGCAGCAGCGCCCCGACGACGACGATGCCGGAGATGGCGTTGGTGACGGACATCAAAGGTGTGTGCAGGGCGTGGTGCACCTTGCCGATGACGTAGTAGCCGATGACGACCGCCAGCGCGAACACGGTGAAGTTCTCAGCGAGTTGAGTGGGCGAGAAGGCGATCAGCGCGAACATGGCGGCCATGCCGGCGCCGATGAGGCCGTAGCGGCCCGTCGCGGAAAGGCGCGGCTTCGCCGGTTCGGCGGCGGTCGCGGCTGCCTCGTCGGTCTTGGCCGGGGCGGCCGCGGAGACCTGCACCGGCGGTGGCGGCCAGGTCTTCTCTCCGTCCCGTACGACCGTGACGGAGCGCTGCACGATGTCGTCGAAGTCCAGCGTCAGTTGCCCGTCCTTCTCGGGTGTGAGCAGCTTCAGCAGGTTGACGATGTTGGTGCCGTACAGCTGTGAGGCCTGCGCCGGCAGGCGGCCGGGCAGGTCGGTGTAGCCGATGACCGTGACGCCGTTGTCGGTGACGACGGCCTTGCCCGGAACCGTCCCTTCGACGTTGCCGCCCTGTGAGGCGGCCATGTCGACGATGACGCTTCCCGGCTTCATGCTCGCGACGTCCTCCGCCGTGATCAGCCGCGGGGCGGGCTTGCCCGGGATCAGCGCCGTGGTGACGATGATGTCGACGTCGGCGGCCTGCTCGCTGTAGATCTCCGCGGCACGGCGGTTGTAGTCGTCCGAGGTCTGCTTGGCGTACCCGTCGGTGGAGGCCTCCTGCTCGACCTCGACGGCGAGGTACTCACCACCGAGCGAGCGGACCTGGTCGGCGACCTCCGGGCGCGGGTCGGTCGCCCGTACGACACCGCCGAGGCTGCTGGCCGCGCCGATCGCCGCGAGCCCGGCCACGCCCGCACCGGCCACGAGGACCTTGGCCGGGGGTACTTTGCCCGCCGCGGTGACCTGGCCGGTGAAGAACCGTCCGAAGACGTGCGCGGCCTCGATGACGGCGCGGTACCCGGCGATGTTGGCCATGGAGCTGAGCACGTCCAGGGACTGGGCTCGCGAGATGCGCGGCACCGCGTCCATGGACATCACGGTCAGCGACCGCTGTGCGAGATCCTCCAGCAGGCTCGGGTTCAGACCCGGGCCGATCATGCCGACCAGTGTCGCGTCGTCGCGCAGCCGTCCGGTCTCCTCGCGGGAGGGTTCGTTGATCTTCAGGACGATGTCCGCCTGCCAGGCGTCGCCGATCCGTGCGCCCGCTTCGGTGTACTGCTCGTCGGAGAAGCCCGAGGCCGCGCCCGCTCCTGACTCGACGACGGCCTCGTAGCCGAGTTTCAGGATCTTCCGGATGCTGTCGGGCGTGGCCGCGACCCGGGTCTCACCGGCTCTCGACTCGGCTGCGACGCCGACCTGCTGCGGATGTGAATCTGACATCGGTCTCCCTTTGCGGGGTGTTGGGCGGCTCTGCGGTTCCGTTCTGCTGCGGGACGGTCCGTTGTACTGCGGGGACGGGCGACAGTGACGGTACTGCTCAGGGCGTGCTTATTTACTGTCAGTGTGACGGGCTCGGGTCACCGTGCGTTTCCTCCGTGAGCTTCCGCTGCGGGGTGCTGTCCCCGCGTACGGAAGCATCGCCCGAGAAGGACCGCGCAGGCGAGAGGGGCGCTGTGCCGGGACGGGGAACGCCCCCGATGTGCGGTGAACACGGGGGACACGAGGGGGTGAGGCCACCCTCGGTACGCAGAGAGGAAGCTGCCCGGCCGCGGAGACGCTGGGGAGCCCGCGGGTGCCGGCTGAAGAAGGGCCGGCACCGGCAGGCGCAAATTCTGTGTCCGAGGGGGGACTTGAACCCCCACGCCCGATAAAGGGCACTAGCACCTCAAGCTAGCGCGTCTGCCATTCCGCCACCCGGACAAGGGTCGTCGCCCGGCTTGGCCGTGGCGACGCGGACAACCATACCAAGCCCCGGCAGCGGTCTTCACCTCGGTGATCCCCGGTGAGCGGACGGCCCGGCGGGGGTTCAGCCGGGCCGCCCGTTCCGGCGGTCGGTCAAGCCGCCGTCCAGTGAGGTCTGTTGGCTTCGGTGGCGTCGGGGGTGGGAGTGACGAGGGTGAGGGTGTGGTGCCCATCGTTCTCTCCGCTCTCGTTTGCACAGGACGGGCGGTCGCTGAAGCCGGCGTGGACTTATTACTGGACAGTAGTGAGTCGGCGCATGATGGCACACCCGCCGCCGCCCCGATATGCGGAACGTCACGTCGAGGCACGTCGCCGAGGCACGCCGACGCGGAGGGCCGCGCCCGCGTGCGCGCAAGGCCGTGCCCGGTCTGCTCCAGGGGGTGACGCTGACGGCACCCCCTGGGCAGTCACGCCAGCCGGTCGAGCACGAGACGTGCCGTCTCGGTCGGGGTCTCGCCGACCCGTACGCCGGCCGCCTCCAGTGCCTCTTTCTTCGCGCGCGCCGTACCGGAGGAGCCGGAGACGATGGCTCCCGCGTGCCCCATGGTCTTGCCCTCGGGAGCGGTGAATCCGGCGACGTATCCGATGACGGGTTTGCTGACGTTCTCCTTGATGAAGTCCGCCGCCCGCTCCTCCGCGTCGCCGCCGATCTCGCCGATCATCACGATCAGGTCGGTCTCCGGGTCCTCCTCGAAGGCCGCGAGGCAGTCGATGTGCGTCGTGCCGATGACGGGGTCGCCGCCGATGCCGACGCAGCTGGAGAAGCCGATGTCGCGCAGCTCGTACATGAGTTGGTAGGTGAGCGTGCCCGACTTGGAGACGAGCCCGATGCGGCCCGGCTCGGGTGCGATGTCGGCCGGGATGATGCCGGCGTTGGAGAGCCCGGGACTGATGAGCCCGGGGCAGTTGGGGCCGATGATGCGCGTGCCGCGCCCCTGGGCGTACGCGCGGAAGGCGACCGCGTCGTGCACGGGGATGCCCTCGGTGATGGTGACGGCGAGCGGGATGCCCGCGTCGGCCGCCTCGACGACTGCCGCCTTGGAGAAGGCGGGTGGGACGAAGAGCACCGACACGTCGGCCTCCGTCGCGTCCCGCGCCTCCGCCACCGAGCCGAAGACGGGCACGGAACGCCCGTCCACGTCCACATCCGTTCCAGCTTTGCGGGGGTTGACGCCGCCGACGATGTCGGTGCCCGAAGCCAGCATTCGGCGGGTGTGCTTCATGCCTTCCGAGCCGGTCATGCCCTGGACGATGACCTTGCTGTCCTTGTTGAGGAAGATCGCCATGCTCTCCCGCCTCCCTACGCGGCCGCAGCCGCTGCCGTGGCCAGTTCGGCGGCCCGCTGGGCGGCACCGTCCATGGTCGTCCGCTGCTCCAGCAGCGGATGGGGGTTCGCGTCGAGGATCTCCCGTCCGCGTGCGGCGTTGTTGCCGTCGAGCCGTACGACCAGGGGCTTGGTCAGCCGGATCTGCCCGAGGGCCCGGGTGATGCCCTCGGCCACCGCGTCGCAGGCGGTGATCCCGCCGAAGACGTTGACGAGGATGGACTTCACGGAGGGGTCACCGAGGACGACCGACAGCCCGTCGGCCATGACCTGGGCCGAGGCCCCTCCCCCGATGTCGAGGAAGTTGGCCGGCCTGGCTCCGCAGCCGGCGACGACGTCGAGGGTGGACATCACCAGCCCCGCGCCGTTGCCGATGACGCCGACCTCGCCCTCCAGCTTGACGTAGTTCAGCCCCTTCTCGGCGGCCTGCGCCTCCAGCCCGCCGGTGTCGCCGCCGTCGTCCTCCTCGCCCCAACGCGCCTGCCGGAAGCGGGCGTTGTCGTCGAGGGTGACCTTGCCGTCGAGGGCGACGATCGCGCCGTCCGCCGTACGGACAAGGGGGTTGACCTCGACGAGCACCGCGTCCTCGGACTGCAGGATCTGCCAGAGCTTGCGCAGCACGGGCGCGACGTTCACGGGCAGTGCGGCCGCAGCGACGATCTCCGCGGCCTTCTCGTCCGTCACGCCCTCGGCCGGATCGACGGGGATGCGGGCGACGGCTTCCGGACGGGCCTCCGCCACCTCCTCGATCTCCATGCCCCCTTCCGCGGAGGCGATGGCGATGAAGCATCCCTGTGCACGGTCCAGCACGAAGGAGACGTAGTACTCCTGATCCACCTTCACGGGCTGGGCGAGCATCACCTTGTGCACGGTGTGGCCCTTGATGTCCATGCCCAGGATCTGGCGTGCGGTGATCTCGGCGGCAGCGGCGTCGGCCGCGAGCTTCACGCCGCCGGCCTTGCCCCTGCCTCCCGTTTTGACCTGCGCCTTGACCACGACGCCGTGCCGGTCGGCGTCGAGCTTCCCGGCCGCTTCACGGGCGCTGCTGCCCGTGTCCGCGACCTGTGCTTCCGGTACCAAGACGCCGTAGCGCTCGAAGAGTTCCCTCGCCTGGTGCTCGAAAAGGTCCACATGTGCTCCCTGGTCGATCTTCGAAACGATCGGTGCACGCCCCCTGGACATCGCTCTCTCGATGCGGGATAACAAGGTTCATACAGTATTCGTCGACTGTATGCAATCTGCTCTCACCCGAGCTCACACCCGACGAGAGGACTCGTACGCCATGCCCGACGACAGCCAGGACGGCCGCGACAGCCAGGACCTGATATCCGGCGGACACCTGGTCGCCAAGGCGCTCAAGGCCGAGGGCGTGGAGGTCATCTACACGCTCTGCGGCGGCCACATCATCGACATCTACGACGGCTGCGTCGACGAGGGAATCGACGTGGTGGACGTACGCCACGAGCAGGTGGCCGCGCACGCCGCGGACGGCTACGCACGGCTCACCGGCAAACCCGGCTGCGCCGTGGTGACGGCCGGCCCGGGCACCACCGACGCCGTCACCGGCGTGGCCAACGCCTTCCGTGCCGAGTCGCCGATGCTTCTCATCGGCGGCCAGGGCGCCCACACGCAGCACAAGATGGGGTCCCTGCAGGACCTGCCGCACGTGGACATGATGACGCCGATCACCAAGTTCGCCTCCACGGTGCCGGACACGGCGCGCGCGGCGGACATGGTCTCCATGGCGTTCCGCGAGTGCTACCACGGTGCGCCCGGCCCGTCCTTCCTGGAGATCCCGCGCGACGTGCTCGACGCGAAGGTCCCCGTGGAGAAGGCGCGGGTGCCCAAGACCGGCAACTACCGCGCCTCGACGCGTCAGCCGGGCGACCCCGAGGACGTCCAGAAGCTCGCGGACCTGCTCGTGCAGGCGGAGCGCCCGGCGATCCTGCTCGGCTCGCAGACCTGGACGTGCCGGGCGACGGACGCGGCGACCGAGCTCGTACGGACGCTGAACGTACCCGCGTACATGAACGGCGCGGGACGCGGCACCCTGCCGCCCGGCGACCCGCACCACTTCCAGCTCTCGCGGCGCTACGCCTTCTCCAACGCCGACCTCATCATCATCGTCGGCACGCCCTTCGACTTCCGCATGGGCTACGGCAAGCGCCTCTCCCCCGACGCGACGGTCGTGCAGATCGACCTCGACTACCGCACCGTCGGCAAGAACCGCGACATCGACCTCGGCATCGTCGGCTCCGCCGACCTCGTGCTGTCGGCGGTCACGCAGGCGGCGTCGGGGCGGATCAACGGCGGCGGCGACAAGCGCAAGGCGTGGATGGAGGAGCTGCGCAGCGCCGAGCAGACCGCGCTGGAGAAGCGGCTGCCGCAGCTTCGTTCGGACGCGTCGCCGATCCACCCGTACCGGCTGGTCAGCGAGATCAACGACTTCCTCACCGAGGACTCGCTCTACATCGGCGACGGCGGCGACATCGTCACCTTCTCCGGTCAGGTCGTGCAGCCCAAGGCGCCGGGCAACTGGATGGACCCGGGGCCGCTGGGGACGCTCGGCGTCGGCGTGCCGTTCGTGCTGGCCGCGAAGCAGGCCCGTCCGGACAAGGAGGTCGTCGCGCTCTTCGGCGACGGCGCGTTCTCGCTGACCGGCTGGGACTTCGAGACGCTCGTGCGCTACGACCTGCCGTTCGTCGGCATCGTCGGCAACAACTCCTCGATGAACCAGATCCGTTACGGCCAGAAGGCCAAGTACGGCGAGGAGCGCGAGCGGGTCGGCAACACCCTCGGCGACGTTCCCTACGAGGAGTTCGCGCGGATGCTCGGCGGCCACGGCGAGGTCGTACGCGAACCGTCCGAGATCCGGCCCGCGTTGGACCGGGCCCGCGCCTCCGGCAAGCCGTCCCTGGTCAACGTGTGGATCGACCCGGACGCGTACGCCCCCGGAACCATGAACCAGACGATGTACAAGTGAGGTGACCGCGGTGACCGATGTGACCGATGTGACCGGCACGACGAGCATGACGTCGAAGGCGCTCGACGGGGTGCGCATCCTGGACATGACGCATGTCCAGTCAGGCCCCTCCGCAACCCAGCTGCTCGCCTGGCTCGGTGCCGACGTGATCAAACTCGAGGCGACCTCGGGCGACATCACCCGCAAGCAGCTGCGGGACGTCCCGGACGTCGACTCGCTCTACTTCACGATGCTGAACTGCAACAAGCGCAGCATCACCCTCAACACCAAGTCCGACCGCGGCAAGGAACTGCTGACGGAGCTGATCCGGCGCAGCGACGTGCTGGTGGAGAACTTCGGCCCCGGAGCGGTGGACCGGATGGGCTTCACCTGGGACCGCATCAAGCAGATCAACCCCAGGCTCGTCTACGCCTCCATCAAGGGCTTCGGCGAGGGCCCGTACACCAGCTTCAAGGCCTACGAGGTCGTCGCGCAGGCCATGGGCGGCTCGATGTCGACGACCGGCTTCGAGGACGGACCGCCGCTGGCGACCGGGGCGCAGATCGGCGACTCCGGCACCGGCATCCACACCGTCGCCGCGATCCTCGCCGCGCTGCTGCAGCGTGAGCGCTCGGGCCGCGGACAGCGCGTGAACGTGGCCATGCAGCACTCGGTGCTCAACCTGTGCCGGGTCAAGCTGCGCGACCAGCAGCGGCTCTCGCACGGCCCGCTCGGCGAGTACCCGAACGAGGACTTCGGCGACGAAGTGCCGCGTTCGGGCAACGCCTCCGGCGGCGGCCAGCCCGGCTGGGCGGTCAAGTGCGCGCCGGGCGGCCCCAACGACTACGTGTACGTGATCGTGCAGCCGGTGGGCTGGGAGCCGCTGACGAAGCTCATCGGCCGTCCCGAACTCGCCGACGACCCGGACTGGAACACGCCCGAGGCGCGGCTGCCGAAGCTGAACAAGATGTTCCAGCTCATCGAGGAGTGGTCCTCGACGCTGCCCAAGTGGGAGGTGCTGGGAGCGCTCAACGCCCACAACATCCCCTGCGGGCCGATCCTTTCGACGAAGGAGATCGTCGAGGACGAGTCCCTGGCCGCCAACGGGATGATCGTCGAGGTCGATCACCCCGAGCGCGGCTCCTTCACCACCGTGGGCTCCCCGATGAAGCTCTCCGACTCCCCCGTCGAGATCACCTCGTCTCCGCTGCTGGGTGAGCACAACGAAGAGGTCTACGTAGGCGAGCTGGGCCTGAACGACGAAGAACTGGCGCTGCTCAAGACGAACGGAGTGATCTGACCGATGGCGCAGGAGAAGAACGACGGCCTCGCCACGCCGGACAGGGAAGCGGTACGGGCGGTACTGGATGCCGCCCGCGCCGAGGGCCGCACCTCGCTGACCGCCCCCGAGGGCAAGCGCGTGGCGGACGCCTACGGCATTCCCGTACCGGACGAAGGGCTGGCGGAATCCGCCGACGAGGCGGTGCAGCTGGCCGACAGGCTCGGCTTCCCCGTCGTCATGAAGATCGTCTCGCCGGACATCCTGCACAAGACCGACGCGGGCGGCGTCCGCGTGGGGCTGTCCTCCGCGGCCGAGGTGCGCAGCGCGTACACCGATATCGTCGGCAACGCCCGTGCGTACGACGCGAAGGCGGAAGTCCTCGGCGTGCAGGTGCAGCAGATGGCGAAACCGGGGCAGGAGGTGCTGGTCGGTACGGTCACCGACCCCACCTTCGGCAAGGTCGTCGCCTTCGGGCTCGGCGGTGTGCTGGTGGAGGTCCTGAAGGACGTCACCTTCCGCCTGGCGCCTGCGTCCCAGGAGGACGCGGAGTCGATGCTCGACGGCATCAAGGCCTCCGAGGTCCTCAAGGGCGTACGCGGCGGGGACCCGGTGGACCGTGCCGCGCTCACACAGGTGATCAGGGCCGTCTCGCAGCTCGCTCACGACTTCCCCGAGCTGGCCGAGGTCGACCTCAACCCCGTCTTCGCGTCGGCCGGCGGCGCGATGGCCGCGGACATCCGCATCCTGCTCACCGAGGGGCAGCCGGCGGAGCGGCGGCGGTACACGCCCGAGGAGATCCGGGTATCGATGAAGCGGCTGATGCAGCCGTCGTCGGTCGCGGTGATCGGCGCCTCCAACGAGCAGGGCAAGATCGGCAATTCGGTCATGCGCAACCTCGTGGACGGCGGCTTCCCCGGGGAGATCCACCCGGTCAACCCGAAGGCCGACGAGATCCTGGGGCGCAAGGCGTACAAGTCGGTCGCCGACATCCCCGGCGACGTCGACGTGGCGGTCTTCGCCGTGCCGGCGAAGTTCGTGCCGGACACCCTGGAGGCCGTGGGCGCCAAGGGCATACCCAACGCCGTGCTCATCCCGTCCGGCTTCGCCGAGACGGGTGAGGTGGAGCTCCAGGAGAAGATCGTCGCCATCGGCGAGAAGCACGGTGTGCGGCTGCTCGGGCCGAACATCTACGGCTACTACTCGACGTGGCACGACCTGTGCGCCACCTTCTGCACGCCGTACGACGTCAAGGGCGGTGTGGCACTCACCTCCCAGTCGGGCGGCATCGGCATGGCCATCCTCGGATTCGCCCGCAGCACCAGCACCGGTGTCTCGGCGATCGTCGGGCTCGGCAACAAGTCCGACCTGGACGAGGACGACCTGCTCACCTACTTCGCGGACGACCCGAACACGAAGTGCATCGCGATGCACCTCGAAGACCTCAAGGACGGGCGGGCGTTCGTGGAAGCGGCGCGGGAGACCGTGCCGAAGAAGCCGGTCGTCGTGCTGAAGGCCGGCCGCACCAGCGCGGGCGCCAAGGCCGCCGGCTCGCACACGGGCGCGCTCGCGGGCGACGACGCGGTCTACGACGACGTACTGCGGCAGGCCGGCGTCATCCGGGCGCCGGGCCTGAACGAGATGCTGGAGTACGCGCGGGCGCTGCCCGTACTGCCCACCCCCAAGGGCGACAACACCGTGATCATCACCGGCGCGGGCGGTTCGGGCGTGCTGCTCTCGGACGCCATCGTCGACAACGGCATGTCGCTCATGGAGATCCCTCCGGACCTGGACGAGGCGTTCCGCGCCTTCATTCCGCCTTTCGGCGCCGCGGGCAATCCGGTGGACATCACCGGTGGTGAACCGCCCTCCACGTACGAGGCCACGATCCGGCTCGGCCTGGAGGACCCCCGCATCCATTCCCTCGTGCTCGGCTATTGGCACACGATCGTCACTCCGCCCATGGTGTTCGCGGAGCTGACGGCCAGGGTCGTGGCCGAGGCGCGGGAGAAGGGCATCGAGAAGCCGGTGGTGGCGTCGCTCGCGGGCGACACCGAGGTCGAGGAGGCAAGCCAGTACCTCTTCGAACGCGGCGTGGTCGCCTACCCGTACACGACGGAGAAGCCGGTCGCCGTGCTCGGCGCGAAGTACCGCTGGGCGCGGGCGGCGGGCCTCCTGAAGTAGCGGGACACAGCAGCCGTACGCACGCCGGCTGAAACGGAAGCACATCGAAAGAGCCGCAGATGCCGTGGGCCTCCCCCATGAGGGCGGAACCACCTCCCCTCGCCGTCACGGCGGGAGGCCCTCGGCAGGGCTCCGGCGGAACCGCGGGCTCCCCCTTTGACGGCGGAGTCCACGGCGGAGTCCACCCTCCACACACCTGACGAGCGGAAAGGCAGGACCGAGCACCAGAGCAAGGGATCAGGACAGGGGGCGCTGGCCAGACTCTCTTCAACGCAAGGGGTGCAGCACATGACAACAACGGAAGCACCGTCGGCACTTCCATACCGGGAGGTGACCGACAAGAACGGACGGACGTACCGCATCGGCGAGTCCGATGTGGACATCATGGGACGGCACCGTCGGTGGATGGTGATCCTGCCGTGGATCGGCATGATGGGCATCAGCTCGGCCGAGTACGCCTTCGCGTCCGCCGAGGAGACCCTCCACACCGCGCACGGCTGGAACAGTGCTCACATCTTCTGGATGATGGGCATCTGGGTCCTCTTCCAGGGAGGCGTCGCCTTCCCGGTCGGGAAGCTGCGTGAGAACGGGCGGTTCCCCGCGCGGCAGGCCATGATGTGGGGCGCGCTCGGCACGTTCATCGGCTATCTCGCGCTCGCGTATTCGCCGAACGTGATCCTGGCCTACATCGGCTTCAGTGTCTTCAGCGGCATGGGCGCCGGTGCGGTGTACGCGACCTGCGTGAACATGGTCGGCAAGTGGTATCCGGAACGGAAGGGCGGCAAGACCGGGTTCGTCAACGGCGGTTTCGCCTACGGCTCGGTGCCGTTCGTGTTCATCTTCACCGGCTTCATGGACGTCAGCAACTTCAAGTGGGTGCTGGTGAGCGTCGGTGTGTTCCTGGCCGCGGTGGTCGCCTTCGCCGGTTCCTTCTTCAAGGACCCGCCGAAGAACTGGTGGCCCTCACACGTCGATCCGCTGAAGACACCGGACGACCCGCGTGCACGCCGCGCGCTGGAGAAGAACCCGCCGGCGGTCAAGCAGTACACCGCCAAGGAGGCGCTCGGGACCGGCCGTGTGTACATCATGTGGTTCTGCCTGCTGTGCACCTCCGGCGTGAACATCTTCGGCATCGCCTTCCAGGTGCCCTTCGGCAACGACATGGGCTTCGCCGGCGGCATCGTCGCCACCGCCATGTCGCTGAAGGCCATCGTCAACGGCACCGGCCGCGGCGTGATCGGCTGGCTGTCCGACCGGTACGGCCGCAAGCAGTGCCTGCTCTTCGTCTGCCTCGTGCTCGGGCTGTCGCAGTTCGGCATCCTGCTCTCCGGTGAGGCGAGGTCGATGCCGCTGTTCCTGCTCTGCTCGATGATCTCCGGCTTCGGCGGTGGCGCGATCTTCCCGATGTTCGCGGCGATGACCGCCGACTACTTCGGTGAGAACAACAACGCCACCAACTACGGCATGGTCTACAGCTCCAAGCTGCTGTCCGGCATAGCGGGCGCGGGCCTGGGCTCGATGGTGGTCAGCGCGTGGGGCTACGGCGGGGCGTTCTGGCTCGCCGGCGGCACGTCGCTGCTGGCCGGCGTCGTCGCGCTGTTCCTGCATCAGCCGGGACGGCCGAGGAAGTCCATGATCAAGCCCAATCCGCAGCCGATAGGCGGGGAGTGATGTAACGCAGGACGACAGATCCGACAGCTGCCGGGCCACCCGCTCCCCAAGGGTTGCCCGGCAGCTGTATGCGCGGTCAGTGCCCGCTGCCGCGCAGCGAGCGAAGGTGCGCCGCCGAACGGCGGGCCGTGCGCAACGAGTCGGCCGGATTGTCGTGCTCCACCAGCCAGTTGTGCTTCCTGCCGCCGGGCGTCCTGCCGACCTTCGTCAGGAAGCGCCGGTAGTCGATGTCGCCGTCGCCGACGTCCACCATGCGGTAGCCGTCCTCGGCGGTCTCGTCGTGTTCGCCGTCCTTGACGTGGAAGAGCGGGTAGCGCTGCGGTTGCTTCAGTACGTAGTCGACGGGTTCGAACGGCGCCGGGGTGCCGTCGGGGCGGACGCTGAAGCGGTACTGGCCGGCGTACGCCCAGTAGATGTCCATCTCCAGGTACACCAGGTCGGGGTCGGTCTCGGCGAGCAGCACGTCGTACAGGCGCACGTCCGGGCGGTCCTCCGCGAAGCCGAACTCCATCTGGTGGTTGTGCTGGTAGAACTTCATGCCGCGCTTCCTCGCGGCGGCGCCGTAGGTGTTGAAGTCCTCCGCCGCGCGCTTCCAGCCGTCGACCGTACGGCCGTACCGGTCGGGGCTCGCCGCGGTGCCCACGTGCGGCAGCCCGAGCGCGGCCGCGTCGTCGAGCACCTTCTCCAGCTGGGTGGCGAAGGTGTAGTCGTCGGGGTTGTCGGAGTAGTAGCCGACGTGGCTGCCGATGCCGCGCAGCCCGTGCTCGCGCAGCAGCTTGCGCAGCCCGCCGAGCGATATGTCGCCGGTCCCCTGGGTGTAGCCGGCGAACTCCACCTGTTCGTAGCTGTACCGGGCCAGTTCCTCGAAGACGGCGGCGAAGCCGAGCGACTGCACCTTGTCGCGGAGCGTGTAGAGCTGGATGCCCAGCCGGCCCTTGGGCACGACAGGGTCACAGCCGCCCCGGTCCGCGGCGGGGACGGCCGCGTGCGCGGGGGCCGAGGTGCCCAGCAGCGAGGCCGCGGCGGCGCCGGCGGCGACAGCGAGGAAGCCGCGGCGGCGAAGACGCCTGGACAGTTCGGGGTCTTGGGGCATGCGTCTCATGTGTGCTCTCCCAGAGCGAGGTTGACGAGCAGGGACTTGACGTCGGTGGCGGGCAGGGGGCCGTCGCCCTCCGTCACGCCGGGGCGCGAACAGATGAACACCGGCCCCTCTTCGCTGCGTCCGGGAAGCCGTCCGTGGCTGCCGCGCACCGGTGAGGGGTCGAGGGGCACGACCGCCATGCGGTAGCGCATGCCGGTCTTCTTGCGTGCGAGCGCGGTCGCCGCACGCAGCCGCACGTACGGGTCGAGCGGGTCCATGAACAGCTCGGCCGGGTCGTAGCCCGGCTTGCGGTGGATCTCGACGAGCTGGGCGAAGTCGGGGGCGCGGGCGTCGTCGAGCCAGTAGTAGTAGGTGAACCAGGCGCCGGGCTCGGCGACGGCGACGAGTTCGCCTGAGCGCGGATGGTCCAGGTGGTGGGCCTTCTTGCCCTGCTCGCCGAGGAGTTCGGCGATGCCGTCCAGCCCTTCGAGCACGTCGCGGGCCGCGGGGACGTCGGCGGGATCGCGTACGTAGACGTGGGCCAGCTGATGGTCGACGACGGCGAAGGCACGTGACGTGGTGGGGTCCAGGTACTCCATGCCGTCCTGGGTGTGCACCTCCAGGAGGCCCGCGCGGCGCAGCGCCCGGTTGACGTCGACTGTGCGGTCGACGGGGGTGATGCCGTACTCGGAGAGCGCGACGACGGTGCGGCCCTCGGCGCGGGCGTCGTCCAGCAACGGTGCGAGTGCGGCGTCGAGCCGGGCGGCGGCGCGGTGGGAGCGGGGGTCGTCGGGCCCGTACCGCTGAAGGTCGTAGTCGAGGTGCGGGACATAGGTGAGGGCGAGGTCGGGGCTGCGGGTGCGCAGGATGTGGCGGGTGGCGTCGATGATCCAGCGGGAGGAGACGAGGTCGGCGCCGGGCCCCCAGAAGTGGAAAAGGGGGAACGTGCCCAGGGCGCCGGTGAGTTCGTCGTGCAGGTCCGGCGGCCGGGTGTAGCAGTCGGGCTCCTTGCGTCCGTCGGCGTAGTAGACGGGGCGCGGGGTGACCGTCCAGTCGGTGTCCGCTCCCATCGCATACCACCAGCAGATGTTGGCGACGGTGTATCCGGGGTGGCGGGCGCGTGCGGCGTCCCACAGCTTCTCGCCGGAGACGAGGGCGTTGTGCTGGCGCCACAGCAGGACCTCGCCCAACTCGCGGAAGTACCAGCCGTTTCCGACGATGCCGTGCCCGTCGGGTGTGAGGCCCGTCAGGAAGGTGGACTGCGCGGCACAGGTGACGGCGGGCAGCACGGTGCCAAGGGGCGTGTACGTCCCCTCGTCCGCGACGGCGCGCAACGCGGGCATGTGGGCGAGGAGTTGAGGGGTCAGCCCGACGACGTCGATCACGAGGAGGGGGTTCGGCCTGTCGGCCGCGGAGCGGTCCCGGTAGCCGCTGCTTTCCGTGTCCATGTCCGGGGACGTCCCGTTGCCCGTCGCCGATCCCGGCGAGTCCGCCCGGGACGCCCGGGACGCCCGCGCGGAGACGCGCGCAGGCTCGTGGTGCTCACCCGGACCGGGAACAGACTCCTGCGGGCCCCGGCCGGTCGCATGGGCAGCCGCTCGGGGCTCCGCCCCGGAACCGGCAGCCGCCGGTGGGGAATTGCCTCCTGGTGCGGGACCGCCGTGCACCACGGCAGCCGGCTCGGCCCCGGCACCGGAATTCCCCGCGCGAACGGGAACCGACGGTGCCCGAACCGGCCCCGCGTCCGCAGACGGCCGGAGGCGGCCCCGCGGCGCCGGGGCGGGGCCCCGCGCGGGCCGGCCGGGCTCCGCCGGGCCCGGTGCGGCCTCCTGCGCGCCACGTCCCGCACCGTCGGCGGCAGCCGATGAGAGCTTCGCCCCGGAACCGGCCGCCGAAGGTGCGGGCCGGTCGCGGCCGGCGGATTCGCGCGGCTCTGCGCCGGTCGTCGTCCGGGCCACGGACTCCTCCCGAGTCCGGCGTCCGTCTGCTGGTGCGGAGCGACTCTCGCTCATGGCAGCTCCTTGAGGCCGAGGTCGATCAACATCTCGCGGGCCACGTCGAGTTCGGCGGCGATGCCGTCGGCGAGCTGTGAGCGGGTGCGGGGCCGCAAGGCGTACGGGAGGGCCTGCCAGGTGTAGGTCTCCACCTCCAGATGGCGGGTCAGCGGCGCCGGGCCGCCCACGAGCCGCGCGAGCGCCGCCCGCAGCACGTCGAGAGTGGAGGTCAGCGGCGGCACCGGCGGCGCGTGCAGCGGCAGGTGGAAATGTGCCCGCCAGGGGGCGGAGGACGGCAGCACACCGGTGCGGAGGGCCTCGCCCAGGTCGTCGGTGGCGAGCACCCCCTGGGCCGTCGCGGCGCGGGTCTGATGCAGGAAGCGGGGCTCGTCGAACTCGGCGAGCGCGGACAACGCCCCGTCACCGGCGGGGTGTTCGAGGTGCAGCGCCGCCGAGAGCTGGCTCTTGACGACGGAGATCCCGGCCGCTTCGAGAGCGCTCACCGCCGCCTCGGGCTCCTCGAACTGGGTGGCCAGATGGCAGGTGTCCACGCACACCCCGATCCGGTGTGCGGGCGGTGCGTCCGCTCCGGTCAGCGCGTCCAGCGCATCCGCCGTGTTCTCCACGGTGCAGCCGGGCTCGGGCTCCAGACCGATGCGGATGCTGCGGCCCGTCAGCTCCTCCAGCGCGTCGAGGCGCCCGGCGAGGGTGCCGAGGGCGGCGAGCGCGGTGCGGCGCCGTTCCAGTGTGAAGCCGGTACGCCATGCCAGCGGCAGCGTGGAGACGGTGCCCTCAGTGACGTCGTCGGGCAGCAGCGACGTCAGCAGCCGTGCCAGGTCTGTGGTGTGGTCCAGCCGCGCGGGCTCCGTCCAGTCGGGCCTGTAGACGCGGTACTTGACCTGTTCGTCGCCGAACCCCTGGTACGGGAAGCCGTTCAGGGTGACGACCTCCAGGCCGCGCCGGTCGAGTTCGCCGCGCAGCGTCCGTACGGCGGCGGGGTCGGCGGTCAGCGTGCGGACGGCACCCCGGGCCAGCCACAGGCCGATGCCGAGGCGGTCGCGGTGCAGGCGGCGGCGCACCGGTTCGGCGTGCTCGCCCAGTTGGTTCAGTACGCCGTCGAGGTCCTCCGCCGCGTGCACGTTCGTGCAGTAGGCGAGGTGGACGGTCGAGCCGTCGGGGTGTCTGAAACGCATGGCCCGGACCTCCCCTCATTCCCCGCCGCGCAGAATCGAGTTGCCCTCGTACGTGGGTGGCGCGGCGGACTCCTGGGAGAGGTCGGGTTCCAGGCGGCCGCTCTGCCCGTAGAAGGCCACGGGGTTGCGCCACAGCACCTGGTCGACCTCGTCGTCGGTGAAGCCCGCGTCGAGCATCGCGTCGCCGACGGCGCGGGTCTTGAGCGGGTCGCTGCGGCCCCAGTCGGCGGCGGAGTTGACCAGGACGCGCTGCGTGCCGTGCAGGCGCAGCAGCCGCACCATGCGCTGTTCGTCCATCTTGGTGTCGGGGTAGATGGAGAAGCCCAGCCAGCAGCCGGACGCGGCGCCCTCGTCGACGGTCGCCTCGTTGAGGTGGTCGAGCAGGACACGCTCCGGCGGCAGGACGGACTCTCGGAGCACGTCCAGGGTGCGTCTCAGGCCCGCGGCCTTGTCCCGGTGCGGGGTGTGCACGAGCGCCGGAAGGCCGTGGTCGGCGGCGAGTTGGAGCTGCGCGGCGAGGGCGGTGTCCTCGGCGGGCGTCATCGAGTCGTAGCCGATCTCGCCGACGGCGACGACTCCGTCCTTGACGAGGTAGCGCGGCAGTTCGTCCAGTACGGGCACGCAGCGGGGGTCGCCTGCCTCCTTGGGGTTGAGGGCGATGGTGCAGTGGTGGGCGATGCCGTGCTGGGCGGCGCGGAAGGGCTCCCAGCCCAGCAGGGAGTCGAAGTAGTCGTAGAAGGACCCGGGCGAGGTGCGGGGCTGGCCCAGCCAGAAGGAAGGCTCGACGAGGGCGCGTACGCCCGCCTCGTACATGGCGGTGTAGTCGTCGGTGGTGCGCGAGGTCATGTGGATGTGCGGGTCGAAGATGCGCATCAGGACTCCTCGGGCGGGTGCACGGGGGCGGCGGCTGCGGCGTCGGGGACGGCGGCTGCGTCGGGGGCTTCGACTGCGTCGGGGGCTTCGGTCGTGCCGGTGGCGGCCGTCGCGCCGGGTGCGTCGGGTGATCCGGTCCCGCCGGTGGCGGCGGTCGCGCCGGTCAGGCCGAGGGCGCGGTGCAGATCAGCCGGTACGTGCCGGCCCGCGGCGGTGCGCTCATGGGCGAAGTCGCCCAGCATCCGGGCGAGCTCGGCATCGCCGCGGGCGCGGCGCGCGAGGCCGGCGACGGCGTCGAGGGGGACTCCGGTGAACAGGCACTTCAGCACCGCGTGCCGCCAGCCGTGCGGGTCGAGATGCGCCGCTGCGTACGGGCCGACGGCGGCCGCCACGAGGTTGGTGTCGTTGGCACGCAGGGCGTCCTCGACCAGGGGCAGGGCCTCCGGTGTGGCGCCCGCGGGCAGATACGGCAAGGCCCGGAGCACGGCGGCGCGTTCGGCGGCGGTGCCCTGCCGGTAGAGGCGGGTGAGGGTGCCGGGGCCCGCGCCGGCCGCGTGCAGCAGCAGTACGCGGACGTCGCCGGCGGCCCCGCGTCCGCAGTGGCGGCCCGCAGAGGCGAAGTACAGCTCCCATGCCGCGGCGCCGGGTGCGCGTTCCGCCTCGGCGAGGGCCTCGCGCAGCCAGGAGCGGCCCTTGGCGTCCAGGCTGCCGGCCAGCCGGGCCTCGATGTCCGTCGGCGTTCCGGGCACCTCGGCGCCGGAGGTGCCAGTGGCGTGGGCCGGCGGCTCCGGGGCGCCGGAGGGAGGCTCCGGGGCGGGAGGCTTCACCATGGGGGACCTCCTGTCTGCTCATCGGGGGTCTGCTCATCGGAGGGCCGCTGATCGGGGGGCTGCTGATCGGGCCGTGCGGGCCCGGCTCCTGCGGCGGCCTCCGCCTGCCGCAGGAAGCGGATGGCGTCATCGGCGCATGCGGGCCCGGCGTGGGAGTGGCGGGGCAGCTCGACGGTGACCAGCCCTCCGTACTCCGCCTCGCGCAGCGCCGCCAGGACCGGCGGCACGTCCAACTCGCCTTCGCCGAACGGGAGATGCTCGTGAACGCCGCGCCGCATGTCCTCGATCTGCACATGCCGCAGCCAGGGGGCCGCCGCCCGTACGCACTCCTGCGGCGGCTCGGACTCCAGGCACAGACAGTGCCCGACGTCCAGGGTCACTCCCAGGCCGTCCGGCTCCCCCAGGGTGGTGCGCAACCGGTGGAATCCGGCCAGGTCGCCCAGCAGATGCCCCGGTTCGGGCTCCACGGCCAGCGGGACTCCGGCGGCCTGCGCCGCTGTGAGCAGCGCGCCCACGCTGTCCGCGAAGCGTGGCCAGGCGGTGTGGGCGTCGGCACCGTCCGGGAGCGTCCCGCTGAAGAAGTGCGCGGCGTGCGCGCCGAGATCGGCGGCTACGCGTACGGACTTCAGCAGCAGCTCCAGACGCGCCGCGCGGGCCTGCGGGTCGGGGTCCAGGAGGGTGGGGTGGTGCTTGCGGCGGGCGTCGAGCACGTAACGGGCGCCGGTCTCGATGGTGACGGCCAGCCCGTGCCGCTCAAGTACCTTGCCCACGGCGGCCGTTCGGCGCGGCAGGCCGGGCGCGAGCGGGTCGAGGTGCATGTGGTCGAGGGTGAGTCCGACGCCGTCGTAGCCGAGGTCCGCGAGCAGGGCGAGGGCGTCGCCGAGCCGCAGGTCGGCGAGGCCGTTGGTTCCGTAGGCGTAGCGCAGGGCGGTCTGCCGCGGCGGCTGCGGGCCGGTCCCGGTGGTCCCGGTCATGTCGGGCTGACCTTCCGTGAGAGCCGGGCGGCCGACGGCAGCAACGCCAGTACGGCGGCGGCCGCACCGGTCCGCCCGGCGCGTGCACTCAGCGCGGCCTGCAGCGGGATCGTGGCGCGGATGCCCCCTCCGACCGCCCGCTGGAGCAGCGGCGGCGAGGGGTTGAGGGCGGCGTGCGCGAGGGGACGCGCGGCGGTGGCCGCGTAGGCGGCGGCCAGCGCGGCCCGTGCGTGCCCGGCGGTGCGTGCGTACCCGGCGGCGCGTGCGTACCCGGCGGTGCGTGCGCGGGTGTTGCCGAGGGCGCCCCCGGCTGCGGCCGCGACCGCCGCGACCGTGCCCAGCGCGGCGAGGGGCACGGCGGATGACCCGCCGAGGGTTTCCCGCCGGGAGACGGCGGTCACGGCGAAGGTGTGCAACCCGAGCAGACCGGCGGCACCCAGCACCTCGCCGGACATCCGGCCAGGACGCGACGCCGGGCTTCGGGGCACGGCAGGCCGGGACGGCGCGGCGGACCTGGACCTGGCGGACCTGAACCTGGCGGACCTGGGCGCGGTCGCCGCGGCGCCGAGTACGAGGTCGAGGCCACGCGCGGCAGCCATCGCCACGGGCCCGAACGGGGTGTGCTTGAGCCCCAGGTCGTAGGCCCAGACCGTGCCTGCGAGCACCGCGGCCGTCAGCAGCGCCTCGCGACCCGCCGCCGCGGCCAGTCCGAGGCCCGCGCCCGTCAGTACGGCGGACGCCGCCAGCGCGTGGGCGGGTGCGATGCGGCCGGACGGAAGTGGCCGGCCGGGGCGTTCGACGGCGTCGATGTGCCGGTCGGAGTAGTCGTTGAGGGCCATGCCCGCCTCGTACAGGCACAGCGACGACGCGGCCGCCAGCGCGGTGCGCCGGTTCGGACGGTGCCCGGACGCCGCGGCACCGGCCACGGCGTCACCGGGCACGGTGAACAGGGCCGACACACGCAGCAGTTCGGCCCATGCGCCAACGGCACTCCCCGCGGTACGCCCGCCACCGGCACCCGCGCCGGAGAGAGCGGAACCCGCACCCCCAGCGCCGGAACCTGCGTCGGCGGCAGCGGGGCCGACGCCCTCGGCGACGCCAGCGCCCACGGAGCCAACACCTGCGGCCGCAGCACCACTTGGGTGCTCAGAAGCACCCGCACCCGCGCCAGCGGTGCCAGCGCCCGAAGCGGCGGAACCAGCACTCTCGGCCGCGTGCGCGGCAGCGCGGCGGGCACCCGCGGCGACAGAGGCACCGGAACCAGCCCCCACACCCGCGGAACCCGCGCCAGCGCCCACGGAGCCCACGGCGCCGGAACCAGCCCCGCCGCCAGCGGGAACGGCACCGGCACCCGAGAGACCGGAACCCGCACCCCCAGCGCCGGAACCTGCGTCGGCGGCAGCGGGGCCGACGCCCTCGGCGACGCCCGCACCCGCGCCAGCGCCCACGGAGCCAACACCTGCGGCCGCAGCACCACTTGGGTACTCAGAAGCACCCGCACCCGCGCCAGCGGAACCGGCACCCCCGGCACCGGAACCGGTGCCCGCGCCCGTGCCAGCGCCAGCGCCAGCGGGGACCGCGCCAGCGGAGCCCGCGGATCCGCGCGTCACCTCGGGGCCCTTCATGCAGCCGCCCGCAGACGCCCGGCGAGGTCCGTCAGCTCGCGCCATTGGCCCGGCAGGTCGGCCGGGCCGGTGTCGGGGTCCTTGAAGTAGAAGCCCAGTCCTTCCACCGCGCCCGCGGCTCCGGCCTCGTGGGCGCGGGCGACGATGCGGGCGAGGTCGAGCACGAGGGGTGCCGCCAGTGCCGAGTCGCAGCCTTGCCAGACCGTCTGGAGGATCATGCGTGAGCCGAGGAAGCCGTCGAAGGCGACGTGATCCCAGGCCGTCTTCCAGTCGCCGAGCGCCGGTACGTCGTCGATGTGCAGCTGTCCCTCGGGCAGTCGGCCGAGGTTGTCGGCCAGCACACGCTCCTTGCCGGCGTTCTTCGCGGCGGCGGCGCCGGGCTCGGCGAGCGCCGCGCCGTCGCCCCCGCCGAGCAGATTGGTGCCCGACCACGCGCGTACAGGCAGCGCACGCTGCGCGAACATCGGGGCGAGCACGGAACGCAGCAGCGTCTGGCCCGTCTTGCCGTCACGGCCCGCATGCGGAAGCCCGGAGCGCCGGGCTGCCTCATGCAGGGCGGGGTGGTGCAGCCCCGTGGACGGGGTGAAGTTCACGTACGGGCAGCCGGCGCGCAGAGCGGCGGCCGCGTAGCGGGAGCTGGGCGGAAGCGTGGTGTCCCCGTCGCCGGGGGCGCCTTCCGTGGAGGCGACGTTGACGACGACCGTACGGGTGAGCGCGTTGTCGCGGGTGAAGTCCTTCAGGTCGGCGGCGAAGGAGTCGATCAGTTCGTCCTCGCCGCGCGGGTCGTCACCCTCGGCCCCGGAGGGCCTGAGGGGACTCCCGGGAGGGCGGCCCTCCCCCTCGGCCCTGAGGGGCCTGGGGGGACCCCCAGGCCGTATGTACGCGTCGGCCGCGGCGAGTTCGGCGTGCACGGCCGCGGGCAGACCGTGCGGGAGTACACCGCCGGTGACGAGCTGCTCGGCGCGTTTGGGCAGCGGGCAGGACGCCGTGTCGTGACCGCCGAACACCAGCTGCCCCAGCGCTGGCAGGCCGCATCCGGCGAAGGCCGCGGTCTCGGTGACCATGCCGGTGGGCGGGTGCATTCCGGAGGCGACCGCGGCGCAGCCGGCGATCGCGGTGGTGGCGACGGAGCCGCGTGCTCCGATGAGCCAGACGCCGGTACGGGCGGCGTCCGGGACGGCGGTCGGCTGGTTCGGGTGGTCTTCGGTCACTGCCTGCCTCCGCTGTGAGGGGGTGTACGGGTGGGACGGTGGCGCGGCGAGGGGGTGTGTGCTGCCGAACGGCCTTGTGCGGAACGGGAATCGCGCGGCGCCGTGGCCGTGGCCGTGGCCGTGGCCGTGCCATGCCGTGCGCGGTGCCGCACGGGGCGTACGTACGCACGTGAGGCCGCCGAGCCGGTGACGCCCGGGGCGGCGGGGAGGAGTCGGCGTTCTCCTCGCCCGCCGCCCGTACGGCGTCCGCGGCCCCCCCTCGGACCGGTGGACACCGTGCGGACGGGCCGCTGGCTGCGGCTCGTCATCCGGCGTGTGCCGGACGGCAGTTGAGGCGGTTCGTCGCTTTCACGGCCCTCGCCGCCGGCACGGAGCGCGGCCCGGTGGCCGCTGCCCGTGCGACGGTGCGGCCCGGCTCAGTGCCCGCCTCCCTCCGGTGCCGCCGCCCTGCCGCCGCCGACCGCGGCGGGCGCCGCGGGCGCGCCGGGCGCCAGTTCGCGCAGCCTGATGTCGCGGAATGCCACGTCGTCGCCGTCACCGTGGTTCTGCAGGCCGATGTGGCCGTCGGTGAGACTGCGCGCGGGATCGGTGTTGGTGAAGTCGTTGACACGGGTGCCGTTGAGCCAGATCTGGAGCCGTTCACCCTCGACGCGGATCTCGTAGGTGTTCCACTCCCCCGGCGGGTTGAGTGCCGCGTCGCGGGCCTCCAGGTCGGCCGACTGGAATCCGTAGACGGAGCCGGTCGTCTTCTCCGGCACGTCGCTCGCGTCGATCTGGATCTCGTAGCCGGCCTCGACGGCGGACCACGGGTCGTCGGAGGCCGGGAATCCCACGAATACGCCGGAGTTGTCGTCCCCGGCCATCTTCCAGTCGAACTTCAGTGAATAGCCGCCCTGTTGCTCGGTCCGGTGCCACAACAGGCCCATGCCGCCGACGGTGTTGAGCGCGCCGTCGTCGCTCTCCTCGAAGTGGCCCGGCCCGGCCTGACTCCACTGCTCCAGCCCGGTTCCGCCGCCGTAGAGGGACGTGTAGCCGTTCTCCGGACGGCAGTCGGCCTGCGCGGCGCCCGTCGCCCACCGCACGCCGCCGAGCAGATGCGCACGGAAGGCGTCGTCCGCGTAGGACTCCTTGGTGTGTCCGCCGCCGGTGTAGAAGGACCTGCCGCCCTCGTACTCCTGGCACCAGGCGATGGGGTGGTCGTCGCCCATGTTGCCGCCCGCGTACGAGCCTTCGTCGAGGGCCGCCAGGACATGGACGTCCTCGCGCGGGTTGGTGCGGTAGTTGTACCACTCGTCCGTGCGCTCCCAGGCCGTGCCCAGATGGGCGGTCGCCGGGTGCGCACGGTCCTCGACCTCGACAGTCGCGGGCTGGATCAGCGGGTGCGAGTCGAACCAGGCGCCCACGAGCCCGCCGTACCACGGCCATTCGTACTCCGTGTCGGCAGCGGCATGGATGCCGACGTAGCCGCCTCCCTCCTCGATGTAGTCCTCGAAGGCGGCCTGCTGTGTCCCGTCGAGCACGTCGCCGGTCGTGGAGAGGAAGACCACGGCGTCGTACGCGGCGAGACGTTCCGGTGTGAAGACGCCGGCGTCCTCCGTGGCCTCCACCGTGAATCCGCCCTCGGCTCCCAGCTGTTGCAGTGCCTCGATGCCGTCGGGGATGGAGTCGTGCCGGAAGCCGGCGGTCTTGGAGAAGACCAGCACGGATTCGCCTTCATCCATTCCGACCGGTCCGTCCGGCTGCGGCGCCGGGTCCGCGGGCACCGCCGCGGCGCTCAGCAGCAGCGCCGAGGACGCGGCCAGTGCCAGCCGCACGATGCGTGACCTGTGTGTCCGTCTCTTGTTCCGCACGTTCTCGCCTCCTCTCAGCCCGTGGTGACCTTGAAGCTGTCCACGTCGAACAGGTCGCTGCCACCGCCCTTGAAGACCAGGAAGAGCTTCCCCGTCCCCTGCGGCGCGTTCTCGACGGCGGTGCTCACGTCGCGCCAGCCGTCCCCGGTGCCGCCCTCGGCGGTGCCGAGCAGGGCGCCGTCGGGTGCTCCCGCCCGTACCTCGATGGCGCCTCCGGCGGTGCCGCCCTTGATGCGTGCGGACAGCTCGGTGACGTCCTCGGTGACGTACGGGTCGAAGGCGATCCACTGACCGTCGTCCGCACCCGTCACGGCACGGCCGCCCTCGGCGCCTTCGGCGTCGGCGACGGTCACGCCGTCGGCCGAGGTGGTGAAGTGCTCGGCCTGCCGGTGCTCGGGCTGGAGGATGCTCTGGTCGTGGCTGGTCAGCGGGTCCTGTCCGCCGCCTCCGTTGTCCGTGTACTCGGCGTCGAAGACTCCGAAGATGTCCGCGTTCGGGTCGTGTTCGCCGTCAGCGGGCGTCTCCAGGGTGCCGGAGCAGCCCTTCGCCGAGGTGATCGGGTGACCGTGGCTGTCGTGCCCGAGGACGTAACTGACCTCCACCTTGGAGCAGTCGATCTCACCGTCCTCCGGGTCGGTCACCTTCACCTCGAAGGGCACCTCGTCCCCGAAGCTGAACGGCGTTCCGTCGGCGGGCACTTGGAGCTCCACCGTCGGTGCCGTGTTCCCCACGGTGACGATCACGCTCGCGCTCCCGGTGCGGCCGCCGGGGTCGGTGGCGGTGACGGTGGCGGAGTACGTGCCGTTCTCCGTGTAGGTGTGCGTCGGGTTCGCCTCGGCGGAGGTGGCGCCGTCACCGAAGTCCCAGCTGTAGCTGAGCTCTTCGCCGTCGGCGTCACTGCTGCCCTCGGAGGAGAACGCGACCTCCAGCGGCGCCTGCCCACTGGTCCTGTCCGACTTGGCCTCGGCGATGGGGCTGTGGCCGCCGGTGGCGTTCTCGATGCGGTAGACCGCCGAGTTCTCGTCGCCGTTGAAGAAGCCGGTGCCGTAGTCGAGCACGTACAGCGCACCGTCCGGGCCGAACTCCATGTCCATCACCTGAGTGCCGCTCCAGGGGAAGGAGTTGATGGAGGTGACGCCGCCGCCCGTGTCCTGCTCGATCCGCTTGATCCAGCGGCGGCCGAACTCTCCGGCGAAGAAGTCGCCGTCGTACTCCTTCGGGAACTTCACCTCCGAGTCGAGGTCTTCGTCGTACCGGTAGACGGGACCGCCCATGGGCGATTCGGAGCCGTCTCCGAACTCGGGCACGGACGCGCCGTCGTAGGGGATCCAGGCGGCCTTCGCGGGCGGCAGCTCGGTCAGGCCGGTGTTGTTGGGCGACTCGTTCTTCGGGGCGGCGCAGTCGAACTTCTCACCGGACTCCCCGCTGCCGAAGGCGTAGTCGGTGTAGGCGTCGTTGTTGCCGGTGCAGTACGGCCATCCGTAGTTGCCCGCCTCGGTGACGCGCGCGAACTCCACCTGGCCCGCGGGGCCGCGCGCCGGGTCGGCTGCGCCGGCGTCGGGTCCGTAGTCGCCGACGTAGACGATGCCCGTGGGCTTGTCGACGGTCATGCGGAACGGGTTGCGGAAGCCCATCGCGTAGATCTCCGGACGGGTCTTCTCGGTGCCCGGCTCGAAGAGGTTGCCCTCGGGAATGTCGTAGGTGGCGTCGTCCTTGACCTTGACACGGAGGATCTTGCCGCGCAGGTCGTCGGTGTTGCCGGAGCTGCGCTGCGCGTCGAACGCCGGGTTGCGGTCGGCGCGTTCGTCGATCGGCGTGTAGCCGTCCGACTGGAACGGGTTGGTGTCGTCCCCGGTGGACAGCAGCAGGTTCCCGTCCGCGTCGAAGGCGATGTCGCCGCCGACGTGGCAGCACAGTCCGCGGCTGGCGGGGACTTCGAGGACCTTCTTCTCACTGTCCATGTCGAGGGTGCCGTCCTCGGAGAGCACGAACCGGGAGAGCCGGTTGACGCCCTCGAACGGCTTGAAGTCGTCCGGGTTGCCCGTCTCGGGGGCGTCGCCCTCGGGGGTGTTCATGGGCGGTGCGTAATAGAGATAGACGAACCGGTTGTCGGCGAAGTCCGGGTCCACGCCGACGCCTTGGAGGCCTTCCTCGTCGTGGCTGTAGACGGGGATCTCGCCGGCGACCTTCGTTGCGCCGCCCTGGTCGGTCAGCCGCACCGTGCCGTCGCGCGAGGTGTGCAGCACCGAACTGTCGGGCAGCACGGCGAGCGTCATCGGCTCACCGGTCTCCGGCTCTCCCTTGGCGAGGGTGACCTGCTGGAAGTCCGCCGCGGCCGGGGCGTCGTCCGCGCCCGGTGCCTTTTCAGCGGCCTGCGAGGCCGGGGAGGCGCCCAGCGTGAGTACGCCGGCAACCAGCACGCAGGAGACGACGACGGCGATACGGGAACGGAACGCGGCGCGCATCCGCCGCAGCCGGCGCGGCGACAGGCGCTGTCGTGGGTGTCTGATTGGTCCGGAGGGCAGGGATGAGGAACGGGTGATCCTGTGCACGCGACTCCTCCTGAGAGGGAGAACGGTTGGTGACGTGGGTGTCGTTGACCGCTTGAGCTGGCACAGGCGCGCGCCGTCGCGCCGGAACGGGGCCTCGCGGGCCGGGCGGGCCGGTCGGGAGGCCGGAGTGTGGGTGTAACGGTTCGTACGGGTGAGGAACGAGGGGGAAAGCTACTCATGACGACTCATGTCCGGTACACCACAAGGACGGTAGCCATCTTCGTCCGATACGGAAACCCCTTTGACAAAGGGTAAGTTGGCTTCATCCACGATGTGGACAAAGTGTGTGTGCAGAGCCCCTGCCCTCGACAGGGTGACTTGCCGCAATGCGCAGACGCCCGCCCCGGGCCGAAAGGCACCGGGGCGGGCGTTGCAGCGAAGAGCGCGAACTCGCGGCTCAGATACCGCAGTCGGGCGCCGACCAGAACTGGCCCTCGCCGCCCGCGAGATGGGTGTGGTCGTCGTGCCCTTCGAAGCCCGGGCCGAGTATCTCGCTGAAGCCGTGGTTACGGGCCGCCTGGGCCAGGGCGCAGAAGCCCTGCGAGCCCGCGCCGAGGTCGGCCGCGTGGCCGTACAGGTGACGGCTGTTGGCCGCGCCGCCCACCGAGTCGTTGCAGGCGACACTGCGGAAGCCGCCGTTGACGTCGATCGGCTTGTCACCCATGGCGTGCCGCATGGCCTGCAGCTTCCACATGGTCACGAGGGCGTTGGACTTGGCGGTGGCCGCATCGACCTTGCCGCCCGACCAGTCGGCGTTGCAGTTGTTCAGTTCGTCGTAGGCGAAGTTGGCCGGGGTGCAGTCGTCGTCCTGCAACTCGTAGATCTTGTTGAAGGTCTGCTCGTTCGCCACACCGTTCTCGGTGAGGCCGTACGCGGCCTGGAAGCGCTGCACCGCGGCCTTGGTGGCCGGGCCGAACTCGCCGTCGGCGGCGATCTGTTCGCCGGTACCGGGGTATCCGGAGACACGGATCTGGAGCTGCCGCACGGCGTCACCGGACGCGCCTTCGCTGAGCTCCTCGCTCCAGGTGAAGCAGGCGTCGGCGGCGCTGGTGTCGACGGCTGCGGCCGGGGCGGCGCCCGCGATCGCGGGCACGGCGGCGGTGGCGCCGAGCATCAGGCCCGCACTCGTCAGAACGGTGACCAGCACTCTGGCAGAACGTGAACTCATGGGGGGTCGTTGCCTTCCTCAGTCGGTGCGCCGGGCTGCCGAGGCATGAGGGTGGCGCCGACCAGAGCCTTTGTCAAGAACACGTAAACACTGCTCAGAGTTCGTGAAATGCCGATTGAAATCAGGCAGTTTCACGGCTCCTGTTCTCAACGCCCGTACACAGCAGCGGTGTACGGGTCGAGTAGTGGACAGCGAATATCGCCCTCCGTAATCATGCGTGAGATCGGAGTGTCGCGAGCAAACGAAAGCGCAAGGGGGCGGCCGGAGATGACGGACGTCATGGCAGCTCGCCCTCTCCCCCGCCGCTTGGGCTCGCTTCGTCTCGTACGCCTCCGGGCGCTGACGAGCGGCTCGGCCACAACCGGCAGAGGATGACCGGGCGGGCCAGCAGCGCCTCTTGAGCGTCGTCCCCGTCAGGCGCTGAGCTCTTCGACGAGCTTTCTCATGGTCTCGAAGGCCGGCTTGGGAACGTAGTCATCGGTGGTGAGCCCGAATTGGTGGAACAGTCCCGGGTTCGCGCTGTCGGCGTCCCGTAGCGCGAAGTGCGTGTAACCGCTCAGTCCGAGCCGCTTCGCTTGGGTCCCGATGACGCGAACCACGGTCTCGACGACGTCAGCCTGCCGCTGTTGCGACCGCTCCGGTCCGGTGGGCCAGCCGTGCTCGGTGATGTGCAGTGGCAGATGGCCCAGGCCAGCGGGCGTAAGCACCGAGTCACGGTGATGGCTCAGCAATCCCTCGACCGCCCGCGGGAGTTCGGCCGCGGCAATGGACTGGAAGACGTCGGGAAAGAAGTCCAGACCCACGTAGTCCAGGTCGGCGACAAAGCGTTTCCCTCCTCGGTCGGTCAGGTCGGCGACGAAGGATGCGGCCGGCCCGAAGAGGGGAGTTGTGTTGAAACCAACCCGCAGGTGTCTGTTCCCGGATTCGTGTGCTTGCACCTTGGCTGCGGACACTCCACGGATGACCGCCTCGTGGACCGCCGGATAATAGCCGTCCAGCACGGGGTTCGATGTGACGTTCGGTTCCTCGGTCACTTGCAATGTTCTCGTGACCGCGCCGTACTGATCGACCAACTCGCGCAAGAAGTCGCAGTAGCCGTCGACATCTGCGGCGACGGACTGATACTGCGTCACCAGGTCCAGGCGGCGCCCCCGCACGGCGTACTGGGCCGCGTCGGCCGGCGTCGCGGTCACGTGCGGCTCGCCCAGGCGGGTCGTTTCGTCGAAGCCGATGTAGGCCCGCACGAGAAATGGGCGACCTGTCGGCCCCTGAAGCTGGTCGAGCGCGTTCGACACGGAGGACGGCTCATCCGGCGGGCCACCGGCCAGGCCCCCGGCGTCATCACCGGCGACCCCGCCCGGGTAGATCCCGAAGAGCAGGCCGTCGTGCGTTCTCAGTGTCACGTGTTCGGTTCCTCTCGGTTCAGGACCCGGCGGGCGCCGGAGCCGGCTCCGCATCGGGCGGCCACGTCAGCGAGCCGGTGCGGATGTCGTCGAGCAAGGAGCCGATCCAGGACATCTCCGCGTGAGCGAGGCAGAGCGCGTATTCGGCCTCGATGACGTGCAGGCGGGGTACGCCGGCCGACAATGCCGCCGCGAGGCGCTCCTCATCGGCAGCCGTGCGGTCCCGGAGGCGTCGGGCGCGCTCGGTCAGGGCCTCTTCCGCGCCGCCCGGCCCGAGAGCGCCGAGATAGGTGACAGCCCCCAGGAACTGCGAGAACTCCCGCTGCGGGTCGCGGATTCGGGAGTCCAGCCGTCGTACGAGCTCCTCGCGGCCCTCTGCCGTGAGGGCGTACACAGTCCTCTCCGGACGGTTTCCCGAACGCTGTCGGCCCTGCGAAGCCACCCATCCCGCTTCGGCCAGGGCGGCAACGATGTTGTAGAGCGTGCCGCGCGTGATCACGGCCGCGTGGTTGTCGCTCCGTTGCCGCAGCTCGGAGAGCATCTGATGCGGGTGAGAGCTCCTCTCCAGCAGAAGACCGAGGACAGCGAGGACGAGCGGGTTATCAAGAACACGACCAGGCATAGTGGAACTCTAGCAGTCTAAATAGACTATCTGACTCCCCCCGCGCGACGCGTCCCATCCCGGCACCCGCACCGCGCCCCCGGGTTGCCGGGGGCGCAGCAGTCGTGCAGCAGTTCTTGCGCCTGTTGGAGGGGCCGTCCCGTCCGGGTGCGAAACTCGTCGGCACCCAGGTGTTCACCGGTCCGGACAGCCAGCTCGTCGATCCGCCGCATCTGCTCCGTCCGGATCTCGACCCGGGTATCAGGGGACATCCGCTCGGTGCGCACGGCTCACAAGAGCTCGGGAAACCCGGTCCAGGCCGCATCTTCCTCGAGGAGATACGAGGCCTGGTTGATCTCGCGGAGAACGGCCCGGAGCAGGGATCGGGCTTCCTCGTCGAGCTCCACGCTGCCTTGGACAGTCTGCACCTTGATCACTTACTGCTCCGGCTCGTCAATTAGGTCTTCCCTTGCTTGGGATGAAGACCGAGCCGCCGTGCGGGGCGCCTGGGGCCTCGACACCGTACGCCAGCTTCAAGCCTGGGACCCCAAGACGAAGTCGGCGTCGATTCCCACTCGCTCCAGGTCTCCCTGCACGCGTCCTATGAACTCGACTATCGCCTCGGTGAGATCCCGCCATGGCTGTGGCGAACTCACCTTCTCGGGCGTGAGGGCAGAACCAACAAGCCAACCTTCCGGACCACGCAGAATCCTTACCGCCCCCGGGTCCTCGAACGAGAGCGAAGCAAAGCAGAAGTCCTCTGCTTCCCGTTCAGAGACGGATATCCACTGGATCAGTTCACGCGCCAACTCCGCTACCGGAAATGCCGGCTCGGAATAGACGACATTGACACCCTCGGCAACCTCGAAGTCCGCTTCGACATTGACAAGGTAGTCGGCGAGGAGGCTCCCTGGCAGATCGTCTGCATTGAAGTTCTGGTAGTTCACGAGAACAGAAGCCGGTCTGGAGGCCATCATCCGAGATTTCAAGTCCTGCAAAAGATCTCGATGTCCTCGAGCGCGTTTTCCGCGGCGCCTACTGTAAGAGCATCCTGACGAAGATCAGACACGGACTTCACGGCTTCACGTGACACCTCTCCGTGGAGTCGTGCAAGATGCCCCAAACTGACCGCAGACGTGCTTCTTACCGCAGGATCCTGATGCCGGGACAACCGAATGATCCACTGCTCCAGCCACTCGCGGTTCTCACCACTCAACGCCGAAGACACGAGCGCTCTGCTCACGTCCTCGGGCTGTCCGTGCAGAAAGACGTCCTCGGCCTCCTCAGGCGTGATCGGCCCCGGTGACTCGTAGTGCACGGCTAAGACCCCCCTTCCCTTCCATGGTCAACATGCCGACTATTCCTCCCAGGGCTGGATCTTCCCCTTCTTGTTGACCATGCCGGCCCTCCGTAGCGCTGCCTGCATCTGCGGACTCAACTCGTCCCAGCTTCGCGCATGGCCATGGTAGATCCCTGTGCCATTGTGAGTCTCGTCGAACACCGAGAACTCCCCTGTCTCAGGGTTGGCGGCTACGCGGCGGGTCGTGTTGGGGTTGAACACGATGGACTTCTCAAGCGACTCCTGAGGATTCGTCGGCTCAGGTGCCGCACTCCCGCGCTGGTCCCGCCCATGCTTGGGGGAAGGCTCGAACTTCAGATCCTCACATTTCAGTCCGAGCGGGTCGCGCCACCGGTAGGGATTGTCAACCCAAGCCAACGGATTCGTGCCGCCGTCCAATCCGAGCGGGTCGGGACTGACGTAGCGGGCAACCGCCGGATCGTAGTGACGGTTCAGGTTGTAGTGAAGGCCGGTTTCGGGGTCGGAATACTGGCCCGCGTGGCGCAATGGAGTGTGGGCGGTGGCATCGCGGGTCACGGCGGTTGTGCCCCACACGGTGCTGCGGGTTCGCCAAGTCAATTGCCCATCAGGGGCTACCAGTTCTGTTGGTGAACCGGCCAAGTCGGTGATGATGGCGAAGAAGCGGGCGTCGATGGTCTGTTGGGAATCGAGGGCGAGTACCCGCTCCGCCTGGGCAACAGGCGCGAGTCCCTCGTATTCCCAAGTCAGCGCGATCGGCCGCTCGTCGACACCGGTCGTGGTCTGCTCGATCACCTGCGTGCCATCCCAGGTGAACACTGTCTCCTCGACCACCTGGCCATCGACGTCGAGTCTCTGCTTGGCAGTACGGCGCCCGAAAGGGTCGTAGTTGTAGGTCCAGACCGTGCCGTCGGGTGTCACGCACTCGGTCAACCGGTCCTCGGCGTCCCAGGTGTAGCGCCAGACGTCGGGCCTGCGGGAGAGGCGGGTCTTGCGGCGCTCGACAACTCGACCGGCTTCGTCGTAGACGTAGGTCCAACGGCCCGCCTTCGTCACATGCAGACCGCGGAACTCGCGTGCACCGGTAGCGGACTCACCGTGGGAGGCAGGCCAGGCAGCCTGGGTGAGGTTGCCCGCTGCGTCGTACGCGTAGGTCTCGGTCCAGTTCTGTCCGGTGACCTGGGTGATGCGGCCGACACGGTCGAGGCGGAAGCGGCGGGCGCCGTTGAGGCGATCGGTAAGGGTGGTGAGGTGACCGTCGGCGCGGTATTCGTAACTGCGCTGCTGCACCACCTGGCTGCCCTTGTCCGGCATGCGCAGGCCGCCGATCATGCCGTCGGCGGTGACCGTCTGGTTGAGGAGCCGACCAGTGGGATCCCATTCGTTCACGCAGTTCAGAGCAGCATCGACGCTTCTGCTGATTTCACGCCCCGCGGCGTCGTAGGCGGAATCCATGGCGTGACCGTCGAGGTCGACGCCGACCCTGTTGCCGGCCGGGTCGTAGGCATACGCCGTGACGGCGCCGACAGGAGTCGTCCGGCGCACGGGGCGCCCCAGCGAGTCGCGGTCGAAGGCAAGGACCCGTCCCCTGTACATCTCCGTGCGGAGGCGGCCCATACGGTCGCGCTGGAGCACGAGCTCGGAGTCCAACGTGACGGCGGAGAGCAGCCGCCCGGCCGGGTCATAGGTGTACAGCGTCTCGTCGCCGTCGACGTTCTTGCTGGTGATGCGACCGAGTTCGTCACGCTTGTAACTGACGGACTGTCCCAGCATGTTGGATCGCATACTCAACCCGCCCGCGTCGTCGTGCCAGTAGTACAGGTAGCGGCCGTCGAAGTCGGTCTCGCGGACGACCAGGCCGGTGGGGTCGTACTCGTACTCCCAGGTCAGACCCTGCGGGCTGGTGACCTGCCGCAACCGCAACTCGGTGTCATACGCGAAGACGTGCCGCGTGCCGTCCGGGTCGGTGCGGGCTGCCAGTAGGTCGAAGTGCGTGTACTCGTGCTCGGTGACGCCGCCTACCTGATCGGTGTGGCGCAGGAGGTTCCCTTCGCCGTCCCACTCCCAGGCTTCCACCGTGCTGTCCGGGCGCGTGCGGCTAGCGAGCTTGCCCTCAGCCGTCCAAGTCAACTGCGTGGTGTTGCCAAGCGGATCGGTGACCACGGTGGGACGACCGAAGGCGTCGCGCACGTAAGCAGTGACCGCGCCATGCGGTTCCGTGACTCGCACCGGCAGGCCGGCGGAGTTGCTCTCGATACGAGTGACCTGGCCGAGCGGATCCGTGACCGACGCCAGCCGGCCACCGCTGTTATACGAGAGGGCAGTAACGGTGCCGTCAGGACGGACGGTGCCGACAAGCCGGCCTGCCTCGTCGTACGACCGCCGTGTGATGGCACCGTCCGGGTCACGCAGTTCGACAGCGTTCCCCTCATCGTCGTATGCCACCCACGCGAAGTTGCCGTCTGGCTGCTCAACCCCGAGGATGCGGCCGAAATCATCGTAGCCGTAGGTGAACGTCGCGCCGAGAGGATCAGTGACCGTCAGCGGCCGGTGCTGATCGTCGTACGTGGTGCGGGTGGTACGACCGGCGCGGTCGGTCTCCGCGGTGATCCGCAGCTGGGCGTCGACTGTGAACAGGGAGGCGTGGCCGAGGGAGTCGGTGACCCGGGTCGTCGTGCACCCCGGCTGGTCGCTGTCCAGTCCGAACTCGAAACGGGCCGCGAGGTGCCCGGCTTCGCCTGCGTGGTGGACGCAGCGGTCCTCGTCGTCGTACGTGTACGAGAACGAGCGGTCGTTGCTGTCGGTCCACTTGGTGATGCGGCCGCGCTCGTCCACGTCGTACCGGGTGGCACGGTCCTCGGAGTCGGCGACGGAAGTGAGGAAGCCGCAGTCGTTGTAGCCGTACGCGCGCAGCCGTACCGGGCCCTCCGGCGTGCTCAGCGCCAGGGCCGCGACGCGGCCTGCGTCGCAGATGAACTGCAGCTCGTAGCCGCCGGAGTGGGTCATCGAGTGGGGCTGCCCCAGCTCCCACTCGACAGAGATCCAGTTTCCCTGCACGTCGGATATCGAGGCGAGCTTGGCGACGCCATCACCGCCCGGCGCCACACCGGCGGGCGCTTCGAAGGTGCGGGTGATCCGGTCGACCGGGTCGTACAAAACGTAGGAGCCGTCCGGGTGCCGCTCCAGTGGCCAGGGGACACCCTTGACCGGGGTGACGGGCAGGCCGGGTGCCGGATGGGGGTAGGCGCGGACGCTGCCGTCGGCGGCTACGTGCACGACACCTTCGGCGTCGACCTCCAGACGTTCGTCGATGGTGGAGGCCCAAGCCGGCCCGAACCAGCCGCCGTTGCGGTACGCCGACTCGAAGGTACGGGTGAACTCCATCGGGAACGTGCCCGGCAGCATCCCGTCGGTCTGCGGCAGCACCATCCGCCCGGTGGCAATGTCGACGGGCTCGTTGCGCAGGACCTTGCAGTTCAGGTCCCGCCCGAGGTCTCCGAGGCGTTCCTTAACCGACTTCCGGGCGCCTTCCTTCGCACCCTGCTCGATGGCCTCCTTGCCCCCGGCTTTCAGGCCACCCTTGAGTCCGCCCTTGACGATGCCGCCCGAGCCCTTGCCGCCGATGAGGTCGACGGCGATCTTCCCGATGGCCTCGGCGGGGTCGCGCCAGTTCTGGTTCTTGACGATGCCGACGAGCCGTTCGGGATGGGCGACGGTGGAGGCCAGGCCGGTGACGACGCCGTTCATGTTCTGCAGGTACTGGCCCGGGTGGGTCATGTTGTACGGGTCGGTCGGGTTCAGCATCCGCACCAGGCCGACCGTCTCGCCCAGGCCCTTCAGCAAACCGCCAGTGAGGTGCATGCTGTTCAACGCCATGCCCTCGGCCATGTCCCGGCCGGCCGACTTGAGCAGCTCCCAGCCGCCGGGCACCTCCGGGGCCTGGTCCACCAGCCCCTTCACCGCGTCCTTCGAGCGCCGCGCGGCATCGTCGCGCTGCTTCCGGGCCTCACCGACCATGTACTGGGCCCGCTCCAGCCCGGCCTTGCCCGGGTCCTCGAAGGGCGGCGGCTTCGGACCCGGGTCGCCTCCGGACTCGTTCTTGCGGTTCCACTCGTCGGCCTTCGCGTTGTAGTCGCCCACCGCCTTGGCCGAAGCCGCCTTCGACTTCTTGTACAGGGCGATGGCCTCCTTGGCCTCGCCCTGCGCCCATTGCACCGTGGACGCGTACTCGACCATCTGCTTCGCCGCCGCTTCGCAGGCGTCCGCAGCCTGGATCCAGAACTTCGGCTGCGGCTCGAACTCGGCCCGGAACGCCTCGCCAGCCTCGCCTTCCCAGCCGTGCACGTCGAGGCGCTTCAGCCCGGAGCCGAGCTTGTCGAAGGCCTTGAAGAAGTCCCGCAGATGCTCGGCCCGTTCGGTCAGCTTCTCCACGTCGCCGTGGATGATCTCCTTCGGGTCCTCCGTCTCACCGAGCTGGCGTTCGGCCACGTCGGCACCGAGCTTGTCCGCCGTCCACTCGCCAGCGTCCCGTACGCCCTCGGCCGCGCCCTCCAGGCCTACGCTGTCGAGACCGTCAGCGGCCTTGCCGCCCGCCCACTCGACCCCGTCGCCGACGACCTCGGCGCCCTGCTTCACCGCACCGACCGCGTCGTTGAACGCGTCCCCCAGCCCCATCGGTCAGTTCCCCCCGTTGCCCCTGTCGTTGCCCGGGCTGCCCTGTTCCTGCTCAGGCGGTGGCCCGTCCCACTGATAGTCCGAGTCGTCCCACCGGTCCGGACCCGCCACGTCCTGCCACGGGGAGCTCTGGAAGTCGTCCCCGACCTGCCCCCACTGATCTCCCATCTCGCCCCAGTCCGGCATCGACGAATCCGCCTCCGGTACCCGAGGCTTCACCCCGTCCCACACCTCGCCCCAGGACTTCTCCCCCGCCTTCTCCCCCTCCGCGACACCCTGCTGCGGGTTGTAGGAGCCAGCCGTGACGACGACCTCCTTGAGGGTGTCGTTCACGTACTGCTCCTGCTCGTGGTACAGCCCCGCAGACAGCCCGAGTCTCTCCGCGATGTCGTTCAGGTCCTGCATCTTCCCGTGCACCGCCAGCCCCCACCGGCCGCAGAACTGCCCGAACACATCAGCCAGTTCACCGCTGCCCATCTCCATGCCTGACATCGACAGGAACTGGAACCCGTGCCCCTGCTGGGCGGTGATCGAGAAGTAGCCCGTCTCCTCCAGCTCCGCCGTCGCCGCCTTCAAGCCCTGCTCGACCTGCTTCGCCGCCGCCGGATCGAATTTGTAGCCACCGCTCACGGCGCCGCCCCATCCGACTCCTCGTCCACGGCTACCTCATCGGGCACGATCCCCTTCGCCGGCGGCAACAGGAACGCCCCCTCACTGCCGACATCGACCGCGATCCCGCACGGGACTCCGACCTCCGCCAAGGTCTCATCCAGCAGCCGGGCCCCGTAGACACGCCGGAACTCCCACTCCCCGCCCTCGCCCCGAGCCTGCGCAAACGCCGTCAGTGTGTCCGTGTCGGTGAACGCGTAGATCCACCGCAGGCCACCCTGATCCCCGGCAAGAATCCCGCCGTCCCGGATCGGCACCAGCACCAGCGACCTGCGGAACTCCCCCAATTCGGCGTGCACATGCTCCCGTGCCGCCTCGACGTCCTCGAAGTCCTCCGTCAGCATGACAACCCCCCGGCCAGATCTGCGGTTCCAACCGTAAGGGACACAAAACACCCGGCAACAGGTTCCGTCCCGGCCACCCGGCCCCGTCGGCCCGGATCCGCACATCGGCCGACCCCGGCCCCGCACAGCACCGCGCCCCAGGCAGGCGGGTTGCCCGGGGCGCGGCGGCTCAGGTGGAGGACGCGCGGCTCAACTGCCGGGCGCCGCAGCTCACATGGCCGGGGGCGCCGCGGCTTGCACGGCGGGCGCGGCGGCTCGCCGGAGCCCGGCGCCGCTCAGCTGGAGAACGCCGCGTCGAAGGACGACGTGGGTGGGTCGTAGTCGTACGCCTTGAGCCGGCGCAGCGCCTCCGGCGCCCCCGCGAGCCGGTCCATGCCCGCGTCCTCCCACTCCACCGAGACGGGCCCGTCGTAGCCGATGGAGTGCAGCATGCGGAACACATCCTCCCAGGCCACGTCGCCGTGCCCCGCGGAGACGAAGTCCCAGCCGCGCCGCGGGTCGCCCCACGGCAGGTGGGAGCCCAGCCGGCCGTTGCGCCCGTCGAGACGCGTGCGGGCCTCCTTGCAGTCGACGTGGTAGATGCGCTCCCGGTAGTCGTAGAGGAACCCCGCCGGATCCAGGTCCTGCCACACGAAGTGGCTGGGATCGAAGTTGAGCCCGAACGCCGGGCGGTGGCCGATGGCTTCCAGCGCGCGGTGCGTCGTCCAGTAGTCGTACGCGATCTCGCTGGGGTGCACCTCGTGTGCGAAGCGCACGCCCTCCGCGTCGAAGACGTCGAGGATCGGGTGCCATCGCTCCGCGAAGTCCTCGTAACCGCGCTCGACCATGTGCGGCGGCACCGGCGGGAACATCGCCACCAGATGCCAGATCGAGGAGCCCGTGAACCCGACCACGGTACGCACGCCCAGCGCCGCCGCCGCCCGCGCCGTGTCCTTCAACTCCGCGGCGGCGCGCTGCCGTACGCCCTCGGGGTCGCCGTCGCCCCAGATGCGGGCGGGCAGGATGCCCTGGTGCCGCTCGTCGATGGGACTGTCGCAGACGGCCTGCCCCACGAGGTGGTTGGAGACCGCCCAGCACTGCAGCCCGTACTTCTCCAGCAGGGCCCGGCGCCCGTCCACGTAGTCCGGCTCCGCCAGGGCGCGGTCCACTTCGAAGTGGTCGCCCCAGCAGGCGAGTTCGAGTCCGTCGTAGCCGAAGTCGCGGGCGAGCCCGCAGACTTCCTCCAGTGGGAGGTCCGCCCACTGGCCGGTGAAGAGGGTGAACTGTCGGGGCATCTGCGCTGCCTCCTGATCTGTCCGGGCGGGGCGCCTCAGTCGGCGGTGACGTTGACGTACACGCTGTGCTTCGCCGCGCTCTCCTCGACCGCGGCCAGCACACGCTGGACCTGCAGGCCGTCGGCGAAGGACGGTTCGGGGTCGGTGCCGGTGGCGATGGCGTACAGCAGGTCGCGCGCCTGGTGCACGAAGGTGTGCTCGTAGCCCAGGCCGTGCCCCGGCGGCCACCACGCCTCCAGATAGGGGTGGTCGGCCTCGGTGACGAGGATGCGGCGGAAACCGGACTCCTGGGCGGCGTCCGTGTGGTCGTGGAAGTGCAGTTCGTTGAGGCGTTCCAGGTCGAACTCCAGTGATCCGCGTGTGCCGTTGAGCTCGACCCGCAGCGCGTTCTTACGGCCCGCCGCGACGCGGCTGACTTCGAAGGAGGCCAACGCCCCCGACACCAGGCGCCCGTTGAAGACGGCGGCGTCGTCGACGGTGACCGGCCCGAGCGCGCCGGCGGACGCCTCGCCGGGCAGCGGCCGCTCCGTCACGAACGTCTCCGTCTGCGCCGAGACCCCGGCCAGCGCCGAGCCCGCGAGGTGCTGCGCGATGTCGATGGCGTGGGCGCCGAGGTCGCCCAGCGCTCCGGAGCCCGCGGCCTCCCGGCGCAGCCGCCACGCCAGCGGGAAGGAGGGATCGACGAGCCAGTCCTGCAGATAGCTCACCCTCACGTGCCGCAGCTCGCCCAGACGCCCGTCGACGACCATGCGCCGGGCGAAGGCGAGCGCGGGCGTACGGCGGTAGTTGAAGCCCACCATGGTCAACTGCCCGCGCGCCCGGGCCTGTTGTGCCGCCAACGCCATCTGCTCCGCCTCGGCGACCGAGTTGGCGAGCGGCTTCTCGCACAGCACGTGCTTGCCCGCCTCCAGCGCCGCGACGGCGATCTCGGCATGGCTCTCGCCGGGAGTGCAGATGTCGACGAGCTGGATGTCGCTGCGGGCTATCAGCGCCCGCCAGTCGGTCTCCGTCGCCGTCCAGCCCAGCCGCCCCGCGGCCGCCCGTACGCCTTCAGGGTCACGACCGCACACCGCCGTCATCGCGGGAGCGAGCGGCAGGTCGAAGACCCGGCCGACGGTGCGCCAGCCCTGCGAGTGGGCCGCTCCCATGAAGGCGTAACCGACCATGCCCACGCCGAGCGGTGGCGCCGATCCGCCCTGCTCCGGGCGTATGGGCGCGGGGGCGGGCGCTGTGTCGTCGGACATGGGGCTCCTCCCTGTCGGGGGTACGAGTGGGGGGTGTGGCACGGCCGGGGCAGCACGGCCTGGCGTGGTGCGCGGCGTGGTGCGTCCGTGGTGAGGCACGGCGGTGACGTGCTGCGGTGGTGCGCGAGGTGCGCGGCGTGGCGCACGCCGGCGGCGCCGGGCCCGGCACGGCGGCGACGGACGGGCCCGGCCGCCGGCTACTTGAAGCCGGTCGGCAGATACTCGTCCACGTTCTCCTTGGTGACGACGGCCGAGTAGAGCGTGAGGGAGGCGGGGATCTCGAACTCGGCGAGGCCGCCGACGCCCTTGCCCTGCCCGAGTGCGCGGGCGAGGTCGATGGCGGAGGCCGCCATCGTCGGCGGGTAGAGGACGGTGGCCTTGATGACGCCGTTGTCGGCCTTGATGGTGTCCATGACGCGCCGTGAGCCGGCGCCGCCCACCATCAGGAAGTCGTCCCGGCCTGCCTGCTTGATGGCCCGCTCGGCGCCTACGCCCTGGTCGTCGTCGTGGTTCCACAGGGCGTCGAACTTCGGCTCCGCGCGCAGCAGTTGCGCCATCTTCGACTGCCCGGACTCCACGGTGAACTCGGCGGCCTGGCGGGCGACCTTCTCGATGTTCGGGAAGTTCTTCAGGGCGTCGTCGAATCCTTCCGTACGCTCCCGGGTCAGCTCCAGGTTGTCGATGCCGGCGAGTTCGACGACCTTGGCGTTCTTCTTGTCCTTGAGCTTCTCGCCGATGTAGCGGCCGGCGTTGAGGCCCATGCCGTAGTTGTCGCCGCCGATCCAGCAGCGGTAGGCCTGCTGCGAGGCGAAGACCCGGTCGAGGTTGACGACGGGGATGCCCGCACGCATCGCCTTCAGGCCGACCTGTGTCAGCGCCTTGCCGTCGGCGGGGAGGATGACCAGGACGTCGACCTTCTTGTTGATCAGAGTCTCGATCTGGCCGACCTGCTGGGCGTTGTCGTTGGAGCCTTCGGTCGCCTCCAGCGTGACGTCCTTGTATTTCTGTGCCCGCTCCTTGGCCTGCTCGTTGATGGCGTTGAGCCAGCCGTGGTCGGCCTGCGGTCCGGCGAAGCCGATCGTGACCTTCTTGCCGGGCCTGTCGTCGGCGACGTTCGCCTGGCCGGTCTCTTCCTTGTCGTCGTTGCTCGTGTTGCTGGTGCAGCCCGCTGCGAAGAGGGCGGCGCCCGCCGCCGCCGTACCGAAGAGGACGTTCCGGCGGGACGTGGCTGAAGTGGTCTCGCGGCGTGGCGAGTTGGGGTTCTCAGGTGTGTGGCTCATGGCGTCTTCCGACCCTTCTGGACCAGGACTGCGGCGACGATGATCGCTCCCTTGGCGATCTGCTGAACGTCTGTCTGGAGGTTGTTGAGCGCGAACAGATTCGTGATCGTGGTGAAGACGAGGACTCCGAGCACGGAGCCGGTGATGGTGCCCCGGCCGCCGCTGAGCAGGGTGCCGCCGATGATCGCTGCGGCGATGGCGTCGAGTTCGTAGAGATTGCCGTTGGTGTTCTGACCGGAGCCGGTGAGGACGATCAACATGAACGCGGCGATGCCGCAGCACAGGCCGGACAGGAGATACAGCAGCAGCCGCTGCCTGCGTACGGCGATGCCGGCGAGCCGCGAGGCCTCGGCGTTGCCGCCGACCGCGACCGTGCGCCGTCCGAAGGTCGTACGCCCCAGGACGAGCCAGCCCAGCACCGCGACCGCCGCGAAGACCAGCACCAGCGGCGGCACTCCGAGCACGTAGCTGTCGGAGACGCCGAGTTCGAGCACGGCCTGCACGTCGACCACCTGCGTCTTGCCGTCGCTGATCAACAGAGCGAGGCCGCGCGCCGAGGCGAGCATGGCGAGGGTGGCGATGAAGGGCACCATCGGCCCGTACGCGATGAGCATGCCGTTGACCAGCCCGCACCCCACCCCGACGGCGACGGAGCACAGCAGCATGCCGCCGAGCCCGAACTCCTGCGTGGCGACCGTCGTCGCCCACACCGAGGCGAGCGCGACGATCGCCCCGACGGACAGGTCGATCCCGCCACCGATGATGACGAAGGTGACGCCGACGGTGACGACCCCGATGACCGAGGACTGGGTGAGGATCAGCTGAAGATTGTCGCCGGTCAGGAACTGCTCCGGCTTGGTGAACGCGCCGACGACCACCAGCGCGACGAGCACCCCCGCCAGCGAGAGGTGACGCAGACCGCCACGGGGTGCGCTGATGCCGCGCCGGCGCGGCGAAGCCGGCTCCTGCGCGGGCTCCTTGACCGCATCGGCGCCTGCCTCGGCACCGGTTGGGCTCAACACGAAGGGCTCCCTTCCATGACGAGGTCGAGCACCCGGTGCTCGTCGAGCTCCCGGGCGGGGGCGGTGTGCACGACGCGGCCCTCCCGCAGCACCAGCACCCGGTCCGCGAGTCCGAGGACTTCGGGAACCTCGCTGGAGACGAGGAGGACGGCGACGCCGGAGTCCGCGAGCCGGCGGATGACGGTGTAGAGCTCTGCCCGCGCGCCCACGTCGACGCCTCGGGTGGGCTCGTCCAGCAGCAGCACCCGGCACTCGCGCAGCAGCCACCGCGCGAGGACGACCTTCTGCTGGTTGCCGCCGGAGAGGGTGCGCACGGGCCGGTCCGGGTCGTCGGGGTGCAGTGCGAGGCCGCGGGTGCGTGCGCGGGTCTCGGTGCGCTCGCGCGTACGGTCCAGCCAGCCGCCGGTGGAGAAGCGGGGCAGCGCGGAGACGGAGACGTTGCTGGTGACGGACTCCAGCATCAACAGCGCCTGGGACTTGCGCTCTTCGGGAGCCAGCCCGATGCCCGCCCGCACGGCCGCGGTGACGTCGCCGGGGCGCAGCGGCCTGCCGTCGACGAGGATGCGCCCGGCGGTGGGGCGGCGGGCTCCGGAGAGGGTCTCCAGGATCTCGGAGCGTCCGGAGCCGACGAGCCCGGCTAGGCCGGTGATCTCACCGGGGTGCAGCTGGAGGTCGAGGGGCGCGAACTCGCCTTCGCGCGCGAGTCCTTCGGTGCACAGCACGGGCGGCCGGGGCGCCGCGCGCAGGACGCGGTCCGTGGGCGGCTCGACGGAGACGGGGCGTTCGGGGAAGGCGTACTGCACTTCGCGCCCTGTCATCAGGGCGACGAACTCCCGGGTCTCGGTGGTGCGTGCGGGGAGTCCGCGAGCGGCGACGCGGCCGTCCTTGAGCACGGAGACGCGGTCGCCGACGCGGCGGATCTCCTCCAGCCGGTGGGAGATGTAGACGACTGCGACGCCGTCCTCCGTCAGGCCGGCGACGATGCGGAAGAGGTTGGCGACCTCATCCGGGTCGAGCGCGGCGGACGGCTCGTCCATGACGATGAGGCGTACGTCGTGGGAGAGGGCGCGGGCCATCGAGACGATCTGCTGCCCTGCGGCCGGGAGCGCTCCGACGGTGATGTCGGGGTCGATCTCCGGGTGCCCGAGGCGGCGCAGGAGCGCGGCAGCACGGGTACGGGCGTCGCGTGCGCGGATGAAGCCGCGGGCGGAGACCTCGTTGCCGAGGAAGATGTTCTCGGTGACCGACAGGTGCTCCACCAGGTCGAGTTCCTGGTAGATGGTGGCGATGCCGAGACGCATGGCCGCCATCGGCGTGGTCAGCCGCACGGGCTCGCCCTGCCAGCGGATGTCGCCCTCGTCGGGCTGGTGGGCGCCGGCGAGGACCTTGATCAGGGTGGACTTGCCCGCGCCGTTCTGGCCCAGCAGGCAGTGCACTTCGCCGGCGTTCACGTCCAGGTCGACGCCGTCCAGCGCGCGCACGCCGGGGAAGGTCTTGGTGATGCGGGACATCGTCAGCAGTGGAGCCTGTGGAGACTGAGGAACCTCTGGAGCCATGCGGGGCCTCCGTGCGTACTGCGTACGGACAGGCGGGACCGTGCTGGTGCACTTGCGGGGGGTTGGTGCCGGTGCTGCGGGTGCGGGGTGCCGTGGAGCCGGCGCCGCGGATGCCGTGGAGCCGGCACCGTCGTACGGGTGCCGTGGTGCGGGGCGGTGCACGCGCTGTGCTACGGGGCCTTGCGGCCGTGGAGGCCTGGCGCGAGCCGGGCCGTGAGGAGTCGGGTCAGGCCGGGGAGAAGAGGTGGTCGCTGATGAGGCGGGCGGCTCCGGTCACGCCGGCGGCGGGGCCCAACTCGCCCAGGACGATGGGGAGATTGCCGGTCGCCAGCGGAAGCGACTGGCGGTAGACCTGTGTGCGGATGCTCGCGAGCAGGGTGTGGCCGAGCCCGGTCACACCGCCCCCGATCACGACGAGCCCGGGGTTGAAGAAGCTGACGAGTCCGGCGATGACCTGGCCGACGCGGGCCCCGCCGTCGCGGATGAGATCGAGGGACGTGCCGTCCCCGGCAGCGGCCGCGTTGGCGACGTCCTCGGCGGTCAGCCGTCCGGCGGCCTCCAGCCGCGCGGAGAGTTCGGCCGAGCGGCCGTCGCGCGCCGCGGCCTCGGCGTCACGTGCGAGTGCGGCCCCTCCGAAGTAGGCCTCGAGACAGCCGCGGTTGCCGCAGGGGCACTGGCGGCCCTCCGACTCGACCTGGATGTGCCCGATGTCGCCCGCGCTGCCCGTCGTGCCGCGGTGCACCTCACCGCCTGCCACGACGCCGCATCCGATGCCGGTGCCGATCTTCACGCAGAAGAAGTCCCGCACCGAGCGGGCGACTCCGGCCTGCATCTCGCCCATGGCCATCAGATTCACGTCGTTGTCGACCATGACCGGGCAGCCGAGCTCCTGGCTGAGGGCCTCCCGTACGGGGAAACCGTCCCAGCCGGGCATGATCGGCGGCGCCACCGGTACGCCCTCGGGGAAGCGCACCGGACCCGGCACGCCGATCCCCGCACCGTCGAAGCCTTCGGCGACGCCGGAGTCCCGGAGCTTGCCGACCATCGCGAGCACTTGGTCGAAGACGGCGACGGGGCCCTCGCGCACGTCCATCGGCTGGTTGAGGTGTCCCAGGATCTCCAACTCGGGGTTGGTGACGGCCACATCGACGGACGTCGCCCCGATGTCGACGCCCAGGAAGCGGAGTTCGGGCGTGAGCCGCACGTTGTGCGAGCGGCGGCCGCCGCGGGAGGCGGCGAGCCCGTCCGCGACGACGAGCCCCGTCTCCAGCAGACGGTCGATCTCCACGGCGAGCTTGGAGCGGGAGAGGTCGACGTGGTCGCCCAGTTCGGCGCGGGAGTTCGGACCGCCGTCACGCAGCAGGCGGAGCAGTCGCGCCTGGTGCGCGTTCGCGGGCCGAGCAGTCATGCGCCTCACCGCCACCCTCCCCTCCCCTGGACACCGTCAGCCGGCTCTCGGGAAGCCACCCGGCCGGCGGGCAGGTCGGGCAACTCCCCTGCCTCCGGCCGGACTTCTCGTCGACCTCTCCCGCGGAGCGTGGGTCGCTCCCCGGGGATTGACTGGGAACGTACCAGCGGTCTGCGCAATGGGGAAGAAGTTCTGCAGAAACCCATTCGACTTTTTCCATGCAATGGACAAAGGTCCGGCCGACGCAGGGCACGGGCCCAGCCCGGCAACGGCCGGACACAGACATGCAAGGAAGAAACGGCGGGAAACGAGCAAGGGGGGAGGGCCGGCCAGCCAGCCGAGGAGCGGCGGCCCGCGGCCGGAAGCGTCAGCCGCGCTCGCGCTCGTGATAAGAGCGGCGCGTGTGCTCCGTGTGCTGCCGCATGACCTCTGCGGCCCGCTGTTCGTCTCCCCCGGCGATGGCCGCGATCAGCTCGCGGTGCTCGATCCAGGACTGCGCGCCCCGCTGCCGGGCAACCGGCGTGTAGTACCAGCGCACCCTGCGGTCGACCTGACGGGCCAGCTCGGCGAGGACCGCGTTGCCGGCCAGCGCCATCACGCGGGCGTGGAAGGCCGCGTTCGCCTCCACGACCCTCTCCACCTCCTCGCCGCCGACAGCTGCCTCGCCCCGCCCGCAGAGGTCCTCCAGCTCCGCGACGCCGGCCGCGTCGGCGTTCACGGCCGCGAGCCGGGCGGCCTCGGCCTCCAGCAGCGTCCGCACGGTCAGCAGCTGGTCGGCCTCGTCCTCCGTCGGCTCGTGCACGAACGCGCCCTGCGCGGGGCGCAGATCGACCCATCCGTCCGTGTTCAGCCGCTGCAGCGCCTCCCGTACGGGCTGCCGGGAGACACCGAGATGCTGGGCGAGCTCGCTCTCGACGAGATGCTGCCCGGGCCTGAGCGCGCGCGTGGTGATGAGCTCCAGCAGCGCCTCGTAGACCCGCTCCCGGAGGGGCCCCGGCCGCTCCAGCTTGGGCATGGTGCCTTCCGGCAGACCGGCGGACAGCATGTGCGACTCCTGACTCTCGGCGGACCCTGGACCCGCGGCGTACCGTGACAGGGAAATGGAGACTGGCTATTGGATACAGTCTACGGAGTGCAGTGCGTCCACGGCGACGTGATGGGCCATCTTCCACCCTCTGTGACGCGTCACACGCGCCGTTCCCTCCCCACGCGGCCCCCTGTGCGACCCCGGCGCACACCCGAAATCGGCGCGCGTCGCGCCCCTTCGCCGTGCCAGTGTCCCCTTCCATGGACCGCGACTGGATACCGGACGAACTCGCACACGCAGGCCACGAGCATCTCGACGCCCGTTTCGTCAGCGGCTTCGACCTCAAGCAGGGGCACCCGGACCCGGGCGCTGACCTGGCACTCCTGCGCTCCTACGGACTCTCCGCGGACTCGGTCGTCGTGGATCTCGGGGCCGGCACCGGCCAGTTCGCCGTGCCGGCGGCGCGGCACTTCGGCCGCGTGGTCGCCGTCGAGATCTCCCCGGCGATGCGGGAGATGCTGCGCGAACGCGCCGCGGCGGACGGGTCGGCCACGCTCGAATGCATACGGGGCGGCTTCCTCACCTACGAGCACTCCGGAGCACCGGCCGATGCGGTCTTCACGCGCCACGCCCTGCATCAGCTCCCCGACTTCTGGAAGGTGCTGGCACTCCGCCGCATCGCCGGGATGCTGCGGCCCGGCGGCATCCTCCGGCTGCACGACCTGATCTACGACTTCGCCCCCGAGGAGACGGAGACCTTCCTCGAGCGCTGGCTGGCGGACGCGCCGGAGGATTCCGTTACCGCCTACACCCGCGAGGAGCTGGCGGAGCACATCCGTACCGAACACAGCACGTTCCGCTGGCTGTTCGAACCGATGCTCGCCGCGACGGGTTTCGACATCGCCGACTCCTCCTTCCGCGGCTCCGTCTACGCCTCGTACACCTGCGTGAAGCGCTGAAGAGCTGAAAAGGGGTCACACCGGTGGAGCCGGGGGCGGCGCGGGGGCGCTGACACACGGAAGCGGGGCGGCCCGGCTCGTCGCCGTCGCCGCCCCGCGTCGCGGGACCGACCGTGGTCAGTTGATGGTGAAGTCGCCGTCGACGATCGTGTTGTTGAAGCTGTTGTTGAACTCGAATTCGTTGTAGCTGTCCTCGTTGAAGCTGTCCTCAATGCTGACCGAGGAGGGGGCCTTGGAGTAGTCGTCGTCGCAGGCCTGAGCAGAAGCGGCGCCCGCGAAGGCCATGCCGACGACCGCGAGCCCTACGAAGGCGGGACGGATGACAGATCGCATGAGGAATCCTTTTCTCCTGGGGTGCTGACCTCACTAATGTCCGCATTCGGATGCCAATATGAAGAACGACACGCTTAAGCTGTTATGCAACCCCTCGTTAGGCCCAACCCGTCCTGGCGCAGCGGCCCGGCCACATACAGTCGACGAAATCTGTCCGTGCCTCTGGTCATCCGGCCTTCAACTTCCTACGCTCCCTGGTCATGGCACCTGGGCTTCTCGACCGTTCCCGTACCGTCGCACCTCCTGGCTGGAGCCGCTGGCTGATCCCTCCCGCCGCGTTGTCGGTGCACCTCTCGATCGGCCAGGCGTATGCGTGGAGCGTCTTCAAACCCGCGCTCGAGTCGTCCCTGAACCTCTCCGGCACGGCGAGCGCGCTGCCCTTCCAGCTGGGCATGGTGATGCTCGGTCTCTCGGCGGCGTTCGGCGGCACCCTCGTGGAGCGCAACGGGCCGCGCTGGGCCATGACGGTCTCTCTCGTCTGCTTCTGCTCCGGCTTCCTGCTCGCCGCGCTGGGCGCCGCCACCGGGCAGTACTGGCTGGTGGTCTTCGGCTACGGCTTCGTAGGCGGGATCGGCCTCGGCATCGGCTACATCTCCCCCGTGTCCACGCTGATCAAGTGGTTCCCCGACCGTCCCGGCATGGCGACCGGCATCGCGATCATGGGATTCGGGGGCGGCGCGCTGATCGCCTCGCCGTGGTCGGCGCAGATGCTGGAGAGCTTCGGGTCCGACAAGGGCGGCGTGGCCTCCGCGTTCCTCGTGCACGGGCTGGTCTACGCGGTCTTCATGTCCCTCGGCGTGCTGCTGGTCCGCGTACCGGCGGAGGGATGGCAGCCGCCCGGCGGGAGGAAGCCGCAGGAGCAGCAGTCGCAGAAGCCGCTGGTGACCACCGCGAACGTCTCGGCGCGCAGCGCCGTGCGCACGCCGCAGTTCTGGCTCCTGTGGGTGGTGCTGTGCATGAACGTCACCGCCGGCATCGGCATCCTGGAGAAGGCCGCGCCGATGATCGGTGACTTCTTCGCGGACACCTCCGCCCCCGTCTCGGCCGCTGCCGCGGCCGGCTTCGTCGCCCTGCTCTCGCTCGCGAACATGAGCGGACGCTTCGTGTGGTCGTCCACGTCCGACGTCATCGGCCGCAAGAACATGTACCGCTGCTACCTGGGCGTCGGGGCGCTGATGTATCTGGGGATCGTGCTGCTCGGCGACTCCTCCAAGCCGCTGTTCATCGGCTGCGCGCTCGTCATCATCTCCTTCTACGGCGGCGGCTTCGCGACCGTACCGGCGTATCTGAAGGACCTGTTCGGGACGTACGAGGTGGGTGCCATCCACGGGCGGCTGCTGACCGCGTGGTCCACCGCGGGCGTGCTCGGACCGCTGATCGTCAACTGGATCGCGGACTCGCAGGAGGCAGCGGGCCGTTCGGGCGCCGGGCTCTACGGGCTCGCGCTGTCCATCATGATCGGGCTGCTGGCCGTCGGCTTCGTCGCCAACGAGCTGATCCGGCCCGTGAATCCGAAACACCACGTGCCCGAGCCGGCGACCGCCGCCGGCCAGGAGGGCGGCGCAGAGCGCAAGGAGGCGACGGGGCGATGACGACCGGCGAGAACAGCACACCCGAGGCCGCGGCGCCGGCGGCCGCCCCGGGCGCACCCCCGACCGCTCTGTTCGCGCTCGCCTGGCTCTGGGTCGGCGTGCCCATGGCGTACGGGGTCTACGAGCTGATCCTCAAGGTGACGAAGCTCTTCACCGGGGGCTGACGGGTTCCCCCTCGGCCCCCGCGAGGGGATAATTCGGGCGAAGTCGCTGCGGCACAACTGCCGCACGTGTCTTGTCCGTTCACAAAGGCGAGTGTATACAATATTCTGTCGACCATCTTAGGTTCCATCCCACGCTCGGTCCCCTCAACCGAACGGAGAGCGGATATGAAAGTCGCAGTGGTCGGCGCCGGAGCGATCGGCGCCTACGTCGGAGCAGCGCTGCACCGCGCGGGCGCCGACGTGCACCTCATAGCCCGTGGACCCCACCTGGCCGCCATGAAGGAGAACGGCGTCCAGGTCCTCAGCCCGCGCGGTGACTTCACCGCACGGGTCCACGCTACCGACGACCCGTCCGCCATAGGACCGGTCGACTACGTCTTCCTGGGGCTGAAGGCCAACTCCTACGCGGCGTGCGGGCCGCTGGTGCATCCCCTGCTCGGTGCGAAGACCGCCGTCGTGGCCGCGCAGAACGGCATTCCGTGGTGGTACTTCCACGGTCTCCGAGGGCCCTACGAGGGCCGTCGCATCGAGAGCGTCGATCCCGGCGGCGCCGTCAGCGAGGTGCTTCCGCCGCACCGCGCCATCGGCTGCGTCGTCTATGCCGCGACGCAGCTCCAAGGGCCCGGCGTCGTACAGCACATGGAAGGCACCCGCTTCTCCATCGGCGAGCCGGACACCACCGACTCCTCGCGCTGCGAGGCGTTCAGCGAGGCGATGGTGGCCGGGGGCCTGAAGTGCCCCGTCGAGGCCGACATCCGCAACGACATCTGGATCAAGCTGCTCGGCAACATCGCCTTCAACCCGCTCAGCGCGCTCTCCCGCGCGACCATGGCGCAGATCTGCCGCCACCAGGACACACGGGCGCTGGTGACGACGATGATGCGCGAGACACTCGCAGTGGCAGAGGCCGTCGGCTGCCGCCCCGAGATCTCCGTCGAGAAGCGACTGGCCGGAGCCGAACGCGTCGGCGAACACAAGACCTCCACCCTCCAGGACCTGGAGAGCGGCAAGCCCATGGAGCTGGACGTGCTCCTGGCCGCCGTGGTCGAACTCGCCGCGCTGACCGGCACCCCCGTGCCGAAGCTCTGCGCCATACACGCCGTCACCGACCTGCTGGCACAGACCGTAAGGAGCGCAGCATGAGGCAACGCGACCGCGGGAAACCGCCGTCGACGGACTACCCGCGACTGACACACCCCCTGGTGCGGGACGAGAAGGGCGGGCCGCTGCGCAGGGCGACCTGGGAAGAGGCGCTGGAGAAGGCGACCGAGGGGTTCCGCAGGATCAAGGCGGAGCACGGCCCGGACGCCTTCGGCATGTTCTCCTGCGCCCGCGCGACGAACGAAATGAACTACGTGGCGCAGAAGTTCACCCGCGTCATCATGGGCACGCACAACGTCGACTCGTGCAACCGCACCTGCCACGCGCCCAGCGTGGCCGGTCTCTCCGCGGCCTTCGGCTCCGGCGGCGGCACCTCCTCCTACGAGGAGGTCGAGGCGACCGACCTGATCGTGATGTGGGGCTCCAACGCCCGCTTCGCGCACCCGATCTTCTTCCAGCACGTGCTGCGCGGCATCCGCAACGGCGCACGGATGTACGCCGTCGACCCGCGCCGTACGTCCACGGCGGAGTGGGCGGAGAGCTGGCTCGGTCTGAACGTCGGCACGGACATCGCCCTCGCCCACGCGATCGGCCGCGAGATCATCCACGCGGGCCTCGCGAACCACGCCTTCATCGAGCGGGCGACGACCGGCTTCGAGGAGTACAAGGCCGAGGTCGAGCCGTGGACGCTGAGCGCCGCCGAGAAGGTCACCGGCGTACCGGCGGAGGCGATACGCGACCTCGCGCACGCCTACGCCACCGCCGAACGCGCCCAGCTGTGCTGGACGCTGGGCATCACCGAGCACCACAACGGCACCGACAACGTACGGGCGCTGATCAACCTCTCGCTGCTCACCGGGCACGTCGGCCGCTACGGCGCCGGACTGCAGCCGCTGCGCGGCCAGAACAACGTGCAGGGCGGCGGCGACATGGGCGCCATCCCGGACCGGCTGCCCGGGTTCCAGAACGTCCTCGACCCCGAGACCCGGGAGAAGTTCGAGGCCGCATGGGGAGTCACGCTGGAGCCGCGCCACGGACGCAACCTCACCGCGATGTTCGAGGCGATGGAGAGCCGCGAGCTGCGCACCGTCTACTGCATCGGGGAGAACCCGGCACAGTCGGAGGCCGACAGCGGCCAGGCCATCGAGCGCATGCAGATGCTCGAACACCTCGTGGTGCAGGACATCTTCCTGACGAAGACGGCCGAACTGGCCGACGTCGTCCTGCCCGCCACCGCCGCCTGGTGCGAGACGGACGGCACCACGACCAACAGCGAACGGCGCGTGCAGCGCGTACGCAAGGCCGTCGACCCGCCCGGCGAGGCCCGCGAGGACATCGACATCATCTGCGACATCGCGGCGAGGCTCGGCTACGAGTGGAAGTTCGCCGACTCCGAGGCGGTCTGGGACGAGCTGCGTTCCGTCTCGCCCAACCACTACGGCATGACGTACGACCGTCTCGCCGAGCACCAGGGCATCCAGTGGCCCTGCCCCAGCACCGAGAAGCTGGAACCGACCTACATGCACGGGCGGTTGTGGGAGACGGACCCGGACAGGCGCGGCATGCCGGCCCCGTTCGGCATCGTGAAGCACGACCCGCCGGTCGACCTGACCGATGAGGAATACCCGCTGCGGCTGACGACCGGCCGGCGCCTGGACTCGTACAACACCGGTGTGCAGAGCGGGAGTTTCGCCTCGCCGCTGCGCCGCGGCGAGTACGTGGAGCTGTGCCCCGAGGACGCCGAGCTCTACGGCGTCAGCCCCGACGAGGAGGTGCGGGTGACCTCGCGGCGCGGCTCGGTCGTCGCGCCCGTGTGGATCGATCCCGGGCTGCGTCCCGGCCTCGCCTTCATGACCATGCATTTCCCGGACGAGGTGGACACCAACCAGCTGACCATCGAGGCCAACTGCCCCATCGCAGGTACCGCCGAATTCAAGGCATCCGCGATACGGATCGAGAAGCTGCCTGTCGCGGCAGCCGTGAGGAGCTGAGTCCTGCGATGGATCTGCGCTTCGGTGACAGCAAGCCGACGGACGAGGAGAAGGCAGCCGTCGACGACCTGCTCGGGCCGCCCCCCAGCGCCTGGGAAGGAGCGGACGACCGCACTACGGGCGACCTGCGCTGGGCAGTCGGCGGCCGGGACGCACGGGAGCGGCGCGACCTGCTGTTGCCGGGGCTCCACGCGGTCAACGACCGGGTGGGCTGGATCAGCGAGGAGCGCTCACCTACCTGTGCCGCAGGCTGACGGTGCCGCCGGCCGAGGCCTACGGGGTGGCGACGTTCTACTCGATGTTCTCCATGCGTCCGCGTCCGGCGACCGTCGTGCATGTCTGTACGGACATCGCATGCGCGGCGGCGCCGGGCGCGGACGCCTTCCAGGCCGAGGTGGAGAGCCGCCTGGGCCCGGCGGGCGAGGCGCGCGACGGCGCGGTCTGGCAGCCCAGCCCCTGTCTGGGACTGTGCGAACGGGCACCCGCGGCGCTCGCGATTCGGGCCGGGCAGGGCTGCCCTTCGGCGGCCGGTCCCGGAGCGGCTGTCTCCGCCAACGGGGCCTCGCCCAACGGGAGTTCACCGGCGCCGAGCGGGCCCGCCCCCGCTGAGGCGACATACGCCACCGCCGTCGTCGCGCCCGCCACCGCCGAGGCCGTCGAGGCGGCGGCGCGCGCCCCCGAGGACGCCGCCGAGGAGCCCGATGCCGCGCTGGCCGTACCGCAGGCGGGCGACCCGGAGCTGAAACTGCTCTCCCGCATCGGGGTCGCCGACCCCGGGTCGCTCGACTCCTACCGCGCCAACGGCGGCTACCGGGCGCTGCGCCGCGCGTTCGCCCTCGGCCCGGCCGGGGTGCTGCGCGAGGTCACCGACTCGGGGCTGGTGGGGCGCGGCGGCGCCGCCTTCCCCACGGGCCGCAAGTGGCAGGCCACGGCGTCGCAGCCCGACCACCCGCACTACGTCGTCTGCAACGCCGACGAGAGCGAGCCGGGCACGTTCAAGGACCGCGTGCTGATGGAGGGCGACCCGTTCGCCCTGATCGAGTCCATGACGATCGCCGGCTACGCCACCGGCGCGCACAAGGGCTATCTCTATCTGCGCGGCGAATACCCGCGCGCGCTGCGGCGGTTGACGGACGCCATCACCCAGGCGCGCGCCCGCGGGCTGCTCGGCGACGACGTGCTCGGCCAGGGCTACGCCTTCGACATCGAGATCCGGCGCGGCGCCGGGGCGTACATCTGCGGCGAGGAGACCGCACTCTTCAACTCCCTGGAGGGCAACCGGGGCGAGCCCCGCGCCAAACCGCCCTTCCCGGTGGAAAAAGGGCTGTTCGGCAAGCCGACCGCCGCCAACAACGTCGAGACGCTGGTGAACGTGCTGACCGTCCTGGAGTCGGGCGCCGAGGCGTACGCCGCGATCGGCACCGGGAAGTCCACGGGCCCGAAGCTCTTCTGCGTCGCCGGCAGCGTCGAGCGTCCCGGCATCTACGAACTGCCATTCGGCGCCACACTCGGCGACCTGCTCTCCCTCGCGGGTGCGGCGGACGGACTGCGCGCGGTGCTGCTGGGCGGTGCCGCGGGCGGCTTCGTACGAGGCGACGAGCTGGACATCCCGCTGACCTTCGAGGGCACCAGAGAGGCAGGGACGACGCTCGGGTCCGGCGTGGTGCTCGCGCTGGACTCCTCGGTGCCGCTGCCGCGGATCCTGCTGCGCATCGCGGAGTTCTTCCGCGACGAGTCCTGCGGCCAGTGCGTGCCGTGCCGGATCGGCACCGTACGGCAGGAGGAGGCGCTGCACCGGCTCGCCGAGCGCGTCGGCGGGCCCTCTGCGAACGGAAAGAACGGCGCGAACGGGACCGCGAACGGGACCGACGGCACCGCCGGCACCGCCGAAGACATCCAGCTGCTCCGCGAGGTGGGAGAGGCGATGCGCGACGCCTCGATCTGCGGTCTGGGACAGACCGCGTGGAACGCCGTGGAGTCCGCCATCGACCGACTTGGAGCGTACGCATGACCGCTGTACCGCTGGATCCCCCGCGACGTCTCGTGGAGTTCACCCTCGACGGCGAGCCGGCCCGCGTCGCCGAAGGGGCCACGATCCTCGACGCCTGCCGCGCGGCGGGCAAGGACATCCCCACGCTCTGTCAGGGCGAGACCCTCGAACCGAAGAACGCCTGCCGTGCCTGTGTCGTGGAGGTGGAGGGCGCCCGTACGCTCGCGCCGGCCTGTTCGCGCAAGGCCGAGCCGGGGATGACGGTGAGCACCGACACCGAGCGCGCCCGGCACAGCCGCAAGATCGTCCTCGAACTGCTCGCCTCGGCCACGGACTTGTCCACGACGCCGCGCGCCGCCGAGTGGATCAAGGAGTACGGCGCGAAGCCGGACCGCTTCGGCGAGGACGCGGCCACGATGAACGAGCAGCCGAAGATCGACAACGATCTGTACGTGCGGGACTACGACAAGTGCATCCTCTGCTACAAGTGCGTCGACGCCTGCGGTGAGCAGTGGCAGAACACGTTCGCGATCTCCATGGCGGGCAGGGGCTTCGACGCCCGTATCTCCACCGAGCACGACGCGCCGCTGACGGACTCGGCGTGTGTCTACTGCGGCAACTGCATCGAGGTGTGCCCGACCGGTGCGCTCTCCTTCAAGTCGGAGTTCGACATGCGGGAGGCGGGCACGTGGGACGAGGAGCGGCAGACCGAGACGACCACGGTGTGCGCGTACTGCGGTGTGGGCTGCAACCTCACGCTCCACGTGCAGGACAATGAAATCGTCAAGGTCAGCTCACCGCTCGACAATCCGGTGACGCACGGCAATCTCTGCATCAAGGGCCGTTTCGGCTATCAGCACGTCGGTGGCGGGAACACGGCCGGCGCATGAGGCATCGCGGACGGCAGATGACGGATGTCAGATGACGGATCGCGGACGGCAGATGACAGATAACAGATAACGGATTTCCAACTGCCGATGACCGACATCGGCTGACGGACATCCACTGACGGATGACGGCGGACTCCGGCCGGCCCCGGGCACCCCGCGGCCCGGCCGGCACCGCCGCCCCCACGGGACTCACCGACAGGACTCACCGACAGGACGGACCGAATGGGACGGGTCACTGAGCGACGGCGCGTGCTGCGCATCCGGGACGGTGCGGTCTCCACCCGCCCGGACACCCTCGTCGCCGAGGAGCCGCTGGAGATCCGGCTGAACGGCAAGCCGCTCGCCATCACCATGCGCACCCCCGGTGACGACTTCGCGCTGGCCGCGGGCTTCCTCGTCAGCGAGGGCGTGCTCGGCGCGGCCGAGGAGCTGGCGAACATCGTCTACTGCGCGGGCGCCACCGACGAAGGCTCCAACACCTACAACATCGTCGACGTCCGCCTCGCACCCGGCGTCCCGGTCCCGGACATCGCCCTGGAGCGGAACGTATACACCACCTCGTCGTGCGGCCTGTGCGGCAAGGCGAGCCTCGACGCCGTCCGTACGACCGCACGCTGGAGCATCGAGAACCCGGAGGACCCCGACGATCCCGCCGGGCCTCGCGTGCGTCTCGAACCCTCCGTGCTCTCCTCCCTCCCCGACACGCTGCGCGCGTCCCAGCGGGTCTTCGAACGCACCGGCGGCCTCCACGCCGCCGCCCTCTTCACCGCCGAGGGCGAGCTGCTGGACGTCCGGGAGGACGTGGGCCGCCACAACGCCGTGGACAAGCTCGTCGGACGGGCGCTGCAGCAGGGCGGGCTGCCGCTGCGCGAGTCCGTGCTGATGGTCTCGGGACGCGCGTCGTTCGAACTGGCGCAGAAGGCGGTGATGGCGGGCATCCCCGTGCTCGCGGCCGTCTCGGCGCCGTCGTCACTGGCGGTGGATCTTGCCACGGAGACGGGGCTGACCCTGATCGGCTTCCTCCGCGGCTCCTCCATGAACGTGTACGCAGGTGAGCACCGGCTCGCCCTGCGCACCACGGCCGGCCGGGCCTGACGGTCTCGCCTGCTGCACGGGATAGGGGCTCGGTCGGCGGGAGGCGCCCCCTGCGCCGGCCGGGCCCTTCCCCGTGATCGAAGGGCTCCCTGTCTCTCCGAGCCGTGCCGGATCCCGGTTCCGGGGTCCGGATCCCGGGTTCCGGACTCCTGCAGCAGACGTACTTTCCACCCCGACCGGGAATGCACTTGGAAGGATGTCCGACATCCGACATCTGATATCCATGGGCCGGCTGTTCCCGGGGTGCACCGGAGAGGCCGCGGAAAGGGGCGCGCATGAGGTCGACCTGCTCAGCCTTACGTGACGGAGCCGCCCTCCGGGCCGGGCTCCTCCTCGTCCTGTGCGCGTCGCTGCTCGCGGTGCCGGACCGGGCGGGCGCACATCCGGGACAGGACCGGGCCGGACGGGCCACCGGCTTCACCCAGCAGGTGCTCTTCAAGGCCACGGACGAGACCGGCTACAGCTGCTTCCGCATCCCGGCCGTCGTACGGACGGCCAAGGGCACGCTTCTCGCCTTCGCGGAGGGGCGGGTACGCGACTGCGGCGACGCCGGTGACATAGACATCGTCGTCAAGCGGTCGGCCGACGGCGGTCGTACGTGGGGCCCGCTGCGCGTGGTCAGCCGCGGCGACGGCGACACCCACGGCAATCCGGTGCCCCTGGTGGACCACCGCACCGGGCGGATCCTGCTCGCTCAGACCTTCAACGCCGGGCGTGCCGACGGCAAGAGCTGCGAGTCGCCCTGTGACCGCACCCCGCACCTGCAGCACAGCGACGACGACGGGCAGAGCTGGTCACCGCCCCGGGACCTGACCGCGCAACTCCGCCCGGACGGCTGGAACTCCTGGTACGCGACCGGCCCGGGGCACGGTCTCCAGCTGAGCCACGGCAGCCACGCCGGACGGCTCGTCCTCGGTGTCAACGCCGAGACGTGGCAGGACGGGAGGAACACCCGGAACCATGCGGCGCTGGTCTTCAGCGACGACGGCGGCCGCAACTGGCGCCGCGGCGCCACGGACAGCCACCCGTACGCGGCCGACGGGACCTTCCGTCAGAAGCCGCAGGAGCTGACTCTTCACGAACGCCGCGACGGTGCGGTCCTCGCAAGTGCGCGTGAGACCGAGGGCACCGACCTCGGGCACCGGGCCGCAGCCGTCAGCGCGGACGGCGGGGAGTCCTTCGAGACGCCCTTCCGTACGCTGCCCGGGCTCTACACGCCTCAGGTGCAGGGCTCCGTGCTGCGCCTGGGCGGCAGCGACCGGCTGCTGCTGTCCGCACCCGCCGACCCGGACCGGCGCCGCACCATGTCCGTCCGCTCCTCCTACGACGAGGGCGCGACCTGGGAGGGCGTGGACCGTGGCCGCACCGTGACGGCCGACTGGTCCGGATACTCCGACCTGGTGCAGGCCACCACCGGCGAGGTCGGGCTGCTGTACGAAGGCGGTGCGGCCGACGCACGTGACGAGATCCGGTTCGCGCGCTTCACCGAGGACTGGCTCGGCCCCCGCCGGGGCCCCGACCCGGCCACCCCGGACGAGGCACCGGGCGCCGCGGACGCTGCCGTACTCGGCGGGCCCGGCCAGGTGAGCGGGCGTCACGGTGGCGCCCTGGAGTTCGACGGTCGCGACGACGCGGTGCGGCTGCCCTTCAGCCGCCGACTGCCGCTGGGCGAACGGGACTTCTCGGCCCGCCTGTGGTTCCGCTACACGGCGGAGACGGGCGAGCGGCCCCTGCTGTGGATGGGCGGCGTCGGCACGGCACAGCCACAGGTGCGTCTCGTGGCGGACCCGGCGGGCGGCCGGATCACGGCAGCGGTCACGGCGCGGCGGCTCCCGGCACCTGCCGCCACCGCGCAGGTGGCCACGGCGGGCGCCTACAACGACGGGCGGTGGCATCGCGCGGAACTGCGCCGCGGAGGCGGGCAGTTGCGGCTGACGGTCGACGGGGAGAGCGTGTCCGCGCCCGATGTGCCGGGCTCGGTGAGCGTCGGCTCTCCGTTCGGCGTGCATCTGGGGCAGAAGGTGGACAGCCGGGCGCACTTCACGGGAGCCCTGGACGAGGTGCGGGTCACCGCCGGCGGGCACCGGGTGCTGGATCTTCCGCTGGACAGGGTCCGTACTCCCCCTCGCTCCGCTGGGGGGACCCCCAGCCCGGGCCGCTGAGCCTCCCCCGCCCGCACGCCTGGCCCGCCCGCGCCCCTGGACCGTCCGCCGGTCTACGGGGTGCGGGTGAGCGGCGGGCTCCCGGCTGCCCCGCGGTCGGCCTCTCCGGTGGCACGCACGTGCGACGTCCTCCCCGCCCAGCGCCGCGACAGGAACGCGCAGACGATGAGCTGCATCTGGTGGAAGAGCATCAGCGGCAGCACGGCGAGGCTCGCGTGCGCCCCGAACAGGACGCTCGCCATGGGCAGTCCGGCCGCGAGGGACTTGTTGGAACCGGCGAAGACGGAGACGACGCGGTCGGCTCGTGAGAAGCCCAGCCGGCGCGCCCCGTACCAGGTGAGGCCCAGCATCAGCGCGAGCAGCACGGCCTCGACGCCCAGGAGGGCGAGCAGCCGCAGCGGTGTGATCCGGCCCCAGATTCCCTCGGTCATGCCCTGGCTGAAGGCGGCGTAGACGACGAGGAGAACCGATCCCCTGTCGACGAAGCCGAGGATGCGGCGGTGCCGCGTGAGGAAGCTCCCGATCCACCGCCGCAGCAGCTGCCCGGCCACGAAGGGCGCCAGGAGCTGGCCGACGATGCCGGCGAGCCCGTCCGCGCCGAGCGAGGCGTGACCGCCGACGAGCCAGGCCGCGAGCAGCGGAGTGGCCACCATGCCGACGAGGCTGGAGTAGGTGCCCGCGCAGATGGCCGCGGGCACGTTGCCGCGTGCGACGGAGGTGAAGGCGATGGAGGACTGGATGGTGGAGGGGACCAGGCAGAGGAAGAGCAGCCCTGCCTGCAGCCCGGGTGTCAGCACGTACGGGACGAGCACCCGTGTCGCCAGGCCGAGCAGCGGGAAGACAGCGAACGTGCAGAGAAGGACGAGGAGTTGAAGCCTCCAGTGGCGCATGCCGTCGAAGGCCTCGCGGGTGGAGAGCCGGGCTCCGTAGAGGAAGAAGATCAGCCCGACGGCTGCCTTGGTCGCCCATCCGAGGCCGTCGGCCACGCCGCCGCTCGCCGGCAGGAACACTGCGAGGAGGACGGTGCCGAGAAGCAGAGCGATGTAGGGGTCGGCCAGTTGTGCCAGTCGGCGCATGTCTCCCTCGGGGCGGTGCTGTTGCACCCTCGTGGCGGCGGCCGCAGGCCGGGTGCCGCGCGGGGCGTCGTACGAATCTCCTCCGCCCCATTCTCCCCGGGGCCCTTCGGCTGCTTTACTCGGGGAGGTTCCGTGCAGAAAACTCGTACGATCTGCAACAACCTGACGACGGCCTTCCGATGCATCCCGAAATGACCGGTTGACCGGGTTCGGGACCTCTCCCCGCCAGCTGTTTCATCGGATACGGTCACCGCGCGCTGTGCCTCACACACAGCTGTGCACTGCACGTCGAGGAGCATTCCCATTGCGCGAGTTCACCGTCCCGGCTGTGGCGCCCACGCCCCAGGTTGGCGGGCTGGCTGACACGGTTTTCGATCATGCCACCGAGGACCCGGACCGGGTCGCCCTGTCCCGCAAGGACGCCGCGGGCGAGTGGCAGGATGTGACCGCCGCGGAGTTCCGCGACCAGGTGATGGCTATGGCCAAGGGCCTGCTGGCGGAAGGCGTCCGCTTCGGCGACCGGGTCGCCATCATGTCCCGTACGCGCTACGAGTGGACGCTGCTCGACTTCGCACTGTGGGCCATCGGCGCCCACGTCGTGCCCATCTACCCGACCTCCTCCGCCGAGCAGGTCTGCTGGATGATGCACGACTCGGAGGTCTCGGCCGCCATCGTCGAGCACGAGGACCACGCGATGACGGTCGGTTCCGTCATCGACCGCCTGCCGCAGCTGAAGAAGCTCTGGCAGCTCGACGCCCAGGCGGAGAAGGAACTCATGGCCGCCGGCGCCCACTTGGAGGACGACGTCGTCCACCGGCACCGGCTCGCCGTCACCCCGGACTCCACCGCCACCATCATCTACACCTCCGGTACGACCGGCCGCCCCAAGGGCTGTGTGCTCACGCACGCGAACTTCCTCGCCGACGCCGACGCCATCCAGGGCAAGTACCACCCGGTCTTCAGCTCCAAGCCGAGCGAGCCGCCGTCCCTGCTGCTCTTCCTCCCTCTCGCGCACGTCTTCGGACGTATGGTGCAACTGGTCTGCATACGCGGCAAAGTCAGGCTCGGTCACCAGCCCGTCATGGCGGCGGAAGCGCTGCTGCCCGACCTGCAGAGCTTCAAGCCGACGTTCATGCTGGCCGTGCCCTATCTCTTCGAGAAGATCTTCCAGTCCTCGCGCCGCAAGGCCGAACTGGAGGGCAAGCTCGGCCCGTTCGAGAAGGCCGTGGACGTGGCCGTGCGGTACGCGGAGGCCCTGGAGCACAAGGCGTTCCGCACCGGGCCCGGCCCCAGCGCGTCGCTGCGTCTGAAGCACCAGGTCTTCGACACGCTCGTCTACAGCAAGCTGCGCGAGGCCATGGGCGGCATCTGCCGCGGCGCCATGTCGGGCGGCAGCGCCATGGAGCGCCGGCTCGGGCTCTTCTTCGACGGCGTGGGCATGCGCATCTACGAGGGGTACGGCCTCACCGAGACCAGCGCGGGAGCCACGCTCAACCCGCCGGAGCGGACCCGGTTCGGCACCGTCGGGCACCCGCTGCCCGGTACCACCGTGCACATCGGTGACGACGGCGAGATCTGGCTCCGCGGTCCCCAGATCTTCCAGGGCTACCTCAACAACCCCAAGGGCACCGACGAGGCCCTGCACGACGGCTGGCTGGCGACGGGGGACCTCGGCGCCCTGGACGAGGACGGCTACCTCACCATCACCGGCCGCAAGAAGGAGATCCTGGTCACCTCCGGCGGCAAGAGCGTCTCCCCCGGCATCCTGGAGGAGCGCGTGCGCGCGCACCCGCTGGTCGCGCAGTGCATCGTCGTCGGCAACGACCGTCCGTACGTCTCCGCCTTGGTCACGCTCGACCCGGACGCCGTCACGCACTGGCTCCAGATGCGCGAGAAGCCGGAGCTGAAGCCCACGGACCTCGTACGCGACCCGGATCTGGAGACGGAGGTCAGGCGCGCCGTCGTCGCCGCCAACACGCAGGTCTCGCAGGCGGAGTCGATACGCACGTTCCGGATACTGGCCGCGCAGTTCACCGAGGAGGCGGGGTACGTGACCCCGTCGCTGAAGCTGAAGCGGAAGGCGATCGAGACGGCGTACGCGGTCGAGATCGAGGCGCTGTACCACCAGTGAACGCGCGCCGGGGTCGCATCAGCGCAGTGCCCCGCGCCGGAATGCCCTGCTCCAGGTGATCGTTGACAGAGTGGAAGCGGAATCCTTCGTCGACATGTGAGGACCGATCGTTCGTGAGCAGCGTTCCCGCCATCACCCTCAACAACGGCAGCGTCATGCCCCAACTCGGCTTCGGCGTCTGGCAGGTGCCCGACGACGAGGCGGCGAGTGCGGTGAGCACCGCCCTCGAAGCCGGCTACCGCAGCATCGACACGGCCGCCATCTACGGAAACGAGCGTGGAACCGGCCGTGGTCTCGCCTCGTCGGGCGTGCCCCGTGACGAGGTCTTCGTCACCACCAAGCTCTGGAACGCCGACCAGGGTTACGACTCCGCACTGCGAGCCTTCGACGCCTCCCTGGAGAAGCTGGGCCTGGACTACGTCGATCTGTACCTCATCCACTGGCCGGTGCCGCGGCAGGACAAGTACGCCGAGTCCTGGAAGGCGTTCGAGAAGATCCACCAGGAGGGCCGCGCCAAGGCCGTCGGGGTCTCCAACTTCCACCCGTCGCATCTGCAGCGGCTGCTGAAGGAGTCCGGCACCGTGCCGGCCGTCAACCAGATCGAGCTCCACCCGCATCTGCAGCAGAGCGGGCCGCGCGCCTTCCACGCCGAACACGGCATCGCGACGGAGGCGTGGTCTCCGCTCGGGCAGGGCAAGGAGCTGCTGCAGGAGCCGAAGCTGAACGCGATCGCCGGCAAGTACGGCAAGTCGCCCGCGCAGGTCGTGCTGCGCTGGCATCTGCAGACGGGGAACGTGGTGATCCCCAAGTCGGTGACGCCGTCCCGCATCAGGGAGAACATCGACGTCTTCGATTTCGAACTCGACGCCGGGGACATGGAGGACATCGCCGGGCTCAACACCGACTCCCGGCTCGGCGACGACCCCGACGACATGAACTTCCTGGGCTGAGCAGACCGCCCGGCCCGGGGCCACGAGGCCCGCCTGACGCCGCCGCACGGGACACCGGGCGGCGGCGTCCGTGATTTCACCACGACCGCGCGCGGCACCGACGGCCGCCACCGCACGGGCCCGTGTTCGTACGGGCGTTCCGGTACCTCCATCCGGCCCTCTCACGGGTGGTGCGCCCCGTGCGGCGGCCGGACGCTGGGGCAAGGGTCTGTCGTTTGGATCTGGCTGGATCGTGATCCAGCCAGATCCAAACGAGAGGCCCCTGGGTCGAGAACGCCTGTGCACCAGCGACACGAGGAGAGCACCGATGCCCCGTAAGCTCCCAGTCCTCGCCGTCACGGCCGTGGCCGTCGGCGCCCTCGGCCTCGGCGTGATGCCCGCGACCGCGGGTGAACCCTCCCCGCCCGGCTCCGAGCCAGGCGCCCAGTCCGGTTCCAGAACCGGCTCCGGCTCAGCGAGCGCCGCAGGCTCGGCAGACGCCGCGACGCCCGTCCCGGACATCGCACCCGGCATGCTGGAGAGCGTCAGCAAGGACCTCGGCATCACCACCGCGGACGCGAAGAAGCGGATCGTCAACGAGCAGCGCGCCGTCGCCGTCGTGGAGAAGCTCCGCAAGAAGCTCGGGACGCGCTACGCGGGAGCCTGGGTCACGGGATCGACGTCGAAGCTGGTCGTGGGGACCACCGACCGCGGCGACACCGCCGCGATCAAGGCCGCGGGTGCCGCACCGAAGGTCGTCGACAACAGCCTCGCCGTCCTCGAGGCCGCGAAGCGCGCCCTGGACAATTCGGCGACGAAGCGCGCACCGCGGGGCACCGCGGTGTGGGCGGTGAACGTGCGTACCAACAGCGTGATCGTACGGGCGGGCGAACCCCGGGCCGCCAAGGACTTCCTCAACCGCAGCGGGGCGTCCGCGTCGCTGGTGCGGGTGACGCAGTCCGCCGAGAAGCCGCGCACGTACGCCGAGGATCTGCGCGGCGGCGACGCGTACTACTCGGGCGGTTCCACCCGCTGCTCCGTCGGCTTCGCGGTCACCAAGGGCGACGCGGACGGGTTCGTCACGGCCGGCCACTGCGGAAGCGCCGGCAGCAAGACGACCGGCCACAACCGGGCCGCGCAGGGCACCGTACGGGCCCGCTCGTTCCCCGGCGACGACTACGGATGGGTCGAGGCGAACAGCGACTGGCGGGCGAGGCCGTATGTGAAGGGCCCCGGCTCCGCGAACCTGTCGGTCGCCGGATCGAAGGAGGTCCCGGCCGGTTCCTCGGTCTGCCGTTCCGGGTCGACCAGCGGCTGGCGCTGCGGAACCATCGAGCAGCACGAGGCCACGGTCACCTACAAGCAGGGCACCGTGCGGGGCCTGACCCGTACGTCCGTGTGCGCCGAACCCGGCGACTCGGGCGGCCCGTTCATCTCCGGCGACCAGGCGCAGGGCACGACGTCGGGAGGCTCGGGCGACTGCTCGACGGGCGGTACGACCTACTACCAGCCCGTGGCGGAACCCCTCTCCGAGTACGGCCTGACGCTGAGCACCGATTAGCTGTTGCTGGCCATGAAGTTGTTGACAGAGCCGCTCGAGGGCTGCGACTAGAGCCGAAGGCCATTCATAGATAGGATACGACCCGTGTCGTATCCTATCTATGAGCCGAGGCGACCGGGGCGCCCTCGCGACGAAGGCCGAGAAGCCGAGATCCTCAGCGTCGTGCTTTCGCTATTGAGTGAGGCAGGCATCGATGGGGTGACGTTCGAGGAAGTGGCCCGTCGAGCTCAGGCCTCGAAACGGACCTTGTATCGTCGCTGGGCGACGAAGCAGGAAATGGTGGTCGCGGCGATCAAGGCCGGCCCCGCTGCCGGTAACAGGCCTGAACCCATCGATACCGGTTCTCTCCGTGGAGACTTGCTCGAGCTACTGGGCCGGCTGGAGGCCACGATGGAGGCCGGTTCGCCGGTCAGCCTCACGATCCTGCAAGCGGGCCTTCGAGATCCCGAACTCTGCCAGCACATCGAGGAATCCGCCGGTCCCACGGGTGCTCGGCTCACGGATGCCGCTTTGCAAGCCGCGATCGACCGAGGCGAACTCCCGGCATCTGCCGACCCGTTCGCGTACGAGGAGGTCGCGGCGGCGGTGCTCGTCATTCGCAAGCTCAACGGCCTCACCACTGACGAGGCGTATCGCGAAGCGCTGGTCGACTCCATCCTCATCCCCGCGTTGCAAAGCGGCATCGACGCCGGCCAGCACGGCATCTTCTCCGGCCGCCCTACCCCTGCCGCCCCCGCTCAAAATCAGTGAACGAAGGACCCACCACTATGACCGACCTCACCATCCCCGGCTTCACCTACGACCGCATCAGCGGATCTGACGGGATCAAACTCAACGTCGCCCACGCAGGTCAAGGCTCACCCATCGTCCTCCTGCACGGATTCCCGCAGACGCACCGCATGTGGAGCGCTGTCGCCCAAGACCTCAGCCACGACCACACTGTCATCGCGCCGGATCTCCGCGGCTACGGCGATAGCGACAAGCCCGGCGAAGCCTCTCCCGACACCTACTCGAAGCGCTCCATGGCCGCAGACGTCGTCGAGGCCGTCGCACAGCTCGGGCACGACCGCTTCGCGATCGTCGGTCACGACCGTGGCGCACTCGTCTCCGTCCGCGCGGGCCTTGACCACCCCAACACGATCACGCACATCGGCATCCTCGACGTGCTTCCGACGATGGACACGTGGGACGTCCTGCGCGGCGTCGACGCCAAAGTCGCCTGGCACCTCTACCTCATGGCACAGCCCAAAGGACTGCCCGAGAAGATGATCGGCGCCGTGGCTGACGAGTTCTTCTCATCGTTCCTCGACGCCTGGGATCCCACCGGGACGACTTTCTCGCCTGAGCTTCGAGAGCACTACGTACAGGCTTCGTCGAACGCTGTGCCATCGATCGTCGCCGACTACCGGGCAACCGCGAGCATCGATCTCGACATGGATCGAGCAGACCGCGCCAACGGAACCCAACTCACGATGCCGGTCGCGGCGATCTCCCAAGACTGGGGAAGCCAGCTCGGTTTCGACCCCACCCAGATCTGGGGCGCGTGGGCACCCGACTTCACCTACGAAGCGATCGACGCGGGCCACTTCATGGCCGAAGAGAAGCCCACCCGCGTCGCCGCGTTCGTACGACAACTCCTGACCCGATAGTCGGCTCCATGCTGCGGGCGTTCACACCGTGACCCATCGGAACAGGCCCCCTAACGCCTGAGGGGCGGCAACGACTGGTCGAGCGTCGCCGCACGCGCCCGATTGCTCAAGTGCAGCCGAGATGGGGATCTCGCGAGCTACCGCGTCGAAGCGGGTGAAACGCTACCGCCAGTTCGGAGACCTCGGCCTCGTCGACCGCTCGTCAACCCCATCACGCCAACCGCCCGCGACCGATGGTTCTGTGGTCGAGCGGATCGAATCGATGGGATGGGAGCACAAGTGGTCGGTCGGCGTCTCGCATCGCGTTCGAGCTCCAGCGGGACGGCACCTTGGTCAGTCCCCGCACCGTCACTCGCCTGCTCGCGCAGCTTGGCCTGAACCGCAGGCGTTCATCGACCCGGGTGGCGAGGTCAACCGTGAGCCTCAACGGATCATCGCTGCCCGCGACAGTGACGCCGCTGCGCGTCGACAACTGCTGGCCTCATACAGCTAGCTCGCGCCGTGGCCCGCGGCGATCTCCTCGATGCGGCGGGCGAGTTCGATGTCCTTCTCGGTGACCTGTCCGCCGACGCTGTGCGTGTTCACCGTGACGGACAGCTTGTTGTAACCGAGCCCCATGTCGGAGTGGTGGTTCAACTCCTCCTGGATCGCGGCGACATGGATCACCATCGCGGCGGCCGGCAGGTGCTTGGCGAAGGAGTACGTACGGGCGATGCTGTCGCCGTCCGTGCTCCAGCCGGGAAGGCCGGCCAGTGCCTCGTCGGTCTGCTGCCGGGTCAGCGCTTCAGGAGCCATGACGTCTCTCTCGCTTCCTGTCGGTGGCGTACCGCCAGCCTAGGGGCCCGGCGCCGGGCCCGCCGCTGCGACTGGCCCCGCCGGTCCCACCGCCCCCCCCCTGCCGCCGCCCGCTCCGCAGGAGTTTTTCCCGGCACACCCGTTGACACCCCCGGCGCAGTTCCGGTTGAGTTCACGCATCGCGCGAGCTGTTAAAGCGGTTTAAACAACTGATAACAGCTCATAGCGCGCAAGCTTCAACGCTCCACCGGACGGACGGACTTGAGGGCATGGCGGCAGCACGGGAGAGACGGCCCACGATCGCGGACGTGGCGAGGCTCGCCGGGGTCTCCCCCAGCGCCGTCTCCTTCGCGCTCAACGGCCGTCCCGGCCTGGCCGAGGCGACCAAGTCCCGCATCCTGGCCGCCGCGGCCGAACTCGGCTGGCGCCCCAGCCGTCCCGCGCAGGCGCTCTCACAGGGCCGGGCGGGCGCGCTCGGCCTGGTGCTGTCGAGGGAGACGGACGCGATCGGGGCCGATCCCTTCTTCCCCGCCTTCATCGCGGGCGTGGAATCGGTGCTCTCGCCGCGCGGCGACTCGCTCGTGCTGCATGTGACGAACCCCGCCGACGAGGCTGCCGCCTACCACCGCCTCGCGGCCGACCGCCGCGTCGACGGCGTGCTGCTCACCGACATGCGTGTGGACGATCCGCGCCCGGAGCTCACCACCGGAATCGGGCTGCCCGCCGTGGTGGTCGGCGATCCGGGCTGCGCGGGCGGTCTGTGCGCGGTGAGCCTGGACGACAAGCCGGCCTTCGCCGCGGCCGTCGCGCGCCTGGCGGAGCTCGGCCACCGCCGCATCGCGCATGTGGCGGGGCCGCGGGAGTTCCGGCACTCGCGGCGCCGTCAGGAGTCCTGGGAACAGGCCGTACGTGCAGCCGGGCTGACGCCGGGGCCCGTGCTGCCGGGCGGCTTCACCGCCGACGGCGGAGCCGCCGCGACGCGCGAACTGATGGCGCTCGGCAGCGAGGAGCGGCCCACGGCGATCGTCTTCGCGAACGACCTGTCGGCGACGGCAGGTCTGGCCGTGGCGCACCAACTGGGCCTGTCCGTACCGGAGGACCTCTCCGTCGTCGGCTACGACGACACCCCGCTCGCCGCCTACACGCACCCGCCGCTGGCCTCCGCACGCGCCGACGCCCTCGGCTGGGGCGCCGCGGCGGCCCGCGCGCTCGACGAGGTCATCGCGCAAGGGCGTGCCGACGACGTCGAACTCGCCCCCGCCCAGCTGCTGCCGCGTGCCTCGATGGGGCCCGCGCCGGATCCGGCCCGTAGCACCACGTCCGGTCCCGGCAGCACCACCGTCCGGCCGCAGCGGCAGCCGCAGCCGCAGCCGCAGGGGCAGTCGCAGCACGAGCCGACGACGGAACCGACGCCGGAACCGACAGTACGGAGAGAACCTTGAGGAGGAAGACCGGAGCGGTCCTGCTGGCGCTCGCCCTGACGGGCGTGAGCACGGGATGCGCCCGCACCGCGCCAGACAGCACCGCCGCGGCCTCGGCACGCGGTCCCATCACGGTGTGGCTGTCCAACAACGCCCAGGAGGTCGCCTGGGGCGAGAAGATGGTCGCCGAGTGGAACGCGAAGCACCCCCGGCAGCGGATCAAGGCGCAGCAGATACCGGCGGGCAAGACCTCCGAGGAGGCGCTGAGCGCGTCCATCGTCGCCGGCAACAGCGCATGCCTGGTCTTCAACACCTCACCGGCGTCCGTGCCGCAGTTCCAGAAGCAGGCGGGCCTCGTCCCGCTCGACGACTTCCCCGGCGGCGAGAAGTACGTCACCGAGCGCACGGGCGAACGTGCCGCTCAATACCGCAGCGAGGACGGGAGGTTCTACCAGCTGCCCTGGAAGAGCAACCCGGTGATGATCCTCTACAACAAGAAGCTCTTCAAGAAGGCCGGCCTGGACCCGGAGAATCCGGAGCTGTCGACTCACGAGGAGTTCCTGGACAGTTCGCGCAAGATCGTGCGCAGCGGCGCGGCGAAGTCGGCGATCTGGCCGGCACCCAGCTCCGAGTTCTTCCAGGCGTGGTTCGACTTCTATCCGTCCTTCATCGCGGAGTCGGGCGGCAAGCAGCTCGTGAAGGACGGGAAGCCGCAGTTCGACACTCCGGCGGGCCGCCGCGTCGTGAACTTCTGGCGCTCCGTCTACCGCGAGAAGCTGGCGCAGCCCGAGCTCTTCCCCGGTGACGCGATGGCGGCCGGCAAGACGGCGATGACGATCGCCGGGCCCTGGGCGGTCGCGATGTACAAGGACAGCATCGACTGGGGCGTGGCGCCGGTACCGACCTCGAAGGGGCTGCCGGCGTCGAAGACGCACACCTTCTCCGACGAGAAGTCGGTGTCGATGTTCAGCGCCTGCAGGAACCGGGCCACGGCCTGGGACGTACTGAAGTTCGCGACGTCGAAGAAGCAGGACCGCGCCTTGCTCGACGCGACGGGCCAGATGCCGATGCGTCCGGACCTGCTGGGCACGTACGAGCGGTGGTTCGAGAAGAACCCCGCCTACCGGGAGTTCGGCGACCAGGCGGACCGCATCGTCGAGGTGCCGAGCGTCGCCGGTTCCGTCGACGTGTGGCAGGCGCTGCGGGACCGCTGGACGGCGTCCGTCGTCTTCGGCCGCGAAGAGCCGGAGCCCGCGCTGCGCGACGCCTCCGGTGAGATCTCCGAACTCCTCGACGAATACTGACGATTGCCGAGGTTCCGATGAGTGTCCCCCTCATGTCGCGTGCCGGCGGCCGCGATCCGCAAGGCCACGGGCGGAAAGGTCCTGGGCGATACGGTCCGCACGGCCGGCCCGGGCGCGGTCCACACGGCCGCGGCCCGCGCGGGAGCAGGCCGCCGCTCGGCGCGCTGTTCGTCACGCCGTACGCGCTCTTCCTGGTCGTCGTCTTCGCCGTGCCGCTCGGCTACACGGTCTGGATGTCCTTCCACCGCTTCTACTTCACCGCTCCCGGCACGGACGTGGACGCCCCGTGGGTCGGACTGAGCAACTACCAGGCGGTTTTCACCGATCCGGTGGTGCTGCGCTCGTTCTTCAACATCGCGGTGTTCCTCGTCATCAACATCCCCCTGACCGTCGTGCTCTCGCTCGTGCTCGCGTCGGCACTCAACTCCCGTCTGCCGCTGCGCTCCTTCTTCCGGGCCGCCTACTACCTGCCGTACATCACGGCGAGCGTCGCGCTGGTGGCGGTGTGGGGCTACATCTTCGGCACCGACGGGCTCCTCAACCACGCCCTCGGCGGCCTGGCACCGGACCCCTCGTGGCTGGTCAACTCCACGCTCGCGATGCCGGTGGTGGCCGTCTTCGTCACGTGGACGAATCTGGGGTTCTTCGTGATGCTCTACCTCGCCGCGCTGCAGGGCGTGCCCCGGGAGCTGTACGAGGCGGCGGGCGTCGACGGCGCGGGGCGGGTGCGGACCTTCCTGACGGTGACCGTGCCGGGCGTGCGCCACGCGACCACCCTCGTCACGGTGCTGGCCGTCATCAAGGGGTCCAACCTCTTCACGGAGCCCTATCTGCTCACCGGCGGGGGCGGCCCGGACCACGCCTCCGCCTCACCGGTGCTGATCCTCTACCAGAAGGGCATCGAGCAGGCGCATCCGGACTTCGCGGCGGCGCTGGGTGTCGTACTGGTGCTGGTCGTGGTGTCGCTGTCCCTCATCGCGCGCAAGTTCACCGAGCGGAAGGAGGTCTGAGCTGTGAACGCAGGCCGCGTCTCCGGGGGTTGGTGGCTGCGGATGGTGGTGCTCGTGCTGGGCGCCGTCGTCTTCCTCTTCCCCTTCGCGTACATGTTCACCGCGTCTCTGCAGAAGCAGACGACCGGCGACCTCGGGTCGGTGATTCCGGGCCCCGGCAGCAGCGGAACGCAGAACTACGAAGCCGTCAACGGGGCCATCTCGCTGGGCCGTTCGCTCTTCAACTCCGGCGTCTTCACCATCGGGGTGCTGCTGTGCACCCTCGTGATGGGTGTGCTCGCCGGGTACGGTCTGGCCCGGCTGCACTTCCGCGGGCGCGGCACGGTCTTCGCCGCCCTTCTGCTCGTGCAGACCATCCCGTTCCAGCTGCTGATGCTGCCGCTGTACGTGCTGGTGGTGCGGGACTACGGGCTGGGCGACAGCTACTTGGGGATGATCCTTCCCTTCGCGGTCAACTCCACGGCGGTGTTCCTCTTCCGCCAGTTCTTCCTGCAGCTTCCCGCCGAACTCTTCGAGGCCGCCCGCATCGACGGAGCGGGCGAGCTGCGCATCCTGTGGCGCGTCGCTCTGCCGATGGCCCGGCCCGCGCTGCTGGCGGGCACCCTGATCGCCTTCATCGGCCCCTGGAACGAGTTCCTCTGGCCGTTCCTGGTGACCAAGGAAGCCGGCATGCAGCCGCTCGCCGTCGCGCTGGCGGGATTCATGAGCAATCTGCGCGGCACCGTCGAGAACCCGATGGGCGCCGTGATGGCCGGGGCGTGCGTGCTGGCCGTCCCCGCCGTGGTGCTCTTCCTTCTCTTCCAGCGCCACTTCACCCAGACGAACATCGACTCCGGAACAAAGGGCTGATCCCACAGTGCACGACCGCTCCACAGACACCGCCTCCGCCCGCATCCCGTACCGCCTCGTGCGCGAGGGCGTCGTGATGTCGCCCTCCCCCGGCGACCCGCTGGAGGCGGAGGGCGTGCTCAACCCCGCGTCCGGACGCACCGAGGACGGCGCCCTGCATCTGCTGCCCCGCCTCGTCGCCGAGGGCAACGTCTCCCGCGTCGGCCTCGCCGAGGTGAACCTGAGCGGAGGAGTGCCCACGGGCGTCACCCGGCGCGGAGTCGTCCTCGCACCCGACGCCGGCTGGGAGCGCGGCAAGAACAACGCGGGCGTGGAGGACCCGCGGGTCACATGGATACCGAGCCTCGGGCAGTACGTGATGAGTTACGTCGCCTACGGCCCGCTCGGTCCCAGGGCGGCCCTCGCCGTCTCGGCGGACCTGCGGAACTGGCGCCGGATCGGCCCCCTCCAGTTCGCCTACCAGCCGGACCTCGACACCGACCTCAACCTCTTCCCCAACAAGGACGTGGTGCACTTCCCCGTGCCGGTGCCCGGCCCCGACGGTGCGCCCGCGTACGCGATGCTGCACCGGCCCATGTGGGATCTGGGCTGGTTCCGTCCCGGCGAGGGCGTCCACCTTCCGGCCGGCGTCACCGACGAGCGGCCCGGCATCTGGATCAGTTACGTGCCGGTCGCCGAGGCCGAGGCGGACATCACCGCGCTGACCAGGCCTCGCGACCACCGTCTGGTCGCGCTGTCCGAACACCCCTGGGAGAGCCTGAAGATCGGCGCGGGTCCGGCCCCCGTCCAGGTCGAGGAGGGGTGGCTGCTGATCCATCACGGCGTCTCCGGGCGGATGGACGAACCGTTCGTGGAGCAGCAGCAACACGTCAGTTACGCGGCGGGCGCGATGATCCTCGACCCGGCCGACCCGTCCAGGGTGCTGGCGCGCTCCGCGGAACCGCTGATGGCGCCGGAGACGGAAGAGGAACGCTCCGGCACCGTCCCCAACGTCGTCTTCCCGACGGCCGTCGAGGAGATCGACGGCGTCCGGTACGTCTTCTACGGCATGGCGGACGCGCACATCGGCGTCGCCCGGCTGGAGAGGACGGGCTGACACCGCGGTCCGCGGAATCGCGGACCCGGGCGCCCAGGTCCGCCGGGCGCGCCCGGGCCGAGGACATCCGGGTCCGCCGGGCACGCCCGGGACGCGCGCTCACCGCCGCCTTGCGCCACGGTGGAAGATGACGGCACGGCGAGGCAAGGCGAGCAGAGACAAGGCACTGCGAGGAGGGGCACCCGTGGACCCGCTCACGGCACTGGACCGGATCGCTTTCCTGCTGGAACGCGCGCAGGCCCCCACCTACCGGGTGCGGGCCTTCCGTACCGCCTCGGAGGTGCTCGCGGGCCTGGACCCGCAGGAGGTCGAACGGCGTGCGGCCACGAGCGGCGCACTGGAGTCACTCAAAGGTGTGGGACCGAAGACCGCGCAGGTCGTACGGGAGGCGCTGCGGGGGGATGTCCCCGGCTACCTCGCGAAGGTGGAGGCGGACGCGGAGTCCGAGCCGGAGGCGACCACCGTGGACGATGCGCCCGTCACGGAGGAGGCACGGCGCCTGCGCGCGGCGCTGCGCGGCGACTGCCACATGCACTCCGACTGGTCGGACGGCGGCAGCCCCATCGGGACGATGGCACGTACGGCCGCCGAACTCGGCCACGATTGGGCGGTGCTGACCGACCATTCGCCCCGTCTGACGGTGGCCCGCGGCCTGAGCGCCGAGCGGCTCCGGGAGCAGCTGGACGTGGTGGCGGAGGTCCGCGAGGAGGTCGCGCCGTTCCGGCTGCTCACGGGCATCGAGTGCGACATCCTTCTCGACGGGTCGCTGGACCAGGACGAGGAGCTGCTGGCCCGCCTCGACCTGGTCGTGGCGTCGGTGCACTCCAAACTGCGGATGCCCGCGGCGGAGATGACGCGGCGCATGGTCGCCGCCGTCCGTAATCCGCTGGTCGATGTGCTGGGGCACTGCACGGGCAGGCTGCGCTCCAGCCGCCCCGAGTCCCAGTTCGACGCGGAGGCGGTCTTTGCGGCGTGCGCGGAGTCGGACACCGCCGTGGAGATCAACTGCCGCCCGGAACGGCTCGATCCGCCGCGTCGCCTGCTGCGGCAGGCAGTGGACGCCGGGGTGTACTTCTCCATCGACACCGACGCGCACGCGCCGGGCCAGCTGGCCTGGCAGATCAACGGGTGCGTACGTGCGTCGGAGTGCGGCGTGCCCGCGGAGCGCGTCATCACCACATGGACGGCCCCGGAACTGCTGAGCTGGGCACACGGATCGCGCGGCGCGTGACCGCACCCATGTTCACAGGAGGACGACGGTGCCCGAGCCCGACCAGGGACAGCCTGAGCAGGGACAGCCTCAGCGGGGAAAGGGCCTGCCACCGGTGACCATCCGCGTCGGCGACGCGGAACTGGTGATCCGTCAGCGCTACGCCGTCGCGAGCATCGCCAACGACCTTCTCGTCGCTGTGTGGTTCCTCGTCGGCAGCGTCATGTTCTTCTCCCCGGACTGGCAGACGGCGGGCACCTGGTGCTTCGTCTTCGGCAGTGTGGAGCTGCTGATCAGGCCGGTGATCCGGCTGACCCGTCAGGTACATCTGCAGCGCATGCACGGAGGGAACTACGCCGCGGAGGAGACCTCGCAGGACTTCTGACCACGCTCCCGGAGATACGTCCCGGGACGGCCGTAAGCGGGCCCGCCCCCGTACGGGGGTGCACCTGGCCACACCCCCGCCCCTGCGGCGGACACCCCTGGTGAGAGGCGTGCTGCGCGGCTGTCGGCACCCTCCCCCGCGGCGGGAGGCTTCAGTGCATGACGACACCGGCGACTCAGACGACAGCGAGACCGACAGCGACACCGGAACCGGAACCGGAACCCGCACAGGCCCCGGCACAGGCAGCAGACACGCACACGCCCCCACCACGCACCGGCCGGCAGGGCAGCGACTTCGCGCGGCTGTACGCGCGGATCGAGGAGGCCGGCCTGATGCGGCGCCGTCCCGGCTACTACGCCCTCCGGCTGACGCTGGTGGGCCTGGCGTTCGCGGCCGGCTGGGCCGCGTTCTTCGCACTCGGCGAGAGCTGGTGGCAGCTCGCGGTCGCGGGCTTCCTCGGGCTGGTCTTCGGTCAGCTCGCCCTGGCCGCCCACGACCTCGCGCACCGTCAGGTATTCAGCAGGCGCGGGCCGAGCGAGACCGGCGGCCGCATCGTCGGCAACCTCGGCATAGGAATGTCGTACGGCTGGTGGATGAACAAGCACACCCGGCACCACGCCAACCCCAACCACGAGGAACTCGACCCGGACGTGCGGCCGGACATCCTCATCTGGTCCCAGGACCAGGCGCGCGCCGCGAAAGGGCTGCCGCGCTTCATCGGACGCCACCAGGCGGTGCTCTTCTTCCCGCTGCTCACTCTGGAGGGCTTCAACCTCCACGTCTCCGGTGTCCGCGCCCTGCGCGAGGCGCACATGAAGCGACGCGGGCTGGAGGCGCTACTGCTCTTCACGCACCTGGGGGCGTATCTCGCGGCGCTCTTCCTCGTGCTGCCGCCGGGAATGGCGTTCGCGTTCCTCTTCGTCCACCAGGCCGTCTTCGGCGTCTACCTCGGCTCGGTCTTCGCCCCGAACCACAAGGGCATGCCCACGCTCACCGGCGACGACCGGCCGGACTTCCTGCGCCGACAGGTCCTCACCTCCCGCAACGTACGGGGCGGCCCGCTGACCGACTTCATGATGGGCGGTCTCAACCACCAGATCGAGCACCACCTCTTCCCGAGCATGCCCTCGCCGCATCTGCGCCAGGCCCGCGTCATCGTCCGGGACTACTGCGCCGAACTGGGCATCGGCTACCACGAGACGGGCCTGATCACCTCATGGCGCGAGGCACTGAGGCACCTCCGCGAGGTCGGCGCCCCCATCCGCGGCTGACCACGCGCACCGGCCGCTCAGACGGGACGGGCCGCCGGGGACTCCCGGTCCGGTGCCGGCGGAACTTCCGGGGCGCCCTCGTCCCGTACGCGCGAGGCCGGTACGGGGGCGACCGCCGTCTCCCGCAGCCAGCGGCGCAGAACCAGATGGACCCGCTCCGCCCCGACCAGTTCCGCTTCGCCGGACGGCACCGACAGTTCAAGCGGCGAGAGCAGGAACGCGTCGTTCTGCTCCCCGCCGAGACCGCCGTGCGAGCCGATCTGCTGCTCGAAGGCGTGGACGGTGCCGCTGTCCGGATCGACCACCGAATTGATCATGATGTCCGGCACGTTACGGAACCCGGCGGTGCGCCGCACGGCAGCCGCGGCGCCCGGTCCGAACGGTGCCAGCGGGTCGGGCCCGCCGGTGATCTCGCCGGTGTCCAGGCGGTGTTCGGCGCCGCCTCCCCCCAGTACGACAGGGCCGTGCTGCTCGCTGTGCAGCAGGAGGAAGCCGATGCCGGGATGGTCGGCGAGCGTGCGCAGCAGCGCGGGGTGCCGCTTGTCGAGCTGCTCCCTGGAAATCCGGCCCGGTACGTCCGGGAAGGAGACGAGCCCGAGGTTGCCGGAGGCCAGCACGACCGGCCCCGAGCTCGTCGACGGCGTCAGCTCCTCGCTCTGCGGCCCGCTTTCCGGCCTGTGCAGCGCGGCGCGCGCCGCGGCCCGCGCCTCCGCGCCGCTGGGCGTGCGGCCCACACGGCGCGAGACGGGCAGCCCGCAACCGGCCCGTACGAGGTCCTCCAGCGTCAGCCCGTAGGCGGCGCGGAAGGTCTGCCCCGCGCTCTGCCCGTGGTCGGAGAGCAGGACGATGCGGTACGGGCGCGGCGCGCGCCGCGCCGCCTTCGCGATCAGCGCCACCGATCTGTCGAGCCGGCGCAGCACCTTCTTCGCGTCCGTGCCCCGCGGTCCGGAGTGGTGAGCCACCTCGTCGTAGGCCACGAGGTCGGCGAAGACGGAGCTGCGGCCGCTGAAGATGTCGCCGAGCACGGCGGCCACCACCACGTCGCGCTGTACGACGGTGGCGAAGGCACGGATCAGCGGATACAGCCCGCCGCGCCGCACCCGCGGCCGGTCGCCGCGCAGCCGCGACCGCGTCGACTGGATGAGTTCCCGCACCAGCTCCGCGACGAACGAGACTGCCGTACGGGTGGCGTTGGCCGGGTCGGAGAAGTAGGCGACGTAACCCGCGCGGGAGCGGTTCTCACGGCCGCGTCGTGCGGCGACCGCCACCACGAGGGCGACCTGGCCGGCGCCGCCGCTGAAGAGGTTGCCGCGGCTGGCGCCGTCCAGGGCGAGCAGCCCGCGGTCTCCGGTCTCCTCGACGGCGCGGCGCTGGAGTTCGGCGGCTCCGGACGGGCGGTTGCTGACCAGCACCTCCCCGGACTCCTTCTCGTACCAGCGGAAGGCGGGCACGTCCTTGTTGCTGCCGTGCAGGATGCCGAGCTGGCTGGCGCCGGTCTGGGACGGCCAGTCGGTGCGCCAGCGGGTCAGCCGGTGCGTGGCGCCGTACATCGCGGCGACGGTCGGCATCAGCGCCGGCTCGCCGCCGGCACCGCCGGTGACGGCCTCGCGCAGCAGCCCGTGGCCGACGCCGTCGAGCTGCAGGAAGACCGTGCCCGGTGTGCGCGGCGCCGGGCCCAGCCCTTCGCGGCGACGCCGGCGGTCGGCGAGACGGGCCAGGCGGCGGCGGTAGGCGCCGTCGTCCCGTACCGCCAGGGCCGTGCTCGTGGCGGAGGACGCGGCTGACATGGCCGCGGCGACAACCACGGCCGTGCCGGGCTCGGCCGAGCCGCTCCCGTACGGCACCAGGGAGAGCGCGAGCCACAGCAGCGAGCCGTTGAGGAAGAAGACGAGCGTGCCCAGCACCAGAGCGGGCACCAGCAGCAGAGCCCGTACGAGCACGGGCCACACCACCGCGCCGAGCAGACCGAAGACACCGGCTCCTATGGCGGCGGTCGTGGCGACGAAGGTGGCGCTGTCGCCGTCCGGCGACTGGAGCCGGAAGTCGGGGAGGATGCCCGCGAGAACCAGCAGCGTGAGGGTGCTCACCGCCCACACCGCCAGCACCCGTAGCACTGTGGCGCCGAAGGACCGCCAGTGCCTCGGCAGAGCCCCCGGCAGGGCAGGGGTGAAGACCCGCAGCCGCATCCTGACTCCCAACTCCTCCCGGCTCCGCTCGCGCACTCGGAGACACGAGAACCCACCCGATGCGCGGGATATTCTCCAATTCTCCATGTTGCGCCCGGCTCGTGACACAGCGCCCGTCCCGTCCCGGTGCGCCGGGCGCATACGCTCGAAGCACAGGCCCGGCGGAGGGGGTGCCCGCGGCGGCGAGTACACGCGGCCGGTACAAGCAGTCAGCAGGGGCCGTCCGCACAGGCAGGGAGGAGCACACGTGCCGGTGGAGGTCACATGGTGGGGGCATGCCACAGCCACGGTGCGGGACTCCGGTGTGACGGTCCTGACCGACCCGTTGCTGGTGCGGCGCATGGCTCACCTGCGCAGGCGCCGCGGACCGCTGCCGCCGCCCTCGGCCGCCCTCGCCGACATGGTGCTCGTCTCCCATCTGCACGCCGATCATCTGCACCTCGGCTCGCTCGCCCTGCTGTCGCCCGGCACCCGCGTCGTGGTGCCCCGCGGAGCGCTGCGGGCGGTGCCGCGGCTGCGGCGGCTGGCACCGGTGCTGCGCTTCCACGAGGTCGCCGCCGGGGAGTGCGTCACCGAGCGGGACGTGACGGTGCGTGCGGTGCCCGCTGCCCACGACGGACGGCGGCTGCCGTACGGGCCGCACCGCGCAGCCGCGCTCGGATACGTGGTGGAGGGCGCCGCCCGTACGTACTTCGCCGGTGACACCGGTCTCTTCGACGGCATGGCGGAGGCCGTCGGGCCAGTCGACCTGGCGCTGCTGCCGGTCGGCGGCTGGGGCCCGTGGCTGGGCGAGGAGCACCTGGACGCGGAGCGCGCCGCGCAGGCCCTGGTGCGGCTGCGCCCGCGCACGGCGGTGCCCGTGCACTACGGGACGTACTGGCCGATCGGCATGGACGCGGTACGGCCGCACGAATTCCACGCGCCCGGCGACGAGTTCATGCGGAAGGCCGGGGCGATGGCGCCCGGCGTCACCGTGCACCGGCTCGCGCACGGCGAGAGCGTGACGCTGGAGGCGGCCTGATGTTCCTCGAGCAGCTCGGTGCGGTGGCGGGCGTGGCGGGCACGTCGGGAGTGGCGGGCGTCACCGGCACCGGTGCGGGCGCGGTGATACCGCCGGAGTCCACGCAGCAGGCCGTCACCTACCCGTCCCTGTTCCTGCTGGTGGTGCTGGGCTCGCTGGTCCCGGTGGTGCCGACCGGCGCCCTCGTCAGCGGGGCCGCGGTGGTGGCCCTGCACCAGAGCCTGCCGGGGCTGGGCCTGGGGGCGGTCTTCGTCGTGGGAGCGGCCGCGGCGTTCCTGGGGGACGTCACGCTGTACTGGCTCGGCAGGCGCGGAATCGATTCGCGGAGCGGATCGCGCTGGCTGGAGCGGCTGCGGGAGCACGCACCGCCGGAACGGCTCCGTCAGGCCCAGGACAAGCTCCGGGAACACGAGGTGGCGGTACTGATCGTCTCGCGGCTCATACCGGCGGGACGCATACCCGTCATGCTCGCCTGCCTGCTCGCGCGGATGCGGTTGCGCGAATTCGTACGGGGCAATCTGCCCGCCTGCCTCGTCTGGACCGTCGCCTACCAGCTCGTCGGGCTGCTCAGCGGCTCCGTCTTCCCCGAACCGTGGGAAGGGATCGCGGCGGCGGTGGGGCTCACCGTGATCATCAGCGTGGCGCCGACGGCCTGGCGCCGGTTCCGCACGAGTGGACCGGCCTGACCGGCTCGACCGACCTCACCGGCCTGACCGGCTCCCCCGCCTCCGTTCACCCGCCCAGTACGCGTGAGGCGCCCACCGGGAGGTCCCACAGGTCGCCGCGCGCCCGTCCCGCCGCGGCCCACGCCGCACGTACGCGCTCCAGGGGTGCCAGCGGCGGCTCGGCCGAGAGCAGGAACGTCGCGTAGTGCATGGGCGCCATGGCACGCGCCCCCAGGTCGGCACAGGCGCGCACGGCCTCCTCGGGGCAGGTGTGCACCGGCTTCAGCATCCAGCGCGGCTCGTAGGCGCCGACCGGCAGCAGCGCGAGGTCGATGCCGGGGCAGCGGCGGCCGATCTCCGCGAACCAGTGGCCGTAGCCGGTGTCGCCCGCGAAGTAGACGCGCTGCCGCCGGGCCTGATGCCCGTTCTGGTGTCCGTTGCGCTGCCCGTTCTGGTGTCGGTTGCGCTGCCCGTTCTGCTGTCCGTTCTGGTGTCCGTTCGGCTCTCCGTCGTGCCCGTGGCCGCGTTCCGGGCCCGTGAGCACCCAGCCGCCCCACAGGGAACGGCAGGTGTCCGTCAGCGTCCTGCGGGACCAGTGGTGGGCGGGCACGAACTCGAAGCGGACGCTGCCGGTCCCGTCCCGCGCGGGCAGCTCCGCCGCCTCCCACCAGTCCAGCTCCGTCACGCTCGTGAAGCCCCGCCTGCGGCACCAGCGGCCCAGCCCGGCGGGGACGAACAGGTGGGTGCGGCGCGGGAGCCTGCGGAGAGTGGGGGCGTCCAGGTGGTCGTAGTGGTTGTGCGAGATGACCACGGCGTCGACGGGCGGCAGGTCCGGCCAGGCCACACCCGGGGGCGTGACGCGGGCGGGCGTGCCGAGGATGCGGCGTGACCACACCGGGTCGGTGAGCACCGTCAGGCCGCCGATGCGGACGACCCAGCTGGCGTGCCCCGCCCATGTCACGGAGACGGTGCCGGGACGGGCTACGGGCACCGGGCCGGGCTCGTACGGCAGCCGCGCGATGCCGCTCAGCGCCTGTGGTGCGGGCCGCATCGCCCCCTCGCGCGCGGCCCGCACCAGTGCGCGAACGTCGGGAAGCGGCGCGGTCAGCCGGGCGGCGAAGCTGCGCGGCCAGAACCGTCTGGCGCCGACAGGACACAGCACCGGGGGCTCGGGAGGCCGGTACCCGGGGCCCGGCTCCCCGGACGTCCCGCCCGCACGTCCGACATCCGTAGGTTCGACATCCGTAGGTTCGCGACCCGCACCTTCGACATCCGCAGGGTCGCGGTCCATAGGTTCGCGAACCGCACGCTCGCGATCCGCACGGCCGCGCCCGGCCGCCGGCCGGCGCGGGCTCAACTTCGTCGTGCTCTCCGTGTCCTGATCGGGCAGCGTCCGTTCCGGTTCCACAGTCACTCCCGGAGGGCCGTCAGTTCGGCAAGGGCAGATTTCACCGAGTCCAGTACCCGGCTCGCTCCGGGCGATGCCGGAGTCACGGGCGGCTCCGAGCCGGTGAGAAGCCCGGTGGACAACCGCACCCGCAGCGCCTTCGGATCGTCGCCGAGACGGTGTCCGCCGCACACGTACGGGCCGAACATCCGCACCAACTGTGCCTCCAGGCCCTCCGAGTCGCGTACGCCGCGGGCGTCGAGACGCGGCCGTACGGGTTCGAAGTCGGCGTAGACGTGCCGCCCGACGCGCGGCGGGCGGCACAGCGCTCCGGCTGCGGTGACGGCGTGGTGCAGTTCGGTGAGGAACGCGCCGTACGCGCGTGCGGTGCCGGTGCGGCGGGTCCGCAGCGGCTCCGGCTCGGTGAGCGCGTCGGCGACGGCGGCGTCGTCCGGGCCGGTGAGCCCGGTGCGCAGCACCGTCAGCACCTCTCGTACGGACTCGGCGAGACCGCGTCCGCGTCCGCTGTCCGGGAAGCGGGCGATCCCGGCGCCACGGCCCTGCGGCAGCAGCGTCTCGCCGAGCTCCACGAGCACGACGACCGCGTCGGACTCCCGGCCTCCGTGGACCATCTGGGCGGGACTGACGACGACCGTGCTGTGCGGTGCGTGCGACGTGTCGCGCCAGGTCTCGTCGCTGACGATCAGCAGTCCCTCGTCCCCCGCCGCCTCCGTCACCTCGTGCAGCAGCTCGGGCGGCACAGCCGTACCGGTGCAGTCGTCGGCGACGGAGAGCACCAGAACCCGCGGTTCGTGCCCGTCGGCCCGTACACGGCGCACCGTCTCGCGCAGCGCCACCGGGTCGGGCACTCCCCCGCACTCGGCCGGTACGGGGACGGTGTGCAGCGGGCGTCCCAGCAGCCGGGCCGGCCACGCGTACCAGGGGTCGGCGGGTCTCGGCGTCAGAACGGCGCCGGTGCCGGCCGCGGCGAGCACGGCGAAGAGGGCGAGTGCGGCTCCGGGCGCGGCGACGACCTGCTCCGGGCAGGTGTCCATACCGCGGCGCTGCCAGTAACCGCAGGCGGCGACGGCGCTGGCGGTGCGGCCCTGCCGGTAGCTGTCGCCGCGCCGGTGTCTGTCGCTGCCCTCCATAGCTCACGCCTCCGCCGTCGGGCCGCCGTCCGCCGACGGCTGACAGAATCTGCCGTTTGTCATTTGTCCTCTGTCATCGGCTGTCTGTCACCCGTCAGGGCACTAATCGGACAAATGCACAACGCGTCCAGCTTCGCAGATGCTTCAGCGGTGCCGTACGACGACACGTACCGCTCAGCGCTGACGCCGCAGCTTCCCCAGCTGCTCCTCGACGCCCCGCCCGCGGTTGCGCACGATCGCCTCCGCGAGCTCGGCCAGCTTGCGGTTGGTCCGCTGGGACAGCACGCGCAGCAGATCGAAGGCCTCCTGGGCGGAGCACCCCTCGCGCCCCATCACGATCCCGCAGGCCTGGTCCACGACCGGCCGCGAGCGCAGCGCGTAGTTGAGCTGCTCGACCTCGGCGAGCGCGTCACGGTATCGGCGGTCCCGGCCCAGCACGCCCGCGGCGAGTTCGGCCAGCTCCCCGCCCTTCTCCTCGACCACACCGGCCAGGCTCTCCGGGCGGAAGGCGTAGACGGACAGGGTCAGCACCGCGCCCTCGTGACGGTAGGGCAGCGTCGCGGACGCACGCAGACCCCGCTGCAGCGCCATGGCCCTGAAGCGCGGCCAGCGCGTCTCGTGCAGCACGTCGCCGGTCAGCACCGGCTCGCCGCTCTCCAGCGCCGACGGCACCGGGCCTTCCTCGGACTCCCACTGGACGGCGACGAGTTCGGCCACGTCGGGATGGGTGACGGCGGCAGCCGTGCCCTCCGGGGAGTCGACGAGCGGATCGCCCGCGGCGTCGGTCAGCGTGACGGCGGCCGCACAGCTGCCGGGGATGCAGGCGACGGCCTGCTCCGCGAGTTCGGTGAAGCCACGGGCGAGGGATATCTCCCCGCCGCGCTCGTCCGCGTCCTCCAGAGGCATCAGGGCGTGAGGAGCGGTGTGAGCCCGGTCGAGGGCGCCAAGCGGATGCGGGTTTTCCACAGGCGTTCGGCTGCCCGGGAACAGGGACGGGAAACTGGCAGATGTGCCCAGACCGGGCAGGCTTCGTGAACATCGCGCAGAGCGCCCCTGGTGGTGCCGCGGCCTGAGGCTCCACGCTAAGTTGACTCGCATGACGGATGTTGAGGACTTCGGCGCCGAACTCGCCGATTTCCGCAGACGCGTCGACGAACTCCAAGCCGCGCGCTCGCTGCCCGAAGGAGAAAGACTTCTCTCCCTCGACGCTGCCCTGTTCGAACTCCGGCACGTCGCCGAAGTGCTGTGGCCACGCTACGAGGAGCTGGCCGCGTCCGGAAGGCGCAGCAGCCGCAGCGAAGGGAACGAACAGCAGCTGCTGCGCTCCCTCTTCCACCGGCTTCCCGTCGCGGTGGTCGTACTGGACAAGGACGCGGTCGTGCGGCGCCTGAACGTCGCGGCGGCTCAGCTCTTCGGCGTACGCGCGGGGTACGCCGCAGGGCGGTCACTCACCGGAGTGCTCACGCATGACGGCCGGCCCGTCCTTCGTACGCAGGTCGCTGCCGTTGCGCGCGACGAGGGTGCCCGGAGCCTGCGGCTGCGGATGCCGCGCCGTCCGGGCGGCGGCCGTACGACCGGTGCCGGGAACGGCGAGGCGGGCGGCGACGGCGACGGCGACGGCGACCGCACCACCGCACGCACCGGGGCCCCCGCCACGGCCCGCACCGCGGACGGAGCCGCTGGGGGTGCACCCGCCGGCTCCGAGGCGGCCGCCCACACGACCCTGCGCGTGACGCTCACCCCGCTCCGCGCGCCGCAGGACCCGGGAAACAGCGTGCTCGCCCTCTTCCAGCCCGTCGTCGACGGCCCGTCGGGGGCAACGCCCGCGAACGTGCCTCCGGTCGAGCCGGGCACCGCGCCCGGACCGGCGCTGGAGGAGATGTCGCGGCACACCGAACTCCTCGATCTCGTCGACGACTTGGCCGCCGAGCTGCTCGCACTGACCGCGGACGGCCCCCGCGAACTCGTGGCGGAACGCGCAGCCTCGGTGCTCCATGAGCGCTTCGCGGACTGGGTCGTCGTCGACATCGGCGACGGCGCGCCGCTGGTGCGCACCGTCGTGCTCGGCCCCGACACGGAGACCCGTGAAGCCCTCACTCAGCAGGACCCCCTCTCGGCACCCCTGGTGAAGGAGGCGCTGGAGCACGGCACGACCACGCTGTGGGCGCGTGCCGAGGACTTGGAGGCCTTCGGCCGGGACGCCACGGGTTCGGCAGTGCTCGTACGTGCCGGGGTCGGCTCGCTGGTCTGCGTACCGCTCTCGCCCGGGCGGAAGCCGGGCACGTCCGGTACGAACGCGGGCGCCGGCCACGGCTCCGGCCACGGCTCGGTGTCCGGCGGCTCCGGTTCCGGTTCCGGTTCCGGCCACGGCCCTGACGCCGGCACGGCGTGCGGGGTGCTGACCCTCTTCCGTACGGGCAGCGGGCGCGTCTTCGAACTCGTCGAGGCCGGCGCCGCGGAGCGCATGGCCCGCCACATCGCGCTGGCTCTGGAGCGGTGACGGGCCGCCGGGCCCCGGGCGTACGCACCGGCACCGGCCGCCCGTCACCCGTCACAGGTCACGCCGTCGAACTGTCAAGCCGTCACGGCGTCACGCCGCAGCGAGCACCGGTTCCTCCTCGCGCTCCCGTTCGATGTCGGCGTCGACCTCACGCTGGAGCTTGTCGCAGGTCCGGCTGATGAGCCGGGAGACGTGCATCTGGGAGATGCCGAGCCGGTCGGCGATGTTCGTCTGCGTCATGTCGCAGAAGAAGCGCAGGTAGAGGATGCGGCGCTCGCGCTCCGGGAGCCGCTCCAGCCGCGGCTTGACGGACTCGCGGTAGACCACGTGGTCGAAGCCGGGCTCGCTGCGGCCGAGCGTGTCCGCGAGGGAGTAGCCGTCGTCCGCGCCGGGCAGCTCCGCGTCGAGGGAGAGGGTGCTGTAGCTCTCCAGCGCCTCCATCCCGATCAGGACGTCCTCCTCGGACATCCGGGCGTGGTCGGCGATCTGCGCGACGGACGGGCTGCGGTCGCCCATGGACAGGCTCAGTTCCCGTCGGCTGATGCGGACGCGGTTGCGCAGTTCCTGCACGCGCCTCGGCACGTGCAGCCCCCACATGTGGTCACGGAAGTGACGCTTGATCTCGCCGACGATCGTGGGCACCGCGAAGCTCTCGAAGGCGCTGCCGCGGTCGGGATCGTAACGTCCCACGGCCTTGACCAGCCCGAGCGAGGCCACCTGTTGCAGATCCTCCAGTGCCTCTCCGCGGTTGCGGAACCGCTGCGCGAGGCGCTCGGCCATCGGCATCCAGGCCCTCACGACCTCCTGCTGGAGCTCTTCCTTCTCCGGCCCTTCGGGGAGCGAGACGATGCGTCGGAAGTCGGCAGCGGTGTCGGGTGCGTCATCGTGCGGGTGACGCGCACGCTTGGTGCGGGTCTGTACGGGAGTCATGGTGCTTTCGACCTCTTCCCAATCCCATCGGTGTACTGCGTCCGAGCGGACACCGCGGGAGAGGCACATGCGGTCGGACCTTGACGGTCCCGAGTGGACTCACAGGTCTCACTCCCGCGGATGTGCCTTCTTGCCGAAGCACTGATGTTTCGCTTGCCCCTGCCTTCCGGCAGCAAACGTTCAACGCCCCGTTCTGCCTTGTGGCTTGTACCACCGCCCGGGTTTCCGGCCCTGTGGCCCGGTAACCCGCCCCGGGCCCCCGCCCCGCAGAAGAGGAGCGCACATCCATGTCCGAGAAGGTTTCCGACTACATCCTGCGCAGGCTGCGCGAGTGGGAGGTCGAGCACGTCTTCGGCTACCCCGGCGACGGCATCAACGGTCTCCTCGCCGCCTGGGAGCGCGCCCGGAACGAGCCCCGCTTCGTCCAGGCGAGGCACGAGGAGATGGCCGCGTTCGCCGCCGTCGGCTACGCCAAGTTCAGCGGCACGCTGGGTGTGTGCACCGCCACGTCGGGTCCGGGCGCGGTCCATCTTCTCAACGGCCTCTACGACGCCAAGCTCGACCACGTTCCCGTCGTGGCGATCGTCGGCCAGACCGCACGCTCCGCCATGGGCGGCTCCTATCAGCAGGAACTCGATCTGCACTCCCTCTTCAAGGACGTCGCCTCGGAGTTCCTGGAGACGGTCACCGTCCCCGAGCAGCTGCCCAACGTCCTGGACCGTGCCATCCGCACCGCCTACGCGCGCCGCGCACCCACAGCCGTCATCGTCCACTCCGACGTGCAGGAGCTCGACTACCGGCCCCCCGGCCACGAGTTCAAGATGGTGCCGTCCAGCCTCGGCAGCAGCGGCTGGCGCACCGAACCCACCGAAGAGGCGCTCGACCATGCCGCCGAAGTGCTCAACTCCGGCAAGAAGGTGGCGATTCTGGCCGGGCAGGGCGCTCGCGGCGCACAGACCGAGTTGCAGCAGGCCGCCGGCATCCTGCAAGCCGGGGTGGCGAAGGCGCTCCTCGGCATGGACGTGCTGCCCGACACCCTGCCGTACGTCACGGGTCCCATCGGACTGCTCGGCAGCCGTCCCAGCTACGAGATGATGCGGGACTGCGACACCTTCCTCACCATCGGGTCGAGCCTGCCCTACAGCCAGTTCCTGCCGCCTTACGGCAAGGCCCGCGCCGTCCAGATCGACCTGGACCCGCACATGGCCGGGATGCGCTACCCGTACGAGGTGAACCTCATCGGCGACGCAGGCTCCACGCTGCGGCGGCTGATGCCCAAGCTCCGCCAGAAGGACGAAGGGACGGAGTGGCAGGAGGAGTTGACGGCCTCCGTCGACCGCTGGAAGGAAGTGATGCGGCGCCGCGCCCAGGTGAGCGCGGACCCGGTCAACCCGGAGTACGTCGCGCACTGCCTCGACCCCCTGCTCCCCGACGACGCGGTCATCACCGCCGACTCCGGCTCGGCGACCAACTGGTACGCACGGCACCTGACGATGCGCGGCAGCATGCGCGGCTCGCTGTCGGGGACGCTGGCGACGATGGGCTGCGCCGTTCCGTACGCGATCGGCGCGAAGTTCGCCCACCCGGACCGGCCCGTCGTCGCGCTGGTCGGCGACGGTGCGATGCAGATGAACGGACTCGCCGAGCTGATCACGATCGCCAAGTACCGGATGTCCTGGGAGGATCCGCGGTTCGTGATCGGAGTGTGGAACAACCGCGACCTCAATCAGGTGACCTGGGAGATGCGCGCCATGAGCGGGTCTCCGCAGTTCGTTCCGTCCCAGTCCCTGCCGGACGTCTCCTACGCCGCCTTCGCCCGCTCGCTCGGCATGACCGGGATCAGGGCCGAGAAGCCGGAGGAGGTGGCGGACGCCTGGCGTGAGGCCCTGGAATCGGGCGGCCCCGCCGTCGTCGAGTTCATGACCGACCCGTCCGTCCCGCCGATCCCGCCGCACGCCGACTGGGACCAGATCGAGGCGACGGCCGCGGCGATCGTCAAGGGCGACAGCGCCCGCAAGTCGGTGGTCAAGCAGGGCATCAAGGCGAAGCTGCAGGACTTCCTGCCGGGCGGCAGGCCTCATCCGGCAGAGGAGCGGAACGGGCGGACCGAGGGCGAGGAGGGCCGGAAGGCCGAGGAGGGCGACGGCGCCAAGGGGAACGCGGACGGCTGACCGACCGGCTCCGCCCGTACGTCCGCCCCCGCCGTTTCAGGGCACGGAACCAGGCGGCGGAGGGGTGTGCGGGCGGGTGTCCGGCGAGATGTGCGGGCAGGCGCGGAGGCCCGCCCGCACACCGCCCGTCACCCCTTCATGTGTTCCGGGCGCGGGCGCCCTCCCGTGTGCGGCCTGGCGTGACCGGGCGTTCCGGGTGCCGCCGCAGATACTCCGCTTCCAGCTCGGTCATCCGGACGCTGTGGGCGGAGAGCGCGTCATCCGGAGCGTGCAGCAGCGTGTCGTGCCGGGTGCGGTGAATGGTCTCCAGTTCCTTGAGCAGGTCCGCGTCGGACAACTGGCGTGGGTCGATTCCCATGGGGCTCCCTCTCGGTGTCGTGTGGTCCGCGACCGTACGGGTACCCGGCCCCGGCAATCCAAGGAGGGAATCAATGGAACTCGGATTCCTCGGTCCGCTCTTCGAGCGCCAGGGCCCTTGGGCGTCGGTCTACTTCGACACCACGACGGCCTCCGAGGACGCCGCCGCCCGTCAGAAGCTGGGCGCCAAGTCGGCGAGCGAACAGCTCAAGGACGAAGGGGCCGACGACGCCACGTGCCACGCCGTGTACGACAGGCTCGTATCGCTGCCCCGGGGGCAGGAACCGCCCGGTCACGCGGTCTTCGCCACACAGGGTGAAGTCGTACTGGAGACGGAATTGACGCTTCCGCCGCCCGGCGGTGGCCCTCTCGTCGCATGGCAGGCGCTTCCCCGCACGGGACCGCTCCTCGAACTCGCCGACAGCGATCCTCTCTGCCTCGTCGCCTACATCGACCGCAAGGGAGCCGAATTCGAGCTGAAGGGCCCCCTCGGCGCGGAGACCGCCGGCCGTGTCACCGGCAGTGACTGGCCCGTGCACCGCACGCCCACGGGCGACTGGTCGGAGCGGCACTTCCAGACGGCGGTCGAGAACACATGGGAGCAGAACGCGGCGGAGATCGCCGAGGATCTGCGTCTCCGCTGGGAGAAGTGCGGCGCGGAAGTGCTCGTACTGGCCGGGGACGCGCGCGAGCGGAACTCCGTCCACGACCGTCTCCCGCCCGACCTGCGTGAACGTACCGTCCAGGCCGAGCACGGCGTACGCGCCGACGCCGCGGCCGAGGGACCGGCCACGAACACCGCGGGCGGCCGCCGGCTGCTGGCGGAAGAGATCGCACGTGCGCGCTCGGACTACGCACGGCGACGTGTCGCCAAGGCGCTGGAGCGCTTCCAGGCGGGACGCGCGCCGAGCGAGGACGGCAGCATCGACGCCGCCGAGGGTGTGCCGGCGCTGGTCGAGGCGGCCCGCGAGCACCGCATCGGTGTGTTGCTCGTACGGCCGGCGGGCGCGGATCTGCGCCGCGAGGTCTGGGCGGGCGGCGAACCGGGCCAGCTCGCGGTGCGCCGCAGCGAAACCCAGTACCTGGGTGCGACAGAGCCGTGGTCGGCGCGCGCCGATGACGCCCTGCTGCGTTCCGTGGCGGCGACGGGTGCCGACGTGCTGTGCGTACGGGACTCCGCCGTCCCCGAAGGCGTGCCGCAGGACCTCCCAGACGGCGGCCTCGGCGCACTGCTGCGCTGGCCGCACGGAGGAGCACCGGAAGGAGGTGGAGCCGGTGGCGGACAACATGCAACGCGGTAGCGACCGCTTGAACGTTCACCGGGACGACGAGGCCAAGCGGGAGATGCAGGGCCGGATCCGGTCCGGGCACCCCACGCGGGCCGAGGAGTGGGACGACCCCGAGCCGGGCGCCGACGACGACCCGGAGGTCACGGAGCGGCCGGTTCCGGTGCTGGACGCGGCCGGCCGGGAGGAGGCGGAGGACGAGGCTCTGCGCTCCGACCTCGCCCGGCACCTCGGCCGCGGCGCGTTCCCCTCGGACCGGGAGGGGCTCAAGCGCGCGCTGACCGACCAGTACGCGCCGGATTCCCTGGTGGAGACCGTACGGGAGCTGCCCAGGGGCGGTGAGACGTACGGGAACGTGCAGGAGGTGATGGCCGCGCTGGGGCGGAAGCCTCAGGCGTGACGCGGGTGTTCCGCGTCCGAGCGGGAGCGGCTCCGGTCCGGGGTGCCCGGGCGGGCCGCTTCTTGCGGCCCGCCTCCTTGCTTGGGAGGTGCTGACGCGCAGGTCAGGCGCCGGGTCACGGGCTCGGGCCACCCCCACGGTCACGGACGGCGAAGGTTTACCGACAACCCGGTCAGAGAAGGCAAAGCTCCATGGCAACGTTCACCGCCCGCGTGGGGCAGAGTCTGCGCACCCTCCGCCGTCAGCGGCTCCTGAGCCGGCCCGGTCCGGCGAAACCGGTGACGGCCGTGCGCCCCGGACGGAGGGCTCCGTTGCCGAACTGGCTGCGGGTTCAACTCCCGGCACAACGCCCGGCACAACGCCCGGGACAACGCCCGGGACAACGCCCGGCACAGCGCCCGGCCCGGCTCCCGGCTCAGCTCCCGGCGGTGTTCCAGGCGCCGTTCTTCCAGCACAAGGGAGGCCCCGGGCCGGCGGCCGGTGCGGCGTCCTGGCGGAACTGGCCCGCGTCCCGTGCCTGGTCCTCGGCGGACCGCCGCGTATTCGAGCTGGTGGCCACCCGCGACTGGCCGCTCCCCGAGCGGGTGCTGCCCCGCCTGAGCCGGAGCGCGAACCACGGACGGCTGTGGCTCGCGGTGGCGGGCGCCATCGCGCTGTCGAACACCCCTCGCGCCCGCCGGAGCGCGGCGCGCGGCCTCGCGTCGCTGGCTGTCGCCTCGGCGACGGTCAACACCCTGGGCAAGCGCTCGGTGCGACGGGACCGTCCGCTGCTGGACGGAGTGCCGCTCATCAGGCAGTTGCACCGTCAGCCCGTGACCACGTCCTTCCCGTCGGGTCATGCCGCGTCCGCCGCGGCCTTCGTCACGGGCGTCGCGCTGGAGTCGCCCCGCTGGGGAGCCGCGGTCGCGCCGCTCGCCGCGGCGGTGGCCTTCTCCCGTGTCTTCACCGGCGTCCACTACCCCAGCGACGTCCTCGTCGGCTCGGCGCTCGGCATCGGCTCGGCCTTCGCGGTCCGGGGCATCGCCCCCACTCGTTCCCAACTGCCCTCCCCGGGGCGCCCGTTGGCACATGCCCCCGCGATGCCGGAGGGATCGGGGCTGGTGCTGGTCGCCAACTCCACGTCCGGGTCGCGTATGGACGACTCCGACCCGGTCGCCGAGCGGACCGGGCCCGCGGAGCCCGAAGAACCGGCGGCCCTGAGCGTCGTGCGGAACATGCTGCCCAAGACGGAGATCATCCCCTGCGACCCGAAGTCCGGCGGTCTGACCGACGCACTGGAGGAGGCCGCCCAGCGGGCCGCGGAGCTGGGCGGCGCCCTCGGTGTCTGCGGCGGTGACGGCACCGTGAACGCCGCAGCGTCCTGCGCCGTACGGGCCGGTGTCCCGCTGGCGGTCCTGCCCGGCGGCACGCACAACCACTTCGCCTTCGACCTGGGAGTCGAGGAGTTCGCCGACACGTGCCGCGCCGTGCAGTCCGGTGACGCGGTCGCTGTGGACGTGGGGCGCTTCACACCCCAGCCGGGGCCCCAGTCGGGGGCCGACGGGGGCGCGCGTCCGGATGCCGAAGTGCCGCAGGAACCGGGGTACTTCCTCAACACCTTCAGCCTCGGCGCCTACCCGGAACTGGTCCGTATCCGCGAACGCTGGGCCCACCGCGTCGGCCCCTGGCCCGCCGGCGTTCTGGCGGCGCTGCAGGTCCTGCGTACGAGCGGACCGGTGGAGGCCGGGCTGGGCGGCAAGGAACGCGACCTGTGGCTGCTCTTCGCCGGCAACTGCGCCTACCGGGTCGGCATGGCACCGGTGAGGCGGCACGACCTCGCCGACGGCATGCTCGACGTCCGCATCGTCAAGGCGGGCCGCTGGGCCCGTACGCGGCTGTTCATAGCTGCTCTCACCAGCGCCGTGGACCGCTCGCCGATGCACAGCTCGACCCGGCTGCGCCGCCTGATGATCACCGACGTCCCGCCGGACACGCACCTGTCGTACGACGGCGAAGTGGCGCCCGCCCCACGGCGGTTGCTGCTCGACAAGCAGCACGAGGCACTGGTCGTCTACCGCCCGCTGGACGTGTGAAGGGCAACTGATCCGCCGCTGCCGGGTACCGCCCGCCCCGCGCCCGTCCGCATGGCGGTCTCCGGTCTCACCCGCCCCGGGAACGCAATAGCCTGCGGATATGGCCGATGGACGAGCTGTAGAAGCAGGGCGGGAGTCACGCGCCCCGGCGGGCGGGGTCCGCCATGCGGAGACCGCGACCTACACGCACGGGCACCACGAGGCGGTGCTGCGTTCGCACACCTGGCGTACCGCGGCCAACTCGGCCGGGTATCTGCTGGACGAACTGAAGCCCGCCGCGCGGGTGCTGGACATCGGATGCGGGCCCGGCACCATCACCGCCGACCTGGCGGCGCTCGTACCGGACGGGCATGTCACCGGTCTCGACCCGGCACCGGGCGTACTGAAGCAGGCACGGGAGACGGCGGCCGCCCGTGGCCTGGACAATGTGACGTTCGAGACCGGCGACGTGCACGCCCTGGAGTACCCGGACGGTGCGTTCGGCGTCGTACACGCGCATCAGGTGCTGCAGCACGTCGGCGATCCCGTGCGGGCGCTGCGGGAGATGCGCCGTGTATGCGCGCCCGGTGGCGTCATCGCCGCACGCGACGCCGACTACGGCGCGATGTTCTGGTATCCCGAGGTCTACGGGCTGGCCGCCTGGCTGGAGCTGTACCGGCGGGTGGCGCGCGCCAACGGCGGCGAGCCGGACGCGGGACGCCGGCTGCACGCCTGGGCACGGGAGGCCGGGCTCCGGGACGTCACCGCGTCGTCGACGACGTGGTGCTTCGCCACCGCGGAGGAGCGGGCGTGGTGGAGCGAGTCGTGGGCGGAGCGCACGCTCGCCTCGTCGTTCGCCGCGTCCGCCGTGGACGGCGGGCACGCCACGCACGAGCAACTGCGGACGGCGGCGGACGCGTGGCTGGAGTGGGGAGCGCGGGAGGACGGCTGGTTCGCGGTGCCTCACGGGGAGATCCTGTGCCGGGCCTGACGTGCGCTGAGCCGCCCAACTAGGGTGCGGGGCATGGACATTCTGGGGACTTCACTGCGCGTCTGCGTCGATGATCTGGACGCCGCGGTTCCGGCGTACGAGCGCCTGGCGAGCACCGAGGCGGTGCGTTTCACGCAAGGCCCTGTCGAGGTCGCGGCCGTGGGGCCGTTCTTCTTGATGAGCGGCCCGTCGGAGCATCTGGAGATCCTGCGGAAGATCGCCGCGACGCTCGCCGTGAAGGACGTGGACGAGGCCGTCGCCGATCTGAAGGCGGTCGGTGCCCAGGTCGTCGCGGGCCCGAAGGAGACCCCGATCGGGCGCAGCGTCATCGCCCGCCACCCTGACGGCAGTGTCTTCGAGTACGTCGACCGTCAGGGCGCGGACGGCTGAGCCGTGTCCGGCACTTGACCGAAGGTATTGGTGCCGGAGGCCTGCCCGGCGGGACCGTCCCCTGCCCTGCCTGCGGCGGGGAGCACCCAACCGGCGTGGTGGACCTCCCCTGGCTCGCGGCCCCGGGTGGGGCCTCAGGGGGCGAGGGGGGAGTGCCCCCGGGTCCCCGCCCCAGGCCGGAGGCTCCCGGGGCAACCTGCCGCCGCAGCGCGAAACCCGCCCCACGCGAGGTCCGGCAGCACGGTCGACGCCCCTAGTGCTGTGACCGGAAAGGTTCACCGGCTCGCGACGCCCGGCACGGCACTCCCCCTGGGGGCACCTCCCGGGCCGCCAGGCCCAGGGGGACTTCGTCCGGGAGGTGCCCCCAGGGGCCCCGCCCGGGCCGCGAGGTCCAGGCGACGAGAACCGACGTTCGGCTCAGCGCCGGACCGGCCAGGTCACGGCACCACGACGATCTTCCGCCCCTTGCCCGCCGCGAAGCGGTCCAGCGCGTCCGGGTATTCGTCGAGCGGCAGACGGTCGGAGATGAAGATCTCCGGGTCCAGTACGCCGCCCGCGAAGAGTTCGGCCGCGCGCTCGTAGCTGTGCAGGACCGCCATGGAGCCCGTGATGGTGATCTCCTGGTTGTAGATCTTGTACGGCTCGATGGTGGCGGTCGTCGCGTAGTCGGAGACCCCGAACTGGAGGAACGTTCCGGCCTTGGCGACGCGGCCGAGACCGTCCTGGATCGCGGCGGCGTTGCCCGTGGCGTCGACGACGAGGTCCCAGCCCTGGGGGCGGTCCAGTTCGTCGGCGCTCGCGGCTGCGGAGGAGCAGCCCAGCCGCCTCGCGGTGGCCAGCCGCTCCTCGTTGAGGTCGAGCACGTAGACGCCGGCGGCGCCGGTCCGCTTGGCCAGCTCCAGCATCATCAGGCCCATCGTGCCGGAGCCGTATATCAGTACGTGTGAGCCGAGTTGGCTGCTCAGGACGTCGTAGCCGCGTACCGCACAGGACAGCGGCTCGATGAGGGCGGCGTCCTGGGTGCGTACGTGTTCGGGGAGCTTGACGCAGTTGGCCGCCGGCGCGACGGCGTACTCGGCGGCACCGCCGGCGGTGGTGACGCCGATCGCGGCCCAGCGTTCGCACAGGTTGTTGTGCCCGGTGCGGCAGTAGCGGCACTCGTAGCAGTACAGGGACGGGTCGACGGCCACGCGGTCGCCGACGGCCAGTTCGCTCACCTCGCTGCCGGTGCCGACGACCTCGCCGGCGAACTCGTGGCCGGGCACGAGCGGCAACGACGGGGCGAACTCGCCCTGCCGGATGTGCAGATCGGTGCCGCACAGCCCGCACGCCGCCACCTGTACGACGACCTGACGCGGGCCGGGCGTCGGATCGGGGACGGTGGTGAGTCCGACCTTGCCCACGGACTCGACGAGAGCTGCCTTCATTTCACGGCTCCTAGAGACAGGCCCTGGACCAGCTTGTCCTGGGCGGCGAACCCCGCCGCGAGCACCGGCAGGGAGATCACGAGCGACGCGGCGCACACCTTCGCCAGGAACAGGCCCTGGCTGGTGATGAATCCGGTCAGGAAGACGGGCGCGGTCTGCGCGATCACACCCGTCAGGACCCGGGCGAAGAGCATCTCGTTCCAGCTGAAGATGAAGCAGATCAGCGAGGTCGCGGCGATGCCGGGCATGGCGATCGGGGCGACGACGCGGGTGAGGATCACCGGCAGGCGCGCCCCGTCGATCTGCGCGGCCTCGATCAGCGCCGTGGGGATCTCGGCGAGGAAGGACTGCATCATCCACACCGCGATCGGCAGGTTCATGGAGGTGTAGAGGATGACGAGCAGCCAGATGTTGTCCAGCATGCCGGAGTTCTTGGCGAACAGGTAGATCGGCAGCAGGCCGGCGACGACCGGGAGCATCTTCGTGGAGAGGAAGAAGAACAGGACGTCGGTCCACTTCTTCACGGGCCGGATCGACAGCGCGTACGCGGCGGGCAGCGCCAGCAGCAGCACGAACACGGTGGAGACGACCGACGCGGTCATCGAGTTGGCCAGTGAGAACCAGGGGCTGGGTCCTCCCCCGGCGCCGAAGAACTCGCGGTAGCCGTCGAGAGTGAGCGGTGCCGCCAGCGACGGCGGGTTGGTGGCGGCGTCGGCCTCGGAGTGCAGCGAGGTCAGGACCATCCACAGCACGGGCAGTACGAAGAGGATGCCGACGAGCCAGGCGATCAGGCCCAGTCCCGCGTTCCTGCGGCGCACGCTCCTCGGCAGGGTGTTCGGGGCGGTTGCCGTCTTCGCGGCGGGCGATGCGGACGTGGCGGCGCTCATGACCGGGCCTCCTCGCGGAAGAGGGACGAGACCACCCGCAGTGCGAAGGTGGCGATGATGATGGAACCGATCACGACCAGCACGCCGGCAGCCGAGGCCACTCCGTACTCGTGGCCCTGGTAGAAGGTCTGGTAGATCGTGTACGGCAGGTTGGCGGTGCCGAGCCCGCCGGAGGTGATGGTGAAGACGGCGTCGAAGTTCTGCACGATGTAGACGGTGCCGAGCAGGGCGCCCAGTTCGAGGTAGCGGCGCAGGTGGGGCAGCGTGATGTAGCGGAAGACCTGCCATGCGCTCGCGCCGTCGATCCACGCGGCCTCGACGGCCTCCATGGGGCGGCTCTGCAGGCCGGCCAGCAGGATGAGCATCATGAACGGCGTCCACTGCCACACAAGTGACGCCTCGACCGCGCCGAGCGGCATCTCGGCGACCCAGTCGGGCTGGGCGGCGCCGTCACCGAAGACCGCGTGCAGCAGGCCGTTGAAGAGCCCGTACTCGGGGTTGTAGAGCACGTGCTTCCACAGCAGCGCCGCGGCCACGGGCACCAGCAGGAACGGTGCGATCAGCATCGTACGGACGGCGGCGCGGCCCTTGAAGCGGCGGTCGAGCAGCAACGCGAGGAGCATCCCCAGCACGAGGCTGACGAGCACGACGGTGACCGTGAGGATGATCGTCGTGAACACCGACTTGCGCAGCTCCGGATCGCTCAGCACCTCGCCGTAGTTGGCGAGTCCGGCGAAGGAACGGGCCTCCGGGTACAGCGCGTTCCAGTCGAAGACGGAGATCACCAGCGTGGCCACCATCGGCAGCTGTGTGACGACGATCAGAAAGATCAGCGCCGGCAGCAGCGGTGCGCGGGTGACCCAGGCGCGGAGCCTGGCGGGCGGCGTCGCCGGTGGTGCGGACGGTCCTGTGCCGTCCGCGGGGGCACCGGGTGGTGTGGTCGTGGTGGTCGTCGTGTCGGTCACTGTCCTCGCCCCTCGTACTCCTCGGAGATCTCCACGGCCAGCTGCTGCGACTTCTTCAGGGCCGTCTCCACGGACTGGCGTCCGGCGATGGCCGCGCTGATCTCCTGGGAGACCTTGGTGCCCAGGTCGGAGAACTCCGGAATGTCCACGAACTGGATGCCGATGGTGGGCCGTTGCTGCACACCCGGGTTGCGCGGGTCAGCTTCGGTGATGGCCTTGCGGGTGGTCTCGCCGAAGGCGCCGGCCGTCTTCTTGTACTCCGGGATGCCGTACGTCGAAGTGCGCTTGCCCGCGGGGACGTTGGCCCAGCCGAACTCCTTGCCGACGAGCCGCTCGTACTCCTTGCTGGAGGCCCAGGAGATGAACTTCCACGCCTTGTCCTGATTGCGTGAGGACTTCTGCAGGCCCCAGGCCCAGCTGTAGAGCCAGCCGGAGGACTTGGTCTTCACGGTCGGTGCGGGCGCGTAGCCGATCTTGCCCTTGACGGGGGACTTCTCCGCTTCGAGGGAGCCGGCGCCGGACGTCGCGTCGTACCACATGGCGGACTTGCCCTGCGTCATGTTGTTCAGGCACTCGGCGAACCCGGACTGGGTGGCGCCGGACTCGCCGTGCTTGCGCACCAGGTCGACGTAGAACTTGGTGGCCTTCACGAAGGCCGGGTCGGTCAGCTTCGCCTTGTAGTTCTTGTCGAACCACGTGCCGCCGAAGGTGTTGACGACCGTCGTGAGCGGTGCGATCACCTCGCCCCAGCCGGGCAGTCCGCGCAGGCAGATGCCGCTCATGCCCTTCTCCGCGCCGTCGGCTTCGGCGGCGAGCTTCGCGACCTGCGGCCAGGTGGGCTTGTCGGGCATCTTCAGGCCCTTCTTCTTGAAGACGTCCTTGCGGTACATCAGGAAGGAGGACTCGCCGTAGAAGGGCTCGGCGTAGGTCTTGCCGTCCTCCCCCTTAAGGGACTCGCGGATGGGCGGAAGGATGTCCTTCTGGTCGAAGGCCGGGTCCTTCTTCAGATAGCCGTCGAGGGGCTTGAGCCACTCGTTCTTGGCGTAGATCGGCGCCTCGTAGTTGCTGATCGTGGCGACGTCGTACTGGCCGGCCTGGTTGGCGAAGTCCTGTCCGATCTTGTCGCGGACGTCGTTCTCCGGCAGCGTCGTGAAGTTGACCTTGATGCCGGTCTTCTTCGTGAAGTGCTTGGCGGTCAGCTTCTGCAGCTCGACCATCTGCGGGTTGTTCACCATCAGCACGTTGATGGTGTCGCCGCCGGTGGCGAGGCTGCCGGCGCCGGCACAGGCGGCGAGCAGCACGTTGGCCGTGGCGACTCCTATCACTGCGCGTGTCCTGCGGCGGCTGTGACTGCGCATGAACGGTCTCCTGGTCATAAGGGGGCGAAACGGGCGTGAGATGCGCGGGGTGGTCGGTTGTCGGACGGGCCAGGAAGGGTGGGGTGCGTGCGGGCCGTCAAGCCCGGACCACCTGCGGTCCGCGTAGCGAATAGCGGTGGGCCTCGGAGGCGGGCAGGCCCGTGGAGGTGACGATCGTCTGGAAGTCGCCGACCTCCGCGAACCGGCAGAAGCTCACCGCACCGAACTTCGTGTGCATCCCCGCGAAGATCCGCCGCCGGGAGGCACGCAGAGCCTGCGCCTTGACCTCGCTGACGGCCGGATCCGGAGTGGTGAGGCCGTGTTCGCGGGAGATGCCGTTGGCTCCGACGAAGGCCAGATCGATGACGAAGCCTGCGAGCATCTTCGTCGTCCAGTGATCGACGGTGGCAAGCGTGCCGCCCCGCACACGTCCGCCGAGCAGCAGCACCGTGATCTCCTCGGCCGTGGCCAGCGCACCCGCCGCCGCCAATGAGGCGGTCACGACGGTCAGCGGACGGTCACGGGGCAGGGCCTCGGCGATGAGCTGCGGTGTGAAGCCCTCGTCGATGAAGACCGTCTCCGCCTCACCGAGGTGTTCGACCGCGGCGGCGGCGATGCGGCGCTTCTCCGGGACGTGCATGGTGGTGCGGAACGCCAGCGTCGTCTCGAAGCCCGCGCTCTCCACGGGATACGCACCGCCGTGTGTGCGGCGCAGCAGCCCGTGCGACTCCAGTACGCGCAGATCTCGGCGGACCGTCTCCTTCGCCACCCCCAGCTCGGCGGCGAGCTCGGCGACGTCCACGGATCCGCTCCGCCGGGCGGCCCCGACGATCTCCCGCTGACGTTCCTCCGCGCTCATGGGCGGCGCTCCCTTCCTTCTCCGTACGGTCACGGATCTGCCCGTTCGGGCTCGTGTGGAGAGTTGTACAGCTCGTGGAAGGCGAGGACCAGGCCAAGTACCGACTGGATCGTGACCGTATCTGCCCGTTCACCTGCGGAAGGCGGGCCCCTGTGCCCTGCGACGGCACGGCTCCTGCGGCAGTCGGCTGTGTCTGTTTCCGGGGCGGCAGGTGCCCGTTCCGGGCCCGGCTCACCGGGCCGGGCGCATCCGGAAGTCGTACCGAGCGGGCAGCGGCCCGGTGCCGGCCGCCGCCCAGGTGTCGCCGAGCACTTCGTCGCCCTCCCGCAGATCGTCCACGTCGAAGCCCGCGTCGAAGATCGCCCGTGCCGCCTCTTTCTCGCCCTGGGCCAACAGCACCTGGGCGCGCAGAAGCTGGAAGCGGCCGCGCCTGCCGTACGCGTACGGCAGTCCGTCCAGGGCCTCGGCTGCGGCGGCCGGGCGGCCGGCGGCGAGCAGCACGGGGACTGCCTCCCGTACGAGCGCGGCCAGGGCGGGGGCGCCCGCGGCCGTCGCCAGGTCCAGGGCGGCCAGATAGCGGTCGGCGGCACGTTCGGGGTGCAGGCCGGTCGCGGCGTCGTGGGCGTCGGCGAAGGCCAGACACCGCAGCGACCACGATGTGGGCGCCGCCGCGGCGGAGCGCTCCCAGCTGCGTACCGCCTGCGCGCGGTCGCCGGCATGCCACTGGGCGACGCCCAGGTGGTAGTCGGTGAGCGGTCCCGAGGGCGCGCACTCCAGCTGGTCGCGCCAGGGGGCGGAGACGAGGGACGGGCCGGGTTCGGACGAGGTCAGGGCGGCGGCGCCGTTCCGCGGGCCGCCGGAGCCGGTACGGGGGCCGCCGGAGCCGGTACGGGAGGCGGTGGCGTCGTCGAGGAAGCGGCCCTGCGTGAGCAGTTCCATCCAGGGTCGCTGCTCCTCGCCGAGGGTCTCGCGGGGAAAGGGCGTACCGGGCAACCCGAAACCGCCGCGGGCCACTTCGAGCGCGCCCCAGCCGGAGCCGGTGGCGAGCAACCCCGGGCCGGGCACGGCGTCGGGCTCGATGTCCGCGCAGGCGCGCCAGGCCGCGAACGCCGCGTCCACACCGGCGCGCGGCAGTGCTTCCTCCAGCCGCGCGGCGGTGTGCCGGCGGGCGGCGCTCCAGTCGTCGCCGTGCACGGTGGACGGGTCCGCGGAGAGCGGCCCGTACGCCTCCAGCCACGCGAACTCCCCGCCCGCCTCCAGCGGGACATGCTCCAGCTGCGTACGTGCCAGACCTGCCTGGATCTCGATGTAGCCGCCGGTTCCGGGCTCGGTCAGCCACTGCTGCCAGCGCCGCCCGCCGGGCCCGTGGCCCCATACGAACAGCTTCCGGCCGCGCAGCAGGTCCGTGGAGGTCTGCACGAGGCCCGCGCCCCGCTCGTCGAGAGAGGCGATCCACTTCCGTTCCTCGCGGGGCACCTCGTAGAAGTAGTCCGCGGGGAACTCGCTGCGCAGCGCGTACGAGCGGTCCGCCCCGTCCCACTCGGGGACTGGGATGCGGCGCAGGCGCCGCTCGTAGGCGAAATACCAGGTCTCGTCCGCCGGTACGAGTACGCGGGTGCCCTCCTGCTCCGGCACCGCGATATTGGACCACCAGTAGACGGGCACGGTGTGGTCGTGCGGATTGCGGATGCGGGCGCCCACGTGGAGGAAGTCGGATCCTTCCGGAAGCCACAGGTCCACCTGGAACGGGGTGTCGCGCAGCCGTTCCCACTCCCACAGCCGCAGCATGTCCCCGCCGCCGTCCGGGGCGGGCACCCGGGCGGCGTGCACGGGGGCGACCGACAGCGTGGTGTGGCCGGTCGCGCCGATGTTCCACTCGATGCCGCCGGAGAACCACGCGCCGTTGAGGGCGAAGTCGGCGGGCTGCAAGACGGGGTTGGTGTAGAGCAGTTCGCGCCCGGTGGGCTTGTGGTGGAGGGAGTGGACGCGGCCGCCGAAGCCCGGCAGCACGGTCGCGCGCAGCCGGTCGTTCTCCAGGACGAGGGCGTCGAGGGCCGCGGGTGCGCGCTCGCGCGTGTACCCGTCGAGGATGCGGGCCGGAAGCACGGACCGCAGCGGAGCGTAGCCGACCTGACGCGCCATGTCGGGCGGCAGCGCCGCCCGTTCGCGCTCGTCGATCGTGTGCATCTCGTCCAGCGGCGCCAGCGCGGGCAGCGGATTCTCCGGACCGACGGGCGCGACGGGCATGTTCAGGGTGGTGCGTCGCAGCGTCGCAGGCACGGTCGCCTCGATCCTCTCCGTGGGCGCCGCCGCCTTCCCGGGACCCCCTGATGACCATGGAACACGCTGTACGGCGCCTTGAACAGGCCGCACGGGCAGGGGCGGGCCCGGCTGCCTGCCGGGAAATGCGGGCGCTGGAGAACGGGCGGCCGTGGTACGAACGTGGCGTGACCGACCCTTCGCTCTTCCCGCCCTCACTCCCCGTGCTGAACGACATGCGGCGCACCGCGAGCGGACGCGAGTGGCTGGATCAACTGCCCACGCTGGTCGAGGAGTTCCGCGACCGCTGGGACCTGCGGCTCGGTGCCCCGTACCACGGCGGCAGCTGCTCGTGGGTCGCTCCGGCGCTGCGGGCGGACGGCACGCGCGGGGTGCTGAAGGTGACATGGCCGCACCGGGAGGCACGGCCCGAGGGCGAGGTGCTGCAGCTGTGGGCGGGCCGCGGTTCGGTGCTCGTCCATGAGCACGACCCGGAGCGTTACGCGCTGCTGCTGGAGCGGTGCGAGCCGGGCACCGAGCTGCGGCAGGCCGGCGAAATCCCGGCCGAGGAACGGCTGTTGACGGCTGCCCGTGTGCTCCGGCAGCTGTGGGACGCGGGCCGCGACCGCGAAGTGCCGTCCGTGGAGCGGCTGTCAGCGGTGTCGGCCGACTGGTCCGTACGAGCTGAGGAACGCGTGGCGAGTCACGACTGGCCCGCCGGCGTGGACACCGGTCTCTTCGTGGTCGGGGCGGAACTGCTGCGCGAACTCCCGCTCACCGCCCGGCGGGAGACCGTCCTGCACGGCGACTTCAACCCGGGCAACCTGCTGGCCGCCGAGCGCGAGCCGTGGCTGGCGATCGACACCAAGCCGATGCTCGGGGACCCGGCCTTCGACCCCTGGCCGCTGATCCAGCAGGTCGACGACCCGTTCGCGCATTCCGATCCGCACCGCGTGCTCAGCCGGCGTACCGCCCTCGTGGCCGACGCGCTCGGCGAGGACGTGACGCGCGTACGCGCGTGGGCCGTGGCCCGCCTCGTCGAATTCCTGCTGTGGCGGGTCGACGGGAGCGGCGATCTGTCCGACAGCGTGCGGCTGTCGGGGCAGGTGCGGACTGTGGCGGACCTCGCGGGACTCTGAGCGCGCCCGGACTCGGCCCCGACGCGGCTCGAGCGGGCCCGGACGCGGCCCCAACAGGGCCCGGACGCGGGCCCGTTCGCGTCCCCGTCGCGCCGCTTCACTCCCCCGTCGCGCCGTCCGCCAGCTCCCGCGCCACATCGAGCTGGCCCACGTGCCGCGCGTACTCCTGCAGCAGATGGAAGAGGATCCACGCCAGCGACGGAGCCTCGTCCTCGGTGGGGAAGCGGCCGCCGAGCCGTGCGTGTGCGTCCAGCCGCGCGTCGCGGACGATCTCGCGGGAGCGGTCGCACTGCGCCCGGAAGGCGTCGATGATGTCGGCGCTCGGCATGCCGTCGGGGACGCGCCATCTGTCGTCGCCGCCCCTGTCGCCCCACGGGTCCGGAACACGCTCCGCCTCGAACCCCCAGCACAGCCAGCGGCGTTCGACATAGGTCAGGTGCCGCACCAGCTCCAGCGGCGACCAGCCCGAGGGCACGCGGCTGCCCCGGAGGTCCTCCTCCGACAGGCCGTCGGTCTTCCGCAGGAGAGTGTCGCGGTAGTAGTCGAGATAGCCGCGCAGCAGCGCTTGCGGGTCGGAGACGGACGGGTCCGGCTCGCCCGGCGGCAACGGCGGGATGGAGGCTTCGATGGCGGTCACAGCAATCCCGGTTCGTCGTAGGTGAGGGTACGGGCGTCGGCGTCCAGTACGGCGGGGACGCCGAGCGGAAGGGTGGGTGTCGAGGGGCCGTGCCCGAAGCCGAGCTCCTCGACGACGGGCACGCCCAGCGGTTCGAGCCGCTCGCGCAGCACCACGCCGACTTCTTCGGGCTCGCCGCACGCCGTCCAGGAACCCAGGGCGATACCGGCGACGCCGTCGAACCAGCCCGAACGCAGCAGTTGCGTCAGCAGCCGGTCGAGGCTGTAGGGCGGCTGGTCTATGTCTTCCAGCAGCAGGATGCCGCCCGCGGCGGAGGGCCGGGCGTGCGGGGTGCCGCGCTCGGACGCGAGGAGGCTGAGGTTCCCGCCGAGGGTGACACCGTGGGCGCGCCCCGGAACGAGCGTGCGCGCCGTGTCATACGGGCCGATCCGCAGGACGCTCTCCGGTGTGAAGAGCGACCGGCGCAGGTGGTCTCGTGTCGCCTCGTCGTCGAGGAACGAGCCCGTGGTCGGCATCGGGCCGTGCAGCGTGGCGAGGCCGAGGCGCTGCGCGAAGGCCTCGTGCAGGACGGTGAGGTCGCTGTAGCCGACGAACACCTTCGGGCCCGCCGCGCGCATCCTGTCCCAGTCGAGCAGGTCGAGGACGCGCTGCGTGCCGTAGCCGCCCCGGGCCGAGACGACTCCCGCGAGGGACGGGTCGCACCAGGCGTCCTCCAGGTCGCGGGCCCGGTGCTCGTCCGCGCTGGCCAGGTGGCCGAGCGTAGGATGCGGCTCCAGCACATGAGGTCCGATGACGGGCTCCAGGCCCCAGTCGCGCAGAACGGCCACTCCCGCCGCCAGGCGCTCCCCCGGCACGCGCCCGCTGGGGGCGACGACGCCGACACGGTCGCCGGACCGCAGACGGCGCGGCCTGGTGAGAGCCGCGGGCGCGGGCGCGGACACAGGTGCGGCTGCTTCGGTGGCGGAGGCTTCAGCGGCGGGCGCCGGGGCGTTGCTGCTCATCGGTTCAGCTCCAGTACGGGTACGTCGTCGCGTGCGATGTCGAAGGTCTGTACGTACAGGGAGAGTTCGGCCTCGACGGTGCGGATGATCGTCTCCGCGCGGCGGAAGCCGTGCCCCTCGCCCTCGAACGTGAGATACGCGTACGGGACACGGCTGCCGTCCACGTGCTCCACGAAGCGTTCGCACTGGACGGGCGGGCAGATCACATCGTCCAGCCCCTGAAGGAGCAGGAAGGGCACGGTGACCCGGTCCGCGTGGTGGAGGGGGGAACGGTCGCGGTAGCGGTCCGGGAAGCGCTCCAGCGGGCCGACGAGGGACTCCAGGTACTGCGATTCGAAGTCGTGGGTCTCGCCGGTGGCCCATCCCGCCAGGTCGAGGATGGGATAGCTGATCGTCCCGCACGCGTACAGGCCTTCGGTGGCCGGTGAGGTGAGGGAGGCGGCGCTCGTCCAGCCGCCGGCGCTGCCGCCGCGCACGGCGAGCCGCGCCGGGTCGGCCTCGCCCTCGTCGGCCAGGCGGCGTGCGACGGCGGCGCAGTCCTCGACGTCGACGACGCCCCACTGCTCGCGCAGCCGGTTGCGGTAGGCGCGCCCGTAGCCCGTCGAGCCGCCGTAGTTCACCTCGACGACGCCTATGCCGCGTGAGGTGAAGTACGCGATCTCCAGGTCCAGTACGAGCGGAGCCCGGCCGGTCGGACCGCCGTGCGCCCAGACCACGTACGGCGGCAACTCGCCTGCGGGCGCCTCGTATCCGGGGTGGTGCGGTGGGTAGACCTGGGCGTGGATGTCGCGGCCGTCGGGACCGGTGAAGGTGCGTTCGCGCGGCTTCGGATAATGCGCCGGGTCGACGGCGTCCTTGTGGTGTGCGGCGACGACTCTGCTGTGGCCGGTGCGCGTGTCGAGTTCGACGACCTCGTAGGAGCTGTGCGGCCCGGCGGCGACGCCTACGACCCGGCTGCCCGCCGCCGCCAGGGCCGCCCACTCCGTCCAGGGGCCGGTGGCGTCGGCGAGTTCGCCGGTCTCCGGGTCGAGGACGCCCAGCCGCATGGAGCCCCGTCCGTGCAGCGCCGCGATCAGTCCGCCCTCCAGCGGCTCGAACCACTTCTGTCCGATGCGCCAGAGACCTGCGGCGAACTCCTCCTCGCGTGGGCACAGGGCCTGTCTGACGGCAGGCCCGGAGCCGGGCGCGCCGGGACCGAGGCGCTGCAGGTTCCACCAGCCGGACTCGTCGGAGCAGAGCAACAGGGCTCCGTCGGGGGCCCATTCGACCTGCGCCACGGACTCCTCAGGGCCGCCCGCCACGCTCCGTACGCCCTCGAAGGAGCCGTCCGCGGAGATCCGGGCCGTCTTGACCAGGGTGCCGTCCCAGGGCATGGCCGGATGGTCCCAGGCGAGCCAGGCGGCGTGGCCGCCGTCGGGCGAGATCCGCGGCCCGGTCACGAACCGGCTTGCGTCATCGGTCAGTTCACGTACGAGACCGCGGTCGTCCGCGGCCGAGCCGTCGAGCGGCACGGCCGCGATGAGACGCCGCAGATCGGTGGGTCCCTCGCCGGTGAACTCCTCCAGGACGCACCACACTTCGGGCCCGGCGGGACCTTCCGGCATCAGGACGGGATCGCACCAGCGCAGTCCGCCCGCGACGCCCTCCGCCACGGGTGTGAGCGGCCTCGGTGCCTGTCCGGGGCTGTCCGGCTCGTACGCGTACATCCGCTGGTCCGCGAAGTGGGTGAAGACGATCAGCACTCCGCCCTCCGTGCGGGGAGTGCCCGCCCATGGCAGCCCGCCGTACTCGATGACGCGGTTTCGTACGTTCCACGGCGGGGGCAGCACGGACTGCGCCTCGCCGCCGTCGGCAGGCAGCCGCATCAGGGCGCGGCGGCCGCCCTCCGCGGGGCGGGGCTCGGTCCACCAAATCTCCTCGCCGACGGCGCCGAGATATTCGGGACGCCCGTCGTGCGACGCGACGAGGGCGGCGTCGATGGGGGACGGCCAACTGCCGTAAGGCGCAGTGGTCTTCGCCATGTGCTGTGAACCTCCGTGGGGGCGGGGGTGAGGGTGAGGGAGCCGTGCCGTCGTGTTCAGAGAGCAAGCAGGGCGCGGTCGAGGACGCGGGTGCCGAAGTGCAGGGCTTCCACGGGGACCCGCTCGTCCACGCCGTGGAAGAGCGCCCCGTAGTCGAAGCCTTCGGGGAGCTTCAGCGGAGTGAAGCCGTATCCCGTGATGCCCAGTCGGGAGAACTGCTTGGCGTCGGTGCCGCCGGACATGCAGAAGGGCACCACATGGGCGTCCGGGTCGAAGTGCTCCAGCGCCTCTCGCAGCACGCCGTACGACGCCGAGTCCACGGGGGCCTGCAGCGGGACCTCGCGGTGGTGGAACTCCCAGTCCACGTGCGGCCCGGTGAGCTCGTTCAGAGTGCGGTGGAACTCCTCCTCGCCGCCGGGCAGCATCCGCCCGTCGACGAAGGCGGTGGCGCTGCCGGGGATGACGTTCACCTTGTAACCGGCGTCGAGCATGGTCGGGTTGGCGCTGTTGCGCACGGTGGACTCCACCAGGGAGGCGGCCGGGCCGAGTTCGGCGAGGAGCTTGTCGGCGTCGAAGCCGGGGGCGTCCAGGTCCGGCTCGGGCAGGCCGTGCACCGCGGCCATCTCCTTCAGGGCGGCGCGCACGGTCGGTGTGAGCCGAAGCGGCCATTCGTGCTCCCCGATGCGGGCGACGGCGGCGGCGAGCCTGCTGACGGCGTTCGAGCGGTTGACCTTCGAGCCGTGCCCCGCCCGGCCGAGTGCGGTGAGCTTCAGCCAGGCCGTGCCGCGCTCCCCCGCGGCGACCGGATACAGCCGCAGCCCGTTCCCCGCGTGGAAGGTGAAGGCCCCGGACTCGCTGATGCCTTCCGTGCAGCCCTCGAAGAGGCCCGGGTGCTGGTCTGCGAGGTAGTCCGAGCCGTATTCGGCGCTGTCCTCCTCGTCGGCGGTGAAGGCCAGCACGATGTCGCGGCGCGGCCGCAGCCCGGCCCGCGACCAGGCGCGCACGGCGGCGAGCACCATGGCGTCGGCGTTCTTCATGTCGACGGCGCCGCGGCCCCAGACCACTCCGTCGCGGATCTCGCCCGAGAAGGGGTGGACGCTCCAGTCGGCGGGCTCGGCCGGCACCACGTCGAGATGGCCGTGCACGAGCAGTGCGTCGGCACTTGGATCGCTTCCGGGGATCCTGGCCACCACGTTCGTACGCCCAGGGGCCTTCTCCAGCATCTGCGGCTCGATGCCCGCGGCGGCGAGGCGCTCGGCGGCATACTCGGCCGCCGCGCGCTCGGAACCCTCGCCTCCGCCGCGGTTGGTGGTGTCGATGCGGATGAGCTCCGAGGTGAAGGTCACCGCCTCGTCCAGCGCCGCCTGGTCGATGTGCTCAGCCATACTGCTCCTCCACGGCGGCCGACACGACGGTCGTGACCGCCTTGAATGTGCGGATCCCCTCGTACATGCCCGGGGACGTGTAGGCGACGCGACGCTCCCCGGTGCGCCGCACGCCCGGCACGACGGTCGCGGCGCCCGCCAGGTGCTCGGCGTCGAACTCCAGCTCCACCGTGTGCTCCTGAGGCTGTGCCGGGTCCGCGCGGACGGCCAGACCGGTGGCCTTGCGGGCGGCGTCCCTGATGTCCGCCGACGTGCGGCCCGGTGTGCGGCAGACCGCCGCGTAGCGCGAGACGTAGTCCTTCACGGCAACGCCGAACGCGTCCGGGGCATAGCCCTTCGCGTCCTCGACTGCGCGGTCGTCGCCCGTTACCAGCACGACCGGCACCCCGTACTCCTCGACGACGAGGGCGTTGAGGAGGCCCTCGCTGGCGCGTGCCCCGTCGGCCCACACGCCCGTGATGGAGTTGGCCAGATAGGTGTGCGCCAGGACGCCTTCGGTGCCGGCGCCCGTGTGATAGCCGACGAAGGCGATGCCGTCCACGTCGCCGTGCTGCACGCCCTCGACCATGCTGAGCGACTTGTGCCGGCCGGTGAGCATCTGCGCCCGGTCGTCGAGCTGTTCCAGCAGGAGATTGCGCATCGACCAGTGCGCCTCGTTGATGAGCACCTCATCGGCGCCGCCGTCGAAGAAGCCGGTGACCGCCGCGTTGACGTCCGAGGTGAACATCGGGCGGCAGCGCTCCCATTGGGCGGTGCCCGGCAGGACGTCCGCGGGCCATGTCACGCCGGTGGCGCCTTCCATGTCGGCGCTGATGAGGATCTTCATGTCCGGAACGTTACGCGGTACGCATACCCGGTGACACCCTTGTGGATAACTCCTGTGGTCTCTACCACTGGAATCCTGCTACCCCCATCACCGACCAGGCATTACACCGTCCGGCGGGCGTCGTCCCGGCCCCGGCGCGACACGCTCCGCGTCAACCCGCGAGGGCGGGGCCGCCACCGCGGCGGCCCCGCCGCCAACCGTCAGTTCTCGTGCCCCAGTTGCAGATCGCGCTCCGTGCGCCCTCCGCCCGCGATCTGGAGCACGGTCGCCACCGGCGGATAGCCGGCCGCGATGACGGTGTACTCGCCGGCGGCCAGGTCGACGAAGCGGAAGACCCCGTCGGCGCGGGTCGTCGCCGTGTCGACGACGTTGCCCGCAGCGTCCAGCAGCGTCACTCGGGCGTCCTCCACGGGCCGTCCGCCGGCTGCCCGTACGGTCCCGCGCAGCATCGCGCCGCCCGCGAGTTCGATGTCCTGCCTCGTCTCGCGGGCGGCCTGCACGGACACCGGCAGCGCGGCGGGACGGTACGCCGGGGCGCTCGCGGCGAGGGTGTACTCGCCGTCCACCAGTTCGTCGAGTACGTAGTTCCCCTCCGCACCGCTGCGGGTGGCGGCCACGACCTCGCCGCGTGCGTCCGTGAGGGTCACCGACGCCTCCCGTACGGGCTGGGCGTCCGGGGTGAGCACACAGCCCGCGAGCCGTCCGGCGCCGCCCAGCACCACGTCCAGTTCCACGGGGCGTTCCGCCACGGTGATACTGACGGCCTGCGGGCGGTGACCGCTCGCCGCGGCGATGAGGACGTACGAGCCGGTGGCGGGCGTGCTCAGCGCGTACCGGCCGTCCTCCCCCGTCGCGCCACGTCCGACCTGCTTCCCGGACGTGTCGATGACGGTGAGGGCGGCGCGCGGCACGCTGCTGCCGTCGCTGTGGCGCACGCTTCCGCACACGGGAACTCCCGTCACGTGCGGGGCACTTGCCGTGGCCGCCTCGGGCGCGAGGGCGTGTGCGGGCGCGGGGGTACGTGCCTCGGGCACGGGAGCGTTCTCGGTCACGAGCGGTTTCTCCTTGAGGAAGAAGCTGAAGAGCAGCCCGAGTACGAGCACCGGGACCAGGTAGAGGAAGATGCGCGGCATGGCGTCGGCGTAGGCCTGTACGTAGATCTCACGCAGCGGGCCGGGCAGCGCGTGCACCGCCGCCGGGGTCAGCGACGACGGGTCGGGCAGCCCCCGCGGCACGTCGTGCGGGAGCCTGTCCGCGAGGGAGTCGGTGAGCCGCTGGATGAAGACGGTGGCGAAGACGGCGGCGCCGACGCTGCCGCCGATCTGCCGGAAGTAGTTGTTCGCGCTGGTCGCCGCGCCGAGGTCGCGGACCGGCACGGAGTTCTGCACGGCGAGGACCAGCACCGGCAGCACGAGCCCGATCCCGAGGCCGAAGACGCCCATCCAGATGCTGTAGTCCGTGCGGGACGTGCCGGTCTCCAGCCGCGACAGCAGCCACATGCCCACGGCGGAGAGGGCGCAGCCCAGCACGGGGAAGATCCGGTAGCGCCCCGTACGGGAGATGAGCTGGCCCGAGACGGTGGAGGAGAGCACGACGCCGCCCATCATGGGCAGCATCAGCAGGCCTGACTCCGTGGCGGTCACTCCGTCGACCATCTGCAGGAAGCCGGGCAGATAGCTCGCTGCGCCGAACAGCGCGACGCCGAGGGCCACTCCGACGACGCCCGTGACGTTGAAGACGGAGTCGCGGAAGAGGCGCAGCGGCAGGACGGGTTCGCTCACCAGGCGTTCGACGGCGAGGAAGAGCACCACGCTCAGTGCGCCGCCGGCCGCCAGCCCGAGGATCACCGTGTCGTCCCACTCGTACTCCGTGCCGCCCCAGCTCGTCAGCAGCACCAGGCAGGTGGAGAAGGCACCGAGCAGGACGGTCCCGGCCACGTCCAGCTTCGGACGGCCGCGCGGACGGGGCAGCTTCAGCACGAACGCGGTGACGAGCAGCGTGACGAGGCCGAAGGGGACGTTGATGTAGAAGCACCAGCGCCAGGAGAGTTCGTCGGTGAACCAGCCGCCCAGCAGCGGTCCCGCCACGGACGCGAGGCCGAACGCGGCGCCGATCAGACCCATGTAGCGGCCGCGTGCGCGGGGCGGCACGACATCCGCGATGATCGCCTGCACCCCGATCATGACTCCGCCGGCGCCGGCGCCCTGCAGCGCCCGGTAGGCGATCAGTTCGGTCATCGTGCGCGACCAGCCCGCGAGCGCCGATCCGGCGACGAAGACCGCGATGGCGAAGAGGAAGATCCCTTTGCGGCCGAAGAGGTCGCCGAGTTTTCCGTAGACGGGCAGGCCGATGGTGGCGGCGAGGAGGTAGGAGGTCACGGCCCACGACATCCGGTCCAGGCCGTGCAGTTCACCGACGATCTCGGGCAACGCCGTTGCGACGATGGTCTGTTCGAGCGCGGCCAGCAGCAGCGCGAGCATCAGTCCGAGGAAGACCAGCCGTACGCGGCGCGGGCTGAGCCCGGCGGCGCCGTCCTGGTGCTGCGGCTCGTGGGCCGGGGAGGGCCCGGTTCCGGACTCGGTTCCAGGCTCGGTTCCGGGCTCGGTACGGGAATCGCCGCCGGGGCCTGGCGGGTTGTCTGCACGGCCCGGCGCGGGAATCTCCAGGCTCACTTCGACGACCGCGGGCGCAGGGGCATCGCCCGGGCCGCCAGGCCCAGGGGAAGGGGAAGGGTCCGAGCGCCCCAGAGCCGTCCCGCTCATCGCACTCCCCTGGTCGCGTGCACCCGTCTTCGGGGAGCATTTCTCGCATTACGCGACAAGGATGAGCAAGTCAGACACCGAGCGCCGGCAGAAGTCCGCCGAAGCGCCCAGTCCGTTGCCCCGGGCGCCTGTCGGGCCCTCAACTGCGGCTTTGACGACGGGCGACGGTGGGACGGGTTCCGCTGCACGCAGCCCGTCCCACCGCGAAAACCACCCGATCCGGTGAGCGGCCCTGCGGCCGCCCACCCGCACCGTCCCTCTTCTACTTCTCCGTCTCGGCTGCGAGCTTGACGAGCATCTCGTCGTAGATACGGGCCAGCCCCTTGGGCGCGAAGGCCCGCTCGAAGAAGCCCCCGACGCCCCCTGCGCCCTGCCAGGTCGTCTTCACGGTGACGCGGGCGCCTCCGCCGGCACCCGGCGCGACCTGCCAGGTCGTGACCATCGAGGAGTTGCGGTCGCTCTCGACCAGCTCCCCGCCGGCCGGCTCCGTGACGTCGATCAGGCAGTCACGGACCCGCTTGCTGGTGGCCTGGATCTTCCAGTGCACGACGGTGCCCGCGCCGTTGCCGCCTTCGTGCACCTCGTACTCGCTGTAGTGGCCGGGCAGCAGCTTCGGCCGGGTCTCGCTGTAGTCGGCGAGAGCCCTGCGCACCGCCTCGGGTTCCGCGGCGATCTCGCGATGGGTGTTCGACTCGACCTGCGCCATTTGGTCCTCCTGCTCATCGGCACATCAGTTGCGCCCCTCGGGCCCAGGCGCCAAGCAACCCAATCACCCCGCGGACCGGGGCCCAAATCGGCTTGACAGAGTGCGTGGGAACAGATGTTCTATTCTCTGCGTACGAACAGCACGAGGCACGAGGAGGGTCCATGCGCTGGGAGAATCTGAGCGGCGACGGGTCGGCGGTGAATCCCGCCCTCTTCGGCACCGACGTGGTCACTCGCACGTTCAACACCCCTGAGTTCTCGGGCATCACCTTCCACGAGGTGCGCGCGCGATCGGTCGTGAACCGCGTGCCGGGTGCCTCCCGCATGCCGTTCGAATGGACGGTCAACCCGTACCGCGGCTGCTCGCACGCCTGCGTGTACTGCTTCGCGCGCGGCACACACCGCTATCTCGACCTCGACACCGGAGCGGGCTTCGACTCCCAGATAGTCGTCAAGGTGAACGCCCCCGAGCTGCTCCGCCGTGAGCTCGGGTCGAGCCGCTGGCGCGGCCAGCACATCGCGATGGGCACCAACGTCGACTGCTACCAGCGCGCGGAAGGCCGCTACCGCCTGATGCCCGGCATCCTCACGGCGCTGCGCGACTACACCAACCCCTTCTCGATCCTCACCAAGGGGACGCTCATCCTGCGCGACCTCGACCTGCTGCGCTCGGCGGCAGCCGTCACGGACGTCGGGATCTCGGTCTCCGTCGGATTCACCGACGAGGAGCTGTGGCGCACCGTCGAACCGGGCACCCCCGCGCCGGAACGCCGGCTCGACGTCGTACGTACGCTCAGCAGCCAGGGCATCCCCTGCGGCGTGCTGATGGCACCCGTCATCCCGTTCCTCAGCGACTCGCCGGCCCAACTGCGCACCACGGTGCGGGCGATAGCCGCCGCCGGAGCCACCTCCGTCACCCCGCTCGCCCTGCATCTGCGGCCCGGCGCACGCGAGTGGTACATGCAGTGGCTCGCGAAGCACCACCCCGGCCTGGTCCGGCACTACGAAGGGCTGTACGCGGACGGCGCGTACGCCCCGAAGTGGTACCAGCGCCGCATCACCCGGCAGGTCCACGAACTGGCCGACGAGTACGGCATCGGCCCCGCCTCTGCGGGCACCCACCGCCGCATCGAGGTGCACCCCGACAGAGCACCTGACACCGGCAGGACGCAGGCGGAGGAGCCCGACGCCCCGCACTGCACGCAGTTGACGCTGCTCTAGTGCCGTGACCGGCAATGTTTGCCCTCCCCCCGGCCGAAGTCCCCCTGGGCCTGGCGGCCCGGGAGGTGCCCCCTGGGGAGTGCGTGCAGGGCGGCGCGACAGGGCAAAGCTTGCCGGGAGGGGCACCAGGCGGCGTCCGCAACGGTGCGGGCGGCCGAAAACCGCTCGCGCCGCCGTACCCGGGGCGCGAGCATCCCTCCATGTCCGAACTCACTCACATCAGGGCCCCGCATGGCGTAGCCCCGGGCAACGGGTACAGCCACGTCGTGTGGGGCGAGGGCCGGTTCGTCGCCGTCTCCGGGCAGATCGCCCTGGACGAGAACGGCGACGTCGTCGGCCCCGGCGACCCCGCAGCACAGGCCGAACAGGTCTTCGCCAATCTGCGCCGCTGCCTCGCCGCGGCGGGCGCCGGCTTCGACGACGTCGTGAAGTTCACGTTCTTCACCACCGACGTCGGCATCCTGCCCGCCGTCCGCGAGGCGCTTGATTCCCCCTGAGCCTGGCGGCTCGGGAGGTGCCCCCAGCATCGACGTGACCCGGCCGCCCGCCAGTACGGCGGTTCAGGTCGCCTCGCTCATCCACCCGGATCTGCTGCTGGAGGTCGAGGCGTTCGCGGTCGTGCCCGCATAGCCGCGGTCGTTCACGCCCGCGGCGGCTGCTCACTCCTGGCGGCGGCCGCTCACGCGTCCTCGTACACCGTGCTGTCCTCGTTCTCGCGGCGGATCGTGCGCAGCGGGCGGCCCGGGTGCCAGACCTGGAAGACGATGTGCGGCTCCTCGATGGTGATCCGTACGACCTCCGACAGCTCGGCCCGGAAGAGGTGGAAGCGCTCCGGCGCCTCGCCCTGCGCCGCACCGGCCGCGTAGCGCTCGAACTCCTCCGGAGCGGTCACCTCGACGGCACGCCCCGAGACGCGGACGTCGCCACCGCTCATGCCGGTGCCCGTGCCGGGGTTCGCGTACATCGAGAAGCGCGGGTCGCGGCGGAGGTCGAGGGCCTTGCGGGAGCCGATCATCATGCCGAGCCACAGCTCGTCGCCGCGGAAGTCGCCCTCCAGACCGGTCAGGCGGGGCGAGCCGTCTGGGCGCAGCGTGGCGAGCACGTGGTGCTGGAAGGCCCCGAAGCGGGCCCGTACGAGGTCGGCGAACTCGGGTTCGGCGGCACGGAAGGCCGCCCATCTCTCTGTCATACGCTCATGCTGGCGCCGATTCCCGACATCTGCTGTCCGGATTGCGCCGGGCGCGCCGCAGGAGGTGCGCGGCACCCGGCCGGACACCGCACCCGCCCACCCCCGCGAAAACCCGTCGTGATGCGCTTCCGGCTCTGCCACCATCCGTTCATGGGCGTACGGGACATGACCGCGGCGGACGTCGGCGCCGTCGCCGAACTGCGGGTGCGGGCATGGCAGTCGGCGTACGCGGATCTGCTGCCGCGTCCGTTCCTCGATGCGATGTCCGTGGAGGAGGACGCAGCCCGCGGGCGCGAGAGGTTCGCGAGGGCGGACGGCACGGTCGTCGACCTCGTCACCGAGAGCGCCGACGGCACGGTCTCCGGCTGGGCGGCCATCGGCCCCGACCGGCCCGGTGGCGCACACACTCACGCCGTACCGCGGGCGACCGAGGTCGCGGAGCTCTACGCGATCTACGTGCGGCCGGGCCTGCTCGGCACGGGCCTCGGCCGGACCCTGACGACGGCCTGCCTGGAACGCGCCGCCCAACGGGGCTTCACACGCGTCGTGTTGTGGACGCTCAAGGGCAACGCGCGCGCCCGCCGCTTCTACGAACTCGCCGGCTTCACCACCGACGGCACGGAGGACACCTTCGACATCGACGGCCACGGCACGCAGATCCCGATCGTGCACTACACGCGGCCGCTCGCACCGCCCCGGCCGCCGCTGCCGCCGCAGCCGCTCACGGACAGCGGTGCGGTCTGACCGGTCTTCTGCGGGCTCTCCCCTGCTGTACCGGGATCCGCGCGAGCGCCGCCTTCGCGAACGGCGACAGCCGGTGGTGCTCGGCCGCCGCGCCCAGCACCGCGACCGCGCGCCGGTCGCCCAGCGCGCCCAAGCCCTGTACGCAGGCCTCCGCGATGGGCCAGTAGTGCACGGGCCCCATCAGCAGCCGCTGCAGCACGGAGATCAGCGTGGGGACGGACTCCGGCGCCCGTAACGCCGTGAGCAGCCGCACGGCGTGCAGCGCGTAACCGGTGCGCAGTTCGTTCGTCGCGAGGGCCGCGGCGGCACGCGCCGTACGGGGGTCGCGCAGGCGTGCCAGAGCGTGGGCGGCAGTGGCACAGCGCACGGGATCGCGGTAGTTCAGCATGAAGATCAACGTCTCGAAGCTGCGCCTGTCCCCCGCGCTGCCGAGGGCGAACGCCGCCACTTCCCGCGCCCACAACGGGCGTTGGCTCTCCGCCAGTACGGACGCCAGCTCGTCGCGCGCCGCAGGAGTGTCCTCCCTGGCGAGCGCTACCAGCCGCTCGTACTCGACGGGGTCAGCCTCCGCCCGTACGCGATCGATCAACGATCGGAATGCGTCGCCCACTTCCGCTCCCTCCCCCACGTGCTCCGTCCCACAGCCCTGGAAGTGCCATACCCCTGGCGCATTGGTTACCCACGAGTTAAGCTGCTCGTCAGAGCGGCACCCCCGCTCAGGCGGCCTGGTGACGCAGCCGCCTGAGAGTGAAGTCGGTTCGGCGGGGGTCCGGGCCCGTGGCGTACGCATCGCCGCGGCTCCGCCCGGGCGGCACCGCGCAGTACGGAACGGCCCCGGGACAGGGCCGGCAGACCCGTCTCTCCTCCCGACTTCCTCTTCGCTTCTCTCTTCCTCGCTTTCCGCTTCCTCTTTTCCCTGCCCGTCGCCGCGCCCGGCTCCGAGCCGTGCGCGCGGCACGGCACACCCTCATCGTCAGTCGTCACACAGAGGAGTCCCGTGATGGACCGTCCGCCTCTGCACACCATCGCCGTCGTCGGCCTCGGCACCATGGGCACCGGCATCGCCGACGTGCTCGCCCGCGCGGGCCGCGAAGTCGTCGGCATCGACATCAGCGAAGCCGCGGCACGGCACGCCACCGCCGCCTTCGAGGCCTCCACCGCGCGCGCCGTCGAGCGCGAGCGGATGACGGAGGACGAACGGCGGGACGCACTCGCCCGCTTCCGCACCTACAGCGAACTGGAGGCCGCCGCCGAGGCGGACCTCGTCATCGAGGTGGTGCCGGAGGACTACGACACCAAGTGCCAGGTGTTCGCCGCGCTCGACACCGTCGTGAAGCCCGACACGATCCTGGCCACGGGCACCAACGCGCTCTCCGTCACCCGCCTCGCGGCCGATTCCGACCGCCCCGAACGCGTGCTGGGGCTGCACTTCTTCCACCCCGCGCCGGCGATGAAGCTCGTCGAGGTCGTCTCCTCGGTGCTCACCTCGCCGGAGGCCGTGACCGCGGTGACCGAACTGGCCCGGGAGCTGGGCAAGGAGCCCGTCGCGGTCGGCGACCGGCCCGGATTCGTCGCCGACGGGCTGCTGTTCGGCTACCTCAACCAGGCCGCGGCGATGTACGAGTCGCGCTACGCCAGCCGCGAGGACATCGACAGCGCCATGCGCCTCGGATGCGGCCTCCCGATGGGTCCGCTGGCGCTGCTCGACCTCATCGGCATAGACACGGCACGCACCGTGCTCGACGCCATGTACGCCGACTCCCACGACCGTCTCCACGCCCCCGCGCCCATCCTCCGGCAGCTCAGCGACGCCGGTCTGACGGGCCAGAAGGCCGGCCGCGGCTTCTACTCCTACGACGCGCCCGGTTCGTCCGTCACCATCGCCGACTCCGAGACCCCGGACGGCGGCAGCGCCCGTACGCCCGGCCGTCCCGTCTCCGCCGTGGGGGTCGCAGGATCGGGCACGATGGCCAGCGGCATCGCCGAGGTCTTCGCCAAGGCCGGATACGACACGGTGCTCGCGGCACGCAGCGAGGAGAAGGCGGAGGCCGCCAAGGCCCGTATCGCCAAGTCCTTCGAACGGGCCGTGAAGAAGGGCCGGATGAGCGAGGAGGACCGCGACGCGGCACTCGCCCGCGTCACCCCGGCCGGTTCGCTGGACGCGCTGTCCGCCGTCGACCTGGCCGTCGAGGCCGTCGCGGAGGACCTCGCGGTCAAGCGGGAGCTCTTCGGGACCCTCGACAAGGTGTGCAAGCCCGGTGCCGTGCTGGCCACGACCACGAGCTCCCTCCCGGTCGTGGCCTGTGCCCGCGCCACGTCCCGTCCGCAGGACGTCATCGGCATGCACTTCTTCAACCCGGCACCGGCGATGAAGCTCGTCGAAGTCGTGCGTACGGTGCTGACCGGCGACGAGGCCCACGCCACGGTGCGCGAGGTGTGCGGGGCGATACGCAAGCACCCCGTCGACTGCGGGGACCGTGCGGGCTTCATCGTGAACGCGCTGCTGTTCCCGTACCTCAACAACGCCGTGAAGATGGTCGAGCAGCACTACGCCTCGCTCGACGACATCGACGCCGCGATGCGGCTCGGCGGCGGCTACCCGATGGGGCCCTTCGAACTGCTGGACGTCGTCGGCCTGGACGTCTCGCTCGCCATCGAGCAGGTGCTGCACAGGGAGTTCCGCGATCCGGGTCTGGCGCCCGCGCCGCTGCTGGAACACCTGGTCGCGGCTGGGTGCCTGGGCCGCAAGACGGGGCGGGGCTTCCGCGAGTACGCACGGCGGTGACGCTTCTGTGAAGCGGGACAACCGGTGGGGCGGGCTGCTTGAGCCGCCGGGCGGCAGCCCGCCCCCCGAGTCCGTCACGGCATGTAACGTTCCCCGCATGTCAGACTCCGCGAAGCCGTCCCGTTCGCCTGCCGCATCCTCCCAGCGCCTCAGGATGCGCCGCGAGTTGGCGGCGGCGGCCATGGAACTCTTCGCGACGAAGGGTTACGAGGCGACGACGGTGGACGAGATCGCGGCGACGGCCGGAGTGGCCCGCCGTACCTTCTTCCGGCACTTCCGTGCCAAGGAAGAGGCGATCTTCCCCGACCACGACGACACGCTGGTGCGGGCCCAGGCGGTGCTGGAGGCCGCGCCGTCCCACGAGAACCCTCTCGACACGGTGTGCCGGGGCATCAAGGAAGTCATGCGGATGTACGCGGCGTCCCCGAAGGGAAGCGTCGAGCGCTACAAGCTGACCCGTGACGTGCCGGCGCTGCGCGAGCGCGAGATCGCCTCCGTCGCACGGTACGAGCGGCTCTTCACGCGCTATCTGCTGGGCCACTTCGACGAGGCGGCCCACCGCGACGGCGACGACGACCCCTTGCTCGCCGAGGTGGCCGCCTCCGCGGTCGTCACGGCGCACAACCACGTGCTGCGGCGCTGGCTGCGCAGCGGCGGAGTCGGCGACGTGGAGGCGCAGTTGGACCACGCGTTCGCGATCGTACGCAGGACCTTCGGTACGGGCTTCGGGGCGAACCGCCTCGCCGCGCCGGAACCGGGCGGGGTCGCGGCGGGCGGCGGAGGCGCCGAGACCACCCGGGAGGACGAGGTGCTGGTCACCGTCGCCCGCACGGACACACCCATCGGCGAGATCATGCGCACGATCGAGCAGGCGCTCCGGGACTGAGCCGCGCGCGGGCGCTGACCGAGCGCAGCCCCCTGGGCCTCGCGGCCGGGTGGTCCCGCCCCTGAGGACGCTCCGCACACCTCCGGACACTCGGTGGGGGCATCCGGAGATTCCCTGGCATATCGGGCGTCAGCGGGGAAGCCGGAAGGCGTGACCGGCCTGGAAAGGCCCGAGGAGGTCGTCATGCCCCGCAATGTCGCCGCGCCCCCGCTCAGCCGCCTGCTCGAAGGCCGTCCGCCCGAGCCGACGGCCCTGGTACACGAAGGACGGCACTGGACGTACGGCGACGTCGCCGCCGCGACCGGCGCCCTGGCGGCGGAAATGGACCAACTGGCGGGCGAGCGGGTGGCGTTCATGCTGCCGAACTGTCCCGAGGCGGTCCTGACGTATTTGGCCTGCTTCCGTTCGGGCGCCGTCGCCGCACCGCTCAACACGCGCTACGCGCCACCCGAGGTCGAGCGGGCGCTCAGGCGCGCACGCCCCCGCTGGCTGATCGTCGACGAGAGCCGCGCGTACCGGCTCGACGGCGTGGACCCGACGGTTCTGGCCGGCGTCCGCGTCCTGGTCACCGGGCGCGGTGGGCACGTCGGGCACAACGGACACGGCGGGCACGGCGAGCGCTACGAACCGTTCGCTCCGCTGACCTCCCGCCCCGGAGGCGCTCCGCCGCCGCCCGGTCCTGACCGGCCCGCCGCGCTCTTCTTCACCTCCGGCTCGGGCGGCGAACCGAAGGCCGTCGTGCACAGCCACCGCTCGGCCCTGGCCATGCTCACCAGCACCTCCGAGGCGATGGGCGGCATCGGGGCCGACGACGTTGTGCAGGTGTGCGATCCGCTGGTCCACGTAAGCGGGTTCATCGAGACGCTGAGCACCCTCATGGCCGGCGGAAGGGCCGTCCTCCACGACGGGTTCGAACTGGACGACTACGTCTCGGGACTGCTCGCCCACCGGCCCACCCTGATCTGCACCCACGTCGACGTCCTGGCCCAGCTCGCACGCGAGCCGCGGGCGGAGCGCGCATGGTTCTCCTCGCTGCGCGGCGTCTACGCGGGCGGCGAGACCGTGCCCGGCGCGTTGCAGCGCGACGTCACGGCCCTCACAGGGCTGCCCGTCGGCGTGGGCTACGGCCTGACGGAGGCGATCTGGCTCACCGTCGAGCGCGATCCCGGAACCGGCCGGGGCGGCTGTATCGGCGCGCCCGTCGGCGGCGCACAGCTGCGCACGGACGAGGAGAGCGGCGAACTGCTCGTACGTGGCCCGATGCTGATGAGCGGTTACTGGGACGACGAGGAGCTCACTCGGCGGACTCTGACGGACGGATGGCTGCACACCGGTGACATGGGCTCGCAGGACGCCGACGGGGTCTGGTGGTTCCGGGACCGCATCAAGGACTTGATCGTGCGGCGCACGTCCAAGATCACTCCCGGAGAGGTCGAGGCAGCGATCGACGAACACCCGGACGTGGCCGACTCGGCGGTCGTCGCCGCCGCCGACTCCGAGGAGGGCCAGGTTCCGGTGGCCTTCGTCGTCTTGCGGCAGGGATGCGAACTCACGGCCGACGGCCTGACGGCGTTCCTGCGCGGGCGGATCGCCGAGTACAAGCTGCCCAGCCGCATCCACTTCCTCGACTCGCTGCCGCTCACCGCGAGCGGCAAGACCTCCCACCACGACCTGCAGGAGTCGGCGGCGCAGGGGACGTAGCTCCCCACCCGGCAGACGCTGCGCGCGCCTGAGCCGTGCAGAAGCCGGAGCCCGGAGGCCCCGAGGTCCGGAGCACGGGGCGAGCCGCCGGCCGGACACACAGCGCATAGCCGGGCGAGTGCTCATGCGTGCACGCCCCGGAAACATTTGAGAAATCCTTGGCACGCAGTGTCTTGTGTCCTGGCACTGGGTGTCATACCTTGGTCGGTGTCCGGGCGCTGTCCCAACGGCACCACACACGTCCGTGCCCGGACGCCTGCGTCACCAGGCGACCGCGCTCACCAGCGCCCCAACAGCATCACCCGCCGAACCGACGGCTCTGCCTCATACCCGACGACCCTCAAAGCGTCTCCTTCCTCAGCGCTTCGCCGGAGGCATTACCGTGAACAAGATCCTCGACGCGATCCTCGCGTCCGACACGACCGCCGAAGACTTCGCGAACCTCTCTCTCCCGGAGTCCTACCGCGCGGTGACAGTCCACAAGGACGAGGCCGAGATGTTCGACGGCCTCCCGTCCCGGGAGAAGGACCCCCGCAAGTCCCTGCACCTCGACGAGGTGCCGGTGCCCGAACTGGGGCCCGGTGAGGCGCTGGTGGCCGTGATGGCCTCCTCCGTCAACTACAACTCCGTGTGGACCTCGCTCTTCGAACCCATGTCCACGTTCGGGTTCCTGGAGCGCTACGGGCGCCTCTCCCCGCTGGCCAAGCGCCACGACCTGCCGTACCACGTCATCGGCTCCGACCTGGCCGGCGTCGTGCTGCGTACGGGCGCGGGCGTGAACAAGTGGAATCCGGGCGACGAGGTCGTCGCGCACTGCCTCTCCGTAGAGCTGGAGTCGGCCGACGGCCACAACGACACGATGCTCGACCCCGAGCAGCGCATCTGGGGCTTCGAGACCAACTTCGGCGGCCTCGCCGAGATCGCACTGGTCAAATCGAACCAGCTGATGCCCAAGCCGGACCACCTCAGCTGGGAGGAGGCCGCGGCCCCCGGCCTGGTCAACTCCACCGCCTACCGGCAGCTCGTCTCCCGCAACGGGGCCGGGATGAAGCAGGGCGACAACGTCCTCATCTGGGGCGCGAGCGGTGGACTGGGCTCGTACGCCACGCAGTTCGCGCTCGCCGGCGGCGCCAACCCGATCTGCGTGGTCTCCAGCGACCAGAAGGCGGAGATCTGCCGCCGCATGGGCGCCGAGGCGATCATCGACCGGAACGCCGAGGGCTACAAGTTCTGGAAGGACGAGCACAACCAGGACCCCAGGGAGTGGAAGCGCTTCGGCAAGCGGATCCGCGAACTGACGGGCGGCGAGGACGTCGACATCGTCTTCGAGCACCCGGGGCGGGAGACCTTCGGCGCCAGCGTCTACGTCACCCGCAAGGGCGGCACGATCGTCACCTGCGCCTCCACCTCCGGTTACGAGCACAGCTACGACAACCGCTACCTGTGGATGTCGCTCAAGCGCATCGTCGGCTCCCACTTCGCCAACTACCGCGAGGCGTGGGAGGCCAACCGGCTCATCGCCAAGGGCAAGATCCACCCGACTCTCTCCCGTACATACAACCTGGAGGAGACGGGCCAGGCAGCCCACGACGTGCAGCGCAACCTCCACCAGGGCAAGGTCGGCGTTCTGGCGCTGGCCCCCGAGGAGGGCCTGGGCGTGCGCGACGAGGAGAAGCGGGCCAAGCACGTCGGCTCGATCAACCTGTTCCGTGATGCCGAAGGCGAGCGGACCGACAAGCACAGCAGGGACGCGGACGCCGGCGGCGCGCGGAACGGCAAGCATGCCTGAGCGAGCCAAGGACCGGCCGTGGCTGATGCGCACGTACGCGGGCCACTCCACGGCCGAGGCCTCCAACGAGCTCTACCGGCGCAACCTCGCCAAGGGCCAGACCGGGCTCTCGGTCGCCTTCGACCTGCCGACGCAGACCGGTTACGACCCCGACCACGTCCTCGCACGTGGCGAGGTCGGCCGGGTCGGCGTGCCGGTCTCCCATGTCGCGGACATGCGGCGGCTGTTCGAGGACATCCCGCTCGAGCAGATGAACACCTCGATGACGATCAACGCCACCGCCATGTGGCTGCTGGCGCTGTACCAGGTCGTCGCCGAGGAGCACGGCGCCGACATCTCCAAGCTCCAGGGGACGACGCAGAACGACATCGTGAAGGAGTACCTCTCGCGGGGTACGCACGTCTTCCCGCCGGTACCGTCGCTCCGTCTGACGACGGACATGATCGCCTACACGGTCAGCCACATCCCCAAGTGGAACCCGATCAACATCTGCAGCTACCACCTGCAGGAGGCCGGCGCCACGCCGGTCCAGGAGATCGCGTACGCGATGAGCACGGCGATCGCCGTGCTCGACGCCGTACGCGACTCGGGGCAGGTGCCGCAGGAGCGGATGGGCGACGTGGTGGCGCGGATCTCCTTCTTCGTCAACGCCGGCGTCCGCTTCGTCGAGGAGATGTGCAAGATGCGGGCCTTCACGCGCATCTGGGACCGCGTCACACGCGAGCGGTACGGCATCGAGAACCCCAAGCAGCGCCGCTTCCGCTACGGCGTGCAGGTCAACTCCCTGGGCCTGACCGAGGCTCAGCCGGAGAACAACATCCAGCGGATCGTGCTGGAGATGCTTGCCGTCACCCTCTCCAAGGACGCGCGCGCCCGCGCCGTCCAACTGCCCGCCTGGAACGAGGCGTTGGGCCTGCCGCGGCCCTGGGACCAGCAGTGGTCGCTGCGCATCCAGCAGGTCCTCGCCCTGGAGAGCGACCTGCTGGAGTACGACGATCTCTTCGCCGGCTCACACGTCGTCGAAGCGAAGGTGAGCGAGCTCGTCGAGGCGTCCTTCGCCGAGATGGAGCACATCGAGAAGCTGGGCGGCGCGATGGCGGCCGTCGAATCGGGCTATCTGAAGTCGCAGTTGGTCTCCTCGCACGCGGAGCGGCGCGGCCGCATCGAGTCGGGCGAGGAGCAGATCGTCGGCGTCAACTGCTACGAGTCGACCGAGCCGAACCCGCTCACCGCCGATCTGGAGACGGCGATCCACACCGTCGACCCTGCGACCGAGGCCCAGGTCGCCGAGGCCGTCGGGCGCTGGCGCGCCACCCGGGACGAGTCGCCGGACGCGGCAGCCCGCACGGCCCTCCAGCGGCTCAAGGACGCCGCCGCCACCGACGCCAACCTCATGGAGGCGACGCTGGAGTGCGCCCGTGCGGGCGTCACCACCGGGGAGTGGGCCGGCGCCCTGCGTGAGGTGTTCGGCGAGTTCCGCGCACCCACCGGCGTCAGCAGCGCGCCGGTGGCGGTGCCCGCCGAGCAGGGCTCCACGCTCGCCGACGTACGGCGCCGGGTGGAGCTGACCGCCAACGAACTCGGCGTCGGCAAGCTCCGCCTGCTGGTGGGCAAGCCCGGCCTCGACGGGCACAGCAACGGAGCGGAACAGATCGCCGTACGGGCCCGTGACGCGGGCTTCGAGGTGATCTACCAGGGCATCCGGCTCACGCCCGAACAGATCTCCTCGGCCGCCGTCGCCGAGGACGTGCACTGCGTCGGCCTGTCCATCCTCTCCGGCTCGCACGCGGAGCTGGTGCCGGACGTGCTGGAGCGGCTGCGGCGCACGGGCGCCGACGACGTGCCGGTCATCGTCGGCGGCATCATCCCCTCGGCCGACGCCGCCGCGCTGCGCGAGGCCGGAGTCGCGGCGGTCTTCACGCCGAAGGACTTCGGCATCACGGAGATCATCGGCCGTATCGTCAACGAAATCCGCACAGCGAACAAGCTCGACCCCCTGGAGGTCCCCGCATGACAGCCCCGTCGCCGGACACCGGCCAGGCATCCCGCCGTCTGCGCCCTCGGCGCTCCTGCATGGCCGTGCCCGGAAGCAATCCGCGCTTCCTGGAGAAGGCGCAGGGCCTCCCCGCGGACCAGGTCTTCCTCGACCTGGAGGACGCGTGTGCGCCGCTGGCCAAGCCGGACGCCCGGCACACCATCGTGAAGTTCCTCAACGAGGGCGACTGGAGCGGCAAGACACGGGTCGTACGCGTCAACGACTGGACGACGCACTGGACCTACCGGGACGTCATCACCGTCGTCGAGGGCGCCGGGCAGAACCTCGACTGCATCATGCTGCCGAAGGTGCAGGAAGCCCAGCAGGTCCACGCCCTGGACATGCTGCTCACGCAGATCGAGACGACGATGGGCTTCGAGGTGGGCCGCATCGGCATCGAGGCGCAGATCGAGAACGCCAAGGGCCTGGTGAACGTCGACGAGATCGCCGCCGCCTCACCGCGGATGGAGACCATCGTCTTCGGCCCCGCTGACTTCATGGCGTCCATCAACATGAAGTCCCTCGTCGTGGGCGAACAGCCGCCCGGATACCCGGCGGACGCCTACCACTACATCCTGATGCGGATCCTGATGGCCGCCCGCACGCACGACCTCCAGGCGATCGACGGCCCCTACCTGATGATCAAGAATGTCGACGGCTTCCGCGAGGTGGCGGGCCGTGCCGCAGCTCTCGGCTACGACGGCAAGTGGGTGCTGCACCCGGGCCAGGTCGAGGCCGCCAACGAGATCTTCTCGCCCTCGCAGGAGGACTACGACCACGCGGAGATGATCCTGGACGCCTACGAGTACTTCACGTCCGAGCAAGGCGGCAAGAAGGGCTCGGCGATGCTCGGCGACGAGATGATCGACGAGGCCAGCCGCAAGATGGCGCTGGTCATCTCGGGCAAGGGCCGGGCAGCCGGCATGAAGCGTACGAAGTCCTTCGAAGCACCGGAGGCGTGAGCGACATGCAATTCGGCCGCACCTACGAAGAGTTCACCGTCGGGGACGTCTACAAGCACTGGCCCGGCAAGACCGTGACCGAGTACGACGACCACCTGTTCTGTCTGCTCACGATGAACCACCACCCGCTCCACATGGACACCAACTACGCGGAGCAGACGACCGACTTCGGCAAGAACGTCGTCGTCGGCAACTACATCTACTCGCTGCTGCTGGGCATGTCCGTGCCGGACGTCTCCGGGAAGGCCATCGCCAACCTGGAGATCGAGTCGCTCAAGCACGTCGCGCCGACCTTCCACGGCGACACGGTCTACGGCGAGACGACCGTCCTCGGCAAGATCCCCTCGAAGTCGAAGAGCGACCGCGGGATCGTGCATGTCGAGACCAAGGGGTACAAGCAGGACGGCACGCTCGTGTGCGTCTTCCGCCGCAAGGTGATGGTCCCCACGGAGGCGTACATCAAGGAGCGCGGCGGAGAGCAGCCGGGCCGCCCCGAGCTGCGTGAAGCGCCGGACAAGGGAGGGAAGTGAGATGGGACGGCTCGCACAGACCGAAGGTCTCACCGAGATCCAGCAGGAGATCCTCTCCACCGTCCGCAGCTTCGTCGACAAGGAGATCCTCCCGGTCGCCACGGAGCTGGAGCACCGCGACGAGTACCCGACGGAGATAGTCGAAGGCCTCAAGGAACTCGGGCTGTTCGGCCTGATGATTCCCGAGGAGTACGGCGGTCTCGGTGAGTCCCTGCTCACCTATGCGCTGTGCGTCGAGGAGATCGCCCGCGGCTGGATGAGCGTCTCGGGCATCATCAACACCCACTTCATCGTGGCGTACATGCTCAAGCAGCACGGCACGCAGGAGCAGAGGGACCACTTCCTTCCGCGGATGGCCACGGGCGAGGTGCGCGGCGCGTTCTCCATGTCGGAGCCGGGCCTCGGCTCGGACGTCTCGGCCATCTCGTCCAAGGGCGTACGCGAGGGCGGGGACGGCGGCGGCTTCGTGCTGAACGGCCAGAAGATGTGGCTGACGAACGGCGGCTCGTCGACGCTGGTCGCCGTTCTGTGCCGTACGGACGAGGGGCACCCCGAGGACGCAGCTCCGCACAAGTCGATGACGACGTTCCTGGTGGAGAAGGAGCCCGGCTTCGGCGAGGTGCGCCCCGGGCTCACGATCCCCGGCAAGATCGACAAGATGGGCTACAAGGGCGTCGACACGACCGAGCTCATCATGCAGGATCTGCGCGTCCCCGCGGACCGCGTGCTCGGAGGCGAGACCGGACGCGGTTTCTACCAGATGATGGACGGAGTCGAAGTCGGCCGCGTCAATGTGGCGGCCCGTGGTTGCGGAGTCGCACAACGTGCCTTCGAGCTTGGCATCGACTACGCACAGCAACGGCACACTTTCGGAAAGCCGATCGCCCAGCACCAGGCCATTCAATTCAAGCTGGCCGAGATGGGCACGAAGGTCGAAGCCGCCCACGCACTGATGGTCGGCGCGGCACGCAAGAAAGACGCCGGTCAGCGCAACGACCTTGAAGCCGGAATGGCCAAATACCTCGCCTCCGAGTACTGCAAGGAGGTCGTGGAGGACGCGTTTCGCATCCACGGCGGGTACGGTTTCTCCAAGGAGTACGAGATCGAGCGCCTCTACCGTGAGGCGCCGATGCTCTTGATCGGTGAAGGAACCGCCGAGATCCAGAAAATGATCGTAGGCCGCCGCCTGTTGGAGGAGTATCGCTTCCAGGGGTGATGTCCCTTTTCGGGATGTTTTCCTGAGAGTCAGGACGACATCCCGGACCGGGATTGAGGGCACGGACTGCCGCACTGGCTTGGCCAGTTGCCATCCGTTACCGCTAACATCCCGGAAAGCCGTCGTCCCCCAATCACAGCCGCGGCTCCCTCCGCTACGAAGGTCATACATGCCCCACAGCCCATCCTCTGCACCCCGCGGACGAGTCCGTATCGCGCGCGGAGCGTCGCCGTGGCTTCTGCCGACCGTGGCAACCGCAGCCGTCGGCCTCCTGCGCGCCCGCCGGTCGAAGAGAGCGGCCGCGGTCGCCGTACCGGCGACGGCGCTCGCAGCGGGCATGCTCTGGTTCTTCCGCGACCCGGAGCGTGAGATCACGCAGGGGCGCGTCATCTCCCCGGCCGACGGCGTGGTGCAGAGCATCATGCCGTGGCACGACGGACGCACCCGCGTCGCGATCTTCATGAGCCCGCTCAACGTCCACGTCAACCGCGCTCCCCTCGCGGGCACGGTGGCCTCCGTGGAGCACATCCCCGGCGGCTACGTACCGGCGTTCAACAAGGAGAGCGAGAACAACGAGCGGGTCGTCTGGCACTTCGACACCGAGATCGGCGACGTGGAGATGATCCAGATCGCCGGTGCGGTGGCGCGGCGGATCGTCCCGTACGTGCCGCAGGGCTGCAAGGTCGAACAGGGCGACCGCGTGGGGCTGATCCGCTTCGGCTCCCGCGTCGACGTCTACCTCCCCGAGGGAGTCGAGGCCGGTGTCGAGGTCGGCCAGGCCACCACCGCGGGGGTGACTCGTCTTGACCGTGATTGATCCCGATACGCAGGCCGCCGCCTGGGTCGCCGAGGCCGAGGCGGACGACGACGAAATGCCGCTCTCCACGCGGCTGTCGATAGCGGACACTCTCACACTGGGCAACGCCACCTGCGGCTTCATGGCGGTCTACTTCACGACCACCGGTGTCCTCATCCCGCATCTGACGGGCAGCGAGGACGGCGGAATGGCGCGGCACAGCGCCGCCACCGCCGTGATGCTGATGCTCCTTGCGTCCGTCTTCGACCTGTTCGACGGGCTGGTCGCGCGGAAGCTGCGCAGCTCGGCGATGGGCGCGGAGCTGGACAACCTCTCCGACCTCATCAGCTTCGGACTGGCCCCCGCCTACTTCGTCGCCACATGGGGCATGGTCGCCAACGACGCGAATCAGCATGTGTCCGTGGTGGCCGCCATCGTGGTGCTGCTGGCGGTGGTGCTGCGGCTTGCCAGATTCTCCTGCGTACCGATGCGCGACGGGATGTTCCAGGGCATGCCCGGGCCGTTCGGAGCGCTGACCGTCGTCTCGATCGTGCTGCTGGAGCTGCCGTTCGTGCCGACACTGCTGGCGATCATGGGCGTCGCGTGGCTGATGGTGAGCCGCGTCGAATACCCGAAGCCGACGGGCCGTCTCGCGGTGGCGATGCTGGGCTGGATCGTCGCGAGCATGGGGCTGCTTGCGGCATGGGCGTTCGACGCGCCGGGCGGCGAGGTTCTGCTGCAGACCGGCTGTGCCCTGCAGGTCGTGCTGGGAGCGGTCATCCCGCTCTTCGCGACGGCCCGCCGCGTGCACACCTTCCGCGACAACCGCCGCGAGGCGCGTACTGCCGCACAGGGCTGAGCCGATCGCGAACGTGCGCCACTGTGGCCCGGGTACACGCCCGGGCCACAGTGCTGTGCGGTGTCCGACGCGCGACGTGTCCGGCACGCGGGGCCGCAGGGCCGCTGGGCCTGCCGCCCTCGAGCGTCCACCGGGCCCTGGCCCGGCACCGCCTGAACCGGCAAGCCATCGCCCCGTCACGGCGGTCGAGGCTTCTGACGCGGACACAGCAACAGCGGCCCGGCGTTGATCACCGTGCCGCTGTCGACGGACGGCCGGAGCGAGGCGCTGGTCGTCCCGGTTGTACCCGCCTCAGAGGCGGTCCTCCGCGAGGCGTTCCCCGAGCTGTTCCAGGAGGGGGCCCGCCTGCGACATGCAGCGGTCCTTGTTCTTCTCCAAGTCGCTGAGCGCATAGGCGCGTTCGATGCCGGCGCCCTTGAGAGCCTTGTTGTCCAGGCCCAGGCGGCCGCACACCGCGACGACGGGCTTGCCCGCCTTGCGGGCCGCCGCGGCGACGCCGGCCGGGGCCTTGCCGTGCAGGGTCTGCTCGTCCAGCGAGCCCTCACCCGTGATGACCAGGTCGGCGCGCGCGAGTGCACCGGCGAAGCCCAGGACCTCCAGGAGTACGTCGATGCCGGGGCGGAAGGTCGCGTTCAGGCCGACGAGCGCGCCGTAGCCGATGCCGCCGGCCGCACCGGCGCCGGGCGCCTCGGCGCTCTCGGCCGCGCGGGGCCCGACGGACTCGCCCATCACCTGCACGAAGTGGGTGAGCGCGGAGTCGAGGACCTTCACGTCCTGCTCCCCCGCGCCCTTCTGCGGGCCGTAGACGTACGCGGCGCCCTTCGGGCCGGTGAGCGGGTTGTCGACGTCGCTGGCGAGTACGACCTCGATGTCCGCCAGCCGTTCGTCGAGCCCCGAGAGGTCCGCGGACACCATCTCCACCAGCGGGCCACCGCCGTGCGGCACCGGGTCGCCGTCCTCGTCGAGGAAGCGCGCGCCGAGCGCTTCGAGCATGCCGGTGCCGCCGTCCGTCGTCGCGGAGCCGCCGACGCCGAGCACTACGGTGCGGGCGCCGGCCTCGACGGCGGCGAGGATCAGTTCGCCGGTGCCCCGCGTGGTGGCGGTCAGCGGGGCGAAGACGCCGGGGGGCATCAGTTCGAGGCCGGAGGCCTCGGCCATCTCCACCACGGCCGTGCCGTCACGGAGCGCGAACGCCGCGGTGACGGGTGCGCCCAGCGGCCCGGTGACCTCCCTCTCGTGGCGCTCGAAGCCCCCGGCGACGGCTGCCGCCACCGTGCCCTCGCCGCCGTCCGCGACAGGCAGCGATTCCACGCTCGCGCCGGGCCGCGCCCGCCTGATCCCGGCTGTGATCCGCTCGGCGACCTCGACGGCCGTCAGCGATCCCTTGAACTTGTCCGCGGCGATCAGTACGCGCGCCGTCGTCGTCATGGTTCTGCCCCTGGGTCTGTTTATGTTCGAACAGGCAGTCGCGCCGGTGCGACCTTATCCGCCACGGGCGCCCCGCCACCATGGGCTATGCAACGAGAGGGCACCGCTCGGTCATCCATTTCGCATCCCAGGTCAAGGGCCGAAGCGGGGCCGGCGGCCCGCCGGCCTCTCAGGAGCGCCGCCGCAGCTCCCGCCAGACCGCACGTGCCGCATGATGTCCGGACATTCCGTGCACTCCTGGGCCGGGAGGCGTCGAGGAGGAGCAGAGGAAGACGGCGGGGTGAGCGGTGCTGTACGGAAGAGGCGTCAGCTTCGGACGGATGAGCAGCTGGAGCCCGTCGGCGGCGCCCGCGCAGAAGTCTCCGCCGACGTAGTTGGCGTTGCGCGCGGCCAGTTGGGGCGGACCGGCGGTCGCACGGGCCAGTACGCGGTCGCGGAACCCCGGTGCGAAGCGCTCCAGTTGGGCCTCGACGGCCTCTGTGGCGTCGCCTTCCCAGCCGTTCGGGACATGCCCGTACACCCAGAAGACGTGCTTGCCCTCGGGGGCGCGGCTCTCGTCCACGAGGCTCGGCTGTGCGGTGATCAGGAAGGGACGCTCGGGTGCGCGGCCGGAGACGGCGTCCTTGAGAGCCGTGCCGATCGCGCCGGCGGTGGGACCGACGTGAACGGTGCCGGCGCGGCGTGCCGCCTCGGACGTCCAGGGCACGGGCCCGTCCAGCGCGTAGTCGATCTTGAAGACGCCCGCGCCGTAGCGGAATCCGTCGTAGGCGTTGCCCAGCCCGGCGATGCGGGCGAGCGCCCGGGGTGAGGTGTCGAAGATGTAGGCACGGGCCGGGGGCAGGTCGTCGAGCCGTTTGACCTCGTAACCCGTGTGGATCCGGCCGCCCTTCGCGCGTAGATACGCGGCGAGGGCGTCGGAGATGGACTGCGATCCGCCGCGCGGGACCGGCCAGCCGGCCTTGTGCGCGGCCAGTGCGAAGGTCAGGGCGGCTCCGCTCATGGCGGGCGTGGACAGCGGCGCGATGACGTGACCGCCCATGCCGGCCATCAGGGCACGGGCCTTCTCGTCGCGGAAACGGACGTTGAGCAGACTGACGGGCTGAAGCGCCGTCAGGCCGAACCGGGCGAGCAGCAACGGGTTCTGCGGGAAACGGCCGTTGAACCAGGAGCCCATGCCGAGGAAGTCCTCTGCCAGGGCATCCCACTTGGCGAGGAACGGCTCGACCATGCGGCGGTAGGTGCCCGCGTCGCGCGCGCCGAGCGAGATCGCCGTCTCGCTGACGGAGCGGGAGAGCACGGCTGCCGTGCCGTCAAGGAATGGGTTGGCCATGCACAGTTCGGGGTGCAGCCACTCCAGGCCGTACTTCTCCAGAGGCATGGCGTTGAAGGCGGGTGAGACCGCGCCCGTAGGATGCACGGCGGAACAAGGGTCGTGCCGGAAGCCCGGCAGTGTCAGCTCCTCGGTGCGCGCACCGCCCCCGACGGTCTCCTTGGCCTCGAACAGCTCCACGGACCAGCCCCGGCGGGCCAGTTCGACTGCCGCGGTCAGACCGTTCGGTCCCGCTCCGACGACGACCGCGTCACGGATCGATGGCACTGTCGGCTCTCCCCTCGCCTGTGAGGTCGCGTGCCGTACCTGGTCAACGTCCGGCGCGCAGCAGCCCCACCATACGCCGGGCCGTGCCGGCGTCCCGCGCCGCGGTGAAGGGCAGCGCGTTGCCGCCGGCGAGGCGGAAGGGCTCCCCGTCGACGGTGCGGCTCTCACCGCCCGCTTCGGCCACCAGGAGCAGCCCCGCGGCGTGATCCCACGCGGCCTCCCAGCTGAAGGCGACGGCGTCGACGCGCCCGCGCGCCACTGACAGGTACTCGAGCCCCGCGGAGCCGCAGGGGCGCGGGGCGACGCCCTCGGTGCGCAGACCGAGCAGCGACCGCTTCTGCGCGTCCGTCGTGAAGTCCGGGTGGGAGGTAGCCACTTCGAGAACCTTGCCCTCCTCGGGCGATCCCGCGCGCAGCGCCTCCCCGTTGAGCAGCGCGCCGCCGCGGTGCCGGGCGACGGCCATCTCGTCGGGGACCGGCGCGTACGTCCAGGACGCGAGGAGTTCGCCATAGCGGGCGAGGGCGACGAGGGTGCAGAACCCCTCGTGGCCGCGGACGAACTGCCGTGTGCCGTCGATCGGGTCGACGATCCACACGGGCGCGTCGCCGTGCAGCGCCTCGTACGTGGCGGGCTTGGCGTGCACCGCTTCCTCGCCGACGACGACGGAGCCGGGCAGCAGGTTCGCCAGCTCTCTGCTCAGCTGCTCCTCAGCGCGCTGGTCGGCGACGGTGACGAGGTCGTGCGGCCCGCTCTTCTGCACCACTTCGTCGTCGCCGAGCTGCCGCCACCGCGGAGTCACCTCCTGCTCGACTGCCCTGCGTACGACCCCTTCGACCGCTGCGATCAGCTCATCGTCGATCATGCGCCCATGAAAGCACGGGGCGCCGGCCGACGCCGCCCGCGTCCCCCTGCCCCCGGCGGCGGTCACCGGCCCACCGCATAGCCCTGCATGCCGCGCGGGTTGGCGGCGGCGCTGAGCACGCCGGTCTCCGGGTCGCGTGCGACTGCGCACAGCCGTCCTTCCGACCATGCGGGACCCACCTCGACGTCGTGGCCGCGCCGCCGCAGCCCGTCGGTGAGCTCCTGCGAGGCCCGGGACTCGACGGTGACGCTGCCGGGACGCATGGCCCGCGGATAGAAGGAGCCGGGGAAGCTGTCGGTGTGCCAGTTCGGGGCGTCGATGGCGCCCTGGAGGTCGAGCCCGCCGCGTACGTACGGACGCAGCGCCACGGACAGGAAGAAGTGCAGCTGCCACTGGTCCTGCTGATCGCCGCCGGGTGTGCCGAAGGCGAGGACCGGCTGGCCGTCGCGCATCGCCAGGGACGGGGTGAGAGTGGTGCGCGGACGGCGGCCCGGGGTGAGGGAGTTGGGCAGGCCGGGCTCCAGCCAGGTCATCTGCAGACGGGTGCCGAGCGGGAAGCCGAGCTCGGGGACGACGGGGTTGGAGTGCAGCCAGCCGCCGCTGGGAGTGGCGCTGATCATGTTGCCCCAGCGGTCGACGACATCGATGTGGCAGGTGTCGCCGCTGGTGGCGCCGTTGCGCGCGACGGTGGGCTCGCCGGCGCCGGCGGAGACGGCGAGGCCGTCGACGCCGGCCTCGCCGGAGGCGACGGCGGCGGCGTGCGCGGACAGGCGGGGCTCACGGCCCTGCGGGCTGCCGGGGCGCAGTTCGCGGGACGCACTCTCGCCTATGAGCGCGCGCCGGGCGCGGTTGTACTCCGCGGAGAGCAGCGCCTCGACGGGGACCTGGGCGGGGCCGCCGGCGTCGCCGTACCAGGCCTCGCGGTCGGCCATGGCGAGCTTGGTGCCCTCGATGAGGCGGTGGACGAAGGCCGCATCCGCGAAGGCGGAGCCGGTGGCCGCGTCGGCGGACGTCACATCGGCGGATCCCACGTCGGCGGGCGTCACGTCGTCCGGCAGGAGCGCCAGTTGCTGGAGCAGGGCGGGGCCCTGCGACCAGGGTCCGGCCTTGCATACCGTCCAGCCGTTCCAGTCGTAGGTGACGGGGTCCTCGTACGTGGCCTCCCAGCCGGCGAGGTCGTCGCCCGTGAGGGTGCCGGTGTGGCGCTCGCCCGAGGTGTCCATGGTGGGGCGGGCGGAGGCGGCGAGGAGGGCGTCGGCGATGAAGCCCTCACGCCACACGCGCCGCGCGGCGTCGATGCGCTGCTCGCGGCCGGGGCCGGCGGCCGCGGATTCGGTCAGCAGCCGCTGCCAGGTCGCGGCCAGGGCCGGGTTCTTCAGCAGCGCGCCGGGAACGGGCGCGCGTCCCCCGGGCAGGTAGAGAGCGGCGGAGGTGGTCCATTCCGTCTCGAAGAGCTCACGGACGGTCTCCACCGTCTCGCCGACGCGCTCGACAGCCGGGTGGCCGCGCTCGGCGTAGCCGATGGCGTAGCCGAGTACCCGCTCCAGCGACAGCGTGCCGTGGTCGCGCAGCAGCGTCATCCACGCGTCGAAGGCGCCCGGTACGGCGGCCGCCAACGGGCCGGTGCCGGGGACGAGTCCGAGGCCGAGTGACGTGTAGTGCTCCACACTCGCGCCGCGCGGTGCGACGCCCTGCCCGCACAGCACGCGCACGGGGCCGCCGGCGGGCGCGACGACAGCGGGCACCTCGCCGGCGGGGCCGTTCAGATGCGGTTCGACGACGTGCAGCACGAAGCCCGCCGCGACGGCGGCGTCGTAGGCGTTGCCGCCGTCCTCCAGCACTGCCATCGCCGTCTGGGAAGCGAGCCAGTGGGTGGAGGAGGCCATGCCGAAGGTGCCTTGGAGGGTGGGACGGGTCGTGAACACGGGTGGTGCTGCTCCCTGCTGTAGGTGTGCTGGTCAGGAGCGGACGTGTGCGGCTGCCGCGTCGGGCGCGGTTCCGTCGTCCGCCACGAGGTGGCAGGCCACCGTGCGGGTGCCGCCCGGGCCCGGCAGTGTGCGGTGCTCGGGCGCCTCCGTACGGCAGCGGTCGACTGCGAGGGGACAGCGGGTGTGGAAACGGCAGTGGTCCACAGTGTGCGCCGCGCCGCCGGACTTGGGGAGTCCCGGTCCGAGGACCGAGCCGGACAGGTCGCCCAGGAGCACGATCCGCTCCCGCGCCCGCTGCACCGGCGGATCGGGGACGGGCACGGCGGAGAGCAGCGCCTGCGTGTACGGGTGCTTGGGCGCGGCGAACAGCTCACCGGCCGGTGCCGTCTCGATGATCTCGCCGAGGTACATCACGGCGATGCGGTCGGCGAGGAACTCCACGGCGGCCAGGTCGTGCGTGATGAACAGGCAGCCGAAGCCGCGGTCGCGCTGCAGATCGGCCAGCAGGTTCAGCACGGACGCCTGTACGGATACGTCCAGGGCCGAGGTCGGCTCGTCCGCGACGAGCAGCATCGGGTCGACGGCGAGCGCACGCGCGATGGAGACGCGCTGCCGCTGCCCGCCGGACAGCTCGTGCGGGCGGCGCCCGGCCGTCCCGGGCGGCAGGCCCACCTGTCCCAGCAGCTCCTCCACCCGGTCGCGGAGGGCCGCGCCGCTCGCCGCCCGGTGCAGGGCGAGAGGCTCGCCGACGATGCGGGCGACGCGCATTCGCGGGTCGAGGGACGCGGACGGGTCCTGGTAGACGATGTTGAAGTCCTTGCGCAGGGGGCGCAGCCGGCGGCGGGAGAGCCGCGTGATGTCGGTACCGCCGATGCGGACGGTGCCGGCGGTGGGTGTGTCGAGGCGTACGACGCACCGCCCGACGGTCGACTTTCCGGAGCCCGACTCCCCGACGAGGCCCACGACTTCGCCGCGTCCGACGGTCAACGACACGCCGTCGACGGCGCGTACGGAGCCCTTTCCGCGTGGGGCGGCGAAGTGGCGTACCAGGCCGCGTACTTCGAGGGCGGGAGCGGGAGCGGGGGCCGGAGCCTCCGCGGCGGCGGGCGCGTCCGCGGCGCCGGCGGACCCGACTTCGGTGGTTCCGGTTTCGGTGGTTCCGGCTTCGGTGGTTCCGTCCGGGGTGGTGGTCACGGTGCTGCCTCCTCGCCCGGCTTCCCTGTACCGCCCAGAGGGTGGAAGCAGGCCGCGGTGTGCCCGTGGCCCACCCCGTCACCGTCCGTTTCGGCGGTGCCGGTGAGCGTCGGCCGCCCGGCGGTGCACTCCTCGTCGGCGCGGGAGCAGCGCGGTGCGAAGGTGCACTCGTCCGGCTGCCGGGACAGTCCGGGGACGATGCCGGGGATCTCCCGCAGCCGTGCGCGCTCGCCCGCGGGGTCGGCGGCCCGCGCGCCGGGGCGGGGCACGGCGTCGAGCAGTCCACGCGTGTAGGGGTGCCGGGGCCGGGCGAACAGGTCGTCGGCGCCGGCGTGTTCGACGGCACGTCCCGCGTACATCACGAGCACGCGGTCGGCGGTGTGGGCGACGACGCCGAGGTCGTGCGTGATCAGCACGATCGCGGTGCCCAGCCGCTCGCGCAGCGACGTCAGCAGGTCGAGGATGCCCGCCTGGACCGTGACATCGAGTGCGGTGGTCGGCTCGTCCGCGATGAGCACCGCCGGGTCGCAGGCGACCGCGATGGCGATCATGACGCGCTGGCGCATGCCTCCGGAGAGCTGGTGCGGATACTCGTGGATGCGGCGGCGCGGGGCGGGAATGCCCACCGAATCCAGCAGTTCGACGGCGCGTTCCTTCGCCTCCCGCCGGTCCAGGCCCTGATGGCGGCGGAGCACCTCGCCGATCTGGCGTCCCACGCTCAGCACCGGGTTGAGCGACGTCATCGGCTCCTGGAAGATCATGGACAGTTCGCTGCCGCGCACACGACGCAGCGACTTCTCCTCCGCGCCCGCGAGTTCGCGTCCGCGGAGCAGCACGGAGCCGCTGACGCGGGCCGTTCCGGGCAGCAGCCCCATCACGGCCAGCGACGCGACGGACTTGCCGCACCCCGACTCGCCCACCACGGCGAGCACTTCGCCCGGTTCGACGTCGAATCCGATGCCGTCGACCGCGTGTACGTCGCCCTCCTCGGCGTGGAAGGTCACCGACAGGTCGCGTACGCGCAGCACCGGCTCCCGGGCGCCAGCCTCGTCGGGGGTGTCGGCGGTGTCGGCGGTTGCGGCGGTGTCGGCGGTTGCGGCAGTGGCGGCGGTCGCCGCGGTTGCCGGGTCCGGGGCCGCGGGCGTCGGTCCGTTCACCGGGTCACCCCCCTCGGGTCGAGTACGTCGCGCAGGCCGTCACCGAAAAGGTTGAAGGCGAGCGTCGCCGCGACGATGGCGAGCCCGGGGAAGACCGCCATCCAGGGCGCCGCCGCGATGTAGGGCTGGGCGCTGGAGAGCATCACGCCGAGCGAGGGTTCTGGCGGCTGCACGCCGAGGCCGAGGAAGCTGAGCAGGGCCTCCCCGATGATGGCGGTGGGGACGCCGACCGTGGCCTGCACGAGCAGCGCGGAGGCCGCGTTGGGGAGGATGTGCCGGGCCAGAACGGTGCCGTCACCTCCGCCGCCGGCGATCGTCGCGCCGATGTAGTCGAGGTGTTTCAGGCGCAGCGTCTCGGCACGCGTGACGCGTATGACCTGCGGGACGAGGGAGACGCCGATCGCGATCGTCGCGTTCAGCAGCGACGGCCCCAGCACGGCGGCGAGGCCGACGGCCAGCACCAGGAAGGGAAAGGCGAGCATGGTGTCGGTCACGCGTGAGACGAGGGAGTCCGCGAACCGCCCGTAGTACCCGGCGAGCAGCCCGAGCGGCACGCCGGCCGCGAACGCCAGAGCGACGGCCAGCACCCCCACCTGCATCGAGGCGCGGGCGCCGTGGATCACCCGGGAGAGCTGGTCGCGGCCGAGGTCGTCGGTGCCCAGCCAGTGGTCCAGGCCCGGTGCGGCGAGCGCGGAGCCGAAGTCGGCGCGCGCCGGGTCGTACGGCGCGATCAGCGGGGCCGCCAGCGCGACGAGGACGAAGACGGCGGCGATGACGGCGCCGCTGAACGCGAGCCTGTTGCGGCGCAGTTGACGCAGCAGACCGGCCGGATGTGCCGGTGCGGCGCCGACGGTACCCGCGTCTTGCGCTTCCGTGCCGGCAGCGGGTGCGGCGACAGGACGCTCCGGGCTTCCCGGCTGTTCCGGTCGCTGCGGGCTCTGTGTGCTCACGGTGCGCCTCCCAGCCGGATGCGCGGGTCGATGACGGAGTAGAGCAGGTCCACCGCGAGATTGACGAGGATGTAGCCGGCCGCGGTGAAGAGCACGACGCCCTGAACCATCGCGTAGTCGCGGGTGAAGACGGCGTCGATCATCAGCTTCCCGAAGCCGGGCAGGACGAAGATCTGCTCCGTGACGACCGCGCCCGAGATGAGATGGCCCAGCTGGAGGCCGAGCACGGTGACGACCGTGACGAGGGAGTTGCGCAGCGCGTGCCCGCCGACGACCTGGTGCGGCGCGAGGCCCTTCGCGCGGGCGGTGCGCACGTAGTCGGCGGACAGCGATTCCAGCATCGCCGCTCTGGTCTGCCGCATCACGATGGCGGCGAGGCCGCTGCCGAGGACGACGACGGGCAGCACCATCCGCCGCAGGTTCTCCAGCGGGTCGGTGCCGAAGGGCACGAACCCGGATGCGGCGAACAGCGGTACGGCGATGGCGAATCCGAGGATGAGGACGATGCCGAGCCAGAAGTTCGGCACCGAAAGCCCCAGCAGGGCAATGGTGTTGGCGAACCATTCGGCGGGCCTGCCGCGCCGAACGGCGGCTACGACTCCCGCGCCGATGCCCACGACGACGGCCAGGAGGAGGGAGAGCAGGGCGAGTTCGAGGGTGACGGGCAGCGCCTCGAAGATGCCGTCGACGACGGGCAGGCCGGTGCGGGCCGAGGTGCCGAGGTCGCCGGTGACGGCCTGCTCCACGTAACGGCCGTACTGCACGGCGATGTTCTGGTCGAGCCCGTACTGGTGGCGTATCGCCTCCAGCGCCTCCGGGTTGGTCTCCTCCCCGGCGAGTGCGCGTGCCGTGTCACCGGGCATGGCGCGCACGCCGAGGAAGACGACGATGCTGACCAGGACCAGCGTCACCGCCGACTGGCCCAGGCGGCGCAGGACGTAGCGGGTCATCGGCTCCTCGCCTCCGTGTCTCCGCCCGGGGCGTAGCCGGCGTTCTCGACGCGTATCAGCCCGTCCCCGTACACGCGCAGGCCCGCGATCTCTTTGGTGGTGACGACGTAGTTGCGCTGCCGGTAGAGGTAGACGAGGGCGTGCTCGTCGTTGATGGCGGCGGTCACGTCGCGGTAGATCTCCCTGCGCTCGTCCGGGTCGGACGTGCGGCGTCCGTCCTCGATGAGGGAGTCGATACGTTCGTCGGAGATCCCGGAGCGGTTCTCCGAGCCGAGCGTCGCGGCGAAGGCGTCGATGTTGCCCGCCGGGTCGAGCCTGCCGGACCAGCCGACCGACACGGCCTCGAAGTCGCCCTTGTCGGCGTGTTCGAGGAGGGTGGTGAACTCCGTGGGCCGCAGCTTCACCTGGAACCCGGCGTCCTTAGCCATCGCCTGGACGACCTGCCCGAGCCGCATGTCCTCCACGGTGTTGGAGATGGTCAGTTCGACGGGTACACGGCCCTTCTGCCCCGCCTCGCGCAGGAGTTGGCGTGCCCGCCCCAGGTCCCGGCCGGGGCAGCGCGTCTTCGTGCCGAGTTCGCTGGAGGGGGCGACGGGCCCGCAGGCGGTGTCGTACATGCCCTGGAAGACGATCTTGTTGATGAGTGCTCGGTCGAGGGAGAGCGCGAACGCCTCCCGTATTCGTCCGTCGCGTGCGAGGGAGCTGTTCACCTTGCCCGGTTTCTTGCCCAGGCCGCGGGAGTTGCCGATGTTGACGGTGAGGCCCTGGTAGCCGAGCGTCGGTGAGTTGAAGACCTGGAGGGTGTCGTCGGTCAGCGCGCTCTGCACTTCGAGTGGTGCGGTCTGGTCGCTGATCTGGGCGTCGCCGGAACGGAGGTTGGCCAGCCGCACATTGCCGTCGATGATCGTGCGGTAGACGACCTTCCGCAGATGTACGCCCGAGGCGGCGTAGTAGTTCGGGTCCTTCTCCAGCACGATCCGGTCGCCCGTCACCCGCTCCTTGAACCGGAAGGGCCCGACGCACGAGGGATGCGTGGCGAAGTCCTTCCCGTACTTCTTCAGCGCCCGCGGCGACATCACCATGCCGGAGCGGTCGGCGAGCGCGCCGAGCAGCGGCTCGTAGGGCTCCTTCAGGCGCAGTTCGACCTTGTCGCCGCCGGTGGCCTCGATGCTCTTCACGGGTTCGAGCTCGCTGGCACGGGCCGACTCGGGCAGGTCGCGGTGGCGGCGCAGCGACGTCTCGACGGCTTCTGCGTTCAGCGGCGTTCCGTCGCTGAAGCGGGCACCGCGGCGCACCTCGATCACGACCTTGCGGCCGCCGTCGCTCACCTTGGGCATTCCGGCGGCCAGTTGGGGCCGGATGCGGTTGCGCGCGTCGGTGTCGTAGAGCTTCTGGCACATCGAGGCGAAGACGCTGCGGCCGACGAGGGTGCTGCCGAGGCTCGGATCCAGCTTGTCCGGATCGGACTTGAACGCGACGGTGAGCGTGGCGCCGTCCCGCACGGGCCTGTCGTCGGTCATCCGTACTCCGCCGACCTCGGTCGCCGACGTCGTCAGGGAAGCGCAGCCTGTCGCGCCGAGAGCGAGAGCGGCTGTCAGGGCCACGGCGCGCTGGAGGGCTCGTACGCGCCGGGGGCACTCCCCCTGACGGGGCCCGCGGGAGGAAGCTTGGGGGAGCAAGGCTGTCCACCTCTGAAGCGGATCGACAGGATGCGGGCGACAGTATGCCGTATACAGCCAACTGACAAGGGTTCGCAGCGGCCTTCCGCACCGGCCCGACCAGCGGTCGTTGCGGCTGCGTGACCACTGAGTCCACGCAGTGTGATCCGTCGTTCCGTCCGCGGATGACTACCCTTGGCGGGCATGGCTGCTTCCCCCGACTCCCCCGACTCCCCCGGCGCCGGCCCCGCACCCGGCTCCGGACCCGCCCCCGCACCGGACGGACCGCACACCACGCACGCGGGGCACCCCGCGGACTCCACGGGCTCCAACGGCTCCCCCCGCGGCCCCCTCGTGGCGATCCTCAGCGGCGCGGGGATCTCCACGGACTCCGGCATCCCCGACTACCGCGGTCCGCAAGGACTTTGGCGGCGCGATCCCGAGGCGGAGAAGCTCGTCACGTACGACTACTACATGACCGATCCCGAAGTCCGGCGCAAGTCATGGCAGATGCGCCGCACCAGCCCCACCTGGGACGCCCGTCCGAACGCGGCGCACGAGGCGGTGGCGAAGCTGGAGAGGTCCGGCAAGCCGGTGCGGGTCATCACGCAGAACGTGGACGGGCTGCACCAGCTCGCGGGGCTCCCCGGCCGCAAGGTGCTTGAGCTGCACGGCAGTTCACGGACCGTGGTGTGCACGCAGTGCGAGGCCGGCAGCACCATGGCCCAGGCCCTGGAGAGGGTCGAGGCGGGCGAGGACGACCCCGCGTGCCTCGGCTGCGGCGGCATCCTCAAGTCGGGCACGGTGATGTTCGGGCAGGCCCTCGATCCCGATGTGCTGGGCCAGGCGGTCGGCGTGGCGAAGGCCTGCGACGTCTTCGTGGCCGTCGGCACGTCGCTTCAGGTGCAGCCCGCGGCGTCGCTAGCCGAGATCGCCGTCGACCACGGGGCCCGCCTCGTCATCGTCAACGCCGAGCCGACGCCATACGACGGCCTGGCGGACGAGGTCGTGCGCGAGCCGATCGGCGAGGCGCTTCCGGCGCTGCTGGAGGGACTGCACGGGGGTTGAGTGCCTTCGCGCTCAACCCCCGGCGGTGGGACCGAATCCGGGCAGGGTGAGGGCCGAATGGGCCGGTCTTCCCTCCGCGGAGGGCATGGCACTGAGATTGCGCAGCATGTCGTTGCGCTGCTCCAGGGCCCGGGCGGTGGTCGGGAAGAGTGCGGCATCGCCCTCGCCGGCCTGCTCCTGGTTCACGGTTACGAACTCACGGGTGCTGTGTTCGTAGGCAGCGAAGCCCGCGGCGTGGTCCCGGCCGGCCAGGGAACCGGCGAGCATGTACGCGCCGACGAGCGCGAGGCTGGACCCCTGTCCGGTAAGGAACGAGGGCGCGTACGCGGCGTCGCCCACCAGCGCGACCCTGCCGCTGGACCAGCGAGGCATGCGGATCTGGCTGACCGCGTCGAAGAACAGATCATCCGCGTCGCGCATGGCGGCAAGCATGCCCGGGACCTCCCATCCCGCGTCGGCGAAGACCGCGGCGACCAGGTCCCGTTGGGCCTCCGGATTCCGGACCGCGTCGAACGGCGGTTCCGGGTGGGCGAAGTTCAGGAGGGCGTGCACTTGGTCGTCGTCCCCCACGGCGTAGAGTGCCGCGGCCCTGCCCGGGGCGTTCCACATGACGGTCTCGCGGAAGAGCCCGAAGGTGTTGCGCATGGTGAACCCGGCGAAGCAGTAACCGAGGTACCGGTGGAACTGCTCTTCGGGGCCGAACAGGAACTCGCGGGTACGTGAGTGCAGTCCGTCCGCGCCGAACACCATGTCGAACGTACGCCTGCTGCCCCCGCGGAAGGTGACGTCGACCCCGTGGCGGGACTGGTGGAGGGTGTCGATGGAGTCGTCGAACAAGAACTCCACGTCGTCACGGACCGCCGAGTACAGAGCGCCGGTCAGTTCCCCGCGCCGCACCTCCAGGTCCCGTCCCGCGACACCGCCGGTGACGGTGTACGGGTCGACCGACGCCACCTCGCTGCCGTCCCCGTCGAGGAAGGTCAGCCGGCGCAGGTCGATGTGCGCGTCCTGCAGGCGCGGCAGGATTCCCATCCTCCGGACGACCTCGAGCGCGGTGCCCCGCACGTCGACCGGATATCCACCGCCGCGAAGCGTGCCCGCCTTCTCGACCACCGTCACCGCGAATCCGTGGCGGTTCAGCCAGAACGCAAGGGCGGGCCCCGCGATGCCGCCCCCGGATATCAGGACCTTGCGCCTCGGCGTCGTACGGACATCCGTCAGCTGATCGGTGCGGGGCATTCCTTGACTCCCTTACGCAAGGTGCGGGTGACGAGCAGGGCCAGCGCCGTGACGGCACCGGCTATGACGAAGCCGATGACAAAGGCCGATTCGGCAGGGACATCCGACCCGGAAGGGGTGCCGGCGGCGAGGAGCGCACCACCGAGCTGCCCGCCCACAGCCATCCCGAGCACGCGGGTCACCAGGATCAGACTGGTGGCGACGCCGGTCTCATTCGAAGCGGCGGATGTGGCGATGCTCGTCGTCATCGCCGTGACACACAGGCCATTGGCAAGCGCGACCAGTGCTTTGCCGACGACGAGGTGCCAGGCCTCGGAGTGCACGGCCGCCATGGCGATCAGACCGGCGGCCATGACGACGATCCCGGCGGTGGCCACGGCACGCGAGCCGAAACGCCGCTCCCAGATGCCACCGACTGGCCCGGCCAGCATCGCGGCCACAGTGCCGGGCAGCAGGAAGAAGCCGATCTCAGTGGCACTGGCCCCGAAACCGTACCCGTCGCCGGAGACGCCCCACAGCTGCGGAACGAGAAAGACCGCCATCGAGGCACCGACGCAGATCACGAACGTCAGCACACACGACTTCCACATCGCAGGCCGTGCCAGCATGCGCAGATCGATCATCGGCGAGGCCGCACGACGCTCGACGGCTATCCATCCGGCCACGAAGGCGGCCAGAAGCACGACGAGGGCGCCGAGCACGTGTGGCTGTGAGGCGATGTCGGCCGCCAGCGAGAGCACGAGCAGGAGCGTGACCAGCGTCCCGCTCAGGAGAACCAGGCCGAGCCAGTCGACCCCGGCGTCGTCCGACCGGTCCGCCGGATCTTGCGGCACCTGCCGGTTCACGAGGACGACGGCCACGATGACCACGATCGTCGGCAGCGCGAACATCCAGTGCCGGGACAGCCCTTCCGCCACCGGCCCGGCGGACAGCATTCCCACCATCCCGCCTCCGACGAACAGCCCGCTGACCAGCCCGATGGCCACCTTCGACTCTCCCGCGGGGAGGTGTTTGCGCACCACGATGAACGACAGGGGCAGCGCGCCCACCATCGCTCCCTGCAGTACCTGACCGAGCAGCAGCACCGGCAGATTCGGCGCCAGTGCGGACACCAGGCCGCCGGCCGAAACCACCGCCATCAGCCGGATCAGGACTCGTTTTCCCCCGTAGCGGTCACCGAACTTGCCTGCGATCGGTGTGACGAGCGCGCCGGTGATGGGGATCAGGATGCTGAGTAACGCCCCCTCGGCCGGACTCATTTCCAGTTCGCGCTGCAGGAGCGGGAGCGTCGGCGCCATCACCGACTCCAGGGCACCGGTGGCGACGGCCAGCATGCCGAGAGCCCCGACAGCGGCCTTACCGATGCGAGCCGGGGGAGCCAGAGTTGCAGTCATGGACGTCCTTTCCGTCATTGCCGGCGTCCTACACTACACCGTGCAGTGTAGAACGTTAGGATGTGCCCATGCCGACCACGAAGACACTGCGCGAGGGGTCCACGCGGAAGCGGGCCGCCATCCTCTCGGCGGCCCGGGAACTGTTCCTCGCAGACGGCTTCGACCGGTCCAGCGTCGACGCGGTCGCCGCCCGGGCCGAGGTGTCCAAGCGGACGGTCTACGACTACTTCGGCGACAAGCAGACGCTGCTGCGAGCAGTCGTCGACGACGTCGGCCAGTCACTGATCACCACGATCCGGCGCACCCTGGACGACACCCTCACCGACCGCACCGAGGGTGCCGACCTCGAGGACGCTCTGGTCACGTTCTCGATGCGCATCGCGACCGACATGCTCGGCTCGGCGGAGTACGCAACGCTGCAGCGACTGGTCCGGGCGGAATCCGGCCACCTGCCGCACCGGAGCTACAACGCCATGGCCGACACCCCCGACGAGGCGATTGCCGAGCGGTTCGCCGCATGCGCCGCGGCCGGACTGCTCGATGTCCCCGACCCGCGCCTCGCGGCCGACCAGTTCATCGCGCTGACCTTCGGCGTCGCGCTGGACAGGCTCGGTTCCGCGAACGCCGCGGAGGACACCCGCGTCCGGCCACTCGTCGTCGAGGGAGTGCGGACCTTTCTTCGCGCGTACGGGACCAAGCAGGGCCGGAGCAGCGCGAACTGAACGGTGCGGGGCTGCCTACCCCGCCCGCAGCAGCCGTGCCGCGGTACGGGCGCCGGGGCTCCCCGCGGACAGCGCCTGAGTCAGCGCCCCGCCCGCGGCTGTCAGCGCGTCGTCGCTCATCGGGGCCAGGGCGTCGAGGATGAAGACGGCACGGGTGGTGCGGGTGGTCAGGCGTGTGCGGACGCACTGGCGCCAGTTCCAGCGTCGGCAGGTGACTCCGCCGTCGTCACGCCACACGACCTCCCCGGAGCGGGGGTGCTCCACCGTCTCTTCGCCGCCCGACGCGGCTGCGAAGGGCTCGGTGCCCTCGGCCCGCACGAGCCTGGCGGGGCCGGCGTAGCGGTCCAAGTCCTCGCCGCCGACGGGCAGTACGTGGGCGACGGAGACGGCGTTGTAGACGTCCGTGAGCCGGTCCACGCGGGGCAGCCCGCCGCCCGGTGCGCGGCGCAGCAGCGCGTCCACACTCGGCCGTACGCGCTTGGGCTTGGCACCGAAGGCGCGGAACGCCTCGTGCCAGGCGGAGACATGGGGGTGCGCGCCGGGGTCGCCGCAGGCTTCCGCCTCGGCGGGGGCGAGCATGCTCTCGCTGAACTCGTCGGAGGGGCCGGGCCGCAGGCCCTCGGCGGCGACGAGCAACGCCCGGTAGTCGGGGCGGAGTTCACCGACCGCGGGATCGATGAACGCCTCGTCGAGCCATCGCCGCAGCGCGGCCACGTCTGTGGTGCCGATGCCGACCGTCACGGTGATCTCTCCTCGGAGCGCAGGACACTTCAATGCACTGGACAGTACAGCATCTGCGACCAGGTCAGCCGGTCGTGATCCGCGCCCGCCACGAATCGCCCACCGGGCAGAGCTCCGCGCGCAGTTGGTCCGTACGGGGAGAGCCGTCGGCACGCCAGCGGCGGATCAGCCCGGCGAGGGTCACGAGGGCCGGTGACTCCGGCCGGTCGGCGATGAGGTGGAGGCCGGTGACGAGAGCGGCATGGCCGGTGCCGTCCGGGGACAGGCAGCCGATGCCGATTCCGTTGCCACGCTCGACCGTCGCTTCGAGCAGACCGTCCGGTTCGGCGGCGATCAGCCAGTCCTTCAGGTGGAACCAGTCGCCGTACTTGGCCGGGCTCGGCTCGATGTGGCGAGCGCCGGTGAGCGCGGTGAGGCAGGAGGCCGCCGTGCCGGCTTCGTGCGCGCCGAGCAGTGTGACGGAACGCTCCCGCTGTCCGGGGTCGGCCGCGCTGGTGACGTCTTCCGGCCGCTCGGGCGCGACCATCGGCATGTAGCCGCCCTGATGGGCCGAGACTTCGTGCGGTCTGTGCCGTTCGTCGACGGTGATGCGGGCGATCGCGTAGCCGCTGGGCAGGCCGGAGGTGCGTACGCCGCACAACAGCACGCCGCCGGGCTTGAGTTGGCGCAGCCAGGCGTCCGGCACCGCCGGCGGTGTGGTGCCGGCGAGGATGCGGTCGTACGGGGCGTGGGGCGGGTGTCCGCGGAGGCCGTCGCCGACGACGACGCCGACCGGGTGTCCGTGCTGCGCATAGAGCCCTTCGGCGCGCCCGGCGAGGCCGGGGTCGATCTCGACGGCCGTCACCTTCCCGTCCGGACCGGCCAGCCTGGCGATGAGGGCGGCGGACAGACCCGAGCCGAGGCCGATGTCGAGGACGCTCGCGCCGGGGCGCACGTCCAGCATCCGCAGGTGCCGGTGGGTGACGGCAGCCGGCGTGAGCGGGCGTACGGCACGGCCGTCCGCGCCGTGGAACCGCTCGGCCGGTACGGCGGCGAGGGCGGCGTCGAATGCGGTCGTCCGGGAGGTGTCGGGCACCGGGCGATCCTCCCGGCCGGAACGGCAGGCGGGCAAGGCACGCCCGGCCCGGGCGTCCATCCCGCCGGTGAGGCACGGGTGAGACAGGTGTGAGGCACCGGGGACGGCACGAGCCCCGGCACCGCCACGCACCCCGCCCCACCCGCTTCACGCGATCGGGGGCGCCTGCCGGGCGGCGGGCAGGGGCGGCACGCAGGCTTTCGGGAAGGAGAGGCCACTGCCTCTCCCGCAGTGTCGGGTTGTGCTTGTGCCGAAGCGAAGTGCCGAAGCGAAGGACGCGGGACGTGAGTGACCGGCGTAGTTGGACGGACGATCTGCTTGCCTCGGTGGAACGCGAACCTCCGGTGCGGTCCGTCGCCGTGCTTGCGCGGATACTCGAGAAGGAATTCGCCGCCGTCCACGTGTCGTTCCTGATCACCGACCTCGGCGGAAGGGCCGTGGTCCGGCTGCCCGGGCACTCCGTCGGTGCCGCTTCCGGCCCGGAGCAGCTGCCCCTCGCCGGAACCGTGTACGGGCATGTCATCCGCTACCAGCAGCTCTGGGTGGGCCCCGTCGAGCACACGGCGGTGGACGCCGCGGACAGCCTGGTGCACGAAGGCGAGCCCGCGTCGGTACCTGCGGAGGGACCGGCGGCGGCGCGCGCGGAGGAGCCGACAAAGGTCATCGCGCCGGTCACCGACCGGGGGGACGCGATCGGGCTGCTGGAGCTGACCCTGCCCTCCCGGCCGGACCGGGACAGACTGGAACGCATCAGCGAGGCCGCCCACGCCCTCGCCTACGTCGTGATCGTCAACAGACGCTTCACCGACCTGTACGAGTGGGGGCGGCGCACCACGCGCATGTCGCTGGCCTCCGAGATCCAGCACCGGCTGCTGCCCGAGTCCTTCACATGTGACGCGGGCCCTTTCACCGTCGCCGGGTCGCTGGAACCGGCCGCCAACGTCGGCGGCGACACCTTCGACTACACCCTGGGCGAGGACGGTCTGCATCTGTCTCTCACCGACGCCATGGGGCACGACGTACGGGCGGCGCAGCTGGCCACCGTCGTGGTCGCGGCCCTGCGCAACGCACGCCGCGCCGGCCAGGACCTGCTCGCCCAGGCGCACGCCGCCAACCAGGCGGTCATCGAACACGCCATACACGAGCACCGGGCGGTCTCCGAGCAGTCGGTTCAGGTGCAGCATGCCCTCGCCGCGCACAGCGCACAGGCCATGGTCACCGGGCAGCTGATGTGGATCGCCTTCGAGACCGGGGAGACCGCCTTCGTCAACGCCGGGCACCAGTGGCCCCTGCTGCTGCGGGACGGAGAGGCCCGGGAGCTCACCCCGCTCATCGACCTCCCCTTCGGGATCGAACCCCACCCGCAATACCGCGTGCAGAACATCGCTCTCCGCCCGGGCGACCGCCTCGTCCTGTTCACCGACGGCATGCTCGAACCCGACCAGGACGACGAGGGCCTGCGCCGGCTGGTCGAAGCCACCGCCGCGGAGCATCCACGCGAGGCCGTGCAGACGTTCACGAGGTCCGTCCTCACGGCCACGGACCACGATCCGCGCGACGACGCGACCGTGCTCTGCCTCGACTGGCACAACTACATGCATCCGGCGGGGAGTTCGTCCCGGGCCTGAACGATCCGGGGGGGCCGGGAGCCGGCCACGTGGAACCGGGCCGCCGCCGCTCAGCCGGATTCCGGCACGGCCTTGTGGCTGCCCGGGGTGTGGCCGAAGGCGCGGCGGAAGACGTCGATGAAGGCGCTGGCGGAGGACCAGCCGCAGCGGTGGGCGACCGTGGTCACCGGCACGTCGTCGGCCAGCAGACACAGTGCGTGGTAGAGGCGCAGCCGGGTGCGCCACTGGGGGAACGTCATGCCCAGTTCGCGGTGGAAGAGCCGGCTGAGGGTGCGCTGGCCGGCTCCCGCCGCGCTCGCCAGTTCGGCCAGGCTCCGCGGATCAGCGGGATCGCGGTGCAGGAGGTCGCAGACGGCCGCGAGGCGGGGGTCGGCCGGCGCCGGCAGCCGTACGGGGTCCTGCGGTGAGACGCGGAGGCAGTCCAGGAGCACCGCGAGCAGGCGCCGCCGCTCGGGGGTCTCGTCGTGCGGGTCCCGGGTGCAGGCGAGGATCAGTTCGCGCAGCAGAGGACTGACGGCGAGGACCGTGGGGGCGTCGAGCCCGAGCGGGTTGGTGCCGGCAGGCAGGCCCAGCAGGTGCAGGGCGAGGTGGCCGTGGGCGCGGTGGGCGTGGACGCATCCCGCGGGGACCCAGATGGCACGGGTGCCGGGGGCGAACCAGGTGCCCGCCCCGGTGGTGACGGCCAGGACGCCGGAACCCGCGTAGATGATCTGGTGGTCGTCGTGACGGTGGGCGTCGATGCGCTCTCCGGGCGCCATCACCTGGGTGCGGGTGGGCGCTTCGGGGGTGTGGCGGATAACCGGCATGGATTGGCATCTTATCGGAAGCGCGCCAAGCTGGGCGGTGGCGATGATGCCGGGGTGCAGACGAACAAGTCCCCGCGTACCAGGCCCATCACGCTGCTGTCGTTCGGGCATGCCTGCGTGGACGTCTACCAGGGCGCGGTGGCAGCCCTCGTGCCGTTCTTCGTCTCCGAGCGCTCCTACACCTACGCCGCCGCCTCCGGCATCGTCCTGGCCGCGTCCCTGCTGTCGTCGGTGATGCAGCCGCTGTTCGGAGCGCTCACCGACAGACGGGCGATGCCGTGGCTGCTGCCGGTGAGCACCCTGGTGGGCGGTGCCGGTGTCGCTCTGGCCGGTGTGGGCGGCTCGTACGCCGTCACGCTGGCGGCCGTCGCGGCGTCCGGCATCGGCGTAGCCGCCTACCATCCGGAGGCCGCCCGGGTGGCGCGGCGCGCGAGCCGCGGCAGCCATACGGCGATGGGCTGGTTCTCCCTCGGCGGCAACCTCGGTTTCGCCGCCGCGCCTCTGCTGGTCTCCGCCGTCATCGCCACGGGCGGCCTGCGTGCCTCGCCGCTGCTGGTCGTCCCCGCGCTTGCCGGAGCGGCGCTGTGCCTGGCCGCCCTGCGCGGCGTCGAAGCCCCCGCATCGGCGGCAGCGGCCGCCCGTGCGAAGGCGGCCGTCGGCGCGGACGACTGGGAGTCGTTCATCAGGCTGTCGGGGGCCGTCGTGTGCCGCTCGATCGTCTTCGTGGGCCTCAGCGCGTTCATCTCGCTCTATGTGCGCCAGCGCATCGGCGGGGGTGAACTCTCCGGTACGGCCGCGCTGTTCGTGCTCTACCTCGGCGGCGCCGTGGGCACCGTGACCGGCGGGAGGCTCGCCGAACGGCACGGACGCATCCGCGTCGTGCAGTGGTCCTACGCCCTGACCGTGCTCGCCGTCGCCGGGGTGGTCCTCGTACCCGGTCCGCTGCTCTACGTCTTCGTCGCCCTCACCTCGGCCGGCCTCTACGTGCCCTTCTCGCTGCACATCACCCTCGGCCAGGACTATCTGCCGCAACGCGTCGGCACCGCCGCCGGCGTCACGTTGGGCCTGACCGTCAGCATCGGCGGCATCGCGAGCCCGCTCATCGGCGCCGTCGCCGACGCCGCCTCTCTGCAGACCGCGCTGGCGCCGCTCATCGCGCTGCCTGCCGTCGGCTGGCTGCTCCTGCGCACTCTGGAGGAACCCGAGATGGCGGAGGCGGCCGCCGGCAAGCCGGACGGGGAACAGCCGGAATCCGTCGCCGACCCCGGCGCCCGGCCCTGAGCCCCCTGGAACGGCGAACGCGTCAGCCCGCCGCGCCCGGCGCCTTCGGCGGCGCCACCCGCATCAGCAGGACGTACAGCAGGAGCGAACTGGAGACGCCGACCGCCCAGCCGTAGTCGGCGAGCGGCTGGAGGAAGGGGATCAGGCCGTCGGCCGGGAAGGGCCCCTTGCCCTTGGCGGAGTACGAGCCGCCGACGGCCAGCAGGCCGCCCACCGTGAACGCCGCCACGGCACGCCAGTTCCAGCCGGAGCCGTACCAGTACGCCCCGCCCTCGCGGTAGAGCTCGGCCAGCTGCAGACGCGTACGGCGCACGATCCAGTAGTCGGCGATGAGGATGCCGGCGACGGTGCCGAGCAGACCGCCGACCGTGCCGAGCCAGGTGTAGATGTACAGCTCGGGCGTCTCCGTCAGCTTCCACGGCATGATCACCACACCGATGACACCCGTGATGAGCGCGCCGGTGCGGAAGTTGATGAACCGCGGCGCGAGGTTCGCCAGGTCGTACGCGGGTGAGACGACGTTCGCGGCCAGGTTCACGGAGATCGTGGCGATGAGCACGGTGACCAGGGCGAAGAGCAGCCCGAAGACGTTGTCGGTCTTGCCCGCGAGCTCCACCGGGTCCCAGACGGAGGCACCGTAGACGACCTGCGAGCCCGAGGTGACGAACACCGACAGCAGGGCGAAGAGGGTCATCGTCGTGGGCAGACCGAGGGACTGGCCCCACACCTGTGCCCGCTGTCCCGCGCCGAAGCGGGTGAAGTCGGGGATGTTGAGCGACAGCGTCGACCAGAAGGCGATCATGCCCATCAGCGCGGGGAAGAACACCGGCCAGAACTCCGGGCCCCAGCCCAGCTTGGAAGGCTCGTCCAGCAGCGGCCCGAAGCCGCCGGCCTTGAACGCGATCCACGCCAGCAGTACGAATGCGCCGACGAGGACGAACGGGGCGGCCCAGTTCTCGAAGCGGCGAAGCGTCTCCATCCCCCGGTAGATGATGGCGAGTTCGAGCGCCCAGAACAGCACGAAGCACAGCCACATCGTCCATGGCTCCCCGCCGATCTTCGCGGCCTCGGCCCACCCGCCGAAGATCTTGCCGAGGAGTACGAAGATGCCCACGCCGCCGATCCACGTCTGGATGCCGAACCAGCAGCAGGCCACGGCGGCCCGGATCATCGCCGGAAGGTTCGCGCCGCGCAGCCCGAAGGAGGCCCGCGCGAAGACGGGGAAGGGAATGCCGTACTTGGGCCCCGCGTGGCCCGTCAGCAGCATCGGAAGCAGCACGATCACATTGGCCAGGGCGATGGTGAAGACGGCCTGCTTCCAGTCCATGCCGAAGGCGACGAGGCCCGAAGCGAGCATCCAGGACGGGATGTTGTGCGCCATGCCGATCCAGATGGCGGCGAAGTTGTAGGTGGTCCAGTGCCGTTTGGCCATGGGGACCGGATGCAGGTCCGCGTTGGCGAACCGGCTGCCTTCGGGTATCGCGCCCTTGACGAGCTCCACCCGGCCGTCGGGGTGCGTGACTTCTTCAGCGGTGCCGGTGCCGGGCACGTCCTGCGGGCCCGGTGCGGCGGTTGGAGCGGTCCCGGTCATGGCACACACCTCTTCGGCTCGGTGCTGGGATTCGGTTGTCGGGACGGGCGGCGGCCCGAGGCCGCCGCCCGTCGCCCGGTGGTCCGGTGGGTCAGTTGTTCAGGGCCGGGATGATGTCCCGTCCGTACGCGTCGATCACGGACTCCGTGGCGTCATGCATGGCGTACACGGCGAACTGGTCGACACCCAGGTCCCGCAGCGTCCGCAGCTTCTCGATGTGCGCCTCCGCGGGCCCCAGCAGGCAGAAACGGTCGACGACCTCGTCGGGGACGAACTCGGTGTCGGGATTGCCCGCACGCCCGTGGTGGGCGTAGTCGTAGCCCTGGCGGGCCTTGATGTAGCTGGTCAGCGCGGCGGGTACGAGGTCGGAGTCCTCGCCGTAGCGGGCGACGAGGTCGGCGACGTGGTTGCCGACCATGCCTCCGAACCAGCGGCACTGCTCCCGCGCGTGCTGGATGTCGTCGCCGACGTAGGCGGGTGCGGCGACGCAGACCGTGACGTCGTCCGGGTCTCGGCCGGCCTGCGCGGCGGCGACCCGCACGGCCTTCACCATCGACTCCGTCAGATACGGGTCGGCGAGCTGGAGGATGAAGCCGTCCGCCTCACGGCCCGCCATGGCCAGCGCCTTCGGCCCGTACGCCGCCATCCACACCGGCAGCTTCCCGTCACGCACCCATGGGAACTTCAGCGGCGTACCGTCGACGACCGCTTCGCGTCCCTCCGCCAGGTCGCGGATGACGGACATCGCGTCGCTGACCCGCGCGAGGGTGTTCGGCCGGCGTCCGGCCACGCGCATCGCCGAGTCGCCCCTGCCGAGGCCGCACACCGTCCGGTTGCCGTACATCTCGTTCATCGTCGCGAAGGTGGAGGCGGTGACCTCCCAGGCGCGGGTGCCGGGGTTGGTGACCATGGGGCCGACGATCAGCCGGTCGGTGTTCTCCAGCACGCGGCTGTGGATGACGAACGGCTCCTGCCACAGCACCGCCGAGTCGAACGTCCAGCCGTACCGGAAACCCTGCCGCTCGGCACGCTGCATGAGGCCGACCGTGCGGGACCCTGGCGGATCGGTCTGCAGTACGAGTCCGAAGTCCATGCCCTGTCCGTCCTTTCTGTTCAGACACAGCAACCGCTGGTCTCAGTCGAGGAGTTGGCACAGACCGCGGGGCGTGTACTGCCCGTGCCCGGCTCGTCCTGTGTAAGTGCGCCTGTCGATGACGGTCTCGCCGCGCGAGAGCACTGTCTCGACCTGCCCGGTGATCTGCTTGCCCTCGTACGCCGAGTAGTCGACGTTCATGTGGTGCGTCTCGACCGAGAGGGTCTGCTGGGCCTCCGGGTCGTAGACGACGATGTCGGCGTCCGAACCGGGCTGCAGCGTCCCCTTCTTGGGGTAGAGCCCGAACATGCGGGCCGGGGTGGCACAGGCCAGCTCGATCCAGCGGCGGCGCGAGATGTGCCCGTCGAGCACGGCCTGGTGCAGCAGGTCCATGCGGTGCTCGACGCCCGGCATGCCGTTGGGGATCTTCGAGAAGTCCCCGCGGCCCAGCTCCTTCTGGCCGACGAAGCAGAACGGGCAGTGGTCGGTGGAGACCACCTGGAGGTCGTTCGTACGCAGGCCCCGCCACAGCGCGGCCTGGTGCTCGCGGGGACGGAGCGGCGTGGAGCAGACGTACTTGGCGCCGCCGAAGTCCGGCTCGGCGAGGTTGTCGGTCGAGAGGAAGAGGTACTGCGGGCAGGTCTCCGCGAACACCGGCAGACCCTTGTCCCGTGCCGTCGCCAGCTCGGCCACGGCCTCCTCCGCCGAGACGTGCACGACGTACAGCGGCGAACCGGCCACCCGCGCGAGCTGGATGGCGCGGTGCGTGGCCTCCGCCTCCAGCAGCGCCTTGCGCACCTCTCCGTGGTGGCGGGGGTCGGTGCGGCCGGCGGCCAGGGCCTGTTCGACGAGGACGTCGATGGCGATGCCGTTCTCCGCGTGCATCATGGTCAGCCCGCCGTTGGCGGCGGTGCGCTGCATGGCGCGCAGGATCTGCCCGTCGTCGCTGTAGAAGACGCCGGGGTAGGCCATGAACATCTTGAAGGAGGTGATGCCCTCCTCCACCAGCATGTCCATCTCCTTCAGCGTCCCCTGGTTCACGTCGGAGAGGATCATGTGGAAGGCGTAGTCGATGGAGCACTGCGCGTCGGCCTTGGCGTGCCAGCGGTCCAGGCCCTCGCGCAGGGCGTGCCCCTTCTGCTGCACGGCGAAGTCGACGATGGTGGTCGTGCCGCCCCACGCGGCGGCCTTGGTGCCGCTCTCGAAGTCGTCGGAGGAGAAGGTGCCTCCGAAGGGGAAGTCCATGTGGGTGTGGCCGTCGACCCCGCCCGGGATGACGTACTTGCCGGTGGCGTCGATGGTCCGCTCGGCGTTCCAGCCTTCGGCCACGCTGCTGCCGGTGGCGGCGGTGGCGACGATCCGTCCGTCCTCGACGAGTACGTCCGCGTGCGTCTCGTCGGCCGCGGTGATGACGAGTCCCCCGCGAACGACCGTACGTGAGTGCGTCATTGCGTGCTCTTCCCTTCGAGCTCGGTGTCGGCGGCACGCAGGGCGTCCTCCAGGATCTCGGCGCCCTCCTCCGCCTCCGCGACGGTCAGGCTCAGCGGCGGCGCGATGCGCAGCACGCTGCTGGTGGCGTGGCCGCCGCCCTTGCCGATGAGCAGGCCCCTCTCGCGTGCCGCCTCCAGCACCAGCGAAGCCGCCCGCGGCGACGGGGTGTCGGTGTGCGGCTCGACCATCTCCACGCCGGCCATCAGGCCGCGGCCGCGTACCTCCCGTACGACGCCGAGGCCGGCCGAGGCGGCCCGCAGCCGCTCCAGCAGCAGGCCGCCGACGCGGCGCGCGTTGCCCTGAAGGTCGTGTTCCAGCAGATAGTTGAGGTTGGCGTTGCCGGCGGCCATGGTGACGGGGCTGCCGCCGAAGGTGGAGATGGAGTTGGCCGGCAGGCAGTTCATGACCTCGGCGCTCGCGACGACACCGCCGATGGACATGCCGTTGCCGATGCCCTTGGCGAAGGTGAGCATGTCCGGCGGTCCGGCCCGGTCGTGGGCCTGCCAGCCCCAGAAGTGCTCGCCGGTGCGGCCCCAGCCCGTCTGCACCTCGTCGCTGATCCACAGGATGCCGTGCTCGCGCAGGACTTCACGGAACGAGGCGAGCAGACCGTCCGGCGGTGAGGTGAACCCGCCGACGCCCTGCACCGGTTCGGCGATCAGCGCGGCGACGTCGCCGCCGGTCTGGCCGAGCATGTCCTCCAGGTCCGCGGTGCAGGCCTCGGTGAACTCGGCGTCGTCCAGGGCGGCGTAGGGCCCGCGGGTACGGACGCCGCCGTGCACGTAGAGCGTCTGCAGCGGCGAGAGGCTCGTGGGCGACCAGGAGCGGTTGCCGGTGATGCCGATCGCCGAGAACGAGCGGCCGTGGTAGCTGTTGCGCAGCGCCAGGATCTGGTTGGAGCGGCGGTACGTCGTGGCCAGCAGCAGCGCCGTGTCGTTCGCCTCGGTGCCCGAAGTGGTGAAGAAGACGCGGGCGTCGGGGATACCGGACAGCGCGGCGATGCGCTCGGCCAGCTCCACCATGGGACGGTCGAGATAGAGGCTGGAGGTGTGCAGGATGCGCCCGGCCTGCTCGCTGACGGCCTTGGTGACCTCGGGCAGGGCGTGCGCCGTCATCGTGGTGAGGATGCCGCCGAAGAAGTCGAGGTAGCGGTTGCCCTCGCCGTCCCAGACGTGCCTGCCCTCGCCGTGGGTGATCTCCATCGGCTCGCCGTAGTAGAGCGCGAGCCAGTCGGGCATGACGGCGCGGTGGCGCCGGAGCAGCGCGTCGGCGGAGCCCGCGGTGTGCTGGGCATTCATCAGGGACGCACCAGCCCTTCGTACGCGTCGGGGCGGCGGTCCCGGTAGAAGGCCCACTGCTGCCGCACCTCGTCGATCACGTCGAAGTCGAGGTCGCGCACCACCAGTTCCTCTTCCTTGTCGCTGGCGACGTCGCCGACGAACTGGCCGCGCGGGTCGACGAAGTAGCTCGTGCCGTAGAAGTCGTTGCTGCCGTACTCCTCGGTGCCGACGCGGTTGATGGCGGCTACGAAGTACTCGTTGGCGACGGCGGCAGCGGGCTGCTCCAGCTGCCAAAGGTGGCTGGAGAGGCCCCGGGAGGTGGCCGAGGGGTTGTAGACGAGCTGGGCGCCTTCAAGGCCCAGGGCACGCCAGCCCTCGGGGAAGTGGCGGTCGTAGCAGATGTAGACGCCGACGCGGCCGACGGCGGTGTCGAAGACGGGCCAGCCCAGGTTGCCGGGCTTGAAGTAGAACTTCTCCCAGAATCCCGGCAGTTGGGGCAAGTGGTGCTTGCGATAGCTGCCCAGCACCGTGCCGTCGGCGTCGATGACGGCGGCGGTGTTGTAGTAGAAACCGGGCTGTTCGACCTCGAAAACAGGGACGACGACGACCATTCCCGTCTCCCGCGCAAGCTCCTGCATGCGCCGCACGGTCGGTCCGTCCGGCACGGGCTCCGCCCACTTGTAGTGCTCGGCGTCCTGCACCTGGCAGAAGTACGGGGCATTGAAGACCTCTTGGAAGCCGATGATGCGGGCGCCCTGACGGGCCGCTTCGCGCGCGTGCTGCACATGCTTCTCGATCATCGAGTCTGTGTCGCCGGTCCATGTCGCCTGCACGAGTGCGGCGCGCACAACATCGGGCATGAGCAGCTCCTTTGCCGGGAGGTCAAGGCCATTCGACACGCGTAGATCCACGTGAGAATGTGACCGTAGGTCGGGTCTCGCACGGTGGCAAGGGCATCTGCGCCACGTCGCCCGAACGATCTCCTTCCCACAGGCAGGTACGCGGCCTGCCGGCGCGGCCGTCCGCACGCCGCCCACCAGGCACGACGAGTGGTGGCGGCGCAGCAGGCACAGGTATTCCCCGGGCCGTCACAGCGCCTTGGGCACGCCGGGAACCTCCGCCGTCCGCAGGGCGGCGGCGACCCTGCTCCACTGCTCCTGGGACATCGCGCTGGCCGCCTCCAGCACGAGGCGTACGAGCACCGCCGGCTCGGCGCGCACCACCTGCGCGGCCCCGGCGGGCGTACGGGCCCGTATCACCGCCGCCAGCAGCTCCGTGGCCTCACGCTCCCGGCCCGCGCGGTGCAGGGCGAGTGCCGCCTCCGCGATCTGGTGCGGCGGACGGGACACGCCGAGGCGCAGCATCCGGATGCCGTCCTCGTCGCGGCCGAGGGCGGCCAGGGCCGCGGCCGCGGCGGCGAAGGCCTCGGAGGGCAGAGCCGCCGCCTCCCACAGCAGTGTTCCCGCATCCGGTGCCAGCCCGCGCCCCTGCAACTCGTCGACCAGCACGGCGAATCGGAGCGGCGGCCAGTGCGCGGCCTCGCACAGCAGGGCGTGCGCCTCTCCCCCGCTTCCGGCTCGCCGCAGCCGTACGAGCCGTGCCGCGGCCTCGTCCGCGAGCGTGCGGGCCGCGGCGATCTCCGCACGGGAAGGGACGGTCCCGACGGCGGTGGGCTGCTGCACCGATCCGGCGAACCGTGCGCCGCGCGGCGCGAATTCACCGCTCGCGGAACCACCGCCCCGCGTCACGCCACCGGGATCACCCGCGTCGCCGGTACGGGGAGCGAGGTCGGGCGAGGGGGCGCCGGGCGGCACGATCGGCGCCGGTTCCGCGGCCTCCGCCTCCTCGCCGGGGGCGCCCGCGAAACGCGAACCGCCCGTGCGGGCACGCCTCTTGGGCGGAGGCGGCGCGGTGACCGCATCGGGCGGGGCGACCGCATCGGCACCGGTGGCCGCACGGGACTCGGCGGCCGCATCGGGCGCGGTGGCCTCGGCATCTGTGCCGGGCCCCGTCGGCTTGGCGTGACCCGTCGGCTTGGCGTGACCCGTCGGCTTCGCGTGCCCCGTGGCCGCCACGGCCGCGAGGCGGGCGCGCAGTTCCGCGCAGCGCGACTCGACGCGTACGAGATAGTCACGCGCCCACGCCTGCTCCTCGCCGCCGCCCTCTGCCTCCAGCGCGCGGACACGCGCCGCCGCCTCGTCCAACTCCCCCGCTGCCGCGGCGAGTCGCTGACGCAGCACCGGTTCGCCGCCGACATGGCGGTCGTACGCGACGACGGCCGTGCCGTGCAGCGGGCGCAGCCGCTCCTCCGCCTGCACCGCCGCGCCGGGACCGTGCAGTCGCCGCAGGTCCTCCAGCAGTGAGGCCACTACGTCCCACGGCGGCATCTCCCGCCCCGACAGACACTCGCGCAGCCCGTCCGGATCGTGCTCCGCGAAGACGGCGAACCAGCCCGACGCGGGATCCAGCCGCCGGGCCATCGCGAGGAGTTCTGCGGCGTACGAACGCACCGCGCCGGGAGGTTGCCGGACGGCCGCCGGAGCGGGCATATCAGCCATGCCCCGCATTCCACACCCGCCGTGTTACGGCGCGTGTTACCGGAACGCTACGGACGTTTTTCGTCCCGCTCCCAGCGGCCGTCCGGCCGGCTGCTGTTCCCTGTGCTCTCCGGCTCCCGCTACTGCTCCTGCTCCTGCTTCCGCTCCTACTTCTTCGAGGGACGCACCACCATCGCGGAGCCGCCGCCGCGCCGCTCCTCCTCGGCCGCAGCGAGCCAGCGCCCGTCCGGCAGCGGCTGCACGGCCGTGGCCGCACCCAGCTCCTCGATCTCGGTGAAGGAGTGGCCGAGATCCTCCAGTTCGGGCCGTACGCCGCTGTCGTACAGCTTCGGCTCGATCTCGGTCTTCGCAGCGTTGCGCTGGCTGGCGCGCGGTGCGTTGAGCGCCTTGTCGAGCCGCATGCCGCGGTCCACGTGGTTGATCATGCTCTGGAGCACCGTGGTGATGATCGTGGCGCCGCCGGGTGAGCCGAGCGCGAAGGCGGGCTTGCCGTCGTCGAGCACGATCGTCGGCGACATCGACGAGCGCGGACGCTTGCCCGGACCGGGCAGGTTCGGGTCGTGCACGTCCGGGTCGGCGGCCTTGAAGGAGAAGTCCGTCAGCTCGTTGTTGAGCAGGAAGCCCCGCCCGGGGACGGTGATGCCGCTGCCACCGGTCTGCTCGATCGTGAGGGTGTAGGAGACGACGTTGCCCCACTTGTCGGCGGTCGTCAGGTGCGTAGTGCTCTCGCCCTCGTACGTCGTGGGCGCGGCCTTGTCACCGGAACCGCAGTCCGCGGGGTCACGCGGATCGCCGGGCGCCACCGGGCTCTTCAGCACCTCGTCGTCCTTGATGAGGCAGGCACGCGAGTCGGCGAAGCGCTGTGACAGCAGCTCCTTCGTCGGCACGTCCTCCGCCGCCGGGTCGCCGACCCACCGGCCGCGGTCGGCGAACGCGACGCGGCTCGCCTCGATGTAGCGGTGCAGCAGCTGCTTCTTGCTGAGCTCGCCCAGGTCGCTGCGTTCCAGGATGTTCAGCGCCTCGCCCACGGTCGTGCCGCCGGAGGAGGAGGGCGCCATGCCGAAGACGTCGAGACCGCGGTAACGGGTGTGCGAGGGCGCCTGCTTCTTGATCTTGTACGCCTTCAGGTCCTCGTTCGTCAGGTCGCCCTTGCGCACCTTCTCGCCGCCGTCCGGGTCCACCGGGGGCTTGCGTACCGTCTCCACGATGTCGTCGGCGATCGCCCCGTCGTAGAGCGGGCCGGTGCCCTCGCGGGCCATCGTGTCGTACGTACGGGCGAGGTCCGGGTTGCGCATGGTGCTGCCCGTCTCGGGCAGCTTGCCGCCGGGCATGAACAGGTCGACCGTGTCGGGGAACTTGCGGAAGCGCTCCTCGTTGTCTGCGGTCTGCTGACGGAAGGTCTTGTCGACCTCGAAGCCGTCACGGGCGAGCTTCTCGGCGGGGGCGAGGACCTTGCCCAGCGGCTTGGTGCCCCACCTGCCGAGCGCCTTCTCCCAGGTGGCGGGCGTTCCCGGAGTGCCCACGCTCAGGCCGCTGGTGACGACCTCGTCGAACGGCAGCGCCTTGCCGTCCTCCTGGAAGAGCTTCTCGTCGGCGCTCTTCGGGGCGGTCTCGCGTCCGTCGAGGGTGCGGATCTTCCCGCTGGCCGCGTCGTAGGAGACGAAGTAGCCGCCTCCGCCGACGCCCGCCGAGTAGGGCTCGGTGACGCCGAGCGCGGCCGCGGTGGCCACTGCGGCGTCGACGGCGTTCCCGCCCTGCTTGAGCACCTTGATGCCGGCTGCGGACGCGTCGGCGTCGACGCTGGATACGGCGCCGCCGTGACCGACCGCGACCGGCTTCTTCGACGGCTCGCGGTCCGCGCCCTGGCCGCTTCCGGTGAAGGCGGGCGCGGCGGCCACACCCACCGTCGCCACCGCGGCGGTGGCGGTGATCACGGCGAGCAGTCTGGCAGAACGGCGGTTGGTCATACGCCGCATGGAGACCTCCTGAGGTGACGGGTCAGCGAAGACTAGCCCGCAGCCGCAGGCACGTCAGCACCGGTGCTGCGCCGATCCCGCAGACTCCCGTACGCCCCCTTCGCCTGCGGATGTACGCTGCCGCACCATGACGGAGAACCTGCCTTGGCTCGTGCTGGGTGTGCTCGCGGTGGCCCTGGCCGTCGCCCTGGGCTGGTTCGCGCGCACGTATCTGTGGCAGCGCGGACTGAGCCGGAAGCAGCGCTTCTTCGGCCTGCCGGAGCACTCCGAGTGTCTGCTGGTGGTCAACCGCGACGCGGCGACCGCCGAGTGGTCCGTCGCCCGCAACGACGTCTTCGCGCTGCTGGAGCTGTCGGCGGTCGTCAAGGAGTGCGGTGCGAACGGGGACGTCATATCCCACGACATGGCGCAGCAGGGCTTCGGCGAGCGCACCGAGTTCTGCTTCGGCGGGCCCGTCTCGAACCGCCGCATGGCGGCGCATCTCCAGTCGCTGCTGCCCGGCGTCCACATCGACACGGAGACCGGGAACAGCCCGGACCGGGGCGCCTTCACGATCGGCGGCGAACGGCATCTGCTGGAGTCCGGGGTGCGGGAGCACGTGCTGCTCGCACGTCTGACGGCCGGGCAGGGCGACGGCGCCCGTCCCGTCTTTCTCTTCTGCGGCCAGCGTTCCGTCACGAACCAGGCCGCGGCCCGCTATCTGGCCCGGCACCACGCGCGGCTGATGCGCAAGTACGGCACGAACGGGAACTTCTGCGTGCTGCTGAGGGTCGTCAACTCCCAGGCGTACGGGGCGGACGTCGTCGAACTCGTCGCCGACGTCACCCGTGCGGCGACCGCGCCGCCGCCGTCCCAGGCCGACGCGGACGGTGGCGGACGACGCGGCAACCACCGCGCGAAGAGCTGAGCCGCCGCGGGAAGCCGGCCCGGCGGCACCGTCCTCACCCCTCGGAGAACTCCGCGTAGCGCTGCGACAGCTCCGGGGTGCCGGTCTCCGCCCACGAGGCCCCTTCCTCCAGCACGTCCAGCTCCCGGCCCGACTCCAGCCGCACCACAGGCTGACCGTCGGGCCGCAGCCGCCACGCGGCGCCCGGCACCGTACGCACCAGGACCGTGCCCAGATACAGGCCCGCGTCGCTGCCGAGCCAGGGTGCGACCTCCGGGTCCTCGCGCCAGCGCGGCAGGAGCTGGTCGAGCGCCGACAACGACTCGGCGGAGTCGTCGAGTTCGACTCCGGCGTCCTCGGCCTGGTTACGCAGCAGTTCGCATTCCGAGAGGAGTTGGGCGGCGCCCTCGGGGTCGCTGGACACCGCGTCCGCGAGCGACGCGCTCTGCGCCTCCTCGTGCCTCTTACGCCAGTTGTCCAGGAAGGGGATGTTCATACGGGTCAGGGTGGCATCCCCACATGGGCCCGCACCACAGGCACGCTGTGCATCGGGCAGGGGTGCGGAAAAAACGGTCAGTGTCCCGACCGGACACCTTGACGCCGCTTTGCCGTCTCTCTACCTTCACCGGGCCTCGTTCGAATCGGGGTGCGAGGAGCGGGTGTTGGTGCCGGACGAGAGAGAGGACTGTCGGCGTGCGCGGACGTCTGTGGAACGTTCCCCTCATGATCCTGCTGACCGCCGCGGGGACCCCCGCGGTCGCGGTCGCGGAAAGCCGCACAGCGACGAACACCACTGAGCCGCTCCCTTTGGAGCGGCTCTTCGACAACCGGGCGGTGAGTGACGACGCACGCCCCGGTGAGGCCGACTTCGACGGGGCGGGCAACTCCCTGTCCGCACAGGATCTGCGCGCCGCCGGCTGGAATCCCGGCCGGCTTCTCGGACTCGACTCCGCCTCGCTGCGCTGGCCGCACACCCGGCCCGGCAGCCCCGACAACGTGACGGCCGACGGACAGCAGGTGCGGCTGAGCGGAACGGGCAACGCCATCTCGCTCCTGGTGGCGGGCACATCGCGCGGCGGTCCCGGCACGGACGTCACCGGCACCGGCACCGTCCGCTACTGGGACGGCTCCACGTCGGCCTACACGCTCTCCGCCCCCGACTGGCGCGGCGGCCCCCTCGCCACGAAGGCCGTGGCGCTGCCGCACGTCAACACCGGATCCGGCGGCCCGCTCGCCGAGAAGGCCAAGCTGTACGCGGTGACCGTGCCGGTGGAGGAGGACCGCCGCATCCGCTCGATCACGCTGCCCCGCGACCCCGGCACCGAGAGCGATCTGCACGTCTTCGCCGCGTCCGTACGGCGCGACGAGTCGTCCTGGACGGGGAGCTGGACGACGAGCACCGCCGGCTACACCACCGTCGGCCCCTGGGAGAACCAGACCCTCCGGCTGGTCGTGCACCCCTCGGCCGGCGGTTCCCGTACACGGATCAAGCTGGCGAACACCTTCGCCTCCGGCCCCGTCGAGATCGGACACGCGTCGGTCGTCGTACAGCGCGAGGGCGCCACAGGGCGGGGCCGGCCGGTGCGGCTGCAGTTCGGCGGACGCGACGGCGTGGTGATGCCCGCGGGCACGAGCGCCGTCAGCGACCCCGTCGGCTTCCAGGTGCCCGCCGGCACCAATCTGCTGGTCAGCATCCACCTGCCGGGGCCGGTCGCGGCGGCCCCGGTGCACAGCGCGACCAGCCAGCGCAGCTACGTGAGCGCGAACGGCAGCGGCGACCGCACAGGAGACACGGAAGGCAGCGCGTTCACCGGGTCGTTGGAGGTCTGGCCCTTCCTCACGGCCGTCGACGTGCGGGGCGGCCCGGGATCCGTCGTCGCGTTCGGCGACTCCATCACCGACGGGGTCCGCTCCACGCCGGGCGCCAACCGCCGCTGGCCGGACGTGCTGGCGCGGCGGCTGCGCGCACAGCAGGAGGTCCCGCGCTACGGGGTGCTCAACCAGGGCATCTCCGCGAACCGCGTCGTCTCCGACCGCTATCCCGGCGACGGGGTCAGCGACGACACCGGCGGCGTCAGCGCCGTGCACCGGCTGGAGCGCGACGTACTGGCGCAGACGAACGCGGACACCGTCGTCGTCTTCGAAGGCATCAACGACGTGCGGTGGGGCGCGACGCCCGAAGAGGTCATCGCGGGCCTGAAGGAGATCGCGCGGCGGGCGCACGAGCGTGGACTGCGGGTCATCGGCGCCACCCTGACGCCCTGTGAGGGCTACAAGGACTGCTTCCCGGAAGTGGACGCCAAGCGCAGCGCCGTCAACGCCTTCGTACGCGACAGCAAGGGCACCTTCGACGCGGTGCTCGACTTCGACGCCGTCGTACGGGACCCGGCGCGCCCGCAGCGGATGCTCCCCGCCTATGACAGCGGGGACCATCTGCACCCGGGCGACGCGGGGTTGAAGGCGATGGCGGACTCGGTGGAGCTGAAGAAGCTGGTGCCGTAACCCTCGGGCCGGGCCGGGGCTCCGGGGCGTCGTCCGGCGCCCCGGAGCCCCCGCCCGGTCAGACTTCGAGGTCGACGACGACCGGGGCGTGGTCGGAGGCTCCCTTGCCCTTCCGCGCCTCGCGGTCGACGTAGGCGTCCTTGACGGCCGCCGCGAAGAGGGCGTTGCCGTAGACGAGGTCGATGCGCATGCCCCTGTTCTTGGGGAAGCACAGCTGCCGGTAGTCCCAGTACGTGTAGGGGTGGTCGTACTTCAGAGGGCGGGGCATCACATCCGTCAGGCCCTCCTCGCGCAGCGCCTTCAGGGCGGCGCGCTCCAGCTCGGTGACGTGCGTGGAGCCCTCGAATTCGGCGCGGTCGTAGACGTCTTCGTCGGCCGGGGCGATGTTGTAGTCGCCCAGTATCGCGAAGGGGGTGTCGCCGGAGACCTCGTGCCGGGCGGTGAGGCGCAGCGCCTCCAGCCACCGCAGCTTGTAGTCGTAGTGCGGATGGCCGACCTCGCGGCCGTTGGGCACATACACCGACCACACCCGCACGCCGCCGCAGGTGGCGGCAGCGGCGCGGGACTCCTGGCCGCCCTCGTACGCCGGGCCCTCGGTCAGGCCGAGGACGGTGTCGGCGAGGCCGACGCGGGAGAGCACCGCCACCCCGTTCCACCGTCCGTCGCCGTTGACCAGCGACTCGTAACCCAGCGCCTCGACTTCGGCGGCGGGGAACGCCTCGGCGGAGCACTTCAGCTCCTGGAGACAGACCACATCGGGGCCGGCGGACTCCAGCCACTCCAGCAGCCGCGGCAGTCGGGCCCCGACGGAATTCACGTTCCAGGTCGCGATACGCATGCCGTGAAATCTACCGCGCCACACCGACACTCTCGCCGGGGGCCAGACGGCCGTGCTCCACGCCTCCGAGGTCGCCGATCATCCGGTCGTAGACCGGCCGTGCCCGGTCCGCGAGGAGCCCGTCGTGCACGTCGAGGGCGCGGCGCGGCGCGACCTCCCGTACGTAGTCGATGACCTCGGAGACCTTGCTCCAGGGGGCGTGCACCGGCAGCAGCAGCGTGTCGACGTACCGGCCCGGTACGGTCAGCGCGTCGCCCGGGTGGAAGACCGAACCGTCCACGACATAGCCGCAGTTGACGATCCGCGGGATGTCCGGATGGATGACGGCGTGCAGCTGGCCGTGCACCTCGACCTCGAATCCGGCGGCGTCGAAGGTGTCGCCCTCGCCGACGGTGTGCACGCGGCCGGGGAAGGTGGTGGAGATCTTCTCGGCGACGCTGCGCGGCGTCCAGATCTGCGCGGCCGGGTTGGCCTCCATGGCGGCGCGCAGCCGGCCCTCGTCGAAGTGGTCCGGGTGCTCGTGCGTGACGAGGATCGCATCGGCTCCGACGGCGGCGTCGTCCTCGCTGAAGCCTCCGGGGTCGATGACGAGCGTGCGCCCGTCCTGCTCGATCCGTACGCAGGCGTGGCCTTTCTTGATCAGCTTCATGGGGCCCATTCTGCCTGTCGCCGACGGCCGTTCGTCCGACGCGGGCCGGGTGGCTCCCCTCTGCCGCGTCGCCGGAGTCACCCCGGGTACGGGGCGTGTGCGGACTGACGCCGTTGCCGACGTGTCCCGTGGAGATTGAGCACGACGGCACTGACCACCGGGATGACGATCATGAGGGCGCCGCAGCCGGTGAGGACGGTGGGGCCGCTGGTCCTGTCGAGGAGGAAGCCGCCGAGCGCCGCCCCCAGAGGAGAGGCGGTGAGCAGCACGGCGCTGCGTGCGGCCAGGACCGTGGTGAGCGAGCCGGCGGGTGCCCGTTCCTGGAGCAGGGTGAAGGAGAGCGCGGAGTACGGGCCGTACACGAGCCCGGCGAAGGCGAAGCCGGCCAGGGAGGGGAGTGCGGTGTGGGTGAGGGCGAAGGGGAGCATGCCGACGCCGTGTCCGGCGATGATCGCGAGCATGGCGGGCCACAGGGGAAGTCGTCTGGCCACGCCCAGCGCGAGAGCGCCGATGACGGCCCCGGTCCCGAAGGCGGCCCAGTAGGCGCCGAGCAGCCCCGGGCCGGCTTGCAGGTCGCCGGCGACGAATACGGGAAGAGCGACTTCGACCGGGCCGAAGGCGAAGTTGAACACCCAGGTCACGGCGAGCAGGCCGAGGAGTTCCGGCTGACGGCGCAGGATGCCGAGACCCTGGCGTGTGCCGCCGGCTGCCGCGACCGGTGACGACGGCAGGGCAGTGCGGGCGGTCCGAAAGGCGAGCACCGCGAACGTGGCGGCGTCCAAACCGATGATCCATGCCGGCGACGCCGCTGCCACGAGCAGACCCGCGAGAGCGGGTCCCGTGATCGTCGCGCTCCACACACTGGCGCTGAGCACGCTGTTGGCAACCAGACGTCGGTCGTCGGAGAGCAGAGGCGCGAACAGGGCGTGCTTGCCGGCCTTGCCCCAGGCGTGCAGCAGCGAGGAGGCAGCCAGGAGCCCGACGTACAGGGCCGGGGTGAGCACTCCCGCCAGCTGCGCAAGCGGGATGGCTCCCAGCAGCAAGGCCCGTAGCCCGGAGTCGGTCACCAGGAGCCGCTGCGCCGGAAGTTGTCGCATCCACCGCCCCAGAGCCACCGCACCCAGGGCACCGGGCAGGACATACGCGGCGACGGCGATGCCGGCCAGCGCGCCCTGGCCGCCCTCCGGCCCCAGCGCGAGTGCCAGCCACGCGACGGCGACGACGGTCATGCCGTCGCCCAGGTCGGACAGGGCGAAGACCGGCATCAGCCGCCGGAAGGTCCGGTCGGCGAACAGCGAGCGGTAGGGTCCGGGCAGCAGGCGTCCCGGCAGTGCTGAGAGCATGACGGTCACGGTCGTCCTTCAAGCATGCTTGAAGTCAATGACGGGCCTGGAAGGGGGACAGGCATGCGGTATCTGCCCATCGGTGAGCTGGCGGACAGGACTCGTGTGCGTGCCTCAGCCCTGCGCTACTGGGAAGAGCGCGGTCTGCTGCCCGGTGCGCGCCGCGAAGGCGGGCGCCGAGTATGGCCTGCGACTGCCGTCCGCCGGGTCGCGCTGATCAGGATGGCGCAGCGGGCCGGGTTCACCCTCGCCGAGATCACGCAGCTGCTCGCCGGCGACACCAGGCCGTCGGCCACGCGCCAGTGGCGGGACATGGCCACGCGCAAGCTGCCCGAACTCGACCGGCACATCGCTCAGACCCAGGCCCTGCGCCAGGCGGTCGCGGACTGTCTGGAGTGCGGCTGCATGAATTTCGACCAGTGCGAACTACTGGGCACCGCCGGCGCGGCGCCCTGACCGCAGCAACTTCACGGTCCTGCAGCCCCGAAGCCGGGCGCTGCGGGCGCGGGCGGGGTACGCCGGGCGTCAGTCCTCCGGCGTGGTCTCCTCGCGGATGACATCCTGAGCCACCGTGAACGCGGAGTTCGCGGCCGGAACGCCTGCGTACACCGCGGTCTGCAGGAGGACTTCCTTGATCTCCTCCGGCGTGAGCCCGTTGCGCAGGGCGGCGCGGATGTGGAAGGTCAGTTCGTCGAAGTGGCCGCGGGAGACGAGCGCGGTGAGGGTGATCACGCTGCGGGTACGCCGGTCGAGGCCCGGCCGGGTCCAGATCTCGCCCCAGGCGTAGCGGGTGGCGAAGTCCTGGAAGTCCTGGGTGAAGTCGTCCGCGTTCTCCTGCGCCCGGTCCACGTGCGCGTCGCCGAGGACCTCGCGGCGCACCTTCATCCCGGCGTCGTAGGTGTCGCCGCGGCCGGCCGCGGCGTCGGCGGACTCCAGTTCGGCTATGGCGCCGGTGGGTCTGGCCGGTACGGGCGTGATCACGGGGGCGGGCGCGGGCGGGCCCGCGGGGGACTCCTGCCAGCTCGTGGTGAAGTGCCTGATGATCAACTCGGTGACGGCGCCCGGCTGTTCGACAGGCGTCAGATGCGAGGCTCCGGGCACTATGGCGAGCCTGGCGTCCGGTATCCCGGCGACCAGGGCGCGGGCGTCGGAGGGCGGCGTCGCCTCGTCCTCGGCGCCCGCGACGACCAGCGTGGGAACTCCGATGCCGCCCAGTTCGCTGCGTACGTCGAAGGCGGCCAGCACCTCGCATGCCGCGATGTAGCAGCCGGGGTCGGTGGTGCGGACCATCTGCACGGCCCATTCCACGATCGCCGGCTGGGCCTCGCTGAAGCCTTCCGTGAACCAGCGCTCCGGCGTGGAGCGGGCGATGGGGTCGAGTCCGTTCGTACGGACGACGACACCGCGCTGCCGCCAGGCGTCGGCGGTGCCGAAGCGGGGCGAGCTGGAGATGAGGGCGAGGGAGGAGAGCCGGTCGCGCGCCAGCATGCCGAGCTGTATGCCGACGGCGCCGCCTATGGAGCACCCGGCGTAGCCGAAGCGCTGCACGCCGAGGGAGTCGAGGGTGGCTAGGACGCGCTCGGCGAGCGACGTCGCCGAGTCGGCGGGGTGCGCGGGGGCTCCGCCGTGACCGGGCAGGTCGAAGCGGAGAACGCGCCAGTTGCGGGTCAGCTCCGGTATCTGCCGGTCCCACATGTGCCAGGTCGTGCCGAGGGCCGGACCGAGCACGAGCACGGGGGCGTCGTCGGGGCCGTCGAGGCGGTGTTGCAACATCCGGTCACTCTGCTTCTCGCTCACGCGGCCACGCTACCCAGCGCGTGCCGGGGTGCGGCCTCGGGGGCATTGCTGTGTACATCAGAACTTCACGGTGGACACGACATACACACGGGGCATGCTCTTGTACGTGCGGTCGACGGTGATCGCCACATCGGGACGGCTCTTGCCCTGCCGGTACGTGGTGCCCTCGTAGTCGTGCCCGTCCCTGTCCAGGTCCCAGCCGACCTTCTCGGCCTCCTTGCCGCTGATGGTGACCTGCCCGGACCGCAGAGCGGAAGAGCTGGTGCCCACGTCGTCGAGGAAATCGCGGAGTTGCTTCTCCGGGAGGCGGAACTGCACGTAGAGCGTGCTGGTCTGCCAGGAGTTGGCCTCGTAGAAGGCGTAGTGGCTGGACTTGGACGGCAAGGGGACGTCGTAGACGTTGCGCTGGACCTTGCTCGGCCAGCCGTAGGTGAGGTTGGTGGCGGCGGCGTTGCGCTCCTTGTCCTCGCCGCTGTCCCGGCTCTCGAAGGCCGACTTGACCACGTATCCCGCGGGGACCGCGATCAGCAGTACGACGATGATCAGCGTGAGTATGCGGTGGCGGGGGCGGTGCGGCGGCCGCTGGGAGGGGCGCAGACTCTGCGGTGCGGTGGTCGTCACTGCCCCACCGCCCGTCGCAGGTTGTCCGCGGCCCGTTCGTAGCGCTCGTATCTCTCCAGGCGGCGCCGGTTGGCGCGGCGGAAGCGGCGGGCGACGAGGCGTGCCAGGTCGGCGGCGCCGACCATGCCCGCCTCGGGGCCGAGCTGTGCCTTGGCGATGGTGGCCTCCGGCCGGTATCCGCGGCCCGTCAGATGGCGCTTGAAGGCCTCACGGGCCGGATCGATGAGCAGTTCGTCGGCGGCGCTGACCCCGCCGCCGATCACGAAGCCGCCCGGGTCGAGGGCGGCGGCCAGGTTGGCGATGCCCACGCCGAGCCAGTGGCCGATGTCCTGGAGCAGTTCGGTGCACATGGCGTCGCCGCCGCGGGCGAGTTCGGTGATGAGCGGCCCGGTGATCTCCGAGGTCTGGCCGCCGACACGCTCCACGAGCCCGTACGCGACGGGCGAATCGGCGACGGCCAGTTCGCGCGCCTCGCGCACCAGGGCGTTGCCCGAGCTGTACTGCTCCCAGCAGCCGCGGTTGCCGCATGGGCAGCGGTGGCCGCCGGGCACGACCTGCATGTGCCCGAATTCGCCGGCCACTCCGTACTTGCCGCGCTTGACCTGGCCGTTCTCCAGGATGGCCCCGCCGATGCCCGTACCGAGCGTGATCATCACGAGGTGGTCCTCGCCGCGTCCGGCGCCGAAGCGCCACTCGCCCCACGCGGCGGTGTTCGCGTCGTTGTCGACCATCACCGGCACCGCGAGACGCGCGGTGAGGGCGTCCTTGAGGGGTTCGTCACGCCAGGCCAGATGCGGCGCGAACAGCACGCGGGAACGGTCGGCGTCCACCCAGCCGGCGGCGCCGATGCCCACGGCGTGCACGTCGTGCCGGTCCGAGAGGTCCAGGACCAGCTCGGCGATGGTGTCCTCGACGACCCTGGGGCTCTTGGACTTCTCGGGAGTCTCGGCGCGTACCTGCTCCAGGATCTGGCCGTCGGCGTCGACGACGCCCGCCATCACCTTCGTACCGCCGATGTCGATGCCGACAGTGGGGACCCGGGGCGCGGACAGGGGCGAACGCCGCTCCCGGGTGCTGACGGTCCGCAGAACGCTGGCGCTGGGCGCGGAGCGGCGGTAGAGACGGTCCCGGTCCGCGCGCTCTCGGTACATGCTCACTGCGCGGCCTTTCCTCTGTGCGCGGCTGCTGGCTGTGGGCCACGGGTCGGTCGGTCGTGGGCGGTCCGTACGGCGAATCCGTACGCCTGCCCACTGGCCGATTCTGCCCTACCGCGCGAGGCCGCGGCGCCACAGGCCCCTCACCAGGGACGATGCGAGGTGTCCTGTCCGGGCGCCTGCGGCCTCTTGCCGCTCACTGCAGATGCTGCGGGACCGGCGCGCGCTCCAGCTCGTGGCTGAGCTGTTCCAGCTCGCTGCCGCCGGACATCTGCCGGGTCAGCTCCTCCAGCTCCAGCCCGTCCTTGCGGTGGCTGCCGGCCATCGCGCCGCGCTTGAGCAGTACGAAGCGGTCCCCCACCAGATACGCGTGGTGAGGATTGTGGGTGATCAGCACCACTCCGAGTCCGGCGTCCCGGGCCGCCGCCACGTACTTCAGCACGACGCCGGACTGCTTGACGCCGAGCGCCGCCGTCGGCTCGTCCAGCACCAGCACCTTCGCGCCGAAGTAGACGGCGCGGGCGATCGCCACGCACTGCCGCTCACCGCCGGAGAGCGTGCCGATGGGCTGGTCGACGTCGCGCAGGTCGATGCCCATGCGCAGCAGCTCGGTGTGGGTGGTGCGGCGCATCTGCTCGACGTCGAGCCGCGCGAAGGGCCCACGGCCCTTGGTGGGTTCGGAGCCGAGGAAGAAGTTGCGCCAGACCGGCATCAGCGGGACGACGGCCAGGTCCTGGTAGACGGTGGCGATGCCGCGGTCCAGGGCCTCGCGCGGGGAGGAGAGCCGGGTCTCCGCGCCGTTGATGCGGAAGGTACCGGTGTCGTGCTGGTGCAGCCCCGCGACGATCTTGATGAGGGTCGACTTGCCGGCCCCGTTGTCACCGAGCACGCAGGTGATCTCGCCCGCGTGCACCTGCAGGGAGACCTCCTCCAGGGCGCGGATGTTGCCGTAGAACTTGCTGACGTCCGCCAGCTCCACGAGCGGTGCCGACTCCTGTGCCGGCTCCTGCGCCGACGCGGGCGCCTCGTCCCGGGCGGCGGGGGCGTCCTGCACGTCCCGGCTGTCCTGGGCGTCCTTCGGTGCGTTGCCCGCCACGTTCCCGTCCTTCTCCGCGGTCATCGGTTCGCCTCCGCCCGCTTGCGTATGTACGCGTTCAGCAGCACGGCGACCAGCAGCATCGCCCCGAGGAAGAACTTGAACCAGTCCGGCTCCCACTGCGCGTACACGATGCCCTTGCTCGTCATGCCGAAGATGAACGCGCCCACGGCGGCGCCGACCGCCGAGCCGTAACCACCGGTCAGCAGGCAGCCGCCGATGACGGCCGCGGCGATGTAGATCAGTTCGTTGCCGACGCCCTCGCCGGACTGGACGACGTCGTAGTTGAAGAGCAGATGCTGGCCGGATATCCACGCGCCCAGCGACACCCCGAGATACAGGCCGATCTTCGTACGGGCGACGGGGACGCCGACCGCGCGGGCCGTGTGCTGGCCCCCGCCGACCGCGAAGATCCAGTTGCCCGCCTTCGTACGCAGCAGCAGCCACGTCGCGAGCACCACCAGGCCCAGCCACCACACGACGGTGATCTGGATGTCGGCGGGGCCGATCGTCAGCTCGGAGGCGAACAGCGCCTTCGCCGAGGCGAACCCCTCCATGTCGGAGATGGTCTTGGTGGAGACGGTGCCGCTGATGAGCTTCGTCAGGCCGAGATTGAGACCCGTCAGCATCAGGAACGTGCCGAGCGTGATGATGAAGCTCGGCAGTTTCGTACGTACGAGCATGTAGCCGTTGAAGAGCCCGATGCCCAGCGTGACCAGCAGCGAGGCCCCGACGCCGACCCAGACGTTCGCCGTCATCTGGTAGCTGAACATCGAGGAGACCAGCGAGGAGGAGGTGACCATCACGCCGGTCGACAGGTCGAACTCCCCGCCGATCATCAGCAGCGCCACCGGCACCGCCATGATCCCGAGGGTCGAGGAGGCGTAGAGCACCGTGGAGAGGCTGGAGGCGCGCAGGAAGCTGTCGGCGACGACCGAGAAGACGACGAAGACGGCGATCGCGCCGACGACGGCTCCGAGTTCGGGGCGCCCCAGCAGCCGCTGCAGCAGCGACCGGTGCACCAGGCGCTCGTCGCTCCCCGCGGTCTTCCCGGCGGACCCGGCTCCCCCGGTGCCGCCGGCCTGGGTGGTTGCGTTCTCTTCCGCCGCCTCAGGGGCGCCGGAGGGTGTGGGTGTGGGTGCAGCCGTCATCGCGTTCCCCGCTTCGTGTACTTCTGCAAGGTGGATGCGTCCTTCTTCGTGAGGATCTGCGGGCCGGTCAGCACTGGCTTGCCGCCGCCCAGCATGTTGGCGTTGTAGCGCTCCAGCCACAGCAGGTCGACCGCCTCGTAGCCCTGCAGATACGGCTGCTGGTCCACGGCGAATCCGATCGAGCCGTCCTTGAGCCCCCGGGCCGCCTGGTCGTTGAGGTCGAAGGTGACGGTCTCGGCCTTGCTTCCCGCGCCCTCGGCGGCCTTGACGGCGGTGGGGGCGAAGGGTGCGCCGAGCGTCACGACGGTGTCGGTCTCGGGGTCCGACTGGAGTTCGGCCTCCAGGGAGGACTCCACGGCGGGCATGTTCGTACCGTCGGCGTGCAGGTTGCGTACCTCGCCGTCGAAGGTCTTGCGCACGCCGCGGCAGCGCTCCTCGTGCCCGACGTTGCCCTGCTCGTGCAGGAGGCAGACGGCCTTCTTGCGGCCGCGGTCGTTGAGCTCACGTCCGACGGCCTCGCCCGCGATCTCCTCGTCCTGGCCGATGTGGGCGAGGGCGCCGTACTTCTCGGACTGGTCCTGGCCGGAGTTGATGGTGACGACGGGGATGCCGGCCTTGACGGCCTTCTTCACCGCGCCCTTCATCGCGTCCGGCTTGGCGAGGGAGACGATCAGGCCGTCCACCTTGTTGTCGACGGCGGCCTTGACGAGCTGCGCCTGGCGGCCCGCCTCCTTGTCGTGCGAGTAGTGGAACTCGATGTTGTCCTTCGCGGCGGCCTGCTTGGCGCCGCTCTGCACGATGTCCCAGAAGGTGTCCCCCTCGCCGGAGTGGCTCACCATCGCGATCTTCCAGCGGGGAGTGCCCACCGCCGCCTCGCCGCCGACCGCCGCGTTGCGCTCCTCCTCCGCCCGCTTTCCGCCGGTGCTGCTGCATCCCGCGAGCCCGACGGACGCGAGGACGACGGACGCGAGGACGACGGCTGTCATCACTGCCCGGCCCGCGTGCTTTCCCCTGCGGTTCCCGCGGAACCCTTCCAGCCTCGACACGTACTGCTGACCTCTCGGTACGGGTGCTTCTGTTCATCCCGGCGCCCGCGGCGGCCACCGGTACCGGCGCGGACGCCCGCGCCAGTATCGGCGACCTGCCTGCGGCGGGTGTTCACCGGGTGCCGCGCTTGGTGTACTTCTCCAGCCGGGGCACGTCCTTCTTGGTGACGACCGCCGGGCCGGTCAGCACGGGCTTGCCGCCGCCCAGTTCGTTGGCGTTGTAGGAGTGCAGCCACAGCGCGTCGACCGCCTCGTACCCCTGCAGGTAGGGCTGCTGGTCGACGGCGAAGCCGAAGCTGCCGTCCTTCAGTCCCTTCACGACCTGCGCGTTGAGGTCGAAGGTGTCGATCTCCGCCTTGCTGCCGGCCTTCTCCTTGGCCTTCGCCGACGTCGCCGCGAAGGGGGCGCCGAGGGTGAGGACGGTGTCGATGCCGCTGTCCGACTGGAGCTTGGCCTCCACGGAGGACTGCACGTCGGGCATGTTCGTGCCGTCGACGTTGAGCGTGCTCATCTCGCCGTCGAACGTCTTCTTCGCGCCCGCACAGCGCTCTTCGAGCGAGACGTTGCCCTGCTCGTGAATGACGCACAGGGCCTTCTTGCGGTCCCGCTTGTTGAGCTCGTCGCCTACCGCCTCACCCGCGATCGCCTCGTCCTGCCCGATGTGCGAGAGCGCACCGAACCCGGCCGAGTGCTCACCGCCGGAGTTGATGGTGATCACCGGAATCCCGGCGTCCACCGCCTTCTTCACGGCGCCCTTCATCGCGTCGGGCTTGGCGAGCGTGACGATCAGCCCGTCGACCTTCTTGTCGATGGCCGACTGCACGAGCTGCGCCTGGCGGCCCGCCTCGTCGTCGTGCGAGTAGTCGAACTGGACGTTGTCCTTGCGGGCCGCGTCCTTCGCTCCGCTCTGCACGATGTCCCAGAAGGTGTCGCCCTCACCGGAGTGCGAGACCATCGCGATCGTCATGCGCGGGGTGTTGACGCCCTTGCCGCCGCCCGCGCCGCTGCTTTTCTCCTCGTCACCCTTGCCGCCGGAGCTGCTGCAGCCGGCGGCGAGAAGTGCCGCGCTCGTCAGGGCTACCGCCACCGTTGTCGCTCTACGTGCTCTACGCCGAAGGACCATGAGCGGAGTTCTAGCCGGGCCCGGAGCGAGGCGTCAATACTTTGTCCGAACATTCTCCATGAGAGTTTGTCCGAACAAAGCCTGAGGGCTCCCGGCCAGGGGTACGGCCGCCCCTGGTCCGGCATCCGTGCGGCCGGGAACCCCTCGCGGCCGGGGTCAGGACCGTACGAGGAGCTGGAACTCGAAGGAGTAGCGCGAGGCCCGGTACAGATGCGAGGCGTACTCGACGGGACGCCCCGTGTCGTCGAAGGTCGTCCGCTCCATCGTCAGCAGCGGCGCCCCCGGCTCCTCCCCCAGCAGCTTCGCCTCCTCCGTGGTGGCGGCCCGCGCGCCGACGGACTGCCGCGCGCTGTGCAGGGTGACGCCGAGCCCGCGCATCAGCCGGTAGAGGCCCGTGGACTCCAGCTCCTCGCCGCGCTCGCCCTGCAGCAGGTCGCCCGGCAGATGATTGCGGAGGAAGGCCATCGGCTCGCCGTGGGTCAGCCGGAGCCGCTCCACGCGCCGCACCTGGGCGCCCTCGGCGACGGCGAGGGCGGCGGCCACCTCGGCCGTCGCCTCCTCCTTCTCGTACCGCAGCAGCTGCGTGGCGGGGCGCTGACCGGCCGCTTCCAGGTCGTCGTAGAGGCTGCTCAGCTCCAGCGGCCGCCTCACCTGGCTGTGCACGACCTGCGTGCCGATGCCGCGCCGCCGCACCAGCAGGCCCTTGTCGACGAGCGACTGGATGGCCTGGCGCACCGTGGGACGGGACAGCCCCAGCCGCCCCGCGAGTTCGATCTCGTTGCCGAGGAGGCTGCCGGGGGAGAGTTTTCCGCGTTCGATGGCGGTCTCGAGCTGCTGGGCGAGCTGGAAGTACAGGGGGACCGGGCTGCTGCGGTCCACGCTGAACTCGAGGTCCACGGGATCATTCTTGGCCACGGGGGGAGCGTAGTGGGCCGGGCGGCCCACTGGAAGGCGTAAGTTCGGTTGTCCGGACAAAGCGGACCGTGGCTTTCCTGCGCCTCCCCGTAGCACGTTCAATTGTCCTGACAAAGTATTGACAGCTCTTGAGCGGACGGGCGAACGTACCCCCATGCACATCGGACTCATCGGCACCGGCCGGATCGGCACCTTCCACGCCCGTACCCTCACCGCCTCACCCGAGGTGAGCGAGTTGCTCGTCACCGACGTGGACGCCGCACGCGCCGCGGAGGTGGCCACCGACCTCGGCGCGACGCTCGCCCCCTCCCCCGGCGAACTCCTCTCCCGTGACCTCGACGCCGTCGTGATCGCCTCGGCCACCTCCTCGCACGCGGACCTGATCCAGGCCGCCGCCTCGCACGGGGTGCCCGTCTTCTGCGAGAAGCCGATCGCGCTCGATCTTCCCGGCACGGCGGCGGCCCTGCGCACGGTCGACGAGGCGGGGATCCTGCTGCAGATCGGCTTCATGCGCCGCTTCGACGCCGGGTACGCCGCGGCCCGCGCCGCCGTGCGGTCCGGCTCGCTCGGGCGCCTGCACACCGTACGCGCCGCGACCTCCGACCCCGCGCCGCCGCCGCCGGAGTACATCCCGCTCTCCGGCGGCCTCTACCGCGACTGCCTCGTGCACGACTTCGACGCGCTGCGCTGGGTGACGGGCAGGGAGGTGGTCTCCGTGTACGCGGCCGGATCGGACGCGGGCCCCGCGATGTTCCGTGAGGCCGGGGACGTCGACACCGCCGCGGTGTTGCTGACGCTGGACGACGGCGTCCTGTGCACGGCGACGGCCACCCGCGTCAACGGCGCCGGGTACGACGTACGCATGGAAGTCGCGGGCGAGAAGGACCAGATCTCGGTCGGCCTCGACGCCCGTACCCCCATCACCTCCGTGGAGCCGACGGCGGGCACCGCGCAGGGCACGCCCTGGCCGGGCTTCCTGGAGCGGTTCGCGCCCGCGTACGAGTCCGAACTGGCCGCGTTCGTACGGGCGGTGCGGGGCGAGGCGCCCAATCCCTGTGACGGGTACGAGGCGTTGGCCGCGCTGCGCGTCGCCGAGGCGTGCGAGGTCTCGCGGCGCGAGGGCCGTCCGGTGGCGGTGGCCGAACTGGCGTAGGAGTTCGGCCGGGGCGCCGGAGCGGTGACGCCCGCGACGCCCGGCGACGGGGCCGCCGGGCGTCGTGCCCGTCAGGGGCGCAGGAGCGCTTTGACACAGCGCCGGACGTCCATCGCGTCGAACGCTTTCGGCGCGTCGGCCAGCGGGAACACGGCGTCGAAAACGCGCTCGGGCCGCAGAGTACGGTCGAGCACGTCGCCGAGAAGTCCGGGCATCATGGCGCGCACGTTCGCACCGCCGCCACTGAGGGAGAGGTTCTTGGCGAACAGTTCCCACAGCGGCAGCGTCACATCCCAGGGCAGGCCCACGTAGCCGATCCGGCCTCCCGGCCGTGCGCAGCCGATCGCCTGCCGCACCGACTGGAGCGTCCCGACTGCCTCGATGACGTGTCCGGCGCCGCCGCCGAGCAGATCGGCGACCTCCGCCGCGCCCTCCTCGCCCCGGCCGGCGACCACGTCGGTGGCCCCGTGGGCGCGGGCGAGTTCCTGCCGCCGCGGGTCGCGCGACATGACCACGATCCGCCCGGCCCCGAGCCTCCGGCCGGCCAGGACCGCGCACTGGCCCACGGCGCCGTCCCCGACAACTACGACCGTGGCTCCCGGACCCACACCCGCGTGCAGGGCGGCCTCGTGCCCCGTAGAGAGCACGTCGGTCAGTGCCAGCAGCGGCGGCACCAGGTCGTCGGGTGGCGGTTCCGGGACGGCCAGCAGGGTGGTGCCGGCCAGCGGCACCCGGACGAACTCGGCCTGGCCGCCGTCGAGTGCTGAGCCGTCCGGCCCGAACTCGCCGAACAACCGGCCCTTCTCGCAGGCGATGGGCACCCCGCGGAGGCAGTGCGGGCAGCTGCCGTCGGAGGTGCTGAACGGCGCGAGGACGAACTGGCCGGGGCGCAGGCCTTCCACGTCGACGCCCACCTCCTCGACGACACCGACGAATTCATGGCCGCTGCGGACCGGCCGCGGCAGCGGCGAAAGACCCCGCAGCACGGAAAGGTCCGAGCCGCAGACGCCGGCCGCCACCACCCGCACCAGCGCGTCCGTCGGCTCCTCGACCCGGGGTTCGGGCACCTGATCGATACGTACGTCGCCCGGCGCGTGGATGACCACAGCACGCACAGCGTCTCCTCCCTTCAGATACGGGTCAGCGCGGTGCTGCGCATGAGGAACTCGGCCAGGAACCCGTCGTGCGGCATCCCCGGCGGCAGCCACCAGGTGGGACGGTCCAGGCCGTAGACATTGCGGACGGACGGGTCCTCCAGCAGCGCGTCCACCAGGGCCGTGTCCTCGGTGGCGACGCCTACGACGAGCGAAGCGCTCAGCGGTGCGGCGCCGTGCTCCGGGGACCAGGGCGCGACCCAGGCACAGGGGAACGGCAGCTCCACGGCCGTCTGTTCGGCCAGGGCGTCGTCCAGCAGGTGCACCGCCGGACGCAGGGCGGCGCTGCCGTCCCCGAGGTCGTGTACGCCGCCGCCGAGCACGGGTTCCGCACCTGCCGCGCGGTGCCGCAGCAAGTCCTCGGCCGAGCGGGCCTCGGCAAGCGGCAGACACGGGAGTCCGGCGTCCTCCTGCTCCGGCGGCAGTGGCCGCAGCTTCGCGAGCCGCTGCGCCAGGGCCTCGGCGAAGCCCCGGGCGTCATGTTCGACCAGCACCGCCGTGGCGTTGAGGCAGGAGACCCCGCCGAGCCCGCCGACCGAGTCGGCGATGACGTCGAGATGCGGCTCCCACCGCCCTGTGACCAGCACCTTGACCCTGCCGGGCCCTTGGGGCAGCACTGGTGTCCGGGACCAGCCGCCGGCATACCGGTTCACCGTCTCGTCCCCGCCGAAGACGATCGCGAGGTCGCCGCCGCGGACCAGTTCGTCGGCGGCGGCGTGGCCGCACGGCAGCAGGAGCACGTCCTCGCCGTCGAACCCCGCCGACCGCAGGGCGAGCACCAGCCGGTGGGGCGTGAACGGGTCGCGGCGCGAGGGCCGCACCGCGACCCGGTATCCCAACGCCAGGGCCGCCGGCCACAGCGAGTGGACCGCGGGGTGGTTGCCGGAGGCGTTGACGCTCAACAGCCGTCCCCGCCGGCGCCACACGACTGCGCCCTCGTCCGGCACGTCCCGGGGACCCGGCGGCAGCGCCGCTCGGGGGCGGGCCCGCTCGGTGGCGTCGACCGCGTTCGCCAGCACCCCGGCGACGGTCGCCGTCGCGTCGCGGACCACCGCCACCGGAACACCCGTCGTACGGGCCACCCGCACGTGGTGCTCCTCGGGCGTGAGCCCACCGAGAGTGCCCGAGGCGAAGACCGTGGCCGCCGCCCGCAGCCGCTCGGCGAGCTCGCCCCGGGGGCGGCCCGCCGCGTGAGCCGGCCGGTGCCGCAGGCGGTCCAGAGTGCGGGCGACGAACAGGCCGGGGGCAAGCGTCAGTTCCGCGACAGGGTCGCCCGCCACATCCCGGACGGTTTCCCGCCTGCCGGTGCGATACGTGCCCTCCGGAGCGAGGGCGTCGATGAAGTACGGTGCCGCGGGCGTCACTTGCGCCCCTCCCGCGGCACTTGCGCATCCACCGTCATCAGTAGGCTCCCGTGATCACGGGAACGCCGGTGAAGGTCTCCAGCGGGTGCACGTCGGCCACGGAGTGACCCGCCGAGCCGCCGGGCGCGCCCACCCGCCGCGCCGCGTCGCGTTCGCGGTTGTTGGGCAGCAGGGCCGACTTGCTCAGGTGGTGCATGACCACCTGCCCGTTCTCCCCCACCGCGACGGGCTTACCGGTGTCCGGGTCCACGACCGTGTACGAGACGTGCGGCGAGGGCGAGTCGAAGACGGAGTCGCCCTCCTCGGCGGCGGTCCGCTCGAACGCGGCGCCGAGCGCCATCGTGCTGCCGTAGAGCCCGTACAGCGGGATGCCGGGGAAGACCTCGTCGCGCAGCAGATCCCGGGTGTCCCGGTCCATGCTCGCGCCGCACCAGGTGATCACCTCGACCTGGTCGCGCACCAGGTCCACCAGCCGCCCGTCCCGCGCCAGCCGTTCCAGCAGGGGCGGTGGCGCCTGTATCGCCCCGACCCGCTGGCTACTCAGCACGGTGGCGGTCTGGGCGAGCACGTGGTCCTGGTACCGCTCGGCTTCCCCGGCCCTCCCGTCCTGCAGGCACAGGCGCACCCAGCGGGGGTCGAAGTCGACGGCGAAGCGGACGCCGCGGCGGCGGCGCGCGTGCTGCCCGGTGAGTTCCGCGTAGTCATGCGGGCCGCTGGGGCCCATGGACAGCCAGTTCACCCCGTGTGGATAGCCCCGCGCGTCCATGGCGCGCATGGCGTTCGCCATCTCGCGTTCCATCCAGTCCGCGAGGTACAGCACGCGCTTGGGGGCGCCGGTGGTGCCGCCGCTCTCGAAGACGCCGATCACCTCGGCGGTCCCGCCGTAGCCCCGGGGCAGCAGATCCTCCACCGGTACGTGCCGCAGGTCGTCGACGACCTGCGGAAACAGCAGCAGATCGTCCGTGGTGCGCACGTCGGTGCGCGGGTCGAAGTCCAGCCGCTCCAGCCGGTCGAGCCAGAACGGCGTGCCCGTCTCCGGGGTGAAGTGCCACTGCATGGCCGCCCGGACGAGCTCGTCCGGGTCCACGTCCGCATCAGGCGGTGCGTCCAGCACGGCCAGGGCGTCCGCCGTCTTCATCCTGCCTCCCGTCCGCCGTGGGGATCGGTTGCCGGGTGCGCGTGACCGGTCACCGCAGCGTGATCCCGGCCGAGTTGACGGCACGCAGGAAGTCGCCGCTCTCGACGGCACCGGCGACGGCCTCCAGTTCATCCGACATGTACCGGTCGCGCTCGAGGGTCGGCGCCAGCGCGCGGACGGTGTCGTAGGTGGCCCGGCCCGCGGGGCCGAGCCGGTCGTAGCAGCGATTCAGGTCCACGGCCTGGGCGGCCGCCAGGAACTCCACGGCGAGGATCTTGGTGTTGTTGGCGAGGACGCGGCGCGCGTTGCGCGCGGAGATCAGGCCCATGCTGACGATGTCCTGGTTGTCGCCGTTGGAGGGGACGCTCTGGGTGCTGGCCGGGCCGACAGTCCGGTTCTCCGCGACCAGCGCGGTGGCCGGGTACTGGGCCCCGGCGAAGCCACTGTTGAGACCCGGTTCGCCGGCGACGAGGAACTCCGGGAGCCCGTAGCTGAGGTGCCGGTTGAAGAGGCGATTGCTCTGCCGCTCGGAGAGGACGCCGAGCTGGGTGAGGGCGATCGTGGTGAAGTCCATCGCGAACGCGACCGGCTGGCCGTGGTAGTTGCCGCCGTGGAAGACCTCCTTGCCCGGGAAGAACAGGGGGTTGTCGGTGGCGGAGTTGAGTTCGGTGTGCAGCGTGCCGGCTGCGTGCCGCAGCGTGTCCCGGACTGCTCCGAGCACCTGCGGTATGGCCCGCAGCGTGTACGCCTTCTGGAGGTAGACGTCGGTGCGGGTCACGTCGTCACCCGCCCGCTTGCTCTCCACCTTCCCGCGGATCTCCGCGTGCGGGACGGCCAGTCCGCTGTCGGCCAGCAGCGCACGCAGGTTGGCGGCCGAGTCGATCTGGCCGCCGTGCGGGCGTGCAAGTTCGTGGCCCTCGGCCAGGAACGGGCTCGTGGAGCAGCTGAGAGCCTCCAGCAGCAGGGCGGAGACGATCTCCGCCTGGTGGAGCTGGTCGAGGGCACGGCTGACCACGAGGGACCCCAGTCCGGTCATCCCGGACGTGCCGTTGATCAGCGCGAGGCCCTCCTTGAACCGCATCTCCAGCGGCTGGATGCCCCGTTCGCGCAGCACCTCACCGGTGGGCACCGGGGCGCCGTCGCGCAGTACGCAGCCCTCGCCGATGACGGTGACGGCGATGTGCGAGAGGGTCGCGAGGTCGCCGCTGGCGCCGAGCGAGCCGATCTCGGGAATCGCGGGGGTGATCCCCTCGTTGAGGTAGAGCGCCAGGCGCTCCAGTACCTCGGGCCGCACGGCGGAGTAGCCGCGTGAGAGGGCGTTGAGCCGGGCGGCCAGGATGGCGCGGGCCTCGTGCTCGGCGAACAGCGGGCCGACGCCCGCGCTGTGGCTGCGGATCAGGTTCGTCTGCAGCTCCACCTCCTTCGACGGCTCCACCTGCATGTAGATCATCTCGCCGTATCCGGTGGTCACCCCGTACACCGAGGTGCCCTGGCGGACGATGTCCTCGAACTGCTTCCGGCTCGCCGCGGCCTTGGTCAGCACCTCGGGGTTCACGGCGCAGGAGGCGTACTCCTCCGCGATGCGGCGGACGTCGTCGATGCCGAGGGTCTCCCCGTCGAACGCGATGGCCCCCGTGGCGGTGTCGATCATGGTCATGGCGTGCTTTCTCCCTGGATTCGGAATACGAAGGACCCGCTGATCCGTGCGTCGATGTCATTTCGACGCATGTTGCGAACCACCGGTCGAGCGGAATTCTCGTGTGCCATTCGATCCCATCACCGCGGCCGCATTTCCGATACGGACGCAGGGACACTCCGAAGTGACTTTCCGGCCACGCCAGTACCGAGGAACGAGTACATCGACGTGACCCCCAGGGCACATCCGGGCGCCCGAAAGGGCATTCACACACGGGACATGATCGGATCCATTACCCGCTTTGACCTGCGAAGAGAAGCGTGCCCCTCTGACGCGGACCGCGTCTCTCCCGGTGGAACATTCAACTTCCCTGCCTTTTCCCGGAGTCGGCACCGGGTTAGCCTGCGGCCGGGCGCACCTCAGCTGACATGACCCCCGTGCCGGCGAATCCCGTGGCCGTCCGAATTCGCCGGTGGAGCAACTGCGAAAAGCTGACGGACCTCTTTCGTATGCCTGGAACTTCCCGGCGCAGCACGCCCACTTCATCCACGACAGGGAGGACCACAGTGGAACCCGAAGTCACCGACCGGTTCGACAAGAACGCCGACCTCGGCGACGTGATGCACAGCCTCCGTGAGAACGGCTACGCCATCGTCGAGAACGTGCTTCCGCACGAGACGGTGGATGTCCTGCTCACCGAGATGGAGTCCTGGATCGAGGCCACGCCGTTCGGCCCGGACGCGTTCGCCGGCCAGCGGACCAAGCGGACCGGCAGCCTCGTCGCGCGCTCGGCCACCGGCCGGGACCTGATCACCCATCCGCTGTGCACGGGCGTCGCGCGGGAGCTGCTGAAGTCCTCCACCGAGTTCCAGCTGTCCCAGACGCAGCTCATCAGCGCCTACCCGGGCTCCGTCGCACAGAAGATGCACAAGGACGAACTGGTCTGGGACTTCTTCCCGTTCGCGGTCGACCACCACGTGATGTGCCAGTTCTTCTGGGCCCTCACCGACTTCACCGAGCAGAACGGCGCCACCCGCGTGGTGCCCGGCAGCGACGCGCTCTCTCCCGATGAGGTCGGCGCGGAGGACTCCATACCCGTCGAGATGCCGAAAGGCTCGGTCTTCATCTTCTCCGGGAAGGTCGTGCACGGCGGCGGCACCAACCGCTCCGACGCCGTCCGGCAGGGCCTGATCCTCAGCTACTGCTCGGGCTGGGTCCGTCAAGAGGAGAACCAGTACCTCGTAGCCCCGCCGGAGCTGGCCCGTACCCTCCCCGAGGATCTGCTCAAGGTCATCGGCTACCAGCAGGGCTGCTTCGCCATGGGCTACGCAGGCGACATCGAGGAGCCGATGGACGTCCTCTTCGGCCGCAAAGCAGCCACCCCGATCGTACCGTCGGAGGCCACGCGCAACGCCGCCAACGAGACGGCACGCGAGTGGAGCGAGGACGTCGTCCATCGCACCGTCTGACACACCGACCGCCCCAACGCCCCCGCGGCCGGTCGGCGTTGCGTACGGGGCCGGGCCGCGGCACACGCCGAACCGAGAAGGTGACGATGACTTCTTCGCAGGAACGACCAGTATCCATTATGCCGATCATGAACATGGTCTACGGCCTGTGGGTGTCCCAGACCCTCGTGACCGCGCACGAACGCGACGTGTTCGGGCGCTTCGCCGAACGGCCGGGTATGACACCGGCCCAACTCGCCGATGTCCTCGACCTGAAGGAGCGCCCGGTCGAGCAACTGGTCACCGCCTGCGCCGCACTCGGCCTGCTGCAGCGCGACGGTGACGGGTACCGCAACACCGCGATGACCGACCGGTATCTGCTCCGCGGCGGAGAGCACTACGTCGGCGGCTGGGTGGAGATCGTCTCCCGCCACGACTACCCGGGATGGCTGCGGCTGGACGAGGCGCTGCGCACCAACCGTCCGACCACCTGGGACAGCGAGCAGCGCGACTCGCTGTTCGACGATGAGAACCCCGTGGTCGTGGAATCGTTCTGGGAGGGCATGAGCGCGATCTCCCGGCCGACGGCCAGAGCCCTGGCGGAGACCGTCGACCTGTCGGGCGGACTGTCACTGCTGGACGTGGGAGGCGGCGGGGGCGCCTACGCGACCGAACTCAGCCGCGCCTGCCCCTCCCTGCACACGACGGTCTTCGACCTGCCCTTCGTCTGCGACCTAACACGGAAGAAGGTCGAGCAGGCCGGCCTCGGCGACCGCATCTCATTCGCCAGTGGCGACTTCTTCACCGATCCCCTGCCCACGGGGCAGGACGTCGTGCTGCTCTCGATGATCCTCCACGACTGGGACGTCGACCAGTGCCGGAGCATCCTCCGCAGCTGCTACGAGGCGCTGGCCCCCGGCGGGCGCCTGCTGATCAGCGAACTCCTGGTGGCCGACACCAAGGACGGCCCACTCGACGCCACCCTGATGAGCCTGTCCATGCTGGTGGAGACCTTCGGCCGGAACTACACCGGCGCCGAGTACCGCTCCTGGCTGCTGGAGGCGGGCTTCACGGACGTCGAGATCCGCCCGTTCGACGCCCCGGCCGCCAACGGCGTCGTCATCGGCCGGAAGTTGTGAGAACACGGGGGTAGGGGTCTGTACCGTCGAGGCCGGCAGCTGACGCGCCCAGGTTCACGGCCCCTCCCCCGCGTCCTTGAGTTCTAGGGGTCGTTGGCCGGACCCGACCGCGCACGTGTGGCCACCGCCCGCCCTCGACGGTCATCAACCGTCGCCGTGGCCGGGTCCTTGCCTCTCCCTCGGCACCGCCGGTGTCGCCGTCACGTCGCTCCCGAACTCACCTGCTCTGTCGTCGACTTCGGGTTGCGGCACCGGCAGCGGACAGGAGTTCGCCGGCACGCACGCGCGCCCCTCAGATATATCCCTCGCGCAGTGCGTAAGCCACCGCGTGTGCGCGATTGCGCAGGTGGAGGCGGGTGGTGAGGCGGTGGACGACGTTCTTGACCGTGCGTTCGGAATAGGACAGGTCGGCGGCGATCTCGGCGGTGCCGAAACCCTCGGCGATCAGGCGCAGGACGTCGACCTCACGGGCCCCGAGTACCGGAGCAGGGATGCCGGACCGGCCGTCGATGGTGGTGGTGGTGTGGGACGGCGGCGTTCCCATCTGGCGGATCAGGCGGCCGAGGAGGTCGGACGGCAGGTGTCCGTCACCGCGTGCGGTCGCCAGCACGGCCTGAACCAGGCTGTGCTGGGTGGCCTCGTGGCGCCAGACGACGGCGCCGACCCCGCACGCCACGACATTGCGGAACTCCTCCTCCCGCAGCGTCCCCACCACGAGAACCGCTCGCGCTCCCTCTCCGCGCACGGCCCGGCGCAGGCGCGTGAGCGCGCCCCGGTCGAGCACGTCGTCGACCAGCAGCGCCACGGTTCCCGGCCCGGGCTCCTCACGCAGGTCGATGTGCGGGTGCCGCCTGAGCTGACTCAGGGCGCCCTCCCGTGAGATGGGGTCCGGGGCATGCACGGCCACGGGAACCGGTAACCCGGACCGCGCGGCTGAGGAGTGCCCGGGTTCTTCCGGTCCTGCGGGGTCTGTGCTGCTCAAGCTGGACAAACGGTCCGTTCCTCCTCTCCGCGTAAAGGTCGATGTACGCGCCACCGACGAGCGATCGGCGACAGGCATGTCAGCAACCCCCTTCTATGACACGTATGGCCCGCACCGTCGTGGAATGCCACCGGCGGAATCACGAGACCAGCTATGCGACCGCAGCCCGCGTCCGCGCCGAGCGCGCTGTGTGAGGTGCGCCGTGCGACCGGGTCCCGCCGCGGCCGGGCCCGCAGACGGGCGCTACCGCGCCACCCTGCTGTGGGGAATGCCGCGCTCGGGCACCACCGACGCGCGGCCGGCAGACACCGCAGACGCCACATGCAGGAGTATGCGAAGTATTTCGACCTCCGACCGCGACTGTTCAACGAATGGAAAGACACGGTGAACCCTGCTCAACAGGACGCCGAATGACGGAGCTGAAACCGGCCGAAGATTCCGGTAGTGCTCTTGGAAACGGCCACACTGGGCCACACCGCCACGGTGGGGGCACCGCGGCGCGAGAAACGGCAACCAAAGCGCCTCCTGGTCTGATCCTATGAGGAGACTACCCCCGGCGGCACAGTGCGCCAAGCCGTTCCAGGGAATCCCAGGATGCTGGACAAGAGCCTGGCCGAAATCAACGCCCGGAAGGCCGCACCGAAGTCCCCTTTTCAACGTCTCAGTTTACCGGGGCTCGGGGAAACGATCACATGACTCACTGGCGGTCTTCTGCGGCGGCGAACCCGTCCGGAGTTGACCCGGCACAGTGCCGCTCCTATCACTTCGGGGGAACTGCCCAGTTCGAGAGGGCAGATCGACGGGTGCGCCCTATCGGGCAGCAAACGGGCACTTCAGCAGCACGAACGGGCACGGCGGGCGCCCGAGTCGATCCGGACCGGCACACGCCGGACACGTTCTCCGTCCCCGCAGCACCCCGGAATCACGGCGTCGCCGAATATCGGAATCGCAGCGACGGACGGCTCTCTGCGTTCTTCGCGGTGGAAGTAATGAAGCCCTGCCGGACCGCCGGAAAGGAATCTGCACCGACGGGCACGGCGGGAGCGAAATGTTTTCCGGGAGGGAGAGCGGGACCTCGGCCCGGCCGGCACGATCAGAATCTCCTTGTCACCCCTCGCGCCGCATTTCGGTGGACCGCCGCTGTCGAGGCGCTATCGGTACGCTCAGCTCTCGACCCGCAATTGCTCTTTGCCCGGCTCGTCGACAGCACGATGAACCAGGGCACCTCAGGGCTTCTTCGATTCCCGGGGATATTCCTGCCGGCCCAGAACGAGTCAGCGCTGATGGCGTCCATTCCTGACCCGGGCGGCCATGCGGCGTCAGTTGTGGCTCACGACGTTGACCACGCGCCCGTTCGGGTCTCTGACGAAGAAGCGGCGCACGCCCCATTCCTCGTCCTGCAGCGGGTGCACGATCTCCGCTCCGCGTGCCCGCAGCGCCGCGTACACCGCGTCGACGTCGTCCACCTCGATGCTGACGTCGGGTGTGACGGGCGCGGTCTTCTCCTCTGTCATGAGGATGACTTGAGCCGTCGGGTTGGACGGCGACGCCAGCGTCACGACCCAGCCCAGGTTCATGACCTCCTCGAGACCGAGCAGTCCGTAGAAGTCGCGGCTTTCCTCCATGGCGTCCGACTGGATGTCGGGTACGACGCGGCGAACGGACATCGAAGCGCTCCTTGCTCGGCCTGCCTGCCCGGGTTTCCGGGCAGGCAGGCACCAACGCTAGCCTCCGCGCGGGGCGTTCCGCTCCGCTGTCTCGTCCACGTCTCCGTCCACGTCCCCGTCCACGTCCCCGTCCACCTCCCCGTCTTCGTCCCCGTCCACGCCGCCTTCGTCGACGTCGCCCTCGTTCATGTCGACCCCTGGTACACGGCGACCCGGTAGAGACTCTCGTACCGGTTGTACTCCTCCTGCCGTGGCGTGCCCAGCGCCAGCTGGGTGACCGGCTCACCGTTCAGCGTCCTCACGGCGTTTCCCAGCCGCGCCTGCATGGTCGCCGCGGCCTGAAGAAGCGGCTCCCGGTAGCGGCGCATCTGGTCGCGGCGCGCCAGCTCACGGTCGGATCGGCGGCGCCGCCACTCGAACATCCCGCCGAGCATCGAGGTCAGCACCGCGCCCGTCACCGAGACGACCGCGGAGACCAGCGACAACGTGTCCACCGTCGGCACACCCCCGTTGATACTGCCCGCGCGTCCGCCGCGTTCAATCGCGAACCGGCGTGCACCGGACGGGCTTCTCCAGAGGTACGGAGCGCTCCTCAGGCGGCGTGCGCGAGGAGTTGGAAGATCTTCGCAGTGTGCGGGTACGGGTGGCGGTTCGTCATCGCCAGCTCCAGGGCCTCCAGCGCCGCGAAGAAGTCAGGGTCGTGCTTGCGTGCGTCGTCGACGATCTGGTCGTTCACGCTGAGGATGCCGCAGTGCTCGATGTCCGTGCAGCCCGACTCGGCGAGGAGCGCGGTGACTTCCTCCGCCGTGTAGAGCGTCAGTTCGGCCTCGAAGGTCACGCCCCGCGACTTCCGCCGGTCCAGGGCGTCGAGCGCGGCGGCCGGATCGAGTGAGCGGACGGCGAGGCGCACGGGAGCGGAGTGCCTGTTGATCGCCATGACGGAGACGACACCGCCGCTGCGTACGAGCGGGACCGCGGTGCGCAGGGCGGGCGCCGGATCGTCCAGGTACTGCAGGAGGTTGTGGCACAGCACGACGTCGTAGCGGCGGCCGGTCACGGATTCGGGGAGGTCGAAGACGTCCGCCTCGACGGTGCTCAGGCGGTCGCCCGCGCCTTCGTCCTTCGCGCGTTCGCGCGCCGCGGTGAGCATGCCCGGGGAGAAGTCGACGACGGTCACGCTGTGCCCGCGCCGCAGCAGCCGCATCGCGTCACCGCCGTCGGCGCCGGCGAGATCCAGCACCCGCAGCGGCCCGGGGCCGAGCGCCGCCAGCCGCCGCTGAAGGTTGAACTCGGCGAGTGTGTAGCGCAACCGTCCCCACGGGCTCTCCTGCCACACCCGCCACGAGTCGAGGGCGGCGTCGAACAATCCGTCAGGGGTGGACTTCGAGGTGGCCATGAGGTCCCTTCGCCCCGCCGGGGCACTCGACGGTGCGGTACCGGAGTCGAGGGTAGCTCCGCCGGGCAGGTGCCCGGGCAGGGAGGCGTACGAACCCGGCGCCGTACGACCGGGCCACCCGTCGGTCAAGTCGCCGCCGTGCGCGCCGCGTCGGTGCCCGCGACGCGGCCGAGGCCGACGGCGCTCAGCAGCCCGTTCCCGGACGAGTAGCCGCGGGCCCCGGAAGCGCCGGAGATTCCCGCGGCGACGCCGCCCACCGCATACAGACCGGGGACGACGGCACCGCCGGTGGTGCGGACCGCGGCGCGCTCGTCGACGTCGACACCGCCCTGGGTGTGGAAGATCGCGGGCACGGAACGGACGGCGCAGTACGGGGCACGGAGCGCTCCCATCGGGAAGCCGGTGCGTCCCACGGAGTCGGCGGTGCCCGTGGCGGCTGCATGCCGCTGGTCGCGCAGTGCCCGTTCGACGGCTGATGTGCCGCAGCCGACGACGGCGGCGAGCGCCTCGGCGGTGGGTGCCTCGCGCACGCCGCCCGCGTCCACGAGTTCGGCGAACTCCGGCTCGTGCGCCCGTACGTAATCCCGGATGCGGGTGTCGAAGACGACGTGCGAGACCCCGTCGGGCCCGGCCGCCGCGGCGACGACGGGCGCGAAGCCGGAGTAGCCGACGCTCTCGTCCCCCATGCGTTCACCGCCCGGCGAGAGCATGAGCCCGCCCTTCTCGACGGTTGTCCAGCTGACGAGGGAGCCGTGGGGGTGGGCGAGCGCCGCGTACCCCTGATAGGCGCCCATGTTCACCAGCCTCGCGCCCAGCGCTGCGGCCCAGTCGATGGCCTCGCCCGTGGACCCCTCGGCGCCCGAGTAGCGGGCACCGCTGATCCCGGGGATCCAGCGGGCGATCATCTCCTTGTTGTTGCCGAAGCCGTTGGAGGCCAGCACGACGGCGGCGGCGCGCAGTTCGTACGTCCCGGACCGCGGCCCGTCGACGGTGACGCCGGTGACGCGGCCTTCGCCGGTGAGCAGGCCCGCGACCGGGTTGCCCGTGACGACGTCCACGCCCAGCCGCCGGACGGCCGCGAGCAGGTCCCGCGTCAGAGACGCGCCGCGCCGGTCCGGCGGTGCGTGGAGGCGCGGGACGCTGTGCCCGACGTGCTTGTAGTCGGTGATGAGCCGCAAGTCGACGGAGTGGGACTCGACCAGCCACTCCACCAGGTCCGCCGAACGGCCGGCCAGCAGCCGGAGCAGATGCCCGGCCTCGTGCGGGCCGCTCTGCCGGGAGAGGTCCGCGACCATCCGTGCAGGGCTGTCGTCGATCCCGGCGACCCGCTGGTAGCGGCTGCCGGCCGCCGGGATCGAGCCGGTGCTGACGAACGTGTTGCCGCCCGGACGGGCGGACTTCTCCAACAGGGCCACGCTTGCGCCCTGTTCGGCCGCGGCGAGCGCCGCGGTGAGGCCGCCGCCGCCGGCGCCGACCACGACGACGTCGGCGTCCCGCCCGCTCATCACACGCCGTCGCCTTCCCCGGTGCGCAGTGCCCGCAGCCGCGGAAGCAGCTCGCCGGTCGTCGACACGTCGGCGTACTTCTGCGCCATGTCGAAGAGGTTCACCTCGTGTACGACCGGGCTGCGGTCGTACACGGCGTCGCTGGGGACGGCGACGCGGAAGTTGAGCGAGAAGGCGTCGGTGACGCTGGAGCGCACGCACCCGGAGGTGGTGCACCCGGTGATCACGAGGGTGTCCACTCCGGCCTCGACCAGGTAGCTGGTCAGGGGAGTTCCGAAGAACGCGCTCGGGTGGCGTTTGGGCAGCAGGACGTCTCCCTCCGCGGGCGCCACGTCCGCGACGAACTCGTAGCCGTGCTCGGGAACGTTCATGATTCCGGGCACCTTCGCGCCGAGGCGTCCTGCGTCGTAGCTCTGCTTCGGCGCGACGTGCGGGTAGAGAACGGGCAGGCCCGCCCCGCGGAACTCGCCGAGCAGCTCCGCGATGCGCGGGACCGCGTCCCAGGCGACGCTGCCGCAACTCGTGGTGAACTCCTCGGTCGCCTCCTCGAAGGGGAGCGGGCGGCTGCCCGTCGTGCGGTACTGGACGTCGATGATCAGCAGGGCCGGACGCTTGCCGAGACCAGCGGGCCGGCCGAACCCGGCCAGCTCGTAGCGGCTTCGCGTCGTCCCGTCGATGACGCCGGCCCCGCCGACGGTCCAGGGGTGTTCGTGTCCCATCAGGCCTGTTCCCTCTCCGTGGCGGCCAGCGCGCTCGCGCCGCTGCGCATGCGTGACAGGTAGCGACCGCCGGGCGTGCCGGATACCCGGCCGTCGCGGACGGCGAAGTGGCCGCGCACCAAGGTGTGTACGACGCGGACCGGTGCCCGGATGCCCTCCCAGGGCGTATAGCCGGCCGCCGAGTGCTGGCCGGCGGCGGAGATGTCCGTCGTACCGTCCAGATCGACGACGGCCAGGTCCGCGTCGGACCCGACGCGGATGACACCCTTGCGCGGGTAGAGGCCGAACAGCTTCGCCGAGCGCGTACTGGTCGCCTCCACCAGCCGCTCCAGCGGTACGCCGCGCCGCAGCCCCTCCCCGAGGGTGAGCGGCAGCAGCACTCCGGTGCCGGGGAAGCCGGCCGAGGCGGACCAGATGTCCTTCTCCTTGAACGAGCGGTGCCGCGCGTTGTGATCGGAGCCGACGGTGTCCACGCTGCCGTCCGCGACGCCCCGCCAGAGCGCCTCCAGGTGGGCTTCCGGCCGCAGCGGCGGGTTGACCTTGCCGTACGTCCCGCACGGCGAGGACGTGGTCAGGGTCAGATAGTGGGTGCAGGTCTCCACGAACAGGTTCTGGTACGCGCTGCGTTGAAGCCGCATCACCTCCAGCCCGGCGGCGCTGGAGGTGTGCACGGCGTACGCGGACGCACCGGTGGCCGCCGCGAGATACGCCACACGCTGCTCGGCCTCGGCCTCGACCACCGGGGGACGCGTCATGTGCCAGGCGTGCAGCGGTCCCCTGGACTCGTCCGGCGGGTCCTTGCGAAGCCGCCGGACGATCTCGATGTTCTCGGGGTGGGGGTTGACCATCGCGCCGGCGTCGGCGGTGGTGCCCAGCAGGTCGTACATGAAGCCGTCGTCGTTGCCCGGCATGCCGAGGTAGGCGCCCTCGTCCCCGCGGAAGTTCATGAAGAACTTGAAGCTGGAGACACCGAGTTCGCGTACGTACGCCGGGACGGAGGCGACGTGCTCGTCCGTGCCCAGCACGAAGTGGAAGCCGAAGTCCGTGTGCGCGCCGGACTCCATCACGGCCCGCGCGTCCTCGTGCACCTTCTCGTACGGGTCGGCGCTCATCAGGTAGACGAGCATCGAGGTGACGCCGCCCGCTACGGCGGAGGCGGTCTCCAACTCCGCGTCGTCACGGTCCTTCGGGACACGGATGTCCCTGCCGAGGTGCACATGCGGGTCGATGGCCCCGGGCAGTACGGTGCACCCGCGCAGATCCACGGTCTCGCGGGCGGCGGCGGGCGCGTCGCGCCCGACGACGCCGGCGATCAGACCGTCGTGGACGAGCAGGTCCGCCTCGGTGGGGCCGAGGTCCGGCAGGAACACCCTGCCTCCGTGCAGCCGCAGGTCGTACTCGCTCACTGGCCGTCCACCTCCCCCGGGGCGGTGCCGTCCGGGGCGGTGCCGTCCGCGGCGTAGCGCCGGTCGAGTTCGTCGAAGTGCGACTTGTTCACGAGGCTCTGCCTGTCCGCCCAACCGATCATCAGGTCCTGCGCGTTGCGGGTGTCGCCGTACTTGGCCAGGTGCCCCAGGACGGCTCGCATTCCGGTCACGGCCCCCCGCATGGCCGCGTTGGCGTACAGCGCCACGGAGAAGCCCAGCTCCCCGAGCTCGTCCGTCGGCAGCAGCGGAGTCAGGCCGCCCTCGACCATGTTGGCGATGTGCCGGCCGGGCACGGTGCGGGTGATGTGGGCCATCTCCTGCCTGCTCGTGGGTGCTTCGACGAACAGGACGTCCGCGCCCGCCTCGCTGAAGGCGGCCGCGCGCTCGCAGGCGGCGTCGATGCCCTCCACCGCACGGGCGTCGGTACGGGCGATCACCACGAGGTCGTCGTCGGCACGGGCGTCGACGGCGGCGCGGATCTTGCCGGCCATCTCACCGGTGCCGATGATCTCCTTGTCCGCGAAGTGGCCGCACTTCTTCGGGCTCACCTGGTCCTCGATCTGGATTCCCGCCGCTCCGGCACGCTCCAGCGCCCGTACCGTGCGCTGGACGTTGAGCGAGTTGCCGAAACCGGTGTCGGCGTCCACGACGAGCGGGAGCGAGACGGCGTCGGCCATCGCCGCGACGTGGGCGGCGAGTTCACTCATGCCGAGCAGGCCCAGGTCGGGCATTCCAAGGTAGGTGTTGCTCACCCCGGCGCCCGACACGTAGACGGCCTCGAAGCCCGACTCCTCGACGACCCTCGCGGTGAGGGCGTTCGGCGCTCCCGGCAGCACCAGCGGCCTGCCTTCGCGCCCGATCAGCTCCCGGAGTCTCGTGGTCGTCCTCATGTGCTCCTCACTCCGATCCGGGTGCCGTGCCCGGTGCTGTGCCGGGTGCTGTGGCCGGTGCTGTGCCGGGTTCTTCGTCGTCACCGTTCCGCGGCAGCCCCAGTACGGACAGCGCGCTGTGCATCGAGCGGTCCAGGTGACGCTCCATCATCCGGGTGGCCTCTCCCGCGTCCCGGCTGCGCAACACCGCGACGAGGTCGGCGTGTTCGACGACGGCGGCCCTGGCCCGCATCGGCCGCTTCGCCGACATCGACCTGGCGAGCGCGAGCTGGCGCTGTGCGTCCTGGGCGGCCCGCATCAGCGCCTGATTGCCGGCCAGCAGCACCAGCCGGAGATGGAAGTCCAGTTCCTGCGGGTAGGCGTGCCCGTCCGACTCCCGGATGCGGCTCTCGGTGTCCGAGAGCATGCTGTCCAGATCGTCCAGATCCTCGTCGGTGGCGCGCTCGCATGCGAGGCGCACAGCGTGCAGCTCCAGCGCGCCGCGCAGTTCGTACAGTTCGACGATGTCCTGCCGGGAGAACGTCCTGACGAAGGCGCCCCGGTGGCTGATCACCGTCAACAGCCCCTCGCTGCTGAGGCGTTGGATCGCTTCCCGCAGCGGGCCGCGGCTTATGCCGAGCTGCGCCGCGATCGCCACCTCGTTGAGCCGGTCCCCTGGGGCGATCGTGCCGTCGAGCACCATCTCGCGCAGTACGGCCTCGGTCGCCTGCGAGAAGGTGTTGTTCCTCGGCAGCGCCCGGCTCCCGGGTTCGGACATCATGTCTCCTCAGACATCGCGCAGTCGGGTCCCGGAAGTCTCCCGGAGAGTGAACGCCGTCACCAGCGTGATCAGCGCCGTCCCCATGACGAACCCGGCGGGCGCCACGGACGAGCCGGTGACGTCGACCAGCCAGGTGCAGATGTACGGCGCGGTTCCGCCCGCGACGGCACTGCCGATGTTGAACCCCAGGGCGATACCGGTGTAGCGGACCCGGGTGGGGAAGAGTTCGGCGAACGTGGAGAACGCCGCGCCCATGAGTGCGGCGTCGATCAGGCCGAGCAGCACATGGGAGACGACGGCCCAGCCGCTGCCCGCGTCGAAGAGCATGAACCCCGGGACGGGCAGCAGCAGTCCCGCGAGGGACGCGCCGATGAACACCGGCTTGCGGCCCACGCGGTCGGTGAGGGCGCCGAAGAACGGCATGAGCAGCGTGGAGACGGCGAGCGTCGCCGTCGTGGACCAGAAGGCCAGGTCCGCGGAGAGACCCACGACCTTCTGCAGGTGGATGCTCACGTAGACGTAGAAGACGTAGTACGCGGAGAACAGCAGGATGGACAGACCCACGCAGCGGGCCAGGCTGCCCGCGTGTGCCCGGAACGTCTCCACGACGGGAGCCCGGACCTTCTCCCCCTGCTCGGCGACCTGTTGGAAGTGAGGAGTGTCCGAGAGCCGCGACCGTATCCACAGACCCACGAGGCCGAGCGGGATGGCGAGGAGGAAGGGAAGCCGCCAGCCCCAGTCGGACATCGCGGCCGCGCCCAGGGTCGTGGTCAGGAGGGAGACGGTCAGGGCTGCCGCGAGCGCCCCCGCCAGCGCTCCGGTCTGTGTGGTGGAGCAGTACAGACCGCGCCGGGCGTCGGGCGAGTGCTCCGCCACGAAGGAGGCGGCGCCGCCCAGTTCGCCTCCCGCGGCGATGCCCTGCGCGCACCGGGCCAGTACGAGAAGCGCCGTGGCCCCCACGCCCATCGCCGCATAGGTGGGCAGCACGCCGATCAGGCCGGACGCGGCGGCCATCAGCACGACGGTGGCGGCGAGGGCGTTCTTGCGCCCGAAGCGGTCACCGAAGTGCCCGAAGACGATCCCTCCGACCGGCCGCAGAACGAAGGCGAGCGCGAAGGTCGCCAGGGTCGCGAGCAGTGCGGCCTGGGAGTCGCCGCTGACGAAGAAGTGCGTCGCCAGGATGGTGGCGACGTATCCGTAGACCGCGAAATCGAAGTACTCGACGACGGAACCGATGGCGCCGGCCGCGATCACGCGCGGTGAGATCTTCCGCGTGGGCCCCGCCGACTGAGCGGTGTCGGTCATGATCACCCTCCTGGCGATCCGGACTTGGTGTGCTGCCGCGGCCAACGGGCCGACGGCAGCCGATGTCTGCGCCCGGGCGGGGAAAGCCGGCGGCCGGCTTCTCGGACGCAACAGCCGCGACCTGCACCCCGGCGTCGCTGCCGGGTCGCGGACCTGGGACGCGGCCACCGTTCGCACGGAATCCGGCGAGTGCCGGCCCTGCGGACGACCGTGTCGTCTCCTGCGCTGGCAGCAGACTGACCCTGCCGACTGACAACTGTCAACAGTTTGCAGTCAGAAGAATTTCGTCGCTCTCCGCCACCCCCGGGGTATTCCGGCGGCCGTGCTCCGGCGCGCGTCACCCCGCGAGGCACCGCCTCCCGGCAACCACCCTTGCGCCTACCGCAGTTGGGCCGTCTGCACCGCGTCCGCCGGGTCCAGGTCCTTCACCATGAACGTGCACGCGTCCGCGACGCGATGGATGAGACCCGCGCCGTCCTCGTACGAGCCGCAGTCGAGATACGGAGTCGAGGGGCGGTAGCCGAGGCGCTTGTAGAGGTCCTCGGTGCGCGGGTTGTTCTTCTCGACGCCCACGCCGACGCTGAAGCGCCCCCGCGCGAGGACGAGTTGCTCGGCGGCTCGGATGAGGGCGGTGCCCAGGCTCTGGGAGCGGAGCGTCTCCGGCCAGAGGCCGAGGCCGCTGATCTCGGAGCACTCGGGGTGCACGGCTCGCACCTCCGGTGCCTGGCAGCCCTCCCAGAGGATCTCGCAGCTGCCGACGGGCAGTTCGCCGCGCCATGCGACGAGGAGGGTGCTGCCGCCCCCGCGGTGCCGTACGAAGCGGGAGGCGTGGTCGCAGGCAGCACCGGGGGAAGGCATGTGCTCGTCGAGCAATGCCACGTCCTCTTCCCGGCACTCCCTGATTTTCATTGCGGACAGACTAGATTCATCATGTGCCGTTGAGGTGGGGGTTCCGGAGGCATGTGAGGCGGAACATGCGGCTCCCTTACGGCAGAAGCTTCCGCCGGCGCCGCAGCGGCCGCCGGCGGTGAGCGGACCGCCACACCGGGAGACCGCGCGGACCGCCGCCCGAGAAGGTGGCGACGAAAGACAGCGACGATGCGGACTGCGGGCGGACCGCGGGGCGGTCAGCGTCTGGATCTGCGTGAAGGGGAGGGAACGGCCTCCTCCAGCCGCTGGAGCAGCGCCGTGACGCGCTTGGCGACCGCCTCCCTGTCCCCCTCCGTGAGCGCCGAACCCATGCCGCACGCGACGGCGCCGGCGGCGATCCACTCCGGGGCGTTCTTGACGGTGACACCTCCGGTGGGCAGCAACGGCGCCTGCGGAAGCGCCGCCCGTACGTCCTTGAGCCAGCCCGGGTCGTGACCGGAGGCGGGGAAGAGCTTCAGCGCGTCGGCGCCCAACTCCATCGCCTGCACCATCTCGGTGGGCGTGGCGACGCCGGGGAAGACGGGCACGCCGTAGCGGTGGCCGGTACGGATGACATCGGCGTCCAGGGCGGGCGAGACGAGGAAGCGGGCGCCGGCGTCGATCGCGGCGCGCGCGGAGGCCGCGTCGAGGACGGTGCCGGCGCCGATGACGCACTCCTCGTCGGTCTCGCGCCGCAGCGTGGCCACCGCGTCCAGGGCGTGAGGCGAAGTCAGCGAGATCTCCAGGCTGGTGATGCCGGCGCCGAGCAGGGTGTCGGCCGCGGCCGTGACGCGCTCGTAGCTGTCGCTGCGGATGATGGCGAAGACGCGCTGCTCAAGGGCGGTCCGGGTGATCTCCCATCGGTACACGGCAGTCGCCGCCTCTCTTCTCGTCCGGCCGGGGACGGCGAGCACCCGTCGTGGGCCGCCTCTCTCCCGCTCCCCGTCTCCAGTGCGATGCGCTCGGTCTGCTTGGTGCTTCCTCTGGTTCCCGGCCTGTGCCACGGGATGCACCGCCCTCAGCGGTGTACGGAGTCGGAGTCCTCGAGGAAGCCCGCCAGGGCCCGGTCCCGGGTGTGGGCCGTGGGCAGCCCGTCGGTGTCGCCAGGCGCCTGTACGACCAGGGCCGCGACGCATGCCGCCTCGGCCAGGGCCTCTTCGGGCTTCCGGCCGCGCAGCCAGGCCGAGAGCCAGCCGGCCGCGAACGCGTCCCCCGCGCCCACCGGGTCGCACACGGGCACGGGGAAGGGCTCCTGGGTGCACTCGCCGTCGCGGCCGAGGGCCGACGCGGAGTGATCGCGGCGCTTGACGACGACGGTGCGGGCCCTGCCCATCGTCAGCAACGCCTTCGACGTCTCCTCGGCGCCGCCGCCCAGCAGCAGTTCCAGCTCGTCCTCCCCCGCGATGACGAGGTCCGCCTCGCGCAGCAGTGGCCCCACGGTGCGGATCCACTCGTGCTCCGAGCCCAGCTTGCGCCGTACGTTCGGATCGAAGGAGACCGCGGCGCCGACCTGGCGTGCGCGCTCGACCAGGGCCCACGTGGCCTGTGCCGCCGACTCCGAGAGCATGGGCGTGATGCCCGAGACGTGCACGACCCGGGCGCCTTCCAGCATCTCCAGACGGATCTGGTCCGGAGAGAGAAGCGAGGCAGCGGAGCCCGCGCGGTAGTACTGCACGTCGATCACGCGCTGTGCGTGGCTGTCGCGCAGCAGCAGGCCGGTGGGTGCCAGCGGGTCCATCTCGGCGCCGGAGACGTCGACTCCGTCGGCGCGCAGTTCGCGGAGCACGGCCTCGCCGGCCGGGTCGTCGCCGACGCGGCCGATCCAGCGTGCCCAGTGGCCGAGGCGGGCCAGGCCCTGCGCGACGTTGGACTCGGCGCCTGCCACGGAGCGGCGGAAGGAGACCGCGCGGTCCAGCGGCATGCCGGGCTCGGCGAGCATCAGCAGCATCGCCTCACCGCATGTGATGGCCTCCGGTCCGTTTACCACCCATTTCCCCCTACACGTCTCCTCACATCTGCCACCATGGCATCACTCTCTGTGGAGACGTTACCCGTTCACACCGACAATGCCACCCCCGGGGGCGGACTTCCTCCCGCGTCGAGGAAGCGGCGAAGCGGCAGCGTGGCAGCGCCGACGGTCACCGCGTCCGGGCCGAGCCTGCACAGTTCGACGGCCGTACGGGCCGCCGGGTACCGGAGAGCGTACGCGTCCGTCGCCTCACGCACAGCAGGAAGCAGCTGTGGGCCCAGCAACAGTCCGGCCCAGCCGCCGATCACTATGCGCTCGGGGTTGAAGAGGTTGACCAGGTCTGCGATGCCCGCCCCGAGATACTCGGCGGTCTCCGCCAGCACCTCGCCGGCCAGGCGCGCCGGCGCCCCCTCGCCGCGCGCCGTGGCCAGCAGTTCTGCGAGCGCCGTCTCCTCGTCGCCGCCGGCTGCCTCGCCGCCCGCCTCCCGCCAGCGGTCGATCACCGCGGCCGCTCCCACGTACGCCTCCAGGCAGCCCCGGGCGCCGCACCGGCAGCGGCGGCCCCCGACGGTGAGCACGGTGTGGCCCCACTCGCCCGCGCCGCTGGAGGCACCGCCGTACGGTTCGCCGCCGGTGACCACGCAGGCGCCGACCCCGGAACCGATCAGCGCGATCACGGCGTCCCGGGCTCCGCGGCCGGCGCCGAACCACATCTCGGCCTGGCCGAGGGTCTTCGCGCCGTTGTCGATGTGGAGCGGTGCGCGCCGCCCCTCGGCGAGGACGCTGTCCTGAGTGATTCCGCCGGATTCGCGGAGCATGGCCTCCAGGGGGACGGCGTCCCAGCCGATGGTCTGGCCGTGCACCACCGCACCCCCGTGCGCCCGCCGCTCGACGATGCCGGGGACGCCGACGCCCACGCCCAGCAACGGACCGGTGGACGCTCCGACTTGGGCGAGCACCGAGGCGAGGCCCTTCTCGATGAGCTGGACGACGAGCGCCGCGTCGTGCCCGCCGTCGTGCAGCGGCTGTTCGCTGCGGGCCACTTCGGTGAGCATCAGGTCGAACAGCTCGACGCGCACCCGCGTTTCGCCGACGTCGACGCCGACGAGGCAGGCGCTGTGCGCCGCGACGCGCAGCAGCGTACGGGGGCGCCCGCCGTCGGAGCCGACGGAACCGGCCTCCTCCAGGACGCCCTCGGCGAGGAGTTCGGTGACGACATTGCTTATCGACCCGGAACTGAGCCCCGTCGCCGGGCCCAACTCCTGTCTGCTGAGCGGGCCTTCGAAATACAGCCGGCGCAGCACGGCCGCGCGGTTGCTCCGCCGCAGGTCGCGCACAGTTCGCCTGTCGTATCCGCCCATCAGCTGCCCTCCCCTGCCAAACGTACCTCTGTCAGAACTCTTGACGCCCCCTTCTCTCACTACTTAACTCACGGCGTGAAATTAATGGTTCGGACCATTCAGGGTCCGAACACAGCCGCCTCGGGGAGGGGCCGTCAGCCATGCGCAGAAGCCGGGCACGCAACGCCGCCGCCGTCACACTCGCCGCCGCACTCACAGCCGTCACAGCCGGCTGCGGCGGCGGCACCACGACCGACGGCGAGGGCAGCAACGAAAAGCCGAAGGAGCTCACCTACTGGGCCAGCAACCAGGGCACCAGCGTCGCGCACGACAAGCGGGTGCTCGCCCCGGAGCTGAAGCGGTTCGAGAAGAAGACCGGGATCAAGGTCAAGCTCGAAGTCATCCCGTGGAGCAGCCTGCTGGACCGCATCCTTGCCGCCACGTCCTCGGGCCAGGGCCCCGACGTGCTGAACATCGGCAACACCTGGTCCGCCTCGCTCCAGGCGACCGGCGCACTGCTCCCCTGGGACGACGAGCACATGGCGAAGGTCGGCGGAGCGAAGCGCTTCACACCCTCCGCGCTGGCGGCGGCCGGCGCCCCGGACAAGGACCCGGCGGCCCTGCCGATCTACTCGCTCGCCTACGGGCTCTACTACAACAAGAAGATGTTCAAGGACGCGGGCATCGACGGACCGCCCGAGACCTGGGACGAGCTGGTCAAGGACGGCAAGAAGCTCACCGGCGACGGCAAGCACGGCATCGCCCTCGAGGGCGGCGACCCGGTCGAGAACTCCCACCACGCCTTCATCCTCGGCAAGCAGCACGGTGCCGACTTCTTCGACGCCTCCGGCAAGCCGACGTTCGACTCGCCCGGCGCCGTCGACGCCGTCAAGCAGTACGTCGATCTGCTGGCCAACGAGAAGATCGCGTCGCCCGGCAACGCCGAGTTCGCCAAGCGCGAGTCCGTACGGGACTTCGCGAAGGGCAAGGCGGGCATGCTGCTGTGGCAGGCGGCGGGGACCGCTCTGAAGTCCAACGGCATGAAGCCCGACGAGTACGGCGTCGCACCGATCCCCGTGCAGAACCCCGGCTCGGGCGAGAAGGGCACCCGGTCGATGGTCGCGGGCATCAACCTGGCCGTCTTCAAGAACAGCGACAACATCGACGGCGCGATGAAGTTCGCGAAGTTCATGACGTCGGACGAGGAGCAGCGCACCCTCAACGCGGCCTACGGATCGATTCCTCCGGTGAAGGCGGCACAGGGCGACAAGGCCTTCGACACACCGGACTTGAAGGTGCTCCGTGAGGTGCTCACCACCTCATCCGCCCCGCTTCCGCAGGTGAAGGACGAGTCGAAGTTCGAGACGCTCGTCGGCAACGCCACCAAGGACCTCTTCGCGGACGCCGCGGCAGGACGGAAGGTGACCACCGAATCGGTCGCGAAGGAACTGTCCGCCGCCCAGCAGCAGATGCGGAAGTAAGACGGGCGATGAAGACTCCCAGCCCCCCACCCGGCACGTCCCGTCCGGACCGCACGGCCGGCCAGGCAGACAGCGATCCCCCACTCCCCCGGCGCAGGCGTATCCTCCCCGACCGCCTGCGCCGGGCCGGACTGCCGTATCTCCTGCTGCTGCCCGCGCTCGTCCTGGAGATCCTCATCCACCTCGGCCCGATGGCCGTCGGCGTGGTGATGAGCTTCAAGGAGCTGACGCAGCAGTACATACGAGACTGGAACGCGGCGCCGTGGACCGGCGCCGACAACTTCCGCATCGCCGTCGACGTCAACGCCCCTGTCGGCGAGGCCCTGTTGCACTCGTTCTTCGTCACCTGCGCATTCACGGTGCTGGCCGTCTCACTGGCCTGGCTGCTGGGAGTGACGGCGGCGATCCTGATGCAGGAGTCCTTCCGGGGACGGGCCGTGCTGCGGGCGCTGTTCCTGACGCCCTACGCGCTGCCCGTCTACACCGCCGTCATCACCTGGTCCTTCCTGCTCCAGCGCGACGGCGGCATGGTCAACCACGTCATTCACGACCAGTTGGGGCTCACCGACTCCGAACCCTTCTGGCTCATCGGCGACAACAGCTTCGCCGCTCTGGTCGTGGTCGCGGTGTGGCGGACCTGGCCGTTCGCGTTCCTCATCCTGATGGCCGCGCTGCAGAACATCCCCAAGGAGCTGTACGAGGCCGCGCACGTCGACGGCGCGGGCATGCGGCAGCAGATCCGCCGCATCACGCTGCCCTCGCTGCGCCCCGTCAACCAGGTGCTGGTGCTGGTGCTGTTCCTGTGGACGTTCAACGACTTCAACGTGCCGTACATCCTCTTCGGCAAATCGGCACCCGAGGCGGCTGACCTGATCTCGATCCACATCTACCAAGCGTCGTTCGTCACCTGGGACTTCGGCTCCGGTTCGGCCATGTCCGTACTGCTGCTGCTCTTCCTGCTGCTGGTGACGGGCGGCTATCTGCTGGTGACCGGTGCGGGGAGGAAACGTGATGTCTGAGGCGACGGCAACCGCCGCCGCGGGCGGAACCGCGGACCGTGCGGCGGGCGGCACGGCGGGCGCCACGGCGGGCGAGGGCACCGCGGGCGGCACGTCACGGAGGCCCGACGGGCCCCTGGCGGGGCTGACTTCGGGTGCGGGAGGGCGGAAGGGCCCGCGCCGGGTCTCCCCCACCGCACCGCCCCGGTCGTTCATCTGGACGCGGCGCATCGTCCTCACCCTGCTCACGCTCTTCGCGGCGACGCCGCTGCTGGTGATGGTGAGCAGTTCGCTCAAGCCGCTGCAGGACGTCTCGGACCGCTTCCGGTGGATACCGAGCAGGCTTACGATCAGTCCGTACGTGGACATCTGGAGCACGGTGCCGCTGGCGGACTACTTCCTCAACTCGCTGATCGTGGCGGGCGCGGCGACCGGCTGCTCGGTGGTCATCGCCACCTTCGCGGCCTACGCCGTCAGCCGCTACCGCTTCCGCGGCAAGCGCCTGTTCACGGTCACGATCCTCTCGACGCAGATGTTCCCCGGCATCCTCTTCCTGCTGCCGCTGTTCCTCATCTTCGTCAACCTCGGCAACGCGACGGGCATCGCGCTGTACGGCTCGCGCGGCGCGCTCATCGTCACCTACCTCACCTTCACGCTGCCCTTCTCCATCTGGATGCTGATCGGCTACTTCGACTCCATCCCGCGCGACCTGGACGAGGCGGCCCTCACCGACGGCTGCGGACCGCTCGGCGCGCTGGTGCGCGTCGTGGTGCCGGCGGCGGTGCCGGGCATCGTCGCCGTCGCCGTGTACTCGTTCATGACGGCGTGGGGCGAGGTGCTCTTCGCGTCCGTCATGACGAACGAGACCACCCGCACCCTCGCCATCGGGCTGCAGGGCTACGCCACGCAGACCCAGGTCTACTGGAACCAGGTCATGGCCGCCTCGCTCGTCGCGAGCGTGCCGATCGTCGCCGGGTTCCTGCTGCTGCAGCGCTATCTCGTCACCGGTCTCACCGCGGGGGCGGTCAAGTGAACCCCGACTGACCGGCCCGGCCCGGCCGCCGGGACGCCCGGCTCACCGGCCCCGACCCACCGGCCCTGACCCACCGGCCCGGCCGCCGGGCCGCCGTGACGGCACGGTCCCTCCGCCGTGCCGCCGGGCCGTCACGCCTGCCGCCGGCTCCGCCTGCCCCGACTCCCGCCCGCAGCAAGCCTGTTCGCCCCGTTCCGGCTCGTTACGTACGAAAGGAAGTCCGTGTCCGAAGTGACCGAAGCCTCCCCCGCCCCCGCGGCGTCACCGCTGGCGCTGCCCGCCGATTTCCGCTGGGGCGTGGCCACCGCCTCGTACCAGATCGAGGGCGCCGCCGCCGAGGACGGCCGCGGCCCGTCAATCTGGGACACCTTCTGCCGGGTGCCCGGCGCGGTCGCGAACGGCGACAACGGCGACGTGGCCTGCGACCACTACCACCGCTGGCGCGAGGACATCGCGCTGATGAAGCAACTGGGCGTGGACTCCTACCGGTTCTCCATCGCGTGGCCCCGCGTGGTGCCCGACGGCAGCGGGAAGACCAACGAGGCCGGACTGGCCTTCTACGACCGGCTCACCGACGCCCTGCTGGAAGAGGGCATCACGCCCTTCCCCACGCTCTACCACTGGGACCTGCCGCAGGCGCTCCAGGACCGCGGCGGCTGGCCCGCGCGGGAGACGGCGGAGCACTTCGCCGCGTACGCCTCGGTGGTGGCCGGACGGCTCGGTGACCGCGTGACGCACTGGGCAACGCTCAACGAGCCGCTGTGCTCGGCCTGGATCGGCCACCTGGAGGGCCAGATGGCACCCGGGCTGCGGGACATCGGGGCCGCGGTGCGCGCCTCGTACCACCTGCACCTGGGGCACGGCCTCGCGGTGCAGGCGATCCGGGCGGCGTCCGCGGGCGCGCAGGTGGGCATCGTCAACAACCTCACCCACTGCGAGCCGGCGTCCGCCAAGGAGGCCGACGTAGCAGCCGCGCGGCGCGCCGACGGGCACGCCAACCGCTGGTGGATGGACCCGTTGCACGGCCGGGGCTATCCGCAGGACATGCTGGAGCTGTACGGGGTCGAACTCCCCGAGCAGCCCGGCGACCTGACGACCATCGCCGAACCGCTGGACTGGCTCGGCCTGAACTACTACTTCCGCGCCCTCGTCGCCGACAACCCCGGCGGCCCGCTGCCCCACGCCCGTCCCGTCGTACCGGCCGGCGCCCGGCGCACCCACATGGACTGGGAGGTGCACCCGCCGGGCCTGACCAAGACGCTGGTGCGGATGACCGAGGACTACGGAGCCCGCTGCCTGTACGTCACCGAGAACGGCTCGGCCTACCCGGACGTGGTGGGCCCGGACGGCCAGGTCGACGACCCGGAACGCGTCCGCTACCTGGACGAGCATCTCGCGGCGTGCGTGGACGCCGTCGAACAGGGCGTGCCGCTGGCCGGCTACTTCGCCTGGTCGCTGATGGACAACTTCGAGTGGGCCTACGGCTACGACAAGCGCTTCGGACTCGTCCACGTCGACTACTCGACACAGCGGCGGACGATCAAGGGCAGCGGCCACCGGTACGCGGACTTCGTCCGCAGGCACCGGCGCCGCGCACGGCGCGCGGCGTAGCGGGCCGGCCGTCACGGCCACCGCTGCCCCGCCGCCGGCTCTACACGCTCGGCCACATCTCCGAGTTCGTGGAGCGCGGCGCCCACCGCGTCGGCTCGACCACGCAGCAGCCGGGCGGAGTCGAGGACGTGGTCTTCGAGAACCCGGACGGCTCACGGGCGGCCGTCGTCCTCAACTCCGCGGGTTCGGCTCGGAAGTTCTCCGTCACCGAGGCCGGTCGCTCGCTGGCGTACGAGCTGCCGGCGGGCGCCGTCGCGACCTTCAACTGGCCCGGGGCGCCCACAGGCTGACCGGCCTGCGGTCTACGGCTGCCGGTCGGCCGGCAGCCGGAGACCGGTGCTGCCGACACGCGTCAGCAGCTGAAGTCGACCTTGTCGAACGACTCGTAGTGGTCCTCGGTGAAGTAGTCCTCCTGCTTCTCCTCACCGGTCACGATGCGCTTGGCCCCGCGGTCGTCGGAGCCGGGCGTCTCCACGGTGTACTCGTGGTAGTAGCCCTCGTTCTGGTCAGGGAGGATGCCTTCGCGGTTCTGGAAGACGGTTCCGTCCTGCGGGTACGGGTAGGGGCCGCCCTTGTCGATGAGGTCGAGGGTCTCGTGTGCCTCCTTCGGCAGCTTCGACTCGCAGATCTCACCGACGTCCGCGGGTGCGACCGCCGCCGGGGCCGAGGCCTTCGGGGCGTCCGCGGTCGCCTGCGCGATGGCGGCCGGACCGCCGACGAGGAGGGTGAGGGACAGGGCACTGAGGGCGCTTACGCGCGCGATTCGTGGGGGGAATCTCATGCATCCATGCTGACGCGCGTAGATGACATGTCAACGCCAAGTGGAGGATTTTTCCCGGGTGTTCACGTCCCGTCCGCTCCTGCCGGCCCCTCGGAGCCAGGTCAGCGGGGGTGCCGCCGTCCGGCCGGTCTGAAGTGCCGGTCGCCGGGCTCCCGCAGGGTACGGCCTGAGTCGTGCACTCTTGCCTTTTTCCGCATTATCTGCCTTCATCTCCGGTACCGGACTGCCCCGGGCAGTGCGGGAAGTCTAAGCTGGACCAGGCGCACCGGACCGTCCTGCCGCCGACCGACGGTCACGGTGCCCGGCGCACAGCACGGCAAGCCCGCACCGAATGAGAACCGCCTCGCACAGGATGTTCCCCGGCCCGCCCACGGCGGGCCCCGGACATCGGAGGCCCGGGACGACGCTCACCAGGAAGTGGGCAAAGAGACGAGCGACAGTGGTCAGTGAGCGCATGGCGGCAGTCTTGGCGCGGATCGCCTCGAACGGCGACCTGACCGAGGCGCTCGGTGGCGAGGCAGCAAACCTGGTGGGCGTCAGCGGGCTTGGCGCGGTTCTGACCACCGCGGCGGGGACCGCCGACAGCATCTGGTCCACCGGGGCCACCAACACCGCTTTGGGAAACCTCCAGTTGACGCTGGGAGAGGGCCCATCCGTCGACGCAGCCCGGCACGGCGTCCTGGTGCTCGAACCGGACCTGGCCGATTCGCCGATCACACGCTGGTCGGCCTTCGCCGGCGCTGCCGGCGAACTCGGGGTGCGCGCACTGTTCGCGTTCCCGCTGCGGATCGGTGCGATCGGTCTCGGCGTACTGGAACTGCACCGCGATACGCCGGGTGTGATGAGCACCAGCCAGATCGGTGACGTGCTCGTCCTCGCCGATACGCTGACCGCACGTCTGCTGCGGCTGTCCCTGCACGGCGAGTTCGTCGTCCTGCGTACCGCGGTGCACCAGGCCACCGGGATCATTGCCGCACAATTGGGCATCAGCCTGGCCGAGGCGCTGCTCCGCTTGCGGGGCCACGCCTTCGGCAGCAACCGGCCCATCGACGAGGTCGCCGCTGACGTCGTGGCGCACCGCCTGGACTTCACCGACTGCCTATGACGAACCGACCCGCGCATGCCAACCTGGAAAGACAGCCTTGCCGCTCGGCGGCGGGCGCCCGACTGGAGGAAGACGCACGATGCGTGAACAACAACTGGTCGCGGTGTTCGTGGAGTTGGCTGACACTCTCGTCGACGACTTCGACGTCATAGACTTCCTGCACACCCTGGCCCATCGCTGTGTGGAACTGCTCGACGTGCAGGCCGCCGGAATCATGCTCGGCGACCAGCACGGCCGGCTGCGGTCGGCTGCGGCCTCCTCGGAGCACGCCCGGCTCCTCGATCTCTTCGAGTCGCAGACCGAGGCCGGCCCCAGCGTGGACTGCTTCCGCAGTGGCCAACCACTGATCAACGCCGAACTCGACAACCCGCGCTGGCCGCGCCTCAACGAGGCCGCGCGCGAGGCCGGCTTCGCCTCGCTCCACGCACTCCCACTGCGTCTGCGCGGCGACGTCATCGGCGTCCTGAACCTCTTCCACGGTGAGCCCCGCACGCTGCCCGACGCGGACGTTCACGTCGGGCAGGCCCTTGCGGACATCTCCACCATCAGCATCCTGTCCCAGCGCAGTCTCCGCGAGGGTGAGATCCTCGCCGGCCAGCTGCAGAACGCCCTGACCAGCAGAGTGACGATCGAGCAGGCCAAAGGCGTGCTGTCGGTGCGGCTGAGGGTGCCGTTGGATGAGGCATTCACGGTGATCCGGGATCACGCACGGACTCACCACGAGCGACTGTCCGACGTCGCCCGCCGGATCACCGAGGGTGATGCGGCGCTGCTCTCCGCGCTGGCGGGGGACGGCCCGTCAGAGCCGTCGACCACCGGCATCGACGCGCCACCCCCCGGCTCGGGCTGAGCGGTCGGGGGACGGGCGTTCACGCCCCGGAAGAGTTGCGCCCGTGGTGTTCTTCGAGGTCGCGCGCGCCCTGGGCGGTGAGAGACCCGTACAGCCGGAGCCGGGCGATACCTCCGTCGGGGAAGATGTCCAGCCGTACGTGGGTGACGGGCGCGGCGCCGGCGGGCAGCACGAATCGGTGCACGGTGTCCGGCTGGATTGCGGTGCGCGGCAGCAGCTCACGCCATTCGCCGTCCTCGCCGTCCTTGGCCACGAGTGCGGCCCAGCCCGCGGCGTTGCCCTTCAGGAAGCCGGTGTCGATCTCGACGGCGCGGACCTCCGCCTGGGCCGTCAGCGCGTAGCGGATCCAGTCGTTGCCGGTGTCGCGGCGGCGGCGGGTCTCCCAGCCGTCGTCCATCTGCCGTGAACGGTCGGGCAGGATCGTGTTGCCCGGCGCCGAGTAGAAGCGGTCGGAGGCGTCCTGCACCGCGCCGCCGTTCTCCAGTGCGACGAGGTCGAAGGTGCCCAGGGCCGTGAGCCACCCGGGATCGGGGACGACTTCGCCGTACACGCGCAGCCGTGCGACGCCGCCGTCGGGGTGCTGGTTGAGGCGCAGATGCGTGAAGCGGCGGGCGTCGTCGACGGTGAAGCCGTTGGCGGCGTGACCGCCGACGGCGGTCTCGGGGACGAGGACGGTCCACTCGGTGCCGTCCGCGAGCAGTTCCCCGGGCGAGGGCGCACCGGGCACGCAGGCCGCCTCCACGGAGACCGCCCGCGGGTGGTTGCCGCGGAAGTGCGCGGTGTCGACGACGATGCCGTGCACGACGCCGGGGGCTCCCAGCCGGACCAGGGCCCAGTCGTGGTCGTCCGCGGACGGGTGCGGGTGCCCTGGGCCGGTGCCGCGCCGGCGCCGCGTCTCCCAGCCGTCCATGATCTTGCCCTTGTGGCCGAAGCGTTCGGGGTCGAATTCGGCGCGCCCCGTCTTCAGCAGGTTCTCGCGCTCGGCGAAGAACTCGTCGTTGGCGGCGATCACGCCGGCACCGAGGCGGCGGTCGGCGAGGTCGGCGAGGTGGGTGAAGGGGAGTTCGGCGGTGCGGTAGTCGGCGTACGGGTCGCCGCCCGCGTACGGGCTCGCGGCACCGGTGAAGCGCGCGACGTGCTGTGCTGCTGTCATGCCTGTCATTCGGTGGGCCTCTCGATCAGTCGTCCGGTCTGCCGGAGGACGCGGCCGGCGTCTCCGGCCTCGGTGATCCGCTGCCCGCGCAGCCAGGTGGCGCGTACGACGCCGTGCAGCGTGCGGCCCGCGTATGCGGTGACGGGGTTGCGGTGATGGAGCCGCGCGGGGTCGACGGTGAACGTCTCCTCGGGGGCGAGGACGGCGAAGTCCGCATCGTGTCCGGGTGCGATCGCCCCCTTGCGTCCGCCGAGCCCGGCGAGCCCGGCCGGCCCCGAGGACATCCAGCGCACGACGTCGTCGAGGGAGTGGCCCCGCTTCCGGGCTGCGGTCCACACCGCCGGCAGGCCGAGCTGGAGCGAGGAGATGCCGCCCCAAGCCGTGCCGAAGTCGCCGTCCTTGAGTTCGGCGGTGCAGGGCGAGTGGTCGGAGACCACGCAGTCCACGGTGCCTTCGGCCAGGCCCTGCCAGAGGGCGTCCTGGTTGGCGCGCTCGCGGATGGGCGGACAGCACTTGAACTCCGTTGCGCCGTCCGGGACTTCCTCGGCCGAGAGGGTGAGGAAGTGGGGGCAGGTCTCGACGGTGAGCGCCACGCCTTCCCGGCGGGCCCGTGCGATGGCCGGCAGTGCGTCGGCCGAGGAGAGATGCAGCACGTGCACGCGTGCGTCCAGCTTGCGGGCCAGTGCGATGAGACGGTCGATCGCGTCGTTCTCCGCGGCGCGCGGGCGGGAGGCGAGGAAGTCCGCGTAGGCGGGGCCGCCCTTCTGCGGTGCGGCGGTCAAGTGCGAGGGGTCCTCGGCGTGGACGATGAGCAGCCCGCCGAATCCCGCGATCTCCGTGAGCGCCGACTCCAGCCCGGCCGGGCCGAGTTCGGGGAACTCCTCCACGCCGGAGGGCGAGAGGAAGCACTTGAAGCCGAACACTCCGGCGTCGTGGAGCGGGCGCAGGTCCGCCACGTTGCCGGGGATCGCGCCGCCCCAGAATCCGGTGTCGATGTGGGCCTGTCCGCGTGCGCTGTCCTGCTTCGTACGCAGGTGGGCGACGGTGGTGGTCGGCGGCAGGGAGTTGAGCGGCATGTCGAGAAGCGTGGTGATGCCGCCCGCGGCGGCCGCGCGGGTGGCGGTCGTGAAGCCCTCCCACTCGCTGCGGCCGGGGTCGTTGACGTGGACGTGCGTGTCGACGAGACCCGGGAGCACCACGTCGTCGCCCGCGTCCACCAGCCGTGCTCCGCCGGGCACCGGCATGTCCCGCGGACCGACCTGGACGATCCGGCCGTCCGCGACGCTCACCGACGCGGCACGCGTACCCTCGGGTGTGACGACGCGCGACGAGCGCAGCACGAGTTGGACGCCGGGCACCGGACCACCCCTTCTCTTCAACAATCTGTTGATGCCAGATCTTCTTGGCAGATCACTGCCCCGTCAAGACACACACATGGTGGATTCCGCAAAATGGAACTATGATTCCGCCATGCAGAAACCCGACTCGGGTCGTCCGCGGTGCTCTGCCCGAAGATCCGCACGGTGAGCGGCCACAGGGGACGGTGATCCCGTGCCGGTAGCATGCGCCCACCCGCAGGAAAGGAACGCGACGTGCCGTCGTCCGACCGGCGAGAATCCGCCGCCACCGCCGCACACACCTCCACGGCCGCCACGGTCTCCACGGGCCAGTCGGGCGGCGTCCAGTCCCTGGAGCGCGCCTTCGACCTGCTGGAGCGGATGGCCGACGCGGGCGGAGAGGTCGGGCTGAGCGAGCTGTCCGGCAGCAGCGGGCTGCCCCTGCCCACCATCCACCGGCTGATGCGCACTCTGGTGGCCTGCGGCTACGTACGACAGCACCCCAACCGGCGCTACGCGCTGGGCCCCCGCCTCATCCGCCTCGGCGAGAGCTCCTCGCGGCTGCTGGGCACCTGGGCGCGCCCGTATCTCGCGCGCCTGGTCGAGGAGACGGGCGAGACCGCCAACATGGCGCTGCTGGACGGCGACGAGGTGGTCTACGTGGCGCAGGTGCCCTCGCGGCACTCGATGCGGATGTTCACGGAGGTCGGACGGCGCGTGCTGCCGCACTCCACCGGGGTGGGCAAGGCGCTGCTCGCCGGCAGCTCGCCCGACGAGGTGCGCGCGGTGCTCGAACGTACGGGGATGCCCGCGGCGACCGAGCGGACGATCACCACGCCGGAGGGCTTCCTCGCGGCGCTGGAGCACGTCCGCGAAGTCGGCTATGCGATGGACGACAACGAGCAGGAGCTGGGGGTGCGCTGCATCGCGGTCTCGGTGCCCGACTCCCCCACGGCGGCGGCCATTTCGATCTCCGGCCCGGCGGGCCGGGTCACGGAGGCGGCCACGGACAAGTTCGTACCGCTGATGCACGAGGTCGCCGAGCAGCTTTCGAAGGCGCTGGCCACCACGGGCTCGGGCAGCGGCGGCTGAGACCTCCGGCCGGCGGCCGACGGATGACGGGCACCGGCCGCCGGATGAACGGGCACCGGCCGGCGGCCGTCAGATGACGGGCATCGCCGTCAACTTCCCCTCCGTCAGCAGGAACACGCGGTTCCCCGCGCCCGTCATGCGCCGGCTACCGCCGCCCTTCGGCCGGTGGACCCATGCCGCACGCCCCGTCCGCGTGTCCAGCGCCGCAACCCCCTTGTTCTCCTTCAGAGCCACCCAGACGGTATTGCCCTCCGCCACGGGCCTGTCGCCCGCGAACACCCCGCCGTCGATCTCCCGCCGCCACACCTCCCGCCCGTCGCGCCGCCTGCGGCACCGGACTTCGGGCCCGACGGAGGCGTAGACGGCCTCGCCCTGGACGGCCGGTGCGCTCCAGCCCCCGTTGACGTCCGCCGGCACCGACCACTGCTCCACCCCGTCCCGCAGCCGTACGGCGCTCAGCGACTGCCCGCCGATGTAGACCTCGCCGCCCACCGCCACGGGCGGCGCCCCTGCGCCGGTGCTTCCGCCGGGCCTGCTCCACACCTTCTCGCCCGTACGGCCGTCGAGGGCGATCGCCGCGTCCTTCGCAGTGGCGAGCACCAGCAGTCCGCCCGCGGCGGTCGCGGAGATTCCGCGCGTCCCGGAGAACTCGTCCAGCGGAGCCGGCCTGCGCCACCTCACCTTCCCCGACACGAGCTCCACGCACCGCACTTCGTCCTTGACGACGCAGTACGCGGCGCGCGCATCTACGGCCAGGAGGTGGCTCATTCCGGTCGGGTGGCGCCGCTCGACGGCACCGCTACGGGCGTCGATGCCGAAGAGCTGCCCGTCGGAGCCGCCGGTGACGATCAGGCCCGGGGACGCGGCGAACAACGGCTGGTAGAAGGAGGCTTGGGAGACCCACTTCCGCTTCCCGTCCCGTACGGAGAGGGCTGTCACACGTGCCTCCTGCTTGCCCCCGAACACCACGAGCTCCCGGGACACCAGCGGCGCAGGCGACTCCGCGAACGCGACGTCCCGCGGCCCCCACAGCGGCTCGGGGGCCCTGCCCTCCTCGTACTCCCCGTCCTGGAGCGGCAGCGCAAACCAGGGATGGGGGCGCTTCGGGGGCTCCTCCCGTGTCAGCCACCACGCCGTGCCGCCGCCACCCGCGGCGAGCAGGGTGCCGCCGGCGGCGAGACCGGTCAGGACGCGGCGCCGCGTGGGCGAAGCAGCCGACGGGGCGGATGCGGACCCGGTGGCGGCGGACCCGGTGGCGGCTTCGCCGCCGGAGGTGCCGGGAACCGGGGGGAACGTGGCGAGCTGCTTCGCGCCGGACTCCGCCTCGGCGATGTCGTCCGCCAGCGCGCCCTTCTTCCACAGCTGCCAGCCGTCACGGGGCAGGGCGAGCTCGGACGTGATCCGGGCGGGCTGCGGCCGCTGCGCCGCGTCCTTGGCGAGGCAGGGAGCGATCATCGGCACGAGCGCTGCCGGCACACCCTCCAACCGGGGCTCGCCGTGGACGACTTCGTACTGCACGACGGCGATCTGGTCGCCCTGGTACGCCCGTTCGCCGCTCGCTGCGAAGACGAGCACCGCACCGAGTGCGAAGACGTCGCCGGGCGGCCCCGTCCGCTGTCCGAGCACCTGCTCCGGCGCACCGTACCCGGGCGTCACCGGCGCCTGGCCGGTCGTCGTCAGCGTCAGGCCGTGTTCCGGACGTGCGATGCCGAAGTCGATGATGCGCGGACCGTCCGAAGTCAGCACGATGTTGGAGGGCTTCAGGTCCCGGTGCACCAGCCCCGCGGCGTGGATGTCGCCGAGCGTTCCGGCGAGCGCCGCACCGAGCGCTCTCACCGCGGGCTCGGGGAAGGGCCCGTGCCGCTCGACGGCGCGGTCGAGGGTGGGTCCGGCGAGGAACTCCGTCGCGATGAAGGGCGCTCCGCCCTCCGTCTGCGCGGTCAGCACCCGCGCCACGCCCTTGCTCCGTACGGCCTGCGCGGCCTGCGCCTCCCGCACGAACCGCTGCGACATGTGCGTCTCGTGGGCGAGTTCGGGACGGAGCACCTTGACCGCGGCCACCTCGCCCGAACCGTCACGTCCGAGATAGACCTTGCCCATGCCGCCTTCGCCGAGTGTGCCGATGATGCGGTACGGACCGAGACGGAGCGGATCGCCGTAGCCGAGGGGTTTCAACGCGAAGCCTTCCTGCTGCTGACTGAGACGGGGCCACAGGCATCGGACTCGCCCGGGCCGGATCTGGGAGGACATCGGTGTCCGCGTCATTCGAGCGGTATGGCGTACGCCCCTCCCCGTCCCCTGCCGATGATCCGCCGGGCCGGGCGGGCCACGACGAAGCGCTCACCGGTGCCGCCGTCGCCGTCGCCGGTGAGGCTGAACTTCCAGGCCGTGCGGTGCGTACGGCGGCTGACGGCGCTCAGATACTTGTGTCCGCCGGCCGAGACGTAGACGTACTTCTCGCCGACGACCGGCGGCACGTCGAGGTCGGGGGCGGGATCGCTGCCGGGCTTCTGCTTCCACAGCAGTTTCCCGCTGCGGGCGCCGACCGCGACGAGGCCGTGGTTCCACTCCGCCGCGTAGACCACACCGTCGCGTACGGCGGGCGGTCCGTACAGGGCCGGCTGCTCGTCCGGGTTCCTGTCCGCGCGTTCACTCCGGACGCCCGCGCTCTCGTACCGCCATGCCTCCTTGCCGTCGGAGAGCCTGAGCGCGGTGACGCGGCCGGAGCCGAAGTAGACGTGCCGCGGGTCGGTGGCCAGCTGCCTGGGCAGCGGCGGCGCGTCGTCGTCCCGCTCCCTCGGCAGTGGCTCGGCGTTCCAGATCTCCTCGCCGGTCCGCGGGTTCAAGGCGGCCACGGTCTGCAGCGGGCTGTCGTAGTCGTTGCGCGGACGTGCGAGGAGCAGCCGCTCGGGCAGCGACTTGGCGGTGTAGGCGCTGACGTCGTCGCCGAAGGAAGCGTAGGACGTGGCGTACTGCTTCACCGGCCTGCGCCAGCGCTCCTTGTGCGCGCGCAGATCGAACGCCACGACGTACCAGCCCTGCGCGAGAGGCCTCTTCGACGCGTTCGCCTCGCGGGTGCGCGCCGCGAGGTAGAGCACTCCGCCGGCAGCGGCGAGCGGCTGGGTGGTGCGGTCGCCGTCGCCGTGCTCGCGGCCGTCGAAGTCCGGGAGCGTGCCGGCCTCGCCTGCGCGCGTGCCCGTACGGAGGTCGAGCGAGCGGACGGTGACGCCTCTGCCCTTCGTGGTCTCCGCGATGATCTCGTAGAGCCGTTCGCCGTCGACGATCACCTGGTTGTCGTCGGCCTCGGCACTGGTCCACTGCTGCTCGCCGGACTTCGCGTCGAGTGCCAGCAGACCTTCCCTGTTCGACGTCACCAGCTTTCCGCCCACCAGCAGCGGCGGCAGGTCGCCGTCGGTGAAGAAGGACGTCGCGGCTCGCCATACGGGATTCGGCGCACCGCCCGGCCTGCGGGACGGCGACGCGCCGGCCGTTCCTCCGCCACCGCCGCGGCCCGCCCAGGCCCATGCTCCCGCTCCGGCCGCGGCCAGCGCGAGGCCCGAACCGCCCGCCACCGCAAGGAGCTTGCGGCGCGGGAGGCCGGTGCGGCCGCCGTCGCTGCCGGTGGCCGCCGGGGCCGGGTACGCCTGCTGGGAGGGCATGTACGCGCCGGCACCGGCTGTGGCGTCGGTGCCCTGGCCGAATGTGCCGCCCGGCGGCGGAGGCAGCCTGTGCGGCTCGATCCTCCACACCTCCGCGCTGCGGCGGGCGATCTGAGCCAGCACACCGTCCGGCAGGGATTCCGCGAACTCCCTGCCGTCGCCGGGCAGTCGGGACGCCAGTTCCGCCGCGAGCTGCGCCATGCCGGGCCGCGCCTCCGGGTCCTTGGCGAGACAGCGGTGCAGCAGCGGTACGAGCGCTTCCGGCACGCCGCCCAGGTCGGGCTCGCCGAAGCGGACGCGGTAGAGCAGATCGGCCGCCTGCCCGCCGCCGAACGGGCCGTGCCCGGACGTGGCGTGCACCAGCACCCCGGCGAGCGCGAACACGTCGCCGGCCGCGGTGTGTTCGAGCCCGCCGGCCTGCTCCGGCGACATGTATGCCGGGGTTCCCGCCGCGGTGCCCGTACGGGTCAGCCGGTCGTCCCCGATCGCCCTGGCGATGCCGAAGTCGATGACCTTCGGACCGGCGGCGCTGATGAGGATGTTGGACGGCTTCAGGTCACGGTGCACGACGGCTGAGCTGTGCAGCTGCCCCAGCGCCTCGCACAGGGCCGCTCCCAGGGCACGTACGGACGCCTCCGGGAGCGGGCCGCAGTGCTCGACCGCTTCGTCCAGCGGCGGCCCGAGCACGTACTCGGTCGCCAGCCAGGGGGTCTGCGCCAGCGGGTCGGCGTCCACGACCTCTGCGCCGTACCGGCCTCCGATGACGCGGGCGGCGTCCGCCTCCAGCCGGAAGCGGGTGCGGAATTCGGGCTCGTCCGCGATGCGTGCGTGCATGGTCTTCAGCGCGACGGCGCTGCCGCCGGAGTCGCGTGCGAGGTAGACGGTGCCCATCCCCCCGCTGCCGAGGCGCGCGACCAAGCGGTACGGGCCGTGCTGCACGGGGTCGTCATGGGTGAGGGGCAGTTGCAGAGAAGCCATCGGATCGCAGTCCACGGATGAGGGAGGGCAAGGGCGGGTGGCAGGCCGAAGGGCGCCGGTGGTACGGGCGTACGGCCGGGACGTCGGGGCCATCGGGCTCGGTCGGGCCGGTCCGAACGGCCGGTTCGGAACAGGCGGTTCGGTTCGGGACAGGCGGTGAAATCCGCGGATCGGAACCGTCGGGCCGTCAGACCGGGAGGGCCGCCCCGAGCGCCTGCGCGGACTGCCGGGCGATGGCCGCGATGACGCGTGCCGGCAGCCAGCCCGGCCCGAAGGCGCTCGCCGCGCTGTCGAGCACGGTGCCTCCGGCAGGACTCCCCGCGGGCCCCGGGCCCTGGGCCGGTCTCCCGCCCGGCATCGGTCCCGGTGCCCGCACGGGGAAGCGCGCGGGCCCGGCCGTCGCCGACTCGGCCACGCCCGCTCTCAACTCCTCGCGTACGGCGGCCGCTTGCGGACGGTCACCGGGGTCCTGGGACAGGCAGGCCGCAACCACGGCGCGCATGCTCGCGGGCACGCGGGAGGAGTCCGCCCCGTCCAGCCGCCCGGATGCGGCGTAGCAGAGCACAGCCCCCAGCGCGTAGACGTCACCCGGTGGGCGGGGCGTGCCACCGGAGAGCTGCTCGGGCGGCACGCCTCCGCGTGCGGGGAGACCGGGAGGCGAGTAGGGGTGGGGCAAGCGACCTCTCTCCGTCGACAGGGCGCGCATCGCTCCGTACGCCGTCAGCAACGGACCGTCCGCGGCCACCAGCAGGGCCCCCGGGGAGACCCCGGCATGCACCGCTCCGCGCTCGTGCAGCGCGGTGAGTGCCTCGGCGAGCCCGAGACCGAGTGCCCGCAGGGTGCGTTCCGCGAGGCCGCCGCCGTGTGCCGCCAGTACGCCCGGCAGCGGCAGGGCGGGCACGTACGGCATCGTGTACCACGGCAGCCGGCCGGGGAGTCGGGAGCTCTCCATGACCTGTGCCGTCCACGGCAGTCCGGCTTCCGCCCCGAGCTGCCGGGCCGCTTCGGCCTCCGCCGCGAACCGCTCGCCGTACCCGTGGTTGTCCGCGAGCTCCGCGAGGGGCACGCTGATCAGGACGGTACGGTCGCCGCCGGCACCCCGGGCGATGAACCGGCGTACGGGCACGGGGACTTCGCCGTCCGGAGCGTCCACCCGCCCGATCGGCACGTAGTCGCCCAGATCCCGTGGATCGTCCAGCCGCAGCTGCTCCATCCGCTTCCCCCTTGATTCATTAATGTGGGGAGCCTAAACGAAATCCAGCGAACGGACAGCCCGGCCTTTTCGGCCCCGACGCGGGTTGCCGGGCCATCGTCGCTGGTTGGCGGGTTCCCGGCGCGGATGCGTGTTGTGTCAGAGGACACGGCAGGTGAGGCGTGGGGCGGGGGTTCCGCTGCCGGTTGCATGGAAGCCGAACGTCGTCGCGCCCCTCGTGGGAATCGCCGCGTTGCTGCTGTTCCGCACGGTGACGGTACGGCCCGACTCCCGGAACTCTGCGTCCCATCCCTTGACCAGCCGCTGCCGGTCCTGCCACGTCCAGGTGATCTGCCAGTCCCGGACGGAGACTCCCTCGGTGTTCGTCACCCTCACCGTTGCGTTGAAGTCCTCCCACTGGCCGTCCACGTGCCATACGGCCCTGCAGCCGCAGTCGGCCTTCCCTTCGCCGTCACCGGGCGTGCCGGGTTCGGGCGAGCCTGGAACGGTCATGCCGGTGCCTCGCGTGCCGGGTCCGGTCATGCCGGTGCCTCGCGTGCCGGGTCCGGTCCCGCCGTCACCCGGTGTACCGGGCTGGGACTTGCCGGGACCGCCCGGAGACGGGCTCGTCCCCGTCCCCTCCCCGTCGGACGGCGGACCGCCGCCGGAGCCGCCGTCGGAGCCGCCGTCGGACGGCGGCAAGGGCAGCCGGGCGTCAGGCACGGACCGGGAAGGCGGGATGTCATGCCGCGCGAACGGCCAGGCGCCGGCCTGCTGGAGGACCACCGCCATCGCCAGCAGCAGCACCACGACCGCGCCCGCCCCCGCGGGCGCCGCACGCACCACCCGGAGCCCGCACGCCGCCGCCCGACTGGCCGGCCGGCGGCGCATCGGCGCCCAGGGCGATCCGGAATCGTCCATTCTCAACAACCCCTCTGGCGGCTGTGGAAGCTGAACAACGGGAGGTGGGCAGGGCACCGGCAGGCCCGCCGCGTCTGTCCGGGGTGGCCGCCCCGGACAGACGGGTCGTGACGCCGTGGGGACGCCGGGGCCCGGGCCGGGCGCGCCGTCGCCGGACTGCGCCGTCAGCCGCACCGCCGGCCGGAGTTGATGCAGTCCACGGCTTGGCTCATGAGGGCGTCCTTCATGAAGTTGATAAAGTCGCCGTGGTCGGTGACCGGCTTGTGCTTCTCCTCGGGGAAGGTGTCCACGGCGAAGTCCGGTGCGTCGGGCACGTCATAGGTCAGGCGCTCGACCAGCTGCGGGATGGCCTTGAAGCCGGCCGGGCACGATCCGTCGGCCCCGGCGAACGCCACGTGGGCCCGGTGGTCGGCGCTGTCGGTGTTCCGGCCGTCCCAGCAGCTCTGGAAGAACGCGGTCCGCACGACCCTGCTGCCGTCGGGGCAGATCGGATACTTGTCCTCGAGCTGGACCCGGTCCTCGAATCCTGTGCAGGACCAGGCGGCGTTGGCGTTCGCGCCGCCGTTCGTGGAGGCTTTCGCGTCACCGGTGATGATCCGAAGGAAGCGCGGCATCGCGACGACATCGCCCCGGGGACTTCCGCGGAAGGTGATGTCGACGGTGGCCGGTTCGATGATGGAGCCGATGTTGCCCTCGGCGCCGCCGCCGGGCTCGTCGGCGTCCTCGCCCTGTCGCGTACGGTCGCGGAGGACCGGCCAGTAGTAGGTGGACTGGTCGCCGTTGGTGCACGTGGTGTCCTGCGCGGCGAGCGACTCGTCGGTCGAGTCGCCGTCGACCTGCTTGTTGCCGACGTAGTCGTGAGTGTGGTGCGCGCCGTTGGCCACACCCGGAGCCACGATCACGTTGTCCGAGTTGTGCTGGTCACCTGCGTTGGTGCCGCAGGCCGACGTGAAGGTGCCGGTCGAGGCGTCCGGGCCGTTCCCGGGTTTCTCGACGTTGTCCGGGACTTCGGTGATGTCGACGAAGTCGCTGCTGACCGGGCCGTCTTCCTCGGCGTCACCGTGCGCATGGCCGGCGGACTGCGAAGCCGGAGGGCCGCCGTTCTGCCCGGCGTTGGCGCTGACGTTGACGACGGCGATGCCGCCGCCCCCGAGCAGCAGCGCGACGGCTGCCATGGCGACGGTGCGCCGTGCCTTGTTCCGTTTGTGAGCACGCACGTTGGATCCTCACTTCCGCGTGATGGCTGTTCCGATGAACCGGACGGCCTGCCCCCGCGCTCTCATCGCTCCGACACGCTGGCGTGAACGGCACGCCAGGGGCCAGCGGTTCGGCCTCGGCGTCCGCTGTGCGTAAGGACTCGGACGGATTCCTTACGTCCTTCCGCCCAGGGTTGCGCCCCCGTACCCCGCGGCGGCCGCGCCGGTGCGCTGTGCGGGGCGGCACCGCTGCCGTGCCCGGTGGCCCAGGGCCCGGCGCCCGGCTGGCACCGTCCCGGGAACCGGGCAGTCGGAGGCGCTCCCAGGCGGCAGAACGGATCGGCGCAGGCACGCGGATGCGGGCGTGCGGGCATGCGGGCATGCGGAAAGGGCGTCAGCACGCCGACGGCGTCGTCCCGGGACAGCTCACACCGGACCGGCGGCAGTCCTCCGGCTCGCTTCGGGAGAAGGTCTTACGGATCCGTCCCGAACCGGCCGGAGTCCATGAACGTCCGCCGGCTCACCCGTCAATTCACCCGCCGGAAGCCGGAGGGCTCACCGAAGAGCTCGATCGCGTTCCGCAGGCCCGAGAGCGCGTCGGCGAGGGCGCTCACCGAGCCGACGGCCGCGACGATCAGCAGCAGCGAATGACGCAGTGCCTCGGCCGTCGGGGAACCACCGGCGACCTGGGTGTCGAGAGCCGCCAGTTCGTCCTCGGCAGCGTGCCTGTCGTGCAACTGGACGGGATAGGCGTCCAGTTCTGCCCTGAGACGGGCCACGGCAACGCTCAGCCCGGCGACTCGCGGGTCTTCCCCGCAGTCGGCGACAGGTATCGCACGCTGCCCCACAGCATCGCTTCGCGCCACAGTTCTCCCCCACAGAGATGGTGCCGCGCGCCTGTCCCCCACAGGATCGAGCGCGACCGGCTCGCCCAAGTAAACGCCACTCTCCGCACATCGCGCCACACGGAGCGCGAAATTGGGGGCGCACAACTCCAAGTTCGCAACGCCTTGCACCGCTCGTACAGAATCGTGCCGTATGGATGTGCCGCACTGCCGGGGGCGTACGGGACATTGAGGCGGTAGGAAGGCATACGTACGGACGCGGCCCGCGCCCCGCAGCACCGCCGCAGCCGCAGCCGCAGCCGCAGCAGGGCACACGCCCGCACATCCCCGACAAAACGGAACGCGAGAAGAGGCCACCATGACGACGGAGCCGGACGAGGCGGACGGCCCGGCCGCCCCCGTGGTGGCCGGGCTGCTGCTCGCGGCCGGCGGCGGACGCCGCCTGGGCGGGCGGCCCAAGGCGCCGCTACCCCTGCACGGGCGGCCGTTGGTCGAGCACGCCGTACGCACGCTCCGCGCCGGCGGATGTGAGCGTGTGCACGTGGTCCTGGGCGCGGCGGCCGGACAGGTACGGGCGCGGGCCGAACTCTCCGGCTGCACCGTGCTCGACAACCCGTACTGGGAGTCCGGCATGGGTTCCTCGCTGCGGCTCGGCCTCGACTCCCTCACGGGCACGGGCACGGACGCCGCGCTGGTCCTGCTCGTCGACCAGCCGGGGATCGGCGCGGGGGCGGTCGCCCGCGTCCGCACGGCCTGCCGCTCCTCCGCCACGCTCGCATCCGCGTCGTACGAGGGACGGCGGGGGCATCCCGTCCTGTTCGGGGCGGAGCACTGGACGGGGATCGCGAAGAGCGCAGAGGGCGACCAGGGGGCGCGCCCCTATCTGCGTACGCGGGAAGACGAGATCGTACTGGTGGAGTGCGGCGACATCGCGGACCCGTCCGACATCGACACCCCGCAGGATCTGGAACGGCTGAAGCGGACCGGTTCCTGAGTACCGCCCGCACAGCACACACGCACACACACGGCCCGGCATCCCGCATAGGCCCACCACACCGGCACCCACGCGGGTTTCGCCGCCCGCAGCCGCGGAACTCAGCACCTCGCACTCGTCCTACCGCACGGTCCGCGACACCCGAAGTCGACTGGCACCCAGGGCCACCGGACGGCGGCAGCTGACAACCCATGAATGTCTCGACGTCAACAGACCCTTGCTAATTCCACCATAAGGAAACTAGTATCCACTGCTCAGAAGCGTTCCGTCTCTGACGGTGAACGACCGGACCGCTTCCACGAGCGCCGCCCGGCTCGCGGCACTCCGTGCCGGTACGCACGCGATCCGGTGGCCGTGACCGCACGCCGCCATAAGGAGTGACCCACCATGTCCGCAGGAGCGCCCTCCGCCGTCGAAATCGTCGATGCGACTCCCGTGGAGCGCCAGGAGGAAGTGCTGACCGACGGTGCGCTGGACTTCCTGGCCGCCCTGCACCGCCGGTTCACACCGAGCCGCGACGAGCTGATGGCCCAGCGCGCGGAGCGGCGGGCGGAGATCGCCCGCACGTCCTCCCTCGACTTCCTCCCCAACACCGCCCACATCCGCGACGGCGACTGGCGGGTGGCGAGCTGCCCCGAGGCACTGAACGACCGCCGCGTGGAGATCACCGGCCCCACCGACCGCAAGATGACGATCAACGCCTGCAACTCCGGCGCCAAGGTGTGGCTCGCGGACTTCGAGGACGCCTCCGCCCCCACATGGGAGAACGTCGTCGGCGGCCAGCTCAATCTGATCTCCGCCTACGAGCGCACCATCGACTTCACCGACGAGAACTCCGGCAAGTCCTACGCGCTCGGGCCCGCCGAGAACATGCCCGCCGTCGTCATGCGCCCCCGCGGCTGGCACCTCGACGAGCGCCACCTGCGCGTCGACGGCGAGCAAGTGCCCGGCGCTCTCGTCGACTTCGGGCTCTACTTCTTCCACAACGCCCAGCGCCTCATCGACATGGGCAAGGGCCCGTTCTTCTACCTGCCCAAGCTCGAATCGCACCTCGAAGCCCGGCTGTGGAACGAGATCTTCGTCTTCGCCCAGGACCACTGCGGCATCCCGCAGGGCACGGTCCGGGCCACCGTCCTCATCGAGACGATCACCGCCGCGTACGAGATGGAGGAGATCCTCTACGAACTGCGCGACCACGCCTCGGGGTTGAACGCCGGCCGCTGGGACTACCTCTTCTCCATCGTGAAGAACTTCCGCGACGCCGGGGCGAAGTTCGTCCTGCCGGACCGCAACTCGGTGACCATGACGGCCCCGTTCATGCGCGCGTACACCGAACTGCTCGTACGCACCTGCCACAAGCGCGGCGCCCACGCCATCGGCGGCATGGCCGCCTTCATCCCCAACCGGCGCGACCCGGAGGCCAACGAGAAGGCCATGGCCAAGGTGCGGGCCGACAAGGACCGCGAGGCCTCGGACGGCTTCGACGGCTCGTGGGTCGCGCACCCCGATCTCGTCTCCATCGCGCAGGAGTCCTTCGACGCGGTCCTCGGCGACCGTCCGAACCAGAAGGAACGGCTGCGCGAGGACGTGGAGGTCACCGCCTCCGAACTGCTCGCTGTCGACTCCACCGACGCGAAGCCGACGTACGCGGGCCTGCGCAACGCCGTCCAGGTCGGCACCCGCTACATCGAGGCGTGGCTGCGCGGCATGGGAGCCGTCGCCATCTTCGGCCTGATGGAGGACGCAGCCACCGCGGAGATCTCCCGCTCGCAGATCTGGCAGTGGGTCAACGCGGGCGTTGTGCTGCCGGACGCCCCGGAGGGCGAGGTCCGCGTCACGCCGGAGCTCGTGCGCCGCGTCGCCGACGAGGATCTGGCCCGGCTGCGCGAGGAGTTGGGCGACGAGACCTTTGCGGCGGGCGAGTGGCAGCGGGCACACGAACTGCTGCTGCGGGTCGCGCTGGATGAGAAGTACGAGGCGTTCCTCACGCTCCCGGCGTACGAACTGCTGGACTGACGCGCCGAGTCGACGCCCCGTGTCCCCGCAGCAGGCGGGCGGCGCGGGGCACGGCATGCGCCGACCACGGCCCGACACACGCCGCCACCGCCGCCCCCGTCCGGGCAGCCAGGCAAGGCCGTTGGCCATGCGGCAGGGAAGCTGACTTTGAGAAAAGACCTAGTCGAGGGGCTTCCGCCACACGGAGACGTGTGACCTGCTGCTAGCCGTGAACGGTGTCTCGTCCCAGTCGGCCCAGCGCTCACTCGGCTCCAAGTCCGCGAGCCTGGCCATCAGATCGAGCTCGGAGGGCCACACGAAGCGGTGCGGCGAGCGGAATGTTCCGGCCTTGCCGTCCGCGATCCGGTAGTGGTGCGACACCATCCGCTGGTTGACCAGGTCGAACGTGTCGAAGCCGACGTGGTGTTCACCGATGTGGAACGGACGGGCGGTCTCTCCCGGGGGCAGGCGCTGAAGGTCGGGAACGCCGACTTCGATGACGAAACATCCGCCCGGTTCCAGATGCCGTGCCGCGTTGCGGAAGCATGCGACCTGCTCGTCCTGGGCGAGCAGGTTGGTGATGGTGTTGAAGACGAGGTAGACGAGGCTGAATTCGCCCGGTGCCCTGGTGGCCGCCATGTCGCCCATCGACACGGAGACGGCGGCACTTCCGGGTTTCTTGCGAAGCTCTGCCGCCATGGGCTCCGACATCTCGATCCCGGACACCCGGATGCCGCGTTCGCTCAACGGGAGCGCGACGCGGCCGGTGCCGATCGCGAACTCGAGGGCGGCGCCGCGGCCTGCTCGTCGGGCGAGGAAGTCGACTGCGGGGCCGAGGACTTCGGGTGCGTACATGAAGGCGGACGCCTCGTCGTATTCCTCTGCCGCCTGCTCGTTCCACACATCGTCGTGCATGGCGCCAAGCTGCCACGTCCCCGTGCCGGCGGCCACTGGATTTCCGCTGGGCACGGTGGCAGGGCACCCGCTCGACGTAGGGTCGGACAACACCCGCACAGCCGGTCAGGCGCACGGGCCTTCAGGGGACCCCGGCATCGGCAGCGGGGCGGGCGGCCGGCCGACTGCTTCAGCCGACGCCCCTGGAACGGCAGTGAGGAAAGAGGAAAGGTGCCCTGGGAGACCCCGGACGAGGAGATCGAGCGGCTGGAGGCCGAACGCCGGCGCTACGAGCTGGCGTTGGCGGGCACACCCGAGTCCGAGAGGGACCGGCGTGCCCACCTCCAGGAGTGGGTGGACCGCCGTACCGCTGAGATCAACGACCTGCAGGACAAGCGGCCGCTCGGTCGATCGGACAAGTTCGCTCTGGGCACCGCCGCTGTGGTCTCCGGCTGGGGCTGCTTCGCGGTCGACTCGTCCTGGCCGAGCATCGCCCTCGGCTTTCTCGCCATCGTCCTCCTCGACTCCTTCAGAACAGGCTTCGTGGTACGTCTGGCACGGAAGGCAGCCAGAAGGCTGACAAGCCGGACCCACTGGGACAAGGCGCCGCGAAGGCAGCTGTGATCATTTGCCGGACCGAACCGGAGAGCCCTCGGCCTGAGCACGGAGCGCCTGCCTCAGCCACGCGTAGTCCTCGGCGCGTGAGGGCTGCGGCTCGTGGCCTCTTACGGCGCGGAGCAGTTCCCGGTAGCGCTCGGCTCCCGCTACCAGCCCCGCGTCCAGGCTTTCGAGAACCTCGGCCCTGTCCGCGTCGCCGAAGAGTTCCGTCAGCACCTCTGCGGCGGCCGGCCCGTCCGGGTCCACACCCTCCTCGCGGGCTTCGCTCACGGCGTTCACCACATGCAAGGTGAACCAGATCGCACCTCCCGGGCTCCCCCGCACGTTCAGCTCCAGCATTCTCCGCATCCCGGAGCGGAAGTCCGGGTCCTGCATGAGTTCGGCCAACTGAAGCCAGGCGTCGACCTGTTCGGACGTCGGGCTGTCGGGCAGTTCGAGCGGGGCGCGCCTCAGCCGCTCCGCCAAGTCGGGGGCGCCGTCGACGCCTTCGGACACCTCAAGCATGAAGTCCTCGATGATGGTTCTGCGTTGGGCGACCGAGAGCCGCGCCAGCTTGTTCATCAGTGCTGTCTCCTCTGCGGTGGAACCGCGTTCCGCGACGGTGGAAAGGACGGCCCGGCTCACCTTCAGCGCGCGTATGCGGGCGTCCAGAGCGGCGACATGCGCGGCCGCGATCTCCGCGACCGGCGCCTCACTGCGCACGACCCGGCTCACCTCCTCCAGGCCGAGCCCCAACTCGCGCAGCGTGCGGACGAGTTCGAGGCGCGCGACGGCTTCGGGACCGTACATCCGGTAGCCGCCTCCGGACCGCCGCTCGGGCGTCAGCACGCCCACGTCCGACCAGTAGCGGACGGTGCGGACCGGGACGCCGGCACGGTCGGCGAGCTGGCCGATCGTGAGGCAGTCCGGAGGTTGTTCGTCATCGCTCATGCCGGAAGTCTGGACCTTCCACCGGCTGGAGACTCAAGCCCCGGCGGCAAATCGCTTTCGCTTCCCGCCCGCGCCGCACGCCCCCGCCTGCACGCACGCGCGCCGCCGCGCTACCGGGATGAAGAGAGACGACGGTGCACCAGCTTCTTGTCCTCCTCCGGGAGGGCGTCGGCGGCCAGGAGCCTCGGCAGCAGGGACGGTTCGCTGGTCATCGCCCGGAACGCGAGGGCGATCGTCACGTCGTGCTGAGGCCGGTGCACCACGTCGACCGGGTCCTCCGCACGTATCTCGCCGGTCTCGACGACACGCAGGTACGCGCCGGGAAGTGCCGCCCGGGTGAAGATCTTGATCCAGCCGCCACGGCCGAGCCAGCCCTGGAACGTGGCACACGGGATTCGCGGCCCGGAGACTTCGAGCACCACGCCTTCCCCGATCCGCCAACGCTCCCCGATCAGGGCACCGTTGACATCCACGCCCAGCGTCGTGAGGTTCTCCCCGAACACGCCGTTGGCGAGGGGATCCCCGAACTCGGTCGCCCAGCGGTCGAGATCCTCCCGCGCATACGCGTACACGGCCTGATCGAAGCCGCCGTGATGCTTGACGTCGTGCGCACGGTCCCCGGCAAGACCGACGTCGCCGCCTCCGTTGGGCCCGGGAACGGTCACAGCGACCGGGCCTTCGACGGGCCGTTTGTCGATGCCGGTCGACTTCAGTCCCTTCCAGGGATTCGGGCGGGGCCGGCCCACGTTGACGGAGAGCAGCTTCATGCTCGGTGACGCTACGGTCCGCCGCCAGCCTGGACCAGCTCTTTTCGGGACGCCGGCGCCGTCAGCTGACGCGGATGGCGATGCCCGGGTAGTCGCGGACGAGGCCGGAACTGTCGTAGGCGAGGCGGCAGTTGAAGTCGAAGGCGGGGGCGGCGTATTCGTAGCGCTGCTGCCCGGCCTTGTCGCGGACGAGTTCGTAGGTCTGGTCGAGCCGCTCGACGGAGAGGTCAGCCGCACGCACGTACGCGGCGGGGGCGTCGGCGCGGGCGCCGTCCGTGAGACGGAGACGGCGCACGGGCAACGCGTTGGTCATCGCGGAGGATTCGAGGTCGATGTCGCGGCACCCGTCGAGGTGGGTCGAGACGACGCCGTCGATCTGCCAGTGACCGGAGCCGTCGGTGAGGATCGATGTCGTGCGGTGACCGGCGGCGGAGCGGCCGGAGATGTGCGCGGTGCGGGTGGCCCAGTCGGTGCCGAGTTCGATCTCGTAGTCGACGATCCAGGTCGTGCCGTCTTCAAGGGCGGTCGTGCAGCCGTGGATACGCCAGCCGTCGTCGGCCGGCTGGAAGTAGACGACCTCGAAGCCCGAGCGGGCCTTCATGTGCTGCCACGCGGCGGCCTTCGGCGGGTCACGGAAGTCCATGGGGGCGCCCTCCTCCTGGATCGGGAGGCACCATCCTGACCCGGGGCCGTGGGCATGCCGAGGCGGCTCGCCGGTCGCCGCCGGGGGCGGGCGGCTTGCGCGCAGGCGGCGGCGTCAAGGACGACGCAAGAGCAGGAGCACGGGCAGGGGCAGGGACAAGTGCAAGTGCATGGGCAAGTGCAAGGACATGGGCAGCGGCAGGGGCTTCAGACGGAGTGGCGGTCGAGCCCGGCGCGCTTCGCCTTCGCGCGGCGCTCCTCGTCCGCCGCGGCCCGCCACTCGTCGAACGCGTCCCAGTCCAGCGGCTGCAGGCACATCAGCTCGCCCGTGCCGGGCACCAGCAGCGCGCCCCCGAACACCTCGTCTCCCGCGAACCAGACGCCTTCGGCGATCCGCTCCGGCCAGCAGGGGTGTCCCATGGGTTCGCGGGCGGACATGTCCGGGGACTCCAGGCCCTCGTAACCGAGCACCAGGACACGCCCTCCGTTCCGCCAGAGGTCCAACTGATAGACGGGAGTGCGGAATTCGAAGCTGTAGACACTCAGCACGCGGGCGCACTGCCGTACCCAGCGCAGCTGGTCGAACCAGCAGACCGTCGCCAGTACGACGCCGAGAAGTCCGACGCCCATCAGGGGAATGAGGTACGTGGCCCTCGTGATCAGCGGCACGGCCATGAGCGCGAGGCAGATGAGCACGAGCACGCCGTAGCGCTTCAGCAGGGCGGTGTACAGATGGTTGATTACTCCGCGGTGGTCGCTGCCGTCGGTGGCGTACGGCGCTTCGCTGCCCCGGGCGGGCCTGCGCAGCACATAGCGCACCCCGAGGAGTTCGAGGACGGCGAGGCCGAGCATCCCGGGTATCGCGAGAAGAACGAGATCCTCACTCGCCACGAAGAGCGTGACCCCGTACGAGGCCATGGCCGCCAGCGCCCAAAACGGCTCGCGTCTGGGAGGCGTGGTCGGGGCCGCGGCGGGGACGGGCGGTGGCGGGGCCGCGTGAGCGGACGCAGGAGCGGGGGCTGGTGCGGGGGCTGGTGCGGACGCAGGAACCGATGCCGGTGCGGGCGCGGACGCAGGAGCCGGTGCGGGCGCGGGTGCCGCCGCGCGGTCGGGTGCAGCGGATCCGGCCCCGGCGTCGGAGGGCTCGCCCGTCGGCCCGGTCCGCTTGGCGCCTGCCCCCTCGCGTCGCGCCGTGGCAGCCTCGCCTCCGTCGTGTTCAAGTGAGGCCTCTGGCATGACATCTTCCTGTTGATGGTCCGCAGTCACCCGAAACACCGTTCCTCTGCCTCAGCCGCGGAGCCGGGGTGCCGGCTCCGTGTTTCCCCGGGACGTCCAACCGGAGGGTCATCGGTGAGACGTCACCGTACTCGCCCGCGGCGGGCCGCACGTCGGGGATGAGTCAAAGGCAAAAGAGAGCATCCGGAGGGCGCCGGAGATACCTGACACGGGCGGTCGGATCAGCCGAATCCGACCCGATCCAGCCAGAAGTCGAGCAACTTCTCATCACCGGTGATCTCGATGCTGCCGCTGGGGCGGGACGGCGGCGGTAGATCTCCAGCAGCAGTTCCGTGAGCGGTCCGCGCACGGTTACGGCGGCGGCCTCCTGATGCGCCGCCCCGGTGCGGGCGGTTCCAGGCGAGGGTGTCGCCGGCGAGGTCGACGACCCATTCCGTCTCGGCTCCGGGCGGCGCGTCGGTCGCGCGGAAATCCGGACCGTACGTTCCGCGGAGGGCGATGTGGGACGAAACGGTGGCGGCAGGTACACCCCGCTCCGGGGCTCAGGGCCATGTCGGGCGCTGCGGGGCGTCCGTAGCGTCGCGGCCATGACGAAACGGGAGAAGAACCACGGAACGGACGCGGCCTGCCCGACCACCGGCGCGACGGGCCCAACCGGTGCGACACGGCGGGGAGTTCTCCGCTCCTTCGGCCTGACCGCGGGCGGTGCGGCGCTGGCCGGCGGCGCGGGCACGGGCGTGGCGCGCGCGTACGGGAACGGGCGCGATGAGCGGCAGGGCGGGTACACGGACGGACGGCGGGGCGGGCACCCGGGCAGGCACGGTCCGCGTACGTACGTCCTCGTGCACGGCACCCACAGTGCCGGCGCCCATCTGGCTGGAATCGCTCGGGAGTTGCAGCGCCGCGGGCACCGTGCCGTCACCGTCGACCAGCCGCTGCACGGCACCGAGGCCTTCATACCGGAGGCGTACCAGAAGCAGGATCTGCGGGCCCTGGCCACCGAGCCGTCGCCACTGGCGAAGCTCACGCTGGACGACTACGCGCGACGCGTCGAGGAGCACGTGCGCGATGCGGCACGCCACGGGCCCGTGGTGCTCGCGGGCCACAGCATGGGCGGCACCTCTGTGAGCCGCGTCGCCGATGCGGTGCCTCAACTCCTCGACCACATCTGCTACTTCGCGGCGTTCTGTCCGAGCCGGGCGATGCCGTCGCTGGAGGCGTGCATGTCGTCACCGGAGGCCGCGGACGCCATGGATCCGGACGGGCAGGTGATCGGCGACCCGGGGAAGCTGGGCGTGATCCGCCTCAACTGGCGTACGGGCTCGGCCGGAGACCTCGCCCTCTTCAAGGAGATGATCTGCGCGGACTATCCGGATGGGGCCTTCCGGCGGGTGCTCAACCTCATGCAGACCGACGAGTGCGTACGGGCCTACGGGGCACGGGCCGTCGGCCGGGCGCACACCTGGGGCAGCGTCCCGCGTACGTATCTGCGCATGGGGAGGGACCGTCTGGTGCCGCCCGCCCTGCAGGACCGGATGATCGCCGAGGCCGACGAACTCACCCCGGGCAACCGCTTCGACGTCCGCGACTTTCCCCGCGCCCCGCACATGGGGCCGCTGGACCCGGCAGGGGTGGCGGACGCGCTGCACGAGGTGCGGCTGCGGCGCCGGTGAGCGCTGGGGAGACGGCGGCACAGGCGCATCCGCGCCCCGGGGACACCCCGGGGTCCCTGCCCCGGGGCCCGGTGTCCCCGGCAGTGCGCGCGACACGTCAGCATGGTGACGGCAAAGCGTGACAGCGTCCGGCTGCAAGGGAGTTGACCGCATGATGGTGCTCGCGGAGTTAGTGAGCAACTTCCTGCCCGGCAGGCCTGCAACACGCCGCGAATACGCCGTGTCGTGCCTCTTCGCCGTGGTTCTCTCCCTGCTGGTCCTCTCCGGCATCGCGCGCTTCTACGGGGCGGGCTGGGGGTTGGTCTTCGTGTGCTCTGCCGTCGTGGCCGCGTGCGTGGTGACCGGATACGCGACGGCATACGCCGTCGCAAGGCGTCGTAAGCCTGGTTGAGGATGCCTCAGCCGCCGCGCGGCAGGCGGTGCAGCTGAACCTGGGAGAGGCCTTCGGGCGTCACCTCGGCCGTCATGTACGTGCAGTACGGCTGGCGGCGGCGGTCCGTGGGTGACCCGGGGTTGAGCAGGCGGAGGCGGCCTTCCGCGGCCGTGCTGTCCCAGGGGATGTGGCTGTGGCCGAAGACGAGGACCCGAGCCTCGGGGAAGCGCTCGGCGCAGCGGTGCTCACGGCCGCGCGCCTCCCCTGTCTCGTGCACGACCGCGAAGCGCACCCCGCCGAGTTCGACGTCCGCCACCTCGGGCAGGCGGGCGCGCAGTTCGGGCCCGTCGTTGTTGCCGTACACGCCGACGAGGCGGCGGGCGCGTGACTCGAACAGGTCGAGGGTGGCGGTGTCGACCCAGTCCCCGGCGTGCAGCACGGCGTCGGCGGCGGTCAGTTCGCCGAGCAGCGCATCGGGGAGCCGCTTGGCGCGCTTGGGCAGATGCGTGTCCGAGGTCAGCAGTAGTCGCACGCCGCGACCATAGGCGAAACAGCCGACGCGAGGCCGCCCCCGGCCCCTGACGGCGACGGCGACGGCCTCGGCGGGGGTGCCGCCGAGGCCGTCGCCGTGTTGGATGCCGGAGCGGCTACTTGATGCCGAGCAGCATCTTCACCGGCTCGATGGCGAAGTAGACCAGGAACAGCAGGGCGCTGCCCCAGAGCAGCCAGTGCACCTCGCGGGCTTTGCCCACGCACGCCTTGATGAACACGTACGCGATGAAGCCGGCGCCGATGCCGTTGGTGATGGAGTAGGTGAACGGCATGACGGCGATGGTCAGGAAGGCCGGGATGGCCAGCTCGTAGCGGTCCCAGTCGATGTGCTTGACCTGCGTCATCATCAGGAATCCGACCACGACGAGCGCCGGGGAAGCGGCCTGGAGAGGCACGATGGTCAGCACGGGCGTGAGGAAGAGGGCGAGACCGAACAGACCGCCGGTGATGAGGCTGGAGAAGCCGGTACGGGCGCCTTCCCCGACACCGGCCGCGGATTCGATGTAGGTCGTGGCGGACGACGAGGAGCAGGCGCCGCCGGCGACGGCGGCCCCGCCGTCGATGAGCAGGACGCGGCCCAGGCCGGGGACCTGACCGCGCTCGTCGAGCAGCCCGGCTTCGGCCGTGACGCCGACGATGGTGCCCATGGTGTCGAAGAAGTCGGACAGGATCAGGGCGAAGATCAGCAGGACGACGGTCAGGATGCCGGCCTGCCCGAACGCGCCGAACAGGTCGAACGCGCCCACGAGCCCGAAGTCGGGAGCGGCGACCGGGTTGCCGGGCAGAGCCGGCGAGGTCACACCCCAGTTCTTGACGTCGGCGAACTCGTTGATGGCGATCGCGGCGCCGGTCATCAGGACGATGCTGATGAGGATGGCGCCCTTCACCTTGCGGGTGACGAGCACGATCGTCAGGAGCACGCCGAGGCAGAAGACGAGCATGGGCCAGCCGGTGAGCGTGCCGGTGCCGAGCTGAACCGGAACAGTGGTCTTCGCCGCATCCGGAATGCGGGTGACGAACCCGGCGTCCACGAAGCCGATGAAGGCGATGAACAGGCCGATGCCGACGCTGATGGCCTGCTTGAGGGGCTGCGGGATGGCGTGCATGACGGCCTCGCGCAGGCCCGTCATCACCAGGATGCTGATCAGCAGGCCTTCGAGCACGATCAGGCCCATCGCGTCTTCCCAGGCCATGAGGGGGGCGACCTGGACGGCGACGATGACGTTGATGCCGAGACCCGCGGCCAGGGCGAGCGGCAGGTTCCCGCCCACTCCCATGATCAAGGTCATCACCCCGGCCACCAGGGCCGTGGCGGTGGCCAGTTGGGCACCGTCGAGCTGCTGACCGAACTTGTCCTCTGCACTGCCGAGGATGATCGGGTTGAGCACAAGGATGTACGCCATCGTGAAGAACGTGGCGAATCCGCCGCGTATCTCCCGGTTGAGCGTCGACCCGCGTTCGCTGATGCGGAAGTACCGGTCTATCGGGCCGCCGCCTCTGCTGGGCGGCGCCTCGGCCGGACGTGCGGTGCTGGTCTGCATAGCTGCGTCTCCTGGACCTACAGGTGTGAGGGGCAAGCAGGGCGGTGCCGCCGGGGAGCGTATGACAGGCAGTGTTCAAACACGCAAGCGGGGGCCTTGCCGAGCGGATCATACGCGGCAGGCAGAGTTTCACAATTGTCTTGCCGTCTCAGAGGTTTACGGCTTCGAAACAGACCTGTGGGTTCCTACAGAATCGCCCCCGACCTATCCCCCAAAACGGAATGCCGGGACAGCAACCCATGGAGTCGCGGTGTGTAACCCCCTACTCTCTCCCCGTGCATCCACCGATCTCATTCAACGCGCGCGCCGCCCGTACCCTGCGCGAGAGACTGGGGATGGCCCCTGGCCACGTCGCTTACGGCATGCGCGCCTCGTACGGCATGAGTCACGTCAGCCCCGACCACATCACCGCGTGGGAACGCGGCGACGCCCTGCCCAACGCCAGCGAGCTGTCCGCCCTGGCCGGCGCCTTGTGGTGCCACCCCGGCGAACTCATGGGCCGTCCCCGCTCCTTGCTCGAACACCGTCTGGCCCAAGGCATGTCGCCCGAGGACATCGCCCGCCTCATCGGGGTCGATCTCGACGCCTACCGTCGCATGGAGGAGACGGGCAGATGGACTGGTGACAAACGTCAGTCCGCCAACCTCGGCAGCCTCCTCAAGCTCCCTCCGCGCGACTTCATCGCCATCACCGGCCAGGAGGACGAACTCGCCCGTCTTCTCACCGAAGCCGTCTCCACCCGCTGGCAGGCCCACGTCCGCGCCATCGCCAAGCTCGTCTCCATGGACAAGAGCGAGTTGAAGGAGCCTCTGGCCGCCATGCAGCACGAGTATCAGGCGCTCATGGCCGCCACCCTCGGCCGTGCCAGCAGCAACGCCACAGCCGAGGAGGGGCGGCGCTTCATCGACAACATCGTCGGTCACTTCTGGGCCCAGTTCCCGGAGTGATTGTTCACCGACCGTTCCCGGGACGGCCTGCGCCGGACCTCTTCGCGCCTCCCTGACCCGGCGGCGGGATTCACTCCTGAGCGGCGGCCTCGCGACGCCGGCCCAGGTGGTGGAAGAGCAGGTTGAGAACGACCGCCGTGACGCACCCCGTGGAGATGCCGGAGTCCAGGATGATGCGGGCGCCGCCCGGGAAGACGTCGTAGAAGTCGGGGGCCGCTACGGGGACGACGCCGACCGCCAGCGACACCGCGACGATCACGATGTTGCTGTCGTCGCCCAGGTCCGCCTTGGCGAGGGTGCGGATGCCGCTGGCGGCGACGGAGCCGAAGAGGACGACGCCCGCGCCGCCGAGCACCGGCTGCGGCACCGTCGCGATCAGAGCGGCGGCCACCGGACACAGCCCCATCAGGATGAGGATGCCACCGCCCGCGGCGACGACCCAGCGGCTGCGGATCCTCGTCATCGCGACCAGGCCGATGTTCTGCGCGAAGGCGGTGGCCAGGAAACCGTTGAAGAACGGGCTGAGGAAGGAGCCGAGGGTGTCTGCCCGCAGCCCGGCGGCGATGGTCTTCTCGTCCGCCGGCCGGTCCACGATCTCTCCCAGTGCCAGCATGTCGGCGGTGGATTCGGTCATCGAGACGAGCATGACCACGCACATCGAGACGATGGCCGCCAGCGCGAACTGCGGAGCGCCGAAGTGGAACGGTGTGGGGAAGCCGACGATGCCTGCGTCACTCAGCGCGCCGAAGTCCGTGATGCCCACGGGGACGGCTATCAGGGTGCCCACCGCGAGCCCGAGCAGCACCGCTATCTGCTTGACGAAGCCGCGGGTGAAGCGGCGCAGCAGCAGCACTACGAGGAGGGTGACGCCTGCCATGGCGATGTTCTTCGTCGCACCGTAGCCCGGGGCCTGCGGGTCGCCGCCCTGCGCCCAGTTGAAGGCGACGGGCATGAGCGAGACGCCGATGAGGGTGATGACGGTGCCGGTGACCACGGGCGGGAAGAAGCGCACCAGCTTGCTGAAGTACGGCGCGAGAAGGAAGCCGAGTGCCGCGGCGACCATGCAGGCGCCGAAGATGACCGGCAGCGCGTCCTTCGGTCCCTCGGACTTGTTGATCGCGAGCATCGGCGCGACCGAGGCGAAGGTGACGCCGTTGACGAAGGGAAGACGTGCTCCGATCCGCCAGACGCCGATCGTCTGCAGGAGGGTCGCGACGCCCGCCAGGAACAGGCTCGCGCCGGTGAGGAAGGTCAGTTCGGAGACCGGCAGTCCGACGGCCGCCCCGATGATGAGCGGGGGTGCCACGACCCCCGCGTACATGGCCGCCACATGCTGCAGGCCGGTGGTGAAGAGCTTCAGCGGCGGGAGGGTCTGGTCGACGGGGTGTTTGCCCTGCTGCGTCGCGGGCGGGTGCTGACTGCGCTGTGATTCGTCGTTCGGCGTGGGTTCGTCGTTCGGTGCGGGTTCGTCATTCGGTGCGGGTTCACGGTTCGATGCGGACGTCTCGTTCACGGCGGTCCTCCGGTCCTGCTGTCGGTGCCACAGGTCAGGTCACGTTCCACGGTGGTTCTGCGCCGTTACGCCCGGTGGTGCCGGACCGTCCCGGAGCGTGCGGGGGTTGGGCCACGCCCCGGGAACGGCTGAGGTGGTGCAGGCCGGCCGGGAGCCGTCCCTCCCGGCCGGAGTCTTCGGTTATCTCAGCCCGCGTCCGCGGCGATGCGGGCGAGGCGCCGGGCCTCGTTGCGGGCGTCGCGTGCGATCACGTCCTCGTCGGCGGTGGTGAGCCGCTCGTCCTCGACGACCGTCCGGCCGTTCACGAGCGAGAGCGTCACCGGTGCGGCGGCGCCGAGCACGAGCGCGGCGACCGGGTCGGCGATCGTGGAGTGCCCGATGCCGTCGAGGCGCCAGAGCACCAGGTCGGCGAGCTTGCCGGGCTCCAGCGAGCCGATCTCGTCGGCTCTGCCGAGGACCTGGGCTCCGCCGTACGTTCCCAGACGCAGCGCGCGGCGTGCCGTGAGGGCCTTCTCCTTGTGTGCGCCGAGGCGGCTCACGAGCAGCGCGTTGCGCAACTCGGTGTGCAGTTCGCCGGATTCGTTGGACGCGGTGCCGTCGACGCCGAGGCCGACGGGGACGCCGGCGGTCAGCATGTCGGGCACCCTCGCGATGCCCGCGCCCAGGCGTGCGTTGGAGGAAGGGCAGTGGGCGACGCCCGTGCGGGTGCGGGCGAACGCGGCGATGTCGGAGTCGCTCATGTGGACGCAGTGCGCCATCCACACGTCGTCGCCGAGCCAGCCCACCGAATCCAGATAGTCGGTGGGGCCCATGCCGAACCGCTCGTGGCAGAACTTCTCCTCTTCCACCGTCTCCGATCCGTGCGTGTGCAGCCGCACTCCCTTGCGACGCGCCAATTGCCCTGCCTGCCGCAGCAGTTCGGTCGTAACAGAGAACGGCGAGCAGGGCGCGACGCCGACCCGCAGCATCGAGCCGAAGGACGGGTCGTGGTGGGTGTCGATGGCCGCTTCGGTCGCGGCGAGGGCGTCGTCGGTGGTCTCGACGGCGAAGTCCGGGGGCAGTCCGCCGTCCGACGCTCCGAGGTCCATCGACCCGCGGGTGGGGTTGAAGCGGACGCCGAGTTCGCGGGCCGCGTCGATCTCGGCACGCAGAAGGTCGCCGGCGCCGCGCGGGAAGACGTAGTGGTGGTCCATGGCGGTGGTCACGCCGCCGCGCGCCATCATGCCGAGCGAGCCCCGTGCGGCCGCGCGGACCATGTCCTCGTCGATGCGTGCCCACACGGGGTAGAGAGCGACGAGCCAGTCGAAGAGGTTGGCGTTCTGGGCGAGACCGCGGGTGAGCCACTGATAGAAGTGGTGGTGGGTGTTGACCAGGCCTGGAGTGACGAGATGGCCGGCGCCGTCGACGCGGCGCACGACACCGTCCAGTCCACCGGGCGCGCTGCCTTCGCCGACGTACTCGATCCGGTTGCCGGCCACGACGACGTGCCCGGCGGCGTGTTCGGTGCCGTGCGCGTCGACGGTCGCCACGGCGCAGTTCTCGATGACCGTGCGCTCGGTCCGGTCTGTGCGGTCTGCCGGGTCAGTCATGGTGTCGGGAGTCCCCTCCTCGGTGCCTGTCGCGTCCGCGGCGGCGGGGGTCGTCACAGGTTGGTCATGTCGGCCGGTATGAGCGCCTCGGCGCCGTCGCGCAGCACCGTGGCCTCGATGAGGCCGTAGGGGCGGTCGGCGGCGAAGTAGACGGCGCCGTCCGCCGCTTCGTTGCCGAGGCCGAACGGCTCCAGGTCCACCCTGAAGTGGTGCTTGTTGGGCATCGAGAAGCGGATCTCCTCCAACTCGGGCCTGTTCTGCAGGACCTGGGAGCCCATCTGGTAGAGCGTCTGCTGCAGGGAGAGCGAGTAGGTCTCCGCGAAGGCCCGCAGCATCCGCTCCCTCGTGGCCTCGTACGAGGCGTCCCAGCCGGGGCCCTGATCCGCGGAGCGGTGCCGCCACACGGCCGTCACCTCGGTGGCGAGGATCCGGTCGTGATCCTCCTTGAGCGTCGTGTACTTGTCCTTGATGTAGCCCCAGAACTCCGAGTCCGTGGAGTTGAGCACCGTAAGTCCCTTGAGTCCGCTGAGGACTTGGACGTCCCGGCCGTCGTAGGTGATCTGGGCGGTGCGTGTCTCCCTGCCGCTGCGCAGGAAGGAGTGGGGCGTCTCGCCGCCGGAGCTGGCGATGCGCTCCCACGCGTACTCCTCGACACGGATGCGGGCGGTGCGGATCGGTTCCGCGGAGTCGACGAAGTGGCGGACGAGCGCGATGCCGAACTGCTCGGCGGATTCGATGCCTTGCTCCTTGGCGAAGGCGAAGACCGTGTTCTTGGTGGTGTCGGTGGGCAGGACGTTCGCGTTGGAGCCGGAGTAGTGGACCTCGTCGAGGTCGCCGCTGAGGGCGACGGAGACGTTGAGGTCCTTGATGTGGTGGGTGGCACCGTCCCGGGTGATCTTGACGACGCGGTTCTCCGCCTTGCCGTACTGGTTCTGGCCGAGAATCGTGATCGGCACCGTCATGTAGCTGTCAGCTCCCTCGGTATACGGAGTAGCCGTACGGGTTGAGTAGCAGCGGCACGTGATAGTGCTCGCCGGCGGCGACCGCGAAGGCCACGGTCACCTCGGGGAAGAAGCTCCCCCGCTCTCCCGCCGCGTCCGGCTCTTCGCGCTCGTCCGCGGTGTTCGTCGTCAGGTACGGCTCGACCCCGAAGGTGAGCCGCGCGTGCGCGGTGCCCTCCGGCAGTGCCGGCAGATCCTTGCAGCGTCCGTCCGCGTCCGTCGTCGAAGCGGCGTGCACGGACCATTCCGCCGTGCGGCCCGTACGCACGGACAGTTCGACGCCGACGCCGGCGGCCGGCCGGCCTGCACTGGTGTCGAGGATGTGCGTGGACACCGAGGCGGTGGCTGCAGTCGAGGGGGTGGTGCCGCCGGTCGCGGCGGGTTCGCTGGTCATGCTCGCTCAGCCTCCGTGTCCGCCAGGGCGGTCAGCCGGATCCGGTTGATCTTCGTCAGTTCGGTGCGGACGATCTCGCGTTCTTCTTCAGGCGAGTTGCCGAGGCGGCTGCGTGCCGCGTCCCGCATCTGCTCGCCGCTCAGTCCGGTCGCGCAGATCAGGAAGACGTGCCCGAACTGCTCCTGGTAGGCCAGGTTCAGCTTCAGCATCTCCTCCTTGAGCGCCTCCGGAGCCCCCGCCATCCCGCGCTGCTCGCGTGTGGAGGACGGGTCGCCCGGACGGGGCCGTCCGATGGGCGGGTGCCCCGCCATGGCCTCGGCGAGGTCCGCCGCGGTGAGCCCGGCCATGGCGGCGTCGCTCGCGGCGAGCAGTTCCGCCGTGCCTGCGTACGGGAGTCCGGCGAGCAGCGAGTCCGCCCACGCGGAGGCCGTGCAGACTTCGTCGAGGGCGGCACGGGCGTCGCTACGGGCGGCGGAGTTGAGCCAGGTCAGACCTGGTGCGGCGGGGGAAGGGGAAGGCGTCACATATGCCTCCGGGAGACGTTCGGGCTGGGAACAGCTAAGCCCCGGAGGCACGCAACGTCAACACTTTGTTGAAATTCTCCGAAGGGGTCCGGGGTGGGGCACCCTCCCTGCTCCAGCCCGTCCCCGGCTACGTCTCCGGTCCTCGTCCGAAGGTCCGGGTGGCCGCGCGGGGCTGCCTGCGGAATGCTCCGGCCATGGTCGACCTCCACCGCCTGGCAGCCTTCTGCGCGATGTCCCTGCTGCTGTCCGCCGTGCCCGGACCGAGTGTGCTCTTCGTGGTCGGCAGGGCCCTGGCACACGGACGCCGTGCGGCGCTCGCCTCCGTGACCGGCAACGCCGTCGGCGGCTATGTCCTCGTCCTGGCGGTGGCGTTGGGGCTGGGGAGCGTGGTGGCCCGGTCGGCCTTCCTGTTCGGCGCGATCAAGATCGCGGGAGCGGCGTATCTCGTCCTGCTGGGTGTACGGGCCGTCCGCGACAGCCGGAGCGCGCGCCGGGAGGGCACGGCACGGGAGGGCACGGCACGGGAGGGCGCGGCACCGGCGGCCGCTGCGCCGGGCGGTCTGCGGCAGGGGTGGGAAGGATTCACGGTCGGGGTGACGAACCCCAAGAGCATCGTCTTCCTGATGGCGGTGCTGCCCCAGTTCGTCGACCGGGCAGCGGGTCACGTCGTGGCTCAGATGCTGCTGCTGGGACTGGCGGGCGCACTGCTGCAACTCGCCTCGGACAGCGTGTGGGGCCTGACGGCGTCCGCGGCGAGGGACTGGCTCGCGCGCTCGCCGCGCCGGGCGTCCCTGCTCGGTGCCACCGGCGGCATCGGCATGATCGGCCTCGGCGTGACCGTCGCCGTCACGGGACGGGCCGACCCCGCATGAGGCTCAGCAGCCGGCGCCCTTCCCGGTCTCACCGTCGCGGTGGTCGTGAATCCAGCAGGGACAGCAGGTTGAAACGTTATATCCAGCTGGGTCACCGCGGCAGGCCCCGAGGTCAGAGCAGATCGGCCAGCGCCCGGCGGGCCGCCTCTCCGCTGCCGTCCCCGCTCTTATCCGTCAGGTGGAGCGGCAGGTCCAGCGGCGGAACGCTCAAGTAGGGCGCGGCGCGCCGGGCGATGTCGTAGGGGTCCTGGCCGAGGCCGTGGTCGATGAGCAGGGCGACGGCGTGATTCCACAGCTCCGGGGCGTCGATGAGATCGCGGACGGTGGTGATCTCCGCGCCCGGGGTGGCGGGGGCGGGCACGGTCCAGACATGGTGGCCGTGCCGGACTTCGAGGGGGGCCTCCGCCGGGTCGGCGCCTGGAAGGTGGACGGTCGCCGTGGTGCCGGGCGGGACGACGGCCTCGACGGTGAGTTGGCCACCCTCGCGGCGCCAGGCCGCACGCGCCTCACCGTACGGAGTGAGGTGGCGCGCCTCGGCGTGAGTGAACGCCGGGTAGGGGACGGGGCGGATGGTGATGCGCCGGTAGCCGGGGGCGGCCGGGGCCAGCCCGGCGAGAGTGCTGTGGAGCCAGTCGGCGACGGCGCCCAGGGCGTAGTGGTTGAAGGAGGTCATCTGGCCGGGGTTGATGGTGCCGTCGGGAAGCATGGAGTCCCAGCGTTCCCAGACGGTGGTCGCGCCCATGGTGACCGGGTAGAGCCAGGAGGGGCAGCCGCGTTCGAGGAGAAGGCGGTAGGCGAGGTCGGGGTGACCTGTGGTGGTGAGGGCGTCCGTGATGAGGGGTGTGCCGACGAAGCCGGTGGCGATGCGGAAGGCGCTGGTGCGCACCAGATCCGCCAGCCGCTCCCCGGCGCCCGCGCGCTGCTCCGGGGTGGGCAGCAGGTCCCAGCAGATGGCCAGGGCGTAGACGGTAGGGGCGTCGGAGAGCACCCTGCCCGCACTGGTGACGTAGTGGCGGTTGAAGGCGTCGCGGGTGCGGTCGGCGAGCGTGGCGTAGCGGTCGGCGTCGGCGTCGCGGCCGATGACGCGGGCGGCCTCGGCGGTGATCCCGGCGGAGCGTGCCAGACAGGCGGTGGCGATGACGTCGGGGTCGGCCTTGGCGGCGAAGGGGTTGTCGGGCGGCGCGTCGGGGTCGAGCCAGTCGCCGAACTGGAAGCCCCCCGTCACGACGCCGTCGCTGGTGCGGGCTGCGACGGCGTCGGTCCAGGCGCACATGGAGTCGAACTGGCGGCGCAGGATCTCCGGGTCGGCGTAGCGCTGGTAGAGCACCCATGGCACGACGGTTGCGGCGTCGCCCCAGGCGGCGGCGGTCGGGCTCTCGTCGCGCAGGACGTCGGGGATGACGAACGGCACGGCGCCGTCGGCGTGCTGGTCGGCGTCGAGGTCGGCGAGCCAGGAGGAGAGGAATCCGGCGGTGTCGAAGAGGAAGCCGGCGGTCGGTGAGAAGACCTGGATGTCGCCGGTCCAGCCGAGGCGTTCGTCGCGCTGGGGACAGTCGGTGGGGACGTCCAGGAAGTTGCCGCGCATGCCCCAGACGACGTTCTGGTGGAGTTGGCCGACGTCCGGGTCGGAGCAGGAGAACCAGCCGGTGCGGCGCAGGTCGGTGCCGAGGACGACGGCCTGCGCGTCGGCCGGTGCGAGCCCGTGGAGGCCGGTGACCTCGGCGTAGCGGAAGCCGTGGAAGGTCAGGCTCGGTTCAAGCACCAGCGCCTCGTCCGGATCGTGGTTTCCGCCCGCGGTGCCGGGGGTGGGCAGGAGGTAGGTGTCGGTGGCTTCGGCGGTGCGCAGCGGGCGTACGCCGAGCTCGCCGTGCTCGTCGAGGACCTCGGCGTGGCGAATGGTGACCTCGGCCGCGTCGTGGGGAGGGCGGGCGGTGAGGCGGACCCAGCCGACGAGGTTCTGGCCGAAGTCGATGAGCGTCCTGCCCGAGGGGGACGTCCACACCTTCACGGCGGGCACGGTCTCGGTGGCCCGCACGGGCGGCCCTTCGGGCGCGACCAGCCTGCCGAGGTCCGCCTCGACGACCTCGACGGTGTCCGCGGCGCCCGCCGTGGTGGCGGGACGCAGGTCGGTGCGCTGCCCGTCGTAGATGTCGTCGGCGAGGACGCTGCTGTTGTGCGCGGCCCACTCTTCGTCGGTGACGACGGTCTCGGTCGAACCGTCGGTGTACGTCACCTCCAACTGAACCAGTAGTGCGAGCCGGTCGCCGTACAACGCACGAGGCGGTTCGGCCCAGCCCAGCCTCCCCCGGTACCAGCCGTTGCCCAGCAGCACCGACAGCTCGTTGCTGCCATCCCGGAGCAACTCCGTGACGTCGTGCGTGGCGTAGCGCAGGCGGTTGGCGTAGCTGGTCCAGCCGGGCGCCAGGGCCTCGTCGCCGACGCGTACGCCGTTGAGGGTCGCGGCGTAGACGCCGTGCGCTGTGGCGTACAGCCGCGCCGAGGAGACGCCCACGCCGGAGCGCAGCGTCACCGTGCGGCTGAGTAGCGGTGCCGGGTCGCCGATGCGGCCGAGGGTGGCGGGGCTGATGAACCGTGCGCTCCAGTCGCCCGGTGTCAGCAGGCCGGCTTCGACGGTGGCGGGCTCGCTCCAGTCCGTCCACCGCTCCCCGTAAGCAACCCGTACCCGGACGGCAACGCGGCCGCGGGAGGCCAGCGGCGTGAACGGCCACGGCACCAGGAGCTGTTCGGCGGTGTCGACGCGAACGGCGGTGCCGTCACAGTCGAGTTCGTATGAGGTCTGATGCCAGTCCGGGTCGTCGGTGGTGACCTGCCATGACAGGCGAGGGGTCGCGGTCCCGATCCCGAGCGGGGAGCCGTCGCGGTGTTCGAAGCGGACGGGGCTGACGGTGGTGTGGGGCATGTGTGCTGGGCCTCCTCAGCCCTTGATCGCGCCTTTGGTCATTCCGGCGACGATCTGCCGGTTGAAGAAGAGGAACATGATCAGCGGCGGGATCGTGATCAGCAGGATGTCCATGAACAGGAGGTTGTACTGGCTCTCGAACTGGCTCTGGAAGTTGAACAGGGTCTGCTGGACGGTGGCGTTCTCCTCGCCTGGCAGGAAGTAGAGCGGGTTGACGAAGTCGTTGAAGACGGCGACCGACTGGACGACGATCACGGTCACCGTGACCGGGCGCAGCAGGGGGAAGATGACGCGGAAGAAGAGGCGGATCGGGCCGGCGCCGTCGATCACGGCTGACTCGTCGAGTTCGCGCGGGACGGTGGCGATGAAGGCCCGGAAGAGCAGGACACAGAAGGGGAGATGGAAGGCGACCTCGACGAGGATCAGGCCGAAGAGGGTCTTGAAGAGGCCGAGTTCCTGCAGGACCCAGATGGTGGGGACGACGGCCGGGGGGATGATGAGTCCGGACAGCACGAGGAACTTGATCGGCCCGGTCGCCCGGCTGGTGCGGCGCTGGAGGACGAACGCCACCATCGCGCCGAGGAAGACCATGAGGGTGACACTGGCGACGGTGAGGACCACGCTGTTGATGAACGCGATGATCAGGATGTAGTCGCCGGCCTCGAGGACGGCCTGGAAGTTCTCGACGATCCGCCAGTCGGTGGGCAGGGAGAACTCCAGCTGTGCCGCTTCCTGTTCACCCTTGAACGCCGTCACGGCGATGAAGGCGAAGGGGATGACGAAGACGACGAGGAAGGCGAGAGTCGCCAGCGCGCTGAGCGTGTAGTTGGGGCGGCGAATCCTTGGGCGTGGGCGGGCGCTCGGGAGCACGGCCCGCACCGTCCTCGTGCTCTCGCTCACAGCTCCGCCTCCTTGCGGTTGAGGAACCAGAACAGCGGGACGGCGATCGCGGAGACCAGGAGGAAGAGCACGACGTTGCCCGCTGTGGACAGGCCGTAGAAGCCGGCCTGGTACTGCTTGTAGATGACCGAGGCGATGACGTCGGAGGTGAACCCGGGGCCGCCGCCGGTCATCGTCCAGATCAGGTCGAAGGTGCGCAGACCGCCGATGAGGGAGAGGATGATCACCGTGACCGTCGCCGGGCGCGCCAGCGGCAGTGTGATGTGCCGGAATTGGGCCAGCGGCCCGGCCCCGTCCACCTCCGCCGCCTCGTAGTACTCGCGGGGGATGGAGACGACCCCGGCGATGAAAATGACGGTGGCCAGGCCGACGCCCTTCCAGACGTCGACGAAGGCGACCGAAAGGAGTGCCCAGGTCGGGTCCGTCAGCCAGGCCGGGCCGTCCACGCCGAGCACGCTGAGGGAGTCGTTGATCAGGCCTTCGGAGGGGTGCATCAGCACGGTGAAGGTGATGCCGACGCCGATGGTGCTCACCAGCACGGGGAAGAAGACGAGCGAGCGCAGGAAGCCACGCCCGATGATCTGGCTGGTGAGCAGCACCGCGAGCAGCAGGCCGAGGACGACCTTCATTCCCGAGGTGACGACGGCGTAGATGAGGGTGTTGGTCAGGCCCTTCACCAGCGCCGTCTCACTGATGAACTGCTCGAAGTTGGCCAGGCCGATGAACTCGTAGTCGAAGAGGGTCCAGCGGGTGAGGCTGAAGAAGAAGGCGGCGAAAGTCGGCAACAGGAACAGCGTCGCGTAGACGGCCCCTGCGGGCAGGTAGAACCTGAACGGATAAGCGCTCTTGAGGGCCGCGCTCCCCGCCCGCGTGTCACCGCGCGACGTGTGTGCCCGCTGCTTCCTTGCCCGCCGGTTCTCGGGGGCCTCGACCGTGGTGGTCATGTGAGTCCCAGTCACCAGCCCTTGAGACCGAGTTGCTTGGCCTGCTTCGCCACGTCCTTGTCGTAGAGCTGAGCACCCTTTTTCGCGGGACGGATGCCCGAGCCGACCTCGATGCAGATCTGCTCCAGTGCCGGGCCCTTGACCGGGGAGAGGAACTCCAGAGCGGGGGTCACGGCGTCGTCCTCGAAGTAGCGCTGTGTGTCCTTGACCGCCTGCGGCGCGTCCGCGGGCAGTTCGCAGCCCTTCACCGAATAGGGCCCGGAGGGAGGCTGCGCCTTGGTGATGGACTTGCAGCCGTCAGGACTCGCGATGAAGGCGAGGAACTCCTTGGCCGCCTTCAGCTTCTCTCCCTCGGTCGACTTCGGGATGTACGCCGCGGCCGGTGACCAGGCTGTCAGCCCGTTCTTCGCGGCGTCCTCGCCGGGGAGCGCGAAGAAGCCCATGTCGTCCTTGGCCTCGGGCACGGCTTCGATCACGGGGCTGATCGAATTGGTCAGCATCGGGTAGTGCGCGCCCTCCCCCTTGCCGATCATGCTCAGGCCCTGCTCGTAAGTGGCCGAGGCGAAGCCCTTGTTGAGGTAGCCGGCGTCATGGACGTCCTGGAGGCGCTCGAAGCCCCGGAGCGCGGCCGGGGAGGTGGCGTACTTGACGTCGTTCGCGGTGTACTTCTTGGCGAAGCCCGGCTCGGCGGCGGCGACGTTGTGGTAGTCCCCCAGAACGAACAGCTGCGAGGTCCAGGTCTCCTGGTAGGTCTGGATGACCGGGGCGATGCCGGCGTCCTTGATCTTGGCGTTGTTCGCCATGAACTCGTCCCAGGTCTTCGGCACCTTGAGATCGAGGTCGGCGTAGACCTTCCGGTTGTAGAGCACGCCGCCGCCCATGTTCGAGCCGGCGGGCGCGCCGTACACCTGATCGCCGACGGAGGCTGTGGGGGCGAACAGGTCGTCGAGGCTGCCGACCCAGTCCTCGTCGGACATCGGCACGAGGTTCTTCTCGGGGTCGATCGCCTGGAAGAGCGAGCCGGTGTTGTACAGGAAGACGTCAGCCATCTCGCCCGTGGCCAGGCGCGTCTTGACCACGTTGTCGCCCTCGCCGCCGCCGGGCCGCGTCTCCACGTCCACCTTGATGTCCGGATGTGCGGCGGAGAAGTCCTTCGCCAGTCGCTCGCCCACGGGGAGGCTGTCCGGGCCTGTCGGGACCAGGAAGTCAAGCGTCAGTTTGTCCTTGTCGCCGCTCGAACCGAGACTGCCCGAGCTGCATCCGGCCAGGCTGACCGAGAGCGAGAGCGCCACCAGCGTGGCGAGCGCCGGTGAACGGCGGACCGTGATTCCGAACCTCATGTCGTCGACCTCCGTGGAGTGTGGACTGCGCTGACCGGTGTGCAGGTGACGCCGCCCGGGGTTCTGGATCGTGAAGAGGAGGGCCGCGGAGTGGGCCGTCGGCCGCCGTTGAAACGATTCAATCGGTGAAAGTGACTAAATGCTTGCTCCGGGTTCACTACTCGTCAAGCGGCGAGGTTGTAACGAAAAGGCAAAACAGTGCCGTGGGTTACGCGCCGCCCTGCGGCGGCGAAGCCCCGGAGGACCGGCGTGCGCGGGCCCGGCACCTCCCCCGGCGGCGTCTTTGGAGTCTCAGCAGCCCTGGTGAATGAGGCCGGCGAGGCCCTCCGGTGTGCCGGCCTCGCTCCAGATGGCCAGAAGCCGTGGTGAGAGCAGTTCGTCGACGACCATGTACGCGGCACCGATGAGACCCGCGGCGTTGCCCAGCGCCGATACGGCGACGCTCAGATCCTCGGCCGCGCTGGGCAGTGATCCGCCGCGGACCGTGGTGCGGAAGGTGTCCATCAGGGGGTCGTCCATGCTGAACAGGCCTCCGCCGACCACGATGACGGACGGGTTCACGGCGTTGACGACGACTGAGGCCGTACGCCCGAGCAACTCGCCGGCGCGGCTGAGGAGTTGAAGGCTGGTCGGGTCTCCTGCCGAGGCGGCCGTGAGGACTTCACGGACGCCGATCCGCCGTCCCTCCGCGCGGATGGCGGCGAGGATGGGGCTGCGCCCCGATGCCGCGGCCTGCTCGCCCTGGCTGCCGAGCGCTCTGGCACCGGCGATCTGAGTGAGGCATCCCCTCTGCCCGCACCAGCACGGTTCGGTGACTTCGGTCGTGACGACGGTGTGGCCGATCTCTCCGGCGAAGCCTCCGGAGCCGCGTTGCAGGACGCCGCCTGCGATGATCGCGCCGCCGACGCCGCTTCCGATCTTCAGGAAGAGCACATCGTCACTGTCTTTGGCGAGCCCGGCGCGGACTTCACCGAGGGCCATCAGGTTCACTTCGTTCTCGACCCAGACCGGGACGTCATATCGGGCCGCGAGGCGGTCGCGCACCGGGTGGTCCGCCCAGCCCGGTGCGGAAACGGCGCCGATCGGCCGTCCGGTGGCGGTCGCCACCGGGCCCGGGATGCCGATACCGATGCCCCAGACGGGCGGGGCGTCGGCGGGCTGCCTCGTCAGCAGGTCGTCGAAAAGCTCCTCGACCCGCTCCAGGGTCGTGTCCGGCCCGGAGCGGGCGTCCACGTCCGCGGCCGCCTCGTCCAGGATGGCGCCGCTGAGATCGGCAAGGCCGACCGTGACGCTGGTTGCGGCGAGTTCGGCGATGAGCAGGTGCCCGCCGTTGGCACGAAATCTGACCTCCCGAGGGGCGCGTCCGCCTGAGGACCTGGCCATGCCGCCGTCCTCGGCCAGCCCACAGGCGATCAACTCCTCGACGCGCTGCACCACGACTTTGCGGGTGAGCCCGGTGCGCTGGGCCAGCTCCGGCCGGGTCATCCCGGATGTCGATCGCAGCAGGTCCAGCACCGAGATCAGGCTCGGCGACGGGACCGGTGGCCGCGGTCGCCCCATTCGGCCCTCCCCGTTCCTGCGGACGGAACCGCTCCTCGTCCGTGCGCCGCCCACTCTACGTGAACGCATCCACCGGGGATCAGTCAGATCCTTGACGGAACTCTTCCGTACCTATGGATGGACTTAAGTCCCTGCGGGCCATATGTTGAGCCGCGCTGCTGTCCCAGATCAGTCCGTGCTCATACCGAGGAGGGCCCGTGACCAGTACCGAGACCGGCCCGCAGGACGCGGGAGCCGACTTTCCCGCCGGCTTCCTCTGGGGCAGTGCCACGGCCGCGCACCAGGTCGAGGGGGGCAACGTCAACAACGACTGGTGGACCTTCGAGCACGATCCCTCGACCGCGGCCCGCGAGTCCTCCGGCGACGGCATCGACCACTTCCACCGCTATGCCGAGGACTTCACCCTCCTCGCGTCCTTGGGCCACAACGCCCACAGGCTGTCGCTGGAGTGGTCCCGGATAGAGCCCGCGCCGGGCGAGTTCAGCACCGCGGCCCTCTCGCACTACCGCCGGGTGCTCACCGCGCTGGCCGACCGAGGGCTCACCGCGTTCGTCACGCTTCACCACTTCACACTGCCGCAGTGGTTCGCGGACCGCGGTGGCTGGCTTGCCCCTGACGCGCTCGAACTCTTCGAGCGGTACTGCACCCGGGTCGCTGTGGAGCTGGGCGACCTCATGCCGTTCGTGTGCACCGTGAACGAGCCGCAGATGGTCGCCCTCCACGGCTATCTGGAGGGCTATCACCCTCCGGGCGTCACCAACGCCGTGCTGTGGAAGCGGGTCGGGCGGACCCTGCTGGCCGCACACGAGGTCGCCGTGCGGGCCATGCGGACAGGAGCCGGTACCCCGCAGTGCGGTCTCGTCGTCCAACTGCCGCTGCTGGCGCCTGCCCGAGCGGACGACGAAAGCTGCAAGGCGTTCTGCGAAGCCATGCGTGGGGAGATCGTCGACCTGTATCTGGACGGACTGACCGGGCCCGACCGCGGCGACTGGCTCGGCGTTCAGTACTACCGCCGGCAGTGGGTCGATCCCGCGTCCCCGACTCTCTTCGCCCGACCGCCCGCCGGCGTCCGGACCTCACAGATGGGCTGGGCCGTGCACCCCGACGGCCTGCGTCTCATCCTGCACCGGGCGGCCGAGCCGGGCCTGCCGCTCTACGTCACCGAGAACGGGATCGCCACCGAAGACGACTCCGAGCGTGTGGAGTACCTCGCCTCACACCTCGCCGCCGTGGCCCAGGCCGTGGCGGAGGGCGTCGACGTGCGCGGCTACCTCCACTGGTCGGCCTTCGACAACTTCGAGTGGGCCGAGGGCTATGTGCCCGAGTTCGGCCTGATCGCCGTCGACCGCGAGAACGACTTCGTCCGTACGCCGAAGCCCAGCGCCTACGCCTTCGAACGCATCGCACGAACCGGTCGCCTCGATGCGCTGCCGGACTCCGGCTGACGCCGACGCGCCGCACCGTCACCAAGGGAGCCGACATGGCCCGCGCCACGCAAGGACACGACACCCCCGGCGACCCTGCCGCCGTCCACCGGCCAGGAGAAGCTGTATCCCGCAAAGCCGTGATCGCCGGCGCGATTGGCAACTTCGTGGAGTGGTACGACTTCGTCCTCTACGGCGCCGCCGCCCCCGTCCTCGCCCGCGTCTTCTTCCCCGGCACCGACCCGCAGGCCGCCATCATGGCCACCTTCGCCACCTTCGGAGTCGCCTTCGTCGCCCGGCCTTTCGGCGCGTGCATCCTGGGAAACCTCGGTGACCGCATCGGCCGCCGCAACGTCCTCGCCGGGGTCGTCCTGGCCATGTCGGCCGGCACCGCCGTCATCGCCCTGCTCCCCGGCTACGCACAGATCGGGGTGTGGGCGCCGTTGCTTCTGCTCGTTCTCAGGGCCCTTCAAGGGTTCGCCGCAGGGGGCGAGTTCGGCGGTTCGGCGACCTTCATCGTGGAGTACGCGCCTCCCGGCAAACGCGGTCGCTACGGGTCGTGGCAGACGGCAACCGTGGGCCTGGGGTCCGCCTCCGCCACCGCCACCGTTCTGCTCTTCACCAGCATCCTTCCGCAGAGCGAACTCGACGCCTGGGGCTGGCGCATACCGTTCGCGCTGGCTCTGCCGCTGGGCGTCATCGGCCTCTACATGCGGATGAAGCTGGAGGACACCCCCGACTACAAGCATGTCGCCGAACGCCGCGAGGAGTTGAAGAGCCGTCCGTCGGTGCCGGTCCTGGAAGCGGTCCGCCACCACTGGAAGCTGATACTGCTGGGCGCCGCCGTCGTCACCGGCGGTACGGTCAGCACGTACGTCTTCCACAACTACATCCCGGCGTACCTCAACTCCGAACGTGGCGTGCCGCTTTCCGTCGCGCTGGGCGGCAACCTCATCGGGCTCCTCGTCTACTCCGGGACCACCCTGCTGTGGGGCGGGCTCTCCGACAGGATCGGACGGAAACCGGTCCTGATCACCGGTGCCGTGGCCCTGCTGGCGCTGATGTACCCGATCTTCCAGCTCGACAATGCCGTCAACTTGCCCGCGATAGCCGCAGGACAGGCCCTCTTCGGGATCTGCGCAGCAGCCATCATGGGCCTCGTCCCCACCCTGCTGTCCGAGTTCTTCCCCACCACGGTTCGCATGAGCGCGCTGTCGGTGACCTACACGCTGGCGAACGCCCTGTTCGGCGGCACAGCGCCCTTCGTCGTCGCATGGCTGGTCGGCATCACGGACACCCCGAACATCGTCGTCGTCTACTGCGTGGCCGCGCTGTTGTTCACCCTGGGGGGCGCCCTCGCCGTTCGCGAAACCGCCCGCCGCCCGATGCCTGATGTGTGAGGACTCCGAGGCCCACGGTCAGACTGGATCGTTTGGAACTGGTTCAGTCCCGGAGTACGCCGATGCGCCGCAGCCATGACTCGACTTCGGCATCGGCTTCCCGGGCTCTCTCGCCGCGTACCGCGAGGCCCTTCCCCATGGTTGCCCCCGGGCAGGATGCGGCGTAGTCGCGTTCGGTGGTGCCCAGTCCGCTCATTGCACACGTGGTGAGGGGGTGGACGTTCTTGCCGGTGAAGTCGAACTTCTCGGCGAAGGTCGACATGATCATGGGTGCTCTGTCGTTCCAGATGGGGCTGCCGAGCAAGACCGTGTCGTAACGCTCGATCGAGGACGGCAGGCCGGCGATGGCAGGCCGCGCATCGGTGTCCTGCTCGCGGGTGTTACGCGCGACCGTCTCGTCGTAGTCGTCGGGGTACGGGTCGGCGGGCTGGATACGGTGCACGGCGCACCCGATGCGCTTGCTGATCATTCGGGCGACCACTTCTGTGTTCCCGGTATCGAGATCGGTGCGCCCGCCGTAGTAGTAGTTCTCGCCCGGCCGGGAGAAGTAGGCCAGCAGCACCCGATTCCTTGGCGGGTCCGTCTCCGTCGGAGCCGACCGCTCAGTGGACTCCGGCGCGGCCCCGCCGCTTGGCGAGGACGTGGAACAGCCGGTGATCTGGGCACCGGTCATGACGGTTGCTCCCCCCAGAAATACGCCACGGAGGACGGCGCGTCGTCTCATCGGGACAGTTTCCTTTCTCGGCTCCGGGATCGCCCGTCGTCGTCTGCGACTGCCGGGCCTGGCTGGCCCCGTCGAAGGCCTGGAAGGTATCGCCAGGCCATCTCATGTTCCTCGGTCACGATCAGTCGTTCAGGCGCCGCTGGCCGAGCCAGTCGACGATGGCCGGGTCACGGTGGTCGAAGAAGAGCGAACCCCCGGTCTCCAGCGTGGCGATGGACGCCATCTGGTCGTCGGTGAGTTCGAAGTCGAAGACGTCGATGTTCTCCGCCATGCGCTCGGCGCGAACCGACTTGGGGATCGTGACGATGCCGCGCTGGATCAGCCAGCGGAGCACGACCTGCGCCACGGACCTGCCGTGTGCCTTGCCGATGTTGCTCAGGAGCGGGTCGGTGAACAGGTTGTTGCGGCCTTCGGCGAACCCGCCCCAGGACTGGATCTGGACTCCGTGCTCGCGCATCACCTCGTGGTCGGCGGTGCGCTGGAAGAAGGGGTGGGTCTCGATCTGGTTGACCGCGGGAGTGACCTCGTTGTTGACGACGAGGTCGACGAGCCGGTCGGGAAAGAAGTTGGCGACGCCGATCGCCCTGACGCGGCCCCCGCGATGCAGGTCCTCCATGGCACGCCACTGGCCGTACACGTCGCCGTAGGGCTGGTGCATCAGATACAGGTCGAGGTGGTCGAGGCCGAGCTTGTTCAGCGACGCCTCGAAGGCACGCTTGGTGTTCTCCTGCGCGGGAGCGTCCTGGATCCACAGCTTGGTGGTGACGAACAGCTCCTCGCGCGGGACACCGCTCTTGCTGATCGCGCGCCCGACGGCCTCCTCGTTCTGGTACGCGGCGGCGGTGTCGAGCAGCCGGTAGCCGGCCGCGAGGGCTTCGGCGACGGCCTGCTCGGTATCGTCCGGCGGGATCTGGTACACGCCGAAACCGAGGATCGGCATCTCGACGCCGTTGTTCAGGGTGATTTGCTGCATGGGGACTTCCTTCTGTGCGGGGACAGGCGGTCGGGCGTCGGGCTGTCCGGAAAGAGGTGGTTGGGCGTCGGGTCAGCGTTCGAGCATCCGCGGGCCCGGTTCCGTGTGGGTGGCCCGGCCACGGGAGGGAGGCCGGTCAGCCGGTCGAGTTGTCCGGCCGTAAGCTCGATCCCGTCGGCGGCGGAGTTCTCCTCGACCCGTTGTACGGTCCGGCTGCTGTCTTGCTCGCGCGCCATGCAGGCGTCGGAATCAACCTTCGTGCTTTTTCGTCCCTCGCGGCAGACCGGGATCTTCGGGGGTAGTGGCAGGGCCCCCCACAGCAGTGCCGGGCAGGTCACTTCGGTGTGACACTCGAGCCATGGCACCTGAGCCGACCCCCACCACCAGCCGAGGCGGCGGCATGGAGCTGGGCCGGTTCCTGCGGGCCCGCCGAACCCAGACCAGCCCGCAGCAGGCAGGTCTCACCGTCGGCGCCGGTGTGCGCCGCACCCCGGGGCTGCGCAGGGAGGAACTGGCCACCCTTGCCGGGATCAGCATCGACTACTACGTACGCCTGGAGCGCGGCAAGGAGACCCGCCCCAGCCCTTCAGTCCTCGACGCCCTCGCCCGCGCCCTGCACCTCGACGATCAGGAACACCACCACCTGCGGGAGCTGGCCGCCCGCGCCGCCAGGTACACACGCGAGCCGCCACCAGCACCGAGCCGTACCGTGTGCCCCCACCTGAGGCTGTTGCTGGAGTCGATGCGCCCTCACCCGGCCTACATCATCAGCCGCAGCATGGACTTCCTCGCCTGGAACCCCGGCGGCCTCGCCTTGTACGCAGGTCTGGAGGACTGGCCCGGCAAGCAGCGCAACCTGGCTCGCTATCTCTTTTTCCACCCCTCCGCCCGCGACCTCTTCCCCGAGTGGGAAAGCCAGGTCCGCGCCTGCGTCGCCCGCCTGCGCGCCACCGCCGGCACCGCGCCCGACGCCCCCGACCTGACCAACCTCGTCGGCGAACTCCTCCTCAAGAGCCCCGACTTCGCCAAGCTCTGGGAACGTTACGACGTGACAGGCCGCAAACCCGTGCACAAGACCTTCCACCACCCGCACGTCGGCACGATCACCCTCACCGCCCAGTCCATGGAACTGGAGGGCACTCCGGGCCAGCGCCTCGGCGTCTGCGCGGCCGAGCCCGGCACCCCCGACCACGACGCCGTGCTCCTGCTGGACATGACCGCATCCCGGCAGGCCCCGCACCCAACAGAGAAGGACCCGGAGCAGCCCTCCGAACAGTCCTGAACCGCGGCGCACCCAGCGGATTGCGAGCTGCTGCTCGCCCGGGGTCCGCGGCACCGCTCCCGCGTTGACGACGGGGCCATGGCGACGGGCTCGTCAGCCTTCGCCACGGCGCCGCTTCGCCCGCTTCTCCTCCTGGGAGTTGATGTAGTTGTAGACGGTGAAACGGCTGACGCCCAGCGCGCTCGCGACGGTCTCGACGCCGTGCCGGACGGAGAAGGCGCCGCGCGTCTCCAGGATGCGGACGACCGACTGCTTCGTCTTGCGGTCGAGTTCGGAGAGCGGCATGCCGTGGCGGCGCTCCAGCTCCACGAGGATGTGGTCGAGGGAGTCGGAGAGGTGGGGCAGCCGTACGGCCACGACGTCCCGGCCCTCCCAGGCAAGGACCACGTCGTCGCCCTGCGCCTCCTCAGGTGCGATCATCTCGCCGCCCATGGCGTCGACGAGCGGCTTGACGGCGTCCGCGAAACGGCTGCCGTCGCCACCTCCGGGGCCGGTCATGCCCCGCTCCCAGCGGCGTCCGAGGCGGAATCCGTACCCGCGTCCGGGAGGACGTTGAGCTGCAGCGAGACACGGGTCGCCCCGGCGTCGAGGGAATCGCGCAGCAGGGTCTGGACGGCGCCGAGCACCTCTTCGGCCGGGCCCTCCGCCGTATTGCCGAACGGGCCCACGTCGACGGAGTCCAGCGGGGCGCTCTGCACGACCTCACGGGCCACCAGCGCATGCTGCGGCGGCTCGTCCAGATCGAAGGGCTCGGTCGTGAACTCAACTCGCAATCGCACGTCGTCAACCTACGCGAACGCCGTCGGCAGCGGCCATCCGAAGCGGGCGGGCGGGGGGCGCCGGCACGTCGGGCGTAAGACCTCCGCTCCGGCAGAGCTCTTGACAGCTTCCGGGATACGAGAGCATTCTTCCGTAAAGTAGAAACTGAGTTTCACGATGCGGAACTCACAACCCGGAGGGAAGGCGATCGCCGTGGCGCCCCTTTCTGAGCTCGCCGGCACCGGCGGCACCGATCACCGCTACACCGTCAATCTGTCGATCCTCTTCACCGAGCTGCCGCTGCTCGAACGCCCTGCCGCGGCGGCGGCGGCCGGCTTCACCGCCGTCGAGCTGTGGTGGCCGTGGGTGGACGCGCCCGTGCCGGAGAAGGCCGAACTGGACGCGCTGCGGCGGGCGTTGAGCGACGCGGGCACCAGGCTGACCGGCCTGAACTTCTACGCCGGACAGCTGCCGGGCCCGGACCGCGGCGCACTGTCGGTGCCGGGCGAGGAATCGCTGCGGTTCCGCCGGAACATCGACGTGGTCGTCGACTTCGCCCAGTCGACGGGCTGCACGGCACTGAACGCCCTCTACGGCAACCGCGTTCCAGGCGCCACACCCGAGGAGCAGGACGAACTCGCCCTGGAGAACCTGGTGTCGGCGGCCCGCGGGGCCGACTCCATCGGAGCGGTGCTGCTCGTCGAGGCGCTCAACGCCATCGAGTCGCCGAAGTGCCCGATCGTGAGCGCACCCAAGGCCGTCGACGTCGCCGACAGGGTCAACGAGGCCACAGGGCTGGGCAATGCGAAGTTCCTGATGGACCTGTACCACCTGGCGATGAACGGCGAGGACCTGCACAGGGTCATCGACGACCACACCGGCCGCACCGGTCATGTGCAGATCGCCGACAGCCCCGGCCGCGGCGCTCCCGGCACCGGAGAACTCGACTTTCCCGACCTGCTGGAACGACTCGCCAAGTCGGGCTACGAGGGCCGCATCGGCCTGGAGTACAAGCCCGGCGACCGTCCGAGCGCCGAAAGCTTCGAGTGGCTGCCGCGTCCGCTGCGCCGCGCCTGAACCCCGGCCGCCCCGGCCCTGGCCCCGGCAGCGACTGACCCCGGCCCGGGTCGGCCCCGGCCGTCCCCGGGTTCCCCCGTCGGCACCCTTCCGCCAAGTACGCCCGTACGCCCCGGACTTCGAAAGGCATGACGCCCCATGAGCCACACCCCGGACAACACGAAGATCGGCTTCATCGGCCTCGGCATCATGGGCACGCCCATGGTGCGCAACCTCGTCGCCGCCGGATACGACGTGACGGCCTACGACCTCGACCCGGCGCGCGTCCGGGCGGCGGTCAAGGACGGCGGCACGCCCGCCTCCTCCATCGGTGGCGCCGTGCGCGAGGCCGACGTCGTCATCACCATGGTCCCGGCCTCACCGCAGGTCGAGCAGGTCGTGCTGCACGAGGGCGGCGTGCTGGAGAACATCCGCTCCGGCGCCCTGCTCATCGACATGTCGTCCATCACCCCGCAGACCTCCGTGGACGTGGCGAAGGCCGCCGCGGTGAAGGGAGTCGACGTGCTCGACGCGCCCGTCTCCGGCGGTGAGGCGGGAGCCGTGGAGGGAGTGCTGTCCATCATGGTGGGCGGCGAGCAGGAGACCTTCGACGCGGCGAAGCCCGTACTCGAAGCGCTCGGCAGGACGATCGTGCTGTGCGGCCCGCACGGCTCCGGGCAGACGGTGAAGGCCGCCAACCAGCTGATCGTCGCCGTCAACATCGAGGCGGTCGCCGAGGCCGTGGTCTTCCTGGAGAAGTCGGGGGTCGACCTCGCGGCGGCGCTGGACGTGCTGAACGGCGGGCTCGCCGGCTCGACCGTGCTCGCCCGCAAGAAGGAGAGCATTCTCGCGGGCGATTTCCGCCCCGGGTTCAAGATCGACCTGCACCACAAGGACATGGGCATCGTCACGGACGCCGCCCGCAACGTCGGCGCGGCCGTCCCCGCGGGCGCGCTGCTGGCACAGCTCGTCGCCGCGCTGCGGCAGCAGGGCGACGGCGGCCTCGACCACTCCGCGCTGGTGCGCGGCGTACGGCGCCTGTCCGGCGAGAAGACGGAGGGCTGACGCATGGCCCCGAAGAGGATGCCGGCGATGAGCGCCGCTGTCGCGATCATGGTTGACGAAGGTGTGGACATCGCCTTCGGCTGCCCCGGCGCGGCGATCCTGCCGCTGTACAAGGCGATGGAAGTGGACGGCCGCATCGAGCACTTGACGGTCCGCCACGAGGAGGGCGCGACCCACATGGCCGACGGCTGGGCCCGTACGAACGGGAAAGTCGGCGTCGCCATCGCCACCTCCGGGCCGGGCGCCACCAACCTCGTCACCGGCCTCTACACCGCGCAGGCCGACTCGATCCCGATGGTGTGCCTCACCGGGCAGGCGGTCTCGCCGAAGCTGCACCAGGAGGCGTTCCAGGCGGTCGACATCGTGGAGATCGCCAAGCCGGTCACCAAGTGGGCCGTGCAGATCAAGGAGCCCGCACAGATCCCCTGGGTCTTCCGCGAGGCGTTCCGCGTCGCCCGTACTGGCCGTCCCGGGCCGGTGCTCATCGATCTGCCGCTGGATCTGGCCAAGCGTGAGATCACCTACGACGCGGAGATCGACGCGCGGCTGCCCGTGCCAGCCGTGGAGCCTCATCTGCCGCGCGTGGAACGGGCGTTGGACATGCTGCTGGCCGCCGAGCGTCCGATGGTACTGGCGGGCGGAGGCGTGATCCTCGCGGATGCCGGTGCTGAACTGCGGGAACTGGTCGAGGAGTTGCGGGTGCCCTTCCAGGTGACGCTGATGGGCAAGGGCGTCATCGAGGACGACCACGAGCTGAACCTCGGCACGACCGGCATCCAGACTTCGCAGAAGTACGCGAACGCCTCCTTCCTGGAAGCCGACTTCGTGCTCGCCGTGGGCGCGCGCTTCGGCGACCGGCACACGGGCGCGAACATCGACGTCTACCGCGGCGGACGTACCTTCGTGCACGTCGACATCGAACCCGGCCAGATCGGCAAGGTCTTCGAACCGGATCTCGGCATCGTGTCCGACGCCGGGCTGTTCCTGACGGCCCTGCTGGCGGCCGCGCGCAAGCGCAAGGCACGTGCCGACGTGGCGAGTTGGGTCGAGCGCTGCCAGGAGCTGAAGCGGACGCTGGTGCGCCGCGAAGACTTCGACTCGACGCCCGTGAAGGCGCCGCGCGCGTACAAGGAGATCAACGAGGCCTTCGACGAGAACACGTGGTTCGTCACCGCCATCGGGCTGTACCAGATCTGGGGCGGACAGCATCAGAAGGCGTACCTGCCGCGGCACTACCAGGTGTGCGGGCAGGCGGGTCCCCTGGGCTGGGAGGTGCCGGCGGCGATCGGCGTGAAGAAGGCGCTGGAGGGGATGGGCGAACCGGACGCCGAAGTCGTGGGCATCGTGGGCGACTACGGCTTCCAGTACCTGGTGGAGGAGCTGGCGGTGGCCGCCCAGTACCACGTTCCGTACGTGCTCATCATGCTCAACAACGAGTATCTGGGCCTGATCAGGCAGGCCGAGATCGGCTACGGCATGAACTACCAGGTCGACATCCACTACGACGACTTCGGCACGGACAACGTCAAGGTCATGGAGGCCTACGGCTGTTCGGGACGGCGCGTGTGGGAACCGGAGGACATCGCCGGTGCCATCCAGTGGGCGCGGAAGGAGGCGGCGGCCACCTCACGTCCGGTTCTCGTGGAGATCATGATCGAACGCGAGGCGAACACGCCGCACGGTCCGGACATCGACGCGGTACGGGAGTTCGAGGAGGCGTGAGGCCCTGGCGGGCCAGGCCGGCCGCCGGACCTTGCCGTCGGGGCGGAACGAAGTGCCGTGCGGCGTACGGCACTTCGCCCGCCCTTCGCGCCGAGTCCGCGGCTCCCGGCCGTCGACGAGCCGCCGGACCCTCGACATCCCGGCGGGCCGCCGTCGCGGCGGAAAGTAGGCAGCGGTACCACCGCACTGCCAGGCCCTCCGGGCACGGGGGGCCTTGGCCACCCAGACCACACCCAGCCAACGGCCGCACCACAACCGGCCGTCGACCGACCGCCGTACCCTCGCCGTCCCGGCGCGCCACCGTCGCGGCGGAAGGGGGCGGGGCGGCACGGCCACCAACCGGCGCCACGCGCCCGTGTCTGACGGCCAGCCGGAACAGGCCCCGACCCCGACCAACGGCCGCACCACGACCGGCCGTCGGACCCTCGACATCCCTGCGGGCCGCCGTCGCGGCGGAAAGTAGGCAGCGGTACCACCGCACTGCCAGGCCCTCCGGGCACGGGGGGCCTTGGCCACCCAGACCACGCCCAGCCAACGGCCGCACCATGACCGGCCGTCGACGGGCCGCCGGACCCTCGACGTCCCTGCGGGCCGCCGTCGCGGCGGAAAAGGCAGTGGCGCGTCGCCGTTCGCGGCGGAAGGGCGCAGGGCGGGACGGACGTCAATCGGAGCCGTGCGCCCGGGGGCCGAGGCTCAGACGGCCGTCGACGGCCGTCCCGCGGGGCCGTCGGCACGGGCGGAAGACGCAGACGTGGAGCGGCCACCGCCAGGGACTCCCGTCCCTCTTCGCACCGATTTCTGGGCCGTTCCTCTTCGGAAACACCGTCCTTTCGGCGACGATATGAGCAGGCCCCTCAACGCCCCTTGCCCGAAGTCCCGCTGATGCCGCTGGAGCCGAAGAGATGGCAGAAAGCGTGCCCGTGAGCTGCCCCGAGTGCGGCCGCGAGCACAACTACACGCCGCCGGTCTACCCATGTGACTGCGGCGCTCCCGTCGCGCTTCCGCTGATGCGTGACGGGGTGCCCGCGCAGGTGCGGCACCGGACGTGGGACGGGTCCTGGGTGGCGGTCCGCTGCCCGGCCTGCGGCATGTCGAAGGAGTGGCCGCAGCCCGAACTCGGCTGCGGATGCGGCACGTTGCTGAGGATGCCCGTCCTGCCGCCGCAGCCGGGCCCCGCGCCCGGCGAGCTGTCCGGGGCGGAAGCCACGCCCGGCCCGGCCGCGGACGACGGCCGACCGGGCCGGCCCGCCGCGACGGGCACGACGTCCGGAAGCGGGAGCGGGGGCTCCGCCGCGCCCGCCTCCGTCAAGCCGCACGGCACCCAGGAGCAGCCGGGGCACAGAACGCGTCCCGCCTTCCGCCCCGTCACGATCCGCACCGCGCAGGACGCACGTACCGCCGCCGCGGAGTATCTGCGCTGGCTGGGCTTCCCGGAGGTACGGGTGACGGAGAAACGCCCGGCGTCCGGCGTGGACGTGCGCGGCGCCGGCATCCTCGCGCACGTCGACCCCACGACCGCCCCGACGACTCTGCGCGAGGTCGAGACGGTCTGGCTGAACGGCCTCAACGAAGATGTGGACACCGCCTGTTTCTCCCTGGCCGGCTACTCGCGTGAGGCCCGTACCCGCGCGGACACGCTGTCCGTGGCCCTCTTCGTCCTCGACCTGACCGGCATGCCGCAGGCCGTCAACGACCCGGCCGACGCCCTGATCCGCTCCGTCTGCTGACTCCCGGCCCGGGAACCCCGCCTCCTGCGGGGCGGGGGCCCGCCGTGCCTCCTGCGGGGCGCCCGCCCAGCCCGCTCAGCGCTCCTCGCGGAACTCCTCCCCCGGCCCCTGTGCCGCGTGCGCCCGCAGTTCGACGCGGCGGATCTTGCCGGAGATCGTCTTCGGCAGCTCGGCGAACTCGACGACGCGGACCCGCTTGTACGGCGCCAGCGACTCCCGCGAGTGCGCGAAGATCGCCTGGGCCGTCTCCGGCCCTGCCTCCCACCCCTCGGCGAGCACCACGTACGCCTTGGGCACGGCCAGCCGCAACTCGTCCGGCGAGGGCACGACCGCGGCCTCGGCGACCGCCTCGTGCTCCAGCAGCGCGCTCTCCAGCTCGAACGGTGAGATCTTGTAGTCGCTCGCCTTGAAGACGTCGTCGGAGCGGCCGACGTAGGTGATGTAGCCGTCCTCGTCGCGCGAACCGATGTCGCCCGTGCGGTAGTAGCCCCCGGCCATCGCCTCGTCGGTGCGTTCGCCGTTCCCGCGGTAGCCGGTCATCAGACCGACGGGACGGGCCGACAGATCGAGGCAGATCTCGCCTTCGTCCGCGTCGGGCTCGCCCGTCACCGGATCGAGCAGCGTCACCTCGAAGCCGGGCATGGCACGTCCCATCGAGCCCGGCTTGAGCTGCTGCCCGGGGGAGTTGGCGACCTGCACCGCGGTCTCCGTCTGGCCGAATCCGTCGCGGATGGTCCTGCCCCAGGCGCGACGTACGTGCTCGATCACTTCGGGGTTGAGCGGCTCGCCCGCCGCGACGACCTCGCGCGGCACGGCTGTCAGCTTGCTCAAGTCGGCCTGGATGAGCATGCGCCACACGGTGGGCGGTGCGCAGAAGCTGGTGACGCCGGCCTTCTCGATCTCGGCGAGGAGGCGGTCCGCGTCGAAGCGCGCGTAGTTGTAGATGAAGATCGTCGCCTCGGCGTTCCACGGAGCGAAGACATTGGACCAGGCGTGCTTGGCCCAGCCCGGCGAGGAGATGTTGAGGTGTACGTCGCCGGGTTGCAGCCCGATCCAGTACATCGTCGCCAAGTGCCCGACGGGGTACGAGACGTGAGTGTGCTCGACGAGCTTCGGACGGGCCGTCGTGCCGGAGGTGAAGTAGAGCAGGAGCGTGTCCTCGGCGCGGGTTGGACCGTCCGGCTCGAATTCGGCGGTGGCGCCGCCGGCGTCCTCGTAGGCGAGCCAGCCGTCCTCCGGCCTGCCGGCGCCGCCCACGGCGATACGGGTGTAGTCGCCCTCCACGGTGGCGAACTTGCCGGTGTCCTCCGCCCGTACGACCACGTGACGCGCCTCGCCGCGCTCGATCCTGTCGGTCAGGTCGGCGGGGCCGAGCAGCGGGGTGGCCGGGATGACGACGGCGCGCAGCTTCATGCAGGCCAGCAGCGTCTCCCACAACTCGACCTGGTTTCCGAGCATCACGATGACGCGGTGGCCGGACGCGACACCCTGCGCGCGCAGCCAGTTGGCGGTCCGCGCCGAGCGGTCGCGCATCTCGGCGAAGGAGTAGCGGGCGGCGGCGCCGTCCTCCTCGACGATGTGCAGCGCGGTGCGGTCGTTGTCCCGGGCCACGGCGTCGAACCAGTCCAGTGCCCAGTTGAAGTGCTCGGGCCTGGGCCAGGAGAAGGCGGTACGTGCCGCTTCGTAGTCGGTCCGGTGCCGCAGCAGGGTGTCCCGGGCGGCGCGGAAGGCGTCGGTGGGGCTGGTGGGCTCGGTCGCCGTCATCGTCACTCCTCGGGTGGCGCTTTCTCCGCTTCTCCGCAGCCGGTGGCCGTCGGCGCTGCCGGCGGGCTTTCGCCGGGCTCTCGCCGGGCCGCCCGCCGGTCACGCCGCTGGTCACACTGCGGATCATCCTGAGTCACGCAGCGGCCGCGCACCACCCCCGAGCAGCAGTTCGTACGCGGCCGTGGATGCCGCCCGGGCGGCCGGAGTCACGTCACTCGCCGGCCGAAGGCGCCTCCCCCACCGGACGGACGATCACCGGGGGGTTGGCCGCGCCCTCCGGGACCGGGCACTGGTGGATGCGGGCGGCGATCTCGGTCGCACGCTCGAAGCTCTTGCACTCCAACAGCCAGTAGCCCACGAGCACTTCCTGCCCCACTCCGTAACCGTCGTGGGAGACCACGGGCCGCCCGTTCGCGTCCGCGGTGACGACGCCGGCCTCTGCCGGAGCGCTCAGGCCCTGGCCGTCGACGAGTTCGCCGGACGCGGCCAGGTCCTCGTTGAGCTTCTGCATGAAACCGACCATCGCCTTCAGGTCGTCCTCCGTCCAGACGGGTGCGTCCCCGGACGCGCTGCCGCCCATGGCGTCGTAGTCGGACTGCGTCCCCTGGAGCAAGATCATGAACTTCACTGCGGGCCTCCTCGCTCGCGTTCTCGCCCCCGCTTCGGGGGCCTGTACGAGTGGTGGACAACCGGCCATGCCGGAACTCATCGCCCAGAACCGGCCGTATCTTCCGAAAGGTGGCAAGGAAGGCCATGACGCCCGCATATCCAGCCGTGTGGGGTGAGTTCTTGACGGTCACGCGACCGGACCCGTCAGGTCTCGTCGGGAATGCGCGGACGAAGAAAAGATCAGAAGGACGTGCGCCCGAAGACGAGCGCGGTAAGGCACCATCAAGAACGTGTTGACGGGGGACCGGAACCAGCGCACCAAGCGGGGCGGCGGCCGTGGCACGGTGACGGGGCATCGGCTCCAGCCCACCGCACGGCCCGTCCGCCCCCGCTATGAGCGTGTACGGCGCGAAGAGGCACCGCGGCGGACGCGCCGGCGCCCGCTGGCCTGGTTCGTCGGCTTCGTACTGGCCCTCCTGAGCGTGCCCCTCACCTTCCGCGGCATGAACGACGACGGGCCCACACCCATCGCCCAACTCCTCGCCTTCCTGCCGTGGTTCCTCGTCCCGGGATGGCTGGCACTGCTGTACGCCGTGCTGGCCCGCCGCGGTCTCCTCGCCTTCTGGGCCATCGCCGTGCTCGCGGCGACCGTCGGCTACACGCTCCCCCAGGGCCCCGACGCACCGCCCGGCGCCGCCGAACGCACCGGCAAGGCCCGCTTCCGTGTCCTCACGGCCAACCTGCGCCTCGGCACCGCGACGGAGTCACTCGTCGAGACGCTGCGCCGGGAGCGCCCGCAGGTCGTCGCCGTCCAGGAGTGCGACAGCCGGTGCGCGGACGCGCTGCGCGGCGCGCGGATGCGGGAGGCCTACCCCTACCGGCACATCATGGAGGGCTCGGGAGCGGGCGGTTCGGCACTGCTGAGCGCGTTCCCGCTGGAGGAGAAGTCCTCGCTGCCGGGGCGGCTGGCCATGCCGAACGCGCTCGCGGACGTCTCCGGTACGCCCGTCAAGGTGCAGGTCGCCCATCCGATGCCGCCGAAGCCGGACGCCCTGGGCAGCTGGCGCGAGGAGCTCGGCGCGCTGCGCTCGTACGGTGCTTCACGCGGCGAGACCCCGGCGATCGTCGCGGGCGACTTCAACTCCTCGCAGGACCACGCCTCCTTCCGCTCCATCCTGCAGACCGGGCTGAACGACGCCGCCCGCCTCACCGGCCAGTCCCGCACGCCGACCTGGCCCAACAACACGCCGCTGAGTCCGATGGGTGCGCAGATCGACCACATCCTGATCAGCGACCCGCTCACGGCCGTCGAGGCCGAGTTCCTCGAACTGGACGGCTCGGACCACCTCGCCGTACTGGCCGACATCAAGCTGTTCTGAACCGCGGCTCACTTCGCGGGGTACTCGATCAGCACCGGCTCCTCGCCGAAGCCGATCCGGTCGCCCGCACGTGCGCGCGTCGTCCTGCCGTCCATGTGCCGCAGGCGGTGCGCGCCCGGGCGGAGGGTCACTTCCGCGCGGCCACGGGTCGTCCAGTACACCCGCAGGGTCCGCCCGGCACGCTCGAAGCGGCAGGTGTAGGCGCCTTCCGCCAGCCCGCTCCGTCCACCCTCGCCGCAGGAGGCGACGCTGGTGTCCTGGAGCCATTTCGCGAGCCTCCCCATCCGCAGCCCGGCTTCCGTCGGGGGGCCTCCCACCGGCTGCACGACGAGGGGCAGCCCGGTGTTACCCCAGTTGTAGAAGTACATCCGCCGCATCCCCCAGTGCCAGCTGAACAGGCCCGACAGATAGAAGCGCACCGCGTAGTCGCGGGCCCGCCGGGCGTCGAGCCGTTCGGCGAGGTTGATGTCGATGTCGGGGCCCGTGTTCCACACGTCCATGTGGCTGTAGCCCTCCTTGTAGAGGAGCTCGTTCACGTCCCGTGCGAGACCGATGATCTCCTCGGGCGGGCCGTCCGGCTTGCGCGGCGGCATTTTCAGCGCGATCGCGTCGCAGCTGTCCAGCGCCCCTGTCCGCGCGAACCTCCGGAGCAGGGAACGGCCCCTCTCGCTCCGCAGGTGCCCGAACGACGGGCAGGCCACCCGGGCTCCCGGGTCGGCGCGGCGGATGATGCGAGCGGCCCGCTCGACCATCCGGGCCAGGGTGGAGACGGTGCCGGCGAACATGCCCTCGTGGCTGGGGTAGTCCCACAGCTCGTAGGACTCGATGCGGCCCCGGTAGCGCTCGACGACCTTCTCCACGAAGCGGTCCCAGTCGTCCAGATCGTCCGGTGGAGAGGCGAGGGAATCCTTGAAGAGGGACTTGTGGCCGTCCGGAGCGGCCCACGGCGGCGTACCGCCGAAGGTGAACAGGACCGGCAGCCGCTCGCGTTCCGCGCTCTCGACCATCCGGTCGAGGATCGTCCAGTCGTAGTCCCGGCGCCGGCGTTCGATGGTGCCCCAGCGGGTCTCGCTGTTCCACAGGCGGACGGCGCCCGTACGGAAGCCGGGCATCAGCCCGGTATCCGTGTTCAGGGTCAGCCCCATGAACTCCGGTGGCACGGGCTTCGGGGCGATGGACCACACCGGCCCCTTGAACTGCTGTTCCCCGGGGCCTGCCGGGGAGCGGTGAACGCCGCCCTTCCCGGCACCCCTGGCCTGGAAGTGCCAACTGCCCGTGTGCGAGGTGACGCTGACCGCAGAGGTGACGACGAAGGCGAGCAGCAGCGCTGCCGCCCGCAGCCAGTAGAAGGTGTGCAACGGCGGTGCGGCGGGGGCGGGACGCCGGCCTCCCGGCCCTCCCGCTGCGGCCTCCGCCCCGTTGCGCGGAGGGCGCTCGGCGCCGCCGGCGTCCTCGGAGGAGGGGGCACGTTGCTCGCCATTGCCTTCGAGGCCCTCTTCGCCGCCTTCCTCCTGCTCGCCGTCGGGTAACCGGCCGGCGGGCGGGTCCTGCTGCGCGGGATGGTGCCCTGCCCCGGAGGGGTCCCCTCCGACGGTGCCTTCTCCGGCGGCGTCCTGTCCGGCGGGGCTCTGCTTGCCGGCCGAACTCCGCCAGGCGCGGTAGAGGCGGTCCACCTCCTCGTCACTCGCCCCGCACACACGCGCGATCCGCTCGACGACGCCGAAGCTGCCCGGAACGGTGCTGCCCTGGCAGTACCGGTGCAGCGTGGACCGGCTCAGGCCGGTGCGATGGGCCAGCGCCGCGTAGCTGCGTCCGCTGCGCCGCTTGAGCTCCTCCAGCTCCTCACCCAGCCGCCACGGCACGGGAGTTCCCCTCCCCGATGACAATGGCCTCCCCCTTCTGCCGGCCCCCGGCCCCGGCCCGGCGGGACGGCGGCCGAGCCGTCCCACGTCGATGGAAAATAGCAGCTCACGGCGTGCAGGATGTCCCGTTGTCCCAAGACTGGCTTTTCCCTTGCAACGGGACATCCCGCACACCAACGTCGAGTGCAGGCCGTTCGCCCGTGTCCCGCCTGCAGGAACAGCCGACACGGCCCGACGGCGCGCCACGAGGGGGAATGGCGCGAACACGCTTGAGAAATCGGGGGATTCATGCTGCGTGTGCACTTCACCGCGGGCGACATTGCCCGTACGAGAGTCGCCGACGGACCGGACCCGCTCTGGGAGTCCGTGCTGAGCCTTCATCAACTCCGCGAGAGGAACCGGGAGCCCGCGCTGGACGAATGGCGCAGACACGTGCTGGGGCACGGCACCGCTTCGCTCCGGCTGCTGCTGCCGCTCGTGCCGGCCCGGGGCTACTTCCCCGACTTCCTGACTCCGCCCGAGGGTTCGGAGGGATTCGAAGCGGGCGTGGACTCGATGCTCTCCACACCGCGCAGTCAACTACGGGCCGAGATCGAGAAGCTGGCCAACGGGCAGCCTCAGCCTCCCTGTTCCTGGACGCGTTCCGTGGCGGAGGGCTCCGCGCCCGTCCTGCACCGGCTGGGTGAGGCGATGCGCGACTACCGGCGCGTGGCGTTCGGTGCGTCGTGGCAGCGCGTCTGTTCCGGCATCGAGGGCGACCGTACGTGGCGGGCACGCGTCCAGTGGTACGGCGGCACAGAGGCGATGCTGCGGACGTTCGCGCCCCGCATCCGCTGGAATCCGCCGGTGCTGGAGTGCGACTATCCCGTCGAGAGCGACATGCATCTGCGGGGGCGCGGGCTGCTGCTGGTCCCGTCCTACTTCTGCCGCCGTACACCGGTGGCGCTGGCCGACCCGACCCTGCCGCCGACGCTGGTGTATCCCGCACGCGCACCCGACCGTTCGGGACACATGACCGGCAGCACCGCAGGGGAGACGGGCGCCCACCTCGCGCGGCTCCTCGGGGTCACGAGGGCGGCCGTCCTGCAGTCCGTCGGCGGCAACTGCACCACGACCGAACTGGCCCGGCGAGCGGGGGTCTCGGTCTCCTCGGCGAGCGAGCACGCCGCGGTGCTGCGGGGCGCGGGGCTGATCGCGAGCAGCCGCGAGCGCAACGCGGTGCGTCACTCGCTGACGCCCGTCGGGCTCGCGCTGCTGGACAGCCGCCCCGCTGTCGTCATCCCGGCGCCCGCAACCGGACGGGACGCGGGGCCCTCGCCCGCCGCCCTCCGGGCCGCCGTCGCGGGGAAGGCCTCTGCGGGGAAGGCCGCCGCGGCCTGTACGGACGGAACCTGAGCGGGCCGCCACGGGCGGCGGCCGTGGTACCGCCTTCACGCGACCGGCAGGGGACCGGGAGGCACGGGACGGGTCAGACCGGTCCGGCGGACCGCCGTACGGCCAGGTCCTTCAGCCGCTTGCCCGAGCGCCGGCCCGCCCACAGCACCACCAGCAGCGCCAGCGCGAGGAGCGGGTAGCCCATCGCGATCCTCGCGACGCCCAGCCAGCCCGTCTGGTCACCCTCGTACAGCCACTGCCAGACGACGAACCGGGCCGCGAAGACTCCCACGAGTGTGAGCGTGGCGATGTCGTAGTAGTGCCGCGAGGGCTTGTCCTTGAGCCAGGTGGTGCCGGTGCCGTTGAGCGCTCCCCAGACGATTCCGGCCAGCGGCCGGCGCGCGAGGACCGAGAGCAGGAAGAGCACACCGAGGGCGAGGTTGCTCCAGATGCCCAGCAGGAAGAAGCCCTTGGCGGATCCGGTCTGCCAGGAGACGAACGCGGCGACCGCGACACCGAACAGCCCGGAGAGAGCGGGCTGGAGCGGCTCCTTGCGCACCAGGCGCAGCGCGGAGACCGCCAGTGCGACGCCGACGGCGGTGCATATCGCGGCCGTCAGCCCGAAGGAGCCGTTGGCAAGGATGAAGGCCACGATCGGCAGCATCGTGTACACCAGGCCCGTCGTGCCGCCCATATGGTCCAGCGGTGTCTGCTTCGCCTGGCGTCCTGGGGCCGTGCCCGGCTCGTGCGGGCGGGCCGCCTCGGCAGCGGGGCGTACGGATTCAGTCATGCGGGATCAACTCACCAAGTAGTCGTTTGTGCTCACGGGTTGCCGGTGCGGCCTTGCCGGGACCGGCCTGCGGGGTGGCGGGCGCCGGCTACTCCGGGCCCGGCTGTCCGCCCAGGTGGCGGGCGAGGAAGCGGTCGGCCGCGCGGTACACGTCGATGTTGTTCTCCGGGTTCACGAAGCCGTGGCCTTCGTTCTCCTTGACCAGGTATTCGACCTCGACCCCGCGGGCGCGGAGCGCGTCGACGATCTGGTCCGACTCGGCCTTGACGACGCGGACGTCGTTGCCGCCCTGGACCACCATCAGCGGTGTGCGGATCTCGTCCACCCGGCTGATCGGCGAGCGGGCAGACAACTCCGCTTCCTGCTCCGGGTCGTCGGGGTTGCCGGCGTAGAGGTACCAGTTGTTGATCAGGTGAGGCCGCGCGAACTCCGGGACGGTCCGCAGATAGGTGACGAGGTTCGAAATGCCGCAGAAGTCGATCGCGGCGGCGAACACGTCGGGAGTGAAGGTGACGCCGACCAGGGCGGCGTAGCCCCCGTAGGAGCCGCCGAAGACGGCGACCCGGTCCCGGTCCGCGTACCCCTCCTCGACGGCCCAGTCGACGGCGTCGATGAGGTCGTCGTGCATCTTCCCGGCGAGCTCCCCGATGCCGGCCTTCAGGAACGCCTTGCCGTAGCCGGCCGAGCCGCGGAAGTTGACCTGCAGCACCGCGTATCCGCGGTCGGCCAGCAGCTGCACGACGGGGTGGTAGCCCCAGCTGTCGCGGTGCCAGGGGCCGCCGTGTACCAGCAGGACGAGCGGGAGCCCGGCCGGCTCGGTCCCCGGCGGCAGAGTCAGGTACGAGGGGAGGGCCAGTCCGTCGCGTGCGGTGATCGTGACCGGCGTCATGGGGGCGAGGGCCTCGGGGTCCAGGTCCGGGTACGCCCGGAACAGCAGCCGGCTCTCGCCGGTGGAGTGGTCGTAGTAATAGGTGACACCGGGGACGCGGTCGTGCGTGAAGCCGGCGACCCAGCGCTGCCCGCTCTCGTCGGACGATACGGCTGACAGGTCGCCGTCGGACAGCTTCTCCAGGTTCTCCAGCACCGCGGCGAAGTGCGGGTCCAGCGCGTGGATCACCTGCCGCTCGCCGAGGTAACGCACCCCGAGCAGCTCTCCCGTACGCCGGTGGCAGATGAGCGGCGAGGGCATCGTGGGGAAGACCGTCGAACGCGGGTCCAGGTCGAAGTCCGGGTGGCTGTCGACCACGGTCTCCGCACCGGTGGCCAGGTCGAGCCGGGCCGGCCGGGTCCGGTCGCTGCCCCGGCTGGAGCCGATCCAGGCACCGGTGCCGTCCGGGGTGAACTGGAACGGCTGGACACCCAGCGGGTAGTCGGCGCCGTCGAACGTGGTGACCGGGCGCAGCTTCCCGGTCCCGGCGTCCCGCTGCGCCAGCTCGATGTCGCCGTCGGCCGTCCAGTTCAGGGAGTACAGGTCTCCGCCGGGCGCGTACAGCAAGCCGTAGACCTGGCCGGGGTTCTCCACCAGCATCGTCAACTCACCCGTGGCGATGTCGACTTCGCAGAGGTCGAACTCGGCGGGGTCCCGGCGGTTCATCCGCAGGAGCAGCTTGCCCGGCCGGGAGACCATCATCTCGAGACCCACGACGGTGACCCCGGGGTACGGGGTGAGGTCGACCGCTCCGGCATCCGGGTCCTCCAGGTCGACCCGGTAGACGTGCCAGTGCTCGTCGCCGTCGCCGTCCTGCTCGTAGAGCAGCCAGCGTGGATCGTCCGTCCAGTGATAGACGTGCACACTGCGGTTGTCGTCCGCAGTGACGCAGCGCGCCTCCTCGGCCGAATCGACGCTCTCCACCCAGACGTTCAGCCGCTCCCGCCACGGCGCCAGGTAGGCGATCCTGGTGCCGTCGGGCGAGATCGATGCGCCGGCGCGGGCGGGCGAGCCGAACAAGTCCTCGACAGCGAGGTGTTGGGCCTCGCGCGGAACGGCGGTCATACGGACACTCCTCCTGGGTTCGTCCCGGTTCGGTGGGCGCGCTTTCTCGGTGCTGGAAGCTCGAAGGGCCGATGCGCTCGATGCGCTCGAAGGGCTCGAAGCGTTCGATGCGCTCGATGCCCTCATGCGACGGGGTCGCCGACGACTCCGCCGGTGGCCGTGCGGATCGCGTGGGCGAAGCGCCGCGCGAGGGCCGTCACGTCCTGGAATTCCGTGAGGTCGGCACCGGCGAGGATGTCGGCGCCGATGTGCTCGTCCATCACCCGCACGACCGCGGCGGCGGCAGCGGCGTGCAACCGCACCTCCAGATCGCCGCCCGGTCGTTCAAGACGGTCGCCGATGATCGAGCGCATCTCCCGTTCCGTCTGGTCGCAGGCCATCAGCCACGCCGTGCGGAGTGCCGGCTCGGTGTCGGCGAGCCGGATCATCTTCATCGCGAGCATCTCGTCGGCGATGTCGACGGGCGGCGTCTCGTGTCGGAGCCTGGCCAGCTCCTCGGCCAGGTGGTCTTCGAGAGAGCTCTGCCGGGGCCAGCAGCGCAGCACCGTCAGCAGGGTGACGACGCCCTGCATGACGACCGGCTCGGCACAGCTCTCCTTGCTGCGGAAGTGCCGCCAGATGGTGCGCGTCGAGAGGCCCACGGCCTCCGCGATCTGATCGCCGCTCGTGGCGGCCACCCCCTGATCCCAGAACAGTCGCGCCGCCTCCCGGGAGATCTCCAGCCGCAGCCGCGCACGCCGCTGCTCGCTCATCCCTCCTCCGCTGCGCTTCTCCGCCGTCATGACGCCGTCACCCTCCCCGCCTTCCTGCTGTCATCAAGCGACAGCATGTCATTAAGTGACACGTCACGCCAGTCCGGGGTCTGAAGTACTTCGGCACGCGGCAGGACGGCATGCGGTTGCGCGGGGCGTATTGGAGCGCGTCGGGCCGTGCGGGGCTCCCCACTCGAAGCGGTGCCGCAGCCGTCGTCGCATACCGGCAAGACCGGCCGGACCGGCCGGAGAGCAAGGGTCTAACGGTGGATCGGGATGTGAGCCCCGGTCAGTGGCACTCCGGTCCCGCCGTGCCGTACGGCGACGATCTCGGCCGCGATCGAGAGCGCCGTCTCCTCAGGCGTACGGGCGCCGAGGTCGAGGCCGATCGGCGAGTGCAGCCGCGCCAGTTCGGCGTCGCCGACGCCCTCCTCGCGCAGCTGCTCCAGCCGGGCCAGATGGGTGCGGCGCGAGCCCATGGCGCCCACGTACGCGATGGGCAGCCGCAAGGCCCGCTCCAGCAGCGGCACATCGAACTTGACGTCGTGCGTCAGTACGCACACGACCGTACGGCTGTCCAGCTCCTGGGAGTCGAGATAGCGGTGCGGCCACTCCACGACGACCTCGTCCGCGTCGGGGAAGCGGGCGGCGGTGGCGAAGACGGGACGGGCGTCGCACACGGTGACCCGGTAGCCGAGGAAGGCGCCGGTGCGGGCCAGCGCGCTCGCGAAGTCGATGGCGCCGAAGACGAGCATCCGGGGCGGCGGCGCACTCGACTCGACCAGCAGCGTCACCGACGGACCGCACATCGGATCGTCCTCGCCTGCGGCCGCCCGGCCGCCGGCACCCGGCGGGCCGCCCTCCGTGCCCGTCTCGACGGTTCCGGTGCGGCCCGCGTCCAGCAGAGCGCGGGACTCGGCGGCGGCGGCCTCGTCGAGCGCGGCGGAACCGCCGAGGGTGCCGGAGACCTCGCCGGCGGCCGGCACGTACATCGCACCGCCCAGCAGCTCCTCCGGCCCCTCGACGACGCGGGTGAGCGCCACGGCCCTGCCCTCGGCGGCGGCCGCGACCGCGCCCGCGTACATCGCGTAGGCCTCGGTGCCGGCGCGTACGGGCGTGACGAGGATGTCGATGACGCCGCCGCAGGTCAGCCCGACGGCGAAGGCGTCCTCGTCGCTGTAGCCGAAGCGCTGGACCACGCTTCGGCCGGAGTCCATGGCCTCCTGACACAACTCGTAGACCGCACCCTCGACGCACCCTCCGGAGACGCTGCCCACCGCCTCGCCCTCGCCGTCGACGGCGAGAGCGGCACCCGGCTGGCGGGGCGCGCTGCCGCTCACGGCGACGACCGTCGCGACGGCGAAATCGCGCTCCTGCTCGCACCAGTGGTGCAGTTCGGCGGCGATGTCCAGCATCGTTGGCTCCTTACGGGCAAGCGCTGAGGCTGCGACCTGCGAGTTTACGCGCGACGGGCGTCCGCGGCCCCCTAGGGCGTCACTTCACGCCGAGCCATCCTTCGAGCGGGCTGAGCGCGAAGTACAGCAGGAACACGGCGGCCAGTCCCCACATCAGCGGGCCCACGTCGCGCCACCTGCCCTGGGCGGCCTTGATCACGACGTAGGAGATGCTGCCCGCGGCGATGCCCGCGGTGATGGAGTACGTGAAGGGCATCAGCACCATCGTCAGGAAGACCGGCACGGTGGTGGCGATGTCGCTCCAGTCGATGTGCCTGGCGTTGCTCATCATCATCGAGCCGATGACGACGAGTGCCGCCGCGGCGACCTGCGTGGGAATGACCTGGGCGAGCGGCGTGAAGAACAGGCAGAGCGTGAAGCCGAGTCCGGTGACGACGCTTGCCAGTCCCGTACGGGCGCCGTCGCCGACACCGGCCGTCGACTCCACGAAGACGGTCTGTCCGGAGGCGCCCGCGACGCCGCCGGCGACACCACCCGCGCCGTCGATGGCCAGAGCCCTGTTCAGGCCAGGCATCCGCCCCTCGTCGTCGGCGAGCCCCGCCTGCTGGCCGATCCCGATGATCGTGCCGATCGCGTCGAAGAAGCCCGCCAGTACGAGCGTGAAGACGATGACGCCGACGGTGACCGCGCCGACGTCGGCGATGCCGTCGAAGGAGATCTTCCCGAAGAGCCCGAAGTCGGGGGTGCTGACGATGCTTCCGGAGATCTCCGGCGCGTTCCGTCCGCCCCAGTCCTTCTTCTCCAGCCCCGCGAAGTGGTGCACCAGCCCCGCGACGACCGTGCCCCCGACGATGCCGGTGAGGATCGCACCGGGTACGCGCCGCACCTGGAGCACGAATACGAGCAGCACCGTGACGGCGAAGCACAGCACGGGCCAGCCCGTGAGCATGTCGTGGGTGCCCAGCTGCAGCGGCTTCGCGCCCGCGACGCCGCCCGGCCCGGGCATGCTCGTCACGAAGCCCGCCTGAACGAGCCCGATGAGGGTGACGAACAGTCCGATGCCCATGGTGATGGCGTGCTTCATCGCCAGGGGTATGGCGTCCATGATCAGCCGTCGCAGTCCCGTGACCACGAGCAGGATGATCACGGCGCCGTAGATGACGCACATGCCGAAGGCGCCCGCCCAGCTCATCTCCGGCGCCACCTGGTAGGCGAGCACCGCCGAGACGCTCAGCCCGGCGGCCAGCGCCAGCGGCACGTTGCCGAGTACGCCCATCACCAGGGTGGTGGCCGCGGCGGCGAAGGCGGTGGCGGTGGTGACCTGACCGGCGTCGAGGGTGGCCCCCGTCGCGTCGGGTACGGAGAGGATCACCGGGTTGAGCAGGACGATGTAGGCCATCGCCATGAACGTCGTCGCACCACCGCGTACTTCACGCGCGAGGGTGGAGTGCCGCTCCGATATGCGGAACCAGCGGTCGAGCCGGGAACGTCCGGCGGGCGGTCCGGGCGCGGTCGCTGTCGTGTCTCCCGCGCTCGCGCGGGGTGCTGTCTTGGACTGGGTCATGGTGTGCCTCTCCCAAGTTTCGTTGGGGCACCCCGAAGTGCCGTGACACTGCGGGGATTTGGGATGCACGACCCGGGGGACGGCCCGAGACGATACGGAGAGTTGCCCAGGGCCGGTGCGGACTCCCGCACCGGCCAAGCGGCTATCGAGTATCGGTCAGATGCTCGGGACGGACCGGGACCCTGGTCAGGGCGAGACCGGTCGCATTGCGGATTGCGGCGACGACTGCGGGGGTTGAGGAGAGCGTCGGCGCCTCGCCGACACCGCGCAGCCCGTACGGGGCGTGCTTGTCGGCGAGTTCCAGGACATCCACGGGGATGGCGGGGGTGTCGAGGATGGTGGGGATCAGATAGTCCGTGAAGGAGGGGTTGCGTACCTTGCCGCCCGGGTCGACGAGGATCTCCTCCATGACGGCCAGGCCCAGGCCCTGTGTCGTACCGCCCTGGATCTGGCCGATTGTCGAGAGCGGGTTGATGGCCTTGCCGACGTCCTGCGCGCAGGCGAGTTCGACGACCTTGACGAGGCCCAGTTCGGTGTCGACCTCGACGACCGCACGGTGCGCGGCGAAGGAGTACTGGACGTGGCCGAAGCCCTGCCCCGTCTCCAGGTCGAGCCGTTCGGTCGGCCGGTGCCTGAACTCCAGTTCCTCGTCGATGACTTCGTCACCGAGCACGTCTGCGAGCGCGGCCAGGACCTCGCCCTCCCCGGTCACGACCTTGCCGCCCTCCAGCAGGAGTTCACCGCCGGACACCCAAGCGGGGTGGTGGCCCGCGAACTTCTCCCGGCCGAGCCGGACGACCTTCTCGCGTACGGCCTCGCAGGCCTGCTTGACCGCGCCGCCGGTCATATAGGTCTGCCTCGACGCGGACGTCGAACCGGCCGATCCGACCTGCGTGTCCGCGGGCAGGATGCTCACGCCCGACACGCCCAGTTCGGTGCGGGCGATCTGCGCGTGCACGGTGACGCCGCCCTGCCCGACCTCGGCCATCGCGGTGTGCACGACGGCGACGGGCTCTCCGCCCGCGACTTCGAGCCGTACGCGGGCCGTCGAGTAGTCGTCGAACCCCTCGGAGAAACCGACGTTCTTGATGCCGACGGCGTAGCCCACTCCGCGCACCACGCCTTCGCCGTGCGTGGTGTTGGACAGACCGCCAGGCAGCGCACGTACGTCGACCCCGGTGGGAACACCGCCGCCGACCGCCGCGCCGGAGCTCTGCGAGCTCTCCCACTGGCGCTCGGGCGGCATCGGCATCGCCTTGACGCGGCGGAGGATCTCAGCGACGGGCGCGGGCGAGTCGACCTCCTGCCCGGTGGGCATCAGCGAGCCCTGCGACATGGCGTTCCGCTGCCTCAACTCGACCGGGTCCATGCCGAGTTCGGCGGCGAGGCGGTCCATCTGCGCCTCGTAGGCGAAGCAGGCCTGCACGGCGCCGAAGCCGCGCATCGCCCCGCACGGCGGGTTGTTGGTGTAGAGGGCGAGGGCCTCCATCTCGACGTTCTCCACCTCGTACGGGCCGGCGCCCAGCGATACGGCGTTGCCGACGACCGCCGGCGAGGAGGAGGCGTACGCGCCGCCGTCCAGCACGATGCGGCACGTCAGGTAGAGCAACTTGCCGTCGCGCGAGGCCCCGTGCTCATAGGTGAGCTTGGCGGGGTGGCGGTGCACGTGGCCGAAGAAGGACTCGTAGCGGTTGTAGACGATCTTGACGGGCTTGCCCGTGGTCATCGCCAGCAGACACGCGTGTGCCTGCATCGACAGGTCCTCACGCGCGCCGAACGCGCCGCCGACGCCGGAGAGCGTCAACCGCACCTTGTCCTGGGGCAGTCCGAGTACGGGCGCGAGCTGGTCGCGGTCGACGTGCAGCCACTGCGTGGCGATGTACAGGTCGACGCCGCCGTCCTCGGCGGGCACGGCCAGTCCGGACTCGGGTCCGAGGAACGCCTGGTCCTGCATGCCGACTTCGTACTCGCCGCGCACCACGACATCGGCCTGAGCCTTCGCCGCTGCCACGTCGCCGCGGACGACGGGCTGCCGGTGGACGACGTTGGGGTGCGTGACGTGCGGCGCGTGATGGTCGTCGCGGCCCGGATGCAGCACGGGGGCGCCGGGACCGGTCGCGCTCTCCTCGTCGTGCACGGGAGGCAGTTCGGCGTACTCGACGCGGATCTTCTCGGCGGCGCGGCGCGCGGTCTCCGGATGGTCGGCCGCGACGATGGCGACGGCCTCGCCGTGGTAGCGCACACGGTCCTTCGCCAGCACCGGCTGGTCGTGGATCTCCAGGCCGAAGTGGGTCGTCGCGGGCAGGTCGTCGTGCGTCATCACGCTGTACACACCCGGGAGCTTCAGCGCCTCGGACACGTCTACGGAGCGGATCTCGGCGTGCGAGTACGGACTGCGCAGGGTGCAGCCCCACAGCATGTCCTCGTGCCACAGGTCGGAGGCGTAGGCGAACTCCCCGGTGACCTTCAGCGTCCCGTCGGGACGCAGCGTGGATTCGCCGATGCCGCCCTTGGTGACGCTGCCCTGGGTGAGGGCGGTGGGGATGCGGGTCGGGGACGCTCCGGGCATCTCAGACCACCTCTCCGTGTGCGGGACCCTGGCCGCTGTGGGGGCCGGGATGCGGCCCGTGGCCGTCTCCGGGTGCTTCCGCGTGATCCGTACGGGCGGCGGCCAGCCGTACCGCGTCGAGGATCTTCTCGTAGCCGGTGCAGCGGCAGAGGTTCCCCGAGAGGGCCTCGCGGATGTCGGCGTCGGAGGGCCGCGCGTTGCGCTCGATGAGTTCGTCGGCGGCGACGAGCAGGCCCGGGGTGCAGAAGCCGCACTGGACGGCGCCCGCGTCGATGAACGCCTCCTGTACGGGCGAGAGCCGAACCCCGGAGTCCTGCGCGGGCAGGGGCTGCCAGCGCTGCTCGTCGGCGGCGGAGACGGATCCGGAGCCGGAACCGGACTCCGGCCCGGGCGCCGGCGCGGGGACGTCGCCGCCGCCCGCAGCCGCCGCCGCGGCGGTCCCGGCAGCGGTCTCCGCGCGCTGCCGCGCGTAGTCGGCGAGCCCTTCGACGGTCACGACGTCCCGCCCCTGGACCTGCCCGGCGGCGACCAGGCACGCGCATACGGACTCGCCGTCCAGCCGTACCGTGCAGGAGCCGCATTCGCCCTGCTCGCACGCGTTCTTGGAGCCGGGCAGACCCATGCGCTCACGCAGGACGTAGAGGAGCGACTCGCCCTCCCACACGTCGTCGGCCTCGTGCCGCCGTCCGTTGACGGTGAATGTCACGCGCATCGCGAGCCTCCTTCGTCGCCTGCGGCACGGCCCGCAGCGCTGCCGGCACCTCCGCGGTAGTCGTCCCAGACCCAGCCAAGCGTCCGGCGGGCCATCACGCCGACGGCGTGCCGGCGGTATGCGGCGCTGCCGCGTACGTCGTCGATCGGGTTGCACGCCGCCGAGCAGAGTCCGGCGAACTCCTTCGCCACGGACGGCGGAAGAGCCCCGCGGCTCCCCCAGAGCCCATCCTCCTCCAGCGCGGCCCCCAGGAACTCCTCGGCGGCCAGCGCGCGGAACGGCGTCGGCGCCGCGGACCCGACCGCGGCCCGCACGCTGCGGCTCTCCGGATGCAGCGCGACTGAGAAACCGCACACCGCGATGACCATGGCGTTGCGGGTGCCGATCTTGGAGAACTGCTGCGGCCCGCTCGCCCTCTTGATGTGCACACGCTTGATCAGTTCGTCGTCGGCGAGTGCGTTGCGCTTGACGCCGGTGAAGAAGTCCTCGACGGGGATGCGGCGCGAGCCGCGCACGGACTCCGCCTCGACCTCCGCGCCCGCGGTGAGCAGCGGCGGGTGCGAGTCGCCCGCCGGCGAGGCGGCTCCGAGATTGCCCCCGACGCTGCCGCGGTTGCGGATCTGCGGCGAACCGACCGTGTGCGCTGCGAGAGCCAGACCCGGCAGCTCACGGCGGAGATTCTCGATGATCCTCGTGTACGGGACGCAGGCGCCGAGGACGACGTCCTCCTCGCCGGTCTCCCACTCGTGCAGTTCGGTGACGCGGTTCAGGTCCAGCAGCTGTGCGGGGCGGCGCTGGTCGAAGTTGATCTCGACCATGACGTCGGTGCCGCCCGCGATGGGCACGGCTCCGGGGTGCTCGGCCTTCGCGGCGAGCGCCTCCTCCCACCGGGCGGGGCGCAGGAACTCCATGGGCTCTTCTCGTTTCGCTTCAGGTCGCTGGCGTGCGCGTTCTCGGACTTGCGCGGGGTCTAGGGGGTGTCTCAAAGTCCCTCCCCCAGCTACCGCTGGGAGGTGCCCCCAGCCCGCGGTGCCTGGCACGCACGCTCGCTGCGTTGTCGGTCGTCGGCGCAGCCCGCTGCGCTCTCCTCCCTCCGCCTTGCGATCGCACGAACCAGACGCCGCGGCCCCCCGGCCTGCGGCCGGACGACGTTACTTTGAGACACCCCCTCGGACGTACGCGGGTCGTCGACGTACGCGCCGTGCGGGCGATTCCGGATCAGTACACCGATGCATGCCCCGCCACGGGCAGTCACCGAAACCATGAAGCTCCGGCCTGCTCGCGCCCGCAGTCTTGTAGATTCGCACGAAGGCGCGCAGGCACGCCTCTCGCGCCATCGCACGGGCCCCCTCCCGCCTCCGGGCCCCACAACCACTACGCTTCCGGCCGTCGCTCTCCCGGCGCCCGGCACCGCAGCACCCTCGACTCCACAGAAACGGCGGCCACCGACCATGCGCCTGCGTGCACTCCTGGAGACCGGCTCCCTCGGTCTGCGTCTGCTCACCGGGGACGCCGAGCTGGACCGTACGGTGCGCGGCGTCATGACGACCGATCTGCGCGACCCCGGCCGCTACCTCTCGGGCGACGAGCTGGTCCTGACCGGCCTCGCCTGGTACCGGGAGCCACAGGACGCCGAGCCCTTCGTCCGCATCCTCGCGACGGCCGGAGTGGCAGGGCTCGCGGCAGGCGAGGCCGAACTGGGCATGGTGCCGGACGCCTTGGTGACGGCCTGCGCCGAGCACCGGCTTCCGCTGTTCGCGGTCATGGAGGAGGTGGCCTTCGCGACCGTCACCGAGCACGTGCTGCGGCAGGTCTCCCAGGAGCGCGCCGGCGACCTCGCGGCCGTGGTGGAGCGGCACCGGCGGATGATGGCGTCCGGCCCCGCGGGCGGCGGCCCCGACGCCGTGCTCGACCTGCTCGGTTCGGACCTCGATCTGCGGGCGTGGGTGCTGTCCGTCACAGGCCGTACGGTGGCGGGCCCGAGCAGGGACAAGGCCGCAGGCGGAGACGCGCGCGCCGGCGGGGGCCCGGTGTCCGGCGGCGTGCTGTCTCCCGGGGTGCCGTCCCCCCGCGTGCGCGCCCGGCTGGCGGGCGAGCATCTCGCCGCCGCACGCGCGGGACGTCCGGGCCACCGCCCGCACCGGGTCGCCGTGGCCGGGACCACCTACTCGCTCTTCCCGGTCCGCGGCGGCGGGCAGGGAACGGAGACGACGCCCGTGCCCGCGCAGCGCGACCCCTCACCCGCCGAATACTCCGGCCCGTCCGGCCCCTCCGGCCCGTCCGGATCCGCCGGTCCCGCCGGCCTCTCGGACTGGTTCCTCGCGGTCGAGGACGACGCCGCCGACTGGCCGGACGAACGCCTCGACCTCCTGGACGGCGTCACACAGCTCATCGCCGTCGAACGCGACCGCCGCGACACGGCCCGCACCGTCCGCCGCCGCCTCGCCACGGAGGTCCTGGAGCTCCTGCAGGCCGGTGCCCCGCCCGCCGAGACCGCGGCACGTCTGCGCGTCGCGGCCCCGGTGCTGCTCCCCGGCCTGGGCGGAGCCCCGCACTGGCAGGTCGTCGTCGCGCGGCTCGACGGAGCGCGCCTCGGGGGCGGCGGCGAATGCCGGTCTCTGCTGGAGGAGATCCTGCTCGATCCCCGTACGACCGGCGTGGAGACGGCCGACCGGGCAGCCGTCGCGCACGCCGGCTGCGAAGCCGTCGCCCTCGTCCCGCTCCCGGCGCTCACCCCCGGTCACGAGGCGCCGGAGTACGGCACACCGCAGACCGCGGAGTCCGGCGCCGCTCCCGGTCCCGGCCCGGCATCAGGACTGGACGCGGGCACCCTGCTCGCCGCCGTCCGCGAACCGCTGGAGCACGGCCTGGCCGAAGGCGAACGCCTCACCCTCGGCGTCAGCGCCACCGTCCACTCCGCGGGCGGGCTGCACGGCGCGCTCGAAGAGGCCCGCCACGCACGGCGGGTCGCCGCCGCGCGCGAAGGGCGGGTGTGCGCGGCCGGACACGAGGAGCTGGCGTCGCACGTGCTGCTCCTCCCCTTCGTCCCGGACGACGTACGGCGGGCGTTCACCGCCCGTCTGCTGGCGCCCCTCTACGACTACGACCGCCGGCACCGCGCCGAACTCCTCCCCACCCTCGCCGCGTTCCTCGACGCCGACGGCTCCTGGACGCGCTGCGCGGACCGGCTCCACCTGCACGTCAACACCCTCCGGTACCGCATGGGCCGGATAGAACAGCTCACCGGCCGCGACCTGTCCCGCCTGGAGGACAAGCTCGACTTCTTCCTTGCCCTGCGCCTGAGTTGAACGAAACGCTGCCGCCGCGCTTTACACGACCGGGCAGTCCGTAACCCCCGAACCGTGCGTATCGTTGTACCGCGCGGCTGCGCGATCCGGCGCGGCCGGGAGGAGCGTCACCGTGACCGTCATGACCGACAGGATCGAGATGACAGAGCCCGACGAGCTCACCTTGGACGATCTGTTCGAGCGGCTGGAGCGGATGCCCGTCCCCGATGGCTACAAGGTCGAGATCGTCGAGGGGTCCGTGCACATGTCGCCACAGCGTCGTACGCACTGGAAGATCATCCGCAAAGTACTGCGGCAGTTGGAGGATCATCTCGGCGAGGAGGCCGAGATCGACTCCGACGTCCGGATCGACTTCCCCGGCCATCTCAACGGATTCGCCCCCGACTTGGTCAAGATCGCCGATGGCGCCGCCCCGGACGCGCGCGGGCTCTTCTCGCCGCATGACATCGAGTTGGTCGTCGAGGTCATCTCGCGCTCCACCGCCGCCAACGACTACGGCCCCAAGCTGAGGACCTACGCCTCTTCGAGCGTCCCCGCCTATCTGATCGTCGACCCGTACGTCGGCCGCTCCCGGCTCTTCACACACCCGAAGGACGGCGACTACGGCAGGGACCTCACCGTCGACTTCGGTGAGCACATCGATCTGTCCGACACACCGGTCGGCCTCACGCTCTCCACGGAGGGCTTCCCGCGCGACTGACCGACGGGCTGGCTCGCTCACCGCCCTCGTCACACCTGTCAGTGGTCCGCGTCGCTCCCGATGTAGAGGCCGGCGACCGCTCGGCCCGCCTTCTCCGAGCGGGTCATGCGCCGCAGCCGGGCAGCCGTCACGCCCGCGCGGAACGGGTCGCCGGAGGACGGGCCGTGCACGAGTTCCGAGACCCAGTTGTTGAAGTCCTGGTACTGCCAAACCCGTCGCAGGCAGGCGTCCGAGTAGCCCTCGATGCCGCTCTCGTCGCCCTCCCGGTAGTACGCGCGTAAGGCGTCGGCCAGCAGCAGCGCGTCGTTCAGAGCGAGGTTCATGCCCTTGGCGGCGACGGGCGCCACCAGGTGCGCCGCGTCCCCGGCGAGATGCAGCCGGCCGTAACTCATCGGCTCGACCACGTAGTTGTGCATGTCGAGCACGCGGCGCTCGATCAGTTCGCCCTCGTTGAGCGGCGCCGCGTCGCGGGCGCCGAGCCGCGTGCGCAGCTCGCTCCAGACGCGCTCGTGCGGCCAGTTGCCGGTGGAGTCCCCCGGCGGGCACTCCAGGTAGTAGCGGGTGACCTGCGGGCCGCGCGCCATGTGTGCCGCGAACCCCTGGGTGTGCAGCCCGAACACGACCCTCTCCGCGGAGGGCGGCGCCTCGGCGAGCAGGGCGAGCCAGCCGACGCCCAGATCGTGCCGGAAGACCTCGACGCCGCCCTCCGGTATCGCGCTGCGGGCCGAGCCGCGGGCGCCGTCGCAGCCGGCGACGAAGTCGCAGGCGATGGTGCGCTGTTCACCTGTCCCGGGGTCGGTCCAGGAGACGGAGGGGCGCTCGGTGCGTATTCCGTGCACGGCCACGTCCCGTGCGGCGAACCGCACGTCGCCGCCCCCCTCGTCGGCGTACAAGCGCACCAGGTCCGTCACCAGCCGCTGCTGCGGGTAGACGATGTGGCGCTGGCCGGAGAGCGCGCCGTAGCGGAAGACGTGGCGCGTCCCGTCCAGCCGGAACTCGCAGTCGCCCTGCGCCTCCGCCGCGAGCAGCCCCGGCCCGGCGAGGCCGCGCCGCTCCAGCGCACGTACGGCCCACTCCTCGAGGAATCCCGCGCGCGGCAGCGCTTCGACGAAGTCCCGGCTCTCGGCCTCAAGCAGCACGCAGTCGATGCCCTCTGCGTGGAGCAGGTTCGCGAGGGTGAGCCCGGCCGGACCCGCGCCGATGACGACGACGGAAGTGGCACCCGCACCTGACGGGGAAACGGGGGTGCGGACGCCCTCGTCCTGCTGCTCCGGATCCACCCGAACCTCCCGAACAAAGCGTCAACCACCGGGCAGGCGCCCAAGATTAGAGCAGAGTGATCTTGGTGTACAGCGGAGCCCGGCGCCCTGGTCCGCGGGCCTACGACACCAGTTGCCAGGCCGCGGCGGCCGCCATCACGACGGTGAGTACGGTCAGTACGAGCATGGCGACCGCCACGGCACGTCCGTGGCCGTGGCTGCCGGCCTGGCCGGTGCTCGCGCGGCTGCGCCGGCCGTCGCCACGGTCGCTGTCGCCGTTTCCGCCGTCGCCGTTTCCGCCGCTGCCGGCGGCCTGCGGGCGCTCAGCGTCCACGGGAGCCCCCTCGGGATGGACGTGCGGTGCTCGGTGCACCCGTCCAAGAGTGACCGCGCCGGAAGCGCACGTACAGGAGACTGTGCGCCAACCGGGCGAAGCGGGTGCGACAAGGCCACGGGCAGGCAGGCTCCATGGACGTGCGCAGAGAGTGGCGTCCGAAACCCGCGAGCGCGTGACCTGCGCAGTTGTTTGACTGCCCGCACACAGCGCCGGAGATGACGGGGGCACCATGAACAGCGGCCGTTCTCCCGCCGGCAGGACCGTCGCTCAGTTCGGTCTGCTGGCTCTGGCGTGGGGGGCCAGCTTTCTGTTCATCAAGATCGGTCTGGACGGTCTCTCACCGGTGCAGGTCGTCACGGCACGGATGGTGTGCGGTTGCCTGACCCTGGCACTGATCATGCTGACGGCTCGGAAGCCGGTCCCCCGCGACCCCGCTTTGTGGGGTCACCTGACCGTCGTCGCCCTACTGCTCTGCGTCCTGCCGTTCACCCTGTTCGCGTGGGCGGAGCAAGAGATCCCGTCCGGACTCGCGAGCATCTACAACGCCGTCACCCCCTTGACCACCATGGCGTTCGCAATGGTGCTGCTCAGTACCGAGCGCCTCACCCGTGACCGAGGGATCGGACTGGGTTTCGGGTTCGCCGGCGTATTGATGACCGTCGGGCCGTGGACCGCCGGTTCCGGGAGTGGTGACCTGCTGCCGCAGCTGGCCTGCCTCGCCGCGACGACCAGTTACGGCCTGGCGTTCGTCTATCTGCGCCGGCATGTGGCCGGCCGGGGCGTCCCGGCACTGACGGTGGCATTCGTCCAAGTCACCGCCGGCGCCGTCATCATGGCCGTACTCACACCGTTCGTGGCCACCAGCCCGGTACGGCTCACTCCGCCCGTCGTACTGAGCACGGTGGCTCTCGGGGCAGTGAGCACCGGACTCGCCTACGTATGGAACACGAACGTCGTCGAAGCCTGGGGAGCTTCGCACGCCGCCGCGGTGACCTATTTGACGCCTCTCGTCGGAGTGATCCTGGGCGTGCTGGTCCTTCATGAGCCTCTGGCTTGGAATCAACCCGTGGGCGCGGGCCTGGTCATCATCGGGATCCTGGCGGCGCACGGGAGGTTCAGACGGTCCGGCTCCCGGCCGGACGAGGCACCGGCCTCCCGGCAGACGGTTCATCCGGGTCCGGTTTCCTCCCGGCTCTCCCGGTGGTTCGGCTGAGAACCGTCACGCCAGGAGGGAGCGCCAGCGGTCGGCCGACTCCATCATGTCCAGGACGACCCGCTCCAGGAACGTCCCTGCCCTGGTCAGCCGCCGGCCCACCGGGCTGTCGGGCCCGAGCGTCTCCGCCGCCGCGATCGCGGCCTGCGCCGAATCGAGTGTCAGCCGCGAGCTGATCACGATCGAGTGGTACCAGGCCTCGTCGTCGATCACGTAGATGTCGCGACGCCGCTGCGGATCGCGCTCGCGCCGGACGAACCCCTGCTGGACCAGGAAGTTCACGGCCACGGAGACGGAGGCAGGGCTGAGCTTCAGCCTGCGGGTCAGGTCGGCCGCGGTGCGCCTGCCGTCCTCGGACAGCATCAGGTCGACGTGCACGCGCGCTGTCGTCCTCGGCATCCCCGACCTGACCGCCAGCTCGACGATCTCCTCTTCCATTTCCGTCGTGCTGCCCGGCGGTCCGCCCGCCCGTGGGGGTGCCGGTGTGCCACGCCGCGCCCGCTGGACCGTCTCCCGGTGTGCTTGCTGGGGGCGGTAGCCGCCGGGGCCGCCGTTGCGTCCGACCTCCCGGCTGATCGTCGAGGTCGGCCGGTCGAGCCGCCTGGCGATCTCGGCGTAGGAGAGCCCTTCGGCGAGTCCGGCCGCGATGCGCTGGCGGTCCTGCTGGTTCAGTCGTCCTCCTGGCATACCGCCAGTATTGCCTTCGACGTCATTCATTGCAACGCATCATTGCATTCGAGCTCAGCGTCATTGCACCAGTTTTGGTCGCTTGAACAGGGCTAACGCGCTTTCTCTGATTGACGCAATTCTGAATGCAACGTAGCTTTCGAGCTGTGTTAAACGCGTACTATCGCGAAATGAGGATCGATCATGGATGAATCCCTGCACACCGTCACGACGATGCCGTCGGCGCGTCAGCCCGGCTGCCCCTTCGCCCCTCCGGCAGAGCTGGTCGACGCCCGCCGGCACGGCCCCATCAGCCGCTACACCTTCCCCAGTGGAAGGCCCGGCTGGCTGATCACCGGATACGACCTGGTCAGATCGGTCCTGGCCGACTCGCGGTTCAGCTCACGCAAGGAGCTCATGCGCCACCACCCGACCATCGACTACGGCGACATCGAGGTCCCGCCGGCGCCGCCCGGCGAGTTCCTCCTCATGGACGAGCCCCAGCACAGCCGCTACCGAAAGCCCCTGATGGGCAAGTTCACGGTTCGGCGGATGCGACTGCTCACCGAGCGCGTCGAGCAGATCACCGCCGACCACCTGGACGCCATGGAGAAGGCCGGGCCGCCGGCGGACCTGGTGACCGCGTTCGCCAGGCCCATCCCCGCCATCATGATCTGTGAGCTGCTGGGGGTGCCGTACCAGGACCGGGGGTCCTTCCAGGAGCAGGTCGACTCGTTCATGAACGGGGAGACGAGCGACGAGGACCTGATAGCGGCCTACACCGCGACCCAGAACTTCCTCGCGGAGCTGGTGGCCGCCAAACGCGCGAACCCCACCGACGACGTGCTCAGCGACCTCACCGACAGCGATCTGACCGATGAGGAGCTGAAGGGGATCGCCCTGATCCTGCTGGCGGCCGGGCTCGACACCACCGCGAACATGCTGTCCCTCGGCACCTTCGCGCTGCTGCGCAACCCGGAGCAGCTGGCCGCACTGCGCGCCGATCCCGCACTCGCCGACCGGGCCGTGGAGGAGCTGCTGCGGTACCTCAGTGTCGCCAAGACGTTCATGAGGACGGCACTGGAGGACGCCGAGGTGGGCGGGCAGACCATCGAGGCGGGCTCGCCGGTGATCCTGTCGTACAACACCGCCAACCGCGACCCCGGGCGCTTCGCCGATCCCCACGTGCTCGAGCTGCGCAGGCAGGACGGCGGGCACCTGGCCTTCGGCCACGGCATCCACCAGTGCCTGGGTCAGCAGCTGGCCCGCGTCGAGATGCGGGTCGCGTTCCCCGCGCTGGTCGACCGCTTCCCCACGCTGCGCTTGGCCGTACCGCCCGAAGCGGTTGCCCTCCGCCCGGAGACCGCGGACATCTACGGGGTGAAGAGCCTCCCGGTCACCTGGGATGCGTGACCGATGAGGATCACCGTGGACGCCGAGCGCTGCCTCGGCTCCGGAATGTGCGTGCTGACGGCCGGCGAGGTGTTCGACCAGCGTCAGGACGACGGCAAGGTGGTCGTACTGCGACCCGAACCGCCAGCTGAAACGCGGGAGTCGGTTCGCGAGGCAGCCGAACTGTGCCCTGCCGCGGCGATCACCCTGTCGTAGCCGTCGAGGCTCGCAGAGCTCGCAGTACCTGCCCGGGCGAGGTTGCCCGACGGCCACACGCCGTCCGCCGTCCGGTCCGCCGCGCCCCCGCGAATCCCGACCGGATTCGGGGGGCGCTTGGTCCCCGACGACTGCCGCTCTCCCGCCGACGCGAAGTACCCCGCCCGGAAGCCGGCTCGGTGCATCCCCTTGACCGGGTCGGCACGGGCCTGTAGGAAGCCATACCACAGAGTGGCATTCAGAGTTTCATCAAGCGAAACGCAACGGAGGCCACGGCGTGGCAAAGCGCCACATAGGCGGGCGGGAGGAGCGGGCGGATGGTTCAAGGACAAGGTCCGGCGGAGGGGCCGCCGAAAGTGAGGATGGCCAAGGTCGCGTTCGCTGCGCTGTCGGCCTCGAGCATCGAGAACTACGACTTCTTCATCTACGGAACGGCCGCGGCGCTGGTCTTCCCGCAGCTGTTCTTCCCGGGGCAGGACGCGCTGACGGGCGTTCTGCTCAGCTTCGGCACCTTCGCGGTGGGGTTCGTCGCGCGGCCGCTGGGCGGCATGCTCTTCGGCCACATCGGTGACGTACGAGGCCGCAAGACGGCCCTGATCGGCGCGCTCGTCGGAATGGGTCTCGCGTCGACTCTCATCGGTCTTCTGCCGACGCACGCGGCCATCGGCATCGCGGCGCCGATCCTGCTGGTGCTGCTCCGCTTCATGCAGGGGATCGCGGTAGGGGGACAGCTCGGCGGTGTCGTACTGCTCGCCACCGAGAACGCCCCGCCGCGACGCCGGGGCTTCTACTCCAGCTTCGCCCAGGCAGGCGCACCGGGCGGCATCATCCTCGGCAACCTGGCCTTCATCCTGGTCATCAGGCTCACCTCGCCCGCCGCCTTCGAGTCCTGGGGGTGGCGCGTCCCCTTCCTCGTCAGCGCGGCGCTTATCTGGCTGGCCATCCACCTCCAGCTCAAGCTCGAAGACACCGACGCGTTCCGGCACCTGCAGAAGGTCAAGGAACAGCGTGCCGCGGCCGCGGAGGCAGCCGGATCCGAGGATCCGCCGGCGGCCGCGGGCGGAACGGCGCCCGCCGGGCACCCGGGGGAAGCAGGAAGCGGTTCCCCCGTCATCCGTGCGTTCAAGGTGCACTACCGGCAGATCGCCCTGGTCGCCGCCGCGTACATCGGCATCAACGTGACGTACTACCTCTTCATGACGTTCGCGGTGTCATACGCCACGAACCCGGAGATACTGGGCCTTTCGAAGAACTCCATTCTGTTCGCCGTGCTCGTCGCGGCCGGAGTCCAGCTGGTGGTTCTGCCTCTTTCCGGCGCGCTGTCCGACCGTCTCGGCAGGCGCACCATGCTGCTTGCCGGATCGGGCATGCTCTGCCTCTTCTCGTTCGCCTTCTGGCCGATGCTGAACACGAAATCGGACGTCGTGATCCTTGCCGCCTTCGTTGTGGGCCTCGGGCTGATGCACACCACGATGTACGGGCCGCAGGGCGCCTTCTTCGCCGAGGTCTTCTCCACCGGTCTCCGCTACTCGGGCGTCTCGATGGGCGTGCAGCTGGGTTCCGTGCTGGGCGGTGCCTTCGCACCGCTGATCGCCACCTCGCTGTACGCCGCGACCGGTTCCTCGACCGCCGTCGCCGCCTATATGGCCGGCGTCTGCGCGATCACCTTCGGTGCGGTGCTGCTGATGCCGGAGACCCATCTGAAGGACATCAACGAACCGGTCGTACGGGCACAGCCGGCTCCCCCGAAGGAGACGGAGGCGCCGGCGCCGACCTGACGGCGCACGCGGGCCCGTACACCCGCCGCGGGAACCGACGCAGGAACAACGAGCAGTGGAGGAAAGCCAGATGAACATGCCCGCTCGGCGGCTGGGCGAACTGGACGTCAGCGCACAAGGGCTCGGATGCATGGGCATGAGCGAGTTCTACGGCGGCGCAGACGAAGCCGAATCGGTCGCGACGGTGCACCGTGCGCTCGATCTGGGGGTGTCCCTGCTGGACACCTCCGACATGTACGGGTACGGCGCCAACGAGGAGCTCGTGGGCCGCGCGATCGCCGGACGGCGCGAACAGGTCGTCCTGGCCACCAAGTTCGGTGTCGTGCGCTCGGACGACGCCATGGCGCGCGGGGTGCGCGGTGACGCGGAATACGTGCGGCAGGCGTGCGACGCGTCGCTGCGCCGCCTCGGCGTGGATCACATAGATCTCTATCAGCAGCATCGCGTCGACCCCGAGGTCCCCGTCGAGGAGACCGTCGGCGCCATGGCGGAGCTGGTCGCCGCTGGGAAAGTGCGGCACCTGGGGCTGTCGGAGGCGTCGCCGGAGAGCATCCGCCGCGCGCACGCAGTCCATCCCATCAGCTCCGTGCAGACCGAGTGGTCCCTGTGGTCGCGGTCGATCGAGGGTGAAGTCGTACCGGTGTGCCGCGAGTTGGGCATCGGCATCATGCCGTACTCCCCGCTCGGACGAGGCTTCCTCACCGGCCGCTTCCGCTCGCCGGACGACTTCGGCGAGGACGACTTCCGGCGTACGTCCCAGCCGCGTCTGGCCTCGGGGAACCTGGAGCGGAACCTTGAGTTCGTGCGCGCGCTCGAAGCACTCGCGGCGGACCGCGGCGTCACCGCGGCACGGCTGGCGCTGGCCTGGGTGCAGAGCCGCGGGGACGACGTGGTGCCGATCCCCGGCACGAAGCGGCGCAAGTACCTCGAAGAGAACGTGGCCGCCGCGCACATGACGCTGTCCGGCGACGACGTCGCCGCGATCGAGGAGGCCGTGCCCGCCGGAATGATCAACGGCGAGCGGTACTCGCCGGACCGCATGACCTTGATCGAATGAGCTCGGCACGGATCGGCGAGCAATCGAACCGGCGAGAACCGCCGAGTAAGGCTGGTGACATGCGCTTCAAGGACCGAGTGGCTGTTGTGACCGGCGGAGGGGGCTCCGGCCTCGGCAGTACGCTGGTCCGCCGCTTCGCCGCCGAGGGCGCCGCCGTCGTCGTGGCCGACGCCGACGGCGCGGCCGCGGACGAGGTCGCCGAGTCCGTACGGAGCGAGGGCGGGCGGGCTCTGGGCGTACGCACCGACGTACGCCGCGAAGAAGACGCCGACGCGATGGCGGCTGCGGCGAGGAGCGAGTTCGGGCGCATTGACGTGCTGGTGAACAACGCCTTCACCTCCAATCCGGCCTGCATCCTGGACGCCCGCATCGAGGACTGGAGCCGCGACGTCGACGTCGTGCTGAAGGGCACCTTCCTGTGCTCCCAGCGGGTGCTGCCGACGATGATCGCTCAGGGGAAAGGGGTGATCATCAACGTCTCGTCGGTGAACGCGCACACGCACGTCGGCGCCTCCGCCTACAGCGCCGCGAAAGCAGGCGTGGAGTCGCTGACACGCAACCTGGCCGTCGAGCACGCACCGGACGGGATACGGGCCAACGCGCTGGTGCCGGGCACGTTCCGTACGGACGTGTGGAACGAGCGCCAGAAGATCGACCCGGAGATCCTCGAGCGCCTGGGCGGCTGGTACCCGCTCGGTCACGTCGGCACGACCGGCGACATCGCCGCCGCGGCGCTCTTCCTGGCCTCGGACGAGGCGTCGTGGATCACCGGAACCCTGCTCCCGGTGGACGGAGGACTGCTGGCGGGCAATCCGCGGTTCGCGCGGGATGTTCATCCGGAGAATCACACGTGATTCGGATTGGAGTCGTTCGTCCGTGAAGGACCAAGTGCGTGTCTCGCTGGTGCAGTTCAGCGCCGCTCCGCTGGATCCCGTACGCAACGCCGAGCGGATGGCGGGATTCGTCGAGCGCGAAGTCCGTGAGCACGGCGCCGAGTTGGTCGTCTTTCCCGAGCTGAGCAACACGGGCTATGTGCGGTCCTCCCGGGACGGCACCTTCGCCGAGCAGCTCTACGCCGCATCGGAACCGGTACCGGGCCCGACCACCGAAGTGCTCGCGGCAGCCGCCCGGGAGACCGGCGCGTACGTCGTGGCCGGCGTCTCGCAGCGGCATCCGCACGTGCCCGAAGTGCTCTTCAACAGCGCGGTGCTGGTCGATCCCGCCGGCGGGCCGTGCCGTGTGCAGCACAAGGTGCACGCGTGCAGGGAGGAGAAGGAGTACTACGTCGCCGGCGACGTAGTGGAGGTGTTCCCCACACCGCTCGGCACGCTCGCCCTGAACCTCTGCTACGACGTCCGCTTCCCCGAACTCGCCCGCGTGCAGACCCTCGCCGGCGCCGAGATCGTCGTCTCGCTGTGGGCCTCGGCCGTACAACCCGGCAGGGTCCCGAGCGACAGCATCATCGCCCGCTGCGCGACCAGGGCCATGGAGAACGCCGTGTTCTTCCTCGGCTGCAACCGCACGGGCACCGACGGAGACCAGGTCTTCTACGGCCGCAGCGCCGTCGCCGGGCCGAGCGGAGACACCCTGGCCGGCTCGGACTCCGACCGGGAAGAGGCCGTACGAGCAGTGCTGCACGGCTCCGAACTGCGGGCCCAGCGCCGCTACCTGACGCTGTTCCGCGACCGCCGCCCCGAGCTGTACGGGCGTATCACCGAACCGCTGTCGGCCCCCAGCCCGCCGGCCGCCGGCGAGCGAGGAGCCCGGCCATGACGACGTCACCGGAGCACGCGATCGCAGGTGCGTCCGACGACGTCGCCCAGTGGACGGCGGCCGCACTCAACGCCGCCTACGCCGCGGGCGATCTCTCCCCCGTCGAAGCGACAGATGCCGCGCTGCGGGCAGTCGACGCGCACAACGACGGCTGCAGGGCATTCGCGTTCGTCGATCACGAGGGAGCGCTGAAACAGGCGAAGGCGGCAGAGCAACGCCGGGTCGAGGGACGCCCGTTGGGGAGTCTGGACGGCGTACCGGCATCGATCAAGGACCTGTTCCTGACCCGCGGGATGCCGACGCTGCGCGGTTCCACGAGTTCGGACCCCGCACAGCCCTGGGACACCGACAGCCCCGCCGCCGCGCGACTGCGCGAGAACGGGCTCGTGCTGCTCGGCAAGACCACGACCTCCGAGTTCGGCTGGAAGGGGGTCACCGACAATGCCGTGGACGGCGTCACCCGCAACCCCTGGGACCGCGCGCTGACTTCGGGAGGGTCGAGCGGCGGCAGCGCCGTGGCGGTGAGCGCGGGCATGGGGGCGGTGTCGGTGGCCACGGACGCGGCAGGATCGGTACGGATACCGGCCTCGTTCTGCGGCGTCGTGGGCTTCAAACCCACCTACGGGCGCATCCCCCTGTATCCGCCGAGCGTGCTCGGGACGATGGCGCACGCGGGGCCGATGGCCCGTTCGGTCGCCGACATCGCCACGATGATGGATGTGCTCGCCGTGCCGGACCACCGGGATCCCACCGCGGACAGGGCGGCGGGCCCGGGGAGCCACCGCCAAGGTCTCGGCGCGGACGTCCGCGGCGTACGCGCCGCCTTCTCGCCCACGCTGGGCCGCGGGCAGGTCCATCCGGAGATCGCCGCAGTCGTCGCCGAGGCGGTGGCCGACCTGGCCGCGGCAGGTGTCGACGTCGAGGAGTCGCACCCCGCACTCCCCGATCCCCTGGGGGCGTTCGAGGTGCTGTGGTCCTCGGGCTTCGCACACCTGCTGGACCGGCACCGGCGTGACCACAACCCCGAGAGTGACGCCACGGAGGAGCCGTCGGACCCCGGGCTGCGAGCCCTGGCGTCCCGCGGAGCGCGTCACTCGGTGAGCGACTACCTCCACGCACAGAGCGAACTGACGGCACTCGGCATCCGCATGGGCGGCTTCCACAACCGATTCGACGTGCTGATCACGCCCACCGTGCCGATCGAGCCCTTCGAGGCGGGCCACGACGTGCCGCCCGGCTCCGGCATGCGGAGCTGGGCCGAATGGGCCCCCTTCAGCTTCCCCTTCAACATGTCGCGGCAGCCCGCGATCAGCGTCCCGGTCGGATTCACGTCACGGGGACTGCCGGTCGGCCTGCAGATCGTGGGCCCCAGGCACGCGGACGGACTGGTGCTGGCGATGGGCGCGTTGACGGAAGAGCTCAGCCGCGGACCCCGTGTCCGTACGGGCACACGGAAGATCACTGACGGACGACCAGATCCGGAGACGGCATGAAATTCGGCGTCAACACCTTCGTGACGGACGAGGGGATTCGTCCGGACGTCCTGGCCAGGGCCCTGGAGGACCGGGGCTTCGAGTCGCTCCTGGTCACCGAGCACTCGCACATCCCCGTGAAGCGGGAAACCCCGTGGTCGGGCGGCGGCGAGCTGCCCCGCGTCTACTACCGCACGTACGACCCCTTCACGGCGCTCGCCGCCGCGGCCACCGCGACGTCCACGCTCACGCTCGGCACCGCCGTGGCGCTCCTCGCCCAGCGGGACGTGTTCCACACGGCCAAGGAGGTCGCCACCCTCGACAGGCTCTCCCGGGGCCGGGTGCTCTTCGGCGTAGGCGCCGGCTGGAACCGCGAGGAGATGCGCAACCACGGCGTCGACCCCCGGAGCAGAGGACCGCTGCTCAACGAGAAGCTCGCCGCGCTGAAGGAGCTGTGGACGAACGACCAGGCCGAATTCCACGGCGAGCACGTCGACTTCGACCCCGTCTTCGCCTGGCCGAAGCCGGTGCAGCGGCCTCACCCGCCGGTCTGCGTCGGCGGAGAGAGCCGGGCTGCCCTGGACCGCCTGGCCCGATACGGAGACGGCTGGATGCCGCGGGCGAAGACCCCGCCCGAGGAGCTGCGCCGGGTGGCGTCCTGGCTGGCCGAACAGGGCCGCACCGACGTCCGTACGACGCTGTGCGGTGCGACCACCGACGCGGGCGCGGTCGAGGGCTACGCGGAAGCGGGCGTGGAGCGGGTGACCTTCACTCTGCCCACCGCCCCGGAAGCGGAGACGCTGCGCCGCCTCGACGAACTGGCTGCGTTCGTCGGACGCGCCGGTCCCGGGAGCGGATAGGGCACCGTACCTGTCGCTGATGGTGGAGACGGAACTTCCCCAGCGAGAGCGCGTACCACACATTGAAATGACCGTGCCGTGATGCGAAACTCCTGAGGAGACGCACCCGCCCTGAAGTGAGAGTGACACGCGTATGCCGGGGTCGCACAACCACGAGACGTCGGCGAACGACGCCGAGGTCCCCATCAGGCGTTCGTACACCTCCTACCCGTCCCCCGACCAGCGTTCCCTGCGGGCCTGGTCCGAGCATCACAGCGAGCAGCCCGGCCCGTACCGACCGCGCTTCATGGTGTATTCGGGGCTCGGCTCACCCCGCATGACGGCCGAGAGGCTCAAGGTCCTCCAGCAGCTCGGGGCCGAGTCGTTCCTCCTCGCCGCCGACCTGCCCTCGCAGCTCGGCTACGACGCCGACCACGAATTGGCGTTCGCCCAGGTCGGCCGGGCCGGCGTGTCCTGCTCCACGCTGGAGGACTTCGCCACGATCTGTTCCGGGCTGGACCTCGAATCGGCCGACAGTCTGGGCATGCTCGCCAACTCGATCGGCCACATCGGCCTCGCGATGGTCGTGTCCGTCCTGCGTGATCGCCGGGCACCCGGCGTCCGGCTCGTCATGCAGAACGACCCGCTCAAGGAGTTCACGGCACGGGGGACCGAGATCCACGAGCCGGAGCAGGCCGTGCGCATCGCGTGCGACTGCGTCGCGTACGCGATCGACGAGGACCTACCCGGCGCGGCGATCACGGTGTGCTCCAACCACTACGACGTGGCCGGTGCCGGCCCGGTGCTCGCCGTGGCCCTGGCCTTCGCCAACGCGCTGGTCTACGTCGACGAGCTGGTGGCGCGGGGGTACGGCGTCTCCGGCGTACTGGGGAAGGTGATGTTCTTCCTCAACGAACGCAGCGACCTCTTCGTCGGCGCCTCGCTCTTCCGGACCGCCCGGGTCCTGTGGGGCGAGATCGTCGAGGAGCGGTACGGCCTCCCGGTCGCCGATCAGCCCGTCATGACGATCATGGGTTACTCCCACGGTCTCGAATCGGCCGACGAACCCCTGGTGAACGTTCCCAGGGTCACGCTCAGCGTGCTGGGCTCGATGCTCGGCGGCGTGGACTACCTCTGCGCGACGGGCTACGACGAGGCGCTGCGGATCCCGTCGGCCGACTCGGCGGCCCTCGCGCTGCGGACGATGCAGGTCGTCGCCTTCGAGCACGGGGCGATGACGTCGCTCGACCCGCTCGCGGGGAGCTTCAAGACCGCGGACATCGACGCCTGTCTGATCGGGCAGGTGAAGCGCGAGCTGACCAGGATCGCGGACAACGGCGGCGCTCTGGAGGCACTGCGCAACGGCTACATCGCCGGACGCATCGATGAGAGCCGCGGCACCCGCCAGCGCCAACTCGAGGAGGGTGAACGGCACATGGTCGGAAGCAGCATCTTCGAGAGCCCGGAGAACCGGCATCTGTTCGCCGGCCGGAGCGCCGGGGAGATCGGCTTCGCCGACGTCGAACAGGACGCCCGCGACCGGCTGAAGCGGCACAAGGACGGCAGGGACGGCGACGCCGTGCGCACGGCACTGGCACAGGTCCAGGAGGCGGCGGCGGGGACGGACAACCTCGTTCCGGTCACCGTCCTCGCCCTGCGGGCGGGAGCGACGACGCAGGAGATCGTGGCGGCGACGCGGGAGGGGTTCGGGCGATGACGCACCGTGGACGGGTCGTCCTGGCGAAGGTCGGGCTCGACGGGCACGACGTGGGCATCAACCTCGTCGCCAAGTCCCTCGTCGGCGCCGGGTTCGAGGTCGTCTACCTCGGCAAGCGCGTGTCGACGGACCTGATCGTCGGCACCGCCGTCGACGAGGACGCGGACTTCATCGGAGTCAGCTGCCTCAGCGGGGGGCTCGGTCATTTCACCGTCAAGGTGCTCGAGCGACTGCGCACCGAAGGAATCGACATCCCGGTCGTCGCCGGCGGCATCGACGAACCCGCGGAGATCGAGAGGATGCTCGCGGCCGGCGTTCACGAGTACCTCGGCCCAGGATCCAGCAGCGACAGCGTGGTCGAGGCGTTCGTCTCCGCCGGCGGATAGCGAACGCAGACACGGGAGTTGGGAGAAGCGCGGAACCGCGGCCCGGCCGGGCACGGGGCGAGACGGGCCCGCTCCCCACACTTCAGAGGCTGCCGGTCCCCGCCTCTTCAGAGGCTGCCGGTCCCCGCCTCTTGTTACATTGAGGCGCCTACATCTCAGGAGGGGCGAAGCATCTTGGAACAAGACGCTGAGTCATCACCCAGAACGCCCGTCCGCTCAGTGGCCCGCGCTGTCGACATCCTCCTCGCTCTCGGCAACGGACCGCGGCGCCTGGCGGAGGTCAGCGGCGAAGCAGGGCTGTCGAAGACGACTGCGTACCGCATCCTGTCCACGCTCAGGCACAAGGGCATGGTCCTCCAGGACGAGACCACCGGGGAGTACCGGCTCGGGCCGGCCTGCTTCCATGTGATGTCGAGCGTCGTGAGCGGTCACGCCGGGTTCCCCTTCGATGCCAACCGCGATCTCGAAGAGCTGCGTGAGCAGACCCAGGAGACCGTGACGGTCCACGTCCGCGCCGGTCTCTCGCGGATCTGCATCCAGGAACTGCCCAGCCCTCAGGCGATCCGTTACACGGCCGGTCTCGGAGCCAGCGCCGGAATCCACGTCGGGTCGGCAGGCAAGGTACTGCTGGCCTTCCTCGAACCCGCCGAACGCGAAGCCCTGCTCGGCACCTTGGACCCGAGGCCCATGACCGACGCGACGATCACGGACCTGGACGTTCTGCGCCGCAGCCTGCAGACCGTCGCCGAGCGGGGGACGGCCTTCAGCGCCGGCGAGCGGGTCGCGGGCGCCGTCGGCGTGAGCGCCCCCGTCTTCGACAGCAACGGCGTGGTCATCGCCGCCCTCAGCGTGCTCGGCCCGGCCTCCCGCATCGACAAGTCGCGCCTGCAGGAGTTCGAGAAACTCGCCCGGAGCACAGCCGAGCGGATCACGAGCCGCATCCACACCAGGTGACCGTCCGCCGGCCGTGCCGCATCGCATCAGGGAGCCGGTTCGAACCAGTAGGTCGGCCGTCCCCCGTCCGTCTGCCCCACCAGGAGGTCCACGCGGCAGGGCAGGCTCGCCGGTTCGTCCAGCCCGCGCACGCGGCCGAAGAGCAGCGGCCCTCCATCGTGCAGTCCGGCCTGGCCGAGCATGTACGGCACTTCGAGACCGGGCCGCGGGACGTGCACCTCGGTGACGGTGAGCAGCGTGGCCGTGCGTGCGAACGGTGTGTCCTCGACCTCCCAGCCTCCGCAGCGGTGGCAGACGGCGCGTCCGGGCCAGGCCGTGGCCGAGCAGTCCGCGCACCTGCTCCCGACGAGGCAGTTCCGTTCGGGGTCGAACCGGGGCCTCTCCCCGGTCGGCTGCCGGTCGAGAGCCCGCTCTAGTCCCATGGCTCAAGCCTCTCCAGGATGTGTACGTTCCCTGCCGCCGACTCACCTTCGAGCCAACCGCCGCTGTTCTGGGAGAGCGCGATGCGCGGACGCCGCACCTGTCGTGCTCCGGCCTCTCCCCTGAGCTGCCAGGTGAGTTCGGCGATCTGCGCGAGGCCCGTCGCGCCGACGGGGTGGCCACGCGAGGAGAGTCCTCCGCTGGGGTTCATCGGCAGCGACCCGTCGAGGCGCGTCGCCCCTCCGCGGAAGAACTCGGAGGCCCCGCCCGCCTCGCAGAAGCCGAGTTGCTCGGCGTAGAGCAACTCCGCCGGGGCCATGGCGTCGTGGACCTCGGCGACGTCGATGTCGCCGGGGCCGAGGCCCGCCTGCTTGTAGGCACCTTCGGCACACACCGTCGACATCGAAGGCTCGCCCTGCGGATCCGCCGTGAACCCCGACGCGCCCTGGGAGGCGATCACGCGGACGGTCGGCCGGGCACCGGAGTCCAGGGCTCCGCGCCGTGCCACGACGGCGGCCGCCGCGCCGTCGCAGATCGAGCTGCACATGAGCAGGGTCAGCGGATCGGCGATGGGACGCGCGTCACGCACCTGTTCCGCGGTCACCTCCGCGCGGTGCTGCGCGTACGGGTTGAGCGCACCGTTGGCGTGGCTCTTGACCGAGACGTCGACGATGTCCCCGACGCTCAGGGAGCCTTCGGCGATCAGCCGCCTCAGGCGCATCGCGTAGATGGCGGTGAACTGGATGCCCAGACCTCGGACGACGTCGAGATCGGCCGCCGACTCCAGCGCGTCCAGGGTCAGTGAGAGGTCGGAGACGAACATCTTCTCGAAGCCGACGGTCAGCACGACGTCGGCGGCGCCGGCACGTATCGCCAGCACGGCCTGGGCCAGAGCACTCGACCCACTGGCACAGGCGTTCTCGATGTTGACGACCGGGATCCGTTCGACACCGATCTCACGGAGCACCGTCTGGCCCCGCACCATCTCCTGGCCCTGGAGCATGCCGGCCATGGCGTTGGCCGTGTAGGCGGCGTCCAGATCCTTGACGCCGATGCCCGCGTCGAGGAGCGCCCGTACGGCGGCGCCCCGCGCCAGGTCCTTCAGCGACAGACCGGGATACCGCCCGAAGGGATGCATCCCGACACCCGCGATCACGACGTCACCGGTCACGGCGAACCTCCTTGCGCCAGTTCCGACTTGATACTCAGCCGGTCGACCTTCCCGTAGGAGTTGCGTGGGATCTCGGACCAGACGGCCACACGTTTCGGGGCGCGCATGCCCAGCCTGGGACGGGCGAAGGTCAGGACCTCCTCCTCGGTCAGGGTGGAACCGGGTGCGGGACGGACGACGGCCGTCACCGCGTCGCCCCAGCGCGCGTCCGGCATGCCGAGCACGACTGCCTCGTCGATGCCGTGGTGGGCGCTGAGGACGTCCTCGACCTCGCGCGGAGCGATGTTGAACCCGCCTGAAATGATCATTTCGTCGCGGCGTCCGCGGAGGTGGACGAACCCTCGTTCGTCGGCGACGGCGAGGTCCTTGGTGCGCAGCCAGCCGTCGCACAGGACCTCGGCCGTCTCCTCGGGCTTGCCGCGGTAGCGGGTCATCATGTGCTGCCCGCGGACGAAGACTTCACCGAGTTCGCCCGGTGCGACCTCCCTGCCGTCGTCGTCGCGGACCTCGACTGCGACGGTCTTCCAGGGGCGTCCGGCGGAGAACCGGGCGTCGGCGTCGAGGTGGTCCGTCTTCTGCAGACACGTGATCGTCATGGGTGCCTCCGACTGCCCGTAGTCCTGGATGAGCGTCGGACCGAAGCGCTCCACGGCGCGCTCGAGAACCGGCGCCGGTATTCCCGAAGCGCCGTAGACGACCGACTCGTAGCCCCAATTCCCCGACTCCGCCGACATGATGGCTTCCAGCATCGCGGGCACGATCTTGAGCGTCCTGATCCGTGGCGACCGCGACAACTCCCACACCTCCTCCGGGTCGAACGTCGGCTGTACGTGCAGCCCGGCACCGCTGAGGAGGTACGGCAGCACGAAGTAGCCCGCACCGTGGGAGATCGGCTGGGTGAGGACGATCTGTTCTCCGGGCGCCACCGGCCCCACTTCCAGCAGGAGGTTGACCGCGACTTCGCGTACGGCGCGGTGCGAGAGTTCCACGCCCTTGGGACGCCCCGTCGTACCGGAGGTGTAGGAGATCCACGCCGTCTGCTCCGGATCCGTATCGCGGAGGCGGACCTCTCCGGACGTGTCCTCGATCAGCTGCCCGGCGAGCACCGCACCGGCGGCGGCCGGCCTGTCGAACGCGATGGCGAAGAGCCCGAACTCGTCGCGCAAGGCCATCGCTTGCTCCTCGAACTCCGCGGAGTAGAAGAGCGCACGCAGCCCGGCGTCCTGGGCCACGTAGCGGAAGTCCTCCAAGTGCAGCCGGGCGTTGAGCGCGACCCGGATGCGCCGCCCGAGGGCTATGGCCGTGTCCGCCTCGACGTACGCGGCGCGGTTGTGCGACAGGACGCCGACACCGGCGCCCGGCGGGACACCGAGCACGTCCAGCGCGTTGGCGAGGCGCTCGCCTCGTGCGAGCAGTTGCCGCGACGTCCAGGAGACGCGGCCGTCGTCCACGGCGACCGAGTCCGGAAACATGCGAGCGGCCCGGCGCAGCATGTAGGCGGTGTCCAGGGCGCTCTCCTTCGTCAAGGGCCGGTCGGTAGACGCACCCTAGCAGCGTTCCACGATGTGCATCAATCGTTTCGCACAGCGGTATGCACACCCATGCCGCTCGACGCCGTCGCGGTGATGCGGAGTGTGTACGCCGTCGTCGTCGCTGTCGCCGCGCAGCCCGCGTCGCCGGACCCGCACTGATCGCGGTCCCGGTCAGGTCAAAAGGAGTCACCGGCAGGCAGGCCGGTCAGATCGCGGCTACGGCCGGCTGGACTTCGGGGCCGGTGGCCTGGCCGTCCGCATCACTCGTCCTTCAGGCGAGCTTCCTGGCTTGAGCCCCGGTGAGTGCCTTGGAAAATGCCCGTACATCCTTGATCGTCCCCTCGAAGCCGCGGATGTACTGGTCGCCCAACCGGGCCCTGCCCACGGCGAAATCCCCCTCGGAGCTCCGGTCCGCCTCCCGGTTGACGGTGTCTTCGAGCCGTCCGTCGACATACAGCCGGATTTCTTCGGCAGACGCGTCATAGACCCCGGTGAGAGAGGTCCAGCGGCCGGCACGCGGGACGGCATCGGATTCCGCCTCGTCGGCGCGCGAGGTCTGGGTGTCGTCCCGGTGCATACGCATCTCCCAGCGGTCTTCCACCGGGTCGAACTGGAGCTGAAAAGAGCTGATCTCGGCTCCGTCCTGGCTGGCGACGGTCTGGTACTCGTCCTTGTTCCGCAGCTTCACGCGGGCCGATACCGAGAAGCTGCGGTCGGTATCGAACACGGGACTCTGTGATGTCACCGACTGCTGCCCGGAGAAGGATATTCCGCCGTCCTTGACCGGCTTCGGCGGCGGGGCGCCGACGAGCGTCCCGTCCCGGTCATCGCCTGAACTGTCCGCGGTCTCCCCACCTTTGACCCCGTCGAAGAGCCACTCCAGGGCCGGACCCGGCACCCCTGGTCCGGGACTGCGCCCATCGCGGTCACCGGAAGGCGGCTTGCTGGATCCGCCCGCCGAGTCCGTCGGCGACGAGGATCCCGTGGGCGACCCTGAGGGCCCTGACGCACCGGACTTCGACGGCGCCGGAGTGACCGGGACGTTCTTCTCCGGCGGTTCGCCACTCCGCAGGGGCGGCTTCGAGCCGAACCCCTGCGCGTAGGCGAACGCCACCGCCAGTGAGCACACACCCAGGGCGGCGACGACCTGCGTGAGCCGCCGCGCACGGACATCGACCCCGCCGGTCCTTCGCTCGGCGAGCCCGACGGCCCCCAGCACGCCCCCGGTTGCCCTGCCGAACGCGCTCCGGTGCTGGTGAGAATCCGGAGAGCCCGCATCGGTCACGCCCGCTCGGCGCGGATCCATCGGCTCTTCCGTACGGACGGCAATGGTCGCCGAGACCCATTCGGCGCGTCGAGAATCGGCGTAGGCATGCCCTCCCCAGGGCAGCAGCGCTTCCGCCAGAAGTTCGCCGAAGTTCGAACTCATTCCCTCCAGATCGGCGACTGCGCGGGAACAGTAGCCACACTGCTGCAGATGCGGAATCGCATACGCCGCATTGCCGCCCTTGTGGTCGGCGTAAGCCATGACCATCCGGTGGAAACGGCGGCAGTTGTCCGTCATTCCGCCATAGTGAATTTGCTCGTAGGCGTGGTAGAAGTCCCGGTACGCGCGTCTGACAAGTACTGAAATCTCCTGAGACTCTGCTGAGCCGGAGCCCAGCAGGCTCCCGATCCGGGCGCTGTCGGCGTGCTCCACCAGGTGATGCCACAGCACCGTCTGCAAGTTGGCCGGCAGTGCGTGGAATGCCCGCGTGATCACCGAGTCATGGTGGGAGATCGTGACATGGCTGTCCGAGAAGCCCGGGGCCGATGTGGCCGGGAGCGTGCCCAGCCACAGCTCCAAGTCGGCGTCGAGCATGGCGAGATGATCCGTGGCTGCGATCCCGGCTGCCACCCGCAGCACCGACGCCAACGCGTGGGGGCGCAGCGCCCGTACCGTACTTGTGCCGTTGGGCCACACCGCCCACTGCCAGGCGCGCGCTGCCAGTTGATCCGCTGCCGGAGCGTTGTTCACACACAAGGCGGCAAATGTACGGACAGCGCTGAAATGACGCCTTTCCAGTTCGATCAGAGCCGCATTGGCCGACTCCTGGCCGACATGAACGAGTTCGAGCAGTTCAACGTCGGACAACCACTCGGCTTCCATCGTTCAATCCCCCATCGGTCAAGGCGTGGCGTCATGGGCGGAAGTCCATGGACGCTCCGACAAGTGGACGGCGGCGCGGTTCACGGAGCTCAGCTCCGCAGGACGGCCACCCGCGATGACCTGACCGCGCAGCCGTGACGGTCCGGCTCAGCGGGCGCCACGGCCGTCCTCCGCGATTCAACTGTTTCGTCCTCTATGGGTTTTCGTCCGCTATGGGTTGGTGCCTGCCCCGGACTGCGGTCGGTATTGTCCTCACGCTTCCCCGAACACGATATGGCCCACCGCCCACGGCACGACCGCGGCCAGCGGAATTTGGCACAGACCGACAAGTGCTCTGCCGCGTACTTCTCCATGAATGCGCGAACCACCTCCGGGGAGCGCGGGCCCATGTGAGTCCGGGCGTTGCCGGCACTCGTCGAACTCACCGAGCCGCCCGGTAACTCTGCATCCTGGGGTCCTGGGTGGGGTCGGCATACATGCGTGCGCAACCACGATCGATCGCCTCGGTGCGCAGTTCGTAGTGCCAGGGCTCGTTCCTGTAGATCTGGCACAGCCCGTACTCGGCGCCGTGCCCGGACAGCCACGCCGTCGCACTGGAGTGCCCGATGTCGACCGCGTCTCCCGACACGTGAGGAGACGTGTCCGCCGTGGCCACCCATCGGGCGGCTTCCTCTTCCGAGTCGTACCGGGAGACGGCCTCACGAAGAAGCTGATCCTGGTCCTCCGGGGAACGCCAGCCGCTGTTGACGTAGAACTCAAGGCCGTCGTCAGCGGCATCCGTCGCAGCTTCGCGCAGGGCCTGGAGCAGATCGGGGTCGAGGTTGGCTACGCCGGCGTACGCGTCACTGAACACTGTCGCGTCGTCTGGGAGGGCGCCGTCAGCCTCGACAAGTGCACCCTTGCGGTCTGCACGCTTGGGCTCGCCGTGCGGGGTGTCCCTGGGTGGTGATGCGGTCGGGGAGGGTGATGCGGCCCGGGAGGATGAGGACTTCGGCACTTGGCAGCCGAGAGCTGCGGTGATCACCGCTGTGACGACTACGAGGCCGACGAAAAGGAGCAGCCGGCGAATCCGGCAGGTGGTTGTTCGTGCTGACGGCGGGGATCGAGTCATGCTGCCAGTCAAGGCAGCGTGGGGTTGCCCGCACGTATGCGGTTTTCCATACGCCGCCGATATGCACAGGCTCGTACCCTCAAACACATGCGTGTGCTGGTTGTCGAGGACGAGCCCTTTCTGGCAGAGGCCATCCGCGACGGGCTGCGCCTGGAAGCGATCGCGGCCGACACTGCTGGTGACGGCGACGCCGCTCTGGAACTGCTGAGCATCAACGCCTACGACATCGCCGTCCTCGACCGCGACATCCCAGGCCCTTCCGGCGACGAGATCGCCAAACACATCATCGCCTCCGGCAGCGGCATGCCGGTCCTCATGCTCACCGCAGCCGACCGGCTCGACGACAAGGCGTCCGGATTCGAGCTCGGCGCCGACGACTACCTCACCAAGCCGTTCGAACTGCAAGAGCTCGTGCTCAGGCTCAGAGCACTCGACCGCAGACGCGCGCACATCAGGCCGCCCGTGCGGGAGATCGCAGGTCTGCGGCTGGACCCGTTCCGCAGAGAGGTCTACCGGGACGGTCGTTACGTCGCGCTCACCAGGAAGCAGTTCGCCGTGCTGGAAGTCCTCGTCGCTGCCGAAGGCGGTGTCGTCAGCGCCGAAGAGCTGCTGGAGCGGGCGTGGGACGAGAACGCCGACCCGTTCACCAACGCCGTGCGCATCACGGTCTCGGCGCTGCGCAAACGGCTCGGTGAACCCTGTCTGATCGCCACGGTGCCAGGCGTCGGCTACCGCATCGACGCGCGCCCAGAGGCCGGAGACGCGGGACACGATGGAGGCGAGGGCGGATGAGGGCGGACAGGGCACCTGGGTTGAGCGTGCGCCTCAAGCTCACCCTCAGCTACGCCGGATTCCTCATGCTTGCCAGTGTCCTGCTGCTCGCGGCGGTATGGGTGTTCCTCCTCCGTTATGTCCCCGACCGTGCGATGCTCATCAACCCCGATGACAAGCCCGCGAATGGTGTTTTCCCCGTCCGGTCCGTCCTCCTGGACGTTTTCGCTCCGAGGGCAGCCGCAGTACTGGCGTTCCTGCTGGTGTTCAGCCTCGTGGGAGGGTGGATCCTCGCCGGCCGGATGCTCGCCCCGCTGACCCGCATCACCGACGCCGCCCGCCTGGCCTCGACCGGATCGCTCTCCCACCGAATCCGGCTACCGGGCCGCAAAGATGAGTTCCGCGAACTCGCCGACGTCTTCGACGGCATGCTCGAGCGGCTCGAGGTGCACGTCGCCGAACAGCAGAGATTCGCAGCCAACGCCTCTCACGAGTTGCGCACCCCGCTCGCGATCTCGAAGACACTTCTCGACGTGGCCCGCAGCGATCCGACCCACGGAACGGGCGAAATCATCGACCGCCTCCATGCCGTCAACACCCGAGCGATCGACCTCACTGAGGCACTGCTCCTGGTCAGCCGCGCTGAGCAGCGGTCCTTCCCCCGGGAACGCGTCGACCTGTCCCTCATGGCGGAAGAAGCCACGGAGACACTCCTCCCCCTCGGGGAAAAGCACGGCGTCACCATCGAAACGTCCGGCGACATGGCCCCCACGATCGGGTCACAAGCGCTCCTGTTGCAGCTGACCACGAACCTCGTACACAACGCGATCGTCCACAACCTGCCTGAGCAGGGCACCGTGTGGGTCAGTACCAGCGCCCGCCCCAAGACCGTGGTGCTCACCGTCGAAAACACCGGCGAGAAGCTCGCCCCACAACTGGCTTCGACACTTACCGAACCATTCCAGCGCGGCAACGAACGCATACACACCGACCACGCGGGCGTCGGCCTCGGCCTGGCAATCGTCAAGACCATCACTCAGGCACACGACGGAACACTCACCCTGACCCCGGGCTCTGCCGGAGGGATGCGCGTCACTGTGGAACTACCCTCGACGGACCCGATCGAGGTCGGTCAGACGACGCTCCACCCGTAGCGCGCCACCAGCGGCGCGACGCCAGCGCGGCCAGCCCGGCGCCGACGGAGTTGAGCAGTATGTCGTCCACAGAGGAGACCCGGTCCAGCCGCAGGACGTACTGCGCGGTCTCGACCAGGATCGAGCAGCCCACCCCCAGCGCCAGGACCCGGGGCACGGACGCCAGCGCCCGGAACCGCAGCGGGGCGAAGAACCCCAGCGCTGCGAAGACCAGCAGGTTGCCGACGACCTGGCCCGTGTCCATCGTCAGCAGATCCCGCAGCGGTACCAGGCTCATGACGGCACCGGCCTCGTCGCCGGGCAGCATGATCATCCAGACCCACGGCACTATCCCGTACACCATGCCGACCTCGGCCAGCGACACCCGCCACGCCCGCGCCGGCGTGCTGCCGGTGACAGTCCGGCGGCGTGCCAGAGCCCACACCGCCAGTGCGGCCAACGGCATTGCGGCCACCGTGATGAGTGCGACACCGTTGAACGTACCGAAGCACCCATGCCACCGCCCGCTCGTGCACATCGGGACCGACATCATGAGCGGCCTGCGTACGACGAATACGGCGCTCGCCATGCCGAGGACCGCCAGGACGACCAGCACGATCCTGCGCGTACGAAGGGGTGGGGCTGACAGGGATGCGTTGTGATCCATGCATCCACTGAAGACGGAGAACTGTTGCGGTGGCGTATGCGATTTTCGATACGCCCGCGATACACGGAATCCCCGCACCACGCGCTGAGAATGGCTGACCGCGGAATTGATCCACACCCGGGCGGGGTTGGAGCAGTCATGAAGGCAATCGCACTGGAGAAGTACGGGTCCGCCGACGACCTCAAGCTCGTCGACCTGCCCGAGCCGAAGGTAGCGCCCGGCGAGGTGCTGGTTCGGGTGAAGGCGGCCGGGGTCAATCCGGTCGACTGGAAGCTCGCCGCCGGAGGGCTCGACCCGGTCATGGACGCCGGGTTTCCATTGATCCCCGGCTGGGACGTGGCCGGGGTCGTGGAACGTACGGGATTCGACGCGGGCGAATACGCCCCGGGCGACGAGGTCTACGGATACGTCCGCAAGGACTGGGCGCAGAACGGCACATACGCGCAGCTGGTCTCCGCGCCCGTGCGCACGCTGGCGAAGAAGCCCACCGCGCTGAACTGGCAGGAGGCGGCAGGTGTGCCGCTGGCCGGGCTCACCGCGTACCGGACGTTGAAGCGTGTCGCCGCCGGAAGCGGGGACACGGTGCTGATCCATGCCGCGGCGGGCGGCGTCGGATCTCTCGGTGTGCAGATCGCGGTCGCCCTCGGGGCGCGGGTCATCGGCACCGCGAGCGAGCGGAACCACGAGTTCCTGCGCTCCCTCGGGGCCGAGCCGGTCACCTACGGGGACGGATTGGCCGACCGCGTACGGCAGTTGGCGCCCGAGGGCGTCGACGCTGCCCTCGACTTCGTGGGCAGCGGGGCAGTCGACGTATCGCTGTCCCTCGTGGAGCGGGCCGACCGAGTGGCCTCGGTCGCCGAGGGCGAGGTGACGCAGAAGGGCGGACATTACGTGTGGGTGCGCCCGGACGCGGACGACCTGGCTTTCCTTACGGAACTCGCGGACGCCGGCAAGCTCAAGGTGCATGTGGAAGAAGCTCTGCCGCTGGCTGAGGCTGCGCAGGCTTGGCGGCTGAGTCAGGCGGGGCGCACCCGCGGAAAGATCGTCCTCACTGTCTGAAGCAGGCGAAGGGGCCCGGCGGGGTGCGGCGTGCGGCAGGCCCGTACCCGCGTGACCTCCACCGGCGCCCGCACGTTGAGCGCCGTCTGACAACGCCGCTGCCACGGAGCCCCCTGGGCGGGGTCCAGCGCACATGCAGGTTGGATCCGCCGTCGTTGTGTAGTGCTGGACGCTTCACATGTCGGGACGGGCGGTGCGGGTGGACCCTATCGAGGCGGCCACGACACAGCAGATGGCAATCCACTGCGTCGGCCGTAGCGCCTCGCCGAGGACCACCAGCCCGGCCAGTGAGGCCACCGCCGGCTCCAGGCTCATGAGCACGCCGAACACACGCGGCGGGATGCGCCGCAATGCCTCCAGCTCCAACGAGTACGGGATCACCGACGACATCAGTGCCACCCCGAACCCCACGAGCAGAACCGTCGGGGACAGCAGCGTCGTGCCCGCGTCGGCGATACCGAACGGCGCGGCCACGAAGCCGGCGACCACCATGGCCAAAGCCAGTCCGGAGCCGCCGGAGGTGCGGCTGCCGAGGGTGGCGCTGAGCAGAATGTAGGCCGCCCAGCAGGCGCCCGCTGCCATCGCGAGCAGCATGCCGATGAGCGAGATCTCCCAGCCGGTGAGGGCCAGCATGACGACCCCACCTGCGGCGAGCAGCGCCCAGAGCACGTCCAGCCAGCGCCGTGAGCCGATCAGTGCCACGGCCAGCGGGCCGAGGAACTCCACGGTAACCGCCACGCCGAGCGGGATCCGCTCCAGCGACGCATAGAAGAACATGTTCATAGCAGCGAAGACCCCGCCGTAGGCGAGCACCACGAGTAGCGTCCGCCGGTCGATCCGGACCGATGGACGCCACAGCAGCACCAGTACGAGCGCGGCGAACACCAGCCGCAACGTGACCACGCCCGCCGAGCCGGCGACGGCGAACAACTGCTTGGCGAACGCCGCGCCGACCTGGACGCTGACGATTCCGATGAGTACCTGCAACGTCGGTGGGATGCGGTCGATCATCCGCGGGGTCGTGGACACCGTTGCGCTCCACCAACGCGACGGCGACGCTCTCTCCGGCGCTGCTGAGCCAGTCATCGTGCGCTTCCTGCGATCGCGCCGTGTTTCATCACCGGTTCACGCGGCCGTGCGCGTGATGAAGTCTTCGATGAGAGCGGCGACCCGCTGAGGGTGTTCCTCTGCCGGGTAGTGCCCGCAGTTGTCGACGACGACGCCCGAGACATCGGACGCGATATGGCGCAAGGACGCTTCCACGGCGGTTGCCATGGCCGCGTCCCCACCGATGGCGAGGGTGGGAATGCTCAGTGGCTGGCGTGCCGTTCGGTGGTTGAGTTCCGCGTCCTCGCTTCCGGACCGGTAGTAGGCCAGCCCGGCCCGGAGAGCACCGGGGGCGAGGTAGGTCCGCTCGTATTCCTCGATGGCTTCTCGCGAGATTGCGGTACCGCCCGCAGTGAGGCTCCAGAACAGATTGAGATGATCTCGCTCTTTCCCGCTGATAAGAAGCTCCGGGACATCCGGTACGGCGTGAAAGGCGTTGTGCCAGCGTGGATACCGACTGCTGACCAGATCGGGCGACACCGGACAGCCCGGCAGAAGTTCCTCTTCGATCACCAGGTGGCTCACTTTGTCTCGGTGAGCTGCAGCCAGGGCACAGGCGACGGAACCGCCGAAGTCATGCCCGACGAGCGCGAAACGGCCGATGTCCAGTTGCTCGGTCAATTCCGCGATGTCAGCGGCGAGGGTTTGCTTGTCGTAGGCGCCGAGCGGGCGGTCGGAGTCACCGAGCCCCCGCAGGTCGGGGGCGATGACGGTGTGGCTCCGGGCCAGGACCGGGATGACGTCGCGCCAGTGGTACCACGTCACCGGCCAGCCGTGGAGGAGGACGACTGGATAGCCTTGCCCCGCGATAACGGTGTTCAATGCGGTACCGGTCACGGAAATTCGCTGATTTCGCATCAGCATGTGGTGTCCTTCTTTCTTCGCGCCCGGTAGGCGGCGACTTTGGCGCGATTGCCGCATTCCTTCATCGAGCACCAGCGTCGCGTGCGGCCCTGTGACAGATCGAGATAGGGCATTCCGCAGTCGGTGGCCTCGCACGCCCGGAGCGACGTCGCTCGCGTACTGGTGACCAAATCGATGGCATCCCTGGCGACAACCCCCAGGGCCGTCCCGACGTCGTCCCCATCGCATGTCTGCAAGGCGAAGGGTTCATCCACGCTCAGCTGTGGTGCCGGTGTGCGCCGGCGAGCCCAGTCGTTGATCACGCGAACGTCGGCTGCGGCGGGTGGACGCTGCGTGATCCGGGTGAGCAGCAGTCGGTAGATCACCTCGCGCAGGTCCCGAGCCTGCTGGAGCTCCCGCTCGGAGACTCGCGTCTCAGGCCCGGCCAGCTCCGCGTGGGCCAGCCACTCGCTCAGCCGGGCGGCGCTCGTCAACCGCTCATGCCCGCCAGCGAGACGGCGGCCGACGGTCGCCACGAAGTCCGTGGACAGAGCACCCGTGTAGAAGCGGAAGTCGGTCGTATTCACGAGGTGATAGTAACTTGCTGAGATGGTTACAGCAATCGCATGGCAGGTCCACGGGGTCGTACGCCGACACCAGGACCCCACCGTCGAACCGGGCAGCCCGGCAAGCGCACCAAGGGGGGCGGCCGCACCGAGGTGAGAGTCAGCAGCCGCAACAGGGCCGCGGGGAACTCTGCAGGAGAAGCAACATCCCGTAGGCCGCAGCTTCCGCGGAGCGCGCCTGCATTCTCGAACGGCAACGACAAGACCCCGCCTCGCGGAAGCCCGGACAGCAATGCAGAAGGCGCGTCGTGCGAAGAGCACACAGGCCGCCGCCCCGATGACTCGCCCGAGGCAGACCGAGCAGCCCGGCAGCCGGCGCACCCTGGCTCAGGCCAACCGGCCGGTCACGCTCTGTGACAGACGCGGCGGCAGGCGTGCCGTGCGGCGCCGAGGAGGCCATCATCAGGGCATGGACATCACCCTTCGCCTCGCGCAACAGCCCGAAGCCGACGAGCTGCTCAGCCGCAGCCCCCTGGCCGCCATGACCGGGATGCTGCTGGACCAGCAGGTGCCGATGGAGTGGGCGTTCACGGGTCCGTACACCATCGCGCAGCGCATGGGCGGGGACGATCTGGACGCACACGCCATCGCCGCGCACGATCCCGAGGAGTTCGCGGCGCTCCTGTCCCAGAAGCCCGCGGTGCACCGCTACCCGGGCTCCATGGCCAAGCGGGTCCAGCAGCTGTGCCAGTACCTCGTCGACCACTACGACGGCGACGCGAGCGCGGTGTGGCGCGGTGTCGCCACGGGCAAGGAGGTGCTGGCGCGCCTGAACGCCCTGCCCGGTTACGGCAAGCAGAAGTCGCAGATCTTCCTGGCGCTCCTGGGCAAACAGATGGGTGTCACCCCGGACGGCTGGCGCGAGGCCGCGGGCGCGTACGGCGACGCGGACGCGCACCGCTCGGCTGCCGACATCACAGGACCGGACTCGCTGGAGCAGGTCCGTGCGTACAAGCAGGAGGCGAAACGGGCGGCCCGGAAGAAGGCCTGACGGACAGCCCTGCCGCGGCCCGTGGCGTCTATCCGCGTTCGCGGAGTACGCGCGCCGGTACACCCACCAGCAGGACGAGGCCGGCCAGCACCACCATGCCGGCGCTGATCCGCAGCCCGAGGCCGAGCGATCCGGTCGCCGTGTGGATCCAGCCGAGCATCGCCGGCGAAAGCGCCGCCGCGAAGGAACCCATCGTCGTCACCGCCGCGATACCGCTCGCGGCGGAGCGGTCGGAGAGGTAGATCGACGGGATCGAGTAGAAGACGGTCAGGCCGGAGTAGTGCGCCGCGGTCATCGCCACGAGCAGCACGATGACGAGGTACGGGTTGCCGGTCGCGAACGAAAGCGCGACGAGGCAGCCCGCGGCGAGGAACCAGCTCGTGGAGGCGTGCCAGCGGCGCTCCAGCGTGCGGTCGGAGTGCCAGCCCACGATGATCATGACGACGACGCCGACCAGCGGAGGTATCGCGGTCAGCAGTCCCAGGTCGAGCACGTTCGTCACACCGGCGTTGCTGATGATGATCGGGGTCCAGAACGAGACTGCGTTGGCCAGCGTGTAGGCGCCACAGGCGCACAGGCCGAGGATGTAGACGCGGGGATCGCGCAGCGCCCGGAACAGTCCGCCGTGCGCGGACTTGCCGCCTGCGCTCTTGTTCTTCTGATCGCGGGCGAGGTCGGCGGCGATTGTCGCCTTCTCGTCAGGGGTCAGCCACTGCGCCCCGGCAGGGCTGTCCTGGAAACGGAGGAAGACCAGCAGGCCCAGCAAGATGGGGACGAGCCCCTCGATCAGGAACAGCCACTGCCAGTCCGCCAGGCCCAGGGTGCCGCCGAGTTTGTCCATGATGCCGCCCGACACCGGAGGGCCGATGATTCCCGCGATCGGTACGCCGAGGAAGAACAGGGCTGTCATCCGGGTCCGCCGCGCGGAGGGGAACCACTGGGCGAGGTAGAAGAGCGCCCCGGGGAAGAAGCCCGCCTCCGTGACACCGAGCAGGAAGCGCGAACAGTAGAAGAGCAGGGGCGTCGTGGCGAACATCGTCAGCACCGTGACCGTGCCCCAGGCCAGCATGATGCGGAGCATGGTCTTACGGGCACCGATGCGGGCCAGCAGGATGTTGCTCGGCACCTCGAAGAGGATGAATCCGACGAAGAACAGTCCGACGGCGATGCCGTAGACCCGGGTGTCGAATCCCAGCTCTTCCTGCATACGGGGCTGTGCCACACCGATGTTGGTGCGGTCGATGAAGCTGACGACATAGCAGGCCAGCAGCAATGGCATGACTCGCCACGCGACCTTGCGGTACAGCACATCGCGCTGAACGTCTTCAGGGTCGCGTCGGATGTCGGTGGAACGTCCAGGGAGCAACGTCATCGTCTCACTCCAGGAGGATATTTTGCCGCGCGCCGGCCCTGGCCATTGCCAAGCGGAACGTCACGGTTCGGATGCGAGCGAGTGTCCGAGCCTCTGTTGATAATGTCAACACCTGGCTCGTGTCCGACTCGGCTAAGATGACGGGACGCGACCGGAGGCAGGATCAGTGGGGGCGATGAACTCAGGGCCGCAGACCGGCCCGGAAGAGGCCGACGGCCCGGAGGGCCGGGCAGGGCTTCTGACCATCAAGGAGCTGCTCTCCTACCGGTTGCACAGTGTGGCCAACGCCATATCGCGCAGCGCCGCACTGCGGTACCGGCGCGAGTTCGCTGTGAGCCTCGGCGAGTGGCGCACAATCGCCCTGCTGGGTGCGCACGCCCCGCTGACCCTGAACCACTTGGCGCGGCTGGCGGCCCTGGACAAGGCCCAGATGAGCCGGATGGTCGCGAAGCTCGCCGACCGCGATTTCGTACGGCGCGAGAGCGGCGCCGGCCGCAGCACCCAGCTGACGCTGACCCGTCGGGGCAAGTCCGTCTACCGGGGTCTGATCGAGGCCGCCAACGAGCGCGACGCGGCCTTCCTGACCTGCCTCACCCCGCATGAACAGGAAGTTCTCGACTCCGCCCTGACAAAGCTCGCCACTCTGGCCCGGGCGCTCGAGAGCGCCGAGGAGCGGTAGCCGGCCTCCGGCAGTTCCCGGCGGGCCGGGAACGCACCCCCGGGAGGACGCCTGTTGACTTAATCAACAAAGGACCTGTACTCATGGATCCGTGAGTGGAGGTGACCGCATGTCTGACCGGGTATCGGTCTGTGAGTGCTTCGCGCGGGACGGGCTTCAGCACGAAGCCGCCTTTGTGCCGACAGACGCCAAGACGAAGCTGCTCGGCGCGTTCGCCGCCGCCGGATTCCGGCGGATCGAGGCGACCAGTTACAGCAGGCCGGAGCAGGTGCCGGCGTTCCAGGACGCGAGTGAGGTGCTGGCGGGCCTGCCGCGGGGCGACGGCGTGGCCTTCAAGGCGACCTGCCCCAACCCGCGCGCCGTACAGCGGGCACTGACCGATCTGAAGGCGGGCCGTGGCGCGGACGAGATCAGCCTGCTGGTGTCCGCCACTGAGGCGCACACCGAGCGCAATCTCCGTACCACCCGCGCCCGGCAGTGGGAGAACATCGCGGAGATGGTCAGTCTCGCCGGCGGCCGCTTCCGGCTGGTGGGCGTGGTGTCGATGGCCTTCGGGTGTCCCTTCGAGGGCACGGTCGACCCCGGGGTGGTGAGCGAGGACGTGGCCCGGTTCGCCGAACTGGGCGTCGACATGGTCACGCTCGGAGACACCGTCGGCCTTGCCACACCGCGCAGCACGGCCACTCTCCTCCGCCGGCTGAGCGCTGAGCACCCCCGTCTCCCCCTGGTCGCGCACATGCACAACACACGTGGCTCGGCGCTTGCCAACTGCGTGGCGGCACTGGAGGCGGGCTGCCGCCACTTCGACAGCTCCTTCGGCGGTGTCGGCGGCCATCCGCGGCAGATCCGCTACGGGCAGGGCCTCACCGGCAACGTCGCCACCGAGGACTTGATCAGCCTGTTCCATGCCATGGGAGTCGAGACCGGTCTCGACGAGGACCGTGTCATGGCCGCCTCCCGGCTGTGCGAGGAGATCCTGGACCGGCCGCTGCACAGCATGGTGGCCCGGTCCGGCTTCGGGATCCGCCAGCGGACGGAGGCACCGGCCGATGTCTGAGCCCGTGCTCCTCACCGAGGACAGAAACGCCGTACGGATCCTGCGTCTGAACCGTCCGGCGAAGCTCAACGCACTCGACACCGCCCTCACCCGCACCCTGTACGAGGCGCTGCTCACCGCGGACGCGGACGACTCCGTACGGGCCGTGGTGCTGGCCGGCGCCGGGCGTGCCTTCTGCGCGGGTGCGGACCTCTCGGAGTTCGGGGAGCTGACCCCGGACAATCAGCGTGCGGTGAAGGAGAGGGCCGAACTGACCTGCCGGACCCAGATGTTGCCGCAGCAGATGAGCAAGCCGATCGTCTCGGTCGTGCAGGGAGCTGCCGTCGGCGGCGGTGCGGGCCTGGCCATCGGCTGCGACATGATGGTGGCTGCGGACGACCTGCGGTTCGGTTATCCGGAGTTGCAGCACTCCATCGTCCCGGCTGTGGTGATGACCGGTCTGCAGCGGCAGATCGGCCGCAAGCTCGCCTTCGAAATGATCAGCACCGGGCGGCTGCTCGGCGCCACGGAGGCTCTCGCGGCGGGGCTCACCAATCGCGTCATGGAACCGGGTGCCGCTCTCGAAGCCGGACTGGAGATCGCGAACGGCTGGGCCGAGGTGCATCCCGGCGCCATGGCGGCCTGCAAGGAACTGTTCCACCGGGTCGCCGACCTCCCATTCGAGGAAGCCATGCGCGCTGGCCGGGACGTCAACACGATCATGCGGGGGTTCAGGGCATGACGAATCGGACCACAGGGAGGCCGCAGCCGCTGTCCGGCATCTCCGTGCTGGACTTCTCGCGCGTACTGGCCGGCCCCATGGCGACCCAGATACTCGCGGAGCTGGGCGCCGAGGTGATCAAGGTCGAGCGGCCGGGTTCGGGGGACGAGTCCCGCCGCTTCGAGCCGCGACTGCCCCAGGGGGAGAGTGCGTACTTCTTCGCCTTCAACCGGTCGAAGCGTTCGATCACCCTCGATCTGAAGTCCTCGCGAGGGCAGGAGATCGCCCGCGGCCTGGCCCGCAGAGCCGACGTCGTCGTCGAGAACTTCCTGCCCGGCATCATGGACAAGCTCGGACTCGGATACGAGGCGCTGGCCCTGGAAAACCCGGGGCTGGTCTACGTCTCCAGCACAGGTTTCGGCCAGAGCGGCCCGTACAGCAGCCGCAAGGGCTACGACACGATCTTCCAGGCGTTGTCGGGAATCATGTCGCTCACCGGGCATCCGGAGGGCCCGCCCGCCAAGGCCGGGATCCCCGTCTCGGACCTGACGTCCGGGCTGTGGATCGTCATCGCCGCACTGACCGGGCTCACCGGCCGGATCCGGGACGGCCGCGGCTGCCATCTCGACCTGGCCATGATGGACGTGCAGGCGAGTCTGCTCCCAGTCGCCGCGGCGCGGCTCTTCGCCCTCGACGAGGATCCAGCACGTACGGGCACGGAACACCCGGGCCGCGTGCCGTCCGCGTCCTTCCACTGCGCCGACGGCGCCTGGGTGCACATCAGCGCCAGCGACCAGCACTGGCATCCGCTGTGCCGGGTCCTGGGCCTGAACGCACTCGCGGCCGACGAGGGCCTGCGTACCAACGGGGCCCGGGTCGCCCGGCGAGAGGAGGTCATGGAGGCGCTGCGCGACGCGTTCGCGGTACGGCCACGGGGCGCGGTCCTGGAGGCGCTGCGGGCCGCGGACATTCCCGCGGGAGAGGTGAACTCGGTGCGTGAGACTCTGAAGGACCCGCATCTGATCGCCCGCGGCATGGTCGGCAGCTTCGACCACCCCGCCGAGGGTGGCTTCCCCGCACTGCGCACCCCCCTGCGGATCACCGGCGCCGAGGCCCCGGAGATCTCACCGCCCCCGGTGCTCGGCGCGGACACCCACCGCATCCTCCACGACGAACTCGGCCTCGACGAGGCTGAGATCACCGATCTGCGCAGCACAGGAGTCATCTGACGATGCCGGAAGAACCACGCGTCCGTTTGCGGTGCGCCGACGGCGTCGCCCACGTCGTGCTCGACCGCCCGGCCGCACGCAACGCGCTCGACATTTCCATGTGCCACGAGCTGCGCGAGACCTTCGAGCGGCTCGACTCCGACCCTGATGTGCGGGTCGTTCTGCTGACCGCTGCCGGGCCCGCCTTCTGCGCCGGTGCCGACCTCAAGGAGCGCGAGGGGCGCGACGAGAGCTGGGTGCGGCGACGCAGGCTCGCGGCCTTCGCTGCGTACGAGGCGATCGAACGCTGCGCCAAACCGGTCGTCGCGTGCGTCCAGGGGCCCGTCGTCGGCTCCGGCGGCGAGATAGCGATGGCCTGCGATTTCATCGTCGCCGCCGACACCGCCACCTTCCGGTTCCCGGAACCGCACTGGGGGACCGTCGGCGCCACCCAGCGTCTTCAGCGGGTGATCGGCAAGCGGCGCGCCAAGGAACTGCTCTTCACCAACCGCGTGCTGGGCGTCGCGGAAGCCCAGGACATCGGCCTCGTCGCCCGCACCGTACCGGCCGGGGACCTGGAGCGGCGCGCCGGAGAGATCGGTGCCGAGATCTGCAAGGCGCCGCCACTCGCGATCACGCTCACCAAGCAAGCCGTGGATCTGGGCGAGGAGACCGACCTGGACCGCGGCATACGCATCGAGACGGCGGCGATCGAACGCTGCCTCGCCGACGGCGGCTGGCGCCGCGGCATCGCCGCCTTCGCCACTGCCGGTACCGACGGAACCGGCCTCACGGACCGCAGGGGCGGGACGGAAGGGACGGACACCTCCGGCGCGAACGGGACGGAGCACTGACATGCACGGCAACAGCCACACCGAACTGGCCGGCATCTGCCCCCTGACCACCGAGGCCGCGCTGCGCCGGGCCGCCACCCTCACGCCCGACGTCGAGGCGGTCGTCGGCCCCAGTGGGCGCATCAGCTTCGCCGAGCTGGCGCGGGACGTCGCGTCCATACGAGCCGCGATGGCAGCAGCGGGCATCCAACGCGGCGACCACGTGGGCCTCTGCCTGGGCAACAGCGCGCGCTGGGTGGCGCTCTTCCTGGCGATCGGCTCGCTCGGGGCGGTCACGGTTCCGGTCAACACCCGCTTCCGCAGCGGGGAGTTGGCGTACGCGCTGCGGCAGTCGCGGGTGAAGCTGCTGTTCGTCGCCGACCGCCTGCTCAAGAGCGACTTCGTACGGATGCTGCGCGAGATCTCTCCCGGGGTGGACACCGGCCTCCCGGACGCCGAGCTGCCGTGCCTGGAGTCGGTCGTGGTGCTCGGCGACGACGTGCCGGAGGCAGCCCGTTCGTGGGACGCCTTCATGGGGGCGGCTCCGGGGGGCCCGACCGAGGTCCAGCCGTCCTGTTCGCCGGACGACCTGCTGCTCATCCAGTACACCTCGGGCACCACGTCGTACCCGAAGGGCGTCGAGCTGACTCACCGCAGCATGTGTGCCAACGCCTTCTTCTCGGGCGCGCGGGTCGGGCTGCGTCCCGGGGACAGGTTCTACAGCGCCCGCCCCTTCTTCCACGTCGCCGGGACCACGCTGTCCATCCTCTCCGCGCTCCAGCACGCGACCACACTCGTGACCATGGAGCGGTTCGAGCCCGGTGAGGGGCTGCGGCTGATGGAGCGGGAACGCTGCACGCACTTCTCCGGCAACGACACCATCGCCCTGATGCTGCTCGACCATCCGGAGCGCGGGCAGCGGCACCTGGCGTTGCGCGGTGCGTGGCTCGCCGCCTCCCCCGCAGTCGTGAGGCGCGTCGCCGCCGAGCTCGGCGCCGGGGAAGCCGTCACCGGTTACGGACTGTCCGAAGCCTCCCCGAACGTCGCCCAGTCCGCCTGGTGGGAACCGGAGGACATACGGCTCGGCGCACGCATGCTCCCGCAGCCGGGAGTCGAGGTGCGCATACGCGACGCGGCGGACGACGGCACCGGCGAGATCCTCGTGCGGGGCTGGAACGTGATGCGCGGATACTTCGACCGTCCCTCCGACACCGCCCAGGCGCTGGACGCCGACGGCTGGCTGTCCACCGGGGACCTCGGCCGGCTGGACGCCGGAGGCCGCCTCGAATTCGTCGGCCGGGCAAAGGAACTGATCCGGGTCGGCGGTGAGAACGTCGCCCCGGCCGAGGTCGAGGACATCCTCATCCGGCATCCCGCGATCCGGCAGGCGGCCGTCGTCGGCGTCCCGGATCCGCGGCTCATGGCGGTGCCCTTCGCCTTCGTGACCCTCAGGGACGGTTGCACCGCCGAACCCGGTGAACTGCTGGCATGGGGCCGCGAACACATGGCGGGATTCAAGGCACCGCGCCACCTGATCGTCGTCGAGGACTTCGAAGCTCTCGGTATGACAGCCAGCTCCAAGATCCAGCGGAAACAACTGGCCCACCAGGCTGCGGAGTTGATCGAGCAGGAGCAGGGGCGATGAGCGCGGCGCGCATCGAGACGGCGATCACCAGGCTGCTCTCCATCGATCTGCCCGTCGTGCAGGCCGGAATGTCCTGGGCCTCCTCCGCTCCCGGGCTGCCGCTCGCCGTCAGCCGCGCCGGCGGCCTCGGCACGATCGCCGCGGGTCCCATGCGGCCGGCCGATCTGGAGCGGGCCGTCGACACCGTGCGCGCCGGAACCGACCACCCGTTCGCTGTCAACCTTCCCCTCTACCGCAAGGGCGCCGACGAGGTCATCGAGCTGCTGCTGCGCAAGCGCATCCCCGTACTGATCGCCTCACAGGGCGGCCCCCGGCGCTACCTGAAACGCTTCCAGGACATCGGCACCGTCTGCCTGCACGTGGTGACCGGCGAGGAGCACGCCGCCAAGGCCGCCGCCGCGGGAGTCGACGGGCTCGTGGTCGTGGGCGGCGAGTCGGGCGGGCACCCGCCTGCCTCCATGGTCTCCACGCTGGTCAACGTGCGCTCCGTCCTTCAGGCGGTACCGCAGGTGCCCGTCATCGCCTCGGGCGGCTTCGCGGACGGACACGGCCTGGCGGCGGCCCTGGCCCTGGGCGCCGGGGCGGCGCAGTTCGGAACCCGCTTTCTGGCCAGTACGGAGGCGAATCTGCACCCGGCGTACAAGAAAGCTGTGCTCGACGCCACGGTCGAGGACACCCGTACCGTCGGGCACGGTCTCGGTGTCATTCGCGCGGTGCGGAACAACTTCACGGAAGAGATCGGGGAGTTGGAGAGGAAGGGGAGCGAAGAGGAGGACCGCCGGGCCGTGTTCGGCGCCGCCACCCTCAGGATGGCCGCGTTGGACGGGGATGTGGCCCACGGCAAGGTCGAGGCAGGCCAGTCGGCGGGCCTGGTCGGCTCCGTACTGCCCGCGTCGGAGATCGTGCGCCGGCTCGTGGAGGAGTACGCCGCGACGGTGGCCGGGCTGCCGGCTGTACGCCCCGGCACTGACCCGGGTGAGGAGTGAACGGCAGGGCCCTCCCGAACGGTCGCTCAGCAAACGCCGGTCACTCGTCGGTCTCGTATGCGCACGCGACCATGACGTCGTCGGCCTCACTGCTGGGGCAGTCCTCGGGCAACTTCGTCTCGGACGTCCGGGACGGACCGGAGGCAGGACCGTCGGACTCACCTGAGCCGAACTGGTCTGCGCCGCCCAGCGCCAGAGTCAGAACTCCCCCTGCGACCACGAGCAGTGCCCACACGGACATACCCCAGCGCCACAGCCGTTGCCTCCGCGGCATCTGCGCCCTCCCCCGTCTCCATGGTCGACCTCAGAGCCTGCCGGCCGGACAGGCTACGCGGCACCCGCCCGCCTCCGGTCCCCGGGGACCTGTCCAAGGCCAGTAACGGCCGCTGACGATCGGGAACGGACCGGGGCTCCCCTGTCGGCATGTCCCGGAGGGTCCCCGGCGCAAGGTCGCGGGTCCGTACGGCGACCCCCGCTGCTTGGCAATCAGGAGCATCGAGTAAAACTTTGTGAACTGTTTCACAGCAAACCCTTGGCCGGGTCCCGCAGTCCGTGCTGAGATGCGCTCACATCCGGCTCGAAGCTCAATGGTGCGCTTGGGAGGGCAACTGTGGCGGAAACCGCCATGTCACGTTCGGTGCAGCTGGAGACCGGGGACGGCGAACCGTCTCCGGTGTTCGGTGGTGGCGCACCGCCGGAAGGACCCGGCAGGGCCTCGCCCGTGGACGGTGCCGTGTGGCGGTTGCGCTCACGGGGCTGCTGGGAGGACGCGGCAGCGCTCCTGGAGCCCTACGCGGCGGCGGACACGGCGGCGTCCCTGCGGCGGGCCGCGCTGCTGGTGGAGCAGTGCATGTTCTCCGGCGACGGCTGGGACGAGGCGGAATCCGCACTGCGCGCCGCGGAGGCGCTCGCCCAGGACGACGAGGAGCGCGGTGCGGCCGCCTGCGAGCGTGGCCAACTCGCCTACACGGCAACGGTTCTGGGCGTACGGGACCGTTCCGACGAGGCGCGGGCCGCGCTCGGCAGGGCGGCCGCCCTGCTCCCTCCGAACGCGCGCGGACGGGCCATGCTGGACTACCGGCGCGGGCTGCTGGCCGAACACCTCAGCGACACACCGCAGTCGGCGCTCGCCGCGTACCGGCGTGCGCACGCGGCCGCCACCTCCCTGGACGACATGCTGCTGTGCTCCTTCACGTGGCGTCATCTGGCCGGACTCGCGCTCCGGGACGGCGAAGTGGCCGAGGCACGGCACGGGTTCACCGAATCGCTGCGGCTGCGCGAGGAGTTGGGCTTCCTCGTCGGCATGGCGCCGGCTCTCACGGCGCTCGCCGACGTGGAGCCGGAACCGGAGGCGACTCGCCTGCGTGAGGAGGCCGGGCGGCTCTTCCGGCTGCTGGGCGGTGTGCCGACCTGGCTGGCCGGGCAGCTTCCCCCGGCCTGAGACACCAGCGGTCGGGAGCGGCCACGGACCGGCCGCGGACCGCAACCGCGACCAAGCGGGCGCCGTTCCGGCGGCGCCTGCCCGGTGGCAGTTCTGACCCCCGAGCGGGCTCAGGCGCGCCGTCCCGGCGGCGCCGGCTCAGGCCGTCACATGTGCCCGCAGGAGGCACTCGACGGTGGAGAGGTCGCGCGTGCGCAGGGCATCCAGCAGGGCCATGTGGTCGGTCGCGTCCCTGAGCAGTTCCTCGGTGCGTGGTACGGGTGCGGGGCGGCGCTGGGCACGGCGCTGTATGTCGGCTGCCAGGGCGACGAGTTGGCGGTTGCCGGTCAGTTCCAGCAGCGCGCAGTGGAAGGCGCTGTCGACGTCGGCGTAGGCCGCGCGGTCGCCGCCGCCGGCCACGGCCAGTGCCTCGTCCGCGTACGGGCGGAGGCTCTCCCAGCACTCCGGCGGCATCGTACGGGCGGTGTCCAGGACCGACGGGATCTCCAACAGGACCCGTATCTCGGCCAGTTCGGCCAGGTCCCGGTCGCTGAACTCCGCTATGCGGAAACCGCGGTTGGGCACGGTCTCGACGGCGCCCTCGCACACGAGCCGCTGCATCGCCTCTCGTACGGGCGTCGCCGAGACGCCGAGACGCACCGCGAGCGCGGGCGCGGAGTAGACCTCGCCCGGGGCGAGTTCACCGGAGAGCAGGGCCTCGCGCAGCGCGGCGAGCACCTGCCCGCGCACGGAGTGCCGCTCGGGCAACTTCGGCCGGACTTCCGGGGCTTCCCGGGGCTGCCGGGCGGCCCGGGGCTCGCCCGGCAGCCATGGCTCGCCTCGCTTGTCCGGCTCCGGCTCCCCCGGCATGCCGGCGCGCGGGACGGACGGCGGCGCGGGTTCGCTGTGCACATGCTCGCCCCGTGCCCCCTGGCCGTCGTCGGCCCCCGCGGGGTGCTGCTGCCCTCCCGCAGGAACAGGAGGACGAGGGCTGCGGGGGTGGAGTGCGGCACGTCCCGCCCGTACGGGCGCATCCGCTGCGGTCTGCTCCATGTGCCCTCCAGGTCTCGCTGTGCACCATAGGCGGACCCGGCGCGAGATCAAACCTCCGCGGCATCGGCTAAGGTAAGGCTAACCTGCTGATGATCGTCGATCGGTGGTCCGCCCATGGCCATGCCCGCGTTCGCCCCCGCCCCCGCCGGTGCGCTCACCGAGCCCGCCGCGACCTCGCCGTTCACCGCGGCGTACCGGCGGCTGACCGAGGTGTTCCCGGGGCTGCGCGTGAGCGAGACGGCCCGCGGCGGCGAACTGCCCGGCGGTGCCGACTGGGTGACGGCCACCCTGCTGGCCGAAGGCGGGCCGGCTCTCGACGGTTTCCTCACCCAGGATGCGGAGCAGGCGCTGCGCGACTACGGCCGCAGACCACGCCCGGACGTCGTGGCGACCTTCGGTCTGCACCGCTACGCCTGGCCGGTCTGCCTGCTGGTCACCATCCCCTGGTTCCTGCACCGGCGCGTGCCGCGGGTGCCCGTCGAAGCGGTCGCCTGCCGCCGTACGCCCGGCGAACTGGCCGTGCGCATCGAGGAGTTCGCCTGTCTCCCCGGCGACACCGCCGCGAACGCACCGGGCGCCCGCGTCGTCCCGGACGAGGAGGCGCTGCGCGCCGAGGTGCGGGCGGCGATCGCGGAACACCTCACCCCCGTGCTCGACGCCTTCCGGCCCCGCCTGCGGCGAGGACCGCGGGCCCTGTGGGGCATGGCGACGGACGAGATCACCGAGGGCCTCTGGTATCTCGGCCATCTGCTCGGGGAGGAGGAGCGGGCCGTGCACGAGGCCGGGCTGCTGCTTCCGGGCGCCACGCTCCCGTACGCACAGGGCGCCGGTTTCCGTGAACTGACCGGCATGAACGGCGAGTTGCTCTCCACGCGCGACAGGGCGAGCTGCTGCCTCTACTACACGCTGCGCCCCGAGGACACCTGTGTGACCTGCCCCCGCACATGCGACGCAGAGCGTATCGAGCGGCTGTCCCCGACTCGCTGAGAAATTCGACCCCAAACGCCCAACTCGGTCCCTGGCGGCCCCCGTTGGCGTTCACTTGTACTGAATTCCCCTTGATGCGCGGTCCGCTGCGCCAGGATGCCACGCGTCAGAGCGAAGCAGGCCGCCCGGCGGGCGGCCAGGGGGTTCAAGGGGCATCGGATGACGGTGACGGATCTATCGCCGGCCGGGGTGGTGGCGGGCGCGGTGCTGCTCGCCGGCGCCGTGGCGGCGGTCGTACTGATGACGCGTGGAAGACGAGCGGCCAAGCCGAAGGAGAGCGCGGACGGTTGGCCCGCGGACTCCTGGGAGCAGATGGAGCAGCGCCGCCGCCGCAAGGAGACCGTCTACGCGACGGCCGCCTATCTGCTGCTCTTCTGCTGTGCGGCGGTGGCGGCCGCGCTCTCCTTCCACGGCCTCGTCGGATTCGGGCGGCAGAACCTGCGGTTGTCGGACGGCTGGGAGTACCTGGTGCCGTTCGGACTGGACGGTGCGGCGATGTTCTCCGCCGTCATCGCGGTGCGCGAGGCGAGCCACGGCGACGCGTCACTCGGATCGCGGCTGCTGGTATGGGCGTTCGCGGGCGCGGCCGCCTGGTTCAACTGGGTGCACGCGCCGCGCGGCGACGGGCATGCCGGGGCGCCGGAGTTCTTCGCCGGGATGTCGCTGTCGGCGGCGATCCTCTTCGACCGTGCGCTCAAGCAGACGCGCCGGGCCGCGCTGCGCGAACAGGGCCTGGTTCCGCGGCCGTTGCCGCAGATCCGGGTCGTACGGTGGCTCCGCGCACCCCGCGAGACGTTCCGCGCGTGGTCGCTGATGCTGCTGGAGGGCGTACGGACGCTGGATCAGGCGGTCGAGGAGGTACGGGACGAGCGCCGCCGGGACGAGCAGGAACGTCTCCGCCGCAAGGAGCAGCAGAAACTCGACCGCGCCAGGGTGAAGGCCCTGGGCAGGCAGCACAGAAGGCGCGGCGCCCGTGGACACGGGAAGGCCGGCGGCGGAGCGGAACTCCCCGCGGTGGCACCCGCGGCGCAGGTCACCGCACCGGCGGGGGGTGTATCCGTGCCGGTGACGCAGCCCGCGCAGCACGGGAGCGGGGGTGGACGCGGCGAGGCATACGGCGAGGAGGGCGGTGCCGCCACCGCGGGTCCGCGCCTCGACTCGCTGGAGGAGAAACTCGCCGAGATCGAGCGGCAGTTCGGCTGACCGGCTGGCCTCGCGCCGTTCCGGACCGCCTACGCCGCGGTCAGTCCTCCCAGACGGCAACGGCCGTACGGTCCTCCGCGTAACCCCGTACACGCAGCTGGACGTCGGCGAGGAACGCGGCGAGGCCCGGTGGTTCCTCCCGCCCCGTCCATGACTGAGCGAGCCGCTCGGCGAAGGCGGGCACAGCACGCAGCGGCTCGGCCAGGCCCGGGCTGCACAGCAGCAGGACGTCGCCGCGGTGAGCGGTCGTCGCGCAGAAGCGGAACGGCTCGGGCTCCGGTCGCACGGGCGGCGGCGGGGGTGGCGGGACCTGGGGCACCGCGGGCGCGGGCCCGGTGGCCCGAGCCGTTGCGCCTGCCGGGCCTGGTTGGCCTGGCTGACCTGGCTGACCTGGCTGACCTGGCGAGTCTGACGGGCCTTCCTGGCCGGCCGGCGCACGAGGACCTGACGGGCCGTAGGCGGCGGCTGCCCCGTGCGGCTGCCGGTTCCCGCCCGGACGGTTCGTGGATACGGGGACGCTTAGCGCCGCGGGGTCACCCAGTTCGGACGGGTCGAGAGCGTCAAGGTCCAGGGCGACACCCGTACCGGAACCGGCACCCGCCCCCGGAGGGCCGCCGTCCTGCCCGCGCCGTCCGGGCTCGACCTCGCCCCACGCACCGGAGCGCAGCCGGAAGAGGCCGCCTGCCCCGGCGCCGAAGAAGACACGCGTACGGCAGCGGGGATCGGCCGAAAGCAGCAGACAGCGCAGATCGGCCGTGTACTCCTCCGGCTGCATCTCCAGTGCCGCGGCCTGCGCGCGGAGTTTGCCGTAGCAGCGGTCGGTCAGTCGCTGCAGACCGGACTTGAGCGCGCCGCGCCGGTCCGCCCGTATGTCCTCGGCGAGACGGGCATGGCTGCGGCCGACGACGCCGCCGATGGAATGGCAGATCTCGCGGGCCGCACGGTGCCCGCCCGTGGCGGCCCGTCCCCCGGCGGCGACGGCGATCAGCAGCAGTGCGGACTCGCCCGAGCCGAAGCGCGCGGTGAGCAGGGCGTCGCGGCGCAGGGCTCCGCGGTGGCGGGCGGAGTCGCCGCGCAACGAGGCGGCGCGCAGGGTGAGTCCGCCGTAGTGGGCGCCGTCCAGCACGGTGTCGGGGACGAGTTCGGAGAGGGACGAGGGGTCGGCGGCGGGGAAGGTGACGGGCTCGGCCTCGTAGGTGGGCGGCCGCTCGCCCACATGGTCCGGACGGAGGGGGACTTCGGGCTCCCCCGGCATGTCGACGGCGATGCCGTCCGGGGCTGCGTCTCGGGCGCCCGGCTGCTCAGGAGGGGACTGGGAGGACTCGGAGGGCTGGGAGGACTCGGAAGACTGGGGTGCGGGTGGCGACCGGCGTGCGGCCGGCGGCTGCGGCGAGGGCGCTCCGCCGGTACGCGGATCGGGAGGCGCCTGCTCGACAGAACCTGACTCCGCTGCGGGGCGGGGCTCCTCTTCGGGCCGGGACTTCTCGACGCCCTCCGCGGCCGGTTCGGGCTCCTCCTCCCGTATGGGCCTGCGGTCCGCGACGGGTCCCTCGTCTGCCTCCTCCGGTATGCGTTCCTCGTCCCCTTCGGACGCCGGGCCGGCTGCCGCCCCGTCCGCTCCCCCGGCCTCCCGGTCGCCGTCTCCGCCGTCCTCCGGGCGCCGCGCCGAGTGTCCCGCCGCGGTCCCGCCCGGCGCCGTGGCCGGGCCCATGGTGCGCCGCACGGATGCGTACCGGTCGTCGAGGGTGTCCCCGGAGCCGCTGCGCCCCGTGTCGGGGGACCCCGGGTCGTACAACTGGCTCCACCAGTCGTCCTGTTGACCGGAATGCGGACCCCGTGGCCACCCCTGCTGACTCATGCCCCTAATGCTGCCCCGCCGCCGGGCAGGGCATGACCGCTTCCGGCCCCGTGCGACGACTCAGGCCCGGCGGCGGCACGGGCCCCACGGCGGAGCCCCGTGCCCCCGGCCCGTACACGCAGGCCCGTACACGCAGGCCTCTCGACCCGGGCCCGTACGCGCAGGTCTGTTCGGACCTGCGCCCGATGCGCGGCCACGCCCCGCATGTGAACCTTCGGGCATGAGCTCCACGACCCGCAGGCGCGGACTCGACAAGGCCGAACGCACCTACCTCGCCGGCCAGTGGCTGTGCCGGATGGCGACCGTCGACCCCTCCGGGCAGCCGCAGGTCAATCCGGTCGGCTATTTCCTCCAGGAGGACGGAACCATCCTCTCCGGCGGGCTCGACCTCGCCGGGACCAAGCGCTGGCGCAACCTCCATGCGAACCCGCGGCTGTCGCTCGTCGTCGACGACCTCGTGAGCGTGAACCCGTGGACGGTGCGCGGCGTGGAGATCCGCGGCGAGGCGGAGCTGCTGACCGGACCGCACGACCTCGCACCCGGTATGAGTGACGAACTGATCCGCGTGCATCCCCACTGGGTGCACAGCTGGGGACTCAACGGCCCCTGACGGGACGGGCCCGTACGGCCCCCACGGCCCGGCCCCTACGGCCCGTACGCCGCGAGATGCCACAGGTGATGCAGCGCGTACGAACGCCACGGCCGCCACGCCCCGTCCCGCCCCGCGCCCGTACCGGCACCGCTGCGCTCCAGCCCGTGCCGTACGCCCACGTCCCCGTCGAGGAAGACGTCCGGGTCGCCGAGCGCGCGCATGCGCACATAGCCCGCCGTCCACGGTCCGATGCCGCGCAGCGCGAGCAGTGCCCGCTCCGTCTCGTCCCGGTCGGCTCCCGGGTCGAGTACGACGGTGCCGTCCGCGACCGCTTCCGCGACGGTGCGCAGTGTGGCCCGGCGCCGCTCCGGCATGCCGAGCTCTCCGAGGGGCGCCGAGGCGAGCGCGCCCGCTTCGGGGAAGAGGTGGGTGAGGCCGCCGTCCGGCGAGGCGAGGGGCTTCCCGTATGCGGCGACGAGCCGTCCGGCGAGCGTGCGGGCCGCGGCGACGGTGATCTGCTGCCCGAGCACGGCTCGTACGGCGAGTTCGTGCGGGTCGGCGGCGCCCGGCGAGCGCAGACCGGGGGCGCCGTCGACGAGAGGACGGAGGGCTTCGTCGGCACCGAGGCGTTCCGCGACGGCGTACGGGTCGGCGTCCAGGTCGAAAAGCTGCCGGACGCGCTGCACCGCGGTCGTCAGATCGCGCAGGTCCGTGAGGTGGAGCCGGCAGTCGAGCCATCCGCCGGACGACGCGCCCTGGCCGCCGGTGCCGCCGGTGCCGCTGGTGCCGCCACCTCCCCCACTCCCGCCGCTTCTTCCGCCCCCGCCGGCCCGCTCGTCGACCTCGGCGATTCCGGTGCCGTAGGGCAGCCGCAGCGTGCGCCTGTAGGTGCGCCCGCCGGGCTCACCCGTCACCTCCTCGATGCCCGGGATCGCCCGGCGTTCCAGGAAGCCGAAGATCTGCCCGTGTGCGTACGGCCCACGGTGTGCGAGGCGCAGCGGCACCCCCGTCGGACCGGGGCCCGGCCGCGTGTGAGCGTGCCGGTCGAGTGGACCGTGGCCGCCCCGCGCCGCCGCCCCGCGCAGTTGGCTCGGCGTACGGGCGTAGATCTCGCGCGTCGTGTCGTTGAACTGCCGGACGCTCGCGAAGCCGGCCGCGAAGGCGATCTCCGTCACGGGCAGTGGCGTCGTCTGCAGCAGCACCCGCGCCGTGTGGGCGCGCTGCGCCCGGGCCAGGGCGACCGGCCCGGCGCCGAGTTCGGCGGTGAGCTGACGCTGCACCTGCCGGGCGCTGTAGCCGAGACGCCGGGCGAGGCCCGCGACGCCCTCGCGGTCGACGACACCGTCGCCGATCATCCGCATGGCGCGCCCGACGAGGTCCGCTCGTACGTTCCACTCCGCCGAGCCTGGAACCGCGTCCGGGCGGCAGCGGCGGCAGGCACGGAAGCCCGCGCGCTGGGCGGCCGCGGCGGACGGGTAGTAGCGGACGTTCTCCCGCTTCGGGGTGACCGCCGGGCAGCTCGGACGGCAGTAGATGCCGGTGGTGCGGACCCCGAGGAAGAACACCCCGTCGAAACGCGCGTCCCGGCTGCGTACCGCTTCGTACCTGCTCTCATCCGTCATCACGCACCCCAGTGTGCGCCCGCTCCAGGGCATCCACTCGCGGAAATCGGACACGGTGGCCCGGCGGCGGTCCGCGTCGACAAGCGAGGCAAGAGGCCGGGTCAGCCGGTGAAGGGCTCGGGGCCGAAGCGGCCCCACGCGACGAACGCTGCGAGCGCGAGATACGTCAGGTTCATCAGCACGAACGTGGATTCGCCGCGCCGGCCATGGGTGATCATCGCGCCGACCATCAGCAGGACCCAGCAGACGGCCGTCACCGGCACCAGAACCGGTGCGATGTCGAGCGCGGCGGGCAGGATCAGGCCCGCCGTGGCCAGGAGTTCGAGAACGCCGAGGGTCTTGACGAAACCGACGCCGGCGTCCGCGGTCCATCCCCCGCAACAGGGAAGGTCATTCGCCGGACGGCACCCGGGTCACGTCGGCGGCGCGCACCGTCGGGGAAGCGTGACCCTTCCGGGCTTGTGCTCGAACGTTTTCATCACGAGCCACTCGTCCAGCTCAGGGTCGTAGAGATTCTGGATGCCGAACTGCAGCACCTGCCAGAAGGTGCTCCGATTGCGTTGGTCGACGTAGATGTCACCGAGTGCGAACGGGAACCGCAGGAATTTCCCCGGGGGCCGCTCCGGAAGGACGACACCGACCCGCCAGTGATTCACGTACCGCCTCGGATTCCGCTGCAGGATCTCCCGCCCGACGAACCGCGACGTCTTCAGCTTCTCGTTCAGCAGCCTCAGATTGAAGCCCGGGATCTTCGAGCACGGATGCCGGGTGAGGTTGGGCCACTTGTAGGTCAGCGTGTAGAGGTTGTTCCGGTAGATCAGGTTCGTGAACCAGATGGGGTACTGCGGACCTCCCGCGATCATCTGGCTGTCGCCGTTTCTACCCTCCCAGGTGAACGGGACCGTGATGCCCAGATCCCGGACGATCCACTTGCCCTTCCCGCGGAAATTCCGCGGGAGACGGGGTGGTTGCGGCGTTTTCGCGTTGAGCAGCTGCGCAGATGTGGTCTCGAACGACGGTGTGGTCCCGGTGCGCGATTCGGCGACGCCGGTTGACGGCACGGCCGCCGGGATGATGGCGATTACTCCGACGAGAGCGGCCGACGCGGCTGCCCTGCGTGTGCGTTTCCGACCCATGATCTCCCTCGACTGTCGCGTCGGGCGCCGTGTTGGCGCAGGGTTCAAAGGCAGCGATGGCTCGGGAGCCGTCCCCGGAATCCGAGAGCACGAAACCAACGGCTGGGCCGGAGCGAGTCATTGAGACGGCGCGTACGTATTGCGGCTTCGACACTGATTCCGCCGCCGGAAGAACCGGGCTTGTGCACGTGCGGGCGTATGGATGGCGGAACATCTGAAGCGTTTCGAGGGGATCGGCGTTCCGCGCGGTTTCATCGACCGGCCATGGCGCCGGCGCGGGGTGAGACCGCCGCGGGCGGCATGCTCAGCGCGCCGAACGTTTGAGTCTCCGCCGACGCTCGCCGCCCCGGGTGTGCCGCTGCAGCACCAGCGCGATCAGCAGGTACGGCGCGGCCGCGAGGACGAAGAGCGTGCTGTGGTCCCACAGTTGCGAACCCAGGGCGTAGCCCGCGCACAGCAGCACCGAGACCACCTCGGAACCGAACCCGGCAACGGAGCTGACCGTCGCCCGGGCCCGGTCGGTGACGCGGTCCTGAAGCATCGCGTCGCAAGTGACCATCGCCCACTGGAAGATGCCGAACGCGAGCGCGAGCAGTACCGCTCCCGCGGGACCGCTCACGGCGCCCGCCGCCAGTGCCACGGCGGCCACCGCGAGCGCCGGACCGAGCCGGCGGGCCCCGCGTCCCGCGCACCAGCCGCCGACTGCGACGCCCACCGTGACGAGCAGCATCAGCAGCGGTACGGACGAGGCGCCCACGTCCATGGAGCGGATCAGCAGCGGCACGTACTCGTCGATCATCAGCGCGCCCGTCACCGCCGAGGTCAGCAGCACGGCGTTACGGGCGGGGCGTGAGCCGCGCAGCTCCCCGAACCCGGCCCGCAGCACGGCGAGAAAGCCCGGGTCGTGCTCGGGTGCTGCCACGTCCGGCTCCGCGTCCGCCCCCTCAGGCGCCCCTCCGCGCCCGCCCCGCGACTCGGGGAACGAGCGGCCGACGAGCGCGCCGAACAGACAGACCACGACGCTCGCCGCCCCCACCGCCGCATAGCCCCCGAGGTGCAGCACGGGCGCGGCCAGAGCGGTCGCCGCCATCATCGCCGTGGTGCCCAGGGCCTGTGAGCGGCCCATGAGACGGGCGTACGAGCCTGCCGCGGCACAGCGCTCCAGCTCCTCGTACACCAGCGCCTGCAGCGTCCCCGAGCACAGCGAACTGCCCACGCCCCACAGCACGAACCCGGCAGCGAACGCCGGATAGGAGGGCAGCCACGTCCACAGCGCATAGCCCGCGCCGGTCACGAGCGGGGCGAGGGCCAGAAGGCGGCGGCGGGAGAACATGTCGGCCCACAGCCCGGACGGGATCTCCACGACGAACGTGACGCACGACCAGATGATGAAGAGCGAGGAGATCTCCGCGGCGGACAGACCGCGCTCCGCGAACAGCAGCGCATAGACCGGATAGAGCAGGATCAGGTCTTCGAGGAACGCGTACGCATAGAGCCGGCGGGCAAGCCGGGACACCGCGGCGGCCGGTGCCGGCTTCGCCGCAGCTCTCGCGGAGACTTCGGATGGAACTCAATGTCGCCAGGTCATGCGTTCAGCCTACGGCAGCGCAGACGGTCGCCGCACGCGGTTTTCGCCCGGCTCCGTGCCGTCGTGCCGCGCTCCTGCCCCGCTCCTGCCCCGCCCTTACTCCGCGGCCCCGGCCGGCCCCTGCGGCTCGCTGCGCGGCAGCCGCTGGAGCAGCCCCCATGAGAACTCCGCGATCACGTCGTACTGCTCCCCCACCGCGTCCGGTGCGGTGAAGCCCAGCCGCCAACGCGTCGGCGCCGACCCCTCCAGCGGCCGTGCCGGGGCGAACGCGCGCGCGGCCTCGTCGACGGTGCACGACCAGGGGGCGAGGTCTTCGACGGTACGGAGCTCCGGGCCCGGCGCCCCGGGAGCGCGTACCAGCCACTCCGTCACCACGCCGCCGCCGGGGACGCTCAGCACTTCGAAGAGCAGATCGGGCCAGAGCGGCACTCGCCAGGCCAGGACCTCGCAGTCGAGGTCGCCGAGGGCGCGCCGCTCGGCGATCTCGGGCGGGCCCAGCACGGACCGGTAGCGGCCGACCGCGCTGCGCCGCCCGCGTGGTGAGCGCAGCATGGCCTGCCAGCGCCGGTTGGCCTCCCGCATCTCCGCGCGCCCGGAGCCCAGTTCGGCGAGGGCCTCCAGGACGAGGTCCTGCTGGAAGTCGGCCATCCTGCGCAGCAGTACGAGCTGGAACTCACGGGGTCCGAACGTCGTCAACGGGGGTGCCCTTCGATGCGTGTGCGTCCCCGGCCCCGTGCACCCCGTGCGGAGCGGGTGCCGGAACGCGGGGAGCGCCGGTGTGCGGAAGGGACGGTAGCGGACGGTGGCAACGGCCCTCCCCGGCCGGTGCGACGTCAGGGCTTGCGGCGCGGTCCTCGTTTGCGCTCTGCGTTGTGGCGGCCCACCGCCGACATCTCCTTGAACCGCCGCTTCTGCTCCGCCCGCAGGCGCGCGTCCGTACGGGCGGCGAGGCGCGCGTTCTCGCGGAGCAGCTTGCGGTAGCTCTCCAGGCGGCGCTGCGGCAGGCTGCCGTCGGCGACGGCGCCGAGGACGGCGCAGTCGGGCTCCGACTCGTGCCTGCAGTCGTGGAAGCGGCACTCCGCGGCGAGCGCCTCGATCTCGGAGAACGTGCTGCTCACGCCGCCCTCCGCGTCCCAGAGGCCGACGCCGCGCAGCCCCGGGGTGTCGATGAGTACGCCGCCGCCGGCGCTCTCGGGCAGCACCAGCAGATCGCGGGTGGTCGTGGTGTGCCGTCCCTTGCCGTCGCTGTCGCGGATGGCCCGTACGTCCTGCACGTCCTCCCCCATCAGCGCGTTGACCAGCGTGGACTTCCCCGCGCCCGACTGACCGAGCAGTACGCAGGTGCCGCCGGCGATGACATCGGTCAGCGCGTCGAGCCCATCGCCCTCCGCTGCGCTGACGGTCAGCACCTGGACGCCCGGGGCCGACTCCTCGACGTCGGCGGCGAGTTGGCCGAGTGTCGCTGGGTCGGCGACGAGGTCCGCCTTGGTGAGGACGATCAGCGGAGCGGCGCCGCTCGTCCAGGCGAGGGCGGTGAACCGCTCCACGCGCGGGAGTTCGAGCTCGGCGGCGAGTGACACGGCGATGAGGGCGAAGTCGACGTTGGCGGCGAGGACTTGGCCCTCCGAGCGGTGCGTGGCCGTGGAGCGTACGAAGGCCGTACGGCGCGGCAGCAGCGTCCGCACCTCCGGGATGCCTCCCGGGCCGCCATGCGGATGGACCGCGGCCCAGTCGCCGGTGCAGACGGTGCGGGTCGGGTCGGCGGTCGCCACGGGCGCGGTGCCGGCACGCACGATGCCCGCTGCGGTGACGGCGTCGCACAGGCCGCGGTCGACGCGCACGATCCGTGCCGGCAGCAGGCCCTCGTCCTCGTACGGGGCGAAGGCGTCGGCGACGCGGGTGTCCCAGCCGTAGCGCAGCAGCGCGTCGGGTGCGGTGGGCTCGGCGGGTGCGACGGACGCGGCGGACGGCGGTGAACCGGCCGCGGAAGAGGGGGAGTTCGGGAGGCTCGCGGCGTCCGGGAGGCCCGCGCGGTTCGGTGCGTCCGGGGAATGGAGGGAGTCGGAGTTCACGGGAGTGCCCCTTCGGGAGGGGTGGCTCCGGCTGCGTACGCCTACGCCTGCGCGCACGCATACACGTACACGGGACGGGCGCTCCGGCGCCGGACAGGAGCCGGCGCGGTCGGTCCGTACGTCAGCCGGGGACCACGGAGGTGGGTTCAACGGACTTCGGGATGCGGGCGGCGCCCACCACGACGACGGCCATCGGTCCTCACCTCCCACTCGCTCGCGGTTCGCCGAACGGCACGCGTCGCACGGACCGTTCACACTCGTGCCGGAGCTTAGCTCCGGGGCGGTTCCGGCCGCGAAGGGTTTTCCGGCGCCCCGCGCCCCCGTGCCCCGTGCCCTGCGCCCAACGCCCCGCGCCCGCTGCCTCAGCGGCGGCGGCGTGAGCGCAGCCGGGCCCGTACGTCGGCGTGCGGGAGGAACTTCGTCCAGCGCTCCGGGAACTCCGCGGGCGGCGGCTCCACGTCCTCGCCGCCCGTGCTCTCGGCGCTGCGCATCGCACGGCGGGCGGCCGCGGCCGCGACGACCTCCGCGGCGGCCTCCTCACGCGCCCGCTCGTTCATACGGCGGGCGGTCGCCGTGGCGACGGACGGCCACACATGGTCGATGGCGGCGTTCACCGCCGCCCCGATCAGCACGGCGAAGGCGGAGACGCCGATCCACAGCAGCACGGCGACCGGGGCGGCCAGCGACCCGTAAATCGTGGGCCCCTCCACGGTGTTGGTGATGTAGAGCCGCAGCAGCGCACTGCCCAGCACCCACAGCATCAGCGCCACGAGAGCGCCCGGGATGTCCTCACGCCATGGCGAACGCACCGGCACCGACACGTGGTAGAGCGTGGTGAGGAAGGCGACGGACAGCAGTAGCACCGTCGGCCAGTAGAAGGTCGTGACCAGCCACTGCGCCTGCGGAACCAGCCGCAGTACGGCGTCCGGGCCGGCGACCATCAGCGGCAGCACCACCGCGCCGATGAGCAGTGCCACGAGGTAGAGCAGGAACGCCAGCAGCCGCGTCTTGACGATTCCGCGCTGCCCGTCGAGCCCGTACATCACGGTGATGGTGTCGATGAAGACGTTCACGGCACGCGATCCCGACCACAGGGCCAGCGCGAAGCCGAGAGAGATCACATCGGGCCGCCCGCCGCGGATGACGTCGTCGATGAGGGGACGGGCCAGCTGCCGTACGCCGCGGTCGGAGAGTACGGCGGCCGAGGCGTCCAGGAAGTTCCGGCGGATGGAGTCGATCGTGTCGGTGCCGATCCAGTCGTCGAGATACCCCAGCAGTCCGATGAGGCCGAGCAGCAGCGGCGGGATGGAGATGAGGGTGAAGAACGCCGCCTCCGCCGCGAGCCCCAGCACCCGGTACTCGATGCACGAGTTGACGGTGTCCTTGAGCAACAGCCACGCCAGCTTGCGCTTGGGAACGTTCCGGTAGACGACTCGCGCGCTGCGGAAGCGTCCGCCCTGGTGGCGCGGTGGGGTTTCGTCGGCTGGTTGCACCTCCTTAACGTATCTGCCATGCCAGCCTCCACTCACACCGTGACCAATCAGCCGCCGCCCCTTGTCGACTACGACATCTTCGCGGCGGACCCCGCCCTCACCGAGGCGGTCGCCAGGCACGCCTCCGCCGAGCACGCCGAAACCGCGAGCGCCGAGCTGAGCGAACTTGGCCTCGGTGCCGGTTCCGCGGAGGCCCAGGAGTGGGGCAGGCAGGCCAACGAAGTGCCGCCCGTGCTGCGTACGCACGACCGCTACGGCAACCGCATCGACGAGGTCGAGTTCCACCCGTCCTGGCACCGGCTGCTGGACCGCGCCGTGGGTGCGGGGCTCACCGACGCCTGGTCGAGGCCCGACGGGCAGCTGCGCCGCACCGCCGGCTTCTACGTCTGGTCGCAGGTCGAGGCGGGCCACGGGTGCCCCGTCTCGATGACGCACGCGGCGGTGCCCGCGCTGCGCAGGGAGCCCGAAGTCGCCGCCGAGTGGGAGCCGCTGCTCGCCTCGCACACGTACGAGCCGGGTCTGGACCGTCCGGCGCGTGCGAAGGCCGGGGCCATCGCCGGTATGGGCATGACGGAGAAGCAGGGCGGCAGCGACGTACGCGCGAACACGACCGCCGCGGTGCCGCTGACGGGCGACGGCGCAGGCGGCGGCGAGTACGCGCTGACGGGGCACAAGTGGTTCTGCTCGGCGCCCATGTCGGACGTCTTCCTGGTGCTGGCACAGGTCGGAGGCGAGGGCGGCGGGTCCGGAAGCGGCGAGGAGGGGCTGACCTGCTTCCTGGTGCCGCGTGTACTCCCGGACGGCACCCGCAACACCTTCCGGATCCAGCGTCTGAAGGACAAGCTCGGCAACCGCTCGAACGCCTCCAGCGAGGTCGAGTTCGACGGGACGACGTGGGCGCGGCGCGTGGGCGAAGTGGGCCGCGGCGTGGCCACGATCATCGAGATGGTCGCCGCGACGCGCCTGGACTGCGTGACGGGTTCCGCCGCGCTGATGCGGCAGGCGGTCGCGCAGGCCGCCCACCATGCCGCGCACCGCAGCGCGTTCGGCGGTCTGCTGGCGGACAAGCCGCTGATGCAGAACGTACTGGCGGACCTGGCGCTGGAGTCGGAGGCGGCGACGGCTCTGACGATGCGGCTCGCCTCGGCGTTCGACGCCGCTCAGGGCGACGGTGAGAACGCCGGACAGGAACGCGCGCTGCTGCGGCTGGCCGTGCCCGCCGCCAAGTACTGGGTGACGAAGCGCGCGACGCCGGTCGCCGGCGAGGCGCTGGAGTGCCTCGGCGGCAACGGCTACGTCGAGGAGTCCGGGATGCCCAGGCTGCTGCGCGAATCGCCGCTCAACTCGATCTGGGAGGGCTCCGGCAACGTACAGGCGCTGGACCTGCTGCGTGCGCTTCAGCGCTCCCCGGAGGCGCTGAACGCGTTCCTGAACGAGATCGGCCAGGCGCGCGGCGCGGACCACCGGCTGGACGCCGCCACGAAGGACCTGCTCGACCAGCTGTCCGACCTGGAGGGCATCGAGGCCCGCGCCCGGCGCCTGGTCGAGCGCATGGCCCAGGTGCTTCAGGGCTCACTGCTGGTGCGGTACGCGCCTCCGGCGGTGGCCGACGCCTACTGCGCATCGCGCCTCGGCGGCGACTGGGGCGCCGCCTTCGGCACCCTGCCGCACACGCTCGACCTGGCCGCGATCGCCGACCGGGCCCGGCCGCAGGTGTCTTAGGGAGTGCCTGCCGGGGTGTCCTGCCTGGGTCCTGCCTCAGGGCTTCCCCGGGAGGCGGGCCGCCAGGTCTGCCATGAGCCGGTCGGCGTCGACCGGGCGGCCGCGGTAGCCGATGTGCGCGTCCGGCCTGACGACGAATGCGCCGGCTGACGTGAGCCCGTACCGGCGGTGCGCGGAGCGGTCGGGATCGCCCAGTGCCGCCGAATGGCCGTGGGTGGAGCGCTCCGCGCTGATCACGCGCGCTTTCACGAGCCCCGGGTGTGCCTCTTCCAGCCGTTCGGCGATACGGCACAGCTCCACGGCGGACCGCGCGTGGCCGTCGAGCCCGGTGAACAGCAGCACGGTGTGGTGCGTACCGCGGAGCACATCGTGGAGACGGCCCGGTTTCCCGTCGACGAGCAGATCGGCCTCCCGGGCCCGGTCGCCGGGTGCGGGCGCGTCCCGCCAGCCGGAGCCGTCCTCGGAGTTGAGCGGACTGTCCGGATAGCGCAGGCGCAACTGGGCCAGCGTGCCGAGGAGTCCGCGCCGGACGGAGGGACGGGTGAGCACCCTGCCGGCCACCTGCGGGGCTATCCGGCCGCGGGCCGTCCTCACGACCGGGTTGTGCCCGGCGATGACGGAGAAGAGCCGGTCGGTCGTCTTCAGCAGCCGGACACCGATGGGGTGCCGCTCGGCGTGGTAGCTCTCCAGCAGACGCTCCCCGGCGATCCCGCGTTCGGCCAGGGCGAGCTTCCATGCCAGGTTGTAGGCGTCCTGGATACCGGTGTTCATGCCTTGAGCGCCTGCCGGGCTGTGCACGTGTGCCGCGTCGCCGGCCAGGAAGACGTGCCCCTCGCGGTATCGCGGCACGCTGCGGCTGTGCACGCGGTAACGCGTCACCCAGGACTCCTCGACGACCTTGGCCGGGAAGGGCACGCGCTCGTCCAGCATCGCCTGGAACTCCTCGTGGGTCGGTTCGCTGTACTCGGCGCTCGGCCCCTCGGGACCGGACGGTACGTTGCCGAAGATGCGGAACCGGTCCTCACCCGGCATCGAGAATGCCGCGAAGATCCCGGCGGGGCTGGGGAACGCGTACAGCTCTCCATGGGGCAGCTCCCAGTCGAGCCTGGCGTCGGCCATGATGAACTCGTCACGGTAGGTGGAGCCTTCGAAGGGAACACCTGCCGCCTTGCGCACCGCGCTGTGCGCGCCGTCGCAGCCGACGACCCATCGGCAGCGCTCGGTCCGTTCCGACCCGTCCTCGGTGCGCAGCGAGACGGTCACCGTCCCGCCCTCCTGAGTCAGACCGGTCAGCGCCACTCCGCGCTCGATCCTGACGCCCTGCCTGGCCAGGGCTTCGGTGAGTATCCGCTCGGTGTCGTCCTGCGAGAGCGTGCGCAGGGCGGAGTGGGCGGTGTGGTTCCGCGGGCCGGTCAGCAGATCGACGAAGTCCATCCGCACCTTCTTGTTCTTGAACGTGACGGTCAGCGCCGCCGCCCGGTTGCCCGCCGCTGTCGCTTCGCCGATCACGCCCATGTCGTCGAAGATCTCCAGGGTCCGCGGCATGACGACCAGTGCCCGCGAGGTGGTGGCCGGTGCGGGCGCGCGATCGATGATCCGCGCGGGAACGCCGTGGCGCGCCAACTCGTGGGCCACCGTCAACCCCGTCGGCCCCGCACCCACCACAAGTACCGGAGTCAGCCGCTCGTCCATCACCACTCAGACCGCCCTTCATCAAAATTCGCCGCTCGATGAATTTCCCTGCCGCCATGGTGCTACGGGCGGCGGGCATCCGTCCATAGGCGGCTCTCGCAGGCGTGGGGCACGGCGACGGCGGGTGACCAGCCGTCGACGCCGTCCATGCGGGTCACAGCTCCCGGCTAGCATGGATACCTGGTCTCCGGCCACGCGGCAGGGCCGCGCAGAGAGGGAGCGAGGGCCGTGACGATCGCCCCACACCGAGCAGGTCACGACACCTTCCAGTACCGGGCGATGCGCGACATCGTCGAGCGGATACACGACGGTGTGCCCGGCAAGCTGGAGATCACCAAGGAAGGGATCGTTCACGACATGAGGTCGCCGGGGGTTCCTCATGAGCTGACGGCGGCCCGCGTCAGCCGCCGTCTGGAGAAGGTCATGCCGGACGAACTCCTGGCGCACACGGGCACGCCCGACGTGGAGGACGTGCACGAAGGGGTGCTACGCCACCCGGACATCATGGTGATCGCCGAAGCGGACATGGAGGTCGAGTCGGCCTTCGACCCGCGGACGGTCGTAGCGGCCGTCGAAGTGGTCTCCCGCTCCAACCCGGACAACGACTGGACGGGCAAGATGCGGGACTACCCGCTGCTCGGCATCCCCGTCTACGCCGTCTTCGATCCACGTACGGGCGAAGGCGCCGTCTTCTCGGACATCCACCCGACCGTCCACGGCCCCCGCTACGCGACCAGGAAGGACTTCGTGTACGGGGAGGACGTCACGATCGGCGAGTGGACGATCTCGACCGAGGACCTGCCGCGCTATCCGGAGTGACGGCTGCCTCGCCTCCGGTGGCCACCCAGGGCAGATCTCCAGGATGAGCAGACCGACCCTGGTGAGGAGGGTGAGAAGGTCGTGATCCACGAAGCGGAAGCGACGGTGGCCGAACCCGTGCCGCCCGGCGCCGAATCGAAGCGAGTCGGCCGCGGCTCACTCCAGGGGCGCGTCCACATCGGCGAGGGTTCCGACGAGTTGCCCGACGACCTCGGCGAAGCGCTCGGGGCACGGTGAGGGGCGCCCTACACCTCCCCCGCCCACGGCGGGTTCGCGCCGCGGACCGCGCAGACCGCCGCGGCGACGCGGGTGCCGAAGTCGAGGGCGGTGGCGAGCTGTTCGGGCCGGAGCGCGTCGAGGCGGCCGCCGAGGGCGCCCGCGCCGTGCAGGGAGTGGAGAAGGCCGGCCATGAAGGAGTCGCCCGCGCCGACCGAGTCCACGACGGTCACCGCCGGCGCCGGTGCGTGCAGCCGCTCACCGTCGAGGGAGGCGAAGACGCCGCCGGCGCCGAGGGTGACGACGACGAGGCGGGCGCCGTGCGTGTGGAACGCGTCCGCGGCCCGCTCCGGGGTGGTGCCCTCGGGCATGAGATGGGCGAGGTCGTCGTCGGAGAGGCGCAGGATGTCGGCGGCGGCGCACCAGCGTGGGAGTGCGCTGCGGTAGTCGGCCGGATCGACCAGCAGGGGACGGACGTTGGGGTCGACCGAGACGGTCGCGCGGTCGCGTACGTCCGCGAGGAACTCCTCGATGCTCCGGCCGCCAGGCGGCCGTACGAGCGCCAGCGAACCGGTGTGCAGGCAGGACAGGGAGCCGTCGGCCGCGGCGGCGAGCTCCTCGGGCGTCCACTGGAAGTCGGCGGTGTTCTCGGCGTGGAAGGAGTAGTCGGCGCGGCCGTCCTCGTCGAGGTCGGCGACGGCGAGGGTGCTGGGCTCGCGCGCGGTGACCGTACGGCTCAGGTCGACGCCGGACTTGGCGAGGTGATCGCGGAAGAGCCGCCCGAAGACGTCCTCGGAGATCCGCCCGAGGAAGCGGGTCGGGGTGGCGAGGCGGGCCAGTGCGACGGCGGTGTTGGCGGGGCCGCCGCCGGGCAGCACGTCCAGTCCGACGGCCGGGGTCTCCACGTCCGTGGCCGGCGCCCGTACGAAGGCGTCGGCGACGCACTCACCGAGCACGGCGACGGGAGCGGAGACGGCGCCGACGGCTTCGGCGGCGGGGACTGGCGCGGGCATGCGGACCTCACGGATTCGGGCTCGGGTGCGGGTGGGGTCGGTCGGCCGGTGATCGGAGGAGGGGCGCGGTGCGCCGCCCTGGACACGGCCCGCGCTAGTGCCGTGACCGGCAATGTTTGCCCTCCCCCTGGGCCTCACGGCCCGGGGGGACCCCCAGGAGCGTCGTCCGGTGCGTGCGATCGCAAGGCGGCCGGAAGTCCTTGTAGCGGAGCTACCACGGCTTTCGGCCAACGCAGCGAGCGTGCGTGCAGGGCGGCGCGACAGGGCAAAGCTTGCCGGGAGGGGCACTAGAGTCCAGCAGCAGTCCGTGACCCTGTCAACGAGGGCGTTCCGCATGCGGACTTGATCCGGGCGCCGACGGGCGTGTACCGGGCACGGACATGCGCCCGTACCCACGGGGCGGGCGGCCCGTCCGTCCCCGGCGCCCGTGCCGCAGGCATCCGGTATGTATCGTCCGGTCGCAGACACCACCCGGCGGAAAGGGACATCGCAGTGCCACGTGAGCAGGGCCGCGACCCCGGCGGCCACCGGTCGCACCGCGGACCGGGCGCCGGGCGCGCAGGCCGCGGCGACCGAGGCGACCGCGCCGGACCGGGCGGACCCCGCGGCCGGCACGACGGCGGCCCGCGACACGGCGGACCGCGGGGAGAGACCCGCGGGCCGCACGGACCTCGCGAGGGGAGCGAGGAGGGGTCTCCGCGCGCCGGAGGGGCACCGCGCGGCGGTCTGCAGCAGCAGCTCGCCCGCCTCGAGGGCGCCCCGTACGGCCGCTACAAGGGCCTCGTCGGTACGTGGGAGCTGCCCGGTGCGGAGACGGCCGGGGAGACCTTCCAGCTCGTACGCGGCCAGGCCGATCCCTTCGCACCTCCCGCGCGTGCGGCCGTACGGGTGCCCGCGGCACGCGCCGGCTTCCCGCCGGAACTGTGGAGCACACCCGTGCGGCGTCGCGCCCTCGCGGGCTTTCTCGTCCGCCGGGCGGCCGAAGTCGCGGGCGGCGAGCGGTCCTTGAGGATCGACGCGGGCGGCCAGGAGGTGCTGGACCGCGGCTCGTGCCAGGTCTCGGCGGACGACGGCGGCGTCACGCTCCGTTTCGGTCTCGCGCTGCCCGGCAGGGGCCGCCGGATCGACGCGCGGGCCGCGGAGCGTCTGATGTGCCGGTCCGTGCCGGAGATCGCCGAACGGGCGCTGCGGTACGCGTCGCTGGACGACCCAGCCCTGCGGCGGTTCGTCGAGACCGTCGAGGACTCCGTCGCCCTGCGGGACGCATTGCCCGGCCTCGGCCTGGTCGCCTTCGTCGCCGACGGCGCGGTGCTGCCGCGCGGCAGCGGCGTGGACGACCGTCCGGCGACGGGCGAGGGAGTCGTGCCGTTCTCCTCACCCGAGGGCCTGCGGGTGACGGTCGAACTGCCGAACGCGGGCGCCGTCTCCGGGATGGGGCTGCGGGAAGGCGTGAGCCTGATCGTCGGCGGCGGCTTCCACGGGAAGTCGACGCTGCTGCGGGCCCTGGAGACGGGCATCTGGGACCACGTGCCTGGCGACGGACGTGAACTGGCCGTCTCACGCCCCGAGACGGTGAAGCTGCGCGCGGAGGACGGGCGGCGCGTCGAGCGGGTCGACGTGCACGCGTTCGTGGGCCGTCTCCCCGACGGCTCCGACACCACCGACTTCTCCACCGGCAACGCCTCCGGCTCCACCTCCCAGGCGGCGTCGCTGTGCGAGGCCGTGGAGGCCGGCGCCCGGGTGCTGCTCATCGACGAGGACACGGCCGCGACCAATCTGATGATCCGCGACGCCCGCATGCAGTCCCTCGTGGCCAAGGAGCGCGAGCCGCTGACCCCGCTCGTGGACTCCGTACGCTCGCTCCACCGCGACCACGGCGTCTCGACGGTGCTGGTCATGGGCGGCTCCGGCGACTATCTGGAGGTCGCCGACCGGGTGTTGATGATGGACGCCTACCGGCCCTCCGACGTCACGGAACGGGCCCGCGAAGTCGCTTCCGTACCGACGGGGCGGCACGCCGAGGCGGAGACCTTCCCGCCCGTGGTGCACCGGAGCCCCGACCCCTCGTCGCTGGAACCGGAGTCGCAGGGGCGCAGGAAGGTGCGCTCGCGCGGCGAGGACGCGCTGACGTTCGGAGAGCACGAGGTCGACCTGCGCTCCGTGGAGCAGATCGCCGACTCCCGTCAGGTGACGGGGATCGGCCTCGCACTCGAACTGATGGTCCGGCGCGGGTACGTGGACGGCACCCGTACGCTCTCGGAGGCCCTGGATCTGCTCGACGCCGATCTGGCGGACGCGGGGGCGGATGCGCTGCTGGCCGTGCGCGACGAGGACTTCGCGGTGCCCCGCCGCTTCGAGACGGCGGCGGCGCTCAACCGCGTACGCGGTCTGCGCGTCAGCAGGGACGGGAGTCGGACAACGGCGAGCACGGAGAGAACGGGTTGAGCGAGAGCACGGCGCGGAGCGTCACCACATGGTTCCTGGAGCAGACGGACGCCGGGGATCTGCCCGGCGTCCCCGCTCCGGACGAGCAAGGGGGCGAGGACGGGCCGTCGGGTCTGCGGATCGTACGAGCCGAGGTGCACAGCCCTGCCTTCAGCCGTTTTCTCTACAGCGAGGTGGGCGCCGACGTGGAGTGGGCCGACCGGCTGCCGTGGACGCTCGAGCAGTGGCGCGAGTGGCTGGAGCGCCCGGGCGTGGAGACGTGGGTCGCCTATCAGCACGGCACGCCCGCCGGTTACATCGAGCTGGACGGGGCGACCAGGGACACCTCGGGGCGCGGTGCCCGTCCGGACAGCACGGTGGAAATCAGCTACTTCGGGCTCCTGCCCGGCTTCCGGGGGCGTGGCATCGGCGGCCGGCTGCTCGCGTACGGCACCCGCCGCGCATGGGACCTGGGCGAACGGTGGAGCGGGCGGCCTCCGACGGCCCGGGTGTGGCTGCACACGTGCAGCAAGGACGGTCCGCACGCGCTGCGCAACTACCAGCGGCGGGGCTTCCGCATCTTCAAGAAGGAAGTCGCCAGGGAACCGGCCGCGGAGGCGTCCCCGGAGGTGAGCCCGAGTGCCAGCCCGGCACCGCGGACGCCCGGGCCGCGCTCGGCCCCGATGTGACCGCTCCCACATCGTCCCACCATCCGGGACTGTCCTGTCCACATCCTGGATATTGGTGGACTGCCCGTTCGGCACCGTGCGACGCTTCCGTCATGTCTCGTGCTGGAATCGCCTTGGTGAGTCGACGCCACGTCGACTACGGCCGCATGTCCAGCGCCATCTGTCGCGCGGGCTGACAGTCCCAGCACCACCGACCCAAGAGCCGCCCTCACAGTCGCGGGCAGGTGCTCTTCCCGTCTGAACCGCAGCGGCCCACCCTGCCCTCCGCCCGTACGGGCATGCGCCACGTACCGGCGGAAGCAGCATGTGCCGCGCGCGCCCGCCCCTGCTGACCTGCACCGTCTCTGACGACCGGCTGTGTCCGGCTGCCCGGCCGCCCCGGCCGTCACGCCACCCGACGGACACCTGAAGGACCCGAAGGACAACTGCCATGGCCGACACCTCCAAGCGTCCCGCTTCCGCACCGAGCCGCCGCAAGGCCGGACGCCACCGCGGCGAGGGGCAGTGGGCCGCTGGTCACTTCACTCCGCTCAACGGCAACGAGCAGACCAAGAAGGACGATGACGGTCTCAACGTGCGGACACGCATTGAGACGATCTACGCACACCGCGGATTCGACTCCATCGACGGCGCCGACCTGCGCGGACGCATGCGCTGGTGGGGCCTGTACACGCAGCGCCGGCCCGGCATCAGCGGCGGCAAGACGGCCGTGCTGGAGCCGGAGGAGCTGGACGACGAGTACTTCATGCTCCGCGTGCGCATCGACGGCGGACAGCTGACGACGCAGCAACTGCGTACCGTCGGCGAGATCTCGCAGGACTTCGCCCGCGGCACCGCCGACATCACCGACCGGCAGAACATCCAGTTCCACTGGATCCGCATCGAGGACATGCCGGAGATCTGGCGCCGACTGGAGGGCGTCGGCCTCTCGACGACCGAGGCGTGCGGCGACACCCCGCGCGTCATCATGGGCTCGCCCGTCGCCGGCATCGCCGCCGACGAGATCATCGACGGCACTCCCGCCATCGACGAGATCCACCGCCGGGTCATCGGCAATCCCGCGTACTCGAACCTGCCGCGGAAGTTCAAGACCGCGGTCTCGGGCTCGCCGCTGCTCGACGTCGCGCACGAGATCAACGACGTCGCCTTCGTCGGTGTCGAACACCCCGAACTCGGCCCCGGATTCGACGTGTGGGTCGGCGGCGGCCTGTCGACCAACCCCAAGCTGGGCGTGCGGCTCGGCGCGTGGGTGCCCATCGAGGACGTCGCGGACGTGCACGAGGGGATCGTCTCCGTCTTCCGCGACTACGGATACCGGCGGCTGCGCACCCGCGCCCGCATCAAGTTCCTCGTCGCCGACTGGGGTGCCGAGAAGTTCCGCCAGGTGCTCGAGGACGAGTACCTGCTGCGCAGGATGGCAGACGGCCCCGCACCCGAGGCACCCGTCCAGCAGTGGCGCGACCACATCGGCGTGCACGAACAGCGCGACGGCAACCACTACGTGGGCTTCGCGCCGCGCGTCGGACGCATCGACGGAGGCACGCTCGCCAAGATCGCGGACCTCGCCGAGTCGCACGGCTCGGGCCGCGTCCGTACCACCGCCGAACAGAAGATGATCGTCCTCGACGTCGCCGGGGACCAGGTGGAATCCCTGACCGAGGCGCTGGAGGCGCTCGACCTCACCGCCCGCCCGTCGGTCTTCCGGCGCGGCACCATGGCCTGCACCGGCATCGAGTTCTGCAAGCTGGCCATCGTCGAGACCAAGGCGCGCGGCTCGTCGCTCATCGACGAACTGGAGCAGCGCCTCCCCGAGTTCGACGAGCCGGTGACCATCAACCTCAACGGCTGCCCCAACTCCTGCGCCCGCATCCAGGTCGCCGACATCGGGCTCAAGGGCCAGCTCGTCACGAACGCCGACGGCGAGCAGGTCGAGGGCTACCAGGTGCACCTGGGCGGCTCGCTCGGCATGGAGCCGGGCTTCGGCCGCAAGGTGCGCGGACTGAAGGTCACCGCCGAGGAACTGCCCGAGTACATCGAGCGCGTGCTGCTCAACTTCAAGGAACAGCGCGAGGACGGCGAACGCTTCGCCCAGTGGGCGGCCCGCGCGGAAGAGGGTGCGCTGAAATGAGCGAGCCTCGGCGCGCGGCGCCGGCTGGACCGAGGAGCCGCGCAGCGACGAAGGAGCGAGCAGCAACGAGGGAAGCCGACGCGTCAGAGCACGCCGAGGCTGAGCGGGGGACACAGTGAGCGAGCGCGCCGCACCGTTCTACTGCCCGTACTGCGGCGACGAGGACCTGCGCCCCTCCGAGGAGGGCCACGGCTCCTGGGAATGCACCGCGTGCAACAGGGCGTTCAAGCTCTCGTTTCTCGGACTGCTGGCCAGGGGCCTGCAGCGCGAGGGCAGCGAAAGCGCCCGCGTCGGCCACGTCGGCCAGGAAGGCAGCAGCCACGAAGGCAGCAGCCAGGAAGGAAGGCGCACGCCATGACCACCGCTGCGCAGCAGCACTCCGCGGCACAGCTGCGGCGGCTCGCGGAAGAGGCGGGCCGTGACCTGGAGGACGCACCGGCGCTGGAGGTGCTGAGCTGGGCCGCCGGCACCTTCGGCGACCGCTTCTGCGTCACCTCGTCGATGGAGGACGCGGTTGTGGCGCACCTCGCCTCCCGCGCGGCCCCGGGCGTCGACGTCGTCTTCCTCGACACCGGCTACCACTTCCCCGAGACGATCGGCACGCGTGACGCCGTCGCCGCCGTCATGGACGTGGAAGTGATCACGCTCACGCCGCGGCAGAGCGTCGCCGAACAGGACGCCGAGCACGGCCCGAAGCTGCACGACCGCAACCCGGACCTGTGCTGCGCGATGCGGAAGGTGGCGCCTCTGGAGGAGGGCCTGCGCGCCTACGACGCCTGGGCGACGGGCCTGCGCCGCGACGAGTCGCCGACCCGCGCGGACACCCCCGTCGTCGGCTGGGACGAGCGCCGGCAGAAGGTCAAGATCTCGCCGATCGCCCGCTGGAATCAGGCAGATGTCGACGCTTATGTGGCGGAGCACGGAGTGCTGACCAATCCTCTGCTCTCCGACGGTTACGCCTCGGTGGGATGCGCCCCGTGCACCCGGCGCGTCATCGAGGGCGAGGACGCCCGCGCCGGACGCTGGTCGGGGCAGGGCAAGAGCGAGTGCGGTATTCACCTGTGAACGGGGACACGGTGAACTCCGCGGCTGGGAGCGGGAGATGAGTGAGGCGACGGCGCAGCGGCAGGCCCTCGGGACCGGAGCCACCGTGTGGCTCACCGGCCTGCCGAGCGCGGGCAAGACGACGATCGCGACCGCGCTGGCGGACCGACTCGCCAGGCAGGGCCGCCGGGTGGAGGTACTGGACGGGGACGAGATCCGCACGTTCCTCTCCGCCGGGCTCGGCTTCTCCCGCGAGGACCGCGACCTGAACGTGCAGCGCATCGGCTTCGTGGCCGAGCTGCTCGCCTCGCACGGCGTGACCGTCCTCGTACCGGTGATCGCCCCGTACGCGGACAGCCGCGCCGCGGTGCGCAAGCGCCACCAGGCCGCGGGCACCGGCTACTTGGAGGTGCACGTCGCCACTCCGGTGGAGGTGTGCTCACAGCGCGACGTGAAGGGACTGTACGCGCGTCAGGCCTCGGGGGAGATCTCCGGACTGACGGGTGTGGACGACCCGTACGAGGCCCCCGAGGAGCCGGATCTGCGGATCGAGGCACACCGGCAGGGCGTGGAGGAATCCGCTGCGGCGCTGAGCGCGCTGCTGAGTGAGAGGGGACTGCTGTGACAACGGCTGTCACGACGCTGCAGGACTGCGACAACCCGTATGCGCTCTCGCACCTGGACGCGCTGGAGTCGGAGGGTGTGCACATCTTCCGTGAGGTGGCAGGTGAGTTCGAGCGCCCGGTGATTCTCTTCTCCGGCGGCAAGGACTCCATCGTCATGCTGCATCTGGCGCTGAAGGCGTTCGCGCCGGCGCCCGTGCCGTTCGCGCTGCTGCATGTGGACACCGGGCACAACTTCCCCGAGGTGCTGGAGTACCGGGACCGCGTGGTGGCGCAGCACGGGCTGCGGCTGCATGTGGCCGCCGTGCAGGAGTTCATCGACCGCGGTGAGCTGAAGGAACGCCCCGACGGCACCCGCAATCCGCTGCAGACGGTGCCGCTGCTGAACGCCATCGAGAGGGAGAGCTTCGACGCGGTCTTCGGCGGCGGCAGGCGCGACGAGGAGAAGGCGCGGGCCAAGGAGCGGGTCTTCTCCCTCCGGGACGAGTTCGGCGGCTGGGACCCCCGGCGTCAGCGGCCGGAGCTGTGGCAGCTCTACAACGGGCGGCACGCACCGGGCGAACACGTACGTGTCTTCCCGCTGTCGAACTGGACCGAGCTGGACGTGTGGCAGTACATCGCCCGCGAGAAGATCGAGCTGCCCGCCATCTACTACGCGCACGAGCGCACCGTCTTCTCCCGTAGCGGCATGTGGCTGGCTCCCGGCGAGTGGGGCGGTCCGCGCCAGGACGAGCGGGTGGAGCGGCGCAAGGTGCGCTATCGCACCGTCGGCGACATGTCCTGCACCGGCGCGGTCGACTCCGACGCGGACAGCATCGAGAAGGTCATCACCGAGATCGCCGCCTCCCGGCTGACCGAGCGCGGGGCGACCCGGGCCGACGACAAGATCTCCGAGGCCGCCATGGAGGACCGCAAGCGCGAGGGGTACTTCTGATCATGGACACACCCGCCACGCCCGCCGGTCACCCCGCCGCGGCCGATGCCGCGCTCGCGGCGACCTCGCTGCTGCGCTTCGCGACCGCCGGCTCCGTCGACGACGGCAAGTCCACGCTGGTGGGGCGGCTGCTGCACGACTCCAAGTCGGTGCTCGCCGACCAGCTGGAGGCCGTGGAGTCCGCCTCCCGCAACCGCGGCCAGGACACCCCCGACCTGGCGCTGCTGACCGACGGGCTGCGCGCCGAGCGCGAGCAGGGCATCACCATCGACGTGGCGTACCGCTACTTCGCCACGCCGCGGCGGCGGTTCATCCTCGCCGACACACCGGGCCATGTGCAGTACACGCGGAACATGGTCACCGGCGCCTCGACCGCCGAGCTCGCCGTCGTCCTCGTCGACGCCCGCAACGGCGTCGTGGAGCAGACGCGCCGGCACGCCGCCGTGGCCGCGCTGCTGCGCGTCCCGCACGTCGTCCTCGCCGTCAACAAGATGGACCTCGTCGACTACGACGAGGACGTCTTCGCGGCCATCGCCGAGGAGTTCACCCGCTACGCCGCCTCGCTCGGCGTCCCGGAGATCACGGCCATCCCGATCTCCGCGCTCGTCGGCGACAACGTCGTGACGCCGTCCGCGCACATGGACTGGTACGGCGGCCCGACCGTGCTGGAACACCTGGAGACCGTCGCCGTCACCGACGACCCCGCTGACGACCCGGCACGCTTCCCCGTCCAGTACGTCATCCGGCCGCAGACACCCGAGCACCCCGACTACCGCGGCTACGCGGGCCAGATCGCCTCCGGCCTGCTGCGCACCGGGCAGCACGTGACCGTCCTGCCCTCCGGCCGTACGTCCACGATCGAGGGCCTGGACGTGCTGGGCCAGTCCGTGGACGTCGCCTGGGCCCCGCAGTCGGTGACGGTGCTGCTCGCGGACGACCTCGACATCTCACGCGGCGACATGATCGTGCCGTCGGACGCCTCCGTCACCCCCAGCCAGGACCTGACCGCGACGGTGTGCCACCTGCACGACACCCCGCTCACGCCCGGCGCGCGGGTGCTGCTGAAGCACACCACCCGCACGGTCAAGGCCATCGTCAAGGAGATCCCGTCCCGGCTGACGCTGGACGACCTCTCCCAGCACCCCGAGCCGGGGCGCCTGGTGGCCAACGACATCGGCCGGGTCGTGCTGCGCACCTCCGAGCCGCTGCCCGTCGACGCCTACGCCGACTCCCGCCGCACCGGCTCCTTCGTCCTCGTCGACCCCGCGGACGGCTCCACGCTCAGCGCGGGCATGGCGGGCCACGCCTTCGCCGACGCCGTACGGGAGACCGCGGAGGCCGAAGGGCTGGGCACCACGGACGACGACGGCTGGGACTTCTGAGGCAGCACCCCCGGACCACCAGGACCACCAGGACACGGAACGGACAGAAACAGACCAGGAACGGACGACCGCCATGCACGATGCGACACGGCCCACTCTCGTGGTCATCGCACACGGCAGCCGCGACCCGCGGCACGCCGCGACCGTCGCCGCGCTCTGCGCGCGCGTGCGGTCGCTGCGTCCCGAGCTGCGCGTGGAGGCGGCACATCTGGACTTCAACGCCCCGTCCGTACCGCGGCTTCTGGAGCGGCTGCACGCCGAGGGCGTCCACGACATCGTCGCGCTGCCCCTGCTGCTCAGCCGCGCCTTCCACGCCAAGTCCGACATCCCCGCGGAGCTGAACGAGGTGACGTCCCGGCTGCCGCGCCTGCGGGTGCGGCAGGCGGAAGTGCTGGGCCCGCATCCGCTGCTCGCCGGCGCGCTGGAGCGGCGGCTCCGCGAGGCCGGCCTGCGCCGGGAGCAGCACCGCTCGACCGGGATCGTGCTGGCCTCGGCGGGCTCCTCTGATCCGGAGGCGATCGCAGTGATCGCACAGACCGCGCGGGAGTGGCGGCGCACCGGTGGCTGGTGTGCCGTGCGTCCTGCGTTCGCCTCCGCCTCCCTGCCCCGTACCGAGGACGCCGTGCGGGGGCTGCGTGCCGACGGCGTCGAGCATGTGGCCGTGGCGCCCTACGTCATAGCGCCCGGCCGCCTCCCCGACCGCATCCGCGGCGGCGCCTTCGAGGCACGGGCCGACGTGCTGGCGCCGGTGCTCGGTGCCTCTCCCGAGCTGGCGGAGCTGCTGGCGCTGCGCTACGACGAGGCCGCCGCACGCGGGCCGCTGGCGCTGAGCGCCTGACGGCCCGGGCGGCGACGACGCCCTCTGGGGACACGCCCCAGGCTCAACGGGCCCTGCCCGGCTCGTACTTGTAGCCGACGCGGCGGACGGTGACGATCGTGTCCCGGAAGCGGCCGAGCTTGCGGCGCAGCCGGGCGATGTGCACATCGACGGTACGGCCGTCCCCGACGTGGCTGTAGCCCCAGAGCGCCGCCACGAGATGGCTGCGGGTGTGCACCCTGTACGGATTGGCCACGAGGTGCGCGAGCAGCTCGAACTCCAGGTAGGTCAGGCTTAGTTGCTCTCCGTCGGCCTGTGCGGTGTGCCCTTCGGTGTCGACGTGCAGGCCGTCGGCGGCGGCACCGGGCGGCTGCTGCTGTGCGGGCGTCTGCGGTACGGGCGACTGTGGTAGGGGCTGCCGCCGTACGGGCTGCTGCTCCCCTTGCGGCGCCGGAGGCTGCTCGGCGGGCAGCAGCGGACGGAAGCGGGCTCTGGTGCCGTCCGCGGTGAAGAGTTCCGTCGGGTCGGTGCCCTCGGGGACGAGCACGACATAGCCGACGACGGGCGTCGCCTCGCCGGGCGGACCGTCACCGTCGGGGGTGTCCAGTCCGGACGCCGGTCCGTCGGGGGCGGTCTCGTCGACGACGCGCAGATGGCGTGCGGCGGCGGAAAGGGCGGAAGTCATTCGGGGCTCCTTCGCGGAGAGTTCTTGGGGGGCGAGCCGGTACGGGGAGGGGACCCGCGCGTGAACTGCCGGACGGCGCACGGCATTCCGGACTGCCCGGAACTCGGAATGCGCGCCGCCAACGGACGGAATACGGGCGGGAATGCTCACCCGGAGGCTGGGAAGTGAATCCGGAAACGGCCGCCGACCAGGGGACGTTGCGTCCCGCAGCGGCGGTGACCTGGGAGAGAACCGCAGCTCGCATCGGCTCCGTCAGGGACGGAGCAGAGAGCAGAGCGGAAAGGAATCAGCTGAGCGCGGGGCTCAGAAGCCGTCGGCACAGATCGCGCTGGCGTGCCGTCGCAGATCGACGTGCAGGCGCGTCACAAGAATCGCGGACTGATTCACGGAATTGAGCATGACAGCAATTACGGTACGGCGTCAACGAATTCACCGGCCGTCTCGAATAGCGGATGACGGCCTCGCGGACGGGCCGTTGCGGCGTGCCAGGGAGCCGTTGTCCCCGCCCGGGCCGGCTCCGGACGCCCGTACGAACGCGGCCGCCCGCCGCGCTCGTGGAAGAGCGCGACGGGCGGTCTTGTGCTGTGATGCGTTGAGCTGTGACGCATTGAGCTTGTGATGCGTTGTGCCGTGGTGCGCCGTGCTCAGCGGGCGTGCCCGCCGGTCACTTGGGGTTGACGTTGAGCAGCTTGTTCGGCGTGCCCTCGCTCGGGTTGGATATCGCGTCCGGCGTCGCGGCGTCGGTCAGACCCTTGGCGACGTCCGCCGGCTTGGCGTCCTTGTTCTCGCCGAGGAAGATCGCAGCGGCGCCCGCGACGTGCGGAGCGGCCATCGAGGTGCCCGACAGCGTCTCCGTGGCGTCGTCACCGGTGTTGGTCGCGGAGACGATGTCCACGCCCGGCGCGTAGATGTCGACCAGCTTGCCGAAGTTGGAGAACTCCGCCTGCGCGTCCTTGTCGTCGCTGGCGGCGACGGTGATGGCGTCCTTCACGCGGGCCGGCGAGCTGTTGTCGGCGTCCTGGCTCTCGTTGCCGGCGGCGAGGGAGTACGTGACACCGGCGTCGATGGACTTCTGTACCGCGGCGTCCAGCGCCTCGTCCTTCGGACCGCCGAGGGACATGTTGGCGACGGAGGGACCCTTGGCGTTCTTGGTCACCCAGTCGATGCCCTTGACGACCTGCTCGGTCGTACCGCTGCCCTGGTCGTCCAGAACACGCACGGCGACGATCTTGGCCTTCTTCGCGACACCGTGGTCGCTGCCGGCGACGGTGCCCGCGACGTGCGTGCCGTGGCCCTGGCCGTCGTCGGCGTTGTCGTCACCGTCGACCGCGTCGAAGCCGTGGCTGGCGCGCTTGCCGAAGTCCTTGTGCGTGATGCGGACGCCGGTGTCGATGACGAACGCCGTGACACCCTCGCCGGCGCTGTCCGGGAAGGTGTACTTCTTGTCGCCCTTGGTGTCCGTCTGGTCGATGCGGTCCAGGCCCCACGACGGCGGGTTGGCCTGCGTCTCGTTCATGGTGAACTTGTGGTTCTGGACGACCTTGTCGACCTTGGAGTTGCCGGCCAGCTGGCGGGCCTCCTTGGCGCTCAGGCCCTTCGCGGAGAAGCCGTTGATGGCGGAGTCGTAGGTGTTCTTGACCTTGCCGCCGTACTGGTCTGCCAGGTCGTTCCCCGCGGACTTCACGGAGTTGGCGCCCTTGCTGTCCTTCAGCATGACGATGTAGCTGCCGTCGACCGCGCCCTTGGCCTTCGTGCCGTACACGTGGCCTTCGGCGGGAGCCGCACCGGCAGGCAGCGTCAGCAGCGTGGCCGCCCCGACCACCGCCGCGGCGACGCCGGTCGCCAGAGTGATGCGGCGCCGCCGTGCGGACTTCTCCGGGCTTCTGGGCGTGTTGGTTGCCATGACGAGGGTCCTCCTCGTGAGGTGTGGGGGGTTCTATGTCACTTTTCGCACCCGGCACAGTCGCGGTGATGATCCGCAACCGGGTGACTCGAAACACTGTCTGATTGATCCGCTCACCTCAAGCCGTATGAGCGGGTGTGACATACACAACTTTCACGAGGGGACGGCAAAGCGCCCTGTATCACCCCAAGTTGACCTGACGGGCCATCAGAACGATCAGATATCTGACCGTCCTGACTCACTTCCGTGCAAGTTCCGTGCAGAGCGCGTGCGGTCCGCCGGTTCCCGTCTCGGACCCGGGGCCCGCTCGGGCGTCGACGATGCTTCAAGCAGGGCTCGGGCCCGACTCGGGCCCGACTCAGGGTGCAGGCCCGGCGATTCAGCCGGCGAGCTCGATCAGCCGCTGGACCGTACGCCAATTGCGGCCCGTCATCGTCACCTTGGGACGTACGGCTTCGAGAGCGGCCGGAAGCTTACTGCGGCCCATTCCCTCGGGGAAGTAGCAGTACACGGCGCTGCCCGCGTGGTGGAAGGTGTCGGGAGCGAACGCGCCGGCGTCCACGGAGTCGAAGTGGCCCTCCCCCGGGGCCTCTTCGAGGAAGAGCACCAGCAGCTTGGCCGGGTCGAGCTCGGCGGCCGGATAGGGGCAGGCGGCGGCCACGGTGCGCAACTCCCCGGCCGTACGGACCAGGCAGCTCACCTCGAAGCCGAAGTGGTCCGCGACGGCACGCTCCAGGCGGCCGCGCGGGTCCGCGTCGCCGGTGGTGAAGACCGCGTTGCCGCTCTGCAGGTAGGTGCGGACGTCGCTCCAGCCCAGGCCTGCCATGACCTCCCTCAACTCGGCCATGGGGACCTTCTTGTGACCGCCCACGTTGATCCCGCGCAGTAACGCCGCATACGTCGTCATGGGCGGCAGCTTAGAAGAGGCGTCCGGCACGGGGTGGCGGACGGTGCGGTTCATGACACCGGGCGTGAGTCCGCCCAGGCGGACTCGAACTCCTCACGGTAGGTCTGGAACAGCCCGTGCACGCCCTCGTCCTGCGGCTTGTCGTGCTCCTCGCGCCGCTGCACCAGATCCCTGCCTCCGCCGCGCAGGACCAGCACCGGGGCCTCCATGCCGCGCACGCGCCGCAGATACGGCTGCACCACGGCCAGACCGTCCGCCCCGTCCCCGTCGACCATGTACGCGGAGAAGCGCGGCGTCTCGTCGAAGACATGGATCTCGAAGGCGCCGGTGTCGCGCAGACGCGCCCGCACACGGCGCATGTGGAGGATGTTCATCTCCACGGTGCGGCTCAACTCGCCCTTCTTTATGTTCAGTTCGCGCTCCCGGCGGCGTACTGCGCTGCTGGCGGGGTTGAGGAAGAGCAGCCGCATCCGGCACCCGGAGGCGGCCAGCCGCACCAGCCGGCGGCCGGAGTAGTTCTGCACGAGCAGATTGAGGCCTATGCCCATCGCGTCCAGGCGGCGCGCACCCCCGAACAGATCCTCGGCCGGCAGACTCCGCTGCAGGCGCACCCGGTCGGAGTGGACGCCGACCACGTCGGCGAAGCGCTCGCCGACCAGGTCCTCGACGGCGTCGACGGGCAGCCGGTGCGCCGAGGGCGTCTCGTCCGCGGAGGCGCCGAGCAGCTCCAGCAGCCGGGCGCACATCCGCTCGGCCTGCGCGAGCACCGTCTCGGACAGCGCGCGGTTGCGGGCGACCGCGCTGCGCGCCACCTCCAGCTCGTCCAGGGCGAGTTCGACCTCGCGGCGGTCGTCGAAGTACGGCTCGAAGCAGGGCCAGTGCTGCACCATCAGCTCGCGCAGCTGCGGCAGCGTGAGGAAGCAGAGAACGTTGTCGTCGGCGGGGTCGAGGAGATAGCCCTTGCGGCGGCTCACCTCCCGGACCGCCACGGCCCGTTGCACCCACTCCTGCCCGGCCGGACCGGCAGCGGCGACGACCCAGTCGTCGCCGTGCACCGGTTCGTAGATCGGCCGCAGCACCGCGGCGACGACCGCACGCAGCCGCTGTTCGACGAGATTCAGCCAGATGTAGGCGCGCCCTGCCCGCCGGGCCCGGGTGCGCACCTCGGACCATGCGTCCGTGTCCCAGTCGAGGTCCGCGCCGATCTCCATGGGGCGCGCCAGTGACACCGCACCGGCCGGCACGCCGGCGGCCTCCCCGTCACCGTCGTCGCCGCTTTCACCTGGGGGGAGCTCAAGCCCTCCCGCACCCACCCGCGCACCGCCTTCCTGACCCTGTTGAGCGATCAAGGAAGACTACTTCGGCCCCGGAAGGGCCGCACCCTGAACCCCCATCAACTTGCCCCGCCCGTACGTCCGTACGAGGGATTGCCGCCCTGCGCTCCGTCCCTTTCGCGCCACCTGGGCAAGGATGCCCCGGTGCGGCGGCAGCAGCCGGACCGTAACGGCGGGAGGAGAGCATCGCATGCAGGTCTGGCCGGGACAGGCGTACCCCCTCGGTGCAACCTACGACGGCGCGGGTACGAATTTCGCGGTCTTCTCCGAAGCCGCCCGGCGCATCGAGCTGTGCCTGCTGGACGACGAGGGACGCGAGACGGCGGTGGAGCTGCGCGAGTCCGACGGCTACGTGCGGCACGCCTATCTGCCCGGTGTGATGCCGGGGCAGCGCTACGGATTCCGCGTACACGGCCCGTACGACCCCGGGCGCGGGCTGCGCTGCAACAGCGCGAAGCTGCTGCTCGACCCGTACGCCAAGGCCATGAGCGGCCGCGTCGACTGGGACGAGGCGGTCTACGGATACCGCTTCGGCGCCCCGGAGGCGCGCAACGACCTCGACTCCGCCCCGCACACGATGGCGTCGGTCGTGGTCAACCCCTACTTCGACTGGGGCGACGACCGGCCGCCGCGCACCGGATACGACCGGACGGTCGTCTACGAGGCGCACGTGAAGGGCCTGACGATGCTGCACCCCGCCCTGCCGCCCGAAGTGCGGGGCACGTACTCGGCTCTGGCACACCCGGCCGTCATCGACCACCTCACCGAACTCGGCGTCACCGCACTGGAGTTGATGCCGGTGCACCAGTCCGTCACCGACCACAGGCTCGCCGCCGCGGGAATGGCGAACTACTGGGGCTACAACACCATCGGCTTCTTCGCGCCGCACAACGCCTACGCCTCGTGGGGCGACCGCGGACAGCAGGTGCTGGAGTTCAAGCAGGCGGTGCGCGCCCTGCACGGCGCCGGCATCGAGGTTCTCCTCGACGTCGTCTACAACCACACCGCGGAAGGAAGTCACCTTGGTCCCACGCTCTCCTTCCGAGGGCTCGACAACCCCTCGTACTACCGGCTGAGCGAGGATCCGCGCTACTACACGGATACGACGGGCACGGGTAATTCACTGTTGATGCGCAGCCCTCACGTCCTGCAGCTCATCATGGACTCGCTGCGCTACTGGGTGACCGAGATGCACGTGGACGGCTTCCGCTTCGACCTCGCGGCGACGCTGGCCCGTCAGTTCCACGAGGTGGACCGGCTCTCGTCCTTCTTCGACCTGGTGCAGCAGGACCCGGTGGTCAGCCGCGTCAAGCTGATCGCCGAGCCGTGGGACGTGGGCGAGGGGGGCTACCAGGTCGGCAACTTCCCTCCGCTGTGGACGGAGTGGAACGGCCGCTACCGCGACACCGTGCGGGACCTGTGGCGCGGCGAGCCGGGCACGCTCGCGGAGTTCGCCTCCCGGCTCACGGGCTCCTCCGACCTCTACCGGGACGGCAGACGCCCGCTGGCCTCCGTCAACTTCGTCACGTGCCACGACGGCTTCACCCTGCACGACCTCGTCAGTTACGACGGCAAGCACAACGAGGCCAACGGCGAGGGCGGCCGGGACGGCGAGAGGCACAACAGGTCCTGGAACTGCGGCGCCGAGGGCGGCACCGCGGACCCGGACGTACTGCGGCTGCGGCGGCGGCAGATGCGCAACCTCATCGCGACGCTGATGCTCTCGCAGGGCGTGCCGATGCTCAGCCACGGTGACGAGTTCGCCCGTACCCAGCAGGGCAACAACAACCCCTACTGCCAGGACGGCGAACTCACGTGGGTGCACTGGCCGGAGAGCGACCCCACAGGGCCGCGTCCGGAGGCCGAACTGGCCGCGTTCATCGCCGAGTTGACGGCATTGCGGCGCGAGCATCCCGTTTTCCGGCGCCGCCGCTTCTTCCGGGGACCGGGCGCGGAGGACGGCGACGACGACTCGCGCCGGGCGGCGCCGGACATCGCCTGGTTCACGCCCGCCGGCGAGCCCATGCGGCCGCAGGACTGGCACGAGGAGGGGTCCCTGTCGCTGACGGTGCTGCTCAACGGCGGCGCCATCTCCGAGCCCGGCACGCGCGGCGAACCCGTCACGGACGACTCGTTCCTGCTGCTCTTCAACGCACATTCCGCGCCGGTGGAATTCGTCGTCCCCGAGGCGCCGGGGGGCCCGTCGGACGCTGCGGACCAAGCCGGCTCCGCGGACCCGGCAGACGCCGCGTGCGCCTGGCAGCTCGTCCTCGACACCGCGGTGGACGCGCCTCCCTCAGCACAGGAAGACCGCAAGGCCGGACGGGGCGACCGGATCACGCTGACCGACCGCAGCCTCATGGTCCTGCGGTACGTCAGGACCGCCGGGACCGTCAGTACCCGGCCGGCGGCTGCGTGGGCGGGGGCGGGAGTTCCGGCCGGGGCGGAGGCGAGGCGCCCAGGACGAGCCTGAAGCCCGTCTGCCCGAACCTGACGGTGTCACCGGGACGCACCCGCACCGAGCCCGTCACCCTGCTGCCGTTCACCCACGTCCCGTTGCTGGACCCGAGGTCGCGCAGCTTCCAGCCGTCGCCGGTCGCGCGCAGCTGCGCATGCGTACGGGAGACGGTGAAGTGGTTGAGCCGCAGCATCGAACCGGGCGCACGGCCTATGGAGTACGCGTGCGAGCCGGGTGCCGGAAGCAGCAGTTCCGGCAGGCGTTCGGTCTGCCAGGCGTTCCGGAGGGCGCGGGGGAAGGAGAGGATGCGGGCGATGCCCCGGGCGAACCACCGGCCCCTCGGCCGCCGCGTCGGCAGGTCCTGCAACGCGGCGTGCAACTCGCCCTGCCACTGCGCCTTGAGGACGACTTCCATGCGCCGCTCGAACGTGTTCTGCGAGATGCGTCCCTCCGCCGCACCCTCGCGCAGCACCTCGAGAGCCCGCTCCCGGTCCGCGTCGGAAAGCCGCGGTGGGTACGCACCGAACTCGAGAGATGTCATGTGCAGCATTCTCAGTACGCCCAAACCCCCTGTCCAGGCCGGGCCTTGTGCAGTAGCCGAACCAGTACATCCGGGCCGCTCAGACCGCGTGGAACCTGTCGGGACGGGGAGACCGCCCGGAAACTCCTTGGACGTGCACGCGGCGGCGCGCTAGCTTGCGGGTACTTCCCCGGCCTCCGCCGCCGGGGTGCCCCGACGGCCTGGGAGAGGAGGCGGTAGCAGATGTGCACGTTCACACCCGCGCGCTCCACCCCCTGGGCCTTGCGGCACCGTCCGTACAGCGGCACCTGATCCTCCAGGTACCGCCGCCCGGGAGCGCGACCCGCCTTCCGGAAGGACCACTTCACCGATGAACGGCATGAGCGGCATGACCGGAGACCTGGTCGTCCGCACGCTCGCAGAGTCCGAAGCACGCGACGTCTTCACTTCCCTCCCCGATCCGGGCCTGGTCGGCAGGTCGCTGCTCGGCCGCCCGTACACGACCGTCCGCGACGGCGGTGAGTACCGCCCCGAGTGGACGTGGGTCGCCGAACGCGAAGGGCGCGTCGTCGCCCGCGCGGCCCTGTGGGCCGGCCCGTACGACCAACAGCCCCTGCTCATCGACTGGTTCGACTTCGAGCCCGGCGAGGACGAGGCGGCGGTGCTGCTGCTGCGCGAGATCTCGCCGAAGGTCGAGTTCGAACTCGTGCTGCCGCCGGGCTGGCGCACCGATCCGGCCGTACGGGCCGCGGCCGAGGCACGTATCGACGCAGCCGCGGCCGCCGGCTGGGCACCGCTCGTCGAACGCTTCCGCTACCGGTGGACGCCGGCCTGCGGGGTGCCCGAGCACCCCGGACGCCTCAGCTTCCGGCCCGAGCCGGACGACGAGGCGGTCCTGGACGTACTGCGGCAGATCCAGCACGGCACCCTCGACGCACACGCGCGGCAGGCGCTCGCCGCCGGGGACGAACCCGGCGCGGCGATCGAACGGGCCGCCCGTGAGGACATGGAGCACCTGCGGTGGATGGCGTCCCACGGCGGCCGCGAGTGGTGGCGCCTGGCGTACACCGCGGACGGCGCGCCGGCCGGGCTGCAGGTGCCCGGCCGGATCCCCAGCGGCTACGCGGTCGGCTTCATCGGCGTGGTGCCGCAGCAGCGCGGCAACGGGTACGCCTACGACCTGCTCGCCGAGTGCACCCGCCAACTGGCCGCCGAAGGCGCCGAATCCGTCGCCGGGTCGACGGACCTGGGCAACGCCCCGATGGCCGCCGCCTTCGCGAAGGCCGGATATCCCGTCCTCCAGCACCGGTTCTGCATGACGCCGGAGGCGGGGCACTCCCCCTCGGCCTGACGGCCCGGCGAAGCCAGGGGGAACTACGGACGCCCGTGCCCCGGGAGCCGGGACACGGGCGTCCGCACCAGGCCGTCCGGGCCGGTCCCCCACGGGCCGGCCCGGACCGCCGTGGTCAGGCGACGTCGAACCGGTCGAGGTTCATGACCTTGTCCCACGCCGCGACGAAGTCCTGCACGAACTTCTCGCCCGCGTCGTCGCACGCGTACACCTCCGCGAGCGCACGCAGCTCGGAGTTCGAGCCGAAGAGGAGATCGACGCGGCTGCCGGTCCACTTGAGCTCGCCCGTGGCGGTGTCGCGGCCCTCGTAGGTCTCGGCGGCCTCGGACGCCGGCTCCCACTTCGTGCCCATGTCGAGCAGGTTCGCGAAGAAGTCGTTCGTCAGCGAGCCGGGGTTCTCGGTGAGCACACCGAGCGACGACTTGTCGTAGTTCGCTCCCAGTACGCGCAGACCGCCGACGAGCACCGTCATCTCGGGGGCGCTCAGCGTGAGCAGGTTCGCCCGGTCGAGGAGGAGATATTCGGCGGGCAGCCGGTTGCCCTTCCCCGTGTAGTTGCGGAACCCGTCAGCGGTCGGCTCCAGCGCCTCGAACGAGTTCGCGTCGGTCTGCTCGGCCGACGCGTCCGTACGTCCCGGCGTGAAGGGGACCTCGACGCGGTGACCGGCCTCCTTGGCGGCCTTCTCGACCCCCGCGCAGCCGCCCAGGACGACGAGGTCGGCGAGCGAGACCCGCTTGCCGCCGCTCTGGGAGGAGTTGAAGGTCCCCTGGATGCCCTCCAGCGTGCGCAGCACCGTCGCCAGCTGGTCGGGGTTGTTGACCTCCCAGCCGTTCTGCGGCTCCAGACGGATGCGTGCGCCGTTGGCGCCGCCGCGCTTGTCGCTGCCACGGAAGGTGGACGCGGACGCCCAGGCGGTGGAGACCAGTTCGGACACCGACAGCCCGGAGGCGAGGATCTGCTCCTTCAGGGCGGCGACGTCCTCCGCCCCGACGAGCTCGTGGTCCACGGCGGGGACCGGGTCCTGCCAGATCAGCGTCTCGGCCGGGACCTCCGGGCCGAGGTAGCGCTGGATCGGACCCATGTCGCGGTGGGTCAGCTTGAACCACGCGCGGGCGAAGGCGTCCGCGAACTCCTCGGGGTTCTCGAGGAAGCGCCGCGAGATCGGCTCGTAGACCGGGTCCATGCGCAGTGACAGGTCGGTCGTGAGCATCGTCGGGGCGTGGGTCTTCGACAGGTCGTGGGCATCGGGGACGGTGTCCGCTCCGGCGCCGCCCTTCGGCTGCCACTGGTTGGCTCCCGCGGGGCTCTGGGTCAGCTCCCACTCGTAGCCGAAGAGGATCTCGAAGAAGCTGTTGTCCCACTTCGTCGGGGTGTCGGTCCAGATGCCCTCGAGCCCGCTGGTGATCGCGTCGCCGGCAACGCCGGTGCCGTGGCCGCCCTTCCAGCCGAGGCCCTGCAACTCCAGCGGGGCCGCCTCCGGCTCGGGGCCGAGGTGGAAGTCGGGAGCCGCGCCATGGGTCTTGCCGAAGGTGTGGCCGCCGGCGATCAGCGCGACCGTCTCCTCGTCGTTCATCGCCATGCGGCGGAACGTCTCGCGGATGTCACGGGCCGCGGCGATCGGGTCGGGATTGCCGTTGGGGCCCTCGGGGTTGACGTAGATGAGGCCCATCTGGACGGCGCCGAGGGGGTCTTCGAGCTCCCGGTCGCCGGAGTAGCGCTCGTCGCCGAGCCAGGTGGTCTCGGGACCCCAGTAGACGTCCTCCTCGGGCTCCCAGACGTCCTCACGGCCGCCGGCGAAGCCGAAGGTCTCGAAGCCCATCGACTCCAGGGCGACGTTGCCGGTGAGCACCATCAGGTCGGCCCACGACAGCTGCTGGCCGTACTTCTTCTTCACCGGCCACAGCAGACGGCGGGCCTTGTCGAGGTTGCCGTTGTCCGGCCAGCTGTTGAGCGGAGCGAAGCGCTGCTGGCCGGAGCCGGCGCCGCCGCGGCCGTCGCTGATGCGGTAGGTGCCCGCGCTGTGCCACGCCATCCGGATCATGAACGGCCCGTAGTGGCCGAAGTCGGCCGGCCACCAGTCCTTCGAGTCCGTGAGCACCTCTGCGATGTCCCGCTTCACGGCGGGGAGATCGAGGTTCTTGAACGCCTCGGCGTAACTGAACTCCTCGCTCATGGGGTTCGTCACAACGGTGTTCTTGGCGAGGATCGACAAATTGAGGCGGTTCGGCCACCAGCCCCGGTTCCCGCCGCCCTGGGTCGGGTGCGGGGCGCGGCCATGGGCTACCGGACAGCCGCCTGCACCTTCCGTGCTCGCCTCTTCGACGGCTGCATCGTGTTTCTCAGACACGGAAATCCCTTCCAAATCGATCAGGAGTGATCAAGAGCTGGGTACGGCGGAACAGTCGGAGCACAGGCCCCAGTAGATGACCTCGGCCTCGTCGATCGCGAAGCCGTGGTCGTCGGACGCGGAAAGGCAGGGCGCCTCGCCGACGGCGCAGTCGACGTCGGCGACGACGCCGCACGAGCGGCACACCACGTGATGGTGGTTGTCGCCGACCCGTGCCTCGTAGCGCACCAATGAGCCCGGCGGCTGGATGCGCCGTACCAGGCCCGCCGCGGTCAGCGCGCGCAGCACGTCGTAGACGGCCTGGTGGGAGACCCCACCGAGATCCTCACGCACAGCACCGATGATCGATTCGGTCTCGGCGTGCGGATGGTCGTGCACCGCGTGCAGCACTGCCACCCGGGGCCGCGTCACACGCAGTGCGGCCTCGCGAAGCATGCGCTCGTAGTCCGTGGTTGTCGGCACGGTCCGAAGCCTGCCTCAGATTCTGGAATCAATCAAGAAACAGTCCACGACCGTCCGTCTTGCTCCGGTCTCCTCCTGGCCCCCGGTCCCCCGGTCCCCGGTGTACGGGCCGGGCCGGGCCCGGCACCCCTAGCCGTCCAGCGCCAGCCGTGCGCCGAGCGCCAGCAGCACGCCGCCCGAGACCTGCTCCAGCCTGCGCCGTACGCCCGCGCGGGACAGCACGTGCCGCATCCGTCCGACGAACCACACGTACAGCCCGTAGTAGCCCACTTCGAAGACCGCCCAGAGTGCCGCCAGCGTCACCATCAGCGGCAGCTGCGGAGCGCCCTGCGGGACGAACTGCGGGAGGAAGGACATCGCGAAGACGGCGGCCTTCGGATTGGCGAGGTTCAGCAGCAGCCCGGCCCGGTAGGAACGCAGGCCCCGCTCCGGCGTGGGGCCCGACTCCGCGGCCACCTCGAAGCTGCCGCCCCGCCGGGCTGCACGGATCGCCTGCACCCCGAAGACGATCAGCACGGCCGCTCCCCCGAAGCGCAGTACGTCGTACGCCAGTTGGGACGCGGCGAGGAGCGCCGTGAGTCCGAGGGCCGCGACGACGCCCCAGATGAAGACCCCCGTCTCGTTCCCGAGCACCGTCATGAAGCCCGAACGGCGGCTGCGCAGCGAGCTGCGGATGATCAGCACGGTGCTGGGCCCGGGCGACATCGCGACCAGCAGACATGCGCCGAGGAAGGACAGCAGAGTTGTGAGCATGTGCTCCATCGTGCGGGCGCTTCCGGCGGGTTGCGAACGGTTTTCAGACGTCGTCCTCCCCCAGTTCAGGCGTCGCCCTCCCCCTGGGCCTTGACGGGCCGGGTGGTGCCCCCGCGCCGCCCCGGCAGGAACGAGGCGACGATCAGCCCTGCCAGCGCGGCTCCCGCGGCGATGAGGAACGAGACGCGGAAGCCGCCCTGGCTGGGCACGTCGGTGCCGCCCAGCGGCAGGCTCATGTGCGCCAGCACCACGCCGACGACGGCGCTGGAGGAGGAGGTGCCGATCGAACGCATCAGCGTGTTCAGCCCGTTCGCGGCTCCCGACTCGGACGGTGGCACGGCACCGAGGATCAGCGCCGGCATCGCCGAGTAGGCGATGCCGATGCCGACGCCGATGAGGACGGCGGTCAGTACGACCTGCCAGACGGCGCCCATCAGGACCGTACCGGCGAGATAGGCGACGGCCAGGACCACAAGGCCCGCCATCAGCGAGACCTTCGGGCCTCGGGCCTCCGAGATGCGCGCGGAGAGCGAGGAGACGAGCATCATCGCGATGCCCATCGGCGCCACGCACACCCCGGCGACGACCATCGACTGGCCGAGCCCGTAGCCGGTGGAGCGGGGCAACTGGAGGAGCTGCGGCAGCACCAGCGTGGCGGCGTAGAACGCCAGACCGACGGTGATGGAGGCGAGGTTGGTCAGCAGCACCTGGCGGCGGGCCGTGCTGCGCAGATCGACCAGCGGCTGCGTTACGCGCAGCTCCATCAGCCCCCACAGGAGGAGGATCAGCAGCGCGGCGGCGAAGAGACCCAGCGTGATCCCGCTGCTCCAGCCCCAGTCGCCGCCCTTGGATATCGCCAGCAGCAGCGCGACGAGCCCGGCCGTCAGACCCAGCGCACCGGGGAAGTCGAAGCGGCCTCCGGTGCGCTGCGCGGACTCCGGCACGACAGCGACCACCGTCAGCATGGCCAGCAGACCGAGACCGGCGGCCCCGAAGAAGAGCACGTGCCAGTCGGTGTGCTGGGCGACGTACGCGGCGGCGGGCATGCCCAGCGCCCCGCCCACGCCGAGCGAGGAACTCATGAACGCCATCGCCGAACCGAGCCTGTCCGGCGGCAGTTCGTCCCGCATGATGCTGATGCCCAGCGGGATGGCGCCCATCGCGAAACCCTGCACGGCACGTCCGGCGATCATCGGCAGCAGTGACGAGGTCAGCGCACACAGCAGCGAACCCGCCACCATCGCGCCGAGACTCCAGAGGATCAGGCGGCGCTTGCCGTAGAGGTCGCCGAGGCGACCCATGATGGGTGTGGCCACGGCCCCGGAGAGCAGCGTCGCGGTGACGACCCAGGCTGCGTCGGAGGTGGTGGTACCCAGCAGCGCGGGCAGCCGGGCGACGACGGGGACGAGCAGCGTCTGCATGACCGCGACCGAGATGCCGGCGAAGGCCAGCACCGGCACGACCCCTCTGCGCGTGACCGCGGCCGCCCCGCCACGGCTCCCGCCGGTGGTCGCGAACGGGGCGGCGCTGCGGGCATGGGTCATGCGGACTCCGGATGAGTGACGGACAGCTGTTCGGATCGTTTGTAACGTACAAGCGAACCGCGGCGCCCTGCCCTGCTATTCCGCGCGGCGGCGCGGGGGCAGGACCCAGGCCCCGGGAGAAGGGGCGCGGAGGCGCCCGGCGGTGTTTCCCGGCGGCCAGCGTGGGAAGTGCACGCATGACGGTGTGGTCCGTCCACCGTCCTGAGCCTGCGGCAGTCTCCCCGCCCGCCGGACCGCCTCGTGGGGCACGCCGTGGGACTCCCGTCTTCTCCGCAGCAGCCGGCGAGGACGTACGTACGTATCCCCTCCCGGAAGGCCCCCAGTGAGCGACACCACCGAAACGACCGCGCACCCCGGCACCGATCAGAGCCGTCCGTCCAAGCGGGAGGGCCGGCGTGGTCGGCGGGGTCGTTATCGGGATCGGCGTGGGCGTCGTGGTGGGCGTGAGGATGCCGAGCCGCAGATCGCTGAGGATGATGTGCTGATTCCGGTGGCGGGGATCTTGGACATCCTGGACAACTATGCGTTCGTGCGGACGTCGGGGTATCTGCCGGGTCCGAATGATGTGTATGTGTCGTTGGCGCAGGTGCGGAAGAACGGTCTGCGCAAGGGTGATCACGTCACCGGTGCGGTGCGGCAGCCGCGTGAGGGGGAGCGGCGGGAGAAGTTCAATGCTTTGGTGCGGCTGGATTCGGTCAACGGCACTTCGCCGGAGGGTGGCCGGTCGCGGTCGGAGTTCAACAAGCTGACGCCGTTGTATCCGCAGGAGCGGCTGCGGCTGGAGACGGAGCCGAATCAGCTCACGTCGCGGATCATCGATCTGGTCTCGCCGATCGGCAAGGGGCAGCGGGGGTTGATCGTGGCGCCGCCGAAGGCGGGCAAGACGATGGTGCTGCAGTCGATCGCGAATTCGATCACGGTGAACAATCCGGAGTGCCATCTGATGGTGGTGCTGGTCGATGAGCGGCCGGAAGAGGTCACCGACATGCAGCGGTCGGTGAAGGGTGAGGTGATCTCCTCGACCTTCGACCGTCCCGCGGAGGATCACACCACGATCGCTGAGCTGGCGATCGAGCGGGCCAAGCGTCTGGTGGAGCTGGGTCACGATGTGGTGGTGCTGCTGGACAACATCACCCGGCTGGGGCGGGCCTACAACCTCTCGGCCCCGGCTTCGGGGCGGATCCTGTCCGGTGGTGTGGATTCCACGGCGCTGTATCCGCCGAAGAAGTTCTTCGGTGCGGCGCGGAACATCGAGGACGGCGGTTCGCTGACGATCCTGGCCGCCGCTTTGGTGGAGACCGGCTCCCGCATGGACGAGGTGATCTTCGAGGAGTTCAAGGGCACCGGCAACATGGAGCTGAAGCTGGACCGGAAGCTGTCGGAGAAGCGGATCTTCCCCGCGGTCGACGTGGACGCCTCCGGCACCCGCAAGGAAGAGATCCTCATGGCGGGCGACGAACTCCAGATCATCTGGAAACTCCGCCGGGTCCTGCACGCCCTGGACCAGCAGCAGGCCATCGAACTGCTCCTGGACAAGATGAAGCAGACCAAGTCCAACACCGAATTCCTGCTCCAGATCCAGAAGACCACCCCGACCCCGGGCAACGGCAGCGACTGACGGCCCGCAGCCGGGGGGTTCAGGTTCAGGACTCCGAGGGCACCAGCCGGACGGCGATGCTGTTGATGCAGTACCGCTGGTCCGTCGGCGTCGGGTAGCCCTCGCCCTCGAATACGTGGCCGAGGTGCGAACCGCACCGGGCGCACCGCACCTCCGTGCGCAGCATGCCCATCGAGTGGTCCTCGATCAGTTCGACGGCCTCGGACTCGGCCGGGTCGTAGAAGCTGGGCCAGCCGCAGTGCGACTCGAACTTCGTGCTGGAGCGGAAGAGCTCCGCTCCGCAGGCCCGGCAGTCGTAGACGCCAGTGGTCTTGGTGTCGGTGTATTCGCCGGTGAAGGCCGGCTCCGTGCCCGCCTCGCGCAGCACCCGGTACTCCTCGGGGGCGAGCTCGGCCCGCCACTGCTCTTCCGGCTTCTCGATCTCGTACGTCACGGCCGGCCGGCCTCCTTCGTCGGTCTCGGGGGCTTCCTCGCGGCGCTCACTGCTGCGGCAGCCGGGCGAGAATCTCCGGGCCCAGCTCCGTCACGTCACCGGCCCCCATGGTGAGAACGAGATCACCGGGGGCCGCCATTCCCGCGGCCAGCTCCGCGCCCGCCGTGCTGGTCGCCGCGTGCCGTACGTCCGCGCCCGCGGCGCGGGCGGCGTCGATGATCAGCTCGCTGGTGACGCCGGGGACGGGGTCCTCGCGGGCGGGATAGATGTCGAGGACGACGGAGGCGTCTGCCAGCGCCAGCGACTCCCCCATCTCGGTCGCCAGCTCCTGCGTGCGGCTGAAGAGGTGCGGCTGGAAGAGGACGATGATCCGTCCGTCGCCGGCGCCGCCGCGGATGGCCTCCAGGTCGGCGGTCATCTCGGTGGGGTGGTGCGCGTAGGAGTCGATGACCTGGACGCTGTTCGCCTCACCCTTGAGCTGGAGACGCCGCCGTACACCGGTGTACGTGCCCAGTGCCTTCGCGAGCTCGTCGGCGGGCACGCCCAGCTCGGAGCCGGCGACGAGGGCGGCGACGGCGTTGAGCGCGTAGTGCTTGCCGGGCACGAAGACGGCGAACGTCAGCTCGTCCCCGTCCAGACGCACCGTGGTCTCGCTGGTCAGTCCGTGCGGTGTGACGTCGAGTACGCGGACGTCCGCGTCGGCGGCCTCCCCGTAGGTGCGCACCCGCACCCGCCCGCGCTCGCGCAGCCGGCGCGTCAGCTCGCGGGCGCCCTCGTGGTCGGCGGAGACGACCAGCACGCCGCCGGGGCGGATCCGGTCGGCGAAGGTCACGAAGGACTCGTAGATCTCCTCCATGGAGGAGTAGTTGGCGTGGTGGTCGAGCTCCACGTTGAGGACGACGGCGACCTCGGGCTCGTACTTGTGGAAGCTGCGGTCGGACTCGTCGGCCTCGGCGACGAAGATCTCGCCGCGGCCGTTGTGCGCGTTGGACCCCGGTTCGTCCAGGTCGCCGCCGATCGCGTACGACGGGTCGAGCCCGAGGGCACCCAGACCGACGGCGAGCATCGAGGTCGTGGTGGTCTTGCCGTGGGTGCCCGCGACTGCCAGCGGCCTGCACGCGTCCATCAGCGCGGCCAGCGCGTCCGAGCGGTGCACGACGGGCACGCCGTGCTGCTGCGCCGCGACCAGTTCCGGGTTGTCCGGCCGGATGGCGCTGGAGACGACGACGCTCGTGGCGTCGGGCGCCAGATGCGCCGCATCGTGGCCGATGTGCACGGTCGCGCCCAGCCCGCGCAGCGCCGCCGCCGTCACGGACTCCCTCGCGTCGCTGCCCTCCACCCGCGCACCGCGCTGGGCGAGGATCTTCGCGATGCCGGACATCCCGGCACCGCCGATGCCGATGAAGTGCGGTCGCGCCAGGTCCGCCGGGACGGTCGGGCTGGACAGGTCGGCTGCCATGCGGGCGCCTCCAGGATTCGTACTCTCGCGAACGGGCGCGAAGCGCATCCGGGGCCCGCCCCGGATGCGCACGACGCGCGCCGCTCAGCCTATGCGTTGCGGACGGCCGTGCCCCCTCCCGGCTCCGGCAGCCCTTCCGGAGACCCACTGCGGCCGCGCCGGGGGCAGCAACGGCGGTCGGCCACGACGGCGAAGGTCCGGCGGTGCGAAGACGCCCCCGGCCGACACGTCCGGCAGATCCTGCCGGAGACGGCTCAAGGTGTGTGCGCGAAGAGCTTCAGTACGGGGACGCCCACCTTGTGCCGGGCCCTTGTCGCCCAGTCGCGGTGGAAGAACTCCTCGACCAAGTGCGGGGCCGTCAGCACGATGACTTCGTCGGCCTTGTGCCGCTCGACCGCCTCGGTGAGCACGTCCAGCGGATGGTTCTCGATGATCCGGCCCTGGGCCTCGGCGCCCGCCTCCCGCAGCAGCGCCAGCGAGTGCTCCAGCGCCCGGCGGGCCGGCTCGCGCGTATCGCGGTCGTCGGGTTCGCTGCCCTCGCGGACGGCCTGGTCGAGCTCACCGAGCGCGACGTCGTCCAGGGCGCGCAGCAGACGGTCCTGGTCCCCGCGCGGCTGTATCAGTACGACGAAGGAGACAGCCTCGTCACCGTGCAGCGTCGTGACGAGTTCCACATCGTCGGACACCAGCGGCTTCTCGATCATCAATACGGTCGTGAACACGGCGGTGCCCTTCTTGAACATGGAGCCGGTGGGCCCCGACTGGATCATCCTGCCAACGGCTGCCCGCGTACGCGCAACTCACGCTCCCCCGGCGCCTGCGGATGTATCCGAAACGCTCGGTTCCGCCGACGCCCGTGCCCGCCGGTAGCGCGTGAGCAGGAAGCCGTCCTCCTCCAGTACCCCGGCGAGCCGGAAGTCCACCGGCACCTCGATGCCCTGGCCGTTCACGATCCGCGAGGCCTCACCCGAGGTGACGCGGGGGGCGAGGGTCAGGCACAGCTCGTCCAGCACGCCCCCCGCGACCAGCTGGCCGAGCAGCCGCGGTCCCCCTTCCGTCAGCAGCCGCCGCAGCCCGCGCTCCGCGAGCGCCGCGGGCAGCCGAGCGGGCTCGACCGCCGCGCCCTCACCTGCGAAGACGACCTCCGCGCCCGCGTACCGAGCGGCCGCGACCCGGTCGGACGGTGCGCCCGCGCCCGTGACCAGCAGCGTCGGCACGAGAGGGCGTGTGAAGAGCGGGAGGGAGAAGTCCAGGTCCAGGCCCGCGCTGACGACGGCGATGGCCGGGGCCGGTCCCTGTCCGGCGGCGGCGCGGCGCCGGGCGAAGGCCTCCCGCTCACGCGGCGGTCCGTAGCCCTCCTGACGCACCGTCTGCGCCCCCACCACGACGGCGTCCGCGAGGCCCCGCAGCACGCCGAAGACGCGCATGTCCGCCTCGGACGAGAGCGGCTGCGAGCGCCCGTCGTGGTAGGCGGCACCGTCGAGCGAGCTGACCATGTTGGCCCGCAGCCACACCTCTCCGGCACCGGCTCCGGGGGCCGCGGGCTCGGGTGCGGGGTCCGGGTAGGCGTATGCCTCGGCCAGTGCGTCGATGCTCCACCGGCCGTCTCCGGGCTCGGGGGATGTTCCGCGGGACGTTCCGGGGCGGTCGTCGGCAGGGCAGGGGAACAGGCGTCGCATGGTCGGCAGTGTGGCACGCCGTCCGGCGCCCGCTCGCTGGCCCGCCGGCCCGTGAATCCGCACTCCAGGGCCCTTTAGCATGTGGGACGTGTCCCGCTCCCTCGACCCGGCCGGTCCCACCGGGCCCACCGGCCCCGCCGATTCCGCTGATCCCGTCGCCTCTGCCGGTACGGCGTCTGCCGGTGCCGATTCGGCCCGTACCGCCTCGGCCCGTACCTCCGGCGAGGCGGGCGCACCGCTCTCCCTCACCGCGCGCGAGCCGCATGTGCCCGCCGAGCGGCTCGTCGCCGAGATGGTCCCGCCCCCGCGCTTCGACACCGTCCGCTTCGGCACGTACGTGCCCGACCCGGAGCAGCCCAGCCAGTCCGAGGCCGTCGAGGTCCTGCGTTCCTTCTCCCCCACGCTTCGCGGCGCGGCCGGCGGCCTCAAGCGGTGGTTCCGGCGCGGCGGCGGCGCGGCAGCGGACAACCACGGCCCAAGGGGCGTCTACCTCGACGGCGGCTACGGCGTCGGCAAGACGCATCTGCTCGCCTCGCTCTGGCACGCCACCGACGCGCCGCCGGAGCGCAAGGCGTTCGGCACGTTCGTGGAGCTGACCAACCTCGTCGGGGCCCTGGGCTTCCAGCAGACCGTGGCGACCCTCGGCGGCCACCGGCTGCTGTGCATCGACGAGTTCGAGCTGGACGACCCCGGCGACACCGTCCTCGTCTCCAGCCTCCTCGGCCGCCTCGTCGGACAGGGCGTGGCTCTCGCCGCGACGTCCAACACGCTGCCCGGCAAGCTCGGCGAGGGCCGCTTCGCCTCGGCCGACTTCCTCCGCGAGATCCAGGGCCTCTCCGGGCACTTCCGTACGCTGCGCATCGACGGCGAGGACTACCGGCACCGGGGCCTTCCCGCCGCTCCCGCGCCGCTCGCGGAGGACGAGGTGAGGCGCGCCGCGCACGGCACGCCCGGCGCCTCGCTCGACGCCTTCCCCGCACTCCTCTCCCACCTCGCGGCCGTCCACCCGAGCCGGTACGGGGCGCTCGTCGACGGTCTCGGCGCCGTATGCCTGACCGGCGTCGGCCCGGTGCCGGACCAGTCCACGGCCCTGCGGCTGGTGGTGCTCGCGGACCGCCTGTACGACCGTGAACTTCCCGTGCTGGCCTCGGGAGCGCCCTTCGACGAGCTGTTCGGCCAGGAGATGCTCGAAGGCGGCTACCGGAAGAAGTACTTCCGCGCGATCTCCCGGCTCACCTCGCTCGCCCGGGACGGGGCCCGGATCGCCGGCGTCTGAGGGCGGGCCCGCCGCACCGCGGGGCCTGTACGCACCGTCAGCTCGGACCGTACGTGCGGACCGCCCGGCGGAGCCGTTCCGGAAGCATTCGTTCCACTACGCACGCCACTACGCACGCGCGTAGACCGCTGCTGTCGTGGCTAGTGCTCGTACGCCCGTCCGCATGGTAAACACACGAGGTATCTGCCCGCCGACATGGAGTTCCGTATGACGACACGACGTCAAGTGCTGGCGAGATCGGGCGCGATGGGAGCAGGCATCGCATTCTCAGGTGCCCTCTCGGAGCTGTTCACGGGCACCGCCGCCGCCCAGGGCACCGGGGGTCGTTCCGGCTACGGGCCCTTGGTGCCCGACCCGGAGGGCCTCCTCGATCTGCCCAAGGGCTTCAAGTACAAGGTCCTCTCCCGCACGGGCGACGAACTGCGCTCCGGCGAGGGCAAGGTGCCCAGCAACTTCGACGGGATGGCCGCCTTCGCCGGCCCCCACGGCCACGGCGGCCGCCACGGCTCGACCTGGCTCGTACGCAACCACGAGAACCGGATGGACGCCGAGCAAGGCGTCCCCACGGTCGAGGGGCTCACCTACGACCCCGAGGCGCTCGGCGGCTGCACCGTCCTCGAACTCGACCACGAGGGCGAAGTCCTGCAGGAGCGCGTCGGCATCGCCGGCACCTCCACCAACTGCGCGGGCGGCCCGAGCCCCTGGGACACGTGGCTGACCTGCGAGGAGACCGAGTTCAAGGCCGGAGAGGAGGGCTACAGCAAGGACCACGGATTCATCTTCGAGGTCGGCTTCCGCCACGACCGGCCCACTTCCACCGAGCCGCTGAAGGCGATGGGCCGCTTCCAGCACGAGGCCATCGCCTTCGACCCGCGCAACGGCGTGGTGTATGAGACCGAGGACGCCTTCGAGAAGCCCTTCGGGCTCTTCTACCGCTTCCTGCCCGAGAAGCCGCTGGGCGGTTACGGCTCCCTCCACGCGGGCGGCAAGCTGCAGGCCATGCGGGTGCCGGGGGTGCCCGACCTGTCGGTCGTGCAGGAGCCGGGCACGAGCTTCGAGGGCGTCGAGTGGGTCGACGTCCCCGACCCGCTCGCCAAGAAGACGGCGATCCGCTTCCAGGACTTCGGCAAGGACGGCATCACGCACGCCCAGAAGCTGGAGGGCTGCTACTGGGGCGGCAAGTCCGTGTTCTTCGTCTCCAGTTACGCCAAGAGCAAGGAAGGCTCGAAGGCCGACCACTACGGGCAGATCTGGCGCTACGACCCGAAGCACAAGAAGCTGACGCTCGTCATCGTCTTCGGGCCGGACTCGGATCTGGACCTGCCCGGCGAGGAGCCGGACAACATCTGCCTGGCCCCGAGCGGCGGGCTCATGGTGTCCGAGGACGGCGAGGGTGCCCAGCACGTCTACGGCCTGACCAAGCACGGCGCCGTCTACCCGATGGCGCGCAACCGGCAGGACATCGGCACCGACGAGGAGCCCGCATGGGGCGAGTTCGCGGGCGTCACCTTCGCGCCGGACAACCGCACGATGTACGTCAACTGCTATGAGCCCGGCACCACGTTCGCCGTGACGGGCCCCTGGCGGCACTGAGCCGGTCCCGCCCGCCGCCACAGCCGGCTCGCACGCGTCACGCACGATCGCTGCGGCCCGGTGCCCCCGAGGGGGTGCCGGGCCGCAGCGGTTTCACATCCGGCCGTTCACAGCAGCACCTTCACAGCCGCACCTTCACAGCCGCACCTTCACAGCAGCTGGTCCAGGGTGACCGGCAGCGACCGGATGCGTCTGCCGGTCGCGTGGTGGACGGCGTTCGCGACGGCCGCCGCGATCCCCACCAGTCCGATCTCTCCGACTCCCTTGGTGCCCAGCGGAGTCGCCCGGTCGGGGTCGCCGACGAAGACGACGTCCTGCTGCGTCACGTCCGCGTTCACGGGGACGAGGTAGTCGCCGAGGGTGGCGTTGGCGATGCGTCCGGTCCCTGCGTCGGTGACGGTCTCCTCGAACAGCGCCTGCCCGATCCCGCCCACCGTCCCGCCGATGATCTGGCTGCGTGCGGTCTTCTCGTTGAGGATCTGCCCGCCGTCGATCGCCGAGACGACGCGCGGGACACGGATCACGCCCAGATCGGCGTCGACGCGCACCTCCACGAACTTCGCGCCGAAGGCTCCGGCGGGTGCCATGCCCAGTTCCGCGGGGTCCGCCGGTGTGCTGGCGCCGTCGGCGGTGACCTCCACCTGTCCGTGCCTGGCGAGGATGTCCGCGTACGACTCCCCCTCCGCCGGCCTGCCGCGCAGGTGCATGCGGCCGCCGCCGGCAGTCACGTCACCGATCGCGCAGCCCCGCAGGGGCGACTCGGGGTCCTCCCGCACCAGGTCCAGGATCCGCCGGAGCACACCGCGGCACGCGTCCCGTACGGCCGTCGCCAGGGCGCCGGTGAGGCCCGAGCCGCCCGCCTGCGGTGACTGGGGCATGTCCGAGTCGCCGAGGTCGAAGCGGACGCGGTCGGCCGGGATGCCCAGGATGTCGGCTGAGACCTGGGTCATCACCGTGTACGTGCCGGTGCCGATGTCCGTCGCGGCGCTGCGCACGAACGCGCTGCCGTCGCTGTTGACGGTCGCCCGCGCCTTGCAGAACTGGGCATACCACGGGTAGCTGACACCGGCCATGCCGTATCCGACGAGCTCGTCGCCGTCGCGCATCGAACGCGGTGCCGGGTCCCGGCGTGACCATCCGAACCTCTCGGCCCCGGCCTCGTAGCACTCCCTGAGTGCGTTGCTCGACCAGGGCAGGCCGCTCCCGGGATGAGCCGCGGCGTAGTTGCGCAGCCGCAGTTCGAGCGGGTCCGTGCCCAGTTCGTGGGCGAGTTCGTCCAGCGCCGATTCGAGGGCGAAGTTCCCCTGGCCCACGGCGGGGGCGCGCATGGAGGTGGGGTCGGGGATGTTCAGGCGCAGCTGGACGTCCCTGGTGATCACATTGGGGCAGGCGTACGAGAGCGCGGACGTGGCGGCGCACGGCTCGAAGTCGTCGTCCTCCATCGCCACACCCGAGGTGCAGCGGTGGTCCAGGGCGACCAGTTCGCCCGTCCGCGTACTGGCGACCGTGAGGTGCTGGACGGTACTGGGACGGTGCCCGACCGAGGTGAACATCTGAGCCCTCGTCAGGACCAGCTTCACCGGGCGCCGGAGCATGCGTGCCGCCAGCGCGGCCAGGATCACGTGCGGCCACACGCGCAGGCCCGCTCCGAACGCGCCGCCCACGTACGGTGCCAGGACCCGTACGGCGCTCTCCGGCACGTCGAAGACCTTCGCGAGGGTGACGCGTCCCATCGTCGGCCACTGGGTGGAGTCGTGGACGGTCAGGGCATCCCGCTCCCAGACGGCCACGGTCGTGAAGAGACCCAGCGGGTTGTTGGTGTTGTCGGGCGTGGTGTAAGTGGCCGACACCTTCGTCTCCGCCGTCTTCACAGCCTCCGCAGCGTCGCCGCGGTCGGTGTCCATCCCCCAGGGGTTCTCCAGCCGCTCGGCGCGCGCGTCGTCGAGGCCCAGAAGCGCGTCGGAGGTCTCGTAGTCGACCCGTACCAGCCGCGCGGCCGCCGCGGCCTGTTCGGGCGTCTCGGCGACCACGACGGCGATGTGCTGACCGTGGTGGAGGATGCGGTCGTCCCGGAGAGGAGCCGGAGGCGACGCACCGAGTGCGGTCAGCGGTCCGTCGGGCAGAGGGGGCGCGTTGCGGTGCGTGATGACGGCCAGCACGCCCGGGGACGCCTCCGCCGCGCCGGTGTCGAGGGTCCGGATGCGCCCCGCGGCGACGGTGCTCTGCACGAGGGCGGCGTGCGCCTGCCCCGGCAACTGGACGTCGCTCGGGTAGCCGGCGGCACCGGCCGTCTTGCGGGCACCGTCGACGCGGTCCATTCCCGTGCCGATGACGGGTGGGGTGTCCGTGGCCTCCCTGGCCTCCCTGGCCTGCCTGGCCTGCACGGTGCTCATCGCGCGCCTCCCGAGACGTCCCGCAGGGCTCGTACGAGACTGCGCTGTGCGAGTTCGACCTTGAAGGCCGTGCCGGGCACCGTCCACGCTCCCTGTACGGCGGCCGCCGCGGCCTCGCGGAAGGTCTCCCCGCTCGCCGGCGCACCGGTGAGGACCTGCTCCGCCTCCAGCGAGCGCCACGGTTTCGAACCGACGCCGCCGAGCCCGACGCGGGCCTGCGCGATCACGTCGTCCCGCATCACGAGCACGACCGCGGCCGACGCCAGCGCGAACTCGTACGAGGCCCGGTCGCGGACCTTGAGGTAGCCGGAGGCAGCCTCCGCGGGCAGCGGAGGAATGGTGATACCGGTGATCAACTCGCCGTGCAGGAGCACGTTCTCGACGTCCGGACTGGTGCCGGCCTCACGGTAGAACTGCGTCAGCGGCACGCTGCGGCTGCCGGAGGTCCCGTGCAGACGCACCACGCCGTCCAGGGCGACCAGGGCGACGGCGAGATCGGAGGCGTGCAGTGCGATGCACCGTTCGCTGACACCGAGGATCGCGTGCATCCGGGCGGTGTTCCGGACGGCGGCGCACCCGGAGCCGGGCGCGCGCTTGTTGCAGTCGGGCACCGTCGGATCGCGGAAATAGCGGCACCGCGCCCGCTGCAGGAGGTTGCCGCCGATCGTCGCCATGTTGCGGAGCTGGGTCGAGGCGCCGAGCAGCAGCGCCTGCCGGACCACGGGAAGCTCTTCGGTCACCACGGGGTCCGCAGCGAGCTCCTCCATCGTGGTCAGAGCGCCGACGTGCAGGCCGTCGGCGTCACGCGTGACGCCGCGGAGCGGAAGCCGGCTGATGTCCACGAGCCGTTCGGGACCGAGCACTCCGTCCTTCATCAGATCGAGCTGTGTCGTGCCGCCGGCGAGGTAGGACGCGGTCGGATCGGCCGCCAGCAGGTTCACTGCCTCATCGACGCCGGTCACGCGGGCGTACTCAAACGGAAGCATCGGCACCCCCGGCTGTGGCCACGTCCCGTACAGCCGCGACGATGTTCGTGTAGGCGCCGCAGCGGCAGAGATTGCCGCTCATGAACTCCCGTACGTCCTCGTCCGAACCCGCTCGCCCCTCCGCCAGGAGGGCCGCAGCGGACATGATCTGACCCGGTGTGCAGTAGCCGCACTGGAAGGCGTCGTGCCGCACGAACGACTCCTGGAGCGGATGCGCTCCCCCGTCCGGAGCCGTCAGGCCCTCGATGGTGGTGATCTCCCGCCCCTCGCACTGCGCGGCGAGCGTCAGGCAGGACAGGACGCGGCGCCCGTCGGCGTGCACCGTGCAGGCCCCGCAAGTGCCCTGGTCGCAGCCCTTCTTCGTGCCGGTCAGGCCCAGGCTGTCGCGGAGTGCGTCGAGCAGGGTCACACGGGCGTCCAGGTGCAGTCTGTGTCGGCGCCCGTTGACGTGGAGCTCCACCGGAGCTTCGGGCGCGAACCCTGTCGCGCGTCTCTGACTCAGTGCCTCGGCCATCGCCACTCCTCGATACTCGGGTGCAAATCAGCACAAACCGGAATCGAGCATAGGTCGGACACCCGGCAGGGGGGATGACGCCGCAGCGCCAGTCGGCTGCTTGTGACCTGCGGGCCTGCCGAGCCTGCGGGCCTAACTCCGCCTGGCCGCCTGGCGGCAGGCGAAGGCCGTCGCCCCGGCGGCGACGGCGAGGGAGAGCACCGCCGGGACCCACGGCACCGTCACCGTGCCGGTGTGCGATCCCGTCACCAGTCCCGATACCGCGGCGTTCGCGGGCGAACCGCCCGCCACCAGCACCAGCAGCGCCGCCAGCATCCCGGACGGTACGGCCAGGCCCGTACTGCTCAGCACCGGCCGGTTGCACAGCGCCCCGACGGCCGTGCCGAGCAGCGCACACGCGATGATCGCCAGCAGTCCGGCCCCGGCCGCCTGCGGCACCGGCACGCCCACGTCGCCCTCGGAACTGCGGGGGTCGCTGACCGCGACCGCGTAGACCGTCGCCGCGGCGCCCAGCACACACGCGGCGAGCAGCGCGGTGAGCACACTCGCCAGATGTACGCGCCCCGGCCCCGCGGCTGCCACCGTGCAGTGCCGGGCGGCCTGCGGCTCCCCGCCCACGCAGATCCGCACGAGCCATGCGGTGACGGGCAGCAGAGCGGCGGCCGCGTAGCCGAGCGCGTCCAGCAGCGGCCCGCCCGCCTGGACGCCCAGGCCCATGAACGCCACGTACAGCAGCAACGGCGGCAGCCACCGCTGGGACCGTGCGAGGAGCTCGGTCTGATACGCCAGCAGCGCCTTCACCGGGAGATCTCCTCGACCGCGACGGAGCGGATGTGCCAGTGCCCTGCGAGCAGGCCGCGCAGCAGAGCGTCGGAGTACGGGGCTGGAGCCGTCAGCACCGTCGTGCCTTCGGGGGTCTGCTCCGTACGCGGGGAGCCCGGAAGTTCCGGCGGGAGGGCGACGCCGGGCGGCCCCTCGGCCTCGATGCGCACCTGCGGGCGCGTCGGCGGGACGCCGCCGTGGCCGGGCGGCACGTATCCGGCGACCTCACGCAGGGCGGCGCCCTCGACCCGGTAGGTCACGTCGGGGGATCCGGCCAGGCGGGCGGGATCGTGGTCGACGAAGACGACGGTGCCGCCTTCCGCCACGCGTTCGGCGACCGAACGGTCCAGGACCGTGCGGGCGTTCTGATCGAGTCCCGTCCATGCCTCGTCGAGGACCAGCAGGCCGGGGCGGGCCATCAGCGCCTGCGCGACGACGACCTTCTGGCTGCTGCCCTTGGACAGTTCGGCCAGGGGCGTGCCCCCGTACGCGTCCGCACCGAAGCACTCCAGCCACTCGCGGGCCTCACCGGCCGCCGCCTCCCGGCGCAGCCCGTGCACGCGGCCCATGTGGGTGAGGTAGCCGAGAGCGGTCAACGGCATTGCCGCCGGGAAGCGTTCGGGTACGTACGCGCTCGGCGGACGGCCGCTGATCCGGCCCGCGCTGGGCGCGTCGATGCCGGCGAGCAGCCGCAGCAGCGTGGACTTGCCGCTGCCGTTGGTGCCCTGGACGCGCACCAGGCTCCGCTCGGGCAGCGAGAGGTCGACTCCGCGCAGGACCCAGTTCTTACGCAGGCCGTAGCGTCGCCCGACTCCCTCCAGTCTCATAGGAATTGACAATAGCCGAGGGCTGGCAGACTGAACGGGTGATCGACGCACCTCAGGACGCACCACGGGACGTGCAGGAGTACGCGCTGCCGCTGGTCGTCCGGCTGGAGCGGGACGCGCCGCCGGACCGTACGGACGCACTGGAGACGGCGGCCCGCGCGGTCCTCACCCTCCTCGCGGACGAGCGCAGTTCGCAGGACGGCGAGTGGGGAGAGCGGGTGCGGCTGTGGGAGGACCGCGCGATCCGCAAGGTGGTGCGGCGTGCGCGCGGCGCCGAGTGGCGGCGGGCGGAGACGCTGTCCGGGATCACCGTGACGGGAGGTACCGCCGCGGTGCGGGTATTCCCGCCGGTGCCCGTCGACGGCTGGCCCGGGGAGTTGGCGCGGCTGCAGGTCTCCGGCACCGAACTGACCGACCCCGCCCCGCCCGGGGCGCCGGAGCCCGGAGTGCCCGTGATGTGGCTGGCCCCGGATCTGGAGATGTCGGCGGGCAAGGCGATGGCACAGGCCGCGCACGGCGCGCAGCTGGCCTGGTGGGAACTGCCGGAGGCGGAGCGCGCGGAGTGGCGCGAGGGGGACTTCGCCCTCGCCGTGCGTACGGCGGGCGGAGCGGCGCAGTGGTCCCGGCTGGTCCGCAGCGGGCTTCCCGTCGTACGGGACGCGGGGTTCACCGAGGTCGCCGCGGGCTCCGCGACGGTGGTGGCCGGCCATCCGGCGCTGCGGAGCTGAGCTGCCGCGCACGTGGGCGGACTGGACCGGCCAGCCGGCACGGGCCGGTCCCGGCCGATCCGGACCGGTCCGCTCCGCCTTGAGCCCTGCCCGTACCGGACGAGGCGCAGGCGGCCGAACCTCAACTCAACCTCTGAACCGGCCGCATGGTGGATTGACCGGCCCGTTACGTGGCAGGAGCGCACAGGAGACGGGGAAGACACGGGGAGGCGCGCATGGGGGCCACGGACACCCGGATACGACTGGGCACCGGCATCGGCTGGCGGCCCGAGATCGCGGACGGAATCGAGGCACTGCCCGGCATCGACTGGGTCGAGGTCGTCGCGGAGAACATCTGCCCCTGCCATCTGCCCGACGGGCTGCGGCGCCTGCGCGAACGCGGCACGACCGTCGTCCCGCACGGCGTCTCCCTCGGGCTGGGCGGCGCCGAACTCCCGGACCCGGCACGGCTGTCGGCGCTCGCCGAGCGTGCCGAGGCGCTCGGGGCGCCGCTCGTCACGGAGCACATCGCTTTCGTACGAGCGGGCGGGGCGCCCACCGGGGCAGGCCTGGGGGCACTCCCCAGCATGGAGGCCGGCCATCTGCTGCCGGTCCCGCGCACCCGGGACGCCTTGGACGTGCTGTGTGAGAACGTGCGGGCCGCGCAGGAGGCGCTGCCGGTGCCGCTCGCCCTGGAGAACATCGCGGCGCTCGTCGAATGGCCCGGCGAAGAGCTGACAGAGGGCGCCTTTCTCGCCGAACTCGTGGAACGTACCGGCGTCCGGCTGCTCATCGACGTCGCCAACCTGCACACCAATCACGTCAACCGCGGTGAGGACCCGGCCACCGCGCTCGACGAACTCCCGCTGGACGCGCTGGCGTACGTGCATGTCGCGGGCGGCTTCGAGCGGGACGGAGTCTGGCACGACAGCCACGGGCATCCCGTCACGCAGCCCGTCCTGGACGTGCTCGCGCAGCTGCGCGCCCGTACGGAGCCACCGGGCGTGCTGCTGGAGCGGGACGAGAACTTCCCGCCCGTGAGCGAACTCGCGCACGAGCTGGAGAGCATCCGGGCCGTGCTCCAGGACGCCACTCCGGCAAGGGAGTTGAGCGGCGAGTTGAGCGGGCACTCGAGCGGGGACTGGGGCGGGGAGTCGAGCAGGGACTTGAGCGGGGAGTCGAGCACCGCACCCGTGGCCGCCCGCAGCGCCGCCGGCGGGACCTCCGGGCCCGGCGCCGCCGCCGCGCGGGAGCGCCTCGCGCGGTCGCAGGCGGGCCTGCTTGCCGCGCTGGTCGCCGGCGCACCGGCACCGGAGGGCTTCGACCACGGCCGGCTCGCCGTGCAGAGCCGCGCACTCGTCGCGAAGCGGTCCGACGTCGTCGCGAAGGTGGCGCCCGAACTGCCGCAGATCCTGGGCGAGAAGACCTTCCGTACGGCCTTCACCGCGTACGCGCGCACGAGACCCATGACGGGCGGCTACCGGCGCGACGCACTGGAATTCGCGGCCCACGTCCTCGACTCGGGCTCCGCCGGCGGGCGGCGGGAGCGCCGGAGGCTGCGGGTGTGGTGGCTGGAGCGTGCAGGCCCGGAGCCGCTGCCCGGCGGCCGGCTCCGCCGCACCCTGCACCTCGTGCGCGCCCGCTGACGGACACGCCCTCCCCGCCCCCGGGCCGCATCGGCCGCATCCGTCCGGTGCCTGCCTGCGCCTGCCCAGGGCCCGAACTCCCGTCCGTACGGGAGGATTTCGCACGGCCGCGCCCACGCTCCCCGCTTCGGGCGCATCGCCGCCGCCACGGCCCGCCGGTCCTTTACTTCGCCAACTGCCGCGCCCAGCATGAGTGTTGTCACACACCGTACTCGGGCGCTCACACACAGCCCATGGCAAGGTCCGCCGGGCGCCCGTTCACAGCACAGCAGGAACGAGGCAGCCGGTGCGCCCAGTTGCGATCCGCGGCACGCTCGCTGCCCTGGTCATCACGGCGACGGCCGTCGCCCCGGCGAGGGCCGCTCCGTTACCAGCCGTTCCGTTACCAGCCGTTCCGTTACCAGCCGTTCCGTTACCAGCCGCTGCGGCACCCGCCGCCCCAGCACCCCCGCCCGGCACGTCCCCCGGCGGCCTGCCGCTGCCCATGCGCCAGGCCCGCGAGGCGGTCGGCGCGGCCAGGGCGGCCGAAGCCGCGGCCACCGCCGGGATCGACTGGCGGACGTGCCCGGAGTCGGAGGAACTCCCATCGTCCACCGAGTGCGGCAAGGTCACCGTGCCCCTCGACTACGCCGAGCCCGGCGGGGAGAAGATCCGGCTCGCCGTCAGCCGCAAGCGCGCGACCGGCCCGGCAGAGCAGCGTCGGGGTCCCCTGCTCCATAACCCCGGCGGCCCCGGCGTCGACGGCATGAGCTTCCCCCTCTACGGCACGACGCGGGGCGGTGTGTGGAAGAAGCTCAACCGCGCATACGACTTCGTCGGTTACGCCCCACGCGGCACGGGACGCTCCGCACCCCTGCTGTGCCGGGACCCGGCCGAGGCGGACCGTGGCCCCTTCCGCTCACCGCGCGTGCCGTCCGAGGCGTACAAGCGCCGGATGCGCGAGGAGGCGGCCGCGTTCGCCAGGGCCTGCGCGCACGAACACCGAGAGCGCCTCGGCCACTTCACCACCGCAGACAACGCACGCGATCTCGACGTGCTGCGCGCCGCGCTGCACCGCCGGAAGACCGACTTCGTCGGCACGTCCTACGGCAGCTATCTCGGCGCCGTCTACGCCACCCTCTTCCCGGACCGTGTGCGGCACCTCGTGCTCGACAGCGTCGTCGACCCGCGCCCCGGGCGGATCTGGTACCGCAACGCCCTCGCGCAGAACGAGAGCTTCCAGCGCCGCTGGCGGGACTTCACGTCCTGGACCGCGGCACATCACTCCGCATACGGCCTCGGCCGCAGCGCACAGGCCGTGCAGCGCGCCTTCGAGCGGGCACGCGACACCATCGACAGGCGGGGCGTCGGGGGCTGGGCCGGACGCCGCGCCGGCTCACGGCAGTTGCTGCGCAGCTACCACGACGCCGGCTACAGCGACGAGAGCTGGCCACGGCTCGCCGCCGCCCTCGCCGACTTCCACGAAGGGGACCCGCGGGCGCTGGCCGGGCTGGCGGCCGCCGACCCGCGCGCGGCGGCGCAGCAGGAGAACAGCGACTCCGTCTACAGCGCGGTGCAGTGCTCCGAGGGGCACTGGCCGCGCGACTGGTCGCGCTGGGACCGCGACAACACAGCGATCGCCCGCCGGGCCCCGTTCCAGACGTGGGAGAACGTACGGGCGAACCTTCCGTGTGCGTACTGGCACGGCAGGCGCTCCCGGCCCGTCGACGTGCGCGCGGCACCGGGTGAGCTGCCACCCGTGCTGCTGCTCGCCGCGACCCGCGACGCCGCCACCCCCTACCGGGGCGCGGTGGAGACGTGGAAGCGGCTGCCCGGCTCCTCCCTCGTCACCGAGAAGGGGGCAGGCACGCACGGAGTCGCCGGGGGCAACGAGTGTGCCGACCGGCACCTCGCCGCGTACCTGCTGCACGACAGGACGCCCGGACGCGCCGCGGACTGCCCCGCCCGTCCCGCGCCCCGCCCCTGGCCTGGTGGAGCGTCGTCCTAGAGCGAGGCCGCCGGGCTGCCCGGTCCCGGGCGGAAGCGTCCTGGGAGGAAGGCGTCCCGGGCCGCTCGACAGACCTAGACGAGCCCGGCCAGCAGCTCCGCTACGGGCTTGCGCCGCCCGGTGTAGAAGGGGACCTCTTCCCGTACGTGCATCCGGGCCTCCGAGCCGCGCAGATGACGCATCAGGTCCACGATGCGGTGCAGTTCGTCGGCCTCGAACGCGAGGATCCACTCGTAGTCGCCGAGGGAGAAGGCAGGCACCGTGTTGGCCCGTACGTCGGGGAAGCCGCGGGCCATCTTCCCGTGGTCGGCGAGCATGCGGCGGCGGTCCTCGTCCGGCAGCAGATACCAGTCGTACGAGCGCACGAACGGATAGACGCTCACATACGCACGCGGCTCCTCGCCCGCCACGAAGGCGGGCAGATGCGACTTGTTGAACTCGGCCGGGCGGTGCAGCGCCATGTTCGACCAGACCGGTTCCAGCGCGCGCCCGAGCCGCGTGCGCCGGAAGCGGTTGTAGGCGTCCTGGAGGGCGTCGGAGGACTCCGCGTGCCACCAGATCATGAGGTCGGCGTCGGCGCGCAGTCCCGAGACGTCGTACGTCCCGCGCACGACCACGTCCTTCGCGGCGAGCTGCCCGAACAGCTCCTCCACCTCGTCCGCGTGTCCGGCGCGGTCGTCAGGCAGGGCGTCGCGCAGCCGGAAGACCGACCAAAGGGTGTATCGGACGACCTCGTTGAGGTCCTTGGCCTTCTTGCCCGCGTTGGGCGCCTTCTCCGGCCTGGCAGGCTCCGGTGCAGCAGTCATGCGCCTATTCTCGCGCGCTGCCCGCCGTGGCCCGCGCCAGGGTCTCCCGGGCGGCCCGCTGCCCGCTCGCGATGCACGCGGGGATGCCGACGCCTTCGTACGCCGCACCGCACACCGCCAGGCCCGGCACCTGCTCCACAGCGCCGCGGATGCGGGCGACCCGCGAGACGTGGCCGACCGCGTACTGCGGCAGACCGCCCTCCCAGCGGCTGACCAGCCGGTCCACGGGCCGGGCCGACAGCCCGGTCGCCGCCGCCAGGTCGCGCAGCGACAGCTCCACGAGTTCGGAGTCCTCGCGCTCCAGGACCGCTTCCTCCCCGTACCGCCCGACGGACGTGCGCAGCACGAACAGCTCCCGCTCCTGGGCGGCCACCCAGCCCCACTTGTTGCTGGAGAAGGTGGACGCCTTGATGGTGCGTCCTTCGACGGGCGGCACGAGGAAACCGCTGCCGCCCGGCACCCGCTCCAGATCCGCGCGCCGGAAGGCCATCGTGACCAGCGCCATCGACGCGTACTCCACGGCGCGCAGTTCGGCCGCCGCGGCGGGCGCCGCGTCCGCGAGCAGCCGCGCGCCCTGCGGCGCCGGCACGGCCAGGACGACCGCGTCCGCGGGCAGCGCCTCGCCGGCCTCGGTGACCACGGTCCACCGGGCGGGGACGTCGTCCGTGGCCGGCGTACCCGGAGCTCCGGGCGCCCCCGGGGCACCCGGAGCGCCCGGAACAACCGGAGCGCCCGGCGCTCCGGGACCGCCCGGTGACGGCCCGTCAGCGGCGGAGTGCGCCCGCAGGGCCCGTACGGGAGCGCCCGTACGGATCTGCGCGCCCGCCGCCCGGCAGGCCTCGGCCACGGCGCCCGGCAGCCGCCCGATCCCTCCCCGGATGCCGGCGAAGACCGGCGAACCGGCCGGCTGTGCAGGCGCCCGGCGCTGCAGGGCGCGCACTCCAGCGAGAAGCGAAGCCTCGGCCCGTGCCACCTCGTAGAGCTGCGGCACAGCGGCGCGCATCGAGATCCGGTACGCGTCGCCCGCGTACACGCCGCCCAGCAGCGGCTCGACCAGGCGGTCCACGACTTCGCGGCCGAGCCTCTCCGCCACGTACCCGCCGACGGCCGCGTCCTCGCCGATCTCCGTGCGCGGCAGCCGGGCGTCCTCGCCGACGCGGGCGATTCCCGCCTCGGAGAGGAGTCCGCGCAGTGCGTCCGGGTCGCCGGGCACACCCATCACATGGCCCTTTGGCATCGGGCACAGCTCGCCGCGCGACCAGATCGCGGCACTAGCGGCCGCCGGCGGCTCCACTTCGTCCCCGAGCCCGGCCTCCCGCGCGAGGTCCACGCCCTCGTCGCGGCGCGCCAGCATCGACTCCGCACCCAGATCGACGGCCGCGGCGCCCGCGATGTCGCCGCGCAGCAGCTTCCCGCCCAGGCGGTCGGACGCCTCCAGTACGGTCACCGAGGCGCCGCCCGAGGAGAGCCGCAGGGCGGCGGCGAGCCCCGAGATGCCGCCGCCGATCACGATCACACGCATGTGTCCATCGTCCCAGCGCGGGTACCGCCCGGCGTAACCAGGGCAACGGCAAGGACGGCAGGCACGCGGGAATCCGGATCCGCAGGTCCGGCCCGGCCCACGAGGTGAGGAGTACGGATCATGGCTGCTGTTCGACGCATGGTCGTCGTCGGGGGTGACGCGGCGGGCATGACGGCCGCATCGCAGGCCCGCCGGCTCCGGGGACCGGACGAGCTGGAGATCGTCGCCTTCGAACGCGGCGACTTCTCCTCCTACTCCGCGTGCGGAATCCCGTACTGGCTCGGCGGCGACGTCCCTGAACGGGACGACCTGATCGCCCGCACTCCGAAGCAGCACCGTGAACGCGGCATCGACCTGCGGATGCGCACCGAGGTCACCGGACTCGACCTGGACCGGTCGCGAGTACGGGCCCGCGAACTCCCGCCGGGCGGAGCGCAGGGGCGCGAGTACTGGACGGACTTCGACGACCTCGTACTCGCGACCGGCGCACGCCCGCTGCGCCCGCCGCTGCCCGGCATCGACGCCGAAGGCGTGCACGGCGTGCAGTCCCTGGAGGACGGACAGGCGCTGCTGGAGACGCTGACGCAGCAGGGCACCGCGCCGGACGGCGGCGGACGGCGCCGCAAGGCCGTCGTCGTCGGCGCCGGCTACATCGGTGTGGAGATGGCGGAGGCCCTGGTACGGCGGGACTTCGAAGTGACCGTCCTCGACCAGGCCCCGCAGCCCATGACCACTCTCGACCCCGACATGGGCGCACTGGTGCGCGACGCGATGTGCGGCATGGGCATGGAGGTGGTGACGGGTGCGGCCGTCACCGCGATCGAAACCGACGAGCCGGCGTCGTCCCGGTCCGCAGGACGGGCCCGCGCCGTCGTCACGGAGGAGGCCTCCTATCCGGCCGACGTGGTCGTGCTCGGCCTGGGCGTCGTCCCCGAGACGTCGCTCGCCCGGGAGGCCGGACTCCCCCTCGGCGAATCCGGCGGCGTGCTGACGGATCTGGCAATGCGCGTACGCGGACGGGAGAACATCTGGTCCGGCGGCGACTGCGTCGAGGTCCTCGATCTGGTCTCGGGACGCACCCGGCACATCGCCCTCGGCACGCATGCCAACAAGCACGGGCAGGTCATCGGCGCCAACATCGGCGGCGGTTACGCCACCTTCGCCGGGGTCGTCGGCACCGCCGTCAGCAAGGTCTGCGACCTGGAGATCGCCCGTACGGGGCTGCTGGAGGCGCAGGCCCGCGAGGTGGGGCTGCAGTTCGTCACGGTGACGGCCGAAGCGACGAGCCGCGCGGGCTACTTCCCCGGCAGCCGGCCGATGCGGGTGAAGATGCTCGCGGAACGCGGCACGGGACGGCTGCTCGGCACCCAGATCGTGGGACGCGAGGGTGCGGGAAAGCGTGTGGACATCGCGGCGGTCGCACTGAGCGCCGGTATGACCGTCGAGCAGATCATGTATCTCGACCTGGGCTACGCCCCGCCGTTCTCCCCTGTGTGGGACCCGGTGCTGGTGGCGGCACGGAAGGCGACGGCCGCGGTGAAGGCTAACGGCTAACGGCTAACGGCTAACGGCTAACGGCTAAGAGATAACAGCTGACGACTGACAGCTGACAATCATCAACTTCTGTCAGCCGCCCACCGTCTGCTCATGCACATACCCCACCAGCCTGGTCAGCGCGTCCGGATCCGTCTCCGGCAGCACGCCGTGCCCCAGGTTGAAGATGTGGCCCTCCAGGCCGCGCGCATCGTCCAGCACCCGCCGTGCCTGCGCCTCGACGGCCTCCCGCGGTGCGAAGAGCACCGCCGGATCCAGGTTCCCCTGCACCGCCTTGCCCGGCCCCACGCGCCGGACGGCCTCGCCCAGCGGCACACGCCAGTCCGCCCCGACGACGTCCGCGCCCGCCTCGCCCATGGCACCGAGCAGTTCGCCGGTGCCGACGCCGAAGTGGATACGGGGCACGCCGTAGTGCGCCACGCTCCCGAACACCTTCGCCGAGGCGGGCATGACGGACAGCCGGTAGTCGGCCTCGGAGAGAGCGCCGGCCCAGGAGTCGAAGAGCTGCACGGCCGAGGCCCCGGCCTCGATCTGCACCTTCAGGAAGGTGGAGGTGATGACCGCCAGCCGGTCCAGAAGCGCGGCCCACAGCTCGGGATCGCCGTACATCAGCGCCTTGGTGCGCTCATGGTTGCGCGACGGCCCGCCCTCGACGAGGTAGCTGGCCAGCGTGAACGGGGCCCCCGCGAAGCCGATGAGCGGCGTGGCCCCGAGCTCGGCGGTGAGGAGCCGCACGGCCTCCGTCACGTACCCGACGTCGTCCGGTTCGAGGGGCCGCAGCCGGTCCAGGTCCGCACGCGTACGGACGGGCTCCTCCACGACGGGCCCGACTCCCGGCTTGATGTCGAGGTCGACCCCGATGGCCTTCAGCGGTACGACGATGTCGCTGAAGTAGATCGCGGCGTCGACACCGTGGCGGCGCACCGGCTGCAGCGTGATCTCCGTGACCAGGTCCGGACGCATGCAGGAGTCGAGCATCCCGATGCCCTCGCGCACCTTCCGGTACTCCGGCAGCGAGCGCCCCGCCTGCCGCATGAACCACACCGGGGTGTGCGGCACCGGCTCCCGGCGGCACGCCCTGAGAAATGCGGAGTCGTGCAGGTCGGTCGGCTTGCCCGGCTGGGGGTCGTTGGCACTCACGCACCGCAGTCTCCCACGCCCCGGGAGGGCACTTCACCGGCGAGGTGGCGCGGGGGCGTGCGGCCATCCTCCCGTTCCGCTCCGGCGGGCGGCGTACAACTTTCACGAGCCGTCAGTTGTCAGCCAATCTCGGCAGCCGCCCGGCCGTCGCCCTCTCTCCTGACTGCGCTGTGAGCGCCTCCGCTTCTTCAACACCCACCGTTCTTCGGCCACTTGCGAGTGTCCCTACAGGTCTGTGCCCCCGCCTCGCCCTACTCTTGCGCCCCATGGCAGCGGCGCGACCAAGGATGACGGAGGGCTCCGGCAGCCCGGGCGGCGGAGGCGAAGGAGCCCCGCTGCCCTTTCAGCGTGCGATGGCGGCCCTGGACGCCGCGCACACCAGGCCGGAGGTGCAGCTCTCCGCGCTGCCCGCGCCCAAACGCCTCGCCCCTTTCTCCTGTGCGCTGTCGGCAGCGGTAATGGACCCCGAGGACGACTCGGCGGAACTCGCGGACGGCCGCTTCGTGCTGCTCCACGACCCGTCCGGTCAGGAGTCCTGGCAGGGCACGTTCCGCGTCGTCACCCTCGCCCGCACGGAACTGGAACCGGAGATGGCCGGCGACCCGCTGCTGCCCGAGGTCACCTGGTCCTGGCTGACGGGTGCGCTCGAGGCGCAGTCCGCCGCGTACTCGGATTCCAGCGGTACGGTCACCCGGTCCGGTTCCTCCTACTTCGGCGGCCTCGACGAGCGCCCGCCGCAGACGGAACTGGAGATCCGGGCCAGCTGGACGCCGCGCCCCGAGGATCCCGCGGTGCCGGACGCCCTGCCCGACCTGGCCGTCCATCTCACCGCCTGGTCCGAGCTGCTGTGCCAGTGCGCGGGACTGCCGCCGGAGTCCGGTGACGGAAGCTCCGTCGTCTCGCTCCCCAAGCGGCGCGGTCCGCAGCCTCTCTGACGCGCTCCTCGGGCCTCGACACCCCGTGACCGGCCCCCATTGACCACCCCAGGACACCGCTCCGCCGCGCCCCGGGCGGGCACGCGACAGGCCAGGTCGAGCGGCTGTCCGATTCGGGAAATATCGGTCATCAATTGGTGATCATTCCCTAAAGCAGGGCCCCCGACCTGCCGAAGGAGTCTATGACCCTTCCACACGGAACTCCCCGGCTCAGCCCGCATGGTCACCGGAATCGTTCCGTCCGCAGCCAGCCCTCGGAGGCCCGGTGTCTGTTCTTCTTGAGCACCCCACAAGCCTGGTCGCCTACCGCCCGAACAAGCCGACGGCCATGGTCGTCGTGGCCGACCCCCGTGTCCGTTCCACCGTGACCCGACATCTCTGGGCTCTCGGCGTACGGGATGTGATCGAGGCGTCGTCGATCGCGGAGGCACGTCCCCGAGTCGGCAATCCACGCGACATCTGCGTGGCCGACGTCCACCTCCCGGACGGCTCGGGCCTCAGCCTGCTGTCCGAGACCCGCGCCGCGGGCTGGCCGAACGGCCTGGCCCTCTCCGCAGCCGATGACATCGGCGCCGTACGCAACGCCCTCGCGGGCGGCGTCAAGGGCTACGTCGTCACCGGCACCCGCAACAACCTCGGCGCCATGCCCACCCGCCACGGCGCGGCCCCCATCGGTGCCGCGGCGGCGCGTATGCACCGCCGCCCCGGCGGCGGCCCGGGCGGACCGGGGCACCCCGGCGGCCAGCGTGAGCTGTCGGGCCGCGAGGTCGAGGTGCTGCGGCTGGTTGCGGAGGGCCAGTCCAACAAGGCGATCGGCGTGTCCATGGGCCTCTCGGCCCTCACGGTGAAGTCTCACCTGGCCCGTATCGCCCGCAAGTTGGGCACCGGAGACCGTGCTGGAATGGTCGCCGTCGCGCTCCGCACGGGCATCATCCACTGATCTCGGGGCTTCCCCTCCCCCACCCTTCGAGGCGCCCGCTGGCAGCACATCGCCGGCGGGCGCCTCGTGTGTGCCGCGGCCGTGACCACCGCGTGGTGCCCGCCGGAAGCACCGGCGGAGATTCCGGTGCCACGGGCAACGGTCTGCCCGGACATTCGGACAACCACCCGCTTCCCGCAGCTACCCTTGACCGGTGACCGACGCCCGAGAAACCGCATCAGCAAAGCCAGCTAAGGCCCCGGCCGAGGGCCAGGACTCTGGTCAGGCGCCGGTCCCCCTGCTGGAGCCCCGCGAGGGCGTTCCACCTGTGACGGGGGACGAGACGGGCCTGGCAGAGATCATCGCCGCCTTCGCATCCGGTACGGGCCCGGTCGCCGTGGACGCGGAACGGGCTTCCGGTTACCGCTACGGACAGCGGGCGTATCTCGTACAGCTGCGGCGTGAGGGCGCGGGCAGCGCGCTGGTGGACCCCGTGGGCTGCCCGGACCTGTCAGGGCTGGGCTCCGTGCTCGCCGACTCCGAGTGGGTCCTGCACGCCGCCACCCAGGACCTGCCGTGTCTTCGCGAGATAGGCATGGTGCCCCGGCGGCTTTTCGACACCGAGCTCGCGGGACGGCTCGCCGGGTACGCGCGGGTCGGGCTGGGCGCGATGGTGGAGAACCTGCTCGGTTACGCGCTGGAGAAGGGCCACTCCGCCGTCGACTGGTCCACGCGTCCGCTCCCGGAGCCCTGGCTGCACTACGCGGCGCTGGACGTCGAGCTGCTGATCGATCTCCGGGACGCACTGGAAGAGGAGCTGAAGCAGCAGGGCAAGCTGGCCTGGGCACGGCAGGAGTTCGAGGCCATCGCGTCCGCGCCCCCCGCGCCGCCCCGCAAGGATCCCTGGCGGCGCACCTCCGGCATGCACAAGGTGCGGCGGCGCCGTCAGATGGCCGTCGTACGGGAGCTGTGGGCCGCCAGGGACAAGATCGCGCAGAAGCGGGACGTCTCGCCCGGCAAGGTGCTCTCGGACTCGGCCGTGGTCGAGGCGGCCCTGGCGCTGCCGTCGGACGCGCGTGCCCTCTCTGCCCTGCCGGGGTTCGGGCACCGGATGGGGCGCAAGCAGCTCGACCACTGGCAGGCGGCCGTGGACAAGGCGAAGGCACTGCCGGAGTCCGCCCTTCCGCAGCAGAGCCAGGTGACGAACGGCCCGCCCCCGCCGCGTTCCTGGGCCGACAAGGACCCGGCGGCCGCCGCCCGGCTCGCGGCGGCGCGTGCGGCGGTCACAGCACGCGCGGAGGAACTGTCCATGCCGCAGGAGAACCTGCTGACGCCGGACACGGTCAGGCGGCTGTGCTGGCAGCCGCCGCGTGCGCGTACGGAGCCGGAGGTCGTCTCCGCGCTGCGTGCGCTCGGCGCCCGCGAGTGGCAGATCGAGCAGACGGCGACGCTGCTGACCGAAGCTCTGGCGACGCCCGCACCGTCCGAGTAGGACGGGGGGCGTCGCATGAGTGAGCTCCTGCCGTACCTGGTGGTGGCAGTGGCGCTGGCTGCGGCCATGGGCTTCTTCGCATGGCTGGCGGCGGTCGTCCGCCGTCGTGGACTCGCCGGCGGAGCCCTCCGTGCCGCTCTGGCCGCTCATGACGAAGCCTTCCGGGTTACCGCTCACGACTCCGCGGTCGAGATCGTGGCGCAGGCGGAGCGCAAGGTGCCGGCGCCCTCGCCCGGCGGGCGGCCGGGCGGGGCGGACCGGCGGCGTCCCCGTCCGCGGGTGCGGCGGAGGGGCTCCCGGATGTGACGTGTGCCCCTCCCCCGTGACCGGCCTTGCTCCTCAGTTACCCACGGGTAGCATGGCTTGTGGGAAGCGCGCCGTACGGCGTATCTGCACCGCACCTGGAGGAGAGCCAAAGTGCCTCGTACCGCTAGGGACGTCGTCTTCGTCGACGGCGTCCGCACACCGTTCGGCAAGGCGGGCCCCAAGGGCATCTATCACGAGACCAGGGCAGACGACCTGGTCGTGAAGTGCATCCGCGAACTGCTGCGCCGTAACCCGGACCTGCCCCCGGAGCGCATCGACGAGGTGGCCGTCGCCGCCACCACCCAGATCGGCGACCAGGGCCTGACCCTGGGACGCACCGCCGGCATCCTCGCCGGGCTGCCGAACACCGTCCCCGGCTACTCGATCGACCGCATGTGCGCCGGCGCGATGACGGCCGTGACCAGCACTGCCGGTTCCGTGTCCTTCGGCGCGTACGACGTCGTAGTCGCGGGCGGCGTCGAGCACATGGGCCGGCACCCGATGGGTGAGGCCGTCGACCCGAACCCGCGCTTCGTCTCGGAGAAGCTGGTCGACCAGTCCGCGCTGTTCATGGGCATGACGGCGGAGAACCTCCACGACCGCTTCCCCCACCTGACCAAGCAGCGCGCCGACGAGTACGCGGTGAACAGCCAGGAGAAGGCCGCGAAGGCGTACGCCAACGGCAAGATCCAGCAGGACCTGGTGCCGGTCTCGGTCCGCCGCACGAACGATGAGGCCGGGGAGACCGGTTGGGGACTTGCGACGCAGGATGAGCCGATGCGTCCGGGCACCACGCTGGAGTCTCTCGCCGGGCTCAAGACGCCCTTCCGCGCGCACGGCCGTGTCACGCCGGGCAACGCCGCCGGTCTCAACGACGGTGCCACCGCCTCGCTCATCGCCGCCGAGGACTTCGCGCAGGAGATGGGCCTGCCGGTGAAGATGCGGCTGGTCAGCTACGCCTTCGCCGGTGTCGAGCCGGAGGTCATGGGCGTGGGGCCCGTACCGTCCACGCAGAAGGCGCTGGCCAAGGCCGGGCTGTCGATCGACGACATCGGTCTCTTCGAGGTCAACGAGGCCTTCGCCGTGCAGGTGCTGGCGCTGCTGGACCACTACGGCATCGCCGACGACGACCCGCGCGTCAACCAGTACGGCGGCGCCATCGCCTACGGGCACCCGCTGGCCTCCTCCGGCGTCCGGCTGATGACGCAGCTGGCCCGGCAGTTCGAGGAGCAGCCGCACGTGCGGTACGGGCTGACGACGATGTGCGTCGGCTTCGGCATGGGCGGAACGGTCATCTGGGAGAACCCGAACTTCGAGGGAGCAGGCAAGTGAGCACCGACACCGCCGAGTTGCTGAAGGGCGCGGCCGAGCTGTTCCCCGACGAGGTCGTCACGCAGGCGCACGTACGCCATCTCGAACTGCCGGGTGCAGCGGGCCGGTTCGCGCTGATCACCCTGGACAACGGATTCGACCACACCAAGCCCACGACGTTCGGGCCGGCTTCGCTCGCCAATCTGGGCGCGGCGATCGACCAGGTCGAGAAGGAGGCGAAGGAAGGCGAGATCGTCGGCGTCGGGCTGACCGGCAAGCCGTTCATCTTCGCCGTCGGCGCCGACCTCAAGGGCGTCGAACTGCTGAAGAAGCACGAGGACGCGCTCGCGATCGGGCAGGGCGGTCACGCGGTCTTCCGGCGGCTGGCCGACCTGGGGGTGCCGACCTTCGCGTACTACAACGGTGCCGCGATGGGCGGCGGCGTCGAGGTCGGGCTGCACTGCAACTACCGCACCGTCTCGCAGGCCGTGCCGGCCTTCGGGCTGCCGGAGGTCTTCCTCGGGCTGGTGCCCGGCTGGGGCGGCTGCGCGCTGCTGCCGAACCTCATCGGCGCCGACCGGGCCGTCTCGGTGATCATCGAGAACTCCCTCAACCAGAACAAGCTGCTCAAGGGCCCGCAGGTCTACGAACTGGGCATCGCCGACGCCCTGTTCGAGGGCGCCGACTTCCTGGAGCAGTCGCTGCGCTGGACGGCGGCCGTGCTCAAGGGCGAGATCGAGGTCGTACGCGCCGAGGTCGACCGTGACGAGGCATGGGACCAGGCCGTGGCCCGCGGCAAGCAGATCGCGGACGACAAGGTGCACGGTGCGGCCCCCGCCGCCTACCGCGCGCTCGACATCGTCGCCGCTGCCAAGAGCGGCGATCTGCGTGCGGGCTTCGACGCGGAGGACAGGGCGCTGGCCGACCTGATCATGGGCGGTGAACTGCGCAGCGGCATCTACGCGTTCAACCTGGTGCAGAAGCGCGCCAAGCGTCCGGCGGGCGCTCCGGACAAGTCCCTCGCGCGTCCCGTCACGAAGGTCGGCGTCGTGGGTGCCGGGCTGATGGCCTCGCAGCTGGCGATGCTCTTCGCGCGGCGTCTGGAGGTGCCGGTCGTGCTGACCGACATCGACCAGGAGCGCGTGGACAAGGGGGTCGGCTACGTCCACGAGGAGATCGACAAGCTGCTGCTGAAGGGCCGCGTCAACCAGGACAAGGCGAACCGGCTGAAGGCCCTGGTGACCGGGTCGCTGGACAAGGCCACCGCCTTCGCGGACGCCGACTTCGTCATCGAGGCCGTCTTCGAGGAGATGTCCCTCAAGCAGAAGATCTTCGCCGAGGTCGAGGCGGTCGTGCCGGAGCACGCCATCCTCGCCACCAACACCTCCTCGCTGTCGATCACGGAGATGTCCTCGCAGCTCAAGCACCCCGAGCGGGTCGTGGGCTTCCACTTCTTCAACCCCGTCGCGATCCTGCCGCTGCTGGAGATCGTACGGGCGGAGCGCACGGACGACGCCTCGCTGGCGACCGCCTTCTCCGTGGCCAAGTCCCTGAAGAAGACGGCCGTTCTAGTCAAGGACGCACCGGCGTTCGTCGTCAACCGGGTGCTGACCCGCTTCCTCGGCGAGGTGCTGCGCTCCATCGACGAGGGCACCCCCGTCGACGTCGCCGACCGCGCGCTGGCGCCGCTGGGCCTGCCCATGTCGCCGATCGTGCTGCTGGAACTGGTCGGCCCCGCCGTCGCGCACCACGTCTCGGGCACGCTGCACTCCGCCTTCCCCGACCGCTTCGGCGTCTCGGAGAACCTCGGCCGCGTCGTCGAGGCGGGCAAGCGCAACCTCTACGTCCCGGGCTCCGCGAAGCCGGAGCTGGACCCGGAGGTCGAGGCCCTCTTCCAGACGGGCGATGTGGAGCTCACCGAGGAGCAGGTCCGCGAACGGGCGCTGGACGCCATCGCGCAGGAGGTCCGCCTCATGCTCGACGAGGGCGTCGTCGCCGAGGCGCAGGACATCGACCTGTGCCTGATCACCGGTGCGGGCTGGCCCTTCCACCTGGGCGGCATCACGCCGTACCTGGACCGTGAGGGTGTCAGCGAGCGGGCCACCGGGCGCCGCTTCCTGGAGCCGGGCGTCGCCAGCGTCCCGGCGTAGGCCGGCACCGCCTTCCACGTGCGTGCGCACGACTGCCGGGTTGCGCACGCACGGCTGACGGCGCCCGTCCGCACAGCAACAGGCTTGCGGGCGGGCGCCGTTGCGTCTGCACCGGTTCCGTCGGAGGCCGGTGCGTCTGCTGCCGGCGTGTGGCCCGGCGCGCGTCAGGGTGCGGAGCGGCGCAGGGGCGCGTACAGGACCGCTCCCCCGACCGTGTCCACGCGCTCGTAGTGGCGTTCGAGGTACGAGCGCAGCGTGGGGGTGCGGGAAACGCCGTAGGGCTTGCCGCGGGAGTCGTCGACGATCAACGCGGGCGGACGCAGCCGCAGTTCGCGGCGGAAGTACGGCCAGGCGCCGTCCATGGCGTACTCCTCGCCGACGCGCGAACCGCCCCGTCCGCCGCTGAAGTTGGTGAGGAAACCCGCGGTGAGATAGCGGGAGGCAGGGGCCCGGCCGGCCAGCCAGTAGCCCTCGGGGTGCATGCCCCACAGCAGCACACGGTCGGTGGGTGCCGTGCGGGCGCGGACCTCGGCGGCGAGCCGCTGCTGGTGGGCGGGTTCGGCGCGCGGGAAGAGCAGCAGCGCCCAGGTGAGGAAGCCGGCCGCGATCAGGGAGTTGACGGCGATCACCGCGACCGCGCCCCGCGGGGTGAGGTGCCGCAGGGCGGCCGCGGCCAGCAGGGCGACGGCGGGGGTGAGTTGCAGGAAGTAGTGGCCGAAGAACTGGAAGCCCACGGTGACGGCCGCGCCCGAGGCCGCCAGCCACACCCACACGTCGGCGGCCGGTGTCAGCGGGCGGCGGGCACGTGCGACGTACAGCAGCGCCAGCAGCATGGGGAGGCAACCCGCGGCGAACAGGCCGCAGTTGGCGAGGGCACGCAGGAGTGCGTGGCCCACCGCGCCGTCCGCCGACACATAGCTGCCCGAGCCGGTGGCCATCCAGAAGACGAAGCGGGCGGGCCCGTGGAGGAGCGCGGCCGCGAGCAGGGGCAGCGCCGTGGCGGCCGACAGCCGTGCCAGCGGCCACCACACGGGCCGTGACGTCCACAGCAGCCACAACACCGGCACGAGTACGGCGCCGCCCGTCTGCTTGGTCAGGACCGCTCCGGCAACCGCCAGGCCCGCGCACGCCCAACGGCCGCGGTCCGCACACCACATGGCGAGCACCGTCCACGGCAGCATGAAGACCTCGAATGTCGCCGCCTGTGTGTCCTCGGGCACCAGGGCGACGGACGCGAGGACGTAGCAGACACCCGCGAACCGCCCCGCACGGTCACCCCAGCGGCGGCGCGCGAGCGACGCGAGCAGCAGCGCACCGGCCAGCACGGCCAGCACGGCGGCCGCCTTCAGCGGCCACAGGGACCACGGCGGACGGTCGCCGAAGAGCTCGAACGCGCCCCGGTAGAGCCAGGGCAGCAGTGGCGGCTTGCGGTCCACGACCGTCTCGTAGAGCGTGCCCCCCGCCGCCAACTGCCTTGCCTGCGTGGCGAGATAGCCCTCGTCCGGGTTCCACAGGGGACGCGCGAAGGACGGCAGCCTGGTCACCGCGGCAAGCAGAGCCAGTACGGGCAGCAGCCGCAGCCAGTAGCGACGACGGCCCTCGCCGGCGTCCACGGCGGCGGACGCGAGGTCACCGCCGCCGCGGGCGGGGACCGTGGTCGTACGGGAGGGCGGCATGGCGACAAAGCTAGCGGCACGCGCCCGCCTGCACGCGGCTGGGCCGGGCCCGCACCCCGCGGGGGTCCGGACCCGGCCCTGTCTGCTTCGCGGTCCGCAGCGCGGCACCCCGGCGGGGGCGCTCAGGCCGCGGGCACCCCGGCCGGGGACGCTCAGGCCGGGGACGCGCCGGGTGCCGTGCGCGTCAGTCGCGTGCCGCTTCGGCCTCGGCGGCCTCGGACCCGTACCGTCCGTCCAGTTTCGCGACGAGCCCCGTCACCTGGCGGGCGATGTCCGGCGCGGTGAGCCCGATCTCGGCCATCACATCGGCGCGGGAGCCGTGGTCGAGGAAGCGCTCGGGGATGCCGAAGTCACGCAGCGGCACGTCGACGTTCGCGTCCCGCAACGACTGCGCGACCGCCGAACCCACGCCGCCGCTGCGGCCGTTGTCCTCGACGGTGACGACGACGCGGTGCTGCTCGGCGAGCGGTGCCAGCTCCTCGTCGACGGGCTTGACCCAGCGCGGGTCGACCACGGTCGTGGAGATGCCCTGCTTGTCGAGGAGCCCGGCGATCTCCAGGCACATCGGCGCGAGCGCGCCCACGGAAACCAGCAGCACATCGGGCCGCCGGACGTCGGCCGGCTTGTGCAGCACATCCATCCTGCCGACCCGGCCGACCGCCGGAACGGCCGGTCCGACCTTGCCCTTGGAGTAGCGCACCACGGTCGGGGCGTCGTCCACCTCCACGGCTTCGCGGAGCTGCTTGCGCACCTGATCGGCGTCGCGCGGCGCGGCCAGCCGGAGCCCGGGCACGCACTGCAGGACGGACATGTCCCACATGCCGTTGTGAGAGGCGCCGTCGGAGCCGGTGACCCCGGCACGGTCCAGTACGAAGGTCACGCCGCACTTGTGCAGCGCCACGTCCATCAGGAGCTGGTCGAAGGCCCGGTTGAGGAAGGTGGCGTAGACGGCGAAGACGGGGTGCAGGCCGCCGGTGGCCAGGCCCGCGGCGGAGACTGCGGCGTGCTGCTCGGCGATCCCGACGTCGTAGACGCGGTCGGGGAACTCTTCGGCGAAGCGCTGCAGTCCGACCGGGCGCATCATCGCGGCGGTGATGGCGACGATGTCCTCCCGCTCACGGCCGAGCTTGACCATCTCCTCGCCGAAGACCGAAGTCCAGTCGGCGCCTGAGGACTTCACCGGCAGACCCGTGTCGGGGTGGATGATGCCGACCTGGTGGAACTGGTCCGCCTCGTCCTCCAGGGCGGGCTGGTAGCCGCGGCCCTTCTCCGTCAGGCAGTGGACCAGCACGGGGCCGCCGAAACGCTTGGCGCGCTGCAGTGCGGACTCGACGGCGGCGAGGTCGTGGCCGTCGATGGGCCCGACGTACTTCAGGCCGAGGTCCTCGAACATGCCCTGCGGGGCGATGAAGTCCTTCAGGCCCTTCTTGGCGCCGTGCAGGGTCTCGTACAGGGGTTTGCCCACGACGGGTGTGCGGTTGAGGACCTCCTTGCCGCGGGCCAGGAAACGCTCGTATCCGTCGGTCGTGCGCAGCGTGGCGAGGTGGTTGGCGAGGCCGCCGATGGTCGGCGCGTAGCTGCGCTCGTTGTCGTTGACGACGATGACGAGCGGACGGTCCTTGGCCGCGGCGATGTTGTTCAGCGCCTCCCAGGCCATGCCGCCGGTCAGGGCGCCGTCGCCGATGACGGCCACCACGTGGTCGTCCTTGCGGCGCAGCTCGTTGGCCTTCGCCAGGCCGTCGGCCCAGCCGAGGACGGTGGAGGCGTGGCTGTTCTCGATGACGTCGTGCTCGGACTCGGCACGCGCGGGGTAGCCCGACAGGCCGCCCTTGCTCTTGAGCCTGGTGAAGTCCTGACGTCCGGTCAGCAGCTTGTGGACGTAGGACTGGTGTCCGGTGTCGAAGAGGATCTTGTCCTTCGGGGAGTCGAACACCCGGTGCAGGGCGATGGTCAGCTCGACCACGCCCAGGTTGGGGCCGAGATGTCCGCCCGTCTTCGACACTGAGTCGACGAGGAACGACCGCACCTCTCCGGCCAGCTGCTCCAACTGCTCCGGTGAAAGCTGGTCGAGGTCGCGCGGTTCCTCGATACGGGTCAGCAGTTGCCACCTTCCCCGGCGCTGCGCCTTGGGGAACTCCACCGCCCCCGACCCGGGATGACGCGCTGAGCGCGGCCCCTTATCCACGGTGCCTCCTTGCTTTCGAGCGTGATCGAACCGTGTCGATCCGTCGAGTCTAATGTTCCTACCGCAGCGGGGGACTCCTGGCTGTGCGAGATCGATCACCCGTCTGGCGGTGGCGTACGGGGCGGCCAGGCTCACTTGCGGGGCGGAAGGCAAGTCCGGCACACCGCGCGGGACGCCACCGTTCCGGGGAACGGGGGCGCCCTGTCGGGCGCGGTAGCCGACGACGCAGACGCATGGCCGGGTGCCTGCGGTTCTCGTCCTGTGCCCTGTGCCCTCGGCCGAGCTTCGTTGCTCGCTCGCGCGTCGCCGGCGCGCTGGGCCGCCGCCCCGAGTGAGGAGAGCGACGAACCGGAGTCGCCCCATCTGCCCGGGGCCCGCCGGGTTCGGGCGGCCCGGCGCGGAGCGCCGCCGCATGCCGCGGGCCCCCAGCGGGGAGTCCCGGTGGGGGCCCACCGCCCCGGGCCCAGGAGGGGCGGTTCAGGGCCGGAGCCCTGGCGGAAGCGGCAGGCGGCAGGGGCTATCGCGAGCCCCCGCCTCCTGCCGCTCAAGCTGCGGCGCCGTACGCGCCGCTAAGTTCGCCCGGCGGTCTTCTGCGTACGCCGGGAGACGGAGTCGATGACCACCGCGGCCAGCAGGACCGCACCCGTGATCATGAACTGGATCTCGCTCGCCATGCCGAGCAGGTTCAGGCCCTGCTGGATGGACTGGATGACGAGGATGCCCAGCAGCGCCGACCAGATCTTGCCGCGTCCCCCGAAGAGGCTGGTGCCGCCGATGACGGCCGCGGCGATGACGTTCATCAGCGTGTTACCGGCGCCGAGGCTCTTGGTGGCGCCGCCGGAGAGGCTCGCGATGAACAGGCCACCGAACGCCGCGAGCATGCCCGCGATGCCGAAGACGCTTATGCGCACCCACTCCACGTTGATGCCTGCCCGGCGTGCCGCCTCGGCGTTGCCGCCGACCGCGAAGATCTGCCGCCCGTACGTCGTACGGCGCACCCCGAAGTCGGCGATGACGAGCACCGCCAGGAACAGCACGAGCGCCAGCGGCAGTCCGCGCGACTGGTTGAGCACGTACGCGGCGACGAAGGCGACCACCGCCATCACCACGGCGCGCACCGCGATCTCGCTCACCGGCCGCGACGGCAGACGGGCGGCGCGGCGGCGCTTGGCGTCCACCAGCAGGGCGGCCGCGTAGGCGAGTACGGCCACGAGGGCCAGGCCGTAGGCGGCGGCGATGTCCTCGAAGTAGTAGCCGGTCAGGTCCTCGACGACGCTGCTGTCGGGCGTGTTGATGCTGCCCTCGGAGCCCATCAGCCAGATCTGCAGACCGCTCCAGCCGAGGAATCCGGCCAGCGTGACCACGAAGGCGGGGACTCCGACCTTGGCGAAGAAGAAGCCGTGCAGTCCGCCGATGCACAGACCGGCGACGACGGCGATCACGACCGCCAGCCAGTCGTTGACGTCGTGGGTGACGCTGAGCACCGCCCACACGGCCGCACCGACGCCGGCGACGGAGCCGACCGACAGGTCGATCTCGCCGAGCAGCAGCACGAAGACGATGCCGGTGGCCATGATGCCCGTACCGGCGATGTAGACGCTGATGTCGCTGACGCTGCCCGCGGAGAGGAAGCTGTCATTCAGCGACTGGAAGATGACGGCGATGATGATCAGGCCGAGGACGACGGGAAGCGAACCGAGTTCGCCTCCGCGTACCTTTCGCGTGAACTCCGTCAGATAGCCGGCGAAGCCTTGCTCACGCACGAGCAGCCGCGGGTCGACCGCGCGGTCCGCACCGCCGGCCGAGCCGTCTGCGGGCGCCGCGTCCTTCGGGTCCGCGGCCTCGGAGCCGCGTTCCTTGTCGACGGTGTCGCTCACAGCGCCGCCTCCTTGTCCGTACGGGCCTGGCGGCGGGTCACCGCGTTGTCGGAGGCGCCGGTGATCGCGGCGATGACCTCCTCGTGGGAGGTGGTCGCCACGTCGAAGACGCCGTTGTTGCGGCCGAGGCGCAGCACCGCGACACGGTCGGCGACGGCCTGCACGTCCGCCATGTTGTGGCTGATGAGGATGACGGCGAGGCCGCGTTCCCGCAGCCGCTCGACCAGGTCGAGGACCTGTGCCGTCTGTTCGACGCCGAGTGCGGCGGTCGGTTCGTCGAGGATGACGACCTTCGGGTCGCCGATGAGTGCGCGGGCGATCGCGACGACCTGCCGCTGACCGCCGGAGAGCGACGCGACGGGTATGCGGACGCTGGGGATGCGGATGGAGAGCGTCTCCAGCAGCTCCATCGCCCGCTTCTCCATCGTGATCTCGTCGAGGATCGAGGCGTGGCGCGCCTCGCTTCCGAGGAAGAGGTTGGCGACGACGTCGAGGTTGTCGCAGAGCGCCAGGTCCTGGTAGACGGTGGCGATGCCGAGGTCCTGGGCGTCGTGGGGCCGGTTGATGGTGACCGGCCGTCCCTCCCACTCGATGCCGCCCTCGTCGATGGGGTGTACGCCCGCGATGGTCTTGACGAGGGTCGATTTGCCGGCGCCGTTGTCGCCGACGAGGGCGATCACCTCGCCGGGCAGTACTTCCAGATCAACGTCGGTGAGTGCCTGGACGGCACCGAACCGCTTGGAGATCCCGCGCAGCGCCAGCACGGTTTCCTTCGCCACTGGGCCAACTCCGATCTTCTGTCAGGAGCCGCCCCCGCTCGTGGCGGGGGCGGCGGCCTGCGCTTCGAACAGGGGAGGGGCCGCGGGGAAGCCGCGGCCCCCGGTGGTCACTTCAGACCGGCGGCCTCGCAGGCCTTCTCGAACTGCGGGGTGCAGATCTGGCCGACCTCGTAGACCTTGTCCTTGATGATCGTGTCCTTGATGTTGTCCTTGGTCACGATCTTGGCGTCGTAGAGCTGAGCGGGAACGTTCTTCTTGCTCTTGCTGTCGATCTTCTTCGGGGTGAACTCGTCGATCTTCTTGCCCTGGAGCAGGGCCACCGCGATCTCTGCGGTGGTCTCCGCCTGCGGCTTGATCGCCTTGTAGATCGTCAGCGTCTGGTCACCCTTGATGATCCGCTGCAGCCCGGCGAGTTCGGCGTCCTGGCCGCCCAGCGGCACGTCCTTGACGCCGGCCTTCTTCATCGCGGTGGAGACACCGCCGGCCATGCCGTCGTTGGCCGCGTAGACGCCTTCGAAGCCGTCCTTGCCGAGCTTGGTGATCGCGGCGCCCATCTTCTTGTTGGCCTCGTCCGGCGACCAGTCCGGGATGTCCTGCTCGTAGACGACCTTCTTGACCTTCTTGTCGAGCACGCTGTGCGCGCCCTTCTTGAAGAGCGGCGCGTTCGGGTCCGTGGGCGAACCGTTGATCATGACGACGTTGCTGTCCTTGGCCTTGTCGCCCAGCGCCTCGACGAGGCCCTGACCCTGCAGCTCGCCGATCCGGTAGTTGTCGTACGAGATGTAGGCGGAGATGTCGCCTTCGGCGAGGCGGTCGTACGCGACGACCTTGACGTCCTTCTTCGCCGCGCGGTCCACCCAGGACTTGGTCGCCTGAGCGTCGACGGCGTCCAGGATGATCGTCTTGACGCCCTGCGCGATGAGCGCGTCGAACTGCTTCTTCTGCAGCTCGGAGTCCTGGTTCGCGTTGTTGTACTTGACCTTGCAGTCCTTGCAGAGGGACTTGATCTTGTCGGTCATGTACGGACGGTCGAACGTCTCGTAGCGAGTGGTCTTGTTCTCCGGAAGCAGCAGGCCGATGGTCTTGTTGTCGCCACCGCTGCCGCCGTCGCCGCCGCCTGCCTTGCCGCAGGCTGCGAGCGAAACGGCCATCGATATGGCAGCCGTACCGATGACGACGCGACGCACCTTTGCGTTCATGGGGTTCCAACCTCCCTGACGAGGCCGCGTCGTTGCGGCCGAGGTGGTCGGAAGTCAACTCCCAGGTCACGCAAGCGTCAAGAAGTAAATCATTAACGAGACGGCAACGATGCCATCCGTTATCTGTATGAACTCAAAACGCCACGTTGTGTGCCTGAACGGATCCGGAGCGGAGGCGAACCGCCGACCCGCTTCCGCCCGGCGGTCCGTCCGTCAGACGGATGCCGCCACGGCACCCACCGGCGCCCTGCCCACACCGTCCACGGTGCCCGCGGCCGTGCTCGCGGGGGAAGAGGCGGAGGGCTCCAGCAGCGTCGCGTCGCCCATCTCGCTCAGCACCAGCGCCAGCGCGCCCAGAACCTCGGCGCGTCCTCCCAGGGTGCCGGGCACCACCGTCAACTGGCGTGCGGCACTGGGGATCGCGTACCGCGCCACCGAGTCGCGCACCGGGCCGAGCACCACGTCACCGGCCTCCGCGAGGTCGCCGCCCAGCACGACCCGGCTGGGGTTGAGCAGATTGCAGAGATTGGCGACGCCGCTGCCGATGTGGCGGCCGAGGTCGCCGACGACCCGCCGGCAGCCCGGGTCGCCCTCCCGCGCGAGCTGGACGACGCGCGCCATCGTCAGATCGGTGCCGTGGCTGGAGTGCAGCAGTGGCAGTACGTAGCGGGCCGCCGTGAAGGTTTCAAGGCAGCCGCGGTTGCCGCAGCGGCAGACCGGGCCCGATTCGTCGAGCGTGATGTGGCCGATCTCGCCCGCGGTGCCGCCCGGGCCCCGGTAGATCTGGCCGTTGATCACGAGCCCGGCGCCGACGCCGCTGGCGACCTTGATGTACGCCAGGTCGCTCGCGCCGCGCCCGTTGCCCCACACCTGCTCGCCCAGGGCGCCGAGGTTGGCGTCGTTGTCGACGTGTACGGGCACTCCCAGCCGTGCGGCCAGCTCCTCGCGCGGGTGGGTGCCGGTCCAGCCGGGAAGGATGGAGGTCGAGCCCAGCTCGCCGGTGACCACGTCGATGGGCCCCGGAACGCCCAGACCGACGCCGATCAGCTTCTCGCGGCTGATGCCGGTGGCCGCGATGAGCCGGTGCACGAGCTGTTCGGCCCGGTCGAAGCCCTCGTCGGCGGAGGCGTCGACGTCGATCGGCTCGGACTCCTCGGCCAGCACCTGATGTGCCAGATTGCCGACCGCGACGCGCAGATGCGAGTGCCCGAAGTCGACGCCGACGACGGCGCCCGCGTCGCCGCTGAGCGACACGGCGCGCGCCCTGCGGCCACCCGCCGAAGTGGGCGTGACCTGGACGGTCCCGCTCTCCTTGAGCTCCCGGACGATGTTGGAGACGGTCGCCGCGGACAGCCCCGTGGTCCGGGCGATCTCCGCCTGGGTGAGCGAGCCCGCCATGCGTACCGCCCGTACGACCCGTTCAAGGTTCGCCCGGTGCAGCGAGGACTGCGACCCCGGAGTCTCCACCACTGATCCACTCCCGCCTCGACGGCCGGCGCGGCCATCGGACCGTGCGCCGTACCGCGTCTTCGGGGAACGGCATGTCTCCAACACCTGAACTCCAAGCAGAGCCCGAGCGGTTCTCCCCCGTCAAGACCTTGAACGCAGTGGGTGCTCACATGCGTGACATTCTACGGAGTGTGAGCGGTCAGCCCTCTCCCGCGTACGGCCCGGTCCGCGAGGTCCCGTTCCGTCCGCGTACCGCCCGCTCCGGGCGGATCACTTGACGGCGCCGGCGGTGAGGCCCTCCTGCACCTGACGCTGGAAGACCATGTAGACGACGAGGATCGGCACCATCGCGATGGTCAGCCCCGCGAAGAGGGCACCCCAGTCGCCTTCGTAGCCCTGGTTGACGGAGAGTTCGGCGAGACCCTGGGTCAGCAGCGCCTGGTCCCCGTGCTCCGAGTTCAGCGCGAGGGGCAGGAAGTACTGGTTCCACTGGCCGAGGAAGTTGAAGATGCCGATGCTGATCAGACCGGGCTTGGCCATCGGCAGCATGATCTGGAAGAACGTCCGCACGTGCGAGGCGCCGTCGATGGTCGCCGCTTCGGCGATGCTGCCGGGCAGTGTGCGGAAGAACGCCGTCATGAAGAACGTCGTGAACGGCAGCGAATAGGCGATGTACGCGAGGATCAGCCCCTGCCTGGTGTCCAGCAGGCCGAAGTTGTCCATCACGAAGAACAGCGGCACGACGGCCAGGATGATGGGGAACATCATGCCGCCGGCGAAGAGCAGATAGATGAACCGGTTGCCCGGGAAGGTGAAGCGGGCGATCACGTACGCGGCCATCGAGCCCAGAAGCATCGTGCCGGGCAGCGAACCGGCAAGGACGATCAGCGAGTTGAGCGCGAAGTTGCCGATGTTCGCGTCGGACCAGGCGTTGGCGAAGTTCTCGAAACTCAGCGCGGTGGGCAGCCCGAAGGGCTCGCCCTGAATGCTGCTCGAATCCCGCAGCGAGTTGACCATGACCCACACCAGCGGACCGGCGGCCATGACGACCCACAGCACGAGAAAGGAGTTGGCGAAGACGTTGAGCGTGCCCCCTTCGGTGCCCGGCCCCTTCGGCTCCCTCGGCGCCTGTGCCGCGGCGCCCGCGGCCGGCTGGGAAGCCTCGGCCTTCTCGGCGGGCTGGGTTGCGCTCATCGCTGAAGTCTCCCCGCTCATTCTCAGTACTCGATCCGGTCGCGGCGGTTCAGCAGCATCATGATCGCCGCGAACACCATGGTCACGAGCAGCAGTACGACGCCGATGGCGGTGGCGTAACCGGCCTGCCCGGAGTCGAATGCCTTCTTGTACAGGTAGACCGGTGTGACCAGCGTCGACTCCCCCGGGCCACCTCGGTTGATGGTCATGATGTGCACGATCGCGAAGGAGTCCAGCGCCTGGATGCCCATGTAGATCCAGCCGGTCTGCACCGTGTCCCAGATCAGCGGCAGCGTGACGCGGAAGAACGTGGCGGGACGGCTCGCGCCGTCCAGCAGCGCCGCCTCGTAGATGTCCTTGGGGATCGCGCCCATCGCGGCCGAGAAGAGCACCACGTAGAAACCGATGAACATCCAGCACAGCACGAACAGCACGCACGACAGCGCGAATTTGGGGTCGGCGAGCCAGGAGCGCGTGAGGAAGTCCAGGCCGGCCAGGCGCAGCACCTCGTTGATCGGCCCGGTGATGGGGTCGTACATCGCGCCCCAGACGACACCGATGATCGCCACGGAGAGCACCTGCGGGAAGAAGTACACGTTCTTGTACAGCTTCGCGCCGCGTACGCCCGAAACGGCCTCGTTCTTCTTGGAACGCCCTCCCGCCTGGAGCATGAAGGCGAAGAAGAGCCCGAGGCCCAGCGTCACCAGCGGTGCGACCACGAGCAGCAGCAGGCTGTGCTGCATCGAGGCCCAGAACGTCGAATCCTCAAGCAGACGGCTGTAGTTGTCGGCTCCGACGAACGCGAAGTCGCTGCTGAAGCCCGTCCAGTCGGTCAGCGAGTAGTAGAACGCCTGGAAGAAGGGCGATACGACGAAGATCGCGTAGATCACCAGTGGCAGGAGCAGGAACCAGCAGACGAACCGGTACTTGTCCAGGGTCCGGTAGCGCCGGTCGTTGCGCACCTTCTCCGGTGTGAAGCGGGGCGGCAGGAGGAACGCGAGAGCGAGGGGTCCCGCTCCGCTGCGCGCCGGTCCCCCGGCGCCTCTGTCCGATCCTGAACCAGTGGTGGTCTTGTCCACTGTCCGGACGTCGTTCGCCATTCCGCCCCGCTCCATACTCACCAGTCGACCGATGGATCCCGTACCGCGCTGCTGTGAACCCTCCCTGTCAGCGCTTGTACTTCTTGACCGAGTCGTCCTTGGCCACCTCGTCGGCCGCCTTCTGGCAGCGCTTCATGGCCTCGGCCGGCTCGATGTCGCCGGACATCATCGAAGCGAGTGCGCCACCGATCTTGTCCTTGTCCAGCTCCAGGTACCAGTCGCGGATGCGCGGGCCCACCCGGTTCTCGTCCCCGGCCTCCTTGAGGACCTGCTGCGCGGAGGCGAGACCGGACTGCAGGTCCAGCCCGTCGGAGGCGCCGTCGACACAGGTGAGAGCGGAGACCTGCTTGCTGAAGTTCTGCGTGGACTGCTTGCCCATCATGGTGCGCAGCCACTCCATGCCGCCCTCGACGTTCTTGGCCTGCGCGGGCACCATGAACGGCTCGCTCGCCTCCGCCCAGATCGTCTCGAAGGGCATGGCGTCGGACTTGTCGAGGCTGGAGGGCGGAGCCACCGTCATCTCGAAGTCCTTGGGCGTGGTGCCCTTGGCCTCGTTCTCGACCCAGGAGCCGTTCGGGAGGAACAGCGCCTTGCCCTTGGTCCACTGCGTCTGGGACTGGATGTGGTCGATGCCCGGGGTGCCCTTGAGGATGTAGCCCTTGGCGTAGAGCTCGTGGTAGGCCTCGAAGGCCTTCTTCACGGCGTCGTGCTTCCAGGCGTTGGGCTCCAGGTTGTCGATCGCCTTGATGACGTCCTGGCCGCCGATCTTGGCGATGAAGGGGTAGAGGCTGAAGGCGAAGTAGTACGGGTGCTTGCCCGCGTACGTCCAGCCCGCTATGCCCTCCTTCTTCGCCTTGGCGCAGGCGGCGAGCATCTCGTCCCAGGTCTTCGGGTACTCCAGGTCGAGCTTCTCCAGGTTCGTCTTGGAGTACCAGACGCCGTAGACGGTGAAGGAGTAGTTGAGCTGGTAGACCTTGTCGCTGCCGAAGCGGCCCTTCTCCAGGGTTCCGGGCAGCAGGGTCTCGCTGACCTTCTTCGAGGGGTCGTAGAGGGAGGGCGCGTCCAGCAGCGGCTGGAGGTCCGCGACCTGGTCCTTCTCGATGAGGCTGGCGACGTCCATGTTCTCGGCGCCGGAGTTGTTGATCACGTCCGGCGGGTTGCCCTTCACCATCCGCGGCTGCATCTTCGTGCGGATCTTCTGGGTCTTGGAGTGGCTGACCTTGCCGAAGTTCTTCTCGTAGATCTTGTGGTTGTCCAGGGCGTACTGGTCGCCGTAGCCACCGTTGAAGATCACGACCTCGACCTTGGCGTCCTTGTTGACCGCCAGCGGGTTGTCCTTGGTCTTCTTGCCCTTCTCGACCTTGTCGTCGTTCTCGCCGCCGCCGCTGGCGCAGGCGCTCAGCATGCTCATGCCGGGCGCGGCGACCAGGCCGACCGCGGCGGATCGCTTGATCAGGTCACGGCGGTTGACGTGGTTGGATCCCATGCTCAAGTCCTCGCCTTCTCCAGGACTCAGGCGGTGTTCCGGTCTCCCCACGACTCGCCCACCGGCGAAGGGCCCGACACCGCGGGTCAGTTGACGCTGAGTTGTACGTTTCTCGCTACCGCCAGGAGCGCCGCGCGTACGGGCCCTAGTGAGGTGCCGACAGGTATAGTCCACTTGGCGTCAACAGGGCAAGATCAAAGCAACCCGTTTGGTGAGTCTTTCCCGAGTTGAGACCTGGCGGATTTCTGGCCGGCGGGAAGGCCGCGCGCCTGGGGGTCCTCCCCCTCGCTCCTCCCCCAGCGCCTCCGGCCTGGGAGGTACCCCCAGGGGACCCCCTCCCAGGCCGAAGGCTCTGGGGGAGGGAACACGAGGAGGCGGGCGCCGGGAGCTGAATCCCGGCGCCCGCCCTTCCTCACTGCGGTGCCCGCCCGTCGCCCGGGCCGGTGCGGTGCTGCTTGCGGAGCTACTTGCGAAGAAGCGAGCGCAGCACGTACTGCATGATCCCGCCGTTGCGGTAGTAGTCGGCCTCACCAGGGGTGTCGATGCGGACGGTGGCGTCGAAGGCGACGCCGGTCTCCGTGGAGACCCGGACCGTCGCTGGCGTACCGCCGTCGTTGAGCGCGGTGATCCCCGAGAAGGAGAAGGTCTCCTCACCGCTCAGCCCCAGCGACTCGGCGCTCTGCCCCTCGGGGAACTGCAGCGGCAGCACACCCATACCGATCAGGTTCGAGCGGTGGATGCGCTCGTACGACTCGGCGATGACGGCCTTCACGCCCAGCAGCGCCGTGCCCTTGGCCGCCCAGTCGCGGGACGAGCCGGAGCCGTACTCCTTGCCCGCGAGGATGACGAGCGGGATGCCCTGCGACTGATAGTTCTGCGAGGCGTCGTAGATGAAGGAGACGGGGGCGTCGGGCTGGGTGAAGTCGCGGGTGTAGCCACCTTCGGTTCCCTCGGCGATCTGGTTGCGCAGCCGGATGTTGGCGAACGTCCCGCGGATCATCACCTCGTGGTTGCCGCGCCGCGAGCCGTAGCTGTTGAAGTCGCGGCGCTCGACGCCGTGCTCCCTCAGGTACTGCCCCGCGGGGGTGTCGGCCTTGATCGCGCCCGCCGGCGAGATGTGGTCGGTGGTGACGGAGTCGCCCAGCTTGGCCAGCACGCGTGCGCCCGAGATGTCCTCGACCGGGGAGGGCTCGGTGCCCATGCCGTCGAAGTACGGGGGCTTGCGCACGTAGGTGGACTGCGGGTCCCACTCGAAGGTGTTGCCGGTCGGCACCGGCAGCGACTGCCACTGGGCGTCGCCGGCGAAGACGTCCGCGTAGTCCTTGGTGAACATCTCCTGGCCGATGCAGGACGCGACGACCTCCTCGACCTCCTGCTCGGAGGGCCACAGATCGGCGAGGTGCACCGGGTTGCCGTCCTGGTCGGTGCCGAGCGGCTCCGTGGTGATGTCCGTCTTCATCGAGCCGGCGATGGCGTAGGCGACGACCAGGGGCGGGGACGCGAGGTAGTTCATCTTCACGTCGGGGTTGATCCGGCCCTCGAAGTTCCGGTTGCCGGAGAGCACGGATACGACCGCGAGGTCGTTGTCGTTGACCGCCTGCGAGATCTCCTCCGGCAGCGGACCGGAGTTGCCGATGCAGGTCGTGCAGCCGTAGCCGACGAGGTTGAACCCGAGCTTGTCCAGGTACGGGGTGAGCCCGGCCCGGTCGTAGTAGTCCATAACGACCTGGGAGCCGGGAGCCAGGGTGGTCTTGACCCACGGCTTGCGCGTGAGGCCCTTCTCCACCGCCTTCTTGGCCACCAGCGCGGCGCCCACCATGACGTACGGGTTGGAGGTGTTGGTGCAGGAGGTGATCGCCGCGACGGCGACGGCACCGTGGTCGATCTCGTACGGGTTGCCGTCGGGGCCCGTGACCTTGACGAGCTTGGTGGGCCCGTCGTCCGGCTGCGAACCGATGGCGGCGTGCTGCGGGCTGCCGGCGCCGTTCTCGGCGTGACCGTAGGCCGGTGCGTCGCTGGCCGGGAAGGACTCCGAGCTCGCCTCGTCGACAGGCGAGTCCGAGGCGTTCGAGGACGGAGCCTGCGGGGCCGCGGCCGGCTGGGCGTCCGAGACGTAGTCGGGCAGATCCGCGAGGAACTGCCGCTTGGCGTCGGCGAGCGCGATGCGGTCCTGCGGGCGCTTCGGGCCGGCGATGGACGGCACCACGGTGGCCAGGTCCAGCTCCAGGTACTCGCTGTACTCCGGCTCGTGGGCGGCGTCGTGCCACATGCCCTGTGCCTTGGCGTACGCCTCGACGAGCTGGAGCTGTTCCTGCGAACGGCCGGTCAGCCTCAGGTAGTTGATGGTCTCCCCGTCGATCGGGAAGATCGCCGCGGTGGAGCCGAACTCCGGCGACATGTTGCCGATGGTCGCGCGGTTGGCGAGCGGCACCGCACCGACGCCCTCGCCGTAGAACTCCACGAACTTCCCGACGACGCCGTGCTTGCGCAGCATCTCGGTGATCGTGAGGACCAGGTCGGTGGCGGTGGTGCCCGTCGGCAGCGAGCCGGTCAGCTTGAAGCCGACCACGCGCGGGATCAGCATCGACACCGGCTGGCCGAGCATGGCGGCCTCCGCCTCGATGCCGCCGACGCCCCAGCCGAGCACACCCAGGCCGTTGACCATGGTGGTGTGCGAGTCGGTGCCCACGAGGGTGTCCGGGTAGGCCTGGCCACCGCGCACCATGACCGTACGGGCGAGGTGCTCGATGTTGACCTGGTGGACGATTCCGGTGCCGGGCGGTACGACCTTGAACTCGTCGAAGGCGGTCTGGCCCCAGCGCAGGAACTGGTAGCGCTCGCGGTTGCGGCCGTACTCCAGCTCGACGTTCTGCGCGAAGGCGTTCGCCGTGCCGAACTTGTCGGCGATCACGGAGTGGTCGATGACCAGCTCGGCGGGGGCGAGGGGGTTGATGCGGTCCGCGTCGCCGCCCAGCTCCTTGACGGCCTCGCGCATGGTCGCCAGGTCCACGACGCAGGGCACGCCCGTGAAGTCCTGCATGATCACGCGGGCGGGCGTGAACTGGATCTCCTGGCTGGGCTGGGCGTTCGGATCCCAGCTGCCCACGGCCCGGATGTGGTCGGCGGTGATGTTAGCGCCGTCCTCGGTGCGGAGGAGGTTCTCCAGCAGCACCTTCAGGCTGTACGGGAGGCGGGCGGAGCCCTCCACCTTGTCCAGCCTGAAGATCTCGTACGACTCGTCGCCCACCTGCAGCATGCTGCGGGCGTCGAAGCTGTTCGCCGACACGACAGTCTCCTTCAGTGCGTCTTTGGCATCCGTCCCCGGGCCCTGCGGCCGGAGAGCCCCCAGCGGGCGAGGCTTGGGCCCTGGCCGGCAAGCCTTACTCAGCTGCGGTCGTGTGTGCGCGTTTCTGTGCGCACGCTCAACAAGTTATCTCGATGTCGAGATAACCCTAATACACGACAGCCGCCGGGTCATGGGGGGTGCGCACCGTCTTCTGCCGACGGTGACGCCGACTCACGGTGGGCGGACCGTCCCCGCCGTCCGCTCTGTCCACCCCGCCCGCCCCACGCGGGGCTCTTACGCCGGCGGCGGTTCGCTGATCCGCTTCTCGAACCAGTGGTGGGCGTACGGCTCGTCGTTGAAGGCGGGGACTTCCCGGAAGCCGCACGCCTCATACAGGCCCTTCGCGGCGCTGAGCGTCTTGTTGGTGTCCAGACGCAGTACGTCGCGGCCGTGCCGTACGGCCCGCTCCTCGAGCTCGGACAGGAAGCGGCGGCCGAGGCCGAGGCGCCGGGCGTCCGGCGCGACCCACATGCGTTTGACCTCGGCCGGGGCGCCCGGCGGCAGTTTCAGTCCGGCGCAGCCGACCGGCTCGCCGTGCAGCCGCGCGACGAGGAACAGCCCGTACGGGGGCCGGAGTTCGCCGGCGTCGGGCAACAGGCTCCGCGCGGGGTCGAAACCCGTCTCGAAGCGCTCCTGAAGCTCGGTGAAGTAGGACCGCAGGCAGTGCCGGGCGTCGGCGTGGTCGGGGTCGACCGCGTCCAGGGTGACCGTCGCGGCGGTCAGCAGCCGGTCGACCTCGCCCATGGCGGCGACCAGGCGGGCCCGCTGAGCGGTGTTGAGCGGCTGCAGCAGGGACCCGGCCAGCCCGTCGCTGCGGTCGTCGAGCATGGCGCGTTCGGCGCGCCCCGCACCGGTGAGCCGGACGGTGCGCACCCGCCTGTCGCCGGGCTGCGGCTCCACCGTCACCAGACCGGCGGCGGCCAGGGACCGCAGCAGCCGGCTGATGTAACCGGAGTCGAGCCCCAGGCGCTCGCGCAGCCGGCGAACCTCCTGGCCTGCCTCACCGATCTCCCAGAGCAGCCTGGCCTCGCCGATGGGCCGGTCACGGCCGAGGAAGTGATCGTGGAGCGCGCCCACGCGCTCGGTGACGGTGCGGTTGAACCGCCGTACCTGGTCGATCTGTCCAGCGTCCATTCTCTGACCATAGTCAGAGAATCGGCCGGCTGACCAGAGCCCGGCGCCCCGCGAGCGAGCAACGGCGTCCAGCCGGCAGGTCCGGCACGGCCATGCGCACCCCGCCACGCGGCCATGCGCCGCGACGCGCCCGTACCCGGGTGCGGATTTCCTCGGGCATTCCCCCACGGGGACGCGCATGCACACTGCACGGACACACCCTCGATGCGAAGTCATCTCACATGTGAGATATTCTGATGGCTATGACTGATGACTACCTGGCCCGCATCGGGCAACTCATCCGCGACGCCCGTCAGCACCGGGGCTGGACACAAGTGAAACTCGCAGAGGCCCTGGGTACGAGCCAGAGCGCGGTGAACCGCATCGAGCGGGGCAACCAGAACATCAGTCTTGAGATGATCGCGCGCATCTCCGAGGCCCTCGACAGTGAGATCGTCTCCCTCGGCTACTCGGGCCCGATGCATCTGCGCGTCGTCGGCGGGCGCCGCCTGTCCGGGAGCATCGACGTAAAGACGAGCAAGAACGCGTGCGTCGCCCTGCTGTGCGCCTCGCTGCTCAACTCCGGGCGTACGGTGCTGCGCCGGGTTGCCCGTATCGAAGAGGTCTTCCGCATCCTGGAGGTGCTCTCGTCCATCGGCGTGCGCGCCCGCTGGATCAACGACGGCGCGGATCTGGAGATCGTGCCACCGGCGGAGCTGGACCTGGAAGCCATCGACGCGGACGCCGCCCGCCGCACGCGAAGCATCATCATGTTCCTCGGTCCGCTGCTGCACAGGATGGAGCAGTTCCGCATTCCGTACGCGGGCGGCTGCGACCTCGGCACGCGCACCGTGCAGCCGCACATGATCGCCCTGCGCCGCTTCGGGCTGGAGATCACGGCGACCGAAGGCCTCTACCACGCCGTGGTAGAGAGCTCCGTCACTCCCGGCGGCCCCATCGTGCTGACCGAGCGAGGCGACACCGTCACCGAGAACGCGCTGCTGGCCGCCGCGCGGCACGACGGCGTGACCGTGATCCGTAACGCCTCCTCCAACTACATGGTCCAGGACCTGTGCTTCTTCCTGGAGCAGCTCGGCGTCAAGGTCGAGGGCGTCGGCACGACCACGCTGACCGTGCACGGCATTCCCGAGATCGACGTCGACGTCGACTACTCCCCCTCCGAGGACCCGGTGGAGGCGATGAGCCTGCTGGCGGCCGCGGTCGTCACCGGTTCCGAACTGACCGTGTGCAGGGTGCCGGTGGAGTTCCTGGAGATCGAGCTCGCGGTACTGGAGGAGATGGGCCTCGACACCGACCGCAGCCCGGAGTATGCGGCGGACAACGGCCGTACGCGCCTGGTCGACCTGACGGTGCGGCCCTCCAAGCTGGAGGCACCGGCGGACAAGATCCACCCGATGCCGTTCCCGGGCATCAACATCGACAACGTCCCCTTCTTCGCCGCGATCGCCGCGGTCGCCGAGGGGCAGACCCTCATCCACGACTGGGTCTACGACAACCGCGCCATCTACCTCACCGACCTCAACCGCCTCGGCGGGCGCCTCCAACTCCTCGACCCGCACCGGGTGCTGGTTGAGGGCCCGACGCGCTGGCGCGCCGCGGAGATGATGTGCCCGCCGGCGCTGCGGCCCGCGGTCGTGGTGCTGCTGGGGATGCTGGCGGCGGAGGGCACGTCCGTGCTGCGCAACGTCTATGTGATCAACCGCGGTTACGAGGATCTCGCCGAGCGGCTCAACGAAGTGGGCGCGCAGATCGAGACGTTCCGCGACATCTGAGCGGCCGGAGTCGCCGCACCCTGCGTGCGCCTCCGCGGCGACGAAGCGATCCGGGACGCCCCCGCGCACATGTGGGCGGTGTTCACCGGGACTTGGGACCGTAGGCGGTCATGAAGCGGTCGCGGAAGCTGTCCATCCGCCAGACCGGCGCCTCCTTGCCGGGCTTCAGGCCGTCCTCCCAGCCCCAGTCGGATATCCGGTCCATCACCTTCGGATCCTGCGCGGCGACCGTGATCGGAACGTCGCGGCTGGCGTCGTTGCCGACGACCGTGGGTACGGGCTGGTGGTCGCCGAGGAAGACGAGCACGGTGTCCTTGTCGCCGTACTTCGCCACGTAGTCGGTGAGGCTGCGTATCGAGTACTCGACGGAACGCCGGTACTCCGTGCGCACCTGGTCCGGGTCCTTCCACACCTCCTTGGGGTCCTTGCCTGCCTTCTTCTGTGCGCGGTAGACCGATCCGTCACCGATCTCGTCCCAGCCGACCGTCGTGGGCAGGGGCGCCCAGGGGTTGTGGCTGGTGGCGAGGATGGCGGTCGTCATCAACGGCTTGCGGTCCTTCTTGCCGTTCTCCAGGCGTTCGAAGGCCTGCATCGTGTACTGGTCGGGCACGGGCGACCAGCTGAACATCGGGCCCCTGTAGCCCATTTCACGGGAGTCGTAGATCCTGTCGAAGTGGTAGAACTGCCCCTCCGGCCAGGAGCGCCGGACGCCGGGCATCATGCCGACCGTCCGCCATGCCTTGGAGCGCTGGAAGGCGCCGGTGAGGGTGAAGCGGTCGCTCGCGGTGGCGGTGCGGTAGCGCTGGTTGTTGTCGATCCACAACCCCGACATGAGCGTGGAGTGGGCCAGCCAGCTGCCTGCGCCCGTCGTCGGCGAGGTGAGCCAGCCGCTCCGGGACGAGAATCCGGCCTCGCGCAGCCGGTCGTTCTGGTTCTCGAGCACCGCGCCGACCTGGGGCGCCATCTCCGGATCCTCGACGGCACCGCGGCCATAGCTCTCGATGAAGGCGAAGATGACGTCCTTGCCCCGCAGCCCGGTCAGCAGCCTGTCCGGCGGGGTGTCGCGGAAGTCGTCGACCGCGGCCTGCTCTGCGAACGCCTGCCCGTCGTTCAGCCCCTTCCTCAGCAGCATCACACGTTCCTGTACGAGCCTGGAGGTGGCCTTGGAGGCGAACGGTATGCCGTCGACGGCCTGCAGGCCCAGCGACGAGATCGTGATCCAGGCCGCCCCGAGAACCAGGGTGGTGCGGGTCGCTACGACGCTGTGCCGTACCACGAGGCCGCTCAGCCGGCGGACTGCCAGAGTCATCAGAACGAGCAGCAGGAGAACCAGGATCACGATGCCGGCCGCGACGGCCACCGCACCGGCCCGGCCCACCGTCGTCCGGAGGAACTCCTCGGCGTCGTCGAACAGGATCCAGTCGAGCACCGGGTCGAAGGGCCGGTCGAGAACCGAGTAGAAGCCCATGTCGATGAACCGCAGGACGGTCAGCAGTCCGAGGCTCACCCCGGCTGCCAGAGACACCAGCCGGCCCGCCCTCGGCGGCAGGACGAGCAGCAGAGCGGCAAGGTATATCGCCTCCACGGGCATGCGTACGAGCGTGCCGAGCGTGAGGCGGTCGAGCGAGTTCGGCAGGAGCAGGCCGAACAGCACCAGCACGGCGGCCAGTCCGGTGGTCACCCACGGCACGGCCCGCACCACGGCCGGAAACCTGTCCCGGACTCGGGCCCGGATCCTGGCCCGCCGGCTGCCGTCCGAGGCTGCTCTCTCACCCACGGCCCGCAGCGTATGAGGGCGACGGAAGCCAGTCGGCGGGTTGTCCAAGTGTTCAGACACCGTTTCCAACGACGCGAAGGCTCGAATCCGGTTCGGTGCGGCGGTCGGTGCCGTTCCCCGGGTGGATCAGGGTGGCTCCGGGTGGATCAGGAAACCACGTCTTTCCGTCCGAACCCCCGGAACGCGAGGGCGAACAGCACCAGCGCAAAGGAGACCGAGACGGAAGCGCCCTTGATCATCCCCGTCCACTCCAGCTGGGGCTGTATCGCGTCCGCCCACGCGTACTGCCAGTGCGCCGGCAGGAACTCCCGCCAGGAGCCGAGGGCTTCGACCGCGTCCAGCAGATTCCCGACGATGGTCAGCCCGACCGCTCCGCCGACCGCACCCAGCGGCGCATCGGTGATGGTGGAGAGCCAGAACGCCAGCCCTGCCGTGACGAGTTGGCCGACGAAGACGTATGCGACGGCGAGGGCCAGCCTGAACAGGGCGTCGGTGGCGGGAATCGAGCTGCCCGTCGGGCTCTGCAGCGGGTGCCACCCGTAGGCGACCGCGCCGACGGCCAGGGAGAGGGCGGGCAGCAGCACGATCGCGGCCAGGCTGAAGGTCAGCGCCACCACCAGCTTGCTCCACAGCAAGCGCGCACGTGGCACGGGCGCGGCCAGCAGATAGCGCAGCGACGACCACCCCGCCTCCGAGGCGACGGTGTCTCCGAAGAACAGTGCCACCGGGATGACCAGCAGGAATCCGGCGGAGAGGAACAGCGCCGAAGTGGCGAAGTTGAGTCCGGACGCGGTGGCGGTGTCCATCAGGTCGATCCGTTGCTCCTGGCCCGCACCGCCGCCGTCACCGCCGCCCCCACCGCTGCCCCCACCGATCGCGAAGGCCGCGACCAGGACGAAGGGAAGGACGGTGAGGATCACGGCCACCACCGTCGTGCGACGGCGTCGCAGCTGACGTACGGCCTCCACCCGGAAGGGGAGGGTGTGTCCCGGCCGGTAGCCGGACGCGGTCTCCGACTGGGCGGTCACGAGGTCTCTCCTTCGATGAGGGTGAGGAAGGCGTCCTCCAGGCGGCGGTGCGGGCCGAGGCCATTCACCGGTATCTCCATCCCGACGAGTTCCGCGAGCAATTGGGACGGGCTAGCGCCATCCAGCCGTACGAGCAAGCCCTCGTCGGTCCGTACGGCGGAGCTGACGCCCGGCAGTCCTGACACCTTGCCCACCACCGCGTCCGACAGAGGCGGGCCGTCGATGCCGACGAGCAGCGTCTCGCCGGAGCCGGTGATCTCCGTGACCGTGTCCGCCCGCACCAGTCGGCCGCGGTCCATGACGACAAGGTGTGTGCAGGTCTGCTCGACCTCGGCCAGGAGGTGGGAGGAGACGATCACGGTGCGGCCCTCGGCCGCGTACCGGATCACGACCTCGCGCATCTCGCGGATCTGCGGCGGATCGAGTCCGTTGGTCGGCTCGTCGAGGATGAGCAGATCGGGCAGGCCGAGCATGGCCTGGGCGATGGCCAGTCGCTGCCGCATGCCCTGGGAGTAAGTGCGTACGGCGCGTTGGATCGCGTCTCCGAGGCCGGCGATCTCCAGGGCTTCCTCGATGTGGGCGTCGCTCGCGGGACGGCCGGTCGCGGCCCAGTACAGCTCAAGGTTGGTCCGCCCGGACAGGTGCGGCAGGAAACCCGGGCCCTCGACAAAGGCGCCCACCCGGGAGAGCACCGGCGCGCCGGGCCGTACGGCATGGCCGTAGATCCTGATCCCGCCCTCGTCGGGTTCGACCAGGCCCATCAGCATGCGGAGCGCGGTGGTCTTGCCCGCGCCGTTCGGGCCGAGGAGACCGAGCACCTGTCCCTTCTCGACGCGGAAGGACAGGTCGCGAACGGCATATCTGCCGGCGGACTTCCCGTAGCGCTTCGTCAGCCCGGTGATCTCCAGCGGCACTTCGGTCAGCTTCGGATCGCGAGCCGGGGCCGGGGCCCGGGCCGGGGTGCGGCGCCTGCCGTACACCAGCAGGACCGCGGCGACGGCACCGGCCAGCGGAAGACCCCAGACCCAGGCGGGCAGCGGGGCGGTTTCGGTGCTGACACCGTCAGCGGTGGGAACGCTCAGTCCGCTCTCCAGCGACGCGGTGTACGAGCTCGGTTCGGCCGGGGACGCATAGCCGAGGTCGGTGGCGGCGAGGACGAGCTGCAACCGGTGGCCCGCCTCGATCTCGTAGTCCACGGCGGGCAGGCGGAGTTCCACGGTGCGGCCCTTCCGGGCGTCGGCGACCCTGACGGGAGCGACGAGCTGGGAGGGCAGGGTCCGGCTTCCGTCCGGCCCGACGTCGTACACCTTCGCGAAAAGCACGGCCCCGTCGGAGCTGCCGGCACCGTCGGACTTCACCCGCGCCTTGACCGTGGGTGAGCCCGTGATGCGCAGGGAACTCTTCAGCGGCTCGGAGTCGAAGCGGGCGTGCTGTCCGGGGAAGTCGATGTTCAGCCCGCCGACACCGAGGGAGGACAGCCGGGAGAGGCCGCTGCCCAGGCTGGGAACGGCGGAGATCGAGGGCGGTCCGGCGCCCGGCGGGTTCTCGAAGGGCTTCGCCGCGGTGTCGAGGGCGACCGTGCGGGCACCACTGTTCAGCCCGGGGTAGGCGGTGCCGGTGGCGCCCCGCGTCTGGAGGGTGCCGTCAGTGGAGTCCATCCCTCCGGCCCTGCTGATGCGGAAGGCCGGTCCTGCCTCCACGCCCTTGCCGCGCTTCAGATGGCGGTCGAACCAGGCCGTCGTACGGGCGTCGAGGCGGGCCGTCTCCAGGTCGCCGCCGTCGTGTCCGCCCGCGAACCAGTCGACGGAGACGGGCGCACCGTTGGCCCGGATCGCCTCGGCCATGGCGTCCGCCTGGCCGAGCGGGAAGAGGGAGTCGGACTGGCCCTGGGCGATCAGCGCGGGCACCTCGATCCGGTCACCGACCGCGGACGGGCTGCGGGCTTCGAGCAGTTCACGTGCGGCCGCGTCCGGCTTGCCGCTCACGGCCACACGCTCGTACATCTCGCACAGCTCCGCTGCGAAGCGGCCACAGCCGCCCTCGGGCGAGCCGGAGCCGAAGAAGACCCCCGCCCAGAGCTTCTTGAAGACCCCGTCCGGGAACAGCGCGTCGGCCAGGTTCCAGTAGGTCATCCGCGGCGCGATGGCGTCGACCCGGTCGTCGTGTCCGGCCGCGAGCAGCGAGATCGCGCCGCCGTAGGAGGCGCCGGCCAGCCCGACCCGCGGGTCGCCGGTCTTGTCGAGGCGCACCTCGGGGCGCTGGGCCAGCCAGTCGATCAGGCGGGAGACGTCCGCGACCTCGTGATCCGGGTCGTTGAGGCCGATCTCGCCGGTCGAGGCTCCGAAGCCGCGCGCCGACCAGGTCAGTACGGCGTATCCCTCGCGGGCCAGCTTCTGCGCCTGGGCCCGCACATCGTCCTTGCTTCCGCCGAAACCGTGGCCGAGCAGCACCGCGGGCCGCCGCACGGACCGGGAGCCCGAGGTGAAGTACGACGTGTCGATCTGCGCACCAGGCATGTCGAAGGCGCGGTCCGCCTGCCGGACGGACGGCTGCCCCTCGGAGGCAGTCGCGTTCCAGGTGCCTGCGGCGGCGAGCACGATGAGGGCGGCACCCCCGACGAGCAGCCGTCTCCGGCCGCCGCGCGCCCTGGCGCGCAGTCGGGCCGACAGCCGGGCCAGCCGTATCCCACGCCTCTTTCGCAGCTCCATGCTCGAACCCTAGAAGCACGGACCCGGAATTTCGGGGGCCTCCAGGTGGATCCCGGTTTGCGCTCCGGGGCGTACGCTCACCTGCCCGCGTACAACTGACGGGGTACGGCTCCTGTCCGGACCGCTCGCCGCCGCGGAGGCGAGCCGCCCCCGGCGCAGCGGCCAAACCGGACCAACCCGGCCATCCCCGCGATCACGCTGCCGTTCCCTCACCCAGGCCGCATCATGACGCAAGCGAGAACCGAGTCGCGCAGACGTCACGGCGGACAGGCGCCCCGGCCGGCCTCGCACCCGCCGCACACCTCCGACTCGTACGAGAAGAGGCGCCGCATGACCGACATCCGCCGTGTGCTCGTCACCGGCTCCCGCACCTGGGAGGACGGACAGCAGACCGCCGACGCGCTCCTGGAGGCCTGGCACGACGCGCTCCAGGACGGCGCCGACAGCATCCTCGTCATACACGGCGCCTGCCCGCACGGCGCCGACCGGGAAGCGGCCGGCTGGTGCGCCTCCAACCGCATCCCCGCCGAACCCCACCCCGCCGACTGGGAAACCGACGGCAATGACGCCGGCTACATCCGCAATCAGCGCATGGTCAACGCCGGCGCCGACCTGTGCCTCGTCTTCATCGGGCCCTGCACCTCCAGCAAATGCCGCCGGCCCAAGCCCCACGGCTCCCACGACGGCAACGCATGCGCCGAACTCGCCAAGAACGCCGGCATACCCGTCCGGAGATGGACCACTTGACGCCACCGGCGTCGTTGCGGCTCAGCGCTGGCCGGGCAAGGTGGAACGCCGCACCACGAGTTCGGGCTGGAAAGAGATGCTCTGGTGCACATGCCCCGGGTCCCGGCCGGTCTCGTGGATCAGCAACTCGGCCGCGGTCCGGCCCATGGTCACCGCGGGCTGGCGGACCGACGTCAGCGGAACCGCGGCGGCCTCCGCGAACTCGATGTCGTCGTAGCCCACGATCGAGACCTCCTCGGGCACGCGCACGCCTGCCGCGAACAGGGTCTGCAGCACGCCCAGCGCGAGCAGATCGTTGGAGCAGAAGATCGCGGTGGGCCGCGAGCGCATGCCGAGGAAGCGTGAGCCGGCGTCGCGGCCGAACGCCACGTCGTCCGCGCCGTTCTCCAGCACCGTGAGCCTCTCCGGCTGGAGTCCGGCGTCGCTGAGGGCCTTCAGCGCGCCCGTCAGCCGGTCCTGGCACTGCGCGAGGTGCAGCGGCCCCGTGACGTACGCGATGGAGGTGTGCCCGCCCTCGATCAGGTGGCGCACCGCCAGTTCGCCGCCTGCGACGTCGTCCACGGCGACGGAGCACGCCTCCTCGGGGGCGACCACCCGGTCCACGAAGACGTACGGAATGCCGTGGCGCTGGAACGACGTCATGGTCGCCCCCGTCACGTCCAGCGGCGTGACGAGCACGCCGCGCACGCGCTGCTCGGCGAACAGGGACATGTACAGCTCCTCGGCCGTCCCGTCCTGCTCGCTGTTGCAGAGCATGACTCCCAAGCCTTCGGCGCGAGCTACCTGTTCGGCTCCCCGCGCCACGTCCACGAAGAACGGGTTACGCATGTCGAGCACCAGCAGCGCCATGATGCGGCTCTGCCCGGCACGGAGCTGACGCGCGGATTCGCTGCGCACATAACCGAGTTCGTCGACGGCCGACATCACCCGGGCACGGGTGTCCGGGGAGACGCGGTCCGGCTTGTTCAGCGCGTTCGACACCGTGCCGATCGACACGCCCACACGGCGCGCCACGTCCTTGATGCTGACCATGCGGGTGCTCCCGCCTCCCACGCTGTTGCCGGCGTCCCCCACCGCTCTCACCCTCGAACTCTACTCTCGCAGAGTAGAAAAACGTTTCAATCCGAACCGAGGGTTCTCGGGCCCGTCGGCGCCACGAGTTCGCCCCCGTACGCACTCCTGAGCCGCCAAGGACGCGGCATCCTCGCCCGGGCGCCGGAACCGGGACAGCCCGCCCGAGGCGACGCGAGCCTCGGCGGACCCGGACCTGCCAGGAGCTTCCCGCAGCTCCTGACCCGCTTCATGCCTGCGATTCCTCACCCCCGCAACTCCCCGCGACGCCACAGGAGTTCGCATCGGGTTCACATGAAGGCGCCGGCAGAAGGATCACGCAAGCACGTCCCAGGTGTTGTCACCCACTCGCGCGGCGGTTACGGTCCCCCGATTAATACGTTTCAATGAGATGCGCCAATCAGGACCAGGAGACCGGAATGGCATCCTCAGAAGCGGTCGGCGTGGGTCCGGCGGAAGACGGCGAAACAATCACCCGCCAGCAGTGGAGGTGGGCGATCCTCGCCGGAATGGCGTCGTACATCGACGCCGGCTCCATCGTCGCACTCAGTGCCGGACTGGCCCTCTTCCAATCCGAACTCGGCCTCAGCAGCGGTGCCGTCGGCGCGCTCGCCGCGATCGGCCCGAACGCGATCGGCTGCGCCATCGGCGCGTTCATCGGCGGCCGGCTCGGCGACAAGCTGGGCCGCAAGCGCATCTACAAGTACGACCTGCTGGTGTACGCGGCGGGGACGCTGCTGATCGCGCTGTCGTTCAACTCGCCGATGCTGTTCATCGGCACCTTCATCGTGGGCGTCGCGGTGGGCGCCGACGTACCCGCCTCGCTGGCGCTGGTGGGCGAGTTCTCGCCCGCGAAGGCACGCGGCAAGCTGCTCGGCTTCACCCAGGTCGCCTGGAACGCGGGACCTCTGGTCGTGCTCGTGCTCGCGTTCGTGCTCGCGCCGCTGGAAATGCTGGGCATACGCATCGTGTTCCTGCATCTGGTGGTGGTCGCGATGATCACCTGGGCCCTGCGCCAAGGGCTGTCCGAATCCCCCCGCTGGGAGAAGGCAGCCACATCGCAGGCGTCCGCCCCGCACAAGCTGCGGAGCCTGTTCCACGGCGCGAATCTCCAGGCGCTGCTGTGGACCGTGACCATCTACGCGTTCTGGAACCTCGCGGCAGGCACGAAGGGGATCTTCAACCCGTACATCATCAAGACGCTCAACGCGGGCAGTCAGGCGGTCAGCGTCGGACTCACCGCCCTCGGCTTCGTCCTCGGCATGGTGGCGACCCTGGTGCTGTTCATGCGGCTGGCCGACCGGTCCCACGCCACCCGCAAACGGATGTGGGGCATCGGCGCGTTGATGCAGATCACCGCTTTCGCGATCTACCTGGTCTTCCCGTTCACCGTCCCGGTGATCATCGGCAACATCCTGTTCTGGGCCGTGGGTGCCGCACTCGCCGGTGAGGCGATGTACAAGGTCTTCAGCCAGGAGCTGTTCCCGACCATCCTGCGCGGCACCGCCCAGGGCCTCACCTTCGGGACCGCGCGGGTCGTGCTCGGGATCTGGAGCTTCTTCGTCCCCGTGCTCGCGACCACCGGGATCGAGCCCGTCGCGGCGCTGCTGCTGGTGTTCCTGGTCATCAGCGGCACCGTGGGCTACTTCTTCATGCCCGACACCTCGGGCAAGTCACTGGAACAGATCGAATCGGAGCGTACGCCGGCATGAGTGCGAAGTCCGCTGACATCAGCCCTGTCCGTTTCGAGCACCTGGACTCAGCGCTCGGCACCGGTACGCCGGCGCCGCGCCTGTCCTGGCAGGTCACCACGGACGACCCGGAGTGGCGCCAGACCGCCTACGAGGTGGAACTGGACGGCACGAGGACCGTCCGGGTCGACTCGGGCGAACAGGTCCTGGTCCCCTGGCCGTTCGAGCCGCTTCCGGCACGCACGCGGGCGTCCGTACGGGTCCGTGCGGCCTCCGGCGAGCGGTGGACGGAGTTCGGCGCCCCGGCCACCGTGGAGACCGGCCTGCTGGAACCCGGGGACTGGACCGGCCGGTTCATCAGCCCGTCGGCCATCGGCGGCATCGGTGAGCCGGCGCCGGTTCTGGCGCGGACCGCGGTCCTCCGCCCGGGCATCGCATCCGCGCGCCTCTACGCCACGGCACACGGCCTCTACTCGGCGACCCTGAACGGCAGCCAGGTGGGCGACCAGGTGCTCGCACCCGGCTGGACGAGCTATCACCACCGGCTGCGCTACCAGACCTTCGACGTCACGGACTTGGTGCGGGAGGGCGAGAACACACTGGAGGTGCTGCTGGGCAACGGCTGGTACCGCGGCCGGATAGGCCTGGGCGGGGGGCGGCGGGCGAGCTACGGCGACCGGCTGGCCTTGTGCGCTCAGCTCGAAGTGACCTATCTGGACGGCTCGTACGAGGTGGTCGCAACCGACGGGCAATGGACGGCGCGCCAAAGCGGGGTCCTCGACAACGAGTTGTACGACGGCCAGCGCACCGATCTGCGTGCCCGGGAGTCCGCAGTTGGCGGCGTCGAAGTCCTCGACGCGGACATGAGCCGGCTGACCGCACCCACCGGACCGCCGGTACGGGTCACCGAAGTCCTGCCCGCCGCCCGGGTCTTCCGCTCACCGTCCGGGCAGACGCTGGTGGACTTCGGGCAGAACCTGGTCGGCTGGGTGCGGCTTCGCGTACGGAAGACGGCGTCGGGTGACGAGGTCACCGTCCGCCACGCGGAGGTCCTGGAGAACGGCGAACTCGGGGTCCGCCCGCTGCGTACCGCGAAGGCCACCGACAGCTACGTGCTCCCGGACGCCGGCGAAACGGTGCTCGAACCGGACCTGACCTTCCACGGCTTCCGCTACGCCGAGGTCACCGGTGTTCCCGGCCTGCGGGCAGCCGACGTGGAGGCGGTCGTCGTGGGCACACAGCTGCGGCGGACCGGCTGGTTCTCCTGCTCCGAGCCGGACCTGGAACGGTTTCACGAGAACGTCGTGTGGAGCACGCGCGGCAACTTCCTCGACATCCCGACGGACTGTCCGCAACGCGATGAGCGGCTCGGATGGACCGGCGACATACAGGTCTTCGCTCCCACCGCGAGCTTTCTCTTCGACACCGCCGGATTCCTCGACTCCTGGCTCGCGGATCTCGCCGCCGAGCAGCATCCGGACGGATCGGTGCCGTGGGTGATACCGGAGCTGCGGCACCCGCAGGAGGCGGTGAACAAGGAGAGCCCCACGGCGGCCGCTTGGGGCGATGCGGCCGTGATCGTGCCGTGGGTGCTGTATCAGCGCTACGGCGACGCCGCCTTTCTCGCGCGGCAGTTCCCCAGCATGTGCAGTTGGGTGGACAAGGTGGCGTCACTGACCACGGACGGCGTTTGGACCGGAGGGTTCCAGTTCGGCGACTGGCTAGACCCCACCGCCCCGCCTGACAACCCGTTCGCAGCGAAGGCGGACGCCGACGTCGTGGCCACCGCGCACCTGGCCCGGTCCGCCGAGATCGTCGCCGAGGCGGCCCGGGTGCTGGGACGCGACGGCGAGGGCGACCGCTACGCATCGCTGACAGCCCGCACGCGGGAGGCGTTCGCCCGCGAGTACGTGACCGCGTCGGGCCGTATGGTCAGCGACGCACCGACGGTGTACGCGCTCGCCCTGGAATGGGCCTTGCTTCCCGAGGAGTCACAACGGGAACGCGCCGCGCGACGGCTCGCGGATCTCGTACGCGTGAACGGCTTCCGCATCAGCACCGGGTTCGTCGGCACTCCCCTGATCACGGACGCCCTCACCTCGTCCGGGCGGCTCGGTCTGGCGTACAGCCTGCTGCTGGAGCGCGGCTGCCCGTCGTGGCTGTATCCGGTCGGCATGGGTGCGACGACGATCTGGGAACGCTGGGACAGCATGCTGCCGGACGGTTCGATCAACCCGGGCCAGATGACGTCGTTCAACCACTACGCGCTCGGCGCGGTCGCGGACTGGATGCACCGCGTCGTCGCCGGGCTCGCGCCGGCCGCGCCCGGCTACCGGGAGATCACTGTCCGGCCGCGGCCGCACCGCCCGCTGACACACGCCTCGGCGCGGCATCTCACGCCGTACGGCGAGGCCTCGGTCGCGTGGCAGCGCGCGGACGGCCGGTTCTCCCTCGATGCCGTGGTGCCCGTCGGCACCCGCGCCACAGTGCACCTGCCCGGACAGGAGCCGGTCGCCGTACGGCACGGGAGGCACTCCTGGACGGTGCCGGACCCGGGCGCGGTGCCGGAACCCGCGCCGAGGACGGTGCGCGAGCTCATGGACACCGTGGAGCTGTGGCCGAAGGCGGTCTCGGTGCTGGTCGGCAACGGGCTCGCCGAGGACGCCGCCCAGGTGGCCGGGCGAGCCGCCCGGTACCTGGATCATCCGGCGCAGAACCTCCCCCGGCTGGTGGCACACAAGGGGACCGGCGAGCGCGCGGAGCAGGCCTGCCGGGAGCTCGGGCAGGTCCTCTCCTAGGGCGTGTCGGCAAAGTAGTGTCGTCCTCCCCCTGGGCCTTCGGCCCGGGGGGCGAGAGCGCTGGGGGTACCACCCGGGCCGCCCAGGCCCAGGGGGAGGGCTGCGCCGACGACCGACAACGCTGGGGGCACCTCCCACGAAGTGGGGGAGAGCGTGCGTGCCAGACCCCGCGGTCCTGGGGGCACTCCCCCACGCTGCGCTGGGGGGACCCCCACCCAGACGGAGTCTGGGGGAGGGACTTTGCGGACACGCCCTAGGGCCGGTTCGAGGCGATCGACCGGCCAACGGCCGGGAGAGGCTTGGACGTTCGGGCCGGTGCGTGGCAGGTGCCTGACCGGTACCTGCCCGGTGCTGCCCGGCGGCGTCACCCGGCGCGGGCAGCGCGATGTGCGAATGCTGCGCCGCCGGGCGCCGGGCGCCCGGCGGACACGAGACCGCGTGCCGTCTTCGGGCCGTACGGCCGCGGCTCGTGCCGTCGAAGGAGGCGGAGACCGCGCCCGTCACGCCGAAACGGAAAACGCATGCAGTGCGGGACGGATCCGGGGTACACGGCGCGCATGAGTCATATACGGCATAAGCGACCTGCACGGTTTCTGAGGCGGCTCCTGGTTCTCGTGGCCGCCGTCCTTCTGCCGGTGTTCGCCGTGGCTCCCGGCGCGGGCGCGTCGGGCAAGGCGGACGTCGGCGACGCGGCCGCGGCGCTGCGAGAGGGTCCCGTCTACGTCGATCCGCGCGCCTCGGACCGGCTCTCCGGCGCCGACGCCAAGGACCTCACGGAGAAGATCGAGAAGCGCGACAAGCCGGTCTTCGTGGCCGTGCTGCCCAAGGCGCGCGAATTCCCGCAGTCGGACCTGCTGCGGGATCTGCGGTCGCAGGTCGGCGACAGAGGCGTCTACGGGGTCACGCTCGGTGACGACTTCGGGGCGGCGGCCGACCGGTCCGTGATGTCACGGGGCGACGTAGACGGTCTGCGCCGCTCCGTCGAGAGCTCTGATGGCGACACCAAGGCGAAGCTGGACCGGTTCGTGGACGAGGCGACGAAGGACGCGCGCGGCGACGCACCCGCCTCCTGGGACGGCGGCCCGTCGCGGGGCACGGGCGGCGGATTCGTACTGGTCGTGCTGCTGGCGCTGCTCCTCGCCGGCGTGGCAGGCGGCTTCCTCGTACGCAACCGCGCCCGCAAGCGCCAGGAGGAGCAGCAGCGGCAGGAGCTGGACAAGCTCCGTCCCGTGGTGGACGAGGACATCACGGCCTTCGGCGAGGAGCTGGACCGCATCGGCTTCGACCCGCAGGCCCCGGAGTCGGACGACGCGATGCGTGAGGACTACACCCACGCCATCGACAAGTACGACGAGGCGAAGCAGAAGGCGGAGGCCGCACGCGGGCCAGGGGACGTGAAGGGGGTCACGGAGGCAGTGGAGGACGGGCGCTTCGCGCTCGCCACCCTGGAGGCCAGGCGGAACGGCGATCCGCTGCCGGAGCGCAGGATGCCGTGCTTCTTCGACCCGCGCCACGGACCGTCGGTCGAGGACGTGCGCTGGGCGCCGCCGGGCGGTACGGAGCGTACGGTCCCGGTCTGCGCGGCGGACGCGGCACGGCTGCGGGACGGCGCGGAACCGATGGCGCGCACCGTGGACACCCCCGAAGGGCGGCGGCCCTACTGGGAGGCGGGCCCCGCCTACGGGCCCTGGGCGGGCGGCTACTTCGGCGGCGGCATCCTGCCGGGGCTGCTGATCGGTACGGTGCTGGGCAGCTCGATCGGGCCCTGGGGCTACGGCGACGCCGGATACGACGGCGGATTCGACGACGGAGGCGGCTTCGGCGACGGAGGCGGAGGCGGATTCGACGGAGGAGGCTTCGGGGGCGGCGACTTCGGCGGAGGCGGATTCTGATCGGCAGCCTCTGACCCTTGCGTCCGGCGCGGCGGTCAGGCGCCGGCGGTCAGGCGCGCCTTACTTCGTTTGGCACAGGGAAAAGGCGCTGCTGTTGCCGGTTCTCCGCCGTCCCCTTTGACTCGAATGTGCGGACGCCGTACGGAGGTGGCACTGATGCTCTCGTCCCGAAATCTGTTCCGGGAGATCCTGGAGAACGACCGCTCCTTCCAGCTCTTCTGCTCCATCGCCGCGAGCGGTGAGGCCCAGGGCGGCTGGGAGAACGCCCGGATCGCCGCGCTGGTGCCGGAGAGCATGCGGCATCTGGCCCCGAAGATCACCAAGCACGGCACGGACGAGGACAAGCACGGCCGGATCTTCAACGCGTTGCTGAAGAAGCGGGGGCTCAAGCCCGTCAAGGTCCCGCTGGAGACCGACTACACGATGCTGCTGGAGCGGCGCGGGATCGGCCTCATGCACGAGAAGCTGCGCCGCGACGAGCCGCTGACCGAGCACGACGTCATCGTCTATCTGACGCACAGCCGGGTCACCGAGCAACGGGCCTCCGAGCAGATGGCGATGCTGCTCGACAGCTGCGGTGACGACCCCGAGACCGCCCGCGCCATCAGGATGATCAGCAACGACGAGGACAACCATCTGGCGTACTGCCACGAGGAGTTGCTGCGCCTTGCCGCACAGGGGCACGGGTCCGCGATCCGGCGCAGTCTGCGGCGGTGCGCGCTGGCCGAGGTCGTCGTGCACCGCGACGTCTCCCTCGCGGTGATGTCCCACATGGGACGGCTCCTGGACTGGCCCGCGGTCAAGACGGCGACGCTCGCCCTCGGCATCCACGCCATGTGCGGTTTCGAACGGTTCGGCGGCTGGCGCAAGTTGGTGCGTCTCACGATGCCGGAGCGGCTCGACGCCCTGGGCGAGCGGAGCGACGCTGCACCGAGCGCGGCACCCGTGCTCTGAGGGCGGCGCGGGCCGCACGGGTACGGGCCGCGCAGCCCGTACAGCCCGTACGGCTCGGATGCGGCTGCCCGAGGCGGTGTCGGACGACATGCGCTGGGCGGGACGCATCCTTTCCGGCGCCGGTGACCGTCGGCGGCCGCTTCACGGGGTCGCCGCGGCCGACGTGTATCTGCCGGACTTCGAGGCGGCCGTCATTCCCATGCTGCAGCGGCTACCGGTGCCCGCGTGCCTGGTCAACTCCCGTGGCCGCGTTGCTGTTTCGACGTACGCGCACCATCTGGCGGGCTCCTTGCTCAAGGGGCCGGACTTCGCGTCGGTGCCCGCGGCGGACGGGGAGGCCGCAGTGCACGACGGCCTGAGCCTGCGGCCGTGCGGTGACATCCCGCTCGTCCTGGTGACGGCCGCCGCGCGGCCGGCCGGGTAGCGGGCACGGCGGCTGGGGGCCGGAACGGAGCTGCCGGAGCCCCGGGAGCGGCTGTTTCCGGCAGGGAACCGGTGCTCCCGCCTGTCCGGTGGACACTGGAGGCCGAACGCCGTGCGCTCAGCGACCGCGGCGGCCCGGAGGAGGCACCCAGACCCATGGATTCCGATGTCCCTCAGCTGTCGTGGAGCGAGGTCTCCGCGAGACGGCTCCAGCGCAGCGCCCTCGCGGCGCCGCGGCACACGTTGGAACCCGCCGAGATCGCGGGCGCCCTCTGCGGCGCGCACGCCCAGATCCTCTCCGCCGCCGAACTCTCCCTGGCGATACGGACCGAGAGCGCGACCCGTGTCGACGTACGCGCCGCCCTGTGGGACCGGCACAGCCTGGTCAAGACGCACGGCCCGCGCGGCACGGTCCATCTGCTGCCCACCGCAGACCTGCCGATGTGGTTCGGTGCGCTCGGCTCTCTGCCTGCGGCCGCCTACCCCTTCCCCGAGGGAGTCCGCCTGACAGCGGAGCAGACGGATCAGGTCGTCGCCGCCGTCGGCAAGGTGCTTGAGGACGCGGAGCTGACCGTCGACGAACTCAGCGAGGCCGTCGTCGCAGCCACCGGGCCGTGGGCCGGCGACCTCGTCATGCCGGCCTTCCAGGGGATGTGGCCGCGCTGGCGGATGGCTCTCGCCGTCGCCTCCCACCGCGGATTCCTGTGCTACGGCCCGAACAGGGGCCGCAGGGTGACCTACACCAGCCCGCGGCGCCACATGTCAGGCCGGGAACCGCTCGACGCACACACAGCCAAGCGCCGGCTCGTCGAACGCTATCTGTACGCCTACGGGCCCGCCACGGCACAGGACTTCGCGCGTTGGTTCGGCGCTCCGCGCTTCTGGGCGGAGGAACTCTTCCGCTCCATGGAGGACCGCCTCCAGCGCGTCGGAGTCGAGGGCCGGGAGGGGTGGGTGACGGCAGGCGACACCCGGTTTCCTCCGGAGCCGCCTCGCGGTGTGCGGCTGCTGCCGTACTTCGACTCGTATGCCATCGCCTCCCGCCCGCGTGAACTCCTCTACCCCGGCCCGGCCTGGGAACGCGCCCTTGCCGGCGGCCAGGCCGGCAACTACCCGGTGCTGCTGATCGACGGGACGGTCGCGGGCGTCTGGCACCTGCGCAGGTCCGGGCGCCGGCTGCACGTCACCGTCGAACCGCTCGTGCAGCTCACCGCCGCGCAGCGGACCGCGCTGGCGAGCGAGGTGGAACGCGTGAGTGCGGTGCTCGAAGGAAGTCCGCAGCTCACCGTCGGCACGGTGACCGTCGGACCGCACGCCTGACGCCGGCTGCGCCCCCACCGCGAACCCTGCGGCGGCCGTCGACGTGTCGCGGGGGGCGGCGGGGCGCCGAACCGCCGCAGGCCCGGCCGTAGTTGAAGCAGGGCAGTCAACTTGACTGTCCTGGAAGACCGGGCTTGGAGGCCCCCGCGTCGCGTATGGCCGCGATCCCGGCGTGCTCCAACACCCGGCGGTCATCCGTCAGTTGCTCCGCCTCGAACCCGGACGACCAAGGGAGTGCTGCCGGAGGATCCGGCTTTGAGGTCTACGCGGTCAAGGCCCGTTCGAACCTGCGCAGGGAAGCGGGATGCACGAGGTACACACCCCACGCGCCGCGTTCCATCCGCTTCACCCTGACCTCGTAACGGCCGGCGACTTGGGAGCGGCGCAACTGCGACGCCAGGCGATCCCGAAGCTCGCAGGCCTCGGGCTGAGTGTTGGCCGAGGCGATGAGCCTTACGCCGGCCCTTCCGATCTGCTGGTTCATGACCGCTCCTACGAACCGCGACAAGGGCGCATCAAGCGAGGACGAGAACGGGAGGGGTCCCGCCACTTCTGTCGATCGCACACCCGATGTCGGTCAACGACTCTGGCATATCATTCTACTTCGGGCGTACTCTCACAAGAAGTAGCTAATCAGGAGGAACGCCATGGGGCTCACCAGCCTCATGCACAGGCACCCCCTCGGCATCACGCCCGGAGTTCCGCGCTGAAACGCGCTGATGAATCCTGAATCCCGCGAGATACGGCCGGTTCCAGCGCGTGGCGCGGAGATCGCCCTGGAGCGCGGCCTGCGGGACGGCGGGGACGAGCACACGACATGGGGAACGAAGGACGAGTTCGCCTGCCCCAGAGACCCGGAGAACTGACCCCGCCGGTCACCGGCGGACGCTCCGTGCGGACGCTTCGCGGGCACCGGCCCGCCGGTGCCGCTCCGGCTTTCCCGCCAGCAGTGCGGCAAGCAGCGCCGCTCCCAGGCACGCGGTCATCACCCCGGCCATGGGCAGCGGGCTGTGCGTACCGAACAGGCCGACCGCGGGCGCCGCGGCCGCTCCGAACGTGAACTGGCCGCTGCCCAGCAGCGCGGACGTCGCCCCCGGAGCGTCACGGCCGCGAGTGAGGGCGACGGTCGTCACGGCGGGGAAGAAGACCCCGAAGGCGGTGACGGCGACAAACAGGCAAGTCCAGGTGACGATGACGCCGCTGCCCGCCAAGGTCTGCACGGCCAACAGGGCGGCCGACGCGGCCAGTCCGGTGGAGGCCGAGGCGATGAGCAGCGTCCCGGCCTGCCACCGGCGTGCGAGCCGCCCGTAGGCGAGGCTGCCCGCCACGTTTCCGCCGGCATTGACGCCGTACACAACACCGGCGGAGGAAGAGGTGAGGTGGTAGACGTCCTGGAAGACGAAGGACGCCCCGGCGATGTAAACGAAGACCGCGGCCGACCCGAAGCCCACGGCCAGCACGGGGGCCAGCACGGCCGGCCGCCGGGCCACCCGTGCGACGGACCGGAGGGTGCCCCCGACGCCGCCCTTCGTGCGTGCCTCCCGGTGATGGGTCTCCGGCAGTTCCCGCAGCACTCCGGCCGTGAGCAGCAGCCCGGTGAGCGCCAGCACCACGAATACGGAACGCCACGACGCCATGATGAGCAGCGCCCCGCCGAGCAGCGGTGCGATCACGGGACCGAGCGCGGTGATCGCGCCCAACGCGGCGAAGACGCGGGCGAGTTGCGAATCGTCGAAGAGGTCGGACACCACCGCCCGCGCGACCACGATGCCGGCGGCGCCTGTGAACCCCTGCCCGACCCGCGCCGCGTCGAGCACCTCCACCGTCGGCGCCAGAGCGCACACGAGGGAGAAGACGGCGAAGGACGACGTACCCGCCAGCAGGACCGGTCGCCTGCCTGCCGCATCGCTCAACGGCCCCCATACGAGCTGTCCCACGATGACTCCGATCAGGAATCCCGTCAGGGAGACCTGCGCTCCCGCGGTGTCCGTGTGCAGGGACCGGGCCATCTGCGGCAGCCCCGGTACGTACATGTCCGTGGCCAGCGGGCTGGCGGCACTGAGCCCTGCCAGAACCAGGATCAGTCGGAGCCGGGCGCCTGACCCGGCCGGCAAGTCGCCCGCACCGGGGGCGGGTTCGTCCCGCGGGCGAGTGGTCACAGGGGCGGGGCCGCCCCTCGCGAACCGGAATGCCCGTCAGACGTGGACCTGTGGCCCGGCGCCGCGTCCGAGACGTCTGCGGCTGCCAACTGCTGAAGCAGCTCGGCCGCGAGGCGCAGCAGACCGCGTTCGGCTGGTGTCAGCTCCTGCTCCAGCGCGGCGGCAAGCCAAGCGTTGCCGTCCTGCACATGCTCCCGCAGCGCCTCCCGCCCGGAGTCCGTGAGAGCGATCTCCTGTCTGCGGCGGTCCTCCTGACCGCGTGAGCGCGAGATGCGCCCTCGGTCTTCCAGGTCGTTCAGCACGCGCGTCAGCGACTGTGCCTGCAGTCCTTCGATGCCTGCGAGCTCGGTCGGCGTCAGAGGGCCGCTGTGCCGAAGGTCCGCCAGCACCGACACGGCGAGACGCGTCAGCTCCTGACCGCTCCCGGGTTGCTCCGCACGCAGCCGGGACGCCAGTCGCGACACTCCCCACCGCAGCATTTCCGCCGTCTGCCGGTCGCCCTCAGTGCTTCCCATATAGCCAAGCTAATGCTTTCTACTTGGAGGAGCAAGAACTGTATTTGCTGCTATGTGGGCTCCAAAACATCAAGCATTACCTTGACGCATCGTCGACCGGCGCACGGTGTGCCGGAACGGACTCTGCGGACCTGCGGGCGGCCGAGCAGGTCACTGTGGACCCGGCGGCCTCGGACGCCCAGATCCGCGATGCTCAGGGCCAGATCAGCCGCAACCTCGGAGCGCAGCAAGAGATCGAGCGGTTAGCGACCAGGACAGCTGGGGCTGACGACCATCCGGCCGCTCCGTGCAACCTGCTTCTGCAGAGGCGCAGTTACGGCAGGACCGCGATGCCGTCCAGTTCCACCAGGGCCTCCTCGTCCCACAGGCGGGAGACGCCGATGAGCGCCATCGCCGGGTAGTCGCGGCCAGCGTGGCGGCGCCAGACCGCGCCCAGGTCGCGGGCCGCGGCGCGGTAGGCGGACACGTCCGTGGTGTAGACGGTGACGCGCGTGAGGTCCGCGGGGGTGCCGCCCGAAGTGGCAAGCGCCGTCAGCAGGTTGGAGAGCGCCTGCTCGAACTGCTCGGTGAGCGTGGCGCCGACGACCGCTCCCTCGGCGTCGAGTGCCGTCTGACCGGCGAGGAAGACGATGCGCGAGCCGGTGGCGGTCACGGCGTGCGAGAAGCCGGCGGGCGGGGAGAGTTCGGGCGGGTTGGTCCGCCGGAGGTGGGGGCGGGGGCCGGGCGCGGATCCGTCGGCGTCGGCGTTGGCGTCGGCGTTGGCGTTGGCGTCGGTCAACGGTAGAGCTCCTTCGCGATGATCGAGCGCTGCACTTCGCTGGCGCCCTCGTAGATGCGGGGCGCGCGGACCTCTCGGTAGAGGTGTTCGAGCAGATGGCCGCGCTGCAGGGCGGCCGCTCCGTGGATCTGTACGGCGGTGTCGACGGCCCGCTGAGCGGTCTCCGTGGCCAGCAGCTTCGCCATGGCGGCACGCCGCGCGATGTCCGGCTCGCCGCGGTCGTACGCCGCTGCCGCCGCGTAGACGAGCAGCCGCGCGGCCTCGACGCGGGTGGCCGTCTCCGCCAACTGGTGGGAGACGGACTGCAGATCGCGGAGCGTGCCGCCGAACGCGGGCCGCGTGCCCGCGTGTTCGACGGCGGCGTCCAGCGCCGCCTGTGCCATGCCCGTCGCGAACGCGCCGACGCTGGGGCGGAAGAGGTTCAGCGTGCGCATCGCGACGCCGAAGCCGCCGTCGACCTCGCCGAGCAGGTCGTCCCGCGTGACGGGCACGCCGTCGAAGGTGACGGTGCCGATCGGGTGCGGGGAGAGCATCTCCAGGGGCTCGCCGCCGAGTCCTGGCCGCCCGGCCGGCACGAGGAAGGCCGTCACGCCTCGGGAGCCCGCGCCCTTGGTCGTACGGGCGAAGACGGTGAAGACGTCGGCGTGCGGCGCGTTGGAGATCCAGGTCTTGCTGCCGGTCAGGCGCCAGCCGTGCCCGGCGCCCGTGCCGTCCGGTTCGGCGTCGAGGGCGAGGGCCGCGGCGTCGCTGCCCGCGCCCGGCTCGCTCAGCGCGAAGGCGGCCACCGCGCGCCCCGCGGTCACTTCGGTGAGCCATCGTGCGCGCTGTCCGTCCGTGCCCGCGAGGGCGACCGGTCCGGCGCCGAGGCCCTGGAGGGCGAGCGCCGTCTCGGCCTCGGTGCAGGAGTAGGCGAGGGATTCGCGCAGCAGGCACAGGTCCAGGGCGCTCGCGGGGCGCCCGTCCGGTGCGAAGAGGCGCCCGAGCAGGCCCAGTTCGCCCAGTGCGGCGAGCAGTTCGCGGTTGATGCGTCCCTCTTCGCCGGCTTCGGCGAGCGGGCGGAGCTCACGGGCGGCCAGCGTCCGCAGCTCCTCGCACCACTTGCGCTGCTCGGCCTCCAGTGCGAACGCGGGCATCGGCGGGCCTCCTTCTGATCGCGGCTGACGGCGGCCGGCGCCGCCGGTCGCTGATCCTCTATCGCGGACCGTTGACTGTCGTCACCAACACGTTACGCTCAACGGCACACCGGCGACACCGGCCCACGGCACACCCCCGAGGGGGCCCGCGATGCACCTGAGCCCGTCCGCACACGTCGACACCTTCGCCCGGGACCACCTGCCCCCGCCGGAAGAGTGGCCGCAGATGGTCTTCGACCGGCCCGAGCTGCGCTATCCGGACCGTCTCAACTGCGGTGCCGAACTCCTCGACGTCTCCGCCGAACGGTACGGAGCCGGGCGCCCCGCCTTCCGCAGCGACGACGGAGAGTGCTGGACCTACGGCGAACTGCGTGCGCGCGTCGACCGGATCGCCCACGTCCTCACCGGCGTACTGGGCGTCGTCCCCGGCAACCGCGTGCTGCTCCGCGGGCCCAACTCGCCCCATCTGGCGGCCTGCTGGCTCGCGGTGATGAAGGCCGGCGCGGTCGCCGTGACCGTGATCGCGGCGCAGCGCGCGCACGAACTGCGAACGGTGTGCGCCATGGGGCAGGTCAGCCACGCGCTGTGCGACGCCGCGTCGCTGGACGAGCTGGAGAAGGCGGAGATACCCGGGCTCAGCGTGACCCCCTTCGGCGGCGGCGGACCCGGTGATCTGCTGACCCTGTGCGAGTCGCAGCCCGAGCGCTACGAGGCCGTGGAGACCGCCGCTGACGACGTCGCCATGATCGCCTTCACCTCGGGCACGACGGGGCAGCCGAAGGGCTGCGTCCACTTCCATCGCGACGTGCTCGCCGTCGCCGACACCTTCTCCACGCACGTGCTCCGTCCGGAACCCGGCGATCTCTTCGCCGGCAGCCCGCCGCTGGGCTTCACCTTCGGACTGGGCGGGCTGGTGATCTTCCCGCTGCGGGCCGGCGCGGCCGCGCTGCTCGGGCAGTGGAGCGGCCCGGAGCAGATGCTCGCAGCGGTCGAACGGCACCGTGTGACCGTGCTGTTCACGGCTCCGACCGCCTACCGCGGGATGCTCGCCAAGCTGGCGGCCGCTCCCCCGGACACCCCCGGCCGGGAGCGTGCGTACGACATCTCCTCGCTGCGGCGCTGCGTCTCCGCCGGCGAGAACCTGCCCGCGGCCACCTACGAGGCGTGGCAGGAGACGACCGGTCTTCGCATGATCAACGGCATCGGCGCGACGGAGATGCTGCACATCTTCGTCTCCGCCGCCGACGACGACGCACGCGCCGGTGCGACCGGCGTCGCCGTTCCGGGCTTCGAGGCCCGCGTGGTGCGCAAGGACCAGGAAGGGCGCCTCAGCCCGGTGCCGGACGGCGAGCCGGGGCTGCTCGCGGTGCGCGGCCCCGTCGGCTGCCGCTACCTCGCGGACCCGCGGCAGCGCGAGTACGTGTGCGACGGCTGGAACCTGACGGGAGACACCTACGTACGCGGCGTCGACGGCTACTTCCGCTACGTCGCACGCGCCGACGACATGATCGTCTCCTCCGGCTACAACATCGCCGGACCCGAGGTCGAGGAGGCCCTGCTGCGCCATCCCGACGTGGCGGAGGCGGCGGTCGTGGGACGCCCCGACGAGCGGCGCGGCCAGGTCGTCGTCGCGCACGTGGTGCTCCGCGAGGGGGCGGACGCGGGGGCCGGAACGGCGGACGCCCTGCGTGAGTTCACCACCGGGCAGCTCACGCCGTACAAGTGTCCCCGCGAGTTCGTCTTCGCCGACTCCCTGCCGCGCACGCCGACCGGGAAGCTGCAGCGGTACGTGCTGCGGGAGGCAGCGCCGGAGCGGGCGGCGGAGCCCGCCGGGGAGCAGGCCGCTGGCGAGCAATCCGCCGCGGAGGAGGCTCCCGGGGAGCAGGCCGCCGGGGCGCAGACCGCCGACGGTCTGCCCGCATAAGGCCACGCCATAGAGTGACCGCGTGAGCCAGCAGCAGCCCGCCGCACCCAGACCGCCGTCGCCGAGTTCGCTCATCCTCACCTTCTACGGGGCGTACGGGCGGGCCTTCCCCGGCAGCACGGTGCCGGTCTCCGCACTGATCCAACTACTCGGCGCGGTCGGCGTCGACGCGCCGTCGGTACGGTCGGCCGTGTCCCGGCTGAAGCGGCGCGAGCTGCTCACCGCGGACCGGCCCGGCAGCAAGGCGGCCACCTACGCACCGTCGAAGGCGGGCCGGCAGCTCCTCGACGACGGCGACCGCCGCGTCTACGCCCGCCCCGTGCCGGACGGCCGCTGGCTGCTGGCCGTCTTCTCCGTTCCGGAGAGCGAGCGGGGTCGCCGCCACATACTCCGCTCCCGCCTGTCCCGGCTCGGCTTCGGCAACGCCGCACCGGGAATCTGGATCGCCCCGTCCCACCTGGAGGAGGAGACACGTCACAGCCTGGGACGGCTCGGTCTCACCCCGTACGTGGATCTCTTCAGCGGCACCCACGAGGGCTTCGAACCGACGGCGGACGCGGTGGCGCGCTGGTGGGATCTGCCGTCCCTGGCGGCGCTGCACCGGTCCTTCCTGGACGTGCACGAGCCGGTGCTGCGTTCCTGGTCACGGCGGCGCGAGGTGCCCCCCGAGGAGGCGTACCGGGACTATCTTCCGGCGCTGGACGCGTGGCGGTATCTCCCCTACGCCGATCCGGGGCTGCCGACGTCGCTGCTGCCGCCGGACTGGCCCGGCGAGCGCTCCGCGGAGGTCTTCTTCGCGCTGCACGAGAAGCTGCGCGAGCCCGGGCGCGAGTACGCGGTGGGGTTCGCCGAGAGGCGTTGACCCGGGCCCGGCGCACTACCCTGGAGACATGTACGCGCGACGGCGCAAACGCTACTTCGTGCTGATGACGACGTGCCTGGTGCTCTTCGTCAGCGCATGGGCGTTCGTGCGGCTGATCTCGATTCCGGCCGCTGTCGGGCTGTGCGTGGCCGCACTGGTGATCCCGCCGATCGCGGCCATCGTCGGAAACCGGCGCGAGCCGGACGACCGCTGGTTCGACGAGGACTGGAACCCGGACCGCGACACGTATCGCCGCTGACGCGGCGGGTTTGCCGGGGATTCGCCTCGGGTGCGTGGTGTGTGCCGGGTGCGTGCCGTTCCGGCGGCGGCTCCGGGAAGGCATGATTCACCTCCCTGTACCGGTACGGGTCTTCGTCCTGCCTTTCATGTGCCGGTCCGCAAATCCTGCTTGAGTTTCCCGGAATCACCGCCTCCACGTCCCACCCCCTCCCCCGGTTCAGCGGCTTCCCGACCGTGGTCATGACAGAGCCAGCATCCCCCTCCCCAGCTGGGATCGGTTGCCCCCTCCAACCACCCCTGAACAGGGGTGTGTTGGGCCCCTGGTCTCGTAAGCCGACCCAGGGGCCCCGGGCCTGACGGGAGGGACGAAGCACCTCGCTCGGGCCACCGGGGGAAAGCCGCCGACGGCCGGGAGGGGGCGGGACGCGCAGGGAGCCACGTCCGGAGAGTCAAGCGTGATTTGCGGACCGGCACATGAATGGCAGCACACAGGCCCGTACCAGTGCAGGGAGGGAAATCATGCCGTCCGGACTGGCTCCCGGAGTGGCACGCCCCCGGCACGCACCACGCACCGAAGGCACACCCGGAACCCGCAAGGCGCCAGCCGGAACCGCGCGGCGGTCCCTGTTACAGCGAGAGCCGCGGCTTCGGCGCGTCCGTGCGGCCCGTGGGCGGCTTGCGGCTGCCCGCGCGGTACTGGAGGGGCCAGGGGGCTCCCGGCCCCTCGTAGCCCTGGTCGGCCGCCGCGTGCAGCGTCCAGTGCGGGTCGTACAGGTGCGGCCGTCCCAGCGCGCACAGGTCGGCGCGTCCGGCGAGCAGCAGCGAATTCACGTCGTCCCAGGAGGAGATGGCGCCGACGGCGATGACGGGCACTCCGAGGGTGTTGCGGATGCGGTCGGCGTACGGGGTCTGGTACGAGCGGCCGAAGTCGGGCCGTTCCTCGGCGACGACCTGTCCGGTGGACACGTCGATCGCGTCGGCGCCGTGCTCGCTGAAGGCGGCGGCCACGCGCAGCGACTCCTCGGGCGTGATGCCGCCCTCGGCCCAGTCGGTGGCGGACACGCGCACGGTCATCGCCCGCTGCCGGGGCCACACTTCGCGGACCGCGTCGAAGACCTCCAGTGGGAAGCGGAGGCGGCCTTCGATGCCGCCTCCGTAGGCGTCGGTGCGGCGGTTGGTCAGGGGTGAGAGGAAGCTGGAGAGCAAGTAGCCGTGGGCGCAATGGAGTTCGAGCAGGTCGAAGCCGGCCCGGGCGGCCCGTCGTGCGGACTCGGCGAACTCCTCCCGTATGGCGGCCATTTCGACCGCGGTCAGGGCGCGCGGTACCTGGTTGACTCCTTCGCGGTAGGGCAGCGGTGAGGGCGCCACGACGGGCCAGTTGCCCTCCGGCAACGGCTCGTCGATGCCTTCCCACATGACCTTCGTCGAGCCCTTGCGTCCGGAGTGCCCGAGCTGGACGCCGATGGCCGTGCCGGGCGACTGCGCGTGCACGAAGCCGGTGACGCGGCTCCAGGCCGCCTCCTGCTCCGGAGTCCACAGGCCCGTACAGCCGGGCGTGATGCGGCCGTCCGGCGAGACGCAGACCATCTCCGTCATGACGAGGCCCGCCCCGCCCAGCGCGCGGGCGCCCAGGTGCACGAGGTGGAAGTCGCCCGGGACGCCGGAGGTGCCCGGGCCGTCGGCGCCGTCCCCGGACGCGTCCGCGGCTCCGTCCCCGGCTGAGTACATGTCCATCGCGGAGACCACGATCCGGTTGCGGAGCGTCAGTCCGCCCAGCCGGAAGGGCGTGAACATCGGCGGAGTGCCCTCGGGGACGCCCGCCTCCGCCTCGACTCCCGCGACGAATCCGGGGTCCCGCAGCCGGAGGTTGTCGTGGGTGACGCGGCGGCTGCGGGTGAGCAGGTTGAAGGCGAACTGCCGCGGCGGCTGGCCGGTGCAGGTCGCCAGGTCCTCGAACCACTCCAGGCTGCCGCGCGCCGCGCGCTGCGTGGAGAGCACGACGGGGCGGCGCTCCTCCTCGTACGCGGCGAGCGCCGCCGGCAGGTCCGGCTGTTCCTCGACGCAGGCAGCGAGGGCGAGGGCGTCCTCGACGGCGAGCTTGGTGCCGGAGCCGATGGAGAAGTGCGCGGTGTGCGCGGCGTCGCCGAGAAGCACCACGTTCCCGTGCGACCAGCGCTCGTTGACGACCGTACGGAAGGCGATCCACTGCGAGTTGTTCCCGCGCAGCGGCCTGCCGGCGAGGGTCTCCGGGAACAGCTTGGCGCACTGCTCGGCGGAGCCGCGCTCGTCCAGCTTGTCCAGTCCCGCGGCCCGCCAGATCTCTTCGCGCGCCTCGACGATGACGGTGGAGGCACCGGGGCCCGCCCCGCCCGCCATCTCGTAGGGATACGCGTGGAGTTGGAGGACGCCGTGCTCGGTCTCGGCGATCTCGAAGCGGAAGGCGTCGAGCGCGAAGTCGGCGGCGAGCCAGATGTAGCGGCAGCGGTGCGTGGTCACCTGCGGGCGGAAGACACCGGCGAACGCGTCGCGGGTGGTGCTGTGCACTCCGTCGGCGGCGACCACCAGGTCGTGGGAGGCGGCCAGTTCGTCCGGCGGCGGTGCCTCGCTGCGGAAGCGCAGATCCACGCCCAGCTCGCGGCAGCGCTCGTGCAGTACGGCCAGCAGCCGGCGGCGCCCCAGCGCGGCGAACCCGTGTCCGCCGGAGGTGAGGGTGCGGCCGCGGTGCACGATGTCGATGTCGTCCCAACGCACGAACTCCCGCTGGAGCGCGGCGTACACGGCCGGATCGGCATGCTCGATGCCGCCGAGGGTCTCGTCGGAGAGGACCACGCCGAAGCCGAACGTGTCGTCGGGGGCGTTGCGTTCGTGGACGGTGACGCTGCGGGACGGGTCGAGCCGCTTGAGCAGCGCGGCCGCGTACAGGCCGCCCGGCCCGCCGCCCACGACGGCGACGCGCATGCCCGTGGCGCCGCTGCCGGCGCCGGTGTCCGTGCCGTCGCGGTCGCCGGTGCCGCTGCCGGTCGTGGGCCGCCCGCTCATCTCACTTGCCCCGCCACTTCGGCGACCGCTTCTCGCTGAAGGACGCGTGGAATTCGGCGTAGTCCTCGCTGTGCATGAGCAGCGCCTGCGTGGACGCGTCCATCTCGACGGCCGCCGACAGCGGCAGGTCCAGCTCCGCCGTGAGCAGCGCCTTGGTCTGGGCGAGGGCGAGAGCCGGGCCGTCGGCGAGGTTGCGGGCGAGGTCCGCCGCGGCTCCGTGTGCCTCACCCTCCTCGGTCAACGTGCTGATGAGACCGATGCGTTCGGCCTCCGGAGCCCGAACCGGCTCACCGAGCATGAGGATGCGGGTCGCGTGACCCAGCCCGACGACGCGCGGCAGCAGATAGGCCGCGCCCATGTCCCCGCCGGAGAGACCGACCTTGGTGAAGAGGAAGGAGAAGCGCGCGGTGGGGTCCGCGACGCGGAAGTCGGAGGCCAGCGCGAGCACCGCGCCCGCGCCCGCGGCGACGCCGTGCACGGCCGCGACGACGGGGAACGGCGCCTCGCGCAGCGCCCGTACGACCTGGCCCGTCATGCGGTTGAAATCCAGCAGCGCCCCGGTGTCGGCGTCCAGCGTGGCGCCGATGATCTCCTCGACGTCACCTCCCGAGCAGAAACCGCGCCCCTCCCCCGCGAGTACGAGCGCACGCGCGCGGCGCTCCCGCGACAACTCGGCCAGGAGATCGCGCAGATCGGCGTACGCGCCGAAGGTGAGGGCGTTGAGCCGCGCCGGGCGGGCCAGCGTGACCGTGACGACACCGTCGTCCTCGGAGACCCGGATGTGCTGCCACTCGCCGGTGGGGCGGGCCGACCCCGTGTACGGGCTCATGCGGGGCCTTCCGATGCACGGTGCTCGCTGGTCCAGGTGGGCTCACTCACGGCTCGGGCCTCCTCAGCAACGCGGGCGACGGCACGACGTGAACGTATCACCGGTTCGTGACTGCCGTCACGGGTGCGCGATAGACGGGAGCCCGCGGACGACCGTGGGCGGCCGCACCCGGTGCCCGTAAACGCGCCGGATAGCGTGGTCGCCGGTCGCGCGGGAGGGAACGGGAGGGAACAGGCTGATGGAGCTCGATCCGCTGATCCTCGTGCTGCTGGCGCTCTTCGGACTGCTGGGCGGCATCGGCATCACGGCTGTGGGGCCGGGCGGCGTGCTGCCCACGATCGGCATGTTCCTGCTGACGGGCCTCTCCCCGTCCGGCGTCGCCGGCACGGCCATCGCCACGCACATCGCGACCGGAGCCCTCGGCACTGCCGCGTTCACGCGCTCCGGTCAGCTGCGCGACGCGCGTACGCGCCGGGTCGCGGTGATCCTCTCGGCCACCGCGCTGGTGGGGGCACCCCTGGGCGTGCTCTTCAACACCCTTGTCGGCGGGCGGGGGTTCGCGGTTCTTCTCGCGGTCGCCGTCGCCACGACCGGCATCCTGGTGTGGGTGCGCGAGCGCCGTGCCTCCGCGAGCGAGGACGGCGGCGGCAGGGACCTCTCACCGGTCCTCACGGGCACCGTCGGGCTGGTCGTCGCGACCGCCGCCGGGCTCTTCGGTCTGGGCGGTCCGATGCTGAGCGTGCCGCTGCTGGTGGTCTGCGGTCTGCCGCTGCTGCCCGCGCTGGCCGCGGCACAGGCCCAGTCCGTGGTCATCGCGAGCGTGGGGACCGTGGGATATCTGGTGCACGGCTCGATCGACTGGATGCTCGCGGCACTGGTCGGCGTCCCGGAACTGGCGGGGGTCGTGCTCGGCTGGAAGATCGCCCACGCCGTGCCCGTCCGCAAGCTCAAGTTCGCGCTCGCGGGCACGCTGCTGGCTCTCGCGCCCTATCTCGCGCTGCACGGCTAGAACGGCGTACGCCACAGGGTCCGCAGGACCGCACTGGGTCAGCCGCGCAGGAAGTACAGGACGGTCGTGGTCACGGCGGTGGACAGCAGGACGCCCCTCAGCAGTGCGGCCGGGAGGCGGCGGGCGAGGTGGGCGCCGGCGAAGCCGCCTGCCACGGCACCGGCCAGCATGGAGGTGAGCAGCAGCGGAACCCGCAGCGCGTCGGACGCGAAGAGGAACAGCACGGTCGCGCTGAGAAAGATGGCCGCGAGCTGCGCGATCCGCATCGGATTGGCGGCCGCCGTGTCGAGGCCGAGGCCGATGCTCCACAGGGCCAGCATCAGGATGCCTACGGCACCGCCGAAGTAACCTCCGTACACGGCGAGGAAGAACTGCCCGGTGAGTACGGCCCGGGAGCTCATGGTGACCGAGCGGCCCAGCGCGGTGCTCACCGCCCGTGACAAGCGGCGCCCGAAGGCGAGGACAATCGTGGCGAAGGCGAGCAGCCAGGGCGCCGCGACGTCGAACGACGAAGCGGGCAGCACCAGCAGCAGACCGGCCCCGGCTCCGCCACCGGCGACGCTGACCGCGGTCAGCGCCCTGGTGGGTGTCGCTCCGACCCGGGTGAGCTCGCCCCGGTACACCCATGTACTGGCCACTGCCCCGGGTACGAGGGCGATCCGCGACACCGCGTTCGCCGTCACCGGCGACAGGCCGAAAGCGACGAGGGCGGGCAGCGCCACGAAGGTGCCACCGCCGCCGATGGCGTTCAGGGCCCCGGCGGCGGCACCGGCCAGCATGATCAGCGGGATCTCGTACACGCGTCGAGCATCGGACCGTGACCGTGCTGCTCACAATGCGTAATCGGCGAACCCAGCCTAAGCCCGCGCCTTAGGCTGAGGGCGTGCGCTACGACTTGGACGACCTGCGGCTGTTCCTCCACATCGTGACGGAGGGGTCGATCACGGCGGGCGCCGCCCGTATGCATCTGAGCCTGCCCTCGGCCAGCGCCAGGGTGCGTTCGCTTGAGCGCCAGGCCGACGTGGAGCTGCTGGTCCGCGGTCGGCGCGGCGTGCGGCCCACGCCGGCGGGGACGGCCCTGGCCCGCCATGCGCGCGACGTGCTCACCCGGACCGCGCGGCTCGAAAGCGCCGTCGCCGGCTACAGCAGGTCCCGGACCACAGCGCTGACCCTGCTGGGCGGCGGCTCCGCGATGCACCGGCTCGTACCGCGTGCCCTGGTCTCGTTCCTCCGCGCACACCCGGACGTCGACGTCACCGTCTCCGAGAGCCGCACCCCGCAGACCGTGCGGATGCTCGCGGACGGCGAGGCGCATCTCGGGGTCGTCCTCGACGACGAGGCCCGCGACTGCGGCCTCCGTGCGGAGCCCCTCGGTGACGACTCCCTCGTCGTGATCGGCCAGGCCGGCGGCATCCTCGCCGGGCGGACCGCGCTGACGTACAGCGAGGCCGCCGAGCACCCTCTCGTGGGGCTCGACCCCGGCTCCTCGCTGCGCCGCTGGACCGAGAAGCACCTCGGACCGCACGCGGCGGTGCCCCGCTACCGCACCACGGTCGCCGACCTCAGCGTTCTCGTCGCGCTCGCGGCCGGCGGCGCGGGGCTCGCCGTCGTACCGCGGCGCGCCGTCGACCCGGACCAGCCGCTCGACGTCTGCGAACTGCAGGACCCCTGGGCCCGCCGCCACCATCTCCTGGCCTGGGGCATCGAGGACCACGCCTCGTCGGCCGCCACCGAGGCGCTCGCCGAACACCTGCGTCACGCGGCGTCGTTCGAGACCCCGCCACCGGCGCACAGGGAGACCCCGCCGGACGGGGACTTCTTCCCGGCTGCCGGCCGGCCGCATGCGGGGAAGAAGTCCTCCTACCGCGCCGGATGGTGACTCCTACCGCCCCAGGGTGGCGACGAGCACTGCCTTGATGGTGTGCATCCGGTTCTCCGCCTCGTCGAAGACGACGGAGTGCTCGGCCGACTCGAAGACCTCGTCCGTCACTTCCAGTGAGTCCAGGCCGTGCCGGTCGTGGATCTCCCGTCCCACGGCCGTGCCCAGGTCGTGGAAGGCAGGCAGGCAGTGCAGGAACTTCACATCCGGATTGCCGGTGGCCCGCAGCACGTCCATGGTCACGGAGTAGGGCCGCAGCAGTGCGATGCGTTCGTCCCAGACCTCTTTGGGCTCGCCCATCGACACCCACACGTCGGTGGCGACGAAGTCGACTGCCCGTACGCCCTCTTCGACGTCCTCGGTGAGGGATATGCGGGCACCGGTACGCCCGGCGAGGGCGCGGGCCTGCGCGATGACCGCCTCCTCGGGCCACAGCACCCGCGGGGCGACGATGCGCACGTCCATGCCGAGCAGGGCACCGGTGACGAGGTAGGAGTTGCCCATGTTGTTGCGGGCGTCGCCGAGGTAGGCGTACGCGGTCCCGTCGAGGGGCTTGAGACAGTGCTCGGTCATGGTGAGCACGTCGGCGAGCATCTGCGTGGGGTGCCAGTCGTCGGTCAGGCCGTTGTAGACGGGGACGCCGGCGTAGGCCGCGAGCTCCTCGACGACGGCCTGGCCGCTGCCCCTGTACTCGATGCCGTCGTACATCCGGCCCAGCACGCGCGCGGTGTCCCGCACGGACTCCTTGTGCCCGAGCTGCGAGCCGCCCGGATCGAGATAGGTGGTGCCCGCGCCCTGGTCGGCGGCGGCGACCTCGAACGCGCAGCGCGTACGCGTGGAGGTCTTCTCGAAGACCAGCGCGATCGTGCGGCCCAGCAGGCGCTGCTGCTCGGCGCCCGCCTTCTTGGCCACCTTCAGCTCGGCGGCCAGATCGATCAGGTGACGGAACTCCTCGGGCGAGAAGTCCAGTTCCTTGAGGAAGTGGCGGCCCGTGAGGTCTGTCGCCATGAGGGCTCCTAGGTCGCTGGCTGGGCTGACTGATGTCCGACCTGGAATTCTATACCGACATTCGAATCTCTATACAGTGCGGTCTTGCCGACCTTTCTCCGGCTGGCCGGCCGCACGGCTACCGGACCGGGTCCCTCTCCACCGGGCAGCTCATGCACCGCGGGCCGCCCCTGCCCCGGCCCAGCTCGCTGCCGGGGATCTCCAGCACCTCGATGCCCTGCTTGCGCAGAAACGTGTTCGTCGTGAAGTTGCGTTCGTAGGCGAGCACGACGCCCGGCTCGACGGCCAGCACGTTGCACCCGTCGTCCCACTGCTCGCGCTCCGCCGAGTGCACGTCCTGCGTCGCCGTGAGCACGCGGACGTGGTCCAGCCCGAGGGCCGCCGCGATGGCTCGGTGCATGTGCTCCGGCGGGTGGTCCGTCACCTTCAGCTCGTTCGCGCTGCCGCCGGGCTCGATGGTGTACGAGCGGAGCATGCCCAGGCCCTCGTACTGGGTGAAGGTCTCGCCGTCCACCATCGTCATCACCGTGTCCAGGTGCATGAACGCCCGGCGCTTTGGCATGTCGAGCGCCACGATCGTACGGGCCGAGCCCGCCGCGAAGAGCCCCCTCGCCAGCATCTCCACGGCCTGCGGCGTGGTGCGCTCGCTCATCCCGATCAGCACCGCGCCCGAGCCGATGACCAGCACGTCCCCGCCCTCGATGGTGGACGGATACGCCCCCTGGCCCTCCGACCACACGTGGAAGGCGGGGCTGCCGGGCCCGGCGAAGAGCGGGTGGTGGTGGTAGATCGCTTCGAAGTGCACCGTCTCGCGCTGACGGGCGGGCCAGCGCATCGCGTTGATCGAGACGCCGTCGTAGACCCAGGCGGAGGTGTCGCGCGTGAAGAGGTGGTTGGGGAGCGGGGCGAGCAGGAAGCCGTCCAGATCCAGCACGTGGAAGCGGACCGAGGCCGGCTCCTCGTACGCCTCCAGGAACTCCCGCTTGGTCATGCCGCCGACGAGCGCCTCCGTCAGCTCCTTCGTCGGCAACCTGTCGAAGGCGGCGCGCAGATGGGCCGTGGCGAGCGGCCCGTACTCGTTCTCGTGGAAGACGCGGTCCAGGACGAGAGCGCGGGCCTCGGGGATGTCCAGCGTCTCGGCCAGCAGATCGCTGAAGAGATGCACCGCGATTCCGCGGTCGCGCAGCGCGTCCGCCAGCGCGTCGTGCTCCTGGCGGGCACGGCGGACCCACAGCACGTCGTCGAAGAGGAGGTCGTCCTTGTTCGTCGGCGTGAGCCGTTTCAGCTCCAGGTCAGGCCGGTGCAGGATGACCCGGCGCAGCCGTCCGGCCTCTGAGTCGACATGGAATCCCATACCTCCATCTTCGCCGAGGCCGATGTGACGCGCGTAGTGTTTGCGGAAGATGCGCGGCCCTAGCGCTGGCGGCGGTCGAGGCGGCGGGTGGACCGGGGCCGCGGCGCCCCGGCCCTCGCGCGGGCACCGGGACCGCCCCGGATCCGGGCGGTGCGGATTCCCTTCCGCGCCCCGTGCACGGGGCCCCGGTCCGGCGACCTGGGCGGTCGTCCATACGCCGTTGCGGCAGCCTGGCTCCGCGGCAACCGGAGGTACCTGTCCCGCTGGAGAGAGCATGTCCTCCGGCGCACCCGGCGGAGGAGCAGCAGCCTCACGTCTGCCACCCACGGGCCGCTCAGGCCCCGCGGCCCCCGAGCGCCGGCTCCCCGGCGAGCTCCGCGATGAGGGCAGGGCCCACCCGGCAGCAGCCGCCGACCAGGCGGGCGCCGCGCTCGACCCAGCCGGCGGCCCGGTCCGCGGACCAGGAGCCGGGGCCGTGCCATGTGCGACCGTGGACGCCGCCCCAGCGCTCGCCGCTGTTGGGGTAGACGACGGCCGGCTTGCCCGTCGTGGCCGTCGCCAGCTCGATCGCGTAGTCGACGTCGGCCGGGGCGCAGCAGTTGACGCCCACCGCGACGACCTGGTCCAGCCCGCCGGCCGGTGCGAATGCCTCGGTGAGCGGCTGCCCGGCGCGGGTGCGGTCACCGGCGACCGTGCAGCTCAGCCACACCGGTACGCCGCAGCCGGCCACGGCCTCCAGCAGTGCCCGCACCTCGTCGGCGTCCGGCACGGTCTCCAGGGCGAGCACGTCCGGCCCGGCCTCGGCGAGCGCTTCGATCCGCGGGCGGTGGAAGGCGGCCAGTTCGCGCACGCTCAGCCCGTAACGGCCGCGGTATTCGCCGCCGTCGGCGCTGACCGCGCCGTACGGGCCGACCGAGGCGGCGACCCACACCGGCTCCCGGGCTCGGGCCGCCGCCTCGCGGGCGAGCGCGACGCTGCGGCGGAAGAGCGCGGCGGCCTCCCGCCGGCCCGCGCCCGCCCGGGCGAAGCCCTCGAACGACGCCTGGTAGCTGCCGGTGATGAGCACCCGCGCCCCTGCCCGTACGTACGCGGCATGCGCGGCCTCGATCTGCCCGGGGTCGTCGCGCAGCAGCCGTGCCGTCCACAAGTCGTCGGCCAGGTCGCAGCCTTGGGCCTCCAGCTGATTGGAGAGCCCGCCGTCCAGGACGATCGGGCCGCGGGCGAGAGCGGTGCTCAGCGGGACGGCGGGACGCGTCACGGCAGCTGGGTCCGCACCTGCTCGGAGATCAGCTGGAGGTGGCCGAGGTCGGACAGGTCGAGGATCTGCAGATAGATCCGGGAGGAACCTGCCTGCTCGTAGCGGCCGATCTTCTCGACGACCTCGGCGGGCGAGCCGGCCAGGCCGTGCTCCTTCAGCTCCTCCACGTCCCGTCCGATGGCGGCGGCACGGCGCGCGGTCTCGGCGTCGTCCTTGCCGACGCACACTACGAGCGCGTTGGACAGCACGATGTCCCCGTCCGGGCGCCCCGCTTCTCCGGCCGCCGCCCGCACCCGGGCGAACTGCCGCTCACTGTCCTCGACGGAGGCGAAGGGGATGTTGAACTCGTCCGCGAAGCGGGCCGCGAGAGCGGGCGTACGCACCTTCCCGTGGCCACCGATCAGCAACGGCACCCTGGACTGGGCCGGCTTGGGGAGCGCGGGCGAGTCCCTCAGCGTGTAGTGCGTGCCGTCGTAGCTGAACTTCTCGCCTACGGGCGTCGACCACAGGCCCGTGATGATCTCAAGCTGCTCCTCCAGCCGGCCGAACTTCTCCTTGGGGAAGGGGATTCCGTACGCGGTGTGCTCCTGCTCGAACCAGCCGCTGCCCAGGCCCAGTTCGACCCGGCCGCCCGACATGGCGTCGACCTGGGCGACCTGGACGGCGAGCGGACCCGGCAGCCGGAAGGTGGCCGCGGTCATGAGGGTGCCCAGCCTGATGCGGCTGGTCTCACGGGCCAGCCCGGCGAGGGTGATCCAGGCGTCGGTCGGGCCGGGCAGGCCGTCCCCGTCGCCCATGGCGAGATAGTGGTCGGACCGGTAGAAGGCGTCGAAATCCAGGTCCTCGGCGGCCTTCGCGACGCGCAACAGCGTCTCGTAGCTCGCTCCTTGCTGGGGTTCGGTGAATACGCGCAGCCTCATGAGGCCATCCTGCCTCACCCCCGTCCGTGTCCCGTCAGGTCCGCGCAGGTGGCACCCGTCCTGGGGCTTCCGCGGGGGGTGCGGGGCATGCGGATCCCCGCGGGGGGTGCGGTTCCCGCGGGGGTGCGGAACGTGCGGCTCGTACCGGTCCGTTCAGGCCGCCGGACCGTGCTCGTGCACCTCCAGCCTTCGAAGAATGGCCGATACCCGGTCCTGCGACTCGTCGGCGGCGTCGATGGCCTCGATGCACTGCCAGTAGAGCCCTTCCTCCCTCGCGGTGACGGCCACGAGCACGAGCGCGACACCCGCCTCCGCGAGCAGCCCGCTCAGGTCGGACAGAGCGCACTTGGCGTCCTGGATCTGGGAGAGCCGGTCGGCACGCGCATCATGCACCTCGCACACTTCGCCGGCGGGCACCCCGGAGGAGGCGCACGAGCGGCAGGCCCGGCCGCCCGCTTCGCTCAGACCGAGCGCCTCCGCCCGTACCGACTGCGGGCCGCTCGCCGCGAGATGACTCCCGATCGCCCCGGCGAGGGCCTGTACCTGCCACGATTCGGCGATGATGTCTTCCACGGACTCGCATTCGGCGAGCGCGTGCCGGGTGGCCTTGATGAGATGCACGGCATCCAACTGCGCCACCTCCCTCCAGATGTCACTACAGAGAGTGACATTCAACAGGCAGGTAAGTCAGGGAAATTGGTTCCAATCCGGACATACCGCCTTGCGACTATTCGTTCGTCACTTCATAGAGTGACCGGTTCCGGTAGTCGGGAAACGCTTCTCGTTCCGTTCGATCTTCGCGGCAAGCGCTTTCAGGACGTCCACGCCCAGCACCTCGCAGAACTGGAGCAGATACGAGAGGACGTCCGCGACTTCGTCCTCGACCCGCTGCGCGGACTCGGGGCGCTCCATCACCCGGGCCGACTCCTCGGGCGTCAGCCACTGGAAGATCTCCACGAGTTCGCCCGCCTCGACGCTCAGTGCCGCGGCCAGATTCTTCGGTGTGTGATACCGCCCCCAGTCGCGGGCCTCGGCGAACTCCGCGAGCCGGCGCTGCAGTTGGGCCACGGTCACGGCGGTGCCGGGCGACGCGCCCGGCTCCGTGTTTCGGCCCGCGCCCGGATGCGGCTGCGGCTGCGGCTGCGGCTGCGGCTGCGGGGAGGGTTCGTTGCCGGAGGACGCCGAGGGGGAAGGGAATTCACTCACGGCCCAAGGTCTACCAGGGACACCTCCTGGTTCCGCGCCTCCCCCGGACTCCGTACGGACCGGGGCCCGCCCAGCGCTGCAGCCGCCCCCGCGTCGCTCACCGCGGCGAGCAGCCGCACATGCCCCCGCAGCCCCATCCGCACCGCAAGCGCGGTCAGTCCGGCCGTCTGCGCCGCGTCCAGACCACGGTCGAATCCGTCGGCGAGCACGGTCAGCGCCTGCCGTGCGGGGAGCACCTCCTGCGCCGGATCCATCGAGAGCACACCCGGGCCCGTGAGCAGCACCAGCGCCAGGGCCACGTAGCGCAACTCCCCGTCGCCCAGCCACTCCAGGGGCGTACGGGCGTCCCCGGGCCCGCTCCTTCCGTCCGCGGTGCCGCGGACGATCGCCGCACGCACGCGCCCCTCCTCGCCCACCCCTTGCGAGACGTCGGCGACCACATCCGCGACGGGGCCGGCGCATCCGGCTCGCAGGGCCGCCACGAGATGCCCGTAGCGGACGGTGCACTCCGTGCGTGTACGGCGCAGCACCGCCGCCACGTTGTCGCACCCGCCGCGCAGCAGGCCGTCGGCGGCGACAACCGGGTCGCGCATCGTCTCCGGACGCGGGTCGCAGGCGAAGACGGAGCGCAGCGCCACCACGACCTGCTCGGCGGCCGCCAGTACCCGGCGTTCCTCCTCCGTACCGCCCGCGACTCGCAGCGGCAGCAGGGCCGTGGCGAGCCTGTCGTCCGGGAGCCGTGCCCGCGTGACACGGCCGCCGCCGGCGCTGTGCCACTCGGCCTGGACGGTGGGGCGCGAGGGGTCGCGCAGCGCGGTCGAGAGCAGGGTCCGGCCGCCGGGCACCGAAAGGCGCTCGCCCGCGATGCGCAGTACGGGCTCGGCCTGCACCGCGAGTTCGAACCGTACGGGCCCGGCGGGGCCGTCGACGGTGCAGCCGAGCCGGAAGCCCCGGCGGCCCTCGCAGTCGGGACGGGAACGGCGGGGCACGTACGCGCTCGCGCCGCCGGACGCCCGGCCGAAGACCTCGCCCAGTACCTCGCCGCCGCCGAGCCGCGCCAGCGCCTCGTACGCCTCCAGGGCGGCCGACTTGCCGCTGCCGCTCGGCCCGGTCAGCACGGTGACCGGGGCGAGCGGGACGGTGCGGTCGCGCAGCGTGCGGAACGCCGCCAGGTGCAGCGCGGTCACGGTCGCGGCCGTCAACGGGCCTGCCGCGGGGGCCTCTTCGCCTCCGCGGGCGGGTGCGTCCTCGTCCGTGCCCGGGCCGTTACGGGCGTCCCGGCCGTCCCCCGCTGGATTCCGGGTGCCGTGCGTCGTGCGGTCCGTCGTACGGTCCGCAGCGCGATTCGTCGTGGCGTGCATGCCGGGACGGTATGCAGCGCCCCGGCAGCGGAACCGTTCCGTCTGCCCGGCGCTCCCCCGAAAGAGCGATCGCGTACACCGGCGCCGCCCTCCACCGCCCGTGTGCGGGTTGCGAACGCGAAGCGCCGGTGCGCCTGTTGACGACGTGACGGCAATCGTCGGACGGAGTGACGGCACGGTGAAGGGCCTTCACGGCAGGCAGCTGATCTGTGGCGGCAGCGGCCCGTACCCGCCTCCGGACACCGTCCGCGCGAAGAGCGTCCCGCATCCGGAATCGCAGCCGCAATTTCAGTCCCGTGACACCGGAAAAGTTTGAAACAAAGTCGCCCGCATTTGCCGGTATTGCCACCATGAATTGATCACGGAATCATGATCGAGAATGTCTGAGTTTATCGAAACGTGATCCAAAAATTACGTACGCGGGCGTACCCACGCGAGCAGGCCTGCTGCTATTTCTATGATGTTCTGTTCTCATCCCCCACCTTCGGAGAAGACAACTTCATGCGCTCGTTGAAGCTGCTGTTCGCCGCATTGCTTGCGATGGTGGCCATAGCCTTCGTCGCTCCGGGATCACAGGCTGCCGCGGGCAAATATGTGGCCATCGGTGATTCCTACACCGTGGCTGTAGGAACGAAGACGTACGACAATCCGGACGACCCGTGCCGGCGTGGCCCCACCGCCTACCCGAGGCTGTGGGCGGCCGCGCACCCGGATGTCGGATTCGTGGAAGCGGCGTGCTCGGGCGCGACCACGGCCGACGTGATGAACACGCAGGTCGGTCAGTTGACTCCGGACACTTCCCTGGTGACCGTACAGGTCGGCGGCAACGACGTCGGATTCGTCGACGTGCTGAAGAACTGCATCCTCACCCTTGAGGACGCCGACTGCATCGCCGGGGTCGAGGCGGCGAAGGCGGCCGCGAACAGCACGCTGTCGCCGGCGCTTTCCAAGACGTACTCGGCCGTGCGCGCGGCGGCGCCGTCCGCGAAAATCATCGTCGTCGGATATCCGCGGCTCTACACAATTGGAGGTGACTGCGGCATTCTCGGCCTGAGTGACAAGGAACGGACCGCGCTGAACTCCGCGGCCGACACACTCGCCGAGATCATGTCCGCGCGCTCGAAGGAAGCAGGATTCACTTTCCTGGACGCGCGGCCGGTATTCGACCCGCACACGATCTGCTCGGGCAGCGACGAATGGGTCACCAGCCTGGAGTGGGACAAGCTGAACGAGTCCTACCACCCGAACGTCGAAGGGCACCGGGACGGCTACCTCGCCGCCCTGAACCCGCTGATGGGCTGACCACCTGTCACACCACAGCACCCCTGGCGGGGTTGTGAAGGGCGTCCGCCGTTTCCGGCGGGCGCCCTTCTGGCTTGCGGCAGGCCCCATGACAGGCCCGGCCGCGGCAGGTCGCGTCCGCGATCAACGACGCGGAGGGCCGCCCGGCGACGCCAGCGGGCGGCCCGGGGCCTGGCCCTGGGCGGGCGGCCCTGGCGCGGGCGGGGGTTCGGGGGCGGACGCCTGCTGCGGCGGACGCCGGCCGGGTGCCTGTCCCGGTGCCGGTGCCGGTGCCTGTCCCGGTGCCGGTGCCTGTCCCCGTCCCGGTGCCGTTCCCGTTCCCGGTCCCTGCGGCGGGGCCTGGCCCTGGCCCGGTGCCGGACCCTGTGCCCGTGGCTGCGCGGGCCGTTGAGGATCGCCGGCAACACCCGGCGCACCAACCGCAGTACCGCCCGTCGCACCGCCGGACCCACCGCCCTGCTTGCCCGCGTCCTCCTCCCCCACGAGCATCTGCGAAGCGGCGAGTTCGCGGTAGAGACCGTCGGCCCGCACCAGTTCCTCGTGGCTGCCGAGTGCGCGGATCTCACCGTGCTCCATGACCACGATCTGGTCCGCGTGCGTGACGGTGGACAGCCGGTGCGCGATGAGGATGACGGTGCACCGGCGGGCCGCCTGGTCCACCGCCTCGCGCAGCGCCTGTTCGTTGCGCGCGTCGAGCTGCGCGGTGGCCTCGTCCAGCAGCAGCACCTCCGGCTTGCGCAGCAACGCCCGTGCGATCGCGAGCCGTTGGCGTTCTCCGCCGGAGAGGGAGACACCGCGGTTGCCCACCTCCGTGCGCAGCCCGTCCGGCAGGCGGCTGATCAGCGCGTCGAGACGCGTCACGCGCAGCGCCTCGGCGATGTCCGCCTCGGAGGCGTTCGTCGCCGAGTACTTGAGGTTGTCCTCCAGCGTGCCCGCCATCACCGGCGAGTCCTGCTCGACGTACGCGATGCGGCGGCGCACCTCCGCTCTGCGCATGCACTCGATGTCGACGCCGTCGATGATGATCTGGCCGGCCGTGGGGTCGTAGAAGCGCTGGAGCAACGCGAACATGGTGGTCTTGCCGGCGCCGGAGAGTCCGACGAGTGCGGTCTGCGTACCGCCCGGGATGGTGTAGGAGATGCCCTTCAGGGCCGTGCCGCGGCCGGGGTACGAGAAGCGCACGTCGCGGAACTCGATGGTCGGCGGCCTGCGGACACCGGCTGCCCGGGCCCCGATCGCCTGCAGTTTCATCGTCGACGCCGGGTTGCCCTGCGGCTCCGCGGCCACGTCCGGATGCCCGTTCACCCCGCCGCCGACGGGACGGTTCGGGCGGCTGTTCACCGGGGGCTTCGCGCCGGCGCTCGCCGGATGCCGCGGCAGTTCCCGCAGCGCGGAAGGCGCTCCGGGCGTACCCGGTGTGCCGGGCGTCGCGGGAGCCTCGGGTGCCTCGTCGACGTCCGCCTCCACGGCCATGCGCTTGATCTGCTCGATGCGGCCCACCGCCCCGAGCCCCTGCTGAAGCATGCCCAGCCCGCCGACGAGGGAGCCGATCGGGCTCGCCAGGTAGAAGACGTACAGCAGGAAGGCGATCAGCTCGGGCGTCCCCAGGTCCCCGGAGGCGACCAGCGCACCGCCCACCCCGAGCACCGCGAGGAACGCCGCCTGGATGGAGACGCCGGAGAGTATCTTCACGAGCGCCACGTACTTGGCGCCCACGAGCCCCGCCTTGTACGCGCCGTCGATGGCGCGGTCGGCCACCTCGGTCTCCCGGTCCTCCGCGCCGTTGGCCTTCACCGTACGGGCCGCGCCGAGGGTGCGGTCCAGCGCCGAACCGACCTCGCCGATGGACTCCTGGGCACGGGCGACCGCCTTGCGGATGCGCGGCAGGATGCCGCCCATCACCAGGCCGACCGTCAGCAGAACTCCCACCGTCACGCCGAGCAGCGGCAGATGAACGACCCCCATCAGCACGCCGGCGCCGACGATGCTGAGGATGCCGTTGGCGATCATCACCAGGCCCTCGGTGGCGGCGTTCTGCAGCAGTGTGCTGTCGGACGTCACGCGGGCGATGAGGTCGCCGGGCGGCCGGCGGTCGAGCTCGGGAACGCGCAGCCTGATCAACCGGAACACGAGGTCCTGCCGTACGCGGCGCACCACTCGCTCCGAGGTGCGCTGCTGCCACCACGACTGGAGTCCGGTCAGGCAGGCGCCCGCGACCACGAGGGCGCCGAGCAGGATGACCGGGCCCTTGACGTCGCCCCCGTCGGAGAGTCCGGTGAGTACTTGCTGAGCCACGAGCGGCTGCATCAGGCCGGCGCCGCTGGAGGCGAGCACCAGCAGCAGCGTCGCGAACAGGACGAGCCGGTGGGGACGGGCGTATCCCATCAGCACGCGCAGCGGCGCGCGCTTGCGGTGGTCGATCCGCAGCACGCTCGCCCGCGGGTCGCCCGGCCGCTCCGGCAGGGGCGGAGACTGCGGCGGAGCCTGGGGCCGGGTGCCCTGGAAGAACCCGAAGGGCTCGTGGGGTCCGGGAGCCTGCGTCATGTGAGTCCTGACGTCGCTGGTCGGGCGGAAATCAGCCTGCTGCCTGGTAGTTCGCCGCGCGTGCGGCGATACGGCCGAGGTGGTCGGCCGCAGCCCGCGCACCACCGGCCTCCCGGAAGGAACGGCCGATCTCCGCGGCCGCGGCCCGGTGGCCGCCCGCCGGATCGAGCACGGAGTCGACGGCCGCGGCCAGCCGTGCCGCGTCCACCCGGTTGAAGCGGACCCGCACCCCGGCGCCCGCGTCGACGACCTGTCCCGAGACGATCGGCTGGTCGTCGCGGATCGGCGCGAGGACGAGCGGTACGCCGTGCCACAGCGACTCGCACACGGTGTTGTGGCCGCCGTGGCACACGACGGCGTCGAGGTGCGGAAGCAGGTCGAGCTGCGGCACGAACTCGCGTACCAGCAGCCCCGATCCTGGCCGCTCGTGCTGCCCTCCGAGGAGTCCGCCGGGATCGACGACGATGCCCTGTACGTTCTCGCGCAGCTCCTCCAGCGCGGCGACGGCCTCCTTGAGGAACCGTTCCCCCGCGTCGGCGTTCGCCGTGCCCAGCGTCACCAGCACCTTGCGGCGCTCCGGGTCCAGCTTCCCGTACGGGAAGTCGCACTGAGGCGCCCGCGGTGCGATCGCAGGGCCCACCAGATGTACGCCGTCCCACGGCAGCGGGGCGTCACCGAGCAGGGCGCGGCCGGTGAAGGCGATGATCCCGTGCGGCGAGAAGCGGGGGTCGCCGCTGTGCCGTGCGTCGCCGAACTGCTCCCGCAGCGAGGCGAAGATGCCCTTGAGCCAGGCCTCGACCTTCGGCATCGACGAGAGCGGGTCGGTGAGTTCGGCGGAGGTCGTCACCGACGTCACGTACGGGATGCCGTGCCTCTCGGCCACCAGCGCACCGGCGACGGCGTGCTGGTCGGCCACGACCACGTCCGGTCCGTACTCCAGGACGGCGGTCTCGACTCCGGGCGCCATCAGCCTGGCCAGCGGTGCGAAGAAGTCCTCCCAGAGGAAGCGGAAGGCGGCCGGTCCGATCAGTTTGGGAGGCCTGCGCAGCGCGGTGTCCGGCATCTGCGTCTCGTGGACCTCGGCCTCCTCGCCCGCCAGGCGCCGGATCTGGTCGCCGTACCCGGCCCAGGCCACCCGGTGGCCCCTGCGGGCGAGTTCGGCGGCGACCCCCAGGAGCGGGTTGGTGTGCCCGACCAGTGGGGGGACGACGAAGAGGAAGCGAGTCACCGTACGGCCTCTGCCAGTTCGTGCACGGGGGTGCGGTCGCCGTGGTGCTGGGGCAGGTCGTGCTCGCGTATCCACTCCAGCAGCAGGTCGCGCGTCTCCTTGGTGCGCTCCACCAGTACGGAGTGCCCCTGGTCGGGCAGTACGACCGTACGGCAGCGTTCCAGCGCGCTCTCGAACAGCGGCACTTGGGCGACGAGGCCCGACTCCTCGCCGAAGATCGCCAGCACCGGGCAGGTGATCGCCGACAGGTCGTCGTCCATGACGCGTCCGCTCCACACCTCCGCGCCGAGCGTGGTGGAGTTGAGGATGCGGCCGGCGATGCGCGACAGGCGCGCGGTCTGCGCACCGCGGTTCTCCTTGATCCAGTCGATGACCTCCTCGTGCACGAGCTGCTCCTTGGCGAGAGCGAGCCCCTCGGCCATGTGCCGTGTCCACCGCTGGACCGGCGGCTCGGCCTCGATGAGAGTGAGGGTCGCGATCCGCTCCGGATACCAGGCCGCGGCGCCCGCCGCGACGGTCCCGCCGAAGGAGTTGCCGACCACGTGCACCTGCCGCTGCTCGCCGAGCGCGTCGAGCAGTGCGATCAGGTCGTCGACGAAGCACTCCACCTGATAGCCGGTCGAGGGGCGTTCGCTGCGGCCGTGGCCGCGCAGGTCGTACATGATCACGTCGATGCCCGCCGCCGCGAACGCGGGCCCGAGCGTGAAGTAGTAGCTGGCCAGGCTGTCGGTCAGCAGCCCGTGCACGAACACCACGACAGGCGGCTCCCCCTGCTGCCCCTCCCGCACCGCGGCGGGGAGGTGCTGCACGTGGGTGGTGATGTCACCGGTACGGATCTTCATCCCGTATCAGCCCGCTTCCGTCGCGCGCAGCGACTCGACGACGAAGTCCACGAGCTGCCCGACCGTGAGCGCGATGATCTCGTCGAGTTCGAGGTCGGCGACGAACTCGGCGAAGTTGACCCGGTCCCCGTAGTGCTCGCGCAGCGTCCCCGACAGCGACACCAGGTCGATGCTCTCCAGCTCGAGGTCGTCGTGGAAGGTGGTCTCCCGCCCGATCTCGGCCTCGTCGAGGCCGTACTCCTCCAGCAGTTCGCGCAGCATGCCGGCGATGTCCGCCAGGACGGCCCCCGGATCGGTTCCGGCCTGCGCCCCGTCCTGCGGCTGCGCGGGCGCGACCCCGGTCGCGTCAGTGGTCATCTCGCACTCCTGATTCGTCGTAGGCGGCCGTCCAGGCGACCACATACCGCCGCTCGGGCAAGCCCGGCGGATTGCATGTTTCCCGCACCCGCACCTCGTACGAGTCGCCCCCGTGACGCACCCGGAGCCGGTCGGTGTCCGCCGCGACCACCTGGTAGTCGGACGGCCGGCCCCGCAGCCCGGTGCCAAGCATCTTCGCGACGGCTTCCTTCGCCGCCCAAAGGCGCGTGAACCAGACCTCCTCGCTCTTCCCGGAATCCCCGGAATCCCCGGTATCCGTATCCCCGGAATCCCCGGGACCCTCCGCCTCCCGCTGCGGCGGCCGGCTGTCCACCAGCCCGCGCAGCAGGGCGAGTTCCTCCGCACCGCAGGCCGCCTCGACCGTGGCCCGCGGACGCGCGGTGATCTCCTCGACGTCGATCCCGCAGGGACCGCGCCGGGCGATCGCCACGCCGCACTCGCCGCGGTGCGCGATGGAGAGTGACAGCTCCCCGACGTCGCGCCCGTGCACGCCGCGTACGAAGGGCCTGCCCCCGTCCTCGTTGTGCACGGAGATCTCCGCCGGATATACCTCGCCCGCCCCCTCCGCCCACAGCAGTTCGCGCACCGCGTCCTTCGCGGCGATCCTGCCGAGCAGGAACTGCCGCCTGCGGACGGGGGGAAGGGCGGCGTAGCCCTCGCGCTCCGCACCGCCGAGCATGTTGCGCATGATCAGTTCGCGCGTCGCCAGGTCGGGCCAGCGTTCGTGCACAAGGGACCAGCCCTCCGGCCGGCGCGTGGAGAGCGTGTTGGAGCCCGGGAAGCGGTCCACCGCGCGAATGCCCGGGTCCGTGTCGAAGCGGCGGTCCGTCCAGCCCTTCAACTCGGCCCACACACGGCCTTCATGGAGCAGCTGCATGTCCGCGGTCAGCGAGCTGTCCGTGACGCTGGTGATGCGGATCGAGCAGGTCAGGCGCTCGCCGACGCCGGGCTCGGGACCGTGGAAGCGCATGTGGTCCACGCTCACCGGGAAGACGGTCGTACGCTCCGTGAGCGTCGCCATGATCCAGTAGCCGAGGAGCTGCCCGACGTTGTCCAGCAGGGAGCCCGGAGCCTCCGGTGCGGTGAGCACGCCCCGTACGTGCCGCTCGCCGATGGCCGTCAGCTCGCTCACGCCCTGGAAGCGCGGGCCGTGGAACATCCACCGTTCCGTGTAGAGCTGTTCGGCCCGCATCTCCGGTACGCGGTCGGCTGACGGGTCCACGGGCCACGGCGCCTGGGGGACCCCCCGGACGGAGTCTGGGGGAGATTCCTCGTGCCGCGGGGCGAGTTCGACGACTGCGCGGGAGGAGCCCGTCAGCTCCACCTCAACCTCTCCGGGCGCGGTCCGGCGTACGGCGACGGGGACGTCGCGGGCGGGGACGGCCTCGATCCACTTCAGCAGCCGCACGTCTCGCACGCCGACCGCGCGCATGCCGGGAACGGCACGTTCCGCGATCTCCATGAGGTGCTTGATCACGGTCGTGGCGGGCACGATCGGCCAGCCGTCGGCGACGTCGGGCCAGCCGGGCCGCTGCCGGAAGAAGCAGTGGTCGAGCAGATACGGCATCTCCTCGACGCCGACACGCAGCACGGAAGGCACACCGGAGTCCGGCGGTATGGACGTGCCGGCCGCCGGTGGTACGGGGCCCTGGGCAGCCGGTGGTACGGGGCCGTTGGCCGTCGGTGGTACAGGGCCCTGGGCAGCCGGTGCGGCGCCGCTGATCGGTGTGGAACCGCCCCGCAGGCGGCCGGGGTCGACGGGCCGCCGTGGACGCGGCAGCGACCGTGCGGTCCCCTCGCAGCGGCGTGCCCCGGCGTCGAGCACATCGGCCGCCGCCGACGCCGTCTCGCCCAGGAGCGCGGCCAGTTCGGCGGCGAGCGGATCGAGCGCCGCCGCCTGGTCGAGCCGGGCCATCGGTGCGGAGGCGGGCGGCACGGACGGTGCTCCCGGGGAGGCCGGTGCCGCCGGGGATGCGGGGGCGGACGCCGCCGGGGATGCCGGAGCCTCGGCTCCCCCGGCCTCGGCACCCGCCGGCTTCGCCGTCTCCGCGGCGAGGCTGCCTCTCATCCGTCCGGGCAGCGAGACCAGCGCCCCGTGGAGGTCCAGCCGCACGCGGGGCCGTGAAGTGGCCGCCTTCGCCGGGGACTTCGGCGCCGTACGCGCCGCGTCCCCGGTCTCCAGCAAGGGCGCGACGTCCGGTTCGGCGCCCTCGACCCACAGCGCGGTGACGACTCTGCGCAGCTGGGCGAGGCTGTCGCGGGTGCCCGCGTGCGCGGAGACCACCAGCCGGTCGCATCCGGCAAGGGTGTCGTCGATGAGGGAGCCGAGCTGCCCGGCGCCCAGCTGGATGAACGCACGGTGGCCGGCGTCGTACATGGCCAGGATCATCTGCCGGAACCGCACGGGTTCCAGCAGATGCCGCACGAACAACTCCCGTACGTCGTCCGGGTCCTGGGGATATCTCGAGGCGGTGGTGGCCGACCACACGGGAGTGGTCTGCGGGTGCAGCCGGTATGCCTCCGCCGCACCGCGGATCGGACCGAGGTACGGGGCGAGCATCGGGGTGTGGAAGCCGGAGCGGAACGGCAGGACCTGCCCGATCACTCCGCGGGACCGCATGCGCAGCACGATCGCCTCGACGGCCTCCTCGGGGCCGCAGATCATCGACTGGTTCGGGGCGTTGTCGTGGGAGAGCACCACGTCCTTGCGTCCGTGCAGCTCCGCGAGCACCTCTTCGGCGGGCATGCCGAGTACGCCGAAGACGGCACCGGGCACGCGCAGCGCGTCCGGGTCGAACCGGGCGAGGAAGGCGTCGACTTCGTCCGCGGCGTGGATGCCGCCCGCCGCCATCGCCGTCCACTCCCCGACGCTGTGCCCGGCGACCGCGTCGGGAACGACGGCAAGCCGGCGCAGCGCGGCGTCGAGGATCCTGCCCAGCTGGAAGACCGCGGCGCCGTGCCGGCCGACGTCGCCGACCTCCGCGTCCCTGCCGTGGGAGAAGTCCAGCCCGAAGCGCTCGGCCAGCGCGTCCGCACGCGGGTCGAACTCGGCCTCCAGACCGGGGAATACGAACGCCGTACGTCCGCCCGCGCTGCCGAGTATCGGACGGGGGCTGAACCACACGTCGCTGCGTCCGGGCCAGGGTGCGCCCTTGGTGACGGCCCGGCGTGCGAGCTTCAGCCTGCGCTCCGTCGGGTCGACGACGCCCAGCCGGCACGGTTCGGTGACGCGGGTGCGTTCGTCGAGTCCGGCGGCGAGCACCGACGCGTCGTCCTGGTCCAGGATCTCCGCGAGCGCCCGAGGGCTTGCGGCGGCCAGGCGCAGCACCCGCTCGGGCTCCGCGACGGTGGCTGCGGCACGGGCGGGAGCGGCCGGTGCGGCGGCGGCCGGCTGCGGGGGCACCGCCTTCGCGGTGGGGTCCGCCTGCGCCGCTGCGCCCGGCTGCGCGGCGGGGCTCATGGCCGGCTGCGCGGCGGGGCGCACGGCCGCCTGCTCCAGTACGACGTGCGCGTTGATGCCGCCGAAACCGAAGGCGTTGACGCCCGCCCTGCGGGGTCCGCCGCCCGCGGGCTCCGCCCAGGGCCGGGCCTCGGCGAGGGGTGCGAAGCGCGTACGGGCCAGGGCGGGATGCGGGTCGTCGCAGTGCAGCGTCGGGGGAAGCACGCCGTGGTGGACGGCGAGTGCGGCCTTGATGAGTCCGGCGATGCCGGCGGCGGGCATCGTGTGGCCGATCATGGACTTGACCGAGCCGATGACCGCGGGTCCGTCCGCGTCCGTGCCGGTTCGGGCATCCGTGCCGGTGCCGGCGTGCGGGCCGGTGCCGGCGTCCGCTCCGGCTCCGGGCCCAGCCCCGGTCCCGGGCCCGGTCCCGGGCCCGAACACCTCGGCGAGCGTGGTCAGTTCGGCCTCGTCACCGGCGGGGGTGGCGGTGCCGTGCGCCTCCAGCAGCCCGATGGCACCGGGCGCGAGCGGGTCGAGCCCCGCGGCGTCCCAGGCCTGCCGCACTGCACGCACCTGGCCGCCGGGGTCGGGGTTGAACAGGCTGGCGGAACGGCCGTCGCTGGCCACGCCGGTCCCGCGTATGACGGCGTACACGCGGTCGCCGTCGCGTTCCGCGTCCGCCAGCCGCTTGAGCACCACGACGCCCGTACCTTCGCCGATGAGGACGCCGTCCGCCCCGCGGTGCAGCGGGCGTATCCGCTGGCTGCGGGAGAGCGCGCCGAGCTGGCTGAAGACGGACCACAGAGTGATGTCGTGGCAGTGGTGCACGCCGCCGGCGAGCATGATGTCGCAGCGTCCCGCGTCGAGTTCGCGCACCGCGTGGTCGACGGCCACGAGCGAGGACGCGCACGCGGCGTCGACGGTGTACGCGGGGCCGCGCAGGTCGAGACGGTTGGCGACCCGCGAGGCCGCCAGATTCGGCACGAGGCCGATGGCCGACTCCGGTGCCTCGGGCCCGAGTTGCTCCGTGAACGCCGACCGCACCTCCTCCAGCCGGTCCTCGCCCAGTTCGGGCGCCAGCTCGCGGAGTGTGCGCACGATCTGGTTGCTCGTACGTACGCGCTGGTCGAGCCGGACGAGGCCGGGCGTGAGGTACCCGCCGCGGCCCAGCACGACCCCTGCCCGCTGCCGGTCGTCCGGCAGCACACCGTCGCCGCCGGCGTCCTCGATGGAGCGGTGGGCCACATCGAGGGCGATCAGCTGGTCGGGCTCGGTACCGGGCACCGAGTTGGGCATGATGCCGAACCGCATCAGGTCGAACTCGGCGGTGTCGTCGATGAATCCGCCGCGCCGGCAGTAGACGCGGTCGGCTCTGCGCGGCGCCTCGGCGGCGTAGAACTCCTCGTCCCAGCGCCCCTCGGGCACCTCGGTGATCGCGTCGACGCCGTCGGTGATGTTCTTCCAGTAGCTGTCCAGGTCGCCGGCGCCCGGGAAGAGAGCGGCCATGCCGACGATCGCGACCGGGCTGCGGGAGGACGGGGAAGAACCCCGCTCAGCGGGAGGCATGGAGGTCACCATCCGGATGCAGCGGCGACCACCGCGTGCACCGTAGGCGCTCCCCAGGCGAGTTCGCGCAGGAGACACAGCGGCCCCTCGTCCGGGTCGACGAGCTGGATGCCGCGGGCAGCGTAGGAGCGCATCAGCTCCGGGGTCACCATGCCGCTGTTGGTCTCCGACGCCGCCCACGGCCCCCAGTGCACGGTCAGGCCGCGGCGGTCCTCCGTGGACCAGCGCCTGCCCAGCTCCTCCAGGGCGTCGTTGGCTGCCGCGTAGTCGGCCTGTCCGCGGTTGCCCAGGGCCCCCGCGATGCTGCCGAACAGCACGGCGAAGCGCGGGGATTCGGGCAGGGCACCGAGAGCGTCGAGCAGTACGCGGGCGCCGCCGGCCTTGGTGGAGAAGACGCGGGTGAAGGACTCGGGCGACTTCTCGGCGATCAGCTTGTCCTCGATGACGCCGGCCGCGTAGACGACCCCGTCGAGCCTGCCGTGCTCCGCGTGTATCTCCTTCACCGCTGCCCGTACCGCTTCCTCGTCGAGCACGTCGACGGAGCGGTAGCGCGCCTGACTGCCCGACTCCCGCAGGGTGGCGAGGGTCTGGCGCACCTCGCGTTCGGCGAGCACGGCGGAGACGGCCCGTTCGATCTCCGCGGGCGAGGTCATGCCGGAGCCGATGAAGGCCGCTCTCAGCTCGTCGCGTCCGGATGCGGCGGCCGTCGCCGGGTCCTCGGCCTGCGGGGGCACGGGGGTGCGGCCCAGCAGTTCGATGCGGCAGCGGCTCGCGGCGGCGACCGTACGGGCGAAGCGTGCGGTGATGCCGCGGGCACCGCCGACGAGCAGCACGACCGAGTCGCGGTCGATGCCCGCGGCCGCTGCTTCGGCCGCGCCGTCGCCGGCCGGTCCGGCGCCGGTCGCGGCGAGCGCGCCCAGGTCGGTGGGGGTCAGCTTCAGCGCCCGGCGGCGACCGCCCTCGGCGAGGACGACGGGTTCGCGCTCCGTGGCACCGAGTTCGGCGACGACGATGCGGGCGACCGTGTCCGGGGCGTCCTCGGCGCCCACCTCGACGAGCGTCGCGGTGATGTCCTCGTGCTCACGGGCGACGCTGCGGAAGAAGCCGCGCAGCCCGGACGCGGCGCCCTCAGCACGGCGGTCGGCGGCGAGCAGCCGCTTCGGGCCCGCGGCGAGGACCTTCTGGAAGAGCGGGAAGGTCTCGGGCAGTTGGGTGTCGGGGGACTCCAGTGCCTGCAGATGGACGACGATCTCGCCCATGTCCTCGGGGAGTTGCTGCCCGTCGGGCACGGTCTGCGGCAGCGCGCCCGCCTCGCGCAGCCGCTCCGCGACGAGTGTGCCGAGCGCGCCGCCGCCGAGCACGGTGACGGCGGTGCCCTCGGCGATGTCGGGAGCGGGCGGCGCGGGCAGTTCGGTCTCGGTGAATTCGAGGCGCTGCGGCGGCACGACGACGGCGTCGGCGGTGCTGCCGGCCGAGGACCCGGAGGGGGCGGCCGTCTGCGGTTCGGTGGCCGCGGGGGCCGCCGGGACCGCGGAACCCAGTGCGGCGACGAGGAGTTCGGCGATGCCCGAAGCCGTACGAGCCGTACTCAGCTCCTCCACATCCGCGTCCCGCCCAGCAGGCAACCCCAACCGGACCGCCAACTCACCCGCGATCTCAGCCCTCTTGATCGAATCCACACTCAGATCCGCCTCCAGATCCAAGCCCGGCTCGATCATGTCCACCGGATAACCCGTACGCTCCGCCACCACCGACAACACCGACTCCAGCACCGCATCCGCCGACAACACCGGCGCCACGGCACCGGCACCAGCACCAGCACCAGCACCAACATCAGCGGGCACCGAAGGAGCAGCAGCGGCGGCGTGGGCAGCGGCAGGAGCAGGGGCCACGGACGCGGAGCCGAGTGCGGCGACGAGGAGTTCGGCGATACCCGAAGCCGTACGAGCCGTACTCAGCTCCTCCACATCCGCGTCCCGCCCAGCAGGCAACCCCAACCGGACCGCCAACTCACCCGCGATCTCAGCCCTCTTGATCGAATCCACACTCAGATCCGCCTCCAGATCCAAGCCCGGCTCGATCATGTCCACCGGATAACCCGTACGCTCCGCCACCACCGACAACACCGACTCCTGCACCGCATCCGCCGACAACACCGGCGCCACGGCACCGGCACCGGCACCGGCACCGGCACCAACATCAGCGGGCACCGAAGGAGCAGCAGGAACAGGTACCGGAGGCGCCGGCACCGGCGGAACTTGAGCGGGGGACGCGGCGGCGGCCGGCGCGGCGGCGGTGCCTGGGCTCACGGCCGTCGTGGGGGACGGCAGCACCGGCGAACCGGCGGGCGGGGGCGGCAGTTCGGCGGCTCCCAGATAGCGCAGCAGCACATCTCTCTGCGCTGTGACCATCTCCCTGCTGTTGCGCAGGAATTCGGCGATGAGAGCGTCCGGACCGGACGGCGTCACGCCGCTCTCGGTGGGGGGTTCCGGCACGATCAGCTCCGTGACAGGGCGTGGGGGACGAAGGGCGTTGGGCGGAACGGTGCCGTCGGCGAGACGGATGAGCTGACCGTCCACGGTCCAGCCGGCGGGCCTGCCGGGGGTGGCGCTCTCCGGGTCGACGGCGTCCCGCCCCTGGTAGAGCTTTCCGGTACGCACGTCTGCGCCGGCGACGGCGAGCTGTGCGACACCGGCGAGAAAACCGTACAGTCCTGGGCGCCCGGCGTCCTCAAGTGTGACCGTACTGTGCGGACGGTCACCGAGGATCGACGAGACAAGCCTGGTCAGGACCTTCCCGGGGCCGACCTCTGTGAAGACGCGGGCCCCGGCGGCGTACATGGACTCGATCTGCTCGGCGAAACGGACCGGCGACCCGATCTGCGCGGCCAGCCCTGCGCGCACCGCATGGGGGACGGTGTCGTAGGGCTCGGCCGTGCTGTTGGCCCAGACGGGAAGTCCGGGTGCGTGCAGGTACATCGACTGGAGCGTCCGCGCGAACTCCGCCCCGGCGCCTGCCACCAGGGGGCTGTGGAAGGCGCACGCCACCTGCAGTGGCTTGGCGGAGAGGCCCGCGTCCCGCAGACGGCCGACGGCCTTCGTGACGGCCTCGGTCGGCCCGGAGATCACCGTCTGCCGCGGCGAGTTGCGGTTGGCGGTGACGACCTCGCCGTCCAGGCCGGCCAGTGCCAGCACCTCGTCGACCTTCTCGGGCAGGGCGGTGACGGCGGCCATCGCGCCCGCGTCGCCGTCCTCGGGTATCTGCGCGAGTATCGCCTCGGCGCGTGCGGCGCTCGCGGTGAGTACGTCCTGGGGGGAGAGCGCTCCGGCGACGCCGAGCGCGACCAGTTCGCCGTAGCTGTGCCCGGCGGCCATGTCCGGGCGTATGCCGAGCGAGGCGAGCAGGTCGGCGGCGGCGAGTTCGACGATGCCCAGGGCGGGCTGGGCGACGGCCGTGTCCGTGATGCGGGCGAGCTGCGCGTCGGCGGTCGCCTTGTCGTAGGCGGTCGGCGGATACAGCGCGTCCGCCCAGCGCCGGCCGAGCTGCAGGTAGCGCTGGAGTTCGGGGAAGGCGACGAAGAGGTCCGCGAGCATGCCCGGGCGCTGGCTGCCCTGGCCGGGGAAGAGGAACGCGATGGCACCTCCCCCGGCCTCCGTCCGGGTGGGGGTCCCGGCGCCTCCCGGCGGGGTACTCCCGCCTCCCCCGGCCGCGAAGATGCCGGCGGACGGGTCGTGCACGCCGTCGGCGGCGCGGCGCAGCAGCACGGCCAGTTCGTCCACGCTCTGCGCGAGGAGGGCGATGCGCACCGGCTCGCCGCGTACGGCGGCCGAGTCGCTGACGCGGGCGGCCCCGAGTGCGTAGTCCCGCAGCCGCCATGTGCGCTCGCCGGTGGCTGCCTGTTCGACCTTCTCCTGGAGGCGGCGTACGGCGCGCTGCGCAGAGACGTCGTCCCTGCCGCGGAAGGTGAACAGCTCGACGGGCCATTCGTCGCTGGAGTGCACGGAAGGCGCCTGGTCGTAGGCGCGCAGCACGGCGTGGAAGTTCGTGCCGCCGAAGCCGAATGCGCTTACACCCGCGACACGTTCGGACGCCTCGGCGGCCCAGGGCCTGGCCGCCGCGTGGAAGAAGAACGGGCTGCTCTCCTGGTTCCAGGCGGCGTTGGGCTGCTCGACGTGCAACGTCGGCGGCTTCACACCGTGGTACAGCGCGAGGGTCGTCTTGATCAGTCCGGCGAGCCCGGCCGCGCACTTGGTGTGCCCGATCTGGGACTTCACCGAGCCGATGGCGCAGCTGCCCGGCTCGGCGCCCGCCTCGGTGAACACCTCGGTGAGCGTGGTCAGTTCCGTACGGTCGCCCACGACGGTGCCCGTGCCGTGCGCTTCGATCAGGCCGATCTGCGCGGGTGAGACGCCCGCGTTGCGGTATGCGCGGGTGAGCGCGGAGCGCTGGCCCTCGGGGCGGGGTGCGGTGAGGCCGAGGGCCCGGCCGTCGCTGGCGCTGCCGACGCCGTCGATCACGGCGTAGACGCGGTCGCCGTCGCGTTCGGCGTCGGCGAGGCGCTTGAGCACGACGCAGCCGACGCCCTCGCCGAGCGCGATCCCGTCGGCGCCGTCGTCGAACGTGGAGGAGCGCCCGGTGGGCGAGAGGGCGTGCACGGAGGAGAAGAGCAGATAGTCGTTGATGCCGTTGTGCAGGTCGGCGCCGCCGCACAGCACCATGTCGCTGGTTCCGGTGACCAGTTCCTTGCAGGCCACGTCCACGGCCGTCAACGAGGACGCGCACGCGGCGTCGACGGTGTAATTGGTGCCGCCGAGGTTGAGGCGGTTGGCGATGCGGCCCGCGATGACGTTGGCGAGCACGCCGGGGAAGGAGTCCTCGGTCAGATGCGGCAGTTGCTCGTCGAGTGCTTCGGGCAGGTCGCCGCCGAGGTAGGAGGGGAGCACCGTGCGCAGCACGCTCGCGTTGGACAGATCGCTGCCGGCCTCCGCCCCGAAGACGACGGACGTACGGGAATGGTCGACCGGCCTTCCCTCGCAGCCGGCGTCGGCCAGCGCACGCCGCGCGGCCTCCAGCGCCAGCAGCTGCACCGGCTCGATGCTCGCCAGCGAGGCGGGCGGGATGCCGAAACTGAGCGGGTCGAAGGGGATTTCGGGGAGGAATCCTCCCCAGCGCGACGGAGTGCGCTCCCCGGCGCCGTCGGGCGCGTAGTACAGCTCCGGGTCCCAGCGCTCGCCGGGCACCTCGGTCACGCAGTCCTTGCCCGCGAGCACGTTGGCCCAGAAGGCGGTCAGGTCCTCGGCACCGGGGAACATCCCCGCCATGCCGACGATCGCGATGCGCAGCGGTTCGGGAGCGTGGCCCTCTTCTTCGTGCCCGGATCCGCGCTGCGCGATGCCGAGTTCGGCCCGCAGTTCACCTGCGCGTTCCCGCAGCCGTACGGCTGCGCGCCGGCCGACGGACTCGTGGAGCGCCGCGACCGTCGTGACGTCCTTACGCAGCACGCAGACCTCGCCGGCCATGAACATGCCCTCATCGCCCTGGCGCTGCTCGTCCACGCCGCGCAGCTCGGGCCCGACGCGCTCGATGCCCTTGCTGGCCACGCGCAACCGCCCGACGTTGAACTTCTCCAGCTGCTCCCAGATCTCCCGCTCGGGCACCCCGGCCTGCCGCAGCTGTTCCTTGAGGGCGGCGAACTGCGAGGTGAACGCGCTGTGTGCGCACCGGGTGGCGTGCCCGGGTGCGGTCTCCAGGAGGTCGGTGCGCTCGGCGGCGACGACCTGCTGCTGGAACCGGGGAAGGATGGCCCCGGCATGCACGGCTTCCTCGGTGAACAGGTAGGCGGTGCCCATCAGTACGCCGGTGGCGATCCCGGCACGGGTCAACGGTGCGGCCAGTGCGGCGACCATCGAAGCAGAACGTTCGTCGTGCACGCCGCCGGCGAATAGGACGGTGATCTCACCGGCAGCGCCGGGTCTCTCCTTCTCCGCGAACTCCAGCAGGATCTCGGTCTGGGCCTCCCACAGCGGGAAGCTGTTGCGCGGTCCGACGTGGCCGCCGCACTCGGCGCCCTCGAAGATGAACTTGCGGGCTCCGGCGGCGAGGAACTGCCGCAGCAGGCCCGGCGAAGGCACGTGCAGGAAGGTGGATATGCCCTCCGCCTCCAGCGCGGCGGCCTGCGCGGGCCGGCCACCGGCGATGATCGCGTGGGTGGGCCGCACCTGGCGTACCGCCTCCAGCTGCGCCGCCCTGATCTCCTCGTCCGCGAATCCGAGGATGCCCACCCCCCAAGGGGCCTCGCCCAGCGCGGACTTGGTGGCCTCCAGCATCGCCCTGGTCTGCTCCGCGCCGGCGAGGGCGAGGGCCAGGAAGGGCAGCGCGCCGTCCGCGGCGACGGCCGCGGCGAACTCCGGCTGGTCGCTGACGCGGGTCATCGGGCCCTGTGCGACGGGCAGCCGGGTACCGAGGGCGGCGGCGCCCGGAGCGCCGGGGCCGAGCGCGACGGTCGCCTCGTCGTCCTCGAAGGCGGCGGCGACGGCCTCGCGGATGCCCCGTACGACGTCGGTGACCGTCTTCCAGCGGCGCGCGAACGACGCTGCGAGGAAGGCGTCCTGGCCGATGGGGAGGAACTGCGTACGAAGGTCGTCGCCGCCGATGCGGGAGACGAACTCTCCGGCGTCCTCGGGCAGTTCGGGAGCGCCGGGGCCGCGCCGCCGCAGCACGCGCATGCCGTGGTGCAGCACGGTCTCGGAGCCGTCGAGACCGGCCAGAGCCTCGGTGATCTCCAGCGGCAGACCCGCCTCGTCCAGCAGCGCGAGCTGCGTGTCGAGCACTACGCCGGCGGCGCCGCCCGCGACGGCCGCGGCAGCGGTTCGGGGTCCGACTCCCCCGCACGCCCACACCGGCATCCAGTCCGGCAGCCCGGCAGCCGGTTCGCCGCCGCCGTCCGCCGGGCCGCGGTCCGCCTGCCTGCGGTCCGCCAGGCTGCGATCCTTCAAGACCTGCTGCAGCAGCACGAAGGTGCTCAACTCCCCCGCCCGGCCGCCGCTTTCGGTGCCTCGGACGATCAGCCCGTGCGCGCCGGCCGCCGCGGCGCGGCGCGCCTCGTCCAGCCCCGTGACCTCGACGAGGACGCGCCGTCCGCCGAACTCCCCCGGCGACCTGGCGGGGTCGGCGAGGAGGACCGTGTCCGCGGCGTCGGGAAGGTCGCCCGCCGTCACGGGACAGCCGGGACGGATGCGGACGCCGAACGGGCGCGCGGCCCAGCGGTTCGTGCGGTCGAGATGCTCCGCGGCCTCGCGCAGCGCGCCGTCGCCGGCGGGCAGTTCGAGCACTCCGAGTGCGCCCGCGGCGCATGCGGCCGCGGTGAGCCGGGGTGACGGCCGGTGAACGGGGTTGATCGCGATGACTGGAACCGATGGCGAGGACACGTCGGACGCGTCCGTATCCAGCATCCTCATTGGGCTCTCCCGACTGCACGATCGCTGCGGTCAGCTGACCATGCGTAGTAGACGGGACGGTTACTACGCGGTCAACCGAAGGTTTTCCGTGTGCTCGTCACTCTCCGTCAACCGGGAGGGCGGTACCCACGACAGGGCAATTCGCCCTCCCTGGTACAGCGAGCCGGGCCTTGACACACACGTCATCGAGACGGAACGCAACGGTCATTACGTTTGTCATGGCCATGTAACCGTCCGCTTACGTACCACACAGGGCCTGTGTGGCAGATCACAGCATTCAAGCGGGGATTTCCGGAACCGCCGGCGGACTCGCCGGGCAGGCCGGCGGCAGGAGGTCGACCCTGCCCGCGACCTGAGACGTGTGACGCCGGACGAATCCGGTTGTCCGGGGATTGTGCCCCAGCTCCCGGCGTCGGTGGTCGTCCTTGCGCAAATGCGCGAACGCACGCCGGGAACCGGAGCGCGTCAGCCCGGGCACACCCCGGGGACGGCCGGTGGGCGACCCGTGCCCGTCGGTGTGCGTCTGCTCGATCTCACGCCTGCGTCAAGGTGGTTGGCGGTCACGGCGGCCTCCTGGCGACTGTCCCGGTGGGGGTCGGAATGTCTACGCGCGGAGAAAGTACGCCGGGATACTCGTGAGTCACAAGAGAAGGACACACAATGGCAAGTACCTGCCACGAATTCACGTGTACGGGAGTTCGTGGGATGCGATTTCGGCGGCCCGACGGGGCATGAAGGTGCGCTTTCGGCCGCCACAGCCCCATCCGGCCACGCTCGTCGGCTCGTACGGGCCTCAACCACCCGCTCTTTTCCGCCTGTTCGTACGACGGTCTCGACAGCCCGGCGATCCAGCGGTATTGGCGGCGCCCCAAGTGCGCCCGGACGCTTGTCTAAACCGATTTAAACGGGCAGGGTGCGAGCCCTCCTGGCCGGCGCGCCCCGGGCCGGGCACGGGACGACGGACGACGGGCCGCTGCCGGCAGCCGTCGTCGATCGATCGATGAGGAGCCGAAGCAATGAGCGTGCCGAGCGTGCCCCGCAGAAGACTTCTCGCCCTGGGAGCCGCCGTACCGGCCGCGTCGGTGCTCGGCGCCGCGCACGCACAGGCCGCGCGCGCACAGGCCGCACCCGCGCGCGAGGGGGCCGCGGGCACCGGCCGCGCCGGCCGCCGTCACGCTCGCCGTCCGCTGACCGAACTGGCCCATCTCGACTTCCTCTGCGACACGGTGACACCCCCGCCGCTCCCCGGGCACGACACGTACAGGCTGCGCGAAGAGCCCGCGCTGGGCACGCTGTGGACCTACGCGGAACGTGAGCAGGACGGCTCGTACCGGCGCACCGGCGGCGGCGCGCTGGACCCGGAGACCGGTCACTACGAGCAGGGTGCCTTCAACGCCGACGACGTGGCCCGCGCAGCCGTCGTCTATCTCAGGCACTGGAGCTCCACGGGCTCGGCGCGCAGCCGGCGCTCCGCGCGTCAACTCCTCCGCGGCATCTGCTACTTGCAGACCACCGAAGGGCCGCATGCAGGCAACGTCGTCCTGTGGCAGCAGGCCGACGGCACCCTCACCCGCAGCGCCCGCCCGCCGGAGAAGCCCGACCCGTCCGACTCCGGCCCCTCCTACTGGCTGGCCCGTCTCATATGGGCGCTCGGCGAGGGCTTCGAGGGCTTCCGGCGTGCCGACCCCGCCTTCGCCTCGTTCCTCCGCGGCCGCCTCGAACTCGCCCTGAGCGCGCTGGAACGCGACGTGCTCACCCGCTACGGGACCTGGGAGACGGCCGACGGCCGGCGCGTCCCCGGCTGGCTCATCACGCACGGTGCGGACGCCACCTCAGAGGCCGTGCTCGGACTCGCGGCGTACGTGCGCGCGGGCGGCGGCGCCCGCGCCCGCAGCGCGGCGGCCCGGCTCGCGGAGGGCGTCGCCGCACTGGCGTCCGGCGGTCCTGGACGCTGGCCGTACGGTGCGGTGCTTCCCAGCGCCACGTCCCTCTCCCAGTGGCACGCGTGGGGTGCGCAGATGCCGACCGCTCTCGCCGCCGCCGCGGACGTGCTCGGGCGTCCCGGGCTGCTGCGTACGGCGCTGGCCGACACCGCCGGATTCACGCCCGAACTGCTCACCGCCGGAGGCTGCGACAACGGCTGGCTGCCCGCGCCGGTCGACCGCAACCAGATCGCGTACGGCGTCGACTCGCGGCTGCGCGCACTGCTGGCGGTCGCGGACATGGGCGCCGCTCCGGGTCTGTATCCGCTGGCCGCGCTCACCGCGTCCTGGTACTTCGGCGCGAACGCGGCAGGCGAGGCGGTCTACGACCCGGACACCGGCGTCACCTTCGACGGGATCGCGCCCGACGGCGAGATCAACCGCAACTCGGGCGCCGAATCCACTATCCACGGCCTGCTGTCGATGCTCGCGCTCGACTCCCTGCCGGACGGCGGTGCGAGCGCCGCCGCCCGCCCGCTCGGGCTCGGCGGCTCTGGTGAGGTGGGCGTGGAGCGTGACGGGATGCGAGTACTGGAGGCGGAGGACGGCGAGTTGACGGGCGCGGCGAAGGCGGTGCGCCCCGACCCGGCCTGGACCGGGGAGTCGGAGTACAGCGGCGGCGCGTACGCCGCGCTGCGCGAGGACGGCGCCGTGTCATGGACGCTGCCGGACGACGTGCGGGGACCGCTGCTCGCCTCGCCGGTCGTGAACCTCGTGGCCGACGGGGAAGCGGGTGCGACGGTCTGGCAGGCGGACCGTACCGCGCCGGGCGCCGACCACGCCGGCCGCGGCTCCCGCATCGGCCGCACTTCACGCATCGACCACGGCACCGGCGGCGAACAAGGCATCACGGCCACGCCGGGCGCTCTGACGCCCGTGGCGCTGCCGGGCACCTTCGCACCGGGCGTTCTGCTGCGGGCCGGGGCCGAAGGGGTCGGGGAGCGGCCGCTGCGGGTGGACGCCGTGCTCGTACGGCCCGCGGTGGCACGCCTGGTGCTGTCCGGACCGGAGGGGGGCCTCGCCCTGCTGCACAACGGCGACGGACAGCCGCACACGGCCGGAGTGAAGCTGCCCGGGCAGGGGCCCGTGACCGTCGAGCTGTACGACGTGCGGGCACGCCCAGTGGGCAGCCGCACGGCGACCGGGCCCGGCGCCCGAGTCACCGTCCCCGCCCACGGTTTCGCCGTCGTACGGCGCGGGGCGCACCGACAGGCGTGAGAAGCGGGAGACGAGTTCGCCGAACATGGTCGCGGCGCCTCGCGCCTGCTGCGGGCAGACCGGTCCGGCACCTGTCCGGCACCTGTCCGGTACCGGCAGGTCCGGCCGCGTCACCTTCGCGTCATGTCTGCCGCGAGGCGTGCAACTCCCGCCAGAACTCACCGAACTCGGGCCCGCCCCGCGCGATGAGGTGCTGGAACCGGTCGACGAACCGCACCTCGGCCAGCGTCAGCTCCAGCCGGTACTCGTCCTCGATGAGCCACAGCGGGTCGGTCGTCGACTCCCGCAGGTGCGCCCGGATCCGCTCGGCCCGCTCGGTCAGCGCGCCCCGCCGCTGCTCCAGCAGGTCCGTGACCTCCTCGGGCGGCAGCACCGCGATCAGCGACAGCGCCGCCTCGAACCGCGGGTACTCCTTGACCGGCTCGCCCACCAACTCCCGCATCCGCGCGCGCAGTTCGGCCTCGCCCTCGGCCGTCAGCCGGTACACGGTGCGCTCGGGACGCTGGCCCTCGCGCACCGTCTCCTGCGCCGCGATGTATCCGTCACGGTTGAGCTGCCCGACCACCATGTACAGCGAGGCGTGCTTGTAGCTGATGCTCTCCTGGGTGTTGCGCTGCTTGAGGAGCTTGCCCAACTCGTAGGGATGCATGGGCCGTTGCATGAGGAAGGCGAGCACAGCCAGCGCGAGCGGATTGCTGACGCGTTTCGCCATGGACACCCCTTCTCTCTTTGATCTCGCGGATCTCGCCGATCTCGCAGATTCCGCGGAGCAGCGGACCCTCAGGTTACGTCTCGGCGAGCAGCTCAGGACGCACCGGCCGACGGCGGGAAACGGTTGCCGTGCGCCTTCCGACGGGCGTCTTCCCGCCCGGCTTGTACAGCGACAGCAGCATGGCCGCGAGCAGGCTGAACAGCGCCGTGGTGAAGCCCCAGAAAACGACCTCGGAGTTCCCGTCGATCCGCGCGACGGTACCCCCCGTCGCGGCGAGGCGCGCGGCCTGCCCGGCGGCGGTCACCACCGCGTCGTGCAGGAAGCCGAAGGCCATGACGAGGATCGTCACGGAGATCACCAGCTTGGTCGCGACCCACCAGTACCGGACGAGGCCCCACTTCGTCGTCAGCCCGAGCGCTATCCCCGTCAGCGTGGCGGCGAAGTTGGCCCAGGGCAGCAGCGTCTGGTCGAACTGTTCCATCAGCTCGTAGGTGACCTGCGCGGCGTGGATGTCGGAGGTCGTCAGCGCGACGACCGACAGGGCTACGAAGACCACGCCGATCCCCACCCAGCTCGCCGAGCTGATGACGTGCGCGGCGACGAGCGCCTTCCGCGGCCGCCTCCTGAGCTGGCCCGCGAGGAGAGCGAGGGCGGACACCGACAGCCAGGTGCCGAACAGCGCCACTATGTCGCCGACGGGTATGGCGTTGACGAGCGTGAGCAACAGCTGCACCCAGCCGAGGCCGAGCACGACGCCGCGGGGTGCGCGCGGCCGCAGCCGGCGCGAGACGAGTGCCGCGAGAGCGCCGGCCACCAGCGCGACACCGAACCAGAGGGGGGCTCGCAACTCGGGGAAGTGGACGGGGAAGGGCGGCGGGAGCCGCGTCATGAGCAGCGCGACGACCGCGTGGACGGCGAGCAGTGCGCGTGCGCTACGGGGTGCGGGGGTGGGCATGGGCGGATGTCCTCGCGTGGGCGGAGAGAGCAGTCGATGTCGACTAGTTGGTTTCGACTCTACGAGAGCACCCATGCCGTTCGAGGCACACGCGAGGGGATTCAGGGACCAATGGGGGGGCGACCCCTAGGTCGTTTCGCGCAACTGCTCGATCGGCCCCCACCGCACATCAGTGGACGCCGCACCCGACCGGGCCGGCCGTCCGCTGTCAGGACGAAACGGCCCACGTGGTGTCTCAGCCGCCGCCCTCGCGCGGCGGACGCTTCCGTCCACGCCGTCCACGCCACGCACGCACCGCCAGGCAGAGGGCGGAGACGGCGAAGAGCGCCGCGGTGACCAGCAGCCACCGGCCCATGAAGACGCCCGGCTCCAGGCCGGTGTACGAGGCGTAGTGGCCGACCCGGTCGAAGATGAGCGGATACCAGACGAGAAGCAGCACGAGTGAGACGAAGGCGGGCACACGTACGTAGTTGATCTGCTCCCGCCAGGCGGCCGCGTCGCTCGTACGGCTCCTGAGGGGGAGGCGGGCGCCGGCGGTCCGCAGCGCGCGGTCGGCCGCCGAGTACAGCGGCACCAGGACCAGGTCGTGCACCACGGCCCCACCCACGAACCACAGGACGACGCCGAGGGTGTCCCCGTCCAGCAGCCGGACGCCCGCGTACCCGGTCAGCGCGAACGAACAGAGCACCAGCAGCAGATGCAGCGGCGAGGCACCGTACCGCGCCCGGAAGCCGCCCAGGCCCAGGCCCTTGGCACTGCCACCTCCACTGCCACTGCCTCTGCCCCTGCCAGTCACGGCCGCGTCCCGAAGGTCAGGTCCGTGACCCATTTCGTGTTGTTCACGCCCGGGTTGGCGGGGACGATGACCCGCGCGGGATAGCCGTGGTCCGGCGACAGATCGGCGCCGTTGACCCGGAGAGCGAGCAGCGACCGCTGGTCGCGGACCTGGTTGTCGCGCAGCCCCGCCGAGCGGAACGAGCCGCTGCGCTGCGCCGATTCGACGAAGACGCCCGGAGGATCGTCCTCCCGGAATCCGGCCAGCGCCGCCAGCATCGACAGCCGTACACCGCTCCACTGCTGGTCCTCGGTCGACCATCCCTCCACGCAGGCGATCGGGAGCGCGGCGGTGTGCTGTGGCATCTCCAGCAGCTCCTGCCGTGTGAGGACCTTCTTCCGTCCGTCCGGACCACGCACCGTCAGCCGCCACTCTCCGCCGATGTCCGCGGCACGGATGCCCCGTGCCTCGGCGGTCTTGTTGATCTGGAAGCCGTTGGGCCCCGGGCCCGGGTCGGTGTGACGCGGCGCCAGCACGGCCGTCTCCCGCAGCGATCCGCCGATGCTCTGACCCGCCGTCACCACGAACAGCACGGCCGAGCCGGCACCCACCATGCCCAGGGCGCCGCGCCGCGACATCGTGGCCGGTGCCGGATCGGGGGTGACCAGGCCCGTCTCGTCGGCCGGTTCGGGCTCGGTGCGCCGGGCCGGGGTACGCAGCTCGCGGCGCAGATCACGGCTGCGCAGCGCACGGACCATGAGGGGGACGCGGAAGGCGATGTGCACGACGAAGGCGCCGATGAAGACCCATGCGCCGTAGAAGTGGAGGGTGTAGAAGGAGCCCGGGAAGATGTAGTCCAGCTGCACATCCAGCAGACCGGTCGCGAACTCGAAGATCGCGCCGCCCACGAGCAGCAGCAGCGACAGCCGCTCCAGCGCATGGCCGAGCGAGCGCACCGGCGGCCAGGAGAACAGCTTCGGCACGACCGACCACAGCTTCGCCAGCAGCACCGGCACCAGCACCACCCCGAGCGTGACGTGCACTCCCTGGTTGAGGCGGTACAGCCACGGCGGATCGGTCGGCCAGGGGAAGAGGTAGAAGCCGAGCAGGTCTGCCTCGGGCGTCTTGTCGTTGGGCGGTCCCAGGCCGGGGTTGTAGGCGGCGTACGAGAGCAGCCCCGTCACGAACAGCACGGTGACACCGACGAGCAGGATCAGCCCGAACACCGAGGTCAGCCACGGGCCGCGCAGCGGGCTGCGCCAGAACCCCGGCCGTGTGGGACCGGGCGGCGGTCCCGCGTCGCGGGCACCGTCCCGGATACGGGCGAACTTCCCGCCTCCGCGCCGCTGTTCGGGCGCGCGGCGTGCGCCATGACCGGTCCCCCCGGACTCACCCTGTCCCGGGGGGCGTGAGTCCCCCTGGTGCTCCTTGGCCTGCATCCCATCCTCCGCGGTGCGCGACGCCCGTGCGGCCCGTCGGCACCGACGCTATGCCGCGGGGCGGACCACGGCCCGGAGGACGGCGGCCGCGTCACCGGACTGTTCGATCCACCGGGATGTCCGCGGTACGCCGCCGCCCGGCGGGCGGGGATGCCCCTTCCGCCACCTCGGCGCATGCCCCGCACACACAGCAGCCGGCCTGCGCACCCCCGCTGGGGCGCACAGGCCGGCAGTCACCTCACACAGGGAGGGCGTCCCTGCCGTACTGACGGTGGGTTCAGATGATGCTCACGCCGTAGGCGCCCAGCGCCTCGGGCACGGGCTGGTAGAACGTCACGCCGCCGGAGGAGCAGTTGCCGCTGCCGCCGGAGGTCAGACCGAGAGCGGTCTCGCCGGAGAAGAGCGCGCCGCCGCTGTCGCCGGGCTCGGCGCAGACGTCGGTCTGGATCATGCCTTCGACGATGCCGTCGGGGCCGTAGTCGACGGTGGCGTTGAGCCCCGTCACGCTGCCGCCGTGCAGACCGGTCGTGCTGCCGCTGCGCTGCACGGACTGCCCGACGGAGGCGTCACCGGCACCGGTGATCTCCTGGAACGAGCCGTTGTAGAGGGAGACACGTCCGTCAGCGGCACCCGGGTCGGAGTGCTGGATGAGGCCGTAGTCGTTGCCGGGGAAGCTGCTGCCGACCGTCGTGCCGATCGACCAGGAGCTGCCGATGTTGGTGCAGTGGCCGGCCGTCAGGGCGAACTTGTTGCCGGAGCCGTCCTGCACGTTGAAGCCGAGCGAGCAGCGCGCGCCACCCGTGGTGATGGCCTCGCCGCCGGCTATGTACTTGCTGAACTTGCCCTCGGTGCGGTTGATTTCGAGGGCGCCGGCGTTGCGGCCGGCCTCCTTCTTGATCTTCGCCAGGTCGGCCTTGGAGACCGTGCTGTCGACGGTGACGACGACCTTGTCGGTCTTCTTGTCCGTGTACCAGGCGGCGCCGCCGACGTGCGCGCTGCGCAGCGCGTCGGACGCGTCGCTCAGCGCCGCGGCGCTGAACTCCGTGGGCGTGGGCTCGGCCGCCGAGGCGCCGCTCGCCGGGAGGGCGATCGCGGCCGCGGTGGCGAGACCGGACGTTACTGCTATGAGGCGCACGCGTCTCGCAATGGTGCGATGGGGGGTGGTTCGCGTGATTCTCACTGAATTTCCTCCAGTTTGGAGAACGGGGGCCCTTGGGGTGGTGGGCCCGTTGGGCGCAGCCGGAGACCCACGGCGGGCATGTTGCCCGCCGTGTCCCTGACAAGCGCTGGGGGGAATATTTGCCCAGGCCCCCGGTCCACGCAAGATGCTGCTTCAAAGTTGAAAAAGTGAAAGATACTCGGCGGGACGAAATGTCACTTTGATCCACCCCATAACGGGAGAAGCGGACGCCCGCGAACTGTGTGCTCCAACCAACCACTGGGGTCGGCCGCGCCCGGTAGACAACCGCGGAGGCGCCGGGCCCAACCGCCGCCGGGCGCCTCTCAGTTGGCGGGGTCGCGCGAGCCGCGGGACGCGCGGCGGGCCGCCGGGGCGTGATGGGTGATCACCGACGGCCGGGCCCGCCACTCGGGGCCGCCGCGATGAGAATTGCGCAACTGCGCCGCTGCACCCGTCTGTTCAGGTGCACGGAAATGCGGAACGAACGAGCTCATTCACCTGGGTGACGCTTTTCGATCCGGGCCTGCTCGACGAGGTCGGAATAGGAATCGGCATCCTCGAGATCCGACTCGTGAAGAAGCATCGCGGACCACGGAATGGGGCACGGCGGCGCGTGGTCGGGATCCGGGCAGAGCAGCCTCGTGATCTGCTCCTTGACCTGCTCGGCCTGCTGCTCGGTGGCGTAGACGCCCAGCCGGACTTCCCACACACTCGGCTCTTCAGGCAAGGTCCACACCCCGTTCTCGGTGTACTCGGGATTTCTCAATCAGGAAGAAAGGGAGGCGAGTTCCGGTTTCCCGCTCGCCTCCCCTCGCATCGCTTCGGACGCTACCAGACGCGCTTTGCGTCGCAGTGCCGCTTGTAGTGGCCCGACGGCACGGGAACGTTGGCCTTGGCTGCCTTGATCGCCTTGTCCTTGGTGTTGCCCGAGCCGTCGGCCCGGTCGTAACCGACGACGTTGTTGTCGCTGATACGGACGATCTGGCACTGCACCGTGGCGTGCCACGTGCGCTGGATCTCGGCGCTGTGCGCCGGAGCCTGCGGCGCGCTGCCGGCGGCGGAGGCCGAGGGGGCCACGAGCCCTCCGAGCGCGAGGGCCATGACTCCGGGGACGAGCACGCGGCGGAGCGTCTTCATGATTTTCCTCCCTGACGGTGGTGAAGCCGGGCCATGCCGGCCCGGCGGCGCCCGACGACCTTCGCACCGTCGTGCGACGGAATGTCCCTTTGGCAGGTAATCCGGCAGTCCGGTGGCAGATGTCCGCCACCCGGCGACGATCTCTGTCAGTCGGCTGCCGCCCCTCCCCCGTGATGACGGCGACGGGCCTGATCTCCGGGGTCCCTGACGTCACCGGGATGCGCCGCTCCACGGAACCGTGAACCGAAGCTCCCGCCGCCGCTACGTACAGGGGGTAACAGACAGGCGGCCCGTAGGAGAGCACATGGCGCACGAAACGGCTATCCCCATCCGGCCGGGGCAGCGGGACAACCCCTCACTGGCGACGGTCACGGGCACCGAGCTGGCCCGCAACAAGAGGGGCTTCATCTTCTGGTATCACCTGCTGGCGCCCGTGATCATCACCATTCCGCTCTTCCTCGGCTCACTCGGCTCCTCCGAGGCCCGCGCGGGTCAGACCTTCGAGGTGTTCCGCAACGTGACCCTGGAGTTCTGGGGCGTCCTGGTGCCGATGACGGCCGGCCTCGCGGCGGCCCTGACCGTCCGCGCTGATCACGACCCGTGGCGGCTGCTGCTGTCGTACGGAGTGCCACGCGGCCGCTACTTCGTCGGCAAGGTGGCCGCTCTCGGCGTCCTCGGCTTCGTCTCCTCGACCGTGCTCCTGGTAATGCTCGCCCTGGGAGCGGTGATCAGCGGGCACTTCCCCGAGGGGTTGGGGACGGTGGCCGCGGCCGTCTATCTCCCGTGGCTGGTCGGGCTGTCCATGACGGCGCTGGCAGTGCTCGTCGCGGTGATGTGGGGCATGGGCCCCAGCATCGGAGTCGGCGTCGCGGGCCTGCTGTGCGGTGCGCTCGTCTCGGACAAGGTCTTCTGGTTCGCCGTTCCCTTCGCCTGGCCCATGCGTGTGGTGCTGCCGCTCGCCGGCATCGGGCCCAACGGGGTGCCGCTGCCAGAGGACAGCCCTGTCACCGACATGTCGGCCATTCCGCTGGCGCTGGGTCTCACCGTGGGGCTCACCGCCGTGCTGCTGTTCATCGGCCGCATGCACATGAGCCGTAAGGAGATCTGACATGTCCAGTGGAACGACACCCGGCGCACAGGCGGCGACGCCACCCGCGGTCACGATCCGCGGGCTGCACAAGCACTACGGGACGCACCGCGCCCTCGACGGTGTGGACCTCACAGTCGAAGAGGGCGAAGTGTGCGGCCTCCTCGGTCCGAACGGCGCCGGGAAGACGACCCTCATGAAGGCGCTGCTGGGGCTGCAGCGCCCGACCTCGGGCAGCATCGAGATCTTCGGCAGACCTGTGGGCCGGGAGTCGCTCGCCGACGTCGGTGCTCTGATCGAGGTTCCGGGGCTGTGGCCGACGCTGACCGCGGACGAGACGCTAAAGGTGCACGCCAAGCTGCGCTGCGTGCCGATGGAGTGGATCGAACCGGCCCTGCGTCTGGTCAAGATGACCGACGCACGCGGCCGGCGGGTCGGGGCGTACTCGCTCGGCATGCGCTGGCGTCTGGGGATCGCCATCGCGCTGCTCGCCAGGCCCCGGCTGATCATCCTGGACGAGCCGACCAACGGTCTCGACCCCGTCGGCATCCGGGAGATGCGCGGAATCATCCGCTCGCTCGCCGGTGAGGGCGTGGCGGTGCTCATCGCCAGTCACCAGCTCGGCGAGGTGGCCCAGGTCTGCGACAGGGTGCAGGTGCTGACAGCCGGCCGCACCCAGTACGAGGGGTCGCTGGATGGCCTGGCCGTCGACGGCGACGTGGAGGCCGGCTTCTTCCGTCTTCTGGAGACCGCCGATGCAGGCATCCGCTGACGGTGCGACGAGCACTGCCGGTGGCTCCGAGACCGGGACCGGGACTGGTCACGGGGCCACCGGCGGGCTTCGCCGAGTTGTCATCTGTACGGATCGTGGTCGTCGGTACGGCAGGGCGCGCCGCGGAATGCGGGCGGACGGCGCGGAGTCCGTACCGGCGTCAGCAGGCCGTCCGGCGGTCGCGCTGCTGAGGCAGGTGCGCCGGCCGCGGCTGATTCAGGCTCAGCACGGAGGCAAGCGGAATGAGCTCTGCGCGGCTGCGCACACCGAGGTCGTCGTAGAGCTTGCGGATGCGCCGGTACATGGTCCGCTCGGAGCAGTAGTAGCGGCGCGCGATCTCCGAGACGGTCATGGACGAACACAGGAGCCGCATAAGGCCCGTGTCGGTCTCGTGGGCGTCGGCCCGCGCGAGCTCGCCGTCGCCGGCGGGCGCGTGTTCTTCGGACCCCGGTCCGGATGCGGGAGCGGAGACGTGACCGTGCTGCCCGTTGCCGGAGAGCGGCGCTGTCCCGGCTGGTGGTGCGGTCCCGGCTCGTGGTGCGGCCCCGGCTCGTAAGGTCTGCCGTCCTGTCGTGGCGCCCGGCTGGGATGTCCGTGCCTCTCCCGGGATGCCGCGGGACGGGCCGGGGCGGCCACCGTGCCGCGGGAGTGAATCCGGGCGACCATGCTCTTCATGGCGACGGACGTGGAGAGCACCCTGGTCCGCGGGTGCCTCGGGGAAGGGATCAGACCCGGTCTCGGAGGGAGCGGCCGTGCTGTGCGAACGGAGCTGGGCGAAGAGCATGTCGACCTGGCTCTCGCCGGGGATGGCCATGTTGAAGACGAAGTCCGCTCCCGAACGGATGGCGTAGTAAGTCCGCATTCCCGATACGTCGTTGGTGACGGCGACAAGCAGGGTCATCGGATGCCGCACCCTCACCGCGCGCAGTCCTTCGGCCTGGAACTCGCTTGTCACGGGAATGAGAACCGGCAGGTCGAGCGGCTCTCCGGGCGCGGTCAGATCCGCGTCGTCGACGAAGTCGACACGGCCGAGGCCCGAACGGATCGTGTGGAGCTGGGAGTTCGGTGAGTTGAAGTGGGCCTTGAGTCCGGAGTGGACCAGGACATGGAGTTCGCCTGTGTTCGAAGGCCGTCTCTGCTCGTGCTGATACATCGCGTTGTCCCCCGTCGTTCGTCCCCGTGGTGGTGCGTGTCCGGCGGCGCGTTCTGGCCAACACGCCGCTGCGGACCTGTGAGCAGTCCGGTGCCGGTCACCGCGCAAGCCGGCAGAGCTTCATGGTTCTGCTGCGCAGAGAGCCGAGGCTCACCTTTTCACCGTCGTCACCGCTCGCACGTACGGGCTCGATGTCGCGGTAACCGGCTTGCCGGGCACGCTCGTTGAGCGCGTACGTGGTGCCGTCGGGCACCGTGAAGACCGCCTGGCCGCCCTCGCGGCACTCGGCGGTGCCCCGGTCGGTCTTCAGCGGCCATGTGTAGCCGAGGTTCTTCTCACTCATCTCCTGCTTCGTCGAGGTCGGGCTGGGCAGCGGCTCGGGATCGGTCGTCTCCGGCTGGGACCGGCCGCCGCCACCACAGGCGGACGCCCCGAGCAGCATGAGCCCCGTCAGGACCGAGGCCGCCGCGACCACGAGGGGACGGCGGCCGCGTACGCCACGGGCGGTGGCTGCGGTGTCGGTGGCTGCGGTGTCGATGGAGGTGGTGGCTGCGGTGAAGTCAGGGCGGTTGAAGGTCACTTGTCGCTGCCTCACTGTTCGATCGGGCTGGTGGCTTTGGCCGTGCCGACTGCACCGAGGAGCGCCGCATAGCCGTCCTCCAGCGACGGCTCGACCGGCCGGGCGCCGACGGGTGGAGCGGAGGTGACGATCCGGTACTCGGATCCCTCCGCGGTGGTCACCGCGCTCACCACCTCGGCCCCGGGCGGCGGCCCCGCCCCGGGCCCCGCGGCCTGGAGCACGAAGGTGCAGCCGGCGGCCTCGCTGACGAGCGCCGTGGTGGCGTCGTGGAAGACCAGACGCCCCGAGGAGAGGACCGCGACCGCGGGGCAGGTCTGGGCGACGTCGTCGAGGATGTGCGTCGAAAGCAGTACGGTGCGGCCGCGGCCGAGCCCGGCGAGCAGCGACCGGAAGCGCATGCGCTCATGCGGGTCGAGGCCGGTGGTGGGCTCGTCCACGATCAGCAGCGATGGGTCTCCCATCAAGGCCTGTGCGATGCCGACCCGCCGCTTCATGCCGCCGGAGAATCCCGAGAGGCGCTCCCCCGCGCGCTCCGCCAGCCCCACCTCGTTGATCCGCTCCTCCGCCTGCCGGCGGCGTTCGCGCTTGTCGTGGATGCCCTTGAGCACCCCGATGTAGTCGAGGAACTCACGGGCCGTCAGGTCCGGATAGAGGGAGAGCTCCTGCGGGAGATATCCCAGGGCTCCCTTGACAGCGGTGAGCCCGGCGGTGGTCGACAGATCGTGACCGCCCACGGTCACCTGGCCGGAAGTGGGGCGCAGCACGCCAGTGAGGATGCGCAACAGGGTCGTCTTTCCGGCGCCGTTGGCGCCCAGCAGTCCGACCGTGCCGCTCTCGATGTGGAGGTCGACCGCGTCGAGAGCGCGCCGGCCGCCGGGGTAGATCTTCGTCAACTGCTCAGTGGTGATGTTCATTTGGCTCCGTCTCGACGGCGGGCGATGAGATGACCCAGGGCGTGGCAGACCGCGGCCGCGGCCAGGACGAGCAGGACGTTCGCCAGTGCGGTCGCGTCGGTCGCTTCGGGACGCAGCACACCGCCGCCCTCCCTCGTCGCCCATACCTCCGGTGCGTGCGCCCAGGCGACCAGGGAGTGGCCCCCGAGCGGGGACAGGACCGTGCCTGTCGCCGTGGGCAGTGGTGAGAATCCGGGCGGGAAGTGGCAGGCCCACAGCCACACCACGACGGTGACGGCCCGCGCGGCGGCGACCGGCATCACCGCGCCCAGCAGCCCGGCGAAGGCGGTGACGAACAGTGTCGCCGGAAGCACGACCGCCACCAGGGCGACCACCGCCGAGGTCAGCGGCGCCGCGGAACCCGCCGCGCCCGCGAGCACGGCGGCCGCCAGCAGGAAGAGCACGGCGACCGGAGCGAGTGCGGTCACCAGCGGACCCGCGAGGGCCCCGGCCGTCCGGGTCAGGGGCCGCGCGGGTGTGGCCGTCAGCAGCTCCTGCATTCCGCGCGCTTCGAAGCCCCGGCGCAGCCGGTCGGCCAGGGCGAGGCCAACGCCGAGCGTGCAGAGGGTGTTGACGAGGACCGCGCCGGCACCGGCTCTCGCTGCCGGGTCGCTGTGCCCGGTGACCACGGGCGACGTGGCCGCCAGCAGCAGACTCAGCAGGGCGAGGGGCAGCACGGCCCCCCATACGACCTTGCGGCGGGCCGCCATCAGCGCCTCGTACCGCAACGTCCACAGCAGTGTGTTCATCGTTCCTCCCCGTTCGGCGATTGCGGCCCGGAGACGTCGCGGCCGAGCCGGATGCCGCCTCCCTGCCGGCGCCCGTACATGCCCGGCGCACGTCCCGCCCCTCCCCCGCCGAGCGACCGCAGGGCCAGCGCCGTCAGCACGGAGCCGGCCAGCAGAGCCGGCACCCCCTGCCCCGCTCCCGCCGGAACGACCCTGTCGATCAGCAGCAGCTTGGCCAGAACCGCGGCCACGACCAGCCCTGTGGCGGGCCCGGCCGATCCCGACCGCACCGTCGCCCATACGGCCAGCCCGCTCAACAGCACGGTCAGCCCTGCCAGTTCGACCAGCGTGGCGCCCACGTCGACGGGGTGGGCGCCCGCGGTCGCCACCAGCGTCACCAGCAGCAGCGCCAGACCGGCCGTGACGGCGGCCGGCCAGGCGAGGCGGCGCGCGACGGTCCGCGGGTAGGGGGTCGGCAGCGACAGATGAAGCTCCAGCAGCCGCTCCCGCGCGACCACCGCAGCGCAGGCCAGCGCCGTCGCGGCGGGCAGCGCGCCCGTCAGCAGCGAACGCCCCAGAATCGTCTGGCCTTCGGGCCCGGCGAGCGCCGCGAAACCGGCCGCGAGCGCCGCGAGCAGCGGCAGCACGAATGCCTGCCTGCCGCAGCGGCGCGCTTCGTGCCGCCACACCGTCGCAGTCGTCATCTCGCAGCTCCTCCCGTTCATCCCCCTCCCCCGTCCCGTCGGGACCGGAGGCGCACCGCCGCTCAGGGCCGGCCACGGGGGAGACCGGCGGGTGAGCAGCGGTGCGCCATGTACGTAGCGCCCCGGAGCCGGATGGTTCACGCCTGATTGCGGCCGTTTCGCACCGCGGGCGCCCTTCTCTCCGTACGGTCTGCGACGCGGCTCCGCGCTCGGGCTACCGCGGGGCACCGGACGCGCCGTAGGACCGCATGGCTCCGGCGGCCCAGCCGAGCAGGGCGAACGCCAGCAGCAGCGTCCAGGGCGACGTCGACAGCATCACGTTCAGCAGCGCGTCCACCGGTGTGGCGAACAGGCCCTCGGGACCTCCCACGACGCCGAGCAGCCACACCGCCCCGCCCGCGGAGGCTCCGAGCGCGGGTGCGACGCGGACGGCGAGGGCGAGCGCCAGGGAGGCGGCCAGCAGTGCCTCACCGAGCCAGCTCGTCACCACGCCCCACCAGCCTGGCCCGTCGACGAACGCCGAACAGGCAACCGCCATGGCGACGTCGGCGACGAGCACCACCGTGAGCCTCGAAAGGAACACGGCGGCGGGCGGCACCGGCAGGGTGAACAGCAGCTCCCGGCGCGGGTCCCTGCGGGGTGAGGCCACCGTCAGGGCACCTAGGATCACCAGCAGCACCACCGCGGCACCGAAGAGCCGCACGCCGAATCCGTCCTGTACGCGCGCCGAGGCCGCCACTGCCGCGCCCACGAAGCCGGCGGCGCTCAGCGGCGCCCACATCCGGGGCATCAGAACGGCCTGGCGCAGCGTCAACTGCCATGCCGTACGCCAGGACCTGGCCGGGTCGTGCGGGGGCCGTGCGGGGACGGCTCCACGGGCGCCGGCCTGCTGCGGCACCGGTGCCGCGCTCCGCCCGTACGGCACTCCAGCGGCCGCCCCGGCCTCGCCGGCGGCGAGCGCAGGGCCGAGCAGAACGTCGAACGACGGCGGGGACACGGCCTGTTCGGCCTCTTCCGCCCGGACTGCCGAGCCGATGTTCTGCCACACTGCCATCCGCGTACGGCAGTCGAGGCAGCCGTCCAGGTGCTCCTTGCGGCTCCCGGCGTCCGGCACCGACCGTGCCACCTGCGCCAGGACGTCGTCCGTGAGGTGTTCCGTCATGGTCGTCCCGATCCTTCCAGGCGCGTGGCGGCGAGCACGCTGCCCAGCCGCCTTCGCGCGTGGGACATCCGGCTCTTGACGGTGCCCACAGGGATGGCGAGCACCGTGGCGACTTCCGTGTAGGCCAGCTCGTCCACCAGCACCAGGGCGAGGACTTCGCGCAGGTGCCCGGGAAGAGCACGTACCGCCGCGAGTAACTCCGTGCGCTCGGCCTCCCTCATGATCTGCTCCTCGACGCCCGGCGAAGGGTCCGGCACTTCGTGAGCCTCCGACAGGTCCGCCAACTGGGGGCGGGACTTGCGGAGTTGGTTGTGCGCCTGCCTCCGGGCCACGCCCAAGAGCCATCCGCGTACGGAGGAATCGCCGCGGAACCCCTCCGCGGAGCGCCAGACGGCCAGCCAGGTCTCCTGGAGGATCTCCTCGGCGACTCCCTGGTCCGAGGTGAGCCTGCGGATGAGGCGGAGCGCGGCGGCGGCATGCCGCTCGTAGAGGGCACGCAGAGCCGCCTGGTCGCCGTCGGCGACGGCGTTGAGCAGAGCTTCGTCCGAACACACAGCATGTACGTATCAGGGAAGCGGCGTCCGGTTCACGCATCACAGGGAGGAATCCCCGATTCAGGCCGGAAATGATCGCCAGGCACCGCACTTCTCCCGTTTCTGCCATCGAACTGCCAGAGCTGCCAAGGCAGTCGGAATCCGTTGATCCGCCGTGAACCCCATGATTCGGTGAATCTCGGGATCGCGACCCGAGCACATTCATTTCGGTCCAACGGGAGGAATCGGCATGGGAAACATCGCCCTTGCTCAGACGCACAACGACGCGGACCTCTTCGATCTCGACCTGGAGATCGGCGTGGAGAAGTCCGTCGCAGGCCCGGCCATCACGAGCATCTCGTACTGCACCCCGGGCTGCACCAGCGAAGGCGGCGGCTCCGGCTGCAGCCACTGCTGCTGACCTGATTCACCGTGGGGCCGGGCGGGCGCCCGCCCGGCCCCACGGGCTGATCCCGGGCACACGAACGCCGGAACAAGCGGACGAGCGGACGAATAGGGGGAATCGTGCGGGAGCCGTCACAGAAGAGACCGTTCGAGGCGAAGGATGTCTTCCTGCACCGGGCACCGCTGGCGCCGGGTGCCCCGGGGCTCCCTCTCCCCTCCGGCGACGGAAGCGGACCGGGTGACCTGTCGGCCTGCGCGGAACTGCTCGCCTCCGTCGCGGGGAACGAGGTGCTGAGCGAAGCGCTGGACCTGGCCTCACCGAGCCTCAGCGCGATGGTCCGCCGCGTCACCGAGCGCGGCGCCTCCGCGGCCAAGGCGGGGCAGCTCCGCCGCGCCGCGCTCGCCGTGCTGCGCTACGACATCCGGATGCGGACGCGTCCCACACCCTTCGGTCTCTTCGCCGGCGTCGCCACCGGCCAGTTCGACTCCGCTGCGAAGGCTGAGCGGGGGACGGTGCACCGTACCCGCACGCACGCCGACATGCAGTGGCTCACCAGGATCGTGCACCGGCTGGAATCCGACCTCGCGGTGCTCTCCACGCTCGGCGTCCAGGCGCACCAGGCGCTGGTGCACCGTGGCGAAAGGCTGGTCCTCACCTCTCCCTCCACCCAGGGCGTGCGCCCCGGCGACAGCGGAGAGGGACGCGCCGCGGTGTCCGTACGCATGACACCCGTGGTCGCGCGGGCCGTCGCCGAGTCCGCCGCACCGCTGCCCTACGAAGAGCTGGTCGTGCGCACCGCCGCGGCCTTCCCGGGAGCCCCCGCCGAACGCGTACGGGGCCTGCTCGCCGAGCTGGTGCGGCAGGAGATCCTCATCACCGGGCTGCGGCCCCCGCTCGACGGCGGCGACCCGCTGAGCCATGTGCTGGAACTGCTCGCCGGGGTGGAGGCCCCTTCGGAGGAGGCCCGGGGGATCCACGCGGCGCTCCTGGCGGTCGACAAGGAGCGCCGCGCCTATGACGAACGCGCCGTCGGCGAGGGCCGTGAACAGCTGGGCCGGCTGCTGTCAGCGGCGCGTGCCGTCGAGCCCGACGACACTCCGGTGCACATCGACACCCGTCTCGACACCGGGCTCCACCTGCCGTACGAGGTGCGCGACGTGGTGGAGGAGGCCACCGGTGTGATGTGGCGCCTCTCCCGCGCCAAGCTCGGCCTGTTCGCGCTGCGCGACTACCACCGCCGCTTCCTGGACGCCTACGGGGCGGACCGGCTCGTCCCCGTCCTGGAGCTCCTCGACGAGGCGACGGGGCTCGGCGCCCCCTCCGGTTACGGCTGGCCGAACAGCGAGGCGGCGCCCGTCACCCCCGACGACCCGCGCACCGCCCGACGAGACCGTGCCATGGCGAGGCTGGCCGCCGCCGCACACCGGCACGGCCGCCGTGAGGTCGTGCTCGGCGACACGGACCTCGAAGAGCTGTGCCACGACACCGCGGACCCGGCGGACCTGCCCAACTCCTGCGAGGTCACGGTCCAGGTCGCGGCGCCCTCCGTCGAGGCGCTGGACGAGGGCGAGTTCCGGGTCTTCCTCTCGCCCTCGCCGGGTTCGCACAGGGCGGGGTCCACCTTCGCCCGCTTCGCCGACCAACACCCCGGATGGCAGCAGGAGTTCGCTGATCTGCACCGGGACAATCCCGTACACGTGCAGGACGCGCTGCCCGTCGACCTGGCGTTCATGCCGCGCTCCGGGCGCGCCGCCAACCTCGCCCACACCTCCCCGGCGACCGGCCGCCGCATCAGCGTCGGGCTCCCCGACGCCGCCGGCACGGAAGAGCTGCGCCTGGACGACATCGGCGTCGGCGCCACGCTGGACCGGCTGACGGCCGTGCACATGCCCACCGGCCGCGAGATCGTGCCGGTGCTCGGCAACATGGTCAGCGCCCCCGCCCAGGCACCCAACGCGGTGCGGCTGCTGTGGGAGATCGGCCTCGAGGGACAGCGTCTGTGGGAGCCGTGGAACTGGGGCGCGCTGGCCGACGCACCGTTCGTGCCCCGCGTACGGTACGGACGCTTCGTGCTGGCCTGCGCGGTCTGGCGGCTGGACGTGCTGCGCGACCGGGCCGGAAAGCTGCCGGACAAGCCGCGCGGGCAGGACGGCGAGGCACGCGTCGCCAGCTGGGACGCCGCCGTCGCGCAGTGGCGGAACGAGTGGGACGTACCGCGGCACGTCCTCGCCGTCACCGCCGACCAGCGGCTGCTGCTCGACCTGGATCTGGCCTGGCACCGTGAGCTCCTGCTCGACCAGGTCCTCCGGCACCCGGATCTCATCGCACAGGAGGTCCCCGGCGAGTACGAGAACTGGATGGAGAGCCCGCTCGCGGGCCATGCCTTCGAACTCGTCGTGCCGCTGGTCCGCCGGGAGACCGGCCGCGCACGCCGCCGCCCGTACGCGGGACACCGCCAGCCCGCGCGCACGGTGCACGGTCTCGGCGGAGAGTGGCTCTATCTGAAACTGCACGGCTCGGCCCGTACGCAGGACGACCTGCTGCGCGACCACATTCCCGAACTGGCCCGCGTGGCGGGCGAGTCGGGCGCCGACAACTGGTTCTTCATCCGCTACACCGACGAAGGCGGCCACCACTTACGGCTGCGGCTGCACGGTGCCCATCCGGAGCGGCTGTGGGGCGGGGTCGCACCCGCTGCGGGTGAGCTGCTCCGGCGTGGCAGCGGGAGGGTCTGCTGCGCAGCCACACCCTCGCCCAGTACGACCCGGAGACCGAACGCTACGGCGGCCCCACCGCGCAGCAACTCGCGGAGCAGGTCTTCCGGTACGACAGCGAGGCCGCGATCGAACTGCTGCGCCTGGCCAAGGACCCGTCGAACGAGTACGGGACCGACGACCTGGCGGTGGTCTCCTGCGCCGCGCTCGCCCACGCCTTCGGTGCCCCGGCCCCAGGGAACCCGCTGGTCACCGAGGACTTCGGCGACGACGGCGCCGCGGCGTGGCTGTCCATGACCGGCTCCCGCCGTGCTCTGCCGTCCGCCTTCCGCGCCCGCTCGGCCCGCTGGCGCCGGCTCGTCGATCCGTACGGCGGCTGGCCCGCCTTCTCCCGTGAGACGGCAGGCGCCCGCGCCCTCGACGCGCTGCGTCCGCGGGACGAGGCGGTACGCCGGCTCGCCGGGTTCGTGAGGGACTCCGGGTCCGCAAGTACCCCCGAGGGGCGGGTCGTCGGAAGTCTGCTGCACATGGTCTGCAACCGCCTGTTCGGGGGTGAGAGCGCCCGCGAGATGACGGTGCTCGGCATCGCCCGGGGCGCCGTACAGGACCAACTCAACCGCCGGAGGCACCAGTCATGAACGACACGCTCGTACGCGGCTCGGAAGCCGTCTCCCTCGTCGCGGAGCGGCTCTCCGACCCAGGCCGTGTCGCCTCCGTCGCCTCCCGCGACGACAATCGCGACCCGGTCTACGACGCCGTGATGTGGGGACCGCTGACGCTGGCCAACGGCCTGCCCGGCACCGCGCTCCTCTACGGCGAGCTCGCCCGCACCGACGACTCGTGGCGCCAGGTCGCCCACCGGCACCTCGCGGCTGCGGGCCGCGCGATGAACTCCGCGCCCAGCCGCGGGCTCTTCTCCGGCCCGGCCGCTCTGCTCGCCGCCGCCCAGACCTGCGCCGGCCCGGAGGGGCACTACGGTTCGCTGCGCCGGAAGCTGGCCGAGTGGGTCGCCGCCGACCAGACGGAACGGCTGCGCGTGTTCGACTCCCGCGCCCGCGCCGGTGGCACGGGTGTCGACTGGGCGGCGTACGACCTCATCAACGGGCTTTCGGGCACGGCGCGGCTGCTCCTGGATTCGGCGGCCGACCCGGCCGAGAGCGGGCCCGACGTCGAGGCAGCTCTGACCGCTTCGCTCCGCCACCTCGTGCGCGTCACCGAGCCCGTCCGGGTCGGCGGGCACGAGGTGCCCGGCTGGTGGGTCTCCGCCGAGCTGCAGATCAGCGAACGCGACCGCGAGGCCTATCCGCGCGGGGACTTCAACCTGGGCATGGCGCACGGCATCGCCGGCCCGCTCGCCGTTCTCTGCTCCGCCTGCGAGGCAGGCCGGGAAGTGCCGGGAACGCGCGAGGCCGTCGGCCGCGTCGCCGACTGGCTGACCGGCTGGATGCTCCACGACGAGGCGGGCCCCTACTGGCCCGCCCGCGCCGGATGGGACGACGAACTGGCGCCGGAGCGCCCGCGCGAGCTGTTCACACGCACGGCCTGGTGCTACGGGACACCGGGAGTGGCCGCGGCCCTGTTCCGCGCCGGGAAGGTCATGGGCCGCGAGGACTGGTGCACCGCTGCACTCGACGCATTGCGCGCGGCTCTGCGGCGGGACGAGTCCCTGTGGGCCATCGAGGGGGCCACGGTCTGCCATGGATACGCCGGGCTGCTGCGCGTGCTGACGCGGGTGACCGAGGAGGCCGGCGACCCCGAACTGCTCGCCGGCTGCGGGCGCCTGACGGACAAGGTGCTCGCCTGCGCCGACGAGGAGGCCCCGTTCGGCTTCCGTCACCTCATGCGCTTCCCCGCCGCCGCCCGCTCGCCGGTCCCGCACCGCGCGGTCGACACGGCGGGAATGCTCGAAGGCGCCGCCGGTGTCGCGCTGTCGCTGCTTCCGCCCGTCAGCGGTCCGCTGCCGTGGGACCGCACGCTGGGCCTGGCGTGACCCGGCCGGCGAAGAAGGGAACGCCCATGCCCCAGCCCCCTGCTTTCGAGATCAGCGGTCTCGTCGTCCGCTACGGCAAGGTGACCGCCGTGGACGGTGTGTCGGTCGGCTCGCCGCCGGGCCGCATCACCGCGCTGCTGGGCCCCAACGGGGCGGGCAAGTCCAGCATGCTGGGCGTGCTGTCGACGGCCGCGCGGCCCGACGAAGGCACCGTGCGGATCTTCGGCCACGATGTGCGGAAGGCCCCCATGGCCGCACGCCGCCGCATCGGGCTGGTCTTCCAGGAACGCACCCTGGACAAGGAACTCTCCATCGAGCGCAACCTATGGTTCCACGCCCGCCTGTTCGGCATGAAGCGCGACGACGCACGTGCACGTACGCGGCTGATGCTGGACCTGTTCGAGCTGTCGGACCGCCACCGCCAGCCCGTCGAGGAACTCTCCGGCGGGCTCGCACGCCGCGTGGAGATCGCCCGCGCGCTGCTGCACCGTCCCGGGCTCCTCATTCTCGACGAACCGACCAACGGCCTGGATCCCACCGCACGCGCCGCCGTATGGGCGGATCTGCTGCGGCTGCGCGACGAACTCGGCGTCACCGTCCTGTACTCGACGCACTACATGGACGAGGCGGAGTACGCGGACGAGATCGTCATCCTGCAACGGGGCCGCGTCGTACGGCAGGGCAGCATCGGCCGGCTCAAGAGCAGCCTCGACTCGTCGCGCGTCGTGGTGACGTGCGCCGACGAGGAGGCGGCCGCCCGCCAGTTGCGCGCGGCGGGCTTCGAGCCGCTGACGGAGGCGGGCGGCGTCGCGGTGCACTGCGCCGACCCGGAGACCCGTATCGCCGAGGTGGTCAGAGCCCTGGACGTTCCCGGGCTGACGGTCTCCGTGCGCCACCCGTCCATGAACGACGTCTATCTGGCCGCGGCGGCCGCCGGCAGGGCGCCGCAGGAGCGGGAGAGCGTGATGCCCTCATGACCGCGACAGTGACTGCCGTCCCTCCCCCCGCCGAGGCCGACGGCCGGCTGAGGGTGGCGCTGCGCGCCGTGGGCGTCATCGCCCACCGGGACCTGCTGCGTCAGGTCAAGAAGCTGGGCGTGCTGTGCAGCCAGGCCGTGCAGATCCTCTTCTTCGTGCTCGTCTACGCGGTCGGCTTCGACGGAATGGTCGGCTCGGTCGGCTCGACGTCGTTCAGCGCCTATGTCTTCCCCGGGATCATCGCCATCCAGGTGGTCTCGATCGGCATCGCCTCGGGGCAGAGCTACGCATGGGACCGCGAGTACGGCGTGCTGCGGGAGCTCCTCGTGGCCCCCGTGCCGCGGATCTGCCTGCCGCTGGGCAAGGTGCTCGCCGGGGCGGGGATGGTGACCCTGCAGAGCATCGTGATGCTCGCCTTCTCCCCGCTGATGGGGGTTTCCCTGACGGCACCGCGCTTCATAGCCGCCGTCGGCTGCTATGCGCTGGCCGCCACCGTCTTCAGCGTCATCGGGCTCTGCCTGGCCACGCTCATCAAGCGCGTGCAGACGCTGCAGGCGACCGTGCAGATGGCGATGTTCCCGATGCTGTTCCTCTCGGGATCCGTCTTCAACACGGAGGCCGCTCCTGACTGGCTGGCCTGGATCATGCACGTCAACCCCATGACGTACGCGGTGGACCTGGCCCGCCAGACCTTGCTGGGCGGAGGCGGCATGCTGCCCTGGTGGGCGGATCTGTGCGCACTGGCCGCGATCCTCGCGGCGGTCCTGACGCTGCTGCGGGTCCGGAGCGGCCGGTGAGCGTCGCCGACCGGGCTCCCGGCTGGCCCGTTCTCCCCGCGCACGCCACGACGGACGGCGACGGCACTCGGCGGACGGGACAGAGGGAGCCGGCGGAGCAGCCGGAACAGTCAGAGCTCACGGAGGGCGAGGCGGCGGGCCTGGTGCTGGAAGGCGCGCTCCGGTGGACCGAGGCGAACCTGGAGTGGTTCGCCCCGCAGCGCTGGGAGGAGTATCTGCCTCCCCGCCCGTTCCGGCCGGGTCCGCTCCTCGAACTCCTCGGCCTGATACGCGTACTCGACCGCTCGGGCATCCTGCTCAGGGACGCGCCGCTGCCGAGCCGCGCACTCGACCTCGCCGAACGGGCCGCCCGCACCGGGGAGTTCGAGCGGGGGCTGCGCCGCGGTGACGGGCTCTTCCCGTACCACCTCAACCTCGTCGGGCTGCTGGAGGTGCTCGGGCGCCCGCAGCCCGCGCTGCGCGAGCGGTGCGAGGCGCTGCTCGCGGCGGACGCGGGCGGCCACACCCGGCCGTACAAGCCGGTGCTGAACAGGATCGAGCTGCGCTACTTCATCGACCGCGGCGGCTTCACCGCCCCCGCGTCGCTGCCCGGCATCGGCACGCTCCACCGGCAGAGCATCGCCGCACTGGAGCCGGACGTCCTCCGGCTGACCGACGACGAGGTCTACGCGCTCACCCATGTCCTCTTCTACGTCACGGACTTCGGCCGCAGCGGCGAACACCTGGGCGGGGAAGGGCAATCGGCGGTGCTGCGCGAAGCCGTACGGGTGCTGCTCGGTGTGCAACTGGCCAAGGGCAGCCTCGATCTCCTCGCCGAACTCCTGCTGTGCGGCGCCGCCTTGGACAGCGCGAACGGGACCGGGGACGGTGCCGGGAACGGCCCTCTGATACGCGCCGGCTGGCAGGCACTGGCCGCCGCGGCCCGTCCGGACGGTGCGGTGCCCAGCCCGGTGCACCGTCCCGAGGTGCTGGCCGGTCTGAGCGGAGACAAGGCGGCGGCATACCTATTCGGCACCTGCTACCACACCACCCTGGCGGCGGCGCTCGCCGCGGGCGCCCGGCGGAGGGCACCCGCGCGTTCCCGGGCTGACGGAGCTGGGCCGGAACAGCAGCCCGCCGCACCGCAGTTCGTCCCGCTGCCCCGCGCCGAGCCACAGGAGATCCGCCGCTGGGCGCGGGATGCCCGCACGGCGTCCCGCGCCGCCGCCGAACGCGCCGCGTGGCGGGCCCAGCTCGGCCCGCTGCTCGTACTCGCAGTACAGGCGCGCGACGAGGACGTCCTGGAGGATCTGCTGCGTACGGCCGAACTGCTCGGGCACGGCGACGACTCGACGGCACGCTCCGCCGCCACACTGCTCGCGGCCTGGCGGGTCCGCTGAGGCGCCGGTCCCTGATTCGCGTGCCGCTGCTTCACGGCACCCGCACCTCGGCCCACACCGTCTTGCCGGGGTGCGTGGGCCCTGCGGTGGTGACGGCCCAGCGCTCCGCGAGCTGCGAGACGAGCAGCAGCCCGCGACCGCTTTCCGCGTCCGGACCGGTCACTCTGCACGTGGGGCGCAACTCGCCACGTGTGTCCGTCACTTCGATACGCAGCACACCGGGCGCCGTCGTCAGGGCGAGCCGGAAGTCGCGCCCGGGGACGTGCCCGTGCCGTACGGCGTTGGCGGCGAGCTCACCGGCGATGAGGGTCATGGTCTCGTTGATCTCCGAGCCGTACGGATGGCCCCAGTCGTCCAGCCGCCGTGCGACCAGCCGCCGCGCGAGACGGGCTCCACGCGGGGTCGAGGTGAAGCGCATGGCGAACCTGGGAGCGGTCACGGTGACGGACTGTGCAAGCTGAGGCTCAACCTCCGTGCGGACGGCGGGACTTGTTTCCTGCATTTCCTCGGACATGCCTCCGAGCGTGTCCGCCCGCACCTACTGTGACCAGCAGATCACGGGGTACGGAGACCGGCTGTACCGGTGCCGCGCGCGCACTGACCGGTCTGACCGTCGTTACCCGCCGTGAGGGACCACGAGGCGGTGCGGAGGTACGGACATGACGACCCAGGGAGCGGACGGGGAGGGCTCGGGCGCCTTCCTCAAGTGCTTCGGCAGACAGCTCAAACTCCTGCGGGAGCGGGCCGAGTTGACCCAGTCGGAGCTGGGCTCGCGCATCGGATACGGCGCGGACCACGTCGCCTCCGTGGAGCGGGGACGCCGCATCCCGAAGCCGGAGATGATCGACGCGGCGGACCGCGTACTGGAGGCGGGCGGCCTCCTCAGCGCGATGAAGGAGGAGGTCGCGCGGGCACGGTACCCGGCGTTCTTCCGCGACGCGGCGCGGTTGGAAGCGGAGGCGGTCGAACTGCACGCGTACGACACTCACGTGCTCAACGGGCTGTTGCAGACGGAGGATTATGCGAGGGCAGTCCTCGCTATGCGCCGCCCACTGCTGGACGAGGAGACGGTCGAGGAGCGAGTAACGGCCCGGATGGCACGCCAGGAGCTCTTCAATCAGCGCCCGGCGATCACAGTCAGCTTCGCCATCGAGGAGCCTGTGCTGCGGCGGCCCATCGGTGGAGTCGCGGTGCTCCGGGGCCAGTTGGAGCACTTGCTCCTCATCGGCCAGAAGCGCAATGTGGAGATCCAGATCATGCCGTGCGACCGACAGGACCACGCCGGTCTGGACGGTCCGTTCAAACTGCTCAGCCCGAAGGGCGGCGAACAGGTGGCGTACATGGAAGCCCAGGGGCGCAGCACAACAGTTACGGCAAGAGACGAAGTGCGCGCCATCGCCGCCCGGCATGGGATTATCCGTGCGCAGGCACTCACACCACGTGAGTCGCTGGCCTTCATCGAGAAGTCCTTGGGAGAACTGTGAGCGCCGAAGCCACAACCACCGCCCCCCAACTGACCTGGGTCAAGAGCAGCTACAGCGGCAGCGAAGGTGGCGACTGCGTCGAGGTCGCCGCCTGCCCCCGAACCGTCCACGTGCGGGACTCGAAGGAAGAAGCCAGAGGGCCCGTGCTCTCCTTCGGAGTCGATGAGTGGACGGCGTTCCTGGAGCACGCCTCGCGGATCTGACCACCGCACCGCACAATGGCCGGATGGCTGAGGGCAACGAGGAGAGCACTCCGAGCGCGAGCGGGAGTGGCAACAAGACCGGGATCGGCATCGCAATCGGCATGGCGATCGGGTCGGTCTTCGGACTGGTCGTGTTCGACAACATCGCCCTCGGCATCGGGGTGGGCATTCCGTTCGGCATCGCGATCGGCATGATGGGGCAGTCCCGCCGCAAGACGGGCGAACCCCCCGCGGACGACGCCTGACCGATCCCTCGCCGCATAGAGCGGCTAACAGAATGGAGTGGGCCTGTGGGGATTGGGCGACGAGCTGCTGTACTGGCCGTTGATCAGTAGGCTCCGGTGGGCGGTTCTGCCCTGCTGTGGTAGCGACGCCAGTTCCCGGAGGAGTTGCCTCCAGTCTGGGCTGCCCAGAACGACGCTCAGCGGACCTCTATGCACGTTGACTTCGTGCGGAGGCCTCGTTCCGCGATCGGAACGAGGCCTCCGCACGCTGTAGAGCAGAGAGGTACGGCAACCGTGGTGATCCTCAGAGGCTGCGCGGGCTCTTAGAAGTCGCTGGCGAGCCGGTCTGGTCAGGTGCCGGCGCCGACCTTGGCCTCTTCGGCTGTTTCCGACGATGGGGGCGTCTTCTTGGGATAGAGCATGGAGCGGGCTTGGGTGCTGTCGAAGTCGTTCTCCCACTTGCCGATCACGATGGTGGCGATGGCGTTACCAAGGACGTTGATGAAGACCCGGCCCTCGTTGAGGATGCGGTCGATCCCGACGATCAGTGACAGGGCAGCCAGGGGGATGTGGCCGACTGCGGTGACCGTGCTGGCGAGAACGATGAACGCGCCGCCAGCGATGCCGGCAGTGCCCTTGCTGGTGAGCATCATGACGCCCACCATGACCAGCTGCTGTTGCCAGGACAGATCGATACCGACGGCTTGGGCCATGAACATGGAGGCCATCGTCAGGTAGACCGCGGAGCCGTCGAGGTTGAAGGAGAAGCCGGAGGGGATGACGATGCCGACCACGGGCCGGCCGACGCCGAGGGTCTCCAATTTGCGCACGAGCTGCGGCAGGACGGCCTCGCTGGAGCAGGTGCTGAGTGCCACGAGCAGCTCGGCCTTGAGGAACCGAATGAGAGCGAAGAGTCCGAGGCCGCAGATCCGCATGATGGCCCCTAGCAGCACCAGGACGTAGACGATGCAGGTCGCGGTGAACAGGATGATGAGATAGGCGAGTTGTTTCAGGCTCTCAGCACCGTAGGTGGAGACCACCATGGCCAGGGCGCCGAAGGTGCCCACAGGAGCCAGCCGCATCACCCAGCCGACGATCCGGAACACCACGTCCGAGAGGGCGCGGATGCCGTTGGTCAGTGGGGCCGCCTCCTCCCCGGCCATGTTCAGCGCTATGCCGAAGACGATCGAGACCAGCAGGGCGGCCAGGATCGCGTCCCCGGTGATCGCGCCGAACAGTGAGGTGGGGATCAGGGAAGAGATGAACCCCGTGAAGGTGGCGTGTTCCTCGCTGGTCTTGGGGACGTCGTCAGTGTTCAGCGTCGAGGGGTCGACGTTGAGCCCGGCGCCGGGTTGGAAGACGTTTGCGACGACCAGGCCGATCAGCATCGATGCCAGCGACAGCACGAGGAAGTAGCCGATCGCCTTCACGCCGATGCGGCCCGCCTTGCGCAGGTTGTCCATGGAGGCGATGCCGGTGGTCACCACGCAGAAGACGACGGGTATCACGATCATCTTGACCAGTGCGATGAACCAGTCGTTGAGCGGGCTGAGGGCTTCTCCGAAGCTGGGTGCTGCGATGCCGACGGCGATCCCGAGGACTGCGGCCAGCACCACCTGGAACCACAGCTCACGGATGAGTCGGTTCAGCCGCGATCGCGGCGGGCGGTCGGAGGCGGTGGTGGATGTCATGGCTGTGCTCCCTTGCGATGATGCTGAAGATCCCTGTCCTGCCGGGTGCAGGGGACGAGAGGCAGTCCCCGTCTCGGGTGATGTGTGCGGTGCGTAGATGCAGCTGTGCGCTGGTGGTCTGAACTTCTGCGTCGTTCGGGCGGCTTGGGCTCGGTTCGGTCAGGTGTGCAGCTCGCGCAGCACCCTGTAGAAGGCGGCCTTGCCTTCGAAGCCAACCCCCGGGGTGTCGGTGAGGCCGACCTGGCTCTTCTCGACGACGGCGTCGTCGGCGAAGCCGCCGGTGGGCTGGAACTCGCCCGGATAGGACTCATTGCCGCCGAGCTTGAGAGCGGCGGCGATGTGCAGAGAGAACTGGTGTCCGCCGTGCGGGATGCAGCGGCGTGCGGACCAGCCGTGCTGACGCAGCATGTCCTGGATGCGCAAGTACTCCACCAGGCCGTAGCTCAGCGCGGGATCGACCTGGATGATGTCCCGGTCAGGACGCAGACCCCCGTAGCGAATGAGGTTGCGGGCGTCCTGCAGGGAGAAGAGGTTCTCGCCGGTGGCGATCCGGCCGGAGTAGTTCTCGGCGACCACGGCGTTGAGGCGGTAGTCCAGTGGGTCGCCGATCTCCTCGTACCAGAAGAGGCCGTAGGGCTCGATCGCCCGTCCGTACTCCAGCGCGGTGGCGAGGTCGAAGCGGCCGTTGACATCGACTGCGAGCCTGGAGCCGTCCCCATCCAGGACGTCGATGACGGCCTCGATGCGGCGCAGGTCCTCCGCCAGGTCGGCGCCGCCGATCTTCATCTTGACCACGTCGTAGCCCAGGTCGAGGAAGCCGCGCATCTCGTCTGCCAGATCACCCAGGGACTTGCCCGGGGCGTAGTAGCCGCCAGCGGCGTAGACGAAGACCGAGTCGTCGGGCTCGCCGTCGCCGTAGCGGTCCGACAGCCACCGGTACAGCGGCTTGTCCGCGATCTTGGAAGCGAGGTCGAACAGTGCCATGTCCACCACACCGACCGCGACCGAACGTTCCCCGTGTCCGCCGGGCTTTTCATTGCGGAGCATGATCTCCCACGCCTTGGCGGGGTCCAGCTCGCCCTGCTCGTCCAGCAGGCTGCCGGGCTCGGCGTCCATCAGCCGCGGCAGGATGCGCCGGCGCAGGATCTCGCCCGCGCTGTAGCGGCCGTTGGAGTTGAAGCCGTACCCCACGACGGGCTTTCCGTCGCGGATGACGTCGCTGACGATCGCCACGATCGAGCAGTCCATCGCGCTGAAGTCGATCCAAGCATTGCGGATGGAGGAGCTGATCGGGACGGTGCCTTCGTACACAGCAGTGATCTTCACTCGAAGCCTTTCTCATATCTTATAAGTTGCGAGGATGTTAGAGTGAGATGGCCGAACAGGCGCTGTCAAGGGTCAGGACGTCCGGAAGGATTCGCAGGGGCGATGGAAGGCACGAACCTCTTTCTCAGCAAGAGCGATCTTGCCTACACGGAGCTCCGTCGCCAGATCCTCTCCGGCGCCATCCCGGCCGGTTCACGGTTGGCCCAGTACGAACTGGCCGGCTCTCTCAACATGAGCATCACGCCCCTACGCGAGGCCATCAGGCGGCTCAGCAGCGAGGGTCTGGTCGACGTCGAGACCCACCGCGATGTCCGGGTGTCGTCCATGAACTCTGAGGAGGCGCGGCAACTGTTCGAGGTACGACTCTCGCTGGATCCCACGGCGGCTGAACTCGCCGCGGCACGGCGCACTCCCGAGGACATCACCGCCATGCAAGCTGCGGTCGACAAGCTGCTCCCCGTCACGCGCCAGTGGGGCGAGGATGCGCTCACCGCCCATCGCACCTTTCATCAGGCGCTGTACCGTGCATCCCACAACGACGTTCTCATCCGCCTCCTGGACGACCTGTGGGACAAGTCCGACCGCTACCGCCGCCTCGGACTCGAACTGCCGCCCGGCGACGAACCCCGGACGCGGGACCTCCAGGAGCATCACGACCTCGTTGAACTCATCAAGGCCGGCCGGGCTGCTGAGGCAGCTCAGCTCATGCGGGACCACATCATCCACAGCCTGACCGCCACCGCCATCACCGCGCTCGAAGACCGCGAAGGTACCCAGGCAAGCTGAGCCGCCATGGGGAAGCAGCCGCAGCAAGTGCCACGCGAACTCAACCTCGGTGGCATTCAGCGCCGGTGGTGAGACACCCGCAGGCTCCGCTTGAGCCTCAGGCAGGGCGCTCGCACGGAAGGGCGATGCGTGAGCGCCAAGTGGCGGTCCACAGTGATCAGCCGGCGCGACCATGCGTAGCAGCAGCTCGATCCGGCCCACAGCTCATCCGACACGATCCACGGCGAAGTCCCCACAGCACCCAAAAACGTTCAACTCACCACACAGGCACGGCAGTCAAGGCTGATCCACCTCTCATTGCGTTAGCCGCTCTCACAGACTGAGCGCGTCGAGGCACCGTTCGAGCACCAGGACGCCGCCCAGGCCGAGGATTCCCAGCACCGTCGTGTACGTGGTGCGTGCCTTGATCGCGTCGATGACCGACAGGTTGAAGTACTCCTTGAACATCCAGAAGCCCGGGTCGTTGACGTGTGAGAAGGCGATCGATCCGCAGGAGACGGCGAGCACCATGATCTCGGGGTGGACTCCGCTGCCCGCCAGGAGCGGCAGCACCACACCCGAGGCGGTGACGACGGCGACCGTCGCCGACCCCAGTGCGACCCGCAGGATGACCGCGATCAGCCACGCGAGGATGATCGGCGACACCGGCCACCCCTGGGTGACGTCCTTGATGTAGTCGGAGATGCCGCCGTCGACGAGGACCTGCTTGAATGCGCCGCCGGCGCCGATGACCAGCAGGATCATCGCCATCGCCTGGGCGGCCGACGTACACGACGCGCTGACTTCGGACAGGCTGCGGCCGATCCGCGGGCCGAACGCCCAGGCCGCCAGGAGCAGCGTGAGCAGCAGCGCGATCGGTGCCGAGCCGATGAAGGCGATGAAGTGCAGGAATCCGTTCGAGCCGGAAGCAGCCATGTCGGTCACGGCGGCTCCCGCGATCAGCACGACGGGGAAGAGCGCGACGCACAGCGACCAGGCCATGCCCGGCATCTCCTCGTCGGTGAAGACGCGTTCGCTGACAAGGCCCTTGGGAATGCTGGGGTTCATCGCCTTCACGAACGGAAGCCGCGGCCAGACGAGCGCGATGAGCGCGCCCAGGGGCACGGCGATGAAGAGCCCGTAGAACAGCGTCAGTCCGATCGAGGCGTGGAAGGACGCGGCCACCGCGGTCGGGCCGGGGTGCGGCGGCAGGAAGCTGTGCATGGTGGACAGGGTGATCGACATCGGAAGCCCGACCCACAGCAGGTTCTTGCCGGTGACCCTGACGATCGTGAACGCGACGGGCACGATGATGACGAAGGCGACCTCGTAGAACATGGTGACGCCGATGAGCATGGCCGTCACCACCATTGCCACCTGCACGCGCTGTTGGCCGAAGGCGTCGAGGAGCTTGCCGGCGACGCGCTGGGCGGCGCCGGAGTCCCCCATGACGCGGCCGACCATGGCGCCGAGGCCGATGGTGAGCATGGTGTCGCCGATCTGGTCCCCGATGCCTCCCGCGAGTACCTCCGGTATTTCTGCTGCGGGTATCCCCTGCACCAGCCCGACCCCGACGGCCACCAGGAGCAGGGCGACGAAGCCGTTGAGTTTCAGTTTGGTCATCAGGAAGAGCAGGACCAGAACGCTGATCCCGACGGCGACCAGGGGCATACGGCAGTTCTCCTCAGGCGTGGCATGGCATGGCGTGGCGTCTGTGCTTGCGGGCTCGCGCAAGGGGCCGCGCCGTCGGCGTCGGCGGTCCCGTACGGGCGCGAGCCGGACGACCGGCTCCGGCGGTTCAGCGATGTGAACGAACTCCACGGTCTGCAGGGCTAGTTCACGGGCCCCGGTACCGGCACCGGGATCGATGCTTGTCTTCATACAGAGATGGTGTCCATGTATGAGAATGGAGGCTAAGGTTGTGGCCAGGCGGGGTCAATGGGTGTGCAGCCGCCGGAGCGGAATCGGACTCCCCCGGCCCCGGGACAGCTCGACGTCCGAGACACCTCGACTTCCGGGACACAGCCGTGAACACGACACACAGCGCCCTCCACGCAGCGCACCCCGAAGACGGCGGCGGCGCGGCCGCCGGCACGATTCGCCGGGTCAGGCTCTCCTCCGTCCGCCTCCCCCTCGGCACACCCGTCAGCGACGCCAAGGTGCTCACCGGCAGGCAGCGGCCGATGACCGAAGTGGCCCTGCTCTTCGCCGAGATCGCGACGGACGACGGCCACGAGGGGATCGGTTTCAGCTACTCCAAGCGCGCGGGAGGCCCGGGCCAGTTCGCCCACGCCAAGGAGGTCGCACCCGATCTGATCGGCGAGGACCCGAGCGACATCGGACGGCTCTGGACGAAGCTCGTCTGGTCGGGCGCATCAGTGGGCCGCAGCGGTCTCGCCACGCAGGCCCTCGCCGCCTTCGACATCGCGCTGTGGGACATGAAGGCCAAGCGTGCCGGTCTGCCGCTGGCCAAACTGCTGGGCGCCCACCGCGACTCCGTACGCTGCTACAACACCTCCGGCGGCTTTCTGCACACCCCCGTCGAAGACCTCGTGGAGAACGCCTCGGCGTCCGTCGCCGGCGGAATCGGCGGAGTCAAGATCAAGGTGGGCCATCCGGACCGGGCCGAAGACCTGCGCCGACTCACCGCCGTACGCGAGCAGTTGGGCGACGACGTGCCGCTGATGGCCGACGCCAACCAGCAGTGGGACAGGCCGACCGCGCAGCGCATGGGCCGTGCCATGGAGGAGTTCGGGCTGGTCTGGCTCGAAGAGCCCCTCGACGCCTACGACGCCCAGGGCCATGCCGCGCTCGCCGCCTCCCTGGACACCCCCGTCGCCACCGGCGAGATGCTCGCATCCGTAGCGGAGCACTGGGAGTTGATACGGGCCGGAGCGGCTGACGTCATCCAGCCCGACGCGCCGCGCATCGGCGGCATCACCCAGTTCCTCAAGCTCGCCGCCCTCGCAGAGCACCAGCACCTTCAGCTCGCACCGCACTTCGCGATGGAGATCCACCTCCATCTCGCCGCGGCCTACCCGTACGAGCCGTGGGTCGAGCACTTCGACTGGCTGGAGCCGTTGTTCGAGGAACGCGTCGAGATCGGCGACGGCCGCATGCACCTGCCCCGGCGCCCCGGCCTCGGCATCACCCTCACCGAACAGGCGCGCGCGTGGACGCAGCAGGAGTGCGAGATCGTCAACGGGCCCTGACGGGAGGGCGATTTCGGCGGGCACCCCTGGGACTTGCCGTGGCGGGCCCGGACTGAAGTTCCGGGCCCGCCGTGGAGTGGGCCGGCGGTCAGAAGGTGTTCTTGAACAGCAGCCGGTTGGGGGTGCCGGCGGGATTGTTCTTGATCACACCGCTGGTCGCGTTGCCGGTGATCCAGTTGTTGACGGTGGACGAGGCGGCGTCGCCGTTCGCACCCTTGTAGAGCGCGCCGACGCCCGCGACGTGCGGGGAGGCCATGGAGGTGCCGCTGATGGTGTTGGTGCCGCCGAGGAGCCACGCGGAGGTGATGCCCACACCCGGTGCGAAGGTCTCCACGCAGGAGCCGTTGTTGGTGAAGGAGGCAGCGTTGTCGTTCTTGTCGGAAGCAGCGACCGTCGTCACCCCGGCGGCGCCGGCCGGCGATGTGTTGCAGGCGTCTTCGCCGTCGTTGCCGGCCGCAACAGCCAGGAAGACGCCGGAGTTGCTCAGCTTCGTCGCCGCATCGTTCACTGCTGCGGAGTAGCCGCCGCCGAGGGACATGTTGGCGACGGCGGGCTTGGCCGCGTGGGTGCGGACCCAGTCCATACCCTCGATCACGTCCGCGTTGGTTCCCAGACCGGCGCAGTTGAGGACCTTTACACCGCGGAGCTTGACGCCCTTGGCCACTCCGTATGTGGAGCCGCCTATGGTGCCGGCGACGTGCGTGCCGTGGCCGTTGCAGTCCATGCCGAGGCCACCGAGCGTGGCGTCGTAGGCGCTCGCGGCCCGGTTGCCGAACTCGGGGTGGCCAGCCTCGATGCCGGTGTCGATGATGTACGCCGTCACATCGGAGGCGGCGGTGTTGTAGCTGTAGCTGCTGGACAGCGGCAGGTTGCGCTGGTCGATGCGGTCCAGGCCCCAGGTGGCGTTGTTCTGGGTGGTGGAGGCGCGGACCTGCTGGTCCTCCTCGATACGCGCTACGTCGGGGTTGGCGCGCAGGGCGTTGAGCTGCCCGGTGGTCAGCTTGGCCGCGAAGCCGTCGATGACGGCGTCGTAGGTCTGCTTCGGCCGTACGCCCGCCGCGCGAGTCAGGCCGCCGGCCTCCGCGCCGGACTTGAGGGTGACGATGTACTGACCGGGGACTGCCGTTCCAGTAGCCTGCGCGACCGCCACGAGGGGGTCGTCCGGCGTGGCCGCGCCCGCCGTAGCGGGTGGGGCGCACATGACGAGTGGGACTGCCGCGAGCACAGAGAAGCGCAACTGCATGTGAGCCTTCTTCCTGTCGACACGCACGGTTCCGCCACGGCGCGCACGGTGGCACGCCGCGGTGACTAATTAACTGGGGGGTAACAAGAAGGTACGAACACCCGTTCAACTAGGCAAGACTCTGTGCACACCTGTCCCGCGGATGAATGGGGTCCCGGGGTTCAGCGCCGGCCGTCGAGCAGCGCTCCTGCGTCCGGGACGAAAGGCTTCAGGCCGAGTTCGGCCAGGATGCGGTACGCCGTGGCCGTCGCGGCCGTCAGCACGGGCAGGCCGGAGGCGTCCTCGACGTACTGCACGGCCGAGAGCGACGGCATCTGCACACACGCCGACAGCACGATCGCGTCGGCACCGCTGAGGTCGAGGCGCCGCCAGTGCTCGCGCAGGCCGGCGGGGTCGAGGCGGGCGACGGCCAGGTTGTCGGGGACCTCCAGGCTCAGCGAGTCGACGACCTCGCTGCCCGCGTCCTCGATGTAGTTCACGACCGTCTCGGTGAGCGGCTTCATGTACGGCGTGATGACCGCGACGCGCTTCGCGCCCAGCGCCTCGATCCCGCTGAGCAGCGCGCCCGCACTGGAGACGACCGGCACCTCCGCGCCCTGCCCCTTGAGTACGGAGGTGATCTCGTCCTCCGCGGTGCAGTGGTGGCCCGGGCCCTGCGCCATGATCGCCACGAGGCAGGCGGTGGCGACGACATCGGGCCGGGCGTCGGCGAGTTCGAGGGAGGCCCGCTCCGTCTGGGCGTTCATCTCCCGCAGTTGCTCCGGCGTCACCTTCTGCATCCGCATCCGGCTGCTGTGGAAGACGAAGCGGTCGCGCGGGTCGGCGGCCTCCCGCTCCCGCAGCATGCGCGGCAGTTCGGTCTCCATCGTCAGATTGGAGCTCGGAACGATCATGCCGATGTGGTGGTCCGTGCTCCGTGCGTGGTCCGTGCTCCGTGCGTGGTCTGTGTTTCGTCCGTGGTCCGAGTGCTCTGCGTGCTCTGCCATGGGGGCCTCCAGTCTTTCCGGCGTACGGTGGCGCGCAGCAGCCGCACACAGAGTTAATCCGAACACGTACTAATTGGTCGCGCAAGGCCCCGGATCGTTCGCTTTCCGGGGGCGGGGCCTCGCGTGCGGGCCACCGGGGGTCATCTCTCCGGGTCAGGCATCCGCGGAGAGCCGCTCCCAGTGGTCCGCCAGCTGCGTCAGCTCACGCATCAACTCGCTGCGCTCCGCGCTGGATTGGTAGCCCTCCAGCAGCCGCTCGTCGAGGGCCCGGGCGCGGTCGTCCGCCTCGCGCAGCGTCCGCTCGCCCTCCTCGGTGAGGTAGAGGAGCTTGCGGCGCCCGTCGTCGGCAGCCGTACGACGCACTATCAGCCCGCGCTTCTCCAGGCGCCGGGCCACGTCCGCCATCGTCGACGTGTCCAGCGCCACCGCCGAGGCCATCGCGCTCTGGTCGTGTCCCGGCGCGGCGTCGACCGCGGTGAGAACCGCGAACTGCGGGCCTGTCAGCGTCGGATCGACGCTGCGCAGCCATGCCGCGAGGTAGGCCTGGTAGAGGCGGCGAACCTGGTATCCGGGAGCTGCGAGCAGCGCAGCGGGAGGGGCAGCCGTGCCCGAGGCCGGTGTGGTCTTGTCAGCCATGAGCCCACTAAAGCACGGCGGCGCGACGGGCCGTCCCGCGCCTCCCGAACCGGCTCCGGCACCGGTTTCCGCAACGGCTGCGACCCCGGCTCGGGCACCGGATTCCGCACCGGATTCCGCACCGGATACGGCAACGCCTTCCGCACTGGCTACGGCAACGCCTTCCGCGCCGGTTCCCGTACCGGCTGCCGCACCGGCTGCCGCGTCCCGCCGCCCGTTCACGCGAGGACGGCGGCGAGTGCCTCGCGGAGGGCGTCGAGGGCGGCGCCGGGGTTGTCCCAGAAGACCATGTGCCCGGAATCGGGAATTCCGGTCAGCCCGGCCTGCGGGTGCTTCTCCGTCGCCTCCTCGACGCCGGCGGGTGTGACGACCGGGCTGTCCTCTCCGTAGAGCAGCGCCGTGGGTGTGGGGACCGAAGGCCACCAGTCGAAGAAGTCCTCGGTCTCGAAGCCGTGATGGGTCGCCCGCAGCGCCTCCTCGCCGCAGCTGGAGAGCCAGCGGGCGCGCAGCTCCTGCTCGCGGCGGGGCCAGCGGGGCCAGGCCTTGGCCACCTCGTCGGCGTCGGTGCCGCGCACGGCCTGCTCAAGTTGGCCGAGGAAGGCGGGCAGCGTCGTCGGGTACGGGTCCCTGCCGGGGCCGCTCATGGGCGGGTCGACGAGCACCGTGCCGCGGACGGCCACCTTCGCCCGTACAGCCGTGACGGCCGCGATCCGGGCGCCCATCGAGTGGCCCGCGATCACGGGACGTTGCAGGCCGAGGCCGGTGACCCAGGCCTCGGTGTCCTCGGCGTACGCCTCCAGCGCGTAGCCCTCGCCGTCGTCCGAGAAACCCCGGCCGCGGATGTCCGGGACGATCGGGCGTACGAGGTCGGTCAGGCGCCGTGCGACGAAGTCCATCGTGACGGCGGGGCTGGTGATGCCCGGCAGCAGCAGCATCGGCACGCGCTCACCGCCGGTTTCGTCGCCGTAGTCGAGGGCGTGCAGCCGCAGCGAGCCGGAGCGGATCCAGCGGCTGCGGGCGGGGACGCCGGCGAGGTCGGCGAGGGCGGGCTGGGTGATGAACCGGTCCGGCATGTGGGGTTCCTCGGATTCGTCAGTGCGGGTGGTGCGGGAGCGGGCGTCGGCGTCGGCGTCGGCGTACCGACGGCAACGGGCCGGTGGCGGCGGTCAGTCGGCCGGATGGCCGGGCAGCGCGGGAGCGGGCAGCTTGCCCAGATACGCGAGGGCGTCGGAGAGCGGTACGACGTCCCCGTACTTGGCCTGGATGTCGAACAGCGCGGCGTCGTGCGGCCCTTGGGCGCGGTCGCCAGCGCACTCGTGCGGAACCAGGACGGGGAAGCCGGACTGCACGGCGTCCACCGCCGTGGCCCGTACGCAGCCGCTGGTCGTGGCGCCGCAGACCAGCACCGTGTCGCATCCGAGTGCGGTCAGCGTGGCGGCGAGCGACGTGCCGAAGAACGCCGACGCGCCCTTCTTAACGACGAGTTGGTCCTCCGGCCGGTGCGGCAGCCGCGGATCGAGCGCGACGGCCTGGGTGCCCTCGACGAGGGCGCGCATGCCGGGCGCCTTCTCCAGCCAGGTCACCGAGTTGCCCTGCGCCTCGGCCGGGCTGTAGGCGATCGCGGTCCAGATCACCGGAACGCGGACGGGGCGCGCCGCGTCCACGAGGGTCGCGGTGGCCTCGACCACCTCGGTCATGTCGGCGCCGGAGGGGAAGGAGTCCTCGGTGAACCCGCGGGTGAGGTCGACGACGACGAGGGCGGGCCTGCTGCCTCGGCGCACCGGCGCGCCGAAACCCGCGCGCTCGTAGGTGCGGTCGGTCTCCTCGCCGTAGCGGCCTGGGCCCTCGCGGTCTTGGCCCTCGCGGCTCTGACCGTCGGCTTGGCCATCGCGGTCCTGGCCCTTCCGCGCGTACGGCTCCTCGCTCACCGGTGCCTCCTCGCCGCCGTGCAGCAGTGGTGCGTCCCGTTGTGCTTCCCGGCGCCCAGGGCGCGGCTGAGCAGCCAGCCCTCGAAGAGGCCGAAGGCGAACGCGCCGACGACCGGGGCGTACTTGGCCACGGACGGCGGGACGAGTACCGACAGGCCGTTCAGTTCGGCGTCGGCGGCGACGGGGCCGGGGCCGGGAGTGGCGAGCGAACTTGCGGACTCCCCTGCGGCGGCGGGCACTTGAGGCGGCGGTGAGGCTTGCGGGGCATGCGGCACATGCGCCGCGCCGGGGCCGTCCCCGGCGGAGGCGACGGCTGTGGCCGGCTGCGGGGCCGGTGCGGCGCCGCGCCGTTCCTGCTCCAACAGGTTGCCGAGGTTGCGCGCGAACTGCTGGAGAATCCGGTCCGAGACGGCCGCGACCGCGCCCTTGCCGAACTGAGCGATCTTCCCGCGGATCACGAGGTCGGTGGTCAGCCGCAGTTCGGCGCCCTCCGGGGCCTCCGCCACCTCGAGGCCGACCTCCGCCTCGGCGTCGCCGCTGCCGTGCGTGTCGGCGCCCCGCGCCTGTACGCGCAGCCGCCGCTTCTCCTCGTCGACCTCCAGGAAACGTACGGTGCCGGCGTAGGCGGCGGTGATCGGCCCGACCTTGACCTTCACCCTCCCCGACCAGGCGTCGCCGTCCTTCCCCTCCAGCGTGGCGCCCGGCATGCAGCCGGCTACCCGCTCCACGTCGTTGACGAGGGCGAACACCTCATCGGGCGACGCCTTTACCGGGACCGCGCTGTCGATCCGCATGGAACCTCCTCCTGCTCTTCGGTGCCGCCCGTGTGTGCCTCGTCCGGTCGTGCCTCGTCCGGACGTGCCTCGCACGCATCGTCCAGACGGGTCTCGTCCCCGCGTGCCTCGTCCAGGCGCTGCTGCAGTGCGGCGCGGCGGCGCGTGGCGCAGTCGTCGATCGCCTCGACGATGGTCTGGTAGCCGGTGCAGCGGCACAGGTTGGAGGCGACGACCTCGCGTATCTCCTCCTTCGACGCCTGCGGCCGCTCGGCCAGGAAGCCTTCCGCGAGCATCAGGAACCCGGGGGTGCAGAAGCCGCACTGCAGACCGTGGTGTTCGCCGAACGCCCGCTGGAGATCGCTGAGTTCGCGCCCGTCCGCCAGCGATTCGACGGTGCGGATCTCGCGGCCCTCGGCCTGCGCGGCGAACATCAGGCATGCCCGTACGGGCGCGCCGTCGAGCAGCACCGTGCAGGCGCCGCAGATTCCGTGCTCGCAGCCGACATGGGTGCCGGTCAGGCGCAGGTCGTGCCGGAGGACGTCCACGAGGGTGCGGCGGGCCTCGGTAAGGACCTCGTGCGTCTCGCCGTTGACGTGCAGGCCGATCAGCTGCCGGTGCTGCGGATCGGCCGCGCGGTGTGCAGTCTCCGTCATGACGTGTGCTCCATGTGCTCCGGTGATTCCGCCGTGCGGGGCGCACTCTGCGCCGCCGCGGGTGCCGTCGCGGGCACGGCTGCGGGCGGGGCCGCGCGCACGCCCGTGGGCACGGCCCTGGCGAGCGCGTCCGCCACCGTCTCCGGCGTTATAGGGGTGTCGTTCAACTCGACGCCGGTGTGCAGCAGTCCGTCGTTGACCGCGTTGATCACGGCGGCGGGCGCGCCGATGGTGCCGCCCTCCCCCACGCCCTTCGCGCCGGTCTCGGTGAACGCGCAGGGCGTCTCCAGGTGGTGGATGCTCACCTCGGGGATCTCCATCGCGGTGGGCACCTTGTACTCCATGAAGCTGACCGCGGACGGTGCGCCCTGCTCGTCGTAGGTGACCTGCTCGAACAGGGCACCGGCGATGCCCTGGGCGATGCCGCCCCTGGTCTGGCCCTCCACCACCTTGGGGTTGATGGCCACGCCGCAGTCCTCGACGCAGACGTAGCGCAGGATCTCCACCTGGCCCGTCCCCTCGTGGAGTTCGACGACGACGCCGTGGGTGGCGTTGGAGAAGGTGCCGTCGCCGGTGACGTCGAAGGTGGCGGTGGCCGTCAGGCCCGGCTCCGCGCCCTTGGGCAGCAGATGCGACTTCAGGTAGGCGATGTCGGCGATCTCCTTGTAGCCGACCGAGCCGCCGCCCGCGGGATGCGCGACCAGCCCCTCGCCCAACTCCAGCTCCTCGGCGGGGACTTCGAGCACCGAGGCGGCGATCGTCTTCAGCTTGTCGCCGAGCTTCGCCGCAGCGAGCCGCACGGCGCTGCCGCCGATGGCGATGGAGCGGGACGCGAAGGTGCCCCAGCCGTAGGTGATCCGGTCGGTGTCGCCCTGGTGGATGCGCACCTGCGCGATGTCCAGGCCGAGTTCGTCCGCGGCGATCTGCGCCATCGTCGTCTCGTGGCTCTGGCCGTGGCTCATGGTGCCGGTCGTGACGACGAGCGCGCCGCTGGTGTCCATCCGTACCTCTGAGATGTCGAAGCCGGGGACGACCTCCATCTTGCGCTGCGCGAAGGCTCCCGAGCCGTAGCCGGTGCGCTCGCTGAAGCAGGAGTAGCCGATGCCGATGCGGCGGCCCTCGGCGGCGGCCTTCTCCTTCGCCGCGTACCAGCCCTCCTCGGTCAGCACGCTCTCGCACAGATTCAGCGACTCCAGATACGAACCGGGGTCGTACGTCACGTTGTTGACGCCGGTGTAGGGGAACTGCGTGATGAGGTTGCGGCGGCGTATCTCCGTGGCGCCCAGGCCCAGTTCGCGTGCGGCACGCTCGAAGATCCGCTCCATGACCATCACGTACTGCGGCCTGCTCACGCCCCGGTAGGGCGCCGTGGGCGCCTTGTTGGTGGTGACGGCGCGGGCCCGTACGCGGTAGGCGGGCACCTTGTACACGCCGGGCATCTCGGCCGACGCCATCAGCGGTTCGATGCCGGCGGTGAAGGGATAGCAGGAGTAGGCGCCCATGTCGCAGACGATCGCGGCGTCGAGGCCGAGGATGCGGCCGTCCCCGTCGAAGGCCGCACGCACGTCGTAGTGCTGCTCGCGGGCGAGGAAGGAGGCGGTCAGGGCGTCCTTGCGGTCCTCGATCCACTTCACGTGGCGGCCCAGTCGCAGCGCCGCCGCACCCACCGCGATCTCCTCGCGGCCGACGACGCACTTGAGCCCGAAGCCGCCGCCCATGTCGGGGACGACGACCCGCACGGCGCGTTCGTCGAGTCCCAGGCAGCGGGCCGCAGTCGTACGCACCTGGTGCGGCACCTGGGTGGAGGTGCGCATCAGCAGCTGCTCCTCGCGGTCGTCCCAGCCGGCGAGGACTCCCCGCGTCTCCAGGGGAAGGGCGTTCTGCCGTCCCGTCCTGGTGTCGACGTGTACGACGCACGGCGCCTCGTCGAAGACCTCGTCGATGCCTTCGGTGGCGAACATGGAGACGTCCAGCAGGGTGTTGGCGCTCGCCTCGTCGTGCACGAGCGGCGCGCCCGGTGCCAGTGCGGCTTCCTCGGAGACGACGGGCGTACGCGCCTCGTACGTCACCTTCGCCGCCTCGACGCCGTCCTCGGCGGCGTACGGATCACGCGCGACGACCACCGCCAGCGGCTCACCGGCGTACCGGACCCGGTCCCGCGCGAGTACGGGCATGCCGGTGGGCACGAACTCGGTGAGGGGACGGCCGAGCCGCGCGGTGATGTCGGCCAGGCCGAGATCCTCGGCGTCGAACGCCGCGACCACGCCCGGTACTTGGCGTACGGCGGACAGGTCGAGAGAGGTGACCGTGGCGTGGGCGACGGTCGAGCGCACGAACTGGGCGTGGAGCGTGCCCGGAACCTCCAGGTCGTCGGTGAAGCGCCCGCGGCCGCTGAGCAGGCGCGGGTCCTCGCGGCGCCCCACGGATGCGCCGATCCAACTCCCTTGAGTACGGGCGTGGTTGTTGCTGCCGTGGCCGCTCTGAGACTGTTCGTTCGTCATCGGGCCGTCGCCTCCTCGCATGCGCGCACCACCAGCGTGCGGATGAGCCTCCTGCGGTACTGGGCGCTGCCGTTCGCGTCGCTCGGGGGGTTGGCCGCGGCGGCCGCCGACTCGGCGCACTCGGCGAAGAGTTCCGGCCCCGCGGTCCCACCGCGGGCAAGCACCGCCTCGGCCTCCGGCACCCGTACGGGCTGCGGGGCAACCCCGCCCAGCGCCACGCGCCCACCGTCGACACGCGCCCCGCCGGGTGCGAGCCGGAGGTCGACGGCAGCGGCGACGACGGCGAAGTCGCCACGCCTCTCGGCGAATTCGGTGAGCGCGGCGTTGCGCGCGGGCCGCGGGAAGACCACCTCGACGATGATCTCCTCGGGCTCCAGCGCGGTCGTGTAGTAGCCGTGAAAGAAGTCCCCCGCCGCGATGCGCCGCTCCCCCGACGGGCCCCGGACCACCAGTTCCGCGTCGAGAAGCACGGCGAGCAGGCACCACTCGGCCGTGGAGTCGGCGTGCGCCAGGCTCCCGCCGACGGTTCCCCGGGTGCGGATCGGCAGATGCCCGATCCAGCGCATGGCCTCCCGTACGACGGCGAAGTCCGCACCCAGCGCCTCGGGCGGTGCGGTCTCCACGGCGTGGTGTGTGGCCAGGGCGCCGATGTGGAGCCCGCCGTCCGGGCCGGTGCGGACACCGTCCAGGCCGTCGAGGCCGCCTATGTCGACCAGGTGCTGCGGCCGTGCCAGCCGGAAGTTCATCATCGCCACGAGGCTCTGGCCTCCCGCGATGATCTTCGCCTCGTCTCCGAGCTCGGCGAGCAGGCGTGCTGCGCCCTCGACGTCGCGCGCACGGTGATACGTGAAAGCGGCGGGCTTCATCGCGCTCTCCTCCCGGGGGGGCGGCGTGGGTCGGTGGAAGGGCCGGTGGCCGGGCGGCCGAGGTGGCCGTACGGCCGTTGATCAGGCGGTGTCCTGCGGGGCGGGACGAGGTGTCCTGCGGGGCGGGGCGAGGGGCCACGCACCCGCGCCCGCAGGACGGCTCACCTGCTAGTGCCCCTCCCGGCACTAGCCCTGTACGGGCGTCTTCTCAGCCGGCGGCGGAACAGTCACCGGTTCACGGACCGGTTCCTCGTCGATGTCGTCCAGGTCCTTGCCCTTGGTCTCGGGGGCGCCGAAGGCCATCCAGACCACCGCGAGGACCACGACCACTCCCAGCACGGTGAAGGTCATCGGCAGCCCGAGCAGCGGCCACATCAGCGACCCGAACAGCATCGGGGCGAACCCGGTGCTGATCCGGCTGACCGACGAGGCCCACCCGAAGCCGCTGGCGCGCAGCGTCGTCGGGTACAGCTCGGCGGCGTACGCGTAGAGCACCGGAATGGTCAGCTGGATGAGGAAGCCGAAGACGGCGATCGCGACCATGGCCGCGGTCTCCACCTTCAGCACCAGTGCGAAGCCCACCAGGGCCGCGGTCGAGAGGGGGGCGCAGACCCCGATGAGCCACTTGCGCCCGGTGATCTCGACGAGCCAGGTGGAGGCCAGGACGCCCAGGATGCCGACGCCGCTCATCAGGGTCGGGCCCATGAAGGACGCGGTGTCGTTGTATCCCTCGTCCTTGAGGATCGAAGGCATCCAGGTCAGGGCCGCGTAGTAGACCAGCATGATCGTGACGAACAGCAGCCAGCACACCGAGGTGATGCGCGGGTTGAACTTCCACAGCTTGAGGAATTGCTCGTAGCCGGCGCGCAGGCCCTTCGGCCGGTCGGAGCCCTCGCCCGCGGCGGGCACCGGGATCTCGTACTGCTCGGGCATCGCACCGGTGCGTGCGACGAGCGTGTCGATGACCTGCCGCGCCTCGGCCTCCCGGCCGACCCGGGTGAGGTAGATCGGGGACTCGGGCACTCCGCGGCGTACCCAGAACAGCAGCAGCGCGGGCAGGACCATCGTCGCGAGCATCCAGCGCCAGTTGCCCGGCAGCGGCACCATCATGGTCGAGGCCAGGCCGCACAGCGTGACGCCGACGGGCCACCACAGGTCGAGCGCGGTCAGGATGCGGCCGCGGTGCTTGCGCGGTGAGAACTCACTGACGAGGGCGTAGTCGACGGGGATGCACCCGCCGAGGCCGACGCCCGCGAGGAAGCGCAGCACCAGGAAGACCGAGTAGTCGGGCGAGAGCGCACCGAGCACCGAGAAGAGCGCGAAGATCAGCAGCGTCGCGCTGAAGGCCCGCTTCCGGCCGATGCGGTCGGCGATGGCGCCCCACACGACGGCTCCGACCGCCATGCCGACGAGGTTGGCCGTCGCGACGAGACCGCTCTCGCCGACGGTGAGGCCGAAGTCCTTGGACAGCAGCGGCATGAGGAAGCCGTTGAGCGCGATGTCCCACGCGTCGAACAGGTAGCCGAGGCCACCGATGATGAAAATCCTGCCCTGGACACCCCATTTCCATGGGAGTTCCTGGACTATCTGATCGCCTGTCTTCACGGTTCGCTCCACGGTTCGGTGATGGGCTCGTGCGGGTCGTCGCGGTGGACGACGCCGACGCCGGTTCGCTCGCCTGTTGTCAGGGGGGACAGCGGGGACAGCGGGGGCGCCGCATCGACGCGCCCGCGCAGCTCACCGGGAGAATTGGTACGAGAAGGACCCCAGGTCGGGGTCGTTGAGCGGCGTGCCGCTCCACAGCCAGTCGTAGGAGACGTCGGACTCCCCGTCGAAGTGCTTGAGCTTGGCGTCGCGTTCGCGCTGCTCGGGCCCGTCGGGGAAGTGGTAGAAGGTCTTGTTCCGGAGTGAGGCCTGCTGCACCATCCCGGCGTGCTTGGCCCGCCGGTCCACGTAGCGGCGCAGCGCTCCCCGGATGCCGTCGGCGGTGACGGCTCCCAGTTCCTCCGCGAGTACGGCGGCGTCCTCCATGGCCTGCGAGGCGCCTTGTGCCTGGTAGGGAAGCATGGCATGGCACGCGTCGCCCAGCAGGGCGACATGATCGTCCATCCACACGGGGTCGGGACGCCGGTGGTAGAGGGCGAAGCAGGACACGTCCTCCTTTGCCTTGGAGAGCATCGTGGGGACCCGGTCGTCCCAGCCGGGGAAGGCCTCGGCAAGCTCCTGCGCGCTGGAGGACACCACCCACTTCTCGGCGACCTCGTCGGTGCAGGGTACGCAGGCGACGACGTTCAGGAATTCGCCGCTGCGGATCATGTAGTGGACGAGGTGCCGGTCGGGGCCGTACCAGATGGTGCTCTGGTAGCGGTCGACCAGCCATCTCGTCGCCGGGTCGGCGGCGATCAGGTCGCCCGGGATGAGTGCCCGGAAGGCCATCTCGCCGGAGAAGAGCAGGGTGTCCTCGGCGCCCATCGCGTCACGCACCCGCGAGCGGATTCCGTCCGCCCCGATGAGGGCGTCGCTCTCGTAGCGGCAGCCGTCGCCGGTGAGGGCCGCGGGGCGCCGGGGGTCACCGCGGTCCAGGCCGGTGACCTTCTTGTCGGTGTGCAGGGTCACCACGGGGCCCGGACCGCCTGGATCCGTACAGGCGTCCATGATCACGCGGTGCAGATCGGCGCGGTGGTAGTGCCAGTACGGGGCGTTGTACCGGTCCTTGCAGAACTGGCCCAGCCTGGTCAGGCCGACGACGCTGCCGTCCTTCCACCGGCGCCGCACCTGGTCCTGCGGCTCGGTGTGGATGGCCTCCAGCTGCCGGCGCAGTCCGAGTCCGAGCAGGACGCGGCTGGCGTTGGGCGCCGTCTGGATTCCGGCGCCCACCTCTCCCAGCTCGGGTGCCTGCTCCAGGACGGTGACCCGGATGCCCCTGTGGCGCAGGGCGAGCGCGGCGGTCAGACCGCCCAATCCACCGCCGACGACGGTGACTTCGAAAGACTGGCTGGGCGCCAAAGCTCCTCCAAGGCGAGGCGTGTACGAGGGACGGCGCGGCCCGGTGGGGCCGTTGGTCAGCGCTCGGTGAGCTTCCCGTCGACCACGACGTCCGTGCCGTCGACGGAGACGGTGCAGCCGCGCATCGCGATGTCCACGTGGGCGTAGGACTCACGGCCGAGCACCGGGTGCGGGCCGGTCGACCAGAGGAAGTTCCCGGCGAAGGCGCGGGCGTCCATGCCCATCAGGTCGCCCTTGCCGTGCAGGGCGGTGGCGAACCAGTCGGCGGTCTTCATCAGGCCCCATCCCATGTGGGAGAGGCTGCGGCCCCACCGGTCGTCGCAGTCCTCGAAGAAGCTGTCCAGGAGCTTCGCCTCGGCGCCGCCGGAGATCTTCTCGATGTGGCCGTCGGCGATGTGCAGAGTGACCGGGTCACGGACGTACTCCTTGAACGGCAGCAGGATGTCGCCCTCCGCCAGCACCAGCTGCCCGTCGGAGAATTCCGGCCAGCACAGCACCATCGTGCTCGGCCAGTGGTCCCAGCGGCCCGGGTCGTCGGCGAAGCCGACCTGGAACTCCGGGTGCGAGCCCTTGAGCTGCACCGTCAGGTCCGTACCGGCGCCGGAGGTGACGCGCATGATCTCCGAGCGCTTGAGGAGGCCGGACGCCTCCAGGACGCGCTCCTTGTCGCTCGCCTGCGGCAGGTTGCGGATGAGGACGTCGGGCGCGTCGCAGACGAAGATGATGCGGGTGCCGGCCCGCAGGATCTCCTGCTGGACGGGGGCGTGGATGAAGCCCTCCTGGGTGAGGTCGACGACAAGGTCGGCCGATTTCAGCAGGTCCTGGGCGGCGGTGTCGTTGAGCACGGAGGTCAGGCCGGGCCCCGCTCCAGTGTGGGTGCTGTCCATCGGGGCGGCGCTGCCGCCGGGCACGGTCGCGGAGATGACGTGGGCTCCCAGGGACTTCGCGGCTCCGAACGCGGCGGCCACGTAGTCGCCGCGGCTGCCGGGCTCGGCGAGGACGACGACGTGCTCGTCCTTCTCGAGCTTGCACAGCTCCAGTTCTCGGGTGAACGCGTCGAGCAGATCGACGGACGAGAGATCGAACATGGATGTTCCTCCAGGAGTCTTCGCTTCAGCTATGGGGGCCTGTGGCCTGTCCGTGACGGCGCTCCACCGCGGAAACCGGACCGTCGGGGCCGTCGGGACGTCGTCGGCGCAGGCCGAAATCGGCCCACCGCATAGGCTCTGACCAGCGGAAATCTGCAGGCGCTGTACGCCTGGGCAGAACTAATCCGAACACGTACTAACTCCGCTTGGCAAGGGTTGAGCCAGGAGTTAACGCCGATTTTTCGCCAGAGCTTGATCGGCGGTGACCGGTCATCGACCGCTCCTGACCACTGATGCGCCCCACGTCCGAGCACACACGACAGGCCGACCGCGAGTGCGGCCGACCTGGTCAGCGGACTCAACCGCCGGGCACGGGGCGACGCCCGCGTCGCGGGGGCGCCAATGGAGGACGCGCGCCAGGTAGGTAGGTAGGTAGCGACGTGCCGCAAAGCCTGTGTGGTGCAGCACATCGTCAGCGAGGGATCGTTGGTCGGCGCCGCTGTAGATCTACTGATCGGTCGTCGCCTTCAACGGGGCATCAGACCAAGCCAGTTGATGGTTTCCGGAGAACCCGGGGAGCTCCTGCTCCGGTTCGCGTGTTCGGCGGCCGAAAACCGCCTCACCTCCCGGAGGCAAGCTGCCGCCCAGCCAGTGGCATTGGCTAGCCTTGCCATCGACGTGAACCGGGGGAACGGGGGAATCGGGGATGGGTGAGGGCTTCAGCGCGGTGCCTGAATCGATCGACGGCAGCGCGCACCTGCTGCTGGAGATCGCTGGACTGCTCGAACAGGGCAGTCTCGACGGCGACGTCGGCACCATGGCGCGCGTGCCGCGCTCGCACAGGGACGTGTCGGGCGCGGTGCTGGACTTCGCCCGCTTCGCCGCCGACCAGGGCCAGGACCTCGCCGCGCTGCTGACCGCGCTTTCCACCCTGCTCAAGGCCACAGGCAACAACTACACCGCCGTGGAAAGCAGCACCGCAGCCGCGCTGAAGGACTTCGTCGACTCGTCGGTGTACGTCGCGCCAGAGGGGAACTGATCGCGGTGACCTACTACGCGGACGTCGAGTTCCTGGAGGACTGCGACCCGAAGCTGATCGAGCGCAACGCCGCTGAATACAAGCGCATGCGCGACCTGCTTGATTCCCTTGAACCATCGGTCAAGAAGGCGCAGGCCGTGGAGTGGACCAGCGACGCCCGAGCCTCCTACGAGGAGCGGCTGAAGGACGTAAGGGGCCTGGTCCAAGGGCTGATGGAAGGTTATGAAGCGGCTTGGAAGGCGCTGCTGAAGTACGCCGACGCCGTGGAGGAGGCCCGGAAGAGTCTCCGGCAGGGCGGAGACGCGCAGGACCGGCTCTCTGAGGTGATCTCCCGCGAGGCCATGCCGATAACGCGTACGGCACAGGATGCCGAGCCGATGCGGCGATGGGAGGACGTGCGGTCCACGACGGGCGTGCTCGACTGGTTCGCCGAACTGGGCGTGGACGCCGACGCCATCAAAGACGATGCCAACCGTTACTACCGCCAGGCCGACGAGGCGTTCAGCGCCGCCCTGCGCGCGGAGCAGGGTCCGCGCGCAGAGTGCGTGGCCGCGCTCAAGCGGGCCAAAGCGCTGATCCCCGACTTCCGCACCGCGAACAAGGACGCGGCGGCACTCCTCTTCAAGGTCAAGGCGCTGTCGTTCGAGAAGGTGGAGGCCGCCGACAACCCGCTGACGCAGCTGCCCGGCAGTACCGAGGGCAAGGGGAGCTTGCCGATGGTCGGCGACGAGAAGGTCTCGCCGCTGCTGCAGGACCTTCGGAACAACCGAAAGAGCATGCCTGACGTCGACAGCATGTGGCTGACCGACGCCTTCGGCAGCAAGGAGGAGTGGATCGCGGCGAACAAGGGTGCCATCAACGAGGCCGCGCGGGCGTACGGTCTTCCGCCGGACATGATGGCGGGCATCGCCTGGATCGAGGTCGGCGGCAAGCCCTACGTTGCCGACGGCATGACCAACTGGGCCCGTAGCGCCGCCGAGTCCGGGTGGAGCCCGCTCACCCCGGACCACCTTCCCGGCCCGCTCGCCGGAGACAAGGACAACACCTCCTACGGCCCGATGGCCGTGCAGGTCCGCCGCGCCGCGGAGGTTCTTGGGTACGACCCGGAGAACCTCACCGAGGACCAACGCGACGAACTGACCACCTCGTTGAAGGACCCCAGCCAGAACATGCTGATCTCCGCGAAGTACATGGCGGACCTCAAGGCCCAGAGCTCCTTCGCCGACGTGCCGCCCGAGGAGATGACGCAAGCCCAGTACCGCGAGCTGGCCGCCCGGTACAACGGCGGCCCCCACTGGGAGGGCGGCGACGCCCAGGGCTACGCCGACAGATTCGAGCAGAACCGTGAACAGGCCGGGCGGGCCCTGAGGTGACCGTGCAGCAGGAACAGCGAGCGGGGCGGGCACGCACCCTTGGATCCGTGCTCAGCATGCTTGTGCTCGGCGGATGCAATCTCGTCGCCGCGTTCTGGCTCTTCATCGCGTTCTGGATGATGCCGCAGGACGAACACGACCAGGAGGCACTGGAGGGCGCCGGCCTTGGCGCGCTGTTCGCGACCGGGTTCGCCGTGCCGACGCTGCTGCTGACCATCCTGCCTGTGAGGCTGGGCTGGCTGCGGCGACGCTGGTTCGCACCACCGGCCGTCATGCTTGTCCTCGCAGGCATTCGCTACGCGTATCTGGTCTTCACCTACGACCCCTGGTGACGCTCTCACGAGCTGCCACTTCGCGATTGAAACGCTGCACGGCCTTGGAGTCACCAGCGCTGCCGGCCAACGCACCCGAGCGGTGCCGGCTGTCTTCAGAGCGACAGTGCGAGCCGGATCGCCCACAGGGGGCCGGCGTGAATGCCGGCATAGCCCCCGGAGCCGCCAGCCCGTCACGGGTCCTTGACAGTGAGGGGACCAGAATCCCGTGAGCGCTGGGCGCCACCACCAGCCCCGGAATCACCCCGTACGCCTCCGAAGGCACCAGAACGCGCCTGCCGTGACGAGGACGGCGAGGAGGAGGACGAAGCCCGTCTCCGCGAGCTGGGCCGGCCAGTAGTTGGAGGCCGGCTGGGCGCCCAGGCAGGCGTCGACCGAGTACTTGTGGTCGGCCTGGTCGTAGTCGCAGGGCCACGCCGTGAAGCCGAAGGGACCCTCGCCCTTGGCGGCACGCGTGACCGTCGGCCAGATCTCGGTGCGCCACGGGCCCACGAGCCAGGCGACGGCCCAGGTGGCGAAGGCTCCGACGGCGAGGGCGGGCAGCATCCTCCGGGTGAGAAGGGCGGCGAGGACGCCGGCGGCCAGGCCGAGCAGAACGTGTGCGACGAGCGAGGGCCCGAACGCGAAGTAGAAGTCGTTGGTCTCGTAGCCCGCGGTGAGCAGCCGGTGGGCCCCCGCCCAGTCGAGGAGACCGCGGAACTGGAGGACGAGCAGGCCCGTTCCGCCAGCCAGCAGCGCCGCGGGCGCCGCGAGCTTCTCCGCGAGCCAGCGGGCAGGGCTGATGGACTGCGTCCAGGCCAACTCCGCGGTGCCGTTCTCCAGTTCGCGTCCGATCAGTACGGCACCGGCCCAGCCCGCCACAACGGGGGCGAGGTTGCGCAGGAGCCACGCCAGCTCGCCGACGTAGAAGTCGAAGTCGAAGAGCGCCTCCGCGCCCTCGGAGAGCGGACTGCAGCGGCCCTCGGCGAGCCCGAGACTGCTGCCGCACTCGGCCTTGAACTGCACGGCGGACGCCGCGTCCGGGCCGAATCGCAACCAGAGCAGGGCCGCCGCGGTGATCACCACGAAGGCGATCCAGATCCACATGGCCGTGCGGTGCAGCCGGAAGACGGTCCAGCGACCGGGGCGGGCGGAGCCTGTACGGGCAGGGGCCGCAGGGCGCGTTCGGGTGGGGGTGCTGCTCATGCGGCGTTCTCCTGCGACGGGGCGCTCTGCGGGCGCTGAACGGGACGGGGGACGGGGCGTGCGGCCTCGGTGAGGAACGGCGGGGCCTGGGTGTTGCGGATGTGGGCCAGCAGGACCTCCTCCGTGGTGGGCCGCTCGGCGATCCAGTCGCCGAGCTGTTCACCGTCCGGACGGACGAGAGCCGTGCAGCCACGGCCCGCGGGCCGCTGCTCGATCACGGTTCCGCTCTCGGCGCCGGGGGCGGCGGTGCCGGTGAGCAGGGTGTGTGCCGCCATGACCTCCTCGAACCCGCCACCGAGCCGGAGCCGGCCGCCGGCGACCAGGAAGAGGAAGTCGCAGGTGCCCTCCAGCTCGGGGATCACGTGGGAGGACATCACGATGGTGGTTCCGTCCTCGACGGCGGACGACATCAACGCTCCCGTGAGCTGCTGCCGGGCCAGCGGGTCGAGATCCGCCATCGGCTCGTCGATCAGCAGCAGTTCGGCCCGCTTGCCGAAGGCGAGGGCGAGCGCCACGCGGGTGCGCTGCCCTCCCGAGAGCGTCCGGATCTTCGCGGCGGGATCGAGGGATTCGTCGCCGTACGCGATCCGTTCGGCGGCCTGCTGGTCCCAGCGGCCGGACCGGCGGTTGAGCTCCGCGCCGTACCGGAGGGTGGCGGCGACGGACAGATGCGGGTGCAGCGGCTTGGACTGTGCGACGTACGCGATGCGTTCGCGCGCCTCGGCAGGGGTCCGTCCGAGCACGGTGAGAGTCCCGGCGGTGGGCCGGAGCAGCCCGGCCGCGAGTCTGAGCAGGGTGGTCTTGCCGGCGCCGTTCGGGCCCACCAGGGCGCATATGTGTCCCTGTGGGAGCCGGAAGGAACAGTCGGCGAGCACGGCCTTCTTGCGGCGCGTGTACGTCATGCCCAGGCCGGTCGCCTCCAGGGCGGACGCGTCGTTGTTCATGGGGTCTCCTGCGGGATGTTCATCGGGTCTCATGCGGGATGTTCATGCGGTCTCCTGCGGAAAGTGCTTGTTCAGCACGGAGTCGAAGAGGGCCTCCAGGTCCTCCCGCTCCAGGCCGCCTTCGCGGGCGCGGGCAACCCAGTCCTCCAGGCCGGCCCGGTACGGGGAGTCGACGGCCGGAGCGGCACCGACCGTCTCCCGGACGAAAGTGCCGAGCCCCCGGTGGGCTTCGACCAGCCCTTCGCGCTCCAGCTCGCGGTACGCCTTCAGCACGGTGTTCGGATTGACGGCCGTCGCCTCGACGACCTCGCGGGCAGTGGGGAGCTTGTCGCCGGGGTGCAGCAGGCCCAGCCGCAAGGCCTGCCTGACCTGCTGGACGAACTGCACGTAGGTGGCGACACCACTGCGGCGGTCGATTCGGAACTGGATTGATCCTGCTGCGGTCAAGCCCCAGCACCCTTTCACTAATTGAGTAGTGAAAGGGTGTATGAAGGTGTGGTGGCTGTCAAGTCCCTGGTCGTTCGGTCACGTTCGCGCACGTTCGCGGTGGCCCCCACGCACGTCATCGCCCTCCCCCGCGTCTGCTGCGCGGGGGAGGGCGATGACATGTGAGGCGCCGGTGTGCCATGCCGCCCGGCGCGGCGGCGAGATGTCGCCGGTGCGGCTACTCGAAGCGCGCGGTGTCGCCCGCGCCCCGGCGTACGATCTCGGCGCCGCCGCCCGAGAAGTCGATGACCGTGGTCGGCTCCGTACCGCAGTCGCCCGAATCGATCACCGCGTCCACCGCGTGGTCGAGCCTTTCCTTGATCTCCCAGCCCTGCGTCATCGGCTCTTCCTCCTCGGGCAGGAGCAGGGTGCTGGAGAGCACCGGCTCGCCGAGTGCGGCCAGCAGCGCCTGGGTCACGGCGTGATCCGGGATCCGGACGCCGACCGTCTTCTTCTTCGGATGCAGCAGACGGCGCGGCACCTCCTTGGTCGCCGGGAGGATGAAGGTGTAACTGCCGGGCGTCGCCGCCTTGATCGCGCGGAACACGTCGTTGTCGACGTGGACGAACTGGCCCAGCTGCGCGAAGTTCTGGCACACGAGCGTGAAGTGGTGACGGTCGTCGAGGTTGCGGATCGACCGGATCCGGTCCATCCCGTCGCGGCTGCCCAGCTGGCATCCCAGGGCGAAACAGGAGTCCGTCGGATACGCGACGAGCGCGCCGGAGCGGAGACTGTCGGCCACCGTGCTGATGGTGCGCGGTTGCGGATTGTCGGGGTGCACGTCGAAGTACTTCGCCATCCGCCGACCCTACGTGACCTCGGCAAGTACCGGCCGGATGACCGGAACAGCGACCACGTAGCGGCCGGCCTCGCCGTGACGGGCCGGCCACACAGCGAAGTTGAGCGGCGATTACTCACTCCCCCGCATCGCCCTGCGCGAATCGTGCTCTTGGAGCGCGCGACGACCTCGTGCCCCGCCCGCTCACCTTTGCCCACCGATCCGACGTACGCAGACCGCAGGCCACGGGGCCGCGTTACTGGAGCAACCGATGTACTGGTACTTGAAAGTCCTGAAGAACTACGCATTGTTCGACGGGAGAGCGCGGCGCAGGGAGTACTGGATGTTCTTCCTGGTCGACATCGTCATCTCCACGGCGCTCTACATTCCCGAGCACATCGACGCCGTGCGCGGGCCCGCGTCCTTCGTCTCCCTCGCCTACGCCCTCGCGACGCTCATCCCCGTACTCGCCGTGGGAGCCCGGCGGCTGCACGACTCCGGGCGTTCCGGCTGGTGGCAGCTCCTCGTTCTCGCCCCCGTCCTGGGCTGGGCCGTGCTGTTGGTCATGCTCGCGCGCCAGGGCGATCTGGAATACAACGCATACGGCCCCAACCCCGCACTCTCTCCGGTCCATTGACGGTTCGCAGCTCAGCACCGGGGCCGCTCAGCAGCGGTGCGTGCGAACGGTGAACGGCCAGGGCGCTCGCGCAGCCCTGGCCGTTCGCTCCTTCTCGAAGCGTCCGCTTCGAAGCGTCCGCCTCGAAGCGTCAGCTCAACGCGCCGTCGTAGTCCGGCAGTTTGAAGGTCTTCTCGGCGTGCCCGCCCACCACGTCGGTCGGAGTGTTGCCGATGTTGGCGATGATCTTGTAGCCCTTGGACTCGATCTCGGCCCGTTTGGCCGTCTTGTACTTGCTGACCTCGTCGAAGATGTCCGGCAGATCACGCACGTACAGACCGGCGATCGGGAAGCCTTCCTTCTCCAGGTTGTCCTTGGTGAGCGAGTAGATGATGCCGGGGCGCGCGGTGACGAAGTAGACGGCCACGCCTTGGGAGTCGGCGTAACGGGCGAGCTCCAGCGTCTGCTTGACCGCGGGCGTCGGCAGCTCCCAGACGGGATGGAAGTGCGTCTCCAGCGAGGTGTTGTCGATGTCGAGGACGATGGCCATCTTCTCGCCGTCGCCCTGCGATATGCGCTGCTCGAGGTACGGGCGGGCCTCGTCCGTGACCGCGCTGACGTCGCGCTGCCACTTGTCGTAGTCGACCTCTTCCGCGAGCGCGGAGTGGGCGTCGGCGCCGTGCGGCTTGGCGAAGGTCGAGGCGGAAGTGGCGGGCGCCGCCTGCGAGTCGGCGGGCGCGGTCGCCGGGGCCTGCGCAGTCGCCGGGGCCTGCGGGGGCGCGGCCGTGGCGGGAGCCACGCCGACGGCCGTCGCCGTCGCGACAGCCGCTCCGGCGACGGACACCGTGAGCCGCTTCTTCCAGTTACGTACATGCATGGGGGGGTCACTCCTGAGTCGCGAAAGCCGACTTGGGATGGCCCCTCGCCGGGTCGGCGCGGGGCCCGGTGGCATGTTCACGTCTCATCATGGACGGAGTGGAAAGTTCCGGCTACCGATCGGTAGTAATGACATGTTCTGCACCGTGCAAAAGCAGCCATTGACGACGCCGGGCGTCAGGCGGGCGCGTAGCGCTGCAAGGTGATACCGCTCCGGAAGGCCTTCGACTCCACCAGCCGCAGTCGCGGAATCTCGTACCCGTCGGGGAAGAGGCGCCTGCCGCGGCCCTGGACCACGGGATACACGAAGAGGCGGTACTCGTCGGCAAGGCCCGCCCCGATCACCGCGTGCGCCAGAGTGATGCTGCCGGTGAGCACGATGTCCTTGCCGCTCCGGGACTTCAGCGCGGCCACCTCCTCGACCGGGTCGCCCGCCAGCACGGTCGAGTTCTCCCACCCGGGGTCGGTGAGCGAGGAGGAGACGACGTACTTCTGGACCCTGTTGAGGTAGTCGGTGACGCCAGTGGTGTCGTCGGTCTGCAGCGGCCAGTAGCCCCGGAAGTCCTCGAACGTCTGCCGGCCCAGGAGCACCGCGTCGGCCTGGCTGCTCTGCAGCCGGTTCTCCTCCATGACGTCGGTCATGTCCGCAGCGCCCTGGCCCTGAGGGTCGAACCAGTCAGTGATCATTTCGACGGAGCCGTCGACGGTGATGTTCTGCGTGATCGCGAGTGTGCGCATGCCGTCCCTCTGCGAAGTCGGTTCGGTTCATCCCGTACGACCGCGCCGAAGGCCGGGAATCATCGGTGGGCCGCGGCGTCAGGCGGCCGTGTTTCGACGAGCGCAGGCGAGGCGCCAGGCACAGGTTCGGCCGGACAGGCCTCAGGCGCCGCCGAGTTGGCCGGCCAGGTGGCCGAGTTGACCGGCCAGGTCGGCCAGGTCCTCGGCGTACAGGTCGAACCGGTCCGAGGAGAGGGGCGGGTCGCCGACGGGGCGCGCGACGTAGGCGGTGCGCAGGCCGAGCGCCTGCGCTGCGCGCAGGTCCCAGGCGTGGGCGGCGGCCATCAGCAGCTGCTGCGGCGGTCGACCGGAGACGGTGACGGCCAGCTGGTAGACCGCCGGGTCCGGCTTGTAGGTCCGGACGTCCTCGGCGGACAGGGCCTGGTGCCAGCGCAGGCCGGCGTGGGCGTTGAGCCCCAGCAGCGCCGTCCGGCTCGCGTTGGAGAGCCCGATCAGCGGGAACCGTCCGGCAAGCCGCGCGAGCCCCGCCACGGTGTCGGGCCACGGCGGGAGCCGGCGGCCTGACAGGGCCAGCGCCGCTACGGCGGTCGGGTCGCCGATTCCGGCGGCGTCGGCTACGAGGCGGGCGGCTTCCCGGTCGAGGACGTCGCCGGCGACGTAGGACCGTACGCCGTCGAGGATGCGTCGCTGCTCACGGCCGACGTGCTGCTGCCACAGCGACAAGAGCTGCTCGATCCTGGAATCCCCGAGCGACGGGTCGAGTTCACGGATGCCCGCGCGGATACCGGCGGGCTCGTCGACGAGCGTGCCGAGCACGTCGAACACGACGGCGTCGATCTCCAGCTCCGGCACGATCTCCAGCTCTGACATGGGAGGGACTCCTGGACGACGCGGTGGCGTGGAAGTGGCTGTTGGCCGAACGCGGCGGGCAGCCGTCCTGATTCCCGGCCCGCGGAGGTCAGAGGGTGCCGTCCTCCTCCAGGACCGCGCGTGCCAGCTTCTTCGGCGCGACGAGGGTGTACGAGGTGCGGACCCACTCCGTGATCTGCTGCCAGCGCTCCCGGCCGGCGTCCGGGGCGAGGGTGAGGGCGATCCACCCGTGCCTGCCCAGCCCGTAGCCGGCCGGTTCGACGTCCGGGTCCGTCGCCACGACGGCCGCGGCCTCCTCCCGTGTCAGCTTGAGCGAGAGGTGCTGAGCCTCTCCGTCGCAGAACACGAAGTTCCTCCCGCGTACGCGGAAGGTCGGATGGTCGCCCCACTGCTCGATGTCGACGCGCTCCGCTTCCGGCAGTTCCGCCGCGATCCGCTCCAGGCGGTCCATGTTGCTCATCCCCGCTCCTCTCTGCTGCCGGGCCCGTCGCTCCCGGACGGTCCGAGTGCGAAGCCGATGCTGCCGAGCCACAACGCCAGTACGTCACCGAGCCGTTGACGCTCCAGCCGGTAGCGGCGTTCACGGCCCGCGGCGGACACCGAGACCAGCCCTGCGTCGACCAGCACTCCCAGATGGCGCGTCGTCGTCGGCCAGGAGTGGCTGAACCGGGCGGCGAGTTCACCGGCGTTCAGGGAACCGTCGCGGGCGGCCAGCACCTGGAGGATGTGCCGCCGGGAGGCGTGGCTGAGCGCGTCGAAGACGGCGTCGATGTCGTCGAGGTCACGCAGTCCCCGCGCCGGCTTGGCGTCACCGGACGAGCTCACTGGCGGGTGAGCCTCCGCACGTTGAGGAACTCGAACGGCGGCTGACCCTCCCGTTCCTCGCACAGCGGGCCCATCGCCTCCCAGATCCGGCTGACCAGGGGATGAGTATGGGCACGTCCGGACGCGTCCTCGTCCGCCCAGTCGAAGATCTCTACGACGAGCGGCCCCTGCGTCCCCTTCTCCGTGCCCAGAAAGACCTCCGGTTCGCGGGCGGTGACCAGCTCGACCTCGCGCAGGGTGGTCCAGTGCCGGTCGACGATCTCCAGGAACTCGTTCTCGCTGCCCGGCTTGACGCGGTAGCGGGCGATGGACGTGATCGGATCACTCATGGAGCGATTATTAGCGTACTCGCTAAATGAAATCAAGGCTCCACCGGGCGGCCGGCACGGCTTGTCCCGCGGCCGGCGATGCGGTCGTCGAGATGTGCGGCGCAGGCGCCCGCCGTCGCCAGGATGCCGACGACGAGGTGCACCTTGTTGTCGTCGAAGGAGAGCGGTTCCGCCCAGTTCAGCAACGACAGGTTGCCGAACACCCCCAGCAGCAGCCAGGAGAGCCGCGCCGGTATCGATGTCTTCACACGTTCATGCTGATCGCCGGCCCGGGCGGACGGAATCCGGCATGCCCCACCCGCGTACGGGGGCGGACCGGACCCCGAGCCGGCGAGGTATCAGAAGGGCATACGGCGGCGAGTCCGGCGCCCGGCACGCCCGCTCTTGCCCACTGCACGCGAACTGCTGCGGAACGGCTTGCTGAGCAGGCGGCCGGACATCCCGGGTGCTTTGCCCGCCACCTGGGACCCGGTTCCCAGAGAGCGTTGCGCCCCGCGCTGCGGACGGTGTGAGAACCGCGGGAGCAGGAAGGCCAGTACGGCCAGGACGGCACAGGCCACGACGATGCCGATGATCACGCGGACCACTCCTTGGTTGAGACGGAACCCTGGAGTGCCCCCTGCAGGCGCCCGTACGCCGTACGGGCGGCGATGTGACGGAAGTTACCGAATTCGGATGCTTCGCGTTCACTCGGCGTACGTGGAGTCGTCCCGCAGCGGTCCGCTCGCTCAACGTCCCTCGGCGTGCTTCAGCCGGAGCGTCAGCGGCGGGATGATGACGGCTGCCGCCACCAGATGGGAGAAGGCCAGCACTATCTGCGTCGAGACCGCGGTGTGCGGGGCGAGTGCCGGCGGGACCAGCGACAACGCGGTGAGCGCGACCGTCGTGATCAGGAAGATCCGTGCGGGCCGCCTTGCCCACCGGGCGAGGGCCACCGCGAGGACGATCCCCAGGACGGAATTGAAGAGGACTCCGAACGCGAAGCCGAAGGCCGGGATCTGCTCGGCGGCCGGGGCGCCCGGGGAGGCGGCCTCCATGGGAACGCCGAGTCCGCGCGCACCCAGCGCGAACACCTCGGTGACCGCGGCTCCTACGAGGGCGACGAGAACACCGAGCCGCCAGACCGGCTGCGCGATGATCCGGGACCGGATCGGACTGGGTGCGGGTCCGGCCCCTGTGGGCCTGGGCGCGGTCGTGTCGCTGGTGGGGTTCTCGCTCATCTCTGCCTCCTCGTACGGGTCCTCGACCGAGGGCTCCGAAGAGACAGACGCTCGCGGGCGGCGGAACTCATCGCGTCCGGGAGGACGGATTGGGTGCGGTCCGGGGTCCGGCCGACCCGCCGCCGGCCCGTCCCGGTCCCGTGCGACAGCCGGCGCCAGACGGCTGAAGCGGAGCGGGAGCGGGAGCCGGAGACGGAGACGGAGACGGAGACGGAGCGAGCATCCGCTGACCTCGTGTTCAGCTCCCAGGCGTCCGATTATCGCCGTGCTCCGACGGATGACGGTGTGGCATTCTGTCGAACAAGTGCCCTGGGGAGGGCGCGAAGTAGCGGGGGCAACGGGGGAGTTGACGGTGGGTTACACGCTGCCGGAGTGGGCCGACGAGGTCCTGGACTACATCGGGATCAGTTTCCCGAACGTGGACGAGGACGATTACCGCGAAATGGCCGGCGGGCTACGGGAGTTCGCCGAAAGCATCGAGGACCACGGAGCCGAGGCCCACCGCGCGATCCAGCGACTGCTCTCCTCCGGCGAAGGCGCTGCCGCCGACGCCCTCGAAGCACACTGGGGAAAGGTCAAGGGCAAACATCTCCAGGACGTCGCCGACGTCTCCCGCACCTTCGCCGACGCCATGGACGTGGTCGCCGGACTCATCGAAGGAATGAAACGCAAAGCCGAGATCGAACTCGGCGTCATGGCCGCCGCGGTCGGCATCTCCCTCGCAGCAGCCGTCTTCACCGGCGGCCTGTCGGCCCTGGGCGGCGCCGCGGCCAGCGCCGCCTGCCGGGAGGCGATCCGCCGCGCCATCAAGGAAGCCTCCGAGGCGATCGTGGAGGAGCTCGTCGCGAAGCTGACCGAACCCGTGGTCGCGAAACTGGAGAGCAAAGCCGCCGACCTCCTCGTCGAGCTCGGCTCCGAGGCACTCGGCCTGCCCGGCGGCGACGGCCCGCCCAAGGGCAAGGACGCCACCCAGCTCAACTCCGCACCCGGCTCGGCCGGTTTCGGCTCCGGCCCCGGCAAGACCGGCAAGGTCAAAGTCGACCACGACGAACACGAAACAGCCGCCACCAGCCTCGCCGGCCTCGGCTCCAAGATGGACTCCGGCGCCCTGTCGAAACTGGACCGCGCCGACTCCAGTCACGGCCGCGTCCGCGGCAAGGACGCCTTCACCGCCCCCTTCGACGCCCTCATCGACTCCGGCGTCAAAGCCGCCAAGAAGGCCGGCCCCGCCCTGCGGGACCACATATCCGACGGCATGACCCGCGCCATCCGCACCACCTCCAAGAACCACAAACGCAACGAAGACTCCATCGTCGACGACCTCAAAGGCATCAACTCACGCACCGACGGCAAAGGCCCCGGCGGCGGTGGACCGGGCGGCAGTTCCAGCCATGTGAAGCCCGACTCCATGGACAAATCCGGGTCGGACATGCGGCTGACCGGCCGCGACGGACAGAACAGGGTCTGCAAGACGGACCCGGTCGATGTGGCCAGCGGCGAGATGCTGCTCACCCAGACCGATCTCGCCCTGCCCGGCATGCTGCCGCTGCTGATCACACGGACGCATCTGTCGACATACCGCTACGGTCAGTTCTTCGGCCCTTCATGGGCCTCCACCCTGGACGAGCGCCTCGAAGTCGACGCCAAGGGCGCAGTGCGGTGGGCACGCGAGGACGGCTCGATCCTCTACTACCCCCGCCTTCCCGCTGCCGACGGCGAAGACGAGGTCCTGCCGGAGGAAGGACCTCGCCTGCCACTGAGCTGGGAGGGCACGGGCGCACTCGGCGAGATCACCTACCGCATCGACGACCCGCACACCGGCATCACACGCGGCTTCGCGGACAGCCCGGCTCACCGCTCAGGCTGGTACTGGCTGCGCTGGTGGCAGGACCGCAACAGCAACGAGATCAGCCTCGCCCGTCTTGAGGACGGCACCCCCACCACGCTCGTCCACTCCGGCGGCTACCGCGTCAACCTGCACACAGATCTCGGACGCCTCACCAGGCTTGCGCTCACCACCCCGGACGGCCCCGTGGAGGTCATGTCCTACGGCCACGACGCGGCGGGAAACCTCACACACGTCACCAACTCCAGCGGCCAGGCCCTGGTCTTCGACTACGACACGCACGGCCGCATCACCGCATGGACGGACCGCAACGACTCCACGTACCGCTACGTCTACGACGAGGCGAACCGAGTCACCGAGACGATCGGGCCCGAGGGCTACCTCTCCTCCCGCTGGTCCTACGACCGCGTCCAGCGCACCACCCACTTCACCGACGCCACCGGCGCCACCACCGTCTACCAGCTCAACGCCCTCCACCAGATCACCGCCGAGACCAACCCCCTTGGCCACACGACCACTTCGGAGTGGGACCGATACGACAACCTCCTCTCCCGCACCGACCCTCTCGGCGCGACCATCAGGTACGAGTACGACGAAGCGCATAACCTCACAGCCGTCCACCTCCCGGACGGCAGCCACGTCACCGCGGCTTACAACGAACTGAACCTTCCGGTCTCCTCGACCGGACCCGACGGAGCTGTGTGGGCCCAGGAGTTCGACGAGTGGGGAAACCGCACCGCCGTCATCGACGCGGACGGCACGACCAGCCGATTCACCCACCACCGCACCGGTGCCGTGGCCACTGCCACGGACCCGTCAGGCGCGACAGCCACCTACGCCATCAACGACGCGGGCCTGCCCGTCTCCGTCACGGACGAGTCCGGCAGTGTCGCCACCGTCGAACGCGACGCCTTCGGCCGGCCCACCACCATCACCGACCCCCTCGGCGCGATCACTCGCGCGGTGTGGACCGTGGAAGGCCGTGTCTCGGCGCGCACCACCCCGGACGGCCGCACCGAACACCTCACCTGGGACGGCGAGGGCAACTGCCTCAGCCGCACCGACCCCCAGGGCGGCACCACTGTCTTCGAGTACACCCATTTCGACAAGGTCTCCGCCCGTACGGGTTCCGACGGCGTCCGGTACTCCTTCGCATACGACGCCGAGCTCCGCCTCGCCCAGGTCCACAACCCCCAGGGCCTCACCTGGGACTACACATACGACCGCGCCGGGAACCTGACCGCGGAGTCCGACTTCGACGACCGCGAAGTCACCTACACCCACGACGCGTTGGGCCGCGTCACATCACGCACCACGCCGCTCGGGCAAGAGATCGCCTACACCTACGACGACTTGGGCCGTGTGAGGACCAAGGACGCGTCCGGATTCCGCACCGACTACTCGTATGACGCCGCCGGCACCCTCACACAGGCCGTCTCTCCGACCTCCACCCTCACCTTCGAACGGGACGTGATGGGGCGGCTCCTGTCCGAGACCGTCGACGGCCGCACCACACGCTTCACCTACGACGTACTCGGCCGCCGCACCTCCCGCACCACCCCCACCGGCGCCTTCACGGAGCTCGCATACGACGAGGCCGGCAACCGCTCGGCACTGACCGCCGACGGCCACCGCCTGGACTTCACGCACGACGCCCTCGGCCACGAACTGACCCGCGCTCTGGGCTCCGACACCTCACCTGTGGCACTGACCACCGCATGGGACATGGCCGGCCGCCCCGTCGCCCACAACCTCGCCACCCCGGGCAGAACCCTCCGCGCCCGCACCTACACCTACCGGGCCGACAACCACCTCACATCCATCACCGACGACGTGACCGGCGCCCGGCAGCAGATGGAACTGGACCCGGCCGGACGCCCGTTGACGGTCACCGCCGACGGCTGGACCGAGTCCTACGCCTACGACCAGGCGGGCAACCAGACCGAGGCGACGTGGCCCGAGGACGCGGGCCGGACGGAAGCCCGCGGCGAACGCCAGTACACCGGCACCCGCATCCTCACCGCCGGCAGCATCCGTTACGAACACGACGCCGCGGGCCGCATGACCCTGCGCCAGAAGCGCCGCCTCTCCCGCAAGCCGGACACCTGGCGCTACGAGTGGGACGTTGAGGACCGCCTCACCTCATGCACCACACCCGACGGCACACAGTGGCGCTACACCTACGACCCCATGGGCCGCCGCACCGCGAAGTACCGCATGGCCGAAGACGGTCAAAGTGCCGTCGAGGCCGTTCACTTCACCTGGGACGGCACGCGCCTCGCCGAACAGACCGACACCACCACCGGCGTCACCCTCACCTGGGACCACGAAGGGCACCGCCCACTCACCCAACTCGAACGCAAACCACGGGCGACGGACGACCTCACCCAGGACGAGTACGACTCCCGCTTCTTCGCCATCGTCACCGACCTGGTGGGCACCCCCACCGAACTCGTCGACGAAACCGGCCACATCGCCTGGCACACCCGCACCACCCTCTGGGGCACCACCACCCGCAACCGCGATGCCACGGCCCACACCCCATTACGCTTCCCGGGCCAGTACGAGGACCCCGAAACCGCCCTCCACTACAACTACTTCCGCCACTACGACCCCGAAACCGCCCGCTACACCTCCCCGGACCCCCTCGGGCTCGTCCCAGCACCGAACCCAGCCGCCTACGTCACCAACCCCTGCAGTGCAACCGATCCCTTGGGCCTGGCGCCTGACTGTCGGACATCGCAGGAGAGCGAACCAGACCATATTGCACTGGGGTCGCGCTACCACGGTCTGGAAGACTTCGCCGAACGCATCGGCGCCCGGCACCTTCTCAGAGACCCTGACTGGCGAGGAACGGTTTACACCTCGGGTGAACTGTTGCGGATGGATTACCCCGGAGCACGGGTTTCGTTCATGCTGGATGGCCTCGAAGGAGACACGCCCCTGGAGCAACTGAACAACGCCAGGATGGCGGACAGTCTTGGCCGAGCGGTTCCCACGCAATGGGAGCTCAGCGTCATGCACGAGCTGGGCGTTCTCGACAAGATTGATTTCTACAGTGGTGGAAATCTGCTGAACAGGCCATTCGACGGATAAAGCTTGACTGCAGACGGATAGGACGAAAATGGCACGCAAGACCCCCCTTCCCGTGAAGTTCGAGGAACGGAAGTTCCATCTCTCCAGCGCCGGGGGCACGCACGGTGAATTCTTGTTGAGAAGCGGGAAGACTGGCTACCATTCAGGTCGCTACCTCAAGAGTGACACGGTCATCGACGTTCAGTTCAAAGATGTTGCCGCGATCGCCGTCGCGGACAGCTATCACAATCTGGAGATCGCCGAAGCCGACCCTTCAGAAGTGCAGGCCTTCACCTCATTGATCGGATGCGAGATCGGTGATCGAAGGGTCTACCGACTTCGAGGAGAGGGTGTTGCGGGTTTCGTCGCGGCTGGCGCTCTCTTCTGGCTGGAAGACCCTACGGGTTCGACGCACACTCCCAGCCGCCTCTCGAGCGGGAATGAGCCCAAGGACGTCGACGTCCACATGGCATGACATTTCTCTGTCCCTGACAGGGCTCAGCCTGCATCTCGCCGTTGGTGCGGGTTCAAATAGCCGACCCACGTCGGCCAGCGCTCGCCGACAGCGACCAGGTGGCTGCCACGGACGTTCTTCCTGGTGGGGCTGCCTCCGACGGGGCGGAGGCAGACAATGCGCGCTTCGCCCCCCGCACGCCAAGCCCCCGCGGCGCCCTCCGCGTCGCGGAGATGGCCTGAAGTCGCCCCCGGCGCCCTTGCGTTCACCCGCATCACGCGCATCAATTAGCAACGCGTGGACTGACTGGCCAGACCTGTGGCGTCCCGGAGTGCGGCCTGAGTGACGGCCGTTCGCATCCCTGGAGACCGCAGCACGCACCGCCCCCACACCGCGTCCCCCGCGCGTCAGACGTGAAGCGCGTTTGCGGTGGTCATGCAACTCCCCCACAACCGGAAGGCATTTCCATGGGACGCAGCAGATCAGCGTACGCAACTGCACTGGGTACGGCCGTACTTGCGGCGGGCGCTGTGGCGTTCGCGCCGACCGCGGCCGCCGTCGACCCGACGACGGCCACCGTGTCGGCCGACTGCGGAAGCGCCGGCGCCGGCGAGGCCACTCTCAAGGCCACGCAGGACGGAACCGCCGCGACGATCACGCTCTCCTCCTCGGCCGTGAAGGCTCCGATCGATGTGGCCGCCGGATCGGTCGAGACCACGCTCACCATGACGAAGAACGGCAGCGACACCGCGACCTTCACGGGGAAGTCCAACCCCGCGATGTCCGCAGGTGACGACGTCAACTCCGGTCCGCTGGACGGCACCGTCGCCGCCGGCGACATCATGGAGGCGAAGTCGGTGAAGCTCGTGATCTTCGGGACCATCACGGTGAACTGCACCGCCACCTCGCCCCAGTCGCCGGGGCCGTTCACCTTCTGAGGCACCACGTCCGAGGCACCACTACCGAAGCACCGCTTCCGAAAGCACCACTTCCGAGGCACCGCGCAACCGAGTCATCCGGTCAGCGGCGGGGCGGCGTCCGGCGCCGCCCCGCTCGCCCCAGGAGAACCCGCCCGCGTGACCGGTGTCGCCGTGCGCCGGCGGCGATCACGCCCCCGGCGCGAGGCGTTCGCGTACTTCGCGCGCCGCCTGCCGTGCCTGCGCCCCGAGTTCCGCGAAACGGGATTCGGGAACGCGGTCCCGCGGGCCCCAGACGCTGACGACGGCGACGGGGCGGTCGCCCGCGTCGAGAACGGGGGCGGCGACACCGTACAGCTGGGGTTCGAGTTCGCCGACGCTGACGCTGTAGCCCTGGGCGCGGACCTTTGCGAGTTCGGCGTGCAGGGCCTGCCGGTCGGTGTGGGTGGTCTCGGTGTACCCGGCCAGCGGACCGGACAGCAGGGCGTCCACCTCTCCGGGCGTCTGCCAGGCCAGCAGCGCCTTGCCGGCTGAGGTGGCGTGGATCGGGACCTGCCGGCCGAGCCAGCGCGCGCTGAGCACCGCGGACGGGACGACCTCGTCGACGTATGTGAGTCCGAGCCGCCCGGCCACCGCGAGGTTCGCCGTCTCACCGGTGTCCCGGCACAGCCGCTCCAGTACGTCGTGTGAGCGGCGGATCAGCCCTTCCACGCTCGCGTTCGAGGCCATGCGGCTGATCGCGGAACCGATGGTGTACCGGTTGCCGGCCGGGTCGCGCTCGACCAGGGCGTGATGTTCCAGGGTGGCCAGCAGCCGCCAGGCCGTAGCCCGGTTCAGCCCGCATTCCGCGGCGAGTTCGGCGACGGGGCGCCCGTCGGGAGCGCTCGCGGAGACGGCGTTGAGCAGGGCGATGGCCCGCTCGAGTGCCTGTACCCGGCCGCCGCCCGTACGTGTCCCGCCCTGCTCGACCTGCTCGTCCTGCTCGTTGTGCTCGGCCGGGGCGGCCGGGGCGTGCGCCGCGTCCATTCCGTTGCCTCCGCTCTCTCCGTCTGTTCCGGGAAGCGTAGTTGTCCGCCCGGCCGGGGCCCGTGCGGGCGTTCGCCGCCCCTTGACGAGCCGGAACGCCCACTCGTAGCGTCGCATATTGCGAACGTACGTCGCACAATATGCGATCCATGCGGGACGATCTCAGGTGGGCAGATGGCAGAGAACGCGGCACGCGTCGTCACCCCGTACGAGGGGACGGGCCACCGGCCATGGGTGGACTCGGCTCCCGTTCCGGCGCCGCTGGCGCTGCACAGCACTCCGGTGCGGCCGGAGTGGGTGGACTACAACGGGCACATGAGCGAGTCGTGTTACTTGCTCGTCTTCGGTGACAACTCCGACGCCTTCTTCCGCTTCCTCGGCATCGACGAGGAGTACCGGGCGGACGGCGGGTCGCTCTACACGGTCGAGACGCACCTGCACAACAAGCGCGAGGCCACCGAGGGTGAACCGCTCCGGCTCACGCTGCGGCTGCTCGACCACGACGCCAAGCGTGTGCACCTCTTCCACGAGATGCGGCACGGCGCGGACGGCGCCCTGCTGGCCACCGCCGAACAGATGCTGCTGCACGTCGACACGGAGCAGGGCAGGGCCTGCCCGCTCCCCGGAGAACTGCTGCGCCGGCTCGGCGCGATCCAGGCCGCGCACGACGTACTGCCCGTGCCCGAAGCGGTCGGCAAACCCATGGGCATACCCGGCGACCGCGGCCGCCGGGCCACGTGAGAGGAGAAACCGTGGAGTTCACGCTCACCGACGAGCAGCGGATGATCGTCGAGACCGTCGGCAAGTTCGTGACGAACGAACTGGACCCGCACGCCGACGAGGTCGAAAGGCTCGACGACGTGCCGCCCGAACTGGCCCGCAGCATCCGGGAGAAGGCAATCGAAGCAGGGCTGTACGCGGCGAACATGCCGGCGGAGATCGGCGGCGGCGGACTCGACGCGGTCAGCCTGACCCTCGTCGAACGCGAGCTGGGCAAGACCGGTCTCGCCCTCCAGATGCTCGTCGCACGCCCCAGCAACATCCTCGAAGCCTGCGAGGGAGAGCAGCGCACCCGCTACCTGCTCCCCGCGGTCCGCGGCGAGCGGCACGACTGTCTCGCCATGACCGAGCCGGGCGCCGGCTCCGACGTGCGCTCGATGCGGACCCGCGCCGTACGGGAGGGCGACGGGAGCGCCGTCGGGGACGACAGCGGCCGCGGCGGCGACAGCGGCGACGCCGGCGGAAACGCCGGCAGCAGCTACGTACTGAACGGCACCAAGCACTTCATCTCGCACGCCGACATGGCCGACTTCGCCATCGTGTTCGCGGCCACCGGCACCGAGAAGACACCGCGCGGCACCAAGAACCTCATCACCGCCTTCCTGGTGGACCTCGACGCACCGGGCGTGGAAGTGCGGCGCGGCTCCGGGTGCGTGTCGCACCGCGGCTACCACCAGTGCGAACTGACCTTCACCGACGTACGGTTGCCGGCCGCGCAGCGTCTGGGCGAGGAGGGGGAAGGCTTCGGGCTGATGGGGCAGTGGCTCGGCGCCAGCCGCCTCCAGGTCGCCGCCACGAGCATCGGCCGCGCCCGCCGCGTCCTCGACCTCACCCTCGAATGGGCCGCCGAACGCGAGCAGTTCGGGCAGCCAGTCGGCCGCTTCCAGGGCGTGAGCTTCCCGCTCGCCGACATGGCCACCGAATTGGAGGCCGCCGAACTGCTGACCCTGCGCGCCGCCTGGAAGCAGGACCAGGGCACCATGACCGACCGCGACGCGGCGATGGCCAAGCTGTACGCCTCGGAGGTCCTGGGCCGCATCACCGACCAGGCGCTCCAGACCTTCGGCGGCATGGGACTCATGGCCGAACTGCCCATCGAACGCTATTGGCGCGATGCCCGCGTCGAGCGCATCTGGGACGGTACGAGCGAGATCCAGCGGCACATCATCTCCCGCTCCCTGCTGCGTCCCCTGGGCGCTTGATGGCGGGCCCGCCCTCCCTCAAGCGGCTGCTGGCGCCCCGTCACATCGCCCTGTACGGCGGCGAACCGGCGGCCGAGGCCGTACGTCAGTGCCGCGCCGTCGGCTATGAGGGCGAGCTGTGGCCCGTACACCCGAGGCGGGAGCACATCGAAGGCCTGCCCTGTCACCGCAGCACGGCCGAGCTTCCCGCGGCGCCCGACGCCGCGTTCCTCGCGGTGCCCGGGGAGGCCACCGTGGGCATCGTCGCGGAACTCGCCGGGCGCGGCGCCGGAGGGGCCGTGTGCCACGCGTCCGGCTTCGCCGAGGACGGGCCGCGGGGCGCCGCGCTGGAAGAGGCGCTGCGTACCGCCGCAGGCGACATGCCGGTGATCGGCCCCAACTGCATCGGCGTCCTCAACTACCTGGACGGCACGGCACTCTGGCCCGACCAGCACGGCGGCGTCCGTACGGACAGCGGCGTCGCCGTCATCACCCAGAGCGGCAACATCGCCCAGAACCTCACCATGCAGCGCCGCGCTCTCCCCCTCTCGTACGTGATCACCGCCGGGAACGGTGCGGTCACGGGGACACCCCGGCTGATCGAGGCGCTGCTGGAGGACCCGCGGGTGACCGCCATCGGGCTGCACATGGAAGGGATCGCGGACGCCGCCGGGTTCGCCCGCGCGGCACTGTCCGCGCTGCGGCGCGGAGTGCCGGTGGTGGCGCTGAAGACGGGCACTTCGGAGCTCGGCGCGCAGACCACCATGAGCCACACGAGCGCTCTCGCCGGATCGGACGTGCTGTGCGACGCCCTGTTCCGGCGCACCGGTGTCGCACGGGTGGAGGAGATCGGCACCTTCGTGGAGACGCTGAAGCTGCTGCACGTACACGGAGCGCTCAGGGGGCGGCCGGACGGCGGTCCGGACGGGGTCCCGTACCCGGCGGGGCGTGCCCGGATCACCTCGGCCAGCTGCTCCGGCGGCGAGGCCGCCCTGCTCGCCGACACCGCACAGCGGCACGGCGTCGAACTCCCGCCGCTCCCCGCGCAGTCGGCACGGCGGCTGCGCGAAGTCCTGGGCGAGCACGTGCACGTACGCAATCCGCTCGACTACCACACCTACATCTGGGGCGACTTCACCGCGCAGCGGGAGTGTTTCACCGCACTCCTGGGAGCGGACTGCGACATGAACCTGCTGCTGCTCGACATGCCACGCGCCGACCGGTGCGAGAGCGACGGCTGGATCACCACACTGGACGCCTACGCCGCGGCACAGCGCCAGACCGGTGCCCCGGCGTGCGTCGTCGGCTCGCTGCCCGAAGGGGTGCCGGAACCGGCCGCGCGGCGGCTGCTGTCGGAGGGAATCGCCCCCTTGCAGGGGCTGGCGGACTGCGTACGGGCCGTCGCGGCGGCCCACCGGATCGGCACCGCCCAGCGCGCGGCCGACCGGTTGTCGCCGCCGCACGGCCCGGTACGCCGCCTCACCGCCCGCGGAGACGAGGAGGTGCTGGACGAGCACGCGGGAAAGCGGGTGCTTGCCCGGTACGGCCTGACCGTCCCGGACGGCGCCGTGACGGCACCCGGCGCGGCCGCGCATGCCGCTCGCGGTCTGGGCTTCCCCGTCGTCGTCAAGGCCCTCGCCGCCGGCTTGGCGCACAAGAGCGAAGCGGGCGGCGTACGCCTCGGGCTGGCCGGTGAGGCGGCGGTGGACGAGGCCGTCTCGGGCATGGCGGGGCTCGCCGACCGGTTCCTCATCGAGCGGATGGTGCCGGACGCCGTCGCGGAACTCCTCGTCGGCGTGCACCACGACCCGGTCTTCGGCCCCGCGCTGACGCTCGGCGCGGGCGGCGTACTGGTGGAACTGGTCCGGGACACGGCCACGTTGCTGCTCCCCGCCACCCGAGAGGAGATCGAGGCCGCGATCTCCTCGCTGCGCCTGTGGCCGCTGCTGTGCGGCTTCCGGGGCGGCCCGGCGGGCGACGTACGCGCGGCGGTCGACGCGGTCCAGGCCGTCGCCGCCTGCGTACGCGACCACCCCGAGGTCACCGAACTGGACGTCAACCCGCTGCTGGTACTGCCTGAGGGACGGGGCGCGGTCGCCGCGGACGTACTGCTCAGACGCGTCGCACGGCACCCGGACGACCGGAACGACGGCAACCGGAGCAACGGTCACGACGGCGACGACGGCAACGACGGCAACGACGGCAACGACGGAGAAGGACACCATGGACCCCGTACGACTCGACGTACACGACGGCGTACTCGTGATCACACTGGACCGCCCCAAGGCCAACGCCATTGACTCCCCCACGAGTCACGCCCTGTACGAGGCCTTCGACCGCCTCCGCAGGGACGGCACCCTGCGGGCCGCCGTTGTCACCGGCGCCGGCGAGCGGTTCTTCTCCGCGGGCTGGGACCTGAAGGCGGCGGCCGCCGGCGAGGCCGTCGACGCCGACCACGGGCCCGGCGGATTCGCGGGGCTGACCGAGCTGTTCGACCTCGACAAGCCGGTGATCGCCGCCGTGAACGGACTCGCACTGGGCGGCGGCTTCGAACTCGCCCTCGCCGCCGACCTGATCGTGGCCGACGCCCACGCGGAGTTCGCCCTCCCTGAGGTGAAGGTCGGCCTGATCGCCGACTCCGGCGGTGTGCTGCGGCTGCCGCGCAGGCTGCCGCGCGCCGTGGCGACGGAGCTGCTGCTGACCGGCCGGCGGCTGGACGCCGGGGAAGCCGCACGGTGGGGACTGGTGAACCAGGTCGCCGAACGCCCGTACACCGCACTGGAGAAGGCGCTCACCCTGGCACACACGATCCGGGAGGGTGCGCCCCTGGCCGTGGCCGCCGTGAAGGAAGTGCTGCGCACGACGGAGCAGTTGGGGGTCGAGGACGCCTACGTCCGCATGCGCGGCACCGGCATGCCCCGCTACCGGGCCATGCTGGCCTCCGAGGACGCGCAGGAGGGGCCGCGCGCCTTCGCGGAGAAGCGGGCGCCCCGCTGGAGCCGGCTCCCGGCGTTCCACGGTCCGTCTGCGTCGTAGCGCCAGTCAGGCCCCGCGACCGGTCCGGGGCGGCGGTGGTGGCAGCGGCACATGCGTCCTCCACGTCCTTCGTCCGGACCGTTTCGGACGATCCCCACCGTCCGGACCGTGACCGCCGGGCACGCGTCCTCACCGCCGACCGCCGCGCCGGCGGAAATTCCCTACCGTGGTGGCCGGAAAGCCCGGAGACTCGTCGCATGGCTGACATGGGCTCGTTCCGGGAGGCGGTCACCGCATGGGCGGCGGGCGGCCCCGGCGACCCCGCGCACGAGCTGGCCGCCCGCCTGCGCGTCCGGACAGCCGTCCTGCTCGAAGGGTCGAGCGACGTCGAAGCGGTCAGCGCGCTGGCCGAGAGCCGCGGACGGGACCTGGCGGCCGAAGGAGTCTGCGTCCTGCCGATGGGCGGTGCGATGAGCGTCGGACGTTTCGCCCACCTCCTCGGGCCGCCCGGCCTGGGCCTCCGCCTCACGGGGCTGTGCGACGAGGCGGAGCGCGGCTTCTACGACCGCGGCTTGGAGCGGGCCGGCGCAGCACAGCGGGAGTTCTTCGTCTGCGCGGCGGATCTGGAAGACGAACTCATCCGCGCGCTGGGCGTGACACAAGTGGAGGAGCTCGTCCGGGCGGAGGGCGACCTTCGCGCCCTGCGGACCTTCCTGCGGCAGCCCGCACAGCGGGGCCGCACCTCACAGCAGCAGCTGCGGCGCTTCCTCGGCACGAAGAAGGGTCGCAAGATCCGCTACGGCCGCGTGCTCGTCGAGGCCCTCGATCCCGACCGCGTTCCCGCCCCACTGGACGACCTGCTCGCCGGCCTCTGACCGCCGGGCGATGTCGGCCCCGCCAGAAGTCGGACGAACGCGGGAGCGAGACCGCCTGGTGCGCCCGCGGCCGTTCTCACACAATGGGCAAGCTCGGACAGACGGCCCGATGGCGGGCCCAACACGCAAGCTGCGGCCTGCAGTTGCGGCCGTGGCGCGGCACTCCAGGAGGACTGGACGATGACATCACGGAGACCCCGAAGACTCCGAAGACCTGACGCAGGCCCGCATTCGAGGAGGCGCGGACGTCTCACCGCAGGTTGTGCCTTCTTCGCCCTGCTGCTGCTCGGGGCGCTGCCCGCGCCGGCCGCAAACGCCGCGTCGGGCGGTGACACCTCCGGCACAGCCGGCACCGGCACGCAGAGCCGGCAGCCCGCCACCGTACAGTCGACCGTCCGAGGCGGCGACTCCCTCTACGCGGCGGGGCGCGTCTGCACTGTGAGCTTCAACGCCACCGACGGCACCGACGACTACGCCATCAGCCCCGGCCACTGCGTGACGGGCGCGGACACCTGGTACGCCGACCCCGCCATGACCGTGCCGGTGGGCTCGACGGCCGGATCGTCCTTCCCCGGCGACGACTACGGGCTGATCCGCTACACCAACCCCGACGTGGCACGCCCAGGCGAGATCAACACCGGCTCCGGCGAACCGGTCGACATCACCCGCAGCGCCTCCCCCGCCGTCGGCCAGTCCATGTGCCATGTGGGACGTGTCAGCGGCCTGCAGTGCGGCACCGTCGAGGCGGTCAACGTGTCGGTCGACTACCCGCAGGGCACCGTCAACGGCCTCTTCCGCTCCACCGCGCACTCGGAGCCGGGCGACGAAGGAGGCCCCGCCTTCTCCGGCGGCACCGCCCTCGGCTTCATCGTCGGCTCCGGCGGCGGCTCGACCTTCTACCAGCCCATCACCGAAGCCCTCGCGGCCTACGGCCTGACCCTCTCCTGACCCGCGCGCACAACGCCGCTCGACGGCGCCGCCCCGCCGCACGAGCGGGGCGGCGGCCGCCCCAGCCACAGCGCCCGGTGCGCGCTGCCCGGGCCCCTTCCCCCGCCCCTGCCACGGGGCCGGGCCCGTGGCAGGGGCGGGGGACGGCGCAGGGGAAGGCGAAGGCGAAGGGACGCGCTTCAGCCGCGTTCGCAGGTCAGGGTGTCCTCGGCGACGCCCTCCAGGAGGGCGGCGTGTGCCGCGGCGAGGCGGCCCGTGTCGGCCTTGCCGACCTTCCGGTCGTAGGTCATCAGGCCGTTCAACTCCCCTTCCAGGTCGGTGATCTGGGTGTAGACGGCGCCGCTGCTGCCCTCGCAGGCGGCGAACTGCTCGATGTCCTTGAGCTTGGCGAGGTACTCGTCGGTGTACTTCTCCTTCTCCACACCGACGTACGTGTGCCGTACCGGCCACGAATGGCCGGGCACGGCCAGCCCGAGGCCGCCGTACTCACCGCTTACCAGGGCCCGTTCACCGTCCGGCTCGGGCAGTTGGGCGCCGGGATAGCCGTGTGCGTCGGAGATGTCGCCGTTGCCGCCGTCGACGGCGCCACAGCAGTTGTGGCCGCTCATGTTGTTGACCAGGCGCGTGGGATCGAGTCCCTTCGCGTAGTCGGCGATACGTGCCTGGTCGTACTGCCCCCAGCCCTCGTTGAAGGTGACCCACATGATCACCGAAGGATGGCTGTCGTGCTGCTCGACCATGCGCTTCATCTCGTGTTCGTACTGCAGGCGTGCCTGCTGGTCCGGCGTGCGGTCCGAGCGCATCGAGGGCATGTCCTGCCACACCAGCAGGCCGAGGCGGTCGGCGTGGTAGAACCAGCGGTCGGGCTCGACCTTGATGTGCTTGCGCACCGAGTTGAAACCCAGCTCCTTGTGCGCCCGCAGGTCGTACGCGAGGGCCTCGTCGGTGGGCGCGGTGTACAGCCCGTCGGGCCAGAAGCCCTGGTCGAGTGTGGCCATGGAGAAGACCGGCTTGCCGTTGAGCACCATGCGGCGCTTGCCGTCGATGTCCTTCACCGCGATCTCGCGCATGCCGAAGTAGCTCTCGACCGTGTCGGCCGAACTGCCCTCCCCCACCGTCACCTTGAGGGTGTAGAGGTGCGGGTCGTCCGGCGACCACAGCTTCGGATCGGGCACGGGGACGTCGAAGGGCTCGTCGCCGGTTCCGGTGGCCCGTCCGACTTCGCGGCCCGTGCCGCCCCTGTCGCCGCTCTCGCCGCTCTCGCCACCGACGCCCTCGCCGGCTCCGCCACCCCTCGTGTCGTACGCCACGGCCGTGACGGGCACGCCGTCGGGCACGCCGCGCGCGGTGACGGTCACCTGCTCGCCGCTCACATCCGGTGTCGTCTTGACGTCCGTGGTGTGCTCGGCGGCGACGGGCTCCATCCAGACGGTCTGCCAGATGCCCGACGACGGGGTGTACCAGATGCCCTCCGGCTCCAGCCGCTGCTTGCCCACGGGCGGGTTCTCCCCCTCGGGAGAGTCCGTCGGGTCGTGGACGCCGACGACGAGTTCCTGGTCCGGCCCCGGCCGCAGGGCGTCGGTGACGTCGGCGGTGAAGCGGTCGTAGCCGCCCTTGTGCGCCGCGACCCGCTCGCCGTTGACGTATACGGTGGCCCGCCAGTCGACGGCGTCGAAGTTGAGGTGCAGACGCTTGCCCGAGCCGATGTCCCAGTCGGCGGGAACGGTGAACGACCGCTTGTACCACATGCGTTCCTCGTGCCGTTCGAGGCCGGAGAGCTGGGACTCGACGGGGTAGGGCACGAGGATCTTCTCCTCCAGGCGGCGCTTCTCGCCGGTCGGCGGCTGCTCGCCCTCCTCGGCGCCGGCGAACTGCCAGATGCCGTTCAGGTTGCGCCACTGGTCGCGCTTGAGCTGGGGCCGGGGGTACTCGGGCAGCGCGTTGTCCGGTCCGGCCTCGTCGGCCCAGTCGGTCTTGAGCTGGTACTCCGACCCGTTCTCGCCCGCGGTCCAGAAGCCGCCGACCGGCTCGCCGTCCGCGTCGACGAGACCGCCGTCGCCGTCGTAGCGCACGTCCGCCGTACCGCCCTGGCCGACCACGGGCTCGGGGAGCGTGACGACGAGCCGGTGGTCGTCGTCCGGATCCAGCCGTGCGCCGCCCAGCGGCCATTCGACGCCGCCGATCACGGCCTTGAGGTGCTCCGGGAAGCCGGCGGGCGGTTCGGTCAGGCGCTGTGCGAAGGCCAGCTCCAGAGTGCGCCCGGAGGTGCCGACGCGCAGCTCGGCCGGTCCGTCGTAGTCGAAGTCCTCGGGCGGGGTGTAGGCGGACTGCGGGATCGCGGTCTTCTCGCCGCCGGGCGGGGTCCAGCGCACGTGCAGGTTGGAGCCGCCCTCCTCCTCGAAGTACTCGATCTTCACGGAGTGCCGGACGCCCTCCTGAAGTCGGACGGGGGCGGAGTTCTGCTCGTTGTCCCAGTCGGGAACCCAGTGGTCGATGACCGGTTCGCCGTCGATCCACATGCGGAAGCCGTTGTCGCCGCTGATGTGGAAGGTGTGTTCGCCCGTCTTCGTGGGGGTGATCGTCCCGGTCCAGCGGACGCTGGCGTGGTCGGCCCGGCCGCTGCGCTCCTGGAGTCGCGGCTCCAGGTCCGCGAAGTCGAGGGAGGGATCGAAGGCGGTGGCCTGCAGGGTGCCGAAGTCGTATGCGCCGGGGGCCGACTGGGTCCAGTACTCGCCCTTGAGTCCGTGCACCACGGGAGGTTCCTGAGCGGGCGGAGCGGCCGCCGCGGGCGGTACGGATCCCAGCGAGACCGCCAGGAGAACGAGGAGGGAGAATGCGGCGGCAGCAGCCGCCGGCCAGGTGTGTGCGCGTCTCACGGGACCTCCGGATGAGGTGTGCAGGAGATGGTTGCGGCACTGCCCTTGTCCCGATCCGTCTTGTATAACGTTGGAAGCAAGGGTTGTTGGCATGACAGCACGGCTGCTGTCACCTGTCCAGGCGCGTGACGGCAGCGCAAGCACAGCGGCCCGCCGAGAATGGGGAGCGCAGGGTGAGGGTGAGTCTCAAGGACGTCGCGGAATACGCCGGGGTGTCGATCAAGACCGTCTCCAACGTGGTGAACAAATATCAGCACGTCACCCCCGCCACCCGGGAGAAGGTGCAGAGCGCCATCGACGCGCTGGGCTACCGGCCGAACATCACGGCCCGCCACCTGCGCAAGGGCCGCACCGGGATCATCGCGCTCGCGGTGCCCGAGCTGGGCAACCCGTACTTCGCCGAACTGGCCGGGGCCGTGATCGACGCCGCCGCGGCGCACGACTACACCGTCCTGCTGGACCACACCCAGGGCAGCCGCGAGCGCGAACTCCTCGTCACCCAGGGCTTCCAGGCACAGGTCATCGACGGGCTGATCCTCAACCCGCTGGAACTGGAGACCGAAGACCTCGCGGCGCGTACGGACAGTGCCCCGCTGGTGCTGATCGGCGAGCGGCGTTACGACCTGCCGCACGACCACGTCGCCATCGACAACATCGCGGCAGCCCGCGCCGCGGTGCGCCACCTACTGGATCTGGGCCGCCGCCGCATCGCGTTCCTCGGGGCACGGGACGACCGTCCCAGTCAGCCCTCCCACCTCCGACTCCTGGGCTGGCAGGCGGAGTTGGCCGCCCGCGGCGTGAAGGCCGACGACGCTCTCGTCGCGCTGGTGGAGGGCTGGGACCGCGCCGACGGGGCGGCGGCGATGGCGGCCCTGCTGGACGCGGGTGAGCGACCTGACGCGGTGTTCGCCTACAACGACCTGATCGCGATCGGGGCGATGCGGGTGATGTCCGAGCGGGGACTGCGGGTGCCGGAGGACGTCGCAGTCGTCGGCTTCGACGATCTGACGGAGGGACGGTACGGCGCCGTGACGCTGACGACGGTGGCACCGGACAAGCAGGCCATAGCCCGGCTGGCGGTGGAGTCGATCGTCGGACGCCTGGCCGGGAAGGACACCGGCGACGGCGCTGCGACCCGTCAACTCCAGCCGGGATTCACCCTGGTGGAGCGGGAGAGCACACGCGGACGGCGTCCTCCGGACTGACCCGCGGGCGGCCCGCGTACACCGGCACCGGACACCCGGACAATCGGAAACCGGCACCGGACACCCGGAAACCGGCACCGGCGCCGGCACCGGAATCGGCGCGGAATCGGCAGTTGTCGCAGGCAGGAGACCCGGCAGAGGCTCGAACCCCGCCCTCGCAAGGACCAGTTCATGCGCGCACTGTTTACAGAAATCTATTCAACGATGTAAAAACCTAGCGTCACGTCTTCTGCACGACACACCGTGGGGGTACCCATGAAGCCGCTCGCCAGGCGTCTCACCGCCGCCACCGCCCTCCTCGCCGCTCTCGCCCTCGCCAGCGGCTGTGCCAAGTCGGAGGACGAGGCAAACAAGTCGAAGTCCGGCTCCGGCGAAGGCGGCGGGCAGGTCGCCGCCGAGCCCACCAAGGGCGCCAAGACCTGCACCGTCGGCCGGTACGGCGGCAAGAAGCTGGACCTGAGCAAGGCCACCGTCGGCTTCTCGCAGTCCGAGAAGGAGGCCAACCCCTTCCGGATAGCCGAGACCGCCTCGATCAAAGCGGAGGCGAAGAAGCGCGGGATCAAGCTGCTGACGGCGAACGCCCAGTCGCAGTTCTCCAAGCAGATCAGCGACGTGCAGGACCTCATCTCCAAGGGCGCCGACCTGCTGGTCATCGCGCCGCTCAACTCGGACGGCTGGGACCCGGTGCTCAAGCAGGCCGCGGCGAAGAAGATCCCCATCGTCACCGTCGACCGGCAGATCAACGCCACGGCGTGCAAGGACTATGTGAGCTTCATCGGCTCCGACTTCGTCCAGCAGGGCCGCCGCGCCGCCGACCAGATGATCGAGGCCACCGGAGGCAAGGGCAAGGTCGCGATCCTGCTCGGCACACCGGGCAACAACGTCACCACCGAACGCACCGAGGGCTTCCGCGACCGCATCAAGCAGAAGGCCCCCGGCCTGAAGGTCGTCTTCAAGCAGACCGGCGAATTCGCCCGTGAGAAGGGCCAGCAGGTCACCGAGCAGCTCATCCAGTCCAAGCCGGACATCGACGGGATCTACGCGGAGAACGACGAGATGGGCCTGGGCGCGGTCAACGCGCTCAAGAGTGCCGGCAAGAAGGCCGGCGACGTGAAGATCGTGACGGTGGACGGCACGCGCAACGCCGTGCAGGGCATCACCGACAAGTGGATTCACGGCGTGATCGAGTCCAACCCCCGCTTCGGTCCTCTCGCCTTCGCCACGCTCGACGACTTCACCCGCGGCGAGAAGGTCGGCCAGAGCATCGTCATCAAGGACAGCGCCTACACCGCGGCCAACGCCGAGCAGGACCTGAGCAAGGCGTACTGATGCCCCCTACCCGCCCTGCGGCGTATGCGCTCTCCACGCGTGGGCTGACCAAGCGCTTCCCCGGTGTACTCGCCCTGGACGACGTCGACTTCGGCGTACGTCCGGGCGAGGTGCACGCGCTGATCGGCGAGAACGGCGCGGGAAAGTCCACGCTCATCAAGGTGCTGACCGGCGTGTACGCGCCGGACGAGGGCGAGGTGCGGTGCGGCGGCGAGCCCGTCTCGTTCGCCACTCCGCTGGCCGCCCAGCGGGCGGGGATCTCCACCATCTACCAGGAGGTCAACCTCGTCCCGCTGATGAGCGTGGCCCGCAACCTCTTCCTGGGCCGCGAGCCGCGCGGCAGGCTGGGGCTGATCGACTTCGCCCGGATGCACCGGGAGAGCGAGCGGCTGCTGGGCGACTACGGCGTCCGCGCCGACGTGCGCCGGCCCCTGGGCGAACTGGGCGTCGGGGCACAGCAGATGGTCGCCCTGGCCCGCGCGGTCTCGGTCGACGCGCGGGTCGTCGTCATGGACGAGCCGACGTCCTCGCTGGAGCCCCGGGAGGTCGAGACCCTCTTCGGCGTCATCCGGCGGCTGCGGGACCGGGGCGTCGCCGTGGTCTACGTCAGCCACCGGCTCGACGAGCTGTATGCCGTGTGCGACGCGGTCACCGTGCTGCGCGACGGACGCACCGTCCACACCGGCCCCTTGGAGGGACTGGAGCGGCTGCGGCTGGTCTCGCTGATGCTCGGGCGGGAGATCGGCGAGGTACGGGCCGAGGGCACCACCAAGTTCGGCGGCGACCACGAGGCGGCCTCCGCGGAGCCGGTGCTGCACGCCGAAGGCCTCAGCGTCCCGCACCAGTTGCACGGGGTCTCCTTCGCGGTACGCCCCGGTGAAGTGGTCGGCCTGGGCGGGCTGCTGGGCTCCGGACGTACGGAGACGGCCAAGGCGGTCGCAGGTGCCATGCCGCCCGGCGCCGGGCGGGTCACGGTGGCCGGTTCGCCCGTACGTACGGGCTCCCCGGGCGCGGCCATCCGCGCAGGCATCTCCCTGCTGCCCGAGGACCGCAAGAGCGAGGGCATCGTGCCCGGCCTTTCCGTACGCGAGAACATCGCGCTGGCCGTACTGCCCCGGCTCTCCCGGGCCGGGCTGGTGTCCGAGGCGCGCATCGACGCACTCGTGCGCACCTTCATGGAGCGGCTGCGGATCAAGGCGTCCTCGCCGCACCAGAAGGCCGGCGAACTGTCCGGCGGCAACCAGCAGAAGGTCCTGCTGGCCCGCTGGCTGGCGGCCGAGCCGAAGGTGCTGCTGCTGGACGAGCCCACACGGGGCATCGACGTCGGGGCCAAGGCCGAGGTGCAGAAGCTGGTGGACGAACTGGCCGCCGAAGGGCTGGGCGTGCTGCTGATCTCCTCCGACCTGGAGGAGCTGATCGAAGGGTCGGACCGGGTCGTGGTGCTCCGGGACGGGGCCGTGGTCGGCGAGCTGACCGGGGACGAGGTCACCGAGGACCGGCTCATGGAGGCCATCGCCGGGGCGGCGGAGGAGGAACCGCACTCGGAGGCTCCCCCGCATGCCCCCACGGATGACTCCGCGCCGGGTTCCGAGCCGGGTTCCGAGCGAGAAGGGGCATCGCATGGCTGAGGTCGCGCCCGTCCGCACCGCACCGGACCGGGCCGCGGTCCACGCCTGGCTCCAGGCGTACGGCGTCTACGTGGGCGTCGCGGCATTGCTGCTGTTCAACATCGCCTTCACCGACCATTTCCTGTCCGCGGAGAACTTCCGTACGCAGGCCGTGCAGGTGGCCCCCATCCTGATCGTGGCTCTGGGCATGGCGCTTGCCATCGGCTCCGAGGGAATCGACCTGTCGGTGGGCTCGGTGATGGCCCTTTCCACCTCACTGGTGGCGCTGTACCTGGGTTACGGGCCGTGGATCGCGCTGCTGGCGACGGTGCTGGGCGGTATCGCCGTCGGCCTGGTCAACGGCTCGCTGGTCGCGTTCGTCGGCGTCCAGCCCATCGTGGCGACGCTGGCGCTCATGGTGGGCGGCCGGGGCCTTGCCCTCGTGCTGGTCCCGCAGCTGGAGGACGTGCGCGACCCGGGGATGCGCGCCCTGGGCTCGGGCGACCTGCTGGGCATTCCCTACCCGGTGCTGATCGCGCTGGCCCTCGTACTGCTGGTCGGCTTCACGGTGCGGCGTACGACCTTCGGCAGACAGCTGCTGGCGATCGGCGACAGCCGCCCCGCGGCCCGGCTGGCCGGACTCCCCGTGCACCGCGTGCTGTTGTGCGTCTACGTCGCCTCCGGTGCGCTGGCGGCCGTCGCGGGATTCCTGGCCACGGCCCGGCTCCAGGCCAGCGACCCCACATCGCTGGGCAGCCTGATGGAACTGTCGGCCATCACCGCCGTCGTGGTGGGCGGCACCCCGCTCAGCGGCGGCCGGGTACGCGTGGGCGGCACCGTCGCCGGCGCCGTGCTCATCCAGCTGCTGACGGCCACGCTCATAAAGCACGATCTGCCTCCCTCGTGGACGCAGATCGCGCAGGCCGCCGTCATCGTTCTCGCGGTGTACGCGGCACGCGAGAGGGGGAAGCGATGAGCGCGACGAACACCCGCCACCGCGGCGCCGGTTCGCCCGAACCGGCCGGGCCGGGCGGTCCCGCGCTGAAAACCCGGACAGCGGGCAAGGACGGCCCCGGAGGCCCGGGCGGCAATGGCGCCCGGGCCGAGCGGCTGAGCACCCTCGCCCAACAGCACGGCGCGCTCGTGGCGTTGCTGCTGACGGTGCTGATCGCCTCGCTGTCCTTCGACTCGTTCGCCGGCGCCGGCAACCTGCAGAACATCGCCGTCTCTTCCGCCTTCCTGGCCATCGTCGCGCTCGGCATGACGTTCGTGATCGTCTCCGGCGGCATCGACCTGTCGGTCGGCTCCGTCTTCGCGCTCGGTGGGGTGCTCGCCGCCTGGGGCTCGCAGTACGGCCCGGTCGTCGCACTGCTGCTGGCGCTGACGGTGTGCGGCACGATCGGGCTGATCAACGGCCTGCTCATCGCCCGGGCCCGGCTCGCGCCGTTCATCGTCACGCTGGCGGCGATGCTGGGTGCACGGGGGCTGATGCTCAACATCACCGACGAGGGCGCCGACACCTTCCTGATCGCGAAGGACTCCCTCTTCGCCGACCTTGGGCGCGGCAAGCTGCTCGGACTGGGCGTACCGGTGTGGATCATGCTGGCGCTGTTCGTGCTCGGCGGTCTGCTGCTGCGCCGCACACGGTTCGGCCAGCACGTCTACGCCGTCGGCGGCAACGAGGACGCCGCGTCGCTCATGGGCACATCGGTGGCCCGCACGAAGGTGTCGGTGTACGTCCTGTCCGGGCTGCTGGCCGGACTGGCCGGAGCGCTCAACGCCGCCAGGCTGTCCTCCGGGGTGACGATTCTCGGCCAGGGCATGGAGCTGGAGGCGATCTCAGCCGTCGTCATCGGCGGGACGCTGCTGTCCGGCGGAATGGGCTTCGTGAGCGGGTCGCTGGTCGGCGTGCTGCTGCTGACGGTCATCCAGAACGTCATCAACCAGATCGGCTCGCTCGACTCCGCCTACCAGCAGGTGGTCAGCGGCGCCTTCCTGGTCGTGGTCGTGGTCGTGCAGACGTGGCTGGGTCGCCGGCGAAAGGCCCGCCTGACCTCGCCCGCATGACCGCGCCGGTATGACCCCGCCCGTATGACCCCTCGGGCGCCCGCCGGGTACGGGGTGGCCTACCCGCGCCGCCCGGTGCCCCGCCGCAGCCTGGCCCGTACGGCCCGCTGGGTGACCGGACCCAGCTCTTCCAGCACGCCGACCAGCCCCGACAGCTGCTCCAGCGCGTCCAGGGCACGCTGCGCGCCCTGCTCGTCGACGCCCTCGTAGAGCTCCAGCCCGACGAAGCCCGCCGCCACCGCACGTGCGAGGCCGGGGGCGTCGACGAACTCGGCGATCGGCGAACCGGCGAGAACCCGGGCCAGCACCTGCTCGATCTCGTCGATCCACAGGGCGAGTCCCGCGGCGGTGGCGGGGGCGAGCCGCGGCTGGGTCTGGGCGCCGGAGAGGAGCTGGGCGAGGACGGCGACATTCCCGCTGACGCGCTCCTCGGCGTGCAACTCCCGCCCGAGCGCGAGCAGTTCGGCCAGGCTCTGCACCTGGGCGAGGCGTTCGCGGTAGAGCTCGACCCGCTGCTCCGCGCCGTACCGGCAGGCCGCGGCCAGGAGTTCGTCGACGCTGCCGAAGTGGTAGAAGACCAGCGCCTGGTTGACCCCGGCCGCAGCGGCGACGGTACGGGCGGAGGTCTTCGCATACCCGTGCTCGGTCACGGTCCGCAGCGCACCCGCCAGCAGCTTCGTGCGCGTGTCCGCGCCCACGGCCACAGCGCCACCTCCGATCAGATCCGGACCGTACGGCCGCGAGTATGGCACACCCATTGAGCGAGTGCTTAAACTGAGAAACACGTTTGAGCGACCGCTCAAACGGCTTGCGCCCACGAAGGGGGAACCGATGAAGATCGTCATACCTGGGGGTACCGGTCAGGTGGGCGGGATTCTCCACCGCGCCCTGACCGCCTCCGGCCATGAGGTCGTCGTTCTGAGCAGAAGGCCGGTCCGCGACAGTGACGTTCGCTGGGACGGGAAGACGCTGGGTACGTGGGTGGACGCCATCGCAGGCTGTGACGCTGTGATCAACCTGGCCGGACGCAGCGTCAGTTGCCGTTATACGCAGGCCAATCTCCAGGCGATGATGGACTCTCGCGTGGACTCCGCCCGGTTGGTGGGCCAGGCCATCGCCGCCGTCGACAGGCCTCCCCGTGTCTGGCTTCAGATGAGCACCGCGACCATCTACGCCCACCGCTTCGACGCACCCAACGACGAGGCCACCGGCATCCTTGGCGGCACCGAGCCCGACGTTCCGGACTACTGGGCGTACAGCATCAAGATCGCGAAGAACTGGGAGCGCGAACAGGCGCGAGCCCGAACTCCGCACACCCGCAAGGTCGCCCTGCGCTCAGCCATGGTGATGAGTCCCGACCGCGGTGGCATCTTCGACGTCCTGCTGCGACTGGCACGGCTGGGGCTCGGCGGCCCGGTGGCCGGAGGTGAGCAGTACGTGTCCTGGATACACGACCACGACTTCGTCCGTGCGGTGGAGTTCCTGATCGAGAAGGACGAGCTCACCGGGGCTGTGAATCTCGCCGCCCCTGCTCCCTTGCCGCAGCGCGCGTTCATGCGCGCGCTGCGTACTGCCTGGGGGGTCCCGCTGGGTCTGCCCGCGACGAAGTGGATGGCACAGCTCGGCGCGTTCGCGCTTCGCACCGACACCGAACTCCTGCTGAAGAGCCGCCGCGTCACGCCCGGCCGTCTCCTCGAAGCCGGCTTCGCATTCGACCACCGCGAATGGCCGCGGGCCGCCGCCGACCTCGTAAGCCGAGTGCGCGCGGACCGGTCCACCGCCTGAAGCCGCAACTGCACACCGCCGGCCGACGATGCCGCCCGCAGCACTCGCACCGCCCGTATGCGCATGCGCAGAACCGCAGTTCAGGAGGCTTTCGCGGCCGGGCCGCACTCGGAAGCCGTCCCAGCCTCAGGCCGGGTCGTCGTTGGCGTCTGTTGAGTGCTGGGACCAGTTGCGCGCGCGCAGCGCCGTCGGTGACAGGCCGGTGGCCTCCTTGACCTTGCGCGCGAAATGGAAGCTCGTCTTGAAGCCCGAGCACGCCGCGATCGATCCGACAGGCAGCCCCGAGCTGGTCAACAGCTCGATGCCGTGAGTGACGCGTCGGTCCCACACGTAACGCATGGGTGTGGTGTTCATGTGCTCACGGAACAAGCGCACCAGGTGCTCAGGGCTCACCCTCGCGACTGTGGAAATGGTCGTCAGGCTGATGTCGCTCTGGACATTGCGGTGGATGAACAGCCGGGCGTCCTCGATGGGCGCCGGCAGCGCAGCGGGCAGATTCTCGAACTCGGCGATGAAGCGCCACAGCAGTGCCGTAGCCAGCGCGTCGACCAGTGCGCCTTGGGCGGTGAGGCGGGTCTGCTCGGTGATCAGAGCTTCGCGCGCCATGTACGTCAGGGCGGAGGACAACGGTCTGGTGGGGCGCAATGCCTCCAGCCACCGGTTCATCTGTGGGGTGAGCTCGTCAAGCTCACCGCGTACGAGCGTCTGGCGGGTCTCGGCGCCCTCGGCGAAGCCGATCACCTCGGTGTGCCCGGGCAGCAGGATGCACATCTGCCCCTCGGGGACGGCGTACGGGTCGCGGTCGTCTACCTGCACGACCATCGTTCCGGCATGGATCAGCATCAGCTGAACATCGCCCTGAAGGCGGGGCCCGATTCGGGAGCCGGAAGGGTGGACGACGCTGCGGACCACAGAATTGACGATTCTCAGGCGTCGGGAAGCGGCATCAATTCCAGACACAGGCTTGCTCACCCTGGCCATGTTACCGGCGCATTTCCGGTGGTGAGATCTCGGCATGAACGAGATTGAGACACAACTTCTCGTGGTCGGCGGTGGCCTGGGCGGCGTCTCTGCCGCCCTGGCCGCGGCGCGACGTGGCGTGAGCGTTGTCCTGACCGAGCCGACCGACTGGCTCGGCGGCGTCCTGACGACCCAGGGGGTCCCCCCGGACGAGCACGTGTGGATCGAGCAGTTCGGCTGCACAGCCACCTACCGCGAGTTCCGTGAGGCTGTTCGCTCCTACTACCGCCACCACTACCCCTTGACCGAGGCGGCCCGCAGCACGGTGGCCTTCAATCCCGGCTCCGCCAAGGTCTCCGACCTCTGCCACGAGCCGCGCGTGTCCCTCGCCGTAATCGAGGCTCTCCTCGCCCCGCACCGGGCATCCGGGCGCATCCGGGTGCTGATGGAGCACGAGCCGGTTTCCATGACGAACACGGACGATCCCGACACACTGGAGTCGATTGCTCTACGCAATCGTCGTAGTGGTGATCTTGCGACGGTGAGCGCTACCTGGTTCGTCGATGCAACGGAGACCGGCGACCTGCTGCCGCTGGCCGGCGTCGAGTACGTCACCGGCGCCGAGTCGCGGGACGTCACCGGTGAACCGCACGCTCCGGAACTGCCGGCCCCACTCAATATGCAGCCGATCTCGGTGTGCCTCGCCCTCGACCACGTCGAGGGTGGGGACTTCACGATCGCGCGCCCCGACAGCTACGAACACTTCCTGACCTCTTCGGCGACGGACTGGCCGGACGGCCGGCTATCGCTGACTGCGCCCCATCCCAAAACGCTCGCGCCCTCGCACCACACGTTCTTGCCGAACCCCGTCGAGGACCACACGCTCATCCGCCCGGACTACGCGGACCAGCGGGTGGGGCGCATGGACCGCAATCTGTGGACTTTCCGCCGGATCGCGGCAGCGCAGAACTTTCTGCCCGACGCCTACGAGTCCGACATCACGTTGGTGAACTGGCCGCAGGTGGACTACTGGGACGGTCCGATCTTCGATGTTCCCGCGGAGCAGGCCGAGTTCCACCTGAACCGGGCCCGTGAGCTGTCGTTGAGCCTGCTGTACTGGCTGCAGACCGCCGCTCCCCGTCCCGATGGCGGCATTGGCTGGCCGGGGCTGCGTCTGCGTGGCGATGTGCTGGGCGACAGCCCCGATGGGCTGGCCAAGGCGCCTTACATCCGCGAGTCGCGTCGCATCGTGGCCGAGCACACGATCGTCGAGCAGGAGATCTCCCTGGAGATTCGCGGGGACCGCGGCGCCGTGCAGCACCGCGACAGCGTCGGGGTCGGCATGTACCGCATCGACCTGCATCCCTCCACCGGCGGCGACTCCTACATCGACATCGGCTGCTGCCCTTTCGAGCTGCCCCTGGGCGCGCTCATTCCCGTACGGATCACCAACCTGCTTGCCGGCGCGAAGAACATCGGCACCACCCACATCACCAACGGCGCCTACCGGATGCCCCTGGTGGAGTGGAACATCGGCGAGGTCGACGGCCACCTCATCGGCTTCTGCGCGGCCCGAGACGTCACCCCCTCCCAGGTCCGCGCCGACGACAAGCTGCTCGGCGAGTTCCAGGCCGAGCTGGACGCCGTCGGCGTCGAGCGGCACTGGCCGAAGATCGTCGGCTACTGACGACCACCACTGAAGCGCGTCGGCGCTCGGCCTGCGTTCCAACCTGCGGCCTGCATTCCAACTTGCCGACCAGCAATGGACCTCGTAACACCCCAACCACGCCGTACGAAGAAGTGAGGCGGACCATGCGTAGAACCAAGACCGTCGTCGCCGCGACGACGACCGCCGTCATCATGGCGGGAGCTCTCGGCGCCTGCTCAACCTCGAAAGGCAGGGCGACCAACGCCGCCGGAGAGATCGAGATCACCTGTGCGACCTGCCAGGAGTCCACCACCGACCCGTTCCTGCAGTTCAACTTCGAGGCTGCACAGCGCTTCAACGAGGCCAACAAAGGCAAGTACCGCGTCAAGACGCTGCAGAACGCGAACGCCGGCTCAGGGGACGCAAGGCTGCAGTACTACCAGCGCCTCGCACTGGCCAACGACCTGCCCGACGTCTTCCAGCTGAACAACACGGAGATCAAGTCGTTGTCGAGTACGGGCAAGCTGCACGACTTCGCGCCCGACCTCAAGGCCGACGCGAAGTGGGCCGCCTCGTTCCAGCCCCGCGCCTTCGACGCGTTGTCGGGCGAGGACGGACAACGGTGGGCCATTCCGCAGCAGCAGGATCCCATCGGGATCTTCTACAACAAGAAACTCCTGGCAAAAGTGGGCTACGACTCGTTCCCCACCACCTGGGACGACTTCGAGGCAATGGCCGCCAAGCTCAAGGACGCAGGCGCGACCCCGATTGCACTCGACGGGGACTGGGCGACCCTTTTGATGTGGTCCAACCTCATCGGCACGCAGCCGGCAGGCCGTGACTTCCTCAGCTCTGAGATCGCCACCAGCAAGGACTGGTCGACCAACAAGGCCGCCGTCAAGGCCACCGAGCGCCTTCGCGGCTGGCAGGCCAAGGGCTATGTGAACGCCGACTCCTTCTCCGGCGACTTCCAGAACGCCGCCTCGAAGTACCTGGCCGGCAAGGCCGCGACCGTCCCCAACGGGCCATGGTTCGTCAAGACCAACCTGAAGTCGGCAAACGCCGCAGGAGGGCTGTACGACGACACCGAATACGCCCCGTCCCCCGGATGGGACGCCGGACGAGGGCTGATCGTCGTCTCGGGCGCCGGCTGGGTGTCGGGTACGAACGACCAGACCAAGCTCGAAGCGGTGGGCGCGTTCGTGAGGTTCATGTCCTCCACCGACGAGGTCGTCGAACAGGCCAAGGCCACGGGCTCCAACCCACCCGTCAAGGTGCCCGCCGCCACCGTCAAGGCGGGAGGGCTCGAGCCGCTCAGCTCGCGCCTGGTCACCCAGATCCCCCGGGTTGCTAAGACCTTCCCCCACGCACGGGTCCACGCACCGGGGGGCATCGATGCGGCGTGGAAGAACCTGTGGCCCGCCTACGTCAAGGGAAAGATGGATACGAAGGCCTTCTTGTCGCGCCTGGCCACCGACTCCGCGGCGGGGAGCTAGCTGTGAGAACCACGCACCAGGTTCGGCCGCGGGCGCCCAAGCCCACGGCCGGACCGCGTATCCCCACCGGCATGCATCGCCACGTCGCCGTCTCGATCCTGCCGGCCCTCGTCTTGTTCGCCCTGTTCTTCCTGGTGCCGCTCGTCGTGCTGGCCGTAACGGCGTTCTCCCGCTGGGGCGGTGTCGACTTCGCGTTCACCGGACTGGACAACTACCGCCAGCTGTTCTCCGACCCGGTGTTCTGGAAGGCCGCGGGCAACACGCTCTTCTACTGCGGCGCATCCATGGTCATCCAGGTGCCACTCGGCGTGGCAGTCGGCATGATCCTTGCCATGAAAGTGCCGGGCTGGAAGCTCTTCCGCACGATCATCTTCATCCCGTTCGTCATCTCTGGGGCCGCGTACGCGTTGGTGTTCTCGATGTTCTACAACCCGTCCTACGGCCTGCTGAACAACCTGCTCGCCCCCGTCACGGGCGGCCAGCACGACTGGCTGTTCAACAGCGGTACCGCCCGGTGGGCTGTGGCCGGCACATTCGTGTTCATCATCGGGTTCGTGGTCGTGGTCGTCATGGCGGAGGTGGCCTCGATCCCCACCGAACTCCTCGAAGCCGCCGAAGCGGACGGTGCGAGCCTGATCCAGCGCCAGCTGTTCGTCGTCCTGCCGCTGCTGCGCAACATCATCGGAACTGTCATCCTCGTGCGGCTCCTGGTCGACATCGGCATGTTCGACCTGGTCTACATCCTGACTTCCGGCGGCCCGAACGACGCCACCACCACTCTCGCCCTTTACGCCTACCGTGCCTACGTGCACGGGCAGTGGGGCTACGCCAACGCCGTCGGCTCCGTGATCTTGATTCTGGGCGCGACGCTCATCGTCACAGTCCGGCGAGTCTTCCGGATCGGAGAGCGAGCCCTGTGACCGCCACCCCGCCTGCCACGACGTCGACCACCGACGCCCGCCGACGTAGCGTGCGACGCACCCGTCCGCGCTCGTGGGCCCTGGTGCTCGTTTACGGCTTCCTTACCGTGGTCACGCTGCTGTCGCTGCTGCCCACCGTGTGGGTGATGCTGTCTTCCTTCAAGACGGGCCCGCAGGTCTACTCGGGCAAGGGGTTCTTCCCCTCTCCTGCGACCTTCCAGGGCTACATCGACGCGTTCACTGAGATCCATCTGCACACCTACGTGCTCAACACGCTGCTGTACGCGACCGGTGGCACGATCGGCGCCGTCACCGTGGCGTTTCTGGCCGCCTATCCGCTCGCCCGCTACGCATTCCTCGGCAGGAACTTCCTCGTCGCCATGTTCGCCCTGGCCCTGGCCATCCCATTGGTGGGGCTGGCGACACCGGTGTTCTTCGTGGTGCGCGAGCTTGGCATGTTCGACTCCCGCATCGGGTTGATGATCTTCTATTCGGCGCTGGAGCTGCCGTTCTCCTTCATCGTGATGCGATCTTTCCTGCTGTCGTTGCCCCAAGAGATCGAAGAAGCCGCCCTCATGGACGGCGCCGGGTACTTCACCACCCTGCGGCGGATCATCCTGCCGCTGTCGCGACCGGCCATCGCCACTGTGTGTGTCGTGGCGTTCGTGAAGATCTGGAACGAGTTCTTCTTCGCCAATCTGCTCACCGTCACTCAGTCCAACCACAACGTGCAGCTGGCCTTGGCCGGCTTCGAGTCGCAGTTCGGGTACAACGTCACCGGCGCCATGGCCGGGGCAACCGTCATCATGCTGGTCCCCATCGCACTGTTCCTCGTCCTGCAGCGCCAGGTGATCGCCGGCCTGACCGCAGGAGCCGTCAAATGAGCAGCACCCCGATCCGGCAGTCCTCTTCCGGCCCGCCTGGCCTCTGCGAATACGGCGTCGTGCCCACTGCTCGGTGTTGCCGCGACCGTTCATCCACGCCACCGCAGAGTCGAGCATGTCCAGAACGGCCTGCGCGTCGGCCGGACTTCCCCGTCTGATGCGTATGCCATACGTGGCGTCGTTCACGGCGGAAGCTCAGCCAGCACCGGCGGATCACGGGCAAGCCCTGATCACAGCGGTCGTGACAGTGCCGTGAGCGGCTCCGGAGCGAAGTACGCGATGCGCGGCAGGGACCGTGCCTCGGCGAGGCCGCGTGCTCATAGTCCGGTGCGACCGGTCGCCCAATACGGCTGGGTGCGGATGGCACGTCGGTCGAACCCGTGCCGCGTGCGCAACGCATCGCGTTGCCGCTGTATCGAGCCGCCGTGTCCGGCGAGATACACGGTCTCGGGAGAGAGTGCGCGGAGGTGCCGGCCGGCTTCGCCGAGCCACTCATCGAGGGCGGCACCGGGCTCCTCGACTGCGGGCAGAACGACTGCTTCGGGGAGCATTGTGCGTACGTAGTCACAGTCCGACGGCTCGGCCTCGACGGCGACCAGCAGGCGCGCATCCTCCGCGTTCGCGCGTTCAGCGAGTGCCGCCATCAGCCCCAGCGTGCTCGCGTCCCCCATGGCGAATGCTGAACGGGGCGAGTTCCAGCGGAAACTTCTCGCGGACTCCAGCCCGCACCAAATGATCTCGCTGCCCGGCGCAAGCGATTCGATCAGCCTGAGTCCGGGGGCATCGGCGCGGCCGTGGTGGTGAATCAGGACCGTGGCTGTGCCGGCGTCAGGGTCGTGCGACTCGGGCGTGTAGTGGCGGAAGTCGTTGGCGCGTACGCGGAACGCGGTGACATCGCACGGCGAGACGGTCCGGGACTTCAATGAAGGGCTGTGAAAGGTGATGCGCAGCAGCGAGGGAGAAGGCCGTTCAACGGATGTCACCTCCGTACTGAACCCGCGACGCTGAGCGTACTCAGCGAGAACCTTCGGAACTCGGGCCATGCGTCGCCCCCTTGGCGTGACTACGGGCAAGGTCATGTTAGGTTAGCCTAACCTAATCACGCCACGTCCGCGTGGCTACCCGCTCTCTCCGACCGGCTGCCATGGGAGAACTTGGATGCGCCCCTTCCGCACCCGTGCCACAGAGCCGACGCCCGCCGAACGCGTGCGGTCGATCCTGGTCGCGGCCCATTCGATGACGGTCGCGAGCGACGGGCTTCATGCCGAGGTGCAACGACTCCACGGCACGGAGGCGGTGGGCGGTTTCCACCTTCACGCGCCCCCCGAAGTCCCTCCCCCCGGCGACGGGATGCGAGTCCCGGTGCGACTGCAGCTGACCGACATCGCACCCACACCGGTGCGCGACCGCGTACGGGCTCGAGTCACCTTGACCGGAATGCTGTCGGCCCCGTTCGACCCGGAGGGCACAGCGAGCACCTGTATGGAGTTCGGCCAGGCGGTCCTCGAAGACTCCCGCGCACGAGAGTTCGTAGCGCTCGACGCACTGCAGGCCACGGCCCCGGATCCCTTGGCCACCTGCGAGGCGAGCATGCTGACGCATCTCTGGGACGACCACGGCGAATGCGTTCCACCGCTTCTGCGTCTCGTGCGACCGCAGCCGGACAAGGGCATGTTGCGCGCTGTTCCGGTGGCACTGGACCGGTACGGCATGACATTGCGCCTTGAGTACCCCGACGCCCACCGTGATGCCCGGCTGCCGTTCACGACACCGGCAAAGGATCCCGGCCAAGCCGACTCCCGGATCCAGGCCCTGCTGGACGCTGCCCGCCGCACTTCCCGTCCCAACCACCTGCTGAGTTGATCCCGGGTCCGCGGGACGTGCCACCACACGCACCGGCAGGTACCGCGCGTACCCGATCATCGGCGGCGCCCTCATCCCCGTCGGCCTCTTCCTGCTCGCGCAGCTCGAGACGCGAGACCATGACCCAGCAGGCAGGTGCCGCTGCCGGACTCGGAGGCGGCAGCGGGCAGCCCGCCCAACTCGACGCGGCATCGCTGGAGCGGCTGCCTGCCCCGGTGCGTGAGGTCTACGAACACACGGTGGCCGACGGCACACATACGGTCTTTCTGGTCACCGGCGCCACGGCCCTGCTCTGCTTCCTCGCCGCGTGGTTCATCAAGGAGGTACCGCTGAGGGGCGGCGATCAGACGGCAGATGACGAGTCGGTGCCGTCCACGGAGCCCGAGAGGAGCGGTGCCCGGGTGTCAAGGCCTGGGCTCAGCGCCCGCAGCGCACATTTATGCACATCGGCGGAACTGCAGATCAGGAGCCCTTCGCGGCCGGTTCCAGAATCGCAACGCACTCCAGATGGTGCGTCATCGGGAAGAGATCGAAAGCGCGCAGGAAGCGCGGCACGTACCCCGCGTCGCGGAAGTAGTCCAAGTCGCGGGCCAGCGCGGCCGGATCGCACGCCACATAGCCGACGCGGCGCGGGCCCAGCCCCGCGATGTGGCGCACCGTCTGCCTGCCCGCGCCCGCGCGCGGCGGGTCCAGGACGACGAGGTCCGCCTCGGCGATGCCCGTGCGCGGCAGTACGGACTCGACCTTGCCCTGCTCGACGCGGGTCCTCGGGAAGTCGGCGAGGTTGTGCCGGGCGTCCTCCACGGCCCGCTTGGACGACTCGATGCCGAGTACGGCCCCGCTCTCGCCGACGCGGTCGGCCAGGGCGCCCGCGAAGAGCCCGACCCCGCAGTACAGGTCGAGCGCCATCTCCCCCTTGCGCGGCGTGAGTCCGCGCATCAGCGCGTCCACGAGCAGCTCCGCCGCCTGCGGGTGCACCTGCCAGAAACCGCCGGCGCCCACCCGCCACGTACGGCCGTCGGCGCGCTCGCGCACGAAGTCACGGCCGTGCACGCGGTGCAGGACACCCTTGTCGCTGCCGCGCTCCCCCGCCCTCAACACCGAGACGGGACGGTCCAGTTCGACGATGGGCAGACGCCCGCCGGGCTTCGGTGTGAGGACGACCTGCCGGTCCTGCGAGCCGGTGGCAGCCGTCGCCTCGACCCCGGCCATCTGCGGCCACTCGCGGCGCTCGACGCCCAGTTCCTCCACGCCCGGGGCGGCGATCAGGCAACGGTCGACGGGCTCGACCTCGTGCGAGCGGTGCCGCCGCAGCCCCGCACGCCCCTCGTCGTCCACCGCGAACTGCACACGGGTGCGCCACGCCGGGACCTCCCCCGCGGGCACCTTGTCGCCCGGCGCCGGCTCGACGGTGCCGTCCCACGAGACGTCCTGAGGGGTCAACTGCGCCAACCGCCACAGCTGTTCGGTCAGCACCTCGCCCTTCATGCGCCGCTGCGCACCGGGCTTGGTGTGCTGCCAGTCGCAGCCGCCACAGCGGCCCGGCCCTGAGAAGGGGCAGGGCGCGGGGATGCGGTCCTTCGCCGCCTCCAGCACCTCGACGGCGTCCGCGCGCAGGAACCGGGAGTCCTCGCGGCCCTCGGTGACGCGCGCGACGACGCGCTCGCCGGGGAGCGTGTGCCGTACGAACAGCACCCGCCCCGCCTCCGTACGGGCGACGCAGTGCCCGCCGTGCGCGACGGGGCCGATCTCGACCTCGTACTCCTCGCCCACGAGCGAGGGGGCAAGGGCGTCTGCGGGGGTTTCGGACGGCATGACGGGTGAGCTCCAGAGGTACGGGATCGAGGCGCCGGCTCGGCGGCCGCCCGGACGGCGGCGCGATGGCGGCGCGATGGTGCGAACGCGCGAACGCGGGGGCAGCGGTGCAGTCTACTGCCCGTCGCCGCCCGGCTTCCCGGTCGTCGTGCCCCCGCCGCTCCCTCCGCTGCCCGGGCCGGTCCCGCCGCCACCGCCGCCGTTCCCGCGTCCCGCTCCCGGACGTGCCGTGGGCCCGCGCCGTACGGAACCGGGCGCGGCCCAGTCCGCGCGCTTCTTGAGGCGCTTGCGCGCCACCTCGGAGGACTCCAGCTGCCAGGGCACGGAGGTCACCATCACGCCGGGCGTGTAGAGCAGCCGGCCCTTGAGGCGCAGCGCACTCTGGTTGTGCAGTAGCTGCTCGTACCAGCGGCCCACGACGTACTCCGGGATGTAGACGCTGACGACGTCTCGCGGGTTCTCCCTGCGCAGCCGCTTGACGTAGTCGATGACGGGCCGCGTGATCTCGCGGTAGGGCGAGTCGAGGATCTTCAGCGGCACGTCGATGCCCGTCTCCTCCCACTCCCTGCGCAGCTGTGCCGTCTCCTGGGCGTCCACGCTGATCGTGAGGGCCTCCAGCGTGTCCGAACGCATCAGCCGGGCGTACGCGAGCGCACGCAGCGTCGGCTTGTGCGTCTTGGAGACGAGCACGATGGAGTGCACACGGGAGGGACGTACGCGCTTCTCGTCCGGGTCGTCGGCGGCGAGTTCCTCGGCGACGAGGTCGTAGTGCCGGCGGATCGCGGTCATCACGCCGTAGAAGAGCAGCATGCCCAGCAGCGAGACCCACGCGCCGTGCGAGAACTTGGTCACGAGTACGACGACCAGGACGAGCCCCGTGCAGAAGGCGCCGAAGGCGTTGATGGTCCTGGAGCGGTACATGCGGCGCCGCGCCGTCACGTCGTTCTCGTCGGAGAGCAGCCGGTTCCAGTGCCGGACCATGCCGATCTGGCTGAGCGTGAAGGAGACGAAGACGCCGACGATGTAGAGCTGGATGAGGCGGGTGGAGTCGGCGTTGTAGACCACGACGAGTATGGCGGCGGCCCCGGCCAGCAGCACAATGCCGTTGGAGAAGGCGAGACGGTCGCCGCGGGTGTGCAACTGCCGCGGCAGATAACGGTCCTGGGCCAGGATCGAACCGAGCAGCGGGAAGCCGTTGTAGGCGGTGTTGGCGGCGAGGAAGAGCACGAGCGCGGTGGCGGCCGCGAGGAAGATGAAGGGGAGGGTGCCGTCGCCGAAGACCGCGGCGGCCACCTGCGAGATGACCGGGTTCTGCGTGTAATCGGAGCCGGCGGGACGCCCGTTGATGAGCAGGTCCGTTGCCGGGTTCTCCGCCATCTTCACGTCGGTGGCGAGGGCCAGGACGATCACGCCGCCGAACATGACGGCCGCGATCAGGCCCATCATGGCGAGGGTGTTGGCCGCGTTGCGGGACTTGGGCTTGCGGAAGGCGGGCACTCCGTTGCTGATCGCCTCGACGCCCGTCAGGGCGGCACAGCCGGAGGAGAAGGCCCGCAGGAGCAGGAAGGCGAGGGCGAACCCCGTGAGTCCGCCGCTCTCTTCGGCATGGATCTCGAAGTCGGCCGTGGGCGCCCGCATGTCCTCGCCGAGCACGGCCCCGCGTATGACGCCCCAGAGGATCATCGCGAAGACGCCCACCACGAAGCAGTAGGTGGGGATGGCGAAGAGCTTGCCCGACTCCCGTACGCCGCGCAGGTTCATCAGCGTCAGCAGCACGATGATGACGACGGCCACCAGGGTCTTGTGCTCGACGATGAACGGCACGGCGGAGCCGAGGTTCTCCACCCCGGAGGAGATGGACACGGCGACGGTCAGCACGTAGTCGACGAGCAGCGCGCTCGCGACGGTCAGCCCGGCGCGCCTGCCCATGTTCGTCGTGGCGACCTCGTAGTCACCGCCCCCCGAGGGGTACGCGCGTACGTTCTGCCGGTACGAGGCGACGACGGTGAACAGCAGCACCACGACGGCGACTGCGATCCACGGGCTGAAGTGGTAGGCGGAGACGCCGGCGACCGACAGGACGAGGAGAACCTCTCCCGGCGCGTACGCCACCGACGACAGCGGGTCGGAGGCGAAGACGGGCAGCGCGATCCGCTTGGGCAGCAGTGTTTCGGCCAGCCGGTCGCTGCGGAGCGCACGCCCGAGCAGTAGCCGCTTCGGGAGATGGGTCATCCTAGGCACGGGAGGGATCGTATGCGGTCGGTCGTGCGATCCTGAGACGGCCCGCTGTATGTGACGAGAGGGACGGGCGTGCATGTTGTGATCATGGGCTGCGGCAGGGTTGGTGCCGAGCTCGCACAGGCGCTGGAACAGCAGGGCCATACCGTCGCGGTCGTGGACCAGGACCCGACGGCTTTCCGCCGCCTGGGATCGGGCTTCGGCGGGCGCCGGGTATCCGGAGTGGGCTTCGACCAGGACACCCTGCGGGAGGCCGGGATCGAGGAGGCCGGCGCGTTCGCCGCCGTCAGCAGCGGTGACAACTCCAACATCATCGCGGCACGGGTCGCGCGGGAGATGTTCGGCATCGAGCACGTCGCGGCCCGCATCTACGACCCCAAGCGGGCCGAGGTCTACCAGCGCCTGGGCATCCCCACGGTGGCCACCGTCCGCTGGACGGCCGACCAGATGCTGCGCAGGCTGCTGCCCTCCGGCTCGGAGCCGCTGTGGCGGGATCCAAGCGGCGGGGTGCAGCTCGCCGAGGTGCACACCTCCTCGGACTGGGTGGGCCACCGGGTCAGCAGACTGCAGGAGGAGGCCGGAGTGCGGGTCGCCTTCCTCACCAGGGTGGGCGAGGCGATGCTGCCGACATCGGAGACGGTGCTGCAGGAAGGCGATCTGGTGCATGTGATGATGCGCAGCGATCAGATCGATCAGGTGGAGGCCGTCTTCGCGACGGGTCCCGAGGAGGGGCGCTCGTGACCGGCGTACGCACAGCGAACAGGGGACTTCTCCGATGAGGGTAGCCATTGCGGGCGCGGGCGCCGTGGGCCGCTCGATCGCGGGCGAGCTGCTGGAGAACGGGCACGAGGTGCTGCTCATCGACAAGGCACCGACGGCGATCTCGGTGGAGCGGGTGCCGCAGGCGGAGTGGCTGCTGGCCGACGCGTGCGAGATCACCTCGCTCGACGAGGCCGCCCTGGAGCGCTGCAACGTCGTGATCGCGGCCACCGGCGACGACAAGGTCAACCTGGTGGTGTCGCTGCTCGCCAAGACGGAGTACGGGGTTCCGCGCGTGGTCTCACGCGTCAACAACCCCAAGAACGAATGGCTGTTCAACGAGTCGTGGGGCGTCGACGTCGCCGTCTCGACGCCGCGGCTGATGTCGGCGCTCGTCGAGGAGGCCGTGAGCGTGGGCGACCTGGTACGGCTGCTGCGCTTCTCGCAGGGCGACGCGAACCTGGTCGAGCTGACGCTGCCGCCGGAGGCCGCACTGGCCGGGACGCGTGTGGGCGACGTGACGTGGCCCGAGGACACCGCTCTGGTCACCATCATCCGGGGCAACCGGGTGCTGGTGCCGGACAGCGACGACGCGCTGGAGGTCGGCGACGAGCTGCTGTTCGTGGCCGCGCCCGCGCGCGAGGAGCAACTGGAGGACCTGCTCTCGGTGCGCGGCGAACCGTCGTAGCCCCCCGCTTCCGTAGCCCGCGCCGGCGTCGTGAAAGCGCCGCGGCCCGGGGGCCGGGGGCCTGCTCAGCGGTGAGCGGCCGTCAGCGGCGGTGCCGTCCGCCCGGTCCGGCCCCGGAGCCGGGATCGTCCCGTACCCGTTCGGACTCGGCGAGCAGGGCGCGTGAGGCCTCGTCGGTGAAGTCGTCGCCGATCGCGGCGAGCGTTCTGCGCTGCTCCGCCTCCTGCTTCTGCCGCTCCTCGCGCTCCTTCTCGGCCTTCTCCTCCGCCTCCATCTCCGCGATGACGTTGATGGGCGCGGGGGCCTTCGCCAGGAAGATCCACGTCAGATAGACGGCAAGCAGGAACGGCGGGATCTTCAGCGCCACCGTGACCCAGCCGAACCGGGTGGTGTCTCCCCACAGGTACAGCGGGAAGAGGATGGCGGACTTGCCGAGCAGGATGAGTCCCCAGGCGTAACTGGCCTTCGTGTACGCCTTCTTGCGGCCCGGGTTCCTCTTCCGCCAGGAGAGGTTCTCCTTGAAGACCGGTCCGAGCACGAGCCCCAGCAGGGGCACCCCGGCGGCCGCAGTGATGATGTACGCGAGAGCCAGACCCAGCCCGTAGAACATGCCGGGCAGATAGAAGTCCTTGGCGTTGCCGGTCATCATCGCGAAGAGCACACCGAAGGCGACGCCGAAGACCCCGCTGAAGGCGTGCTTGACGGTGTCGCGGCGGACCAGCCGGAGGACCCCGAGCAGCGCTGAGATGGCGAGAGCCGTCAGCGCCGCGGAGTGGATGTCCTTGTTGAACGTGTACCAGGAGATGAAGAGCAGGCCGGGAAGGGTCGTCTCCACCAGGCCACGGAGCCCGCCGAAGGCTTCGAAGAGGGCGGCTTCGGTGACGGCGCGGGGGGCGACCGCCGCACCGTCGGCCCCGTTCCCGGCTTCGGATCCCGTTCCGGCTTCGGGGCCTGTACCGGTCCGCGCTCCGGCTCCGTCCGCGGTCGGCTTGTCGAGGGGGGTCACCCAGCTACTCCTGTCCGAGGGGTCGCAACTCGTACTTCGGGTTGAACATCACCGGGCGGCCGTGATTCATCGATATCCGCCCCCACGCCGTCAGGCTGCGGCCCGGCTCGATGCCCGCGATGGCGCGGCGCCCCAGCCAGACCACGTCCAGGGCGGCGGAGCCGTCGAACAGCTCCGCCTCCAGCGTCGGCACCCCGGCCCGCGGGCGCAGGGTGACCGTGCGCAGAGTACCTGTCACGCGAACGATCTGACGGTCGCCGCATGCCGCGATGCGGGTGCAGCCGGTGCTGTCGGCCTCCTGCCGCAGCTCCTGCGAGTGCAGATCCTCCTCGGACGAGGACAGCCGCTCCAGGAAACGCTTGAAGCGCCCGCCTTCACCGCGCTGTGCCTTCTCTGCTCGGGTGGCGCCACTCATGCCTGCAAGCGTACCGGTGCGGCCGGTCGCCCATGGGGCCCGTGGCCGTAGCACGGGGAGACGGCGTCCCCGACGCCGACGAGCCGCCGCGGCCCGCTTCCTGCGGGCACGCGGCGGCTCGTTCCGTCTTCCGTCATCCGGTGCGGCGGGACCGCGGTGCGGTCGTGGCGTGGAGCGGTCAGCGCACCTCGGTGATCTCCGGTCCGCGCTGCAGCTTGTCGAGGCCGCCCGCGAAGCGCGAGCCCTCCTCGACGGTCTCCTGCTGGACGCCGTCCGGCACCATCTGGGCGTCCTCCGGCAGCTTGAGGACGATCGGGTCGCGCGGAGCCATGGGCGACTCCCCGCGCACGATGACCGTGTCGCGGAAGACCTGCTCCAGCAGCCCGCCCGTCTGCGGCTGGACCGCGCCCTGCCCGGAGATCACGCCCCGCAGGAACCAGCGCGGACCGTCGACGCCGACGAAGCGCACGACCTGGACCCCGTTCGTACCGTCCGGGAGCTGCACCGGGACCTGAGCGCGCAGCTCCCAGCCCAGCGGGCCCTCGACCTCGTCGATCACGCCGCCCTGCTTGGTGATGCCGGTCGCGATCTCCTCGCGTACCTCTTCCCAGAGGCCCTCGCGCTTCGGGGCGGCGAACGCCTGCAGCTGGAGTGCGCTGTCCTGCACGACGAGCGTGGCGGCGACGATCGACTCGCCGGCGACCTCGACGCGCAGTTCCATGCCCTCCACGCCGGGTACGTAGACACCGCCGAGGTTCACACGGCCGCTGCCCGGATCAGTGACCTCGCTGACGTCCCAGGGACCGTCGGGGCGGGGCGCCGGCGGCAGCTTCACGCGCGTCGCTTCGGCGTCCGTGACCGCGTCGGCGGAACCGGCATCCTCGGCCTCCTGCCCGTACGAGCCGAAGTCGTCCGAGGTGCCCGTCTCAGGCTCTTCGCTCTTCTTGCGACGACGTCCGAACACGTCACTGTCCTCTCAGGTCGGAATGCCGGTCGGCTCCGACCGGAACGTAGTCATTCTGATGTGCGGCGGCCTCGCTGTGACCGCCTGTGGAGCCGAATCCCCCCGCGGCCCGCGCCGAGCCCGGCAACTCCGCCACCTCGTGGAAACGCACCTTCTCCACCTGCTGGACGACGAGTTGGGCAATGCGGTCGAGACGCTCGAACCGCACGGTCTGGCGCGGATCAAGATTGGCCACGATCACCTTGATCTCTCCACGGTACCCGGCGTCGACGGTTCCGGGTGCATTGACCAAGGAGACGCCGCAGCGGGCGGCCAGCCCGGAGCGCGGGTGCACGAACGCCGCGAAGCCCTCGGGGAGCGCGATGGCGATGCCCGTGGGCAGTACCGCGCGCTCGCCGGGTGCGAGTTCGGCAGCCTCGGTCGTGACGAGGTCGCAGCCCGCGTCGCCGGGGTGTGCGTACGCGGGAACGGGGACGCCCGGGTCCAGGCGCCGCAGCATGACGTCGACGGGCGTCCCGTTCACGGGTTCACCTCGAAAGCCCGTGCGCGCCGGACCTGGTCGGGATCGGCCATGGCGGCCTGGATCTCCTCGTCCCGCCCGTGGTCGGTGAAGTGCTCGACGTCCACCTTGATGAACAGGGCCTCGGCGCGCACGGCAACGGGTCCGTCTGGGCTGCCGATCCTGCCCGTCGCCCTGGTGAAGACCTTGCGGCCGTCCACGGCGGCGACCGCCGCGCTCAGGTGGAGCACGGTGTCGACCGGGACGGGGCGGACGAAGTCCGTCTGCAGGTGTCCCGTCACCACGATCATGTGCATGAGCCAGCCGAGCGAGCCCATCGTCTCGTCCAGTGCCGTGGAGAGCACGCCGCCGTGTGCGAGTCCGGGAGCGCCCTGGTGTACGGGACGCACCCTGAACTCGGCGGTGACGTCCACGCCTTCGCCGGCCCTGACCTCCAGGTGCAGGCCGTGCGACTGTGCGCCGCCGCAGCCGAAACAGTGCTCGTAGTGGGAGCCGAGAAGCTCTCCTGGCGCCGGGGCGTCGGGGTGCCGTACCGCTGCGGCGGCGCCGGACGGCGGCGTCAGCGGTGTCTTGGGCGGATCGGGGCGGCCCTCGGTCTCGGGCGCGTTCCGCGGTCGGGCTGTACTCACGTGTGCAGACCTTACCGCCGGGTTGCCGCCCAAGGGCGCCGAAGGCCCGCGGATCCCGCCCGTGGGCAGCCGGCGGCGCGTGACAGGCTGGGCGCATGGTTGCTCGGGAACGGCCCTACGACGAACGCCTCACGGCTCCCCGCTCCTGGTGGCTCATCGCCGCCCTCACCGGTGTCGGGGGCGCGCTGGTGATGCTGCCCCTCGGTGTGCTGCCGATGCTCGGCGGGCTGGCGGCGGCGGGCGTCCTGGCCGCTGTGGCCGTCAGCTCGTACGGCTCCGCGCGCATCCGCGTCCTCGGGGACTCGCTCGTCGCGGGAGACGCACGCGTACCGCTGTCGGCGCTGGGAACGGCGCATGTGCTGGACGAGGAGGAGGCCTTCGCCTGGCGCACGCACAAGGCGGATCCGCGTGCGCACATGCTGCTGCGCAGCTACATCCGGACCGCGGTGCGTGTGGAGGTGACGGATCCGGCCGATCCGACGCCGTACGTCTTTCTGTCGTCGCGTACGCCGAAGCGACTGGCCGACGCGCTGGCCTCGGCCGCCTCCTCCACCGCCGCGGAACCGCGACCGGGGCAGGAATGACGTTTCCGGGGCCCTGGAGAACTGCACTGGGCGTTGCGAGCCGCACGGCGCCTTGAAGGGCCTGAAGGGCCCGCGAGGGCTCGCGGGACGCAGGGCCCGCCCAGGCGCGGAGTCAGTCCGCGGAGGGCGGCAGGGCGGGCCTGCCGGCCGGTCCGGTGCCGTCCCGGCGTGCGCCGCCGTCGAGCGGCAGCACCTCCCAGCCGTTGCCGGAGGCACGCAGGTCCTCGCGGATCTTCTCCGCGATCTTCTTGGTGTCCCGGCTGTTCATGACCGCGCCGACCGCGGCGCCGACCATGAAGGGCGTCAGGTTGGGGAGATTGCGCACGGTGCGCTTGAGCAGCTGCTGCCGCAGCTCGCGCTTCATCTGGCCGCCGAGGGCGGCGTTCAGCGTGGTGGGTCTGGTGATGTCGATGCCGCGTTCGGAGGTCCACGCCCCGAGGTAGGCGGCTGCCCGCTGCTTCACGTTGCCGGGCGGACGGTGTCCGTACACCTCGTGCAGCTCCGCGATGAGCTTCAGCTCGACGGAAGCCACACCGACGATCTCGGCGGCCAGCTCGGCGGGCATCGCCGGCGGCACCGGCAGCATCGCGGCGGCTCCGACCCCGGCTCCGACGGTCGCCGAGCCGCGCACCGCTCCGGCCACCAGCTTGTCGGCGATCTCCTCCCGGCCCAGGCCGGGGAACTGGTGGCGCAGCGTCTCCATGTCCCGTACGGGGATACGCGGAGCCGTCTCGATCACACGGTCGGCGACGAGGCCCAGGAAGGCGCGCACCCTTCCGTTGCCGCGCTGCTTCACCGTGTCTTCCTCGTTCGCGTCAGCGCGCACCTCGACGTCGCTGCCCCCCGCTGCGCCGCCGCCCCCCTTGCGCGGCCACGGCAGACGCGAGCGTTGACGCGACTTCGCGGGGACAGGCACGAGCGAGGTCCGCTGGTCGGGCTCGCCTCGCTCGTCGTCACGCGTGTCGTCCGCCACTACGGCAGCCCCGCTCCGCTCAGGCCGCGCAGTCGCGGCAGACGGGCTGGCCGTTCTTCTCAGCGGCGAGCTGCGACCGGTGATGGACGAGGAAGCAGTTCATGCACGTGAACTCGTCGGCTTGACGCGGCAGGACCCGTACGGACAGCTCCTCGTTGGAGAGATCCGCGCCGGGCAGCTCCAGGCCTTCGGCCTGCTCGAACTCGTCGACGTCGACGTTGGACGCCGACTTGTCGTTCCGCCGGGCCTTCAGCTCCTCGATGCTGTCTTCATTGACGTCGTCATCGGTCTTGCGTGGGGTGTCGTAGTCCGTTGCCATTTCGCTCTCCCCCTCTGGGTTTCTTTGGTGTCTCCAGCGCACGTAACGCGTGAGAGGCCGGACTTGTGCCCGACCTGAGGCGGAGATTTTGCCTCACATCAAGGTCTGTTACTCAATCGACACCCAACCGCGCCCCTGAAGAGGTGATCGCGTCGGCTGCCGAGGAGGACCTTAAACGGTCCCCTGCTCGCGCTGCGCGCACGCACCCCGGGTACTGCCCACGATCTCCACCTGCGGAAACCTGGATTTTCCGGTAATTCTTCCCGTAACGAGATCACCGTGGGTGGGCAGCGGGAAAATCGCGTGTGTGATCGATCACAGACCCGTCCGGTGTGCGCCGCCGGACAAAATTCCGCATATAGCGAACCCGGGCAGTTACCCTCGCGGGCCCGGTTCCCCGGAACCGTCTGTGCATGCCCCGGTACGGACGCCGCTGCGGAAACTCAGACAGGCAGCACGACGCGCAGCGCAAGGCCGCCCTCCTCCCGCCCCTCCGCGGTCACCGTGCCGCCGTGCGCCCGCACCACCGAGCGGACGATCGACAGGCCGAGCCCCACTCCCCTGTCGCTGCCCGTACGGTCCCCGCCCAGCCGCCGGAAGGGCTCGAAGAGGTTGTCGACCTCGTAGGCCGGGACGGCCGGGCCCGTGTTCTCGACCAGCAGCATCGCGTGGCCGGGCAGGGGCTCCGTGGCGACGGAGACCCATCCGCCCTCCTGGCGGTTGTAACGCACCGCGTTCTGCACGAGGTTGAGGGCGACGCGCTCCAGAAGCACCCCGTTCCCCTGTACGTACACCGGCTGCCGCGCTCCGCGCAGCTCGACCCCCTTGCCGTCCGCCTCAGCGCGCACCTGCTCGACGGCGCGGCCGGCGACCTCTGCGAGGTCCACGGGCTTGCGGTCGACGATCTCGTTCTCGCTGCGCGCGAGCAGCAACAGCCCTTCCACCAGCTGTTCGCTGCGCTCGTTGGTGGCGAGGAGGGTCTTGCCGAGCTGCTGCAGGTCCTGCGAGGCCTCCGGGTCGGAGAGCTGGACCTCCAGCAGCGTGCGGTTGATCGCGAGTGGCGTGCGCAGCTCGTGGGAGGCGTTCGCCACGAAGCGCTGCTGGGCGGTGAAGGCGCGGTCGAGCCTGTCCAGCATCTCGTCGAAGGTGTCCGACAGCTCCTTCAACTCGTCGTCCGGGCCCTCCAGCTCGATCCGCTTGTGCAGATCCGAGCTGGCGACCTGGCGTGCGGTGCGGGTGATGCGTCCCAGCGGCGAGAGAACCCGCCCCGCCATCACGTAACCGAAGGCGAAGGCGGCCACGGCGAGGCCGAGCAGCGCCATCAGGGAGCGCTGCAGCAGCTCGTCCAGGGCGACGGCGCGCTGTGCGTCGGTGCATTCGCCGAGCCGTTCCATGAACTGCTCGCTCGGCAGCGTGCCCGTCAGGCCGGGGCAACTGTCGGAGGTGAGCTGTGCGTTGGCGTTGAGGATGCGGAAGGGAAGCTTGCTGCCCTCGTGCAGCGCCTCGGCCGCGAGCAGATAGATCAGGGTGAGCAGCACCATTCCCGCGATGAGGAACATGCCGCCGTACAGCAGCGTGAGCCGTATCCGGATCGTCGGACGCAGCCAGGGGTACGGACGAGCGGGCTCCCCCGGGTCCCAGGTGGGCTTCGGCGGCGCCGAGGCGGGCCCGGACGAGGGCTGCTGCCGGGGCTCCGCCGGCCCCGAGGGGGTCGTGTGGGCGGCCATGGCGATCAGATCCTGTATCCGGCGCCGGGAACGGTGAGGATCACGGGCGGCTCGCCGAGCTTGCGGCGCAGCGTCATCACGGTGACTCGTACGACGTTGGTGAAGGGGTCGGTGTTCTCGTCCCAGGCCTTCTCCAGCAGCTGCTCGGCGGAGACGACGGTGCCCTCCCCGCGCATCAGCACCTCCAGCACTGCGAACTCCTTCGGGGCGAGCTGAATCTCCGAGCCGTTACGGAAGACCTCGCGCCGGTTCGGGTCGAGCCGGATGCCGGCGCGCTCCAGCACCGGCGGCAGCGGGGAGGTGGCACGGCGGCCGAGCGCCCGTACGCGCGCGACCAGTTCGGAGAACGCGAACGGCTTGGGCAGATAGTCGTCCGCACCGATCTCCAGGCCCTCGACCCGGTCGCTGACGTCGCCGGAGGCGGTGAGCATCAGCACTCTCGTGGGCAGGCCGAGTTCGACGATGCTGCGGCAGACGTCGTCGCCGTGCACGAGGGGGAGATCGCGGTCGAGGACGACGACGTCGTAGTCGTTGACGTCGATGCGTTCCTGGGCCGCTGATCCGTCGTAGACCACGTCGACTGCCATGGCTTCCCTGCGGAGCCCGGTGGCGACGGCGTCGGCGAGCAGCTGTTCGTCCTCGACGACGAGTACGCGCACGGCACCTTTTCCTTCCTGGGTGCTGAATTCCGCCCGCACACGAGCCGTGCGGCGACTTGCTGTGATGCTGCAATCCTGCCCCGTACGTCGGTAAATCGTCGGTAAGAGCCAGGTCGCCGGCGGCCCGCGAGAATTTTCGGGACTTGAGGTTTCTCTGAGGTTGCGGAGGGGGAGGACGAGGGGCACACCCCGCGATCACGCCCTGTAGGCGGCTTGCCACCCCGGCCGAGAGATCGGTCGCTCCGGCAGCCGACCGTCCAGCCAGGGAGCACCTCGTGATCATGATCGACAGAACCCTCGGCACACACCCCGTGCCACCGACCCATGACGAGGGGGCGCACCATGGACGCGTTCACTGCCGGACTTCTGCAGCGCATACAGAACACCGAGAGCGACCTCAGCCGCGCTCGTGAGTCGGGCGACGACTTCCTCGTGGACGTCGAACAGTCGGAGCTGGAAGACCTCCACCGGATCGCCGCCGAGCACGGCGTGGAGATCGGCGCCGGCTCGGTCTGAACGCCCGGCCCGCGGATTCGACCGGCCTTTCGGTTCTTCCCTTCCCCGTTCGAAGCCGCCGCCCGCACCCGACCGCATACGGACGATGAGCCCCGGGAGCCCCCCGCCCCGGGGCTCACTCATGTCCGGGCTCACTCATGACCGGGACGCCGCTGTGCGCAGGGGCAGGCTGGGCCGGGCCGTCGGAACGGCGCCGCGCGGCTCAGTCGTGCCAGGCGCCGAGGCGGTCGAGCAGCGGCTGGAGGATCTCGAAGACACCCGGCGAGGCCGCGACGGCCAGTTCGCCGTCCGGTGCCAGACCGGGGCGTCCGCCGGTACGAGCTCCCGCCTCACGCGCGATGAGGTCGCCGGCGGCCAGGTCCCAGGCGTGCAGCCCACGCTCGTAGAAGGCGTCGAGCCGCCCGGCGGCGACATCGCACAGATCGACGGCGGCAGAGCCGGAGCGGCGGATGTCGCGGACGCGGGGGATCAACTGCCGCACCAGTTCCGCCTGGGCGGCGCGGCGCTCGGCCACGTAGTTGAAGCCGGTGGCGACGAGGGCCTGGTCGAACGGGGGCGCCGGGCGGCAGCGGAGGGGCTGGGCGTTGCAGAAGGCGCCGTGGCCGAGCGCGGCACGGAAGGTCTCGCGGCGGGGCGGCGACTCGACGACGCCGATGACGGTCTCCCCTTCGAACTCGGCGGCGATGGAGACGGCCCAGCCGGGAAGCCCGTACAGGTAGTTCACAGTGCCGTCGAGTGGATCGACGATCCAGCGGACGCCGCTCGTGCCGGACGAGGACGCGCCCTCCTCGCCGAGGAAGGCGTCGTCGGGACGGCGCTCCGAGAGATATCCGGTGATCAGCTTCTCGGAGGCGAGGTCCATCTCCGTGACCACGTCCACGGAACTGGACTTGGTCGCGGAGACCTCCAGGTCCGCGGGGCGTCCGTCGTGGAGGAGGGCACCGGCGCGGTGGGCGGCCTCCAGGGCGAGTTCGAGGAGTTCGGCCTTGAGCTGGTCGACCTGGGCGCTCACGATTCTCCTTGCTCGGTGCTCTGGTCCTGCGGGTCGCGTGTGTTTCCCACCCTTGCTTCCTGCTCGGGAGGCGGCGGCCTTACGCGTGAAGTGCGCTGAGGGTGTCCGGTCGCGCTGCCTCACGCGAAGGGGCTGTCCGCTCCCGCGGCGGCGGGTTTCGCCGTACGGCCCGGGCAGCAGCCCACTGGGCACACGTCGTGGCTGGGTCCAAGGGTGCCGACAGCGCACCGTTCGGGACGCGCGCCACGCTCTGCGGCCGCGCGCTCCAGAACCAGTTCGCGTACGGCGGCCGTGAAACGCGGGTCCGCGCCGACGGTCGCGGACCGGGTCACGGGCAGCCCGAGCTCCGCGGCTTTGGCGGTGGCCTCGGTGTCGAGGTCGTAGAGGACCTCCATGTGGTCCGAGACGAAGCCGATCGGCACCATCACGGCCCCCGGCGCGCCCTGCGTGTGCAGGGTCTCCAGGTGGTCGCAGATGTCCGGCTCCAGCCACGGCACCGAAGGAGGACCGCTGCGCGACTGGTACACCAGCCGCCAGGGCCGCTCGGTGCCCGTACGCTCCGCCACGGCGGAGGCGACGAACCGGGCGGCGTCCAGATGCTGTGCGACGTACGCACCCCCGGCGCCGTGCTGCCCGGGCGGCCCCGAGGTGTCGGCGGCGGAGGTGGGAATGGAGTGGGTGGTGAAGGCGAGATGCGCGCCCTCCCGCACCCGCGCGGGCAGCGCTTCCAGCGCGGCGACGACGCCGTCGGCGACCGGCTCGACGAAGCCCGGGTGGTTGAAGAAGTGGCGCAGCTTGTCGACGCGGGGCGTCCGGACCCCCTCCGCTTCGAGGGCGGCCAGCGCCTCTGCGAGGTTCTCCCGGTACTGACGGCATCCGGAGTACGAGGCGTAGGCGCTGGTCGCGAACGTCAGCACGCGGTGCCGGCCGTCGCGCGCCATCTCGCGCAGGGTGTCGGTCAGATACGGCGCCCAGTTGCGGTTGCCCCAGTACACGGGGAGTTCGACGCCCTGCTCGGCGAAGTCCTTGCGCAGGGCGTCCATCAGCGTCCGGCACTGCGCGTTGATCGGGCTGACACCGCCGAAGAGGAAGTAGTGCTCGCCGACTTCGGCGAGGCGCTCGCGCGGGATGCCGCGCCCCCGGGTGACGTTCTCCAGGAACGGCACGACGTCGTCGGGGCCCTCCGGACCTCCGAACGACAACAGCAGCAGGGCGTCGTAGGGACGGGCACCATCGGAGGCGGAAACGCCGGCTGAGTCGTCGGCAGCGCCACCGGCATCGAGCACATCGGACATGTCCCGATCCTGCCATCCCGGGGTCTGCGGGGCGCCTCCCGGCTCCCGGCTACCCGGCTCCCGCCCCCCGTCCCGCCTCCCGCGGAACCCTCGGCCGTACGGGCCCTGGACCGTGAGTATGATCCGATGTCACCGCGAGAGGGGGCACGGCCTGATGAGCGCGCAGCCGACGAGCAGCGGCCGGAGCAGCCGGCCGGCCCAAGTGGACCGGCCGGCGAAGGGCACCCGCACGACCTGGCGCAACTGGGCCGGGAACGTCGCCATGGCCCCCGCACGCACCGTCTCGCCCTCCACCACCGGGGCGCTGGCGGAAGCGGTACGCCGCGCCGCCGAGGAAGGGCTGCGCGTCAAGGCAGTGGGCACCGGGCACTCCTTCACGGCCGCGGCGGCCACGGACGGAATGCTGATCCGGCCCGAACGCCTCGTCGGAGTCCGGGAGTTGGACCGCGACGCCGGCACGGTGACGGTCGCCGCCGGAACCTCGCTGCAGCACCTCAACGAGACGCTGGCGGCAGCCGGACTGTCGCTGACCAACATGGGCGACATCATGGAGCAGACGGCCTCCGGTGCCGTCAGCACGGGGACACACGGCACGGGCCGTACGTCGGCGTCGCTCGCGGCGCAGGTCACCGGGCTGGAGCTGGTGTGCGCGGACGGGTCGGTGCTGCGCTGCTCGGAGCGGGAGAACGCGGAGGTCTTCGCAGCGGCACGGCTCGGGCTCGGCGCCCTCGGGGTGATCAGCGAGCTGACGTTCTCCGTCGAACCGGAGTTCCTGCTGACCGCGCGCGAGGAACCGATGGCGTTCGACAGGGTCACCGGCGACTTCGATCAACTCGTGGCCGAGAACGAGCACTTCGAGTTCTACTGGTTCCCGCACACCGACAGCTGCAACACCAAGCGCAACAACCGCAGCGACGGACCGGCTGATCCGCTGCCCCGTGTGCGCGGCTGGATCGACGACGAGCTGCTCTCCAACGGCGTCTTCCAGGGCGTCTGTTCGCTGGGCGCGGCGGCACCGGCCGTGGTGCCGTCCATGGCCCGCATCGCCGGCCGGGCCCTCTCGGCCCGTACGTACACCGACATCCCCTACCGGGTCTTCACCAGCCCCCGGCGCGTGCGTTTCATCGAGATGGAGTACGCCCTGCCGCGTCAGGCGCTCGTTCCGGCGCTGCGCGAGCTGAAGCAGCTCATCGAACGCTCCCGCCTGCACGTCAGCTTCCCGGTCGAGGTGCGTACGGCGCCGGCGGACGGGATCCCGCTCTCGACGGCGCACGGACGTGAGACGGCGTACATCGCGGTGCACATGTACCGGGGCTCGCCGCACGAGGCGTACTTCACGGAGGCCGAGCGGATCATGACGGTGCACCGTGGGCGTCCGCACTGGGGCAAGATCCACTCACGGGAGGTCGCGTATCTCGCGTCGTCCTATCCGCGCTTCGCGGAATTCACCAGGGTCCGCGACAGGCTCGACCCGGATCGCGTCTTCGGCAACGACTATCTGCGGCGCGTGCTCGGCGAGTGACGGAATCCCGCACGGGTGCCGGTGGTTCGGGCCGGCGGTTCCGGCCGGCGGTTCCATTCCGGCCAGTGACTCGGCGGTGCCCCCGGGAGGTCCCCGGTGCAGCCGGGGGGAGCATGCCACCGCTCCGTTCGCCGGGGCTCTGCCTCCGTCCGCCCCCGGCGCACCCGTGCGCGTGCCGAACGGCTCGGCGGTTCGTCCGAAGTGGTCCCCGGTCCGGGGGACTTGCCGGGCCGGCCTGTCAACACCCGGCGATGGGCGATCCGTTCATAACGTGCCTCCAAGTGGGCAGTATCCGAAGGCAATGGTTCCGTTCCGGGCGGTTCTGTGACTCTGGCCACCCGTGAACGCCCCTTCAAGACCTGTCCGGGCCTCAAACCCCTTTCCCCGCGAGCAATTTGAACGGCGTGCCGGTCCACCCCCGTGGCCCTAATGGAGTAGTGTGACGAGCCCTGGCCTCGGCTCAGACCCGGCTCAGGCAGCACAGGTGACGAGGACGGTCACTATGCGTTGCGAAGTGATAACCGTGCCGCATGCGGTTCCGGGAAGGTCCCGGACGTGGGACAGGTCGGCAAGGTTGTGGCAAGCCGCACACGGGCAGGCCACACTCGTCCAGCGGGAGCAGCGACGCACGTGATGTCGGCAGGCACCACCCGGGAGGTTCACATGCCCGAACTGCGTGTCGTGGCCGTCAGCAACGACGGCACACGTCTGGTGCTCAAAGCTGCCGACAGCACGGAATACACGCTTCCGATTGACGAGCGGCTGCGCGCCGCCGTACGCAACGACCGCGCACGTCTCGGCCAGATCGAGATCGAGGTCGAGAGCCACCTGCGTCCCCGCGACATCCAGGCGCGCATACGGGCCGGTGCCTCCGCTGAGGAGGTCGCACAGCTCGCGGGCATCCCCGTCGACCGCGTACGCCGCTTCGAGGGCCCCGTACTGGCCGAGCGCGCGTTCATGGCCGAGCGCGCACGCAAGACGCCGGTCCGCCGCCCCGGGGAGAACGCCGGACCTCAGCTCGGCGAGGCCGTGGCCGAGCGGCTGCTGCTGCGCGGCGCCGACAAGGACGCGGTGCACTGGGACTCCTGGAGACGCGACGACGGCACCTGGGAAGTGCTGCTCGCCTACCGCGTGGCCGGTCAGCCGCACTCCGCGACCTGGACGTACGACCCGCCGCGCCGGCTCGTACAGGCCGTCGACGACGAGGCCCGCTCGCTCATCGGCGAGACCGACGACACCCCCGAGCCCAGCACCCCGTTCGTGCCGCGGATCGCAAGGCTCCCCAGGGAGCGCGGCGACAAGGGCGAGCGCGGCGGAGACCGCGCGGAGCTGGAGCCCGCCGGCTTCTCCGGCGGCGGCCCGTCGGGCGAAGGCGCGGACGGGGACGGCGACCAACCCGACTCGCTGACAAGCCTGTTGGAGGCCGTGCCGAACTTCCGGGGCGACATGGTCGTGCCGGAGCAGCAGGGCGCCCCTGCCTCCGCCGCTCACACCTCGTCCCCGTCGGAGACGGAGACCTCGTCCGAGGACGAGCGTGAGGCGGAAGAAGAGGAGGAGGCCGTCGAGCCTCCGGCGACGGCGGCGGGCGCCGGTTCCGCGTACGCGGACGTGCTGATGCCGCGCTCGGTCAGCGCGCACCGCGACCGGCTGAAGGGGAACACCGACCGGCAGGCCGAGGCGGACGGTGTGCGCCCCGGTCGCCGTGCCGCGGTGCCCAGTTGGGACGAGATCGTCTTCGGCACCCGCCGCAAGAAGGACTGACGGACACGCGCCCCGGCGCCGCGCGGACGCTGCGGCGGGGCGCGGGACCGTCGTCGGCGGCGGACCGGTCGGCGCGCAATCAGCGGTCGCTCATCAGCCTGGTTCCGGTCCTGTGGCGACCGGCCGGGCGGGGTCGGCCGACCATTCGCTCCAGGAGCCCGGGTACAGGACCGCGTCGATGCCCGCCTGAGCCAGGGCGAGGACCTCATGGGCCGCCGAGACGCCCGAGCCGCAGTAGACGCCGACCTCGGTCGCGTCGGTGACGCCCAACTCCCGGAATCGGTCGCGCAGTTCGCCCGGGGAACGCAGCAGCGGCGCTCCCTCGCGTTCGGCGTCCTGTACGTTCTCCGCCGTCGGCGCGGACACGGCGCCCGGGATGTGACCGCCGACCGGGTCGATCGGCTCGGCATCGCCCCGATACCGCTCGGCGGCCCGCGCGTCCAGCAGAACCCCGCGCCGGGCCAGCGCCGCCGCGCCGTCCGCGTCCAGGACGCGAAGCGCTCCCGGGCGGGCGGTGAAGTCGCCCTGCTCGGGCGTGACTTCGCCCGCCTCCAGGGGCCCGTCCCATGCGGCCAGGCCGCCGTCCAGTACCCGGACGTCGCCGTGACCGGCCCAGCGCAGCAGCCACCAGGCACGCGCCGCGGCCCAGCCCGTACCGCCGTCGTAGACGACAACGGGGCGGTCACCGGAGACGCCCGCGCGACGCATTGCCGCCTCGAAGACCTCCGGGACGGGCAGGGGATGGCGGCCCGACACGCCCGGCGGAGAGGCCAGTTCGGAGTCCAGGTCGACGTAGACGGCTCCGGGCAGATGGCCTGCCTCGTAGTCGGGCCTGCCGTCAGGGCCGCCGAGCTGCCAGCGGACGTCGAGGAGCACCGGGGGCTCGCCGGCGGCGAGTTCGTCCGCAAGAGCTGATGCGGAAGTGATGACTGTCATGCCGCCATTTTCACTCACGTGTGCGGAACAGACTGCGGCGAAAAGGGAATTACCGGCGGTGTCGGTGACTATGGCGCAACAGGTGGTGGGACCATCAGCAAGGGGCACGGAACAGGACCCGGAGCGGTCCATCTCAGACAACACACGACGCGGCCACATCGACGATGGTCACAAGGGAGACGACGCATGACGGAGTCAGTGACTCGGCACTCGCATTCGAGACAGATGCCCGGCACACCGTGCTGGGCGAGTCTGCTGGTGCGCGAGCTCGGGCGCAGCCAGGAGTTCTACCACGAGCTGTTCGGATGGGAGTTCTACACGGGTCCGGATCAACCGGGTCCCTACGTACGGGCGTTGGCAGACGGACACGAGGTGGCCGGGCTCGGCGAGATCGTGCCCGGAAGGAGTCTGAACGTCGCCTGGCTGCCGTACATGGCATGCGACGACGCCGACGCGACGGCCGGAGTGATCCGCGAACGCGGCGGCACGGTCGCCGTCGGGCCGCTGGAGGCCGACAGCGCGGGGCGGATGGCGATCGCGGCGGACACCGCGGGTGCGAGCTTCGGTGTGTGGCAGCCGGCGCCGCAGCCGGACAGTCTGAATCCGGCCACGGCGGAGGTGCCGGGCGCACCCGTCTGGTACGAACTGATCACGCGCGACTCCTCGGTGGCCGGCGTCTTCTACCCCGCGGTCTTCGGCTACGAGTCCGACGGCGGAGCCGGCGCCGGTGAGAGCGGCGGGACCACGGCGGACGGGGAGGACGGGGAGGACGACTATCTGACGCTGCACGTCGGCGGCACGCCGGTGGCGGGCATCCACGGCGTCGGGCGCGCCCTGCCACGCGACCGCGGACCGTACTGGAAGACCTACTTCGCCGTCGCCGACACCGACGCCACAGCCCGGCGCGTCCTCGAACTCGGCGGCTCCATCGTGCACTTGCCGTCCGACACCCCGCACGGACGGGTCGCCACGGCAGCCGATCCGGAAGGCGCTCAGTTCAGCGTGACCGCACACGTCTGAACGGCCGGGGTCACTGCGCCCCCGGCAACCGGTCAGCCGGTCAGCCGGTCAGCCGGGGGCACCTCTCCGGAAGACGTGCGGCGGATCGTGTGGCTACTAGCCTGCGACGATGGACGGAGTCACGGATGTGCCCGAGAGCCGCGCCCAGTCTGCGAATCCGGCACGGGTGAACGACTACGACAGTTTCGCCGAGGCGTACTCGGCGGAAACCGAGAACAACCTCGTGAACGCGTACTACGCGCGGCCCGCGATGCTGGCCCTGGCCGGGGACGTGTCCGGTCGCCGGGTCCTGGACGCCGGCTGTGGCTCAGGCCCCCTGTCCGCCGCACTGCGCGAGCGCGGTGCCGTCGTCACCGGCATCGACGCCAGCGCCGGGATGCTGGCCTTGGCCAGGCGGCGGCTGGGTGACGACGTGGCCCTGCACGTGGTCGACCTGAGCGAGCGTCTGCCGTTCGCCGACGGGGCGTTCGACGACGTGGTCGCGTCGTTGGTGCTGCACTACTTGGAGGACTGGGGGCCGACGCTGGCCGAGTTGCGGCGAGTGCTCAGACCCGGCGGCCGGCTGATCGCGTCGGTGGACCACCCTTTCGTGGCCTACACGATGCAGGATCCTCGGCCCGACTACTTCGCGACCACCAGCTATGCCTTCGACTGGACGTTCAACGGGCAGTCCGTCCCGATGAAGTTCTGGCGCAAGCCACTGCACGCGATGACCGATGCCTTCACCACCGCCGGCTTCCGTCTTTCCGCCATCAGCGAGCCGCAGCCCGACCCCGCCGCCCGCGAGTTGTTCCCCGACGACTTCCATGACCTCTCGACCAAGACCTGCTTCCTGTTCTTCGTCGTAGAGGTACCGCCGTCGGATTCCGCCGGACAGGCCCTAGAACCGGACAGGCCCTAGAAGACGTGGGGCGTGGCGGGGGCGTCGATGGGCAGCACGTCCGGGGAGAGCGCCCCGGCCCGCGCCGCCGCCGAGGTCAGCCGGCGGCGGTGATGGCGGCGGCAGAGCACCTCATAGCCGACTTCGCCCGTCGGATCGCCGACGTCGCCGACGACGACCTGCGCCCCCTCGACGACCATCTTCCCGCCGACCGTACGGGCGTTGTGCGTGGCCCGCGCGCCGCACCAGCACAGCGCCTCGACCTGCAGCACCTCGATGCGGTCGGCCAGTTCCATCAGCCGCTGGGAGCCCGGGAAGAGCCTTGTCCGGAAGTCCGTCGCGATGCCGAAGGCGAATACGTCCATGCCCAAGTCATCGACGATGCGGGCCAGTTGGTCGATCTGTTCCGGCGTGAGGAACTGCGCCTCGTCCACGATGACGTAGTCAGTGCGGCCGCCCGCCGTCAGATGCTTGACGAGGTGGGAGTGGAAGTCGAAGCCGTCCCGCGCCTCGACGGCGTCGGTCACCAGACCGAGCCGGGAAGACAGCCGCCCCTCCCCCGCGCGGTCGTTGCGCGTGAAGATCATGCCCTGCAGGCCGCGCGTGGAACGGTTGTGCTCGATCTGGAGAGCGAGTGTCGACTTTCCGCAGTCCATCGTTCCGGAGAAGAACACCAGCTCTGGCATGGGGACGTCGGCCTTTCTGCGCGGGCGGGCAGGGCGTGTGCACCTCGTACGGGCCGGTCCGGCCTGCGTACGGGCGCTACGGCTACGTACGGACTTCGAGGAGCGGGACGAGCTGTTCGGCGGAGGTGGCCGAGCCGTGCATGCCGATGAGCGCGGACTCCTTCGGCTCGCGTTCGGTGGCCACCACGGCGGCGTCCCCGCTCATCGCGGCCACCACGTCACCGATACGGGCGTGCACGCGATCGTCGATCCGCGGCCCGAACCACCCCAGTTCCACGGCCTCTTCGCGGGTGGCCACCCATGCGTGGCCGGCGAGCACCTCGCGCCACACCGACGCCACGTCGCGGGCGGCCCCGGGAACGGCGTAGAGATGGCGCATCCGGCCCTCGCCGCCGAGCTGGGCGACACCGGCGCTCAGTTCCCAGTCCTCGTCGACGTCGAAACGTGCCTGCGGTGTCGTCGGCACGTCGACCATGCCGTGGTCGGCGGTGATGTACAGCGCCGAGCGGGGCGGCAGTTGCTCGGCGAGCCGCTGGGCGAGCCGGTCGACGTACATCAACTGGCCGCGCCAGGCGTCCGAGTCGATTCCGTACCGGTGACCGTGGCCGTCGAGTTCGGCGTAGTACGTGTAGACGAGCGTGCGGTCCGCGGCGGCGAGCCTTTCGGCGGCCCGGTCCATGCGGTCCTCGGCGCTGAGCACTCCGAAGAACGTGCCCCCCGACAGGGCGACGCGCGTGAGCGGCGTCTGCTCGAAGTGCGGCGCGGAGACCTGGCTGGCGGTGATTCCGGCGGTGTCGGCGAGCTGGAAGACCGTCGGATACGGCTGCCACACGTGCGGCTCCGTCCAGGGCTGCCAGCGCAGCTGGTTCATCAGCCTGCCGGTGTCCGGGTCGAGGGCCGTATAGCCCGGCAGCCCGTGCATCCCAGGGGGCAGGCCCGTACCGACGGAGGCCAGCGAAGTCGCGGTCGTGGAGGGGAAACCGGCGGTCAGGGCGGTGCCCGTGCCGCCGAGGGAGGTGTCCAGAAGCGACGTGAGGAACGGCGTCTCCTCCGGGTGCGCCCGCAGCGCCTCCCAGCCGAGGCCGTCGACGAGGAACACACAGGCACGGTCGGCCGGCTCCAGCCGCAGCCCGGTCGGCAGCCCTTCCAGCCCTTGGGCGGTGACGACGGCGGGCAGCAGGTCCGACAGCGACGCCTGTCCGTAGCGGGGTACGGGGGCGGTGCGCGGATCGAGCGGCAGCGGTTCCTGCGGATTCTCGGTGGCGGCCTGTGCCATCAGGAAGGGGTCACCGTCGCCTCTGAGAGCGCCTGCGCGAAGGCGAGGGTCTGGCGCACGGTGTCCGGCCCGTCGGCGGCCTCGCTGACCCGCAGCGAGAGGTCGTCGGCCGTGGAGGAGCCCGTATAGCCGTGATCCGCCTCGCAGTTGGGGTCCCCGCAGGTGGCGGGCTCCATGTCGAGCCGGGAGACGGCGCCCCAGCCGATGGTGAGCACGACCTCGCGGGGCAGGGTGCCGGGCGTGTAGGACTCCGGGTCGGCGACGACGCGGGAGAGCACGACGGACGAGATGCGCTGGATCTTCACCGACTCCGTGGACGTCGTCGCATACGGGGAGGACGAGGTGCCGTCCGCGGGCTGCTCGTCGGTGTGGCTGACGAGGAAGCGCGTGCCGGTGAGGACGAGGACCGTGACGTGACGACGCACCTCGTTGGAGTCGAACGTCGTCTCCTGGTGTACGAGGTAGGAAGTGACGGGCTCGCCGCCCACCGCCGCCTCGACGGCCTCGCCAACGAGGGTCGGGTAGTAGCCGCTGCGCTCGATCGCCTCACGCAGCCCCTGGGTCGTCGTACCGGTCTTCGCCATGCGGGCCATCCTACGGGCCCGCGGACTCTCAGTAAGCGGGCAGGCTGCGGCGGCCCAGGTCCGTCTGCGGCGACGGCTCGGCGACGCGGACGGCCGCGCCGAGAACCGTGTGTCCGCGGGGGGCGACGACGACGGGCTCCAGGTCGACGGCGACGATCTCGGGACGGTCGTGCAGGAGGCGGGAGACCCGCAGCAGCAGGCCTTCCAGGGACTCGACGTCCACGGGCTGGGTGCCGCGCCAGCCGAACAGTATCGGAGCGCTGCGAATGGTGCGTACCAGTTCCGCGGCGTCCTTGTCGGTGACGGGCACGAGCCGGTGCGCCACGTCTTCGAGCAGCTCGGACGGCGTCCCCGCGAGGCCGAAGGAGATCACGGCCCCGATGGACGGATCGACCGCGGCCCTGATGACGGTGTCGATGCCGCGCGGCGCCATGGCCTGCACGACGGGGCGCAGTTCGGCGGGATCGCCGAGTGCGTCCGTGAGCTCCGCGTAGTCGCGGCGCAGTTCGGTCTTCGAGGAGATGTCCAGGCGTACGCCGCCGAGATCGGGGCGGTGGCGCAGATGCGGGGCCGTGGTCTTGAGGGCGACCGGGTAGCCGAGGCGGCGTGCCGCGGCGGCGGCATCGTCGGGGCTGAGCGCGGGCAGGGTGGGCTGGACCTCGATGCCGTAGCAGGAGAGCAGGTCCGCTGCGTCGCCGGAACTGAGAGTGATGCTCCGGTCCGGTTCCGCCGTGAGGGCCGCCGGTACGGAGGTGGGACGGGCCTCCCCGGCATGCCCTTCTGCTGCGGGGCGGGCGGCTCCGGCTGCGGTGTCGGCCCCGTCCTCGGCCTCGGCTCCGGCCCCGGTTCCGGCCCCGTCCTCGGCCTCGGCTCCGGCCCCGTCCTCGTCGGCTGCCGGGGCGGCGTCCTGCGGCTGGTCTGCCTCCTGTGCCTGCTCCGCCGCGTCCGCCGCCGCACGCTCCAGCAGCGCGGCGGCCGCCGTCTCGTCGGCCTCGAACTCCGGTACCCGGCCCGGGTTCTCCGCCTCGCGGCGCCAGCTCGCGTAGTGCGCCGCCTCCGAGAGGGCGCGCACCGCCCGTTCGGGAGCGGGATAGGAGGGGATGCCGCGTTCGGCGAGGGCCTTCTCCAGGCCCTCGATGGCCAGATGTACGACGGTCACGGGCTTCTCCGCGCCCTCGGATGCCTCGCGCAGGGCCTCCGCCAGCTCGGCGGCGAGGCTCTCGCCGACCCACGGGATGACGGTGACGACGACCGCGTCGGTCTCCGGGTCGTCGAGGGCGTCGCGCACGGCCCGCCGGTACTCCCCCGGCGTCGCGGACGTACCCAGGTCGCGCACCGGCTGCGGCCGCAGCTCTCCGGCGAGAGCGGCGTCGTACGAGAGCAGCCCGAGCGACTCGGCGTTGCCGAGGATTGCGGTGCGCGGCCCCGCCGGGAGCGGCTGGGAGACGAGCAGGGCGCCCGCGTCCAGCAGTTCGGTGACCGTGTCGACCATGACGACGCCGGCCTGCCGGAGCAGCGTGGTGACGGTCGCCACCGGCGTACGGGCGACCGGCGCGGCATGACCCGCGGGCGGTGCGCTCCCGCTGTGCCGCGCGCCCTTGACGACGACGACCGGCTTGCGGGCGGCGATGCGCCTGGCCAGCCGGGTGAACTTCCGCGGGTTGCCGATCGATTCGAGGTACAGCAGCGTGACGTCCGTGTCGGGATCGTCGTCCCAGTGCTGGAGTACGTCGTTGCCCGAGACGTCCGCGCGGTTGCCCGCGGAGACGAAGCTGGACAGCCCGATGCCGCGCTGGTGGAGGCCGGCCAGCAGCGCGATGCCGATCGCGCCGGACTGCGTGAACAGGCCGACCCTGCCCCGCCCCGGCATCTCGGGCGAGAGCGTCGCGTTGAGCCGCACGTCCGGAGCGGTGTTCATCAGTCCGAAGGCGTTCGGGCCGATGACGCGGGTGCCGTACGAGCGGGCGAGCCGCACGAGTTCGCGTTGCTCGGCACGGCTGAAGTCGGCGGTGAGCACGACCAGTCCCTGCACACCCGCCTCCCCGCACTCCCGCGCGAGCGCATGCACCTGGTCCGCGGGAACGGCGACGACGGCCAGATCGAGGTGCTCGGGCACGTCCCTTACGGAGCGGAACGCGGAGACGCCGCCGAGCTCGCCGCCGTCCTCGGGAAGCTCGCGGTTGACCGCGTACACCCGGCCCGTGAAGCCGCCGGTGTGCAGGCTCTCCAGGACCCGCCGTCCGGCACCCCGCGGCGAGCGGCTCGCGCCGATCACCGCGACCGAACCGGGTGCGAGCAGCCGCTCCACGGAGCGGCCCTCCGCGCGCTGTTCGCGTGCGCTCATGACCGCGAGCGAGCGCTCGGTCGGTTCGAGGTCGAAGGTGAGATGGACGGAGCCGTCCTCGAAGCTGCGGTGCTGCGAGTAGCCCGCGTCGGTGAACACCTTGATCATCTTGGTGTTGGCGGGCAGCACTTCGGCGATGAAGCGCTGGATGCCGCGCTCACGTGCGACGGCGGCGATGTGCTCCAGCAGCGCGGAGGCGACGCCGCGCCCCTGCTGGTCGTCGCGTACGAGGAAGGCCACTTCCGCCTGTGCGGACTCCTCGCCGGAGGAGGCCGTGGCTGCACGCCCGCTGTCGTCGACGCGGTCGTAGCGGACCGTTGCGATGAACTCGCCCCCGACGGTGGCGGCAAGGCCCACGCGGTCGACGTAGTCGTGGTGCGTGAAGCGGCGCACGTCACGGTCCGAGAGACGCGGGTAGGGCGCGAAGAAGCGGTAGTACTTGGATTCGTCGGATACGCGTTCGTAGAAGTCGACGAGGCGCCCGGCGTCGTCCGGGGTGATGGGCCTGATCAGTGCGGTGCCGCCGTCGCGGAGCACCACGTCGGCCTCCCAGTGCGCCGGGTACGAACGCTCCCCAGGGGTACGCATGGAGATCAGGGTACGGCCGTACCGGCGGGCACGGCCCCGGACATCCGGCAGCGCACGTCAAGGGGGTGCGGCTGTCGGCCGGGAGAGGCATGCGAGACTTGTTCCGGCCGGACGCAAGCACGATTCGAAGGGCAACAACCATGGTAGAGCGCCGCGTCACCGTCGGGTGGGCGGAGGGCTTGCACGCCCGTCCTGCTTCGATCTTCTGCCGCGCGGCGGCTGCGGCCGGTGTTCCCGTCACCGTCAAGAAGGGCGACGACGGCACCCCGGTCAATGCGGCGTCGATGCTCGGCGTCCTGGGCCTGGGCGCGGAGGCCGGTGAGGTGATCGTGCTGGCGTCGGACGCAGTGGAGGCCGAGGGCGCGCTGGAGCGTCTGGCCACGCTGGTCTCCGAGGGCCTGGAGGAACTGCCCGAGACCGTCTGACGTCCCCTCTACGCGGATAGCGTCCGGTTCATACGGATCCGGCACCCGGCCACACATCCGGACAGACGATGCCGGACAGCCACACATCCGGACAGCCACACGAAGCCCCCGGCCGCCAGGTGCGGCCGGGGGCTTCGTCGTGCTCCGTGCGACGGACGCCGCCCGACTGCGTCAGAGGTCGACGCCGTGCTTGCGGAGGTAGGCGACCGGATCCATGTCCGAGCCGTAGTCGGCGCCCGTACGGGCCTCGAAGTGCAGATGCGGACCTGTCGTGTTCCCGGTTGAGCCCGAGAGCGCGATCTTCTGGCCTGCCTTGACCGTCTGGCCGGCCGAGACGCTGACCGACGACAGATGACCGTACTGGGTGTGGGTGCCGTCCCGGTGCTTGATGACGACACTGTTGCCGAACGAGCCGTCGCTGCCTGCCTCGACGACCTCGCCGGACGCGACCGACCGCACCTCGGTGCCCTCGCCGGCCTGGAAGTCGACGCCGGTGTGGCTGCCGGAGGACCACAGCCCGCCCGAGCTCTGGTACGGGGTGGACAGAGAGGCGTCCTCCAGCGGGGCGACGTAGGCGTTGAGCTTCGCCCGCTTCTTCGCCCTCGCGGCCCGCTCGGCCTTCTCCTTGGCTTCGCGCTCGCGCTCGGCCTTCTCGGCGGCGGCCTTGCGCTTGGCCTCGTTCGCGGCCTTCGCCTGGGCGGCGGCCTCCTTCTGGACCACGGCCTGTTCGCTGACGGTCTGGGCTATCGAGTCGCCGAATCCGACGGCACGGCTGAGGCCGGTGTCGTGCGCGGCGCCGGAGCCGGCATCGCGACCGGCATCGTCACGGGTCTCCTGGACGGTCTTCTCAGCGGAACCGCTCGCTGCCTGCGTCTGCTGGCCGGTCTCGGCCAGCGCGGGGGTCGCGAGCGTTCCGACGACGCCGACGGTCAGGCCGGCTATGCCTGCGGCCTTCGCACGTCGACTCTTGGGGCGGGTACGGCGGTGCGTCCCGGTGGCACGGATGAACGCCATGGGGTGGCGTGACTCCTTTCCCTCCTTCTCGCCTACCGGGTCTGCCTCCTGCCTGCATGAGTCCGCGCAGGGTCGCGCACGGGGCTCCGCGCATCGCTGCGGCGGAACGCCCGGCGGTATCCAGCGGGAATCCGGCGGGAGGGGCCCCCAGTCGGTTCGGAGCAGGAAGGTCTCCTACGGTCCGCAGCGGAGCGGACCGATTCACCCCACCCCCTCCTCCGCCGTACCGTTTCCGGTCCGGCTGGGAGAGGACCCTCTGCGCCTTCGCGGCGCGGCGAGGGAAGAGCCCCCGGCTCTCCCTGTGTACGTCGTCGTACGGGAGACTCGGCGAAGCCGAACGTCGGCCGCGGTCGCGGTCACTTCTGACGAACAGCCGGATCGACGCTAAACGGGACATCTGCCAACGGCCAAACCAAACCCTTGATTTGTCGCACAGCCCACACTACGGACCGGGGCACTTCCTCCCAGTCCGGACATAAGGACCGTCTCTCACCGGCCATTCGGCGGGACAGCACAGCGCCCCGGTTCACGCTCTGTGTGAACCGGGGCGCCTGTTCCTGGCCGTGTTCCTGGCTGTGTTGGCGGTGTTGGCGGTGCTGGCGGTGTTCTTGGCCGCACCGTCCTGGCGGCGTTTGAGCCGGGCGGCTCTCTCAGCCGCCGGTCACCACCTTGACCTCGCCGATCCCCAACTCCCGTACGGGATCGGCGATCTGGGAGGCGTCGCCGACGAGCACCGTCACCAGCCTGTCCGGCGGGAAGGCCGCCACGACGGCGGCCGTGGCCTCGACCGTGCCGGTACGGGCCAGCTCCGCGTAGACGTTCGCCTGGTAGTCGTCGGGTAGTTGCTGCTCGACCTGCTCCGCGAGGGTGTCGGCGACGGCGGCAGCCGTCTCGTACTTCAGCGGTGCGACGCCCACCAGGTTCTGCACGGCGACGTCGCGCTCGTCGTCCGTGAGCCCCTCGGCGGCAAGGGTGCGCAGCACGTGCCAGAGATCGGCGAGGGCCGGGCCGGTGACGTCCGTGGCGACCGAGCCGGAGACCGCCAGCAGCGCCGCGCCCGTGCCCTCGGCGGTGGAGCGCAGGACCTGCCCGAAGGCGCGCACACCGTAGGTGTAGCCCTTCTCCTCGCGCAGCACGCGGTCCAGCCGGGAGGTGAGGGTGCCGCCCAGGCAGTACGTGCCCAGGACCTGCGCAGGCCAGACGCGGTCGTGCCGGTCGGGCCCGATGCGGCCGATCAGCAGCTGCGTCTGCACCGCGCCCGGACGGTCGACGATGATCACGCGCCCGGTGTCGTCGGCGGTGATGGGGGCCGCCTGCCGCGGCTCGGCCGCCGGCCCCGTCCAGGCGCCCAGGGTGTCGGTCAGCACCGCGTCCAGGTCGACGCCCTCAAGGTCGCCGACCACGACGGCGGTGGCCGTGGCGGGCCGTACGTGCGCGTCGTAGAAGGCGCGGACCGCCGCCGCGTCGATACGGGCGACCGTCTCCTCCGTGCCCTGCCGCGGACGGGACATCCGGGCGGTGGCCGGATACAGCTCCTTCGCGAGCTCCTTGGCGGCACGCCGCGTCGGGTTGGCCAGCTCGTGCGGGATCTCGTCCAGGCGGTTGCCGACGAGACGTTCGATCTCGCTCTCCGGGAAGGCGGGTGCGCGCAGCGCGTCGGCGAACAGGCCGAGCGCCTTGCGCAGCCGGGAGGCGGGAACCTCCAGCGAGGCGCGCACGGCCGCGTGGTCGGCGTATGCGTCGATGGAGGCTCCGCAGCTCTCCAGCTCGTCGGCGAAGGCCTCGGCGTCGAGCTTGTCCGTGCCCTCGGAGAAGGCGCGAGCCATGATCGTCGCCACGCCGTCGAGGCCGGCCGGCTCGGCGTCCAGCGGCGCCTGCAGCGTGACTTCGACGGCGACGACCTGCTGGCCCGGGCGGTGACAGCGCAGCACCGTGAGCCCGTTGCCGAGCACGCCGCGGTCCGGTGCGGGGAAGGCCCAGGGCTTGGGCTGACCGCCGCTGGGCCGCGGGTGGAACTCCATCTGCCTGCCCTGCGCCTGTGAGGTGCCTGCCGGGGCGGTCTGCGGGTTCGGGGCGTCGCTCACTGGCCGGGCTCCTCGGTCTCGTGGGTCTCGTCGTCGCCGGCGGCGGCCTGCTCGGTGGGCTCGGTGGGCTCGTACACGAGCACCGCACGGTTGTCCGGACGTAGCTGCGCGGCGGCCACCTCGCGCACCTCCTCAGCGGTGATGTCCAGGACGCGCTGCACGGCGGTCAGGGCGAGCTGGGGGTCGCCGAACAGCACCGCGTAGCGGCAGAGTTCGTCGGCGCGGCCGCCCACGGTGGCGAGCCTGTCGAGCCACTCGCGCTCCAACTGGGCCTGGGCGCGCTCCATCTCCTCCGGCGTCGGGCCCTCCTCCGCGAAACGCCGCAGCTCGTCGTCGACGGCCGCCTCGATCTCGGTCACCTCGACGCCGCCGGACGCCTTGACGTCCAGCCAGCCGAGGGAGGGCGCACCCGCGAGCCGCAGCAGCCCGAACCCGGCGCCGACCGCGAGCCTGTCGCGGCGCACCAGGCGCTTGTTGATGCGGGAGGACTCGCCGCCGCCGAGCGCGGTCAGCGCCAGGTCCGCGGCGTCGCACTCGCGCGTGCCGTCGTGCGGCAGCCGGTAGGCGGCCATCAACGCCCGGGACGGCACCTCCTCTTCGACGATCTCGCGCATCTGCTCGCCGATGACGTCCGGCAGAGTGCCGTCCCGCGGCGGCTTCTTGCCCTCGTGGCCCGGGACGGAGCCGAAGTACTTCTCGATCCAGCCGAGTGTCCGCTCCGTGTCGATGTCGCCGACGACGGTCAGCACGGCGTTGTTCGGCGCGTAGTACGTACGGAAGAACTCCCGGGCGTCCTCCAGCGATGCCGCGTCCAGGTCGGCCATCGAGCCGATCGGGGTGTGGTGGTACGGGTGGCCCTCCGGGTAGGCCATGGCCGTGAGCTTCTCGAACGCGGTGCCGTAGGGCACGTTGTCGTAGCGCTGGCGGCGCTCGTTCTTGACCACGTCGCGCTGGTTCTCCATGGACTCGTCGTCCAGGGCGGTCAGCAGGGAGCCCATGCGGTCCGCCTCCAGCCAGAGCGCGAGCTCCAACTCGTGGGCGGGCATGGTCTCGTAGTAGTTCGTACGCTCGAAGCTCGTGGAGCCGTTGAGCGAGCCGCCGGCGCCCTGCACCAGCTCGAAGTGCCCGTTGCCCTGCACCTGCGCGGAGCCCTGGAACATCAGGTGCTCGAAGAGGTGGGCGAGCCCGGTGCGGCCGGCGACCTCGTGCCGGGAACCGACGTCGTACCAGAGACAGACCGCTGCGACCGGAGTGAGATGGTCCTCGGAGAGCACCACGCGCAGGCCGTTGGCCAGCCGGTGCTCAGTCGCTGTCAGCCCGCCGGTGGCCGGCGGGGGCGTGGCAGTGTGACCCATGGGCATGGAGTCCCTTCGATCGCGTCAGATGCGTGTACGTGCGCAAGCGGTCCTGTCACCCTATGCAACCGGCCCGAGCGCGTGCGAAGTTCCCGTACCGTACGCCCGTGTACCGGGCTCGGTCCCCGTCATTCCCCGCGCGAGCGGCGGGGAACGGCACGGACCGGCCCCGACCGCCGGGTCGGGGAACCGGTTGTCAGCGCCGCGGTCCACAATGGTCCGCGTCAGAGCCGCCTCCGCACCGGCCGGGTCCCGCCCCGGGCCGCCGGCGCGGAATGCACAGAAGGAGCCGCAGCCGCGATGGCCCCCCGCAGTACGAAGACACAGCCGGACGATTTCGAGGAACGGATCCTCGACATCGACGTCGTCGACGAGATGCAGGGCTCCTTCCTGGAGTACGCCTACTCGGTCATCTACTCGCGGGCGCTGCCCGACGCCCGCGACGGGATGAAGCCCGTGCAGCGGCGCATCCTCTACCAGATGCACGAGATGGGCCTGCGTCCCGACCGCAGTTACGTCAAGTGCGCCCGGGTCGTCGGCGAGGTGATGGGCAAGCTCCACCCCCACGGCGACTCCGCGATCTACGACGCGCTGGTGCGCATGGCCCAGCCGTTCTCCATGCGGCTGCCGCTGGTCGACGGCCACGGCAACTTCGGCTCGCTGGGCAACGACGACCCGCCCGCCGCGATGCGGTACACGGAGTGCCGGGCCGCACCCGCCGCGGGCCTGATGGTCGAGTCGATCGACGAGGACACGGTCGACTTCGCCGCCAACTACGACGGCAGCGAGCAGGAGCCCGGCGCCCTGCCGGCCGCCTACCCCAACCTGCTCGTCAACGGCTCCTCCGGCATCGCCGTCGGCATGGCGACGAACATGGCTCCGCACAACCTCGGCGAAGTCATCGCCGCCGCCCGGCACTTGATCAAGCACCCGGGCGCCGACCTCGAGACGCTGATGCGCCATGTGCCGGGCCCGGACCTGCCCACGGGCGGGCGGATCGTCGGCATGGACGGCATCAAGGACGCATACGCGAGCGGCCGCGGCAGCTTCAAGATGCGCGCGACGGTCGCCGTCGAGCAGGTCACACCGCGCCGCAAGGGCCTGGTCGTGACGGAGCTGCCTTTCACCGTCGGCCCGGAGAAGGTCATCTCCAAGATCAAGGACCTGGTCAACTCCAAGCGCCTGCAGGGCATCGCGGACGTGAAGGACCTCACCGACCGGGCGCACGGGCTGCGTCTGGTCATCGAGGTGAAGAACGGCTTCAATCCGGAGGCCGTCCTGGAGCAGCTCTACAAGCTGACGCCCATGGAGGAGTCCTTCGGCATCAACAACGTGGCGCTGGTGGACGGCCAGCCGCTCACGCTCGGCCTGAAGGAGCTGCTGGAGGTCTACGTCGACCACCGCTTCACGGTGGTCCGCAGGCGCAGCGAATTCCGGCGCGGCAAGCGGCGCGACAGGCTGCACCTGGTCGAGGGCCTGCTGGTGGCGCTCGTCGACATCGACGAGGTCATCAGGATCATCCGGTCGAGTGAGAACGCGGCACAGGCCAAGGAGTCGCTCATCGCCCGCTTCGGCCTCAGCGACGTGCAGACGCAGTACATCCTGGACACTCCGCTGCGCCGCCTGACCAAGTTCGACCGCATCGAGCTCGAGAGCGAACGCGACCGGCTGCGTGCGGAGATCGAGGAGCTGACCCGGATCCTCGACTCCGACGCGGAGCTGCGCAAGCTCGTCTCGGGCGAACTCGCCCAGGTGGCGAAGAAGTACGCCACGCCGCGCCGCACCGAGCTGCTGGAGTCGGCCGGCGCTCCCGTCGCGTCCGTACCGCTGGAGGTCGCCGACGATCCGTGCCGGGTGCTGATGTCCTCGACGGGGCTGCTCGCCCGTACGGTCAACGGCGAACCGGCCTTCGCCCAGGAGGCGAAGCGCGCCAAGCACGACGTGATCGTCTCCGCCGTGCCCGCGACGACGCGCAGCGAGATCGGCGTCGTCACCTCGGCGGGGCGGCTGCTGCGGCTCCCCGTCGTCGACCTGCCGCAGCTTCCGGAGTCGGCGACGGCGCCCAACCTGGCGGGCGGCGCACAGATTTCGGAGTTCCTGACCCTGGAGGACGAGGAGCGCGTGATCTGTCTGACCACGCTGGACGAGTCCTCGCCCGGCCTCGCGCTGGGCACCGAGGCGGGCGTGGTGAAGCGGGTCGTCCCCGACTACCCGTCGCACAAGGAGGAGTTGGAGGTCATCTCGCTCCGCGAGGGGGACCGCGTCGTGGGCGGCGCGGAGCTTCGTACGGGCGAGGAGGACCTGGTCTTCATCACCGACGAGGCGCAGTTGCTCCGCTACGCGGCGAACCAGGTCAGGCCGCAAGGGCGTGCGGCGGGCGGCATGGCCGGCATCAAGCTCACGGGCGAGGCGAAGGTGATCTCCTTCACCGCCATCGATCCGGCCGTGGACGCGGCGGTCTTCACGCTCTCCGGATCGCACGGCACGCTGGACGACTCGATCAGTACGGCCAAGCTCACGCCGTTCGACCAGTTCCCGAGGAAGGGGCGCGCGACGGGGGGTGTGCGCTGCCAGCGGTTCCTGAAGGGCGAGGACTCGCTGACCCTGGCGTGGGCGGGGCCCGTTCCGGCCAAGGCCGCGGCGCAGAACGGCACTCCGGCGGAGCTGCCCGAGATGGATCCGCGCAGGGACGGTTCAGGGGTGCCGCTGAAGAAGCCGGTCGCCGTGGTGGCGGGGCCCGTGTAGGGGCCGCGCCGGGGCGGACGGGACGAGCGCCGCGCCCTGCGGGACAGGGCGCGGCCGGGTGCAAGGTGCGCACGGCCGGCAGTCGGGCGCAGCGGGTCGGTCAGTGCTCCGCGCCGGGGCCGGTGGCGAAGCCCGCGTCGTCGAGGCCGGTGTCCGACTCGGCGTCGAACTCGGCGTCGAACTCGGCCTCGGCGGCGGGCACTTCGGCATCGGGGCCGTCCGGTCCGTCGTCGACGGCCTCCACGTACCGCAGTACGCCCCACATCGCGTGCGGGTCCCGCGGGCCGGAGTCGTCGGTGACGACGCACCCCGTAAGTTCCTTGCGCAGCGCCTCGCCATCGGTCCCGGCGCCGATCAGCACGAGCTGCGTCAGGCCCTCTTCGCCCGTCCGCCGCCGCGAGGGTGCGAAGCGGAGGAATCCGCCTACGGCGTGCACGGTGTATCTGTTCACGGGGTCGGCCGTCCCGAAGTCGACGAAGCCCTTGATCCGGTAGAGGCCTGACGGGCGGCTGTCCAGGAAGCCCAGGAAGCGCCTGGGATCCAAGGGCTTCGCCGACGTGAACTCGACGCTCTCGTACGCCGCGTGCAGATGACCGGAGTGGTCCGCGCCCCTGCCCTCGCCCCGTTCGTCACCCCGGCATTCGCCCGCACCCGGCTCCGCGGCGTCGTCGTCGGCCTCGTCGTCCGTCTCCCGCCACAGAACGTCGAAGGAGAGCTGCTCGACGGGCGGGCGCGGCCGGTGCACGGGGTCGAAGAGCAGCGCGGGATCGATCCGCCCGTGTGCGGCGGGCACGACGGGTCTCCCGGGGGCGATCCTCTCCAGCGTCGTCCGCAGCCGGCGCAGTTCCCGCTCGCCCACCCGGTCCGCCTTGCCCAGCACCACGAGGTCGGCGGCCCGCACATGCCGCTCCAGCTCTGGATGGCGCGTACGGACGTGCTCGAACTCGGCACCGTCGACGACCTCGACGAGCCCGCCGTAGACGATGTGCTCGCTTCCGGAGGCGAGGATCATGCGGATCACGGTCTCGGGTTCCGCCAGACCGCTGGCTTCCACGACGATCACGTCCATGCCTGCCGACGGGTGCGCGAGCCGGTCCAGCACCACGTCCATGTCGCTCGTGTCCACCGCACAGCACAGGCATCCGTCGCCGAGTGGGACCGTCGAGTCGGCCTGACCGGCCACCGTCATGGCGTCGATCTCGATGCTGCCGAAGTCGTTGACGACCGCGCCGACGCGGGTGCCGCCGCTGTGCCGCAGCAGGTAGTTGAGCAGGGTGGTCTTGCCCGAGCCGAGGAAGCCCGCCAGGACGATGACCGGTACGCGCCGTGGACGGGCCACGAGTGATCCTCCGAGGTGTGCGAGGTACGGGGCGGCTGCCGATCGTACGCGGCGATGCCGCACGTCACAGCGCACAGCTCCACCGACCGGTTACGGTCCTCACAGGGCATGCCCCCCTCCCGCCCTGCCTGCCCCGCGGCCGTCCCCGCCCCCGATTCTCCGTCCCGCAGAGCACCGAGGTCTCCGTGACCGCTCCATTCGAAGCTTCCACCCCCGAGCCCCGCACCGGAGCCGGCGCCGGAGCGCTTTCCGGTGCCGTCCCAGGCAGCGGAGCGGCTGCCTCACCGGAGTCGCCGGCCGAGTCGCCACAGGGAACGCCACAGGGAACGCCGCCGGGGACGCCGACAGCAGCACCGTCGGGCCGGCGGCGCCTGTCCGCGTCCCTCGGCCGTGTCCGCTGGCCGCAGCGGGTCTTCGCCCAGGTGCTGCTGATGCAGCTGGCGCTCGCCACCGGCGTCACCGCCCTGGTCACGGGCTTCTTCCTGGCTCCCCTCAGCGACGAGCTGGACGAGCGAGCGATGGACCGTGCCCTGGCCATCGCGCAGACGACCGCCGCCCGGCCCGAATTCGCGCACGGCCTCACCACCGGGCCCGGCCCCACCCCCCACGGCCCCGTCCAGCGGCGGGCCGAGCAGATACGCAAGGCCACCGGGGCCGGCTACGTCGTGGTGCTGGACACCCGCGGTATCCGCTGGTCGCACCCCGAGCCGCGCCGGGTCGGACGGCACGTCTCCACCGATCCGGGCGCCGCACTCGCCGGACACGAGGTGCGCCATATCGACGAGGGCACCCTGGGCCGCTCCGCCCGCGGCAAGGTACCGCTGCGCGACGAGCACGGCGAGGTGATCGGGGCGGTCTCCGTCGGCATCGCGTACGACGGTGTACGTGAGCGGTTCCTCGAAGCGGTGCCGGAGCTGCTCGCGTACGCGGGCGGGGCGCTCGCCGTCGGCGTCCTCGCCTCCCTGCTCGTCTCCCGCAGACTGCAGCGGCAGACCCACGACCTGGCCTTCTCCGACATCTCCTCCCTCCTGGACGAGCGGGAGGCGATGCTGCACGGCATCCGCGAGGGCGTCGTCGCCCTCGACGCGGACGGCAGGATCAGGCTGGTCAACGACGAGGCACAGCGGCTGCTGGAGCTGCGTCCCGAGGACACCGGCCGGCCGCTGGCAGAGGTGCTCGGGCCCGGACGCACCGCGGACGTGCTGTGCGGCAGCGTCACCGGCGCGGATCTGCTCACCGTCAGCGGCGGCAGGGTGCTCGTCGCCAACCGCATGCCCACGGACGACGGGGGCGCGGTGGCCACCTTCCGCGACCGTACGGAGCTGGAACTGCTCGGCCGCGAACTCGACGGTTCCCGCGGCCTGATCGACGCCCTGCGCGCGCAGGACCACGAGCACGCCAACCGGATGCACCTGCTGCTGGGGCTGCTTCAGCTGGAGCAGTACGAGGAGGCTGCCGCGTATCTCAGCGAGGCCGTCGGTGTGCAGCGGGCCACGGCGGAGCAGATCGCCGAGCGCGTTGAGGACCCACTGCTGGCCGCGCTGCTGGTGGGGAAGGCGACGGTGGCCGCCGAGCGCGGGGTCGCTCTGCGCCTCACATCTGACACGCGTCTGCCCGACCGGCTGGTCGACCCCCGTGAACTGGCCACCGTGCTGGGGAACCTCGTCGACAACGCGCTGGACGCGGCGGCGGGTTCGGCGGACGCCCTGGTCGAGGTGGAGCTCCACACGGAGCCCGTCTCGGTCGCGGAGATCGCCGACGCCGACAAGGCTGACGCCCGGGGAAAGGACCTCGACGAATGCGAAGCCGAGGCCGAGCCTGAACCCGGGGCCGAAGCCCCGGCCGAAGACGAGGACGGCGGCACCGGCATCGTCCTCAGGGTGACCGACAGCGGCCCCGGAATCCCTTCCGGCCAGCGTGAGCTGGTCTTCGCCGAGGGGTGGTCGACAAAGGACCCGCCCCCGCACCGTCAGCGGGGGCTGGGCCTGGCGCTTGTTCGCCGGCTCGCGGAGCGCCACGGCGGCACGGCACAGGTCGGCGAAGCGGCCTGCGGAGGCGCGGAGTTCACGGTGGTACTGCCGCAGGCGCTGCATCCGGCGGGCGCACCGGTGTGAGCCCGCCGGAGTCCGGACCGGCGCCCGGCAACGCCGGCCCGGAGACTCGTGCCACGGTCGGCAGCATCCGCACGGCACCTGTCAGTCGCCCTGCCAGTCGCCCTGTCAGGTGCCGACTGACAGGTGCCGACTGACAGGTGTCAGTTGCCGCCGGTCACGCGGACGTAGTCGACGACGAGCTGCTGCGGGAAGGTGGTGCTGCCGTCAGGGTCACCCGGCCAGTAGCCGCCGACTGCGAGGTTGAGGATCATGAAGAAGGGGTGGTCGAAGACCCAGCGGTCGCCGCCCAGGTCGGCAGGCGTGCGGGTCTGGTATTCGTTGCCGTCGACCGACCAAGTGATCTTCTCCGGTGACCAGTCGACGGCGAAGGTGTGGAAGTCGTCGGAGAACTTCTGCCCGTCCGGCAGGGAGTAGCCGGCGCCGATGCCTTCTCCTCCGGAATACCCGGGCCCGTGGATCGTGCCGTGCACCGTGCTCGGTTCGGATCCGATGTTCTCCATGATGTCGATCTCGCCGCAGCCGGGCCAGCCCGTGCTGCCGATGTCCTCACCCAGCATCCAGAACGCGGGCCACATGCCCTGCCCCTGGGGGACCTTCATGCGGGCTTCGGCGTGCCCGTATGTGGTGGTGAAGGTCTTCGCCGTGTTGAGCCGCGCAGAGGTGTACTCGCACGGCCCGTACCAGCAGCTGTAGTTGCCCGGGTTCTCCTTCTTGGCGGTGATGACGAGGTTCCCGTTGCCGTCCAGCGCCGCGTTGTCCGTTCCGGATGTGTAGTACTGGCGCTCGTGGTTGCTGACGTTGTCGCCGGTCTCCAGCTGCCACTTCGATCCGTCGACGGGGCTCCCGGCCGGCCCGTCGAAGTCGTCGCCGAACTCCGCGGCCTTGGCCGAGTGCCCGCCGGTGGGAGGTACGGCGGCGTTCGCGGATGTCGTCAGCAGCGGGGTCGCGGCCAGGACGAGTGCGGCGAACAGCCCGGCCGTCAGGGATGTCTTGGATCTCATCGAGCGGTGCCTTCCTGTGGGGAGGGGCCACACGCGGCGGCCCAGAAGGTCCCGGTCGCTGGGGCGGCCGGGTCGCGCTCCGGCAGTCCGAAGGACGAGCCGCGCCCCGGTGAACGGCTGCGAGGCGAACGGCAGTTGGCCCGGCAGTAGCAGGGGGAGGCGGACCGCATCGATGGGCATGCCGTCATCTCTTGAAGACAATCTCCGGCGCCGCGACACCGATGTCAATAGGTCCGGACCTATCTCGGCCCTCGCCTTCACAACTTGGCCGCATCCACCGGCACACGCGCGCACGCACCGTGCCCGACCGCGCCCACGCCAAGCCGGCCAAGCCCGGCCGTGCGGCGTCACACGGCTCCGGCTCCCGTCAGCGAACGCACCTCGGTCTCCGCGTGCCTGGCGTCGTCCGCCACCTCCCGCGACGTGACGGTGCCGAGCCACCCGAAGAAGAACCCGAGCGGAATAGCGACCACCCCGGGGTTCTCCAACGGGAAGACGGCGAAGTCCAGTTGGGGGAAGAGGGCGTCCGGCCCGCCCGAGACGACCGGCGAGAGCACCACGAGCACGAGAGCCGGGACCAGCCCGCCGTACACCGACCAGACCGCTCCCTTGGTGGTGAACCGGCGCCAGAACAGGGCATAGAGCAGCACCGGCAGATTCGCGGCGGCGGCGACGGCGAACGCCAGACCGACCAGGAACGCGACGTTGAGATGCTGAGCGAGAAGCCCGAGCCCGATCGCGGCGACGCCGACCCCGACGGCGGCGACCCGGGCGACACCCACCTCCCCGCGCGCACCGCGCTTGCTCAGCGAGGCGTAGAGATCGTGGGCGACCGACGCGGACGAGGCGAGCGTGATCCCCGCGACGACGGCGAGGATCGTGGCGAAGGCGACCGCCGCGACGACTGCGAACAGCACCGCGCCTCCAGTCGACCCGGCTCCCCCTCCCAGCTCCAGCGACAGCAGCGGCACCGCCGTGTTCCCCGCCGCATCGGAACCGCGCAGGGCGCCGCTGCCCAGCAGGGCCGCGGCCCCGAACCCGAGCACGATCGTCATCAGGTAGAAGGCGCCGATCAGCCCGATCGACCAGACGACGGAGCGGCGCGCGGCACGCGCCGTGGGCACGGTGTAGAAGCGGGAGAGGATGTGCGGCAGCCCCGCCGTCCCCAGTACGAGCGCGAGGCCGAGGCTGATGAAGTCCAGCCGGTGTGTCCACTCGCCGCCGTAGCGCAGCCCGGGCGCGAGGAAGTCCCGTCCGTGGCCGCTGCGTTCGGCGGCACCGCTCAGCAACGCGCCCAGGTCGCCGCCGAAACGCGTCAGCACCAGCACCGTCAGCGTGACGGCTCCGCCCAGCAGCAGCACCGCCTTCACGATCTGAATCCACGTGGTCGCACGCATGCCGCCGCACGAGACGTAGACGACCATGAGCGCGCCCACCCCCACCACCGTCCAGGAACGCGCCGCACCGCTCGCACCTCCCAGCAGCAGCGCCACGAGACTGCCCGCACCGACCATCTGCGCGACGAGGTAGAGCACGGAGACGGTCACGCACGAGACGCCCGAGGCGATACGGACCGGGCGCTCGCGCAGCCGTGCGGTGACGACGTCCGCCAGCGTGAACCGACCGCAGTTGCGGACGAGTTCGGCGACGAGAAGCAGCACCACCAGCCACGCGACCAGGAAGCCGACCGCATAGAGCATGCCGTCGTAGCCGTAGAGAGCGATGAGACCGGAGATTCCGAGGAACGAAGCGGCCGACATGTAGTCGCCGGCGATGGCGAAGCCGTTCTCCATCGGGCTGAAGAGGCGTCCGCCCGCGTAGAACTCCTCCGGCGAGCCCTGTCGTCGGCGGCCCGCCCAGGTGGTGATGGCCAGGGTGACGGCGATGACGGCGCTGAAGAGCACCAGCGTCAGAGTCTGATGAGTGCCGGTCAACGCAGGTTCTCCCAGGCGGTACGGGGGGCGGGGGCGCCGACGTGCGCACGGGTCATGTCCTGTGTCTCCCAGCGGAGTTCGAGCGCGAGCGCGTCCCGCCGCAGCCGTGCGTGACGCACGTACGCCCACGTCAGCAGGAAGGTGCTGGCGAACTGCGCGAGGCCGGCGGCCATGGCCACGTTGAACACACCGGCCACGGGGCGGGCCATCAGCTCCGGCGCGGCGGTCGCGGTGACGACGTAGGCGAGATACCAGGCCAGGAACGCCACGCTGACGGGCAGCACGAAGCGCCGGTAACGCCGCCGCACCTGCTGGAAGGCGTCGCTGCGCTGAACCGCGAGATAGACGGCAGCGTGCGCATCGCGCGTCTGCGCGCCACGGACCTGCGCGTCACGGCCGGGCAAGTCACCGAATCCCGGGGATGCTTCAGGCTCTGCGGACTCTGCGGACTCTGCGGAGTCACCGCCTCCGGTGACGCCCCCGGCGCCTGAACCTGTGCACTGCTCACGGCCAGGGAACCGGACCGCGGCCGTGGTGCCCGCAGCGAGCGGTGCGTCGTGGTCACTCCAGCCGGAGGCCACGGCGTCGTACCAGGGATCATCGGTGCGCATGGCCCAAGGATGGGCACGCACAGAAGATCACGGATGGGGCATCCCGGACTGTTCACCCCTTCAGGTGACTTACCGGGTAGCCGTATATGACCACGACACGATCGCACTCTCCGGCGCCCTCTCCGGGCGGGCGCCGGAGCCGCGTCTCAGACGTCGATACGTGCGCGGTCCAGCGTCGCCGCGGAGGAGCTGATGAACTCCCTGCGGGGTGCGACCTCGCTGCCCATCAGCAGATCGAAGGCCGTCTCCGCCGCCTCCAGATCGCTGATGTTGATACGGCGCAGCGTGCGGTGACGCGGATCCATGGTGGTCTCCGCGAGCTGCCCGGCGTCCATCTCACCGAGGCCCTTGTACCGCTGGATCGAGTCCTTGTACCGCACCTTGGTGCGCTCCAGTTCGAGCAGCGTCTGCCGCAGCTCGTTGTCGGAGTAGGTGTAGATGTACTTCTCCTGCCCCTTCTTGGGACTGACCAGTTCGATCCGGTGCAGCGGGGGCACCGCCGAGAAGACACGGCCCTCCTCGATCATCGGCCGCATGTAGCGCTGGAAGAGGGTGAGCAGCAGGATGCGGATGTGCGCGCCGTCCACGTCCGCGTCGGCGAGGAAGATGACCTTGCCGTACCGCGCCTGGTCGATGTCGAAGGTCCGCCCGGACCCGGCTCCTATCACCTGGATGATCGATCCGCATTCCGCGTTCTTCAGCATGTCCGAGACAGAGGACTTCTGGACATTGAGGATCTTGCCGCGGATCGGCAGCAGTGCCTGGAACTCGGAATTGCGGGCCAGTTTGGCGGTGCCCAGCGCCGAGTCGCCCTCGACGATGAACAGTTCGCTGCGGTCGACGTCGTCACTGCGGCAATCGGCCAGCTTGGCGGGCAGCGAGGACGATTCCAGTGCAGTCTTCCGCCGCTGCGCCTCCTTGTGCTGACGCGCGGCGATGCGCGTACGGGCCGCCGCGGCGATCTTCTCCAGCACGGCACGCGCCTGCTGCTTGGCGTCCCTCTTGGTCGAGGTCAGGAAGTTCTTGAGCTCCGTGCTCACGACCTGCGCGACGATGCGGGAGGCCGCCGAGGTGCCCAGCACCTCCTTCGTCTGACCCTCGAACTGGGGCTCGGCCAGCCGCACGGTCACCACCGCGGTGAGGCCCTCCATCGCGTCGTCCTTGGATACGTCGTCCTCGGCGACCCGCAGGATCTTCGTGGAGCGCAGCGCCTCGTTGACGGTCTTGGCCACGGACCGCTCGAATCCGGAGACGTGGGTGCCGCCCTTGGGAGTGGCGATGATGTTGACGAAGGACTTCAGGGTGGAGTCGTAGCCCGTGCCCCAGCGGAGCGCGATGTCGACGACCAGTTCGCGCTGGACCTCAGTGGGGATCATGTGGCCGCGGTCGTCGAGGACCGGCACCGTCTCCTTGAACTGGCCCTTCCCCTGCAGGCGCAGCACGTCGCTGACGGGCTTGTCCTGCGCCAGGTACTCGCAGAACTCGCTGATGCCGCCGTCGTAGCGGAAGATCTCCTCCGAGACGTCCTGCCCGTCCAGTCTCCGCTCGTCCCGCACGATCAGCGTGAGTCCCGGTACGAGGAACGCGGTCTGCCGGGCGCGCCCGTGCAGCGTCTCCAGGGAGAGCCTCGCGTCCTTGAGGAAGATCTGCCGGTCCGCCCAGTAGCGCACGCGCGTACCGGTGCGGCTCTTCGGCAGCTTCTTGCCCTTGCGCAGCCCGCTCGCGGGATCGAAGGGGGCGTCCGGGCCGGACTCGGTGAAGATGCCGGGAACGCCGCGGCGGAAGCTGATGGAGTGCGTACGGCTGCCGCGGTCGACCTCGATGTCCAGCCGGGAGGAGAGCGCGTTGACGACGGAGGCGCCCACTCCGTGCAGGCCGCCCGAGGCCGCGTAGGAGCCGCCGCCGAACTTCCCGCCCGCGTGCAGCTTCGTCATCACGACCTCGACGCCGGACAGCCCGGTCTTGGGCTCGACGTCGACGGGGATGCCACGGCCGTTGTCACGGATCTCCACCGAGCCGTCCTCGTACAGGACGATCTCGATCCGGTCGCAGTGCCCGCCCAGGGCCTCGTCGACGGAATTGTCGATGATCTCCCACAGGCAGTGCATGAGACCGCGGCTGTCCGTGGATCCGATGTACATGCCGGGGCGCTTGCGCACCGCTTCGAGCCCCTCCAGGACGAGCAGGTGCCGCGCGGTGTAGTTCGTGCCGCCGTCCCTGTCTGCCCCGGCGAGCAGCGCGGTGGACGGCTTGGTGTTCCCCCTGCCGGAGGCCAGGGAAGAGTCGGCGGTCACGCGGTTCGCTCCTCGCTGAATTCTGCTTGTGGTGGCTGGTTGCCGCGTCAGAGGGTACCGAGACTGCAGGACAGGGCGTGCCGCGCCACCCATGAAGGCATACATGGTAGCCGAATCTCGTTCGTACGTTCGATAACACGATGGGGTGACGCACACATCACGTTCCCTTTGGCGCATGAACCATTTAGGCTCCGGGCACGTCCCCTTCAACACGGGAACACTGCACAGACAAACAACTGGACAACAGCAACCAAGCACCCTGACCACGAAGCAATCCACGCAATACGGCTCATTCGCCGCCACCCGGCAACATGCAGCCGCCCCGGGGAGAAATCTTCGAGGATCGGTCGACAGCGGGAACGTTTTCGACCTGGTTGGATGTTGACCCTGGTACGACAGCTCGTCGAGCTAGAGAAGAGGCGACGTGACTACTGTTCTGACCCCCGCGACTCCGTTGACGGCCGCCGACCGCTGCGACCGCTGCAACGCCCAGGCCTACCTGCGCGTCGTACTGCTCAGCGGCGGAGAGCTGCTGTTCTGCGCACACCACGGGCGTAAGTTCGAGCCGGAGCTCAAGAAGATCGCCGCGGAGATACAGGACGAGACGGAGAAGCTCACCGCTCCTGCCGGCAGTGAGGCCGGCGAGGGCTGAGTGTCCTGACCTGACAAGACGTCCCGAACCGACGAGCTCGGACCGGCTGAAGGCCGGAATCGGAGGGCGGTCATCCGGTGACACCGGGTGGCCGCCCTTTCATGTCCGGGTCCATATCCAGGTCCATATCCCGGGCCGGGTCCCGCCGGGCCCGCAAAAAGGCCGGGGCGAGCGGGCGCGGGCTCCGTTGCGGGCTTGAGACTCCGCCCTTCCGCTATCAGCGAACAACCCCCGATGGATGTGTTCATCCGCTGTGTTCGCGGACGAGGCCCGCCACGGCCGAGACACGGGTGTAGACGCCGGGCCGCCCCTCCTCGCCGCAGCCGGCCCCCCACGACACGAGCCCCACGACCTTTCCGTGCGCCACCAGCGGTCCGCCGCTGTCGCCCTGGCAGGCGTCCCGGCCGCCCTGCGCGACCCCCGCACACACCATGGATTCCTTGTCGAAGGCCCCTTCGGAGCGGCTCGGGTACGCACGGGCACAGGCCGAGTCCTCCAGCATGTCCACCTCGGCGGCACGCAGCTGCGGCGCGTAGTCGCCGTTCCCGCTGACGTCGCCCCAGCCGTAGACCTCGGCCGCGGAGCCGGGGGTGTAGCCGCGGTCGCCGCTGCCGGCCATCGCGATCGTGGAGCCCTCGGGCATGGCCTCGTCGAGAGTGAGTACCGCGATGTCGCCCGTGTTCGTCCCGGTGTCGTAGCCGGGGTTGATCCACTTCTTGCGCACCTTCACCTCGCGCCCGGTGTCCTCACCGAGATCGTTCCGCCCGGATATGACGTGCAGGTCGTCGACCTCTCCATGTGCGACTCCCAGCACCTCCCGGCTCAGGCAGTGCGCGGCCGTGATCACCGTACGGGCCCCCACGAGCGCCCCTCCGCAGAACTGGCCGGAACGGGCGTCCCCGAAGCGGTCACGGCTGCCGAGCGCCACCACCCACGGGTGCTCCGCGGCGTCCACGGCGCGGCCGCCCACCACGGCCCGGTCCCGCGCCTGGGCCTGTGGCGCCGGCAGAAGCGCGAGCAGGACGCCGAGCAGCGCGGGTATCAGCGAGGGCAACGGGAGAGCGCGCAGCGGACGCATACAGCCTCCTGGCGGTGACGGCCCCGGGGAAGGCCTTCCGGACCATCAAGAGTGATCCGGATGGAGCAGCTCCGCATCCTGAGGGGAAGGTGCCTACGCACGGCAGGGGCCGGTGACCCTTGGTAAGGTCACCGGCCCCTGTCTCAGGTGCCTGTCTCAGGCGTAGTGCTCAGGCGTCCTGTGCGTCCTGAGCACCGCCGCTGCTCTCCTCAGTCCAGGTAGTCGCGCAGGACCTGGGAACGGGAGGGGTGGCGCAGCTTCGACATCGTCTTGGACTCGATCTGACGGATCCGCTCGCGCGTGACGCCGTACACCTTGCCGATCTCGTCGAGGGTTTTGGGCTGACCGTCCGTCAGTCCGAAGCGCATCGACACCACGCCCGCCTCACGCTCGCTGAGCGTGTCCAGCACCGAGTGGAGCTGCTCCTGGAGGAGCGTGAAGCTGACGGCGTCGGCGGGGACGACGGCTTCCGAGTCCTCGATGAGGTCGCCGAATTCGCTGTCGCCGTCCTCACCGAGAGGCGTGTGCAGCGAGATCGGCTCACGCCCGTACTTCTGGACCTCGACGACCTTCTCCGGCGTCATGTCCAGCTCCTTGGCCAGCTCCTCCGGGGAGGGCTCGCGGCCAAGGTCCTGGAGCATCTGCCGCTGCACGCGGGCGAGTTTGTTGATGACCTCGACCATGTGCACCGGAATGCGGATGGTGCGGGCCTGGTCGGCCATCGCGCGCGTGATCGCCTGCCGGATCCACCACGTCGCGTACGTCGAGAACTTGTAGCCCTTGGTGTAGTCGAACTTCTCGACGGCGCGGATGAGACCGAGGTTGCCCTCCTGGATCAGGTCCAGGAAGAGCATGCCGCGGCCCGTGTAGCGCTTGGCCAGGGAGACCACGAGGCGGAGGTTGGCCTCCAGCAGGTGGTTCTTGGCGCGGCGGCCGTCCTCGGCGATGATCTCCAGCTCGCGCTTGAGCTTGGGTGCCAGCTTGTCCGTGGCGGGTGCCAGCTTGTCCTCGGCGAACAGGCCAGCCTCGATACGCTTCGCGAGCTCGACCTCCTGCTCGGCGTTGAGCAGGGGAACCTTGCCGATCTGCTTGAGGTAGTCCTTGACCGGGTCGGCGGTCGCGCCGGCTGCGGCGACCTGCTGGGCCGGGGCGTCGTCCTCGTCGTCGTCGGAGAGGACGAAGCCCTCGTTCTCGTTCTTGACCTCGGCCGTGGGGCCGTCGTCGGCGCCGGGCTTGTTCGCAGGCTTGGCCGGTGCTTCCTCGGCCGACTCGTCGCCGTCCTCGAGGATCTCGTCGACGACGGACTTCTTGGCGGCGGTCTTCTTCGGAGCGGCCTTCTTCGCCGCCGCCTTCTTGGCCGTCTTCTTCGCGGTGGCCTTCTTGGCGACGGCCTTCTTGACCGGCTCGGCGGCCATCTCGGCGGCGACCGCCTCGACGGCACTCACGTCGACGACGTCCTCCGCGATCGCGGCGTCGGCCTCCGCCGGCGCCGTCTCCGGATTGCCGGCCGCCTTCTTCGCGGCCGCCGACCTGGCCGGAACCGTCTTCGTGGCGGTGCGCTTGGCGGGAGTCTTGGCCGCAACGCTCTTACGGGTGCGCTTGGGGGCCTCTGCGGCACTCACCATCAGCGTCACACCCTCCTCGTCGAGGATCTGGTTGAGGCTGCGCAGTACGTTCTTCCACTGGGTTGGCGGAATCTGGTCAGCCTCGAAGGCCCGACGCACGTCGTCGCCGCCGATCTGCCCCTCAGCCTTTCCCCGCTCGATGAGCGCCACCACAGATTCGGATTCGGCGATCTCCGCGGGGAGCGTACGGGATGTGCTGGCCGACACGAACAACCTCTCGGAACGATGGAAACGGCAAACCGCCGGTGGGGATGAACCGACGGCGCGGGTTCGGCTGGGAAGGGATACAGCGCCTGTACGAGCACCGGCTGCGGGTGCCGTATTCCCTCCTCGGCTGTCACCTCTTGAGTCATCGCGCTGTGACGCGAAGCGTTACGGGCAATACACGTGGCCCGGGTCACACCCTTCTCCATACATTCTGGAAAGAGGTCGACGAAAAGGACGCCACTCCCAGGAAGCTGCCCCGCATGCACGAGGGCGGAAACGGATGCGCCGCCGGAATTCGGCGGCGCATCCGATTCCGCAGCGGAACGAGGCCTGCCGGACGCGACCGGCGTCACCATGCGCCCGCCTGCGGTCGGCACGGGGCGGCCCTCGCTGCTCTGCGGCCGCGGCCTCAGTGCTCGCGCGGCGGGGGGACCACGTGGTCGGCACCGGCCGCACCCGAGGCGGAGCCGCCGCTCCCGACTCCGGGCTGCGAGACCGGGGGAGCCCCGGCGTCGGGGCGGCCGCTGAGGACGTGCCGCATCGCCGACTCGGCGGCGGCGCCCTCACCGGAGGCGAGCGCGTCGACCACCCGCTGGTGCTGGGCGATCGAGGCCTCCGTGGCGACGTCGCATCCCGTACCGGAGCCGCCGGACACCTGGAGGGCAGCGCAGACGATGCCCGAGAGGTGTTCGAGCATGCGATTCCCGGCCGCCTGCAGAAGCTGGCCGTGGAACTCGGCGTCCGCGCGGGAGAAGGTCAGGGTGTCCCCCTGGCCGACGGCGTGCGTCATGATCTCCACCATGTCCGCGAGGCGCTGCTGCACCTCGTCGCGTACCTGGCCGGCGGCGAGACGCGCGGCCAACGGCTCGATGGTGCTTCGCAGTTCACGCAGCTCCCGGCGCTGGTCCTCGCGCTGCGGACCGAAGGCCCGCCACTCGATGATGTCGGGGTCGAGCAGGTTCCAGTCACTTACGGGGCGCACCCGGGTACCGACGTTGGGCCGGGCACTGACCAGCCCCTTCGCCTCAAGGACGCGGAGGGATTCGCGGACGACGGTGCGGGAGACCTCGAAGCGGTGGCCGATCTCCTCGGGGACGAGGGGACGGTCGGCCCCCAGGTCACCGGAGACGATCATCTGGCCGAGCTGCTGGACGAGTTGGCCGTGCAGACCGCGGCCGCGGCTGCCGGCCGCACGCCGGCCGGCGCGGTTGATGTCGGCCTCGGAGCCTTGCCAGGCAGGGACGTTGCTGGTCGTGCGTGCCGTGCCGGAGGACTCGGCATACGCGTAACGGTCGAGTTCGCCCGGGCCGGTGAGGCCGGAGTCGGCGGAGCGAGCGGAGGTCATCATGGAGTGCGCAAGGGTAGTCACGCATCCTTTGTCGGCGGCCCTCCGGGCGGCCTTGAGGGCTTTGGTGAAAAGCACACGAAAGGGTGATCACTGACTTCGGGACAATTGACGCCTTATCGGAAAGAAGGCGTTGCCCCGGGGTCATCTCCTTGTCATATGCGGCATGTTGATGCGGAAGGGCTGCCTGCGAAACGAGGCTTGAGGTGTCGCGGCGGCGCTATCTGACCTTGCTGTTCAGGACGGTGACGAGGTATCCGGCGAGCAGCACCGTCAGCGACAACGCCAGTGCGGAGCCGACCGGTTGGGAGGCCAGTTCCAGCACGGCGGCCACCCAGCGTTCGGTTCCCGGAGGCCAGGGCACCAGCAATGCGGCTTCCAGACGTCCGGGAAGTCCGCCGGCGGAACGGTCCGGACCCGGGGCATCGCCGAGCAGCGTCCGTACAACTGGCGCGAGCAGCAGGGGAACCATGACCACGACCGCCGTGCCCACCGCGCCGGACCGGAAGATTCCCGCAGCCAGAACTCCCGCCCAGGCACAGCCGACCGCGAATGCGGAAACGGCCGCGATATGCAGTTGCCACGAGCCGTCGGCCACAGGGGTCGTGTCCGAGGGGAGCGCGAGGGCTTCGGAACCGAAGAGCAGCGTCACGCCTGCTGCGTTGACGATCGCGACCATGACGCTGAGCAGCAGGGCCAGCGTCGCCGAGACGGCGAGTTTGGCCGCGAGGAGGCTGAGACGGCGCGGTACGGGCGAACGGGCCGGCGCGAGCGCGGGATAGCGGAACTCCTCACCGAAGGCGAAGGCCCCCAGCAGCCCGGCAGCGACGGCCGCGGGCGGCAGGAGGAAGACGCCCCCCGCGGGCCAGCCCGTCAGGAGGCGCACGGCCGGTGTCAGGGAGTCGCCCGAACCGGACGGAAGTCCCGCGCCCGTGCGCGCCATGACGAGACCGACGCAGAGCGCCACCAGCAGCGTCAGGGCCATCGCGGTCCAGGTGCTGCGGATGCTGATCAGGCGGCACAGCTCGTAGCGCAGAGGGGCGGCAGGGCCGGGACGCGCGATCGCGTGCAGCTGCGGCGGTAGTTCGGCGGCGGCACGTGCGGGCGGGCGGCTCGGGGCCCAGGGGGACGTGGACTTGGCAGAGGCGGAGTTGGCGGACTCGGCGGAGTTGGGGGAGGTGGACTCGGCGGGGGTGGACCTGGCGCGGATGTCCGGGTCGGCCAGCGGCTTCAGCACGATGCCGGGGGCGGGGGCGGTGGTGGCGTTGGACGGGGCGGCGAGAGGGCTCTCGCTGAGCCGGACCGTCGGTGCCTCCGAGGCGATCGTCTCCGAGTCGGCCTCGGGATCCGTACCGGGACTTGCGTCCGGGCCGTTCGGAGGCGTGTCTTCGCCGGACGCGGTTCTCGCGTACGCCGATTCGGGCAGGGCGGGGGCTGCGGTCGTGGCGGACGCCGGTGCAGCCGCAGAGCTCGTGACCAGCACGGGCGCCGGCTCCGCGTCGGGGTCGGCGTCGGAGTCGGGGTCGGCGTCGGGGTCCTGTCCGGAGTCGTGCCGGAAGTCGGATCCGGGGTGCGGCTGCTGCTCCGAACTCACCGTTCCGGGGCGGGAGTCGGGCGCGGCGGCGTCGTCCGTGGCCGGGTCTTCGAGCTCCGCGAGCTCTTCGAGTTCCAGGAGTACCGGGTCCGTTGTGGGTCCGGGTCCGGGTCCGGGTCCGGGTCCGGGTCCGGGTCCGGGTTCGGCAGGTGTCCCCTCGCTTTCCGGTTCCGAAGCCACGGGAGCGGAGGTGGGCGCGGCGGCGTCATCGGCGGCTGCCGCCTCGGCTTGCGCCGACGCGGTCGCTGCGGCTGCGGAGACGGGCGCGGCCTTGCTCCGGGACGCCCCCCGTCCGTCGGCGCGGTCGAGTGGACCAGGGGCGTGCGCGTCTCCGGTGTCCCCGCTCTCGTCGGTCAGTTGATGGACGAGGATGCCGTTCCGGTGGGCGCACTCCCCGACTTCGGCACAGCTGCTGCCGTAGACCGAGACTCTCGTGCCTCCTTCGCGTACGACCTTGAGGGGGCCGTTGTCGCGGTCCTTGCCCGCCTTGCGTCCCTCCTGCGTGAGTACGGCGACGAGGCGTTCCGCATGCGGGGTCCGCACGGCGACGCGCGGGCGGAGGCGGGTACGCACGAAGTCCGCGGCGCCCTGGTCGGCGATCAGCCGGCCCAAGTCGATGCTGACGACGCGGTCGGCCAGTTCGGCCGCCTCTTCGGAGAGGTGTGAAGTGACCAGGACGGCACCGCCCTGGTGCGCGTATCCCCGGAGCAGTGAATAGAGCCAGGCGGTCTCCCGAGGGGACAGGCCGTTTGCCGGTTCGTCGAGGACCAGCGTGTGCGGATCTCCCAGCAAGGCGCAGGCCATGCCCAGGCGTCGGTCCATTCCGCGGGAGAACGTGCTCATCCGCTGGTCGGCCAGGCCGCTGAGACCGACGACGTCGAGTACGTCGTCCGCTCGGCCGGCCGGGACACCCGCCGCAGCGGCGAGCATCCGCAGATGGCCGCGGGCGGTGCGGCCTGGGTGCCCGTTCACTTCGCCGAACAGCACGCCGACTTCGCGGGCGAGGTTCGTGATGCGGTGTACGGGACGCCCCCGGAAGAGGGCCGTTCCGCGCCCGGCCTGAAGCTGGAGCATGAGACGCAGGGCAGTTGTCTTACCCGAGCCTTCGGGTCCGTGGAGAACGGTGACTCTGCCGGGACGGGCCTCGAAGGTGAGGTCGTCGACAGCGGGCTTGAGTTGGTGACGGCGAGGCAGGCTTGTGAGCCCGATTGCCTGGATCATCGCTTCTCCCGCGTACGCATGGGGGATGCACTCAGGAAAGATAACGCGACATGTCATGGTTTCACCGGCAATGCACCGCGCCCGGCCGAGTCCGTTGGCGGAGTGCGCGCTATGGGCGCGGGTGAATACCCGTGTGCGGATTGACCGGTGGGCGGTGCCTGGGACGGCGCCGGGGGCGGTGCAGGCGGCGGTGCGGGGGGTCAGACTTCGGGGCGCAGCATCGGCGGGTTGAGCAGAGTCGCGCCGCCGGCTCGGAACAGCTGTGCGGGACGGCCACCCTGACGCGTGGTCGTTCCTCCGCTGGGGACCAGGAAGCCTGGTGTCCCGGTCACCTTGCGATGGAAGTTGCGCGGATCGAGTACCACTCCCCAGACCGCTTCGTAGACCCTGCGCAGCTCGCCGACCGTGAACTCCGGTGGACAGAAAGCGGTGGCGAGCGACGAGTACTCGATCTTCGAACGCGCCCTTTCCACGCCTGCCGCGAGGATCTGGTCGTGGTCGAAGGCCAGAGATGCCTTGTCGCCGTCGTCAGCATGGCGACGGGCGGCATCGCCGTCGACGAGGAGGTCGTCGACAGGAGCCCAACGGGCGCCCCGTGCGTCTCCTCCGGGCGTGGGTGACGGCAGGTCAGGCGCGAGGACGAGGTGGGCGACACTGACAACCCGCATCCGCGGATCGCGGGCGGGATCGCCGTAGGTCGCCAGTTGTTCGAGATGCGCATGGGGAAGTCCGCCGACCGTGTCGTGCGCCTGCAGGCCCGTCTCCTCGGCGAGTTCACGCGCGGCGGCCGAAGCGAGATCCTCGTCTTCCCGGACGAATCCCCCGGGGAGTGCCCACTTGCCCTCGTACGGTGCTTCGCCACGACGTACCGCCAGTGCACAGAGCGCATGTCTGCGCACCGTGAGCACCACGAGGTCGACGGTGACGGCGAAGGGAGGGAAGGCCGACGGCTCGTAGGGCATGCCATGATCATAGTCGTCTTCCTGACGATAATCAGGCAGTTCCCCGCGGCTCTTCAACCGCGGCGCGGGCAATGATCCGGGCCGCGCTCCAGACCGCCTCCGGTGCTACTGCCGCGGGCGTACCGGCTGTTGGTGCACCGACCTTCCCTCAGTCGACGATTCTCACTCCGTCCGCCACCTCCTCCACCTCTCGCTCCCCGGTGCCGCTCACCCGGACGGTGAACGGCTCCCCGGCGACACGCAAACCGGCGAACCGCACTGCACCGAGCGACGGGTCCGGCAACGGCCGCACGGACACCGTTCCCGCCGGGACGTCCGGGCGGACCCCGGCGAGCGTGACGAGCAGATGCACGGCTCCCGCCGCGGCCACCGCCGCGGGCCGGCATGCCGCGGGGTGCGGAAGCGGCACACCGCCTCCGGGCCGCTGCTCAGCCGCATACATCTCGGGCAGCCGGAAGCCGAACGACGCTGCCGCGTCGAGCACTCCGTGCAGCAGTGAACATGCCTCCTTCTCATGGCCCGCCGCGGCGAGCCCGGCCACCGCGCTCACGGACTCCTGTACGCGCACGGCACCGCCACGATGCCCGAACGGGTTGTGCCGCGCGTCGCCATGGCCGAGGCTGCGCAGTCCCCAGCCGGAGTCGAGTTCGGGACTCACCAGATACCGGCAGAGCTGTTCCGTCTGCACCTTTGTCAGCAGCCCGGCGGCGGGACGACCCCCTCCGGCCAGGCCCGTGTCAAGCAACTCCACTGCGGCGGAACTCAGATGAGTCAGGGCGGCCCCACCCCGGGTGCGGACCGCCACGGGTCTCGCTCCGGTCCCCTCTTCCAGCCAGAACTCCTCCCGGAAGCGGTGGGCCAGCTCCTCAGCCCACTCCCGCAGCGCTTCTCCCCCGTCGCCTCCGCAGGCGTCGAGGAGGTCGGCGCCGAGCAGCGCCGCGCGGTGCGCGCTCGCCTGCACTTCGCAGCGGTACGGGCCGTCGGGCGCCGGGTCGGGCACGAACATCCCCTCTCCCGCGGTGTTGAGCATCCAGGTCAGGCACCGTTCGGCGGCAGGCAGGAGCTGCTGCGTATCGCACTCGGACAGGCCCCACAGCCGTGCCTCGGCCAGGACGGCGGGAAAGAGCAGGGTGGCCTCCGTCCCGCTGCAGCTCGGCGGGGCGTACGGGCCGGCATGACGCAGCGCCCCTGGGAGGCGGCCCGCATCCGGGCCGGGTCCGCCGAGCTGGCCACGGGCGAGTGTGCGCAGGGTGCCCGCCGCCAGGCGAGTGCCGAGGGGCAGCACCATCCGGGCCGCACGGAGGGACTCGGCAGGGGCCAGGGCGCAGCGCCACGGTGCTCCCGCCGCGAGATGCAGGTCCGACGGTGCGGCCGGATCGTGCATCAGCAGCGAGTTGGCGTCGTCGAGGCCGGCGCTGAAGAGCGCCACGACCCTGGGGTCGTCACCGTCCGCACGGGCACCGCGCCAGAGCCTCGGCGGCCGGCCGGAGGCGAGGAGGGAGACGGGGCCCGCGACGCTCTTCCTGCTGCTGCCCCTGCTCTTGGCCTTGCCCTTCTGGACACCGGTGGGTTTCGAGGGCGTCCGTACCAGGTCGGTCCTGAGGACGATGCTGCGTTCGGAACCGGGTTGCAGCTCCCAGTCCCATCTCAGCAGTCCCAGCTGAGCCCAGCGGGTGTCCGGCTGTGGCTCCGCGGAGACGGCGGCGCGGAGATTTCCGGCCGACCACGACAGGCCGGAACCGTGAACCGAGGCCGGAAGCTCGTTACCGGCCCGTCCGACTGCGATGGCGGCGATCTCTGCCAGGTCGGTGCCGAGACGCAGCTCGAGAGGCAGCCTCACCGGCCGCCCGCCGGTGTTGCGCACGGTGACGCGCTCCGTGCCGTCCGCCGATCTCAGCCTGTCGACGACGAGCGCCGGGTCGGGCCCGGTCCCGACCGTGGTCCGCGCTGTTGCGGTGAAGCGGGCCTGCCTGGCGCTCATCATGCGTCCCTGCAGCGGGAGCGGCTCCTTGCCGCCCAGGAGAAGACGGCAGCGAGCGATAACTCGTCTGCCCGCGTAGTAGAAGCCCTCCATGCCTTCGCCGTTCAACTGGCCGTGCTCCGCGGACACCGCGAGATGCGGTGCGGCGACGCAGATCAGCGCGGCATGGGCGGACTGGTGCTCCGCCGCGCGCGGCGGGGGCTCCGCAGGGGTGCGTCCAGAGGCGGACGTCTCTCCCCGCTCAGCGGAACGAGCGGGTGGCGCCACGGCCGGCGAGTGCCGGCCCGGGGTGCGCGGCTGCGGCGAAACCGGCTGCGACATCGTGGACATGGACGTACCTCCGCTTCCTCTTGTGTGTGGCCCTGTCTGGGCCGGGGCTGGAGATGAGCGGCGTCTGCACAGAGTTGAACGGCTGACGAGCATGCTGGTCACGGCACACTGCAGGCCGTGGGGCCGGCAGGGCCGCGCTTGTCCTCCGCCTGGCGCACAGCCCTCTCCTTGCGCATGCAGCGGCGCAAGGGCTCCGGATCCATGCCGTCGTTGAAGGCGCGGTGAAGCAGCTGTGCGAATACGTAATCGGGGTCGCTGCGAAGGGCACGGTCGAGGGCGACGCGGGCAGAAGGCCCGTCTCCGGCGGACCAGGCGACCCAGCCGGCGAGCGTCAGAGGAGCCGCCGCGTGCTCGCTGTACGGCCCGACGCAGCGCCGGGACAAGGCACGCCAAAGCCGCAGCGCAGGGCCCGAGTCGGAGCCTTCCATCCACTCTGCCGCCCGGTCACGTGTCCGGCGGTCCTGGAGGCCGAGGATCACCGCTGCCGCGTCGTCATGGCCGAGGAGCCCGTCGTCGTGCTCGTCGGCGAGGACGCTGTCAGCCTGATCCGGAACTGCCTCACGGAACCGGTCCAGCAGCGACCGGGCCAGGCGCAGCGTCTCCGCTCTCACGACCGCACAGCCGTCCGGGGCCAGCATGCGGGGGACGAGGGCCGAGCTCGCGGAATCGAGAGCGCGTTCCTGCGCCTCGGCCACACCGGACCCGAGCGCGGTCAGCCGTCGTTCCATCTCCCGCAGAGAGCCCCGGACTTGGATTCCCGCATAGGCAGCAGCGGCTGCCATGGCGGATGTTCCGGTCGCGCCCAAGGAGCGGCCTTCGGGCGGGCAGCATGCCGAGTCGGGACAGCAGTAGGACCAATAGGAGCCGTCCGACAGGCAAAGAGCCTCGTAGACGGGAATCTCCCGTGCCCCGCAGGCCGTACGCAGCGCCTGAGCGAGCGGTCGCAGGCGCTGCATCACCTCCTCCTTCTTCTGCCCGGCGCCGGGATCCTGGCAGAGGAAGACGATGGCTCCTTCGGGCCGCCGGCCGTCCGCTCTCACTTCGCCCTCCAGACAGGCGGCGACCTGCTCGGAGACGGCGCCCCATTCTTCGCAGGCGGTGGGGATACCGATCCGGATCCGCCCGCCGAAGCGCCCTCGCGGACCGTGCAGGGCGACGACCACGATGGAGTCGTCCGGATAGAAGCCGAGCAGGTACGGAAGGGCGTCGGCCAGCTCGGCCGGGCTGCGCAACGCGATCTCGCTCTTCGCCCCGGGCGGTGCGCCGGCGGGGGCGGTGGCCCCAGGCTCGCGCGGTGTGCCGTCCTCGCTGTGGCCGTGGTGGCCGTTGTCTCGCTGAGTCATGACGCAACCGTGCCGGGAACGAGTCGCTGTTCGTCATCACTTATCCACAGCCACGCCTATTCATATTGCTTTCTTACTGAAGCTCGGTTTTCCACAGGCTCATTGGCCGGATGCGTCCGGCATCCGGTTGCATGGAGCCATGAACGACACGGAACTGCGCCTCAAGGCCGATGCTGTCCTCGCCCGCCTCGTCGGCGACGCCTCGGGCGAGGCACGGCTGCGCGACGACCAGTGGCTGGCCATCGAGGCGCTGGTCGCGGACCGGCGGCGAGCTCTCGTGGTCCAGCGCACCGGATGGGGCAAGTCCGCTGTCTACTTCGTCGCGACCGCGCTGCTGCGGGCGGCCGGGCAGGGGCCCACCGTCATCGTCTCGCCCCTGCTCGCCCTGATGCGGAACCAGGTGACCGCGGCGGCGGGCGCCGGTATCCGCGCCCACACCATCAACTCCTCGAACACGCAGGACTGGGAGGCGATCCAGGCGGAGATCGCCGAAGGGACCGTGGATGTGCTGCTGGTGAGCCCCGAGCGGCTGAACAATCCCGACTTCAGGGACCAGGTGCTTCCCGAACTGACCGCGGCCACCGGCCTGCTGGTGGTGGACGAAGCCCACTGCATCTCCGACTGGGGGCACGATTTCCGGCCGGACTACCGCCGGCTGCGCACGATGCTGGCCGAACTGCCCGCCGGTGTACCGGTGCTGGCCACGACGGCCACGGCCAACGCCAGGGTGACCGCCGACGTCGCCGAGCAACTCGGCACGGGCCAGGCGGACGACGGCGCCGGCCCTGACCGGGCCGCCGGAGAGGCGCTCGTGCTGCGCGGACCGCTGGAAAGGGAGAGCCTCAGCCTCGGTGTCCTCCAACTCCCCGACGCGGCCCACCGAATGGCCTGGCTGTCCGATCACCTCGAGAAGCTGCCGGGCTCCGGCATCGTCTACACCCTCACGGTCGCGGCCGCGGAAGAGGTGACGGCGTTCCTCCGAGGGCAGGGACACACGGTGGCCGCCTACACGGGCAAGTCGGAGAACACGGAACGGGAAGCCGCGGAGGCGGACCTGCTGGCCAACCGGGTCAAGGCCCTCGTGGCGACGTCCGCCCTGGGCATGGGCTTCGACAAACCCGACCTGGGCTTCGTCATCCATCTCGGCTCCCCTTCCTCCCCTATCGCCTACTACCAGCAGGTGGGCCGCGCCGGCCGCGGCGTGGAGCACGCCGAGGTGCTGCTGCTGCCGGGCCGGGAGGACGAGGCGATCTGGCGCTATTTCGCCTCACTCGCGTTCCCCTCCGAGGACCAGGTGCGCAGGACTCTCGATGTGATGGAAGCGGCGGACAGGCCGCTGTCGCTGCCCGCGCTGGAGCCGCAGGTCGAGCTGCGCCGGTCGAGGCTGGAGACCATGCTGAAGGTGCTCGACGTGGACGGCGCGGTGCGGAGGGTGCGCGGCGGCTGGACGGTCACCGGCAGGTCGTGGCAGTACGACGCGGAGCGCTACGCCTGGGTGGCCCGCCAGCGCGAAGCCGAACAGCAGGCCATGCGGGACTATTCGGCGACCAGGGGCTGCCGGATGGAGTTCCTGCGCCGCCAGCTCGACGACGAGGAGGCGGCTCCGTGCGGACGCTGCGACAACTGCACGGGCCCACGGTTCACGGCCGATATCTCCGCCGTCACCCTGGAGGCTGCCCGCGGTGAACTCGCCCGGCCGGGAGTCGAAGTGGAGCCGCGCAAGATGTGGCCGACAGGTCTGCCGGCGATCGGAGTGGACCTGAAGGGGAAGATCCCTTCCGGTGAACAGCCCGCGACCGGCCGGGCGTTGGGCAGGCTCTCGGACATCGGCTGGGGCAACCGGCTCCGCCCGCTCCTCGCACCGCAGTCGGAGGACGGCCCGGTGCCCGATGACGTCGTCCAGGCGGTGGTGGACGTGCTCGCCGACTGGGCCAAGGCTCCCGGCGGTTGGGGCACGGGAGCGCCGGACGCCCCGGCCCGGCCTGTAGGCGTGGTCACCATGGCATCGCGGTCTCGGCCCCGACTGGTGCAGTCACTCGGCGAGCGCATAACGCAGATCGGGCGCATGCCGCTCCTCGGCACGGTGGCGTACGCGGAAGGTGTTCCGGCCGTCGCACCCATGCGCAGCAACGGGGCACAGCGGCTCCGCGCACTGCACGGGTCGCTGATCCTGCCGGAGCCGCTCTCTGCCGCGGTCGCGGACGCGGCCGGTCCGGTGCTGCTGGTGGACGACTTCACGGACACCGGCTGGACGCTCGCGGTTGCGGCGCGGCTGCTGCTGCGGGCGGGCGCGGAGCGGGTGCTGCCACTGGTCCTCGCCGCCCAGGGGTGATGCCCGGGCGGCCCTACGCCTCCGGGCACGCCGCCGGTGAGCGAAGGTGCGCACCCACCTGGAGGCGAGCACACAGACGCAGGAGACAGACGCCAGGACTCGGCGCCCTCGGCGCCCCTGAAGCGACGGCCGGGCCCGGAGGTGGACGAAGTCCCGCGACTCAGAGCAGTTGACGCAGACGCTGCGGGTCACCGCAGACGATCAGGCTGCGTCCCGCCTTCGTGAGCGCTGCGGGCAGTGCGTCGGCGGCCTCGGAGTCCGTGCCTCCGTTGACGGCGAGGACGACCACCGCCCGGCGCCCGACGCTTGACAACGCCGTGGTGTGTACGCAGAAGACGTCCTCACCGTCGGCAAGCTGACGCCAGTAGGCGTCCTCACCGAAGGAGAGTTCATGCTGCGCCCACGGATGCTGTTCGCCCGTGGTGACCACGAGGACGTCACCCGGAGGAGTGCCCTCGTCCAGAAGCTTGTCCACCGTCTCGTCCGCGACGTCGACTGCCGTCGCATCGGCGGCGGTGACCAGTTCGATCTGCGCAGCGGTTCGGGCGGGCGCGGCGGCGGTCCGCTGCGAACCTGCTGTGCGCACGGTGCCGGGCCGGCCCGGCGTCGGCCCCTTGCTGTCCGCGCGCGGCGGCTTGGGACGCGACGGAGCCCGGGGTCCGGGGATGGGTGCTGCGGGGCGGGAAGCCTGCGGGGTCCGGGTCGCTGCCGCGGAGTTGCGGCTGCCCGGGACACTCTCGTGAATCTGTGGCTCCTCAGGGGTGAGAGGCATGAGGTGATGTCTATCAAACGCCGGCACGAGGCACGTAAGCGGGTTCGGCCAGCGGTTTCGCGTTCGACGGCGGGCTGGTCAGAAGAAGCCCATCTGCTCGGCGGCCGGGGTCTCTTCGTCCGGGACGGCACGGGTGCGCTTGAGGTGCTGCCACCGGGGCAGCGCGTCCATGAACGCCCACGACAGCCGGTGGTGGGGGGTGGGCCCGAGCGCCTGGAGCGCGGTCTTGTGCACGGGCGAGGGGTACCCGGCGTTGTCCCCGAAGGCGAAGTCGGCGTGGGCAGTGCCGAGTTCGGCCATGAGGGCGTCCCTGCGCACCTTCGCCAGCACGGAGGCGGCAGCCACGGAGACGCAGGACTGGTCGCCCTTGATCACGGTGCGCACCTGCCAGGGAACCCCCAGGTAGTCGTGCTTGCCGTCGAGGATCACCGCGTCCGGACAGACGGGCAGGGCTTCGAGTGCACGCAGGGCGGCCAGCCGGAGTGCGGCCGTCATCCCCAGCTCGTCGATCTCGTCGGACGAGGAGTGGCCGAGGGCGTGCGCCGAGACCCAGTCATCGAGCACATCGGCCAGTTCCGTTCGCCGCTTCACTGTCAGCAGCTTGGAGTCGGTGAGGCCCTCCGGCGGACGGCGCAGCCCGGTGACGGCGGCGCACACGGTCACCGGCCCCGCCCAGGCTCCCCGGCCGACCTCGTCGATTCCCGCCACGATCTTGGCGCCCGTCTTGGCACGAATCGACCGTTCGACGCGGTGTGTTGGAGGAGTGATCGGCATGGCCGGTTCAGCGTAGCGCCGGCCTTCCTCCGTGTGCCCGCTGGGGCCACCGGTGGGGCAGACGGGGCCGGAGGGAGCCGAGGAACCGGAATCGTCCGCCCCCTCGCCCGTTCCCTCCCACGTGTCCGCCCACTTGTCGTCCTGCGGGATGCCCCAACGGCCGTGCGGCGCATACGGCTTGCCGCCCGGCTCGCCCGACGCGTCGCCGGTTGCGGGATCTTGGGGTTCGGGGTTCATGGTCAAGCGTTCACAGTGCGTCGTCCGGTTGTCGTGGTCCATGTGCCCGGTCCGCAGTCCGCAGCCGGTGGACCGTCACATGCAGGTTCCGTACGAGCGCGGGATGCACCATTGCTCGAAGGGGCGGTCGAGGTGGTAGCGCCCGTCCTTCCCCAATTCCAGCGTACGGGTCTCCGCGTTCCCGGGATTCGACAGCGACTCGAACTCGGCCACCGTCCAGTGCAGCCAGCGCATGCAGAAGAGGCGCATGGTCAGCCCGTGCGTGACGATCAGCACGTTCGGCGGGTGGTCGGGCAGCTCGAAGCTGCGCCAGAGGCTCTCCAGGAACGCACCCGCCCTGTCATAGACGTCCGCCCCGGACTCCCCCTGCGCGAAGCGGTAGAAGAAGTGCCCGTAGGCGTCCCGGTACTCCTTCTGTTTCCGTACGTCCTCGCGGTCCTGCCAGTTGCCCCAGTCCTGCTCCCGCAGCCGCGGCTCCTCCCGTACGCGCAGCAGAGCCGGATCGAGCCCGAAGGCGGCGAGCGTCTGGTGCGTGCGCCGGTAGGGGGAGACATAGGCGGAGACATGTTCTTCGCCGAAGAGCTCACGCAGCCGCTCCCCCGTGGCCTGGGCCTGCCGCATCCCCTTCTCGGTCAGCGCGAGGGCATGATCGGGCACACGCTCATAGATGGAGTCGTCCTGGTTTCCCTCCGACTCTCCGTGCCGGACCAGGACGATGCGCCTCGGTCGTGCCATATGGCCACTCTATGGCCCGCGGCGAAATCAGACGGTCCAGGAAGGTTCGAGGTCGATCACGTCCCCGGCGATTCCGGTCACATCGGCTCCCAGCTGGGCACGGAGCGCGAGTCGCTCCACCCGCTCGGTGCGGTACTTGCCGTGTTCCGCCGTCGAGTCCCACATGGACAGCACCATGAACTCGTCTTCGGTCTGCGCCTGTGTGAACACTCCGCGCAGCATGCCGGGCGACCCCGCCATCGCCGGGTTCCAGACCTTCTCCTGCATCAGCGTGTAGTGCTCGATGCGGTCGCCGCGCACTCTGCAGTGGGCGACCCGCAGCAGATCGGCGTCCGCGAAGACGGGCCGGAAGCCGGTCTTCACATCGAAGCGGTATTCGAAGAGGCGCACCCGCATGTCTCTGTACGTGCCGACCTGGGCCGCGTGCAGCCGGTCATGGGACCGCGCCATGAACGAGTCGTAGAAGGCACGGCTCTCCCAGAAGCCGAACAGATGCGCCACACCCTCCCTGGCGCGGCTCCATCCGCCGCCCTGACCCCGGAAACCCGGCTCACCGAGCAGCCCAGCCCACTTCCGCTGTCCCCGCTCGAACCCCCGACGGTCCACGACGGTGCAGCGCATCCACTTGACCAGCACCGCGCCATCGTACGGCCAACCGGGTGACCAGTCGTACGCACACGGTCCCGCGCGCCCCTCGCGCCGGGGGCCCAACCGGCGCCGCGGATCACCTCCCGCGGCCGTCCCGCACCGGGCTCGCCGTGGCAGCCAGATACTCGGCGTAGGTAGTGAGTCCCCCAGCGTGTGCGGCCTTCGTCATGTCGTGTGCCGCCGTCATGTGGTGCCCGGCCTTGTAGCCCCGCGCCGCCCTGCCCGCGAGCGGGACCGGCAGCAACGGACGGCGACGCCCGTACGCATCGAGAGTCAGCCGGGCCAGCTCACGGGACGTGCGCACCTGGGGTCCGCCCATGTCCGGCACCCGCCCCGCGGGCGGTCCGAGGGCAAGCTCCACCAGGCGTTCCGCGACCTCCTCCACCTCGACCGGCTGGAAGGACAGGCCGGCGGGGAAGAGCGTGAAGGGCAACCACCGCTGCGCCGTGGTGAGACGCGCGACCAGATCGTGGAACTGGGTGGCGCGCAGGACCGTCCACGGCAGTCCGCTGTCCTGGACGACGCGCTCCGCCTCCAGCTTGGCCCGGTAGTAGAAGAACGGCACCAGGTCGACTCCCACGATGGAGATGTAGACCAGGTGAGGGCTGCCGCCCGACCGTCTCAGCGCCTCGGTCAGCCGGTTCGTCCCCACGACATCCTTGCGGGTCCCGCTCGTGGCGCAGTGGATGACGCTCGCGACTCCCGCCACCGCGGCATCGAGGCCGGCACCCGAGGTGAGATCCCCTGTTGCCCATCCGGGCACGGCGGGCCCCTCGCCCGTGCCCGCAGTCGCGCCGGCCCGAGCCGGAGCCTCGCGCTCCGGGTGCGTACGGCGGCTGAGCACCCTGACCGCCTGCCCGCGCGCCAGCAGCTTCCGTACGACCTGGCGGCCGAGGGTGCCCGTGCCTCCGGTGACCAGGACCGGGCCGACCGGGCCTGCCTCTCCTGTGCTCATGCCGTTCTCCACTCCACGAGTCCCCGCTCCGCATGCGGCGCCGCCACCGCCACCCGCGCCGCCAACCCACGCCGCACTCCACCGACCCGGCAACAGCGGAGGCGGGGACCGGCGCATCCGCCGGTCCCCGCCTCGTCGCCCTGGTGCCGCCCTCGTCAGGCGTCACACATCAGCGGCCGGCCGTTCAGCTGCATCCGCTGGTCGAGCCGCAGCCCTCGCAGAGGTAGCAGCTTCCCGCCCGGCGCATCTTCGTCCCGCAGGAGAAGCACAGCGGCGCATCGGCGTTCATTCCGAGCTGCATCTCCATCAGCTCCGTGGAGTTGTGCGCGCCGCCCGGCGCCGGAGCCGGGGCCTGGGCTTCGCTGACTCCCTCCGCCTTGGCCTCTTCCTTCGCCTTCTCCTTGGCCTCCTTGACGGTCTCGGCCTTGGGAGCGGACTGCGCGAGCCCCTCCACGTCGAGTTCGTCCTCGGACGGCTCGTACGAACCCGTCTCCAGATGACGCTGACGCTCGCTCGCCGAGTGGATGCCCAGCGCGGACCGCGTCTCGAAGGGCAGGAAGTCCAGGGCGAGACGCCGGAAGATGTAGTCGACGATCGACTGCGCCATCCGCACATCCGGGTCGTCCGTCATGCCCGCCGGCTCGAAGCGCATGTTCGTGAACTTCGATACGTACGTCTCCAGCGGCACCCCGTACTGCAGGCCGACCGAGACCGCGATGGAGAAGGCGTCCATCATGCCCGCGAGGGTCGAACCCTGCTTGGACATCTTCAGGAAGACCTCACCCAGCCCGTCGTCGGGGTAGGAGTTCGCCGTCATGTAGCCCTCGGCGCCGCCCACCGTGAACGACGTGGTGATGCCGGGACGGCCCTTGGGCAGGCGCTGCCGCACCGGCCGGTACTCCACGACCTTCTCCGGCTCCGGTTCGGCCTTCTCCTCCTTGCGCTTGGCGGAGAGCGGCTGGCCGACCTTGGAGTTCTCCACGTAGACGGCGAGCGCCTTCGTGCCGAGCTTCCAGCCCTGGAGGTAGATCTCCTCGACGTCCTCGACGGTGGAGGACGCAGGCATGTTCACCGTCTTGGAGATCGCCCCCGAGAGGAACGGCTGCGCCGCGGCCATCATCCGTACGTGCCCCATCGGGGAGATGGAACGCTCGCCCATGGCGCAGTCGAAGACGTCGTAGTGCTCCAGACGCAGGCCCGGGGCGTCGGAGATGTTGCCGTGCTCGGCGATGTGCTCGACGATCGCCTCGATCTGCTCCGCCTGGTAGCCCAGCCGCTTCAGCGCCTTGGGCACGGTGTTGTTCACGATCTGCATCGAGCCGCCGCCGACGAGCTTCTTGAACTTCACCAGGGCCAGGTCGGGTTCGACGCCGGTGGTGTCGCAGTCCATCATCAGGCCGATGGTGCCGGTCGGGGCCAGCACGGAGGCCTGCGCGTTGCGGAAGCCGTGCTTCTTGCCGAGGCGCAGCACGTCCTGCCACGCCTCCGTGGCGGCGGCCCACACCGGGCTGTCCAGGTCGTCGGCGCGCTGTGCCGAGTCGTTGGCGTCGGAGTGCTGCCGCATGACGCGGTTGTGGGCGTCGGAGTTGCGCGCGTAGCCCTCGTACGGGCCGACGACGGCCGCCAGTTCGGCCGAGCGCCGGTACGAGGTGCCCGTCATCAGCGACGTGATGCTCCCGGCGAGCGCGCGGCCGCCGTCCGAGTCGTACGCGTGGCCCGTCGCCATCAGCAGGGCGCCCAGGTTGGCGTAGCCGATGCCCAGCTGGCGGAAGGCCCGCGTCGTCTCACCGATCTTCTCGGTCGGGAAGTCGGCGAAGGAGATGGAGATGTCCATCGCCGTGATGACGAGCTCGACGACCTTCGCGAAGCGCCCGGCGTCGAAGGACTGGTGGCCCTCGTCGTCGTCGCGCAGGAACTTCATCAGGTTCAGGGAGGCGAGGTTGCACGACGAGTTGTCCAGGTGCATGTACTCGCTGCACGGGTTGGAGGCGGTGATACGGCCCGACTCCGGCGAGGTGTGCCAGTGGTTGATGGTGTCGTCGTACTGGATGCCCGGGTCCGCGCAGACGTGCGCCGCCTCGGCCATCTTGCGGAAGAGCTCCTTGGCGTCGACCTCGCCGACGGCCTCACCCGTCATGCGGCCGCGGAGCCCGAACTTCGAACCGGACTCGACCGCCTTCATGAACTCGTCCGTCACACGCACCGAGTTGTTGGCGTTCTGGTACTGGACGGAGGTGATGTCGTCGCCACCCAAGTCCATGTCGAAGCCCGCGTCGCGCAGCGCGCGGATCTTCTCCTCCTCCTTCACCTTCGTCTCGATGAAGGCCTCGACGTCCGGGTGGTCGACGTCGAGTACGACCATCTTGGCGGCGCGGCGCGTCGCTCCGCCGGACTTGATCGTGCCCGCGGAGGCGTCCGCACCGCGCATGAAGGAGACGGGCCCGGAGGCGTTGCCTCCGGAGGAGAGCAGCTCCTTGGAGGAGCGGATCCGGGAGAGATTCAGGCCTGCGCCGGAACCGCCCTTGAAGATCATCCCCTCTTCCTTGTACCAGTCGAGGATCGACTCCATGGAGTCGTCCACGGAGAGGATGAAGCAGGCCGAGACCTGCTGCGGCTGTGTGGTGCCCACGTTGAACCACACAGGGGAGTTGAAGCTGAAGATCTGGTGCAGAACCGCGTAGGCGAGCTCGTGCTCGAAGATCTCGGCGTCCGCCGGAGACGCGAAGTAACCGTGCTTCTCGCCTGCCGCGCGGTACGTCTTCACGACACGGTCGATCAGCTGCTTCAGGCTGTTCTCGCGCTGCGGGGTGCCCACCGCGCCGCGGAAGTACTTGCTGGTCACGATGTTGGTCGCGTTCACCGACCAGAAGGCGGGGAATTCGACGCCGCGCTGCTCGAAGTTGACCGAGCCGTCACGCCAGTTGGTCATGACAACGTCCCGGCGCTCCCACTGCACCTCGTCGTAGGGATGGACGCCGGGGGTGGTGTGGATGCGCTCGGCCCGCAGCCCCTTCGTCACCTTGCCGCCCTTCGCGCGGGAGCCGCGTACCGGGCCGCTCGTCGTCTCTGTCATTCCGCCTCCCTTAACGGGCATAACGCCCCGATGCGCCCCGGATCTTCCCGGGACACCTTGCTTGTTCATGACTCTCGGCGGCCTGCGCGACGGTGCGCACCCCCGCCGGAGCCGAAGGTCTTCTCGATGCTCCGCCGGTCAGTCGGCGGAGCGCGCCGGAAGTGGCGCCTCCGGGCCCACGCCAGGGTCGTCCGCCCTGCTCTCCGTGCCCCCGCCGCGGGATTCGCGGGCCCCCCTGGCCTCGCGGGCCTCGCGGTCGCGGGCGCCCAGGTCTGCCTGGTCGGCCTGGTCTCCCTGACTCCCCCGGGGCGCGTGGCCCCCGTCACCCTCGTCACCTGCACCTTCGCAGGCGCCCGGGTCGCTCTCGCGGGCCTCCCGCAGCTCCGTCACCGCGTCCTCGAAGTCCTCAAGGGAATCGAATGCGCGGTAGACGGAGGCGAACCGCAGATAGGCCACAAGATCGAGGTCCTGGAGGGGACCGAGTATCGCGAGGCCGACGTCATGGGTGGACAGCTCGGCGCTGCCCGTCGCCCGCGCCGTCTCCTCGACCCGCTGGCCGAGCTGAGCGAGGGCGTCCTCGGTGACCGGGCGCCCCTGACATGCCTTGCGTACGCCCGCGATCACCTTGTCCCGGCTGAACGGCTCCGTGACACCGCTGCGCTTGATCACCATCAAGGACGCGCTCTCCACGGTGGTAAAGCGACGGGAGCAGTCGGGGCACTGGCGGCGCCGCCTGATCGCGGTGCCGTCGTCGGTGGTGCGGCTGTCGACGACACGGCTGTCGGGGTGCCGGCAGAAGGGACAGTGCATTTCCCCCACCCTCCTTGAGCCTGCGAAAGCCCGCTTCGTGCATGACTGTTACGCCCTCGCACGGACCCGGCAGGAGTCCGCGAAGTTGCCACCAGCATAGTCCACAATCTCCCAACTGGGAGCAGCGGGACCACAACTTGTGGGTGGCGTGCGCCAATCTAACCACTAGATCTGGTGTCGGCACGCGAGTTGGAGGGAAGCGTGTCGCATGTTGGCGACAGTGGACGAGAGTACGCGAGAGCGGATGCGCCCCCTGCGGACGGGTCACGCCTGCCACACTCCGTGAGGGGGTACGGACACTCGGCAGCAGCGGGCATCTACACCGCGGACGCCGGTCCCGGCAGAGAACCAGCAATATTTCACTCGAACGTGTGTTTGGCGCAACCTTTCGAAACCAACTACCGTTGTCCCACTAGGGAGAAACGCTCGAGAGGGGCCGCCGTGACCACCACAGCAGACAGTGCCACCATCACGTCCCAGAACCGTTCCGCACAGTCGCTCGACCACATCCCGCCGGTGACCCCGGTGGAAGAGGCGGACGGCGCCCTGGACGCCGAGGCACAGGACATTCAACAGGCAAAGCGCTCGCTGCCGGGGCGACCTCCGGGAATCCGGGCCGACAGCTCGGGGCTCACGGACCGCCAGCGCCGCGTGATCGAAGTGATCCGTGACTCGGTGCAGCGCCGCGGATACCCACCGTCCATGCGGGAGATCGGCCAGGCCGTCGGCCTCTCAAGCACCTCGTCGGTCGCGCACCAGTTGATGGCCCTGGAACGCAAGGGCTTCCTCCGGCGCGACCCGCACCGGCCGCGCGCCTACGAGGTGCGCGGTTCGGACACCCCGGCCGCCCAGGTCGCCACCGACACCACGGGCAAGCCGTCGGCGTCCTACGTGCCGCTGGTCGGCCGGATCGCCGCCGGTGGCCCGATCCTCGCGGAGGAGTCGGTCGAGGACGTCTTCCCCCTGCCGCGTCAACTCGTCGGTGACGGCGAGCTGTTCGTGCTCAAGGTCGTCGGCGACTCGATGGTCGAGGCGGCGATCTGCGACGGCGACTGGGTCACCGTACGGCGGCAGCCCGTCGCCGAGAACGGGGACATCGTCGCGGCGATGCTGGACGGCGAGGCCACCGTGAAGCGCTTCAAGCGCGAGGACGGTCACGTGTGGCTGCTGCCGCACAACTCCGCGTATCAGCCCATCCCCGGTGACGACGCGACGATCCTCGGCAAGGTCGTCGCGGTGCTGCGCAGGGTCTGAGGCCCCGTTCAAGGCCCGTGGCCCGGGCCCCTCGCGAGTCACGAGCCGCCGGTTCCACTGCGCCGGAACCGGCGGCTCCGCCGTGTGTGCCGCCGGGCTGTGTGTGCTGCCGACGCGACGGCGAGCCGGACCCCGCTCCGGCGGGGGCCTCCGTGGAGTCGTCCGTGGGGCGTTTCCGTCCCTAGCCCTTCGCTTCCGCCTTGGCTTCCGCCACCGCCTTCGCCTCCGCCTTCGCTTTCGCGTCGATCGCGGCGAGTGAACGCCGCACCTGGGCGCGGTCCGTCGTGTACCAGAAGTCCGGCATCGAGGCCCGCAGAAAGCTGCCGTAGCGCGCCCGCTCCAGCCTCGGATCGAGCACCGCGACCACGCCGCGGTCCCCGGAATCCCGCACGAGCCGCCCCGAGCCCTGCGCCATCAGCAGCGCCGCATGCGTGGCCGCGACAGCCATGAAGCCGTTGCCGCCGTGCTCCTCGACGGCCTTCTGCCTGGCGCTCATCAGCGGGTCGTCGGGACGGGGGAAGGGAATCCGGTCCATCACCACCAACTGGCAGTTCGCGCCCGGCACATCGACGCCCTGCCAGAGCGAGAGCGTGCCGAACAGGCACGTCTCGGCGTCCTCCGCGAAGCGGCGGATCAGCTCCCCCAGCGTCTCCTCGCCCTGCAGCAGCACGGGCACGTCGAGCCTGCCGCGTAGGTCCTCAGCCGCGGTCTGGGCGGCCCGCATCGACGAGAAGAGCCCGAGCGTACGGCCGCCTGCCGCACCCACCAGATCGGCGAGCTCGTCGAGCATGTCGCGCCGGGACGGCTCGCGCCCGGGCGGCGCCAGATGGCCGGCGACGTAGAGGATGCCCTGCTTGCGGTAGTCGAACGGGGAGCCCGCGTCGAGGCCGCGCCACCGGGGAGTCTCCTGCGGCTGCCGCTCGCCCTCGCCGCCGGGAGAGTCGTCGCTCAGTACGCGCTCGGGGGCCAGGCCGAGCGAGGCCCCGACCCCGTTGAAGTCGCCGCCGAGCTTGAGCGTGGCCGAGGTGAGCACGACCGAGCGGTCGGCGAAGAGCTTCTCCCGCAGCAGCCCCGAGACGGACAGCGGGGCGACGCGCAAGGAGGCGCCGTAGCGGTCGTGCCGCTCATACCAGATCACGTCGAACTCGGAGGCCTGCACGACCCGTTCGGCGACGTCGTGCACGTTCTCCATCGAGGCCAGGGCCTGTTTGCGCACCGCGTCCTCGTCCTGCACGGACTTGTCGCGGGTGTTGCCGAGGGTCGTGATGCCCTCGCGTGCGGCGTCGCGCAGAGCCATCAGGGCATGCGCGAGATCGTCCGGGAGAACTTCGAGCCGGCCGGGCAGGGCCAGCTCCATCAGCCGCTCGAAGCCCTCGGCGGCGGTCTGGAGCCGGTCGGCCGTCTTCTCGTCGATGAGCCTCGCCGCCCGGCGGACCGCGCGGTTGACGCCGCCGGGCGTCAGTTCGCCGGTGGCCACACCGGTCACGCGGGAGACCAGCTCATGTCCCTCGTCGACGATCAGGACCTCGTGGGGCGGCAGCACCGGAGCGTCCTCGATGGCGTCGATCGCGAGCAGCGCGTGGTTCGTGACGATGACCTCCGCGAGCTTGGCCCGCTCGCGGGCGGCCTCCGCGAAGCACTCCGCCCCGTACGCGCACTTCGAGGCGCCCAGGCATTCGCGCGAGGAGACCGAGACCTGGGACCAGGCACGGTCGGAGACCCCCGGACGCAGATCGTCCCTGTCGCCGGTGTCCGTGCCGTCGGACCAGTCCCGCAGGCGCAGCAGGTCCTTGCCGAGCCGGGAGGTGGGGGCCGCGGCCTTGGGGTCCCCCATGCCGAAGGCCAGGGGAGGGTCGAAGAGCTCCTCTTCCTGCGGCACGCCCTCGTGGAGACGGTGCAGGCAGAGGTAGTTGGAGCGGCCCTTGAGCATGGCGAAGGCGGCCCGCCGGCGCAGCAGCGGATGCAGCGCCTCGACCGTACGGGGCAGATCGCGCTCCACCAGCTGCCGCTGCAGGGCGAGCGTGGCCGTGGCGATGACGACGGGCTCGCCCTGCGCCAGCGCGGGGACGAGATACCCCAGGGACTTGCCGGTGCCGGTGCCCGCCTGGATCAGCAGATGGGTGCCGCTTCCGACCGCCTCCTCGACGGCTTGGGCCATGGCGACCTGACCGGGCCGTTCCGTACCGCCGACGGCGGTGACGGCGGCGTGCAGGAGATCGGTGAGGGCGGGCTTGCTCATAGATCCGACACCCTACGGGGCGCCTCTGACACCGCGTCCGCCACCGGTGCGCTCACGCGGGGTGCAGAGGGTTGGGGACGGTGCCGTGCACGGCGGCGTGGGGACGCTCGGAGCTGTCGCGGTAGCCGTCCATGTGCAGCCGGTTGCGGTTCAGGCAGAGGCGTTCGATGCGCGGGGTGAGCAGGTCGAAGGCCGCGAAGCGTTCCTTCAATTCGGGGAAACGGGCGTGGTAGCGGTCGGTCTCCGAGCGCAGCAGCGACCAGAACTCCTCCTCCGGGACGTGCAGTTGCTCCTCGTACAGCGGCGCGAGATAGCGGAAGACGCCGACGAAGAGACCGGAGTGGATGAACTGGGTGAGGAAGTGCGGCGGCTCGGTCAGCAGCACCCCGCGCACCTCCGCGGGCATGTCCTCCAGCTCGGGTACCGGCTCGGCGCTGATGTTGACGTCGTCGACGAAGTCCTTGACGGCCAGCCGTACGGGGACGTCGTCATCGTCGAAGACGACGATCGCGTTCTCGCCGTGCGGGGAGAAGACCGTTCCGTAGCGGTAGAGGAAGTGCAGCAGCGGCGGCAGGAGCGCGGCGAAGAGACGGCGCAGCCACACTCGCGGCGGGAGACCGGACCGCTCGACGAGTTCGGCGGTGAGCGACCTCTCGCGGGCGTCGGTGTGGATGAGGGAGGCGAGGGTGCGCGCCCGCTCCCCCGATTCGAGCTGCCCGACGAGCGGTTCGCGCCAGATGCAGCCCAGCAGTTCCCGGTACTGGTACGGCACCTGCGGCAGCCGGTCGTAGAGGGGGTGTCCGACGGTGACGGAGGCGACCTCGCCGAGCAGGATCACCCGGCACTCGTCGCGCAGGAACGCGTCGCCGTCGCGCAGCCCGTGGATCCACTGCGTGACGGCCGGCGCCGCGAGGGTCCGTTCCGTCGGAAGGCCGCGCCAGACAAGGGTGTTGAGCACGGAGAGCGGCAGCTTCACGGTGTGCCGTTCGGGCCGGCTCGTGTTGAGGAAGGTACGCACCGACTGCTGCGGCAGCCGCAGATCGCCGTCGGAGCGGAGCGGGACGATCTCGCCCTTGGCGAGCGAGTCGGCGAAGAGCGGCGCGATCGTCTCGTCCCACTGCCAGGGGTGTACGGGCAAAAAGAGGTAGTCCTCGGAGGGCAGCCCCCGGGAGCGCAGGGTGTGGCGGAAGTCCCGGAGGGTGTCGGGGCTGAGTTCGCGCTCGTACAGGCGGTGCGGCTCCGCGAGGGTGGGGACGCCGCGGTAGGCGGCGAGGCCGGTCCGTACGGCGATCCACGGCAGGCACTGCTCGCGGCGTGCCTCGGGCGTCCAGCGGTCGGCGTCGGAGGCGGAGAAGCCGAGGCGGCCCTTGTTGGCGACGAGCCAGGGGTGGCCCTTCTGGTGGCCTTCGAGCTCCGCGTATCCGAGGTCGGCGAGGCGGGCGGCGGGCAGTTCGCGCTCGCTGAGCCGTACGTCGGCGAGGAGGGTGGCCGACAGCTCGCGGATGAGGTGGCCGGTCGTGTCGCCGGTGAGTCCGAGGAGCGTGTCGTGCGCGCGCAGGACGAAGCCGAAGGGGTCGGCGTCGGCGGGGGTGAGCGAGGCGGGGTCGATGTTCCAGTGCCCGTAGGCGCCGCGGCGGGCGCGGAAGCGGAGGGTGAGGTCGTCGCTGACGCGGAGGCGGTACGGGAGGGGTGCGGCGGAGGTTCGTTCGTCTGCCCCGGACAGCTCGGACGGCTCGGACGGCTCGGACGGCTCGGACGGCTCGGAAACGTCGGACGGCTCGGAAACGTCGGACGGCTCGGACGGCTCCGCTCCGGCACTTAAGTCGTGCTGCGTATCGGGCACGGGCCGGATGATCTCCTCGTACGCGAACTCACTGATCATCTTCACCAGCAGGCGCCGGCCGGCCCTGCGCCAGCTGTCGTGGTCCATGCCGGGCGGCAGGGCGGGCGCGGCAGGGGTTCGGGATTCGTCGTGGCGGTCGTCGGGGTCCGGCAGGTGCACAGTGGATCTCCTTGTTCGGGGACAGGACAGGAGTGGCCGGGCCTTGGCAGGGCCGGCCGCAGTGCTGGGACGTGGGCGGCCCTCAGAGCACGTCGCGCAGCGCCCGGTCGCGGACCATGAGCGCGGCACGCTTGCCGGGCAGATCGACCTCGGCGGACAGCCGGAAGCCGGCGCTGAGGAAGGCGGCGACGGAGGCGACGTTCCGTACGTCCGGCTCGGCCAGCACCCGCCCGCAGCGGGGCCGTTGGTCGAGTACGAGATCGGCGACGGCGCGCAGCAGTGCGGTGCCGATCCCGCGCCCCCGGTCGGGCACGCCGCCGATCAGAAGGTGGAGCCCCGTGTCGTGCGGACGGGCACGGCAGTGGCGGGCGATCGGGTCGAGGTCGGCGCGGTAGATCTCCCAGTAGCTCATCGGGACTCCGTCGAGTACGCCCAGGCAGGGCACGCTGCGCCCGTCGCCCTCCAGCTGGGCGCGCAGATGTGCCGCCGTCACCTCGGGAGGACCGGCCAGCTCCCAGAAGGCGGCCACCGCGGGGTCGTTCATCCAGGCGGCGATCAGCCGCAGGTCGCGCTCCATGCGGACGGGGACGAGCCGAACGGTGCCCACGGGGGTCACGGAAGCCGGCCAGTTGCCGACGGAGTCGAGCAGGTCGCCCCGGGGCGCCGCGGGCCGCGGCCCGCGCCCGGGCTCCGGCCCTGACCCGGGGCCGGTCCCGGGGCTGGTCCCGGGCCGCTCCCCCGGCACGTCCGCAACCGCATGCGTGTGCCGTACGCGGACGTCGGAGGCGTCCCGTCCGTACTGCTCGTGTTCGGCCAGCAGTTCCGCCAGTTCGCCGGTGAGCCGCAGGTCGATGGTGTCGTCACCGCCCGCCTCACGGGCCGGTTCGCCGGCGGACGGCGCGGAGGTGTCAGGTGTGCCGGACGCACCCGGGTTCGGAAGGTTCACGTGAGGGCTCCTCCTCTCGGGGTGCGGCGCGGCCGCTCACCGGTAAAGGGGGTTGGTGACGGTGACGTAGACGGACTGCGTGTCGACGGGGCCCACGAGTTCGTCCATGCCGTGGAGCCGCGTGAGCAGGTTGGCCTTGCAGCGCAGCGTCGGCGAATCCAGCAGCAGGGCTGGCAGCGCCGAGACGGGGCCGCCGTCGCCGGCGCGTTCCGCCCGCGTCCGCAGGAACCGGCGCGCGGCGGCGAGCAGCACCCGTTCGTCTGCGAGCCGCTGGACGCCCATGGCGCCGATCAGGCCGAGCACGTTGTTGATCCCGAGGTAGTACGCGAAGCGCTCGTCGGCCACGGCGTCGTCGACGAAGGAGTCGCTCTCGACACCGGGGCTCGCACCGGGAAGCCGCTGCCCGATGGCGTCGCGCCGGGACTCGCGGAAGTAGTAGCCCTGGTTGTCGCGGTACCGGCCGCCCGCCGGCCATCCGGCACGGTCGAGCAGTACGAGGGTGTTCTGCTGGTGTGCCTCCAGAGCGATGCCGGCGTGTGCGTCCAGCCAGAGCACCGGCGCCACGACCGCGTCGAGGTAGCGCAGGAACCACTCGGTGGTCACGGTCGTCACGGACCGGTCCGTGCGTGCGGCGAGCCCTTCGACGATGTCCGCCAGACGTGAGCGCAGCGACCCACGCGGTGAACCGGGCCGGGGGTGCTCGGCCGTCAGCCCCGCCACGCAGACGGCGTCGTCGTCCGGTCCGAAGGGGTTGTGCCGGATCACCGTGTCCAGCCCCTGCAGCGGCTGCCCGTCCGGCCCGTCGACTCCGAGCCACGCCGGGTCGCGGACGATGTCGAAACCGGGATGCACCGCGCGCCACTGGGCGCCGAGGCCGGAGCGCAGCAGCCGGTGCACTTCGAGTCCGCGGAGCAGTTCCTTGCGCAGGTTCTCCCGGCGGGAGTTGGTGATGGGCAGGCCGAGGGAGAGCTTGAGCATCGCCGGTCCGCCGGGCCGCATCACCGTACGGACCGACGACGTCGGGTGCCAGAGGTCCGCTGCCTCGCCCAGGTCGGTCAGCAGCCCGTCGGCGAGGAGCCGGGCCACGGCGGGACGGTGCGAGAGCCGGCGCGCCTGCCAGGGGTGCAGCGGCAACGGCACGCTGCCGGCGGGCAGTCGGGAGGTGAGAGCCTCCCCCGCCAGCCGGACGGCCAGCTGCTCGGCGCCGACGGTGCGTCCCCGCTCCGTCCAGGCGGAGTCGCATGCGAGGACGGACTCGTCCACCGCGATCCAGTGCAGCGGGAAGGCGGCCCGCAGTTCGGGCGAGTACGCACGGCACTCGTCGTCGGAGAGACCCTGGCGGCTCTTGGGGGCAGGGTGCAGCGGGTGGCCGAGGACGAGCGACTGTTCGGCGTCGAGGAACGGGCCGTTCCCGTGCGGGAGTCCGGGCTCGATGGCGCGCTCGGTCAGGAACTCGGTGGCGCGGCGTACGGAGTCGGCGACCCGGGCCACGAGGTCGGCGGCCTCCGCGGGGGCGGGACCTGCTGTGCCCAAGGCGCCCTGCGCACCGGGGACGGGAGCGTCCGTACCGCGGTCCGTACCGCCGTCCGTGCCAGCGTCCGTCCTGCCGCCCGTGCCGGCGTCCGGCTGCGCTGTGCCGGGGCTGCCGCCGCGGCCCTGGTGGGCGGCCTCGCGCGCGATGAGTGCGGCCAGGGCCACGGCGTCGAGCGGTGGGGCGCCCTCGGCGGCGCCGTCGAGCAGCGGCGGCCCGAAGGCGTGCCGCCCGGTGGGCGACCAGTAGCGCACGGGGACGCGCACGGTGACTCCGGTGGCGTCCATGGGGAGCAGGAGGGGCTTGCCGTCCGCGGGCGCAGGGATGTCTCTCTCCCGTACCCAGCAGCACAGCAGGTTGGCGATGCCGGCGGCATCGGCGGTACGCGCCGGGTCGTCCCGGCCGGCGCCGGCGGGAGCGTCCGTACGGTGACCGGGCTGACCGGGCCCCGGGCCCTGCGCCTGACCGGGCAGGAGTCCCGCGGACGCGGAGGCGGTGGACGGGGCACTCGGCGGCGCGGGCACGGATGCCCCAGGTACGGACACCACCGGCACGGACGCGGGTGCGGACGGCGCCGAAGCCACCGGCGGAGCGGACGGCGTCAGGGGGGCACCGGGAACCGGCGGCGCGTGCGGTACGGGAGTGCCGGACTCGTCACTGGCGACGAGGTCCCGCGGGACTGAACAAGCCGCTCCGGTACGCGCGTTCACAGAGGTCTCCTCCGGTCTCGACTCGGCGCGCAGAAGTGCGGGCCGCATCCCCCGTCCGTACCAACGAAGCCGGAGCGCCCCGATCACGGGCGCAGTGAAGATCTGTGGCGTGAACCGGTCGGAACCGTGGACCCCGCCGGGCCCGTCCCCCACCGCACGGGGCATAGTTTCCCCTGGCTTCGCCGGTGAGGTCCCACCTCGGCTTCCGCCGGGAGGCTCGTCCCGCCTTCTGCAGGGCGGTCATGACAATTCAACAAGCACGAGGACATTCAGGGGGAGTTCATTCATGTCAGCGACCATGAGGCCCGGGCGGCGGCGACGTCCCGCTCTGGCCGTCGCGGCGGTCGTCGCGGCACTGGCCGTAACGGCGACCGCCTGCGGCCCGGAGGACGACGGCGCGGGGGGCGAGCCGACTGCTTCCGCGTCGGCGGCCGAGCAGGACAAGAAGCGGGACCTCGGCCTTCCGGAGGATCTGCCCAAGGACCTGCCGAGCTCGCTCGAGGACCTCGACAAGTGGCGCAACGGTGAATGGAAGAACTGGGACCGGGACGAATGGCTCCGGCGCGCCAAGGAGTTCATCAACCCGATCATCGATGACCTGTGGGACCCGGACCGGATGAAGGACGCCGACGGGAACGACCGCGAGGTCGACGACAGCGAGATCGACGACGGCGGGAGCGGCGACGGCAGCGGCGAGGACGAGGGAGCCACCGACCCCACCCCGGCGCGCGTGAAGGCGAAGCAGGTCAAGCTCCCCTACACCAAGTCCAGTCCGCCGGTCGGCAAGGTGTTCATGGACACCCCGCAGGGGTCGATGGTCTGCTCCGGCACCGTCGTCGAGGACCCGGCCAACCCGGGCAAGTCGAACCTCGTGGCGACGGCCGGGCACTGTGTGCACGCGGGCAGGAGCGGAGGCTGGTTCCGCAACGTCGTCTTCGTCCCCCGCTACAACCCCAAGGGTCTCTCCGAGGCCCAGCTGGCCAAGGCGGCCAAGGAGGACGTCGCCCCTGACGGCGTGTGGTGGGCGAGGAACGCGCGCACCACGGACCACTGGATCGAGAAGGGCTCGAAGACGGGCGGCAAGGGCGCGCCGCAGGACTTCGCCATGATGAAGGTGCGCCCGGAGGACAGGAAGTCCGGCCCGTCGCTGCAGGAGACCGTCGGAAAGGCGGCCAAGATCAACTTCAGCACGCCCCGGGTGAAGTCGATTCCGGGTCTCACCCCGCACGGCTACCCGGCGGCGCCGCCCTTCGACGGTACGAAGATGCTCACCTGCAGCGGCAAGCCCGGGCGCCTGACGCTCGACCCCCGCCAGCCCACCATGTACCGCGTCGGCTGCACCATGACGGGCGGGTCCTCCGGCGGCGGCTGGCTCAGCCCGAGTGGCGGGCAGCTGCTCTCCGTCACATCGGTCGGGCCCGTGGAGGGCGGCTGGCTCGCCGGGCCCCGTCTCGGCAAGGAAGCCAAGGGCGTCTTCGCCGGCATCTCCGCGAAGTAGGGTCTGTCGTTTGGATCAGGCTGGATCAGGGAGCGAGGTCCGGTGCCGTGGTGGGGGCACCTCCCAGCGGTAGCTGGGGGAAAGGCGGAGGAGGGAGTCCCTGCGGAGCAGCGGCGACCGACGACAACGCCGCGAGGCGCGGTGCCGGGGCACGCGAGCCCAGCAAGATCCAAACGAGAGGCCCTAGGCGCCGCGGAGCGGTCGCCGAGCAGCAGGCGCCATGCAGCAGGCGCCGCCGGCTGCAGGTTCGCGGTGGCCCGCGAACCTGCAGTCAGGGGCGGGCTGTTGACGCTGCCTGCCGCCGGACCGCCGGGACGGCCCGGTGGTCCGGCGGCACGCAACACGCATGCGCGTCCGCATCCGGATTCGCATCCGGCGTCCCGCCCCGCCGGCTTCCGCAGGCTTCCGTCGGCTCTCGCCGCACGCCTCCTGCGCGTGCCTCCGCCTGCCTCCTCAGCCTCGTCAGTCTCACCAGCCGGCCCGTTCCGGGCCGGGCTCCGGTTCCAGTCCCAGGGGGATCCCTTCCATGTCATCGATACGCAGCCGACGGCACCGCCGTACCGGCACGGCCGCGGCCGCCGTACTCGCGGCGCTCGCGCTCACCCTGACCGCCTGCCAGACCGGCGACGGCGGCGGCACCGACGCGCGGGCCGAGGCGTCCGCCAAGCCGTCGCCGACCGGAGATCTGGGCATCCCGGAGGACCTGCCGAAGGATCTTCCGACGTCGCTGAAGGATCTCGAGAAGTGGCGCAACGGCGAATGGAAGAACTGGGACCGCGACCAATGGGTCCGTGAGGGCTCCGAGTTCGTGAACCCCTACATCAAGGACCACTGGAAACGGGACCGCATGGACGAGGCCGAGGACAACGGCAAGCGCGTCCCCGCCGACGTCGAGGCGGCCTCCGGCGCCGAGGCCACCGGACCCGAACCGCGCCCGGTGAAGGCGCGCGGCGTGCAGACGCCGTACACGCGGCACGCGGCGCCCGCGGGCAAGGTCTTCATGGACACCCCGAAGGGCCCGATGGTCTGTTCCGGAACGGTGGTCGAGGACCCGCGCAACCCCGGGAAGTCCAACCTGGTGGCCACCGCCGGGCACTGTGTGCACTCCGGCCGCGACGGCGGCTGGCTGCGCAACATCATGTTCGTGCCCGCCTACAACAACCGCGGCCTGCCGCCGTCCCAGGTGGAGAGCTCACAGCCGCGGGACGTCGCCCCGTACGGCCAGTGGTGGGGCGAGTGGGCCCAGACCAGCGACTACTGGATCAAGAAGGGTTCCGCTTCGGGTGGCGGCGGCTCGCAGCAGGACTTCGCCGTGCTGCACGTACGGCCCGAGCGGCCAGCGGGCAAGTCGCTGGAGGAGACGGTCGGCGCCGCCGTGAAGGTCAACTTCCGTGCGCCGCGCGCCGACCGCTTCTCGGGGCTCAGCTCCTACGGCTACCCGGCGGCGCCCCCGTTCGACGGCGCGAAGATGTACAGCTGCACCGACAGGCCGGGCGCCCTGACTATCGACCCGTCGCAGCCGGCGCTCTACCGGATCGGCTGCACCATGACCGGCGGGTCCTCCGGCGGCGGCTGGTTCATGAAGGGCAGGGGCGGCAAGCCCGAACTGGTGTCGGTCAATTCGATCGGCCCGCAGCCCGCGGCCTGGCTGGCCGGACCACGCCTCGGGCCGTCGGCCAAGGGCGTCTTCGACGCCGTCAGCAGGAAGTACGCCGGCAAGAACTGAGACCTCGCCGGCCTGCGAGCACAACGGCTGCGGCCCGCCCCCCGGTTGACGGGGAAGGCGGGCCGCAGCCGTGTCCTGAGCCGCCGGCGACGCTGCCGCCGCTTACAGGTCCGCAGCCCCCTGCGGCACGAACTTGCGGAGCTCCGCCGCCAGTTCCGCGTGCACACGCGCCTTGAGCAGCGTGCCGTCCTCCGTGTGGGTCTCGGAGAGCACCTCGCCCTCGTTGTGCACACGCGAGACCAGCTTGCCCTCGGTGTACGGAACCAGCGCCTCCAACTCGACGGAGGGACGCGGCAGTTCCTCGTCGATGAGGGCACGCAGCTCCTCGACGCCCTGCCCGGTCCGTGCGGACACCGCGATCGCGTCGGTCTCCGCGCGCAACAGCCGTTCCAGGACGAGCGGTTCGGCGGCGTCGGCCTTGTTGACGACCACGATCTCCGGCACGCCCGAGGCACCCACGTCCCGGATCACACCGCGCACAGAGGCCAGTTGCTCCTCGGGAGCGGGGTGCGCGCCGTCGACCACATGCACGATGAGGTCGGCGTCTGCCACCTCCTCCATCGTGGAACGGAAGGCGTCCACCAGGTGGTGCGGCAGATGCCGGACGAAGCCGACGGTGTCGGTGAGCGTGTGCAGCCTGCCACTGGGCGTCTCGGCCTTGCGTACGGTCGGATCCAGCGTGGCGAACAGGGAGTTCTCCACGAGGACGCCCGCGCCCGTGAGCCTGTTGAGCAGCGAGGACTTGCCCGCGTTGGTGTAACCGGCGATGGCGACCGACGGCACCCTGTTGCGGCGCCGCTCCTGCCGCTTGATCTCGCGGCCCGTCTTCATCTCGCCGATCTCACGGCGCATCTTGGCCATCTTCTCGCGGATGCGCCGGCGGTCCGTCTCGATCTTGGTCTCACCGGGGCCACGGGTCGCCATGCCGCCTCCGGCCGAGCCGGAGCCACCGCCGCCCATCTGCCGGGAGAGCGACTGACCCCAGCCGCGCAGCCTCGGCAGCATGTACTGCATCTGTGCCAGCGCCACCTGGGCCTTGCCCTCACGGGACTTGGCGTGCTGCGCGAAGATGTCCAGGATCAGGGCCGTACGGTCGACGACCTTGACCTTGACGACGTCCTCGAGATGGATCAGCTGGCCGGGGCTCAGTTCACCGTCGCAGACGACGGTGTCCGCGCCGCTGTCCAGCACGATGTCGCGCAGCTCCTGCGCCTTGCCGGATCCGATGTACGTGGCCGGGTCCGGCTTGTCACGGCGCTGGACGACCCCGTCGAGCACGAGAGCCCCCGCCGTCTCCGCCAGGGCGGCGAGCTCCGCCAGGGAGTTCTCCGCGTCCTGTGCGCTGCCGGACGTCCACACGCCCACGAGCACCACGCGCTCCAGGCGCAGCTGCCGGTACTCGACCTCTGTGACGTCCTCCAGCTCGGTGGAGAGACCCGCCACGCGGCGCAAGGCGGCACGCTCGCTGCGGTCGTACTGATCGCCGTCACGCTCGCCGTCGACCCCGTCACTCCAAGCAACGTCCTCTTCCATCAGGGCGTCAGCTCGGCGGTCGGACTCGGCGACTCGCTGGCCATTGTGCGGAAGAGAAGAGGAGAAGGTCATTGGATCCTTAGGTCGGAGTGAGAGATGCGGGCCGGGAGAAACGCCGGTCTTTCCTTTATGGGCAACGCTCGTCAGGCGGTATTGATTCCCGCCGCAGGCCCGGCGAAGCGCGTCGTGCGCCGACCGAAATGGTGGCACGGGCACCCGGTGCCGTCACCCGGATTTGTGCCGGGCCGCCGGGCCGCCGCGCTGCCGGCCCGGGCCGGGCCACCGCACACAGCCGCACCGAACCCCAGGGCCCCGGTACGCACGGGCAGCGGCCCGGACAAGGGCCCGGGCCGCGTTCCGCCTGCCGAAGACCCGCCGCTCCCCTGCCGGTTGCGAAGGGGGCTCCCGGGGCTGTCTCTCAGGAGCTGCGCCAGTCCGGGTGCCCGGGCATCGGCGGGGTCTTCTCGCCGTACAGCCAGTCCTTGAGGAATCCGGTCAGATCCTTCTTCGCGACGGCACTCGCGAGCCGTACGAAGTCCGCGGTGGAGGCGTTTCCGTCGCGGTGCTGAGTGATCCATTCACGCTGCAGGCGCAAGAAGTCCTCGTTGCCGATCTTCTGGCGGAGCGCGTAGAGCGCGACCGCCGAGCCGTCGTAGACGCTCTTGCGGAAGATGTCGGTCTTGTTGTCCGGCTTCAGCGCGTGCAGCTTCGCGGGAGGTCCGTGCTGCTTGCGCCAGCTGTCCGACTTCTCGTACGCCTTCCGCGCCCGGGAGTCCAGCGAGGTGCCGCCGCGTTCGGCGCCGTAGAGCCACTCGTACCAGGTGGCGTGGCCTTCGTTCAGCCACAGGTCGTCCCACGTCTGGGGGGAGACGCTGTCGCCGAGCCACTGGTGTGCGAGCTCGTGCACCATCACCGACTCCTTGTACCAGGACGGGACCGAGCGGATGGTGAAGAGCTGCTTCTCGAAGAGCGAGAGCGTCTGCGTCTCCAGCTCGAACCCCGTCTGCGCGTCGGCGATCAGCACCCCGTAGGTCTCGAAGGGGTAGGGACCCAGCCGCCGCTCCAGCCACTTCATCTGACGGGGGGTCTTCTCCAGCCAGGGCCGCAGCTTCTCCCGGTCGCGAACCGGCACCACGTCCCGCAGCGGCAGGCCGTGCGGGCCCTTCGCTCGCCGTACGTGGGAGCGGCCGACGGAGACCTGGGCGAGCTCGGTGGCCATGGGGTGAGCGACCCGGTACGTCCACCGGGTGTTCTCTCCCCGCGGGGCCTTGCTCCGGAGCCGTCCTCCGGCGACGACGGTCAGTTCGCTGGGGGCGGTGACGTGGAAGGTGAAGCGGGCCTTGTCCGAGGGGTGGTCGTTGCCGGGGAAGACGCGGTGCGCGGCGTCGGGCTGGTTGGCCATGGCCAGCCCGTCCCGGGTACGTACCCAGCCGCCGTTCGTCACGCCCTGCGTCGGGCTCGTGTGCCGGACGACGACCCGCATGCGCTGGCCCTTGCGGACCGTCGCCGAGGGGGTCACGGCCAGGTCCTCGCCCGCCCGCTCGAACCGGGCTGCGCGCCCGCCCACGCTGACGGAGCGCACCTTGCCGGACGCGAAGTCGAGGTTGAAGCGCGGGAGTCCGTCCTCGGCGGTGACGTCGGCATCGATGACCGTACGGGCCTGAAGCGGCTCGGTGTTGTCGCCGCCGTAGCGGAAGGAGATGTCGTAGGCGCGCACGTCGTACCCGGGGTTGCCCAGGTGCGGGAAGAGACGGTCGCCCGCTCCGAGAGGCTCCGGGGCGGGCAGCCCCGCACCGACGAGCGCGAGGACTGCGCAGGCGACGGCCGCGGACGTACGGGCGAGGGCGCGGTTGTGGTTCCGGGCTCGGATGCGGGGGTTGTGAGCAGGCCTTTTCACTGCGAGAGATGAGTCGACCATGCATTAGTGCTATCAGCACATCGATCGGCTTCCGGGTCGGCACAGCAGCGGCACACCCGAAAGAAGTCGGTACCCGGCGGTCGCCCTTGCCGCCCGCCGTCAGCGGGCCGGAACCGGGCGCGCGGCCCGCGTGACGTCGTAGACCCCGGGGACCCGGCGCATCGCGCGCATCAGGGCCGGCAGCCCGGCGGCATCGGGCAGTTGCAGCGTGTACGTGTGCAGTACGCGCTGCTCGCGGGGCGGCTCGACCTCGGCGGAGACCACGGTCGCGCCCTGGGCCGCGATGATCTCGGTCAGGTCGGCCAGCAGATGTGTCCGGCCCAGAGCCTCCGCACGCAGCGTCACCCTGCACCCGGATGCGCCCTGCTCCCAGCGCACCGGCACCGGACGCCGCCCGGTGGAGGTCATCCGGGTCACGGAGTGGCAGCTGTCGCGGTGGACGGTGACCGTGCCGCCGCGCACCGCGAATCCGGTGACGCTGTCGGGCGGCACGGGCGTACAGCAGCCGGCCAGCCGTACCGCCGCGTGCGGGTCCTCCGCGACGACGGAGGCGGTGCCCTCCCCGGCTCCCGCCGCCATGTCGCACTCCGCGCGCGGGGCGGTGCGCACGCTCCCGCCCGTACGGGACTCCCCGGCGGCGTCGCGAAGCACGGACCCCGGAGGCACGTCGTCGTCGAACCACACACGGGCGGCGGCGTCCCCACCCGTTTCGCCCCGCCCCACCGGGGCCGGCTCCTGCTCGGGCGCGGGCGGATGGGCCGCGAGCCATTGCCGGATGGCGATGCGGGCGGCGGGCGTACGGGCGTGCTCCAGCCACTCCGGCGACGGCCCGGAGGGGACCGCCCCGGCGGCGGGCTCCATGAACAGCTGAACGGCGTCGCCGTCCCGCAGGACGGTGCTCAGCGCTGTCAGCCGTCCGTTGACGCGGACGCCGATGCAGCGGTGCGCCGCGTCTCCGTACCGCGCGTAGGCCGCGTCGACGCACGTCGCGCCCGCGGGCAGGGCCAGCGGGCCGCCGCCGGACGCGGGCGCCGCACCGGGCGAGGCGCAGTAGACGGTGATCTCGCCGTCCTGCGCCAGCTCGTCGTGCAGCTCCGCCCAGAAGGTCTCGGTGTCGGTGGCGTGGCTCTGCCACTCCAGCAGCCGGGAGAGCCAGCCGCGGCCGCCGTGCTCGCCGGTGCCCTCGCCCTCGACGGCCTGCGCCGGTCCGGGCTCCGCGGCCGAAGCCGAAGCACGGTGCGGGTCGCCCAGAGCGATCACCCCCGCTTCGGCGATCCGGTGCATCTGCCGTGTACGCACGAGGACTTCGGCGACCCTGCCCTCGTCGTCGGCGATGGCGGTGTGCAGCGAGCGGTAGAGATTGAACTTGGGCGCGGCGATGAAGTCCTTGAACTCCGCGACGAGCGGCGTGAAGCAGGTGTGCAGTTCGCCGAGGACCGCGTAGCAGTCGGCGTCCTCCTCGACCATGATGAGCAGCCGCGAGAAGTCGCACGGGCCCAACTCACCGCGTTTGAGGCGCAGTCGGTGCACGGAAACCGTGTGCCGCGGCCGGATCAGCACCTGCGCGGCGATGTCCGCCTCACGCAGCAGCCTCCGTACGGACGTGGCGACGCCGGTGAGCGGATCGGGCTCACGGACGTGCTCCGAGATCAACTCCCTTGCCAGGGCGTGCTCTTCGGGGTGCAGGATCGCGAACGTGAGGTCTTCCAGCTCGCTCTTGACCGCTTGCACTCCGAGTCGTTCGGCGAGCGGGATCAGAACGTCACGGGTGACCTTGGCGATGCGGACCTGCTTCTCGGGACGCATGACGCCGAGGGTGCGCATGTTGTGCAGCCTGTCGGCGAGTTTGATCGACATCACCCGGACGTCGTTGCCGGTCGCGACCAGCATCTTGCGGAAGGTCTCCGGCTCGGCGGCCGCGCCGTGGTCCACCTTCTCCAGCTTGGTGACGCCGTCGACGAGATACCCGACCTCCTCGCCGAACTCCTTGCGCACCTGCTCCAGCGTCACATCCGTGTCCTCGACGGTGTCGTGGAGCAAGGAGGCGGTCAACGTGGTCGTCTCGGCGCCGAGTTGGGCCAGCAGCAGCGTCACGGCGAGCGGGTGTGTGATGTAGGGGTCGCCGCTCTTGCGCATCTGACCGCGGTGCGAGGACTCGGCGAGGACGTACGCGCGGCGCAGCACGCCGAGATCGGCCCCGGGATGGTGCGCGCGGTGCACCTGAGCCACGTGCTCGATGGCGTCCGGGAGGCCGTCACGGCGCGGTGCCTGCCCCAGCAGGGCCGCGCGGCTGAGCCTTCGGAGACTCTTCATGGCACCTCCCGCTGACGCGACGCCCCGGCCAGGCCCGGGGCCTGTGATGGTACCGACCCCAGCACACCCTGATGTCCGGGTCCTGCGCAGCGTGAAACGGATCACCCGTCCGAGGGACGTTCGGGCACAGGGCACTTGGGAGTTCGAATCCTGAATGCCCTTCAGATCGCACGCGGCGGAGGGCTCACACAGCCCTTCTGCGCCCTAGTGCTGTGACCGGAAAGGTCAGCCCTAGGCGCGCAGCCACTCCGGGTCGACGGTCCCTTCGGCGACGATCACAGCCGGGCCGGTCATCTCGACCCCGCCGTCCGCCCGTTCGGTGATCACGAGGGTGCCGCCCGGCAGATCGACGGTGTATGTGGCGTCCTCGCCGTCGGCCGCCGGGTCCACGCCGTCGCGCCGTGCCGCCGCGACCATCACGGCGCACGCGCCCGTACCGCAGGAGCGGGTCTCGCCGGAGCCGCGCTCGTGCACGCGCATCGCGACGTGCCGCGGCCCGCGGTCCACCACGAACTCGACGTTCGTACCGGCGGGATATGCGGTCGCGGGCTCCACGCCCGGAGGCTCCAACAGCCTTCCCGCGTCGGCGAGATCACCGACGAAGGCGACCGCGTGCGGATTGCCCATGCTCACGTGCAGGGCGGGCCAGCTCCGCTCTCCCACCCGTACGGTCACGGCCCCGTCCGGCAGCACGGCCGCGCCCATGGAGACGGTGACGCCCGAGCCGTCCCCGGCGAGATGCGTGCGCTTCACGCCCGCGCGGGTCGCGACGGCGACCTCCCCGGGCTTGACCAGGCCGGCACGCTCCAGGTGGCGCACGAAGACGCGCACGCCGTTGCCGCACATCTCCGCGACCGAACCGTCGGCGTTGCGGTAGTCCATGAACCACTCCGCGTCGCCGGCCATCGCCCGTGCCTCCGGGTGCGCCGCGGAGCGTACGACCCGCAGAAGCCCGTCGCCGCCGATTCCGGCCCGGCGGTCGCACAGCCGCGCGACCGTCTCGGGTGACAGGTCGAGGAGCCCGTCCGGGTCGGGGAGGATCACGAAGTCGTTCTCGGTGCCGTGCCCCTTGAGGAACGGCACGGGTCGCACGCCGGTCATACGGACGATCGTACGGGAGCGTGGCGTGGCCGCCGGATCAGCTCAGCCTGGCCACGCGCCAGATCGCGAGCATCACGACCGTGCCGACGACGACCGCGTACAGCGCGACGATCCGCCAGTCCGGGCGCTCCCCCGAGTCCGGGGCGGGCAGACCCGGCCAGGACAGCCCGACCCTGCGGGCCGCCACCACGGCCCAGCCGGCGGCGCAGCCGCAGATCAGCAGCCCGAGCATGGAGACGACCGCGCCCGTACCGCCGCCGGGTTCGAAGGCGAGCGGGAAGGCGAACATCAGCGAGCCCAGCGCACTCAGCACCACGATGGGGGCGAGCTGCCACACCCGGAGCTTCCGCTGCGGGCGCAGTTCCTGCGGCTCCACGGGCGTTCCGTCGGCCTCGGGGGGTGCGTCGGAGCCGTCCTGTTCGCCGCGGACGTCCGGGCCTGCGTCGTCGCCGGCTTCGGGGGCGTCAGCGGTGTCCCGGCCTTCGCCGGCGTCAGCGTCCTCGCCGGAGTCCGGGCCGTCGGTCATCTCCCGTGCTCCGCGCGGGCGGTCGGCTGCGGCGTCCCCGTTGCCGAGGGGCACGCTTCCGCTACGCCCGTCGAACTCCTGGAGGTCGTCGATGCGACCCACGGATGCGGCACGCTCAACCTCGTCGACGGCGGTCTCCTCATTGTCACGAGGGCCGGCCTCCATCGCCACCCGCCCTCCCAACTCGAACTGCAGGCTCCGATCGATGGTCGATGATGGCACGCCCGTATGGCCCCGACGGACGCCCGGGACGTCCCGATGCCATGACGTGATCAGGCTGTGACCGCTTCTTCCAGCAAGGCCAGTGCCTTTCCGGTCAGTTCCGGCCTGTCGTCCTCCGCGCCGCTGAGCCAGTGCACACGCGGGTCGCGGCGGAACCAGGAATCCTGGCGCCGGGCGAAACGCTTCGTGGCGCGTACGGTCTCCTCGCGCGCCTCCTGCTCGGTGCACTCACCGGCGAGCGTGGCGAGGACCTGCTGGTAACCGAGCGCACGCGACGCGGTACGGCCGGTACGCAGTCCCGCCGCCTCCAGCTCCCGTACCTCCGTGACGAGGCCCTCCTCCCACATCCGGTCGACGCGGGCCGCGATCCGCTCGTCCAGCTCCGGCCGGGAGACGTCGACTCCGACCTGCACCGTCTCGTAGACCGCCTCGTGGCCGGGAAGGTTCGCCGTGAAGGGACGTCCGGTGATCTCGATCACCTCCAGGGCGCGCACGATGCGGCGTCCGTTGCTCGGCAGGATCGCTCGGGCCGCCTGCGGGTCCGCCCCGGCCAGCCGGCTGTGCAGCGCTCCGGAGCCCTGTGCGGCGAGTTCGTCCTCGAGCCGGGACCGTACGGCCGGGTCGGTGCCCGGGAAGTCCATGGCGTCGATGGCGCCCCGTACGTACAGGCCCGAGCCGCCCACCAGGACCGGGACCCGGCCGGCGGCGCGCAGCCGCTCTATCTCCGCCCGTGCGAGCCGCTGGTACTCGGCGACGCTGGCCGCGACCGTCACGTCCCAGATGTCCAGCAGACGGTGCGGGACGCCCTCGCGCTCGCTGCGGCTGAGCTTCGCCGTACCGATGTCCATGCCGCGGTAGAGCTGCATCGAGTCCGCGTTGATCACCTCGCCGCCGAGGTGGCGGGCGAGGGCGACGCCCAGGTCGGACTTCCCGGCGGCGGTGGGGCCGACGACCGCGACGACGGGCGGGGCCGACGGGAACCCGGACGGGGACGCAGCCGGGGAGGCCGACCGGGACGGGGACGGGAGTGCGGCATTCACGCCGTCAGTGTCGCAAACCTCCCGCACCCCTCCGGACCCGAACGAGCTACGTGACGGCGGCCCGCCGGTTTCGTTGCCTGTTGCGAGGGTCCCGCAGCCGAATTCCGGGACGGTTCCGCCGCAGGCGGGGAGAGGCGCTCGTTCCCGGTGCGCCGGATCGCAGCCACGTGAGTAAGGTCAGGAGTGTAGATATGGGCGTCTTTGCAAGACTTCTGCGCCGCTCTTCCGGGTCGCCCCGGAAGCCGGCCGCCGGCGCCGCTACGGCCACTGAGGCCGGGGCGGCCGGAAAGGCCAAGAATGAGGAGGTTGCGGCGGCCGGATCCGGGGACGAATCCGAGGATGTCGGCATCCCGAAGCAGCAGTCAGCAGACGGAGCAGCCGACAGCGAAGCCGCGGACGACGCCCGCAACTGAAACTGCCGGACGGAAGGAAGGTGTCCGCCATGGGCTTCATGGACAAGGTCAAGGGGATGCTGGGCCAGCACAGCGACAAGGTGACCAAGGGAATCGACAAGGCCGCAGGCATGGCCGACTCGAAGACCAAGGGCAAGTACAGCAACCAGATCCGGTCCAGCACCCAGAAGGCCAAGGACCAGGCCGAGAAGTACGGCCGCCAGGGGGGCGGCTCGGAGGGACGCGGCGGCGGGAAGGGCCCGCAGAGCGGGTCCTGACCGCGCCCTGTTCCGGACGGCCGGCAGCTGTCGGTCCGCGGCCCTCCGCAAGGGCCGCAAGCACACACGTGGGCGTGCGCCCGCCGGAGATCCGGCGGGCGCGCGCCCGTTCGCGTCAGGTCACATCCGGCTGCATCCCGGGCAGAACGGGGCCGTGAAATCCGGGACGCGAGCCCGGACCGGTCAGGTCCAGCTCGCGACGAAGTAGCCGACGCCGTAAGGGGCTTCGTCGTAGAGCAGCTTGCCCCGCAGCCGGCCGGCGTTCCCGTCCCCGCTTCCGCCGCTGCCCGCCGCGCCCGCGAGCAACTGCCAGCAGGAACGGCCCGATGCGTTCAGCTCGTACGCCAACTCCTCGTCCAGCGCCAGCAGTCCGCCGGCGTCGGCGCTCCCCAGGGCCCGGGCCGCCTCCGCGTCGAAGGCCGTGGCGCGCTCGTCGAAGTAGCCGGGGGCCTTGACCGTACGGCAGTTGGTGCCGTCGCCCATGACCAGCAGCGCCACCCGTTCGGCAGCGTCCGCGAGTTGACGCCCCGTCTCCTCGCAACGCGCACGGCTGAGCGGTTCGCCCACGCCGAGGCCCTCGACGGGTGCAGCCGTCCATTCGTTGCGCGTCAGCAGCCACGCCCCGACGGCCAGGGACGACGGCAGCGGGCGGGCTTCGGCGGGAGGCTCTCCCTTGCCCAGGGAGACCTCCAGATCCACCCCGTAACCGCGGAAGGAACCCCGCGCGCCCTGGGGATGCGTGCCCCGCGCGGACTGCTCCGCGGGGCCGGCGACGACGAGACGGTCCGGGCGCGCGGCGGCGAGGGCGCCGAGGGCGTCGTCGCATGCGGCGCGGGCGGCGTCCATCTCGTGGGCCGCGCCTCCGGCGACCTCGGGAACGAGGAGGGGCGGGCAAGGGCATGTGGCGGCGGCGACAAGCATGGCGGGCAGCCTAACGCCGCAAGTCGCTCTGCGTAACCACGCGATGCGGACTCGTGCCGGTCCCGGAATCGCGCCGGCCGGCGGCACCCGTCACCCGTCGGACGACGGGCGGCTACGGGCGGCTGAGGTGCCGCTCCGGACGCATCAGCAGACCGCGTCAGCAGACGCCGCAGCCGCTGCCGCCCGCGTCGGCCGGCAGCGGTTCGGGGGCGCCGACGGCCGGCAGCCCCAGCATCACGCCTTGCTGCCCGGCCGCCTCGCGGGGAGCGGCGTTCCGCGCCTCCCACGCGTCGCCCGCGCGCGTACGCCGCACGGAGGCGGGCGGCGCCTCGGCGAGCAGGTGGTGCGGCGCCGCGTAGGTGACCTCGACGGCGACCATGTCGCCGGGGCGCACCGGTTCCCCGGGGCGGGCGAAGTGCACGAGCCGGTTGTCGGGGGCGCGTCCGGACAGCCGCTTCGTGGCGTCGTTCTTACGGCCCTCGCCCTCGGAGACGAGCAGTTCGAGGGTGCGTCCGACCTGCTTCTTGTTCTCCTCCCAGGAGATCTCCTCCTGGAGGGCGACGAGCCGTTCGTACCGCTCCTGGACGGTCTTCTTGGGGATCTGCCCGTCCATCCCGGCGGCGGGCGTCCCGGGCCGCTTGCTGTACTGGAACGTGAACGCCTGCGCGAAGCGCGCCTCGCGCACGACGTGCAGCGTCTCCTGGAAGTCCTCCTCGGTCTCGCCGGGGAAGCCCACGATGATGTCCGTCGTAAGGGCCGCCTCCGGCATCGCCGCCCGCACCTTCTCGATGATGCTCAGGAAGCGCTCCTGCCGGTAGGAGCGCCGCATCGCCTTCAGCACCCGCGACGAACCGGACTGCAGGGGCATGTGCAGCTGCGGCATCACGTTCGGGGTCTCCGCCATGGCCGCGATCACGTCGTCCGTGAAGTCGCGGGGATGGGGGGAGGTGAAGCGGACGCGCTCCAGGCCCTCGATGCGGCCGCAGGCGCGCAGCAGCTTGCTGAACGCCTCGCGGTCGCCGATGTCCGAGCCGTAGGCGTTGACGTTCTGCCCGAGCAGCGTGATCTCCGTGACGCCCTCGGCGACCAGCGCCTCGACCTCGGCCAGGATGTCGCCGGGCCGGCGGTCCTTCTCCTTGCCGCGCAGCTGCGGAACGATGCAGAAGGTGCAGGTGTTGTTGCACCCGACGGAGACGGAGACCCAGGCCGCGTACGCGCTCTCGCGCCGCGTCGGCAGCGTCGAGGGGAAGGCCTCCAGCGACTCGGCGACCTCGACCTGCGCCTCCTCCTGGATACGGGCCCGCTCCAGCAGCACCGGCAGCTTGCCGACGTTGTGCGTGCCGAAGACGACGTCGACCCAGGGGGCCTTCTTCACGATCGTCTCGCGGTCCTTCTGCGCCAGGCAGCCGCCGACCGCGATCTGCATCCCGGGCCGCGCGGCCTTCTTCGGCGCGAGCTGACCGAGGTTGCCGTAGAGGCGGTTGTCGGCGTTCTCCCGCACCGCGCAGGTGTTGAAGACGACCAGATCCGCGGCGGCACCGCTGTCGCCGCCGTTCGCGCCCTCGGGCGCGCGCACGTAGCCCGCCTCCTCCAGCAGGCCCGCCATCCGCTCGCTGTCGTGGACGTTCATCTGGCAGCCGAACGTCCGCAGCTCGTAAGTCTTCGCAGTCATCTCAGTCGGACAGGGTACGCGCTCGGGCGCGGCGCACGCCCCCCGCTTCCGGGTCCCCCGCTCCCGAGGGGCCCCGTCACCCTCTGCCCCGTTCCGGCGGAAGACCGCGGCTCAGGCGCGTCCGGGGGCGGCCGAGGTGAGCGGGAAGGCGACTCCGGTCAGGCTCTCCGACAGGCTCCACAGGCGCTCGGCGTCGCGCTCGTTGCGCGCGGCCGCGCTCCTGCCGGCCGGTGCGGGGTATCCGCGGCTCTCCATCAGGCCGCCGGGCCCGGTGTAACTGCCGCTGGAGAGCGGCTGGGTGGCGGCGTAGAGCGTCGGCAGCGCGCCCATCTCGTCCCGCTGCGCGACCAGCCGGTTGCCGATCGCCATGAAGGCCTTCTCCAGCTTGTTCGTGGTGTGGCCCTGAAGGTTGGTCGCGGCGTAGCCGGGGTGCGCGGCGTGGGTGGTGACCTTGGAACCCGCGGACTCCAGGCGCCTGGCCAGTTCGGCGGTGAAGAGGAGGTTCGCGAGCTTGGACTGTCCGTAGGCGCGCCAACGGCTGTAGCCGCCACGGGAGTTGAGGTCGTCGAAGGCGATGCGTCCCATGCGGTGCATCCCGGAGGAGACGGTCACGACGCGGCCGGTGATGTGCGGCAGCAGGAGGTTGGTGAGGGCGAAGTGGCCGAGGTGGTTGGTGCCGATCTGCATCTCGAAGCCGTCGGCCGTGCGGCGCTCGGGTATCGCCATCACGCCGGCATTGTTGATCAGGAGGTCGAGCGCGCCCTGCCACTCCTCGGCGAAGGTGCGTACGGAGGCCAGGTCGGCGAGGTCGAGCCGCCGCACCTCGGTGCTGCCCCGAACCGTGGACGCGGCGGCCGCACCGCGTGCCGTGTCCCGTACGGCGAGGACGACGTGGGCGCCGGCGCGGGCCGTCTCACGTGCCGTGATGAGGCCGAGTCCGCTGTTGGCGCCGGTGACGACGACGGTGCGGCCTGAGAGGTCGGGGAGTTGCTGCGCTGTCCATGCGGAAGTAGTCATGGGTGCGAATGTAGTCAGTGACTACATTGCTCGTCAACGCCGCTGGACAAAGGGGTCGTTGACCAGGGAGGCAGAACGGCGGTCGAGTACTCTGCCGCCATGCGCGCCCGCTCGTACCATCACGGCAATCTCCGTGCCGCCCTTCTCGCACGGGCCGAGGAGACGGTGCGTGAGCGTGGGGTGCAGGCGCTCTCCCTCCGTGAACTCGCCCGCGACACCGGCGTCAGCCACGGCGCCCCCCGCCGCCACTTCGGCGACCGGCAGGCGCTGCTGGACGCGCTCGCCGAGGACGGATTCGTACGCCTCGGCCAGGTCCTCGACGGAGCCGTACGGGACGCCGAACCGGACTGCACCGCCCGGCTCCAGGCCCTCGCCGGCGCATATGTCCGCTTCGCCACGAGGCACGCGGCCCTGCTGGAGCTGATGTACGCGGGCAAGCACCGCGAGGGCGCCGAGTCCGTGCACGCGGCGGCGGAGCAGGCGTTCGCGGTCTCCCTGGGCGTCATCTCGAAGGCGCAGGAGTCGGGCGAACTCGAACCCGGCGACCCGGAGTCCCTGGCGCAGGTGGCGCTCGCGACGCTCCACGGGCTCGCCGCGATGGCCAACAGCGGGATGCTCGACGTGGAGGAACTGGAGACCGTCGTGCCCGACGCCGTCGAGAGGCTGCTCTCGGGGCTGCGCCGGCGGTGACCGCCGGCCGGGGCGCCCGAGCACCGACGCACCCCGAGCTCCGCGCACCCCGACCACGCCACGAACCGGGCACCGCACGGACCCCACAGCGCACGCACTGCGGCGCCGTACGCACCGGGCACGCACGGACCGCGCGGGCCCTGCGGAGCAGCCGCCGGGCATCCGACGGGCTCCCCGGCCTCGCTTCCCGCGCCCGTGGCTGGCACGATCACCGTCCATGGCCGGTCTCCCCCGAATCGCACACCTCACGGGCGGCCGCCTGCGCCCGGGCAGGCGGTACGTGCTCCGCGCCGCAGCGGCCGTGGCCGTCGTGCTCGGGCTGCTGCTGTGGTGGCTGCTGCCCGGCGGCAGCGCGGCCCCCAGCGGCAAGGTCTCCTTCGCCACCGGCGTGCCCACCGGGGTCTACGCGCGCTACGGCACCCTCCTCCAGGACCGGCTGCACCGCGAGATGCCCGACGTCCGGCTGCGGCTGCTGCCCAGCCAGGGATCGGTGCAGAACCTGGACATGCTCACCTCCGGCAAGGCCTCCTTCACCATCGCAGCCTCGGACGCCGTTGCGACGTACCGCGACGGCAAGGAACCGGGAGCCGAACGGCTGCGCGCGTGCGCGCGGCTGTACGACGACTACATCCAGCTCGTCGTCCCGGCGGGTTCGGGCGTACGCAGCGCGAGGGACCTCAAGGGCATGCGGGTCGGCGTCGGCCAGAAACGCTCCGGCGTGAACCTCATCGCGGGACGGCTGCTGCGCGCCGCCGGCCTGGACGTGGACAAGGACGTGCACGCGGTGCGCCAGGGCATCGACCGCATGCCCGGACTGCTGGAGAAGGGCAAGATCGACGCCTTCTTCTGGTCCGGCGGCCTGCCGACGAGCGCCATCGAGAACCTCTCCGCCAAGACCAACATCCAGCTCGTCCAGCTCGGCGACCTGGTGGAGGAGCTCCACGCCCTGCAACCGGAGACGCGCCATTACCGCGCCGCGGTGATGCCGGCCGACGCCTATCCGGCGGTGCAGCAGGGAGAGCCCGTCAACACGGTGGCCGTCGCGAATCTGCTGGTGACGACCGACCAAACGGACACCGCCCTCACGGAGGGCATGACCCGCGCGGTGCTCAACAGCCGCGACCAGATCGGCGAGAAGGTCCACGCGGCGCAGAAGGTCGACAGGCGCACGGCGATCTACACGGCACCGCTGCCGCTGCACAGGGGCGCCCGTCACTACTACAGGTCGGTCAAGCCGTGAGGCGTCGCCCCTAGGCCGTGTCCGGAAAGTCCCTCCCCCAGACTCCGTCTGAGTGGGGGTCCCCCCAGCGCAGCGAGGGGGCGTGCCCCCAGGACCGCGCTAACGGGCGGACGACGCTACTTCGCGGACACGCCCTAGGCTCCGCCTCATGGCGCAGGAACACTTCAAGGACGGGACGCTCTCCGGCGAGGGCGAGTACGACGACGACGGCGAACGCCACGGGCCGTGGACCTTCTGGTTCCGCGACGGCGGCATGCAGGCCCAAGGCACGTACAAGGCCGGGCAGTTGGACGGCGAGTGGATCTGGCACCGCAAGGGCGGCGGCCTGCTCCAGCAGGGCGCGTTCGTCGACGGCGAGCAGCACGGCTTGTGGCGTCGCTGGTACGAGGGCGGGCAGCTCTGGGACGAGGGCGAGTACAGCCACGGCAAGAAGACCGGGGAATGGGTCACTTACGACAAGGAAGGCAAGGAGTCGAAGCGGAGGACCCACCGCTGACCGCGCGGGTCACCTGGCCTTCGCCGTTTTCCACAATCGCACCTTGCCGTCCTCGGCCGCGGTTGCGAGGAGCCGGCCGCTCGGGCTGTAGGCCAGGCCGCTCACACCGTTCTTGTTCCCCTCCAGGACGGCCCGTGGTTCGCCGTCTGCCAAATCCCACAGGCGCACCTCACGCCAGTGGACGGTGGCGATCGTCTCGCCGTCCGGGCTGGACGCCACACCGTCGGCAGAGGTGAACCCTCCGTCGTTGAGGGGGTCCGTCTCGCGACCGCTGGCCACATCCCACTGCCTAATCTTGTCTGACGAACTGACGGTGACCAGAGTCCCGCCGTCCTGACGGAACGCCACACCCGTGACGCTCCCGGAGTGGCGCAAGGTGTGGCGTTCCTTGTGGCCGGCCACGTCCCACAGCTTCGCCGTGGGCGGCGCACCGCCGGCCGGTTCATAACCCGCGGAGGCCACCGACCGGCCGTCCGGGCTGAAGACGACGTCCCACACCGGCAGGCCGTGATCGAGAGTCGCGAGATCGCGGTGCTTCTTGCTGTCGGCGTCCCACAGCCGCACCTTGCCGTCCTCGCTGCCGGTGGCGAGCAGCTTGCTGTCCGGGCTGAACGCGACGTCTCTGACTGGATGCGAGGTACTCGCCGTGAGGGTCGCGATCTGCCGGCGCTCCGCCACGTCCCACAGTCCCACCGTGCCGTCGCCGGCGACGGCGGCGAGCAGCTTGCCGTCGGGGCTGAACGCCACAGACAAGATCCCCTGCACTTGTTCCTCACCGCGGTCGTCACGCTGGGTGAGGGTGCCGCGCTGTTCGCGCCCCGCTACGTCCCACAGCCGCACCATGCCCTTCTGGACACCGGCAGCGAGTGTCTTCCCGTCCGGACTGAACGCAACGTCGCGAACCGCGTCCTTCTGACTGGTGAGCGTGGCCGTGGGTTTGCGCCAGGGAGGAGAGCCTTCGCGTTCGGGAAGGAAGAGGATGGCGGAGATCAGGGCGGCCACAAGAAGGAAGGCGCCGAGCGCGCCCCAGACGACCCACGCATCTGACTTCCCCGCTGCCGAAGAGCCAAGGGAGGCATAGGGATTCTGGGAGTACGCCTCCGGCGGGGAAGAGCCCGGCGGGGAAGAGCCCGGCGCTCGACGCGGCGCTCCCGGAGCCGGGTCCTGCTTCGTCGGGGCCGGCACGGGCGGTCCGAACTCGCCGGGCGGTCCCGGCTGGACGGGGGCAGCGGGCTGAGCAGGCTGAGTCGGAGCCGAGTGGACGTCGACGACCGTGCCTTCCGGCGTGGGCGTCCGGCGGCAGAGCTCGATGACCTCGGCGGGGGTGGGCCGCCGTTGGGGGTCCTTCTCCAGGCAGCGGGCAGCGACCGTACGGACGGGCTCGGGGCAGTCGTCGAGGTCGGGATCCTGTTCGAGGATGCGATAGGTGACGCTGTGGGCGCTGCCGCCGCCGAAGGCGAGCCGTCCGGTGGCGGCGAAGTGCGCGACGAGTCCGAGGGCGAAGATGTCGACGGCTTCGGTGAGGGCCTGCCCTCTGATGTATTCGGGCGCCATGTACGCGGGCGTTCCCGCCCGCATCCCCGTACCGGTCACCGATGTGACGTCCGCGGCGCGTGCGATACCGAAGTCGATGACCTTGGGTCCCTCGGCGGTGAGGATGATGTTGGAGGGCTTGAGGTCGCGGTGGATCACGCCGGCGGCGTGGATGGACTGCAGGGCTTCGGCCACCCTGGCGATCAGTGCCAGTGCGGCATCGACCGGCAGCGGACCTCCCCCTGGACTTCGTCCGGGGGGACCCCCATCGTCCACGGCGTCCTGAAGGGACGGCCCGGGAACGTAGGCCGTGGCCAGCCAGGGCTCGTCGGCCCGCAGGTCCGCGTCGACCACGGGCACGGTGTAGAGCCCCTGGACCCGCCTGGCCGCGGCCACTTCCTGCTCGAAGCGCTTACGGAAGGCCGTGTCGCCCGCGTACTCGCGGTGCACGAGCTTGACCGCCACCTCGCTGCCCGCCGGCGTGTGCCCCAGATACACGCGGCCCATCCCGCCGGCGCCCAGGACCGCCTCCAGCCGGTACGGACCGACCTCGGCCGGATCGGCGGAACCGAGCGGCCGGTGCGGCGGCGGAGTGGTCGGCCAGCCCGGTCGCTGTCCCCCGCCGGCAGGCGGAACTGCCGGGCGTTCATGGCCCAGTTGAGACATGCCGACGTCTCCCCCCGTGCGTCCGAGTCCACACCGCGCCGTCCGCCGACTGATGCGGCGCGGATCGCCCGGCGGCCCCGGCGACGGCCCGCCCGGGCTACCAGGTCCAGGCCTCGCGGGGGTCCGAGCGAGCCACAGAGTAGACGACCCCGACACCGCTGGCCAGATCGTCCAGGGGTGCCGGAGTACCGCGGGGACGTTGCTCGCTCCCGCGGCGGAGCGGTCCGACTCAGCCTGTCGCGCCGCATGTTGAAGGGACAGGCGCGTCGCCGCGTCTCGACGCCCGCCTGAGGGAGGCGATTCCGCTACGGCGGCTGCGCACAAGCCTGCGCCGTCCAGTTGCCGGACGCGAACGGCAGGGACCGCGCGCTAGTCGCGCTCCTGCGCAACCCTGACGACCAGTTGCTGGAGTATGTCCGGGCTCGCCGTGATCCCGGCTCTCAACTCCCCGGCCCTTGCCTCCCGGGCGGGAGTGACCCGTCCGGTGAAGAAGATCACGGGACCCAGGTAGAAGTTGCCGCGGCGGAGCCCTTCGACATCGGTGAACCCGGCCTCGTGATCGTCGCCGCGAGTGATGTCGGAGATCAGCAGGTCATGCTCTTCGGCTGCGAGATGCCGCTCTGCCTCCGCCCTGTTCTCGACGACGTCGACGTACGCCCCGGCGCCACGCATCGCCCGGACGTCGAGCTCCACGCTGGACGGATTGTCGTCGATCCACAGGATGCGCATGTCCTCCAGCGGTGGCCTGGAACGCGCCCCCGGACGGTCTGCGACGGAGGGCTCGGCGCGGTACGCCGCCACGTACGACTCCGGCTGCGGTGCAGCGGGCTCGGCGACGCTCTGGCGCGGCTGCTGCCGGAGCCGCTCGATCAGCTCCTCGGACTCCGGCTCCTTCATCAAGTCGTCGATCAGGGACGTGAATCCGCGGTCGTTGGCCAAATCGGGAAATCCACTGGGCAGTTGCTTTTCCAGATCGGACAGGTTCTCAGCCCAGGCGTCCGGGTTCTGCAGCGATGGCTGACGCACGTGATGCTCCGCGAAGAAGCGCGTCACTTCGGCGCCACTCGCTGCGCCGCCGTCGACCTCGAGCAGTCTGAGCCGGACCTGACGGTAGGTCTGGAACTCGGCGAGGACATCACTCTGGGCGCTGTCTCCACCGACCAGCATCCGGTAGAAGTCGGGGTAGAGGTACTGAAGCACAAGAGCGCTGATCACGGTGTCGACGGCCCGGTTCACGAAGTCCCGCCACAGCGGGTTGAGTCCGATCTCCAGCACGAATCCGTTGATCAGCTTCTTGATACGTCGCGGATTGCGCTCGGAGTGCTTCGCGATGCGGGAGACGAGTCCGGCGTCGAGCAGCATGTGGATGCCGGAATCATGCGCGCAGCGACGGATGAAGTCCTCGATTCCGCTGCTGTCCGGCACGCGAATCCGGTACGTCGTCTGGAAGATCTTCTCCATGAAGGCCGACCCGGCGGGTGACAGATCACGCAGCAGACCGTTGGAAGCAAGCGCCGAACGGTCACAGCCGATGACGAACGCGAGCCCCGGTACGTCCAGATAGACCTTCACCGCCTCGCACACCGCGAGAACCGTCTCCTCCGAACAGCGGTCCAGGTCGTCGATGAAGACGACCAGCAGGTGCTGGGGCGAGAATTCGCCCGTCTCCACCCGCTCCTGCACTGCCTCCTTGATCGCATCCCGCATCTCGTTGCGGGCCTGCGGACTCACGGCCAGCCCTCGCCACAGCTCGTCGACCAGGCGGCTCACACCCAGCGGCCCGGCCACCAGCATGAACAGGGCGCGGATCAGGGTCAGCAGCGTTCTGCGCTCGGAGATCCGGTGCACCGCGCGGCGCAGGACACGCTTGTCGAATTCCATCAGGACGGACTTGAGCAGGCCTTCGAGAGCGTCGGCGCCGGTCGAAGTCCACGCGTTGTACCAGACCGTGCGAGCCCCGTGGACCTCCGTCAACTCCTTGTCGACGAGATGCATCAGGCTGCTCTTGCCCGTCCCCCACCCCGAGTCGACAGCCAGTGTGAAGGGCGTGGAACTCCGGGAGGCGACCAGCAGCGCGGCGAGTTGCTGAGCGGGGTCGCGGGCACCCAGGAAGTCCGCTTGCGGGTCGACCACCGGCTCGTCGTTGATCAGTGAGAACTGCAGCGGGTTGAACCCGGCCAAGGCGTGCCCCCGTCGTGTGCGCCGTCGAAACGGCCGCCATCGTAGTCGTACGCGACGGGGTCAACGGGGCTCAACTGCCGTACCAGCGGCGGAAGTCGGACCGCCCAACACCCACCCTGCACCTGTCGGCATTTCCTCCGGGCATTCGAACAGCCCGGTGCTGGGCTCACCACAGCGTCAGGCCCTGACCCTGGCCCACGTCCAGGTCCGCCCAGACGGTCTTGCCGGAGGGCGAGCGGGGCGTGACGCCCCAGCGGGCCGCGAGGGCCTCCACGAGCAGCAGGCCCCGCCCCGACTCGGCGGCCAGGGGCGGGGGTTCGGGCCCGACCGGGCCGATCGGGCCGAACTCGTCCTGTGCGTCCGCGACTTCGACACGGAGGGTGGCCGGGAGCAGCAGGCCCGGGCCCGTCACCAGGCGCAGTCTGAAGCTGCGTCCGGGGACACGTCCGTGGGTGGCGGCGTTGGCGGCCAGCTCCGCGATGAGCAGCGTCCCCGTACGGGAGACCTCGTCGTCGTACGGCCAGCCCCACGCGGCCAGTTGATCGGCTCCCATCAACCGGGCCAGGCGGGCCCCTCGCGGGGTCGAACTGAACAGCTGGGCGAACTCGTGTACGGGGGCGCCGATTTCGGTCGGGGCGATCTGGGTTTTCACGTTACGGAGAGTGGCTGAAAGGTCATGATGGGTCGAGGGGTTCGGGCGGTACGAGGGGTCCCGGTACCTGTGCGGTCGTGGCGCTGTACGCCGCATCAGCGGTGACGGAGTGCCCCGTCGCCCGTTGAGTACGGGCACGAAGGGGGTGGCGTGACATGACCGAGGGCGAACACGTCGCGCAGCGGACGGAGGCCGGCGGCGACGCCGTCGACCCGCTGCTGAAGGCGATCGGCAGGCAGATCAAGTTCCTGCGGGAGCGGGCGGGCCTCACGCAGGCAGAACTGGGCGAACGGATCGGTTACGGCGTCGACTTGGTGGCGTCGGTCGAGCGGGGGCGGCGTGCGCCGAAGCCGCAGTTCATCGACGGCGCGGAGCGGGTGCTTGATGCGGGCGGGTTGCTGAAGGCCGTGGAGGACGATGTCGAGCGGGCCCGGTACCCAGCTAGGTTCCGCGAATTCGCGATGCTGGAAGCTGAGGCAACCGAGATCCACACGTACAACAACCACGTGATTCCTGGTTTGTTGCAGACCGAGGACTACGCGCGGGCCATCTACAAAATGCGTCGGCCCACGCTCACCGAAGAGAAGGTCGACCAGCAGGTCGAGGCGCGACTTTCACGCCAGTCCGCCTTGGTGAGACAACCGTTTCCCGTTCTGAGTTTCGTCATCGAGGAGGTGGTGCTACGCCGCCCCTTGGGTGGGATGCCGGTGCTTCGTGATCAGCTGGGACACCTGCTGAATGTCGGGCAGCTGCGCCACGTCGAGATCCAGGTCATGCCGACGGACCGCGAGGAGCACGCGGGCCTGGTGGGTGCGATGACCATCCTTGAACCGGCTGACCAGCCAAGGGTTGCGTACACGGAAAGTCAGGGACGCAGCACGTGGTTCACAGCGCACGCCGACGTGCGGACCATCGATGCACGATATGGGATTATCCGAGCGCAGGCTCTTACGCCTCGTGAATCTCATGAGTTCATCGAGCAGTTGCTGGGAGAAAGATGACCGACGAAGATGCCGTTCGCCTCCAAAACGAGCTGATCTGGGTGAAGAGCAGCTACAGCGACAATGAGGGCGGCGAGTGCGTCGAAGTCGCCTGGCGCAAGAGCAGCTACAGCGACGCAGAGGGCAACAACTGCGTCGAAGTCGCCGACGCGACCTCCGCCGTCCGCATCCGGGACTCCAAGGACCCGGAGGGTCCCCTGCTCACGGTGCCCCGTACCGGCTGGACGGCGTTCCTCCAATACGCCACCGCACGCCGAAACACAACGCTGTCGTAGCGGCCAGCGGGATGGCAGGCTCCTCACCAGGTGGAACGTATCGAGCACCAGAGGACCCGTAGATCGGAGCAGCCGCATGCACGACGACCGCCGCATCGTTGAGGACCGCCTGCGCCGTGTCCTGGCCGAGCGGATCAAGCCGGCCGTATACAGCAGCCCTCTCGCCCTGACCGTCGAGCGCTGGGACGTACCGGGCGAGCCGGTGCCCGTAGCCGAAGGGCTCGCCGCCACGTATGCGCCCTCGAAGGCCGGTGAGCGGTGGGGCCCGGCGTGGGGCACGACGTGGTTCAAGGTCACGGGGCAGGTGCCGCAGGAGTGGCAGGGCCGCACGGTCGAGGCGGTGCTGGATCTCGGCTTCGAGCGGAACATGCCGGGCTTCCAGTGCGAGGGGCTGATCTACCGGGCGGACGGCGAAGCGGTCAAGGCGCTGAACCCCCGTAACGACTGGGTCCGCATCGCCGAGGCGGCGGCCGGCGGCGAGGAGGTGGAGCTGTTCGTCGAGGCCGCGGCGAACCCCATCGTCAACACGCCCCAGACGCCTACGTACCAGGGCGACAGGCTCACCTCCAGCGACCGTCCGCTCTACCGGCTGCGCCGGATGGACCTCGCGCTCTTCGAGACCGAGGTGTGGGAGCTGGTGCAGGACCTGGAGGTGGCCGGTTCGCTGATGCGGGAGCTGCCGCTGGAGGACGCGCGGCGCTGGGAGTTGCTGCGGGCGATCGAGGATTCCCTGGACGCTCTCAGCCTGCATGACATCGTTGGCAGCGCCTCTCGTGCACGTGCCGCACTCAGCGGTGTGCTCTCCACACCCGCGCGCCCCTCCGCGCACCGGATCAGCGCCGTCGGGCACGCGCACATCGACTCGGCGTGGCTGTGGCCGGTGCGCGAGACCGTACGGAAGGTGGCCCGTACGGCGTCGAACATGGTCAATCTCATGGACGACCACCCCGAGTTCGTCTTCGCCATGTCCTCCGCACAGCAGCTTGAGTGGATCAAGAACTACCGGCCCGAGGTCTACGCGAAGGTCAAGAAGAAGGTGGCGGACGGCCAGTTCGTGCCGGTGGGCGGCATGTGGGTCGAGTCCGACACGAACATGGTCGGCGGCGAGGCCATGGCGCGGCAGTTCGTCTACGGGAAGCGGTTCTTCCTGGAGGAGTTCGGCGTCGAGACGAAGGAGGTGTGGCTGCCGGACTCCTTCGGCTACACGGCGGCGATGCCGCAGATCGTGAAGCTGGCGGGGGCCAAGTGGTTCCTGACGCAGAAGATCTCCTGGAGCGAGACCAACAAGTTCCCGCACCACACCTTCTGGTGGGAGGGCATCGACGGCACGCGCGTCTTCACGCACTTCCCGCCCGTCGACACCTACAACTCCGACCTGGGCGGCGCGGAAATGGCGCACGCCGCCCGCAACTACCAGGAGAAGGGCGGCGCTTCGCGCTCGATGGCGCCCTTCGGCTGGGGCGACGGCGGCGGCGGTTCGACGCGCGAGATGCTGGCGCGGGCGGAACGGCTGAGGGACCTGGAGGGCTCGCCGCGGGTGACGGTCGAGAAGCCGTCGGCGTTCTTCTCCAAGGCACACGAGGAGTACGCGCAGAAGGCGCCCGTGTGGGCGGGCGAGCTGTATCTGGAGCTGCACCGCGGTACGTACACCTCGCAGGCGAAGACCAAGCAGGGCAACCGGCACAGCGAATCCCTGCTGCGCGAGGCCGAGTTGTGGGCGGCTACGGCGGCCGTACGCACCGGGCACAGCTATCCGTACGAGCAGCTGGACGAGCTGTGGAAGACGGTGCTGCTGCACCAGTTCCACGACATCCTGCCCGGCTCGTCGATCGCCTGGGTGCACCGTGAGGCCCGGGACACGTACGCACGTGTGCGGGCCGAGCTGGAGGAGATCATCGCGGGTGCGCAGGCGGCGCTCGCGGGCGAGGGCGACGTTCCCGTCGTCTTCAACGCCGCGCCGCACGCGCGCGACGGCGTGGCAGGGGGCGGCGCGGCGCCTGCCCGCGAGCGCACCGGCGGCACGCCCGTCACGGCGGAGGCACGCCCCGGCGGCGGCTGGGTCCTGGCCAACGGGCTGCTGCGGATCGAGGTCGACGGGCGCGGCCTGGTCGTCTCCGCGTACGACAAGGACGCCCGCCGCGAAAGCGTCGCACCGGGCGAGGCGGCCAACCTGCTCCAGATCCACCCGGACCTGCCCAACCACTGGGACGCATGGGACGTCGACTCCTTCTACCGGCACAACGTCACCGACCTGACCGGTACGGACGAGCTGGATCTGGCCGAGTCGGGCGAGGAGCGCGCGACCGTCCGCGTCGCGCGCGCCTTCGGCGGCTCGACGGTTGTGCAGCGGCTGACGCTGCGCGCCGGTTCGAAGGTGCTCGACATCGACACCGAAGTCGACTGGCACGAGAGCGAGATGTTCCTCAAGGCGGCCTTCCCGCTGGATGTGAAGGCGGACCGGTCGGCGGGCGAGACGCAGTTCGGGCACGTGTTCCGTCCGACGCACACCAACACCTCATGGGAGACGGCCAAGTTCGAGATCTGCGCCCACCGCTGGCTCCAGGTGGAGGAGCCGGGCTGGGGCGCCGCGCTGGTCAACGACTCGACGTACGGGCACGACGTGACCCGTACGGTCCGCGAGGACGGCGGCCAGACCACCACCGTGCGGCTGTCTCTGCTGCGGGCGCCCCGCTACCCGGACCCGGAGACCGACCAGGGCACCCACCGGCTGCGCTTCGCGCTCGCGCCGGGCGCGAGCGTGGGCGACGCGGTGCGGGAGGGCCACTGGATCAACCTGCCGGAGCGCACGGTGCGGGGTGCCGGCCGGGCTGTGGCTCCGCTCGTCGGCGTCGACGACGACCAGGTGGTGGTCGAGGCGGTCAAGCTGGCGGACGACCGCAGCGGGGATGTGGTGGTGCGTCTGTACGAGTCGCACGGCGGGCGCGCGCGGGCGGTGCTGTCGGCGGGCGTGCCGGTGACGTCGGTGACGGAGACGGACCTTCTGGAACGGCCGATGGAGGGCGCCCCGGCACACGAACTCTCCGCTGACGGCTCGATGGAGGTCACGCTCCGCCCGTTCCAGATCCTCACGCTGCGTTTGGCGAGGACGTAACGGGGTGCGCTTGCCGCGCGGGGGCGGCCGCCGCGGGGGCCCTCAACCCCGCGGCGCGGAGGGGCGAAGCCCCCTGGGCTCGCCCCGCGTCGGGCATCCGCCCGGCCCCGCCGGCACACGGCACGGCGGCCGCCCGCGGGGACCGGACTCCGCGGTGCCGCGGGCTGCGGGGCTCAGCCCGCTCCAGGCCCTGCCGCCACCCGCCGCCGCGGAGCGCGGCGCCCCTCAACCCCGCAGCGCAGAGGAGCGAAGCCCTCTCGGCGGCCCGGACGGAGTCCGGAGAGGCGGAGGCCCGCCACCGGCCCCCGGCAGCACCCGGCGAACTCGGCGGAGCCGGGAGTCACCCCTCCGCGTCAGCGGATTCCCGGGGCCGCTTCGTCAGGGAGACCGCCTTCCCCTGCGGACCGTCGTCGCCGTCGTCCGCCGTGGGCGGGTTCCGCGGAACGGTGATCAGGACGCGCAGCCCCTTCGGCTCGTTGTGCGCGTACGCGAGCTCCGCGCCGCCTGATGCCAGCAGCGCCCTCGAGATGGACAGGCCGAGCCCGGAGCCCGAGATGTTCTGGTGCCGGTTGCTGCGCCAGAAGCGGTCGCCGATCCGCTCCATCTCCTCCTCGCTGAGCCCCGGCCCGTGGTCGGCGACCTCCACGGTGACGCTGTCGCCCTCCCTGGAGACGCTCACGGTGACCCGCTCGCCCTCCGGCGTGAACTTGATCGCGTTGTCGACGACCGCGTCCAGGGCACTGGAGAGCGCGACGGGATCGGCCCATCCCGTCACCGCCTGCGGCCCGGCCGACTCCAGCACGCAGCCCCTGATGTCGGCGACCGGACTCCACGCCTCCACGCGCTCCGCCGCCAGCTCCGCCACGTCCGTCACCTGCAGATCGGCCGAGGCGTGTTCCGCCAGAGCCAGATCCAGCAGATCGTCCAGCACCCGGGCCAGCCGGTTCCCCTCGGCCTGTACGGACTTGAACTCCTCCTCGCCTTCGGGCAGTTCGAGGCCGAGCAGCTCGATGCGCAGCAGCAGGGCGGAGAGCGGGTTGCGGAGCTGGTGCGAGGCGTCGGCCACGAAGGCGCGCTGCTGCTCCAGCACGTCCTCGACGTTGTCGGCCATCTCGTTGAAGGAACGGGTCAGCCGCCGCAGCTCGGGAGGACCGCCCGAGACGGCGACGCGGGACTTGAACCGGCCGACGGCGATCTCGTGGGCGGCCCGGTCCAGGGTCCGTACGGGACGGAGCACCCAGCCCGTCAGGCGCAGCGCCAGACCGACGGCGAGCAGCGTCGCGGCAGCCTCACCCGCGATGATCGGCAGCCAGCCCTGCAGGATGCGCGAGCGCAGGTGACCGGTCGGCGAATCGGTGAGCACCACCGCCGCCACGTCACCGTCGCGGATGACGGGCGAGGCGACGGCGATGCGTCCCTCCTGCCAGGGCCACACCTGCGCGGGGTCGTGGCTGCGCCGTCCGGCGAGCGCCTCGGCGAAGGCGTCGGCGCCCTGTCCGGAGTCGGGCACGTCCCAGTTGCCGGGCGCGACGGCGAGGGCACGGCCGTCGCGGAGGAAGACGCCGGCCTCGATGCCGTAGAGGGAGTGGTAGCGCTCCAGCTCGTCCTGGAGTATTGCCCGGCGTTCACCCTCGTCCGGCGAGGAGGCCACGAACTGGGCGAGCGCGGCGAAGCGGGCCGTGTCGTCGATGCGGTCGACGACGACGCGCTGCTGTTCGGCGGCGGCCTGGCTCGCGGCGAGCGGGAAGCCGAGCGCGAGCAGCACCCCGGCGAGCAGGACGAGCAGCAGTGGCAGCAGACGGGCGTGCATGTCCTCTTCCGGCCCCCGGTCCCCTGCGGCTAGACGGTCTGCGACGGCTCGACAAGACGGTAGCCGACGCCCCGTACGGTCTCGATCAGTGCGGGCAGGCGCAGCTTGGAGCGCAGCGAAGCCACATGCACCTCCAGAGTCCGGCCCGTCCCCTCCCAGCTGGTACGCCACACCTCGCTGATGATCTGCTCACGGCGGAAGACGACGCCGGGGCGCTGCGCGAGCAGGGCCAGCACGTCGAACTCCTTGCGGGTCAGGGAGACCGCCGTGCCGTCGACGCACACCTGCCGTGTGGGCAGCTCGATGGTGACGGCTCCGACGCGGAGGGTGGTGTCCGCGGGGGTGGCCTCGTCCCGTGCCGTCCCCTCGCTCTCGTCGGGGGCGGCGCGGCGGCTGACGGCGTGGATGCGGGCGAGCAGCTCACCGGTGTCGTACGGCTTGACCACGTAGTCGTCGGCCCCGAGGTTGAGGCCGTGGATGCGGGAGCGCACGCCGCCGCGCGCGGTCACCATGATCACGGGGGTGGTGCTTATCTTCCGGATGCGGCCGCACACCTCGAAGCCGTCCTGGTCCGGCAGCCCCAGGTCGAGCAGGACGACGCCGAAGGGCGCCACCTCGTCGGAGGGCAGCAGCTCACGCAGGGCCTCCTCGCCGCTGCGGGCGTGCACCACGTCGAAGCCGTGCCGCCCGAGCACGGCAGAGAGCGCCGCGGCGACGTGATTGTCATCCTCGACGAGCAGCAACCTCACTCGGGCCTCCCTCCGCGATGCCGTCCAGGTGCGCGGCAGACCGCGCAACAGCACTGCATCCACCCGTATCGGTGCAGGTGAGTCAAGGGGCTCCTGATCTCACCGGCTTTCCGTTATGCAGCCGGTACGACAGACTACGGATTCCGCGGCGCTCGTGCGTGCGGGTGTCGACCGCGACGGGATCGTTATGCTCAATTTCCCCTCAGATGTAATGACGCTGGTGGCGGTTGCTCATTAGTGTCCTCGCAACCGACGAGGACGGAGCTACACGCCGATGAGCGAAGTATCGGTGACCAAGGACGCCGCGCCGGCCGCGGAAGATCTGGTCGTACTGGACAACGTCAACAAGCACTTCGGTGCGCTGCATGTACTCCAGGACATCGACCTGACGATCGCTCGCGGAGAGGTCGTCGTCGTCATCGGGCCCTCCGGGTCGGGCAAGTCCACCCTGTGCCGCACCATCAACCGGCTGGAGACGGTCGACTCGGGCCACATCTCCATCGACGGGAAGCCGCTGCCGCAGGAGGGCAAGCCGCTGGCGAAGCTGCGTGCGGACGTCGGCATGGTCTTCCAGGCGTTCAACCTCTTCGCGCACAAGACGGTGCTGGAGAACGTGATGCTGGGGCAGACCAAGGTCCGCCGCACCGAGAAGCAGGCCGCCGAGACGAAGGCACGTGCCCTCCTCGACCGCGTCGGCGTCGGCAACCAGGCCGACAAGTACCCCGCACAGCTCTCCGGGGGGCAGCAGCAGCGGGTGGCCATCGCCCGTGCGCTCGCCATGGACCCCAAGGTGATGCTCTTCGACGAGCCCACGTCCGCTCTCGACCCCGAGATGATCAACGAGGTCCTCGAGGTGATGAAGCAGCTCGCCGACGAGGGCATGACGATGGTCGTCGTCACGCACGAGATGGGCTTCGCACGCTCGGCCGCCAACCGCGTCGTCTTCATGTCGGACGGGCGGATCGTCGAGGAGGCGACGCCGGACCAGTTCTTCAACAACCCCCGCAGTGACCGGGCGAAGGACTTCCTTGCGAAGATCCTTCATCACTGATGTGCCGCTGAGCGGAGCTCCCCGAGCAGGAATCGGTCGGTTCCGGGGCAGATCAGCGCAGTTCAGAGAGCAGTTCCGAGCAGATTGCGAAGCAGTTCCGAGTCCACTCCAGTCCCAGTCCCAGCAACGCCCCGCAACGACCGCCGGCCCCCGCCGCCCCGGTTCACCGGCCGTCCGGCTGCCACCCCACCGGCAGCCGGAGGCCGGACGCCGCGGCAGCCGCCCGCACCGCCGGCGACCCGCACGACCGGCGGTGTAACTACCGCCGACCAGCAGAACACCGAGCGCAAGGGATGCCCAACATGAAGTTCCGGAAGACCGCCGCCTCGGCGGCCGTGGTCCTCACTCTCGCCCTGTCCGCCACCGCCTGCGGAGGCAAGGAAGGCACCGCCGGTGACAAACCGGGCGGCGACACGGACACCAAGGCGCTGCCGAAGTACAAGGTCGCCAAGGACGTCAAGGTCGACTCACCCGTGCTCAAGAAGGCCCAGAAGCGCGGCAAGCTGATCATCGGCGCCAAGTCCGACCAGCCCTACCTCGGCTTCCAGGACCCCTCGTCCAAGAAGTACGAGGGCTTCGACATCGAGGTCGCCAAGATGGTCGCCGCCGACCTCGGCTTCGACCCCGAGAAGGACGTGCAGTTCAAGACGATCGACTCCTCGATCCGGGAAACCGCGATCTCCAAGGGGCAGGTCGACCTGATGGTCGGCACGTACACGATCAACGACGAGCGCAAGAAGCAGGTCAGCTTCGCAGGCCCGTACTACATGGCCGGACAGGACCTCCTGGTCCGCAAGGACGAGAAGTCGATCAAGGGTCCGGACAGCATCAAGGGCAAGAAGGTCTGCTCGATCGTCGGCTCGACCCCGCTGCAGAACCTCAAGGACAACAAGTCCAAGTACGGTGCCGAGACAGTCGAGTTCGGCAAGTACACCGAATGCGTCAAGCAGCTGCTCGACGGCCAGGTCGACGCCATGACCACCGACGACGCCATCCTCAAGGGCTACGCCGCCGAGCGTCCGACCAAGCTCAAGGTCGTCGGCGAGACCTTCAGCGACGAGCCGTACGGCATCGGCCTCAAGAAGGGCGACAAGGAGCTGCAGAGCGCCGTGCTCGACGCCGTCGAGGCGCACCAGAAGGACGGCAGCTACAAGAAGGCCTACGACGCGACGCTGGGCCGCTCCGGTTCGAAGTTCGAGGAGCCGCCGGCCCTCGAGCGCGACTGACGGCCCTGGGCGCGTCGGCCTGATCCGACGGCAGAGTCCACCTCGCGCGGCGGTCACGACCGACCGGCCGGCCGGCGCCACCCCGCGTCCCGTACGCCCGTCCGCACGGGCGGGCGTACGGGACGCGGCATTCCCTGACCGCCCTGCGGAGACCCTATGAATGTTCTGCTCGACCACCTGGACCTGTTCCGAGACGGATTCATCGGAACGGTCTCGCTGACCGCGGCCAGTGCCGCGCTCGCGCTCATACTCGGCGTGCTGATAGCCGGCTTCCGGGTCTCGCCGGTGCCGCCGCTGCGCGCGTTCGGCACGGTGTGGGTGACGCTGCTGCGCAACACCCCGTTGACGCTGCTGTTCCTCGTGGCCTTCTTCGTACTGCCGCAGGTCGTCTTCCCCGGAATGAGCTCATACATCCTGGGCGTGCTGGCGCTCGGCTTCTACACCTCGTCGTTCGTGTGCGAAGCGGTGCGCTCCGGTATCAGCACGGTGGCGCTCGGGCAGGCCGAGGCCGCCCGCAGCCTGGGCATGACCTTCGTCCAGACGCTGCGCATGGTCGTACTGCCGCAGGCGACCCGCACCGTGCTTCCTCCGCTGAGCAGCATCATGATCGCCCTCACGAAGAACTCCGCCATCGCCGGCGCCTTCAACAACCCCGAACTCTTCAGCGTCCAGAAGGTGCTGAGCGACAAGGGCTACAACGTCATGGTCATCTTCGTCTGGGTGGCCCTCGCCTACCTCGTGCTCGTCTTCCTGATCAGCGGCCTCTTCCGGCTGCTGGAGCGCAGGCTGGAGGTCGCCCGATGAGCTCGTCCGTTCTCTTCGACGCTCCCGGTCCCAAGGCCCGTGCACGCAACCGCGTCTACGCCGTCGTGGGATCCGCCGCGGTCCTCGGGCTGATCGCCTTCTTCGTCTACAGGCTTGCCGCGAAGGGCCAGCTGGACGGGGCGATGTGGGACATCTTCAACTACGCCGGCGTGCGCAACTCCATCGCCAACGGCATCGTCAGCACCCTTGAGGCGTTCGCGATGGCGGGTGTGCTGTCGCTGGTGCTGGCCGTGCTGCTCGCGGTGGCGCGGCTCTCCGAGCACAGGCCCGTGAGCTGGGTGGCGACCGGCGTCATCGAACTCTTCCGCGCCGTGCCGCTGCTGATCACCATCTACGTGCTGTGGGTCGGCTTCTTCACCAGCGACCCGCTGTGGGCGGTGGTCATCGGCCTCACGCTCTACAACGGCGCGGTGCAGGCCGAGGTGCTCCGCGCGGGCATCCTCGCCGTTCCCAGGGGGCAGAGCGAAGCCGCGTATGCGCTGGGCATGAGCAAGACCCAGGTGATGACCACGGTCCTCATCCCGCAGGCCGTGCGGTCCATGCTGCCGACGATCGTCAGCCAGCTCGTCGTGACGCTGAAGGACACCTCGCTCGGCTTCGTCATCACCTACGAGGAACTCCTGTACGCCGGGCGGCAGATGGCCAGCACCATCCTCGTCGACGGGGAGAACCCGTACGTCCCGGTCGTGCTGGTCTTCGGCGCCATCTACGTCGCGATGTGCCTCGCCCTGTCCGCGCTCGCCAACTGGATCGAGAAGCGCGGGCGGCGGGCCAAGACGGGCATCAAGGTTGCCGACGCCCAGACGGCGACACCCGACATGGGCGGGGGCGCCGGCCCGGCGACCTGACGCGGGGCGCTGGGCGAGGAGCGCGGCCGCACCGCAGAGGAGCGCCCGGCAATCCGCAGAGGAGCGCTCGGCAATCCGCTGAGGAGCGGGCCGGGAGCGGTGGCGGGAGCGGTGGCGATCGCAGAGGAGCGGCCGGCAGCGGCCGTCAGCACGGGAGCGGCGGCCTGGACTTGTCACGATCTGTCCGGGCAGCCGCTTCCGCCGTTCCGGCTCAGCTTGACGGGTGACCTGGCACTGGGTTGCATACGTTTCGTGATCGCGCACTGTGCTCCACCCGTTCCCGCTTCCCCCTCCTCAGCCGCCGGTGCGGGCCGGGCGGTCCGCGGTGTCCGGCACCGCACGGGGACCCGCGCGTGAGCGAGTCCGAAGTCATCGTCGTCGGCGCGGGGCCGGCCGGGCTCGCGCTGTCACTGGCGCTCGCGAAATCCGGTGTGCCGTCGCTGTTGCTGGACAACAGCGACGGCGACGTGACCGTGCGGGCCGCCCGCAGCTGCGTGCTGCGCCCCGACACCGCTTCGTGGCTCACGGCGCTGACGGGCCCTGACTCCGCCGTCCCCGGCGCGCGCTGGACCCGCTGGAGCACGAGGCGCCGTCAACAGCTCGTCCAGGACGTGGAGTTGACGGAGGAGACGGCACCGCTGCATCTGGAGCAGCACGCGCTGGAGCGCGGGCTGCGTGACGCACTCTCGCGGGAGAAGCTCGCGCAGATCGTCACCCGCAGCCACGTCGACATCATCGAGCAGGACGCCAAGGGTGTCACCGCGCACACGAGACCGCGCGGCTCCGTCGCCCCGGCCGCCCTGGTGGCCGGCGCCGGCGACGGGGAAGGCGGGGACGGTCCGGACCGCACGCCCGAGGTGGGTGCGGGGCGGGGCAACAGGCCCGGCAGGGGCGGCACTTGGTGGCGTGGCAGCTATCTCGTCGGCTGCGACGGCGCGCGCTCCACCGTACGGAAACTGCTCGGGGTGCCCTTCGCGGGCCGCACGGCCGTCGAGCGGCATGCGGTCGCTGCGCTGCGCACACAGCTTCCGTGGGAGCAACAGGCGTTGCTGCACCGGGAGTTGGGCGGCAGAGGCAGCGGCGGAGGAGGCGACGGGCGGAGCACCGGTGGTCGCGGCGCGGGCGGTACGGGCGGACGGCAGCCGGAGGTGACGGCCCGGCCGCTGCCGGACGACGTATGGCGCCTCGACTGGCTGCTGCCACCGCGCGGCGAACTCGTCACCCCGGACGCCCTGTTGGAGCGCGTCCACGCCACCCTCGGCGAGTGGCACGGAGGGGGGCGCGGCAGCGGAGGCGGCGGCGTGGGCCGTGATGGTGGCGGTGGCGGCGGTGGTCGCGGCGGCGCGGGGGACATCGGTCCGTACGAACTCCTCGACACCGGCGTCCACACCTCGCACCAGCGGCTCGCTCGACGCTGGCGGGTGGAACGTACGTTCCTCGCGGGCGACGCCGCCCATCTCGTCGGCGCGCTCGGCGTGCAGTCGGTGGACGAAGGGCTGCGCGACGCGGCGAACCTCGCCTGGAAGCTGGCTCTGGCCTGGCACGAGGCCAACGGTGTACGGGGGCCGCGCGTCGACCGGGACGCCGTCGAAGTGCTCCTGGACAGCTACGAGTCGGAGCGGCGCGGCGCCGTGGGAGCCCGGCTCCGCGCGGTCGACCAGGCGCTGCCGCTGGTGCGCCGCGAAGGCGGCGGTCTGCGGTCGATGCTGCCGGGCGGCGGCGCCCGTACCCCACTGGAACTGCTGACGGACGGACACTTGGGGCGGGGGCTGCTGGGGGCGCCTGCCACATACCGGCACTCGCCGCTCACCCCCGCGCGGAGCGCGGTCGAGACGGTGCCGGTCGATACGCCGCCCGGAGGGCCCGTCGACGATGTGCCGGTGATCGCTCTGGACGGGGAGCGCGGGAGACTGCGCGCGCAGCTGTGCGGCTCGGGCAGCGAACTGCTGGTGCTGCTCGTCGCTCCCGGCACCGCCGTCTGGGACAGCCGGCACTGGCTCTCGGCGGGCCTGATGCCCGAACTGGCCGCGGCAGTGGACGCGTTGCCGCTGAAGGCCCGGCTGCTGGTGACGGAGCAGTATCCGGGCGCGGCCGCGCACACCGTGCTGGTGATACGGCCCGACGGTCATCTGGTGGCAGCCCTGCCGGGGCCGCGCACCGGTCAGCTACGAGCGTGCGCGGACGCCGTGCGCGGAGGCACCCTTGACCGGAACCGGCCGGCCACGTCCCGCGGGGCACGCCGGTAAGCGACGGGTGACGGGTGACGGGTGACGGGTGACGGGTGACGAACCAGGGTCAACCGGCGAGTTGAGGAGTCAGTCCTCGGGCAGATACCGGTCCAGCAGCTCCGGATCGTCGCCCTCTTCCTCCAGCGCCTGCCGCACCACACGCAGCGCGAGCCCTTCGCCGTACCCCCGGCGGGCGAGCATCCCGGCGAGGCGGCGGATGCGCTTCTCCCGGTCGAGCCCTCTGGTGGATCGCAGCTTCCCCTCCACCAGAGCACGCGCCGTCTCCGCCTCACGCTCGGCATCGAGCTGCCCGACGGCGTCCTCGATGACCTGGGAATCCACCCCTTTGGTGCGCAGTTCGCGGGCGAGTGCCCTGCGGGCCAGCCCTCGGCTGTGATGCCGGGATTCGACCCACGCGTCGGCGAAAGCGACGTCGTCGATCAGCCCGACCTCCTCGAAGCGGGAGAGCACCTCCCCGGCGACGTCGTCCGGGATCTCCCGCTTCCGCAGGGCATCGGCGAGCTGCCGACGCGTGCGCGGCGTACCGGTGAGCAGCCTCAGACAGATGGCCCGCGCCTGCTCCGCAGGGTCCTTCTCCGGCCGGGCGCCCTGCGACCGGCCCTCCTCACCGTCACCTTCGGCGTCTGCAATCCCGTCTGCGCCTGCCCCTGAATCCGCGCCTGCTTCTGAATCTGTCTCTGAATCTGCCTCTGCGCCTGCGTCGTGAGCACCGTCGCGAGCAGGTTCAAACGCGGACCCATGAGGAGTCTCACCGGCCTCGCCTCCCGACCGGCCCGCGGCCCGTGGGCCGCCGCGGCCGGGGTGCTCGCCGCCGTCCTCGGCGTCGCCCGGCAGCGCTCCCTCACCCGTGCGCCGGGCGTCGGACTTGCGCCTGCGTGACGTACGGGCAGTACGCGGTGACCCCACCTCGGCCCTCGACGAAGTGGGGCCACCGCTGTCTTCCTGGACCGGCCATTGGGTGCGCCGTGTCACGGATCAGCTCTTCGCGGCCGCGGACTTGGGAGCCTTCGCCTTCGAAGCCGGAGCCGCCTTGACCGCTTCTGCGGCACCGTCGGCCGGGGGCACCGCCGCACCGGCGGCGTCGGCACCGGGCTCGGTGCCGGGCTCTTCCGGCGCCACTCCGATGCCCAGCTTCTCCTTGATCTTCTTCTCGATCTCGTTGGCCAGATCAGGGTTGTCGCGCAGGAAGTTGCGGGAGTTCTCCTTGCCCTGGCCGAGCTGGTCGCCCTCGTAGGTGTACCAAGCGCCCGACTTGCGGATGAAGCCGTTCTCCACGCCCATGTCGATCAACCCGCCCTCGCGGCTGATGCCCTGTCCGTAGAGGATGTCGAACTCGGCCTGCTTGAACGGCGGGGCGACCTTGTTCTTGACGACCTTGACGCGGGTGCGGTTGCCCACCGCGTCGGTGCCGTCCTTGAGGGTCTCGATGCGGCGGATGTCGAGCCGCACGGAGGCGTAGAACTTCAGCGCGCGGCCACCCGTAGTGGTCTCGGGCGACCCGAACATGACGCCGACCTTCTCGCGCAGCTGGTTGATGAAGATCGCCGTCGTCTTGGAGTGGTTCAGCGCGCCGGTGATCTTCCGGAGCGCCTGGCTCATCAGCCGGGCCTGGAGGCCAACGTGCGAATCGCCCATCTCGCCCTCGATCTCCGCACGCGGCACGAGCGCGGCGACGGAGTCGATGACGATCAGGTCGAGCGCACCGGAACGGATGAGCATGTCGACGATTTCCAGGGCCTGTTCGCCGTTGTCCGGCTGGGAGAGGATCAGCGCGTCCGTGTCGACGCCGAGCTTCTTCGCGTACTCGGGGTCGAGGGCGTGCTCCGCGTCGACGAACGCGACCGTGCCGCCCCCCTTCTGGGCATTGGCCACCGCGTGCAACGTCAGGGTCGTCTTTCCGGAGGACTCCGGCCCGAACACCTCCACGACGCGGCCGCGCGGGAGGCCGCCGGCGCCGAGAGCCACATCGAGGGCGGTGGAACCCGTGGGGATGACCTCAACGGGCTCGTTCGGCCGCTCCCCCATGCGCATCACGGCGCCCTTGCCGAACTGCCGTTCAATCTGCGCGAGGGCGGTTTCGAGCGCCTTCTCGCGGTCGGTCTCTGCCATGGGTGCCACCCGGTTTGCTTGAGTCGATCGCTTCACGTCCACGACGCTAGCGTCTGCCACTGACAATCGGCCCGGCTCCCTGCTCCTCACCCGGTAAGGGGGAGCGGGAGAACCCCGCCAGAGGCTCCATAAGAATCGATGTTCGATTTTTGCGTCAAGCGACCCTGAAATCCTGTGGACAACTACCGAAATCCCCGCCCAAAAAGGCGAGTTCGGCACGGCGCAGCCGACGGCCACCGCCCACGGCCACGAAGGACACGCCGGCCAGGTCACCGCTTCTCGGCGGGCACCTCCATGACGGCACACACCGTGCGCCAGACGTCCTTCGCCGCCCAGCCGGCGTCCAGGGCCTCGCAGACCGTACGGCCGCCGAGTTCGGACATCACATGGTCATGGGCGAAGGAGTCCGCATAGGACTCGCCGAAGTGGTCCGCCATCCGCTGCCAGAAGTCCGTCAAGCGCATGGGCCCAGTATCCAGCCCCGTACCGAACCGGCCGCCGGCCCCGTCGGCCCGCCGCTCAGGGGGACCACCCCAGCGCCCGTACCGCAGCCGTGACCAGCACCGCAGCCGCGATCACCACGAGGAAGGGCGCACGCAGCAGCAGCGCCACCGCAGCCGCCCCCAGCCCCGCCGCCTTCGCGTCCAGCAGCAGCACCCCGCCGTCGCTGAAGGTCTGCTGTGCCGTCAGCGCGGCGAGCAGCGCGACCGGAAGCAGCGTCACCAGCCGCTTGACGAAAGGGCGTTCCAGCATGCCTTCGGGCACGGACAGCCCGAGCAGCTTGGCGGCGTAGCAGCCCAGCGCCGTCGCACCGATCGCGATCCACACGCTCATCGCCGCTCCTCCCCCGTCTCCGTCGACATCTCCGTCCCCGTCTCCGTCGCGGCATCTGTCACCGTCGTGGCTTCTGTCTCCCTCTCCGTCCCGCGCTCCGGCTCCCGTTCCCGTTCCCGGCGCCCGCGCAGCAGCAGTACGGCCGGTGCCGCCAGCGCCGCGAGCAGTACCGGCACACCGCCCGGCAGTACGGGCAGCAGCCCGAGCCCCAGCGCGACGGCCAGAGCCGCGGTCGCACGGGCGGCGGCCGTGCGGAGCATGGGTGCCAGCAGTGCCAGGAAGACCGCGGGCCCTGCCGCGTCCAGCCCCCATGTCTTCGTGTCGCCGAGCGCGCCCGCTCCCAGCGCGCCGAGCAGCGTGGTGAGGTTCCACAGCACGAAGAGGGTCACGCCGGTGACCGTGAAGCCGATGCGGGCGCCCCGCCGGGTGCTCTGGGCGAGCGTGACCGCGGCGGTCTCGTCGATGACCATGTGCGCGGCAAGGGGACGTATCGCGCGCGGCAGCCGCAGCAGGGTGGCCAGGCGCAGTCCGTAGAAGGCGTTCCGTACGCCCAGGAAGAACGCTCCCGCCGCGGCCGTGAGCGGGCTCGCACCCGCCGCGAGCGCGCCGACGAGGGCGAACTGCGAGGCCCCCGTGAAGACGAGGAGACTGAGCGCGCAGGTCTGCGGCAGGCTGACGCCCGCGCCGGCCGCCGTCACCCCGAACGCGAATCCGGACAGCCCGACGGCGACGCCCACGCCCAGCGCGTCGCGTACGACGGCGCGGTCGTCGGCTCCCGGAGCGGGGTGCGGGTGCGGGCTGGTGGGCGGCTGTGAGTCGTCTTTCTGTTCGAGCACGGGCGTCACGTTAGCCGCGGGACGCATCCGCGGTCTTGTACGTTCTTGCGCCCCCGGTCGCCGGCCCGTACACCGGTGCAGCGCTCAAGCAGCCCGTCGCCGGCGGTTCACCCGGGCCGCAGACGCTCGCGCTGGTAGGCGCCCGGCGGTACACCCACGATGCGTCCGAAGTGCCGGCTGAGGTGCGACTGGTCGGTGAAGCCCACTGCGGCTGCGGCGTCCGCGGGTGGCACGCCCGCGTCCAGCAGCGAGCGTGCCCGGTGCACGCGGGCGTCGGTCAGCCAGGCGTGCGGCGGCATCCCGTACAGCTCGCGGTAGGCCCGCAGCAGCGCGAAGACCCCGGTGGCCAGCTCGCCCGCGAGCGCCTCGAGGGTGGGAGGGTCCGCCATCCGCTCCTCCAGGACCGCACGAGCGCGCTCCGCGGTCCGGGCCCCTGCCGTCATGACCGGTCGGGAGGGCAGCGGACCGCCGTGCAGCCGCAGCAGCCGGGCCACCGCGATCCGCAGCAGACTGTCGGCGGCGAGCATCTGCCCTCCTTCTGCGGCGCGGTGTACGCGGGCGACGAGGCGGGCGCTCCCGGGGTCGTCGGCGACCGCGGTGGCGAAGCCCGGGGTGCCGCGGAGCGACGCGGTCTCGGCGGCTATGCCGGCGACGACTCCGGGGGCCGGATACAGCACGTCGTAACGCCAGCCCTCCGGCCCGCCCGCGTGGGCCGAGTGCGGGATGCCGGGGTTGATCAGCGCGAGCCCGCCGGGTCCGGCACGGTGCTCGGCACCGCGGTGCTCGAAGACCTCCACGCCCTCGGCGATGGCACCGATGACGTAGGCGTCGTGCGTGTGCCGGGCGAACGTCTTGGTCAGATAGCGCGCCCGCAGCAGATCGACGCCCGGCAGCTGCGGATGCCGCCAGTGCCGCGCGCTCTCTCCCGCTCCCATGGGGCCATTCTGCGCTGTATGGCGGGCTTGTCAGTGGTGAGGTGCACGATGGACTCCATGGGTCAGATCTCGCCGGGCTCCTCACCCGCCTCGGCTCTCGATGCCTTCTCACCCGCGACCCGGGCCTGGTTCACGGGAGCCTTCCGCGCGCCCACGTCCGCCCAGGAGGGCGCCTGGCGCGCGCTGGCGGAGGAGTCGGACGCGCTGGTCGTGGCGCCCACCGGCTCCGGCAAGACCCTGGCCGCCTTCCTCGCGTCGCTCGACAGGCTGGCCTCCGCTCCCCCGCCCGCGGACCCGGTCAAGCGCTGCCGTGTGCTGTATGTCTCGCCGCTGAAGGCGCTCGCGGTCGACGTGGAGCGCAATCTGCGCAGCCCGCTGACCGGCATCCGCCAGGAGTCGCTCCGGCTCGGCCGGCCCGAGCCGGACATCAGGGTCGGCATCCGCTCCGGTGACACCCCGGCCGCCGAGCGGCGCTCGCTGGCCCGCCGCCCGCCGGACATCATGATCACCACGCCCGAGTCCCTGTTCCTGATGCTCACCTCCGCCGCCCGCGAGGCCCTCTCCGGCGTCGAGACGGTGATTCTGGACGAGGTGCACGCGGTGGCCGGCACCAAGCGGGGCGCTCATCTGGCGCTGTCGCTGGAGCGGCTGGACGAGCTGCTGGAGCGGCCCGCCCGCCGTATCGGCCTCTCCGCGACGGTGCGGCCCGTGGACGAGGTGGCGCGTTTCCTCTCGCCGCAGCGCAAGGCGACCGTGGTGCAGCCGCAGTCCGGCAAGGAGTTCGATCTGTCGGTGGTGGTGCCCGTCGAGGACATGGGCGAGCTGAGCGGCTCGCCCGCCCAGGACGCCGGCGGCGGCACTCCGGGCGGAGGCGGTCCGGGCGGAGGCGGGAAGCCGTCGATCTGGCCCTCGGTGGAGGAGCGCATCGCCGACCTCGTGCAGGCGCACCGCTCGACCATCGTCTTCGCCAACTCCCGCCGCCTCGCGGAGCGTCTGTGCAACAGGCTGAACGAGATCGCGTACGAGCGCGCCACCGGCGAGCCCATGCCCGAGCACCATTCGCCGGCGGAGGTGATGGCCGAGGCGGGGTCGGCGAAGGGCGCTCCGCCGCTGCTGGCCCGTGCGCACCACGGTTCGGTCTCCAAGGACCAGCGCGCGCAGGTGGAGGAGGAGCTGAAGTCGGGGCGGCTGCCCGCCGTCGTCGCCACTTCCAGCCTGGAGCTGGGCATCGACATGGGGGCGGTGGACCTGGTCGTCCAGGTCGAGTCGCCTCCGTCGGTCGCGTCGGGGCTGCAGCGGGTGGGGCGTGCGGGCCATCAGGTCGGCGCCGTCTCGGCCGGTGTGGTCTTTCCCAAGTACCGGGGAGACCTGGTCCAGTCGGCGGTGGTCACGGAGCGGATGCGCGAGGGTGCCATCGAGGCCCTGCGCATCCCGGCGAATCCGCTGGACGTTCTGGCGCAGCAGCTGGTCGCGATGGTCTCCGTGGACACGTGGGACGTGGAGGAGCTGCTGCTGTTGGTGCGCCGCGCGGCGCCGTTCGCCTCTCTTCCCGAGTCGGCCTACCACGCCGTGCTGGACATGCTCGCGGGCCGCTATCCGTCCGACGCGTTCGCCGAGCTGCGGCCCCGTCTGGTGTGGGACAGGGTGGCGCAGACCCTCAGCGGCCGGCCCGGCGCGCAGCGTCTCGCGGTCACGTCGGGGGGCACGATCCCCGACCGCGGTCTCTTCGGCGTCTTCCTGGCCGGCGCCGATCCGAAGAAGGGCGGCGGCCGGGTCGGCGAGCTCGACGAGGAGATGGTCTACGAGTCCCGCGTGGGTGACGTCTTCACCCTGGGCACCACCTCCTGGCGGATCGAGGACATCACCCGGGACCGTGTGCTCGTCACCCCCGCTCCCGGTGTGCCGGGCCGGCTGCCCTTCTGGAAGGGCGATCAGCTGGGCCGTCCCCTGGAGTTGGGGCGTGCGCTGGGCGGGTTCCTCCGCGAGATCGGCTCGCTCGGCCCGGAGGCGGCGCGCGAGCGGCTCTCGGCGGCGGGGCTCGACGAGCTGGCGGTCGGCAATCTGCTCACGTATCTCGACGAGCAGCGCAGCGCCTGCGGTCACGTCCCCGACGACCGGACGATCGTGGTCGAACGCTTCCGCGACGAGCTGGGCGACTGGCGGATCGTCGTGCATTCCCCCTTCGGTGCGCAGGTCCACGCGCCGTGGGCGCTGGCCCTCGGTGCCCGTCTCACCGAGCGGTACGGCATGGACGCCCAGGTCATGCACGCCGACGACGGTCTCGTACTCCGCCTCCCCGACGCCGACCTGATGGGCCTGGATCTGCTGGAGGAGGCCGCCGAGGCCGCTCCGTCCGGGGGCAGTGCGGCCTTCGACGACGGGCAGGCCCCGGTCGGCGTCTCCGACGTCCTCTTCGACGCGGGCGACGTCGAGCAGATCGTCACCGACCAGGTGGGCGGCTCGGCGCTGTTCGCCGCCCGCTTCCGGGAGTGCGCCGCACGTGCGCTGCTGCTGCCCCGCCGCAACCCCGGCAAGCGCACGCCGCTGTGGCAGCAGCGGCAGCGCGCCGCCCAACTCCTCCAGGTCGCATCGGAGTTCGGCTCCTTCCCGATCGTGCTGGAGGCGGTCCGCGAATGCCTCCAGGACGTCTTCGACGTGCCGGGCCTCTCGGAGCTGATGGGCGACATCGAGGCACGCCGGGTCCGCGTGGTCGAGGTCACCACCGCCGATCCGTCCCCCTTCGCCCGGTCGCTGCTCTTCGGCTATGTCGCGCAGTATCTGTACGAGGGCGACTCACCGCTGGCGGAGCGCCGCGCGGCGGCGCTGTCGCTGGACTCCCGGCTGCTGGCCGAGCTGCTGGGCCGGGCGGAGCTGCGTGAGCTGCTCGACGCCGAAGTCCTGACGGAGCTGGAGCGCGAGCTGCAGTGGCTGAGCGAGGACCGGCGTGTGAAGGACTCCGAGGGCGTGGCCGATCTGCTCCGGCTGCTGGGCCCGCTGACGACATCCGCGCTGCGCGAGCGTGGAGCCGATCCGCAGTGGGCCGTGGATCTGGAGTCGGCCCGGCGGGCCATCCGCGTCCGTATCGCGGGAGAGGAGCACTTCGCGGCCGTCGAGGACGCGGGGCGCCTGCGTGACGCGCTGGGCGTCGCCCTGCCCGTGGGGGTCCCGGAGGCGTTCACCGAGCCCGTGCCCGATCCGCTCGGGGACCTTCTCGCCCGGTACGCCCGTACGCACGGGCCGTTCGTCTCCGCCGACGCCGCGGCACACTTCGGGCTTGGCACGGCCGTGGCGGAAGGAGCGCTGCAGCGGCTCGGGGCGGGCGGACGTCTCGTGCAGGGAGAGTTCCATCCCGCCGGCGTGGGCCAGGAGTGGTGCGACGCCGCAGTGCTGCGCCGGCTGCGGCGCCGTTCGCTCGCGGCGCTGCGCCAGGAGCTGGAGCCGGTGCCGGGGTCCGCGCTCGCGGCCTTCCTCCCCCAGTGGCAGCACGTGTCCCCGTCGGGCGCCGGCAGCGTGCGCGGCATCGACGGACTGATGCGCACCGTAGAGCAGTTGCAGGGCGCGCCGGTGCCCGCCTCGGCGCTGGAGAAGCTGGTCCTGCCCGGTCGCGTACGTGACTACGGCCCCGGCATGCTCGACGAACTGACCACCTCCGGCGAGATCGTCTGGGCCGGCGCGGGTTCGCTGCCCGGCAAGGACGGCTGGGTCTCCCTGTATCCGGCCGACTCGGCGGGTCTGCTGCTGCCGCCGCCCCTGCCGCTGGAGCCGGGGCCCCTTCAGCAGGCCGTCCTCGATGCGCTGGCTCCCGGTTACGGCCTGTTCTTCCGTCAGATCGCCGACCAGGTGCGTGCCTCCAGCGACCCGGAGGCCACCGATCCGCAACTGGCCGACGCCCTCTGGGATCTGGCCTGGTCCGGCCGCGTCTCCAACGACACGCTGGCTCCGCTGCGCGCCCTCCTCGGCTCCGGCCGTACGGCGGGGGCGACGGCACACCGCGCCAAGCGAGCGGTCCCGCGCGGGCGTTACGGCTCCCTGACCGCCGCCGCCACCCGCAGCGGCACGAACCGGCCCACCGCTTCCCGCAACGGCCCGCCGACCGTCGCCGGCCGCTGGTCCCTGCTGCCCGCCGCCGAGACGGACGCGACGCACCGGGCGCACGCCCTTGCCCGTACGCTCCTCGACCGGCACGGCATCGTCACGCGCGGCGCCGTGGCCGCGGAGGGTGTGGAGGGCGGCTTCTCCGCCGCGTACAGGGTGCTGTCGGTATTCGAGGAGAGCGGGCAGGCACGGCGCGGATATGTCGTGGAGGGCCTGGGCGCCGCGCAGTTCGCGATGGACGGCGCCATCGACAGGCTCCGCGCGGTGCACACGGCCCGCGAGCGGGACCAGCACTTCCGCGCCGTGGTGCTGGCCGCCGCCGACCCGGCGAACGCATACGGAGCGGCCCTCCCCTGGCCCGAGCCGCCCGAGGGCGCGACGCACAAACCGGGCCGCAAGGCGGGAGCCGTGGTCGTCCTGGTCGACGGCGAGTTGACGATCTACATGGAGCGCGGCGGCAAGACGCTGCTCGTCTGGCCGGGCACCCCCGCGGACGGCGGCACAGCTCCGGACGACGACGTCATGGATACGGGCAGGGTGCCCGCGCCCGCCACGGCAGCGGAGGCGCTGGCACGCGCCGCCCTGGAGGGCGCTCTCGGCACGGTCACCGTGGAACGGGTGAACGGAGCTCCGGCGCTCTCGTCACCTTTCGGCAGCCTCCTGGAGAGCGCCGGCTTCCACGCCACCCCGCGCGGGCTGCGCCTGCGGGCCCGATGACAGCAACGGTCCGGGGAAGGGCAAGAGCCCCTGCGTCGCCGGGAGTCGGCGTACAGGCGACGATCGCCGGCGCAGGTCGCTCACCGCGGTCTTCACCGGGGTCTTCACCGCCGGCCCCGCCGCGGCCCACGTCGCCGGCCCCGCCCTCGCCTCCGTTGCGAGGATGAGCGCATGCCCGAAGGAGACACGGTCTGGTACACGGCCCGCCGGCTGCACGGAATGTTCGCCGGGCAGGTCCTCACCCGTACCGACTTCCGCGTACCCCGCCTCGCGACCGCGGATCTCACCGGGCGCCGCGCTCTCGAAGCCGTCCCCCGCGGCAAGCACATCCTCATCCGCGTCGAGAGCGGCGTGACGGTCCACTCGCATCTCGGCATGGAGGGCGCGTGGCGGGTCAGCACCCCGGAACGTCCCGCACGAGGTGGCGGCGGGCCGTCGCACCAGATCCGGGCGATCCTGGCGACGGCCGCCGGCACGGCGACGGGCTACCGCCTCCCCCTCCTCGAACTGCTGCGTACCGACGAGGAGTCGGCCGCGCTCGGGCATCTGGGCCCCGACCTTCTGGGCCCCGACTGGGACGTACACGAGGCCCGGCGGCGCCTCCTCGCGGAGCCGGACCGCCCCCTCGTCGAAGCGCTGCTGGACCAGCGCAATCTCGCAGGCATCGGCAACGTCTACGGCGCCGAACTGTGCTTTCTCGCGGGCCTTTCACCCTGGAGCCCCCTCGGCGAGCTGCCACCGCCACGCCTGGAGAAGCTGCTCGCCGCCGCCCGCAATCTCCTCGACGCCAACAAGGAGCGCCTCGACCGCCGCACCACCCAGGCGCCCGCCGGTTCGGACCGCGACCGCGCTCTGTGGGTGTACGGGCGCACCCACCGCCCCTGCCACCGTTGCGGCACCCGCGTGCGCACGGGCACGCACGGGCCGCCCGAACGCCCGCGCACCGCCTTCTTCTGCCCCCGCTGCCAACCCGGCCCGCAGCCGCGGCAGTGGTAGCCGTTGCAGTGGTAGCCGATGTAGCCGTTGCCCGGCCGGAGCTCACCCCGGTCCTCGATCCCCCTGCCACCGAACTCGCCTCTCCGGCCCGTCCGTTCGTCCCACTGCCCCTCGCCGGCCGGCCCCTCGCTCGTACATCTGCGCAGGACGCCGCACCGTCGTACGCGGACCGGCCTCCCCCTGCTGCGGGCCCCTCAGCGTCACATGGACGGGCACCAGCCCCAGCCCCCAGCCGAGCACTGCCGCCATGGCATCAGCCGGCGGTGCACCGGGGGCTATGAGCCGCCACACGAGCCACACGGCTGCGACTGTGCCGACGGCTGTCAGGGCCCGGCGCACAGCCGGCGGCCGTATGCACCCCGCCATCTCCCGCACCTCCCGGACGAGCCGGTCGCTGGACACGCTCCGCCCATGGTCGCGCACTCAGTGCGACCCCGCGACAGCAGCGGGACGGGGACGGCCGACGCCGGCGCACCACAGCGCACGCCCCACAGACACCGAGAGGCCCTGCCGGACTTACCGGCAGGGCCTCTCGGCCAACTCTCTCGCTGTCGCGTAGTCCCTAACGGGGACGCGTCAGGCCGCGACCACGTCGACGGCCTCCGCGGGCGCCTTGATCGTGACGCGCTCTTCCGGGACTCCTGTGACCGATGTCACGGAGACGGGATTGAGGACAGTACGACGCATCGGCGCGGGCACGGTGTCGCTCGCAGCGGACTCGGCCAGCTCCGCGAGCGCCAGCTCGTCGCTGACCTCCCGCATCAGCTCGGACATCCGCACATCCAGCGCATCGCAGATCGAGGACAACAGCTCCGAGGAAGCTTCCTTCTGGCCACGCTCGACCTCGGAGAGATACCCGAGCGAAACCCGGGCAGATGAAGAGACTTCGCGCAGGGTTCGTCCCTGGCGCTGGCGCTGCCGACGCAGCACGTCACCCAGCAGGCGACGGAGCAGAATCATCGGTGCTCCTCCCTCTCAACGCGCGGCGTCTTCCACAGCTTGATATACCCACCACCCCATCGGGCGTGAATCCTTCAGGCTCCACCGTACCGCCTCGGGCTGCACCCGTGCGGGGAGCGATGTCGTGTTCACTCAGGGCTGCAAACAACCATTCCCCCCGTCTTGTTCCTTACCCTTCCTCCGTACGTTCCCGGCCAGTTCGCCCCGCAGCAGCTCCAGCGCACCCGTCACGCTCCGCTCGCGGATCTCCCCCCGGTCGCCCTCGAACTTCAGCCCGCGGGACACCGTCCCGCCGTGCGGACCCGCGACGGCCGCGAAGACCGTGCCGACCGGCCGGCCGTCCTGCGGCTCGGGCCCGGCCACCCCGGTCGTGGAGAGTCCCCAGGAGGCGCGCAGCGCCCCTCGCACGCCCTCAGCCATCCCGCGCGCCACTTCCTCGTCGACGGCGCCCCGTTCCGCCAGCAGCGCCCCGTCCACGCCCAGGAGGTCCCTCTTCAGATCCGTCGCATACGCCGTGACCGAGCCTCGGAACGCCCGTGAGGAGCCCGGCGCCGCCGTGATCTCGGCGGCCACCATGCCGCCGGTCAGCGACTCGGCGACGGCCAGTGTCTCCCCACGCTCCACGAGCAGCTCCAGCACCTCCGCGGCGACGCCGAAGTAAGCCTCTTCACACTCATCCGGTTCCAGGGAGTCACTCACGGCTGCTCCGGACCGGTCGTCCCTGCCGTCCCGGTCGTCCCGGTTCCGTCCGTCCCAGCCGTCCGCGCCGCCCGCTCACGCGCCCGTCCCGCCCGGCGCAGCACGATCGCCTGCCGTACGTAGTCGAGCCCGGTCACGACCGTGAGCACGACGGCTACCGCCATCACCCACCAGCGCAGCGTCGCGAGCGGCCCGGTCAGCGCCAGCACGTACATGCCCACCGCGACGCCCTGCGCAAGGGTCTTGAGCTTGCCGCCCCTGCTGGCGGGAATGACGCCGTGCCGGATCACCCAGAAGCGCATCGCGGTGATACCGAGCTCGCGGAAGAGGATCAGGCCGGTGACCCACCAGGGCAGATCCCCCAGTACGGACAGGCAGGCCAGCGCGGCCCCCATGATCGCCTTGTCCGCGATCGGGTCGGCGATCTTGCCGAAGTCGGTGACGAGGTCGTAGCGGCGGGCAAGCTCACCGTCGAACAGGTCCGTGATCATCGCGACGGTGAAGGCGGCCCAGGCGAAGGAGCGCCAGGCCGGGTCGTGCCCGCCGTGCCACATCATCAGGGCCACGAAACCGGGGACGAGCAGCAGCCGCACCATCGTGAGGATGTTGGCGATGTTCCACAGGCTGACCCGGCGGACCGATCCCGCAGCGGCACCGGACAGCGCCTCGTACTGGGGCTTGTGCTGGGGTTTGGCCATCGCACCACCACTCGCCGCGGAAGCCGGCACTCCTGTCATCCGCCGGCCTCCTTGCTGCCTCCGCCGCCCTCATCGCCCCCCTCGGCACCGCCGTGCAGCGGCTCGGCGACCAGGTCCACGCCTTCTGTGGCGACCACTTTCGCCTCGACCATACGTCCGATCGCGGAGCCCCGTACCGGAGTGGGCCCCCCGCTCAGCAGCACCTGGCCGTCCGTCTCGGGCGCCTGGTGCGCGGCGCGGCCGAGAAGCACGGTGCCGCCGGCCGAGGCGTTGCTTGCGCCTTCGCCCGCCCCGTCCTCGTCATGCTCCACGGCCTCGACGAGCACCTGCACCGTCTCGCCGAGCCGCTCCTCGGCGCGCTGCGCCGTGAGCTCCTCAGCAAGCCGGGAGACCCTCTCCAGGCGCTCCGAGACGACGTCGGGGGCGTTCTTCGCCTGGTAGCCGGCGGCCTCCGTCCCGTCCTCGTCGGAGTATCCGAAGACTCCGACGGCATCCAGCCGGGCCTCGCCGAGGAAGCGCTCCAGCTCGGCGACGTCGGCCTCGCTCTCGCCGGGAAACCCCACGATGAAGTTCGAACGGACGCCCGCCTGCGGCGACTTGGATCTGATCGTACCCAGCAGCTCCAGAAAACTCTCGGTGTCGCCGAACCGCCGCATCGCCCGCAGCACGCCCGGCGCGGAGTGCTGGAAGGACAGATCGAAGTACGGGGCGATCTTCTCCGTCTGCGTCAGTACGTCGATCAGGTCGGGGCGCATCTCGGCCGGCTGCAGATAGCTGACCCTGACCCGTTCGATGCCCTCCACGGCGGCCAGTTCGGGCAGCAGCGTCTCAAGCAGCCGGATGTCGCCCAGGTCCTTCCCGTAGGAGGTGTTGTTCTCGGAGACGAGCATCACCTCGCGCACGCCCTGCTCGGCCAGCCAGCGCGTCTCCCCCAGTACGTCGGACGGCCGCCGTGAGATGAACGAGCCGCGGAAGGAGGGGATCGCGCAGAACGAGCAGCGCCGGTCGCAGCCGGATGCCAGCTTCACGGACGCCACGGGGCTGCTTCCCAGCCGCCGCCGCAGAGGCGCACGGGGCCCGGACGCCGGAGCCACTCCGGCCGGAAGGTCCTCGGGCGCACCGTGCCCGGGCAGCGCGACGCCGGAGCCGGCGTCCTGCCGCTCGGCAGGGCTGATGGGCAGCAGCTTGCGGCGGTCGCGCGGGGTGTGCGGGGCGTGCACGCCGCCGCCGAGGATGGTCTGGAGCCGGCCGGAGATGTCGGCGTAGTCGTCGAATCCGAGCACGCCGTCGGCCTCGGGCAGCGCCTCGGCGAGCTCCTTGCCGTACCGCTCCGCCATGCAGCCCACCGCCACGACGGCCTTCGTGCGGCCGGCGCCGTCCGAACCCGCGCCGGACTTCAGGTCGTTGGCCTCGAGCAGCGCGTCGACGGAGTCCTTCTTGGCAGCCTCGACGAACCCGCATGTGTTGACGACGGCGACGTCGGCGTCCGCAGCGTCTTCCACCAGGTCCCAGCCGTCCGCCGCCAGGCGGCCTGCGAGCTCTTCGGAGTCGACTTCGTTACGGGCGCAGCCAAGCGTGACAAGGGCGACGGTGCGGGGTTCGGGCATGGACTCAGCGTACTTCGTCACGTCCCGCCCACCGGCCGCAGGTGATGCTGCGGCCGGTGGGCGGGACGCGCTGCGACTGAGACCGTGTGCGGGTTCCGCGGCGGTGCCCAGGTCAGGCGGGCTGGCCGGGTCCTGCCGTGCGGTTGCGGGCTAGCCCGCTTCCGGGTCGCCCCGGGTGTAGCTGACGCGCTGGACCTGACCGTCCTCGCCGACGTTCTCGACTTGCTTGCCGTTGACGTAGAGCTTCACGCCGCCGGCGTTGCCGAGTACGAGGCTGAGCCGCTTGTCGTCGGTGAAGACCTTGCTCTTGCTCTTCTTCAGCACGCCTTCGTGGACCAGCCGTCCGTTGTGGTCCCGCGCGGAGATCCACACGTCCTGCTCCGCCGTCATCTGCACCGTCACCTTGTCGGCGGGTGCCGCGGCGATCGCGCTGTCGGAAGGCTCCGGACTGTCCGAAGGCTTCTGGTCCTCGGCGGGATCCGTGGTCTCGGGAGGCCTTGACGGGGTGTCGGTCTCCGTGGGCTTGGCGGAGGGCGTCTCCTTCGCCTTGGAGGGCTCCTGGTCACCGCCCCCTCCCACGAGGGTGAAGCCGACGAAGCCGACCACCGCCACGATCGCGGCGACCATCGCGGCCGTCCAGTTCGGCCTGCGCCGTTCCGGGCGGATGCGTTCGGCTTCGAAGAGCGCGGCGGGCGGGGTCGGCTGAGGACGCCCCCCGTGCTCCTCGTCGTACTGCGCGACGAGCTCCTGAGGATCAAGTCCGACTTCGCGTGCCAGGGTACGGACGTGCCCGCGGGCATAGACGTCACCGCCGCAGCGGGAGAAGTCATCAGCCTCGATCGCCTGCACGATAGGGACGCGCACTCTCGTAGACGTACTGACTTCGTCGACAGTCAGCCGTGCTTCGGTACGGGCTTGCTGGAGGGCTTGACCGACCGTTGGACGGTCCTCTTCCGCTGCATTGCCGATGGACACGGGGGCGCCTTTCGAGCGTGTAGCCACCTGCTGGACGTTCAGTCTAGGGGCGGAGCAAAAGAGTGGGGCAAGCGGACGGACGAACTTTGTACGCCATCAGGATTGTCGTACCGCCTGACTTCGGACACTTCCGCCCGCTCCCTTCTCCAACTTGACGTATACGCCAGGGAAACGGTTGCCTCACTCGTCCTTATGGGTGAGACTCCCCGCGGATCACCGCCAGCACACCATCAAGTTCGTCGGGCTTGATCAGCACATCCCGGGCCTTCGACCCCTCGCTCGGCCCGACCACGCCGCGCGACTCCATCAGATCCATCAGCCGCCCGGCCTTGGCGAAGCCCACGCGGAGCTTCCGCTGCAGCATCGACGTGGAACCGAACTGTGTGGAGACCACCAGTTCGGCCGCCTGGCAGAGCAGGTCCAGATCGTCGCCGATCTCCTCGTCGATCTCCTTCTTCTTGCTCTGCCCGACGACGACGTCCTCGCGGAAGACCGGGGACATCTGCGCCTTGCAGTGCGTGACCACCGCGTGGATCTCCTCCTCGCCGACGAAGGCGCCCTGCATGCGGACGGACTTGTTCGCGCCCATCGGGAGAAAGAGCCCGTCGCCCTTGCCGATCAGCTTCTCGGCGCCCGCCTGGTCGAGGATGACGCGGCTGTCGGCGAGGGACGAGGTGGAGAAGCCCAGCCTGGAAGGCACATTGGCCTTGATCAGGCCCGTTACGACGTCGACGGACGGACGCTGTGTGGCCAGCACCAGATGGATGCCGGCGGCACGCGCGAGCTGTGTGATCCGTACGATCGCGTCCTCGACGTCCCGCGGCGCCACCATCATCAGGTCCGCCAACTCGTCGACGATGACCAGGAGATACGGGTACGGGGCCAGCTCGCGCTCGCTGCCTTCGGGAGCGGTGGCCTTGCCGCTGCGCACCGCCGCGTTGAAGTCGTCGATGTGGCGGTAGCCGTAGGCGGCGAGGTCGTCGTAGCGCAGGTCCATCTCGCGCACGACCCACTGCAGGGCCTCGGCGGCCTTCTTCGGGTTCGTGATGATGGGCGTGATGAGGTGCGGAATGCCTTCGTAGGCGGTCAGTTCGACCCGCTTGGGGTCGACGAGGACCATCCGTACGTCCTCCGGGGTGGCACGCGCCAGCACGGAGGTGATGAGGCAGTTGATGCAGGAGGACTTGCCGGAACCGGTGGCACCCGCGATCAGGATGTGCGGCATGCGGGCGAGATTGGCCGAGACATAGCCCCCTCGACGTCCTTGCCGAGGCCGACGAGCATCGGGTGTTCCTCGCCGGCGGCCTCGGCGGACCGCAGCACGTCGCCGAGGTTCACCATCTCCCGGTCGCTGTTGGGGATTTCGATGCCGACCGCCGACTTGCCCGGGATGGGGCTGATGATGCGCACGTCCGGACTGGCCACGGCATAGGCGATGTTCTTCGTCAGGGCCGTGATCTTCTCGACCTTGACCGCCGGCCCGAGCTCGATCACGTACCGGGTCACGGTGGGGCCCCGGGTGAAGCCGGTGACGGTGGCGTCCACCTTGAACTCGCTGAAGACGTTCGTCAGCGACTCCACGACCCGGTCGTTGGCCGCGCTCCGCGTACGCCCGGGGCCGCCGCGCTCCAGCAGGTCCAGGGACGGCAACGCGTAGGTGATGTCGCCGGAGAGCTGAAGCTGTTCGGCGCGCGGCGGAAGCGAATCCGGCTCCTGCTGTGCGGACTGCTTCGTCAGATCGGGTACGGGGGTGTCCTCGTGCCTGCCGGCGCCCTTCCCGTCCGCCCCCGTCTCCTTGCGCCCCGGCCCGTCGTCCGGAGCCTCCCCGTCCCGCGCGGCGGCGGCCCTGCGCCGCTCGCCGGAGGAGACGCCGCTGCTCAGGTCGGCGACGAGCGGCGAGGGCTGCACGCCGTGCAGCAGCGCGCCGTCGAGCGAAGCGGCGGCGTCCGCTGCGATGTCGACCGACTCGTCGTGATGACCGGCGTCCGCCGCCGCGCCGCCGCGCCGTGCACGGCCCTTGCGTGAGGAGCGGCGCCGGTCGAGAGCTTCCTTCTCCGCGTGCGCCGGGTCGAGGTATTCCTTGCGCATGCTGTGTGAGCGGCCGCGCCCGGGGCGTGCGGGCTGCTCCCCGTCCGTCTCGTCGTCTTCGAACTCCCGTGCAGGGGAAGGGGCGTCGGCGAGCCCCAGCTTCACGGCGAGCGAACGCAGCCGCCGCGGAATCGCGTTGACGGGAGTGGCGGTGACGACGAGGAGCCCGAAGAGGGCGACCAGTACGAGCAGCGGCACGGCCAGCACCTGGCCGACCGTCTCGATGAGGGGCCGCGAGGCCGCCCAGCCGATGAGGCCGCCCGAGTCCTGGATCGCGCTCTCACCCGCACCGCGCCCGGGAGCCCCGCAGGCGATGTGCACGAGGCCGAGCCCGCCGATGAGGAGCGCCGAAAGCCCCACGACGATGCGGCCGTTGGCCTCCGGCTTCTCCGGGTGCCGGATGAGCCGTACGGCGATCACGCCGAGCAGCACCGGCACCAGAAGGTCGAGCCGTCCGAACGCTCCCGTGATGAGCATCTTGATGAGGTCGCCGACCGTGCCGTCGAGGTTGGACCAGGTACCCGCGGCCACGACCAGCGCGATGCCGAACAGCAGCAGGGCCAGCCCGTCCTTGCGGTGCGCGGGATCGAGCCCCTTCGTGCTGCGCCCTATGCCGCGGAAGAGTGCACCGACGGCGTGGGCGACGCCGAGCCAGCAGGCGCGCACCAGCCGGTAGATGCCGCCCGTGGGCGAGGGCGCCGGCTTGGGTGCGGACTTGGCTTTCGCCTTGGCGGCCGGCTTCTTGGCCGCTGCCTTCTTGGCGGTGGCCTGCTTCGCCGGCGCCTTTTTCGCGGCAGCCTTCTTCGCGGGCGCTTTCTTGGCTGCCTTTCCGGAGCCGGACGTACGAGAGGCCATGGCTGTGAGGTTACCGTCGTCGGGCTGCCGGGGCACGAACGGCTGTGCAGCGCGAGCGCCGGGCCCGCGGTGCGTAGAGGCAGACGGCCGTCCCCGCCCTTCCTTGCGGGGCAGGGACGGTTCGCACAGGAATGGCCCCGGGCAGGGACGCTGACGTGGCGTCAGGTGCTCGTACGGCTCGCGACCGGCGCGCCCGACTCGTCAGTTCTGCGAGGGAACCTGAGCCGAGGCGCTGCCGCCGGCGCCGGGTTCCAGGGCGTCAAGTGCCCTGCGGAGCCCGGTGATTTTCCGTTCCAGATGGGCGGCCGTGGCGACCGTGGCCGCTTCGGCGCTGTCGCCGAGCTGCTTGGAGAGCGCCTCCGCCTGCTCCTCCACGGCGGCGAGACGCGCGGACAACTCGGCGAGCAGACCAGGGGGCTCGGCGCCTTCCTCGGTCTCCGCACTCTCCGCCGCGCCTTGGCCGGGGCCGCTGCCGTTCTCCAACTGACGCCGCAGCAGGGATGCCTGCTCACGCAGCTGAACGTTCTTCATGTAGAGCTCTACGAAGACGGAGACCTTGGCACGCAGCACCCACGGGTCGAACGGCTTGGAGATGTAGTCCACCGCGCCTGCCGCATAGCCCCGGAAGGTGTGGTGCGGGCCGTGGTTGATCGCCGTCAGGAAGATGATCGGGATGTCGCGCGTACGCTCCCGGCGCTTGATGTGGGCCGCCGTCTCGAAGCCGTCCATGCCTGGCATCTGCACGTCGAGCAGAATGACCGCGAAGTCGTCCGTCAGCAGCGCCTTGAGCGCTTCCTCCCCTGACGATGCCCGCACCAGTGTCTGATCGAGCGCGGAGAGAATGGCCTCCAGCGCCAGCAGATTCTCCGGCCGGTCATCGACCAGGAGGATCTTGGCCTTCTGCACCATGGCCCGTCCTCCTCGCCCCGGCAGTCCGTCGGACGCCGCCCCTGGGGGCCGCTCATCGACAGCGCCGCCCGTCCTTGTGCGGGTCATCGTAGCCGCATGCCGACGTTCGCCACACCCTGTCACCGTGATGTCACTGTGCACACAGCAGAAACGCCTCAGGGGACCAAAAGGTTCCCGGATGACCGCACTTCCACACGTCTTCGACACACTCCGTCAGCGGTCGACTGCTACCAGCACGGTGCCACATCAGCGCGCGCTCATCCACTCCTGCATGACAGAGAGCAGGTGGTCGGTGTCCACAGGTTTCGTCACGTAGTCGGACGCTCCGGCGTCGATGCTCTTCTCCCGGTCGCCCTTCATCGCCTTGGCCGTCAGAGCGATGATCGGCAGCCCCGCGAACTGCGGCATCTTGCGAATCGCCGCCGTCGTCGCATAGCCGTCCATCTCGGGCATCATGATGTCCATCAGCACCACGGTGACGTCGTCGTGCTGCTCCAGCACCTCGATCCCCTCCCGGCCGTTCTCGGCGTAGAGGACCTGAAGTCCGTGCTGTTCGAGGACGCTCGTGAGTGCGAAGACGTTCCGGATGTCGTCGTCGACGATCAGCACCTTCTCGCCGCCGAAGTCGCCGCCGGGACCCGGCTCGACGAGGTCCTGCCCGCTGTGCAGCCAGGCGTCCTCGTCCTGCGCGCCCTCGGCGCCCTTCGAGGCGGCTCCGGTACGGCCGCCCGGCCGGGACCCGGTGCCCGAGGACGTACGGCCGTTCTGCGCCCCCTGAGCGCCGCGGCCGTTCTGGAGCGCGCGGGGCTCCGGCTGCGCCTCGGGGGGCAACTCCCGCTGCTGCTCGGGCTCCGCGGCGTTGCGCTGCCGGCGGCGCCGTACGAGCGAGGCGGCGGCCCGTTCAGCCTCCGACGCGGCGACGTCGCTCGCGGACTGGTCCTGCGCCTCGCCGGACTCCGCGGCGCCGGCCTCTTCGGCGTGCTCGGCCTCCTCGCCCCCGGCCTCGAGCTGCGGCGTCACGTCCGCCCGTTCAAGCGGTTCGATGCGCTCGGCGGCGGCCGCCCTCGTCTCGGCGGCCGCGGCGACGGCGAGCGTCCCCGAACCCAGCTGCGCATAGCCCTGGGGCGGCAGTTCGGTCGGATGCAGCGGCAGGTAGAGCGTGAAGGTTGAACCGCGGCCCGCTTCGCTCGCCGCGTAGATCTCGCCGCCCAGCAGCCGGGCGATCTCCCGGCTGATCGACAGGCCCAGGCCCGTGCCTCCGTACTTGCGGCTCGTCGTGCCGTCCGCCTGCTTGAACGCCTCGAAGATCACCCGCATCTTGCTGGCAGCGATCCCGATGCCGGTGTCGGTCACCGAGAAGGCGATCATCTCGGCGTCGGCGTCCAGCAGTGATCCGTGCTCGAGCATCTGCTCCTTGATCACGTCGGGAACGTCCGCCTGGGCCGAGCGGATCACCAGCTCGACGGCGCCGGTGTCGGTGAACTTCACCGCGTTGGAGAGCAGGTTGCGCAGCACCTGCAGCAGCCGCTGCTCGTCGGTGTGCAGCGTGGCGGGCAGCTCCGGCGAGACGCGTACGGAGAAGTCGAGCCCCTTCTCCGCGGTGAGCGGGCGAAAGGTGGCCTCGACGTAGTCGACGAGCTGGACGAGCGCGATGCGCGTGGGGCTGACGTCCATCTTGCCCGCCTCGACCTTCGACAGGTCGAGGATGTCGTTGATCAGCTGGAGCAGGTCGGAGCCCGCACCGTGGATCGTCTCGGCGAACTCGACCTGCTTCGGCGAGAGATTCCCCTCGGCGTTGTCCGCGAGCAGCTTCGCCAGGATGAGCAGCGAGTTGAGCGGAGTACGCAGCTCGTGGCTCATGTTCGCCAGGAACTCGGACTTGTAGCGCATCGAGACCGACAGCTGCTCGGCACGCTCCTCCAGGACCTGCCGCGCCTCCTCGATCTCCCTGTTCTTGATCTCGATGTCGCTGTTGGTCTGGGCGAGCTGCTCGGCCTTCTCCTCAAGCTGCGCGTTGGACTCCTGCAGCGCGCGCTGCCGGTTCTCCAGCTCCTCCGAGCGCTCCCGCAGCTGCTCGGTCAGCTCCTGCGACTGCTGCAGCAGAACCTCGGTCTTCGTGTTGACGCTGATCGTGTTGACGCTCGTCGCGATCATTTCCGCGATCTGGTTGAGGAAGTCCTTCTGGATCTGCGCGAACGGCTGGAACGCCGCAAGCTCGATGACGCCGAGGATCGTCCCCTCGAAGACGACGGGCAGCACGATCACGTGCGCGGGCGGCGCCTCTCCCAGCCCGGAGGAGATCTTCAGATAGCCCGGCGGCGCGTTCTCGACGAGGATCGTGCGGGCCTCCTGCGCCGCCGTGCCGATCAGGGACTCGCCGGGCGTGAAGGTCGTCGGCATGGCCTCGGTGGAGTAGCCGTAACTGCCGACCATGCGCAGCTCGTAGTTGCCGTCGGCGCTGTGGTCCGCGCCGATGCCCACGTCCTCCTTGTCCTCACCGGTGGAGAAGGCGAGGAAGAAGGCTCCGTGCTGCGCGGAAACCACGGGCGTCAGCTCGCTCATGATCAGACCGGCGACGTCCTTGAGGTCGCGGCGGCCCTGCATGAGACCGGAGATGCGCGCGAGGTTGCCCTTGAGCCAGTCCTGCTCCTGGTTGGCGAGGGTGGTCTCGCGCAGGTTGGCGATCATGGTGTTGATGTAGCCCTGGAGCTGCAGGATCTCGCCCGCGGCCTCCACGTCGATGCGTACGTTGTGGTCGCCGCGGGTCACGGCGGTGGCGACGTCGGCGATGGCGCGCATCTGACGGGTGAGGTTGGAGGCCATCTCGTTCACCGAGTCGGTCAGGTCCTTCCACGTGCCCGCGACGCCCCGTACGCGTGCCTGACCGCCCAGCTGGCCCTCCGTGCCCACCTCGCGGGCCACCCGGGTCACCTGCTCCGCGAAGGAGGAGAGCTGGTCGACCATCGTGTTGATGGTCGTCTTCAGCTCCAGGATCTCGCCGTTGGCCTCGATGTCGATCTTCTTCGTCAGGTCACCACGGGCGATCGCGGTGGTGACCATCGCGATGTTGCGGACCTGGCCGGTGAGGTTGGAGGCCATCGAGTTCACCGACTCGGTCAGGTCCTTCCACGTGCCGGCCACGCCGGCCACCCGGGCCTGGCCGCCCAGGACACCGTCGGTGCCGACCTCGCGGGCGACCCTGGTGACCTCTTCGGCGAACGTCGAGAGCGCCGTCACCATCGTGTTGAGGGTGTCCGCGAGCTGCTCGACCTCACCGCTCGCCTCGACGGTGACCTTCTTCGTGAGGTCGCCGTTGGCGACCGCCGTGGCGACCTGCGAGATGTTACGGACCTGACTGGTGAGGTTGTTCGCCATCAGGTTGACGTTCTCGCTGAGGTCCTTCCAGATGCCTGTGACGCCGGGCACCCGCGCCTGACCGCCGAGCATGCCCTCGGTGCCCACTTCGCGGGCCACCCGCGTGACCTGCTCGGCGAACGAGGACAGCTGGTCGACCATCGTGTTCACCGTCGTCACGAGCGCGAGGATCTCGCCCTTGGCATCGACGGTGATCTTCTTCGACAGGTCGCCCTGTGCGACGGCCGTGGTCACTTCGGCGATGTTCCGCACCTGTGAGGTGAGGTTGTTCGCCATGAAGTTCACGGACTGCGTGAGGTCCTTCCACGTACCGGAGACGCCCTTGACCTCCGCCTGGCCGCCCAGGATGCCCTCGGTGCCCACCTCGCGGGCCACCCGCGTGACCTGCTCGGCGAATGAAGACAGCTGGTCCACCATCGTGTTCAGGGTGTTCTTCAGCTCCAGGATCTCGCCGCGCGCGTCCACGGTGATCTTCTGCGACAGGTCACCACGGGCGACCGCCGTGGCCACCTGCGCGATGTTGCGCACCTGGTCCGTGAGGTTGCCGGCCATGCCGTTCACGGAGTCGGTCAGATCGCGCCAGACGCCCGCGACGCCGGGCACCTGCGCCTGACCGCCAAGCCGTCCCTCCGTACCGACCTCGCGGGCCACCCGCGTGACCTGCTCTGCGAACGAGGACAGCTGGTCGACCATCGTGTTGATGGTGTTCTTCAGCTCCAGGATCTCGCCGCGGGCGTCGACTTCGATCTTCTGCGACAGATCGCCGCGGGCGACGGCCGTGGTCACCTGAGCGATGTTGCGGACCTGCGAAGTCAGGTTGCCCGCCATGAAGTTGACGGAGTCCGTGAGGTCCTTCCACGTGCCGGAGACGCCGTCGACGCGGGCCTGACCGCCCAGGCGGCCCTCCGTACCGACGTCCCTGGCCATCCTCGTGACCTGCTCGGCGAACGACGAGAGCTGGTCGACCATCGTGTTGACGGTGTTCTTGAGCTCCAGCATCTCGCCGGACACGTCCACGGCGACCTTCTGCGACAGGTCACCGTTCGCCACCGCCGTCGTGACCTGCGCGATGTTGCGGACCTGGCCCGTGAGGTTGCGGAAGGCGGTGTTCACCGAGTCGGTGAGGTCCTTCCAGGTGCCGCCTGCGCCCGGCACCTGCGCCTGACCGCCCAGTTCGCCCTCGACGCCGATCTCCCGTGCGACGCGGGTCACTTCGGCGCCGAAGGAGGAGAGCTGGTCCACCATCGTGTTCACCGTGGTCTTCAGCTCCAGCATCTCGCCGGACACATCCACGGTCACCTTCTGCGACAGGTCACCGTTCGCCACCGCAGTCGTGACCTGCGCGATGTCCCGGACCTGCGCGGTGAGGTTGCGGAACGCGGTGTTCACCGAGTCGGTGAGGTCCTTCCAGATCCCGGCGGCGCCCGGCACCTGCGCCTGACCGCCGAGGACGCCCTCCGTACCGACCTCGTTCGCCGCGCGGGTCACCTCGTCGGCGAACGTACGCAGCGTCTCCGTCATCGTGTTGATCGTCTCGGCGAGCTGCGCCACCTCGCCCCGCGCGTTGACCGTGATCTTCTGCGACAGGTCGCCGTTGGCGACCGCCGTGGTCACCTGAGCGATCTCACGCACCTGTGAGGTGAGATTGCCCGCCATGAGATTGACGGAGTCCGTGAGGTCCTTCCAGACACCCGCCACGCCCTGCACACGGGCCTGACCGCCGAGCTCTCCCTCGGTGCCGACCTCGCGGGCGACCCGGGTCACCTCGGACTGGAAGGAGGAGAGCTGGTCCACCATCGTGTTGACGGTGTTCTTCAACTCCAGCATCTCACCGGCCACATGGACGGTGACCTTGCGCGAGAGATCACCCTTGGCGACCGCGGTCGTCACAAGTGCGATGTCCCGCACCTGCGCGGTCAGCCGGGACGCCATCGTGTTGACGGAGTCCGTCAGGTCCTTCCAGGAACCGGACATGCCGCGCACCCGCGCCTGGCCGCCCAGCTTCCCCTCCGTACCGACCTCGCTTGCGACGCGCGTCACTTCGTCCGTGAATGCGGAAAGCTGATCCACGAGCCCGTTGACGGTGCGCCCCACCTTCAGGAACTCGCCGCGCAGCGGCCGCCCGCTGCCGTCGGCACCGCGGGAGCGCAGATCCATCCGCTGCTCCAGGTCGCCCTCGGCCACCGCGGTCAGCACTCTGCCGACCTCGGAGACGGGCCGGACCAGGTCCTCCACCAGGGCGTTCGACGCGTCGATCGCCGCCGCCCACGAGCCCTCGCACGTGCCGGTCTCGAGCCGCTCCGTCAACTTGCCCTCACGGCCGACCACCCGCCGTACGCGGGCCAGCTCGCCGGTCAGATGAAGATTCTGATCCGCGACCTCGTTGAAGACCGCGGCGATCTCCGCCATGGGCCCGTCACCGGTGACGGTCAGCCGTTTACGGAAGTTACCGTCCCGCATCGCCGTCAGGGCCGTCAGAAGCCGATTGACGGAAGCCGCGTCGACCTCGATCGTCCCGCTCTTCCGGGAGCGGCCGCCCTTCGCGCGCGCACTCTTGCCACGCGCCGCTGCGCCAGACTCCACCGTGTCCCTCCCGAAGGGTCGACCGTCCTGCCGTCATACCCGGGCTGTTGCTTCGAGCCTTCCCAGTGTTTCACCCTGCCCGAACCAGGCGATAACAGTTCGGCAGCATGGCACACGGCTCTCCACACACCCCGGACGGAAAACACACTGGATCCGGCACCCGCGCACACTGCGAACGTAAGTAACCTGGCTTCCGGCTGTCCATCCGTCCCGTGTTGCGGACTGAGCGCGAAAAGTGCGAATCGTGCGGAAACGCACGAAGAGGGCCGGGGAGCAGCTGCGAGAGCATGAAAGGCAACGGAGGGGCGCCGCGGGTGACGCAAGAGCAGAGCGCCGAGCGCGGGAGTCTGCCCGCGCACGGCGACGTGGGTCTCCCGGCCGGCCGCAACGGGGACGGCCCCGCAGACGGCAGCGCGAGCACGCCCGCCATCGCGGCGCAGCACGCCCCGCCGAGCGCGGACGGCGCGCGGGCGGGAAGCGACCAGCGATACAAGGGGAGACGAGTGATCACCGCGAGGGCAGCGGCCACGTTCGAGCCTGTCGGACGTTCCGTCGCGACGGCCCGTGCCTTCGTGCGGGACACCCTCCAGGGGTGGGGGCTGGGCGACATCGTCGACGACGCCGTCGTCCTGACCAGCGAACTCGTCACCAACGCGGTGGTGCACGCGGGCACGGCCGCCGAGGTCGTGTGCCTGCGCGACGGCGAAGGCGTACGCATCGAGGTCGTCGACCGCTATCCCGAGCGCGAACTGCCGCTCCAGGACCCGGCCCACGTCCTCGGCAGCCCGGACCGGGAAGGCGGCCGCGGGCTGCTGCTGTGCGCCGCACTCGCCTCGCACTGGGGCGTCGACTACACGGCCGCCGACAAGCGCGTCTGGTTCAGCCTCGACCTTCCCGAACGTCCCGTGGGCACCCGCGCCGCAGGTCCCGCTCTGCCGGACGACGCGCTTCCGGTCGCCGATACGCACGTACACGTGGCCGTCGTCCAGGTCGACCGCGGCGGCGCCATCTCCGCCTGGAACGAGGACGCTCACCAGCTCTTCGGATACCCGGCGGAGCAGGTCGTCGGCAAGCCGCTCACCGACTTCGCCGCCTGGCCCCACACACCGGGCACCAGCACAGGCATCGCCGAGGCGCTCCACCTCTCGCGCTGGGAGGGCTCCTACGGGCTGCGGGACGCCGACGGCCGTACGATCCCCGTCTACGCCTCTCACCTGCGTGTGCGCGACAGCGACGGCGAACCGTCCACCGTGTGCCTGCTCGTACGGGACCACGAACGAGCCGTTCTGCAGTCCCCGTTGCGCTCGCCCGCACCCGACTCCGCGAGCCGCCGCGACAGCGGCGAGGGCCCCGGCGACCCCTTCGAAATCTTTATCGGTTCCCCGGCGCCCGACGATCTCGACGGCTTGCTGCAGCGAACGGTGGAGCGCGCCCGGGACATGCTGGACGGCGACTCCGCCTACCTCCTGCTGGCCACCGACGACGAGACCGAGCTCGAAGTCCGGGCGTCCACCGGCCTGCCCTCCGCCCGCCAGCGCTTCGCCCGCGTCCCGGTCGAGGCGGGGACCGGGCGTTACGGATCGGCCCGCATGCCCTCCGTGCACGAGGACCTCACGGTCGTGCCGGGCGCGGTGCCGCTGCTCGCCGGCACGGGCATGCGTTCCGTCGTCACCGTCCCGCTGAAGGTCGAGGGCAGGCTCACCGGTTCGCTGGGCGTGGCCACCGAGTCCCCCGGCCGGTACACCAACGAGGAAGCCCTGCGGCTCCAGTTCGCCGCCGACCGCATCGCGCTCGCCGTCGAACGGGCCCGCCTCACCGAGCTGGAGAGGCTGCGCCGCGGCTCGCTCTCCTTCCTCGTCGAAGCCTCCGACCTGCTGGCCGGCACCCTCGACCGGGACCAGACGCTCGCGCTCATGGCGCAGATGACGGTGCCCACGCTCGCCGCCTGGTGCGCCGTGTACACGGTCGCCGAACCGGGCTCGGACCCCAAGCTCTCGTACGTACTGCACGAGGACGAGGACCGCATCGACCACCTCAAGGCGCTGCTCAACAAGGTCGATCCGCCGGACCCGGTGCCCACTCCCGGCGCCCGCGTGTGGAGCGCTCCCTCGGACGCGGCCCACTCGGCGGCGCTGCGCAGCTCGCTGCGCACGGTGGTGCTCGGCGAGGAGGAACACCATCTGTCGCCGGGCTCGACCCGGGTCACGGCGACAGCGGTCGGCGGCGAGACCGTCGTGCTTCCCCTCGTCGCCCGCAACCGCGTCATCGGCATGCTCACACTGGGCAAACCGGCAGAAGAACGGTTCCGTCAGGAGATCCTCGAACTCGCCGAGGACCTCTCCCGCCGTGCGGCGCTGGCCCTGGACAACGCAAGGCTCTACTCGGAACGCACGGCCATCAGCCAGTCGCTGCAGCGCAGCCTCCTCCCGCCCGAACTCCCCGAAGTCAGCGGCGGAGTCGAGGTCGAGGTCATCTACCGCGCGGCCGGCGAGGGCAACGAGGTGGGCGGCGACTTCTACGACCTGTTCGACATCTCCGAGGACACCTACGGCTTCGCCATCGGCGACGTCTGCGGCACCGGCCCCGAAGCGGCCGCAGTGACCGGCCTGGCCAGGCACGCCCTGCGTCTGCTCGCCCGCGAGGGCCTGGGCGGACCTGCGGTCCTGGACCGGCTCAACACCGCGATCCTCGATGAGGGCGCACGCAGCCGCTTCCTGACACTTCTGTACGGGGAGCTGCGGCCGCAACGCGACGGCAGCGCCGAGCTGAAGGTCGTCTGCGCCGGCCATCCGCTTCCGCTGCGGCTGCGGCAGGACGGCAGCGTGGAACCGGCCGCCGATCCGCAGCCCCTCCTCGGCGTCATGGACGACCTCGAACTGTATGAGCAGAGGGTCGTCCTCGACCCCGGCGACGTACTCCTCTGTGTCACTGACGGCGTCACCGAGCGCCGCGAAGGCACCCGCATGCTCGGGGACGACGGGCTCGCAGACGTGCTGACCAGTTGTACGGGCCTGACGGCCGGCGCCGTCGCCGCGCGCATCATGCGCGCCGTGGAGCGCTTCGCGAGCGCGGCTCCCTCGGACGACATGGCCATCCTGGCCATGCGCGTTCCCGAGTAGACGCGGGTCGGCGACCCGGACACGGACGTCCGTACAACACGAAAGAGGCTTCCGACGGTGGACGGAAGCCTCTTCAACACACTTGCTCAGAGCCCCAAAACGGAATCGAACCGTTGACCTTCTCCTTACCATGGAGACGCTCTGCCGACTGAGCTATTGGGGCGCGCTTCGGCGTCGGCGATCTTACCCGATGAACGACGCCACTCCGCAAATCGCCTCGGCGTCGGCAACCCCGGCAACCGGCCCTGGCTGTCCCAGGGTTGAGGTGCGCACCTTCGCACGCGGATGGCGAACGTCCGCGAACTCAGCAGGCCGGTCCAGTCAGCAAGCGGAATCCATCAACAGGCCTCCGAGCCCGTTGCAGGCGGAGATCAGGCGATGGAGCTCGCGCTTCGTCATCGACGTCGACACGGGCAACGCGAGCGTCTCGTCCGCCGCACGCTCCGACTCGGGCAGCCACACATCGCTGCGGAACTCCGCGGTGCGGTGGGCCGGGGTCTTGACCGGTACGTAGCAGTCCACACCGCGCGCCCGGAGCGCGCGCTTGAAGGCGTCCCGGTCAGGTCGTCCGTTGCCCGGCACACGCACCACGTACTCGGTGAACGAATGCTGCACTCCGAGGGCGACGGAGGGTATGACCACGCCTCGCAGTCGTCTCTCGAGGTAGTCGGCGAACTGCCGGCGGCGCGCCGCGTCGACGGCGACCACTGAGGGCCCGGGGTCGGGATCCACCACGCGGAGACCCCGCCGTTGCGCGACCTCATGCAGGCACACCATGTCCGCGGGATGACCGAAGAGATGAACGGGCGCGATGGCGACCGTCCGATCCGTGACCGCGGCATCGACTGCCGCCGGGGACAAGCAGAAGCTCAGCGGATCGATGTCCGCGAACACCGGGCGCGCCCCCACCGCCCGTACTGCGCCCGCCACTTCGGCTCCACCGAAGCCCGGCACCACAACCTCGTCTCCGCTGCCTATGCCGACGCCCGCCATCTCAGTCGCGCTCATGGCGCCGATAGTGCGGGCGGAAAATGAACTGCCGGTGACAGCATGAATAAGGGCTGTGGTTCCGAAACTGAACAGTTTCGGAACCACAGCCCTTGAATAATAGTTCGGCGGTGTCCTACTCTCCCACACGCTCCCGCATGCAGTACCATCGGCGCAGTAAGGCTTAGCTTCCGGGTTCGGAATGTGACCGGGCGTTTCCCTCACGCTATGACCACCGAAACACACCCCCCACACAACGGTGGGGGAAACCTGTGTATGTGTGTGTCAGCGCACTCTTCACATATCAACAACCGCCCCGGCTGCCCCTGCTTGGGGGTGTGGGGGTTGTTGTTTCAGATACCGCACAGTGGACGCGAGCAAAAAGAATCTGTGGTCAAGCCCTCGGCTTATTAGTACCGGTCAACTCCAACCCTCACGGGTCTTCCATATCCGGCCTATCAACCCGGTCATCTCCCGGGAGCCTTAACCCCACACAGGGGGTGGGAGTCCTCATCTCGAAGCAGGCTTCCCGCTTAGATGCTTTCAGCGGTTATCCCTCCCGAACGTAGCCAACCAGCCATGCTCTTGGCAGAACAACTGGCACACCAGAGGTCCGTCCGTCCCGGTCCTCTCGTACTAGGGACAGCCCTTCTCAAGACTCCTACGCGCGCAGCGGATAGGGACCGAACTGTCTCACGACGTTCTAAACCCAGCTCGCGTACCGCTTTAATGGGCGAACAGCCCAACCCTTGGGACCGACTCCAGCCCCAGGATGCGACGAGCCGACATCGAGGTGCCAAACCATCCCGTCGATATGGACTCTTGGGGAAGATCAGCCTGTTATCCCCGGGGTACCTTTTATCCGTTGAGCGACGGCGCTTCCACAAGCCACCGCCGGATCACTAGTCCCGACTTTCGTCCCTGCTCGACCCGTCAGTCTCACAGTCAAGCTCCCTTGTGCACTTACACTCACCACCTGATGACCAACCAGGCTGAGGGAACCTTTGGGCGCCTCCGTTACATTTTAGGAGGCAACCGCCCCAGTTAAACTACCCACCAGACACTGTCCCTGATCCGGATCACGGACCCAGGTTAGACATCCAGCACGATCAGAGTGGTATTTCAACAACGACTCCACACCCGCTGGCGCGAATGCTTCACAGTCTCCCACCTATCCTACACAAACCGAACCGAACACCAATATCAAGCTATAGTAAAGGTCCCGGGGTCTTTCCGTCCTGCTGCGCGAAACGAGCATCTTTACTCGTAGTGCAATTTCACCGGGCCTATGGTTGAGACAGTCAAGAAGTCGTTACGCCATTCGTGCAGGTCGGAACTTACCCGACAAGGAATTTCGCTACCTTAGGATGGTTATAGTTACCACCGCCGTTTACTGGCGCTTAAGTTCTCAGCTTCGCCACACCGAAATGTGACTAACCGGTCCCCTTAACGTTCCAGCACCGGGCAGGCGTCAGTCCGTATACATCGCCTTACGGCTTCGCACGGACCTGTGTTTTTAGTAAACAGTCGCTTCTCGCTGGTCTCTGCGGCCACCACCAGCTCCCCCAGCACGTGGGATCACCAGCCGTGGCCCCCCTTCTCCCGAAGTTACGGGGGCATTTTGCCGAGTTCCTTAACCATAGTTCACCCGAACGCCTCGGTATTCTCTACCAGACCACCTGAGTCGGTTTAGGGTACGGGCCGCAACAGCACTCGCTAGAGGCTTTTCTCGACAGCATAGGATCATCCACTTCACCACAATCGGCTCGGCATCAGGTCTCAGGCCCATGTCATGCGGATTTACCTGCATGACGCCCTACACCCTTACCCCGGGACAACCACCGCCCGGGCTGGACTACCTTCCTGCGTCACCCCATCACTCACCTACTACAGACTCGGACCGCCGGCTCCACCACACCCACAGCATCCCGAAGGACACCGCAGGGGGCTTCACGGGCTTAGCATCACCTGATTCAGCGCTGGCGCACTGCCACGGGTACCGGAATATCAACCGGTTATCCATCGACTACGCCTGTCGGCCTCGCCTTAGGACCCGACTTACCCTGGGCAGATCAGCTTGACCCAGGAACCCTTAGTCAATCGGCGCACACGTTTCTCACGTATGTATCGCTACTCATGCCTGCATTCTCACTCGCATACCGTCCACAACTCGCTTACACGGCTGCTTCACCCGGCACACGACGCTCCCCTACCCACCCACACACCCGTTAGGGCTCACATATGAGTGACACGACGTCGGCGGTGTGCTTGAGCCCCGCTACATTGTCGGCGCGGAATCACTTGACCAGTGAGCTATTACGCACTCTTTCAAGGATGGCTGCTTCTAAGCCAACCTCCTGGTTGTCTCTGCGACTCCACATCCTTTCCCACTTAGCACACGCTTAGGGGCCTTAGTCGATGCTCTGGGCTGTTTCCCTCTCGACCATGGAGCTTATCCCCCACAGTCTCACTGCCGCGCTCTCACTTACCGGCATTCGGAGTTTGGCTAAGGTCAGTAACCCGGTAGGGCCCATCGCCTATCCAGTGCTCTACCTCCGGCAAGAAACACACGACGCTGCACCTAAATGCATTTCGGGGAGAACCAGCTATCACGGAGTTTGATTGGCCTTTCACCCCTAACCACAGGTCATCCCCCAGGTTTTCAACCCTGGTGGGTTCGGGCCTCCACGAAGTCTTACCTCCGCTTCACCCTGCCCATGGCTAGATCACTCCGCTTCGGGTCTTGAACACGCTACTAAACGCCCTCTTCGGACTCGCTTTCGCTACGGCTCCCCCACACGGGTTAACCTCGCAACATGCCGCAAACTCGCAGGCTCATTCTTCAAAAGGCACGCAGTCACGACGCACCAAGCAAGCTTGGCACGCGACGCTCCCACGGCTTGTAGGCACACGGTTTCAGGTACTCTTTCACTCCGCTCCCGCGGTACTTTTCACCATTCCCTCACGGTACTATCCGCTATCGGTCACCAGGGAATATTTAGGCTTGACGGGTGGTCCCGCCAGATTCACACAGGATTTCTCGGGCCCCATGCTACTCGGGTGTCTCTCCAACAAGCCGCTCATGTTTCAGCTACGGGGGTCTTACCCTCTACGCCGGGCCTTTCGCATACCCTTCGCCTACACAAACGGTTTCTCACTCGCCTCACAGCCGGCAGACCATGAAAAGAGAGATCCCACAACCCCGTACATGCAACCCCTGCCGGGTCTCACACACATACGGTTTAGCCTCATCCAGTTTCGCTCGCCACTACTCCCGGAATCACGGTTGTTTTCTCTTCCTGCGGGTACTGAGATGTTTCACTTCCCCGCGTTCCCTCCACACACCCTATACATTCAGATGCAGGTGACAGCCCATGACGACTGCCGGGTTTCCCCATTCGGACACCCCCGGATCACAGCTCGGTTGACAACTCCCCGGGGCCTATCGCGGCCTCCCACGTCCTTCATCGGTTCCTGGTGCCAAGGCATCCACCGTGCGCCCTTAAAAACTTGGCCACAGATGCTCGCGTCCACTGTCCAGTTCTCAAACAACAACCAGCCACCCACCACCCACGCCCACAGACGCAGTACACCGGGACCGGCACCAAGAGACCCACGACCACACGGCCGTACTCTCAGACACCCAACAGCGCGCCCGGCCCCCGCCACCGGCCCGTCCTCCGTTCCACACCCCGTCCGAAGACGAGGCAGTACTTGGATGACAGGCCCGCGACAGCAGACCGAATAGTCAACGTTCCACCCATGAGCAGACCACCGTCGGACATTCGCCGACGAAATGGCTCTGGACGGCAGGACCTCCGAACGGGAGGTGAACCCTGTCGCCACATGCTCCTTAGAAAGGAGGTGATCCAGCCGCACCTTCCGGTACGGCTACCTTGTTACGACTTCGTCCCAATCGCCAGTCCCACCTTCGACGGCTCCCTCCCACAAGGGGTTGGGCCACCGGCTTCGGGTGTTACCGACTTTCGTGACGTGACGGGCGGTGTGTACAAGGCCCGGGAACGTATTCACCGCAGCAATGCTGATCTGCGATTACTAGCGACTCCGACTTCATGGGGTCGAGTTGCAGACCCCAATCCGAACTGAGACCGGCTTTTTGAGATTCGCTCCACCTCACGGCATCGCCACTCATTGTACCGGCCATTGTAGCACGTGTGCAGCCCAAGACATAAGGGGCATGATGACTTGACGTCGTCCCCACCTTCCTCCGAGTTGACCCCGGCAGTCTCCCGTGAGTCCCCAGCACCACAAGGGCCTGCTGGCAACACGAGACAAGGGTTGCGCTCGTTGCGGGACTTAACCCAACATCTCACGACACGAGCTGACGACAGCCATGCACCACCTGTACACCGACCACAAGGGGGACCCTGTCTCCAGGGTTTTCCGGTGTATGTCAAGCCTTGGTAAGGTTCTTCGCGTTGCGTCGAATTAAGCCACATGCTCCGCCGCTTGTGCGGGCCCCCGTCAATTCCTTTGAGTTTTAGCCTTGCGGCCGTACTCCCCAGGCGGGGCACTTAATGCGTTAGCTGCGGCACGGACAACGTGGAATGTCGCCCACACCTAGTGCCCAACGTTTACGGCATGGACTACCAGGGTATCTAATCCTGTTCGCTCCCCATGCTTTCGCTCCTCAGCGTCAGTATCGGCCCAGAGATCCGCCTTCGCCACCGGTGTTCCTCCTGATATCTGCGCATTTCACCGCTACACCAGGAATTCCGATCTCCCCTACCGAACTCCAGCCTGCCCGTATCGAATGCAGACCCAGGGTTAAGCCCCGGGCTTTCACATCCGACGCGACAAGCCGCCTACGAGCTCTTTACGCCCAATAATTCCGGACAACGCTTGCACCCTACGTATTACCGCGGCTGCTGGCACGTAGTTAGCCGGTGCTTCTTCTGCAGGTACCGTCACTCACGCTTCTTCCCTGCTGAAAGAGGTTTACAACCCGAAGGCCGTCATCCCTCACGCGGCGTCGCTGCATCAGGCTTCCGCCCATTGTGCAATATTCCCCACTGCTGCCTCCCGTAGGAGTCTGGGCCGTGTCTCAGTCCCAGTGTGGCCGGTCGCCCTCTCAGGCCGGCTACCCGTCGTCGCCTTGGTAGGCCATCACCCCACCAACAAGCTGATAGGCCGCGGGCTCATCCTGCACCGCCGAAGCTTTCCACCACCAGAGCATGCGCCCGGCAGTCCCATACGGTATTAGACCCCGTTTCCAGGGCTTGTCCCGAAGTGCAGGGCAGATTGCCCACGTGTTACTCACCCGTTCGCCACTAATCCCCGGCCGAAACCGGTTCATCGTTCGACTTGCATGTGTTAAGCACGCCGCCAGCGTTCGTCCTGAGCCAGGATCAAACTCTCCGTGAATGCCTCAAAAAGACAGACCACAAAGAGCGGCACAACCAGGAGGAATAATCCCGGCATGCCAGCACCCTCGCTGTCATCAAAGAAATCCACACCCCTCAAAAACCCGGGATGCGGGGTATCAACATATCTGGCGTTGACTTTTAGCACGCTGTTGAGTTCTCAAAGAACGGACGCTTCCATCACAGCCCTGCCACAGGCCACTCCGGGCGCTTCCCTCTCGGTGATTCCAACCTTACCAGGGCCGCTTTCCGAATCCGTTTGCCGGACCCTTGAGTTGACACTGGATGCGGGTCTGCCTTGGCGAAGCTCGCCCGGTACCCGCTGAGTTGGAGCTGTAAACATACTCGAGCGGAGCGCCTGGATGCAAATCGAGGCGCTCCGCTCGTCGTTGGGACTCAGACCTCCACGACCACGGGGAGGATCATCGGGCGGCGCCGGTAGGTGTCGGAGACCCACTTGCCGACGGTGCGGCGTACCAGCTGCTGGAGCTGGTGTGTTTCGGCGACCCCGTCCTGAGCCGACTTGGCGAGCGCCTCGTCGATCTTCGGCACCACCCGCTCGAAGTCGGCGTCGTCGATGCCCGAGCCGCGTGACTGGATGTGCGGCCCGCCGACGATCTTTCCGGTACTACTGTCGACGACGACGAAGACGGAGATGATCCCCTCGTCGCCGAGGATGCGGCGGTCCTTGAGGGAGGACTCCGTCACGTCGCCGACCGAGAGGCCGTCGACGTACACGTAACCGGCGTGGACCTTGCCCGCGATGGTGGCCTTGCCGTCGATCAGGTCGACGACCACCCCGTCCTCCGCGATGACGACCCGCTCGCGCGGCACGCCCGTCTGGGCTCCCAGTTCGGCGTTGGCGCGCAGATGGCGCCACTCGCCGTGCACCGGCATGAGGTTCTTGGGCTGGCAGATGTTGTAGAAGTACAGCAGCTCGCCAGCCGAGGCGTGCCCGGAGACGTGGACCTTGGCGTTGCCCTTGTGCACGACGTTGGCACCCCAGCGGGTGAGGCCGTTGATGACGCGGAACACGGCGTTCTCGTTGCCCGGGATGAGGGACGAGGCGAGGATCACCGTGTCGCCCTGGACGATGCGGATCTGGTGGTCGCGGTTGGCCATGCGGGACAGCGCGGCCATCGGCTCGCCCTGCGATCCGGTGCACACGAGCACCACTTCGTCGTCCGGGAGGTCGTCGAGTGTCTTGACGTCGACGACGAGGCCGGCTGGCACGTCGAGGTAGCCGAGGTCCCGCGCGATGCCCATGTTGCGGACCATCGAGCGGCCCACGAAGGCCACCCGCCGTCCGAACTCGTGGGCGGCGTCGAGGATTTGCTGGATGCGGTGCACGTGGCTGGCGAAGCTCGCCACGATGATGCGTTTCTGCGCACCGGCGAACACCTGCCGCAGCACACCCGAGATGTCCCTCTCCGGCGGTACGAAGCCCGGCACTTCGGCGTTCGTCGAGTCGGAGAGCAGCAGGTCGATGCCCTCCTCGCCGAGCCGCGCGAAGGCCCGCAGATCCGTCAGGCGCCCGTCCATCGGGAGTTGGTCCATCTTGAAGTCGCCGGTGTGGACGACCATGCCCGCAGGCGTGCGGATCGCGACCGCCAGCGCGTCGGGAATGGAGTGGTTGACCGAGACGAACTCGCACTCGAAGGGCCCAATGCGCTCGCGGTGGCCTTCCTCGACCTCCAGCGTGTACGGGCGGATGCGGTGCTCCTGCAGCTTCGCCTCGATCAGCGCGAGGGTCAGCTTGGAGCCGATGAGCGGGATGTCGGCCTTCTCACGCAGCAGGAAAGGTACGCCGCCGATGTGGTCCTCGTGCCCGTGCGTCAGCACGATGCCGTCGATGTCGTCGAGACGGTCCCTCAGCGAAGTGAAGTCCGGCAGGATCAGGTCGACTCCGGGCTGTTCTTCCTCGGGGAAGAGCACGCCGCAGTCGATGATCAGCAGCCTGCCGCCGTACTCGACGACAGTCATGTTGCGGCCGATTTCGCCCAGGCCGCCGAGCGGCGTGATGCGCAGGCCGCCTTCGGCCAGCTTCGGCGGCGGGCCGAGCTCGGGATGCGGATGACTCAAAAGACTCTCCTCACCAGACGCGCGCCACGGCCCCGGCCCTCCGGCATGGGGTATCCCACTGGCCTGCGGCATGGGGGAACCCCACTGGCCTCCGGCATGAGGGACCCCGTGGGACACGTGGCGCGCGCGATATTCGGGATTGGGTTGATGGTTCTTCGCTCGTACTGACTATGTCTGGATTCTTCTGGTGTTGCCCGTTATGGAGTTATGACGTCGGGTGTTCAGATCTGCACGCCGCCGTGCGCGAGGTCGTGCCGCAGCTGCTGCGTCTCCTCCGGGGAGAGCTCGACGAGCGGCATCCGGAGGGGCCCGCCCGGCAGACCGCGGAGGGTGAGGGCGGCCTTCGACGTGATGACACCCTGCGTACGGAACATGCCCGTGAAGACGGGCAGCAGCTTCTGGTGGATCTCGGTGGCCTTGGTCACATCGCCGCTCAGATGTGCCTCGAGCATCGAACGCAGCTCGGGTGTGACCAGGTGACCGACCACCGAGACGTAGCCGATCGCACCGACCGAGAGCAGCGGCAGGTTGAGCATGTCGTCGCCGCTGTACCAGGCGAGTCCGCTGGTGGCGATGGCCCAGCTGGCACGGCCCAGGTCGCCCTTCGCGTCCTTGTTGGCGACGATCCGCGGGTGCTCGGCGAGCCGGACGATCGTCTCGGTGTTGATCGGGACGCCGGAACGGCCGGGGATGTCGTAGAGCATCACCGGGAGATCCGTGGCGTCGGCGATGGCCGTGAAGTGCCGGTACAGGCCTTCCTGCGGCGGCTTGCTGTAGTACGGCGTCACCGCGAGGAGGCCGTGTGCGCCGGCCTTCGCCGCGTCACGCGCGAGCTCGAGACTGTGCGCGGTGTCGTTCGTGCCGGCTCCGGCGACGATGTGGGCGCGGTCGCCGACCGCTTCGACCACTGCTTGCACGAGCTGGGCTTTCTCGACATCGCTGGTCGTCGGGGACTCGCCAGTGGTGCCGTTGAGGATCAAGCCGTCATTGCCGGCGTCCACCAGATGAACGGCGAGCTGCTGCGCACCGTCGAGGTCGAGGGCGCCGTCTGAAGTGAACGGCGTGACCATCGCTGTAAGGACCCGCCCGAAGGGCGTGTGCGGTGTGGAGGTCGGAGCCATAGGGTCCACGCTACTCGCAGCTCGGGCGGTCGTGCCCCCTCGGGGCCATGGTCATGGTCATCCGGCGAGTACGAAGGCGGATTACGCGCTCTTGACGGCGCCCTGGAGCTAGGAGACCCGGCACTGCCTGCTCGGGGGTTCAAGCAGTGCCGGGCCGTGATTTCAGCGTAGACGTACTACACGAAAGCCCGCAATCCGGGCATTTACGGAGCGACGCGGCCGTTGGCGTTGAAGGCCTCATACGTAAGGGGCATCAGCTTCGACCACTGCTCCTCCATCAACTCACCGACCATCTCGATCTCCCGCTGCGGGAACGACGGCACCTTCGCCTGCTCGTGCTGGGTGCGCAGCCCGAGGAAGTGCATGAGGGAGCGGGCGTTGCACGTCGCGTACATGGAGGAGTACAGGCCGACCGGGAGGACGGCGCGGGCCACCTCGCGGGCGACACCGCCCGCGAGCAGACGCTGATAGGTCTCATACGCCTGCCGGCAGGACTCCTCCATCGCGGAGACCGTCAGCTCGTGCTGCTCAGGGGTGCCCTCCACGAACTCGTACTTGCCGGGGCGGCCCTGCTGGACGAGCTTGCGGGTGGGGCCAGGGGTGTAGAAGACGGGCTGGAGCTCGCGGTAGCGACCGGACTCCTCGTTGTAGGACCAGCCGACCCTGTGACGGTGGAACTCCCGGAAGACGAAGAGCGGAGCGCTGATGAAGAAGGTCATCGAGTTGTGCTCGAAAGGGCTGCCGTGGCGGTCGCGCATCAGGTAGTTGATCAGGCCCTTGGAGCGCTGCGGATCCTTGTGCAGCTCCTCCAGGGACTTCTCGCCCCCCGTGGAGACCCGGGCCGCCCACAGCACGTCGGTGTCGGCGGCGCTGTGCTTGACCAGCTCGACGGTCATGTCTCCGCGGAAGCTGGGTGCGGCGGGCTGGTCTGGGGTGTCGGTCACGGGAGGTCCTTCCGTGTGGTGCGGCTTCCGGGCGCGCCCAGCCTACGGCGCACCACCGACAGTCCCCGACCGTGCCCGGCGTGCTTCCCGGGGCTCCGGGCGGCGTCCGGGGACACCTGCCCGTGGACCGCGTTTCCGCAGGCCCGTGCCGTCGCGTACGTACCTTGTGTCCGGACAAAAGGTGCCGTCTGGCGGGATAAGGGGGGTCGCTGCAGGAAGGCCCGTGCCCGCTTGATATTTTTGACGCACGTCCTCTTAGACCCGGCACTTCTGAGCCGCCACGGGCGTTCTACCTACGAAACCTTCCAGAACGATCTCGACAGGAGCCCCCTGCCCATGTTCCGCCGCGGAGAGTCTGTACCGTTCGCGTTCCTCGCCGACGCCGACCGGTTCCGCAGCAATGTCACGCCGCCGCCGCGTGCCCAGCGAAGTGCCGCCGAGAAGGCAGGCAGCGCCCTGTTCGGCCTCACGGTCGTGGCGGGGCTGGTCGGCTCCCTGATTCTGGGCGTTCCCGCCCTCGATCCCGAACGTCAGTCGCAGCACCGCGGGCCCGCCGCCGCAGAGAGCCGCTGACCGAGCCGGGCGTCTCCGGCCGGTGGTCCGTCCGCCGGTGGTCCGCCCGACGCGTCGCCCGAGCCCCCTGGCGGCTGCGCCGCGCCGCGCCGACCTGCCGGGCTGGCCGGGTCCCGCACACCTCGCTAGTGTCCTCGCGCACCACCCGATCCACCCGAACGGGACCGTTCCGAGCGAGGACCACCAGTGCCCCTGCCCTTCATGACGGCCGCAGGACAGTCCGGCGCGGCCGAGCACGCAGACCAGAGCCCGTTGCCGTACGACGCCCGTGAGCGCTGGCGCCGTCCGTACCGTCCCGGCCCCTGGCGGGTCGGGGGCGCGGCGGTGCTGCTGCTGCTCGCCTCGTACATGCTGTTCTCCGCGCTGATCATCGCCCTGGCCGGGGCGATTCCGGGCGCGCTGGTCTGCCTCGGCGCCGCGCTGGCGGTCATCGGGCTCGCGCTGCGGCTCCTGCGGGTGGGCGTGTGGGTCTCGGCGTACGGGCTGCGACGGGTCGGACTGCTGAACACGGTGACGGTGGGCTGGGCCGATGTGGCTGCTGTACGCACGGTGCAGCAGCCGGTGCGGTGGCTGGGGTTCCCGAGGACCGTGCAGGGTCAGGCGCTGGACGTCGTACGGGCCGGCGACGGTGAGCCGCTGCGCACGCTGCTCACCGACCACAACGCGGATTTCCTCGCGCGGCCCGAGGCTTTCGACCGTGCCGCCGACGTCATAGAGAGCTGGGCGGCCGAGTCACGGCCCTTCGCGGAGGGAACGGCGCTCCGCTAGAGGGCGTCGCCGCTGCCGGCGTGCCCGCTCGCGGGGCCGTCCCGCCGGTCGTGCTGTTCGTGCCGTTCCTGCCGTTCGTGCCGTTCCTGCCCGGCGTACTGGTCCTGCCTGTCGTGCAGCTGGATGGCGTGCTGCATGGCCTTGCGGGCCCGGGGAGTGTCGCCGGCGTCGCGGTAGGCGACGGCGAGCCGGAACCAGCGGCGCCAGTCGTCCGGTTCGCGTTCGGTTTCGGCCTTTCTGCGGGCGAACACCTCGTCTGCGGAGTCCCTGTCGATGCGGCCCGACGGAGTGCGCCGCAGTTCGTCGGCGGGCAGCCCACCCTCCGCCTCCAGTTCCCGGGCCAGCCGCTCGGCCTTCTGCGCGAAGCGGGTGGTCTGCCACAGGAACCAGACGCCGATCAGCGGCAGGACGAGAACGGCGAGGCCCAAGGTGACGGTGAGCGGCGTGCCCTGCTCGATCAGCAGCACTCCGCGGCTGCCTGCCAGCACGAAGTAGGCGACCAGCACGGCGGCCAGCAGGAAGTACGTGATCTTCGCCCGCACGCCGTCACCTGTCCAGGTCGAGGAAGTGCTCCAGACCGTAGGTGAGTCCAGGCGTGGAGACGATGCGGCGCACTCCCAGCAGCACACCCGGCATGAACGAGCTGCGGTGCAGCGAGTCGTGCCGGATGGTGAGGGTCTCCCCCTCGCCGCCGAGCAGCACCTCCTGGTGGGCGACGAGGCCGCGCAGCCGTACGGCGTGCACCGGGACACCGTCCACGTCCGCGCCGCGTGCACCGTCCAGGGCGGTGGAGGTGGCGTCGGGCTGGCCGGGCAGGGCCGCTTCCTCGCGGGCGGAGGCGATGAGCTGTGCGGTGCGTACGGCCGTGCCGCTCGGTGCGTCCGCCTTGTCGGGGTGGTGCAGCTCCACGACCTCGGCGGATTCGAAGAAACGGGCGGCCTGCTGTGCGAACTGCATGGTCAGCACCGCGCCGATGCCGAAGTTGGGCGCGATGAGGACGCCGGTGCCCGGCGAGGCCTCCAGCCAGCCCCGTACGGCGGCGAGGCGCTCGTCGGTCCAGCCGGTGGTGCCGACGACGGCGTGGATGCCCGCCGCGACGCAGTGCTCGAGGTTGCCCATCACGGCGTCGGGGTGGGTCAGGTCGACGGCGACCTGGGCGCCGGAGCGGGTGAGGCCGTCGAGGCTGTCGTCGCGGTCGAGGGCGGCGGCCAGTTCCATGTCGCCGGCGGCTTCGACGGCCCGTACGGCTTCTGAGCCCATCCGTCCTTCGGAGCCGAGGACGGCCACGCGCAGCTTGCTCATCGTTTCGTTCCTTCGTGACTGCCCGGGCCGGTGCGCGGCCGGCGGGTCTGTGGCGGGAGACGTGAGTGGGAGGGCGGGAGTGGGAGGGGCGGGTGTCAGGCCACCGCGTCGTGCAGCTGGGATGCCTGACGGTCGGTGAGCGGCCCGATGACGGCGAGCGAGGGGCGACGGGCCAGCACGTCGCGGGCTGCTTCGCGTACGTCGTCGGGGGTCACGGCGGCGATTCTGGCCAGCATCTCGTCGACCGAGAGCTGTTCGCCCCAGCACAGTTCGCTCTTGCCGAGCCGGTGCATCAGTGCGCCGGTGTCCTCCAGGCCGAGCACCGTCGCGCCGGACAACTGGCCGATGGCACGGCGCAGTTCGTCGTCGGGCAGGCCGTGCCGTGCGGCCTGGTCCAGCTCGTCCCGGCAGATCTTCAGCACGTCGGAGAGCTGGCCGGGGCGGCAGCCCGCGTAGACGCCGAAGACGCCGCAGTCGGCGAAGCCGGAGGTGTAGGAGTACGTGCTGTAGGCCAGGCCGCGCTTCTCCCGGATCTCCTGGAAGAGGCGGGAGCTCATCCCGCCGCCGAGCGCGGCGCTGAGCACCCCGAGGGCCCAACGGCGGTCGTCGTTGCGGGAGTAGCCCGGCATTCCGAGTACGAGATGGGCCTGTTCCGTGCTGCGGTCGGCGATCTCCACGCGGCCGCCGGCGCGCAGGGTGCGTGCGCCGGTGCGCGGGCCCACGGGCTCGCTGCCCTCCGTACGGTCGAGGGCGCCCGCCCTGTCGAAGGCCGCACGCACCTGCCGCACGACGGTGTCGTGGTCGAGGTTGCCGGCGGCGGCGACGACCAGGTGGGGCGCGTCGTAGTGCTTGCGGTAGAAGCGGGCGAGACGCTCGCGCGTGAAGCCGTTGACCGTCTCGACGGTGCCCAGGACGGGGCGGCCGAGCGGTGAGTCGCCCAGCAGTGCGCGGGCGAACAGGTCGTGCACGCAGTCGCCGGGGTCGTCCTCGGTCATGGCGATCTCTTCGAGGATGACGCCCCGCTCGGCCTCGACCTCCGCGGCGTCCAGCACGGAGCCGGTGAGCATGTCGCCGACGATGTCGATGGCCAGCGGCAGGTCGGAGTCGAGGACACGTGCGTAGTAGCAGGTGAACTCCTTGGCGGTGAAGGCGTTCACCTCACCGCCCACCGCGTCCAGCGCGGCCGAGATGTCGAGGGCGCTGCGCCGCCTGGTGCCCTTGAAGAGCAGATGTTCCAGGTAGTGGGTGGCGCCGCCGAGCGCCGGCGTCTCGTCCCGGGAGCCGACGTGCGCCCAGATGCCGAGCGTCGCCGAGCGGACGGTGGGCACCGTCTCGGTGATGACGCGAAGTCCGCCGGGCAGGACCGTCTTGCGGACCTCGCCCCCGCCCACTGCGGTCGGGCGGCCGCCGCCAGACATCGCGTTCACTCCCGATGATGTACGGGCGACGGCCCGCCCCTCCTTGGTGGTGGGGCGGGCCGTCGCACGGTGCGCATGTGTCACTGGTCGTCCGCGGCGGCGTCGGCCGGCGCGGAGTCCTTCTGATCGGAACCGCCGGATCCCTCGGCCTCCTCGTCCTCGAGGACGGGGATGAGCGAGAGCTTGCCGCGCTGGTCGATCTCGGCGATCTCGACCTGGACCTTCTGGCCGACACCGAGCACGTCCTCGACGTTCTCCACGCGCTTGCCGCCGGCGAGCTTGCGGATCTGCGAGATGTGCAGAAGCCCGTCCTTGCCGGGGAGCAGCGAGACGAAGGCGCCGAACGTGGTCGTCTTCACCACCGTGCCCAGGTAGCGCTCGCCGACCTCGGGCATCGTCGGGTTTGCGATGCCGTTGATCGTGGTGCGGGCGGCCTCGGCGGCAGGGCCGTCGGCGGCACCGATGTAGATGGTGCCGTCGTCCTCGATCGTGATGTCGGCGCCGGTGTCCTCCTGGATCTGGTTGATCATCTTGCCCTTGGGGCCGATGACCTCGCCGATCTTGTCCACGGGGATCTTCACGGTGATGATCCTCGGGGCGTTCGGGGACATCTCGTCCGGGACGTCGATGGCCTCGTTCATCACGTCGAGGATGTGCAGACGCGCGTCGCGGGCCTGCTTGAGCGCCGCGGCGAGCACGGACGCCGGGATTCCGTCCAGCTTCGTGTCGAGCTGAAGGGCCGTGACGAACTGGCGGGTGCCGGCGACCTTGAAGTCCATGTCGCCGTAGGCGTCCTCCGCACCGAGGATGTCGGTGAGAGTGACGTAGTGCGTCTCGCCTTCGATCTCCTTTGAGATCAGGCCCATGGCGATGCCGGCGACGGGGGCCTTGAGCGGCACACCCGCGTTCAGCAGCGACATGGTCGAGGCGCAGACCGAGCCCATGGACGTCGACCCGTTGGAGCCGAGCGCCTCGGAGACCTGACGGATCGCGTACGGGAACTCCTCGCGCGTCGGCAGCACCGGCACGAGCGCACGCTCGGCGAGGGCGCCGTGGCCGATCTCGCGACGCTTGGGGGACCCGACGCGGCCCGTCTCACCGGTGGAGTAGGGCGGGAAGTTGTAGTTGTGCATGTAGCGCTTGCGGGTCACCGGGGAGAGGGTGTCCAGCTGCTGCTCCATGCGCAGCATGTTCAGCGTGGTCACGCCGAGGATCTGGGTCTCGCCGCGCTCGAAGAGCGCCGAGCCGTGGACCCTCGGGATCGCCTCGACCTCGGCGGCGAGCGTACGGATGTCCGTGACGCCGCGGCCGTCGATGCGCTTCTTCTCACGGATGACGCGTTCGCGGACCAGCTCCTTGGTGAGCGTCCGGTACGCGGCGGAGATCTCCTTCTCGCGGCCCTCGAACTGCGGGATGAGTTTCTCGGCGGCGAGGCTCTTGACGCGGTCCAGCTCGGCCTCGCGCTCCTGCTTGCCGGCGATGGTGAGGGCCTGGGCCAGCTCGTCACGTACGGCCTCGGTGAGGGCGTCGAGCACGTCGTCCTGGTGGTCCAGGAAGATCGGGAACTCGGCGACGGGCTTGGCGGCCTTGGCGGCGAGGTCGGACTGGGCCTTGCACAGCACCTTGATGAAGGGCTTTGCGGCATCGAGGCCGGCGGCGACGATCTCCTCGGTGGGAGCCTCGGCTCCGCCCTTGACCAGCTCGACGGTCTTCTCGGTGGCCTCGGCCTCGACCATCATCACCGCGACGTCGCCGTCAGGGAGGGTGCGGCCGGCGACGACCATGTCGAAGACGGCGTCCTCCAGCTCGGTATGTGTGGGGAACGCCACCCACTGGCCCTGGATGAGGGCGACGCGGGTGCCGCCGATGGGGCCGGAGAAGGGCAGGCCCGACAGCTGCGTGGAGCAGGAGGCGGCGTTGATGGCGACCACGTCGTAGAGGTGGTCGGGGTTGAGCGCCATGATCGTCTCGACGATCTGGATCTCGTTGCGCAGGCCCTTCTTGAAGGAGGGGCGCAGCGGGCGGTCGATCAGGCGACAGGTGAGGATCGCGTCCTCGGAGGGGCGGCCCTCACGGCGGAAGAAGGAACCGGGGATCTTCCCGGCTGCGTACATCCGCTCCTCGACGTCGACCGTCAGCGGGAAGAAGTCGAGCTGGTCCTTGGGCTGCTTTGAGGCCGTGGTGGCCGACAGCACCATGGTGTCGTCGTCCAGGTATGCCACGGCGGAGCCGGCGGCCTGCTTGGCCACCCGGCCCGTCTCGAACCGGATGGTGCGGGTGCCGAACGTGCCGTTGTCGATAACGGCTTCGGCGTAGTGGGTCTCGTTCTCCACCAGGGATATCTCCTCGTCTGCGTCCGGCGCCCGTGTGGCGGCGGACCGGCTGCGGAGGAGCGCTCCGTTTGCGGGCCGGTCTTCGATCGAAGCACCCGGAACTTCCTTGTGTCCGGGGGCCACTACCGAGGACCGGCGACGGCGGGGCGCCCCTGCCGCGTCTGTTTCGGGTTATGTGTGCGTGAAGCCGCTGTCCTGTGGGGGCGGTCTTCGGGTTGTACGTCGTGCTGGGACCAGCCTACAAACCATCCGGTCCCTTCAGATACGGCGAAGGGAGCGGCCCCCGGTGATGGGAACCGCTCCCTGCGTCACATGTCAGCGGGCGCCCGCCGCGCCGCGGCGGATGCCGAGGCGCTCGACGAGAGCGCGGAAGCGCTGGATGTCCTTCTTCGCCAGGTACTGCAGGAGGCGGCGGCGCTGGCCGACCAGCAGCAGCAGACCACGGCGGGAGTGGTGGTCGTGCTTGTGGGTCTTCAGGTGCTCGGTCAGGTCCGAGATGCGACGGGAGAGCAGCGCCACCTGGACCTCGGGGGAGCCGGTGTCACCCTCCTTGGTGGCGAACTCGGAGATGATCTGCTTCTTGGTCGCGACATCGAGAGACGACACGCGTACTCCTCTGCGGTTTCTGCCCACGAGCGCCCCTGGTCTTCATCTCAGGGGATCCTTCGACAACTCGGAAGGCCGCACCAGCCTATCAGCGCCGCAGCATGCCTCCGCCCGCCCCCGGTACAGCTCTTGGGGGCGGGCGGAGAGGGACACCTCGGCGGTGCGGCAGCGGGCCGGTCAGCCTCCGATGGACCCCCGCACGTCGGCGTAGACGTCCATGACCGCGAGGCAGAGCGGAATCAGCGAGAGCAGCACGAAGGTCTCCGTCAGCTCCATGAAGCGGCCCCAGAACGGGGTCAGCCCCGTCCGCGGAACGATCAGGCCGATGGCGGTGACCAGCGCCGCGGCGAGCGCGATGGACGCCGCGATCCAGACCGTACGGACGTCGAGGCCGCCGCTGTCGCCACGGAGGAACTCGCGGACCAGTGCCGCCGGCGGATTGAGGGACATCCCGAGCGCGAGCAGCGTCAGGGCGCCGAGGCCCGCGGCCAGGGAGCAGATGACCTGCGAGGTGTAGCGGAAGAGGCGGGCGCGCAGCAGCATCGCGATGCCGGTGGCGAGTGCGAGCAGCTGGCCCCAGCCGTTGTTGGAGAAGCCCAGCACCGCTGCCGTTCCGACGACGGCGGCGCACCAGCCGCCGACGAGCCCGACGAGCATCTCGTGGCCGCGACGCGCCTGTGCCGCGATGCGCTCGGCGTCGACCGGGCCCTGGGCGACGCGGGAGCCGTCCTGCCCGCCGTCGTAGCCGCCGGGGCCGCCGGCGCGCGGCTCGAAGCCTATGGGCAGCCGTGCGAAGCGGGCGGAGAGCCCCGGCAGGAAGGCGATGATGCCGACGGAGACGGGGGCCGCGATCGCCGCGGCATCGACCGCTCCGATGTCGGCGACGACGGCGATGAAGGTGAAGACGGTGCCTGTGGCCGAGACGATGGCGGCGGCGACGAACGGGCCGTCGCCCCTGGGCGTGATCGCGATCAGCACCGCCGAGGCGAGCAGCACCGCCACGCACCCCATGAGGAACTGCAGCCGGCCGATGCCCTCGCCCTCACCGAGCGGGAGGATCCCGGACCCCGCAATCATGATGTGCGGCATCGCGCCGAGGCCGAGCGCGATGGACGACAGCCTGTCGTCGTACACACGGGCCCGGACGCATGCGAGGGCGACGAGCAGGACGCCGGCCGCGGCGGCGATGATGCCGGGCAGCCCGTGCATGTCGTGCCTGACCGGGTCGGCGAACCACAGCGCGAAGGCCATGAGCACCAACAGCACGCCGCCGCCGGTGAGTCCGGCGGCGCGCATCCGCCCCTCGTTCCACAGTGCGCGGTCCTGCCGCACTCCCGAGGCGACGGCGTCACTGACGTCGTCGAAGACGGCGGAGGGCAACGAGTCGGCGAACGGGCGCAGCAGCAGCACCTCGCCGTCCCGGATGCTGTTGCCCGCCAGGGAAAGCCCCGATTCCAGAACCCGTCCGTCCCGGCGCACCAGGTGATACCCCGACAGGGAACCGTCGGCGGTGCTGCCTCCGGAGAGCCTCGCGATCTCCGGATAGACGTCGGACAGGGGCACGTCCTCGGGGAGCGCGACGTCGATGCGCCCCCCGGGAGCAACTACCGTGACGCGGCAGAAGCCGGTCGCTGCGGTCGTGGCCACCTTGTTGATCCCCCTTGCTCACTGCTCGTACTCGGCGTCACGATGAATTACAGACATCTCGGGCCTGTGGATTGCCCCAAGCTCCCGCGCCACGGAAGTACTTGGGGAAGATTGCGGGTCACCTTACCGTCCGCGGCGGACAGTCGGTCCTCCCGGATACCGGAGACTCTCATACCTACTAGGATCAGCGTCTGCATGACCGGTAGCTGTTGCGATGGCGGGGGCGTCGGTGCGTAATTGCGAATTTATCGTGAAGGACTGATGAAACGGTGAGTGTGGTCATCGTGAAGCGGCAGCCACGGGTCATGCCGCCGACCGTGCCCGAAGGGGAAGTCAAGCTGGAATCCCCTCCAGAACTGCCGCGCGACGGTGACAACGACATCTGGATGAATCTCCTGCCCGTGATGGGCATGGGGGGTTCCGTCGCATTCTTCTTCATGCCGGGCGCAGCGCCCTACATGAAGGTCGTCGGCGCCCTGATGGCGGTCTCCACGGTCGCCATGGCGGTCGCGCAGGTCGTACGCGCGCGGCGGGGAGGCAGGGCCCAGATGGGCCAGGAGCGGAGGGACTACTTCCGCTATCTCGACCAGGTGCGGAAAGACGTGCGCAAGACCTCGGACGCGCAGCGGAACGCGCAGCTGTATCAGCATCCGAGTCCGGATCAGCTGTGGGCCATCGCCGGCGACGGCAAACGGCTGTGGGAACGCCGCCCGTCCGACAACGACTTCTCGTCCGTGCGAATCGGCACGGGCTGGCAGCAGTTGAGCACTCCGCTCGTCGCGCCGGAAACGGCACCCAAGGACGAACTCGAGCCGCTCACCGCCGAAGCGATGAAGTCCTTCCTGGACATTCACCGTTCACTTCCGGATCTTCCCATCGCGGTGAGCCTGCGGGCCTTTTACCACGTGGTCGTCACCGGAAGCACCGACGAGGTGTACGGCAATGTCCGTGCCGCGCTCGGCCAGCTCTCCGCGCTGCACTCCCCCGAGGAGATGATGATCGCGGTCGTCGCCCACCCGGGCTCGATGGCCGAATGGGACTGGACGAAGTGGCTGCCGCACGCGCAGCACCCGTCGCAGTCGGACGGCGCCGGCCAGGCACGCCTGTTCTTCGACGACCTCGGGCAGCTGGAGGAGTCGCTCGCGAGCCAGCTCGACGGGCGTCCGCGCTGGAACAGGGACGGCACACCCGTCGCCGACCAGCCGCACATAATCGTCGTCCTCGACGGCGGCTCGATCCCGCCGGACTCTCAACTCGCCGGTGCCGAGGGCCTCCAGGGCGTCACCTTCGTGGAGGTCGCTCCCGGAGCGCTCGACGACCAGATGTCCGGCGGCCTGACCGTGCATGTGCGCGAGAAGGCCCTCGACCTGTACGTCGGCCGGGAGTCCGCGTACTCGGGCAAGCCCGACCTGCTGAGCTACGAGCAGGCCGAGGCGCTCGCCCGGCAGCTCTCACCGCTGCGCATGGGCAGCGGTGAGGAGGGCGAACCGCTGCTGTCCAACCTGGACTTCACCGACCTCATGGGCATCGGCGACGCCGGTTCGGTCGACATGGCACGCACCTGGCGGCCGCGTTCGCTGCACGAGCGGCTGCGTGTGCCGATCGGCATCGGCGGCGAGGGCGAGCCGGTGATGCTCGACATCAAGGAGGCCTCGCAGGAGGGCATGGGCCCGCACGGCCTGTGCGTCGGCGCGACGGGCTCCGGCAAGTCCGAGCTGCTGCGTACGCTCGTGCTCGGTCTGGCCGTGACGCACTCGTCCGAGACGCTCAACTTCATCCTCGCCGACTTCAAGGGCGGCGCGACCTTCACGGGCATGGCCGACATGCCGCACACCGCGGCGGTCATCACCAACCTCGCCGACGAGCTCACCCTCGTCGACCGCATGCGCGACGCGATCACCGGCGAGCTGAACCGCCGTCAGGAGACGCTGCGCAGGGCGGGCAACTACGCGAACATCACGGACTACGAGAAGGCGCGCGCCGCCGGTGCGGCGCTGGATCCGCTGCCTTCGCTCGTCCTGATCATCGACGAGTTCAGCGAACTCCTCACCGCCAAGCCCGACTTCATCGACATGTTCATCCAGATCGGCCGCATCGGCCGTTCACTGGGCGTGCACATGCTGCTGGCGTCGCAGCGCCTGGAGGAGGGCAAGCTGCGGGGCCTGGACACCTTCCTCTCGTACCGGATCGGTCTGCGTACGTTCTCGGCCGCCGAGTCGCGCACCGCGATCGGCGTCCCGGACGCCTACCACCTGCCGAACGTGCCGGGTGCGGGCTTCCTCAAGTACGACACCGAGACGATGGTGCAGTTCAAGGCGGCCTACGTCTCCGGTGCGTACCGCGCGGCGGGTCCGACGCGGGTCAGCCGGGCCACCCAGACGCGCCCGGTGATGTTCACGGCGACGCCTGTGACGCTGCCGGCGGCGCCGGAGCCCGAGGCCCCTGAGACCGACACGGTCGACGACGCGCTCGCCGACACCGTGCTCGACGTGATCGTGCAGAAGATGGTCGGGCAGGGCCCGTCCGCGCATCAGGTGTGGCTGCCGCCGCTGGACGAGCCGCCGTCCATCGACCAGCTCCTGCCCGCGCTCGCGGCCACGCCGGAGCGCGGCCTGACGGCACCGGACTACACGGCCCTCGGCCGTCTCGCGGTGCCGGTCGCCCTGCTGGACAAGCCGTTCGAGCAGCGGCGCGACGTGCTCTACCGGGACTTCTCCGGTGCGGCGGGCCACGGATTCGTCATCGGCGGACCGCAGTCCGGCAAGTCGACTCTGCTGCGTACGCTCGTGACGTCGTTCGGTCTGACGCACACACCGTCCGAAGTGCAGTTCTACTGCCTGGACTTCGGCGGCGGCTCGCTGCTGGCCATGGAGGACCTGCACCATGTCGGCGGCGTCGCCAACCGTCTCGACGGGGAGAAGGTGCGCCGTACGGTCAGCGAGGTCATGACGATCCTCAACGAGCGTGAGGAGTACTTCCGGGCGCACAACGTCGACTCCATCGCCACGTTCCGCCAGCGCCGCGCGGCAGGCCAGCTGCCGGACCAGAAGTGGGGCGACGTCTTCCTCGTCATCGACGGCTGGGCGACGTTCAAGAACGACTACGAGATGCTCGAAGCCGACGTCACCGACATCGCCCAGCGCGGCCTCGGCTTCGGAATACACCTCATCCTGACCGCCTCGCGGTACACGGAGGTGCGTCCCGCGCTCAAGGACCTGCTGCAGAACCGCATCGAACTGCGGCTGGGCGACCCGTCCGAGTCCGAGATCGACCGCAAGGTCGCGGCGAACGTCCCGGCGGCCATGCCGGGCCGCGGTCTCAGCCCGGACAAGCTGCACCTGATGACGGCCCTGCCGCGCATCGACAGCTCGTCGACGCTGGAGGACCTGCCGGACGCCACCCGGCAGACGATCAGCGCGATCAACGAGCACTGGACGGGCGAGCCCGCACCCGCGGTCCGGCTGCTGCCGACGATGCTCGAGGCGTCCAGGCTCCCCAAGGGCTCCGACTACCCCGAGCACGGGCTGGCGTTCGGCATCGACGAGAGCTCGCTGCGGCCGGTCTTCGTCAACTTCGAGACCGACCCGCTGTTCGTGGTCTTCGGCGAGAGCGAATCCGGCAAGAGCGCGCTGCTGCGGCTCCTCATGCACCAGATCACCGAGCGCTACTCGCCGGACAAGGCCAAGATCGTCGTCGGTGACTACCGGCGGGCGCATCTCCAGGGCGTACCAGAGGCACACGTGTCGCGGTACTGCGCCGCGGCTCCGTCGCTGCAGGAGACGATCGAAGGCCTCGCGGGCTCCATGTCCCGGCGCATGCCGGGGCCGGACGTCACTCCGGAGCAGCTGCGCAACCGCAGCTGGTACGACAGCCCGGACGCGTTCGTCGTCATCGACGACTACGACCTGGTGGCCACCGGGCAGAACCCGCTGATGCCGCTGCTGGAGTATCTGCCCTTCGCACGGGACGTCGGGCTCCGCGTCATCCTCGCCCGCTCGTCCGGCGGCGCCAGCCGCGCGCTGTACGAGCCGGTGATGCAGCGGATCAAGGAGCTGGGCGCGCAGGGCGTCGTACTCTCGGGCGACAAGTCCGAGGGCGCGCTGCTGGGCAACATCTCGCCCACTCAACTCCCGGTCGGCCGCGGCTACTTCCAGACGCGGCGCCGGGGCGGGCAGCTCGTCCAGACGGGATGGATGCCGGCGAACAACTGAGGCGGCGCTGAACGCCGCCGGTGAAAAGCCGGGGAGCCGGGCCGGGATCTGGGATCGCGGCCCGGCTCCGCCACGTAGGGGAGGTGGCATGTCGGAGGCAGTGGGGGCGGCGCGGCCGGAACAGACATCGGAGCAGACGCCGGAGCAGAGTGCCATGGACGTCCGTGCGACGGCCGAGGGCTTCCGGAGAAGACGGCTGCGCCGGTGGGCGGCCATCGCCGGCTCGTGGGCGGCCGTCGCCGCGATCGTGACGGGCTCCGCGGTGCTGCCGGAGGATCCCGGCGACTACATCGGGCTCCAAGTGCTCTCGCTGCTCGTCCTGTTGATGATCGCGCCGGTGCAGCTGACCGCACTCGCGAGCGGCCGCCGGGAGCGGAGGATCCTGGAGTCGTACGGATGGAAGGCGTACCCGTGCGAGGTCCGGGTCATGAGATGGCGCGTGGAAGTGCGGCTGCACCTTGAGCCGGGCGATGTTCTCGTCCTGACACCGAGGATGATGCGGCACGTGCTGGAACCGGGGGGCAGCAAGCACCCCGACGAGGCCTGGTTCTGCGGCGACCCGCGGTACGGCGGGGTCCTCTCGCCGGTGGGCGGCGGACGGCCGGTGCGCCATGTACGGGAGAAGCGGCCGAAGAAGCTCAAGAGGCGGCCAGAGCCGTTTCCGGGTGCCGATGAACTGGCCGAGCGGAGCGGCGTGTTGGGCACGGTGTACTGAGGGGACGCGAGAGGGCTGCGGGTGCGGGGACGCCCGGGGTTCGGCGGGCCGCCCTGGACGCTGACTCGATCCGACCTGCACGGTCAGGGCCTCATGGGAAGATATGCCACGCCGGGACGCGAAGAGAGGAGCATGCGCCGATGGGGACGCAGCAGGAGAAGGACGAGCTGTACGCGATGGACATCTCCGACGCCGTCTGGGAGTCCGCTCCCGGTGGCCCGGAGGAGGAGAAGGTCGAGATCGCACACCTCGCCGGCGGCGCCGTCGCGATGCGCAACTCCAAGGACCCCGACACGGTGCTGCGCTACACCGAAGCCGAGTGGCGTGCGTTCGTACTCGGCGCACGCGACGGTGAGTTCGACCTGGAGCCGACGCGGGAGAACGGCGGAGCGTAACGCTGGGCGCCCCGGGAGGCGCCCAGCCGACAGCTCCCGAGCTCCCTGGGGGTCAGTCCCGCCCGGGGGCAGCCGCGAGGATGCTCGCGTGGTCTGCCTTGGCCGTCCGCCGCTCCATGGAGAGCACCTGCACCCGGCGCTGTACGGTCATCAACCCGCTGCCGCCGGGCAGCGCGAGGACTCCGCCGATTTCGACGTCGCCTGCGTACCAGGCGCCCCGCTCCATCGATTCGTCCCAGCGGTTCCAACGGAGCGGATTGCGGGCGGACATGCTCTGTGACCAGACCGAGCCGTCGTCGTCCACGTACGTGCTCTCACCGCCGCCCTGTTCCCCACCGTCGGGGAGCCTGAACTGCACCGGCACGCCCGTCGCTTCCTTCGTGCCGGACAGCCTCCGCACCGCCGGGAACGACTGCCAGGGATACGCCTCCAGAATGCTGCGGGCCTTGCGCAACCGGGACAGGGCACCGCAGCAGGCGTACAGCGCGAACGGGTAGGCCAGGACGGCCAGTCCGCCGATGAGGCCGCCCACACTGTTGTCGCCCCTGGCGTAGCCGTCGCCCCACCGCACCTGAGCGAGCACGCCGCTCAGCGCCAGAGCGGCGACGAGCAGCGCGCTCCACAGCCACAGCTTGAGCATGACCCGGCGACGCGTCGCCTTCCACACTGCCTGGGTGCCCGGGGCATCGAACGCCACCCCCGTCGACGGCAGTCGGGGCTCGTGGTCTCCCACTGGCAAAGGTCCTCTCATCGCTTCTGTGGTCTCGGTCCGTGACTCTGCTACAGCGAGCGCCGGGCGAGCCCGGCGCGCTGGGCCTTCTCAAGGCGCTCGGCGCCGGCACGGCTCCGCTCCGCGGCGAGTTCGTCCCAATGCAGCGGCTGTACGCGCATCAGCTCACCGGATCCGGGGACCATCACGACCCCTCCGAAGATCTCGTCGCCGGCGAACCACACGCCGTCCTCGATGTTCTTCGGCCACAGTTTGCCGATGGGCTGGTGGGCCGCCAGTTCCGACGACCGCTCATCACCGCTTCCCCCGTCGCCGAGGCGCAGCGAACGCTTGCCGGAGGCACGCAGGTTGAGCTTCTCCACCGGGGAACGGAAGGTGAAGTCGTACACCGCGAGCACACGGGCGGCGAGCCGCACCGACCGCATCTGCTGGCCGCAGAAGGCCGTCCCCAGCATGAAGGCCATTACTGCCATGGGAGCAGCGATGACCGCGTAGTCGGACTGGATCACGAACACAAGCGCCACAAGCGCGGCGACGACGCACAGGAGCGACAAGTAACGCCGCAGCAGGACCGTGCGATGGTGACGCACCACTCCCCGGCGGTCCGATCCGTCCGTGGCGTACGGAACGTCACCTCGGAAGGGCTCGTAGAGCAGCAGGAGCACCGCGGTGGAGGTCAGTGCCAGGAGGGCGATCAGCCCCGGCACCGCGAGGACCACGAGGTAGTCGGTCAGCACCGTGAGGGAGAGCCCGTATGCGACGGCGAAGGCCAGGGCCCACTTCACCAGCGTCCGCAACCGGGATGGTTGTCCTGCCTTGTTCGGCTGTACCACGGGCCCGGAACCCCCGCTGCCCGCCGACTGTTCACTGCTCACCCGAAGTCACTTCTCACTGCCTCCGTCGCGGAACCGGGCTCCGGCGGCTCGTCCCCCGTACGGGCAGCGAGCGCCGGGTCGGTGAACGTCACCGTCCTGGCGACGCCGAGCAGCACGTTCCGGTAGTCGTCGGCGAGATCCACCACGGGCGTGACGAGCTGTACGGCGATGACGGCGGACGAGCGGGTGTCGGGGATGGCGACCATGCCACGCCAGACAGGCGACTCCTGCGGGGTGCCGTCTTCCGCGGCCGGAGTGCCGGGCACCGTGGCCTTGTGCACGGAGTCGGTCAGGAAACCGGGGCCACTCGGCAGTTCGACGGGCACGATGCCGCTTTCGCCTGTCTCCCCCGCCCCCGAGGCCATGAGCACGGCCAGCACCGCCTTGGGATTGACGCCCTGCATCTCCACGCTGGACACCGTCAGCACGGACATGGCGGCACCCCCTCGGTCGTCCGGGTGCAGACCGAGCGCACAGCCCTGCACGCGGTGCTTCTGCATCTCCCACATCACGAGGGCGTACAGCCGGAACACCTGATCCGCGCGGTCCCGGACATCGTCCGGCAGGGCGAGGATCTGGCGTGCCAGCTCCTCCATGTGCTCCGCGGACGGATAGATGTCGAGCTTCTGATATCCCTGCGGGATGTCGTACCAGAACGCCGGCCGCAGCGTGACGGCCGAGTCGGAGCCCTCCTGAACGCCGTTCACAGCCGGATTCCCGTGACCAGGTCACTGATGCCGCGGGCGGCGTCCGAGGCGTTCCCGCCGGCGCCGAAGCCCGCAGCTCCGGCCTTGGTCGCCTCCGCACTGTAGTGGCCCGCTCCGGTGTCGGGCAGAACGCCTTCCGTCTCCAGCGAGGAGGCGGTGTTGGCGAGCACGTTGGCGCCGTTGACGCCGTACTGGAGCATTCCGGTGTTCGGGTTCGTCGCGGTGTCGAGCGCCTTGTAGTTGAACGCCTCGACGGTCTCCCGTCCGAAGGCGGCCGCCTTCGAGCCCGCTGACATGACCTCGCCGCCCTCCCGCGCGGCGCCCGACAGCACGCTGACCTCGCCTCCGGCCTTACCGAGGGCGCCGACGCCCGGCAGCATGCCCAGGGTGTCACCGGCCACGGAGCCCCACGCGGCGAGTCCCTGCCCCCAGCCGTACTTACCCGTCAGCGAATCTCGGAAGTCTTCACTGGCCAGGTTCTTGCTCAGCGACGCGGCGCTCGCGACGACCGCGATGCCTGCGAAGAGCGGAGCCAGCGGCGTCGGGAAGAGCGCCAGCAGGCCCGCGATCGCACCGATGGTGCCAGCGTGGTCGAGGAGGAACTTACCGGCCGCCGCGAGGCCGTCGCCGATCGCGCTGAGGGTCTTGCTCAGCCAGCCGGGCTCCTCGGGAGCGAGGTCGTCATCGGCCTTGTCGAGCTCGTCGGCGACCTTGTTGGCCTCCCGCTCGTGCTCTTCTTCCAGCGTCTTGGCCTTCGCAATGACGCTGTTGTAGGCCTCGTTTGCCTTCTCCAGACTGTCCGAGGCGTCCTTCAGACGGCCCTCGGCCGCCCGCAGCCGCTCAGTCGCCGCGTCCGCCTCGGCCTGGCTGGGGAACTGCCTGCCGCCGAGCTTGAGGTCCGGGTCCTTGCTCGCCGTGTCCTGGCGCCCCTTTGCGGTGCCGGCAGCTTCCTTCTTCTCCCGCGCCTCGTCGTCGTACTTCTTCGCGAGCTCGCGGTTGGACGTCAAGTCGCTGTCCCACTTGGACAGTTGGGCGGCAGCCTTCTCCATGGACGTGGCGGCGTCCTTCATGTACTTGGGCAGATCGCCGTCGAGCTTGTCGCGGAAGGCGTCCGCGGCGTCGCCCTCCCAGTGGCTGCTCTGCCCGAGCAGGCGCTCGATCTGCGTGTGGCAGCTGCGCAGTGCGGTTGCCGCCTTGGTGACCTTGTTCTTGAGCGCCTGGACTTCGGAGGGGATACCGGGAACGGGGTTCCAGCCGAGGTGCGGATACGGATTCGTCGCCATCACTTGCCCCCGCCGGCCGAAGTGCCCTGCTGCTCCATCTGCTTGAGCGCCTTCTCCAGGTTCGTTTCCATCTCCTGGTAGCTCAGCTTGTTCGCCTTCACACCCTCTTTGATGCCGCCGATCATCTCGCTCATCTGCTCGGAGCCGTACTTCCATTGCTCCTGGAAGTCGTCGCAGGCCTTGTCGAGCCGTGATGTGCCGATCTGGTCGCCCCGGACGTGCGACAGCGCCGAACGGGCGTCGTCAAGATCCTTGACGCTGCTGTCCAACGTCTTGACGAACTGATCGAGTTGATCGACATCCGTCTTGAAGTGGTCCCCCATGAAGTGCCTCTCCTCGGCGGTGAAGGGAACGAACAAGCCAGGCGAGAGCGGCGTCAACCGGACAGATTCCCCCTGGCGACGATGATGCCTCCCGCAGCAGCGCTGATTATAGGAGCAGGAGCCGACCCCCGGAGCGTAATCGTCCCAGGCTCCGGGGCCCCGGCGACCGATCGTGCGCCGGATGGCGACGGCCCTACACCTTCGGGGAGTTGGGGGAGCTCCGAGAGGTTGCAAGCAGCCGCGATTCTTGGCACTACCTTTCGGGAAGCTTCACGCGAAATCCACACCGCCCTGTGGCGGAACGGTCGCGCCCACGTAGCGTATGGCAGGGGCGGAACCGCCCCCTCGGACTCCCGCCGACAATGCAGAAGGGTTCCCGCGTGAAGAACCAGTCCCGGGACGGGCGCCCCGCCGACGCACGTTCCCTCAAGAAGCTCGAACTGATCTGGTTCGTATCTCTTCTCACCGCGGCGGGGGCCGGAATCCTTCTGCTCTCCCTCACCGGCACGACCACCACCGAGACGGCGATCACCATCGTGGCGTGGATCTTCGTCCCCGTCGCCCTGGCGCTCAACCTCTGGCTCCGCAAGCAGAAGCAGCGCGCCAGTTCGATGTCCCTCGACGACGTACGTGCCCGCATCGACGCCGATGCCGTGCGCTCGATGAAGGCGAGCAAGGGGGAGGTCAGGGCCGTGAAGGAGCTGCGCCGCCAGGAGCCCCGGCTGTCCTTGAAGGACGCGGCGGAGCTGGTCAGGCAACTCTGAGCGCGGGCCGGCGCACGGCTACAGCCGCCAGTCCCGTCCCGGGTGACGACCGCCGTCGCCCGTGCCGCCCGGCCGGTTCGGGTCGCCCGCCTCGCTGCGGCGGTGCGGGCGCGACGCCGCGGCGCAAGCCCGCAACGCCCAGTAACTCCGGCTCCGGCGGCGGCTGTTCAGGACTGCGGGACGACGGTGATCAGGGCCTTCCAGTCGGGTCCCTTGGCGAAGACGTCGACCCAGGAACCGTCCCGGAAGTGCCAACGGAGCGTCGCGCCACGGTCGTCGGTGCTGCGCCAGGTCGCCACTTCGGCCTCCGCGACATCCGTGAGCGGCCCCTGCCAACCGATCTCCGACTCACCTTCGCCGACGTACACGAGCGCCAGGTGATGTTCGCCGACCACGAGCACCTTGTCGCCGTAGATGCACATCGACATGTCGAGGCCGCCGGCGAGACTCTTCCAGCCGCCCTTCAACTGCGTCCTGCGGCGGCGCCTCTCGGGCGTACGGAAGACCCACCTGATCCCGCGGAAGACCCGCCGCACCAGCGACCAGAGCGCGTCGCCGAGGAAGTCGAAGGGCCCCATGAGCCACGAGCCGAACAGCACGAGCCCGACTGCAAGCTTCTGATACCAGGTCGCCGGCCGCGGCTTCGGTTTAGGTTTCGGCGCCAGCACCTCGGATTTCGGGAGCAGGCGTCGCGGACAGATCTTGGCGTGCGCCCCTCGGTTCACGGTGCTGAAGGCCACAGCACTGTCCGTCCCTTGGAGGGCGGACGTCACCAACGGCCTCAACTCGTCGCTCGACCGTAGCCCCACCCGACTGATTCCGCTCACCACGCTGAACTCACCCTGCTTACCTGAAACTCACTAGTGCCGATGCGGGGCCCCGCCCTCAACTCACCACGAGGGCGGTTGATTTGGGGGCGGGGGTGGTGGTGACGTCGGCGGCGGGCCGCCGAACTGTCCGGCGGGCGGTGCCTGCCACTGCTGCCCCTGCGGTGCTTGTTGCTGCCCAGGGAACGGGGGCGGGGCGACTGGCCCGGGCCCACCTGCCCACCCTGGCGGTGCCCCTGGACCGGCAGGCATACCCGGGTACGGAGCCCTCCTCCGCTTCGTCCTCGTGACCAGCACCACCGACAGCACAATCAGACCGACGACCAGCACCAGGATGACGCCGATCACAACGATCGGCGGGCCAAGGGCGAACATCCAGCCCATGGAGTCCTCGGAGGACGACGAGCCGGCGTCCGTGTCCCCCGCCGCGGAATCCGCCGCCTTGTCGGGCTGCTCCAACGGGCCGGCTTTGGGTCCGGCAGGGATGTCGTACGTAACGGCTCGATACGGCCGGACTACGCCGTAACCGAACTTCTCATCGGGCAGTTTCGGATTGCTCGCTTCTTCGGGTCCGGGCACCTTAGCGGTCTTGATCAGGCGGTTGATCACTTGTCCCGCGGAGAGGTCGGGATGGGCAGAGCGCACAAGGGCAGCGGACGCAGACACGTATGCGGTAGCGTCCGATGTCCCATCGGCCATCGCATAGCCTGATTCGTACGTTGAGTTGGGGACGACGTTCTTGGTGGCCGGAGCTACCAGTGTGGTGTTCGACCCCCAGGAGGAGTCTTCCCATACAGCTCCACGGTCGTCCACGCCACCAACGGACACCACACCCGGATAGGCGGCCGGATAGTTCCTCTTTTCGATACCCTCGTTTCCTGTACCCGCGACGACCACCACGTCCTTCTCGAGGGCGTATTCGATTGCCTCACGATCGCGAGTGTCCTTCGTCGTTACGAGGGAAAGATTGATTACCTTCGCCCCGTGGTCGACGGCATATCGCACGCCCGCGGCCCAAGAAGTTCCAAGTTCATTGCTCTTGTGTCTGAACCGCACCGGGAGAATCTTTGATTTCGGCGCCAGGCCCATGACTCCGGAATTTCCACCGGGCCCGTGTCCCCTCCCGGCTATCAGGCCGGCCATAGCGGTTCCATGACCATCCCCGTCCTGTTGGGCGCTACCCCCCTCTTCGGTGAAGTCCTTTCCTTTGAGGACTTTCCCCTTCAGGTCCGGATGAGAGGAATCAACACCACCGTCAACCACAGCGACCGTGATGCCTTTTCCTGTGGAGTGATTCCAGATCTTATCGGCATCAAATGCAGTCAAGGCCCACTGCCGCTCGCGGATATCGTCCGCAGAAGCCGCGGGAGCGGAGCCGAGCAGCAGGGCCCCAGTCAACGCTCCCGCACCAGTAAAATGCAGCGCTCGTCGGAAGTCCATTTATTACCCCGTGGTGGTCTTTCGTATCCCGCTGATCCCTCAAGCTGAGCAACAGCGGGATACGGTCTTCGTGCCGCCTATCTCACGGCGCCGGCGGCTGGTTCGGCGGTGGAGGCGGCGTGCTCGGCGGTCCTCCGAACTGGCCCGACGGCGCCTGAACTTGCTGGCCTGGGTACTGCTGCGGGGGCACGGCCGGACTGCCACCGCCAGCACCCCAGGGGTCGCTGACCCGGTCACGGCGATCTTTCCTCTTGACGAGGATGACGACGAGGACGGCGGCCCCTACGAGCAAGACGAAGATGAGCCCGAAGAGGACGATGGGCGGGCCTAGTGCGAACATCCAACCCGCCGAGTCATCAGACGATGACGAGCCGGAACTGGAACTGGCGTCGCCCGCCGCAGAGTCAGACGACTTGTCCGACTTAACCAGTGGGCCGTCTTTCGGGCCTGCCGGGATATCGTATGTCACGGCACGGAAAGGCCTGATGACACCGTAACCGTATTTCTGCGTGGGAAGCTTCGGCTTCGACCCTTTCGGCGCTACAGGCAGTGCCGTCTTAACGAGGCGATTGATAATCTGTCCTGCAGTCAGATCCGGGTGCTTCTCACGAACCAATGCAATCGTACCCGAAGTATACGCTGCGGCATCTGAAGTACCGTTAGCCACGGCGTACCCGGAAGCTGATTGCGTACTGGCCACTACATTATCCGTCGCCGGTGCAACAAGTGTAGTGTGTGGGCCCCAGTTCGACTCGTCCCAGACGGTTCCATCCTTGTCCAAGCCGCCAACTGCGAGTACTTCAGGATAGGCGGCTGGATATTCCTTGTTCTTGGTCCCTGAGTTACCGGTCCCCGCAACAACGATTGCGTCCTTCTTCAGGGCATAGGAAACTGCCTCACGTTCCCTATCGTTGTAGATGGATCCACCGAGGGATACGTTGATGACTTTCGCGCCCTGGTCCACAGCGTAGCGAATCGCATCTACGGTTGAAGACCCATAGCCGGACTCATCATCAGAAACCTTCAACGGCAAGATCTTGGCGTCCGGGGCAAGCCCCATGACACCCGACGTACCCCTCGTGCCGTGGCCCGCTCCTGCAATGACCCCCGCCATCCCAGTGCCGTGATCCGCCCGGTCATCGTGTGCGTCACCACGTCCATCAGAAAAATCCTTGCCCTTCAGCACGCGACCCTTGAGGTCGGGGAAGGAAGCATCAACCCCGGTGTCGACTACAGCTACTGTGACGCCCTTTCCAGTCGCGTGTTCCCAAATATCCTCGGCAGCAAAGAAATCCAGTGCCCATTGCCGGTCCCGGATGTCATCTGCGGAAGCTGCAGGAGCGGGGCCAAGGAGCAGAGCCCCTGTCAACGCTCCGGTGCCCACCAGATGCAGCGCTCGTCGGAGTCTCAAGTCCTGCTCCTCTGCTTGCTCTCGACGATGGCCCCCGCGAACTTGACTTTCGCGAGGGCCATCTGCCTTCCTCAGTGGCTACCTGCCACAGTTGCTACTCGATCGTCTTGGGGACGCTCCGGTTATCCTCGGGCGTCCAGGTCTCTTCGTCCTCGACAAGATAGTCCGGACGGCTTCCCTGCTCGCGCTCTTGGTCACCGGGCCGCTGGCTCGTGCCCCTGGCCCCGCCAAGCATTCCAGCGCCGCCACGTCCCGCGGCACCCGACGCACCGCCTCTGCCCTTTCCAAGACCGGTTCCACCGGGAGTTGCTGGCCTGCCACCGCTGATCCCCTTGGGGGCCCCTGCAACCCCGCCCTTCGCCTTGGCCAGAGCACCACGACCAGCAGCTCCCGCGGTTCCTCGGGCACCTGCACCTGCTGCGCCTGCGCCGCGGCCACCCATAGCACCAGCACCTCCGATGCCGGCACGCCCAGCAGCACCCCGGGCTCCACCAGCAGCGGCCGCACCGCCGCCAACAAGACCGCCACCGGGCACACCCGCTGTCGCGCCAGCACCTCCGGCTGCGCCTACACCAGCGCCTGCACCGGCTCCCGACACAGCTCCGCCGCCGGCCGCGCCGCTGCCGCCACCCGAAATGCCGGACGGCAGACTGTCAACCTTCGTATGACTCGCGGGGACCTGCTGCCCACCGGAAATTCCTGAATCACGCGGACCTGTGGCCGACTGTGCTGTGCTCGTACCTGCCAGCCCCGTGGTGGATTTCGGGCTTACGCTGGCAGACGGCGTCGCTGACGACCCTGAAGTTGCAGGGATTGGCGTCGGCATAGGACTTGTTGGCTCCGCCGGGGGGATCGAGTCTTTGTCATCCCTCGTGCCCTTGGAGTCCAACCTCTTTCCGTAGCCCACGTAGCTACGCCCAAGGGTCTCCATGATGGCGGCAGCCTTGAGCTGAGCTTCCTTCTCTTCCCCGATGTAGTTCTCGTTGGCCTCCGAGATGAGGTCCTTGGGGATGTTGCCGCTCTTTACGTCCTCCTGCGTGTACTTGTCGTCACGCCCGGAGTCGGTGACGCAGTCCCACGCCTTGGAGAGCCAGTTGGGCTTTTCAATCTTGCTGATCGCGTCCCGCTGCGTACGAAGGTCATTCGCCGCTGCGGTCATGACCTCAGACACATTCTGAGCGTGAGTCGCGCTGTTGGCGATCTGCTGAAGGATCCTGTACGCCTTGGTCCTGAACTGGTTGGCGCTTTCTCCCTCCCAGTGCTCCAGGACCTCGTCGACTGCCTTCTTCAACTGGCCGTAGGCACTGCCTCCTGACGGTGAACTGCCCCCGCCCTCCCCCACCAGCTTGTCGTGAACCCTTTTCCAGTTCTTGCCGACCGTGTCGACGCCATCGGGGTTGGCGTGCTCGATCATGCCCTTCAGCTGGTCGATGTCATGAGCCGTGAAGTTCGTTTGAAGTGGGAACTGCCCGTTGAGCTTCTTGTAGTCGGCGATCTCCTTCTCATGACCCTCAAGACCTTCGTCGTGCGATTCCTTCTTGGCCTGTTCGATCGCCCGCTGCTGAGCCTCGATCTGCTCCGGCGTCATATGGCCATGGGCCGGGTATCCCATTAGCAGTCACTCCCCACCGTTGAGTTCTGGTCCGGGCCCATCACTTGCCACCACCGGAGCCCGTCGAGACGCCGTGCTTGGTCTTCTGCTCCTGGTCGTCGTAGTTCCGACGGACCTGTGACGCGTTGGAGCTGAACTGGTTGATCAAGTTCTGCAACTGCTTGATGTAACGTTCGATGTCGCTCTTTACGTTGCCGTGCGCCCCGCGGAAGTCGTTCTCTTCGCTGAAGTCCTTCCCCAGCCAGCCGGCGGGCAAGTACGTCTCGTACTTGGCGCAGGTGTGAGGGCCGCCCATGTCGTCGACCACGCGGTTCAGCTTCTTGATGACCTCGTCCAGGGCGCTCAGATCGACCTTGTATCCGCTGCTCATAGCCCCGTCTCCTCTCCCCCTGCTGCCTAGTGCCTCGTTGAAGTTGTGGTGTCCGCCGGGCCGTTCGCGGCTGTGCGCTTGCGGCGGTGGTCGCGGGCTGCGATGGCAGTGCCGCCGATGAGCAGTGTCAGAACTGTGCCTGCGGCCATGACGTAGACCGAGATGCGCTGTGTGCGTTCGGTTTCGCTCTCACCGACCGTGAGGGACATCGGCGTGACGTGCCCGCTCTGCTTGGGCTTGTCGGGGCGCGGAGTGCTCTGCGGCTTGTCGTCACTCGAAAGGGCGGCGACAGGGTCGACGACGCCCCAGCCGAGCTGCGAGTCCGCGTCGGAGCCGGGCCTGTTGGCCGTCTGCTGGAGGCGAGTGGCGATCTGCTCGGAGGTCCATTCCGGATACTTCTCATAAAGCAGCGCGGCGACGCCGGCGACGTACGGAGCCGAGAAGGACGTGCCGTCGGCGGAGCACTGCCCGCCCTTGGGAACGGTGGAGACCATGCCGACGCCGGGCGCCGCGATGTCCACGAATTCGCCGGACTGGGAGAAGAACGCCCGCTCGTTGTTGCGGTCGGACGCCCCCACGGCGAGGACGCCCTCGTAGGCGGCGGGGTAGGTGTTCTCGAGCTTCCCGTCCGCGCCGTCGTTGCCGGCGGCGGCAACGACGAGGATGTCCCTCTCGACCGCTACGTCGATGGCGGCTTCGAGGTCGGCGTTGGGCTCCTTCTTCACCGTGTCGGACGAGATGTTGATGATGTCGACATCCTTGGACACCGCATACTTGATGGCCTTGGACATCGTGACGGAGTTGCCCTGCTCCTCCGGGTCCTCGCTGCCCGTGTACCGGAGCGGCAGTATCTGCGCCTCAGGGGCGATGCCCGAGAAGCCGGTGCCGGAACTCTGCCGGGCGGCGATGATGCCGGCGACCCGCGTACCGTGGCCGTTGACGTCCGTCGTACCGTTCTTCGCTTTGCCGACGAAGTCCTTGCCGCCAGGAGCGAGGGCGGGGCGGATCTGGGGGTTGCCCTTGTCGACGCCCGTGTCGATGACGGCGACCGTGACTCCGTCGCCCTTCCCGGTGCTCCACAGCTCGTCCAGAAGTACGCGCTGGAGCGACCACGGGGTGCTCGTGATGTTCTTGCCGCCGAACTTGCATTCGGTGCTGTCCAGGCCCTGATCCTGGCCCGCCCTGCCCGGCGAGTGCTCCGCGGACGGGCTGCCGCCGCCTTTCGCAGGAGACGCCGGTGCCGCGACGGCAGGTGCGGCGGAGCCGACGGCCACGAGACCGAGCGCCGCGAGCACGACGAACGCCCGCTGGGCGCAGCGGGTTCTGCGGGGCCTTGCCTGAACGGAATCTGCGTTCAGGACTTCCTGATTGAATCCAGTGCTAGCCATGGACATCGTGACTCTCCCCCGGGGACGCCGGTCCGTGCCGACGTGCTCACCCCGGCCCGGTCGCACGCCCTGACGCAACGGCAGGAGCGGGCCCGCCTGCGAGAGGCCGGGCCCACTCCTCGTACGGGCGCTGCCGGTTGCTCAGTTGCCCCAGACGTTCGCGTTGCTCTTCTCGGTGGACTGGTAGTTGTCCGCCGAGTTCTGCAGCGCGGTCGAGATCTTGAGCAGAACCTGGTGCAGGTGGTCAGCGGTCTGGTCCCACTGACGCTGCTTGGCCTGGTAGCCCTCCTGGGCGGAACCTTCCCAGGTGCTGGCCACGCGCTTGACCATGGCCTCGAGGTCGTCGAGCTGGCTCTTGATACGGCCGGCCGTGGACCTCACGTCCTGCGACGCCTGCGTCACCGTCTGGAAATTGACGAGAATTCCGGACACTTTACGACTCCTCCTTCAGCGATTCTTCGGTAGTAGTAGCTGTGAACTCGTACGGAATGACGAATTCCGTCTGATCGGCCAACTGGCCCTGGATCAGCCGAAGTCCGACATGATCTTGCTGACCTCGGAGTTCTGCTGCTCTTCCGTCGCCGAGTAGTTCTGACGGGTGGAGTCGACCGCTTCCTTGATGTCGTTGAGGATGTTGTTCATCTTGCGCGCATCCTCGTTCCACTGCTGCTGCAGCCGGTTGTAAGCGCTGGCCGCCTGGCCCTGCCAGCCGCCGGCGATCTGGCTGATCACACCGTCGAGGCGCTTGACCTCACCCTGGACGGAGCTGTTGACCTCGCTGATCTTCGACGACAGAGCCCGGAGCTCGTCCTCTGTTACCCGAAACTGTCCTGCCATGGCGCACCTTCCCCCATGCATCATCTAGTGAACGTCTCAGCAGCCCGCGTCGGGCTGGTGGGTCACCCTATGCCACGTACAGAACGGGCCGTCAGCTGACACCGGAAGAACACTACCCTGCCCCACCGACACAGCTGTTCGCATGCCATTACCGTCACGTGGTCAACACACCGCCGCGACCAATCCGTGATCACACTGCGGCCGGTGCTTCACACACCGAAATCACCCTGCCCCCCGTCCACCCCGTGAAACCCCCGGAAAGGAGTAACTCCCGCCCAGAAGGCGGGAGTTACTCCTACCCGAAGATCGGCCAGTCGATGCACGCGTCAGCGCCCGCCGGCGTTCCGTGCGTCACAGACCCTGTTCCTGCGATGCGCTGTCCGGGTCCAGCGTCGGGCCCTTGGGCAGCAGCGAGGACCAACTCTGCGGAACCCGGGCGACCTTGGCCTTTTCGTAGCCGAGCCGCATTTGCGCGCTCTCCTCCTTGGCGCCGCCGCCCTGCTGGCCGCCGCCACCGCCCCGGAGAGCGTGCCGCAGGCCGGAGTCGGTCAGCAGGTACCGGGCACCGCCGCCGCCCTTGCCGCTGAACTCCTGGTACAGCAGCCCGGATCCGGAGCTGACGTACGCGCTGGCCGCACCGTCGACGATGTTGGCCGGGTAATCGGGTCCGGCCCAGGCGGCCAGCTTGGGAGCCCCGCCGGACATCTTCCCCGTGTAGACACTGCAGGAGACCGTGCGTGATGTGGAACCGATGCCTTCGGCCCTGCGGTTGACGGGGGTGAGCACGTCCTCGGGCCAGCCCTTGCCGCCGGTCGCCTCGTTCTCCTCGGCTCCCGCGTTCGCCGCCTGAATGTCGTTGACCGAGATGGGTTTCCGCTGGCCCAGGCCCGCCCCGCCCATGGCGAGCTTCGCGACGAGCGGGGTCGCCCGCTGCACCTTGTTCTTCATCACCACGTAGTGATACGGCGTACCCGTGTCGGTGGACTTGAGCACCTTCCCGACTTCACGGGCCCCGGCGGGGAGTTGGTCCACCCCATCGAACTGTGCGGGGCTCCCGACATTGGCACCGAGGTTGGGGAACGTGAGCGTGTCACCGCTGTTCAGGGTCTTCAGCCACTGGCTTGAGACTTTCTGCGGTTTCTCGGGCCTTTCCATCGCGAGCCTGGTCAGCAGAGTGCGTTCCTGCAAGAACTCCTCGTCCTCCTGCATGCGCCCGTGCAGCAGCATCTTCGTACCCGTGCCGTCGACCACGTACTGGTCCCCGGTCTCGCTGTCCTCGACGAACAGCGCCTGACCGTTGCCCAGGCGGTACTTGTTCTTGAGGGTGTTCTTGTCACGGCCGCCCAGTACGAACACGCCCTGCTGGGGCTCGCCCTGGCCGTTCGAGGCGGGCTTCTCGCAGACCGCCCACTCCTTCGGCGACTCGGCGTCGGCCGTGCTCGGCAGCCGGTCGGGGGCGTACGGGATTCCGATGGTGGCACCGCGAGCCATGGGGCTCTCGTCGATGTCCTTGCCCGAGACCTCTATGACCTCGCCCTTGCCCTTGTCCAGGACGAGTTTGGCGGAGGCGAAGTTCATCACGGGGTGGAGCTGCTCGACCTTCTTGCCGCTCTTGGTCTTGTCCTTCAGGACGACATACCGAGTCGTGGAATCACTGTCGACGATGATGTGCTCGCCCACCTTGTCCCAACCCGGGGGCGCACTGGGGGCGATGGCCCCCCAGGCGATGAAGCCGGCGACCAGCACCAGACCCATCACCGCGCTGGGCATGATCGCCCGCACGGGACGCGGGGCCTCCTCGTCGGACACTCTCGATTCCGGCTGCAGAAAGGCTGCAAGCGTGCGCTTCCGCGCGAAGGTGTGGGCGCTGAGCTCGTCCCGCCGCGTCGCCATCGGTCCCCGTCTCTCCCGTTCACGTGCTGGTGAAGTACCGAAGTACCCAGGTACTGGTGGTGTCTTGGTGGTGTGCGGTGCTCGGAGAATTGTGCCTTGCCGGATCGTCCCGGATCCGCGCCGGCTCCCAAGTCCGCCTCCCCCGGCTGCACTACTATGCCGCTCCACGGTGCGTACGCAAACGCCCGGGTGGTGGCGGACGTCGCGGTATCCGCACAATGCCCTCACTCGCCCTGCTGTCAGCCGCCTGCGGGGCCGCGTTCGCGATGAGTATCCTGACGTCCGGCCCGCATCCGTTCGCGATGCAGGCCGGTACGGCTCCGCCTACGGCACCGGAGCCGGCGAAGACGACGGCACAGCAGGGGGCGACCGCAGACGCCGAAGCGGCGAATCGCTGAAGCGGCGACATCACCGAGAGCATTACGCAGCAGAAGCCGCCTGTGCGGCGCCCGGACCGCGTCCCGAAACAGAGCGAAGCAAAGCGAACCGAACCGCACGCGGAAACGGCGACTGAGGTCAGCAGCCGTGCAGATGACACCTCGAAGGGGAATTACGGGGGATGACGAGCGCCACCCGCAGCCGGTCCCGGGACCAGCGCGTACCGTCTCAGCGCAGCGACGAGCAACAGGCCCCGGCGGCCGCGCAGGCACCTGGCACCGCAACGCTCCGGCTGAGCAGCAAGCCCGGCAGTTTCGGCCCGGTGCGACTGCAGCAGCTGGTACTGATCGAGGTCGCTGCCGGGCTTCTGCTGGTCGCCTGGATCGCACAGAAGTGGCTGGTGCTGCCGGCCGCCGTGGCGGCCGGGCTGCTGACGCTGTTCGCCCTGGTGCGCCGCCGGAAGCACCCGCTCTCCGAGTGGTATGAGCTGAAGCGGTCGCTGCGGCGCCGCAAGCGGGAGGCGAAGTATCCGCTTCCGCCGGGCACCGATCCCAGTCTCGCGCCGGTCGTCGAGTGCGACCCGGCCGTACAGACGTCCACGTACGTGACGCGCGAGGACCGCGCGGTCGGCATGGTCGGTGATGGCACCTTCCTGACGGCGCTCATCGCGGTCGAGGGCCAGGACGCTCCGCTGCGCCCGGGGCGCAGGGGCCGCGTCGAGCGCCCCGTGCCGCTGGACGTGCTGCACGACGCCCTGACGACCGACGACATCCGGCTGGAGTCCGTCCAGATCGTCCAGCACACCCAGCCCGCGCCGGCGCCGCATCTGCCCGAACAGTCCGTGGTGGCACGGTCGTACGGGATGCTCCAGGAGGCCTCGGGAATCCCGTCGCTCCGTATGACGTGGGTCGCGCTGAAGCTCACGCCCGAACTGACGCCGGAGGCGGTCGAGGCGCGCGGCGGCGGGCTCGGCGGCGCGCAGCGTTCGCTGGTGCGCGCCGCGGACCAGCTCGCGAGCCGGCTGGAGGGCGCGGGATTCAGCGCCTCGGTGCTCAACGAGACGGAGCTCACCCAGGCCCTGGCCACCTCCACATGTCTCAACCCGCGGGCGGGCAACGCCACTTCGCAGGACGGCCGGCCCGGACAGCGGCGCACAGAGGAGTCGGTGCGCGGCTGGCGCTGCGACGACCGCTGGCACGCGACGTACTGGATCAGCCGCTGGCCCCAGGTCGGCCCGAACGCCGTGAGCTCGGCGCACCTGGCGTCCATCCTCACCTCGCTGCGCGTTTTCACCTCCGTCTTCAGCCTGACGCTGAGCCGGGGGGACGGGCGTTCGGCGTCCATCGCCGGGCACGTGCGCATCGTCACCCGCAGCGAGAACGACCTGTCCACCGCGCGGCGTGAACTGCAGCGCACGGCGAGCCGGGCGAAGACCGGGCTCGTCCCGCTGGACCGGGAGCAGACGCCCGGTGTGCTCGCCACTCTGCCCCTCGGAGGCACCAGCTGATGTCCACTCCGATGATGCCCAGACAGACCGGCATGCCCGGGGCGGGCCTGGGCCGTCAGCAGCCGCAGGGCGGCGTCGGCCAGGACGGCGAACCGGCGCAGCCGCGTCACGTGGCGACCGCGACCGACACGGGAGTCGTGCCGGTCTTCGGGCACACCGACGAGGAGCAGGAGCGGGCCGCCCGTCCGCGCCGGCCCGGTTTCGGGCTTCGCGGTCCGCGCCATCTGCGGCACAAGGTCGCCGTGGAGCAACTCGCCGCCATAGGCGTCCCGCTCGGTGACGACGGCGTCGTGATCGGTACGGACGCGCAGCGGCAGCCCGCCGTTCTCGGGCTCAGCCGGCGTACGGCGTACGACGTGCTGCTGATCGGCGGTCTGTGGACGGCGCAGGTGCTGGCGCTGCGTGCGGCGGGCACCGGGGCGCGCGTCGCGGTCGAGACGGGCCGTACGCATGTGTGGACGTCTCTGGTGCGTGCCGCGGGGGCGGAGCAGCAGTGCATGATGCTCTACGACGTCGGGCACGTGCCGTCACTCGGTCCCTCGGTCGGCAGCCCCGTCGTGATCATCCGGGACTGCGGCATGAAGCCTCCGCGGGGGCGCGTGACTTCGGCACCGTGGCAGTCGGTGGTGACGCTGCTCCCGTACCTCAGCCCGGCGGCACCGCGGCTGCTGCAGACGTCCTCGCTGGTGGGCATCCAGCGGGTCTCCCCGGACGAGGCGGGGCATCTGTCGCGGACGATGCGGCTGCCCCGCGAGGAGACGGAGGCCCTCTCGACTCTGGGTGACGGCGTCACCCTGTGGTGCACGCGCAAGGACAGGTACTACTCCCTGACGCAGCCGACGGACGCCGAGGCCGGCCTGCTCGGCAACGCGCGCCGTCTCGACTGAGGTTGGCCCGGCCTCGACCGAGGCCGGCCTGGACGCGGGACCGGGGGTGGCGCCGCGTGACGCGAGATGACGTGACCGTTCCTGACCGAGGTGACGTGCCCTGACCTGGCCTGGGGTGACGTGACCGACGCGGGCGCGTGACGGTGTCCGCCGGGCACCGGGCCAGCCGCTGCGGCCCGGCTGCAGGCGGGCACCGGCCCATCCGCCCCGTACCCCCCTGACACTCGTCATCCGCGCCACCCGAGGGTGTGGGAAGCGGCACTGGTACAGGACGGACAGCAACCCTGAAACGGCGGAAAGTTGACCGCCGGACGGTGCGCTCCGAGACTGGACCGAGACCTTCGACTGGTTGAGTCGGGTCGTAGGCGAACAGAGTGGCCCCCGGGCACAGAGCACGGACGGGGCCACAGTGCCGTGCCCGGAGCGGTCGTGATTAGGCTGGGCCACTGCGCAACAAACGGGGTGTGCGACCACACAGCAGGAGGCATTGTGAGCAGCGATCGGGACGAGATCCGCTGGGGCAGGACGGGGCCCGATACCGATCGGTTCGATGATTCAGCTCCCGAGAACGACACCGAGTCGACGGGCCAGTTCACCATCGACTACACGCCCCCTGCCTGGTACACGCAGGACGCGGACAGCGCCGCGGCCCCGAACACCCCTGGTGTGGGGGACAATCCGAGCGGTCCGACGACGCCGCCGCCCTTCGCTCCGCCCCAGCCGCTGCCGGGTGCGCCCGGACAGCCGGCCGGGCCCGGCCCCGTCGCTCCGGAACCGCCGCAGGCCACGCCCGCGACACCACCGCCTCTCCAGTTCCCACAGGCGCCGGCCGCGGGCGAGCACGATCCCAACAGCTCTTCTTTCGCGGGACAGGGGCCGCAGGACACCGGGTCCGGGCCGCCCGTCCGCGCGGACGCCACCTATGTGATGGCGCCGCTGTCGCAGCCGTCGGCGCCCCAACGACCGGATCAGCAGGAACAGGAGCCACGCCCCGATTCCGGTGAATACGGTGACGGACGGGGCGAGTTCGGGCAGCCGCCGGCCGGAGACGGCGGAGCCCCGGCCGGTACGCCGCAGGACAGCGCGGCCGCCACGGATGCGACCCACGCGCCTGACACGACGGCGTCGGAGGCAACTGCCGCCTCCCCACCGTCGTTCCCCTCTGTCCCCTCCTTCCCCGCGGTTCCGCAGCCTGCCGCCGAGGACTCGGCGTCGACCGGTGCTGCGGAACCCGAGGGCTCGGCGATCCCGCTCCCCGGACGGGACGACACATCCTCCGTGGACCCTCGTTCGTACGACCAGCAGTCTCCGTCGACGGACGTGGCGGCGCGAGCCGAGACCGATGGCACGGACGCGAGCGGCGAAAGGAACGAGCCCGACGAGCCGCGCCCCTCCGCCGACCTCGCCGCGGAGGACGGCGCGACCGAGACGGACGAGGCGAACGAGGCAGCGGAGGACGGCGAACCGCCCGCCGCGGACGACGGCGTAAGCAGCACCGGCACCTTCCCGGGAGCCTTCCCGGGAGCGGAGGAGAGCGCCGCGCCCGAGCCCGCGCCGACGGCCGAGTCCGCGCCGATGCCCGAGCCTGCGCCCGCGCCGGAGCCTGCGCCCGAGTCGACGCCGCTCCCCCAGCAGGGCGCCCCCTGGACGACGCCGGGCGGCGGCAGCGGTGAACAGGGTGCGCAGTCCACCGAACTGCCGCCGCTCCCCCCGGACTTCCAGCCCGCGACCTCCGGGAGCGATTCGGCTCCGGTCGCGGGGAACCCGCCGTCGGGCGCTGCCACTCCCGGTACGCCCGCGGCCGGTACGCCCGCGCAGTTCCCGCAGCAAGGGGGCTACGGCTACCCGCAGCAGCCGGCGGCACAGCAGCAGCCGTCCGGGTACGGGTACCCGCAGCCGGGACAACCGCAGCCACAGCCCCAGCAGGCACAGCTTCCGCATGCACAGCCGCAGCAGCAGCCGCCCGCGGCCAACCCCCAGGCGGCACAGCCCGGCTACGGCTACCCACAGCCGGGACAGCAGCCCGCGGCGCACGATCAGCAGGCCGCGCAGCCCGGTTACGGCTACCCGCAGCCCGCACAGCCACAGCCCCAGCAGGCACAGCTTCCGCAAGCGCAGCCGCAGCAGCAGCCGCCCGCGCCCAACCCCCAGGCGGCACAGCCCGGCTACGGCTACCCCCAACCCGGCCAACCCGGCCAGCCTCCGCAGGCCCAGCCCCAGCAGCAGCCGCCCGCGCCCAACCCGCAAGCGGCACAGCCCGGTTACGGCTACCCACAGCCCGCGCAACAACAACCGCAGCCCGGCCAGCAACAACCCCCACAGGGCTACGGCTACCCCCAACCCGGTCAGCCCGGTCAACCCGGCCAGCCTCCGCAGGCCCAGCCCCAGCAGCACCCGCAACAGCAGCCGCCCTACCAGCCCGCCCCCCAGCAGCAGCCCGGCCCCGCCGGGCCCGCCCCGCAGGGCCCCCCGCCCCCCGGCGCCGACCCGGGGGCAATGGCGCCCGGCCAGTCGCCCGCCGAGGACGCGCGGCGTCAGGGCCAGGGCGGCAATCCGCTCGGGTACACGGCCGCGGTCGAGCTCTCGTCGGACCGCCTGGTCAACAACCGGAAGAAGCCGCGCTCCCAGAATCCCGCGCTCGGCGGCAAGTTCCGCTTCGGTGGCAAGAAGGAGGAGGCCGAGCGTGAGCGCAAGCTCAGCCTGATCCGTACGCCGGTGCTCTCCTGCTACCGCATCGCCGTCATCAGCCTCAAGGGCGGCGTGGGCAAGACGACGACCACGACCGCGCTCGGCTCGACCCTGGCGACCGAGCGGCAGGACAAGGTCATCGCGATCGACGCGAACCCGGACGCGGGCACACTCGGGCGCCGCGTGCGGCGTGAGACGGGCGCGACCATCCGCGACCTGGTGACGGCGATCCCGTACCTCAACAACAGCTACATGGACATCCGCCGCTTCACCTCGCAGGCGGCGTCCGGCCTGGAGATCCTCGCGAACGACGTCGACCCGGCCGTCTCGACGACCTTCAACGACGACGACTACCGCCGTGTCATCGACATCCTCGGCAAGCAGTACCCGATCATCCTCACCGACTCGGGTACGGGCCTCCTCTACTCGGCGATGCGTGGAGTGCTCGACCTCGCCGACCAGTTGGTCATCATCTCCACGCCGTCCGTGGACGGAGCCAGCAGCGCGAGCACCACGCTGGACTGGCTCTCGGCACACGGTTACGGGGATCTGGTGCAGCGGAGCATCACGGTGATCTCCGGTGTCCGCGAGACCGGAAAGATGATCAAGGTCGACGACATCGTGGCGCACTTCCAGACGCGCTGCCGCGGCGTTGTGACCATCCCGTTCGACGAACACCTCTCCGCGGGCGCCGAGTTGGACCTGGACATGATGCGTCCCAAGACCCGCGAGGCGTACTTCAACCTCTCTGCCCTCATCGCCGAGGACTTCGCCCGTCAGCAGCAGGAGCAGGGCCTGTGGTCGGGGAACGGCAACAACCCGCCGGCCCAGATGGCGCCGCCGCTGCCCGGCCAGCAGCAGGGGCAGCCGCAGCAACAGCCGTACGGTCAGCCGCCGTTCCCGCAGCAGCAGCCCCAACCGGGACAGCAGCCCTATCCGCAGCAGGGCGGCGGCTGGCCGCAGCAGCCTCCGGGGCAGGTGCCGCCTCAGCGGTGACGGACCAGGCACGCTAGACGGTCGGAGGGGCCGGCACGGGGATCATCCCGGGCCGGCCCCGCTTGCCTGTCCGGCGTGCCTCACGCCGTACGGGCTTCCTCCGCCTCGGCCCGCGCCACCAGCGTCCGGCAGCGGCCGACGTCCTCGGCCATCCGCTCCATCAGGGCGTCCAGCGTGTCGAACTTCTCCTGCCCGCGGATGTACTGGAGGAAGTCGACCGAGACGTGCTTGCCGTACAGATCCAGGTCCACACGGTCGATCGCATAGGCCTCGACGGTCCGCTCCGTCCCGTCGAACTGCGGGTTCGTGCCGACGGAGATCGCAGCGGGCATGCGCTCGCCGTCGGCGTTCAGCCAGCCCGCGAACACCCCGTCGGCAGGTACCGCAGTGTGCGGGACGGTCTCGACGTTGGCCGTGGGATAGCCCAGTTGACGGCCGCGCTGCGCGCCGCGCACGACCACGCCCTCCACGCGGTGCGGCCGGCCCAGCACTTCGGCGGCCCCTTCGACGTCGCCGTCGGCGACCAGACGCCGTACCAGTGTCGAGGAGAAGGGCTCGCCGCCGCCGGCCGCGCCCCGTTCGTACAGGTCGACGACGACGACTTCGTAGTCGTAGGTCCCGCCCAGTTCCGCGAGGAAGGCGACGTCACCCGCGGCCTTGTGCCCGAAGCGGAAGTTGGGCCCCTCCACGACACTGGACGCGTGCAGCTTGTCGACCAGCACCTTGGCGACGAAGTCGGCCGGTGTGAGCTGGGAGAACTCCGCGGTGAAGGGCAGCACCAGCACCGCGTCCACGCCGAACTCCGCCATGATCTCGGCCCGCCGCGGGTGCGGCGCGAGCAACGGGGGGTGGCTCCCGGGGCGTACGACCTCGCTCGGATGGGGATCGAATGTGACGACGACCGCGGGCACGCCCAGTTCACGGGCGCGCTCGACCGTCCTGTTGATGATCAGCTGGTGCCCCCGGTGCACCCCGTCGTACGAGCCGATGGTGACGACGCTGCGCCCCCAGCCCTCAGGGATGTCCTCCAAGCCACGCCAGCGCTGCACGTCCCTGCTCCTCGCCGATGCCGATGGTTCCGCCGGTCCAAGGGTGCCATGCTGCTCAGTGGCGTCCGCACGGGACCCGCGCGTGGGCCGGGGCGGCCCGGGTGCGCTGCTCAGACGTCCGGACTGCTTCCGTTCGACCTGTTTCACCCTTTTCATGAGGCTTTCCGGGCCGTGCGCTGTGCGCCGTCGCTTCCAGCGCGGCCTCCAGCACGGCTTCGTCCCGCTCCCCGACGAGCAGTACGTCCAGCAGCCTCCGCGGCACGGGACCGGGCACCGCGGAGAGTGCTCGGGCGAGGCCTGCCCTCAGGGGCGCGTACGGAGTACACAGCAGCGCATCTGTCAGCAGCTGAAGGCCGGCGCAGCCCTCCGGGCGCTCCGTGAGTCTGCGCCGTACGAACGCGGCCAGCACGTCACCTGCGCTGCCCGGATGCGTCTCGGTGAGATCGCGCACCACTTCCGCGGTCGGTACGGCGAGCTCCGGGCGGCGCACTGCGGCGAGCACTTCGGCCAGGTGGTGGGCGCCGCTGCCGGGGTGTCCGCGCAGCCGCACGCGGAAGGCGGCGAGCGCGGATGCGGGCCGGCAAGCGAGTTCATCGACGAGCGCGTCGGACAGCTCCGCCGATCCCGTGGCCGCGAGGAGGCCGAGCGCGGTGTCGACAAGGCCCTGCCGCTCGGGCCGCTGCGGCTGAGGCTCCGACTGCGGCTGCGGCTCCGGCGCGAGCTGCCGAAGCCGCAGCAGCATCGTCACGGCGGCCGGGCCGTGCGCCGAGGAACCACCGGGCAGGCGCAGCAGGGCACGCGCGGCACGTTCCAGATGCCGGCGGCCGGTGGCCGTACGCACGTGCCGTGCCATCCGCGGCCCGTACTCGGCGGCGGCGATCTGCCGCAGCGTCCGCTCGTCGTGCGCCCAGCGCTCGACGGCGCGGCACAACGCGGAGGGCTCCTCCTCGGCCAGCTCGCCGAGGAGTTCGTCGGCACGTGGATGGCAGGCGTCGGTCAGCAGGTCGAGGGTCATGTCGACGGCCTGCCTGCGGTGCGTGTACAGCAGGGCCTGCGCGGCCGACGCCACGGTGGGCCGCGGTACTTCGCGGTCGCGGTCCGCCTCCGCGGCGGCGTCACCGGCGGGCTCCTCCGGCCGGGACAGCGGCCGCCGGTCCGTGAACCAGCCGCACAGCAGCGGCTGTACGGTCTCGGGCTCAGCGGCCAGCAGCTCCCGTACGACGTCGAGGTAGCGCTCCCCCACGGGGCCGGCAGTGACCGCACGCGGCACGTCGGCCGGCAGCAGCAGCCGCAGCAGCCCGGTCCGCTGCGCAGTCGGCAGTGCGAGCCGCCGCCAGAACGACGGCCCGAACCCGCATGCGCGCTCCCGGCCTTCGGCGGCGATGTGCTCTGCCAGCCCGCGCAGCAGCCCGTAGTACGGGCGGGCGTCCCTGACGCGCAGCAGCGTCTCCCGCAGCAGCCGCCCGGCCCACCAGCCGGCCTCGCCGTCCCCGCCCCGCGTGACGGCGTCGGCCAGCGGTCGCAGCCGCCTCTCCAGCGCGTACGGACCTTCGAGCCGGGCGCTCAGCACGAGCGCGTGAACGACGGGCCCGATCCTGTGCCTCGGCACCCGGACATCCGCAACGTCGGCCGCTCCGGCGGGCCTCGCCGCTCCGACGTCCCTCGCCCACCCGGCGCCCCTCGCCCCTCCGGCGCCCCTCTCCGACCCGCCGACCGCACCGTCGTCGTCCCGCCGCGCGGGCACGAGCGCCTCCAGCGCCGCGTCGACGTCCAGGTGCCGGCCCTGCAGCCAGTCCCCGAACTCCTCGTCGGCGAACCGGAACTGCTCCCCCGCGGCCTCCAGAACACCGTCCGCGAGCGCCGCCTCCGCCCAGCCGCCGTAACGTGGGAAGACGTGCTCGAAGTCCCCCCGGTTCAGCGCGCCTTGTGCGGCGCCCAGACAGCGCCGCGCGGCCTCGTGCAGGGCTCCCGACGCACGGGCCGCCGTGCACCGCACCGCACCGGCCGAAGCCGCACGGCCGCAGAGCCTCTGTGCGATGCGCAGCGCGACGAGGCCGAGATACGCGGAGAAGACGCAGTCCCGGCTCGGGGGCGCGGAAAGCGTTCCGTCGCCGTCTTCCGGCCCGGCGTCGCCCTCTTCCCGCCCCGCGTGACCCTCTTCCTGCCCCGCGTGGCCGTCTTCCGGCCCTGTCCTCCGGCCGCCGTCCTGCGCAGCCCGGATCTCCGACAGCATGCGCATCACCAGTGGATGCCCGGCATCCGCCGCGGCCAGGTCCTGCGTGCCCAGGCCGTACAGCTCGCGTGCGCGCTGGGCCTCCGGTGCGTTCAGATCGGCGATCCGTACGCACGGAGGAAGCCCGCGCGAGGACGATCCGCGTGCTCCTCCCTCGCCACCAGACCTGCCGTCTGCCTCGCCCCTCGTGTCGAACAGCAGCCCCGCGGGGAACAACTCCCCCAGTTCCTCCCACTGTTCGGGCCCGCACGCGACCACCATCCGGGCACCGGCGGCACGGAGCCAGCCCGCCGTACCGGCAGTCCAGCGGCGCAGTTCGCGGGCAAGCCGTGCGGGCATCTCCTCGGGCGCGTCCAGCAGCACCAGCAGCGGCCGGCGCGCCTCCCGCGCCAGCCGGGCGACGACGTCCGCACGGGATGCGGCCGCGCCTTCCGCGGCAGGCCCGTGCTGCCGCGCGACGGATTCCATCGCCCGTCCCACCGCCTCGCGTACGCTCCCGTCGCCCTCGCGCAGCTGCGCGCCCCGCAGCCACACCGTGGGTGCGGGTGCCGTGCCGCTCGCACGCCCGGCCGCGAGCGCGGCCAGTTGAGTCGTACGGCCCGTGCCCGTACGCCCGACGAGCGCCGTCACCGAGGCACCGCTCCCGCTGAACTCCCGCAGCGCACCGGTGACTTCGGGACGGTCCACGTGCCGCGTGGCGATTGCGGCGGCGCGTCTCATCGCCGGACGTACGGTCGCCCCCGTCAGCCGCAGTGCCCCCGCCAGATTGAGGTCCGGCCCGAACCCGGGAACCGTTGCGCCGTTACGGGCGAGGAGCGCACCCAACTGCCCTTCGGCGTCCCACAGTCCGGCCGTACGCAGCGGCACGGCGAACGCGGAAGAGCGGCCGGCGCCAGCGGCGTGCAGGGCGGTGCCCAGCACGGCCAGCACCGCACCGGTCCCGGCGTCGAGCACGGGAGCGCCGGAGGCCCGGCGGTTCAGCCGGAGCCGGGAGGCCGCGGCCTCGGGCAGCGTCAACTCCAGCGCCCCTTCCAGCTCCTGGAAGCGGTCGGTCGAGGTGTAGGTGACGGTGGTGGCGCCGCCGGCCAGCTCGGCCCCGTTCCAGACGCCGCCCGGCTGCCGCACGGCGCGTGCGCCGGCACCGTCCCGGCCGTCCCAACCGCCGGGGCTGCTCTCGCACTCCGCACCGCCGGAGCCGCTCCCGTCGTCGGCACCGCCCTCGTCCCCCCATGTGAACAGCCGCACCGGCGTACTCCCGGCCGCCGCACGTTCCGCCCCGATGAGAAGCGGAGCCAGCCCGAGACCTTCCGTACGGATCAGGGCGAGGTCCCATTCGGGGAGGGGCGTGATGCCGGCGGACTCCGCGAGGTGGCTGCGACCCCCATGGGAGTGCACGACGACGCGGGTGAGCCCGTCCACCGCCTCATGGCTGGTGATCACGGTGCCCTCGGCGTCCGCGACGAAGCCGGTACCGCGCGGCCGCCCCGCCAGATCGCGGATCCGCACCAGCGCCTGCTCAGCGAGCACCGCTCCCATCACGCACCGTCCAGTTGTGTCCGCTCGGCCGAACTGACCTGACCGTAGAGGGAAGTTGATCAGCGGCGACAGTGCATGCCGGGAAAGCGCCCCCGCCCGCGCCCTCAACTCATTCCGAGCGCCCGGCCGTTGGAGTGAATCCCGCCGGGCACGGGAATGCGGCGGCGATTCCGGATCCCGGACGAACCTACGCGGTGACCACGTCGCACTTGCCGCTCGCGGCGAACTCCGCCACCTGCTCGGGCGACGCCTCCGCGTCCGTGATGAGAGTCCACGGGCGGCGCTGACGGGCGTGGTACGGGAACGGGCTGTCGCCCAGCTTGGAGGAGTCCGCCAGGACGAACACCTCACCGCCGCGTTCCGCCATCAGCTCCTTGGAGTGCGCCTGTTCGAGCGTGGGGCAGGACAATCCGTCCAGTGCGTGCAGTCCGTCCGCCCCGAGGAAGACCAGGTCAGGCGTGAGTCGCCGGAGCGTCTCGTCCCCCTCGGGGCCGAGGATCGCGCCGTTCGGACGGCGCACGCGGCCGCCGAGTACGACCAGTTCGAGCCCCTGCGCCTCGGCGAGATGCCCCAGGGCGATGGTGGAGTTGGTGATGACTGTGAGTCCGCTGCGCGACCGCAACGCCCGCGCGAGCCTTCCGGTCGTGGTGCCCGCGTCGACGAGGATCACGTCTCCGTCGGAGACCCGCGAGGCCGCAGCACGCGCGATGGCCTCCTTCTGGGCGGGATTGCCCGACTCCTTCTCGTCCAGGGTGCGTTCGGCGGTGTGTCCGCCCGCGACGGCGCCTCCGTACGTTCGGTGGATGTGCCCGTCCCCCGCCAGATCCTGCAGGTCACGGCGGACCGTGGAGACGGAGATCCCGAACCGGTCGGCGAGCGCGGTTATCTCGCCGTTGCCCGCGAGGACCTCCCGCAGGATGTCGTCGCGGCGCTGTGCGGTGCCACGGCGCGGGGCGCGGGGACGGGCGGCGGTCATCGCGACTTCTCCGCGAAGACCTGACCGGCGCGCGTGCCGGCACCGGCTCCCGCATCCGCCTCGCCCGGGGCCTCGGCACCGCCACCTCCCCCGGGCTCGGCGCCACCACCTCCCCCGGCCTCGGCACCTCCGCCGGCATCCGCTCCCGGAGCCGTCTCCTCGGCCGGCCGCAGCCCCGCCAGCACCAGCACCACCGCAACGGCGAGGAATCCGGCGAGCACCCCGAAGCCGGTCACGCTCGTACCCGTGCTGTCGGTGAGCCAGCCCACCAGGTACGGGCCGACGTAACCGCCCAGGTTCCCGAGGGCGTTGATGAGGCCCATGGCCACCGCCACCACCTCGATGCGCAGCACTCCGCCGGGGATCGCCCAGAACGGCCCGTACGGTGCGTAGAGGGCGCCCGCGGTCACGCACAGGAGCAGCATCCCGAGGACGCCTCCCTCCACGACCTGTCCGAGCAGCAGCGTGGCCATCGCCACGACGAGCGGGACGGCCACGGCCTGGCGGCGCTTCCCGGTGCGGTCCGACCAGGCCGCGTTCGCGACCATCACGATCAGCGCGACCGTGAAGGGGGTCGCGCTGAGCAGTCCGACCTCCGTCGAAGAGCCGTCGTTCGTAAGGGTCTTGATGACGGAGGGCAGCCAGAGCGTGAAGCCGTAGAAGCCGGTGATCCAGAAGAAGTAGACGCCGATGAGGACGAGCACGGACCGCTGCTTGATGGCGTCGAGGTAGGAGCCGCTGCCTGCAGCGGGCTTGGCCGCCTCGTCCTCGGCGAGCGCCCGCTCGACGTACTCGGACTCGCGCCGCGAGATCCAGCGCGCCTGCGAGGGGTGGTCGGCGACGGCGAACCACCACACCACGGCCCAGATCAGCGGCGGCAGCCCTTGCAGCACGAGCACCCAGCGCCAGTCGGTGTGGTCCAGCATCAGTCCGGAGAGCGGAGCCATGAGGATCGAGGAGACCGGCAGACAGGCCATCCACAGGGCGTTGGCCCGCGCACGCTCCCGCAGCGGGAACCAGGAGGCGAGCAGGATGAGCACCGCCGGCCACACTCCGCCCTCGAAGAGGCCGAGCACGAACCGCGCGACGTAGAACTGCTCCTTGGTCTGTACGAGCCCGCACGCCATGGCGGCGACGCCCCAGGCGACCATCAGGATCGTCACGGTCTTACGGGCGCTCCAGCGCTGGGCGAGGATCGCGCCCGGGATCTGCAGGAAGACGTATCCCAGGAAGAAGATCCCGGTGACCATGCCCTCGTCGGCGGCGGACAGGCTCAGGTCGCCGTCCATGTAGGGCAGGATCACGGAGACGTTGCTGCGGTCCAGGAACGCCAGCATGTACATCACGACGGCGACGGGGATGACGTACGTCCAGCGCTTCGCTGGTACGGGCGTTCCGGCCGCCGGCGACGCGGGCGGCGGTGAGGCGGGGGTCATCTGCTGCTCCAACTGCGCTTGCGCGGTACGGGTGTTGCGGGGTGTTGCCGATGGCTGTCCGCCGACTCAGGCGCCGCCTCCGTAGGCCGCCCGGATGCGGTCGGTGAAGGCGCTGAAGTGCACTCCGGAGCGGAACGCGGCGGCCATGGTGCCCGGCGATGCCTTGCCGGTGCCGGCAATGTCGAACGCCGTGCCGTGGTCCACCGACGTACGCAGAATCGGCAGCCCGACGGTCACCGAGACCGTCCCGTCGAAGTCAACGGTCTTGGCGGGGATGTGGCCCTGGTCGTGGAAGTGCGAGAGCACGCCGTCGAATCGCCCCTGCAGGCCCTGGTGGAAGACGGAGTCGGCCGGGACGGGGCCGGTGACGTCGAGGCCCTCCGAGGCGGTCCTCTCCACAGCAGGGCGCAGCGCGGTGATCTCCTCGTCCCCGAAGTGGCCGTTCTCCCCGCCGTGCGGGTTGATGGCGGCGACGCCGAGCCGCGGCTCGTCGTGCCCGAAGACCCGCAGAGCGGTGGTGGCGTGGCGGATGCTCGCCGCGACCCGCTCCTCGTCGATCTGGTCCAGCGCCTTGCGCAGCGAGACGTGCCGCGTCGTGAAGAAGATCTTCAGTCCGCGGACCACGAACATCGTGTCGAAGTGTGCGGCGCCGGTCAGTTCACCGAGCATCTCGGTGTGGCCGAGGTGTTCGGCACCGGCGGCCCAGACCGCCTCCTTGTTGATGGGTGCGGTGACGATGCCGTCGACCTCGCCTGCCATGGCGGCACTGGTAGCCGCCTCGATGGCGGCCACGGCCGAGCGGCCGGCCACGGCGCTGACCTTGCCCCACTCCAGGTCGTCACGGGCGATGCCCAGGTCGAGGACGTCGATGGTCCCCGGCGCGAAGCGTGCCTCCGCGACGGAACCGACCGCGTTCACCTCGACGTTCAGACCGCACACCTGCACGGCACGCCGCAGCACGGCTGCGTCTCCGACGGCGATGCCGTGTCCGAGACCCGCGGTCTGCGGGTCCGCGAGGGTACGGGCGGTGATCTCGGGCCCGATGCCAGCTGGGTCGCCGAGTGTGACGGCGAGGACGGGAAGCCGGCGGCTGCTCATGAGGAAACCTCTTCTGCTGTGGGGTGGTCGGGGTCGGAACCGGGTGTGGAGTAGTCGTTCGGGGTGGTGCCCGGCGGGTCCGGTCGCTCAGGAGGACCGGGCGTCCCCGGAGCGCGGAGTGCGCCGCGCGTGTGCATGGCGCGCAACCGCTCCAGGCAGGCCACGGCGGCGTCGGGCCCGCCGATGAGCCCGCCCTTGGTCGCGAAGGGCAGACCGCTGTGCGGACCGCCGACCAGATGGCCGGCGACCGCCAGCGGCAGCACCTCGGCCTCGATCTGGAAGCCCTCGGCGCCGAGTGCGCCCGTGACCGCCGCGGCGACGTCGCCGCCGGAGGTGTACAGGCCCCCGGGGTTCAGGGCTCCGACGGCGTGTGCGGCGACGTCGGCGAGGCAGCGCAGGATGCGCGCCGCGGCGCCGGGATCGCGTACGGCACGCGGAGCGATGCGTACGCCGAGCACAGCGGCCCCGGAATCGGCGGCCGCCTGAAGCTCGCGGACGATGCGGCGCGGATCCGGCGCCGGTTCCTCCGGGTCCATCTCGACGTAGTGCGCCGCGAGCGCCTTCTCGGTCCTCGCGAGCTGCTCGTGCGTGGCTTCCGTGACACTGCCGACGATCGCGAGGATTCGGGGCGGGGAACCCGCGGGCCGGATGCCCAGCTCCGCGGCGAGCGCCGCGCCGAACGGCCCGGAGTCAAGGGAGATCCAGCGTGTGCCGTCTTCGGCGGTGATCCTGGCGGCCGCGGCCGCGACGGTACGCAGATGTTCGTTCTCGGTGGCGTCGCAGACCAGGACGCCGGCGGGCTGCCGCAGGGCCTCGACAAGGCCGCCGGCGCCGTCCTCGACGACGTCGAGCGGGACTTCGGCGGTGGTCTGCGGGCTCTGCTCGCCGATGACGGACGCGACCCTGGAGTGCCGTACCGAGTTGAAGAGGTCATGGGCGACGGGAGTACGGGTCAGGGGGACGCCGTCCACGAGGTGTATGCCGCCGACCGTGGTGCGTCCGGCGTCGGGGAACGCCGGAACCGCCAGTACCCGTACGGGAGTTGCCCGTACGGGAGTTGAAGCGCCACGGGCGGTGACCGCGTCGACCACGGCGTCGAGTTCACGGCCGGGGTTGCCGCGCAGCGTGGTGTCGACGCGCTTGACGACGAGGGTGTCGCCAGCGGCCGCGGTCACCGCTGCGTGCACGGCGTCGTAGCTCTCCGCCGGGGTGAAGCGCCGGGAGCCGGTGTTCACCACGAGGACGTCGACGGAGTCGGCGTACCGGGGCACCTGAGCGAGGTCGCTGACGGTGACGGTGTGCAGGCCGAGCCGGGCGAAGAGGGCGCCGGTGGCGTTGCTGCCGGTGAGGTCGTCGGCGACCACGAGTATCTGCGCCACGATGCCCTTTCTGCCCGGCTTCGCCCCCATCGGGCCTGGAGACCTCGACCGGAGCTCGACTTGACTGATTCACGCACACTTTCTTGCGTGTTTCGTTCAGCGAAGCGTCGTCGCAGCAGGCAGGGACTGTCAAGGGGTGGATGGAAAGGAGTACTCGCGCGAACCGCGCAACTTCAACAGGCAGCCGCAGCAAACCGCCTTCGACAGCGGCTAGACGAACACCGCGAGGCTCTTCGCGCGGCCGTCGCGCTCCTCGACGAGCGCCACGAGGGAGCCCTCCGGCCCGAAGACCGCGACGGGCACCGAAGCCTCCGCCGCCCCCGGCACCGGCGCACCGGCCTCCTCGCCCGCCGGCTCCCGCCCCGTCATGCTGAGTTGGACGCCGTTGCCGATCATCCGTGCCGCCTCCTCGTCCACGTCCCAGCGGGGGAAGGCCGCGGCTGCGGCTTCGGCGAGCGGCAGCAGCGGTACGCCCGTACCGCTGTCGGCCTCGCTCTGCAGCTGCTCCAGGGAACGGGCGTCCTCCAGCCGGTACGGCCCAACCCTCGTACGGCGCAGAGCCGTCAAGTGCCCGCCCGTACCGAGGGATTCGCCCAGATCGCGCGCCAGCGCCCGTACGTACGTGCCCGACGAGCACACGACGGAGACCAGCAGATCGGTGACCTCCGTGCCGTCCTCCGCGCGCTCCCTGCCGCGCACTTCGTGCACGTCGAAGGCGGAGACGGTGATCTCGCGGGCCGCGAGTTCGACGGCCTCTCCTTCGCGCACCCGCTGATAGGAGCGCTTGCCGTCGACCTTCACCGCGCTCACCTTCGACGGCACCTGAAGGATGCGCCCGGTGAGCTTGCCGACGGCGGCCTCCAGGGCCTCGCCGCTGATGCCGGACGCCCCGGGCGCATCGGTGACCTCGCCCTCCGCGTCCTCGGTCACTGTGCTCTGCCCGAGCCGGACCGTGGCGGTGTACTCCTTCTCCGTGAGGGCGAGATGACCGAGGAGCCGTGTGGTCTTCCCGGTCCCGACGACGAGCACGCCGGTCGCCATCGGATCCAGCGTGCCCGCATGCCCGACCCGTCGCGTACGGGCCATGCCGCGCAGCTTTGCGACGACGTCGTGCGACGTGAAGCCGGCGGGCTTGTCGACGACGACAAGCCCGCCGGGCTCCTGGTCCTTCTTACGTGCCACGGCTCATTCGTCCTCGGACTGCTCGTCGTCGGCCGGCTTGCGGTAAGGGTCCGCCCCGCCCGCGTAGTCCGCGCCGGATGAGGCCTTGCGGACCTCCTCGTCGGATGCCTTGGCCCGCTCCAGGAGATCGTCGATCGTACGGGCGTTCTCCGGCAGGGCGTCCGCGACGAAGCTGAGGCTGGGGGTGTGCTTCACGCCCGCCGCCGCACCGACCGCGGTACGCAGCAGGCCCTTCGCGCTCTCCAGGCCCGCGGCCGCCGCCTTGCGGTCCTCGTCGTCCCCGTAGACGGTGTAGAAGACCGTCGCCTCCCGCAGGTCTCCGGTGACCCGGGTGTCCGTGACGGTCACATGCGTGCCGAGCCGCGGATCCTTGATCCCCCGGTGAAGCGTCGTAGCGACCACCTCACGGATGAGGTCGGCAAGCCTCTTAGCCCGTGCATTGTCGGCCACTGGTCCGTCTCCTCGCTAATCGTCATCTTCTCCGTGGAAGCGCCGCCTCACGGACAGCAGCTCCACTTCCGGCCGGGCGGCCACGAGCCGCTCGCACCGGTCCAGCACGTCGGCCACGTGCCCCACGTCCCCCGACACCGCAGCCAGGCCGATCCTGGTGCGCCGGTAGAGATCCTGCTCCGCGACCTCCGCCACGCTCACCGCGTACTTGCGCTGCAGCTCGGCGACGATGGGGCGGATGACGGAGCGCTTCTGCTTCAGCGAACGCACGTCGCCCAGCAGCAAGTCGATGGAAAGAGTCCCCACATACACCTGGAGATCGTAGAAGATGCCGCCGGGGCCGATCGACGGAGTTTCCTCCGCCGACCGGCCCCGGACCGGCTCAACTGCCGGCTGACGTCAGAGCGTCAGCCGCGGGGCTTCTCCCGCATCTCGTACGTGGCGATGACGTCGTCGACCTTGATGTCGTTGTAGTTGCCGAGGTTGATACCACCCTCGAAACCGTCACGGATCTCGGTGACGTCGTCCTTGAAGCGGCGCAGGCCCTCGATGTTGAGGTTCTCCGCGACGACCTTGCCGTCACGCACCACGCGGGCTTTGGTGTTCCGCCGGACCTCGCCGGAGCGGATGAGAACACCCGCGATGTTGCCGAGCTTGGAGGAGCGGAAGACCTCGCGGATCTCCGCCGTGCCGAGCTCGACCTCTTCGTACTCCGGCTTGAGCATGCCCTTCAGGGCCGCCTCGATCTCCTCGATGACCTGGTAGATCACCGAGTAGTAGCGGACGTCCACGCCCTCGCGCTCTGCCATCTGCGTCGCACGCCCCTCGGCGCGGACGTTGAAGCCGATGACGATGGCGTCGGAACCGGTCGCCAGGTCGATGTCGGTCTCGGTGACCGCACCGACGCCGCGGTGCAGGATGCGCAGATCGACCTCTTCGCCGACATCCAGCTGCAGCAGCGAGGACTCCAGGGCCTCGACCGAACCGGACGCGTCGCCCTTGATGATGAGGTTGAGCTGCTGAACCTCGCCCGCCTTGAGCACCTTGTCCAGGTCCTCCAGGGAGACCCTGCGGGTGCGCTTGGCGAAGGCGGCGTTCCGCTCGCGGGCGGCACGCTTCTCGGCGATCTGACGGGCCGTACGGTCCTCCTCGACCACGAGGAAGTTGTCCCCGGCGCCGGGGACGTTGGTCAGACCCAGGACGAGGACGGGGGTCGCGGGACCCGCTTCCTTGATGTTCTCGCCCTTGTCGTCGAGCATCGCGCGGACCCTGCCGTAGGCGTCCCCCACGACCATGGTGTCGCCGACGCGGAGCGTGCCCCGCTGGACCAGCACGGTCGCCACGGCGCCACGGCCGCGGTCGAGGTGCGCCTCGATCGCGATGCCCTGTGCGTCCTGCTCCGGGTTGGCCCGCAGGTCGAGCGCGGCGTCCGCGGTCAGCACGACCGCTTCCAGCAGCGCCTCGATGTTCTCGCCCTGCTTGGCGGAGATGTCGACGAACATGGTGTCGCCGCCGTACTCCTCGGCCACCAGGCCGTACTCGGTGAGCTGACCGCGCACCTTCGTCGGGTCGGCACCCTCGACGTCGATCTTGTTGACCGCGACCACGATCGGCACCTCGGCCGCCTTGGCGTGGTTCAGCGCCTCGATCGTCTGCGGCATGACGCCGTCGTTGGCCGCGACCACGAGGATCGCGATGTCCGTCGACTTCGCACCGCGGGCACGCATGGCGGTGAACGCCTCGTGACCGGGGGTGTCGATGAAGGTGAGCTTGCGCTCCTCGTCGTTGACCTCGGTCGCGGCCTGGTAGGCACCGATGTGCTGGGTGATGCCGCCGGCCTCGCCCGCGATGACGTTCGTCTTGCGGATGGCGTCCAGCAGACGCGTCTTGCCGTGGTCGACGTGACCCATGACGGTCACCACCGGCGGACGCGGCACGAGCGCCTTCTCGCCGCCCTCGTCCTCGCCGAACTCGATGTCGAAGGACTCGAGAAGCTCGCGGTCCTCCTCCTCCGGGCTGACGATCTGGACGACGTAGTTCATCTCCTCGCCGAGCAGACCCAGCGTCTCGTCGGAGACCGACTGCGTCGCGGTGACCATCTCGCCCAGGTTGAACATCACCTGGACCAGCGACGCCGGATTGGCGTTGATCTTCTCCGCGAAGTCGGTGAGCGACGCGCCGCGCGAGAGCCGTACGGTCTCGCCCTTGCCGCGCGGAAGCATCACGCCGCCGACCGACGGCGCCTGCATCTGCTCGTACTCCTGACGGCGCTGCCGCTTCGACTTGCGGCCACGCCGCGCCGGACCGCCGGGACGGCCGAACGCGCCCTGCGTGCCGCCACGGCCACCGGGACCGCCGGGGCGCCCCGCGAAACCGGGACGACCGCCGCCGCCACCGCCACCGGGACGGCCGCCGAAACCACCGCCACCGCCACCGGGACGACCGCCGCCGCCACCGCCACCGGGACGGCCGCTGAAGCCGCCGCCACCGCCGCCGGGACGACCACCGCCGCCACCGCCGCCGGGACGGCCGGGACCGCCACCGGGACCACCGCGGCCGGGACCCGGACGCGGAGCGGCAGCGGGACGCTGCGGCATCATGCCCGGGTTGGGCCGGCTGCCGCCTCCGCCTCCGCCTCCGCCGCCACCGGGGCGCGGACCGCCCTGGCCGCCGCCCTGCGGACGAGGCATGTTGCCCGGCGTGGCTCCGCCACGGCCGCCCGGCGCCTGCGGACGCGGACCGCCCTGGCCCTGACCCGGCTTGGCACCGGGCTGACCGGGCTTCGGCGCACCGCCGGGCCGCGGGGCCTGCGGACGTGCCATGCCGGTGGAACCACCGGACGTGAAGGGGTTGTTGCCCGGACGCGGCCCGGAGGGACGGCCACCCGGCTTGGGTGCGCCACCGGGACGTGCGCCCTGGCCGCCGCGGCCACCCTGCCCCTGGCCCTGACCCTGGCCCTGCCCGGGCTTCGGTGCCGCCTGACCGGGCTTCGGTGCCGCCTGGCTGGGCTTGGGAGCCGTCGCGCCGGGCTTGGGGGCGTCCGCCGAGGCGGCGGGCGCCGAGAACTCGGGCTTCGCAGGACCCGGCTTGGGGCCGCCCGGCTTGGGCGCCTGCGTCTCCTCCGAGACGGGTGCGGCCGGAGTGACCGGGCCGCCGGCTTCGCCCTCGGCCGCGGGAGCAGGTGCGGCGGGGGCCTCCGGCGCCGGCTTGGGGGCTCCCGGCTTCGGGGTCTTGGACTGGCCCGTCTTGGCGGCTCCCGCATCGGGCTTGGGCGCTGCGCCGGCGGGCTTGGGTGCTGCGGGCTTGGCGGCCGCCTTCTTCGGCGCCGCCGGCTTCGCCGCGGACTTCTTGGCACCGGAGGCTGCGCCGGCACCACCGCCCGCGTCGAATGCGTCGGTCAACTTGCGTACTACCGGCGCCTCGATCGTCGAGGACGCCGAGCGGACGAATTCGCCCAGTTCCTGGAGCTTGGCCATGACGACCTTGCTCTCGACTCCGAGCTCCTTGGCGAGCTCGTATACCCGGACCTTAGCCACTTCGCTCCTTACGGTCCGGGGGGCTCGTCCGCCGCCGGACCTTCGCTACTTATGCATGGGCGTACTCATCGCGTACTCATCGAGTGCTCATCGCAATCTCGACCTACTTCCGACTCGCGAGGTACCTCTCCGAACGGAGGGTTCCGAACGGACTGTCTTACGGTTCCGCCTGCTCGATCTGCTCCACCTGCCGGTGCAGCTCCGTCACGTCGAACGGCCCCGGGCCGCGGAAGGCCCTGTTGAACGCCCGTCGACGGACAGCCTGATAGAGGCAGGCTGACGTGGGATGCAGATACGCGCCCCGGCCGGGCAGCGTACCGCGAAGATCAGGGACGCATCGGCCCCCGGTCAGCACCACACGCAGCAGATCGGGTTTGTCCGAGCGCTTCCGACAGCCCACGCAAGTGCGCTGTGGGCATGCTCGGACTCGCGTCCGGCCAGACACTGATAAGTCTACCTCCCCGCACCGTCACACCCCTTCGGGGGTAACGGCCACCCTTATGGTTTCAGCCCTGCTCGGCAGCGCGTCCGGGCGCGGGTTCCGGCTCGGCCGAGACGGCTTCGCCGGCTTCTGCCGTGTCCGGGCGGATGTCGATGCGCCAGCCGGTCAGACGCGCGGCGAGGCGTGCGTTCTGGCCTTCCTTGCCGATGGCCAGCGACAGCTGGTAGTCGGGCACCGTCACACGCGCCGACCGCGCCGCCAGATCGATGATCTCGACCTGACTCACACGTGCCGGGGAGAGCGCGTGGGCGACCAGGTCCGCTGGGTCCTCGGACCAGTCGACGATGTCGATCTTCTCGCCGTGCAGCTCCGCCATGACATTGCGCACACGGCCGCCCATCGGGCCGATGCAGGCGCCCTTGGCGTTCAGCCCGGAGCGCGTCGAGCGCACGGCGATCTTCGTACGGTGTCCCGCCTCGCGGGCGATGGCGGCGATCTCCACCGAGCCGTCCGCGATCTCCGGCACCTCCAGCTCGAAGAGCTTTCTGACCAGATTCGGGTGGGTGCGCGAGAGCGTCACCGAAGGTCCGCGCACACCCTTGGCGACGCGCACGACGTACGTACGCAGGCGGGTGCCGTGCGCGTAGTCCTCACCGGGGACCTGCTCCTGCGGCGGAAGGATCGCCTCCAGCTTGCCGATGTCGACGAGCACGCTCTTGGGGTCCTTGCCCTGCTGGACGACGCCCGCGACGACGTCGCCCTCGCGGCCCGCGTACTCGCCGAAGGTGACTTCCTCCTCGGCGTCCCGCAGCCGCTGCAGGATGACCTGCTTCGCGGTAGTGGCGGCGATGCGCCCGAAGCCGGACGGGGTGTCGTCGAACTCCCGCGGCTCCGCCCCCTCGGCCAGCTCGGACGGGCTCTCCTTGGCCCAGACCGTCACATGTCCGGTCTTGCGGTCCAGCTCGACGCGGGCGTCACGGTAGCTGCCCTCGGTGCGGTGATAGGCGATGAGGAGAGCGGACTCGATCGCCTCGACCAGCAGATCGAGGGAGATCTCCTTCTCCCTCACAAGCCCGCGCAGGGCACTCATGTCGATGTCCACGGCTACGCCTCCTCCTTGCCTTCGTCGTCAGCGGCCGCGGACTCGTGCTGCGCTCTCTGCTCGGCGGCCTTGCGGTTGAACTCGATCTCGACGCGCGCCTTCGCGATCTCGTCGAAGGCGAGCCGGCGGGCGGTGGGCTTGCGGCCCTTCACGCCCGGAACCTCCAGATCGACGCCGGACGCGTCCACGCCCGTGATGCGCGCGGTCACCTCGCCGCCGCCGGCGCTCTCGGTGAGGTTCGCCTTGACCAGCCGGCCGAGCGCGCGGCGGTAGTGGCGCTGCTCGGTCAGGGGGCGCTCGGCGCCGGGTGAGGTCACTTCCAGCACGTAAGGGGAGCCGCCCATGGTGTCGCCCTCGTCCAGCGACTCGGAGAGGGTGCGGCTCAGCTCGGCGCAGGTGTCCAGCTGGACTCCGTCGTCGGAATCGACCACGACACGGAGCACCCGCCGCTTTCCGGCGGGCGTCACCTCGAGCTCTTCGAGATCCAGCCCCTTCTTGCTCACGAGGGGCTCCAGCAGTTCGCGCAGCCTCTCGCTCTGGGTGGTGCTCATCCGGGTGACTCCTCGGCCGCGTGTGCTGTTGTACGGGCGCCTGTGATGGGGAGGTGACGTGGGCGTGTACCGGCTCCAAGCCTAACGTCTGCCACGGGCGGCGCCGACCAGACGGGCGATCCGGGCGGGATGTCAGGGACGTGCGGGTATTCATGGGGCAGTGAGGGTGGCCCGTCGATACGTTCGAATGCGCGCAGGTACCCTCACGGGCGGTGATCACCGCATGCGGTGTCCACCGCAGAGGTCCGAGCGATACGACGCTGATCAGGGAGCCCCCCATGGCGCTCATGCCTCCCCCAGATCCTCCGGCCTGGGGGTGCCCCCAGCCGTCGGCGGGCCCGCGCAGACGGTCGATGGTCGCCGGGACGCTGGGCACTCTGGCTCCGCTCGGGGCGCTGACGACGCTCACCGCGGGCTGCTCGGGGGACGGCGGGAGTGCGGACGCCGAACAGCACGCCGCCTCGGAGAAGCGGCTGCGGCGGGAGGCCGCCCGTCAGAGCCTCGAACTGCTGGCCCGCTACGACGCCACCGCCGACACCCACTCCGGGCTCGCGGACCGGCTGCGTCCGCTGCGCGCGGCGACGATGCGGCACGCCGAGGTCCTCAGCGGCGAGGGCGAGAACAAGGGCGGGGACAGGCACGGGAGCAGGGGCAAGGACGGCGGCGGCGGCAGGGACGAGCTCGGCGGCGCCGAGGGCGGCGGGCAGGACCGCAAGCACGGCAGGCCCCGGGTGCCCGAGGGCGAGAAGGCCGCGCTGACGGAACTGGGCGACGCGGAGCGCCGCACGGCCCGGGCCCGCACCGCGGCGCTGGTGAAGGCGCCGCCGGAGACGGCCCGCGTGCTGGCGTCCCTCGCCGCGGCGGGCGCGGTGCACGCGTATCTGCTCGGGGCGCGGGACGCAGAGGAAGCGCAGGACGGGAAGGACGACGGCGCATGAAGAAGCTGGTCGACGCCGTGCAGGCAGCCCTCGCCGCGGAGCACGCGACCGTCTACGGCTACGGCGTCGTCGGCGGCCGCATCGAATCGTCGCGTCAGGACGAGGCGCGCAGCGCCTACGACGTCCACCGCGCCCGCCGGGACGTGCTGCGGCGAGAGATCCGCGATCTGGGCGGCGAACCGGAACCCGCCGCCGCCGCGTACGCGCTGCCGTTCGCCGTGCCGGACAGCGCCGCTGCGGTGCGGCTCGCGGCGGAACTGGAGGACCGGCTGGCCGGGGTGTACGGGGATCTCGTACGGGCGAGCGAGGGCGCCCGGAGGCGGGAGGCCGCGTCGGCACTGAGCGAGGCGGCGGTCCGGTCGGCGCGGTGGCGGGGCAGCAGCGTAGCCTTCCCTGGTCTCTCCGAGCGCTCCGCCTCCGACGGCCCGGCGCCGTCGGGGTCGCCCGCGCACGGTGGGATGTCCGGTTCGCTCTGACGTTCCCCACGCCCGGCGTACCGGCACTCGGCACGATTCGCAGCACCGCACTGCGCAACACCGGGCGATGCAGGGCACCGCACCGCTTCGCCCGGCACCGCACGACACCGCCCGGTCCGGCACGACACCGCCGGGTTCGCCGGCCGTCCGCCGGCCCCGCCCGTACGCACACCCGTCCGGAAAGGTCCACTTCACCGCATGCCTTCTGCACTGCCTCTCGATCCCCCGCAGCGGCTTGTGCGCACCCTCGGCTCGCAGCACGGGCACGCGGGCGAGCAGATGGGCCGTGCCGGTGAGGAGTGGCTCGCAAAGCTCCCGGCACTGCTGGAGCAAGTGCTGGGGAAGTGGGAACTGACGCCGGAACGGGTGGTCTCACCCGGGGGCCGCAGCAGTCTGGTGGCGCTCGTGCGGCAGGCGGACGGGGCTCCCGCGGCACTGAAGCTGCTCGCTCCGTACGTCTCCGGGGCGCGGGAGCGCACCGAGCGGGAGCGTACGGCCCTCGCGCACTGGAACGGCCACGGTGCGGTGCGGCTGCTGCGCTCCGACGACGCCGCAGGTGCGCTGCTGCTGGAGCGGCTGCACGGCGAGATGTCGCTGCGGTCGCTCCCGGAGGCGAAGGCGATGCTGGAGGCCGCGTCCGCCGTACGGCGGTTGTGGGTCGCCCCGGAGCCGGACGGCGCGGGCACGGCGGCGGCCGAGGGGCCGGCTGCTGGAACGGCCGCGGGGGCAGGCGGCCTCGGCACCGTAGCCGGGCACACCGCCGCGAGCAGCGCGTTCCTGCGTTCCTCCGCGACGCCGGAGGAGGTGCGGCCGATTCGGGACGAGGCACTGGAGCTGCGGGACGGGCTGCTGGCCGATCCGCCCGAAGAGGTGCTGCTGCACGGCGACTTCAGACAGGGGGCGGTCCTGGCCGCCGACGCCGGACGTGTGCCGTGGCTCGCGACGGGCCCGGACCCGCTGCTGGGCGAGCGCACATACGACCTGGCCCGGCTCGTACGCGACCGGCTGCACGATCTGCTCGCCTCCCCCGGCGCGGCCTCGGCGACCCGGCGGCGGCTGCACAAGCTCGCCGACTCCCTGGAGGTGGACCGCGAGCGGCTGCGGGGCTGGTCGCTCTACCGCGCGGTCGAGTCCGGCGTACGGCACATCAACAGCGGAAACCGGGAGGACGGGGAGCTGCTGCTGGAGTTCGCCGGCTGGCTCTGACCCGGCGGCACGTCCGGGACCGGCCCGGAACCCGGACGCGGAGGCGGACGCATTCAGAGCGGGACGACGCCGGTCAGCACCGCGGCGGCGGTCATCACCAAAGTGGTCCCGAACGCCCAGCCGAAGATGAAGCGCTGGTGCTCGCCGAGCTGTATGCCTGTCATGCCGACGAGGATGAAGGTGGAGGCGGTGAGAGGGCTGAGGGGGAAGCCCGTCGTCATCTGGCCGAGTATCGCGGCCCGTGCGATCTCGGCCCGTTCGGTGCCGAATCCTTGAGCGGTCTCGGAGAGCACCGGCAGTACACCGAAGTAGTAGGCGTCGGGGGTCAGGGCGAGACTCAGCGGCATGCCCGTGACGGCCACGATCCCGGGGAGGTGGCCGCCCAGCGACGCGGGGATGACGGAGACGAGGGCCTTCGCCATCTCGTCGATCATCTTGGTCTCGGTGAGGACTCCGGTGAGAACGCCCGCGGCGAAGATCATGGTGGTGACCAGGACGACGTTCTTGCCGTGCCTGTCCAGCAGCGCCTGCTGGTCCTCCCACCGGGGGTGGTTGACGAGCAGTGCGACCGCGAAGCCGATGATGAAGAGGACTTCGAGCGGCATCAGTTGCAGGACGAGGCTGACGAGCAGAGCGAGTGTGAGCACCAGGTTGAAGACGGTCAGCCAGGTTCGGGGACGCCCGGCGACCGCGAGTTGCCCCTGACCTCGGCTGTTCCCGTCCTCGTCTCCGTCCTCGGCGGTCCGGGCCGGAGGCTCCGCCCCCTGCTCCCCGTCGTCGGCGGAACCCGCAGCCGAAGCCGAACCGGTGTGGGCGACGGCTGCCGCGCCCGCCGGCACGGCGTCCAGGTTGCCGAGCCGGTTCCGCTCCCGACGCCCGATCACGTATGTGGCGACCAGCACCCATGCGATGCCGCACCCCATGGCCGGGAGTACGGGCAGGAAGACCTCCGAGGTGTCGAGCTTCAGCGCCGCAGCCGCCCGTACGGTCGGACCGCCCCAGGGGATCATGTTCATCACGCCGGCGCCCAGGCAGATGATTCCGCTCAGCACCAGGGGCCGCATGCCCAGCTTCTGGTAGACGGGCAGCAGGGCGGAGACGGTGATCAGGAATGTGGAGGCGCCGTCGCCGTCCAGGGCGACGCACATCGTCAGGACGGCCGTGCCCATGCATATGCGCAGCGGGTCCCGGCGGCCGAAGCGAAGGATGCCGCGTATGAGGGGATCGAAGAGCCCGGCGTCCACCATCAGGCTGAAGTAGAGGTAGGCGAAGGCGATCATGATGCCGGTGGGCGCCACGGTCGTCAGACCCTCGAGGATCATCTCGCCGAGCCGGTCCGCGAAGCCTCCGGCGAGCGCGGCGAGCACCGGAAGCAGCACCAGTGCGACGAGCACGGACAGCCGCCTCGTCATGGTGAGCAGAAGGAAGAGACCGATCGTGGTGAAGCCGAGTGCTGCCAGCATGATCTCTCGCTCTCCTGTTCCCGGGCCTTGCGGCGGGCGACGCACGTTCCAGGGGCGTCGCGTTGCCGGAGAGTTTCGGAGCCGGATCGAATGGGTGTCCAGCATTGAACCGGGATCCACTCATGCGATCTGCGCATCAGTTCCGCCTTGCTGCGCCTATGCTCGCCGCTCATGGATGCCACCCTGCGCCAGCTCTCCGCGTACGCCGCCGTCGCACGGGCGGCGAGCTTCACGGCCGCCGCGTCGCAGTTGCACGTGTCGCAGTCGTCGCTGAGCAGGGCGGTCGCCGACCTGGAGCGGGTGCTCGGCGCCCAGCTGCTGGAGCGCGACACCCGCAACGTGCAGCTGACCGCAGCCGGCACCGAGGCGCTGCGGATCGCGGACCAGATCCTGGGCGCGCACCGCGCGGGAATGAAGGAACTGGAGCGCTTCCTGCTCGGCGAATCGGGGACCGTCGCCGTGGCCACGCTGCCCTCGGTCGCCGCCGTGCTGCTGCCGCGGGTGATCTCGGAGTTCCGCAGGCTGCGGCCGCACGCAGCCGTACGGATCATGGACGGTCCGGAGCGCTCGGTGCTGGACCAGGTGTCCTCCGGCGACGCGGACTTCGCCATCACGACGGCGGGCGAGCCCTCGGCCCAGCTGGAGCATCTGCCGCTGGTGCGCGACCGGTTCGTCGCGGTGCTGCCGAGCGGTCACGAGCTGGCGGGGCGGGACGAGGTGGCCTGGGAGGACCTGGCACGGCATCCGTATCTCGCGGTCGGCGAGGACTCCAGCGTGCGGCGGCTCGCCGACGCCACGTTCGCGCAGATCGACGCCCGGGTGCCGCCCGCGGCCGAGGCCGCGAGCGTGGCGACGGTCGGCGGGCTGGTGGCCGCCGGGCTCGGGGTGTCCGCGATGCCCGCACTCGTGCTGCCGCTGCTGGGAACCGGAGACTTCGTCTCCGCGCCGCTCGTCCGTCCCGTGGTCCACCGCCGGCTCGACGTCGTGATGAGGGCGAGGCGGACCGTACCGCTCGCGGCCCGGGGTTTCCTCGACACGCTGGACGCGCTGCGCGAGGAGGGCGGAAGCCTCCCGGAGGGCGTCACGTGGGCATGACGCCGGGGCCGTATGCGTACGGAAGCTCATGCGAAAAGCGCATCGATTGATCGTCCTTTCTTGCTGGACAGGCATTTCTCCGCTCGGAGAGGCTGATCCGGAAGACGGCCGGAAGACGCCGTGACCGACCGCCGAGCGAGGAGCGCCCCTGTGACCGACGACCACCACGACGCCGGGCGCCGGGGGCAGCTGTGCGACCTGAAGGTCGTCGAGTTCGCCCATGTCGTCGCCGGCCCGCTGGCGGGCTCGATGCTGGCGGACCAGGGGGCGGACGTCGTACACGTCGAGCCTCCCGGCGCCGGCGACGCCGCCCGCGCCATGGGCCCGCGACGCGACGGCACCCCGCTGTGGTTCAAGGTCGCCTGCCGCAACAAGCGCTCCGTCACCCTCGATCTGCACCGGGGCGAGGGACGCACGCTCGCGCACCGCCTCGTCGCCTGGGCGGACGTCGTGATCGTCACGCTGCGGGCCGGACGCCTGCGCGAATGGGGACTCGACTGGGAGTCGGTGCACCGGCTGAACCCCCGGGCCGTGCTGCTTCAGATATCCGGGTACGGGGCGACCTCCTCGCTGGCCGACAGCCCCGGCTTTGGGAAGATGGGCGAGGCGCGCAGCGGAGTCGTCCATCTGACCGGCTTCCCGGACGGCCCGCCGGTGCACACCGGCTTCTCCCACGGGGACGCCGTGAACGGGCTGATGGGCGCCTACGCGGTCCTCGCCGCCCTCCACCGCCGCGAACGTGACCCGGACTTCGACGGCGAGTGGATCGACATGGCCCTCTTCGAACCGCTCTTCCGGCTGGTCGAATGGCAGGTCATCGTGCACGACCAGCTGGGCACCGTGCCCGAACGGTCCGGCAACCAGCTCGCCGTCGCGCCCGCCGCCGTGATCAACACCTACCGTTCCGCGGACGCCGAGTGGATCACGGTCACCTCCGCGACTGTCCGTTCCGTACGCAACGTCGCCCGCCTTCTCGGCCTGGACGAGGCGGAGTTCGCCACTTCCGAGGCGCAGCAGGCGGGCCGCGAACGGCTCGACGCGGGACTGCGGGAGTGGGTCGCGCGGCGCTCGGCACAGGAGTGTCTGGAGCTGTTCGCGCAGAACGAGGTGGTCGCCTCCCGCGTCTTCGACGCGGCGGACATCGCGGCCGACCCCGTCTACGAGGAGCGGGAGGACATCGTGACCGTCGAGGACCCGGACCTGGGTCCCGTACGGATGCAGGCCGTCATCCCGCACTTCCGGCAGAACCCGGGGCAGGTGTGGCGGACCGGACCCGCGCTCGGCCAGGACAACCGGCTCGTCTACCATCACTGGCTCGGTATCGGTGACGAGAAGCTCGCGGAACTGGAGCAGCAAGGTGTCGTCTGAGTCCGGCAGGCCGTCCCGTCCCGGGCGGGCTCCGCTTCGCTCACTGCTGTTCGTGCCCGGTACGAAGACGGAGTGGCTGTCCAAGGCCGAAGCGTCCGGCGCCGACGCGGCGATCCTCGACTTGGAGGACGCCGTCGCGGAGCAGGACAAGCGGGCCGCCCGCGATCACGTCGTCGAGGCACTCGCCCGCCACGCAGCCGACGCCGGCGCCCGGGACGCCGGCGGCTCCGGTGCCGGTGCCGCCGACGGCGACGACGACGGCGGCGACGACGACGACATGGCCCTCTTCGTACGGATCAACTCACTCGACGCCTGGTCCGCCGTCGAGGAGCTCCGCGCCGTCGCACGCCCCGGCCTCGCCGGGCTCGTCCTGCCGAAGGTGCGGTCCGAGCAGGAGGTACGGACCGCCGACCGGCTGCTGGCCTGGTCCGAGCGCGAGCAGGGACTGCCGGTCGGCAGCATCGCCCTGGTGCCGCTGCTGGAGACGGCTCAGGCGCTACGCAACGCGCACGACATCACCGCCGCGGCCTCCCGCACCGACTACACGGGCGCCCTGACCGCGCCCGGCGGCGACGTCGAACGCGCGCTGGGCTACCGCTGGAGTCCCAGAAGCAACGAGACCCACGCGCTGCGCTCCCGCGTCCTGCTGGACGTACGGGCCGCCGGCGCCGAACACCCCGTCAGCGGTCTGTGGACGCACATCGACGATCTCGCGGGGCTGCGCCGGTTCGCCGAGCAGAACCGTTCCCTCGGCTATGCGGGCATGATGGCGGTCCACCCCTCGCACGTCCCCGTGATCAATGAGGTGTTCTCCCCCGACGCCGGCGAACTCGCCCGCGCCGAGCGCCTGATCGCCGCCGTACGGGAGGCGCAGGCACAGGGCGCGGGCGCCGTGACCTTCGAGGGGCAGATGGTGGACGAGGCCATGGCGGCCAACGCCCAGCAGATCCTCAGGCGTTACCGGCGACGCGGGGCATCCTGACCGTCAGGCGGTCAAGGCCCAGCGGTCCAAGGCGCTGTCAAGGGCCGGTCGTTCCGGGGCCGAGCTTTTGCGGGCCCGGAACGCTCGGACACCCAGACGCCTGACGCCTGACGCCAGGCGTCAGGCGCCGGCCGAGAGCCGGGCGACCGCGTCCGCCACCGACAGCTCCTCGCGCTCGCCGCTGCGGCGGTCCTTCAGCTCGACCAGCCCGTCCTTGGCGCCCCGGCCCACGATCAGGATCGAGGGCACGCCGATCAGCTCGGCATCGGTGAACTTCACGCCGGGAGAGACGCCCGCACGGTCGTCCACGATCACGCGGACACCCGCGGCGCCGAGCTTCTCCCCGACGTCGACGGCGAGTTCGGTCTGCAGGGCCTTGCCCGCGGCCACGACGTGAACGTCGGCCGGGGCGATCTCCCGGGGCCAGCACAGCCCCTGCTCGTCCGCGGTCTGCTCGGCCAGAGCCGCCACCGCGCGCGTCACGCCGATGCCGTACGAGCCCATGGTCACGCGCACGGGCTTGCCGTCCTGGCCCAGCACGTCCAGTTCGAAGGCGTCGGCGTACTTGCGGCCGAGCTGGAAGATGTGGCCGATTTCGATCGCCCTGTCGAGCACGATGCCCGAACCGCACTGCGGGCAGGGGTCACCGGCCTCCACGACGACCACGTCGAGATAGTCGTCCACGTCGAAGTCGCGGCCGCACACCACGTGACGTGCGTGCTTGTCGGGCTTGTTGGCACCGGTGACCCACTCCGTGCCGGGGGCGACGCGCGGGTCGGCGATGTAGCGGAAGGCCTTGCCTGCCATGCCGTTCTGCGGGCCGACGTAGCCGCGTACGAGGTCGGGCCTGTCGGTGAAGTCGTCGGCTGTGACCAACTCCACCTCGGCGGGGGCGAGATGCTCGGCGAGCTTGCCGAGGTCCACGTCGCGGTTGCCGGGGACGCCGACGGCCGCGATCTCGCCGTCGATCTTCACCAGCAGGTTCTTCAGCGTGGCAGAGGCGGGGACACCCAGGTACTCCGCGAGGGTCTCGATGGTGGGGGTGTCCGGGGTGTCGAGCTCCTCGACCGCGGGGTGGTCCGCGGCCGCGGCGGGCTCGACGACGACCGACAGCGCCTCCGTGTTGGCCGCGAAACCGCAGGAGGGGCACTGCGCGTAGGTGTCCTCGCCCGCGGCCGCCGGCGCGAGGAACTCCTCGGAGGCCGAGCCGCCCATGGCGCCGGAGACCGCGGAGACGATGCGGTAGTCGAGCCCGAGCCGCTCGAAGATGCGCTTGTACGCCTCGCGCTCCCGCGCGTAGGACTCAGCCAGGCCCTCGTCGCTCACGTCGAAGGAGTAGGCGTCCTTCATCGTGAACTCACGCCCGCGCAGGATCCCCGAGCGGGGACGCGCCTCGTCCCGGTACTTGGTCTGGATCTGGTAGAGCGTCACCGGCAGGTCCTTGTAGGACGTGCACTGGTCCTTGACGACCTGGGTGAAGATCTCCTCGTGCGTGGGCCCGAGCAGATAGCCGGCGCCCTTGCGGTCCTCCAGGCGGAAGAGCAGATCGCCGTACTCGGTGTAGCGCCCGGAGATCTCGTAGGGCTCCTTGGGCAGCAGCGCGGGAAGGAGCACTTCCTGGGCGCCGATGGCGTCCATCTCCTCGCGTACGACCCGGGTGACGTTCTCCAGCACCTGCAGGCCCAGCGGCAGCCACGTCCAGATGCCGGCCGCCGCACGGCGCACGTATCCGGCACGCACCAGCAGCTTGTGGCTGACGGTCTCGGCATCGGCCGGGTCGTCGCGCAGTGTCTTCAGCATCGACCGGGACAAACGCTGGACTCGGGCTGCCATGGAATTCTCCGTGCGGTGGGTTGAAAGCAGTCGAAACAACTGGGGAGGAGACTATCCGGCCCCGTGCACGGCACGGAAATGCGATTCCCCCACCCCCGGACGTCTCCCCGCGTCGCTCAGGGGCGGCGCAGCGGCAGCCACGCCCCCATCACGGCGTACGGGCTCGGCGCGCTCGGAAAGTGCACATTGCGGGCCAGATCCCGGTAGCCGAGCCGGTGGTAGAGGGAGCGGGCCGGGCTCTCGGTGTCGATCGCGGAGAGCAGCGAGCGCGGCTCCCCGGCGGCGTCGGTGAGCATGGTGATCAGGCGACGGCCGATGCCGCGCCGCTGGTGCAGCGGGAGCACGTGAAGTTCGGTGATGACGAAGGAGTCGTTCAGCCAGTCCTCGCAGCCGGCCGCGCGCAGATGGCCCGCGACGACGCCGGACCACCACTGCGTGCGGTCGTTGGGCATGCCGTAGACGAAACCGATCAGCCGCCCCTCCGGTGTGCGCGCTCCCAGCGCCCGTGCGCCCGGAGACTTCACGTGGCGCAGCACGATGTGGCGCCGTACCCCGATCTCGTCGTCGCTCAGGCCGAAGGCGACGGCCTGCACGGCGAGTGCGTCGTCCACGTTCGCTTCCAGGTCCAGCGGTGCGATGAAGGGCTCGCGGGGGTCCTGGGGTGGTGGTCCCCCGGCAGAATGCAGCATGCCCGGGAGGCTACTAGCAGTTACGGCCGCGGCGACCCGCCGTGGCGCCGCCACCTGGCGCGGACTCAGAACAGCACGCTCATGAAGGATCCGACCTCGCGGAAGCCCACGCGCCGGTACGCGGCACGTGCCGCGTGGTTGAAGTCGTTGACGTAGAGGCTGACCAGCGGTGCGACCTCGGTGAGCGCGTAGCGCAGCACCGCCGCCATGCCCGATACGGACAGACCCTCGCCGCGCCGCTCGGGGGTGACCCAGACGCCCTGGATCTGGCAGGCGTGGGGCGTGGCCGCGCCGATCTCCGCCTTGAAGACGATCCGGCGGTTCTCGACGCGGGCGAAGGAGCGGCCGGAGCCGACGAGTTCGGCGACCCGGGACTGGTAGACCAGCCCGCCGTCACCGGCGAGCGGCGAGACCCCGACCTCCTCGGTGAACATCTCCACGCAGGCCGGCAGCACGAGTTCCATCTCGTCCTTGCGGATGCGGCGCACCAGCGGATCCGGCCGTACGTCGCGGGGGATCTCTCGCGCGATCATGAGCGGCTGCCGGGGACGGACCTCGCGGGCGGGACCCCAGTGCGGTTCGAGATACGACCACAGGGCGGCCGTGGACTCCGCCGGGCCGACGATCGAGGAGCAGCGGCGCCCCTGCCGCCGTGCCCGTTCGGCGAAGGCCCGCACGGCCTCCGGCTCCGCGCACAGCGGTACGAGGTTGGCTCCGGCGTAGCAGAGGGAGGTGAGTCTCCCCCGCTGGTACCAGCCCCACATCTCGCCGCCGAGGCGCAGCGCGTCGAGGCCGGCGCTGCGCACACGGGAGGCGATGAAGGCGTTGTTGACAGGCTCGCTGTCCAGCACAGCGAAGACGTCGTCGAGTTCGGCCGGCTCGACAACCCTGGTGGAGGTGGTGGTCAACAACGTGTCGGCTGCCTCACCGTGATGTGGCCCCGGGGACGGAAGCGAAGGGGAGCGGGCGCTCTTCCGACTGTACCCCGCACCGGCCGGGCGTACCTCCGGCCCCGTGCCGGGCGGGCAACGGGGCCGGATGCGTACGTACGCGGACGGCTGCGGCGGTGGCGGGGGGCGCTCAGCCGCCGACGGCGACCTGCGGTTCGCCCGATGCGACCCCGTCCGCTTCCATCTTCTCCGCGATCTTCATCGCCTCGTCGATCAGCGTCTCGACGATCTTGGACTCCGGGACGGTCTTGATGACCTCGCCCTTGACGAAGATCTGCCCCTTGCCGTTGCCGGAGGCGACACCGAGATCCGCCTCGCGGGCCTCACCCGGGCCGTTGACGACGCATCCCATGACGGCGACCCGGAGCGGGACCTCCATGCCCTCCAGCCCGGCGGTCACCTCGTCGGCCAGCTTGTAGACGTCCACCTGGGCCCGGCCGCAGGACGGACAGGAGACGATCTCCAGGCGGCGCTGGCGCAGGCCGAGCGACTCCAGGATCGAGATGCCGACCTTGCACTCCTCGGCGGGCGGCGCCGACAGCGAGACTCGGATGGTGTCGCCGATGCCCTCCGACAGCAGGGCGCCGAAGGCGACGGAGGACTTGATCGTGCCCTGGAAGGAGGGGCCCGCCTCGGTGACGCCGAGGTGCAGCGGATAGTCGCACTGCGCGGCGAGCTGCCGGTAGGCGTTGATCATGACGACGGGGTCGTTGTGCTTGACCGAGATCTTGATGTCGCGGAAGCCGTGCTCCTCGAACAGGGAGCACTCCCACAGCGCCGACTCGACGAGCGCCTCCGGGGTGGCCTTCCCGTACTTCTGCAGCAGCCGCTTGTCGAGCGAGCCCGCGTTGACGCCGATACGGATGGGGGTGCCGGCCGAGGAGGCGGCCCGGGCGATCTCCTTGACCTTGTCGTCGAACTGCTTGATGTTGCCCGGGTTGACGCGGACGGCGGCGCAGCCCGCGTCGATCGCTGCGAAGACGTACTTCGGCTGGAAGTGGATGTCGGCGATCACGGGGATCTGCGACTTGGAGGCGATGGTGGCCAGCGCGTCGGCGTCGTCCTGCGTGGGGCAGGCCACTCGCACGATCTGGCAGCCGGACGCGGTGAGCTCGGCGATCTGCTGGAGCGTCGAACCGATGTCGGCCGTGCGGGTCGTGGTCATCGACTGTACGGACACCGGTGCGTCGCCGCCGACAGCCACCGGACCGACCTGGATCTTCCGGCTCTTGCGGCGGTCGGTCAGCTTGGTCGGTACGTCCGGCATTCCGAGCGAAATCGCTGTCGCTGTCATCAGGCGTGCAACCCCAAGGTATGGATCGAGAAGTCCCGATAGATCGACGGGCTCCAGGCCCCGAGATTACGGCACCGTCACCCGTACGAGCACATCCCTCTCCCGGTAACCGGCGGAAGCGTACATACCGGGCCAAAACCCGCCCGGATGACACGGGCCGCCATCTTCCGCCGGGCCCCCCGGGCCAGGCTCGGGCAACCCCTGGCCCCGGCCTATCCCGCGAGTCTCACCGGGTTGACCACGTCGGCGACCAATACGAGCAGCGTGAAGCAGATGAAGATCCCCGCGACGACATACGCGACGGGCATCAGCTTCGCCACGTCGAAGGGACCGGGGTCGGGCCGCCGGAAGACCTTGGCGAAGGCCCGCCGTACGGACTCCCACAGGGCGCCCGCGATGTGGCCGCCGTCCAGGGGCAGCAGCGGCAGCATGTTGAAGAGGAACAGCGACAGGTTGAAGCCCGCGACGAGGAAGAGCATCGTCGCCACCCGCTGCGTCGGCGGGATGTCGAGCGAGAAGACCTCGCCGCCGACCCGGGCCGCGCCGACGACGCCCATCGGGGAGTCCTGCTTGCGCTCGCCCCCGTCGAACGCGGCGTTCCACAGGTCGGGGACCTTGGAGGGAAGCGCGACCAGTGCCTCCACGCCCTGGACCATCATGTCGCTCATCCGGTCGACGGACTGCGGGAAGGTCTGCGGGATCACTCCGCTCGCCGGGGTGAAGCCGAGGAAGCCGGCCGTGACGTACTCGCCCTCGACATAGCCGCCGCGGCCGTCGGACTTGGCGACCTTGTTCGGGATCAGGTCGGCCTGGAGCGTCTTGCGGTCGCCGTCACGCTGCACGGTGATGGTCGCGGGCCCCGTGGTGTCACGAATCGCCTGCTGGAGGGTGCCCCATTCGGTGACGGGCCTGCCGTCGAAGGCGACGATCTTGTCGCCGGGCAGCATGCCGGCCGCCTTGGCCGGCGAGTCCTTGGCGTCGGCCGGGCACTTGTCGGACTTCGCTGACGCCGGGATCACGCACTTGGAGACGGAGGAGACGGTGGTGGTCTGGGTGTTGATGCCGAAGGACATCAGCACGACCAGAAAGATCACGACGGCGAGGATCAGGTTCATGAACGGCCCGGCGAACATGACGATGACGCGCTTCCAGGGCGCCCGCGTGTAGAACAGCCGCTTCTCGTCGCCCGGCTTCAGCTCCTCGAAGGCCGCGGCGCGGGCATCCTCGATCATGCCGCGGAACGGAGAGGTGGAGCGCTGGCGCAGCGTCCCGTCCTCGCCGGGCGGGAACATGCCGATCATGCGGATGTAGCCGCCGAGGGGCACCGCCTTCAGGCCGTACTCCGTGTCCCCCTTGCGACGCGAGAAGATCGTCGGGCCGAAGCCGACCATGTACTGCGGTACACGGATGCCGAACATCTTCGCCGTCGACAGGTGCCCCAGCTCGTGCCAGGCGATGGAGAAGAGCAGACCGACGATGAAGACGATTATGCCCAGAATCGTCATGAAGGTCGTCATGCGCGGGCCTCCGCTGCTGCCGTCGCCAGTTCACGGGCGCGCTTGCGCGCCCAGGTCTCCGCGTCGAGGACATCGTCGAGCGTCAACGCCGCCGCGCGGGGGGTCCCGTGCTCCTCGACCACAGCGGCAACCGTATCCACGATGCCGGGGAACGGCAGCCTTCCGCTCAAGAACGCCTCCACGCACTCCTCGTTCGCGGCGTTGTAGACGGCCGGCGCTGTGCCTCCCGAGCCGCCGACCTGGAAGGCGAGCGGCACGGCGGGGAACGCATCGGCGTCCAGCGGGAAGAAGTCCCAGGACATCGCACGCGACCAGTCGAAGACCGGCCCGGCGTCCGGTACCCGCTCCGGCCATCCGATGCCGAGTGCGATCGGCAGCCGCATGTCAGGCGGGCCGCACTGGGCCATGGTCGAGCCGTCGGCGAACTCCACCATCGAATGCACGGCCGACTGCGGGTGCACGACGACCTCGATCCGCTCGAAGGGGACGTCGTAGAGGAGATGGGCCTCGATGACCTCCAGGCCCTTGTTGACGAGGGTCGCCGAGTTGACGGTGATCACCGGGCCCATGTCCCAGGTCGGGTGTGCCAGCGCCTCCTTGGGCGTGACGTCGGCCAGTTCGGCCTTGCTGCGTCCGCGGAACGGGCCCCCCGAGGCGGTGACCAGCAGCTTGCGCACCTCCGCGTGCGTGCCGCTCATCAGGGCCTGGAAGAGCGCGGAGTGCTCGGAGTCCACGGGGACGATCTGGCCGGGGGCGGCCAGCGCCCGCACCAGCGGACCGCCGACGATCAGCGACTCCTTGTTCGCCAGGGCCAGCATCCGGCCCGCCTCCAGCGCCGCGAGGGTCGGCGCCAGGCCGATGGAGCCCGTGATGCCGTTGAGCACCGTGTGACACTCGCTCGCCGCCAGTTCGGTCGCCGCGTCCGGCCCGGCGAGCACCTCGGGAATCGGCTCCCCCGGCCCGTACTCGGCGCGCAGGGCCTGGCGCAGCAGCCCGACCTTGTCCTCACGGGCGACGGCGACGGTCCGCACCTGAAGCCGGTGCGCCTGCCCGGCCAGCAGCTCCAGCCGGCCGCCCGCGGCGGACAGTCCGGTGACCCGGAACCGGCCGGGGTTGGCCAGTACGACATCGACTGCCTGGGTGCCGATGGAGCCGGTCGATCCGAGGATCACGATGTCGCGCGGCCCTTCCGGCACACTCGGCGGGCCGGCGGACCGCAGGTGCGGATCAGCGAGGGATTCGGTCATGAACCCATTCTGACGGCTACTCGGACCGCCGCGTCCACCGGCTCCGCCCCGGCGCCCGCCAGACGCGCATGCGGCCGCCGCGGGCGCCCGGCGTGTGATTCCGCGCCGGGCGCCCACCCCCTCCCGCGCCGGACCTGCCGGTCCGTCGGGTGGCGAAGGCTCGTCAGGGTGCGCCAGGCGTCAGGTGATGCGCCTGTGCACGTTCTTCTTCGTCGAAGGCCCGGGTACGGCGTCCGAGATCCACGGCCCCTCGGACGAGGGGTCGATGACGCCCTCCTCCAGCCAGGTGTACGCACCGTCGAGGATGCCGCTGACGACCTTGCGGTCCAGGTCGTCGGTGTTGTGCCAGAGCCGCTCGAACAGTTCCTCCACGCGCACCTTCGACTGCCTGCAGAAGACGTCGGCCAGCTGGTACGGGGCCCTGCCGTCGGGCCCGCTGCTCAGGGCGTCGCGGCGCAGCTTCTCCGCCCGTACGCACGCCGCGCTCATCGCGAACAGCTCCGCACCGATGTCGACGATGCGCCCCAGGAATCCCTGCTTGGTCTCCATGCGTCCCTGCCACCGCGACATGGCGTAGAACGTGGAGCGGGCGAGCTTGCGCGAGGTGCGCTCCACGTAGCGCAGATGCACGGCCAGTTCGCCGAAGTCGGCGTACGTCCCCGGCAACTGGCCGGGGCCCGCGACGAGTTTGGGCAGCCAGCGTGCGTAGAAGCCGCCCGCGGCCATGGCGGCGCGGCCCTTGTCGGAGAGCGTCTTGTCCGGGTCGATCAGATCGCCCGCCACCGCCAGGTGGGCGTCGACGGCCTCACGGGCGATGAGGAGATGCATGATCTCCGTCGAGCCTTCGAAGATGCGGTTGATGCGCAGATCGCGCAGCAACTGCTCGGCCGGTACGCCGCGTTCGCCACGCGCCGCGAGCGACTCGGCGGTCTCGTAGCCCCGTCCGCCGCGGATCTGCACCAGTTCGTCGGCCATGATCCAGGCCATCTCGCTGCCGTACAGCTTGGCCAGCGCGGCCTCGATACGGATGTCGTTGCGCTCTTCGTCGGCCATCTGGCTGGAGAGGTCGAGGACGGCCTCCAGCGCGAAGGTCGTCGCGGCGATGAAGGACATCTTGCTGCCGACGGCCTCGTGCTTGGCGACCGGACGGCCCCACTGCACCCGTGCCTCGCCCCACTCGCGGGCGACCTTGAGACACCACTTGCCGGCGCCGACGCAGGTGGCCGGCAGCGAGAGCCGCCCGGTGTTGAGGGTGGTGAGCGCGATCTTGAGCCCGTCGCCCTCCTTGCCGATGCGGTTCGCCGCCGGGACTCGGACCTGATGGAGGCGGGTGACGCCGTTCTCCAGGCCGCGCAGTCCCATGAAGGTGTTGCGGTTCTCGACGGTGATGCCCTCGGAGCCGCCCTCGACGACGAAGGCCGTGATGCCGCCCTTGCGGCCGTCGGACTTCGGCACTCGGGCCATGACGACGAGCAGGTCGGCGACGACGCCGTTGGTCGTCCACAGCTTCACGCCGTCGAGGACGTAGTCGTCGCCGTCCGGGACCGCCGTGGTCGCCAGCCGTGCCGGGTCCGAGCCGACGTCGGGCTCCGTGAGCAGGAACGCGGAGATGTCGGTACGGGCGCAGCGCGGCAGGAAGGTGTCCTTCTGCTCCTGCGTGCCGAACATCTTCAGCGGCTGCGGCACCCCGATCGACTGGTGGGCGGAGAGCAGCGCTCCGACCGCGGGGCTGGCGCTGCTGATCATGGCCAGCGCCTTGTTGTAGTAGACCTGCGTGAGGCCGAGACCGCCGTATTCGGGGCCGACCTTCATGCCGAGTGCACCGATGTCCTTGAGCCCCGTGACGACCTCGTCGGGGATGCGGTCCTCGCGCTCGATCCGGGCGCCGTCGATCGTCGCCTCGCAGAAGTCGCGCAGCTTGGTGAGGAACTCCTCGCCGCGCCGTACGTCCTCGGCGGGAGGTTCGGGGTGGGGGTGGATCAGGTCCAGCCGGAAGCGGCCCAGGAACATTTCCTTGGCGAAGCTGGGCTTGCGCCAGTCCTGTTCGCGTGCGGCCTCGGCTACTTCTCGGGCTTCGCGCTCGGAGACAGTCATCTCACTCATCTCGCCGCGTGGTAGGGACAGGGAACGCCGTGCGGCGCCCTGTGACGGCGCGCACTACCGGCCGGTGCTACTCGCTCGTATGTACCCGATTCATCCGATGCGTACCAGGGTCCCGGCAGCAGGTTCGCCGCGCGGGCGCCGGGCGGCTCGGCGTGCGCGGTTCCCGTCCGCGGGGCGCCGGCCGCGGGGCCGCTCAGGGGACCGCGCGGAAGTGCGTCGTCAGGCGGCCCTCGTCGTCGTGGATGTGGAACGCGAACATCGGGGGCAGGGCGTAGTCGATCGGCCCGTCCTGCTCGCCCTCCCACGGCATCTTCAGGGTGGAGACCACTCCGGGGGCGGCGACGAGGGGCAAGCCGGCGAAGGACGTGACCGCAGGCGTGTGGCTGTGGCCGCACAGCAGCGCCGTCACGTGCGCGTGCCGTTCCAGTACGGCCGCGAGCCGGTCCTCCCCGAACTGCCGGATGGGGTCGACGTACTGGCCGTGCAGCGGCAGCGGCGGATGGTGGAAGCAGACGAAGACGGGCCTGTCCCGTGGCGCCCCGGCCAGGGCGGTGTCGAGCCACGCGAGAGTCGCGTCGTCGAGCCGGCCCTCGCCACGGCCCGGGATGCTGCTGTCGCACATCGCGAAGGTGGCACCGGGCAGGACGTGGAGCTGGTTGACCGGTGAGTGGTCGGCCGGGTCGGCGGGGTCGCCGCCGAGCAGCGCTTGCCTGTAGGGCCCGCGTACGTCGTGGTTGCCAGGGCAGTGCAGCGGCGTGTGCCGGGAGCCGTCGAGCAGCTTCGCGGCCTCCTCGTACTCCTGCGGTGTGCCGTGGTCGGTGACGTCGCCGGTGAGGATCACCGCGTCCAGCTCGCCGGGCAGCGCGTCGAGATAGCGAAGCACACGCTCCGTGCGCTCCCGCGCGCGGGAGCCCCCGTCGCCGCGGTCCTGCCCGATGTGCACGTCGCTGATGTGCGCAAAGACGAACAACTCTGCTCACTCTCTCCGGTGACCCGTTCCGTGGCAGCGGACACCAGCCTACGGCGGCAGCGGCGGCGCTCCTCGGCCCTGTGCGGGGAGCATCCTTCTGATAGGACAGAGGCATGCAGGTCGAACCCGGCGAAGACGCTGTAGACATCTTCCTCGCCGCCTTCAACGCGTCCAACCAGGCCTATGTGACCGAACTGCTGTCGCGCGCGCTCACGCAGGACGTCGTCTTCTGGGGGCCGTTGGGACGCAGCGTCGGCGTCGAGGCCGTGGAGAACTTCATCAACGAGCTCCGCGCCCACCCGGAAGGCCCGGGGAGGGTGACCCGTACGACAGTGGTGGACGCCCCCGGCGAGTGGGCGCGCTACAGCTGGAGTTACCACAACGAGGCGGGCCAACTGCTGCTGACGGGAACCGACATGGTGCACCTGCGGGACGAACGCATCGATCAGATGGTCGTCTTCGCCGGAGACCTCGCCGGCATCTGAGCGGAAGCGGTACGGGCGGTCGCCGGGGCTCGCTTCGTGAGCCGCGGCGACCCTCGCCCTGTACGTTCCTGCGCCTGTGCCCGAAGACCGACGCGCGGGAGCCGGCGCTACAGATCCAGGCCCGTCAGCACCATCACGCGCTCGTAGGTGTAGTCCTCCATCGCGAAGCGCACGCCCTCGCGGCCCACGCCCGACTGCTTGGCGCCGCCGTAGGGCATCTGGTCGGCGCGGTAGGACGGGACGTCGCCGACGATGACGCCGCCCATCTCCAGCGCACGGTGGGCACGGAACGCGGCCTGGATGTCGTGCGTGAACAGGCCTGCCTGAAGGCCGTACTTGGAGTCGTTGGCCGCGGCGAAGGCCTCCTCCTCGCCCTCGACCTTCGTCAGCGACATGACCGGCCCGAAGACCTCCTCGCAGCCGATCTGCGTGTCCGCGGGGACGTTCTCCAGCACCGTCGGCGCGTACGTGGCGCCCTCGCGCTCGCCGCCCGTGAGCAGCTTCGCGCCGCGCGAGACGGCCTCCTCGACCCAGGACTCGACGCGCTTGGCCGCGTCCTCGCTCACCAGCGGTCCGACGTCGGTGGCCGGGTCGGACGGGTCGCCCGTGCGCAGCGCCTCGATCGCGGTGACGACCTTGGGCACCAGACGGTCGTAGACGGAGGAGTCGGCGATCACACGCTGTACGGAGATGCAGGACTGGCCGCCCTGGTAGTTGGAGAAGGTGGCGATGCGCTGCGCCGCCCAGTCCAGGTCCTCCTCGGAGGAGAAGTCGCCCAGCACGACCGCCGCGCCGTTGCCGCCGAGCTCCAGGGTGACGCGCTTGCGCGGGGCGGAGTCGAGGATGGACCAGCCGACGGGCGCGGAGCCGGTGAAGGAGACGACCGGCAACCGCTCGTCCTGGACCAGCTCGGGCATCCGGTCGTTCGGCACGGGCAGCACGGACCACGAGCCGGCCGGAAGGTCCGTCTCCGCGAGCAGCTCGCCGATCAGCAGCCCCGACAGGGGCGTGGCCGGGGCGGGCTTGAGGATGATCGGCGTGCCGACGGCGAGCGCGGGCGCGACCTTGTGGGCGCACAGGTTGAGCGGGAAGTTGAAGGGCGCGATGCCGAGCACCGGTCCGTACGGGAAGCGCCGGGTGTAGGCCAGACGTCCCGTGCCGCCGGCGTCGGAATCCAGCCGCTGCGCCTCGCCGCCGTTGAAGCGGCGGGCCTCGTCGGCCGCCCACCGGAAGACGGAGACGCACCGGCCGACCTCGCCGCGCGCCCACTTCATCGGCTTGCCGTTCTCCGCCGAGATCAGCGTGGCGATCTCCTCGGAGCGCTCGCGCACGCGGTTCGTGACGTGGTCGAGGGCGGCGGCGCGTACGTGCGCGGGAGTCGCGGAGAACTCGCCGGCGACGGCGGCAGCGGCGGCCACGGCCTCCTCGACCTGGGCCGCGGTGGGAAGGCTGATGCTTCCGACGAGCCGGCCGTCCCAGGGCGAGGTGACATCGAGCGTGGCGTCGCCGGTGGCCTCACGCCCGGCGAGCCAGAACGCGTGCGGGGAAGTCGCTGTCGTCACTGCGGAGCCGCCCTTCGGAATTCGCGGGATCAGATGAATGCACGAGAGATGACACGTGAGAGATGACGAGTGGCTGACGGCCGTGATCAGTGCCGGGCCGCACTCGTCGGCTCTTCTGCCAACGGTAGGGCCTGCGAAGACCTGTCCTTCTTGTCCGGCGCGTAGCAGTCGCCGCTCGGCACACACCGGTTTGTCACGGAGACCTGGCCTGGCCGGCCCGTTCCTCGTGCCCGTCAGCCCGTCGCCTTCAGGGCCAGCCACAGCTCCATGCGTACGTCCGGATCGTCGAGGGAACGCCCGAGGATCTCCTCGACCCGCCGCATCCGGTAGCGCAGGGTGTGCCGGTGCACGCCCAGGTCGGCGGCGGCCGCGTCCCACTGACCGTGCCGCGAGAGCCAGGCCCGCAGCGACGCGACGAGATCGCCCCTGCCGTTCGCATCGTGATCGCGGAGCGAACGCAGCAGACCGTCGGCGAAGGCGCGTACGGCGTCGTCGGCGAGCAGCGGCAGCACCGAGCCGGCGGCCACGTCCTCGTGCTCGACGAGCGGAGCGCCACGGCGGCGGGCGACCGACAGCGCCTGGTCGGCCTGCTTGAAGGCGACTGCGGCCGCCGCGAGCCCGGCCGGCGCAGAGACCCCGATGACGAGTGCGTCCTCGGAGGCGGACGACGAAGCACCGCCCGCTGTACGGGAGCCGCCGGGGCCGGAGGCGCCCACCGCCTCGGCGCAGGCCGACGCGTACTGAGCGCACGCCGCGACCGCGGCTCCGCCGTCGGAGGCGAGTACGACGAGACGGCTGCCGTCCGGCACGACGAGGACCGCCTCGCCGCTGCGCGCGGCGGCCGTCTCGATGAGGTCGGCGAGCTGTTCGAGGGGCCCGGGCAGGTCCTCTGCGAGACCGTCCGGAACGGGCACCGGCACGGCCGAGGACTCGGTGACGGTCACGACGGGCAGGTTGCCGCCCCCCGGACCGCGTCCGTTCACCGCGGCCGCGGCCGCCGCCTGACCGGCTTGCCCTGCTTGCCCGTTCGCACGCCCGCGGGACGAGGGGCCGGCGGCCGGCTCGGCCACGATGACCCGCATCGGGGCGTCCAGCAGCCCGCCGTACAGGCATCCGGCGACGGCACGCGCATGGTCGGCCTCGCCGGAGAGCAGCATTCTCATCACCGCGGCGCCGAGGCGCTGTTCGGCTTCCTGAAGCGCTCTCGACCGCTCCATCGTCAGTGTCAGCAGCGCGATCGCGGAGTGCACGGCATAGCGCTCGGCGGTGCCGAGCGGAGCCGCCGTACCGACCGCGAGCACGGCCTTCGCGCGCCGCCCGCTGCCGACCGACTGCAGCTCGACGCGGTCGTCACCGGCGTCCGATCCGCTGACCACGGCACTCGCCGGTGCCGGCCGGTCGCGCAGCCGCTCGGCGTCGGCGACGAAGCGGGCGGCACGGCGGACGGCCCACGCCGGCGCGGTGGCGACCATGGCACCGGAGGCGTCGTACAGCGCGGCCCAACCGGCCACCTCCGAGGCGAGCTTGGTGAGCAGAGCCGCCGGGCCTTCCTGCGACAGGGCCGCCCGGGTCATCTCGCGCTGCGCCTCGAAACCGGCAGTGACAGCGCGGTACTGCTCGGCCGCTATGGCGGCGGAGACCGCCTTGCTGATGGCGATGAAGGGCGTACGGCGCGGCACTTCGAGCAGCGGCAGCCCGGCCTCGCGGCACGCCTCGACGAGCGCGTCCGGCACCTTCTCGTAGTTGACCCCCGCGGCGAAGCCCAGTCCGACCACGCCCTTTTCGGTGAGCCGGTCCACGTAGGCGCGCATGGCCTCCGGGTCCTCGGCGTCCAGCTTCAGGGCCGTGACGAGCAGCAGTTCGCCGCCGTCCAGATAAGGGGTCGGGTCCGCCAGCTCGCTCGCGTGCGCCCAGCGCACATCGGTGTCCAGCCTGTCCTGCCCGGTGAGCACGGCCAGCCGGAGTGCGGAGTGCTGTACGAGCGAGGCAAGAGTGGGTGGCATAACAAGCCTCACGGTACAGGCGCCCGGCTCATTTCGGTCATTCCCGAAACCATTACCGTACTCACTCCCCCAGCTCCGCCAGGATCGGCGGCGTCCGCTTCCCACGGACCGTGGTCAGCGACAACACAGCGTGCCCGGGCGGCAGATCGTTGGCGAGGTCGGAGGCGGACCAGCGCTCGCGCTGGACCCTTCGTACGGTCACCGACTCGGCGGTGACGTGCCTGCCCGTGGCCAGCCTGCGCACCGCGTGCATCATCTTGGTGAGCGGCTCATCGGAGACGAGCTGGCGGTTGGTGACGTCGCGGGTCTCGACCCACTCCGTGCCCCACACCTCCGCGAAGTGCTCGGCGTCCCACGGAGTGACGCCCGCGCACACCATCCGGCAGCCGACCGCGCCCAGCAGCGGACCGCGCAGCCGCGCGGGTACGTCGTCCAGCGCGCGCAGCGTGAGCAGCACGCCGCCGTGCGCGGAGCGGACCCGCTGCAGGCCGCGCAGTGCCTGCGGGGTGACGGTCTGGGCCGCGTCGTCGAGGACGAGGCCCGCGAAGAGTGACTGGTCCTCGCGTGCGGCCGCGCACTCGGTGAACTGGGCGAGCACGAGCCGCGCGAGGATCCGCGACGCCTCCGCGTGGCCGCTGCCGGGCAGATCGATGCGGACGCGGAGGGGCTTCTCCAGGGCACGCAGCGAGAACGGCCGGGGGGACGGCACCCCGCTGCCTTCGCCGGCCGGGCCGTCGGCGCCCTCGGGCACGAAGAAGCCGGAGAAAGCGGGCCTGTCCAGCAGCGCGATGCGGTCCGCAAGAAGCGCCGGGGCGTCGCCGGCGCGGCCCGACTGCCGTCCGTACGCGTCGAGTTCGCGAAGCTGCGCGGCCAGCCCGGCGTCCTCGAGAGCGGTGCGCAGCTCGTCGAGCGCGGAGGCGGAGCCGTCCAGCAGCTCACGCAGCTCCGGTACCGCGGGGAAGCGGCCGTGCACGGCACGGAAGGGACCGATGAGCTGCGCCAGCGCCGTCGCGGCGCGGCGGCTGTCACCGCCGGGGAGCGCCTCGGTCAGATCTCCGACGAGCGCTTCCGCGAGCATGCCGGCGGCCTCGTCGGGGTCGTGCGTACCGCCGTAGAGGTCCAGATCGTGCGAGGAGCCGGAGTGGCCGACGCGCACGACGACGTCGAAGGACTCGTCCGGCGCGAGCCGCTCACCGTGTGCCGTCACCGCCACGACGGCGGCCTGTCCTGCGAGTGCCTGCAAGCAGAGGGATTCGGTCACGGGCCGGGCCAGGCGCTGGGTCTTACCCGAGCCGGGCGGTCCGACGGCGAGCGCCGAGGTGCCCAGCAGCGACGGCTCCAGGGCCATGCCGGCGCCCCGGTAGCCCAGTGGGTTCCGTTCGCTGTCGGCGGCGGTGCCGATGCGGACCTGACCGACGCTCAGGTCGTGCCGTGCGGACCGGCCGTGCGGAAGGTCGCGGCGGCCCGAAGGATGCACGCAGGCCCCCGCCCCGTGCGCGAGCACGGTCTCGACGAAGGCGGGGAGCCGGCCCGGGCGCGTACGTACGGACTCCCATGCGCGGTGGATACGGGCGTGGTCGACGTCGTTCATGCGGCCGTCGCGCACCTCGGAGGCGAGCAGATCGGCGGCGCTTCCGGCACCGTGGGCGCGCAGATCCGGCCACTCGACGGGGTCGGACTCGGGCGCGGGAGCCGGGACCGGAGGCACGGCGCCGGCGCGCCTCTCCGCCCTCCTGCGCGAGCTGCCCCTGCCGGTGAGGCGTGCACGCGCCCGGCGGGCCAGCTCCGGCCAGTGGCCCAGCCGTCCGAAGACGACGGCGAGGGCGGCGATGATGAGGGCGGAGTAGACGATCACGGCGACTCCGCGTGCGCCCTCCCCCGCGGAGTCGGGCATCACCGCAAACAGGGGCCACATGTAGTACTGGCCCAGATAGCCGTTGGTGAGCAGCGACCAGATCAGCCAGGCGATGAGGAACGAGACCAGCGCACCGCCGAGCAGCTGACGCGTGGGGACCCGGCCCGGGTCCTGTTCCGGCAGGGGCCGGTAGCCGTGCCGCCAGATGCCCGGCTCGGCCTCGGGGCGCGGGGTGCGCAGCCAGTCGGCGAGCCGGTGACTGGCGCCGGGTGCGCGCGCGGGCCTGGGCGGCTCGGCCGGCCGCGGCGGGTCACTAGGCGGACGCGGGGACGTCTGCCGGGGCGCCTGCCGGGGCGGTTGCGGGGGCGCCTGCTCGGCGGGCGGCCGGCCGTCGGCCGCCTCACGGTCCTGCGCGCTCCCCTGGCGGGGCAACCCGGTGCCGGGCTCCCCCTGCGAACCCTGTGCGCTGTCCGCACGCTGCCCCCGGTGCGGAGACTCCATGTCCATGTACTGCCTCTACCCTTGCCCGGCCGGTGGGTCCCGCCTCGTCACGGCGCCCTGGTCCCTGGTCCCTGCTCCCGGTCCCAATCTAGCCGCCGGAGGAGGGAGTTGACCCACCCAGGGCGGCCCGACGGGCGGCCGTGACCGTCGCGTACGGCCGGTTACCGCACCTCCGTGCCTATAGCCGTGACGGCCAACACGACACGGGCACTTCTCCGCACCGGTGCATGTCCCGCCCTCGTCCCGGCCTCTAGCCTGCGAAGGACGTGCAGACCCCTTCGTCCTGAGAGAGAGCGCTATGAGCACGATGACGGAAATGTCCGGTGGCCCTGCCCTCCCCCAGGAGCGCCGAGTCGTCACGTCCGTCCCGGGGCCGAAGTCCCAGGAACTGATGGCCCGCAAGCAGGCCGCGGTGGCCGACGGCATCGGCACCGTGATGCCCGTCTTCGCCAAGCGTGCCGGCGGCGGCGTCCTGGAGGACGTCGACGGCAACTCCTTCATCGACTTCGGTTCCGGAATCGCCGTGACCGGCGTCGGCAACAGCGCCGAAGCGGTGGTGCGCCGCGCGAGCGCGCAGCTCGCCCAGTTCACCCACACCTGTGTGATGGTCACGCCGTACGAGCCGTACGTGGAGGTCTGCGAGGAGCTCGCCCGGCTCACCCCCGGCGACCACGCCAAGAAGAGCGTGCTGTTCAACTCCGGCGCCGAGGCCGTTGAGAACGCCGTCAAGATCGCACGTGCGTACACCAAGCGTCAGGCCGTCGTCGTCTTCGACCACGGCTACCACGGCCGTACGAACCTCACGATGGCGCTGACCTCGAAGAACATGCCGTACAAGCACAGCTTCGGCCCCTTCGCGCCCGAGGTGTACCGGATGCCCGTCGCCTATCCCTACCGCTGGCTGACCGGCCCCGAGAACTGCGCCGAGGAGGCCGCGGCCCAGGCCATCGACCAGATCAGCAAGCAGGTCGGTGCGGAGAACGTCGCGGCGATCCTGATCGAGCCGGTGCTCGGCGAGGGCGGCTTCATCGAGCCCGCGAAGGGCTTCCTGCCGCGCCTCGCGCAGTTCGCGAAGGACAACGGGATCGTCTTCGTCGCGGACGAGATCCAGTCCGGCTTCTGCCGTACGGGCCAGTGGTTCGCCTGCGAGGACGAGGGCATCGTCCCGGACCTGATCACCACCGCGAAGGGCATCGCCGGCGGGATGCCGCTGGCGGCGGTCACCGGTCGCGCCGAGATGATGGACGCGCCGCACGTCGGCGGCCTCGGCGGCACCTACGGCGGCAACCCGGTGGCCTGCGCCGCCGCGCTCGGCTCCATCGAGACGATGCGCGAGCTGGATCTGCCCGCCAGGGCGAAGCGCATCGAGGAGGTCATGAAGCCGCGGCTGCAGAAGCTGGCCGAGCAGTACGACGTCATCGGGGACGTACGGGGCCGCGGCGCCATGCTGGCGATCGAACTGGTCAAGCCCGGCGGCAAGGAGCCGGACCCGCAGGTCACCGCCGCGCTCGCCAAGGCCTGCCACGAGAACGGGCTGCTGGTGCTGACCACCGGCACGTACGGCAACGTGATGCGTTTCCTGCCGCCCATGGTGATCGGCGAGGACCTGCTCGACGAGGGCCTCGACGTGCTGGAAGGCGCCCTCGCGGGTCTGTGAAGCACGGTGCGGAAACCGTTCGGCGTGAAGAATGTGTGCGAGGCCGATGGCCGGTACGTAATCCGGCTGTCCGGCCCCGCTGACCTGCCGTACGGTTTCGGTATTCGGGTACTTCGGAACTCCACTCCGGATTCCCGGCCCGAGCCCGTCTCTCCCCAAGACAGGCCGGGTAGTGCCCTGGCGCACGCTCCTCACCGATCGGGGGACCGCTCGCTCCACACCCCCCGGGGCTCGCGGAATGCCGCCGGTCGATACGGCCGCTCCGGAACTCTCCCCCCTGTTCCGGGGCGGTCGGTTTTTCATCTCACGCTCTGCGCGCTGTGCTGCGTGCTGTTCGCCCTCGTCACCTGGCAGGTCGCCGTCGACGGGCCCCTCGTCGGGGTGGATGTGCGCCTGGGCGACGCGCTGCAGCGCACCTCCCCGCCCGCCCCGGTGGCCGAACTCTGCGCGGATCTGGGCAACTTGGCCGTCGCGCTGCCGGTGCTCGCCGCAGCGATGACCTACGCGGCCGTGACGGGAGGCGGGCGAGGGGGACACGGCGGCCCAGGTGCGCGCCACTGGCTGCCGCCCGTGTACGCGGGGCTGGCGCTGGCGGCAACGGCCCTGGCGGTCAGCGTCGTCAAGGTGTGGCTGGGCAGGCCCGGGCCGCCCGGCGGCACCAACTACTACCCGTCGGGTCACACCGCCACGGCAGCCGTCGCCTTCGGCGGTGCGGCGCTGCTCTTCTCACTGACGGCCCGGCGGCCTCCGTACTGGCCGCTGCCCATCACCGCCGCGCTGCTCACCCTGGCGTGCAGCGCGGGCCTGGTGTGGCGCGGCTACCACTGGCCGCTGGACGTGGTGGCCAGCTGGTGCCTCAGCTGGGTGGTGCTGACGGGGGCGGTCGCCGTCACTCTGCGCGGGCTGCGTGAGCCGTCGGTCTCGAAGTCGGATCCGGGGCCGTCGAAGCGGAGCGGGCGGGGCGGGCCGAGCGGGCCGAGCAGGCGTTGAGGCGCGAAGACGGGAGAGCGCGAAGACGGGGAAGCGCCCGCGAGTCGCCGCGGAGAAGCCGTACGCCGGGCCGGAAGACCCCGGCCACAGGGGGGTAGGGGCCGGGGCGGGAGGGCCCGGCCCGGCGTACGGGGCGAGGGGACGCCGTCACCGCGTCAGGCCGCGTAGCCCTTCGGCGGGATGAGGGACGCGAGCTGATCGAAGGAGAGCCAGTAGATCTGGTTGCCGGAGAAGGAGGCCGGGTCCGCTATCAGCACGGACCTGTTGGCGTCGTCATAGCCGATGACCGTGAAGTAGTGGTAGATCGTCTGGTCCGGCGGATAGCCGGGAGGCTGGTTGCCGGGCGGCGCGACGATATTGGTGACGAGCGGGAAGTTGCCGTCGATGCCCCCGACGATGTCCTGCCACAGCACGTCCTTCTGTTCCTGCGACGGCGGGTCGTCGGGCATGTACTTCGACTCGTAGTCGCTGCCGCCGAGATTCGCGTTGAGCACGCCGGTGACCTGCTTGATGTCGTCGGTGCCGTTCTCGGTGGTGCCGAGCTGGGCCGCCAGGTCGGTCTGGCTGGGCGGTCCGATGCGCGCGGACAGGGCGATACGGGTCGCGGCGGGGCCGCACCAGTAGCCGGTCTCCTGGACCTGGTACTCCACTTCGAGCGTCTTGGAGGCCTTGGTTTCGCTCGCCTCCGTGCGCACCGAGGAGCCGTCACGGCTGACCTCGACCGGGGCCGCCGACGCTCCCGGCTCGGCGGCGATCCGCGAAACCGCGGCCCCATGGGACCCGTCCGCGACCGCCGTTCCGGGGGCGGCCAGCAGCCCCGTGGCCGTCAGCGCCACCGTCACCGCCACGGCTCTGGCCCTCGATCTGCACCTGATACTCATTCAGCTGCTCCTCAGTGGGGGGTAGTTGAGGGGAGCATGCCATCAAGGCGGTACGCGGGGGCAGAGGTCTACACATGTTTCAGCGGCCCCACCAGTGACGACGCGTTACACGGGCCGCGGGCCGCAGAGCGCGAGTGCCCGGGCCGTCTTCGCCCGCGCGGCGGGCTGCGGCTTTCGCGGCGGCGCCGCCGGGCGCACAGGCGCTCCGGCTCACCCCAGCGCCTCCGCGCTCCTGAGCGCGCTGCGCCGGAGGCCGGAAACACGCGGCCGGCGCAGCAAGAGGGTCCGGCGGGTATCCGCGGTCGCGGGCGCCGCCGGACCGCGAGGCCCGGCGGAACCGCCTTCGGAACCCATGAACAGGTCTGCCGCGGAGATCTCAACTCCCACGAGGCGGCGCAGTGTTCGCGCGCAGGCTCGGGGCCGCGCTCAGCTGTCGAAGCCCATGCCCGTCGCGTCCATCGCCTTCAGCCACAGATTGCGTCGCCCGCCTCGCGCGTCGGCGCGTGCCAGCGACCACTGCGTCAGGGCGATGCCCGCCCACCGCACCGGCTCAGGCGGGAACGGCAACGGCTTCTTGCGGACCAGTTCCAGCTCCGTACGCTCCGTGGACTCACCGCCGAGCAGGTCGAGCATGACCTCGGCGCCGAAGCGGGTCGCGCCCACGCCCAGCCCCGTATAGCCGGCGGCGTAGGCGACCCGTCCGCCGTGCGCCGTTCCGAAGAACGGCGAGAAGCGCGAGCACGTGTCGATCACACCGCCCCAGGCGTGGCTGAAGCCCAGCCCCCTCAACTGCGGGAAGGTGTCGAAGAAATGGCCGGCCAGCTTGCGGAAGGTCTCGGGCCGCTGCTCGTACTCCGCGGCGATCCTGCTGCCGTAGTGGTAGAGGACGTCGTAGCCGCCCCACAGGATGCGGTCGTCGGCGGTGAGCCGGAAGTAGTGGAAGTGGTTGGCGCTGTCCGCGAGCCCCTGCCGTCCCTGCCACCCCACGGCGGCCCGCTGACGCTCGCTCAGCGGCTCGGTCATCAGTGCGTAGTCGTAGACGGGCACGATGTACGGGCGCAGTCGCCGCAGCAGCGACGGGAAGGCGTTCGTCGCGAGGGCGGCCCGCCGGGCGCGGACGCGTCCGTAGGGGGTGCCCACCGTCACCGCGTCGGCGGCGGCGGTCAGGCCGCGCGCCGGTGTGTACTCGTAGACGCGCACGCCCGCCGCCAGGCAGGCGCGCTTGAGCCCCCAGGCGAGCCTCGCGGGGTTGAGCATGGCGACGCTGTGGCGGAACCACAGACCGGCGAGGAAGGCGGGCGAGTCGACCTGTTCGCGTACGGCGGCTCCGTCCAGGAAGGTCACGCGGTCGCCGAGCCCGTGCCGCCGTGCCTGCTCGGCGGCTTCGCGCAGCTCCGCCACCTGGTGCGGCTCGGTCGCCGTCTCGATTTCGCCGGTGCGTTCGAAGTCGCAGTCGATGCCGTGGCGTTGCACGGCCTCCCCGATGGCGTCGAGGTTCGCCATGCCGAGGCGTTCCAGGGTCTCGATCTCGTCGGGCCAGCGGGCGAGCCCGTTTGCGAAGCCGTGGGTGAGGGAGGAGTCGCAGAATCCGCCGTTACGGCCGGAGGCGGCCCAGCCGGTCTCCTTGCCCTCCAGCAGCACCACGTCGTGGGACGGGTCGCGCTCCTTCGCGATGAGCGCCGTCCACAGGCCGCTGTATCCGCCGCCGACGACGAGCAGGTCGCACTTCGTCTCGCCCGCGAGGGCCGGCAGCGCCTCGGGGCGGTGCTCCGGGTCGTCCAGCCAGAACGGGACGGGCCGCGCGCCCGCGAGCGACCGTACGGCCTCGGACTCCCGCTCCCCGGCCGCCGGGCCTGCCCCGGGTCCGTGGGGCCGTGCCGTCACGCCTGCCTCCTCCGGCGGCCGGCTGCGATCCTGCCGCCGAGGACGATCGCGACCGCGATCAGGAACATCGCCGTACCGATGACGTTCACCTGCACCGGGACGCCGCGCTGTGCCGCTCCCCAGACGAACATCGGGAAAGTGACCGTAGAAGGGCCGGCGTTGAACTGCGTGATGATGAAGTCGTCGAAGGAGAGGGCGAAGCTGAGCATCGCGCCCGCCGCGATGCCGGGAGCGGCCAGCGGCAGCGTGACCCGCAGGAACGTCTGCAGCGGCCCCGCGTACAGATCACGCGCCGCCTCCTCCAGCCTCGGATCCATGCTCATCACGCGTGCCTTCACCGCGACGACCACGAAGCTCAGGCAGAACATGATGTGTGCGATCAGGATGGTGACGAAGCCGAAGGCGACCCGTGTGTTCAGGAAGAGCGTGCCGAGCGAGGCGCCCATGACGACCTCGGGCATCGCCATCGGCAGGAAGATCAGCGCGTTGCCGGTGCCCTTGCCGCGGAAGCGGTAGCGGGCGAGAGCGAACGCCGCGAACGTGCCGAAGGCGGTGGCGAACACCGTCGCCAACAGGCCGACCTGCAGGCTCAGTCCGAGAGATCCGCACATGTCGGCGACGCCGCACGGGTCGGTCCAGGCGTCGGTGGAGAAAGTGCGCCATTCGTAGTTGAAACGGCCCGCCGGCTTGTTGAAGGAGAAGAGCATGATCACGACGTTGGGCAGCAGCAGATAGACCAGCGAAGCCGCACCCGCGAGGACGACGGCGTTGCGGCGCAGCCAGCGCAGCGGCACGGAGCCCGGCTTCCTCGTTGGAGCCGGGGAGGTCTGCGCGGAAGCTGACGGGGGGACGGTTGGGGCGCTCATCACACGAGTTCCTCCGTTCCGGCCTTGCGCATATAGACACTGACCGCGATCAGGATGATCGCCATGAGGATGAACGACATGGCGGCCGCAGCCGGGTAGTCGAGGACGTTGAGGAACTGCTTCTGGATGGCGTTGCCGACCATCTGCGTGTTCGGCGAGCCGAGCAGCTGGGCGTTGATGTAGTCGCCCGAGGCGGGGATGAAGGTGAGCAGCGTGCCCGCGACCACACCGGGGAGGGAGAGCGGGAAGGTGACCTTCCGGAAGACGGTCGCCGGCCTCGCGTACAGATCCCGTGCCGCCTCGTGCAGCGAGAGGTCGATCCGCTCCAGCGAGCTGTACAGCGGCAGGATCATGAACGGCAGGAAGTTGTACGTCAGTCCGCACACCACCGCCAGCGGGGTCGCCAGCAGTCTCTCGTCGCCGGTCAGGCCCAGCTGGCTCGTGACGTCCAGGATGTGCACCGACTTCAGTACGCCCACGACCGGGCCGGAGTCCGAGAGGATCGTCTTCCAGGCGAGCGTACGGATGAGGAAGCTGGTGAAGAAGGGCGCGATCACCATCACCAGGAGCAGTCCGCGCCAGCGCCCCGCACGGAAGGCGATCATGTACGCCAGGGGGTAGCCGATGAGCAGGCAGAGCAGGGTGGCCGCGGCGGCGTAGAGGAACGAGCGCAGGAAGTGAGGGGCGTAAGTCGCCAGCGCCTCGGTGTAGTTGGTGAAGTCCCAGGTGACGCGGAAGCCTTCCTCCAGCGAACCGCTCTGTACGGACGTCGAGGCCTGGTAGAAGAACGGCGCGACGAAGAAGACGGCGAGCCAGAGCCCGGCCGGAAGCAGCAGCCAGTACGGCGTGAGGCGGCGCCGGGGACGCGCGGTGACGTCTGCCACGGCCCCGCCCGACGCCCCGGAGGAACCGGAAGGGCCGGAGCCGCGCGGCCCGGGCCCGGACGGCGGCGGGGCGCCCGCGGATGCCGGAGCTGTCGACGCGGTCACAGCGAGTCCTCCACCGTGCCGGCGTCGGCGTCCTGGGCGGCGTCCAGCGCGAAGGTGTGCGCGGGCCGCCAGCGCAGGACGACCTCGGCGCCCGGCGCCAGACGGGCGTCACGCTCCACGTTCTGTTCGTAGACGCTGAACTCCGGGCAGACGGGGGTGTCGACGACGTACTGCATGGAGACGCCGAGATATCCGGCGTCGCGTATGCGGCCGGTGAGCCGGTTGTCCGCGCTGCCGTTCCCGGTGCCGGTGTCCGCGTCCTCGGCATGCGCGAGCGTGATCTTCTCGGGGCGTACGCCGACGAGCACCTTGCCGCCCGCCTGCGGGTTCTCCACCGCGCACCGCTCCGCGGGCAGCCGCAGCGCGGTGTCGTTGCCGACGGCCTTGAGCAGCAGGTACTCCCCCTCGGTCTCGGTGATCTCCGCCTCGATGAGGTTGGAGGTGCCGAGGAAGTTGGCGACGAAGGTGGAGCGCGGCCGCTCGTACAGTGCGTCGGGGGCGTCGAGCTGCTCGACGCGTCCCGCGTTCATGACGGCCACGGTGTCGGCCATCGTCATGGCCTCCTCCTGGTCGTGCGTGACGTGGACGAAGGTGATGCCGACCTCCGTCTGGATGCGCTTGAGCTCCAGCTGCATCTGCCGGCGCAGCTTGAGGTCGAGCGCGCCGAGCGGCTCGTCCAGCAGCAGCACCTGCGGCCGGTTGATCAACGCGCGGGCGAGCGCGACGCGTTGCTGCTGCCCGCCGGAGAGCTGACGCGGCTTGCGTCCCGCCAGCGGTCCCAGCTCGACGAGTTCCAGCATCTCCTCGACCTGCTTGCGCACGGACGTGATGCCGCGGCGGCGCAGCCCGAAGGCGACGTTCTCCGACACGTCGAGGTGTGGGAAGAGGGCGTAGTTCTGGAACACGGTGTTCACGGGGCGCTTGTGCGGCGGCAGCCCGGTGATGTCCTCGTCGCCGAGCCGGATGCTGCCGCCCGTCGGCTCCTCGAGCCCGGCGATCATGCGCAGGGTCGTGGTCTTGCCGCAGCCGGAGGCGCCGAGCAGCGCGAAGAAGGAGCCTTCAGGGATGGTCAGGTCCAGGGGATGCACGGCGGTGAAGTCGCCGAAGACCTTGCTGATTCCGGTGAGCGTGATCGTCATGGCCGATGCCCCCTAGGCGCCGATGAGCTTGGCGAACTTGTTCTCGTAGCGGGCCTGTTCCTTGTCGGACATCGGCCGGAAGGCCTTTCCGCGCTCTGCGGTCTTGGCATCGGGGAAGATCAGCGGGTCCTCTGCGAGGTCCTTGTCGATCTTCTCCATCTCGGCCTTGGCTCCGGAGACCGGGCAGATGTAATTGACCCAGGCGGTCAGTTCTGCGGCCACCTTGGGGTCGTAGTAGTAGTTGATCAACTCCTCGGCGTTCGCCCGGTGCCGTGCCTTGGCGGGTACGAGCAGGTCGTCGGTAGCGAAGCGGTAGCCGCTCTCCGGGATGGCGAATTCGATGTCCGGGTTGTCGAGCTTCAGCTGCACGATGTCGCCGGCCCAGGCCAGACATGCGGCGATGTCGCCCGAACTCAGCTCGTCGATGTAGTCGTTGCCGCTGAAGCGTCGCAACTGCTTGCGGTCCACGGCCTTCTGTATCCGGGCGATGGCCCTGTCGAAGTCGTCGCCGTCGAACTTCTCCGGATCGATGCCGAGGTCCAGCATCGTCATCCCGACGGTGTCCGTCATCTCGGTGAGCATGGACACCTTGCCCTTGAGCGACTCGTCCTCCAGCAGCTGGCTGACGCTGGTGACCTTCTTCCCACCGGTGGCTTTCTTGTTGTACGCGACGACGCAGGCGATCCCCGCCCACGGGTAGCTGTACTGGCGCCCCGGGTCCTGCGCGGCCGTACGGAAGCGGTCCTCCAGGTTGGCCACCGCGTTGGGCATACGAGCGGGGTCCAGACGCTGCGCCCAGCCCTGGCGGATCAGGCGCCCGGCCATCCAGTCCGTGAGGCACACCAGGTCACGGCCGGTGTCCTGGCCGGCGGCGAGCTGCGGCTTGATCTTGCCGTAGAACTCGTTGTTGTCGTTGATGTCCTCGACGTACTTCACCTTGATGCCCTGCTGCCGCTCGAAGCGGTCCAGCGTGGGGCGCTTCTTCTTGTTCTTGTCGTCGACGTCGATGTAGAGGGGCCAGTTGGCGAAGTTGAGGACGCGCTCCTTCTTGGAGTGGTCGGGGGTGTCCTCGGGTTCGCCGCCGCGGCTGCCCGCCGCGGGCGGTATGCCGCACGCGGCGAGCGCCGCGCCGCCCATGGCCAGGGGGCCGAGGCGCAGCAGCCGGCGGCGGCTCATGGCCGCGCGTCCGCTGGTCTGGCTCCGTTCCCAGGCCTTGCGCACGGGCTCCGGCAAGCCTTCGTACAGCTTCGGGTCCAGGTCCATCGGGGCTGCCTTCCGGTTGAGGGACGGGGAAGGAAGTGCGGGTGGGTGCGGGGGCGCCGCGAGCGGTGTCAGCGGTCGCCGAAGACGGTGCGGTGCCAGTCCTTGCGCGCCTGTGCGGTGGTGTCCTGCATGACGTGCTTGAGCTGTGTGTACTCCTCGAAGGAGTAGGCGGACATGTCCTTGCCGTAACCGGAGGCCTTGTAGCCCCCGTGCGGCATCTCGCTGATGATCGGGATGTGGTCGTTGATCCAGACGCAGCCCGCCCGGATCTCGCGCGCCGCGCTGCCCGTACGGAAGACGTCGCGGCTCCAGGCGGAGGCGGCCAGCCCGTACGGGGTGTCGTTGGCCAGTGCGATGCCCTGGTCGTCGGCGTCGAAGGGCAGCACCGTCAGCACCGGCCCGAAGACCTCCTGCTGGACGATCTCGCTGTCCTGGGGTGCGTCCGTGACGAGCGTGGGCAGATAGTAGGCGCCCTTGGCGAGTTCACCGCCGGGCGCCTCGCCGCCGGTGACGACGGTGGCGTATGAGCGTGCCCGCTCCACGAATCCGGCGACGCGGTCGCGGTGCGCGTGCGAGACGAGGGGGCCCAGATCGGTGCCGGGTGCGAAGGGGTCGCCGACCCGTATCTCCCGCATCAGGCCGGCGACGCCGCTGACGAACTCCTCGTACAGCGGCCGCTGTACGTACGCCCGGGTCGCGGCGGTGCAGTCCTGGCCGGAGTTGATCAGCGCTCCGGCGACCGCCCCGTGCACGGCTGCCGCCAGATCGGCGTCGTCGAAGACGACGAACGGCGCCTTGCCGCCCAGCTCCAGATGGAGCCGTTTGACGGTGCCGGTCGCGATCTCGGCCACGCGCCTGCCGACGGCGGTCGACCCGGTGAAGGAGGTCATCGCGACGGACGTGTGTCCCACCAGAGCCTCGCCGGCGTCCGCACCGGCGCCGGAGACGATGTTGACCACTCCGTCCGGGATGCCGGCCTCGCAGGCCGCCTCGGCGAACATCAGCGAGGTCAGCGGGGTGAGTTCGGAGGGCTTGAGGACGATTGTGTTGCCCGCGGCGACGGCCGGGAGGATCTTCCACGCGGCCATCTGCAGCGGGTAGTTCCAGGGCGCGACCGAGCCGATGACGCCGAGCGGTTCGCGGCGCACGTACGAGGTGTGGTCGCCGCTGTACTCGGCTGCGGCGACGCCCGGCAACTGGCGTGCGGCGCCCGCGAAGAACGCGACGTTGTCGAAGGAGCCCGGTACGTCGAATTCCTCGGAGAGCTTCAGCGGCTTGCCGCACTGCAGCGACTCGGCGTACACGAACTCCCCGGTGCGCTCCCGCAGCAGGGCCGCCCAGCGGTGCATCGCGTCCGAGCGTTCGCCCGGGGTCGCTCCCGCCCACTCCGGCAGCGCCCGCCCGGCCGCCTCCACGGCCGCGCCGACGTCGGCGGGGCCCGCCAGTTCGTACCCGAGCACGCCCTCGCCCGTGGCCGGGTCGAGGACGGTGTGCGTCCGCCCCGAGGATCCGGATCCGAGCCGGCCTGCGGTGAACTGCGCGCCCGCTGCGAACCGTGAGGACACGTCGAAGCGCTGGACCATCGGGCTCTCCTGCCAAGGCGGTGCGTCAGCTGGTTTGAACGCCGATCCTGACAGGACGGCCCCGATTCAACAAGGGATTCCGTCGTCACCTTTTGATTGCGCTACGGAATCTGCAGCCCGCCCCCGGTTACAGTCCACGATCCGCAGCGCCGGGCAGCACGAGCACCGCCGCGCGCTTGCGCGCGTCGAGGGAGTCGCCGTCTCCCGGGCCGGAGCCGGGATCGGAGTCGTAGTTCCCGAACTCCTCGTTGTAGACCGTCAGCATCACGATGAGGAAGGCGACGAACAGCACGGACAGGACCGTGCCGATGATCCCCATCACGAAACCCGCCACGGCCTGGCCGCGCGCGCCCATCTCGCCGCGGTCGGCGGCGCGCCGCGCGGAGAGGCCGAGCGCCAGCGCGAGAGGGCTGAGGAAGATGGCGATGAAGCTCCCCCAGCAGGTGGCCACGGCCACGAGACCGATGATGCCGAGCACCATCGAGGCGACCGACCTCCCGGTGGACGGCGGGGCACCGTGCCAGCCGAAGCCGCCGGGACCCGGGCCCGGGACTGAACCGGGGCCCGGGCCCGCTCCGTATCCGTAGGGCTGAGGCGCCGGGGACGGATGGCCGTAGGCAGCGCCGCCCTGTCCGTACCGCTGCCCGCCCTGCCCGTACGGCGACGGGGCCGCGTACGGCGAAGATCCGAAACCGGAGCCCGGCGCTCCGCCGGAGCCCGGCGGAGGCGCCCCGGGCGCGGGCGGAACCGGAGGGGGCACCGCGGCGCCGCTGCCCGAAGTGATCGTCGGCTGCTCGTGCACCGAATTGTGCTTACCGGCCTCGTCGTTCTGGTCCATGCTCCCCCTGCCCGGTGCGGTCCCCTCCCGGGGAGGCGCCCACGGATCGTGCCCCTCGTCGCCGGACCGCCGTGGCTGTCCGGTGTCGTCTGCCATGTCCCCTCCTGGGGTTCCTCGTCCGGTGGCCATGCTATTCGTCCGGCGGAACGCCCCGCATACGATGATCCGGATACCTTTCCCCCGCTGGAGGCCTCAGTTGTCCGACCTCAACGCATTCATCGCCGGGCTGCCCAAGGCCGAGCTGCATGTCCACCACGTCGGCTCGGCCTCACCCCGGATCGTCGCCGAACTGGCGGCCAGGCACCCCGACTCCAGCGTTCCGCACGACCCCGAGGCGTTGCGGGAGTTCTTCACCTTCACCGACTTCGCGCACTTCATCGAGGTCTATCTGTCGGTCGTCGACCTGCTGCGGGACGCCGAGGACGTACGGCTGCTGACGTACGAGATCGCCCGCGACCTCGCCCGTCAGCAGGTGCGTTACGCGGAGCTGACCGTCACGCCCTTCAGCTCCACCAGCCGCGGCATACCCGCCGAGGCCTTTCTGGAGGCCATCGAGGACGCGCGGGTCGCGGCGGAGAAGGAGCTGGGCGTCGTACTGCGCTGGACCTTCGACATCCCGGGTGAGGCGGGGCTGCCGGCGGCCGAGGAGACCACGCACATCGCCACCGAGCTGGGCTCGGACGGCCTGATCTCCTTCGGGCTCGGCGGCCCCGAAATCGGCGTCCCGCGCCCGCAGTTCAAGCCGTACTTCGACAGGGCGATCGCCGCGGGGCTGCGCAGCGTGCCGCACGCGGGCGAGACGACCGGGCCCGGGACGATCTGGGACGCCCTGACCTCGCTGCGGGCAGAGCGCATCGGGCACGGCACCAGCGCGGCGCAGGACCCCCGGCTGCTGGAACACCTCGCGGAGCGGCAGATCCCGCTGGAGGTCTGCCCGACCTCCAACATCGCCACCCGCGCCGTCGAGGACCTCGACGAGCACCCGGTGCGGGAGATGGCCGAGGCCGGCGTCCTCATCACGATCAACAGCGACGATCCGCCCATGTTCAGCACGGACCTGAACACCGAGTACGCCATCGCGGCCCGCCTGCTCAGCCTCGATGCCGCGGGCATCGCCGAGCTCGCGAAGAACGCGGTGCGTGCCTCCTTCATGGACGAGGCCGGCAAGAGAGGGCTGAGCGGCGAGATCGACGCGTACCTCACCGACTGGGGCCGGCGGCCCTGAGGAAGGGTCCCTGCGGACCGGCTGGCGCCCGCCTTCACCGGTACGCCTTCAGGACCGGTACGTGTTCAGGACCGGTACGTGTTCAGGACTAGTACGGGTTCTGCGGCGGCTGCCCGCCGCCCTGCGGCCCCTGCGGGTGCTTGCCGGCGAACGGATTGCCCTGCTGCGGGGGCTGACCCCCGCCAGGCTGCGGGGCGCCGGCGCCCTGTGCGAGCAACTGCTCCGCGTTCTCCTTCGTCACCTCGCTCGCGGCACCGCAGAAGGTGCACTGCAGCTGGTGCTTCGGCGGCGCGATCGGAAACAGCGGAATGAAGAACAACGAGAACTTCGTCACCTTCTTGCGCAGGGCGTGAGCCGACGGATTGCCGCAGAAGCTGCACAGCAGGTTCAGCATGGCCAGCTGATGCGTCTTGGTCGAGGCGCCGAAGATGAGCACGGGGGCTCCGTTTCCGAGTGCGTACAGGTGTCTGACGTAGACAACCACCCGGCGCATACCGCCCGTCAAGTGAGCCGTGTAACGAGACGGCCCCAACGGGGCAAGCCGTGACACCGCGGGCCCCGGAGCGCACGGCACTCCGGGGCCCGCGGGGACCGACGGCTCAGGCTCAGGAGCCCGCAAGCTCAGGAGCCCCGGAGGCTCATCGGCTCACAGCGCCGTCATCACGTGCTTGACGCGCGTGTAGTCCTCCAGGCCGTACGCCGAGAGGTCCTTGCCGTAACCGGACTTCTTGAATCCGCCGTGCGGCATCTCCGCGACCAGCGGGATGTGGGTGTTGATCCACACGCAGCCGAAGTCCAGCGCCCGCGACATCCGCATGGCACGGCCGTGGTTGGTCGTCCACACCGACGACGCGAGTGCGTACTCGACGTCGTTCGCCCAGCCCACGGCCTCGTCCTCGTCCGTGAACTTCTGGACGGTGATCACCGGCCCGAAGACCTCGTTCTGGACGATCTCGTCGCCCTGGCGCAGCCCTGAGACGACCGTCGGCGCGTAGAACCAGCCCTTGTCGCCGACCCGTTCACCGCCCGACTCGACCTTCGCGTGCGCGGGCAGCCGGTCGATGAAGCCGCTCACCTTCTCCAGGTGCGTGGGGTTGTTGAGCGGGCCGTAGAAGCAGTCCGGGTCGCTGAGGTCGCCGGTCTTCACCTCGCCGGCGGCCTTGGCCAGCGCGGTGACGAACTGCTCGTACACACCCTCCTGTACGAGCACGCGGGTGGCGGCGGTGCAGTCCTGGCCGGCATTGAAGAAGCCGCCGTCCCGGATGCCCTCCACCGCGGCCGGTACGTCCGCGTCGTCGAAGACGACGCACGGCGCCTTGCCGCCCAGCTCCAGGTGTACGCGCTTGACGTCCTTGGCCGCGCTGCCGGCGACCTGGATGCCCGCCCGCACCGACCCGGTGATCGAGGCCATGGCGGGCGTCTTGTGCTCGACCATGAGGCGGCCGGTGTCGCGGTCGCCGCAGACGACGTTGAAGACGCCCTTGGGCAGGATCTCGCCCATCACCTCGGCCATGAAGACTGCTGAGGCCGGAGTGGTGTCGGAAGGCTTGAGGACGACCGTGTTCCCCGCCGCCAGCGCGGGTGCGAACTTCCAGACGGCCATCATCGCCGGGTAGTTCCACGGTGCGACCTGTGCGCAGACGCCGACCGGCTCGCGCCGTACGTACGACGTCAGCCCCTCCATGTACTCGCCGGCGGATTTGCCCTCCAGCATCCGGGCGGCGCCGGCGAAGAAGCGGATCTGGTCGAGCATCATGGGCAGTTCTTCCTGCCGCGTCAGCTCCAGTGGCTTGCCGCAGTTCTCGCACTCGACGGCCAGGAACTCCTCAGCCCGGGCCTCCAGCGCGTCCGCGATCTTCAGGATCGCCTTCTGCCTCTCGGCCGGGGTGGCATCGCGCCAGGCCGGGAAGGCCTTCTCGGCTGCGGCCATCGCGGCGTCGACATCGGCTGCTGCGGAAAGCGGCGCGGTGGCGTACACGTCGCCCGTGGCCGGGTTCAGCACGTCAGTGGTCCGGCCGTCGGCGGCGTCCCGGAACTCCCCGTCGATGTAGTTGCGCAGCCGACGCAGCTCGGTGGTCACTTCGCACCCCTCCTGCTCCGTTGTCCATTGGGTGAGACCGCCACCCTAACCAGCAGCGCAACGCTTTCGATACACCACCACACCAGCAACGACGGATTCTGTTCTTATGGACACCTATTGCTTCGAATTACATCGCTTACGGGTTGCGATTCGGAGGAGGTCTCATGCACAGTGGCGTGCGTGGCCCGAGAAGCGAAGAAGACAAACGGCAACGGCATCCGTTCGCTTGACGCTGTATCGCTGGCGATCATCGAACAGCTGCAGGAGGACGGCCGGCGCCCGTACGCCGCCATCGGCAAGGCTGTGGGCCTGTCGGAAGCCGCCGTGCGGCAGCGGGTCCAGAAGCTCCAGGACCAGGGCGTCATGCAGATCGTCGCCGTCACCGACCCCCTCACCGTCGGCTTCCTGCGGCAGGCGATGGTCGGCATCAACATAGAAGGCGATCTGGAGTCCGTGGCCGACGCGCTCGCGGAGATCGAAGAGGTCGCCTATGTGGTGATCACAGCCGGCTCGTTCGACCTGCTCGTCGAAATCGTCTGCCAGGACGACGAACACCTCCTGGAAATGATCAACAAGCGGATCCGTTCGCTGCCCGGCGTGCGCTCCACCGAGAGCTTCGTCTACCTCAAGCTGCGCAAGCAGACCTATACCTGGGGAACGCGATAACCGTGAGCAAGGACCTCTCCAAGAACGCCCACGACCACCTGTGGATGCACTTCACCCGCATGTCGTCGTACGAGCAGGCGCCCGTCCCGACCATCGTCCGCGGCGAGGGCACCCACATCTACGACACGAACGGCAAGCGCTACCTCGACGGCCTCGCCGGACTCTTCGTCGTACAGGCCGGGCACGGCCGCACCGAGCTGGCCGAAGCCGCCAACAAGCAGGCGCAGGACCTCGGTTTCTTCCCCATCTGGTCCTACGCACACCCCAAGGCCGTCGAACTCGCCGAGCGACTGGCGCACCACGCCCCGGGCGACCTGAACAAGGTCTTCTTCACCACGGGCGGCGGCGAGGCCGTCGAGACGGCGTGGAAGCTCGCCAAGCAGTTCCACAAGCTGAACGGGGCCCCCGGCAAGTACAAGGTCATCTCACGCAACGTCGCCTACCACGGCACCCCGCACGGTGCGCTCTCGATCACCGGACTCCCGGCTCTCAAGGCGCCGTTCGAGCCGCTGGTGCCGGGTGCGCACAAGGTGCCCAACACGAACATCTACCGGGCGACGGCGCACGGCGACGATCCCGAGGCGTTCGGCCGCTGGGCCGCCGACCAGATCGAGCAGCAGATCCTCTTCGAGGGCCCGGAGACCGTGGCCGCGGTCTTCCTCGAACCGGTACAGAACGCCGGCGGCTGCTTCCCGCCGCCTCCCGGCTACTTCCGCCGGGTCCGCGAGATCTGCGACCAGTACGACGTGCTGCTCGTCTCCGACGAGGTCATCTGTGCCTTCGGACGCCTGGGCACCCTCTTCGGATGCGACAAGTTCGGCTACGTGCCGGACATCATCACCTGCGCGAAGGGCATGACTTCGGGCTACTCGCCGATCGGCGCCGCGATCATCTCCGACCGGATCGCCGAGCCCTTCTGGAAGGGCGACAACACCTTCCTGCACGGCTACACCTTCGGCGGCCACCCCGTCTCGGCGGCCGTGGCGCTCGCGAACCTCGACATCTTCGAGCGCGAGGGACTCAACCAGCACGTGCTGGACAACGAGGGCGCGTTCCTGGCGACGCTGCGCAGGCTGCTCGATCTGCCGATCGTCGGCGACGTGCGGGGCGACGGCTTCTTCTACGGCATCGAACTCGTCAAGGACAAGGCCACCAAGGAGACTTTCACCGAGGAGGAGTCGGAGCGCATCCTCTTCGGCTTCCTCTCCAAGGCGCTCTTCGACGCCGGGCTCTATTGCCGCGCCGACGACCGCGGCGACCCCGTGGTCCAGCTCGCTCCGCCGCTCATCTCGGACCAGAGCGTCTTCGACGAGGCGGAGGGCATCCTCCGGTCCGTGCTGACGGAGGCGTGGACGAAGCTCTGAGCGGATGAACGCGTGAGCGGGTGAGCCCTGTGGGCCCGCGGCCCCTGGGCTCTTGAACGTCCATGGTTTCAGGCCCACTTGAGCGCGAACCACAGTTCCATCCGTACGTCCGGATCGGCCAGGTCCTCACCGAGCAGCGCGCCGGCGCGGGCGACGCGCTGCCGGACGGTGTTGCGGTGCACCTCCAGTGCGACCGCCGTACGGTCCCAACTGCCGTTCAGCGACAGCCACATCCGCAGCGTCTCGACCAGATGCGGGCTCCCGTCGAGCGGCCCGAGCCGTGCCGCCGCCAGCGCCCTGCCCTCCTCGGGGGCCACCAGCGAGGCCACGTCCGCGACGTCCCGGTTCCGCCCGCGTACCAGCGACCGCCGTTCCGCGAGCGCGCGGCGCAGCGCACGGGCCGCCTCGGCGCCGCCCCGGCTCAGCTCCGCGGCGGGGACAGGGCTGCTCACACCGAGGGTCCAGCCTTCCTGGGCCTCGACCGGGGCGGGCCCGCCCGTCCGGTCCGCCGGGCCGGGCGCGGGCACCAGGGCGCGCAACTCGTCGCCCGCGGCGTCGATGAGCGTGGTGCCCAGCCCGGCCGCGAGGGCCGCCGTCGCGAAGGGGTCGGGGTGCTGCCCGTCCGCCGCCGGGCCGGTACGCGCGCCACCCGGCGCATGACCGCGGCGCCGCTGCCCGTGCACAACGGCCCAGCGGCGGGCGCCGCCGTCCAGCAGAGGTGCGGCTTCCTCCGCCGAAGCGCCGAGCATCAGCCGTACGAGGGCCGCCGAGCGCTGCTCTTCGGCCTCCGCGGCGCGCCGCTCCGTCAGCAGCGACAGCAGTACGACGGCCACCGCGGCGATGGCGCCGTCGATCTCGTCCCGGTGAGGTGCGCAAAGTCCGAGCGCGAGGGCCTGTCCGGCGGATCTTTGAGGATCAGCCCGCGGCGTCAGATGCGTGGGGCCTCCCCAGGCCTGCAAGGGCCGAGGGGACGCATCGCAAGGCGGAGCATCGTCCTCGTACTGGGGTCCCCCATGCCTCGAAGGGCTGGGGTTCCCCATGCGAAGCCAGGGGCGGGAGTACTCGGGCGACTCCGACAACGCTGGGGGCACCTCCCGCGAAGCGGGGGAGAGGTGCCGTAGCTGTCGTCGCGGGCCCGAGAAGGTCCGCCGGGCAGGTCCTAGGGGTCTGCGCCGGCCGCTGCCCACTCCGTACACACTCAGGTGGAGTTCGCCGGAAGAGCCCGCGGCGGAAGTGGGCCCGGGCCGCAACAGGCCGGTGAGCGAAGCGAGTTCGGCGCGCGCCTCCGGCGGCGGCGGAGTGCCGGCGGATGCCAGCTCGGCGCCGTCCGGGTCCAGCAGCACGGCCCATGCGTCCAGACGCCGCGCCAGCTGGCCGAGGACCGCCGGTACGGGATGGGCCGAGGCGGCAGCCGCGGCCAGCGTCTGCTGTGCCTCGCTGAGCCTGCGCAGCGCCTGGTGCCTACGTTCCGTGACCGCCTGCCAGACGGCCCGTGCGACGGCGGTGAACGGGGTGTCCCGCGGCACCTCGACCAGCGGCAGACCGTGCCGGTCGCAAGCGGCTGCCAGCTCCGGCGGAACCTCGTCGTGCACGGGGGCGATGCCGAAACCGAGCGCCGCGGCCCCGGCCTCGACCGAACGCTGCACGTAACGCTCCCAGTGCCCGCCCTGGTCCGGGCCCGGAGGGCAGTGCACGCCCGCGCTCAGCAGCAGCTCCCCGCCGAGCAGATACGGCAGCGGGTCGGCCATCTCGCTGGTGTGCACCGTGTGCACCGGCGTCTCCGGCGAACCGTCCGGGCCGGCGGCCTGCCGCAGACCCAGCTCCGGGTCGTCCGTGAGTACGGACAGCGGCACCGGGACGGTGGGCGGAACCAGCTCCTGCACGGCCACACCACCCCTCATGGACGATTCCTGCAGCCGAGAGCCTCTCAGTGGATGAAACGTACACTTCCTGGCCGCCTTGACGACACCTAGGCTCCCGCTCGAACGCTCGCACAACCCCGTCCCCACACCCCCGCTCCCCCTCCCCGCATCCCGCTCGTCCCGCTCGCCCCGAGGAGCGCTCATGGCCGTCGACTACGCAGTGATCATCATCTATCTCGTGGGCATGCTCGCGGTCGGCTGGTGGGGCATGCGCCGCGCCAAGTCGAAGAGCGACTTCCTCGTGGCGGGCCGGCGCCTGGGCCCCACCCTCTACTCCGGCACCATGGCCGCCATCGTGCTCGGCGGCGCCTCGACCATCGGCGGCGTCGGCCTCGGCTACCAGTACGGACTCTCCGGCGCGTGGCTGGTGTTCGCCATCGGGTTCGGGCTGCTGGCCCTGAGCCTGTTCTTCTCCGCCCGCATCTCCCGGCTGAAGGTCTACACGGTCAGCCAGATGCTCGACCTGCGCTACGGCAGCTCGTCCTCGGTGATCTCGGGGACGGTGATGTGGGCGTACACGCTGATGCTCGCCGTCACCTCGACGATCGCGTACGCCACCATCTTCGACGTCATCTTCGGCCTGGACAGGTGGCTGGCGATCGTCCTCGGCGGCGGCATCGTCATCGCGTACTCGACGCTCGGCGGCATGTGGTCGATCACGCTGACGGACATGGCGCAGTTCGTCGTCAAGTCCGTCGGCGTGCTGCTGCTCCTGCTGCCCATCGCCGTCTGGAAGGCGGGCGGTATCGACGGCATGCAGAAGCAGCTGCCCGACGACTACTTCTCCCCCATGAACATCGGCGTGCAGACGGTGTTCACGTACGTGCTGATCTACTCGTTCGGCATGCTCATCGGACAGGACATCTGGCAGCGCGTGTTCACGGCGCGCAGCGACACCGTCGCCCGCAGCGGCGGCTCGGTCGCGGGCGTCTACTGCCTCGTGTACGCGATCGCGGGCGCCGCGATCGGCACCGCGACCAAGGCGCTCTACCCGAAACTGGACAGCCCCGACGCGGCGTTCGCCACCATCGTCGGCGAAGCGCTGCCCGTCGGCGTGAAGGGACTCGTGCTCGCGGCGGCGCTGTCGGCGGTCATGTCCACCTCCTCGGGTGCGCTGATCGCGTGCGCGACGGTCGCCAACAACGACATCTGGAAGCGGCTGCGCCGCACGGCGCCCGAGCCGGGCGCGGAGGGCGAGGGAACCCACGACGAGGTCCGCGGCAACCGGATCTTCATCCTGATCATGGGTGTGGCGGTCGTGGTGATATCCATCGCCCTCAACGACGTCGTCGAGGCCCTGACCGTGGCGTACAACCTGCTGGTCGGCGGGCTGCTGGTGCCGATCCTGGGCGGTCTGGTCTGGAAGCGCGGCACCGCACACGGCGCACTGGCCTCCGTCGCCGTGGGAGGCGCCACGGTCATCGCGATGATGGCCTGGAAGGGCGTACTCGCCAACGAGGCCATCTACTTCGGGCTGCTGGCCTCCTTGCTCACGCACGTCGTGGTGAGCCTCGCCGGCAAGCCGACCGACCCCGAGGTGCTCGCGGCATGGCGGGCCCGGCTCGCGGGCGAGGCACCCGAGGGCCGGCAGCCCGGCGGTGAGAAGCCGGGCGCCGACGCTCCCGCGGGAGTGTGACCCCCGCACCGTTCACCGAGCCGGTCCCGGCCGCCGACCGGTCCCCCGGCCCCCGGCCCACCCGAAACCGTCCCGACGAGGAAAGGCGCGAACCCCCCGCATGCCACCCGCAGCCGCAGTACGTACCGGAGGCGACCTCGTCGCCGAATCCCTCAACTCCCTTGGTGCCCGCACGGTCTTCGGACTGCCGGGGCAGCACGCGCTGGGGGCGTTCGACGCCGTACGCCGCTCCCCGCTGTCATACGTCGGGCTGCGGGTGGAGAACAACGCCGGCTTCGCCGCGGACGCGTACGCCCGCCTCACCGGCACGGTCACGCCGCTGCTGATCTCCACCGGTCCCGGCGCGCTGATGTCGCTCGCCGCGCTCCAGGAGTCGGCGGCGGCGTCGGCGCCCGTGCTGGGCATCAGCAGTCAGGTGCCCACGGCCGGCCTCGGGGGCAGCCGCAAGGGGTACCTGCACGAACTCCGCGACCAGCAGGCGTCGTTCCGCGATGTCGTCAAGTCCGTCCACACGGTGCGGGCCGTCTCGCAGATCCCCTCGGCGCTCGCCGCAGCCTGGGCCGACGCCCTGGAGGCGCCCTGCGGCCCCGTCTGGGTCGAGGTCCCGCAGGACGTCCTCCTCGCACCCACCGACGTACCGCCCCCCGAGTCGCTCGCCGCCGCGGACGGACCGGCACGGCCACGGCCGCTGCCGGCGCGGCCCGAACTCACCGCCCGCGCGGCCGCGTTGCTCAACGCGGCCGAGCGCCCCGCCGTGCTCGCCGGCGGCGGAGTCGTACGGGCGGGCGCGCAGGCACAGCTGCTCAGCCTCGCCGAACGGCTGGATGCCCCCGTCGCCACGACCTTCGGGGGCAAGGGCGCGTTCCCCTGGGAGCACCGGCTCTCGCTCGGCTCATGGCTGGAGGACCAGCACACCACCGACTTCCTCGCGGACGCCGACGTACTGCTCGTCGTCGGCTCCGGACTCGGCGAACTCTCCTCCAACTACCACACGTTCGCGCCCCGCGGCCGTGTCATCCACATCGAGGCGGACCTGGGCAAACTGGAGGCCAACCACCCCGCCTTCGGCATCCACGCCGACGCACGCGCGGCGCTCGGGGCACTGGCCGACGCCGTCGCCCCCCGCCCCGCCGGCCGGGCGGCACGTGAGGTCGCGGAGCTGCTGGACCGCGTGCGGACCCGGATCGCCGCTCAGGGCCTGGACCTCGAACAGCAGGTGCTCGGCGCCGTCCGGGAGGCGCTCCCCGACACCTCGCCCAGCTTCTGGGACATGACGATCCTCGCCTACTGGGCGTGGTCGGCCTTCGACCCTCGCGAGGGGGCCATGCACTCCGCCCAGGGAGCAGGCGGCCTCGGCTACGGCTTCCCGGCCGCCCTCGGCGCCGCGGCCACCGACCCCGGACGCCGCACCCCCGTCCTCGCGGTGTCGGGCGACGGTGGAGCCATGTACTCCATCGCCGAACTCGCCACCGCCCGGCAGTACGACCTGCCTGTCACCTGGCTCATCGTCGACGACGGCGGCTACGGAATCCTGCGTACGTACATGAACGAGGCGTTCGGCGAGACCACCGGCACGGAGCTCACCCGCCCCGACTTCGTCGCGCTCGCGGAGTCGTTCGGCGTACCGGCCGTGCGCAGCTCTCCCGAGCGGCTGCGCGAGGACCTCTCGGCGGCGCTCGCCGCCCCCGGACCTTCGGTGGTCCTGCTCCCCGCCGAGCTGCGGATGTTCGCCCCGACGCACCTGACCGGCGAGGCCTGAGGCTGCTCACGGGCCCGCCGGGGAGCGCTCATGTGCGCTCCCCGGCGGGCCCGCGAACTGCGCCGACAGGCGGGGCCATCTGCGAGGCCCGTTCGGTGGAATCTGCGCCGCGCCCCGGCGGATGGCACCGCGTGGACGCCCCGCTGTCCTTACGGTTCCTGTGACCGATCGCCCCAGGCCCTTCCTTCACCCTTCCGTGGGACAGGGCCCGGCAGGGACCAGCAGAGCAGAGGTGAGTGGAGGTGCCCTCAGTGGCAGCACCCCCGGACAACGACGTGCTCTGGGCACGCGGACTGCATTTCTCGCACGGCGGTTCACCCGCCCTGCAAGGCGTATCGATCGGCGTCCGCGCCGGCGAGATCGTCTCCGTCACCGGACCCCGCGGCAGCGGCAAGACGACTCTGCTGAGCTGCCTGTCCGGTCAACTCACCCCGCACAAGGGCGAGATCTGGTTCAACAGCGTGCCGGTGCACACACTCTCCCGCACCTCGCGCGAGCGCCTGCGCCGCGACCGTTTCGGCTGGGTCGGCAGCGAGCCGCAGCTCATCCCCGAACTGACGGCATGGGAGAACGCGGCCCTGCCGATGCTGCTGTGCGGCACCGGTTCCCGCGCGGCCCGCAAGGCCGCCGTCGAGTGGCTGGAGCGGCTGGACGTCGGTGAGTGCGCACGCAAGCGCCCCTCGGCGCTGCGCCAGTCGCAGCGTCAGCGGGTCGCCATCGCCCGCGCACTCGCCCCCGCTCCCGCGATCGTCTTCGCCGACGAACCGACCGCTCCGCTGCACCAGGCCGAGCGGGCACAGGTGCTGCGCACGCTGACGACCGCCGCCCGTACGCACGACATCACCGTGGTTCTCACGACCCACGACCCGGCCGTGATGCTGCCGAAGGTGACACCGGGAGACCCGGAGGCCGCGGACGCCGCGGGACCCACCCTCGCGGACCGCAACCTCACGCTCGTAGACGGCCGGTTGAGCGGCGGCCTGGTCTCTCCAGGACCCGGAGACGAAAGAGACAGCGCGGACGACGAGAACGACGGAACCGGTGGCAAGGGCATGGCCACGGGCGAAGACGACTCGGACGGCGAAGACTCCAAGGGTGCCGCGTGCTCGCTCTCCGTCTAGCCCGCGGTGGTCACCCCCTCACGCTGCTGCGCCGCCTCCTCGTTGCCTGCGCGACCGCGGTCGTGGGCTTCCTGCTGCTGGCCGCGCTGAGTCATGCCCTCGCTCACCCGCAGCAGTCCGGTGGTTCTCTCGTCCGGCTGGTGTGGTGCCTCGCACCGCTCGCGGCCGCCGTTCAGTTCGCCGCCGCGGTGGCCCGTACGGAGCCGGGGTCGCGGTCGCTCACCGCGCTGGACACCGCCGGCGTGGGGCAGGCCAGGATCCCGGTGCTCGCCGCTGCGTCGACCGCGATGTCGTCCCTGCTGGGCAGCGCCGTCGCGCTCGTGATCTATCTGCACCTGCGCGGGCAGCTCGCCTCGGTGCCGTTCGACGGCGCTGCGGTCGAACTCCTCGCCGCCGGCCACCCGTTGCCCTTCGCCGCGACCCTGGTGCTGCTGTGCGTACCGCCGCTGGTGGCCGCGGGCGCCGCGGCACTGGCCACGCGGCCCGGGATGCTTCCCGCCGTCGCGGCCGCCGGTGCCGGCACGGGCAGCGGCGCGCACACCGGTACGGGCGCGTCAGACGGCGCCGGCCACGGCGCGGGCGGCCACCGCGACCGGACGGCGGACGACCGGGAGGCGCACTCCTTCCGCGTGCTGCCCGGCTCGCTTCCGGCGGCCGTCACCCTGCCGTGGGGCGCCGCGTTCATCGCCGCGGGCCTCGCAGCGGAGACGTACGCGAGCCGGTCGCCGAAGCCCCTGTCCCTTTCGGCCGTCCTGTCGAACAGCGCACCAGGCGTGCTGGGCGGCTGGCTGCTCGCCGCTCTCGGACTCGTACTGGCCGGGCCGGGGCTCACGCAGCTGTGCGGCCGGCTGCTGGCGGTCGGCAGGCCGGGAGCCGTACGGCTGCTGGCGGGACGGGTGCTTCAGCAGGAGTCCGCACGCATCGGCCGGCCGCTGGGCGTGCTCTGCGCTGTGGCGGCAGGCGGACTGGCCGCCGCCGAACTGTACGGTGCGTCACCGCAACAAGGCGCCCGCATGTTCGGACCGCTGGCACTGCTGGGCGCGGCCCTCGTCGTGGTCTGCGTGACGGCGAGCGCGCTGACCGCCGCCGCGGAGTCGCGCGCCGCCCGAAAGCCGGCGAACGCCGCCCTGGTCAGGCTCGGTGCTCCGCGGCGGCTGCTGCGGGGCGCGGCCGCGCTCCGCTCGGCCGTCGTGTGCGTCGTACTCGGCGCGCTCACCTGGGCGGTGGGACAGCTCGCCGCGCTGCCGCTGACCACCTGACGCCGGCCGCCTGTCGCGGCACCCGCCTCGCGCAGACGCACCCAAGGGCGGCCCCTTTCCACAACAGGGGCCGCCCTTCGACATGGGCCGCATACGCTGACGGAATGCTTGACCACGAGATAGAGAGCCTCGAAGAGTTCGACGACGTCGTCGAGGCGACCGGTTCGCTCAGCGGCTGGCGGGTGCAGTCCGTGGACCTGCGGGAGCGTTCCGCGGCGCTGGCCGCCGCGGAGACCGAGGGCACCGTCTTCCTGGGCTGTGCCATGGCCGCCGAGGCGGTCGTCCGCGTGCAGGAGGGCGGCGGGCTGGTCTTCCCGCCCGTGCCGAAGCTGCCGTTCAACCCCTACCGCGGGCGGCTCTACGTCCCCGAGGAGCTCTTCGGCGGACTGGCCGAGGGGTACGAGCAGACGCCCGACGCCCGCTCGTACGCCTGGTTCCAGCGGACGAAGAACGACGGTGACGTCTTCTCCTCGATGCTCCGCGCCGTGCACGACGACGCGGTCTCGGACGCTCTCGACGAACAGCTCGTCGGCGCCCGGGTCGTGGGCGTCATGGGCGGTCACAAGCTGGCACGCGACAGCAGCGCGTACGCCGGCGCGGCCCGCCTCGGACGTGCGCTGGCCCGTACCGGTCACACCGTGGCGACGGGCGGCGGCCCCGGTGCGATGGAGGCCGCCAACCTCGGTGCGTACGCGGCGCCCTTCGAGGACGGCATGCTCGGCAAGGCTCTGGAGATGCTCGCGTCCGCGCCGTCCTTCGAGGAGTCGGTGGGCGAATGGGCGCGGGCCGCCTTCGCGGTGCGTGAGGGCTGGCCGGGCGGCGGCGCGTCCGTGGGCATTCCCACGTGGTTCTACGGGCACGAGCCGCCGAACGCGTTCGCGCAGCACATCGCGAAGTACTTCGTCAACGCGGTACGTGAGGACGGTCTGCTGGCGCGGTCCAACGCCGGGGTGGTCTTCCTTCCGGGCGCGGCCGGCACCGTACAGGAGATCTTCGACAACGCGACGCCCAACTACTACCAGTCGCGCGGTGCGCCCACCCCGATGGTGCTCGTGGACGAGGAGCACTGGACGCGTACGCTGCCGTGCTGGCCGCTGCTCCAGGCGCTGGCCCGCGAGCGGCCGATGGCTTCGCGGATCGCGCTGGCGCGCTCCGTCGAGGAGGTGCCGGAGACACTCGCGCGGCTGACGGCTGACGGCTGACGGCTGACGATTCTTCGTCCTCCCCTCAGCTGCCCGTGCTGCGTTCAGCTGTGGCCGAGCCGCACGACGTCCCGCGCGTCGAAGGCGGCACCGACCCGGGCACCGGCCTCCGGAGCCGCACGGAGGGAGCACGAGGCCTCCAGCCGCGGGCCGGTCTCCGGGCGGAGCAGGATCGTCACCGCGGCGGCGTCGCCACCGCGGAAGGTCCGCGCCTCGACGGTGCACGGCAGCCCGTCGCCGGGCTCCGTGAGCCGCACACCGGCCGGACGCACGAGGAGACGGCACTCGCCCGCGGGCGTGCCGTCCTCCACGGGGAGCTTGCCCCAGGGGGTGTCGGCGACGCCCCCGTGCACCGTCGCGCCCACGACGTTGTCGAAGCCGAGGAAGCGGGCGACGAACTCCGAAGCGGGACGCCGCCACACCTCCAGCGGCGTGCCCGCCTGGGCGACGCGCCCCTCGTTCATCACCACGACGCGGTCCGCCAGTACGAACGCCTCACCCTGGTCGTGCGTGACGGCGAGCACCGTGGTCCTCAACTCACCGAAAAGCGCGCGTAGTTCGACGACGAGCCGTTCTCGCAGCCCGCGGTCGAGCTGGCCGAGAGGTTCGTCCAGCATCAGCAGTCGCGGCTGCGGCGCGAGCGCACGGGCCAGCGCGACGCGCTGCTGTTCGCCGCCGGAGAGGGCGGTGACCTGGCGCCGCTGTGCGCCGGGAAGGCCGACGAGAGCGAGGAGTTCTGCGACACGCTCGTCCCTCTCGCGCCGTCCGACGCCGCGCATGCGCAGGCCGAAGGCCACATTGCCGCCGACGTCGCGCTGCGGGAAGAGCTGGTGGTCCTGGAACATCAGGCCGACGCCGCGGCGGTGCGGCGGCACACCCTCCTGGTCTCGCCCCGAGAGCAGCACCCGGCCCGAGTCGGGGGCGTGCAGCCCGGCTGTGACCCGCAGGAGCGTCGACTTGCCGCTGCCGCTGGGGCCCAGGACGCAGACCGTCTCGTGGTCGGCGACGTCCAGGTCCACGCCGTCAAGTGCGCGCCGGGCGGCACCGAAGCCGGCCGTCACGCCGTCGAGTCGCAGCATCTAGAACTCTCCCGAGGGGTGGGTGCGCAGGCGTTCCAGCGCGAGGAGCGTCGCCGCGCACACGAGCATGAGGACGGTGCTCATGGCCATCGCCTGCCCGTAGTTGAGCTCTCCGGCCCGGCCGAGGAAGCGTGCCACGGCGACGGGGAGGGTCGGGGCGTCGGGCCGCGCGATGAAGACCGTCGCACCGAACTCACCGAGTGAGACGGCGAAGGCGAACCCCGCGGCGACCAGCAGCGCTCGGCTCACCATCGGCAGGTCCACCTCGCTCCACGCACGCAGCGGCGAGGCGCCGAGCACCGCCGCGGCCTCGCGCAGCCGGACGTCGACTGCGCGCAGCACCGGCAGCATCGTCCGTATGACGAAGGGGACGCCGACCAGCGCCTGCGCGACCGGGACGATCATCCACGACGAACGCAGGTCCAGGGGCGGTTCGTCCAGCGCGATCAGGAATCCGAAGCCGACGGTGACGGCGGAGGTACCGAGCGGCAGCATCAGCATGGAGTCGAAGCCCCGTACGAGCCGGTCGACAGCTCCGCCACGGGCCCTGGTCGTGAGCGCCGCCGCGGCCAGACCGCCGACGGTCAGCGCGAGGAGGGTGGCGACGGCGGCGTACGCGAGGGAGTTCCCGATCGCCTCGACGGGCGGGACGGTGAAGGTGGCGTCGCCCGAAACCTCCCCGAGCGCCCGGTAGTTGGCCAGCCCGAAGCCGTCCGGACCGTCGAAGGAGCGCAGCGCCAGTACGGCGAGCGGAACGAGGATCAGCACGGCGGTCACCGTCAGGACGCAACCCAGCAGCGCCCACTGGGCACGGCCGCGCGGGCGCCGGGCGGTCCGGGCAGCCGGAACCATGCTCAGCGCCGACTGCCGCCTGCGTACGGTCCGTGAGTGCACCGCGAGCAGCACGGTGACGGCCGCGAACTGGACGAGCGTCAGCACGGCGGCGGTCGGCAGGTCGAGCAGCGCGGCGGTCTGCCGGTAGATCTCGACCTCCAGCGTGGCGTGACGCGGGCCGCCCAGCACCTGGATGACGCCGAAGGACGTGAAGGTGAACAGGAAGACGATCAGTGCGGCCGCGCCGACGGACGGCGCGAGCGCCGGCAGCGTGACACGACGCCAGGCGGCGAACCGACCCGCGCCGAGCACGCGCGCCGCCTCCTCCTGACGGGGATCGAGCTGCGACCACAGCCCGCCCACCGTCCGTACGACGACCGCGTAGTTGATGAAGACATGCGCGAGGACGATCGCCCACACACTCGTGTCCAGGCGGAGCCCCGCCCACTCCTCCAGCAGCCCGCCCCGTCCCAGCAACGCCAGGAACGCCGAACCCACGACGACCGTCGGCAGCACGAAGGGGACGGTGACGACGGCGCGCAGAACCTGCTTGCCCGGGAAGTCGAACCGGGCGAAGACGAAGCAGCAGGGCAGTGCGAGCGCGAGCGTGCACGCGGTCGAAGCGGCGGCCTGCCACACCGTGAACCACAGCACGTGCAGCGTGTCCGGGTCGGTCACGACCTGTGTGAAGCGCTGGAGTTGCCATGCGCCGGCCGGTGTTCGCAGTCCGCGGCCGACGATCGCGGCGACGGGAAAGGCGAAGAACAGCCCGAAGAAGGCGACGGGCAGCGCCATCAGTGCGAGGCGCGGTCCGCTGCCGTCGCGGGAGCGGGAGCGGGAGCGGGCCCGGGCGCGGCGGGGGCGGCCGGGGCGGCGGGGTGCCCGTTCCCGTTCCCGGGAGTCCGGCCGGGGCGAAGGGTCCTCGGGCCCCTCGCAGTCATCGCCCGCGGCGCCGAACTCCCCTTCCGTACCGCTCCGTTCGCGGGCTACTTCACGACGAGCGACGTCCACGACTTGATCCACTCTTCGCGGTGCGCGTCGATCTTCGCCGGTTCCATGGTGGCCGCGTCCTGCGCGGTCCCCCCGTACTTGGTGAACACCTCTGGCAACTCGGCGTCCTCGCGGGCCGGTTCGACGAACATCTGCAGCGGCATGTCCTCCTGGAACTCACGGCTGAGCATGTAGTCCAGCAGGGCCTTGCCGCCCTCGGTGTTGCGTGCGCCGTCCAGCAGCCCGGCGAACTCCGTCTGCTGGAAGCAGGTTTGCTCCGCGATGCCCGTCGGTGCCTTCTCGGGCAGCGGCTTCTTCCCCAGCACCTCGGCGGGCGGGCTGGAGGCGTAGGAGACGACGAGGGGCCGGTCGCCCTTGCCCTTGCCGCCGTTCGAGCCGCTGAAACGGTCGTTGTACGCCTGCTCCCAGCCGTCGACCACCTCGACGCCGTTGGCGCGCAGCTTCTTCCAGTAGTCCTTCCAGCCGCCGTCGCCGTACTTCTCGACGGAGGCCAGCAGAAATCCCAGGCCGGGTGAGGAAGTTGCGGCGTTCGGGGTGACCAGGAGGTTCTTGTACCGGGGGTCCGCGAGATCGTCGAGCGACTCGGGCGGCGCCTGGTCACGCTTCTCGAACCAGCCGCGGTCGTAGTTCACGCATATCTCGCCGGAGTCGACGGGCGTGACGCGGTGCCGCTCCTTGTCCAGTTGCAGCTTCGCGGGTACGTGGCCCAGCCCTTCGGCCTTGTACGGCGTGAAGACGCCCTTGCCGAGGGCCCTGGAGAGAAGGGTGTTGTCGACGCCGAAGAAGACGTCGCCCTGCGGATTGCCCTTGTTCAGCACCGCCTGGTTCACCGCGGCACCGGCGTCGCCGCCCCTCAGCACCTTGACCTTGTAGCCGGTGCGCTTCGTGAACTCCTTCAGTACGGGCTTGGAGACGGCGAAGGAGTCATGGGTGACGAGGGTGACGGTCTTGCCGTCCTCGCCGCCGCCCGCACCGGATCCGCCGCATGCGGCGAGTGCGCCGGTCAGGGCGAGGACGGTGATTGTGGCGGCGGCCGCGCGCAGCACGTACTGGTTCATATGGCTCATCGACTTCCTACCCGGCATGACCCGGGCGAGGTTCGAGGGTCTGCGGGCCGTACGTGCACGTGGGCGTACGTACGGCCGCACTCTCAGCGCTGTGTGCGCTCCCCTGTCGGTCCGTTGTCTGAGGCTGGAGCCCTGCCGCCGGTTGATGTGCCTGCGACAAGACGCCGTTCACCGCAGGCTATCAGCAGCTCCGCCGCGGGCCTCGGGGCGCTCTCCGCGCGGGCCGCCCGCACTGCTCCCCGTCCGGCACCGGCGGGGCGTTCGCCGGCTCGCCTCAGCGTTCCGTCGCGGCCAACTGCCCGCAGGCGCCGTCGATTTCCTGGCCCCGGGTGTCCCGTACGGTCACCGGCACCCCGTGCAGCTCCAGCGCCTGCACGAACGCGGCCTCGTCCTCGGGCCGGGACGCCGTCCACTTGGAGCCCGGAGTCGGATTGAGCGGGATCAGATTGACGTGCACCGGCTTGCCCTTGAGCAGCCGCCCGAGCCGATCCGCGCGCCATGCCTGGTCGTTGATGTCCCTGATCAGCGCGTACTCGATGGAGACCCGGCGTGCGGACTTCGCCGCGTACTCCCACGCCGCGTCCAGCACCTCGCGCACCTTCCAGCGGGTGTTGACCGGGACGAGGGTGTCTCGCAGTTCGTCGTCCGGCGCATGCAGCGATACGGCCAGCCGGCACTTGAAGCCCTCGTCGGCGAAGCGCAGCATCGCCGGGACGAGCCCCACCGTCGAGACCGTGATTCCCCGCTGTGAGAGCCCGAGGCCGTCGGGCTCCGGGTCGGTCAGGCGGCGGATCGCACCCACGACGCGCTTGTAGTTGGCGAGCGGCTCACCCATGCCCATGAAGACGATGTTCGACAGCCGCGCCGCACCCCCGGGCACCTCGCCGTCGCGAAGCGCCCTTACCCCGTCGACAATCTGGTGGACGATCTCGGCGGTCGACAGATTGCGGTCGAGACCCGCCTGACCGGTCGCGCAGAACGGGCAGTTCATGCCGCAGCCCGCCTGCGAGCTGATGCACATCGTGACGCGGTCCGGGTAGCGCATCAGGACCGACTCCACGAGCGTCCCGTCGTGCAGCCTCCAAAGCGTCTTACGGGTCGTGTCGTCGTCACAGCTGATGTGCCGCACCACGCTCATCAGTTCCGGCAGCAGCGCCTCGGCGAGCTTCCCGCGCGCCGCCGCCGGGATGTCCGTCCACTGCTCGGGCTCGTGCGCGAACCGCGAGAAGTAGTGCTGCGAAAGCTGCTTTGCACGAAAGGGCTTCTCACCCGCCCCGGCCACCACCTCACGACGCTCGGCGGGCGTGAGATCGGCAAGATGCCGCGGCGGCCTTGCGGCTCCACGCGGCGCGACAAAGGTGAGTTCTCCGGGCTTCGGCATAGCCGTACCAGTGTCGCAGACGGGTGATGGTGGCCCAGGCCAGAGCGGGGTGGGGCCGGTCACCCGACTCGGGGCCTCTTTAAAACACGTAACCGATGTGTTACGTTTCCTCGCATGAAGGCCGCCGCAGCCATCGCCGACCCTGTGCGCAGGGAGATTCTGATGCTGCTCCGCGTGCGGTCCCGGACCGTCAGTGAGATCACCGGGCATTTCTCCGTCAGTCGCCCCGCCGTCAGCCGGCACCTGCGGGTGCTGCGCGAGGCAGGGCTCGTCGTTGCCGAGGACCGCGGCCGGGAGCGCGTGTACGGACTGGAGACGGCACCGCTGGCGGAGCTGATGCGGTGGCTGGAGCAGTTCCAGCAGAGCCGCTGGGAGCAGCGGCTCGACGCCCTCGGAACGGAGGTCCACCGCACCCGGCGGGAGCGGCGCCGGGAGGAGCCCGCAGAGACCGAAACCAAGGAGAAGCCCGCATGACACCACAGCCCGACGGGTCCCTCACCGGTACCGCGAGCGGCGCCGATCTGGTCCTGACCCGCACGTTCCGCGCACCGGTCGCCGATGTGTGGGATTCCCTCACCGAACCGGAGCGCACCAGCCGCTGGTTCGGCCCGTGGAAGGGCGAGCCGGGGGCCGGACAGACGATCAAGGTCACCATGACCGCGGAAGAGGGCAGCCCCGAGATGCCCATGACGATCGAGGCATGCGAGCCGCCTCACCGTCTCGCCGTGTCGATGATCGACGAGTACGGCGCGTGGCACATCGAGGTGCATCTCACCGAGCGGGACGGGCGTACCGAGCTGCGCTTCGTACAGCACCTCGGCGACACGTCCATGGTCGGCGAGACCGGCCCCGGCTGGGAGTTCTACCTCGACCGGCTTGCCGCCGCGGTCCGGGAGGAGGACGGGATGCCCGTCTTCGACGACTACTACCCGGCGATGAAGGGCTACTACGACGGGCTCGTGACCGGGCTCGAAGGCTCGGGACACGGCGGCTGAGAGGCACCTGGGGACGGTCGCGTTCGCGCCGGCCCGCGGCGGGGGCGAAGGGCGGGGCGCGGCCTCGTCAGCCGCCGCCCACGAACGCGACGAACAGCAGCCATACGACCGGGGCCGTGGGGAGCAGCGAATCGAGCCGGTCCATGATGCCGCCGTGGCCGGGGAGGAGAGTCCCCATGTCCTTGATGCCGAGGTCGCGCTTCATCATGGATTCGCCCAGGTCGCCCAGAGTGGCGGTGACCGCGACCGCGAGACCCAGCAGCAGCCCCTGCCACCAGCTGCCGCCGTCGATCAGGAACTGCATGCACAGCGCCCCTGCCGCCATGGAGAAGGCGATCGCGCCGCCGAGCCCTTCGCGGGTCTTGGCGGGACTGATGGCCGGGGCGAGCTTGTGTTTCCCGAAGCGCCAGCCCACCGCGTACGCGCCCGTGTCGCTGACGACCGTCAGCAGCAGAAACGTCAGGACCCGCCACGGGCCGTCGTCGGCAGCGAGCATGAGCGCGACGAACGTGGCCAGGAACGGTACGTAGAAGGTGGCGAAGACGGCGGCGGTGACGTCCCGCAGGTAGTCGTCCGGCGACTCCGTCATCCGCCATACGAGTACGGCGAGCGCGGTCAGCGCCATGACCACCCACGCACCCTCGGGCCCGCGCAGATAGCCCGCGATCACCATCGCCGCGCCACCCACGGCGAGCGGGACCAGCGGTGCCTGGACCTCCTTGCGCTCGCTGAGCCGTGAGGTCAGCTCCCACAGGCCGACGACGACAGCGACGACGATCACGCCGAGGAAGACCGGCTTGTAGAGGAAGAGGGAAGCGAGGATGACCGCGCCGAGGCCGACACCGACTCCTATTGCGGCACGCAGGTCACGTCCGGCCCGCTTCTTGCCGCTCAAGGGGGCCGGGCCCGGGTCGGACGCGCCGGAACCGGGCCGGCGGTCGGGACCGGCGCCGCTGTCCCGGCTGCTACCGGAGCCGACGGGGCGGCGGGGATCACCGGATCCGCCGGAGCCGTGAGTGCCGTGAGGGCCGTGAGGGCCACCCGGACCGGACCCCGGGCCGGATCTGCCGTGGCCGCCGTCGGAGCCGCCCGGGTCGGAGACGATGGGCATATCCCGAGTCTGCGGCACACCACCGGCCTCGTGCGCGGGAGCTTCACCCGCACCGGAGCGGAAGCCGCCGCGCGGCGCAGCGCCTCCCTGGCCGGGTGCGCCCTCGAACCCGGCACGGGGCCGTGGGGCTCCCCACGATGAGTCGTTCACAGATTGCAGCCTCAGACCTCGGACCTCGGACGGATCTCGTACAGCCCCGCGCTCGGGGAAGCCCCCGCGCTCCGGGGACTCAGACCTCGAGCAGCTCGGCTTCCTTGTGCTTGAGCAGCTCGTCCACCTGTCCCGAGTACTTCGAGGTGGTGTCGTCGAGCTCCTTCTCGGCCCGGCGGCCCTCGTCCTCGCCGACGTCCCCGTCCTTGATGGCGGCCTCGAAGGTCTCCTTGGCCTTGCGGCGGACGCTGCGGATCGAGATCTTGGCGTCCTCGGCCTTGGCCTTGGCGACCTTGATGTACTCCCTGCGGCGCTCCTCGGTCAGCTCCGGGAACGTCACCCGGATGATATTGCCGTCGTTCGACGGGTTGACGCCCAGGTCGGAGTCGCGGATCGCCTGCTCGATGTTGCGCAGCGAGCTCTTGTCGAACGGAGTCACCACCGCCATCCGCGGCTCCGGAACCGAGAACGAGGCCAGCTGGTTGATCGGCGTCATCGTGCCGTAGTACTCCGCCACGATCTTGTTGAACATCGCCGGGTGCGCACGGCCGGTGCGGATCGCGGCGAAGTCCTCCTTGGCGACCACGACCGCCTTCTCCATCTTCTCCTCGGCTTCGAGGAGGGTCTCTTCGATCACCACGTGCTCCTGGTTTCCTTGAATGAGCTTGCGGATAAGCCCTGTTTCCTGCACGGTGTCCGACCGGCAGGCGGTTGTCCACCCCGTGTCGAGCCGTTCGTACGACGGTGAGTCACCCCGCGGGCACCGAGCGCGCCGGGCGGCGGCCGAACGCCGAACGTCAGCCTCTCGTGCCCTGGTTGCTCACCAGGGTGCCGATCTTCTCACCCTTCACCGCCCGCGCGATATTGCCCTCGGCGAGCAACTCGAAGACCAGAATCGGCAGTTTGTTGTCCCGGCAGAGCGTGACGGCCGTGGCGTCGGCGACCTTCAGATCGCGCGTGATGACCTCGCCGTACTCCAGGGCGTCGAACTTCACGGCGTCCGGGTTCTTCGCCGGGTCCGAGTCGTAGACGCCGTCGACCCCGTTCTTGCCCATCAGCAGCGCCTCCGCGTGGATCTCCAGGGCGCGCTGCGCGGCGGTGGTGTCGGTGGAGAAGTACGGCATGCCCATGCCTGCGCCGAAGATCACGACCCGGCCCTTCTCCAGGTGCCGTACGGCGCGCAGCGGGATGTACGGCTCGGCGACCTGCCCCATGGTGATGGCCGTCTGGACGCGGGAGTCGATGCCTTCCTTCTCCAGGAAGTCCTGCAGGGCAAGGCAGTTCATGACCGTGCCCAGCATCCCCATGTAGTCGGAGCGTGCGCGGTCCATGCCGCGTACCTGCAGCTCCGCGCCGCGGAAGAAGTTGCCGCCGCCGATCACCACGGCGAGCTCCGCCCCGTCGCGTACGACGGACGCGATCTCGTGGGCCATCTTGTGCACGACGTCGGGATCGACACCGAGCCCTCCCCCGCCGGCGAACGCCTCACCGGAGAGCTTGAGCAGGAAGCGTTTACGGCCGCTGCGGCCCCTGCCTGTGTCGGATGTACCGCTGTCCTTACCCATGAACTCTCCTAGCGTGCATACGAAGGAGGCCACTGCCGTCGGATCCTCACAATCCCAGATGCGGCAATGGCCTCCTCGTCACAACTGCCCTGTCCCCGACCCTATCGGGCGCGTGCCGTTCGCGTGCTCCACGCGGCGGCGTCGTGCCTGGGGGCACCGCCCGGGCCGGAGGCTCTGGGCGGGGCTACCGCCCAGACCGGTCCGGGGGAGGGTCTCAGGCCCCCACGCGGAAGCGCGCGAAGTGCTTCAGCGTGACGCCCGCCTCTTCCAGAACCTTCTGGACGCTCTTCTTGTTGTCCTTGGCGAAGGGCTGGTCGAGCAGGGTGTTCTCCTTGAAGAAGCCCGTGACCCGCCCCTCCACGATCTTGGACAGCGCCTGCTCCGGCTTGCCCTCCTCGCGCGCGGTCTCCTCGGCGATGCGGCGCTCGTTCTCGACCGTCTCGGCCGGGATCTCCTCGCGGGTGAGGAACCTCGGCGCGAAGGCGGCGATGTGCTGCGCGACGTCCTTGGCGATCTCCGCGTTCTCCTTGTCCAGCTCGACGAGCACACCGACCTGCGGCGGCAGGTCGGGGCTCGTGCGGTGCAGGTAAGAGGCGACGAACGCGCCGGAGAACTGGGCAAAGCGGTCCAGGACGATCTTCTCGCCGAGGTTGGCGTTCGCCTCGTCCACGTACGCCTGCACGGTCTTGCCCGGCTCGATCTCCGAGGCGAGCAGCGCCGCGGTGTCGGCGGGGGAAGTGGCCGCTACGTGTGCGGCGATGGAGTCCGCGACGGCGAGGAACTTCTCGCCCTTGGCGACGAAGTCCGTCTCGCACTTGAGCTCTACGAGCACGCCGGAGGTGTTGTCGCCGGCGATGCGGGAGACGAGCGCGCCGTTCGAGGCGGTGCGGCTCTCGCGCTTGGCGACGCCTTTCTGCCCCTTGACGCGCAGAACCTCTACGGCCTTGTCGACGTCGCCCTCGGACTCCTCCAGGGCCTTCTTGCAGTCCATCATGCCGGCGCCGGTGAGCTCGCGGAGCTTCTTGACGTCGGCGGCGGTGTAGTTCGCCATGCTTGGTTTCCTTCTGTGACCAGGCCCCGCCTCGCGCTCGGCGCGCCGGAGACGCGGTGCGCCGGGGCGGAACTCGTCCTTCTTGAGGTCTCTTTGCGGCCTGCCGGGACGCCCTCACCTGCACCGTGGTGCGGTTCGGGCGGAGTCAGGTCTGTGCGTCTGCGTCTCTTCCCGTACGGCCGCCGGGATGGTCACCGGGGCACGGCGGAGTGCTGATGGTGCGTGCATGCCGCGCCCCGGTGAACGTCAGGCTTCCTCGGAGGTCTTCGACTCGGCGGCCTCGGCGGCCTCGTCGGCCGGCTTCTCCTCGGCCTTCTCTTCGGCCTTCTCCTCGACCTCGGCGTCGGCCTTGGCGTCGGTGGCCTTCTCCTCGCCCTTGGCAGCCTCGGCGGGTGCCGCCTCGGTGGCCTTGGCCGCGGCGCCCTCGCTCTTCTCGCCCTCCAGGAGCTCGCGCTCCCACTCGGCGAGCGGCTCGGCGGACTTGTCGCCGCCCTTGGCAGCCTCGGCGGCGCCGGAACGGGCGATCAGACCCTCCGCCGCGGCGTCGGCGATCACGCGGGTGAGGAGCGTGACCGAGCGGATCGCGTCATCGTTGCCCGGGATCTTGTAGTCGACCTCGTCCGGGTCGCAGTTGGTGTCCAGGATCGCGACGACCGGGATGTTGAGCTTCCGCGCCTCGCCTACGGCGATGTGCTCCTTCTTGGTGTCCACGATCCACACGGCGCTGGGCACCTTCTGCATCTCGCGGATACCGCCGAGGGTCTTCTCCAGCTTCGCCTTCTCACGGGAGAGGACGAGCAGTTCCTTCTTGGTGAGACCGGAGGCGGCCACATCCTCGAAGTCGATCTGCTCGAGCTCCTTCAGGCGCTGGAGACGCTTGTAGACGGTCGAGAAGTTCGTCAGCATGCCGCCGAGCCAGCGCTGGTTCACGAAGGGCATGCCCACGCGAGTGGCCTGCTCGGCGATGGCCTCCTGGGCCTGCTTCTTGGTGCCGACGAACATGATGGAGCCGCCGTGCGCGACGGTCTCCTTGACGAACTCGTAGGCGCGGTCGATGTACGACAGCGACTGGAGCAGGTCGATGATGTAAATGCCGTTGCGCTCGGTGAAGATGAAGCGCTTCATCTTCGGGTTCCAGCGCCGGGTCTGGTGCCCGAAGTGGACGCCGCTCTCCAGCAGCTCCCGCATCGTGACGACGGCCATGGCCGTTCTCCTTGAATTGCTCGGTTGTCGTCAGCGCTGGCCGGGATGGCCACCGCTTGCCTGACGCCTCTGTCGCGCTGTGCCCGCGGGACCTGTCGAAAGGGCCCTCATGGGACCGAGATACGCGGCCACCGGGTGAGGGTGGCGAGGCGTGCGAAGTCAGTCCGGTCGCCCGGACCGCCACCAGCAGTGTACGGGACCGGATGGGGCCGCGGCTCCCTCGTACGGCGGGTCCGGCTTACCGGACATGCCGTGCAGGCCGTACATGCGCCGTGAGTGCACCGTGACTGCGCTGCCGGATGTGTGGCAGCGGGCTGCTGAGGCGGGCCGATGCCCTCGTACGGGTGACGCGCTTGTCCACAACAGGCCGGTTCTCCACGTAAGTTCAGCAAGATCCCTGCGCTCGGTGACGATGCGGGACTCTGCGTGCCGGGCGGCTCATGGACGGCCGGAAGACGGCGGGGGTGTGCATGGTGCGGGTGGGGCGCGGGCGCGAAGTGCGGGGGAAGGGCCTGGCGGGCTGGATGCGCTGGGCGGGCTGGGCGCGTGGAGTGCCGCGTATCCGCGGAACGCGCGGAACGTGCGGGGCGCTGGGTGTGCTGGGTGCGCCGGCTGCCCGGGCTGTTCTCTGTTTCGTGGTCGTCCCTGCGATCGGCGTGGTGGCGTCCGGGGTGCTCTGGGCCGTTGCCACGCCGGCCGTCAGCGCGGCGGCGCGGCCTCGTTCCTACTCGGACGCAGAGCAGGGGCCGCCGCCGTCCTCACGGGACACGGGCGGTCCTGCCCCCTCCGGCGAGCGGGTGTGGCCCGTGGAGGGGCGCGCCGGAGCACCGCGTCCGCTGGCCGTGCACGGGTGGAAGCCGCCGTCGGAGCCGTGGGCCGCCGGTCACCGCGGAGTGGATCTGGCGGCTGCGCGGGGCAGTCCGGTGCGAGCGGTCGCCGATGGCAGGGTCTCGTTCGCGGGCAGGGTCGCAGGGCGCGGGGTGGTGTCGGTCGAGCTGTCGGGTACGGGCCGTCCGGCACTGCGCACGACGTACGAGCCCGTGCGGCCTTCCGTGCGCAAGGGGGATCGGGTGCGGGCGGGCCAGACCGTGGGCACCCTGGCGGACGGACCGTTCCACTGCCGGCGAGCCTGTCTGCACTGGGGCGCACGACGGACTGAGCGCTACCTCGATCCACTCTCGCTGCTGCCGGCGCGTCTGCTGCGCGGTGGCCCGTCGAGGCTGCTTCCCGTCTTCGGCGTCCCGCTGCCTCGTGGCGGTCGCGTCCCGCCATAGGGGTCGTGCCACAGGGGACGGCGGCGCAGCATGAGGCCTGGACCTTCGAGGCGGGCGGCTGCCGACAGGGCGGCCGCCACCGCGGTCAGCCCTGGACGCCGTCCAGCGCCATGCCGACCGCCGCCTCGGTGATCTCTTCCGGGCTCTCGGCGGCACCGAGTTCGATACGCCGCACCGCCGCGTCGACGACACCTTGCAGCAGCATCGCGGCCAGCCGCGGCCGGTCATGGCCCAGCTCTCCGAGTGCCTCGACGACCATGGCCACAAGGCCGCCGTGGGCCGCGCGGATCTTCTCGCGTGCGCCCGCGTCGAGTTCGCCCGCGGAGATCGCCACGACCGCACGGTGCCGTCCGTCGCCGACGAGCGCCAGCTGCCGCCGTACGTACGCCTCGATCTTGTCCTCGGGGGACTCGGCCTCGGCCATCGCCGCCTCGACCTCGGCCGCCCACACCGGGAAGTCGACGGCGCACAGCTCCTCCACGACGGCACCGCGCGACCGGAAGTACTCGTATACCGAGGAGCGCGCGAGCCCGGTGCGCTGCGCGAGGGCCGGGAAGTTCAGCGCTTCGGTGCCGCCTTCGGACAGCAGCTCACGGGCAGCGTCGAGAAGGGCGGAGCGCTGCATGGTCCGGTGCTCGGCCACGGAGGCCGCTCGAATCCTTGGCACCCTGCCACCTTACGGACGGAGGGGCCGATTCAGCGACCGGCGTCGGCGAGCTTTGCCCGAAGCTGAAGGACCGACTTGGTGTGGATCTGGCTCACCCGGCTCTCGGTGACCCCCAGTACCTGGCCGATCTCGGCGAGGGTCAGGCCCTCGTAGTAGTACAGGGTCACCACCGTCTTCTCCCGATCCGGGAGGGTGTTGATGGCGCGGGCCAGCAGCCGACGCAGCTCGCGGTCCTCGGCGACCTCGACCGGGTTGTCCGCCGCAGTGTCCTCGAGGGTGTCCATGAGGCTGAGCCGGTCGCCGCCCTCACCGCCGACGTGCAGCAGCTCCTCCAGGGCCACGACGTTGGCCAGGGACAACTGACTGAAGACACCGTGCAGTTCGTCCAGCGGGATGCCCATCTCCGCGGCGACCTCCGACTCGGACGGGCTGCGCCGCAGACTCGACTCCAAAGTGGCGTAGGCCCGTTCGACGGCACGGGCCTTCTGCCGCACCGACCGCGGGATCCAGTCCAGCGCCCGCAGTTCGTCGATCATCGCCCCGCGGATCCGCGTGATCGCGTACGTCTCGAACTTGATGGAACGTTCCGGGTCGAACTTCTCGATGGCGTCGATGAGTCCGAAGACGCCGGAGGAGACGAAGTCGGCCTGTTCCACATTGGAGGGCAGGCCGACGCTGACGCGCCCGGCGACGTACTTCACGAGTGGCGAGTAATGCAGGATCAGCTGCTCCCGCAGCCCTTCGTCGCCCGTGGCCTTGTAGCGACGCCACAGCTCGTCGAGCGCACTGTGACCGGAACCGAGTCCGGTGTGCTCGGTCCCGGACGGCTCCGCTGCGGTGTCAGCCGGAGCCGCTGCGGTGCCGGCGCGTTCAGGCCCGGGGGTGTGCTGGGGCATTCGTCGCCTTGAGCCGTTCTGCTGAGTGGTCGTCACGCGGCGGAAGCTAATGCGTGACGGGATGCCTCTTCCTTGGGTTCTGTGAGCGTAGCGTGACCGCACGGTCGCAATATGCGATGAGTGCCTGCCCGGGCATGCGCAGATACGTTCCGCTGCCCGCACCCGGGAGTTACTTCCGCAGCAGAGCCCGGAACCGGCCTTCTGGGGCGAGCGGGGCGGAACCGGACCATACGGATCACCCTTTCATTCGATAGCCGCAGGTCAAGGACCGGCTCATCACTCGATGGTGTGCCCGGCGCCGGTTTCGGGCAGCGCGGGCCGGCTCAACTGCCAGCCGTTGCCGAGGCGTTCGACGAAGCCGAGGGCGCAGAGCTCCTGGAGCCTCACGACAGCGGCATCGGGCGTGAGGCCGACCGCCTGTGCCAGCTGCGCGGACTCGGCGGGGCCGCGCGCAGGGAGCGCGTCGAGCACCAGCGCCGCCTCGCCGGGCAGTACGTCGCGCGGTACCGAGGGGCCGCGTCTGCGCGGCGCCAGCTCGCCCATGCTCCCGACCAGTTCGATCACTTCGGCGGCATCCGTGACCAGGCTGCCGTCCGCCCGCAGCAGTTCGTGTACCCCCGCCGAGAGGCCCGACGTGACCGGACCGGGAACGCCCATGACGAAGCGCCCCAGCCGCCGCGCGTGCCGTGCGGTCGACAACGAGCCGCTGCGCAGTGCCGCTTCGACGACGACCGTGCCGCGCGTGAGTGCCGCGATCACCCGGTTACGGAGCACGAAACGGCTCCGCGAGGGGTGGTCCCGCGGCGGCAATTCCGCCAGAAGCAGGCCCTGTTCACCGATGCGTGAGATCAACTCGGCGTGGCCCGGCGGATATGCCACGTCCACCCCGCACGCCAGCACTCCGATCGTGGCCCCGCCCGCGGCGAGGGCTCCCCGGTGGGCCGCACCGTCGATGCCGTAGGCCGCGCCCGAGACCACCGTCCAGCCGCGCTGCGCGAGCCCTGCTCCCAGCACGGCCGCCACGTGCCCGCCGTACTCCGTGCAGGCCCGGGCACCGACGACGGCGACCGATCGGAGCGCCCAGAACCGCAGACTCGGAGCACCGCGCACCCACAGCCCGATCGGCCTCGTCACCCCCAAGGCATCGAGCTGGCCCGGCCATTCGCTGTCCCCGGGGCAGAGGAACCTGCCTCCCAGGGACTCGATGGCGGCCAAGTCGGCCTCGGGACGGGCGCGTTCCGCCCGGGAACGGAGCCCGGCCCACCGCTGCTCGTCGACTCCCGGCAACGGGCCGGCGTCCTTGCGCAGCGCCCGCACCACCTCCTGCGCGCCGTACGTCCGCAGCCACCGGCCCGCCGTTTCGTCACCGGGCTCCGCGATGCGGGTCAGCGCCACGCGCGCGAGCCGCTCCTCGGGGCCGGTCTCAGCGTGCTCGCAGCTGTGCTCACCGCTGTGCCCGCCGCCGTCGGGGACGTCGCCTCCCGGCCCGTAAGCCTCCCCGTTCATGGCCGCCACCGGGATGCGGAGGCCGTAGCCGCAGACGCGGGGGTGCCCCGCCTGATCCCCGTACGGAGCTCGAGCGCCAAGTCGACGTCCTGCACGGTCGGCCGGTCGTGCCCCGAGAGATCCGCGACCGTCCACGCCACGCGCAGCACCCTGTCCATCCCCCGGGCGGTGAGCAGGCCGTGCTCCATGTCCTCCTCGGCCCTGCCGAGCGCCCCCGGTTCGGCAGGCCAGCGCGTACGCAGCTCATGACCGGGGACGTCGCTGTTCGCCGACCACGGTGTCCCCGCATAGCGCGCTGCGGAGCGCTCACGAGCGGCCAGCACTCGCTCCGCGACGGCCGCCGTGCTGTCCGAACTCCCGTGCAGGCCCGCCAGTTCGGATCGGGAGAGCGGCTTGACGTGGACCCTCAGGTCGACCCGGTCCATGAGCGGGCCCGAGAGCCTCGCCCGGTAGCGCCTGATGGACGCGGGCCGGCACTCGCACCCTCCGCCCTTCATCCCGTGGCGCCCGCACGGGCAGGGGTTGGCCGCGAGGACGAGCAGGAACCGGGCGGGCATCCGCATCACCCCCGAGGCCCGCGCGACCACCACGTGCCCCGACTCCAGTGGCTGCCGCATCGCGTCCAGAACGCGGCCGCTGCACTCGGCAGCCTCGTCCAGGAAGAGCACACCATGGTGCGCCATCGACACCGCTCCCGGCCGCGGCAGGCCCGAGCCGCCTCCGACCAGCGACGCCATCGTCGCCGAGTGGTGAGGGGCGCAGTACGGGGAGCGTGTGACGAGAGGCTGGCCGGGCGGAAGCACCCCGGCCACCGAGTGGACCGCGGTCACCTCCAGCGACTGCTGCGACGTCAGCGGCGGCAGCAGCCCCGGAAGGCGCTCCGCCAGCATGGTCTTGCCCGCTCCGGGAGGGCCCTTGAAAAAGATGTGGTGCCGCCCGGCCGCCGCCACCTCCAGCGCTCGTCGGGCGGTGCTCTGACCCGCGACGTCGGCCATGTCCAGCGTCCGCTCCGGCCCCCGCGCCATGCCCGGCCCCGCCCACTCGTGGCCGGGAAGAGACAGGGCCGACGGACCACGGCCGGGGCTCGGTGCCTCCGGAATCAGGCCGTCAGGCGGCTCCTCCTCCGGCGCCGTCTCGTCGTTGAGCAGTGCGATCAGCTGCCGCAGGCTCCGGACCCCGAGAACGCTGACGTCTGGCACAAGCGACGCCTCGGGTACGGCCTCCTCCGCCACCACGACCTGCCGGTGACCCGCGTCCGCCGCGGCCAGCACCGCCGGAAGCACTCCCCGGACGGGACGCACCCGCCCGTCCAGCCCCAGCTCGCCCAGCATCACCAGGCCTGCGAGGCTCCGCGGATCGATGCGCTCCGCCGCCCCCAGCACCGCACAGGCGACGCCCAGGTCGAACCCGCTGCCGCTCTTGGGAACGGCGGCCGGGCTCAGTCCGACGGTGAGCTTCTTCTGCGGCCACTCGGCGCCCGCGTTCACCACCGCCGCCCGTACCCGGTCGCGGCTCTCGGTCAGGCTCTTGTCGGGCAGGCCCACCAGCGTGAACGTCGCCACCCCCGGCTCCAGATCGGCCTGGATCTCAACGACGACGCCTTCGACCCCGACCAGCGCCACCGAGCACGTACGGGCGAACCCCATCAGGCCACCCCCCGTGCGTGCTGCACCAAGGGCGCGCCCCGGTCCGGCAGCAGCACCCCGACGAGGTCGATCCGCACTCCGCCGCGCGGCGGCTGTCCGTACCGCGTGAGCCAGCACTCAGTCAGCCAGCGGGAGGCCAGTCTCCGCAGCCTTGCCGACTTGGCGGGGGTCACTGCCGACATCGGATGTTCGAACGTCCCGCCGCGCCCCGCGCGCCGGGTCTTGACCTCGCAGATCACCAGCGCGTCCCTGTCCCGCGCGACGATGTCGAGCTCTCCCTCCGCGCAGCGCCAGTTCCGCTCCAGCACCGCCATTCCCGACTGCCGCAGCCTCCGGGCTGCCACATCCTCTCCGTACCGGCCGAGGGCCTTACGGGCGCTCATCCGCACCACCTCCGGTCACCGACTGTGACGGAAGCGGGAGGATGTAGATGATCAAGGTTGTTATCTGGGGAAACCCGGCTCGCTGTGGACAGAGCCGTCACTCACAGGTGTGATGGGCGCGAAAACGGAACGGGAGGGCAGCCCCCAGAAGAGGCTCAGGCCCAGGTTCAGGGAGGCCGAGTCAGGAAGCCGGGTCAGCTCTTGAAGCCGGAGTTCTCGGGCAGATCGAGATCGCTCTTGTTGAGCTCCTCGATGTTCACGTCCTTGAAGGTCAGGACCCGTACCTGCTTGACGAACCGGGCGGGACGGTACATGTCCCACACCCACGCGTCGGCCATGGAAACCTCGAAGAAGACCTCACCCTGCACCGAGTGCACCTGCATCTCGTAGTCGTTGGTGAGGTAGAACCGCCGGTCCGTCTCGATCACGTACTTGAAAAGACCGACGACGTCCCTGTACTCCCGGTAGAGCTTCAGCTCCATCTCGGTCTCGTACTTCTCGAGGTCCTCGGCGCTCATGGCATGTTCCCCTTCAGCCGTGCGTGCCCCCATTGTGCGTCAGCCGCGAGTGCCCCGTCCGGCCCGCCGCGCGATCGGGCCGTACGCCGCACCGCCCAGGATCAGGGCCGCACCGGCGACGACTGCGAGGACCAGTGGCTGCAGCGGCCCAGGGTCCGACGTGCCGCCCGGCAGCGCCGAGAACCCGACGGGCCTCGCGAGCATCCCCAGACCGCTCATGGGCCATGCGACGGCGTCCACTCGTGCGTTCACCGCGGAGCGCGGGACGGCACCGTGGTCGCCGTCCTGCAGGTGCACACGGGAGTCGACCGATTCCATGCGGTGATCACCGAGCAGGAAGAGCTTCCCCTCGGGGACCGTCGTGCCCTTGAACGGAGGCTGGGAGTCGGGCCCGGTGCCCTTGAGATACGGCTCCTCGAGGGTCTTCCCGTTGACCGAGAGCTCGCCCTGCTTGTTGCAGCACTCGACTTTGTCGCCCCCGGTGCCCACGACGCGCTTGACCATGGGGACGTCGCCCCACACGGAGTCCTGGAACACGACGACGTCGCCGCGGCGGACGTCCCCTCCGTCTATGCGCTCCGCGAGCACGCGGTCGCCCGCCTTGACGGTGGGGTTCATGGAGTCGGTCGGCACCGTGTACGGCTGGTACAGGAAGGCGCCCAGAAAGAAGGCGCCCAGGAACATCACACAGCCGACCGCCACGGCGATCCCCGAGAGGGCGTGTCCGAGGCGACCGCGACTTGTGCCAGTACGTCCAGCCTTGCTCATTCCCGCGCTCCCGGTCAGCTCGCCGCTTCGGTCTGGGCGCACCTTACCCGGGGTAGAGAGCCCTGAGTACGGGGGAGGGACGTCAGCCGTTGACGAACGGCTGACCGGTCGCACGCAGCGTGCGCCGCCTCCGCAGCCAGAGGACGAGCGGCACGGCCCCGGCGACGCCGGCGACCGCGGGCGCCGCACTGGCGGCCTTCGCCTCGAGCCCCTTCTGCTCGAAGGTGTCCGGCACCGGCAGAGCCGACCACCGGGTGACCGGCCAGGCCACGACGATGGCCCGTCCGACGACCTTGTCCGTCGGGATCATGCCGTTGTCCAGCTTCTGGTGGTAACGGGAGTCGAGAGAGTCCTGGCGGTGGTCGCCCATCACCCACATCTTCCCCACGGGCACCTCGACCGGGCCGAAGGGCTTGTCGTCGCAGGAGGTGTTCCCGGGGAAGAGATACGACTCGTCGAGCGCCTTGCCGTTGACCTGGACCGAACCGCCGCGCTCGCACTCGACCCTGTCGCCGCCGATGGCGACGACCCGCTTGATCAGGTCCTGGTCGCTGGCCGACGGCATGAGGCCGATGCTGCTCAGCACGGTCTGGACGGCGCCGCCCACCCCGCTCGGCTCGGGCACCGGAGACTCGTTCAGCCAGCCGCCCGGGTCCTCGAAGACGACGATCTCCCCCCTCTCGGGTTCGGATCCGAACCAGGGCGTGAGCTTGTCGACCAGCACTCTGTCCCCGACCTGCAGGGTGTTCTGCATGGAGTTCGACGGGATGGAGAACGCCTGGACGAGGAACGTCTTGATCAGCAGCGCCAGGATCAGCGCGATGCCGATGAGAATCGGCAGCTCCTTCAAGAAGGACCGCTGCGGCCTGCCGTGTCCGCCCGACGTGTGATCACTTGTGGTGCCGTCTTCTGCACCCGTGCTCACGCTGATGTCACTGCCTCTCTCTGCGGTCTGCGGCGCCCCGCGCGCCGCCGTCTGTGCTTCGGGTCCGGAGACGGACACGGAAGGGGACGCCTCAGGGGTCCTGCTGCTCTCCGTGCCGCTCTCGCCGCCCTCGCCCTCGTTCTCGTTCTCGCCGGAACCGGAACGAGCGCCGACCGCCAAGTCCCCCACAATCACTCCTCAGAATCCACTGCCGCTTGTCCCACAGCCGGGACAAGCCCACCACACCCATAACGAGCGGGAGTTCCGCAGGGATCGGATATTGCGTCAGACGGTCGCTCCCGCCCCCGATCGGAGGAGCGGCTGCCGATGAACCGGCTGACTCGGGTACCGCGGTGAACGTCTTGGACGCTTCCAGCTTGCCCCAGTGGTCGAACGGCCACGCGATGACAACGGCCCGCCCCTGCACCATCTTCTCGGGGACGGTGCCGCCCTCCTCGCGCAAATGGAGGCGGGAGTCGCCGGAGTTGGACCGGTGGTCGCCCAGTACGAACACACGGCCGGACGGCACTCTTACGTCGAACTCGGTCTCCGAAGGTTTGTCGCCCGGATTCACGTAGGGCTCCTGCAGCGCCTCGCCGTTGACGGTCACCTTGCCCTGCGCGTTGCAGCACTTGACCTCGTCGCCGCCGACGGCGATGACACGTTTGATCAGATCCTGCTCGTCGTCGGACGGAAGCAGACCGATGAACGTCAGGAACTCCTTGCCCTGCTTGATGCCGACCGGGTCTTCCTTGCGCTTCTTCTCCTCCGGCGGCAGCCAGCCGCCGGGGTCCTCGAAGACGACGACGTCGCCGCGCTCCGCCTTCCCGCCGAACCAGGGCGTCAGCTTGTCCACCAGGACGCGGTCGCCGACGCGGATCGTCTGCTCCATCGAGCCGGACGGAATCACGAACGCCTGGACCAGGAACGTCTTCAGGATCAGCGCGATGAACAGTGCGACACCGACGAGGATCGGTATCTCCTTCGTCACCGACAGGCGTCTGCGCCGCTTGACGCGTTTCGCCGCACGCCGGCGTTCGGCCCGGCCGCCGCTCGGACCGGGCGGGATGCCGAGCCTCTCGTCCCTGGTCTCGCGCCCGGGCAGATCCATCAACCGCGCCGAGTAGGCGCTCAGCCGCATGGTCTCGCCGGAGCTGACCGAGGACGGCGGGAGCGGGCCGTTCGGCCCGGGGAAGCTCACCGGTGGCGGCTGTCCGCGTCTCGCAGGGCCGCCCCGCCCGCCCTGCGGGCTTCCGAAGTAGTCGAATGGTTCTGAGTAGTCGTAGTCGCCGGAGTAGTAATCGGAGCCGTCGGCACCGCCGTTGCGGCCGTTGAAGCCGGATTGCTGCGCTCCGCCATAGCCGTTGGGGCCGCCGCGGGGGGCGCCGTTCCCGTTGGGAGCGGCGTAGCCGTTGGGGATTCCGTAGCCGTCCGGAGTGCCGTAGCCGTCGGGAGTGCCGTAGCCGTTGCCGTTGGAACCGCCGTGCCCGTTGCGGCCGTTCGGGCCGTTGCGGCTCGGCCCGGCGTACGGATCGTCGTCGTAGTCACTCGGTACGCCGTAGTCGTACCGGCGGCCGTCGCGGGCAGGGCCCACCCGGTCACTCATGGGCACCTCCCCCGCCTCCGCGGACCGCTGCCCACCGGTCCTTCGGCCATGCGATCGCGTCGGCCCGCCCGATCACGCGCTCCACCGGAACGGTGCCACCACCCGCGTCACCGAGGTGGTCACGCGAGTCGCTGGAGTCGGAACGGTGATCGCCCATCACCCACAACCGCCCTTGTGGCACTTCGATATCGAACGGCACGGCTGACGGGTCGTCACCGCCATACAGATAGCGCTCGTCCAGCGGAACACCGTTCACCTCGATCCTTCCGCGCTTGTCGCAGCACCGGACCCGATCCCCGCCGACGCCGATCACACGCTTGACGTAGTCCGTCTCGGATGGTCTCACCAGACCGACCGCAGCACCGGCCTCTCGCAAAAGACCGGTCGCCGGATTCCCGCCCGTCCCCTCCTCAGCCATGAACGAACCCCTGCCGTCAAAGACCACAACGTCTCCGCGGCCCGGAGAGTTGCCGATCCGATAGGCAAGCTTGTTCACCAGTATCCGGTCACCGACCTCCAGAGTGGGGGCCATTGATGCAGACGGGATCAAAAAAGGCTGCACCACGAACGCGCTGACCAGCAAGAGCGCGCTGAGCAGCGACGCAGCAACCGCGCACAAGCGAGCGGAGCGTGACCAGCCCCTCCACATCTGCCCCAACGGGCCGGAGGAGCGGTCCCGCTCCGCATCGTCCTGCTGCTGCGCCTCGGTGTCCATCGGGCCGCAAGCCTAGCCGCCCGCCGGACCCCGGACAGCTCGATCAGTTCTCGCGCTTCTCCTTGATCTTGGCCGCCTTGCCGCGGAGTTCGCGGAGGTAGTAGAGCTTGGCGCGACGCACGTCACCGCGGGTGACGACCTCGATCTTCTCCACGATCGGGGTGTGCACCGGGAAGGTGCGCTCGACGCCGACGCCGAAGCTGACCTTGCGGACGGTGAAGGTCTCCCGCACACCGCCGCCCTGGCGGCGGATGACGACGCCCTTGAACTGCTGCACACGCGAGCGGTTGCCCTCGATGACGCGCACGTGAACGTTGACCGTGTCGCCGGGGCGGAACGCCGGAACGTTGTCGCGCAGCGAAGCCGCGTCGAGGTTCTCGAGAAGCTGAGACATGACCGTCTGCTTTCCTCGCTGATGCCACAGGTCATCAGCGGAATGATCGTGATGCTGACTGGGAAGCCCGCTCCCGTGCGGGCGTCGGTCCCCCTGTGGCAGGGTCGCGCGCCGGGTACGGAGCAGCCGCCTATTCTTCCACGTGCTGCCCGGTCGGCCAAAATCGGCCGTCGGAGCCCTCTCTCCAGCCCAGCCGCTCCAGCTCGGCGCGGTCGTGCCCGTCCAGCGAGGAGGGGTCGCAGCGGGCGATGAGATCGGGCCGGTTCGCCGCCGTACGGGCCAGTGCCTGATCACGGCGCCAGCGGGCGATGCGGCCGTGGTGGCCGCTGAGCAGTACCTCCGGGATGCCGCGGCCCCGCCACTGCGGAGGCTTCGTGTAGACGGGGCCCTCCAGCAGGTGGGACATCGGGCCGGCCGCGAAGGAGTCGTCCTGGTGCGACTCGGCGTTGCCCAGCACTCCGGGCAGCAGGCGGGCGACGGCTTCCACCATGACCAGTACGGGCGCTTCGCCTCCGGCCAGTACGTAGTCGCCGATCGAGACTTCGCGTACGTCCAGCCGTCCCGCGTACTCGTCGATCACGCGGCGGTCGATGCCCTCGTAGCGGGTCGGCGTGAAGACGAGCCACGGGGCGCCGGAGAGCTCGACGGCCAGCTCCTGGTCGAAGGGCCGGCCGCCCGGAGTCGGTACGACCAGCACGGGCGTGCCCGTGCCCGTGGACCCGTCCGTGCCCCCGGGCGCGGGCGTGGCCGTGCCGATGATCTCGTCGAGCGCCTCGCCCCACGGCTCCGGCTTCATGACCATGCCGGGGCCGCCGCCGTACGGGGTGTCGTCGACGGTGTGGTGCCTGTCGTGCGTCCACCGGCGCAGGTCGTGCACGCGGACGTCGAGCAGCCCGCGGGCACGGGCCTTGCCGACGAGCGAGACGTTCAGCGGCTCCAGGTACTCCGGGAAGATGGTGACGACGTCGATCCTCACCGTCCGCCGTCCTCCGCCTCGCGCTCCGCCCCCGCACGAGGGCCGCTTTCGCCCAGCAGCCCCGGTGGCGGCTCGATCACGATCCGCTGCGCCGCCAGATCGACCTCCGGGACGATCTCGGTGACGAAGGGGATCAGCGCCTCGCTGCCGTCCTCCCCCTTGACCACGAGAAGGTCCTGGCCGGGCGGGTGCGCGACCTCCTCGACCCGGCCGACGGCCGTACCGTCGCGGGTGACCACATCGAGATCGACGAGCTGGTGGTCGTAGAACTCCTCCGGGTCCTCCGGCTGTTCGTCCGGATCCACCTCGGCGATGAGCAGGGTGTTGCGCAGGGCCTCCGCCGCGCCGCGGTCCTGGACACCTTCGAAGCGCAGCAGCAGCCGGCCGCTGTGCACACGGCCGCGCTCGATGGTCAGCGGCTGCGCCCGTGGCGGGTCGGTGGCGAGCACCGCGCCCGGGGCGAGCCTCGACTCCGGCTCGTCCGTGCGCACTTCGACGGTGACCTCACCCTTGATGCCGTGGGCGCGGCCGATGCGTGCGACGACTAGCTGCACTGTGCCTCTCCGTGCTCGACCTGCTCGACCTGCTGGCAATGCCGTTGGTGCTCTTGCTGCGAACTGCCGCGTGCAGAGCCCGTACCCGTATCAGTATCCGTACGCGAACACGGGCCGGAGACGGCCAGTACCGTCCCCGGCCCGTGCCGGTGCTGTGTTGTGCGGCTCAGCTGACCTGGTCCACGTCGACGAGGTCGACGCGGACGCCACGGCCGCCGAGGGCGCTCACGACCGTACGCAGAGCACGCGCGGTGCGGCCGCTGCGGCCGATCACCTTGCCCAGATCGTCGGGGTGCACCCGGACCTCGAGCACGCGCCCACGGCGCAAGGTGCGGGACTCGACCCGCACCTCGTCCGGATTGTCGACGATGCCCTTCACCAAGTGCTCGAGGGCCTCCTCGAGCATGATCAGGCCCCGGTCGACTCGGTGGAGGACTCGGCCTTGTCGGCCTCGTCTGCCTTCTTGTCGGCCTTCTTGGCCTTCTTGGTGATCGCTTCACCCTTGGGCTCGTCCGCCGACTCCTTGGCCGCGGCCTCGAAGAGGGCCCTCTTGTCGGCCTTCGGCTCGGCGACCTTCATCGGCTCGGGGGCCGGCAGGCCCTTGAACTTCTGCCAGTCACCGGTGACTTTGAGGATTGCCGCGACGGGCTCGGTCGGCTGCGCCCCGACACCCAGCCAGTACTGGACGCGCTCCGAGTCGACCTCGATGCGCGAAGGGTTCTGCACCGGGTGGTAGAGGCCGATCTCCTCGATGGCACGGCCGTCACGGCGCGTACGGGAGTCGGCGACGATGATGCGGTAGTGCGGCGAGCGGATCTTGCCCAGTCGCTTCAGCTTGATCTTGACTGCCACTGCTGTGGTGTCTCCTGGTCTTGACGTGGGTGGACACGGCGGGTGACCACGTGGGGTTGCGGTACCCGGAGGTCCGACGGACGCGTCAGCCGAAGGAGAGAGGGGTCCTGTGCGACTGTCGAGTACAGCGCACCATGATGCCACACGTGACCCGCCCGGCCGAACCCGGATCCGGACCGGCCCGAAGCAGGCCGACTGCCGGGACGGTACGGACGACCCGCCCCGGCACTCACGGCCTGGTACGGGTCATCCGACGGCGGCCGCCACGGCCTCCACCCTGTCCGCGGGCTCCGCGGACGCGGCGCGCTCCACCCCGGCGTCCGGGATTCGGAACGGCTTGCGGCACGCCCCGCACACGATGGGTGCCTGTGCCAGCACCGACGGGACCACCCGCACGTTCCGCCCGCAGTCGCAGACGGCCTTGACGCGCACGCCGCCGCCGCTCGATCCGTGGCGGGCAGCGGGACCGCGGAAGCTGCCTCCGCCGTCCGCCTCGGTCGCGGCGCTGTACGCCTTCAGCGCCCGCTGGAGGCGCTCGATGGTGGGCCTGTAGCGACGCCGCGTCTCGGTGGAGGGCGCGACCAGGGAGAAACCGCTGCTCGCATGCGGCTCGTCCGGGTGCGCAAGGCCCAACTCCTCGGCGACCGCCAGGAATCTGCGGTTGTGATAGCGGCCGGCGCGGGAGGTGTCTCTGATTCCGCGCGCAGCGGCGATCCCGTGGACGGCCTCGTGCAGAAGACGCTCGAAGGAGAGCCCGCTGCCGCATGCGGAGGAGGACTCTCCGATCAGCGATTCGGGCGCGGCCAGATCCGGCAGCTCGGGGTGGTGCCTCTGAATGTCCGCCCAGGCAGCTGCCAGCTCGGCGGCGAGAACTGGTGGTGTCGTGCTCACGTCGTGCTCAACGAGTCGGACCGCCTCAGTGTTCCGATTCCGGGACAACCTAAATATTTTGCACGTACCGGTCAGTTGCGACGCTGTCGCTCCAGTTGGGCGAGTGCGCAGAAGTGCGCACAACCAGCCCAGCCCGGCCATCCCGGACGTACCTCCGGGTTAGGAGGCCCGTCGGGAGCGATCGGTACACCTCGGTGACCATACCGACATTCCCCGGAGCTTTGTGCACCGGGGTACCGCCTGCGACCAGGGAGAGAGCAGGATCACGTTCCCGCCCCCATTGGCAATATCCAGGATTCTGGATATTATCCCCTGATGATCAGCGGCGCCGACGAGCGCTTCCTCACCCGCAACGGCATGGCAGCACGTCAACTGGCCGCGCTGCTGCTGAATCACGAAGCGGACACACGTCTTCCACGACTGCGCGACTTCGCCGGCGAACTGAAGGTGGGGAACGGGACCGTACAGGCGGGGCTGCAGCTCCTGGAGGAGGCCGGGGCCGTAGAGACCAGGGCGCGGGGCCATCTCGGCACGTTCCTGGTGCACGCGGACCGCGCCATACTGTGGCGGCTGGCCGGGCTGGGCACGCTTCTCGCGGCGATGCCGCTGCCGTACTCGCACCGGTACGAGGGTCTCGCCACCGGGCTCAGGGCCGCCTTCGAGCAGGCAGGGGCGCCGTTCGCGATCACCTTCATGCGGGGCGCCTCCACGCGGCTCGGCGCACTCCTGGAGGGCAAGGCCGATCTCGTCGTGCTCTCGCGCTTCGCCGCCGACCGTGTCGCCGAGGAGCACCCTGTCGAGCTGGTGGCCGACCTGGGCCCCGGGACGTACGTCGGGTCGCACGGGCTGCTGCTGCGCCGCGGCACTCCCCTGGCGACCGAAGGGCTGCGCGTCGCCGTCGACTCCTCCTCGGAGGATCTGCGGATGCTGGCGGCACGGGTGTTCGCGGGACGCGGGGACGTGGAGTGGGTGGAGGCGTCGTACATGCAGCTGCGGGGGCTCTTCGCACAGGGACGGGCCGACGCCACTGTGTGGAACCTCGACGAGGTACGCGATCACCTGGGCCCGGACGTCGAAGTCCTGCACCTGGACGAGGAGATCACGCGCGAACTCGCTTCCCGCAACTCCAGCGCCGCGCTGATCGGACGGGCCGGGGGGTCGCCGGCGCTCGACGCGGTGCGCGCGTCGCTGGACTTCGGACTGGTCACCGGGGTGCAGGGCGAGGTGCTGCGAGGCGAACGCGTGCCGCTGTACTGACACTTCGCGGCTCCCGGTCTCCCGTTTCTCGCCCCCCGTTCTCCGCTCCTGCGCTCATGCGCTCCTCCGTCCCACGCCTCTGCCGGCCCGGGTCTCTCCGTAACGGCTGCGCGCAGGGCGCACGTCGAGGAAGAAAGCGCGACGCCGGGTCTCCTCAAAAAGCAGAATCCTGATTATTGTCGTGGCGGAATCGTGCGGCGGAAGGATGCGCCATGGAGGAGGAGCTCGACGAGAAGCTGGCCCTCCGGATCCGGTTGTTCCGGGAGACCGGTCAAGTACGCGCGGAAGTGGCCGAGTTCGTGGAGCGCGAGCTGCGGGGACTGGCCCGGGCGGGACTGCCCGTCTCCGAGGAGACCGCGGGCATGCTCACCAGCCATCTGATGATGGCGCTGAACCGGCTGCTGAACGGCGAATCCCTCGAAGACCCCGCCGCCGGCGAGCAGATGGCGGCCGAGCTGGCCGGCCGGCCCGGTGCCGTACGGCTGGCGCGGCAGATGTCCGTACGTGCGGAGCAGGCACTCGGGACGGCACCGCTCCCCGAGTCCGAGACCGGCTATCTGGCCATGCACCTGGCCGTACTGGCGCGGCGCGGCCCCGCGGCAGGCACCGCGTGTCCGGCGTCCGGGGAGGGCGTGCGGGACGGCACACCCGTACAGCAGAACGGAGAGCAGCCGTGACGAGGATTCTCACCGGAGGCGTCGGCAAGGTCCAAGTGGCCGACGTGCTCGAGGGCTTGGCCGTCGAAGGCCTGGAGGTCGCCGTCTCCGGCGACATGGAGGCGGCGATGAAGCTCCGTACCGGACAGGCGGAGTACTACCTCGGCACCTGCCACACCGGCGCAGGGGCGTCCCTCGGGGTGCTGCTCGGTGTGCTGGGTAGCGGCATGTGCCACACCTTCGGGCGGAGCGTGCCCACCGAGGCGGAGGTCACGGAGCTGCTGGAGGGCGGTACGAAGGTCTTCGGCTTCGGCATGGACCACATCCCGGAGGCCACGCCAGTCATCGCACGCGCCATCGCCGCGCACACCCGCCGGCCGCCGGACCCGAGGAGCACTCCGTGAGCACCCTTATGGCAGGCGCGGCCGCAGCGGGCGGCAAGAGCCTCGATTTCTCGTTCGCCCAGCAGACGACCGTCATCGTCCTGTGCGCGCTGACTGCGCTCATATCCCATCTGGCGCTGGCCGTCTTCAACGACGGCGTACGCCCGTTCATGCTGGACTTCATCCAGGGCCGCAGCACCCGCAGCGCCACCACCGCGGTCTCCTTCGGGCTCTCCGCCGGGTTCATCTTCGGGCTCGGTGCGCCCATGGCGCTGTCCACCGGAGTGCTCAATCCGTGGCTGCTGTTCCTGCCGACCGACGTGCTCGGGCTTCTCGCTCCGAAGAAGTGGCTCGCTCCCCTGCTGGGCGGCGCCTGGGGAGCGCTGGTCATCTTCGGGCTGAACGGGGCGAACGACGTCGCGCACGATCTGCCCGTCGACTTCCTGACGGCCATGCAGCAGATGGCGACCCCGATTCTCTTCCTCTTCACGCTCTTCCCGGTGCTCGCGATCACCAGGCAGTTCGGAAAGCTCCGCGGCGGCATCGCCGGTGTGGTGGAACTCGCCCTGGTGATCCTCACGATGAAGCTGTGGCCCGATGTGTTCCCCGGCGCAGCGGCGATGGCGGTGGGTGTGGTCATGCTCATCGGGTTCGCGACAGCCAAGGACGTACGGCAGCGGCGGGCGGACAGGGCAGCGGCGAAGGCGGACGCCGAGACCGGCTCCGGGGCCGGCACCGGCTCCGGCTCCGGGGCCGGCACCGGCTCCGGGGCCTCCGGGAGCGGGGCCGAGGGCAGGCGGGTGTCCGAGGCGGAGCTCGAAGATCCGATGCAGTCGCTGTTCAGCGCGAGCGCCACCCGGCTGCGCCGGCACCTGCCGCTCTTCATGGTGCTGGGCGCGGGAGTCTGTCTGCTGGCCCAGATGCACGTCTTCGGGGGCGGCGAGGCCACGAGCTTCCTCATAGCCAAGGGCGACTACTCCGGCGCCGCCCAGGTCGACTTCTACCGCGTCTTCGGTTTCATACCGCTGATCGCCACCACCGCGCTGGCCTCCGGCGCGTACGCGATCGCCGGGTTCACCTTCGTCTATCCGATCGGCTATCTGCTGCCGAGCCCGTGGCTGGCGCTCCTCGCCGGCGCGGCCGTCTTCGCCGTCGAGGTGCTGGCCCTGTCCTGGATCGGCAGGATGCTCGGGCGGCTGCCGTCCGTACGGGACTCCTCCGAACACCTGCGGAACGCGATCAGCGAAAGCCTCTGGCTGGCCATCCTGTTCGGCTCGCTGCTGGCGGCGAACACCATGGGCGGCGGGCTCGGCATCCTCATCGTGGGCGGTCTCTATCTGCTCAACGAGGCGATGGGCCGGGTCGTGGTCCGCATGGCCGCCGCTCCGGCCGCGGTCCTGGTGGGCGGCGTGCTGCTCAATCTCCTGTACTGGCTCGACCTGTTCACCCCTGTCAAGGGCTGACAGCGGCGGCGTACCGGGCACCGGACGGGAAGGCGGCACCGAGCACCATGTACGAGCAGCATCCCGCGCGCCTCGTCCGTACCGTCGCCGGACCGCTCGCGCCGGAGCGGGTGGACGGGCCGGTGCTGGCACACGAGCATCTGGCGCTGGATCTCTCCCGCGGCGGCGACCCCACGGCCGTGCTCGGCGCCCGCCACCGCCAGGCCGTCACCTCCGAACTCGCCGCCTTGCGCGAGGAGTTCGGGCTCTCCCTCGTCGTCGAGTTGACGTGCCGCGGCATGGGCCGTGACGCCCGGGCCCTCGCGCGTATCGCACAGGAGTCGGGGGTCGCGGTCGTCGCGGGCACGGGCTGGTACTACGAACGCTTCCACCCGCCGGAGACCTCCGGCGCGGGCGTCGGGGAGCTGACCGGCGAACTGGTCCGCGAGATCGAGGACGGGATCGGCGGCACGGGCGTGCTGCCAGGTGTCATCGGCGAGGCCGGCAGCCACGGCGGCGCACCGGGCGCGGCGGAGGTCCGTACGCTCACGGCCGCCGCGCACGCGGCACGGGCGACGGGGCTGTCCGTCGCCACGCACGCCCAGCTCGGACGGGGCGGGCCGGCACAGCTGGAGCTCCTCACCGGGGCGGGCCTCGCCCCCCACCGGGTGAGCATCGGGCACCAGGACCTGCTCGACGACCCGGGGGTGCACCGCGAACTGGCGGCGGCGGGCGCGTACGTGGCCTTCGACACCGTCGGCAAGGAGAGCTACCGGAGCGACGAGGCACGGCTGCGGCTGCTGCTCGCGCTGCTGGACGCCGGGCACGCCGACAGGGCGCTGCTGAGCTGCGACATCTCGCGGTACGGCTATCTCACGAGCGAGGGCGGCACCGGGTACGGCCACCTCTTCCGCTCCTTCCTTCCGCGGCTGCGCGCCGCGGGAGCCGACGACGACCTGATCGATCTGCTCACCAGGCGGAACCCGCTGCGCTTCCTGACGGGCGGCACGGACGGTTCGGGCGGGACGGATGGCTTGGGCGGGACCGACAGCACAGACGGCACCGATGGCACGACCGGAACGAGAACGAACGACGGCGAGGAGCTGTGAGATGAACGCGCCACGACTGCCGCGTACGTTCCCGCTCCCCACCGTGCCGCTGGAGGAAGCCGTCGACGCGCAGTTCCGGCTGCTGGAGTGCACAGCACGGCACTTCGAGGGCGCACAGCTCTTCGAAGCGGACGCCGGCGTGGTCCCGGGGCCCGGCAGGCCGCGTACGACCGCGCGGGTGGAGGCCGTACTGGCGGACTTCTTCGGCGCCGGAGCGGCGGCGCTGGTGCAGGGCGCGGGCACCGGCGCGATCCGCAGCGCGCTCGGCGCGGTGCTCGTCCCGGGCGAGGCGCTGCTCATCCACCGCGCGCCGGTCTACCGCACCACCGCGGTCACGCTGCGCGGACTGGGCGTACGCGCTCACGAGGCCGACTTCAACGACCGGGCGGCGCTGGAATCGGCCCTGGCGAGCGGGGACTTCCGCTACGCGTACGTACAGCACTCGCGGCAGCGGCTGGCCGACTCCTACGACCCGGGCGAGGTGCTGCGGCTGTGCCGGGCCGCCGGTGTGCGGACGATCGTGGACGACAACTATGCGGTCTTCCGGGTGCCGGCGAGCGGCGTCGAGATGGGCGCCGAGGCCTCGTGCTTCTCCCTGTTCAAGCTGCACGGCCCGGAGGGCGTCGGGGCGGTGGTCGGCTCCAGCGAGCTCGTCGGGCGGGTGCACGCCGACAACTACTCGGGCGGCGGCCAGGTACAGGGCCACCAGGCGCTGGACGCGCTGCGCGCGCTCACGCACGTACCGGTGATGTGGGCCGTGCAGTCGCGTACGGGGGCCCAGATCGCCGAACGGCTGGAGGCCGGCGAGGTGCCGGGGGTGGCGGAGGTGCGCCTCGCGAACGTGCAGGACCGCTGCCTGGTGCTGCGCCTCGACCGGCCCGTGGCACGCGGGCTGCCCGCGTGCGCGGCGCGCTACGGGGCCGCCCCGTACCCGGTCGGTGCCAACTCGCGCTACGAGGTGGCCCCGCTCTTCTACCGGATGTCCGCGTCCTCCCTGGACGACGATCCCTCACTCGCCGACTGGACCGTGCGGATCAACCCCATGCGGGCCGGGGCCGGACTCGTCCTGGACATCCTGCGGCGCGCGCTGGAGGACCTGTACGCCGGGCACGGCGCGGGAGAGACCTGACCGGCCGCGCCCCGACGCCCCCATCCCCCAGCCCCGGTTCCAGTCCCAGCCGTCCCCGGAGGACCGACCTTGTTCCTCGACACCGTCCTCGCCCGCAACCCCGCGCTCGCGGACGCGGCTGCCGCGCTGCACCGGGACGGGACGATTCCGCCGGACACCTACGTCGTCGACCGTGACGCCGTCGAGGCCAACGCCGGGCTGCTCGCCGCGAAGGCCCAACTGCTCGGTCTGTCGCTGTGGTTCGTCGTGAAGCAGCTCGGCCGCAACCCGGAACTGATCGCCGCCGTCGCCCGCCGTCTGCCGGTGTCCGCCGCCATCGACGCACCCGAGGCGCGTGCCCTGCACGCAGCCGGCGCCCGTCCCGGCAACATCGGGCACCTCGTGCAGATCCCCCGCCGGGCACTGCCCGAGATGCTGGCCCGCCGCCCGGAAGCGGTCACGGTCTTCGATACGGACAACGCCCGCGCCGTGTCCGACGAAGCGCGCCGGCAGGGCTTCGTACAGGACGTACTGCTGCGCGTCGCGGGCGCGCCCGGTTCGGTGTATCCGGGGCAGGAGGGCGGAGTGCCGCCTGAGGGCGTCGAAGCCTTCGCGGACGAGGCCGAGGGCATGCCCGGCATACGCATCGCGGGAGTGACCGGCTTCCCGTGCCTGCTGTGCGACCCGGCGACCGGCGCACCGCGGCCGACGGAGACGTTCGGGAGGGTGCGCGATGCCCGTGCGCTCCTGGAGGGCCGTGGCCACGGCGGCCTCAAGCTCAGTGCTCCGGGCGCCACTTCGGTCACAGCGCTGCCGCTGCTCGCCCGGCTCGGCGCCACGCACGGCGAACCGGGCCACGCGCTCACCGGTACGACTCCGCTGCACGCGCTCGATCCGCACCAGCCGGAACAGCCGGGCTACGTCTACGTCACCGAGGTCTCCCACACCCTCGCCGACGGGCGGCCCGCCCTGCACGGAGGGGGTTTCTATCCGCGGGCGGGCATCAGGGACGCGCTGCTGCCCCGCACCGGAGTGCGGCTGCCCGTACAGGACATGCCGGCGGAGAACATCGACTACTACCGGCTGCTGGACGCGCCACCCCCGGGCACGCCACCCGTACGGGCGGGCGATACGACGGTCCTCGCCTTCCGCACCCAGATGTTCGTCACACGCAGCAGCGTCGCCGTCGTCTCCGGCCTCTCCTCGGGGGCGCCCGAGCTGACCGGCCTGTACGACTCACACGGGCGGGCGCTGTGACCGGCGGCGCCCCCGGCGGCACGCCCCATGCAGCGCGTGCACCGCGTACGTCCCGTGCGTCCCGTGCGTCCCGTGCGTCCCGTGCGTCCCGTACGGATGCCACCGGACGGACGGTCGTCCTCGTCCTCGACGGGCTCGGCATCGGGGCCATGCCCGACGCGGGCGCGCTGCGCCCCGGCGACCGCGCCGCCGACACACTCGGGCACCTGCTCGACCAGTGCCGTTCCGCCCACGGCAGACATCTGCGGCTCCCCGCCCTCGGCGCCCTCGGCCTCGGCCTGCTCCGTCCCCATCCCGCCCTCGCGTCCCGGACGGTGCTGCCCGTCGCGGTCGCACGGGCCCGCCTCGGTTACGACGGCGCGGACACCTACGCCGGTCACCAGACCATGATGGGCGCCGACTTCAGCCGGGTCGCCGTCGCACGCCTGGGCGAGCACCTCACGGAAGTGACACAGGCACTGGAACAGGCCGGGCACAAGGCCGAACCGCTGGAGGACCGTCCGGTGCTCGTGGTCGACGGGCACGTCCTGGTGCACGACAACCTGGAGGCGGACCCCGGCATCAACTGGAACGCCTCCGCCCGCCTCGCCGACCAGCCCTTCGAGCGGATCCTCGCCGTCGCCCGTACGGTGCGCGAGGTGGCGCCGGTCGCCCGCGTCATCGCGGTGGGCGGTCACTCGGACCGTCCGCTGCCCGCCTTCGTACGGCAGGGAGACGGCGGCACCGTCGGCCTGGACACCCCGGCGACCGGCTTCTACCGCAACGGCGGCCTGCGGGTGCAGCACCTGGGCGCGCCTGTGGACCACGCACGGCAGCTGCCCGAGCTCGCAGCACGCGCCGGGGCCGCGGTCACCCTCGTCGGGAAGGCGGCGGACATCCTCGCCTGCGGGAGCGCGGTGCGCCGCCCTGCCGTACGTACGGACGAGGTGCTGGCGCACACGCTCGCCGCCGTGCGCGCGGCGGCGGAAACCGGAGGCACGCCGGCACTCGTGGTGGCCAATGTGCAGGAGACGGACCTGGCCGGTCATCAGCAGGACGCGGTCCGCTTCGGCGCCGTGCTGGAGGAGGCGGACGCCGGACTGGGCGGGCTGCTCCGGGAGTTGGACCGTCCGGGCGACCGGCTGATCGTCACCGCTGACCACGGCAACGACCCTGCGATCGGCCACGCGTTCCACACGCGTGAGTACGCGCCGGTGCTCATCCACCGTCCCGGCGCCGGCGAGAGCGGCGCCGCCGCGCCCCTGCTCCTCCCTGACGCGGGGTCACTGGCGGACATTGGCGCCACGGCGGCGCGTTTCCTGGGCATCGGCCAGGGAGCGGCGGGCCCGGCCGCGGGTGTGCCGCTCCCCGTCTGACGCCGACGGTCTCCCCTCGGCCCTCGGGTTCAGTCTCGGCCTCAGCCGAAGACGCTGTCGCGCTGATCAGGCACGACTCCGCCGTCGTACCGTCGTACGGCCGAGAGCGCACCGTTCTCCTCGACGCCGTCAGTGCTCGACGCTCAGGTCGACGCCCTGCCCCGGCCGCCCGGTCCGCCCCGTCCGCGATGCGGACCGGCCGCGGTCCTGCCGGCGGTCCCGCCCGCGGTGCCCGGCGGCCCGCGCCTCCGGCCACTCCTCGGCGGTGATCGCGAAGCGCTCGTGGTCCCGCCAGGCGTCGTTCAGGAAGAGCAGCCGTGGCGAGAAGCCCTCGTGCCGGAAGCCGAGACGCTGCGCCATGGCGGTGGAGCGGTGATTCTCGGGCTGGACGTTGATCTCCAGGCGGTGCAGCCCCAGCCCCTGCGGTGCGCTCTCGAAGCACCGGTCGACGATGAGCCGCATCCCCTCGCTCATCCGGCCCGTGCCCGCGTACGGCACGTAACTGTCGTAGCCGAGCGCTCCGTTGCAGAAGCGGGCACGCACGATGTTCGCGACGTTGACGCGGCCGACCAGCCCGTCGTCCTCACTGTCGAAGATCATGAAGCTGCGGAGCGCGGGGCCCTGACGCCGCAGAAGGTCCGGGAGCCCGTCCGGCTCCACCGGGTTCCAGGGGCTGAGATGGTCGGCCGAGCGGAGCACCGCCTCTCGGTAGGCGGTCTCGTCGCCGGGCTGCGGGGGCCGGATGTATACGCGCATGAACGACATCATCCGCCCCCACGCCCGATGGTTCACTTCGGGGGCAGCATGTCCTTGAACTCCTGCGGAAGTTCGAAGTCCTGAGGGGCCTGCCCCTCGCCCGTACCGCCGAAGGCGCTGCCCGCACCCGCGGCCTTGCGCTCGGCAGCGGCCTGCTCCTCCTGCTTGCGCTTCATCGGGTTGCCCGACTGGCGCTTGCCCTTGGCCTTCTTCTGCTGCTTGGCCTTCTTCTTGCCGGCACCGCCGCCCATTCCGGGCATCCCCGGCATGCCAGGCATTCCGCCGCCCTGCGCCATGCGGGACATCATCTTGCGGGCCTCGAAGAACCGCTCCACCAGGTTCTTCACGGCGCTGACCTCCACGCCGGAGCCCCTCGCGATACGAGCCCGGCGCGAGCCGTTGATCAGCGTCGGCTCGGCGCGCTCGCCGGGCGTCATCGACTTGATGATCGCGGCCGTACGGTCGACCTCGCGCTCGTCGAGGTCGTTGATCTGCTCCTTCATCTGGCCCATGCCGGGCATCATCCCGAGCAGCTTGGAGATGGAGCCCATCTTGCGGACCTGCTCCATCTGCGCCAGGAAGTCGTCGAGCGTGAACTCCTTCGGCCCCTTCTGCAGCTTCGCGGCCATCTTCTCGGCCTCTTGCTGGTCGAAGGTCTGCTCGGCCTTCTCGATCAGCGTGAGCATGTCGCCCATGCCGAGGATCCGGGAGGCCATGCGGTCCGGGTGGAACGCGTCGAAGTCGTCCAGCTTCTCGCCGTTGGAGGCGAACATGATCTGCTTGCCGGTGACCTGGGCGACCGAGAGTGCGGCGCCGCCGCGTGCGTCGCCGTCGAGCTTGGAGAGCACCACGCCGTCGAAGCCGACGCCGTCACGGAAGGCCTCGGCCGTGGTGACCGCGTCCTGACCGATCATCGCGTCGACGACGAAGAGGATCTCGTCGGGGCTGACCGCGTCCCGGATGTCGGCGGCCTGCCGCATCAGCTCCTCGTCGATGCCGAGGCGCCCGGCGGTGTCGACGACGATGACGTCATGGTGCTTGTCGCGCGCGTGGACCACCGAGTCCTCGGCGACCTTCACCGGGTCGCCCACGCCGTTGCCCGGCTCCGGCGCGAAGACGGCGACGCCCGCACGCTCGGCCACGACGGAGAGCTGGTTGACGGCGTTGGGGCGCTGCAGGTCACAGGCGACGAGCAGCGGTGCGTGCCCCTGCTGCTTGAGCCAGCGGCCGAGCTTGCCCGCAAGCGTCGTCTTACCGGAACCCTGCAGGCCGGCAAGCATGATGACGGTCGGCGGATTCTTCGCGTACCGCAGGCGGCGCGTCTCGCCACCGAGGATGCCTACGAGCTCCTCGTTGACGATCTTGATGACCTGCTGCGCGGGATTCAGTGCCTGGGAGACCTCGCTCCCCACCGCGCGCTCCTTGACCTGCTTGATGAAGGCGCGCACGACGGGCAGGGCGACATCCGCCTCCAGCAGGGCGATGCGGATCTCGCGCGCCGTGGCGTCGATGTCCGCCTCGGACAAGCGGCCCTTGCCCCGGAGATTCTTGAAGGTCGCTGCGAGGCGATCGGAGAGAGTGTCGAACACGGCGTTCGCGGGTCCTTCGCGTCTGGGTACTGGGTCAGGTCGGCAGTCGGCCTCCCAGGGTATCCGTCCGCGCGGAGTGCGGTCAGGTCCGGGCGGCGACCGGTTGGGCGGCCGCTTTGCGGGCAGCGGGCACGGGCCGCCCGGTTCGGTGCTGTCCCCCGGTTCGCCGCCCCGCGCGGTACTCCGTTACGCCGCTACGCCGCCTCGTCCGGTACGCGTCCCAGCTCATGTTCGAGTTCGCGGGCCAGCCCGGCGGCCTCGGCGGGAGGCAGCGGGCCGCCGTCGGCCCCCGTGAGGTAGAAGGCGTCGACGGCGTTGGCGCCGAGCGTGCTGACGTGCGCGCTGCGGACCAGTACGCCGGCACCCTCCAGCGCACGTCCGATGCGGTACAGCAGGCCGGGGGCGTCCTGTGCCCGTACCTCCAGTACGGTCGCCAGCTCGGAGCCGCCCGGCGCCACCGTGACGCGCGGAGGCGGAGCCTGCCCCGGCCGCCGGCGCCGCGGACCGCGGTAGGCGGCCTCGCGTTCGGCGAGGCGGGCCGCGATGTCGAGGGAGCCTTCGAGGGCGCGCGCCAGGTCCGCGCGGAGCCGCAGCGCCGGGGGCAGCGAGCCGTACTCGGCGGCCACTCGCCACGACAGCAGCAGCACGGCCGCGTCCTCGCCGGCGTCGCCGGGGTCGCCGGGCTCCGCGCTCGTGCCCCCTGTCACGGCCCCGGTCACCGTCCCGGGCAGCCGCAGCACGCGCAGGTCCGCCGCCCGTACGGTCATCCGGTGCAACGCGAGGACGCCGGCGACGGCGGGAAGCGCACCCATCGCGTAGGCCTCCGTACCGCCGGGCGTTCCCGGCGCAGGGGCCGGACAGTCCGGCGCTGGACGTGCCGGGACGGTGACCAGCAGCTCGACGCCGACCTGCCCGCCGTGCGACGCGTCCGCGTCGCCGGCATGGCCCGCGTGATCCCGGCCGGGGCCTCCGTCGCCTGGAGGACCTCCGTCGCCGCGAGAGCCTCCGTCACCGCCAGGGTCGCGTCCGTCCGCGTATCGCCGCTCGTCAGCTCCCGCTGTGCTGAGCGCGAGAGCGGGGCCCTGCGTGCGCCACGACTCGATCGCCAGCCGTTCCGCCTCCGCCGACGGCACGAACGGTTCGGTGTGCTCCTCCACCGCCTCGCCCGCCAGCACCCCCGCGACCCGTTTGACCAGGTCCGCGACGAGAGTGCCCCGCCATGCCGACCACGCCGCCGGGCCCGTGGCCAGCGCGTCGGCCTCGGTCAGCGCGTGCAGCAGTTCCAGCGTGCCCACGCTGCCCACGAGGTCGGCGACCGACCGGACCGTAGCCGGGTCGTCGAGATCCCGCCGGGTCGCGGTGTCCACCAGCAGCAGATGGTGACGTACGAGCCTGGCGAGCACATCCGCGTCCTGTGCGCCGAAGCCCATCCGGCAGGCCATGTCGTACGCGATCGTCTCGCCCACCACGGAGTGGTCCCCCGGCCAGCCCTTGCCGATGTCGTGCAGCAGGGCCGCGGCCAGCAGCAGGTCCGGGCGCTCCACGCGCCGGGTCAGGGCTGACGCACGTACCGCGGTCTCCACCAGATGACGGTCGACGGTGAAGCGGTGCACAGGATTGCGTTGCGGGCGGCACCGCACCCGCTCCCAGTCCGGCAGCAGACGGCCGATCAGGCCCTCGGCGTCGAGCGCCTCCCATACGGGCACCGTCGCCTCGCCCGCGCCGAGCAGGGTGATGAACTCCTCGCGCGCCTCGGCGGGCCAGGGCACCGGCAGACCGGGCGCCGCCGCCATCCTCCGTACGGCGGGCAGCGCCAGCGGAAGCTGTGCCTGCGCGGCGGCCGCGGCGGCACGCAGCGGCAGCACGGGGTCCCGGTCGGGCCTGGCCGTACGGGCGAGCGCCGCCTCGCCCTCGTGCTCGACGACGCCCTCGGCCAGCGGCGTACGTTCCTGCCCGGCGCCCTGCCGCGTACCGCCGCGGCCGGCGCCGGATCCGCCCTTGCCGCCGAGCAGCCCGCGCAGCCGCGAGGCGCGCCCGCCCCGCGACTTCAGCACGCGGCCCACCTCGCGCCATGTCACGTCGGCGGCGTAGGCGACGGTGCGGGCCGCCTCGTATACCTGCCGCAGCAGGGCGTCGGCGTCCGCTAGCCCCAGCGCGGCGGCGACCTGGTCCTGGTCCTGCAGGGCGAGCCGGTCGGTGGCGCGGCCGGTGGAGAGGTGAAGCTCGTCGCGGACGTCAAGCAGCGCCTCGCGTGCCTCCGCCAGTCCCCCGCGCGGCGCGTCCGCCAGCCAGGACGCGGCGACCGCGCGCAGCGCCGTGGCGTCCCGGAGTCCGCCGTGTGCCTCCTTCAGATCGGGCTCCAGCAGAAAGCGCAGCTCCCCCTGGGTACGCGCCCGTTCCCCGGCCATCTCCAGCAGCTCCGGGAGGCGGCCCGGGGCCTGTGCCCGCCACTGTGCGAGCAGCTCTGTGCGCATGCCGGCGGTGAGCCCCTCGTCGCCCGCGACGTGCCGCGCGTCGAGGAGCCCGAGCTGGACCTTCAGGTCGTCCTTCGCCGTGGCACGGGCCTCGGCGGTGGTACGTACGGAGTGGTCCAGGGCGATGCCGAGATCCCAGACCGGATACCAGACACGGTCCGCGACCCGCGCGACGCCGCCGGGCCCAGCGCTGCCGTCGTGGAGCAGCAGCAGATCCAGGTCGCTGCGCGGGGACAGCTCTCCTCGTCCGTAACCGCCGACGGCGACCAGGGCGAATCCCGGACCTGCGTCCCCCAGCAGCCCGGCCAGCCAGCGGTCGGTCAGACGCGCCAGTTCGGCACGGCGGGGCGCCCCCGCCGCCGTACCGTCCTCGCCGCGCAGGAGACGCAGCCGGGCCGCCGCGTAGCCGCCCGCCTCCGCTTCCACTTCGGCTTCCGCCTCCGTCGCCGTCGCCGCTTCCGTCGCCGTCGCCGTGCCGTGCGGCGCTCCCGCGTGTCCGCCCATGTGCACCGTCGCCTAGAGGGCGTCCGGTCCGCGCTCGCCGGTGCGGACCCGTACGGCGGTCTCGACGGGCACCGTCCAGACCTTGCCGTCGCCGATTTTCCCGGTACGGGCGGACTTGACCACGATCTCCAGGAGCTCCTCGGCGTCCTCGTCCTCCGCCAGCACCTCGATCCGTACCTTCGGCACGAGGTCGACGGTGTACTCGGCGCCCCGGTAGACCTCGGTGTGGCCGCGCTGGCGTCCGTATCCGCTGGACTCGGTGACCGTCAGGCCCTGCACGCCGAAGGCGCGCAGCGCCTCCTTCACGTCCTCCAGCTGGTGCGGCTTGATGACCGCCGTGATGAGCTTCATGCGTCAACCTTCTTCCCGGAGAGCCGGCCGTCCGTCGTCGCCTCGTCGTCGTCTGCTCCCGTGCCGGGCACCGCCGCGGCGGGACGTGCCGCGGGCGCACCGGAAGAGGGTGCGGAGGAGGCCGAGGTGGAGCCGCCGACCGCGCTGAAGTCGTACGCGGTCTCTGCGTGGAAGGCGCGGTCGAGGCCGCCGGTCTCCTCGTCATCGCTCGCACGCATACCGATCGTCACGTGGATCAGCTTTGCGATGATCCAGGAGACCACGAACGAGTAGCCCATCACCGAGAAGGCCCCGGTGGCCTGCTTGCCGAACTGCGCCAGGCCGCCTTCGCCCCCGGTGGCCAGGAGCCCGACCATCAGCGTGCCGATGACACCACCGACGAGGTGCACGCCCACGACGTCCAGCGAATCGTCGAAGCCCAGCTTGAACTTGAGGCTGACGGCCCAGGAGCACACGAGCCCGGCGACCAGACCGATGGCCAGCGCGCCCACGGCGTTGACGTGCGCACCGGACGGGGTGATCGCGACGAGCCCCGCGATGGCGCCCGAGGCGGCACCGAGGGTGGTGGAGGCGCCGTGCCGTACGCGCTCGTAGACGAGCCAGCCCAGTACGGCCGCTCCCGTCGCCAGCTGCGTGTTCATGGCCATGAGGGCGGCGGTGCCGTCCGCGGCGAGCGCCGAGCCGGCGTTGAATCCGAACCAGCCGAACCACAGCAGGGCGGCGCCGAGCACCACCAGCGGCAGGCTGTGCGGACGCATCGGGTCCTTCTTGAAGCCGATGCGCTTGCCGACGACCAGCACGGCCGCGAGAGCGCCGACACCGGCGTTGATGTGTACGGCGGTGCCTCCGGCGAAGTCGATCACGCCGAGTTCGAAGAGCCAGCCGCCCTCGGCCCACACCCAGTGCGCGACGGGGAAGTAGACGAGGGTCGCCCACAGCGCGATGAACGCGGCCCAGGCGCCGAACTTGACGCGGTCGGCGAGCGCCCCGCTCATCAGCGCGGGCGTGAGGATCGCGAACATCATCTGGAAGAGCGCGAACGCGAATACCGGAACGCCGCCCTTCTCGGTGAGCGTTCCGTCAGTGATGCCCTTCAGCCCGGCGAAGTCGAAGTTGCCGATGACGCCGCCGGTGTCGGGCCCGAAGGCGAGGGAGTAGCCGTAGAGCACCCAGAGGATGCTCACGATGCCCAGCGACACGAAGGACATCATCAGCATGTTGAGCGCGCTCTTGACGCGGACCATGCCTCCGTAGAAGAAGGCGAGGCCAGGCGTCATCAACATGACCAGAAATGCGCTGATCAGTACGAATGCGGTATCGGCGCCGTTCAATGGACGTCTCCTCAAAGTACCGGCCCGCGCGGGAACGGACGGGGCGGGCGGGAAGGCCGGGGGGTGCCAGCCACAGTCGCCGCGCTGCGTTTCCGTCGATGCCGCGCGTTGTTTCGCCGTGGTGACGATCCGCGCGGTGGTGTTACGTGCCGGTGAACTGCCGGACAGACGGGAGAAGGAGCCGCTCCACGCTCGGGCAAGAGGAACCGGCCGCGACGCGCACCCTGAATGACATGGCATCGGGGGGAGCCTGTCGGGTGTCCGGGGTGCTTGTCGCGGCCGGTTGTCAGGGGTTGGACGGATCAACTCACGTATGGGTTCCATGAGTTCGCCGATCCGTCGTTTTCCGGTCCGGCACCGGAGCGCGGCGGGCTCACCCCGCCACTGCGACCGCCTCGGTGTCGTGCAGCTCCGCCGCCAGCCGCTCACCGAGCCGCACGACCTCCGCCACCTCGCCGAAGTCGCGCGCCGCCCACGCGGCCGTCCTGCGCAGCCGGTTGTTCACGCGCTCTGAGCGGAGTGTCCTGGCGACCTCTATCGCCTCGCCTGCGCGGAAGGCGCAGTCCTCCGGCTCCTTCTGCAGCAGATGCACGCTCGCCATCCCGAGGAGGTTCAGCGCGTACGAACGGCGGTGGCCGCCGCCGTCGGTCTCCTCCGCCTCCCGCCGGAAGAGCTCCACGGCCCGCTCCATGGCCGGACGCGCCATCGACGCGTAGGTCGGACTGCGGCCGGAGGAGTAGGCGAGGTCGCGGTAGGAGTGCGCGGTCTCCGCCTTCAGCTCGGCCTCCGAGAAGAAGCGGATCCAGTCCGGGTCGCCGTCGGCGGGCGCGGCGTCCTCGAAGGTGTCCTCGGCCATGCGCACCGCGCGCCGGCACTTCCCGGGCTGGCCCATGTTCGCGTACGCACGTGCCTCCATCGCGTGCAGCATCGCCTGCGTACGGGCCGTGGCGCCCTCCCGGCTGCCGTACTGCGCGAGATGGATCAGCTCCAACGCGTCGTCCGGGCGGCCCAGATGGATCATCTGCCGGCCCATCTTGCTCAGTACGTACGAACCGAGGGCCCGGTCCCCCGCCTCCTTCGCGGCGTGCAGAGCGAGCACGAAGTACTTCTGCGCGGTGGGCTGCAGGCCGACGTCGTAGCTCATCCAGCCTGCCAGCGCGGCGAGTTCGGCCGTGACTCGGAACAGACGCCGGCCGACCGGCTCGGCGTGCTTCTCCTGCAGCAGGTCCGTCACCTCGTGGAGCTGCCCGACGACCGCCTTGCGGCGGAGCCCGCCGCCACACTGCGCGTCCCACTGCCGGAACATCACGGTGGTGTGCTCCAGCAGTTCGATCTCGGGCATCGACAGCTTCTCCGTGCGCCGCCGCGCTTGGCCCTGGACGGGCAGCGGCACGACCTGCCCGCCGGCCGCGCCGCCGTCGTACGGGGAGGCAGTGGACGCAGGCGAGTCGAGCGGCGCAGAGACGGCACCGGGGACGCCCCCGGCGGCACCCGCATCCGATGCCCCAGGGCTGGGAACGAGCCAGCGCTGCATCGGCTCGATCAGCGCGGGACCGGCGGAGACGGCCAGCGACGTGCCCAGGAAGCCGCGCCGCCCCAGCATGAGGTCGCTGCGCGTGAACTCGTTGATCATCAGGACGGTCTGCGGGCCTGCCCACGGCAGGTCGACCCCGGAGGCGGCGGGCGAGCAGCGGGTGGGCCGCAGCCCGAGGTCCTCGACCGCGACGACGCAGCCGAACCGTTCGGAGAAGAGCTCGGAGAGGATTCGCGGAATCGGCTCGCGCGGCTGCTCCCCGTCCAGCCAGCGGCGTACGCGCGAGGTGTCGGTGCTGATGTGGTGCGCGCCCAACTGCCGGGCACGGCGGTTGACCTGGCGAGCGAGCTCGCCCTTGGACCAGCCGCTGCGCAGGAACCACGAACTCAACTGCTCGTTGGGGAGCTTCTCGCCCTCACCAACCGGTAATGCCCCCATCAGGCCCCTCACCGCCCCCACGACACCATGCCTCCGGCATACCCACGTGGCGAAGCTGCCCGCCATCCGTGTGTACCGAAAGTAACTCTCCGATCACTGCTCAGGCGAGGGCGTTCGCAGAATCGCCACCATTCGCCACCCCTTCGAATGAACCCCCCGGCCGCCGCACACGATTCACTTGACACATGACCCGGCCGGCACGAGCGGCCTCTCACGCATGTGACCCGTCACTGTGCGCAGCGCGCTCGTAACCATCGGCAGGCAGGACCCGTTGGAGGGAGCATGGGCTTCACGATCGGCGCCATCGGCGGTCTGGGCGGCATCCGCGACATCCATCAGCTGCGCCCCGGCGCCCGGCGGCGCCACCGCGCCACCGCCGCCACGGCCGTGGCGGAGTACACCGGGCTGTGGGGGTGGCCGGTGGTCCCGGGCGCCCGCGCCGTGCGTGCTGTCGGCGGACGCACCGAGTGCTCGTGCGGCGCCGCCGTCTGCCCCGCGCCAGGGGCGCATCCCCTCGACGCCTCGCTCGAAGTGCCCGCCGGAGCGACCCTCGACGAAGCGGGCGAGGCATGGGCGCAGTGTCCGGGCGCGGCGCTGCTGCTCCCGGCCGGGCGGCACTTCGACGTGATCGAGGTCGGCGAGGCCGCCGGCCGCCACGCGCTGGTACGGCTCGAACGCATGGGCCTGCCGCTCGGTCCCGTCGCCCTCGCGCCGCACGGGCGCATGTGGTTCCTCGTCGCCCCCGGAGCAGCGGCCGAACTCCCCGAGCTCCTCTACCGCATGGGCTGGGACGACGCCCGGCTGGATCTCCGCGGGCTCGGCGAGGGCGAGCACATCACCGCTCCGCCCTCAGACCTGGGCGGCCTCGGCGCTGTGCGCTGGCTGCGCCCTCCGACGCTGGAGTGCGCGGGCCGTCCGCCGCAGGCCCGGCTGCTGCTGGGCACGCTCGCCTACGTCTGCCACCGGTCGGCCGCCTGACCGTACGCCGCACCGGCAGCGCCCGCGGCCGCCGCAAGCGCGCCCCGTCCCGTCTGCACCGCGGGACGGGGCGCTCCTCCGTGCGGGCCTCCAGGGCGCCGCAGCCGGGTCACTCCCCGCCGATCAGCGCGTCGACGAAGGCCTCGGGCTCGAACGGCGCCAGGTCGTCGGCGCCCTCGCCGAGCCCGATCAGCTTGACGGGCACGCCGAGATCACGCTGGACGGCGACGACGATGCCGCCCTTGGCCGTGCCGTCCAGCTTCGTCAGCACGATGCCGGTGATGTCCACGACCTCGGCGAAGACCCGGGCCTGCACGAGGCCGTTCTGACCGGTGGTGGCGTCGAGCACGAGCAGCACCTCGTCGACCGGGCCCTGCTTCTCGACGACGCGCTTGACCTTGCCGAGCTCGTCCATCAGTCCGGTCTTGGTGTGCAGCCGGCCGGCGGTGTCGATGAGCACCACGTCGGCGCCTTCGTCCGTGCCCTCCTTGACCGCGTCGAAGGCCACGGACGCCGGGTCGCCGCCCTCGGGCCCGCGCACGGTACGGGCGCCGACGCGCTTCCCCCACGTCTGAAGCTGGTCGGCGGCGGCTGCGCGGAAGGTGTCGGCGGCGCCGAGCACCACGGACCGGCCGTCCGCGACGAGTACGCGCCCGAGCTTCCCGGTGGTGGTGGTCTTGCCGGTCCCGTTCACGCCGACGACCAGCACGACACCCGGCCTGTCGACCGCGCCCCGGGTCTCGGTGTGGACGGTGCGGTCCAGTTCGGGACCGACGAGCGTGAGGAGCTCGGCGCGCAGCAGGCCGCGCAGCTCCTCGGGCGTGCGGGTGCCGAGGACGCGTACGCGCTCGCGGAGCCGTTCGACCAGCTCCTGTGTGGGAGCGACGCCGACGTCGGCGGTCAGCAGTGTGTCCTCGATCTCCTCCCAGGTCGCATCGTCGAGATGCTCCCGCGAGAGCAGCGTGAGAAGGCCCTTGCCGAGGGAGTTCTGCGAACGGGACAGCCGGGAGCGCAGCCGTACGAGCCGTCCCGCGCTGGGTTCCGGGGTCTCGATGGCGGGTTCGGCGGGAGCGGGAGCGGCGGGCGCCTCTGCCTCGGTGGCCGGGAGACCGACCTCCTCGATGGTTCTGCGCGGCGCTTCGGCGGTGCCGGCCGCCTCCTCGCCCACGTGTGGTTCGGCGGGTGCGGTGGCCGCGGCGCGGGACTCCGCGGGCTTCTCGGCGGTGGCGGCCTTCTTCTTCCGGCCGCTGACCACGAGCCCGCTGATCGCGCCCAGCACGACCACGGCGATGACTGCAACAAGGATGACGATGTCCATAGGCCGTCCAGTATCCGCCACCGTCAACAGTGCGCGGGCACGCCCCCGCGCACGCCGCCGCCCCGGCCCTTTTCGGGGCCGGGGCGGCGACCGTGCAGAGGAGCGGGCGGCGGGGTTCGGTTAGCCCATCTCCTCCAACGCCTTGCCCTTCGGTTCCGGCACCCACTTGAGCAGGAACGGAATCGAGAGCAGGGCGAAGATCGTGTAGATCACGTACGTGCCGGACAGGTTCCACTCCGACAGGCTCGGGAAGCTGGCGGTGATGACCCAGTTGGCGACCCACTGAGCGGACGCCGCGACGCCGAGACCGGCGGCTCGGAGCCTGTTCGGGAAGATCTCCCCGAGCAGCACCCACACGACGACGCCCCAGGAGAGCGCGAAGAAGAGCGTGAAGGTGTGCGCGCCGACGAGGGCGACCGTGCCCTGGGTGTCCGGCAGCGAGACGTTCTCACCCGATCCCCGTACGGCCGAGAAGGCCCAGGCCACGGCGGCCAGCGAGACGGTCATGCCGACGGATCCGATGAACCCCAGCGGCTTGCGGCCGATCCTGTCGACGAGCGCCATCGCGATGACGGTGCCGATGATGTTCACAATCGAGGTCGTGAAGGAGTAGAAGAACGAGCTCTCGGGGTTGATCCCGACGGACTGCCACAGCGTCGAGGAGTAGTAGAAGACCACGTTGATGCCGACGAGCTGCTGGAAGACCGACAGCCCGATGCCGACCCAGACGATGGGCAGGAATCCGAAGCGGCCGCCCAGCAGGTCCTTGAACGTGGACTTGTGCTCCGTGCGCATCTGCAGCTCGATCTCGTCCACGCGCGAGTCGAGCCTCTCGTGCTCGCCCTCGACACTGCCGAGCACGCTCCGCGCCTTCTCGTGCTGCCCGACGGAGATCAAGTAGCGCGGCGACTCGGGAATCACGAAGGAGAGAAGGAAGTAGGCGACCGACGGGATCACCATGATGCCGAGCATCCACTGCCACGCCTCCAGGCCCGCCAGCTTCCCGCGCTGGTCGCCGTCGGCGAGCGTGAGGATCGCGAAGTTGACCAGCTGCGAGACGGCGATGCCGATCACGATCGCCGCCTGCTGGAACGAGGCGAGACGTCCGCGGTACGCGGGCGGTGAGACCTCCGCGATGTAGGCCGGCCCGATCACGGAGGCCATGCCGATGGCGACGCCGCCGAGCACGCGCCACAGCGCGAGGTCCCAGAGCGCGAAGGGCAGCGCCGAGCCGACGGCGCTCACGGTGAAGATCACGGCGGCGATCTGCATGACCCTGATACGGCCTATTCGGTCCGCGATACGGCCGGCGAGGGCCGCGCCTATCGCACTGCCGATGAGCGCCGCGGCGATGACCTGGGCCAGCATGGCCGAGCCGGCCTCGAACTTGCCGCGTACCGCCTCGACGGCGCCGTTGATCACGGAGCTGTCGTAGCCGAAGAGGAAGCCGCCCATGGCGGCTGCTGCTGCGATGAAGACGACACGTCCGAGCGGCGGGGTCTGACCGCCTGCCACCGGTGGCGCCGTTTCTGAGTTGCTCGTCAAGGTCTCTCCTGCGTGCCCGGCGTGGGGGCCGGGTTCGGGACGGTGTCGCCTCCGAGACGGGCACGCAGACTGCACGCGCCACAGCTTGAAGGTAAAAGTGACGCTGCAGAGACTATGGCTTTAAGTTTCGAAGTCAATAGGTCCGTACTCATTGAATCGACGTAACAGTTCTCACGACGACTCTCACCGGGTCGTTCAAGATGTGAAGAGATAGTGGCCGACGATGCGTTGCGGCAACGGCCGGAGCTGACCAGGGCTCAACTCAGGCGCTGGCTGATGACCTTGGTGACGCCGTCGCCCTGCATCGAAACTCCGTAGAGCGCGTCCGCGACCTCCATCGTGCGCTTCTGGTGCGTGATGACGATCAGCTGGGAGCTGTCCTTGAGCTCCTCGATGAGACCGATCAGCCGCTGGAGGTTGGTGTCGTCCAGCGCCGCCTCCACCTCGTCCATGACGTAGAAGGGGCTGGGGCGCGCCTTGAAGATCGACACCAGGAGCGCCACCGCCGTGAGCGACCGCTCGCCGCCGGAGAGCAGGGAGAGCCGCTTGACCTTCTTGCCCGGCGGCCGCGCCTCGACGTCGACGCCGGTCGTGAGCATGTTGTCCGGGTCGGTCAGCACCAGGCGGCCCTCGCCGCCCGGGAAGAGCCTGGAGAAGACGCCCTCGAACTCCCTCGCGGTGTCGTAGTAGGCCTCGGTGAAGACCTGCTCGACGCGCTCGTCGACCTCCTTCACGACCTGCAGCAGGTCGGCACGGGTCTTCTTGAGGTCCTCCAGCTGCTCGCTGAGGAACTGGTGCCGCTCCTCCAGCGCCGCGTACTCCTCCAGGGCCAGCGGATTGATCTTCCCCAGCTTCTGGTAGGCCCGCTCGGCGGACTTCAGCCGCTTCTCCTGCTCGGCACGTACGAAGGGCACCGGCTTGTTGCGCGGATGTTCCGGGTCCTCGGGCAGCTCCTCACCCTCTGCCGGCGGGGACGGCGGTACGAGCTGGTCGGGGCCGTATTCGCCGACCAGCCCGGCGGGCTCGACGCCCAGCTCCTCCAGCGCCTTCGTCTCCAGCTGCTCCACCCGCATCCGCTTCTCGGCGCCCAGCACCTCACCGCGATGCATCGAGTCGGTCAGCTTGTCCAGCTCGTCCTTGAGCTCACGGCCCTCGTTGCGCTCAGCGGTCAGCGCACGCTCACGCTCGCCCTTCGCCTGCCCGGCCGCCTCGCGCTCCTCCTGCGCCCGGCTCAGCGACGCCTCGACGTGTGCCAGAAGCTGCCGCGCCCCCGAGGCCACCGCACCGGCGACCTCGGCCTCGTGCCGCATCCGTGCGCGGCGCTGTTCGGCGCGTACCCGCGCCTCGCGTTCCGCGCGCGCCGCACGGTCGAGTGAATCCGCCCGCCCCGCAAGCGACTTGACGCGCTCCTCGTGCGTACGCACCTGGAGCCGAGCCTCCATCTCGGTCTGCCGCGCGTTCGCGCCGTCCGCCGAGAGCCGGTCCCGCAGGGAGGTGTCCGGCTCGGTGTCCTCGTCCTGCTGTGCCTCCTCGGCGACGGACAGCCGCTCGGCCAGCTCCTCGGCCTCCTCGTCGGCCCGTGCCAGGGCGGCCTCCGCCTTCGCCACGGCCGCGGCCGTACGCTCGGCCTCGCCGGCCGCGCCCCGCGCCTGCCCGCCGAGGGTTCCCAGCCGCCCGGCGATCTGCGACTTCTCCCTGTCGGCGGCGCTGCGCCGCGTTCCCAGGTCCTCGACCAGCGCCGCGCACTCACGGCGCCGCTCCCTCGCCCGCTCCTGCTGCTCGCTCAGCTCCGTGTGCCGGGCCGCCAGCTCCTCCAGCTCGGCAGCCGCCTCGTCGACCGACGCCTGCGCCTCCAGGAGGCTGGGCGCACCGGCGGAGCCGCCGTGCGCGAAGTGGGCGCCTAGCACGTCTCCTTCGGCCGTCACGGCCACCGTGCCGGGCTGCTCCGCCACGGTCCGCTCGGCGTCCTCCAGCGTCCCGACGACGACCATGTCCCGCAGCAGCCTGTGCACGGCGGGCATCAGCTCGGCGGGAGCCCGTACGAGCTGCGCGGCGGGCGTCGCCCCGCCGTCGTCCTGCGTGACCGGCCCGGGCGCCGGCACCGGCACGTGGTCTCCGCCGGCGGACCCGGAGCCCAGCAGCAGCGCCGCCCGCCCCGCGTCGTGCTTGCGCAGGAGCCGCAGGGCGTCCGCGGCGGTCGAGGTGTCGGCGACCGCGACGGCGTCCGCCGCGGCGCCCAGAGCCGCCGCGACCGGCACCTCGAACCCCGGTGTGACGCTGAGCAGTTCGGCAGCGGGCCCGAGCAGCCCGCTGAGCGCGTCGGTGGCGGAGAGCAGCGCGCCGGTGCCGTCCTTGCGGCGCAGGCCCAGGGCGAGGGCGTCGTGCCGCGCGGACGTGGCCGCACGCTCCCGCTCCACGGTCGTCACCGCCTCACGGGCCGCGGAGAGCGCGGACTCCGCCTCGGCGAGCTCGCGCTTGGCCGCCTCGTGCCGCTCGGCGAGATCGGTGTCGCCCGCGTCCAGCCCGTCGACCTCGGTCTGGAGACTCTCGTACTCCTCCTGCGCCGCGGCCGCGCGCTCCTGCGCCTCGTCCCGCGCCGTCGTCAGCCGGTCGATCTCCGACTGTGCCGAGGCGGCCCTGCTGCGGGCGGCGTTGACCTGGCCGTGCAGCCGGGCGAGGCCCTCGCGGCGGTCGGCGATGGCGCGGGCGGCGTCCTTGAGACGGCGCTCCTCCTCGTGCAGTTGCCGCTCCAGCTCGGCACGGTGCGCGACGGTGTCGTCCAGCGCCCGTTCGGCCGCCTCCAGCGCGGCCTCCAGCTCTGCCTCCTGCTCGCGGACACGGGTGGCCTCCCGCTCCATGTCCTCCGGGTCACGGCCGCGGCGCTCCTCGACGGGTTCGGCCTCGGCGTGCTGGACGCGCTGGTCGGCGAGGCCGATGGTGCCGCGCACCCGCTCGGCGAGCTGCGAGAGCTCGTACCAGGTCTGCTGGGCGCGCTCCAGACGCGGCGTCAGCATCCGCACCTGCTGCTCCAGGTCGGCCTCGCGGCGCAGCGCGTCCTTCAGCCGTGCCTCGACGGCGTCCTTGCGCTCCTTGAGCGCCGCCTCGTCGGCGATCTCCGATCTGAGGGCTTCCTTCAGCGTGACGAGGTCGTCCGCGAGCAATCTCAGCCTGGCGTCCCGCAAATCGGCCTGGATGACCTGTGCCTTGCGCGCCACGGCCGCCTGACGGCCCAGCGGCTTGAGCTGGCGCCGCAGCTCGTCGGTCAGATCCTGTACGCGTGCGAGGTTGGCCTGCATCGCGTCCAGCTTTCGAAGCGCCTTCTCCTTGCGCTTGCGGTGCTTGAGGACTCCCGCTGCCTCTTCGATGAAGGCGCGCCGTCCGTTGGGGTCGGCGTGCAGAACCCCGTCGAGCTGCCCCTGACCGACGATGACGTGCATCTCGCGGCCGATGCCGGAGTCCGACAGCAGTTCCTGAATGTCCAGCAGCCGGCAGGTGTCGCCGTTGATCTGATACTCGCTGCCGCCGTTGCGGAACATGATCCGCGTGATGGTGACTTCGGAGTAGTCGATGGGCAGCGCGCCGTCGGCATTGTTGATGGTGAGGGAGACCTCGGCGCGGCCGAGAGGCGGCCGCCCGGTCGTACCGGCGAAGATGACGTCTTCCATCTTGCCGCCGCGCAGCGACTTGGCGCCCTGCTCCCCCATCACCCACGACAGGGCGTCCACGACATTGGACTTGCCGGAGCCGTTGGGGCCCACGACGCAGGTGATGCCGGGCTCGAAACGCAGCGTCGTGGCGGAGGCGAAGGACTTGAATCCCCGCAGTGTCAGGCTCTTCAGGTGCACGCCGTCGGACTCTAGTCCACTTGCCGCCCGCACCTGTCCGGGACGGGCAGCGAGCGCGGCGAACTCCCGCCGTTCCCCATCGGTTTCACCGGGTGAGGCGGGGGGCACATCAGTCGGTAAGCGCAGCGCCCGAACCTACGACCACCTGCGGCACACGATGTGGTGGAGGAAGAGCCACCCCGGAAACAACGAAGGGACGCCGAAGCGTCCCTCGCGGAATTGATGAGAGCGGCAGGCTGTACGCCAGGCCCGGCCCGGAGCAGGTCGAGTCAGGTCAACGCAGGCTCTGCCTGGTGTACGTCGATGTCGATCCCTTCGAGCATCGAGTCCTGATGCCGAGCGGCAGCCGACAGAGCGTCGTTCTCGGCCTGCATCCGTACGAGTTCGGATTCCAGGTCCTGGACACGCTGCTGCAGCCGTCGCATCTCGGCGAGGACTCGGGGGTCGGATCCGCCGACGTAACCGAGAAGCGCCTTTGCCATGATGGATGGTCCTCCACACTGAGTGACCAACCCGAGTGGTGGTTGGTCGTGAGGGAAAAAATCGCGCCCGCTGTACCACTTCTGAACTTGTTTTTCCGGAGCAATCAGTCCGGTTGCGGGGGACTTCAAGCTTCTCACCAAAAGGTTTGACGGTCAACACGATCACGCCCCGCGGCCCTGGGCGGCCCTGACTCGACGGCGTTCAATCGCCGGAGGCGGCGGCCCGCGGGGGGCGTGAAGATCACTCTCAACCACTCGTTGCGGAAGCCTTGCATGGTCAGCCGCGAATGGCAACCGCTTTGGATCATCGAATGGCGAAGCTGGTGTAGCCTCCACGCGGCTCGTCCCAGATCTCCGTGACGCCTTCGACCTGCCCGGGCGTGTCGCCGGACCGCAGCCATTGGAGCAGTTGTTCGCATTCGGGCCGCCCTCCTTCGGCGACGACCTGGACGCGTCCGTCGCCGAGGTTCACGACGAAGCCCTCGACGCCTCCGATGCGCAGTGCGGCGGCTCGCGTGAACCAGCGGAAGCCGACTCCCTGGACCCGGCCGCGCACCCAAGCCGTCATGCGCACCTTGGTTACTGACGAGTCATTGTCACCCGGCTTCGTATTACCCGAAGTCATGGCCGCACGCTATCCGGACATTTCCTCGGTCGGCACATGCGCCCCGTCTGTCATGCCGTAAAGTCCCGCCCATCAAGCTTCACTCGTTCGGACGAGGCTTAGAAGAGCCTGAGACGTGAGGACTTTCTGAGATGGGCCGTCACAGACGTGTATCCCACGCTCCCGAGCCGGTCGTCACCTATGACTACGGCCCTCGGCAGCGCGGCTCGCACCGCAGGCCGACCCCCCCTACTCCTCAGCGGGGCGGGCTCTCGGCACGGGCGGGACTTCTGGGAGCGTCCGCGGCGATGGCAATGGGTGCGGTGGCCGTCGCTTCCACAGTCCTCCCCCAGACCGGGGGCGCCCCCGGCACGCAGTACAGCGACGTACAGGCCGGCGGTCCTCCCGACCAGTCGTCGAAGCCCAACGTGCCCGCACCCGAAGGGGGTTCGCAGGCCCCCGGTGGTGACGGCGGCGAAGAGGGCGGCAACGTCCCGCCCGACACCTCGCAGCCCGGTGGCGACCAGAACCAGGAACCGCCGTCGCAGCCGTCCGAGCCGGGCGGCGGCAACGACTCGCAGCAGCCCCCGAACCCGGGCGGGAACGGGAACGGTCAGGGGAACGGGCAGGGCAACGGCTCCGGTTCGGGCAACGGCTCCGGATCGGGTGGCTCCGGTTCCGGCGCCGGAGAGTCGGACGGCGGCACGTCCCGCCCGGCGAGCCAGACCACCCGGGACGAGGCCGAGGTGCTGGCGCTGGTCAACGAGGAGCGCGAGGACGAGGGCTGCAAGCCCGTCAAGGCCAGCAAGCAACTCGCCGAGCTGGCCGGGGACTTCAGCCGCGACATGGCCATCGAAGGCTTCTTCAGCCACCTCGGCCCCGACGGTTCCAGCCCCTGGGACCGTGCCGAGGATCTCGGCATCCTCGACCTGGGCGGCGAGAACATCGCCCGCGGCCAGGAGGACCCCGAGTCCGTGGTGGACGACTGGATGCGCAGCCCTTCGCACAGGGCCAACATCCTCAACTGCGAATACCGCACGATGGGCGTCGGCGAGTACATCGACGACGACGGCCCGTGGTGGACGCAGGACTTCGGCTACTGAGGTCTACGCAGGTCAGAGCCCCGATACAGCCCCTGGGCGGTATCGGGGCCGTTTCTTGTCACGTCTGTCACGTCCCGGCTGTCACCTGCCCGCGGCCGGACACTCCGCCCACGGCGGCGAGGCGGCAGAGCCGCATCACTTCTCCGGTCGGCGGGGAGCGTTCCGCGTCACCGCCCGCCCCGGCGCCACGGGCACGGTGCGCCGTGGACGCGGCGGGGGCTGGCATCGGGGGCAGTAGTAGCTGGAGCGGTTCATCCAGGGGCGGCGGCGCATCGGCGTGCCGCAGCGCCGGCAGGGCTCGTCCTCACGCCCGTAGGCGTCGAGTGAGCGCTCGAAGTAGCCGGACTCCCCGTTGACGTTCACGTAGAGGCTGTCGAAACTCGTGCCGCCGACGGCGAGCGCCGCGTTCATCACGTCCCGGATGTGTCCGAGGAGCTCCGTGGTGCGGGGGCGTGTCAGCGACGCCGTCGGCCTCTCGTAGTGGAGCCGGGCCCGCCACAGGGCCTCGTCGGCGTAGATGTTGCCCACGCCGCTGATCAGCGACTGGTCGAGCAGCGCCCGCTTGACGGTCGTACGGCGGCGGCGCAGCGCCGTGTGGAAGGCCTTCTCGTCGAACAGCGGGTCGAGCGGGTCGCGGGCGATGTGCGCGATCACGTCGGGCAGCGCGCCCGAGTCCGGCACGACGAGCTCGGGGTGGAGCGACAGGCCGCCGAAGGTCCGCTGGTCGACGAAGCGCAGCTCGCTCCCCGCGGGGTCCGCGAAGGTGACGCGGATACGCAGATGCTTCTCGTCCGGGGCGCCGGCGGGCTGGATGAGGAGCTGCCCGCTCATGCCGAGGTGGGCGAGCACGCAGACGCCGGGGTCGTCGAGCGGCAGCCACAGATACTTGCCGCGGCGCCGCGCGGGCCCGAAGCGGTGCCCGCGCAACCTTGCCGCGAAGTCCTCCGCGCCGGCGACGTGCCGCCGTACGGCCCGGGGGTGGCGCACCTCGACATCGGTGATCGCACGGCCGCTCGCCCAGCGCTCCAGGCCCCGGCGCACCACTTCCACCTCGGGCAGCTCGGGCACGCTTCTCCTCACATGGGCAGGGGTGTCTGACAAAGAGTGTCGTCCGTCCGCCAGGGCGGGGGTACCACCCGGGCCGCCAGGCCCAGGGGGAGGGCCGCGCCGACGGCCGACAACGCTGGGACCCCCACCCACGAAGTGGGGGAGAGCGTGCGTGCCAGACCCCGCAGCCCAGGCGGGATTGTCAGACACCCCCCAGGGCCGCGCGGGACCCGTGCCGCCCGCAGGCGGGACCGTCAGACCCCCTGCGACGAGGCTCTGGCGCCGGAGGAGGCGTCCGGACCGGACGAGGCCGAGGCGGCGGCGTCTGCCGCCTCACGGATCGCGCGCCAGGCCGTCTCCGCCGCCTGCTGTTCCGCTTCCTTCTTGCTGCGGCCGGTGCCGGTGCCGTACGCGACACCACCGACGCGGGCGGCAGCCGTGAAGATCTTCTCGTGATCCGGGCCGGTCTCGGTGACCAGGTATTCCGGGACGCCCAGGCCCTCGGCGGCGGTGAGCTCCTGCAGGCTGGTCTTCCAGTCCAGGCCCGCGCCGAGGTTCGAGGACTGCTCGATCAGAGGATCGAAGAGCCGGTGGATGAGTTCACCCGCCGCGTCCAGGCCCTTGTCGAGGTAGACCGCGCCGATCACGGCCTCCAGGGTGTCGGCCAGGATCGACGCCTTGTCCCTCCCGCCCGTGCCCTCCTCGCCCCGGCCGAGCCGGATGAACGCCCCCAGGCCCAGGCCCCGCGCCACCTTGGCGAGGGCACGGGAGTTGACCACGGCGGCGCGCAGCTTCGCGAGCTGGCCCTCCGGGAGGTCGGGGTGCAGGCGGTAGAGCGTGTCGGTGACGACCAGGCCGAGGACGGAGTCGCCGAGGAACTCCAGGCGTTCGTTCGTGGGCAGGCCGCCGTTCTCGTACGCGTACGAGCGGTGTGTCAGCGCACGCACCAGAAGGGCGGGCTCGAGTTGGTATCCGAGCCGCCCTTCCAGAATCGCGTGGGACGAGGCCTCATCCACCAGATCCGCCGCTGCCGCCCGGTCGCCTCCGCCACGGTGGCCGGCGCCTCCGGGGATCGGGGTGTCCGACATGGAGCCTGTCACCAGCCGATCAGACCTCGAGGACCTGTCGCTTGTTGTAGGTGCCGCAGTTGGGGCACGCGATGTGCTGCTGCTTGGGCTCCTGGCAGCGTTCGCACTTCACCAGGGTGGGGACCGCAGCCTTCCACTGCGACCGGCGGTGGCGCGTGTTGCTGCGCGACATCTTCCGCTTCGGAACAGCCACGGCTACTTCTCCTGTGAGTCATCCCCGGCTACGCGGGGCGCGTCCTTCTCGCCGTCCTTCATGGTTTCGGCGAGTCCCTGCAATGCCGCCCAACGGATGTCGACGGCGTCATCGTGATCGTGCTCCGGGTCGTCCGCCAGACGTGCACCGCACGTGGCGCACAGCCCGGGGCAGTCTTCCCAGCACACCGGCTGCAGCGGCAGTGACAGCACCACCGCGTCCCGCAGCACGGGTTCGAGGTCGAAATAGTCGCCCTCGATGGAGAAGGTCTCCTCCTCCTCGGCGTCGTCGCCGGCTTCCGCGCTGGGGCGGCTCCGGTCGTCGGCGTCGGGGTAGGAGAACAACTCCTGGAAATCCGCCACGCTTTCCTGCTCAAGCGGCTCCAGACACCTTACGCACTCCCCCTTGAGCGGTGCACGGGCGGTGCCCGTGACGAGCACACCCTCCATGACCGACTCCAGGCGGAGATCGAGCTCGATCTCGGCGCCGTCAGGCACCCCGAGGACCTCGACTCCGAGATCACCGGGAGACTTCACCGTGCGGGACAGCTCCTTCATCGCGCCAGGTCGCCGCCCCAGCTCCCGTGTGTCGAACACGAGGGGGGCTCGGGGGTCGAGGCGGGCGTTCAGGGCTTCCTGCTTTCTACGGTGCGGTGCCGTCCGGCTGTGAGATCCGGACAGCGGTCATCGCCATGTGCGCGTGACCGAAGAGCCAGGATACTGGACCGTTCCGCCGCGGCCCAATCGAGTCCCGGCCTAGCGGCCACCCTGGCCGTAGCCCTGGCCGTAGGGGTCACCGTGGCCCTGCCCGTGACCCTGCTCGTGGTCCTGGCCGTGGCGGGCCTCGTATTCGCGGACCTGGTTCAGGTCGATCATGCTCGTGTCGAAGAAGCTGGTCTCGTCGAGCTGGGACTGCTGCTGCGGCTGCTGCATGTCGGGGTGGGCCTGGGGGTGACCCGCGTAGGGCTGGTTCTGCTGGAGCTGTGCCTGCTGCGCGTAGTACGGGTCGGGCTGCTGCCCGTAGTAGGCGTACTGCTGCTGGTAGGCGTAGGCGTCCTGACCGCCGTAGTACGCCTCCTGCTGGGCATGGGCGGCATACGGGTCGGCGCCGTTCCCCGCCACCGGCTGGTAGCCCGGCTGTACGGGGGTCACCGGGGCGGCGGGGGCGGCCGGGGCCGCGAGCGGGGCGGGGCGCGGCTGAGCCTGGTCCTGGTTCTGGTTCTGGTTCTGGCTCATCGAGGCCAGGTCGGCCATGTAGTCGGCGTCGCTGGTGTGCACGCCCTGCTCGGCCGCGTCCTGGGCCGCCATGTGGGCGCCGAGATCGTCGGACGGGTCGTGTCCCAGCAGTTTGGAGCGTCCCCTGCCGACGGCGTCCAGCGTCTTGGAGAGCACCGCGGAGACCGAACCGAGCCTGGCGTCCACGTAGTTGTCGGCGCGTTCCCTCAACTCCCGCGGGTCGGTGGAACGTTCAGGGGCGTCCTCGGCGTACTCCTCGTTCCACTCCTCCGAACCCGGGCCGCTGCCGAGCAGCTTCTCGCGGCCGCGCTCGACGGAGCCGATGGTCTTGCTGAGCACGACCTCGAAGTTGGCGAGTTTGCTGTCGACGTAGTCGTCGGCCTCGGCGCGGATCTCCGCGGCGTCCTGACGGGCCTGGGCCAGCAATTGCTCGGCCTCGGCCTGCGCCTGGCGGACGACCTCCGTGCCGGAGACCAGCGAGCCGCGCTCCGCGTGCCCGGATTCGATGATCCGCTGGGCCTCGGCCTGCGCCTCGGCGACCATCTGCTCACGGCCGCCGATCAGTTGCTCGGCCTGCGCGAGCGATCCGGGCAGCGCCTGGCGCACTTCTTCGAGCATGGCGAGCAGTTCGGCCCGGTTCACCACGCACGAGGCCGACATGGGCATCGCACGAGCGCTGTCCACGGCCTTCACGATCTCGTCGAGTCTCTCCTGAACGTCCACGGAAGCGACTGTACGGCCAGTGGCACTCAACTCGACAGCCGATGCCCCGACCAGTGCCGTGACCGGCGATGTCTGCCCGTCAGGGCAAAGCCTGCCGGGAGGGGCACCGGGCACCGGCCTGGCCGCTCACGGCTTGGCGAGCCGTGTCGCCAGGGCACGCTGCACCGGCTCGGGAACCAGGTGGGAGACGTCGCCGCCCCAGGTGGCGACCTCCTTGACCAGGCTGGAGGAGAGGAAACTGTACGTGGGGTTGGTCGGTACGAAGAGCGTCTCGACGCCGGAGAGGCCGTTGTTCATCTGGGCCATCTGGAGCTCGTAGTCGAAGTCCGAGACCGCGCGGAGCCCCTTGACGATGGCAGGGATGTCGCGGTCCTTGCAGAAGTCGACGAGCAGCCCGTGGAACGCCTCCACGCGTACGTTGCCGAAGGCGGCGGTGACTTCATGGATGAGGTCGATGCGCTCCTCGACCGAGAAGAGGCCCTGCTTCGACTTGTTGATCATCACCGCCACGTAGACCGAGTCGTAGAGCTTGGAGGCGCGGGCGATGATGTCGAGGTGTCCGTTGGTTACGGGGTCGAAGGACCCCGGACAGACTGCGCGACGCACTGGTGGTTCCTCGCTCTCCGGACGACGGGGGGTCTGTGGGGTGTCCGCGGGGTTCAGCATGGTGTGGGGGCGTCCTCGCTCGCGGCGGCGCGACCGTACCAGAGCGTTCCCTCGCCGTAGCGCCTGGACCGGAGGGCCTCGAAGCCCCCGGGCCAGCGGAAGCGGCCACCACGCGTGCTGCGCTCCACGGTGACGAGCGCTTCGCCGGCCAGCCAGAGCCCGGAGCGGAGTGTGAGCAGAATCTCCCGCACGCTGTCGTCGGTCACGGCGTACGGCGGATCGAGGAAGACGAGGTCGAACGGAGCGCCGGGCGGCGGCCCCGTGACGGTCTGTCCGGCCTTCGCGTGACGCACCTCGGCGCCGGTGAGGCCGAGCGCCCGTACGTTCTGCCGGATGGTGCGGGCGGCGCGGGCGTCCGACTCGACGAGAAGCACGTACGCGGCGCCGCGGGAGAGTGCCTCGAGGCCGACGGCACCCGAGCCGCCGTAGAGGTCGAGGACGCGTCTGCCGTGCCAGGCGGCGGGGCCGGAAGTGCCCAACTGGGCCTCCCAGCTGGAGAACATCCCCTCACGCGCACGGTCGGACGTGGGGCGCGTGCCCTGGCCCGGCGGCACGGTCAGCCGCCGGCCGCCGGCGGCTCCTGAGATCACGCGGGTCATGGTGGGGGTGTCCTTCGTTCTCTCGTGCGGTGCGGCCGGGGCCGGCCCCGGGCCCGGCCGTCGCAACCGAGGATCCCACGGCGGCGCCACGCACGCCCGCCCCCGGCTCCGGCAGCGGGCCGGGGCTTCAAGCTGCTCCTCACCGCGGTACGCCGGTCATCCCTTGTCGAGGTAGTCCTCGCGCTCCTCGTCCAGCAGCGCGGCCAGTGCCGTACGCAGCTCGGGCAGCCGCTCCAGTTCCGGATCCTCCGCGACGACGGCGTTCGCCGCCTGCCGCGCGGCCTCGATGACCTCCTCGTCCTCGATCACGGTCAGCATCCGCAGCGAGGTGCGGACGCCCGACTGCGCCTGACCGAGGACATCGCCCTCGCGGCGCTGCTCCAGGTCGATGCGGGAGAGCTCGAAGCCGTCCAGCGTGCCCGCGACGGCCTCCAGACGGGCGCGGGCCGGGCCCGCCTCCGGCGCCTCGGTGACCAGCAGGCACAGGCCCGCGGCGGAGCCCCGGCCGACGCGGCCGCGGAGCTGGTGGAGCTGGGAGACGCCGAAGCGGTCGGCGTCCATGATGACCATGACGGTGGCGTTGGGTACGTCGACGCCGACCTCGATGACGGTCGTCGCGACCAGCACGTCGACCTCGCCCGCGGCGAAGCGGCGCATCACCTCGTCCTTGGCGTCGGGCGGCATCCGGCCGTGCAGGGCCTCCACGCGCAGCCCTGCCAGCGGGCCTTCGCGCAGCAGCGCCACGGTGTCGAGGACGGATACGGGAGGCCGCCTGTCGTCCTCCCCGCCGTCTTCCGCCTCGCCGCCCGCCGCCTCCTCCTCGGCGCGGACCTTCTTCTTCGGCGGCTTGCCGCCGGGCTTCCCCGGGCCCGTCTGCTCCTCCTCGTCGCCGATGCGCGGACAGACCACGTACGTCTGGTGCCCGGCCTCCGTCTCCTCCCGTACTCGCTCCCACGTACGGGCGAGGAAGTGCGGCTTGTCCCTGGCGGGCACGACGTGGCTGGCGATGGGCGAACGGCCGGCCGGGAGCTGGTCCAGGACGGAGGTCTCCAGATCGCCGAACACGGTCATGGCGACGGTGCGGGGAATGGGCGTGGCCGTCATCACCAGCAGGTGCGGCGGCTGAACTCCCTTGGAACGCAAGGCGTCACGCTGCTCGACGCCGAAGCGGTGCTGCTCGTCGACGACGACGAGACCCAGGTCGTGGAAGCGGACCTTGTCCTCGATCAGCGCGTGCGTGCCGATGACGATGCCGGCTTCGCCGGTGGCCAGGTCCAGTAGCGCCTGACGGCGTGCGGCCGCCCCCATGGAGCCCGTGAGCAGCACGACCTTCGTGGCCTGCTCGGCGCCGCCCAGCATGCCGCCCTCCGCCAGCTCGCCCATGAGCCCCGTGACGGAGCGGTGGTGCTGCTGGGCGAGGACCTCGGTGGGTGCCAGCAGTGCGGCCTGGCCGCCGCTGTCGACGACGGTCAGCATCGCGCGGGTGGCCACCATGGTGTTGTGCGTGACCGTGAAGTTGTCGGTGACGTAGGCGCTGCCGGGGTGGCGGACGCTGATGCACTGCACCGGTTTGCGGCCGGCCGGCTCCGCGGCTCGTACGGAACGGCGCAGCGACTCCGGGTCCGTCTCCGGTACGGGCGACCGGGCGAGCCTGCGTTCCGAGCGGAAAGGGCTGTGCTCCGGAGGCAGCAGCAGCGTGACGGACGATTCGGCCGACTCGGAGTACCGGTCGGCCTGTTGCCGCTCCGGGTTGATGCGCGCGTGCCCGCCGAGCGAACGCACCAGCCACGCCACGTCCTCGACCAGCGCACGGGACGGGGAGCGGAGGACGACACCGGACCGCCCGCCGGGCGCCGCCGGGCCGCCGTACGGGTCGTCCGCTGCCGCGTCGAGGATTCCCTGGAGCAGGGCGAGTCTGTTCTTGAGCGAATCCACCTTGCACGCCTGCGGGACCCGGCCATGGGCGTCGCGACGCCCGAGCTCCAGGCCCGTCCCGTACGGATCCGCCGCGCCCTGCGCGGGAGCGCCGAGATCCACCGGCACCGCCTGCGGCAGATACCACTTCGGCGAACCGGCGGGCGACATCAGGTCGTTCCTGATCTCCCGCGTGGTCAGCACCCGCGGCCGCTCGCCCCGCCGCCACGCCTCCGCGGTGCCGGCCAGCCACAGATGCTCGTCGTCGCACTCGACGGTGCTGCCGTCGGACAGCGTCAACCGCCATACCTCGCGCTCCCCTTGGGGAAAGACGCCTTCGACGGGCGCCGGCTCCCCGGAGGGCGTGACCACCTCGTCCCCGAGCCCGATCTCCCGCATCTCGCGGAAGCCGTCCGGCGTCAGTACGAGAGCGTCCAGCGGCTGGGCCTTGCCGGAACCCACTTCGCCCTGCAGGAGGCGGTGCATGGGGTGTTCCTCGGCGAGGTCGGCGAAGATCTCTCCGCTGACGTGGCGCTGCCCTTCGGTGAGGGTGAAGGGCAGCTTCGCGTCGAAGGCGTCCAGGAGGGCGCCCTCAACGGGAGCGCGCGGCGCGGCGGGAAGCTGGGCCTCCGCCACTCTGCGCCGCGCGAGGGCGACTTGGAGGATGAACGCCTCGTCCCACTTCAGCCTGTCCCGTGCGGCGGCGACGTCCGCCTTCGTACGGGGCCTGTGCACCTTCTCGAACGCGTCGGGCAGCGGGATCAGCCGCCGCTCCTCGCGGATCGCCGACGGGAGAGGATCGGCGAGACCGTCCCAGCCGGTGGCCTCCATCGAAGCGAGCACCGTCCCCACCGACTTGGCGATCTTCCAAGACGCCATCTGGGCCACGGCCGGGTAGATCGGCATCAGCCTGTTCGCGAACGCGTCGACGTCCTCGCTGCCGCTGCCCGCGCCGAGCTTCTCGTACTGCGGATGCGACAGCTGCAGACGGCCGTTGAAGACGCCGACCTTGCCGGCGAACATCGCCCGCGTGCCGGGCTGCAGGTCCCGCTGCGGCTGGAAGATGCCGCGTCCGAAGAAGACCAGCTGCAACTGGCCGCTGCCGTCGGTGAGGACGATCTCGAGCCGCTGGCCCCTGCCGCGGTTGAAGGTGTGCACCTTCGACTTGGCGACCTGCGCGACGACCGTCACATGCTCGTCCAGCGGCAGGTCGGCGAGGCGCGTGAGCTGGCCCCGCTCCTCGTAGCGCCGCGGGTAGTGGTGCAGGAGGTCACCGGCCGTGTGCAGGCCCAGGTGTTCGGCCAGAACCTTCGCGGTGCTGCCGCCCAGGTGCTTCTTCAGGGAATCGTCGAGCGCGGACACGTCCCCATTGCACACCATGACGGTGACAGGCCGGGGCAACCGGACGGAGCGGGACGGGGCCAGGGTCAGCGGTTCGGGGGCAGGGTCAGAGGTTCGGGGCCAGGGCACTCCGGGGTCGCCGGCGCGAGGGCCTCACTCGACGCCGATCAGCAGCACCGAGGAGTGCTGCCGGCCTTCATGAACCACCGTGTCCACGGCGAGATGCCCGCTGCGCACCTGTTCCTCCAGCCGCTCCGTCAGTCCCTGGGGCGCGTGTTCGCCGACGATCAGCGTGACCATCTCCCCTCCGGCCGCGAGCATCCGCTCCAGCACCTCGGCGGCCGTCCCGGCGACGTCGCGGCCGATCACGACCACGTCGTCCTCCACGAGACCGAGCACGTCGCCGCCCGCGCAGACGCCGGCCATGGTCCAGAACGGCCGGTCGGCGACGGTCACTTGGCCGTAGCGAGTGGCGCCGGCGGCGTTGGTCATGGCGACGACGTCGTCGTCGAAGCGGCGCTCCGGATCGTGTACGGCGAGGGCGGCGACGCCCTGCACGGCGGCACGGGTCGGTACGACCGCGACGCGCAGCCCGGGTGCGCCGGCACGCGCCGCGTCGGCGGCGCGGGACGCGGAGGCGTGCAGATCCACGTCGTTGGGCAGGAGCACGACCTCCGTCGCGCCGGTCGCCCGCACGGCCGCGCTGAGGGACTCCCCGTCCGGGCTGCCGAGCGCCTCCTTGGCCCGTACGACCAGTGCACCGGCGTCCTCGCAGAGTCCGGCCAGGCCGTCCCCGTGAACGACGGCGACGACGGCGCGGACGCCCGGCGCGGCTACGGGAGCCGGGTCCGGAACGGAAGCCTGGGCCTGGGCCGAAGTCTCAGCCGAGGCCGTGCCCGGGGCGCCGGCCGTGCCCGGGGCGCAGGGCTCGCCCGTCTCCCCCGGCGTGAGGTGGGTGATGCGGATGCGGTGCGGGCGTCCCGCGCCGACACCCGCCTCCACCGCGGCGCCCGCGTCGTCGACGTGCACGTGCACGCTCCACAAGCCGTCGCCGCCGCCGACGACGAGCGAGTCCCCCAGGCCGTCGAGGCGTTCGCGCAGGGCCACCATGGCGTGGTCGTCGGCGTCGAGCAGATACATGACCTCGTACGCGCCGCCGCCCCCGCCGGACGGACCAGACGGACCGGGCGCTCCTGGCGAACTCCCGCTGCCGCCCGTGCTGTTCGGCACCCGGTACGGACGGCGCATGCGCGAGGCGGCCTCCGGCGCCGGGTCCCCGAGGGCTTCCGCCAGCGCGCCGAGCACGGCGACCAGACCGCTGCCCCCGGCGTCGACGACCCCGGCGCGGCGCAGCACGTCGAGTTGTCCGGTCGTCTCCGCCAGCGCCTCGCACGAGCGCTCGTGTGCGGCGCGGGCGACCGCCGGCGCCCCGGCATGCGGCTCGTCGGCGGCTGCCCTTCCGGCGGCTTCGGCTGCCGCCCTGGCGACGCTGAGCACCGTCCCCTCGACGGGGTGCGCGACGGCCTCGTACGCGGACTCGGCTGCGCGTCCCAGCGCGTCCGCCAACAGCCGCCCGGCGCCCGGGACTTCGGCCTCCCCGCGGGGTCCGGCCGCCTCGGCAGCCCCGTACACGTCCGCCATGCCCCGCAGCAGCTGCGCCAGGATCGTGCCGGAGTTGCCGCACGCGCCGAGCAGGGCGCCCCGCGCCAGTGCGCGCAGTGCCGGTGCCGCCGGGGCGTCCTCGTCCCACTCGGCGGCGAGGGCCTGCGCGGCGGCGTCCAGGGTGCGCTGGAGGTTGGTGCCGGTGTCGCCGTCGGCCACGGGGAAGACGTTGATCGCGTCGATCTCCTCGCGCCCTTCGCCGACGGCCTCCAGGGCGAGCGCGATCCATGCCCGTACCACCGTGGAGTCGAACGGCTGCGGCACGTGAGGACCTCCGGTCTGTTCGGGACTGGTTCGACGACGAAGGGATCGACGAAGGGATGCGGCTTCCGAAGGCTAGATCAGAGCACCGGCAGCGTGCGGAGGGGAACCCGGCTGCCGGGCCGGGACCGGGCGGTCCTGGCCGCCGGGCAGGCCTCGAGGGCTGGTTTCGCTGTTCATGAGCAGGCGTTGTATGCTGCTCCGGTTGCCTGATGAGTATCGGGCGTCAATACCTCCCTGGCAGTGCCGGTCGATCACTGTGCCTGCGTCGCCGGGATTTTCCGTACATGCATCTGAAGTCTTTGGAGTGACCCGTGGCTGCCAACTGCGACGTCTGCGGCAAGGGGCCGGGCTTCGGCAACAGCATCTCCCACTCGCACCGCCGCACCCCGCGCCGCTGGAACCCGAACATCCAGCGCGTGCGTGCAGTGGTCAACGGGACGCCGAAGCGCCTCAACGCCTGCACCTCGTGCATCAAGGCCGGCAAGGTCTCGCGCTGACGCTCCCCCCACCTGGGCCTGCAGGTCCCGGAGGGTCGCAGCCGCGCGGCCACCTAGCTGGTTGCCGTAGAAGCCGGTCCGTCGTGACGACGGGCCGGCTTCACGCATGTCAGCCCGAGCCTTCTCCGACCGTGCCCCCTCGGATCGTGCCCTCCCCGACCGTGCCGTCTCGGCCCTCGCGCAGCCGCCAGCCGTGGTCCACGGGCCCCAGCCCCGTCCCGAGCGGGAAACCCGCCGCGATCGCGCCCGTGACGTACTCCTTCGCCGACCTGGCCGCCTCGGGCACCGGCAGGCCCCTGGCCAGCTCCGCCGCGAGGGCGCTCGCGAGGGTGCAGCCCGTGCCGTGGGTATGCCGGTTGCCGTAGCGGGGGGCTCGCAGCCAGTGCTCCTCGTGGCCGTCCGTGAGCAGGTCGACAGCTTCGGCCCCAGCACGGCCCTCCGCACCACCGGCAAGATGGCCGCCCTTGATCAGCGCCCACCGCGGCCCGTACGAGAGCACGGCCGCGGCAGCCTCCCGCAGCCCCGCCTCGTCCGTGACGCGGACGCCGGTCAGCTGGGCCACCTCGTCCAGATTGGGGGTGGCGACGGTCGCGACCGGCAGCAGCTTGGTGCGTACGGAGTCCAGCGCGTCCTGCGCTAGCAGCGAGTCCCCGTGCTTGGAGACGCCGACCGGGTCGACCACGACGGGCTCGCGCACCCCGGCGAGCAGCCCGGCCACCGTCTCGACGAGTTCCGCCGAGGCCAGCATCCCCGTCTTGGCGGCCTGGATGCCGATGTCGTCGACGACACTGCGGAACTGGGCGCGCACCGCCTCGGCCGGCAACTCCCAGTAGCCCTGCACGCCAAGGGAGTTCTGCGCGGTCACAGCGGCGACGACGCTCATCCCGTGGGTGCCGAGCGCCAGCATCGTCTTCAGGTCGGCCTGGATGCCCGCGCCGCCTCCCGAGTCGGAGCCTGCGACGGTCAGCACACGGGGCGGCGCGGAGTGCGCGGGAGTCGTCTCCATGCCCACAAACGTAGCCTGGCGTCCGGTTGTGCACGAAGGCCGAGGAGCCTCCACCCCCGGCACCCGCCCCCAGTTCCCGTGCTCAGTTCCCGCCCTCAGCTCCCGTGTTCAAGTCCCGTGCTCAGTTCCCGTCCGCGCCCCGTTCGCCGGCGCCTCCGCTGCCGAAGTGGTCCCAGCCGCCCGGCCGCTCCCACGGTGCGCCGTCCACGGTCACCTGGGGCTGCGCGGCCGGTGCGAGCACCTCGCCGATCTTGCGCCAGCGCGCGGGAAGCTTCGCGGCGGACGGGAACGTCGCCACGAGCGCGTGGTCCTCGCCGCCCGTGAGCACCCAGTGCAACGGATCGACGCCCACCGCCTTGCCGATGTCCGACATCTGCGCCGGCACGTCGAGATCGGCGGAGCGCAGGTCGATACGGACCTTGCTGGCCTCGGCGATGTGTCCGAGGTCGGCAACCAGCCCGTCGCTGACGTCCGTCATCGCGGTGGCGCCGAGTTCCGCGGCCGCCGGACCCGCGTGGTACGGCGGTTCCGGCCGCCTGTGCGCTTCGACGAAGGCGCGGGGCGAGCGGAAACCGCGCGAGAGCACGGCGTGACCGGCCGCGGACCAGCCCAGCCAGCCGGTGACGGCGACGGTGTCGCCGGGGCGGGCGCCGAAGCGGGTGACCGGTTCTCTGTTGCGCAGATCGCCGAGGGCCGTGATGGAGACGGTGACCGTGTCGCCCCGTACGACGTCGCCGCCGACGACGGCCGCGGCGGCGACCTGCGCCTCGTCACGGATGCCGTCCATGAGCTCCGAGGGCCAGTTCGCGGGGAGTTCGGCGGGAACCACCAGCCCGAGCAGCAGCGAGGTCGGCACGGCACCCATCGCCGCGATGTCGGCGAGGTTCACCGCGGCGGCCTTGCGCCCGACGTCGTACGCCGTGGACCAGTCGCGCCGGAAGTGCCGTCCCTCCAGCAGGATGTCGGTCGTCGCGACGACTCTGCGGTCCGGCGCGGCCACCACCGCCGCGTCGTCGCCCGGTCCGATGCGTACGGCGGGCGTGGTCGTCAGCCGGGACGTCAACTCCCGGATGAGGCCGAACTCTCCGAGCTCCCCGACGGTGCCGGGCGTCCGCGGCCGGCCCCGGCGGTACTCCCCGCTCAGATCCATCGCTGCGCCCTTTCGCCCGTCTCCCTCTGCCCGCTGCGTGCCCCGTCGCTGTCACTCGGCGACGACGGCGTCAATCCTCCGTCACCGGCTGTGCTGGGGGTCTCCCGCCCGGTAGCGGCTACGCGGTACCGTGGCGATCCCTCTCCTCCCATGATCCTCGTAGCCGCCCTGGAGGTTCCGTGGTACAGGCGTACATCCTGATCCAGACCGAGGTCGGGAAGGCATCGACCGTCGCCGACGTCATCGCGAAGCTTCCGGGCATTCTGCACGCGGAGGACGTGACAGGTCCGTACGACGTGATCGTGCGTGCGCAGTCCGACACCGTCGACGATCTCGGACGCATGGTCGTCGCCAAGATCCAGCAAGTGGACGGCATCACCCGGACTCTGACCTGTCCGATCGTTCATCTCTAGCTCCCCCGTATGCTCGCCCGGTGAGCACTTCCCTCCGCCGGGCGTCCTGCGCCGTCACCGTCGCCGTCGTGGCGGCCGCGGGCTGCACGGGCGCGGACGACGGCGGCCCGGCGGTGCCCAGCCCCTCCGGCAAGGCTGCCGAGACGTGCCGGTCGCTGAGCGACCGGCTGCCGAAGCGCGTGGACGGGAAGCAGCGGATCACGCTCGATCCCGCCTCGAAGTACACCGCGGCGTGGGGCGATCCGGCCATCGAACTGCGCTGTGGTGTGCCGCGTCCCGAGAAGCTCTCGCCCGGTAGTGAACATTACAACCCCACGGCAGAGGCGGCGGAAGTCAACGGGGTCTCCTGGCTGCTCGAACAGCGCGCGAGCGGCTACCGCTTCACCACCACGGACCGTGCCGCGAACGTCGAGTTGACCGTCCCCGACGACTACGCACCGGAGATCAACGCGCTGACGGATCTCGCGAAGGCTGTACGCACTTCGGTGCCGGAGCACCACTGACGGGCGTCCCGGCTCCCGCACGATGCCGATCGGTCAAGCCTCGCGCCGGGCGGCTCACTGCCGTCGCCGCCGATGGCCGACGCGCCTGGTGACCGGCGCCCCCGGCGCGGTCCCGCGGGCTTCTACCGCAGGCCCGTCTCGCGCGTCAGGGCGGCCTGAATGAGCCTGTCCACCAGCTCCGCGTAGCTGACGCCGCTCTTCTGCCACATCCGCGGATACATGGAGATCGGCGTGAAGCCGGGCATCGTGTTGATCTCGTTGATCACGAACTCGCCGTCGTCCGTGAGGAAGAAGTCCGCACGTACGAGTCCCTCGCAGGAGGCCGCTTCGAAGGCCAGCACCGCCAGTTCCTGCACGCGCGCGGTTTGCTCGGGGCTGAGCGGCGCGGGCACGATTCCGGAGGCGGAGTCGATGTACTTGGCCTCGAAGTCGTAGAAGTCGTGCGCGCTCACGGGCGGGATCTCCGCGGGGACGCTGGCCCGCGGCCCGTCCTCGAACTCCAGCACACCGCACTCGATCTCGCGTCCCCGTAGCAGCGATTCGACGATCACCTTCGGATCGTGCCGCTGTGCCTCGGCGACGGCTTCGTCCAGGCCGCCGATGTCGTCGACCTTCGTGATGCCCATCGACGAGCCTCCGCGGGCGGGCTTCACGAAAAGCGGCCAGCCCTGCTCGCCGGCGAGGTCCACGATGCGCTTGCGGGCCGCCCCCGGGTCCGTCCGCCACTCGCGGGGACGGATCGTCACGTACGGACCGACCGGCAGCCCGAAGGAGGCGAACACCCGCTTCATGTACTCCTTGTCCATGCCGACCGCCGACGCGAGCACGCCCGCGCCCACGTAGGGCACTCCGGACAGCTCCAGCAGCCCTTGCAGGGTGCCGTCCTCGCCGTACGGACCGTGCAGGACGGGGAAGACGACGTCGACCTCGCCGAGCGCCTTGGGCACCGATCCGGGCTCCTGGTACGTCACCTCGCGGTTGCCCGGTTCGAGGGGCAGCAGGACGCCGCCGGGCTGTGAGTCGGCCAGTTCCGCGACGCTGGGCAGCTTGCGGTTCTCGATCGCCATCCGCTCGGGTTCGTCGGCGGTGAGCGCCCAGCGGCCGTCGGCGGTGATGCCGATGGGCAGCACCTCGTACTTGTCGCGGTCGATCGCGCCGAGCACGGCTCCCGCCGTGACGACGGAGATCGCGTGCTCGGAGCTTCGTCCGCCGAAGACGACGGCGACGCGGGGCTTGCGGGAGGGGCTCTGGCTGCTCATATCGCGTCGACTGTACCGTCTGGGCCCACACCCGTCAGGGTCCGCGGGGCGCCGCGTCGCCACGCTCTCCCGGGCGCCCGCGGGGCTCGGCGGGTACGGCCGTGCGGCCCAACTGCCGGGCGGGGGCGGGGATTACACCGCGCCCTGCGGGGACGCGCCGCGGGCACACGCGGGAAGGGACGTACACCGCGTACGCCTCAGACGCGTTCCGCCTTCGCGGTGCGCGACATCAGTTCCTTCAGCGCCACCAGCGGCGGTTTGCCGTCGTGGACGATGCCCACCACCGTCTCCGTGAGCGGCATCTCCACGCCGTGCACACGGGCCAGTTCACGTACGGACTCGCACGACTTGACACCTTCCGCGGTCTGTCGTGTGACCGCGATCGTCTCCTCCAGCGTCATGCCGCGGCCGAGGTTGGTGCCGAAGGTGTGGTTGCGGGAGAGCGGCGAGGAGCACGTGGCGACGAGGTCGCCCATGCCCGCGAGGCCCGCGAAGGTGTGCGCGTCGGCGCCCATCGCCAGCCCGAGACGGGTGGTTTCGGCGAGACCGCGGGTGATCAGGGACGCCTTGGCGTTGTCGCCGAGCTCCATGCCGTCGGCGATGCCCACCGCCAGCGCGATCACGTTCTTGACCGCACCGCCGAGTTCACAGCCGACGACGTCGGTGTTGGTGTACGGACGGAAGTACGGGGTGTGGCAGGCGGCCTGCAGCCGCTGCGCGACGGAAGCGTCCGTGCAGGCCACGACGGAGGCGGCCGGCCTCCGTGCGGCGATCTCCTTCGCCAGATTGGGCCCGGTCAGCACGGCGACGCGCGAGCGGTCGACCGCGGCGACCTCCTCGATGACCTCGCTCATCCGCTTCGCGGTGCCGAGTTCGACGCCCTTCATGAGCGAGACGAGCACCGTACGCGGGTGCAGCACCGGCGCCCATCCGGCCAGGTTGCCGCGCAGCGTCTGGGACGGTACGGCGAGGACCGTGAACTCGGCGCCGTCCGCCGCCTCGGCCGGGTCCGTGGTGGCACGCACCGTGGCGGGAAGATCGACGCCGGGGAGGTAGTCGGGGTTCACGCGACGGGTGTTGACCGCCTCGGCCAGCTCCGCTCTCCGGCCCCACAGGGTCACCTCGCAGCCCGCGTCGGCGAGCACCATCGCGAAGGCGGTGCCCCAGGAACCGGTGCCGAATACGGCGGCTTTCGTCACGCGTTCTCTCCCCCGGCGCCACCCGGGGGCGCCGTGTCCTGCCGTGCTCGTTCTGCCTGCTGTGTAGGTTCGGCCTGCTGGGCCGGTCCGGTCTTCCGGTCGCTCACGGGCTGTTGTGGCGGCGGAACCTGTTCCTGCTGTTCGAGGGCACGGTGGTCGTAGCGCTCGGCGGGCGCGGGTTCACCGCGGACGTCCGACAACTGCGCCGTGATCGCATCCATGATGCGGTCCGTGACCTGCCGGAGCACCGCCGCGGTGGGCTCCTTCCCGTAGAACTCCGAGAGATCGATGGGCGGTCCGGCCTGCACGATCAGCGTCTTGCGCGGGAAAAGCCGGATGTCGCCGCGTTTCGGGTAGGGCGGCACCGCGAGATTCGCGCCCCACTGCGCGACGGGAATGACAGGCGCCCGCGTTTCCAGCGCCACTCGTGCCGCACCGGTCTTGCCCTTCATCGGCCACATGGCAGGGTCACGCGTGAGAGTGCCCTCCGGGTAGAACGCCACGCATTCGCCCTTGTTGATGGCCTCCACGGCGGCGCGGAAGGCTCCTATGGCGTCCTTGGACTCGCGGAAGACTGGGATCTGACCCGTACCGCGCATGGCCGTTCCCACGAACCCGCTCCTGAAGAGACCGACCTTCGCAAGAAACCTCGGAACCCTGCCGGTGTTGTACTGGAAGTGGGCATAGGAAAGCGGATCCACGGCGGAGTTGTGATTGACGACGGTGATAAAGCCGTCCTTTTCCGGAATATGTTCCATTCCGCGCCAGTCCCGCTTGAAGAACACCAAGAGCGGCGGTTTCAGCAAAACCGCGGCAAGGCGGTACCAGAAGCCGATTCTGCGGCGGGACACCCGGACACCATCTCCTCTTGCCTGTTCGAACAGCCACGTGGGTCCCGGCGGCGGCAGGGCACGGGCCTGCCGCGGAGGTGGACGCGGGACCCTCGGCACGGCGGGCGTGGGCCTGACCGGCGCGTCCGGCGTGCGTTCACCCGGGCGCGCGAGGGGCAAGTCTCACCCCGTACCCCCCACCGTGTCGAGCACACGGTTCGTCTGCGTCTGCCCTGCAACCGTAGCCGGGCGCCTGCCCGGCTCCGCGGGCGGCGGGCGAGAATGAGGGAGATGCAGCCACATGTGACGCCCGTGGCATGGACCCTCGTGGTGCCGTTGAAGCCGCTGACACGGGCCAAGAGCAGGCTCGCCGCGTCGGCGGGAGACCCGGTGCGCGCCCGCCTCGCGCTGGCGTTCGCGCAGGACACGGTGGCCGCGGCACTGGCGTGCCCGTCCGTACGCGATGTGGTGGTCGTCACGGATGATCAGTGCGCGGCGCGGGAACTGAGCGCGCTCGGCGCGCGAATCGTGCCCGACTCCCCTGCCGCGGGTCTCAACCCCGCTCTGGCACACGGCGCCGCCGAAGTCCGCACCGGCCGCCCCGATGCCGCTCTCGCCGCGCTCAACGCCGATCTGCCTGCACTGCGGCCGGAGGAACTGGACCGGGTCCTGGACTTCGCCGCAAGCGCTCCCCGCGCGTTCCTCGCCGACGCCGCCGGTACGGGCACCACGCTGCTGTCCGCGCTGCCGGGTCACGCCCTCGGCCCGAACTTCGGTCCGCTCTCGCGGGCCAGGCACCGCGCCTCGGGTGCGGAGGAGATCGTTCTGACCGGCGTGGACAGCGTGCGCCAGGACGTCGACACGGAAGCTGATCTGGTGGCCGCACACTCGCTGGGGCTCGGCCCGTTCACGTCCCGGGTTCACGGCCGGGACACCCCGTGCGAAGGCGCGGGGGCCGCTCCCGTCAACAGCGGCCTGTGACCTTGCCCTAGGGGGTGTCCTCAAAGTCCCTCCCCAGACTCTGTCCGGGTGGGGGTCCCCAGCGCAGCGAGGGGGCGTGCCCCCAGCATTGTCGGTCGTCGGCGCAGCCCTCCCCCTGGCCTGCCGGGGGGAGGACGACGCTACTTCGACAACACCCCCTAGGCTCACGGCATGCAGGCCACTTCGTACACCTACGACCCGGAGACGCGCACGGGCAGCGTGCTGCTCGACGACGGAACACCGCTGCCCTTCGACGCCGCCGCCTTCGACGCCGGCGGGCTGCGGCTGCTGCGGCCGGGGCAGCGCCTGCGAATCGAGGTCGAGGGGAGCGGCGACGAGCGCAGGGTCACCTTCGTGACGCTGCAGACCCTTTGAGAGCTCCGAGCTCCCCTCCTGCGGGCGCGGCAGGCGCCCCTGCTCCTGCTGCGGCCGGGTGGAGCCGAAAGCCCTTCAAACGCCCGCCGGGCCGGACTCCCGGCGGGAGTCCGGCCCGGCGCTGCGGGGCGTGTTCTTCGTAGGGGCCGTACGGGCTCAGCGCTTGCGCGCGGTTGCCCTCTTGGCGGTGGTCTTGCGGGCGGCGGTCCGGCGGCCGGGCGCCTTCCTCGCAGGGGCCTTCTTGGCCGTGGCCTTCTTCGCCGCCGACTTCTTGGCGGTCGTCTTCTTCGCCGCGGTCTTCTTGGCGGTCGTCTTCTTCGCCGCGGTCTTCTTGGCGGTCGTCTTCTTCGCGGTGGCCTTCTTCGCCGCCGTCTTCTTCGCCGGCATCCGCTTCGCGGTGGTCTTGGCGGCGGTGGTCTTCTTGGCGGCCCCGCGCTTCGCGGCGGACTTCTTGGCCGCTGCCCGCTTGGTCGTCGCCTTCTTCGCGGAAGTGCCGCCCATCAGGCTGCCCTTCGGGGCCTTCTTCACCGCGACATCGTTCTTCGGAAGCTTCTTCGCCCCGCTGACCAGTTCCTTGAAGCCGGCTCCCGCGCGGAAGCGCGGCACCGAGGTCTTCCGCACGCGGACGCGCTCACCGGTCTGCGGGTTGCGGGCGTACCTGGCGGGCCGGTCCACCTTCTCGAAGGAGCCGAACCCGGTGACCGAGACCCGCTCCCCTGACACAACGGAGCGGACGATCGCGTCCAGTACGACATCGACCGCATCCGCGGCCTGCTGCCGTCCACCGAGCTTGTCCTGGATTGCTTCGACGAGCTGCGCCTTGTTCACGTCTTCCCCTTCGGAACTATTGCAGGAACGAATGTGTTCAAGCTTTTTCGCACGCTAGGCAGATATATACCGCGAATCAAACATGAAACGGGCGAATCACCCTTGTGCCGCAACGAACTCGCCCTTCATCGAGTTCCGTCAGCGCGCTTGCCTGCCTGTTCCTCGGGGAAGCGTCCCTCGTCGATATCCGTCATCAGACGGTCCACGCGCCGCTCCGCGTCGGCGAGATCGTGCTTCGAGGCCGCGGTGATGACCAGCAGCTTCCGCTGCAGCGCCACCCGTACGCCCTCGGGGACTTGCAGTGTGCGCACTCGTGTGTGCGCCTCCTTCAAGCGGGCGGCGAGCCGGTCGTAGAGATCGAGTTGACCGTCGCGTTCCATGCACCGATTGTGCCATCTGCGGTGAGTTGTCGCATACCGGCTTCTCAACACACACTCGCGCCCCACGCCGCGAGGGGCGGGGGGCGCGAGCGGTGATGCGGTTGTGGCCCGTGCGGACGGGGAGCGCTCAGAGACGCGTCACGCCTGCTGCGTAAGGGGTTTGAAGGGGGGACGCCGCGACTCGTAGTCACTGATGGCGTCGTCGTTCTTCAGGGTGAGGCTGATGTCGTCCAGCCCTTCCAGCAGACGCCAGCGGGCGTTCTCGTCCAGCTCGAAGGCGGCCTCGACGCCCGGCCCGATGACCTTGCGCCGCACGAGGTCGACCGTGACTTCGGCGCTCGGGTCGGACTCGGCCACCTCCCACAGCGCGTCCACGGTCTGCTGCGGCAGTACGACCGTGAGCAGGCCGTTCTTCAGGGAGTTGCCGCGGAAGATATCCGCGAAGCGTGGGGAGATCACGGCCTTGAAACCGTAGTTCTGCAGCGCCCAGACCGCATGTTCGCGGGAGGAGCCGGTGCCGAAGTCCTCACCGGCGACGAGCACCGTGCCGCCCTTGTACGCCTCCTGGTTGAGCACGAAGTCGTCCTGCTTGCGCCACGCCTCGAAGAGCCCGTCCTCGAAGCCGTCGCGGGTGACCTTCTTCAGCCAGTGGGCGGGGATGATCTGGTCGGTGTCGACGTTGCTGCGGCGCAGCGGTACGACCCGGCCGGTGTGTGTCGTGAAGGCTTCCATGGTGATCTTCCCTTCTCAGACGCCGGCCGGCACGCGTACGTCGGTCAGGTCCGCGGGCGAGGCCAGCCGGCCCAGCACCGCTGTGGCCGCTGCGACCTGCGGCGAGACCAGGTGGGTGCGGCCGCCCTTGCCCTGCCTGCCCTCGAAGTTGCGGTTGGAGGTGGACGCGGCGCGCTCGCCCGGCTTGAGCTGGTCGGGGTTCATGCCCAGGCACATGGAACAGCCCGCGTGCCGCCATTCGGCCCCGGCCGCGGTGAAGATCTTGTCCAGGCCCTCCTCGACGGCCTGCAGCGAGACGCGTACGGAGCCGGGCACGACGAGCATCCTCGTGCCCTCCGCGACCTGCCGTCCCTGGAGTACGGCGGCGGCCGAACGCAGGTCCTCGATACGGCCGTTGGTGCACGAGCCGACGAACACGGTGTCGACGCCGACCTCGCGCAGCGGCTGTCCGGCGCTCAGCCCCATGTACTCCAGCGCCTTCTCGGCCGCCAGCCTCGCGCCCTCGTCCTCGAAGGAGGCCGGGTCGGGGACGGACTCCGACAGCGGCGCACCCTGGCCGGGGTTGGTGCCCCAGGTCACGAACGGGGCCAACTCCGCGCCGTCGATGACGACCTCGTGGTCGAAGACCGCGTCCTCGTCGGTGCGCAGCGTCTTCCAGTACTCCACGGCGGCGTCCCAGTCGGCGCCCTGCGGAGCGTGCTCGCGGCCCCGTACGTACTCGAAGGTCGTGGCGTCCGGGGCGATCATCCCGGCGCGGGCGCCGGCCTCGATGGACATGTTGCAGACGGTCATCCGCGCTTCCACCGACAGCTTCTCGACGGCCTCGCCGCGGTATTCGATGACGTAGCCCTGGCCGCCGCCGGTGCCGATCTTCGCGATGACCGCGAGGATCAGGTCCTTCGCCGTGACGTCCTCGGGCAGTTCGCCGTTGACGGTGACCGCCATCGTGCGGAACGGCGCCATCGGCAGCGTCTGGGTGGCCAGCACGTGCTCGACCTGGCTGGTGCCGATGCCGAAGGCGAGCGCGCCGAACGCGCCGTGCGTGGAGGTGTGCGAGTCACCGCAGACCACCGTCATGCCCGGCTGCGTCAGGCCCAGCTGCGGTCCGACGACGTGCACCACGCCCTGCTCGACGTCGCCCAGCGGGTGCAGCCGTACGCCGAAGTCCGCGCAGTTCTTGCGCAGCGTCTCCAGCTGCGTGCGCGAGACCGGGTCGGCGACGGGCTTGTCGATGTCGATCGTGGGGGTGTTGTGGTCCTCGGTCGCGATGGTGAGGTCGGTACGCCGCACCTGCCTGCCGTTCTTGCGCAGACCGTCGAAGGCCTGCGGGCTCGTCACCTCGTGCAGCAGGTGCAGATCGATGAAGAGAAGGTCGGGCTCGCCCTCGGCGCGCGTGACGACGTGGTCTTCCCAGACCTTCTCCGCGAGTGTCCGTCCCATCGCTTTCCCTCCGGCCGGCCTCGTCGCCGGCCCACATGTCGAGATCCATGGCACACCTGGCCGTGGTTCGGCCGCCGGCGACCCGGGCTTGTGGTGTGTGTGCCGCCACTCCAGGGTGGCGGGTGGCGCCGGAAAAGGAACTTGCGTTTCATACTTTGAGACGCGAGTATCGACGCATGGACAACTCTAGCGGCGTCGGCGTTCTCGACAAGGCGGCTCTGGTACTGAGCGCTCTGGAGTCCGGCCCGGCCACCCTCGCCGGGCTGGTCGGGGCGACCGGCCTCGCACGTCCGACGGCACACAGGCTCGCAGTGGCGCTGGAGCACCACCGCATGGTCGCGCGGGACATACAAGGGCGCTTCATCCTGGGTCCGCGCCTGGGCGAACTGGCCGCCGCTGCGGGCGAGGACCGCCTTCTCGCCTCGGCCGGTCCCGTACTGACGCACCTGCGCGACGTCACGGGCGAGAGCGCACAGCTCTACCGGCGCCAGGGCGACATGCGCATCTGCGTCGCCGCGGCCGAGCGGCTGTCCGGATTGCGGGACACGGTGCCGGTCGGCTCGACCCTGCCCATGAAGGCGGGCTCGGCGGCGCAGATCCTCATGGCCTGGGAGGAGCCGGAGCGTCTCCACCGCGGCCTGCAGGGTGCCCGCTTCACGGCGACGGCGCTCTCGGGCGTACGCCGCCGGGGCTGGGCACAGTCCGTGGGCGAACGCGAACCGGGCGTGGCCTCGGTCTCCGCGCCGGTGCGCGGGCCGTCGAACCGCGTGGTCGCCGCCGTGTCCGTCTCCGGGCCCATCGAGCGGCTGACGCGGCACCCCGGCCGTATGCACGCGCAAGCCATCGTCGACGCCGCAGCGCGGCTGAGCGAGGCACTGCGCAGGACGACGGGCTGAGCGGGCGCGCTCGCCTCCTCACGCTCCGCCCGCGAGGCCGGGCCGCGGTCAGAGCCGCCGCGGCTGCCGCACCCGCCCGCCTGTGTGCGTCAGCCGGTCGTGCGGCCGGACGACATCCGCTCCGCGGCTCGCTCGCCGCGCCTGCTCACCGGCTCGGTGCCGTGTGCCGCCGCCAGGCCGTACGGCGGCATGTTCCCGTAGATCGCTTCGTACCGGCCCGCCGGGACCGCATAGGTCTCGTGCCAGATCCCCACGTCCGCACCGCCGTTGCGCGCCTTGCGGTTGTACGCGGCCCACGCCGGCCGGTGCTCCTTGTCCGCCGCCGACGCGTACGCGAACACCGCCTCAGCGGACTTCCAGTACTGCAGGACCGTGATCTCGCGGAGCCCGCCGACCATCACACGGAACCCCAGCAGGCCGCTTGAGGCGTCCTTAGACAGCTCCTTCAGCATCCGCGGCATCGCGGTGAAGACGGGCAGCCAACTCCGCACCGCCCGCAGCTTGTTGATGCGCATCCCGATCAGGAACACGACCACGTCGCCGTCGGCGGCCGCAGTCATGCGTTCCTTCTGCACTTCTCCCGTCACGGTGCACTCCCTTCGCTAATGGATAGCTCCACTATCCAATATAGATAGTGCTACTCTCCAACAGCGCACGCAAGTGAAAACCGAGAAAACGAGCAGCGGGACGGGGACGGCACGCGATGCGCCTGGCAGAACTCAGCGAACGCAGCGGCATCAGCACCGCGACGGTCAAGTACTACCTGCGCGAAGGGCTGCTGCCTCCTGGCCGCCGCGTCTCCGCCACTCAGGCCGAGTACGACGACCCGCATCTGCGGCGGCTGCGGCTCATCCGCGCCCTGACGCAGGTCGGCCGGCTTCCCGTGGCGACGGTCCGCGAGGTCCTGGCCTGCATCGACGACGGCTCCCTGGACCAGCACAGCCGCATCGGCTCCGCGGTGTGGGCCCTGCCGCACGGCACGCAGCCGGCACCGGAGGGCCAGGAGGAGCAGGACGCGGACCGTACGGCCCAGGCGTTGCTCGAAGAACTGGGCTGGGGTTTCTCGCACGCCGCCGGGTCCGCGTCCCCCGCGTACCGGATGCTGGTCGGCGCGATCGCCGCCCTGCGCCGGCTCGGCTATCCCTCCGCGACGGAGAACCTGCTCCCTTACGCCCGGGCTGCCGGGCAGGTGGCGGAGACCGATCTGGAGCTGATCGCCGGCTACGACGAAGCCGAGGAACAGATCGAGGCCGCCGTGGCGTGCACGGTGCTCTACGAGCCGGTGCTGCTGAGCCTGCGGCGGCTCGCGGAGGCGGAGGAGTCCAACAGGCGCTTCGGTACGGAGAGTTGAGCGCCCACTCGGCTGCGGGCACACGAAAAAGCCCCCGCGTCCCGCGGGGGCCTTCTGTGATCGAGTACCCCCGACCGGATTCGAACCGGCGCTACCGCCTTGAGAGGGCGGCGTGCTAGGCCGCTACACAACGGGGGCCCTTGCTCGGTCCGTAAACGATCACGGACCCGTACCCCCGACCGGATTCGAACCGGCGCTACCGCCTTGAGAGGGCGGCGTGCTAGGCCGCTACACAACGGGGGCCTCGATCTTGTGACTTACGCCTCTGAACTGCGCCAAAAACAAGATCGCGCTGGGCTACCAGGACTCGAACCTAGACTAACTGAACCAGAATCAGTCGTGCTGCCAATTACACCATAGCCCACCAAAACGCAACCCCCTGCCGGGGATTTTGTCCGGGTGACCGCCTTCCGGTCGGGCCTCGCGGCCTCGCCCCGTTCAGCGACAGGAAGAACAGTACCCGATCGCGGACGGCGCTCCAAAACGGGTTCCGGCGGCTACAGCCCGGTCAGGAACGCCCGCCAGGAGCCGGATGAGAGGCAGAGCGCGGGGCCGTCCGTGCGCTTGGAGTCGCGGACGTGGACGGTGGCGGGGGTGGCGGCGACCTCTACGCACTCGCCGCCGCCCGGGCCGCTGTAGCTGCTCTTGCGCCACTCGACGGCGACCTCTACGCAGTCGCCGCCGCTGGAGTCGCTGTAACTGCTCTTGCGCCACGTCAAGACGTTCATAGCTCACCTGCCAACTGCTCGATCAGCGCGAGGGATTCCTCCGGCCGGAGGGCCTGACGACTGATCATTGCATGTCGATGAGCGAGTGGACTCACCTCATCCAATTTTGCGATGAGTGTGCTGTGCCCATTGCCTTCCATCGCTTTCGATCCCGAGGCCACCCGCGCGGCGCTCGCCCGGTTCGCAGCGCCGGTGTTCCTGCTGGCAGGGGAGGTCGATGTGGGTGCTCCCGCGCCCACGATGGGCGAGTTCGCCGCGTTGCTTCCGAACGCCGAGCTGGTCGTACAGCCCGGAGCCGGACACCACCCGTGGCTCGACGACGCCGACGCGTTCGTGGCGGCCACCGCAGCTTTCCTCGACGGGTGACAGCACCGGCGTCCGTCCCCGACTGCCGCCCGTCCGGACGGACTTGCGCACTGTCGCTCGGTTGCGGTGTGCGCGGTGAGACTTTCGGGCTCGCCCGAAGAAGGTTGTCCGGTGCATGGCGATGTCGGACTCTGCTGGTCTGACCGCGCGATGCGGTTACGGGGATCACGCCCCTCGGGGGATGGCGTGAGGAGGAGGGGAACGATGCGCCTACGTCAAAGGATCACGGTCTTGGCAGCTGCTACGGCCGTTGCGGTGGGCGGGGCACTCACGGTGGCTCCGTCGGCGCAGGCGGCCGGGAAGGGCGGGGAACGTGATGTCTCCGTCCGTGGTACCTGTAACGGCCCTTGGGACGCGCTGTGCGGCGGGGTGTCCAATGCAAGTGGCTCCCCCATGGCCTACACCCTGGAGCTTCGGGCAGGGCCAGAGAACGGGAGCGTGGAGTGCCCGGTGTGGAACTGGAGCGGCGGAATGATCCCCGACCACGAGGATGCGCACTGCTCTCAGAACCACACCCTCAAGTCGGGCTCGGCAGGGGGATGGTGGAGCGGGGTCGATGTCGACGCCTTCACGTTCGAGCGCCCGTATGTCGTCAAGCACGCGGCCGGGGGGCTGCCGGTGGTGGTCGACGCGGGAGAGTGGACCAAGATCTCGAACCTGTCCCGCGCCGTGTGCGGCGACACGCCCACCGGGGCTCCTCTGTGCGTTGTTGACGCGTGGTAGCCCACTGCCCCTATGGCACTGATGAAGACCCGGACTCTCGTCCGGGTCTTCGTCTTGCATGGTCTCTGCCGCCGGCTATGCCGCCAGCTTCGCCAGTGCCGCGTCAACGCGTGCCAACGTGCGCTCGCGGCCGAGGAGTTCGAGGGACTCGAAGAGCGGGAGGCCGACCGTGCGGCCCGTGGCCGCCACGCGGACCGGGGCCTGGGCCTTGCCGAGTTTGAGGCCGTGCTCCTCGCCGGCCGCGAGCACGGCGTCCTTGAGGGCCTCGGCCTTCCAGTCGGCGTCGGCGAGCTTCGTACGGGCCGTGCGCAGCACGTCCTCCGCGCCGGGCTTCATCGCCTTCGCCCAGGACGCCTCGTCCTCGGCAGGCTCGTCCAGGAAGAGGAAGTCGACGTTCGCTGTGATGTCGGAGAGGACCGTGAGGCGGGTCTGGGCCAGCGGGGCCAGTTCCTCGAAGGCGGCCTGGTCGAAGGCCTCCGGCGGCCATGGTGCGTACGGGGCGCGCAGCCACGGCTCGCACGCGGAGACGAAGTCGGCGAGCGGCATCTCGCGCAGGTGCGTGGCGTTGATGGCCTCGCACTTCTTCAGGTCGAAGCGGGCCGGGTTGGCGTTGACGTCGGTGATGTCGAAGGCGGCGATCATCTCGTCGAGGGTGAAGATGTCGCGGTCCTCGGAGATCGACCAGCCGAGCAGGGAAAGGTAGTTGAGCAGGCCCTGGGGCAGGAAGCCGCGCTCGCGGTAGAGGTTGAGGGACGCCTGCGGGTCGCGCTTGGAGAGCTTCTTGTTGCCCTCCCCCATGACGTACGGGAGATGGCCGAACGCGGGCGTCGCGCCGTTGCCGACGCCGAGCTCCGCCAGGGCGCGGTAGAGGGCGATCTGGCGCGGGGTGGAGGAGAGCAGGTCCTCGCCGCGCAGCACGTGCGTGATCTCCATGAGCGCGTCGTCGACGGGGTTGACGAGCGTGTAGAGCGGGGCGCCGTTGGCGCGGACGATGCCGTAGTCGGTGACGTTCTCCGGGGCGAACGTCAGGTCTCCGCGCACCAGGTCGGTGAAGGTGATCGGCTCGTCCGGCATGCGGAAGCGGACGATGTGCGTGCGCCCTTCGGCCTCGTACGCGGCGATCTGCTCCGCGGTCAGGTCGCGGCACTTGCCGTCGTAACCGGAGGGCCTGCCGGCCTTGCGGGCGGCCTCGCGGCGGACCTCCAGCTCCTCGGCGGTGCAGTAGCAGGGGTAGGCGTGGCCGCTCTCCTGGAGCCTGGCGGCGACGTCGGCGTAGATCTCGGTGCGCTGGGACTGGCGGTAGGGGCCGTGCGGGCCGCCGCTGCCGCCGTGGGCCGCGTCGAAGGCCGTGGGGCCCTCGTCCCAGTCGAGGCCGAGCCAGCGCATGGCGTCCAGGAGCTGCTCGTAGGACTCCTCGGTGTCGCGGGCCGCGTCGGTGTCCTCGATGCGGAAGACGAGGGTGCCGCCGTGGTGGCGCGCGAACGCCCAGTTGAACAGGGCGGTCCGTACGAGGCCGACGTGGGGGTTGCCCGTCGGGGAGGGGCAGAAGCGGACGCGGACGTCCTTCGGGGTCGCGGTCGCGGTCACGTCAGTCACGCTTGACCACCTTGTTGGTGAGAGTGCCGATGCCTTCGATGGTGACGGCGACCTCGTCGCCGACGGTGAGGGGCCCGACGCCGGCCGGGGTGCCTGTGAGGAGGACGTCGCCTGGCAGCAGGGTCATGGCCTCGGTGATATGGACGACCAGGTCCTCGACGGAGCGGACCATCTCGCTCGTACGGCCGAGCTGCCGCTGCTCGCCGTTGACGGTGCACATCACGCCGAGGTCGGAGGCGTCCAGCTCGGTCTCGACCCAGGGGCCGAGCGGGCACGAGGTGTCGAAGCCCTTGGCGCGGGCCCACTGGGACTCGGCGCGCTGGATGTCGCGGGCGGTGATGTCGTTGCCGCAGGTGTAGCCGAGGATCACGTCCTTGACGCGCTCGCGTGGCACGTCCTTGCACAACCGGCCGATGACAACGGCCAGTTCGGCCTCGTAGTGCACCTCGGAGGAGAAGGAGGGGTAGGTGACGGGGTCGTGGGGGCCGCACACGGAAGTGGACGGCTTGAAGAAGACGACCGGGGCGTCCGGGATCTCGTTGCCCATCTCCTTGGCGTGCTCGGCGTAGTTGCGGCCGATCGCGACGACCTTGTTGGGCAGTACGGGCGGCAGCAGGCGGACCTTGTCCAGCGGGAGCTTCTGCCCCGAACGCTCGAACTCCGCGAAGGGGTGGCCCTTGATGATGTCGAGGACGGGGCCGCCTTCGGTCTCCGCGTCCCCTTCCACGACGCCGAATGCGACGTTTCCGTCGAGGGAGAATCTTGCGATGCGCACGGGTTCGGGCTGCCCTTCAGGTCTGGCCGGACGGGGTTGACGACGCTCCAGCGTATGCGATGGGGCACGGTGGGGCGCCGCCCCACCCTCCCCGCCGGGGCTCCGCCTCCGGGCCCGCTCGGCGCGAGGCCCTAGCTCGACGCGACGGGCTGCGCGGCGCCGCGCCCTGCCGGCACGACGACGGCGCACAACGCACGCGCGACGCCTCCCGGTCCAGGACACCGCCACCCACCCCGGCACCCCACCGGTACGACGGCCCCCGCAGCCCCACGCCGCGCAGCCACGACCGCCGCGCACAACGCACGCGCGACGCCTCGCCATCCGGGACTCCGCCCCGGCCCCGCACGGCGCGAGGCCCTAGCTCGACGCGACGGGCTGCGCGGCGCCGCGCCCTGCCGGCACGACGACGGCGCACAACGCACGCGCGACGCCTCCCGGTCCAGGACACCGCCACCCACCCCGGCACCCCACCGGTACGACGGCCCCCGCAGCCCCACGCCGCGCAGCCACGACCGCCGCGCACAACGCACGCGCGACGCCTCGCCATCCGGGACTCCGCCCCGGCCCCGCACGGCGCGAGGCCCCGCTCGACGCGACGGGCTGCGCGGCGCCGCGCCCGAGGCGCACGAGCGGTCCACGAACATGACGGGCCCCGACTCCCCGTCATCGTGGGGCCGTCGGACCTCGGCATAGCCAGGCTAGTCACGCGCGGACGTCGAAGACGTACAGGCCCAGTTCGCCGCAGACCGCGAGCCGGTCGCCCGCCGGGAACCACGCCAGAGAGCCCAGCGCCGAGTCCACGCGGAGGTAGGTGACGCAGCGCAGCGTCGTCGTGTCCCACAGGCGGACGGTCTTGTCCCGGCCGCTGGTGGCGAGCCAGTCGCCGTCCGGGCTGACGGCGACGCCCACGACGTCGTCCACGTGACCGGTGAGCGTCGCACGCGGCGTGCCGTCGGAGTCCCACAGCCGGACGGCTCCGTTTTCGGTCGCGCTGACGAGCCAGGTGCCGCACGGTGCGATCGCCACGCTGTGGGTGTAGACGCGGCCGGAGGCCCGGCTGGGCGTGGCACGGGGCGTGCCGCCGGCATCCCGCTGGAGCGTGGCACGGGGGGTGCCGTCGGCGTCCCACAGCCGGACCGTGCCGTCCTGGCCCGCGGTGGCGAGCCAGGTGCCGTACGGTGCGATCGCCACGTCCCAGACGTCGCCGCCCAAGTCGCCGTCGTGGCCGATGAGTTCGGTGCGCGGAGTGCCGTCGGCGTGCCACAGCCGTACACCGGCCTCGTCCGCCGTGGTGACGAACCACGTGCCGCACGGGGAGATGGTGACGCGGTTGATCCAGCTGGCCTCTTCGTCCTCGATGACGGCGCGCGTGGTGCCGTCGCTGTTCCACAGCTCGACGAAGCCCTCGTCTCCCGCCACGGCCAGCCAGGTCCCGCACGGCGCGATCGCCACGGTATGCAGCCAACGGGCGTAGCTTTCGCAGACGAAGCTGCGGAGTTCCCCGCCGGCTGCGCTGAGCAGCCGAACGGTGCGGCTGTCGTCCACGGCGGCAAGCCAGCCTCCGTCCGGGCTGATCGCCGCCTGGACGACCCGGCCGGCGATCCCTTCCGGGGAGCGCCCGGCGCCCTCGACGCTCCACAGCCGCAGCGTCTTGTCGTGGCTGGTCGAGGCGAGCCAGCTGCCGTCCGGGCTGATCGCCAGGTCCGTGATCTCGCTGGAGTGTCCGGTGAGGACGCCCCGCGCCGCGCCGTCGGTGTTCCACAGGTGCACGGCGCCGTGGCCGGTGCCCGCCGCGAGCCAGCTGCCGTCCGGACTCACCGCCAGGCAGAGGACCGAGCTGGTGTCATCGATCTCACCGCGCGGTGTGCCGTCGGTGTTCCACATCTGGATGGGCGTCCCGGTGTCCAGGTTGTTGCGGCTTCCGGTGGCGAACCAAGTGCCGCATGGCGAGAACGCGAGAACGGCGAGGGAGGCGCCGGTGCCGTCGATGGTGCGGCGCGGGGTGCCGTCGGGGTTGAACAGCCTGACGGAGCGCGAACTGCGTCCGTACCCGCTGTAGTTGCTTGCGCAGACCGCCAGGCAGCTGCCGTTCGGACTGACGGCCATGTCGTTCACCCGGCCGGTGTGGGTGATGACGGCCCGTGGGGTGCCGTCGGCGTTCCGCACATGGATCGAGTGGTCCTGACCGCTGTGGGCCGCTGCCAGCCAGCTGCCGTCCGGGCTGACGGCCAGCTGGGAAAGGTGATCGAGCTCGTCGACGGGGGTGCCGCGTCGCGTGCCGTCGGTGTTCCAGACCTGCACGGTGCGGTGCAGCGACGCAGTAACCACCGTGCCATCCGGATTGATCGCCACATCGGTCATCCACTCGCCGGTGCCGGGCAGTTCGGCGATCCGGGTGCCGGACGGCGTCCACAGTTCCGCCCGTTCGCCGACGGCGCAGGCGAGCCAGCTGCCGTCCGGGCTGATCGCCACCGCACGGAAGCTGTCGGTGTCGTGGTGGAACGCCCGGCGGAACGCGGGGTGGTGGGGATCCGGAAGCGGCCAGGCCGGGTTCAGCAGGGGCTGCGGCAACAAGTGCTGAGCCGCCGTCCGCCAGGCGTCGAGCGAGGGGTATCCGCTCAGCCGGGCGAGCAGCGTGCTGCCGAGTCCGCTGCCCGCCCCGGCGCGGGCGAGCAGATGTGCGTTCTGGGTGACAGCCTGGCCCAGCGTCTCTGCGAGCGGACCCGTCGCACGGCTCAGATCGGACTCCAGTAGCGCCGGGCCGTGCTGGTCCAGTACGGCCAGGATCCAGCGGGGGTCGCAGACGACCTCGTTCAACTCGTCCTTCAAGCCCCCCTGTTGCAGGTGATGGCTCAACTGGCGCCACAGGTACGGCTCGTCGGCGGGAAGCTCCCACCAGGCGGACCGGCCGGGGGGCTTCGGGCGTGTGGCGGGCGGGGCGCCGCGATCCGTGGCGGGGAGGTGGTCCTGTGGCGCGTCCGGCAGGGCGCCCCGGTGCGCGTCGAGCAGCGCGCGGTGCAGGTCGCGCAGCTGGGGGCTCGCCCGGTGCCGGAGATAGGCGCGCATGACGTCGTGCAGGCGGAGGGCCAGGGGCGGGACGGCGAGGGCCTCGTCCGCGACCGGCGGGCCAGGCGACGTCCCGTTCACGGACGTCCCATCCGCGCGCGTCCCATCCGCGGCCGTCACATCCGCAGCCGTCACCTCCGCCACGGAGACGTCGATGAGGGACAGGTCCGCCAGGTCCTGGCAGAGGCGCTCCGTCTCCGCCCTGCCGACGCCCCCGGTGTGTGCCCAGTACGCGGCCAGCGTCGGCTCGGGAATCTCCAAGTCCTCCGGGAACACGGCAAGTTCGAGGTAGCGCTGCAAGCGGCCCGTGTCCAGCAGCGACAGACTCGCCTCGACGGTCGCGGCGACGGCGGCGCTGCGGTGGTCCGGGTCCGTGACGTCCAGCGCGGTGGGGCCGTGCGCTGCCAGTTGCTGCGCGATCCGTGCGGCGGCAGCGGGCAGAGCGAGCCCGCTGCGCACGTGCCGGCGCAGCGCGCCGTTGACGAGCCGGAGCAGCACGGGCCACGAGCCCGTCCCGGCGAACAGGGCCGCCAGATCGTCCTCCGTGGCGGCGGGCAGTCCGTCGGTCAGCAGTTCCCAAGCCTGGTCCGGCGTCATGGCGTCGACCAGCACGGGCTCGGTGGCGTCCGGCAGCGCGACCCGGACCCGGGTGGTGACCAGCCGACGGCAGCCGGAGCCGCCCAGCAGGAACGGCGCGAGCTGCCGGGCTCGCCAGACGTCGTCGACGACGAGCAGACAGCGGGTGTCCGCGAGGAGCCGGCCGAGGTGGTGCCCGGCCTGCTCCGGATCGGTGAACAGCGGGTGGCTGCCGGAGAGCTGGGAGGCCAAGTCGTTGATCTTGCCTGCCAGCTCGGCGCCTTCGGCCTGCTCGCCGAGCGTCACCCAGAGCACGCCGTCGGAGAACCGCCGCTGGACGCGCGGATCGCGGCAGCACTCGGCGGCCACCGTGGTCTTGCCGATGCCGCCCATGCCGGACACGGCGGTGAGGGCGACGAGTTCGTCCCCCTCTTCGGCACAGAGGCGTCCGATGACCTCGCCGGTCAGCTCGGGGCGGGGCACGATCCGGTGCGTCTTGGCGGGCGCCATGAGCAACGGGCCCTGGACGGAGGGAGTTGAGCGGCGGAGTGCCGGACCCGGCCTCCAGGAGGCGGCTGTTGGCCGACGTTGACGACGATGTCCCGCGCCTGCAGCACCGGACCGTGGACCGTCCCGCCGACCTCGTTGTAAACGGCGCCGCCACCCGGTGACTGCGGCCGCGCTGCTCCGTCCGAGGACGGTTGCTCCGCTCCGTCCGCCACTGCGCGCTCCCCGTGTCCGCACCTCTCCCGGGAATTAAACCAGTGGCAGGGAGGGGGCGGCTTCGCGTTCCGTACGAGTCCGGCCCCTGGGGCTCAGCGGCAGGAAGCAGGAGAGACGACGAGAGCCGGACTCCCGGTCCGGCTCTTCGTCGTACGGGCGGCGCGGGGCGCGCGGCGGCGTGCTAGCGCAGCCGGGCCATCAGCGCGTGCTCGACCAAGGTGATCAGCGCGCTCTTCGCGTCCGCGCGGTGACGGGCGTCGGTGGTGATGATCGGAGCGTCGGGCCCGATCTGCAGGGCCTCGCGCACCTCCTCCGGCGTGTACGGCTGGTGCCCGTCGAAGCCGTTGAGGGCGATCACGAAGGGGAGACCGGAGTTCTCGAAGTAGTCCACCGCGGGGAAGCAGTCCGCGAGGCGGCGGGTGTCGACCAGGACGACGGCGCCGATCGCGCCGCGGACCAGGTCGTCCCACATGAACCAGAAGCGGTCCTGTCCTGGCGTACCGAAGAGGTAGAGGATCAGGTCCTGGTCGAGGGTGATGCGGCCGAAGTCCATGGCCACCGTGGTGGTGGTCTTGTCGGCGGTGTGGGACAGGTCGTCGATACCCGCCGACGCCGAAGTCATCACGGCTTCCGTGCGCAGCGGATTGATCTCCGACACGGCACCGACGAAGGTCGTCTTGCCCACACCGAATCCGCCAGCAACCACGATCTTCGCGGAGGTGGTGGAACGGGCAGCAGCGCCGCCGCTAGAGCTTCCGAAGTCCACTGAGCACCCTTTCGAGCAGTGTCACGTCTGGCTGGCCGTCGGAGTTGGTGTCGTCGCCGCCCGGCTGGTGAATGGCGACGAGTCCCGCTTCGGCCAGGTCGGCGACGAGGATACGGGCGACGCCGAGGGGAATGGTGAGAAGTGCGGAGATCTCAGCTACCGATTTGATCTCGTAGCACAGGCGGCAGATCCGCTGGTGCTCGGGCAACTGGCCCTGGAGCCTTGCGGGTTCGGCCGAGGTGTGCACCAGCGCCTCGATGGCGAGCTGGTAGCGGGGACGGGTCCGTCCACCCGTCATGGCATACGGGCGCACGAGCGGCTGCTGCTCGGTGCGGCCGCCCTGGTTGGCAGGGTCCTTGCGCGGCTGAGGCTGCACCGGCTGGATGCGGGGCGGTGGCCCCTGGTCGTACTGGCGCCGCTCCTGCCGCCGGTCGTAACGCGAGGACTCGTACAGCCCTTCGTCGTACCGGGAGGGTTGCCGGCGCGAGGGCGGGGGAGGCGGCGGCTGCTGCTGATGCTGCCCGGGCCCCTGCTGCTCGTAGCCGGGCTGCTGCTGCCCGGCGGCGTGCCGGCTGGGAGTGGAGGGGAAGTTGAAGCGCTTAGGACGCCCGTTCTCATGACCGCTGCCGTACGACGACGGGCCGCCTGGGGGCATTGTCATGTTTCCTCCTCCGACTCACGGACGTGCGGGCCACACATTGTTCCGTCCTGCTCCGGCACTGTCTCAGCGGCCCCGCACCTAAAGCACCTTATGGCGCTCGGGCGCAACGCGCACTGCCTGTCTGCCGGTTGAGAACTAGTTCAGCAGGCTTCCTTGCAGTTCGGCGCGGAGATCCGGGGTGAGGACCGTGCCCGCGCGGTCGACGAGGAGCGCCATTTCGTAGCCGACAAGTCCGATGTCGGCCTCGGGATGTGCGAGAACCGCGAGCGCCGAACCGTCGGAGATGGACATGATGAAGAGAAATCCTCGCTCCATCTCCACAACCGTCTGGTTCACGCTGCCGCCCTCGAAGATCCGGGAGGCTCCGGCGGTGAGTGAGGTAAGCCCGGACGCGACTGCCGCCAACTGGTCGGCGCGGTCGCGCGGGAAGCCCTCGGACATCGCGAGCAGAAGCCCGTCCGCGGAGACCACCACCGTGTGGGACACACCTGGGGTGCTGTCCACGAAGTTGGTGATCAACCAGTTCAGGTTCTGCGCCGCCTGGCTCATCGGGCTCACACTAACGCTCCTGATCGTAGGTGCTGCCGGGGCCGAAGCCCTGTCGGTCATTCTGGGGGGCGTCACCCGCGCCGCGCCCTCGGCGTACGCCGCGGTGGAGGTTGCTGAGCCTGCCACGGACGTCCTCGGGTGCCCGGGAGACCATAGGGCCTCCCTGCGGGTTCGCATCGGCGGTGCCCGCGACCAGGTTGGCCCTGGGCACCCGCCGGGGAAGGCCGGATGGCGTGAGACCACTGGACTGCGGGTCACGCAGCCGGCCTGCCCGGCTCCAGCGCTCGTCGTTGGCGTTACGCCAATCCTCGGAAGGTTCCGCTTGAGGCTGGTGCTGCTGGTGTTGCTCGGCCGGACCGTCCTCTTGCTGTGACCGCCCCGCCTCCCGGCGCGGCAGGCCTGCGCCGGTTGTGGTGCGGTAACTGCTCGGGGCTGGGCCCGGACGGTCGAAGCCTACGCGGTCCCGGCCATTCTCGTGAACGCCCGTACCGGATTCCGCTTCGGGCCCCTGAGCGGCGTGGGGACTGCCCTGGGAGGGCAACTGCTCAGGCTGGTGGGGCAGTTGGGGCTGACGCACCGGCGGCTGCTCACCGTACGGGTCCGAGGGCCGGGAGGGGAACCGGGGCTCCTGCCGCGATTGCTCCTGCTCAGGAGGCCGGTCCTGGGGCTCCTGCCGGCCGCGCTGCCGCTCGAGCCACTCCTCCTGCCCCTCCCGCCATTCCTGTCGCTCCCGCCACTCCTGCTGTTCCCGCCACCCTTGCTGCTCCTGCCACTCCTGCTGGTCCTGCCACTGCCCTTGCGGCTGCCACGTTTCCAGCGGCTCGGGGCGGCGCTCCTGGAATTCCCGCGGCTCCTGGGGCTGACGCGGCTGGTACGGGTCAGCGGGCTCGTCCTGCCCGCCCGGCCGGGGCTCCAGCGCCTCCCGGCGCTCGTCGCGCAGCTGCGCGCGCCCGACGGAGTCGAGCGGGCCGAGCGAGGAGAGATCGTCGGGGACCTCGTAGCGCCCGTCGTCGAAGCCGAGTTCGCCCGCCGTACGGGAGGAGGGCGGCAGGCCACGTCCGTACTGCGGGGGCTCCGGGGGCGCGGGCGCCTCCGGCATGATGCGCGAGACGGTGAAGTCCTCGTAGGCGTCCTCCTCGCCACCGCCGCCCTGTGTGATCCCCTGCGGGAGCATCACCAGGCACGTCGTGCCGATCTGCTCGCCCGAGGGGCGCAGCTGCACGCGGATGCCGTGGCGGTCGGCGAGGCGGCCGACGACGTACAGGCCCATGCGGCGGGCGAGGCTGGCGTCCACGGTGGGCGGATTGGCCAGTTTGTAATTGATGTCCGCGAAGTCCTCCGCGGTCAGGCCGACTCCCTTGTCGTGGATCTCGATCACGACCCGGTCGTCGGGCAGCCGAGTGGCCGTGACGTCGACCTTCGTCTGCGGGGAGGAGAAGGAGGTGGCGTTCTCCAGCAGCTCCGCGAGCAGGTGCACGAGGTCGTTGACGACCTGGCCGTGGATCTCGCTCTCGGGGACGCCGGAGAGCTCGATCCGCTCGTAGTGCTCCACCTCGGACGACGCGGCGCGCAGGATGTCGACGAGCGGCACCGGCTCGTTCCAGCTGCGGCCGGGCTCCTCGCCCGCGAGGACGAGGAGGTTCTCGCCGTTGCGCCGCATGCGGGTGGCCAGGTGGTCCAGGCGGAAGAGGCTCTCGAGCTGGTCCGGGTCGGCCTCGTTGTTCTCCAGGTCGGAGATCAGGCCGAGTTGGCGCTCGATGAGGCCCTGGTTGCGGCTGGAGAGGTTGGTGAAGATCGCGTTGACGTTTCCGCGCAGCAGCGCCTGTTCGGCTGCGAGACGGACGGCCTCGCGGTGCACCTGGTCGAAGGCGCGGGCCACTTCGCCGATCTCGTCGGTGCTCCCGATGGGGATGGGTGCGACGCGTGTGTCGACGCGGCCCGGGTCCGTACGCGAGAGCTGGTCGACGAGCATCGGCAGCCGCTGCTCGGCGACGTCGAATGCGGCGTTGCGCAGATTGCCCATGCTGCGGCTCATCGAGCGGGCCATCATGCCCGCGAGGAAGAACGCGATCAGCAGGGCCACCAGCACGATGAGGGCGTTGATCACGGCGTCGCGGGCGGCGTCGTCCGAGATCTGCTGAGTCTCGTCGACGGCCAGCTCGGTGAGCTCCTTCTCGACCGCGCGGTAGGCGTCGAACTTGCCGGTGGTCGTCGCGAACCAGCTCTCCGGCGTCACGCCCTTGGCCGCGAGCGCCTCCTTGCCGGCGCCGGAGACGATCATGGGGATCGCCTTCTCGGTCTTCGGCGGGGGGACGAAGTCTTTGCCGGCGGCGGTCGCGGCCGCCTCGGCCTTGGCCTGGCGCTGCTTGCCCTTCGCCTCGGCCTTGGCCATCTCCTGCTTGAGGAGCTTCACATCCTGCGGGCGGCCGCCGCCGACGTACTCCTCGAGGGCGATGCGCTCCAGGTACGCGTACGAGGTCAGACCCGTGTACTGCCGCTTCACGTCCGCCTTGCCCGGGCCCTGCCGCACCAGCAGATGCATGCCGATGGAGCGCTCCAGGGACTGGGCGCCCTTGCCCAGTGACACCGCGTAGACGGTGCGGCCGTAAGAGGTGATGTTGCCCGTGCCGAAGCCGAGTTCGTTGGCGAACTCCATCAGCGGGTGCTGGACGGCGACGTAGCGCTCCTCGGTCTCGACTCCCCCGAGGCGCTTGCTGTAGGCGGCTGAGCGCAGGGCGCCGAGCTTCGGTTCCACCTTGCGGAAGACGGCGAGACGGCGCTCGAGTCCGGGCTTGTCCGGCATGGCGGACGCGGCGCGGTCGAAGTCCTTCTTGGCCCGGTCGGTGACGGTGCGGGCGCGCTCCACTGCCGGATCGTTACGGCGCCCTTGGAGAAGCGGTTCGGCGGTGCGGTCGCGCTCATCGAGGAGGGCGTTGCCGTAGGTGGCGGCCGAGCGCACGAGCTCGGCGGTGCGCTGGGCGTCCTCGGCCTCGTTCCAAGTGCCGATGGCGTCGTTCACGCGGAAGCCGCCGAAGACCAGTCCCACCATCACGGGTATGAGAAGGATGGCGTACAGCCTCGTCCGCACACGCCAGTTGCGTACGGCAAAGCGGCTTCCTGGCCCGCCTGTGCCGTCGGGCAGGTCGGATGTGACCGAAACCCGCGACGGCGGAGTGAAGTTGCCCCTCGACTCCACCCGGGCTCCTGTCGCAGCGCCCGTCTTGCTTCGCCTCACGCGACTCCTCACCTCTTGACCCTCGGTGTCCGTATCCGACGTCCATGGGTCGGCGACGTGCCAACTCGCTACTGCTGAGTTCAGCGCATTTCAGCACGTCAGTGCGACGGCCGCCAAACACCTCGGAGAGGGCGGAACGAGTGCCCCACAGGCCTGTGAAATCGGGCATACAGGGGCAACGGAGGCAAAGGGGCCAGGATTTGTGAGCAGAGTGAAGCCTTTTGCTCGCCAGCCGTGTTCACGGCGACGTAATTCACTGTCGAAACGTTATGAACCTGAAGGAGCGGACGGCGGCGAACACGGCGAACACAGCCGGGAGGAGGAATCCTCCTGCCCGGCTGTGCAATCAACTCGCCCTGATCCGCGCCGAGTTGGCTCCGCGCCCTACTTGAGACGGGCGAGCAGGGCGTGCTCGACCAGCGTGATCAGCGCACTCTTCGCCTCGGCGCGGTGCCTGGCGTCGGTGACGATGATGGGAGCGTCCGGGCCGATCTGCAGGGCCTCGCGGACCTCTTCGGGGGTGTAGGGCTGGTGCCCGTCGAAGCCGTTCAGCGCGATGATGAACGGCAGCCCCGAGTTCTCGAAGTAGTCGACGGCTGGGAAGCAGTCCGCCAGGCGGCGGGTGTCGACGAGGACCACCGCGCCGATGGCGCCGCGCACCAAGTCGTCCCACATGAACCAGAAACGATCCTGCCCCGGTGTGCCGAAGAGGTAGAGGATCAGGTCGTCGTCGAGCGTGATGCGCCCGAAGTCCATGGCCACCGTCGTGGTGGTCTTGCCGCCGGTGTGGGTCAGATCGTCGATCCCGGCGGACGCGGACGTCATGACCGCTTCCGTACGGAGCGGATTGATCTCGGAGACGGCACCGACGAAGGTCGTCTTGCCCACGCCGAAGCCGCCGGCCACGACGATCTTCGCGGACGTCGTCGAACGGCCGGGGGCAGGGGCTCCGGCTCCGTAACCCACCATCTGGCCCGTCTGCGGGCTAGAGCTTGCGAAGTCCACTGAGCACCCTTTCGAGCAACGTCACATCTGGCGCGCCGCCGGGCTCGGAGCCACCGCCGGGCTGGTGGATGGCCACCATTCCGGCCTCGGCGAGATCGGCGACCAGGATCCGGGCCACACCCAGCGGTATCGCGAGCAGGGCGGAGACCTCTGCGACCGACTTGACCTCCCGGCACAGATGGCAGATGCGCTGGTGCTCCGGGAGCAGACCCTGAAGCTGGACCGGGTCGGCGCTGGTGCTCACCAGTGCCTCGATGGCGAGCTGGTAGCGCGGCCTGGTGCGGCCGCCCGTCATCGCATATGGGCGCACCAGCGGCTGGTCGCCCTCACCTCCGTACGGTGCGTGCTGGTATGGGGCACCGTACGGGCCGGGCGAGGCTGGCGGGGTCATGGCTCCTCCGGACGAGGCATGAGGTCGGGGTCGGGTAACGGACTGAGGTGGCTCATGTAGGGGGAGCTTTCAGATCAGTTGAGGATGCTCCCCTGAAGTTCAGCGCGCACGTCAGGGGTGAGGACGGTTCCTGCGCGGTCTACCAGTAGCGCCATCTCGTATCCGATGAGACCGATGTCAGCCTCCGGATGGGCGAGGACGGCCAGTGACGAGCCGTCCGAGATGGACATGATGAAGAGGAAGCCGCGCTCCATCTCCACCACGGTTTGATTGACCGGGCCGCCCTCGAATATCCGGGAGGCACCGGCGGTCAGTGAGGTCAGCCCCGAGGCGACCGCCGCCAACTGGTCGGCGCGGTCGCGCGGGAATCCCTCGGACATCGCGAGCAGAAGCCCGTCCGCGGAGACCACCACCGTGTGCGACACACCTGGGGTGTTGTCCACGAAGTTGGTGATCAACCAGTTCAGATTCTGCGCCGCCTGGCTCATCGGACTCAACTAACGCTCCTGCTGGTAATGGGGGCCTATGCCGCGGCCGTTCGTCGTACCGGCTTGTCGGCCCTGCTGGATGCCGCGGCGGAGGTTGGTCAGCCTGCCGCGGACGTCATCTGGTGCACGCGAGACCTGCGGTCCTGCTTGTGCGGAGGACTGCTGCTGAGCGGTGCCCGCGACGAGATTGGCGCGGGGCACACGGCGCGGCAGACCGGAGGTGGTCACTCCGCCCGCTGCGGGCTGGCGGACCTGCTCCGCCCGGCGCCAGCGCTCGTCGTTGGGCGAGGCTCCCCAGTGGGCGCCGGTGTCGGCACCGTGCTGAGCAGCGGTGGAGTGAGTGGAGTTCGCCGAGACCCCCTCCGAGGACGGACGGGCAGCGTGCCGCTGCGGCATCGGTGGTACGGCCGAGGCCGGCTGCCCCGGTCGCGGTGTGGGCGCATGCGAGGGCCGCTCCGGCAGCCCGGACTCCGCGGACTCCCGCTGAGCCGGCGGTGCCGCCGGGGGCGGCGGTGCCGACGGAGGCGGAGGCGCGGAGGACGCCGCGCGGAACCAGTTGGACTCGATCGACTCGAAGATCGGCGTCGGGGCGTCGGCCGCAGCCGGCGGACCGGAAGGTATGCCGAAGTCCGGGTCGTACGAGGGCTGCTGACCGCCCTGCGTCTGCTCGCTCTGCTGCTCCTCACGGCCTGAGGCGGCGCCGTGGCCGCCGCTGGAGGCGCCGGTGTAGCCGGGGCGGGCGAACTCGCCGGTGTCGCTCGACTCGGACTCGTCGTGCCCGCGGGGGCCGTCCTCGCCGGGGCCGGAGGCCGTGGCCCAGCTCGGACGCGGCTGGCTCCACTGGTCCGGGCGCGCGAACTGCGAGGTATCGCTCGGCCCGCCGGGCTCCGGACGCTGGAACTCACCCGTGTCGGAAGGCGACTGGGGACGCTGGAACTCGCCCGTGTCCGAAGGCGACTGGGGACGCTGGAACTCACCGGTGTCCGAGGGGGACGGCGGACGCTGGAACTCGCCCGTGTCCGAAGGCGACTGGGGACGCTGGAACTCACCGGTCGACTGGCTCTCCCGCTCCCAGGAGCCGCCCCAGCCGTCGGCCGGCCTCTCGAACTCGGCCGTCTCCGGCCCGCCCTGGCCGCCGCCGGCCCCCGCACCGCCGGGCAGCGCACCCGCCGGGCCGGGCCGCTGCGGAAGCGGCGGAGTCTGACGGTTCGGCGGGCCGGAGCCCGCGCCCTGGCGGTCCTGGCCGGGGCCCCTGCCCTGGCCGCTGTCGCCGAAGAGGTTCGTGGTCGGTGCGCCACCGCCGCCGCCCTGGCCGGAGCCGGCGCCCACGGGGACGTCCGAACCTGGCAGTGCGGGCCGTGACTCGCCGCCGCCGACCTGGCGGGTGCCCGGGCCGGAGCCCGGTCCGCGCTGCAGCGCGGCGGCGAGGCCGGCGCCCTTGGGGACGCTCGGGCCGTTGCCGCCGGGGGCGCCCGCACCGGCGGGCTTGCCCTTGGATCCCTGCGGGCCCTGCGCCCCGCCCTGCGCCACGTCGACGGGCAGCATGACCAGGGCGGTCGTGCCTCCGGAGTCGGACGGACGGAGCTGGATGCGGATGCCGTGCCGCAGCGAGAGGCGGCCGACCACGAACAGGCCCATGCGGCGGGAGACCGAGACGTCGACGGTCGGCGGGCTCGCCAGCCGCTCATTGATCGCGGAGAGGTCCTCCGGGGAGAGGCCGATGCCGGTGTCGTGGATCTCCACCAGCACGCGCCCGTCGGGCAGGGCGTGACCGGTGACCTTGACCTTCGTCTGCGGCGAGGAGAAGGACGTCGCGTTCTCCAGCAGCTCTGCCAGCAGGTGGACGAGGTCGTTGACGACGCGGCCCGCGACCTCGGTTGCGGGCACCGAGTTCAGTTCGATGCGCTCGTACTGCTCCACCTCGGAGGCCGCGGCGCGCAGCACGTCGACGAGCGGGACGGGCCTGGTCCAGCGGCGGCCCGGCTCCTCGCCCGCGAGGACGAGCAGGTTCTCACCGTTACGGCGCATGCGGGTCGCGAGGTGGTCCAGCTTGAAGAGCGAGGAGAGCTGGTCCGGGTCGGCCTCGCGGGACTCCAGCTCGGATATGAGCGAGAGCTGACGCTGGATGAGGCCCTGGCTGCGCCGCGAGAGGTTGGTGAACATCGCGTTGACGTTGCCCCGCAGCAGGGCCTGCTCGCCGGCGAGCCGGACGGCCTCGCGGTGGACGTCGTCGAACGCGGAGGCCACCTTGCCGATTTCGTCCCGGCTGTGCACACCGACGGACTCGACGGAGGTGTCCACGTCCTGGGGCTCGGACTCGGACATCTGACGGACCAGCTCCGGCAGCCGCTTGCGGGCGACGTCCTGGGCCGTGTCCTGCAGCCGCCGCAGCGAGCGGACCATGGAGCGGGCGACGACGAAGGCGCCGACGAGGGAGATGCCGAGGACGAGCAGGATGACGGCGCCGTTGAGGAACGCCTCGCGCTGGGCGTCGGAACGCAGTTCACGGGCCTGCTGCTCCATCTGCGAGAGCAGCGTCGACTCGATCTTCTTCATCTCGTCGATCTTCGAGCGGTCCTGGTCGTACCAGTCCGGGTACGAGCGGTTCTCGCTCTTGATGCCGTCGGGGTTGTTCAGCACGCGGTCGCGGTACTTGTCCGCGAGGGTGATGTTGACGACACCGCCGTCGAGCGGCTTGGTCAGCTCGGAGGCCTTCTCCTCGCCGTAGATCTGGTTGAAGCTGCCGAGGGAGGCGCTCTCGCTCTCGGCCGCCGTCTTGGCGTAGAGCCGGTCGCTCTCGGAGAGTTCGGGACCGCCCTCCTGCGCGAGACCCGCCGAGATGATCGCGCGCTGGATCGACGCGTACTCCTTGGCGGTGGAGAAGGAGGCCAGGGCACGCGTGCTCTGGATCATCTCGGAGTTGTTCGTCGCCTGCGCCATGTCCTGGGACAGGGAGAGCAGCGAATCGATCAGCTGGTTGTAGCTGTTGACCGTCTGCGAGACCGACGAGGGGGTGTCGTAGGCCCGTTCGCGGATGTTCTTGATCGCGGTCAGCTGACGGGTGATGTCGAGAACGGTGGACTGGACGCCGGCCATCGCCCTGTCGCTGCCGTCGATGTCCGCGGTGGCTTCCTTGAACGCCTGGAAGGACTGGTCCGTCGTCTCACGCGGGCCGACGACGGTGTCGTCCTTGGAATCCCCGGTCGCGATCAGCGGGCCGGCCGAGCGGTCGCGCTCCTCCTGGAGTGCCGAGGCGAGTTCGGTCGCCTGCTCGGTCATCTCCGTGAGCTGCTTCATGTTCTCGAGCTGGTCGACCTTGCCGAGCGAATCCTGAATCCGCAGGGCACCCAGGGTCGTTGCGGCGACCACGGGCAGGGCGAGCAGCGAGACGAGGCGCGTACTGATCCGCCAGTTGCGCAGGGCGGCACGCGAACCCGGCCCAGGAGGCGTCCTGAGCCGCTGCTCGGCGCTCTTCTCGCTCTTTACGGCAGGACTCTTCGTCGACGCGCCGTCCTCTTCATGAACGGCGGCCGTCGGTCCACTCTGCTGGGCGCGCTGGGGTGTGGATCCGCGGTCCGTCATTCCGCGCGGCTCCGGATCCCCCGCAGCGCTGCCATCCCTCTTGAAACGTCCCTGCACTAGCGTCGCAACCTCTGGACCAGGCGCCCCTCCGCTTGGGACGGCGGGACGGTATCGAGTCGTGGGGGTCCCAAGGCCCCCCGGGCGGTCGTGAAGTGACCGGCGCGCGTCCCCATGACCGCCACGCGGCGCTGCTCTGCGCCCCTGCGCGCCGGTTGTTTCCCGCAGCGGTCCGTGGAATTCCAGCACAGTGCCGGATCTCCAACAAGGCCTGTGGAAAACCCGGGAGTTCAAGTGACGCTCCGCCATGACTCCGTCACGTGCTGTGCAGAGCACTTCCCGTGATTCCGGACTTTTCTGCCGCCCTTCGGCGGCCCTTCACGCCTCAGCTTTATCAGGTGCGGAACCGGAACCTCACGTCTGGCCCTCATGTCCGCTTCGGCCCCAGCCGCAGCTCATCACCTAAGTCCCTTTTGCCCGCGCTCCGGTGAGGAACCTCACACGCTCCGCGTTGCCCGCGTCACGTAACGAAAGGAAATGGCGGCCTAGCCTTGTTTACAGAACACCGCGGAAAGACAAGCCAATTGGAAAGTGCGAGGTACGGTCGAGCGTGAAGACCACCCTTATCATGCGCAATACAGCCAACCCGCGCCGCACCACCCTGGTGGACCTCCAGGACGCGGACGAGCTGACCACGACGGCCGTCGCCGAAGAGGCCGAGAGCCTCGACGGCCTTCCCGCGCAGACCGCGAATCCCGAGCGCACCGTGCTCGAAGACGCACCCGCCGGCTGACGATGCGAGAGGCGACGGCGTAGACGGCACAGCGAGGACGGCCTCCCGTGACTTCACCGGGAGGCCGTCCTCGCTGTGTTCGCGCTGTGGCCGTATTCGCTGTGCGGCTGTGTTCTCTGTGCGGCCGCGCCGCTGTGTTCGCGCTGCGGCGTCTTCGTGCTCAGCCCTGCCAGCTGTGCGGGGCGCGGAAGCCCCGCGCGCGCTCCAGCCGCCGCCAGCCCGCCTTGCCGTTCCCAGCTGCGCGTGCGGCCGGAATCTGCTCGTGCCTGGCCGACGCGGCGGCACGGGCGAGCAACAGAGCCGTGACGGCTGCGAGTTCCTCCTCGCTGGCCTCGCCCTTCTCCACGCGGACGAGGTGGCTGCCGGCTGTGTCGGTCGGGTTCATGGAAGTCTTCATCCCTTTACTGAGGAGGCCCTTACTGAGGGGGGTTGCCGTGTTTGCGTGAGGGCAGATCCGCGTGCTTGGTGCGGAGCATCTGCAGTGAGCGGACGAGCACTTCGCGGGTCTCGGCCGGGTCGATGACGTCGTCGACGAGGCCGCGCTCGGCTGCGTAGTACGGATGCATCAGCTCGGCCTTGTACTCCTTGACCATCCGCGCCCGCATCGCCTCCGGGTCGTCCGCGCCGTTGATCTCCCGCCGGAAGATCACGTTCGCCGCGCCCTCCGCGCCCATGACCGCGATCTCGTTCGTCGGCCAGGCGAAGGTCAGATCGGCGCCGATCGACTGCGAATCCATCACGATGTACGCGCCGCCGTAGGCCTTGCGCAGCACCACCGAGATCCGCGGCACCGTCGCGTTGCAGTACGCGTACAGCAGCTTCGCGCCGTGCCGGATGATCCCGCCGTGCTCCTGGTCGACACCGGGCAGGAAGCCCGGCACGTCCAGCAGCGTGACGATGGGGATGTTGAACGCATCGCACATCTGCACGAAGCGGGCGCCCTTCTCCGACGCCTCGATGTCCAGGACCCCGGCCAGCGACTGCGGCTGGTTGGCGATGACGCCCACGACCTGGCCGTCCATCCTGGCCAGACACACGATCAGGTTCGTCGCCCACCGCTCGTGGATCTCCAGCAGATCCCCGTCGTCGACGAGTTCCTCGATCACCTTGCGCATGTCGTACGGGCGGTTGCCGTCGGCCGGCACCAGATCCAGGAGCACCTCGCCGCGCCGGTCCACCGGATCGTGGCTCTCCTCGGCGGGAGGGTTCTCCCGGTTGTTGCTCGGCAGCATCGACAGCAGATACCGCACCTCTTCAAGGCACGACTGCTCGTCGTCATAGGCGAAGTGCGCCACACCCGAGGTCGCCGCGTGCACGTCCGCGCCGCCGAGACCGTTCTGCGAGACCTGCGCGCCGGTCACCGCCTGCACCACGTCCGGGCCGGTGATGAACATCTGCGAGGTGTCGCGGACCATGAACACGAAGTCCGTGAGCGCCGGGCTGTAGGCGGCGCCGCCCGCGCACGGGCCGAGCATCACCGAGATCTGCGGAATCACGCCCGACGCGCGGGTGTTGCGCTGGAAGATCCCCCCGTACCCGGCGAGCGCCGAGACGCCCTCCTGGATACGGGCCCCCGCACCGTCGTTGAGCGAGATCAGCGGCGCACCGGCCGAGATCGCCATATCCATGATCTTGTGGATCTTCGTGGCGTGCGCCTCCCCCAGCGCACCGCCGAAGATCCGGAAGTCGTGCGCGTAGAGGAACACCGTCCGCCCGTGCACCAGCCCCCACCCGGTGACCACACCGTCGGTGTAGGGCTTCTTCTCCTCCAGCCCGAAACCCGTGGCACGGTGCCGCCGCAGCGGCTCCACCTCACGGAACGTCCCTTCGTCCAGCAGCAGTTCGATCCGCTCCCGGACGGTCAGCTTCCCCTTCGCGTGCTGAGCCTGCGTCGCCCGCTCACTGGGACCCTGCAGAGCACGCTCCCGCAGAGCACGCAGCTCCGCCACACGCCCACGGGCGTCCTGCGCCTGAGGGCCCGAGGCGTCGGGCGCGGCCACGGTCGCCGTGGTCTGCTGCGCCTGCTGCGACGGCTGGGTCTGATCGGTCATGTATAGACCCTACGAAACAGCAGGCCTGTTCATCGTCGTCAGATTCAGACAGTGTCCGGGCACGATTCATGGTCGCGCTGGACAGAACTGCCCTGAAGCACGGCGTCAGGGCAGTGAACCCTCACATGTGACCGCCACCGGGCTGTGGGGTTCCCACAGCCCGGTCACGGTGCCCTGCCGACGCCTGCCGGCGGGCTCAGGCTTCCGCACAACCGCAGCTCAGCGCAGCCGGACCGCACAACTCACGCTGGCCGCCGCCGTACCCGGCGTCACGCGCAGGCACAGCGAGCGACCGGTGGCGAGAACCTCCACCCCCGTCCCCGGCCGAGAGCACCTCGGGTACGGGACGGTGCCAGGTCACCTCGAACGGCTCGCCGGTCCTTGGCGATCACCCGAAGCCGCGTGCGGCCAGGCCGTACCCGGCCTCCGTGCCCCACCGGACGGGCCCAGCCGTTTGCCGCCGACCCGGTGGGTATCCAAGCGCTCTTGGGCCGCCGCCCCGGTCTCGAACTCGCCGTGCCCGAGGAGGAGTTGACGCCGCCGGCGAGCTTCGCCGGCACAGCACCCGGACAGCCGGTGCGCCTCGACGGCTGAGCGGCTGAGCGGCTGAGCGGCTGAGCGGCTGAGCGGCTGAGCGGCTGAGCGGCTGAGCGCAGGCGCCGGGCGCCGGGCGGCTGTCTCACTCGTGCGGTTCGACGCCCGCCCGCAGCAGCCCGTACGTGTACGCGTCGTCCAGCGCCTGCCAGGACGACGCGATGATGTTGTCCGCGACCCCCACGGTCGACCACTCCGCTCGGCCGTCGCTCATGGAGACCAGCACACGCGTCGTGGAGTCGGTTCCGTGCCCGCCCTCGAGGATGCGGACCTTGTAGTCCACGAGGGAGAGCCTGGCCAGCTCCGGGTGCAGCCGCTCCAGACCGCTGCGCAGCGCACGGTCGAGGGCGTTGACCGGGCCGTTCCCCTCACCCGTGGCGATGATGCGCTCGCCCTTGGCCCACAGCTTGACCGTGGCCTCGTTGGCCTGGCCGTCGCCGGGGCGCTGTTCGACGATGGTCCGCCAGGACTCCAGGCGGAAGAAGCGGCGGGCGCGCCCGTGCACCTCGTCGCGGAGCAGCAGTTCGAAGGAGGCGTCCGCGGCCTCGTAGGTGAAGCCCTTGAGCTCCTGCTCCTTGACGCGCTCGACGATCCGCCCGACCAGATCCCGGTCGCCCTCCAGGTCGTAGCCGAGCTCCTTGCCCTTCAGCTCGACCGAGGCGCGCCCCGCCATGTCGGAGACGAGCATCCGCATGGTGTTGCCGACGAGTTCGGGCTCGATGTGCTGGTACAGATCCGGGTCGACCTTGATCGCGGAGGCGTGCAGCCCCGCCTTGTGCGCGAAGGCCGAGGTGCCGACGTACGGCTGGTGGGTGGAGGGCACGAGATTGACGACCTCGGCGATCGCGTGCGAGATGCGGGTCATCTCCTCCAGCGCCCCTTGCGGCAGCACCTGCTTGCCGTACTTGAGCTGGAGGGCTGCCGTGACGGGGAAGAGGTTGGCGTTGCCGACGCGCTCGCCGTAGCCGTTGGCGGTGCACTGGACGTGGGTGGCGCCGGCGTCCACGGCAGCGAGGGTGTTGGCGACGGCGCAGCCGGTGTCGTCCTGCGTGTGGATGCCCAGCCGGGCGCCGGTGTCGGTGAGGACGGTGCGTACGACCGCCTGGATCTGCGCGGGGAGCATCCCGCCGTTGGTGTCGCACAGGACCACGACGTCGGCGCCGGCGTCGTACGCCGCGCGCACGACCTCCTTCGCGTAGCGGGCGTTGGCGAGATAGCCGTCGAAGAAGTGCTCGCAGTCCACGAAGACCCGGCGTCCCTGCTCGCGCAGGTAGGCGACGGTGTCCCGGACCATCTCCACGTTCTCCTCCAGCGAGGTGCGCAGCGCCAGCTCGACGTGCCGGTCGTGCGACTTCGCGACGATCGTGACGACCGGGGCGCCGGAGTCCACCAGTGCCTTGACCTGCGCGTCGTCGGCAGCGCGCACGCCTGCCTTACGGGTCGAGCCGAAGGCCACGAGCTGCGCGTGCCGGAAGTCGATCTCCTCGCGGGCGCGCTCGAAGAACTCGGTGTCGCGCGGGTTGGCCCCCGGCCAGCCGCCCTCGATGAAGCCGACGCCGAACTCGTCGAGGTGACGGGCGATCGTCAGCTTGTCGGCGACGGTGAGGTTGATGCCCTCGCGCTGGGCTCCGTCGCGCAGTGTGGTGTCGAAGATGTGGAAGTTGTCGTCCGGGGCGGCCGGGGCGTCAGTGCTCATGGCTGCTGTGGCTCCTGGTGGATGCTGTGCTCATGGGGAGCGAAGGGAGATCCGTATTCAGGGGTCCGCTTGTCCCTCGGTTGTGCTGCCTTCTCGCGCCCGTCGTTCCGGCTGGGGTGGGCCGGAAACCAAAAAAACCTCTCGCGGGTGCGAGAGGTCTGGCGCGCGGGTCTGGGACACGGTGGCCGCTGCCGCACGGGTCTTCCTGCGGCAGTCGGTCACGAAGGACCGGCGCGCCTGCTGCCGATAATCATGGCGAACGAGGACACGCAGGGAGTCTCGCACAAACCGCCCCTGCGCCCGCAATGCGTCTCACCATGCGGAAAGCGGCTGCTGAGCCGGGGTGGTTCCCCGCCGGCGCGGGGCCCCGAGGTGTACGGGACGGCGGACGGGCCGGCGGACGGCCGGACCGGGCCGGCCGACCGGGGCCGTGCCCCCGCGGGCCCCGGCGTCGGGCCCGGCCATCGGCGCCGGAGCCCGGCCCGGCAGACGGCCGGCGAGCGCGCCGGGCAGCTCAAGCCGCTACGCGGACACCGCACGGCAACCGAACCGCCCGGTCGCCGCACCCGAGCCATCGGCACCGCAGGCCCCGCCCGAGCCGCGCGGTGGGCAAGCCGCGTGAGCGGCCGAGGCGGCACACGGGAGGTCCAGCTCTCGCTTCGGGAGGGAGCGCGGCCTGAGCCGAGCGCGCCTCTCCCCGTCGTCCGAAGGGGACATTCGACCGGGCCCGAAGGGTTTGCGCGAGCGGCCAAAGCCCACACAAGAGGGGCAGGAGCGCGAGGCGCGAGCCGGGAGGCGTGGGCGCGCCCGCCCCGCACGTCGCGCCTCTCCCCGTCGTCCGCGCAGGACATACCGCCGGACCGGGGCGGTCCGGCCGGGCGGGCAGGGGGCGCCGCAAGGTGGTCGGCGCCGTCAGGCCAGGGGGCGCATCCAGTCGTGGCGGTCCTCGGCCTGGCCGGTCTGCACAGCGAGCAGCGTCTCGCGCAGCCGCATGGTGATCTCGCCGGGCTGCCCGTCGCCGACCTTCCACGCGCCGCTCGCGCACTTCGCCTCGCCGACCGGGGTGATCACGGCTGCCGTACCGCAGGCGAAGACCTCGGTGATGGTGCCGTCCGCGTTGCCGTCCCGCCAGTCGTCGACGGTCAGACGGGTCTCCGCCGTCTCGTACCCGAGGTCGGCGGCGAGTGTGAGCAGCGAGCTGCGTGTGATGCCCGGCAGGAGGGTGCCGGTCAGCGACGGCGTGACGATCTTCGCGTCCGCGCCGGAGCCGTGGACGAAATAGAGGTTCATGCCGCCCATCTCCTCGATGTAGCGGCGCTCGATCGCGTCCAGCCACACGACCTGGTCGCAGCCCTGCTCGGCGGCCTCCGCCTGCGCGACGAGCGAAGCGGCGTAGTTGCCCGCGCACTTGGCCTCGCCGGTGCCGCCGGGCGCCGCCCGCACGTACTCCTGGGAGAGCCACACGGACACCGGCTGGACGCCGCCGGGGAAGTAGGAGCCGGCGGGCGAGGCGATCAGCATGAAGAGGTACTCGTTGGCCGGACGCACACCCAGTCCGACCTCCGTGGCGAACATGAAGGGCCGCAGATAGAGCGACTCCTCGCCGCTCCCCGGCACCCACTCCTTGTCCTGCCGCACGAGCAGCTCGCACGCCTCGATGAACGTCTCCTCGGGGAGCTCCGGCATGGCCAGCCGACGGGCGCTGCGCTGGAATCGGCGGGCGTTGGCGTCGGGGCGGAAGGCCGAGACGGAGCCGTCCGGCTGCCGGTACGCCTTCAGCCCTTCGAAGATCGACTGCGCGTAGTGCAGCGTCATGTTGGCGGGATCGAGCTGCAGCGCCGCGTACGGCTGGAGCTGTGCGTCGTGCCAGCCCCGGCCCTCGGTCCACTTGATCGTGACCATGTGGTCCGTGAAATGACGGCCGAAGCCCGGATTGGCCAGCACCGCCTCGCGCTCCGCGGCGGGCAGAGGCTGCGAGGAAGGCTTGAGGTCGAAGTCGATTCGAGGCGTCGTCATGTGAGCGCGTCCTTCACTGTGTGTCGTGGCGGACCGCGCTCCCGTACGCCCTCCGTCGTGATGCTTGGACGTCCGAGCTTTCCCTCATGCGTCAGCCCCCGCGTCCGATTATCACGCGTGGAGGCCCCCGGAGGGAGTCCGGGTGGGCGGCCCCTGGATGGATGGTGGCACCCCGACCCCCCACTGGCACAGCGGCCGGGCACCGATGCCCGGCGATGAAGCTGCGCCGGGTCAGCCGGATACTCGTGCCGCCAGGGCGTCGCCGGTCTCGTCCGTCGTACGGGCCGCGGGCCGTTCGGCCAGGTCTGCCGTGACCGCGTTCTCGACGCGTGCGGCCTCCGCCTCCAGGCCGAGGTGCCGCAGCATCAGGGCGACGGAGAGCACCGTCGCCGTGGGGTCGGCCTTGCCGGTGCCCGCGATGTCGGGTGCGGAGCCGTGGACGGGCTCGAACATCGAGGGGAAGCTGCCCGTCGGGTTGATGTTCCCGGAGGCGGCGAGGCCGATGCCGCCGCTGACGGCGGCGGCGAGGTCGGTGATGATGTCGCCGAAGAGGTTGTCGGTGACGATCACGTCGAAGCGTTCGGGGTCGGAGACCAGGAAGATCGTCGCGGCGTCGACGTGCAGATAGTCGGTGGTGACCTCGGGGTACTCCTCGCCGATCTTGTCGAAGAGGTTCTTCCACAGGTGGCCCGCGTGCACCAGCACGTTGGTCTTGTGAACCAGGGTCAGCTTCTTGCGGGGGCGCGCCTGGGCGCGCTCGTACGCGTCCCGGACGACGCGCTCGACGCCGTACGCGGTGTTCACACTGAGCTCGTTGGCGACCTCGGCGGAGGTGCCGGTGCGAATGCTGCCGCCGTTGCCGACGTACGGGCCCTCGGTGCCCTCGCGCACGACCACGAAGTCGATGGCGGGGCGGCCGGCCAGCGGCGTCTCCGTGTTGGGGAAGAGCTGCGACGGCCGGAGATTGACGAAGTGGTCGAAGGCGAACCGCAGTTTGAGCAGCAGCCCCCGCTCCAGCACGCCGGAGGGCACGCTCGGATCGCCGATGGCACCGAGCAGGATCGCGTCGTGCTGCTTGAGCTGCTCCAGCTCCGCGTCCGGGAGGGTCTCACCCGTGGCGTGCCAGCGGCCGGCGCCGAGGTCGTACTGCTTCGTCTCCAGCTTCACGTCCTGGGGAAGGACGGCGGTCAGGACCTTCAGGCCCTGGGCCACGACCTCCTGGCCGATTCCGTCACCGGGGATCACTGCGAGGCTGATGCTGCGAGACATGCCAGCGACCATAACCTCTGGTCCCAGGGGATGACACGACCCGTCCACATCACGGACATCCGTACGCCGGGCCCGCGTGGCCCTCTCCGGTCGGGGCCGCTGCTCCGGCCACGAGTTGACCTTGACGCGACGTCAGGGTCTTCACTGTGAGCGTGCGGACGGGAGAACTCGCCGCGCTGCCGCGGATGCCGGCCCGTACGCGGACAGTCCCGCCGTGACACCGCCCGGCGACGGCACCGAGGCGGCTCCACCGACACGACTCCACCGAGGCGGCTCCACCGACGGAAGGGCACCACGATGACGACCGAGCGACCGGCCCTGCCCTTCGACCGGCCCCACCCCATGGAGCCGCCGCCGGACTACGCGCGGCTCCGCGAGAGGACACCCGTCGCCCCGGTACTCGCTACCGACGGACGGCCGGCATGGCTGGTCACCTCCTACGACGCCGTCGCGGCGGTGCTGGCCGACCCCCGGTTCGGGCTGGCGCCGCCCGGCGACGCATCCCCGGGCAACGACACCCTCTTCCAGGACGGCGAGGCACATCTCCGGCTCCGCCGCCTGGTGTCCAAGGCCTTCACGCCCCGGAGCGTCGCCGCCCTGCGTCCGCGCATCGAGCAGCAGGCCGCCGATCACGTGGCCGCCCTCGCCGAGGCCGGTCCGCCCGCCGATCTCGTGGGGGACCTCGCCGCCCCGCTGTCGATCACGGTCATCAGCGATCTGCTCGGCGTGACGATCCAGGAGCGCGAGCACTTCCGCCGCCTCGCCGACGCCGCCGGCGCTGCCGACTTCACCCACGGCCGAGAAGAGGAGCTGGCCGCAGCCGCTCAGGCGTGGGGCGCCCTGGGTGAGTACGCGTCCGGGCTGGTCGCCGCCAAGCGGCAAGCCCCAGCGGACGACCTGCTCAGCGCCTTGATCGCCGTACGTCACTCCGGTGACGGGCGCCTCGGCGACGGTGAACTCACCGGCATGGCCACGACCGTCGTCGCGGCCGGATATTCGACGGCCTGCAACGCCGTCTCCGTCGGTACGCTCCGGCTCCTGACCGAGGGGCGGCTGTACGAACTGGCGTCGGCCGACGCCGGCCAGGTGGAGGCGACAGTGGAGGAGGTCCTGCGGATGCAGGCAGGCATGACAGGAGAGCCGTTCCCCCGTTACGCCCACGAGGATCTCGAACTGGGCGGTGTGCCGGTCAAGGCCGGCGACCTGGTGCTCGTACGGCTCGAAGGCGCCGGCCGCGACCCCGCGCACTTCACCGACCCCGACCGGTTCGTACCGGACCGGAAGGCCGGCTCTCCGCCCCTGACGTTCGGACACGGGCCGCACTACTGTCTCGGCGCGGCCCTGGCCCGTATCGAGGTCGGCGCCGCACTGCGCGCGCTCGCGCGACGGCTGCCGGGGCTACGGCTTCAGGGAAGAGCCGACGACATCCCGTGGGCCCGCGGCGGTGTCGACTCCGGGCCCCGGGCACTCAACGTCGAATGGTGAACGGACGCCTGCCGGTGAACAGCTGAAAGGCGCACGTACACGCGGGAGCGGGCAGACCGTCGAGGCCCACCCGCCCTGCCTGCGGGCTTGGCCTCAGTGGCCCGTGGCGCCGCCGTTGTCGCGGCGGTCGAGGGCGCGCTGGAGGGCGGCGGCCGCGTTCCGGCGGTCGGCGTCGCGGTTGATGCGGGCCGTACGGGCGGTGTGCCGGGCTCGGCGGCGGGCGGTCTCATCCATGATCAGCAACTCCTTCTGCACGCAAAGGTCTCAAGAAGGGAAGGTGGGGGCTCGTGATGCCGGAATGGGCGGGGGCGGCAACGGTGCGGCAGGGATCACCTGCGCTCGTGCACCGGGCCTCATCCGCCGTTCGCTGGATGAGCGAGACGTTCGGCTCTCCACAAAGGTAGAACCCGATCGCCGTGATGTCTCGCCAATTAGTTGGCCTTCCTACTATCTGAGACGAACACCACTCGATTCAGGCCACCGGCCGTCCGGACAGCGCCCTCGAAGCCCGGCCTCCGGACGGTGCGGCTCGTCGAAGCGGAGCCCTAGACTCCGCGGCCATGACTGATGATCAGCAAGCCGAGCCCCTGCTCTTCGAGACCATGTCCACGATGCGCGCGATGCGCCGCCTCGAACCCGGCCCGGTGCCTGAGGAGTTGCTGGAGCGGCTCGTACAGGCCGCCGTATGGGCGCCCAGCGGTTCGAATCTCCAGCAGTTCCACTACGTCGTCGTCACCGACCGGGATGTGATCGCACGGCTCGAACCGCTGTGGCGCCGCTGCGTGAACGCGTATCTCGGTTCGGCCGGCAAGGCGACGCCGCCCAGCATGGACGAGGGCGCGTACCGGCGGATGGTCGCGGCCATCGAACACCAGCGGGACCACTTCGCCGACACCCCCGCGCTGATCATTCCCTGCTACCGCTACGTCCAGCCGAAGGGCGACATGGACGGGCTGAAGGCCCTGCACGGATCGCTCGGCACGAGCGGACTGCTGCGGCTGATGACCAACGGCGTCTTCAGCACCGTCGCGGAGACCTCCAGCGTCTACCCCGGCGTTCAGAACCTGCTGCTCGCGGCGCGCGGGCTGGGGCTCGCGGCCACGATCACCGTCTGGCATCTGATGCTGGAGCGGGAGTGGAAGCAGGTGCTCGGCATACCCAAGGACGTCAACACCTTCGCGGTGATCCCCGTGGGCCGGCCCGCGGGCAACTTCGGGCCCGTGCGCCGCCGTCCGGTCCAGGAGGTCATCCACCGGGACGGCTGGTGACACGGCGAACGCGCCCGTCACATGTACGTGCAGACGTACACGTGACGGGCGCGATCGCCGGTGCGGGCGGGGCTCAGGCGTTCACCGGCTCAGGCGTTCACCGGCTCAGCAGCTCAGCAGCTCAGCGGTTCAACCCATGTGCGGATAGCGGTAGTCGGTCGGCGCCACCTGGGTCTCCTTGATGGCGCGCGGCGACATCCAGCGCAGCAGGTTGAACTTCGAGCCCGCCTTGTCGTTGGTGCCGGAGGCGCGGGCGCCGCCGAAGGGCTGCTGGCCGACGATCGAGCCGGTGGGCCGGTCGTTGAGGTAGAAGTTGCCCGCGGCGAAGCGGAGTTTCTCGCTCGCCTCGGCCAGCGCCGCCCGGTCCTTGGCGAGTACGGCGCCCGTCAGGGCGTAGGCCGCGACGGACTCCATCTGCTCCAGCATCGTCGGCCAGGTGCCGTCCTCGTAGACGTGCACGGCGAGGATCGGGCCGAAGTACTCCTCGGAGAAGATCTCGTTCTCCGGGTCGGTGCACGCGATGACGGTCGGCTTCACGAACCAGCCCGTGGAGTCGTCGTATTCGCCGCCGACGAGGATCTCGCAGGTGGGGTCCTGCCTCGCGCGGTCGATGGCGGCCTTGTTCTTCGCGAAGGCACGGTCGTCGATGACGGCCCCGATGAAGTTGGACAGATCGCTGACGTCGCCCATCGCCAGCCCCTCGGTCTCGGCGAGGAGTTCGTCCTTGAGCCCGCCGTCCCACAGCGAACGCGGGATGTACGCGCGTGAGGCTGCCGAGCACTTCTGGCCCTGGTACTCGAAGGCGCCGCGCACCATCGCGGTCTTCAGCACCGCGGCGTCGGCGGTCGGGTGGGCGACGATGAAGTCCTTGCCGCCGGTCTCGCCGACGATGCGCGGATAGGACCTGTAGCGCTGGATGTTCTCGCCGACCGTCCGCCACAGGTACTGGAACGTCTTCGTCGAACCGGTGAAGTGCACGCCCGCCAGGTCCGGGTGGGGCAGCGCGACCTCCGAGACGTCCTTGCCGTCGCCGGTGACGAGGTTGATGACGCCCTTGGGCATGCCCGCCTCCTCCAGCATCTCCATCAGGAGCACCGCGGAGTGGGTCTGCGTCGGGGACGGCTTCCAGACCACGACGTTGCCCATCAGTGCGGGAGCGGTGGGCAGATTCCCGGCGATGGCGGTGAAGTTGAAGGGCGTGATCGCGTAGACGAAGCCCTCCAGGGGCCGGTGGTCGAGGCGGTTCCACACGCCCTTCGGCTGCATCGGCGGCTGCTCCGCGAGGAGTTCGCGCGCGAAGTGCACGTTGAAGCGCCAGAAGTCGATCAGCTCGCAGGGGGCGTCGATCTCGGCCTGCTGGATGGTCTTGGACTGGCCGAGCATGGTGGAGGCGGCGATCGTCTCGCGCCACGGACCCGACAGCAGCTCGGCCGCCTTGAGGATGATCGCGGCACGGTCGTCGAAGGACAGCGCACGCCACGCGGGCGCGGCCGCGAGGGCGGCGTCCACCGCGTCCTGCGCGTCCTGCCGTGTGGCATTCGCGTAGGTGCCGATGACCTTGCTGTGATTGTGCGGCTGCACGACGTCGACGCGTGCGCCGCCGCCCATCCGCTTCTCACCGTTGATGGTCATGGGCAGATCGACCGGGTTCTCGGCGAGCTCCTTGAGCTTGCGCTCCAGCCGGGAGCGCTCGGGGCTGCCGGGCGCGTAGGTGTGCACCGGCTCGTTGTACGGGGCGGGGACCTGGGTCACAGCGTCCATGGCTGCCGAATCTCCTTCTTACGAGGGCACTGTCAGGGTGTTCAGCCGCGGGTGGCGAGCGAACGGAGGAAGAATCCGAGGTTGGCCGGACGCTCCGCGAGGCGCCGCATGAAGTATCCGTACCAGTCGGTCCCGTAGGGGACGTATACGCGCATCCGGTGGCCCTCGGCCGCAAGCCGCAGCTGCTCCTTCTCGCGGATGCCGTAGAGCATCTGGAACTCGAACTCGTCGTGCTTGCGCCCCAGGCGCCGCGCCAGTTCCTGCGCGACGGTCACCATCCGCGGGTCGTGGGTGCCGATCATGGGATAGCCCCTGCCGGAGAGCAGGATCTTCAGACAGCGCACGTACGCAAGGTCCACCTCGGTCTTCTGCTGGTGTGCGACCGACGCCGGTTCTTTGTATGCCCCCTTCACCAACCGTACGCGCGAGCCTTCCCCTGCCAGGGCGTGGCAGTCGTCCTCGGTGCGGAAGAGGTAGGACTGCAGCACGGCCCCGGTCTGGGGGAAGCTTCCGCGCAGCTCGGAGAGGACGGCGAGGGTGGAGTCCACGGTTGTGTGGTCCTCCATGTCCAGCGTCACGGTGGTGCCCGCCTCGGCCGCCGCCTCGACGACCGGCCGCACGTTGGCGAGCGCGATGTCGTGGCCGCCGTCCGGCAGTGCCTGCCCGAAGGCCGACAGCTTCACCGACATCTCGGCACGGGCGCCCATGCCCTCGGCCGCCAGCGCGTGCGCGAGCGCGAGATAGGCGTCCCGGTTGCGCGTCGCCTCGGCGCGGTCGGTGGTGTCCTCACCGAGGTGATCGAGCGTGACGTCGAGGCCGCGGGCGGTCAGCGACCGTACGGCCTCCAGGCACGGCGCGAGCCGCTCGCCCGCCACGAAGCGGTTCACGACGGGGCGGGTGACCGGCGCGGACGATACAAGACGGCGGATGCCGTCACTGCGCGCGGCGGCCAGGAGCACTGGTCCGAACACGGGCACCTCCACTGGGGTTCTTCTTCGCGCTCCAGACATCCTGTGGCGGGCCGTTCAGCCGGAAAGGGAAGACGGCAGGACGGAGCGCCACGGCGTCGGAAGCCACCCTGAATCTAAGGATCGCGCCATCCCGCGGCCATCGACAGCTGTCACGCATCCGTGTCCCAGATCTCAGACATCTGTACGAGAATGGGGGTGCCGACGCCCGTACGGCAGCGGCCGGGGGCACGGCGGGGACGACGCGGGCAGCACCGAGCGGAACAGCGGGACGATCATGCGCGAGGACTATCAGGCACTCATCGACGAGGTCTGCGCACTGCTGGGCACGCCCGCGACCCTGGAAGGCCGCGACTTCGCGCTGATCGCATTCGGCGCCCACGAGGGCGACGGAGAAGGCGCGGAGCCCGCGCTGGACCCGGTACGCAGGCGTTCCATCCTGGGCCGCCGCTCCAGCACCGAGGTGCGCAGGTGGTTCGAGAGCTTCGGCATCACCAGGGCGACGGGGCCTGTCCGTATCGACCCCGAACCGTCGGCCGGCGTCGAGCACGGCCGGATCTGTCTGCCCGTGCGGAACGCGGGAGTCGTGCACGGATACATCTGGCTGATGGACGACGGCGCGCTCGACCTGGCCGATCCGCGGCTGGCCTCGGCCATGGCGGTGGCCTCGCGGATCGGGACGCTGCTGGCGGCGGAGACGGGGGCCGAGGCGCGTACGGGCGAGCTGCTGCGGACCGTGCTGACCGCGGACGACCGGGGCGGAGGCGAGGAGGCGGCCGCCGAGCTGGGCGAACTTCTCGGCCCGGCGGCGTCCGGGCCGCTGGTGCTGCTGGCGGTGCTGCCCTGGGGGGCGGAGCACGGAAGCGGCGGGGGTGGTGGTGCCGCGGGCGGCGGTGCTGCCGGGGGCGGCACCGGCGGCGCTCCGTACGGCGGTACGGGCGGGCCCGTACCGCATGTGATGGCCCGGTGCGTGCTCCCGGCCACCGGGACGGCGGCAGGAACGGGTGCCGGGACGGCGGCCAGGGCCGCGGCCGGGACGACGGCAGGGACGGCGGCAGTGCAGCCGGTGCTCGCCGCCCTGGTGCGGCTGCGTTCGGCCGAGGCCCTGGATCCGGCCCGTACGGCGGCGGGGCGGCTGCTCCGCGTGCCGCGCTCCCCCGCCGTCGCGGGCATCGGCTCCCCCCGGCGCGGGCTGTCCGGGGCAGCGGCCGCCTGGCGGGAGGCGCTCGCCGCGGCACGTGCCGCCAGGGCGGAGCCGGAGCGGCTGGGCCCGGCCGCGGAGTGGGACGGCATCGGCCCGTACCGGCTGCTGACCGCGCTGCCCGCGGGCGCCGCCGGCGACCCGGCCGCGGCGGCGCTGCTGCGCCCCGCCCACGCCGAACTGGCCCGCACCGCCGAGGCGTTCCTCGACCACGCGGGCCAGGCGGGCCGCACCGCGGCGGCACTCGGCATCCACCGGCAGACCCTCTACTACCGGCTCTCCCGCATCGAGGCCCTCACCGGACTCGACCTCGACGAGGGCGCCTCCCGTCTGCTGCTGCACCTGGCCCTGAAGGCGGCGCGGCTGTGAAACAGCCAGCAGATGCTGTTCGCGATGCACCAGGACGGACGCCGCCGGGAGGGTTCCGAGGGAAACGGCGAAGCGCGAACAGCGGCCGGCGGCATTGCATTTGCGATCGGTCCGGGCCTCCGCGACCGCACAGCTTCGCAGTTGAAGTGTTCCACGCGCACGGCACTCCCTTGTCCCAGCCTCGCCCCGTGGTGTGTGAGCGCCTCGCAGCAGGCCGTGCCGGGGTGGGCGGGTGCCGTTGAGTACGGGACGCAACTGTCGCTCCGTCATCGCCCTCTCTTGCGCATTCGACTGCCTTGTTCCGCATCGAGGCCGCGCGGAGGAACCGCCCGCCGCGCTCCGCACGTCTCGTCCACCGCGTGGCCGCTGTGAGGCGGCGGCGAACACAGCGGAGGAGTACGGGACTTGGGAGACGGGCGGGACACAGCGAGCATGGCGGGCCGGCGCACCAAGAACGTGCCCGCGGCCTGGCTGCTCGGGCTCGCGAGTGCGCTCGGTCTCGCGTACGTCGCGATGTGGCCGGTCGTGCTGGCGGTGATCCAGACTCGTACACGAGGCGACGTCTGGTTCCACAGCAGGCTGTGGGATGTGACATTTCTGCAGTGGGCACCCTGGGTGGGATCTCCGCTCCTGGTTGCCGGGGTTGCCGTGGCCGCGCTGATTCCGGCCACGCTCAAGGGGCGGCCTGGGCGGCGACTGACTGCCTGGGCCTTGGGTGTGCTGCTCGTCGCGGCCTTCACCTGGGCCGGGGCGATGCATCCGTTCCAGCGGGAGTTGCTCGACCCGGAGCACTCTCCGGGCGCACTGGAAGCGGTGCCCGGCTGGTACGAGGCGTGGCGGACTGTGGTGCCGGGGGCCGCGTGCTGCGCCTATGTGCTGGGGCAGGTGTCGCGCACCTTCCGCACTCGGGGCGGTGGCTGACCGCCGAGGAGGGCCCCGGGGAGTTCCGGCCGCGTATCCGGCTTTCGCCGGGTGGAGCCGGCAGAGCCCGGGCCGTCACGCTCGACCCGGGCTCGTGCCGACGGGGACGGTGTCGGTGCCGTCAGTTCACGTCAGTACACGCTGACGCCGTAGGCGTTGAGCGCCTCCGTGACGGGCTGGAAGAACGTCGTACCGCCCGAGGAGCAGTTTCCGCTGCCGCCCGAGGTCAGGCCGATGGCCCTGCTCCCCGAACGCAGGGAGCCGCCGCTGTCGCCGGGCTCCGCGCACACGTTCGTCCTGATCATGCCGTAGACGATGTCGCCGCCTCCGTAGTTCACGGTGGCGTTCAGGCCGGTGACGGTGCCGCTGTGGGTGCCTGTCGTACTGCCGTGCCGGGTGACGGACATCCCGACCGTGGCGTTGGCCGCGCTGGTGATGTCGGTGCCTCCCGCGGTGCCCGGGTGGCTGGCGGAAGAGGAGCTGTAGCGGACGAGGCCGTAGTCGTTGACCGGGAAGCTCGATCCGGCCGTCGGGCCGATCACCGAGGTGCGGGCGGAGTTGGAGTACCAGGTGCCCGCGCCGTCGGTGCAGTGCCCGGCGGTGACGATGTAGTACGTGCTGCCGCTGCGGACGTTGAAGCCCGCCGAGCAGCGCCAGCTGCTGGCGTAGATGGCGTCGCCGCCCTGGAGCAGCTTGCGGATCTTGCCCGGAGTGCGCTCGATCTTCAAAGCCGTGGCCCCGGAGCCCGTCGCCTTCTTGATCTTGGCTATCTCGGCGCGGGAGACGGTGCTGTCGGCCGTGACGACGAGGGAGTTGGTCTTCTTGTCCACGTGCCACGCGGTGCCGGCGACGTCGGCATCGAGCACAGCGTCGCTCGCTGCGGACAGTTGGGAGGCGCTGAACCGGGGGGTGGGAGCGTCGGCAGCAACGGCAGGCGTGGTGAGCGCTGCCGCGGCGACCAGTCCGGACGCGGCGGCGATCAGCCGGGTGCGTCTCTGGGTGCCCTTGGTGGGGGTGATGCGCCTGATCCTCACTGATGCCTCCAGGAGGGGAATAGGGGGTCCGCTTCTCGGGCCCGTGAGGCGCGGTCATGGGCACGGCGGAGCTGTGGCCCTCGTGCCCATGACAAGCGCCGAAGGGAGTATTCGGCGCCTCTGAACCGAAAGGCAAGAGGCTTGTCCGAACTGATTCATGTTTTGACGGATCTACGCCCTTCTGTAGTGCTGTTTTCTGACAAGGCAGTTGTGAGGTGAGAAAGAGCGATGAAGCATCAGGTTGTGGAGGGCCACTACCAACCCGCACTATCCGAGCTGGAGCCCCGGAGGCTCTTCCGGTGGAGTGGGGTGACTCCGTCCAACCGCTGTGACCTGGCAAGGCGCTGGAACCATGCTCGCGGCCACTTGCACGATGCTCGCACTGCGGGGAGCACCGGCCGGATGTCTGCTGCACTGGAGGCATGTACCTCGAAGAACTCCGCACGCTGCTGGCCCGGCATGTCCGCCCCGACTGGACCACCGCCATCGACGGCGTTCTGATCTCGAAGGTCGACCGGCCGGACCCGCCGGAGCCCTCCATGTCCGGCACGGTGCTTGCGGTCATCGCGCAGGGCGCCAAACACCTCGCACTGGGCGACCGGGTCTATGAGTACGGGGCCGGGCAGTACCTGGTCGCCTCCGTCGACCTGCCCGTCACCGGGCAGTTCCTCCAGGCCGCCCCGGAACAGCCGGCGCTCGGCTTCGGTCTCGTGCTGGAACCGTCCGTCATCGCCGAGTTGCTGCTTCAGGCCGGTCCGGGAGACATCCCCCGTACCGGCACCGGTGCACCGTCGGGGATCGCCGTCAGCGACGCTCCGCCCGCGCTGCTCGACGCGGTGGTCCGCCTGCTTCGGCTGCTCGACGAGCCCCGCGACCGCGCCGTGATGGCCCCTCTGATCAAGCGCGAGATCCTGTGGCGCCTGATCACCGGCGAGCAGGGCGCGACGGTGCGCCAGCTCGGCCTCGCCGACAGCGGCCTCAGTCATGTCTCCCGGGCCGTGCGGTGGATTCGCGAGCACTACGCCGAGCCCTTCCGGGTCGAGGACGTGGCACGCCTGTCCGGGATGAGCGTCTCCGCCTTCTACCGCAACTTCCAGGCGGTGACAGCGATGAGCCCCATCCAGTTCCAGAAGCAGATCCGGCTCCAGGAGGCGCGGCTGCTGCTCGCCACCCACCCGGGCGACGTGACGGGGGTAGGCCACCGTGTCGGCTACGACAACCCCTCGCAGTTCAGCCGCGAGTACCGCCGCCAGTTCGGCGAACCCCCGAGCCGGGACGCCGCCCGCCTGCGGAACACCGCACGCACTCCGGCGGGCGTCCTGGCCTGAGCGTGGCGTGGCAAGCCGGCCCGGCCCGCCTCGAAGGAGGATCGTGCAAGGATGGGCGAGGATCCTTCTAGGATCTGCGCAGGTCAGAGCGGTTTACTGGGATCAGGAGTTCTTCTGCGGAGCAGGAAAATGCCGCTCCGCGGATCCCACCACACACGCAAGGATCACACCATGAAGACCGTTCTGATCACCGGTACGTCGTCCGGATACGGCCGGGAGACCGCCCGCTACTTCCACGAGCAAGGGTGGAACATCATCGCGACTATGCGCACACCGCGTCCCGGCGTCCTCCCGGAGTCGGACCGGCTCCGCGTCCTCGAACTCGACGTGACGAAGCCCGAGACCATCGAAGGGGCACTGGAGGCGGCGGGGCCCGTCGACGTCCTCGTCAACAACGCGGGCGTCCCCTCGATCGGTGTCTTCGAAGGGACACCCATGGCCAGGGTGCGGGAGGTCTTCGAGACCAACACGTTCGGCGTGATGGCGACGACCCAGGCCGTGCTGCCCCAGTTCCGTGAGCGCGGCTCCGGCGTGGTCGTCAACGTGACGTCCAGCGTGGTGCTGGGCCACATGCCGCTCACCGCCGTCTACAAGGCGAGCAAGATGGCCATCGAGGGCTTCACCGCATCCCTCGCACTCGAACTCGCGGCCTTCGGAGTGCAGGCGAAGACCGTCGAGCCAGGCGCCTGCCTGACCACGAACTTCGGCGAAACCGCCCTGGACGGCGACTCCTTGGAAGAGGCCGTCCCGGAGCCCTACCTTCCGTGGGCGGAGAAGGTCATGAGCGGTTTCATGAACCAGGATCTGTTCACCAAGGAGAGCGACGTCGCCGAAACCGTGTGGCGTGCCGTGCACGACACGACCGGCCAGCTGCGGTTCCCGGCCGGCCCCGACGCAATCGGGCTCGCCCAGGCGAAGTGATCAACCAGCAGGCTGACGCTGTACTGATGCTGTTTCCGGCGCCGGTCACCTCCATATGTGCAACCGGCCGGACCACCTACGCGTTCAAGGGCCCCCGCATCGAGCCCATGCGGACAGCCGGCGCCAGCGCGTGCCCTGTTCGCAGCGACGTGCGGCGAGCTCACAGGCGAGGAAGCGCAGAGCCGAGGTGCACGGATCGACGCCGGCCGGGCAGCAAGCACGCCGAAGCTCCTGGTGGACAGGCGATCTTGCTCTTGCCGTCCATCAGGAGCTTCTTCACGTCCGGACACCTGCTCGCTGTCGCTGTCCGGGACCGAGAATGTCTATTCCCGGGCCTGGCTCGGATCGATCGGAATCTCTCGCGCCGTACTCTCGCCGCGCTCCTCGGCGATCGACTGCCGCCCCGCCGTCCCGCAGCAACGGTCGTACTGGTTCTGCCAGTCCGCCATGAACGTGTCGTAGCCGGCCCGGCCGGTCAGCTTCAGGTCCGACTCGTCGTTGTGCCAGACGCCGTTGCTCGTCCAGTTCGAGGAACCGACGAAGACGAGCTTGGAGTTGGCCGTCCCTGCGTAATTGCCGCTGACCATCATGTACTTGTCGTGCGTGTAATGCTTGGCGTAGCCGTTCGCGTCGGTTTCGCGGGTGGTGTCGTGCACGTAGATGTTCGGCCGGTCCTTCAGGTAGTTCTGCACGCTGTCATCGACCATTCCCGCGGTGATCAGAATGTGGATCTTGACGCCGGCCTTTGCCAGGCTCACCAGCTTCTTCGGCAGCTCCAGATAGTTCCGCTCGCCCGGCTTCCCGTGCGAGGTCCACTGGAACATGGCGATGTTGATCGTCGCCGGTGCCTTGATGTTGTTCAGGAAGTCGACCCAGGTGTCGCTCTTGGAGCGCGCCTTGGGCCACTGGTAGGTGGGCGGGGACAGCTTCCTGGCGGCCGTGGCGCTGGTCGAGTTGTAGTAGTCGGGCGCCAGCGGGCCCGGGCCGTTGAGCGCCCCCTTGGCCATGGCGGTGAAGAAGCTGACGTAGGAGTTGTACAGGGCGACGTTGCCCTTGACGGTGGCGCTGCTGTTCCACGCGGTCCTGGCCTGGGCGGAGGTGGGGTTGGCGCTGCTGACGGTCACTGTCCTGTTCGCATCCTGCCCGCCGCTGAACATGTAGTACTTCGCGTGCAGGGAGGAGCCGGCGTAGTGGGTCAGGCAGCCGCCCGGGCACAGCGCGGCGAAGCTGGAGGCTCGCGGGTCGTTGCCCAGCTCGGTGACCATCGACTGCCAGATCGCATTGTCGCTGTGGGCGTCCATCAGCGCTTTGACGATGACGCCGCGCTGGTGCGCGGCTATCAGGGCGTTGGCGAAGTCCGGGCCCGGCTGTGCGTTGCTGATCGAGTACATGGCGACGCGTATGGTCTGCCCGCAGCCGGCGCTGTTGATCGACTCGATGAGCGGGCCCATGATCTTCATCTGGGAGGTCGGGTCCTCCGGGTCGTTGAAGCGCGGGCCCGGGCTGGAGGTGAAGGTCCGATGCTCGCAACTGAGCGGGGGCTTGGCCTTCTTGACCGCGGCGTGCGCCGGTGTCAGCGGCAGCATGGTGACGACCAGCGCGATGATCAACGTGACCGTTCGCTTCATGGGCGGCCTTTCGCTGGGCTGTCGATGATGAAGAGCCGGGTCGCCGCTGGAGGCCGACGGAACTGCGGGAACTCAGGCAAGAAAGGTGTCGGGTTGAGGCGGAACGACAAGGAAGCTCCCACGACATCAAGTTGTTGGGCTCATGTACCAACTTGCGACATGTGAGAACTTCGAATGGTTGCAGGACGGTCTGAACCGTGACACAGCACTTGCACCCGCAATATGACAGCCTGTCAATTTGCCTGATGCGTACGCCTCTTGACGTGCTGCAGGAGCGTTGCTCGCTTCCAGTGCATCTTGTGGGGACCGGACCCCCGCGACGGAAACCCGGATGCGGGTGCCGCACAGCCGCTCCTAGGCTGCGCTCGCGGGGAGGGCGTGGCGCGATGCTCGACCCCGACGGCAACGAGTTCTCCGTACGGAGGCCCGGTAGCGGGGCTGTTGTCCGGCACACACCTCACCCCTGGGAACCGATGACCACGGTATTGATCACCGGAGCCAGCTCCGGCCTAGGAGCCTGCTTCGCCCGTCGGCTCGCGGCCCGCGGAGCCGATCTCGTCCTCGTCGCCCGCGACGAGACCCGCCTCAGGGCCGCCGCCGACGAGCTGCGCTCCCGTTACGGCGTCGAAGCCGAGGTGCTCGTCGCCGATCTCCTCGATCGGGACGGCTGCGCACGGGTCGAGGCCCGTCTCGCCGTCACCGCGGACGCTTCCGTCTCCCCAGTCGACGTCCTCGTCAACAACGCCGGGTTCGGCCTGCCCGCGCCCTTCCCGCACAGCGCCATCGAGGACGAGGAGCGGATGCTTGACCTCCTCGCCCGGGTGCCGATGCGGCTCACCCACGCCGCCACCCCAGGCATGACCGCGCGCAGGCGCGGCGCCGTCATCAATGTCTCCTCCGTCGCCGGGCTCCTGCCCACCGGTACCTACGGCGCCGCCAAGGCATGGCTCACCGCGTTCAGCGAATCGCTGCGCGTGGACCTCGCCCCGCACAACGTCAAAGTCCTCGCCATGTGCCCCGGGTTCACCCGCACCGAGTTCCAGGAGCGCGCCGGGATGGACCTCACCAGCCTGCCCGGCTGGGCGTGGCTCGACGTCGACACCGTCGTACGTCAGGCACTGCGCGACCTCCACCGGGGCAAGCCGGTCAGTGTCGCCGGCTGGCAGTACAAGGCGTACGCCTTCGCGGTGCGTCACGTCCCGCGCGCCGTGGCGGCCCGGATGGCGCGCTCCCGGACACCCAAGAACTGACGCACCGCAACGGACCACCGCGACGACTCGATGGAGAACGATGTCCCCGCGACGGCTGTCAGCCCGCATCCGAGCAGAGGGGGCCGCGCGGTCGGCGTGCCGTATCGGCCGTCGCGGCGAGTGCACCCGGCAAGGGGCTCAGCTCAGGTACGCGAGCACGGCCAGCACGCGCCGGTGGCCGCTGTCCTCGGCGGGCAGATCGAGCTTGGCGAAGATGTTCCCGACATGCTTGTGCACAGCGCGCTCGGTGACCACCATCGGGACACCTGCACGCTGCCCGCCACAGGAAGCTGCGCGTGCGCCGCCCCCTGCCTCTGCCGCGTGCCGTCGCTGTGCCCGGTGAGTGCGCGAGCCAGTTCCTCCCCCAACCGAGAGTCGAGCACTCGTCGTCAGTGCCTCTGGACGTGCCAGGGCCAGGTCGGTGACCCGGGCCCTCGTCGTTCGCGGGTGAGATCGACCCCCGCGCTCCTCCCGGTATCAGGAGGGTGCCGGGAACTGCCCCTCGGTGATGAACCACTCGCGGTTGACGGGTGGGAAGTCGATGTGTTTCGATGGACGGTTGCCGATGATCACGAACGGCAGTTGCGCAAACAGGGAGCTCTCGAGGGTCAGGCCCCCGTACAGCTTCCACGCGCCGCGTCCCTGGGTGTCCGGCCCCGAGTCCGCGTACTGGCCGGTCGCCCGCAGGTACGGGCCGAAGAAGGCGACCACGCCCACCGTGTCGTAGAGGCTGACGTTCGCCTCGGGGCCGAGCGCTGTGCGCAGTTCGCCCTCACCGGAGACTTCGGCCCTGCCGCCGGGAAGGGTCTCGCCGTCGGCTTGGGTGTCCGGCTCCCAGCCCGACTCCTTCGCGTACCGCGTGCCGACCTTTACCGACCCGGTCGCGGCCTGGTCCACGTCCACCTGTATGCGGCCGTTCGCTCGCACCTTCAGCGCCAGAGTGAGCTTCACCGTGACGACGACCGGCACCGGACCGACCATGATCACGGGATGCGCGGTCGCCTCGGCCAGGGGGATGCGCTGCGCGAAATCGGGTTCGACGGTGCCTCGTACGCGCCAACTGGCCTTGTAGTCCCCGCCGATGCCGATGGATGCGGTCGCGTCCGCGGGGTCGTCCGAGCCGTGCCCGTCGTAGGAGACGTCCACCTTGGGTGAGATCTCCAGGAACCCTCCCAGCGCGGTCCCGGGCTCCTGGCCCGGATCGTCTCCGGAGCCGGGCAGTTCGGTGTCGAAGTCGAAGTGCAGGTTGCTGCTCTTGGTGCCCGCGCTGCCGGATGCCTTCCCGGCCGGTGTTCCGCGAGAGCTCTTCGCGGCGCCTCGTGCCACGTCGAGTCCCTTGATCTGCGGGTCGACCTTCCAGGCCGAGGCCGAAACGGGGATCTTCCCGTCGGCCTTCGCACCGCCGAGGACCTCCGCGAGGTTGGCCCGGGACGTGCGGAGTTCGGCCTTCCCGCCCTCATCGGTGCGCACGTCCCTGACCTTGACGAGTGCGCCCGCGGGGGCTGCCTTCGAGGGCGGGCTGGCGATCACGTCGCCTTTGCGGACGTCGATGCTTCCGGTGCCGGTGTCCCGGTCCTGCCGGCTGAGAACGGCCCGGCCGGCCTCGGCGTCGTAGGAGGAGAGCGCGACGTTCGCGTCCTTGAGTGTGTTGGGTCCCCGGCTGTCCGAGGGACGGCTGATCGTCGCGGACTCGGACCGGCCTGATGCGACGGTGAGTTCGGGGCCGGGTCTTCGGTCGTCGTCCGCGAAGGATCCGTTCGGACCGGCGGCCTCGGTGGTGGTGCCGAACGCGCTCGGAACCGCCATTCCCGCGACCAGCAAGCCGGATATGCAGATCACGGAGAACCAGGCGCGGCTAGTAACACGCTTCACGCGGAACCTCTTCGCTCGCGCGGGCACGCGGCCCGTGGGGGGTGGACCGGCAAAAGCTACTGCCCGGTCACCCACCTTCCAAGTCTTCCGGCGGATACTTGTCCCGACGCGACAAAGCGCTCCGGACCGTCGTGTCCCATGCATGCCGGTAGCGACGGCGATGACCAGCGTCAGCTCGCCCGGCGGACAGGGGCGCCATGGCAGGCCTGTCCGGAGAACCCGACCGGCAGCCAAAGCTGCACACCGGGCGCCACAATGGAGGCATGCGCACGCCGTGTTGGGAGCTGGGTTGAGCGGGACGGATGTCGCGGCGTGGGCGGCAGCCGGGGTGTCCCTTGCGAGCGCCGTGGCGACTGTGGTGCTGGGTGCGTTGTTCGAGCAACGACGGCAGCGTGCGCTCCGCGAGGAAGCCCGTCGCGAGAAGGTCGGCCGGTACGCCGAGCCGCTGTTGCAGGCCGCGACAGCACTCCGACTACGGCTCGCGTACGCGGTTGAGAGGGACCTGGGCGGCCTGCTGAAGGAGCCTGCCGAAGGGGCTGCCAACCGGCACCGGCACCAACGGGACGTCGACTACTACCTCTACGACACCCTCTACCGCATCGGCTGCTATCTCGGATGGTCGCGGGTGCTGCACCAGGAGCCGCGCTATCTGGACGTGGGCAGCCAGGAGCGCAACCGTGAACTGATGCGGCGTATCGGGGCAGTGTCCGAAGCGGCCTCCGTGGAGGCCGAGGACTGGACATTCCAGCTGTGGACCGGGGAGACCTGGGTGCTGGGAGACCTGATGATCGACCCGGACTCCTCACCAGGAGACGCCAACCGAATCATCTCCGCCCTGCGGTTCCATCACGAGATCCGTGAGAACCCCGACTTCGTACGGTGGTTCGCGCCGCTGATCGACGACTTCGGGCGCTTCGCCGCCGACCGGAACGCCGGCAGACTCCGACTGATCCGGTTACACAACGCGCTCGGGGAGCTGATCACGTTCCTGGACCCCTATGGGTCTTATACGAGGTCATCGTTCGAGCCGTTGCCGCTCGACGGCCCCAGCCACTGACGTCTGCGACGCGCTCGCCCTGGTCCTTGAGCAGGCCGCCGGTCTGCACCACCGCCGAGACCAGGCCCGGAACGGGTCCACCGCGAGCGGTTGGTCTTCCCCTTGGTGCGGTGGTTGGCGGTGGTGCCCATGGCTACGGAGTTGGCGCCGACGATCACGGCAACGGCCAGCCACGATGCCGGGTCGAGATGCTGGCCGAGGACGACCGCCCCGGCCAGGGCGGCGAACACCGGATTCACGCTCATGAAGATCCCGAAGAAGCGCGCGGGGACCCGGCGCAGCGCGAGCAGGTCGGTGAGGAACGGCACCGCGGAGGACAGCACACCCGCGGCCAGCGCGCACAACAGGGCGCCGGGCGTCGGCCGGTGAAGCCACAGGACGGCGGTGCCGACGGGTACGTAGATCAAGCCGGAGACGGCCGCGGCGGCGGCCGAACCCTCAAGTCCCGGAAGGCGTTCGCCCACGGTGCGGTTGAGCAGGATGTAGCAGCCCCAGCAGACGGCGGCGAGCAGGGCCAGGCCGATACCGGCGTAGTCGGTGCTGGGCCGGGGACGGGTGAGGATCACGACGGCCGCCGCTGCGGCGAGCGCGCATGCCAGATCGATGCGGCGGCGGGAGCTCGCCAGGGCCACGGTGAGCGGGCCGAGGAACTCCAGTGTGACCGCGAGGCCGAGCCCGATCCGGTCGATCGCCGCATACAGCGTCAGGTTCATGGTCGCGAAGACCGCGGAGAGGCCGAGGACCGGAAACCACTGCGCGGCGGAGAACGAACGCAGCCGCGGACGCCCGGCGCTCAGCAGCACCACGGCGGCCACCCACTGGCGTACCGCCACCACCCCGACGGGCCCGAGAACGGGGAAGGCGAGCGCGGCGACCGATGCTCCGGCCTGGTTCGACAGCCCGCTGCCCACCATCAGCGCCACCCCCGGCCACCGGGGCCGCACCTCCTGCGACGCGGCGGCCGGCGTCGTGTCCACGGAAGCTTCGATTGCCATGGCACGACGATCGGCCGCGCCGGCGCATGCGCAAAATGCATCGGACGCTCCATCTATACCCTGGACGCATGCGAGCTCGTCCCGATCTGGAGCTGCGGCACCTGCGCTGCCTGGTGGCGATCGTCGACACCGGCAGCTTCACCGACGCCGCGATCGAACTGGGCCTCTCCCAGGCCGCGGTCTCGCGGAACCTTCTCGCGCTGGAACGGATCCTCGGTGTGCGGCTGCTGCACCGGACCAGCCGCACCGTGATCGCCACCACCGCCGGTGTCCAGGTTCTCGCCCGCGCCCGCCACTTGCTGGCCGAGGCCGACGAACTGGTCCACCAGGCCACCACCGGCCACACCCGGCTCCGTATCGGGCACGCCTGGTCCGCGATGGGCCGCCACACGGCCGAGTTCCAGCGCCGCTGGCACGACCGCTACCCGGACGTCGAACTCCATCTGATCCGCCACAACACCTCCACCGGGGGCGTCGCCGAGGGCCTGTGCGACATGGCCGTCCTCCGCACCCCCGTCAGCGCCCGCCACTACGCCCACGCCCTCGTCGGCCATGAGCGCCGCTGTCTCGCCCTCGCCTCGGACGACCCATGGTCCAGGCGCCGCAGCATCCGCCTGGAAGAGATTCGCGAGCGCACTCTCGTGGTGGACCGCCGCACCGGCACCACCACCTTGGACCTGTGGCCCGAAGGCGCCCGCCCCGCCGTGGAGTACACCCACGACATCGACGACTGGCTCGCCGCCATCGCCACCGGCCGCTGCGTCGGCGTCACCCCGCAGGCCACCGCCACCCAGTACCGCCGCGACGGCATCGCCTACCGCCCCCTGCGGGACGCCGGGCCCGTCCCCGTACACCTCATCTGGCGGCGGCACGACCCTCATCCCGCCACCCACGCCGCCGTCGCCCTGCTCACCGATCTCTACCGCGAAGCCGCCTGACACCCGGGGGTTCGGGGCGGCGGACACACCAGCCGGCTCATGGCACAGCCGCTGGCCCCCGGTGGCGGAAACGGCCGTTCGGGCCGGTTCCGGTGCGTAGCGTCGGCGTCGTGACGGACGACGACGACCGGGACGCCGAACTGCTCGCCGCGTACGACGAGTTGATGCGGGGAGCACCCCCACGGCCGTCAGCCGGGGTGACCTGTGAGCAGGACGGGCCGCTCGTGCGTGCCCTCGGCGGCTTCCGGGGCTTCGTCTTCGGGCCGCGGGACACGTCGCTGCGCGGTGCCGCCCTGGACGCCCTGATCGTCCGCCGGCGCGACCGTTTCGCCGGGCGCGCTCAGGTTCCGGTCGTGCCGTCGATCGCCTCGCGGAGGAAGTCGGCGTGGCCGTTGTGGCGTGCGTACTCGTGGATGAGGTGCAGCATCACGAGCCGCAGCGAGACCTCGTCGCCCGACCCCGGCCGGCGGCCGGTGACCTCCAGCGACGCGGCCTCCTCCACGATGCGGTCCGCGTGCGCGATCTCCGCCTGCCAGGCGGCGAATGCCTCTGCCCGGGTGGAGTCGCTCGCGTCGTACGCCATCTGGAAGTCCCCCTCGTCCGACCACACCAGCGGGACGTCCTCGCCGTTGATCACGCGCCGGAACCAGACGCGCTCCACCTCCGCCATGTGCCGCACCAGGCCGAGCAGCGTGAGTGTGGACGGCGGTGACGCGGCGCGGCGCAGCTGTTCGTCGCTCAGGCCCTCGCACTTCATGGCGAGGGTCTCGCGGTGGAAGCCGAGGAAGGCCCGCAGCGTCTCTCGCTCTCCTCCGGTCAGCGGCGGGAATGTGCGTTCCGTGGTCACTGTGCTCCCCTCGTTCGACGGTTCTGCGGTGACGTACGGCCGCTCGGGCGGCGGGCCGACGTGCGCGCGCCCGGACCGTGTGCCCACGGTCCGGGCGCGCAACGGGTGAGGCGCCGGCCTCAGTCGGAGAGATCGACGCTGCGGGCGGACGTCGCCCCGATCTCGCCCTTGATCTCGGCCAGGACCGGAGCCGGGATGTCGTCGTCGACGGTGAGTGCCACCAGCGCCTCGCCGCCCGCGGTGGCGCGCGCCACCTGCATGCCGGCGATGTTGATGCCCGCCTCGCCGAGGATGCGGCCGACGGTGCCGACCATGCCGGGACGGTCGGCGTAGCGGAAGAAGGCCATGTGCTCGGCGAGCGGCAGATCGACGTCGTGCTCGCCGACGGCGACGATCTTCTGCTGGTGCTTGGGCCCGGTCAGGGTGCCGGAGACCGAGACCTCCTCGCCGCTGCCGAGCGTGCCGCGCACGGTCACCATGTTGCGGTGCTCCACGGACTCGCTGGAGGTCGTCAGGCGCACCTCGACGCCGCGCTCCTGCGCGAAGAGCGGGGCGTTGACGTAGCTCACGGTCTCGTCGACGACGTCCTCGAAGACTCCCTTGAGGGCGGAGAGTTCGAGCACCTTGACGTCGTGCTGCGTGATCTCGCCGTACACCTCGACGTCGAGCCGGACCGCGACCTCGCCGGAGAGCGCGGTGAAGATGCGGCCCAGGCCCTCGGCAAGCGGCAGCGCGGGACGTACGTCCTCGGCGATGACGCCGCCCTGGACGTTGACGGCGTCGGGTACGAGCTCGCCCGCCAGCGCCAGACGCACCGACTTGGCGACCGCGATGCCCGCCTTCTCCTGGGCCTCGCCGGTGGAGGCGCCCAGGTGCGGGGTGCACACGACCTGGTCGAACTCGAAGAGCGGCGAGTCCGTGCACGGCTCGCTCGCGTAGACGTCCAGGCCCGCGCCCGCGACGCGGCCCTCCTTGAGGGCGGAGGCCAGCGCGGCCTCGTCGACGATTCCGCCACGGGCGGCGTTGACGAGGCGGACGCTCGGCTTCACCTTGTGCAGCGCGTCGTCGCCGATCAGACCGAGCGTCTCCGGCGTCTTGGGGAGATGGACGGTGATGAAGTCCGAGACCTCCAGCAGCTCGTCCAGGGAGAGCAGCTTGACGCCCATCTGCGCGGCCCGGGCGGGCTGCACGAACGGGTCGTAGGCGACGACCTTCATCCCGAACGCCGACATCCGCTGTGCCACCAGCACGCCGATGCGGCCGAGGCCGACGACGCCGAGGGTCTTCTCGCTCAGCTCCACGCCGGTGTACTTGCTGCGCTTCCACTCGCCGTTCTTCAGCGCGGTGTTGGCCTGCGGGATGTTGCGGGCGCTGGCGATCAGCAGACCGCAGGCGAGCTCGGCGGCGGTGACGATGTTCGAGGTGGGGGCGTTCACCACCATCACGCCGGCCTTCGTCGCGGCCGGTACGTCGACGTTGTCGAGCCCGACGCCGGCGCGGGCGACGACCTTGAGTTTCCGTGCGGCCGCCACCGCTTCGGCGTCGACCTTCGTCGCGGAGCGCACGAGGATCGCGTCGACGTCGGCGATGGCGGTGAGGAGTTCGGCCCGGTCGGCGCCGTTGCACTGCCGGATCTCGAAGTCCGGCCCGAGGGCGTCGACGGTGGCGGGCGAGAGCTCTTCGGCGATCAGTACTACGGGTTTGCTCACGTGGTCTCCAGTTTGGGGGCACCTCCCAGGCCGAAGGCCCAGGGGGAGGATCGTCCTCGCTGCAGGCAGCGGCGGGGAGGCAACGGCCGCGTCCCGGCGACCGTAGACGGTGAGGGGGTATCCCCGCGGGGCGGCGGCGGGCAGACGCACGACGCTGTGAGCCTGTGGCGCGCTCGGCTTGTTCGTGCAGTGTAGCTACGTACGCGCGGTGCGGGCTGCCCCTCCCCGTAAACGATCAGCTACGGACCGGTGCACGGTACCGGTCATGTGCGCTGGTGCGCGCCGGGGCCGGGGGCAGGGCCGCCCGGATCGGTGCCGGATGCGGGGGCAGGCCCCTCCTCGGAAGCGGAGCCGCCGCCCGCGGGCAGGTTCACCGCGCCCCGCACGTCGCGGCTGGAGTGCGCCGCGAGCAGGCGGTATTCGCCGGCCGGGGTGATCCAGGCGTGCGGGGCCTCGTCCCACACCTCGAAGGCGCGCGGCTCGACGGTGACCGCGGCCCGTACGGTCTCGCCCGGCGCCGCCTCCACAACGGTGAAGCCCGCGAGCAGGCGCAGCGGCCGGTGGTGCTCCGGCTGCTCTCCCCCCGCGGAGCCACGCGGCGGTTCCAGATAGACCTGCACGACCTCGCGGGAGCGGCGGTCGCCGGTGTTCCGCACGGGCACCGTCACCTCCAGCGCCTGACCCTCGCGCCAAGGGCCGGCGGACGGCTCTCCGTAGGACCAGTCGGCATAGCCGAGGCCGTGGCCGAAGTCACGGGCGGGCTCGCGTCCGAGACGGTCCCAGCCGCGGTGGCCGACGTCCACGTCCTCGGTGTAGTCGATCACGCCGTCGCGGGGGACGCCGTCGGGCACCGGTACGTCGCCGGCGGCCGCCGGAAGCGTCCAGGGCAGCCGCCCGGACGGTTCGCACGCGCCGGTCAGCACGTCGGCGAGCGAGCCGCCGGCCTCCTGGCCCGGCAGCCACCACCACAGCGCCGCCCGTACCGCGCCCTCGTCCAGCCATGGCAGCAGTACGGGCGCGCCGGCGTTGACCACCACGACCGTACGCGGGTTGACCTCGGCCACGCGGCGCACCAACTCGTCCTGCCGGCCGGGCAGTCCGAGCCCCTTGCGGTCCCAGCCCTCGGACTCCGCCTCCGGATTGGTGCCCACGACGACGACCGCGGTCTCCGCCCGCCGGGCCGCCTCCACGGCCTCGGCGATCTCCTCGCCGGGGCCGGGCTCCGGCGGCAGGTGGCGCAGTTCCATCCGCGCGAAGCGGCCGAACGCTCCGAGGTCGACGACCTGCACCGTCGCCGACACCGTCAGCTCCAGTCCGGGCTCCTCGACGGCGACGCGGCGCACATGGCCCTCCGGGTGGCCCGCGGACTGGTCGAGCAGGACCTCCTCGGCCACGTGGTGGGTGCTCTCGCTGAGCAGAGTGCCGTCGATCTCGACGCGGTGAGCGCCGACCGGGGCCGCCTCCAGCAGGTGCTCACCGGGCTCGTCGAGCCGCAGCCGTGCCTGGATCCGCACGGACTCGGCGTCCGCGGGCAGTTCGCGCAGAGCGCCGTCCCAGGGGGCGGTGCGGGTCAGGGCGCAGAGCTGCCGGCCGTCGGCGGAGTGCACCGTGAGCTGTACGGAGCCGCCGTCCAGCGCGGACGCCTCCACCAGCGGCGCGTGACGCAGTGTGCGTCCGCCCCGGTGGGCGGTGACTACAGCCGACGGGAACGCTTCGCGCAGCGCGTCGAGCGGGCGGCTGAGATGCGGCGGCGTGACGTGCGCGCTGCCGCCGCCCTGTACGAAGGGGTCGAGGGCGTTGGCCCCGATCAGCGCGATGCCGGCGGTGTCCTGCGGCAGCGGCAGCAGGCCGTCCTCGTTGCGCAGTACGACCGTGGCGCGGGCGGCGGCGCGGCGCAGCAGGGCCCGCGTGGCGGGCTGGTGCCCGGACGGCACCTCCTTCGGCAAGTCCGCGCCGGGGGCCGGATCCGGGCCGGGGCCGGGGTCCCCGGCTCCCTCCGCAAGGTCCGGCAGCGCGCCGACGCGGGCGGCGAGCCGCAGGATGCGGCGCACCTTGTCGTCGATGTCCTCCTCGGGCACCTCGCCGGCGCGTACGGCTTCGAGCAGGGCGTCGGAGTCGGACCAGGGGCCGCCTGGGCCAGGCATCACGAGGTCGAGCCCGTTGCGTGCGGCGGCGACGGTGCTCTTCGTCGCGAGCCAGTCGCTGACCACGACGCCGTCGAACTCCCATTCCTCCTTGAGCAGTTCGCGCAGCAGCCCGCGGTGCTCGGTGGCGGGCGCCGCCTCCCCCGTGCCCTCCCCCGGTCCCCGGCGGGGTCGGGGAGACCCTTCCCCTGGACCCTGGCGGGTCCAGGGGAACCCCATCTCGAGGCCGTTGTAGGCGGCCATGACCATCCACACCCCGGCGTCCTTCACGACCCTCTCGAAGGGCGCCAGATACACCTCGCGCAGGGCGCGGACGCTCAACCGCGAGCGGTAGACGGTGCGTTCGGTCTCGGAGTCGTTGGCGACGAAGTGCTTGACGCACGCGCCCACGCCCGCACGCTGGACCGCGGCGACGTACGGGACCGCCATGCGGCCGCTGAGCAGCGGATCCTCCGAGAAGCACTCGAAGTGACGTCCGGCGACCGGTGTCCGCTGCAGATTGACCACGGGCGCCAGCACGACGTCCGCGCTCTTCGCGCGCGCCTCCGCGGCCGCGAGCGTGCCCAACTCCCCTGCCAGCGCCTCGTCCCAGGTGGCGGCCAGAGCCGAGGGCGCCGGCATCTGCGCCGACGTCGTGGGCTCAAGTCCCCTGCCCCGCACACCGATCGGCCCGTCGGAGACGGTCAGGGCCCGCAACCCGGCGGACGGCAGCGGATACAGCGTCCACGTGGTCTCACCGGTGAGCACACGCACGCGCTCTTCGAGGCTCGACCCGCCCACCAGCGCGTCGAGTCGGTCATCGGTCGGCTGCCCGGACGGATCGGGCCTGCCCGCGAGGGTCATCAACGGCTCCCGGTGTACGTCGTTGCGGCTGCCCGGCCGCCTCACCGCAGCCATCCTCCCCAGGAGTGCCCTTCCGAACCGCGGTCACGGACTGCGTGGCAGGGACGCGTGGCAGCAGCGCGAGGCAGGGACGCGTGGCAGCGGTGCATGGCAGCCGCGCATGGCAGTAAAGGTGGGAACTTAGTCATTGCTGACATCCGGGATGAGCTGAAGAATCGGGTCCATGTACGGGCGACCCCGAAGAAGCGGTGAAGACGTGCTGGTCGTCGTCTTCGACGACGTCCAGAGCCTCGATGTCACAGGCCCGGTCGAGGTCTTCGCCGGCGCCTGCCTGTCCGCCGGCGACCCAGGTGCGTACCGTCTGCGGACGGCCTCGCCCGACGGCGGACCGGTCCGCACCTCCAGCGGTCTCACTCTCGTCCCGGACCTCGCTCTCGCCGACGCCCCCGTGCCGGACACGCTGCTGGTGCCGGGCGGTGACGGCACCCGTGCACCCGACGGACGCCTGATCGACTGGCTGCGCGACGAAGCTCCCTCCGCCCGGCGCCTGGTCTCCGTCTGCACCGGCGCGATGCTGCTCGCCGAGGCGGGGCTGCTGCGCGGCCGCCGGGCGACGACCCACTGGGCGTACAGCGATACGCTCGCCCGCCGCCATCCGGACACGGAGGTGGACGCCGGCCCCATCTACATTCGCGACGGTCATGTCGCCACCTCCGCCGGCGTGACGGCGGGGATCGATCTCGCGCTCTCGCTCGTCGAGGAGGATCTGGGCCGCGATGTCGCACTCGACGTCGCGCGCCATCTCGTCGTCTTCCTGCACCGCCCGGGAAACCAGGCGCAGTTCAGCACCCAGTTGTCCGCGCAGAGCGCTCGGCGGGAACCGCTGCGAGAGGTCCAGCAGTGGATCAGCGAGCACACGGACGGCGATCTGTCCGTCGCGGCACTCGCCGAGCGGGCACGGCTCTCGCCGCGGCACTTCGCCCGCGCCTTCCTCGCCGAGACCGGCATGACTCCCGGCCGCTACGTCGACCGGGTACGGCTCGAACAGGCCCGCAGGCTCCTGGAGGAGAGCACCGGCAGCGTCGCCGAGATATCGCGCGCCTGCGGATACGGCACCCCGGAGGCCCTGCGCCGCGCCTTCGTCCGGGTGCTGGGGTCGGCACCGGCCGAATACCGGCGCCGCTTCCGGCACACGGGCGGCACACGCGAGCACCTCACAACGGGCGGGGCCTGAGCGGGAGACCGGCGCTCCGAACCGACTGTCCGAACCCGACCATCCGATCCGACCCTGCCAATCGACCCTGCCAATCCGGCACTGCCGATCCGACCCATCGAAGGGAACATCATGCAGATCGCGATCCTCCTCTACGACAACTGCACGGTCCTCGACGCCGTGGGCCCCTATCAGACGCTCGGCCCCCTGCCGGGCGCTGAGACCGTCTTCGTCGCCGAACAGGCCGGTCCCGTACTCGACGACAACCGCAGCCTCTCGCTGGTGGCCGCGAAGCCCCTGGCTGACGTGACACGTCCCGACATCGTGATCGTCCCGGGCGGCCCCGATCCGGACGTGCGGAACGAGGCGGTGCTCGACTGGCTGCGCACGGTCGACGCGGCCTCCACCTGGACGGTCTCGGTGTGCACCGGCTCGCTGCTGCTCGCGGCCGCCGGACTGCTGGACGGCCGCCGGGCCACGTCCCACTGGACGACCCTGGAACGGCTGACGGAATTCGGGGCAGAGCCGTCGCGGGAGCGGGTCGTCTTCGACGGCAAATACGTGACGGCCGCCGGAGTGTCCGCCGGTATCGACATGGGGCTCACGCTCGCCGGCAGGATCGCCGGCGACGAGCACGCACAGGCCGTACAGCTGATGATCGAGTACGACCCCCAGCCGCCGTACGACGCCGGGTCGCCGGAGAAGGCCCCCGCAGCGCTGGTGGAGCTCATCAGCGGGGCACCGGTTCCCGGGCCCTGAGGGAGCGCGTCCCCGGGCGGCTTCCCGGATGTGGCCTCAGACGTCGATCTCGCGTGGCCGGCCCGTCCACCGCAGCTCGGGCGGCAGATGCCCGGTGTCGTTGAAGAGCAGCAGCGAGGCGGGCCGTCCGGGCGCGTAACGGATCACGGTCAGCGCGGCGTTGGCGTGGTTGAGACCCATCCAGCGCCACTCGGGTGCGTCGAGGGCGTCACGGACCAGCCAGCCGATGAGGAAGGTGTGGGTGACGACGAGTTCGTGGCGCGGTTCGCCGCCCTCGGCCGGTCCGGCGAACGCCGTCAGCGCCCGGCGTGCCTGCTCCGGGCCGCCGTCGAACTCCCCGGCGGGCAGCCCCGCAAGCCGGTCGAGCACGAAGTCCGCCGATTCCGCGGGGAGTTCGTCCCTCTCCGGCACGTGCGGCACGTAATCCCCGGCAGTCTCCGAGGACTTCAGCGGAACGCCGCGGAGCCGGCCGTGGACCAGCCGTGCGGTCTCCTCCGCACGCGGAAGCGGCCCGTGAAGGATCACGGAGAGGGGGCTGCGGCTGAGCCGCTCACCCAGCAGTACGGCCTGACGGCGGCCCGCCTCGGTCAGCCGTCCGTCGTCCGGTGAGGCCTCTCCGTGCCGCGCGAGGTAGAGGTAACGGACGGCAGTACCGGTCATGTTCGGCATCCCCCTGTACGGCTCGGCACGTCGAGGTACGTCGGCTGCGCTGCGCGCCGGGCCCGCTCCGCGCACGCGTGCCCCGCCCCCGCCGGACGGCGGCTGGACGGGGCACGCGGCGGCGGGCCCTGGCACGGCGGCAGGTCTGCGCCGTGCGGCGCGGGTTACGCGTCCTCGTCGACCCAGCTCATCAGCTTGCGCAGCTTGCGGCCCGTGGTCTCCAGGAGGTGGTCGTTGGCCGCCTTCTTGTATTCGTTGTACCTGGGCAGGCCCGCGTTGTACTCCTGCATCCACTTGTTGGCGAACGTGCCGTCCTGGATGTCGTCGAGCAGCTTGCGCATCTCGGCCTTGACCTGGTCGTTGATGATGCGCGGGCCGCTGACGTAGTCGCCCCACTCGGCGGTCTCGGAGACGGACCAGCGCATCTTCTCCAGCCCGCCCTCGTACATGAGGTCCACGATCAGCTTCAGCTCGTGGAGGCACTCGAAGTACGCGATCTCCGGCTGGTAGCCCGCCTCCACGAGGGTCTCGAAGCCCGCCTTGACCAGCGCCGACGTACCGCCGCACAGCACGGCCTGCTCACCGAAGAGGTCGGTCTCGGTCTCCTCGGTGAAGGTGGTCTTGATGACGCCGGCGCGCGTGCCGCCGATGCCCTTGGCGTAGGAGAGGGTCAGCTCGAACGCCCGCCCCGTCGCGTCCTGTTCGACGGCGGCGATGCACGGCACGCCGCGGCCCTCCTCGAACTGGCGGCGCACCAGGTGACCCGGGCCCTTCGGGGCGACCATGCACACGTCGATACCGGCCGGGGGCTTGATGAAGTCGTAGCGGATGTTCAGGCCGTGCCCGAAGAAGATGGCGTCGCCGTCCTTCAGGTTCGGGGCGACGGACTCCTGGTAGACCCTGGCCTGGATGGGGTCCGGGACCAGGATCATGATCACGTCGGCCTCGGCCGAGGCCTCCGCCGGCGTCGTCACCTTCAGGCCCTGCTCCTCGGCCTTCGCGCGGGACTTGGAGCCCTCGTGCAGGCCCACCCGCACATCGACCCCGGAGTCGCGCAGGGACAGCGCGTGGGCGTGGCCCTGGCTGCCGAAGCCGAGAACCGCCACCTTGCGGCCCTGGATGATGGACAGGTCGGCGTCGTCGTCGTAGAACAGCTCGGCCACTTGGGAAATCTCCTCTTTCGGGGTCCGGGGGGCTCCCCCGGGGTCGTTCTTCAGGGTTCTCGAAGGGGTTGGACCGCCCAACCTACGACGGCCGGGCGGCGCGGACGGCGAGGGGTCACCGACCGGTGCCGCGGGGCTACGCCCCCTATGCGGACCGGTCCAGCGCGCGCAGGCTCCGGTCTGTGATGGAGCGGGCGCCGCGCCCGACGGCGATGGTCCCTGACTGCACCAGCTCCTTGATGCCGTACGGCTCCAGCATCTTGAGCATGGCGTCGAGCTTGTCGCTACTGCCGGTGGCTTCGATGGTGACGGCCTCCGGCGAGACATCCACGGTCTTGGCGCGGAAGAGCGAGACGATCTCGATGATCTGGGAGCGTGACTCGTTGTCGGCACGGACCTTCACCAGAACGAGTTCACGCTGGACGGCCGATGCCGGGTCCAGCTCAACGATCTTGAGAACGTTGACGAGTTTGTTGAGCTGCTTGGTCACCTGCTCCAGCGGCAGATCCTCCACGTTCACGACGATCGTGATGCGGGAGATCTCCGGGTGCTCGGTGACGCCGACGGCGAGCGAGTCGATGTTGAAGCCGCGGCGGGAGAACAGCGCGGCGATCCGGGCCAGGATGCCCGGGGTGTTCTCCACCAGGACGGAGAGCGTGTGCTTGGACATTCGTCGTTCCTTCTCCTGAGCTGCCATGAGCCTGCCTAGTGCCCCTCCCGGCAACCTTTGCCCTGTCGGGCAAAGTTGCCGGTCACGGCACTGCTTCCGTGCTCACTCTTCGTCGTCGCCGAAGTCGGGACGGACGCCCCGCGCCGCCATGACCTCGTCGTTGGAGGTGCCTGCGGCCACCATCGGCCAGACCATCGCGTCCTCGTGGACGATGAAGTCGACCACGACCGGACGGTCGTTGATCGCGTTGGCCTTCTCGATCACCGAGTCCAGCTCGTCCGGGTCCTCGCAGCGGATGCCGACGCAGCCCATCGCCTCGGCCAGCTTCACGAAGTCGGGGCAGCGCGTGCCCTTGTTGGGCTGCTGCGGATCATCCTCGCCGGGGCCGGTGTGCAGCTTCGTGTTGGAGTAGCGCTGGTTGTAGAAGAGCGTCTGCCACTGGCGGACCATGCCCAGCGCACCGTTGTTGATGATCGCGACCTTGATCGGCACGCCGTTCATCGCGGCGGTGGCCAGCTCCTGGTTGGTCATCTGGAAGCAGCCGTCGCCGTCGATGGCCCAGACGGTGCTCTGCGGCCTGCCGACCTTGGCGCCCAGAGCGGCCGGGACGGCGTACCCCATCGTGCCCAGGCCGCCGGAGTTCAGCCAGGTCGCCGGCCGCTCGTAGCCGATGTAGTGGGCGGCCCACATCTGGTGCTGGCCGACGCCCGCCGCGTAGACGGTGTCGTCCGGGGCCAGTTCGCCGATGCGCTCGATGACCTGCTGCGGGGAGAGGCTGCCGTCCTCGGGCAGGTCGTATCCCAGCGGGTACGTCTCGCGCCAGCGGTCGAGCTGCTTCCACCAGTCCTCGTACCCGGCTGAGGCAGCGCTGCCGGCGGGCGCCTCACCCAGCTCGGCCTGCACGGCCACCACCAGGTCGGCGATGACCTCGCGGGCGTCACCGACGATCGGCACGTCGGCGGCGCGGTTCTTGCCGATCTCTGCGGGGTCGATGTCGGCGTGCACGATCTTGGCGAGCGGCGCGAACGAGTCGAGCTTGCCGGTCACCCGGTCGTCGAAACGGGCGCCGAGCGCGACGATCAGGTCGGCCTTCTGCAGCGACGTGACGGCCGCCACACTGCCGTGCATGCCGGGCATGCCCAGGTGCTGCGGGTGGCTGTCCGGGAAGGATCCGAGAGCCATCAGCGTGGTCGTCACGGGCGCCTTGGTCAGCTCCGCGAGGATCTTCAGCTCGCCGGTCGCCTGCGCCTTCATCACACCGCCGCCGACATACAGGACGGGACGGCGGGCCTCGGCGATCAGCTTCGCGGCCTCGCGGATCTGCTTGGCGTGCGGCTTGGTCACCGGGCGGTATCCGGGCAGGTCGTGCACGGGCGGCCAGTTGAAGACCGTACGGCCCTGCAGCGCGTCCTTGGCGATGTCGACGACGACGGGCCCGGGCCTGCCGGTCGAGGCGATGTGGAATGCCTCGGCGATCGTGCGCGGGATCTCGTCCGGGTCGGTGACCAGGAAGTTGTGCTTGGTGACGGGCATGGAGATACCGCAGATGTCCGCCTCCTGGAAGGCGTCCGTCCCGATCGCGCCGGAGGCGACCTGCCCGGTGATCGCGACCAGCGGCACCGAGTCCATGTGCGCGTCGGCGATGGGCGTGACCAGGTTGGTGGCACCCGGGCCCGAGGTGGCCATGCAGACCCCGACCTTGCCCGTGGCCTGCGCGTAACCGGTGGCCGCGTGGCCGGCGCCCTGTTCGTGCCGCACCAGGACGTGGCGGACGCGGGCGGAGTCCATCATCGGGTCGTACGCCGGAAGGATCGCCCCGCCCGGAATGCCGAATACGGTGTCGGCGCCGACCTCCTCGAGAGAACGGATGAGGGACTGGGCGCCCGTCATCACGGCCGGCGCGGCCTTCTGCTGTCCGACGGTGCGGGCCCGCGGCTGGGGTTTCGGTGCCGCGGTGGACTGCTCGGTCATCGGTGATCTCTTCTCGGAGAGTGAGGGTTGACGCTCGATTTGTGCGGTTGGTGCTGAGTGGTGGAGCTTGTCTCCGGCGCTTGTGCAACAAAAAACCCCTCGTGCCGTGAGGCAAGCGAGGGGAGCGCGTCGCTGGGATCGCGGGTCGGTGGTGTGGACCCGGTCAGTCGACGCGCTTTCCAAGTACGAGAATTCGGGTGCGCATGGCACAGACCCTCCCCCGGCGCACTTTCCGTGTCAAGTGGGTGGGACACGCGTCTCAGCATGCGGGCACGGGGAGGGCGCCTTTGTGACCGGTTCCACTTGCTCCCGGCTGTCCCCCGACACCAGCCACGGCGGCATGCTCTCGCGCCGTTCCTGCAACCTTACGGGCAGGGCGCCTGCGACCACGACCGAGCGGCCGCCGCCACGGCCGGACGGAGCGTGGCCGCTCCGGCCGCCCGTCGCCGAGCCTCCCGGCGAAGGGCCACCCGGCGTGGGGCCTCCCGGTGAGGGGCCACCCGCCGAACCCGCCGGGCGCCCGCACGCGGGGGCTCCGCGCGCGGGCGTGCGTTCCTCGGGCACCGGCAGCACCCCGCGGGAGAGCGCGTGACGTAAGCGGTGCTCGTCGAGCGGCCCCGAGAAGACCGCGCCCTGGCCGTGGGTGCAGCCCATCTCCCGCAGTCTGACCGCCTGTTCGGGCAGGTCGAGGCCTTCGGCGACGGACGTCAGTCCGAGGTCGTCCGCGATGCGCAGCAGGCCCTTGGTGATCTTGCGCTGCCGGACGGAGTCCACCACGCCCTCGACGAGGGTGCGTTCGAGTCTCACGACGTCCACGGGCAGCCGCCGCAAGGCCGACACCGCGAGCGGCCCGCTGCCGAAGCCGTCCAGGGCGATACGGACGCCGAGGCGGTGCAGCGCGCTCAGTCTCGCTTCCAGCTCGTCCAGGGCCATGCGTGTGTCGGCGCCCGTCAGCTCCAGGATCAGCGACCCCGGCGGCAGCTCCTCCCGGGGCGCGAGCACCGCTTCGACGGTGCGGCTGCCGGGTGCCGGCTCGGTGAGGCAAAAGGCGGGCAGCCGTACGGAGACGGGCACCGGGAACCCCGCGCCGTGCCGTGCCACCGCCTGCCGCACGGCCTCCTCCAGCAGCCGGTGCCCGGACTCGGCCGCCGCGCCGGACCGGACTCCGCTGCTCCCGTCGCTCTTGCCGCCGCCCCCGCCCACCGCCCCGCCTCCCGGACGCAGGAACTCGGCCGGGGTGAACAGGACGCCCTGTGCGGAGCGCTTCCGTGGATGGGCCGTGACCGCCGTGATCTTGCCGCCCGTCAGTTCGACGACGGGCTGGTGCAGCAGCATGAACTCGCTGCCGGGCTGCGCGGCCGCGGCCCTCGCTGGCCTTTTCGCGGTGTCGCCAGGCCGGTGGCCCGGCCCACGGCCCTCGCGGGCGGGCTCGTGGTTCTCACGGCCCGCCTCGTGGTCCTCGCGGGTCACGCCCGCCGACCCAGGCACACCGGCCGTGTGCGCGCCGGACTTGCCGGGTGTGCCGTCCTGCAACCGTGGCGCGTACAGCTCGACCCTGGCCTTGCCCGCCTGCTTCGCGCGGTACATCGCCAGATCCGCGTTGCGCATGAGCGTGGTGGGCGAGATGCCGGGCTCGGCGAAGGCGATGCCGATGGACGCGGCGATCCGCACCTCCCGGCCCTCCACGCTGTACGGCTCGGAGAGCGTCATGCGCAGCCGGTCGGCGATCTCGTGGATGCGCTGCTCACGTTCGGCGTCGGAGTGGGTGATCGGGTTGCCGTCGCCGAGGATGAGCACAGCGAACTCGTCACCTCCGAGGCGGGCAGCGGTGTCTCCGGCCCGGACGGACTCCTGGAGCCGGCGGGCCGCCGCCACGAGCAGTTCGTCGCCGCCCTGGTGGCCGACGCTGTCGTTGACCGCCTTGAAACCGTCGAGGTCGATGAAGAGGACGGCGTGCTCGCTGTCCCCGCCCCGTCGTCCGACGAGGGCCTTGCGCACGCGCTCGGTGAACAGGGCCCGGTTGGGCAGGTCGGTGAGCGGGTCGTGCGACGCGTTGTGCTGCAACTGGGCCTGGAGACGGACGCGTTCGGTCACGTCCCGGCTGTTGAAGATGAGGCCGCTGCGGTAGCGGTTGACCGTGGACTCGACGTTCAGCCAGTGGCCGCGGCCGTGCCTGAAGCGGCACTCGATCCGCGTCGACGGCTCCTGCTGCGGGGGCGTCGCGAGGAAACGGCGCAACTCGTGCAGCACACGGGCGAGATCCTCGGGATGGATCAGCGCGGCGAGCTCCGAGCCGATGAGGGCGTCGCCGTCCCGTCCGTAGACCCCGGCCGCCGCGGGAGACACGTAGCGGAGCATCCCGGTGGGCGAAGCGATCATGATGACGTCGCTCGACCCCTGGACCAGCGAGCGGAAGTGGTTCTCCTTCTGCGCCAGTTCCTGGGTGAGGCTGATGTTGTCCAGCAGCATGATGCCCTGCCGAACGACCAGGGCGAGCACGACCGTGCAGGCGGTGAAGAGCACCACGCGGTCGATCTCGCGCCCCGAGACCGCGTTGTAGAGGATCCCCAACGTGCAGACGGCGGCGGCCAGATACGGCGTGAGCGCGGTCAGCGACCCCGCGATCGGGCGGCTGGGGCTGACGCCGTCCGGGGCGGTCTCCCGCTCCTGCACCCCGACGGCACCGGCACCGGCGGGCGCGCCCGGACCGGCGGCCCCCCCGTTGCGGACCTTGCCGCCCTGCGCGGCCTCCCGTTCGCCCTTGACCCACGGCGCGTACGCGAGCAGCAGCGAGCCCGCGAACCACCCGGCGTCCAGCAACTGCCCCGAGGTGTAGTGCTCACGGAGCAGCGGCGAGGTGAACAGCGCATCGCACAGCACCGTCAGCGCGAGGGCGCCGATGGCCGTGTTGATCGCCGAACGGTGTGCGGCGGAGCGCCTGAAGTGCAGCACCAGCACCATGCTCACCAGCACGATGTCGAGCAGCGGATAGGCGAGGCTGAGCGCCGCTCGCGCCACCGAGTCACCCTCCCAGTACGCCGTGTGGACGAGCGCCAGCGACCAGGAGATCGTGAGCAGCGAACCGCCGATCAGCCACGAGTCGAGGCCCAGGCAGACCCATCCGGCCCGGGTGACGGGCCTCTTGGCGAGCACCAGCAGGCCGATGATCGCGGGCGGAGCGAAGAGCAGGAAGCAGAAGTCGGCGGCGGAGGGACGCGGCACTGGCAGGTGCAGCACCACCTCGTACCACCCCCAGACCGCGTTGCCGACGGCCGCCATCAGCGAGGAGAGGCCGAACAGCATCCAGGCGGGGCCCAGTTGGGTGCCGCGGTGTGCGCGCGCATACCGTACGCACGAGGCGGCGGCGAGCAGTCCGGCGGCGCTCAGCCCGAAGTCGCCCATGACCAGCGACACTTGCTCGGAACCCCATCCCACCGCGGCGCCTGCCGCATAGCCGCAGCACAGGACGACGAGCAGCAGCTGCGGCAGCACGCTCACCGTCCGCGAGGCGCCCGACGGGGCAGCGGCGCTTCCGCGCAGCGCGGCCCCGTCACGGGCGAGTGCGCCGCTCACCGCCGGTGCCGCAACTCCCCCCGGCCTGCCGCCCGACGGCACCTCACCGGCGTGCGGAGCGCCCGGCTGCGTGGAGGGCGGAGCGAAGGCCGGCGCACCGGCCGGGGTCCTTACGATGCCCTGGCGCGTGGCCGCGCCTCCGGCCGTCATCGTGTCCCCCTGCGGGACCGGGGCCTCTCGGACCTCCGGTGCGCGCGGACGGGGCACTGGCACACGGGCACTTCCGCGCTCCGGTCCCGCTGCGGGACCGGCCGACGGCAGGGTGTCCGTGGTGTAAGACGCTTCGTCCACCGGCAGTTCGTCCATTGACCGCGCATTCGCCCGTCGCCCCCCTCGTGTCCGGGTTCGCCCCCCTCTTGGACGATACACCAGAACCGTCACAGAGGGACATAGTCCCGATACAGAACGTGACGACCAGGCACGTTGCGGACACGGCGAGCGTTCGTACGCCTCCGGAGCGTATTTTTCAGGGGTGTTGGAGCGCTTCGGGAGCTCCTGCCGGACGCCTCGGGAACACCTCCGCGACACCTTCGGGACGCCCTCGCGGAGGTCTCCGGGGCGCCCTCGCAGAGGGTCGCCTGGGCGCACTCGCGGACGGTCTACGGGGCGCCCTCCGGGCCAACTCCCCCGCGCCCCGGGTCACTCGGCGACGGCCACCGTGTGCTCCAGCGGTTCACCCCGGGCCCAGCGGCCGAGCTGAGCGCGCAGCAGCCGCTTGGCACGCGGCAGGAACGCGGTCGTCGGACCGCCGACGTGCGGGGTGATGAGCACGCCCGGAGCGTGCCAGAGAGGGTGCCCCGCCGGCAGCGGCTCGGGATCGGTCACGTCGAGCGCGGCGCGCAGCCGGCCCGAATCCACCTCCGCCAGCAGGGACTTGGTGTCCACCACTCCCCCGCGCGCGACGTTGACCAGCAGCGCGCCGTCCTTCATGCGGGCGAGGAAACCGGCTCCGGCCAGGCCCCTCGTCTCCTCGGTCAGGGGCGTGCAGAGGATCACCACGTCGGCGTGCGGCAGCAGTCCGGGGAGAGCGTCCATCGCGTGCACCGGCCCGCGCGGCGCCTCACGCGGCGTACGCGCCACCCTCGTCACCTCCTCGACCTCGAAGGGGACGAGCCGCTCCTCCACGGCCGAACCGATCGCGCCGTAGCCGACGATGAGCACGGACTTGTCGGCGAGCGCGTCGTACACGCCGGGGCTCCACTCCTCGGCGTCCTGAGCCCGTACGAACGAAGGCAGCCGGCGCAGCGCCGCCAGCGTGAGAGCGAGCGCGAGTTCGGCGGTGGAAGCGTCGTGCACACCCCGGGCGTTGCACAGCAGCGTCCCGGGCGGAAGGTCCCGCACTGCGCCCGCCACGTGGTCTATCCCCGCCGTCAGCGTCTGCACCACGCGCAGCCGCCGCATCTCCGGCAGCGGGCGCACGGACACGGCCTGGCCCTTCATGTACGGGACGACGTAGAAGCAGCAGTCGGCCGGGTCGGCGGGGAACTCCTCGTCGCCGTCCCAGAAGTGGTACGTGAAGCCCTCGGGGAGCCCTTCGATCTGGGCGGGCGGAATCGGCAGCCAGACGTCTGTGGCGTCCGGTGCCCCGGAGTCCTGCGGTGCCGGTGATGGTGCCATGGTCAGAGGGTAGGCCCTGTCCGGAGGAGTGAGGGACGGAGCCTCGTCGGACACCGTCGCAGGCAGGCGTTAGTTTGGGGGCCGGCAGAGGGGAGTCGGTCCAGGTGGAGCGCAGGACGATCGGCGCGGCAGCGCTCGGAGTGGGTGCGATCGGCCTCGGCTGCATGCCGATGAGCTGGGCGTACTCCACGTCGGAGCAGAGCGGCGAGGAGTCGCTCCGTACGGTCCATGCCGCACTCGACCGCGGCATGACGCTGCTGGACACGGCGGACATGTACGGGCCGTTCACCAACGAACTGCTGATCGGGCGGGTCCTCAAGGAGCGCCGCGCGGACGCTTTCGTCTCCACCAAGTGCGGGCTGCTCGTGGGCGAGCAGCACATCGTCGCCAACGGCCGCCCCGGCTATGTGAAACGGGCTTGCGACGCGTCGCTGCGCCGGCTGCAGACGGACTTCATCGATCTCTATCAGCTGCACCGTGCCGACCCCGAGGTGCCCGTCGAGGAGACCTGGGGTGCGATGGCCGAGCTGGTCACCGAGGGCAAGGTACGGGCGCTGGGATTCAGCGCCGTCGGCGCGCGCGCTGACCACAGGAACCGGCCGGTGACGGCGGGTTCGGGCATACACGCCGCGACGGTCCGCCAACTGGAGCGGGTGCAGGGCGTCTTCCCCGTCAGCGGCGTGCAGGCCGAGCTCGCCGTCTGGTCGCGGGAGGCGCTGGACTCGCTGCTGCCGTGGTGCGTCTCGCACGGTGTGGGGTTCATGGCCGCGATGCCGCTGGGCAACGGCTACTTGACCGGCACCCTCACCCCGGGAGGCGGCTTCGAGACGGACGACGTACGTGCCCGGCACCCGCGCTTCACCGCCGAGATGATGGCCGCCAACCAGCCCGTCGTGGCGGGCCTGCGCCGGGTCGCGGAGCGGCACGGAGAGGTGACGCCCGCTCAGGTGGCGCTCGCCTGGCTGCTGGCGCAGGGCCGGGAGGTGGTCCCGCTGCCCGGCACGAAGAAGGAGCGCTGGGTGACCGAGAACGCCGCCGCGGCGGACCTGGAACTCACCCCCGCCGACCTGGCCGAACTGGACGCGCTTCCCGACGCACAGGGTTCGTGGGAGTAGCTCCTCCGGCAGACCCGCGACGACGGCCGCGTACGTGCATCCGTACGGGAACTTCCGCTGTGCCCGACGGCGCCGTTACGGATGTGGTGTGCTGAGTTCACCGCTCACACTGTGACCGGAGCACACCGACACCGGGAGGCGCTGACCGTGCGAAGCCGCAATCTGCCGTCCGTTCGAGCCGCCGCCGCGGGGCTCGCCGCCCTGGCGCTGCTGACGGCGGGCTGCTCCGACGACTCCGGCGGCCCCTCCGAGGAGAAGTCCACGTCTGCCTCTCCCACGGCGGAGACGGGCCCCAACGCGACGGCGTCGGCAGCTCCCGCGAAGGGCTCGGTGAAGGTGGAACGCACCATCACGACGCGGCTCAAGACACCCTGGGGGCTGGCGCCGCTGCCCGGCAACGGCCTGCTCGTCTCCCAGCGCGACGACGGAAGAATCGTCCGCGTCGACGAGCGGAACGGCAAGAAGACCGTGCTCGGTACGGTTCCGGGCGTGCAGGCGAGCGGCGAGGGCGGGCTGCTCGGCATCGCCGTGCCGCCCGACAACGCCAAGATGGTCTATGCGTATCTGACGACGGCGTCCGACAACCGCATCGTCCGCATGAACTACGACCCGGAGAAGTCCCCCGGCGACCAGCTCGGCGCGCCCGACACCGTCCTCAAGGGCATCCCCAAGGGCGAGATCCACAACGGCGGCCGGATCGCATTCGGCCCCGACAAGATGCTCTACGCAGGTACGGGCGAATCAGGCCAGGGCGGCCTAGCCCAGGACAAGAAGTCGCTCGGCGGCAAGATCCTCCGTATGACGCCCGAGGGCGAACCTCCCGGCCAGGGCAACCCGGAGTCCGACTCCGTCTACTACACCTACGGCCACCGCAATGTGCAGGGCATCGCCTGGGACGCGGAGAAGCGGCTCTGGGCGAGCGAATTCGGGCAGAACACCTGGGACGAGCTGAACGTCATCAGCAGCGGCAAGAACTACGGCTGGCCGGAGGCCGAGGGACGGGCCGGGGAGTCCGGCTTCGTCGACCCGGTCGAGCAGTGGCGTACGGCTGAGGCGTCCCCGAGCGGCATCGCGATCGTCAAGGGCTCGGTGTGGATGGCGGGCCTGCGCGGCGAACGGCTGTGGCGCATCCCGCTGAAGGGCACGACTTCGGCGGCGGACCCGCAGTCGTTCCTGGACGGCAAGTACGGGCGGCTGCGCACCGTCGTCGCCGACGGCAGCGGCGGCCTGTGGCTCATGACGAGCGAGAGGGACGGACGCGGCAGCCCGCAACGCGGCGATGACCGTATCCTGAAGCTGAAGGTGAGCTAGCCAGCCCGCTCCGTCGGAGGACGGTCGAGCGGAGGACCGATGTTCAACCTGATCGAGGAGCTCTTCTCCCCGAGCCGACGGCACACCGACGACGAACGCCGGCGGCTGGAGCACACACGGGTCGAAGAGGGCAGCACCGATCCGGGGCACGGTCCGATCGATCTCTCCTCGGGACGCGTGCTGATCCGGCCCCCGGAACAGCGGGACACGGACGAGGACGACGGCGGGAGCCGGCCATGGGCATAGCGGACGACCTGTTCTTCCCGAGCCAGCAGCACATGCAGCACGAGAAGCAGCGGCTGGATCACACGTACGTCATGGAAGGCGCGGCCGACGGCAGCAACCAGCGCGGCTGCGGTCCCGTCGACCTCGGCTCCGGCAGGATCGTCATCGCGCTCCAGGAGCAGCACGCGATCCTTCCGGCGCGGCCGAAGCTCGAAGAGGAGTCCGACGGCGACGACACCGGCGGTGACGGCGGCCCGCCGGACCTCCCCTGAGGCGTCCCGGATCCGGTTCCGGGCCGCCGCCCGTCGTCGCCCGTCGGTCACCGCGGCTCCGGCCCTCCGGCCCCAACTCCCGTTCAGCCAGCGGCCGGACGTGTGTCCGCGTCCGGGAGCAGCCGCAGGCGGTGCGCCATCGCCGCCGCCTCGCCTCGTCCGCCGACGCCCAGCTTCGCCAGGATGTTGGACACGTGGACGCTCGCCGTCTTGGGCGAGATGAACAGCTGCTCCGCTATCTGCCTGTTGCTGCGCCCGTCCGCCACGAGGCGGAGCACGTCCCGCTCACGCTGCGTCAGCCCGAAGGTGTCGGCCGGCTCCTCGGGCTGCGCGGAGGCGTCCCGTCCGTTCGGGGACGCGGCCGGGGCGGCGGGCAGCCGCGCCCGCAGCGAGAGCTGTTCGATCTCGGTGCGCAGCGGCTGGGCACCGAGCCGTGCGGCGACCTCGTGCGCCGCCGCCAGCAGCTCGTTCGCGTGTTCCCGCGCCTCACGGCCGGCGGCCGCGTCCTCCAGCAGCGCCTCCGCCAAGCGCTGACGCGCCAGAGCGAGGTGGTACGGGCGCTCCAGCGTCTCGAAGGCCTCCGTCACCGCCTGCCACTCCCCGGGCGACGAACGTCCTTCCGCCCGGCTGATCTCCGCGGCGGCCAGCGCCGAGTGAGCCTCCCAGACGCGCGCCGGGTGGGGCAGCCGGCGTACGGCCGTACGCAGCTCCTCGAGCACTTCGGCACGCCCGTCCTCGGCGGCGGGCAGGCCGCGCAGGCCGGCCTCGTGCACGGCGGCCGCGTGCAGCAGCGGCCAGGCGTAGCGGTGCGTGCCCGGCGAGAAGCCCGCGGCGAGCGCGGCCCTCAACTCCGCCCGTACACGGGCGAAATCACCGCGCCCGGCGGCCACCTCCAGTGCGAAATGCCGGAGCTGGACCGCGGCGTACGCCGCAGTGGCATAGCTGCCCATCACTTCACGCGCGGCCTCCGCCGCCGACTCCAGGGCCGCCAAGTCGCCCCGGCCGAGCTGGAGATGGGCCTTCATCAGGGCGGCGAAGCCCCTTGTCTCCGCGGAGCGTGCGGCGGCCGACGCCTCCTCGGTGATCCTTGCGGCCTCCGCCCACTCCCCCATCGCGTACAGCGACTCCGCCTGGTTGCCCAGCGCGAAGCCGCACAGGTCGGGGCGTCCGTGCGTCACCGCCGTGTCCACGGCGCGGACGGCGGCGGCGACGGCTTCACTGGAGCGGCCCATGGACTCCAGCTCGGTGGCGAGGTTGATGTCGGCCCGGCCGACGACTCCGAACGCGCCCGCCTCCAGGGCCTGTTCGCGTGCCTTGGTCATCTCGCCGATGCCCGCGTCCAGGCTTCCCGACTGGGCCATGAGGATGCCCAGGGTGACGCGCGCCTGCAGCTCGATCGTGGTCGCGCCGACGACGCGGGCCAGCTCGACTGCCCGTACCGCGGTGCTCATGGCGTCGGGGCCCGGGCGGTGCATCACGCCCCAGGCGGCGGCGCAGGCCAGCACGTCCGCATGGACGGCCGACGGCGGCAGACCGCGCACCAGCTCCTGCGCACGGCCGATCTCGTCCCAGCCGTCGCCGCGGCCCAGGGCCTCGACGCTCTTGGAGCGGCTGACCCAGAACCAGGCGGCACGCAGCGGGTCCGTACGCTCGTCGAGCAGGTCGAGGGCGCGTCTGGTCAGGGCGAGGGCACGCTCGACCTCCCCGCCTGTGCGCGCGGCGACGACGGCCTCGGCCAGCAGGTCCATGAACGACAGCGACTCCGCGGCCAGGTCTTCGGAGCCGGGAGCCCCGGGGGAGGGAGCCTCGGGGCAGTCCGCGGGGCGGGGATAGACCTCGGCCTCGTCCATGGGACGCAGCCGCTCGCGTACCTCCTCCGGGACCTCGTGCCACAGCTCGATGGCGCGCTCCAGCAGCTGGTGCTGCTCTGCGAAGGCATGCCTTCGGCGGGCCTCGACGGCCGCCGCGAGCACTGCGGGCAGCGCCTTGGCGGCGTCGCGGCCGTGGTACCAGTAGTACGCCAGGCGCGTCGTGCACTGCTCCGACCGTACGAGCGAGGGGTCGGTCTCCAGTGCCTTCGCGTAGCGGCGGTTGAGGGCGGCGGCCTCGCCCGGCAGCAGATCCTCGCCGACGGCCTCGCGCAGCAGGGCGTGCCGGAAGCGGTAGCCGTCGCCGTCGTCGGTGGGCAGCAGCACCTGGGCGCCCACGGCCACGCGCAGCGCGTCCAGCAGCTCGGACCCGGGCAGTTCGCAGACGGCGGCCAGCAGGGCGTGCTCGACGGCGGAGCCGCCCTGGGCGGCGGTGCGCAGCACCTGCTGCACGGGCTCGGGAAGCGCCTCGACCCGCACCAGCAACAGGTCACGCAGGGAGTCGCTGATGCCGCAGGTGGCGCAGTTCGCTATGAGCTCCTCGACGAAGAACGGGTTGCCGTCGGAGCGTTCGAAGACGACGCGGGCCAGCTCGGGATCGGGCTCGGGCACGCCCTGGATTCCGGCTATCTGCGCGTGCACCTCCACGCGGCTCAGCCGGGGCAGCTCGATGCGGCGGACGCTGCGCAGCCTGTCCAGCTCGGCCAGGAAGGGACGCAGCGGATGGCGGCGGTGGATGTCGTCCGAGCGGTACGTCGCCAGCAGGATCAGCCGTGACGTCTGCACCGAGCGGTAGAGATAACCGAGGAGTTCACGGGTGGAGCGGTCCGCCCAGTGCAGGTCCTCCAACGCGATCACGACCGTACGGTCGGTGGCCAGGCGCTCCAGGAGCTGGGCCGTCAGCTCGAAGAGGCGGGCGCGGCCGTCCTCCTCGTCGTACGACTTGTCGCGCGCGGCTCCCCGGCTGCCCGGTGCCGGCGCGGAGGCCAGGTCCGGGAGCAGACGCGACAGCTCGGCCTCCCTGCCGGCGGCGGCAGCGGCCAGCTCGGCCTCGCCCACGGCGCGGTGGATACGGCGCAGAGCTGTGGCGAAGGGCGCGAACGGCAGCCCGTCCGCGCCCAGTTCGAGACAGCCGCCGACAGCGGTGACGGCTCCGGCGGCTCGTGCGGCGCTCAGGAACTCCTCCAGCAGACGGCTCTTGCCGACGCCTGCCTCGCCCCCGAGCAGCAATGCCTGCGGCTCGCCCGCGCCGGCGCGGGCGAGCGCGTCCGTGAGCGTCGTCAGCTCGCCTTCGCGGCCGACGAACACGGGGCTGATGGTGGATGAGCTGGGCACGTCGCCCAGCATGGCACCTGCCACCGACATCGCGGCAGGCGATTTCTCCTCGGGCGCCTTCTCCTCCGGCGCCGCACCGGGCTCTATGCGGGGTGGCGGCGCCGGCGCCGAGTTCACGCGGTCCTGAGCCAGAAACGCCGGGCACGCCGCGACTGGCGGGCCGACACCTCTCCGTGCTGCTGGCCGTTCTCGCTGACCTCGCGGGCGCGGCGTTCGGCCGCCGCCTTCTGCCGCATCTCGGCGATGCGCAGGAACCCTGCCTCGTGGCCGTAGTACATCTCCGACTCCCCTGTCTGTGCCGATCGACTGCTTTTTTCGCTGTCTCCACAGTCGTCTTCCAAGGGGGGCCGGCACATCGGGCATCTGCCCGGTCTTCCGGGCAGCGGGGGCCTTAGGCGCCGGGTCCGCACGTCTTAGGCCGGGACGGGACGTCTCATGCCGGAGCCGGATTCGTTGGGCGGAGCCGGGACGTGTACGGCTTCCCGTCATGCGTCCGGGCACGGCTGAGCCGCCCGTCACGGGACATAGGTCCCGTACGCGGGCGGTGCGGGGGTGTTTCCCGGATCTCCGCGGGCCCGCGACGACCCGAGAAACACCCCCTCGGCCGGCTGTTCCGTCAGAAGTGAGCGAGGGTCACTGGGCGGGCGGCGCGGTGGGCGTGCTCGGCACCTCGGGCGCCGCGGCGAACAGGTCGAAGTACATGCCGCCGGCCACGAGCAGGCCGATCGCGCCGAGAACGACCCCGCCGAGCGAGACCGCCTTCACCCAGGAGCGGGTGTCCGCACGCTTGGCCACGACCGCCAGCAGCACACCGCCAACGAGGACGGCGAGCAGGGCGAAGAGGCCGTTGACGAGAGCGGTGGCATGCCAGGGAGCGCCGTAGAGCGCGTTGATCTGGTCGGCGCCACCGCCGCCGCCCTGCGGGCCCTGGGCGCTGCTCTCGATCTGCCCGATGAGCTGTTTGCGATCGCGCAGCATCTCGCTGAGCGAGGTGCCCGAGATGGAGGCGAAGCCCAGCCCGGCGCTGACGACGGCGGCGGCGCCGGCGCCGAATCCACCGCTGCGCACGGCGGTCGCCGGGACCGTCTCGTCCGCGGCGTCATCGTCGAGGCCGTCGTCCGAGAGGGTCTCGGCACGGGTGTCGTCCGCCGCCGTACCGGCCGCGGTGCCCTCGGCCTTGTCGGTGGTGTCCTTGTCGGAGGCGGTCTGCGGCGTGGCGCCGGCCGCTTCGGTCTTGTCGGTCTTAGTCGTCTCGGTAGCCATGGGGCGTCACCGTAGGGGCCGTTTCTGAGAGTCCGATGAGAGTCCGGAACCGCTGGGCGGGAACCGTCGCGCCGACGCCTGCGCCCACCGGTTCCGGCACCCCTTCGGGCACCGTTTCGGGCACGGTTTCGGGGACGGCCTCGGGCTCGATGCTGATGCGCGGGAGCCACCGGTCCATCCACCGTGGAAGCCACCAGTTGGCGCTGCCCAGCATGTGCATCAGGGCCGGCACGAGAAGCGTGCGCAGCACGAACGCGTCCAGCGCGACGGCCGCCGCGAGGCCGATGCCGAACATCGCGATGATCCTGTCGCCGCTGAGCACGAACGCTCCGAAGACCGCGATCATGATCACGGCGGCGGAGTTGATCACCCGTCCCGTCTCCGCCAGTCCGACGCGTACGGATCTGCAGTTGTCGCCCGTCAGACGCCACTCCTCGTACATCCGGCTGACGAGGAAGACCTGGTAGTCCATCGACAGGCCGAAGAGCACGGAGACCATGATCACTGGCAGGAACGGTTCTATCGGGCCGGAGCCGCCGAGCCCCATCAGGCCGCTGCCCCATCCCCACTGGAAGACGGCGACGACGACTCCGCAGGCGGCGGCCACCGCCATCACGTTCATCAGCGCCGCCTTGAGCGGAATCCCGATGCTCCGGAAGGCGACGAGGAGCAGCGCACAGCCGAGCGAGACGACGACGCCGACGAAGAGCGGCAGCTTGCCGAGGATCACGGAGGCGAAGTCGTCGTGCGCGGCGGTCACTCCGCCCACCTGCATGTCGAGCGAGCTGGAGCCGGTCGCCTCGGGCAGTACGTCCTTGCGCAGGTCGTCCACGAGCTGCGAAGTGCTCTCGGCCTGCGGTCCGCTCTCCGGTACGACGGTGATGACGCCCGTGCTGCCGCCGGCGTTCAGCTCCCCTCCGGAGACGTGTGCGACGCCCTGGACGTCGCGCAGCTCGCCGGGCAGCTTCTCGAATTCGAGCTTCGCCTTGGCGTCGTCGATCTCGCCGACGAGCGTGAGCGGCCCGTTGGTTCCCGGCCCGAACCCGTCCGAGAGCAGGTCGTACGCCTGCCGGGTGGTGGCCGTACCCGGGTTGCTGCCCTGGTCGGACGTGCCCAGCTGGAGTCCGGTCACGGGCACCGCCAGCACGACCATCACCACGGCGGCGATACCGCCGAGCAGCCGCGGGTGACGCGCCACGAAGGACGACCAGCGCGCAGCCACAGAGGCACGGCGACGGCGGCCTCCGGTGGTGCTGCCGTTGCTGTCGTTGCTTCCGGTACTGCCGGTACTGCCGGCACCGCCGGTGGTCCCGCCGGCGTCCTCCTCGGAGTGCAGGTCGGCGGGTACGTCCGGCCCGTGCTCGGCGAGCCTGCGCCGCTCCCGCCTGCTGAGTGCCCGTTTGCCGATGACGCCCAGCAGCGCCGGCACGAGCGTCACCGACGACAGCACGGCGAGCACGACGGTGAGCGAGGCGGCGACGGCGACCCCGTTCAGGAAGCTCAGCCGCAGCACCAGCATGCCCAGCAGGGCTATGCACACCGTCACTCCCGCGAACACGACGGCCCGGCCCGCCGATGCGACGGCCCGCTCCGCCGCCTCTTCGACGGGCATGCCCTCCTTCAGGCCGCGGCGGTGTCTGGTGACGATGAAGAGGGCGTAGTCGATCCCGACGCCGAGCCCGATGAGCGTGCCGAGCATCGGCGCGAAGTCGGCCACCGTCATCACATGGCTGAGCAGCCCGATGCCGAGGATGGCCGTGCCGACGCTGACCAGCGCCGTCACAAGGGGCAGCAGCATCGCCGCCAGCGAGCCGAATGCGATCAGCAGCACGACGGCCGCCACGGCGATGCCGACGGCCTCGCTGAGATGGCCTTCCTGCTTCTCGGTCACCGCGATGCCGGGACCGCCGAGTTCTACGTCCATGCCCGGCACGTCCTCGCCCGCGCCCTGCGCGGTCTCGACGACGCGTTCCACGTCCTTCTTGTCGAGCTTCTCGACGGCGGCGTCGAAGGTCACCGTGGCGTAGGCGGTGCGGCCGTCGCGGCTGATGCGGTCCTGCTGCTCGCCGCGGTCGCCGGCGCCGGGACTGCCGTAGGGACTCTGGACGGATGCGACCCCGGGCAGATCCGCGATGTCCTTCAGGGTCCGGTCCATGGTCTTCTCGACCTGCGTGTCCCGGACCTTGTCCGTGGACGCGTCGGTGCCCTTGCCGGTGTGCCAGACGACGGTGTCGCTGTCGCCGTCACGGCCGGGGAAGCTCTCGCTGATCAGCGTGTTGGCGCGCCCGGACTCGGTGCCCGGTACGTCGTACTGGTTCGAGAACGCCGAACCGGAGAAGAGGGCGGAGGCGCCGACGCCCACCAGGACGGCGCACCAGAGAAGGATCACGGCAAGACGGCGGCGCAGGCACCAGCGAGCGATAGCCGTCATAGGTGCTTCGACCTCTTCCCGGTGAGATGGGGCGTTGGGCGGTCTCCCCGGGTCGGGCGTTCCGTACGGTGCCGAGCGGGCGAGCGGGGTGTGGGGGTCCCCAGGCTGCTAGGCCGAGGGGACACATCGTGATGATGTCGTGATGTTCCGTCCTGGCAGAGTGACACCGGAAGAAGATCCTTTGCCACCTTTGTGTTCATGGCCACAAACGGGCCTCCACCCTGGCGTTACGGCAGGTCATCCCGTACGGCTACCGGGCGCGGGACCGTGTGCGGGCGCGAAGAATGTGCGTGCCGGGGGCTCCGCCCGCACCCCGGCAGGGCTCAGCCCCTGCACCCCGCCGCCGACGGAGCAGCACCCCTGGCAACCCGCGGGCTCCGCGCCGCGGAAACGTCCGCGCCGAACCCTGCCGAACGGCGCCCCGACGACGTACGCCTGGCGACATCCCGGCCGCGTCGGAGCCACCGCAGCGGTCCTCGGCCGCGCTCAACGCATCGATTCGTCGCGGGCGCGCAACGGCGGCGCCGCGTCCCCAGAGGGCTGTCGGCCGACGACGAGGCACGAGCCCGACGAGCGCGGACCCGTCGCCGCCGCCGCCGCGCGCAACGGCGGCGCGGTGCAACGGTAACGGGGGCGGCCCGTGCGGGCCGCCCCCGTTGCCGTTGCCCGGGACTCCTGCGCGCCAGGCGCGCCCACGCTCAGCCCTCGACGCCGAGCTTCTCCAGGATCAGCTCGCGCACGCGCGCCGCGTCCGCCTGGCCGCGCGTGGCCTTCATGACCGCACCGACCAGTGCGCCGGCGGCCTGCACCTTCCCGCCGCGGATCTTCTCCGCGATGTCGGCGTTGCCGGCGATGGCCTCGTCCACCGCGGCTCCGAGCGCGCCCTCGTCCGAGACGACCTTCAAGCCGCGCCTCTCGACGACCTCGTCCGGCGTGCCCTCGCCGTCCAGCACACCCTCGATGGTCTGCCGCGCGAGCTTGTCGTTGAGCGAGCCCTCCTCGACGAGCGCGCAGACCCGGGCGACGTCCTCCGGGCCGATGGGCAGGTCCGCGAGTTCGGTGCCCGACTCGTTGGCGCGGCGGGCCAGTTCGCCCATCCACCACTTGCGGGCCTGGTCGGCGGGGGCGCCCGCGTCGACCGTCGCGACGATGAGACCGACGGCCCCCGCGTTCAGAACGGACTGCATCTCGTGCTGTGAGATGCCCCACTCCTCCCGCAGCCGGTTGCGGCGCAGACGCGGCAGTTCGGGCAGCCCGGCACGCAGCTCCTCGACCCACTCGCGCGAGGGCGCCACCGGCACCAGGTCCGGCTCCGGGAAGTAGCGGTAGTCCTCCGCCTCCTCCTTGACCCGGCCGGAGGTCGTGCTGCCGTCGTCCTCGTGGAAGTGCCGCGTCTCCTGGACGATCTTTCCGCCGGCGTCCAGCACGGCCGCGTGGCGCTGGACCTCGAACCGGGCCGCACGCTCCACGCTGCGCAGCGAGTTGACGTTCTTCGTCTCGCTGCGCGTGCCGAAGGCCTTCTCACCCTTGGGACGCAGCGACAGGTTGACGTCGCAGCGCATCTGGCCCATCTCCATGCGGGCCTCTGAGACCCCCAACGCCTTGATGAGCTCCCGCAGTTCGGCGACGTACGCCTTCGCGACCTCGGGCGCGCGCTCCCCCGCGCCCTCGATCGGCTTGGTGACGATCTCGATGAGCGGGATCCCGGCGCGGTTGTAGTCGAGCAGCGAGTGGGAGGCGCCGTGGATGCGGCCCGTGGCGCCGCCGATGTGCGTCGACTTGCCGGTGTCCTCCTCCATGTGCGCGCGCTCGATCTCGACGCGGAAGACCTCGCCGTCCTCCAGCTGTACGTCGAGATAGCCGTCGAAGGCGATCGGCTCGTCGTACTGGGAGGTCTGGAAGTTCTTCGGCATGTCCGGGTAGAAGTAGTTCTTCCGCGCGAAGCGGCACCACTCCGCGATCTCGCAGTTGAGCGCGAGACCGATACGGACGGCGGACTCGACGCCCGTCGCGTTGACGACGGGCAGGGCGCCGGGCAGCCCCAGACAGGTCGGGCAGGTCTGGCTGTTGGCGTCCGCGCCGAGCGTCGTGGAACAGCCGCAGAACATCTTCGTCGCGGTACCGAGTTCGACGTGCACCTCCAGCCCCATGACGGGGTCATAGGCCGCCAACGCGTCCTCGTACGGCACCAGTTCAGTGACGGTCACGGAAATTTCGCCTCTCAGTCGTCCGCGAGGACATCGTGGAGCTCGCCGCGCCGCAGCTCCCGTACGAGCAGTGCGACGCCCGTGACGATGCCCGCCGCCGAGACGGCTACGTCGATCAGCTGGAGCGTGTCGCCCTCGCGGCGGGCCTCCCTGCCGCGCTTGACGGTGCCGACCACCCCGAAGAGGGAGGCCGCGATGGACACGTACATCCCGGTACGGGACTTCTTGAACCCCTTGGCCTTCTGCAGCTTTCCACTCACAGCGACGGTGCCTCCTCAAGCAGCGGGTGCCCCCAACGTGCCTGGTGAGCGGCTTCCAGGGCCGCTCCGACACGATAGAGACGGTCATCGGCCATGGCCGGGGCGATGATCTGCAGCCCCACGGGGAGGCCGTCCTCGCCGGCGAGGCCGCACGGTACGGACATGGCGGCGTTCCCGGCCAGGTTGGACGGGATGGTGCACAGGTCGGCCAGGTACATGGCCATCGGGTCGTCGGCGCGCTCGCCGATCGGGAAGGCCGTGGTCGGGGTCGTCGGCGAGACCAGCACGTCCACCTCGCCGAAGGCACGCTCGAAGTCACGGGTGATGAGCGTGCGGACCTTCTGGGCCGAGCCGTAGTACGCGTCGTAGTAGCCGGAGCTGAGCGCGTAAGTGCCCAGCATGACGCGGCGCTTGACCTCGTCGCCGAAGCCCTCCTCCCGGGTCAGGGCGGTGACTTCCTCGGCGGAGTGCGTGCCGTCGTCGCCCACCCGCAGGCCGTAGCGCATCGCATCGAAGCGGGCGAGGTTGGAGGAGCACTCGGAGGGCGCGATCAGGTAGTACGCCGCCAGCGCCTTCGTGAAGGACGGGCAGGAGACCTCGACGACCTCGGCGCCCAGCTCACGCAGCAGCTCCACGGTCTCGTCGACGCGCTGGAGCACGCCCGCCTGGTAGCCCTCGCCGCGGAACTCCTTGACGACGCCGATCCGCAGGCCGGCCACGTCGCCGTTGCGGGCGGCCGTGACCACGTCCGGGACGGGCTGGTCGATGGAGGTGGAGTCCAGCTCGTCGTGGCCCGCGATGACGGCATGCAGCAGCGCCGCGTCCAGGACCGTACGGGCGCAGGGGCCCGCCTGGTCGAGGGAGGAAGAGAAGGCGACCATGCCGTAGCGGGAGACCCCGCCGTAGGTCGGCTTCACACCCACGGTGCCCGTGACGGCGGCCGGCTGGCGGATGGAACCGCCGGTGTCGGTGCCGATGGCCAGCGGCGCCTCGTACGCGGTGATCGCCGCGGAGGAACCGCCGCCGGAGCCGCCCGGAACGCGGGTCAGGTCCCAGGGGTTGCCGGACGGTCCGTACGCGCTGTTCTCGGTGGAGGACCCCATGGCGAACTCGTCCATGTTGGTCTTGCCGAGGATGACGAGGTCCGCCTCCTTCAGCTTCCGCACGACAGTCGCGTCGTACGGCGGGATCCAGCCTTCGAGGATCTTCGAACCGACCGTCGTGGGCACGCCCTCGGTGGTGAAGAGGTCCTTCACGGCCACCGGCACACCGGCCAGCGGGCCGAGCCGCTCACCGCGTGCGCGCTTCTCGTCGACCTCGCGGGCCTGGGCGAGCGCGCGCTCCCGGTCGACGTGCAGGAAGGCGTGCACCTTCTCGTCCACGGCGTCGATACGGGCGAGATGTGCCTCGGCGACCTCGACGGCGGTGACCTCGCCGTTCGCGATCCTCTCCGCGGTCTGCGCCGCGGTCAGTCTGGTCAGATCGGCCATGGTTCAGTCCTCCCCCAGGATCTGCGGCACCTTGAAACGCTGCTGTTCCTGTGCGGGGGCGCCCGAGAGCGCCTGCTCGGGGGTCAAGCCGGGACGCACGACGTCCGGGCGCATGACGTTGGTGAGCGGCAGCGGGTGAGAGGTCGGCGGTACGTCCTCGTTGGCGACGTCGGAGACGGTGGCGACAGCACCGATGATGTCGTCGAGCTGACCGGCGAAGTGATCCAGCTCTTCGTCCTTCAGCTCCAGGCGCGCCAGCCGGGCGAGGTGGGCGACCTCCTCGCGCGAGATGCCAGGCATGCAGCGGTCCTCTGGGTGAGTGTTGGATTTTCCGAGCCCAATCCTATGGCTCTTGCGGCCGGGGCCGTGCCGCGGGCGGTTTCCGCCTCCGGGGGTGCGGGTGCGGTTCGCCTCCGGGGGTGCGGGTGCGGTTCGCCTTGGGGGTGCGGGCGCGCGCACGTCCGTGCTGGTGCCGGGGGCGTGCCGCTCCGGCGGCGGCTCCGGGAAGGCATGATTTACGGCCGACCACACGGAACACACTCCTTGAGGCCTGTGTCGGCCACAAATCACGCTTTAGTTTCCCGGAACCACCGCCTGCGCGTCCCACCCCGTCCCCGCCGGTTCGGCGACTCCCCCATCGTGGTCATCGGGTCCGGCTGCCCCAGTACGAGCACTCCAACCACCCCTGAACCACGGCCTGTTGAGTGCTGGTTCCGAAACTGGCTTCCAGGGGGAAGGCCGTACAGGCGCCAGCCGAAGGCGTAGGGGTCAGCGCGCCACGAACTCCGTGAGCACGGCCTGCACTTCGTAGATGTCGACGCCCTTGGTGAAGGTCTTCTGGACAGGAGTGGGATCGCCGGAGATCCAGATCTTCAGCTCCGCGTCGAGATCGAAGGTCCCTGCCGTCTCCACCGAGAAGTGCGAGATGCTCCTGTACGGAACGGAGTGGTACTCCACCTTCTTGCCGGTCATGCCCTGTTTGTCGACGAGGATCAGCCGCCGGTCGGTGAAGAGGATGGTGTCGCGTATCAGCATGAACGCGGCGTGCACCTGCTCGGTCCGCCCGAGCAGACGCCCGTACTCCTGCTGCGCCTTCCCCGGATCGATGGTGTGTGCGTTCCCGAACAGCGCCACGTAAGCCCCCAGTTGTCGTCGTCCCTCGCCCGCAGGGTATCCACGGCCCGTTCTGCGCCGCGTCGTCCGGCGGGAGGAGGTCCGCCCGCCCGGCCGGGCTCGTACGGTCATCTCCAGCGGACCGGGGCCGGGTCCGCAGCCGGCGGCGTCCGCCCTGCGCGATCCGGGCGCTCACCTGGAAGCCGCAGGCAGGCGGCTCGCGTCTTGACTCTGCCCCAATCGGGTTTTATGCCAGTAAGTGAGGCAACCAGGACATGGCCGCTGTGCCTGCAGGACCGATGAGGAGGTCAGCGATGGGACGCGTAGTCGGTATCGACCTCGGTACGACGAACTCGGTGGTCTCTGTTCTGGAGGGCGGGGAGCCCACGGTCATCGCCAACAACGAGGGCTCCCGCACCACGCCGTCGGTCGTGGCCTTCGCCAAGAGCGGCGAGGTGCTGGTCGGCGAGCCTGCCAAGCGGCAGGCCGTCACCAACACCGAGCGCACCGCCCGGTCGGTCAAACGCCATGTGGGAGAGGCGGACTGGCGTTTCCCGGAGACAGGCGGGATCGACGGCAAGCAGTACACCGCACAGGAGATCTCCGCGCGGGTGCTGCAGAAGCTCAAGGGCGACGCGGAGGCCTTTCTCGGCGAGGAGGTGAGCGATGCCGTCGTCACGGTGCCCGCCTACTTCAACGACGCCCAGCGGACCGCCACCAAGGAAGCAGGCGAGATCGCCGGCCTGAACGTACTGCGGATCATCAACGAACCCACCTCCGCCGCCCTGGCCTACGGGCTGGACAAGGAGAACGACCAGACGGTTCTGGTCTTCGACCTCGGGGGCGGCACCTTCGACGTGTCGCTGCTGGAGATCGGCGAGGGAATCGTGGAGGTGAAGTCCACGTCCGGAGACACCCGCCTGGGCGGCGACGACTGGGACCAGCGCATCGTCGATCACCTGGTCAAGCGGTTCAAGGACGGATACGGCATCGACCTGTCCAAGGACAAGATGGCCGTTCAGCGGCTGCGCGAGGCCGCGGAGAAGGCCAAGATCGAACTGTCCGCGGCGACGGAGACGGCCGTCAACCTGCCCTACCTCACGGCATCCGCCGAGGGGCCGCTGCACATGGACGAGAAGCTCACCCGCGCCCAGTTCCAGCAGCTGACGAGCGACCTCCTGGAACGCTGCAAGGGCCCGTTCCACCAGGCCGTGGAGGATGCAGGGATCAAGGTCTCCGACGTCGACCACGTGATCCTGGTCGGCGGCTGCACCCGGATGCCCGCCGTGACCGAGCTGGTCAAGGAAGTGACCACCAAGGACCCGCACAAGGGCGTCAACCCGGACGAGGTCGTGGCGATCGGCGCCTCCCTCCAGGCCGGAGTGCTGAAGGGCGAGGTCAAGGACGTCCTGCTGCTGGACGTCACCCCGCTGTCCCTTGGCATAGAGACCAAGGGCGGCATCATGACCAAGCTCATCGAGCGGAACACCACCGTTCCCACCCGTCGCTCGGAAGTCTTCACCACGGCAGCCGACAACCAGCCGTCGGTCAGCGTGCAGGCCTACCAGGGCGAGCGCGAGATGGCGGCGTCCAACAAGAAGCTCGGCATGTTCGAGCTCACCGGCCTGCCGCCCGCACCCCGCGGGATGCCGCAGATCGAGGTCACCTTCGACATCGACGCCAACGGCATCATCCACGTCTCCGCCAAGGACCTCGGCACCGACAAGGAGCAGAAGATGACCGTCACCGGGGGCTCCTCGCTGGCGAAGGAAGACATCGACCGCATGGTGCGCGACGCCGAGCAGTACGCGCAGGAGGACCACGAGCGCCGCGAGGACGCGGAGACCCGCAACCAGGCCGAGCAGCTGACCTATCAGACCGAGCAGCTCCTCAGGGACAGCGGGGACAAGGTCCCGGCGGACGTCAAGGACGACGTCGAGACGGCCCTGGCGGAGGTGAAGGAGAGCCTGAAGGGCGAGGACACCGAGGCCGTCCGCACCGCGACCGAGAAGGCGGCCACGGTCAGCCAGAAGCTGGGCCAGGCGATCTACGCGTCGACTGCCACCCCGGGGGCATCCGGAACCGGCACATCCGCCGCCGGCACCGAGCGGGACGAGAGCCGGGAGGACGCGGACCGGGAAGATGTCGTCGAGGCCGAGATCGTGGACGAGGACGGCGAGGGCCAGGACGACAAGGGCCGGGACGACGAGGGTCAGGACCGCGGAGGAACTGCCTGAGCAGGCGGTGTGGAGGCGGCCTGAAGGCCTGCAACCACCCGCTACCGCCTGGTCACCGCGTGAGCAGCGTCGAGGTCAGGGGCAAGACCGCTCAGCCACTCCGCTGTGGCCTCGGGGTCGGCCGCGGACACGGCGATGAGGCTGAACGGCGACTCCGGCCAAAGCTCGACGCGGACGGACGGCTCGTGGCGTCTGAGGGCTACGAATTCCCACTCACGGTCGTGCCGGCGGGTCCCCACGTACAGTCCGCCAGGGACCGAAACCCCTCGGGAGGCCACTCCGCGCAGCGCACGCCACCAATCGCGCTCGACCACCACCCGGCGTATCTCTGCGAGCGGCACCTTGACATTGCCGTGCCGCGCGGCGGCCTTCTCCCACCATGACAGCCGGACGATCAAGTCCTCGTCCTCGGCCTGCAGCCTTGCCATGCCAGTTCCTCCATCCCGGCTCCGGTGGTCGTCTGCGATGCCGGGTGCCCACGCACGCGCCGGCCCACCTCATGAGGAGCCGGGCAGCCTTCTCGGCTGGGGGCTCGGCATGGCTGTCCCACTGAAGGTGGGGGAGCGTCCGGGCCTCCGGAGACGGCCGCCGGCACGGCACCCCGGCATACCGCCCGCGGCACCCCGGCATCCCCCCGCGGGGCCGCGCACCGCTGCCCGGAGGGCACGCCCCGGAGCTGCACGCGGCCGGGAGGGAGGCCGTTACTGGACCGGCTGCCACCCCGTAGGGCGATTCGCGTCGTGGGACTGGGTCGGTTTGGTCGGCGGGCCCGAGGTGCGGGAGGTGCCGCCCCCGGAGCCGGGGTGCTGGCGGGTCGAGGCCGCGGTCGAGGCAGACGGGCCGCATTCCAACTGCGGCTGCGGACGGGCGCGTTCCAGGGAGTGCGGGACACCGTCCCGCGCCCGCAGCCACGCCGTCGTCTCGTCGGGCGGCATCGCGGCCGCCACCAGCCACCCCTGCACCGCGTCGCAGCCCAGGTCGCGCAGCCGCTCCCAGGTCTCGTCGTCCTCCACGCCCTCGGCCACGACCAGCAGGCCCAGCGAATGCGCCAGATCGACGGTGCAGCGCACGATCTCCGCGTCCTCCGCGTCGACCGCGAGCCTGGCGACGAAGGAGCGGTCGATCTTCAGCTCGCTCACCGGCAGCCGCCGCAGGTGTACGAGCGAGGAGTAGCCGGTGCCGAAGTCGTCCAGGGACATCTTCACGCCGTGCCCGGCCAGCGCGGCGAGCGTGTCGGCGGCGCGGTGCGGGTCCTCCAGCAGCACGTGCTCGGTGATCTCCAACTGGAGCGCGCCGGCGGGGACTCCGTGCCGGGCGAGGCGTCCGGCGACGGCGCCCGCGAAGCCGGGTGCGTGGACGTCGCGGGGCGAGACGTTGACGGCGACCGGCACCATGAGCCCGTCGGAGCGCCAGCGGGAGACCTGCGCGAGGGCCGTCTCCAGCACGTACTCCGTGAGCCGTGGCATCAGCCCAGACGTCTCGGCTATCGCGATGAACTCGTCCGGGGGGACGCGCCCGCGCTCGGGATGGACCCACCGCACCAGCGCCTCCAGGCCGGAGACGACGCCGTCGAAGCCGACCTTGGGCTGGTAGTGCAGCTCGACCTCGCCCGCGTCGAGTGCGCGGCGCAGGTCCGCCAGCAGGCCGAGCCTGTCGGGGGTGTTGCCGTCGCGCGTCGCCTCGTAGACCTCGACGCCCGTACGGTCGCGCTTCGCCTCGTACATCGCCACGTCCGCGCGGCGCAGCAGCCCTTCCGCCTCGCGTGCGTGCTCCGGGAAGACGGCGACGCCCGCGCTGGCCTCCAGGACGAGCGTCAGCCCGTCCAGGTCCAGTGGCGAGCCCAGCGCGGAGACCAGGGTGCGGGCGGCGCGCATCGCGCTGGTGGTGGAGTCGGCCAGCGGAATCAGCACGGCGAACTCGTCGCCGCCGAGCCGGGCCGCCTCCGCACCGCGCGGCAGCTCCGCGCGCAGCCGTTCTGCGATCTTCAACAGCAGCCTGTCGCCCGCGAGATGGCCGAGGGTGTCGTTGACGGAACGGAAGCGGTCGAGGTCGATGAGGACCAGCGCGGAGCGGGCCTCGGTACGTTCGGCCTCGTCCAGCGCCGACCAGGTGCGCTCCAGCAGCCACTGCCGGTTGGGCAGACCCGTCAGCGGGTCGCGCAGCGCCTCCTCGGCGCGGACGCGGGCGATCCACAGCGTCGAGTCCACAGCGATGAGCGGCACCGCGAACAGCGGCAGCAGTATCGGGCGATACGCGGCGACCACCGTTATCAGCGGTGATATGCCCAGCAGCGCGACGGCCACGAGCCCCTGCCGCATCAGTGCCCTGCGCAGCGCGGTGGGCAGCCCCGTCTTGCGCGGGGCGTGCGAGAACCACAGCAGGACGCGTGTGACCAGGAGATAGGCGAAGGCCGCCAGGACGACCTCTGGGAGCGCGAAGTAGCCCCAGTCGGCGGGCTTCCAGGGATTCGCGACGGACGGGCGCACGCCCACGGCGGCCAGGGACAGCGCCGCCGCCCCGATGCCGAGGATGTCGACGGCGCCCTGCACCACCGCCTGCCTCCAGCGGTGCCGGCGCACGGCACCCACCAGCACCACCACGGCGAGGCTGACCAGCACGGCCGGCGCCCAGCCGTAGAGCAGCAGGATGGCCAGAGTCAGCGCGGCACCCGAGCCGGTGCCGCTCCACCAGCGGTCACGTCCGAGCGCGATGAGGTGACCGACGATCAGGCCCGTGAGCACCGCGAGCGACCAGCCCGTGACCGCGTCCGGGAAGAGGGCTCTGCCGTCCGTCACGACCCGGAAGATGCCCGAACCGAGAGCGAGGCCCGCTCCGACGACGACGAGCGACGGCAGTCCGGGCACCCGCAGCGCTGCCAGGCGCTGCACCCACGGAACGTCCTCCGCTCCGCCCGTGGACCCCGTACTGCCGCTCGTGCCGTCGGGCAGGCTGGAGTACGGGGGGCCGTGGCCCCCAGGAAATTCCTGCATGCCCGTCCCTCCGCCGGCCGTCCGTGCCTGCTTCCCCAAATCAGGCACACACATCAACAGTAGGCCGCACACCGCCTCCAGGGCAGCGATCGGCCGGGGTTGGCTGTGCGCGACCCGGCTGATCCAGCCCCTTTCGCGCACAACAGCCGATAACAGTGCGGCTTCTGAGTGCATACCCGGGCGTAAACGCATGGGACACCTGTGACGGGCACACAACAGCGGGAAAACTGGGATGACTTGACTAGCCCTCAGTGCCCTGTTCGGGGTGCTTTTCGGCCACTTCGCGCGCGGCGTCCGGGCCTTGCTCCAGAAGAACGGCGAGGCCGTCATCGTCCAAAATAGGCACCTTCAACTGGACGGCCTTGTCGTATTTGGACCCAGGGCTCTCTCCCACCACCACGAACCCGGTCTTCTTCGAAACAGATCCGGTCACTTTCGCGCCCCGTTCCTGGAGGGCCTCTTTCGCGCTGTCCCTTGTGAGCGTCGCGAGCGTCCCGGTGACCACGACGGTGATCCCTTCCAGCGGTCTCGGGCCCGAATCGGCGGAGCCCTCCTCCTCCATCCGTACGCCCGCGGCACGCCACCGGTCGACGATCTCGCGGTGCCAGTCCTCCGCGAACCACGCCTTCAGCGAGGCGGCGATGGTCGGCCCGACGCCCTCGGTCGCCGCCAGCTCCTCCTCACCGGCCTCGGCGATCCGGTCCAGGGACCGGAACTCGCGGGCCAGCGCCTCTGCGGCCACCGGCCCCACATGCCGGATGGACAGCCCGGTGATGATCCTTGCGAGCGGACGCCCCTTGGCGGCCTGGATGTTCTCCAGCATCGCCAGCGTGTTCTTGCGCGGCTCGCCCTTCTGGTTGGCGAAGAGGGTGACGACCTTCTCCTCGCCGGTCTCGGGATCGCGCTTGGCCAGACCGCTGTCGGTGTCCAGGACGAAGGACTTGATGGGCAGCAGATCCTCGACCTTCAGGTCGAAGAGGCCGCCCTCGTCCTTCAACGGCGGCTCGGCCGGCTCCAGCGGCTGGGTCAGCGCCGTGGCCACCACATAGCCGAAGTGCTCGACGTCCAGGCACTTGCGGCCCGCCAGATAGAACAGCCGCTCCCTCAACTGGGCAGGACACGAACGCGCGTTGGGACAGCGCAGATCGATGTCGCCCTCCTTCATGGGGCGCAGTGCCGTACCGCAGTCGGGGCAGTGCGCGGGCATCTCGAACTCGCGCTCGCTGCCGTCCCGAAGATCGGCGACCGGCCCCAGGATCTCCGGGATGACGTCGCCCGCCTTGCGCAGCACGACCGTGTCCCCGATGAGGACGCCCTTGGACCTGACGACCTCCTGGTTGTGCAGCGTGGCGAACTCGACCTCGGAGCCGGCCACGGTCACCGGCTCCACCACCGCGTACGGCGTGACTCGGCCCGTACGGCCGACGCCGACGCGGATGTCGGCCAGCTTCGTGTTCACCTCCTCCGGGGCGTACTTCCACGCGATGGCCCAGCGCGGCGCACGCGAAGTGGAGCCCAGGCGCCCCTGCAGCCGCACCTCGTCCAGCTTCACCACGACGCCGTCGATCTCGTGCGCCACGGAGTGGCGGTGCTCGCCGTAATAGGCGATGAACTCGCGGACGCCCGCGAGCCCTTCCACCACCTTCGGGTACTGCGAGGTGGGCAGGCCCCACTCGCGCAGCAGCCCGTAGGCATGGCTGAGGCTCGGGGTGTCGAAGCCCTCGCGGGCGCCGATTCCGTGCACCACCATCCGCAGCGGACGGGTGGCCGTCACCTTCGGGTCCTTCTGGCGCAGCGAACCCGCGGCGGCGTTCCGCGGGTTGGCGAACGGCTTGTCGCCTCCCTCGACCAGGCGGGCGTTGAGCTCCTCGAAACGCTCCATCGGGAAGAAGACCTCACCGCGGACCTCGACCAGCTCCGGGACGCGACTGCCGCTCAGACGCTCGGGGATGTCGGCGATCGTGCGGATGTTGGGCGTGATGTCCTCGCCCGTGCGCCCGTCGCCGCGGGTGGCCGCGCGGGTGAGCCTGCCGTGCTCGTACGTCAGATTGACCGCCAGGCCGTCGATCTTCAGCTCGCACAGGAAGTGGTACTCCACGCCCTCCAGTTCACGCGCGATGCGCTCCGCCCACTCCTCCAGCTCCCCGTCGTCGAAGGCGTTGTCCAGGGACAGCATCCGCTCGCGGTGGGCGACTTCGGTGAACTCCGTCTCGTACTGCCCGGCGACCTTCTGCGTCGGCGAATCGGGCGTGACCAGGTCCGGATGCTCCGCCTCCAGGCCCTCCAGCTCACGCAGCAGCCGGTCGAATTCGGCGTCGCTGACGACCGGTGCGTCCCGCACGTAGTAGCGGAAGCGGTGCTCCTCGATCTGCTCGGCCAGGCGCTGATGCTGCTCGCGCGCATCGGCGGGCGCCGGCCTTCGCTCATTGCGGGCCACCGTCTCGTCCTCCCGTCACTCAGGGTCGTCGGCGAGGGATCTCGCCGCCCGGACGCAGTGGGCGAGCGCTTCACGCGCATACGCGGGCGAGGCGCCCGCCATACCGCAGGCCGGGGTGACCACGACCGACTCCGTGAGGAGGGCCGGGGACAGCCCGAGCCTGCGCCACAGCGACCTGACACCACTGACGCTACCGGCAGGGTCCGACAGTCCGCCCCCGTCCGGCCCGGCTCCCGGCACGACACCGGCGAAGAGCACCGTGCCTGCCTCGACGGCCTCGCCGATCGCTTCGTCCTCACCCTCGGTGAGCAGACGCGCGTCGAACGAGACGCCGGCGACGCCCGCCCGGCGCAGCAGCCCGAAGGGCGGCCGCGGCGCGCACGAGTGCACGATCACGGGCACCTCTTCCGCCCGGCACGCCTCGGTGATCTCCCGCAGCGCCCCCTCGGCGACCGCCCGGTCGACGGCGCCGTGACTGCGGTAGCCGCTGGCGGTCGGCACCCGGCCGAGCAGCACGGCCGTCAACAGCGGCTCGTCGAGCTGCAGTACGGGACGGGCGCCGGGCACCCTGCGCCGTACGTCCGCGAGGTGGGCCCGCAGGCCCTCGGTGAGGGACGCCGTGACGTCCCGGCACGCGCCGGCGTCGCCGAGCACCGCCTCGCCGTTGCGCCGCTCCAGGGTCGCGGCCAGCGTCCAGGGCCCGACCGCGGAGACCTTCAGGGCGCGCAGGCCGCCCGCGTCCCCCTGCGTGAACTCCTCCATCGCGTCCAGGTCTTCGCCCAGCCACGACCGCGCACGCCTGGTGTCGCGGCCCGGCCGGTCGCTGATCCGCCAGCCGCTGGGCTCCAGATGCGCGTACAGCTCGGCCAGCAGACCTACGGTGCGTCCCGTCATGTCCGCGCCGGGGCCGCGTGCGGGCAGCTCCGCGAGGAAGGGGAAGGCCTCCAGGGTGCCGGTGACCGTACGAGCCGCCTCGCGCGCGTCCTCACCGGGCATCGAACCGATGCCGGTGGCGGCGGCCGGGCCCCACACGGCGCGCGCCGCGCTCATGCGCCCGGCCTGACCGTCAGATCGGTGACCTCCGCGTCACGCGGCATGTCCAGCGCCGTCAGCAGCGTCGTCGCGACGGCCTCGGGGCTGATCCACTTGCCGGGGTCGTACTCCTTGCCCTCCTGCCGGTGCACCTTCTCCTGCATGGGCGTCGCCGTCCGCCCGGGGTAGACCGACGTGACGCGCAGACCGTTGCCGCTCTCCTCGGCGCGCAGGGCGTCCGCGAGGGCCTTCAGCCCGTGCTTGCTCGCGGCGTACGCGGACCACTGCGGGTTGGCCCGCAGCCCCGCGCCGGAGTTGACGAAGAGGACGTGCCCGCGGGCGAGCCGCAGCTGGGGCAGCAGCAGACGCGTCAGCTCGACGGGCGCTACGAGGTTGGCGGCCAGGGTGTGGTTCCAGACCTTGGCGCTCAGTTCGCCGACTTCGCCCAGCTCGACGACGCCCGCGATGTGCTGCAGCGAGTCCAGCCGGTCCGGCAGGTCCTGCTGGCTCAGGGCCCACGAGAGCCGCTCCGGTTCGCCGAGGTCGCCGACTACCGTGCGGGCGCCCTCGAAGCGGGCCCTCAGCTCGCCGGCGCGTCCGGCGTCGCGGGCCAGCAGCCACAGTTCGTCGCCACGGTCGAGAAGCCGCCGCGTGACGGCGGCGCCGATGCCCGAGCCGGCACCGGTGATCAGATGCGTTGCCATGCACCCATCGTCCCCCAGTCGCACCGGGCCCGGTGAACCGGCCGTCCGCGCCCGCCACCGATGAGTTTCCGCCACCGGCCCGGTCTGATCGCTGTGAGCCGGAGGCACCCGCGTACGGGCGGCGTCCGGGAGAGACGCGGAAACGGGAGGGCAGCGATGCCGGCAGACAGGACGGGCTCCCCGGCCACCGGCCCGCAGGGCACCGGTACCCCGGCGGTCGAGACGTCGGGCCTGGTGAAGGTCTTCGGCGACAACCGGGCCGTGGACGGCATCGACCTGCGCGTCCCTGCCGGTTCGGTCTACGGGGTGCTCGGCCCGAACGGCGCGGGCAAGACCACCGCCGTGAAGATGCTGGCCACGCTGCTGCGTCCGGACGGCGGGCAGGCCCGGGTCTTCGGGCACGACGTGGTGCGCGAGGCGGAGGCCGTACGGGCCCGGGTCAGTCTCACCGGGCAGTACGCATCCGTCGACGAGGACCTGACCGGCACGGAGAACCTCGTGCTGCTGGCCCGCCTGCTCGGCCACTCCAAGCCGGCCGCGCGCAAGCGGGCGGATCAGCTGCTGGAGGCCTTCGGGCTCGCCGACGCGGCGCGGCGTCAGGTCAAGCAGTACTCGGGCGGCATGCGCCGGCGCATCGACATCGCCGCGAGCATCCTCAACACCCCCGATCTGCTCTTCCTCGACGAGCCGACGACCGGGCTGGACCCGAGGAGCCGCAACCAGGTCTGGGACATCGTCCGCGCCGTCGTCGCACAGGGGACGACGGTGCTGCTGACCACGCAGTACCTGGACGAGGCCGACCAGCTCGCGGGCCGTATCGCGGTCATCGACCACGGCAGGGTCATCGCCGAAGGCACACCGGGCCAGTTGAAGTCGTCCGTCGGCGCGGGCTCGGTGCATCTGCGGCTGCGTGACGCCGGACAGCGCGAGGAGGCACGGAAGGTCCTCTCGCAGTCTCTGGCGGCCCAAGTGCAGCCGGACAGCGACCCGGTGGCGCTCACCGCACGTGTACCGGGCGACGGCACGGAGCGCGGAGCGGCCGAGCAGGCCGCACGCGCGCTGGCCGAACTCACGCGTTCGGGGGTCGCCGTCGACCACTTCTCGCTGGGCCAGCCCAGCCTGGACGAGGTCTTCCTGGCCCTGACCGACCACCCCGCACACGACACCGCGCAGGGCGCAAGGCAGGGCGCAGCGCAGGACGCACAGCGGGGCGCAGAGCAGGACGCACAGCGGGGCGCAGAGCAGGACGCCGCGCACGACGGGAACAGAGCAGCAGCCCCGGCCGAGGAGACGACACGATGAGCACCGCGCCCGCCCAGCCCCGTACACCCGCCCGCGGCACGCCCCTGGCGGCCCCGCCCGCCGGGTTGCCGGCCGCGCTGCTCGCCGGTGAGCGGCCGCCCCGTCCGAGCGCGCTGTCCGTCTGCATGACCTTCGGCTGGCGGGCGATGCTGAAGATCAAGCACGTGCCCGAGCAGCTCTTCGACGTCACCGCGTTCCCGATCATGATGACGCTGATGTTCACGTACCTCTTCGGCGGTGCGCTGGCGGGCTCGACGAGCGAGTACCTGCAGTTCCTGCTGCCGGGGATCATGGTGATGAGCGTCGTGATGACCACCATGTACACGGGCGTCTCGGTCAACACCGACATCGAGAAAGGGGTGTTCGACCGTTTCCGTACGCTGCCGATCTGGCGGCCCGCGCCGATGGTCGGCTATCTGCTCGGTGACGCCTTCCGCTACACCATGGCCTCGCTGGTGATCCTGGCCGTGGGACTGGTGCTCGGTTTCCGCCCGGCCGGCGGCGTGGCAGGCGTACTGGCGGGGATCGCACTGCTGGTGGCGTTCTCCTTCGCCTTCTCCTGGCTGTGGACGATGTTCGGGCTGCTGCTGCGCACTGAGAAGTCCGTGATGGGCGTCAGCATGATGGTGCTCTTCCCGCTCACCTTCCTCAGCAACATCCTCGTCGAGCCGAGGACGATGCCCGGGTGGCTGCAGGCGTTCGTCGACGTCAACCCGGTCACCCATCTCGTAGCGGCCGTACGAGGGCTGATGGAGGGCGAGTGGCCCGCGTCCGAGATCAGCTGGACGCTCGTCGCGTCGGCGGTGCTGATCGCGGTGTTCGGCACGCTCACGATGCGGCTGTACAACAACAATTGACGATTCCTCTCCCTGTGAAAAGCAGGGAGATTCCCTTCAGTCCGCGTTGGCGGGCTTCGGGGTTTCACGCGTCCGCCTCCGGCTCGTGGCCGGGACTCGCACCTTGGCGGTGCTGCGCGTGCTGTTGATGTCCGAGCCGCCCGTTCGGCGGGCTCGGGTCTCGATCTCGATCGAGGCGTTGTGGTCGGCGTCGTCCTCGTGTCCACAGTGGGCACAGGCGAACAACCTGCCGTATCCCTTGCGGGATTCGGGATCGGCCTTGCCGCAGGCGGCGCAGGTCTGGGAGGTGTGGAACGCTGGCACCGCGACCAGTACGGAGCCGTACAGCCTGGTCTTGTACTCAAGTTGGCGGCGCCGTTCGCCGGGGGTGTTGTCAAGAATCGACCTGTTGAGTCCTGCCTTTTGACGGACGTTCCTGCCCGGTGCTTCGGCGGTGCCCTTGGCGGAGGCGGTCATACTCGTCACGCGCAGGTCCTCAATACCGATCACGCCGTGGTTTTGGGCAAGGTCGGTGGTGAGCTGGTGCGTGAATTCCTGACGCCGATTGGCCTGCCGGGTCCTGAGTTTTCCGATGGCCGCGATCGTGTGCCGCAGGCGACGGCTGTACTTGCCTCCCTGGTGCTTCCTCGCGTACGTGAGCTGCCGGGCTTTACGCTGCTCAAGCGCCTTGAGCCTGGCCTTCTCGTTCTTGGTGAGCGAGGGCGGCATGAGGCGCGGCGCGTTCTCGTCGGACACGTATGCGGACGCGGCGACGCCGAAGTCCACCCCGCAGCCCGGCTTCCCGTTCGGCGCAGCAGCGGTGGCGACGGTATGGACACCGAAGCTGATGTGCCAGCCATTGCCGTCGCGGGAGACTGTTGCGTTCCGGATCGTCCCACGCAACGCGCGGGACAGCCGGAACCGCACCCACCCGATCTTCGGCAACCTCACTTCGGCCCAGTGCCGGTTGAGCTTGCGGACTTCTACGGCCTGGCCCGGGAACGGGATCGACAATCGGTGTCCGCGCCTCTTCCTGGCCGGGAACCTGGCCGGATGCTCGGGATTCCAGAAATTGTCGTAGGCCCGGTCAAGGTGACGGAGAATCTGCTGCCCCGCCTGCGCTGGAAGATCCCCCATCCAGTCCAAATCGGCGCGGGCGGCCGTCAGATGCTTGCACTGCTCGGCGGACCGCAGCGTGTGCCTCCGCTGATCCCACACGTACCTACGCTGCTCAAGGGCTAGGTTCCACAGGGCGCGCACGGTGTGACCCCACCCGATCAGCACCCCTTCGTGGCCCCGGGTCGGGTACAACCGGTACATGCGCCCCATGTCTGCCTTCACAAGGCTGACCGTAACCAGCCCCACTGACACGCACACCCAACCAGGCCAAAGGAACTCTCGGACTCACTTCCGTCCCCCAAAGAACGGAGCACCGCGAATAGTCGCCGTGGCCAAACAGCCGCTGCCGTAACGCCGTTCGGGCACAGTCGCTCTCACGCCTCCAGCAGCCGCAGCGCGCCCGGGCCGTCGTCCGCGAAGGCGACCAGTTCGGACAGCGGCAGCGGCAGGAAGCCCTCGGTCTGCATGCGTGCGAGCTGCTGCCGCAGCCCGTCGTAATAGCCCGCCGTGTTCAGCAGCACCACGGGTTTGGCGTGCAGCCCGTGCTTCTTCAGTTCGAGGATCTCCGTGGCCTCGTCCAGGGTGCCCGTGCCGCCCACCATGATCACGAACGCGTCGGCGCGCTCCAGCAGTTGCGCCTTGCGCTCGGCCAGCGTCGCGGTGATGACCATCTCGTCGGCGTCCGTACGCGCCACGTTCTGCAGGAAGTCCACGGAGATCCCCACCAGCCGTCCGCCGGCCCCCTGGACGCCGTCGGCCACGACCTTCATCAGCCCGACATCCGACCCGCCCCACACCAGGGAGTGTCCGCGGCTACCGATAAGCTCTGCGAATTCGCGCGCCGACTCCGTGTACACATCGGCGAGTTCGGCAGCGGAGCAGAAGACGCAGATGTTCAGGGGGGTACTGTCCTTGGAGACCATGGACAGCAGCCTAGGGCGCGGCCTTCGAGAGCACATGGTGGTCTGCGGGGACAACGCACTCGCGCAGCGGATCACCAGAGAGCTGGCCACGGTCTACTCACAGCACGTGACGGTCGTACTGCCCTCCCTGCGCGGCGGCAGCCACGGCCCGCAGATCGCCGGACTCACCAGCAGGCGGGGGCTGTCGGTGGAGGCGGTCGAGGCGCGCGTCCCCGACGACGACGCGCTCCTACGGGCCGGCATCGAGCGGGCCGGCGCCCTGGCGCTCACTTCCGGCGACGACCAGATGAACATCTACACCGCGCTGCGGGCCCGCCGGCTCAACCCCCGGGTGCGCCTGGTCATCCGGATGTTCAACCGCAACCTCGGGCAGTACCTGGCCGACCTGCTGGACCGGGCCGCGCGGCTGGGCGGCACGCGGCAGCCGGACGGCGGCGGAGCGGCGGGCGAGGCGGCGGACGCCACCACGACGGTGCTCTCGGACTCCGACACCGCCGCGCCGTCGATCGTCGCCGCCGCCGTCGTCGGCAGCGACAAGGTGATGTACGCGGACGGGCTGCTGCTGCGCGCCAAGGAACGCACCCTGCGCCACGTCGACCGCCGCAACCCCCTGTGCACGCTCGCGCTGATGCCCGCGACCGAGGACACGGAGAACGGCGAGGGCGACTCCGACGACAGTGAGGACGAGAGCGGCGACGACAGCGGCGGGACGAGCGGCGAGGCGAACGGGGAGACGAACGGCGAGGCGGGCGACGGCACCAGCGACGACAGCAGCGACGGCGCCCGCCGCACAGCCTCCGGCGGCACAGCCCCCGGCAGCACAGCGCCCGGCGGCCAGGCCGCACAAGGACGCCGGGGCGGTCAGGCCGGCCCGGGCGGTCAGACCGGTCGGGGCGTCCGGAGCGACGCGGGCGGCCGCTCCGGCCGCGGCCCCGTGCTGCTGCCGAGCGAAGAAGACCTCAGCGGCCTGCCGCCGCGGCGCGAAGCCGTCGTCCTGGAGGCCGTCACCCGCAGAACCGACCCCCCGGCCGCCGCGCGCGCCCGGCGGCTTCCGCGGATGTTCGCCTTCAAGGAGCTCTTCTCACGCCGCCTGCGGTACTCGCTGATCGCCATGACCCTCGTCGTGCTCGCCCTCGCGACCGTGCACTGGGTGATCAGTGACGAACCCCCGCTGCATGCCGGCTATGTGACGCTCCTCGACCTCTTCGCCATCAACGAACCCAATCTGCTGGAGCCTCCGGCCGAGCAGGTGCTGCAACTCCTCGCCGGGCTGGCCGGGATGATGCTGCTGCCGCTGCTGCTGGCAGTGGTCCTGGAGAGCTACGGCTCCTTCCGCAAGGCGACGGCCCTGCCCACTCCGCCTCGCGGGATGTCCGGACATGTCGTGCTGGTGGGCCTCGGGAAGGTCGGCAAGCACGTACTGGAGCGGCTGCTGGAGCTGAACGTCCCCGTCGTGTGCATCGAGCAGAACGACGAGGCGCGCGGCATCGCCCTCGCCCGCAGACGACGGGTGCCCACGCTGATCGCGGACGTCACCGACGACGGCGTCCTGGAGGAGGCGAAGATCAAACGCAGCCGCGCGCTGCTCGCCCTCACCAGCACCGACGGCATCAATCTGGAGGCATCGCTCAACGCCCGTCAGATCAAACCCGAACTGCGCGTCGTGATGCGGCTGTTCGACGACGCCTTCGCCGCCACGGTCTACCGCACCCTCCGCGACACCTATCCCGCCGCGCAGACGCGCAGCCGCAGCGTCTCGGCGCTCGCGGCTCCGGCGTTCGCCGGGGCGATGATGGGCCGGCGGGTGCTCGGCGCGATCTCGGTGGGACGCCGAGTGCTGGTCTTCGCCGCCGTCGACGTACGGAACAACCCGCTGCTGGAGGGCCGCACCGTCGAGCAGGCGTTCCAGCCCGAGGCCTGGCGGGTGGTCGCCCTTGACACCGCGTCGGAGGACGAGCGGCAGCAGGACCTGTCATCCGTGACGTCCACGGGCGCCGGCGAACTGCAGTGGCGTCTGCACCCGGGGTACGTGCTGCAGGCGGGCGACCGCGTCGTGGTCGCCTCGACCCGCAGGGGCCTGAGCAGGCTGCTGATTCCGCGGCCCGCGCCGGGCCGGCCTCGCGTCACGGGCACCGGCGAGCACCCGATGCCGGGCCCCCGTACGCCCTGACGCGCGCCCGTCTGACGCACGCACTCCCGTACGCCCTGACGCGCGCCCGGAGGAGATCACCCCCGGAGGGGGTCCCCCGCGCGGTTGCGAGGGGGACCGTGCCCCGCCCACACGGGGCAGGGCCGGACAGCAAAATCGTTTCTCAAAGCCTGAAGTGGAAGATCCCCCAGGTGAGTTGACGCTCGCTGCCGCCGTTGACCCAGTGTCCGAGTCCCTTCTTCATGTTGGCGAGGTACTCCGAGCTCACCCTGCCGGCGATCCCGTCCTTCCCCTCGGCCTCCTGCCGCTCGGTCTCCTGCAGCACGCGCCCGTAGTGGTTGACGAGTTGCTCGCGGTGCTCCTCGAAGCCGCCGCTGCTGGCCGCACTGAACCCGAGCCGCGCCAGCTCACGCCGGTAGAAGGCGGGCGAGCCCATCGTGTCCAGGTGGATGCGCTCCAGGATCGGCTTGAGTACGGCCGTGGAAGTGCCGTCGGCGGCCATCGGATCGGTGAAGATGAGCTGTCCGCCCGGCCGCAGTACCCGTGTGACCTCTTCCAGCACGCGCGTGCGGTTGCCGCTGTGCAGGAAGGCGTCCTGCGACCAGACGACGTCGACGCTGTCGTCGGGGCAGGGGATGCTCTCGAACGAGCCGTCCAGCACCTCGATCTTGTCGGTGAGTCCGCGCTGTGCGTTCATCTCGCGGTTCCGCTCGTTCTCGACCTCGCTGAGGTTGAGCGCGATGACGCTGCAGCCGTACGTCTCGGCCACGTAGCGGGCGGATCCGCCGTAGCCGGCGCCGAGGTCGAGCACGGTCCACGACTGGTCCAGGTCGAGCTTCTCCGCCATCCGCTGCACCGTGCGGCGGCTCGCGTCGGCGATGGGCTCCTCGGAGCTCTCGTAGAGACCGATGTGGATGTCCTCGCCGCCCCAGACGGAGGCGTAGAACTCGTCTGCGTCCGCCGAGTTGTAGTACGTACGGGCCGTGCTGACGGCGGCGGAGTATGCGCCCTCTCCCTCCTCGTCCATGCGGTACTCCTTCTCCGCGACATGCACAAAGAAGTCCGGCTGTTCCTCACGGTAGGTGTGCTGGAAGTCGCCGTACGTTTCTATGTGCTGGAAGCCCACCTCGGACATGAGCCGGCGGGTGTAGTCCTTCCGCAGCGGGAACATGTTGAGGTGGTACTCGGAGTTGTCGGAGAAGTTGTACCGCATGCGGCACAATCCCTCGTCCAGATACTCCGGTTCGACCGCGACGTCCTCGCCGCAGTAGTAGAACGTGTGCTTGCTGGAGAATCCGCGGTCCAGCATCGCGTCGTAGTTGCGCTGGTCCAGGATGAGCACCCCGTCGTGCTTCAGCATCGCGTAGAACTCAGCGAGCGCCTTGCGGCGGTCACGCTCCGAGAACAGGTGCGTGAAGGAGTTGCCGAGGCAGACGATGGCGTCGTACTCCCCGTGCACGTCCCTGTTGAGCCAGCGCCAGTCCGCCTGGACGACGCGGAGTATGTGACTTCCGTTCTCCATTCCGTTCTTGAATGCCTTCGACAGCATGTCCGCACTGCCGTCAGCGCTGACGGCGTCGAATCCTGCTTCGAGCAGTCGCACCGAGTGGAACCCGGTCCCTGTGGCGACGTCGAGCACACTCTTCACGCCCCGCTTGCGCAGCAGGTCGATGAAGAAATTGCCCTCACTGTGTGAGCGCTTTTCCCAGTCAATGAGAGAGTCCCACTTGTCGACGAAGCTGGGGACGTATTCTTCCGTGTAGTGACCGGTTTCCCGGACGTCGACGGGGTTCTCTCCGAATTCCTGCGTCGGTCGCGCGGTAATGGGGTACCTCCGATTGCTGAGAGGGTGGCCTACGGCGCGGCCGACCCGGGACGCCAAGGCTTCAGTCACGGGCACCGCGCGCTCGGACTCCAGCGCATACCTATCCACCCCTGCCCGGGCCTATGCCACCGAACCGAACAGTCGGCTCCTTGTTCGACCGTGAACCGCGCTCCGACCAGCGGCTTTGCGATCTGAGGTTTCCGGAGGCCGAGTTGCCCCGAAACCAGGACAGTTGGGTATGCTGCAAGCCCAGCGAGACAATTCGGCACACCCTGCACCGAACACGGCGAGACGACCACATGGCAAAGAGCACCTCGTTCAGCACGCGTGACATCGGCATAGACCTTGGCACTGCCAACACGCTGGTGTATGCGCGCGGACGCGGCATCATCCTCAACGAACCGTCCGTCGTGGCGGTCGAGTCGCGCACCGGGAAAGTTCTCGCTGTGGGCACCGAAGCGAAACAGGCAGTGGGCCGTACTCCGGGTTCCATCACCGCCACGCGCCCCCTCAAGGGCGGCGTCATCACCGATTTCGAAGCCACCGAGGGAATGCTGCGGCATTTCATCCGCGCGGCGAGAGTCGGCCGCGGCAGAGGCCCCAGGGTCGTCGTGTGCGTGCCCAGCGGTGTGACGGGCGTCGAACGCCGCGCGGTTCTGCAGACCGCCGCGAGGGCCGGAGCGCGTTCCGTGCATCTCATCGAAGAGCCGATGGCGGCCGCGATCGGGGCGGGGCTGCCCGTGCACGAGGCGCGCGGTTCGATGGTCGTCGACATCGGCGGCGGCAGCACGGAGGTCGCGATCATCTCCCTCGGCGGCACCGTCGTCACGCACTCCGCACGCGTCGCGGGCGACGCTCTGGACGCGGCGATCGCGTCGTACATCGAGCAGAACTTCGCCATGGCGGTGGGTGAACGGACCGCGGAGGACGTCAAGGTGTCGCTGGGCAGCGGCGTCCCGACCCCGGTGCGCGGCCGGGACAAGGAGACCGGCATGCCCAAGACGGTGGAGCTGAGCGAGGAAGCGATCCACGAGGCGACGGAGAAGCCCGTGGCGGCGATCGTCCACGCCGTGCGCACCGCGTTCGACGCCTGCCCCCCGGAGCTCTACGGCGACATCATGGAGCGCGGCATCGTGCTGACCGGCGGCGGAGCACTGCTGCACGGGCTGGACGAACGGCTGGCGAAGGAGACGGGCATGCCGGTGTTCGTCGCCGAGGAGCCGCTGAGCTGCGTGGCGGTGGGCACGGGCCGCTGTCTTGAGGAGTTCGACAAGCTGGAGAAGGTCTTCAGCGGCACGGTGCACGGGGCGTAACCGGCATTCGCGCGCAGCCGGGTCGCAAGGGCGAAGCCCCGACGCGGGACGTGTCAGGCGGGGTTGACGCCCCCGCGCCCCCAGAGCCTCCGGCCTGGGAGGGGCCCCGCCGCGCACGCTCTGTCATCGCGATGGAAACGCGGAGCCGATGACGCGCGTGCCATCCGTCCGGACGTCGGCCGTCGGCCGGCGCGCCGGCTGGTGAAGCGCGGCGGCGGCCGTGCGCGCCTCGACGGGCGCACGGCGTGACCCGGCCGCCGCGGGTCGGTTGCGCCGCCTCGCGGCGAACTCGGAGCCCCTCAGCCGCCGTCGACGCCCGCGCCGGCAGGCCGAGCACGCTCCGTCGTGGCGATCGTCGCGGAGCCGATGACGCGCGTGCCGTCGTACAGAACGATCGCCTGGCCCGGGGCCACGCCGCGCATCGGGTCGGTGAAGCGGATCCTCAACTCGGCACCGTCCGCGGCCGGTTCGGCGCTGACCTCCGTCTCGCCGCCGTGCGCGCGCAGTTGGGCCGTGTACGTGCCCGGCCCGGCCGGTGCCGCGCCGCACCAGCGCGGCTTGACGGCCGTCAGTCCGGCGACGTCGAGTGAGGCGGCCGGGCCGACGGTGACCGTGTTGTCAACGGGCGAGATGTCCAGCACGTACCGCGGTTTGCCATCCGGTGCCGGGTGACCGATGCGCAGGCCCTTGCGCTGGCCGATGGTGAAGCCGTACGCGCCCTCGTGGGTGCCGAGCTTCTGGCCGCCTTCGTCGACGATGTCGCCCTCGGACGTGCCGAGGCGGCCGGCGAGGAAGCCCTGGGTGTCGCCGTCGGCGATGAAGCAGATGTCGTGGCTGTCGGGCTTCTTCGCGACGGCCAGACCGCGCCGCTCCGCCTCTTCCCGGATCTCGTCCTTGCTGGTGAGCGTGTCGCCGAGGGGAAACATGGCGTGCGCGAGCTGGCGGGCGTCCAGCACGCCCAGCACATAGCTCTGGTCCTTGGCGGCGTCGCTCGCGCGGTGCAGTTCGCGGGTGCCGTCCTCGCGGGTGACGACCGTGGCGTAGTGGCCCGTGCACACCGCGTCGAAGCCGAGTGCGAGCGCCTTGTCCAGCAGCGCGGCGAACTTGATCTTCTCGTTGCAGCGCAGGCAGGGGTTGGGGGTACGGCCCGCCTCGTACTCGGCGACGAAGTCCTCGACCACGTCCTCGCGGAAGCGCTCCGCCAGATCCCAGACGTAGAAGGGGATCCCGATGACGTCGGCGGCGCGGCGCGCGTCGTGCGAGTCCTCGATCGTGCAGCAGCCGCGGGCGCCCGTACGGAACGACTTCGGGTTCGCGGAGAGGGCCAGGTGTACCCCGGTGACGTCGTGACCCGCCTCCGCGGCGCGTGCTGCGGCGACGGCGGAGTCCACGCCGCCGGACATCGCGGCCAGGACACGCAGCCTGGGGGCGCCCCCGGCCGAAGGCTGGGCGGGGGTGCCGGAGACAGCGGGCGGCGGGCTGCTGGAAGCGTCAGTCATAACCCGTCCAGGGTAGACGGAACCGGCCGCCCGGCCGTAAGCGGCGGACGCGGAACCGGGGCGGTGCCCGCACGCGTTTGCACAGACATGGAATCGATCTCTCGGCGCCTGCTTCTGATCGGCGGCGGCACCGGTGTGGCGCTGGCCACCGCGGGTGCTCTGACCTGGGACCAGACCTCGCGTCTGTGGTGGCGGGTGCCGGGGGTGGACAAGCAGCGCAAGGAGGGCGAGGTCGATCAGCCGGGTGTGCGCTGGATCGCGGCCTCGGAGGCGAATCTGAGATTCGCCGACCGGCCCGCCGACTACGTCATCGACCGGGTCGTGATCCATGTGACCCAGAGCGACTTCCGTACGGCCGTGAAGGTCTTCCGCGATCCGCTGCACGCGGCTGCGGCGCACTACCTGGTGCGGGCGAGCGACGGGAAGATCGTGCAGATGGTGCGCGACCTGGACGTCGCCTATCACGCGGGCAACCGCGGCTACAACGAGCGCAGCATAGGCATCGAGCACGAGGGCTTCGTGGACCGGCCGCAGAACTTCACGGAGACCATGTACCGCTCCTCGGCGCGCCTGACGGCCCGGATATGCAAGCAGTACGGCATCCCCGTCGACCGCGAGCACATCGTCGGGCACAACGAGGTGCCCGGCGCCGACCACACCGACCCGGGCCGGCACTGGGACTGGAAGCGCTACCTGCGCTACGTACGGGAGGCGCGGGGCGGCTCCGCCGCCGGGCAGTGAGCCGCCCCGCGAGCGGCGGCCGCACTACCGCGCGGACGCCCCCTTGCGGCGCGCGGGGAACTCCACGACCTGCTGGTAGGTGGGCCGGTTCTGCCAGGCGATCCGCGGAACGGTGATCCCGCCCATGGCCCGGTGCACGATCGAGTCGGCGCACACCTGGTCCCCGGCGTCGCACTCGTCGTCCCCGGGGTAGGTCTCCGCGGCCGGTGTTGCCGCGGCCTCGGCCAGCGTCGTCAGCAGCATCTTCCGGCACTTCGCGAGCGAACCGCTGCCGCAGTACGGCCTGTCGAGCGGCGAGGCGACGTCCTCGCCCTGCACGTTCCGCAGGTCCTTCTCGACGAACGACCACCAGCCGTGCTGAAGCGCCGAGCCCTTGTGCGGTTGACTTGCTCCGACGCCGCCGCCCGAACCGCCGCCGCCGTTCTGGCCGCCGGACGGCGACTCGTTGACCGGCGCGAGCGCGGTGAGCGACTTGTACAGCTCCGCACCCAGCTCCGGTTCGAACTGGCCCTCCACGAGCAGCGGCCACCAGGCGTCCAGCACCCTTGCGGCTTCGGCGTGTTCGTACTTCCCGTCGTCCTTCGCGGCCTCGCGCCGCTGGGAACCCGACTCCACCCAGGCACGCAACTCCTTGATCTTCGCGGCGAGTCCGGGGTCGGTCACCTCCGATGTGCCTATGACGTCGAGGAGTTCGGGCAGCACTTTCTCCGCGCGCAGGTCGGCCGCTGCCGCCTCCTCCATCGCCTGGACGAGCTTCGCACGCGTCACGGAGCCGTTCTTCACCAGCGCGGCGACCCGGGTGTCCAGCAGATCGCCCCTGTGGACCGAGCCGTTGCCCCAGCCGGCGGAGAAGCGCTCGGCCTGCTTGTTGTTCCAGTTGACGAAGTAGCCCTGGCCGACGGACTGCGGATGTTCGGAGGGAGGCGTGACGGCGGAGGTGTTGGCCTCCGGGTCCCAGTCCTTCCACTCCTGCGCCTTGCCCGCCCGAATCGGCTTGTCGGGGTCGGTGTTCTTCGCACGTACCGGGTTGTCACCGGAGTTGTAGTACGCGGTCTGTCCGGCGTCGGCGTAGAACCAGTTGAAGGTGTAGCCGATGTCCTGCGCGGCCCGCTGGAAGCTGCGCGCGGAGGTGATCGCCGACGGGTCGTTGAACTTCTGGAAGCCGATCACCGAGTCGGCGTCGTGGTGATAGGTCGAGCGCAGCGCGGTGAAGGCGACCGGCTTCCCGTCCACCTTTCCGGTGTGGCTGACCAGCCCGTACGCCGAGCGCAGGCTCACCACATCGTACGAGCCGGCCTTGGTGCCGTCCGCGAGGGTCGGCTTCCACTCGTTGTGCTTGGAGAGCCACTCGAAGGGCGTGCACTTCCCGCGCAGCATGTAGCTCTTGGAGCCGGTCGTGGGCTCGGCGCCCGACTCCTCGCAGAGTTCGACGGCGAAGGTGTCCGTGATGTCCTGGCTCGCGGAGGTGGCGCTCCAGGAGTAGTCGAGGCCCCGGCCGAGTTCCACGTAGAAGCTGAGCCCCGGGAACGAGGCGCCGCGTGAGCGCAGCCCGGGTCCGTCCAGCTCCTGCACCATCATGATCTGCGGCGAGTAGTAGCCGGTCTGCGGCCCGTACACGGCGACCGGGTTGCCGGACGCGGTGTGCTTCCCGGAGACCATCAGGGCGTTGGACATGCCTTTCCCGGCGGTGATGAGGTCTCCGGGCAGCACGCCCCTGCCCGCCCCCTTCGTCTTGCCGCTCGCCTTGGCGCTCGTACCGCCGCCCGTGCGCTTCGTCTCCTCGCCCGTGCCCTCCTCGTTCTGCGAGTGGTCGAATGCGGTGACCGATCCGCTCTCGGGCGTGGCCACACCTCGCGGATTCTTCGGCGACTCCGCGTACGGAAAGTCCTTGCCGTGCACGGTCGTTGTGGCCTCGGTGTCGTTCTGGGCGCGCCACGCCGTGTACGCCTTCTCGCCCTTCGCCTCTCCGTACTGCTTCTTGAAGGCCAGCTCGGCGAGGGCGTTGCCCACTTCGCCGCCGCCTCCGTTGCCGAAGATCGCACCGATGACGGAGGCGATGGCGACGACGTCCGTGACCGTGAAGTCCTCGGTCCTCGAACCGTTGCCGGTCAGGAAGTACTCGCCGGGCCTGTCGAGCAGGCCCGTGGTGTCGTCGATGTAGGCGTTGAGGCCGCCGACGTAGTCCTGGATGTCCTTGTACGCCTGGGCGCCCCGCTCGCCGGAGCCGCGTATCCGCTCGACCTGCCGCTTCAGATCGTCCTCGGTGTACGGGGCGACGGCCCAGAGGCTCTGCTCCAGCTCGCGGTTGCCCTCCGCGCCGCCCGCGAAGGACGACAACTCGCCGCGCCCGACGTGCCGGAGGACGTCGATCAGCCACAACCGGTCCTGCCCGGCCGCGTATCCGGCGCCGAACTCGGTCCCCGAGCGGGTCGTGCCCTTGATGTGCGGCGTGCCGGTCGCCTTGTCACGGGTGATGGTGACGTCGGAACGCGGCGAGACGACGCTCTCCACCTCGTCCTCGGGCACGCCGAAGGAGGCGTCGTTGAAGTAGTCGGAGAGCTTGTCGTCGCTCAGGCCCGAGTACTCGTGCAACAGCTTGTCGTACGGGCCGAGTTGGTCGGCGGAGTGCTTCGGGCGGATGCCGACGGCCTTGTGCAGCAGGATCTCCGCGAGGGACGCATGGCCGTTCTGCCCGGCCGGGAGGATGTCGCGGCACTGGCCTTGGCACGGGTCGGCGGCCGGGTCGGGAGCCGCCTCGGGGCCCGCGTCGGCTGCTCGTACCGCCGCGGGTTTCTGGGACCCGGCGGCGAGAGCCGGTGTGCTGCCGACGAGCGGAGCGAGGAGTGCGGCCGCGGCGACGGCGGCGAGTACGGCGCGCGGAATCCCGGCGCGCCGGTTCGTTGTCCGCCGATTCGCTGCTCGCCGATTCGCTGTTCGCCGTTTCGCTGTGCTCGATTTCTTCGGAATGCGCCATCTGCCGGACGAAGCACGGGAGTCGGACACCGGATCTCCTGAGGTGGGGTGAGATGCGCCAGCGTGCGACGAACGTTAATGCTCGTTACTACCCCTGGGTAGAGGCCCGGCGGCCAGTTGTCACGCCCGCACCAACGAGCGGCTCGCCACGGCCGGTTACGGCGTCAGATACGGAAGACCGCCCCGACGTACTCCGTCAGCAGCCGCTCCTTGAGCGGCGCGGGAAGGGCGTCCAGCATGACGAGTACGCGCGCCATCCGCCCGTCCTCGCCGCCGGTTCCGGCGTGGGCGAGCACGGCAGCGGCCTCGTCGGGTCCCAGGGTCTCCGGGTCGAGACCGGCGGCGAGCCGGGCGAGTTCGGGGTCGGCGCGTACGGGAGCGAGCGCGCGGGCCGCGGTCAGCGCGTCGCCCATGTCTGCGAGCAGCGTGCCGACCTGGCCGACGGTGGCCGGGGTCAGAGTCAGGTGCAGGTTGGGCGGCATGCCGTCGAATCCGAGCTGCGGCTGCAGGTACCAGCCGCGTATGCGCATCTCGTCGGCGAGGTGCAGCACAAGACTCAAGTCGCCCCCGGAGGCGGCGGGTTCGGTGCGTGAGCCGTCGTCTCCGTCCACCGTGAACGCGACCAGTCCGCTCGCGGGCCGCCCCAGTACCCGTACGCCCCCGATGCCGCCGAGCCCGGCCAGCAGCCGGTCCGAGGCGGCGGCCACCTGCCGCGCCAGTTCCGTGTAGCCGTCCTCGCCGACGTGCCGCAGCACCGCCCACGCCTGGGCGAGCAGCCCCGCCGGCTTCGTGCCCTGCACGGTCGGATTGACGACGGGGTAGCCCGGCCATGCGGTGTGCGCGAAGTACTGGTGCCGGCGCAGTTCCCCGTCCCGGTAGAGCACGACGGACGCGCCCTTGTCCGCGTATCCGTACTTGTGCAGGTCGACCGAGACCGAGGTGACCCCGGGCAACGTCATCTCGAACGGCGGCACTTCGCGCCCCGCGCGGCGCAGATAGGGCAGCAGCCACCCGCCGATGCAGGCGTCGACGTGGCACAGCACGTCTCGTCCGGCCGCCGCGGCGGCGATCTGCTCGACGGGGTCGATCACGCCGTGCGCGTAGGAGGGTGCCGAGGCGACCACCAGCACGGTCCGCTCGTCGGTCGCCGCCTCCATGGCCGCGGCGTCGGCCCGGTACGTACGGGGATCCACCGGCACGACCACCGGCTCCACCCCGAGGTACGCCGCCGCCTTGTGGAACGCGGCGTGCGCGGTGGAGGGCAGCACCATGCGCGGCTCACGCACACCGCGTACCGCCCGCGCATGGTCGCGTGCCGTCTTGACCGCGAGCAGGATGCTCTCGGTGCCTCCGCTGGTGAAGGTGCCCTGCGTGCCGGGCGCTCCGAGCAGTGCGGCGGCGCCGCGCACGATGTCGTTCTCCAGGCGGGCGACGCTCGGGAAGACCGTCATGTCGAGACCGTTGACGGTCGCGTACGCCGAATAGGCCGCGGCCGCGAGCTCGTCGAGCCCCTCCAGGCCGGCGTCGTAGACGTACGCGAAGGTGCGTCCGCCACGCGTGGGTGCGTCGGCTTCGCGCAACGCGCGCAGTTCGGCGAGTACGTCGCCGGCGGGCCGGCCCTCGGGGAGACGGCCCTCGGGAGGAGGGACTGCGGATTCAGCGGTCACGGCGGGTCTCGTCCTCCAGAAGTCCGGGGTGCTCCCCGACGGCCGGGGCGGTGGGCGGCGGGTCCTCGCGGTATCGGTGCAGCAGCCAGAGGCTCACGAGCGCGAAGGCCGCGGGCAGCACGCTCATGCCGAGGGTGATTCCGGTCAGCGCCGAGCCCGGCTGCTCCACCGCGTGCGCCGCGTCGGAGGACCGGAAGCCGCTGACGGCCAGCACGGCGGCGAAGGCACCCGCGCCCAGTGCGAAGGCCAGCGTCTCCGCCGCGGTCCACAGCCCGGTGAACGTCGCGGCGCGCTGGCGCCCCGTACGGACGGCGTCCGCTGCGAGGTTGTCCGCGAGCATCCGCAGCGGCAGCAACTGCAGCCCGCCGTAGGCGACTCCGACCAGGGCGACCGTCGCGTACGCCGGCCAGGCGCCGCCCCACGGCGTGAGGACGAGCACCACCGTCGCCGCGAGGAACAGCCAAGAGGCGCAGAACTGGGCGTACTTGACGCCACGCGCGCGGGCGAGCCGGTTCCACACCGGCATCACGAGCGCCAACGGGCCGATCAGACAGACGAACAGGGGCGTCACGGCGTTCGCCGAGCCGAGAACGTACGTGGCGAAATACTGCACGCCCGCCAGCATCACCCCGACCGCGAGTGCCTGCGCGGTCCACATTCCCGCCAGGTATACGAAGGGCTTGTTGGTGCGGGCCGCGGTGAGCTGGGCCCGCAGCGACGGCTCGGCCGTGGTGTAGGCGACGGCCGAAGCCTTGCGCGTGCCCGACCATGCCGCGAACATCCCGCAGGCCAGCAGGAGCGCCACGGCGGCACCCATCAACCGGTAACTTCCCGCAGTGTCGCCGCCCGCGTGGGCGATCACCGGAGCCACCGCCCCGGACAGCAGGATCGCCAGGCCCAGGAACCCCACGCGCCAGGCCAGCATCCTTCCGCGCTCGGCCGTGTCGTCCGTCATCTCCGCCGGCATCGCCACGTAGGGGACCTGGAAGACGGCGTAGGCGGTGGCGGCCAGCATGAAGAGCACGGCAACATAGACGGCCGCCGCCGTCCCGCGCAGCGCGGGCGCCGCGAAGACGAGCGCGAACAGCGGTGGGAGCGTGCACGCGCCCATCAGCAGGAACGGGCGGCGCGGCCCGCCGCTGAGCCGGCTGCGATCGCAGATCACTCCGACCACCGGGTTGATCAGTACGTCCCACACCTTGGGGATGAAGAGGGCGACGCCGGCGGCGGCCGCCGGCACGGCCATGACGTTGGTGAGGTAGTAGAGCAGCAGCAGGCCGGGAACCGTGGCGAACGTCCCCGTGCACAGCGATCCCAGCGCGTACCCGACCCGCACCGACGCGGGGAGTGCGTGAGGCGCCCGGGGGTGGAGCCGACCGCCTTCGCCCACTGCACGTCTCCTTCGCGCTCGTCGAGCGGTGCTCGCGGCGCATCAGTCAACGGCACAACCAGGCCGGCCGTCCATACCTTGATCCGGGAACGCTCCTGGCTCACCGGGCCCGCTCGCGGCCCGGGCCCGGCTCGCCCCGGGCCCGCGCCAGAGGTCCGGCTCAGCTCAGACCCGCGCCGCGGGCCCGCTCGACCGCCGGGCCGATGGCCGTGGCGAGCGCCTCCACATCCGCCTCGGTGGACGTGTGTCCCAGCGAGAAGCGCAGCGTGCCCCGCGCGAGATCCGGATCGGAACCCGCGGCGAGGAGCACATGGCTCGGCTGGGCGACCCCGGCCGTACACGCGGAGCCCGTCGAGCACTCGATGCCCTGCGCGTCGAGGAGGAGCAGCAGCGAGTCGCCCTCGCAGCCCGGGAAGGAGAAGTGCGCGTTCCCGGGGAGCCGGCCCTCGGGGCCGGGATCGCCGTTGAGCACAGCGTCGGGCACTTCCTTGCGGACCCGCTCGATCAGCTTGTCCCGCAACGCCCCCACGTCGCGTACGAAGTCGGGGCGCCGCTCGGCGGCCAGTTCTGCGGCGGTCGCGAAGGCGGCGACGGCCGGAACGTCCAGCGTCCCGGAACGCACGTCCCGCTCCTGGCCCCCGCCGTGCAGCAGCGGTACGGGCGTCTGCTCACGCCGCAGCAGCAGGGCGCCCACGCCGTACGGGCCGCCGATCTTGTGCCCGGTCAGGGTCAGCGCCGCCAGCCGCGACGCGGCGAAATCCACCTCGGCCTGACCGACGGCCTGCACCGCGTCCGCATGCAGCGGGACGTCGAACTCCGCGGCGGCATCCGCCAGTTCGGCCACCGGCATGGTGGTGCCGATCTCGTTGTTCGCCCACATCACGGTGGCCAGGGCGACGCTGCCGGGGTCGTGCGCGATCGCGTCGCGCAACGCCTGCGCGTGCACGCGCCCGTACGCGTCGACGGGCAGCCACTCCACGTCCGCGCCCTCGTGCTCGGCCAGCCAGTGGACCGTGTCGAGGACGGCGTGATGCTCGACGGGGCTGGCCAGAATGCGCGTACGGGCGGGCTCGGCGTCCCTGCGCGACCAGTACAGGCCCTTGACCGCGAGGTTGTCGGCCTCGGTGCCGCCCGCCGTGAAGACGACCTCGCTGGGCCTCGCCCCGAGCGACGCGGCGAGCGCCTCTCTCGCCTCCTCCACGGTGCGCCGCGCACGGCGGCCGGACCCGTGCAGGGAGGAGGCGTTGCCGGTGACGGCGAGCTGGGCGGTCATCGCCTGCACCGCCTCGGGAAACATGGGCGTCGTGGCGGCGTGATCGAGGTAGGCGGAGCGAGCCATGATTCCCCGATTCTACGTACGTGCGGCTACGCCTGCGTACGTCGGTGAGTGCGCGCGGGCACGGGTGCGGTCGGGGCCGCGGGCGGCATCGGTCCGCACCCGTCTGACTGTTAATGTTCCAGGCACCGCCACCTGGACGACGAGCCTGGGCACAGCCCGTACCAACGTCCGCGTGTGCGGCCGTATTCCACAGGAGCACAGGGGCACGGGAGAACCGGGGCAGGGGGGCATGGCGATGCCACAGGTGCGGGTGCTGGGCAAGGGCGCACGGATCACCGGGGGGATCTTCTGTCTCCTCTTCGCGCTGCACACCTGGATCTGGGTGCTGCGCGACATCCTGGAGCTGGACTTCGCCACCACGTGGGGGGTGTGGACCGGAGCGTTCAGCAACGGCACTGACGCCGACGACCTGACGGACATCCCCGCCACCACCCCCGACGACATCGGCCTCGGCCTGCTCCAGATCGCGGCTGCCTTCGCCGCCTTCACCCGGGCGTGGACGGCAGGCGGCCTGCTGACCGTCACCACGGTGCTGACCCTCTCCTACCGGCTGCCCGTGATCTGGCACGCGGGCCTGCACTCGGAGTCCTCGCCGTACTACGCGCTGGGCGGATTCTTCAACGACCCCGCCGTGGACGCCGCTTGGACGAGCTGCGTGTGGACGGTGATCTTCTGCGTGCCGCTCGCGATCGTGCTGATGGCGGGAAACCGGCGGTGGCCGGAACAGCCCGCACAGGCGGCACAGCCCTACGGGCAGCCTCCGCAGCCGTACGGGCAGGCCCATGGGCAGGCCTACGGGCAGCCGATGCCACCGCAGCCCCCGCAAGTCCTGATGTCACCGCAGCCGAATCAGCCGTACGAGCCGCCGCTGCCCAGTGAGTCGCCGCAACACCCGACCGGAGCGCACGCGGTCGTGGCGGCGGTCTTCCTCGGCTTGGTGGCGCTGTTCAGCGTCGGCTGGAGCATCCAGGCCGCCTCGCTGGGCGGAGGCGACTACTGGCTCCGGATTCTCACCGGCGAAGGCACGGTCGTCTCCCTGCTCGACGTCTCTCAGGGGTGGGTCTGGCTCACGCTGATCCTCGCGGGCGGCGCAGGCGCGGTGCTGGCCATGACCCGTGCGCTCTCCGCCCGCGGCTTCTCGCTGGGGCTCGCCATCGCGCTGCTGCCGGGGGCCGTGATCGCCCTGTGGTCCTACGTCGACTCCGGCACGCTCTTCGAGGTGGCTGAGGCGGCACCGGTGTCCGATGCCTTCGGCCGCCTGCAGCTGCTGATCACGCTGGCGGGTGCGGTGACGCTGGTCGTGCTGACGATGCGACCCGGCGTCCCGGCCCAGCCCGGCCCGGCACCGGTACCGGTACCGGTACCGGGCGCCGCCGCGCCTTTCGGCGCGCAGCCGGGGCAGGCCGGGCCGCAGCCGTACTTCCCGCCGCAGCCGGGGCCGGGTCAAGCGGGCCCCGGCTACGCGTATCCCCCGGCGCAGCCGGCGGGACCGCCGCCCGCCGGACCGCCGCCGGGCGCACCGCCTGGCACGCCGCCGCCTCCGGCCGCGCCGCCGTCGCAGGGCGGCGCGGGCAGCACGGGCGGTACGGGCGGCACGTTCGGGCCGCCGCCGGCGTACTGACCCGGCCGGCGGCGGGCCCGGTCCGTCAGCCGCCCGCGAGCGTGGCTTCGAGGGCCCTGATGACCTCCGCTTCGGCTGCCGGCTTCTCGATGCCGAGCACCGTGAGCGTGCCGTCCCCGTCCTCGAGCTCCAGGAGCGCGAGGAGGATGTGCTCCGTACCGATGAAGTTGTGGCCCAGGCGCAGGGCCTCCCGGAAGGTCAGCTCCAGCGCCTTCTTCGCCCGTGCGTCGAACGGGATCAGCTCCGGCACCCCCTCGGCAGCCGGGGGCAGCGTCCCGCTCACGGCCTCGCGCACCGATTCGAGCGACACCCCCAGGTCGACGAGCACCTTCGCCCCGATTCCCTCGGGTTCGCGGAGGAGCCCGAGGATCAGGTGACCGTCGGAGATCTCATGGTTGCCCGCCTTACGGGCCTCGTTCTGGGCGGCCACGACGACGCTCCGCGCCCGCGGGGTGAAGCGGCCGAAGCCCTGGGACGGGTCGAGGTCCGAACCCTCGCCGGACGCCGGTGCCTTGGGCACGAAGCGCTTCTGTGCGGCCTGCCTCGTGACCCCCATGCTCTTGCCGATGTCCGTCCATGAGGCGCCCGAGCGGCGGGCCTGATCGACGAAGTGGCCGATGAGATGGTCCGCGACGTCACCGAGGTGATCCGCGGCGAGCACGGCGTCCTGAAGCTGTTCGAGTGCGTCGGAGTGGACGTTCTTGATTGCCTCGATCAGGTCGTCGAGCCGGACCTGACCGGCCATGGGAACTGGATCAGTCATGGGGCAACCTTAGGTTGACAGTCCCTACTCGTCAACCTTCGGTTGACACACACTTGGCAGGTGCCGCCCAGACGTGGCCTACGACCAGGCTGCGATGAGGTCCGCCGGGGTGAGGTGCTGGATGCCTTCGGCGGTGCAGCCGCTGCGGGCCACGGCGAGCAGGGGGGTGGTCTCGTCGGCGCCGGGCAGCTGCGAGCGGTGAGTGATGAGACGGGCGAGATCGCGGGGGTCGAACGGCTTGTTCTCCAGCCACTTCACCGAGCCGACGACCGTGATCTTCTTCGCGATCGGGGATCGGTCGGCTCCGACGATGTCGATCTCGGGGTCGTTGGTCCGGGTCCAGTAGCCGCCGACGGCGTCGGTGTCTTCCGGGAGGCGGTCGTCGGCGAGGCGCCACAGGGCGTCGCGGATCACGGGCTCGATGGCGCGGCCGCGCCAGCTCGTCCAGCCGGTACGGATCGACCTGAGCACGCGGTCGCCGCGTCCGCGCTCGATCTTCGGAAATCCAGGGCCGAGGAAGGAGAACCAGAAGCGCAGGTAGGGGTCATCGATCCGGTAGCGCGTCTCACGGCTCGGCCGGGTGGACAAGGGAATGTCGGCCGCGACGATGCGACGTGCGGTGAGGAGTTCCAGGGAGCGCTTGACCGAACCGGGGTTGAGGCCGCCGGCGGCGCGGCCGATCAGTGTGAAGGTGCGCTCCCCGTGCCCGATGGCTCCCAGTACGGTGCGAGCTTGGGCCTCCGTGGGGAATTCGGCGGCCAGGGCACGCTCGCCACTGACGAGCAGGGCCGAGGTCGGGCGGCGCAGGGCCTGCTCGAGGTAGTCCCACAATCCGGCTCCATGCGGCCACTCCTCGAGGGTCAGCGGGAGTCCGCCGGTGACCAGATACGCGTCGAAGGCGTCCGCCGGTGGCAGGTCCAGCATGGCAGCGACTTCGGCCGGATTGAGCGGGGGGACGACCATCTCGGTCCCGCGCTGGTAGAAGGGGCGTCCGTAGGTGTTCAGCTGCTCCATCATGGTCAGGTCGGAGCCGATGAGGACGACCAGCACGGGGAGCTTGGACAGCGTCCGGTCGAAAGCCTTCTGCAGTGCGCCCTCGAAGCTGGGGTCCTCGCGTACGAGGTAGGGCATCTCATCGAGTACGACGACACTCGGCATATCGGTGGGCAGCGCGCCGGCGAGCAGGCTCAGCGCCGCGTCCCAGGACTGTGGTGTGGCGAAGTCCGCGAAGCGGGAAGCGTCAGGGAGGGTGGAGGCGGCCAGCTCCTCGGCGAAGACGGCCAGGTCCTCCTCCCTCGATCCGCCGACGGCGGTGAAGAAGACGTGCGGCAGCCCGGTGCGCTCCAGAAACTCCTCCACCAGCCTGGATTTGCCTACGCGCCGACGCCCCCGAATGAGTACGGCCCGGCCTCTCCGTCCGCCACGCCCGCCGGTCCGCAAGGGCGTCAACAGGTCGTCCAGCAGGCCGAGTTCGGTGCTGCGTCCAACGAATCCGTTCACGGTGGCCTCTCCTGGCTCGACTCGGCTCGGGGCACGTTCCATGCTTGCCCGTAAGATACTTTCATCAATGCAACTTGCGCAAATGATAGCTTCAGCTGGCCAGCGATCGAGGAAGATGCGTGACCGGTGCCCTGGGCCATGGCGGGTAGGGGTTCGGATGTTCGGAGCCGGGTTCGCCTGCCTTACTTCGCAAGTGCTCGCCATTTTCGCAGGTCAGAGTTCTCCCTTCGGTCGATGATCGACTCCGGGAGCGGCACCTCGAAGTGCAGCAAAAGGGCCCCTGAGATGCAGCAGGACAGAGAGTGCGTGCATGGACGCAGACCGGGAAGAGCCGTTGGGGAAGGTCGCCGCACACAGGCTTGCGCGTCCAACATCCGTTTCCCGGCAAGGGTTTGAGATTCCATGCCGCCCGCGAAAGACTGAGAACGAGCGTCCTCCTCGGAAGACTTCTTCATGCGAGCCTGACCAACTCGCATCGGTCGCCCAGCCATGCGGAGACCGCGGCTCGGGTGCTGCCATCCTGACTCGACACCGGCATGGGGAGGACACACGTGCAGTGGGCGTCTGAGGGAGTCACGCCGATGCTCGCCGTGGGCGCCGCCTGCTACGGCGCGGCAGCCGGCTCGCTGCTGCCACGCGCCGTCTACCGCTTCGCCGTACCCCCCGAGGTACCCCGGCAGGGGCAGTGCCCGGCGGGACACCCCCTCACGGGCCCGGCCGGCGGATGGCTCGGGCCTGCGCGCTGCCCGGGATGCGCGCCGTCAGCGGGCCCGTACGGTCCCGGCGCGCGCTTCTTCGTCGCGGCGGGAGCCATGGCGTGCGCGGGGATCGCCCTGTTCACGGGCGCACGACCGGAGTTGGCGGTCTGGCTGCTCGCCGTCCCGATGGGACTGCTGCTGGCCGCGGTGGATCTGCGGGTGAAGCGGCTCCCCGACGTGCTGACGCTGCCGCTGGCCGCCGCGACGGTCGCTTTGCTCGGGCTGGCGGCGCTGCTGCCGCAGGCGGGCGGCAGCTGGACACGGGCGCTGCTGGGCGCGGCCGTCCTCGCCTGCGGACACTTCGTCCTCTTCCTCGTGAACCCTCGCGGAATGGGCTTCGGCGACGTCAAGCTGGCACTCACCTTGGGTGCGGCGCTCGGCTGGTACGGCTGGGACGTGCTCTTCGCCGGAACCTTCCTCAGCTTCCTCCTGGCCGCCGCATACGGCTCGGCACTGCTCCTCACCAGGCGCGCCGGCCGCAAATCGGCCATACCGTTCGGCCCGTTCATGGTGCTGGGTACGCTGGGCGGAATTCTGCTCGGCGGGTTCGCCGTGTGACGCCTGACGGCCGGTGTCCGCGTGCTCACTCGCAAGCACCGGGGGGGTACGAATGCTGCTGGCTGTCTGGAAGCGGCACGGCCTCGTCTTCGCGGCCGGAGCCGTGTGTGTTCTGGTCAACAGGCAAGGTCTCGGGCCGCTTTGGTTCACTGGCGTCGCGCTGATCCTGGCGGGGCTGCTCATGGCCGGTGCCCTGAATCTCCGGCAGCGCCCGCGCGCGAATCGGAGGCCCATGCTGATCCCAGTGCCCGTCACCGGGCGCTGGACGGCGTTCAACAGCCCGGGGACGAAGGTCCCCAGCCACACTCACAGCCACGCCCAGACCTACGCGATCGACGTGAAATACGATCCGCGCCCGGAAGGCGGCGAGGACGACCCGGAGGTTCCGGCCACTCCGCCTGTCACGTGGTTCTGGCCCCTGGCGCGGCGTCCGCAGTCCTACCCCTCCTTCGGCCGCCCACTTCTCGCCCCGGCTGACGGAGTGGTCGTGGCGACCGCGGGCCGGCAGCGGGACCACCTGACCCGTATGTCAGTGCCGGGCCTGCTCTTCCTCTACCTGGAGGGGTATGTGCGCGGCCTGGGATGGCCGCGCCATCTGCTCGGCAACCACGTTGTGCTGGACATCGGCGGAGGTGTCCACGCGGTCTTCGCGCACCTGCGCCGGGGCTCCCTGCGGGTGAGCCCGGGCGACCGGGTCACCACAGGTCAGCAGCTCGCCGAGTGCGGCAACTCCGGCAACTCCTCCGACCCCCATCTGCACTTCCAGCTGATGGACGGCCCGGATGTGATGAGCGCGCACGGTCTGCCGTTCGAATGGCGCTACAGCGACGATGACGGAAGCGAACACACGGGCGTTCCGGCGAACTTCAGCAGCTTCGTCCCGGCCGTTCCGGCGCCTCCCTCCTGAGGGATCGGCACGCCGGTACCGCAGCGGTGGGTCCCGGTTGCCCGGAACTTCAGCGGACAGCCGGGACCGTTCACTCCCGGGAGAACTCGGGGAACAGCGACCTCCCGTTCGGCCGGTCCGTTTCGAAGCCGGACCTCAACTGCCGTTCTCTGCCTGGAACATCCAGTGGTGCTTCTCGAGGTCGCCGGTGAGCTGGATGAAGATGTCCTCGGTCACCGGATCCGGTTCGCTCACCGAGGCCATGCGTTCGCGGGAGCGGCCGATGAGCGACTCCAGGGCGTGGACCATCGTCCGTACGGCGTCCGTGTCCTTCTGCCAGCCCTCCTTCGCCTTCTCGATCCCGCTCGTCGCCGACACGGTCGCGGAGCGTCCGTCCGGGGGCAGACCGAGCGCGGAGGCCCGTTCCGCCACGGTGTCCGAGTAGGAACGTGCGGTGGCGACGACGTCGTCCAGCTGGAGGTGGATGGAGCGGAACCGGGGGCCGATCACGTTCCAGTGGATCTGCTTCGCCACGAGGGAGAGATCGACCAGGTCCACGAGCGCACCCTGCAAGGCCTCGCCGACGGTCTTCAGGTCGTCGTCCGGGAGTGTGCTCTTCACTGCGTAGGTCACAACCTTCTCGCTTTCTCTCGGCCGGCCCTGTATTTCGCACCGCCCGGGTAACCGGATGAGCCACCGGAATTCATACGCGACGGGACCGGCCGCCCCGTGTTGTCACGCACTGGAATGGGGCAATTGCGCACAGTCACACCGTCGTCGGGAAACCCATGTGCAGGTCCCGCCCTCCTCGCGGAGACTGGCCGGATGACACAGCGGCAGGCCGATGCCCCGGGAGACCGGGAGAGCTGGGCGGACACCCTGGACCAGACGTACGAGAGCTCGTCCGGCGCGGTCCGGTGGGGCCGGCTCGGCCCCGCGGACGGGGCTCCCGTGGTGCTGCTGCACGGGACGCCGTGGTCGTCGTACACGTGGCGGGGCATCGCGAGGGCCCTCTCGCAGCGCTTCCGTGTCCACGTCTGGGACATGCCCGGATACGGCACGTCCGCGATGTACGAGGGGCAGGACGTGTCGCTCGCCGCGCAGGGGCAGATCTTCGCCGAACTCCTCGGCCACTGGGGGCTGGGAGCGGGCGCGGCGCACCAACCAGCCGTACTGGCACACGACTTCGGCGGCTGTGTCGCCCTGCGCGCACATCTGCTGCACGGCGCCCGGTACGGGCGCCTGGCGCTCGTCGACCCGGTGGCGCTCGCCCCGTGGGGGTCGCCCGCCTACCGGCTGCTGGGCGGACATGCGGAGGTGTTCGGACAGTTGCCGCCCGCGTTGCACGAGGCGCTGGTGCGTGAGTACGTCAGCTCGGCGAGCGCGCACGGGCTGCATCCGCGGGTGCTGGACGCTCTGGCGGCTCCCTGGCTGGGCGAGGCGGGGCAGGACGCGTTCTACCGGCAGATCCAGCAGAACGACCAGCGGTTCACGGACGAGATCGAGGGACGCTACGGCGGGATCGAACCGCCGGTCCTGATCTGCTGGGGCACGGCGGACACCTGGATCCCCGTCGACCGAGCGCACCGGCTCGCCGGCCTGATCCCCGGTGCGGGGCTCCGGCTCATCGAGGGCGCCGGTCACCTCGTACAGGAGGACGCACCGGCCCAACTGACCGCCGCGCTCGGGGACTTCCTGCAGGGCACGGGCTGACCGCACGGGCGGGGCGGCAGCAAGGGCCGTGGGAGGGGCCGTGGGAGGGGACCTGGCAGGGGCCCGCAGACGGCAGAAGGTACCCTCAACTCCCTCTCCCCCTTCGCGAAATCGCTGCATCGTACAGAAAAACTTCGAACATCCACTTCCGGTTCTAGCGTGCGGCAGATGCTGCAGGCCGGTATCGAACGGGCGCCGCTTCCCCCGCTCCGCGCTGAACCCGCCTCCCCTGCCGGCGCGTTACCGGCGGTGGCGGCAGCTGGAGTGGAGGAGGAGCAGGCAGGTCGGGGCGAGCGCCCGGAGCGGGACGCATACCTGGACAACGCGAAGTACCTGACCATCGTGCTTGTCGCCGTCGGACACGCGTGGGCGCCGCTCACCACCGACAGCCGCACGACGAGCGCGCTCTACTACTTCCTCTACTCGTTCCACATGCCGGCCTTCATCATCGTCTCCGGCTACCTCTCGCGCAGCTTCGAGTGCAGGCCGCGGCAGATCAGACGGCTGCTGACGGGCCTCGTCGTCCCGTACCTCGTCTTCCAGACGCTCTACACCCTCTTCATGCGGTGGGCTGCAGACGACCCGGACCGCGAATTCAGTTACCAGGAACCGGCGTTCGCGCTCTGGTTCCTGATGGCGCTGTGTCTGTGGCGGCTCACGACCCCGGTCTGGAAGCTTCTGCGGTGGCCGCTCACCGTGGCCGTCGCGGTCGCGGTCGCCGCCAGTGTGACGCCCTCCGTCAGCAACGACCTGGGGCTCATGCGGGTCGCGCAGTTCCTGCCGTTCTTCGTACTGGGGCTCCGACTGCGGCGCCATCACTTCGAGATGGTGCAGCGCCGCGTCGTCCGGATACTCGCCGTGCCGGTCGCCGCCGGAGCGCTCGTGGTGTCGTACGCGGCCGTGCCGTACATCTCCGCGGCTCCGTTCCTGCACGATAAGGACGCACAGGGGCTGGGACTTCCGTCGTGGCTGGGAGCGGCGATGACGCTGACGGCGTTCGGCTGTGCGCTGGTGATGACGGTGTGCTTCCTGGCCTGGGTGCCGCGGCGGCACATGTGGTTCACCTCGCTCGGGGCGGGAACGCTCGGCGCGTATCTGCTGCACGTGTACCCGATCGCGTACGCCAAGGAGTTGGGCTGGTTCGAGGAGGAGGGGGCGAGGCATCCGCTCGACCGCTTCGCCATCACGGTGCTCGCCGTGATGATGATGACCCTGCTCTGTACGGCGCCCGTGCGGCGAGCTCTGCGCTTCGTGCTGGAGCCGCGGATGCGGTGGTTCTTCTCCCCGCGGGCGAACGCTCCGGGTCCGGCGGCGGACGCGGCGGCCCCGGACTCCGCGGTACGGGACGACGCCGTGGCACGGGACACGGCGGCACGGGACGCGGCAGCCGCGGGCACGCCGGCCGCGGAAGCACCGGCGGTGAACGCGCCCCAGCTGCCGCCCGCTCCGGCCGCGCGTGTGCTGGAGCTGCCGCCGGCGCCCGCGTCACGGCAGTCTCCGGCCGACGGAGGAGGCGTCCCCGACACCGCCGCCCGTGGCGGAACCTGGAGCTCCTGAATCAGCCCCCGGCCGGGCAACAGGCCACGGATGTCAGGCAGTTGGGGTGGTTGAACGAGACGAGGGCTTCTGGTCCCGTGGTCGGGAAGGCTTGGCGTCCTCCCACGGCACCGAGGGTCCGGTCCGGCACGTTCGACTTCGCCGGCCCGGCCCCGTACCGGGCCGCCGCGGTGACACGGAGGTGACCGTGACAGAACCCCTCGTCGGACACGGGAGCTCGGCGTCCGGTGACGGAACACCTGACGGAACACGTGTCCCCGGGAAAGTCGTGGCCGGTCTCGCAGTGGCGCAGCTCGGCCTGTTCGTCGGAGTGCTCGCGCCGGTCACGGTGAGCATGGCGATCAAGATGCAGGCGCTGTTCTCGGGCAGCGCCCAGGCTTCGGCGTCCTCACTGGCCGCGGTGCTGTCGGTGGGCGCGATCGTCGCGATGGTCGGCAGCCCGGTGTTCGGGCGGATCAGCGACCGCACGACCTCGCGCTTCGGGCGCCGGCGGCCGTGGCTGCTCGGCGGCGCCCTCGCGTTCCTGGCCGGGCTGGCCGGAGTCGCGTGGGGGCCGTCGGTTCCGGTCGTGCTCGTCTCGTGGGCGTTCTGCCAGCTGTGCGTCAGCTGCTCGTTCGCGGCGCTGATGGCGAGCATGGCCGACCAGGTGCCGCTCGCGCAGCGCGGCAAGGTCTCGGGCGTACTCGGTGCCATGGCGAACGCGGCGCCGCTGGCCGGCGCCTATCTCGCCCCGCTCTTCACCGAGGACATGGCGCTGCTGTTCCTGGTCCCGGGGGTGATCGCGGCGCTTTCGGTGCTGGCCTGCGTACTCGTACTGCCGGACCATCCGATCGAGACCGCGCCGCCCCGGCTCGGCTTCGCCTATTTCGTGCGCTCGTTCTGGGTGAGCCCTCGCAAGCACCCGGACTTCGCGCTGGTGTGGCTGGGGCGGTTCCTGATCACGCTCGCCTCGTTCATGTTCATCACCTTCCGCCTCTACTTCCTCCAGGAGGAGGTGGGCATGAGCGCCGCCAGGGCGGCCGCCGTGCTCGCGAACGGAGTGCTCATCTACACCGTCGGCCTGGTCGCAGCCAGCTACGTGGGCGGCCTGCTGTCCGACCGGCTCGGCCGCCGGCGGGTCTTCGTCGCCGTGGCGACCGTCCTCTTCGCGGCGGGCCTCGTCGCGCTCGCGTCCGTCACGACGATCGGCCAGTTCTACGTCGTGGAGGCGGTCATGGGCATCGCCTTCGGGGTCTACGTCGGTGTGGACATGGCACTGGTCATCGACGTGCTGCCCGATCCGGACGAGGCCGCGAAGGATCTCGGCGTGTTCAACATCGCGAACGCGCTGCCGCAGTCGCTGGCCAGTGGCGCCGGTCTGTTCCTGCTCACCCTCGGAACCTCCGGCGCCACCGACAACTATCCGGCCCTGTTCTGGGGCGCCGGCATCGTCGCGGCCGTCGGCGCAGTGCTCGTGATGTTCGTACGAAGTGTCCGGTAACGAAGCGGTTGTGCCGGCCACGGCGCTCTCGGCCCCGGACCACGCCGACCGTGCCTGCGACGGGGAGGCGCCTCAGTTCACCTTCGCCCGGGCGAGCTGCCGGGACTGGCTGACGAGCCGGTCCGCGCTGTCCCAGATCTCCACGTCCTCCTCCAGGAAGCCCCCGGCGAGGTTGACGGTCGAGACGGAAACGCGCAGCGGCCCCGGGGCCGGGCGGGCCCGGACGTGGACGGTGAGTTCCACGGTCGGCACCCAGCCGCTCAGGCCCAGCTCGAACGCGGTGGGCGGGAGCGCGTCCACCGCCATCAGCAGGGAGAACGGGTCGGCGTCGCGGCCGTCGGCCAGGCCGAACCAGGCGCGCATCTCGCCGCGCCCGCTCGGCGCCCCGACCGCCCATCCGCAGGTGGCCGGGTCGAGCCGCAGGTCGAGGCGCTTGCCCATCTCGGGGCCGGCGTCCGGCCCGGCGGGGTTGTCCCGGGCGCTGAAGCACTGGTCGAGGGGCGGCATGGCGGGCGGTTTCGCGCTCGTACGGATGTCGTCCGTGACGGTGTCCAGATCGCCGTACGAGGCGAGGACGCGGATGCGCTCGGTCTCGTGGCCGTCCGCGCCGGCCTGGAAGAGGCCCGCGGTGCCGGTGGAGAGGGTGCGGCCAGTGCGCACCGTCTCGCTGCGGATCACGGCCGGGCCGGGTGTGCTGGCCGAAAGATAGTGCGCGGTGACCGTGAACGGGTCGGGATGCGGAAGCGTCTCGCCGAGGGCTCGGCCGACGGTCGCCAGCAGATAGCCGCCGTTGAGTGCGTGGCCGATGGCCCAGCCCGGGGAGAGCCGCACGTCGTGGACACCCGGCTCCCGCTGCCGTACGGCGGTGTCGCGGTCGAACTCGCTGAGGGTGTTCCCGGAGATGGCCTCGGAGATTGTCTCGGACATATGAGCACCGTACACGGATATGTTACCGGCAGGTAGTCACCGGTCCCGGCTCGGCCCCGGCCCCGGCTCCGGCTCCGGCTCAGGAACCCGGCTCCGCATCCTCCACCGTTGAGCGACGGTGCCAGGCGCGCGGGGCGCGCCATCCGAACCGCAGCGCCAGCAGCCTGATCAGGAACGCCAGGGCGGCGGCGCACAGCATCGTCACGGCGTTGAGCGCGCCGGCGTCCAGCAGCAGGGCCGTCACGGTGGCGCCGACGATGGCGGGTACGGCGTAGAGGTCCCGGTCCCAGCGCAGCAGCGAGGGCACCTCGTTGGCGAGCACGTCCCGCAGTACGCCGCCACCCGCTGCCGTGGCGAGACCGAGTACGGCGGAGGCGAAGAGTCCGAGCCCGTACTCGTGGGCCTTGACCGTACCGACGACGCAGAAGAGCCCGAGGCCGGCGGCGTCGAAGATGTTGATCGCCTTGTTGATCCGTTCCACGTGCGGATGCAGGAAGAAGACGAGGGCGGTGGCGATCAGCGGGGCGTGGAAATATCCGGCGTCGGTGAATGCGGCCGGCGGCACGGCCCCGATGACGACGTCGCGGAAAAGCCCGCCGCCGAGCCCCGTGACCTCCGCCAGCACCGCCATGCCGAAAACGTCGAAGTTCTTGCGTACGGCGAGGAGCGCACCGGATATCGCGAAGACGAAGATGCCGGCGATGTCGAGCCAGTGCTGCACGGCCGGATCGAGCAGGTGCTGATTCACGCGGCCCATTCTTCCCCGGCGCCTCCCGTGCACGAGACCTGCACGGACGGGAGACGGCCGGGACCCCGGGACGGAAAGGCGGCCGGACGGGACGCCTCGGAACCCCTTCCGAGCTGGCCCGATGGCAGAAAGCGACGAATTCTGACAAAGGGTGCCACCGCGATACCGGTATGTGTTTCCGGAATCACGAAGCGTCGATCCGGAACCTCGCGCATGTGAGGCGGCGCATAAGACGCACGTCACATACGAAACCGCTTAGTCGGTTACCGGCGACGCCGATCCCGGTCCTGCGGCATTTCGAAGGTTCGAACCCAGATGTCCGATTCTGTACCGGCATTTCACTCCGTGCTCGCTTAGTACGTCACATATTTGGGCCCCGCATCGCGAGCCTTTACCAATGGGCAGCGTCGCTTGCGCCGGGAACCGAACTCGGCGCCCACGCCGATCCGGCTCCTACGCGACGAAGCAATCGAAAGGTTCCTGCTTTTCCATGCGCATTACCGCCATCAGCCGACTGACCAAGACCCAGAAGTCCGCCGCTGCCGGCCTTGCGGCCGCCGCAGGAGTCGTGGCCCTGACCGCCGGAGCAGCGCCCGCTGCGAACTCGGACGCCCACCAGGACCGAGGAGCCAAGGCCAAGCAGGTTGCCGGCCACTCGGTGAACGTGGCCGACCATCCGTCGACGAAGGCCGCCAAGGCCGCGACGGGCGATCACGCCACCGACAACACGCGCAGCCACGCACCGGCCCACTCCACGTCCCCCGTGAAGGGTGAGGAGACGAAGCAGGTGTCCGCCTCCAAGCCGGCCGACAAGGCCGACGAGGCCGCCAAGGCCGCCAAGGCCGAGAAGGCCGAGAAGGCCGCCAAGGCCAAGCAGGCGGAGAAGGCCAAGGAGGCACGTGCCGGCACCGGCCAGAAGGCCGACCGCTCGACCCGCGGCGACAACCTGGACGGCTGGATCAAGCAGGCCCGCGCGGTCATGAAGGAAGAGGGCATCCCGGGCTCGCACCAGGGCATCAAGAAGAACATCATGCGTGAGTCGGGCGGCGACCCGAACGCCATGAACGACTGGGACGTCAACGCCCAGAAGGGCACGCCCTCGAAGGGTCTGCTGCAGACCATCCAGCCGACCTTCGACGCGTACCACGTCGAGGGCACCAAGAACGACCTGACCGACCCGGTGGCCAACATCGTCGCCGCCTGCAACTACGCGGCCGACAAGTACGGCTCCATGGACAACGTGAACTCCGCGTACTGATCCGGCGCCGCAGCCGCACACAGATCGACAACAGGACAGACAAGTGATTCGGACAACAGCAGAGACAACAGCACAGGAAGGGCGGTCGCGGTGCGCGGCCGCCCTTCCGCACGTTCGGGGCCGGTCCTGGCTGCCCGAAGTCCGCCGGCCCGCGCCGCGCGAAGTCCGCCGACACCCCCTAGTCGGCCTGCGGCGACCGGTCCGCCAGCGGCGTGCTGTCCTCGGGGTGCTGGTCGGGGGCGTTCTCCGGGTGGTGGCAGGCCGCCTCGTGTCCGGGGGCCAGGGAGACCAGCGGCGGCTCGGTCGTCGAGCAGACCTGGGTGGCCTTCCAGCACCTGGTGTGGAAGCGGCAGCCGCTGGGCGGCTTGATCGGCGAGGGGACGTCGCCCTGGAGCAGGATGCGGTCGCGTCCGCCCTGCGCCTTGCGCCGCGGGTCGGGGACCGGCACGGCGGAGAGCAGCGCACGCGTGTACGGGTGCATGGGCGACTCGTACAGAGACTGCCGGTCGGTCAGCTCCACGATCTTGCCGAGGTACATCACCGCGATCCGGTCCGACACGTGCCGGATCACCGACAGGTCGTGGGCGATGATCACGTAGGTGAGACCGAGCTCGTCCTGCAGGTCGTCCAGCAGGTTGATGACCTGCGCCTGGATCGAGACGTCCAGCGCCGAGACCGGCTCGTCGGCGACGACGAGCTTCGGGTTGAGGGCGAGTGCGCGTGCGATGCCGATGCGCTGCCGCTGCCCGCCGGAGAATTCGTGCGGATAGCGGTTGTAGTGCTCGGGGTTGAGCCCCACCAGGTCCAGCAGCCGCTGCACCTCCTTCTTCACACCGCCCTCGGGCGTGACGCCCTGGAGCTTGAAGGGGGCGCTGACGATGGCGCCGACGGTGTGCCGGGGGTTCAGCGACGAGTACGGGTCCTGGAAGATCATCTGGACGTCGCGCCGCAGCGGACGCATACCGGCCACACCGAGGTGGGTGATGTCCCGGCCCTCGAACTCGACCGTGCCCGCCGTCGGTTCGAGCAGCCGCGTGATCAGGCGGCCCATCGTGGACTTGCCGCATCCGGACTCGCCGACGACGCCCAGGGTCTCCCCCGCCCGTACGTCGAAGTCGATGCCGTCTACCGCTTTGACCGCGCCGACCTGCCGCTTGAGGATGCCCTTGGTGATCGGGAAGTGCTTCGTCAGGCCGCCCACCCGCAGCAGCGACTCGCCGGGCTCCGGGTCGGCCTTGGTCTGCACGGCGTCCGTCACACGCTGGGACGGGATCGTCATCTGCTCGTCCTCACTCACAGCTTCGGGGCAATCTCTTCGTTCCAGATCCGGTCCCGGTCGCCGCGGTCCATGTGGCAGGCGGACAGATGACCGTCGCCCACCTCCCTCAACTCGGGCCGTTCGGTGCGCGTGACATTGCCCTTGGGCACATCGGCGTACGGGCAGCGCGGGTTGAAGGCGCAGCCGTCGGGGATGTTGATCAGGCTGGGCGGTGAGCCCTTCACGGGGATGAGGCGTTCGCTCTGCGCGCGGTCCACGCGCGGCATCGAGCCCAACAGGCCCCAGGTGTAGGGGTGCTGGGGCTCGTAGAAGACCTGCTCGGCGGTGCCGTACTCGACGCAGCGGCCCCCGTACATCACCAGGATGTCGTCGGCGAGCTCGGCGACGACGCCGAGGTCGTGGGTGATGATGATGACCGCGGAGCCGAACTCCTTCTGCAGATCCCGTATCAGGTCGAGGATCTGCGCCTGCACGGTGACGTCCAGCGCGGTCGTCGGCTCGTCGGCGATGAGCAACTCGGGGTTGTTCACCAGCGACATGGCGATCATCGCGCGCTGCCGCATGCCGCCGGAGAACTCGTGCGGGTAGCTGTTCACGCGCTGGTCGGGCTGCGGGATGCCCACGCGGTCGAGGAGTTCGACGGCGCGCTTGAGGGCCGTCTTCTTGTCCACGTCGTGGTGTACGCGGTACGCCTCGATGATCTGGTGCCCGATGGTGAAGTACGGGTGGAGCGCGGAGAGCGGATCCTGGAAGATCATCGCCATCTCACGGCCGCGCAGCCTGCGCACCGAATCCGGGTCGGCCGAGAGCAACTCCTGCCCGTCGAGCCAGATCTCGCCGGAGAGGCGGGCCTTCTGCCGCCCGTACTGCCCCACGGTGTGCAGGCCCATGACGCCGAGCGAGGTGACGGACTTCCCAGAACCGGATTCGCCGACGATGCCGAGGGTCTTGCCCTTCTCGAGCCGGAAGGAGAGCCCGTCGACGGACTTCACCAGGCCGTCCTCCGTGGGGAAGTGCACATGCAGATCGCGCACTTCGAGGAAGGAACGGGCCGGGGAGGCGGTGGCGGACTCGCCGACCGCCGAGACGCCCGTCTTGTGCGATTCCGTCATGCGAGCCTCACTCGGGGGTCGATCACGCCGTACAGCAGGTCCACGATGAGGTTCGCCACGACGACCGCGGAGGCGGTGATCAGCGTGACGCCGAGGATCAGCGGCAGGTCCTTCTCACCGATCGCCTTCAGAACCGCCTGGCCGAGGCCGGGGAGGCTGAAGGTGGTCTCGGTGAGGATCGCGCCGCCCATGAGGGCGCCGAGGTCCACTCCGAGGAGCGTGATGATGGGGGTCATCGTGGAGCGCATCGCGTGCTTGCGGATGACGACCGGCTCCCGTACGCCCTTGGCGCGGGCGGTGCGGATGTAGTCCTCGCCCATCACTTCGAGCATCGTGGCGCGGGTGAGCCGGGCATACATGGCGCCGAAGAGGAACGCCAGGGTCAGCCAGGGGAGGATCATTCCGCTGAACCACTGGGGGAAGCTCTCCTCGAGGGGTGTGTACTCGTTGCTCACCAACCCCAGCCCGTAGGAGAAGATCGCCAGCGACAGCAGGCCGGTGAAGTAGATCGGCAGCGAGACGCCGCTGAGAGCCATGCCCATGGCCGCGCGGTCCCAGATGGAGCCGCGGCGCAGCGCCGAGACGACGCCGGCGGAGAGCCCGATGACCAGCCAGATGATCGCGGCACCGACGGCCAGGCCCAGGGTGACGGGCAGCCGGTCGGCGAGGATCGGCCACACGGCCTGCTCGGTCTTGAACGAGTAGCCGAAGCACGGCGCTTCGCAGTGGTAGCTGTCCCCGGCACTGCTGTAGTCGCGGCCGACGAGGATGCCCCTGAAGAAGTCGAAGAGCTGGACGAGGATCGGGTCGTCCAGGCCGAGCTTCTGCCGGATTCCCTCGAGCGCCTGGGCATCGGCCTGCTTGCCGGCGAACATCGTGGCGGGGTCGACCCCGGTCCACTTCGGGATCAGGAAGAAGATGCCGAACACCGCCAGCATGACGACGACGAGCATCACGACGACGGCGAACAGCCGCCTGATGAGATAAGTGAGCACTGCCTTACGGGCCGGTCGGCGGCCCGGTGAACTCTCCCGGTTCTTCGGGGAGTTCACCGGGCCGCCGCTGGGCGGCCCTCACCTGCCCTTCGTGCCTAGCGGCGGGTGCGCCGGCGGGGTCGGACGGTCACTTGACGCCGAGCACGGCGTAGTCGTAGCGACCGCTGTAGGCGTCGGTCGTACCGACGTTGGTCAGCCTGCTGGAACGCCAGATGATGTTCTTCTCGAACGTGAAGGGCAGGTAGTACGCACCCTTCATGACCTCGGCGTTGATGGCCGCGTACTTCTCGGCCGCCTTCTTCTTGTCGAGTTCGGCGATCGCGCCGGCGAACATCTTGTCGATCTTCGGGTCGTCGATCATGGCGTAGTTGTTGTTGCCGTTGTCCAGGATGTACTTGCTGTGCCACAGCGGCATGCCGTAACCCTGGCCGGACGGGAAGTCCGGGCCCCAGCCCATGATGATGATCCCGTAGTTCTTCTTCTTGACGTAGTCGGGGTTGCCGATGATGCCCGTGGTCTGGGCGCCGTCGTACTGGTCGACCTCGGCCTCGATGCCGATCTTCTTCAGCGAGGCCTGCATGGCCTCGGCGGAGGCGATCTCGACCTGCTTGTTGTTGCGGACCGCGATCGTCGTCTTGAAGCCGTTCGGCTTGCCGCACTTCTTCAGCTCGGCCTTGGCCTTGGCCACGTCGGCCTTGCCGTCGTTCTTGGCGATGCCGTACGGGTCGAACTTCAGGTCGGAGCCCGGGACGAGCTTCGGCAGCATGTTGGTGCCGATGTCGCCGCCGGCGAGCGGGCCGCCGCGGGCGTTCTGGATCGACTTGTGGTCCGAGCCGTAGATCATCGCCTTGCGGCAGTGGATGTCGTCGAAGGGCTTCACCGTCTGCGGGAAGACCGCGTAACGGATGTAACCCGTGCTCGGGTTGTCGATGTTGCCCTTGTGCTCCTTGAGGGCCGTCTGACGGCCTGCCGCCTCCATGCCGGTGGCGTTGATGTCCAGGTCGTAGTCGCCGTTGATGAGGCGCTTGTCCATCTCGTCGGAGTTGGTGATCAGCGTGAGGGTGATCTTGTCCGGGAGCGCCTTGCGGATGTTGTCCGAGGACTTCTTCCACTCGGGGTTGCGGACGAGCTTCAGCGACTTGTTCGGCGTGTACGACTCGAACTTGTACGGGCCGTTGGAGAACGGCTTCAGGCCGTACTTCGACTTGGTGTCCTTGTCCTGGCGCACCGGCGAGGCCGACGGCATCGCGAGCATCTGCTCGAAGTCACCGTTGCGCTTGGGCAGTTTGAAGACGATCTTGTTGTCGGTCGGCGTCTCGATGGCGTCCAGACCGAGCTTGTCCTTGGCCTTGTCCTTGTAGGGGCCCTTGTACTTGCCGTCCGGGTCGAGCGTGTCCTTGAGATAGATGGGGCCGCCGGACAGCACGTCCTGCGCCCACTGCCGCTCGATGCCGTACTTGATGTCCTTGGAGGTGACGGGCTTGCCGTCCTCCCAGGTGATGCCGTCGCGAAGCTCGTACGAATACGTCTTGCCGCCGTCCGAGATCTTCGCCTTGGCCTTGGCCAGGTCCGGGACCAGCTCCGAGCTCTCCTTGCCCGCGACGGGCTTGCTGGTGATCAGGGTGCGGCTGTAGTAGCGCATGAAGTCCCAGGCGAAGCCGTAGTAGCCACGCGTGGTGTCCCAGGAGTCGGCGTCCTGGGTACCGATGAACTTCAGCGTCCCGCCCTTCTTGTCGGACGCGTTCGCCGTCTTGCCGTTGGCCGCGTTGAATCCGGGCGCCTTGCCGTCGCCTTCGCCGTCACTGCCGCCGCCACCGCATCCGGCGGTGACGAGGAGGGCCGCGACCGCGACGGCCGACGCGGCGATCCTGCGCCTCGATGAGCGTTGGGTTGTCACGATCTGCATCCTCCGGTGTAGGTCACGGCCCGCACGGCTGCGCCGGGCCGGGGGTCCAGAGCCAGGCCGTGCCTGGCGCTGGGGTGTCAACGGGACCCCTTGGGATCGAGCGCGTCGCGCACGCCGTCGCCGAAGAGGTTGAAGGCGAGGACGGTGATGAAGATGGCCACACCCGGCACCACCATGAACATCGGATCCGCCTCGTAGTAGCGCGTGGCCTGGGAGAGCATCTGCCCCCAGGAAGCAGTCGGCGGCTTGACTCCCACGCCGAGGAAGCTGAGCGCCGCCTCGGTGAGGATGTTGGTGGGAATCATCAGGGTGGTGTAGACGGTGATCGGCGCGATCAGGTTCGGCAGCAGCTCCTTGTACAGGATGTAGCGCCGCCCGGCACCGAGGCTGCGGGCCGCCTCCACGTACTCCCGCTCACGCAGGGAGAGGGTCTGACCGCGCACGATGCGGCCGATGTACGGCCAGCCGAAGAAGCCGATCACCAGGATCATCACGGTCATCCGGACGCCTGTGCCCGTCAGCCCGAACATCTCGCTCGGCAGCACGGAGATCAGCGAGATGATGAACAGCAGCTGCGGGAAGGCGAGCAGCATGTCCATCACGCGGCTGATGGCCGCGTCCAGCCAGCCGCCGAAGTAGCCCGCGAGAGCGCCCAGTACGGTTCCGACGACGACGGCGACCACGGCGGAGAGGAAACCGACGAGCAACGAGACGCGTGCGCCGTAGACGACGCGGCTGAAGAGGTCCCGTCCGTTGCCGGGTTCGACACCGAGGAGATGCTCGGCGCTGATGCCGCCGAGCGCGCCCTTCGGCGTCTGGAACAGCGGGTCGATCGCGTCCTCGTGGTGCTGGTCCGGCGGATGCCCCAGGACGCTCACGATGAGCGGCGCGAACACGGCCACCACGATCAGCAGGAGGACGACGCAGCCGCCGGTGAGCGCCACCTTGTCGCGCTTGAGACGGTTCCACGCGATACGTCCGAGAGAGCGTCCTTCGATGGACTTGCCACCTGCGCCGTCAACGAGAGCGGGATCGGCAGGAGCGGTCTCCGCGGACGTGTCGTGCAGTGGTGCCGTCATCGTGGGGGAACCCTCTCTCGGCCGGGGGTGACCAGCCACGCCCGCCGCTGTAGCGGCCAGTTCGCAAGTAACGCGTTCACAAAAGGCCGAAGGCCTCAACGCTCGGGAGTCTCATCCGCCTCGCGATCACCCGCCAGTCCCCCTGGGGAAAGGATGCCTAACTGTGATGTGCGGCGTCAGGTTCCGTTATACGAACGGAAGCTGGCGACTATCGGAAACCGATCAATGCGCGTGGACAACCGCCCACCAGCACTTCCGTGCGCAGGACTCTTGAGCGGAGGAGGAGTTGGGCACCGACCGCCCGTACGGGCGTCAGGAGAGCGGATATCCGTAACCGTGCCGCGGAGCGGCGTCGGCCGTCGGCACGTCACGGTCGAAGAAAGGACGCGAATTGCGGCGCAGCCACATCGCCACGGGGTCGTAGTCGTCCGACATGGCGACGCTGGAGACGGGCAGCCCGTCCGGCACCGCGGTCACCGACTGACGCATCATCTGCTGCGCCGACTCGACGGCCTGCCGGCCCGAGTCGTACAGATCCATGCCGATCGCGAGATAGCCGGCGCCCAGCGCGGGCTGCACCCAGGCGCGGCGCAGGGACCGCACGGCGGGCGTGCGGTGTGCGTTCTGGCTGAGCAGTGCGTAGAACTGCGCGATGTCCAGGCTCGGTTCGCTGATGCGCAGCGGACCGGCGGGCAGCTGGTCCAGGCCCAGCGCGATGCGCCGCAGATCGAGCCAGGGGACGCCGACCCCGCCGCCCGGGGCGTGCGGGTTGAGCCAGATCCCCCAGCGCTCCGGGAAGAGGGCGGAGGCGATCTCGCGGCCGGAGACGATCTCGTGCGAACGGTCCCAGCCGGAGGCCGCCAGCTCCTGGGCGGAGGTCACGCAGGGGGCGTAGCCGTACCCGCCCACCTCCATGTTTCCGTACTGTGCGTCGGGCGTGCCCGGACGGCCGTTCCAGAGCAGCATCCACACTTCGCTGTCGGTGAGCGCATCGAGCAACGCCTCATAGGTGTCGTACCTCCCCGGCGACACCTGCCCCAGCAGCTGCTCGACACCTGCCACCGCGCTCACCTGGCCGCCCTTCTTACGGAACCGCTCTCTCGCCTGCCCGCCTCCCCCAGAGCCTTCCGGCCTGGGTGGGGGTCCCCCCAGTGCAGCGAGGGGGAGTGCCCCCAAGCAGCACGGCCGGCAGGGAAGCGGTCTTTCACCATGATCTGTACCGGGTCCGCGAACGCGGCCCTCCCCGTTGTCCCCGTCATCAAACCAGCTTACGAGCCGCGACCGACACGGGGCGTCGTACTGAAGCGCTACGTCCTGGGGCGGAGCGGGGGCGGGCGCCCCCGACCCTGGTCCCGGACGGGGTGGCGGATGCCGGCCCCGGGTGCCGGTAATGGATGCCGGGCTCGGGTGCGGGGCCCGGGTGCCGGGCCGGGCGTCGGTCCCCGCGTCGGGGCCAGGGATCAGTCCCGCGAGTAGAAGGGGCGCACGCAGTGCCGCATCCAGTCCACGACCGGGTCCTGCGCGGCGTCCATCAGCACGAGCTGCACGAGCCACTTGACCGGGACGCGGCCCAGCGCGCGCGCCAGCGCGTCGTGCGCGGCCTGGCGGATGTCGGGGTCGAGCTGGTCCAGCTCGATCCCGATGAACAGCGCGGGCGGATCGCCCTCCGAACTGGCCAGGGCGCGGCGGGCGGTGCGCATCAACGGCAGAGTGGAGAACTCACCGGCCACGGCGGCGAGGAAGTCCACCGGCTCGTCCTGCCAGTCCGGTTCGAAGAGCCGTACGCGCGCGCCCCGCGCCACGCCCCACGCCGCCTGCTCGCCGGGGGTGTTGGCGCAGAGTTCCGCGACGGCCTCCGGCGGCAGCGGCATGCCGACGGTGCCCTCCGGATTGACGGCGATGCCGACCTGCGGCGGCAGTCCGCGGGCGAACTCGCGGGCCGGCGCGACGGTGAAGGACATGTGGCCGCCCACGACTTGCAGGAACTGCTGCTCCGAGCTGAAGACCGGGACATACGCGGCCCCGTCGAGCTCGACTGTGGGCAGATCCAGGTCGGGGCTGTTCGGGCCGCCGCCCTCGGGCAACGGGACCCAGACGCTGCTGCGTCCGAGCACCTCCAGCAGCCGGGCACCCGCGCCGGGCACCTGCAGGGAGGCGGCGAGGGCCTCCTCCAGTTCGTTGCCGGGCCAGCCTCCGCCGTGGCCCGGTCCGTACTGCTGAGGAATGGTCATGGCGGAAACCCTAGTGCGGTGGTCACGGCGGGGTGCGGGCGGTCCCGGTGCGCGGGCGTGCGCGTGCCGCCCACCCGCCGTCAGTCATGCCGTCCGTCGGCCGTCCGTCCCGCGTCAGTCGAAGGCCATGCCCGGGAGCCTCCCCGCAGCGCCCCGGTCCAGGAGCACCACGGATTCGCATCCGCGGGGCAGCCGCCCGGCCTCCGCGTCCGCGATGAGCCGCCGTACCGCACGGCGGTGGCGCATGAATGCGTAGTCGGAGACGGTCCGCCCCCGCTCGGCCTGGCTGCGCAGCGCCGTCGAGGGCGGTACGTCGAGGAGTACGAGGTGGAGCGCGCGGCCGCGGCGGAGGGCGTCCCGGCCGAGCCAGTTGCGCACCCAGGCCTGGCTGCCGCAGTCGTGCACGACGACGCTCGCCCCGGAGGCGAGCGCGCGCCGCAGCCCGGCGTAGTGCGCGAGGCGTACGAGGGGCCGGTAGACGGCGTACGGCAGCCAGCGCGGGAGAGCGGCCGCCCACCGTTCGCGCACGTCCTGGGAGTCGATGCGGCGGACGGTGTCCTGTACGGCGACGGCACGGCGGATCAGCGTCGACTTGCCGCTGCCGGGGAGCCCCGAGACCACGACCCTGTCGCCGGCGGGGAAGCGGAGCGTACGGCGGATCTCCGTGCCGCGCAGATCGTGAAGGGTGGCGGCGACCGCGGACGGAGCCGGAGGCGCCGGAACGGCCGGTCCGACCGCGGCAGCCGTGGCGGCCCCGGCGGACGGGCCGGCCGGGGCCGGAGTCTCGACGGCCGCAGGTGCCGCCACCGGAGCGCCGCCGGCGTCTCTGCGCTGCCCGGCGGATGAATACCCCCAGCCGGTCACCGTCGCGTACGCACTGCGCAGGCTGCCCACCTGATCGCCCCTCCCCGGCTGGTGACCGCCGGTCGGCGGTCCGCCTCCGAGAGTGTCAAGAAACAGTAATGTGCAGCAAGGCGGCCTTACCGCTGCGGGACTGCCGCGAAAGGCACGCACCGCCCCGGCAGGGACGCACGCACCGCTCTTGCGGCGAGGCACCGCACCGCTCTCCGGCAGGGACGCACGCACCGCTCCCGAGGCGAGGCACGCACCGTCGACGCCCCTGCTCCGCCGTGCCATGATGAGCGGGCCAGTCAACTGCATACCGGCCGTTCGAATCCACGCGGGAGAGTCCCCGGCCGCGCACAGTGTGCGGGTCACCGGGGCGCCGAAGGAGCAAGTCCTCCCTTGAATCTCTCAGGCACCGATACCGCGCAGGATGAGGCAGATCTGAAAAGCGGGCCGCCCACGGGCGGCTCCACCCACGGTGCAAGCCGCCGCCCGTGCACGAGGGCTCGTGGCGAACCTCTCAGGTTCCGATGACAGATGGGGAGGACATCCGCGTCACCGAGTCACGGGAGCCTGACATGAACGACACCGACAGCGGGACCGCCGGCACCCCGGCCCCGCGCACCACGGCCCTTGATGCCGTACACCGCGCGCTCGGCGCCACGATGACCGACTTCGCAGGCTGGGACATGCCGCTGCGCTACGGCAGCGAGCGGGACGAGCACGTCGCGGTGCGCACGCGCGCGGGACTCTTCGACCTCTCCCACATGGGCGAGATCACCGTCACCGGCCGCCAGGCCGGCGAGCTGCTGGACTACGCCCTGGTCGGCAACCTCTCCCGGCTGGCCGTCGGCCGCGCCCGCTACACGATGCTGTGCGACGCCTCCGGCGGCATCCTCGACGACCTGATCGTCTACCGCACCGGCGAAGAGACGTACATGGTCGTCGCCAACGCCTCGAACGCGCAGACCGTGCTGGACGCGCTGAGCGAGCGCGGCACCGGCTTCGCCGCCGAGGTCCGCGACGACCGCGACGCGTACGCGCTGATCGCCGTGCAAGGCCCGGAGGCCGCAGCCATTCTCTCCGGAGGGCACGGCCTCAAGGCCCTCACGGACGCCGATCTGGACGGGCTGAAGTACTACGCGGGCCTGCCGGGCACCGTCGCAGGACGCGACGCCCTCATCGCCCGTACGGGATACACCGGCGAGGACGGCTTCGAGCTGTTCGTGTCGCCCGCCGACGCCGTCGCCGTATGGGAGGCGCTCACCGAGGCGGGCGCGCCCGCCGGTCTCGTGCCGTGCGGACTGAGCTGCCGCGACACCCTGCGCCTCGAGGCGGGCATGCCGCTGTACGGGCACGAACTGACCACGCGTACAACGCCGTTCGACGCGGGCATGGGCCGGATCGTGAAGTTCGAGAAGACCACGAACGACGGCGACTTCGTCGGGCGCAAGCCGCTGGAGGCCGCCGCGGCCCAGGCCGAGAAGGCGCCACCGCGCAAGCTCGTCGGTCTGATCGCGGAGGGCCGGAGGGTGCCGCGCGCGGGCTACGAGGTGGTCTCCGCGGCGGACGGTTCGGTGATCGGCGAGGTGACCTCGGGTGCGCCGTCACCGACCCTCGGCAAGCCGGTCGCCATGGCGTACGTCGATCCCGCGTCCGCGGAGCCCGGCACCGAGGGCGTCGCGGTGGACATCCGCGGCAAGCACGAGCCGTACGAGGTCGTGGCGCTCCCCTTCTACAAGCGGCAGCGCTGACGGCCCTCCCCGTGCTCTTCGAGCAGGGACACCCCATGACCGTGGCGCGCCGACACCCGTGCCCCTGGAGGTGTCCCGCGTCCCACTGGCCAAGACTGATTCCCTCCGTCCCCTTCTCATCCAGGAGAATCGCAACATGAGCAACCCGCAGCAGCTGCGCTACAGCAAGGAGCACGAGTGGCTGTCGGACGCCGAGGACGGCGTCTCGACGGTCGGCATCACGGCGCACGCCGCCGACGCGCTCGGCGACGTCGTCTTCGTCCAGCTCCCCGAGACCGGGGACAGCGTCACCGCGGGCGAGCCCTGCGGCGAACTGGAGTCGACGAAGTCGGTCAGCGACCTCTACGCGCCGGTCTCCGGTGAGATCACGGAGATCAACCAGGACGTCGTGGACGACCCGGCGCTGGTCAACTCCGCCCCGTTCGAGGGCGGCTGGCTGTTCAAGGTGCGTATCTCGGACGAGCCGGCGGGTCTGCTGTCGGCCGACGAGTACGCCTCGTTCACCGCCGGGAGCTGACGCCCGGCTCCGCGCCCGCACGTACGGCCGCCCGCAGGCGGCCACGCAACCGGCCCTCTAACCGGCCCACAACGACCCAACGCCGCCCGTATGTCCGCCAATGTGCCCGACCGGCCTGCCACCAGGGATGGTTCCATGTCGCTTCTGAACAGTTCTCTCCATGAGGTGGACCCGGACGTCGCCGCCGCCGTCGACGCCGAACTCCACCGCCAGCAGTCCACCCTCGAGATGATCGCGTCGGAGAACTTCGCTCCCGTCGCCTCCCTGGAGGCCCAGGGTTCCGTCCTCACCAACAAGTACGCGGAGGGCTATCCGGGCCGCCGCTACTACGGCGGCTGCGAACACGTCGACGTCATCGAGGACATCGCACGCGAGCGCATCAAGGCCCTGTTCGGAGCGGAAGCCGCCAACGTGCAGCCGCACTCCGGTGCCTCCGCCAACGCCGCCGCGATGTTCGCGCTGCTCAAGCCGGGCGACACGATCATGGGCCTGGACCTGGCGCACGGCGGGCACCTCACGCACGGCATGAAGATCAACTTCTCCGGCAAGCTCTACAACGTCGTCGCCTACCACGTGGACGAGAAGACCAGCCAGGTCGACATGGAGGAGGTCGAGCGGCTGGCGCGCGAGCACCGGCCGCAGATGATCATCGCCGGCTGGTCCGCGTATCCGCGGCAGCTCGACTTCGCGGCGTTCCGCCGCGTCGCGGACGAGGTCGGCGCCCTGCTCATGGTCGACATGGCGCACTTCGCGGGCCTGGTGGCGGCCGGTCTGCACCCCTCGCCCGTGCCGTACGCGGACGTCGTGACCACCACGACCCACAAGACGCTCGGCGGCCCGCGCGGCGGCGTGATCCTCTCGAAGAAGGAGTACGCCAAGAAGATCAACTCCGCGGTGTTCCCGGGCCAGCAGGGCGGCCCGCTGGAGCACGTCATCGCGGCGAAGGCGGTGTCCTTCAAGATCGCGGCCTCGGAGGAGTTCAAGGAGCGCCAGCAGCGCACCGTCACCGGCGCACGGCTGCTGGCCGACCGGCTGCTGAAGCAGGACGCGGTGGACGCGGGCGTCTCCGTCCTCTCCGGCGGGACCGACGTCCATCTGATCCTCGTCGACCTGCGCAACAGCGACTTGGACGGCCAGCAGGCCGAGGACCGGCTCCACGAGATCGGCATCACCGTCAACCGCAACGCGGTCCCGAACGACCCGCGGCCTCCCATGGTCACCTCCGGCCTGCGCATCGGCACGCCCGCGCTGGCCACCCGCGGCTTCCAGGAGGAGGATTTCCGCGAGGTCGCCGACATCCTCGCCGAGGCGCTGCTGCCCGGCTTCGACGAGGACAAGGCGAAGTCGCTGAGCGCCCGCGTCACGGCGCTCACCGAGAAGCACCCGCTCTACCCCGGCCTGGGCAGGTAACAGGCCTCTGGTGCCGCGGTGCGGACGTCCGCTCCGCGGCACCGGCCCCCATCCGGCCGACCGGACGACCCCGGCACCAGGCACGCGGCCACCCGGCCGTCCGGCCGTTCCCCGTCCGGCCACCACCGGACCCGAGGCCCACCAGTAAGGCCCCGCACGGAAAGGAGGCGCCCGCCATGGCGGTCTCCGTCTTCGACCTCTTCTCGATCGGCATCGGCCCGTCCAGTTCCCACACGGTCGGCCCGATGCGCGCCGCCCGCATGTTCGCCGGGCGTCTGAAGAACGAGGGTGTGCTGGCCCACACTGCGTCCGTACGTGCGGAGCTGTACGGGTCGCTGGGCGCCACGGGCCACGGGCACGGCACCGCCAAGGCCGTACTGCTGGGGCTGGAGGGCGAGTCGCCCCGGTCCGTGGACGTCGAAGGGGCCGACGAACGGGTCGAGAGCATCCGTTCGTCGAAGCGGCTGCGGCTGCTGGCCGCGGAGATAGGGGACGCCCACGAGATCGCCTTCGACGAGCAGTCGCAGCTCGTCCTGCACCGGCGCCGCTCACTGCCGTACCACGCGAACGGCATGACGCTCTTCGCCTACGACGCCGCCGGCAGCACGCTGCTGGAGAAGACGTACTACTCGGTGGGCGGCGGCTTCGTCGTCGACGAGGCCGTGCTCGACGAGGGGGGCGCCGGCTCCCCCATCAAGCCCGACGACACCGTGCTCACGCACTCCTTCCGCACCGGCGACGAACTGCTGCGGCTCACCCGCGAGACCGGGCTGTCCGTCTCGGAGCTGATGCTCCAGAACGAGAAGGCCTGGCGCTCGGAGGAGGAGATCCGCGCCGGGCTGCTGGAGATCTGGGAGGTGATGCGCGCCTGCGTCGCACGCGGGCTGACCCGGGAGGGCATCCTGCCGGGCGGTCTGAAGGTACGCCGCAGGGCCGCGACGGCCGCCCGCCAGCTCCGGGCCGAAGGCAACCGCGAGGCGCACGCGACGGAGTGGCTGACGCTCCACGCGATGGCGGTGAACGAGGAGAACGCGGCGGGCGGCCGCGTCGTCACCGCCCCCACGAACGGCGCCGCGGGCATCATCCCGGCGGTGCTGCACTACTACACCGAGTTCGTGCCGGGCGCCGACGAGGACGGCATCGTCCGCTTCCTGCTGGCCGCCGGCGCCGTCGGACTGCTCTTCAAGGAGAACGCCTCGATCTCCGGCGCCGAGGTCGGCTGCCAGGGCGAGGTCGGCTCGGCGTGCTCCATGGCGGCGGGCGGTCTGGCCGAGGTCCTGGGCGGCGGTCCGGAGAAGGTGGAGAACGCGGCGGAGATCGGGATCGAGCACAACCTGGGGCTGACCTGCGACCCGATCGGCGGGCTCGTCCAGATCCCCTGCATCGAACGCAACGGGATGGCCGCGGTGAAGGCCGTCACCGCCGCGCGCATGGCCCTGCGGGGCGACGGCCGGCACCACGTCTCGCTGGACAAGGCGATCAAGACGATGAAGGACACCGGCGCCGACATGAAGGTCAAGTACAAGGAGACGGCCCGGGGCGGCCTCGCGGTCAACGTCATCGAGTGCTGAGCGAACCACCTCTGACCAGGTGGTTCGCGCCTTTCAGCGCTGTCGCGGCTTCCCTGTCCGTACGACGGAAGGCCCTCGGAAGGCCCCGTGACGGAGCTGAGAGTCCCTGAAGAATCCCTGAGGTTTCCCTGTCCACGGAGGGGCTGGGCAGAGGAGTAGTCCAGGTGTGGCCGCTCGCGCTGCGCGGTAGCGCGCGTGTCGGCGTCCCGTGACCCGGCCCGCACTCGTTGGGCGCGATGATTTCCGCCGTCGTCTCCGGTCAGTACATCGGAGCAGATTCATCCGAGCCCGGGAGGAACCGTGACTGAGCAGAAAGCCGGCGCCCTACCACCAGTGGTCGACCGGCAGACCTGGCAGGCCGCGCTCGACGATCTGCGTGTGCGAGAGAAGGCCGCCACCCGTGAACTCGACGCGATCGCTGCACAACGCCGCCGACTGCCGATGGTCGAGCTCCCGGACTACACGCTGATCGGTCCGGACGGCCCCACCCGGCTGGTCGACGTATTCGACGGGCGCTCCCAACTCATCGTCTACAACCACATGTGGTCCGATGGCGCGGAGTGGCAGTGCGGCGGCTGCACAGGGCTGACGTCGCAGTACGTCCGGCTGGACTTCCTCGAAAACTATGACGCCCGCTTCGTCATCGTCACCAACGGGCCCATCGGAGAAGCGCTGGCCTACAAGGCCAAAGTCGGCAACAAGATGGACTGGTACTCGTCGTCGGAGAGCTCGTTCGGCGCCGACGTGGGCGCGCCACCCGGCGCGGGATTCGCGGTGAACGTGTTCCTCCGTGACGGCCAGAATGTCTACCGCACTTGGCACACCGACGGCCGCGGTACCGAACAGCTCAGCTACACCTTCGCGTTGATCGACATCCTGCCGTGGGGCCGCCAGGAGGAATGGCAGGATTCACCCGACGGTTGGCCGAAGTCGCCCACCTATTCCAACTGGCTCGACTCTCCCGACGTCGCCCGGCTCTACGGCCCGAATGGCGACGCCACAGCGACGCCCGCGAGATCCGCTGGTCTCTGAGACGTCATCTCACGTGGTGAGTTCGGTGAGCGCCTTGCAGCGGATCAGGGTGGCTGCAAGGGCGAGGCGCGGCGAAGTGCCGGCTCTTGCGTTAGCAACGCACGGTCAAGCCCATGCCGGAGCTGGCGCCGGTGACGAAGGCGACTTGGCCGGTGAAGTGATACGTGGGGTTCATGGCGGTCCCCAGTCCGTCCCGGTGAGCGGCGAGTGGCAGGGTCAGGGCTTGAGGAGGGCATTGATGGCGCCGCGCTCGTCCATCGCCCGGTAGCCCTCGGCGACCTGGTCCAGGGGCAGGGTGAGGTCGAAGACCTTGCCCGGTTCGATCCGGCCCTCGAAGACGAGGTCGATCAGGTCGGGCAAGGAGCGGCGCACGGGGGCGGGGCCGCCGCGCAGGCCGACGTGGGAGAAGAACAGCTCCTGCCCGTCCACCGCCACGTCGTGGGGCACGCCGACGAAACCGACGTTGCCGCCCGGCCGTGCGGAGTGCAGGCCTGCTCCATGGCCTGGTCCGTGCCGACGCATTCCAGCACGCTGTCGGCGCCGATCCCGCCGGTCAGCTCCTTGATCCGGGCCACGCCCTCATCGCCGCGCCCGGTGACGATCTCCGTGGCGCCGAACTCACGGGCCGGCTTCTGGCGGGGCTCGTGGCGGGACATGGCGATGATCCGCTCGGCCCCCATCTCCTTGGCGGCGATCACCGCGCACAGGCCCTCACCGTCTGCACCGCCGAACCAGGCTCTCCCTCCGAAGAGGGACTGCGGCCGCTCGCGTCCTGGGCAGCCACCCAGGACGTCGGCTTGCCCGCGGAGCAGAAGGCCGACTGACAGCGGGCGAAGTCCCCAGCGTGGACGGCCCTCTCCGCGCGGGAAGCGCGCGGCGGCCTCGCGGTCGACGTCATCGAGTGCTGACGGTCCGGCGGCAGGGGCCGTGACCGAGCGCGTGAGGCCATGTGACCCGGGGCCGTGACCCGGGTCGTGACCCGAGGCCGTGAGACTGTGGCCGGAATTACAGCCTCGCCCGCCCGTAACAACCCGTTTCGTCCGCTCCGCCCGCAGCTGCGGCTTCGGCCTCCGCGCGGCCGGTTCGAGGGGATGCTCCACATACGGGACCCCCGCCACGGAATAGGAATCCGCAGGTGAGGCACGTTACCGACCATTAGCTTCCCGGGCGTGGCCGTGATCCGGCAATCCATGGGTACGGTTGTTCCCGCGAGGTCGTGCCGCCCCCGTCGCAGCCCCTCCGTCAGCCACCTGAAGGCGCTGCGTTCCTGGCCGGTCTCGAGCCCTTGACGTCCCCGAGAGGCAAAGAGCGTTGACGAGCGAGACCGGCACGATGCTGCGCGAGTTCCTCCGATCACCCGCCGACATCGGCGCAGTCGCACCCAGTTCCCCCAGACTCGCCGAGGCGATCACCGCCCCCGTACCCGAACTCGGCGACCCGGTCGTGGTCGAGCTCGGCCCCGGGACAGGGGCGGTCACCACCATCATCGAAGAGCAACTGAGCGGTCGCGGACACCAGTTGGCCATCGAGACGAATCCGCGGCTGGCCGATCAGCTGCGCTGGCGCTGCCGGAAGGTGGAGGTGATCGACGCCGACGCCTCGACGCTGCCGCAGCTCCTCGACGAGCGGGGCCTGGACAAGGCGGACGTGGTCGTCAGCGGCCTGCCCTGGGCCTCCTTCTCCCATGACGTGCAGCGCCAGATCCTCTCGGCGGTGAGCCGTGTGCTCGCGCCGGACGGAGCGTTCACGACCTTCGGATACGTCCATGCCCTGCGACTCGCGTCGGCTCTGCGTTTCCGGCAGCTGCTCCACACCACCTTCGAAGAGGTGGTGCCGGGCCGCACGGTGTGGCGGAACCTGCCGCCCGCGCTCGTCTACCACGCGAGGCGCCCGCGGACACCGGCTGCCCATGGAATGGCCGTGGTGCCGTCGCGCCGCTACCCGGGGAGCGTCTCCGACGCGAAGTCGGTGAGCTGAGCAGCCGGCGACGGCCGCTCGGCCGGTCGTCGCCGCGCCGCCTGACAGCCTGTGAGGAAATCGAGAGGGCACGACGAGGGGTCCGTGAAGACCCCTCGTCGTGCCCTTCGTCGTCAACTACCCGCGTAGCGGCGGCACTTGGCCTAGGCCATCGGAAGCGGAACGGGCACCCCCAAAGCGGGAAACGGGCAGACCGAACCCGCCCGTTTCCCTCCTTTCGCAGGTCAGCGGATTCGAAGCAGGATTCAACTCAGGCAAAAGCAGGCAGGATTGAAAGCCATTCGGACTGTTTTCCAGCTATCACGGGCATGTAGAACTCTCCGCACGAACGGCGTCACGCTGCGTCGAGGTGTCACGGAGGCAGTGTCCCCGAGGAAGGCCCGGGTGCTGCCGGACACCTCCTCGCGGGACGCGCACAGGAACCACCCCTAGGAGAGTCTGTGTTCAACTCCCGGAGAAGGTCCGGATACAGAGGAAGGACGGTAAGCATGGTGGCGGCGGGGGCCGTCACGGCCAGTCTGCTCACGGCGTGCAGCTCGCAGGAAACGGCTCCGCCGGAGAAGAAGTCCATCAAAGTGCTGATGGTCGACAACCCGCAGATGCTGGAGCTGAAGAAGCTCACAGCCGAGCACTTCACGAAGAAGACAGGCATCAGGGTCGACTTCACCGCGGTGCCCGAGAACGAGGTCCGCCAGCAGGTCCACAAGGACTTCTCCGCCCAGTCGGGGCGCTACGACGTCGCCACCATCAGCAACTTCGAGACGCGGGACTACGCCCGCCGCGGCTGGCTGAGGCCGCTGGACTCGTTCATCACCAAGGACCGCGGCTTCGACCAGAGCGACATCCTGCTGCCGATCCAGCTCTCCCTCAGCGGAGCGGACGGAAAGGTGTACGCGGAGCCCTTCTACGGCGAGTCCTCGTTCCTGATGTACCGCAAGGACGTCTTCGACAAGCTCGGCCTGGAGATGCCCGAGAAGCCCACATGGGGGCAGGTCGCGGCGCTGGCCGAGGAGGCCGACCGCCCGGAGAAGGGCATGAGCGGCATATGTCTGCGCGGTCAGCCGGGCTGGGGGGAGATGGCCGCTCCGCTGACGACGGTCGTCAACACCTTCGGCGGCACCTGGTTCGACCAGCGCTGGAAGGCGAAGCTCACCGACCCCGGCTTCGCCGACGCGGCGCAGTTCTACGTCGACCTCGTACGCGAACACGGGGAGGAGAACGCCGCGAAGTCCGGCTACGCCGGCTGCCTGCGCAACATGAAGAACGGCAAGTCCGCGATGTGGTACGACGCGACCGCCGGGGCCGGTTCCCTGGAGGCCGACGGATCACCCGTCAAGGACAAGATCGGCTACGTACCGGCGCCGATCGAGGAGACCAAGTCCTCAGGGTGGCTCTACACCTGGGCGTGGGGCCTGCAGAAGTCGTCCGAACAGCCCCGTTCGGCTTGGGAGTTCATCTCGTGGGCGTCGAGCAAGGAGTACGAGAAGCTGGTCGGCCGCGAGATCGGCTGGGAGAACGTGCCCGCCGGGAAGCGGGAGTCGACCTTCGACCGGCCGCAGTACAGGAAGGCCGCGAGCGCCTTCGGCGACGCGACGGAGAAGGCGATCCGGGAGGCCGATCCGCGCAAGCCGGGCGTGCAGAGGCGGCCCACCCTCGGAATCCAGTTCGTCGGCATTCCCGAGTTCACAGGCCTCGGTGACAGCGTCTCGCAGGAGTTGAGCGCCGCCATCGAGGGGGAACAGTCCGTGGCAGCGGCGCTGCGCAAGTCGCAGACCGAGGCACGGAAGGTCGGCGCGCAATACCGCAAGCAGCCCTGACCGGCGCCTCCCGGCAGGGGCCGCCCACGGCTCACCAGTCGTGGACGGTCCCGTCGGCGAGGCGGTTGACGGGCAGGTAGGCGGGCTCGTACGGGAAGCGGGCAGCGGCGTCCGTGTCGAGCTCGACGCCGAGTCCCGGAGTCCCGGACGGATGCAGCAGACCCTCCTCGAAGGTGTACGACGTACGGAAGACCTCCAGGGTGTCGGCGGAGTGCCGCATGTACTCCTGGATGCCGAAGTTGTGTACCGCCAGGCCGAGATGGAGCGCCGCCGCCATGCCCACCGGTGAGATGTCGGTCGGGCCGTGCATCCCGGAGCGGACGCCGTAGACCGCCGCGAGGTCGAGCAGCTTCTTCATGGCGGTGACACCGCCGGTGTGGGTGACCGCGGAGCGCACGTAGTCGATCAGCCGCTCGCTGAGCAGAGTGGTGTAGTCGTGCACCGAGTTGAACACCTCGCCGATCGCCAGCGGCGTGGTGGTGTGCTGGCGGATCAGGCGCAGCGCGGCCTGGTCTTCGCCCGGAGTGACGTCCTCCAGCCAGAACAGGTCATACGGCTCAAGGGACTTGCCGAGCTTCGCCGCCTGGATGGGCGTCATCCTGTGGTGCCCGTCGTGCAGCAGCGGCATCTCCGGCCCGAACTCCTCGCGTACGGCCTCGAACACGCGCGGCACATGACGCAGATAGGCCCGGGTGTCCCAGGTCTCCTCCACCGGCAGGGCCGGGCCCGAGGCGCTGCGGCGGGCCGGCTCGTAGTCGTAGCGCTCGCCCGAGCCGGCTCCGGAGGCGGCGACGCCGTACACCGAGTCGAGCCCCGGGATGCCCGTCTGTACGCGGATCGCGCGGTAGCCGTCGGCCAGGTGCGCCCGTACGGAGTCGAGCAGTTCGGGGATGTCGCGCCCGGAGGCGTGACCGTAGGCGAGGGCGCCGCGGCGGCTGGCTCCGCCCAGGAGCTGGTACAGCGGCATGCCCGCCGCCTTGGCCTTGATGTCCCACAGGGCGGTGTCGACGGCCGCGATGGCGGCCATCGTGACCGGGCCGCGCCGCCAGTAGGCCCCTCGGTAGAGGTACTGCCAGGTGTCCTCGATGTTCCGGGCGTCCCGGCCCTTCAGCAGCGGCGCCACATGGTCCCGGAGGTAGGAGGCGACGGACAGCTCACGGCCGTTGAGCGTGGCGTCGCCCAGGCCGGTGATGCCGTCCGAGGTCACCAGGCGCAGCGTGACGAAGTTGCGCCCGGGGCTGGTGACGACCGTCTCGGCGGACTCGATCCTCATGCTGCCGTGTTCCTCTCCTCGTCGGCGGTTTCTCCCCGTCGGCGGCCTCTTCCGCAGGCGGCCTCTCCAGCCTGCGGTCTCTCCTCACCCGCGGCCTGCCGTGCTCACCGTGTCATCTCGGCGACGACGACGCCGAACGGGGGCAGCCCGACCTCGCTCAGCGGACCGCCGTCGAGGCTGCGGAGCGCCGCGCCGGCGGGGAGCCCCGGCTCCGCGGTCAGCGGTTCGTCGTGCTGGCTGATGAACCACACGAAGCTCCGTCCGTCCTCGTGCTCCATCAGCCCCGTCATCACCCGCGGGTCGGCGACGGACACCTCCGGTGCCGCCCCCGCCTCGGCGGCCAGCGCCGCGTACAGCCGCCAGGTCGGCTCCGGATTGACGCGCGGAGTGACCGCCGCCATGTGCTCGACGGGGTACGTGCACAGCACCAGCGCGCCCTTCCCGGTGCTGCGGCGCAGCAGCGCGGGGCGGCCGTGTGCGTCGGTCGCCAGGACCTCCGCCCCGTCCGGCTCGACGGGCAGGTACGAGCGGGAGTTCTCCGTGCCGGCGACGGGAAAGACCAGCTCCTCGCCCTCGGCGATGCCGCCGAAGCCGCGCTGGAAGACCATGCGCAGCTCGTCGTCCTCGATGGGGTCGGCCAGGCCGTAGCGCAGCTTCTTCCGGACGCCGAAGGTCTCGTCGAGCCCGGGCCACCACGGGCCGCGCTGGTTCATGTGCTCGCCGAGGAAGTACGAGGCGTACACGGTCGCGCCCGACTCCGCGAGCCGCCGCAGCCGGGACCAGCCGGGCGCCGTGAGCTGCTTCGCCGACGGCAGCAGATACAGCGAGCAGTCGCCGGGAAGCCCGTCGGCCTCCCTCGCCACTCCCACGCCCAGGTCCGCCTCGCGCGCGGCGACGTACGCCTGGCGGGTGTTGGCGAGGACGCTGGTGCGGTCGCCGGGCTGGGTGAAGGGATACATCCTCTCCAGGAAGGAGGAGACGACGATGGCGGCGCGTGCGTCGGGGCGGCTCAGCCGGGGTGCGTCGGTGCGCCTCAGCACCTCGGTGAAGCGATGGACCTCGCGCAGCTGCTCCTTCGGGCGGCCCTCGCAGTCGGTGATGCCGAAGTGCATCTCGAACGGGTGGTGGCTGTAGGGCTCCTGGTCTTCCAGCGCGTCGTAGTCGGTGTTGTTCCAGGGCATCCAGCCGGTCGCGCCGGCGAGCAGCGTGCTGTGCAGGATCTGCCGGTAGTAGTGGGCCGCGTTCTCCTCGGAGACGTAGTCGGAGGTGAGCCCGAACTCCTCCATGACCACGGGCTTTCCGCCGATGTCGAGGAGTTCGCAGACAAATGCGGCGCCAAGGTGCTGGCGTACGGCGTCGGTCTCCATGCGGTAGACGTGCGGGCCGTGGAAGTCGACCAGCTCCGCGAGGTCGCGGATGCGGAAACCGTTGTCGGCGCCGGAGGTCTCCACGCCCCAGGCTCCGTCGCCGATGGAGACGGGCTGGGTCGCGCCCGCCGAACGCACCGCGCCGGTAAGGGTCTTCGCCCAGGCGGTGACGGTTTCCGCGTCGAGCGTGCCGATGCCGCGCGAGGGCCAGTCCGCGTAGATGGGAATCTCGTTCGTCAGCAGCCAGCCCGCGACGGCGGAGTGGTCCTTCCAGCGTGCGGTCGTCTCGCGTACGTACCACTCCTGCTGGGCGACGAAGGAGGCGTCGCCGAACACGTCGCGGCCGTCGCGCCAGGCCGGGTCCCAGTTCTGCCCGGACATGTGGCCCACGAGGAAGGTGGGGACGGTCTGCATGCCGAGCGCCGCGTGCCGCTCCAGGAAGTCGTCGTAACGTTCGAGCATCACCGGGTCGAGGGTGTTCTCCTGCGGCATGAAGTCCGGCCAGTACAGGAAGCTGCGGGTGAGGGTGATGCCGTGGTCGCGCATGGTGCGCAGCTCCTCATCGACCACCGCGGCGTCGTAGTTGCGCCACATCAGAGGGCCGCCGGTGCGGGACCAGTAGTTGACTCCGACCCACATCAGCGGGTCGCCCTCGGGGTCGGTGAGTTTCGCGGAGTTGCGCTGCATGCCCTGTCCTGCCCTTCCTCGTACTGCCGGCTCGTGCTGCCTCGGCCGCGTGTGCACCGCCGCAGCCACTCACCGGTATATCGTTTAACTTCGTTGCTGTCGACCCATTGTGGGAGCTTCCGAGACGCTGCTACGGTCCGCTGCCATCCCTTGTAGAACGTTTAACTCGGCCGGAGCCGGCCGGGACGGAAGGGGAAGGCCGATGAGCTTGCGGTGGACGGCGTGCGGAGGCGCGGCCGTGATGGCACTTGTTTCAGGGCTGCTGTCCGGCTGCGGAGGACCGCTCGACCCGAAGACGGACGACCCGGACACCCTCGTCGTCCACAGCAGATTCGCGCCCGGCACCTCCGGAGCCGACGTGTACGGAGCCGCCATACGGGAGTTCGAGCGTGAGAACCCCGGGACCGAGGTCAAGAACGTCTACAGCGCGGACGACATCTTCAACGTCTTCGAGACGGCGCGGCTGGCGGACAAGGAGGCCGACGTCATGCTCGTGAACCTCTACGACAAGTCCTTCTCCTGGACCGAGCTCGGCGCCACGCTCCCTGTGAACGAGTACATGAAGGAGTGGCACCTGAAGGACCGCGTCCAGCCGGGGGCGCTCAAGGCCTGGACCGACAGCGAGGGCAGGGTGCGCGGCTTCCCCTGGTCCGGCTTCACCTGGCCCGTGCTGTTCAACACGAAGCTGCTGGCCGAGGCCGGCGTCGAGGAGATACCGCAGACCCTGCCCGCGCTGCGCGAGGCCGTGAAGGCACTGCGGGCGGAGAACATCACGCCCATGGCCGTCGGCGGCAACGACTGGTCCGGCCAGAAGCTGCTCATGCAGATCATGCAGGGCTTCATGGAACCCCCCGTCGCCAGGCGGGTGTTCGCCAAGGCGGGCTTCTGCGCGGAGCCGCAGGCCGTACGCGGCCTGAAGCACTTCGCGCAGCTCCGCGACACCGGCCTGTTCGGCAAGGGCGCGCAGGGCTTCACCGCCGACGAGATGAACGCCGAGTACTTCAGCGAGCGCGCCGCGATGATGTCGGCGCTGACCTCCACCATCGCCGCGGTCCCGAAGGACGTCGCAGGCCACACCGAAGCCGGCGGCTTCCCGATGCCCGAGGACGGCGTGTACGGCAAGCCGTCCGTCTACACCGGCGCCACCTCGACCGGCATCTGGATCACGCCCAACGGACGGAAGAAGATCGGCATGGTCGAGAAGCTCGTGAAGTTCCTCTACCGCAAGGACAACGTGCAGCGCTTCGTCGACGACAGCGGCTTCACCATGGGCCTGCGCGGCCAGCGCGGTTCGACCAAGTTCCCCCTGGTCACCGAGTCGACGCGGGTCTCCTTCAGCGACGACGTCGAGCGTGTGGTGATGCCCGACAGCCTCGTGCCCGCCGCCGCCTCGGCCCCGCTGAACAGGGCCACCTCCATCGCCTTCTCCCCCGGCGCGAGCCCGCAGCGGATCTGCCGGGCCCTCGACGTCGCGTACCGAAGCTGAGGGGAACCGTGACCATGGCGACGACCACGACTCCTAGCACGCCGCGCACTTCGCGCCCTTCCCGCATTCCGCGCGCTCCCGGCACTTCCCGCGCTCCGCGCACCACCGTGCTGGCCGTGCCCGCGCTGGTCTGGTACGCGGTCTTCATGATCGGCCCGATCGGCGCGATCTTCGTCATCTCGGTGCTGAGCTGGCCCGGGATGCTCGCCCGCGTCGGCTTCGCCGGCCTGGACAACTACAGGGCGGTCCTCTCCGACAGCCTCTTCTGGTCGGCGGTGCAGAACAGCGCGGTTCAACTCGCCGTCGCCGTACCGGTGATGATCGTCGGCGCGTTCATGCTCGGCTATCACATCTCGACCCGGCCGCGGGGCCACCAGGTGCTGCGGGTCGTCGTCTTCACGCCGGCCCTCATCTCGGCCTCCGCGAAGGCGATGATCTTCTACGGGCTCTTCGCGCCGCGCGGCATGATCAACCACCTGCTCTCGTCCGCCGGTCTGGACGGGCTCACCCACACCTGGCTCGCCGACACCTCCACGGCGTTCGGCTGCATCATCGCCATCGACGTCTGGGCCGGGATCGGCTACACGGCGACGCTGTACGCCGCGCGTCTCTCGGCCGTACCCGAGTCGGTGTACGAGGCGGCCGAGCTGGACGGCGCCGGGCACTGGCGCCGGATGTGGGGAATCGCCTTCCCCATGGTCAAGGACTACGTCGGCGTGACGGTGATGCTCCAGTTCCTGTGGACGCTCTTCACATCCGCGCAGAACGTGCTGCTGCTGACGCAGGGCGGGCCCGGGAACGCGTCGACGAACCTCTCCTTCCTCGTCTACCAGAAGGCCTTCCTCCAGTCCGACCTCGGCTACAGCCAGGCCGCCGGCGTGCTGCTCTTCGTCTTCGGGCTGATCGGCATGCTCGTCATCCGCCGCGTCTTCCGGCAGTCGTACTGAACTCCTTCAGGCCCCGACCGCCCACGGCCCCAAGGGACTTGCCATGACCTCACCCGCCGCCCGTTCCTCCTCAGCCCGCTCCCCCGTACGGCGCACCGGCCGCACCGCGGCCCAACTGTGCGCCTGGCTCTACGCGTTGATGCTGCTGCTGCCGCTGTACTACCTGCTGGTCTCGTCGTTCAAGACGAACGCGCAGATCTTCGCCTCGCCGCTGAGCCCGCCCACTTCGCTCTCCTTCGAGAAGTTCGCCGCGGCGGTCAGCGACGCACGCCTGGATCTGGCGATCCTCAACTCCCTGATCGTCACGGTCTCTTCGCTCGTCGTCGTGCTGCTGCTGGCGCTGCCCGCCTCGTACGCCCTCGCTCGCGCTGCGGGCCGGACGTCCGCCCTCATCGAACGGGCCTTCTCGCTCGGCTTCCTCATCCCGACCTTCGCCGCGCTGGTGCCGACGTTCCTGCTCGCCGCGCAGCTGGACCTCTTCCACACCCGTACTTTCGTGATCCTCTTCCTTCCGGCGACCTCCCTGCCGCTGGCGGTCGTCCTGCTGACGCAGTTCATGCGCACCGTGCCGCAGGAGGTGGAGGAGGCGGCGCGCATGGACGGCGCGGGCAGCCTCACCATCCTCGTCCGGGTCTATCTGCCCATGGTCGTGCCGGGGGTCGCGACGGTCGGCATCCTCAGCTTCCTGACGTACTGGAACGAGTACCTCTACTCCCTCGTGCTCATCGGCCCCGACCAGGCGCAGCGCACCATCCAGGTCGCCGTGCCCACGCTGCGCTCGCCGCTGGAGACCGATTTCGGCATTCTCGCTGCTGGTACCGTGGTGACCCTTCTGCCCGTCTACGTCGCCTACGCGTTCCTCCAGCGCCGCATGGAAGGCGCCATGATCGGCAGCGCGGTCAAGATCTGAGCAAGCGATCAAGGTGCGTCACGGGGTGCGAGGAGACGGGATGGCCGGTGCGGCCCGGGGGAGGAAGAGCTCCGGAAAGGCGACCATCACCGATGTGGCGGCGGTCGCGGGGGTCTCCGTCGCCGCCGTCTCGAAAGTGATCAACGGCAAGGGCGGCATTTCGGAGCCGACGCGTCAGCGTGTGCTCGCCGCGGCCGACAAGCTCCAGTGGTCGCCGTCCGCCGCAGCCGTCGCGCTGCGCGGCGCCCGTACGCGCGCGCTGGGCATGGTCGTCGGCCGCGCGGCGGACCTGCTGACGGCCGACCCGCACTTCGCGCTCCTCATCTCCGGCATCGAGCGCGAACTCGCCCCGCTGGACTACGGGTTGCTGCTGCACATCGTGGGTGAGGAGCCCGAGGCGGAGGTACGGGCGTACCGCAGGCTCGCCGAGGAGCGGCGCGTGGACGGGGTGATCCTCACCGAGAGCCGGATCGGCGACCCGCGCTTCGATCTGGTGCGCCGGCTCAGGCTGCCCGCGGTGCTGGTGGGACGGCCCTGGCAGGAGGACCCGGTCCCCCACGTACAGGCCCCCGGGCAGGACGCGGGGCTGCGGGAGGCGATCGGGCACCTGGTGGAGCTGGGGCACCGCCGCATCGCGTACGTCTCCGGGCCGGAGGACCGGGTGCACACGACCTTCCGGCGGCAGGTCGTGGAGTCCTGCCTCGCCGAACACGGGCTGCGCGCCAGCCACATCGTCGTGGGCGAGTTCACCGCGCAGGACGCGACGGCGGCTGTCGCGCGCATGGCGGAACCGGCCTCCGAGCGGCCCACCGCGATCCTGTTCGGCAACGACACCATGGCCGTCGCCGGCATCAACGCCGCGCGCAGGACGGGGCTCGACGTACCGCGGGACCTGTCCGTGATCGGTTACGACGACCTGCCGCTCGGCGAGATCGTCTATCCCCGGCTGACCACGGTGAACCAGGACATCGAGCAGCTCGGGCGGGCCGCCGCGGGTGAGCTGCTGAACCAGCTGGAGGAGAGCCGGGCGGGCGAGGTGGCCGCGCCGCAGCCGCCGCGGCTCGTCGTCCGCGAATCGACGGGACCGGCGCCGGCTCTCTGACGGAGCCGGGCTGCGCGTGATGGGCCCGGTCGGTCACATCAAGCACGACGTCACATCAGGCGACGACGCGCATCTCGAACCAGGTCGTCTTGCCGCGCGGCAGCAGATCGACCCCCCAGCGGTCGGAGAGCGTGTCGACGAGGAAGAGGCCGCGCCCGCTGGTGTCCAGGCCGTGCACAGGCAGCAGACACGGCAGCCCGCGGGAGGGGTCACGCACCTCGACGCGGATCCAGCCGCGGCGGCGCATCATCTGCAGCCCGAAGACGAGTGCGCCGGTGTGGCGCACCGCGTTGCCCACGAGTTCGGACACGAGCAGGACGGCGTCGTCTGTAACGGGCTCCGGCAGCGACCAGTGCGATTCGAGAACGGTACGGGCGAGCCGGCGGGCGCATCTCGCCGACTCGGGACGGTTGGGCAGCCGCACTTCACCGATCGTCGGGTCACCGACGAGATCGAGAACACCGCCGGAGAGGCCGTCGCTCGTCGGTTCACCCGGGACTTCTGGCATCCGCTCGCTCACGTTCGCCACTTCTCCCTGTCCCGCCATGGCCACCATCATGGCGGGAGCAGGGGAGTTGTGGGGCGGTTCAACCAGATCCCACTTTCCGGAACAACTCCCTCCGCACATCGGCCCGTTCGGTGCGGGCATCGGTCCAGAAGGATGCACACGGCTGTGACCTGGAACGACTCACCGCCGGACGCCGGACACGCAAGGCCGTGAAGGTGCCGTACGCAGGACCCTGCCGGATTCCGTCCCGTTCCCCCACAAGGTGGGCGCACTCGGACGGCGCTGCGCGCCACCCCCAGCCACCCCACCCCGTACGGGAGTGTCGTCACGCATGACGGTGCTTCCGAGCACAGCGGACGCACCGTCATGCGGCAAGACTCCGGGCCGGCAACCGGGGAGACGCCGGGTCAGCTGAACTTCGCCTTCCCGGGGCCCTCTTCGACGAAGCTGCGCATGCCCGTCGCGCGGTCCTCCGTGGCGAACAGCCCCGCGAACCAGTTCCGTTCGACGGCGAGCCCGGAGTCGATGTCCGTCTCCAGGCCGACGTCGACCGACTCCTTGGCGGCGCGAAGCGCGATCGCCGGGCCCCTGGCCAGCTGCGCGGCCCAGGCCCGCGCCTGCTCGTAGACCTCCTCGTCCGGCACCACCCGGTCGACGAGCCCCATCTGCAGCGCCTCCGCAGCCTTGACCTGGCGCCCGGTGAAGATGAGGTCCTTGGCCTTGGACGGTCCGACGAGCCGGGCGAGCCGCTGGGTGCCGCCCGCACCGGGGATGAGCCCGAGCAGGATCTCCGGCTGCCCGAGCTTGGCCCGCTCCCCGGCGACGCGGATGTCCGCGCAGAGCGCCAGCTCGCAGCCCCCGCCCAGCGCGTAGCCGGTGACGGCGGCGACGACGGGCTTGGGGATGCGGGCGACGGCGGTGAAGGAGTCCTGCAGCGCCTTGGAACGCTTGACCATGTCCGCGTGCTCCATGGCCTGCATCTCCTTGATGTCCGCGCCCGCGGCGAAGACCTTCTCCCCGCCGTGGATCACGACGGCCCGCACGTCGTCGCGTACGGTCGCCTCCTCGGCGAGTTCACGCAGCCTGTCCTGCGTGGCGATGTCGAGCGCGTTCATCGGGGGACGGTCGATGCGGATCGTGCCGACGCCCTCGGCGACTTCGAGATTCACAGTCATGGGGGAAGGTTAACGGCCGTTACGCGTGAGGCCGATGGTGCGGCCACACGCTCCGGCCGCACCATCCCGGGAACCCCGGGCCCGCAGCGCTGCTTGCGCGGAAGCGCCTGCGGAATCGCTGCTACTCCTGCGGGGCCTTCCACTCGTCCCAGTCCATGTTCCAGCCGTTGAGGCCGTTGTCGGGCTGGATCGTCTTGTCCTTGGAGTTCTTGATCTCCACGACGTCGCCGATGATCGACTCGCCGTAGAACCAGGCGCCCGGCGTGTCCTTGTCGTTGCCGCCCTTCTTGTCGAAGAGCCCGACGCAGCCGTGGCTGGCGTTGACCGAGCCGAACTGCCCCTGCGTCAGCCAGTAGTTGCCGTGGATGAAGGTCCCGGAGGTCGACAGACGCATGGCGTGCGGCACGTCCTTGATGTCGTACCCGCCCGCTTCCTCGTTGCGGCCGAAGCCGACGGTGTCGCCGTCCATCCGCGTCACCTTGTGGCGCTCGCTGATCACCATGCGGCCGTTGTACGTGGGGTGCTTCGGGCTTCCGGAGCTGATGTCGATCTTCTTCAGCTCCTTGCCGTCGCGCGTCACGGTCATCTTCTTGGACTTCGCGTCGACGACGCTGACCTGGCTCCGCCCGATGGTGAAGTTCACGGCCTTGTCCTGCTCGCCGTAGACACCGTCGTAGCCCTCAACGCCGTCGAGGTTGAGGTCGAGTTCGACCTTCGTGCCGGCCTTCCAGTACTCCTCCGGCCGGAAGTCGAGGCGGTTGTTCCCGAACCAGTGGCCCTCCACGTCGACTTCGGGGTCCGCGGTGACGGAGATCGCCTTCTCGACGGCCGCACGGTCCTTGATGGCGTGGTTGAAGTTGATGGAGACGGGCATGCCCACGCCCACCTTGGCACCGTCGTCCGGGTTGAAGCGGCCTATGAAGGTGCTGTCGGGGGTGAGCGTGGTGAACCGTGCCTTCTCCGTCGCCTTGCGGCCCTCGGAGTCCTTGGCGTGTGCCTCGACCGTGTACTTCGTCTTCGTCGTCAGGTGGGTCGCCGGCGTCCACGTCTTGCGGCCCTCGGCGAGCTCTCCCTCGACCGGTTTGCCGTCTTCGTCCTTGACGTCCACCTTGACGAGCTTGCCCTTGTCGGCCGTCACCTTCAGGGCGTCCTGGGTGCCGACGCCGTCCGCGCCGTCCTTGGGGGATATCTCGACGACCGCGCGGGACTTCTCCGGCTTGTCGTCCCCGCCGGCCTGGCCGCCGGCGGTTCCTCCGCCCGCGCCGCCGCAGGTCGTCAGCGTCAGCAGCAGCACGACGGCGAGCACGACGAGACCCACGGCGGACCCGCCTATCACCTGGGTCCTGCTGTCCCCCTGCATCGCCCCCCGTATCGCCTCCGGGCTGAGCTTTTCCTTCACTTCCCTGGCGACGGTCTTCAAATCCACAGCGGGCTACTCCCCTCGCACGGCTGCCGGCTTGATCGTGCGGCCCCCGAACCGAAAACACGACTGTGCACGCGCTAGATAATCACACCGAGATGGAGAAGAAATCCCCGAGAGTGTCACCGTTCCGTCGCGATTTCTCTCTACGGCATGCCCATCCGTGCGGGGCGTCAGTCCAACGCCGAGCCGTCCGTCCAGGACGACCAGGGCATGTTCCAGCCGCCGAGGCCGTTGCCGGGTGCGACCGTGCGCTCACCGGAGTTCTTCACCGTCACCACGTCCCCCGTGAGGGACTCGCGGAAGAAGGCCCCGGCCGGGCTGCCCGGGTCCCCGCCCTTCTTGTCACGCAGTCCGATGCAGCCGTGGCTGACGTTCGCCTTGCCGAACGTGCGCTTGGGAGCCCAGTAGTTGCCGTGCAGAAAGGTGCCGCTGTCGGTCAGGCGCATCGCGTGCGGCACGTCCTCGATGTCGTACTCGCCCCCGAAGCCGACGGTCCGTGCGTTCATCCGGGTCACCTCGAACTTCTCGCTGATGACCATGTCCCCCGTGTACGTCGGGTTCTTCTCCGACCCGGTCGTGACGGGCACCCGGCGGACCACCTCGCCGTTGCGGTGCACCGTCATCGTGTGACGCCGGGCGTCCACCACGGTGCGCTGGTCGCGGCCGACCGTGAAGTGCACGGTCTTGCGCTGCACCCCGTACACGTCCGGAGCGCCGCGCACACCGCGCAGCCGCAGAGCCAGCGTGACGCGGGTGCCCGGCTTCCAGTGTTCCTCGGGCCGGAAGTCCAGGCGCGAGGCGCCGAACCAGTGCGGTGCCACCTTCACGGGCGGGCTCGCGGTGACGCGGATGCCGCGCTCGACGGCCTCGCGCTCCGTGATCGGGCGGTTGAACCTGATCGAGAGGATCATGCCGGTGCCGACGGTCTGCCGGTGCTCCGGCGTGAAGAAGCCGATGAAGCGACGCGGCTGGGCCTTGGTGGTGAAGGTGGTGTGCCGTGCGGCCCGGCGCCCTTCGTCGTCGAGCGCGACGACGTCGACCGTGTACTTGCTGCCCAGCTTGAGCTTGCGGTCCGCCTCCGAGGGCCGCCAGGTGCGCCCGTCGGACGAGATGCTGCCGGGCACCGAGTGCGCCGCGCCGCGGCTGCGGCGCTCGACCCGCACCTTGTCCAGGCGGCCCTCCGTCGCCGTGACGCGCAGGGTGCCCTTCGCGGTCACGTCCTCGGACCCGTCCCGCGGCGTCACCTCGATCAGCTGTGCGGGGGTCTGGGGTTCGACCATCGCACCGCAGCCCGCCAGAAGGGTGCCCATCGCGCACAGAGCCAGAGGCGAGCACTTCAGCAGCGTGGTCCTCATCAGCAGACCCTTCCAGCCCGACTGTCCCGACTGTCCTGTCCGCCCCGCCCGTTCCATGTCCGCACTCCCCGTGAAGCTCGTCCGTACGGAGACCAACGACCCGCCGCCGGAGGGGAAACGAATCGGACATGCCGCACGGTGGACGAGATGACCTGTGCACGGCGGACGAGATGTCCCGTAGGGGAAGCATCCCGGGCGGACCATCCGCGTGCGAGCACCGACTCGGCCGGAAAAAAGCAGATGAAGGAGCCATGCATCCGCCCGTAGTCTCAGCCCGGTGACGGCGGGGGCGGGGACGACCAGCGGGGCGGACAGCAGTAGCAGTACGGGCAACGGGGCGGCCGGCGGCGGCCGTTCGGTGGTGCGTTCGCTGCTGCGGCTGTGGCCGTACGTGCGGCCGGTGCGGGTGCGGGTGTTCGCCGCCGCGCTCGTGGCCGTGCTCGCCTCGTGCACCGGTCTGGTGATCCCGCTCGTGCTCAAGTGGATCGTCGACGGTCCGGTCGCCGCCCGTGACACCGCGGGAGTGTGGGCGGGCGGGGCGCTGCTGCTGGGCGTCGGGGTCCTGGAGGCAGGGCTCTTCGCGCTGCGGCGCTGGCTGAGCGCGCGCCCGCTGGCCGGGGTGGAGGCGGCCATGAGGGCGGACGTCTACCGGCATCTGCAGCGGCTGCCGGTCTCCTTCCACGACCGCTGGCCCAGCGGGCAGCTGCTCTCGCGAGCGACGACGGACCTCGAACTGCTGCGCAGATTCCTCTCGTTCGGCGTCACCTTTCTCCTGGTCAACGCGGTGACGGTGGTGGTCGGCGGCGTCATTCTGCTGTCCCAGGAGTGGACGCTCGGGCTCGTCGTGCTGGGCCCGTTCGTGCCGCTGGTGTGGCTCTGTGCGGTGTTCGAGCACCGGTACTCGCGGGCCGCGCGCCGTGCGCAGGACCAGATCGGGGACCTGACGACGCTGGTCGAGGAGGCCGTCCTGGGCATCCGCGTCATCAAGGGCTTCGGACAGCACCGCAGCCAGGCGCGGGCGTTCCGCGCGCTCTCGGAGCGGCTGCTGGGTACGGAGCTGGCGAAGGCGCGGCTGCTGGCCCGGATCTGGGCGGTGATCATGCTGCTGCCGGAGGTCGCCGTCGGGGCCGCACTCGTACTCGGTGCGATCCAGGTGGCGGACGGCAGGCTCTCGGCGGGCACGCTCGTGGCGTTCCTCTCCACGGCGCTGGCTCTGCGGTGGCCGGTGGAGTCGACCGGCTTCCTGCTCGCCCTGAGCAACGAGGCGGCGACGGCGACCGACCGCTTCTTCGAGGTCCTCGACGAGCCGCTTCCGGCGGACGTCCTCCGGAGGACGGCACCGGCGTCCAGCGCACGCGGCGAAGGCGGAGCGCGCACCGGCGGGCCCGCCGCGGGCGGGACGCACGCCGGTGGCGGGCTGCGCTTCAGCGGCGTCGTCTTCCGTCATTCCGACGCCCCGGAAGAGACCGCGCCCGTGCTGGACGGGGTCGATCTGCACGTACTGTCCGGCGAGACGATGGCCCTCGTCGGCGCGACGGGAAGCGGCAAGACGACCCTCACCTCGCTCGTGCCCCGGTTGCACGAGCTGACGGCGGGCCGCATCACCCTGGACGGCGACGACATCGGGGCGCTCACCCGGGCCGAGCTGCGCGCGCGGGTCGCCGTGGCCTTCGAGGAGCCGACGCTCTTCTCGGCGAGCGTCGCGGAGAACGTACTGATGGGCGCGGACGATGCGGCGTCCGTCGGGAAGCCGTCCCCGGGCGGGGCACCTCTGCCGGTCCCGCGAGCCCCCGCCGACGGCAACGGGGATGCCCTCGGCGCCGGTCGCGACGCCGCCGACGGCACCCGGGACGCCGCCGACGGCAACGGAGACGGTGCCCCGGAGCAGGCCCGGCTCGACAGGGCGCTGCGTGTCTCGCAGGCGGACGCCTTCGTCGCCGCGCTCCCGCAGGGCTCCGCCACTCAGGTCGGGGAGCAGGGGCTGAGCCTGTCCGGCGGGCAGCGGCAGCGTCTCGCCCTGGCCCGTGCCGTGGTCGGGCGGCCGCCGTTCCTCGTACTGGACGATCCGCTCTCCGCCCTCGATGTGCACACGGAGGCGGCGGTCGAGGCGGCACTGCGCGAGGTGCTGGCCTCCACCACGGCTCTCGTCGTCGCACACCGGCCGTCGACCGTGCTGCTGGCGGACCGGGTGGCGCTGCTGTCGGGCGGACGCATCGCGGCCGTAGGCACGCACCACGAGCTGCTGCACGGCAGCGCGGAGTACCGCCGTCTGATGTCCGGCGAGAGCAACGAGGGTGAGGGGGAACGGAGTTGACCAGCACCGCCGAAACGGCCGGCGGAGGCGGCGGCCGACAGCCCGGTACGGCGGGCACATCCGGGGCGGCGTGGGGCGCATCGGGGGCGGCGGGCACGCCCGGCTCGACGCAGTCATCCGACCCGACGCGGTCGCCCGACCCGACGCACTCACCCGGCTCATCCACCTCGCCCGGCTCGCCCACCTCGCCCGGGCGCGAACAGCCCCCCGCACCCGACCCGTTCGACGGCGACGTCCTGCCCGCTCCGCCGCACGCCGCACGCACCCTGCTCGGCTCGCTGCTGCGCCCGCACCGGCTGGGCGTCGCGGCCACCGCCGTGCTGCTTCTGCTCCAGCAGGCCGCGGTGCAGGCGGGGCCGCTCCTCGTCGCCTTCGCCATCGACCACGCCGTACCGGCGCTGCGCGGGGAGGGTGGAGGCGCGCCCGAACACGGTCCGCTCGTCGCCGTGGGCCTCGCCTATCTCGTCTGCGCGGTCGCCGCCGGTGGGCTCCAGTACGCGTTCATCGTCGCCGCCGCCCGCATCAACCAGCGGGTGCTGCTGGAGCTGCGCGGACGGATCTACCGCCACGCCCAGGCCCTCGACGTCGACTTCCACGACCGCTACACCTCCGGCCGCCTCATCTCCCGCTCCACCACGGACGTCGGATCGCTGCGCGAACTCCTCGACGAGGGGCTGCAGGAGCTGCTGGCCGTCGTCGTCTCCGTCCTCTACATCCTCGCGATGCTCCTCTGGCTGGATCCGGGGCTCGGTGCGGCCGCGCTGGCGAGCTTCGTCCCGCTGGCACTGCTCGTACGGAACTTCCAGCACCGCTCCGAGCGCGTGTACCGCAGCCGCTCGACGGCGATGGCGGCCGTGATCGTGAAGTTCACCGAGACGGCCGGCGGAATCCGGGCCGTGCAGGCCTTCCGGCGCGAGCGCGCGAACGACGAGGAGTTCGCACGGCGCAACGGCCGCCATCTGAAGGTGAACGGCGACTCGCTCCTGGAGATGGCGCGTTACGTCGTCAACTCACGGCTCACCGCGAACACCGCCGTCGCAGGCATCGTGCTGTGGGGCGCCTACCGCGTCGCCGACGGGGACCTGGCGCTCGGCGTGCTCGCCGCCGCGGCGCTCTATCTGCGCAGGCTGTACGAGCCCATCGACCACCTCGGGATGTTCCTCAACTCCTACCAGGCGGCGGCCGCTTCACTGGAGAAGATCGCAGGGCTCCTGGCCCAGCGCCCTGCCGTGCCGGAGCCGGCAGAACCGCGCGCCCTGCCACCACTCGGCGGGGGCACCCGCGGCGAGATCGGCGCCGGGAGCGGAGCACGGAGCGGGGCCGGGAGCGCGGCCGGGAGCGGCCGAGAGGTCGTCTTCGACTCGGTCTCCTTCGGCTACCGCACGGGCGGCGAAGTGCTGCCCTCCTTCGGACTGACGCTCCGAGCGGGCCGGACGGTGGCGCTGGTGGGCGCCACCGGTGCGGGCAAGTCCACGCTGGTGAAGCTGCTCGCCCGCTTCTACGACCCGACCGGCGGACGGGTGCTGCTCGACGGCGTCGACCTGCGCGAGGTCGCGGGCGCCGAACTGCGGCGCAGCGTCGTCATGGTCACCCAGGAGGCGTTCCTCTTCTCCGGCACCGTCGCGGAGAACATCGCCATCGGACGCCCCGACGCCACGCGTGCGGAGATCGAGAGCGCCGCGAAGGCCCTGGGCGCGCACGACTTCATCACCGCACTGCCCGAGGGGTACGACACGGACGTACGCAAGCGGGGCGGCCGGATCTCGGCCGGACAGCGTCAACTTGTGGCGTTCGCCCGCGCCCTGCTCGCGGACCCGGCCGTGCTGATCCTGGACGAGGCGACGTCCTCCCTGGACATTCCGGGCGAACAGGCCGTCCAGCGGGCGATGATGACGGTGCTTCGGGGCCGTACGGCGGTTGTCGTCGCCCACCGGCTCTCGACGGTGGAGATCGCGGACCGGGTGCTGGTGATGGAGCGCGGGCGGCTCGTGGAGGACGGCTCCCCCGGCCAACTGATCGCCGGCGCGGGAAGATTCGCGGGACTGCACAGCGCCTGGCGCGACAGCCTGGTCTAGGGGGTGTCTGAGGGGTGGCTGACAAATCCCGCCTGGACCGCGGTGTACGGCACGCCCTCGCCGCTTCCGCACCCGGCACCCGGCCCGCGACCTGCGCAAAGGCCCAACGGCCGCCGCAGCGGCGTCCGTTATCCGGGGAATTGACACCCGGCAACGGACAAATTCTGGTCAAGCCGTGAGCACCGTGTGCCGGAAGCGGTGACAGCCGCGCGTACCCGACAGTAGTCTGACCGGCGGTCGTGCTTTCGCACAGGGGCACGGCAACTCGCATTCCTGTTCCACAGTTCTGCACGGGCGACCTCAGACGGCCGCCCGGCCCCCACGGCAGAAGGAGCCACCGAGTGAGATCCATGAGCAAGAAGCAGCGGATATCCGCACTCGCGGCCAGCGCCGCGCTCGTCGTGGCAGGCGTGACCGCCACTACGGCCACCGCCGGGCCCTCCGAGACGGAGTCGTCCGCGAAGGCCGGCGCCAAGGCCGCCCCCATGAGTGCGGCCCAGAAGACCCAGGCCATCAAGAAGGCCGACTCCGCCTCGGCCAAGGCCGCGGACGCCAGGGCCCTGGGCCTCGGCTCCAAGGAGAAGCTCGAAGTCAGCGACGTCATCAAGAACAACGACGGCGCGACACACGTCCGTTACGAGCGGACGCTCGACGGCATGCCGGTCCTCGGCGGCGACATGGTCGTGCACAAGTCCAAGTCGGGCAAGCACACCAGCGTCACCAAGTCCACGAAGGCCGACATCTCCGCGGTCTCCACCAAGGGCGTCAGCAAGGCCGAGAAGCCGGCCACGCCCAAGGCGAAGGGCAGCAAGGCCCCGCGCCAGGTCGTCTTCGCGTTGACCGGCAAGCCCGTAGTGGCCTGGGAGACCGTCGAGGGCGGCACCCAGAAGTCCGGCGCGCCGAGCGAGATGCACGTCATCACCGACGCCAAGAGCGGCAAGAAGCTCTTCGAGTACCAGGGTGTCCAGGAGGCCGACGGCACCGGCGCCAGCATGTACAGCGGCGAGGTCAAGCTGAGCACCGACGGCGCGGACGGCAAGTTCACGCTGAGCGACAAGTCCCGTGGCGGCAACAAGACCACGAACCTCGAGAACGGCGAGAGCGGTGACGGCAAGGAGTTCACCGACGAGGACAACAAGTGGGGCACCGGCAAGCCCGAGGACGCCCAGACCGCCGCTGTCGACGCTCACTACGGCAGCATGCAGACCTGGGACTTCTTCAAGGACACCTTCAAGCGCGAAGGCATCGCCGGTGACGGCAAGGGTGCGCCCAGCCGCGTCCACTACGGCGACAACTACGTCAACGCCTTCTGGGACGACAGCTGCTTCTGCATGACCTACGGCGACGGCGAGGGCAACAAGGCCCCGCTCACGTCGCTGGACGTCGCGGCCCACGAGATGTCGCACGGCGTCACCTCGACCACCGCGAAGCTGGTCTACGCGGGCGAGTCCGGCGGCCTGAACGAGGCCACCTCGGACATCTTCGCTGCGGCCACGGAGTTCCACGCGCCCGAGAACAAGGAAGACGTCGCCGACTTCCACGTCGGCGAGGAGATCGACATCAACGGCGACGGCACCCCGCTGCGCTACATGGACAAGCCCAGCAAGGACGGCGACTCGCTCGACGAGTGGAGCGACAAGGCCGGCGACGTCGACGTGCACTTCTCGTCCGGCATCGCCAACCACTGGTTCTTCCTGATGTCCATGGGCAGCGGCAAGTCCGAGAAGAACGGTGTGAAGTACGACTCGCCGACCTCCGACGGCTCGACCATCAAGGGCATCGGCATCACCAAGGCCCAGGAGATCTGGTTCAAGGCCCTGACCGAGAACATGACCGCCAACACGGACTACAAGGCAGCCCGCGAGGCGACGGTCAAGGCTTCCAACGACCTCTTCGGCGCCGACAGTGCCGAGACCAAGGCGGTCGAGGCGGCCTGGACGGCAGTGGCGGTCAAGTGACCAGGTCCGGCCTGCCGGCGGAGAGCACAGTCGGCTAGCCGGAGAGCACAGCTGAACGGACGGGGCGGGCACCGTGCGCAGTTCGCGCGCGGCGCCCGCCCCGTCGCTGTGTTCAGACCCCGGCGGCCTCGCCGTCCCCGTTCCGCTCCCCGTCGCCGTCCCCGTCCGCGTCCGGGGGTGCGGCCGCCAGGCCCAGTTCGGCGCCCGAGGCCAGCAGCCGGTGCGCGGGCAGCACACGCACCGTGTATCCGAAGGGGCCCGTCCGGCCGGGCGTGACGGTCCCCTCGTAGGTCCACCGCCCGTCGAGGTCCACGCCCCCGCCGCCGCCCGCCGAAGTGACGGGCTTGAGCGGCACCTTCACCGCGTCGCCACCGGCGATGCGGCCCGTGCCGGCGTCGACCCGTCCGGCCACGGCCTGCACCTCGACGTCCTCCGGGGACAGCCTCCCGAGAGCTACCCGTGCCCGCAGTGTCAGGCACGAGCCGAGGCCAAGACCCGGGGCGCCGCCGGGCCCTTGCCGGTGGTCCGAGCCCGGCTCGTGGTCGGGCCCCTGCTCCTGGTCGGGGGGGCCGGCGTGCTCGACGCGGCCGACGGCTACCGACGGCCACTCCTCCCGCACCCGTGCCTTCCAGGCGGCCAGTTCGCGCGCGCGGTCCGCGCCCAGCTCGCGCTGCGCGCGGGCAGCGGGACCGTACAGCCGCTCGACGTACTCGCGGACCATGCGCTCCGCCTGGACCTTCGGGCCGAGCCCGGTGAGCGTACGGCGCACCATCTCCACCCAGCGGGCCGGTACGGCACCCCCGCCGGACCCGCCGGGCCTGCCGCGCCCCTCCCCGTCGCCCCGGTCGTAGAAGCACGGCGCGACGTGATCCTCGATCAGCCCGTAGAGCGCGGCCGCCTCCGCACCGTCCCGGCGGTCGGCGTCCGCCGCGGCCGCACCGTCCACGCTGGGCACCGCCCAGCCGAAGTCCGCCTCGAACCACTCGTCCCACCAGCCGTCCAGTACCGAGAGGTTGAGGCAGCCGTTGAGCGCGGCCTTCATGCCGCTCGTGCCGCACGCCTCCAGGGGGCGCAGCGGGTTGTTGAGCCACACGTCGCATCCGGGGTAGAGCGCCTGCGCCATGTGCATCCCGTAGTCGGGAAGGAAGACGATGCGGTGGCGTACCCGCGGATCGTCCGCGAAGCGCACCAGCTCCTGGATCAGCTCCTTGCCGCCGTCGTCCGCCGGATGCGCCTTGCCGGCCACGACGATCTGCACGGGGCGCTCCGGGTGCAGCAGCAGCCGGGTGAGCCGCTCGGGGTCGCGCAACATGAGCGTGAGCCGCTTGTACGACGGCACGCGGCGGGCGAACCCGATCGTCAGCACGTCCGGGTCGAACACGCCGTCCGTCCAGGCGAGTTCGGCGTCCGCGGCTCCGCGCTCGCGCCAGGAGGCCCGCAGCCGTGCCCGTACGTCGTGCACGAGCTGTTCGCGCAGCGTGCGGCGCAGCGCCCACAGCCGCTCGTCCGGCAGTTCCGCGGCGTCGGCGGGCATATCGGGCGAGCGCCAGGTGGGTGCATGCACTCCGTTGGTGACGGAGGTGATGGGCACCTCCGCCGGGTCGAAGCCCGGCCACAGCCCGGCGAACATGGTGCGGCTGACCTCGCCGTGCAGGGTGCTCACGCCATTGGCGCGCTGCGCCAGCCGCAGGCCCATGACCGCCATGTTGAACAGTCCGGGGTCGCCTCCGGGGTAGCTCTCCGCACCGAGGCGCAGCACGTCGTCGGCGGCGACGCCCTCCAGTTCGCCGTGCTCACCGAAGTGGTCGGCGACGAGGGCGGCGTCGAAGCGGTCGATGCCGGCGGGGACGGGTGTGTGCGTCGTGAAGAGATTGCCCGCGCGTACGGTTTCCAGGGCGGCACCGAACTCCAGCCCCTGCTCCCCCAGTTCGCGGATTCGCTCCAGACCGAGGAAGCCGGCGTGGCCCTCGTTGGTGTGGAAGACCTCGGGCGCGGGGTGACCGGTGCGCCGGCAGTACGCGCGCACGGCCCGCACACCGCCGATGCCCAGCAGCATCTCCTGGAGCAGCCGGTGCTCGCCCCCGCCGCCGTAGAGCCGGTCGGTGACGTCGCGTTCGGGACGCTCGTTCGCCCCGGTGTCCGAGTCGAGCAGCAGCAACGGTACGCGTCCCACCCGCGCCTGCCACACGTGTGCGTGCAGCGACCGTCCGCCGGGCAGGCGCAGCGTGATGCGTACCGGCAGGCCGTCCTCCTCGCGCAGCAGCCGCAGCGGCAGCTCCGCCGGGTCCAGCACGGGGTAGTGCTCCTGCTGCCTGCCGTCGGCGCTCAGGCTCTGCCGGAAGTAGCCCTGCCGGTAGAGCAGCCCGACGCCGATCAGCGGGACGCCCAGGTCCCCGGCGGCCTTGAGATGGTCGCCGGCGAGGATGCCGAGGCCGCCGGAGTACTGCGGCAGCGCCCCGGTGAGTCCGAACTCCGGGGAGAAGTACGCCATGGCGCACGGGAGATCACCGGAGGCGGCCTCCTGCTGGTACCAGCGCGGCTCGCTCAGCGCGTCGTGCAGATCGCCTGCGGCGACGGCGAGCTTCCGCAGGAAGGGTCTGTCCGAGGCCAGCTGCGCGAGCCTGGACGGCGGCAGGGCGCAGAGCATGCGCAGCGGGTCGCCGCCCGCGAGCCGCCAGGCGTCCGGGTCCAGTTCGTGGAAGAACCGGCGGGTCGGGGGATGCCAGGACCAGCGCAGATTGTGCGCCAGTTCGCTCAGCGGGCGGAGAGGTTCGGGAAGTACGGGATGCACGGAGAAACGACGAATGGCCTTCACACCCCGACCGTAACGGGGCATAAGCGTGCATCACGGCAATGATCCACTTGGGGTGGGATGTCCACCCTGACGGTGTGCCGCCGCGGCACTGTCCACGTGCCGGTCCGAAGGCGCCAACCCGCAGACCGCGAGGGCGATTCGGCTTCGCACCCGTCACATCCGTCACATCCGTGCGGCAATTCCGCTCGTCACAGGCCCGCGCCGGAATGCGCAGCTCCACCCTCTCGACCACGCTCGGCCTGTGCTCCTAAGCTTCGTGACCTCAGTACAGGGGGCACGACTTCTGCACGTTCCACCTGCGGCTCTCCACGCAGCGGGCGCGGGTCGGGACACAGAGCACGGAGGTGAGCGGAGAGCAACGGCGCGGGCCGCAAAGAGCGGCCCTGGGCACGCTCGCTCCCCGTCGGGGTGAAGTGTGACGGCGCAGTCAAGCGGTGGGTTCCTGACCAGTTCCCGAAGACCGCCTGCGCCGCTGGAACCGTTCCCGGTCTGGCCGCGCGTTCCAGCTCCCGCGTACGCAAATCGGTCGCGATCCATCACACGGAAGGTTTTGCATCGTGACGGCGTATCAACACGCCCATCAGGGGGATCAAGGGTACGAGTGGGACGAGTGGGGGATGCCGGCGCCGCCGCCCCAGTGCCCGGCACACGCCGCGGAGAACGTCGTGCCGCTCAGCGGCCCCCGCTTCCACACCGACCCGGCGGGCCACTACCGCGAGATGCGGGCGGAACACGGCCCCGTCGTACCGGTGCTGCTGCCCGGCGACGTGCCGGCGTGGCTGGTGATCGGCTATCAGGAGATGTACCAGGTCACCACCGACTCACGGCTCTTCCCGCGCGACTCCGGGCTGTGGAACCAGTGGGAGACGCTGCCGGAGGACTGGCCGCTGCGGCCCATGATCGGCGAGCGGCAGCCGTCCATCTACTACACGGTCGGCGCGGAGCACCGGAGGCACCTGGAGATGGTGCAGTCGGCCATGGAGAACATCAGCCCCCTCGAACTGCGCAAGCACTGCGAGGAGTTGGCCGACCAGCTCCTCGACGCGTTCTGCGCGCGCGGCGAGGCGGACATCATCACCGAGTACGCCAAGCCGCTGCCCGTCCTCGTGCTCGCCAGGCTCCTGGGGTTCCCCGACTCCGACGGCCCGGGTCTCATCAAGGCGATGAGCGACCTGGCCGACGGCGGTGCCGAAGCCCTGGAAGGCTTCCAGCACTTCGGCGCCAAGATCCACGAGCTGGTGGCGAACAAGCGCGCGTCCGCGGGTGCCGACCTCACGTCGTGGATGCTCGCGTACCCCGAACCCTTCACGGACGAGGAGTACGCGCTGGACCTGATGGCCATCACGGCTGCGGGACATCTGCCGACCGCCGACTGGATCGGCAACTCCATACGCCTGATGCTCACCGACGACCGCTTCGCCGCCTCCCTCACCGGAAACCGGCGCAGCATCCCCGAAGCGATGAACGAGGTGCTCTGGGAGGACACCCCCACGCAGATCCTCGCGGGACGCTGGGCCGCCTCGGACACCTGGCTCGGCGGACAGCGCATCCGCTCGGGCGACATGCTGCTGCTCGGCCTCGCCGGCGCCAACGCGGACCCGAAGGTGCACGTCACGACGGCGGGCGCCGACACCGGGCTGCGCGGAGGCAACAGCGCCCATTTCGCCTTCAGCCACGGCGAGTTCCAGTGCCCCTTCCAGGCGCAGGAGATTGCGGAGACAATCGCCCGCGTCGGGATCGAGATCCTCCTCGACCGGCTGCCCGAGATCGATCTGGCCGTACCGGCCGGCGCCCTGGCGCGGCGGCCTTCCGCGTTCCTGCGCGGGATGACCGCTCTGCCCGTCCACTTCGCCCCCACGCCCCCCATCGAAGGCGCATCATGAGCCTCCCCGCCGCCAGCTCCTCCTCCGCCGCGCAGGACGGGTGCCCCATCGTCATCGACCCGATGGTGCGCGACCTCGACGGGGAGACCCGCCGCCTGCGGGACGCCGGCACCCTCACCCGCATCGAACTGCTCGGTGTGCCGGCGTGGTCCATCACCCGTCACGCGGAGGCCAGGCGGCTGCTGACGGACCACCGGCTGGTGAAGGACATCGACCGGTGGACGTTGTGGCGTACGGGCGAGGTCACGCACGAGTGGCCGCTGATCGGCATGATCGACGCGGGGCGTTCGATGTTCACGGTGGACGGCGCCGAGCACCGGCGGCTGCGCACCAAGACGGCCCAGGCCATCACGCCGCGCCGCCTGGAGAACCTGCGCCCGGTGATCGAGAGCATCACGCACCGGCTGCTGGACGATCTGGAGGCGCAGGGGGCCCACGGCCCCGTCGACCTGAAGTCGGTATTCGCGCTGCCGCTGCCCATGTCGGTGATCAGCGTGCTCATGGGTGTGGACCCGGCCCTCCATCCGCGGCTGCACACGCTCTACAAGGCCTTCTTCTCGATGCTGACGCCGCAGGACGAGCGGCTCGCGGTGATCGACGAACTCGACGGCATCTTCACCGGCATGGTCAGGGCCCGTACCGCCGAGCCGCAGGACGACCTGACCAGTGCGCTGATCCTCGCGGACGAGGGCGGCGAACCCCTCACCGAGGAGGAGGTCGTCGGCAATCTCAAGGCGATGGTCGCCGCGGGTCACGAGACGACGATCGGCCTGATCCTCAACGCCGTACGGGCGCTGCTCACCCACCCCGACCAGCTGCGCATGGTGCTCTCAGGCGAGGCCGGCTGGGACGCGGTGGTCGAGGAGACCCTGCGCTGGGACACCCCGACGACGCATCTGCTGATGCGCTTCGCCACCGAGGACATCGAGGTCGGCGGCGGTGTCATACGCGAGGGCGAGGGCGTCGTCATCTCCTACCGCGCGATCGGCTGGGACACCGGGCAACACGGGCCGGACGCCGACGAGTTCAACATCGCACGGCCCTCGCCGAACCGCCACATGACCTTCGGTCACGGCCCGCACATCTGCCCGGGTGCGGCGCTGTCGCGGCTGGAGGCGGGCATCGCGCTGCCGGCGCTCTTCGCCCGTTTCCCCGGCATCCGGTTCGCGGTCCCGGTCGAGGAGATCGTCAACCAGCCGGTGCTCACCCAGAACGACCTCCAGTCCTTCCCCGTGCAGCTGCACGGCCATTGAAGGGGGCGGGGGCGCCGTGCCGGGCGGACGGCCGCCACGGGACGTCGCGATGGGTGCGGGACGAGCCCACGCCTCCGGGACAAAGCCCTGGAACCCCTGCGCACTTGGCAAGGCGCGCCTAGCAGGGCGCACTTGGCATGGCCACCGCCGTTCCGGCTGCCTCGTGGGAGGGCACCGGAACCGGCGGGCCGCACCGGACGAACCCCCGCGGGACGCGCCCGTTGGCGGCACTGCCGGGCGGACGCGGCCGCCACGGCAAGGGCTCAGCGGGCCGTCGGACCCGGACCCGCCGGGCGGGTGAACGCGCGCTGCCCCCATGCACGCGGCACCGAGGCACCAGGTGAAGCAGATAGAACAGGCGGAAGATCACAAACCGTCCGCCTGTTCCACTCCGCACCAAGGTGAAGCAATGATCGGTCGCATTCCCGTCCTCGACGTCCGGCCCCTCGTCGACTGCGGGCGCCACCCCGCAAAGGCCGTACCGGGCGAGACGTTCCAGGTCTCGGCCACCGTCTTCCGTGAGGGCCACGACGCTCTCGGCGCCAACGTCGTGCTCCGCGACGCCACCGGCCGCCGCGGCCCCTGGACCCCCATGCGCGAACTGGCGCCCGGAACCGACCGCTGGGGAGCGGACATCACCCCGGACAGCGAGGGGAGATGGACCTACTCGATCGAGGCGTGGAGCGACCCGATCACCACCTGGCGGCGCCAGGCGAAGCTGAAGGTCCCGGCCGGCACCGACACCGAAGCGGTGCTGGAGGAGGGCGCGGTGCTGCACGAACGGGCCGCCGCCGACGTGCCCCGAAGCGAGGGCAGGGACGGCGTACTGGCCGTGGCCGACGCGCTGCGCAGCCGGAGCCGCGGCGTCGCCGCACGTCTCGCGGCGGCGCTGACACCGCAGGTGACGGCCGTGCTGGCGCGTTACCCGCTGCGTGAACTGGTCACCTCGACGCGTCCGCTTCCGCTCCAAGTGGAGCGCGAACGCGCCCAGTTCGGCTCGTGGTACGAGCTGTTCCCGCGCTCCGAGGGCGCGGTGCTCCCCGAGAAGGAGGGCGAGCCCCAGGTCCACGGTACGTTCCGGACCGCGGCGGAGCGGCTGGAGGCCGTCGCCGCCATGGGCTTCGACGTCGTCTACCTGCCCCCCGTGCATCCCATCGGCGACGCCTTCCGCAAGGGCCCCAACAACGCGCTCTCCGCCGGTCCGCACGACGTCGGCTCACCGTGGGCCGTCGGTTCGGCGGCGGGCGGGCACGAAGCGGTGCACCCGGACCTGGGGACGGTCGAGGACTTCGAGTACTTCGTGGAACGCGCCCGGTCCCTTGGCATGGAGACCGCGCTGGACTTCGCACTGCAGTGCTCGCCCGACCACCCCTGGATCAAGGAACATCCCGAGTGGTTCCGGCACCGCCCGGACGGCACGATCGCCCACGCCGAGAACCCGCCGAAGAAGTACCAGGACATCGTCCCGCTCGCCTTCGACACCGACCCGTCGGCCTATTCGTCGCTCGTGGCCGAGACGCTGCGGCTGCTGCGGCTGTGGATGGCACGGGGTGTGCGCATCTTCCGCGTCGACAATCCGCACACCAAGCCGGTGGGCTTCTGGGAGAAGGTCATCGGGGACATCAACCGCTCCGATCCCGATGTCGTCTTCCTGGCCGAGGCGTTCACCAGGCCCGCGATGATGCACACGCTCGCCAAGGCCGGCTTCCAGCAGTCCTACACCTACTTCACGTGGCGCAACACGAAGCAGGAGCTGACGGAGTATCTGACGGAGCTGTCCGGCGACGCCGCCTCGTACATGCGTCCCAACTTCTTCGTCAACACCCCGGACATCCTGCACGCGAGCCTCCAGGAGGGCGGACGTCCCGTCTTCGAGACGCGGGCCGTGCTCGCCGCGACGCTCTCCCCGTCCTGGGGCATGTACGCGGGTTACGAGCTGTGCGAGGCGAAGGCGGTCCGGCCCGGCAGCGAGGAGTACCTGGACTCGGAGAAATACCAGCTGCGTCCGCGTGACTGGGCCGCCGCCGAGGAGACGGGGCAGACGATCGCACCGCTGATCGGACAGCTCAACCGGCTGCGCCGGAGCCGCCCCGCGCTGCGCCGGCTGCGCTCGCTCACCTTCCACCACTGCGACAACGAGCAGGTCATCGCCTTCTCCAAGCACTCCACCCCGCCTGGGACGCAGCCCGGGAGCACCGAGCCGCCGGAGAGCGACACCGTCATCGTCGTGGTCAGCCTCGACCCGAACCGCACGCAGGAAGCGACGGTGACCCTCGGCGAGGACGACCTGCGCCGGTTCGGCCTCAACGCCGCGCAGGCCGGCGGGAGGGAGACCTTCCCGGTACGCGACGAGCTCACCGGGCGGACGTACGACTGGAGCACGAAGAACTACGTGCGCCTGGCATCGGGAGGCGACTCCCCCGCCGCGGCGCACATTCTCACCCTGCGGCCAGACGACCCCACCGACCACGCCGACCCGAAGGGCACCCATCCATGACCGTGAACCAACCCGTACACGACACGTTCGAGGACACGCCCGCCGGGGACCGGGACCCGGAGTGGTTCAAGCGGGCGGTCTTCTACGAAGTGCTGGTCCGCTCCTTCCACGACAGCAACGGCGACGGCATCGGAGACCTGAGGGGTCTCACCGCGAAGCTCGACTATCTCCAGTGGCTCGGCGTCGACTGCCTGTGGCTGCCGCCCTTCTTCAAGTCGCCGCTGCGCGACGGGGGTTACGACGTCTCCGACTACACCTCCGTGCTGCCCGAGTTCGGGGATCTGGCGGACTTCGTGGAGTTCACGGACTCCGCGCACCAGCGCGGCATGCGCGTCATCATCGACATGGTCATGAACCACACCAGCGACCAGCACCCGTGGTTCCAGGAGTCCCGGCACAACCCCGACGGTCCCTACGGCGACTACTACGTATGGGACGACGAGGACACCCGGTACGCCGGCGCGCGGATCATCTTCGTCGACACCGAGGCGTCCAACTGGACGTTCGACCCGGTGCGCAAGCAGTACTTCTTCCACCGCTTCTTCTCGCATCAGCCCGACCTCAACTACGAGAACCCGGCCGTGCAGGAGGAGATGATCTCGGCCCTCCGCTTCTGGCTGGACCTCGGCGTCGACGGCTTCCGGCTGGACGCGGTGCCGTACCTGTACGCGGAGGAGGGCACCAACTGCGAGAACCTGCCCCGCTCGCACGGCTTCCTCAAGCGCGTGCGCGCGGAGATCGACGCCCTCTACCCCGACACCGTGCTGCTGGCCGAGGCGAACCAGTGGCCGGAGGACGTCGTCGACTACTTCGGCGACTACGAAAAGGGCGGCGACGAGTGTCACATGGCCTTCCACTTCCCGGTCATGCCGCGCATCTTCATGGCCGTACGCCGCGAATCGCGCTACCCCGTCTCCGAGATCCTCGCCAAGACCCCCCAGATCCCGTCCGGCTGCCAGTGGGGCATCTTCCTGCGCAACCACGACGAGCTGACGCTGGAGATGGTCACCGACGAAGAGCGCGACTACATGTACGCGGAGTACGCCAAGGACCCGCGCATGCGCGCCAACATCGGCATCCGCCGCCGCCTGGCCACCCTGCTGGACAACGACCGCGACCAGATCGAGCTGTTCACGGCCCTGCTGCTGTCGCTTCCCGGCTCGCCGATCCTGTACTACGGCGACGAGATCGGCATGGGCGACAACATCTGGCTCGGCGACCGGGACGCCGTGCGCACGCCGATGCAGTGGACCCCGGACCGCAACGCCGGGTTCTCCTCCTGCGACCCGGGACGGCTGTTCCTGCCCACGATCATGGACCCGGTGCACGGCTACCAGGTCACCAATGTGGAGGCGGCGATGAGTTCGCCGAGCTCACTTCTGCACTGGACCCGGCGGATGGTGGAGATCCGCAAGCAGAACCCGGCGTTCGGACTGGGGACGTACACCGAACTCTCCTCGTCCAACCCGGCGGTGCTCGCATTCCTGCGCGAGGTGCGGATGCCGGACGGCGGCGACGACCTGGTGATGTGCGTGAACAACTTCTCCCGCTTCCCGCAGCCGACCGAACTCGATCTGCAGTTCCTGCGCGAGCGCGTGCCGGTGGAGCTGATCGGCGGCGTGCACTTCCCGCCGATCGGTGAACTCCCCTACCTGCTGACGCTGGGCGGCCACGGCTTCTACTGGTTCCGCATGCGCAGGCAGACCTGACGGCTCCTTGAGATCGCAGCCGAGGGGGAGTGCGCTTCCGGCGCACTCCCCCACGGCATGCACGGCACCGGTTTCGCAGAAGTCGAGCCCCGCAGCGGCGTTGCAGAACCCCGGCGTACGGCTGAGCGGGCCGCCGGGGGTGCCCGGCCCCCGGGAGGGGGTCCCCTCGCCGGCGGGTGAAGATCTCCGACACGGCCCGCACAGCCGGACACAGAACACCACATTTAGACACAATCTGCGTGCTTTCCGTGTACCCGGGGAAAGGACGCCAGACGTCATGTCGGAAAGTTCCTTGTCCCGCACAGCTCTTCGGACGGACACCGTCCCCGTCGGCACAGACCTGCTTCGCTCCCTCGCCGGGCCGCTCGCCGAATGGCTGCCCCGGCAGCGCTGGTTCGCCGGCAAAGGCCGTCCGGTCAGCGGGTTCGAACTCGTCACCGCGACAGAACTGCTGCCCTGCGACGGCGCTGGTCACGCGCCCGGGATGATTCATCTGCTGCTGCGGGCACGGCAGGCCTCGACGGCCGCGGACCCAGCGGGGGATCCGGCGTGGGATCCGGCGTGGGATCCGGCGCCGGAACCGGCCGCGGAGTCCGCCGACTGCTACCAACTGCTACTGGGCGTGCGGAACGCCTCGTACCCCCTGACGCCGGAACTCGGCACGGCGCTGATCGGACGTCCAGCCGCGGGACCGCTCCAAGGCCGCTTCGTCTACGACGCCCTCCACGATCCGCTGCTCGCGGGGCGACTGCTGGAGAGACTCGCCTCGCCAGGACGGTCCGGGCCGCTGCGCTTCCGGCGCGAGCCGGACTCCGCGGTGCCCAGGGGGCTTCCGCCGCGACCGCTCGCCGCTGAGCAGTCCAACTCCTCGGTGATCTACGGCAATCGGTACATCCTCAAGCTCTTCCGTCGCGTCGAGCCCGGAGTCAATCCCGATCTGGAGCTTCCGCTCGCGCTCGCCCGGCACGGCTCGCTGCGGGTTCCCGCGCCCACGGCGTGGTTCGAGGCCGAGCCGGGGACGGAGAGCGAAGCCGCGGCCCCGATGACGCTCGGCGTACTGCAGCCGTTCCTGCCCGGCTGCCGGGACGGCTGGCAGCTCGCGCTGAACGCCCTCGCCGAACGGCGCGACTTCACCACGGAAGCCCGCGCCCTCGGACGCGCGACCGCCGAGGTCCATACCGGCCTCGCCAGGGCGCTGCCCACCTGCGTACTCGGGCGGGACGAACTGGAGAGCGCTGCGGCAGCCATGACGGAACGGCTGGAGGCGGCGGGCCGTGCGGTGCCCGAACTGCGCCCGTACCGGCCGGGACTGCGGGAGGCGTTCCGCGCGCTCGCGGCGCTGGGCCGCCTCGGCCACAGCTGTCCGGCGCAGCGCGTGCACGGCGATCTGCACCTGGGGCAGGTGCTGTGGGCGCCCGGCGGCCGGTGGTCGCTCATCGACTTCGAGGGGGAACCGGCGCGTCCGCTCGCCGAGCGGCGCGTGCCGCAGCCGGTCGTGCGCGACATCGCGGGGATGCTGCGCTCCTTCGACTACGCGGCCTGCCAGCAGCGGGCCGCGGGGACGGACTCCGGTGCGGGTACCGGGACCGGTGCCGGCTCGGCAGCGGGCTCGGACTCGGGCCGGGACCCGGGCTCGGGGGACGCGTTCGCGCGGCGCTGGGCCGACGCCAACCGGGACGCCTTCTGCGCCGGCTACGCCGACGCCTCCGGCTGCGACCCGCGCGACGAGGCCACGCTGCTACGCGCGTACGAGACCGACAAGACGGTCTACGAAGTGCTCTACGAGGCCCGGCACCGGCCCACCTGGCTGCACGTCCCGATGTCCGCGATCCGCCGCCTGGCGGCTGCGCCCGTGCACCGGTAGGCGGCGGCACCGTCCGCCTTCCGTGCCCGATGTGCCAGCCGCCGACGCAATCAGGAGGTTCTGACAGTGACCGTCCCTCAGCCGCCCGACCCCACGGGGAACGTTCAGCCGTACGTGCCTGCCACCTTCCTGCCCGGCCGGGCAGGCGGCCCGGCCGGCCGTGCCCGTTCGGGCTGGTCGCTCGCAGCGCTGACCGGGCCCTGGGCCAACCCGCCCGCCGCGCTCGCCGCACTCGGGCCGAACGCGCCCAGCAAGGGCCGGCGGAAGGCGGCGCGACTGCCGCAGCCGGCCGCCTGGCCCGGACTTCCGGCGGAGTCCGCGCCGGCACGGCCTGGCGCGGCCCGCACCGGTCCGGGTCCGGAACCACGCCCCCGCCGGCACCCGGAAGAGCGCACAGGCTGGCACCCCGAGCCGCTCCCGGGGCTGGGCTCCGACTCGCTCCCCGAGCCGGGCCCCGAACCGGACCTCGGAGTTCCGAGTGCCCGCGCCGCGGCCGCCCTTCCCTCCGAGGACCGCGAGCGGCTGCTCGCGGGCGCCCACCGTGACCCGCACGCACACCTCGGCGCCCGCACCACGCCCGGGGGCGCCGTCCGCTTCCGGGCCCTGCGCCCGTACGCGCGCTCCGTGACCGTCCTCGTCCCGGACGGCGACGGTGAGCGGCGGACCCGGCTGCGGGACGAGGGCGACGGCTTCTTCGCCGGCGAGGTGACGCCGCCCGGCGGGCCGCTCGCACCGGACGGGGAGATCCCCGAGTACCGGCTGCTGGTGAAGTACGGGAGCGGGCCCGGCGAGGAGGGCGAGGCCTTCGTCGACCCGTACGGATTCCCGCCCGCCGTCGGCGAGTTGGACCTGCGGCTGTTCGGCGAGGGCAGACACGAGGTGCTGTGGCGGGCGCTGGGCGCCCGCACGATGACGCACCGGGGCGTGGCCGGGACGCGGTTCACCGTGTGGGCACCGAACGCCCGAGGCGTGCGCGTCGCCGGCGACTTCAACAACTGGGACGGCACGGCCTTCCCGATGCGTTCGCTCGGCACAGCAGGGGTGTGGGAGCTGTTCCTGCCCGAGGTCGGGGACGGCGCGCTGTACAAGTTCGAGGTCGTACGGGACGACGGGTCCCGTGTGCTGCATGCCGACCCGATGGCTCGCGCGGCGGAGGTGCCGCCCGGCAACGCCTCGGTCGTCCACACCTCCGGCTACAGATGGGGCGACGGCGACTGGCTCGACCGGCGCGCCGCGGGCAGTCCGCACGCGGCGCCGCTGTCCGTCTACGAGGTCCATCTGCCCTCGTGGCGCCCCGGCCTGACGTACCGCGAACTCGCCGTTCAACTCCCCGCGTACGTCAGGGACATGGGCTTCACGCACGTCGAGCTGATGCCGTGCGCCGAGCATCCGTTCGGCGGCTCGTGGGGCTACCAGGTCACCGGCTTCTACGCGCCGACCGCGCGGCTCGGCGGCCCGGACGACTTCAAGTTCCTGGTCGACTCGCTGCACCGGGCGGGCATCGGCGTGCTCATGGACTGGGTGCCCGCGCACTTCCCGAAGGACGAATGGGCGCTCGCACGCTTCGACGGCCCCTCCCTGTACGAGCACCCGGACCCGTCACGCGCCGAGCACCCCGACTGGGGGACGCTGGAGTTCGACTTCGGGCGCCGCGAGGTGCGCAACTTCCTCGTCTCCAGCGCCGTCCACTGGTGCGAGGAGTTCCACATCGACGGCCTCCGCGTGGACGCCGTCGCCTCCATGCTCTATCTCGACTACTCGCGCGAGCCGGGCGCGTGGACGCCCAACTCCCGTGGCGGGCGCGAGAATCCGGACGCCGTGGCGCTGCTGCAGGAGATGAACGCCACGCTCCACCGCCGGTGCCCTGGCGTCATCACGGCGGCGGAGGAGTCGACGACCTGGGACGGGGTGACGCGGGCCACCGACCACACCGGGGAGTGCGGCTTCGGCGGCCTCGGCTTCGACTTCAAATGGAACATGGGCTGGATGCACGACTCGCTCGGGTACGTGCAGCAGGAGCCGGCGGAACGCACGTATCAGGGCGGGCAGCTGGCACGGGCGATGACCTACGCCTACGCCGAGAACTTCATCCTGCCCGTCTCGCACGACGAGGTCGTGCACGGAAAGCGTCCGCTCGTCGGGAAGATGCCGGGCGACGCGTGGCAGCAGCGGGCGAACCACCGGGCGTTCCTCGGCTTCATGTGGGCGCACCCGGGCAAGCAACTTCTCTTCATGGGGCAGGAGTTCGCGCAGGACACCGAGTGGTCCGACGAACGCGGCCCGGACTGGCGGCTGCTCGGCTCCGCCGGCGCGGACGGCGACGGGGGCGCCGGCGGCGGGCACCGCGGAGTGCGGGACCTGGTGCGTGACCTCAACTCGCGTTACACGAGCACTCCGGCGCTGTGGCAACTGGACACCGACCCGGCGGGCTTCTCCTGGGTGGAGGACGGCAGCAGCGGCGCCGCCGGTGCCGCCGGGGAGTGCGTCTTCGCGTTCCTGCGTTTCGACGCCGCCGGAGATCCGCTGCTGGCGGTGAGCAACTTCTCGGCCGGGCAGGTCAGTTCGTACCGGCTGGGCGTGCCGCCCGCCGCCGCGGGCGGCGGGGTCTGGCGCCAGGTGCTCGACACGGACGACGTGCGCTACGGCGGCAGCGGTACGGGCGGCCACGGGACGCTGACGGCGGAATCGCACCCGGCACACGGATACCCCGCGTCCGTGACGCCGGCCCTGCCCGCGCTGTCGACGCTCTGGTTCCGTCCCGCCTGACAGCCGGCCGGCCGGCGGCCGGACACGACCGCCGGCCCGGACACGACAGGGCCCGCCCGGTACGGGGACGGATACCGGGCGGGCCCTTGTGCGCGGTGAGCCGAGCGGGACGTGTCCATCCCGCCGTGGCTCAGCGGTCGTTCAGCCTCGTTCAGCCGTCGCTCTTCGAGGTGGAGAGCGGCGCCTCCTGACGGCCGTCGCGCGACGCGGGCACCTGGTCGCCGTCGCCGCCGCCTGCCGCGTCATGATCGGCTTCCAGGAGCGTCGACTCGTCGAACGGCACGTCGCCCGCGAGCACCCGCTTGACCCGCTCCTTGTCGATCTCCTTGGTCCAGGTGCCGACCAGCACCGTGGCCACGGAGTTGCCCGCGAAGTTCGTCAGGGCGCGGGCCTCGCTCATGAAGCGGTCGATGCCGACGATCAGCCCGACGCCGTCGACCAGTTCGGGGCGGTGGGACTGGAGGCCGCCGGCGAGGGTGGCCAGCCCGGCGCCGGTCACGCCGGCCGCGCCCTTGGAGGCGACGAACATGAAGATCAGCAGGGAGATCTGCTGTCCGAGCGTGAGCGGGTCCCCCATGGCCTCGGCGACGAAGATCGAAGCCATCGTCAGGTAGATCATCGTGCCGTCGAGGTTGAAGGAGTAGCCGGTCGGCACGGTGATGCCGACGACCGGCCTGCTGACCCCCAGGTGTTCCATCTTCGCGATGAGCCGCGGCAGCGCGGACTCCGAGGACGAAGTGGAGAGGATCAGCAGGAACTCGCGGGCCAGGTACCTGAACAACGAGAGGATGTTGATCCCGGTGACCAGCTTCAGCAGCAGCCCGAGCACGCCGAAGATGAAGACGACACAGGTGACGTAGAAGCCGATCATGATGATCGCGAGCGACTTCAGAGCGTCGAGGCCGGTCTCTCCGACGACCGCGGCGATGGCGCCGAAGGCACCTACGGGAGCCGCCCACATGACCATCGCGAGCACCCGGAAGACCAGCCGCTGCAGATGTCCGATGCCCCGCAGAATCGGCTCACCGGACGAGCCCATCGCCTGCAGCGCGAAGCCGACGAACAGCGCGATGAGCAGCGTCTGCAGCACCTCGCCCTCGGTGAACGCGGAGAACATCGAGGTGGGGATGACCCCGAGCAGGAAGTCCACCGTGCTCTCGCTGGCGCCCTTGGCCTCGGCGGCGCCGGCGCTGCGCGCCTCGTCGGTCAGCTGCAGGCCGCTGCCCGGGTCGAGGACGTTCCCGACGACAAGGCCGATGGCGAGGGCGACCACGGACATCGCCAGGAAGTAGCCCAGCGCCAGACCGCCCACGGCGCCGACCTTCGCCGCCTTGCGCACCGAGCCGACGCCCAGCACGATCGTGACGAAGATGACCGGCGAGATCATCATGGTGATGAGGGAGACGAAGCCCTCACCGAGCGGCTTCAGTTCCTTGGCCGTGTCGGGCGCGACGAAGCCGAAGGCCACTCCGAGCACGACTGCAGCGATCACGGCCAGGTAGAGGTAATGAGTGCGGTCCTGCCTGGTCCGCCGGGGCGCCGCCGCTGATGTCGGCGGTGTCTGCTGGGACACGTCGGGGCTCCTCGCTCTGCGTGGTTGCGGCTCCTAGTGCCCCTCCCGGCAAGCTCTGCCCTGTCGCGCCGCCCTGCACGCACCCTCGCTGCGTTGGCCAAAAGCCCTGGTAGCTCCTCCCCTGGGCTTCGCCATGGGGGACCCCAAAGGACTTCCGGCCGCCTTGCGATCGCACGCACCGGACGACGCTCCTCTACGGGCAAACATTGCCGGTCACGGCACTAGCTCGGTTTCCGTGGCCGGAAGGCCGCGGTCCGAGTCCCGGCGACTATGCATGCCGGAGTGACGCCCGTCACGGTTGCGTGCATTACGTGCACGGAAATTCCACGGGGCAGACTGGCCCCATGCGCACTCCCCGTACACCGCGGCCGCCCCGCAGCCTGGCCGGCCAGCTCTTCGCGATGCAGGTCGTGCTGGTGGCGGTGGTGGTGGCCGGGTGCGCGGTGTTCGCCTATGTCACCGACCGTATCCAGGCGGAGGAGTCGGCCCGCCACCGCTCGTCCGCGACGGCCGGCGCGATCGCCCGCTCCCCGTCCGTACGGGAGGCGATCCGCACACCCAGCCCGAGCGAGGAGCTGCAGCCGTATGCGGAGAAGGTCCGCCGCGACACCGGTGTCACCTTCATCACCATCATGAACACCGAGGGCGTCCGCTGGACCCACCCGGATCCCGAGCGGATCGGCGGGCGCTTCCTGGGCCACATCGGCCGGGCGGTCGAGGGCCACAGCTTCCATGAGACGTACACCGGGACGCTCGGCCCCTCGGTGCGCGTGGTGACGCCGATATGGGACGGCGGCCGGGTGGTGGGCCTGGTCAGTGCCGGTATCGCCGTGGAGACGATCACCGAGGAGCTGCGCCGCGAGGTGATGCTGCTGCTCGGGGTCGCGGGCGGTGCGCTGGCGCTCGGCGGGATCGGTACGTACGTGATCAACGCGCGGCTGCGGCGCCACACTCACGGCATGAACGCGGCGGAGCTCAGCCGCATGCACGACTACCACCAGGCGACACTGCACGCGGTGCGTGAAGGGCTACTGATGCTGGACGGGCAGAAGCAGGTCGCCCTCGTCAACGACGGTGCCCGGGAGCTGCTGGGGCTGCTCGGCACCACCGAGGTGGTGGGCCGCAGCGTCGCGGAACTGGGTCTGCCGCGCGCGCTGACCGGTGCGCTCATGGCCTCCGAGCCGCGCGTGGACGAGGTGCACCTCACCGACGAGCGCGTGGTCGTCGTCAACACCTCGCCGGTGGACGGCGGTGAGCAGCGCGGCACGGTGGTGACCCTGCGGGACCACACCGAACTGCAGTCGCTGACCGGCGAGTTGGATTCGGTGCGCGGCTTCGCGGAGGCGCTGCGGTCGCAGGCGCACGAGTCCGCGAACCGGCTGCACACCGTGATCTCGCTGATCGAGCTGGGACGTACGGACGAGGCCGTGCAGTTCGCCACCGAGGAGCTGGAGCTGGCCCAGGCGCTCACGGACGAGGTGGTCGCGGCCGTCGCGGAACCGGTGCTCGCCGCGCTGCTGCTGGGCAAGGCCGCGCAGGCCAACGAGCGCGGCGTCGAACTCTCGCTGAGCCCCGACAGCCACATCGACGACGGTCTGCTGCCGTCCTGTCTGCCGCACCGCGATGTCGTCACCGTGCTGGGCAATCTGATCGACAACGCGGTCGACGCCGCGGCCGGGCCTGGCACGGAGCACAACGGCTCCCGGGTCGGAGTGAGCGTGCGGGGCGAACGCGGCGCGGACGGCGGTACGGCGCTGCTGCTGAGGGTCGCCGACAGCGGGCCCGGCATAGCGCCGGAGGACGCCGAGTCGGTCTTCGAGCGCGGCTGGTCCACCAAGGCCTCCCCCCGCGGCAGGGCCGGCGGCCGCGGCCTCGGACTGGCGCTGGTGCGGCAGGCCGTACACCGTCACGGCGGCACGCTGGAGGTGGGCGAATCCCCGGAAGGCGGGGCCGAGTTCGCCGTGCGGCTTCCGCTGCAGAAGGCGGAGCAGTGAGCGGGCCGGGAGGTCCCGCGCAGGGACCGCCGCAGGGGCCGCCGCCGGTCCAGGTCCTGGTCGTCGAGGACGATCCGGTGACCGCCGACGCGCACGCGCTCTATGTCTCCCGCGTCCCTGGCTTCGCCGTCGCGGGCGTGGCGCACTCGCGGGCCGAGGCGCTGCGTGCCCTGGAACGCTCGCACGTCGACCTGATCCTGCTGGATCTGTATCTGCCGGACGGCCACGGTCTCGCGCTGCTGCGGTCGTTGCGCGCCGCCGGACGTACGACCGACGTCTTCGCGGTGACTTCGGCCCGCGATCTGACCGTAGTCAGGGAGGGCGTCTCGCTCGGCGTCGTACAGCATGTGCTGAAGCCCTTCACCTTTCCGACACTGCGTGAACGGCTGCTGCGCTACGCGGAGTTCCGCAGCAAGACGGCGGCGTCGGGCGGTGCGGCGGTCAGCCAGGCCGAGGTGGACAGGGCCCTGTCGGGGCTGCGGGCGGCACCCGGGCCGACCGCTCTGCCCAAAGGGCTGAGCGCGGCGACGCTCGAAGCGGTGACGCGGGAGCTGCGCGGAGCCGGCGAGGCCGGGCTCTCGGCGGCGGCCGCGGCGGAGGCGCTCGGCGTCAACAGGATCACGGCGCGGCGCTATCTGGAGCACCTCGTCGAGGACGGGAGCGCCTCGTGCGCCCCGCAGTACGGGCAGGTCGGGCGCCCGGAGCTGTGCTACCGCTGGCGCGGCTGACCCGGCTGTGCCGGTGGCAGCCCCGGCCCCCGCCCTCCGGCGGACGTGTCTTCCGTTGGAAGTGTGCGCGTCGCGTTACGCGAGACCGAGGGCGGCTCCGCCGCCTGCAACGAATGGCGCTCGGCGGGCGCGGCGGACAACCGGTGAACGGACAACCGGTAGCCGGCAAGCGGCAGTTGACAGCCGCCGCCTGACAACCGGCCGAGGCGCGGCTGCGGGCCGGCGGGCATCACGGATGCCTGCGGGCCCGCGCGCATGAGCAGCAGCCTCTGAGCCCCAGGCCCTGAGCTGACGCCCGGCTGACGCCCGGCCCGCACGGGCGCGTGCGTGCCGCCGCACCGCACCGTCCACATCGACACGCAAACGGAGCTGCGGAGCTGCGGCCCGTACTCCCCCTCGTACGGCGCCACTTGGGGCGGCTCGCGCGCCGGGCCGCCCGACTCGCCTGCGTACGCCGCGAGATCGACTGGAAGCTTTCCTTACCTTTCTATTGTCTGGACCAATGCTAGCGCGCTAGCGTGCGGCTCCGCACCACGCATCCGCGGCGGCACCGGCCGCCCCGGACGATTCATCCTTCCCAATCCCCCACCCACGACGGGAGTTTGACGTGCGCCCCCACCTCGCGCCGCGCAAGCGGCTCGCGCTCGCGCTCGCCGCGGCCCTCACCGGCTCGGCCGCCCTCGCGGCCAACGTCTACGCCACACCGGACGAGAGCGACGGCAAGAAGGCCGCGGCACCCGCCTCGGCACCGGCCGCGGCCGCCCCGAGCGGCCTCAACGGCCCGTATCTCTACCTCGGTTGGGGCAACCCGCCGAACGCCGCCGACCTCATGAAGGAGACCGGCCTGACCCAGCTCACGATGGCCTTCATCCTCTCCGACGGCGGCTGTTCGCCCGCCTGGGACGGCAGCAGGCCGCTGGAGGGCGGCCAGGACGCGCAGACCATCAAGGCGGTCCAGGACGCCGGCGGCGACATCACCCCGTCGATCGGCGGCTGGAGCGGCAGCAAGCTGGGCGAGGTGTGCTCGAACGCGGAGGACCTGGCCGGTGCGTACCAGAAGGTCATCGACGCGTACGGACTGAAGTCGGTCGACGTCGACATCGAGTCGACCGAGGTCGAGAACGCGGAGGTCCGGCAGCGCGTCATCGACGCACTGAAGATCGTCAAGGAGAAGAACTCGGGCATCAAGGTCTATCTGACCTTCGGCACGACCCCGCAGGGCCCCAACGCCAACGGCAAGGACCTCATCCAGAAGGGCGCCGAAGCCGGTCTCGACGTGGACGGCTGGACGGTCATGCCCTTCGACTTCAGCGACGGCACCACCGACCTGGCCGCGGCCACCAAGTCCGCCGTGGACGGCCTGGCCAAGACGGTGGGCGAGGCGTACGGAATCTCCACCGACGAGGCCTACGGCAAGGTCGGCTTCTCCTCGATGAACGGCAAGACGGACGTGGAGGGCGAGTCCGTATCGCCGTCCGACTTCCAGGAGATGGTCGACTACGCCAAGGAACGCGGCCTGGCACGGGCGAGCTTCTGGTCCGTCAACCGCGACCGGCCCTGCGACGGCGGGGGCGCCGATTCGTGCAGCGGCGTGGACCAGCAGCCCTGGGAATTCTCCAAGATCCTTGCTGGGTACACGGGTTGAGAACCGGCGAGGACCTCGCTGCCCGCGCGCGGTGAACAGCCGTTCCATGGCGTTGATAACAACGTTGTCACGGTCTTGAACTGCGCGTCTGCACGGCCATTGACCTGAACACGGCGGACCGGGAGATTGTACGGACAAAGCAGCCCCGCGCGGCCTGCGGCCCCTTGGTGGCGCCCCGGCCGAGGCCCGAGGAGGTCATGCCCGCCATGCCCGTCATGCCCGTGCGCCACACCAGCCCGCTGGTCCTCAGTATCGCCGCCGTCCTCGCCGCAGGCACGCTCACCGCCTGCGGCGGGGGCACCGGCAGCGACCCCGACACGATCAAGATCGCCTTCCCGAAGGACACGGACAACAAGGTCACCGTCCGGGACAACTACGTCAAAGACATGGCGAAGGAGTTCGAGAAGAAGAACAAGGGCAAGAAGGTCAAGATCATCCCGATCCAGGCCTCCGCGCAGGACTACGTCACCAAGCTGCAGCAGATGATGCGCTCCCCGAAGACCGCACCCGACCTGGTCTACGAGGACACCTTCCTCATCAACTCCGACATCAAGAGCGGCTATCTGCGCCCGCTGGACGACTACATCGGCAAGTGGGACGACTGGAAGCAGTTCGACTCCACGGCCAAGACGGCCGCCAAGGCGCAGGACGGCAAGATCTACGGCGTCCCCGACGGCACGGACACCCGGGCGCTGTGGTTCAACAAGAAGATCTTCAAGAAGGCCGGGCTGCCCGAGGACTGGAAGCCCAAGACCTGGGACGACGTGCTCGATGCCGCCCGTACGGTCAAGAAGAAGGCCCCGGACAAGATCCCGCTCAACGTCTTCACGGGCAAGGCGGTCGGCGAAGCCGCGGCGATGCAGGGCTTCGAGATGCTGCTCTACGGCACCGGGAAAGACCCGCTCTACGACCCGAAGTCGAAGAAGTGGGTCAAGGGCAGCAAGGGCTTCAAGGACAGCCTCGACTTCGTCAAGACCGTCTACGGCGACGACCTCGGTCCCGAAGTCGACCAGGCCCTCAGCCCCACCATCCAGACCAAGGTGGTCACCGACCTCCTCCCGAAGGAGAAGCTGGCGATCGCGATCGACGGTTCCTGGCTCGGACAGCAGTGGATCAAGACGGGCGGCAGCCCCTGGCCCGAGTGGGACGAGACGATGGGGATGGCCCCGATGCCCACCCAGAACGGTGAGGCACCGGGCGAGACCAGCATGTCCGGCGGCTGGACATGGTCGATCCCCCAGAAGTCCAAGAACCCGGAACTGGCCTGGAAGATGATCCAGCACATGCAGAGCCAGAAGAACGCGGTCGAGTGGTGCGTGCGCGGTGCGCAGATCGCCGTACGCAAGGACGTCGCCGCGGACCCGAAGTACCTGAACTCGATGCCGGGCATCAAGTTCTTCACCAAGCGGGTCGAGCACACCGAGTACCGTCCCACGCTGCCGGTCTATCCCCAGGTCTCCACCGCCATCACCGAAGCCATGGAGTCGGTGACGACCGGGGACTCGTCGGTCGGCGAAGCCGCCAAGTCCTATGACGAGCAACTCGAGTCGATCACGAACGGAGCTGTCGTCAAGAAGTGAGCGCCACCGACCTCGCCGCCGTCGGCAAGGAGGTCCCGGGGCGCGGAGGACAGCCCCGGGACCAGCGCCACGTACGGCGGCAGAACCCGTGGCGCTGGATGCCCATCGCCCCCGCGACCGTCCTGCTGCTGCTCTTCCTCGCCGGGCCCATCGCCTACTGCGCGTACATCGCCTTCACCGACATGCAGCTGACAGGCCAGGCCGAGGCGTCGTTCGTCGGCTTCGAGAACTTCACGAAGGCCTTCGGCGACGAGAACTTCCGCAACTCCGTACTGCTCACACTGGTCTTCACGCTCATCTCCTCCATCCTCGGCCAGAACACCCTGGGCCTGGCGCTGGCCTCCCTGATGGCGCGCTCGACCAAGGCCATCCGGTCGATCACCGGCGCCGTCGTGATCAGTGCCTGGGTGCTGCCGGAGATCGTGGCGGGCTTTCTGCTCTACACCTTCTTCAGCAAGGAGGGCACGCTCAACGAGATTCTGGCCTGGCTCCATCTGCCGTCCCAGAACTGGCTGTTCACGCTGCCGATCATCGCGGTCTCCTTCGCCAACGTGTGGCGCGGCACGGCCTTCTCGATGCTGGTCTACTCGGCGGCGCTCTCGGAGATCCCCAAGGAGGTCACCGAGTCCGCGGAAGTCGACGGCGCCGGCTCGTGGCAGCGGCTGTGGCACATCACGCTGCCCATGATCCGCCGTTCCATCGGCACGAACCTGATGCTCAACACCCTCCAGACGCTCTCCGTCTTCGGGCTGATCTGGGCGATGACCCGCGGCGGGCCGGGCAACCGCAGCCAGACGCTGCCGATCTTCATGTACGACCAGGCGTTCAACAAGTCCCTCATCGGCTACGGCACGGCGGTGGCGCTGCTTCTGCTGGTGGTCGGTGCGCTGTTCTCGGTCGTCTATCTGCGCCTGATGCGCGAGGAGGTCTGAGGACACATGACCGCGATCCCCAGCACGACCGGCGCGGGCGCCGGCAGCGGTACGGGCGCAGGCACGGGCGCGGCGAAGGCACCGGCCGTGCCGCGGCGTCCGCTGCGCCCGGGCCGCTCCCTCAGCCGCACCACGCGTCAGCGGCTCGCCGCCGACCTCGGACTCCTCGTCGTCGTAGGGGCGTTCATCCTGCCCCTGGTGTGGCTCCTCTTCGCGTCGGTCGACACGGACCCGTCGATGAAGGTCGCTCCCCCGTCGGGCCTCACGACGGACAACTTCTCGAACGTACTGACGGACGAGATCACCTTCACGCCGATGATGAACAGCCTGCTGCTGTGCGGCAGTGCGACTTTGATGACGGTCACGGCGGCGGCCCTGGCGGCCTATCCGCTCTCCCGTTACAAGGCCCGGTTCTCACGCCCGTACCTGCTGACGATCCTCTTCAGCACGTGCCTGCCGATCACGGCCGTGATGGTGCCGGTCTACGGGCTCTTCGTGCAGATCAACCTGATCGACACGATGCACGGCACGTCCTTCTTCCTCGCCACGTCCCAACTGCCCTTCGCGGTCTGGCTGATGAAGAACTTCATGGACGGCGTGCCGATCGCGCTCGAAGAGGCGGCGTGGACGGACGGCGCGAGCTGGTTCCAAGCGCTCACCAAGGTGATCCTGCCGCTGATGGGCCCGGGCTTCGCCGTGGTGACCGTCTACAGCTTCATCCAGATGTGGGGGAACTTCTTCGTCCCCTTCATGCTGCTCATCAGCCCGGAGCAACTCCCGGCGTCCGTCAGCATCTTCACCTTCTTCGGCAACCTCGGGTCCATCGCCTTCGGCGAACTCGCGGCGTTCTCGATCCTCTACTCCACGCCCGTCCTGCTGCTGTACATCCTCATCGCGAAGCGGCTGGGGGGCGGCTTCACGCTGGGCGGGGCGGTCAAGGGCTGAGGCCCGTCTACGCTACGGCTGACGTGGTCGCCCGCCGGCGCGGGCCGCGACCGCGGCAGCCGTAGCGCTACGGAAGGTACCGGCCATGTACACGCCGCGAGTGTTCCTGTGGCTTGCAGGAATCGCAGGGTTCGCGCTCACCGTCGTCTTTCTCTCCGCCGGAATGCTCGCACCCGGAATCGCCTGCCTGGTCCTCGCCCTCACCGCTCCCGGAGCGGCCGAGGTGTACGCCGACCGCAAGAGGCAGAACGACCAGTTCGCCTCGGAGTTCGGAACCTTCGAGGACTTTCGCCGGTCGGTCGACGTCGATGCCGTGCGCCGACTGCGAGCCGAGGAGGGTGTGGCGGCAGCGGTACGGAGCCTGAAGAAGCAGTATCCGCAGCTGCCGCTGTCCGCAGCGGCGCGGCTCGTCAAGGAAGTGTGACGAGCGGCACCGGCTTGTACGGAACGCACCGGCCCGGCCCCGGTCAGTAGACCGATTCCGCCTCGTCCATGCGGTCCTGCGGTACGCGCTTCAGCTCGGTCACCGCGTTCGCCAGCGGCGTCATGACGATCTCGGTGCCGCGCAGCGCCGTCATCCGGCCGAAGTCGCCCCGGTGTGCCGCCTCCACCGCGTGCCAGCCGAATCGGGTGGCGAGCACGCGGTCGTACGCGGTGGGTGTGCCGCCGCGCTGCACATGACCGAGGATGACCGGCTTGGCCTCCTTGCCCAGCCGGTACTCCAGCTCGCTCGCGAGCCGGTTGCCGATGCCGACGAAGCGCTCGTGGCCGTACTGGTCGATGACGCCCTTCTCGTACGGCATCGAGCCCGCGGCCGGGTGCGCGCCCTCGGCGACGCAGATCAGGGCGAACTTCTTCTCGCGGGAGAAGCGCTCCTCGACCATCTTCACCAGGTCGTCCACCTCGAAGGGCCGCTCCGGGATGCAGATGCCGTGCGCACCCGCGGCCATGCCGGCCTCCAGGGCGATCCAGCCGGCGTGCCGCCCCATGACCTCGACGACCATGACGCGCTGGTGCGACTCCGCGGTGGTCTTGAGGCGGTCCATGGCCTCGGTGGCGACACCCACGGCGGTGTCGAAGCCGAAGGTGCGGTCGGTGGCGGAGATGTCGTTGTCGATCGTCTTGGGAACGCCGACGACCGGAAGACCCGCGTCCGCGAGCATCCGGGCGGCGGTCAGGGTGCCCTCGCCGCCGATGGGGATCAGGGCGTCGAGGCCGAGGCGGTCGATGAGCTCCTCGGAGTTGTCGCATGCCTCGCGCAGCCGGTCGCGCTCCAGGCGGGCGGACCCCAGGATGGTGCCGCCGCGGGCCAGGATGCCGGCGACGTCGTTGGTGTCGAGCGGGCGGTAGCGCCCGTCGAGGAGCCCCGTGAATCCGTCCTCGAAACCGATCACTTCGTCGTTCCGGTCGTGAACGGCGCGGTGGACCACGGAACGGATCACGGCGTTCAGACCGGGGCAGTCGCCGCCTGCCGTGAGGACTCCGATGCGCATGGGGGTTCGCTCTCCTGGTCGTCTCTCGGCCCGCACCGTGCGGGCGCTCCTTACTGCTCTGCTGGCCTTGCTGCTCTGCTGGTCCTGGCGGTGAACCGTCCGCAGACGAATCGAGCCGTGCCGAGTGTTTCATGTGTTGAACGCACCCCGCACCGCCCGTCCGCCCACCGGACCCCTCCTGCCGATGTCCTCCCGCTCTCCTGCCCGCTCGACGGGCCCGCTCACATCGCTCCGCGGGTACGGTCAAGGACGTGGGGGTTCTGCGGGGTTCCGCGCTTGCGGATATCAGGCGAATCCCCCCGATCACCAACTATTCCACGGCCGGACGACCGGACCGTCCGCTCGGCGACGAGAGGAAGAACACCCGTGCCCCGCAGTGTCTACGTGACGGGAATCGGCCGCGGCGACGGCCGCCAGGTCGTCGAGCTGGGAGTCATGGAGCTCCTGACCCGGCGGGTGGACCGCGTCGGGGTGTTCCGTCCGCTCGTCCACGACGGCCCGGACCGCCTCCACGAGCTGCTGCGCAGCCGCTACCGCCTCACGCAGCCGACGGACAGCGCCTTCGGCATGCACTACGAGCAGGCGGCGGCGCTCCAGGCGGACCGCGGCGAGGACGAACTGGTCTCGGCCCTCGTGGAGCGCTTCCACTCCGCGGCGGCCGGCTACGACGCCGTACTCGTCCTGGGCACCGACTACGCCGGCACCCAGCTCCCCGCCGAGTTGGCGCTCAACGCCCGTCTGGCCAACGAATTCGGGGCGTCGGTGCTGCCCGTGGTCTCCGGAAGGGACCAGAGCGCCGAATCCGTCGCCTCGGAGGTGCGCAACGCACACCACGCCTTCACCTCGCTCGGCTGCGACGTCGTGGCGATGGCCGCGAACCGCGTGCGCGGCACCGAGCGTGACGAGGCCGCGCGCCTGCTCGCCGGCACCGGGCTCCCCGAGCCGGTCTACGTACTGCCGGAGGAGCCCGCGCTCTCCGCGCCGACCGTCGCGCAGGTACGGGACAAGCTCGGCGCCGAGATGCTGCTGGGCGAGCCGGCGGCCCTCGCCCGCGACGTGCGGGACTTCGTCTTCGGCGGAGCGCATCTGCCCGTCTTCCTGCCCGCCCTGACCGAGGGCTGCATGGTGATCACCCCCGGGGACCGTGCCGACCTGGTCGTGGGGGCCCTCGCCTCGCACGCCGCCGGCTCCCCCGCCATCGCCGGGGTCGTCCTCACCCTCGGCGAGCGGCCCGGGCCGGAGACGATGGCGCTCGCCACCCGGCTCGCGCCGGGCACGCCGGTCCTGGGGGTGTCCGGCGGCTCGTTCCCCACGGCGGCGGAGCTGCTGGCGCTGGAGGGCAGGCTGACGGCGGCCACGCCGCGCAAGGCCGAAGTGGCCCTCGGCCTCTTCGAACACCACGTCGACACGCGGCAGTTGGCGGACCGGCTCGCGGTCGTACGGGGCGAACGCGTCACACCGATGATGTTCGAGCACCAGCTCGTCGAGCGTTCCCGCGCCGACCGCCGGCACATCGTGCTGCCGGAGGGTGCCGAGGAGCGGGTGCTGCGCGCAGCGGAGGTGCTGCTGCGCCGCAACATCTGCGATCTGACGCTGCTGGGCGAGCACACGGCCGTACGCAGGCGGGCGGCGGAGCTCGGCATCGACCTCGCGCTCCTCGCCGAGGACGAACTGCCCTCCACCGCACAGGCGTCCGCACGGATCGTGGACCCGCAGACCTCTCCGCTGCGTGAGCGCTTCGCCGAGACGTACGCGAAGCTGCGCTCCCACAAGGGCGTCACCTTCGAACTCGCCTACGACGTCGTCGCGGACGTCTCCTATTTCGGGACGCTGATGGTGCGCGAAGGCCTCGCCGACGGAATGGTCTCCGGCGCCGCGCACTCCACCGCGGCGACCGTCCGCCCCGCCTTCGAGGTGATCAGGACGAGCCCGGACGCCTCGATCGTCTCGTCGGTGTTCTTCATGTGCCTGGCCGACCGCGTCCTCGTCTACGGCGACTGCGCGGTCAACCCCGACCCCGACGCGCAGCAACTCGCCGACATCGCCGTCCAGTCGGCGGCGACGGCCGCCCGCTTCGGTGTCGAGCCGCGCATCGCCATGCTGTCGTACTCGACGGGGACCTCCGGATCGGGTGCTGACGTCGACAAGGTGCGCGAGGCGACGGAACTCGTACGGGAGCGCAGGCCCGACCTGCTGGTCGAGGGGCCCATCCAGTACGACGCGGCGGTCGAGCCCTCGGTCGCGGCGACGAAACTGCCCGAGTCGAAGGTGGCGGGCCGGGCGACCGTGCTGATCTTCCCGGACCTCAACACCGGCAACAACACCTACAAGGCGGTGCAGCGTTCGGCGGGAGCGGTCGCTGTGGGGCCGGTGCTCCAGGGCCTGCGCAAGCCCGTCAACGACCTGTCGCGGGGTGCGCTGGTCTCCGACATCATCAACACGGTCGCGATCACCGCGATCCAGGCCCAGGGTGACGGCACGGGCGGCCCCGCGCCCGGGTGAACCGGCGGCGGGCGCCGGGTCCGACGGGTCCGCCGGGTCCGCCGGACAAGGCGATTTCGCGGATCATCCCCTGCCGGCGAGGGGCGGCGGGAGCCGATCGGCTCCGGTACAGGGTCCGTTGGGGTCGCTCGTGGCCCGGCCCCGGCCCCGGCCGCAGGTGCGCGCCCGGCGACGGCGGCACCGCAACGTACGCGGCATCCGGGCCGAGCGGTCCGGCCGGCGCGGGGCGCGGCGACCGGAACGGGCCCGCACCGGCCGGCCCGGAACCGACCCGAACCAGCCGGCCCGGAACCGGGCACCACCACCGCGCGCGGTCTCGCGCACCGCGGCGCTATCGTCGTGCGCGTGCCACGCCGGTCCCGCCGGCTCGTCCCCGCAGGACCTCGCAGAAAGCCGAGCAGCCCTTGAGCGCCACCCACGTCCTCGTACTCAACTCAGGCTCCTCCTCGGTCAAGTACCAGCTGCTGGAGATGGCGGACGGCTCGCGGCTGGCCGCCGGAATCGTGGAGCGCATCGGCGAGAAGCAGTCCCGTCTCGTGCATTCCCCACTGGCTTCAGAAGGTGAACGCCGGGAGCGCGTCGAGGAGTTCGCGGATCACGACGCCGCGCTGAGGGCGGTCTCGCAGGAGCTGGAGGCGGACGGCTTCGGTCTGGAGGACCCCAGGCTGGCCGCGATCGGGCACCGCGTGGTGCACGGCGGGCAGACCTTCACACGGCCGACGGTCGTCGACGACGCCGTGCTCGCGGAGATCGAACGGCTCATCCCCGTGGCACCGCTGCACAACCCGGCCAATCTGACGGGCATCACCACCGCTCAGTCGCTCAACCCCGATCTCCCGCAGGTCGCGGTCTTCGACACCACCTTCCACACGACGATGCCGGAGCACGTGGCCCGCTACGCGATCGACACCGCGACCGCCGACGAGCACCGCGTACGCCGCTACGGCTTCCACGGCACGTCGCACGCGTACGTCTCCCGGAAGACCGCCGAGCTGCTCGGCAAGGACCCGTCCGAGGTCGACGTGATCGTGCTGCACCTCGGCAACGGAGCCTCCGCCTCCGCCGTGCGTGCGGGCCGCTGCGTGGACACCTCGATGGGCCTGACCCCGCTTGAGGGCCTGGTGATGGGTACCCGTTCCGGCGACGTGGACCCCGGCGTCGTCTTCCATCTCACGCGGGTCGGGGGCATGTCGGTGGACGGGGTCGACGAGCTGCTGAACAAGCGGAGCGGGCTGGTGGGCCTGTGCGGTGACAACGACATGCGGGAGATCCGCCGTCGCGTCGAGGAAGGGGACGAGGCGGCGACGCTCGCCTTCGACATCTACATCCACCGCCTCAAGAAGTACATCGGCGCCTACTACGCGGTTCTGGGCGGCGTCGACGCCGTGGCCTTCACCGCCGGGGTGGGCGAGAATTCCGCTCCGGTACGGCGGGCCGCGCTGGAGGGCCTGGAAGCGCTGGGCCTGTCCGTCGACGACGCGAGAAACGAAGCGGAACCGGAGGACACGGCGCCCGCCGAGGCCAGGATCGTCTCGCCCGACGGGGCCCCCGTCACGGTGGCCGTCGTACCGACCGATGAGGAACTGGAGATCGCACGGCAGACCTATGAGCTGGTCAGCGAGGCGGGCTCCGCGGCTCACAGCTGACCCCGTGATCCACTTCACCCCCGATACGTTCCGCCTTTGAACAAACCGTTAGGATCGTCCTCATGCGCCGTTCCAAAATCGTCTGCACCCTGGGCCCAGCCGTCGACTCCTACGAGCAGCTGAAGACGCTGATCGAGGCCGGCATGAACGTGGCCCGTTTCAACATGAGCCACGGCAGCCAGCCCGAGCACCAGGAGCGGTACGAGCGCGTCCGCAAGGCAGCCGAGGACACGGGCCGTGCGGTCGGTGTGCTCGCCGACCTCCAGGGCCCCAAGATCCGCCTGGAGACCTTCGCCGAGGGGCCCGTGGAGCTGGTGCGGGGCGAGGAGTTCACCATCACCACCGAGGACGTCGCGGGCGACAAGACGGTCTGCGGCACCACCTACAAGGGCCTGCCGGGCGACGTCACCAAGGGCGACTCCGTACTCATCAACGACGGCAACGTCGCCCTCCAGGTCACCGAGGTGGACGGCCCCCGGGTGCGCACCATCGTGATCGAGGGCGGCGTGATCTCCGATCACAAGGGCATCAATCTTCCGGGCGCCGCGGTCAACGTGCCGGCGCTGTCGGACAAGGACGTCGAGGATCTGCGCTTCGCCCTGCGCATGGGCTGCGACATGGTGGCGCTGTCCTTCGTACGGGACGCGTCCGACGTACGCGACGTGCACCGGATCATGGACGAGGTCGGCCGCCGCGTCCCGCTGATCGCCAAGGTCGAGAAGCCGCAGGCCGTGGCGAACATGGAAGACGTGGTCATGGCCTTCGACGGCGTGATGGTGGCCCGCGGCGACCTGGCCGTCGAGTATCCGCTTGAGCGGGTGCCGATGGTGCAGAAGCGCCTGATCGAGATGTGCCGCCGGAACGCCAAGCCGGTGATCGTCGCGACGCAGATGATGGAGTCGATGATCACCAACTCCCGCCCCACGCGCGCCGAGGCCTCCGACGTCGCCAACGCGATCCTCGACGGCGCGGACGCGGTGATGCTCTCCGCGGAGTCGTCCGTCGGGCAGTACCCGGTCGAGACGGTCAAGACGATGTCGAAGATCGTCGAGGCGGCCGAGGAGGAGCTGCTCAGCCGCGGCCTGCAGCCGCTGGTGCCGGGCAAGAAGCCCCGTACGCAAGGCGGTTCGGTGGCACGCGCGGCAGCCGAGATGGCGGACTTCCTGGACGGCAAGGCACTCGTGGCCTTCACCAAGTCCGGCGACACGGCACGGCGGCTCTCCCGCTACCGCGCCTGCCAGCCGATCCTCGCCTTCACGACAGAGCCGGAGACGCGCAACCAGCTCACCCTGAGCTGGGGCGTGGAGACGTACGTCGTGCCGCACGTGCAGCACACCGACGAGATGGTCGAACTCGTGGACGCGGAGCTGCTGAAGCTCCAGCGCTACGACGCGGGCGACACGATGCTCATCACAGCGGGCTCCCCGCCCGGCGTCCCCGGCACCACGAACATGGTGCGGGTGCACCATCTGGGCGGCACCCAGGGCTGACCCGCGGCCGGCGGGCGATCAGGGCAGCCGGCTGGGCGGACGGCACACTCGCGGACGAAGGGCACGCGGACAACGAGCGCGGACAACGAGCAGGGCCCGCGGCCTCCTTGAGGTCGCGGGCCCTGCTGTGTGCGCGGCTCCCGGATGTTTCGGCTCCCGGATATGAATGCGGCGGTGGCCTCACTCGATGGTGTTGCGCAGCCCCGGCACGGTCAGGTTGCCGCCGAACTGCCCGGCCTGAGTCACCTCGACGTTGGTGAAGTAGGCCTCGGGAATGTTCAGCGGCGGCGGGTGCTCGGGGTCGAAGACGATCGGGATCAGCCCGAACAGGTTGCCCTTGAGCTTCTCCGTGTACATGGTGACCTGGCCGCCCTTGACGGTGGACGTGGAGCCCTTGGCGGCCCGTACGTGGTACTGGGTGCCGTTCGGGCCGTCCACGATCTGGTGCAGGTCGCCGATGTCCACGCTGCTCGCCGTGAACTTCAGGGCCTGCTTCGTCTTCCCGTCCGCGGTACGGATGTTGACGACACCCTTGTAGTCCAGGCCGTGCAGACCGAGGGAGCTGGCCTTCAGCGTCCACGGGTCGTTGGGCAGCGTGTTCGGAGTCTGCTCGTCCTTTCCGGCGGACTTCTTCTCCTCGACGCAGGGGAAGTCCTTGCCGTCCTTGCGGGCGGTGGACTTGCCGCTCTCCTCCTCGGGCACCAGCTCGTCTGCACCCTTGCCGACCCGCTCGGCCTTCTTGCCGAGCTTGTCGGTGGTGTCCTTGAGGCCGTCGCCGACCTTGCCGAGGGCGTCCCCGGCAGGCTTGTCCGCCGTGGCGGAGGGCTCCGACGAGCCGGTGGATCCGGAGTCCGAAGAGCCGGAAGAGGCCTTCTCCTCTTCCTCCTTCTCCTCGGCTTCCTTCGCCTTCTTCTCCTCGGGGGTGAGGATGTCGCCGATCGCGTCGCCGACACCGCCCAGGAGGCCGCCGTCGTCCTCGTCCTCCTCCTCGTCCTCGCCGGGCTCGGACGGGGACGGGCTGGGCTCCGGGTCCTCGGACCCGCCGCCGCTGCCGCCACTGCCGCCGGACGGGTCCGACGGGCTGGGCTCGGGCTTGGAGGAACCGGAACCGGGCTTGGACCCGTCCTGCTCCTTCTCCTCCTCGGCCTTCTCCTTGGCTGCCTCTTCCTTCTCCTTCTCCGCCTTCTCCCTGGCCTTCTCCTCCGCGTTCTCGTCCTTGTCGGGCTGAGACACGCAGGCGCCGCCCTTGAAGGGGTTCTTGGGCAACGGCTTGGCGTTGGCCAGCTGAGGCGTGAACCCCATCCCCATCAGGACCGCAGAGGGCATGGCCGCGAGGGCAATCGCCTTGCCCGCGGGGACATGCAGGCGGTTCAGCAGTGGCTTCCTCGGTGCCGCGTGGCGCGGACCGATTCTTCCACGGCCGGCGTCGGACGCTTCTTGCGCCGACGGCACCGCCTCCTCATGAACCTCGTCACCCGGCACGGTGCCTCCCGTTCCCGTGGTTCGCATCGGCTCCGGTCGACGAAGCCGTTCCAAAGACTGAAAGGTCGTCCTGGGCCGTACCCGTCAGACGTCCGCTGCCCGAGTCCCTGTCCGCTTCTGCGGGCGACGAGGAGTACGTGGGGCTCGAAGTCGCCCTGCCGGCGGACGCGTTGCCGGCGTCCTCGGGCTCGTCGGCATCGGCCTCACTCTTCGTCAGCGGCTTCCCAGGAGCCCATGCGACGCCGAGCGCACCACCGATCAGCCCCAGCAGGAAACCGATCATGTAGCCGCCGAAGTTCGAGACGACCAAGGCGACCAGGACCAGCAGAATCGCCGCGATACCGGCGAAGACCCGTGAATGGGGCTGGAACCACATCGTGAGCCCGAGTACGACCAGCAGGACACCGATGATCAGCGAGCCTGCACCCGCGGTCGTCGACATCCGGATCGTCAGGGAACCCAACGTGAGGTTGTGGTACGGGACGTACATGATGGGAATACCGGCGAGCAGCGTCAGCAGCCCGCCCGTGAACGGGCGCTGTCCACGCCAGTCCCGGAACGAACTGCGCTTCTGGCCGAATCCGGTCGTCAGCCTTTGTCGCGTCTCGGCGCTCATGTCGTACAGCTCCTCGGGACTGGCACAAAGCTTGCGTTGGTGGAGCAGACCGGACGGGTGCGGGGCGGCAAGGAGCAGCCGCGCCACACCCGTCCGGTCAGTGAGTGCGTGTCAGTAGCACTCGTTCTTGCCTTTCTTCACGGCCATGTGAAGGCCGCTGAGCTTGAAAGTACCGGCGGTGGTCGCCCAGGCGCGCTGCTTGACGTCCGTGAACGTCGCGCTGTCTGCCTGCTGGGCGAATGAACTGCCCGAGTACTTGTCGCCCTTGTTCGGACCGGGGCCCTTCGAGGTGCTGTCAGCCGCGACGCCGATGTCGATGTTGTTGAACGTGGCGTTCGCGCCAAGGTCGTCAGCATCGATGTAGAGCTTCTTGGCCTCGACCGGTCGCGCCGCGTCGGCACCCGCAGTGAGCTTCATCGTCACGTCGCCGAACGCCGGAACCGGCACTACGACGGACTGGCAAAGATTCCTGATCTTCGCCTCGTTGAAGCCGACCACCGCAACGGGCTTGTTGCCGGCCTTGGTCGAGTCGACGGCCCCGTACTGGACGAAGCCCTTGCCGTCCAGACGGTCGGCGGTGACCTTGAACTGCTGGCCGGAGACGCTGAACGACGCCGCCAGCGCACCCTGCGAAAGTGCCACACCTATCGCTGCGGTGGCAGCGACACTCGGCACCATGACGACGGCGAACCGCTTCCATCTGGTCCCGCCACGAGCCAGGGACTCCATGACTTTCCTCCTTCTCGGACGTACATCTCCGGCCTGGACGAACCGCTCCTGAACGGCCCGCTCCCTGACCTGGGATGGGAGAAGTGCTACGTCCTCGGGAAGGAGAGCGCCGTCATCGACAGACGTACGGATACGTCACGTCCGAGCTGTCGGCGATCACCCCCGAGCGACAACCACTGGCCACGCTCTCGCGCAACCTGCTTTGTTCGGACAGGCCCTGCCTGTTCGGCAGAGACCCCCCTGTCCGGAAGACCGGCGGTGGTGCTGGGTGGGGCTGAAGCTTGCGTGCCGGTCTGCTCGGTGGGGATCCAATACCTGCTGGGCGCCGAATGGTTGCCGGGCTGCGGGCAATGGACCGAGCTTGGCCGATCGTGGTCCATCCGAAGGCTGCGCACAAGGGGGTGCGTTACCGGGGAGTAACGGCCAGATAACTGGTCGGCGGCCGATCAGCATAGGGCAGACACACAGGGTCGTCACCCCCGGGGCGGCAGGCAGGGAACCAACCGGACATCCAAGAAGAAAGCGCGCGAGGTCATTTACTACGAGTAACAGCGGCTGCGATTACCAAGTTTTGGCAAAACACAGCCGCTGATGTCGCTAAAACCATCTGTCGTGACCGTGCGTACGGAGCCGTACGCGCTTGTCAGAACAGCACGCGAGCCAGGGCACTACGCGCGGTGACTACCCGTGGATCCTCCGCGCCAATCACTTCGAAGAGTTCCAGAAGCCTCAGGCGGGCAGTCTCCCTGTCGTCCCCCGCGGACCTTTTCACCGTCTCCACAAGACGTCCGAACGCGTCCTCGACATGACCACCGGCCATGTCCAGGTCCGCCGCCCGGAGTTGGGCCTCCACGGCGGCCGGATCGTCCGCGGCGTCCTTGCGCACCTGCTGGGCGTCCAGACCCTGCACGCGGCTGAGCAGTTCGGCCATCGCGAGGCCGACGCGGGCCTCGGTGCTGCCGGGGTCGTCCGACAGGACGTTCTTGTAAGCCTGCACCGCACCGTTCAAGTCGCCCGCGTCCAGGGCCTGCTGGGCCGCCGCGAGCGCCGGGTCCTCCGGCTCCTCGGGCGCCTGCGGCGCCTCTTCGGCGCCCTCTTCGGCCACGGCGCCCTGCAGGCCCGTGATGCCGAACCGCTCCTCGGAGACCTGGATCAACTGGTCGAGCGTCTGCCGGATCTGCGCCTCGGGAGCCGCGCCCTGGAAGAGCGGCAGCGCCTGGCCGGCCACGACGGCGAACACCGCCGGGATCCCCTGGACGCCGAACTGCTGCATCAGCATCTGGTTGCTGTCGGCGTCGATCTTGGCAAGCATCACACGTCCGCCGTACTCGCGCGTCAGGCGCTCGAGTACGGGCGACAGCTGCTTGCACGGCTCGCACCACTCGGCCCAGAAGTCGATGACGACGGGCACCTCGGCGGAGCGCTGGAGGACCTGCTCCTCGAAGCCCGCCTCGTCGACATCGATCACCAGGCTCACGGGGGCTCCGCCCCCGCCCTGCTCGGCGGAGCGGGCCCGGGCCTCCTCCGCCTTCTGCTTGGCCTCACCGGCCGCCTTCACCGCGGAGAGGTCGACCACTCCGCTCATGGACATATTGCGTGGCTGCATGAGTCCAGTCTCCCCCCTTTCCGCCGTGGTGTGTGCCCCGCCGGTCCCCATCCGGCTGTGGCCGGGCTGCGGCTAGTGCCCGTGGTCGTGCCCGGCCGTGCCCGTGGTCGTGATCGTGGTCGTGATCAAGGTGTTGGCCGGGGTCGTGCTCGTGGTCTTGCGCGTGGTCGTCGCACCGGAGAGCGTTCCGTTTCCGATACGGTTCGTAGCGTAACTTGTGAGGGGGTCCTTCGCGCAACCCCCGTGTGCCGGGGACACGAAGTCGTTGGCCGGATCTGCCCGCCCGGTGCGGCAGACCGCCCGGTATGGTCTGGCGCCATGCCCTCTCCCGCCCCCTCGCCCCGCCGCGCCGGCAGGCCGCGCAGCACCGAGGCCGACGCCGCGATCATGGACGCCACGCGTGCGGCGCTGGTCGAGGTGGGCTGGAGCAAGCTCACAGTGGGACACGTCGCCGCACGTGCGGGCGTTGCCAAGACCACCCTCTACCGGCGCTGGTCGAACAAGGGCGAACTCGTCGTCCACGCGGTCGCGTCGCTCTTCGACGAGCTCGAACTGCCGGACTGCGGGAGTCTGCAGGCCGACATCGAATGCGTGGTGCTGGCCTTCGCCGACCTCCTCCAGCGGCCCGGCACCAACGCCTCACTGATGGCGGTCGTCGCCGAGTCCACGCACGATCCCGTACTGCGGGAGCACATCCGGAACGCCATCGTCGAACGGCAGAAGCGGCTGGTACTGCAGGGCCGCGAACGCGCGCAGGCCCGCGGCGAGTTGCCGCCCGACGCGGCGGACCCGGGGGAGGACGCGCGGCTGGTCGACCTGATCTTCGACGTCATCGCCGGAGCCGTGGTGCACCGCACACTGGTCAGCGCCGAACCGGTGGACCCGGAGTGGGCGTCCCGCTTCACGACGCTGATCCTCCACGGCCTCGCGGCGGCGTCACCCCGCTGACGGCGGGCAGGCCGCCGGGCTCACCGGGGACCGTGCGGAAGGCTCCCGCGCACCTGCCGGCTGCGCCGGCCCGCGCACCAACTGCCACCGCAGACAACCGATCCAGCACCGCCCGCACGGCCTCACGACGGCGTCTCGCCCCGCTGACGGCGGGCAAGCCGCCCGGCGCACCGGGCACCGCCCGCCGGGGCAGCGGACGCAGCCCTGCGTTGTCAGGGCTCCGCGCGTGCGCCGAAGCGACGGCCGCGTAGCGCGCGGCGATGGTCATCGCGGCGCAGAATGCGGCGGCATCCCGCACAGCGCGGCCCCGTGGCGCGGAACGCGGAAAGAGGACGAGGCCCGCGCGTCAGCGCGAAGCGCGGCGCAGTGCGAAGGACGCCGCGCCCACTGCCAGGGCCGCCGCGCCGGCGAGGACCGAGGAGACGGGGAGGGCGAACGCCAAGGCCAGGCAGCCGGCCAGGCCGGTCGCCGGGACGATTCGGCGACGGCCGCCACCGGCCGAAGTGAGCGTCCACGCGGACGCGTTGGCGATCGCGTAGTAGACGAGCACTCCGAAGGACGAGAACCCGATCGCGCCGCGCACGTCCGCCGTGGCGGCCAGGACCGCGACGACGGCGCCCACCGCGAGGCCGGCGCGGTGCGGCACCTCGAAGCGCGGATGGACCGCTGCCAGAGCGTGCGGAAGGTGACGGTCGCGGGCCATCGCCAGCACGGTCCGGGAGACGCCGAGGACGAGGGTCAGCAGTGCGCCCAGCGCGGCGACCACCGCCGCGGCCCGTACGGCCTGCTCCAGCCCCGGGATTCCCGCCGCGCGCGCGGCCTGGGTCAGCGGGGCGGCCGCGTCCGCCAGTCCCCCGCCGCCCAGTACGGACAGCACGGCGACCGCGACCGCCGCGTAGACGGCCAGCGCGACGGCCAGGGAGATCAGCACGGCGCGTGGAATGACGCGCGCGGGGTCGCGCACCTCCTCGCCGAGGGTGGCGATGCGCGCGTATCCCGCGAAGGCGAAGAACAGCAGTCCCGCCGCCTGGAGCACCCCGGGAACGGTGAGGTCCGCGCCCGGTTCCAGCCGGGCCGCGTCCGTTCCGTGCGCGGTGAGGAGCGCGGTCACCAGCGCGGCGAGCACCGCCAGGACGAGACCGACCACGGCGCGGGTGACCCAGGCCGACTTCTGCACCCCGGCGTGGTTCACCGCCGTCATCGCGACCACTGCCGCGACGGCCACGGCGTGCGCCTGCTCCGGCCACGCGTAGAAGCCCGCCGTCAGCGCCATCGCCGCACACGACGCGGTCTTGCCGGTCACGAAGGCCCATCCGGCGAGGTGGCCCCAGAAGTCCCCGAGCCGCTCACGTCCGTAGACGTAGGTGCCCCCGGAATCCGGGTAGCGGGCGGCCAGCCGGGACGAAGCGGTCGCATTGCAGTACGCCACGACGGCCGCGAGCGCGAGGCCGGCGAGCAGCCCCGATCCGGCGGCCCGCGCCGCCGGTGCGAGCGCGGCGAAGATCCCGGCGCCGAGCATCGAGCCCAGCCCGACGGCCACCGCGTCGAAAACCCCGAGCCGGCGGCGCATCCGCCCCGACGGCGGGCCCGGCGACGGGGGACCCGACGACGGCGGACCGGCCGCGCCCGGCCCCGGTGGTCTGTTCACGTACGGCTCCACGGCTCCTGGACGGCTCGGCCGTACATGCTACGGAGCCGTGCCCTCCCCCATCCATACGCCCGCGGCGGCGTGACCGCGGCTCCCGCCGGTCAGAAGACCGGCGGCTCCGTGTAGACGCCCCACTCGTCCCGCAGCGCGTCGCAGATCTCGCCGAGGGTGGCCTCCGCTCGTACGGCGTCGAGCATCGGCTCGATCATGTTCGCGTCGCCGCGGGCGGCCTCCATCATCGTGGCCAGAGCCGCGGTGACGGCCGCATCGTCCCGCTCCTTGCGGCGCTCACCGAGCGCCCGCACCTGCTCGTGCTCGACCTCGTGGCTGACCCGCAGGATCTCCAGGTCGCCGGTGACCGAGGAGGTGTGGCAGTTGACGCCGACGACCTTCTTCTCGTCCTTCTCCAGCGCCCGCTGGTAGGTGAAGGCGGCCTCGGCGATCTCACCGGTGAACCAGCCGTCCTCGATGCCGCGCAGAATGCCCGAAGTGATCGGGCCGATGGGGTGGTTCCCCTCGGGTACGGCGCGGCGGCCGCGCTCCTTGATCTGCTCGAAGATCTTCTCCGCGTCGGCCTCGATGCGGTCGGTGAGCGCCTCGATGTACCAGGAACCGCCCAGCGGGTCCGCGACGTTGGTGACGCCGGTCTCCTCCATCAGTACCTGCTGCGTGCGCAGCGCGATCTCCGCCGCCTGCTCGCTGGGCAGCGCGAGTGTCTCGTCCAGGGCGTTGGTGTGCAGGGAGTTGGTGCCGCCGAGCACGGCCGCGAGCGCTTCCACAGCGGTACGTACGACGTTGTTGTACGGCTGCTGAGCGGTGAGCGAGACGCCCGCCGTCTGAGTGTGGAAGCGCAGCCACTGCGCCTTCTCGCTCCGTGCCCCGTACTCCTCGCGCATCCAGCGGGCCCAGATCCTGCGCGCGGCACGGAACTTGGCGATCTCCTCGAAGAAGTCGACGTGCGCGTCGAAGAAGAAGGACAGGCCCGGCGCGAAGGCGTCGACGTCGAGGCCGCGGCTCAGGCCCAGTTCGACGTAGCCGAAGCCGTCGGCGAGCGTGTACGCCAGCTCCTGCGCAGCCGTGGAGCCCGCTTCCCGGATGTGGTAGCCGGAGACGGAGAGCGGCTTGTAGGCGGGGATGCCGCGGCTGCAGTGCTCCATCAGGTCGCCGATGAGCCGAAGATGGGGCTCCGGCTGGAAGAGCCACTCCTTCTGGGCGATGTACTCCTTGAAGATGTCCGTCTGGAGCGTGCCGTTCAGGACGCCCGGATCCACGCCCTGCCGCTCAGCCGCCACCAGGTACATGCAGAAGACCGGCACCGCGGGGCCGGAGATCGTCATCGAGGTCGTGACGTCGCCGAGGGGGATGCCGGAGAAGAGGACCTCCATGTCGGCGGCGGAGTCGATGGCGACGCCGCAGTGCCCGACCTCGCCCAGCGAGCGGGGGTCGTCGGAGTCCCGGCCCATCAGCGTCGGCATGTCGAACGCCACGGACAGCCCGCCGCCGCCGGACTCCAGGATCATCTTGTAGCGCTCGTTGGTCTGCTGGGCGTTGCCGAAGCCCGCGAACTGGCGGATCGTCCACGTCCGGCCGCGGTATCCGGTGGGGTGGAGGCCACGCGTGAACGGATACTCGCCGGGCCAGCCGATGCGCTCGAAGCCCTCGACCGTGTCTCCGGAGCGCGGGCCGTAGACGGGCGCGACGGGGTCGCCGCTGAGTGTCGTGAAGTCGGCATCGCGCTTGCGGGCGGCGTCGTACCGGGCCTGCCAGCGGCGGCGGCCCTCTTCAATCGCGTGTGCGTCCATACTCCCGAATTTACTTGGACGTCCAAGTAATTGTCGACCGATCGTTCGGTGAAGCCGGTCGACGGCAGAGGGTTACAGATACGGACGGGGCGGCTGTTACGCCTTGGCGGGAGCGGTCTCCCCGTCCTCGACCAGCGGCGCGACCTCGGCCACGACCTTGCGCTCGACGAAGAAGGCGGCCGTCGGAATCGTCCCGGAGAGCAGGATCCACAGCACCTTGCCGAACGGCCAGCGGGCCTTCTGCCCCAGGTCGAAGGCGACGACCAGGTAGACCATGTAGAGCAGGCCGTGGGCCTGGGAGACCACGAAGGTCAGATCCTCGCCCGTGCCGAATCCGTACTTGAAGATCATGCAGGTGCACAGCACCAGCAGCATCACAGCGGTGACGTAGGCCATCACCCGGTACCGGGTCAGTACGGACTTCTTCATGGGGACGAGCGTAACGGGCCGTTCCGCGGGGCCTTCAGGCGCCCTGCTCCTCCGAGAAGTCCTGAGCGGAGACGCGCAGGGGACGGAGCATCGCGAAGATCTCCCCGCACTCCTCCGCGTCGTACGCGCCCATCCCGAATTCCACGGCCATCAGTTCCCGTGTCGCCGCCTCGCACACCTCGCGGCCCTTGTCGGTGATGGACGCGAGAGTGCCGCGGCCGTCCTCGGGGTTGGGGCGCTTGTCGACGAGCCCGGACTTCTGGAGCCGGTCGACGGTGTTCGTGACCGACGTCGGGTGCACCATCAGACGCTCGCCGATCTTCGACATCGGCAGCTCGCCGGCCCGCGAGAAGGTGAGCAGCACGAGCGCCTCGTACCGCGCGAAGGTCAGGCCGTAAGGCTTGACCACCGCGTCGACCTGGGCCAGCAGGATCTGCTGGGCTCTCATGATCGAGGTGATCGCGGCCATGGACGGCACCGCTCCCCACCGCTGCTTCCAGAGCTCGTCGGCGCGGGCGATGGGGTCGAACGTCAGACTGAGCGGCTTCGGCACGCCGTAAACCCTAGTGGGCGCTCACACGTCGGACACAGGCGTCTCAGGGACCGGTCCTCCGGCGCCCTCGCGGGTGCCCGTACGCGCGGCCGGTCCGGCGCGGACCGCCCGTACCGCGCCCACCGCCGCGAGCACACATGCCGTGCCCGCCGCTCCGGCCGCCACGACCGCCCAGTGCGGCGGCATGAACTCCGCGGCGAGGCCGCCCGCCGCCATGCCCATGCCCTGCACCGTCATCAGGCCCGCCGTCATCACCGTCATGGCGCGGGCCCGCAGCTCCTCCGGGACGGCGTCGAAGAACCAGCGGTCGAGGCCGAGTGTGTAAGCGATGCCCGAACCCGCGACGAGCAGCGCGGTCAGCGCTAGCGGCAGACCGGGCCGCCAGGCGAAGAGCAGGAAAGGCAGCAGCAGACAGCCCGCGAGCGGCAGCACCAGCCGCTCCCGGGTGCCGGGCCGCAGCAGCGCGCCCGCGGCCAGCTCGGCCGCGACACCTCCCACCGGCATCGCCGCCAGCAGCAGGCCCACGCCGACGGACCCGGCACCGATCTCGGCCGAGTACGGCGCGGCCAGCCCCTCCGGTACGACGAGGAAGGCCGGAGGCAGCCAGTTGAGCACGAGGAGCGCACGTATGCGCCGGTCGGCGAAGAGGGCGCGGGTACCGCCTCGGGTGCCGCCTCGGGCGCGCTCCGCGGCCGCCGGAGGACGTGCCGCGGTGCCGGTGCGCAGCAGCACGGCGGAGGCGAGGAATCCGGCGACCGTGAGCAGCAGCGCGCCGCGCGGCGACATCGCCAGCAGCAGGAGCCCCGTGGCCGCGAAGCCCGCGATCTGCGCCGCCTGCGCGGAGATCCGGATCAGCGAGCGCCCCAGTACGAACGCGTCCCCGTGCAGGAACTCGCCCATCCCGGCCGCCCGTACGCCGCCGAACAGCGGCTGCACGAAGGCGGTCACCGCGCGGAGCGCCAGCAGCGCCGCAAGCGGCATGCCCGGCACCGTCATGGCCGCGACGCCCACGGCGCAAACCAGGTCGCAGCCCACCAGCACCCGGCGTCCCTCGCACCGCTCGGCGACGGGCGCGAGCAGGGCGCCGCCCAGCGCCTGCGGCATGAAGCCCAGGCCGAAGGTGAGGGCGGACATGAAGGGCGAGGCGGTCCGGGCGTAGACCAGCACGGGCAGCGCGACGTGCGAGACGACGGTGCCCAGCAGCGAAAGCACATGCGCCGCGAAGACGAAGCGGAACTCCCGCACCCGGAAGACTGCCCGGTAACCGTTGCGCTGCGCGGCAGGAGAAGGCATGGCCGGAAGCCTGTCGCGGGCCGCCCGCGCTCTCTAGTCTTTCGGCACAGCACGAATCCGGGAGGAGGGCGCCATGCCTCATCATCTGCGGTTCGGCGCCAAGGACTTGCTGCGATGCCGCTTCGCCTTCTCTCCGCTGTGCGAGACCCACGAGGCCGTACGCACGCTGCGCCGCACCGAGCGGCACAGCTACCACCTGCCGTGGCTGCGCAGGATCCACGGCGCGGTCGCAGGGCTCGACCTGGCACCCCTGTGGCTGTTGATGCCGCAACCCAGCGGCTACACACCGGACTTCCTCGGACCGCCGCCGTCGACCAGTGGCGGCCCGCCCGCCGCCTTCGGCGACGAGCTGGAGCAGGTGCGCCGCACCGATCCGGCTCTCGCCCGCGACGAGATCGCCCTCTCCCTTGCGTCCACCCCCGGCGCCGCCGAGTCGCCCCGTGGCCGGGCGATGCTGGCGGATCCGGCGCGCGCCGTGCAGGAGCTGGCGGACCTGACGCAGTGCGCCTGGGACGCGCTGCTGGCCACCGACTGGCCCCGGCTGCGGGATCTGCTGGAGGCCGATGTCGCCCACCGCTCACGGCAGCTGGCGGAGGCGGGTCTGGAGCGGCTGTTCGCGGATCTGCATCCGGGGCTGTCCTGGAGCGAGGGCACGCTCTCCGTACGGACCAAGTACCGGGGCGCGATGGTGCAGGAGCTGAGCGGCCGCGGTGTGCTGCTGATGCCGAGCGCGTTCGTGTGGCCGGATGTGGTGAGCGGCTTCGCACCGCCCTGGCAGCCCACCGTGATCTATCCGGCACGCGGCGTCGGCGGGCTGTGGCAGCGGCCCACGCCGGACTCGGCGCAGGCTCTGGCTCGTCTGCTGGGCGCCAACAGGGCTGCCGTGCTGGGTGAGTTGGAGGAGCCGGCGTCGACGACCTCGCTCGCCGCACGGCTGGGGCTCGCGCCGTCCTCGGTGTCCGTCCACCTGTCGGTGCTGCGGGACGCCGGTCTGCTGACCTCACGGCGCGTGCATCACCAAGTGCTCTACGAGCGCACGCCGTTGGGCATCGCGCTGCTCGCCGGCGGCGGCGACGTGCCCGTGCCCTGACCGCCGGCGCTCAGCCCTGGCCGGAGAGCTGCTGCTCCACCGACTCGACCTTCGAGGTGAGCCCGTCCGTCACGCCCTGTCTGATGTCGGCCTTGAGGACGAGCGAGACGCGCGGAGCCCGCTCCTCGACGGCGGCGACGGCCCTGCGCACGACCTCCATGCACTCGTCCCATTCGCCTTCCAGCGACGTGAACATGGCGTCGGTGCGGTTCGGCAGCCCCGACTCGCGGACGACCCGCACCGCCTCAGCGACGTGTTCGCCGACGTCCTCGCCCACGCCGAGCGGCGTGACGGAGAAGGCGACGATCACTGCTTCTCCGCGTTCGCGCGCCGGACGTCCTGCTCCTTGCGGGCGCGGGCGGCGATCACGCCGGCCTCCTCCTCGCGGCGCAGCAGCCTGTCGGCGAAGAAGCCGCCGGCCGGCAGCACGGCCAGGACGAAGATCAGGGCGGCGCGGCCGATCGGCCAGCGCACGCGGTTCCAGGCGTCGGCCCAGAAGAGCACGTAGAGGACGAAGAGCGCACCGTGCACGGCGCCCATCACGGGCACCGCGTTGAAGTCGCTGGTCCGCTTCAGTACCGAGCAGCCCAGCAGCAGGAGGAACGAGATCGCCTCTGGGGTCGAGACCAGACGGAGGCGGCGCAGAGCGGAGACCGACTTCGGCGGCAGGCCGGTCGGGGTTTCCAGGATGGACACGGGAGACCTCGATCGTTTGTGAAGTGATGCACAAGCGCTGCCCATTCTTGCAGCCTTGCCCCTCCTCGCCCAGCCCAGGGTAGGTTTCCCATGTGCCTCAGTTCCGACTTCACAGTGCGAAAGTGCTCGCGGTCACGGTGAGCGGCGACGCCGTCAAGGCGAAGAACGGTTCCATGGTCGCCTACGACGGCGAGATGGCGTTCAAGAAGATGTCAGGCGGCGGCGACGGCCTGCGCGGGATGGTGACCCGGCGGCTGACCGGCGAGCAGATGACGGTCATGGAGGTGAAGGGGCACGGCACGTGCTACTTCGCCGACCGCGCCAGCGACGTCAACCTCGTCCAGCTGAACGGCGAGACGCTCCACGTCGAGGCGAGCAACCTGCTCTGCACGGACTCCGGGCTGCGCACCGGTACGACGTTCACGGGGCTGCGCGGCGCCTCCCAGGGCAACGGGCTGTTCACCACCACCGTCGAGGGCACCGGGCAGGCCGCGCTGATGTCCGACGGGCCCGCGGTGCTGCTGCGCGTCGCGCCGGGCATGCCGCTCCAGGTCGACCCGGGGGCGTACATCGCGCATCAGGGCAACCTCCAGCAGCACTTCCAGTCCGGGGTCAACTTCCGCACGATCATGGGCGAAGGGTCCGGCGAGTCCTTCCAGATCCGCTTCGAAGGTGACGGGCTCGTCTATGTGCAGCCCAGCGAGCGCAACACGGTCGGGGGCGAGGTCTGATGCCGTTCCGCGAGATCAACGCCAAGATGATCGAGGCCCAGGTGCAGCCCGGGCAGCGGCTGTTCAGCCAGCGCGGCGCCATGATCGCGTACAAGGGCGACGTCCGTTTCACGCCCAGCATGCAGGGCGGACAGGGCGGCGTGATGTCCATGATCGGGCGGCGCGTGGCGAACGAGGCGACGCCCCTGATGACCGTCGAGGGGCAGGGCACCGTGATGTTCGGCCACGGCGGCCACCACGTCGAGGTGATCGAACTCGACGGCGACACCCTCTGCGTCGAGGCCGACCGGCTGCTCGCCTTCGACGGGACGCTGGAGCAGGGCACGCTCTTCCTCGGCTCGGACGGCGGCGTGATGGGCATGGTCCGCGGCCAGGTCACCGGCCAGGGCCTGTTCACCACCACGCTCAAGGGCAGGGGCGCCGTCGCGGTGATGGCGCACGGCGGGATCATCCAGCTCCCGGTAACCCCCGACCGTCCCGTGCACGTGGACCCGCAGGCGTACGTGGCGCACCACGGCGACGTACGCAACAAGCTCTCCACGGCACTCGGCTGGCGCGACATGGTCGGACGCGGCTCCGGCGAGGGCTTCCAGCTCGAACTGTCCGGGAACGGAGCCGTGTTCGTACAGGCAAGTGAGGAGAAGCTGTGAGCACCGCCCCGCGCGTCCTGGACGTCACGACGCTTCCGTCCACCGACAACGTCGACCCCTACACCTTCTGCGTGGAGCTCAACGGGCAGTGGTTCCTGCAGAAGGGCAAGATGATCGCCTACTACGGGCAGATCGACTTCAGCGGAGTCGGCCACGGCCACCTCGACGGTCTCGTCGCCACCAGCTTCCACTCCCCGCTGCACGCGGCCGACTGGGTCGTCGCCGAGGGCAGCGGCAAGATGCTGCTCGCCGACCGGGCCTTCGACGTCAACTCCTACGACCTGGAGGACGGCAACCTCACGGTGCGCTCCGGGAATCTGCTGGCCTTCGAGCCGTCGCTGTCTCTCAAGCAGTCGATCATCCCCGGGTTCCTCACGCTCATCGGCACCGGCAAGTTCGTCGCGGCGTCCAACGGGGCGGTGCACTTCGTGGAGCCGCCCGTACGCGTCGACCCGCAGGCCCTGGTGGGCTGGGCGGACTGCCCCTCGCCCTGCCACCACTACGACCACGGCTACCTCAAGGGCGTGCTGGGCGGCATCCGCGCCCTGACGGGGATCGGCGGAGCGTCGGGCGAGGAGCACCAGTTCGAGTTCGTGGGGTCCGGCACCGTCCTGATCCAGTCCAGCGAGACGCTCATGGCGGAGAAGGCGACCGGCGCCGTGCCGCACGAGACAGGCGTCCCCGGCGGCGGGCAGGGCGGGCAGCGCGGCGGGCAGCAGACGCCGCAGCTCCCGGGCCAGCTCGGAGGCCTGCAGCGCAGGTTCGGGTTGTGAGTGCGGGACGGGAGTACATCTGTACGGGCGCTATGTAAGGTCTCGTACATGGACACCGACAACGGCACCAACGGCACCCGTTGGCTCACCGCTGACGAGCAGAGAGCCTGGCGCATCCACCTGGACGTCAACAGGCTGCTCATGTACCAGCTGGAGCGCGACCTCCAGCCGTTCGGCCTGACCATGAACGACTACGAGATCCTGGTCAACCTCTCCGAGTCCGAGGAGCACCGGATGCGGATGAGCGACCTCGCGGCCTCCACGCTTCAGTCCAAGAGCCGCCTTTCGCACCAGATCACGCGCATGGAGAAGGCGGGCCTGGTCCGCCGCGAGAACTGCGAGTCCGACAAGCGCGGACTCTTCGCCGTACTGACGGAGGAGGGGTGGGAGACGATGCGCGGTGTCGCGCCCCACCATGTCGACTCCGTACGGCGCCACTTCATCGACCGCATGGCACCGGAGGACCTCGGCCACCTGCGCGAGACGCTTCTGCCGGTGGCCGAGAAGCTGCGGGCCGAGCGCGGCCGGTTCTAGGGCTGCCCGCAGCGAGAGCAGATCCCGCGGGTTGACCTGACGCGGGCACGACGGTTCGGCCCCGCGCACACCCGCACGGATACGGACTCGGACGGCGACGGCGGGCCGTACCGTGCACGCCTGAGGTCACACCCGCCGTCAGACCGCCGCCGGCAGCCGCAGTACGAAGCGGGAGCCGCCCGGAACCGTCAGCGTCCCCCCATGCCGCGTCGCCACATCGCGGGCGATGGCCAGGCCGAGCCCCGCACCGCCCTCGTCGCGGCTTCGGGCGTCGTCGAGCCGTACGAAACGCTCGAAGATCCGCTCCCGCTCCGCCTCCGGCACGCCGGGCCCGTCGTCGTCGACCTCCAGCTCCACCCACCGGCCGTCCGCCTCCCGGATCTCCCGTACGGACACGAGCACCTGCGAGGCCGCGTGCCGCTGCGCGTTCTGCAGCAGATTGATCACCACGCGCGCCAACTGCGCCCTCGATCCGGTCACTTCGCCGTCCGTCATCTCACCGAGCCGTACGGGGTGCGGCTGCGGCTGCTGCTGCGCCAGCTCCTCCCGTACGAGCGCACCCAGCGCCACCCGGCCGTCGCCGGGCCGCTCGCCGGCGTCCAGGCGGGCGAGCAGCAGCAGGTCGGTCGCCAGCTGCTGCAGCCGCACCGTGTCCTGCACCGCGCCCTCCACGTCCAGCAGGTCCGGGTGCGCGGCACCCACCTCCAGCTGTGTGCGCAGGGAGGCAATGGGGCTGCGCAGCTCGTGCGAGACGTCAGCGACGAAGCGCCGCTGACGTTCGACGGAGGACTCGAGCGCGGCCAGTGTGTCGTTCGTCGTACGCGCGAGCCGCGCCACCTCGTCCCGAGCGTCCGGCTCGGGCACGCGCCGCGACAGGTCGGTGCTGGCCATGATCCCGGCCATCTCGCTGCGGATGCCCTCCACCGGCCGCAGCGCACGCCGCGTCACCAGCCACGTCACGCCCCCGACGACCAGCAGCATCACCGGCAGTCCGGCGAGCATCGCCTGCGTCACCGACGAGACGGCCTCCTGCTGGTCCTTGAGCGACGCGCCCGCGTAGACGGTCACGGGGGTGCCGTCGCGGGTGCGGCTCTGCACGCCGACGACGGTGAAGTCCTGGCCGTCCAGATCGACGGTCCGCTCCTCGGCGTCCCGGTCGACCTCGGCTCCGGCTGCGGCCCCGGCCGCGGCGGCCGCGCCCCCGTCCTCGTCCGCCTCTTCGCCGGCGTCCTCGCCAGTGTCCTCTGTGGCGTCGTCGGTGGCGTCGTCGCTGTCCTCGCCGGCGTCATCGGTGGCGTCGTCGCCGCGGCTCCTGTCCCGGTTGCGGTCCTTGTGCTCGTCGCCCGCGCCGTCGCCGGACTTGTCCTCGTCCTCGTCCGGGCGGTTGAAGCCGGCGACCGGGCCCTGTCCGCGCAGGGTTCCGCCAGCGCCGAGCACCTTCCCGCCGGGGCCGACGACCTGTGCGGGCTCGTCCTCGTCGGTGTCGAGGCCGTCCAGCTCCCGCACACCGCGGGCGTCCACGTCCGAGACCTCCGCGGCGACCGAGCGGGCCGCCGACTCCGCCTGGAGCCGGGCGTTGCCGGCGAGTCCGTCCCGCAGCACCGCGACGACGGCGAACCCGGCGGCCACCAGTGCGACCGCCACCACGAGGGCGGCGCCCAGCGCGGCGCGCGTCCGGACCGATCCCCTACGCACCGGCGTCCACCAGCCGGTATCCGGCGCCGCGCACGGTGGCGATCCAGCCCGCCCCGAGCTTGCGGCGCAGCGCGCTGACGTAGACCTCGACGATGTTGACGTCGCCCTCGTATGCGAAGTCCCAGACGTGTTCGAGGATTTCCGACTTGGAGACGACGTCCCCGGCCCGTACCGCGAGATGCTCCAGCACCGCGAACTCCTTCGCCGTCACCTCCACATCGCGCTCCCCCACGCTCACCCGGCGGGTCCCCGGGTCGACGTTGAGCTCGCCCAGCCGCAGCACGGTGCGTGCGCCCCGCGTACGCCGCCGCAGCAGCGCCCGGACCCTGGCGAGCAGCACGACGTACGAGAACGGCTTGGTCAGATAGTCGTCGGCACCGGTGTCCAGACCCTCGGCCTCGTCGTACTCGCCGTCCTTCGCGGTCAGCATCAGTACGGGCGTCTCGTCGCCTGCCGCGCGCAGGGCGCCGCACACCCGGTAGCCGTTCATGCCGGGCAGCATGATGTCGAGCACGATCAGGTCGTACGTGCCCTCGCTCGCCCGGTGCAGCCCCTCTTTGCCGTCGTGCACGACATCGACGGCGAATCCCTCGGCGCTCAGCCCCCGGGCGAGCGAGAGGGCGAGCCGGCGCTCGTCCTCCACGATCAGCAGACGCATGGGTCCACTCTCCCGCATCGCACCTGAAGGGATCTTCAGGTGGCTTCAGGCTGCCTTCAGCATCCTCCGGCCACGGTTGGGCGCACTGAGAAAGACGCAGCAACCCACTCGGGAGGAACCCATGAAGCGCAAGCTGGCCATCGCGACCGTCACGGCCGCGGCACTCATCGGCACCGGCACCGTCTCCGCCGTGGCCATGGCGGACGACGGCGCCCAGAAGAGCGCACAGGTCGCGAGCGCGCCGTACTCCGCTGACGACCGCGACGACCGCGACGACAAGGACGACCGGGCCGAGGACGCCAGGGAGGGCAAGGGCGACGACGACGGCCGCGACGACGACGCTGCTCCCGCCGGCCTGAAGATCTCCGCTGCCGACGCGGCAAGCAAGGCCGCCTCCGAGGGCACGGTCACATCGATCGACCTGGATGACGACAGGAACAACCGCGCCTGGGAGGTCGAGACGACCGACAAGAACGGCAAGCAGCAGGAGTTCCTCGTCGACGCCGACTCGGGCGAGCTCACCCGGCAGACCGCGGACGACGACCGCGATGACGCGCGTTCCGACGACGACCGCGCCGACGACCGTGATGACCGGGACGACAAGGACGACAAGGACGACGACAAGGGCCGCGACAGCGACGACGACCGGGAGGACGACGGCCGCGACGACGGCTGACCCCGACCGCGAAGGGCGGCGGGACCGGAATCCGGTCCCGCCGCACTTGTGTTCGCATGTGTTCGCACTTCTCGCCCGTATTCACGGGCCTAGCCGGGCTACTGCTCCGTGACGCCCGCGATCAGTTCGTCCGCCGCCGCGTACGGGTCGAGAGACCCCCCGACGACCTTCTCGGCCAGCGCGTCCAGCCGCTTCCCGCCGCGCAGCTCCCCCATCCGCTCGCGCAGCGCCGTCACGGCGATCGTCTCGATCTCCCGGGCGGCGCGGCGCGCACGCCGCTCGGCGAGCACGCCGTGCTCCTCCATCCACGCGCGGTGCTTCTCCAGCGCCTCCATGACCTCTTCGACGCCCTCGCTCCGCATGGCGACGGTCTTGACGATGGGCGGCCGCCAGTCACCCGGCGACCGGGCCTCGCCGAGCCCCAGCATGTGGTTGAGCTCGCGGACGGTCGCGTCGGCTCCGTCCCGGTCCGCCTTGTTGACGACGTACACATCGCCGATCTCGAGGATCCCCGCCTTCGCCGCCTGAATGCCGTCGCCCATCCCAGGGGCCAGCAGCACGACGCTGGTATCGGCCTGCGCCGCGATCTCGACCTCGCTCTGTCCCACGCCGACCGTCTCGACGAGCACCACGTCGCAGCCCGCGGCGTCCAGCACGCGGATCGCCTGCGGAGCGGCCCATGCCAGGCCGCCCAGGTGGCCGCGCGTCGCCATCGAGCGAATGTAGACGCCGGGATCGGAGGCGTGCTCGCCCATCCGCACCCGGTCGCCCAGCAGCGCACCGCCGGAGAAGGGCGAGGACGGGTCGACGGCGAGGATGCCCACCCGCTTGCCCGCACGCCGGTACGCGGTCACCAGCGCCGAGGTGGAGGTGGACTTGCCGACGCCCGGCGAACCGGTCAGGCCCACCACGTACGCGTTGCCGCAGCGCGGTGCGAGCGCCGCCATGACCTCGCGCAGCTGCGGCGACGCCCCCTCCACGAGAGAGATGAGCCGGGCCACGGCCCTCGGCCGGCCCTCTCTCGCCTGCTCGACCAGCTCGGAGACGTCCACCGCCATGCCTGCTGCGCTCCCCTGTCCTCAGTTCGCTGTCACCACGACCGTCTGCGACGGCACGGTCTGCACGACCGCATCTGCACGGCGGTCTTCCCGGTTCCCGGTCCCGGTCCCGGCCGGCGGCCTTCCCGGCCGTCCCGCCACGGCCCGCCGGCCCCGCCTGCTCACCAGGGCCGGCCGAACCGCTCCGTAACGGCGTGACTTACCCGTCCGCCTTCCCCGGAACCCGCAGCAGCAGTGCGTCGCCCTGTCCGCCGCCGCCGCAGAGCGCGGCCGCGCCGGTGCCGCCGCCCCTGCGCCGCAGCTCCAGGGCGAGGTGGAGGACGATACGCGCTCCGGACATCCCGATCGGATGCCCGAGCGCGATGGCACCGCCGTTGACGTTCACCTTTTCGGGGCCGACGCCGAGATCGTTCGTTGACTGCACGGCGACGGCGGCGAACGCCTCGTTGATCTCGATGAGATCGAGGTCCGCGGCCCGGATCCCGCCTCCGTCCTTCGCCAGCGCGTGCTCGATCGCACGGGAGGGCTGCGACTGGAGCGAGTTGTCCGGCCCGGCCACGTTGCCGTGCGCCCCGATCTCCGCGAGCCACTCGACGCCCAGCTCCTCGGCCTTGGCCCGGCTCATCACGACGACGGCCGCCGCACCGTCGGAGATCTGGGAGGCAGAACCGGCGGTGATGGTCCCGTCCTTGGCGAAGGCGGGCTTCAGCTTGCCCAGCGACTCGGCGGTGGTCTCGCCGCGGATGCCCTCGTCCTCGCTGAAGACGACGGGGTCGCCCTTGCGCTGCGGGATCTCGACCGGCGTGATCTCGGTCTCGAAGAGGCCGTTCTTCTGCGCTGCGGCGGCTCGCTGATGGGAGCGCGCCGCGACCTCGTCCTGCTCGGGGCGTGCGATGCCGAGCCGGGTGTTGTGCTTCTCCGTGGACGCGCCCATGGCGATGTTCTCGAAGGAGTCGGTCAGCCCGTCGTGGGCCATCGCGTCGAGCATCTCGACGGCGCCGTACTTGTAGCCGTCGCGGGACTTGGGGAGCAGGTGCGGCGCGTTCGTCATCGACTCCTGTCCGCCCGCGACGACGATGTCGAACTCGCCCGCCCGCACGAGCTGGTCGGCCAGCGCGATCGCGTCGAGCCCGGAGAGGCAGACCTTGTTGACCGTCAGGGCCGGGACGTTCATAGGGATGCCGGCCTTGACGGCCGCCTGACGGGCCGGGATCTGGCCGGCGCCGGCCTGGAGCACCTGCCCCATGATCACGTACTCGACCTGGTCGCCACCGATCCCCGCCCGTTCCAGTGCGGCCTTGATCGCGAAGCCGCCGAGGTCGGCCCCGGAGAAGGACTTGAGCGAGCCGAGCAGCCGCCCCATGGGCGTACGGGCGCCGGAGACGATCACCGAGTTGCCGTTGACGGACGTACGGGCTGACGTACCAGTCATCAGGTTCAGATCCCTTCCTGAGGGTCCCCCGGGCCGCAGGGCTCGGAGGTGGGTCCACCCGGGCACGGGGGACGGGGCTGGAAGTTAACGAGGGTTAAGGGGGCTGCCGCCAATGTACTGAGCGGTACGGCACCGGGTCACCGGTCAGCGGGTGTGACCGTGCGCACGTTGCGTAACCGAGCGCCGAGGCGCTGCACTGGGGCAATGCTGACGCGTATCGACCACATCGGGATCGCCTGTTTCGACCTGGAGAAGACCGTCGACTTCTACCGTGCCACGTACGGCTTCGAGGTCTTCCACACGGAGGTCAACGAGGAGCAGGGGGTCCGCGAGGCCATGCTCCGTATCAACGGCACGGACGACGGCGGCGCCTCGTACATCCAGCTCCTGGAGCCCGTGCGCGAGGACTCCGCAGTCGCCAAATGGCTGGCCGACCGCGGTGAGGGCGTCCACCACATCGCCTTCGGAACCGCCGACGTGGACACCGACTCGGAAGAGATCCGCGGCCACGGTGTGCGCGTTCTCTACGACGAGCCGCGCAGGGGTTCGATGGACTCGCGAATCACCTTCCTCCACCCCAAGGACTGCCACGGAGTCCTCACGGAGTTGGTCACCGCGGCGGCCTCGCACACCTCTGATTACTCATCGGCAACAACGAGCCACTGACGCCTGCCTTTCGGCCCGGTAGAGTGGCCACTCGGCCGGGGCGGGCCTCCGCACCATCCCGAGGAGGGTCCGGGCTGGGGGTCCGGCCCGGAGTTCTGCCGATGATCTGACACGCTCGCCACGAGGAGTCAGTTCACCACCACGACCAGGGGACGGATGGGACCGCGCAGTGCGGGGCTACGACCGCTACGAGGCTGACGACCACCTCTCGCAGTTCGAGGCCGAGATGGAGCGGCTGAAGAAGGACCGGGAGAAGGCCGTCGACCATGCCGACGACCTCGGCTATCAGGTCGAAGTGCTGCGCGCCAAGCTGCACGAGGCGCGCCGCGCAGTCGCCACGCGTCCGGCCGGCTACGACAACCTCTCCCAGCAGGCCGAGTCGCTGCTTCGCAACGCCCAGCTCCAGGCCGACCAGATGCGGGCCGACGCCGAGCGCGAGCTGCGCGACGCCCGCATGGAGACGCAGCGGCTGCTCCAGGAGCGGGCCGAGCAGCAGTCCCGGCTGGAGTCGGAGCTGCACGCCGAGGCCGTACGCCGCCGCCAGCAGCTCGACCAGGAGCTGGCCGAGCGCCGCTCCACCGTCGAGTCCCACGTCAACGAGAACGTCGCCTGGGCCGAACAGCTGCGCGCCCGTACGGAACAGCAGGCGCAGCGCCTCATGGAGGAGACGCGCGCCGAGACCGAGCGCTCACTGGCGCAGGCCCGCGAAGAGGCCGAGCGGCACGCGGACGACACCCGCAGCCGGATGACCTCGGAGGCCGACAAGGCCCGCGCCGAGGCCGACGCGATCCTGCGGCGGGCGCGCGCCGAGGCGGAGCGGATGATCAATTCCGCTTCGACCCAGGCGCAGGAGGCCACCGAGCACGCGGAGCAGCTTCGTACCTCCTCCACCTCCGAGTCCGAGTCCTCCCGTCGCGAGGCCGCCGACCTGGTACGCCGGGCCGGCGAGCGGATGCAGGAGGCCGAGGCCGCGCTGCGCGAGGCCCGCTCCGAGGCCGAGCAGAAGCTGTCGAAGGCGACCGAGTCGGCGGAGAAGCTGCTCTCGGACGCCGAATCGGACAACGAGCAGCGCCTCCGTACGGCCAAGAACGAAGTGGCCCGCATGGTCGGCGAGGCCACCAAGGAGTCCGAGGCCATCAAGGCCGAGGCGGAGCAGCTTCGCGAGGAGGCCAAGGCCGCCGCGGAGCAGCTGATCGAGGAAGCGAAGGCCGAGGCCCGCTCCCGCTCGGCCGAGGAGTCCGCGAACCAGCTCGCCGAGGCGGCGCGGACGGCGGAGGACGCCCTCGACAAGGCGTCCGAGGACGCCAAGGCCACCACGCGCAAGGCCGGTGAAGAGGCCGAACGGATCCGCCGGGAGGCGGAGGACGAGGCCGAGCGGCTGCGCAGCGAGGCCCAGCGGCTCGTCGAGGAGCTCGAAGGCGCCGCCAAGGACGACACGCAGCAGTACCGCGAGAAGACCGTCGAGTTCCAGGAGGAGGCCCGGCGGCTGCGCGGAGAGGCCGAGCAGCTGCGCGCGGAGGCGGTCGAGGAGGGCGAGCGGATCCGCGGCGAGGCCCGCCGCGACGCCGTCCAGCAGATCGAGGAGGCGGCCAACCACGCCGAGGAACTCCTGGTCAAGGCCAAGGCGGACGCGGAGGACACCCGCACCGAGGCGGGCAACGAGAGCGAACGCGTACGCACGGAGGCCATCGAGCGGGCCACGGCGCTGCGCCGCCAGTCCGAGGAGACGCTGGAGCGGGCCAACACCGAGGCGGAAGAACTGCGTTCGACCGCCGAGCAGCAGGCGGGGCAGACCCGCGCCGACGCCGACGAGGCCGGCAGGCGCATCCGTGAGGAGGCCGAGCAGGCCGCCAAGGACCGCAAGGCGGAGGCCGCCGAGGAGCTGGAACGGCTCCACACGGAGGCGGAGACGAAGCTCACGGCGGCCGAACGCGAACTCAGCGAGGCGCACAGCGAGTCGGAGCGGCTGCGTGAAGAGGCCCGCGCCGAGACCGAGCGGCTGCGCACGGAGTCGGCCGAACGGCTGCGCACCCTCCAGCAGCAGGCCGAGGAGGAAGCCGAACGGCTGCGCAGCGAGGCGCACTCGGACGCCTCCCAGTCCCGCGCAGAGGGCGAGGCGCTGGCCGTACAGCTGCGCAGCGACGCCGCTTCCGAGGCGGAACGGCTGCGCAACGAGGCCCAGGACACCGCCGACCGGATCAGGTCGGAGGCCAACGCCGCCGCGGAGCGCGTGAACGCGGAGGCCGCCGAGGCGCTCGAAGCCGCCCGCGAGGAGGCCGACCGACGGCGGCGCGAGGCCGAGGAGTTGCTGGCCGGCGCCCGCGAGGAGGCGCACCGGGAGCGCACCGACGCACGCGAGCAGAGCGACGAACTCCTGGCCACCGCCCGGCAGCGGGTGGAGGACGCGCAGAGCGAGGCGGCCCGGCTCGTCGAGGAGGCGGAGCGCCGCGCTGCCGACATGGTCAGCGCCGCGGAGGAGACCGCCCAGCAGGTACGCGACTCGGTCACGGGCCTCCACGAGCGCGCCGAGGAAGAGATCACGCACCGGCGGGCCGCGGCCGAGAAGGCGGCGGCGGAGCTGCGACGCGAGGCGCAGGAGGAGTCCGAGGCCGCCAAGTCGATGGCGGAGACGACGGTTTCGGAGGCCCTGGAAGAGGCCGACAGGAACCGCACCGAGTCGGAGCGCGTCCTCGACGAGGCCCGCGAGGAGGCCGCCCGCCGGCGCAACGACGCCGCCGAGCAGGCCGACCGGCTGCTCGCCGAGGCTCGCGAGGAGGCCCGCCGCACCCAGACGACGGCGGAGGAACAGGCCGACAGCATGGTGGGCGCGGCCCGCAGGGAGTCCGACCGTCTGGTCAGCGAGGCCCGCGAGGACAGCCGCCAGGTGGTGGAGAAGGCCCGCGACGACTCCAACACCATGCTGGAGGAGGCCCGAAGCGACTCCGCCGCGATCCGGGAGCGTACGCAGGAGCAGCGCACCCGTGTCGAGCGCGAGATCGAGAAGCTGCACGAGCGGGCCCGCAGGGAGTCCTCCGAGGCCATGCAGGCCGCGGGAGAGCGCTGCGACAAGCTCGTGAAGGCGGCGCAGGAACAGCTGCGTGACGCCGAGGAGAAGGCCGCACGCCTCGTACGCGAGGCCGACAACGAGGCGAGCAACGTCCGTGTCTCTGCGGTCAAGAAGGCCGAGGGCCTGCTCAAGGACGCCGAGCAGCGCAAGGCCGAACTCGTACGCGAGGCCCAGCAGATCAGGGACGAGGCCAGGGCCGAGGCGGAGACGACCGTCGAGGCCGGGCAGCGTGAACTGGAGGTGCTGGAGCGCCGCCAGGAGGACATCAACGCCGAGATCTCGCGCGTGCAGGATGTACTGGAAGCACTGGAATCCTTCGAAACTCCCGGATCCGGCGGCGGCCCGGAGAGCGGAAGCGGTAAGAAGGGCAGCGCCGACACCGGGTCAACCAATGGCGTTGCCGCGGGAGTTGGTGCAGGTACGACTCGGTCCGCTGGCAAGGAGTCCGGAAGTTAGCCACTCGAACGAGCGCACATTCTCCAGATCAAACCCGCAATGGCTCGATGACACGCCGTCTTGGCCCCTAGGATTCCCCTATCACTCCCCCGTCTGATAACCCGTCTGACTCGACAGGAACCCCATGAGCGACACTTCCTCCCCCTTCGGCTTCGAGCTCGTGCGGCGTGGCTACGACCGCGGGCAGGTGGACGACCGCATCACGAAGCTCGTCGCCGACCGTGACAGCGCACTGTCCCGCATCACCTCGCTGGAAAAGCGCATCGAGGAGCTTCACCTCGAGACGCAGAACGCCCAGGCCCAGGTCAACGACTCCGAGCCGTCCTACGCGGGGCTCGGTGCGCGGGTCGAGAAGATCCTCCGCCTCGCCGAGGAGGAGGCCAAGGACCTGCGGGACGAGGCCCGCCGGGCCGCGGAACAGCACCGCGAGCTGGCCGAGGGCGCCGCGCAGCAGGTGCGTAACGACGCGGAGGCGTTCGCCGCCGAGCGCAAGTCCAAGGCCGAGGACGAGGGCGCGAGCATCGTCGAGAAGGCCAAGGGCGAGGCCACCGTCCTGCGTACGGAAGCGGAGAAGGACGCCCAGTCCAAGCGCGAGGAGGCCGACTCCCTCTTCGAGGACACCCGCGCCAAGGCCGCCCAGGCCGCCGCGGACTTCGAGACCAACCTCGCCAAGCGCCGCGAGCAGTCCGAGCGTGACCTCGCCTCCCGTCAGGCGAAGGCGGAGAAGCGCCTCGCCGAGATCGAGCACCGCGCGGAGCAGCTGCGGCTCGAGGCCGAGAAGCTGCGTACGGACGCGGAGCGCCGCGCCCGTCAGACGGTGGAGACGGCTCAGCGCCAGGCCGAGGACATCGTGGCCGACGCCAACGCCAAGGCGGACCGCGTCCGCAGCGAGTCGGAGCGCGAGCTGGCGGCCCTCACCAACCGCCGCGACAGCATCAACGCGCAGCTGACCAACGTGCGCGAGATGCTGGCGACGCTCACGGGTGCGGCGGTCGCGGCCGCCGGCCAGGGCGGCGAGGAAGGGGAGGCCGCGGCCGACGAGGAGTCGGCGGCGCGCAGCGTTCCCGCACAGCAGTCCCGCTGACGCTCGGCACGACCGACGCGCAGGCGCGTACGGGCCCGGCACATCTCGTGCCGGGCCCGCCGTGCGTCCGGGGCCCGGCATGTGTGCAATCGCGTGAAAGCGCCGGGAACAGCGGCGACGCCTTGCGCACGCATGTGAGTCGAGCCCGCGCACCCACTGGCATCGCAGCCGGTGCACGCATAGCGTCGGTGCATGATTGAGCTGCGCGGGCTGACCAAGCGGTACGGCGACAAGACGGCCGTCGACCATCTCACTTTCAGCGTGCAACCCGGCATGGTCACCGGCTTCCTCGGCCCCAACGGGGCGGGCAAGTCCACGACGATGCGGATGATGCTCGGTCTCGACAGTCCCACCAGCGGCGACGTGCGTATCGACGGCAAGCACTACGACCAGCTCCGCGACCCGCTCAACTACATCGGGGCGCTGCTGGAGGCCAAGGCCGTGCACGGCGGGCGCACCGCCTACAACCATCTGCTCTGCATGGCGCAGTCCAACAACATCCCGAGGAAGCGGATCAGCACCGTGCTGGACCTGGTCGGGCTCAGCGACGTCGCCAAGAAGCGCCCGAAGGGGTTCTCGCTCGGCATGGGCCAGCGGCTCGGCATCGCCGCGGCGCTGCTCGGCGACCCGAAGATCCTGATGTTCGACGAGCCCGTCAACGGCCTCGACCCCGAAGGCATCCACTGGATCCGCAACCTGATGAAGCATCTCGCGTCCGAGGGCCGCACCGTCTTCGTCTCGTCCCATCTGATGAGTGAAATGGCGCTGACCGCCGAGCACTTGGTGGTGATCGGGCGGGGCAAGCTGCTGGCGGACACGTCGATGGCGGACTTCATCGCCAAGAACTCGCGGACGTTCGTACGTGTGCGCACCCCGCAGCCCGAGCGGATGCGGGACGTGCTGGGCAGCGTCGGCGTGATGCCGGTCTTCGAGCAGGACGGCGGGATGCAGGTCGAGGGCATCGAGCCCGCCCGTATCGGCGAACTCGCGGCCTGGTACCAGGTCGTGCTGCACGAGCTCAGTCCGCAGAAGGCCTCGCTGGAGGAGGCGTTCATGCAGCTGACTGCGGAGTCCGTCGAGTATCACGCGCACGATCAGGCATCCCAGCAGGGCGCGCCCCAGCCGGGCGCGCGAGCGACGGGCCCCTCGCAGCCGGGCGCCTGGCAGCCGGACCAGGGCGCCAAGCCGTCCAGGAAGAGGCGATAGACCATGCCGCACACCACGCGGGTTCTCCGCTCCGAGTGGACCAAGATCCGCTCCGTGCGCTCCACCCTGTGGACGCTGGCCACGGCGCTGGTGGTGACGGTCGGGCTCTCCGCCGTCATCTGCGCCGTCGCCGCTTCCCAGTTCGACAAGCTGGGCAAGCGGGAGCAGCTCACCTTCGACGCGACGCAGACGAGCTTTTCGGGCATCGAACTCGGACAGCTCGCGATGATCGCGTTCGGCGTGATGGTCGTCTCCAGCGAGTACAGCACCGGCATGATCCGCAGCTCACTGGCGGCAGTGCCGCAGCGCACCGTCTTTCTGTCCGCCAAGATCTTCGTGGCCACGTCGCTCGTACTGGTGGTCGGGATGGCCACGAGCTTCCTCGCCTTCTTCGTCGGGCAGGCGCTGCTCGGCGAACGCGGAGTCTCGATCCAGGACGAGGGCGTGCTGCGCGCCGTCGTGGGCGGCGGGGTCTACATGGCGCTGATCGCTCTCTTCTCCATGGGTCTGAGCTTCGTGCTGCGCAGCCCGCTGCTGGCCTTCGCGATCCTGATGCCGTTCTTCTTCCTCATCTCGAACATCCTCGGCACGGTCAGCGCGACGAAGGAGTACGCGCAGTATCTGCCGGACCAGGCGGGCAAGACGATCATCGCGGTGGTGCCGGAGTCGCTGAACCGTCCGTACGGGCCCTACGAGGGGCTGCTGATCATGGTGGGCTGGACGGTGGCGACGCTGATCGCGGGCTGGGTCGTCCTCAAGCGCCGCGACGCGTAGCCCCCGCCGGGCGGGCACCGGTCGCGTACGGGGAACGGGTGCGCCGGGCGCTTACGGGCCCGCTGCGCGACCCGTACCCCGGCCCCGTCGCCCGCCGGAAGGACCCGGCCACGCAGCCGGACCCGCACCCCGGGCGCTGCCGCCGCCCGAGCGGCCTCCCCGGCCCGGCTGCCGGCAGCAGCGGGCCCCGCAGCGGACCTCGGCGACCGGCGACCGGCATGGCCCGACGCGGAGCCTCAGCGTTCGTCACGCACACACCATCAACCCAGGCGCACCCCGGACGGGTTGAGGTACGGAACGGCGCGGGCGGGACGGTCACGCCTCGCAACGCCGTCCGTCCGCCGGGGCGGGCGGGCAACTCGGCGCGGACGCCGGCTTCCGGCACCCGCAGCCGCCGGACCGGGCGCGTACGGGTTGGCCCGCGCCCGGCCCTGGCTCGTCCGCGAGCGCCTCACCGGCCCGCCCGGGGCGGACCGGTGCGCTTGTAGAAGCCATCGAATGGAACCGAACAGCGGCCTTGTAACCTCCTAGGCCATGTCCGGGGGCGAGCGAGCCCCGAACTTCGTCCAGGGACAAACGGATGATCGAGGCGTACGGCCTGACGAAGCGCTACGGCGCCAAGACGGCCGTCTACAACCTGTCCTTCCAGGTGCGGCCGGGAACGGTCACCGGCTTTCTGGGGCCCAACGGCTCCGGCAAGTCGACGACGATGCGGATGATTCTGGGCCTGGACACCCCGACGGCAGGTCAGGTCACCATCAGCGGCCACCCGTTCCGCAACCTGCCCAACGCCCCGCGCCAGGTCGGCGCCCTGCTGGACGCCAAGGCGGTGCACGGCGGGCGGTCCGCGCGCAACCACCTGCTGTCGCTGGCGCAGCTCTCGGGCATCCCGGCCCGCCGGGTGGACGAGGTGCTGGGCGTCGTCGGGCTTCAGCAGGTGGCCAAGAAGCGGTCCCAGGGCTTCTCGCTCGGCATGGGCCAGCGGCTCGGCATCGCCGCGGCGCTGCTCGGCGACCCGCAAGTGCTGCTCTTCGACGAGCCGGTCAACGGCCTCGACCCCGAAGGCATCCTCTGGGTCCGCAATCTGATGAAGCAGTTGGCGGGCGAGGGCCGCACCGTCTTCGTCTCGTCCCATCTGATGAGCGAGATGGCGCTGACGGCCGAGCATCTGATCGTCATCGGGCGCGGGCAGTTGATGGCGGACACCTCGGTGAAGGAGTTCATCGCACAGAACTCGGTGGGCTTCGCCCGGGTCCGTACGCCCGAGGGCGACCCGGGGCAGCAGGAGAAGCTGACGTCGGCGGTGGCCGAGGCCGGCGGCCAGGTGCAGCCTGAGCAGGACGGCGCGCTGCGCGTCGTCGGCCTGCCGCTGCCGCAGATCAGCGAACTGGCGCACAACGCGGACGTACGGCTGTGGGAGCTGTCGCCGCATCAGGCGTCCCTGGAAGAGGCGTACATGCGGCTGACGCAGGGCGCGGTGGACTTCCGCTCCACTGCCGACCAGCGCGCGGGCCTGCAGCACCAGCAGCAACAGCAGATGGCGGCGGCGCAGCTCGGAGTGCCCATGGGACCGGGAGCGCCGGGAGTACCGGGAGGACCGGGAGCACCCGGAGCACACGGAGCACCGGGCGGCGCATGGGGACCTCCGCCGGGTGGTGCCCCCATGCCGCAGGGCGGACCGTACGGAGGCGCACCCGGCTACGGACCGCCGCCCGCGCCCGACGGCGCCGCACCGGACCCGTACGCGCACGTCGCCGCCCAGCAGCCGCAGGGCGGCGCGCCGCCGGTGCCGCCGACGCCCGGCGCACCCGCGGCGCCCGCGCCGCCCGCCGCCCCCTCCGACGCTTCCCGGCCCGACAGCGAGGACGACGCCCGATGAGCACGCCGAACCACCAGCCCCCGCCGCAGCAGCCGTACCAGGCCCAGCAGCATCAACAGCCGTACCAGGCCCAGGAGTACCAGCAGCAGCCCGGCACCCCGCAGGCCGCGGCGGCCGGCGCCACCGCCACGGCACCGCCACCGCACGTTGCCCCGCAGGGGCACGGCGGCCCCCAGGGCGGCCCTCCGCCCGGCGGCGGCTACGCCTCCCCGATCCCCGTCACGCGCACCCACCTCGGACACGCGATCGTCTCGGAGTGGACGAAGATCCGCTCGGTCCGCTCCACGGTGTGGACCCTCGGCGTCATGTTCGTCCTCGTCGTCGGCATCGGGCTCCTCACGGCACTCGGTCTGCAGGGCAGCGAATTCGTGGGGATGCCGCTACTCGCCCCGGGCCTCTTCGGGCTGATGCTCGGACAGATCTGCATCATCACCCTGGGCGTGCTGGTCGTCACCTCCGAGTACGGCACCGGCATGATCCGCACCACCATGACGGCCTGCCCCAAGCGCGGACGCGTGCTGATCGCGAAGTCGCTGATCTTCTTCCTGCTCGCGTTCGTCATGACGACGGTCGCCTGCTCGGTCACCGCGCTCATCAACTCCACGATGCTCAGCGGCCAGCAGGTCCCCCCGTTCGCGGAGAAGGCGGAGGCGCTCAAGGGCTCCGTGGAGAACGGCGAACTGGTCGCGAGCAGCAGCCAGTGGCTCGGTGCCACCGTCGGGGCCGGTCTGTACGTCGCGCTGCTGGGCCTTCTGGCGCTGGCGGCCGGCGCCCTGCTGAGGCACTCGGCCGGGGCGATCACGATGATGATGGGACTCGTGCTGCTGCCCCTGGTTCTCGCACTGTTCATGGTGGGCGAGACGCTGGAGAAGGTGCGCGAGGTCCTCATGGAGTACTCGCCGCTGAACGGTCTCGCCTCGCTCTACCGGATCCCCATGTCCGAGGACCAGACCGCCACGGGCTGGCCGCTGCTGGGCATCCTCGCCGCGGTGACGGCGGCCGCGCTCGTCGCCGCCTACACGCTGCTCAACCGCCGGGACGTGTGACTCGACCGCGGGACGTGTGACGCCGTCGCGCGTACGCACACGGGTTCGTACGCGCGACGGGTGCTGAACCTCTCGTACCCGCGCCGGGCCCGCGCGACGCCTCGTACGCGCACCCGCACAACGACCGCCGCTCCTCCGTGCCTTCTGCCGGCCCCTCAGGCGTAAACCAGGGCGAGAGGGGCACTGGTCCCGCGCGATCACATGGACGCGCGCGCGGACGGAGGACGGCGATGGGTGTGCGCACCTGGCTCGAGAGCTGGCCCGTGTACCGGCAGCTCACCGGGGACGATCCGCTGGGGCGCGGCGCCGCGGCGTCCTCTGCGTACACACGCGGGCTGCGGCCCCGCACCGAGGACGCCGACGAGGTCGTGAAGTCGGTCTGCCCGTACTGCGCCGTGGGCTGCGGGCAGAACGTCTACGTCAAGGACGGCGAGGTCGTCCAGATCGAGGGCGACCCCGACTCCCCCGTCAGCCGCGGCCGGCTCTGCCCCAAAGGCGCGGCGACGCTCCAGCTCACCACCGGCGACGCCCGCCGCCACGAGGTGCTCTACAGGCGCCCGTACGGCACCGACTGGGAACGCCTGGACCTGGAGACCGCCATGGACATGGTGGCGGAACGGGTGATCCGTACGCGCCGGGAGACCTGGGAGCAGGAACACGAGGGGCTGCGCGTCAACCGCACCCTCGGTCTGGCGACGCTGGGCGGTGCCGCGCTCGACAACGAAGAGAACTATCTGATCAAGAAGCTCTTCACCGCTCTGGGCGTGGTCCAGGTCGAGAACCAGGCACGGGTCTGCCACAGTTCGACGGTCGCCGGCCTCGGCACGTCCTTCGGGCGGGGCGGCGCCACCACCTTCCTGCAGGACCTTCAGAACTCCGACTGCATCGTCATCGAGGGCTCCAACTTCGCCGAGGCGCACCCCGTCGGGTTCCAGTGGGTGATGGAGGCGAAGGCGCGCGGGGCCAAGGTGATCCACGTCGATCCGCGCTTCACGCGTACGAGTGCGCTGGCCGATCTGCATGTGCCGATCCGGGCCGGAACCGACATCGCGTTCCTCGGCGGCATCGTCAACCACGTGCTCAGCACCGGCTCCGAATTCCGCGAGTACGTCCTCGAATACACCAACGCCGCGACCATCGTGGGCGAGGACTTCCAGGACACCGAGGACCTCGACGGCCTCTTCTCCGGCTTCAACCCGGACACCCGCCGCTACGCGATGGAGGACTGGCAGTACGAAGGCGGCGGCACCGTGCAGGCCGCCTCCGGGGAGCGTGACGCGCTGTACGACGCGCGCGTCCAGGGCTCCGGGGAACCGGCGGGCTACGGGACGGCCGAGACCTACGGCTCCGGCGGTCCGCCCCTCGCGGGCGAGTCGGAGTCCCGGCAGGACCGCACGCTCCAGGACCCGCGCTGCGTCTACCAGATCCTCAAGCGCCACTTCTCCCGCTACACCCCCGAGATGGTGGAGGAGACCTGCGGCATCCCCCGGGAGACCTTCCTGGAGGTGTGCCGCACCCTGGTCGAGAACTCCGGCCCGGACCGCACCAGCGAGTTCTGCTACGCCGTCGGCTGGACGCAGCACACCGTCGGCGCCCAGTACATCCGTACGGCCTGCATCCTGCAGCTGCTGCTCGGCAACATCGGCCGGCCCGGCGGCGGCATCCAGGCCCTGCGCGGCCACGCCAGCATCCAGGGCTCCAGCGACATCCCCACCCTCTTCAACCTGCTGCCGGGCTACATCCCGATGCCGCACGCGCACGAGAACGAGGACCTGGAGAAGTTCATCGAGGCGGTACGGGCCGACAAGGGCTACTGGGGCAACATGCGCTCCTACTTCGTCAGCCTGATGAAGTCCTACTGGGGCGAGGCGGCCACGGAGCGGAACGACTACTGCTTCGACCACCTGCCCCGGCTCACCGGCTCGCACAGCACGTACGACACCGTGCTCAAGCAGCTCGAAGGCGTGTGCAAGGGCTACTTCCTCATGGGGGAGAACCCGGCCGTCGGCTCGGCCAACTCCCGTATGCAGCGCCTGGGGATGGCCGAGCTCGAATGGCAGGTCGTACGGGACTTCTCGCTCATCGAGTCGGCCACGTGGTGGAAGGACGGCCCCGAGATCGAGAGCGGGGAACTGCGCACCGAGGACATCGGCACCGAGGTCTTCTTCTTCCCCGCCGCCTCCCACACCGAGAAGGCGGGCTCCTTCACCAACACCAACCGCATGCTCCAGTGGCACCACGCGGCGAAGGAACCCGACGGCGAGGCCCGCAGCGACCTGTGGTTCGTCTACCACCTCGGCAGGCGCATCCGGGAGCGGCTCAAGGCCTCCACCGACCCGGTCGACCGTCCGCTGCTCGACCTCAACTGGGACTACCCGACCGAGGGCCCGCTCCGGGAGCCGAGCGCCGAGGCGGTGCTCGCCGAGATCAACGGCCACGGCGCGGACGGCCGTCCCCTCTCCCGCTACCAGCAGCTGAAGGACGACGGCTCGACGTCCTGCGGCTGCTGGATCTACTGCGGCGTCTACGCGGACGGCGTCAACCAGGCGGCACGCCGGAAGCCGCACACCGAACAGAACTGGATCGCGGCCGAGTGGGCCTGGTCCTGGCCTGCCAACCGCCGCATCCTCTACAACCGCGCCTCCGCCGACCCGGACGGCAACCCCTGGAGCGACCGCAAGGCGCTGGTGTGGTGGGACGAGGAGCAGCGCCGCTGGACCGGGCACGACATCCCCGACTTCATCGCGGACCGGCCGCCGTCCTTCCGCCCGGAGCCGGGCGCCACGGGACCCGACGCGCTCAGCGGCGTCGATCCCTTCATCATGCAGGCCGACGGCAAGGGCTGGCTCTACGCGCCGGCCGGACTCCTCGACGGGCCGATGCCCACGCACTACGAGCCGCAGGACTCCCCCGTCGCCAACCCCCTCTACGGGCAGCAGCGCAGCCCGGTGCGGCAGATCTTCGCGGACGGGCGCAACCGCTACCACCCCAGCGGGGCGGAGGCGGGCTCGGACGTCTTTCCGTACGTGGTCACGACGTACCGCCTCACAGAGCACTTCACCGCGGGCGGCATGACCCGCTGGTCCCCGTATCTGGCGGAGCTGCAGCCGGAGTTCTTCTGCGAGGTCTCGCCGCAGCTTGCCGCCGAGCGGGGCCTGGAGCACGCGGGCTGGGCGACGGTCGTCACGGCACGCGGCGCGGTGGAGGCACGGGTGCTGGTGACGGAGCGCATGTCTCCGGTACGGGCGGGCGGCCGCACCGTCCACCAGATCGGCCTGCCCTACCACTGGGGCCGGAACGGCTACGCGACGGGCGATTCCGCGAACGAGCTGACGTCCATCGCCCTCGACCCGAACGTGCACATCCAGGAGGTCAAGGCCCTCACCGCCGACATCCGTCCGGGGCGCAGGCCCCGCGGCCCGGACCTGCTCCGGCTGGTGGAGGACTACCGCGAACGCGGCGGCATCGGCGAGGCGACGGGTATGGAGGTGCGGGGATGAGCTCGCTCATCGGGCGCAATCTGCTGGCGGGGGCGGAGCCGGATCCCGCCGGCGACGCCGGACACGGAGCTCCCGGCGCTCACGGCACTCCCGGTGAACACCCGCCGCGCGTGGGCTTCTTCACCGACACCTCCGTCTGCATCGGCTGCAAGGCGTGCGAAGTGGCCTGCAAGGAGTGGAACGCCATCCCGGAGGACGGCCTCGACCTCACCGGCATGAGTTACGACAACTCCGGGGGCCTGGGCGCCTCGACGTGGCGGCACGTCGCCTTCATCGAGCAGAGCAAGCCCCTCGGGCACGCACACGCGGACGGCGCTCACGGCGACGTCGATGTACTCGCGCTCGCGGCTCAGGGCTCGGGCACGTCACCCGCTGAGGGCGCCGCCGCCGCGATGACGCCGACCACGCCCTCGCCCGGGCCCGCGCCCTCGCCCTCGCCCGGCGGAGCGGACGGGACGCACGGCGCCGACGGTCAGGCCCGCGGCGAGTTCCGCTGGCTGATGTCCTCCGACGTCTGCAAGCACTGCACGCACGCCGCCTGCCTCGACGTGTGCCCCACCGGGTCGCTCTTCCGCACCGAGTTCGGCACCGTCGTCGTGCAGGAGGACATCTGCAACGGCTGCGGCTACTGCGTACCGGCCTGCCCGTACGGCGTCATCGAGCAACGGCCGCACGACGGCCGGGCGTTCAAGTGCACGATGTGCTACGACCGGCTCGGCGCCGGCCAGGAACCGGCGTGCGCGAAAGCGTGCCCCACCGAGTCCATCCAGTTCGGGCCGCTGGACGAGCTGCGAGTGCGGGCGCAGGAGCGCGTCGACCAGCTGCGCGAGGCAGGGGTCAGCGACGCGCGCCTGTACGGGCACGACCCGGAGGACGGCGTCGGCGGCGACGGAGCGTTCTTCCTGCTGCTGGACGAGCCCGAGGTGTACGGGCTGCCGCCGGACCCCGTCGTCACCACCCGCGACCTGCCCGACATGTGGCGGCACGCCGGGGCGGCCGCGCTCGCGCTGCTCGGCGGGCTCGCGGCCGTATTCGCGGCGCACGGCCGCACCAGCGCACCGGCGAGGAGGTTCCGGCGATGAGCGGCGAGACCGGCGGCAGCGGGGAAGACCGCCCAAGCGGAGAAGGCCGCCCAAGCGGAGAAGACCGCGCAGGCGGCGACGGCCATGGGCGCGGGAACGGGCGCGGGAACGGCTACAAGCCCGGCCAGGTGTACGGAAATCCCGCCGAGGAGCGGGAGTCCGGCAGCATCGCGGACGTCACGAAGGAAGGACTGCGCGGCGTACGCCCCGGACGTGCCGCACTCGTAGGCGGCCACGACCTCACCGACGGACACGGAGACAGCGACGGCCAGGCCCGTGACATCGAGGTCCGTGACATCGAGGTCCGTGACATCGCCGCGATCACGGGCAGGAGCAAGCCCAAGGGCAGGCACCGCGGCGGCAGCCGGCGCGGCCGCAAGGGCGAGCAGACGGTGGTGCCGGAGGCCGAGTTCACCTCGTACTACGGCAGGCCCGTGCTCAACCAGCCCGCATGGCAACCGCTGAACATCGCCGGCTACTTCTTCCTCGGGGGTCTTGCGGGTGCCGGCTCGGTGCTCGCGGCGGGTGCCGAGCTGACCGGACGCCCCGTCATGGCCCGTGCGCTGAAGACCTCTTCGGCCCTCGCCGTCGCGGGTTCGGCAGCGGCCCTCATTCACGACCTCGGCCGTCCCGGACGGTTCGTCAACATGCTCCGGGTGTTCAAGCCGACCTCGCCCATGAGTATCGGATCGTGGGTGCTCGCGGTGTACGGACCGGTCTCGGGCGCGGCGGCGCTGTCCGCCCTCGCCGGGCGGCTGCCGCGCGTGGGCCGTGCCGCGACCGCCGGGGCGGCACTGCTCGGACCGGCGGTCGCCGCGTACACGGCGGTGATCGCGGCGGACACGGCGGTGCCGGGCTGGCACGACGGCTACCGCGAGCTTCCCTTCCTCTTCGTCGGGTCAGCGGCAACGGCCGCCTCCGGCATGGCACTTGCGATGTCACCGACCGCCGAGAACGGCCCGGCACGCAGCGCCGCACTCGCCGGGACCGCGCTCGAGAACGCCGCGGCGAAGGCCATGGAACGCAGGCTCGGACTCGTCGCCGAGGTCTACCGCAGCGGACCCGGCGGGCGCTGGATGCGCGCCGCCGAGGTGCTGTCGGCCGCGGGCGCGGCCGGGGCGGCGCTGCTCGCGGGGCGCAGCCGCGTCGCCGCGGGCGCGAGCGGGCTGGCCCTGCTCGCCGCCTCGGCATGCACGCGGCTGGGCGTCTTCCACGCGGGGATGGAGTCGTCCAGGGACCCGAAGTACACGGTCCTCCCTCAGCGGGAACGCCTGCGCCGCGAGGACGCCGTGTCCGGCCGATGAGCCGACCGCCGTTCCCCTGGGCCCCGCGGCCCAGGGGGAAGCGGCCATGCCACGGGACCCTCGCACCGTGGCCGCGCGCCGTGTCCGCAGCCCCCGTTGCGCCGCAACGGCGGGCAACCCGTGACGGCGAGAACCGGGCGGCCCGAAGACGACCACCGGCAGCGCGCCCCACCCGGACCCCGGACAGCGGCTGCTCGCTTGGGCAGCCGACCATGCTGCCGGACCCTCGCGAGAAGCAGCCGAGTGCCGTTGCGGCAGACCTCGTTCGCCGCATCTGGCCTCAGGGCCACCGTCCGCGAAAACGTGCCATGCCCTGCCTGCCCCAGAGGCTCCAGGGAGGAGCCCCCCAGCCACGGCGGGCGACGACAACGGCGGGACTCCGACGCGAGGAAGGCGACCACCGCCTGCACGTCCGAACCGAACGCCGGGACCGGGCCACCCGCGCGGCAGCCGACCATGCTGCCGGACCCTCGCGGGAAGTGCCGAGTGCCGTTGCGGCAGACCTCGTTCGCCGCATCTGGCCCCACGCAAACCCACGGCGAGAGTCCGGCGGCCCGGAGACGGCCGCGGCCGACACGTTCGGCTTATCGTCCGGACACGGCCAACTCGTCCCGGACCTCGTCCGCGGGGATCTCCCGCAGCTCCTCCCCGACGAGCAGCCAGCGCGTGATCCCCACCGATTCGAGGAAGGGCAGGTCGTGACCCGCGACCAGCAGCGCACCCTCGTACGAGGCGAGTGCGCTCGTGAGCTGCCGTACACCGGCGACATCGAGGTTGTTGGTCGCTCGTCCAGCAGCAGCAGCTGCGGCGCCGGTGCGGCGAGCAGCATCGCGGCCAGGGTCGCCCGCAGGCGTTCTCCGCCGGAGAGGGTCCCGGCCGGCTGTTCGGCGAGCGCCCCCTTGAACAGGAACCGCGCCAGCTGTGCGCGGATGTGGTTGTCCGTCACCCCGGGAGCGACCCGGGCCACGTTCGCGGCGACGCTGAGTTCCTCGTCCAGCACGTCCAGGCGCTGCGGCAGGAACCGCAGCGGTACGAACACCTCGGCCTGCCCGGAGCGCGGTTCGGCCTGACCGGCGAGAGTGCGCAGCAGCGTGGTCTTGCCCGCTCCGTTCCGCCCGACGAGCGCGATCCGTTCGGGCCCGTGCACGTGGAGGTCCGCCTCGCGCAGCTTCCCGTACCGGGGACGCAGTTCGCGCAGGCTCAGGACTCTGCGGCCCGCGGGCAGCGCGGTACGGGGAAGGTCGACCCGGATCTCCGCGTCGTCGCGCACGGCCTGCTCCGCCTCCTCGCGCCTCTCGCGCGCCTCGTCGAGGCGGTCCTCGTGCAGGCCGCGCAGCTTGCCCGCCGACTCCTGCGCCGACCGCTTGCGCGCCCCCGCGACGATCTTCGGTACGCCCCCCTGAGCGTCCATCTTCCGGCTGTTGCGCTGCCGGCGTGCCAGCTTGATCTGCGTCTCCTCCAGCTCGCGCTTCTGCCGGCGTACGTCCGCGTCGGCGGCGCGCAGCATCCGTCCCGCCGCCTCCTGCTGGGTCGCCAGCACCTCCTGGTACGCGGACCAGCCGCCCCCGTACCAGCTCACCGAACCGGAGCGCAGCTCTGCGATGCGGTCGACGCGCTCCAGCAGTTCACGGTCGTGGCTGACCACGACGAGGACGCCGGAGCGCCAGGAGTCCACGGCCTCGTAGAGCCGGCGGCGGGCGAACAGGTCGAGGTTGTTGGTCGGCTCGTCCAGCAGCAGCACGTCGGGACGCTCCAGCAGCAGCGCCGCCAGCCGCAGCAGTACGGTCTCGCCTCCGGACAACTCGCCGACGGTACGGTCCAGTCCCGCGTCCGCGAGGCCGAGTGAGCTCAGGGTCGCCAGGGCCCGCTCCTCGACGTCCCAGTCGTCGCCGACGGTCTCGAAGTGCTCCTCGCTCACGTCACCCGCCTCGATGGCGCGCAGCGCACGGCGCCGCCGGGCGATGCCGAGCGCTTCGTCGACGCGGAGCCCCGTGTCGAGGGTGACGTTCTGCGGGAGGTGGGCGAGGGTGCCGCCGACGGTCACCGACCCCTGAGCGGGGCGCAGCCGGCCGGTCAGCAGCCCCAGCAGGGTCGACTTGCCGGAGCCGTTGGCGCCGACGAGTCCGGTGCGGCCACGGCCGACGGTGAGCGAGAGCCCGTCGAAGACGACGGTGCCGTCGGGCCACCGGAAGGACAGGGCGGAGCAAGTCACGGAGGAACCGGGCGTGTTGGGGCTTTGCCGGGTGTGATCGGCGTAGGTCATGGTGTCTCGCAGTCGCGTGCGTGGTGGTCGGCGGGCTTCGTGTGCGAGCACCACGCGGCTGCGGAACCGTGCGCACCGGAAAGGGGGTGCGCTCCCGGCCCTGAGGGGGCGGGGAGCGGGACGGCTCATGCCGAGGTCGCATCCACGCGAGGTCACGGGCGGCAGAGAAGGCCGGCTCGGCGTGACGGTCCTACGGACAATTCCGTAGCGCGCGGTGATCGCGGACCTCAGATGCGCAACGTCCACCTCTATCGGAGACGACAGGACCCTTGAACTGTACCGCGCTACGGCGGTCTCAGTAGCGGGGAGCGTTGCGCGAGCGCTGCACCCGCGCCCCGCGCCGGTCACGCGCGTTCCAGCAGGCCTTGTGCCAGTGGCGCCGGTCCTCCACGTCGCCCATCCGCGGCCACGCCACCACGTGCGGCACCCCCGAAGGGATCTCCTGGTCGCAGCCCGGGCAGCGGTACCGCTTGCCCGTCGTGCCCCCGATCTGCCGTACGGCCCACTCCTCGCCGCGCCACTCCTCGGTGCGCTCGAGCCCGTAGCGCGTACCGGACCCCTCCTCGCGGTTGCCGTCGGAGGGCTTGGCTGCACCGCTGCGGGGGCGGTTACGACGCGGCGACACGGAACACCTCGGGAGTTCGGAAGGCGGAATGTTCCCACAGTAGCCACAGAGGACCCTTATGCACTCGGCCCGGCGTACGAACAGACCGATCGAGTCCACAGCCTGTTGTCACGTGCCGTTCATCGGAAGAATCGGTGACCCCGAGGCCGTGCCTTTGGCACGTGTCAGCCGTTATTGCCTGCAGGGGACGGGAAGCTCAAGAGGACGGAGCAGCATGCGAGTTGGAGCATTCGTGCTGGCCGCACAGTTCCCCGGGCAGGGTCAGAGAGAGCCGCTGCACCGCGCGGTCCGTACAGCGGAGACGGCGGAGGAGTCGGGGCTCGATTCCGTCTGGCTCGCCGAGCACCATTTCGTTCCCTACGGCGTCTGCCCGTCGGCGGTGACGTTCGCCGCGATGCTGCTGGGGCGCACGAGCCGCATCGGCGTCGGCACAGCGGTCTCGGTGCTGCCCAACGCCCATCCCGTCGCCCTCGGCGAGCAGGCCGCGCTGCTGCACCTCACGTCCGGCGGCCGCTTCACGCTCGGCGTCGGACGGGGAGGGCCCTGGGTCGACCTCGAGGTGCTGGGCGGCGGGCTCGACGCGTTCGAGCACGGCTTCCCGGAGTCCCTGGATCTGCTGCTGCGCTGGCTGCGGGAGCCCCGCGTCGGCAGCGACGGCGAGCGTTACCAGTTCCGCGAGGTCGAGGTGGTCCCGCGGTGCGAGGAGCCCTTCGTCCCGGCGCGGGATGCCTCGGACGGGCCGGTTCCCAGCCGTCCCGTGGTGGTCGTCGCCTGCACCTCGCCGGGCTCTGTGCGGCTCGCGGCGCGGCGCTGTCTGCCGATGCTTCTCGGCATGCACTGCGACGACGAGGAGAAGGCGGAGGTCGTCGCCATGTGGCGCCGCGAGGCGCAGGAGGCCGGCAACGATCCGCAGGCGATCGAGACGGCGGCAGCACTGCACGTCTCCGCCGGGGTGGCTCAGGTCGGCGACAGCACCCGGGAAGCGGTGGAGTCACTGATGAAGGCGATGCCCGGCTGGTTCCGCGAAGGGCTCGGTGCCCACCGCACGGTGGACGACCGCCGCCGTACGATGCGCGACCCGCTCGGCTACACCGAACTGCTGTGCCGGCTGCACCCCGTTGGGACGCCCCGGCTGTGCGCGGACCGGCTCGCGGCGACGCGCGAGCGCACGGGCATCGGCCGCTTCGCCCTCCTCGTCGAGGGCACGGGCGACCTCGCGGCGACGGAACGGAACGTGCACCGGCTGGGTGAGGAAGTCCTGCCGCTGCTCCCCGAGGGCAGTGAACTCCCTTGAGCCTCCCCGCTGTTCGCGAACCCCGCCGTTCGCGGACCCCGCCGTCCACGCACGGCACGCTGCCGCCACCCACTGGAGCAGCGGCAGCGTGGCACAGATGAACGGCGCCGGCGTCAGCAGTCGCGAAGCGTCGGCGACTGGTTGAGCAGCTGGCCGCGGACGGAGGTGAAGCGCGCCAGCCTCTCGTCCACCACGTCGTCCAGCGGGAAGACGGCGACACGGTGACAGTTCTGGAAAGCGAGCCGTACTCCGAAGTGACGTTCCAGCGAGCCGCGTATCGCGTCGCTGGCCAGAGCCCGCAGAAGCTGGCCCCGGGCCTGCTCGTCCGGCGGCGGCGTCTGGTTGTCGGCGAACTCGCCGCCGTCAACCTTGAGCCGGGCCACCAGCGTGCTGACCATCTCCCATGCGTAGGGCAGGGACGTACGGACGCAGTCGACGAAGTCACGCTCGTCGACTTCGCCCCGTTCTGCCTGAGCCAGCAGGGCCGGTGAGACGTCGAGCGACATGGGTTCTCCTCTCGCGACCCCAGGGGATTACAGGGGTCTTCCGGATGGATTGGAAGGGAACCGCTCGGCGCCGGGTGATCATACGACTCCGTACGGCGACACCCCCCATCGTTAACGTTAAGGGGCGGACGGTGACCGCACCATGCGAATGGGCATCTATCCGGCCACAGTCGAACAGGGCCATCGGGGGCGAATCGCATCGCGGCGGAGCGTCCAGTAGCGTGACCGCTCATGCGTCTCGTCATCGCCCGGTGCTCCGTCGACTACGCCGGCAGGCTCACCGCTCATCTCCCCCTGGCTCCACGGCTGATCCTGGTCAAGGCCGACGGGTCGGTCTCCGTGCACGCGGACGACCGTGCCTACAAGCCCCTGAACTGGATGTCGCCGCCGTGCACGGTCAAGGAGTCCGCGGAGGGCCCAAGTCCGGTCTGGACGGTGCAGAACAAGGCGGGCGAGAAATTGATCATCACCATGGAGGAGATCCTCCATGACTCCTCGCACGAACTCGGCACTGACCCCGGGCTCATCAAGGACGGCGTCGAGGCACATCTCCAGGAACTGCTCGCCGACCGCATGGAGACCCTGGGCGAGGGCTGGACGCTGATCCGCCGCGAGTATCCGACGGCCATCGGTCCCGTCGACATCCTCGGCCGTGACGAGGCGGGCACCACGGTGGCCGTCGAGATCAAGCGCCGCGGCGAGATCGACGGAGTCGAGCAGCTGACCCGCTATCTCGACCTGCTCAACCGCGATCCCCGTCTCGCCCCGGTCAAGGGCGTGTTCGCCGCGCAGGAGATCAAGCCGCAGGCCCGTGTGCTCGCGTCCGACCGCGGCATCGGCTGCGTCACGCTCGACTACGACTCGCTGCGCGGCATCGAGGACGACAAGCTCCGGCTCTTCTGAGGACGTCAGCTCCAGCGGCTCTGAGAGAGGGCGGTCCGTGCGGCCCTCCCTGAGGATTGATCCGTTCTTCTGAAAAGCCCACGTCCGTACGGGTCGTGTACCTGCCACACACCTCAGGGTTCACGGAGGGCTCCGGTGTCCCCGGATAGCGTCCGAGGCTGCCTGCGCCGGTGACCTCCCGGCGCAGCCCTCGGACCCGGGAGAGTGCTGTGCGTATCCTGCTCGTGGCCAGTGCGTTCAACAGTCTCACCCAGCGCGTGTACGCCGAACTGACCGACCTCGGCCACGAGTTGGACACGGTGTGCGGTGCGGGCGACGACGCCGTACGGGAGGCGGTCCGCAGGCACGGGCCCGAGCTGATCATCGCGCCGATGCTCCGGAGGGCGATCCCCGAAGACGTGTGGTCGCGGTACGTCTGCCTCATCGTCCATCCCGGTCCCCCGGGCGACCGCGGCCCCTCCTCCCTGGACTGGGCGATCTCCGCCGGCGCCCGCCACTGGGCGGTGACGGTGCTTCAGGCGGAAGCCGAGATGGACGCCGGGGACGTCTGGGCCACGGTCCCCTTCGCCGTGCCGGAGGCGGCCGGGAAGAGCGACGTGTACCGCAACGAGGCAGCAGACGCCGCGACCGCAGCCGTGAGACTCGCCGTCGCCCGCTTCGCCTCGGGCGACTGGAAGCCGCAGCGCCAGGAGGACATCGCCGCCGAGCCGTGCACGCGCCCGTACTTCCGTCAGGAACTGCGCCGCATCGACTGGGCCGCGGACTCCACTGGGACCGTGCTGCGCAAGCTGCGCGCGGCCGACTCCCAGCCGGGCGTGCTCGACGAACTGCTCGGCGCCGAGTGGTTCCTGCACGGCGGACGTTCCGAGGACGTGCTGCGCCCGCGTGCCGCACCCGGCGAGATCGTGGCGACCCGGGCGGGCGCCGTGTGCCGTGCGACCCGCGACGGGGCCGTGTGGATTCCCGAGCTGCGGCCGCGCCGGAAGCCGGGCGGGCCGGTCACGTTCAAGATGCCGGCGGTGGACGCGCTGGGCGCACGCCTGCCCGGTTCCGTGCCGGAGGTGCCCGCACGGCCGGCACCGTCCGCAGCGGAATCCGGTGGTGGGGACGGCGGCGGGGGCGAGGGCGAGGACGGCAGTGGGGACGAAGGCGGGGGCGGGGGCTGGAGCGACATCCGCTACGAACAGCGGGGCGGGGCCGGGTTCATCTGGTTCTCCTTCCCGGGCGGCGCGATGAGCACGGACCACTGCCGCCGGCTGCTGGCGGCGTACCGGCACGCGCTGTCCCGGCCCACTCCGGTGCTCGTGTTCGGCAGCCGTCGCGACTTCTTCTCCAACGGCATCCATCTCGGCGTCATCGAAGCCGCAGCCGATCCGGCCGAGGAGTCCCGGGCCAACATCGACGCCATGGACGACCTGGTCGAGGCCGTACTGCGCACCACGGACCGGCTGGTGGTCGCCGCCCTCGGCGGCAACGCCGCAGCCGGCGGCGTGATGCTCGCACTCGCGGCGGACGAGGTGTGGTGCAGAACGGGAGCGGTGCTGAACCCGCACTACCGGCTCATGGGCCTGTACGGGTCGGAGTACTGGACGTACACGCTCCCCCGCCGCGTCGGCCCGGAGGCGGCGGAGTGCCTCATGCGCGAGGCGCTCCCGATGAGTGCGGCGGCCGCTGCCGATGCCGGACTGGTGGACCGTCTGGTGGCCGCCGCGCCCGGGGACTTCGCGGGAGAGACGTCCCGGATGGCGGCGGAGCTGGCACACGCACCGGGGCCGGCGGATCGGGTGGCCGGCAAGGCCGCGACTCGCGTCCGCGACGAGGCGGCGAAGCCGCTGGCGGACTACCGCAGGGAGGAACTGGCACGGATGTATCGCCAGTTCTCCGGGCGGCACGAGCCATACCACGCGCTGCGCAGGGCGTTCGTACGCAAAGAGCCGGTGCGGAAGGCGGACGGAGCAGGCGGAACGAGGGGTGCGGGCGGCCGCCGCGCTTGCGGCGCGGGCGGCTGAGAGCAGCCCACCGGGTCCGGGACGGTCCGGGCCCGGTGCGCCAGGGCCGTTCGCCACGGCCGGACGACGGGTCGGACGCCGGGATCAGACGGGGAAGTCAGACGACGAACGACGTCGGATCCGTCGACGGTGCGAGGCCCACGGCGCCGAGGACCGTCCCGCCGAGTATCCCTCCGCTTTCGCCGCCGCCGCTGTCGTTGCCTCCGTTGTCCGTGCCACCGGTGTCCGTACCCCCGGTGTCGGTCCCTCCGGTATCCGTGCCTCCGGTGTCCGTACCGCCGGTGTCCGTACCGCCGGTGTCCGTACCGCCGTCGTCGGTACCGCCGTTGTCCGTACCGCCGTCGTCAGTGCCACCGTTGTCCGTACCGCCGTCGTCAGTGCCACCGTTGTCCGTACCGCCGTCGTCGGTGCCACCGGTGTCGGTGCCGCCGTCGTCGGTGCCGCCGTCGTCGGTGCCGCCGGTGTCGGTGCCGCCGCTGTCCGAGCCGCCGCTGTTGCCAGGGCTGCCGGTCGGTGAGCCTCCGGAGCCGCCCGCGTCGCCGGGCTCGCTGCTGGAGGGGTCCTCGTCCGGCTGCGAGCTGCTCTCGCTCGGCGACTCCTTGCTTGCGCTGTCCGAGGCGTCCGGGGACTTGCTGGACTCGCTCGGGCTGCCCGACTTGCTGCTCTCGCCGGTCCTGGGGCTGCGGCTTTCCGGATCCTCGGCGTTGACGTCGCTGTGATCGTCCCGCTGCGAGCTGGACCCCGGCTTGCCGCGGTCCAGCGGCCCGGAGCCGTCGTCCGGCATACGTCCGAGCCCCACGATCGTCGCGAGCACGGCGATCAGCACCGCGCCCGCTCCCGCCGCGGCCAGATTCCGGCGGGCGCCGTAGGCCACCGAGCCATGAGCGGGATGGATGAGCGTGGGCGTGGTGTCCACGCCGCCGCCCGCCGCGCCTGCCGTCGGGTTGGCGAGCGACGCGGCGACCGTACGCGCGGAATCCGCGCCGCCGTCGCGCTGTTCGCCACGCCTGTGGCCCCGGAGGGAAGCGGCCAGTGAACGCGTGGGCTTGTCGCTGCTCTCGTACGCCGCGACTTCCGCGCCCGCGTGCGCACCGGGCGCGACGGCCGCGGCGGCGGGGACAGCGGGGGCGGCACCGGGAACGGGCTTCCCCGGCTGTGCAGGCTGCCCGGGCTGTGCAGGCTGCACCGGCTGCCCGTCCGGCCGGTCCGGCCCGCCCGGTTCCCGGGGCCCGGCGGAGGCGGCCGGATGCTGCGCGACGAGGAGATCCGTGGCGAGCGCGAGCGCCCGGCGTCCGGTGAGCGTGCCCTGCTGGTCCGCGAGCGCGCCGCGCAGCGCGATGGACGCCTCCAGTTCCGCGACCGCGCGCGGAAGCTGCTCGGTACAGAGAGCGAGCACCCCCAACTCGTGGTGGAAATACGCCTCTTGGGCAACCTCACCCGAGATGCGCGCCGCTTCCAGGCCGCCGCGCAGCACCTTGTCCCAGGCACTCCAGCGCAGCGAGCCGGCCAGCACCGGCGCCGCCGAGCGGGCCAGCAGCACCGCCGCGCTCGCCTGTCCGCCGCGGTGTGCGCCGTGGAGGGCGGCGAGCACCACGTCCGCCTCGGCGGCCACCCGTGCGGGGGTGACGGACTGGTGGTCGACCCACCAGCCGTAGTGATGCGCCGCCATCAGAGCACGTCCGTCCGTGCCCTCCGCGAAGCCCGCGGAGGACAGGGCGTCGGCGACGCCGGCCGCCAGCTTGTAGTGCCCGCCCGCGGCGGTGACGAGCCCGGCGCGTGCGAGCTCGCCCTCCGCCTCGTCGGCACGCGGATCGCCGATGAGCGCGGGCAGCTGCGTGTGATGCGGGAGTTCGCCGCCGAGGGAGAGCGCGAAGCGCAGCGCGTCACGTGCGGCGGACGAGAGCCGCTCGGCGACGCGGGCGCTCATGGCGCTGCTTCGGCTGCCGCTCAGTTCGCCTGCGCGGCCGCCGTAGCGCAGCAGAGCACCCGCCTGTACGAAGCGGAGCGGCAGCCCTCCGGAGGACTCCTCCGAGGCGAACCACATGTCCTGCGCGGCGTCCGTCTCCTCGTTCGTGAGTGGCCTTCGCACGGCATGTTCGAGCAGTTCCAGACAGGCGGTGCGGCTGAGGCCGGTGAGCCTGAACTCCTCCACGTGTACGTCGCCGGAGGGAGGGGCGACGTCCGGGGTGACGGCGAGCAGGAAGGCGCATTCGGGCGTGGCGTCGAGGAGTTGGTCGAGGGCTTCTCCGCCGAACCCGAGGTCGTCGACGATGACGACGGCGCCGACGCCTTGCAGCGCCGCGCGTATCTCCTCGTCGCCGGGACGGTGGCGGGGCGCCTCGTGAACTGCGGCGAAAAGTTCCTGCAGAAGATCCGAGGAGGTGCGGCGGTATCCGTTCAGCCGCACCACGCCGTCGGGGGCGAGGTCCGCGACGTCCGCCGCGACGGCGTCGAGGAGTGTGGTGCGCCCGGAGCCGGGGAGTCCGGTCAGTCGTATGGAACGCCCGCAGGCGAGCTGCCCGGCCAGCCGCTCGCGCTCCTCGTCCCGCTCCAGCATGGGTATGACGCGTCTGCCCGGCGCGCCGGGCGAGCCCGACGCCGCACCGCCCGAAGTCTCGGAGGCGGGCCCTTCCCGCTGCGTGGCCGCTGCCGTGCCACGCTCGTGCACCGCTCTTTCGCGGTGGGTCAGTCTTCGTGGCTCACGGGGAAGTTCGGTGGGCGGACACGGCTCGACTTCGCTGCCGTCGACCGGGTTCACCGTCAGCAGCTGTCTGCCGACGACGAGCTTCAGCGGACGCCGGCCGTCCGGCCCCGCGCCCGTGTCGCTGCCCTCGTACTCACCGCCGTGCTGAGTGTTGCCGTGCTGAACCATGGTGGAATGCCCCCAGATACTCCGGTACGAGCACGCCCCGCCCAGTACCCCTCCCGGCAAGCTTTGCCCTGTCGCGCAAACATTGCCGGTCACGGCACCATCGGCATCTCCCGTCGCAGGTCGGCGCGAACGGCAGCACCGGGCGCTGCTTCCGGCACAGTATTACCGCGAGGGCTCAGGCTGAACCGCCGTGCACGTCAAGGCTTGGTGAGAATCTGCGCCTCGGAGGCAGTCAAACCACCCTCGATCGCAAGAATGCGGTGCAGACGGGTGGCCACCAACAGCCGCTGCATCTGCGGCGGAACGTCACGCAGCACGAGCCTGCGGCCGCAGCGGCCCGCCCTTCGGTGCGCGCCCATGATCACGCCGAGGCCGGTCGCGTCCCAGGAGTCGAGTCCGGCCAGATCCAGCACCAGGTCGCCGTCGCCGGAGTCGACGGCGGAGTGAAGGACCGTACGGGCGTCCGCCGCGCTCCGGACGTCGAGGCGACCCCCGACGGCCAGCTCGGCGTGGTCGCCCCTGATCTGCATAACCGCTCCCCGGATGTGTCTCTGCTGCGCGTACCTTCACGTCTGAATGTCTCACTACAACTGACTGCGATTACCGCAACCTGGTTGCCGTCCGTGCTCGAACCGATACGGAAATCACCCTCGCGGGCGATGCCCTCTCGAACGCGCCCCCGTGGAGCGGTAGTCGGTCCGTCGTCTTTGCGTGTGTGTATCAGTGGTCGTAGTAACCGCGGCCGCTCTTGCGGCCGATGTCGCCCGCGTCGACCATCCTCCGCATCGATTCCGGCGGCGCGAACTTCGGGTCCCGCGACTCGGTGTAGATGTTCTCGCTGGCATGAAGCAGGATGTCGACTCCGGTGAGGTCGGCGGTGGCCAACGGCCCCATCGCGTGCCCGAACCCCAGCTTGCAGGCCGTGTCGATGTCTTCGGCAGTGGCCACGCCGGACTCGTGCAGCTTCGCCGCCTCCACCACGAGCGCGGAGATGAGCCGTGTGGTGACGAAGCCGGCCACGTCACGGTTGACGACGACGCAGGTCTTGCCGACGGACTCGGCGAACTCGCGTGCGGCGGCGAGGGTTTCGTCGCTGGTGCGGTGTCCGCGTACGAGCTCGCACAGCGCCATCATCGGCACGGGCGAGAAGAAGTGTGTGCCGACGACCCGTTCGGGACGCGACGTCGCGGCGGCGATCTTGGTGATCGGAATCGCCGAGGTGTTGGACGCGAGAACCGCGCCGTCCTTCACCAGCGTGTCGAGCCTGCCGAAGATCTCACGCTTGACCTCGATCCTCTCGAAGACCGCCTCGACGACCACGTCCGCCTCGGCGGCCGCGTCCAGATCGGTGGTGGTGGTGATGCGCGAGAGCGCGGCCTCCGCCGCGGAGGCCTCCAGCTTGCCCTTGCTCACGAACTTCTCATACGACGCCTTGATACCGTCCGTGCCACGGGTGAGCGCTTCGCCGGTCACGTCGCGGAGGGTCACGTCCCACCCCGCCTGAGCCGAGACCTGAGCGATGCCGGACCCCATGAGACCGGCACCGACGACGGCGAGCTTCTTCCCCACGACTGCCACCTGGCCCTACCTGCCCTTTGCTTTGCGTGAACGCCTGTTGGGCGGACATTAGCGCTTCGCGACAACCTTGTGGCGGCGAAGAGACACGCGTCACGTCTCACATGGCGGACATCACACCGGGGCTGTCCGATCCGCACGGCTTGGCCCGGTCCGGCACCGCCTCGGCAGGCCCACCCGGCGGCCGCACACCTCCGCCACGCCCCGCCACACCAGGGCATGCCGTCTCATTCGGCGGGCCGCTCCGCGTAGTTGAGGAGTTCGTCCGAGACGAGGACTCGAGGACGGCGATCCGGTGCAGCGCCTCCCGTACGGCCTGCTCCGGGGCCACCCCCGGCAGACGGCCACCGTCGTGGCACGGAAAAGGGCGTTGCTGAAGTGCACGAACTGGCCGGCCACCGATCGGGACGCGGAGTACCCGGGGGCGCGCCGGATCTCCTCACGCAGCGTGCACGCGAGACGGTCGGCGGTGCGCTGGGCCGGCTCTGCCGGCAACCAAGCCGTTCAGCCTTCCCGCGATTCCGCTCCCCGGGATCCTGCTGCCCATGACCCTGGCGCCGGGGTGGCTCGACGCCGTCTCGCGCTGTGTGCGGTCCCGGTTTCCCGTGGACGCCGTGCGGACTGCCTTCGCCGGGGATTACGGGGACGGAAAGGCGCGCTCGGGCGCCGGTCGCGATTCCGCATGCGCGGATTGCCATGACATTCGGCACACATTTCTTCCGCCGTGCGGGCGCATGACTCTCACAACTCCGGCCGCTCTTTTCATCACGCCATCGTCGGAATTCGCCCGAAAATCCAGACCGGTGCGCCCGGGATTTTCCACGGAACACACTTCGTGCTGGACAGATATGGGGTAATGCGCGCAGGCTGCTGTGGTTCCGCCGGGCCGTCCACCCGATCGCGGTTCCGCCGGCAAGTACGACACGGAATCAGGAGGAGGCCGTTACATGGCCGTGGAAAGCAGCCCCGAAGCACCACTCCACGAGGGCGGCGACGACAAGAAACTCAAACGCGAATTCGGCACCATCGGGCTGCTGTTCACGGCAGTCGGCTCGATCATCGGCTCGGGCTGGCTCTTCGGGGCACTGGATGCGGCCCAACTCGCCGGACCGGCGGCAATAATATCCTGGGCCATCGGCTGCGTCATGTTCGTCATCATCGGTATGACGTACTCGGAACTCGGCACGATGTTCCCGCACTCGGGAGGTGTCGCGCGGTACCCGCACTATTCGTTCGGCTCCTTCACCAGCTTCTCCATCGGGTGGGTCACCTGGATCGCGGCCGCGGCCGTAGCGCCCGTGGAAGTACTGGCAGTCGTCCAGTACTCCACGAACTGGGTTCCGTGGCTGCAGGAGATCAAGAGCGGGGAAGCAGTCCTCACCCCGGAAGGCACCGTCGTATCGGTCGTGCTGATGGCGGTCTTCGTCCTCGTCAACTTCTTCGGTGTGCGGTGGTTCGCCCGCCTCAACAACATCCTGGTGTGGTGGAAACTCGCCGTAATCGTGGTGGTCATCGCGGTGTTCTTCGCGTTGAGCTTCAATCCGGACCACATCACGTCCCCCGAATTCGGCGGCTTCGCCCCGTACGGCTCGCAAGGTGTCTTCTCGGCGGTCGCCACGGCGGGCATCGCCTTCTCGTTCTTCGGATTCCGCCAGGGCGTCGAACTCGCCGGTGAGACGGACAATCCCAAGCGCAATGTCCCGCTGACGCTCATCGGCTCCGTCGTCATCTGCGGCATCATCTACATCGGTCTGCAGATCGCCTTCCTCGGTGCCGTGCCGAGCAGCGCCATCAAGGCCGAGGGCTGGCAGGCCGTCGGTGCGCACTTCAGCTCCCACGGCGACGTGCTGGCCACCTTCGGCCCGCTCGCCGCCATCGCGGGCATCCTCGGCGCCGTGTGGCTGGCCGGCGTCCTCTACGCGGACGCGATCATCTCCCCCGGAGACACCGGCATGATCTACGCCGGTGTCACGGCCCGCATCTCGTACGCGATGGGCCGCAACCGCAACGCGCCCGCCGGCCTCGCCAAGGTGAACAGCGCCGGCGTCCCATGGGTCAGCCTGGTCCTGGCCTTCATCGTCGGATGCTTCTTCTTCCTGCCGTTCCCCGGCTGGAGCAAGCTGGTCGAGTTCGTCACCAACTCCACCGTCCTCTCATTCGGCTGCGGGCCGCTGGTCCTGCTGGCCATGCGCAAGCAGATGCCGGAGCACCCGCGGCCGTTCAAGCTCGGCGACAAGTGGGTGTGGATCATCGGCTTCCTCGCCCTGTGGTCGACGAACCTGATCGTCTACTGGACGGGCTGGGACACCAACTGGAAGCTCTTCCTCGCGATCGTCCTGGGTTACGTCCTGATGGGCGTCTACTACTCGGTCGCCAAGCAGAAGACGCCACCGCTCGACTTCAAGCACGGCTGGTGGCTCCTGGTGTGGTACGCCGGACTGGCGGTCATCAGCTACCTGGGCGACTACCCGGAGCAGAAGGAGAAGGCCGGAAATCTCGGAGTCCTCGACTTCAACCTCGGCGCCGTGGCCTGCCTCGGCCTCACCGCGATCGTGATCTGGCTGGCGCTCCGCTACGCCCTGCCGACCGTGCGCGTGCAGGAAATCCTCGACCAGCAGGACGCCGGCGAGGAGGAGGACGCACCGCCGAAGCAGCACTGACCAGCACGCTGCTCAGTCGCCCCGGGGCGGGCCCACGGCGTACACGCGCCGCGGGCCCGCCCTTCGCCGTTGTCACAGGGATGTCGCAGTCGCCCCTGATGCCCGTCGTCACCGTGATGCCGTCAGTCGCCGTGACACCGCCGTCGCCCTGACGCCGGCTCACCTGTGCCCGGACGGGAGGCCGCCCGTCGCTCCGGGGTCCGCCGGTACGCCGTACTCTCGGGGCATGGTCAATCTGACGCGCATCTACACCCGTACCGGCGACTCCGGCACCACCGCCCTCGGCGACATGAGCCGCACCGCCAAGACCGACACGCGCATCGCGGCCTACGCCGACGCCAACGAGGCCAACGCGGCGATCGGGGTGGCACTCGCACTCGGGGAGCTGCCGCAGGAGATCACGACGGTACTCGTCCGCGTACAGAACGACCTCTTCGACGTCGGCGCCGACCTGGCCACCCCCGTCGTGGAGGACCCGGAGTTCCCGCCCTTGCGCGTCGAACAGAGCTACATCGACAAGCTGGAGGCCGACTGCGACGCCTTCCTGCAGGACCTGGAGAAGCTGCGCAGCTTCATCCTCCCCGGAGGCTCAGCGGGCGCCGCGCTGCTGCACCAGGCGTGCACCGTCGTACGCCGGGCCGAGCGCTCCACATGGGCCGCCCTGGACGAGCACGGCGAGATCATGAACTCGCTGACGGCCACGTATCTCAACCGCCTCTCCGACCTGCTCTTCATCCTGGCGCGTTCCGCCAACAAGGAGGTCGGCGACGTGATGTGGGTGCCCGGCGAGAACCGCTGAGGCGGCGCGGGCGCCGGGGGCGAGCCACCCGGTGCGGGCCTGTACGAGCCGCTGAGCCGGCGCGCGCCTACCCGCACCGGAGAAGGCCCGCGGCGCCCTTCGCCTCGACCACACGCTCCGCGTCCGCCTCCACCCGTGCGCGGAACTGCTCGTCGGAACGGGCCCGTTGGAGCACCGCGTCGACCATCGCGGGCAGCTTCCCGGCATCGACGCTGAGCACGACGGTCCCGCCCGCCGTGCGGAAGCGCAGCGCCCGCTCGCCGACGGGGACGTCCTCGACGGCGGCGGCCGCACCGAGGTCGTCGGAGACGATGACGCCGTCGAAGCCGAGGTCCTCGCGGAGCATCCCGGTGAGTACCGTCGGGGAGAAGGCGGCCATGTTGTCCGGGTCGATCCGGGTGTATCGGGCGCTGGAGATCATCACGAGCGGCGCCTTCCGGGCGGCGACGGCCGTACGGAACGGTTCGAGGTAGGCGTCGTCCCGCGTCGTGACCTCGTCCTTCACGTCCTTGGTGTCGTCGGTGTTCCCCAGCACCCGGCCCAGACCCGGGAAGTGCTTGACCGCCGCCGTCACACCCGCGTCCGTCATGCCCGCCTGGTAGGCGGTGCCGTGGGTGGCGACCGCCCCGGGTGTCGTGCCGTAGTTGCGTTCGAGGAAGCCGATGGGCTTGTTGTCACTGCCCAGTTCCGCGGGGACGGTGTCCAGTACGGGCGCGAGGTTGACGTTGACGCCCGCCGTCCTCAGCTGCCCGCCCCAGCCCTTCGCCCGCGAGCGGAGCTCGTCCGCACCGAGCTTGCCCTGCTCCACCGCCGTGGGCATCGCGTCGAAGCCGGGACCCTTCAAGTGCTGGACCTTGCCGCCCTCCTGGTCCGCGGAGACCCACAGCGGCACGCCGTCCGTCGTCGCGGCGGCCTGTGCGCGGTCGCTGACCTGCCGCGTCGTCTCCGTACCGGCGCTGCTGCCGCCGGTGAGGATGACGCCGCCGAGGTGGAGGTCCGATACGGCGGCGATCTCGGCGTCCGCGGGCTCGTCGGCGTCGACCCCGCTGATGAAGAGCTGACCCGTCTTCTGTTCCAGACTCATCTCCGCCAACTGCCGTGCGGCGCACGCCGGTGCGGACGCCCGCCCGTTGGCGTCCGAGGGCGGGGCGTCGGCCGGGGAGGCGTCGGCGGACAGCGCCGGCGGAAGGACGGCGGCGAGGGCGGCGGTTCCGGCAGCGACCGCGGTGACCGCGCAGACGCGGACATTCGGCTTCTTCAGCATCTTCCGGGGGCCTCCTGGCCGGGATCGGGGAACGCGGTCGGGGAACGGGATCGGGCCGGACGGGGAGCGCACGGCGGCGGCCGGCGCGGCGGGGCCCGTACCGAAGTGCCGGGAGACGCGCATGCGGCACGCAGCACCGTAGGGGTCCGGCGGCCGCCCGCGCAGCAGGGCGGGGCGAGAGCCCGTCGCGTGACCGGACCGTGCCCGGCCGGGTCACCGGTACGCCCAATGAGGGCCCGCTCGGTGAGGCCCGGTGGTCTCCGCCCGTTGAGGCCGGGTGGTACCCGCCCGATGAGGCCCGTCGAGGCCCGCCCGGTGCCCGTTTCTGTTACGTTCCGGAGTTCCGCGGGCACGCCTCCGCATACGCGGGAAGCCGAATGGGCAGAACTTTTCCCGACCGGTCTGCCGAGGCGGCTGCTTTCTCCGTCCGACGGCGCGCACTTCCCTTCTTAAGACTCCCTTAAGAATAATTTGAGGCTGCGCTGAGGTTTCTCCAGGAATTACCCCGGCTCCAGTCTTTGACTCACACGAACCCCCTGGTCAGAGCGCATTCTTGCCCGCAATCCGCATTGCATCGACAGTTTCTGCAAAACACCGCCCGCCGGATGGAAGGGGCCGAATCCGGACGTACGGCATTTCCCTTCCATGGTTGCCTCGTACGCCCAGGTGAGAGGTACACCACATTCACAGTGGGCGACCTCGTGGTTTTCACGCGTAGCGTCCGTCGGGCAGCGGACGATTTCCGGATTCCCTTTCCATTCTGCTTTCTGTGAGTACCATCACTCGTACAAGGCCTGGACCAAAAAAGTGCTGGTCAGGCATGAGGGGTTGGAGTTGTTCATGGCCACCGACACAAGAAGGCGCATGCGCATCACCGTCGCGGCCGCGGCGCTGCTGGCGGGCATCGTTGCCGTACCGGTAGCGAACGGCGCGGTCTCCGGCGACGAGGGAGGCGCGGACGCCAAGGGGCAGGGGAACCACTGCACGCTGAACGCCAAGAGCGGCAAGACGCAGTGCTTCGAGAGCCTCGACGCGGCGACCGGCATCCCGGGCAGCCAGCGCCTCCTCGACGCGTCGACAGGCAAGGCGAAGGCGGCCGGCGAGACCCGAGCGGGAGAGGCGCCCGTCGCGTCGTCCGGAGTCTCGACGAAGGACGGCGAGGGCGAGGAGAGCAACATCATCGGCGCGACCGTCTTCGAGGACACCAGGTACGGCGGCGCCTCGCTGACGATCACCAACACCGCGCTGTGCGACGGCGATGCCGACGACGTCGACTTCGAGATCGACCTGAGCGACGAGTGGAAGGACAAGATCTCGTCCATCCAGCCCTGGGGCAACTGCACGCTCAACCTGTACTCCGAGGCAGGAAAAGAGGGTGAGCGCGACGGGCCCTTCGCCGAGCTGACGCCGAACCTCGGTGACGTGATGGACAACCGCACGAAGTCGATCAGCTTCAGCTGATCGGCAGTGCACACAGAGACCGCGCGAGCGTCATCCGCCTTACCCCCACCCTCGTCGGAGGCATCATGAACCGCCGCAACAAGCTGTCGATGCTGGTGGTCGCCCTCGCCACCCTGGGCGCCACAGCGATGGCCCCGTCCGCCGCACAAGCGGACGACGAAGAGCAGCCCACCACCAGAGAACTGCTCGAACAGTGCGACAACGGCACCGACAAGTGCGTCTTCCACCCCTCAGGCGCGCCCGTCGACTCCATGGGCGAACCCCACCAGGTCGGTGACAGCGCCTTCAACTGCACCAAAGACCTTCAGCGTTCGACCGTCGGATGGTCCGACACCACCGGAGAGACCAACACCGTCGGCGTCTCCATGAGCGCCGAGTACGGCTTCACCGAGCTGTTCAAGGTGACCATCACCGCGAGCTACGAGCACTCCTGGCAGAGCTCGCACACCGAGGAGCAGCAGACCAACGTCGAGGTCAAGCCCGGCGAAGTCGGCTGGATCACCCGCGAAGCAGCCATGGAAGAGATCCAGGGCACCTACGAGATGCACTTCGAGGACAAGTTCTACGGCCACCACATCTGGTACGTCCCCTTCACCGCCAAAGGCCCCAAGGCCGACGCACCCAGCACCAAGACCCAGCACACCCGGAAGATGACCAAGAAGGAGAAGAAGGAACACTGCGGCTGACGCCCCAGTCCACGTTCCTCAAGGCAGCCACCCCGCCCGCCAGGTCCTTCGATGAGCCAACCGAAAGTCGGCAACGTGACGGACGACCGGGCGCAGCCCGTCGGCTTCGGCTGAGGCGCAGCGCGCGCGGAGACGCTCCCAGCAACAACTGCCTTACCCCCACCCTCGTCGGAGGCATCATGAACCGCCGCAACAAGCTGTCGATGCTGGTGGTCGCCCTCGCCACCCTGGGCGCCACAGCGATGGCCCCGTCCGCCGCACAAGCGGACGACGAAGAGCAGCCCACCACCAGAGAACTGCTCGAACAGTGCGACAACGGCACCGACAAGTGCGTCTTCCACCCCTCAGGCGCGCCCGTCGACTCCATGGGCGAACCCCACCAGGTCGGTGACAGCGCCTTCAACTGCACCAAAGACCTTCAGCGTTCGACCGTCGGATGGTCCGACACCACCGGAGAGACCAACACCGTCGGCGTCTCCATGAAGGCCCAGTACGGCTTCACCAAGCTGTTCAGCGTGACCATCGAGGCGAGCTACAGCCACAGCTGGGAGAGCTCGCACACCGAGCAGGAGCAGACCAACGTCGAGGTCAAGCCCGGCGAAGTCGGCTGGATCACCCGCGAAGCAGCCATGGAAGAAGTCCAGGGCACCTACGAGATGCACTTCGAGGACAAGTTCTACGGCCACCACATCTGGTACGTCCCCTTCACCGCCAAAGGCCCCAAGGCCGACGCACCCAGCACCAAGACCCAGCACACCCGGAAGATGACCAAGAAGGAGAAGAAGGAACACTGCGGCTGACCCCTCCCGCGGACTCCCTCCGGCTCCCCCGGGTCGCCACCCCCCACGTAGATCGGCCCGGCCCCGCGTTCCCCTGCACGCGAGGCCGGGCCGTTCCATGCGCGGCCGGGCGGACACCGGGGACCCGTCCTATGGTGAAAAGAAGGGTTCTGTACGTATTCACACCCCTGAGGGAGCGGCATGAACGACAAGGGCAGGGGTTCCGAGCAGGGGGAACCGGAGGAGTACGAGGAGTACGGCGAGGGGTACGACGACGAGCACGACGGCGGTTCCGACGCGGAGTACGAGGAGCCGTACGACGAGCCGTACGAGGAGCCGTACGACGCTGAGAGCAGCGGCGGTGGGGACGACCGCGGCGAGACCGGCGGGGAGTACGGCGCCGAGGCGCTGCCCGCGGTCTCCAGGGGCGAGGACCCCGACGTCCTGCTCGACGTCCCGCAGCTGCACGTCGACGAGATCAGCCTGGAGGTCGACGACCTGCGGGCACGGGTGTCGCTGCAGGCGGAGGTCCTGGACATACTCAAGCTCAACGTGGGCGCGGACGTCGCCCTGGGCAGAGTCCAGCTGGAAATCAAGGGCGTGGACGCACAGGCGCTGCTGAAGGTGCGCCTCGACAATGTCGCCCAGGTCATCGGCCGGGTACTGACGACGATCGACCGCAACCCCCAGATCCTGGAACAGATCACCGCAGGCCTCGGCTCCGCGACGCGCGAGCTGGGCAGTGGTGCGGGCGAAGCGGTCGGCGAGCTCGGGCGGGGAGCGAGCTCCGCGGTCGAGGAGGTCGGCGAGGGCGCGGGCGGAGCGGTCCAGGACGTCGGCAAGAGCGCCGGGAAGGCCGTCGAGGAGGTCGGTGAGGGCGCCGGCGGAGCAGTCGAGGACGTCGGAGAAGGCGCCGGAGAGACCGCCAAGGAAGTCGGCAAGGGCGCGGGCAAGGCCGTCGAGGACGTCGGAGAAGGCGCCGGAGAGACCGCCAAGGAAGTCGGCAAGGGCGCGGGCAAGGCCGTCGAGGACGTCGGAGAAGAGGCCGCGGAGACGACCCGGGACGTCGGGGAGAGCGCGGGCAAGACGATCGACGAGTCCGGCCGTACGGTACGGGAGGCCGGGACGACCGCCACCCGTACTGCGAAGAGAACGGCCGGGGACGGCTCCGGCCGCTCAGGCCGTCCAGGCCGGTCCGGCGGCTCCGAGGAGCGCCCCAAGCGCCGTACCGCGCGCAGGCGCGAACGCGAAGAGCCGCCATGAAACGGCACGGGCAGGCCTGACATCGAGCTGAGCAGCGCGTTCGGGGCCGATCAGCTCCGCTTCAGGAGCCCTCCGGAGACCGAGGTCCGCTTCCACGGCTCCCCGGGGCGCGAGTCGTCCTCGGGCTCCGACCGTACGAACCTCCCCGAGCCGGTCGAGGCCGGCGTCGACTACCGCGACGTACGTGTGGACTACCGCCTGGCCACGGCGCTCCGCCCCACCGAGGCCCCGGAGAACCGACAGGACGGGGACGACCGGGACCGGGACGGGGACGACCCGGACCGGGACCGGGACGGGGACGCCCGGGACGACCGGAACGGGGACGAACCGGAAGACCAGGACGCCCCGGAGACCCCGCTCCGGGAGCCCGGCAGCGGAGACCGGCCGTAGCAGCGCCACCGCCCCGCAGCGCTCCTCTCGCCCCGTCCCCAGTGCGCTCACCGCGGTGGCCCGGCTCTTCGAGACGCCCCACGGCGTCCGGTTGCGCAGTACCGCCTGGCTGGTCAGCGCGGTCCGCTGACGGGATCGGACGCGGGCCCGTACGGGGGTCCGGACGCGGACCCCGAGGCGCCGGAAGCCGCGCCCGACCCGGACCCCGAGGCGGGTCCCGACCCCGGTCCCGAGGCGGGCCCCGACCCGGACCCCGCCCCCGAGCCCGCCGGATCGCGGTCAGCCCGCGCGCCGTCCGTCTCCGGGCCCCGCTTCGGCCAGATCGTGTAGCTGAGCGCGACGATCAGGCTGATGCCCGCGACCAGGCCCATCCGCCCCTGCCACATCCGCAGCGACTCGCTCTGGCCCGCGTCGTCCACATACCAGCTCGCGAGCTGCAGCAGCGCCGCCGCGATCGCCGCCGCGCCGATGGCACGTCCGCTCATCTTCCACTCGTGCACGGCGCGTGGCATGCCGTACCGCGGCGGCTTGACGGGCCGCGGCCCGCCCCCGAAGCGGTGCAGGAAGTGACCGTCGGCCCACTTGATCATGTAGTGGCCGTGGGTGGCGGTGAAACCGATGTAGACGGCGGCCAGGCCGTGCTTCCAGTCGGGCTCGGCGCCCCCTCGCAGATCGATGGCCGTGACGATCAGCAGGACCACCTCCAGCAGTGGCTCGCACAGCAGGACCGCGGCCCCCGTGCGCGGCATCCGCGCCACATAGCGCAGCGCGAGACCGCCCGCCAGCAGCACCCAGAAGGCGACCTCGCAGATGATGATCAGCGTGACGATCACGCCTGCCCCCTTGCTCTCGGTGTTCCCTCCACGTTCACAGGCGGACGCCTCGCGCACGTCCTCACCAGCGATGATCCGTACGTAGGCGGCTGCATCCTTCGATGTAGTACGCGGGCCCGCAGGCTGGTCCCCGGAGCCGACGACTCCGCCCGGCGGGCGTGCTGAGATGGACCCATGCGACGCCGCCTGCCACTCCTCCCGCCGCCGTCGGTGCGCCCGCACCGCGACGGCGTGCTCATCGCGCTCGCCGGTCTCACCGGCGGGCTGATCCTTTGGTGGTTCGGCCTCTACAACAACCCGCGGGTCGGCAGGAGTTACGGCGCATGGCTGCTGCTCCCCCTCGCCGTCATGTGCCTGACCGCGCTCGGCCGCAGATCCGCGCAGCCCTGGGCGCTGGTGGTCGCGTGCGCAGCGCTCGCGGCGGACATCGCGATGGGCTCGCTGCTGGCGACCATCATCGTCTTCACCGACATCGTCTACTCGGCCGTGCTGTACGGACCGTCGCGCCTGGCCCGCGCGCTGCTGCCCGCGAGCGTCGCCGTGACGGTAGCGGTGACACTGGGGCTGATGGCCGTGCTCCGCAGTCCCGCGACGCTGCTGCTCGGCGTGTTCTGCGGGGGCATCACGATCGCGCCCGCCTGGACGGGAGTCGTCATCCGCGACCACCGCAACGTCGCAGCTGCCGAGCGGCTGCGCGCCGAACAGACCGCGCTGCTCGCGGAGATGGACCGCGTCCAGGCAGTGACCGCCGAACGGGGCCGCATGGCACGGGAGTTGCACGACGTGGTCGCCAACCACCTGTCCGCCATCGCCATCCACTCCACGGCCGCGCTCTCGCTCGAGTCCCCCGACGGAACGGCCACCCGGGACTCGCTCACCGTGATCCGCGAGAACAGCGTGCAGGGCCTCGCGGAGATGCGCCGTCTCATCGGACTGCTCCGCGACGCCGCCGGCGGCGACGGTACGGCGGAGCCCACGGCCTCCCCGACCCTGGCCGGCCTCGACGCCCTGCTGGAGCGCGCACGCTCCGGCGCCGGCAACCCCGGGCTCAAGTTCTCGCTTCATTACGAGCACGGGGCAGCCTCCTCGCTGCCCGCGCCCGTCGAACTTGCGGCGTACCGCGTCGTACAGGAGTCCGTGACGAACGCGCTCAAGCACTCCGCTCCGGGCACCGTCACCGTCGAGCTGCTGGGGGTCCCCCCGGACGGAGTCTGGGGAAGCGCCCGCAGGCCCGGGCCGCTCACGGTCCGCGTCACGAGCCCGCTCCGCGACACCCGTGACTCCGGCGGTACGGACCGGTTCCCCGCTCCGCGCGCCCCGGGCTCCGGCGCGGGGCTGATCGGCATGCGCGAGCGCGTCGAGCTGCTCGGCGGAGTGCTGCGCGCCGGCCCGGCGGACGGCTCGGACAGGGGCACGCGGATCTGGGAAGTACGGGCCGAACTGCCCGTCGAGGAAGGGAGTTCCCGGTGACGGCGGACAAGGACGCGGCGCCGGAAGCCGAATCCGGGACCCGGGCGCGGGCCGAGACCCGGACGCGGGCCCAGGACCAAGGCGCGGCCCAGGACCAAGGCCTCGCCCAGGACCAGGCCCGGGGCGGGGCCCAGGACCAGGCCTCGTCCCCGGTCCGGGTGCTCGTCGCCGAGGACCAGCGGGCCGTACGGGCGGGGCTCGTCCTCATCCTTCGCGGCGCCCCCGGAATCGAGGTGGCAGGCGAGGCCGGCGACGGAGAGGAAGCGGTGCGCCTCGCCCGGGAACTGCGGCCGGACATCGTGCTGATGGACGTCCAGATGCCGCGCCTCGACGGCGTCTCCGCGACCGCGCGCATCACGGAGGAGGGGCTGGCGGACGTGCTGGTGCTGACCACCTTCGACCTCGACGAGTACGTGTTCGGGGCGCTGCGCGCCGGGGCCTCCGGGTTCCTGCTCAAGGACAGCGAGGCGTCTCAAGTCGTCGACGCGGTACGGACGGTGGCGCGTGGCGACGGCATGATCGCTCCCTCGGTGACGCGGCGCCTGATCGCGGAGTTCGCACGCCCGGGCGGCACCGGACGGCCGCCGCTGCCCGGCACGGGCACGGCCGGCGTCCCCGGGCTCGACGAGCTGACCCCCCGGGAAGGCGACGTGCTGCGCTGCCTGGGGCAGGGCCTGTCCAACGCGGAGACCGCACAGCGCCTAGGCATGGCGGAGGCGACGGTGAAGACACACGTCAGCCGCCTGCTGGGAAAGCTGGGACTGCGCAGCCGTACGCAGGCGGCGGTGCTGGCACAGGAGTCGGGCCTCACCGGAATCTGACACGCCCCCGGGTCCGGACCCGGACCCCGCACCCGCCTCCGGGCCCACGCCGGCCGGGCCCAGGAGAGCCCACGCGCGCCCGCCCGTACCCGGCCGCAAGCGGTTGCGGACGCCCGCGGACAATCGATCCGTGACAGTCGATACGACGCGGGCGTGCAACGAGCCCGTGAACGGCCCGCCATGGGCGGGGTGATAGCCGGCTTCGCCGTCATCACGTGCGTCATAGCCACCGGATACGTGCTCGGCAGACACGGGTTGCTCGGCAGCAACGGCCCCGAGATCCTCACCAGGCTCGCCTTCCACGTGGCCACACCCGCGCTGCTGTTCGAGACGATGGCCAGGGCGGACCTCAGCGTGCTCGTCTCGGGGCAGCTTCTGATCACGGCGCTGAGCACCTTGGCCGTCGCGGCGCTCTACTGCGCGGTGGCCGCGCTGCGGCGGTGGCCTGCCGGCGAGAGCACCGTCGGCGCCATGTGCGCGAGCTACGTCAACGCGGGCAACCTCGGGATCCCCATCGCGGCGTACGTTCTCGGCGACGCCTCCCTCGTCGCGCCCGTGATCCTCTTCCAGCAGCTGGTGGTCTCCCCGGTCGCGCTGACCGCGCTCGACCTCTTCTCCGCTCCCGCCGAACGCAGCGGCCCGCTGCGGCTGCTGACCACGCCCTTCCGCAACCCGGTCGTCATCGGCTCGCTGAGCGGCGTCGCGGTGGCGGCGACGGGACGGACCCTCCCCGGCCCCGTGCTCGAACCGTTCCACCTCGTGGGGGCGATGTCGGTGCCCGCGGTGCTGCTCGCCTTCGGGATGTCGTTGCGCGGCAGCGCCGTACTCGCACGGGAGCACGACCGGCTTCCGGTGCTGCTGGCGGTCGCGTGCAAGGTGGTGGCGCAGCCGGCGGTGGCGTGGGCACTGGGCTACGGCGTCTTCCGGCTGCCGTCCGCGGCACTGTTCGCTGTGGTCGTGACGTCCGCGCTGCCCTCGGCGCAGAACCTGTTCACGTATGCCTCGCGCTACGGGACGGGCACACGCGTCGCCCGCGAATCGATCCTCCTCTCGACGCTGGTGGCCGCGCCGGTGCTCGTCCTGATCGCCGCGCTGCTGGGCTGATCAGGCTGCCGCGGACTCGCGCAGCGCCGAAAGCCCGGCGGCGACAGCGGGGTGCTCCGCACTGCCGCGGCGCACGCAGGCGACGATCCGCCGGTGCGGCACCGTCCGGCCCCGCAACGGCACGCGCACCACGGGATGACCGGCCGGGAGGGGCACGATGCGCGGCAGCAGGCAGACCCCGAGTCCCTGCGCCACCAGTGCCGAGACCGCGAACCACTCCTTCACCTCATGAGTGATGCGCGGTGTGAAACCGGCCGCCGCGCAGGCGACGGTCAGCAGCGCGTACGTGTCGTTCAGATGCCGCTTGACGATCCACTCCTCGCCCGCCGCCTCGGCCAGCTCGACTCCTTCCGCGCGGGAGAGGGGGTGTCCTTCCCGCACCAGCAGATCCTGCGGGTCCTCCAGCAGCGGGTACGAGGAGAAGCGCTCGTCGGTGACCGGAGGCGCGTCCGGAGTGGGCAGTACGACCGCCAGGTCGCTCTCCTCGGTCAGCAGCAGCGAATAGCAGTCGCGGCTCTCTTCCTCCCGCACCCTCAGGCCGAGATCCGGATGCGTGCGGCGGAGACGTTCCACCGTGGGCGCGGCGAGCGCCGCGATCGCCGAGGAGACACCGCACAGCCGCAGGGTCCCCGTGACCCGCCCGCTGCCCGCCGCGATCTCGGCCTGCGCCGACTCCCACTGCGCGTACAGCGATTCGGAGTGCCGGAGGAGGATGCGCGCCGCCGGTGTCAGCCGTACGAGGCGGCCCTCGTGGCGCAGGAACTCGGCGTCGACGTCCCGGGCCAGGAGCCGCAGCTGCTGCGAGACCGCCGAGGGCGTCAGATGAAGGGCGGCAGCGGCGGCGGTGACGGTCCCGTGCTCGGCCAGCGCCCGCAGCACCCCCAGACGGCGGAGGTCAATCATGCAGTGAACCCTAAAGGGTTCTCCCCGAAAACATTCGATGGACGTGCACGAGCGCAGGGCTGAACGCTGGCGTCATGGCCACAGCAGCAGTACGCACCCCGGCGCCCGCACCGCTTCTGGTGCTCGGTGCCGTCGTCAGCGTCCAGTTCGGGCAGGCCCTCGGCAAGCAGCTCGCCTTGTCGGTCGGTCCCGGCGGCGTCGTCACCCTGCGGCTCGGGCTGGCGGCTCTGGTCCTCGTACTCGTACACCGGCCCCCGCTGCCGCGTTCCTGGGCAGAGGCCCGGCCCGCAATGGCCTTCGGCACCGCGATAGCCGGGATGAACCTGATCTACCCGGCGATGCAGCACCTGCCGCTGGGGCTCGCCGTCTCGCTCCAGCTCCTGGGCCCGGTCTCGCTCGCGGTGCTCACCTCGCGGAGACCCCGGGACGTGCTGACAGCGGTGCTGGCGGGTGCGGGCGTATGGCTGTTCCACGTACACGACGGTGCTCACCACCCGGCGCAGGGCGTGCTGCCTGCCCTGGCGGCGGGCGTGGCGATGGCCGCGTATCTGCTGCTCAGCAGGCGCGCGGGCGCCAGGGCTTCGGGCGGGGCACCGCTCGCTTCGGCGCTCGTGTGGGCGGCTCTCCTCACGGCACCGTTCGGAGTCGCGGACAGCGGCACCGCGCTGCTGGAGCCGGACCTTCTGCTCGGCGGCCTCCTGGTCGCCGTGGTGTCCGCGGCGCTGCCGTACTCCCTCGAACTCGCAGCGCTGCGGCGCCTTCCCCTTCGTACGGTCGGGGTGCTGCAGAGTCTCGAACCGGCCGCGGCCGGGGCGGCAGGCATCCTCGTGCTCGGCGAGGACCTGCGCCTCGTGCAGTGGCTGGCGCTCGGCTGTGTGGGAGCGGCGAGCGCAGGCGCCGTGCTGTCCGCGGGCCGGAGCGGCGGGCGGCTGCGCGGCGCAAGTCCGCGCTCGCCTCTTCGCCGCCCGGGGGGACTTCCCGCTACGCCACGTTCACGCGCTGGCCCGGAGGAGCCGCCTCCAGCCAGGCCAGGAAACCGGTGAGCGCGTCCTCGCTCATGGCCAGCTCGACTCGGGTTCCGTACAAGGAGCAGGCGAGGACCACGGCGTCGGAGAGCAGGGCCAGCTCCTCCTCGCCCTCGGGGTCGCGCCGCTGGAGCACCTCGATGCGGCTGCGCTCCAGAAAACGGCGGGGGCGGGGCGCGTACGAGAAGACCCGGAACCACTCGATCTGGTCACCGTTGTAGCGCGCGACGCCGTACGCCCAGCCTTTGCCGCCGCCGCCCGCAGGGCGACCGCCGGTGCCGGGGCTGCCGGAGTGCTCGTCGGGCCTCGCCTCGTCGGCGTACTCGGCGGGCGGCGCCGGAGCATTCCAGCGCAGGTTGCAGTCGAAGGTGCCGCCCGAGCGCTGCAGCAGGCGGCGCCGCAGACCGAAGGCGAACAGACCCGCCAGCGCCAGCAGCAGGGCCGCGCCGCACAGGGACAGAACGAGGACCATCATCACCGACCTCCTCGCACTCTCTCGTACCACGCATGGCGCGGTGCTCGCGGAGCCGTGAGGTCTCGTGGACCCCACGTCCCCCTCTGTATGGGCTCAGCCGCGGGTTGCTCCGGGGGTACCCGGAACAGCCCGCGGCTGAGCTTCGTACATGTCGTGCCAGGCTCCGCGCCCGGCGTCGGCCGCCTCCTCAGCGGACCGCCACCGCTCGCATACGGACCTCGGCACGCCGTTCGGCGGCTTCGTCGGCCTCCGACTTCGCCCGGTCCAGCGCCCGCTGGGCACGGTCGACGTCGATGTCCTCGGACAGCTCGGCGATCTCCGCCACCAGCGACAGCTTGTCCTCCGCGAAGGTGATGAAGCCGCCGTGCACCGCGGCGGAGACGGTGCCCTCGCCGGTCTCGCCGGCCGTGCGGATCACGACCGCGCCCGGCTCCAGCACACCGAGAAGCGGCTGGTGACCGGGCATGACGCCGATGTCGCCGGACGTGGTTCGCGCGACGACCAGGCCGGCCTCGCCGGACCAGACCTTGCGGTCCGCGGCGACCAACTCGACGTGCAGCTCAGCCACTGTGGCTCCTTCGTAGGTTAGGAAAAGGATAAGGGGTGCGGAGACGGGGACGGACCGGAGGGCTGTGCCCCCTCGGTCCGGCCCCGCCCGGCGCCGGACCCGGGCGTCAGGAGACGCCGAGGCGCTTGGCCGCTGCCTTGAGGTCGTCCAGGCCACCGCACATGAAGAACGCCTGCTCCGGATAGTGGTCGAAGTCACCGTCGGCGATCGCGTTGAAGGCCGAGATCGACTCGTCCAGCGGGACGTCCGATCCGTCCAGGCCCGTGAACTGCTTCGCCGCGTGGGTGTTCTGCGACAGGAAGCGCTCGATACGGCGGGCCCGGCTGACGGTGAGCTTGTCCTCTTCGGACAGCTCGTCGATGCCGAGAATCGAGATGATGTCCTGGAGGTCCTTGTACTTCTGCAGGATTCCGATCACGCGGTTCGCGCAGTCGTAGTGGTCCTGCGAGATGTAGCGCGGGTCCAGGATCCGGGACGTCGAGTCCAGCGGGTCCACCGCCGGGTAGATGCCCTTCTCCGAGATCGGCCGCGAGAGCACCGTCGTCGCGTCGAGGTGCGCGAACGTGGTCGCCGGGGCCGGGTCGGTGAGGTCGTCCGCGGGCACGTAGATCGCCTGCATCGAGGTGATGGAGTGACCACGGGTCGAGGTGATGCGCTCCTGGAGCACACCCATCTCGTCCGCCAGGTTCGGCTGGTAGCCCACCGCGGAGGGCATCCGGCCGAGCAGCGTGGAGACCTCGGAACCGGCCTGGGTGAAGCGGAAGATGTTGTCGATGAAGAACAGCACGTCCTGCTTCTGCACATCGCGGAAGTACTCCGCCATGGTCAGACCGGCCAGGGCGACCCGGAGACGGGTGCCCGGCGGCTCGTCCATCTGCCCGAATACCAGCGCGGTCTGCGGGAGGACGCCCGACTCGGTCATCTCGTCGATGAGGTCGTTGCCCTCACGCGTGCGCTCGCCGACACCCGCGAAGACGGAAACACCCTCGTGCAGCTTCGCCACACGCATGATCATTTCCTGGATGAGAACGGTCTTGCCGACGCCGGCGCCGCCGAACAGGCCGATCTTTCCGCCCTTGACGTACGGGGTCAGCAGGTCGACGACCTTCAGGCCCGTCTCGAACATCTCGGTCTTGGACTCGAGCTGGTCGAAGGCCGGGGCCTTGCGGTGGATGGACCACCGCTCGGTGACCTCGGACTCGGCCTCGGGCTCGTTGAGGATCTTGCCCAGGGTGTTGAACACCCGGCCCTTGGTGACGTCGCCCACGGGCACGGTGATGCCCGCGCCGGTGTCGGTCACCTCGGCCTGGCGGACCAGACCGTCGGTGGGCTCCATGGAAATGGCCTTGACGATGCCCTCACCGAGGTGCTGCGCGACCTCGAGGGTGAGGGTCTTCTTCTTCCCTGCCTGAGCAGGGTCGGCGACCTCGACGGTCAGGGCGTTGTAGATCTCCGGCATCTGGTCGACGGGGAACTCCACGTCGACCACCGGGCCGATGACGCGTGCGACGCGGCCCGCCGCCGTGGCCTTCTCAAGAGTTTCGGTCATGGTTAGCGGTCACTCCCCGCAGAAGCGTCAGCCAGCGCGCTCGCGCCACCGACGATCTCGCTGATTTCCTGGGTGATGTCGGCCTGGCGGGCCGCGTTGGCAAGCCGCGTGAGCGACTTGATGAGGTCTTCGGCGTTGTCCGTCGCCGACTTCATCGCACGGCGCGTGGCGGCGTGCTTGGAGGCTGCGGCCTGCAGCAGCGCGTTGTAGACGCGGCTCTCGACGTACCGCGGAAGCAGCGCGTCGAGGACCTGCTCGGCCGACGGCTCGAAGTCGAAGAGCGGACGGACCTCCGGGCCTCGCTTGATGTTGTCCTGGATGACCCCGGCGGACTCCTCCGCGGTCTCCTTCAGGGTGAGCGGCAGCATCCGGTCGTCGACCGGCGTCTGCGTCATCATGGAGATGAACTCCGTGTAGACGATGTGGAGTTCGTCCACGCCGTTCTCCGCGCCCGTGTCCGCGGTGATCGCTTCGATCAGCGGAGCGGCCACCGCCTTGGCGTCGGCGTACGTCGGGTTGTCGGTGAATCCGCTCCAGGACTCCCTGATCGCACGCTCACGGAAGCGGTAGTACGTCACACCGCGGGTGCCCACGATGTAGTTGACGACTTCCTTGCCCTCGCCGATCAGCCGGTTGGTCAGCCGGTCGGCCGCCTTGATGGCGTTGGAGTTGTAGCCGCCCGCCAGACCGCGGTCGCTCACGATGAGCAGGACCGCGGCCCGCGTCGGGCGCTCGATCTCCGTGGTGAGAGCGTGCTTCACGTTCGAGCCGGTGGCGACCGCGCGCACGGCGTTGGTCAGCTCCGTGGCGTACGGCTCGGAGGCCGCCACCCGGCGCTGCGCCTTGATGATGCGCGACGCGGCGATCATCTCCATCGCCCTGGTGATCTTCTTGGTCGCCGTGACGGACTTGATCCGCCGCTTGTAGACCCTGGTCTGAGCACCCATCGCTCAGTCCTCGCCCAGCAGCTTGCCGTCCGCGGTCTGGAACTGCTTCTTGAAGTTGTCCACCGCTTCGCCGAGTTCCTGCAGCGTGTCGTCGGACATCTTGCCGCCCTCGACGATGCTGGTCAGAAGCCCCTTGTGCTCACGGTGCATGTGCTCCAGCAGCTCGCGCTCGAAGCGGCGGATGTCCTCGACAGGCACGTTGTCCATCTTGCCGTTGGTGCCGGACCAGACGGAGACGACCTGGTCCTCGGTCGAGTACGGGTTGTACTGCGGCTGCTTGAGCAGCTCAGTCATCCGCTTGCCGCGCTCCAGGGCGCCCTTCGAGGCGTCGTCCAGGTCGGAGCCGAAAGCGGCGAACGCCTCGAGCTCGCGGTACTGGGCGAGGTCCACACGGAGCGAACCGGTGATCTGCCTGATCGCCTTGTGCTGCGCGGAACCGCCGACACGGGAGACGGAGATGCCGACGTTCAGCGCGGGCCGCTGGCCGGCGTTGAAAAGGTCGGACTCCAGGAAGCACTGGCCGTCGGTGATGGAGATGACGTTGGTCGGAATGAACGCCGACACGTCGTTGGCCTTGGTCTCGACGATCGGCAGACCCGTCATCGAGCCCTTGCCCATGTCGTCGGAGAGCTTGGCGCACCGCTCCAGCAGACGGGAGTGGAGGTAGAAGACGTCGCCCGGGTAGGCCTCACGCCCCGGCGGGCGGCGCAGCAGCAGGGACACGGCGCGGTAGGCGTCCGCCTGCTTGGTCAGGTCGTCGAAGACGACGAGGACGTGCTTGCCCTGGTACATCCAGTGCTGCCCGATGGAGCTACCGGTGTACGGGGCGATGTACTTGAAGCCGGCCGGGTCGGACGCCGGGGCCGCCACGATCGTCGTGTACTCCAGCGCACCGGCCTCCTCCAGAGCGCCTCGCACGGAGGCGATGGTGGAGCCCTTCTGGCCGACGGCGACGTAGATGCAGCGGACCTGCTTGTCCGGGTCGCCGGAGCGCCAGTTGTCGCGCTGGTTGATGATCGTGTCGACGCAGAGCGCGGTCTTGCCGGTCTGCCGGTCGCCGATGATCAGCTGACGCTGGCCGCGGCCGATCGGGGTCATGGTGTCGACGGCCTTGTAGCCCGTCTCCATCGCCTCGTGGACCGACTTGCGGTCCATGACCGAGGGTGCCTGCAGCTCGAGGGCGCGGCGGCCCTCGGCCTCGATGTCACCGAGGCCGTCCACCGGGGCGCCCAGCGGGTCCACGACGCGGCCGAGGTAGCCGTCGCCGACCGGAACCGACAGGACCTCGCCGGTGCGGCGCACCTGCTGGCCCTCCTCGATGCCGCTGAACTCACCGAGGACAACCGCACCGACCTCGCGCTCCTCGAGGTTGAGGGCGAGGCCGAGGGTGCCGTCCTCGAACTTCAGCAGCTCGTTAGCCATGGCCGAGGGAAGACCCTCGACCTTCGCGATGCCGTCACCGGCAACGCTGACCGTCCCGACCTCTTCGCGCGAGGCCGCGTCCGGCTCGTACGACTGGACGAAATTCTCCAGCGCGTCCCGGATCTCCTCCGGCCGGATCGTGAGCTCCGCCATCTGGGTTCCCTGCTCTCCTTGTTGGGACCGTATCGATCTTCTACGGCCCAACTCGGGCCGCTAAGTGATGCTGTTGAGTTGGTGTGACGCGACCGCCGTGTGATGTCAGCCGGTCAGGCGCCGTTCGGCCTCGCTGAGGCGGTCCGCGACGGAGCCGTTGATGACCTCGTCACCGACACGCACCCTGATCCCGCCGAGGATCTCCGGGTCCACGTCGAGATTCAGGTGCATCTGGCGTCCGTACAGCTTCGCCAGCGCCGAACCGAGACGCTGCCGCTGCTGGTCACTCAGCGGCACCGCGGAGGTGACGACGGCCACCGAGCGGCCGCGCCGCTCCGCTGCCAGCCGGGAGAGGGCCTCCAGCCCGCCTTCCAGGCTACGTCCCCGCGGCTGGGCCACGAGTCGCGTGACGAGACGCTCCGTGGCCGGCCTGGACTTGCCGCCGAGCAGCGTGTGCAGCAGCTGCACCTTCGCCGAGGGCGCGGCCGTGTCGCTGGCCAGTGCCGCCCGCAGGTCGGGTGCGGACGCGACCGTACGGGAGAACCGGAAGAGTTCGTCCTCGGTCTCGTCCAGCGTGCCGTCACGCTCCGCGGCGATGAGCTCCGCGGTGTCCGCCAGCTCCTCGGTCGCGTCCACCAGGTCGCGCGGGGCGGACCAGCGGGAGCGCACCATGCCGGAGACCAGGTCGACGGCCGAACCGCCCACCTGCTCGCCGAGCACCGTCGCGACCAGCTCGGCCTTGCGTTCGCCGCTGCGCGACGGGTCGGCCAGGACGCGGCGCAGCGAGACCTCGCGGTCCAGAAGCACCGTCACCGCGGCCAGCTCGTCCGCGAGCACCTTCGGGTCGGCCGACGTGCTGTCGGTCAGCGCCGTCAGGCTCTCGCGAGCGGCGGCGAGTGCGGCACGGCTCGCGCCGATCATCGGGCGGCCTCTGCCTTCTCCTCGAGCTCCTCGAGGAACCGGTCGATGACGCGGCTCTGCCGTGCGGCGTCCTCAAGGGACTCGCCGACGACTCGGCCGGCCAGGTCGGTGGCCATGCGGCCGACTTCCTGGCGCAGCGCGACCGTCACCTGGCGGCGGTCCGCCTCCGTCTGCGTGTGGCCCGCGGCGATGATGGTGTCGCGCTGGCGCTGCCCCTCCTCGCGCATCTCCGCGATGATCGCAGCGCCCTGCTCACGCGCCTGCTCGGTGATCCGGGCCGCCTCGTGACGGGCCTCGGCGAGCTGGGCCTTGTACTCCTCAAGAGTCTGGTTGGCCTCGGTCTGAGCCTCCTGCGCTCGCTCCAGGCCACCCTCGATCGCGTCCTGCCGCTCGTCCAGGGTCTTCTGGATGGTGGGCAGCAGCTTCTTACCGAGGACGCCGAAGACGATGAAGAAGGCGATCAGGCCGACGACCAGCTCGACGGTCTCAGGGATCAGAGGGTTCTGCGCCCCCTCCTGAGCCAGGAAAGTCATCATGTCCGAACCTTTCGTCGGGTTTGGCTACCGGCCGTCCCGGCTCAAGAGAAGATGAAGGGGACGACCAGACCGAGGAGCGCGAGGACCTCACAGAGCGCGAAGCCGAGGAACATGTTGGTCCGGATGATGCCCATGGCCTCGGGCTGGCGGGCCATGGCCTCGATCGAGTGGCCGAAGACCACGCCGATACCGACACCGGGGCCGATGGCGGCGAGACCGTAGGCGATGGCACCCAGGTTGCCCTTGATGTCGATGTTCGTGGCAGCGATGTTGACAAGCTCGGCAGACATCTTCTTCTTCCTGTGTGATGCGGTCCGCTGGGGGCCTTCCCAGCGAAGTTCCGTTGGTACGAGGGGAGATCGGTCGGATCAGGCGGATCAGTGGGCCTCTTCGAGCGCTCCACTGATGTAGATCGCGGCGAGCAGCGTGAAGATATACGCCTGGAGGAACTGGATCAGAACCTCGAACGCCGTCATACCGACCGCCAGGAGGAAGGATCCACCCGCGACGGCGGCCAGGAACGACGGGGTCACGAGATACCAGGCGGCGGCGCTGAACATCACGATCAGCATGTGGCCGGCGAACATGTTGGCCCACAGCCGCACCGCGAGGGTGAACGGCCGGGTGATCACGTTCTGGATGAACTCCAGGAGCACGATCAGCGGCACGAGGCCCTTGGGCAGGCCCTCGATCCACACCAGGTTCTTGACGCCGCCCTTGAAGCCGTGGGTCTTGAACGTCAGGAACATGTACGTCACGAACACCAGCAGCGCCAGTGCCACGGGGTAGGCGAAGCGTGACGTCGACGGGAAGTTCGCCAGCGGGATGATGGCCATGATGTTCATGAGCCATACGAAGAAGAAGATCGACATCAGGAAGGGGACGTACTGCTTCCCCTTCTTGCCGATCACATCGCCGGCGATGCTCTTCGCGATGAAGTTGTAGCCGATCTCGCCGACCAGTTGCAGCTTCCCCGGGACCAGCTTCGGCTTGCTGAACGCGGACCAGAAGAACCCGACGACGATCACCATGCAGATGATCGTGAGCAGCATCGGCTTGGTGAACTCGACGCCGCCGACGGTGAAGATCGGCTTGAACTGGAACGAGTGGAGGCCCGGCGCGGGAAAGGCGCAGTCGGCATTGATGTGGCAGTCAGTCTTAGCCAGCAGCGTTAGGGCGCTCACCCGTGACTCCTTCGTCGTGACGCATAAGTGACGGCAACCTTGTGTGTCAGCGCGGCTGGTGAGACCGCTTGTCGGCACGGGGGACAGAGTGTGGCGGTGCCACTGTGGTCAACTCGGAGCGTGCACCGAGGACCGGGCATCCTGGATCCACGCTGCGGCCACAGCTCCGGATCCGAGTACACCGCAGGCCGCCGGGGCACTGCGCTCCTCTGGCGAGCGGGCCCCACACGGCCGGATGCGTTTCCGGACGATAGCAGATCCGGATCAAGCCCCTTCCGCCTCCCCTCACGTCTCATCCCGCGACTCCGACTTCGCCGTGTGGGCAGGCTCCTTGGCCGGTGCCGACGGTACGGGATCGACGTAGAGCATCTTGCTCGTGAGGCTGTGACGGACCTGCCCGCCGACCCAGGCCAGGGCGGTGACGAGCAGAGTGAGGGCGAAGGCCCGGCTGTTGAACAGCGCGGTCCCGTTGAAGACGATGATGAAGACGCCGATGAGCAGCATCTGCACCGTGTAGACCAACATCCCGGCCATCATCGTCACTTGCGGCTTGTCCTGGGTGATGCGCATGAGCGCGGCGAACCCAAGTCCGAAGAAGACGGCTACGACCGTCAGCGCCACGAGCGCGCCGATGAGGCCCTTCCCCCCGGCCGTCAGCGCACTGACAACGGTGGCGACGGCTCCCACTGGGGCGGCGAAGACCGCGGCGCCCCGGAGGATCCGGGCATCGTTGGACTGCATGAGGGCAGCTCCGGCGAGGTCGGGGGCGGGTGATGCTCGCCTTGACGGGCCACAACTCACCACGAGCAGTGCGCCAGTCGAAGGCTGACCGCCGGTGACGACGCCCTCTCCCCGGAATCGGATGCGAGGGGTCGAAACCGCAGTTCCGGAGCGGCGTCCTACGCTCCGGTCTCCGGCTCATCCGGCTTTCGTGAACGCTATCACAAACTATTTGATGAGGTCTTTACCTACTTGGTGTGCTCGCCGTCACACGCGGGTTCCGAACTCCGCGCGGCCCGCTGATCGTTGCGACCGATCGCGGTGGCGCCGTTCAGGCCGGCGAATGCGGGCTGAGGTGCACTGTTCGCCTTTTCCGTTTTCTCCGTTTCGGCCACCTCGGCCGAATTCCCATTCTCGGTGGCGAATTGAGCATCCTTCTCGAAATTGACCAAATACGGCGAATCAGACCGGACGCCCGATACCGCGCCGCTCTCCTCCGCGCTCCCCTCCACGCTTCCGTCTACGCCCTCGTCCGCGGTCTGCGCCTCGCGCCGGTAGCGCGGCGGTACGAACGCGTACGCCCAGCGCGGCACTTGCGGCGTGAAGCGCGGCATCAGCAGAACCACGAGCCCGAGCGCGCTCAGCAGCACGATCGCGAGCACGACGCCGAGGCCGGAGGACTGTACGGAGAACGCGACCGTGCTGAAGGCGATCAGCGCCGACCAGAAGTACATGATCAGCACCGCACGGCTGTGGGAGTGCCCGATCTCCAGCAGCCGGTGGTGCAGATGCCCCTTGTCCGCCGCGAACGGAGACTCCCCGCGCCACGTCCTGCGCACGATCGCGAGCACCAGGTCGGCGACGGGGATGGCGATGATCGTCAACGGCAGCAGCAGCGGCATGTACAGGGGCACCATCGCGTGCACCGCGGACCGCACCGAACCGGTGTGCTGGACCATGAGGTCGTAGTCGACCTGACCGGTGATCGAGACCGCGCCGGCGGCCAGTACGAGACCGATCAGCATCGATCCCGAATCGCCCATGAAGATGCGCGCCGGGTGCAGGTTGTGCGGCAGGAAACCCAGGCACATGCCCATCAGAAGCACCGCGAAGAGCGTGGCCGGAGCGGCCGCCTCGACGCCGTAGCCGTACCAGATCCGGTAGGCGTACATGAAGAACGCCGCGGCGGCGATGGTGACCATGCCGGAGGCCAGGCCGTCCAGGCCGTCCACGAAGTTCACCGCGTTGATGGTGATCACGACGAGCGCGACGGTCAGCAGCGAGCCCTGCGGCTGCGTCAGCGCGACATTTCCCACACCCGGGACCGGCAGCCACAGGATCGTCAGCCCCTGCAGCACCATGACGCCCGCGGCGATCATCTGACCGCCCAGTTTGACCAGGGCGTCGACGCCCCACTTGTCGTCGAGGACGCCCAGCAGCCAGATCAGCCCGGCGCCGGAGAGCAGCGCACGCGGCTCGTCGGAGAGTACGAACAGCTCGCCGATGTTGGTGAGTTGGGAGGCGACCAGGAGACCCGCGCACAGACCGCCGAACATCGCGATGCCGCCGAGGCGAGGCGTCGGCTCACGGTGCACATCGCGCGCTCTGATCTGCGGCATCGCCTTCGCCGCGATGGCGAACTTCCGCACCGGCCCGGTCAGGAGATAGGTGACCGCCGCCGCGACACAGAGCGTCAGCAGATATTCACGCACGGGTTCCCCAGGGGTTTGGCTGTTCCTTGGCCCCACACGATAGGACACCTGCGCGGGGCCTGCGGTTTCACATTCGTCTGACGCAAGTGCCGCACGGACGGAACCTAGCTTGCCGGAACGCCGGTGAGCGCCGTGACGACCGGGTCCAGAGCCTTGCTGATCTCGTCCCCCACCGAGCGGAAGTACGGGATGGGGGCGCCGTACGGATCATGGATCTCGTCCGCCTCGGGGCTGGGCGCCAGCAGCCAGCCCCGCAGGGCCGCCGCGGCCTGCACCAGCGCCTGGGCACGCTCGACGACGCCCTCCGCCGAGCGCGGGGGCAGTGTCGCGGCGTCTATGGCCCGTACGAGCCGCGTGAACTCCTTCAGCGTGAACGTACGCAGCCCCGCCGAATGCCCCATCGAGACGACCTGTGCGCGGTGATCGCGAGTAGCGGTCAGTACGAGGTCGGCCCGGATGACGTGCTCGTCCAGCAGCTCGCGGCCGCGGAAGCCCTCCGGGTCCGCGCCGTGCTCCAGCAGCACCTCGGCGGCGTGGTCCTCCATGGGGGCGCCCTCGTGGCCCCAGGTGCCCGCGCTCTCCACGACGATGCCGCCGCAGTGGCCGTCTCCGAGCCGCTCCCTCAGGGCATGCCGGGTCAGCCGCTCTGTCAGGGGCGAGCGGCAGACGTTGCCGGTGGAGACGTGGAGGATGCGGAAGGCGCCGGCGGTGCCGGAGCCGAAGCCGGTGCCCGGGCCCGGGCCGGTGGCCCTTATGCCGCCGGGATCCGCGGTGCCACGCCCGTGAGGGGTGTTCACTGCGGGCATCTCCTGGCGCTCCTGCCGCTCCCGTCGCGAGAGGCCAGGGGCCGCACGGCCCCCGCCCCTGTCATGGCGCCACCTCCAGGTCGGGTACGACCTTGCGCAGCTCCTCGGCGCTCACCGCACCCGTACGCAGCAGAACCGGCGTCCTCTGCGTGACGTCGACGATCGAGGACGGCACCGAGTCGGGCGTCGGACCGCCGTCCAGGTAGACGGCGACGGAGTCGCCCAGCATCTCCTGCGCGGCGTCGCAGTCCTGCGGGGCGGGATGCCCGGTGAGGTTGGCCGAGGAGACGGCCATCGGGCCGAACTCCTTGAGCAGTTCGATCGCGACGGGGTGCAGCGGCATCCGTACCGCCACGGTGCCGCGTGCGTCGCCCAAGTCCCACGTCAGCGAGGGCTGGTGCCTGGCGACGAGCGTCAACGCGCCCGGCCAGAAGGCGTCGACCAGCTCCCAGGCCGACTCGGAGAAGTCGGTGACGAGGCCGTGCAGAGTGTTCGGGGAGCCTACGAGCACCGGCGAAGGCATGTTCCTGCCACGCCCCTTGGCCTCCAGCAGATCGCCGACGGCGTCCGGGCTGAAGGCGTCGGCGCCGATGCCGTACACCGTGTCCGTGGGCAGCACGACGAGCTCACCGCGGCGTACCGCCGAGGCGGCCTCACGAAGGCCGGTCTTGCGGTCGGTCACGTCGGTGCAGTCATAACGCCGTGCCATTACGGCACCTCCCTGCGAGCTGTGGCGAATCGGGGCCGGTTGTTGAGGTCGGGGTGGTCCGCCGCGTCGGCCCAGCCACGGTCCTCGGTGAAGATCCAGGGGACTTGGCCGCCCTGGGTGTCGGCGTGCTCGACGACGACGAGGCCGCCGGGGCGCAGCAGCCGGTGTGCCGTGCGCTCCAGACCGCGGATCGTGCTCAGCCCGTCCTCCCCGGAGAACAACGCCAACTGCGGGTCGTGGTCGCGGGCTTCGGGTGCCACATACTCCCATTCGGTGAGCGGGATGTACGGCGGGTTGGAGACCACCAGATCGACCTGGCCGTCGAGTTCGGGCAGCGCGGTGAGCGCGTCGCCGTGGTGCAGCGTGACGCGGCTGCCCTCCACGTTCTTCGCGGCCCAGCCGTACGCGCCCTCGTCCAGCTCCACGGCGTGCACCCGCGAGCGCGGCACCTCCTGCGCGAGGGCGAGCGCGATGGCTCCCGACCCGGTGCACAGATCGACGATGAGAGGCTCGGCGACGTCCATCGCCCGTACCGCCTCTATCGCCCAGCCGGCCACGGACTCGGTCTCCGGACGCGGGACGAACACCCCGGGCCCGACCTGCAGTTCGAGGTAACGGAAGAAGGCACGCCCGGTGATGTGCTGCAGCGGCTCGCGGGCCTCGCGCCGCGAGACGGCCTCCCAGTAGCGGGCGTCGAAGTCGCTGTCGGGCACCATGTGCAGCTCGCCGCGCTTGACGCCGTGCACGTATGCGGCCAGCTCCTCCGCGTCGAACCGCGGCGAGGGCACCCCGGCGTCGGCGAGCCGCTGGGTCGCCTGTGCCACCTCGGCGATCAGCAGGCCGCGTGGGTTCGGGGGCCGCCCCCCGGACGAATGCAGCATCTTCTCGTTCCGTCCGCCCGTCCGTGCGCGCGCTTACTGGGCCGCGGCCAGTTTGGCCGCGGAGTCGGCGTCTACGCATGCCTGGATGACCGCGTCCAGATCGCCGTCGAGCACCTGGTCCAGGTTGTAGGCCTTGAAGCCGACCCGGTGGTCGGAGATCCGGTTCTCCGGGAAGTTGTACGTCCGTACCCGCTCCGACCGGTCCACCGTACGCACCTGGCTGCGGCGGGCGTCCGAAGCCTCCTGGTCGGCCTCCTCCTGGGCCGCGGCCAGCAGCCGGGCGCGCAGGATGCGCAGCGCCTGTTCCTTGTTCTGCAGCTGGCTCTTCTCGTTCTGGCAGGAGACGACGATGCCGGTCGGCTCGTGGGTGATGCGCACCGCGGAGTCGGTGGTGTTGACGGACTGGCCGCCGGGGCCGGAGGAGCGGTACACGTCGATACGCAGATCGTTTGCGCTGATCTCGACGTCCACGTCCTCGGCCTCGGGCAGCACGAGCACTCCGGCGGCGGAGGTGTGGATACGGCCCTGCGACTCGGTCGCGGGCACGCGCTGCACGCGGTGCACTCCGCCCTCGTACTTCAGCCGGGCCCACACGCCCTGGCCGGGCTCCGTCGCACCGCCGCCGCCCTTGGTCTTCACGGCGACCTGTACGTCCTTGTAGCCGCCGAGGTCGGACTCGGTGGACTGGATCAGCTCCGTCTTCCAGCCGACGCGCTCGGCGTAGCGCAGATACATCCGCAGCAGGTCGCCGGCGAAGAGAGCCGACTCGTCGCCGCCCTCCCCCGCCTTGATCTCGAGGATGACGTCCTTGTCGTCGCTGGGGTCGCGCGGTACGAGCAGCAGCCGGAGCTTCTCAGTCAACTCCTCGCGCTGGGACTCCAGTTCCTTCACCTCGGCGGCGAAGTCCGGGTCGTCCACGGCGAGTTCGCGGGCGGTGGCGATGTCGTCCCCGGCCTGCTTCCAGGAACGGTACGTGGCGATCACCGGGGAGAGCTCCGCGTACCGCTTGTTGAGCTTGCGGGCGCGCGCCTGGTCGGCGTGGATCGCGGGATCGGCGAGCTGCTTCTCCAGCTCGGCGTGCTCGCCGATCAGTTCCTCGACCGCCTCGAACATCGTTTGTCCCTTTACGTGAAGAAGGAAGTGCCAGGCAGCGCGAAAGAGCGCCGGCCCCTCACGCCCTGCGGGACGTGCCGAGGAGACCGGCGCTCGAGTGGTGCTACTTCTTGGCGGAACCGGCGCCCTTGCCGAAGCGGGCCTCGAACCGGGCCACGCGGCCACCGGTGTCGAGGATCTTCTGCTTGCCGGTGTAGAAGGGGTGGCACGCGGAGCAGATGTCGGCGCGGATCTGGCCGCCGCTCACGGTGCTGCGAGTCGTGAAGGAGTTGCCGCAGGTGCAGCTCACCTGGGTCTCCACGTACTCGGGGTGGATGTCGCGCTTCAAGGGATTCTCCTATTTCCGGGAGGGCACCGGGTCGGAGGACGGGTTTGTCCACCGTGAACCGGGGCCGACGGTCCAGTCTGCCATCACTGGCCGTACCACCCAAAACCGGGGGCGGGCGCCGGATATTCCCGCTGAGGGGCGCGTGGCGGCCGTCAGCCGACCACGCGGCCGATGTCCGTGCGCTCGCTCGCCGAGCCCTTCTCCGCGGACTTCGGTATGGCGGCGTCCCGCTTGATCGCGGACCACATCTTCGCCGCCTTGGACTCCATCGGCACTACGCGGTTGGGGTCCCGGGGGTCGTAGGTCACGGGCAGCGTGGACATCTTGATGTCGTCGGACTTGACGCCCTTGAGCATGCCCGCCAGGCCCGCCAGGTCGCCGACCGAGTCGAGCTCGGAGTCCGTGGTGACGGCGGAGGTGGCGCTGTCCGCGAGCTCGTACAGCTTCTTCGGGCTGCTGAACACACCGACGCTCTTGACCTGCTCCATCAGCGCCTTCACGAACGCCTGCTGGAGCTGGATTCGGCCCAGGTCGCTGCCGTCGCCGACACCGTGGCGCGTGCGTACGAGGCCGAGGGACTGCTCGCCGCTGAGCTTGTGCGGGCCGGGCGCCAGGTCGAGGTGGCTGTCCGGGTCCTTGATCGGCTTCCTGGTGGTGACCTCGACGCCCCCGAGGTCGTCGATCAGCTTCTTGAAGCCGGAGAAGTCGACCTCCGCGAAGTGGTCCATGCGTACGCCGGACATCGACTCCACGGTCTTCACGGCGCAGGCCGGACCGCCCGTCTCGTACGCGGAGTTGAACATCGCCCGCTGCCGCGGCGCGGTGCCGCTCCCGTCGTCCTTGGCGCAGCTGGGGCGCTCGACGACGGTGTCGCGCGGTATCGAGACGACGCTCGCCTTGTCGTGCTCCTTGTTGACGTGCACGACCATCGCGGTGTCGGAGCGGGCGCCGGGCTGGCCGTTGCCGTACTTGCCGTTCGTGCCGGAGCGGCTGTCGGAGCCCAGGACGAGGATGTCCATCGAGCCGTCGGGGGTGTCGCCCGGCCTGTGCTTGCCGAGCTTGGCGTCGATGTCCACGCCGGAGATGTTGCCGTTGAGCTTGAAGTAGGCGAAGCCGAGGCCCGTGCCGCCGAGGATCACCGCGCCGGCGGCCGTCCAGGCGGCGGCCTTGAGGATCCGCCGCCGGCGCGTGTGGGGCCTGCGACGGCGGCCGGTGGCGCGGAGGGCGCTGCGGGAGCGGCCCGGAGCCGCCGCGTCCGGCCCCACCGTGCTGTCGTCCGCCATCGTCGCCCACCTCAGTCCTGCCCTGCGGCTCCGCCGTCACTTCTCGTACGTACGGCGTGCGTACGAGAACACATGCCCCGACGGCCGCGCATCTCCGCGGCGATGGGCGCATGCTCCGTAAGTCACGCCATCCGGAAGGGTTGCACACGGCGTGACGGTGATGCCCCGCCCGTGGAGAGTGGCGCGGGTTTGGGACGACAGGGGCGTTTCGCCCCTCGACCTGGACCGATGCACTTCCGTGAGAGGGCCGGGAGGAGCCGGGGGTGCCGCGGCGGCTGTGCGCAAGCTCTCAACTGTCATCACATGGAGTGAGGGCCGCCCCACCACATGTGGCGGGGCGGCCCTCACTGCCGCGCCTCTGGGGGCACGGCCCGTACTGCCGTCAGTCGCTGCCGTTGCCCGGGGTCGGGGTGGTCTTCTGGATCTGGAGCAGGAATTCGGTGTTGGACTTGGTCTGCTTCATCTTGTCCAGGAGCAGTTCGATGGCCTGCTGCTGGTCCAGGGCGTGCAGGACCCGGCGGAGTTTCCAGATGATCTGGAGTTCGTCGCCCGCCATGAGGATCTCTTCCTTGCGGGTGCCGGAGGCGTCCACGTCGACCGCGGGGAAGATCCGCTTCTCCGACAGCTTCCGGTCCAGCTTCAGCTCCATGTTGCCGGTGCCCTTGAACTCCTCGAAGATCACCTCGTCCATGCGGGAGCCGGTCTCCACCAAAGCGGCGGCCAGGATCGTCAGCGAACCGCCGTCCTCGATGTTCCGCGCCGCACCGAAGAACTTCTTCGGCGGATACAGCGCCGTGGAATCCACACCACCGGACAGGATCCGCCCCGAAGCCGGGGCCGAGAGGTTGTAGGCCCGCCCCAGCCGGGTGATGTTGTCCAGCAGCACCACCACATCGTGACCCAGCTCCACCAGACGCTTGGCCCGCTCGATCGCCAGCTCAGCGATCGTGGTGTGATCCTCCGCGGGACGGTCGAAGGTCGAGGAGATCACCTCACCCTTCACCGACCGCTGCATGTCGGTGACCTCTTCCGGCCGCTCATCGACCAGCACCACCATCAGATGGCACTCCGGATTGTTCACCGTGATCGAATTCGCGATCGACTGCAGCACCATCGTCTTGCCCGCCTTCGGCGGCGCCACGATCAACCCCCGCTGCCCCTTGCCGATCGGCGAGACCAGATCGATGATCCGCGACGTGAGCTGATTCGGCTCCGTCTCCAGCCGCAGCCGCTCCTGCGGATACAACGGCGTCAGCTTGTTGAACTCCGACCGCGACCGGCCACCCTCCGGCGAAGTGCCGTTGACCGAATCCAGCCGCACCAAAGCATTGAACTTCTCCCGCCGCTCCCCCTCACGCGGCTGCCGCACCGCACCGGTGACGTGATCACCCTTGCGCAGACCGTTCTTCCGCACCTGCGCCAACGACACATACACATCATTCGGACCCGGCAGATACCCCGACGTCCGCACGAACGCATAGTTGTCCAGGATGTCCAAGATCCCCGCCACCGGAATCAGCACATCATCCTCAGCGATCTGCGGCTCGGCATCCTCACGCCCACCACGACGCCCACGCCGATCCCGATAACGACCCCGCCGACCACGCCGGCCGCCGTCGAAGTCGTCGTCGTCACGGCCGTCCCGGCGGTTTCCGCCCTGGTTCTGGTTCTGACCGCCCTGGTTCTGACCGCTCTGGTTCTGGCCGCCGCCGTCGCCGCCCTTGCCGCCGCGGCCGCGCTGGCGGTCGCGCTTGGAGGGGCGGTCCTGCTGCTGGCGGCCACCGCCGTCGCCGCGGTCACCGCGGGATCCGTCGCCACGGCCGCCGCCGTCGCCCTTGTGCTGCTGGCCGCCGTCGCCGCGGCCGTCGGCCTTGCCCTCGGCGGTGTCGGCGGAGGCTTCCGCCTTGCCGCCGCCCTCGCCACGCTCGCGGCGGCCGCGGCGGTCGCCTTCGGCCTTCCCCTCGCTCGCGGGCTGGCCCGGAATGTCGATCTGGGCCGAGTCCTCCCCGTCCCCGCCGGTCTCACCGGTGCGCGCCCGGGACGTGGCGCGGCGCTTGGGCCTGCCCGACTGGTCGTCGCCCTCGGCGGCGTCCGCGTCCTTGCCGCGCGCGGCGGGAGCGTCGGCGCCGGCGGACGAACCCCCGCCCGCCTGCCGCTCCTTGATGGTTTCGATCAGCTGGCTCTTGCGCATACGCGCGGTGCCCTTGATGCCGAGACCGGAGGCAACTTGCTGAAGCTCGGCGAGCACCATGCCCTCAAGCCCGGTGCCGGTGCGCCGGCGCTTGGGCGCAGCACCGGAGGCAGGCGCGGCAGCAGCGTCCGTGGCAGGCGCGTCGGCTTTCTCCGCAGCGGCGCTCCCGGAGGAGGTGCCGCCTGAGCCATCGGACTCAGGGGGAGCGGCGTTCACGCCCATCAGATCGGTGGTGTCGCTCACAAAGGGTCCTTCCCTGGAGCGGACGTCGGCCTGTCTGGCTCGGCGACCGGTCGTGCTGTCCGGCGATTGGTCCTGTGCGCGCGGACCTGGCCGAAACGGTGGTTCCCGCCTGGATGTGTGGCGGGGAGATCAATTCATGGTTCGGCGTGCAAGGAGAATGTGCGTCCTGCATGCCTGCTCCGGAGCGTGCTCGGGACTGCGACGCAGAACGACGCAGCGTGGGAGGCTCCTGGAGGAAGAGGCGATCCTGGGCCTCTGCCCTTGGGGATCACTCAAGCACTGCACTCTACGGGCCACCACAGAGTTTCACGTGTGGATCACGAGACTGCGAGCACTGACTTGAGGTTAACACTACCGGACCCAACAAACATTCCCCCTCTCCTGGATCATCGGCTTCTCCAAGGCCTTCGCCGGCTCTGCCGGGCCGTACACCGGCACTGCGTCACTGAGATGCGCCCCGGTCCGCACCGTCCGCCTTCAGGGGCAGGACGCTGGCTCCCGCGGTGTCGAGGCTCAGCCTGTTCGCCGTCCACTGCTCGCCGGCGAGCTGAGCCACCTTGTCGCCGGCGCCGTGGCCCTCGGGCAGCGCGAGCACCGTCGGGCCCGCACCCGAGACAACAGCTGGGACGCCGTCCGCCCGCAACCGGTTCACCAATTCCACGCTTTCCTTCATCGCCGGAGCGCGGTACTCCTGATGGAGCCGGTCCTCCGTCGCGGGCAGCAGCAGATCGGGACGCCTGGTCAGCGCCTCGACGAGCAGCGCGGCACGCCCTGTGTTGAACGCCGCGTCCACGTGCGGGACATGACGGGGCAACAGCCCCCGCGCCGTCTCCGTCGGCAACGGCCTCGCGGGTACGAAGACCACCGGCACGACGGATTCCGCGGGCTCCATCCTGATCGCCCGGGCGGCTCCCGCGTCCATCCAGGCCAGCGTGAAGCCGCCCATCAGACAGGCCGCCACGTTGTCCGGGTGACCCTCGATCTCGGTGGCCAGCTCCAGCATCGCCGCGTCGTGGAGCTTGGCCTCACCGCCGGTGGTGACGGCACGTGCGGCCACGATCCCCGCGCAGATGGCCGCGGAGGACGAGCCGAGGCCGCGCCCGTGCGGGATCCGGTTGGCGCAGACGACCTCCAGGCCGCGCGGCTGGCCGCCGAGCAGATCGAAAGCCGTACGCAGAGAGCGCACGAGCAGGTGGTCCTCGTCTCGCGACAGGGTCTCGGCACCTTCCCCCGCGATGTCGACGTGCAGACCGGAGTCGGCGACCCGGACGACCACGTCGTCGTAGAGACCGAGCGCCAGGCCCAGGGCGTCGTAGCCGGGGCCGAGGTTGGCGCTGGTGGCGGGAACGCGCACGCGGACAGCTGCGGCGCGGAACGCGGGACCGGCCATCTCCCGATGACTCTCCTTGGATTGTTGACGCGATTTCCCATGGACCGCGGCGAGGGCGCCGGAAGGGTCACGGACCCTGTGCGTTCCGGGCCCGGCGGACCAGGTGGGGCCTCCCGGACAGGACGAGGGGATGCCCCGGAGTACGTACGGGGAGTGGGGATGAACGCAAGCCTATCGAAGGAAGGTTCAGTGGCGACACAGGGCGCACGGGAGGCGCACGATGCGTGTCGCAAGCGGTTCCGCGCTCCCTTGCCACCTGTCCCCGTGCCGGCTGCCGCGCCGGCCACCGGAAGACTTCCCGCTGCCGGCGCGGGCGAACCGTCAGGCCAGGCCCAGACGTTCCGCCGCGGCGTCCGCGTCGATCGGCACCGTCACGGGTTGCGGGGCGCCCGCGACCGCCCAGTCGGGGTCCTTGAGCCCGTTGCCGGTGACCGTGCACACCACGCGCTGCCCGGGCTCCAGCCTGCCCTGCTCGGCTGCCTGGAGCAGGCCGGCGACCGACGCCGAGGAGGCCGGCTCGACGAAGACGCCCTCGCGGGACGACAACAGCTTGTAGGCACGCAGGATCTGACGGTCCGTCACAGAGTCGATGAAACCGCCCGACTCGTCACGCGCGCGCTCCGCGAGCTTCCAGGAAGCCGGGTTGCCGATCCGGATGGCGGTGGCGATCGTGCTCGGGTCCTTCACGGGCTCCCCGCGCACGATGGGCGCGGCACCGGATGCCTGGTAACCCCACATGCGCGGCGCACCCGTGGCGGGACCGTCCGCGAGGTACTCGCTGTAACCCCGCCAGTACGCAGTGATGTTCCCCGCGTTGCCGACCGGCAGGACGTGCACGTCGGGGGCGTCCCCGAGCATGTCGACGATCTCGAAAGCGGCCGTCTTCTGGCCTTCGAGACGGTCGGGGTTGACCGAATTGACCAGCGCCACCGGGTACTTCTCCGACAGACCGCGGGCGAGGGTGAGGCAGTCGTCGAAATTGCCGTCCACCTGGAGGATCTTGGCGCCGTGCACGAGCGCCTGGCCCATCTTGCCCAGCGCGATCTTTCCCTGCGGCACCAGGACGGCGCAGACCATGCCCGCACGTACGGCATAGGCGGCCGCGGAGGCCGAAGTGTTGCCCGTGGAGGCGCAGATGACGGCCTGCGCGCCCTCCTCCTTGGCCCGCGTGATCGCCATCGTCATGCCGCGGTCCTTGAAGGAACCGGTCGGGTTTGCGCCCTCGACCTTCAAGTGGACGTCGCAGCCTGTGAGTTCGGAGAGCAGCTGCGCCGGTACGAGCGGCGTGCCGCCCTCGCGCAGTGTGACGGGGGCCGTCTGCGGACCAACGGGCAGCCGGTCGCGGTACTCCTCGATGACGCCGCGCCACTGGCGGGAGGTGGCGGGTGCTGCGGTTTCCATGGTGGTCACTGTCCTCGATTCCCCTGTATCCGGGTCCCGTTCATTCGCCCTCGACCCGCATGATGCTGGCGACGCCGCGCACGGTGTCGAGCCCGCGCAGCGCCTCGACGGTCGCGCTCAGCGACGCGTCGGGCGCGCTGTGCGTGACGACCACGAGCCAGGCGTCGCCGTCCTTGCCCTGCTGGCGCACGGTGTCGATGGAGACGCCGTGCTCCGCGAAAGTGGTGGCGACCTGCGCGAGGACGCCGGGTTTGTCGGCGACGTCGAGGCTGATGTGGTAGCGCGTGACGACCTCGCCCATCGGCGAGACCGGCAGCTGCGCGTACGCCGATTCGCCGGGGCCCCTCGACCCGTTGAGCTTGTTCCGGCAGGCGGCCACCAGGTCGCCCAGCACGGCGGAGGCCGTGGGTGCGCCGCCCGCGCCCGGCCCGTAGAACATCAGCTGGCCCGCGGCGTCCGACTCCACGAACACCGCGTTGTAGGCCTCGCGGACGCCTGCGAGCGGATGGCTCAGCGGGATCATCGCGGGATGCACGCGCGCGGTCACCGAGCGGCCGTCGGCCGCCCGTTCGCAGATGGCGAGCAGCTTGACCGTGCAGCCCATGCGCTTCGCCGAGGCGATGTCCGCCGCGGTGATCTCGGTGAGGCCCTCGCGGTGCACGTCGTCGAGACGGACGCGGGTGTGGAAGGCGATTCCGGCGAGGATGGCGGCCTTTGCTGCGGCGTCGAAGCCCTCGACGTCGGCGGTGGGGTCGGCCTCCGCGTAGCCGAGCGCGGTTGCCTCGTCCAGGGCCTCGCCGTATCCGGCGCCGGTGGAGTCCATCCGGTCGAGGATGAAGTTCGTGGTGCCGTTGACGATGCCGAGGACGCGGTTGACCTTGTCGCCGGCCAGGGACTCGCGCAGCGGCCGTACCAGCGGGATGGCCGCGGCGACCGCCGCCTCGTAGTAGAGGTCGTTGCCGTGTTTCTCCGCGGCCTCGTGGAGGGAGGGGCCGTCCTCGGCGAGCAGGGCCTTGTTCGCGGTCACGACGCTCGCTCCGTGCTCGAAGGCGGAGGTGATGAGCCTGCGGGCCGGTTCGACACCGCCGATGACCTCGACGACGACGTCGATGTCCTCGCGCCGGGCGAGCGCCGCAGCGTCCGTGGTCACCAGCGCCGGGTCGACGCCCTCGCGTACGCGGTCGGGGCGGCGCACGGCGACGCCGGCGAGCTCCACGGGGGCGCCGATGCGGGCGGCGAGATCGTCCGCGTGCGTCGTCATGATGCGTGCCACCTCTGAGCCGACGACCCCACAGCCCAGCAGCGCCACCTTCAGCGGACGCGTACGCATCATCCGACCTCGCCTCTCGTCATTTCCTGTGCTGTCAGTCTCACGTACGGGTACGGAGATTCCACGCTCGTTCCAACATGTGGGACGAATGTCTCGCTAACCGACATCCAGTCGCAGGAGATCCTCCTCCGTCTCCCGTCGGACGATCACCCGCGCCTCCCCGTCCCTCACCGCGACGACCGGCGGCCGCAGCGCGTGGTTGTAGTTGTTCGCCATCGACCTGCAGTACGCGCCGGTCGCCGGCACGGCCAGCAGGTCGCCCGGGGCCAGGTCGGCCGGCAGGAACGCGTCCCGTACGACGATGTCGCCGCTCTCGCAGTGCTTGCCGACGACCCTGGAGAGCATGGGCTCGGCGGTCGAGGTCCGCGAGGCCAGCGAGACGCTGTACTCCGCGTCGTAGAGCGCCGTGCGGACGTTGTCCGACATGCCGCCGTCCACGCTCACGTACGTACGCAGGCCCGGCAGCTCCTTGACCGTGCCCGTCTCGTACACCGTGCAGGCCGAGGGCCCGACCACCGCACGGCCCGGCTCGACGGAAAGGCGCGGCACGGCCAGACCGGCGCCGCGGCACTCGCGGCCGACGATCTCCCGGAGCGAGGCGGCGATGTCGTGCGGCTCGCTCGGGTCGTCCTCGGGCGTGTAGGCGATTCCGAGGCCGCCGCCGAGGTCGATCTCGGGCAGCTCCAGGCCGTGTTCGTCGCGGATGTCGGTGAGCAGCCCGACGACGCGGTGCGCGGCGACCTCGAAGCCCGAGGTGTCGAAGATCTGCGAGCCGATGTGGGAGTGGATGCCGACCAGTTGGAGGCTGTCCAGCTTCAGTACGCGCCGTACGGCCTCGGCGGCCTGACCCTCGGCGAGGGCGAGGCCGAACTTCTGGTCCTCGTGCGCCGTCGCGATGAACTCGTGCGTGTGTGCCTCGACGCCGACCGTGACGCGGATCTGGACGGGCTGGCGCCTGCCGAGCCGGTCGGCGATGTGCGCGACGCGGGCGATCTCCTGGAAGGAGTCCAGCACGATCCGCCCGACGCCCGCCTCGACGGCCTGCTGGATCTCGGCCGACGACTTGTTGTTGCCGTGCAGCGCGATCCGTTCGGGGGGCATGCCGGCGGCCAGGGCGACGGACAGTTCACCGCCGGAGCAGACGTCGAGATTGAGCCCCTCTTCCGTCAGCCAGCGCACGACGGCGCGGGAGAGGAAGGCCTTGCCCGCGTAGAAGACGTCGGCGTCCGGGCCGAAGGCGTCCCGCCAAGCCTGGCAGCGGGCACGGAAGTCGGCCTCGTCGAGGACGTAGAGAGGGGTGCCGAACTCCTCGGCGAGATCCCTGACGTCGAGGCCGCCGACGGTGACCGAGCCGGCCGGTGTGCGGCCGGCGGTCTTCGGCCAGACGCGGGGGTCGAGCGCGTTGAGGTCGGCGGGGGGTGCGGTGTAGTGGCCCTCGGGCAGCACGTCGGCGTGCCGGGGGCCTGCGGGGTGCGCGGAGCGGCTCATGCGGTGGCCTCGCTCTCACCGGGGAGGTTCGTCGTCCTCACAGCCGTGTACGTGTTCACGCTGATCGTGGTCCTTTGCGGGTGTACGAAGTCTGGGATGTGTGTCGGAGGGCTCTGGGGTTTCTCGAAAGACGCTGGGGTGTCTCGGAGGTTCTGGGACGTCACGGAGGGCATGGACTCGGGGGCTCGCTCCGGTCTCACAGATGCGCGGGCGCGCTTACGCCGAGCTGGGTCAGGCCGCCTGCCAGCACCGTCCCGGTGGCTTCGACGAGAGCCAGCCGGGCGCGGTGGGCGGCCCCGGGTTTCTCGTCGCCGCTGGGCAGGGGCGGGCACTGGTCGTGGAAGTCGAAGAAGGCGTCACCGACCGCGACGAGATGGCGTGCGTGGCGGGCCGGATCGGACTGCTCGCTGACCCGCCGGTGATCCGCGAGCAGCGCGAGCAGGGCCGCGCCGCCGGTGCCGTAGACGGAACGGGCCGCCGGTTCTTGTCCGGCATCCGCGTAGGCGTGCGGTTCACCGCGGAACCCCAGGTCACGGGCGTTACGCGACAGAGCGCACGCTCGTGCGTGTGCGTACTGCACGCGGAAGAGAGGGCTCGACTGCGACGTACGTACGGCGAGCGCGGCCGGGGCATCGCCGGTGGCTGCGGTCCAGTGCGCGATGTCGGCGGCGGGGGCGTCGGGGGCGGGGGTGCCGAGGGCGGAACCGGCCGCGGGGTCACCAAGGCCGGAGGCGGAGCTGGAGCTGGACGTCCGGGTCAGCTCCGCCACGAGCTCGGCCCTCGCACGGTCGTCGAGGGTGACGTTCAGGAAGCCGCCTCCGGCGATCTCCGCCGTGCGGATTCCGTCCTGCCGCGCGAGCCTGGCCAGCAGCACCCGCGCCACGTCGTACGGCGCCATGCCCGACGGACCGGCGAGCCGGAAGGCCACACTCACCGCGTAGTCACCGGGCCCACGCCGCGGTGGCGACTCGACCGTCACCCGCTGTGGCAGATCGCTGCTTCCCCGTACCGCTCCCAGCTCACCTTCCGCCGCGGCACGGCGTACTACGTGCAGCACGGTGCGGGAGAGCTGGGCGGGTGTCACAGGGCAAGCGTATGGGAGAGGGGGTGGGTCGGCGCGAACCGGATTCCGCTCCGGGCGGGCGCGGTGCCGCATCGGGGGGCGCGAGCGATGTGCGTCCGTCACCGCTGGTGACGGCGGTACCGAGGGGCGTGGGACGTCGGGCGTGGGGCGTGTTCGAGCGGGGCGGGGAGCGCGGGCAGAGGTTCAGCGGCCGGCCGGCCAACCGGCCGGCTCCTGTTCGTCCGCTTCGTCCGCATCGCCGCGCCGTGACTCGCCGCCCTCTGCCCGTCCGGTCAACTGCCGCACCATCGCAACCAGTTCGGACGGTTCGAAGGGCTTCGCCAGCAGGGCGTCGACGGGGGGCTCCTCGCCGCCCTCACCGTCGATCTTCGTGTGGCCGCTGACGATCGCGACCGGGATGTGGCGCGTACGGGGGTCGGAGCGCAACCGCTCGGCCGTCCGCAGCCCGTCGAGGCGGGGCATGGCGACGTCCAGCGTGACGAGATCCGGCCGGACACCCTGCACGATGTCGAGGCACTCGACACCGTCGGCAGCGGTCACCACCTCGAAACCTTCCAGCTCGAGATTGACCTTGATCAGCTGCCGGATGACCTTGTCGTCGTCCACGACAAGAACCCGGCCGGACATACCTGGCACACACAGAGCCTAGGCTCACCCCTCCCCCGGCGTCCGGCTTTTGCCCTTTTCCACCCCTGCGGAGCGCGGCCTGAGGCGACCCTCGCCGGTAACTCCGGGCCCGGGAAACGGGGTTCCGGTGCAGCACCACCGAGCTGGTACTGTTCCTCTTGTCGCCGCTCACAGCGCGACGAGCCCCCGTAGCTCAGGGGATAGAGCAACGGCCTCCGGAGCCGTGTGCGCAGGTTCGAATCCTGCCGGGGGTACTTCCAATCAAGGGTCCTGACCAGCAGAAATGCGGGTCAGGATTTTTCGTGTTCATGCCAAAAGGCAAACGGTTCTTGGACCGTTTCTCTTTTTCCGACTACCGCATGGTGCGGGCCGACGGCGAGGTGTGCTGCGGCATCCTTCCAGCTCAGCGCGCTTGATGGCGCCAGCATGAAGCAGTCACTGCTCCGCCAGTCGCGAGGATTACGTTCAGCTGCGCCAAGAAAGCCATCAGCGGCTTGACCAGCGCATTTTCTTCAGCTCCGCGGAAAACGCGCACGGTCTGACGGGTCACTGCTCAGGCGAATCAGCAGCTGTTTCGTCGTCCGCAGAAGGCGGATCGTAGGCACGCAGGAGGTGCTCGATGCGCTGGTTGGTGATGGATTGCCGGTCATACAGGCACTTCGCGTAGCGCGAGAGGAGAACGTCGATGCTGTTGCCGGCGCGCTGCGCCACCTCAGCCGGGTCTGCTCCTGAACACAGCCAGGTGGACAGGGCCGAGTGCCGCAGATCGTAAGGCTTCGCGGCGAGCGGGGACGCCACGAGTTGCGGCGGCAGTGCGAGCGTTCGGGCTTCGCTCCAGACTCTGTAGTACGAGGTGGAGCCGATGATGTCCCCGCGCTCGGTGAAGAACAGGCGGCCGTCCTCAGCGACCCCGAAGGTGTTGATGCTCTCGCGCCACAGGGCGACGAGGTGCGGAGGAAGGGGCACGACCCTGGTCTCACCTGCCGGGCGGTTCTTCAGCCCACGTTCGTCGTGGCGGCGCCCGTTGTCAGTCCACTTCTTGCCCACCTGCGGCAGGGCGCGGTTGACGACCAGCCGGCCCCAACCGCCGGTGGGCAGCACGCAGTCGGTCACTACCACCCCGGCTGCCTCTTCCGGACGCAGTCCGGCGTAGTACATGCCGGCGAAGAAGCCGACGAGCCGCCGCCCGCGCGCCCGGTGATGGGTGCCGACGTAGGAGACGGCGGTGATCAGTGTTCGCGCCTGCTGAGGGTTGACGACCACACGAGGATCGACCGTGGTTACCTGCCGCGATATTCCGGCCCGGATGTTGTCGAGTGGATGACTGCCCAACTCGCCCTGTTCGACGGCGTAGTACAAAGCGCTCACCAGCACCTTCCGTTTACGCCGCCAGGTCTCCCGGGCCGCGGCCGTCCCGTCGCGTTTGCGGCGGAGTGCATCAAGCACGCCGCGGGCCACGGCCGGGTCGTGCAGGTCGATCAGCGGCCGGGATGCCTTGGCTACCCAGTCCAGTACCAACCGTGCCTGTGCGGGGACTTCGCGTTCCTGAGGCCCAGGTACGACGAATGCCCATCCCTGCAGCGAACGGTGCAGAAGCGACTCCTCGGGGCGACCCGGCAGGTCGACCAACATCGCCCTCGTGATGGCCGCCAGAGCCTCGCTGTTCTCCCGCCGGGTGTGTGCCGCCCGCCCCAACCAGTGCGCCTGTGCGTAGTTCACTGCGAACGCATACCAACTCAGCTGCGACGGCCCGCGCGAACCGTATGCACCGGCACGGCCGGGAGCCAGCCCCGCACGCAAAGCCCGCACAAGCTCCGCCCCGAACTCCCCCGCCAAATCCGCCGCAACGCCGGCCCGCTCCGAATGCCCGCTTCTGTGCATCTGGCCGTGACATCGCCCCGCCCCCTCGCCCAAGCCCTGCCTGCTGCTCCAACCCCCACGTCTGTCCATGTCGGCCTCCTGTAGCTCACGTACCGTCGAATCAGCCTCCCGGCCCCAGCGCGCCCCGCACAGGCGCGTGCACACTGAGCTCATTGCGCAGGCAGGCCGCACGCATGGGATGCACGGGAACTAGAAGATCTCGGCCGGCAGCGGCCACCGCTGGCTCTGCAGGCCGACGGTGGCAGAACCCCACGCAGAGGCCGACCCCTGGGAGGTCACCGATGTGGGATCAAAGTCGTGCTGCTGTACGACATGCTGCTGCGCCTCACCGAGTCTCCGGCCATTCGGCTGCACCGGCCGTCGCCCTCCGCTCCCAAGGGCCGCACGCCGCGGTGGCGGGGCGAGTCGGGGGTGCGGCGAGGCTGGTGCTGCCGACGCAACGCAGCCGTCGTGCGCGCCCGCACGCTCCATGGTCGCAGCCCTCTGCCTGGACCTCCGGCGCTGACGCCGGGCCACTTGCCCGCACCCACTCTCGAGCGGGTGCGGGCGGCTCGTCGATTATCCGGCGTCCGCTTGGAACAGTGCCGAAGGAAGACGGGTCCGCGTTTATCAAGTCACATGGTCGCGGTGCGGGACTCCCAGGCCTCCAGGTTGGCATGTTCACCGTGCCGGGCACTGTCGCTGAAGCCGTGCTTCGCATGTGGGTAGAGGTCGACGATAGTCGGGGCGTCGCAGTCCCGGTCCTTTCACCGCCTTCTGGAGTCGAAGGAAGTTCGCGCGGGAACCAGGTTTTGTGTGCTGCCCGGCATCGTGTCCCCTGATCCCTTGATCAGCTGGTCGCCGTCAGTGCTGCGCGTGCGGCGGTGAGGATCTCCTCGGAGAGTGGCGAGCCCTTGGTGGCTCGGGCTAGGACGAGTGCGCCGAGCATGGTGCACAGCCGGGTGACGCCGTCCTGGTCCCCGGTAGCGAGCCACTCAGCGAAGTCGCCCACTCCCTCCGTGTAGACGCGGCGGGCCTCGCGATCTCCTGGTTCGCGCGCCATGTCGGTGGCCAGCGCGGCGGCGGGGCATCCGTCTGCCGCACTGTCGCGGTGCTCGATGGAGAGGTAGGTGTCGATCAGCGCCTGCTGGGCGGCCTCGCGCTGTCCGGCGTGCTGCTCGAGTCCGTCGTTGCGGAGCCGGGTGAGTTCGTCGAACGCGTGGGCGGTGGCTTCGTCGATGAGCGCCTCTTTGGAGGCGAACTGCTTGTAGAAGCCGCCGTGCGTCAGGCCGGACGCCTTCATGACGTCGGCGACGCTGACGTGGGTGCCCTGCTTCCGGAACAGCCGGGAGGAGGTTTCCACGATCCGCCGACGGTTCTCCTTCGCTTGCGCCTGCGATACGCGGCCCATCAGCCACCTCCCGATTGGATGTTGATTGGCATCTATTCTAGGCTAGGCTTTAGATTGCCATCGTAATCTAAATTGCGCGACGGCTCAGCAGCGTCGGCAACGCTGGGAGGCAGGCATGGAACTGAAGGACGCGGTGGCGGTGGTCACCGGCGCCAATCGTGGGCTCGGGCGGCATCTGGCCACTCAGCTTCTGGAGCGCGGAGCGAAGGTGTACGCGGCGGCTCGCCGCCCGGAAACGGTGGACCTGCTGGAGGTCACCCCGCTGCGGCTGGACGTGACTGACGAGGAGTCGATTCGGGCCGCGGCCCGCACCGCATCTGACGCGACGCTTCTGGTGAACAACGCGGGCATCTCCACCGCCACGCCACTGATCGCGGGCGGCCTGGACGCGGTGCGCCTGGAGATGGAGACGAACTTCTTCGGTCTGCTCGCCGTGACGCGGGCTTTCACCCCTGTCATCGAGGGCAACGGCGGCGGCAGCGTACTCAACGTTCTGTCCGTCCTGTCCTGGCTGCACCCCGCGGGCCTGGGGTCCTATGCCGCGGCCAAGGCCGCGGCCTGGGCGCTGACCGACGCGGCGCGCGAGGAACTGGCGCCCCGCGGCATCACCGTCTCGGCGCTGCACGTCGGATACATGGACACCGACATGGCCGCCGGCGTGCCCGCCGATCAGAAGACCGACCCCGCCGATGTCGCCGCACAGGCCCTGCGCGGCATCGAGACGGGCCTGCCGGAAATCCTCGCCGACGAGGTCACGCGGTACGTCAGGCAGAGCCTGGCTGATTCGCCGAATGCGGCGTGAGGCACGCCTCGCCGCACGGCCTCCCCGCTATCGATTTCCTGGAGTGAGGACGAACCTGATGCGTTACACGACCTTCGGACATCGGACCGGGCTGCGCGTGTCCGAGTACGCGCTCGGCACGGCGAACTTCGGCACCGGATGGGGAGCCGGCGCCGAGCCGGACGAGGCGCGCCGCATCTTCGACCGATTCGCCGAAGCAGGCGGCACCTTTCTCGACACCGCGGACACCTACCAGTTCGGCGAGTCGGAAGAGCTGACAGGAAAGTTCGTCTTCACCGACCGGGACCACTTCGTCCTGGCCACCAAGTTCGCCCTCGGGGCGGCGGCGCAGCCGAGCGTCTCCAGGACGGGCAACAGCCGCAAGACCATGGTCACCTCGGTGGAGGCCAGCCTGAAGCGCCTGAACACCGACTACATCGACCTGCTCTGGGTGCACTTCCCCGACCAGCTCACCCCCATCGAAGAGATCCTGCGCGGGCTCGACGACCTGGTGAGTACCGGCAAGATCCACCACGCCGCCCTGTCCAACTTCCCCGCCTGGCGTGTCTCCCGGGCCGTGACCCTCGCGGACCTGAAGAACTGGGCGCCCATCGTCGGCATCCAGAACGAGTACAGCCTCGTCGAGCGGACCGCCGACCGCGAGCTGTTGCCCATGGCCGAGAGCCTCGGGCTCGGCGCCGCCCTGTGGTCCCCGCTCGGTGGTGGACTGCTCACCGGAAAGTACCGACGCAGCACCGAGGGGCGCCTCAGTGACCTGGGCGCGGTCATCCACACGGAGAACACCGACCAGAAGACCGCCGTCATCGATGCTGTTCTGACCATCGCCGAAGAGATCCGCGTGACGCCTGCCCAGCTTTCGGTGGCCTGGGTACGGGAGCGTGCCGCCCAGTTCGCGACCTCCCTCATCCCGATCATCGGTCCGCGCAACCTCACCCAGCTCGACAGCTACCTGAGCACTCTCGACGTCCAGATGGCCCCCGAGCATTTCGCCCGCCTGTCCGAAGTCAGCACGGTGCCCCTCGGAACTCCCCACGAGAAGATCACCGCCTCCCTCGACGGCGTCCAGGGAGGCGATTCCAGCCGCATCGTCCCCCCGGCCGCACCGGTGGCATGACGCCGCCGGCACGCCGACCGGCCACCGGCAGCGGGGCCGCTCCTGAGGCCTGCGTCAGCTGCCGCCGCGGTGATGGCCGCCCGCCGCATCAGATTGGGCTCCAGGACATTCTGACAAACGCCACAAAAGTGCCCTGCAACGGAAGAAAACCCAGAATGAACAAGAAACCCGTCCCCGCACGGACGAGAAACGGAGACGACGATGAAGGCCTTCGTGATCGAGCGGTACGGCGACAAGGACGGGGTGCGCGCCGGCGAGATGCCCGACCCGCGGGTGGGTGCCGACGACGTCCTGGTCCGCATCCACGCGGCGAGCGTCAACCCGCTCGACCTCAAGCTCCGCGACGGGGAATTCAAGGCGATCCTGCCGTACCGACTCCCGCTCATCCTGGGCAACGACCTCGCCGGGGTGGTCGTCCAGGTGGGATCGGCCGTCACACGGTTCGCGGTGGGCGATGAGGTCTACGCACGGCCCGACAAGGACCGCATCGGCACGTTCGCCGAACTCATCGCCGTCCGCCAGGACGACGTGGCGATCAAACCGGCCAAGCTCACCATGGCGGAGGCCGCCTCCATTCCCCTGGTCGCCCTGACTTCATGGCAGGCGCTGGTCGAACGGGCACAGGTGCGGCCAGGCCAGAAAATCCTCATCCATGCGGGCTCCGGCGGCGTCGGCACCACCGCCATCCAGCTGGCCAAACAGCTGGACGCACACGTCGCCACCACTGCGGGCACGGCCAACATCGACCTGGTGAAGGAACTCGGCGCGGACGTCGCCGTCGACTACAAGCAGCAGACTTTCGAGACGGTCCTCGACGGTTACGACGTCGTCCTGGACACCCTCGGCGGCCAGACGCTCGAGAAGTCCCTGCGGGTACTCAAGCCCGGCGGGAAGGTCATCAGCCTCGCAGGCCCTCCCGACGCGGCCTTCGCCCGCGAGCTGGGCACGAACGCGATCCTCCGGCTGGCGATGAGCGCGCTGAGCTTCAAGATCCGGCGCCGCGCCAAGCATCGCAACGTGACGTACTCGTTCCTGTTCATGAAGGCAAGCGGCGACCAACTGCGCGAACTAACGCCGCTCATCGACGCCGGGAAGATCCGCCCCGTCCTCGACCGTGTCTTCCCGTTCGAGGAGACCCGGGAGGCCATGGAGTACGTCGAGACGGGCCGCGCGAAAGCCGGCAAGGTCGTCGTCGCGATGACGTGAGGACAATCCCTCGCCGGACAACCGGTGAAGACCTGCTTGGGCAACGAGAAGATCCCGCACCCCTCACTATCCCTAGGACCCGGTCATGAGTGCACGACACAGTTCCCCCACCCCCACCCCGTCGTCGTACAAGAGCGCACCGACTCGATCAGTGTCCGTACGCGGCGTCGACTTCGCCTACAGGCAGCACGGCCCCAAGGACGGCGTACCGCTGATCTTCCTCAACCACCTGGCCGCTGTCCTCGACAACTGGGATCCACGCGTGATCGACGGACTCGCCGCCCGACGCCCAGTGATCACCTTCGACAACCGCGGAGTCGGTGCGTCAGGCGGCTCCACGCCCGACACCATCGAGGCGATGGCCCACGACGCCGTGCTCTTCATCCGGGCCCTCGGGTTCGACCAGGCCGACTGGCTCGGCCTGTCTATGGGCGGCTTCATCGCCCAGGTCATCGCAGCAGAGGAACCGCACCTCGTGCGCAAACTCATCCTCGCGGGCACGGGTCCCGCCGGAGGCCCCGGCATCGACAAGGTCACGCCGGTCACCATCCGAGCCGTGCTGAAAGGAGCCCTGACCCGCCAGGATCCGAAGCAGTTCCTCTTCTTCACCGACACCGAGGGCGGCCGACGGGCAGGGCGCGCCTTCCTGGAACGGTTGAAGGAGCGCACAGACGACCGCGATAAAGCCATGGCACTGTGGTCGTTCCGTGCCCAGTTGAAGGCCATCCGCCGATGGGGCCTCCAGACGCCGGCAGACCTGTCGCGCATTCACCATCCGGCGTTGGTGGCAAACGGCGAGAGCGACCGGATGGTACCGAGTGAGAACACACTCGACCTGGCCGCACGGCTGCCCCAGGGCGAACTCGTACCCCTCTACCCCGACGCCGGACACGGAGGGATCTTCCAGTACCACGACGAATTCGTCTCACAGGTACTTGAATTCCTCGCATCGTGAGCGGACCGGGCCTTCATCGACCAATACCGGCAGTGGGGCGTGCCCCTTTTTCGGGGCGGTGAGCGCGCCGCTGGAACCGCGGCCGCGGGCGCGGACCTGTGTCGAGGAAAGTGCCGATACCCCCTCCCGAGCGCGTCAGCGCTCACGTAGCGCGGGTCATTTCGACCGCTCAGCCTTGGGCAGGGTCCTTGCGAGCGTGAGGACCGTCAAACAGATGAGTGTGAGAAAAGCGGCAGCCGCTGTGATGGCGATGCCGAGACCGAACGCCGTGGCGAGGGCGCCGACGCTCACGGCGGTGCCTGCCTGGAGGAGGTAGGCGAAGAGGTAGAGCAGAGAGAGTGTGGCTCCGCGGTGGCCGCCAGGAGCGGCGTGGTTGATGACGCCGAGTCCGCCGGTGAAAGCGAACGAGTATGCCGCACCGCCGACACAACACCAGGCCAGGAGCAGCACGATCGAGCCTGTCCCCGCGACGAGCGCCATCAGGCCGAGGCTGACGAGGGAACTCACCGCGCCGATCCGCGCTGCTCGATACGCCGGGACCCGGCCCAGGAACAGACCGGTGACGCCGATGGCCGCCGATGAGCACGCGAGCAGGACACCGATGACGAACAGATCGTCGGTCTGTGCGAACTGCCGGATCATGTGCGCGCCAAGAGACAGGAACACCGCGCCCATGCAGTACGCGAGCGCGACCGACAGGGTGGCGATCGCGAACGGGAGGCGGATACCCGGCGCAGGTCGCAGTGGACGGGGCCGCCACCTGCGGACGTTCGCGCCGCGATCGTCGGGTGCCGCAGCGAGGACACCCACGGTCGCGACGGCGAGCACGAGCAGGACGATGTAGCTCCACACCAGCGGCAGGGGGGCGAACTGCGCGAGGGCACCCGACAGCGCGAGCGCGAGCGTAAGCCCTGTCGACGTCGAGACGGTCGCAACGGAGCTGGCCAGTCTCGGATTCGACGAGTTGTTGTTCTCCCAGAGCGCGGCACTTGCGGCGCCCATCGCCAGGCCGGCGCCGACACCCTGGAGCACTCTGCCGACGAACAGGAAGGAGACCGCGGGCGCGAGCGCGAAGACCCCAGCGGACGCAGCGATCAGCACGACTCCCCACATCATCACTCGCCGTCGGCCGATCGCATCCGAAAGATCACCGAGGAGCGTCATCGTGACGATCAGCGCAACGGGGAAAGTCGCGAAGACCGAGGTGACGACGAGCGGCGTCAGGTCCCATGCCTCCGCGTACAGCGGATAGAGCACGCTCGGTGCGCCACTGGACCACAACGACAGAGCGAGCGTGGCAGCCGCAGCGAAAAAGGACGCCCGGCTGCCCAAATCCCGGGGTTTCCGGGAGCGTTCACCCACGTCCTCCTTCAATGCCATAGCGCGACCCTAGCATCTGAGTTGGTTAAGCCAACTCACCATGTGCGAGCGCTAGGTGTACTGCCCTGTGAGGTTCGGGACGCCCCTCACGGCGAGCCATCACTGGCGCCTTCCATCCGGGATAGCCCGGGGTACGTCAATTGGAGCCAGCGTCTCCAGCGGATGCGGCCGTGTGGCGCCAGGAAGAAGGCGGTCACGCGCACGACCGAGTCGCTGATCGGCACCTGAGTTGGTGATCGGCAGCTGAGTTGGCCAGGGCGAGTCAAAGTACGATGAGGGCATGGCTCCGCGGTCCAAAGCTCTCTCCGACGCGCTCGTCAGCTCGTGCGCGATCACTCGGAGCCTCGCGGTGCTGAACGACCCGTGGACTTTCCTCCTTCTCCGGGAAGCACTTCTCGGGCGGCGTACGTTCGCGGAGTTCCGCGACAGGCTCGGCATCGCCACTGATGTCCTCAGTGCCCGCCTGGCAAGCCTGGTCGAGCACGGCATCATGGAGAAGATCCCCTACCGACAGCCTGGTCAGCGGACCCGAGACTCCTACGCCCTTACTCCGGCAGGAGAGGAGCTCAAACTCGTCGTGGCCGCTCTGCAGCAGTGGGGCGACGAGCATCTCCCGTCTACCAAGCCCTTGAAGGCTCTGCCCTTCGTGAGCGGCTCCCGCCGTCGCGTCCGGGTGTCCTTCGTCGCGGAGTCCGGCACGCTCGTGGAGCCGACGCAGGTGGAGTTCGCACCAGCGCCGCCCGCACCCGATAGCGAGGAGTGACCGGGTGCGCGCCGGCGCTCTGAGAGCGCACACATGCAACGTGCAGGGCACCGGCCAACGATGGAGGTAGACGGGAACGAGCATGACCCTCAGCGATGCTGCGGAGCGCACCCGCTTGGCGATCTACACGCACCTCGCAACCCGCGGGGTCATTCCCTCCCGTGAATCGATCACCGCCCAGGTGGGCATCACGTTCGAGGGGTACGACCTCGCGCTGAGAGAGCTCGCCGACACCCGCAACGTGGTCCTCAAGGACGGAGAGGTTGAGCTGGCGCACCCGTTTGCGACGCGCTCCTTCGGGTTTTCCGTCATGGGTCCACGCACCTGATGCCCACGACGGGCGCCCAGTTGTTCAGACTCCGTCATGTCAGCGCATCCGGGCGCCGGGGCCCGGCATGGCGGTCGCCTCGGAGGGGGTCAGCTCGGTGTGCCCCTCGGTGCACTCGACAACCACCCTCACAGGGGCGCCGCACTCGTCGTGCCGAAGGTCGAGAACCGGCCCTGACGAGTCGTCACCGTAGGCCTCTCCCCACTGCTTCAACGCCACGAGGACGGGCCACAGATCCCACCCCTTGCGGGTCACACGGTATTCGTTGCGGGATCGGCTGCCGGGCTCCCGGTAGGGCTCGGTCTTCAAGATGCCGGCGGCGGTCAGCTTCCGGAGCCGGTTGCTGAGGATCGCCTCCGACAGACCGATGTGGCGGCGGAAGTCGTCGAAGCGGCGGACGCCGTTGCAGGCGTCGCGCAGGATCAGCAACGTCCATTTCTCTCCGACCACACCCAGCGAGATCTGAACCGGACAGTTCTCGGTGCTCGCCTCAAGCCACTCCATCCCGCCAGCGTACCGCCTGGCTTCAAGATTGACAGTCAGGGGGCAGGAGGCTAGCTTCCCCTGGAGAGCAGACCGGGAGGAGCAAGATCGTGGGACGGACACGCACATACGACTGGGGGGACCCGGCACTCACCGCAGCTGCCGCCGGGCGCACCTCCGGGCTGGACTTCCTACGTGAGCTGCAGGCCGGCGTCCTGCCCACGGCCCCAGTGGGCGCCACACTGGGCTTCGCACTGCAGGAGGTGGAGAAGGGGCGCGTGGTGTTCTCACTGACACCAGGAGAAGAGCACTACAACCCCATCGGCAGCATGCACGGCGGGGTCTACGCCACGCTGCTCGACTCGGCGGCAGGCTGCGCCGTCCAGTCGACGCTGCCACAGGGCATGGCATACACATCACTGGACCTGACAGTGAAGTTCCTTCGGCGGGTCACCCTGGACACAGGCACGGTCCGCGCCATCGGCACGGTCATCAACAGCGGAAGCCAGACCGCCCTTGCCCAGGCCCATTTGGTCGATGCGGCGGACCGCCTACTCGCCCACGCCACCAGCACCTGCATGCTGTTCCCGCTACCCACTGATGCCGAGCCTGGCAGTCGACGGCGTCAGCGTGCTCCGTTGACCTGAACTGCCGCCCGACCTACCGGCTTCAACGGGCGGGATCTACAAGCACGGCAACGAGTTCGACAGAACCGTCAATCACTTCAAGAAGTCCCACGCTGTCGCCACCCGATACAAAAAGCGCTACACCCTCCACAGCACCGTCACGGCTACAACGACCCGATCAGGGCTCCGCCAATGATCCGCCGGACAGGGCCAACTCGCCGACAAACCGAAGGTGCGGACTGCTTTTTCGAAGCTCTTCGTTGCCCTGCAGACCGCGCAACTGTGCGCCCCTGGAATACGGCCGCGGCTGGTCTGGACACCGTTAAAGCACGAAAGAGCTCAGGACGACAACGCCGAAGGCCAGCGCACTTCGTCTTCCGGCGATCAGGGAACTGGCGGGTTCCCCGGGCCCCACATGCCTCGGACGGCTCATTTCACCGTCTGCTTTCACTGCCTCCTCGTTGCACTCTCATCTTGTGCGAATAGCCGCTTCCCGCTGTGCTCACGCACAACCTGCCGCCCTGCTTCGCTGGTGCTCGGCCTAGAGACCAGGACTTTGAGCAGCTCTAGGCTCTGCTCCGCTCGCCGATCGAGAGCCGACAACTAATTGTGCCAAGTGCTCCCTGCCGCGCGGTCCCTGAAACGTAACTGCCGGTCGATCTCGAGAGCGGACAAGCGGGATAGGAAAGGAACGGCCGATGACCAACGTCCCTGACAACAGTGGCCGCACCACCGGCGGCGGTGAGCGCGCGCGGGTCGGCCGCCGCGCGTTCGTTGGCTATGTGCTGGGTGGAGCCACACTTGCCGTGGCCGCCGACCTCGGGCTGGGCACACCTGCTCGTGCAGCAGTGCGCTCAGTACCCCAGATCCCGGAACTGTACGATCTCGAGGATTTGCAGACTGACGCCGCGCGCCCCACGTCCGCGCTGATCAAGATCGTGATCCACGATGACGGCACCGCGTCGTTCGAGCTTCCGCGAATGGAAGTCGGCCAGGGAATCACCACCTCGACAGCGATAATCATCGCCGAGGAACTCGACCTGCCGGTCGACAAGGTGCACGTGGGCTTGGCGCCGGCCCGACCCGAGTTGATGTTCAACCAGCTCACCGGCGGATCGAACACCACGGTCTCGACCTTCACACCTGTACGAGTCGCCGCGGCGATCGCCAGGAAGGCACTGCTGGAAGCTGCGGCGATCGAGCTCGGCTCGGCCGTGGAGCTGCTGAAGTCCAAGATGGGTGTGATCTCCGCGCCTGACGGGTCGTCAGTGACTTACGGCTCGCTGGCAACCAAGGCCGCCAGCCGTACCGTCAAGGCCGTAGAGGTCGAGCTCAAGGACACTTCGAGCTTCTCGGTGATCGGCAAGCCCCACCGGCGCGAGGACGCCCGACGTGCGGTTACGGGGGAGAAGAAATTCACGCTGGACCTGCACCTGCCGGATGCGTTGCCGACCATGGTCTGCCGCCCGCCAACTTTGAACGGCTCGCCGAAGTCTGTTGGTAACCGAGCCACGGTGCTTGCCATGCCGGGCGTAACGGATGTCGCGATGGTCGACACGGGTGTCGCTGTTCGCGCGGAGACATTCGGGCAGTGCATCGACGCAGTGCGTGCCCTCAACGTGCAGTGGAACCCGGGCCCGGTCGAGGGCGAGTCCGACGAGTCGATCCTGGCTCGGCTGAGAAAGGCCGAGTTGCCGCTGGCGGTCCCGAAGGTCCCTGTACTGGCGCGCAGGGTGGAGGCGGACTTCACGTTCATGTTCCGCAGCAGCGCCGCGCTCGAGCCGAACTGCGCGATCGCCGACGTCCGATCGGACCGGGCAACGGTGTGGGCCGGACTGAAGGTGCCGATCGTGGCGCAGGGCGACATCGCAAAGGCCGTCGGCCTGCCGCAGAACGCGGTCACCGTCAACGTGGTCACCGGCGGAGGATCGTTCGGACACAAGCTCTTCGCTGACCCCGCCATCGAGGCCGCCAAGATCTCCAAGGCGATGGGCAAACCGGTCAGGTTGATGTGGCATCGCGCCGACGAGCCTCGGCAGGGGCGGGTGCACCCCATGGCGACGTCGCGGATCCGGGCCACGTACCTGGCGGGGCAAGTGCTGAGCTTCGAGCAGCGGCATACGAGTGTCGTCACCGACTTCAGCCACGGACTCGGCGAAATGATCACGGCCACGGCCGACAGGCTGCCCACCGGGCTCGGCGGCCTTGGGTTCTCCGAGAGCATCTTCACGCTGACCCAGGAACTGCCTTACAACTTCGGCGTCGTCACCCAGCTGCTCAACGAGACCGACGCGCGCTTCAACACCGGCAGCATGCGCAACATCTACTCGCCGGACGTGGCGTGTGCCAACGAACTCGTGGTCGACCAGCTCGCCCGAAAGATGGGTAAGGACCCGCTGGCTTTCCGGCTCGCGTTCCTCAAGAACGACCGGGTCAAGGCAGTGCTGCAGAAGGTCGCCGACGTTGGCAGGTGGGGCAGGTCGATGCCCGCCGGGATGGCGCAGGGCATCGCGATCCACAGCGAGTACAAGGGCGCGACCGCGGTGCTCGTCGAGATCGACTGTCGAGCCGAGACCGTCAACCGCAAGATCCACCACGCGGTCACCGGGCCCAGGGTGACTAAGGCCGTGATCGCTGTGGATGCCGGGCTGGTGATCAACCCCCAGGGCCTGGAGGCCCAGATGCTGGGCGGCGTCTCGGACGGGATCGCGCTCGCCCTCACCAGCAGCCTTCACCTGCGTGACGGGCACTTCCTCGAAGCCAGCTGGGACAACTACTTCTACACCCGGCAGTGGAATGTCCCCTTTGATTTCGAGTGCATCGTGATGCATTCCGACTCCGAGCAACCTGGTGGTGCCGGCGAAGCCGGGGTGGCCGCATCCGTGGCTGCAGTCGCGGGGGCCTATGCCCGCGCGACCGGCACGATGCCCTCCCGGTTCCCGATCAACCACGACACGGTGTCCTTCGACGTCAAGCCCTTCACTCCACCCGTTCCCGAGTCCCCGTCAGACGGCCTGAGCCACACCTACTGAGAGCCCATCATGAGCAAGCACACCTTCATCCTCAACGGCAAGCGGGTCACCGTCGACGTCAATGACAGCCTTCGACTGCTGTGGGTCCTGCGGGACGTACTGAACGTCACCGGGCCGAAGTACGGCTGTGGCATCAATGTCTGCAAAGCCTGCACGTCCCACTTCAACGGCAAGGCCTTCAATCCTTGCTCGGTAGAAGTCAAGGATGTCGGGCCGGACGACGAGATCACCACGATCGAAGGCCTGCCGGACACCGTCGGCAAGGACCTGCACCCGATGCAGGAGGCCTGGCTGGAGTATGACGTAGCGCAGTGTGGCTATTGCCAACCCGGGCAGATCATGGCGGCGGTGGCCAAGGTCAGGCAAGCACAGGCTTCCGGTCATGAGATCAGCGACTCCGACCTCGACGAGATCCGCAACATCTGCCGCTGCGGTACCTACAACCGCATCCGGGAAGCGATCAAGGTGGGCGCTGCGCACATGTGACGCACCCACCGAGTGCACCGCCCAGGGCGTGACGCGGCACCTGCATCAGCTGGCAGGCAAGCCTTCGCATGGTGACCACCACCTCACACAGCCGTCACAGCCCGCACTCGACGCGGGAAGCACCTCTGGGTCGCGGCGTCTCACGGCGTCGGCCAGCCGGACGTGTGAAATGAACCGCCGCAAAGGTCAGGCAACTTCGGCGGCCACAGGAACGGCGACTTGGACCTCGCCGAGGGCGGAACGTCCGCCGCTGTGGATCCTTCGACCGTATCGGCGAAGCCTTCGTGGTGGACGGGCGCAACCCAGGCCGTCGCCAATTGCGGAAAGGAACATAGTGCTGGACATCGCTGACCAGTTGTCGCGCTGGTGCGAGCAGCGGCGGACCTTCGCCGTCGCAACCGTTGTCGCGGTCCATGGCAGCGCTCCCAGGCAACCAGGTGCCGCGCTGGCCGTCGACGTCGACGGCACAGCCATCGGAAGCGTGTCGGGAGGATGCGTGGAGGCAGCCGTGTACGACCTGTGCCGTGATGCTCTGGCGTCCGGCATCTGCATGCTCGAGCACTTTGGCTACTCGGACGAGGACGCCTTCGCGGTCGGCCTGACCTGCGGCGGGGCGTTGGACATCTTCGTTCAACCCGTCATCCCCACTGAGCGCGCAGGGCTGGTGGAGGCTCTTGCCATCGCGGCTGCGGCAGATGCGGCAGCAGTGGTGAGAGTCGTCCGCGGCCCAGCCGACCTGACGGGTGGGGTGTTGACCGTACGGGCAGACGGCTCTTCTGAGGGTGGCTTCGGCGATCCGGCCCTGGAGCTACGGTGCGGGCCGAGGCCGCCGCGTTCCTGGAGACAGGGTGCACGGGCACGATCGAGATCGGTGCTCAAGACAGTCGTTCCGACGAACCATTGACGGTGTTGGTGGAATCGATCGCTCCAACGCCACGGATGGTGGTCTTCGGTGCCATCGACTTCGCCGCGGCCGTCGTACGGATCGGGAAGTACCTCGGCTACCACGTGACCGTGTGCGATGCGCGCCCTCTCTTCGCGACTTCCGCACGCTTTCCCGAAGCGGACGAGGTGGTCGCCGATTGGCCGCACCGCTACCTGGAGTCACAGGTGTGGGACGCGCGCACCGTGATCTGCGTACTCACTCACGACGCCAAGTTCGACGTCCCATTGCTGCAGCGGGCTTTGCGACTCCCGGCGGCCTACATCGGCGCGATGGGCTCGCGTCGCACGCACCTGCAACGGCTGGCGCTTCTGCGGGAGTCCGGCGTCGATGAGGCGGAGCTAGCTCGGTTGCACTCGCCAATCGGCCTCGACCTCGGCGCGTGCACACCAGAGGAGACGGCCTTGTCGATTGTGGCCGAGATCGTGGCGCACCGCCGGGGCGGCAGCGGCCTGCCCTTGAAACGCACGGACGGCCCGATCCACCGCGCAACAACTCGCGGCGGTCAGGCGGGCGATGCCGAGCATCGCGTGATGGCGCCCCTTTCAGGCGGCAGTCTTCAAGCGCGCGGACCTGCTCCTGATCGCTGAGCCGCTGTGTGGTACGACCCCGGGGTGCTGACGGCCTTGGGGCCCGCGTAGACCTTTGCCGCGCCGCGTTGCAGAGCACCTTGGCCAACTACGCACCCAGCCACGGTTAGCGCCGATGACCAGGAGAATCAGACTGCGCTTGGCCTGCTCCAGACGGAGCGACGTCGGGTGATGTCACCGCATCGCCGGGTTCGGCGGTCGAGCGGCCCAGACGTAGCGGGAACACCTTTCGCTGCGTTCACTATCCCGGCACTTTGCCTGCCGCAATCGGTGCTTGCGCGGAGCTGTCAACTTCCCTCGTGAAGAGGCGGATTGTTCGTACTCGCAGCGACTCCTTGCTGTGCGTTCTGAGCCAGTTCCCGCTTGAGGATCTTTCCGGTGGCGGTCATCGGCAGGACGTCCCTGAACTCCACGATCCGCGGGTACTTGTAGCCTGCCATGTTGCGCCTGCACCATGCCACAAGGTCTTCCTCGGTGACAGTGGCTCCAGCGCGGGGGATGACGTATGCCTTGACCTCTTCACCCTGGCTCTCGTGCGGCACCCCCACTACTGCGGCCAGGCTCACGTCGGGATGCGTGAGCAGCACTTCCTCCAGCTCCCGGGGGTAGACGTTGAAGCCGCCCCGAATAATGAGGTCTTTGCTGCGGTCGACGACATAGAGGTAGCCGTCCATGTCCCGTTTGCCGATGTCCCCGGTGTGGAACCAGCCCTGCGCGTCGATCGCTTCCGCTGTCGCCTCGGGCCGGTTGAGGTATCCCTTCATCACGTTGTGCCCTCGTACGCAGATCTCGCCAGGCTCGTCGACGGTGCATTGCGTCCCGTCGTTGCGGATCACCTTCACTTCCACACCCCATACCGGCAGTCCGATCGACCCCGGTCGACGAGGCCGGTCCAGTGGGTTGAAGGTCGCGACCGGGCTGGTCTCGGATAGCCCGTAGCCCTCCAGGATCGGCACGTTGAAGCGCTCTTCGAATGCCCTCAGTACCTCTACCGGCAGCGCTGATCCGCCGGAGATGCTGATCCGGAGGTTCTGCGCTATGCGCTGGAGGTCGTGGCGGTCTGCGGCCTCATGGCTGAGCAGTGCCCAGTACATGGTCGGTACGCCGGCGAAAAAGGTGATGTTCTCCTGCTCCATTGCCTTCAGGGCGGCAGCGGCATCGAATCGGGGCAGGAGCACGATTGTCGCCCCGCTGGCGAACGCTGCGTTGAGCTGCACCGTCTGGCCGAACGAGTGGAACAGCGGCAGAGCCAGCAGATGGACGTCGTCCTGGTTCATTCCGAACTGACGGCTGGCCAACAGCGCATTGTGGACCATGTTGCTGTGGGTCAGCTGTGCACCCTTGGGCCGGCCGGTCGTGCCACTGGTGTAGAGCACGACAGCCGTGTCGGTCTCACTGGTCATGGCGGTTTCGACCGCGGGCGAGTAGCTGCGGGTGAACTCGGTGAGCGTCGTCACTCTGTCGACCGGGGCCGGTGCCTGCGGGTTGGCTGTGATCATGACGAAGTGATCACAGCCCGGCACTGCATCGAACGCGGACAGCCCCGTCTTGCCCATCGGCAGTTCGTCCGTGCCCTCGAAGCAGAAGAAGATCTTGGCTGCGGAGTCTTCCAGGTGATAGGCGATCTCCCGGTCGGTAAGCAGGATGTTGAGGGGTACGACCACGGCGCCTGCCTTGAGCGCACCGAAGTAGACGAAGGGGAAGTACGGCAGGTTAGGACAGCTGACCGCCACCCGGTCGCCAGGACTGATGCCGTGTGCCGCAAGAGCAGCCGCTATGCGGCTCGCCGCCGCGTCCACTTCGGCGAACGACATACGGGTGTCGCCCAGGACCAGCGCTTCACGGTCGGGATGTTCCCTTGCGGAGTTCTCCAGGACGACGGCCAGATTGAGCATGGTGGTTCTCCAGTGGTTCGGTATCAGCCCGCAGCATGAAGTCGGCGGGCAGTGGCCCGGCGGCGGTGCGGTTGGTGACGGGTCACCGCGGTCTCGGGCCAGGGGCAGCCCTCCGCGCACCACACAACGGCGCGGGCCGGAAGGGGCCACGGTCGTGTGCTCCAGCGCCTCGGGGGCGGACGGCGTGTTGTGCACGCCGCCGATGCCTCTCTGTACGTCGGCACGGGTGTCGGGGAAGGTGCCCTGCTGGCCGTTGGGGGTCAGGCAGCCACGACGGTCCAGGCGCTCACGCATTCACCGCGACGGTGCCGTAGCGCGGGTCCGCGAGCGAGGATTGATCCAGGTCACCGTCGAAGCCGGCTGTGAACAAATGGCTGCATGCGGTCGGCGGGTGGACCTTCTGAGCGAGGTGCTCGTCACCGGCCTCCCTCGGCGCCACGCGTACATGAGGTCCTTCGGTCGGCCGGGCGGCGACCAGCACGCAACTGGCTGGACCCGCACCGACGACGCGTCGTAGGCGTTCATACGATCTCCTTCGATCCGCCATTACTTGTGCGCATGCCTCATGAGTGAAACCACCGTGAAACACACTGTCGGTGATTTCACCGTGCTCCCCGACTTTGGGCCATGGGCGGGGGGCGGGAAATTGCGTCGCAGTATTGTGCCTGCGCACAACCGCGCGCCTACACTACGCACGTGAAGCCACAGCTGAGGCCCAGTGACCAGTCCGTCGCACTGATCGGCGGACTCCTTACCGAGGCAGGCCAGCTCGCCGAGGACCTCACCGACGAGATCCTCGGAGGCGAGGAGTCGTACGCCGAGAGCACGCTGCTCAGCCGCGACCAACTGCGAACTGTGGTGCTCGACAACTTGTCCACGATGTTCATGGCACTGCAGGGGCGGCCCACAACACCGGACGCGCCCCGCGCCGCCGGGCGGATGAAAGCAGAACAGGGCATCCCCCTGGAAGCACTCCTGCACGCCTACCGGATGGCCGGCCGCTTCCTCTGGGACCGGCTGGTCAGCACCGCCGTGGACACGCAGAGCACCGTCCAGCTGCTGCACATGGCATCTGACATCTGGACGGTCATCGACGACTACTCCAGCGTGGCCGCCGACTCCTATCGAGCCACCGTCGAGGAACAGTCACGTCGCAACTCCGCAGCCAGGCGCATGATGCTCACCACCCTGCTCGATGGCAAGGCCGGCACGCACGCGAGCGCGTGGGACTTCGCGCGCATCCTGGACCTCGACCGCCAAGGCCCGTTTCTCGTGGTCTGCGCCGAAGCCCCGGACAGGGAAGAGCCGCTGCCCTGCGTGCAGCGGCGCCTCCGTGCCGTCGGAATCGGCTCAGCGTGGACTCAACAGGCAGGGGCCTGGGTGGGCTTGCTGTCTCTCCCCAATGAGGAGGCCATCACGCTGGCGGTCGACCAGTTGACCAACATCGCTGCGTCCCGTGTCGGGGTCGGCCGACCCTTCGCCTCCCCCGTGAACGCCCCAGCGGCCTGGCGGCAGGCCCAACTAGCTGTGCGGTGCCTGCCACACGGCACTACCGGCACCCACCTGTACGGCCGCGCGCCTGTCTCACTGCTTGCGGCTGCCTCCCCTGACATGGCGCAGGAAGTGGCCCAGTCAGTTCTGGGTCCTCTCCTCGCTCTGCCCCCGCAAGAACAGACCACTTTGATGCAGACCCTGCGTACTTGGTTCGTCGTCGGCGGATCAACCACTGCGGCGGCTGACGGTCTGCACTGCCACCGCAACACAGTCCTGTACCGCCTCAAACGCATCGCCGATCTGACCGGGCGGCACACCGCCGACGCGCAGTCCTGCGCGGAGCTGTACATCGCTCTTGCAGCCGTAGGTCTGGGCGGGCCACAAGGGTCACTCGGTATGCACGGAAAGGCGTACTGAGCGCGCAGCTCAGCAGAAGACGTCCCCACCATGTCTTTCGTCAAGCGAGGCATGGGGGTCGGGAGCCATAGAAGGTGCTGTCGCGGAGCATTGCGCTCAGCCGGGCGGTGGTCGGACCTCTTGTCAGCATCTCCGACGGCGCCACCCGCACACCGTCGTGCCACTCTGTTCGCGCCGCGCCGTGAAAGGACAAGCCGGGCAGCAATACCAGCAGCACCTCCCTCGTGCCCGGGAGGTAGGCCAATGAACAGGAACTACCCTGTTGGTTGCAGCCACCCTCGACGGCGCACCGGCCGAGGTCATCTACGAAGCCCACACAACCCTCGGCACAGCGCCTGAGATGTCGGCACAGAGGCGTACATCACGTACGTCGTGGTCTGCGGGGCGCATCGGCCAGGCACGGCACTGCTGCCCCGTACGTCCAGAAGGAGGTCGCTTCCGAAGGCTCGCGACCCCGGGCCCGAGAAGCCGGGCGGGCGGTGCTAAGCCGCTTGTTCTGCTCGATGAAGCGCCCGGACAGGCGGCTTTGTGGACCGTGGGCTATTTGTGGGCCAGCCGGGCTGATACGCCATCACATAGGGCTCTGGCCTGCGGAAATGTCTGGGAACCCGACGGCCTCCGGAGCCGTGTGCGCAGGTTCGAATCCTGCCGGGGGTACCAACAGCATCTACACCAGAGGTACGTGCCTGCTGAGCAGGCACGTTTTGTGTAGACGGCATGGTGCCAGTGATCCTTTCTGCTGTCCCGGTGATTCCGGGCAGCGTGCTCACCGGTGTCCGTGCCCACTTCACCACCAGGTAGAACCCACGATCGCCCTATTCGCGCGGCCTCTGAGCGGCTGCGGTGTCAGCGTCTCCCTCATGCCGCATTTCGCGTGGGCTTATCCCGAAGCGTTTCCGGAACGCGGTGCTGAGTGCGCTCGGAGAGGAGAAGCCCGACGCGTACGCCAGGTCCGTGATGGTCACGTGCTTGTAGGCGGGGTTCTGCAGGCGTTCCCGTATCAGCCTCAGGCGCTCCTCGCGGATCAGCTCACGGGGCGTGGTCCCGGCACACTGCAGCGCCAGCTGGATCTGCCGCAGTGACCACCCCAACGCGCGTGCCATCGCCTCGCCGTTCAGCCCCGGGTCGCCCGCGTGCTCGCGCACATGGCGGCGCACCATCGCCTCCACTTCGGCCAGATGTTCCGGCGCATCCGGGCGGTCGTCGCCCGCCACAAGCATGCACAACAGCTCGACGATCCGGTCGGACACCGCATCGAACTGGCTGGTGGTGAGAGTGTCCCGTGCCTCGTGGAGGCTGGTCACCATGTCCCCCACCACGCGGCCCAGGCCTGATGCCAGGTCCAGCCCCGCGGTCACCGGGGATTTCCGGTTCAGCCGACTGTCCACCTCGTGAGCAGGGATGGTCATGCTGAGTCCCTCGTAGCGATCGTAGAGAGTCTGGTACGACCCGTTCACCGGGATCAGACCCGCGGTCCCGGGCACCATCTCGGCTTCCTGGCCGTCCTGACGGTGCACGGCCCTTCCGGAGAGCATGATCACGAACCGGTAGTCCTCATCCGGGTGCCGGCGTACCTGCTGCGGGGTCCGGAGATATCCGAGCTTGTCCGACCAGCACTTCGCGAGCTGATAGGTGTCCGTGAGCTGGCGGATCGTCCCGGCGCGGAAGGAGTCGCCGTGCGGGAATCTCAGGTCCATCCGGCAGTGAACGGACGAGACGTGATCGGTCCAGAAGTCGGCGCGCTCACGCGGCACCACGTCCCTGATCGACGACGAGTCGACGACATAGGTCCCTCCGGTCCTCTCAAACACCCTTCATCGCTCCCTCACTGCCGTTGACCTGGTGATGGAAGGGGTGTTCGCCACAGCGCCCTGTCGGCGCGGCCGTGGCAGAAATCACAGCCGCAGCGTAGTGCTGCGTGTCCGCTGTGTCCGCCCAATCCGCGGAAGAAGCGGCTCCGTTAAGGCCGTTCCATGGTCTCGGGACGAGCGACGCGCTGCCTCGGCTCTCTCCTCAGAGACCCGCAGGGTCCCGTCAGGCAGGGAGCCGGCCTGGTCGCAGCCGAGATCAGCGCAGCTCGAAGCAGGCTTCGTCGTTGCCGGCGACATCACGCGGTGAAGCTCAGCAACCCGAATGTGGCCCCTCTGTCATGGGGATCGGCTTCCTCATCTGGTGTGAGGGTCCGGCTGGGGCTGTGGGATCCATCCGGGCGCAGGCCGGTACGGGAGGTCGGCCCAAGTCACGCTGCCTTGACCATTCTCACCGGCCCGGACTCCCCAAGCCACCGAGAAGGCCTTGACCAGTAGCAGCCCGCGCCCGTTCTCCTCTTCGGACTCGGCAGACCGCAGGCGCTGTTCCTTCGACCGGCAACCCTCGTCTGCGACTTCGACACGCAGTCGCACACCCGTCACCCGCAGCCCGTAGCTGATCTCCTCGCTGTCGGTGTGGAGCAAGGCATTGGTGAAGAGTTCGGAGATCACTAACTCCGCGTCCCTGCAGACGTCTTCATGAGCACCCCACTCGCGCAACCGCGCCACGACACACCGCCGTGCCTCGGAGACGAAAACGTGTAGCGCCGGCAGCTGAAACGCGACCTGAAGGGTCACAACGGGCGCCTCACCGCGCTGTGCCGATCGTGGAGCATCAGGGAAAGAAGCCACAGCGTGAATTCCAGGATCAACCATGCGCGTCGTCGTCATCTTGGATGCACCGCAGCACGGGAGTGAGCAGGACGCCGGCGGACCGGGACAGATCGAACAGACGGCGCGTTCCATCAGCCCCAAGTGCCGTCTCGGGCTCGGAGGCGCAGCTGTCGGCGCCCATCGCCTCGCGGGCGAGAGTGCGATCGGGAACGCGGTTGTCCTCGCCGAGGAGCATCACGACGTGGGCTCTTCTGGGCCGGTGGGCGCCGAGTTGGAGCGGGAACCGGTCGACTGCGCATGGGTGAGGAATGCCGGCCATCACGGTGTCCTTGAAGGTCGATGGGGAGCAGCCACCCGGTGACACAAGGACAGTCCTGATGCGGAGGCCCGCCCTGTGGCGCCATTGCTCCATGGATGAGTCTGGTCCAGTTGCCCCCACTGCGGCCTGCAGCGCAGCAGTTACCGGGAAGGTAAAGCGGAACCGGACTCCCGCACTTCTGTGTACACGCAGAGAAACTTTCCCCCGTACGCAGGACCCGGCAGGCCGGTGCTCCTCCACCGGGGTACCGGGTGCTGCCGATGCGGCGGGTGAGGAACCCCGGCGAAGTGTGACGTTCTCGTTTGTTACGCCCTCTCCCCTTGTTGGGTACCGGGCAGTAATGTCGATTTGACGCGAGGACAACAACTGTTCCGTGGCGAGACAGCGAGTTCCGGGTGCCGGATCCGGACCCTGACCGTCGGCGTTGCGTCGAGCCGCCTCAGGTCCCGGGCAGGCACGTTCCATCTTCGGTTGTGATCTCGATGGTTCGAAGGAGCGTCCATGCCGAGCAACATGCAGCATCTGCATCCCGGCGAACCGGGTGATCCGGGCGACGAACGGTGGCAGCGCATGTGGAGCCACCGCGAGCAGCTACTGAAGGTGGCTCGTCGGCGGTCCATGAGCGTCGAGGATGCCGAGGACGCCGTACACGAGGCGATGCTCCGCGCCATGGAGAACCCGAACATCGACCACGAGCGGCTCGCCCCCTGGCTGACGACGGTGACGATGCGGCTCTGTTTCGACCGGTACCGGCAGTTGAACCGGGAGGCCGAAGTGAGCAGCCGTTCCGCGCTGGCCGCCCCGGCGCCGGTGCCCGTTGAGGAAGTGGTCTGTGACCGTGCGGAGGCGAAGTGGCTGGCGCGGCGGAGCAGAGCGCTGCCCCCCAGACAGGCCGAGGCGCTCCGGCTCAAGTCGGAGGGCTTGGACGTCGATCAGGTCGCCACGCGGATGGGACTGAGTTACGAGGCAACCGAGTCACTGCTGGCCCGGGCCCGGCGTGCGATGCGAAACTCGCTGGCCGGCACGCTGGCACTGGCCGTTTGGCTGGTGCGTGGCCGACCTGAGATCGGGGGCGCGCAGGTGGCGGCAGTGGCCTCCACCGCGGCAACGCTGGCCGCTCTGGGCATCGCTCTCCCTCATTCGTACGACGAGGACAGGCCGCGTCCGCCCCAGGTCTCCAGGACGGAAGTGGCCGACAAGCCGGCCGGTGACCAGGACCAGCTCGCGCCGATGCTCCGTCCCAACGTCCAGCCGGATTCCGGCACCGCGCGGATATGGGATCCCGGGAAGCTGCCGGCAAGTGCGACTTCCCTGCTGCCGAAGCTGTCTGCGCCAACCACCCCGAAGGTTCCGGCCGTTCCCGAGGCCCCATCGGTCCCTGCTGTCCCTGCAGCCCCAGCTGCTCCCTCGGTCCCTGAGGTCTCCTCGGTGCCGTCCCGGCCGTCCGACGTGAAGCTCCCGGTGGTAAAGCCGAACCCCTCCGAGCCCGCCGCGCCGACGGATGCGGGCACACCCACCGTCGATCTCCCCGGCGGCGACGCGCTGCCCGGTGAGGTGCCGTAGTCCACCGGACTGAGCTCGTGCCGGCACCGCCCGGCTGAACCAAATGCCGGCAGAGTCCGGTTGAACCCATGCCGTCAAAGGCCGGCAGAGGCATGCCCGTACGCGCTCGAAAAAATCTTCCGATTCCAGCGACGGACCGGCCCCTCGCCCGCGTAGAGCAGATAAGAGCCGGCTCCGAAAGCGAAAGCATCGAAGGGTGAGACCGGAAGGAGAGAGAGTTCACCCGGTACTGCGATTCGGGCGCTGACCGGACCATTCCTGCAGCCGCCGCCGCGGCTGTCCGGACCGCTGCCCACCTCTTCACCGGCCGACGCACAACGCCGCACCCGCATGGCTGTTGTGCCGGTGCCCGGTGAGTTCACCAGCCGGGTGGGCTGGCTTTCTCCTCCTTTCGCCCGCTCACCCGGCATGGACTCCTATCCCCGCCGGCAGGTACGGGCTGACCACCACCGTCTATATGGCTTGCCATTTGTTCTTGATGTTCATGGCTGAAAGGGCCCTACATGGGTGTCGAGATCTGTGTGGAAGGACTGACGAAATCCTTCGGTCACCAGGTCATCTGGCAGGACGTCTCGTTGACGCTGCCCGCCGGGCAGATATCGGTCATGCTCGGGCCTTCGGGCACGGGCAAGTCCGTGTTCCTCAAAACGCTCGTCGGGTTGTTGAAGCCTGAGCGGGGCTCGATCCGAATCGACGGACGGGACATAACGCGGCTGCGCGAACACGACCTTTACGAAGTCCGCAAGCTGTTCGGCGTCCTCTTCCAGGACGGCGCGCTGTTCGGCTCGATGAGTCTCTACGACAACATCGCCTTCCCGCTGCGTGAGCACACCCGCAAGCGAGAGGGCGAGATCAAGCAGATCGTGCTCGAGAAGATGGACATGGTCGGCCTGATCGGAGCCGAGGAGAAGCTGCCCGGAGAAATATCCGGGGGAATGCGCAAAAGAGCCGGACTGGCAAGGGCGTTGGTACTCGATCCGGAGATCATCCTCTTCGACGAGCCCGACTCGGGTCTCGACCCGGTGCGCGTGGCCTACCTCAATCAGCTGATCGTCGACCTGAACGCGCAGATCGACGCGACCTTCCTGATCGTCACCCACGACATCGCCTCGGCCCGGCTGGTGCCGGACAACATCGGGCTGCTGTTCCGCCGCGAGCTGGTCATGTTCGGCAGGCGCGAAGAGCTGCTCGCCAGTGACGAGCCGGTCGTGGGGCAGTTCCTCAACGGCCGTATGCAGGGCCCGATCGGGATGGCGGAGGAGAAGGACGCCGCTCAGGTCGAACAGGAACTGGCCGAGCTCGACGCCGGCAACCAGCGCGGCCCGATCGGCGGCAAGGGCGCGACCGGCGCCGGTGTCACACCGCGCCTGCTGCCCAGTCCCGGCATCGACCGTCCAACGCGCTGGAGGCTGATCGCCGCGCGCCAGGAAGCGGCGTCCCGGCAGGCGGTGACGGGCACATGACCCTCTCACCCACCGGTGCGCTCAGACACTCCGGCAGCCTGTTCGCGATGGCCCTCGACGTGCTGCGCACCCTGCCGCGACGGCCGTTCCAGGCAAGGGAGTTCATCCAGCAGGCGTGGTTCATCGCCAGTGTGACGATCCTGCCGACCGCGCTCGTCTCCATTCCGTTCGGCGCCGTCATCGCGCTGCAGATCGGCAGCCTCACCCGGCAGCTCGGCGCCCAGTCGTTCTCCGGAGCCGCCTCCGTCCTGGCGGTCCTCAGGGAGGCTTCGCCGATCGTCACCGCGCTGCTCATCGCGGGGGCCGGCGGTACGGCGATCTGCGCGGATCTCGGCGCGCGCAAGATCCGCGAGGAGATCGATGCCATGGAGGTGCTCGGCATCGACCCGGTCCACCGCCTGGTCGTCCCCCGGGTACTGGCCTCGATGCTGGTCGCGGTTCTGCTCAACGGTCTCGTATCGGTCGTCGGCGTGGCAGGCGGCTACTTCTTCAACGTGATCCTGCAGAACGGGACCCCCGGGGCGTACTTGGCCTCCTTCACCACCCTCGCCCAGCTGCCCGACCTCTACGCGGGAGAACTCAAAGCGCTGGTCTTCGGCGCGATCGCGGGGATCGTCGCCTCGTACAAGGGACTGAACGCGAAGGGCGGGCCGAAGGGAGTCGGCGACGCGGTGAACCAGTCGGTGGTCATCACCTTCATGTTGCTGTTCGTCGTGAACTTCGTGATGACGGCCATCTACTTCCAAGTCGTCCCGCAGAGGGGATAGTTCATGGCTCTGCCGGATCGTCCCAGTGACAGTCACAGCAATCGCCCCAGTAATCGCCTCATCAAGGGCCCGCTCGGCTCCCTCGAGGAGCTGGGCACCCAACTGTCGTTCTACGGCCGCTCGCTCGCCTGGACCGGCCGCACGCTGCGCCGCTACAAGAAGGAGGTGCTGCGCCTGCTGGCCGAGGTGAGCTTCGGCCGCGGAGCACTCGCGGTCGTCGGCGGCACCGTGGGCGTCATCGCCTTCCTCACCTTCTTCACCGGCACCGAGGTGGGCCTGCAGGGATACGCGGCGCTCAACCAGCTGGGCACCTCCAACTTCGTGGCCTTCCTGTCCGCCTACTTCAACACCCGTGAGATCGCCCCGCTCGTCTCCGGCCTCGCCCTCTCCGCGACGGTCGGCGCGGGCTTCACCGCCCAGCTCGGCGCGATGCGGATCAGCGAGGAGGTCGACGCCCTCGAGGTGATGGCCATCCCTTCGCTGCCCTTTCTGGTCACCACGCGGATGATCGCCGGGTTCGTCGCGGTGATCCCGCTGTACGTGATCGGGCTGCTCTCCTCCTACTTCGCCGCCCGGACCATCACCACCGGCTACTACGGGCAGTCGGCGGGCACCTACGACCACTACTTCCAGCAGTACCTGCCACCGGTCGACGTGCTCTGGTCGTTCGGCAAGGTCATCTGCTTCGCGATCCTGATCATCCTGGTGCACTGCTACTACGGCTACTACGCGAAGGGCGGCCCCGCGGGCGTCGGCGTCGCGGTCGGGCGCGCGGTGCGTACCTCGATCGTCGCCATCAACATTCTCGACTTCTTCCTCAGCCTTGCGATCTGGGGCGCCAACACGACCGTAAGAATCGCGGGGTAGCCGATGCGTCTCTCCAGGAACCCCGGGAAACTGAGGCCCGGGCTCGCCCCCGCCACCAGGCTGCGGCTGACCGGGGTCGTCTTCCTCGTCGTCCTCGGGCTGATGCTCTCGCTGACCGTCGCCGTCTACCGGCAGGTGTTCACACCGGCCGTGCGGATCGCGCTGCAGGCGGACACCGTCGGCAACCAGCTGGAGCCCTCCGCCGACGTCAAGCTGCGCGGGCTCATCGTCGGCCAGGTACGCGACGTACGGGCCGACGGCGAGAAGGCGACGCTCGACATCGCACTCAAGCCGGAATACACCCCACTCATCCCCGCCGACGTCAGCGCCCGGCTGCTGCCCAAGACGCTGTTCGGCGAGAAGTACGTGGACCTGGTCCTTCCCGACGTCCCCGAAGGCCCCGCCGGCCGGGACGGCCGCGACGGTTCGGCGATACGTTCCATCAGGGCGGGAGACGTGATCACCCAGGACCGCACCAAGGCCGGCATCGAGCTGCAGAAGCTGATGAACGACCTGCTGCCGCTGCTGCGTACGGTCCAGCCGGCCAAGCTGAACGCCACGCTGTCCGCGTTCTCGGTCGCGCTGGAGGGGCGGGGCGAGGCGATCGGCGCCAACCTCACGCGGCTGGAGCGCTACCTGCGCAAGCTCAACCCGCACATGCCGGCGCTGCACAAGGACATCTCCCGGCTCGCCGACGTCACGGAGATCTACGGTGACGCCGCCCCCGACCTGCTGCGGGTCCTGCGCAACTCCATCACCACGAGCCGGACCGTGGTGCGGAAGAAGGAGGCGCTGACGTCGGTACTGACCGGGACCACCACCTTCGCGAACACCGCTGAGGGGTTCCTCGACGACAACGCCGACCGGCTCATCACGTTGAACCGGGTCTCCCGCCCCACCCTGGCCCTCCTCGCCCGCTACTCGCCGGAATACCCCTGCCTGCTCGACGGACTGGTGAAGTCGGAACCGCTCGCCGAGCAGATGTACGCGGGCGGAAAGATGCACATCACCCTCGAATTCGGTCTGCCGCGACCGGCCTACCGCCCCGGCGAGGAACCGCGTTACGGCGAGCGCCGCGGCCCCGGCTGCATGGGTCTGCCGAACCCGCCCAAGCCCGCACCACCGCTCAAGTTCAAGGACGGCACGTCCAGTTCGGGCTCTGACGGAGGGTCTCCCTCGGCCGGCCACGTGCTGTCCGGTACGCCCGCCGAGCAGCAGCTCGTCAACTCGGTGGTGGCCCCGGTCATGGGGGTCCCGGCCGACGAGGTACCCGGGGTGGCGACCCTGCTCTTCGGGCCGATGGCCCGCGGAACGGCGGTGAGCCACGCATGAGGGCGAGGGAAACGACCGCGCCGCTGGTCAAGTTCAGCATCTTCGCTGTGGTGACGGTGCTCGCGACCGCACTGCTCGCCGCCACCATCGTCAAGATCCGGTTCACTCCCACTGACACGTACACGGCGGTGTTCAGCGATGTCACGAGCCTGGAGGTGGGCGACGACATCCGGGTGGCCGGTGTGCGGGTGGGCGAGGTCGAGGACATCCGGATCAAGGACCGGAAGCTGGCCGAGGTCTCCTTCACCGCCTCCCGGGACCGGCCGCTGCTGACCAGCACCAACGCGGTCATCCGCTACCGCAGCCTGGTCGGGCAGCGCTACATCGCCCTCACCGAGGGCGCGGGCGACGGCTCGCAGCTCCCGTCGGGCGGGCAGATCCCGCTGTCCCGTACGCAGCCGGCGCTGGACCTGAACGCTCTGCTCAACGGGTTCAAGCCGCTGTTCGCCGCGCTGAGTCCGAAGGACGTGAACCAGCTGGCAACGGAGATCATCAGGACCTTCCAGGGCGAGGGCGGCACGATCAACAGCCTGCTCGCCCACACCGCGTCCCTGACCACGACCCTTGCGAACCGCGACAAGCTGATCGGCTCCGTCATCTCCAACCTCAACACCGTGCTGGGGTCCCTGGACAAGCGCAGCGCCCGCTTCTCCGGGCTCCTCACACAGCTGCAGCGGGTGATCTCCGGTCTCTCCGCCGACCGCAAGGCGATCGGCGACTCGCTCGTCGGCATGAACGACCTGGCGGGCGCCACCTCGGGCCTGCTGAAGGACAGCCGCCCGGCGCTGAAGTCCGACATCGCCGGCCTGTCCGAGCTCTCCGGAACGCTGAACGACAACGACAAGACCGTGGAGGGTGTCCTGAAACGGCTGCCGCGCAAGCTCAACAAGCTGACCGGGACGGCCTCTTACGGTTCCTGGTTCAACTTCTACCTCTGCGACTTCGACGGCCGGGTCGTACTGCCGAAGTCCGGCAAGGTGCTCACTCCGGAGATGCACGTGGCCCAGGCGAGGTGCGGCCGGTGAAGCCCTTCCGCGAGCGCAGCCCCGTGGCGATCGGGGCCGCCGGACTGACGACGATCGCGCTGCTGGTGGCCGCGGCCTTCAACGTGCAGGATCTTCCGCTGATCGGCAGCGGCGACGAGTACACAGCGGCCTTCTCCGAGGCCGGCGGCCTCAAGCCCGGCGACGAGGTACGGATCGCCGGGGTGAAGGTCGGCAAGGTCGACGAGGTCGAGCTTGCGGGCACCCACGTCAAGGTGGCCTTCCGGGTCAAGGGCGATCCGCGGTTCGGCACCCGGACCGGGGCAGCGATCCGGGTCAAGACGATCCTCGGTGCCAAGTACCTCTCTCTGGAGCCGGAGGGTCCGGGGCAGTTGGACCCCGGGAATGAGATCCCGCTGAAGCGCACGGTCGCCCCGTACGACGTGGTGCAGGCGTTCAGTGACCTCACCACGACCTCGGAGAAGGTCGACACGAAGCGGCTGGCCACCGCGATGGACACCCTCTCGCAGACGTTCAAGGACTCCCCGCCGGAGGTCAAGGCGTCGATCAAGGGTCTCTCCCGGCTCTCGCGAACCGTGGCCAAGCGTGATCAGGAACTGGGAGAGCTGCTCGACCATGCCAACGGCGTGACCGGTGTGCTTTCCGACCGTTCGCGCACCCTGGTCAAGCTCATCAAGGACGGCGACAAGCTGTTCAAGGAGATCAACAACCGGCGGGCGGTCATCCGTTCGCTGCTGAGGAACGCGGCCGGGCTCGGCGTACAGCTGTCCGGCCTGGTCGACGACAACCGCAAGCAGATCGGACCGGCGCTGAAACGGCTCAACAAGGTGGTCGACCTCCTGGAGCGCAATGAGGGGAGCCTCAACCGCAGCGTCAAACTCCTCGCCCCGTTCTCCCGGGTCTTCACCAACACCCTTGGCAACGGCCGGTGGTTCGACAGCTACATCGAGAACCTGGTCGCCGCGCCCGTGGTCCCCCGAGGCGCGAGATCCGCCGCGACGACGCCTACGGAGGGCTCCCGATGATCAGGCGACACCCCCGTGCACTGGCGCTCGTCGTGGCGCTGGCCCTCGTAGCCGGACTGACCGTCCTGCTCTGGCCGCGGCCCCGGCCGGTTCAGGTCACTGCGTTCTTCCCCCGCAGCGTCGGCGTCTACCCCGGATCCGACGTACGTGTACTGGGTGTCCGGATTGGCGAGGTCAAGAAGGTCACCCCGCAGGGGCGACAGGTCCGCGTGACGCTGGAGTACGAGGCCGGCCGCAAGGTCCCCGCCGGCGCCAAAGCCGCGGTCGTCAACTCCTCGGTGGTCAGCGACCGTTACCTCCAGCTGCTGCCTGTGTACCGCGGCGGACCGACGATGAGGAGCGGTGCGGTCATCCCGCAGAGCCGGACGGCGGTCCCCGTCGAGCTGGACCGGATCTTCGACAGTCTTCACATGACGTCCGAGTCGCTCGGCCCGCGCGGTGCGAACAAGGACGGGTCGCTGTCCAGGCTGCTCGGGGTCAGCGCGGACAACCTGGACGGCCAGGGAAGGAAGTTGCACACGACGGTCAAGGACCTGTCGCAGGCGGTCACGACTCTCTCCGACGGCAGGCGGGACCTGTTCGGGACCGTACGGAACCTGCAGGTGTTCACGGCCGCGCTGGCCGCCGACGACGACAACGTACGGTCGTTCAACGACAGCCTCGCCAAGGTCGCCAAACAACTCGCGGGAGAACGCAAGGACCTGGCGGCGGCGATGAAGCACCTGTCAGTCGCGCTGACAGACGTCTCCGCCTTCGTCCACGACAACAAGAGCTCCCTCACCTCCAACGTGAAGGGACTCAGCAAGACGACCCGCGTCCTGGTCAAACAGCGGGCCGCGCTGGAGGAGTTGCTAGAGGTGGCACCGGCCGGCCTGTCGAACCTGCACAACGCCTACAACCCCAGGTCGGGCACCCTGGACACCCGCAACAACGCCGACCAGGCGCACCAGGACCCCGCGTCCCTGCTGTGCTCCGTGCTCAGGACGGCCGGAGAGAAGGCCGACTGCAAGAAGCTGCAGAAGGTCTTCAAGTCGCTGCCCGAACTGCCGGAAGGCGACCCGGTCACCGGCGCCGCGGAACCGGGCGGCGGCGCGCCCTCCATGGACAAGACCCTCGGCGGAATCCTGGGGGCCCGGGCATGAGCGAATTCGTCACGTGCTCGTCGCCCCAGCGCCGGTCGGGGGCGCGCCGTGCTCCGCACGTCGTGGCCGTGTGGGCAGCGGCCTCGTCGCTGCTGCTGTCCGGCTGCGAGTTCGGCGGCCTGCAGGACGTCCAACTGCCGGGTGGCGCGGCCGCGGACGGCAACGCCTACCGCGTCACGGTCGAGTTCCGCGATGTCCTCGACCTGGTGCCGCAGTCGGCCGTCAAGGTCAACAACGTCACCGTCGGGGCTGTCGAGAAGGTGGAACTGCACGGCTGGCGCGCCCGGGTGCGGCTGCGTATCGCCGACTCGGCGAAACTGCCCGCCAACGCGGTCGCCGATCTGCGCCAGACCAGCATCCTCGGCGAGAAGTACGTCGCGCTCGGCAAGCCGGCAGATGTCCCCTCGGCTGGGAAGCTCGCCGACGGCGCCACGATCCCGCTGTCCCGCAGCAACCGCAACGCGGAGATCGAAGAGGTGCTCTCCGCGTTGTCGGCCCTGCTCAACGGCGGCGGGGTGGCGCAACTCCACACGATCACCAAGGAGCTCAACCACACGCTCGAGGGCCGCGAGAGCCGGATCAAATCGCTGCTCGCGCAGCTGGACACCTTCATCGGCGGCCTCGACAAGCAACGCTCCGAGATCGTACGGGCGATGAAGGGGATCGACCGGCTCGCCAAGAAGCTCGCCAAGCAGCGCAGGACCGTCGAGAAGGCGGTCGACACCATGCCCCCCGCTCTGAAGGTCCTTGCCGACCAGCGCCGTGATCTCACCTCGATGCTGAAGTCGCTGGACAAGCTCGGCAAGGTCGGCACCAGGGTCATCAAGGCATCGCGGGACGACGTCATCGCCAATCTGAAGCACCTCCGGCCGATTCTCGGCCGGCTGAACGAGGCGGGCGACGACCTGCCCAACGCGCTGGAACTGATGACGACTTACCCGTTCCCGCGCAATGTCGTCGACGCCATCAAGGGCGACTACGTCAATCTGAAGATCACCGCGGATCTGGATGCCGACAGCCTCTACCGCAACGTCGGCCCCAAGAAGCCGAAGCGGCCGGGGGAGCCGGGCCCCGGCCTCCCGGACATCCCCGCCATCCCTGGGGTCCCGGACCCCGAGGTGCCGGGCACACCTGACGTCCCGGGCCGGGGGGAGCCGTGCGTTCCGGGCCTCGACTGCCCCGAGGAACCGGACGAAGGCGGCTCCTCAGGAGGGTCGGGAGGCGGTGACGGTGACGGTGGCGGTGGCGCCCTCTGCCCGCCCGTCTGCACCAGCAGCCATGCGTCGTACACCGGCGGCAGCGGTGGCGGCGCGAGCAGCAGCAGCGACGCGGGCGGCAGCGGCTCCGCTCCCCCGGACGTCGACTTCGCTCTCGCTCAGCTCATGACGAGGGGAATGCAGCCATGATCACCCGAACGGTCAAGGTTCAGCTGATGGCCTTCGGCCTCGTCACCGCCGTCGGTGTGTCCTACGTCGGCGCTCAGTACACCGGTCTGGCGGATCGCGTCCTGGACCGCGGCTACACAGTGCGAGCCGAATTCGCGGACTCCGGGGGCATCTTCTCCGGTGCCGAGGTGACGTACCGAGGAGTGCCGGTGGGCCGGGTCGGCGACCTGAGCCTCACCGGTGGCGGCGTTGCGGCGGCACTCGACATCAAGGACGAGCGGCGCATCCCGTCCGACGCACTGGCCGTCGTGGCGACGCGCTCGGCGGTGGGAGAGCAGTACGTCGATCTTCAGCCCCGCACCGGGAACGGCCCCTACCTGCGGGAGGGCAGCACCATCGAGCGCCGCGACACCCGCACCCCGCTGCCCACGACGAAACTCGTGGGCAGCCTTGACCGGCTGGTCGGCTCCGTCGGCAAGAAAGACCTGAAGACGACCGTCGACGAGCTCGGTGACGCGTTCGCCGGCACCGGCCCGCAGTTGACCCGGCTGGTCGACTCGGGCAACGCCCTGGTCGAGTCGGCGAGCGACTCACTGCCGCAGACCATCTCCTTGATCGAGGACTCACAGCAGGTCCTCAAGACGCAGTCCGACAAGGGCTCGGCCATCAAGTCGTTCTCAAGCGACCTCTCGGCGCTCACCGGACAGCTCAAGAAGAGCGACGGCGACATCCGCAGGCTCATCGACGGCGGGGCTTCCGCCGCGCCCGAGTTGGACGGGCTGGTGAAGGCCAATCGCTCGGCTGTGCCTCTGCTGTTGGGAAACCTGATCAGCGGCGGGCAGATCACCGAGGCCCGGCTTCCCGGTGTGGAACAGGCCCTGGTCACCTTCCCCGCGGCCGTGGCCGGCAGTTTCACCGTGCTGCCGGGAGACGGCACCGCCCACTTCGGCATGGTGGTCAACGCCGACGATCCGCCGTCGTGCCGGCAGGGCTACGACACCCAGCGGCGTGCTCCCCAGGAGACCCGGGAGCGGGAGGCGAACACCAAGGCCCGCTGCACGGCCCCGCGGGGGAGCAAGTCCTCGGTCCGGGGTGCGCAGAACGCTCCGAGTCCGCCGGACGGGCGGACTGCGGGACCGGGCGGCGCCGGCAAAGCCGCGTATCTCTCGCCCTACGACCCGGCCACCGGCATCGCCGACGGCCCGGGCGGAACGCCCTTCGAGATCGGCTCGACGGGTGGAGAACAGATCGTGTTCGGAAAGGAGTCGTGGCGATGGCTGCTCGTCGGACCCATGGCATGACCGTTCCGCTTCGGGCCTTCGCGGTCCGGGCCGCCGGTTCGTCGCGTCGTCTCTGGCGGAGAGCGGTGAGCTCTGCACGCCATGGCAGGGCGCTCACCGTAGGACTCGCGGTCGCGCTCGTGCTGCTGCTGGCCTCTTCCGGCTACCTCGCCGTGCAGACCTACCACCGAGGGCAGGAGGAGCAGCGCCGCCAGGACATCGTGGCCGCGGCCCGGCAGACGGCGCTGAACTTCACGTCGCTGGACTACCGGCGTTACGACCGCGACAGCAAGAACGTACTGAAGGGCGCCACGGGTGACTTCAAGCGTCAGTTCAGAGGGCAGACCAAGGAACTGACGAAACTGGTCGCCGCCAACAAGTCGGTCTCCCAAGGACGGGTGATCGAGGCGGGGATCGCCAGGGCCGACGAGCGGTCCGCCCGCGTGCTGATCGTGGCCGACAGCAAGGTGACCAATACCGCCGTCAAGCAGGGCCAGGCCCGTAACTACCGGCTGCAGCTCGACCTCGTGCTCGAGGACGGCAGATGGCTGACCTCCGATGTCGAGTTCGTCGGCTGAGGCCCGCCCCGCCATGAACACGCGGCCCGCAACCCGTAACGCCAGTCAGGGAGAGTCATCGTGGTGAATCCGACGGTCAGAGGGCGCGAGGGCGCGGGCACCAAAGCCCGGCCGCGCGCCGTGGTGGCGGCCGCCCGCGCTGCGGCCAAGCGGGCCGAGAAGGCCCAGGGACCCGATGCCGCTGCAGCAGGGGAGGCATGGGAAAGCGGGATCGACGAGGAGAGGAGAGCTGAGCGGAAGGTCCACGGGAAGGAGCCGGCGGGAACAGCCGCGAAGCGGCAGCCCGATCGATCCGGAATCCCCGGGGCCGTACTCGCGGTGCTCGTCCTGGTGGGGCTGATCGCCACGACGCTGCTCGGGCCGGAGTACTACGACGCCGAACGGACCCGGCAGGCGCGAACCGGCGCCCTGGCTGCGGCCAAGAAGGCGGCACCGGTGATCCTCTCGTACGACCACCGGCACCTGGACCGGGATTTCGCGGCAGCGAGCGGGCACCTCACGGGTTCTTTCCGAAACAAGTACCGGAAGACGACCTCGACCGTGGTCATGCCGACGGCGAAGAAATACCGGGGTGTTGTCAAGGCGACGGTGGCGAAGCCCCCGTCCGGTAAGACTCCCGCGGCATCAGTGGTGTCGGCCTCGCCGGACCGCGTCGTCATCTTGCTGTTCATGAACCAGGTTTCGAAGAGCACTCAGGTCTCAGGCCCCCGGCTCGATCTCAACCGAGTACGGATGACCCTGGTCCGGGTCTCGGACAGCTGGAAAGTGAGCGCTGTCGACGCGCTGTAGGGGTGGCAGCGAAGCCCGCCGCACTCCCTTCAAGATCCTCGTCGGCCGTGCCCGCACCTGCAAGGCGGTGTCGTCGACGGTTGCGGCCCAGTTCAGCGGGTGTGCCACCATGTCGCCATGAACAGGGCCCGGGGGCGGTTGCGTACCGAGTTCCAGCGCGAAGGCGGCGCGGTGACGCCGTTGGAGCTGTTCTTCGACCTGGTGTTCGTGTTCGCGCTCACCGCGGTCACGGCGTTCATGTCCGAGGATCTCACCTGGCACGGGATGCTCCGCGGGGTGCTGATCTTCGGGCTGCTGTGGTGGAGTTGGGTCTGCTACGCGTGGGTGGGCAACGTGGCGCGTGCCGACGAGGGCGTCAGCCGGCTGGCGCTGTTCGCCGCGATGGCCGTGATGTTCGTCCTCGCGCTGAGCATCCCGGAGGCGTTCGACGACCTCTCCGGCGGACTGCACGGCCCGGTCGTCGTCGCGGTCTGCTACTTCCTCTTCCGCACCCTGCACCTGATGCTTTTCTGGATCTTCTCCGCCGATGACCCGGGTCTGCGCGGGCAGTTGCTGCGCTTCGCGCCCTCGATGCTCGCGGCGACCACTCTGCTGCTGATCGCGGCGGGTACCGACGGGCCGACGCAGACGGCGCTGTGGGCGGCGGCACTGGTGGCGGACTACCTGGGCAACTACCTGGGCGGGGCGCGGGGTTGGCGGCTCCGCTCGGCCAAGCACTTCGCCGAACGGCACGGCCTGATCCTCATCGTCGCGCTGGGCGAGTCGATCGTGGCCGTCGGTGTCGGGATGGCCGAGCTGCCGGTCTCGTGGCCGGTCGTGGCCGCCGCGGTACTGGGCCTGGTCCTGTCGGCGGCGCTGTGGTGGGCCTACTTCGACTTCACCGCGCTCGCGGCCGAGCGGGCGTTCGCCGGCACATCGGACGCCGACCGGCCCCGGCTGGCGCGCGACGCCTACAGCTATCTGCACCTGCCGCTGATCGCCGGTGTGGTGCTGCTCGCGCTGGGGCTGAAGAAGGTACTGAACTACGTGGGCGACCCCGTGCACCACGACCTCGCCGACCCGTTGAAGGGTGTCGGGCTCGCCGCGCTGGTCGGGGGCGTCTCGCTGTACCTGCTGGGGCACGTCGCGTTCACGTGGCGTGTCCTGCACGTCGTCAACGTGCAGCGCGCGGTGCTGGCTGTCGCGCTGCTGGCGATGATGGGCGTCGGGCCGCTCATTCCCGCGCTGGCCACCCTCGCGGTGCTCGCCGCCGCCATGGTCGGCCTGGTGGCGTTCGAGACCGGCCGCTTCGCCGAGGAACGCGACCGGATACGCCACGAACACTGAAGCCGCAGGGGACGGCCGCAAGAGGGTCGGCCTGCGCCTGGGCGGCGGGGGGCGGACGGCGAGCCGCGGACGGCGGGGCCGTCGTTGGGCCATCGTCGCAAGGCGCCCGGCATGCTTCCCCGGAGCGCCCCATGCCCCGGGCGACCAGCGATTCAGTCACGGGATGTCCGAGGTGTCCGGATCGGCGACACGGGTACCCCGCAAGCTGTGGCAGGGGCGCCGGATGGAAGTCGAGGCAGGCCTCGGAGGAGGTAGGCATGGAGCCCGCGGAAGAGACCGGGATGCAGTTCGGCATCTTCACCGTCGGCGACGTCACCCCCGATCCCACCACCGGCAGCACTCCCACCGAGGCGCAGCGCATCCGGAACACCCTGGCCATCGCCCGGAAGGCTGAGGAGGTGGGCCTGGATGTCTTCGCCACCGGGGAGCACCACAATCCGCCGTTCACGCCCTCGTCGCCGACGACCCTCCTGGGATACGTCGCCGCGCAGACCGAGCGGATCATCCTGTCGACCTCCACGACGCTGATCACCACGAACGATCCGGTCAAGATCGCCGAGGATTTCAGCGTGCTGCAGCACGTCTCCGGCGGCCGCTGTGACGTGATGCTGGGGCGGGGGAACATGGGCCCGGTCTATCCCTGGTTCGGACAGGACATCCGCCAGGCCGTACCGCTGACCGTGGAGCACTACCGTCTGCTGCGGCGGCTGTGGCGCGAGCAAGTGGTGGACTGGGAGGGGGAGTTCCGCACCCCGCTGCAGGGCTTCACCCTCGCGCCCCGCCCGCTGGACGGCGTGCCGCCCTTCGTCTGGCACGGCTCCATCCGTACGCCCGAGGTCGCGGAGCTGGCGGCCTACTACGGGGACGGATTCTTCGCCAACCACATCTTCTGGCCCGCTTCCCACACGCAGCGCATGGTGGAGCTCTACCGCCGCCGCTTCGAGTACTACGGCCACGGCTCCCGGGAAGCGGCGGTCGTCGGCCTCGGCGGACAGGTCTTCATGCGCCGCAACAGCCAGGACGCGGTCGAGGAGTTCCGGCCGTACTTCGACAACGCGCCCGTCTACGGGCACGGTCCGTCGCTGGAGGAGTTCACCTCCCAAACGCCGCTGACGGTCGGATCGCCTGCGCAGGTCATCGAGAAGACGCTGGCATTCCGCGAGTACGCAGGCGATTACCAGCGGCAGCTGTTCCTCGTCGACCACGCCGGGCTGCCTCAGAAGACGGTGCTCGAACAACTCGACCTGCTCGGCGAGGAGGTGGTGCCGGTGCTGCGCAAGGAGTTCGCCGCGCACCGGCCCGCCGGCGTGCCGGCGGCACCGACCCACGCCTCGCTGCTGCGGGCGCGGGAGGTCGGTCCGCCGGAAACGGGGACGGCGACAGGAACGGCGCCCACGGACGGATGAAGGAGCGAGCGCGACATGACCGAGCTGGCCATCATCAGCGGCGGCCTTCGCGAGCCGTCCTCGACCCGTCTGCTCGCCGACCGTATGGAGGCTGCCGTACGGGCGGAACTGGAGGCCCGCGGCAGCGCGGCCCGGTCCTCGTTCGTCGAACTGCGTCCCCTGGGCCGCGCCGTCATGGACGCGATGCTGACCGGCTTCCCCACGGAACCGCTGGAGGACGCCTTCGAGACCGTCGCCGGCGCGGACGGCGTCATCGCCGTGACGCCCGCCTTCAACGCTTCCTTCAGTGGGCTGTTCAAGTCGTTCTTCGACGTACTGCCGGAGGAGACCTTCTCGGACATGCCCGTCCTCATCGGGGCGACCGGCGGCACCGAACGCCACTCCCTCGTCCTGGAACACGCGCTGCGGCCGATGTTCTCCTACCTGCACGCGATCGTCTCGCCCCGCGGTGTCTACGCCGCCACAGACGACTTCGGCGCCCAGGCGGGAGACGCCCTCGGGCAGCGCGTGACCGCCGCGGCAACCGACTTCGCGCGCCTGGTCGAAGGATGCGGTGCCCGGCAGCGGCGCGACACCTTCACCGAGGAACTCACCACGATGGAACGGCTCCTCGGCAGCTCCTCCACCGACCCGGCGTAGAAGTCGCGCAAGCGGTGCTCGGTTCCCGGATCAGCCGGCTGGCCGCAGTCGGACGCAGCATCGGCCGGGGCTCGGCGCCAGGCATGCCTCAAGTCCGGAATCACCCAGCCCATGAAGCACTCCGCGCAGCAGGTGGAGGTTCATGCCGCACACCGTCTCGGTGTGCTCACATGCCAGCGCGTGGAAGTCGCATGCCGCGTCACTGGCGCGGGGTGAGCCGGGCGTTGGGCAGCTCCGGAGCCGGCAGCGTCTCGTCCCAGGCCGACGGAAAAGCGCCGAAGCGGCCCGTGTGCCCGCCCGCGCTGCCCTGGGTGCGGGCCCGCTCCTCCTGCCAGTGAGCGCGGTACTCGACGATCTCCTCGTGGCTGCGTCCGATGAAGTTCCACCACATGACGATCTGCTCCCCGAGCGGCTCGCCTCCGAGCAGCAGCACCCTCGCCGGCTCTGCCGCGGAGGCCCGCAGTTCGAGCTCGGAGGAGCCACAGGGCTGGTAGACAAGCCGGCCACGGGTGGCCGGGGAGCCGCAGACGGAAACCTCTCCGGTGTCGATGAGCACTCCGTGTTCGAACGCCGGGTCCACGGGAAGCTGCAGCCGTCCGCCGGCCGAGAGCGTGATCTCTGCCCCCACCAGCGGCGAGTACGTGGTGGCGGGAGACACGTGCCCGGCCAGCGCCCCCAGGAAGACCCGCAGGCCGGCGCCGCCGGACTCGATCCCGGGCGGTGCGTAGTGCTCGAAGTCGGGCCCGACGAACCGGTGTTCGTCCGGCAGGGCGACCCACAGCTGTGTGCCGTGCAACGTGCTCGTATCGGAGGTGGAGAACTCCGAATGTGCGATGCCGGACCCGGCGGTCATCAGGTTCAGCTCGCCGGAACGAACGATCGCATGTGCTCCGGTCGTGTCCCGGTGTTCGATCTCGCCCGTGAACAGCCACGACACGGTCTGCAGCCCGGTGTGCGGATGCCCGGGCACTCGCATGCCTCCGGTGACGCCGATGTCGTCCGGACCGAAGTGGTCGACGAAGCACCAGGCGCCGATCAACGAACGCTTCCGCTGCGGCAGCGTCCTGCACACCGTCATCGCCCGCGGGCCCCCCAGTGGGACGGCACGGGGCTGGAGGACCTGCCCGACCCGCCCCGAGGAGGTGTCGGTACACGTCAACTCGTCAGGGGCGGTCTCGAGATTGCTCATCGTGCCTCCAGTGAAGGACAGCGTGGTGGCCGCTCCGGGCGTCTCGGTTCGTCACCCCCATCCGAGCCCCGGCCCGTGGCCTCGACCGGAGCCCGGAGATCCGGGTCCTCCCCGGAGTTGAGGGTAGTCCGGTCGATCGCACCCGCCGTCGAGGAAGGGGAGAGCCAGCCGTCGAGCCGTATACGGGTAGGGGGTATATCCTCGCGGGTGCAGGCGCCTATGAGCCACACTCGACGGGAATGGGGTTGGACGGTCATGGACCACGCGGACCAGGGCGGAGAAGCATCCGGCCACGACCACACGGGGCACCTCGATCACGGTGATCAAGGCTCGGGGGACGCGACCTGGAGCACGGCCGCCAAGGCGACGCTGCACTGCCTGACCGGCTGCGCCATCGGCGAGATCCTCGGCATGGTCATCGGCACCGCCCTGCTGTGGAGCAATGTGCCGACCATGGTTCTGGCGATCACCCTGGCGTTCATCTTCGGCTACTCCTTCACACTGTTCGCGGTCCGCAGGGCCGGGCTGGGCCTGAAGGGCGCCATCAAGGTCGCGCTGACAGCCGACACGATCTCCATCGCGGTGATGGAGCTGATCGACAACCTCATCATCGCCCTGGTTCCCGGCGCGATCGACGCCCATCTGTCGGACCGTCTGTTCTGGTCCGCGCTGCTGGGCGGATTCGCTGTGGCCTTCGTGGTCACCACTCCGGTCAACAAGTGGATGATCGGCCGCGGGAAGGGCCACGCCGTCGTCCATGCCTATCACTGACCGGTGAGTGCCCCTCGCGGGTGCGCACGCGGCGCCGGGCGCAAACGGCCGGAGCAGCGAATACGGCAACGGCCTGCGGAGCGGAGGCCGCACACTCCCTGCCTCGCGGCTCGCTGACGCCGGAGCCGGGTGCGTCGCTGCGCGGGGCCGCACCCCCGTGGGTGCGGCCCCGGCTCGTCAGCTTCCGGTCATCGGCCGGAAGCGTCGCAGCCGCAGGCTGTTGCTGACCACGAAGACCGAGGAGAAGGCCATTGCCGCTCCGGCGATCATCGGGTTGAGCAGCCCGGCCGCGGCGAGCGGAAGAGCCGCGACGTTGTAGGCGAAGGCCCAGAAGAGGTTGGACTTGATGGTCGCCAGAGTGCGGCGGGAGAGGCGGATGGCGTCGGCCGCGGCCCGCAGGTCGCCCCGTACGAGGGTGAGGTCTCCCGCCTCGATCGCGGCGTCCGTCCCTGTGCCCATGGCCAGCCCGAGGTCGGACTGGGCGAGGGCCGCCGCGTCGTTGACGCCGTCGCCGACCATGGCCACCGAACGGCCCTCCCCCTGCAGGCGCTTGACTGCCTCCACCTTGTCCTCGGGCATGACCTCCGCGATGACGTCGTCAGCGGCGATTCCGACCTCGGCGGCGACCGCGTCAGCGACCGCGCGGTTGTCGCCGGTCAGCAGAACAGGGGTCAGACCGAGGGCGCGGAGGCGCCGTACGGCTTCGGCGCTGGTGTCCTTGACCGCGTCGGCGACCTCGAGGATGGCGCGTGCTTCGCCGTCCCAGGCGACCGTGATGACAGTGCGGCCTGCCCTCTCGGCCTCCGCCTTGGCCTCCTTGAGGTCCGTAGGGAGCTCGATCGCCCTCCCCCGCAGCCCTTCGGGCAGGTGAGATGCCCCCACCGTGAGCAGCTTCTCCCGGCCCACGAGTACGGCGTGACCTTCGACGATGCCCTGCACTCCGAGTCCGGGGTGGTTCGCGAAGTCCTCGGGAACCGGGAGGGTGCCGGCCTTCTCCGCGGCCCCGGTGGCGACGGCCTGGGCAATGGGGTGCTCCGAGGCGTGCTCCAGTGCCCCGGCCAGGCGCAGAACCTCGGCCTCGTCAACGCCCTCGGCCGTACGCACCTTCAGCAGGGTCATCTTGCCGGTGGTGACGGTGCCCGTCTTGTCCAGGACGATGGTGTCGGCCTTGCGGGTCGTCTCCAGCACTTCAGGCCCCTTGATGAGGATGCCGAGCTGGGCGCCGCGGCCGGTGCCGACCATCAGCGCCGTGGGTGTGGCCAGCCCGAGAGCGCACGGGCAGGCGATGATCAGAACAGCGACTGCTGCGGTGAAGGCCGCGGTCAGCCCGGCGCCGTTGCCCAGCCAGAAGCCGAGCGTTCCCAGGGCCAGGCCGATGACGACGGGGACGAAGACGGCGGAGATCTTGTCAGCCAGGCGCTGGGCGGCGGCTTTGCCGCTCTGGGCGTCCTCGACGAGCTTTGCCATCCTCGCGAGCTGGGTGTCCGCCCCGATCCTGGTGGCCTCGACGACGAGTCGTCCGCCGGCGTTGAGGGTGGCGCCGGTGACGGTGTCGCCGACGCGGACCTCCACGGGAACGGACTCTCCGGTGAGCATCGACGTGTCGACCGCGGAGGCACCTTCGATCACGGTGCCGTCCGTGGCGACCTTCTCCCCAGGACGTACGAGGAAACGGTCGCCCACGCTCAGGTCCTCGGTGCGGATCAGCTCCTCACGGGCGTCCCGGAGGACGGTGACTTCCCTGGCCCCCAGCTCCAGCAGCGCCTTCAGCGCCGCCCCGGCCCGTCGCTTGGAGCGCGACTCGAAGTAGCGCCCGGCGAGGATGAACGCGGTCACGCCTGCAGCGGCCTCGAGATAGATGTTGCCGGCACCGTCCGTACGAGCGATGGTCAGCTCGAACGGATGCGTCATGCCGGGCATGCCGGCGGTGCCGAAGAACAGCGCCCACAGCGACCACAAGAAGGCGGCGGAGGTGCCCACCGAGATCAGCGTGTCCATCGTGGCGGCGCCGTGCTTGGCGTTAGTCCATGCCGCCCGGTGGAAGGGCCATGCCGCATAGGTGACCACCGGCGCCGCGAAGGTGAGCGAGAGCCACTGCCAGTACTCGAACTGCAAGGCCGGCACCATCGCCATCGCGATGACCGGTACGGCCAGGGCGACCGCGGTGATCAGCCGGTGCCGCAGCGGTCGCAGCTCGTCCGCCTCCTCCCCGGCATGTTCTGCGTCAGCGGCCGCGCTCTCCGTACGAACGGGCGGGGGAAGCTCAGCCGTGTAGCCGGTCGCCTCGACCGTGGCGATCAGGTCCTCGACCGCGATGCCGTCGTCGTGCGTGACCTTGGCCTTCTCCGTGGCGTAGTTGACGGTGGCCTCGACCCCGTCCATGCGGTTGAGCTTCTTCTCGATGCGAGCGGCGCACGAGGCGCAGGTCATCCCGCCGATGGCGAGCTCTGTCTCGGCTGTCCGGGAAACCGCGGTGGTCATCACTGCTCCTCGGGCTGGAAGGGTTGAGGGCCCGGGGCCCGGCCTGACGTTCCACGGGCCGGGGCCGCACCCCTGTGGCGGCTGCCGCCGGCGGTACCGCAGAACGACATGGCTTCTCTCCTGGTGGTGCGATCGACCCGGGATTTATACCCTAGGGGGGTACTCCCCTCAGTGGTCCACATATACCCCCTCCCTGTATCTGGAAGCAAGCCGTCCGAGTCTTGGCAAGAATACCCTAGGGGGGTATATGTTTGGCCGTGCCGATACTCACGTCTGCACCGCGCCACAGGAGTAGCCATGCACACCGGAGTGAAGATCACCGCGTTCGCCGCAGCACTGGCGGTGTCATTCGGCGCCGCCTACGGCGTCGGCAAGGGCGTCGACCCCGTGACCTCGCCTGCCGAACCTGCGGCCCAAGCCCAAGCCCAAGCCCACAGTGGTCACGCAGCGGGTGCGTCGTCCAACGAGAACGGGCGAGGGGGCAGTTCGCCGGCCGGAGGGCTCCAGGTCTCCGAGGGCGGATACACCCTCGACCTGGAGACCACACAGCTCGAAGCCGGCAAGCAAGCGGACTTGCGCTTCGCCGTCCGGGACAGCAAGGGCCGGAAGGTCACGGGATTCAAGCGCGAACACGACAAGGAACTGCACCTGATCCTCGCCTCGCGTGACCTCACCACATTCCGCCACCTGCACCCGGCGCGGGCGGACGACGGCACGTGGAGCATCTCGGCCGAACTCCCCGAGGCAGGCGACTACCGGATGTTCGCCGACTTCACGCCCGCTGCCGAAGGCGCGGAGAACCTCACCCTCGGAGCGGACCTGCCCGTCGCCGGTGACTACGAACCGGGCGCGCCCGCCAAGCCCTCCCGCACCGCGGAGGTCGACGGATACACGGTGACCCTCGCCGGTCGCCTGCGCCCGGGGGCCGCGGAGGAAGTGAAGCTCAAGGTCACCAAGAAGGGCCGCGCGGTCAGGGATCTGCAGCCCTATCTGGGCGCGTACGGACACCTGGTGGCTCTGCGCGCCGGCGACCTCGCCTACCTCCACGTCCATCCCAACGGCGAACCCGGCGACGGCACCACGAAGCCCGGGCCGGAGATCTCCTTCACCGCGACGGCTCCGAGCGAGGGCACCTACCGTCTCTTCCTCGACTTCAAGCACGAAGGCAAGGTCCGCACGGCCGAGTTCACCCTCGGAGCCGGTCCAGTCGGCGATGCCCCGAAGGAGAAGCCCCCCGGAGACGAGGAAGGCGACAGCCACAAGCACTGAGCCGGGTTCTGCCCGGCAAGACGTCGACATGCCTGGGCACTTCGGCCGCAGACCTGACTCCGGTCTGCGGCCGACGTGCCACGTATTCGGCGGCAGACGAGCGGCAGACGGCGGCAGGCGGGCGGCGGATGACGAACGGGCGCAGTCGCCCGCACGTCATCCGCCGGCGCTCAGGCCGTTGCGGCCTGTGTCTCCTTCACCGGAGCGACCGTCAACTGGCCTGTGCGGTGCAGACCGAGCACCGCCAGCGCGCAGCCGCCTCCGACGCCGGCGAGAACCAGCCACGGAAGCGCCGGGGCCCCGGCAGCACGGGCGGCGTCCAGCGCCGCGCCTGTCAGGAGGTTTCCGAGGGTGATACCGATGCCGCAGATGGTGTTGTAGAGCCCGTAGTGCGTGGCGACATACCGGTCCTGTGACAGGGCGACGATCGTGTCCATCTCGAAGGGATAGGCAAGCATCGTTCCCAGAGCCAGCAGCAGCGCCGACATCAAGGGCGGCACAACGGCGAGGACCCAGCGTCCCGGCCCGTGGGCAGGCAGCGGGACGGCGGTCGCCGCCAGAAGCGGCAGAAACGCGGCTCCCAGACAGGTGAGCCCGGCCACCAACGACTTCCCGGTGCCCAGGTGTTCCTTGCACCAGGCGGTCAAGCGGGTCTGCCAGAGGATCGTGGACAAGCCGGAAGCAGCGAAGAGAAGCCCCACTCCAATTGTGTTGACCTCACTGTCTCCGGCGACTCGCCGCACCTCGAGCGGCAGCGCCAGATACATCTGGAAGGACAGCGCGTAGGAGCCGATCATCGCGACGGAGAACAGCCAGAACGGGCGGTTGGCCGCCACCGTGCGCCACTGGGAGAGCACCGACGCCGGCGACTTGTCCGGGTCCCGCGGGCCCGTCCGAGCAGGCAGAGCACGCATCTGCACCAACGCCAGGACAGCGAAGACGCCCGCCGCCACCAGGCACGTCAGGCGGAAGCTCACCCCGGTCAGCGCCACTCCGACCAAGGGCCCGAGTAGGATCCCGGCCTGGTAGAAGACGTTGAACAGTGCGAATCCCTCCACACGCCGTTCCCCGGCATCGAGTGCGAGATACGCGCGGACAGCGGGGTTGAACAGAGCCCCCGCCAGTCCCGTCGCCGCGGAGGCGGCGAGCAGGGCGGGCAGCGAGTCGACGAGTCCGAGTACGGCGAAGCCGACGATGCGAAGCATCAGACCAGCGATGATCATGGGCTTGTAGCCGAGGCGGTCGGCGAGTGTGCCGCCGAAGAGGAACATCCCCTGCTGGCTGAAGTTGCGTACGCCCAGGATCAAGCCGACCGTCCACGCGGCCAATCCCAGTGTTCCCGCCAGGTGTTGCGCCAGGTACGGCATCAGCATGTAGAAGCCGAGGTTGATGGTGAACTGATTCACCATCAACAGCTGCACGCTGCGCTCGAAGGAACGGACCTGAGCGATGGTCGCCTTCATCGGACCTCCTCCACTGTCTTGCTCTCGCCGTGATGTCCGTGTGCTTCGTCCTGTGCCGGTGGGCCGGACCTCTCGCCCGAGTCGAGGGGATCCGTCTCTTCGGGCGAGGCGGTCAAGGCGAGTGGATCGACCACGGCGGTGCATCGCGTCCAGCCGGTGACCTCCTTCTCGCCGGGACGCCCGATCACTTCTGGCTCCGCGGCCGGCGGTGAATCGAGCAGGCCGTGCGCTTCGCAGTAGCCGTCGTCGTAGACGGTGCCGAGATAACGCTGCGGCCCGTCGGGGAAGACGGCGGCGATACGCGTGGCTGCCGGAAGAGTGCGGGCCAGCCAGCCGGCGACGAGGGCGACCGCGCCGACACTCCAGCCGCCCGTTGCGTAGTGGGACGCGGCGAGTTGGCGGCATGTCCACACCGCCTCTGCAGGCGCCACCCAGTGCACCTCGCTGAAGTTGCCGTAAGCGACGTTACGGGGATAGATGCTCGAGCCCAGGCCTCGCATCAGCCGTGGGCGGGCCGGCAGACCGAAGATCGTCGAGCCGATGGTGTCCACCCCCACCAGCCGCAGTTCCGGGTAGAGCTGACGCAGAGCACGGGATACCCCGGCGGAGTGTCCGCCTGTGCCGACGCTGCACACCAGAACGTCGACATGGCCGAGTTCGGCAGCGAGTTCCAGCGCGAGTGGTGTGTAGGCGGCGGTGTTGTCGGGGTTGTTGTACTGGTCGGGACACCAGGAGCCGGGGTGCTGAGCCAGCAGCCGGGTCACGCGCTCGCGGCGTGCCTGTTGCCAGCCACCGGCCGGGTGGGGTTCGGAAACGACATCGACCTGGGCGCCGTAGGCGGTCAGCAACCGGGTCATGGACTGTTCCAGCCCCGGATCGGTGACCAGCGTGACTTCGTGGCCGTGGACCATGCCGGCCAGGGCGAGTCCCAGCCCGAGGGTCCCGCTGGTGGATTCGATGATCCGCCCGCCTGGGGGCAAGTCACCTCGGGCGCGTGCACGTTCGACCATGTGAAGGCCAGGGCGGTCCTTGATCCCGCCGGGGTTGAATCCTTCGAGCTTTGCCCAGAATCCGCGGTCGGCGGAGGCGAGGGGCTCGGAAACGCGCAGAAGCGGCGTATTGCCCACCAGGCCGGACATGCCGTGGGCAGTGCCGGGCCTGCCCGCGTCGGGGTAGGTGGGCGTAGTGGGGGTTGGCGAGTACATCATTTCGCTCTCTGTCGCTGTGAGTGATCCAGCAGGGCAGACTCATCTCGCGTGCGGACAACGGGAGTTGACTCCCGGCCGGACGCGGCGGCCGGATGACGGCCGCGTGGTGAAGGCTCAGATCCGCCACCGGCAGAGTCGGGAGAGGACATCCCGGCCACTCACCGCGGCCGGTGCCCCTTCTTGACGGTGTGGCGGCTCCCGCGAACGCGAAGGAGGCGGCACCGACGCGCTTGTTGCCGGCGGATCGGCGCCGGGCTCCAGCCGTGGCGGCACGAGAGCCGCACGGTGCTGGTCCAGCCGCTCGCAGACGGGGTCGTGACCGGAAGAGTTGTCGTGACCGGAAGAGTTGTCGTCCGTCGGAGCAGCCTCCGCGGGCGCGTTGCCGGTCGCCGGGACGTCGACCGCGGAGCTGCGCATCCCATGCCCGCGATCCGCCCCTGAGGCCGAATTCGGACAGGCGAAGCACAGCAGCAGAGCCGCGAGAAGGGCTCCGACGAGACCGTGCACGAAGAACCGTGACTGAGAACCGGCGAGGTGAGGGCGGAGAGAGGTGGTGGCTGCGTGCGTCACAGCACACCGGCCATGAGGGGGGTGCGACATGATGCTCCGTAATCCAGGCCGCGCAATGGGAGTCGGGTACGTCGGCAGGCAGAACAGTTCGACGGCAGACAGTGCCGCTCACGCCGATGGACAGAGGCTCCTCGCCTTGTCAGACGCAAGGCGACCGGTTTGAGCGGGCACAGGAACCGACCGCATTCGTACGGTCACGAAGCGTTGCACCGCGCGGGCGCACGAGGCCGGGGCCCCTGACGGTCGGTTGAATGACGCCGGCTTAAATCCGGAGAATCGACGGATCTCTTGCGGGAGTCTGCGCAGGACCGGTGTTGACCGGACGCGCGATCGAGCCGGCTGAACTGGCCGCGGGCGGAGCAACGGGGAGCGGAGTCGCACAGGGTGCTGACAGGTCAGTGTTCTGCTGTGGCTTGACCGTCAGACAATCCTGCTCCCCGTGATCACCCTCTCCGTGATGTCCGGTGCCGGGCTGATGGTGATCCTCGGAATGCGCGTCGGACGCCTCGGCCGAGGAAGCCTGTTCGTCGGCGTGCGCTGGAGCTGCGGCCGGCGCAACGGAGTTGACGGCCGCATGGGCGGCGACGCTTTCACCACTCAAGCCGTGCGTGTAGAGCAGGCCCAGCAGAAGCGCCGCCAGCCACACCAGGTACAGCGGACCCGCTGAAGAAGAGCGGGGCCGCAGCACTCCGGGAGTCCGCCGGGCCGTGACCATGTCGTGATCGTAACCGGAGTCCATCGCCGCCCGCACAAGACTCGTCTTGAGGGGAGTGGAACAGGCCATGCGTCAACTGCTGCGCAACGGCAGTCGGCCGCCTCCGATCGATGATTACCCTAGGGGGGTATGGCAGCCCTGTACTGGAGGGCGAACGCGCCCTCGATGCCCGGCGGCACACCTGGAAACTACAGCGGGGAGTCACGTGCGTACTGAGAGGCTTCCGCCGTGCTCCCGCCCATACCTCCCGGTACGGCCCCCGGGTATAGTCGACTGAGGCCCGGAGCGTGCCGGAGGGTGAAGTCGATGGTCAGTTACAGCAACCACAAGGACGAGGTCTCGAAGCGACTTCGCCGGATCGAGGGCCAGGTCCGCGGGCTGCAGCGCATGGTCGAGTCCGACACGTACTGCATCGATGTCCTCACTCAGGTCTCGGCCACCACGCGGGCACTGCAGTCCTTCGCCCTGCAGCTTCTGGAAGAGCATCTCGCGACCTGCGTCAGCGGAGCCGTCGCCGAGGGCGGCGAAGAAGCAACGGTCAAACTGAAGGAAGCCAACGAGGCCATCGCCCGGCTGGTTCGCTCCTGATCCAGCGGATTCACTCCGGTGAGTCCGGGGATGCCGCGCTCCAGGTGATCCGAGGTGGAGTGACGCGGGCACACAACGGCGCACCGCACGCATCCGTCAATCCGAGCCGCCCGACCAGCAGTCCGTCGCGCGCCGCAGCGGCCAGGATGTCGTCGGGGACGGCGTCGAGGATGAGCTTGGCGCGGCGGAACATCTCGAACGCACCGTCGTCGTCGACCATGCCCCACGACAGGTACACAAACCGGTCTCCCGGGCGACCTTGGACGTAGGGGCCCCGCACATCGGTGCCGGACTCGGCAGGCACCACGGTGACCTCGAGTGTCCACTGCACCCGGTCCGCGTTTCCCGGCTGCACACCGAGCAGTTCGCCGGGCCGGTTGCGGCGTTGCACAGCTACGTGAACGTTCCGGTACCGCGGACTGTCCGTACCGGGCAGGCAGATCAGACCTGGCAGGTCGACGGCCTCGATACGGATCTGCATGGGCTCATCATCCCCTCCCCCGAAAACTCCGGATCCGCGGGTGCGATCCTTCGCGCGGCCGGTGCGGAGTCGCTCCCCAGGCCCACTTGCGAGCGCATCGCACCTGGTCACAGAGCGTATGACGGCTGTAGCCGCAATGGAATCGCTGTGTCACGGTGAGCGTCATGGCGGGGAATCGGCACAACCACGGACACGATCACCACCACGATCACCAGCACGGTCATGGCATTGGGGATGCGGGCGCCGGGCGAGGGAACGACCCGCGAGCCTCCCTCCTGGCTCGTGTACGGCATCGGGTTCGGCACCTGGTGACTCCACACGGCCATGAGGCAGCGGACAAGGTCGACGCGGCCATGGAGACCTCGCGGGAGGGAATGCGCACACTGTGGCTCTCCCTGCTCGTCCTTGGGGCGACCACCGTCGTTCAGGGATTGATCGTCGCTGTGTCGGGGTCGGTGGCCTTGTTGGGGGACACGATCCACAACGCAGCCGACGCTCTGACCGCGGTGCCGCTCGGGATCGCGTTCGTGCTCGGGCGGCGAGCTGCCAACCGCCGCTACACCTACGGCTATGGCCGCGCAGAGGATCTGGCCGGCATCGTCATCGTCGCGACGATCGCGGCGTCCGCGGCGCTGGCCGCCTACGCGGCCGTCGACCGGCTGCTCAACCCCCGTGACATCACGCACGTTTGGGCGGTGGCCACGGCTGCGATGGCCGGTTTCGCCGGCAACGAGTGGGTGGCCCGCTACCGCATTCGCACTGGCCGGCGGATCGGCTCCGCCGCTCTGGTCGCTGACGGCCTGCACGCTCGCACCGACGGCTTCACCTCACTCGCGGTCCTCCTCGGCGCGGGCGGAGCCGCGATCGGCTGGCGGGCCGCCGACCCGATCGTCGGCCTGCTGATCACCGTCGCCATCTTGCTGGTTCTCAAGGACGCCGCCCGCGAGGTCTGCCGGCGGCTGATGGACTCCGTCGACCCTCAACTCGTCGAGACCGCCGAAACCGCCCTGCGCGGCGTGGACGGGGTCCGGGGCATCGGGCAAGTGCGGATGCGCTGGATCGGCCACGCCCTCCGCGCCGAGGCCGACATCGTCCTCGACCCGCACCTGACCGTCGTCCAGGCCCACCGGCTGGCCGTCGCGGCCGAGCACGCCCTGATCCACGCCGTCCCCCGTCTGACCGCCGCGACGGTCCACACCGACCACACCTTCTCTCGCGGCGCCGACCCGCACGAGGACCTGGCACACCACGGCAACCGACCGGAACACCCGGCACCGGCGGAACGAGGCGCTGTCCGCGGCAGATGACACGAGCAGCGTCGTGACGAACTCCGCCGGCGACTCCCCGAACAGGTCCAGGCGATCGGCGAGGCGATCAGCCGCGAACCTCGCTTCGAAGAAGTCCCCGTCCAGGACACGCGAGCGCAGATGCTGCCCGACGGCGGCCCTGGTGGACGCCCTGCTGTCGGCGGCAGCGAACCGCTCGGGCATGTCCGATTCTTTCAAGACTGACGCGATCCCCCTGATTACGCTGCGGCGCAGGAGTTCAGACATCGGCTTGATTTTCCGGCCGGGTCAGCCGGGATACGGCCGTCGCCTTCGACTTGGCGGAGCGCTCGCCCCGGACATCTGAAGCGGCGTCAAGGACCGGTCACCTGAGGAGGAACGTTGCGTATCGGAATCGGACTGCCAGCCGCGGTACCGGGGGCGGACGCCGAGTCGATCGGGGAATGGGCGGCCGAAAGCGAGCAGCGTGGCTTTCGTTCGCTGAGCGTGATCGACCGGTTGGTGTACGACAACTTGGACCCGCTGGTGGCACTGTCCGCCGCGGCGACCCGTACCGAACGCGTCGAGCTGCTGACCACCGTGCTCAATGCCGGCTACCGCCGCAACCCCGTCGTCCTGGCCAAGCAGATCGACTCGGTCGAACGGCTTTCCGCGGGACGGCTGACCGTGGGGCTGGGCATGGGCGGCTGGCCCGAGGACTACGCGGCAAGCGACGTGTCGTTGAAGGGACGGGGTGCCGCGTTCGAGGCCACCCTGGCGAGGATGCGCGAAGTGTGGCGCGGCGAAGTGGCCGGCGCCTCCGGGCCGGTCCCCGCACTCCCCCACGGGCGCCCGGGACTGCTGCTCGCCGGAGTCGTGACCGCCGGATTCGCCCGGGCAGCCGCCCTCTCCGACGGCTGGGTGGCCCCGGCGTTCGGGCTGGAGCTGCTGAAGGAAGGCGTCGACGTCGTACGCCGGGAATGGGCCCGAGCAGGACGACCCGGACGACCACGGGTAATAGTCGAGCGTTACTTCTGTCTCGGCACCGGCGCGGCGAAGACCGCCGAAACGTATGTGGAGCACTACTACGGGGCCGAGTCCTTCCCTCAGGTCCGTTCCGACGTCATGACGGACGGGGACCGTCTGCGCGAAGAGACCGGCCGCCTCGCCGAGGCCGGGGCTGACGATCTGGTGCTGTTCCCGTGCTCGGGGGAGCCCGAGCAGATCGGTCTGCTGGCCGACGCCCTCGACGAGACCGGCTGGGGAACGGAGGTGCCCCGATGACCTCGAATCAAGCCTCAAGTGAGGAATCGGACCTCACTGAGCTGGTCAACGTCGGCCGATCCGTGGCCTGTTACTTCGAACGCGTCGGCATCACCAGGATCGCGCAGTTGGCGGACCAGGACCCGATCGAGCTGTACGAGCGGATGTCGGCCGCCTTCGGCGAGCGGCTCGACCCATGCCTGCTCGACACCGTCATGTCCGCAGTAGATCAGGCCGAAGGGCGGCCGGCCCGCCCTTGGTGGCACTACACCCCCGCGCGCAAACGACTGCTGGGATGACGGACGGAACCACGTGCAGATGGGACCACCGCGCGTGAAGAGCCGGACTCGGTCTCGCGGAGTCCGGCTCTTCGTCGTTGTTCACGACCTCGGCGGCCGGAAACAACGACGGGGCGCGGCGGCCCCCTTGTTCACTATGACGCGGAGGGTCTTTCCCGGTGATTCACCGCCACCGTCACCGTCGCCGCTTTTCCGAGTACGCAACGGTCACATGGAATCCGCTGTCTGTCAGCACGCCTTGCGAGTTGAATGTCTGAATGAACAGACAGTTGTCGGTGCCGATCCGGCCCACGACGTTGATTTCACCGGGATTCGGTTCGCCGGCGTTGCCGGGAAGCCCGATTGTCGCGTTGTAGGTGCCGTTGGTGATCCGTACGTCGAAGCAGACCTGGTAGGTGCCGGCTTCCGTACCGACCCTGCTGGCCGACGCGGCACCGAAGCTCTGCCCGCGGACGAGGGTCGCGTCGTCCCTCACCACGGCCCGCACGATCTTCTGGTGCTTCTTCGCACCGTGGCCGCCAAGTCCCTTTGCTTTGGCGGGTGTTTTCGCGGGTGCTGTCGAGTTCGCCTTGCTCGGCGGGACTGGCTTTCCGTCGTGAATGCTGCTCTGGGCGACCGCGGGCGAGGCGACGAGAACGCCGGCGATCATGGTTCCGGCCACCGCCGAAACACCTCTTGCGGCCCAAGTGATGCGCTGGGAGCGTCGTGAATCCCTTACCTTGAATTCCATTCCTGCACTCCTGTTGTGTGCGTGCGAGTGTCACTCAGAAAAGGCGAGAGTGGCCTTCTTCAGGCTGCCGTCTTCGCGACTCATGCATGAAATTCCGGAAAACGGCGCCTGGAATCATGCGGGATTTATTGAAGACCTTCAAATCGACGGCAGCCTGTTTCCAGATTGACGATGCCACGGGCGGCGTACTCCAGTTCACACGAATATGATTTGTCACCCGCGCGAGCCATTGAAATGCACCGAATGGGCAGCACGACCGGCCGTCTCTCCAGGCAGGACGGTGGGCGCGCAGGCGTGGTCAGCCGGCACGCGGTCCTCACGCGCCCCACGCCGAGCCGGTGACTGCGGGCATCTGTCTCTGCGAGCAGGGCCTGTCACGTTCCTGACCGGCTACCGGTGAGGCCGAGGGCGTATCCGCAAAGTAGCGTCGTCCTCCCCCTGGGCCTTCGGCCCGGGAGGCGAGAGCGCTGGGGGTACCACCCGGGCCGCCCAGGCCCAGGGGGAGGGCTGCGCCGACGACCGACAACGCAGCGTGGGGGCACCCCCGGCCGAAGGCTGGGGGAGTGCGTGCCAGACCCCGCGGTCCTGGGAGCACTCCCCCACGCTGCGCTGGGGGGACCCCCACCCAGACGGAGTCTGGGGGAGGGATTTTGCGGACACGCCCTAGGCGAAGTCGTACACGGCGAAGTCGGTGACGGGGAGGTACCCGATGCGCTGGTAGAGGGCGTTGCTGGTGGGATTGGCCGCGTTGGTGAAGAGCACGGCAGTGGCGCCTGCGGCGAGCGCGGCCCGGCTCACCTCGACCGTCACGGCGCCCGCGTAGCCACGTCCGCGTAGGTGGGCCGGGGTGTACACCGGGTCCACCCGGATCTGGCCGGCGACCATCGGGTTCACGCCCGCCATGGAGACGGGCGTGCCGTCCGGAGTCTCCCAGAACGTATAGCGCTTCTCGGCGAAGCGTGTGCCGGCCCAGGAGTCGGCGTCCACAGAGACCACTTCCCCGACGTCCGTGGCGAACTCACGGCACCAGAGCATGAGTTGCTCACGGTCCTGCTCGCCCGCGAGCCGGCCCCGGCCCGCTGGGATTGGCTCGGGTGGGGTGAGCGTGCCGAGCCGGTACAGGCGGAGCCGGTCGCGGAGTGCAGGCGTTGCGCCTGTGTGCCGCTGCCAGGCCTCGGCGAAAGCGGTGGCGGTGCCGTGGTCCGCGGCGGCACCTGGAAGGGAGAGCCCGAGGGCGGCCAGGTGGGCGGCGAGGGTGTCGGCCTGCCCGGGGGTGAGAGGGGTGACGCTCAGGCCGCGGGACGGAAGGCGGTGGAAGGTGGCGAGGACCTCGCCCGCTCGCTCCAGCCGGCCGAAGACGGGGGCTCCGGTGCCGTGTGCGGACGCCCCGAGTGTGCGCAGTTTCTCCGTCACTGTCAGCGGAATGGTGTGCAGGGCGGGCCGCGAGCGCAGGAATTCTCCGGCTCGGGCGAGAAAGTCGTCGACGTTGTCGGTGAGGTGCCAGTCATCCGGAGGAGGCATGCTTCATGATCCCTGACGGACGGACTCGGCCGCCGGTCCTCGTCACAGACACGTGTCAACCACGCGTGACCGCACAGGAGTTGTTCCCGGAAACCGGGTCCCAGGGCGTCGCATCTGTGAACCTTGAGTTTCAAGGGCTGGAGACAGGAGGTGGGCAGGATGGCCACGGTCGTGCTTGTCGGCACGATGGACACCAAGGGCGAGGAGTACGCCTGGATCTCGGAGCGCATGCGTGCGCACGGGGTGGAGACGGTGACCGTCGACGTCGGCTCCTTCTCGGAAGCGCCCGCGTCCGGCGTGGACGTGGAAGCGGCCGAGGTCGCGCGCGCCGGAGGCGGCGACCTCGCGGCACTGCGCGAAGCCGGCGACCGCGGAGCGGCCATGGAGGTGATGGCGTCCGGGGCGGCCGCGGTCGTCCTGAGGCTCTACGCGGAGGGCCGGCTGGACGGAATACTCGGCCTCGGCGGCTCCGGCGGCTCGTCGGTCGCCTCCCGCGCGATGCGTGAACTGCCGGTCGGCGTCCCGAAGTTGCTGGTCTCGACGATGGCCTCGGGCGATGTCTCTCCGTACGTCGGGGAGGTGGACGTGACGCTGATGCACGCGGTGGTCGACGTGGCCGGAATCAACTCGGTCTCCCGGCAGATCTTCGGCAACGCCGCCGCGGCGATCTCCGCAATGGCCGTGGAGCACGAGGCGCGCGGTAACGCGCCCGAGGGCGAGCGGCGGCCGACCGTCGGCCTGTCGATGTTCGGTCTGACCACGCCGGCCGTCGACGAGGCGCGTGAAGAGCTGGTGCGCCTCGGGTACGAGCCGTTGGTCTTCCACGCCACCGGCGCCGGCGGGCGCGCGATGGAGAAGCTCGTACGCGACGGTCTGCTCGCCGGGGTGCTCGACCTGACGACGACGGAACTCGCGGACGACCTGGTCGGCGGCGTACTGAGTGCGGGGCCCCGCCGGTTGGAGGCGGCGGCTGAGAAGGGCGTCCCGCAGATCGTGTCGCTCGGCGCGCTCGACATGGCCAACTTCGGGCCACGCGAAACGGTGCCGGCCGAGTTCGGCGACCGTAAGTTCGTGATCCACAACCCGGCGGTGACGCTGATGCGGACCACGCCGGAGGAGAACGCCGAGCTGGGCCGGCGCATCGGCGCGAAGCTCGCCGGTGCGCACGGACCGGTCGCCGTCCATCTCCCGCTGCGCGGGCTGAGCGGCATCGACGAGGACGGTGGCCCGTTCCGGGACGCCGCGGCGGACGAGGCTCTGTTCTCGGCGCTGCGTGACGCGCTCGCGGGATCGCGGGTCGAGATCGTCGACGTGGACGCGCACATCAACTCCCCCGGGTTCGGACGCGATGCGGCCCGGCGCCTCGACCGGCTGATCACCGGGAGGGTGTGAGGGAGCGGTTCCGCACGAGGGAGGGACTCCACACCAGGAGCGGTTCCGCACGAGGACGGCACCACACGAGTACGAGAATGCGGGACACACGCGGCCCGCACGGGACCGACGGCAGAGGGGAGCGCGGCTTTGGACCGCGAAACGGCGATGCGGCGGCTGAGGGCCACCGCGGCGGAAGGACGCCCGGTCATCGGCGGCGGGGCGGGCACGGGCCTCTCCGCCAAGTCGGCGGAGGCAGGCGGCATCGACCTGCTCATCATCTACAACTCCGGCCGCTACCGCATGGCCGGACGGGGCTCGCTCGCGGGGCTGCTCGCCTACGGCGACGCGAACGCGATCGTCATGGAGATGGCCGACGAAGTGCTGCCCGTGGTCAAGGACACCCCGGTCCTCGCCGGGGTGAACGGGACCGACCCGTTCCGGGTGATGGACCGCTTCCTCGTCCAGGTCGAGGAGGCGGGCTTCACCGGGGTGCAGAACTTCCCCACGGTGGGACTGATCGACGGTGTCTTCCGGCAGAACCTCGAAGAGACCGGGATGGGTTACGGCGCGGAGGTCGAGATGATCGCCGCTGCGCACGAGCGCGGGCTGCTGACCGCCCCGTACGTCTTCGATGAAGCGGATGCGACCGCCATGGCGCATGCCGGAGCAGACGTCCTCGTGCCGCACATGGGCCTGACGACCAAGGGCACCATCGGTGCGAACACCGCGCTCACGCTCGACGAATGCGTCGAGCGGATCCAGGCGATGCGGGACGCCGCGACCACGGTCAACCCCGACATCCTGGTCCTGTGCCACGGCGGGCCCATCGCGGAACCGGAGGACGCGCAGTACGTCCTCTCCCGCACCTCGGGGGTCGTGGGCTTCTTCGGTGCCAGCTCGATCGAGCGGCTGCCCACCGAAGTGGGCATCCGCCGGCAGACCGAGTCCTTCAAGTCGATGACGTACCGGCGCTGAGCGCGCATTCGCCGGCACGGGTGGCACGGGCGACATGGGCGGCGCGGAGACGCGGAGACGCGGAGACGCGGAGACGCGGAGACGCGGAGACGCGGAGACGCGGGCGGAGTCTCCCCGCACCCGCCTGTTCGCCTCCGAGCTGCCGGAACCGCTGAGTTGTCGGGGGACGTCGTCGCTAAGGTGTGGCGTACGGCGTGACAGGTGAAGCCGCAGTCGGAAAGGGGCCCGATGGAACCGCTGGGAGCCGGGGATCCGCGAACCGCCGGCCCGTACCGGCTGACCGGCCGGCTCGGCTCGGGCGGGATGGGCCGGGTGTTCCTCGGTGAGTCCCCGGCAGGGCGCCGGGTCGCTGTGAAGGTGGTACGGGAGGACCTGGCGTCCTCTCCCGGTTTCCGCGACCGCTTCCGCCGGGAGGCGAAGCTCGCTATGCGGGCGGGCGGCTTCTGGGCGGCACAGGTCGTCGACGCGGACCCGGACGCCGCCATGCCGTGGATCGCGAGCCAGTACGTCGACGGGCCCTCGCTCGCCGAACGCGTACGGCAGCAGGGCCCGTTGGACGAGAGTGAGGTGCGCAGGCTCGGCATGGGCCTGGCCGAGGCGCTCGCATCGTTCCACAAGGGCGGCCTCGTGCACCGCGACCTCAAGCCCTCCAACGTCCTGCTCGTGGACGACGGTCCCAGGGTCATCGACTTCGGCATCTCCAAGGCCCTGGAAACCCTGGAGACTTCGGTGGGAGCCGATCTGACGAGGGCCGGAACCGTCCTCGGTACACCCGGTTTCATGTCGCCCGAACAGGCACTGGGGCGGCCGGCGGGTCCGCCGTCGGACATCTTCTCCCTCGGCTCACTGCTCGTGCACGCGGCGACCGGCGCGGGAGCCTTCGGCGACGGGCCTTCGCACGCGCTGCTGTTCCGCGTCGTGTACGAGGCTCCCGACCTCAGTGGAGTGCCGTACGGCCTGCGGGAGTTGGCGCAGGACTGCCTGCAGAAGGCCCCGGAGGACCGCCCCGCCGCCGGTGAACTGGTCGCGCGTCTCGCGAACCGGCAGCCGGCTGCGGTCCGTGACCCGCGGGTCGCCCCGGAGGCCGTGGCCACGGGCTCGCGGACGGACGTGACGCGGTCGGCCGTGACGAACGGCGATCCGCATGCCGAGGCCGTGGCCACCACCGGGCCGCAGCAAGCGAGTTCGGCGGGCGCGACGGACGCGACCAGGCCTCCCGGTCGGTCCGCCCAACGTGCTCAGTCCGCACGGCCCGCGCCGGCCACGCACCGGAACCGGCCGCCCGCCGAGGCGCGAGACGAACCGGCGGATCCCCCCGCGTTCGCGGTGGAGGAGTGGGGCCCTCAGGTGTTCTGGCATCGCATGCGGCCGCCCGTCCTGCGGGCAGCGGCGACCGGCGCCATGATTCTCATGGTGGGGTTCGTCTTCGACGCCAATCCCGCGATTGTGATGTACGCGTGCATCGCCACGCTTCTGTACCTGGTCTACAAGTTGAGGGTGACGCTGCCGCTGCTGCGGGCCAGAGCCCTGCAAGTGGGGGCGGACGGGCTCCATGTGCGGCACGGCCCGCACATGCTGACGGTCCCCTGGCGGGACATCGCGTCCGTCACGTTCACGAGGGCGAAGAACATGCGCGAACTCGCCCTGACGGTCGCTCTCGAGAAGGGGGCCGACACCCACGTCCCACGGCAACTGAGTCCGGGAGACGGCGTGTTGACGTGCACGATCGTCTCGCCGGCCAAGGAGGAGACGCGCACCCGTGCGGCCGGACTGGAAACTGCGCTGCGCAGCTTCGCGGGCAGCCGTTTCCAGCAGAAGTCTCCCGCCGCCCACTGACGGCCGAAGTACGGGTACCGCAAGTACAGGTGAGCGACGCGGCCCGGGAGGCGCGTCGCGAACCGGGGCGGTGGGCGGCGCGGTTCGGCGCCGCCACCTCACATCCCGGGTCGAACGGTGGTCAGCCGTTTCGCCCGCATCGCAGTGGCAGGTCCGAGGGTTCTCAGCCCAACTCGACGGGGATGAGCACCTGCTCGTCGTCGAAGAAGAACCACGCGCCGCCGGTGGCGAAGTTGGCCACGTCGGCGACGGTGGCCTGGCCCTCCGGGCTGGCCAGGACCGCTTCGAGGGCTTCCCGTGACTCCGCGTACAGGCCGACGATCATGTAGTAAGGCGGTTTTTCGCCCTCCTCCGCGCCCTCGCAGTGGCCGATCGTCCAGCCGGTGAGGCCGTCCATCTTCTTGGCCAGCGGAATGTGCGTGTTGGTGTAGTGCTCGTCGAAGGCTTCGGGATCCTCGGGGTGCCCGTAGAGGACGGTCAATCGGTACACGTAGCGCTCCTGCTCAGCGTTGTCCGGTCTTCCTGAACTGCCGTATCGGTACTACACGTACGCGGCGGGCTGCGGGCTCTGCAAGAGTGCGTGACAGAGCGTCACTCACCTCAGGTCCGCCCCGACAAGGCACACCGGGCGGCGGGGGCTCGCCGAAGGCGGCCCGCTCGTCAACGGGCGCCCGCCCGGGCACGGACCCAGTCCGCCGCCTCCTGCGGGGACGAGGCGACCGGGACGCCGCCGGGCACCGGCGGCCGGCCGATCATCACGGCCGGCAGTCCCGCCTCCCGTGCGGCCGTGAGCTTGGCGGCGGTCGCGGCACCGCCGCTGTCCTTGGTGACCAGGACGTCGATGGCGTACCGCTGGAGCAGCCCGCGTTCCGCCTCGACGGTGAACGGCCCACGGTCGAGGAGGATTTCCGCCCTCGGCGGCACGGGAGGCTCCGGCGCTCCGATCGACCGGATGAGGAACCACACCCCGTCGAGGTGCGCGAAGGCGGCGGTGCCCGTACGTCCGACGGTGAGGAAGGCACGCCGCCCCAGCCGGGGCAGCACGCCGGCAGCCTGCTCCGGGGAAGCGACCACGTGCCAGTCGTCACCGGGGCCGGCGGACCAGCCCGGCCGCCGCAGCGCGAGCATGGGCACACCGGAGCGGGCCGCGGCCTGCGCCGCGTGGCGGCTGATCGTCGCGGCGAAGGGGTGTGTGGCGTCCACGAGCGCCGCAACCCGGTGTTCGGTCAGCCACCTTGAGAGACCGCCGACGTCCGAGAACCCTCCGGTACGCAGTTCGCCGGGCAGCGGCGCGGGGTTCGCGGTGCGGCCCGCGAGCGACGTGGTGACGCGCAGACGGTGCGGGACCGGCGCGCCGCCACCGGGCGGCCGGGGCGCCGGCCGTCCGCCGGTCGGCGGGTCCTGGGCCGACAGCAGGGAGGCCAGTTCGCGGGCCTCCGTGGTGCCGCCGAGGATCAGCACGTGGCGCTCGTTCACCGTCCCGCCTCTCAGTGCCGGAGTGAAGGGCGGCGGCGGGAGAGGGGTTCGGCGGACGGTTCGGCGGACACAGCCCCACTGAAGCACACAGGAGCGCACAGGAGCACTGTGCACGTCGCTGCCCGCCCGCTTCGAAGACGCCTTCCGGAGGGCGCTGTTCACGCCCGCCCGCGCGACCGGACGGACCGGCACGACCGCCCTCCCCCGGGATTCCGTAGGGTCGACGCAGCTGATTCGCCCTCGTCCCCCAAGGCAGTCGAGGCGCACCGCGCCCTGTCCGCGAAGGAGAGCTCCGTGTACGACAGGCCCGGACCCGCACGGGCGCTGCCCGGCGAGGGCTGCCGCAGCCGTGCCGCAACCGGAGAGCGGACCTCACCGTGAGCGCCGGCGACAGGCACATCCTCGTCATCGGCATCGGTGCCGGGGACCCCGGACACCTGACGCTGGCTGCCGTGGCCGCCATGCGCACGGCGGACGTCTTCTTCGTACTGGACAAGGGCAGCGAGAAGGACGGACTGGTCCGGCTGCGGCGGCAGTTGCTCGACCAGCACGTGGGGACGCCGTACCGGCTGGTCGAAGGCGAGGACCCGGAACGCGACCGCAGCCGCCAGGGCGACGGGGCCTACACCGAGGCGGTACGGGACTGGCGGCACCGGCGAGCCGACGTCTGCGAGCGGCTCATCAGCGAGGAACTGGCACCGGGCGAATGCGGGGCCTTCCTGGTCTGGGGCGATCCCGGCCTGTACGACAGCACGCTCGGAGTCCTGCGGGACATCCTCTCCCGGGGCACCGTGTCCTTCGGCTACGAGGTCGTCCCCGGCATCAGCAGCATCTCCGCGCTGACGGCGGCCCACGGCACACCGCTCAACCAGGTCGGGGGCCCGGTGCTGCTCACTCCGGGCAGGCTCCTGGACGAGGGCATCGGCTCCGCGGACGACGTCGTCGTCATGCTCGACGCCCATCAGCGCTTCACCGGGCACACGGCCGAGGATCTGTGGATCTACTGGGGCGCCTACGTCGGCACTGAGGACGAGATCCTGGTGGCAGGGCCGCTGGACCAGGTGGCCGGCCGCATCGTGGAACTGCGCGCCGAAGCCCGTGCCCGCCATGGCTGGATCATGGACACCTACCTCCTGCGCCGCTGCCGTCCCGGGGAGGAGCCCGGCGAGTCCGCGGACGATTCCCCCGCAGGCGACCGCCGCTGACGGCCGAGGGCGGCCGACGCGGGCGCGGATTCCGTACGAAGGTCCACCCCTGCCGGCGGGCGCGCGCTTCGCTCAGGCGCGCGCCCTGCTCAGGCGGGTGCCCTCAGGGATTCGACGGCCCTGACCAGCGGGGCGAGTTCGGGGTCCTTGGCCGCTTCGTCGAGCGCCTCGCGGACCGCCGTGTCGTTGGTGGGCCTCGCCTCACCGAGGAGGGCGAGGCCGTCGTCGGTGACGTCCGTGTAGATGCCGCGCCTGTCGGTCGGGCAGAGGTAACGCGAGAGCAGTCCGCGGTCCTCGAGCCGGGTCACCAGGCGGGTGGTGGCGCTCTGGCTGAGCACGACGGCGTCCGCGACCTGCTTCATCTGGAGATGACCGCCGGGTCCGGTGTGCTGACGGCTGAGGACGTCGAGGAGCGAGAACTCGCGGACGCTGAGCCTGTGCCCCGCCTGCAGGGCACGCTCGATGTGCGTCTCGATCCGGCCGTGCAGCAGGGACAGCGCGCACCAGCCCTGAGCGAGGGCGGTCATCGCCGGGTCCGTCGCGGTCATCTCTGTCTTCCTCCTTCGAAGCAGAACCTGCCGGGGCCCAGGATAGAGCACCCAGCAAGCGTTACCAGCGGACGGTCATATAGCGCGTTTGCAACTAGCTGCGCGCGCAAGTAACGTGCGGGCGGAAGCTTCCGTACCCCGGAAGCACTCCTGCACCCGCAACGGCTGGTGCACCCGCAACGGCTGGTGCACCCGTAACGACTGGCGACCGCCTTCCGCCCGGGGCGGAGAGCGCGCCATGAAGGAAGGACCCCATGCAGATCGACCTCTCCGGCCGTACCGCCGTCGTCACCGGTTCCACCGCCGGCATCGGCAGGGCCGTCGCCGTCGCCCTGGCGGCTGCCGGCGCCGACGTCGTGGTCAACGGACGCGACGAGGAACGCACCGCGGCGGCGGCCCGTGCCGTCGCCGAGGAGTCGGGCTCGAAGACGGTGCGTCCCGTGGCAGCGGACGTGTCCACCGCGGAGGGCACTCGGCGGCTCGTCGAGGCCGTGCCCGACTGCGACGTCCTCGTGAACAACACCGGCATCTTCGCGGCCGCGCCGGTCTTCGAGATCCCGGACGAGGAGTGGCAGCGCTTCTTCGACGTAAACGTACTCAGCGGGGTCCGGCTGGCGCGTCATCACGCCCCGCGGATGGCCCGGCGCGGCTGGGGCCGAGTCCTCTTCATCAGCAGCGAATCGGCGGTCATGACACCGACCGAGATGGTCCATTACGGCATGACGAAGACCGCCCAGCTCGCCCTCTCCCGCGGCATGGCCCAGGAAGTGGCCGGTACTGGCGTCACCGTGAACTCCGTGCTGCCGGGGCCGACCCTCACGCCCGGGGTGGAGGAGTTCATCACCGACCGCGTCGGGCCGGGCACCTCCTTCGAGGAGGCCGAGCGGGCGTTCATCGAGCAGGAGCGCCCCACCTCGCTGCTGGGCAGGCTGATCCGTCCGCACGAGGTCGCCGCGCTCGTTCTCTACGCCGCGTCCGAGCAGGCCTCGGCGACGACGGGTGCCGCCCTGCGCGTCGACGGCGGAGTCGCTCCGACCCTCATACCTTGATCACGCGCGCGGGCCGCGCGCCTCGTCCTCGCGGTCGCTCCAGCGTGCTGGAGCGCGGCGGGAGCGGGGCGCGTGGCCACGGCGGGGGACGCGTCACGTCGTACGGGACGAGGGCCGCGTCGACGTCCGTACGCGGCCTAGGGCCTCGTTTGGATCTTGCTGGGCACGCGGCCAGATCCAAACGACAGACGCCTAACCCTCCTCGGCGGAAATTCTGTGATCGTGCGTATAACTCCCGCCGGACGGGGTCCGCCCGCTAGCGTGCCGCACATGACAGCGCGGCCCCCCGCTCCCGTGGCCTTGCCAGGCCGGTACGTCGTGCTGGAGCCACTCAGGATCGATCACGTCCCGGAGCTCTTCGCGGCCCAGGGCGGTCTGGAGACGGACTGGGGCTGGCTTCCGGTGCACGCGCCGCGCTCGCAGGCCGAGATGCGCTTCATCGTGGAGCAGCGGCTCGCCCAGCAGGCGGCGGGAGCCGCCTTCCTCTTCGTCGCGCTGAACGCCCGCACCCACCGGCCCGCCGGCTGGATCGCGTATCTCAACATCGGCGTGATCGACCAGCGCCTGGACATCGGCTGGCATTGGCTCGGGGACTCGCTGACCGGCACGTACGCCACCGTCGAGATGCATCTGCTGCTCTTGCGGCACGCCTTCGACGACCTGGGGTTCTCGCGGGTGCAGTGGCAGCTCGACGACCTCGACCGCAGGAGCCACGAGGTGATGCAGCAGATCGGTGCGGTCCGTGAAGGTCTGCTGCGGCGGCATCAGAGACGCCCGGACGGCACGTGGCGCGACACCGTCCTCTACGCGCTGCTCGCCCCGAGCCGTGCGACACCCGTGGGCGGCTACGGCCAGCTGGCGTTGCAGGCGGCGCCCGCCGCCTGGCCCACGCCGGGACTTCCCAGCCCCGCCCCGCCCCGGCCGGGGCTCCCTCCCGCGGACAACCGGTACAGGATCTGACGGAACCTCCGCACCGGTACGGACGCCCTCGCCTTCCGCGCCCTTCGCGTCCTCCGCGTCCTCCGCCTCTTCCGCCTCTTCCGCCTCTTCCGCGTCTTCCGCGTCTTCCGCGTCTTCGGCAGCCACCGGTACGACCACCGGAACCCGGAATCCGCACCCGTCCGTCCCCCTGAACTCGCCCCGCGCCGCCCGGTTTTCAGACCGGAGACGTACCTCGCGGCGGCATCCCCCGTGGGGCCCACCCGCGCCGGAGAGCCGAACGTGCCCCATTCGAAGGCGTATTGCGGACCGGCTCAGAATCGCGCGACGAGCAGGCGTGACCGCAATTCTTCATTGGTCGCACCGATGCACCGGAATTTCCAGCGCCGAGGATTTTAATTTCATTGGGACGACCGGCACTTGGGGCTTTGAATCGTTGCTACGCTCGCTGCGAATTTGAGGCGGCGTCACTTATGACGCCGCTTCGGCAAGGAGATTCACCGGGCGAAGACAAGGAGGCGAAATGCGGAGAAGAACTCTGTGGGCGGCGCTGGCGGCCACCTCGGCGCTGACGCTGACCGCAACGGGGGTGGCGACCGCCGTCGGCGCGGAGGAGGCGGCGGACTGCGCAGGGACCCGGATTTTCGAGGTCGGCGGCCATCGCGACGGCAATGCCACGGTCTACGACAAGAGCAACGCCGGTCTCCCGGCCGGCACGGACTTCCAGAAGGTGCCCTACTCGGCCGAGATCGCCCCTTTCCCGGGTGACACGCTTTCCATGGACGATTCGGTGTCCGAGGGAATCGCCAAGCTCGACAAGGCTGTTCGCGACTACCACGCGCAGTGCCCCGGCTCCCACATCACCATCTCCGGGTACTCCGAGGGAGCGATCGTCGCGGGTGACGAGCTGAACAAGCTGTCGCAGGAGCAGACGATCCCGCACCAGCAGATCGACGGGGTGCTCTACGGCGATCCGAGGCGCCCCGGAGTGAACGGCGGCCCCGGCGGCATCGAGACGAACCTGCCCACGATCGTCCCCGGCATCACGATGAAGGGCCCGCGCGGCTTCGGTGACATCGCTGTCCACGAGATCTGCAACAAGAACGACGGCATCTGCTTCTCGGAGAACCCGGTCACGAACCTGCTCGGTTTCGCCAACGGCGTCGCCGGCTACTTCCTCGGCGACCACGCCTACGACATCGACCCCTCGGCCCACCGGGGCAACGGCGACACCGTCCACGACCAGCCGCCACGCGTGCCGCACGGCCCGCCGCTCCCCGTCCCGGCGAAGACGCCGTACGAGACGTACAACGGGAACCTGCAAGAGGCGCAGCGCGTGACCGGCGGGTTCCGTGAGGGCGCCGCGAAGCACCTTCCGGCCGGACTGCGAGACCGGCTCGACGAGTTCCCCTGGCTCTCCGTCCCCGGGAAGTGACCACCGGGCCGCGGCCCGCTTTCACGTCCCCTCGCGTTCCCCCTCGTGCCGGGCCCGGCTCTCCTCCGGGCCCGGCACGAGGGCGCCCGTGGCAGCTGTCAGCCGAGCCGGCCGAAGGTGTGCGTGACGTGATCGGTGAGCATCGTCAGCCCCGGCTGGGGACGGCCGAGCGCGGCGGCGGACTCCGGGATGGTGCGGTGCTCCAACTTCCAGCTCAGGCCGGTCAGTTGGCCTTCCACCGGGGCACGCTCCCCCGCCGGGAAGAGCGAAGGGAGGTCCATGCCGAGCGCGTCGGAGCGCTCGCGCATGACGGGGTCGTCGAGCAGGTGCCCCACCTTCTCGATCCGTTCGACGGCGAAGCGGCTGCCGGCCGCCGAGAGACGGCTGACCTCCTCGAACAGCCTTGTCTCGGCCTCGGGCGGAAGATACGGAAGAAGCCCCTCGGCCAGCCACGCGGCCGGCCGGGAGGCGTCGAATCCGGCGGCCTCCAGAGCGGCTCCCCAGTCGTGGCGCAGATCGGCCGGTACCGGCCGGTGATCGCAGCCCGGGGTGGCGCCCTCCTCGGCGAGCGTGGCCGACTTGAAGTCGAGTACCGCCGGCTGGTCGAGCTCGAAGCAGACGGTGCCGGCGGGCCAGGAGAGCCGGTACGGACGGGTGTCGAGCCCGGACGCGAGTATCACGGCCTGCCTGATGCCGTCCCCGGACGCGTCCCGGAAGTAGTCGTCGAAGACCCGTGAGCGCAGCCCCACGTAGTCGGAGGCGCCGTTCCACAGCTCGTCGTCCCGGCCCTCGGCCGCGGAGCCGGCGGACCCACGGGAGCCGCCGGAGCCGCCGGAGCCGTCGGAGCCGTCGGAGCCGTCGGAGCCGTCGGAGAAGGGGAAGGGCACCGGCGACTGCGCCGCGGCGACGAGCCGGGAGGCGTACGGGTCGCTTATCAGCGCGTCCGAGCGTGCGGTCTCGGCTGCTCTGCCGGCGGCCACCGCCAGGGCGGTCACCCCGACGCCGGTGACGATGTCCCACTGCTGGTCCGTGCTCAACGGACACCTCCGTGTTCGCAGTCGTGCTGGTCAGATGCGACCCCGCGAACGCGTGGCGGGCTGCGGGCCCGGGCCCTCACGGGAGGCCGCCGGGCCGCACACTATTAGATGGTAGCCCCAAGCAACTAGCCCTTCCTCGGGGGCGGTGAGCTGCGGCGTCCATGCCGCGTATAGACATGGGCTATCGGGTGATCGGAGGCGACTCTTTGACACAACCGGGAAGCCCGCACAAGGCTGGCGATGTCGCGGACGCGCTCATACGCAGACAAGAGCTGCTATAACCGGCCGGGCTCCCCTGCGCCTCTTGAACACCGGGCCGTACGGGCCGGGAGGACCGGACGCACCGGACCTCAACCGAGCACCGGCGCCGCCGAGTTCGCGTACGCGGCAGAAAGGGACCGAAGAGACCATGCGCAGCAACGAGGACCCGGACGACGAGCTGTCCGTCACCCCGCCCAAGACCTGGGCGACGGGCGTGCCCGGCGTGACCCACGCCCTCCAGTACTCCCTGAGCCAGACCTCCGTACGGCGCACGGCGCTCACGCTTCTGAACGTCAACCAGACCAAGGGCATCGACTGCCCGGGCTGCGCCTGGCCGGAGCCCGCGCCGGGGCAGCGGCACCGCAACGAGTACTGCGAGAACGGTGCCAAGCACATCAACGACGAGGCCACTTCGCGCCGCGTCACCGCGGAGTTCTTCCGCGAGCACTCCGTATCCGAGCTGGACCAGAAGTCGGACTACTGGCTCAACCAGCAGGGCCGCCTGACGGAACCCGTGGTCAAGCGGCCGGGCTCGGACCACTACGAGCCGGTCGGCTGGGACGAGGCGATCGGTCTGCTCGCCGGCGAGCTGCGCGGCCTCGCCTCCCCCGACGAGGCCCTCTTCTACACCTCGGGCCGGGTCAGCAACGAGGCCGCGTTCCTGCTGCAGCTCTTCGCCCGCGCGTACGGCACGAACAACCTGCCCGACTGCTCCAACATGTGCCACGAGTCGAGCGGTTCGGCCCTCCAGGAGACCCTCGGCACCGGCAAGGGCAGCGTGAGCCTGCAGGACGTCCACGACGCGGACCTCGTCCTCGTCGTCGGGCAGAATCCTGGCACCAACCATCCGCGGATGCTCTCCGCGCTGGAGGAGACCAAGCGCAACGGCGGTCAGGTCGTCGCCGTGAACCCGCTGCCCGAGGCCGGGCTGATGCGGTTCAAGCACCCGCAGAAGGTGCGCGGCGTGCTCGGGCGGGGCACCGAGATCGCCGATCAGTTCCTGCAGATCCGCCCCGGCGGCGACCTCGCGCTCTTCCAGGCCCTGAACCGGCTGCTGCTGGAGGCGGAGGACGAGGCGCCGGGCGAGGTGCTCGACCACGGCTTCATCGAGAGCCACAGCACCGGCTTCGGCGAGTACGCGGCACACGCCCGCGAGGTCTGCTGGGACGACGTGCTGACCGCCACCGGCCTCTCCCGCGAGGAGATCGAGGCCCTGCACACACGTGTCCTGCGCTCGGAGAAGATCATCGTGTGCTGGGCGATGGGCCTGACGCAGCACAAGCACGGCGTGCCCACCATCCGCGAGATCGTCAACTTCCTGATGCTGCGCGGGAACATCGGCAGGCCGGGAGCCGGAGTCTGCCCCGTACGCGGCCACAGCAACGTGCAGGGCGACCGCACCATGGGGATCTGGGAGCGGGTGCCGCAGTCCTTCCTGGACGCCCTGGAGCGGGAGTTCGGCTTCACGCCGCCCGCGGAGCACGGGCTGGATTCGGTGAACGCCATCAGAGCCATGCGGGACGGGAAGGCCCGGCTCTTCCTCGGAGTGGCGGGCAACTTCGTACGGGCAAGCCCGGACAGCCAGGCCACCGAAGAGGCCCTGCGCGGCTGCCGGCTGACCGCGCACATCTCGACGAAGCTCAACCGCTCGCACACGGTGTGCGGGGACACGGCGCTGATCCTGCCGACGCTCGGGCGCAGCGACAGGGACCTACAGGCCGGCGGGGAGCAGTTCGTCACCGTCGAGGACTCGATGAGCGAAGTGCACGTCTCGCGCGGGCGGTTGGCCCCGGCCTCGCCGATGCTGCTGAGCGAGGTGGCGATCATCGCCAGGCTGGCGCGTGCGGTTCTCGGCGAGAGCCCCGCAATCCCCTGGGAGGAGTTCGAGGCGGACTACCGCACGGTCCGGGACCGCATCTCCCGAGTCGTGCCGGGGTTCGAGGACTTCGAGGCGCGGGTGGGGGTACCCGGAGGCTTCCGGCTGCCCAATCCGGTGAACGAGCGGAGGTTCAACACCCCTGGCGGCAAGGCCCTCTTCACCCGGAACGAGTTCACGATGCTCCAGGCGCCGGAGGGTCATCTGCTGCTGCAGACGCTCCGCTCCCACGACCAGTGGAACACCGTCCCGTACGCGATGAACGACCGCTACCGCGGCATCCACAACGCCCGCCGCGTGGTGCTGGTCAACCCCGCGGACCTGGAGGAGCTGGAGCTCGCCGACCGCGCCGAGGTCGACCTGGTGAGCGTGTGGCACGACGGGCTGGAGCGTCGGGCAAAGGGCTTCCGCGTGGTCGCGTATCCCACGGCCCGCGGCTCCGCAGCCTCGTACTACCCGGAGACCAACGTCCTGGTGCCGCTCGACAGCGTCGCCGACATCAGCAACACGCCGACGTCCAAGGGCATCGTCTGCCGGCTGGAGCCGGCAGGGCTGCCAGGCTGAGGCCGTCCGCCCGCCGTCCGCCCCGTACGCCGCGGGAGGTCAGGGTTCCGTGACGCCCGAGGCGGGGCCGTCGAGGTCGACCCGTACCGTCAGCAGATTCGTGCCGACGGCCCGCACCGCCGCGCTGTTGAGCCGGGGCAGGGTCTTCAGGCGCGCACGCGGGTCGTCGTCCGGTACGAGGTGGGCGGTACCCGTGTGCCAGCGTCCGCGGATACGGACGCGGACCCGGGGATCGGCCCGGATGTTGCGGATGTACTGGGCCTTCTCGCCGTACTCCGAGACGAGCCAGAACGTCTCGCCGGTGCGGCGCCCGCCGACCGGTGTGCGGCGGGGCAGTCCGGATTTGCGTCCGGTGGTCTCCAGGATGACCTGGCCCGGCAGGCGGGTGGTGACCGGGTTGCCGATCCTCCGCTGGAACGCCGTGACCGTACGGAACTTGAGCTCGTGGTGACGCGACATCGCTGATCTCCCCTTGCGCCGGCCGGCCGTGACGCCGTTCCGGCCCTGTACCGACGTACTGCTGACGTACTGCCTCAAGTACTGATGACGCCCTGTCGACGCTCCTGAGCGCCTCCTGACGCTGTACTACCGCATCACGGCGCGGAGTTGACCGTGCGGGGCCGTCAAGTCCCGGCTCTGGTGCATAAGTACGAATACGTGATACATAGCGGGCACCGGCCATCGGTGGCATGTGCGTCCGCTCGCAGGCGGCTCGGTAGGGCGAGGAGTTCGTGACGACCGGGCGAGGAGCGGCCTCTCGTGTGCGAGCAGACGTGGGAGCGGCAGTTGACGTGCGCGCTGGCCGGCGACGCGGAGGGCCCCGCGCGGCCGGCGCTGCTGCTGGTCGGTGGCGCCGCGGGCATGGGCAAGAGTGAACTCGTGCGGCGGCTGCTGGAGTCGCCGCAGGCGAGGTCCGTGCCGCGGCTGGCCGTCACCTTCCGTACGTCCGGAGGGCCCGACATCGCCGATCCGGGCGCGGCCGGCTCCGTACCGCATCCGTCCGTGGAATCGGCACTCGCCTCCCTGCGCCCCGCGCTGCTCGTCGTCGAGGACGTGCACCACGCGGACGAGGAGAACCTCCGGCTGCTGCGGGACCTGCTGCGTGAGCCGCCCGCACGCTTCATGGCGGTGCTGACCTACCGGCCCGGCCAACTGGCGCGTCCCGGGCTGCCGTTGGGCCGCGCCGTGGACTACCCGTCGCGGCTGTCCGTCACCCGCCACACGCCGTCTGCCCTGGACGAGCAGCAAGTACGCGCTCTCGCCGGTGAGTTGCTCGGGGCACAGCGCTGCACCCAGGAGTTCGTCTCGGGGCTGCACCGCCGGTCCGCGGGCATACCGCAGGTGGTCGTCGATCTGCTGTGCGCGCTGCGCGACTCGTGCGGCGGCCGGGAACGCCGGCACTTCACGGCCGTGGACGTGGACGAGGCGGGTGTGCCGGTCCGCCTGGCCGAGCTGGTGCTCGACCGGGCGGGCGCCCTGCCGGAGCCGCACCGTCCGCTGGTCTGGGCGGCCGCGGTGCTCGGCGAGCCGGCCGGCGCCCGGGACCTGGCCACCGTGGCGGGTCTGCCCGGGGACGGCGGCCACGAGGCGCTGGTGGCGGCGCTGAACGGCTCGGTGCTGCGGGAGACGGAGCAGGGCCGGTACGGGTTCGCGGTGCCGCTGGAGGCCTCGGCCGTGTATCAGGAGCTGCCGGGGCCCGTACGGGAGCGGCTGCACGAACGCGCCGCGGCGATGCTCGCGGACCGCGCACCTGTGCCGTGGACACAGGTCGCCCGGCACTGGCAGGGCAGCGGCCGCATGGAGGACTGGCTGCGCGCCGCCGAGCACGCGGCCGCGGGCGGGGCCGGCGAGGGCGTGGACCCGGATGCAGCCATGGGCGGGGCCACGGACGGGGGCGCCGGCACGGGCGGCGGAGAGGGCGGTGCCGGTGCGGGAGCCGGGGACGAGGCCCGGTTCGCGTTACTGGAGCAGGTGCTGGGCGCAGTCGGGCTGCCGCCGGACAAGCGGGCCCGGCTGGCGCTGACCCTGGCTCGCGGGGCCATGTTCGGCCCGCGCTCGGAGAGGACGGCGCGGGCGCTGCGCCGGATCGTCGACGACCCGGCGCTGCCCGCCGCGGCTCGCGGTGAGATACGGCTCGAACTCGGTCTGCTGCTGCACAGCCAGAAGCGCCGCTTCGACGAGGGACGTGCCGAACTGCGGCGTGCCGCCGAGGAGTTGACGGACCGGCCCGCGCTGGCCGCGCGGGCCACGGCGGCCCTGGCCAACCCGTTCTTCCCGGGCCCCGGTCTGCATGACAATCTCGCCTGGCTGCGGCGCGCCGAGGAGGCGGCAGCCGCCTCCGGGGACTGCACGACGCGCACGGCGGTCGCGGCATCCCGGGCGACGGTGCTGATGAACTCCGGTGACCCGGAGGCCTGGAGACTGGTGGAGAAGCTGCCGCGCGACAGCCACGGGCGGGCCGAAAGGCAGCAGGTGGCGCGGGGGCTCTGCAACACGGCCAACGGCGCGGTGTATCTGGGCCATCACCGTCGTGCGGGTGAACTCCTCGTGGAGGGCGTCGAGTTGGCCGTACGCAGCGGGGCGCCGTTCCTTGAGCGGTTGGGGCGCGGCACGGCGCTCCTGCGCGACTGGCTGACAGGCCGCTGGGACGGTCTCGCTGAACGGTGCACGGGGCTCGTCGCCGAGGACGGCGTCGCGAACGACGCCCGGGTGGTGCTGGCTCTGCTGGCGCTGGCGAAGGGCGAGTGGGCGGCGGCGGAGGACTGGCTGCCGTACGGCGGGCCGCAGCCGTCCAGGCTGTCCGGCGTCTCCGGGCCGCCCGGTCCGCCCGTCCCGTCCGGCCCACCCGGCCCGGTCCGTCCGTCCCGTCCGTCCGAGGGGTGGGCGTGCGAGGCGTGGGAGGCCTGCGAAGCTCCCGTCGCGACCACGGCGGCAGGGGCGTACATCCGGCTCCGGCTGGCCCGCCAGGACGTCGACTCGGCGGAGGGGGCGGCCACTTGGGCCTGGGAGCGGCTGCGCAGGAAGGGCGTCTGGGTCTGGGGCGCTCCCCTCGCGCCCTGGGTGGCCGAGGCGCACATCCGCGCCGGCAGACCGTCCGCGGCGCGGGAGACGGTGGGTGAGTTCGCCGACGGTCTGGCGGGACGGGACGCTCCTGCGGCGGCGGCCGCGCTGCTTTGGTGCCGGGCCGTGCTGGCCGAGGAGGACGGCGAAGTGGAGGCGGCCTTCGGACGCTTCGAGGAGGCCGCGGCGGCCTACGCGCGGCTGCCGCACCCGTACGCGTCCGCGCTGATGGCCGAGCGTGCCGGGCGCTGCGCGTTCCTGCTCGGCAGCGATGCGGAGGCGGCCGCGCGGCGGCTCGGGGAGACGGTGGAGCAGCTGACCGCGCTCGGCGCGGTATGGGACGCGGCCCGGGTACGGGCGACGCTGCGTGCGCACAGCCCCACGACGGCACGGCGACGGGCCCGGGGGCGTCCTTCGTACGCTCAGCGGATGTCCCCGCGTGAGGGCGAGGTGGCGGAACTGGCCGCGACCGGCCTGACGAACAGGGAGATAGCGGCCACACTGCATCTGTCTCCGCGGACGGTGGAACAGCACGTCGCACGGGCGATGCGCAAGCTCGGCATCAGCTCACGGCAAGCCCTCGCGGAGCACACCGAACCGGCGGGACGCGTCCCTGGATAGGGCAGGCACCGCACTGCGGGCGTACGGACACGCCTGCGGCCCCCGGCGCAACCGCGCCGGAGGCCGCCTGCTGGAACTGGCCGTCAGCACATGGTCGGCCGCATCACCTCGTACGCGCTCGCCCAGTTCGCGCATCCCGCAGGGGAGTGCCCGTACCAGTTGTGCCCGAACTCGTGCGCGGAGAGCAGGGCGAAGTCGCTGACGAGGGTGGAGAGCATGATCCGGTCTCCCTGGCCCCAGTTGCACCCGACGACGTTCCCGCCACCGCAGCCCTGCACGTAGCCGCCGGTGCACTCCACCGGGGTGCCGCTGGAGGACGTCTCCTGGGCGTCGCCCCAGAAGTTGGCGCCCTGGCGTATCGGGGCTTCGAGACCGCTGCAGGAGGAAGTGATGTGGTACGTCCAGGCGGTGAAGCCGGAACGGTCGTCGCGGGGGGCGTCGGGAAGTGCGGAGGAGCCCGGCGCGTCACCGGTGGGGAAGCCTTCCGAGAGCGCCGCTTGGCCGGCCGGCTGCGCGGCGGCGGAAGGTGCGGCGCCGGAACGTGCGGCGTCGCCGATCTCGGCGGCGGTCGCCGAGACGGGGAAGGCGAAGACGAGAGCGAAGACGAGAGCGGCGGCGCCGGTCAGTCTTCGAAGCAGCGTGCGCATTGGCAATCTCCTCTGTGGGGGGCGGCGTTCACCCGCGCCGGCCAGGCCCTGAGTCCGTGGGGGGCACCGCCGCGAATCCTCGGGCCCGAACCGGGGGCCCGCATACCGATCGCCAGGGAAGCTACTCACGGATCCGTGACGCGCCTATACGGGTCGGGCGATATACGGATACGCAAGAAATCCGCCGGGAGCGACGGTGCCCGCCCCGGAGACGAAAGAGCCCCGAGTCAGCCTCGTACGGGCGGGCTCGACCCGGGGGCGAACGGCCGAAGTACCGCCTGTCACTGGGCACTTGAGGCATCGGACCGTGGAGGGTCGGGCCCTCGGGCCCTCGGCCGGGGGTCCGGTCAGGTGCCGGCGAGCCGGCGGATCAACCGGTCAGGGCGTACCGGGCACGGAGACGCCGCAGGCGCGGGCGCTCGGCTGACGCACCGCGGCAGAGCGCACCACGGCAGAACGCACCGCGGCGGCCGGTCAGCACATCAGGACCGCCTGGCGAGAGCCGCGGCCTCGCTCCCGCTGACGGCACTGTCGAAGACCCTCACGTCGTCGACGGTGCCCTCCACTCCGCGGAAGCCCTCGCCGCCCGACAAGCCGCGGCCGACGGCGAAGTCGCCGTCGGAGGCGAAGTCGCTCTCATGATCCGCCGTGTCCTCCAGCCGGCCGTCGACATATAGACGGATCTCGCCGTCGTCTTCGTCGTAGACGCCCGTCAGGTGCGTCCACACGCCTGTCTCGGGGCCGAACTCGGAGGCCGCCTCGTCGGCTTCGGCCTCCTCGGCGTCCTCTTCGTCCTCGTCGGGGATGCGCATCTCCCAGCGGTCCTCCTCCGAGTCGTACTGGAGCAGGAAGCCGCTGGACTGGTCCGCGTCCTGGGTGACCACGGCCTGGTCGTCGCCGACGCTGTCGAGCCTGACCCGCGCCGAGACGGTGAAGTCGCTTTCGGTGTCGATCACGGGGCCGTCCGAGACGACGGACTGCTGCCCGGCGAACCGCACACCTCCCTCGGCGGCCTTCGGGGGCGGCGAGCCCACGAAGCTCCCGCTGCGGCCGTTCTTCGAAGTGTCGGACACCACCCCGCCCTTGACCCCCTCGAAGACCCACTCCAGGACCGCGCCGCGAACGGGAGCCTTGGAGGCGGGGGGCGGGGCCTTGCTGCCGCCGGGGGGCGGCTTGGAGCTGGGAGTCTCCGTCACGGTCGAGGTGGCCGTCGCGGTCGCACGGGGAGGGCCGGGCTTCCCGGGAGGCGCGGGCTGCGCGCTCTCGGACGGCCTGGCCTCGTTGCTCTGCGGCGAACCGGGCCGGAGGCTGCCGGAGAAGGCGAACGCCGCCGCGAGGGAGGTGAGTCCGATGAGGACGAGGCTCTGCATCACCCGGGTGGCCCGCCGCCCGCCGCTGAACACGGGACGGACGGGGCCCCAGCGTCCGAAGAGGCGGCGGTGCATCCTGCCCGGGGTGTGCCTCAAGTGCACGCCGGCCGGGAGGAGTTCGAGGGCCGTGCCGACGGGGGCGTCCTCCTCCGCCCTGATCGCGACGTACTCCGCGCCTCCCCACGGCAGGACCGCCTCCGCGAGGAACGCCCCGCAGTCGACGCGCATCCGCCCGAGGTCGGCGACCGCCCGTGAACAGGCGGCACAGCCTTCGAGGTGCGGCGCGAGATCCGCCGCCATGTCGATGGCCTTCTCCTCGGCGTAGGCCAGGACCATCCGGTGAAGGGCCGGCACTCGTCGGCCAGACCGGCCTGATGGAACTGTACGTAGACGTTGTACAGCTCGTTCCGTGCACGCCGCTCCCGCAGGTGCACCGCTTCGCCGCCGGGGCCGAGGATCTCCTCGATGCGCTCCGTCTCGTCGTGCTCGACGGTCTTGTGCCACAGCACCGTCTGGCTGTGGTCGGCCAGGCCTGCGAAGGCCCGCGAGGCCACCGAGACGGGGTGGAATTCCGGCTGCGCGTCGCCCTCGCCGGCAGGGTCCGGCGCCGGAGCGTGCGTCCGGGCCCAGGAGATCAAGTCCGGGCTGAGAACGCTCTCCTGCTCGCCCCGGGACCATACGGCGGCCGTACGCAGCACGACGGACAGCGCGTGAGGACGCACGGCGCCCGAAGCCTCGCCGTCCTGCGGCCGCAGCGCCTGCTTCCACGCCTGGCCGGCCAGTGCGTCCGCCGCCGAGGAGCTGACGACGCAGGCCGACGCGAAGACTCTCACCGCCTGGAAGTGGCGTCGCTCCAGCTCACGGAGCGCAGCGGTCGACGGCTCCCCGCCCGCTCGTACGAGCCGGAGCAGTTCCGCATCTGACAGGCGCGCGCATTCCATCCGTTCGTTCAATCTCCCCGGCCGTCCCTGCGCCTCCCGTACGAGTCGGATGTCTCACGTGCGGGCCGACGCCCTGAACCGCATCGGTGGCAATGGTCGCTCACCAGCTCATCGGAAGGACGCTGAAAAGGCCATAGGCAATATGTACCTAGCCGGGGACTGCTCTCCATGTCGCCGTCCAATCACCCGGCGGGGCAGGGTTGAGGGATGCGGCATGGCCGGAACGGGTGGTTACCGGCGGGTCCCGGCGGGCCGGGGTTTGAGGCGCGGCGTGAGGAGCAGTGCCCAGTCGGACCCCGGCGGCCGGAGCGGCCGGGCAGCCGGAACCCGGCCCGGCTGCCCAGCCGCACGGTGACTGCCGGGGTCCGCGCGGCGCTCCGGCCCTCTTCGGGCGCACTCACAGTCGCGGGTCGACCGGCTCCGACTCCAGCGCCAGCACCGCGAACACCGCCTCGTGGACCCGCCACAGCGGCTCCGCGGCCGCCAGCCGGTCCAGTGCCTCCAGGCCCAGCGCGTACTCGCGCAGCGCGAGCGACCTCTTGTGCCCGAGGGAACGCGAGCGCAGCCGCGACAGCTGCCCGGGCCTGGTGTACTCGGGGCCGTAGACGATCCGCAGATACTCCTGCCCGCGGCACTTCACCCCTGGCTGCACCAGTCCGTTGCCGCCGCGCACGAACGCGTCGAGCGGCTTCACGACCATGCCCTCGCCGCCGGACGCGGTCGCCTCCAGCCACCAGTTCACCGCTGCGGCCTCGCTCGCAGCGTCGCCGGCCTCCACCGTGATCCTCGCGGTCGCACGCAGCAGCTCCTCGCGTCCGTCCGCCGCTGCCGCGTCCCGGTCGGCCGCCACCAGCCGGTCGATCCAGGCCAGTTGCTCGCCGTGCGGGACCGCGGCCAGGCTGCGGCCCTCGGCGGCGAGTATCTGGAACGGGGCCAGCCGCACCCCGTCGAGACCGTCCACGGGCCAGCAGTAGCGGCGGTAGGCGTCCGTGAACGCGGAGGTGCACCCGGCACGTTCGCGCTGCCGCTCCAGCAGCGCCGCGACGTCCTCGCCGCCCACTCCCCGGTCCGCGGCGGCCCGGAGCGCCGCGACCGCCGGCGGGAACACCGCGCCCGCCGCGGCGCCTACGGCCGCGTACTGCCGGCGCAGCAGCCCCGACGCCTTCAGCGACCAGGGCAGCAGTTCGGCGTCGAACAGCAGCCAGTCCGTGGCCAGTTCGTCCCACAGACCGCCGTCGCCGACCGCCTCCCGCAGCCTCGCGAGGAACTCCTCGGTGAGCGCGGGATCGTCGAAGAACGGCCGCCCGGTCCGGGTGTGGACGGCGCCGCTCGTGCCGTCCGCGGCTCCGAAGCGCCGCCGTGCCGTCTCCGCGTCGCGGCACACCAGCACGACGGCGCGCGAGCCCATGTGCTTCTCCTGGCACACCAGCCGTGAGACGCCCTCCGCGCGGTAGGCCGCGAACGCCTCCGCCGGGTGCTCCAGGAAGCCGTCCTCCGAGGAGGTCGCGCACGGCGCCATCGTCGGCGGCAGATAGAGCAGCAGGTGCGGGTCGACCGCGAACCGGCTCATGACCTCCAGTGCCGCGGCAGAGTTCTCCTCCCGTACCGAGATCCGGCCGTGGTGCGCGGTCTCGACGATCCGCCGTCCGGCGACGTCGTTCAGGTCCAGGGGGCGCTCCTGATGCCCGGACGGCCCCGTCGCCGTGAGCGGCCGCACCGGCTCGTACCAGACCCGCTCGGCCTCGACGGCCTCCAGCTCACGCTCCGGCCAGCGCAGCGCGGTGAGCTGCCCGCCGAAGACGCAGCCGGTGTCCAGGCAGATGGTGTTGTTGACCCATGACGCGGACGGCACCGGCGTGTGCCCGTAGACGACCGCGGCGCGGCCCCGGTACTCCTCGGCCCACGGGTAACGGACGGGCAGGCCGTACTCGTCGGTCTCGCCCGTGGTGTCGCCGTACATCGCGAAGGACCGCACCCGTCCCGACGTACGGCCGTGGTACTTCTCGATCAGGCCCGCGTGGCAGACGACGAGCGCGCCGCCGTCCAGCACGTAGTGGCTGACGAGTGAGTCGACGAACGCGGCGGCCCGCGCTCTGAACTCCTCGCTCTCGCCCTCCATCTGCGCGGCCGTCTCGGCAAGGCCGTGGGTGAGCTTCACGTTGCGGCCCTTGAGGAAGCGGCCGAACTTGTTCTCGTGGTTGCCGGGCACGCACAGCGCGTTTCCCGCGCCGACCATGCCCATCACCAGCCGCAGCACGCCGGGGCTGTCCGGGCCGCGGTCGACGAGGTCGCCGACGAAGACGGCGGTGCGGCCCTCCGGGTGGCGCGCGTCCACGGGCCGGCCATGCCCGTCCCGGGCGAGCTCGTAACCGAGGCGCCGCAGCAGCGACTCCAGCTCGGCACGGCAGCCGTGTACGTCGCCGACGATGTCGAACGGCCCGCTCAGGTGCCGCAGGTCGTTGTACCGCTTCTCGATCGCGATCCCGGCGGCCTCGGCCTCCTCGGGAGTGCGCAGCACATGCACCTTGCGGAACCCCTCGCGCTGCAACTTCCCCATGGAACGGCGCAGTTCACGGCGCTGCCGCGGCAGTACGTGACGACCCATGCCGGCGCGGTCGGGCCGCCGCGCGTTGCGCTCGGCGCACACCTTCTCCGGCATGTCGAGGACGATCGCGACGGGCAGCACGTCGTGTTCGCGTGCCAGCTTCACGAGCTGTCCGCGCGCCTCCGGCTGCACGTTCGTGGCGTCGACGACGGTCAGCCGTCCCGCTGCCAGCCGCTTGCCCGCAATGTGGTGCAGGACGTCGAACGCGTCGCGGGTGGCGCCCTGGTCGCTCTCGTCGTCGGCGACCAGGCCCCGGCAGAAGTCCGACGAGAGCACCTGTGTGGGCAGGAAGTTCCTGCGGGCGAACATGGACTTGCCCGATCCGGTGACGCCCACGAGGACGACCAGCGACAGGTCGGGCACGCCGAGCAGGGGCGACGCGGTGTCCGTGGTGGCGGTCATCTGCGGTCCTCCTGCGCGTGGTTGCTTCTTCTGGAGGCGGAGGCGGTCTCCCCCTCCGCCGGCCCTTCCGCCGGCCCCTCCGCCGGCCCGGTCCGGAACACGGCCATCTGCGTCGGCGGGCCCACCTCCGGGTCGTCGTCGCCGACGGGCCGGTACTCGACGCCGTAGCCGTAGCGCCCGGCCACTCCGTCCGCCCAGGCGCGGAACTGTTCCCTGTCCCACTCGAAGCGGTGGTCCGGGTGGCGGGCCCGTCCGGCGGGCAACGACTCCCAGCGGACGTTGTATTCGACGTTCGGCGTGGTCACGACCACCGCTGCGGGCGCGGCCGTGCCGAACACCGCGTGCTCCAGCGCCGGCAGCCTCGATGGGTCCACGTGCTCGACGACCTCGCACAGCACCGCCGCGTCGTACCCCTTCAGCCGTACGTCGCTGTAGGCGAGCGAGCCCTGCATCAGCTTCACCCGGGACGCCTGCCGCTCCGGCATCCGCTCCAGGCGCAGCCGCCTCGCGGCCTCGTTCAGCGCGCGCACCGACACGTCCACGCCGACCACTTCCGTGAAGCGGCTCTCCTTCAGCAGCGCACCCACCAACTGCCCCTGCCCGCAGCCCAGATCGAGGACCCGCCGCGCCCCCTCCCCGGTCAGGGCCCGCAGGATCGCGTCCCGGCGCCGCACCGCCAGCGGTACGGGCTTCTCCTCGGTGTCCGCGTCCTCGTCGACGGCGTTGTCCAGCTCCTCAGCCTCGCTGTCGTCGGCTTCGGCGAGCCTCGCCAGCTCCAGCCGCTCCATGGCGTCGCGGGTCAGCGCGCGCCGCCGGGTCAGATAGCGGCGGGTGATGAGCGTCTGCTCGGGGTGGCCCGGCAGCCATCCCTCGCCGGCCTCCAGCAGCTTGTCGACCTCGTCGGGTGCGACCCAGTAGTGCTTGGCGTCGTCCAGGACCGGCAGCAGCACGTACAGGTGGCGCAGCGCGTCCGAGAGCCGCAGCCGTCCGGTGAGGACGAGGCGCACATAGTGCGAGTCGCCCCATTCCGGGAAGTGTCCGTCCAGCGGGAGCGCGTCGGCCTCCACGCTCCAGCCCAGGGGCTCCAGCAGCCGCCGTACGAGGGCGGGACCGCCGCGGGCGGGCAGCGCGGGCACCTCCACGCGCAGCGGCAGGTCGCGCCGGGTGAGTTCCGGCTTCGCGTCGCAGCGGCCCTTCATCGCGGTGGCGAAGACCGTCCGCAGGGCGACCGCGAGCAGCGAGGACGCCGCGTACGGGCGGTCGTTGACGTACTGCGCCAGCGCGGAGTCGGGAGCGCCGCCGCGGCCCTTGCCCCTGCCGCGCCGGACCAGCGCGACCGGGTCCACGTCGAGGAGGAGCGCCGCGGTGCAGCGCCCGGGCGACGCCTCGGGGTAGAAGACGTGGGCGTCGCCGTACGACGTGGCGAACCGCTGCGCCTTCTCCGGGTGCTTGTGCAGGAGGAACCCCAGGTCGGTGGCCGGACTGCGGGCGTCTCCCGTGGTGCTTATCGTCAAGAACACCTGGCCGAGTATCGCCGCTCAGGGCCCGCTTCCCCACTGCTTTTCCCGGCCCCCGGGCTCCGGTGGGTCCGGACACGGGCTTGATGCGTCAAAGCTGTGGCAGGGCCGGCTCCCGGCACTCAAGATCTGCCAATTCCCGTACGTACGGGGGTTGCTGCGGCCGCCGGGTCCCTAATCTGCTGCGAGCCGACTTCCTGCGAGGAGGGCGAGACCGTGGATGCTCCGACAGCATGGCCGTTCGTCGGGCACGAGCGGGAGATCGCCGACTTCGAGGAGGCGCTGGCGAGCGAGCGCTGGCACGCCTTCGTCGTACACGGCCCGCAGGGCATCGGGAAGTCGCACTTCGCGCAGGTCTGCCGCGAGCGGGCCGAACGGCGCGGCCATGCGACCGGCAAGGCGATCGCCGTCTCCGAACCGGGTTTCCCGCTGGCCTCGTTGGCGCATCTGCTGCCCCAGGGGACGGGCGTCCAGGACTCGGTGTCACTGTTCGGGAAGGCGCGCGACGCGCTCACGGGGCGGGGCGCGGGAGCGGCCGGAACCGCCGGAGGCCCGGGCGGGGCGTGCGGAGCGGGCTGCTCAGGCGGGGCACCGCGCCGGGCACGCGGGACGGACGAGGCAGCCGGGGCGGGCCGGGCAGGCGGCTCAGACGGCGCGGGCAACTCGGGCGGCCCGGGCGGTACGGGCAGCTCGGGCGGCCGTCCGGGCACCGGCCCCCGGAGGAGGTTCACGCTCGTCGTCGACGACCTCGACGGACTCGACGAGGCCTCGGCATCGCTGACGGCTCAACTCCTCGAAGCGGGAGCCGTCTTCCTCGTCGGCACGATCGGCTCCCTGCAGAACCTCGGGCCCGTCGCGTACCGACTGCAGGCGGGCGGCCAGACGCGGCGGGCCGAACTCAGCGGCCTGAGCGAGCCGTTGGCCGGAGAGGCGCTGCGCCGGGTGCTGGGCGGTCCCGTCGAGCCGCGCACGGTCGCCCTGCTGCACAGGGTCAGCGGCGGAAACCCCTGCTATCTGCGCGAGTTCGTCCTGCACTCCCTGGCGGAGGAGAGCCTCGTCGACGACGGGGAGTGGTGGACGCTGATCTCCGACGTCGGCACCACCCCCCTCCTGTCGGAGATGGCCGAGCGGCGCCTGGCGGGCGTCTCCGCCGAAACCCGCCGGACGCTCAACCGGATCGCACTGTGCCAGCCGGTGGAGGCCTCCAGCCTTCCCGACGGAGCGCTCGACGAGCTCGAAGTCCTGGGATTCGTACGGACGTTGCGCGACGGCCGCCGCGAATCGGTCTCCCTCCGCCACCCAGCGCACGAGAAGGTGCTGCGCGCCGCCATCCCCTCCCCCGAACGCAGGCGCATCCTCGGCGACGAGGCCGAACTGGTGCGGGCGATGGGCGCGAAGAGGTTCACCGACAAGATCCGCATCGCCTCCTGGCAGCTCGCCGCCACCGGCACCGCCGACCCCGACACGCTGCTGCGCGCCGCGACCCTGGCGCGCCGCACCCAGAACTTCCGCAAGGTGCGCGACCTTTCGCGCGCCGCGTGCCGGGAGGGCGAGGACTTCCTCTCCCGGGTGCTGCTCGCCGAGTCGCTGTTCGAACTGGGCGATCTCGACACCGCCTGGGGGGTGTTCGAGGAGGCGGCGGAACGTACGGACGGCGAGTTCGACCGTCTGCTCCTCGCGCTCGGCAGATCGAGGCTGCTGGCCTGGGGGTTCATCGACGCGCGCAAGGCGCTGGACGTCAACGCGGAGGCGGCGCACGAGATCCGCGAACCGCGCCACCGGGACGTGCTGACAGCGGCACGCGGCGCCATCCTCATGGCCTTCGGAAGGCCCGAGGAAGCACTGCAGGTCGTCGACGGACCCGGTTCCGACGGCAATTGCATCGCGGGTGCGCTCGGAAACGGCTCCCGGGCGACCGCCCTCGTGGCCACGGGCAGGGTGAGGGCGGGCACGGAGGCGGCGCACGACGCGTACGAGGAACGCCTGCGCCTGGAGGAGTCGCCCGCGATCCCGCACCCCGTGGAGTACCTCGGCATCGTGATGTTCGCGCTGGAGGAGGAGGGCCGGCTCGACGAGGCGTACAAGACCGGCGAGCGCGGCTGGCAGGAGGCCCTCGCCGACGACGTCGCCGGTGCCGAGGCCGTGATCGCCGCGGCCCTCGCGCGCTGTTCCCTGCTGCTCGGCCGGCCCGCCGAGGCGCGGCGCTGGGCCTCCCAGTCCGCGTGCATCGCCTCGCGCAACTCCTTCCCCGGCACCCTGCACACCGCGCTGGCCCGCAAGGCCGAGGCCGCCGCCCTGATGCAGGACGTACCGGCCGCGGCGAAGGCGGTCGACGCGTGCGCGGGTCTGCCGCGCTGGGGCATGTTCCGCTCCGAACTGCCGCTGGGCCAGGCGTGGTTGCTTGCCGCGCAGGGAAAGCAGCAGGCGGCGCGGAGCGTGCTGTGGGAGGCGGCGGAGGACGCACGGACCGCGGGCCATCTCGCCGCCGAGGCCAGGATCCTCACCGACATCGCCCGGCTCGGCGACGCGAAGGGCGCCGAGCCGCGGCTGCTCCACATCGGGCGGACCTCGGACGGCGCACTGACCGCGGCCCGTGCCTCGTACGTCGCCGCTCTGGCCGCGGCGGACCCCGAGAGGCTGATGAACGGCGCCCGGCTGCTCGCGGAGACCGGAGCGTCGCTGGTCGCCGCGGAGGCCGCCGCCTCCGCCTGCACGCTGTGGATCCACCGCGGTGAACAACGGCCGGCCACGGCCGCCGAGAACCTCGCCCTCTCACTCCAGCGGCACTGCGAGCAGGCCCGCACCCCGGGGCTGACGGTGCTGGGGGCGGCGAAGCACCTCACCGCCCGGGAGGCGGAGATCGCCGGCCTCGTGTGCTCCGGCCTCACGAACGTCGAGGTGGCGGAGGCGGTCACGATCTCCAAACGGACGGTCGACAACCACCTCCAGAACATCTACCGCAAGCTGGGCGTACGGAGCCGGCGTGCGCTCAGAACGGAGTACCTGAAGGAGGACTTCGCCTGACGCGGGCGCGGCGCCACGGGGCGAGCACCGGCGAACGGTCGCTCCTGCGCCGGCCCGTCGCCTTCTGCGGCGCAAGGAAGCGATTTCCGGCCGCGACGGCCGGAGCACGTCAGCCTGCCCGCACGCGCACCCGCCCCCTCACCGTCCGGCCAGGGCCGCCGCCTCGCGGGCCGTCAGCGCGCGCTTGAAGGCCCGTACGTCGTCGATCGTGCCGTCGAAGCCCCGGACGAACTCCTCACCCGCCAGACCGCGGCCGACGGCGAAGTCCCCCTCGGACTCGATGGGTTCGAAGACCCCGCCCAGACTCTCGGTGGTCCTGCGGAAGACCTCGTCGGCGAGGTCGCCGGCCGCGCCGGGGCCGAAGTTGAAGTTCCCGCCGGCGCCCCCGGACGACTCCCCGAAGAACCTGCCCCCGGCTCCGCCGCCACCGGCTCCACCGCCACCGTCGCCGCCGCCGAAGCCGCCGGGACCCCCGCCGCCGGATCCGCCCCCGTCCGAACCGAAGCCGCCGCCCGAAGTCGTCGTGGTGGTCGAGGAACTGGTGGTGGTGGTGGACTCGCCCTCGATCCGGTCGCCGTCCGCTTCGGCTTCGCCGGTTCCCACGGTGTCCTCCAGTTTGCCGTCCACGTAGAGACGGAGCTCGCCGGCGTCTGCGTCGTGAACCCCTGTCAGATACGTCCACTTGCCGGCCGCGGGCGCGGACCCGGAACCGGCCTGTATCAGGTCGGCGTCCTCCTCGTCCTCCTCGGGCATGATCATCTCCCAGCGGTCCGAGTCGGGGTCGTACTGGACGGAGAAGCCGCTGATGTAGGAGGCGTCCTGGCTGACCACCGTCTGGAACTCCTCGGTGTCGTTCAGCTTCGCGCGGGCCGATACGGAGAAGCTCTTCGTCGTGTCGACGACCGGGCCGTCCGCGATCACCGACTGCTCCCCCGCGAACTCCAGCGCGCCGCCCTTCGCGAGCTCCGGGAGGGGGTCGCCGTCGAGCGTTCCGTCGATGCCGTTGCCCGAGGTGTCCACCGTGGCCCCGTCGTCCACCGCGTCGAACAGCCACTCAAGTGCCGCTCCGCGCACGGGAGATGCGGGCTTGTAGCCCTTCCCCGGCGGCTTCCCCGGTGGCTTCGTCGCCGTCACCGTCGAAGTCGCCGTGGCCGTCGGCTCGTCGCCGGGGGGCGGCGCCGGTGCCCCCGAGGTGTTCCCCGGGCGCGGAGCGGCGCTGTTCTCGCCCTGCCGCAGCCCGCCCGTATAGGCGACGGCGACGACGAGCGAACAGAGACCGACGAGCGCGGCCGACAGCACCAGACGGCGGGCACGCGGGCTGCGTTCGCCGCTCACCAGGGCGGAGACGCCGGGAACCGCCAGCGCTCGGCCGCGGAGCGCACCGAGGAGCCGCTTGCCGGACGGCACCGCTCCGCCCGGGCCGACCGCGCCCATGGTGGCCCACCGTTCCCGGGGGGACGGTTTGGATACGTCGAAGGTCGCGGAGGAGACGGTGTGAGCCGCGAGGGCGTAGTCGGCGCCTCCCCAGGGCAGCAGCGCCTCGGCCAGCACGCTCCCGAACTCGAAGCGCATGCGCTCCAGATCGTCCACGGCCCTGGCACAGTGCGCGCACCGGTCGAGGTGCGAGACGAGGTCGCCCGGCGTGTTCATGGACGTCTGCTCCGCGTAGGCCAGCAGCATCCGGTGCAGGCGCCGGCACGCGTCGTCCACCATGGTCTCCTGGTGGAGACTCACGTAGCTGTTGTAAAGCTCCCTGCGCGCACGCCTGTTGAGCAGTGAGACGTCCTCGGGTCCGCCGCCGAGCAGTTGGTCGACGACCGCGGTGTCGTCGTGCTCGACCTCGTGGTGCCACAGCACCGTCTGGCTGCGTTCCGGGAGGAGTTCGAAGGCCCGCGCCGTCAGGGAGGAGGCGCGGAACTCCGCGAGACGGCCGGCGCCTGCGCCGTCGGCAGGGACGGCGCCAGGTGCGTCGCCCGGTCCGGCGCCCAGCACGTCGCCCGCATCCAGGCCGTCGTTACCTCCCCTGTCGCCGCTAGCGTCCCTGTCCCCGCTCGCGTCGTCCGGCTCGAACCAGTTCACGAGCTCCGGTGCCAGCGCGCCCCGCCGGTCCGTACCGAGCCAGTCGGCCGCGGTGCGCAGCACGGCTGCGAGCGCACGCGGACGCATGGCACCCGTGATGTCCTCGTCCAGCGGCCGCAGCGCCTGCTCCCAGGCCTCCCCGGCCAGTGCCTCGCCCGCCGAGGGGGCGGCGACGTCCGCGAAGGCGCGTACGCCCTGATGGTGGCGCCGCTGCAGCTCCTCGCGCGCGCCCGGACACAGCTCCCCTTCCTCCTGGACGAGCCGGCGCAGCTCGGCGTCAGACAGTCGCGTGAATACCATCCGCTCGTTCATTCCCGTGCAGTTGACGGCGTCTCAACCAAGAGACCGGAGCTGAACTCTCGAGCGCGGACGCAGCACCGCGACCGCACCTGGTCCTCACCCAGAATCACAGACCGGTGACAGCCGAGACATGAGCAATATGTACCTAGACCCGGCGGCCGGTTCCGCCGGACGGCACGGCCCGCGGGCCGGAGCGGGCCTCCGGCAGCGGCCCCCGGGGCACCCTCTCGCCGCCGCTAAACTGGAAGAAAGGTGATGAAAGCGACACCTGGGAGGCCGTCATGAAGGGCCCTCGTTTCGTGATCGAACCGGGTGAGGGAAAGTCGATCGACTTCGGTGGCATGGGCATCGACTTCAAGATCCGCGGCGACGAGAGCGACAAGCAGTTCTCTGTCGTCGAGCACCCCGTCGCCCCTGGCCGGCTCGTGCCACCGCACACGCACACCCGCGAGGACGAGTTCTCCTACATCCTGCAGGGCAGGGTCGGCGCCCGCGTGGGCGACCAGGAGGCCACCGCCGGTCCCGGCTCGTACATCCTCAAGCCCCGCGGGATCATGCACACCTTCTGGAACGCCGGTCCGGAGCCGGCGAGGATCCTGGAGATCCTCTCCCCCGCGGGCTTCGAGGACTTCTTCGAAGCGGTCGGCGAGGCCGCCGAAAACACGCCGGACCGCGAGGAGTTCCTCCGCATCCGCGAAGAGCTGGGCCGCCTGCACGGGCTCACGTTCTCCGACGAATGGGTCGCAGAGCTGACGCGGAAGTACGGGCTGAAGCTGATCGGCGAGTAGCGGCGGCGGATCGCCTCCACTTGTGTTCGTCGCGTGGAGTTTCGGCCAACCCCGCCTTCAACGCGCCGGTAACTCTGCGGAGCCACTTACATTGGCTCGCCTGTCTGTTGGTGAGAGTCGGGGGAAAAGGATGGATCCGGTGACAGCCGCGGCCGCGGCAGGTGTTGCGTTAGTCGTCAAGGGAACCTTGGAAACTGCCGGCCAGGAGGCCGGAAGAGCGGGCTGGAACGGTGCGGCACGCCTGCTGGAACGGCTCCGTGGGCGTTTCCGCGGAGACCAGGACGCCGAGGAAGCGCTCGACCGGGTGACACAGGAGCCGGACGACGAACGCGCTCATCAGGAGTTGGAGCGCATGCTCGCTGCTCACATGCTGCGCGACCGGACCTTCGAGAAGGAGGTGCGGCAGATGGTCGATGACGCGGCGGCGGCTGAGGGGCGCGGAGGCCCGCAGGTCAACGCAGCACTGATCAAGAACGCGCAGGTCTTCAACGAGAAGGTCGAGGTGCAGGGGGACTGGAACGTGTCGTAGGGACATTCCCCTCGGCGCCTCTGCGCCCGCTCGCCTTCGTGCGGCCTTCACGAGCCGCGCCGGCCCGGCACCGGCCGGATTCCGCCGCCGGACGGTCTCGTCGACTGCACGACGGTGCCGCCGGACCTCGCCCGGTCACGACCCATGATTCCGGAAGACCAGAGCTATGACTGAGGAACCCGACACCGATCCCCGTAACGGGACGGACAGCACTCCGGTCCCTGCCTCCGGCGCGGAGCCGGAAGCCTCGAAGGACACCGCGCCCGAGAAGCGGTCCGAGGACCACGACGGACCGGTGAGCGAGGCCGAAGCCCTGCGATCCCTGAGCGGAGCAGCGAGCCCGGACGACGCCGAACGGACGGAGGCACAGCAGGCCGGCGCCATCGCCGACCTCATAGCCGAGCGGCTGAATGCCGATGCCTCCGGTACCCGGATCGGCACACTCGCGCTGTTCAACGACACGGTGAGCTTCGGGGGCGGCTTCAACGCCGGACACGGACGGGATCACCGGCCGGCTCCCCTGGGCGGATCCGACACACTGCCTCTGGAAGAGGGCGAACTCACCGAGTACACCAGCCTTTTCGTCCACCCCCACGGCTACGACGACGCCCTGAACGCCCTCCGCGAGCAGCACCTACTCGTCCTCACGGGCGTGCCGGGAAGCGGACGCGAAGCGACCGCTGTGAACCTGCTGGCAGAGGCCATGGCACTGGACGGTGCCGACGGCGGCGGTTGCCACCGGATCACCGATCCCGCTGTCGTACTCAAGCCCGGCTTCGAACCACCTGCCAAGGATTGCGGTTATCTCGCTGTACTCGACGACGGGCCCGACGGAGTACGGGAGTTGACCGGCCCGCCGGTGGGGCGGGGGGCATTCGACCGCGGAGCATCGGGGGCGGGTGGCGGTATCAGACAACTGGCGAACGTGGCCTCGGCGTTCAGGGCGGCGGGTTGCCATCTGGTGCTGACGGGCGGTCACGACCTCGCGGTTGCTCTGTCCGGTGCCGGCACCGGATCGGTCGCCCGCCGTGAACTCGCGCCTGTCGACCCGGTGTCCGTGGTCGAGCAGCGGGTGCTGGGCCACGGCTCGGGCCCGGAGACCGAGGCCGGTGTTCGACGGATGCTGGAGGCCACCGGAGTTTCGAACGCACTGCGGGAACGGCCCGCAGCGAGACATGCGGCGGATCTGGCGTCACTGATCAACTCTGGTGGAGACGTGGCCGCGGCCGTGGCCGCGCTCCGGGACCCCAGCGATCAGGTGCGCACTTGGTTCGATCAGCACCGGGGCCCGGAAGCACTCGCCTTCGCGCTGTCCGCCGCGGTGCTGGAGGGCGGGAGCTATCTCACTGTCGCGGATGCCGCCGTGAAACTCTGCAATGCCTTCCTGCCTCCCGAATCCGCACCCCCGGATCTGCGTTTCCGGGACCGTCTCGCCTATGAACAGCGGTGGTTACGGCTGGAGAGCACCGCCGCCGAAGCAGGCGGCTCCGCCTCATCGCCTCGGGTCCGGTTCCGCAGCGCACTACTCGGCCACGTGGTCCTCGCCTACGCGTGGACCACTCTCGACGGCCGCCGGGACGTCCTTCTCGACTGGCTGCGGCGGCTGCTGACCCACAAGGACCTCGAGGTCCGAGCGAGAGCATCGGTCGCGGCGGGTGTCCTCGTATGGGCCGACCACCACTACGCCGTCCACCGCTTCCTCAAGACCTGGGCGATCAGTACATCCTGGCCGCTGCGCCAGGCTGCGGCCACGGCACTCGGCGTTGCAGGGAACCGGTCCGAATCGGCCGGGGACGTCTGGGAGTTGCTGAGCGAGTGGGCACGGAGCGGCACCTCCGCGAACCAGCGGCGGCTCGCGGGCACGGCGGCGAACGCGGCCGGCGGAATCCTCGGCCGCGACCGCCCCGACCGGGCGGTGTCCGTGCTGCGCAAAGCACTGGATCAGGGAGACGACTGGGGCACCCTGCCATCGGTCGCCTGGGGCGGCGTTCATCTCATCCATCAGGGACGGGCAGAGGCGCTTCTGGACGCCTACCTCGAATGGTCAAGGCGGCAGGATCTCTCCCCCCTGGTCGTCAAGTCGCTGTCGGCGTTCGTCTTCGCCGTGTCACGTCCCTGCGATCAGCCCACCGACGCGCTCGCCGAAGGCAAACGCAACGTCGTACCTGAAGTGCCGCTGCTGCTGAGTGACCTTCCACGGAACATCGAGCGGCTCTCGGAGCTGTGGGCCCGCGCACTGGCCCGACGCCCCGTTCAGAATGCGGCGATCGACGCGCTGCGCCAGTGGGTCACCGAGTACATGGACAAGGTCCCCGGCTCTGTCGAAACAGTCGGGCGGATCGTCCTCGAGGTCGCTCGCAAACCGGGAAAACACCGCGAACGGCTGTTGTGGTGGCTGAACAAGTGGGCCGGCGACCGCGACCAACCTTCCAGGAACGCGGCGGAGTTGCTCCGCCTGCTGGAGTCGGCGTCCTGACGAGCCGACGCGTGCGGCGCCGGCATGTACGGACGCGTACGGGCGGCAGCCAGGTCATGAAGCGGAGAGAAAGAGGCAGGGCGAATGGGGAGGGACCCGTGGGGCAGCAGACGTACGACCCGATTGTGAGCAGCGAAGAACTCTCCATGTGGCGGCTGACGAAGCCGCTGCGCCCGCCGGGGCCCGGCCGTGCGCTCGTCCTCGACCGCGGCAGCGGTCCTTCGCTGACGGTCCACAACGGCGAGGCGATCGACTCCCCGCATTTCGGCCTCTACCACCGTGCGTACACAGTCGACTTGGGTGAGCACCGGCTCATTCTCGACTTCCCCTTGTTGAGCCGGGACCCGGGGTTCTCCTTCCGCAGCCGGGTCGATCTGGTGTGCCGCGTTGTGAACCCGGCGGAAGTGGTCGCGCGCGGCATCCGCGACATGAGCGACGCGCTGTACGGCCCTCTGCGCAGGACGCTGCGTGGCGTCGCCCGCAACTACGACATCGCCGAATTCCACGAGGCGGAGAGAGCCCTGAACGACGCCCTGTCGGGCCTCACCGGCGACGACGCCGTCCGGTTGCGCTCCGTCCAGGTGGAGCTCCTCGTCGATGAGGACGAAGTCGCCACCAGCGGACGGGAGTTCAGAAACATCCAGCGCGAGACCCGGCTGGAGGGAATGCGCCGCAGACGGCATCTCGACATGATCAGCGAGGAAGGCATCGACGGTCTCATTGCCGGCGTCATGGAACGGGAGGGCCCCCGCGCCGCCCTCGCCTGGATCGAGAAGGCCGAGGCAGAGAAGCGGGAAGTCCGACGCGAAGTCAGACGGATGGTCCTGGAGCGGGGCGACGCAGACCGGGAACCCTTCGAGCAGGCGGAACTTGAACGGGCGGTCGTGGAAGAGGCATTCCGCGACGGCGACGGGCTCTTCGGGTCGGCACCGCGCCGGGGACGGCTGCGCGGCACGGCAGCCAGGTCGCTGGAGCCGGCTCCCATGGAGGAGGCGGAAGCGGGACGCGGCGACGAAGCGAGTGGACCCGCGCTTCATACGCCGCCGAAGGGCGAGCATGAACCGCTGAAGGGCGAGGTCATGCGGGAGAAGGACGCGGCCAGACCGGCACCGCGGATCTCCGGACTGCGCGGCGTCGATACAGCGGCACCGTCCGCACCGCCCCCGGACGAGCCGCTGCCGTCCCCGCACGAGACTCCGCCGGCGCGCGTCTCCCGTATCGGTGGAGCCGCGTCCCAGACAGGACCGCCCGATGCCGGGAAACCACCTGGCCGGTCGAGGAAGCCGGACGAGCCCGGGAACCAGCGTGTGAGCCGTGTGCGCGGCACGGCAAAGAAGCGACAGGAAGACGGAACCCCCGGCGAGCGAGGCGGCAACGGGGAGCGCCGATGACGCATCCCGGCCCAGAGTCGCTCGGAACGGCATCGCCAGATCAGCCCCCGGTACCAGCCGCGCCGGAATCTCCGACGTCCTCGGCCGCGGACTCCGGTAAGGGTCCGGACCCGCTCGCAGGGCCCGCCCAGGCCGTGGCCCCGGACCCCGCACACCAGGTCTGGAGCGAAAGCGTCGAGGGCCTGCAGGCACTCTCCGTGTGGACGGAGAGGGTGGCGGCCCGGGGCGAGGACGCGGAACCCTTCGTCGCCCATCACTTGAAGAGCAAGCAGGGGCTCCTCGCGGTGTTCGACGGCTCGGGCGGCTCGGGAGCCGCATCGGTCTGGCAGTCCCCGGACGGCGCGTCCCACACAGGAGCGTGGGTCGGGTCCCGGGCCGCGCGCATGGCGACGGACTACTGGTTCCACGCCGTGGCCACGGGGGGAGAGAGCGACGACGGGCCGGGAACCCTTCACGAGTACCTGCGGTACTTCCTCTCCAAGGCGCCGCAGCGCACGAGCAAGATCGGGGGCACGATGCGCCGCCAGCTCCCCACCACCCTCGCCGCCGTCCATTACCGGTGGACGGGAGCGGGTTCGGAGTGCCACCTGAGACCTCTGTGGGCCGGTGACTCACGCGCTTACCTTCTGACGCCCGTGCGGGGACTTCAGGTCCTCACCCGGGACCACACACCCGAGAGTGACGCGCTCGAACTGCTGCGCACCGATCCACCGATGACCAACACGGTATGTGCGGACAGGGAGTTCGAGATCGACTCCGGCTGCTTGCCGATCGATCCGCCGTTCGTGCTCGTCGTCGCGACGGACGGCTTCTTCGGCTACGTCAACACGCCGTCCGAGTTCGAATACCTGCTCCTGGACACCCTCGACCGGGCGCGCTATGTGAGCGAGTGGGCCGATCTGATCCGCCGCGGAGTCCAGGAGTACACGGCGGACGATGCCTCTCTCGCCATCGTGTGCATCGGTCGTAGGGAGTTCGCCGACGTGCGAGAGGCCTTCCGCGGCCGTCTCCACGAGCTGGAACGACACCTTGCCGGTGCCCGGCCGGAGCAGGCGGAGGCCCGGTCACCCTCCACCTCACCGGATGACGAGAGCCGGGCCGCCCTGCACGCCCGGATGCGTGCCTGGCAGGACGAGACGTGGGACAACTACCGCGCCAGCTATGAGCAGTTCATGCCGCAACCGCCCCAGGAGCACCCATGAAGCTAGGCGATGTGATCGGCGGCTACGAGATCACGAGTGAGCCGACGAACGCCGGCGGCGGCAAGTGCATGTGGGCCTTCGCCGAGAAGGACGGCGCCCAGTTCTTCCTCAAGAGGTTCCTCGAACCCAAGCGGCCCCGTGACGACGCGGCCGACACGAAGAGTGTGCGGATCCGCAGGCAGTCGGCGCGGGAGTTCGAGGAACGTCATCTGGCGATCATGGAAAAGCTGGACCCGGCTGCGCCCGGTGGGGGCAACCTCGTACTGGCCAGGGGCTTCTTCCACGAAGGCAGCACGTACTACAAGGTCACCGAGCGGATCGACACGTCGAGCATCGAGAAGCCGCAAGACCTCGAACCCCACGAGAAGAGAGTGCTTCTCAGGACCCTGGCGCTCAGCCTCAAGCAGCTCCACGCCATCGACATCGTGCACGGAGACCTCAAGCCGCAGAACGTACTGGTACAGAAGCGCGACGGCGCGGCCTTCCATTCCGCGAAGTTGATCGACTTCGACGACTCCTACATGTCGGGCAGTCCGCCTGAACCGGAGGCCATCGCGGGCGACTCGCTCTACGGAGCACCCGAATGGCGCCGGTACTTGCAACGCGCGGAAGATGCCGGCCCCAAGTCGCTGACGTGCGCCGTCGACGTCTTCGCTCTGGGCCTGATGACCCACCTCTACCTCACGGGAGAACTCCCTTACCACGACGACCGCTACGACTCACCGGCCGACGCCGTCAACGCCGGCCAGTCACTGCAGTTCCACACGGCGCTCTCGGACTCGATGGCGAACATGCTGCGTGCGATGGCTTCCCCGTCACCGAGGATGCGTCCCCGCATCGCGACGTTCCTGAAGATGCTGTCCGACGCGAAGGTGTGCGCACTTCATCACAGCAGACCGGGGGCCGCCGCCCGCTCCGCGTCCGCTGCGGAACCGGCCTCGGACGGAAGTGGCGCGGCACCGGCCACGCGTGCCAGTCGGGTCCGCACGAATCTCAAGTCGCCGGGACGGTCCGGCCCCGGACCGAAGTCCCCGGACGGACCGCTTCCGGAGGAGTCACCCGCATCGGAGCGCTCCGCGTCACCGGAGCGCGAAACCCCCGCGGAGCCGCCGGGACGGCGCCCCTCCCGCGTACGGATCAATCTGGGGGACCGCAACCGCCGCGCCTGACCTCTGGCATTCACCGCACACAGCAGAAGGAGATCCCTATGAGTGCCCTCGAGAAGTACCAAGGCAACCTTCAGTACGCCGTGGACATCGTCCTGTGCATCGACGCCACAGCCAGCATGTCCCCCGTACTGGAGACCGTGAAGTCGAGTGCGCTCCAGTTCCATGAGCGTCTTGACGAGGTGATGGGAAAGAAGGGCAAGGCGATCAGCCAGCTACGGCTGAAGGTCATCGCCTTCCGAGACTTCGGCGACGACCCGTCGGACGCGATCGAGCAGACCGATTTCCTTCAACTCCCGTCGCAATCCAGGGATTTCCGGGACTTCGTGCAGGAGATCACGGCCTCCGGCGGCGGGGACATCCCCGAATCCGGCTTGGAAGCACTTGCTCTGGCCGTCAACTCGCCGTGGGAGAAGGGGCTGGACCGCAGGCGTCACGTCATCGTGATGTTCACCGATGCCCCTGCCCATCCCCTGGGAACGGTCGGAGCGAAGGCGCAGACCTACCCCAAGAACATTCCGCACAGCATCGACGACCTCTTCGAACAGTGGGGTTACGCCAGGAGCCAGACGGCCGTGATGGAGCAGTCGGCGAAGCGGCTGGTGCTCTTCGCTCCGGAGACGAATCCGTGGTCGGAGCCGATCGCCGAAGAGTGGGACCTCACCCTCCACTTCGCCTCCAAGGCAGGGGAAGGCCTCGAAGAGTTCGAGATGGACGAGATCATCGAAACGATCGCGAACAGCCTGTGAGAGTACTGAGCTGGGCGGACTTCAGACTCGAATGCACCGAAGGCGGCGTACTGGTTTTCCGGTGGACCGGCTTCGGCTCGCAGGACGTGGCCGTCGAGCACTGCATTTCGGCGTCGCTCCAGGCGTGGGACTCCACCGTCGGCAGCCGCCAGTTGGTCTTCGTCTTCAAGCAGTCCGAGGGCCCGGCCCAGTGCTTCCTGGTGACGCGGGTGGCCGTACCCGAGCAGGACCTGATCGCGGCGGAGGACCTTCTCGCTTTCCTGCGCCAGACCCACGCAGTGCCGGAACGCGCCGCCGAGCCGCAGTCCGAGGACGCGGAGCAGGAATCCGAGGATGCCGAGCTGGAGCGTGTACCGCTGGGCTCACCGGAGTGGATCGCCGCTCCCGCGAGCCCCGCATCCGAGGGTCTCTTCAAGTACGTGATGGCCGGCATCTCGGCGGACGAGGGCTGACGGCTCGGTCTGTCCGGATTCCGCGAGCGAACCGAGGCAATCGGTCCACCTGACGGGGAGAGGAATCGTAGTAAGTGGCGTCATCAGCCAACTGGCAGTGCACGGACTGCGACACGTACAACGATCCAGCCGAGAAGTCCTGCACAGCCTGCGAAAGCCGACGGCCTCCGGCCAAGCCGGGCGGCCGGGAGACGTCCGGCCACAAGCCCGCACCGCCGCGCAAGCGCTCCTCCGCCCCGGCCGCCAAACGCCCGGCCGCCCCGGCCGCCAAGCGGGCGGAAGCGCGGCCGGCCGGGGCCTGGCGCTGTGCCAGGTGCGACACCAACAACAGCCGCGACGACCTCTCCTGCATGGCCTGCGGTACGAAGTGGAAAGCCGCCACCAAGAAGCCGGCGACTGCCAAGGGCGGGGCCACGGCGAAGAAGTCCGCATCTGCGAGCGGCGGACCCAAGAAGCCCACTCCGAAAAAGTCCACGTCCAAGGGGACGACGTCCCGTCACGGCCCCACCGGCACTGGATCCGCCCGTTCGGCCCCGAAGCCGCCGCGGCCGTCGCCTTCCACCAGTTCTCGTCCCACCCGCCCGGGGAGCACGACGACGGGTGGAACGCCCTCGCGTGAGGGGGTCTTCTATCCCTCGGCGGGTTCCTCGGGCTACACACCCGCCGCCCCGAAACCGAAGCCGGCTCCACCCCCTCCGCCCCCTCCGCCCCCTCCGCCATTCCGGCCCTCTCTCCCTGTCTCCACGGGAAATTCCCCCTCGAACCAGACACGCGGCTGCGTTTCAGGCTGCGCGATCCTCCTCTTCGCGTGGCTCCTTCTCGGCGTCCTCACGAGGGGATGCGATGGGACGGGCGCCTCGGACGCCGGAGCCCCGGACTCAGGAGAATCCGAGACGGCAAGCACCTGCCCCGACCGCATCGCAGATGTACTGCCCGACGGCGAGGGGTCCGAGCTCGTGGAGGCCTACACGACGACGGAGCACCGAATCGTCCTCTGCCGCACCGCAACCGACGAGCTCTACTACTTCGGCGAGTGGAAGGACGAGCGGGAGAAGGGGATCCCGATGCCCGCGGAGGAGACCGTCGACGGCTACGAGGCTCACAACGACGAGTACGACTACGTGATCAGTGACGACGTCGTCAGCATCTACGAGAACGACGCCCTGTCCAAGGAGTACGACCTCAAGCCTGACCCGTCCCCCACGTGAGTCACCCCTTGGCGCTCGTCGAGCCCTGTCCGGTTCCGGGCCGCTGCGGCACGGAACCGCGGGACCGCAGGCCTCATGAGCGGTGAACCGCTCGGCCGACGGGGAGGGCGGGCTGGGCGCGCCGCACGAAGAGGACGAACATGCCCTGCCCCGTAGGCAGTTGCCCGTAAGGGTCCGCGAGGCGAGCGGACAGAGCCGTGCCGGGCCCCGGCTGCCCGTCCCCGGGCGGTCAAGGTGACGCCCCGCCACCCTGGCCCCCGCGTGTGATCACGCGTTTCCAACGCTTACGCACAATCGTCACCGAAGGCACATTGCCCGGCAGGGCGCGGCGCGGAAGTGTGTTCCCACAGCCGGATCACGGGCTGCCGTGCAGGCAGCCGTCCTGTTGCGAAGGAGCCCACCATGGCGGGAGCGGACGGGGAGGCCGGCGGGACCGGCGTCCATGGCAACGGCGCCCACGGCGGCGACGGCCCCGGCCCCAAGGAGCACGGCAGGCGCAGGTTCCTGACCTATCTGCTGGCGGCACCGACCCTGGCGGTGGCCACGAGCGTCGGCTCGGAGTCCGCCGCCCCCTCGAAGGCGCAGGCCGCTGTGCCGTCTCCTCCGGCGCCGGCCGACATCCTCGATCTCGGTGACGTCCTCATCCTCGCCGCCAAGCCGACGTCCGGCCTGCTCGTGCTGAAGATCGACGAAGAGGGCACGGTGCACTTCCGGCTGCCGCGCGAGGAGGTCGGCCAGGGCCTGACCACCGCCGTGGCGATGCTCGTCGCGGAGGAGCTGGACACCCCACTGGCGAACGTACGGGTCCAACTCGACGACGCACGGCCCGAGTTGCTGTTCAACCAGCTCACGGGCAGCTCCAATTCGATCCGGTCGCTCTACGGACCCGTACGGCACACCGCGGCCGCCGCCCGCGCCCGCATGGTCGCGACGGCGGCCCGCAAGTGGGACGTGAAGCCGGAGGATCTGTCCGTACGCGAGGGCGTGGTCGTGGGCCCGGGCGGCCGCAAGGCCTCCTACGCCTCGCTCACTTCCGCGGCGGCCGGTGAGCGCACCGAGGAGCTGAGCGGCGAACTGACGGCGACGAAGCCGGAGTCGGACCACTCACTGGTCGGTGTGCCCACCTCCCGCATCGACGCGCGCGCGATCGTGACCGGGCAGCAGGAGTACACCCTCGACCTGGACGTTCCCGGTGCGAAGCCCGCCATGGTGCGCCGGCCGCCGACGCTGAACGGCACGGTGAAGTCGGTGCGCAACGAGGCCCGCGTACGGGGCATGCCCGGCGTGCTCGACGTCGTCGTCGTCGAGACCGGCGTCGCCGTCGTCGCCGAGACCTTCGGGCAGGCGCTCGACGGCAAGGACGCCCTGGAGGTCGACTGGGGCAAGGGCACCGTCGACGGTCTGTCAGACGACGGCATACGCAAGAAGCTCCGCGCCGCCACCCCGCCCCTCGTCGTGCCTCCGGTGCTGACGGACCACACCGACGCCGAGTTCGACTTCGCCTTCGTCAGTCACGCACCGCTGGAGTCGAACTCCGCGGTCGCGGACGTACGAGGCGACCACGCGACGGTCTGGTCCGGGCTGAAGTCACCGATCGTGGCGCAGCAGACCATCGCCGCCGAGCTGGGGCTGCCGCAGGAGAAGGTGACCGTCCATGTCGTCCAGGGCGGCGGCTCGTTCGGGCGGCGGCTCTTCTTCGACGCGGCGCTGGAAGCGGCCCGTATCTCGAAGAAGAGCCGGCGTCCGGTGCGGCTGATGTGGTCCCGCATCGACGACATGCGGCACGGGCGGATGCGTCCCGCCACACACCACAAGATCCGTGCGACGCACTCCCTGGGCAACGTGATCAGCTTCGAGCACAGGGTCGCCGCCGTCGAGACCGACTTCCGGCACGGGCTGGGCGAGATCCTCACCGCGAACGCCTCGAAGCTGCCCGTCGCCGGGAACGCCACGCTCGCGCAGTCGCTCTTCCTGACGACGGTGAAGTCCCCGTACAACTTCGGCGTCACGACGCAGCTGCTCAACGAGGTGCCGCTGCGGATGCCCACGGCCTCGTGGCGGTCGGTCTACTCGGCGAACACGCGTGGCGCCGAGGAGATCGTCGTCGACGAGCTGGCGAAGAAGATGGACAAGGACCCGGTCGAATTCCGACGTTCGTTCCTCAAGTCCGCGCGTCAGCGGGCGGTTCTGGACAAGGTCGCCGAGGACGGCGAGTGGGGCCGGAAGCTGCCCGAGGGCTTCGCGCAGGGCGTCGGCTTCCACGAGGAGTACAAGTCCCGTACGGCGTGCCTCGTCGAGATCGACGCCCGCGACCCGAAGGAACCCCGGGTGACGAAGGCCGTCATCGCGGTCGACGTCGGCAAGCCCGTCAATCCGCGCGGTCTGGAGGCGCAGATGCTCGGCGGCCTGACGGACGCGATCTCCACGACCCTGCGTGCCGGTCTCCACATCGAGGACGGGCTGCCGCTGGAGGGCAGCTATTCGCAGTTCCACTACGCGCGGCAGAACGACAGCCCGCGGGACGTGGCCGTCCATGTGATGCCCGCCGAGGAGGGCGCGGAGCCGGGGGGCGCCGGCGAGCTGGGCGTTCCCGCGGCGGTCGGCGCGATCGCCAACGCCTATGCCCGTGCGACCGGGACCCGGCCGCGTTCCTTCCCCGTGAACTTCGACGTCGACTTCGACCCCTTCCCGCGTTGAGGAGCCCGAGTTGCCCACCCACACTTTCTCCGTCAACGGCAAGAGCGTCACGGTCGACGCCCCCGACGACATGCCCCTGCTGTGGGTGCTGCGCGACATGCTCGGCGTGCGCGGCCCGAAGTACGGGTGCGGCATCGACGTGTGCAAGGCCTGCACCAGCCACCTCGACGGGCGGGCCGTGAACCCTTGCGTCGTGCCCGTGTCCGAAGCCGACGGCGGTGACGTCACGACGATCGAGGGCCTCGCCGACGGCGACAGGCTGCACCCGGTGCAGGAGGCGTGGCTGGAAGAAGACGTCGCCCAGTGCGGCTACTGCCAGCCCGGCCAGATCATGGCCGCCGTCGCCCTGCTCCGTGAGACGAAGAACCCCTCGGACGAGGACATCGACGCGATCGCGAACGTCTGCCGCTGCGGCACGTACTTCCGCATACGGGAGGCGATCAAGAAGGCGGCGTCGATGATGAGGTAGTTGTGGGTGGTTGTGCGCCGGTGTGCAAACGGTGCGGTGGGGCTGATGTGTGGGTGCGGTGACGTGAGTAACGCGGCCGCCCCCGTACGGCGCTGAGGGAATGCGGGCACCGGAATTCCCGGCGGCATCTCGCCTGATCGTCCTGGTCTCCTTGATCCCCTTGAACTCCGTACGCCTGCTGCCGTACCGCTTCTTCTCCTTGGACGAGACTCCTGCGACAAGACGCCGATTCCGCGTCGGATAGGGACCGATCCCGTGAGCGACACCCAACCCATGCCCAGGCAGCCGTACCACCAGCACGGGCAGGGCGGACCCCCGCCCGGCCCGGCCTACCGGCAGGGCGGGCCGCCTCCCGGACCCGGACCCGGCCCTCATGGTCATGGCGGCCCGCCTCCCGGACCCGGTCCGCAGGGCCCGCCTCCGCCCCCTGACTACGGGTACGGGCAGCGGCCCCCGGAGCCCCCGGCTCCGCGCCGGGAGCGCCGTCAGCGCGACGGCGAGGGCGCGCAGCGCGCGGCTCTGGTCATCCACACGATCGCCGACATCGCAGCCGTGATCCTGGGTCTGTGGATCATGCTGTACCTGCTGGAGGCGAACCAGGCGAATCCGTTCGTGGACTTCGTGAAGGGCTCCGCAGACTGGCTCGCCGCGTGGGCGCAGGACATCTTCACGATGGAGAGCGAAGGCCTGCGCGTCTTCTTCAACTACGGCCTGCCCGCGCTGATCTACCTCCTCATAGGGCACGGCATTTCGGCGCGGGTCCGCCGGCTCTGACGAGATCACGGGGTTCCGGCTCCGCATCACGGGGCTCACACGGAATTCCGCACGGAGAAGAAGTGAGCACGGAGCGCGGACTCTGCGACGAAGCCGTCCGCGGCCTGTGAAGCAGGCCGCGGACGGCACGACGCGAGTTCGCGATCGCCAACGACGCGCCCCCTGCCCGGCGTCCGCTGTGACGCCGGGCAGGGGGCGCGTCGCGTACGGGCGGCGCCACGGGCACGCAGGGGGCAGCGGCGGCCCGCGTACGCGCCCGGGCGGCGGCGCCCCACCATGGGCCCGGAAGGCACCCCGCGCGGGCACGTACGCGGCGGAGCCGGAGACGGATGACCCGGGGTCACCCGGGAGCCGGTGCCGGGCCCGGGCCGACCTCGCCCGGGGCCGCCCCGGGGACCAGGGCGGGGGCCGGCCGGGCCGGACCTTCTGTGAACGGCAATCGCGGGCCCAATTCCCGGTAATGCACCTGGCTTTACGTAGCACCCACTCTCTTTGTTACCAACTCATGACAGTCGCTCTGAGTCACATTACTGATTCGTAGAATGCGCGCCGGCCCTGCTTCTCGCTCTCACGGACTTCACGCTGGTCATGGCGCGACTGCCATATCCGCTGCCGTGTGCACGGATTGACCGGCCGGTGAAGATGACGCGCCGGATGGAACCGGACCGGGACGCCTACACAAGCGGAGGACGTCGCCCCGCAGCGCCTGATTCAGCGGTTCATTCATGAGTTGAAAGCGGTTGGAATGCCCTGCTGAGACTGCGGAAGAACACGCACCGTCCACTCCCGGCTACAGGGATTCCGCGAATTCCACCAGGCCCGCACATCCACCGGAGAACCGAATGCTGCACCTCTGTAACAGCACGTCAAATCAGGACCAACCCCTCAGGTGATTCGGACATAACGGTATTTATCTCACCACTGAGGCATCCTTCAGGGGTCGTTGAGGCCGTTCAGGAAGAAGCAGCGGGCGATCAGTGCACAAAGGCGTCACCCACTATTTGAATAAAGTCGGTCCCGGGTGACACTGTGAAGCGAAAGCCGTCCCCGAGAGGTAACCCCATGGTGTCAGCCAAACGAGCCGTCGCCCGTGCCGTATACGGTTCGCGTTACGCGAGCGTTCCGTGGGAACAGCGCGTCTACGTCAGGCCGGGCGAACGAATATTCAGGGAGCTGCAGTGGCGGATGCTGCTGCGCAAGTCGCCGGTGATATCGCTCGATGAATACCGGTCGCGCGTCAAGCTCGGCGCGATCGAGGAGTTCATCACCTGCCACATGTGCGGCGAGTCCCGGCAACAGCCGCTCTACAAGCCGACCAAGGTGAAGAAGAACGGCAAGACCGCATGGCAGTACAACGTCGTGCGCTGCCCGTCCTGCGGGTTCCTGTACCGCAACCCCAACGTCCTGCCCGAGCGCCTCGGCGACCTATACTCCAAGAACTACAGCAGCTTCCTGACCGGCAATTACGCCGCGAACAGGCAGCGTCGCTACCGCCAGGCCATGGACGCGTTCAAGCCGGTCTTCGAGGAGGGCGACAAGCGGCGGCTGCTCGACTTCGGCTGTGGCGCAGGCCTCTTCCTGGAGCTGGCCGAGGAGCGCGGCTTCGACGCTCAGGGCGTGGATCTCTCGCCGGACTCCGTCAAGGAGGCCAACGAGCGCCTGACGTCCGCCACGGCCCACTTCGGTGCCCCCGAGGACGTGCCCGAGATCGCGGCGGGCGGCTTCGACGTCGTCACCCTGTGGTCGGTGCTGGCCCATCTGCCGCGCCCCGTCGACGACTTCACCAACTTCCGCAACCTGCTGGCGCCCGGCGGCGTGCTGATGATCCTCACCGTCAACGCGGACTCGCTGCTGCGGAAGGCGTTCGGCTCCAAGTGGAACGGGTTCACCCGTAACCATCTGATGTTCTACTCGCGGGAGACCATGCCCAAGCTGCTCCGCCAGGCGGGCTTCGCGGGAGTGGCCTTCGAGCCGTTCTACGGCGACTCCATCGAGGCCGGAACGACGAGGCTCAGCGACAAGCACAGCCGGCGCCTGCAGGAGTCCGTCCTCGCATCGGACGGCGGCAACATGCTGCGGGCCCTCGCGTTCGCCGACGAGGAAGCGATCAAGCGCTGGGGCGACGGACGCCCGGTGCACCGGCTGGGCTGAGACCAGACCGGGGAACCGCGAACGAGATCCGCACTGCGCCGGCCGGCGCGGAAACCGACCGGGACGGTCCGCCGTCCCTCGGCCTCCGCGCCGGCCGGTGTCTTCTTGAACGGGCGCCGGTGCGCCCTCCGGTGGGTGGCCCCTCCGGTGGCCGGGCCGCTGTCTACCGGCCCCGGCGGCGGGTCTCCGGCAGCGGCGGTTCCTCCTCCGGAACCGCGCCCTCCGACGGCTGCTCCCCTGCCGCCCCGGGCAGCTCGTCCAGCGCGTCGTCCGGCACGTCGTCCGGCGAGATCGCGCCGGGCGCCGGACCCTCCGGAACGGCCGCCTCCGGCGGAAGTGAGTAGTCCGCCGGTACGGGCACGTCCGAGCCGGACGCCTCGGGCAGGGACTTCTTCCCATCGCCCTTGGCGGCCTTGACTGCCTTACCCTTACCGGCCTTGCCTGACCTGCCGCCGTTGCCGCCGCTGCCGCCGTCCGTCTCGCGCGGCCCTTCCAGGAAGCGCAGCAGCTCGACGGGGAACGGCAGCACGAGCGTGGAGTTCTTCTCCGTGGCCACGGAGGCGACAGTCTGCAGCAGCCGCAGCTGCAGAGCCGCCGGAGTCTCCGACATCTGCTCGGCGGCCTGTGCGAGCTTCTTCGACGCCTCCAGCTCCGCGTCCGCGTTGATGACACGCGCGCGCCTGTCGCGCTGTGCCTCGGCCTGCCGCGCCATCGAGCGCTTCATCGTCTCGGGCAGCGACACGTCCTTGATCTCGACGCGGTCGACGGTAACGCCCCACTCCACGGCGGGGCTGTCGATCATCAGCTCAAGGCCCTGGTTGAGCTTCTCGCGGTCGGACAGCAGGTCGTCGAGTTCGCTCTTGCCGATGATGGAACGCAGCGAGGTCTGTGCCATCTGGGAGACCGCGAAGCGGTAGTCCTCGACGCGGATGATCGCGTCGGCGGGCTGGACGACCTTGAAGTAGACGACCGCGTCCACGCGCACCGTGACGTTGTCCCGGGTGATGCCCTCCTGCGCCGGCACCGGCAGCGTGATGATCTGCATGTTGACCTTCTGCAGCCGGTCGACGCCGGGCACGATCATCGTGAAGCCCGGCTCCTTGAGGCCGGACTGCAGCCGTCCGAGCCGGAAGACCAGGCCCCGTTCGTACTGCCGGACCACGCGTGCTGCCGCCATCGCGTACAGGGCGAACGCGATCACGAGCCCTACGATCACCTCGACGACCATCACGGCCTCCTGCACTGCCGTACAAGCCCGGCATTCAGGGAGAGAACCTCTGTCAACGGTAGCTCCGCGCGGACCGGCGGTCGAGAGATGTGCCGGTACCCGGTGTACGGGGCCGGACCGCCCGGCGAGCCGGACCCGCGGCCCGTGTCACGGCGAGTACCGGATCACTCACAAAACGCGACCGCTTCCGAATTACCCGAGATCCACTGGAAACAAGCCTGTACAACGCCTACTGCAACGTTGTAATAAAGGTGCCGCAACGCTTCCCGTCCCTTCCAGCAGCCTCCGGCAGCCAGGCACGAACACCGGGAGGATCCATGCGCATCCACACCCTCGAAGGCCCGTCCCGGCGCACCGTTGCCCGGCGAGGGCTCCGCCGCACTCGCATCGTCGCCCTCGTCGGCCTCGTCGGACTGTCCGTCTCGCTCACCGCCTGTACGGGGCAGGGAGCGAGCGGAAGCGGCTCGGACGACGCAGCGCAGGCGAACGGCAAGGTCACGCTCAAGTTCTGGAACGGCCTCACCGGCGGCGACCGGAAGACGATCGACAAGCTGATAGGCGAGTTCAACGACTCGCAGAAGAAGGTCAGGGTCAAGTCGGTCCCCATGCCCTGGGACGTCTTCTACCAGAAGCTGCTGACCAGCGTCAGCTCCGGCAGCGGGCCCGACATCGTCGCGATGGACGCCGGCCAGATACCCAAGTACGCCGACAAGGGCGTCCTGGCTCCCCTCGACGACTTCTACAGCTCGAAGAAGCACATGGACACCTCGAAGCTGGTGCCCGCCGCCGTGGACAGCTCGAAGTTCGAAGGCAAGAACTACGGCGTCCCGCTCAACATGGCGACGCTGATGCTGTTCTGGAACAAAACCATGTTCAAGGAGGCGGGCCTCGACCCGGACAAACCACCGGAGACCCGGGAGGAGTTCGCGAAGATGGCCCCGAAGCTGACCAAGGACACGGACAAGGACGGCAAGCCCGACCAGTACGCGATCGCCCTCGCCGACCACGAAACGGTCCCGATGTACCCCGTACTGCTCTGGCAGGGCGGCGGCGACGTGGTCAGCGAGGACGGCGAGAAGGCCACGCTGGACGACCCGAAGACCCTCGACGCCCTCAAGTACTGGGTGAAGCAGGTGCGTTCGGAGCGCGTCTCCCCGATCGGGCTGGGCGGCGCCGACGCCGACAAGCTCTTCCAGACGCAGAAGGCCGCCATGCAGATCGTCGGCCCCTGGGCGACCACGTCCTTCTCGGAGGCGGGCGTGAAGTACGGCGTCACCCGGCCGTTCAAGGGCCCCGAAGGTCAGCAGACGCTGAGCGGGGTCACCTCCTTCGGGGTGAGCGCGAAGGCGAGCCCGCAGACCAAGAAGGCGGCCTACGAGTTCTTCTCCTTCTGGAACAGCAAGGAGTCGCAGGTGAAGCTCTCCGAAGGCACCGGCTTCCCGCCGGACCGCACCGACGTCGGACCCGAGGAGCTCAAGGCCAATCCGCATGCGGCCGCGTTCGGCGCCCCCGACGTCACCAAGAGCGCCCGGCCCTACCTGCCAGGCCTGGTCAACGGTCCGACGATCTCCGACCAGATCTTCTACCCCGCCCTCCAGCGTGCGCTGAACGGCAAGGGCAGCGTCGAGTCGGTCTTCAAGAAGGCCGACGCGAGCGTGCAGGCGCAGCTCGACAAGCAGAAGTAGGCAGAAGCAGCGGACGCGGCCGGGCGGTTGGCGCCGGCACCGCCCGGCCGGTCACCGCACCCAGGGAGGCAGACATGCGAACGGCAGCCGATCCAGCGGCCGTCCCGCGCGCCGCCCGCAACACGGATGCTGCCGTACGGTCCCGGACCGGCCGCTCCGCGCGGCGCCGCGGCCCCACCCAGCGCAGACGGCAGGCGCGCGCGGCCTGGCTGTTCCTGGCACCGAGCCTTGCCGCGCTGACCGTGTTCGTCGTCTGGCCGATGATCCAGGCGGCGTACCTGTCGTTCACGGACTACAACCTGATGCAGGCGGCGCACTGGACCGGCCTGGCCAACTACCGCCGGCTGCTCGCTGATCCGGAGGCGTGGAACGCCCTGGAGAACACCCTGCTGTACGCCGTCGTCAGTACACCCGTCGGCGTGGTGCTCGCCCTCGCCCTGGCTCTCTTCCTCAACCGGGCGATGGTTCTGCGCGGGTTCCTGCGCACCGCGGTCTTCCTGCCGTTCGTCGTCTCGCTCGGCGTCGTGTCGATCGCCTGGGCCTTCCTCCTCGACCCCAACATCGGCCTCCTGACCGACTGGTTGTCGGCGGTGGGGATCTCCACCGAGCAGGGCTGGCTGGAGGACCCCGCCTACGCGATGGCCGCCGTGATCGCCGTCGGGGTCTGGAAGAACCTCGGCTTCTACATGGTGATGTACCTCGCCGGCCTGCAGTCGATACCGCCCGAACTCCACGACGCCGCTCGCGTGGACGGGGCGAACGCCTGGCAGCGGCTGCGCAGCATCACCTGGCCGCTGCTGGCCAACCAGACCATGCTCATCACGATGATGGCGGCCATCGGCACCCTCCAGGCCTTCGACCAGATCTACGTGATGACACACGGCGGCCCCTTCTTCCAGACCGAGACCCTGGTGGTCTTCACCTACCGGGTGGGCTTCGAGCGCAACGAGTTCGGCTACGCGGCAGCCGTCTCATGGGTGCTGCTGGTGCTGGTCTTCGTGCTGTCGATGCTTCAGTTCGGCTACTTCCGCAAGCGGGCGGTGACCCTGTGACGACAACCTTGCGCAACCCCCGTACGGATGACGCCGGGCCCCCGCGCCGGCCTGGCCAGGCCCGCCGGACCCGCCAGACCCGCAACCTCGTGACGGCCTGGCGCATCACGACGGTACTGGCGTCGCTGGCCATCGCCATGGCCGTACTGCTGCCGCTGATCTGGATGGTGCTGGCCTCGCTCCGGCCCGAGCAGGACATCGTCGCCGGCCCGCCGACGCTGTGGCCGCGGTCGTTCACCATCGAGCACTACTTCGACATCTGGAAGGAACTCCCCTTCGCGACGCTGTACCGGAACACGATCGTCTTCGCCGGCGCGGTCACCGTCATCTCGCTGCTGTTCGACTCGATGGCGGCCTACGCGCTGGCCAGGCTCGACTTCCGAGGACGCGAGGCGGTCTTCGTCATCATCCTGATCATGCTGATGCTGCCGTTCCAGATCACGCTCGTCCCGCTGTACGACCTGCTGAACAACCTCGGCCTGGTCAACAGCTTCACCGGATTGATCGTCCCGCGAGCGACCAACGCCTTCGGCATCTTCTTCCTCCGGCAGTTCTTCCTCTCGCTGCCGAAGGACCTGGAGGAGGCGGCGCGTATCGACGGCGCCTCGGAGTGGCGCATCTACTGGCGCGTGGTGCTGCCCCTGGCCCGTCCCGCACTGCTGACGCTGGGCCTCTTCCACTTCCAGTTCAACTGGAACGACCTGCTCTGGCCGCTGATCATGACCTCGGACACCGGCAGGGCCACGCTGCCCGCCGGGCTTTCACTGTTCATGGGGCAGCACGTCACCCAGTACGGGCTGCTCATGGCCGGAGCCGTGCTCTCCCTGCTGCCGGTGATCGTGCTCTTCCTGCTGATCCAGCGCAGTTTCGTGCAGGGCATCGCGACCACGGGTCTCAAATGACGGACAGGAGGCGGGAGTTGTGACCGGACCGCGCTGGTTCGAGGACGGACGGCTCCACTTCGCCGTCGGCATCGAGAACACCTTCGTACCGCAGGAGGCCCCGGGGCACCGCAGGCTCGACGAGTACGAGCTCACCCAGCACTACGAGCAGTGGCGCGAAGACCTCGACCGCGCCGCCGACGCCGGGGCCGGGCTGATCCGCTGGGGCATCCCCTGGTATCTCGTCGAACCGGAGCCGGGACGCTTCCGCTGGGAGTGGCTCGACGAGGTCGTCGCGCACCTGGACCGGCTCGGTCTGCGGTGCGTCGTCGACCTGATGCACTACGGGACGCCGCTCTGGCTCCACAACCAGTTCCTGAACGCGGCCTACCCGGAACGCGTGGCCGGCTATGCGGGTGCCGTCGCGGAGCGCTACCGCGGCATCCTGCAGGACTACACGCCGCTGAACGAACCCGTCATCAACGCCGTCTACTGCGGCGAGCAGGGCAGCTGGCCCCCGTATCTGCGCGGCGACGACGGCTTCGTGAAGCTCATCGTCCAACTCGCCCGCGGCATGGTGCTCACGCAGCAGCGGATCGCACAGGTGCAGCCCGAAGCGGTGTTCGTCCACGTGGACGCCGGGTTCCGCTGGGCCGGGGACCACCATCCCGCGCCCAGGGAGCACCTTGAGGAGAGGCGCTTCCTCGGCCTGGACCTCGTACTCGGCAGAGTCGCCGAACACCATCCCATGTACGCCTACCTCACCGAACACGGCGTGACCGACGAGGAGTTGAGGTGGTTCCACGACAACGCGGTCACGCCCGACGTGATCGGCGTGAACTACTACCCGGCCTTCAGCACCGTTCGCCACGACCCGGGCACCGGCACCCCGCACCCCGTCGAAGCGGGCACGGAGGGCCTCACCGAGCTGCTCCACACGTACGCCGCCCGCTACGGCCGGTCGCTGTTCCTCACCGAGACCAGCCGCGGCGGCCCGGCCGCCGAACGGCTCGCGTGGCTGGAGGAGAGCGTGGCTGCCGTACGCGGACTCCGCGCGGACGGCATGGACCTCGTCGGCTACACGTGGTTCCCCTTCTTCGCCCTCGTCGACTGGCTCTACCGGGAGTCGTACGAACCGCCCGACCACTGGCTGGTCCAGATGGGCCTCTACGACCTGCAACGCGACGCGGGCAACATCCTGCGCCGCAACGCCACCCCGCTCGTGGCCCGCTTCCGCGAACTGGCGCGGACGGAGGCGGACTGAACGGGGCGGCGCTGCCCGCTACTTCGCGATCATCACCGTCACTTCGCGATCATCAACGCCAGTGACCGGCCGCCCAGCTCGTACTCCGTGCCCTTGCCGCCGACCCGGGTCTCAGAGCCGGGCTCGGCGATCTGGTCGTCGCCCTCCGACGGGCTGCCCGTGTCGGTGACGCGGTGCCACTCCTTGCCCTCCCCGGGCGAGGGCAGCGTGAACTTCACGGCTTCGGGCGACCCGTTGTAGGCGACGTACAGCCCGTCCGCCGGGTCCTCGAACTCCGTGCCGTCGATCCGCCAGGCCAGCGCGTGGTTGGACGCGCCGTTCCAGTACGCCTCATCGGGGGCCGCACCGGCCGGTGTGAACCAGTCGAGCTGCCCCATGCCGTTGCCGTTGGCGTCTCCGCCCGCGTAGAAGTCCGCGGGCCGCAACGCCGGGTGCGCCTTGCGGAATTCGAGCATCCGCTGCGTGTACGTACGGAAGGTGCGCTGGTCGGAGCTGGGCTCGTGGTCCAGCCAGTTCGCGGAGTTGTCCAGGTTGTAGGGGTTGTTGTTGCAGCGGGTGCTGCGCAGGACCTCGTCGCCGCCGGTCATCATCGGCGTGCCGGCGGAGAGCATGAGGAAGGCGAAACCATTGCGGGCGGCCTGCCGCTGGGCTCCGGCCTCGCCGCCCTGGTCCCAGGAGATGTTGTCGTCCGAGCCGCCGTCGGAGGGCCCGTACGGCCAGGTCTGGTCGTTCCGCTTCTCGTTGCAGGCGTAGAGGTCGCGCTGGGTGAATCCGTCGTGCGCGACCATGAAGTTGACGGAGTTGAAGGGGCGCCGCCCGTCGTCCCCGTAGAGGTCGGAGGAGCCGGCGAAGCGAGTGGCGAGCTGCCCCGGCGTGACTTCGTCCTCCGGCTTGTTCTGGTCGGTGCGCAGAGTGTCGCGGTACTTGCCGTTCCACTCGGACCAGCCCGCGGGGAAATTGCCGATCTGGTAGGTGCCCTCGCCCAGCGCCCACGGTTCGGCGATCCAGTCGGTGCCTTCGCCGCCGTCGGGCCCGCGCGCGGGCATCTCATCGGTGATGCGGTTCAGCGCGGTATCCGGGTCGGTGGCGCTGTACTTGAAGCAGCCGTGCTCGCAGGTGTTGCCGAGCACGGGGGCGAGGTCGTGCCGGAAGCCGTCGACGCCGAGTACGTCCTTCCAGTAGGCGAGGGAGTCCACGATGAGGTTCTGCGCGACGGGGTTGTAGGTGTTGAAGTTGCCGCCGACTCCCGTGTTGTCCACGGGTTCCTGCCGGTCGTCGGTCAGGGAGTAGTACGTCGGGTTGTCCAGGCCGCGGTAGGAGTGGACGCCGTAGGTGTTCTTGTCCCCTTCCTTCCAGGGGCCGCCCTCGCCGGTGTGGTTGTAGACCACGTCGGCGATGACCTTGATTCCGGCGTCGTGGTACGCCTTGACCATGGCGCGGAACTCGCGTGTGGGGCCGCCGGGTGAGTCGTCCGCGGCGTAACGGCGGTCGGGCGCGAAGAAGTTGTCGGTGACGTAGCCCCAGTAGTTGTCGTCGGCGCTGCTGCCGGGGTCAGCGTCGTTCGCGTCGTTCTGGGCCTCCTGCATGGGCAGGAACTCCACGGCGGTCACGCCGAGTTCGGCCAGCTCCCCGGCCTTGGCCGCCGCACCCTTGTATGTGCCGCGCTCGTCGGCGGGGATGCTGCTGTCGTTCTTCGTCAGGCCGCGCAGATGCGCTTCGTAGACGATGTCGTCCTTGAGCGCGCGCTGCGGCTTCTCGCCCGTACCTCCGTCGCCGGCGCTGGTCTGTGGGAGCACGATGCCCTTCGGCGCCTGCGGGCCGCTGTCCTCGGTGCGGTGCCCGGGCCCTGAGCCGTAGACGCCCTTGTCGGTCATCCCCTCGCGCAGCGGGTCGTGGCTCACTTCGCGGGCGTACGGATCGAGGAGCAGCTTGTTCGGGTTGAACCGGTTGCCCTCGCCGTCCACGTCGGAGACGAAGCCCGCCTCCGAACCCTTCGTCCAGTCCTCGTCGTAGGGCCAGTTGGGGCCCCAGGCGCGGTAGCCGTAGTAGACGGTGCCGTCGATGCCGTACTTGTCGCTCAGCTCGCGGGCGCTCACCGTGGCGGTCCACGTCCCGTCGGAGCCCTCCTCCTTCTTCAGCGGAAGGCTGCCGTTCTCCTCGGCGCCCGTGGGCTTCGCGTAGAGCGCGACGACCATCCGCGTCGCGGCTGAGGAGTGCACCCGGAAGGTGATGTTCTCGGCAGCGGCGTCGTAGTGGGCACCGAGGGTGGTCTGTGCGTTCTCCGCCTTCTCCCCGGCGGCGAGGGCGCGTTGGCCGTCGGCGGGCGGGAGACCGAGTACGGCGGCGAGCAGGGCGAGAACGAGGCCCGCCAGCACGGCGAGGAGAGGTGCCCTGTGGCGGGCCGCGGCAGGCGGCCACCACGCCGGGACGGACAACACGAGCGGGATGCGCGTACGCACAACGGCTCCTTCACGTCGGTCGGAAGGGCCGCACGCGCCAGCAGCCGGACTCGATTCCCGTCTGCGGGCGGGAACTTGAAGGGAACGTAACGGCGCCGCGCAGGACTGTAAAGACTTCCCGCAACATTCAGGAACACCTTGCGGTGTGCCGTCTGCCCAACAGCGCCTACTCGCGGGGGTGTTGGCGGGGTGAAGCGCAAGTAGCCCTGGGTGACGGCGCGCTATCCTTCACTATTTCTTCACAGCACCGTTTCACATCCGTCCCGCATTGGTGTTCGAGGCAATGGAAAGCTTCGCAGCGGCCGATCACCCTTCGGCCGGTGCCGTGCTGCGACCCCCACATTGCGCACGCGGCGCCACATCCTCGGGGAGAGGACGCCAACGTGGACTTCATACGTTCCGCAGCGCGCCGCAGAACGCTCGGCGCACTCGCCGGCACCGCGCTCATAGCCGCCGTCGTACAGATTCCCGCCTCCGCGGGCACGGCCACCGCACCGGACAAGTCCTCCGCACGGGCCGCCGGCGCGCAGTCCGCATTCAGCGCCGCCGAAGACGACGACTACTACAAGGACGCCGAGGGCAAGACCGGCGAAGAGCTCAAGACCGCGCTGAACGGCATCATCAGCAAGGACGTCACCACACTCTCGTACGACGAGGTCTGGGACGCGCTCAAGCAGACCGACCAGGACCCGGACAACACCGGCAACGTCATCCTGCTCTACAGCGGCAAGTCCGTCTCCAAGGACTCCAACGGCGGCGGCGAAGACCAGTGGAACCGTGAGCACACCTGGGCCAAGTCCCACGGCGACTTCGGCACGGCCAACGGCCCCGGTACGGACGTCCACCATCTGCGCCCGACGAACGTGAAGGTCAACAGCATCCGCGGGAGCAAGGACTTCGACAAGGGCGGCGAGGAAGTCGAGGGCGCGCCGGGCAGCTTCACCGACGAAGACTCCTTCGAGCCGCGCGACGAGGTCAAGGGCGACGTCGCCCGCATGATCCTCTACATGGACGTGCGCTACGAGGGCGAGGGCGAGTTCCCCGACCTGGAAGCCAACGACGACGTCAACAACGGTTCCAAGCCCAATCACGGGCGGCTGTCCGTCCTCAAGGAGTGGAACGAGGCGGACCCGCCCGACAAGTTCGAGCAGAACCGCAACCAGGTCATCTTCGACAAGATCCAGAAGAACCGGAACCCGTTCATCGACCACCCGGAGTGGGTGGCGGAGATCTACAAGTAGACAGAGACGGGAAGCGAGTCCGTCCTTCCGTCCCGCTGATCACAGCACTGTGCCCTCGTCCCGCTGCGGGACGAGGGCACAGTCGCGGGGTCGCGCGTGCGGAACGGGCGAGTCAGTACTTCTTCGGCCGGTAGGCGTCGTACTCGTCGTTCCCGATGCCGTAGCTGCGGGTGCTGTGGTCGGTGCCGTGGCCGCCGCGCTGCTCGTAGGCCCGGTAGGACTTCTTGGCGGAACTGGTCCACTTCTCGAAGATCACGACGTGACGGGTGGTGTTGCTCCCGTTCGCGTCGATGATGAGGTCGCCCTTCTTCAGCTGCGACATCTTGATCTTGCTGGTGAACTGCGAGGAGGCCAGACCCACCGTGTTCGTGCCCGGCTTCCCGTACTTGAGCGCCATCGCCACGTAGCCGGAGCAGTCCGTGCGGTATCCCCCGAACGTCTTGCTCTGGCTGTAGGGCACCTGGTGGCCGTCGACGGCGGTCAGCCAGGTCTTGGCGCGCTTGATGACGGTGTCGCGGCTGATCGCCGCCTGGGCACCGGCGTCCGCCTTCGCCTCGCGCACCTGGGACTTGCCGGCGTCGGCCGGAGAGTCGCCGGCCGTGGCCATGGGCGCGAGGGGTGCCAGTACGGCGGCCCCCGCGACCATGGGAAGAACAATGCGCAACTTGCGGTTCATGTGTTCCCCGTGTCTCGTCTGATTTCCCTTACGGGCTGACAGCCGGGCATTTCACGGGACCAGAGGTTCCTCATCACTCTCACCTGTCTGACGGCCCCGTTGCCCGACGCCGGGGACACTAGGGTCACTGAAGTGAGCACGTCAAGATTTCCCGGGGCAACCGTCATAATGGATGACGAATGTCAGGCGCCGAATTCAGACTTGGGCAACCGGCGCTCGCTCAGGGCGCCTTGAGGGGTTCCTTCAGGGGTTGCTTCAGGAGCTCCTTGCAAAGCCTCAGTCGAGGAATCCGGGCGTCTTGCCGGTGGAAAGCCGCAGGCGCCCGGATCAGGCCTGTGATCTGCGGTTACGCTGCCAGCGCAGCAGCATCCCGAGCACCGTCGCATTGATGAGAGCCGCCACCGCGAGAAGGATCAAGAAGAGCGGCAGAGTCACCGCCGACGGCAGCAGAAAACCGATTCCGCCGGCCAGCAGAACGACGAGAAAGCTCGTCGGCAACGTCGCGAAAATCGGCCACACTCCCGCGAAGGACGCGTCCTCCGTGTTCGCGAAAGCGGCATCGACGGCCGTCCAGATCAGCAATACCGCACACACGGCGAGATAGCCACGGGAGGGCCAGTTGTCCGTCGCCGCCGAAAGAATTCGCTTCCAGTTCCTGCGGTCCGGCATGCTCGCTCTTCCCGGGTCGAGGGAGATGTCATGGGAGACGACGGTTGGGCGCTCGGGGCGATCCTCCGCCCTCGTGCCGCCCGGGCGCATGAGTACATGTACTCAGATCCGCGGCTCCTGTTGCCCGCGCGGTTGCGGTGACTCCCGCGCCCCGGGGGACGCCGGACGACGCGTCACCCGCCGGGCGGCGCCGCGGCCCGTACCGCGTCCTCGACTGTGGGGTGCAGATTGAGGACGCCCGAGATCCCCGTCACCTCGAACAGCCGCTCCACGAACGGGCTCAGTGGTCCGCCCAGGTGCAGCGACGTACGGGTGTGGGTGCGCAGCAGGAGATTGAGCGCCGAGGAATCCGCGAACCCGACCCGCGAGAGGTCCACAACCAGCCTTCCGGGTTGTGCGGCGAGCGCTTCGTCCAGCACCGGAGCGATGTCCTGAACGGAGTTGAGGTCGAGTTCCCCGGCGAGGACCAGCACCTCCACGCCCCCCTGACGCCGCCGCGATGCCACGGGGCCCGCGCCGCCGGCCCGGGCTCGCTCGTACTCCTCGTTCTGCCCTTGCGCCGGGGCCGGGCCCGTCGCGTCGTCACCGGTCGTCACAGCGTCTTACCTTGTCACACACCGCACCGTCCCGGGCTCAACCGGCACGAGCTGCGCCTTCGGGGACGTAAGGGATCGTCGCCATGCGTCAGGCGCGGGTCGGGCGTGCGTCAGTCGCGGTCGGGCGCGGGTCAGGCGTGCGTCAGGCGAGGTCAGGCCAGCGTCGCGCCGGCCCGGCCGGGTGCAGCCACTGCGCACGCATCGTCTTGCCGCTCGCCGAGGTCAGCACCTCAAGGGTGTCGGCGCACTCCTCGGCGATGCGCAGGCCCCAGCCGCCGCTGCCGTCGAGCCTGCCGGGCCGCCCGCGCGGCGGCAGCGGCACCGTGTCCGTGACCTCGACCAGGACGCGGTGCCGTTCGGCCTGCACCCGAAGCTCCCACCGGCCGCGGGCGTGGCGCTGCGCGTTGGTCACGAGTTCGGAGACCACCAGGAGCACGCCGCCCAGGTCCACCCAGGCGCACGCGTGCGCGAGATGCTCCTCGACGGCCCTGCGCGCCTGTCCGATGTCCGTGCACACGGAATCGACGAGCAGCACTTGCTTCTCCCCGTCGCCTGTAGCCGTAAGGCTCTGACCCGCGGGCACAGGCATCACCTCCCGTCCTCCGCCGAGGACGCTGTCTGCCGACGGGCGCCGCGTGTCCGTGCCGTTTTCGTACGGACGAACGGGGCGCACGTCGTAGCCGGAAAGTCGGTCCCAGATCCGCTTGCCCAACCGCGGACGGCTCATGCCAACTGGCCGTCTGCGCGGCCAACAAGACATCACAAAACGGGTGATACGTCACAACACTTCGCTGCCGGGGGCTTGTTCGGAGTGATGCGGGGTAGGCGGTACAGCCCGACGTGTTCCGACGACTTGAAGGGCAGGTCCACGCGATGACTTCCGCAACGCCGACCGTCACGACGACAACGGAGGACGCCACTGCCGGCGGGCCGTCCGTACTCGAAGGGCGGGCAGCCGGAGGCGCATCGCACGAGCTGCCCGTGATAGAGGAGCCGGAGAAGCTCGCCCCGGAGGACGCGCGCCAGCTGTCGAAGTCGCTCTTCGACCGGCTCACCGTCCTCGAAGAGGGCACGCACGAGTACCAGTACGTGCGCAACACCCTCATCGAGATCAACCTGACGCTCGTACGGTATTCCGCGCGCCGCTTCCGGTCCCGGGGCGACGACATGGACGACATCGTCCAGGTCGGCACGATCGGCCTGATCAAGGCGATCGACCGCTTCGACCTGTCGCGCGAGGTGGAGTTCACCACCTTCGCGATCCCTTACGTCGTCGGCGAGATCAAGCGCTTCTTCCGCGACACCACTTGGGACGTACGGGTGCCGCGCCGCCTGCAGGAGATGCGCATGGACCTGGCACGGGCGAACGACAAACTCACCTCCGAGCTGGGCCGTTCGCCGCGTGTGAGCGAGCTGGCCGGGCATCTGGGCGTGACCGAGGAGGAGATCGTCGAGGGCCAGGTCGCGGCCAACGGCTACAACTCCTCGTCGCTCGACGCGACCGTCAACGACGAGGAGGGCGAGGCCTCCCTCTCGGACGTGCTGGGCGAGCGCGACGAAGCCATGGATCTGGTCGAGGACTTCCACGCCCTCAAGCCGCTTCTGGCCGAACTCTCCGAGCGCGACCGGAGGATCATCGAGCTGCGCTTCGGTGAGGAGATGACCCAGGCGCAGATCGGCGAGGAGCTCGGCCTCTCCCAGATGCATGTGTCGCGCCTGCTGAGCCGCGCGCTCACGGGGCTCCGCGCGGGCCTGCTCACGAGCAGCTGAGCGCCGAGTGCCGCTCCCGGCCCGCCACTTCGGGAGGCCGGGAGCGCGCTTGGACGCAGAGCCCGGAGAGCGAGCGCGGGCCCGCGACGATCTCGTCGTCGCGGGCCCGCGCTCGCTCTCCGGGCGGAGACGGTCAGCGCCTGAAGGCGTCCTTGACCTTCTCCGCGGCGTGCCGGAAGTCGCCCTTCGACTGCTCAGAGCGGCCCCGCGCCTCCAGCCTCTCGTTGCCGAGCGTGCGGCCGACGGCTTCCTTGAACCTGCCCTTGAGCTGGTCGCCCTTGGCCTGGTTCTTCCTCTCAGCACTCACGGTGAGTCCTCCTCCCCACGAGATTCATTGCTGATTCCCCTTCCGGGTGCCCGTGGCGCACGCCTGAAACACAGCTGTGGCGGGGCGTGCAGCGCGCACCGGTCTGCCGAAGCCGGCTCCCACGGTCACTTCTTGAGCGGACAGCTCCTCAACAACTCTGCCTGCGACGCCCCTTCGGGCCTGGCCACCGTACGGCTGGGGGGCGGCGGCTGCCGGCCGTCGTCCAGCCAGCGCTCCAGCGCCGTGAAGGCAGAGCGGTGGCACGGCGTGAGCGGCCGGAGGCGGCCGGGGTAGGTGTCGGCGAGCGAGTCGACGTGGTTGCCGTCCTCGACGCGGTAGTAGCGGAAGAGCTCGCCGCGACCCGATTCGCGCACCATGCGGGCGTACACGTCGGAGTCCTCGCCGATGGGCAGCAGCGTGTCGAGGGTGCCGTGCAGGGTGATGAGCGGTTTGCCGATCCTGCCGGTCAGTCCGGTCTTGGCCACGGCACGGCGGACCTCCTCCGGGCGGTCTTCGTACTCGTAGTCCGCGTCGCACGGCGGGCCGTCCGGATCGCCGGGAGCGCAGAAGGGGGTGCCCGCCTCGGTGGCGCCGTCGAAGCCCGGGTCCATCTCCTCGCGGTAGACGCGCTGGGTGAGGTCCCAGTAGTTCTTGTGGAAGTAGGGCCACAGGAACTCCGAGCCCTTCGGGAATCCGGCAGCGTGCATCGCCTTCCTGGCCTTCTCCGCCTCGGGGCCGCCGGCCGCGTACGCCGGATAGTGGCGCAACGCGGGCGGCAGGAAGGTCAGCAGGTTGGGCGGCTCGCCGCCGGCCCGCCACAGTGTGCCCTCCCAGTCGACGCCGCCGTCGTACAGCTCCGGATGGTTCTCGAGCTGCCAGCGCACCAGGTAGCCGCCGTTGGACATGCCGGTGGCCAGGGTGCGCGAGGGCGGGCGCCGGTAGTGGTGGGCCACGGTCGCGCGGGCGGCACGGGTGAGCTGCGTGACGCGCTGGTTCCACTCGGCGACCGCGTCACCCGGTGCACGTCCGTCGCGGTGGAAGGCGGCTCCGGTGTTGCCCTTGTCGGTGGCGGCGAACGCGTATCCGCGCTTCAGCGCCCAGTCGCCGATGGCACGGTCGTTGGCGTACTGCTCGCGGTTGCCGGGTGCGCCGCTGACGACCAGGCCGCCGTTCCAGCGCGCGGGCAGCCGCAGCACGAACTGGGCGTCGTGGGCCCAGCCGTTGTTGGTGTTGGTGGCCGAGGTGTCCGGGAAATAGCCGTCGATCTGGACGCCCGGCACCCCGCTCGGCGTCGGCAGCTTCTCAGGGGTCAGGCCTGCCCAGTCGGCGGGGTCGGTGTGACCGGTGTCCACGGTCCCGGCCGTCGTCAACTCCTCCAGGCAGGCGGCCTTCTGATGTTCGGCGCCGGGCACCTGCGGTATGTCCGTACGGGCACAGTGCCGCTCCGCGTCTGGTTGTTGCTGGGCCGCGGCACCGCCCGGCGTGGGGAAGGAGAGCAGTGCCGCGGAGAGTGCCGCGACGGTCGCGAAGCGGTACGGGAGGGTGCGTACGGCGGCCCGTGTGCTGACCCGTGTCATCGGCGAGGCCTCCAAGGTGGGCTGTGTCCGGCCGTCCGGACGTGCGACCGGACGGCCGGACGGCCGGGATCGGCCCGGCCCGGCGTGGTGAATGCCCGAACGCTATGAGCACCGCCGTGCCCCACACACGTGACGGACCGCCACCTTCCCGACCGGGCCGATGGTGCGCCGCCACACGTGGGCGGGACGACCGGGCAGCCATACACCGGGGCGTGGTGCGGCCCGACGGCGGCCGGTGCACACCAGAGCTATTCCGCCAGCGACCGCGCCGCATCGAGGGCGAGCCTCCATGGGTACGCCTTCCGGTCCCCTCGACCCGGCGGGTTCGGCTCAAAGCCGCCCTCGCCGAACAGAACCCGTACCCCGGCTTCACGCAGCGTCCCGACGCTCCGGCCGAACTGCGGATGTGTGGCATAGGCGCTGTTGACGCACGGCATCACCACCAGCGGCCACCGCATCCCGATCGCCTCGACGACGCAGGCCGTCACGAAGTTCGTCGTCAGACCCAGAGCGCTCGCATTGACCGTGTTCAGCGTCGCCGGGGCCAGGATCGTCGCGTCTGCCCGCGGCCACTCCTCATCACCGCCGAGCTTCCGCGGGGCGCTGCGCACGGGGTGCCCGGTCTGCTCTGCCAGCGCCGGCAGTTGATCCTCGACCCACTCGGCCGCTGTCGGAGTCAGACCGACGCACACCGTCCAGCCGTCGGCCTGCGCGCGTCCCACAACGTCGACGAGGTCGACGACGGGCGGAGCAGCGGAGCCGAGGAGGTGCAGCGTGCGAGCGGTCATGCGGGTATCCCACCACAGCAGGCCGCCCCCGAACCGGCGGGCGCCGGGGGCGGATTGCCGGCTCGGGTTCAGTCGCTGGCCCCGCCGTTCGCCCTCGTCAGCCGAGGCCCCGGCCCGGAGAATCAAGGGCGGATCGGTGGTGAGTCGGCGTCGGATCAGTGGTAGAGCACCGACTGGATGCGCGGATCGTCGATGTTGCGCCGGTCGTACCAGTAGTAGCCGGTCTCGATGACCTCGGGCAGCTGCTTCCCCTTGATCGCGGCAACCGAGGCGCGTACGACCTGGCGGCCGATGGCGACGGGATTCTGAGTGATCGCACCGGCCATCCGGCCCTCTTCGATGGCGTTGATCTGCCCCTGGCCCGAGTCGAATCCGACGGTGGCGATGTCCGTGCGGCCACTCTCCTTCACGCCCTGGATGACGCCCATCGCCGATCCCTCGTTGCTGCCGTAGATCCCTTCGATGTCCGGGTTCGAGGCGATGATCGCCTTGGTGATGTCGGCGGACTTCGTCTGGTCGCCGCCGCCGTACTGCACGGGCAGCAGCTTCACCCCGGGCGCGTGCGCCTTCATCCACTTCGCGAAGCCGTCACGGCGGTCGATGCCCGAGCCGGCGGTCTGGCTGTGCACCACCAGCGCCACCTTGCCCTCGCCTCCCACCTCCTGCGCCATGTGCTGAGCGGCCTCCGCGGCGGCGGCCTTGTTGTCGGTGGCCGCGGTGGTCACCGGAATGTCGCTGTCCACTCCGGAGTCGAAGGCGACGACGGGAGTCCGGCTGCGCTGAGCCTTCTTCAAGTACGGCTCCAGCGCACGCGAGTCCAGAGCTGCGAGGCCGACCGCGTCCGGCTTCTTGCCGATGCTGTTGGCCAGCATGTTCACCTGCGCCTCGACATCGCTCTCGGTGGCGGGGCCCTCGAAGCTGATGGTGGCGTTCTGCTTCCGCGCCTCCTGCTCGGCGCCCTTCTTCACCGCCTGCCAGAACTGCTGCTGGAAGCCCTTGGAGACGATCGCGATGTACGGCTTGCCGCCGCCGGCGCCCGTCTGCCCGCCGCCGGGGCTGCACGCGCTCAGCGCGCCGAGCGCGAGTGCCGTGACGGCCGCGGTCAGCCCCGCTGCCAGCCGTGCCGCCGCCCCCTTCGGCCGCCTCATGCCCTCCTCCTGCGTGCGTTGTCCGCGTAGACGGCGGCGACGATGACGCAGCCGAGGATCACGTTCTGCCACTCCTGCGGGACGGACGTGATCTGCAGCCCGTTGTTGAGCACGGAGATGATGAGGGCACCGATGACCGTACCGACGATCGAGCCCTTGCCTCCGGAGAGCGACGTGCCGCCGATGACCACCGCGGCGATCGCCTGGAGTTCGTAACCCATGCCCGTGGCGGGCTGCGCCGAGCCGAGGCGGGCGGAGATGAGCACGCCGGCGAGGCCGATGAAGAGCCCCGAGACCACGTAGACGATGATCTTCCACTTGCGTACGTCGATGCCCGAGAGCGCAGTCGCCTCCTCGTTGCTGCCGATCGAGTAGGTGTAGCGACCCAGCAGCGTCCTGTTGAGCACGACGCCGCCGATCAGCGCCGCGAGCGCGAAGACGAGCACGGCGTTGGGGAAGTCCGCACCGGGGATGACGCTGCCGGTGGAGATGTCCGCGTAACCGGACTCCTCCGAGAAGTAGATGGGCGCACTGCCCGAGACGACCAGCGCCAGCCCCTGCGCGACGAGCATCATCGCCAGCGTCGCGATGAACGGCGGCAGCTTCAGGACCGTGACGTTCAGCCCGTTGACGAGTCCGATCAGTGCGCCGAACAGCAGGGTGCCGAGTACGCCTAGCCACACGGGCACCCCGGCCTCGACGATCATCACTCCGCCCATCACGGCGCACAGGGCCATGCCCGTACCAACGGACAGGTCGATGCCCCCGGTGACGATGACGAAGGTCGCCCCGAGCGCCAGCGTCCCGATGACGACCGTCGAGAAGAGCATCGAGGTGATGTTGCTGTAGTTGAGGAAGTTGGGGCTGGCGAAGGAGAAGAAGACGAACACGGCGATCAGGCTTGCGAACGCGAGCAGTTGCTGGAGCCGGCCCAGCACACCGCCGCGCAGCCGGCCGCCGCCGGAGGGTGCGCCTGCGCCGCTCTCCTGCTGCGGCGTGGCGACTGTTGGGGCTGTCATCCGATCATCTCCTGCCTGGTGCCGTCTGCCGGTGCCGGTGCGGCGTCCGTCCCGGAGGGCTCCGGGCGGAGCGTCGCAAGGTGCATGACCGTCTCCTGGGTGGCCTCGTCCGCGGAGAGTTCGCCGGTGACGCGGCCCTCGCACATCACGACGACGCGGTGCGACATGCGCAGCACCTCGGGAAGCTCGGACGAGATCACGATCACCGACTTGCCCTGCTCCGCCAGCTCGTCGACGATGCGGTGGATCTCCTCCTTCGCGCCCACGTCTATGCCGCGGGTCGGCTCGTCGAAGATGAGGATGTCGCAGTCCTTCAGCAGCCACCTGGCGATGACGACCTTCTGCTGATTGCCGCCTGAGAGGTGCTTGACCGTCTGGCCGGCCGAGGGCGTCCTGATGCGCAACTTGCCGATGAACTCCTCCGACTTGGCGCGCATCGCACGCGCCCTGACGAAGCCCGCCGACTGGAACCGCTGCTTCATCGAGCCGATCCCGATGTTGGTGTCGACGTCCTGTTCGAGCAGCAGGCCGAAGTTCTTGCGGTCCTCGGAGAGATAGCCGATGCCGTGACGGGCGGCGTCCGCCGGATTGCCGATACGGACCTCGCGCCCTTCCAGGGTGACGGTGCCCGCGGTCACCGGGTCGGCGCCGACGAGGGCACGGGCGACTTCGGTGCGGCCGGCGCCCATCAGGCCCGCAAGGCCGAGGATCTCTCCCCGCTTCAGCTCCAGCGAGACGTCCTTGAGCAGGTCCTTCGTCGACAGGCCGTGGATCTTGAGCACGGTCTCGCGGTCCTCGCGCACGCCCTGCGGCCCTGCCCCGGCGTCGAGTTCACGGCCGACCATGCGCGCGACGACCTCCCGCATGGGGGTCTGTGCCGCGGCCAGGGTGTCGACATAGCGCCCGTCGCGGATGACGGTGATGCGGTCGGCGACCGACTTGAGCTCTTCCATGCGGTGGGAGATGTAGATGACGCCCTTGCCACGGTCGCCGCCGGTCCCGCCGGAGCCGCTGCCGCGGTCGCCGTCGCCGTCGCCGTCGCCGTCGCCGTCGCCCGTGAACCGCCGTATCAGCGCGTGCAGTACGCGCACCTCGGCGTCGTTCAGCGCCGCGGTCGGCTCGTCCATGATCAGCACCTTGGCGTCGTACGACATCGCCTTTGCGATCTCTGCCATCTGCTGCTGGGCGACGGTGAGCGTGCCCACGCGCCACCGCGGGTCCAGCGGCAGCTCCAGCCGTTCGATGAGCTCGCGGGCGCGGTCGTTGAGGGCACGCTCGTCGAGCAGCAGGCGGCCGCGCGGCTCCCTGCCGATGAAGATGTTCTGCGCGACCGTCAGATCCGGCATCAGATTGAACTCCTGGTGGATGATGCTGATGCCGAGCTGCTGCGCATGGCGCGGGCCGGCGATGCGCACGGCCTCACCGTTCAGTACGAACTCCCCGGCGTCCGGCGTGTGGATGCCCGAGAGCAGCTTCATGAGCGTCGACTTGCCGGCGCCGTTCTCGCCGACGAGGGCGAGCACCTCGCCGTGGCGGAGATCGAGACGCATGTCCTCCAGCGCCCGCACGCCGGGGAAGCTCTTGGCGACGCCGCGCAGCTGAAGAAGCGGCTCACCGCCGCTCCCGGTCGTCGCGCTGTGACCGCTCTCCATTTCCAGCGCCTCCCCACGAGCTCCTAGAAATCGATTTCAGCAGAGCTTAGGAAGGCGCCCACCGGCCGTCAATGCATGTGCAGTGCTTCCCTACGGGCTTACATACGGCCTCCACACGGAAACCCGGTTTCGTCCTATGAAATCGATTCCGCAAGCGGCCCGCAAGCCACGTCACCGGCACGCGAAGGACACGACCCCGCGAAGGACACAACGAGAACGGCCCGTTCCGCGCCCCTGGCGACCTGGGCGCGGAACGGGCCGGCTGGGTGGACCGTGCTCGCCGCGGCGGCCGGTGCCGGACCGGAGCACTAGACCGTCATCGGGGTCCGCTCCGGTGAGGCCTCGTGAGCGCGCGCCGCGACCTCGGTCTCGACCTCCCGGTGCAGGCGCTCGCACGTACGGCTGATCAGCCGCGAGACGTGCATCTGGGAGATCCCGAGCTGCTCGGCGATGCTGCTCTGCGTCATGTCGCAGAAGAACCGCAGGTAGAGGATGTAGCGCTCCCGCTCCGGCAGGTTGCGCAGCTGCGGCTTGACCGCCTCGCGGTAGGTCACACGGTCGAAGCCGGGCTCTGTCGCACCGAGGGTGTCGAGCAGCGAGTAGCCGTCCTCGTTCTTGGACAGCTCGGCGTCCAGCGACAGCGCGCTGTAGCTCTCCAGCGCCTCCATGCCGATGACGACGTCCTCCTGGCTCAGCCCGCTGTGCTCGGCGATCTGCGCCACGGTCGGCGACCGGTCATCGAGGGTGACGCCCAGTTCACGGCTGCTGGCACGCACGCGGTTACGAAGCTCCTGCACCCGGCGCGGCACGTGCAGATCCCACATGTAGTCGCGGAAGTGCCGCTTGATCTCTCCGACGATGGTCGGCACGGCGAAGCTCTCGAAGGCGCACCCACGCGCCGGGTCGTACCGGGCGACGGCCTTGACCAGCCCCAGCGCGGCGACCTGCTGGAGATCCTCCAGGTTCTCGCCGCGGTTGCGGAAGCGCTGGGCGAGGCGGTCGGCCATGGGCATCCAGGCCCGGACGACCTCCTGACGCAGCTCCTCCTTCTCCGGCCCGTCGGGCAGTGACGTGATGCGCTCGAAGTGGGCCGCGGTGTCGGGCGCATCGTCATGCGGGTGGCGTGCGTGCTTCGCACGGAAACGAACTGCTGACATGACTGCTGCCTCCCGGTGCGCGGTGAACTACGGGTAGCGCGTCACCGCGGGAGCCGACACAGCGATCAAGCGCGGCGGCGCCGACCGCCCTCCCGCAGCTGTGCCTACTGGCCGAAGCACAAGGTGCTCAAAGCACCCGAAGAGTAATTACACCGTTCATTACTCCCGATCCCCTTCAAACTACGTCGCGGCGGAGCCTTGTGCCACACGTACGCCGTGTTTCGTCCGAGCGCCGCAGGTGACACACAAGGGCCCCGGGTGCGCAGCAGCACACCCGGGGCCCTTGGGCCTGGCGCTCGGCCCTTACGCTTACGCTTCCTCGCGCTCACCCTCGGCGATCGCGTCGGCCACCTCGGCGGTCCGTTCCGCCTCCTCCGCGGCGAAGCGTTCCGCGTCGAGCTTCTCGGCGATCTCTTCGTCCTGTGCCATGAGCAGGTCCAGGTTCTGGTCGCCCATCTCGAAGACGCCCATGTCGACGTACGCGCGCTGCAGCCGCTCCCCCCACAGCCCGATGTCGCGCACGCAGGGCACGATCCGGCTGAAGAGCAGCTGCCGGAAGAGCTTGAGGAAGTCCGACTGCTCACTGAAGGTCTCGGCCTCCTCGCGCGGGATGCCGAAGTTCTCCAGCACCTCGACGCCCTTGAGGCGGTCCCGCATCAGATAGCAGCCCTCGATGACGAAGTCCTCGCGCTCGCGCAGCTCCGCCGCCGTCAGCTGCTTGTAGTAGTCGCGCAGCGCCATGCGGCCGAAGGCGACGTGCCGGGCCTCGTCCTGCATGACGTACGCGAGGATCTGCTTGGGCAGCGGCTTGTTGGTCGTGTCGCGGATCATGCCGAAGGCGGCGAGCGCCAGCCCTTCGATCAGCACCTGCATCCCCAGGTACGGCATGTCCCAGCGGGAGTCGCGGAGGGTGTCGCCGAGCAGGGACTGAAGGTTGTCGTTGATCGGGTAGACCATCCCGACCTTCTCGTGCAGGAAGCGCCCGTAGATCTCGGCGTGCCGGGCCTCGTCCATGGTCTGGGTCGCGGAGTAGAACTTCGCGTCCAGGTCGGGGACGGACTCCACGATGCGTGCCGCGCAGACCATCGCGCCCTGCTCCCCGTGGAGGAACTGGCTGAACTGCCAGGAGGCGTAGTGCTGCCGCAGGTCGGCGCGCTCGGCCGCGTTCATCTTGTCCCAGTAGGACGTGCCGTAGAGGGACATGGCCTCGTCCGGGGTGCCGAGCGGGTCCTTCGGGTCGACTTCCAGATCCCAGTCGATGCGCCGCTGCCCGTCCCACTGCTTGTCCTTGCCCTTCTGGTAGAGGGCGAGGAGGCGGTCACGGCCGTCGTCGTAGTCCCAGCTGAAGCGGGCCGCTCCGGAGGCGGGCACCTCCCACTCGCCGGCTCCCGGGTTCTGGACGTAGAGGTCGTGCGTGGACATGGACGCCTCCTGATTCCGGGGTCTGGGGGTCCCCTGACCCCCCGCGGGCCCTCTTCGGCAGGCTCACACGGCAGTTACCGGGCGGTCAACAAAGCCCGTGCAATCTGCGTCGCGGGGATTGACGGGCTTGCTGACAAGCAGTCTCATAAAGAGTCGAGCCGACGTAACCTTCGGTAACTCACGAAGAGGTGCCCAGCATGACGATCACGCCCGACACGGCCACCCCCCAGGAGACCGCGAAGGAACCGCTCCGGGACGCTCTCGGCCTGCTCAAGGACCGGGAGAAGACCGCCGAGCGCCTGCTGGACTCCTCCAAGAAGCACTGGTTCGACCCGGACACCGAACTGGACTGGGACGCGCCCTTCGAGGAGGGCAAGTGGTTCTGGCCGCCGGAGCTCGTCTCGCTCTACGACACCCCGCTGTGGAAGCGGATGCCGGAGGAGCAGCGCATGGACCTCGCCCGTCACGAGGCGGGCTCGCTCGCCTCGCTCGGCATCTGGTTCGAGGTCATCCTCATGCAGCTGCTGGTACGCCACATCTACGACAAGCCGCTGACCAGCAGCCATGTGCGGTACGCCCTGACGGAGATCGAGGACGAGTGCAGGCACTCGAAGATGTTCGCCCGGCTGCTCACCAAGAGCGGCGTCCCGGAATACCGCGTCTCCCGGATCCACCACAATCTCGCGCGGCTGCTGAAGACCGTCTCCACCACCCCCGGCTCGTTCACCGCCACGCTGCTCGGCGAGGAGATCCTCGACTGGATGCAGCGGCTGACCTTCCCCGACGAGCGCATCCAGCCACTGGTACGCGGCGTCACACGCATCCACGTCGTCGAGGAGTCGCGGCACGTGCGGTACGCGCGTGAGGAGCTGCGCCGTCAGATGGTCGACTGCCCGCGCTGGGAAGCGGAGTTCACGCGCCTCAGCTCCGGCGAGGCCTCGCGCGTCTTCTCCATCTCCTTCATCAACCCCGAGGTCTACACGAACGTGGGCCTGGACAAGCGCGAGGCGATGGCCCAGGTCAAGGCGAGTGGCCACCGCCGCGAGGTGATGCAGACCGGGGCCCGCCGCCTCACGGACTTCCTGGACGAGATCGGCGTCATGCGCGGCATCGGCCGCAAGCTGTGGGTCAGCTCGGGCCTGCTCGCCAAGTAGGGGCCGCCCGGCCGACCGGCCTGGGAGGAGGTGCCGGTTACGCTCATGGGATGAGCAGCAGCGGCACGGCCCCGGCGTATCGCAGGCTGAGCGTGGACGAACGGCGTACGCAGCTGATCGGCGCCGCGCTCGGCCTCTTCGCCCACAACCCGCCCGAGGACGTCTCGCTCGACGACGTGGCGGCGACCGCCGGCGTGTCACGTCCGCTGGTCTACCGCTACTTCCCCGGCGGCAAGCAGCAGTTGTACGAGGCGGCGCTGCGCAGCGCCGCCGACGAGCTGGAGCAATGCTTCGCCGAGGCACAGACCGGTCCGCTCACCCGGCGGCTCGTGCGCGCCCTGGAGCGCTACCTCGCGTTCGTCGACGAGCACGACGCCGGCTTCATGGCGCTGCTGCAGGGCGGCAGCGTCGTACAGACGTCCCGTACGCACGCGATCGTCGACGAGGTACGGCGGACCGCGGCCGACCAGATCCTCTTCCACCTCGGCTTCCAGCCCGAGCACGATGCCGGCAGGCCGGGCGGCACAGCCGGCGGACCCGACAGCACAGCCGACAGGCCGGGCACCAAGGCCGGGCCCAGGCTGCGCATGACGGTGAGCACCTGGATAACGGTGGTCGAGGCCGCGTCCCTGATGTGGCTGGACGAGGGCAAGCAGCCGCCGGTCGCCGAGCTGCGCGACTGGCTGCTGGACCACTTCGTCGCCCTGCTCATGGCGTCCGCCACCCGGGACGCGGAGACGGCCCGTATCGTCCGGCACGCCCTGGACCTGGAGGAGGGCGACGGCCCGGTGGGCGAACTCGCGCGCCGGATGCTGCCGGTCGTCGGCGACAAGGGGCATCTGCTGGAAGCCCGCGGCGACCTCTGATCCGCCGCCGAGAAGAACTTAAAGAAAACTTGAAGAACGCCTATCCTGGCCCCATGTCCACTCAACTGTCCTGGCAGGCCAAGGAGGCCACGGTCGGCGAGCTCGCCGAGCGCGCCGGAGTGGCCACCTCCGCGCTGCGCTACTACGAGCGCGAGGGCCTGATCCACAGCCGCCGCACCTCCGGCAACCAGCGCCGCTACAGCCGCGACACCCTGCGCCGGGTCGCCTTCATCCGCGCCTCCCAGCGTCTGGGCATGCCCCTCGCCGCGATCCGCGAGGCGCTCGCGCTGCTGCCCGAGGGCCGTACGCCCACCCGGGAGGACTGGGCGAGGGTCTCGGAGTGCTGGCGGGAGGACCTCAACCAGCGCATCAAGCTGATGACGCAGCTTCGCGACCATCTCACCGAGTGCATCGGCTGCGGCTGTCTCTCGCTGGACCACTGCGCGCTGGCCAACCCCTACGACACGCTCGGCGAGCAGGGCCCGGGCGCGCGCTCGCTCGCGGGCTGCCACCCGGAGGAGTGCGGCTGATGCGCAGCGAGGAGAGCCTCTTCGTGGGCGGGCCGCTCGACGGCCGTGTGCTGCCGGTGCTCACGGGGGCCAACGGACGTCCGCCGAAGACCTACGAAGTCCCGGTGCCCTCCGAGGACAAGGGGGTGCCCGACACCGTCCACGTCTACCGGCTGGAACCGGCCGGCTTCACGCGGCGGCTGGGCATCCCGCGCGGCTGGCGCTACGTGCACGAACCGGAAGGGCGACCGCGCGGAGGGCCCCGCTGGCCGTAGGGCGGCGGCCGGCGATAGCCGACCGGGCCCGGGGCGCGCAGCCGAACGGGCCGGGAACACCGCCGCTTTCACACCACCGGCCCTTCGCGGGAGCGGACCTCCCGCACGAGGTCCGGCAGCATGCCCGACTGCCTGCGGAGCCGCGTCCGGCTCCACGGCCCGAGAGGCTCTAGTGCCGTGACCGGCAATGTTTGCCCTCCCCCTGGGCCTCACGGCCCGGGGGGACCCCCAGGAGCGTCGTCCGGTGCGATCGCAAGGCGGCCGGAAGTCCTTTAGGGTCCCCCATGGCGAAGCCCAGGGGCTACCAGGGCTTTTGACGAACGCTGGGGGTACTCCCCCTCGCTCCGCTGGGGGACCCCCACCCACGAAGTGAGGGAGTGGGGGCACCCCCCGGCCGAAGTCCCCCTGGGCCTGGCGGCCCGGGAGGTGCCCCCTGGGGGGAGTGCGTGCAGGGCGGCGCGACAGGGCAAGGCTTGCCGGGAGGGGTGCTAGCACATCCGTGACGATTTCTGGGTCTCACGTGAAGTTTGCGAAGAACTGCGACGGTTCTGTTGGGGCCGTCCCCTTGTACACGCTGTGCGCCTAGGCTGCTCTGCGTGATCCAAGGGATGGCTGGCCTCGGCAGCACAGATCCCCAGCAGCTGGGCCCGTACCGCCTGCAGGGCGTACTCGGCAACGGCCGCATGGGCACCGTCTACCTCGGGCGGGGAGCACCACAGCGCGGCGCACGCAAGCAACTCGTCGCCGTGCGCACCCTCAGGCCCGAGCTGATCCGCGACCGGCCGCTGCGCGCACGGCTGCGGCAGGAGATGCAGGCTGCCGCGACGGGTGTGCGCAGCCCGTACGTCGCGGACGCGGCCGGCTGCGAACTCGACAGCGCTCAGCCGTGGATAGCCAACTCCTTCGTCCCCGGTGCCTCCCTGGAGCTGCTGGTCTCGAAGTACGGCCCGCTGCCCGAGTCCTCGGTGCGCGCCCTGGGCGGTGCGCTCGCCCGGTCGTTGATGGCCCTGCACGCGGCCCGCATAACCCACCGCGACCTGGGCCCGCACAACGTGCTGCTCGCCTGGGACACCCCGCGGGTCGTCGACTACGGCCTGGCGCTCGGCCGCATGAGCGGACCGGCAACCGACGAACTGTCCGACGACGTCTTCGACCTGGGCGCGACGCTCGTCTACGCATGCAGCGCCCACCAGCCCTTCGCCGGGAACATGCTCCCCATGGCACGCGAGGACCCCGACCTGACGGGCGTGCCCGACGCCCTGTGCCCCGCGCTCTTCGCGTGCCTGCACAAGACACCGGAGTCCCGTCCTCCGCCCGACGTCCTCGCCAAGGCGCTCGACCTGGCCGACACCGCGGAACAGCCCGCCGCGGAATGGCTGCCCGAGGTGTACACACACGAGATCGAAGAGATCGCGGACAGCGCACGCCGCCTGTCCGGACGCCGTCTCTTCGGCAGGTGAGCAGGGCGGACGGGCAGTACGGACCTGCCATCGCCGCCGCACGGGCGACGCCCGGGCACCCTTCGGGTGACGGACCCGGCCGCAGGGCCGGGCGACCCCGCCGGTAACACACACCGCCGTGCACGATCGCTCCGATAGCGAGTCAGATCGGAGGCGAGCCGGTGTCGTATCGACGTGCCCTGAGTGCCAAACGCTCCGTCGCCGCCGGGACGGCGGCCATCGTGGCGGCGGCAGCACTCGCCCTCCAGCCGCTCCCCGCCGCCGCGGATCCCGGCGGCAAGCCCGTCAGCGAGCTGCTCCGCGATCTGCAGACCATGTACGAGAAGACCGAGTCGGCCTCGGACGCGTACAACAAGACCGCCGGCAAGCTGGCACGGCAGCGCAAGCGCACCGAAACAGCGGAGAAGGCGCTCAGCTCCCTGCGTTCCGCCCTCGCTGAGTCACGCCGCGAGGCCGGGAACCTCGCCCGGCAGCAGTACCGGCGCGGCGACATCGGCCTCCCCCCGGTCGTGCAGCTGCTGCTCACCCGGGAGCCGCGGAACGCGATGGACGGACTGCATCTGCTGACCCGTGCGGCCGGCCGCCAGGCCGTGACCGTGCAGCGGCTGGTCGCCGGTGAGAAGAGGCAGCGTCAGCTCACGGCGCGCGCACGCAAGGCGCTCGCACGGCAGCAGCGTCTCGCGGACCGGAAGCAGGAGCAGCGCGACACCGTACGTTCACGGCTGCGCCGGGTCGAGCGCACACTGGCCTCTCTCTCGGACGATCAGCTGAGCCGTCTGCGCACCATGGAGAACGCTCAGCAGACCAGCACCCAGCGCACGTTGATGTCCGCGCACGAACTGCACGGCCCGAAAGCACAGCGCAAGCCGTCACGTCCGGGCGCGCAGGCGGTGAGGTTCGCGCTGCGGCAGATCGGCAAGCCGTACCGGTTCGGCGCACGGGGGCCGGGAGCGTACGACTGCTCGGGGCTCACCTCGAAGGCGTGGGGGAAGGCGGGGCGCTCCATTCCGCGTACGAGCCAGGGCCAGTGGAAGAAGCTGCGGCGCGTGCCGATGAACGAGCTGCGCCCCGGCGACCTCGTCGTCTACTACCCGAGCGCCTCGCACGTGGCGTTGTACGCCGGGCAGGGCAAGGTCGTCCACGCGCCGCGGCCGGGTTCCGACGTGACGCTCTCCCCGGTCGGCGCCATCCCCTCTGTACGGGGAGCGGTGCGGCCCGACGTGGGCAGGCCGCCGCTTGAGGGCTACCGGCTGCCGGGTCCGCTGCGCTGACGCGCAGCCGCACCCATGGACCACGGGCGGGTCCCCTTCCCCGTCCGTGACGGGCCGCCGCGCCGGGACCACCCGGGCGCGGCGGCCGGACCTCGGGAGCGGCGGCCGGACGACGGGGCGGGACGACGGGCGGGACGGAGGGGCCGCCGCCGGAGCCGGAGCCGTCAGCCTCCCGCGACGCTGCCCAGGTACGCCTCGGCCTTCGCCGGGTCGTAGAAGTACTCCTCGAAGTCGGCGGGGTTGTCGAAGCCGTTGGCGAACCGGTCGGCGACGGGCTGGAGTTGGCCGGCCGCGCCGATCAGGTTGAGGATGTGCTCGGGCGGAGGGGCCAGCATCGCGTTCGTCCACTTCGTGGTGTGCTGCACGTCGGCCCAGAAGCGGTCGAAGGTCTGCTGCATCCATTCCTCGTCGAAGGGCTTGTCGCCGCGTTCGAGGATGGACGCCAGGTAGGCCGCCGCACACTTGGACGCGGAGTTCGAACCCTGGCCCGTGATGGGGTCGTTGGCGACGACGACGTCCGCGACGCCGAGCACGGCACCGCCGCCGGGCAGGCGCCCCACGGGCTTCCGCACGGTCGGGGCGTACCTCCCGGAGAGCGTGCCGCCGGCGTCCGTGAGCTCGACCTTCGTGGCCCGCGCGTACTCCCAGGGCAGGAACTGCTCCATCAGCTCCAGGGTCGTGGCGAGCTGCTCGTTCGGGTCCTTGACGCCCTGGAAGACATCGAGAGGACCGCCGGGGATGCCTTCCCAGAAGAGGATGTCGCAGCGGCCGGTCGTCGTCAGGCAGGGCATGACGAACATCTCGCCGACGCCAGGCACCAGGTTGCAGCGCACCGCCTCGGTGTCCGGGTGCTCGGGGCGCGGGCCGAGCCCGTTGACGTAACTGACCGCCAGGGCGCGCTGCGGGGAGTCGTACGGTGAACGCTCCGCGTCCCGCTCGAACATCGAGACCAGTTCGCCCTTGCCGGCCGCGACGAGGACGAGGTCGTACTTCTTCGCGAAGAAGTCGAGGTCGGAGACGGCCGCACCGTGGATGACGAGCTGGCCGCCGCGCTGCGCGAAGGTCTCCATCCAGCCGGACATCTTCACGCGCTGGTCGACGGACTGCGCGTAACCGTCGAGCATTCCCAGCCAGTTGATGGCGCGCTGGGTCTCGCCCGGGCCGTGCACGGACTCCGGGTCGGCGACGGACACACCCAGGCCCTCGACCTTCGGGGTCTGGCCCTCCCAGAAGTTGACCTCGATGTCGCGCTCGTTCTGCAGTGCCGTGTGGAACTGCATCTGCGTCGACATCACGCGGCCGCCGCGGATCTCGTCCGCCGTGCGGTTCGACATCACGGTGACCTCGTAGCCCTGCGCCTGCAGGCCCAGCGCAAGCTGCAGGCCCGCCTGACCGGCTCCGACAATGAGTATCTTCCGCATGGCGGCTCTCTTCTCCGTACGTAGTGCAGTTCGGCGCCCGCGCGGGATTCAGGCGGGCGTGACGTCCAGGGCGTGACTGACCAGAGCGAGCAGGGACTTCAGGACGGTCGGCCGCTCACGCGCATCCATGATCACAACAGGCACGTGCCGGGGGACGGACAGGGCCTCCCGCACGTCCTCGGCTTCGTAGGCGGTGGTCCCCTCGAAGTGGTTCACCGCGACGACGTACGGATACCCGCAGCTCTCGAAATAGTCCAGAGCGGGGAAGCAGTCCTCGAGCCGCCGGGTGTCCGCCATCACGACGGCGCCGATCGCGCCGCGCACGAGGTCGTCCCACATGAACCAGAACCGCTGCTGGCCGGGCGTGCCGAACAGATAGAGCACCAGGTCCGATTCGAGCGTGATGCGCCCGAAGTCCATGGCCACGGTTGTCGTGGTCTTCTCCGGCGTGGAGGCGATGTCGTCGGTGGACTCGCTCGCCTGCGTCATCAACGCCTCGGTCGTCAGGGGTTCGATCTCGGAGACCGAACCGACGAGAGTCGTCTTGCCGACGCCGAAGCCGCCCGCGACCACGATCTTGGTGGATATGGGCGCCTGCGAGAGATCCTCCTGCCACTCCTGCACTCCGGGAGCCGTATCGCCCGCAGTCCGCACTTCATCCACGACCGGCTCAGAGCCTGCGAAGTCCACCCAGCACCCTTTCCAACAGCGCACGGTCGGGACGGTCGCTGCCGTGCCCGGTGCCGTGAACGCGCACCCTTCCTTGATCGGCGAGGTCGCTCAGCAGAACCCGTACCACGCCGAGAGGCATCTTCAACAGTGCCGCGATCTCCGCCACCGACCGCATGCGGCGGCAGAGTTCGACAATCGCCCGCATTTCCGGCATCACGCGGTCCCGCAGACCGCCCGAGGTCAACTCCGGGCGCTCCTCGGGGGCTTCGATCGCGGCCACGATCGTCTCGACCAGCAGCACGTGGCCGAAGCGGGTACGGCCTCCGGTGAGGGTGTACGGGCGGACTCTCTTGGACTTTCCGCTCTCGCCACGGCGTGCGGGCAAGGGGGGCGGGGAGGAAGCAGCAGGTGTCACTGGTCCAGCTCCATCGACGAGCGCAGTTCGGTGCGGAGTTCAGGGGTGAGGACATGGCCGGCACGGCCCACGAAGAGCGCCATGTGGTAGGCGATGACGCTCATGTCACAGTCCGGCGTGGCGTGCACACCGAGCAGGGAACCGTCGCTGATCGCCATCACGAAGAGCGAGCCCTCTTCCATCGCGACGACCGTCTGCCGGATCTCGCCGCCGTCCATCAGCTTCGCGGCTCCGATGGTGAGCGAACCGAGGCCGGAGACGATGGTCGCCAGGTCGGCGCTCGTCCCCCTGGGACTGCGGCTTCTGCCCGCACGGACGGCCGGGCGGCCCTCTTCGCCGTCCGTCCGCGGACCGGAGCTCCCGGACCCGGCGTGCCCGTCGGTGCCCAGGGTGCCGGCGGCGGCCGCCTCCTGTTGCCGGTCGGACGACAGCAGCAGCAGCCCGTCGGACGAGACTACGGCGACGGACAGGATGCCCGGCACTTCGTCGACAAGGTTCTCCAACAGCCAGCGCAGATTGCGCGCTTGAGTGCTGCCAGTCGTGCGCGTGGTGGGCGCGTTCACCTGCGAGCCTCCTCGGCGGTACCACCTTCGGACTGCGCCCCCCGTTGATCAGTCGCATTCTCTTCAGCGCCGGTCTCGGCCTCCGCGTCACGGCGGCCGTGCGCAGCCCCCCGCTGGAACCCGCCCAGCCTGCGGCGCATTTCCTCGGCGTTCGCGCCCTGTTTGCGCGGCTGCGCGCGGTCGCTCTGCGCCTCCACATGGTGCGGGGTCCGCTTCGGGAGACCCTTGTCGGTGATGCTCGGCTGTTCCGGGATCGCGGGCTCCGGCGCGGGCTCCGGCGCGGGCTCCGTCTCCAGGTCCGGCTCCGGGTCCAGGTGCGGCCCGGAAACGGGACCGGGACCGGTCCCGGGAGTGGCCTCCGGCGCGGCCGTGGGAGCGGCCTCCGGCGCGGTCCCGGGCGGGGCTTCGGCGTCGGGCCCGGGGTCGTGCCCCGCCCGGCTGCCGGTCTCGCCCGGCGCCAGCCCGTGCTCCTCGGAGGGCGTGCCCGCGTCCCGTACGGCCTGCTCCGCCGCCGTGACGAGCGGATCGCCGGTCCGGCGGGCGGGCAGCGCATTGGAGTTGGCCTCCGCGACCGAGCCCGGGAAGGCCGACGCCGGAGCGGCGGCCCGTCGGCCTCCCGCGCCCTCGCCCGACGCCGCCACGGGGGCCGGCCGTGCGGGCAGCAGCACGCTCGGCACCGCCACGACGGCCGCTATGCCGCCGCCCTGCCGGCGTTCGCGCAACTGCACACGGAGCCCGTGCCGGGCCGCGAGCCTGGCGACGACGTAGAGGCCCATGCCGAGCCCGGTCTCCGGGCTGCGGTCACCGGCCTGCGCCTGTGCGGCCTCCATCTCCGGGGGCTCCTGCCCTTCGGGCACGCTGAGCCGCGCGTTGAGCGCCGCGAGTCTTCTGCTGGTGACGCCGATGCCTTCGTCCTCGACGGAGAGCATCACTTCGCCGCTCTCCAGCAGCCAGCCGGAGAGCTGCACTTGGGCGTCGGGCGGGGAGAACGTGGCAGCGTTGTCGAGGAGTTCGGAGAGGAGGTGGCTCAGGTCGTCGGCGGCGTGCCCCGAGACCTGCACGTGCGGCGGCAACTGGCCCAGCTCAACGCGCTCGTAGCGCTCTATCTCACTGATCGCGGCCCGCAGCACGTCCAGCAGCGGTACGGGGCCGGAGTGGTTCGCGGTGACGTGTTCGGCGCCGGCGAGCAGCAGCAGGTTCTCGCTGTAACGGCGCATCCGCGTCGCGAGGTGGTCGAGCTTGAAGAGCGTGCTGAGCCGGGAGGGATCGCTCTCCCTCTCCTCCAGGTCCTCGATGACGCCGAGCTGCCGCTCCACCAGGCCCAGGGTGCGCAGGGCGAGGTTGACGAAGGTGCCGTGGACGGCGCCCGACAGGGCGTCGAGGCGCTCCTTCAGGGCGGCGTACTCGCCCCGCACACGGTCGCGTTCGGCGGTGAGAGTGTCCTTGTGGCGGACCAGGTAGTTGTTGTCGGCCTCAGCCTCGGCGGCACGCTCGTGCGCGTCGACGAGTGCTTCGCGGAGGGTGTTCAGCGAGCGTACGACCTCGGCGAACTCGTCGTTCCTGCCGTTGAAGACGACCGGGGCCTCACCGACCGGGTTCCCCGCCAGCCGGCGGGAACCGCGCTTGAGCACGGACAGCGGGCGGGCCATGGAGCGCGCCGTCTGCACGCTGATGCCGGCCGCGAGCAGCAGGCAGAGCCCGACCAGGGCGATGCGCCACTCCAGCGCGGTGACGTCGTCGTCCCGCAGCTGTTCCAGATGCTTCAACTCCTCGGCGGCGAAGGACGACTGGACCCCGCGCATGCTGTCGATGCGGGCCGAGAGAGTCGCGTCGATGCGGTCGTGGTTCATGGCGCGGTCCCCCGCGTCCAGGTACGGCCGGCCGGTCAGCCGCGCCAGATAGCGCTCGGCCACCGCGACGTCCGCACCGGTGACCGTCTCGGTGAAGGTGTCGCGGGCCGAACCGCCCGCGCCGTCGCCGAAGTCCGCCAGCGCGGCCTGCTCACGCACGTCCGCGCGCTGTGCCTCTTCCATCAGGGCACCCTGCGGTCCGCCGGCGGCGAGCGCGCCGCGCAGCAGGCCTCGTACCGCCGACGCCTGCTGGACGGCCTGGCCGAGGTCGGGCAGCGCGTGTGCCGCTCCCGAACCGCCGGAGGTGTCCGTGGCGCGTGCGGGCAGGGAGCGTGCGATCTCCGCGCCCACGTCCTGAAGGGTCTTGATGGTGCCGGTGTACGCCTCGTGCATCTCCAGCGCGCTGCTGTCGCCGGCCTGCGCCTCCTGGCGGATGCGCGGCAGCTTGCCGAGGGACTTCCGTACGGACGCGGGTGCCGTCTCCCGGATCTCGGTGATCTGCCGGTCGACGCGGGCGCGTTGCTCCTCGGTGACGCCTGCGCCGTCACGGCTGGTGCGGCCGGCGGCGACATACTCGACCATGCCGTCGCGCTCGTCCGCCAGTGCGTGGCCGAGGGCGATGGCCCGCTTGTCGAGCTCGGCGCGGTCCACCAGCTCCTGGGACTCGGTGAGATCGCCGTATGCGCCCAGCACCGCGGGTGTGCCGGCTCCGAGCACGGCGACTGAGCAGAGCGCCACGGAGGCCAGCAGCCGGTTCCGCACCCGCGCCCGGCGGGGGGCGGGCTCCTGTGCCGGGCCGCCCTGCGCCGTGGCCCGGCTCCCGGGCCTGGTCAGCAGTCCGGCCGGTCCGCCCGGCTTCCGCAGTAGCTTCGTCCGCACCCGTGCTCGCAATCTCGTCGGGGCCTGCCCCGGGGCGACCCACCCCGGGTGGCGCAGTCCAACCATGTGTCGCAGGAGCGGACTTCGTCCCATGTCGTCCCTTGCATCCCCTTGGACGCCATCCGACCCTTCCAGCACGGATGACAGGCGATGTGACGATCTCCTGTTGGGCCACCCGAAGGAGTGAACCGTAAACGGGAGTCGGCGAACAACTCCACTTGCGCACGCCAACCACCCTGTGCCGGGCACCGGTTGGCGATCCCCTCAAGGGCTGGCACGTTGCGCGTTCGCATACTTGCGGACGCGCTAATTCCGGTCAACTCCGGTCCCACCGCGACGCCTGACCTGGCGAACTTCGCCGAATGCCCAGGCTCTTGACACGTCTTGCCGGTCCCCTCCACCGGAGCGCCCCGAGTGCAGACTGAAGGCCATGCGCATCGACATGACCGGCGAGCCCGGAGATCCCCGGCACCCCAACGAGGACTACGTCTCGGCGGCTCTCCCCTCGTCCGGAGAGGGGGGCGCACTGGTGGTGCTGGACGGGGTGACGCCGCCGCGGGACGGCACCGGATGCGTACACGGGGTGCCCTGGTTCACAGCCCGCCTGGGCGGCACGATGCTCGAACTCGCCACCGCACAGCGGGACCTGACACTCCGTGCGTGCCTTTCGAAGGCCATTTCCCGTACCGCTGCCGAACATTGTTCAATCTGTGACCTTTCTCACAGCCGTACTCCGCAGGCGACCGTCGTCGCCGCCCGCTGGGACGAGGAGACCGTCGAGCACCTGGTCCTGTCGGACTCGGTGCTGCTCATGGAGCGCCCGGGCGGCTCGGTGACGCCCGTACTCGACTCCCGGCTGGGCGAACTGCCGCCGCACATCGGCGCGTTGCGAAGCCGTGTGCGTGCGCTGCCCGAGGAGGGTGCCGAACGGAGCGCCGCCCGCGCCGAGTACGTCCGCGCGGTCGAGGCCCTGCGCAACATCCCCGACGGCACCGGCTTCTACACGGCTGCCGCCGACCCGGCCGTCGCCTCACGCGCCGTCACGGGGACCGCGCCACGCTCGGAGGTGAGCGCGCTGCTGGCGCTCAGCGACGGCGCGGCACGCTGGAGCGAGATCTTCCGGCTCGGGGACTGGGCGGCGCTTCTCGCCCTCGTACGGAAGGAGGGCACCGGCTCGCTGGTCGCCCGCGTACGCCGGGCCGAGCGGGCCGATCCGCACGGTACGGCGCATCCGCGGGGCAAGGCGCACGACGACGCCTCGGCCGTCTTCGCCGAACTGGTGCCGGGAGGGGCACCGGGCGCATCAGGCCCGCCGGCCGCTGCCGGGGAGACTGCGGGCAGCTGACTGCCGGCGGCCGGCTCGCCCGTCCGGCTCGCCCGTCCGACTCCCGCCGCTGACTCCCGCGGCCAGACTGCCCGCGGTGAACTCGTCAACTCCCCGCGTCCGACATGGAATTGAGCTGATGCATCAGCCGCGCCAGCTCGGCGACCTCGGCCGGGTCCCAGGTGGCGAGCTTGCGCATGTACTCGCCCCGGCGTGCCTCGCGCACCGATCTGAAACTGTCGCGGCCCCGCGGGGTCAGATGCACGAGCTGGGCACGGCCGTCGACCGGGTCGGGGGCGCGGAGGATCAACCCGAGGTTCTCCAGCACCCGCAACTGGCGGCTGATGGTCGCCTTGCCGACACCGAAGTACGTGGCGAGGTCGGTGGCCCGTTGCGGACCGCCCTCGTCAAGACGCATGAAGAGCCCGTACGCGGCGGGCTCCAGCTCAGGGTGAACCTCTCGGGCCATCTCGCCCGAGAAGGCGCGCGCCCGGCGCATGAAGACCGTCAGCTCCCGTTCGAGATCCAGCAGTTCGGGTGCCTGCTGCCGCATGTACTCATCCACCTCTGCGCCCTTCTCCTCCGTCGCCCCACGCGTCTCTGCCGTCATTCGCGCGGAAACTTCCCGTCGCGGACGGCGATCGTCGCAGTTCCAGCATTATTTCGCAGGTATGGACCACCGGCAGAGAGCTGTCCGTCTTCCCCGCCTATGTCTACGCGCGTACGGTTAAAGATGTGACATGCCCACACCAGAGTGGGCATGTATCAACTACCCCCCACCTTCACGCCCCACCGCACCGTTCCCCGCGCCAATCCCGACTCCCCACCCCACGCACGGTTTCGGAGGCAGCGATGCCAGGTCACGGATCCGGTACGACCCGCCGCGGACGAGGAATCCTCTCCGCGGCGGGGTTGTTCATCTCCGCTCTCGCTCTGCTCGTCACCGCACCGGGTACGGCGAGCGCGGCCCCCCAGGACGCCGACCCCGTCAAGCCCGGCGAGGCCTCGATGGGCGTCGGCGTACGCATGCACGAGGGCGGCGACTCCACGGACGGCAGCCCGCCGCAGACGCTGGCCGCGTCCGTCCACGGCGTCGACGTGAGCAGCCATCAGGGCAACGTCCCGTGGTCGACCCTGTGGAACAGCGGCGTCAGGTGGGCCTACGTCAAGGCGACGGAGGGCACGTCGTACACGAACCCCTACTTCACGCAGCAGTACAACGGCTCGTACAACATCGGGATGATCCGCGGCGCCTACCACTTCGCGCTGCCGGACAACTCCAGCGGTGCCGCGCAGGCCAACTACTTCGCGGACCACGGCGGCGGCTGGAGCAAGGACGGCAAGACGCTCCCCGGCGTGCTCGACATCGAGTACAACCCGTACGGATCGACCTGTTACGGGAAGAGCCAGAGCGCCATGGTCAGCTGGATCAAGGACTTCACCAGCACCTACAAGTCACGTACCGGACGGGACGCCGTGATCTACACGACGACGGACTGGTGGACGCAGTGCACGGGCAACAACGGCGGCTTCGGCAGCACCAACCCGCTGTGGATCGCCCGTTACGCCTCTTCGCCCGGCACGCTCCCCAACGGGTGGGGCTTCCACACCTTCTGGCAGTACACCTCGACCGGGCCGACCGTCGGGGACCACAACCTGTTCAACGGTTCGATGGACCGTCTGAAGGCGCTCGCCAACGGATGACCGGCGACGCCCCGCGGACGGTGACCTGACGCCCGTGCCGCGCCGGCGGCGGAGCGTGCCGGCGCGGCGTTCCCAGCCGGGAGGGGGTGCCCGGTGGCGGCTCTTGCGGGCCGCCACCGGGAGCTCCCGCCCGCCCGGACACGCCGTAGCTGTACTGACCCGTCAGCTCTTGTCCGGCTTCGTCGTGGCCGGCGCCGAGCCGACGGCTTCGCAGTTGGGGACGCTGTTGGGCGGCGCGCAGTTGGTGGGGTGGTTCTTGAAGACGGTGCTCCGGATGAGGTTCACCTGGAACGGGGTCGGCTGCTTCGCGGACTTGCTCTTGCTCTCTTCATGCCTGGGGGCGCCGTTCGTACCGATGAACAGGCTGAAGCGGGTACCGGGGTTCGCGATGCCGCCGCCGCGGGTGGCGCCGCCGTTCGCGGTGTTGTGGCTGACGCTGCTCCTGTACAGGGTCGTCGGCTCGTTCGCACCGGTCTGGATGCCGCCGCCGTCGGTCTGAGCGATGTTGCGCCTGACCTTTGTGAAGTTCGCGCGCAGCGGCCCGGTCTGGTCGTTGATGGCCATGGTCATGATGCCGCCGCCGTGGTCGCCGGAGTCGTTGCCGTCGACCGATACGTGCTCCAGCTTGGTTTCGCCTGCGTTCGCGAGGCCGCCTCCCCAGATGCCGCCCCAGTTGTCGCGGATGGCGCCGCCCCGCATCGTCATCGTCCCGTTGGTGGCCACCCCACCGCCGAAACCGCCCCTGTTGTTGTTGACCGTGGAGTCCTTCAGAACGAGGGTTCCCAGCTGGTTCCAGATCCCGGCGCCGACGCTGCCCCTGTTGTCCCGGACCGTCACATCGGTCAGGGAGAGTCTGCCGCGGTCGTTGAAGAAGCCCCCGCCGTGGCCCGAGTCCGCGGTGGTCTGACCCCCGCGGACGCTGACCGAGTCCAGGCTGAGGCTGCCGCCCTGTCTCACGTGGAAGACGCGGAAGGACGCCTGGGCGTTGGTGCCGCGCTGAATGGCGGTGCCGTCTCCGGAGATCCGTACCTTTCCGGTGATCTCCGGCAGGCCGTCGTCCGCGTTGTCCGGCTGCGAGAGGTTGTAGACACAACGAGGGGCGAGGACGATGCTGCCGCCGCTGGTGTTGGCCGCGTTGATGGCCGCCTTCAGTGCGGCGATGTCGTTGCAGGGCACGCGAGTCGGCGCCTGCGCCTGCGCTTGCCCGGCAGGCAGGAGTGTCAGGCACAGGCCGAGGCCGGTGACGGCGGTCAGGGTTACGCGTCTGAGCTTGTCAGTCATGCGGCTTCCCTTGCGTCTGGGGGGACAGGAGGACGGCTTCCGGCGACGCCCAGAAGCCTGCGAGCAGCCATCGCCACTGAGCGCCGCCGAGCCGGCATTCCGAGATCTATCCGACGAGCGGATCCGCCGCATGTCCGGCTGTGCCGTTCGGCCGCCGTGCCCAGGGCGGCCCCGTCGAAGGCGCGGCGAGGGGCCCCGGCCGGGAGATCCCGTACGCGGCCGTCAGGAAGACCTGCCGGTCGTCCCTCGCGACCTCGGCGGCGCAGCCGCCCTGCGTCCGCCGCAACCTCAGCTTCTCCCCGGTTTTGTGGCGTTCCCGGCCGGGGCGGAGCCGACGGCGTCGCAGCGGGGGACGCTCCCGGGCGGCGCACAATTGGTGGGGGTGTTCCTGAAGACGGCGCTGCGGATGAGGTTCACCTCGAACGGCGGCTGGGCGGCGCTGCTGTTCCTCCGCTTGGCGCTCGTCCCCGTGCCGGTGTGGAGGTCGAGGGAGACACCTGTGTTCGAGATGCCGCCGCCCATGCCGGGGCCGCCGTTCGCGACGTTGCGGCTGACGCTGCTGCGGTACAGAGTCGTCGGCTCGTCCGCACCGGCGTACATGCCGCCGCCGTCGGTCTGCGCGACGTTGCCCCGGATCCTGGTGAAGTTCATCCGCAGCGGCCCGGATTCCTCATCGATGGCCATGGTTGCGATGCCGCCGCCGAGATCGCCGGAGCCGTTGCCGTCGACCGACGCGTGGTCCAGCTTGGTGGCGCCTCCGTTCGCGAGGCCGCCTGCCCAGTTCGTCGCCGTGTTGCTGCGGAGGGCGCCGCCCCGCATCGTCATCGTCCCGCTCGTGCCGACCCCGCCGCCCCACACGGCGCTGTTGTCCCTGACCGTGGTGTTCTTCAGAACGAGCCGTCCCAGGACGCTCGCGATCCCGCCGCCGAGGCCGCTGGATGTGTTGTTCCTGACCGTCACGCCGCTCAGGCTGACGGTGCCGCGTTCGTTGAGGAGCCCGCCGCCGTTGCTCCCGCTCACCGGAGCGGACTCACCGCCGCGGACGGTGAGCGAGTGCAGAGCGAGGCTGCCGCCCAGCGTCACGTGGAAGACGCGGAAGGGCGGGGCGCCGGCTGCGCGCCGGATGACCGAGCGGTTTCCGGAGATCCGCACCTTGCCGGTGATCTCCGGCAGGCCGTCGTCCGCGTTGTCGGCCGCGGTGAGCGAGTAGGTGCAGCGATGCGCGAGGACGATGCCGCGCCCGCTCGTGTTGGCGTTGTCGACCGCGGCCCTGAGCGCGGCGACGTCGTTGCACGGGACCCGGATCGACGCCTGCGGAGCCTGGCGGGAAGGAGCGTGAGGCAGAGGCCGAGGCCGGTGACTGCGGTGAGGGATACGCGTCTGAGCTCGTCGGTCATGCGGCTTCCCTTTGCTCTGGGGGACGGGCGTCTTGCTCTGGGGACGGGCGGCCGGGGCGTGGTGGAACCGTCAACTCCTGCCCGGCTTCGTTTCGTTCTTGGACGGCGCGGAGCCGACGGCGTCGCAGCGCGGAACGCTGTTGGGCGGGGCACAGTTCTCGGGCGTGTTCTTGAAGACGGTGCTCCGGATGAGATTCACCTTGGGCAGCGCCTGCGCGGCACCGGCCTTGCTGATCCGCTCGTCCTCGGCGCCTGTGGCCGTGGTGATCTCGTAGCGGGCTCCGAAGTTGCCGATGCCGCCGCCGCTGCCGGGGCCGTCGGTCGCGGTGTTGCGGTTGACGGTGCTCCGGTACAGGGTCGTCGGCTCGGTGCCGCCGATCAGGATGCCGCCGCCTGTCACGGCCGTGTTCCCTCTGACCTGCGTGAAGTTCGTACGCAGCGGTCCGCTGCGGCCGTTGATGTCCAGGGGCATGAGGCCGCCGCCGACCTCGGCTTCGTTGTGGTTCGCCGACACGTGGTGCAGCGTGGTGCGGCCGGCGTTCGCGAGGCCACCGCCCCAGTTGACGGCCGTGTTGTCGCTGAGGGCGCCGCCCCGCATCGTCATCGTCCCGTTGGTGGCCACCCCACCGGCGTTCACGCTGGTGTTGTTCCTGACCTCGGTGTTCTTCAGCTCCAGCGCTCCGCGGTTGTTCCAGATGCCGCCGCCGAGGAACGCGGAACTGTTGTTCCTCACCGTCACGTCGGTCAGGGTCACTCTGCCCTGATCGCTGAAGATTCCTCCGCCGTTGCGCCCCGTATCGTTGAACGCCGAACCGCCGCGGACAGTGAGCGACTTCAGACTCAGGCTGCCCCCCTGCCGTACGTGGAAGACGCGGAAGGCACCGTTGGCGCCGGGACCTCGCTGGATGGTGGACCGGTCCCCGGAGATCCGCACGTCCCCGGTGATCTCCGGCAGGCCGTCGTCGGTGTTGTCGGCCGCCGTCAGGGAGTAGATGCAGTGCGAGGCGAGGACGATGCTGCCGCCGCCGGTGTTCGCGTCGTCGATGGCCGTCCTGAGCGCGGCGATGTCGTTGCAGGGCACGCGGACCGACGCCTGCGGAGCCTGCGCCTGGGCCTGCGCCTGGGCCTGTCCGGTGGGAAGAAGGGTGAGGAACAGGCCGAGGCCCGTCGCGGTGGTGACGGTTACGCGTCTGAGCTTCGCGGTCATGCGGCATCCCTTGCTGTGAGGGAACAGGGAGTCGGGATCCGGCAGCGCCCAGAGGCCCCCGGGCAGTTACCGCCCTGAGCGCCGCCGGATCAGCAATCCGAGATCTATCCGACGACCGGATCCGCCGCATGTCCGGCTGTGCCGTTCGGCCGTCCTCCCGAACGTCCCGGCCCGGCCCGGCCCGTGGAGCGACCGTGCCCGGACACGGCGCCGCGCCGGCATGCGATGCCGGCGCGGCGTCCAGGGCGGGGAGGGTCCCCGGCGGTTCGCGGCGTCAGGCCGCCACCGGGAACCCCCGCTCGCCGCCATCGTGGAGGCAGCCGGACTCGGCCGGTGTCAGGGCCAGCTCGAGCACCTGCCGGATGTCGGCGAGCGGACGCACGTCGAGCCTCTCCAGCACCTCTTCCGGCACATCGTCCAGGTCGGGCTCGTTCCGCTTGGGGATGATCACCGTCGTGACACCGGCACGGTGCGCCGCGAGCAGCTTCTGCTTCACGCCGCCGATGGGCAGCACCCGCCCGGTCAGCGAGACCTCGCCCGTCATCGCCACGTCCGTACGCACCTGACGTCCGCTCAGCAGCGACGCAAGCGCCGTGGTCATGGTGATGCCGGCGCTCGGGCCGTCCTTGGGCACCGCGCCCGCCGGGACGTGCAGGTGAATGCCGCGGTCCTTCAGATCGGCCACCGGCAGCTCCAGCTCCGCACCGCGCGAACGCAGGTACGACAGGGCGATGTGCGCGGACTCCTTCATCACGTCACCCAGCTGCCCGGTGAGGGTCAGCCCGGAGCCGCCCGTCTCGGGGTCGGCGAGCGACGCCTCGACGAAGAGCACGTCGCCGCCCGCGCCCGTGACCGCGAGCCCCGTCGCCACACCGGGCACGGCCGTACGCCGCTCCGCCGGGTCCTGGGCGGACTCCGGGGTGTGGTGCGGCCGCCCGATCAGGGCGCGCAGCTCGTCCGCGCCGACGGTGACGGGGAGTTCGCGCTCCCCCAGCTCGTGCTGGGCCGCCACCTTGCGCAGCACCCGGGAGACCGAGCGCTCCAGGTTCCGTACGCCCGCCTCCCGCGTGTACTCGCCGGCCAGCTTGCGCAGCGCGCCGTCCTCCAGCCGGACCTCGCCGGATTCGAGGCCGGTGCGCTCCATCTGGCGGGGCAGCAGGTGGTCGCGGGCGATGGTGACCTTCTCGTCCTCCGTGTAGCCGTCGAGCTGCACGACCTCCATACGGTCCAGCAGCGCGTCCGGGATCGCCTCCATGACGTTGGCGGTCGCGAGGAAGACCACGTCGGACAGGTCGAGTTCGACCTCCAGGTAGTGGTCGCGGAAGGTGTGGTTCTGCGCCGGGTCCAGGACCTCCAGCAGCGCCGACGAGGGGTCGCCGCGGAAGTCGGCACCGAGCTTGTCCACCTCGTCCAGCAGCACCACCGGGTTCATCGAGCCGGCCTCCTTCACGGCCCGCACGATGCGCCCGGGCAGCGCCCCGACGTACGTACGCCGGTGACCGCGGACCTCCGCCTCGTCGCGTACGCCGCCGAGCGCGACGCGGACGAACTTGCGGCCCATCGCCCGCGCCACGGACTCGCCGAGCGAGGTCTTGCCGACGCCGGGCGGCCCGGTCAGTGCCAGCACGGCGCCTCCGCGCCGGCCGCCGACGACGCCGAGGCCGCGCTCGTCGCGCCGCTTGCGCACCGCCAGGTACTCGGTGATGCGCTCCTTCACGTCCTGCAGTCCCGCGTGGTCCGCGTCCAGGACGGCCTGGGCGCCGGCGATGTCGTAGGCGTCCTCCGTCCGTTCGTTCCAGGGCAGTTCCAGGACGGTGTCGAGCCAGGTGCGGATCCAGCCGCCCTCGGGTGACTGGTCGGAGGCGCGCTCCAGCTTCTCCAGCTCCTTGAGCGCGGCCTTGTGCACGTGATCGGGCAGCGCCGCCGCCTCGACGCGGGCGCGGTAGTCCTCGCCCTCGTCCTCGGGGTCGCCGTTCAGCTCGGCGAGCTCCTTGCGTACGGCGTCGAGCTGGCGCCGGAGCAGGAACTCACGCTGCTGCTTGTCGACGCCCTCCTGGACGTCCTTCGCGATCGACTCGGCCACGTCCTGCTCGGCGAGGTGCTCGCGCAGCGATCCGATGGCGAGGCGCAGCCGCTCGACGGGGTCGAGGGTCCGCAGGAGGGCGATCTTCTGCTCGGCGGACAGGAACGGGGAGTACCCCGCGTTGTCCGCGAGCCGACCGGGGTCGTCGATCTGCTGGAGCCGGTCCACGACCTGCCATGCGCCGCGCTTGCGGAGCCAGTCGGCGGCGAGCGCCTTGTACTCGGTCATCAGCTCGGCGGCGTCGCCGCCGGTCTCCGTCCCGCCGGCCTCCGCGGGCCTGTCGTTGTCCGCAGCCCCGCCGGTCTCCGCGGTCCTGTCGGTGTCCGCACCCCCGCCGGATTCCGCGGCCCCTTCCCCCTCTCCGTCCTCCGGTACGAGCCTCCCCTCAACCCACAGGGCGGCGCCGGGGCCGCTCGTACCTGAGCCGACGCGCACGCGCTGCCGGCCGCGGATGAGGGCACCCGGGTCGCCGTCCGCGAGGCGGCCGACCTGTTCGACGCGGCCGAGCACGCCGATGTCCGTGTAACTCCCCCCGACCCGCGGCACCAGCAGCACCTGCGGCTTCTCTCCAGAGGCGATGGCGGCCTGCGCGGCCTCGACCGCCGCCCGCACCTCACTGTCCGACAGGTCCAGGGGCACCACCATTCCCGGCAGCACGACCTCGTCGTCGAGGGGCAGCACGGGCAGGGTGAGGGGTGTGGACGTCGCAGCCATGATCTCTCCCTAGGCAGGCAAGTTGAGCTATGCCCACTCAATGCGCAGAGGCCTGCGGATGTTCCGCCGATTCCCTGCTGTTCGCCAGGAGCGATCGACCCACTCCGGCCCGGCCGGAGGAGCGGGCGGCCCCAGAGGGCCCGCCACCGGGGCTCTGCCCCGGGGCGGCCCGCATCTGGCCGCGGCATCTCCCTCTCGGCAATGCGCTCCACTCCGCGAGTGTTCCCCGCGCCCCGCGCGGAGGTCCGGCACCGCCGGGCTCCGCCGCGGGACGACTCACCGTCGCGGCGGAGAGAAACCCGCCCCCCGCCGAGCAACGTCCCGGGAGGCGCCCCATGGGCCCGCACTTGTCGGGCTGCCACCGCGGAGCGAGAGGATGAGCCCATGTCCCTACCCCCAGACGCCGCGGCCCCCGTCGTCCTCGACCGCCGCTCGGGGCCGAACGGCGAAGTGGTGCTGCGGCAGCACGGGGCGCTGCTGCAGATCATCGCCAACGGCACCTTCCTCATGGACACCTCCGACGGGCGCTCCGAGCGTCTGCTCGTACGAGCCGCTCTGGAGGAGCTGCGCCGCGGACGGCAGCACCGAAGCGCGCACGGGGAGGCGCCGCGCCTGCTGATCGGCGGCCTCGGCGTCGGCTTCTCGCTCGCCGAGGCCGCCGCAGAGCAGGAGTGGGGGCGCATCACCGTCGTCGAGCGCGAGGAGGCCGTCATCCACTGGCACCGGGAGGGCGGGCCGCTCTCCCGGCTTTCGGCCGCGGCGCTGCGCGATCCGCGTACGGAGATCGTGCACGCGGACCTCACGCGGTATCTGCGGGGCGGCGAGCTGTTCGACGCGCTGTGCCTCGACGTCGACAACGGCCCGGAATGGACCGTCACCGAGGACAACGCCTCCCTCTACTCCCCCGCCGGGCTCACCGGCTGCCGTGCCCGGCTGGCGCCCGGCGGCGTACTCGCCGTCTGGTCGGCGCAAGCCTCCCCGACATTCGAGGATGCATTGCGGAATGCCGGATTCCAGGGGGTTCGTACGGAAGAGATCCCCGTCGCCCGAGGCGTCCCCGACGTGGTCCACTTCGCAACCAAACCGGCATAGCCGCAGCCGACACAAGCCCCTTACGCTGCTGCAAGCACGCACACAAACAAGCCACGGGGCCATGCAGGGGCGGGGTCGAATGGACCAGAAGAACATCACACCGGCACAGAGCAGCAACGCGTCCGCGTCGACCACCCCTGGCGCGCAGCGCAGAATCCTGGTCGTCGAGGACGATCCCACGATCGTCGACGCCATCGCGATGCGGCTGCGGGCCGAGGGATTCCAGGTCCAGACGGCGGGCGACGGCCCCGCCGCCGTGGACACGGCCGAGGCGTGGCAGCCCGATCTGATCGTCCTCGACGTGATGCTGCCGGGCTTCGACGGACTGGAGGTCTGCCGACGGGTGCAGTCGCAACGTCCGGTCCCCGTACTGATGCTGACGGCGCGGGACGACGAGACGGACATGCTGGTCGGGCTCGGAGTCGGCGCGGACGACTACATGACGAAGCCGTTCTCGATGCGCGAGGTCGCCGCGCGGGTGCACGTACTGCTGCGCCGGGTCGAGCGGGCCACGCTCGCCGCGCACACCCCGCGCAGCGGCATACTCCGCCTCGGCGAGCTGGAGATCGACCACTCGCAGCGCCGGGTGCGCGTCACCGGTGAGGACGTGCACCTCACGCCCACCGAGTTCGACCTGCTTGTGTGCCTCGCGCACTCGCCGCGTGCCGTGCTCTCGCGGGAGCAGCTGCTCGCCGAGGTGTGGGACTGGGCGGACGCCTCCGGGACGCGCACCGTCGACAGCCACATCAAGGCCCTGCGCCGCAAGATCGGCGCGGAGCGCATCCGTACGGTGCACGGCGTGGGCTACGCACTCGAGACGCCCTCGTCGGGCTCCAACTCGGCGAACGCGTCGTCCGGTGCGGACGGCGGCGGCTATCCGGCGTCGGCCGCGGACGGCTCCTGACAGGCGGCGTCGGCGACGTGGCAGAGGTGCCTGACACCCCTTCGGCGAGCCGGGCGGTCCGCCTCCCGCGCTCGGTCCGTGTCACCGGCAGGTTCCTGGGGCGCGCGGTGCGTGCCCTGGGCCGCCTGAACCAGCGCCTGCGCCGGCGCTGGGAGCCCGTATGGGTGGGGTGGATCGACCGGCTCTGGGAAGGGCTGCGCCCCCTCGACCCGTACCGCTCGGTGAAGGCGGCGCTGGGCGCGCTGGTGATCGTCTCCGTGGTGATCACCACGCTGCTCGCGCTCTTCGCGGTCAACTCCGCGACCGAGCTGCGCGTCATCACCATCATCTCGATCATCGCCTCGCTGCTGATCACCCAGTTCGTGGCGCAGTCCCTCACTGCGCCGCTGGACGAGATGACGGACGCGGCCAGAGCCATGGCGGACGGCGACTACTCACGCCGCGTGCGCGGCGACCGCCGGGACGAGTTCGGCGAACTCGCCGAGACCTTCAATCAGATGGCAGCGGACCTGGAGCTCGTCGACCAGCACCGCAAGGAGCTCGTCGCCAACGTCTCGCACGAGCTGCGCACCCCGATCGCGGCGCTGCGGGCCGTGCTGGAGAACGTCGTGGACGGTGTCTCCGACTCCGATCCCGAGACGATGCGCATCGCCCTCCAGCAGACGGACCGGCTCGGCCGCCTCGTGGAGCACCTCCTGGACCTCTCCCGCCTGGACAACGGTGTCGTGCCGCTGCGCGCACGCCGCTTCGAGGTGTGGCCGTACCTGGCGGGGGTGCTCAAGGAGGCGAACATGAGCAAGGGGCAGGGGCACTCCCGTACGGACGTCCATCTGCATCTGGACGTCTCCCCGCCCGAACTGACGGCCTACGCGGATGCCGAGCGGCTGCACCAGGTCGTCGCCAACCTCATCGACAACGCGGTCAAGCACAGCCCTCCGCACGGCCGCGTCACCGTGCGTGCGCGCCCGGGCGCGACCGAGGAGAGCCTCGAGGTGGAGGTGCTCGACGAGGGGCCCGGCATCCCCGAGTCGGAACGCGCACACGTCTTCGAGCGCTTCAACCGTACGAAGGCCGCCGAGACGTCCTCGCAGCGCGGCTCGGGACCGGGCGGCGGCGACGGCGGCACGGGGCTGGGCCTGGCGATCGCGCGCTGGGCGGTGGACCTGCACGGCGGCTGGATCAGGGTCGCGGAGTCCCCCCGGGGCTGCCGCATCCAGGTCACCCTTCCGGGTGTGAACGAGGCGCAGGGCTGACGCGGGGAGGCGCAGGCCGACACAGCACCCTGATGGAAGAGATCGCCTGACGAAAGGCCCCGAAGTAGTAGGACGTGGAACCGGGGCCGCCAGTTCCACTCTGCGGCGAACCTTGGTTGTTTCCCGCCACTTCATGCGCCGAAACCGGACTCTTGATGTGACTTGCGTGACGACAACCCGGCCTGGACTGCAAGTCAGGCGGCGAGAGGCGTAGCCTTTGTTCCCGCTGTCCACCACCTAAGGAACGCGGAAGAGGGCGGTTGCCGCCGTGTCGTCACAGTCCCACAACAGCTCGAGCGTCTCGACCCAGCAGGACGGTCAGGGAAGCGATCCCGCCGCCGTCTTCGGGCCAAACGAGTGGCTCGTCGACGAGATCTACCAGCAGTACCTCCAGGACCCCAACTCGGTAGACCGAGCCTGGTGGGACTTCTTCGCCGATTACAAGCCGGGCGCCGAGGCCGCGGGAGCGGTGGCAGAGCCGGCTGCGGCCCCCACCACGCCGCCGGGCGCCGCAGCCGGCACCTCGGGAGTGGCCGCAGGTCCCGCGCACGCGGCACCGGCGAAGCCGGCGGAGGCCAAGCCCGCTGAGGCGAAGCCGGCCAAGGCCGCCGCACCCGCCAAGCCCGCGGAAGCGAAGCCCGCGGAAGCCAAGCCCGCGCCGGCCAAGCACGCCAAGCCCACACCGGCCGAGCCGGCGAGGGCACAGGCCAAGCCCGCCGCGCCCGCGCAGGGCGGCGCCGAGGCGGAGCAGCCGTCCGGCCCCGAGTACACGCAGCTGCGCGGGCCGTCCGCGGCCGTCGCGAAGAACATGAACGCGTCGCTGGAGCTGCCCACCGCCACGTCCGTACGTGCCGTCCCGGTGAAGCTGCTCTTCGACAACCGCATCGTCATCAACAACCACCTCAAGCGCGCCCGCGGCGGCAAGGTGTCCTTCACGCACCTCATCGGCTACGCCATGGTGCAGGCGCTGAAGGCGATGCCGTCGATGAACCACTCCTACACGGAGAAGGACGGCAAGCCGACGCTGGTCAAGCCCGACCACGTCAACCTCGGCCTGGCCATCGACCTGGTGAAGCCGAACGGCGACCGCCAGCTCGTCGTCGCCGCCATCAAGAAGGCCGAGACGCTCACCTTCTTCGAGTTCTGGCAGGCCTACGAGGACATCGTCCGCCGCGCCCGGCAGAACAAGCTGACGATGGAGGACTTCTCCGGCGTCACCTGCTCCCTCACCAACCCGGGCGGCATCGGCACCGTCCACTCCGTGCCGCGGCTGATGCCCGGCCAGGGCCTGATCCTGGGCGTGGGCGCGATGGAGTATCCGGCGGAGTTCCAGGGCACCTCGCAGGACACCCTCAACCGGCTCGGCGTCTCCAAGGTGATGACGCTGACCAGCACCTACGACCACCGGGTCATCCAGGGCGCCGCCTCCGGCGAGTTCCTGCGCATCGTCAGCAAGCTGCTGCTCGGCGAGGAGCGGTTCTACGACGAGATCTTCAAGGCGCTGCGCATCCCGTACGAGCCGGTGCGCTGGAACCAGGACATCGACGCCTCGCACGACGACGACGTCACCAAGGCCGCCCGCGTCTTCGACCTGATCCACTCCTACCGGGTGCGCGGCCACATCATGGCCGACACCGACCCGCTGGAGTACAAGCAGCGCAAGCACCCCGACCTGGACATCACCGAGCACGGGCTCACGCTGTGGGACCTGGAGCGGGAGTTCGCGGTCGGCGGCTTCGCCAACAAGTCGATGATGAAGCTGCGCGACATCCTGGGCGTGCTGCGCGACTCGTACTGCCGCACCACCGGCATCGAGTACATGCACATCCAGGACCCGAAGGAGCGCAAGTGGATCCAGGACCGGGTCGAGCGTGCGCATTCCAAGCCTGAGCGGGACGAGCAGCTGCGCATCCTGCGGCGGCTGAACGCCGCGGAGGCGTTCGAGACGTTCCTGCAGACCAAGTACGTGGGCCAGAAGCGCTTCTCGCTGGAGGGCGGCGAGTCCGTCATCCCGATGCTGGACGCCGTGCTGGACGCGGCCGCCGAATCGCGCCTGGACGAGTGCGTGATCGGCATGGCGCACCGCGGCCGGCTGAACGTACTGGCGAACATCGTCGGCAAGTCGTACGCGCAGATCTTCCGGGAGTTCGAGGGCAACCTCGACCCGAAGTCGATGCACGGCTCCGGCGACGTGAAGTACCACCTGGGCGCCGAGGGCACCTTCACCGGCCTGGACGGCGAGCAGATCACGGTCTCGCTCACCGCCAACCCCTCGCACCTGGAGGCCGTGGACCCGATCGTCGAGGGTGTCGCGCGCGCCAAGCAGGACATCATCGGCAAGGGCGGCACGGACTTCACCGTCCTGCCCGTCCAGCTGCACGGCGACGCGGCCTTCGCGGGCCAGGGCGTCGTGGCCGAGACGCTCAACATGTCGCAGCTGCGCGGCTACCGCACCGGCGGCACGGTGCACATCATCGTCAACAACCAGGTGGGCTTCACCGCGGCGCCCGAGTCGGCGCGCTCGTCGATGTACTCCACCGACGTGGCCCGGATGATCGAGGCGCCGATCTTCCACGTCAACGGCGACGACCCGGAGGCCGTGGTCCGCGTGGCCCGCCTGGCCTTCGAGTACCGCCAGGCGTTCAACAAGGACGTCGTCATCGACCTGATCTGCTACCGGCGCCGCGGTCACAACGAGACCGACAACCCGCAGTTCACGCAGCCGCTGATGTACAACCTGGTCGACAAGAAGCGCTCGGTGCGCAAGCTCTACACCGAGTCCCTCATCGGCCGCGGCGACATCACGCTGGAGGAGGCCGAGCAGGCGCTGCAGGACTTCCAGGGCCAGCTCGAGAAGGTCTTCACCGAGGTGCGGGACGCCGCCAACGCCCCGGCCCCGGCGCAAGTCCCGCAGCCCGAGGCCGAGTTCCCGGTCCACATCGAGACGGGCGTCGGCCAGGAGGTCGTCAAGCGGATCGCCGAGTCGCAGGTCAACATCCCCGACCACGTCACCGTCCACCCACGGCTGCTCCCGCAGCTCCAGCGGCGCGCGGCGATGATCGAGGACGACACGATCGACTGGGGCATGGGCGAGACCCTCGCCATCGGCTCGCTCCTGATGGAGGGCACGCCGGTGCGGCTGTCCGGCCAGGACTCCCGCCGCGGCACGTTCGGCCAGCGTCACGCCGTGCTACTCGACCAGAACACCGGCAACGACTACACGCCGCTGTTGTACCTCGCCGACGACCAGGCCCGTTACAACGTCTACGACTCGCTGCTCAGCGAGTACGCGGCGATGGGCTTCGAGTACGGCTACTCCCTGGCCCGCCCCGAGGCGCTGGTGATGTGGGAGGCGCAGTTCGGCGACTTCGCCAACGGGGCGCAGACGGTGATCGACGAGTTCATCTCCTCCGCCGAGCAGAAGTGGAACCAGACGTCCGGCGTGACGCTGCTCCTGCCGCACGGCTACGAGGGCCAGGGCCCGGACCACTCCTCGGCCCGCATCGAGCGGTTCCTCCAGCTGTGCGCGCAGAACAGCATGACGGTCGCCTCGCCGTCGCTGCCGTCGAACTACTTCCACCTGCTGCGCTGGCAGGTCCACAACCCGCACCACAAGCCGCTGGTCGTCTTCACCCCGAAGTCGATGCTCCGGCTGAAGGCGGCGGCGTCGCAGACCTCGGAGTTCACCTCCGGAGGATTCCGTCCGGTCATCGGCGACGACTCCGTGGACCCGTCCGACGTCCGCAAGGTCGTCTTCTGCTCCGGCAAGGTCTACTACGACCTCGACGCCGAGCGGCAGAAGCGCGGTCTGACCGACACCGCGATCATCCGGATCGAGCGGCTCTACCCGCTGCCCGGCAAGGAGATCCAGGGCGAGATGGCCAAGTACAGCGGTGCGTCGAAGTTCCTGTGGGCACAGGAGGAGCCGGCCAACCAGGGTGCGTGGCCGTTCATCGCGCTCAATCTGGTCGACCACCTGGACCTGATCATCGGCTCCGAGCCGGTCCCCAACGCGGACCGGCTGCGCCGGGTCTCGCGTTCCTCGTCCTCCTCGCCCGCCGTCGGCTCCGGCAAGCGGCACCAGGAGGAGCAGCAGCAGCTGATCCAGGAGGTCTTCGACCTCTGAGCGCACGCCGCTCGCAGCCACACGGAGGGCCCGCCGGCATCGCTGCCGGCGGGCCCTCCGTCGTGCGGCGGCGGGGGCGGGGTGCTCAGCCCAGGTAGGGCTCGAAGTCCCAGTACGGGCGCACCCGTTGACGTGCGGAGAGCGTGTGCGGGTGCTGGGCCCCGAGGGTGCGGGTGAGGCGCTGGAGGGCGTCCTCCTCCTGCTTGCCCGCCTCGGTGTGCTCGCGCACCGCGCGCAGGTCGGCCGCGAGGGCGACCTGGCAGGAGAGCGTGAGCGGGTGGTTCTCACCGAGGACGTGCCCCGCGCGGCGCAGCGTCTCGCGGCTCAGCTCCACGGCGTCGTCCAGCCGCCCGATGAAGTTCCGCCCGCATGCGGTGTTCAGCGCGCAGCCCAGCGTCGCCGGGTGGTTGTCGCCGAGGACGGTACGCAGCCCGGCCAGCGCCTGTTCGAACAGGTTCAGGGCCTTGTCCCGGTCACCCTCCGCCTGCAGTACGAGACCGATGTTCGACTGCATGCCGGTGGAGACGGGGTGTGCCTGGCCGAGGAGTCTGCGATAGCCCTCCTCGGCCTCGGTCAACAGGTCCGCCGCCCGGTCCAGTTCGCCCCGGGCCCGCAGATAGTTGCCGTAGTCGGTGATGAGGGCGAACGTGCTGTAGTGGCTGCGCCCGTAGGTCTGCTGCTGCTGTTCCAGCAGGCTCTCCAGCACCGCGCCGGTGTCCTGCTTGGAGGTGCCCGCCCGGCGTTCGCACAGCACGAGGTTGTGCCGGGACCACAGCGTCTTCGGGTGCTGCGCTCCCATCACCTGCACGTGCCGCCGCACGCAGAGCTCCTGCCGGGCGAGCGCGTCCTGGTAGCGCCCCATCAGCCGCAGGTCGCGGGAGCAGGAGTTGACGGAGCTGAGGGTGTCGGGGTGCCGGTGGCGCAGCAGCGTCTCCCGCTTCCGCAGCGTCTCCAGGTCCTCCTCGTAGGCGTCGGCATAACGGCCCAGCAGCCGCAGCCCGACCGCGAGGTTGTGGTGGGCGCGCAGCGTCGACCAGTCGTCCGGACCGAGCAGGCGTTCCGCGGTGGAGACGACCTCGCGCTGCATCTGGAGCGCCTCGGCGTACTGCCCGAGGAAGCGCTGGTCGGCGGCGAAGGAGGCCGTCGCCGTCATCAGCTTGTCCTCGTCGGTCTCCGTGCCGCCGCGCAGCCGCTCCAGTCTGCTGCTGTCCAGGTCGTACGCCTCCTGGAAGTGGCCGGCGGCGCGCAGGATGTTCCCCTGGATCGTGGTGAGGTGGAGCATCGGCGCGGCGTCGGGTTCGAGGAACTGCGACCACTGCTCGCGCACCGTTTCGGCGAGCTCGGCGCCCGCCCGGTACTCGCCGCCGGCCTGGCAGTAGCGCACACAGTTGAGCACCATCGACTGGGTGTCCCGGTCCTGGCTGCTGAAGGCGCCGGACGGGCCGAGGTGCGGGATCAGTTCGGTGTAGCCGGTCCAGTTCCTGCTGTCCTCCGGGGCACCGGGGTCGGCCATCACCAGGACCTTCCGCACCACTTCCTGGTAGAGGGGGCGGTCGCTGGAGACGGTGAGTTCACCGACGATGTTGTACACGGTGCGGTGCATGTGCACGGACTCGCGCTCCGGGCCACCCTCGCTGCGCGCGCTGCCGCGCGACTGCCGGGTGAGGACGGAGAAGTTGACGAGGCTGTCCAGGGCCCGCGCCCAGGCGGGGCGGTCGGTGGCGATCCACTTCAGGTTCTCCGGCAGCTGGGCCGGGTTGAGTCCACGCACCAGGCCCAGCGGGATACGCCCGGGCGCGAACGCGCAGCACAGCTTCAGCAGTTCGATGGTGTGGGGCTCGGACGAGCGGAGCCGGTTGATCAGTATCGACCAGGACGTGATGGAGGAGTCCGAGTAGTCGGGGATCTCCGGCGGCCGCGCCGTCCCGTGGGCGTCGCTGCGGCGCACCATCCGCAGATACTCGCCCGGGTCCATCTTCGACTCGCCGAGCCAGGCCGCGGCCTGTGCCATCTGCAGCGGTACGTCGTTGAACTCGCCCGCGATCTGCTCGGCCTGTGCGGCGCCGACGTGCGGGGCGCGGCGCATGAGATAGCCGGTGGACTCGGCACGGCGGAAGCCCGTCACGTCGATCACGTCCGTCGTCTCGCCCCAAGATCGGTTGCGCGAAGTGATCAGTACGTGCCCGGTGCCGCCCTGCGGGAGGTACTGGGCGGCCTCCTCGGTCTCGTCCCAGCCGTCGAAGATGAGCAGCCAGCGGCCGTAGGGCCGGCCGCGGTGCAACGCGTCGCGCGCGGCGCGGATGCGTTCGCCGAGTTCGAAGCTCTCGGTGCGGTCGAGTTCGACGGCGAGTTCGCCGAACCGTTCGCGCAGGGTGTTGCGCTGATCGGAGTTGATCCACCAGACCACGTCGTAGTCGGGGCTGAAGCGGTGGGCGTACTCGGCGGCGGTCTGCGTCTTGCCGATGCCGGACATCCCGACCAGCGTGCAGGCCGCGGCGCCCGGCCGGGAGTCGGTGAGCCGCTGCTGGATCTCGTTCAGCAGCTCGTCCCGTCCGGTGAACTGGCGGTTGCGGCGCGGCACTTCACCCCAGACGGCCACCGGGTCGTTGGGGAAGCGGGAGCCGGGACCGCCCGGCAGTTCCAGCGGCTCGCTGCGGCGCGGCAGGCCCAGCCGGGAGAACAGCCGCCGCTCGGCCTCCTCCTCGCTGACGCCCCACAGGTCGGCGGGCTCCAGCACGGCCGTGGCCGGAAGCATGGGGCGGTTGGTCAGGTTGACGGCCGCGAACCGCTCGGCGTTGTCCCGTACGAAGCCGCGCAGCACCGTGTTCCACTCGCCCTCGGGGCGGGGGCCGAGCTGGAAGAACCAGTCGCTGAGCACCAGCAGCACCCGCCCCCGGGCGAGCAGCAGGTCGTCCAGCGCCTCCTCCAGGGGCTGTTCGCGCGACGGGTCCCAGCGCTGGAGCGCCGGCCGGTGGCCATGGCTCTCCAGGCGGTGGGCGAGCCAGGTCGCCCAGGACCGGTGGTAGCCGGGAAAGGCCAGCGTGACATGCTGCTGCTCCTGCCCCAGGTCCCCCGGGGCGCTGCCCCCGTCCGGGTACCGCTGCTCGACCATGGGCACGTTCTCCCTTGTCCGTGGTGGTCACGGGCCGCCGGATTCGCCCCGGCTGCTCCGCAGGATCACCGTACGTCACCCTGTAGTAACGGAGTTACGGCCAGGATAAACAGCTGGATGTCTGTGCAGAGCCCCCAGACGGCGGGCCATGCCGTCGGTGAACTGAACTCCTCCGACGGTGAGTTCGCCAGATGCACGCAGCACGCCGAGCGCCTCGGCGACCTGGGCGCGGTATCCCTCGCACGCGGCGCGGGCGGTGGCCCGTGCGGCCGTGGTCGCGCCGGGGCGGACGGCGAACCGGTGCCATAGGTCCGCGAGGGCGAGATGTGCGTACGTGCCCTGCAGCACCGCGTCGAACGGGCGGGGGTCCGCGCGCCAGGGGACACGGTGGGCGGGGGCTTCGTCCGCGTGGTGGAGCGGGGTGAGGTCGCAGAGCAGGGCGAGCTTGGTGTGCTGCACCTCGTGGACGAGCACGGCCGCCAACTCCTGTGCCGACCGGGGCAGTTCGGTCATCACGGCGAGGGGCGCGGAGCGCAGGGTGCCGCTCGCCGCGGCGCCCTCGGGCCGGTCCGCCGGCCGCGTCAGCGGCACCAGCGCTCGCACCAGGCGGGCGACCTCGGCCCGGCGTTCCGGGTCCGCGGCCTCCAGCAGCACCAGTGCCCCGTGCCAACGGCCCGCCCAGCGGCGGGCGTTCCGCGCGGTGAGCGACGGTGTGCCGGTCGTCTCGCGGGGGCTGATGCCGGCGCGGTGCGGGTCGAGCGCGTCGAGGAGCGTGCCGCCTCCGTGCAGCGGGAGGAGCCCGTGCCAGCCCGCGCCCGTCGCACGCTCGTACGGCGGCGTCAGCAGGGTGCCGGCGCCCCGGTCGCCCGGCGTCAGACGGAGGCTGCGCGGGCCTGCGACGGCCCGTACGCGGGAGGCCCCGGAGCGGTACACGCCGAACCCTGGCAGGACGAGCCGACCGCCGGGAGCCGGCAGCGTCAGACGGAAGTCGGTGCCCGTCCGCAGTGCGACGGAGGCGGCGAGCGTGCCGAGGCCGCCGAGGAACTCGGCGAAGGCCGCCGGCCGGGTGAGCGGGATGCCCAGGCCGTACAGCAGCCAGTTGCCCACGGACGGATAGTCGAGCGCCTCGCGGGCGGCAACCGGATCGCGGGTCTCGGCGCGGGCGAGCAACTGCCAGTGCTCGTGGAGGTTCTTGCGCACGGACGGCGGCACACCGTGCCGTTCGGCCCGCACCAGCAGCGACTTGAGCAATACCAGCCGCCGGCTGTGCAGCCCGGCCTCCAGCAGCCGTAGTTCACGGGGGGCGGGACGGGTGCCGGCCAGCGCGGCGACGGCGGCCGGGGAGACGGCGAACGATGGCGCGGCATGCAGCATCGTGCCCCCTCCCCCGTTCCGAGATTTGGCGCGATCAGACGGTTCTGCGGCCCGTTCTGCGTGGCGCCGGCACGCAGTCCTGCTTCGTCGAGTTGGTGTCGCCCCCGTCCGACGGCCCCCACCACAGATCGGTGTGCCGGTACGGATCACGCAGCACGTCGTCGACCGCGGCACGGACCGCGGGATCGTCGGAGGCCCGCAGAACGTGCAGGTCGACGCCTGTGAGGTCGGGCAGGGGCGGACTCCCCGTGTTGTCAGTGCCCGCTGCCGCGGGCGCGCCTCGGCCCAGTTTCGGCACGCTGCTCTCCTCCCTGCCGCCTCGCGCGGGAGGTCGGCAATGACAGTGCAGGGTTCTTCCCAAGTGCCTTGTACCGGAAACGTGTTCGGGCACCGGGCGGGACGACCCTCCCGGCGCGTTTCGGCCTCGTGAAGCCCCGTGCCCCGCCCCGTCAGAGGCTCTGTCAGAGGTCCCCTCAGAGGCCCTGTCACCGGCCCCACCGGCCCTCCAGCGCGGCGAGCCGCTCGCTGGTCTCGCGTACCTCGTTCCACGGTATGTCGTCGGCGAGGCGGCTGGTCAGCTGCTGCCACTCCGCACGCGCGGCCCGGTAGTCGGCGAGTGCCTGCCTGCGGTGGGAGCGGCGCTCGTTGACCTTCGCCCGGCCCATCAGAGCGCGCGCCACGGCCACCATCCCGGCGGCACCGCCGCGCGCCTGCCGCGCCTCTTCGACGGACTTGGAGAACGCCTCGGCCGCGCGGTCGGCGCCGCCGTCCTGGAAGGAGTCGAGTGCCTTCCCGAGCAACAGCCAGGCGTCGGCGCGGAGTTCGCCCTCGGGGGCCTTGCGGGCGGCCTGTTCCAGCATGTGGCAGCCCTCGTACAGGTCGGGCTTGAACTCGTCCCGCTCGTAGCGGTCCACCAGGGCGCCGCCGAGGAGGAGCTGGAGGCGGCCGGCGAGCGCGCCGTCCGCGGGTGCGGTGGTGAGCGCCTCACGCAGCAGCCCCTCGGCACGGCCGGCCCGGCTGCCGGACTGTGCCCCGACGGCCTCCGACGCGGCCGCCGCGACCTCAGCCTCGCCCTCCTGCGCGGACTCGTCGTCGTCGGCACGGAGCAGCATCACTCCCCATTCGGTGAGGAGTTCGGCCCGCTGCGAGCTGTAGCGGCCGGTGTAGGTCTCGGCCTCCGCGTAGGCGGCCTCCGCGGCGGACCGGTGGCCCGAGTCCCGGTGCACCCGGGCCCGTTCGCGGGCGCAGCGCAGCCGGAGTTCGGCGTCGCCGGTCGCCGCGGCCTCGGCCCGGTCGAGGTTCGCCAGCCGTTCGCCCACTTCCGCGCCCGCCCGGCGGAGGGCGGCACCGCGGTCGAGCAGGGCCTCGCAGAGCCGCCGGCCGCGCGACCCGGCGGTCGTCAACCGCTCGGCTGCGGCGCCCAGTTCGTCCGCGGCCTGCACCTCGTACGAGGGCGCGCCCTGGTCGGCGCTCTCCCCGGCCCTGCTCAGCTCCAGCAGCGCCTTGCCCAGCCAGAGGCGCCGCTCGGCCTCGGCGCGTCCGTGCAGCGTCCCCTCCGCGCCGGGGGCCCGTCCCTCCATGGCGCGCAGCGTCCGCACGGCGGCGTGCAAGTGCCCGGCGGCGCCCTCGGCTTTCCACAAGTCGTAACGCACGGAGGCCAGTTCGATCCGTGCGTGCACCTCGTCCCCGGCCAGCGTGCTCGCGGTCAGCATGTAGGCCGCCTGGTGCAGCAGCTCCCGTACGCGCTTGGGATTGCGGCGCACCGGGCCCGTCTTCGTCATGGCATGCAGGACCTGTCCGAGCACGCGCCGCGCCCGCGCCAGTGCGTCCTCCGCCTCTCCCGCCGACTCGACCGCCGACTCCGCGTGTCTGCGCGCCTCCTCCAGCAGCCACGGGTCGGCCTGGGCCCGCCACCGCCGCAGCAGCAGCTCCGCCTGCGAGATGTCGTCGGGCGCGGTCTCCGGGTCGGGGATGTACTGCCGCACCACCCGCGCCGGAATCTGCGCGAAGAGCTCGTCGGGGACGTCCGGCGGGTAGGCCCGCAGATCCTCCTCGGCGCCCTCCCCCACGGGCCGGTTGCCCAGCCGTGCCACGGCCATCGCGGGGAAGTTGCGGGTGCCGCTGCCGAAGCGCCTCGTCACGTACTCCGAGAGGTGCTTGAGCACCAGCTCCGCGGCGCCCTGGTCGAGGGAGTGCAGAAGCAGTTCCTGGACCCCGGATACGAAGTCGTAGCGCGGCCCTGGAGAGTCCTCGACGTCCGGCAGCCGTTCCAGCAACCCGCTGAGCAGCACTTCCGCCAGCTCCATGGGGCCCGTGTCGGGCAGCATCGCCTCCTGTACGAGCTGGATGACGGGCAACAGCAGCGGTACGGCCGCCAGATGCACGGCCAGGTCGAGCGCGCCCGGGGAGGCGGAGGCGCGGAAGGCGGCGAGCATTTCGTGGGGTTCGCCGCGGCGCGGGCTCGTGGGCGCGGGCATGGCGTGGTGCCGCGGCCTGACCCACGCCGCGGCGCCGCGCACCGTCTGCCGCCCTTCACCGCCCTGCAGCCGCGCCCAGCTGCCCAGCGCCGCAGGCGTGGGCAGCAGCACCGGCACGGGCCGCACGTCGTGCGCGGGTGGCGGCCCGTAGCCGTCCGGTTCGAAGGTGACGGGCCCGCCCGGCCCCTTGGCGCGGATGAGCTGCCCCGGTTCGCCGGGCAGGGCCGTCCGCCGCCACAGCCGCGGCGGCAGCGGCTGCACGACGGCCACCGGCGCGCTTCCCAGCCACCGGTGCAGCAGCCGCTGTGCGCGGCCGTCCTGCCAAAGCGACCCCACGCAGTCGCTCACGACGAGCGTCAGCCGCCGCCCGGTGGTGTCCCGGTACTGGTCGGCGGGCCGCAGCCGGGTGGTCTTCGGGTCTGGTCCGGTGCCGACGAGCGGTGCGCCGTCCGCACCCCGGTGCAGACACAGGGCTTGTACGTCGCGGAAGGCGCCGAGCCGTTCGCAGGTCTGCCGCAGCTTGTCGAACGTGAGCTGCCAGACGGAGTTGGTCGCCGACGCGTCCATCAGCAGCAGCAGTTCGGCGTCGGGTCGCGGGGACGGGCCGAAGACGGGGCGTACGGCGCCGCTGCGGGCGCTCAGGTCGGCGCTGGCCGCCTCGTCCAGTACGGACTCGAACGCCGGCAGCGGCGGCCGGTACCCGAGTAACGGGCGCATGCCGCGCTGCAGTTCGAGCAGACCCGGCAGGGTGCTGGCGGCCGGGGCGCGCACGGGGAAGGCGGTACCCGAGCCTGCGCCGCCGCCGTGCCGGTCCGGGGCATAGAGCGACACGGTGGACACGGACGGCAGACGTTCCGTCACGGCGCCGGGGCGTGACCGCGGCTCGTCCCGCCCGCCGGTCCCGGGCGGCCGGCGGCTGCGCCGTGCCGGGTCCCGCTGCCGGGGTGCGTCCGGACCGTCCTCGTCACGTATGGCGTCCGCAGGCTCCGCCGCGCCCGCGCCGGGGTCCGCCCAGCGGGCGAACCACAGCGCCTCGGCGATCTCTTGGGCCGTCGGGTCCAGGCCCGTCGCGCGCAGCCGGGAGACGAACTCGGACAGCCGCGGTTCAGGCCGCCGCGAACGGCCTTGAGGCGCGGGCCCGTTCGGGTCCATCGGCCATCACCTCGGGCGGTCCAGGGGCCGCAGCAGCATGTCGGCGAGACGGCTGCGCGTCACCCGTTCCGCTCCCGCGGTCCGCTGCGTGAGAAAGAGAGCGTTGAGCAGTTGGTCGGTGGCGACGACCTGCCCGGCGTCGCGCTCCAGGAAACGGCGGATGTACTCCTCGCCCTCCGTCAGCGCCTCCTCGCCGAGGTGGGCCGCCACCATCGCGGCGAGTTGCTTGTCGGTGGGCGGCTTCAGTTCGAGCTGAATACAGCGGCGCAACAGGGCGGCGGGGAAGTCCCGTTCGCCGTTGGATGTCATCACGATGAACGGGAATGTCGTACACCGCACCCTGCCGCCCGTCACGGCCACCTTGTCCCCGTCGTCCGTGAGCACCTCGCTGACAGGCTCCCGGTCGGCGCTGCGCTCCAGCTCCCGGATGGGGAACTCGCCCTCCTCCAGGACGTTGAGCAGGTCGTTCGGCAGATCGATGTCGCTCTTGTCCAGCTCGTCGACGAGGAGCACCCGCGGCAGGGCGACCCCGTCCTCCCCGGACCCGCCGTCCGACGGACGTGGCAGCAGCGCCGTCCCCAGCGGGCCCAGCCTGATGTACGAGCCGATGGGCGGCCGTTCGGCCCGCTCTCCCTCGACGGCCTCGTCGAGTTGTACGTCCTGGAGCCTGCCGATGGCGTCGTAGTGGTAGAGCCCGTCCTGCAGGGTGGTGCGGCTGACGATGGGCCAGCGCAGCACCCGTCCGAGCTGCAGTTCGTGCGCCACGGCGTGCGCGAGCGTCGACTTGCCGGTGCCCGGATTTCCCGTGACCAGCAGCGGACGGCGCAGATACAGCGCCGCGTTGACCGCCTCGACCTCTTCGGGGCGCGGATGCAGGTTCTCGACCAACTGCCGCTGCACGCCCAGCCGCCGGCCCGCGTCGATCTCCTGCGTGAAGTCCCGCCAGGGCGGGGGGGCCGGTAACCTCTGGGCGCCCGTGTGCGGGGTCCCCGCTCCCCGGTAGATCCGCCAATCGCTCACTGCGAGCTCCTTGCTGGTGCTGTCCTGGGTCGGGTTCTGGCGAGTTGGTCCTGACGTGGCACGGATCGGCTGACGGCGGCGGTCATGGGCGGGTCGGTGGTGCACGAAGGGGCTCGTCCTCCACGTGCGGCCCTCCATGCGGCGGATCGTAGAGCAGAACCAGCTCACCGCGCAGGGAGACGTGGAGCCCCGCGCTCTGATTGCGCACGTCCCGGACGAGCTCGCGCAGACACCCCGGCGATCCGTGCGGTTTCGCGGAACGCAGCAGTTCGGCGGCACGCCTCCGGAACTCGTCGCAGTCGGCGTGCGGTTCGTCGCAGCGGCGCCACAAGGCCACGACATGGCCCGCGCCCAGCGCCACGCCCATCGCCATCGTGCCCCGCCCCTCCGACACGCGTGAGCAGTGCACCGGCACCGCGTTCCGCGGCAGCCCGCTCAGCCGCCCCCACGCCGTCAGCTGGCTCTCCTGGCACTCGTGCCCCGGACACAGCGGCGCCGCCGTCATCTGCCCCCGCCGCATGGCTCGCCAGCGCTGGTGCCACTCCGGGATGCGTTCGCCCTGCTGCCACCGGTGGTGGTCGCGCAGCGCGACCGTACGGCGGTGTCCGAGGGGCAGGCTGCGCGGGCTGAACGCCTCCTCCGGGGCCGGCACGTGGGCCCGCCACAGCTCCACCGGCTCGTCGAACAGCGCCCGCGGCAGCATGAAGTCCACGGCGGCCAGATGCTCGCCCACATCGCCCTGGTCGAGGGCCTCGGCGAGCGCGGCCCGGATGTCCCGCTCCAACTGGTCACGCTCGGCGCCGACTTCGTTCCCCTTCACGAAGGCAGCCTGGCCGTCCGGCTGGACGAGCTTGATCCGCCAGGGGTGCGTGCCGTACATATCCGGGTCGATCTCGACGAGCACGTCGGCGTACGAGGTGCGGGCACCGGACGTGGCGGCGGCGCCCGCCAGGATGTCCCGGACCTTCTTCCTCAGGTCGCCGGTCGGCAGGGTGATCGCGATGTTCCGGACCCACCGGTCCAGCTCCCTGAGCGCCCCGTCCGGTACGCCCCGTCCCGCCAGCGCCTGGCAGACCTGCGCGGCGTACAGCACCACCGCCGCCCGCTCGAAGTCACGGTCGCCGCCCTCGGCGTAAAGAAGCCCGACGCCCTCGCGCCAGCTGCTCGGCTTGTTGATGTGCAGCCGGATCGCCTCCTGCACCACCTCGCGGCGAGCCTCCTGCACCATGCCCAGCACCTCGCCGGCGCTGTCCGGCGGCGGCAACTGGGCGAAGCAGCCGAAGAGCTGGGCGCGGTCGTGTGCGTTGAAGCCCAGCGCGTAGCCGCTGTCCCGCTGCTTGCCCCGGTCGAACTGCAGCCGGGGCCAGCTCCAGTCGGGGCCACGGAAACGCTGCAGATGGTGCCGGTCGTGTGCGCACAGCGCCTCGTGCAGCACCTCCGCCTCGCGCGGGCCCGCCTCGACGAAGCTGCGCAGCGCCGTGATCGGTGTGGCCCGTGCGACCTGGGGATCCTTCGAACGGCCCTTGTTGACTCCGATGACAGCGCCGCGCTCGACATCCACCACGGGCCCGCCCGAACAGCCGGGCGGCACGTACGCCCCCTGGAGCACCATCGGTCCGTCGACCGGGGCACTGGCCCTTCCGGAACCCTGCACATACCCGGGTTCGCCGCCGCTGCCCACGGCCACGGAGTAGCCGTGCATCTGCACCAGGGGCGCGCTGAGCCGCATACGGTCGCTCAGCCAGACGGCGTCGGTGTTGGACGCGGCGTCCGGCACCCGTACCAGCGCGAGATCGGGATCGGGCCAGGGCCCGGACCGAGACCCGTCCGCGGACGGGCAGGGCAGGGCGCACGCCAGCTCACCGACGAGCTTGTCGCCGCTCTCGGTGGTGATGCCGATGACGCGCTCCCCCCTCCACACGGCACGCCTCCCCACGTCCACGACGTGCGCGCTCGTGAGCACCCAGCCCGGCGCGATGAAGAAGCCGCTGCCCCAGAACTCCGCACGTGGACCATCGTCTCCGCCGTCATACCCGTCGGCGGGTGCACCAATCCGTACGACGGCCGCCCGCGCGGCGCTCTCGACGGCGCTCATGGGACACGCACGGCGCACGGCGACACATGGATGTGTGCAGCCCGCGCAGCCCCGGTCTCGAGTTCAGCGATCACGCTCCCCAACTTCCCCCGCTCCCCCGGTACTCGGCGTGTGAGGCAGGTGCCCAGGTTACTGCTCCCGCCGCTCCCCTCCTGCCCCCTGCCGCTGTGCCGTGCGCACCTCCCGGCGCTCCTCCCCGCGCTCCTCCGGCCGCCAGGTCAGGGTCACCGAAATCGCGCCCTTCACCTCGCCGTCGGCGAGCATGGCCACGGCCTTGCCCGGTTTGGCGGCGATCTCGATGCCGAAGGTCGCGCTCACTTCGTCCGGACACGCGGAGCGCGCGGCGTTCAGCACGGCCGAACCGACGCCGCTGACAAGGTCGTTGAGCCGTTCGACACGGGCTGCCAGCCCGTCGAGCGCGGCCGTGTCCTCGAACTCGTACTCCTCCTCCGCGCCGCCCCCGCCGCCCTGCAGCCGCCCCGGCTCCAGCACGCTCACGGACGCGAGAACCCTCTGCCCGCCCGGCAGTTCGATCTCCTGCACACCCCGTTCCACCGGTGCCCTCCCCATCCTCGGTGCCGCTGCCGTCCGCTGCGGACGCGGCCTCTGCGCGCATTATCTTGGAGGCCGCAACGTCCCACTGCCTCCAGGAGCCTTCCGTGTACTTCACCGACCGCGGCATCGAAGAGCTGAGCAGCCGGCGCGGCGAGGAGGAGTTCAGCTTCGAGTGGCTCTCGGAGCAGCTGCGGGCCTTCGTGGATCTCAACCCGGACTTCGAGGTCCCGGTCGAGCGGCTGGCGACCTGGCTTGCCCGGCTCGACGACGAGGACGACGAGGACGACGAGGAGGAGTGAGGCCGAGGAAGCGTGAGACCGAGGACGACCGCCGAGCTGCGGTGTCCGGCCGCCGGCGTCCGCGGCCCCGCGCTACTTCCCGCCGCTCTCCCGTGCCCGGAGCGCGAGCGCCACAAGCGCCGCCTCCCCGGGGCGGCGGATGTCGCGGCCGGTCAGCTCGCAGAACCGCGTGAAGCGCTGCTGGACGGTGTTGCGGTGGCAGTAGAGCGCCCTCGCGGTCTCCGCGATGGAGCCGCTCCCCGCCAGATGCACCCCCACCGTGTGCAGCAGCCGCTCCCGCTCCGCGGCGGGCACTCCCCCGGCCGCCAGGCCGCCGAGGACGTCGTCCGCGAGGTGCGCCGCGAAGTGGCCCGCCCGGTTGACCAGTACGTCCAGCCAGGCGTCCGTCAGGCGCCGCGGCCCCGTCCCGGCGCCGGGAAGCGCCCGTACGGTGGCGGTCGCCAGCTCGACGGCGCGGGGCACTCCGGCGAGGCCGTCCGCGACGGGTGACACCCCGCACGGCACGCCCTCCAGCCTGCCGAGCACGGTCTCCTCCGTGACGCGGGGACCCAGCTGTACGACCAGGAGTGACGCGGACGAGACCGTCTGCCGCTGCAGCGTGGCCCCCGCCGAGCGCAGCGCCGCCGCCGCACCGTGCAGCCCTCCGCCCGGCCCGGGCCCCGGGAGGGCCGCGACGCACAGGAACCGGCCGCCGGGCACGAATCCGAGTGCCAGTCCGACGTCCCGTACCACCGTCGGATTGTGGCCCCCGGTCTCCAGCAGCCGCTCGAACCAGAGCCGGCGCTCGTCCTCGCGCTGCCGGCCCATCTCCAGCACCGTGCGCTGGTACGCGGTCATGATGCCGGTGACGTGCGCCTCGACCGCCTCCCACACGTGGTACGCGGAGGCGACGAGGAGCACCTTGTCCTCGTCGTCGGCGCGTGCGACCAGCGCGTCCCAGACCACCCGGAAGTCGAGCCTGGCCGCGGCGAGCAGCGAGTCGAGTGGGACGCCCTGGCGGGCGCGGCGCTCCCCGATGCGTCCGGAGATCCCGGCGAGCTCGGCGGGCACGGGGAGCCCGGCGACGGTGCGCAGCAGAAGCTCGAAGGCCTGGACTGCGGACTCCCGGAAGTCCTCGTCGGGCACCGCGCCTTCGTACTGCTCGCGCAGTGGCTCGACGGTCTCCAGCCAGTCGCCCAGCAGGCTGTCGACGCCCTTCAGGCAGTCGACGGCCAGCTCGGCCGCACGTGGATGCGCGGCTGCGGGCGGGGGCTCCGGTGGACTGTGCACATGCACAATTGTGACGCCCAGGTCCGCGATACTTCAACGTTGGCCTTCCACGCGCATCACGCAATCCTGGGTCGATCGCCCGAGTCCAACCGACCGGCCGGTCGATCCCGGAGGCCATCACAGTGCATCTGACTCCCCGCGAGAACGAGCGGCTCCAGCTGTTCACCGCCGCGGAACTCGCACGCCGGCGCCGCGCCCGCGGCCGCCGCCTCAACGCACCCGAGGCCATCGCCCTCATCTGCGACGAGGTGCTGGAGGCCGCATGGGACGGGCTGAGCATGGCCGAGGTCGTCGCGGTGGGCCGCGCGGTCCTCACCGAGGACGACGTGCTGGAAGGCGTGCCCGCGATGGTGCCCACCGTGCAGGTCGAGGCGCTCTTTCCCAGCGGCACGGCGCTGGTGGCGGTCGACGGTCCGATCGGGGCCGGGCCCGCGGCGGCCGGGCCGACAGCGGCGGAGCGGCCGGCGGAGGAGTCCGCGGCGGCGGCCGCGTATCCACCGGGTGCCGTCCGTACGGCGGCCGCGCCCGTACGCATCAACGAGGGCCGCCGCAGGCTGCGGCTGACCGTGCGGAACACGGGCGAGACCGCCGTCTACGTCTCCTCGCACTATCCCCTCGGCGAAACCAACGCGGCACTGAGCTTCGACCGCGAGGCCGCCGCCGGCATGCGGCTCGACATCCCCGCGGGAACCGCCCTGGTCTTCGAACCGGGCGGCGAGCGCGAGGTCGAGCTGGTGGAGGCACGTACATGAACACGCCCGAGCACCCGCCGCGCGAGATCGACAGGCGCACCTACAACGCGCTCTACGGCCCCACGACGGGCGACCGGATCCGCCTCGGCGACACCGGCCTGTGGGTGGAGGTCGAGACGGACGACGGAACTCCGGGCGACGAACTCCTCGGCGGCTGCGGCAAGACCGTGCGCGACGGCCTGCTCGCCTCACCCCGCTCCGACCGCGACTCCGCGCTCGACATGGTGATCACGAACGTGGTGCTGCTGGACCCCCGGCTCGGCGTGCGCAAGACGGACATCGGCGTGAAGGACGGCCGTGTCGTGGCGGTCGGCGGAGTGGGCAACCCGGACGTGATGCCCGTCGACTTCGCCGTCGACTCCCACACCTCGATGGTCCCGGGCGAGGGACTGCTGGCGACCCCGGGGATCGTCGACAGCCATGTGCACCTATCCTCCCCGGAGATCGCGCCCGCCGCGCTCTCCGCCGGCGTCACGACCGTCGTCGGCATGGGCCTCGGCGGGATGTGGGAGATCGGCTGCAACCCGGCCCACAACCTGCACACGCTGATGAGCGCATGGCGTGGCACACCCCTCAACGTGGCGTTCCTGGCCCGTGGTTCGTCCTCCTCGCGCACGCTCCTGGACGAGATCGTGCTGGCGGGCGCCGGCGGCTTCAAGATCCACGAGGACTTCGGGGCGACTCCGCGCATCGTCGACACCTGCCTGGACGCGGCCGAGCACGCCGACCTGCCGGTCGCGCTGCACACCGACTCGATGAACGAGTCCGGCTATCTGCGCGACACCGTCGGCGCGACGCGCGGCCGCACCGTGCACGCGTACCACGTGGAGGGCGGCGGCGGTCACCCGGACCTGCTGGAGATCCTCTCCGAGGCGAACATCCTGCCCTCGTCGACGACTCCGACAGTGCCGTACACGGTCAACACCGTCGAGGAGCTCTTCCCGATGACGATGACCGTCCACCGGCAGAACCACCACATCGAGAGCGACGTGGAGGTCTCCAGGGGGCGCATACGCGCGCACGCGATCGCCGCCGAGAACTCCCTGCACGACCTCGGCGCGATCAGCATCGTCAACTCCGACTCGATGGGCATGGGCAGGATCGCGGAGACGGTCCGCCGGACCTGGCAGCTCGCGCACCTCCAGGCGCTGCGCAGCGGCGAGAGCGGCGTCGGACACAGCGCCAACGCACGGGTGCTGCGCTACCTGGCGAAGATCACGCTCAACCCGGCAGTGGCACACGGGATTTCGCACGAGGTCGGCAGCGTGGCGCCCGGGCAGCTCGCCGACATCGTGCTCTGGCACCCCGCCTGGTTCGGCACCAAGCCCGAACTCGTCATCAAGAGCGGCTTCGTGGCCTGGGGCAACACCGGGTCGGGCTCCGGTTCGACGCGGCTCACACAACCCCGCAGGTACCGCCCGTACTACGGCGCGCTCGGCGACGCGGCCTCGCAGCTCGCCCGGGTCTTCGTGGGCGCCGAGACGCTGGCGGACAGCGCCGCCCGCAACTCCCTGCCACGGGGCCTGCGTTACGCACCCGTACGGGACAGCCGCGGCCTCGCACGAGCCGACATGCTGCACAACACCGCGACGCCACGCGTCGAAGTGCCCCGCTCCCCCGGCCCCGTCCTCGTCGACGGCGCACCCACCGCGACCGAAGCGGCCACGGAAGTCCCGCTGGCCCAACTCCACCATCTGGCCTGACACCTGGAACCCGAACACCTGCAGCCCGAACACCTGGAGCCCGAACACCTGGAGTCCGAAGCCGTACAGGCAGGGAAAGAGACGAGGGACACCACCGCATGCGACTTGATCTGATCGTGCGAGACGCGAACATCCTGACGCTGGACGGGAACCGTCCGGCGGCCCGGGGCCTGGGCGTCCTGCACGGACGGGTCGTCGGCCTCGACGAGGAGATCGAGGGCCTTCGCGCCGAGCGCGTCCTGAACGCGGACGGGGCCACCGTGGTGCCGGGCTTCAACGACGCGCACTGCCACACCGCCTGGTACGGGCTCACCCTCTCCCAGCTCGACCTGTCGGCCGCCCGCTCCCTGGACGAGGTCTACACGGCGGTCGAAAGCCATGCACGCACGCTCCCGGACGGCTCGTGGGTCGTCGGCGCGGGAGTCGACCACCACAAGACCGGCGGCCGTCCGCACCGCGACGCGCTCGACCGCGCCGCCGGCGGCCGTCCCGTATGGCTCAAACACACGTCGGGACACCTGTGTTACGTGAGCACCGAGGTGCTGCGGCGCGCCGGAGCGCTCGACCCCGGCTTCGAGGCGCCGGACGGCGGGGTCGTCGCCCGGGACGCGGACGGACGCCCCGACGGGCTCCTGGAGGAGACCGCACAGCAACTGGTCCAGGACCAGGTGCTTCCGTACTCCGTCGAGACCGTCGCCGACGCCGTGCAGGCGGCCACCCGCCGCTACCTCGCCGAGGGCGTCACCAGCTTCACCGAGGCCGGCATCGGCGGCGGCTGGATCGGGCAGACGCCCGTCGAACTCGCCGCGTACCAACTCGCCCTGGACACCGGCAGACTGAACGCACGCGCCCAGTTGATGATCGCCTCCGACGCGCTGCATCCGATCGGCGGAGCCCACCCCGGCGACGGCATCACCACGGGGCTCGACCTCGGGCTGCGCACCGGCCTGGGCGACGACCGGCTGTCCATCGGCCCGGTGAAGATCTTCCTGGACGGCTCGCTGCTGGGCCGTACGGCGGCCGTGACCGAACCCTTCTGCGGCTGCGGCCACTCGGCGGACACCGGCGCCGCGGACCGGACCGGCTACTTCCAGCAGGACCCGGAGGCGATGGCCGGACTCGTGGTGGCCGCGCACCGTGCCGGCTGGAGCGTCGCGGCGCACGCCATCGGCGACCGCGCCGTCGACCTGGCCCTCGACACATACGAGCGCGCACAGCGCGAACACCCCCGCGCGGACGTGATCCACCGCGTCGAGCACGCCGGGATGGTCCGCCCGGACCAGCTGACACGCTTCGCCGGACTCGGCGTCGTCCCCGTGCCGCAGCACAACTTCCTTGCCGCCTTCGGCGACGCGATGGCTGCCAACCTCGGCCCGGAGCGCACCGGTTGGACGTACCGGCTCGGCTCGTTCCTCGACCTCGGGCTGAGCGTGCCCGGCTCGTCCGACCGGCCGGTGGCGCCCGGTGCGCCGCTTCCCGCCATCGAGGCGATGGTGCGCCGGCTGACCGAATCGGGTGCGCCGTTCGGGCCTGACGAGCGGGTGCCCGCCGAGAGCGCCCTGCGCGCATGGACGGCCGGATCGGCCGACGCCACGGGCGCCGCGTCCCGGAAGGGCCGCCTGCGACCCGGCATGCTCGCCGACTTCGCCGTACTCGACGCCGACCCCCTGCGTACCGACGCCGACCGCATCGGCGCGATCAGCGTCCTGGCCACCGCCGTCGGCGGTGCCACCGCCCACGACCCGCACAGTCTGGTCACCGTCCCACCCCGCTCAGAAGGCAGGACCGCATGAGCACCTCCAAGTCCCCGTCCCCGCCCCCTTCTTCGTCCTCGTCGTCGGCTTCGTCCTCGTCCGGGCCCGCCGACGCCGCCCGGCCGACGGCGAGCCCCTCCGACATCAAGCGGCTGCTCTCGGCCGCGTTCATCGGCACCGCCCTTGAGTGGTACGACTACTTCCTCTACGGCACCGCCGCCGCCCTCGTCTTCAACAAGCTCTTCTTCCCCGACCTGGATCCGGCCGTCGGCACGATCGCCTCGTTCATCACCTTCGCGGTCGGCTTCGTCGCCCGCCCCATCGGCGCGGCGATCTTCGGGCACGTCGGCGACCGGTACGGGCGGCGCACTGCGCTGATCATCACCGTCGTGCTGATGGGCCTGTCGACCGGCCTCATCGGCCTGCTTCCCGGCTACGGCTCCATCGGCATCTGGGCACCGGCGCTGCTGGCCACGCTCAGGTTCCTGCAGGGCATCTCCGTGGGCGGCGAGTGGAGCGGCGCGATGCTGCTGACGCTGGAGCACACCCCCAAGGAGAAGCACGGCAGTTACTCCGCCGTCCCCCAATTCGGCTCCCCCGTCGGTACGTTGCTCTCCAGCGGCGCCTTCGCGCTGGTGGGGATGCTGCCCGACGACGCGTTCTACTCGTGGGGCTGGCGGATACCGTTCCTGTTCGCCTTCGTGCTGCTCCTCGTCGCGCTCTACATGCGGCTGCGCATCGAGGAATCCCCCGTGTTCAAGGCGATGATGGCCGACAGCGAGCAGAACGGACCGCCGCCCGCCCCGCTGATCGAGGCCTTCCGCCGCACCTGGGGCCGCATCCTCATCGGCGTCGCCGCCGCCTTCCTCGGCATCGGCGGATTCTTCCTGCTGACCACCTTCATCATCTCCTACGGCACCGAGCAGCTCGGTATCGACAAGTCGGTGATGCTGAACGCCACGCTCGTCGGGGCGGTCGTCGAGATCGGCGTGCTCTACGTCGGCGGCAGGATCGCCAACCGGGCCGGCCCGTGGAAGGTGTGCGTGGTCGGCGGCCTCGTCTCCGTGCTGGCCGCCTTCCCCACGTTCTGGCTGGTGGACACGGGCGAGACTCCCCTCGTCGTCCTCGGGGTCGCGCTCGGCATCGGGGCGATCTCCATCCCGTACGCGCCGATCGGTGCCGTCGTCGCCGGGATGTTCCCCGAGAACTTCCGCTACAGCGCCGTGGCCATGTCGTACAACCTGGCGGGCGTGATCTCCGGGTTCGTGCCGCTGGTGGCCGCATCGCTGCTCGGGCTGTCCGGGGGCGCCTCGTGGAGCGCGGCGCTGCTGCTGATCCTCATCGCGGCCTGCACCGCCGTGGGTTCGTACCTCGCGGGACCGCAGCTGCGGCGGCGCCTCGGCCACGACCCCAGCAAGCAGCACGAGACGTCGAAGGCCATCGCTTGACTTCCTCCCCTTCCTGATGGAGGGGAGTCCCTACGGCTTGCGCCGTGGGGGTTTCTGCTTCGTCGCCGACCGCCCCGTCCAGGAGGACTCCCGTTGAGGTCTTACACCAGCTCCACAGACAGACACCGCCAGCCCGGCGGCCAGAAGGTTGCGTGCGGCGTTCACGTCCCGGTCGTGGGTCGTGCCGCAGTCACACGTCCAGGTGCGGACGTTCAGCGGCATCCTCTTGGCGAGGGTGCCGCAGTGGGAGCACAACTTGGAGGAGGGGAAGAAGCGGTCCACCGCGATCACTTCCCGCCCGTACCACGCTGCTTTGTACTCCAGCATGCTGCGGAACTCCGCCCACGCGGCATCGCTGATGGCGCGGGCCAGGCTCCGGTTCTTGACCATGTTGCGTACGGTCAGGTCCTCGATCACGAGCGTTTGGCTATCGCGCACGAGTCGAGTGGTCAGCTTGTGCAGGTGATCCCGCCTGCGGTCGGCGATCTTCGCGTGGACGCGGACGACCTTCGCCCGGGCCTTCGCCCGGTTCGCCGACCCCTTGGTCTTGCGGGACAGCGAGCGTTGCGCCTTCGCCAGCCGGGTCCGGTCGCGGCGCTCATGCCGGGGGTTGGCGATCTTCTCTCCGGTGGACAGGGTCAGCAGGTGGTCCAAGCCGACATCGATCCCGACTGCGTTCGAGTTCACCGCAAGTGGCTTCACGGCCGGGTCGTCGCACAGCAGGGAGACGAACCAGCGCCCCGCAGCATCGCGGGAGACAGTCGCCGTGGAGGGCACCGCCCCACTAGGCAGTGGCCGCGACCAGACGATGTCCAGCGGCTGGTCCATCTTCGCCAGCGTCAGTTCGCGCTCGCGGTAGCGGAAGGCGGAGCTGGTGTACTCCGCCGAGGCGCGGGATCTCCGCTTGGACTTGAACCGCGGGTACATCGCCCGCTTGGCGAAGAAGTTGGTGAACGCCCGTTGCAGGTGCCGCAGCGTCTGCTGCAACGGAACCGACGACACCTCATTGAGGTAAGCGAGTTCCTCTGTCTTCTTCCACGCGGTCAGCATCGCGGACGTGGCGTTGTAGTTGACACGCTCCTGCCGCGCCCACGCCTCGGTACGGGCGGCGAGCGCCATGTTGTAGACCTTCCGCACACAGCCGAAGGTGCGCGACAACTCAATTGCCTGCGAATCAGTCGGATAGAAGCGGTACTTGAATGCCCGCTTCACCTGCAATTCCCCCATCTTTCACATGATAACCCGTCAGATCATGACTGCAGCAGGCACCCGGCAGCACACCCCGATTCCTCCTGTCGGCGAACCGACGCCCCTTGCCCTGCCCCGCAGGAGTCCGTTTCTCCCCTTGGCTCCTCTCCCTGGCTTCGCCGGGAGGTGCCCCCCAGAGGCAACCCCACCCGCGCCCCAAGGCGGGGGTATCCACGGAGGATTTCCTATGACGGATGAACCCCTCGCGCGCACCGGCGGACGGATACTCGTCGGCCAACTGGCGGCGCACGGCGTGGAGACGGTCTACGGCGTCCCGGGCGAGAGCTACCTCGACGTCCTGGACGCGCTGCACGACTCTCCCGTACGGATGGTCGTGTGCCGCCAGGAGGGCGGCGCCGCCTACATGGCCGAGGCCACGGGCAAGCTCACCGGACGTCCCGGTGTCTGCTTCACCACGCGCGGCCCCGGCGCGGCCAACGCGCTGGTGGCGCTGCACACGGCGGATCAGGACGCGACGCCCCTGGTGCTCTTCGTCGGCCTGGTGCCGCGCGGCCACACCGGCCGCGCGGCGTTCCAGGAGTTCGATCTGCGCGGCACCTTCGGGGCGCACGCCAAGCTGGTCGAGACGGCCGACGACGCGGCACGGCTGCCGGAGATCACCGCCCGGGCCTTCGCGGTCGCGGCCGGCGGCAGGCCGGGGCCCGTGGTGATCGGACTGCCCGAGGACATGCTCACCGACACCGCCGAGGTTCCGGACGCGGAACCGCTGCCGGTTCCCGAGGGCGCCGTGTCACCGGACCAACTCCACGAGCTGGATGCCCTGTTGGCGCAGGCGGAGCGCCCGCTCGCGGTGCTCGGCGGCAGCCGCTGGACGGACGCGGCGCGTGCGGACGTACGGGCCTGGGCCGAGTCGTGGTCGCTGCCGGTCGCCGTCGACTTCCGCTGCCAGGATCTGATCCCCGGGGACTGCGAGATCTTCGCCGGGAACCTCGGCTACGGACGCTCCGACGCGCTCGCCGCCCGGCTGGCCTCCGCCGACCTTCTGGTGTGCGTCGGCGCCGCCCCCGGCGACGTCAGCACGGACGGCTACACACGGCTCGCGCCGCAAGGGGACGAGTCGCGGGACGGGGCGACGGGAGAGGGGGCGGCAGAGGACGGGGCGACGGGAGACGGGACGCCCGAGGACGGGACGCCGGAGGACGGTGCGCCCGCGTCCTCCCGCGGCGGCACGCGCTCCCGCCGGATCGTCCATGTCCTTCCCGACTCCCCGCCGCCCGGCGCCTGGCACCGCCCGGACCTCACACTGCTGGCCACGCCCGCCGCGTTCGGCAGGGCCGTCGCCGACCGCAAGCCCGCCGCGCCAGTCCCCTGGACGGACGTCACCCGCGCCGACCGCGCCGCCCACCTCGACTACCGGCGGCCACTGCACGACCCCGAACCTCTCGACCTCGGTGCCGTGTTCGCCACGCTCGACGCCCGGCTGGACGCCGACGCCGTCGTCACCTTCGGCGCCGGCAACTACGCGCTCTGGGCGCAGCGCTTCCTCACCTACCGCCAGGGCATGCGCCAACTCGCGCCCCGTAACGGCTCGATGGGCTACGGCGTCCCCGCTGGCGTGGCCGCCGCCGTCGCCCACCCGGGGCGCCAGGTCGTCGCCTTCGCCGGCGACGGCTGCTTCCTGATGAACGGACAGGAACTCTCCACCGCCGTCGCCGAGGAGGCCGCACCACTGATCCTCGTCGTCGACAACGGCACCTACGGCACCATCCGCAAGCACCAGGAACTGGCCTACCCCGGCCGCGTCAGCGGCACCGACCTGGTCAACCCGGATTTCTCCGCCTACGCCCGCGCCTTCGGCGCACACGGCGAAACGGTCACATCGACCGGGGAGTTCGCCCCCGCCCTGGAACGCTCCCTCGCCAACTGCCGGTCAGGCAGAGCCGCACTGATCTCCCTCCGCCCCGCGGAGGGGCGCCTGGCCCCGGGCGCCACGGTCGGCTCGCTGCGCGCACAGGCGGGCGGCGGCGCGGGTGCGGGGGCCGGCGGCGGATGAACCGCCGCGGGCGGCCGCTCGGTTACAGGAAGCGTTTCAGGAAGGCCTGGGTGCGCGGGTTGGAAGGGCGGTCGAGAACGGACGGCGGGCCGCTCTCCAGGACACGGCCCTCGTCCATGAAGACGACGCGGTCCGCGGCTTCCTTGGCGAAGCTGATCTCGTGCGTCACGACGACCATCGTGAGACCGTCGCGCGCCAAGTCCCGCATGGTGGCGAGCACTTCACCGACCAGCTCCGGGTCGAGCGCACTGGTCGGCTCGTCGAAGAGCATCAGCTTCGGCTGCATCGCCAGGGCGCGGGCGATCGCCACCCGCTGCTGCTGGCCGCCCGAGAGCTGCCTCGGATAGGCGTCGGCCTTGTCGGACAGGCCGACGCGGCGCAGCAGTTCGTACGCCCGCTCCCGCGCCTCGGCCTTCCGCCGGCGCAGCACCCCCACCGGTGCCTCGATGACGTTCTGCAGAACGGTCTGATGGGGGAAGAGGTTGAAGTGCTGGAACACCATGCCGATGTCGCGCCGCTGACGCGTCACTTCGCGCGGACGCAGATGGTGCACGCGGCCGCCGTGCTTGCGGAAGCCGATGAGCTGTCCGGCGACGCGCACCGAGCCGCCGTCGGGCGTCTCCAGATGGTTGATGCAGCGCAGAAACGTGGACTTCCCCGAGCCCGACGGCCCGAGCAGCACCACGACCTCCCCCGCCGCGACGTCCATGTCGATGCCCCGCAGGACCTCCAGCTGACCGAAGCTCTTGCGTACGCCACGGGCGCGCAGCATCTGCGGCTGTGCGGGAGCGTCCGTCCCGCCGGCGGAGGTGGCGTCCTGGGTGCCGGCGCGGGCGCTCATGCTGACTCCTTGGGGCCGTGCGGGTCCTGCGGGTCCTGCGGGCCGTGCGCGTCCGGTACGCGGGCCTCCGCCCTCGCAAGGGCAGGCCGCCGCCGGAAGGCGGCGAACGCCCAGAAGCTCTGCGGGGCGTCGCGGGTGGCGCCGCGTGCGTAGTGACGTTCGATGAACGACTGGCCGACGTAGAGCACGGAGGTCATGACCAGATACCAGAGGCACGCCACGATGAGCAGCGGAACCGTCTCGAAGGTGCGGTTGTAGATGGACTGCACCGTGTAGAGGAGGTCCGACAGCGCGATCACGCTCACCAGCGATGTGGCCTTGAGCATGTTGATGACCTGGCTGCCGGTCGGCGGGACGATGAAGCGCATCGCCTGCGGCAGGACGATCCTGCGGAGGCTGCGTGACCGGCTCATCCCCAGCGCGTCGGAGGCCTCGGTCTGCCCGGGGTCGACGCCGAGCAGCCCGCCGCGGACGATCTCGGCCATGTACGCGGCCTCGTTCAGGCCGAGGCCGAGGATGGCCGCGAAGAGCGGGGTGATGAGGTGGTTGGTCTGTTCGCTCGCGAACTCGGGCCCGAACGGCACCCCCACGGAGATGCGCGGCAGCAGAGCGGACATGTTGTACCAGAACACGAGCTGAACCAGCACCGGAACGCCGCGGAAGAACCAGACGTACGCGCCGCACACGGCCCGCAGCACCGGGTTGTGCGACATCCGGCCGACCGCGACCAGCACCCCGAGCAGGATGCCGATGACCATGGCGATGACGGTGAGTTCGATCGTGGTGGCGATTCCCTTGCCGATGATCTCGGCGGTGAAGTAGGCGCCGACCGTGTCCCATTCGAAGTTGGGGTTGGTGAAGAGGAAGTGGAAGAGCTGGGCGGCGAGTACGGCCAGTACGGCGACGGCCAGCCAGCGCAGCGGATGGCGGACGGGCACGGCGCCGGCCACGTCCACATCGGCATCCCCAGCCGCCGCGTCCGGGTTCCGGCCCGGAGCCGTGTCACGGCCCGCGTCCGTCTTCGGTTCCGGCTCCGTCTCCGGCTCCGAGTCTGCGCCCGGCTTCGCTTCCCCGTTCACGCCCGGGCCCCGGGAATCGTCGCGGGTGCCTGGTGGCGGCTGCGCGGTGGCCACGTGGGCTCACCTCCTGTCTTTCGGTCGGCACGGGTCGGACGAGTCGGGACGGGCCGGGGACGGGCCGGGGACGGATCGCGTACGGGTCCGGAGGTCGGGTCGGGTCGGGCCCTGTCGCGCAAACCTTGCCGGTCACGCCCTGGGTCACGCCTCGCCGCCGAGGTTGACCCCGGGCTTCTTCAGGGCGTTGTCGCTGGTCCCCCACTTCTTCATGATCTTGCCGTAAGTGCCGTTGTCGATCAGCTTGTTGATGGCCTCCACCAGCACCTTCCGCAACGGTGAGCCCTTCGGCACGACGGCCCCCTGGTAGAGGTCCTCGAAGCCGTTGGCCTCGCCCGTGCCCGCCAGTTCGAGTGTGCCCTTGGCTTCCTTGACGAAGTAGGTCAACGGGGCCTGGGAGGAGAAGAAGGCGTCGGCACGGCCGGATCGTACGGCCAGTACGGAGCCCGGCTGATCCTTGTAGGACTGGACGCGCACGGCCTTCCTCCCGTCCTTCTCGCACCGTTTGGCCTGCTCCTTGATGACGCCCTCGGCGCTGCCGCCGCTCATGACGGCGATCCGCAGGCCGCAGGTGTCCGCGAGGGACTCGATCTTCTCGGGGTTGCCCTTCTTCACTGCGAAGACCACGTACTCCTGCACCCAGTCGACGAAATCGTTCGACTTCTGGCGGTCCTTGAAGTCACCGATCGGGCCGAGAGCGAGGTCGTAGCGCCCGGCCTTGATCCCCGTCAGCGAGCTGGGCAGGCCGTCCGCCGTCACATGGCTGATCTTGACGCCGAGGAGCTGCCCGAGGGCGGTTGCCAGGTCCGCGGAGGCGCCGGTCAGGCTGCGGCCGTCGGAGCCGGCGATCTCGTACGGCGGGAACGATCCGTTGTTGACGGACGTCATCTTCCCCGCCTTGCGGATCTTCTCGGGGAGCATCTTGCTCAGCGCGGGGTCCTTCTCCAGCTTGGGCAGGGCGACTTCCCCGGCTCCCGCTCCGTCCTTCCCGGACGACGACTCCTTCGTGCCGCCCTCGGCCTGCGGCGGGTTGCTGCCGCAGGCGCCAAGGGCGAGGCAGGCCAGGGCGGTTGCGGCCGCCGTCGCGACGGTGAGCGGCCCTCGGCGCGAGCGTGTACGAGACACGGTGCCGCCTGAGGCATTCGGCTTGTTCAGGATCTTCATGGCAGTTCTCCCGGGGCGAGGAGTTCGGGGCTGACGGCGAAGCGGCGGTTGGCGAGGACGGGAAGGGCGCGGCGCGCCGCGATGGTGGTCTCCGGGTCCGTATCGGCCCAGGCCAGGCCGGGCGCGGAAGAGAGCCGGGACCGTACGGTGCCGAGCGGGTCGACGATCATGCTGTTGCCGATGTTGCGGGGCCCGCACTCGCCGCTGGCGGCGACCCAGCAGGTGTTCTCCAGGGCGCGGGCGGCGAGCATGACTTCCCAGTGGCGTTCCTTGGCCGGTCCGCGCACCCAGGCGGCGGGCAGGGCCAGGACCTCCGCACCGGCGTCGGCCAGCAGCCGGGCCAGCTCGGGGAAGCGTATGTCGTAGCAGGTCATCAGACCGACCTGGGTGCCTGCGACGTCGATGACGACGGGCGGTTCGTCGGCGGGCCGCACGTGTGCGGACTCCCGCTCGCCGAAGGCGTCGTAGAGGTGGATCTTCCGGTAGCGGGCGACGAGTTCGCCGTCACGCAGCGCCACCAGCGTGTTGAACACGCGGCCGTCGCCCGAAGGTTCGTGGATACCGGCGACGACGGTCGTGCACCCGCCGGCGGTGCTCTCACGCAGGCCCGTCACGAAAGGGCCGTCGAGTGGCTGGGCGACCTCGCGTATGCGGTGCCGCTCGTCGTCCTGACCGAAGCGTGCGAGCACTCCTTCGGGGAGTACGAGCAGATCGGCGGCACCCTGCTCGGCCTGCTCGATCAGAGCCAGGCACGCGAGCAGGTTGTCCTTCCAGTCGGGTACGGCAGTGAACTGGCCGACAGCGGTACGCATTTGACGTCAGACTCCGTGGTTCCGGGCGGCGGCACCGACAGGCGCGGCCGGCTGGGGGTCCCCCCGCCGGAGGCAGGGGGAGGACGAGGCCGGCCCGGCCGGCGTGGCAGGGGCCGCGAGGGCGGGGTCGGGGAAGAGGATCTCCGGGTCGACGGGCTCGGGCAGGATGCCCTGTTCGTGCAGCTCCGTACAGAAGGCGCGGATCATCGCGGCGTTGCTTCCGGTGCCGTACGGCATCCAGTCGTCGCCGAAGATCCGGGCGGATTCGGTGAGTTCGCGCAACAGCCACGGTGTGGTGTCGGCCAGGACGCGGCGGCGCGCGACCCAGTGGCGCTTGGACCTCTCCAGCGCGTCGAGCAGCAGCCGCGGCAACTCCGGCCGCGCGTCGGCCACTTCGCGGCGCAGTGCGACGAGGTGGATTCCGGGGACGAAGCCGTGCTGCTTCCAGTAGTCGCGTTCGGCTGCCGCGTGGTCGGTGAGCAGATGCCGGAAGCGGCTGTCGCGCGTGAAGAACTCCGGCGGCATGAAGGGCGTGAGCACGGCGTCGAGCCGCCCGGCCGCCAGCTCCTCCACCAGGGACGAACTCCCGGGCAGTACGGCGACGTTCGGCGGGAGCGGGCGGCTGCCGAGGCGATCCTTGCCGCTCTCCTCTGCCGTCAGCGGCCCTATCCGCCACTCCGCGTCGGCCGTCCCGATCCCTTCGGCCCGCAGCAGCGCCCGCGTCCAGGTGTTGCCGGAGTCCGGCCAGCCGGTGAGTCCCACGCGGGCGCCCGCGAGTTCGGACAGGGCGGTGCGCGGGCTGTCGGCGCGGACGAGTACGCAGCGGTGCCGGAAGCCCCGCATGACGAAGGCGGGCAGCGCCACGAGGCGGTCGTCGCCGGCGGCGCGGGCCTGCACATAGCGGCTGAAGGACGTCTCACCGCCGTCGAGTCCGGGTTCGGCGAGGACGTCGGGCGTCGCCGTCTCGCGCGAGTCGATCCGGATGGTGAGCCCGGGGGTGTCCACAAGACCGGCCGCCAGCGGTACCAGGTGGTCCCAGTCGCGCAGCGCCAGGCGGAGAACCGGATCGGACACGTCGTGCTCCTCACTCCCAACGGACCGGCGGCCCGCGGCCGGCCGAACACCCCGGGCCGGAGCGTTCCGCCCCGCCGGCACCCGGCCCGTACCGCCGTGAACTGCGGTGAACGGCCCATTCGTCCAGACGCCCGATGGCCGGGCGCAATCGGAGGCTATTGTTCAGCCGATGAGGCACACAAGAGTCTTTTTGTTACCGAACACAGTGTTCGTCGACGCCGTGCCGCCCGGCTACGCTGCGCACGGCGGCGGCGCGGGATGAGGCGTGAGGAGAGTGGTGTGATGGCCAGGAGCACCACGGTCAGCGCCCGTGAGCCCGGGCCGACCGGCCCCTCGGCCGGGCAACTCGCGGACAGGCTCCCCGACTGCAGCGCCCGCGGCATCGCCGCGGCGATGACCGACCTGATACGCAGCGGCGAACTCGCCCCGGGCGCCGCCCTCCCGACCGTGCGGGCGCTGGCGGCCCGGCTGGGCGTGAGCCCCGGGACCGTCGCCGACGCATGGGCAGTGCTGCGAAAGCACCGCATGATCACCACACTCGGACGCCGCGGCAGCATCGTCAGCGGACCGCCCACGGTCGCCCACCCCGTCCGCTACGAGCGCGTCGGCGACTTCGGCGACCACCTAACGCAGGACCTGGCCATCGCCGCTCCGGACCCCGCGCTGCTGCCGCCTCTCGAAGAGGCACTGCTGGCCGGCGCGCGGACGCCCCGCCTCAACCACTACTCGCGCACGGCGATCACCCCGGCCCTCCTCGAAGCGGTGCGCGGCACCTGGCCGTTCACCCCGGAGGCGTGGCTGGCGGTCGGCGGCGGCTTCGAGGGCGTACATCTGCTGTGCCAGGCGCTGCTCGTCCCCGGGGACCGGGTCGCGGTCGAAGAGCCCACCGCCGTACGGCTGCTGGACATCCTCGACGCCCTCGAAGTGCGCACGGTGCCCGTGGCCTGTGACGACGAGGGGCCGCTGCCGTCGTCGCTCACCGAGGCCCTGGACGCGCGCCCCGCGATGTTCCTGCTCCAGCCGCGCGCCCAGACTCCCTGCGGCTGGTCCCTGAGCGAGCCGCGCGCCGGTGCGCTGGCCGCCGTACTGGAGGACGCGCCGAACGTGACGGTCCTGGAGGACGACGGAACCGGCCCCCTTGCGGCACGGCCCGCGCACAGCATCGGCAGCCTGCTGCCGGACCGCACGGTGCTCGTCCGTTCGTACTCCAAGGCGTACGGGCCGGATCTGCGCCTCGCCGTGCTGGGCGGCCCGCACGGCATCGTCGAGAAGGCGCGGGTGCTGCGCACGTACGGAACCGGCTGGACCAGCCGCATCCTTCAGGACGCCCTCGCACATCTGCTGACCGACGAGGCCACCGCCGTACATGTGGAGAGAGCGGCGCACCACTACGAGCAGCGCCGCACCGGGCTCGCCGGCCGGCTGGCCGCGCTCGGCATCGGCACCCGGAACGAGGACGGGCTCTCGCTGTGGATTCCCGTCGCCGACGAGACCTCCGCGCTCGTCACGCTCGCGGCACGGGGGGCGACCGCGTCGCCCGGGAGCCACTTCGTCACGTCCACGGCACACCCGCCGCACCTTCGCGTGGCCATCAGCCGCCTCACCGAGGATGCGGCGTCCCTGGAGACCACCGCGGAGCTCATCGCCCTGGCCGCGCGCACCGACCGCGCGCCGTGAGCCGGCGCTCAGCCCGTCCCGGGTCCGTGCTGAGATTCCGCTGAGCTCGCGTCCCGTCGTCCCGTACACACGTACGCTTGCCTCCGGAGCTACACACGACATATCGTGTTCCTGCACGAACGCGATATGTCGCCGTGTGGCCGTTGCCGTGTTGCCGCGTCGCCCGTGCCGCCGTGTCCCGCTCGCCGCCGCCGTACGCCTATCCGGGAGGCCGCCGTGTCCGAACGCTCCTCGTGGCCGATCTCCGAACCGCAGACGATGGAGATCGACGACCGCATCGAATCGCTCCAGGTCCGCATCGTCGGCGGCAGCGTCAACGTCGTCGGCAGCGACGCCCCCGGCACCCGGGTCGAGATCAGCGAGGTGAAGGGGCCACCGCTCCTGGTGACGCTCGAGGACGGCGAACTCGTGATCGCCTACGAGGACGTGCCCTGGAAGGGCTTCCTCAAGTGGCTGGACCGCAAGGGCTGGAACCGGCACGCGGTCGTCTCGGTGTCGGTGCCCTCCGACGTGCGTCTCTCGGTCGGCGTCGTCAGCGCCGGCGCCTTCGTCTCGGGCATCGCCGCGCGTACGGACGTACGCGGGGTCAGCGGCGACACCACGCTCGTCGGGATCGACGGGCCCGTCCGCGCCGAGACCGTCTCCGGCAACGTCGAGACCCAGGGCCTCAGCGGAAGGATCGGCTTCAACTCCGTCTCCGGCGACCTGACGGTCATGGACGGCCGGTCGGCCGTGAAGGCCGACTCGGTCAGCGGCTCCATGATCCTCGACCTCGACACCGGGGGCAGCGACGTGGAGACGGACATCGCTCTCGGCACCGTCTCCGGCGAGGTCGCCCTCCGCCTGTCCCACCCCGTCGACGCCACCGTGGAGGCGAACACCGCGAGCGGCGCCGTCTCGAGCGCGTTCGACGAGCTGAAGGTCGAAGGACTGTGGGGCGCGAAGAAGCTGACGGGCACCCTGGGCACCGGCAGCGGCCGTCTCCGCGCCGACAGCGTCTCGGGCTCCATCGCCCTCCTGCGGCGCGCGGAACCGCTCCACGACGACGACCTCCTCCTCAGCAAGGACGCCTGACATGTCTCCCGTCTTCGCCCACGGCCGTCTCCGCCTCTATCTGCTCAAGCTGCTGGAGGAGGCACCACGGCACGGGTACGAGGTGATCCGGCTGCTGGAGGAGCGCTTCCAGGGCCTGTACGCACCGTCGGCCGGCACCGTCTACCCGCGCCTCGCCAAGCTGGAGGCGGAGGGGCTGGTCAGCCACACCACCGAGGGCGGCGGCCGCAAGGTCTACTCGATCACCGACGCCGGACGCGCCGAACTCGCCGAGCGCGAGGAGGAGTTGGCGGAGCTGGAGGTCGAGATCAGCGCCTCCCTGACGGCACTGGCCGCGGACATCCGCGAAGACGTCAGCGGCTCCGCCCGCGACCTGCGGCACGAGCTGCGCGAACAGGCCCGCCGTACGCGTAAGGAGTCCGGATCCGCGGGCAGGGCCCGGGCCCGTGCGGGCGCCGCCGACAAGGAGGCGTGGCAGCAGGCGAAGGAGGAGATGAAGCGGGCCAAGGAGGAGTGGAAGGAACAGGCCCGCCGCGCCTGGCGGGAGACGCAGCAGGCCAAGCGCCAGGCGAAGGAGGCCCAGGCACGCGCGGCCGCCGTCGAAGAGGTCCAGCGCATCGCGCGGCAGGTGCAGGACCAGGTCCAGTCGCGGGCGAAGTCCGGCGACTGGCCGGGCGCGGTCCGCGAAGGCATGTCCCAACTGACCCGTGAAATGGGGAACTTGGGCCGCCTCACCGAGCAGGTCACGCCCTGGTTCCCGTATCTGCGCCAGGAGCCGCCGTCAGAGGGCGAAGCCGCGCACCCCGCCTGGGCCAAGGAGGACGACGGCCCCAGCGACGATCCGGAACGGGACCTGGAGCGCCTCCTGGACCACTTCCGTGACGACGTACGGGACGCGGCACGCGATCACGGCGTGAGCGACCACCAGCTCCGCGAGGTCCGCCGCCGACTCGCCACCACGGCCGCCCACTTGGGCGCCCTCCTGCGCGACCCGGACGCCTGCGACGACGCGGAACCCGACGGCGCCGCCGAATGACGCCGGGCACCGGCCTGGTTCCGCCGCTCAGAACAGCCCGGTGTCCAGCTCGAACCCCTGCGGCTCGGGCAACTCGATCGTCTTCGACAGCTTCGCCTCGGACCTGCGCCCGTAGGCCGAAACGCCCGCCATCCGTCCGAGCACAACTCCCATTGTCCCTGCGCACAGGCCCGCGTGTCACCGTTCTCGAAGATGATCTTTGTGGCCGCCCGCTCGCCTACCGTGATGACCCGTGAGCCGTACGGACAAACACCAACAGCCACCACAGGGAGCGGGGGACGGATGCACACCGAACTGGCAGACGAACTGAAACGCATGGCGGAAGCGGATCACGAGGCCTCCTCCGTGGCCCTCAGCGACGACTACGCCGACCAGCTCGCCTGGCGCCGGCTGACCGCTCGGCACGGCGACCGGCTGAACGCGATCATGGCGGAGCACGGCTGGCCCACGGCGGCGCTGGTCGGCGCGGAGGCGGCCCGCGCCGCCTGGCTGATCGCACAGCACGCCGACCGTCAACTGGACGTGCAGCGGAGAGCATTGGCACTCATGGAGCGCGTCGTGGAGGCGGGTGGGGCGAGCCCTGCACAACTCGCCTTCCTCCGCGACCGTACGTACGTCAACGAAGGGCGCGAGCAGCGCTACGGCACACAGATCGCGGGTGTACGGGACGGCGCCCCCGTGCCGTGGCCATGCGAGGAGCCGGAACGGCTGGACGAGCGCCGTGCGGAGGTGGGCATCGAGCCGTTCGAGGCCTACACCGCACAGCACGCGCCCACTGCACAGCACACGACCCCGGGCGCCGAGTGAGGGGACGGGCCCGCCCTCAGACCGTCAGCACGACCTTGCCGAACAGGTCGCCCTCGGCCATCTTCACGAAGCCCTCGCGGGCGCGGTCCAGCGGCAGCGTCGAGTCGATGACGGGGCGGACGCCCTTGGCCGCGCAGAAGTCCAGCAGGGAGGAGAGCTCCTCCTTGCTGCCCATCGTCGAGCCGACGACCTTCAGTTCGAGGAAGAAGACCCGGTTGAGCTCCGTGGCGGGCGGGTTGGGCCCGCTGGTGGCACCCGAGATGACGACGGTTCCGCCGGGCTTGAGTGACTTCAGGGAGTGCGACCAGGTGGCGGCGCCCACGGTCTCCAGTACGGCGTCGACGCGCTGCGGCAGCCTCGTACCCGTCTCCACGGCGGCCTCCGCGCCGAGTTCGACGGCGCGCTTGCGCTTGTCCTCGTGCCGGCTGGTGGCGAAGACCCGTAGACCGGCGGCGGCGCCGAGCACGATCGCGGCGGTCGCGACACCGCCGCCCGCGCCCTGTACGAGCACGCTGTCGCCGGGGCGTACGCCCGCGTTGGTGAAGAGCATCCGGTAGGCGGTCAGCCAGGCCGTCGGCAGGCAGGCGGCCTCCTCGAAGGAGAGCTCCTTCGGCTTGGGCAGCACGTTCCACGACGGTACGGCGACGCGCTCCGCGAAGGTGCCCTGGTACTTCTCCGTCAGCAAGGTCCGCGGCTCACGCGGTCCGACGCCGTGCCCGGTGGCGCCGATGACCGAGTGGAGGACCACTTCGTTGCCGTCGGCGTCGACGCCCGCGGCGTCGCAGCCGAGGATCATCGGAAGCGAGTCCTCGCCGAGGCCGACGCCCCGCAGCGACCACAGGTCGTGGTGGTTGAGCGACGCCGCCTTGACGTCGACGGTCGTCCAGCGGTCCGGGACGGCGGGATCCGGGCGGTCGCCCAGCTCCAGACCGTCGAGCGGTTGGTCCTTGTCGATGCGCGCGGCGTATGCAGCAAACATGATCCGGACGGTATCCCCACGGGGCGGTGACCAGCCAGCCCTCCGCCCCGCGACGCGACAGATCTCACGGCACGCCCACGGGCGCGGCGTCGGTGCTAGAGAACCTTGGAGAGGAAGGACTTCGTCCGCTCGTGCTGCGGGTTGTTCAGCACGTCCCGCGGATTACCGGACTCCACGACGACACCGTCGTCCATGAAGACGAGCGAGTCGCCGACCTCACGCGCGAAGCCCATCTCGTGCGTGACGACGATCATCGTCATACCGTCCTGGGCCAGGTCTCGCATCACGTCCAGCACCTCGCCCACCAGCTCCGGGTCGAGCGCGGAAGTCGGCTCGTCGAAGAGCATCAGCTTCGGCTCCATCGCCAGCGCACGGGCGATGGCGACGCGCTGCTGCTGCCCGCCGGAGAGCTGCGCCGGGTAGCTGTCGCGCTTCTCGCCGAGGCCGACGCGGTCGAGCAGGGCGCGGGCGCGTTCCTGCGCCTTCGCCTTCGTCTCGCCCTTGACGAGGACCGGGGCCTCCATGACGTTCTCCACCGCGGTCATGTGCGGGAAGAGGTTGAAGCGCTGGAAGACCATGCCGATGTCGCGGCGCTGCGCCGCCACCTCGCGGTCGCGCAGCTCGTAGAGCTTGTTGCCGTGCTCGCGGTAGCCGACGAGGGTCCCGTCGACGTACAGCCGTCCGGCGTTGATCTTCTCCAGGTGGTTGATGCACCGCAGGAACGTCGACTTGCCCGATCCGGACGGCCCGACGATGCAGAACACCTCGCGCGGCGCCACCTCCAGGTCGATGCCCTTGAGCACCTCGACCGGGCCGAAGGACTTGTGCACCTTCTCCGACTTCACCATCGCGTTCATGCGGCGCCTCCCGCTCCTGGGCCGGAGCCCGCTCCCGTACCACGGCTGAAGGTGAACACCAGCTGCCGCGCCCGCTGCCAGGGTGTCGCGGGCAGCTGCCGGGACGAACCACGCGCGTAGTGACGTTCCAGGTAGAACTGCCCGATGCTGAAGACCGTCGTGATCACGAGGAACCAGATCGTCGCCACGAACAGCATCTCGACGACGGCGCCGGAGTTGTTGCCGATGTTCTGCGCCTTGCGCAGCACTTCCTCGTACTGAACGACGGCACAGAGCGCCGAGGTCTTCAGCAGATTGATGAACTCGTTGCCGGTGGGCGGGACGATGACGCGCATCGCCTGCGGCAGCACGATGCGGCGCATGTTCTGCGCGTGGGTCATGCCGAGCGCCTGCGAGGCCTCGGTCTGCCCCTCGTCCACGGACTGGATGCCGGCGCGGCAGATCTCCGCCATGTACGCGGCCTCGTTGAGGCCGAGTCCCAGCAGCGCTGCCATGAACGGCGTCATGACGTCCGTCATCTCGTCCTTGTAGAGGGGGCCGAGATTCAGCGTGGGGAAGATCAGCGCGAGGTTGAACCACAGCAGCAGCTGCACATAGACCGGCGTGCCGCGGAAGAACCAGATGTAGCCCCAGGCCACCGAGTTGGTGACCGGGTTCTTCGACATCCGCATCACGGCCAGCACGATGCCGAGCACCAGGCCCATCAGCATGGACAGGACGCTGACCACGAGGGTGTTCTTGACGCCCTCCATGATCTGGTCGTTGAAGAAGAAGTCGCCGACCGAGCCCCACGTCAGGTCCGCTTCCGCGAAGGCCTTGACGATGAGCAGGAGGAGCCCGATGACGACGACGGCGGAGACGTAGCGGCCGTAGTGCCGCACGGGTATCGCCTTGATCGCCTCGGGTGCCGTGGCGGTCGGTGGCGGCACGTCGCTGGGTGCCTTGCCGGGGGGAGCGGTCATGGATGCTGCTGCCTGTCGTTCGGTGGGGGCACGTCGCGGGGCGCCCCGTCGGGGAGAGCGGTCATGAGTGCGGCCGCGCGCGGCAGGCCGGCCGCGGGTGTGCGGGCCGGCCTGCGCGGCGCGGCTCAGGTGCCGCTGTTGATCTTCGCCTCGTCGATTGCGCCGTCCTCGACGCCCCACTTCTTGAGCGCCTTCTCGTAGGAGCCGTCCTCGATGATCTTCGCGAGGGCTTCCTTGAGGGCGCCGCTGAGCTTGTCGTTGCCCTTGGAGACGGCCATGCCGTACGGCGCGGACTCCATCTGCTCACCGACGACCTCGAAGTCGTTGCCGCTCTTGGCGGCGTTGGCGGCGACGGGGAAGTCGGAGATGTCGGCGACGACGCCGCCGGCCTTCAGCCGTACGCGCGCCTCGTCGTCGTTGTCGAACGGCTCGATCGTCAGCGGCCGTTCACGGTTCTTCTTGCACTTGTCGATCTGCTTCTTGAGGATCTCGTGCGAGGTGGTGCCGCGCTGCGTCGCGACCTTCTTCCCGCACAGCTCCTCGACCGTCTTGATGTTCTCCGGGTTGCCCTTCTTGACCAGGATCGAGGAGCCCGCAGTGAGGTAGTCGACGAAGTCGACGCCCTTGCCGACCTTCTTGCCCTGGTCGTCCAGGCCCTCCTGCCGGTCCTTGGTGTCCGTCATCGACGACATGATCATGTCGAAGCGGCCGGTCTGCATGGAGGTGATCAGCCCGTCGAAGGTGCCGTTGGTGAACTCGAACCGCACACCGAGCTGCTTGCCGAGCGCCTTCGCGAGGTCGGGGTCGAGCCCGACGATCTCCTGCCCGTCCTTGTACTCCATCGGCTTGTACGCGGCATCCGTGCCGACCTTGACGACGCCCGCCTTCTGGATCTTCTTCGGCAGCTTGTCGAACAGCGGGGCCTTGGAGCCCTGCGTGTCCGCTCCGCCGCTCGCGGAGTCCGTCTGGTCGCCGCAGCCGGCCAGCAGCAGAGCGCCGGTGACCGCAACGGCTACGGGCGCGGCTATACGAGCGCGCCGGCTGCGCACGGCGGCCGGGCGTCGGGGGTTGCGTGCGGTCATTGCGGGATCCTCCTGCGGATGAGGGAGCGGCCGACCGTGCACACACCTTCGGGTGTCGCGACCGCGCGAAGGGTGCTGCCGGTGGACTGCCGGTGGATGGTGGAAATCCTGCCATCCGTTCGAGCGGTTACCGAGGACTCGCGAGTCAAAATCGGATAACGGAGGCCGGGTTCCGGATACAGGGCACTCACTCGTCGCGTACGGGGCGTCGCACTCCGTTCGGCAGCGGACCTCGCGTCTTGCGGCAGGAGACCTTCGGCACATACGCGGGCTCCGCCGAAGACCCTTCACCCACAGCCCCGTTGAGGTCGCGGTATCCCCGCCTCCCGGACACCTTCCGGCTGTTCTGTGGGCTAATGTCCGGTTGCCGGCTGCTGGTCATGGCGAAAGCGGGTCGTGACCTACGGCCTTCGTCAGGTACAAAGGTCGATTACACCCCTCACCCGGGGACCCGGGGCGCGTGTGCGGCGCGCCCGGCGTTCGCTCTTCCTCCCACTGGGCCTCACGGCCTGGGGGACACTCCCCCAGGGCCTTGCCCGGGCCCCTACCGGGCTCAGGGGCCGGCGGCCGGCGGACGTGGTTGCCCGCCCGTTCCTCAACCAGGGAGCGGCCACTCTCACAAAGGTTTTTCGACAAAGGGGTTCGACAAGTGGCAGCGGAGATCGTCAATTCGAAGGACGGGCTGGACGAGGACCTGATCGATCCGGCCTTCGCCCTGCACCGCGGGGGAAAGATGGCCGTGCAGGCGACCGTCCCGGTGCGCGACGCGGACGAACTGTCCCTCGCGTACACACCCGGCGTCGCCAAGGTCTGCAGCGCCATCGCACGCCAGCCGGAGCTCGTCGCGGACTACACCTGGAAGTCCCAGGTGGTGGCCGTCGTCACGGACGGCAGTGCGGTGCTGGGGCTGGGTGACATCGGCGCGGAGGCGTCCCTCCCGGTGATGGAGGGCAAGTGCATCCTCTTCAAGCAGTTCGGCGGCGTGGACGCGTTCCCCGTCGCGCTGGACTGCCGCGAGACGGACGAGATCGTGGAGACCGTCGCGCGTCTCGCACCGTCCTTCGGAGGCGTCAACCTGGAGGACATCGCGGCGCCCAGGTGCTTCGAGATCGAGGCCAAGCTCAAGGAGCGCCTTGATGTCCCGGTCTTCCACGACGACCAGCACGGCACGGCCATCGTCACGCTCGCGGCGCTCCGCAACGCCGCGCTGCTGACCGGGCGGCCGCTCGGCGAGCTGCGTACGGTCATCTCGGGTGCCGGCGCGGCGGGTTTCGCCATCGCCAAGATCCTCGTGGAGGCGGGTGTCAGCGACATCGTCGTGTGCGACCGCAAGGGCGTCGTCTCCCCGAACCGCGACGATCTGACCGACGTCAAGCGCGAGTTGGCGCAGTTCACCAACAAGGAGGGGCGCACCGGCTCGCTCGAGTCGGTGATGGCCGGCGCGGACGTCTTCATCGGCGTCAGCGGCGGCACCGTCCCGGAGGAGGCCGTGGCCACGCTCGCCGAGGACTCCTTCGTCTTCGCCATGGCCAACCCGAACCCGGAGATCCACCCGGACGTCGCCTCGAAGTACGCGGCGGTCGTGGCCACGGGCCGGAGCGACTACCCGAACCAGATCAACAACGTGCTCGCCTTCCCCGGCGTCTTCGCGGGGGCCCTGCAGGTGCGCGCGACCGACATCACCGAGGGCATGAAGCTCGCGGCGGCCGAGGCCCTCGCGGCCGTGGTCTCCGAGGAGTTGAGCGCCGACTGCGTCATCCCCTCACCGTTCGACGAGCGGGTCGCCCCGGCCGTGACGTCCGCGGTCGCCGCGGCCGCTCGCGCGGAAGGCGTCGCGCGCCGCTGACCGGGCTGGCGCCCGGCGCGGAACGGCAGTGGCAGTCCGCCGGCAGTCGACCGCAGTGGACCGGCAGTGAGGGCGGTACGGGCAGAACGTGCCCGTACCGCCCTCACGTGCTTACGGAGCCTCCCCGCCGGCGGCTGTCCGCAGGCGCCGTCGGGAGCGGCTACCTCAGACCCAGCACGAGCCCGTCGAGGGGCGAGCTCCACACCGTCCGCGCCTCCGCGAAGCCCGCGGCGCGCAGCAGTTCGACGTGGCGGGCCGCGGACTGCACCTCGCCGTCCGAATGGTCGCCGGTGAGCGGGTTGCCGATGATACGGAAGCGCTCGGCGACCGCGTCCGCCACCGCGGGCTCCCGGGACAGCTCGTCCCACCAGGCAATCCAGTCCCGCGTCCCCGGCGTACCGGCGGCCCTCTCGCGGCGCGCCCGGTCCGCGGCGTGCGCCGCCTCACTGATGCGGGGCGTGGTCCCGTCCGGCATGTGGTCGGCGTTCATGAAGACGCCGCCGTCGCGCAGCACTCCCGCGATCTGCCCGTAGAGCACGCCGAGTTGCTCCGTACGCAGCCAGTGCAGGGCGGTGGCGGTCAGCACGGCGTCGTACGAGCGGTGCGGGAGCTTCCGCGTCCACTGCGGGTCGGTCAGGTCCGCGCTGACGAACTCCACCCGTCCGTCGCCCGCGAAGTGCCCGCGCGCGATGGTGAGCAGGGCCGGGTCGAGATCGACCCCGGTGGAGCGCGCCCCCGGCAGACGCTCCAGCAGCCGCCGCGAGATGCTCCCGGTGCCGCAGGCCAGGTCGAGCACGGCCGGGCCGGTGCCGTCCCCGGTGCCCGATGGGCCGCCGGACACGGCAAGCGCCTCGGTCATGTCGAGCATGACCCGGAAGCGCTCCTCGCGGTCCGGCAGGTAGAACTCCTGCTGCCGGTCCCAACTCTCCTGCCACGCCTGCCAGTCCGCTTCAGCACCCGCGGTGTCCACGCCGTCCCTGTACGCAGCCACGCCGTCCTCCCGTATGTAATACCCTCAGACCGAACCTGCTCATTACCGGACACGGCCGACGATAGACCAGCAGCCGTAAGGACCACAAGTGGAACTGAACCATTACTCGGACTTGGCGGTGCGCCTGGTCAACACCGAGCAGCCCGAGCGCGGCGAGGACACCCTCACGTCCGTCGAAGCCGTACGGGAACTGTGCGACGCCAACCGGCAGATGGCCCGCCGGGCCACGGACGCCGACGTGGGCCGGCTGCGGGCCGTGCGGACACGGCTGCGCGCCGTCTTCAGCGCCGCCTCCGAAGGCGACGGCACCAGGGCCGTGGACCTGCTCAACTCGCTGCTCATGGAATTCCCCACCAGCCCTCAGATCAGCGGCCACGGCGACCTCGCCGACGACGGACGCCCCCGCTGGCACATGCACCTCGCCGAGCACCCCGTCACGGCGGCGGCGGGCTACACCGCCACCGCCTGCATGGGGCTCGCCTTCCATCTCACCGACCTCGGCGTGGACCGGCTCGGCGTCTGCCAGGCCGCGCCGTGCAGCAAGGCCTACCTGGACACCTCGACGAACCGCTCCCGCCGCTACTGCTCCGACCGCTGCGCCACCCGCGCCAACGTCGCCGCCTACCGCGCCCGCAAGCGCCTGGCGAGCCAGGACAGCAACGACGGCACATAGGCCGGTCCGGAGCGGGCCGCCCGCAGCGCCGGAAGTGGCCGTACCGCGGAGAGCACCCACAGCAGCACGGGCCGCAGGCGGCTCTGCGGACCCCGCGGCGGCCGCAGCCGCACCCACACCCGGGCGACCACCAAGTCGTCCGGTACGGCGCCGAACTCCCGGCTGTCATTGCGCACCCGCGGATTGTCACCGACCACCCACCAGCCACCCGAACGGCGCTCCACGGCCCGTTTGACGATGAGCAGGTCGTGCTGGAGCGGATGCCGCAGCACCACGACCGCGCCGGGGCGCACGCGCGAGCCGTACTTCACCACCAGGCGGTCACCGGGCCGGAGCAGCGGCAGCATCGACGGGTTGTAGACCTCGGCGAGACCGATCCGTTTCAGCAACCCGCTCAAGGCTCCGCTCCTTCGCTGTCCGTACTCCGGCGACTTCTCACATCGTCGCCCGTCTTCACGGTCACCCCGCACTGGACTTTTGTCCTAAGCCCCAGGGGGCACACGCGAAAAGGCCTCCCCTACGGAGTAATCTCACAGGTGAGAAGACGATCACGAGGAAGGACGGCTCTATGCTTTCCCGTCTGTTCGCGCCCACGGTCAAGGTCAGCGCCCACTGCGACCTGCCCTGCGGTGTCTACGACCCGGCGCAGGCCCGCATCGAGGCGGAGTCGGTCAAGGCCATCCAGGAGAAGTACCAGGCCAACGACGACCCGCACTACCGCGCTCGTGCCACCACGATCAAGGAGGAGCGGGCCGAGCTGGCCAAACACCACGTCTCGGTGCTGTGGAGCGACTACTTCAAGCCCCCGCACTTCGAGAAGTACCCGGACCTGCACCAGCTGGTCAACGAGACCCTCAAGGCGCTCTCGACGGCCAAGGGCTCGACCGACCCGGCCACGGGCCAGAAGGCCCTGGACTACATCGCCCAGATCGACAAGATCTTCTGGGAGACGAAGAAGGGCTGAACGTCTCAAGCCCCGCGGCCTCCTTGGCCGTTCGGTGCGCCTGTCCGCACCCGGCCTCGCCGGGCCGCATGTGCGACAGAGCGTTCCCTTGAAACACACCAGGTCCCGTACCCGCTCACCACGAGCGAGTACGGGACCTGGGCTTTCACAGCCGACGGGTCACGACGCGTCAGCGCCGGAAGGCGCTCCGGCGGCGCAGCCACCACACCTGGGCACTGCCGGCAGCCACAACTGCGGCGGCGATCCCGACGATCAGACCGACCGGGGTGCTGGAGCCGGTGACCGGGAGGTCACTGTCCTGACCCTTCGCCAGCTGGGTCGACCGGTCCGGCGCCGAGGACGGATCGTCCCGGTTGTCGACCGAGGAGGTGGAGTCTTCCGACTCCGAGTCCGACCCCGAGCCCGACTTGGAGTCAGACTTGGAGGCTGACTTCGAGGCCGGCTCATCCCGGTTCTCGTCCGAGGAAGTGGACTCGTCCGACTTCGAGTCCGACCCCGAACCCGACTTCGAGGCCGGCTCATCCTGCTTGTCGGCCGACGGCGCGGAGTCGTCCGGCTTCGAGTCGGAGTCCGGCTTGGAGCCCGAGTCCGGCTTCGAGTCCGAGTCCGGCTTGGAGCCCGAGTCCGGCTTCGAGCCCGAGTCCGGCTTCGAGCCCGAGTCCGGCTTCGAGTCCGACGGGGTGGAGTCGTCCGGCTTCGAAGGCGACTCAGGCTTCGAGTCAGTTCCCTCTCCGTCGCCCGTCTCGTTGCCTTCGCTGGGGCACTCCTTGTTGTCGTTGATGCAGTCCACGGCTTCCTTCATCAGGTCCTCGGGCATGACGTTGATGAAGTCGCTGTGGTCGGTGATGGGCTTGTGCAGCTGCTCCGGGAAGGAGTCCACCGCGAACGGTGTGTCAGCATTCAGCAAGTTCTGCTGAGGGATGTCGTACTTGATCGTCTGCTGCAGCTGCGGGACGTTCTGGAAGCCCTCGGGGCAGTTGCCCTGGTCGTCCGAGAACGCCATGTGGTCCCGGTGGTTACCGCTGTCCGTGTTCTGACCGTCCCAGCAGTTCTGGAAGTTGAACGTACGGATCGTGGCGCTGCCCTCGGGGCAGATCGGGTACTGCTCCTCGAGCTGACGGTCCTCGAAGCCTTCGCAGCTCCAGGACGCGTTGGCGTTCGCGTCGCCGTTGGTGAAGGCCTTGGCGTCACCGGTGATGATGCGCAGGAAGCGCGGCATCTCGACGACCTGGTCGGCACCGCCGGACGTGAACTTCAGCTCGGGGTCAGGCTGGAGGATGCTGCCGACGTTGAGGTCGTTGGCCCCACCGTCGCCGACCTGGGCTTCGGCACCTTCGCCGCCACCCACCTGCTCTTCCTCTTCGCCCTCACCCTGGCCCTGGTCCTGGCCCTCCTCCGGGGGCTGTTCCTGACCCTGGTCCTGGCCCTCCTCCGGAGGCTGTTCCTGACCCTGGTCCTCGCCCTCCTCCGGAGGCTGCTCCTGGCCCTGGTCCTGGCCCTGGTCCTCAGCGGGGGGCTGTTCCTGACCCTGGTCCTCGGCCGGGGGCTGTTCCTGGCCCTGGTCTTCGCCTTCAGCCGGGGGCTGTTCCTCGGCCGGGGGCTGTTCCTGACCCTGGTCCTGGCCCTGGTCCTGACCGGCGTCTTCACCGGTCCGCTGGCCCTGGGGCTGTTCCTCCTGGCCCTGGTCGCCCTGCTGTTGCTCCTGGACGTCGCCCTCCTGCACGGCGCCCCGCTGGTCCTCGTTGCCGTCCAGTGAACGGATCACGGGCCAGTAGTGCGTCGACTGGTCGCCCTTGGCGCAGGTGGTGCGGGCTGCGGCGAGAGACTCGTCGCTGGAGGCCTGGTTGGTGTCCTCGTTGCCCACGTAGTCGTGCACGTGGTGGGCGCCGTTCAGAACACCGGGAGCGGCGATCACGTTGTCCGAGTTGAAGTGCTCTTCCTCGTTGTTGCCGCACTTCGTCTCGAAACTGCCGCCCGGGTCCTCCTCCTTGGAGGCGTTGGGCTCGACGTCTTCGATGTTGACGAAGTCCTCGGCGACCGGGCCCTGAACCTGCTGCCCGTCTTCGCCTCCGCCCTCCTGGCCCTCCTGGGTGGCCTGGTCCTGCATCATCTGGCACTGGGCCATGGACTCCATGTCACCGGGGGCTTCGCCGCCGGCGTTCTGGATGTCCTGACCCATGCTCTGGATGGTCTCCGCGCGCTGCTGGTTCAGCTCGCCGAGGGCCTCCTCGGAGCTCTGCTCCTGGGAGTTCCACTGACCGTAAGCCTGCGCGACCTGCTGATCCAGAGTGGCGAGCTTCTGACCCACGGGCTCCTTGGCGCCCTCGGGTACCTGGCCCAGTGCAAGGCTCACATCAGGACAGTCGATCGTGCTCGCGGCAGGAGCGGGGTCGCTCGACCCAGCGAAGGCGCTCACACCTACCGCCACTGCACCACCACCGCCGAACACCAGCGCTGCGACGATCGCTATCGTTTTGTTCGCTGTGCGCGAGCGTCTGTGGCCCTTTCTCCTCATATTGACTTCACTCCACTCATTTCGCGTCATTCAGCGCCTCGAAATCCACGAGCCCGGAGTCCTCCAGGACTGTGAGGTGATCGAGGAAAAGGCGTTGGCCCGGTCGCCAACGACAACACCATTGAATTGCGGGTCTGATCGCGTACAAGGCCTAGGCCAACGAGGCCTAAAGACGGCCCTGAGCCTAGCGCAGCCGGTCCGCGAGGATGGCAATCTCGTACCGATGGAACAAGTTGTTGTGGCTGCGAACGCTCCCGTGCTGTCGCCCTCCGTTCCGCTGGGCGCACCACCGAGTGGATTGAACGGTGTTGGAGCAGATTTGCGGTGAATTGGTCAGAGATTCCCGCGAGGTGAGGCCGTGGTCCCCCCGGAGACAAACCCTGCACAGCGACGGCGATGATCGCCGCGCCTCCCGCTCAGTCGAAGAAGTAGATCATGACAATGGTCACGGTATGAACTTCGTGGGCAATCAAAAAGAACTGCGCTTGCGCCGCTGGGCCCGAAGTCGAACAGATAGAAATTTCACCGGCAACTGCCACATCGCCGACAACGCCCCCAAGATCACCGACGCGATTTCCCCCATTGCGGAACACCGCTATTGCCATGGGCGTCAACAAAAAGCCACAAAGGCGGCTGCATGTTCCCTTGAAAGCCGTATTCGGTGACGGTGAGCGCGTTCAGTGCGGCAGTGGTCAGGCCCATCGCGGTGAACCGGTGAACACAGCCCATGGCACCCCGAATCCGCAGTCCGCGCCGGCCGGTTCCCGGGACCGGACCGGACCGGACCTCGCGGCGACGCCCCGCCCCCCCCCGGCGGACGTCAGGAACCGGTGCGCCTCAGGCGCCACAGCGAAGTGACCTCCGCAGCCCGTGCCTCGTGCAGCGGGTCGGACAAGTCGGCGGAGCGCGGGTGCCGGGGGCGGACGTCCTCGCGCCCGGCGACGGAGAGGCCCGCCGCGTCGATCCAGCCGAGCAGTTCCTCGCGCGTACGGAGCTGAAGGTGCTCGGCGAGGTCGGAGAGGACCAGCCAGCCTTCGCCGTCCGGGGTCAGCCGCTCCGCCAGCCCGGAGAGGAAGCCGCGGAGCATGCGGCTGCCGGGGTCGTACACGGCGTGCTCCAGCGGCGAGGTCGGCTTCGCGGGCAGCCAGGGCGGGTTGCAGACCGCGAGCGAGGCGCGTTCACCGCCCGGCGGGAAGAGATCCGCCGCGACGACAGTCACCTGCCCGGAGACACCCAGCCGTTCGGTGTTCTCGCGGGCGCAGGCCAGCGCCCGTTCATCCTGGTCCGTCGCGACGACACGGGCGACGCCGCGTCTCGCGAGCACCGCGCCGAGCACGCCCGTGCCGGTGCCGATGTCGAACGCGAGCCCGCCCGGGGGCAGTTCGGTGCTGGCGACCAGGTCGACGTACTCGCCGCGCACCGGTGCGAAGACCCCGTACGCCGGGTGCACGCGGTCGCCGCCGAGCGCGGGAACCGGCACGCCCCGCTGCCGCCACTCGTGCGCACCGATGACGCCCAGCAGCTCGCGCAGCGGCACGAGGGACCGCACGGCGTCGCCGCCCGGCGTTCCGTACGCCTCGGCGCACGCCTCGCGTACATCGGGGGCGCGGCGCAGCGGTACGGCGTAACCCTCCTGTGCCGGACCGGAGTCGAGCGGCACCAGCAGCATGCCCAGCACGCGGGCGCGGCGGGACTGTGCCTGCCTGTGCAGGTGGAAGGTCTCCCGTGGGTCCGCACCGCCCTTCGGCGGTTTGCGGTCGACGCGGCGGCGCAGCGCGGCCAGCAACTGCCGTGCGCCGTGGTAGTCCCCGCGCCACAGCAGCGCCGTCCCCTCGCAGGCCAGCTTGTAGGCGGCGTCCGCGGTCATGCGGTCGTCCGCGACCCGTACGTGCCGCGGCGGCCTCGTGCCGCTCTCCGAACGCCACAGTGCGGACCGTTCGCCGCCGTCCTCCGTCCAGACGGCCGTCTGCCGCGCGCGCTCGTTCACCGGCCCAGCCTATGGCGCCCGCGGACGGGGGGAGGGCGGCGTACGTACCGCGCCCATGCTGGCGACGACGACCAGCGCGATGGCCACCAGCTCCAGCATCTGCAGGCGCTGCCCCAGCACCAGGAAGCCCGCGGACGCCGCCGCCACCGGCATCAGGCTCATCAGCAGCGCGAACGTGGCCGCGGGCAGCCGGCGGAGGGCGAACAGCTCCAGCGTGTACGGCACCCCCGAGGAGAGCACCGCCACCGCAGCGCCGAGGCCGAGCGTCACCGGGTCCAGCAGCGCACGCCCGCTGCTCGCCACGCCCAGCGGGGCGCTGAGCAACGCGGCCGGCACCATCGCGAGGGCGAGGCCGTCGGCCTTCGGGAAGCGGGCGCCCGTACGGGAGTTGAAGAGGATGTACGCGACCCACATGGCGCCGGCGGCGAGCGCGAAGGCCGCGCCCGCCGGATTCATCCCGCCGAATCCGCTGCCGCTGCCTCCCAGCAGATACACCCCGGCCAGCGCGAGCGCCGCCCAGAGCAGGCTCAGCAGGCGGCGCGAGCCGACGACGGACAGCACCAGCGGGCCCAGCAGTTCGAGGGTGACGGCGGCCCCGAGCGGGATGCGGTCGATGGCCTGGTAGAAGAGCGTGTTCATGCTGCCGAGCGCGACACCGAGCCCGGTGACGGCGGCCCAGTCCGTACGGGAGTGACCGCGCAGCCGCGGTCTGCACACCGCGACCATGAGCAGGGCGGAGAAGACCAGCCGGAGCGCGACGACGCCGAGCGCACCGGCGCGCGGGAAGAGCGTCGCGGCGACAGCCGACCCGAACTGCAGCGACATGGCGCTGCCGATGACCATCGCCACCGCACCCGGCCGGCCGTGGCCCTGCTGTGCGTACGGACCGTGGGCGCCGCCGCCCGCCGGCGCGGCCGGGAGCGGTACCGGGGCCGCGGCCGGGCCCGGGTCGGGCGCGGCGCTGCTGTCACCAGAGCTCATGAGCCCACGTTATGGCGACCGCGTCGGCCTGTGAAATGCGTCTCGGCCTGCGGCTATGCTCCGTGCGCATGACCGCCGAACTGCGTCACCTCCGCGCCTTCCTCGCCATCGCGGACGCGGGCAGCGTGACGTCCGCGGCAGCGGTGCTGCGGATGAGCCAGCCTGCCCTGTCCCGTACGCTGCGCCAGCTCGAAGCGCACCTGGGCGTCCGGCTCGTGGACCGTACGACGCACCATCTGGAACTGACCACCGACGGACGCCGCTTCCTGGACAAGGCGGCCACCGCCGTCGCCGCAGTCGACGAGGCGCTCGACCCGGCGCGGCTGCGCCCCTGGCCGCTGCGGCTCGGGCACGCGTGGTCGGCGTTCGGCCGGCACACGACGCCCGTGCTGCGCCGCTGGAAGGAGACCTATCCGCAGACGCCGCTGGAGCTGCTGCGCGTGGACGAGCGCACCGCCGGCCTGCTGAGCGGCAAGGTCGACGTGGCGCTCGTGCGTGCGCCGCTGATCCCGCGGGAGGCCGAGGGCCTCCTCGGCGAGTGGCTGTGCAACGAGCCGCGTGTGGCGGCCGTCCCCGCGGACAGCGAACTGGCCGCAAACACCGGCCCGTTGAACCTCGCGTCCCTGGCACACCACTCCATCGCGCTGAACACCGTCTCCGGTCTGACGACGCTCGAACTGTGGCCCGAGGAGATCCGCCCCGACCCGGATTCGGCGGTGCTCGTCGCCAACACGGACGACTGGCTGGGGGCCATCGCGGCGGGCAACGCCGTCGGCGTGTCCACCTCCGCCACGGCCGAGATGCACCCGCACCCGGACGTCGTCTACCGGCCGCTCGCGGGCACCGGCGACGTGCCGCTGATGCTCATCTGGCGTGAGAGCCCCGTCGGTTCGGGGAGGCCGGGGCACCCCGCCGTGCCGCAGCTCGTAAGAGTGGCGCTGGAGGTACTGGCCGAGGATGAGCAGGGAACCAGCTGATCACGGCATACGTTTGGACGAGCAAGACGAACAAGGACAGACGGGGTTTCCGGGCCCCCAAGATGACGCAGTCCCAAGTGACGCAGCCACAGGAGGCAGGAACGATGGCGGGTTTCCTCGACAGGGCCAAGGAACAGGCCCAGCGCGGACTGGCGCAGGGCAAGGAGAAGGTGGAAGAGGTGCAGGCGCAGCGCCAGGGCAGCGACCTGCTGAAGCGGCTGGGCGCCGCCTACTACGCCGAGCAGCGCGGCAGCGGCTCCTCCGCCGAGGTGCAGCAGGCGATGTCGGCGCTGGAGCAGCACATCGCGCAGCACGGGGACGGCTTCCTGCGCGGCCACTGAGTCCCGGCACGGGCAGCACCGGCACCACCGGGGCCCCACCGGCACCCTCGGCCCCCGGCCGCCGCACATCGCGGGCCGGGGGCCGGGTCGTGCCGTGTACCGGGTCCCGAGCCGGGCCCGCCCGGTCCGGTCCGATCCGGTCCGGGCCTTCCGGTCCGGGCCTTCCGAGCCGGGCCTTCCGAGCCGGGCCCGCCCGGGCCGATCCGATCCGGGCCCCTCCGGTCCGGGCCCGTCCGACAGACCTCCCGCCGTCCGGCAGGCACCCTCCGGTCATCCGAAGCGCAGCCGGTACAGCATCAGAAGCGCGGCCGCGGTGTTCGCGGCGGGAACCTCACCCTGGGCGATCAGCTCCGGCGTCTCCTTGAGCGGCACCCACTCGCGCTTGTCCGACTCGAAGTCGTCCTCGGGGTGGCCTTCATGGACGGCGCTGTCCGACCAGTAGATGTGGTGCCGCGCGTCGGTCAGCCCGTTGGCGGGCTCCACCGTCATCAGATGGCTCAGCGGTCCGGGCCGCCACCCCGTCTCCTCCAGCATCTCCCGGGCAGCAGCATCGGCGAGCTCCTCGCCGTCCTCGACGACTCCGGCCGCGAGTTCCCATCCCCAGCTGTCGGTGATGAAGCGGTGCCGCCAGAGCATCAGCACCTCGTTGCGCTCATTGACCGCGGTGGCCATGGCCACCGGCCGCAGCCGGATCAGATAGTGATCCAGGTGGCGGCCGTCCGGCAGCAGCACGTCCGCGAGATTGACCCGTAACCACTGGTTCTCGTACACCGTGTGTTCACCCAGGTTCTTCCATCGCACGTATGTGCCCCCTTCCTGACGGAGGTTGGGCACATCCCAGCACGCCGCGGCTTCCCCCTGACAGAGGCTCCGCCCGGCCGGCCTCCCCTCAGAGAGGCACCCGCAACGTCTCCTCGATCAGCTCCGCCGCCTGTGCGACCGGCGCCCCGGGATGCCGTAGCAGTTGCTCCCGGACCTGCCGCATGCGCTTCCGCAGCAGCTGTGATTCGATGCCCTGCGCCTGATCGGCCATCCGCACCGCCGTCTCCGCAGCGCTTTCCGGCGAGCCGGTGCGCAACTCGACGCCGGTGAGCGTGGCCAGCCGGTTGACCCGGCCGCGCACATGGGCGGGTGCCCTGGCCGCCTCCTCGGCATACCGCCGGGCCGGGTCCAGCTCTCCGAGTACGAGCAGCGCCTCCGCCAATCGCACCTGCACCAGGCCCGGTTGGACGTAGTCGGTCTCCTCCGGCTCCTCCTCGGGACGTATGCGCGCGGAGCAGGTCTCGGCACTGCGCATGCAGCTGTGGGCGCTCCGCCGATCGCCGATGCGTGCGTACGCCTTCGCCTGCATCGCGTACAGGTCGGTCGCCAGGGCCGGCGTGGAATGCGGCCCCGGCGTGCGTAACACCGCCTCGGCGCAGGCGATGGCGCGCCTGTTGTCCCCCAGGAAGAGGGCCTGGTTGACGAGGAGGGAGACGACGTAGCCGCCGAAGAGCCGGTCGCCGGAGGCCTTGCCGAGGCGCAGCGCCTGATGGAAGTACCGCTGGGCGAGGCCCTGTTCGTCCGCGTCGTACGCGCAGATGCCGCTCACCGCAGCCAACGCGCCCGCGGCACGGCACAGTTCACGGCCGGTGCCGTCGTCGTAGCCGCCGCGCAGCAGCGGTGTCACCTCGGCGGTGAGGAAGCCGACGACGCGGGGGCGCGTGGCGACGCCGCCGGCGTTGCGGTAGAGGTGCTCGTAGTGCCCGCGGGCGGCGTGCAGCAGCGCGACGTCCACCTCCGAGACCTCCCGTTTCCCGTGGTGGGAGACGTCCAGGTCGTCGGGAGGGTTCTCCCACTCCCACACCGGCGCCACCGCGGCCGCGCCCGTCAGCAGGGCCGGCCCCGCGGTGTCGGCGTGGAGCTGGTCGGAGCGCCAGGAGACCGCGACCCGCTCCACGAACCGGCCCAGTGTGGCCCGTTCGTCGCCGTCCCCCGCCGCTCCGGAAAGGGCGGGGAAGGCCGGCGGCGGCGCACCCGGGGGCCCGGCCATGCCTATGTCCGCGAGGGTCAGCGTGCGCTCCAGCCGCGCGCCGAGGACCTCGCATATCAGCTCCGGTACCCGGCCGCGCGGACGCTGGCCCTTCAGCCAGCGCGCGACAGCCGTGTGATCGTAACGCAGAGTCACATCGTGGTCCGCGCCGAGACGATTGACTCTCATGGCCAGACCGGCCCGGGAGATTCCGGACTGGTCAAGCAGTACGTCCAGTTGACTGTTGGGCTCCATCTCGCCCTCCGGTCGTCCAACCCTTGTTTCAGAGAGTAACGGACGTTCGTTCACACGGGGTGTGAAAGTCGCACCTGTACGTGTGCGAAGCACATGCTCCCCAAGTACCGGAACCTGCGGTTCGCTTGGGATCACTCCGTACGCAACGTCGCGCCGGAGCACACAAGGAGGGAATCCCCGTGAACGACCCGATTCGATTCCGTTTCGACATCCGACGGGCGGCCTGCCATGCGGCCCGGTGAGCGCCACCGCCGGGACCCGACGCCGAACCGCGCGCTGCGCTCGTTACTGGCGGAGAGCCAGTGGACGCAGGAGGCCTTCGCCCGCGCCATCGCAAGGCTGGGCTCCGAGGCCGGAGTCCGGCTCGGATACGACCGCACGTCCGTGGCCCACTGGCTGCGCGGCAGCCGCCCGTCGCCACGGGTTCAGGGCTTCATCGCGGAGGCGCTCTCGCGGCGGCTGGGCCGTCCGGTGACGGTGACTCAACTGGGCATGGGCGACGGCCTCTCCGGCGGCCCCGGCCCCCGCCCCCGCCCCCGCGGCACGGGCGGTACCGGCGCCCGGGACGAACTCCCCGGACACCGGGCCCAGTCGTCCGCACAGTTCGCCGAACTCGGAGACCAGGCACGCCCCGCCGACCGGCTCGCCGCGCTCACCGCCGCGGTGGTGGGGCCGCCGCGCGCCGACCCGCCGCCGCCCGCCCCGTACCGGCTCACCCTCCGCACGTCCGGCTCTGCCACAACCGTCGCGCTCAGGCGCGGAGTCGGCGACGAGCCCACCGAGACCGCCGAGCCCCTGCGCCCCCGTCCGCCCCGGGCACACTTCCCCTCCCTCCCCCGGGGCGGACGGCCTCCCAGGCGCACCACGCCGGACGAAGTCGCCTCCGTACGGGAACACGCGCGCTTCTTCGCCCAGCAGGCGGACCGGCACGGCGGCGGACACATCCGCACCCCGCTGGCCGCCTGCCTCGCCGGGCTGGTGCGCCGGCTGCGTACCGGAGGGGACGGTCCCCACCACCCCCAACTGGTCGCCGGAGCCGCGCGGTTGAGCTTTCTGCTGGCACGCGTCTACGCGGACGAGCAGCGCCACGGGCTCGCACAGCGCGCCTTCGACACCGCGGCCCAGCTCGCCGCCGAGGGAGACGACCCCGAAGGCGTGGCACTCGTGCGGCGGGCGCTCAGTTCGCAGGCGCACCAGCTAGGGCACCGGCGCCAGAGCCTTGCCCTCGCGGAGTCCGCGTGCGAGGCGGCACCCGCCGACGCGGCACCCTCCGCGCGCTCGTTCCTCTACGCGGGGCTCGCGGTGGCCCAGGCGGCGGAGGGCGAACGCCGGCCGGCGCTGGCCGCCCTGGGCCGCGCGGAGCACGAACTCGCCCGCGCGCCCGCCGACTTGACGACGGGTCCGGAGTCCCCTGACGGCGGCGAACCCGTCGGCGCCTACCAGGACGCCGCGCTGCACTACCAGGCGGGCCAGGTGCGGGCCGCACTGGGAGACCGCGAAGGCGCCGTCCGCGAGCTGCGTGCGTCGCTGCGCTCCCGACCCGCGGGCGAACGCCGCTCCCGCGCCCTCAGTGAGGCGGAGCTCGCCGAACTCCTGCTCTCCCGCGGACGGTTGGAGGAGGCGTGCACGGCGTGGCTGGCGTTCCTGGAGGACTCCGCCCTCGTACGGTCCGGCCGCGCCCGCCGCGCCCGCGACCGGATGCCGCGGCTGCTGGGTCCGTACGCCGACGAGCGTTGCGTACAGGGTTTGCTGACGCGTGCGGGCTTGCCCCTCGAAGGCCGGAGAGCGGAGTAAGCACCCGCCCGCATGGGCATCACCCTCGAACACACGAGAGCGCACAGGGAAGGTACGGGGCAGAGATGGCCACACCCATCACAGCAAGCGCCTTCATCACAGCCCTGGAGAAGGAGGGCGTGACGGTCGAGGAGGTCCGCGACTGGCGCAACCACAACCGCAACCACAAGGGCCCCTGGGGCCCCGTTCACGGCATCATGATCCACCACACCGTGACCAGCGGCGCCAAGGAGACGGTCGACCTCATCTACGACGGACGTTCCGATCTGCCCGGCCCGCTCGCGCACGGCGCGATCACCAAGGACGGCACGGTGCACCTCGTCGGCCACGGCCGCGCGAACCACGGAGGGCTCGGCGACGACGACGTGCTACGCGCGGTGATAGCGGAGGACGACCTGCCCAGCCCTAACCAGATGAACACGGACGGGAACCGGTACTTCTACGGCTTCGAATGCGAGAACCTCGGCGACGGCGAGGACCCGTGGCCCGACGCGCAACTCGACGCCATCGAACGTGCCGCCGCCGCTCTGTGCAGGCACCACGGCTGGAACGAGGGCTCGGTCATCGGCCATCTGGAGTGGACGAACCAGAAGTCCGACCCGCGCGGCTTCACGATGGACTCGATGCGCAAGCGCATCGCCGCCCGCCTGAAGTGAGCGGAATCTGAAGCGACGGGAGGGGCGCGCGGCGCGACAATGCAGAGGTGACCAGCAGCGCCCCCGCCCCTCCCCCGCAGCCCGGTTCCCCGTCCTCGGGGGCCACCGGGGGCGTTCCGGCGGGCGAGCTCCTCGCCTCGCTCGACCCCAGTCCGCTGCTGCCCTCCCCGCTCCAGGAGATCCGCGACGAGCGCTTCGAGCGCCGCGGCGTCAGGCTGCTGCTCAAACGCGACGATCTGATACACCCGGCACTTCCGGGCAACAAATGGCGAAAACTCGCCCCCAATCTGAGCGCCGCGCTCGAAGCCGGCCACACCGCGCTGCTGACCTTCGGCGGCGCCTACTCCAACCATCTGCGCGCGACCGCGGCCGCCGGCCGGATGCTCGGGCTCACCACCATCGGGGTCGTACGCGGTGACGAACTGGCCGCCAAGCCCCTGAACCCCTCGCTGGCACGCTGCGCCGCCGACGGAATGCGGCTCCACTTCGTCTCCCGGGCGGACTACAGGCGCCGCCACGAGCGGGACTTCACCGAGCGGCTGCTGAGCGGAACCGACGACCGCATACCGGCGCGGGAGGCGTTCCGCATACCCGAAGGCGGCAGCAACGCCCTTGCCGTGCGCGGCTGCACGGCCCTCGGCGGGGAACTGCGCGGCCGCACCGATGTCGCGGCCGTCGCGTGCGGCACGGGCGGCACCCTCGCCGGCCTTGCAGCCGGCCTCGGCAGCGGGCAGCGCGCGCTCGGCATCCCCGTGCTCCGGGGCGGCTTCCTCGCCGAGGACGTCCGTGAGCTGCAACGTTCGGCGTTCGGCGGTCCGCGGGGCGAGTGGCGCCTGGACGAACGGTTCCACTTCGGCGGCTATGCGCGCGGCGGCCCCGAACTGGAGGACTTCGCCCGCGACTTCGCCGCCCGCCACGGCCTCCCACCGCTGGAGCCGGTGTACGTCGCCAAGCTGCTCTCCGGTCTCACCACGCTCGCCGAGGAGGGTGCCTTCGCGCGGGGCAGCACCGTGACGGCCGTTGTCACAGGCCCGCGTTAGCGTGGTGCGCATGATCCGAGCCGCGGCCCCGTCCGACGTACCGGCAGTTCACGCGATGATCCGTGAACTCGCCGAGTACGAAAGGGCGCTGGAGCATGCGAGGGCCACGGAGCAGCAGCTGCACGACGCCCTGTTCCGCGAGCACCCCGCGGTCTTCGCTCTGATCGCCGAGGAGGACACGGAGAGTGACCCCGTCGGTTTCGCTCTGTGGTTCCTCAATTTCTCGACTTGGACCGGCACTCACGGTGTGTATCTGGAGGACCTGTACGTCCGCCCGCCGGCTCGCGGCGCGGGCCACGGGAAGCAACTGCTTTCAGCCCTTGCCGGAATCTGTGTCGAACGGGGTTATGAACGCTTCGAGTGGTGGGTATTGGACTGGAACGACCCCTCAATCGGTTTCTACAGATCACTCGGCGCCGAACCGATGGAGGAGTGGACGGTCTTCCGAATGTCCGGGGAACCACTGAGGAAGCTGGCCGACGGCGACGCAGCGTAATCACTTCGGATTCACGACGTCCGACCTCTAGCCACAGACAGTACCCATATGTTTACTATGGGTGACGCTCATGTGGTGGAGCGCCGTGGACCGTCGTAGATCCGTGCGGGCGACATCGGCTCGCGGATCGCGATAGCGTCGCAGGCGAACCATCGACGGCGTCAGTCCGTTGGTTCTCCGTGGAGGAGATCCACGGGCTGCGCGGCGGACCGACGCACTCGTACAGCGAACGAGCCGAACCGGCTTGTGCCACTTTGGAGGTGAGGGTGTCCCAGATCGCAGGTGAGCCCGTGGGGCAGGACGGACAGGACTTCGTCGAGGTCCGGCTGCCCGCGGCGGGTGCCTATCTGTCGGTGTTGCGTACGGCCACTGCCGGACTCGCAGCCCGCTTGGACTTCACCCTTGACGAGATCGAGGATCTGCGGATCGCCGTCGACGAGGCGTGCGCGATCCTTCTCCAGCAGGCGCTGCCGGGCTCCGTGCTCAGCTGCGTCTTCAGGCTCGTCGGCGATTCCCTCAGGGTCACCGTCTCGGCACCCACGACCGACGGCAGGGCACCGGAGCGCGACACCTTCGCCTGGACGGTGCTCTCCGCCCTGGCCGGCGAGGTGGATTCGGCGGTGTCCGACGACCGTACGGTCAGCATCAGCCTGCACAAGAAGCGCGGTGCGGGCCCCGGAGCGCCGTGACTGACCACGAGGCACGGGAGCATTGGGCAGGCCGCATCGGTGCGGCGGCCGACCCGGTCGTGCCTGAGCAGGCCAGGCCGCACCCCGCCGACCCCAGCAGTCAGCGACCGGAGCAGGCAGAGCGGGCGGACGCGATGGACATGCAGCAGCAGGAGACGCACGGACACGACACCGCGCACGGACACGAACACGGCCAGCCCGGCGCGCGTACGGCACGGGCTGCCCAGTTCGCGCACTTCGACCCGCACGACCGCAGCGGAGCGCGGGCCATGTTCATCGCCCTGCGCAATCTGCCCGACGGCTCCCCCGAGCGGGCCGAGTTGCGCAACCACCTCGTGCGCATGCACCTGCCGCTGGTCGAGCACCTGGCCCGCCGATTCCGCAACCGCGGGGAACCTCTCGACGACCTGACGCAGGTCGCGACGATCGGTCTGATCAAGTCCGTCGACCGCTTCGACCCGGAGCGCGGCGTGGAGTTCTCCACGTACGCCACCCCCACCGTCGTCGGCGAGATCAAGCGGCACTTCCGCGACAAGGGCTGGGCCGTGCGTGTCCCGCGCCGTCTCCAGGAACTGCGCCTGTCACTCACCTCCGCGACGGCCGAGCTGTCCCAACTGCACGGCAGGGCCCCGACGGTGCACGAGCTGGCCCAGCGGCTTTCGATCTCTGAGGAGGAGGTGCTGGAGGGCCTCGAGTCCGCCAACGCCTACAGCACCCTCTCCCTCGACGTTCCCGACACCGACGACGAGTCGCCGGCCGTCGCGGACACCCTGGGCGCCGAGGACGACGCCCTCGAAGGAGTGGAGTACCGCGAATCGCTCAAGCCGCTCCTGGAGGAACTGCCGCCGCGCGAGAAGAAGATCCTGCTGCTGCGCTTCTTCGGCAACATGACCCAGTCGCAGATCGCGCAGGAGGTCGGCATCTCGCAGATGCACGTATCGCGGCTGCTGGCACGGACGTTGGCGCAGCTTCGCGACAGGCTCCTCGTCGAGGAGTGACCGGCGCCTCCGGCTACGAAGACCACCGCCCGCACCGCCCGCCCGCACCGAGGGCGGGCGGTGCGGGCGTCATGAGTCCCGGCACCTTCGTGCCGCACTGCCGCTCACGGACGTGACGCGGGCTCCGCAATGCGCGCGATCGACGCACCCACGGCACCTGTGTCGCCGCGTCGACTCGTCGACTTACCGGCCCCCGCCGGCCGGCCCTTCGCGAACCCATTTCGCGCGGAGGGACGCGTTCCGTCGGGCCCCGCGAGGCGGCTACGCGTCGCGCGGGCCGATACCCAGCGCCTCGGTCGCCGTGGGGTTGATGAGGCAGCCGAGCACCGCGACTCCCGTCAGCGCGATGACGACGCCCCCGGCAGTCCACACTCCGCCGTTCTGCGCCATCTGGTAGCCGGTCGGCAGTGCGATCAGCTGCACGATCATCGACGGGCCCCGGCTCCACCGCCGGCACAGCCACAGCCCCCGGGCGGCGGCCAACGGCAGCACGGACAGCGCCAGCACGGTCACCGCCATCGTGACCGCCTGCACCATTCCATCCGGTTTGTCCGTAACCAGCTTCACCAGCGAGACGACACCGAACGCGGCGACGACCGCCCCTTCGAGTGCGGTCAGCACGGCAGCGGCAGTGAGCCGCCGAGGACGGTCCGAGGGCGTGGGGGTCTCGTTTCGGGGAGGCACGGTGAAGAGCGTAGCCCTCCATGTGGATACGTCCGCAACGGCCGGGGCCTCTCCCCCGCGGATAGGTACGCTGCCCTCCATGCGCGCACTCCTCGTCGTCAACCCGGTAGCCACCACCACCAGCTTGCGGACCCGCGAAGTGATCACCCACGCACTCGCGAGCGACCTCAAGCTTGACGTGGCGACCACCGAGTCCCGCGGCCACGCCCGTGAACTGGCCCGGCTGGCGGCGCAGAACGGCGAGACCGAGTTGGTCATCGCGCTCGGCGGCGACGGCACCGTCAACGAGATCGTCAACGGCCTGCTGCACCAGGGCCCCGCCCCGGAGCGGCTCCCCCGCCTCGCCGTCGTGCCCGGCGGCTCCACCAACGTCTTCGCCCGTGCCCTCGGTCTCCCCAACCACGCCGTCGAGGCGACCGGCCAACTCCTCGACGCCATCGAGTCGGGCCGCGAACGCACCATCGGTCTCGGCCTGGCGTCGGGAGTGCCGGACACCGACGACGCGGGCCTGCGGCCGCGCTGGTTCACCTTCTGCGCCGGCCTCGGCTTCGACGCGGGAGTGGTGGGCCGCGTCGAACAGAAGAGGGAACTCGGCAAGCGCTCCACCCACGCCCTGTACGTACGGCAGGTGTTGAAGCAGTTCGCGAAGGAACAGCACCGCAGCCGCGGCACGATCCGACTGGAACGGGAGGGCCAGGAGCCCGTCGAGGACCTCGTGGCGTCGATAGTCTGCAACACCGCGCCGTGGACCTACCTGGGCAACCGTCCCGTCTACGCCGCCCCGCGAGCGTCCTTCGACACCGCTCTCGACGTGCTCGGACTCTCACGGCTGACGCCGCTGGCGATGAGCCGGTACGGCACCCAGCTCCTCACCTCCAGCCCCGAGCGCGGACCACGAGGCAAACACGCGGTAACCCTGCACGACGTGAGTGACTTCACCTTGCATTCGCAGGTTCCACTGCCCTTTCAGATGGACGGTGACCACCTGGGAGTGCGGAACAGCGTGAACTTCACAGGCGTACGCCGTGCACTGCGTGTGATTGCTTAAGTCGAAGACCCAAAAGTCCTTCCACTCGAACGTTTAGGCCAGGGTCCACCCCCTGGAAGTACGACTGTGAGTGATGCGACACCAAGGAATCAAAAAAAACTTAGCGGAAGGGGTTGTATCCGCCGCTGAGGTTTGCGAGTCTCTTCATGGCGATCGGGCGGCCCCTCACGGCGGCCCCCAGGCGCCCGAATCCTCTCTCTCATTCCACTGGGACCCGCATCACAGTTGATCGGCATCCCTTCCCTTGCGGGAGGATTCGTGAAAGCGTTCACATTCACAAGCCAGCACACTCACGAGGAGAGGTAGCAGCCATGGACTGGCGTCACAACGCCGTTTGCCGCGAGGAAGACCCCGAGCTGTTCTTCCCCATCGGCAACACCGGTCCTGCGCTGCTGCAGATCGAGGAAGCGAAGGCCGTCTGCCGCCGCTGCCCCGTCATGGAGCAGTGCCTGCAGTGGGCGCTGGAGTCCGGTCAGGACTCCGGTGTCTGGGGGGGCCTCAGCGAGGACGAGCGCCGCGCGATGAAGCGCCGTGCCGCTCGCAACCGGGCGCGGAACAACGCCGCGACCGCCTGAGACTGACGCCCACACCTGGCCCCTTGCTGCATCCCGAGCCGCAGCGCGCAGTGCCACGAAGCGCACCGCGTAAACGTAAGACATGAGACATAGGCCGGCCCGGTCCCCGCGGGGACCGGGCCGGCCTATGTCGCTTCCGTACGCTTTCTCAAGGACGTCCGTCAGCGGCCCTCACTCAGGTCCTGCTGTCAACGCCCTCTTCCCGCCTCAGCGTTCACGCTTCTCGACCGAGACGGGAAGGTCGAAGACCACGCGGGTGCCGCGGCCGGGGGCGGGGAGCATGTCGAACTCGCCGCCCAACTCGCCCTCCACCAGCGTCCGTACGATCTGCAGCCCCAGGTTGCCGGTCTGCTTGGGCTCGAAGCCCTCGGGCAGGCCGCGCCCGTCGTCCTGGACGGTGACCAGCAGGCGCCCCGTCTCCTTGGCCTTGCCCGTACCCGCCGTACGCACCGCGCCGACCTCGATGGTGCCCTGCTCGCCGGGGCCGAAGCCGTGCTCAAGGGCGTTCTGCAGGACCTCCGTCAGCACCATGGACAGCGGTGTGGCGACCTCCGCCTCCAGCACGCCGAAGTGGCCCGTGCGGTGACCGGTCACGCGGCCGGGCGAGATCTCGGCCACCATCGCCAGCACCCTGTCGGCGATCTCGTCGAACTCGACGCTCTCGTCCAGGGTCTGGGAGAGCGTCTCGTGCACGATGGCGATCGAACCGACCCGCCGCACGGCCTCGTTGAGCGCGTTGCGGCCGCGGTCGGAGTCCATGCGGCGGGCCTGGAGACGCAGCAGCGCGGCGACCGTCTGCAGGTTGTTCTTCACCCGGTGGTGGATCTCACGGATCGTCGCGTCCTTCGTCATCAGTTCCCGCTCGCGGCGGCGCACTTCGGTGATGTCGCGGAGCAGGATGAGGGAGCCGATGCGGGCGCCCTTGGGTTCGAGCGGGATGGCCCGCAGCTGTACGACGCAGTCCTTCGCCTCGACCTCCGCGCCGCGCGGCGCCCATCCGCTTGCGAGCTTCACCAGGGCCTCGTCGACGGGAGCTCTGGAGGGCGCGAGTTCCGCGGTGACCTGGCCGAGGTGGAGCCCCACGATCTCGGTGGCGAGGCCCAGCCTGTGGTAGGCGGAGAGGGCGTTGGGGCTTGCGTACTGGACGATGCCGTCGGAGTCGAGCCGGATCAGCCCGTCGCCGACGCGCGGCAGATGGTCGATGTCGAGCTGCTGGCCGGGAAAGGGGAAGGCGCCTGCCGCGATCATCTGGGCGAGGTCGGACGCGCTCTGCAGATAGGTGAGTTCGAGCCGGCTCGGGGTGCGGACCGTCAGCAGGTTGGTGTTGCGGGCGATAACGCCGAGGACGCGGCCCTCCCTGCACACGGGGATCGACTCGACCCGTACGGGCACCTCCTCGCGCCACTCCGGGTCGCCCTCGCGCACGATCCGGCCCTCGTCGAGCGCGGCGTCCAGCAGCGGACGCCGGCCGCGCGGCACGAGGTGGCCCACCATGTCGTCCTGGTGGGACGTCGGCCCGGTGTTCGGCCGCATCTGGGCGACGGACACATAGCGCGTGCCGTCCCTCGTGGGCACCCACAGCACGAGGTCCGCGAAGGAGAGATCCGAGAGCAGCTGCCACTCGGAGATCAGCAGGTGCAGCCACTCCAGATCGGTGTCCGAAAGGGCCGTGTGCTGGCGTACGAGGTCGTTCATGGAGGGCACACCGGCGAGCCTACCGGCGGGCCGTGCCGTACGCCGGGGGCGGCTTCACCGGTCTCGCACTCCGGGTCCGGTCGTGGACCGACGGAATCCGTCGCGGATCGGCCGAGAATTCGTCCACTCCTGATGAACTTTTGCTGTGGCATGGACATTCAGAGTGGTCTAGTCCACAATGAACCCGTAGTAACAGAGGCTTCTGCCCTCCCCGCACAGGAGGGCAGAGAGAGACCCGGGCGTCGTCTGCCCTGATCGCGCCGTGGTCTCCGGCATCGGGCTGCGGTGCCGGGCGGGTTGAGGGTCCCGCTCCGGCGCCGTGGCCCGACGTGTGTCCGGGCGCCGAAGGTCCGGAGCCGGTCTCCCCGCGTACGTACGAAACCCGCTACGGATACCGCGCAGGACCGCGCAGGGCATGCGGCGCGCGCTCGCTCAGCGGGTCTCGGTCACCTTGGCCAGCGCGCGGGGCGCGTCCGGGTCCTGGCCGCGGGCGATGGTGACCTCGTACGCGAGCATCTGCAGCGGGATGATCTCGAGGATCGGCTGCAGCTCCTCCGGCAGGCCTTCCGTGGGGAGGGCGAAACCCGCGGACGCGCGGTCCACTTCGGCACGGCTGCCGATGACGACGAGATCCGCGCCGCGGTCGCGCAGCCGGTCGAGGACGGGCTGCAGCGCCTCACCGCCCTTTCCGTCCGTGACCACGGCGATGACGGGCGAGATGTTGTCGACCATGGCCAGCGGGCCGTGCAGCAGGTCGGCGCCCGAGTAGGAGAGGGCGGGGATGTAGCTGGTCTCCATCAGCTTCAGCGCCGCCTCCTTCGCGGTCGGATAGCCGTATCCGCGGGAGGTGAGCACCATGCGCCCGGCGAACCTGTAGCGCCCTGCGAGCGCCTTGACCTCCGGCCGGCGGTCGAGCACCGACTGCGCCAGATCCGGCAGCAGCTCGGCCTTCGCCGCGCCCTGGCCGCCGCGCATGCCGTCCACGAAGAGGTAGAGGGCGAGGAGTTCGGCCGTGTAGGTCTTCGTCGCCGGAAGGGCCTTCTCCTCGCCTGCGAGCACGTCGATGTGGAATTCGCTGACCTCTGCCAGCGGGGACGCGGAGTTGTTCGTGACCGCCAGGGTGAGCGCGCCCGCTTCACGCGCGGCCCTGGTGGAGGCGACGAGGTCCGGGGAGCCGCCCGACTGGCTGACGGTGATGACGAGGCAGTCGGTGAGGTCCGGCCTGGCGCCGTATGCGGTGGTCGTGGACATCGAGGTGAGGCCGCACGGCTTGCCCAGCAGGATCTCCAGCAGATACTTCGCGTAGAGCGCCGCGTTGTCGGACGTGCCCCGCGCCGTCAGCAGTACGAAGCGCGGGCTGCGGGCCGCGATCTCCTCGGCGATCTCCCGGATCCTGGGCGCTCCCTCGGTGAGGATGCGGCGCAGCACGGCCGGCTGTTCGGCCATCTCGCCGGACATGACGCGGCCCGGCGCGCTGCCGATCCCGTCCGTCGACGAAGACTGCTCGGGTGTCGATGCCGACGTGGCGGACATGCTGGCTGCCTCCGGTTGAGGTGACGGGTGCTGGGTGACTCACGAGCGGACGTACGGCGGGCGGCGGGCGGGGACGGGCGGACTGACGGACGGACGGACGCGGCGGGCAGTCCCCCGCCCGGCCTCAGCCGGGGGTGGCCCCACCGGCGATGACCTCAGCGGCGGCCCGTCCGCACACGCGGGCGGCTCCGTGCGTGGCGATGTGCAGCGCTCCGCCCGCCGGCGCCTGCGGCACCCCCATTTCGACCACGACGGTCTCGGGGCGTGCCGCGAGCAGTGCGTCCAGCGCCCCGGCCATCCACGGATGACGGTGCACGTCGCGCACCACGGCGACGATCCTACGGTTCCCCGCATCGGCGAGCACGCTTGCCGCCAGTCCGGGGGTCCCGTCCGTGGCGGGACCGGCCGGGCCGGCTTCGCCGGGGCCGTACGTCGCGGTGGCGGTGCCCGGAAGCAGCCGCGCCAGTTCGGCGGCGACGCCCCACGGAGTCTCACCGCCGACGGCGATGTTCGCCGCCGGTGTGAACGACGCGACGAACGGCGGCGCTGTGAGCGGTTCGCGCTGTCCGCGGGGATCGCGGACCGTGACGCGCAGGGCCCGGCGGGCGGCCTCCAGCCCGACCCCGGAGGCACCGGATTCCGCGTGCGCCGCGGGCCCCTCCTCCCGGGCGGCGGTGCCGGCGGACCTCGTCCAGCTCGCGAGCACCCGTACGCGCGCGGCAGCTCCGGCGAGGCGCTGCTCGGTCAACTCGCCGTCGTGCACTGCCCGTACGAGTGCGTCGCGCAGGCGGAGCACCGTGTCCTCGTCGGCCAGTCCCCCGCCGACACACAGGGCGTCGGCTCCCGCGGCGACGGCGAGGACACTGCCCCGTTCCAGGCCGTAGGTGCCGGAGATGGCCTGCATCTCCATCCCGTCGGTGACGATCAGGCCCGTGTGGCCGAGACCGCCCTCCTCCTGTGACGCGCGTAGCAGCCCCATGAGTGCCGCGGGGCTGAGCGTGCCCGGCAGGGACGTGTCGAGGGCGGGCAGCAGGATGTGCGCGCTCATCACCCCCTTGGCGCCGGCGTCGATCGCGGCCTGGAACGGGACGAGTTCTCGTTCGCGGAGTGTGGCCATGTCGGCGTCGATGCGCGGCAGCGCGTGGTGTGAGTCGACCGCGGTGTCGCCGTGCCCCGGGAAGTGCTTCACGCAGGCGGCGACTCCGGCGGCCTGCAGCCCGTCGACGTACGCGACGGTGTGCCTGGCGACGAGTCCCGGGTCGTCGCCGAAGGAGCGGACCCCGATGACGGGGTTGTCGGCGTTGGAGTTGACGTCGGCGGACGGCGCCCAGTTGAGGTTGACTCCGCAAGCGGCGAGGCGGCGGCCCAGCTCGTGCGCCACGGCACGGGTGAGGGCCACGTCGTCGACGTGCCCCAGGGCGAGGTTCCCGGGGAAGGACGACCCCGTACGGGCCTCCAGGCGGGTCACGTCGCCGCCCTCCTCGTCGATCGCGACCAGCACCTCGGGCCGGACCTCGCGCAGCTGGGCGGTGAGGGCGGCGAGCTGCTCCGGCGATTCGATGTTGCGTCCGAACAGGCCCACGGAAGTGAGACCTTCGCTGAGCTGCCGCAGCAGCCAGCCGGGTGCGCTGGTGCCGGTGAAGCCGGGCTGGAGCACGGTGAGGGCGTCACGGGTGAGGCTCTCGGTGCCGGTTGCGAGCGTGGTCATGTGGCGCATTGTCCCTTCACTGGTGGCCCTTTGCCGGGGGATCGGCCGCGGGCCCGTGTGCGGCTCGTCGTCCGTCCGTCTGCTGCCCGTGCCTCACCTATCCCTTCACCGCGCCGGCGGTGAGCCCGCTGACGGCCTTGCGCTGCAAGTAGAGGAAGAGCAGCAGGATCGGCAGGGCGAAGAGCGAGGCGGCTGCCATGGTGGCGCCCCAGTCGTCCCCGAACGCCGTCTGGAATCCGGAGAGCCACAACGGCAGCGTCTGTGCCTGCGCGTCCTTGTTGAGGATGAGCACCATCGGGAACTCGTTCCACGCCGTGATGAATCCGAACAGCGACGTGGCCATCACGCCCGGGGCCAGCAGCGGGAAGATCACCCGGCGGAACGCCTGTGTCCGTCCGCAGCCGTCCACCATCGCCGACTCCTCCAGCTCCTTCGGTACGGCGGCGACGTAACCCCGCAGCATCAGGATCGTCAGCGGCAGCACCATCACCGTGTAGAAGAGCGTGAGCGGGACGAGGCTGTTGAGCATGTCGGCGTCCCGCACGGTCATGTAGATCGCGATCACCATGACCTCCCAGGGCGCCATCTGGGCGACCATGAAGGTGAGGACGATGCTCCTGCGTCCCGCGAAGCGCATACGCGCCAGGGCGAAGGCGGCGAAGAGCGCGATGAGCAGCGCCAGTCCGACGGCGACGAGCGTCACGGTGACCGAATTGCGCACGAGTGTCCAGAAGTTCTCCGCCCGTACCGCTGTGGCGAAGTGTTCGAGGGTGGGACGGGAGGGGAACCAGACCGGGCTGTCGGTGACGATGTCGCTGTCCGGTTTGAACGCCGTGCTGAACATCCAGTAGACGGGGAAGACGAAGCCCGCGAAGAGCACGAGCGCCGTCGCGTTGGGCCAGACACGGGCCCAGTTGCGTGCAAGGTTCACTTCTCGTCCTCCTCTTGGCGCATCGCGATGCGCAGGTAGTACGACATCAGCGCCAGCAGGATCAGGATGGTGAGGACGGAGATGGCAGCCCCCATGCCGTAATGCTGGTTCCCGACGCCCTCGACGAAGGCGTAGACGGGCAGCGTCTCGGTGAGCCGGTCGGGGCCGCCTTCGTTGATCGCGAAGATGTGCGGGAACGCCTTGAAGATCCAGATGACTTCGAGAAAGGTCGTCACCAGGAGGAAGGGCTTGAGGAAGGGAAGCGTGACCGTCGCGAAGCTCTGCGCGGCGCTCGCACCGTCCAGCGACGCCGCTTCGTACAGCTCCTTGGGGATGGTCGTCGTCGCGGCGTAGAGATTGATCGCGACGAACGGCACGGACGTCCAGACGATGAGCAGCGAGATGACGAAGAACGTCGAGATCTGCCCGCCGGTCCAGTTGAAGTCCGCCATGGAGTGGAACCCCAGGGCGTCGAGCACCCAGTTGACGACACCGAAGCGCTGGGCGAACAGCCACTGGTAGACCGTCGTCGCGGCGATGACGGGCATCGCCCAGGCCAGCACGAGGCCGGCCGAGAGCAGCAGCCTCATGCGGGGGCCGAGGCGGGCCAGCAGCAGCCCCGTCAGGGTGCCGAACAGCATGATCAGGGCGACGTTGACGGCCGTGAAGAGCACCGAGCGCAGGGTGACCCGCCAGAATTCCTCGCTGCCGAGGGTGGCGCGGTAGTTGTCCGTTCCCGCCCATTCCGTGACGTGCTGGATCAGCTGCGTCATGTTGAGGTTCTGGAACGAGAGCAGACCGTTCATCACCAGCGGCCAGCCCAGGAGTACGGCGGTGGCCACGAGCGCGGGAAGCAGCAGAAGGTACGGCAGCCCGCCGGCGCTCCTCCTGTCACGTCCGCCGTGCGGGGCTGCGGCGTCTGGGCGTGGCCGTCGCAGCCGTGTGGGGGGCGTGCTCCGCACCGGTGGTGGCGCGTCCTGGGTCCGCACTGACATCTCTGCTCCAGCTCACGTGGTCGAAGAGCCCGGGCTGCCGGTGTGCCGGCAGTCGTGCCACCCCCTCCGGCAGCACGACTGCCTGCACCCCGGCAGCCCGGCGGGAACTCACTGCTTCTGCGAGAGCCTCTTGTTGATCTCGTCCTCGACCGATTCGGCGGCGGTGGCGTGCGACTTCCCCTTGAGCACGGCGGTCATATAGCTCTTCACCGGGTTCGGGGGGTTCTCCACGGCGGCCCACTGCGGAACGAGCGGCGTCAGGCCGCCGCCCGCGACCGCGGGGGCCGCGGCCTCGGCGGCGGGGTTGCCCTCGACCCTCTTCTGCAGGGAGGTCTTGTTGGGTATGACCCCGCCCTCCTCGGCGAGCGCGCCCTCGAACTTGTCGGAAAGCGCGATCTTGAGGAACTGCTTCGCCAGTTCCTGCTTCTCGCTGCCCGCGGCGACTGCCAGGTTGGAGCCGCCGAGGAAGACGCCCTCGGGCTTGTCCGCGCTCTCACCGGGGATGGTGAAGTATCCGATGTCCTTCTTGATCTCCGCGTTGGCCTCGACGGCGGTGGCCGCCTCCCAGCCCAGGCCGATGAACGCGCCCGTCTTCCCCTTGGCGAAGACTTCGGCCTGCTGCGGGGTCGCCTCGTCCTTGTCCTTGGGGGCGTCGGAGTACGACGCGTACTTCTCGTAGAGCTTCATGGCGGATCCGACCTTGGGGTCGGCCAGGTTCGAGACCCACTTGCCGCCCTGCTTCTTGATGAGGCCGGCCTTCTTGCCGATGAGGAGGCCGTCGAAGAAGTACCAGTTCTGGCCGGGGAGATAGAGCGGCTCGGCGTCGGTCTTCTTCTCGATGGCGTCCAGTGCGTCGAAGAACTCGGCGCGGGTCCTGGGGGTCTTGTCTATGCCGGCGTCCCGCCAGATCCGCTTGTTGTAGATGACGGTGCGGTTGACCGTGTACCAGGGCGCCGCGTACTGCTTTCCGCCGTAGACGGCCGACTTGTTGACGGACTCCGTCCAGTCCTCGCCGATGTCCTTCTTCAGGTCACCGAGGTCGGCGAGGCCGCCGGTCTTCGCGTAGGCGGGAGTCTGGGTGTTGCCGACCTCGATGACGTCCGGCGGGTCGGGCTCGGAGAGCGCGGTGGTCATCTTCTGCTGAATCCCGTTCCACTGCTGGACTTCGAGCTTCAGCTTCGCGCCGGTCTTCTTCTCGAAGGCCGCCCTGACGTCCTTCTCCCACTGCTTGGGCGTGGATCCGTCCATCGCCCACAGTGTCAGCGTCTGCCCCTTGAAGCCGTCGGCGCCGGACTCCGCCTCACCGCCGGTCCCGCAGGCGGCAACGCCCGCCATCAGAGCCGCGATTCCTGTCGCGGCGATGAGTCCTCGTCTCACGGCATCCTCCCCAACGGACTGCATGTGCTGGTCTAATGGTTTAGACCAGTCCGCAGCTTGGCCTAGACCTATTGGGGTGTCAACGGTGCAGAAACCGAGTTGCGGGTTCCGTTATCGGAACGACATCTGGGCGGGAGAGTCCCCCGACGCCGACCACGTGCCACGATGTGAGCCGCGAAGTTCTGCGCGAAGTTGCGCGAAGTACAGCCGGAACGGCGGCCGGAGACCGGTACACCACCGGACACGGCGTCGCGCCGGAGCCGTAACCGGAGCCGGGAGCGGGGCACTCGGCACGTCCCACGCACACGGAGGAAACCGGTGACGGCAGCACGACACGAGCGGGAAGGCAAGCGATGAGCACGGACGGGGGCGCGGTCACAGCCGCGGCAGAGCCGGAGTCGGGCAGCGGCAACGGCGGCGCGCGGACCGCTCGCGTGCCCAAGTACTACCGGCTCAAGCGGCACTTGCTGGAGATGACGGAGACCATGCCGCCGGGCACCCCGGTGCCTCCCGAGCGCACGCTCGCCACCGAGTTCGACACCTCGCGTACGACCGTGCGCCAGGCCCTGCAGGAACTCGTCGTCGAGGGGCGGCTGGAGCGCATACAGGGCAAGGGGACCTTCGTCGCGAAGCCCAAGGTCTCCCAGGCGCTGCAACTGACCTCGTACACGGAGGACATGCGCGCCCAGGGCCTCGAACCGACCTCGCAGCTGCTGGACATCGGCTACGTGACCGCGGACGACCGCCTCGCCGACGCCCTCGACATCCCGGCGGGCGGGCGCGTACTGCGCATCGAGCGGCTGCGGCTGGCCAGCGGCGAACCGATGGCGATCGAGACGACGCACCTGTCGCAGCGGCGCTTCCCGGCGCTGCGCCGCAGCCTGGTGAAGTACACGTCGCTCTACACGGCGCTGGCGGAGGTGTACGGCATCCATCTCGCGGAGGCCGAGGAGACCATCGAGACGTCCCTCGCCACGCCCCGTGAGGCCGGCCTGCTCGGCACCGACGTGGGCCTGCCGATGCTGATGCTCTCCCGGCACTCCCTCGACACCGACGGCGAGCCCGTCGAGTGGGTCCGCTCCGTCTACCGCGGGGACCGTTACAAGTTCGTCGCCAACCTCCAGCGGCCCCAGCACTGAGGCAGGCGCCACGGCGCTCGGGAAGATAACGAAACGGGCCCTGAGCTGCCGAAGGCTGTCCGCGCCGTAGCGCTGTGTGCAGGAGGTGGCTTACCGTCCTTGCCGTCCTCATGAGCAATGCCGACGGAAGGACGACCGGGTGCGTACCGCCAGTCCACGAACAATCATCATCTGGACCGCTGTCGCGCTGATCGGAGCGGTCGCCTGGGGCGTCCTCGCGCTGTCACGGGGCGAGGAGATCTCCGCGGCCTGGATGGTCGCGGCCGCCCTCGGCTCATACGCCATCGGCTACCGCTTCTATGCGCGGTTCATCACGAATCGTGTGCTCAAGGTCGACAAGACCCGTGCCACGCCCGCGGAGCGGCTCAACAACGGCATCGACTTCCATCCCACCGACCGGCGCGTGCTGCTCGGCCACCACTTCGCCGCCATCGCCGGCGCCGGACCGCTGGTGGGCCCGATCCTCGCCGCCCAGATGGGATATCTGCCCGGCACCATCTGGATCATCGCCGGCGTCGTCCTGGCGGGCGCCGTGCAGGACATGGTGGTGCTCTTCTTCTCGATGCGGCGCGACGGCAAGTCGCTCGGGCAGATGGCACGTGAGGAGATCGGCCCGGTGGGCGGCGCGGCCGCGCTGATCGCCGTCTTCGCCATCATGATCATCCTGCTCGCCGTGCTGGCACTCGTCGTGGTCAACGCCCTGGCGGAGTCGCCGTGGGGCACCTTCTCCATCGCCATGACGATCCCCATCGCACTGTTCATGGGCTTCTACCTGAGGGTGATCCGTCCCGGCAGGGTCACCGAGGTCTCGCTGATCGGCGTCGCGCTGCTGCTGCTCGCGATCGCCTCGGGCAGCTGGGTCGCGGAGTCCTCGCTGGCGGACACCTTCACGCTGGAGCCGGCCACGCTGGTCATCTGGATCGTGGTGTACGGCTTCATCGCCTCGGTGCTGCCCGTATGGATGCTGCTCGCGCCGCGCGACTACCTCTCGACGTTCATGAAGGTCGGCACCATCGGGCTGCTCGCCGTCGGTGTGGTCGTCGCGATGCCCACCATGAAGATGGACGCCGTCACGGACTTCGCGACGCGCGGCGACGGGCCCGTCTTCGCCGGGTCGCTCTTCCCGTTCGTCTTCATCACCATCGCCTGCGGGGCGCTCTCCGGCTTCCATGCCCTGATCTCCTCGGGCACCACCCCGAAGATGATCCAGAAGGAGACGCAGATCCGGATGATCGGGTACGGCTCCATGCTGATGGAGTCGTTCGTCGCCGTGATGGCGATGGTCGCGGCCTGCATCATCGACCCCGGTCTCTTCTTCGCGATGAACGCCCCGGCGGGTGTCATCGGCGACAGTGTGCAGTCGGCGTCCCAGGCGGTCGGCGACCTCGGATACTCGATTTCGCCGGAGGCGCTGGCCTCGGCGGCCAAGGAAGTCGAGGAGCAGTCGCTGCTCTCCCGTACGGGCGGGGCACCGACCCTGGCCGTCGGGGTCGCGGAGATCTTCTCGGCCGTCGTCGGCGGTGCGGGGGCGAAGGCCTTCTGGTACCACTTCGCGATCATGTTCGAGGCGCTGTTCATCCTCACCGCGCTGGACGCGGGCACCCGCGTGGGCCGGTTCATGCTGCAGGACACGCTGGGCAACCTCTACAAGCCGTTCCGCAAGGTGAGCTGGCTGCCGGGTCTGTGGCTGTGCAGCGCGATCGTCGTCACCCTGTGGGGCTACTTCCTGTGGGTCGGCGTGCACGAGCCACTCGGCGGGATCAACCAGCTCTTCCCGCTGTTCGGCATCGCCAACCAGCTGCTCGCTGCCGTCGCGCTCGCGGTGGCGACGACGCTGCTGGTGAAGTCCGGCAGGGTCAAGTGGGCCTGGGTGACGGGAGTTCCACTGGTCTGGGACGCGGTGGTGACGCTGACGGCGAGCTGGCAGAAGGTCTTCTCCAGCGACCCGAAGGTGGGCTTCTTCCAGCAGCGCTCCGACTTCCAGGCGGCCATCGACGACGGCAAGGTGCTGCCGCCCGCCAAGAGCATGGACGACATGCACACCATCGTGACCAACTCGACGGTGGACGGCGTGCTCTCGGCGCTCTTCGCGCTGCTGGTCGTGGTGGTTCTGGTGGACGCCGGCCGCGTGTGCGTCAAGGCGCTGCGCGCTCCGGACAGCACGCCGCTGAACGAGGTCCCGTACCAGAAGTCCGAACTCGTCGCTCCTTCCGGCCTGATCCCCACACAGGAGGAGAAGGCGGAGCTGGTGGCCGTCGGCGCGGGTGTCGGGGCCGGTGACGGCGATGGTGAGGGCTCCGGCGGTGCGGGCGCCACGAGCGGCTCAGGGGCGCGTGAGAGCTCATGACAGCGGTGGCGGGACGCCTGATGCGCGGCGCACGCTGGGTGCGCTGGTACATGCGCGAGCTGACCGACGAGAGCGCCTACGACCGGTACGTGGCGCATCTGCGCGAGCACGATCCCACGGCGCGGGTGCCGAGCCGCCGGGAGTTCGAGCGGGAGCGCACCGACGCGCGCGAGTGCGATCCCCGCGGCGGCTTCCGCTGCTGCTGAGGTGTGCGGGAGTCACTGACGTACGTGAGAGGGCTGTCCGTCCTGGCGAGGACGGGCAGCCCTCCGCGTTGTCAGTGGGGCAAGGCATGCTCGTTCCATGGACATCACGATCAGACCGGCGCGGGACGAGGAGCTGGACGGCGTCGGCGAGCTGACGGCACAGGCGTATCTCGAGGACGGACTGCTGACGTTCGGTGCGGACGATCCGTACCTGACGGAGCTGCGTGCGGCGCGGCGCCGCGCAGAGCACACGGAGATCCTGGTCGCCGTCGACACCGCCTCGGATTCCGTGCTCGGCGCGGTCTCATTCGTCGGTGACGGCGGGGAGTACGCGGACATCGCGGGGCCCGGCGAGGGCGAGTTCAGGATGCTCGCCGTACGGCCGGAGGGGCGCGGGCGCGGAGCGGGCGAGGCCCTCGTGCGCGCGTGCATGGACAGGGCGCGTGAGCGTCGCCTGAGACGGCTCGTGCTCTGCAGCCATGAGGGGATGTCGGCGGCCCACCGGCTGTACGGGCGGCTGGGGTTCGTCCCGGTGCCCGAGCAGGACTGGGAGCCGTATCCCGGCCTGTGGCTGCACGCGTTCGCTCTCGAACTGTGAACTGCGACTCACCCGGCACAAGATGTGGGGGCGAGTGGCGCAACTCGCTACTAGATGTATGCTCGTGCTCGCTGCCGCGCAGGGGAATCCGGTGCGAATCCGGAACTGTCCCGCAACGGTGTGCGATGTGCTGCTCTGTGCCGCAGGCCCGTCCTCTTCCGGGTGAGCCGCGCTGAGCGGTCGTCGCGAGTCCGAGTGCCTGCCGGCCGTGTCGAAAGACGTCCGGGTCCCGAGGGTTGGGCCGGTGGACGCCGCAAGGTCTGCCGCTTCGCCGATGCGGCATGCCCCTCGCGCGCCCGCCAAGTGCGCTCCCCGGTGAGCCGGTGACCTGAACCGAGCGAGGGAGAGCACATCCCGTGACCATCGCATCCGTGACCGTGACCGGGGCCGCAACCGGGACCGCAACCGGGACCGGGGACGCACCCGCGTCCGTACCGGCATCGGCCTACGTACCGGCGTCCGCGTCCGGCTCCTCACCGGCGCCACCGGACCGGGACGGCGCACTGTCGCGCGTCCTGACCGAGCTGACCGAGCTGACCGCCGATCTGCCCGGCACCGAAGCCGGCCGGGTCGCCACGGCGGTGCTCCGCGGACGCCGGCAGGGCGCCGGCGAGGCCGAGTTGCGGGCGCTCGCCGCGGAGGAGGCCGCCGGGCTGATCGGCGAGGAGCCCGCATACTCACAGCTGGCGGCGCGGCTGCTCACCCTCGCGATCCGCGACGAGGCCCGCGGCCAGGGCGCCGTGTCCTTCTCATCCTCCGTCGCGACCGGGCACCGCGAGGGTCTCATCGCCGACCGCACGGCCGAGTTCGTACGGGCGCACGCGCAGCGGCTGGACGCGCTGGTGGATGCGGCGATCGCAGACGGAGCGGACGACCGCTTCGGCTACTTCGGGCTCCGCACGGTGCACTCGCGCTACCTGCTGCGGCATCCCACGACCCGGCAGGTGATCGAGACGCCCCAGCACTTCCTGCTGCGCGTCGCGTGCGGACTCGCGGCGGACGCTTCGGCGGAGGCGGCCGAGGAGGTCGCCGAGCTGTACGGGCTGACGAGCTCGCTCGCGTATCTGCCCTCCTCCCCCACGCTCTTCAACTCCGGTACGCGGCACGCCCAGATGTCGTCCTGCTATCTGCTGGACTCGCCGCAGGACGACCTGGACTCGATCTACGACCGCTACAAGCAGGTGGCACGGCTCTCCAAGCACGCGGGCGGCATCGGCCTGCCCTACTCCCGTATCCGCGCCCGCGGTTCGCTGATCCGCGGCACCAACGGCCACTCCGGCGGCATCGTGCCGTTCCTGCGCACCCTGGACTCCTCGGTCGCCGCCGTGAACCAGGGCGGCCGGCGCAAGGGCGCAGCCTGCGTCTACCTGGAGACCTGGCACGCGGACATCGAGGAGTTCCTCGAACTGCGGGACAACACCGGCGAGGAGGCGCGGCGCACGCACAACCTCAACCTCGCGCACTGGATTCCGGACGAGTTCATGCGGCGCGTGGAGGCCGACGCCGGCTGGTCGCTCTTCTCCCCGGTCGACGTGCCGCAGCTCGCGGACCTGTGGGGCGAGGAGTTCGACGCCGCCTACCGCCGGGCGGAGGCCGAGGGCCGCGCGGTGCGGCAGGTGCCGGCCCGCCAGCTGTACGCGCGCATGATGCGCACCCTCGCGCAGACGGGGAACGGCTGGATGACCTTCAAGGACACTTCTAACCGCACCGCCAACCAGACCGCGGAACCCGGCCGTATCGTGCACTCCTCGAACCTGTGCACGGAGATCCTCGAGGTCACCGACGACGGCGAGACGGCCGTCTGCAACCTGGGATCGGTCAACCTCGCCGCCCACCTGACCGAGGCCGGGGACGGGATGGACTGGGAGCGCCTGGACGCCACAGTCCGTACGGCCGTGACGTTCCTCGACCGGGTCGTCGACATCAACTTCTATCCGACGGAGCAGGCGGAGCGGTCCAACTCCCGCTGGCGTCCGGTCGGTCTGGGCGTCATGGGCCTGCAGGACGCTTTCTTCCGCATGCGGCTGCCCTTCGACTCCGCGGCGGCGCGGGAGCTGTCCACCCGCATCTCCGAACGGATCATGCTCGCCGCGTACGAGACCAGTGCTTACCTCGCCGAGCGGCACGGTCCGCTGCCGGCCTGGGAGGAGACTCGTACGGCGCGCGGCGTGCTGCATCCCGACCACTACCCGCAGGCCGGACGGACCTGGCCCGAGCGCTGGTCGGAGCTGCGCGCCCGCATCGCCCGCACGGGCATGCGGAACTCGCTGCTCCTCGCCGTCGCACCGACCGCGACCATCGCGGCGATCGCCGGGGTGTACGAATGCATCGAGCCGCAGGTCTCCAACCTCTTCAAGCGGGAGACGCTGAGCGGCGAGTTCCTGCAGGTGAACGCCTATCTCGTAGCGGAGTTGAAGCGGCTGGGGATGTGGGACGAGCGCACCCGTGAGGAGCTCCGCGAGACGAGCGGCTCGGTGCAGGAGCTGGCGCGGGTCCCGGAGGACGTCCGCCGGCTCTTCCGCACGGCCTGGGAGCTGCCGCAGCGCTCCCTGATCGACATGGCCGCCGCCCGCACCCCGTACCTGGACCAGAGCCAGTCGCTGAACCTGTTCATGGCGGCGCCCACGATCGGCAAGCTCAGCTCGATGTACGCCTATGCCTGGAAGAGCGGCATCAAGACCACGTACTACCTGCGTTCGCGACCCGCGACACGGATCGCCCGCGCGGCGGGCGGGACGAGCGGCGACGTGGGCGACACCGGGGAGGACGGTGGTGGCGACGGCCGCAACGGCGGCACGCAGGCCCTGCCGTCCGCCGCCACCGCCACGGCCTCCGACACCGCCACCGCCACCGCCGCCGCCGCCGACGCCGACGCCGACGCAGCCGACGCCGACGCAGCCGGCGACGGCGAAGCCGCCTGCTCCCTGGAGAACCCCGAGACCTGCGAGGCATGCCAGTAATGACCAGCGCCAAGACCACCGCCGGCGGTCCCGCCGGGAATCTGCTCGACCCGGGCTTCGAGCTGACGCTGCGCCCGATGCGCTACCCCGGCTTCTACGACCGGTACCGCGACGCGATCAAGAACACCTGGACCGTGGAGGAGGTCGACCTCCACTCCGACATCGACGACCTCGCCAAGCTCACACCCGGCGAACAGCACATGATCAGCCGTCTCGTCGCGTTCTTCGCGACCGGTGACTCGATCGTGGCGAACAATCTCGTGCTCTCCCTCTACAAGCACATCAACTCCCCCGAGGCGCGCCTGTATCTGTCGCGGCAGCTCTTCGAGGAGGCAGTGCACGTCCAGTTCTATCTGACGCTGCTGGACACCTATCTGCCCGATGTGGACGAGCGCGCGGAGGCCTTCGCCGCGGTCGAGAACATCCCGTCCATCAGGGAGAAGGCGCAGTTCTGCTTCCGCTGGATGGCGGCGATGGAGGAGGGCGAGGGCAGCCGGCCGACCGACCGGCTGGAGAGCCGCGCCGACAGGCGGCGCTTCCTGCTCAACCTCATCTGCTTCGCGGCCTGCATCGAAGGGCTCTTCTTCTACGGCGCGTTCGCATACGTCTACTGGTTCCGCTCCCGCGGGCTGCTGCACGGGCTGGCCACCGGCACCAACTGGGTCTTCCGTGACGAGTCGATGCACATGTCCTTCGCCTTCGACGTCGTGGACACCGTCCGCGAGGAGGAACCCGAACTCTTCGACGCGGAGCTGGAGAAGGAGGTCACGGAGATGCTGGAGGAGGCCGTCGAGGCGGAACTGCAGTTCGCCCGCGATCTGTGCGGCGAGGGCATGCCCGGGATGAACACCGAGTCGATGGAGCAGTATCTGCGGGCGGTCGCCGACCAGCGTCTCGTCCGGCTGGGTTTCCCCGCCCGCTACGGTGCCCGCAACCCGTTCTCCTTCATGGAGCTGCAGAACGTGCAGGAACTGACCAACTTCTTCGAACGCCGCTCTTCGGCGTACCAGGTCGCCGTCGAGGGCTCGGTCGCGTTCGACGACGACTTCTGACGCCGTTCCGGTCCGACTGCACGAGGCGCGGGAAGGGGGCCGCGCTGCCCGGCGCGGCCCCCTCGTTCACCCCACGTGTGGTCTCGTACTGACTGTTGTCAGCCCTTGCCGCCGTCCAGGCAGCCGCCGCAGTTGTGGAACGTGACGTCCCAGTGGTTGCTCTCGTCGAAGTAGATGTTCCCCGAGCCGGACTTCCACTTGTTTCCACCGATGGAGGTGAAGGTGTTCTTGACGTAGCTGCTCAGGCAGCCCGTCATCGCGAAGTCCAGCTTGTAGCCGTTCCAGTGGCTGAACTCGCCGCTGGCGTGGCCCGTTTCGGTCCCGCCGGTGACGGTCAGGTCGCACTTGCTGGCGCCCTTGAGCGTGATGGCGCCGTCGATCGACTCCGAGTTGACCTGCTCGAGCGACGTGCAGCTGGGGTTGTTGCGGTCGGAGCAGCCGCCGCTGGAGCGGATGCCGATGCCCGCGTCGCTGAGCTTCTTCGCCGCCGCGGAGTGGCTCATCTTCGCGAGCGCGCCCGTGTCCTTCGGCTCGGCGGTCGTCGTCGCCTCCGCCACGTACGCGGTGGAGAAGATCGCGAGTGCCATCGCCGAACCGCCGACTGCCGCGCGCAGAGCGATCTTTCTGTTCATGGGGGGGTTGGTTCCTTCCTGGAATGAAGCAGGCGTTGGTAGTTCGTGGGAATTCAGAGGTGACGCCGCAGTCCGGGGCGTCCCAGTACTTGCTGGAGCGGTGGTCCACGTGCGTGTGGTCGTCGTGGCCCGGGAAGCCCGGCCCGAGAATGCCGTGGAAGCCGCGGTTGCGCGCCTCCTTGGCGAGTGTGCAGAGCGAGTGCGGTCCGGCGCCGAGGTCGGCCGAGTCACCGAAGAGATGACGGCTCGAAGGAGCCCCGCCCACGTCGTCGTTGCACGCCTTGGACCGGAAGCCGCTGGTGACCCTGATCGACTCGTCGCCGAGGGCGTGCCGCATGGCCTCCAGCTTCCACATCGTGCGCAGCGCGTTGGACTTGGCCTCCGCGGCGCTGACGGCTCCGCCGCTCCAGTCCGAGTTGCAGTTGTTCAGCTCTGCGAATGAGAAGTGGGCCGGCGAACAGTCGTCGTCCTGCAGCTCGTAGATCTTGTTGTACGTGGCCGCGTCGGCCTTGCCGGTGGCGCTCAGCCCCCAGGCTTCCTGGAAGCGGGTGACCGCAGCCTTCGTCCCGGGCCCGAACTCCCCGTCGACGGCGATGACTTCACCGCTCGCCGGGTAGCCGGAGACCCTTACCTGCAGTTGCTTGACGTCGTCCCCGGAAGCACCTTCGGCGAGGTCCCGGTCCCAGGTGAAGCAGCCGTCCTTGGGGGCCGCGGGGCCGGCGGTGGCCACAGCGGCCGAACCCACCAGAACAGCTGCCGCGACCATGACAAGAGCCAGCACGGTCCTGACCGTACGTCGGGGGGGCATGGTGCCTCCATGAGATGTGGGGAGTGCCCCAGAGCTTGTCGTGACAATAAGAAGGCGTCAACAACTGCCAGGAAATGCCAATGGACAAGGCCATTGAATGACGATCACCGGCAGACGCAGCAGGCCGGAGGGGCTGCGAGGACATCACGAGCACCGCCCGGCGCCGATGGCGCCGGGCGGCTGACATATGTCATGTCCTGCTGTGACGAGGCGGAAGGTCCCGTTCCCGCTTATTCGTTGGGCACGGTCTCGTAGCGCGGCGTGCCCTCGGCCATCTGCCGCAGGGCGTTCTTCCGCTCCCGCTTCGAGAGCCGGTCGATGTAGAGGTAGCCGTAGAGATGGTCCGTCTCGTGCTGCAGGCACCGGGCGAAGTAGCCCGTGCCCTCGACGGCGAGAGGCTTGCCCTCCGCGTCCTGCCCGCGCACGACGGCGTAATCGGGGCGCGCGAGAGCCTCGTAGGCGCCGGGCACCGACAGGCAGCCCTCGTTGGAGTCGTCCAGGCTGCGGCTCGCCGCGGGGAGTTCGTCCAGCACCGGGTTGCAGACCGCGCCGACGTGCCGCACTCCTTCGTCGTCCACGCAGTCGTAGACGAAGACCTTCAGGTCGACGCCGATCTGGTTCGCCGCGAGGCCGACTCCCTCCGCGGCGCGCTGGCTCGCGAACATGTCGTCGATGAGCGAGGCCAGTTCGTCGTCGAACGCGGTGACCTGACGGCACTCCTTGTGCAGCACAGGGTTTCCGACGACGGTGATCGGTCGTGCCGTGCCGCGCTCACGGTGGGCGTTCTCGCGCGCCTCGCAGTCCCTGGTGTCGTCCACGAAGCCCGAACCGGCCGTCGCGGCTGCCTCCGCCACAGTCTCCCCGCTGATCTCCTGCTGCTGTCGCGCCATTCCGCCGCTTGCCTTCCTCGCCACCTGAACCGTCGCCCCACAGCGTAGCCGGAGGCACGGCGCACCCGTCCGGGACCGCCGAGTGGAGCCCCGGGGCCGGCCGAACCGCCGGGCCGTGATCACCTGGGCGGGACGGCCTGGCTCTGACCACCGGGGTGCGACCACCGGGGTGCGGCCACCGGGCTCTGACCACCGGGGTGCGACCACCGGGCAGTGACGACCGGGCAGTGACGACCGGGACGTGACGACAGAGGACGGGCCGGCAGCGCTCAGCAGACCTCTTCCAGATCACGCCACTCACGCGTGTCCGGGCTGTCCGCGGCCCAGCTGTCCAGCAGCCCCCGCACGAGACCGCCCGGGGCCGCCAGCCCGCACTCACGCTCCGGCACCCACAGCTCCCCGGGACCCCCGGGAGCCATGTGGCCCAGCGGGCCGGGGTGCCCCGGCGAGCTGTGATCGTGCGGATCGACGTGCGCGGAACCGTCGCCCTCGTCGGCGGGCATCCTGCTCTCGGAGCACGTACGGCACAGCAGCCGGACCGACGAGGACCAGTCCTCCGCGGCAAAGCCGGCGTCCGCGGCCAGCCGCTCCAGCGCGTCCCGGTCGGCCTCGGTGGCGGCCTGCAGCAGCACCACCCAGGTGGGCACCGGTGAGGGGGCCCACAGCTCAATCTCGTCGAAGACCGGGTAGGACGGGCCGCCCTCCGTGGTGCGCTCGCCGTGCGGCACCCCGTCGTGGAGCACCACTTCGCCCCAGCGACGCCCGGAGGACGGCAGCGGGATGCTCTGGACCTCGACGCGTGCCGGGTCGATGCGCCGTCCCCATACGACCTCGGCCTCGCCCTCGGGCGAGAGCCGTACCGCCGCGCTGCCCAGCTGCATGCCGGCCGGCTCGGCGACCGCCGCGGTGTGTGACTGCCCGGGCACGCGCAGCCCGTACGCCTGCCACGCGCGCCGGGCGAGCGGCCAGTCCTGCAGTGCGGTGGCGGCGATGCCGACGTTCCACCAGTCGGGAGCGCCCGTCTGCCGCTCCAGCAGTGCGACTGCGCGCAGGCCGGCGGTGCGGGCCTGCTCCCAGTCGTGCCGGAACTTGTGCAGCAGCGCGAGGTTGAACCAGGACTCCGACAGCCACGGTTCGAGGTCGGCGGCCTGCGTGAGCAGCTCGTCCGCGTCCTCGTACCGTCCGTCCCCGATGAGCGTGAAGGCACGGTCCGTCGCCTGCCGCCAAGAGGCGGAGGGACGGTGCCTCACCCTGCCGAAGATCCTCACGATGTTCCCGCCTGATTCCCGCCTGTTGACCGGCTGCTCTCGCGCTCGCACCTGCTCCCGGCGCCCTGTCGTCCCGCTGCCCCGTGCCCGCTTTGAGCACGGTGGGCGCCATGTACGGAGTTCCCCTCTCGCATCCAACCATGCCCGCGCGGGGGCCTGCTCACTACCCGGCGTCAACCCCTCGTACCGCGGGACACCACGCGTGACAGGGCCTCCACGACGCGTGGTTCGTAGTCACGGGCGCCCCCCAGCCTGAGCCGCTCCAGGGCCCGCAACGAACCCTCCATGGAGGCATTCCCGGCGACCATGTCCTCGTACGCGTTGACCGCGCGGACGATACGTGCTGTAAGGGGTTGCTCACGGAAAGGATCGGCCTGCCGTTCCACCACCACGGCGACTTCCGAGGACACTCCCGTCTGCCGCACCACGGCACCGCCCAGCAGGGCGATGCGGCGCTGCAACTCGGGGTCGAGCGCTTCGGTGGCGCCCGAGGCGACCGGATCCACGAGGGAGAGCTGGCCGATGTCGTGCATGAGCGCCGCGTACTCCAGCACGGTGAGTTCCGGGTCCGTCAGCCCCAGCTCGCGGCCGACGGCACAGCTCAGCTCGGCGACCCTGCGCGCGTGCCCGTGCGGTGTGTAGCCGGCCACTTCGGTGGAGCGCGCGAGCGAGGCGATCGTCTGCCGGTACGTGCCGCGTACGGTCGCGTACCGGCGGAAGGAGAACTGCGTGAGCAGCAGCGGCAGGCAGAAGACGGGCAGTGCCCACAGTCCGGCGACCGCCACCGCGAGCGCTATCACCGCGCCCGTCGCGCCGATGGCCGGGGCTATGCCGACGCGGGCGCGCAACTGGCCGCGCAGGAGCGGTACGACGGGTCTGCCCGTACTGCCCGCGGCGAAGACGGCGGCCAGCCATGCGTCGCACAGACCGGTGAGCAGTGTGACGGCGAGCAGGCAGAGCGCGTAGTACGGTCCGCGCCCCACCCAGTGCGCCAACACGCCCGAGGTGTAGAGCGGTTGGAAGCATGTGGCGGCGAACCCGACAGCGAGCACTCCGCGCATCGCGTGGTCCAGGTCGAGGGACGGGCCTCGCGCCACCCGGGGCGCACTGCCGGCCAGCGCGGCGACGATCACGACGGCGACGACCTGCAGGGCGCCGTGGGAGGTGTCCCGTCCGCCCACCTCGCCCAGCAGTGCGTAGCCGAGTGCGCCGGCGGCGCCCAGCGGTGCGCTCGTAGGCGCGCGTCCGTCGTGGTCACGGCCGGGCATCCGAACGCGCGCCGATTCGCCGACCGCGATGACGGCGGCGAACGCCAGCGCCACCAGCGGCTGTTCGAGCCCGCGCCACAAGGTGACGCCGAGCGCGGCACAGCACAGGACCACGGCGGACGCACGGCTCAGCGCGACGAGGTACTTCATGGCGAGGGCCGCCCCGCGCCGGCCTCCTCGGCGGTGTGGGACGGAGGTGCCGAACTCGCGGAACCGGCGGCGCCGTTGGAGCCGTTGCCGCGGTCGGCGCCGTTGGACCCGGTGGAACCGCTGCCGCCGCCGGCACCGTTCGCAGCCCCTTCGCCCCGCGCCGCACTCGGGTCACGCCGCTCGCCCCGCGCCTCGGGCCGCTCGCCCCGCTCGCCCCGCTCACGCGCTGCCGGTACGTTTCCGCCCGGCCGGTCGGCTGTGACGGCGGGCGACCATTCCTGCCGGTCCAGGGCCCGTGCCAGCGCCGACACCATCCGCGGGTCGAACTGCGTTCCCGCGCACCGCTCCAGCTCGGCCACCGCCGTCCCGACCGGCCGTGCCCGGCGGTAGCTGCGCGTGGAGGTCATAGCGTCGAAGGCGTCCGCCACCGCCACCACCCGTGCGAACTCGGGGATTTCGGCGCCCGTCAGCCCGTACGGATAACCACTGCCGTCGAGCCGCTCGTGATGGTGCAGGATCGCGTCACGCGCCTCCCCGAGGAAACCGATGCCGCGCACCATCTCGTGCCCGTACTCAGGATGCAGCTCGATGACGCGGCGTTCCTCGGGGGTGAGCGGGCCGTCCTTGCGCAACAGCCTTGTGGGCACGCCGAGTTTGCCGACGTCGTGCAGGATTCCGGCGAAGCGCAGCGCCTCCGTCCGCTCGTCGTCCATGCCCAGCTCACGCGCTATCAGGACGGACGCCCGGCCGACGCGTTCGCTGTGACCGCGCGTATAGCGGTCCTTGATGTCGACGGCCTGCACCAGCGCCCGGATCGTGGACTGGTGGGCCCCGCGCTCACGGTGGTACTGGGCGAACACCCAGCAGCAGATGTACATCGGCAGCAGCACGAAGAACGCCGCCGCCGGTCCGTACGGGCTACGCCACAGCACCGCCATCATCAGCCCGACGAGCCCGTGCAGCAGATGAGGCGCCGCCGCCCGCTGGAACTGTCCGCGCCAGGCCGCACGCAGCGCACACCGCTCCGCGGCGACCAGAACGGCGCCGTCCAGTGCCGTGACCACGACGCAGAAGACGAGAGCGGCGGCGGCCGCCGCCCACAGCACATCCGGGAAGCCCTCCGCGAACGGGACGAGCGCCGGACCCGCGACGGCGGGACCCCCGCCACCGGACGGGACCGACAGGCTGCCGCCCAGCAGTGAGCAGACCTGCGCCGACGCCCAGGCCGCAAGGGCCAGTTGAGCCGCGTGCCAGGTCCGGCGAGCGGCCGCGTGGCCGGGCTCGACGCGGCCGATCAGCGCACCCGGCAGCGGTACGAGCGCGGCGGCAGCGGGGGGCAGCAGGAAGGCGGCGGTCAGCAGCACCGGGAAGAACGCACCCATGTTCCCGGGGACCTTGTGGCCCATCAGCGGGCAGCGCGGCGCGTACTCACAGATCGCGTAGAGCGCGGTCAGCGGCAGCAGTACGCCCCATTCGAGGCGGGGAAGATCCAGGAGAGCGGGGCCCGCACAGCTCAGCGCGCCGGACGCAGCACACGCGATGAGCCCACGCGCCCCCCACGGCAGGCCGGCTCGCCCTGCACGCATCGGAAACTCCTCCCCGTACCACGTTGGAAGGGGAGAATAGGACGGCAGTGGCGCGAGTGGGGCCTCATCCGCTCAATGGTCCGTTCGGGACAGGAAGTTCTCACACCTTTGAGTGAGAAGAGGCCGAATGTACGGGTGGGGCAGCCCCAACTCCCGTACTGACACGGCGAATCGAGGCGAAACGCGTCGGGTGCGGCGGCGGCGCCTCCGCACCACGCGTCACGCGTACTTCTTGCGCCCGGAGACGGACTCCGACGGCGGGGGCGACTGCGACGGCTCGCCGCCCGCGTCCGACTCGGCCTGACCGCCCGGGACTTCGGCGCCCGCGGCCTCGGCCGCACGGATACGTTCGATGCGCCCCATCACCTTCGAGCGCAGATCCGACGGCACGTCGTCATGGCCGCAGCAGCGCTTGACGAGCTTCTTGACCTCCTGCTCGAGGCCGTACTTCTCCAGGCAGGGAGAGCACTCGTCGAAGTGCTCCTTGAACTTCTCGCAGTCACTGTCCGGCATCTCCCGGTCCAGGTACTCGTAGAGGTGGTCCAGCACCTCGGAGCAGTCCGTCTCGTGCGGCTCTCCGCAGCTCATGAGCCCGAACCTTTCCCGTCGTGCGACTGAGCGGCACCCGCGGGTGCAAGCCCGCGGTCACGCGCGTAGTCCTCCAGCATGCCGCGAAGCTGCCGCCGGCCGCGGTGCAGCCGGGACATGACCGTGCCGATGGGCGTGCCCATGATGTCGGCGATCTCCTTGTAGGCGAACCCCTCGACGTCCGCCAGATACACCGCGATGCGGAACTCCTCGGGGATGGCCTGGAGGGCCTCCTTCACATCGGAGTCCGGCAGGTGATCGAGGGCCTGCGCCTCGGCGGAGCGGAGGCCGGTCGACATGTGCGACTCGGCGCGCGCGAGCTGCCAGTCCTCGATGTCCTCCGCAGCGCTGCGCTGAGGCTCGCGCTGCTTCTTCCGGTAGGAGTTGATGAAGGTGTTGGTGAGGATCCGGTACAGCCAGGCCTTCAGGTTGGTGCCCTCACGGAACTGATGGAAGGAGGCGTACGCCTTCGCGTACATCTCCTGGACCAGGTCCTCGGCGTCCGCCGGGTTCCGCGTCATGCGCAGCGCCGCCGAATACATCTGGTCGAGGTAGTTCAACGCGTCCCGCTCGAAGCGCGCGCTGCGCTCCGCCTCGGTCTCCTGCCCGGCGTTTCCGCCGTCTTCGGTCCCGGTGACCGGACCCACCTCCTCCGGTGCTACGGCGAGCCCGGTAGCGGACCCGCCCGAATCGGAGAATAGACGACGTTCCACTCCGCGCGCCGCCCCGGTTGTCGTCCCGCCGGCAAGCGCGACCGTGGCCCAGTCCAGGTCAGCGGCCTTCGGACGCTGCGGGCAAGCGACAGAACCCATACTGACGGCTCCCTTGGTCTCGTTACTCTGACTCTGCCGTGAACACATCCCGGGCGGGTGTTCATTCCCGCGCCCGCCAGTCATCACCGGTCCGCGACGGGCGGGAGGGAGAGCCCCGCCAGCCAGCCGGCGACACCGTCGGTGAGGACGTCCATCGCCTCCTCCTGCCCGGTCTCCGCGCGCTTGGGCACGGCGAAGCCGTGGTCACCGTCCGGCACCTCCACGATCCGGGTGCCCTCGGGGAACTCGCCGGGACGGCCGAAGGGATCGCGCCCGCCCTGCACCACGAGCACCGGCAGCCCCGTGCCGGTCAGCTCGCCGGCGCGGGACTTCTCCGGCTTCCCCGGGGGATGGAGCGGGAAGGAGAGCGCGAGTACGGCCCCGGCGCCCAGTTCCCGGCCCGTACGGCACGCAACTCGCGCGCCTGCGCTGCGCCCGCCCGCGACCACGGGAAGCCCCGGTGAGCACAGCTCGGGCCACAGCTCACACCATGCCGAGTCGAGCGTCTTCGGCGCGGGAGCCACCTTCTTGCCGGCCACGCGCCAGGGCTGCTCGACGAGCGCGACCGTGACTCCCGTCGCGGGCAGGGCCGCAGCGAGCGCCTGCAGGTCCCGCGCCTCGATTCCGCCGCCGGCGCCGTGGCCCAGGGCGAGCACCGTGTGTGCCGCACGGGCGGAGTGGTGCCAGGTGATACGGGCATCCCCGGCCGGGGTCGGGACGGTACGGGCGTCCGTGGCGGGGCTCGCCGTGCTTCCCGTCTTCGCGGTGTTCCCCGTCTTCGCGGTGTTCCCCGTCTTCCGGGCTTGCCCGGCGGGTACGCCGTGTCCGGCGGCTGCGGCTCTCTTGGTCATGGAAAGCCATCCTGCCCCGTCTCGTCCCCGATTCCGTCCCCGTCCCCGTCCGGCCCGGTCCGTGGTCAGCGGCACTGGTCGGTGGTCATTTCAGTGGTCAGTGGTCAGTGGTCAGTGGTCAGTGGCCGGTGGTCAGTGGCCGGTGGTCGGTCCTCATCGGCCGTCGGCCGGCGGCCGTGGGCCCCGCCCCGCGTCAGAACAGCGTGCCGACCTCGGGTCCGGTCCACTCCCTGACCAGGTCGGGACCGTTGTTGCGTACGTTGCTGACGTCCGTGGAGACCGGGTACGCACGCATCGTCCCCGGGGGCGGCGGCTGGAGCAGCGCCCGCAGGTCCTCCTGCGACCTGCGCGCCGGATTCAGCCAGGCGTTCCAGCGTTCCGGCAGCACCATCAGCGGCATCCGCGGATGGATGTCCGCCAGCGACTCCGGACCGTCCTCGCCGGTGTCCCCCACCAGCGGGGCCTTCTCCGCCTCGGTGGTGACCACGGTGCAGGTCGCCCACCAGGCCCTCGGGTGGTCGTCCGGCAGCGTGCCGTCGCGCCAGAACTCGTAGAGCCCGGCCATCGCCATCACGGAACCGTCCGCAGGCGTCACGAAGTACGGCTGCTTCCGCGGCCGCTTCCTCCTCCCCTCCTGCTCCAGCTGAAGCTCTCCCTTTGCCGTACACCATTCGAAATAACCGTCAGCCGGGAGCAGGCACCGGCGGGCGGCGAAGGGCCGGCGGAAGGCCGGCTTCTCGTGCACCGTCTCCGCCCTGGCGTTGATCATCTTGGCGCCCATTTCGGGCGACTGGGCCCAGCTGGGTACGAGCCCCCACGTCAGAGTCCGCAACTGCCGTACCGGCCGCGGATCGTCCAGGCCCTTCACGGGGCGGTCGAGGACCGCGTGCACCTGCTTCGTCGGGGCGACGTTCCAGTCGGGCGCCAGGGTCTCCTGGGGGTCCGTCATCTCCACGCCGAAGAGCGCGACGAGGTCCTCGGGTCTCCGGCTTGCTGCATAGCGTCCGCACATAAGTGCCACACTGCCACGGCACTGATGTGAAGCGCCCCGCGTTCACGGAGAAGCACATTCCGTTCTGGGAGAGGGTGTGCGGGCAGCGCACACGCGCGGGGCAGGGGAGGACGAAGGACAGAAATGGACACCACGAGCATCGCCGGCCTGTGGGACCGGGTCTTCGGCACGCAGCCGGACCCGGACCAGTGGCTGGTCCTCACCACCGCCGTCATAGCCCTCGCGGCGGTCGTGCCGCACGGCGTGTGGCGCTTGTCACGGAACGCGGTCACCATCGCGCACGAGGGCGGGCACGGCCTCATCGCCCTGCTGTCCGGACGTCAACTCGAGGGCATCCGGCTCCACTCCGACACCTCCGGCCTCACCCTCTCCCGCGGCAAGCCGACCGGCATCGGCATGGTCCTCACCGCGGCCGCCGGCTACACGGCTCCCTCCCTGCTGGGCCTCGGCGGTGCGTGGCTGCTGGCCGCGAACCACATAACGCTCCTGCTGTGGAGCGCCACCGCGCTGCTGCTGGCGATGCTCGCGATGATCCGCAACGCCTACGGCGTGCTCACCGTCTTCCTCACCGGCGGCCTCTTCGTCCTGATCTCCTGGCTGACCGAGCCGCAGGTGCAGGCCGGATTCGCATACGTCGTCGTCTGGTTCCTGCTGCTCGGGGGCGTACGGCCGGTATTCGAGCTCCAGGGGAAGCGCCGCCGCGGCGGTGCCCCGGACTCCGACGCGGACCAGCTCTCGCGGCTCACCCACGTACCCGCCCTGGTCTGGCTGGTGCTCTTCCACGCGGTCTCGCTGTGCTCGCTGACCGGCGGCGGCCGCTGGCTGCTCGGGCTGTGAACCCGCGGCCGTACGGCCTGTGAGCTGCGCCGCGGAGGCTCCGCGGGGGCGCTCCGTCGCCGGATACGCCACGACCGGCGTGTCCGGCGAACGACTAAGGTGAATCTCATGACCGAGCAAACCGCCTCCGCCGCTCTGTGGCCCGCACCGTTCGCAGACGCACCCGTCGAAGCGACCGTCGCCGTGCCCGGGTCGAAGTCGGTCACCAACCGCGGTCTCGTGCTCGCCGCCCTGTCCGCCGACTCCGGATGGCTGCGCCGCCCGCTGCGTTCGCGGGACACCCTGCTGATGGCCGCGGCCCTGCGGGCGCTCGGTGTGCACGTCGAGGAGGGCGTCGGCCCGGACGGCGCCGGCGAGTTCTGGCACGTCATTCCCGCCGGGCTGCACGGCCCGGCCACCGTCGACGTCGGCAACGCGGGCACGGTGATGCGGTTCCTCCCGCCGGTCGCGGCCCTGGCGGACGGCCCGGTGCGCTTCGACGGCGACCCGCGTTCGTACGAACGTCCGCTGCACGGCGTCATCGACGCACTGCGTGCCCTGGGCGCCCGCGTCGACGACGACAGCCGGGGGCGTCTGCCGCTGACGGTGCACGGCGGGGGTTCCCTCGCCGGCGGCACCGTGGAGATCGACGCCTCGGCCTCCAGCCAGTTCGTCAGCGCGCTGCTGCTGTCCGGACCGCGCTTCAACCAGGGCGTGGAGGTGCGTCACACCGGCGGCGCCCTGCCCTCGGCGCCGCACATCCGCATGACGGTCGACATGCTCCGCAAGGCCGGGGCGCAGGTCGACGCACCCGAGGACGGCGGCGAGCCCGATGTCTGGCGGGTCACCCCGGGAGCTCTGCTCGGCCGTGACCTGGTGGTCGAGCCCGACCTCTCCAACGCGCAGCCCTTCCTGGCTGCCGCCCTGATCACCGGTGGGCGCGTCACCGTCCCCGACTGGCCCGAGCAGACCACCCAGCCCGGCGACGCGCTGCGCGGCATCTTCACGGAGATGGGCGGCTCCTGCGAACTGGACGAGCGCGGGCTGACGTTCACCGGAAGCGGCCGCGTCCAGGGGCTCGACGTCGACCTGAGCGACGTCGGCGAGCTGACCCCCGGCATCGCCGCCGTCGCCGCCCTCGCCGAGTCGGAGTCGGTGCTGCGCGGCGTGGGCCATCTGCGGCTGCACGAGACGGACCGGCTCGCCGCGCTCACCAAGGAGATCAACGGCCTCGGCGGCGACGTCACCGAGACCGGGGACGGGCTGCGCATCCGGCCCCGCCCGCTGCACGGGGGCGTCTTCCACACCTACGACGACCACCGCCTGGCCACGGCCGGTGCCCTTCTGGGCCTGGCGGTCGAGGGCGTACAGGTCGAGAACATCGCCACGACGGGCAAGACCCTCCCGGACTTCGACCGCATGTGGGCGGCGATGCTGGGCCAGGCAGGCCCCGGCGCAGGCGGCCCGCAGGCCGGCGACGGCACGCGCGTCGAAGAGAGCGCCTGAGGACGGGCCGGGCGATGCGCCGCTACGGCAAGCACACCGACGAGGACGACATCCGCGTACGTCCTGGCCGCAGGGGAAGCCGTCCGCGCACGCACGACCGCCCCAAGCACGAGGACGCCGCACCGGGCATGGTGCTCACCATCGACCGGGGCCGGATCACCTGCCTCGTCGAGGACCGCACGGTCACCGCGATGAAGGCCCGTGAGCTGGGGCGCAAGGGCGTCGTCGTCGGGGACCGGGTGGCCGTCGTCGGCGATCTGTCCGGCGAGAAGGACACCCTCGCGCGCATCGTCCGCGTCGAGACGCGCACATCCGTACTGCGGCGCACGGCCGACGACAACGACCCGTACGAACGCGTGGTCGTCGCCAACGCCGACCAGCTCGCCATCGTCACCGCGCTCGCCGACCCGGAGCCGCGGCCCCGCTTGGTCGACCGCTGCCTCGTCGCCGCCTTCGACGCCGGGCTGGACCCGCTGCTCGTGCTGACCAAGGCGGATCTCGCCCCGGCCGGGCCGCTGTTGGAGAAGTACACGCCCCTGGGAGTGCCCCATGTCGTCACCAGCCGCGACGAACTGGCCGTCGGCGATGCGGCGGAGCGCGTACGGGAATCCCTGTACGGGCGGATCACCGTGTTCGTCGGTCACAGCGGCGTCGGCAAGACCACCCTGGTGAACGCCCTCGTGTCCCAGGATCGGCAGCGCACCACCGGCCACGTCAACGCGGTCACCGGACGGGGGCGCCACACGACGACCTCCGCACTCGCCCTGCCGCTGCCGGGAGAGGGAAGCTGGGTGATCGACACTCCTGGTGTCCGCTCCTTCGGGCTCCACCACGTCGACCCGTCGCGGGTCATCGGAGCCTTCCCCGACCTCGAACCCGGTACCGCCGGGTGCCCGCGCGCCTGCAGTCACGACGAGCCGGACTGCGCCCTCGATCAGTGGGTCGCGGACGGCCACGCCGACCCGCAGCGCCTGTACTCGCTGCGCCGGCTGCTGGCGACGCGGGATCGGCACGAAGGGGACTGACGATGCGCAGCAGCGCACCGGCGGCGCGGAAGCGGAGGCGAAGGCAGACAGGGGCAGGGCAGAGGCGGCGGTGCAGCTCAACGCGGCTCAGCGCGGCTGCGCCATCAACGCCCCCACCACTTCACGGATCTGACCGACCGCCTCCTCGTCCCGTCGGCCGGCCGACGGCGCGACCACGAACGACAGCGCGATCCGCACCCCCGCCTCACACGCCAGGCCAAGCTTGCCGGAGGAGCCGTTCTGGGAGAGCCCGTCGATCATGCGCTCGCACAGCGTGGCGGCGAGCGTTCCCGGTTCTCCGGGGCGTAGGGCGGCGGACACGCTCTCCGGAGGCAACGGCATCGGGGTGCCCCAGCATCCCGTGAGCGCAGCACGGACGATCGGTTCGTCGCGAGCGGTCCGCAGCATCCAGGCGGCGGCGGCCGCACAGGAGGCCGCGGGATCGGCGCCTCCCCGTCCGCCCTCGGCGGCAGCCCGTACCGCGCCCTCGACGAAACCGTCGACCAGGCGGTTCACAAGGGCGGCTCCGAGCCCTTCCTTCGTGCCGAACTCGTTGTAGAGCGTCTGCCGGGACACACCGGCGGCGGTGGCGACGTCCACCATCCGCACTCCTGTCCAGGGCTGTGTGCCGACGGCCGTGTGTGCGGCTTCCAGCAATGTCTCGCGTGCAGTAGGCATCGTGCCTCCGGACCCGGCGGCTGGGGTGCGGGACAGAATTGACGCGTCGCCAAGTCCTGTCAAGACAGCGTGCGGACACCGGTCGCAGTCGCCGGTCAGGAGCCTGCCGCCGGCCCTGCCGGGACCGCCCGTTCGCCGCCGTCCCGTCCGTCGGAGCGAATGGGCGGCACTCGCATGGCTTCCCGGTGGCACTGCCCTGTGGCTGGGTATCCGGTGGGTAGATACTGTTCACACATGCCGGACTACCACGATGATCTGCGTCTCGCCCACGTACTGGCCGACGCCGCCGACGCCGCGACGATGGAGCGGTTCAAGGCTCTCGATCTCAAGGTCGAGACGAAGCCGGACCTGACTCCGGTGAGCGAGGCCGACAAGGCTGCCGAGGAGCTGATCCGTACTTCGCTCAAGCGCACGCGCCCGCGCGACGCCGTGCTGGGCGAGGAGTTCGGCACCGAGGGCCACGGTTCACGCCGCTGGATCATCGATCCGATCGACGGAACGAAGAACTACGTTCGCGGAGTCCCGGTCTGGGCGACGCTGATCGCCCTGACAGAGCTGGGCGAGGGCGGCGACCAGCCCGTGGTCGGGCTGGTCTCGGCCCCGGCGCTCAACCGGCGCTGGTGGGCGGCGAAGGGCGGCGGCGCGTACACGGGCCGCAGCCTCTCGCAGGCCACACGTCTCCACGTCTCGCGGGTCGAGACCGTGCGGGACTCGTCCTTCGCGTACTCCTCGCTGCACGGCTGGGAGGAACGCGGCATGCTCCCCGGCTTCCTCGAACTGACTCGCGACTGCTGGCGCACCCGGGGCTACGGGGACTTCTGGCCGTACATGATGGTCGCCGAGGGTTCGGTGGACTCCTGCTCCGAACCCGAGCTTTCGCTCTGGGACATGGCGGCCCCCGCGATCATCGTGAAGGAGGCCGGGGGCATGTTCACCGGCCTGGACGGCAGGGAGGGCCCGCACAGCGGAAACGCCCTCGCCTCGAACGGCCTGCTGCATGAGGAAGTGCTCACCTACCTGACGGCTTAGCGCGCCTTCGGGTGCGCCTGTCAGCACGCCTGCACGAAACCTGTCAGCAACGCTGCGCGAAACCCGAGCGCGGTGCGGGGAACCGCGCGCTCCCCTGCCGGTGCATGTGCCCTTGTTGTGGTCCCGAAGCCGTGTGAACATAAGGATCCGTAAGCTTGTGACCTTGTGAATCTCTTCTCGAGCGGGAGAGATTTCTCCAGGAGGTGGACCACGCACATGCCCACCCTCGTCCGAGACGCAATGACCACGGTCGTCCTCACCATCGGTCCCGCCCACACACTCCGCCAGGCCGCAGCTCTGATGTCGGCCCGTCGGGTCGGCGCAGCCGTGGTCTTCGACCCCGACACCAGCGGGCTCGGCATCCTGACCGAGCGCGACATCCTCAACTCCCTCGGAGCGGGCCAGGACCCCGACCAGGAGACGGCCCAGTCACACACCACGACCGACGTCGTCTTCGCGGCGGAGGAGTGGACGCTGGAGCAGGCGTCCGAGGCCATGACCCACGGCGGGTTCCGCCACCTGATCGTGCTGCGCGGACAGGAGCCCGTCGGGATCGTCTCCGTACGGGACATCGTGCGCTGCTGGACCGCAAGAGCGCAGACCGTGGGGACCGTCGGGGTGTGAGCTGAGCGTCGCTGCATGCGCCCGGCCATCCAGGAACTCACCGAACAGGCACAAGCAGGACCCAGCCGGCCACGATCACCGGCCTGACCAGGACCAGGACCAGGACCAGGGACAACACCGGAGGGACCGCACGGCGGTGCGGTCCCTCCGGTTTCTTACGGCGAGCTGCCGGATCAGCCGCGCAGGGCCTGTACCGCGGCCTCCAGCCGCTTGCCGTAGTCCTCGTCCGCCTTGCGGAAGTTCTCGATCGCGCGCTGGGCGATGTCCTCGCGCGTGACCCTCGCGATGAACCCCGCCGCGTTGTCGATCAGGCGCTGCTTCGCGTCCTCCGGCATCAGCCGGTAGAGGTTGCCCGCCTGTACGAAGTCGTCGTCCTCTGTGTGCGACGGGGTGACGTGGTCACCGGTGAGCCCGGCGACCGCGACCGGTTCCCACAGCGGCCTGTCGGTCTGCTTCGTCTCGTCGAAGCTGTTGGGCTCGTAGTTCTTCCTGCCGCCGTGCCTGCCGTCGTACATCACGCCGTCGCGGCCGTGGGAGTTGGCGGCCGTGGCGTGCGGGCGGTTCACCGGCAGATGGTCGCCGTTGATGCCGACGCGGTAACGGTGGGCGTCCCCGTACGCGAAGAGCCGCCCCTGGAGCATCTTGTCCGGGGACGGGCCGATGCCCGGCACGAAGTGGTGCGGCGAGAAGACCGACTGCTCGACCTCGGCGAAGATGTTCTCCGGGTTGCGGTTGAGCTCCAGCTTCCCGATCTCGATGGGCGGGTAGTCGTCGTGCGGCCAGACCTTGGTCAGGTCGAACGGGTTGAAGCGGTAGCTCGACGCATCCGCGGCAGGCATGATCTGCACCTGCACCGTCCAGCTCGGGAACTGCCCGCGCTCGATGGCCTCGCGCAGGTCCCGCTGGTGGCTGTCCGGGTCCTTGCCGGCCAGGATCTCGGCTTCCTCGTTGGTGAGGTTCTTGATGCCCTGGTCGGTCTTGAAGTGGTACTTGACCCAGAAGACCTCGCCGTCGGCGTTGTTCCACTGGAAGGTGTGCGAACCGTAGCCGTTCATGTGACGGTACGAAGCCGGGATGCCGCGGTCCCCGAGGAGCCAGGTCACCTGGTGCGTCGACTCGGGCGAGAGACCCCAGAAGTCCCAGACGTTGTCCGCCTCCTGCGAGCCCGTGTACGGGTCGCGCTTCTGGGTGTGGATGAAGTCGGGGAACTTGATGGCGTCCCGGATGAAGAAGACCGGGGTGTTGTTGCCGACGAGGTCGTAGTTGCCCTCCTCGGTGTAGAACTTCAGCGCGAAGCCGCGCGGGTCACGCACGGCGTCCGCCGCCCCGAGGTTGCCGGCCACGGTCGAGAACCGCAGGAAGGTCTCGGTCTCCTTGCCGACCTGGGAGAGGAACTTCGCCCGCGTGTACCGCGTCACGTCGGCGGTCACGGTGAAGGTGCCGTACGCGCCCGCGCCGCGGGCGTGGACGATGCGCTCCGGGATGCGTTCGCGGTTGAAGTGGGCCAGCTTCTCCAGGAGGAGCTGGTCCTGGATCAGGGCGGGCCCGCCCGGGCCCGCGGTCTGGGTCTGCTGGTTGTCCGCGACCGGGGCGCCGGCTTCCGTGGTCAGCGGACCGGTGGCTTTGTCCTGCACCGTCACGTACTCCTCCTGCTTGCTGTGCTGGGCTGAGCTTGAGCCGATCCTACATTGGACATTGTCTAAGTCAAGAAGGCGACTACTTCCATACGGGTTCTTTTCCCGGACGCCCGCACTGCTAGGGTTGACGTATGAGCGACCTGCTGGAGCGGCTCCGGGACCGTGGCTGGCGGCTCACCGCGCAGCGGCGAGTCGTCGCCGAAGTACTCGACGGCGAGCACGTGCATTACACGGCCGACGAGGTGCATGCGCGCGCCGCCGCGCGCCTGCCGGAGATCGCACGCGCCACCGTCTACAACACGCTGAGCGAGCTCGTCTCCATCGGAGAGGTGATCGAGGTCAGCACGGACGGCCGCGCGAAGCGCTACGACCCCAACGCCCGCAGGACACATCAGCACTTGGTCTGCTCGCAGTGCGGCACGATCCGTGACGTGCACCCCTCCGGTGACCCGCTGGCCGGCCTTCCCGAGACCGAGCGTTTCGGGTTCAAGATCTCGGACGCCACGATCACCTACCGGGGCACCTGTCCCCAGTGCGCCGCCGGCTGACGCCGTCTCTCCGCTGGCCGCGGCGCGGATCGCGGCGAACCCGGCGGGCCTGACAGGAGCGGCTTGCACACTTGGCACATGCGAAGGGCCCGGATCCTCAAGGATCCGGGCCCTTCGACTTCAGTAGCGGGGACAGGATTTGAACCTGCGACCTCTGGGTTATGAGCCCAGCGAGCTACCGAGCTGCTCCACCCCGCGCCGTTGTGCCGTAACTCTAACCCTGCGCCGACGACCAGTGCAAATCGCTTCCGTACAGCCGGGCCGGGCCCGCGCATGAGCGCACGTGGCCCGGCCCGCCGCACGGTCGTCCACCGCCTCAGCGGTCAGGCGGTCCGTCCGGCGGTGGGGGCGGCCGGTCAGGCGGTCAGCTCCGACCGAAGAGCGTCACGCAGCTTGGCCGCACGCCCGGCCACCTCGGCAGGACCGAGTTCGACCGCCCTGGCGCACCAGCGCTGCCCCGTCTCGAGCTCGCCCCGGCGCGCGCTCAGCAGCGCGAGACGGAGCGCCGCGCGCCCGTGTCCCGCCTCGGCGGCGCGGGTCCACCACAGGGCCGCCTCCGGCTCGCTGCCCTCGCGGGCCAGCAACAGACCGAGGTTGAAAGCCCCGTTGGGGCTGCCGGCCTCCGCCGCGGCCCGGTACCAGCGGGCGGCGTCGACGATCTCCCCGCGCGCCGCCACACACATGCCGAGCCGCACCTGCGCACGCCTGTGCCCCTGCTCGGCCGCGCGCTCGTACCACTCCTCGTGCTCGTCGCGGCTGCTCACGGACGCCGTCGCACCCGTACCGTCCGCCTCCTGCCGGCCCCGGCGCTCCAGGAGCACGGCCAGCCGGAAGGCGCCCTCGACGCTTCCGCCGCCGGCGGCACAGCGCAGCTGAGCCTCAGCTCCCTGCTCGTCGCCCTCCCGCAAGAGCGCGATGCCCACCTGCAGCGCGGCCTCCGCGTGCCCCGCTGCGGCCGCCCGCGCGTACCAGACCCGGGCCGTACGGTGATCGCCCCGGCCGACGTACAGGATGCCCAGGTTGAACGCGGCGTCGATGCTGCCCGCCTCCGCCGCCTTGGAGAACCAGGGCTCCGCGCCGTCTGCGTCGCCGCGCTGCAGGAGCAGCACGGCGAGCGCGTTGGCCGCCTCGCGGTGGCCGGCGTACGCGGCACGGCGATACCACTGCTCGGCCTGTGCGGTACGGCCCTGAGCCGCGCACAGCAGCCCGAGGTTGAACGCGCCGTTGTCACAGCCTGCTTCGAGCGCCACGCGATACCAGCGCTCCGCGGCCTGGCGCTCGCCTCGGTCGGCGTGGAGGGCGCCCAGCGCGTTCGCGGCGTTGCCGTCGCCTTCCTCGGCGGCACGGCGCCACCAGACCGCAGCGCTCTCCTCGTCGCCCGCGTCCCGGAGCAGGAAGCCCAGCGCGCAGGCGGCACGCGGCTCGCCCTCCTTCGCGGAGGTGAGATACCAGCGGCCCGCCTCCTTCAGCTCGCCGCGGCGCTCCAGGATGGCCCCGAGACGGAGCGCGGCACGGCGGTGGCCGCGCGCGGCAGCCTGCCTGAACCACTGTTCGGCCTCGCGTACTTGGGCCTCCGCCGCCTCGTCGCTCTGCTCCCCCTCGGCGGTGACATCGGCCCCACGGGCGCTGACGATCTGCGCGAGCCTGTACGCGGCTTCACGGTGGCCCTGTTCGGCGGCAGCACGGAACCAGGCCTCCGCGCCGTCCTCACCACGGTGATCGAGCAGGTCCGCCAAGGCGTAGGCGCCCAGCGCGTGCCCGCACTCGGCGGCGTGCAACAGCCAGTAGTGCGCCGCGACTTCGTCGCCGCACTCCCGGTGGTGCCGCCCGAGCGCGTGTGCTGCCGCAGCCGAACCGGCGACCGCGGCGACGCGCCACCAGCCCGCGGCCTCATCCGTGCTCCCCCGCTGGTGGAGCAGAACGCCCAGATTGTTGGCAGCGGCACGGTCGCCGGCCGCGGTGGCGGAGCGCAGCGGCCCCTCCGCCCCGTCGAGATCGCCACGGCGCAGCAGTTGGGCGCCGAGCACGCTCAACGCACCGACGTCCTCTACGTCTTCGGCCCTGCTGTCAACACCAGCCCGGCCCGTACCGGTACCCGGCGGAGCTTCGAGCCTCACCTTGTCCCCCATAAACCCCATGTTCGCACCACCCGCAACCCACGTACACCTGGAATACCACCACCGGGTGAGGTCACTTCAGAGGTTTGTCGACTTCCCGACAGAGAGACACCTCAAACCGCCTGCCACGAAAGGGGATTGAGGTGTGACACGTTGACGCACGCGAAGGGCCCGGATCCTTGAGGATCCGGGCCCTTCGACTTCAGTAGCGGGGACAGGATTTGAACCTGCGACCTCTGGGTTATGAGCCCAGCGAGCTACCGAGCTGCTCCACCCCGCGCCGTTGTGTGACAACTCTACACCACGGTACGGAGTGCTCCGCACCCGGGCCGGCCTGGCCTCCCAGTGGCCTCCCGGGTGCGGTCGGCTACTCCTTCTTGGCGGCCTCCTCGGCGTCCTGCGCCTCCTTGATGGCCGCCTTGAGGTCCTCCTGCGCCTTGCCGTACGCCTTCCAGTCGCCCTTTTCCAGCGCGTCCTGACCGGCGTCGTAGGCGTCCTGCACGTTCTTCAGCGCCTCGCGCACCGAGGCGTCACCGGACGACGGCGGATCCTGAGGCTGCTCGCCGGGATCGGTCTCCTCCGAGGGCGCGCCCTTGCTGTCGAAGACCTTGTCGAGGGCCTGGCCGAGGGTGTCCTCGAAGGCGATGCGCTCTCCGTAGGTGACCAGAACCTTCCTCATGCGTGGGTAGTTCGTGCCGGCACCGCGCACGTACACCGGCTCGACGTAGAGGAGGCCGCCTTCCAGAGGCACCGTCAGCAGGTTGCCGTACTCGACCTCCGAGTCGCCACGTTTCAGCAGGTTGAGCGACTCGGCGATCGCGGGATCGGAGTTGAACTTGCTCTGCACCTGCGACGGCCCGGAGACCGTCGTGTTGGACGGCAGCTTCAGCATCTTGATCTTGCCGTACCCGGGACTGCGCGGATCAGCGTCGATCGCCATGAACGCGCCCAGCGTCTCCCGCTTGTTGGGGTTGAACGTCGTCGTCAGCGAGAACGTCTGCTTCTTCTCGTCCGGCATCTGGAGACTCAGGTAGTACGGCGGTACCGCACTCCGCTGAGTCGTCGTCGGATCGTCCGGGATCTGCCAGCGCTCACTGCCGCTGTAGAACTGCGACGGCGACTTGACGTGATAGCGGGTCAGCAGCTCGCGCTGCACCTTGAACAGGTCCTGGGGGTACCTGAGATGGTCCATGAGGTCGTTGCCGATCGAGCTCTTCGGCTTGACCGTGTCGGGGAACGCCTTCATCCAGGTCTTCAGCACCGGGTCCTTCTTGTCCCACTGGTACATGTCGACCTTGCCGCTGTACGCGTCCACCGTGGCCTTCACGGAGTTGCGGATGTAGTTCACGCGGTTCTGCCGGGCGACCACGGCACGCTGACCGTCCGTCAGCGAGTCCTCCGTGGTGTCGCCCAGGGTCGTGCGCGAGGAGTACGGGTAGTTGTCCGACGTCGTGTAGGCGTCGATGATCCACTTGATCCGGCCGTTGACGACCGCCGGGTAGGGATCTCCGTCGATCGTCAGCCACGGCGCGACGGCCTCGACCCGCTCCTTGGGCGTCCGGTTGTAGAGGATCCGGGAGCCCTCGCCGATCGCTCCGGAGTAGAGGATCTGCGGCTCGTTGAAGTTCACGGCGTACGCGGCGCGGTTGACCGGGTTGGAGAGGTTGACACCGCTGTTGCCTTCATAGGTGTACGTCTTCTCGCCCGAGTCGTCCGCGTAGTCGAGCTCCTTCTGCGGACCGCCGACGATCGAGTACTGGTTGGTCTTCTCGCCGTAGTAGACGCGCCCCTCGTACTTGCCCTTGTCGCCCTTGGGCGGCAGGTCCTGCTCGGTGAAGGACGGCGCACCGTCCTTGTCGACGGTGGTGCCCTTGGCGGCGACCATGCCGTAGCCGTGGGTGTACTTGAAGTGCTCGTTGATCCAGTTCTTCTCGGGGATGCCGTCCGTGTTGATCTCACGCAGACCGACGACGGTGTCCTGCTCCCTGCCGTCGTTGCTCTTGTAGCGGTCCACATCCAGCACGGCGGGGAACTGGTAGTAGCCCCTGACCTGCTGCTTCTGCTGGAAGGTCGGCGAGACGACGTTCGGGTCGAGCAGGCGCATGCTGGCGGTGTCGTCGGCGGCGGCCCGCAGTTGCTCCTTGCCGGCCTTGCTGGTGCCCGAGTAGTCCTTCACCTGGGAGTCGTCGATGTCGTACGCGTCACGGGTCGCCTTGATGTTCTTCTTGATGTAAGGCGTCTCCTTGGCCTGCTCGTTCGGCTGGACCTGGAACTTCTGGACTATCGCCGGGTACAGCCCGCCGATGAGGATCGCCGAGAGGACCATCAGCCCGAAGCCGATCACCGGAAGCTGCCAGGTGCGGCGCCAGATCGTCGCGAAGAAGAGCAGAGCGCAGATGATCGCGATGCAGAAGAGGATGGTCTTCGCGGGGAGATAGGCGTTGGCGTCGACGAACTTCAGACCCGTCCAGTTGTCCGTCGCCTTGAAGTCGCCGGACTTCACCGCCAGCCCGTACCTGTCCAGCCAGTAGGCGACGGCCTTGAGGGAGACGAAGAAGCCGAGCAGCACGGACAGGTGTCCGGTGGCCTGCGCGGTCGCGCGGGCGCCCGGCGTCGTCACGCGCAGCCCGCCGTACAGGTAGTGCACCAGCGCGGCGGCGAGCAGCGACAGCACCACGGCGGCGAAGCCGAAGCTGAGAAGGAAGCGATACCAGGGCAGATCGAAGGCGTAGAAGGAGATGTCCTCGCCGAACTGCGGATCGGTCTTGCCGAACGGCACGGAGTTGACCCACAGCAGCCATGTGCGCCACTGCCCGGCCGCCGAGGCGCCAGCGATCAGCCCCACGAGCGCGGTGACCCCGAGCAGCACCCACTTCTTGTACGGGGCGATGCTCATCCGGTAGCGGTCGAGGCTCTGCTGCTCCAGCGACATGGCGCTGAGCGGGGGCCGCAGCCGGTGCGCGATCCAGATGTTCAGCCCGACGGCTGCCGCCATCACCAGGCCGAAGACGGCGAACATGCCGACCTTTGTCCACAGCGTCTTGGTGAAGACCGAGCTGTACTGCACCGAGCGATACCAGAGCCAGTCGGTCCAGAACCCGGCGAACATCACGAAAAGCATGGCGAGCACTGCGAGCACGCCGACGGTCATCAGCAGCGTACGGGCGCGCCTGGACGGCCGGCCCACTCTGATCCGTGGCCCTGAGGGGCCGCCTGAGCCACGGTCCGGCATCTGGAAAGCCAAGGTGCGCACCTCGAAGATCGCTGTGAAGGAACGGGCCCGCATCGTAAGCCCACTCATGCAACTTACCGAAGCTTTACCCAGTTCCCGATCCCGGGGTGGAAGCGGGCAGGATAGAGCCATGGACAACCTCCCCACCGACGGCACGCCCCTGGCCTCCGACCCGCTCACCCAAGCGGTGCTGGAACTCGACGAGTACGCGGCAGGCCTGGGCTGGGACCAGCCGAGCCGGCTGTTCGCCCTGGTCGACACCGCCCGGCTGCGCGCAGAAGAGCCCGAACTCGCAGGTCAGCTCGGTTTCGACGACACGGCGCAGGCCACCGCCTCACTCACGCCCGTGGAACAGGACGAACTGCCGACCGGAGCTCCGCTCGACGAGTTCCTGGCGACGATCGCCTGGCCCGAAGCCGTCGCGGGCTGCGCGATGACGGTCGAGCGGCTGATGCTCCCGCAGTCGGCCGAGGCGTCGGTGCCGGAGGAACTCCAGCGGGAAGGCGCCGAGGAGAAGCTCACGGACTGGGTGGCCGAACACCCCGAACGTCAGGAGGTCCGGCTCACCGTCGCCGTGCTGCGGGACGGTACGCGCGAATCGGCACTGCGGCTGCGCGCCCAGGACAGCGCGACCGAGGTGCTGACGGGGGCCGGCCTGGTGCCGGGGCTGGCCGAGGCCCTGGCCGCCACATTCGAGGAGTGACCCGCGGAGGCTCCCGGGCAACCTGACCGGCAGGGGGCCTTGAGACAACGGAGGGCCGTGACACGGGCGCTCCTTCGCCGGGGAACTGCACCTGGGGAGCGGCGACGCCGCCCTCAGTCCGCCTTCCTCAGCCCGCCTTGCAGCGTGAGAGGCCGGCGGTGTCGTCCTCGCGGATCTTCTCCAGCGCATCCATGGCGTCGCCGATGGTGCCCGTCTTGACGAGCGTGAGACCTGCGGGCCTGTCCTTGGCCGCGGTCGCGCAGTTGGCGGCCGGAGTGAGGAAGTACTTCGCGCCCTTGGCGCGCGCGGCGACCGTCTTCATCTGGATGCCGCCGATGGCCCCGACCTTGCCCTTGTCGTCGATCGTGCCGGTACCCGCCACGAAGGAGCCGCCGGTGAGGTCCTCACGGGTCAGCTTGTCGACAATGCCGAGCGAGAACATCAGACCGGCGCTCGGACCGCCGACGTCCGCGAGCTTGATGTCGATGTCGAACGGGAAAGCGTGACCGGTCGCGGGCTGGATGCCGACGATCGCCCGCCCGTCGTCGCCCGCCTTCTTCGTGCCGACGGTTATCTTCTCCGCGTCGCGCGGCGACGGCTTCTTCCCCGCCTTCTGGGCCGCCTTGACCTTCGCCGCGGGAATGACCGTGAAGCTGACCTTCTCCCCCGGCTTGTGCTTGGTCACGAGGTCCGCGACGCCCTTGGGGTCCTTCACCGCCTTGCCGTCGACGTTGCTGATCAGGTCGCCGGCGTGCAGCTTGCCCTCCGCGGCTCCGTCCTTCACGACGGAGCCGACGATGATGTACGAGGGGACCCGGATCCCGAGCTCCCGCAACGCGGACACCTTCGCGCTCTCCTGCGAGGCGCTGAACTCCTCCGCGTTCTGCTGGTCGACCTCCTTGGCCGACTTGTCCTCCGGGTAGAGCGTCGAATGCGGAACCACCGCGCTGTCGTGCTGCAGCCAGCCGCCGACGGCCTCCAGCAGGTTCATCCGGTAGTCGGAGGCCGTGACGCGGACCGTCGTCATGTTCAGATGCCCCGACGTGTCGTACGTCCTGTGATCCTTGATGTTCAGCACCGGCTCGCCGTCGTGCTCACCGAGGGTGTTGACGGTGGGCCCGGGCGACATCTCCGCGTAAGGCACCTTGATCAGCAGCCCGGCACAGAGCATCGCTATGAGAAGCAGCGTGGACGCGAGCATCGTCGCGGTGCGTCGTGGCATGGCACGACAGTACGGGACGGGACCGTCAGTCCGCCGTCCGGGCGGGAGGATCCGCAACCGGCCGGGCGGCTGTCACGACTGGCTCCGCGGGAGGCTCCGGCCGGTGTCCGGCAGCGGTCTCCTCCATGCGTGAACGTTCCATCGCCGCGCGGAAGCGCTCGTAACCGGCGACACCCGCAGAGTCGGGGATGCCCGTCCGATGCCGACTGGCCCAGCTGCCCCAGACGCCGGCCGCGATCGCGGCCATGATCGGAATCAGCAACCAGGAGAGTGCCGCCATGAAGACCTCCCGACCCCTTGTGAAATGCGCTGTCCGACCGAGTCCTGCCGGGCAGAACGGCCGATGAGCAGATTAACTCCCGGCACGACAACGCTCTTTCCCGGGATCCGGTTACGCAACCGGAATGTGCACCGTCCGGGTGCGCCGATCGCCTCACCCGGTGACGCCACTACTCCGAGCCGCCCACTCCGCGGGCCAACCAACCCCCAGGGAGGGTGCTACGCGCCCACCCGACCGACCGCCCCTCAACGAGAGCGCTACGCGCCCACCCATTCTTCGGTGCCGTCGGTGAAAGTCTGGTGTTTCCAGATGGGGACCTCGCGCTTGAGGTCGTCGACGAGGCGGTGGCACGCGGCGAACGCCTCCGCGCGGTGAGGGCAGGAGACCGCCACGATCACGGCCAGGTCGCCGATGGCCAGCTCGCCGACCCGGTGCACGGCCGCGAGCGCGCGGACCGGGAAGTCGGCGGCGGTCTTCTCCGCGACCCGACGCAGCTCCGCCTCGGCAGTGGGATGCGACGAATACCCCAGACGGGTGACGTCCGTCCCGCCGTCGTGATCGCGCACCGTGCCCACGAAGAGCGCGGTGCCGCCCGCCGAGGAGTCGCCGACGGCCGTGAACACCTCGTCGACGGAGAGCGGTGCGTCGCGGATGCCGAGCAGCCGGATCGGGTCGGCCGCCGCCTGCTCGCCGGGGTGATCGTGCTTCTGTGCCATGGCTTCATGCTGCCGCAAGCGCGGCACCGGGGGAACTGCCTGCCCCGCGCAGGCCCTTACAGGCCGCGGCGCTTGCGGGCCCTGCGCACCAGCGCCGCCGTACCCAGCAGCGCCACGGTCGCGCCGGCACCGGCAGCCGTGGCGGCTTCCGTACGTCCGAGCCTGCGGCCCGCGAGCGTGTGACGCCCGGCGACCTCTTCCAGCAGCTCGGCGAGCACCTCTTCGTTCGTCCAGCGGGGCCGCCAGCCCGCGTCGTGGAGGCGGGCCCCCGAGACGACCCAGGGGTGCATCGTGTACGCGAGGTCTCCCGCCGGCGAGGGCGTGAGGCCCAGCCGGTGCAGCCGTGCTGCCGCGCCCAGCGCGACCGCCGAGGGCAGCTCCATGCGGCGGATCCCGGTGAGCTCCTCGACCTCCTCCTGCTCCAGCCAGCCGTCGCAGCCGACGGCCATCTCGCCGTCCGCCTTCTCGAGGACCGCGAATTCCAGCGCGCTGACCAGGTCCTCTACGTGGCAGAACTGCCAGCAGGGGCGTGAGTCGGCGACGACCAGCAGCCGGGGTGACTCGAAATAGCGGGTCAGCGCCGTGTCCATGCCCGCGCCGACGAGCACCGACGGGCGTACGACCGTGACGTTGAGCCCCGGGTGGGCGCGGGGCGCCCTGCGTGCGAGGCGTTCGATCTCCAGGAGGTCGCCGACGGCTGTGGCCTCGGCGGTGGCCCGCAGCTCCGCGTCCTCGGCGAGCGGGACGTCGTTGTCGGGCAGGGCCCCGTAGACCATCGTCGAGGTGCACAGGATGACGCGGGGCACCCCCGCCGCGGCCGCTGCGGTCAGCACCGTCTGGGTCCCTCGCACGTTGAGGGCGGTACGGGCGGTGGGATCGGTCTCGAGGTCGAGGTCGAGGGCGAGATGGACGACGACGTCCACGGGATCGCCGTCGTTGCGCAGCCGGTCGGCGATCGCCGGGTCGCGCACGTCGAGCGTGTGCCACTGAGCCTCGCTGACCTCGCCACGGCGCTCATCCAGCGCGATGACCCGCTTGATCTCCTCCGATGCCGCGAGCCGCTCCGTCAGCAGCGCGCCCACTCCTGACGCGGCACCCGTGACGGCGACTGTCGGGGTTCGCGCTGCGCGAACGTTGCTGTCGGAGGAACTCACCAGTCGTCTCCAGCGGTTGTTTCTGGTAGGAGGTGCGCAAGCTCCATCCTGCCTGACAGGTGTCTAGGCTGGAGGTGGAGCATGCGTCACCGAAGCAGGCTCGCCCGTGTCCCGTTTGGTCCACTTCGGCCACCCGGGAAGTCCAACGTAGTCCACACGCTCGTGCCTGCGAGCCGGACGTCGGCGCACCCTCCCGTCAGACCGAACGACCGCACGAAGACCCACGAGACCCACACGACAGAGCCGAGGAAACCCGTGAGTGACACCCCATTCGGATTCGGCGTACCTCCCGAGGAGCCCGAAGACGGGGACGAGGGCAAGAAGAAGGGCGAGGGCGCGGGCCAGGGCGGCACCCCGAACCCCTTCGGTTTCGGCGGCGGCGCCGGTGGTTCCGGCGGTCCCGGCGCGGACAATCCGCTGGCGGCGATGTTCGGCTCGCTCGGCGGCGGTCAGGGCGGCATGGACCCGAACGACCTGGGCGCTGCTTTCCAGAAGCTCGGCCAGATGCTCTCGTACGAGGGCGGGCCCGTGAACTGGGACATGGCCAAGGACATCGCCCGGCAGACGGTCGCGGCAGGGCCTCCCGGCAGCGGCTCAGCGTCGGAGGACGCGGACAGCGGCGCAGGCACGGGCGCGGGCACCAAGGACGCCAGCATCGGGCCGTCCGACCGCGCTGCGGTCGAGGAGGCCGTACGCCTGGCCGACCTGTGGCTGGACGGCGTGACGTCCCTGCCGTCCGGAGCGACCACGGCGGAGGCGTGGAGCCGTGCGGAGTGGGTGGAGAACACGCTGCCCGTGTGGAAGGACCTGGTCGACCCGGTCGCGGAGCGCGTCGGCGCGGCGATGGGCGACGTGCTGCCCGAGGAGATGCAGGCCATGGCGGGCCCGCTGCTCGGAATGATGCGTTCCATGGGTGGCGCCATGTTCGGTACGCAGATCGGCCAGGCGTTGGGCGTCCTGGCGGGCGAGGTGGTCGGATCGTCCGACATCGGTCTGCCCCTGGGGCCGGACGGAAAGGCCGCGCTGCTGCCCACGAACATGTCGGCGCTCGGCGAGGGCCTCGGCGTGCCCCAGGAAGAAGTACGCCTGTATCTCGCGCTGCGGGAGGCCGCCCATCAGCGGCTCTTCATGCACGTACCGTGGCTGCGCTCGCATCTCTTCGGGGCGGTCGACGGTTACGCGCGCGGGATCAAGGTGGACACCACCAAACTCGAGGACGTCGTCGGGCAGTTCGACCCGCAGAACCCGGAGGAGATCCAACAGGCCCTGCAGCAGGGCATGTTCCAGCCCGAGGACACCCCGGAGCAGCGGTCGGCGAAGGCCCGGCTGGAGACCGCCCTCGCACTTGTCGAGGGCTGGGTCGACGCGGTCGTGCACGCCGCGGCGGAGCCGCACCTGCCCTCCGCCTCCGCGCTCCGCGAGACCCTGCGCCGCCGCCGCGCCTCGGGCGGCCCGGCCGAACAGACCTTCGCCACGCTGATCGGGCTCGAACTCCGTCCGCGGCGGCTCCGCGACGCCTCCCGGCTGTGGGCCTCGCTCACGGACGCGCGGGGTGCCGAGGGGCGTGACGGCCTGTGGGCGCACCCCGACATGCTGCCGACGGCGGACGACCTGGACGACCCCGACGGCTTCGTGCACCGCGAGAACGCGGACTTCTCGGAGCTCGAGTCGCTGCTCGGCGACGCCGCCGAGGACTCCGGGAACGGCGGCGCCGCCAGCAACGATGACGGCGGCGAGGACCGCGGCGACGCCGATGACAAGGGCGCCGACAAGGGCCACGAGGCCGGCCGCGGCAACGAGGACGGCGGCGAGGGCGAGGACGGCGGCGAGGGCGACGGCGGCGGAAAGAAGCTGTGAGCCTGTACGACGATGCGACGCGCACACTGACGGAATGGTCCGCTCCGGCGGACGGCGGGCAGGAGGAACTGCGCCGCGGCTATCTGGCGCATCTGCGGGCCCACGAGGACGGCATCTGGAAGGCCTGTTCCGAGGGGCACATCACGGCCAGCGCCCTCGTGGTCGACCCGCCCGCCGGCCGCGTACTGCTGACACTGCACCGGAAGCTGCACATGTGGCTCCAGATGGGCGGCCACTGCGAGCCGGAGGACACGACGCTTGCCGGTGCGGCGCTGCGCGAGGCGCAGGAGGAGTCCGGGATCGGTGAGTTGGCGCTGCTCCCCGGCGGCCCGCTGCGCCTCGACCGCCATCTCACGCCGTGCGCCTGGCACTTGGATGTGCAGTACGCGGCGATCGCCCCGCCAGGCGCGCAGGAGAAGGTGAGTGAGGAGTCACTGGAGTTGCGCTGGTACGGCTACGACGAAGTGGCGGCGGCCGCCGACGAGTCGGTCGTACGGCTCGTGGAACGCGCTCGTGCGCTGGTCGGGGACGGACGGCGCTGAGCGCTTCCCGGCCTTCGTGGCCATGTCGCTGCCGCGACCGTCCTGACTGCCCGCTGCACGGACGTCATGGCTGAGGACGAGGACCCGTCCTATTCGTCCTGCTCCTCGCGCGCGGCCGGGAGATGGGGCAGCCGGTCTGCCGCGACGACGCCTTCGAGGAATCCGCGGGCCCGCTCCGTACGGGGGTATGACTCCAGGAGCTGCCAGAAGCGCGAGCCGTGTCCGGGCACCAGCAGGTGCGCCAGTTCGTGCAGGAGCACGTAGTCGATCACGTACTCCGGCATGCCGCGCAGCCGGTGCGAGAGCCGGATGCTGCCCTCGGCCGGGGTGCAGGAGCCCCACCGGGTGTTCTGGTTCGTCACCCAGCGGACGGTGTCGGGCCGGGCCCGTCCCCCGAGATACTGCTCGGAGAGCCGTGCGGCGCGCTCGGCGAGCTCGGCGTCGCCCAGCATGCGCTTGCTCTCCTGTGCGGCCAGCTTGTCGAGCATGACGCCGACCCAGCGCCGTTCCTCGTCCGTGGACATGCGGGCGGGGATCATCACGACGGTGCGGTCGCCCTCGCGGTACGCGGAGACGGTGCGCCTGCGCCGCGCACTGCGACGCACTTCGACCGCCGGCTGGCTTGCGCTGTTCAGCGGGTCGGCGGACACGCCTCGACGTTACCCGCTGATGGGAGCGGAAGTCCCACCTCCGGCCGGGTTCGAGGCAATCGCCCCATACCTGTTCGCTTCATATGACTGCCTCCCAAGGCTGTGGATAACTTTCTGCAGGCCTCGACCGGCAACCGCATGCTGTTCCAGGCAGCAGGTGGTCGAGGAAGGACGGAGCAGAATGCATCCGATGATCAAGCCGGCCTTGCGTCGTGCGTGGCGGGACAGGCAGACGGTGCAGTACGGCGTCGCCCCTGCGCACGCGGTGCTGCTCGGCCCGGTGGACAACGCGACGGCGGCGTTCATGGAGTCGATGGACGGCACCCGCTCCCTCCCGCAGCTGCGTGCGGAGGCCGCCCGGCTGGGTCTGCGGGAGGGCACAGCGGAGCAGCTCGTCGACAGGCTCGCATCGGCGGGGGTTCTCGACGACGCCACGGCGGACAGAAGCGCGTCGACGAGCGTCGGCGACCGGCTCCGGCCTGATCTGGCCTCCCTCTCCGTCGTGCACCGGAAGCCGGGCGAAGGGCTGCGCAGGCTCGTGGCCCGCAGGGAGGCATGCGTGCAGGTGCGGGGCGCGGGCCGCGTCGGTGCCCTCGTCGCGGCGACGCTGTCGGCCGCGGGGGTGGGAGAGGTCGCGGTCGTGGACGGCGGCCACGTCGAGCCCTGGGACACCGCGCCGGGTGGTGTCTCTCCGGACGACTGCGGGGAGCGGCGTGACGTGGCCGCGCGCAGGGCCGTCTCCCGTGCTCGGCCGTGGTGCTCCCGTCCCTCGCGGCGACGGTCCCCGGCCGGGTCGGGGCGGGCTGTGCGGCTCGTGGTGCTGGCTCCGCGTGACGGCCTCGACGCCTACGCGCCGGACCCGGGAGCCGCGGAAGGATTCGTCGAGGCGGGGACGCCGCATCTGTACGGCGGTGTGGTGGAGAGCACGGGATTCGTCGGGCCGCTGGTGACGCCGGGGGTCTCTCCATGTGCGGGCTGCATACTGCGCGGCCGGGCCGAACGTGAGCCGAGCTGGCCTCTCGTGGTGGGCCAGTGGCGCATGTCGGCGAGGCGGCGCTCGGGAGTCCCCGCCTGTGACTCGGCGCTGGCGACGGTGGCCGCGGGGGCCATCGCCTCCTATGCGCTCGGCTTCCTCGACGGTGACGGTGCCTGCGCCGCGGGATACCGGATCCGCTTCGCGCTGCCGCACCTCATCGGCAGCACCGAGCAGTTCTCAGCCCACCCCGGGTGTCCATGTGGTGCCTCTTCCGTGACAGCGGATCGCCCGCTCTCGGCGGATGCCGCCGAAGAGGTCACAATGGCCTGACGGCCGCGGTTGCCGGTGCGCTGCGGCCGAGCCGTCTGGAAGTGGAGGGGCCAATGTCTGATCTTCCCCGCAAGGCAGTGACGCGTACCGCCAAACTTGCTGCGCTGCCGCTGGGGTTCGCCGGGCGCTCCGCATGGGGCATCGGCAAGCGGATCGGAGGTCTCTCCGCCGAGCTCGTCGGTCACGATCTTCAACAGCGCACCGCGGAGCAGCTGTTCAAGGTCCTGGGTGAGCTGAAGGGCGGTGCCATGAAGTTCGGGCAGGCGCTCTCCGTCTTCGAGTCGGCGCTCCCTGAAGAGATAGCGGGGCCGTACAGGGCCACGCTCACGAAGCTGCAGGAAGCAGCCCCGCCGATGCCGACCAGCACCGTCCACGAGGTGCTGGCCGAGCGGATGGGCAAGGAGTGGCTCGAACTCTTCCAGGAGTTCGACGACATGCCCTCGGCTGCCGCGTCGATCGGGCAGGTGCACCACGCCGTCTGGCACGACGGACGTGAGGTCGCGGTGAAGGTGCAGTATCCGGGGGCCGGCGAGGCGCTGGTCTCCGATCTCACCCAACTCGGCCGCTTCGTGCGCATGCTGGGGCCGCTCATCCCGGGCATGGACATCAAGCCTCTCGTCACCGAGCTGCGCGACAGGGTCACCGAAGAGCTGGACTACGGGCTGGAGTCGCAGGCTCAGACGCTCTACGCGGAAGAGTTCGCCGAGGACCCGGACGTCGTGATTCCCGCGGTGGTGCACCAGTGCGAGCAAGTGCTGGTGACGGAGTGGATGGACGGGGTGCCGCTCGCGGATGTCATTTCGGAAGGCACCGAGGAGGAACGGGACCGTGCGGGGCAACTGCTGGCTCGCTTCCTCTGTTCCGGCACTGCCCGCACGGGGCTGCTGCACGCGGACCCGCACCCCGGCAACTTCCGGCTGCTGCCGGCCGACGGGTCCGAGGACGGCGGGGGTGAATGGCGGCTCGGCGTGATGGACTTCGGCACCGTGGACCGCCTGCCGGGCGGCCTGCCGCCCGTGATCGGCACGGCACTGCGCATGGTCATCGACGGTGAAGCCGATGCCGTGTACGAACTGCTGTGCTCGGAGGGCTTCGTCAAGGACTCCATCGAGCTGGAGCCGTCTGCGGTGCTGGATTATCTGGTGCCCGTCATCGAGCCCGCCCGGGCGGAGTCCTTCCACTTCCACCGGGGCTGGATGCGGGAGCAGGCGGCGCGCATCGCCGATCCCCGCTCTCCGGCACACCAGTTGGGCAAACAGCTCAATCTGCCCCCGTCGTACCTGCTCATACACCGGGTGACGCTGAGCACCATCGGGGTGCTGTGCCAGTTGGGGGCGACGGTGCGGATGCGGGAGGAGATGGAGGCCTGGGTGCCGGGGTTCGCCCAGCAACAGGAGGACGGCGAGGACGACTCACAGGCCGCCGCCGAGACACCCGCCTGACGAGGCGCGGCCAAGCACGGGTGGACTGAGCACGGGGGGACTGAGGGCGGGTCGTTGCGGCGCCCGCACGTCAGGCTTCTGGCGCCGCGGCGGGCGGGAGCCTGCGCCCGCCAGCGGCGAGAGCCGGGGCGTTACGCCCCGGCTCTCCGTTTGTTCACTGCATGACCGCCATGGCCAGCGCCCTGCGGGCCCGCAGCGAAGCGCGCTCGGCGCGGCGCTGGAGGCGACGGGCCGAGCTGACGCGCAGCGCTCTGCGTTCGGACTCGGCCTCGTACAGGCGGTCGTTCATATGGGCTCGCGCCAGGGATTCCGGCATGAGTTGCATTTGTCGTGTCCTGTTCTGACGCGAGGAGTTCGCATCGATACCGGAGTGGTTCGGGATGTCGGAGTCGGATGTCATCGTCGGATCCTGCTTCGGAAGGGGACGCTGCTGCGGATCGCGCGTCGTCGGGCGGTCGATGGTGCCTGCGGTGCTCATGCTGTGACCGGGTTCTTGCGAGGACGGCCACGCGGACGCTTCCGGGGCACGACCACGCCCTGGACGAACAGCTCGCCTCCCCAGACGCCCCAGGGCTCGCGGCGGTCCTTGGCACCGGCGAGACAGGCCTCGCGCAGCGGGCAGGTCTGGCACAGCGTCTTCGCGTACTCCACGTCGGCCGGGGCCTCGGCGAAGAAGACCTCCGGGTCGTAGGAGCGGCAGGGCACGGTCACACCGAGCCGCTCGATAGCTTCGTCGAGCTCGGTGAGCGTGATCAGCGGGGCAGTCACGAGTTCCTCCGTGGTGGCATCAGGCGGCATCAGGTCTGTCGTGGGTGACGGGGGGTGCGTTTCGGGGTGCACTGCCGGTTCCTCGTCTGTTGATGTCTGTTGTCTTGTCGGCCCGGCTGGTGGCCGGGCCCTGGGGCAAACAGAAGGGCCGCGGATCCCTGTGTGGGTTCCGCGGCCCTGGAAGGTGCCGACCTGATCTCGCCGATCAGGCTGGATCTCTCCAGGGTTCGAGCCCACGGAAGGCCCACATCGGGTTGTGCTTCGTCTTCTGGCTGCCATCGCCGACACCGGCGGCCGCGAATGCAAAGGCGTAGGCCGCTGCCGGCGCCGCTGCTGCCGCTACCTCGAGTGCCGTGGCCGGTCGCTCGCCGGCGCCGGGAACGACGCGGGACAGACCCGTGCCGTCGGCCCGGGAACCGAGCAGGCAAGAGGCGACGACCGAGCGGTCGGTCATCTTGGTGGTGGTAATGAAGTCGATCACTGGGTTCGCCTCCTCTCGGCGACTCGGGGGATCAGCCGGAGCCGATCCGCAAACGTGCAAGAGTCAGTACAGCATGGATGGGTTGGAGCGGAAAGCCCCCGCCCTGTCCACGTCCGGAAGGCTATGGGGCTCCGGACGGCGCGCGCAAACTATTTTTCCGCCGTCTCCGAAAAAGCTTCCGGGACGGCTTCGGCGGCAGCCGCCGGAGGGGCGTCAACGGACCCCGGTCCGGGCTCGGACGCTGAGGCGCCCCCGGAGTCCGTGCCGGAATCCGAGCCGGATTCGGGTGCGGATCCCGGGTCGGCGGACTCCAACTCCTCGCCCGCGCAGAGTGCGAGGACATCCGCTCCGAACTTCTCCAGCTTCCGACCGCCCACACCGGAGATGCGCGCGAGAGCCGCATCGTCGTCCGGCACCGTTTCCGCGATCGCCATCAGCGTCTTGTCGGTGAAGACGCAGTACGCGGGCTGGCCGAGCTGCTTGGCGCGCTCCGAACGCCACTCGCGCAGCCGCTCGTACAGCTGCTCGTCCAGATCCGAGGGGCAGCCCTCACAGCGCATCAGCTTCATCTCGCCGGGATCCGTCAGCGAACGCCCGCACACCCGGCAGCGCACGGGCCCGCGGCGCTTACGCCCCCGGCCGCCGGCGGATCCGCCGCGCTCGATCCCACCGCGGCCGCCTGCCGTGCCTGGACCGCCGGGGGCCGAGCCCGGCCGCAGCCCGTTCAGGAAACGGCTCGGGCGGCGCCCTCCGCGGCCGCCGGGCGAACGCGACAGCGCCCAGGAGAGACCGACGTGGAAGCGGGCACGGGTGACACCGACGTAGAGCAGCCGCCGCTCCTCCTCGATCTGGGTGTCGCTCTTGGCGTGGGTGATCGGCATCATGCCCTCGGTCAGACCCACCAGGAACACCGCGTCCCATTCGAGGCCCTTGGCCGAGTGGAGCGACGCGAGTGTGACGCCCTCGATGGTCGGCGCATGCTGGGCGTTGGCCCGCTCGTCCAGCTCCGCGACGAAGTCCGAGAGGCTCGGCTCCCCGCCGCCCGACGCGGAGCGCCCGGCGGAGAGGGCCTCAGCGAGCCGGACCAGAGCCATCAGGGACTCCCAGCGGTCGCGGACGGCGCCCGAGCCCGCCGGAGGCTCGTCGGTCCAGCCCTTGCCGCTGAGGACGGCACGCACCTGGGAGGGAAGGCCGACGGCTCCGTCGAGCAGGGTGTCGTTGTCACCGAAGCGGGCCGCGCTGCGCAGCGCGACACCGGCCTCGCGGACCTCGGGACGTTCGAAGAAGCGCTCGGCTCCGCGGAGTTGATAGGGCACACCGGCGTCGACGAGCGCCTGCTCGTAGATCTCGGACTGGGCGTTGATGCGGTAGAGCACCGCGATCCCGCTGGCCGGGACGCCCGAGTCGATGAGTGCGCGGATGCGCCTGGCGGTGCCCTCCGCCTCGGACGGCTCGTCCGCATACTCCGTGTACACCGGTTCGGGGCCGGCCTCGCGCTGCGAGACGAGCTCCAGGCGGTGCTCGGCGGCACGGCCGGCCGCCTGGGAGAGCAGGCCGTTCGCGAGATGTACGACCTGGGGGGTCGAGCGGTAGTCCCGTACGAGCTTCACGACCGTCGCCCGCGGATGGCGCGTACGGAAGTCGAGGAGGTGGTCCGGGGTGGCGCCGGTGAAGGAGTAGATCGTCTGGCTCGCGTCGCCCACGACGCAGAGGCTGTCCCGCTCGCCGAGCCACAGCTCCAAGAGCCGCTGCTGGAGCGGGCTGACGTCCTGGTACTCGTCGACGACGAAGTGCTGGTACTGCGCTCGGACCGTCTCGGCGATGTCGGGACGGTCCTGCAGCACGCCGACCGTCAGAAGCAGCACGTCCTCGAAGTCGATCGCCGAACGTTCGCGCTTGAGCTGCTCGTAGAGCCCGAAGACCTTGGCTGTCTCCGCCGGATCGCGCGGAGGGACGCGGCCCGACTTGGCGATCATCGCCGGATAGTCCTCCGGCACCGTCCGTGTCACCTTCGACCACTCGATCTCACCGGTGAGATCCCGCAGTTCGCTGCGGTCCAGACGGAGCCGGCAGCGGGCGGCGGCCTCCGCCACGAGCTGCACCTTGCGCTCCAGCAGCCTCGGCAGCTCGCCGCCGACCGCGCGCGGCCAGAAGAACTGGAGCTGCCGCAGCGCGGCCGAGTGGAACGTGCGGGCCTGGACTCCCTCCGCCCCCAACTGCCGCAGCCGCCCCCGCATCTCGCCCGCGGCCCTGCTGGTGAAGGTGACCGCCAGCACACTGGCGGGCGGCAGGATCCCCGCACGCACTCCGTACGCGATCCGGTGGGTGATCGCGCGGGTCTTGCCCGTGCCCGCGCCGGCGAGCACGCAGACCGGCCCGTGCAGCGACGTCGCCACTTCGCGCTGCTCGGGATCGAGCCCCTCCAGCACCGCGTCCGCGTCGCGCGGCGGCCCCGTGAACGCGTCCTGGTCGGGGCTGGAGAAGAGAGTGGAGTCAGTTGCTGCTGTCACCCCGCCATGCTGCCAGGTCGTACGGGGCGGACGTGACGCTTGTCCACAGCCGGACCCGTATCGTCATACGACACTCACGGAAGCTCCCGCGACTCACGGAAGCTCCCGCGTCACGGGAATGGTCCGGCCCGTTCACACGTTCCCCAGTCACCAACGGACACGAAGGAGCGCAGGACCCATGACGGGAAACGTGACGATGTACAGCACCACGTGGTGCGGCTACTGCCGTCGGCTGAAGGGCCAGATGGACCGCGCGGGCATCTCGTACACGGAGATCAACATCGAGCACGACCCGGAGTCCGCGGACTTCGTGGAGAAGGCCAACGGCGGGAACCAGACCGTGCCGACGGTGCTCTTCCCCGACGGGTCCACGCTGACCAACCCCTCGCTGGCCCAGGTGCAGCAGAAGGTCGGGAGCTGACCGGAGGCCCGGGCCGCCGGCCGAGCCGGTGCCCCTGACCGGGGCCTCAGCGCCCGGCCCGTGGCCCCGCCCCCGGCAGGGGCAGCGGCTCCCCGTACCAGCGCTCCACGAGGCGTGACGCGATGGAGATGCCGGACGGCGGCCGCACCTCCCCCGTCTCGAACGCCTCCTTGAGCTCGTCGCGGGAGAACCAGCGGGCCTCCTCGATCTCGTCGCCGTCCACGCGGATCTCGGGTGAGGTGGCGCGAGCCATGAAGCCCAGCATCAGGCTGGCGGGGAACGGCCACGGCTGGCTCGCCACGTAGTCGACGTGGCCCACCGTCACGCCCGCCTCCTCGGCGACCTCCCTGATGACGGCGGCCTCCAGCGACTCCCCGGGCTCGACGAACCCGGCGAGCGTCGAGAAGCGGCCCTCGGGCCAGTGGACCTGACGGCCCAGCAGCGCCCGGTCCCTCCCGTCCGTCACCAGCATGATCACGGCGGGGTCGGTACGCGGATAGTGCTCGGCACCGCAGGCCGGACAGCGGCGCAGATGGCCCGCTGCGGCGATGACGGTGCGTTCACCGCAGCGCGAGCAGAAGCGGTGCGTGCGCTGCCAGTTCTCCAGGCCCACGGCGTGCGCCATCAGCTCGGCGTCGCGGGCGGAGAGCAGCACGCCCGCCTCGCGCAGCCCGGCTGGGCGTGCGATGTCGTCCATACGGCCCGGCAGTGAGTCCTTCTGCAGCGCGAAGTAGCGGACGCCCTCCTCGTCGACGCCGAGGAAGTACCGGTGGGCCTCGGTGAACGGCGCGTCGAACGAAGGCATCATGACCAGCTCCGTGCTGCCCTCGCCGTCGTCCTCGACCAGCGCCTGTCCGCCGGAGACCACGAAGACCCGTGTCGTCGGGTGGCTCCATGCGGCCGCCAGCCACGCCTCGTTCATCCGGTGGTGCGCGGCGCGGTCGATGCCGCCGGTCGGGGTGAGGGTGATCGGGCGGTCCGCGGCGGCACCGGTTCCGGCACCGGTTCCGGGGCCGGTTCCGGGGCCGGTGCCCGCTCCGGCAGGTGCGGTCGAGTCGGTCCGAGTGGTCACTTCTGCCTTCCTACTCCTCCTGCGAGCGCACTGCGGGAGTGCACGCTCCAGTGCTCCGCGAGATCGCCCCAGAGGTACGCGGCGGCCTCGGCGCCCTTCGTCAGCAGGTCCAGTTCGACCTTCTCGTCCGGTGAGTGCCAGCCGTCCGACGGTACGGAGATGCCCAGGAAGAGCACCGGAACCCCGAGCACGTCCTGCAGGTCCGCCGCCGGACCGGAGCCGCCCTCCCGCGTGAGACGGACCTTCCGGCCGAAGGCGCGCTCCATCGACCGTACGACCGAACGCAGCGCGGGGTGCCCGAGCGGTGTGAGGCAGGGGCGGGTCGCTCCCCAGAAGGTGACCTCGTGCCGGACGCCGTCGGGAAGGCCCCGCGCGACCCACTCGCGCACCGACTGCTGGACCTTCTCCGCGTCCTGCCCCTCCACCAGCCGGAAGGACAGCTTCAGTTGGGCGCTCGCCGGGATGACCGTCTTGGAGCCCGGCCCCTGGTAGCCGCCGCCGATGCCGTTGACCTCGGCGGTCGGGCGGGCCCAGATCCGCTCCAGCGTCGTGTAGCCGGCCTCGCCGAGCGCGGCGCGGGAGTGGGCCGTACCCAGCCAGGACTCCTCGTCGAAGGGAAGCTCGGCGAAGAGCTCGCGCTCCTGCGGCGTCAGCTCGACGACGCCGTCGTAGAAGCCGGGGACCGTGACGCGCCGTGCCTCGTCGTGCAGGCCGGCCGCCAGCCGCGCGGCCTCCGTCGCCGGATTGGGGACGGCGCCGCCGAAGGCGCCGGAGTGGATGTCCTGGTCCGGTCCGTACAGGTCGATCTGGCAGTCGGTGAGGCCGCGCATCCCCGTGCAGACGGACGGGGTCTCGCGGGACCACATGCTCGTGTCGGAGACGAGTACGGCGTCGCACGCCAGCCTTCCCGCGTGCTCCTGCAGCAGCGCCGGGAAGTGCGGCGAGCCGGACTCCTCCTCGCCCTCGACGATCAGCTTGAGGCTCACGGCCGGGGACGTACGCCCCGCGGCGGCGAGGTGCGCCCGCACGCCGAGGGTGTGGAAGAGGACCTGGCCCTTGTCGTCGGCGGCGCCGCGTGCGTACAGCCGGCCGTCCCGCTCCTCCGGGACGAAGGGATCGGAGTGCCAGCCGTCGGAACGGGACGCGGGCTGGACGTCGTGGTGCCCGTAGACGAGCACCGTCGGGGCGTCCGGATCGTCGGAGGGCCACTCGGCGAAGACCGCGGGCGCGCCCGCGGTCTCCCAGACCTCGGCTACGGGGAAGCCCGTCGCGGTGAGCTTCCCGGCGAGCCATTCGGCGCTGCGCCGCAGGTCACCGGCGTGCTCCGGGTCGGCGGAGACAGAGGGGATGCGCAGCCACTCCACGAGGTCGTCGAGGAAGGCTGCGCGCCTGTCTTCGATGCAGGCCCGGACGGCGTCGTCCGGAGCTGCCGGGACGGTGCTCATGCCGGGCAGCCTATCCGGCATTCGGGGGACGGCTCCCATCCGTGTCCGCGCCGTCCGTGCCTGTGCGGGCCCCGTCCGGGCCGGTGTCCGGGCGGGCTTCCGGGCGGTCCGCACTCCGGCCGGCTTCCCGGCTGTCCGCACTCGGGCCGGCGTCCGGGCCGGGGTCGGCGCCGCCGTCCGGCCCGGCGAGCAGTTCCTCGAGCTCGGGGCGGCCGAGGAGCCCCTCCGGACGGACCAGCTCCCCGCTCCGTACGTAGAGGAACGCCGCGCCCACGGATTCGAGCGGCACACGCTGCTTCTCGGCCCAGGCGAGGCGGTAGACGGAGAGCTGGAGCGGGTCGGCGTCGCGAGCGCGGCCGGTCTTCCAGTCGACGATGTCGTACGCCTCCGAGCCGTCCGGTGCGACGTCGCGGTACACGGCGTCTATGCGGCCGCGGACGACGCGGCCCGCCAGTTCGAGCTGGAACGGTTCCTCGACGCGGTACGGAGTGCGCCGCGCGTACGGCGAGCGCTGGAACGCCTCCTTCAGCGCGGCCAGGTCGCGCTCGTCTGCGATCCCGTCCGGCTCCACGGCGGACCCGTCGGTGCCGCCGGGTCCGGCAGACCCGGCGGACCCGGCGGCTCCGTCGCCCGCGCCGGGTAGCTCGTCGGGGCCGAGCATCGGAAGGGTCAATTCCTCGAACCTGGACTCCACCCATGCGTGGAAACGCGTGCCGCTGCGGGCCGCCGCGGGCTGCGGCGGGCGCGGCATCGGCCGGGCCAGTTCGCGTGCGAAGCCGTCCGGGTCGGCGGCCATTCGCAGCAGCTGCGACGCGGAGAGCGCGGCAGGCAGCGGTACGTCGCGCACGGCGACGCGAGAACGCCGCAGTTCACCGGTGAGCGCATCCAGATCGCGATCCCAGGAGGCGACGAGGCGCGACTCCTCCGGCGTGAGCGCCGCGTCGGCGGCCCGCGGCGTGCGTGCGCCGTCCGCGGCATCCGGCGTGCGTGCCGCGGCGCCGGAGGTCCGCGGCCGAGCACCAGCGTCGCCGTATTCCCCCGCGTACTCCCCCTCCGCCCGCTCCTCCGCGAGATGGTCCAGCACCGCCTCGGCCGCGGCACGCCGGTGCGCCAGCGCCTCCTCGTCCAGCGGCAGTGGCCAAGCCCGCTGCTCGGCGGCAGCGGCGGCGATGGCGGGATTCTGCTCGTCGTCGGCTGGGGCGTCCGCCCAGTGCTCGACCTCGCCGTGCGCCGGGTCGGCCTCACAGTGCGAACGCAGGGCTTCGAGGAACGCCGAAGGCCCGCGGGGCTTCTTCTGGTGCGGGCCCCACCAGTGCCCCGAGCCGAGCAGGAGCGAACGGGGACGGGTGAAGGTGACGTAGCCGAGGCGGAGTTCCTCGGTGGACTGGTGGTCCCGCATCGCGGTGTCGTAGGCCTTCACGCCCTTCGCCGTCCACTCCTCCACGTCCGGGAGGGTGGCCGCGTCGCCGCGCAGCGCGTGGGGCAGGACCCTGGGCCGGCTGAGCCACGACTCGCGGGCCTGCTCGCTGGGGAACTGCTTCGCCACGAGCCCGGGCACCGCCACCACGTCCCACTCCAGGCCCTTGGCCTTGTGCGCGGTGAGCACCTTCACCGCGTTCTCCCCGCCGGGCAGCGAGCTGTCGAGGCCCTTCTCGTACTGCGCCGCCGTGCGGAGGAAGGCGAGGAAGGCGAGCAGCGTGGCCTCGCCGTCGACGGCGGCGAATCCGGCGGCGACGTCGAGAAAGCCGCTCAGCGTCTCGCGGCGGCGGGCGGCCAACGCGTGCGGTGAGGCGGACAGTTCGACCTCTAGGCCGCTCACCGCCAGCACCCTGTGCAGCACGTCCATCAGCGGCTCGGCCAGTGAGCGCCGCAGGTCGCGTATCTCGGCGGCGAGCCTGGTGAAGCGCACTCGCGCCTCCGCCGAGAACGGCAGCCCGGCGTCGTGACCGTCGCGGTGACCCCCGTCGTGACCGTCGCGGTGACCTCCGTCATGACCGGCGTTGCCGTGACCGCCCGCGCCGCGACCGGCGCCGGCGTCGAGGAAGGTCTCCAGGGCGTCGGCGAGCGAGACGACCTCCGCCGGGTCGACGCCCTCGACGGCCGCGGCGAGGCGCCTGTCCCGGTCGCCACCGTGGTCCTCCTCGTGCTGTACGAGCAGCCGGGCCCTGCGCCCGAGCAGCGCGAGGTCGCGGGGGCCGATCCGCCAGCGCGGCCCCGTCAGCAGCCGTACGAGCGAGGCGTTGGCCGTCGGGTCGGAGAGCACCTCGCACATCGCGACGAGATCGGCGACCTCCGGCAGATGCAGCAGCCCCGTCAGACCGACCACCTCGACGGGGAGTTCACGCGCGACCAGGGCGCCCTGGATCTCCGCGAAGTCGCCCGCGCCGCGGCAGAGTACGGCGATCTCTCCGGGAGGTGTGCCCGTACGGACGAGGTGGGCGAGGGAGTCGGCCAGCCACTCCACCTCCTCCTCGTGCGTGTCCAGCAGCGCGCAGCGCACCAGCCCGTCGCCTTCCGCGCCCGGTGCGGGCCGCAGCGCCTCGACGCCCTCGTGACGGCTGCGCAGCGGCGCGGCGAGGGAGTTGGCGAGGGAGAGCAGACGGCCGCCGCTGCGGCGGTTCTCACTGAGGGAGAAGCGGCGTGCGGGGCTGCCGTCGGTGTGCGGGAAGTGCCGGGGGAAGTCGTCGAGGTTGGCGACGGAGGCGCCGCGCCAGCCGTAGATGGCCTGGCAGGGGTCGCCGACGGCGGTGACGGCGTGGCCCGCGCCCTCCCCCGCGCCCTCTCCGGCGCCGAACAGCCCGGAGAGCAGGACACGTTGGGCCACCGAGGTGTCCTGATACTCGTCGAGGAGGACGGCGGAGAACTGCGCCCGCAGGGCCCTGCCGACCTCCGGCACGTCGCGCGCCAGGGTGGCCGCGAGCGCGATCTGGTCGCCGAAGTCGAGAAGTTCGCGCTCGCGCTTCCGTGCGCGGTACTTCTCGACCAGGCCGAGGAGTTCGGCGCGGCCGCGGGCGGTCTGCGGCACCTTGCGCAGCGCGGCGTTGCTCAGCGGCGCGCTCTCCAGGGCGGCGCGCAACTCCTCGTCGTACGCACGGAGTCCGCCCGGCCGTACCAGGTGCTCGCTCAGCTCGCCGTCGAGCGCGAGCAGATCCTCGACGAGCGCGGTGACGGACTTGGTCAGCGCCTCGAAAGGGCCAGGATCCGCTCGGAGCACGCTCGCCGCGAGCTGGAAACGCGTGGCGTCGGCGAGGAGCCTGGCACCGGGCTCGATGCCGAGGCGCAGCCCGTGCTCGGTCAGAAGCCGGCCCGCGAAGGCGTGGTAGGTGGAGATCTGCGGTTCGCCGCAGGCATGTTCGGAGTCGGACGAGTCGGGGTCGGCCGGATCGGGGTCGGTGATCCCCGCCCGCAGCAGCGCCTTGCGGACCCGCTCGGTGAGTTCGCCCGCGGCCTTGTTGGTGAACGTCAGGCCGAGAACCTGCTCCGGCTGGACCTGCCCGGAGCCCACAAGCCATACGACGCGCGCGGCCATGACCGTGGTCTTGCCCGAACCGGCACCCGCGACGATGACTTGGGGAGCGGGCGGCGCGGTGATGCAGGCGAGCTGCTCCGGGGTGAAGGGGATGCCGAGAAGCTCTTCGAGCTGTCCGGTGCGGGTGAGTCGTGCGGGCACGCAAGAGACGCTAACGGCTGGCACCGACAGTCGCGGGAGAAGCCGGCAGCCGGGGGCGCGGACGTCCCGTCAACCGCCCCCGTACGAAAGGCAGTCGGCCATGCCGAACGATGTCGCCGAACCCGGAGAACCCGGAGAACCCGGCGAGCTCGGCCCGCCCGGAGAACTGGAGAGCGCCGCGACGGCTTCCCGTACCTCGGCGACGAGACGCGGATCACGCGGTCCAACCCCGGCCCCGGCCCCGGCCCCTCCGGTCACACAGGCAGGCCCGTACCCGCCGGCCCCGCTCACTCGATGATCTGGCGCCCCTCGCCGCGCGCGGAGCACGCGCCGCGGAAGGCGCAGTGCGTGCACTGCGAGCCGGGTGAGGGCGTGAAGCGTTCGTCGAGGACGCGCCCGGCCGCCGTCGCGAGCAGCCCGCCGATCCACTCCCCGCCGTCGTCGCCCTCCTCCGGTGACGGGTCGCCTGTCAGCGCGTCCTGACGCTGCACCACAGGCAGCGAGTCGCCGCCCTCCCGTTCCGGGGCCCCCAGCCGCAGATGCACCAGCTCAGCGCCGCCCGGCTGCGGGCGCTCACCCCCGAAGAGGTGGTCGGCCGCGCCCTCACGCACAGCCAACTGGTAGACGGCGAGCTGCGGATGGCGCGCGACCTCCTTGCCGCTCGGCTTCGTGCGCCCGGTCTTGAAGTCGACGACGTACGCGCGCCCCTGCCCGTCGCTCTCCACCCGGTCGACGCTGCCGCGGATCCGCACCGCGTACTCCCCCGCCTCCAGCGTGACGTCGAAGCCGAGCTCGCTGCCGGCGACGCCGCCCGGCTCCCCGGACTCGCCGTCCGACTCCCCCGCCTCGCCGTCCGGACCCGCTCCCCCGCCGTCCGGAGCCGCTCCCTCCGCGCCGTACCGCATGACGTGCCAGCGCAAGAACCTCTCCAGCGCCGCCCGCGCGTTCTGCTTCTCCTGCCGGGACTTCCACGGCGCCTCGAAGGCGAGGCCGTCCCAGACCGTCTCCAGCCGCTCCATCAGTACGGCGAGATCGGCGGGCGTGCCGCCGGAGGCGACCTCGTCGGCCAGTACGTGCAGCACGTTCCCGAAACCCTGCGCGGCCGTGGCGGGGGCGTCGGCCTTCACCTCACGGGCCAGGAACCACTGCAGCGCGCAGGAGTTGGCCAATTGGTCCAGCGCACTGCCCGACAACGCCACGGGCCGGTCCGGGTCGCGCAACGGCGCCTCGGAACGTGTCGGTTCGTGCAGCCCCCACCACCGGTGCGGATGCGCCGCCGGTACGAGCGCGTGCCCCTCCTCGTCCCGCAGCCCCGCCAGCCGGCCGAGCCGCCCGGCCGCGGCCTCCCGCAGCCCCGGTGAGGCCGCAGGGTCGACGGTCGTGGCACGCAGCTCCGCGACGAGCGCGGAGACCGAAAGCGGGCGCCGGGGACGGGAGTTGACGGCCCTGGGCTCGACGCCCAGCTCGCTCAGGAACCTCGACGGCTGGTCACCGTCGTCCGCGGGCGCGCGCACCGCGGTGACGACCAGCCGCTCCTTCGCGCGGGTCGCCGCGACGTAGAACAGCCTCCGCTCCTCCGTCAGCAGCGCACCGGGAGACAGCGGCTCCGCGAGGCCGTCGCGCCCGATGCGGTCCGCCTCCAGCAGTGAGCCGCGGCGCCGCAGATCGGGCCAGAGCCCCTCCTGCACGCCCGCGACGACGACGAGACGCCACTCCAGCCCCTTCGAGCGGTGAGCGGTCATCAGCCGTACGGCGTCGGGGCGTACGGCACGGCGGGTGAGCGTGTCAGCCACGATGTCCTGGGCGTCGATCTCCTCCAGGAAGTTGAGCGCGCCCCGGCCGCCGCTGCGTTCCTCCGCGCGGGCCGCTGCGTCGAACAGCGCGCAGACGGCGTCCAGATCGCGGTCCGCGTTGCGGCCCGCGGCCCCGCCGCGGAAGGCGGCGCGCTCCAGTCGCCGCGGCCACGGCGTGCCGTCCCACAGCTGCCAGAGCGCCTCCTCCGCGGTGCCGCCGCCCGCGAGCAGCTCCCGCGCCTTGCGGAGCAGCAGGCCGAGGCGCTGGGCTCCGCGCGCGTACGCCGGGTCGTGCGCCACCAGGCGCTCCGGTTCGGCGAGCGCTTCGGTGAGCAGTACGTCGGAGGGACGCGGCACGCTCTGTCCGGCGGCGCGCCCCTCCTCGCGGAGGGCACGGCCGAGCCGTCGCAGGTCGGCGGCGTCCATGCCGCCGAGCGGGGATCCGAGGAGGGTGAGTGCGGTCTCGCCGTCCAGCCAGCCGGCCGCGGGGCTGCCGCCGTCCCGCTCGGAGCCGTCGCCTGCGCCCGGCTCCAACTCCGCGCCCGGATCCAACTCCGCGGCGCTCTCCCGCTCGGGCCCCCCGGCTCGGCCCGGCCCGGGCGGCCCCGCGGCCTCCACGCGTCCGCGTCCGCCTGCCGCCGCGTCCACCTGGGCAGCCGCCCGGGCCACCGCCCGCAGCGCCGTCAGCAACGGCGCGACCGCAGGTTCATGACGCAGCGGCACATCGGCGCCGTCCACGTCGAGCGGAACCCCCGCAGACGTCAGGGCGCGCCGCGCGGCCGGGATGCTCCGGCCGCCGGCGCGGAACAGGACCGCCATCTCCCCCCAGGGGACGCCCTCTTCGAGGTGCGCACGGCGCAACAGGTCGGCGATGTTGTCGAGTTCCGCGCCGGCCGTCGGGCAGGTGAAGGCCTCCACCCGTCCCCCGGGGCGCTGCGCCACGAGCCCACGGTGCGCACGTACGGCATCCGCGGGCAGCCGCGTCAGGGGGATACGGCGGGTGATCTCGCGCGTGGCCTCCAGCAGCCGCCCGCCGCTGCGCCGCCCCGCGCGCAGCACACGCACCGGTGCGGACGCGCCGGAGCGCTGCCGGAACACCTCGGGGAAGTCGAGGATGCCGTTCACGTCGGCGCCGCGGAAGGTGTAGATCGACTGGTCCGGGTCGCCGAAGACCACGAGGGTACGGCCGCCGCCGGCCAGTGCCCGCAGCAGCCGTACCTGGGAGGGGTCGGTGTCCTGGTACTCGTCGACGTAGACGGCGTCGTAGCGCGCACGCAGTTCGCCGGCGACGTCGGGGCTCTCCGCGAGCAGTACGGCACGGTGCACCAGCTCCGCGTAGTCGAGCACGCCCTGCGCGTCGAGCACGTCCAGGTACTCGGCGAGGAAACCCGACGCCGCCGACCAGTCGGGACGCCCGGTGCGCTTCGCGAAGTCGCCGAGCTCGTCCGGGCCGAGGCCCAGTTCCCTGCTGCGTGCGAGCACCGCCCGTACCTCGTCCGCGAAGCCGCGGGTGGTCAGACAGGCGCGCAGCTCGTCGGACCAGGGGATGCGGCCGCGGCCCTCGGACTCCAGGGCCAGCTGACCCTCCAGCAGTTCGCGGATGTAGAGGTCCTGTTCGGGACCGGACAGCAGCCGCAGCGGCTCCGCGAAGAGTTCGGCGTCCTGGTGCGCGCGCACGAGTGCGTAGCAGTACGAATGGAAGGTCGTCGCCTGCGGCGCGGAGGTGCGTTCACCTCCTGAGCCCGAGAGGCGTGCGGCCATCCGGTCGCGCAGTTCCACGGCGGCCTTGCGGCTGAAGGTGAGCACGAGCATCCGCTCCGGATCGCCTCCCGCCCTTACCCTCTCCGCTACGGCCTCGGTGAGCGTCGTGGTCTTGCCCGTGCCGGGGCCCGCCAGCACCAGCAGCGGTCCGCCGGAATGGTCAACCACTTCGCGTTGCTGTGCGTCCAAGGCAGGAGGGTCCGTGGGCACCGGCCGCGTGCGCACCAGCCGGTACGGACCGGCGCCCGTACCGGAGCCGGGGCCCGGACCGCTGCCGGACCCCGGCCGGTGCGCATCGGACGGGAAGGAGGAGCTCACGTGGATCGCCTCGGGGAGGGTCTGTGCTGAATGGTGCAGACGCTACGCCAGCGGGCACACGGGCCGCAGCGCGGTGCTCGTGTACTCCGTACGGGTGGCCCGCTGCGAGCGGGAAGCGGAGATGGCGGAAGGTGGTAACTGTGAGCAGCCGCAGTACGCGCCGCAGCGCCCGCAGCAGTACATGGTCACATCTGGCCGTCCCACCTGGCCCTCCGCATGTCGATCCGCGGAAGGTGTCCCTCCGTCGCTCGGCCGGCGGCACGCAGCGGTGTGCCCTCCGCCCTGTAGTGCTCCAGCGCGCGCAGTTCGTGCCCCGCGAGCAGCACTCCGTCGGCCCGTACGACGCGCCACCACGGCACGGCACCCCCGTACAGCGCCATGACGCGGCCTACTTGACGGGGGCCGCCTTCTTCGAGCCACTCGGCGACATCGCCGTACGTCATGACGCGGCCGGAAGGGATGTGCTCGGCTGCGTCGAGGACCCGTTCCGCGTACTCAGGCAGGTCCGGCGGCCCCGGCTCGCTCGCATGCATGCGGGCAATGGTGCCGCACGCCACCGACAGCCGCCGCGCGGCCGGGTTCCGCGGGCGCACAAAGGCACCCTGGGCGTCACGTCCCGTTTCCCTTCGTGCCACCATCGTGCGGGCGGTGACGAGTGATACGGGACCAGGACGGGCCGGCAGGCGGCCGACGGCAAGGTGAACGGCCCGCCACCGGGGCGGACGGCACCTCCCGCAGTGCTGCCCGCGGATGGACGGGGCGGCACGAGCCGCACGGTGCCCGCAAGTGGCAAGGCCCGGACGAATCACGACGTGAGGACGCGGACGGCACCGGAAAGGCCGGTGGCGCCGGGAGCCCCGGGAGATCCGGAGGGACCGGACCATCCGGCGAACCGTCCGGCGAACCGCCCGGCGATGAGAAGTCCGGGAGAGCCGCGGACCCGTCCCCGGCCCCCGGAAGAGGCGATGGTTCCGACGGCACCGGCAGTGCCGACGGCTCCAGCGGCACCGACGGCTCCAGTGGCGCCAAGGCCCCCGGCAGTTCGGGCGGTCCGTTGACGGCCGCGCCCTCCGACGCCGTCGAGAGCGACGAACCGCTGCTCTCGGCCCGCGTGCACCGCCCCTCCGACCTGCTCCGCCTCGGGCTCGGTCTGCTGGCCATCACCGTCGTCCTGGTCATCGCCAACTTCGCACACGGCACCACCGCCGGCCTCGAACAGGACATCGACAAGGGCACCCAGCAGGCTCCGCCCCTGCTGATCAGCGTCACCGGGCTCGCGTCCAGCATCGTCATCCTGCTCGTCCCCGTCGCGTTCGCCATCGAGCGGCTGATCAAGCGGGACGGGCTGCGCATCGCCGACGGCGTGCTGGCGGCGGTCCTCGCGCACGGTGCCTCGCTGGCCGTCGACCTGTGGGTGGCGCAGGCGGCGCCCGACTCCGTGCGGGACGCGCTGACCAAGCAGATCACCGACACCGACCTCACCACCCCGGTGCACAGCTATCTCGCCCCGGTCATCGCCTACATGACGGCCGTCGGCATGGCACGCAGGCCGCGCTGGCGGGTGCTGCTGTGGGCCGTGCTGCTGCTGAACGCCTTCGCGATCCTCTTCCCCGGCTACTCGACCCTCTTCTCCATCATCGTCACGGTGCTGATCGGCTGGTCCGTGGCGTACGGCACGCTGTACGCCGTCGGCACCCCCAACGTCCGCCCGACCGGGCAGACGCTGCTCGCGGGGCTGCGGCGCGTCGGCTTCAACCCGGTGAGCGCCAAACGCGTCGAGGACGCCGACGCCTTCGAGGGCACCGAGTCGGGCGACCACGGCCGCCGCTATCTCGTCACCCTGGAGAACGGCCCGCCCATCGACGTGACCGTCGTCGACCGCGAACAGCAGGCGCACGGCTTCTTCTACCGGGTGTGGCGCCGTCTCACCCTGCGCGGCATCATCCAGAACCGCAGCCTGCAGTCCCTGCGCCAGGCGCTCGAACAGGAGGCGCTCCTCGCGTACGCGGCGATCGCCGCCGGCGCCAACGCCCCGCGCCTGATCGCCACCTCGGAACTGGGCCCGGACGCGGTGATGCTCGTCTACGAGCACATCGACGCCCGCACCCTCGACTCCCTCCCGGACGAGGAGATCACCGGCACCCTGATGCGCGCGGCCTGGCGCCAGGTCGAGGCGCTGCAGTCGCGTCGCATCACGCACCGGCGCCTGGTCGGCGACGCACTGCTGGTGGACAGCTCCGGGACGGTCTATCTGACGGACATGCGCGGTGGGGAGATCGCGGCCGGCGACGTCGTCCTGCGCATGGACATCGCGCAGCTGATGACGACGTTCGGGCTGCGCGTCGGCGCGGAGCGCGCGGTCGCCGCCGCGGTCGACGTACTCGGGCCGGACTCGGTCGCCGACAGCCTGCCGCTGCTGCAGCCCATCGCGCTCAGCCGCCGTACGCGTACGACGCTGCGCAAGCTCTCCAGGGAGCGGGCCCAGCGCGAGCGCGACGCCGTCATCGAGGCCTCACGTGCCGGGAAGGACGCCAAGGGCCACCACGAAGGCGGGAGTACGGCCCACGGCGCCGTGCAGAAGACGGACCGCAAGTCGCTGCGCGCCGAGAAGAACGCGGAGAAGCGGGCCATCGACGACGCGCTGGAGGAGGCGCGGGAGGAGGACCTGCTGGCGCAGATCCGCCAGCAGGTCCTGCTGGTCAGGCCGCAGGCGCCGATAGAGCCGGCCCGTCTGGAGCGGGTCAAGCCGCGCACGCTGGTCACCTTCATCGCGGGTGCGCTGGCCGCGTACTTCCTGCTCTCACAGCTCACGCAGGTGCAGTTCGGGCAGGTCGTCGGTGAGGCGAACTGGGCCTGGGTGGGCGGTGCCGCGCTCTTCTCGGCGTGTACGTACTTCGCGGCCGCCATGGCGCTGCTGGGCTTCGTGCCCGAGAAGGTGCCCTTCCCGCGTACCGTCGTCGCCCAGGTCGCGGGCTCCTTCGTGAAGCTGGTCGCACCCGCGCAGATCGGCGGCGTCGCCCTCAACGCCCGCTTCCTGCAGCGCGCGGGCGTACGCCCCGGGCTCGCCGTGGCGAGCGTCGGCGCCTCGCAGCTCTTCGGGCTGGGCAGCCACATCACGCTGCTGCTCGTCTTCGGCTATCTCACCGGCACCGAGCACACACCGACGCTCTCGCCGTCGAGGACGGTGATCGCGGGGCTGCTCGCGGCCGCGGTGCTGGTCCTGATCGTCACGGCGATCCCGGCGCTGCGCAGATTCGTCTCAACCCGGCTGCGTTCGCTGTTCGCGGGCGTCGTGCCCCGCATGCTCGACGTGGTGCAGCGGCCGCGGAAGCTCGTCACGGGCATCGGCGGGATGCTGCTGATGACGCTGCTGTTCGTGATGTGCCTGGACGCCTGTGTACGGGCGTTCGGCTACGACGCGAGCTACGCGAGCATCGCCGTCGTCTTCCTCGCGGGCAACGCACTGGGGTCGGCGGCCCCGACGCCGGGCGGTCTCGGTGCGGTGGAGGCCGCGCTGATCGCAGGCCTGATCACGTTCGGGGTGCCGAAGGAGATCGCGACTCCCGCCGTGCTGCTGTTCAGGCTGCTGACGCTGTGGCTGCCGGTGGGGCCCGGCTGGCTGTCGTTCACGCACCTCACGCGGAAGGGCGCCATCTGACGGGACGGGCCCGTACGCACGCTGCCGGCCCGGAGCGGCGTACGCGTCCGGGCCGGCAGCGGTGCGGTGTGCGGTTTCGCGGGCGGCCAAGGCCGGGGTCCGGGCTCAGTACACCGGCTTGTCGGGTTCGATCTGGTTGACCCAGCCGATGACGCCGCCGCCGACATGCACGGCGTCCGCGAAGCCCGCGTCCTTGAGCACGGCGAGGACCTCCGCTGAGCGGACACCCGTCTTGCAATGCAAGACGATCTTCTTGTCCTGCGGAAGGCCCTGCAGGGCGCTCCCCATCAGGAACTCGTCCTTCGGTACGAGCTTCGCGCCGGGGATCGAGACGATCTCGTACTCGTTCGGCTCGCGCACGTCGATGACCTCGATGGAGTCGCCGTCGTCCATCCACTCCTTGAGCTGCTTGGGAGTGATGGTCGAGCCGGCCGCGGCCTGCTGGGCCTCGTCGGAGACGACGCCGCAGAACGCCTCGTAGTCGATGAGCTCGGTCACGGTCGCGTTCTCACCGCAGACCGCGCAGTCCGGGTCCTTGCGGACCTTGACCTGGCGGTAGCTCATCTCCAGGGCGTCGTAGATCATCAGGCGGCCGACCAGCGGCTCGCCGATGCCGGCGATCAGCTTGATCGCCTCGTTCGTCTGGATCGAACCGATCGAGGCGCACAGCACGCCCAGCACCCCGCCCTCGGCGCAGCTCGGCACCATGCCGGGCGGCGGGGGCTCCGGGTACAGGCAGCGGTAGCAGGGGCCCTGCTCGCTCCAGAAGACGGAAGCCTGACCGTCGAAGCGGTAGATGGACCCCCAGACGTACGGCTTGTTCAGCAGCACGCAGGCGTCGTTGACGAGGTAGCGGGTGGCGAAGTTGTCCGTCCCGTCGAGGATCAGGTCGTACGGGGCGATGACGTCCAGCGCGTTCGAGGAGTCGAGACGCTCCTCGTGGATGTTGACGGTGGTGTGCGGGTTGATCCCCTGCACCGTCTCCTTGGCGGACTCGGCCTTGGAACGCCCGATGTCCGACTGACTGTGGATGATCTGACGCTGCAGGTTCGATTCGTCGACCTCGTCGAACTCCACGATGCCCAGGGTGCCCACGCCCGCGGCCGCAAGGTACATCAGGGCGGGCGACCCGAGGCCGCCCGCACCGACGCAGAGCACCTTGGCGTTCTTCAGCCGCTTCTGCCCGTCCATCCCGACATCGGGGATGATCAGGTGACGCGAGTACCTGCGGACCTCGTCAACGGTGAGCTCGGCAGCCGGCTCGACCAGGGGTGGCAGCGACACGGGGACTCCGTTGGTCGGTGGAACGTACGGTTGTTCTCCCGTAACACTGCCACGCACGGTCTCATTCCGAGACACCCGGTCCGATGCGCGAGACGAGCTCGTCCCAGTAGCCGGGCAGCGTCTCCCAGGGGTTCTGGCCCTCCTTGTCCGTCCTGTCGGTGAACCAGACGGTGCCCGCGCCCTGCCAGCGCGCGACGCGCAGCGCCTCGTCGATGTGCATGCGCGGAACTCCGTGCACGAGGTGGCAGAAGCGCTCCGGCGGATGGTCGGCGGTCCACTCGGCGGCCTGCGACCAGCGGTAGTCCGTCCAGCAGCCCGAGAAGGTCACCAACTGGTCGGCGAGGTCCGCGTATCCGGGGTGCGGATGGGTGCCGTGCCCGAAGACGAGTGCCGCCCGCGGCCGGGCCGCCGGTGCCTCCACCGGGTCCGCGCCCAGGCCCGTACCGGCGCCGCGCGGAACGGCACCGCGCGTCATGGCACCGCGCGGGCGGCCGGGGGCGACGAGGCCAACGGTGTGCCGGTCCTGGTAGCGACGCTGCTGTGCGCAGAGCGCGCGCAGAGTCGTCACCGTCCGCGCGGTCTCCGTGAGTTGAGCGCGCCCGGCCGGACACTGCGCGAGGTAGAAACCGTCCACGCTGTACCAGTCCAGGAAGCGGTGCGCGTCCGACACCAGCTCGCCGAACGACCGGGTGCCGTCCCGCATGCCGAGATGACCCAGTACGGTCACGCCCGACTCGCGCAGCCTGGCCGCCGCCGCCAGACAGTACGGGTCGGGCCGCGCGCCGGGGCCCCCGGCCACGTCCAGCACCGCCCAGTGCAGTGGGAGTCCCGGCTGTGTCAGCGCCGCCCACTCGACGGGCGCGAGCATCGGGTGCGCCCAGCCGGGCACGCCGAATCCGGTGCGGCCCGTCGGCCCGGCCGGTGCGCGGAGCGTTCCGCCGGGAGTCATCAGATGCGGCATGCGGCCTCCATCCAGATGTCGGCCAGCGACTCCTCCAGGCCGATGCGGGGACGCCATCCCAGGCGGTCGCGGGCGGTCCGTACGTCCGCCTGCTGCCAGCTGCCGCAGCCGTCCGGATAGGGGTACGCGGACGGGGCGGACGAGGGCGCCCCACCGCCGCCCGGCTCCAGCTCGTGCAGCGAACCGCCGAACCCGGCCACCCGCGCGAGGACGCCGGCGGCGTCGCGCAGCCTTACGGCCCGGCCCGTACCGATGTTGATGACGCCCTGCGCCGCCGAGAGCGATGCGGCGTGCACGGCCCGCGCGACGTCGCGTACGTCCACGAAGTCCCGTTGCACGCCGAGCCCGGTCAGCTTCAGTTCGCTGTCGCCCTGCTGCATCGCACGCCGCATGCCTTCCGCCAGCCGCCCCAGCGGCGAACCGGCAGGAGTGCTGGGCCCCGCGGGCGAGAAGACCCGCAGCACCACCGCGTCCAGCCCCGATGTGAGCACCAGCTCCGTCGCCGCAAGCTTGCTCACGCCGTACGGCCCGCCGGGGCGCGGCGCGGCGGCCTCGCCGATGGACGAACCGGAGGTGGACGGCCCGTACTCCGCGGCGCAGCCGAGGTGCACCAGACGGGCGTCGCAGCCGCTGCGGCGCAGCGACTCGCAGACCGTGGCGGTGGAGACCGTGTTCTGCCGGGTCAGTTCGCGTGCGCTGCCGCGGGTCGCGCCCGCGCAGTTGATGACGACCCCGGGGTGCACCGCGTCCAGAAAGCGCGTCAGCGCGCCGGGGCTTCCTGATGACAGGTCGAACCGGACGTCCGCGTCGTCGTTGCGCCCCAGGGCCGTCAGCTGTACGGCGGGGTCCGCCAGCAGCCGGTCGGCGACGAAACGGCCGAGATGGCCGCCCGCGCCGAGCAGAAGAACCCTCATCGCGTGTCCCCCTCCTCGGAGATGCGGCAGTACGGCCGTGCAGTGATCATCTTTCGTTGCTCCTTGTCGTTCCACGGGCCGCGCAGAGCCCTCGTCGGGCGAAGGCGCGGGGTCGGTGTGCCGGATGCCGGCACCGGACACGGCAGCTGTCAGGTCGCTGTGCCGTGCGGGGTCTCGCAGCGCTCGCGGGAGGCGCAGCGGTCACAGGGGCCGCAGCTCTCGGGACGTCCGCGGATTCCGTCTCCGCCGGGTGGCTCCGGCTGGGCCGCCGAGCCCCTGGGGCGGTGCGCCGAGGCGCCGCTGAGCAGGCGGTACGCGCAAGCCATCAGGAACAGCGCCGCGCACCCGCTTGCGGCTGCGGCGACGGACGAGGCGGACGCGCCCGTGGCGGCGGACCCGGCGGCGGCTCCGGCGGCCTGCAGCGCACAGGCGGCGACGAGCCCCGCGGCAGCCGTTCCGCGGAAACCGTGCATCGCCAGCAGAAGCGCGGCGAAGAGCAGCGCCCCGAGCGCGGTTACCGCCGGCGTCGCCCCCACCCCCGCCTGCAGTACGGCGCCGGGCGTACCGCCCCGTACACCGGCCAGCGCCGCGATCTCCCGCGAGGCGAACTGGAGGCCAGTCAGCGCCCCGGTGAAGAGCACCACGGCCGCGGTCAGCAGCGGCCGCGTACCGGCAGCGAACTCGGCCAGGCTGCGGCTGTGTTCGAGGCTGCGCCGCGCCCGTACGGCGAACCAGCGGGCGCACCACACGGCGGGCACCAGCGCGCACGCCAGGCCGAGGCCGACGGCGACAGCGCAGGCGCGGACCGCTCCGGGCCCATGCCCCTGGCCGGGCCCCGCACCGGCCGACGCGAGTACGGCGACCGCCGCGGCGGCGAGCACACCCGGCAGGACCCACAGCAGCGCGAGCAGCACGCGCGCCGGTGAGCCGGGGCGGGGTGCCGCCGCACGCGCGGCGCCGAGGCGGGCAGCCCGGGCGCCGGCCGGGCCGGGGCGGTGGCCCTCGGCTCGGGGCACGCGCGCGAACAGCTCCTCGGCGAGGGAGAAGACGTCCCGGTGCCGGAAGCGCGCCGCGACGCGGTCGGTCACTCCGTGTGCCTCCAGCGCGGCGGCGATCTCGAGAGGGTCCACGGCCCGTTCGCACAGCTCGCGGTGCCGGTGCATCAACTCCCGCACCGGGTCGGCCGGCTGGGAGCCGGGCGGCGACGCGGACTGCACGGACGACGCGGACGACTGAGATGACGATGACTGGGACGGCTGGGACGGCTGGGACTTCTGTCCGGGCCGCCTCGCACGCGCGGGCCGCGCTCCGCTCCCGCTTCCGGCAGCGTGTCCGGACTTCGGCCCGTGCGCGGTCCCCTGCCCGCGTCCCGGACCGGGCCGCGCCCCCTCGACCAGCGCCCTGGAGCGCGTGTCCCACGCGTCCGCACCGGCCGGAGCGCAGGGCTCGTACGGACGCCCGGCGGGGCCCGGAGGTGCAGCGGTACCGGCGGCGCTGCCCGGCCTGGATGCGTGATCGCTCATCTGCCCTCATCCTTCCGGTGTTCGCGCCCCGCATGTGCCGCGGAGAGAAGCGCCGGCCGGGCCGATAGCGCGGCGAGCATGAGCGGCGCGAAGGCAGCCGGCATGCGCACCCCCGGGAACGGCCGCACCACGGAACCGCCCCCCGGAGCCCCCGGACCCCCCGTACCGCCCGTGCCTCCGGCCCAGCGGCCCGGCACATGCGACTCGGGCGGCCTTGCGAAGGGCAGCGGCTCCTCCCCGCCGGCGGCACCCGCCGCCTCGTACGTGCCGACGGGCCAGCGGGACATCAGCTCGAGATAGATGGCACGGAAGGCCGCGACGTTCTGCTCCACGGTGAACAGTTCGAGGGCGCGGGCACGCGCCGCGGCCCCGAGGCGCTCCCGTCGCTCCGGATCACGCAGCAGCGCGATGCAACTGTCCGCCAGCGCCCGCGGGTTGCGCGGCGGTACGACGAGACCCGTACCGCCGATCACTTCGCACACCGCGCCGACGTCGGTCGAGACGGTGGCCCGTCCGCTGAACATGGCCTCGACCAGCGGTACGGGAAATCCCTCGACCGAACTGGAGAGCACCACCACGCATCCCGCGCCGTAGGCGTCGGCAGGCGTCGGCACCGACGGAGTGCCCGACTCCTCGAAGGAGACCGGATTCTCGCCGACTGCCACGGCGTCGGCCGCCTCGTCCGGGAAGAGCTGCGCGGCCAGCCCCTGGCACCGCGACTCGTACTCGCGCGCCTCAGGGCCGCGCCCGGCCGCGGTGGAGACGATGCGCAGCCGCGCGCCCGGTACCGCCCGCCGGACCTCCGCAAAGGCGTGGAGCAGGCCGATCAGGTCCTTGCCCGGCTCGATGCGCCCCGCCCAGACCAGCGTGGCGTCCCCGGCTGCTCTGCGGCCGCCCTCCTCCTCGCCCAGCTCCGCGAACGGCGCGGCGTCCATGCCCGGATAGACCGTGCGCAGCTTCTCGCGCGGGGCGCCGCACCGCTCCTGCCATCGCCGTCCGTGAGTGTTCCCCGGCGTGATCAGCTGCGCCCGGGTGTACGCCTCGCGCGCCAACTGCCGCTGGAAGGAGGCGAGCAGCGCCCGTACGGGAGCTCCCGCGGCGGCCGGGGCAACGGCGTCCGCGGCACTCGCGAGATAGTGCTCGCGCACGCGCACGCCGTACTCGGTGATCAGCAGCGGTGTACCGAAGAATCGCTTCGCCAGGAGCCCGGGAAGAGCCGCGGGACCGCCACCGACCGCGTGGCACAGGTCCACGTCCGCAAGGCCCGCGCCGCCGTCCTCCGCTCCCGCGTCCCCGGCTCCGTACCAGTCGAGGGAGAGCGGGCGCAGCGCGCGCTCCAGCCTCTCCGAGACGGCGAGCAGATCCGTCACCTGCGCCGAGTGGAGCGCGCGGAGAGACCCGGGTGCGCGGCAGGCGGACTGCAGGATGCGGACGGCCTGTTCGGAGCGGAGCGCGGCGCGCAGTCCGCCCCCGCAGTCGCGGGCAAGCTCGGCGAGGCCGTAGAGACCCTCGGCGAAACGGTCCGCCAACTGCCCCGCGCTCTCGGCGTCTTGACCCGGGCCTGCTCCGCCGCCGCACACTGCGCCCGCGAGCTCCCGGAAGCACTCGCCGAAGCGCCGCCGCTCCCGCCGTCCGTACGAACCGGACGAGCCCGCCCGCACATCGGCCGGACCACGGCCCGCGGCGGCGTCCCAGAGCGGCGCCGTGCGAACCAGGCGCACGTTCCCCGGGAGTTCGTACCGGCGCCCGCTCTCCTGGCGGGCGCTGCGGCTGAGCGCGTACACGTCGAACTCGTGCCCGCCGAGACCGCGCAGCAGCCGGTCGCACCACGCGACCGATTCACCACGCGCGTAGGGATAACCACCCTCCGTAAGCAATGCGATGCGCACGGACGCACCACCCCCGACCGGTTCTCCGAGTGGGCCATCGCCCGTACGGGCCGATGGCGTGACGCGGAAGACGCTATGCGCGCCCCTCGCACACGGTGGACGGTTGTCCGTCGCACCACCAAAAGGGGTGAATGCCCGTGACTTACCGCCCAGTTGGACGTTCCTGTGCGCTAGGTGACCAATTCGGACTCATGCGACCGCGCTGAACGCGCCAAGCCGCCGCGCGGCCGTCCCCGACGGCAGGGCCCTTTCACGTGCGAAGCGCCGTGGCGGACTACCCGCGCGGGTACGGCCAGGGATTGGGGCGGCACTTCGCCCCGTCCGTGGTGAGGGACTTGGTCTGCTGCATCATCAGCGGGGCGAGGGCACCGTCCTTGGGGCAGCCGACGTGGTCCTTGCCGATCCTGTGCCCCACCTCGTGGTTGATGAGCATCTGCCGGTAACCGAGGATCCGGTCGTCCCCGAAGGTCTTCGAACCCTGCGCCCACCTGTAGGCGTTGATCATGACGCGGTCCGTGGATGCCGAGTCGCATGAGACGTTCTGCTCACTCGTGTCCAGCCCGGACTTCGCACACCAGACGTCCGTCGTCGGCGAACTGGCAAGTGTGATGACGAAGTCGACGTCCCCCTTCGCGACCCGCTCGAAGCTGCGCTCTCCGCCACGCGCCCAACTGCGCTTGTCGTTCAGCGTCTTCTCCACGGCCTCCGCGAACAGGCCGGATTCCAGGGGGAGTCCCTTCTCGACGTCGACGCGGTAACGCATGACCTCGTTGCCGCCGACCCCCTCGTCGCTGCCCGGGACGGCCTTGAAGTCGCCCTTGCCCTTGAATCCGGACTTCAGGGGGAAGGTCGTGCCCAGCTTCTCCGTGTACGTCTGCGCGGCGCCCTGCGCCTGACCCGGGACGCCTCTGCCCTTGTCCGAGCGGGATGCCGGCTCGTCCGCCGAGACCCCGCGCTCGGCGGCGGCGCCCTCCTCGGCACCGTCCCCGCCCTGCTCGCCGAGGTCGGTGATCTGACCGGCGACGACGAATGCGATCACGGTCGTGACGGCGACCGCCAGCACGCCTGTGACCGCCCGGCCCTTGCTGCTGCCGCCCTTCCCCGTACGGGGAACCTGCCCGGGCACGCGAGGAGGCGGAGCATGCGGAAGACCGCCGTCCGCGTCGGGAGGGGCCTGCCGCCCGTGCACGTCCCGCCCGTACACGTCCGCACCCCCGCGACCGCTCTGTCCGAAGGCGACTGGGTCGTCGTAGCCGTCGTAACCGTTCCACGGTCCGGGAGTTCCCGGTCTGCGACCTCCCGGGCGCCGGACCGGAGCGGGACCCGGATCGGGAAGGGAACGGCCGGGAGCACGGCCTGCGGCACCGGGATGACGCGGGGCGGGAGCCCGCAGGGAGCTCGCACCGCCACCTGTCTTCCGCCCGAAGACGCCGTCTTCGAAGGCCTCGACGTACTCCTGCCGGGGACCGGTGGTGGGCCGCCCCATGCCGACCGCCGCACCCGGCGTGCCCTGGAGCACCCGTCCCGCCGCGTTGCCGCCCCCGGGCCCGCGGCCCGAGGAGTCGGCACCCCAGCCGCCGCCCGGTTCGCGGTGCTCGGGATGGCCGCCGCGCACGGAGGAGCCGCGGCCGTATCCGTACTTGTACTCGTCACGGGGCCAGGAGAAGGCGCCGTCCTCGGATGCCTCACGGGGATCGGGCGGCCCATAGGGAGCCTGCGGGCGGGAGGCCGCCGCTCCGGGATCGGCCATGCCGTACGACGCTGGGGTGTCGCCGCGCGGCTCCGCCCCCTCGGACGGATGACCGGCCTTTGCGCGCCCCTTGCGGCTATGGCGTCCCACTAGTCACCTTTCGGGGGTACGGGCCTCGGCGACGGAGCGATTCCCACCTCGGCATGGGCCGTCAACCGAGCTGTATCCACGAGCAGTTCACGGAATGCGCACGCGACGATCTCCGGGTACTCCATCATCGCCACGTGTCCAGCTTCGGGCAATGCCAGCGTCCGGCTGTCACGGAACGCCGCACCCGCGCGGCGCGCCATACGGAAGCCGACGAGCTGGTCCCGCCCGCCGTACACCAGCAGCGCCGGTGCGAGCACGCGCTCCGCCTGCCGCCACAACGAATGCTGACCGCCCAGAGTGTAGGCGTCGACGAGGCCGCGCGCGGAACGTGCAAGGGAATCCCAGAAGTACGGCAGACGCAGCCTGCGTTCGAGCTCGGCGACCGCCGCGGCGAATCCTCCTGGTGAGACCCGTCCCGGATCGCCGTAGCACAGCGCCAGCACCTCACGGGTGCGGCGCTCGGCAGTCCAGTCCTTCGTGAGCCTCCCGAACAGACCGGCGATGCCGGGCACCGCCAGCAGGGCCGTCGGCAGGGCGGTCCGCTGCGGCGGCAGCTCGGGCAGTGCCGGCGAGACCAGCGTCAGGGTGCGTACGAGATCGGGGCGCAGCGCCGCCGCGCGCGTCGCGACGGCCCCGCCGAGGGAGTTCCCGAATAGGTGCACGGGAGCACGCCCGCACGAGTCGAGGTAGCGGATCACCGCACGGGTGTGCCCGGAGAGGGAGTAGTTGCCGTCGTCGGGCGGCGGTGACAGGCCGAAGCCCGGCAGATCGACGGCCTCGCTGTCCACGTCGCCGACGAGCTCCAGCATCAGCGCCGACCAGTTCAGCGAGGAGCCGCCGAGCCCGTGCACGTACACCGCGGGAGGCAGCCCCGCGCGCTCCGGGGGGCGCGAGCGTACGTTCAGCGTCAGCCCTGACAGGGACACCGGCCGTACGGTCTCGCCGTCGTGGGCCGTGGGATCACCGGCCGGCGGCACGGTCTGCGCCGCCTCGGGAGCGCTCCGCACACCAGGCTGCTCGGTCGATGACATGGCGCAATATTACGAGACGATCACACGGCTCCACCGGTGTTCGTCATCACACAGGCGCCCGGGCCACGACGTAGCCTCGAATAGGAGGCGTCCTTCCTGGAAAGGGGAGCGAGCATGTCTGTTGATCCGACCGACCCCGAGGACTTCGAGGACACCTACGAGGCGGAGCCGGAGGAGGAGCCGGCCGACCCCGAAGCCCCGCCGGAGGACGCCGCCGAACAGCACGCGGATCTGCTCCGTCAGCGGAAGATGCCGATCACCGGCCGCGAGGACATCGAGGCCGATCCCGCCGACGCCGCCGAGCAGGCACGCGTGGTCGAACTGAACGAGGATGAGTACCGATAGTGCGCCCGCTGCGTCAGCCCGAGCCGAAATATTCGGCCCGCGGCAGTCACAGGCCGGTTACCGAAAAGTACGATGGCGAGCGCAGCGCATATCGCGCACAGAGACTGATCAGGGAGGCGGCGTGACAGCCATCGAGCAAACAGAGGCGCGCCCTCGCGGCACGCGCCTGCCGCGCCGGGCCCGACGCAACCAACTGCTGGGAGCAGCACAGGAGGTCTTCGTCGCCCAGGGCTACCACGCGGCCGCCATGGATGACATCGCCGACCGCGCCGGCGTCAGCAAGCCCGTGCTCTACCAGCACTTCCCGGGGAAACTCGACCTCTACCTGGCGCTGCTCGACCAGCACTGCGAGTCCCTGCTCGAGGCGGTACGGGCCGCCCTCGCCTCCACGACGGACAACAAGCAGCGGGTCGCGGCGACGATGGACGCCTATTTCGCGTACGTCGAGGACGAGGGCGGCGCGTTCCGGCTCGTCTTCGAGTCCGACCTCACCAACGAGCCCGCGGTCCGCGACCGCGTCGACAGGGTGAGCCTGGAGTGCGCGGAGGCCGTCAGCGACGTCATCGCCGAGGACACCAAGCTCTCGCGCGACCAGTCGATGCTGCTCGCCGTGGGGCTGTGCGGGATGGCACAGATCACCGCGCGCTACTGGCTCGGCTCCGGCCGGCCCATCCCCCGCGACGCGGCGGCCAAGCTGATCTCCTCGCTGTCCTGGAGGGGCATCGCCGGCTTCCCCATGCAGTGACCGTATGGAGCGTGTACGGAGCCCCCGCGGCATCGGCGGATTCCCGGCCGGCGGGGGCTCCGGCGTGTTCGCTGCGGGCGTGCGGAGCCGGGCCCCGGCGCGGCCGGGCGTCGGGCTAATGTGTGCTCCGTACAGCGCGGCTGACCGCGTATTCAACTGACCGTTCGGAGGGACATAGCCGTGGAGGTCAAGATCGGCGTGCAGCACGCGCCCCGCGAGATCGTCTTCGAGAGCAAGCAGTCTCCCGAAGAGATCGAGAGCGCCGTGTCGGCCGCACTCGCCGACAGCGGCTCGAACATGCTCAACCTGGCCGACGAGCACGGCCGCAAGATCCTCGTGCCGGGGAACCGCGTCGCCTACGTCGAGATCGGCGAACACACGGGCCGCAAGGTGGGGTTCGGCACAATCTGAGCGCCCGGGCAACCGTACGTCCGGCATTGCGGCGGCTTCCCGAATCTTTCGGGAAGCCGCCGTTTCGCATGCGGGCCACACGGGGAGTACGGGAGCGACTCGACCTGCACGGTGGCCGGACCGGCCGCCGGCCACCCCGAGGAGGTCCCATGATCTGGGAGGCACTCGGCGCCATGGCACTGGGGCTCGCCATCGCCTACGCCGCCGCCCGGCGGCTTCCCGAGCGACTCCCCGGCCGCCCCCTCGTGCTCGCCACCGGCCCCGCGGCCGCGCTCCTGGGCGGGCTCATCTGCCACATCGTCCTCGGCGGCGGTCACACCCTGGTGACTCTTGCGGTCGCCGCGGTCGTAAGTGTGGCGATCCTCTCACTGCTGCTCGGCGAGAACGTCCGCCCGCCGCAGCGCCTCGGCGCCAAGGTGCCGAGCCCGCCGCACGTGTAGACGCGCGTAGGCGCGCGGCCCGTACCGGGGACCGCAGGACCGGTCGAGCACGGCCGGTCCCGGGGCTGCCGGTCAAGCGGACAGGTCCAGCGGCAGGTCAAGCACTGCCGGTCCCCGTTCGTCGCTCGTTCGGGCGTCGGGCACCTCCGCCCCGGCCCCGCGGGCCTGCCGTGACCGGCGTACCGCACGTGCTCCGCTCAGGCCGCGAGCCCCAGCGCCGCCATGCGCTTCGTGTGCGCCTCGGTGATCCGGGAGAACATCCGGCCGACCTCAGCCAGGTCGAACCCGTCCGCGAGGCCGCCGACCAGCATCGTCGAGAGCGCGTCGCGGTCCGCGACCACGCGCTGCGCCTGTGAGAGGGCCTCCCCCATCAGCCTCCGCGCCCACAGCGCGAGCCTTCCGCCGACCCGCGGGTCCTTCTCGATGGCGCCCCGCACCTTCTCCACCGCGAAGCTGGAGTGCCCGCTGTCGTCGAGCACTCCCAGCACCAGCGCCCGGGTGTCGGAGTCCAGGCGCGTGGCGACCTCGCGGTAGAAGTCCGAGGCGATCGAGTCACCGACGTACGCCTTGATCAGGCCCTCCAGCCAGTCCGACGGTGCCGTCTGCCGGTGGAACTCGTCCAGCGCGGCGGCGAAGGGCTGCATGGCCTCCGTCGGCTCGGCGTCGATCACCGACAGCCGGTCCCGCAGCTGCGCGAAGTGCTGGAACTCGGCGGACGCCATGGACGCCAGCTGGGCCTTGTCGCCGAGCGTCGGGGCGAGCTTCGCGTCCTCCGCCAGCCGTTCGAAGGCGGCAAGCTCCCCGTAGGCCAGGGCACCCAGCAGATCCACTACCGCCGCGCGGTAGGTGGAGTCTGCGGACGCCTCTGCCCAGTTCTGGGTGGCGATCCCGGTGTGCACAGCCTCGGGGGTCTTCCCATTGGTCTCCATGCTGAGCACGATAGCCCGCACCAACTGGCCCGGAAGCCCCTGGTTCAGGCCTCATCTTCCCGGTGGGCACGCCACAGTGAACTCGTACACAACAATCGCCCCGGTACACATGCGCGGATCCGGGGTACAGTGATATTGGCTCCCGCCGGACGGCGGGACGTATGACGCAACACTGCGGATGCCCGGTCGGAGGCCCGATCGGCTCCGACCCCGACCGCCCTCCGCGTGGCGCGTGTTCCCCACACGTCCCGTGACCATGAGGGACCGCTCGCGTGAAGAGCGCTTGAGCGAGAGCCAGTGGTCCCGCACAGACCGGCGGGCAGGCAGAACGCCGCCCCCGCTGATGCGGTACGACCCTCCTCGCCGCCTCATCACGCGTCACACAGAAGAGGCCAGCATCCTGACCACCACGACTTTCCGCGAACTCGGAATCCTTTCCGAGACGGCCGAGGCCCTTGAGGCCGTCGGCATCTCCACTCCCTTCCCCATCCAGTCCATGACGCTCCCCGTCGCCCTCGCGGGCGGCGACGTCATCGGGCAGGCCAAGACCGGCACCGGCAAGACGCTGGGCTTCGGCCTTCCGCTGCTGGAGTCCGTCACCGTGCCCGCCGACGTCGAGTCCGGCAGGGCCGAGCCCGAGCTGCTCACCGATTCCCCGCAGGCGCTCATCGTCGTACCGACGCGTGAGCTGTGCCAGCAGGTCACGAACGACCTGCTGACCGCGGGCAAGGTCCGTAACGTCCGGGTCGTCCCCATCTACGGCGGCCGTGCGTACGAACCGCAGGTCGAGGCCCTGAGGAAGGGCGTCGACGTCGTCGTCGGGACGCCCGGGCGGCTGCTCGATCTGGCCGGCCAGAAGAAGCTGCGGCTCTCCGACGTGCGCACTCTCGTCCTGGACGAGGCCGACGAGATGCTCGACCTCGGCTTCCTCCCGGACGTCGAGAAGATCATCCAGATGCTGCCGGTGAAGCGGCAGACCATGCTCTTCTCGGCCACGATGCCGGGGCAGGTCATCTCCCTGGCCCGCCGTTACATGAACCGGCCCACGCACATCCGCGCTTCCGAGCCCGACGACGTGGGCCAGACTGTGGCCAACACCACACAGCACGCCTTCCGTGCCCACTCCATGGACAAGCAGGAGATGGTCGCCCGCATCCTGCAGGCCGAGGGCTGCGAGCTCGCGATGATCTTCTGCCGTACGAAGCGGACGGCGGCCGACGTCGCCGACCAGCTCACCCGGCGGGGCTTCGCCGCGGGCGCCGTACACGGCGACCTGGGGCAGGGCGCCCGCGAGCAGGCGCTGCGCGCCTTCCGCAACGGCAAGGTCAACGTCCTGGTCTGCACGGACGTGGCGGCCCGGGGCATCGACGTCGACAACGTGACGCACGTCGTCAACTACCAGTCCCCCGAGGACGAGAAGACGTATCTGCACCGCATCGGGCGCACCGGCCGGGCCGGCGCCTCCGGTACGGCCGTGACGCTCGTCGACTGGGACGACGTCCCGCGCTGGCAGCTGATCAACAAGGCTCTGGAGCTCGGGCTGCCCGACCCGGAGGAGACCTACTCCACCTCCCCGCATCTCTACGAGGCTCTCGGCATCCCCGAGGGCACCAAGGGCGTTCTGCCGCGTGGCGAGCGCACCCGCGCGGGCCTCAAGGCCGAGCAGGTCGAGGACCTCGGCGAGACGGGCCGCGGTCCGGCACGCGGCCGTGGCGGCCGTGGCGGCCCGGGGCAGGACGGCGAATCCGGCGAGCGGCCGAGGCGAGCCCGGCCGCCGCGCCAGCGGCGCCGTACCCGCAACGGCCAGCCCGTCGGTGACGAGGCGACGGTGCCCGCGGCCGGTGCTGGCGACGGCGCCGCGGTGACTCCGGCTGGGGACGCGGACGGGGACGGCGGCGCACGCAAGCCCCGCCGCAGGCGCCGTACCCGCGGAGGCGGCGGCGCCAACGGAACCGCTGGGGCTTCCGCCGGCGATGCCGGTTCCGCGGGCACCGCGACGGCCACCACCGCGGCCACCGCAACCGCCACGGGCCCTCAGCGCGAGGCGGCCGCCGAGGAGGGCGGCAAGCCCCGCCGCAGGCGCCGTACCCGCGGAGGCGGCGGCAACGGCGGCAACAGTGCGACGGCGGCGCAGCAGCCCCAGGCGAGCCCGGAAAGCTGACCGGCTGACCAGGTTGACCGGCTGACCAGCTGACCGGCTGGACTGGCCGGACCGGCCGACCGCTTCACGTAGTAGGCCCGGCACCCCTGATGCGGGGGTGCCGGGCCTTCGCGTGCCGCCGAAGGCTCGTGCGCGGCGCTGTCACGGGATGGGGCAGCGGTAGCGTCCTCGTATGAGCAAGCCGCCGTTCCTCGGGCTGCCGCCCGCTGTCCGCGCCTACCGGTTGTCCACCGCGCGCGGCGAGTTCGCCGTACACGAGGCGGGCGAGCCCCGGCTGGGCACGGCGCTGCTGGTGCCGGGCTTCACCGGCAGCAAAGAGGACTTCATCGCACTGCTGGACCCTCTAGCCGGCATGGGCTACCGCGTCGTGGCGGTCGACGGGCGCGGCCAGTACGAGACGGAGGGCCCGCGCGAGGAGTCCGCATACGCGCAGCCCGAGCTCGCACGGGACGTGCTGGCACTCGCGGAAGCGGTGCTGGAGGGCACAGCGGTCCTGGAGGGCACGGAGTCCCCCCGGGCAGAGTCCGGCGTACATCTGCTGGGGCATTCGCTGGGCGGCCTCGTCTCACGCGCCGCGGTGCTGCGGGACGCCTCGCTGTTCGCTTCCCTGACGCTCATGAGCAGCGGTCCTGCCGCGGTCTCCACGGCTCAGCAGCGGCGTCTGAAGATGCTGCTCGGAGCCCTCGGGGTGATGGAGATGGAGGAGATCTGGCAGGCGATGCTCGAGCTGGACCCGGTCGAGGCAGCCGACGAGGAGACCCCGCCCGATGTCGCGGAGTTCCTGCACCGGCGCTGGATGGCCCACGTACCGGAGCAACTCTCCGCCACCGCACAGCAGTTGATCTCCGAGCCGGACAGGGTCGACGAACTCGCCGCGGCCGCCGCCGGCCGCCCGGACCCCCTCCCGGTGCATGTGCTCTCAGGCTCCGTGGACTACGCCTGGCCGTTGCCGCTGCTCGACGCGACGGCCGTACGGCTCGGCGCCGTACGCACCGTCGTGGCCGGCGCCGGGCACTCCCCGAACGCCGAACGGCCCGAGGAGACGGCACGCGCGCTCGCGTCCTTCTGGAGCGAAGGCGGGGGCGGCGACGGGAACGAAGGCGGGGACGGGAGCCCGGGCGGCGTCAGCCGCCGGCGGGACCCCTGACCGGCGCGGCACCGGAGGCACGGGCCACGATCTCCTCGTAGACCCCGGGGTCGGTGGTGTGCTCGCCCAGACGGCAGCTCTTGCGGCTGCCGTGGTAGTCGCTGGAGCCGGTCGCGAGCAGCCCGAGGTCGGCGGCGAGTGCGTGCAGCCGCGCGCGGGTCGCCGGTTCGTGGTCCATGTGGTCGGCCTCGATGCCGTCGAGACCTGCGGCGGCCAGATCCGCGATGGCGCTCTCCGGTACGCACTGGCCGCGCTTGGCGGCGAGCGGATGCGCGAAGACGGCCACGCCGCCCGCGCCCTTGACCAGACGCAGCGCGTCGAACGGGTCGAGCTCGTGCTTCTCGGCGTACGCCCTGCCGTCGTTGGCGATCCACTCCGCCGTGAAGGCGTCCGAGACGCTCGCGACGACGCCCGCCTCGACCATGGCTGTCGCGATGTGCGGACGGCCGACGGCTCCGTCGCCGGCGATCTCGGCCACCCGTTCCCACGTCACGGGGACGCCCAGCTCGCGCAGATTGCTCACCATGCTGCGGGCACGGGGGACGCGGTCGTCGCGTACGAGTTCGCGCTCGCGGGCGAGCTCCGGTTCAGCCGGGTCGAAGAGGTAGGCCAGCATGTGCAGGCTGACGCCGTCCAGGCGGCAGGAGAGTTCCGCCCCGGTGACCAGCGTGAGGCCCGGCGGCAAGGCACGTACGGCGGCGTCGTGGCCCGAGACGGTGTCGTGGTCGGTCAGGGCGACGACGTCGAGACCGGCGGACGCCGCGCCCCGGACGAGTTCCGCAGGGGTGTCCGTGCCGTCCGAGGCGGTGGAGTGGGTGTGCAGGTCGATGCGCACGAGAAGGGCTCCAGCTGCGGACGAGGGGACCGACGGGCCGTACGGCGGCGGGTCCCACCAGGATAGCCACGCGCGGGTTGCGTCCCGGGACGGGCGGCAAGGGTCAGGAGGCGACGGCCCGGGCCAGCGGACGACGGCCCGGTCAGGAGATGATGCGCGGCGAGAGCGCGCCGCAGGGCAGCAGGTCGACCTCGGCGCCGGCGTCACGCAGATCGGTGAGTACGAGTTCGTCGTACAGCAGCAGCCCCGACTGCTCAGGCCAGACGATCGCCCACAGCCACAGTCCGCACGCCTCGCCCGCGAAGACGGCGCGGTCGCTCGCCGTTCCCGTCACGTGCCACAGCGGTGTGGGGCGCCCCGCGGCGAGCACCTTCACCGGCGGCGGCTGATCCACGCGCATGCCAGGGCCGGGGTCGGGACCGTCGACACCCGCGTACCGTGCACCGAGGCCGACGCCCAACTCCTCAGCCACCAGGATGAGTTCGCCCGGGCCTCCGAGCGGGCCGGGGCCCGAGCAGGCCACCGCCGTCGCGCGGCCGCCGCTGCGGTCGTCGCCCGCGCAGGCCACACCGGAGAAGAGCCAGCCGACCGGCAGCGGCCACGGCATCCAGACGGGCACCTTCGTACGGCCCACGGCCACGGCGAGAGCTTCGACGCTGGGGGGAACGACGGGCTGCAGCGGATGCACCGTGCCGTGCAGATCGCACTGCCAGGTGTCTGCGAAGAGTCCGGGCGCGCGCACCCGGCCACCGCACTTCGGGCAACTGGGTTCGCCCCTCATGTTGAACAACGGTGCTCCCCGGTGACGCCCGCGTCAAGGACGATCACCTCGCCCGAGTGGGCCACCGCGCCGGCGGCGGGACTCAGCCGGCCAGCGGCACGGCCTCGCGGAGCGGGTCCCGCAGGTCGGTGCCGTACCGGAGCCAGCGCTCCTGCAGGGCCTCCGCGCCCCGCGCCCGTTTCCAGGCCGCCTCGTTCGGCGTCATCGGCAGCAGCGGCAGGAAACGCACCGGTTCGAGCGGCGCGTCGAGCTCCAAGTCCTCGACCAGGCCGCCCGGTTCGGCCACGAGTACGGACGTGAAGGGGGCCTGCGGCCAGAGCGGTTCGCCGACGTCCAGCGAGGCGCCCGGTGCGACGACGACCCCCTCGACCTGCGGTGAGGCCGCGAGCACGGCCAGCGGACGCAGCACCTTGTCGGTCTCGGCGGTCCCGGTCCGTACCGACAGCACCAGTTCGGCGCGCGGTCCGCGATCCGGGTCGGCGAGCGCGGCGGCCGGATCGGTCATGGGGGCCGCGGACATTCCGAGCGTGGCGTAACGCACGACGTCCTCGTCAGGGAAGCGCAGCACCTCGATGCGCTCGGTGCCCAGGAACGTCACGGACGCCCGCGCGTCCGGCTCGCCCAGCGCCGAACGCAGCCGTGCCTCAACCAAGTCCGCAACGTCAGCCATGACGCGAGCATAGATCGCGTAAGGACGGGGCAAAGAGATGCGTCCGGTGACCCGAACGGACACGAGGCCCTCTGACCGGTGTTACCGTTGGCTGCTGGTCAGACATGCGAATCGTCCCCTGACCGGGGACCGGCCGGAGGAGGTGGGACTGACATGGATCCGAGTCGACCGTGCAGTACCAACTGCTCTTCCGTGGCAAGGCCGCGTCCCCACTCCTGAGCGCCCTACTCCCCAGCCGTTTCAACGGTGAAACCTCGCTGGGAAGGTTTTTCTCCGGGCTGTTCTCCACCGGGTTCCGCAGGACGCGCAAGGCGGAAGAGCACAGAGCTTCGCTCCCCGTCCCGACAGCGAACCACTCAACGCCGTCGCGACCGGCACCGAGCGGTACCCGCTTTGCAGACCTCCGGCCGTGCGCCGCACGAACCCGTAGGTCCACATTCCGGGCAGCGCTGAGCCGGGCCGCGTCACGGCACCGACAAGGAGCTCAGCATGTCGATGATCCGAGACCTGCGCGCCGCCGTCCGCCCGTCCCTGCGCAAGGGGGGCCGCTCGGCGTACCCGTACGAGAACACCCGCACCGACGCGGCCGGCACCGCCGTCGTCGACTGCGCGGTCTACCGCGACGGGCGGCGCGTCGACGTCCAGTTGATGCCCGATGAGGCACTCCGGCGCGTGCGCGCGAGCGGTGGCCACGAATTCGTGTGGATCGGTCTGCACGAGCCCACGGAGCGGGAGTTCTCCGGCATCGCCACGGAGTACGGGCTGCACCCGCTCGCCGTGGAGGACGCGGTGCAGGCCCACCAGCGCCCGAAGCTGGAGCGCTACGACGACAGCGTGTTCACCGTGTTCAAGACCATCCACTACGTGGAGCACGCCGAACTCACCGCCACCAGCGAGGTGGTGGAGACCGGTGAGGTGATGTGCTTCACCGGGCGGGACTACATCATCACGGTGCGCCACGGCGGCCAGGGCTCGCTGCGCGCCCTGCGGCACCGCATGGAGGACGACGCGGAACTGCTCTCCAAGGGCCCGTCGGTGGTGCTGCACGCGATCGCCGACCAGACGGTGGACGGCTATCTCGCCGTGGCCGACGCCGTCCAGGACGACATCGACGAGGTGGAGATCGAGGTCTTCTCCCACACGACGGGCAACGGGCGCCGCGGCGGCGACGCGGGGCGCATCTACCAGCTCAAGCGCGAGGTGCTGGAGTTCAAGCGTGCCGTCTCGCCGCTGCTGCGGCCGATGCAGCTCGTGAGCGAGCGGCCGATGCAGGTCATCGACCCGGAGATCCAGAAGTACTTCCGCGATGTCGCCGACCACCTGACGCGGGTCAACGAGCAGGTGCTGGGCTTCGACGACCTCCTCAACTCGATCCTCCAGGCCAACCTCGCGCAGGCGACCGTCGCCCAGAACGAGGACATGCGCAAGATCACTTCGTGGGCGGCCATCTTCGCGGTGCCGACGATGATCGCCGGCATCTACGGGATGAACTTCGAGTACATGCCTGAACTGGGTTGGAAATACGCCTATCCGACGGTGATGGGCGTCACGGTGACGATCTGCGTCGCCATCTACCGCGGCTTCAAGCGGAACGGGTGGCTCTGACGGGCCACTTTGACGGACGGAGTTGACGTATCGCGTTGACAGCCGGTGGCGACAGGCGGCCATGGCGCCACCGGCACGTCCGCGCCTCCGCCCGGTAGCCTGCGCCCATGACGCTGCTCGATCAGGCCCTTATCGAGGAGGCCAGCAAGAAGTCCGGCCTCATCTGGGTGCGCGGCCCGGAGGGCCCCGCCCGCTCCCTGTGGCACGTGTGGCACGACGGTGCCGTCTGCGTCGTAGGGGGCGGACCGCTCGAACAACCCCTGGACGGCCTCGGGTTGACGGACGGGGGCACCGCCACGGTCAGCGTGCGCAGCAAGGACAAGGGCGGACGTCTGGTGGTCTGGCCCGCGCGCGTGGTCGAGTTGGCGCCGCGCGGCGAACGCTGGGAGACGGTCGTCGGCGAGCTGAGAAGCAAGCGGCTCAACGCGCCCGACTTCCCCACCGTCGCGGAGCGCTGGGCCAGTGAGTGCCGGGTGCTGCGGCTGGAGCCGACGGGAGCGCCCGTACAGAAGCCCGGTGCGATGCCGGACGGCTCGCAGGCTGCCGTGCCCGTTCCGACGCCGGCGACGACCCGCCGCCGCATTCCCGCGGGGCTGCCCAAGCTGCTGTTCCGCAGGCGGCGCCAGCACGGCACGTAGCGGGAGCGCGAGCACGATGCCACTGCCACTGCCACTGCCGCAGGCGCAGGCGCAGGGAAGCGTGCAGGCTCAGCCCTTGTTCGCGACGATCTTCTTGCCGTAGTCCACGACTTGCTGCTTCGCCGGAGCCTCCAGCTCGAACTCCTTGTTCCAGTCGTCGAGTTCGAGAGTGCCCGCGCCGCCCGCGCGCTGGATGCGCAGCGGATACGGGGTGCCGAGCAGCGAGACGTCGACAACGCTGCCGCTTCCCCCCTGGACGCGGACCGTTCTGACGCCGCCGACCTCGCCCCGCTCGCCGGTCTCGCGCTTGCCGTTCATCACCAGCAGCCCCTCCAGCAGCACGCGCATGTCGGCGAAACCACTGAGCTGCTTGTACGCCGGGTCTTCTGACGGCACCTTCACGTACTTGCCGTCCAGCTTTCCCGCTGCCTGCACATCGGACTTGGACGGCTGCTTGCCGCCCTTCTCCTGCCGCGCCCAGAAGTCGGCGTCGGCCTTGAGATACAGCTCCTTGCCCATGCGCAGCAGCCAGAACGTGGAACCGCCGTTGGTCGCGACCTTGCCCATCGCGCCGTCGCGCTGCAGCCGCATGTCGAGACGGTAGGTCTGGCCCTTGACGACGACGGTGCCGGACAGCTTGACCGAGTCGGCCTTCTCGGCGGCGGCCCGCGCCTTCTTCTCGATCTTGGACGCGGAGAGCTTGCCGACCCCGTTGGTGCCGGCGTCGGGATCGCTGGTCCCGCACGCTGCCAGCGCCACTGTGAGTCCCACGCAGACGGCCCCCTTGAGGACCATGCTTCCTCGTGTGTCCCCTGCCTTCGGCGGGAAGGCCACATGAGCGCGTCCAACCACGTCGGCAACCTCCTGGAGATCGAGCCGGAAACCGCACCCTACCGGTGCCCGCACCCGGTTGCGGACGGCAGCCGTCCGGACCATCGCACACGCTCTCACCGGCCGCCGCCGGGCTAGGCTGAAGGCGGCAAAGGGTGCGTTTGCACCGGAGTACGGACGGACGAGGAGGGCCCGACAGATGGCCGCAGGCGCCTCCCGGGTCTTCGTGTCGCACCTTTCCGGCATCGCCGTCTTCGACCCCAACGGCGACCAGGTGGGGCGGGTGCGCGACGTCGTCGTCATGCTGCGCGGCCAGCCCGCCCCGGGCGACGGGCGTCCGCAGCGGGAGCGCCCGCCGAGCGTCCTCGGCCTGGTGGTCGAAGTGGTAAGCAGGCGACGGGTGTTCCTGCCGATGACACGGGTGACGGGTGTGGAGTCGGGCCAGGTCATCACCACCGGAGTCGTGAACATGCGGCGCTTCGAACAGCGCCCCTCCGAGACGCTCGTCCTCGGTGAGCTGCTGGACCGTCAGGTGACCCTGGTGGAGACCGGCGAGCAGGTCACCGTCCTCGACGTCGGCATCCAGCAGCTGCCGGCCAGGCGCGACTGGCAGATCGACAAGGTGTTCGTACGGCGGCTTCGGCGCGGCAAGGGCGGGGCGCTACGGCGGCGGGGCGAGGCCCTGACCGTCGAGTGGTCGGCGGTGACCGGCTTCGCCCTTGAGGAGAAGGAACAGGGAGCGGCGACGCTGCTGGCCACCTTCGAGCGCATGCGCCCCGCGGACATCGCCAACACCGTCCACCATCTCTCCCCGAAGCGCCGGGTCGAGGTCGCGGCCGCGCTCGACGACGACCGGCTCGCCGACGTGCTGGAGGAGCTGCCCACCGACGACCAGGTCGAACTCCTCGACGAGCTGCCGGACGAGCGCGCCGCGGACGTGCTTGAGGCCATGGACCCGGACGACGCCGCCGACCTGCTCTCCGAGCTCGCCGAGCCGGACAAGGAGCGGCTGCTCCAGCTGATGCGGCCCCAGGACGCGGCGCCCGTACGGCGGCTGCTGTCGTACGAGGAGGGCACCGCCGGAAACATCATGACGACCGAACCCATCGTGCTGCAGCCGGACGACACCGTCGCGCTCGCGCTCGCGCGGGTGCGCAACGCAGACCTGTCCGCGCCGCTGGCCGCGCAGGTCTTCGTCTGCCGGCCGCCCGACGAGACGCCGACGGGGAAGTATCTGGGGCTCGTCCACTTCCAGCGGCTGCTGCGGGACCCGCCGTTCACCCTCGTGAGCTCGATCGTCGACACCGATCTGCGCCCGCTGCCGCCGGAGACCACGCTGCCGGCGGTGAGCAGCTATCTGGCGACGTACAACATCGTGGCGGCACCGGTGGTCGACGAGGGCGGGCATCTGCTGGGCGCCGTCACCGTCGACGACGTCCTGGACCATCTGCTGCCGGACGACTGGCGTGAGGAGGCCGCGCAACGGCTGCCCGGTGCCGGACCGCGAGCGGAGGGAGTCGTACGGCATGGCGGCTGAACGGGACAGGGAGCGGGAGAGGAACCGCGAGCGGGTGCGCGACCGCGAACGCGATCTGGAGCGGGAACGTGAGCGCGAGCGGGACCGGGAACTCGAAGGAGCCCGCGAGCGCGAGCGGGAGCGCAGCACCCGCGGCCGCCTGGACCTGCCGCGCGCCCCGCGGCGGCGGCTGCTCCCGGAGTACGACCCCGACGCCTTCGGGCGGCTGTCGGAGGAGATCGCGCGCTTCCTGGGCACGGGGCGGTTCATCGTCTGGATGACGTTCGTCGTCACGGTCTGGATCTTCTGGAACGTGGTGATGCCGGCGCCGCTGCGCTTCGACGAATACCCCTTCATCTTCCTGACCCTCGCCCTGTCGCTGCAGGCGTCGTACGCGGCACCGCTGATCCTGCTCGCGCAGAACCGGCAGGACGACCGCGACCGGGTCAATCTGGAGCAGGACCGGAAGCAGAACGAACGCAGCATCGCCGACACCGAGTTCCTGACCCGCGAGATCGCCTCGCTCCGGATGGGTCTCGGCGAGGTCGCCACCCGCGACTGGATCCGCTCGGAACTGCAGGAGCTGGTCAAGGAGCTGGAGCAGACGGGGCAGATGGACCGCGAGGCCGAACAGGCCGGGACCCGCACGGGAAGTCCGCCGCACGGAGTGTGATCCATGCCATCCGTGCCGTCCGGCATCCATGCCGTCCGAAATCCGTGGCCGTCCGTGCCCTCGGTATCGCCGGTTCCTTCTGCCAGTTCCGCTCTGCCAGTTCCCCGCACCCGCGGCTTCGGCGGCCGCGCCGGGCGGCCGTACCATTTGCGCATGGCTACCGACACTCCCCCAGAGTCCGTACGGGAGGGGGATCCCTCTGCGACCCCTCCCACCGAGGACGCAGTACGTGCCGCGCTCGCGACGGTGGACGACCCGGAGATCCACCGTCCGATCACCGACCTCGGCATGGTGAAGTCCATCGGTATCGCACCCGACGGCGCCGTCGACGTCGGGATCTATCTGACGGTCTCCGGCTGTCCGCTGCGCGAGACGATCACCGCGAACGTCACCGAGGCCGTCCAGGATGTCGCGGGCGTCACCCGCGTCTCCGTCGAACTCGATGTGATGAGCGACGAGCAGCGCCGCGAGCTCGCCTCGTCGCTGCGCGGCGGCAAGGCCGAACGTGAAGTTCCGTTCGCCCAGCCCAGCTCGCTGACCCGCGTCTACTGTGTGGCCTCCGGCAAGGGCGGAGTCGGCAAGTCCTCGGTGACGGTCAACCTGGCCGCGGCGCTGGCCGCCGAGGGCCAGAAGGTGGGCGTGGTCGACGCCGACATCTACGGACACTCCGTACCGCGGATGCTGGGCACCGACGCCCGTCCGACACAGGTCGAGGACATGATCATGCCGCCGTCGGCGCACGGCGTGAAGGTCATCTCGATCGGCATGTTCACGCCCGGCAACGCCCCCGTGGTGTGGCGCGGTCCGATGCTCCACCGCGCGCTCCAGCAGTTCCTCGCGGACGTCTACTGGGGCGACCTGGACGTGCTGCTGCTCGACCTGCCGCCCGGCACGGGCGACATCGCGATCTCGGTCGCCCAGCTCGTGCCCAACGCGGAGATCCTGGTCGTGACCACCCCGCAGCAGGCCGCCGCGGAGGTCGCGGAGCGCGCGGGCTCCATCGCCGTGCAGACGCACCAGAAGGTCGTCGGCGTCATCGAGAACATGTCGGGCATGCCCTGCCCGCACTGCGACGAGATGGTCGACGTCTTCGGCACGGGCGGCGGACAGCGGGTGGCCGAGGGTCTGACGAAGACGACCGGCACCGAGGTGCCGGTCCTGGGCGGCATCCCCATCGACCTGCGGCTGCGTGAGGGCAGCGACGAGGGCAAGCCTGTCGTGCTCAGCGACCCGGACTCACCCGCGGGCTCGGCGCTGCGCGACGTCGCGGCCAAGATCGGCGCACGGCAGCGTGGCCTGTCGGGCATGTCGCTGGGGCTCACGCCGACCAACAAGTTCTGACGGCGGCGGCCGACCGCCGGCGGGAGCGGCAGGGGCAGGAGGGCCGGTCGAGGGCCCGGTTCCTTCCGCCCCGCTCCTTTGAGTCCGTGCGTACGCGCACGCACCTCCGTACGTACGCGCACTCACAAGGGGCGTCCCCGGATGCGGGGACGCCCCTTGTGCGCTGCCTCACACGCCTTGCGCGCGGGTCACTGCTGGTAGCTGGTGATGTCCTTGACGACGGCGAAACCCAGTCCGTACGCGCTCATGCCGCGCCCGTACGCTCCGATGTGCACGCCTTCCTGTGCCGCTCCGGCGAGCACCCAGCCGTACTCGGACTCCCGGTAGTGGAAGTCGGTCGGAACTCCGTCCACGGGCAGGGTCAGCGTGGACCATCCGGCCCCGCCGAGATCGTCGGCGAGCTCCCAGGCCACCACCGTCTGCTGGTCGAGCCAGTCCTGCCGCAGCCCGCGCTCCATCTCCTGCGGCCATGTGCACGACAGCAGCCCCGAGCCGGCGAGCCATGCCGCAGTGGACACGGATGTCGCCTCCAGCACCCCGGTGCCGTCCGCGCTGCGCCGGACCGGCCGGCTCGCGACCGTGACGGCGACCGCGAAGCGCTGGTTGTCCGGATTTGCCTCGACCTTGAGTGAGGGCACTTCACCGTGCCCCGTCGAACCGTGCTCGACGGTGCCGTCCGCCGTCGTACCGACCTGCATCAGCCAGCGTGGTCCGGCGAACGCCTCGTCGAGGCCGTACCACGGGAAGGAAGCCGTCAGGAACCCGTCCACAGCCCGCTCAGCACCGGTCTCTTCCGGTGCGGCGGGCCCGGGTTCACCAGCCACCCGACTCGTCGTCTCCATCTGTGCGACGCCTCCTCAATGCCCTGTGCCACGGGCAGCCTGCCCCCCTCGGACGGCGAACCCCGGACACAGGGAGGATAGCCACCCGGGTCCGCCGTTTCGGGCATGACCAAAAAACGGCCCTTCATCAGGGACGTGAGATGCGCCTCTCAGGTGACCCGCGTGAGGCAGATGATGCGGGGGGTGCGCGATGTGCCCCGGTATGTGACCCGAAAGATTCAGGTCGCGTCCGCGTCGAAGGGCGGCGGCTCGCCCGTCGGGCGCTTCCGGGGGCTCTCCTTGCTGAGCGGATCGGGCGTATCCAGGCCGGTGGCCGCCCCGCCCTTGCTCAGGCTCGTACGGCTGCCGCTGCCGCTGCTGCTGCCGCTGCCACGTGCGCCAACACTCTCGGTGCCGTTGACCGCGTCGGTGACCTCCGCCATGTCGTCGCGGAAGTCGAAGCTGTTGCGGATCTCCTTGACGCCCAGGTCGTCGCCGTCGAGCAGGTGCTTGCGGGCGAAGTTCTTCGGGTTCAGATCGTCGAACTCGAAGTCCTTGAACTCCGGTCCCAGCTCGGAGCGGATGTCCTCCTTGGCGTTGTCGGAGAACTGACGCACCTTGCGGATGAATCCGGACACGTCCTGGATCACCTTGGGCAGCTTCTCGGGCCCGAAGACGAGCACAGCAAGGATGACGAGCGCGACCAGCTCTAGGGGTCCTATGTCGAAGAACACCTTGCAGCTCCCTCATCCTCATGCGTTCGCGGGCAGTGCTACGGCCCGCTCTCACGGTACCCGGAGTGCGCGCCGCCGTGGGAGCCCACCTCGGCATCCGCAGGAACGGCCCCGCTGGTGCCGCCGTCCTCCTTGGACCGGCAATTCCCTCTCGCCCGGCGGGAATTCAGCCGGTGCGGTGAGAGCCGCGTCACGCGGCGCCCCTGCGGCTCAGCGCCGGGGTGGAGCCGCCGTGGTCACCGGTGAGGGCGAGGGCGCGCTCTTCCGGATGGCGCCGCCCGGGAACTCGTCCGCGGGAAGCCCCGCATACGACTCGGCCCCGAAGCCGTACGAGCCGATTGCGGCCGAAGGCTGCGCGGGCCGCAGAGCCAGGGACGAGAGGAAGGCCTCACGCAGCAGCGGGTGGGCGGAGCCGGCCCGCCCGCCCTCCACCGGAGGCGCCGTGGGCGCCGCCCAAGGAGCACCGCGGTGCAGGCCCGAGCCCCGGCCCGCCTTCAGGGCCGCGCCGCTGCTGTCGCCGGCCGACGCGGTCGCGCTCAGGACCGTGCCGCTCACTTCGGTGCGCATCGCGCTCGTGTCACGGCGACGGCGGTCCCTGTCGCTGCTGGCGCTCGCGTTGGCCGTACGGACAGAGCTGGCCGAGGCCGTGCCCGCGTCGCCCTTCGCGGCGGAGGATCCGCTGCCGGCCGTACCGGAAGTGCCCACTCCGCCCGCCAGGGCGAGTGCCGCCAGCGAGACGGCGCCCGCGGCGGCGAAGGCGAAGCGGCGGCCCCGTGCGGAGAGCCGCTCCATCTCGTGTATCCGGAAGCCGCGGCCCGGCGCGAGCGCGCTTCCGCCGCGCCCTCCGCGCAGCTGGTCGAAGGCCCATACCGAGCCGCCGGACTCCGTGTTCGCCATGGGCGCCGACGTGCCGGGGAGCCCGCCGCGGGAGCCGCTGCCCGGGAGGCGGACGCCGTCGCCGCCGGACGGCATTCCGTCGTGCGGCCCGTCGCCGGGGCCGGCGGCAGGCAGGCCCTGGAGCCGTGCCAGCAGTCCGTCCGAAGGGGGCGGGGGCGCGGTGTCCGCGAAGACGTTCTTCACGCGGCGCTGCGCGTCCGCCTCCGTCTTGCAGCTCCAGCAGGTCGCGAGGTGCGACAGCACGCGTTCGCGTGCGTCATGTCCCAGCTCCCCGTCGATCAACGCGGCGAGACGGTCGCCGAGATGCTGCTCGGCCGGAGTGAGTTCTCTCTCCGGCTGCGGCGCTCTCGCACCCATGCCCGTGCCACTCACGCGGCACCGACCTCCCCGCTCCCGGCGGCGGGGGCCGCGGCGGTCAGAGCGCGCTGCTGTTCGGCGCGCGCCTCGGGAGAGCGGTGCTGAAGGCCCTTGCGAAGCTGCGAGCGGCCGCGGTGGATGCGGCTGCGCACGGTGCCCAGCTTCACGCCGAGCGTGGCGGCGATCTCTTCGTACGACAGCCCTTCGATGTCGCAGAGCACCACGGCGGCACGGAACTCCGGCGCGAGGGTGTCCAGCGCCTGCTGCACGTCCGCGTCGAAGTGGGTGTCGTTGAAGTGCTGCTGCGGCGTGGGCTCACGGCTGGGGAGACGCTCGGCGGCGTCGTCGGCGAGGGCGTCGAAGCGGATGCGCTGCTTGCGGCGCACCGTGTCCAGGAAGAGGTTCGTGGTGATGCGGTGCAGCCAGCCCTCGAACGTGCCCGGCGTGTACGTCGACAAGGAGCGGAAGACGCGGACGAAGACCTCCTGTGTGAGGTCCTCGGCGTCGTGCTGATTGCCGGTGAGGCGGTATGCGAGGCGGTAGACCCGGGCACTGTGCGTGCTGACGATCTCCTCCCAGGAGGGAGGGGTCCACGCCTGGCTCTCCGCATCGGTGTCGAAAGTCGCCGTGGTCGCGGATTCGGCAGGGCGGACCTGGTCAGCGGTGTCAGTCACGGATTTCGGCTCGTCCGCCGACCTGCGAAAACGCCGGAGCATTCCACGGTCCCGGACAGCAGCCGCACCTCCCCTGTCGGCTCTGGTGGTGTCCAGTGGAATCCCAACCATAACCACCTCGCCCGTTAGCTCCGGATAAGCACTTTTGACCGGCTCCCGGTCCTGGCGCTCTTCCCGCTGCACAGTCGTCGATCGCAATTGCACGGCACCCCCTGCACCTTCCACCCCACTACAACGCTCGGTCCCATCAGCGGGTTCCCGGGGCAACGGATACAGTCACCGTGGCGTGGAGGACGGGGACAGGAGAGGGCCATTACCGGCAACCGGCAGTCGAGCTGGGCGTTCGCCGATGCCTACGGCGCCGAGCTCGTCGACGACGCCGAGAACGCGGCGCTGCACTGGGCCCGGCAGCGGGCTCAGCAGGCCGGCGTGCGCACGGTGTCGCCCGCCACCGGTGCCACGCTTCGTCTGCTGGCCGCGACCGCCGGCGCCAAGGCCGTCGCCGAGATCGGCACCGGCACCGGCGTCTCCGGCATCCACCTGCTGGCCGGAATGCGGCCCGACGGCGTACTGACGACGGTTGACACCGACCCCGAGCAGCAGCAGACCGCGCGGCAGGCCTTCCGTGCCGCCGGGTTCACCGGGAACCGCGCGCGGTTCATCCCGGGCTCCGCCCTGGACGTGCTGCCGCGCCTTGCCGACGGCGGCTACGACTTGGTCTTCTGCGACGGGGACCGGGCAGAGTGCCTCGACTACTTCGCCGAGGCGCTGCGTCTGCTGCGCCCCGGCGGTCTCGTCTGCTTCGAAGGGGTCTTCGCCAACGGCCGTACGGTCGACTCCGCAGCCCAGCCCGCCGAGGTGCGCAAGCTCCGCGAACTCCTTGGCGCCGTACGGGAGAGCACCGCGCTCGTGCCGTCGCTGCTGCCGGTGGGGGACGGTCTGCTCTGCGCGGTCAAGCGCGCGCAGTGAAGGTGTGCGCAGTGAAACACGAGACGGGCGGCGCGAGACGGCGCACCGCTGCCGGTACACATCTGCCCCGGAGCACGATGTGCTCCGGGGCCGTGGAGAACCCACTGATGGCTCGCTCGGTCCGCCGCGGGCGGGGCGGCCCCGCTGCCGGGCGTCAGCCGCAGACCTTCTTCAGCTCCTCACCGAGCGCAGTCGCCTCATCCGGGGTCAGCTCGACGACGAGTCGCCCACCGCCTTCGAGCGGAACGCGCATGACGATGCCCCGCCCCTCCTTGGTCACCTCGAGCGGGCCGTCACCCGTCCGCGGCTTCATGGCCGCCATGCTCGTTCCCCTTCCTGAAACCAGCTGATCGCAGCCGACAACGCGCGTGTCACCGGCATCGAACACATTGCTTCACGGCCATTATCCCGCATGGCAGGACCCGATGACCAACAAGAGGTCGCATCACTTGTGACTCGCTCTCGCACAAAACCACTCAATCCGTCGACGAAGCTGCGATACTGCTCCGCTTCACCCCGTCCGTGATTCCGCGGAACCCCTCCCCGGCCGCTCCGGTCGGCACCCCCGCACCTGTGGGAGCGCAGCGGGGACGCCCTGTCGGGGCCCCGGTGTTCTGGGCCATGCTTGGCCCATGTCGGACACCGTGCTCTATGACGTGACCGAGGGTCTTGCGACGGTCACCCTCAACCGCCCTGATGCGATGAACGCCCTCAACACCGAACTCAAGTCGGCTCTGCGCGACACCCTCCGCGCCGCCGCCGAGGACGAGGCCGTACGGGCAGTGCTGCTCACCGGCAACGGGCGCGCCTTCTGCGTCGGCCAGGACCTCAAGGAACACATCGGCGCGCTGCCGGAAGGCGGAGGCAGCGCCCTCAGCACCGTCGAAGAGCACTACAACCCCATCACGCTCGCCATCGCGGGCATGCCGAAGCCGGTCGTGGCAGCCGTGAACGGGGTCGCCGCCGGGGCGGGCGCCGGGTTCGCCTTCGCCGCCGATCACCGCGTACTCGCCGAATCGGCCGCCTTCAACACCTCCTTCGCCGGGATCGCGCTGACCGCGGACTCCGGGATCTCCTGGACGCTGCCGCGCCTGGTCGGCCCCGGCCGCGCCGCCGACCTGCTGCTCTTCCCGCGGAGCGTGCGCTCCGATGAGGCACTGGAACTGGGTCTCGCACACCGGGTCGCGCCGGACGACGAACTCGCGGAGCAGGCCGCGGCCGTGGCACGCGAACTCGCCCAGGGGCCCACGCGCGCCTATGCGGCGATCAAGGAGTCGCTGGCCTACGGCGCCGGCCACTCGCTCGCCGAGACGCTGCAGAAGGAGGCCGAACTCCAGGTCCGCGCAGGCGCGTCGGAGGATCACCAGGCCGCAGTCGAGGCGTTCGTGAAGAAGGAGAAGCCGCGCTTCACGGGGCGCTGACGCACGAGGGCCGGCCCGGCCCCGGGTCTCCTCAGCCGGTCAGCCGGCCCCCCGTGCGCATCTCGCTCCGCGCCCAGCAGTCCACCAGGTGATCGTTCACCAGCCCGCACGCCTGCATCAGCGCATACGCCGTCGTGGGGCCGACGAAGCGGAAGCCCTTCTTCTTGAGGTCCTTCGCGAGCGCCTTCGACTCGTCCGTCACCGCGGGGATCTCGGTGTGCGTGCGGGGTGCGGGGCGGCCCTCCGGGTCGGGGGCGAACGACCAGACCAGCGAATCCAGGCCGCCCTCGCCGAGCGAGGCGGCGGTCTTCGCGTTGGCGACGGCCGCCTGGATCTTCGCCCTGTTGCGGATGATTCCCGGATCGCCGAGCAGCCGCGCCTCGTCCTCCGCCGTGAAGGCAGCCACCTCGGCGATACGGAAGCCCGCGAAGGCGGCGCGGAAGCCCTCGCGGCGGCGGAGGATCGTCAGCCAGGAGAGGCCGGACTGGAACGCCTCCAGGCACAGCCGCTCGTAGAGGGCGTCGTCGCCGTGGACGGCGCGGCCCCACTCCTTGTCGTGGTACGCGACATAGTCCTCGGCGGACAGGCCCCACGGGCAGCGCAGCGCCCCGTCGGGACCCGGCTGCGCACCGCCCTCAACGCCCATCGCCGCGCTCCGGGGAATCCTGCGCGAGCGGACCCGGCCCGTACTCGCCGAGCTCTCCGGAGCGCGGTGCGCCGGGCCCGCCGCGTCCGACCGGCTCGCCCCGCCCCATCGCCGCCGCCTGAGCGCCGGCGAGCGCCGACTCCAGCTCGGCGATACGGGCGTCACGCTCGGCCAGTTCGGCACCGAGCCGGTCCAGTACGTCGTCGACCTGCTGCATCCGGTATCCACGCGCCGTGACCGGCAGGCGGAGCCGGTCCACGTCCACGCGACTGACCGGACGGCCCGCCGGCAGCGGTTCGTCGAGCTGGTCGGGCGGGGCGTCCGCGAGCCCGCCGATGGCGGTGCCGCCCCGCCCCTCCCCGGTGCTGCCCACCACGGCGAGCGTGACCGCGGCGACGACCACGGCGAGCGAGATCAGCAGGAACCAGAACACGGCCAACTCCCCGAGGAACTTTTTCGCGAGAGGGCCCTCTCGCGGACGTCCGGATGACTAAGGCTTCCAATGCTCCCTGCATCGTGCCACGCCCCCCTGACACGACCGACAGGTCTCGAAGAGGAGCGCTCTCCACCGCCCGTTAAGGTCGCCTCCGGGGGAAACGGCACGTGCCGCCCCTTGTGCCGAGCGAGAGGATGGCGATGCTGCGCCTGGGGAAGCGGGAGTTCGGGCCGCACGAGACGGTGATCATGGCCATCGTGAACCGGACGCCGGACTCGTTCTACGACCGCGGCGCCACCTTCCGCGACGAACCCGCCCTGGAGCGGGTCGAGAAGGCCGTGGCCGAGGGCGCGGCCGTCATCGACATCGGCGGCGTCAAGGCCGGCCCCGGGGAGGAAGTGACGCCCGGCGAGGAGGTGCGGCGCACCGCCGGCTTCGTCGCCGAGGTACGCCGCCGTCATCCGGACATCGTGATCAGCGTGGACACCTGGCGCCACGAGGTCGGAGAAGCCGTCTGCGCCGCGGGCGCGGATCTGATCAACGACGCGTGGGGCGGGGTCGATCCAGCCCTGGCCGAGGTCGCCGCCCGGCACGGCGCGGGCCTTGTGTGCACGCACGCGGGCGGCGCCGAGCCGCGCACCCGCCCGCACCGGGTGAGCTACGACGGCGAGGGCGGTGTGCTGGCCGACATCCTGCGCGTGACGCTCGGCCTGGCCGAGCGCGCGGCCGCCCTCGGCGTACGCAGGGACGCCATCCTCATCGACCCGGGGCACGACTTCGGCAAGTCGACCCGGCACTCGCTCGAAGCCACCCGCCGCCTGGAGGAGATGACCCGCACCGGCTGGCCGGTGCTCGTATCGCTGTCCAACAAGGACTTCGTCGGCGAGACCCTGGACAAGCCCGTCACGGAGCGGCTGACGGGCACGCTCGCCACGACCGCGGTCTCGGCCTGGCTCGGTGCGCGGGTCTACCGCGTCCACGAGGTCGCCGAGACGAAGCAGGTGCTGGAGATGGTCGCGTCGATCGCGGGGCACCGGCCGCCCGCCGTGGCGCGGCGCGGGCTCGCCTGAGCGGGCCTTTCGCGCCCCGTTCCGCGGCCGCCGTACCCCCGCGTCAGCCGGCTTCCTTCGTGACCACCGCGACTGCCTCCTCGATGTCGTCGGTGACGTGGAAGAGCTCGACGTCGCGCGCGGACGCCTTGCCCTGTGCCACGACCGAGCCGTGCAGCCAGTCGACGAGGCCCTGCCAGTACGAACTGCCGAAGAGGACGATGGGGAAGCGCGTGACCTTCCTGGTCTGCACGAGAGTCATCGCCTCGAACAGCTCGTCCATCGTGCCGAGCCCGCCCGGCAGCACGACGAAGCCCTGCGCGTACTTCACGAACATCGTCTTGCGCACGAAGAAGTAGCGGAAATTCACACCAATGTCGACATATGGATTGAGCCCCTGCTCGAAGGGCAGCTCGATGCCGAGCCCGACCGACGTGCCGCCCGCCTCCAGCGCCCCCTTGTTGGCGGCCTCCATAGCCCCCGGCCCGCCCCCGGTGATCACCCCGAAGCCCGCCTCGGTGAGCGCCCGCCCGATCCGCACCCCGGCGTCGTACTCCGGGGAGTCGACAGGCGTACGGGCGGAGCCGAAGACGCTGATGGCGGGGCCGAGCTCCGCGAGAGCGCCGAAGCCCTCCACGAACTCCGACTGGATGCGCATGACCCGCCAGGGGTCCTGGTGCACCCAGTCCGAAGGTCCGGTGGTGTCCAGCAGCCGCTGGTCGGTCGTCTCGGCCTGCATCTGCTTGCGCCGGCGCACCACCGGGCCGAGACGCTGCTCGCGCGGCTTCCGTGCTCGCTCTCGCTCCGGGCTGGTCATCCCACGCTCCCTCCGACTGCGGTCATTCCGGTTCAGCGTACGCACGGGGAACCCGTACAGACGTGACAGACGGCCGCACTCCGCCCGGCGGCGAGGTGTACGGCGGGTTCAGGCCGTCCGGCGGGTTCGGCACCTCCGGCCGTTCCGGGCCGCCGGGACCGTCCGGTCCTCCCGTTCCGTTCAGGACGTCAGCCAGGCACGGAGACGTTCCTCGCAGTGCAGGATCTTCGCCGTGTCCACGTGCTCGTCGCGCTTGTGCGCCAGGTTCGGGTCGCCGGGGCCGTAGTTCACGGCCGGGACTCCGAGTGCGCTGAAGCGGGAGACGTCCGTCCATCCGAACTTGGGCTGCGCCTCGCCGCCGACGGCGTCCGTGAACGCCTTCGCCGCGGGGTGCGAAAGCCCCGGCAGGGCCCCGGCCGAGCTGTCGTCCACCGTCAGCTCCCACTCGCCGCACTCCGCGAACACCTCCCGTACGTGTGCGAGGGCCTGCTTCTCGCCGATGTCGGGCGCGTAACGGTAGTTGACGGTGACGGCGCAGGCGTCGGGGATGACGTTTCCGGCGACCCCGCCCTCGATGCGGACGGCGTTTAGCCCCTCCCGGTACTCCAGCCCGTCGATCACCTTCCGCCGCGGTTCGTACGAGGCGAGCCGGGCGAGGATCGGCGCGGCGGCATGGATCGCGTTCTCGCCCTTCCAGCTCCGCGCGGAGTGGGAACGCACTCCGGAGGTGCACAGCCGTACGCGCAGCGTGCCCTGGCAGCCGCCCTCGACCTGGCCGCTGGAGGGCTCCAGGAGCACGGCGAAGTCACCAGCGAGCCAGTCGGGGTGGGCTTCGGCGACGTGGCCCAGCCCGTTGAGATGCGCGTCGACCTCTTCGTTGTCGTAGAAGACGAAGGTCAGGTCGCGGTTGGGCTCCGGCACGGTGGCGGCGATGCGCAGCTGCACCGCCACGCCCGCCTTCATGTCGCTCGTGCCGCAGCCCCACAGCACGCCGTCCTCGTCGAGTCGGGAGGGCACGTTGTCCGCGATGGGCACCGTGTCGATGTGCCCGGCGAGTACGACGCGCTCGGGCCGGCCGAGGCGGGTGCGGGCGACGACGTTGTTGCCGTGGCGGTCCACGGCCAGGTGGGGCAGCGCGCGCAGGGCGGTCTCGACCGCGTCGGCGAGAGGCCGCTCGTTCCCGCTCTCCGACGGCATGTCCACGAGCTGAGCCGTCAGCCGGGCGGCGTCCTGGTGCAGGTCGAGTCCGTTTTTCAGCATGAACACAGCCTACGGGCGGGGGGACTTGGCAAACCGGCTACCTTTGTGCCCGTGTCCCCCTCGGAATCCTCTCCCCAGAAGTCCCGCGCGCGAGTTCTTCGCACAGCGGCGGCGTGCACGGTTCTGCTGGTCATAGCCGGCTACGTGGCGACGCAGTACGTCACAAGCAGCACCGGTCCCGCGCGGTGCACCGTCAGAACCACAGGCGAGAAGCAGCAGGACTACGAGATCAAGCCCGAGCAGGCCGCGAACGCCGCCACGATCACAGCGGTGGCGTCCCAGCGCGGCCTTCCGGAACGGGCGGTCACGATAGCCCTGGCCACGGCCATGCAGGAGTCCGCGCTTCGCAACATCGAACACGGGGACCGCGATTCGCTCGGCCTGTTCCAGCAGCGTCCCTCGCAGGGCTGGGGAAGCGTGCGCGAGATCCAGGATCCGGTGTATTCCACGGGAAAGTTCTACGACCATCTCGTGGAGATCCCCGGCTACTCCCGGCTGCCGCTGACGGTGGCCGCGCAACGCGTACAGCGCAGCGGCTACCCGCAGGCGTACGCGAAGCACGAAACGCACGCGTCGCTGCTGACCGCCGCTCTTACGGGCCGCCGCGCGGCCGCGTTCAACTGCACCACCGGACCCGCCGGGGGCGACGGCAAGGCAGGCAGCCCCACACAGCTGCGGGAGCGCCTGGTACGGGAGTTCGGCAACGGCGTACTGCCCGGACAGAAGGACGGGACACCTGCGCCGTCCGCCGAGAATGCCGGCCTGGACGGGCCTGCCGAGCGGCCGCAGCAGCCGGGGCCCGAGGACGGAAAGGCCGCCCTCCGGGCGTCGGGGGACGTGCCGCGGGCGGCGGCCGGCGACAAGTCGTCCCAGGTACGCATTCCGGTGCAGCGCGGCCGCCGCGGCTGGGAACTGGCGCACTGGGCGGTGGCGAACGCCTCGGAACTGCACATCGAGCAGATCACCTACCGCAACCGCATCTGGGACGCGTCCAGTTCGGAAGAGGGCTGGCGCCCCCGCGAGGACTCCGGCAGCGAGCCGGGCGGCGAACCGGCCGTCAGCGTACGGCTGGCGAAAGGGAAGTAGGGCAAGCAGGGGAAGCAGCACGGGCCCGCTCGCTTCCGGGTCGTCTTCTCGACAAGTCTGCGGACGGGGCCAGTTGGCCGGGCGTGCACGGCGCCCGCCTCGCCAACCCTGGAGCAGGCCTCACATTCGGGGGAATTCACTGCGCCGGAGTGGACGCCGCGCCGACGCCCACCGCGTCTCCGCAACCCACCGCGCGCCCCGCAAACCCCCTGCCGTTCCCGGGGTTTGACGTTTCGGCAGCCACGAAGAGCAGGCACGGAAGGCTTGTTCGGCACAACCGATGATGCGACGCATTGCCAATCCTTTACTCCGGCGGCCCGCAACTTTCAGGCTCCCCGAGGCGATAGGCACAGCGCCCGGCCCGGCGATTGCCCGGCCGGGTTTGCATCACGTTTTCCGTAGCAAGATCTCTCCGTCAAAGGAGCAACATGTCCCTCCCTCTCACGCGCCGGATCGCCAAGACCGTGCTGCTGACGGCCGCGGGCGCCGCCTCCGTCGTAGGTACGGCCGGTGCGGCGAGTGCCGCAGAACTGCCGACGACCGCTGACGTGGGCGGGCTGAGCAAGCTGGACAACGCCGTCGGCAACGACGTCTCCGGCGCCGCCTCGAAGGGTGCCAAGGCTCTCACCCCGATGAGCAGCAGCAGCCCCGTCGACACCGCCACCGGCACGGCCTCGGGGGTCGACGTCGGCACCGACGCCCGCAAGGTCGCGCCCGAGACCACGAAGGTCGCGGAAGGCGCCACCACCGGTGCCGGCGCTGGTCTGCAGGAGCAGACCCCGAACGTCCAGAGGACCCTGCCGAACGCGCAGATCCCGGGACTGCCGGCCGACGTCATGAAGCCGGGCAGCGCGTCTCAGCCTCAGCGCACCCCCGCCCAGAAGCCTCAGCAGGAGCTCCCGACCAACAGCCTGCTGGGCGGGAAGGTTCTGCCGAACGGTACGGGGACCGTCGGGCTCGGTGGCATGAGCCTCTGACACCGGCGCAGCAACAGCGCTCACCCATGCGGAAGGGCCGCGGAGAGAACTTCTCCGCGGCCCTTCCGCGTTCGGCTTCCGCGGGGGGACTCCCGTGTCCGGCTCCGGCGGTCCTGCCGCGGTCCGGCCGCCTCCTCAGCCCTCCAGCCGCCGCACGGCCGCCGAGACGCGCTCGTCCGTGGCCGTGAGCGCGACGCGTACGAAACGCTCCCCCGCCGTGCCGTAGAAGTCGCCCGGCGCGACGAGCACTCCGAGCTTGGAGAGGTCGCCGACCGTGTCCCAGCACGGCTCGTCCCGCGTCGCCCAGAGGTAGAGCGACGCCTCGCTGTGCTCGATGCGGAAGCCGCGCCCTTCGAGGGCCGCCCGCAGCGCGGCGCGCCGGGCGGCGTAACGCTGGCGCTGCTGCGCGACATGCGTGTCGTCGCCGAGCGCCGCGATCGTCGCGGCCTGCACCGGAGCGGGGACCATCATCCCGCCGTGCTTGCGGATGTGCAGCAACTCCCCCAGCACCGCCGGGTCACCGGCGACGAAGGCCGCGCGGTAGCCAGCGAGGTTGGAGCGCTTGGAGAGCGAGTGGACGGCGACGACACCCTCGTACGATCCGCCGCAGACGGCGGGGTGCAGCACCGAGACCGGATCCGTCTCCCAGCCGAGCTCCAGATAGCACTCGTCGCTGACCAGCAGCACCCCGTGCTCGCGCGCCCACGCGACCGTACGGGTCAGCTGCTCCGCGTCCAGCACCCGACCCGTCGGGTTGGAAGGGGAGTTGAGCCACAGCAGACGCAGGCCCTCCGGGTCGAGTGCGCTCGGGTCGTCGTAGACGACGGGCTCCGCGCGGGCGAGGCGTGCGCCCACCTCGTACGTCGGGTACGCCAGCCGCGGATAGGCCACGCGGTCGCCCGGGCCCAGACCGAGCTGAGTCGGCAGCCATGCGACGAACTCCTTGGAGCCGACGACCGGCAGCACGTTCCGGTGGGTCATGCCGGACGCTCCCAGCCGGCGTCCGCACCAGCCGGTGACAGCGTCGCGCAGTTCGGCCGTGCCCCACACCGTCGGATAGCCGGGGCTGTTGCCGGCGTCGGTGAGCGCCTGCCGGATCAGGTCGGGGACGGGGTCGACGGGAGTGCCGACGGAGAGGTCGACGATGCCGCCGTCGTGCGCCGCGGCCGCGGCCTTGTACGGCTCCAGCCTGTCCCAGGGGAATTCAGGAAGCCGCGCGGAGACGGAAGAGCCGGAGGGACCAGTGGATGAGGCCACGGGAAGACTCACTTTCTGTGTGAAGCACGCGGCCTGCTGTGAAACACGCGGTCCCGCACACCCGCCGGACGGACCGGCGCGCTGTGCGGGACCACTGACCGCGGAGGGGGGACCGCCCGTACCGCGGCGGTGTCACTCGTCGTGGCTCTGCGGGGGGAGCGCGGCGATGACCGGGTGGTCCCGCTCGATCAGCCCGAGCTTGCTGGCCCCGCCGGGCGAACCGAGCTCGTCGAAGAACTCGACGTTCGCCTTGTAGTAGTCCTTCCACTCCTCAGGAGTGTCGTCCTCGTAGAAGATGGCCTCGACCGGGCAGACCGGCTCGCAGGCACCGCAGTCGACGCATTCGTCCGGGTGGATGTACAAGGACCGCTGGCCCTCGTAGATGCAGTCGACGGGGCACTCCTCGATGCAGGCCTTGTCCTTAAGGTCGACACAAGGCTCCGCGATGACGTAGGTCACGCTGTCGTTCCTCCTCAATAGGGCCGGCGGACCGGTGTCGGGGGTCCGCCGCTGGGCGCGCGGGAGCGCGGCGTCGTCGATGCCCGTCCTAGTATCTCCGTTCCCGGTACCGAGACGAACAGGAGGGGCGGGTAGAGCAGTGGAATTCACCACGGGCGGACGCCTCGAGGTCCGAATTACCGCTTCTGACGTGGGAAAACGTGTTTCTGTCCGGTCCTTGACCAGGTCCGGGGGACGGCACGCCACCTTCACCGACACAGTCGGCGTTCTCACATCCTGGAACGACGGTGTGCTGCACATCACCCGCCGCGGAGGACAGAGTGTGACGCTCGACGAATCGGCGCTGGTGGCCGCGAAAGTCGTGCCCGGCACACCCGCCCGGCGGCGCGGCGTCCCATCTGCGAGCGTACGGGAACTCGTCGAGGTGGCGGCGCGGGGATGGCCCGCCGTGGAGACGGAACGCGTGGGCGGCTGGACGCTGAGGGCGAGCGCGGAGCACGGGACAGCCGGTGACGGGCACGGAGGCGGATCGGCCGGGAGCCGTCGCGAGGGCTTCACCGCACGCGCCAACTCCGTACTGCCGCTGGGCGATCCCGGACTGCCGCAGGCAGCGGCGCTGACGCTGGCCCGGCGGTGGTACGAGGCGCGCGGGCTGGTGCCTCGCGTGCAGGTCACCACCGGCGGCGAACACACCGACGAACTGCTCGCAGCCGAGTTGGAGGAGCGCGGCTGGAGCGGTGAGAGGTACGCGCTGCTGCGGGTCGCTGCCCTGGCTCCGCTGGCCGACCGCGAGCCGGACGGCCGCGTGCTGCTCGGCCGCGCACCGGGTGCGGACTGGTTCTCGCTCTACCGGCGGGCCGCGGAAATGCCGCGCTCCGCAACGAGGGTGCTGACGGGCGGGCCGTCCGTATGGTTCGCGACGGTGCCCGGCGGCGCGGGCACGGGGGGCGCGCCGGACGCGAACGCGAGCGTGGGCCCGAGTACGGGCGCGGGCGGGGGCGCGGCAGCGATCGGACGGTGCGTGATCGACGGACGGTGGGCGGGCTTCGCCGCGGTGGAGGTCGCACCGGCACACCGCCGGCAAGGGCTGGCCGCGGCGGTGATGGCCGAGTTGGCGCGGGCGGCCCTCGCGGAGGGCGCCTCCGCCGCGTACCTCCAGGTCGAGCGTGACAATGACGCCGCCCGTGCGCTGTACGACGGGATGGGCTTCGCCGACCACCACGCCTACCACTACCGCCGCGCTCCGGAGGACTGATCCGCGTTGGCCGGTGAAGAGAGCGGGAAAGGCCGCGGTCCCGGCGCGGGCGGCAGCGGCAGCGGCAACGGCAACGGCAACGGCGGCAACCGCGAGCGGTTCGCGGAGGCGGCACGCGAGGAGCGGCCCGATCTGGCGCTGCTCTGCCTGCTGATCGGCGTCGAGGCAGCCACGGCGGACACGGGTGGCACCGCACAGGGCGGGCACGAACAGTCGGTTCTGGAGGCGCAGATCGAACTCGACCGTCTCGCCGGGCTGTTGCCGTATGCCGCGTCCCGCACACCCGGGGAGTGGGCACGCGCGCTCGAAGAGCTGCTGGGGCGGGAACTCGGCTTCCACGGCCTTCCCGAGGACTACCGGCGGCTGGACTCCTCGCTGCTGCAGTCCGTGCTCCACCGCCGCCGCGGACTGCCGATCCTGCTGTCGGTCGTCTGGATGGAGGTCGCGCGGCGCGCCGGAGCGCCGGTGTACGGGGTGGGGCTGCCGGGCCACTTCGTGATCGGGTTCGGTGATCCCGCCGGGAGCCATGCGCTCGCCGATCCGTACAACGGCGGCCGGCTGCTGTCCGCCGGTGACCTGGAGCTGCTCGTCGCGGGTGCGACGGGCGTGCGTGGGCCGCTGTCCGGCGCGACGCTGCATCCGGCAGGGCCGCTGGAGATCGTGCTGCGGATCCTCAACAACATCCGTGCCTGGGCGGCGATCCGGCCCGAGCAGTCAGGCGTACAGCTCTGGGCGCTGGACCTCTCCCTGCTCCTTCCCCACCGTCCGGCGCGGCTGCGTCACGAACGGGCACGGCTGCTCGTCGAACGGGGCGACTTCCTCGGCGGTGCGGCGGAGTTGGAGGAGTACGCGTCGGCGATCGAGGCCATGGAGCCCGCCGAGGCGGAACAGGTACGCAAGGCGGCGCGGGCCGCACGGGCACGGCTCAACTGACCACCGGGCTGCCGGGCAGACCGGTGACCGGCCGGTCGTTCACCGGCCGCCCGGTCTCCGGCTCACTGCGCGTTGAGCTTGATCTCCGCCACGCGCTTGGAGGGGTCGGTCTCCTTGAGCGCGAGGCGCAACGCACCGGCCACGTCCTGCGGAGTGACGGGTGACTTGCTGCCGTCGCCACGGGTGATCTTCACGCCGTCGAACGTCGTGCCGTAGAGCTGCTTGAGGACCGGCAGATCGTAGGTGTCGACGAGGGTGCCGTTGACGGGCTTCATGGACAGGAACTTCGGCAGCGACTTCTCGGGGCTGAACTGGATCGAGGCGCTACCGGCCTTGACCGTCACAAGTCCGGACATGGCGGGCTTGCCGAAGTCCCGGATGGCCCTTGCGATTTCCTTCTTGCCGACCTGCGGCCGCTGCTGGGACACGGGCAGTTCGACCGGGCTGTTGTTCCCGGTGGCGGCGCGCGTGCGGTACGCGTCCTCCAGTTTCGCGGCGGCCTTGTCGGCATCGATTCCCTTGTGCGTCTTGCCCGGTACGCCGACGGCCTTGCCGCCGACGAACTTGACGAGCCCGTCCTTGGGAGTGCCTCCGACGCCGGTCTCCTTGGAGACCTGCTGCAGCGCCGACGCCATCTTCTCCTTGTCCACCTTGAGCGCGGGCTCCGACTCCCGCGCGGCGCCGAACAGCGAGCCGATGACGGTGACCGGGTTGTAGTCCCGTCCGGCGGCGCTGCGCACGGTGGCCTCGGTGTCCAGCGTCATGCCGGCGACGCTCGGCTTCAGCTTGGCCCGCTGGTCCGCCGCCACGACGGTGAACGCCTGAGTCGTACGGTCGCCGAACGCGGCGTCCAGCTTGTTGACGGCCTCATGGCGGCTCATGCCACCGATGTCGACGCCCAGCACGGTCGTGCCGTTCGGCACGTCTGCGTGGTCGAAGAGCAGGCCGGCGCCGTATGCGATTCCGATGATCCCGAGGACGCCGGCCCCGGCGAGCATCAGCTTCGAACGGCTGCCGGAGGACTCGCCGAGGTCTCGTGCCGCAGACGGAGCGGACGCGCGCTCGAAGGGCGAACCGGCAGTGCCTGGGCTCTCCTCGTCGGCCAGGCGTGGAGCCCGGCTCATGAGGGTGTCGCTGACGATGCGGTCGCTCTCCGACTCGTCCGCCACGGCGGCACCGCCGGCGCCGTTCGGGCCGCCGTAGGCGGGCAGGCCGTCAGGGCCGCCCGGTTCGCGGGCGAGCATCTCCTCGCCGGCGCCGCCGGGTGCGAACGGCGCGATGCCGGTGCCCAGTCCGAGAGTGGAACTCGCCGGTGGCTCGGGCGGCGCGGCGCCCTGGCCGGGCTGCGGGGGCAGCGGCATGTCACCGCTGACGGGGCCGGTCGTCGGCCCGTCCTGGCCACGGCCCGGGCCGGCGTCCGGGGCCCCGGGTGAGCCGGGGGCGGGTGTGCCGCCGGGCGGGGTGTCCGTGCGGGGCAGGGAGTAGGAACCCGTGTCGTACGGGTCGCTCGAACCGTACGAATCGCCCACGCCGTAGGGGTTTCCGAGGCCGTACGGGGCGTTGTTGCCGTACGGGGACTCCGCCGCACCCGGCGTCGTACCGGAGTCCGCGGGACCGCCCGGACGGGGACCGGCGCCCGGGGCGGCACCCGGACCGGCGAGGGTCCCGGAGGCGGAGCCCGGACCGGAAGCGGAACCCGCACCGGCACCCGGGCCACCGCCCGAGCCCGGTTTCGCCTTGCGGGGGGCGAACCAGTCGCTGGTCTCCTGCTTGAACTCACCGCTGCCGGAGGTCTCCTCGGACCCCCGCGACGGGCCGGGAGCACCCGGGCCGGACACACCGGCCGCTCCGGCACCTGCGCCTGGTGCGGCGCCGGGCCCGGTGCCCGGGGCACCGTCGCCGGGGGCGCGCAGCGGGTGCGCGTCGTCCGCCGGCGAGGGCCCGTTCTGGTCCGTGCCGGTCCTGCCGCCGGCAGCGCCCGACTCGCCTTCGCTCACGGGCGTGCGCATCACGACGGGCGGAATCGGCCGCGATCCGGGGATGTTGATGCGGATGCGGGTCGTCAGCGTCGTCTCGGTCTTGCGGTCTTCGGGCCGCCGCTGCGCGTCGGACGCCGTCTCCTCCGGATCGGCGGAGTCGCCCGAGGCGCCGGGGCCGTACGGGCCGGTGCCCGGCGGGTACGACGACCCGCCACGGCCCTGCGGCCCGGAGGACGAACGGTCAGTTTCACGACTCAAAGCAGGTACTCCCGGTTGGGTTCGCCGTCCATCATGCTTGTCCCAGAACGACTCGCCGGCGCGCACCAGCTTACTTGGGGTCGCCGCCGCGGGACCCTCTCCCTCGTAATCCCCTGGACAGCGGCCCCGTCAGCGGTACTTGTGCCCTGGCACTGGCGGTGCCGGCAGCGCGATCGTGGCACACATCACAGCGGCGAGCACCCCGCCCAGCAGAAAGACATACGAACCGGCGCCCGCACCGAAGACGAAGTCGCCCTCCGCGCGCGGGGAAGTCAGCAGGAACGCGGTGACCACCCAGCCGGCTCCGGGCGCGGCCGCTCCCACCCGCGTACGGCACAACTTGGCGCCGGCGCAGAAGAGTCCGACGGCTCCCGCCAGCGCGAGCAGCAGACCGCCGGGGAACCAGCCGCTCTGCACCAGCGCACCGGCCGCCGCGGTCAGCACACCGAACGCGAGGAGCACGAGGTAGACGAGCGCGCGCGCCGTGCGTGACGCGGGCACCCTTGCGGGCCACGGCGGTTGCTCCGGCCGTCCTGTTCGCGGGGGTTGATCCTGGGTTGCGCCCTGGCCGCCGCCACCAGCGTGCCTCTTGGCCGCCTGCCCCTTGCGGGCTTGCCCCTTGCCGGTCTGTCCGTTGCCGGCTTGCCCGTTGGGGGCCTGGCCGCGCTTCTCCTCGTCACCGTCGCCGCTCATGCGCCCGCTCCTGCGAACAAGTCCTTCGTGATGCCGCCCGCATGCTCTCGCGCGGGATGCGCCAGGCGGTAGTACTCCGTACTGATCAGGGGCTGACCGAGACCGTTGGAGAGGGCGAACGTGTCGCCCTCGACGGCGATCTGGGTCGCGTGCGCACGCATGGCCGCGGCCTTGGCCTCCGCGTGGGACCGGCCGTCGACGACGGCGTCGACGGAGCTCTCGTCCTGCACCAGCCCCGGCACGTCCTCCGCCTCCGCCACCGCGGCGTACGGAGAGAACGGGTGCCGGAGGCTCTCCCTCAGCCGTGCCAGGCCCGGCTCGACGACCGGCCGGGGCACGCAGTTCCAGTAGATGCGGGCCACCTCGTGCGGCTCGCCCGCGCCGGGCTCGAAGGCCTGGTCGGCGGCCAGTTCGGCCGCTCGCATGGCCACGCGGTGCGCCTGGATGTGGTCGGGGTGGCCGTAGCCGCCGTCCGGGTCGTAGGTGATCATCACCTGCGGACGCACCTCGCGGACGACCCGGACCAGATGCAGCGCCGCCTGATCGAGGGGGGCCTGCCAGAAGCAGCCGGGATGCCGGTTCGTGGAGAGTCCCATCATCCCGGAGTCGCGGTAGCGGCCGGGGCCGCCGAGGAAGCGGTGGTCGGTGACGCCGAGTTCGCGCATGGCGTGGGCGAGTTCACCCATGCGGTGACGTCCCAGCGGGGTGAGACCGCCCGGCGGCTGCTCCGGGGCCGCGTGGCCGCTCCCGGGCTCCGGGTTCTGCCGCTCCGGTCGCGGCTGTTCCGGCGCGAGATGCGCCAGTTCGGCGGGGATGACCTCGCCCTCCTCGCCCAGAGTGCATGTCACCAGCGTGACGTGGACGCCCTCGGCGGCGTACTTGGCCATGGTGGCGCCGTTGTTGATCGACTCGTCGTCCGGGTGTGCGTGCACCAGCAGCAGACGCCGGTCAGGAGCTGCGCTCATGCCCCTGACCCTACGGCTCCCCTCGAACGCCTCAGAACTTGATGTCCCCGAGCATGCCCGCCACGTTCGTCGTCAGGTCGTTGATCGTCGGGGCGATCGACGAGCCTGCCAGGTAGAACCCGAGCAGCACGCACACCACGGCGTGCCCGGCCTTCAGACCCGACTTCTTGACGAGCAGCAGGACGATGATCAAGAGCAGCACGACCGCCGAAATCGAGAGTGCCACGGCGGTTCACCTCCAAGTACGCGCGGTCGGGCGACGGATCCGGACAGCATGAGCCCATGACACGAGCGGGCCACCGGCTGCATACCCGGCTCCCGCCTCGCGCAATGGATCATAACTACCCGTCAGACGGCATGGGCCGGGTGCACAGGTGCAGACGAGGGGCGCATATTCGATTCCGGCCACGGCGGCGCGCGCCCGCCAGGCTCTACGCTCTGCCGCATGGCCACTTCCTTCCCCCGTCAGTACGCGCGCACCCAGCGATTCACCCTGGGCGCCCCGCGCGCTTTCACCGTCGCACCGGACGGCTCGCGCGTCGTCTTCCTCCGCTCCCGCGGGGGCACTGACCGGGCGAATCTCCTCTGGGTGCGCGATCCTTGCGGTCCGCGGGAGTACGTCGCGGCCGACCCCGCGAGTCTGCTCGGGGGCGCAGCGGAGGAGCTGTCCGCGGAGGAACGCGCCCGCCGTGAACGCAGCCGCGAGAGTTCCGCCGGAATCGTCGGATATGCCGCTGACAAGGCGGTGGAATGTGCGGCGTTCACGCTCTCGGGGCGTCTGTTCGTGACGGATCTGCGCACCGGCGACTGCCACGAGCTGGACACTCCTTCGCCCGTCGTCGATCCCCGCCCCTCCCCCGACGGCACCCGCATCGCGTACGTCTCGGGCGGCGCACTGCGCGTCATCCGCACCGACGGCACCGGCGACCGCGCGATCGCGTCACCGGAGAACGACCGGATCACCTACGGTCTGGCCGAATTCGTCGCCGCGGAGGAAATGGACCGCAGCCGCGGCTTCTGGTGGGCTCCGGACGGCGAGCGGCTGCTCGTCGCGCGAGCCGACGACACACCGGTTCAGCGGTGGTGGATCGCCGATCCGGCGCATCCGGAGCGGGAGCCGTCCGAGGTTCCGTATCCGGCGGCCGGCACGTCCAACGCCGATGTCACGCTGCATCTGGCGGGCGCGGACGGCGGGGAGCGCCTGGAAGTCGAGTGGGACCGCGGGCGCTTCCCGTATCTCGCCCGCGTCCACTGGTCGCCCGGAGGCCCGCCGCTGCTGCTCGTACAGTCACGTGACCAGCGCACGCAGCTCCACCTGAGCGTCGATCCCGCTACGGGCTCGACCAGCACGCTGCACACGGAGGAGGACCCGGACTGGCTGGAGCTGTTCGCGGGCGTGCCCGCCTGGACACCGGACGGACGGCACGTGCGCATCGAGGACGCGTCCGGTGCGCGGGTGCTGACCGTGGGCGGCAGCCCCTTCACGTCTGCGTCGTTGCACGTACGGGCGGTGCTCGACATCGGCGCGGACGGGGTGCTCTTCTCCGCCTCGGCGGGCGCCGGCGGGGGCCTGGAAGGCCAACCCGGCGACATCGGCGTCCACTTCGCACGCTTCGCCGACGACGGCTCCTGCGGCGGCATCGAGCGGCTGACCGACCCTGACGGTGACCCGGGGCCCGAGGGCGCTGCCGCCACCGGCGTGCCCGGCGAAGGGCCGCCCCATGTGGCCTCCGCCGTGCGCGGCGGCGACACCGTCGTGCTCTCCACCGCCTCGCTGTCGCGCGCCGGTTCGCGCGTCGCCGTCGTGCGCATGGGCGGCCAGGGCCGTGCGCTGCCGCTGAAGCCCCTGGACGTCGTGCCCTCGCACGCCGAAGTGCCCGTGCTCGCCACGGCACCGCGCCTGCTGCGCACCGGCGAGCGGCGGATTCCGGCGGGCCTCGTACTGCCCACGGGCCACCGGGACGGAGACGGTCCGCTCCCCGTCCTCATGGACCCCTACGGCGGCCCGCACGGCCAGCGTGTGGTCGCGGCGCACAACGCCTGGCTCACCTCGCAGTGGTTCGCCGACCAGGGCTTCGCGGTGATCGTGGCCGACGGCCGCGGCACGCCGGGCGATTCGCCCGCGTGGGAGAAGGCGGTCTCACGGAACATCGCGGACGTCACGCTCGACGACCAGATCGAGGCGCTGCGGTCGCTGGCGGCGGACCATCCGCTCGACCTGACGCGGGTCGGCATCCGCGGCTGGTCGTACGGCGGTTACCTGGCCGCGCTCGCCGCCCTGCGCCGTCCCGACGTGTTCCACACGGCTGTCGTGGGCGCCCCCGTCACCGACTGGCGGCTGTACGACACGCATTACACGGAGCGCTACTGCGGCACGCCGGAGGATGACCCCGAGGTGTACGCCCGCTCCTCCGTGATCACCGACGAGGGGCTCTCCGGCGCGGCCGCACAGCACCGTCCGCTCATGCTGATCCACGGCCTGGCCGACGACAACGTGGCCGCCGCGCACACCCTCCGGCTCTCCTCCGCACTCCTCGCGGCGGGACGGCCGCACGAGATGCTGCCGCTGTCGGGCGTCACGCACATGACGCCGCAGGAGCAGATCGCGGAGAACCTGCTCCTGCTTCAAGTGGCGTTCCTCAAGCGGACGTTGGGCGTCGCCTAGCCGGTAGCCGGCTGTCGGTGCCTGGCCGAACAGCGGCGACGGCGAAGGGCGCCGCCGCGACCTCGTCGTCGCGGCGGCGCCCCTGTTCCCCGATGCACTGGCTCAGGCGTGGCCGCCGGACTCCATCGCCTGGAGCGCGGAGTCCAGGACGACGTCCTCGTCACGGCCCGTCGTCGATCCCTCCTCCGGGAAGTGGCACGCGGTCAGGTGGCCCGCGGTGTTGCCCGTGATCTGGACCAGCGGCGGGTCCTCCGTGGAGCACTTCTCCTGCGCCTTCCAGCAGCGCGTACGGAACCGGCAGCCCGAGGGCGGGTTGATCGGCGAGGGCACGTCGCCCGCGAGGCGGATGCGCTCGCGCTGGTCCTCCTCGCCCTCGTCCAGCCTCGCCTCCGGCACTGCGGAGAGCAGCGCGTGCGTGTACGGGTGGCGGGGGCGCTGGTAGATGGACTCCCGGTCGCCGACCTCGACGATCTTCCCCAGGTACATCACCGCGAGACGCTGCGAGAAGTGCCGCACGATCGCCAGATCGTGCGCGATGAAGACGAAGGCGATGCCCATGTCGCGCTGCACCTGCTGGAGCAGGTTGACGACCTGCGCCTGGATCGAGACGTCCAGCGCGGAGACCGGCTCGTCCGCCACGATCAGCTTCGGCTCCAGCGCGAGGGCGCGGGCGACCCCGATGCGCTGGCGCTGGCCGCCGGAGAACTCGTGCGGGAAGCGGTTGTAGTGCTCCGGGTTGAGACCGACGGTCTCGAGCATCTCCCGGATGCGCTTCTCACGGCCGCCGGGCGGATTGATCCCGTTGACCTCCATCGGGTTGCCGATGATGGAGCCGACCGTCTGCCGCGGGTTCAGCGACGAGTACGGGTCCTGGAAGATCATCTGGATCTCGGAGCGTACGGATGCCATCTCCTTGCGGCTGGCGTGCGAGATGTCCTTACCGCGGTAGGAGATCTTGCCGCGCGTGGGCTCCAGCAGCCGCGTCAGCAGGCGACCCGTCGTCGACTTGCCGCAGCCCGACTCGCCGACGAGACCGAAGCTCTCGCCGGGCATCACGCTCATGTCGATGCCGTCGACGGCCTGGACGGCGCCCACCTGCCGCTTGAACGGGAAGCCGCCCATGATCGGGAAGTGCTTGGTCAGGCCCTCGACCTTCATCAGGGGCTCGCCCGATGCCGGCACGTCGTCCTGCGGCTTGGTCAGGGTGAGTTCTTCGCTCATTGCTGTGATTCTCCCTAGCCCAGCCGGGGTTTGATCTGCTCGATGAAGAAGGTCTTCTTCTGCTCACCCGTCAGGTGGCAGGCGGCGCCACGTCCCTCCGGCAGCCCGGGGCGGTCGGCGGAGCAGGACTTGCCGCCGGCCACCTCCTGCACGTAGTCGCACCGCGGGTGGAACGGGCAGCCCGGCGGCGGCGCGAGCAGGCTCGGCGGTGTGCCCTTGATCGGGACCAGCTCTTCGTTGACGTCGCCCGCGAGGCGCGGCATGGAGCTCAACAGGCCCCAGGTGTACGGGTGCTGGGGTGCCCGCAGCACCTCGGCGACGCTTCCGCGCTCCACGGCGCGGCCGCCGTACATCACGAGGATGTCGTCGGCGACGTTGGCGATCACGCCGAGGTCGTGCGTGATGAAGACGATCGCCGAACCGAACTCCTGCTGGAGGTCTTTGAGCAGGTCGAGGATCTGGGCCTGCACGGTCACGTCGAGCGCCGTCGTCGGCTCGTCCGCGATGAGCAGGTCCGGGTTGCACACGAGCGCCATCGCGATCATCGCGCGCTGCCGCATGCCGCCGCTGAACTGGTGCGGGTAGTCGTCGACGCGCAGCTTCGCGTTGGGGATGCCGACCTTGTCGAGCATCTCGACCGCCCGCAGATGCGCCTCACGCTTGGAGGCGCCCATGTGCTTGCGGTACGGCTCGGCGATCTGACGGCCCACCGTGTAGTACGGCGAGAGCGCCGTGAGCGGGTCCTGGAAGATCATCGCCATCTTGTTGCCGCGGAGCGACTCCAGCGTCTTCTCCCGCGCGCTGGTCAACTCCTGCCCCTCCAGCAGGATTTCGCCGGAGATGTCTGTCTTCTTCGGGTTGTGCAGCCCGAGGATGGACAGGTTCGTCACCGACTTGCCGGAGCCGGACTCGCCGACGATGCCGAGGGTGCGCCCGCGCTCCAGGTCGAAGGAGAGGCCGTCGACGGCCTTTACGGTGCCGCCCTCGGTGTCGAAGTGCACATACAGGTCGCGTACGGAGAGGAACGCGCCGGACGCGCCCGCATCGCGCGGGGCCGGGACGTCCGCTTCCTGGGTCAGGGTGGTCACAGCGGTACTCCTAGGCCAGCCGCACGCGCGGGTCGATGAATGCGTATGCGGCGTCCACGATGACGTTGAAGAGGATGATGAAGGTCGCCGAGAAGAGCATGACGCCCATCACCATGGGCAGGTCGGTGTTCTGCACGGACTCGACCGCCAGCCTGCCCAGGCCCGGCAGCGAGAACGTCCACTCGGTGATCATCGCGCCGCCGAGCAGTGAACCGAGGTCCACACCGAAGATCGTCACGATGGGGATGAGCGAACCGCGCCAGGCGTAGCGGAAGAAGACGAACTTCCCCGACATGCCCTTGGCCCTCGCCGTGCGGACGTGGTCCTCGGAGAGCTGCTCGATCATCGAAGAACGCGACAGACGTGTGTAGTTGGCGGTGAAGATGATCTGGATCACCAGCCACGGGATGAGCAGGCCCATGAACCAGCCCGTCGGGTCCTCCGTCAGCGGAACGTACGTCGGCTGGTCCAGGAGGCCCAGGTTGAACACGAGGAGTGCGAGCGCCAGCGGGCCGACGAAGTAGATCTGCAGCGAGCTGAGCACGAGGGAGCCGGTGCTGAACAGCTTGTCGGCCAGCGTGCCGCGCTTCCAGGCGGCGATCATGCCGGCACCGAGCCCGATGATCAGGAAGACGACGGCACCGCCGATCGTGAGCGAGACCGTGGTCGGGAAGCGGTCGAGGATGGTGTTCCAGACCGGGTCCTGGTTGGCGAAGGAGTAGCCGAAGCACGGGGCGGGACAGGCGCCCGCGGCGAAGTCACGGCCGGCGAAGATGCCCACCATGAAGTGCCAGTACTGCATCGGGATGGGCTCGTCGATGCCCATGTTCTTGCGGATGACTTCCAGCGCCTCCGGCGTGCAGTTCTTGCCACAGGCCAGCATCGCCGGATCTCGCGGTACGGCGTAGAAGAGGAAGAAGGTGACCGCGCTGATGACCAGCAGGATCACCATCGCGCCGAGGAACCGGCGGACGAGGAAACGAAGCATGACGGAACGCAGCTCTCGTGGGCAGCGGATTCAGTGGTGGGGGAACGGGCCCGTGGCGCCCGCCCCCTGGGGAAGATTCCAGGAGGGCGGGCACCACGGTCGGCGCGAGCAACCGCGCCGTGCGCGCTGTTACTTCTTCACGTACAGCTGGGTCGGGTCGATGCTGCTGAGCACCGTGCTGTTCACAGCGCCGCCGACCTTCGATCCGTACAGCTGGATCTGCTTGTAGTACATCAGCGGAACGTCGGGCAGGTCCTCCTTGAGGATCTTGTCCGCGAGCTTGGCCCACTCCTTCGCGGCCGTGTCCGGGTTCTTGATCTTGGAGATGCGGTCCATCTCCTTGTTCATCTTCGGGTTGTTGTAGTGCGAGTAGTTCGACGCACCGTCCTGCACCTGCCGGCCGTCCAGCGTGGGCGGAACGACGGTGGAGGCACTCGGCCAGTCGGCACCCCAGGAGGAGTGGTACATGTCGTACTTGTTCTTGACCTTGCCGATCTGGTCGTAGTACGTGTCCGCGACGATGTCCTTGAGCTGGACGTCGAACCCGGCCTTGGTCAGGTTGTCCTTGGCCGCGATCGAGTAGTCCTGCCACTCGGGCGCGTTCTGGAAGGCGAAGGTGAGCTTCTGGCCGGTCTTGCCGGCCTCCTTCAGAATCCGCTTGGCCTTCTTCACGTCACCCTGCGGGTTCTCGACCTTGCCGTACGGGTCGGACTCGGTGTGGCCGGCGACCGTCGGGCTCAGGTAGTTGCCCGCCAGCTCACCGCCGCCGGAACCGCCGAAGGCCTGCACCAGCGACTGGGCCGGCAGTGCGTAGGCGATGGCCTCACGGACCTTCTTGTCCTTCAGCCGGTCCATGTTCAGCGAGATCTTGCCGACGTAGGACTGGTAGCCCGAGAGCGAGCGGTCCTTGACCTTCGGGTCGGAGCGCACCGACTGCATGCTGGACGCGTCGACCTGGTTGGTGTAGCTGACCGCGGTCTGGTTCTCCGCACTGTCGGAGACCAGGCGCTTGGTCGAGGCCTCGAAGGAGACACCGAACTGGATGTTGTGCGCGTCCGGGTAGGCGTGACGCACCGGGTCCGTCTTGGCGTCCCACTCTTCGTTGCGCACGAGCTTCATGCTCTTGCCGGACTTGAAGGAGGCGATCTTGTACGGCCCGGAGGACACGGGCTTCTTGTCGTACTTCTCCTTCGTGTCACCCTTCTCCTGGACCGCGGCGTATCCGGCCATGCCCAGCGCGTACGGCAGGTCGGGCTGCGGGTCCTTGAAGTGGAAGACGATGGTCTTGTCGTCGGGCGTCTCCATCACCTTGTCAGGCAGGTGGTCGCCCTTGTACGGGCCGTCCGGCAGCAGCTTGCGGTAGTCCGTGCCGCTCTTGCCCGCCAGCCACTGCTGGATGAAGACCGGGCCCTCGGAGATGAACGGCGCGAACTGCCGCTCGAAGGTGTGCCGGATGTCCTTGGACGTGATCGGGGAGCCGTCCTCCCACTTGATCCCGTCCTTCAGCTCGTACTTCCAGGTCCTCTTGTCCTTGGAGGACTGGCCGCTGCTCTTGGCGAGGTCGCCGACGATCGTGTACTTGCCGGCGCTGTCACGCTTGTAGGAGGTCAGACGCCGGTGGATGAGGGTCGACATCGTGCCCTCGTCGCTGACGTACATCTGCGCCGGGTCGAGGTGCGCATAACTGTCGCGCTGGTAGACGGTCAGGTCGCCGCCCTTCTTGGCACCCTTGACCGCCTCGGCCGGGCCCTTCGAGGCCGCCTCGTCACCGAACTCGTACCTGACCTGCTGCTTCGTGGCGTCGTCCTTGCTCACGTCCCCGGCGTCGCCGCCGCCGCCGCTGCTGCACCCTGTGAGGATGAGAGCGCCCGCGGCGAGCCCCACGACGGAGACGCGCGCCGTACGCATCCTGAATCTGCTCATGGTGGTGGTAGCACCTGCCTGTCGGTTGTCTGTTGCTGCCTGACTCATGCGGTGCTGGGGTGGCAGCACCCCCCGCTGCTCGGTCTTCAACGTCCCGATTTCGGGTCGAAGGCGTCCCTGACCGAGTCCCCGAGCAGGTTGAACGCGACGATGAAGACCACCATCGCGACGCCGGGGAAGATCATGTAGGTGATGTCGCTCTGGTAGACCTCGGCACCTGTGGCGAACATCCGGCCCCAGTCCGGTGTGGAGGCCGGCATGCCGACGCCGAGGAAGGAGAGTCCGGCGACGGCGGTCACGAAGTTGGGAAGCATGTAGGTCGACTGCACGAGGATCGGCGTGACCACGTTCGGCAGGAGTTCCTTGCGGATGATCCGCCAGGGCGGGGTGCCCGCGACCTTCGCGGCCTCGATGAACTCCCGCTCCCGCAGGGTCAGTACCTGCCCGCGCAGCAGCCGTGCGAGAGTCATCCAGCCCAGCAGCCACATAACGAAGATCAGCACCGACGCCCGGAGCCAGGTCGGCATCTCGTCCTGGGGGCTGACCACCAGGGCCCCGACCACGGGGACGAAGGCGACGAAGAAGAGCTGGTTCGGGAACGACATCATCAGGTCGGTGAGGCGGCCGAGGAAGTAGTCCGTCTTGCCGCCCATGTAGCCGCCCGCCACACCGATCACGATCGCGAGGCCCACCGAGAGGATCGTGATGACCACCGCCAGCGAGAGCGAGGTGCGCATCCCGTAGACGAGCTGGGTGAAGACGTCGCGACCCAGCCCCGGCTCCAGACCGAACCAGTACTCGGCGTCGATGCCGCCGTTGGGCTTGACCGGGTAGCCGTTGTCGTTCAGCAGTCCCGGCTGGGTCTGTCCGTAACGGGTCCACGGATCCTTGCCGTAGAGCCAGGAGATGACGGGGGCCAGCGCCGCGATCGCGAACATCGTGAGAACCACGATGGCCGAGGTGACGCCCGTACGGTCGCGCTTGAAGCGCATCCACATGAGCTGGCCGGGAGAACGGCCCACGAGCTGGTCTTTGACGGGTTCTTGGCCGTCTGAAGGCTCGGAGGTCAGGCCGACGCCGTCGGGATCTGGGGTCTCTGCCCCGGCGATCGCGGCCTGGGATGGACTTGTCATCGTGTCTGCGCCCCCGCGCTCGTCATCTATGCGGATAGATCCATGCGTTGGCACGCTGGCAGTCCGTGCCATGGGTTGAGGAGACTTTGCAAGTGAATAACTGCCCAGTCAAGGGGTACCGGCGGCAGCATGTGGACCCTCAGCGCATCTTGAGCGAAGGTTTTGCAGATTGAGGTCACAGCGTGCTTGACGAGCTTCGCGGCTACCAGACATGTCGTCATATGGAGCCTTGAAACGCGTTAACGCGACCGCAACTCAGTCGTCGCAGCTCCGATATACGGACCCGCCACTCTGAACTTCGTACGGCCGTGCGGGTGCCGTAACGCCGGGCCGGGTGCGGGGCCATGCCGCCCCCGGCCCGGCCGCTGCGGGCCCGCGATGAGCCGCCGCGAACCGCCGATGAACGCCACAGTAAACTTGGCCGACGCTCCGACGCCGCCGTCCGGTCCCGAGCCGTACGGCGCCCGGGAAACCGCACCGCGGGGGAAGCAGATGAGCCAGGACAGGACGCTGAGACCCGGCGCGCGCTCGGCCGGCGCCGCGCTGCTGGCCGCGCTCGCGGTGCTCGATCTCGCCTGGATCGTCCGGGACTTCAGCAAGGCCACGGATGTGACCGACGCGTGGTGGATGTGGTCGGGCCTCATCTTCCGCGCGCAGGACGGCATATGGGCCAGCTCGTTCGTGGAGCCCACACTGCTCATCCTGTACACCGTCTGCACCGTGACCGTCGTGGTCTCCTCGGCCGCCCGCGGCATCCTCGTCTCGGCAGGCGTGCTGACGATCCTGCTGCGCGTCCCCACCCTGTGGAATCTCAACGCCAGTTGGGTGCAGAGCGGTGTCTCCGACGGTCTGCGGCTCAAGGTCCTCTTCAGCGTGATCGCCATGCTCGTGACCGCCGCCGCGCTGATCGTCCTCGCGGTGGCCGGCCGCCGCAGCGTGCCGCCCGGCTCCCCGGGCGCCGGCGCCGCCCGCGACGAGGCCCCGGCACCTCCCACCCGCGCCGGCGGCGTCGCCGCGTGCGTGCTGCTGGCCCTGGTGGCCGCGGTGCTGGTCTCCTGGGAGATCCACTCGGCGGCCGAGCAGGGCTGGGAGCTCTACTCGCAGCACTTCACGGGCGACAGGTCGCTGGCCACGCTGCTCGCCGTACCCGAGAGCTGGTACGGCTCCACCCTCGCCCTGGTCTCCCTGTACGCGGCCGGCGCCGCCCTCACCCGCGCCCCGCACTCGCGTCCCCTCGGCTTGACGGTGAGCGGACCGCTGCTCGGGCTCGGCCTCTTCCACCTCTCCTTCGCGGCCAAGTCCGGGCTGCTGGGCGGCTTCGGACGGCTCGCCGCGCGCGACCAACTGTGGCTCTGCACCGCGGTCTTCGAGATCCTCGCCGCCCTGGGTGTGCTGCTCGCCCTCTCCGCACGCCACGGTGACACCACCGGCCGCGAGCCTCACTCCGGGACGATCAGGGCCTTCTCCTCCGCGTAGTGGCACGCCGAGGGGTGGCGTGCCGGCCCCTCCGCCGGAGCCGCGGGGACCAGCAGTGGCGGCTCCTCCCGCGCGCACCTCTCGTCCGCCTTCCAGCACCGCGTGCGGAAGCGGCAGCCCGAGGGCGGGTTCGCGGGCGAGGGCACGTCGCCGTCCAGCACGATGCGCGAACGCCCCGCCTCCGCCCCGGGGTCCGGTACGGGCACGGCCGACAGCAGCGCCTGTGTGTACGGGTGGGTGGGGTGCTCGTAGATCTCGCTCTCCGTGCCGGTCTCGACGAGCTTGCCGAGATACATCACGCCGACCCGGTCCGAGATGTGCCGTACGACGGACAGATCGTGAGCGATGAAGACGTACGAGAGGTCGAACTCGTCCTGGAGCCGCTCCATCAGGTTGACCACCTGCGCCTGCACCGAGACGTCCAGGGCGGAGACCGGCTCGTCCGCCACGATGATCTCGGGCCGCAGGGCGATGCCCCGGGCGATGCCGATGCGCTGCCGCTGGCCCCCGCTGAACTGGTGCGGATACCGGTTGACGTACTCCGGGTTGAGCCCGACGACGTCCAGCAACTCCCGTACCCTGCGCCGCCGGTCGCCCTTGGGCGCCGCCTCGGGATGGATGTCGAAGGGTTCGCCGACGATGTCGCCGACCGTCATGCGGGGGTTCAGCGAGGTGTAGGGGTCCTGGAAGACCATCTGGATGTTGCGGCGCAGGGCCTTCAGTGCCCTGCCGCTCAGCCGTGTGACGTCCTCGCCCTTGAAGTGGATGCTCCCCGAAGTGGGCGCCTCCAGGCTCGTCACCAGCTTCGCCACCGTGGACTTGCCGCACCCCGACTCCCCCACGATGCCGAGGGTCTCGCCGCGCCTCAGCTCGAAGGAGACACCGTCGACGGCCTTGACCGCGCCCACCTGCCGCTTGATGACGACGCCCTGCGTGAGCGGATAGTGCTTGACCAGATCCCGTGCCTCCAGGATCGCCTCGCCCGGTGGGCGCGGTGCGAGAGCCGCGGGCGCCGGCTGCGCGCCCGTGCCGTCACTCGGCGCACTCGTCATCGAGCAGCTCCTTCCAGAAGTGGCACGCGCTGGCCCGGCCCACCCCGGCCTCGTACAGCGGAGGTTCGTCGGCGTGGCAGACGGGACGGGCCGCCGGGCAGCGAGGGTGGAAGCTGCATCCGGGCGGGATGTTCAGCAGGCTCGGAGGCAGCCCCTTGACCGCGTTGAGCTGCTGCCCCTTCTGGTCGAGACGGGGGATGGAGTCCAGCAGGCCCCTGGTGTACGGGTGCGCGGGCGCCCGGTAGAGGTCGCCGACCGGGGCGGTCTCGACGATCCGTCCCGCGTACATCACCGCGATCCTGTCGGCGACGTCCGCGACAACGCCCAGGTCGTGGGTGATCAGGATCAGGCCCATCCGGTATTCGCTCTGCAGGTCCGCCAGCAGATCCATCACCTGCGCCTGGACGGTGACATCGAGCGCGGTGGTCGGCTCGTCCGCGATGATCAGCTCCGGTTCGAGGGCCAGCGCCATGGCGATCATGATCCGCTGCCGCATGCCGCCGCTGAACTGGTGCGGGTAGTCGCCGGCGCGTGCGCGGGCGGCGGGGATCCGTACGCGCTCCATCAGCTCGACCGCCTTGGCCCAGGCGTCCTTGCGGGAGGCGCCGCGGTGCACCTGGAACATCTCGCCGAGCTGCCGTCCGACGCTGACCACCGGGTTCAGCGCGGACAGCGCGTCCTGGAAGATCATCGCCATGCGGGCGCCGCGGACGGAGCGGCGCTCCTCCGCGGACACCTTCAGCAGGTCCCGTCCGTCGAAGAGGATCCGGCCGTCCGTCACCCGTCCCGGCGGTGAGTCGAGGATTCCCATCACGGCCTGTGCGGTCACGGACTTGCCGGAGCCGGATTCGCCGAGCACGGCCAGCGTCTCGCCGGCCTCCACGGCGAAGCTGACACCGTCCACGGCCGTGGCGACACCGTCGCGGGTACGGAACTCCACGCGCAGGTCCCGTACTTGGAGCAGCGGCGTGGCGTGTGCACCCGTGCCGACGCCGGGCCCGTCGCCGGGCTCGCGCCCCTCATCAGGAAGCGGCCCGTGGCCTGGCTGAGTCCGTGTCACGTACGCCTCCCTCAGCGCAGCTTGGGATCGAGGGCGTCGCGCACGGCGTCGCCGAGCATGATGAACGCCAGCACGGTCAGGCTCAGTGCGGCGGCGGGGTAGAGCAGGATGTGCGGCGCGTTGCGGAACTGCATCCCCTGCGACGCGTCGGAAATGTCCGCACCCCAGGAGACCGTGGGCGGCTGCAGCCCGACGCCCAGATAGCTGAGGGTCGCCTCCAGGGCGATGTACGTACCGAGCGCGATGGTCGCCGTCACGATCACCGGTGCGATCGCGTTCGGGAGGATGTGCCGCACCAGCATCCGCGCGTTGCCCGCGCCGAGGGCACGGGCGGCCAGTACGTAGTCGTTCTGCTTGGCCGCGATGACCGAGCCGCGTGCGATACGGGCGATCTGCGGCCAGCCCAGCAGCACGATGAAGGCGACCACGGTCCACACCGAGCGGCTGCCGGTCATCGACAGGAAGACCAGCCCGCCGAGCATGATCGGAATGCCGAAGAAGATGTCGGTGAGCCGCGAGATCAGCGCGTCCCACCAGCCGCCGAAGAAGCCGGCGAGCCCGCCGAAAACGCTGCCGGCGGCGGCCACGCCCAGGGTCGCGCAGACGCCGACGGTCACGGACGTACGGGCGCCGTGCACCACCCGCGTGTAGACGTCGCAGCCCTGGGCGTCGAAGCCGAACCAGTGGCCCGGGGAGGCCGGGTCGAGGGACCTGTCGAGCCGGCACGAGAGCGGGTTCCGGGTGGCGATGAGGCCGGGCCACAGCGAGATCAGTACGAGGAAGAGGATCAGCAGCGCCGAGACGATGAAGACGGGGTTGCGTCGCAGGTCGTGCCAGGCGTCCGACCACAGACTGCGGGCCCGCTCCCCCGGTGCGGGCTCCTGGGGGGCGGAGGGCGGTGCCGCGGGGTCGGTGCCCGGGGCGGGCGCCAGACCGGCGGCGCCCACGGCACCGGCTTCCGTGCCGGCCCCCGCGGGAGCTCCGGCGGCCGCGCCGGCCGTCACTGCGGTGGGTTCGCCGGCGGCCGACGGACTCTCGGGTGCGCGCTCAGCCATGCGTCACCTCCCGTCCGTCGTTCGCGCTGCCGGGCGGACACGCCCTCGCGGATGCGGTGCCGTCGGTTTCACGCATAGCGGATCCTCGGGTCGAGCACGGCGTAGAGGAGGTCGACGATCAGATTCGCGAGCAGGAAGACGATCACGAGCACCGTCACGAAGCCGACGACCGTCGGCGAGTTCTGCCGCACGATGCCCTGCCAGAGCTGGAAGCCGACGCCCTGGATGTTGAAGATCCGCTCGGTGACCAGGGCGCCCGCCATCAGGTTCCCGACGTCCGTGCCGAGGAAGGTGACGACAGGGATCAGCGAGTTGCGCAGCAGGTGACGCACGTTCACACGGGCGCGCGGCAGCCCCTTGGCGAGTGCGGTGCGTACGTAGTCGGCGCGGGAGTTCTCGCTGATGGAGGCCCGCGTCAGCCGCGTGACGTACGCGAGCGACAGCAGCGCCAGCACCAGCCCGGGCACCAGCAGTTCGCCGACCGGCGCCTCCGGGGAGACGGCCGGAGAGATCCAGCCCCACTTCACGCCCAGCAGATACTGCACGAGGGTGCCGGTCACGAACGTGGGCACCGAGATCACCACCAGGGTGAGCATCAGCACCGAGCTGTCGACGGGCCGGCCGCGCCGCAGGCCGGTGACCACGCCGAGGGCGATGCCGATGATGATCTCGATGACGATCGCGATGACCGCGAGCCGCAGTGTCACCGGAAACGCCCTGCTCATCAGCTCGGTGACGGGCTGTCCGTTGAAGGCGTTGCCGAACTCACCGGTGAAGATGTCGCCCAGGTAGAGCAGGTACTGCAACCACACAGGCTTGTCGAGATTGAACTGCGCGCGCAGCTGTGCGGCGGTGGCGGGGTCGGGCGCCCGGTCCCCGAACATCGCGTTGACCGGGTCGCCGACCGCATACACCATCACGAAGATGAGGAACGTCGTCCCGAGGAACACCGGGACCATCTGGAGCAGTCGTCTGATGACGTAGCGCCCCACGGTAATTCACTCTCTCACTTGACTCTGATGTCGGTGAACACCGGGACGGAGAAGGGGTTGAGCCGCACGTCGCTCACCCTTTCCGAATAGCCGGCGTTGCCGTCCTGGTACCACAGGGGAATGGCGGGAAGGTCCTTCAGCACGATCTCCTCGGCCTTCTGGAACTTGCTCACCGCTTCCTCCTCACCGGCGGCATTGGCCTCGTCGATGAGTTTGTCGACGCGCTTGTCGGAGTATCCGGCGTCGTTGGACGAGGCCCCGGTGTAGTACAGCGGCTGCATGAAGTTCTGGATCAGCGGATAGTCCATCTGCCAGCCGGTACGGAACATGCTCTTCAGCTTCTTCCCCGCGATGTCCTTGCGGAATTCGCTGAAGGTGGGCACCGGATTGACGGTGCACGCGTTGTCCTTGTCGAGCGTGTTGTTGATGCTGTTGCACACGGCGTCCATCCACTGCCGGTGCGAGCCGGTGTCGACGTTCGAGGTCAGCGTCACCTTGCCGCCGGGGAGCCCGCCCGCGTCCTCGATCAGCTTCTTCGCCTCTTTCGGGTCGTACGTGCAGACCTCGCCGCACATCCCGGGCTCGTAGCCGCCCGACTTCGTCAGTACGGGAGAGGTGAGGTCACCGGCCGGCTTGCGGGTGCCGTGGTAGATCTTCTCGGTCACTTCCTTGCGGTTGATCGCCATCGACAGGCCCACGCGGACCTGCTTGGCCTTCTCGGTCTGCCATTCCTTCCTGTAGAGCGGCAAGGAGAGGGTCTGCAGAATACCGGCCGGCTGGTTGATGTAGCGGCCGTCGAGGTCGCGCTTCGCGTTCTTGAGCTGACCCGCGGGCAGTTCGTCGAACACGTCCAGGTTCCCGGCCTGCAGGTCGGTGTAGCCGGTGTTCTGGTCCGTGTAGACCTTCAGCTCGACGCCCTTGTTCTTCGGCTTGTCCGGGCCCGCGTACTCCTTGTTGACCGACAGCCGCATGGACTGCCCCTTGGTGTAGGAGTCGACCTGGTACGGGCCGTTCCCCACGGGCTTCTTCAGCCAGTTCGCGTGGTCCGTGAAGAACTTCTCGGGGAGCGGCGAGAAGGCCGCGTAGCCGAGGGTGTCGGGCCAGAGGGAGAACTTCTGGTTGAGCTTCACCTTGAAGGTGTTCTTGCCGGTCACCTTCAGGCCGGACATCTTCTTCGCCTTGGGCTTCGCGCTCTCGTTCTCCGGGTGCACGTCGTCATAGCCGTCGATGTACTCGAAGAAGTAGGAGCTCACCTGCTTGTTGGTGACGAGCGCGCCGTAATTCCAGGCGTCGACGAAGGACTTGGCGGTGACGGGAGTGCCGTCCGAGAACTTCCAGCCCTTCTTCAGGGTGATGTCGAAGTTCTGCTGGTCGTCGGTCTTGATCGATTTCGCGACGGCGTTCTCGGCCTTGCCCGTCTGCGGGTTGTAGCGCTTGAGTCCCCGGAAGGTCATCTCAAGGACCTTGCCGCCCTGCACCTCGTTGGTGTTTGCGGGTTCGAGCGGGTTCTGCGGGTCGGTCCAGAAGGCGCGTACGATGCCGGCGTCCGAGCCGGCGGCGGCCCCGCCGCCGGCTCCCCCGCCGCACCCCGCAGCCGCCAGGGTGACGACCGTCGCACAGCCGAATGCCCACGTGACACGCGTGGCTCCACGCATGGGGTGCCTCCTCGGTACCGCCGACGTCCTGCCTTGCGGACCAGATAACACCCTTCTCGCATCTTCATCTCGCCGGCCCGGCGGCGCCGCGGGGCAATTCACGCAGGAACGCCCGTCTGCCACGGCCCATTCCGGGGCCGGACAAAGGGAATTGACGCAAAGGAAAAACGGCGGGCCCCCGTACGTCCGGTGGGGTGACCGGACTCCGGGGGACCGCCGCTCCGCGACGCCGGGGCGGGCCGAGCCTCCCGCCGCCCGTATCAGCGCTCGGCGCTCAGCGCTCGGCTCCTTCAGCGCGCGTGGGGCTCAGCGCTTGGCGCGTGCCGCCGCCCGTCCGCGCGCCTTCTGGTCGAGCTCCACCTTGCGGATGCGAACCGTGTCCGGCGTGACCTCGATGCACTCGTCCTCGCGGCAGAACTCCAGGGCCTGCTCCAGCGAGAGCTTCCGCGGCGGCACCAGGTTCTCCGTGGTGTCGGCGGCTGCCGCCCGCATGTTGGTGAGCTTCTTCTCCTTGGTGATGTTCACGTCCATGTCGTCCGAACGCGAGTTCTCGCCGACGATCATGCCCTCGTACACCTCGGTGCCCGGCTCGATGAAGATCGTGCCGCGCTCCTGGAGATTCATCATCGCGAACGGTGTCGCCGACCCCGCCCGGTCCGCGACGAGCGAGCCGCTCCGCCTCGTACGCAGATCGCCGAACCACTTCTCGTGCCCCTCGAAGAGGCTGTGCGCGATGCCCGTGCCCCTGGTCTCGGTCAGGAACTCCGTGCGGAATCCGATCAGGCCGCGGGCGGGGACGATCCACTCCATGCGGATCCAGCCGGACCCGTGGTTGGTCATGGTCTCCATGCGCCCCTTGCGCGAGGCCATCAACTGCGTGATGGCGCCCATGAACTCCTCGGGTGCGTCGATCGTCATCCGCTCCACGGGCTCGTGCAGCTTCCCGTCGATCTCCCGCGTGACGACCTCGGGCTTGCCGACCGTCAGCTCGAAGCCCTCACGGCGCATCGTCTCGACGAGGATCGCGAGGGCCAGCTCGCCGCGGCCCTGCACCTCCCATGCGTCGGGACGCTCGGTCGGCAGGACGCGGAGCGAGACGTTGCCGATCAGCTCGCGCTCCAGCCGCTCCTTCACCAGCCGGGCCGTCACCTTGTGGCCCTTGCCGCCCTTGCCGACCAGCGGCGAGGTGTTCGTGCCGATCGTCATCGAGATCGCCGGCTCGTCGACGGTGATGAGAGGCAGCGCGACCGGGTTCTCCGGGTCGGCGAGCGTCTCGCCGATCATGATGTCGGGGATGCCCGCGACCGCGCAGATGTCGCCGGGGCCGGCGGCCTCGGCGGGCTTGCGGGTCAGCGCGTCCGTCATCATCAGCTCGGTGATGCGTACGTTCTGCTCCGAGCCGTCGCGCTTGAGCCAGGTGACGTTCTGGCCCTTCTTCAGCGTGCCGTTCTTCACGCGCAGCAGCGCGATCCGGCCGAGGAAGTTGTCGGCGTCGAGGTTGGTGACGTGGGCCTGGAGCGGCGCGTCCTCCTCGTACGTCGGCGCGGGGACGGTCTCCAGCAGGGTGGTGAAGAAAGGTTCGAGATTGGCGCTGTCGCCGGGGACCGTGCCGTCCTCGGGCTGGGTGAGCGATGCGACGCCGTCGCGCGCGCACGCGTAGACGATGGGGAACTCGATCTGCTCCTCGTCCGCGTCCAGGTCGAGGAAGAGGTCGTAGGTGTCGTCGACGACGGCGGAGATGCGGGCGTCGGACCTGTCGGTCTTGTTGATGCACAGGATGACCGGAAGCCTCGCTTCCAGGGCCTTGCGCAGCACGAACCGGGTCTGCGGGAGCGGCCCCTCGGAGGCGTCCACCAGCAGCACCACGGCGTCCACCATCGACAGGCCGCGCTCGACCTCACCGCCGAAGTCGGCGTGGCCGGGGGTGTCGATGATGTTGATGACGACGGAGTCGCCGCCCTTGGGGTGGTACTTGACCGCGGTGTTCTTCGCGAGAATGGTGATGCCCTTCTCGCGCTCCAGGTCGTTCGAATCCATCATCCGGTCGTCGACCGACTCCAGCTGATGCGCGGCGAATGTCCCGGCCTGCTTGAGCATGGCGTCGACGAGGGTGGTCTTCCCGTGGTCGACGTGGGCGACGATGGCGACGTTGCGGATGTCATGGCGCGTGGGCATGGCTGACTGACGCTTCTCCCGGATCGTGGGTGGGCACGGGTGCGCAGCTGCTCCTCACGCGCCCTGCCGGGCTGATCTCGCCGCGGCTCCGTCAACCATGGTAAGGCCCGGCCACCCGGGGGACGCCTTCCGCCCTGTCCGGGGGCCGGGCCTGGAGCCGGGGGCCGGGCCTGGTGCCGGGCCGTCGCCGTCGTCCGGCGTCACTCCTTCTCGAAGCCGATGTCCTGATAGCGCGGGGTCTGGAAGCCGAAGGCACCGGCGTTGGCGACCTTGTCGCCGGCCGCGACGAGCTGTGGGCGCTGGTAGAGCGGCACCGAGCCCGCCGCCGCCCAGATCCGGGCGTCGGCCTGCTTGATGAGGTCGTTGCGGGCGCCGTCGTCGAGCTCCTTCGACGCCTGGTCGAAGAGCTGGTCGATCTGGTTGGTCCCGACGCGCGTGAAGTTCTGCTCGACGAGCAGCGAGCCGTCCGCCGCGGCGGCCGGCTTCGCGAAGATCGGACGGGCGTCGGTCGCGGGGTAGGCGGTGCCGGGCCAGGAGTAGATGGCCAGGTCGTAATCGCCGGTGGCGATGTGCTTGCGGAAGTAGTCCTTGTCGGGGACCTGCTTGACCTGCGTACGTACGCCGATGCGGGTCAGCGCCTTGGCGATCCGGGCACCGGTGGCCCTGATCGACTCCGAGCCCGGCCCCTTGGGGAGCACGAGACGCAGCGTGAGCGGCTTGCCCGCCTTCGTACGCTGCACCTTGGCGCCGCCGTCGGAGAGCAGCCGCAGTTCGTCGGCGTCGGCGCGTACGCGCGTGGCCTGCTTCAGGGCGGTCCGGGCCTTGCGCACCCTGCTTTCGGAGCCGCTCGCCTGCGCCTTGCTCAGCTGGAGCCGGGCCGCCTGCGTCATGAGCGAGGCACGCTGCCCGGCGGTGACCGGCGAGAGGGTCAGCGGCTGGGCGGCGAGCCGGGCGGCCTCCTGGACGCCGACGGGGGCGACGGCGGGTGCGGCAGCTCCGGCCCGGTTCTGGGCGCTGCTCTGCTGGGCGTTCTTGTCACCGGCGTTCTTGTCGCTGCCGCCGTCCTTGCCGTCCTTCTTCTTGCTGTCGTTCTCCTTGCTCTCCTTGCCGCCCTTGTCGCCGTCGTTCTTGTCGCCGTCCGCGTTCTTGCTGCGGTCACCCTTCTTCGCGTCCGCACCGGCGGTGGACTCCGAACGCGCGCCGCCGTCCTTCCAGCCGGCTTCCGCGAGGAGCGACTGGGCGGATTCCACGTCCTGGTCCCCGAGGGCGTCGCTGTTGTCGGCGTATCCGTCCTGGTCGATCATCCGCAGGTGGCTGCCGAGCGCCTTCACGGGCAGCCCCGTGCCGCGCAGGGCGCGCTTCGCGATCGCCTCGCGGTCGATGGCGCGGGCGACGGCCCTGCGTACGCGCTCGTCCGCGAGCGGACCCTCGGCGCCGTTGAGCGCGAGCTGCGTATATGCGGGTTCGAAGGCATGGCGTACGGCGACGTGGCGCAGCTTCCCGTCCCGCTTGGCCTGCTCGCGCAGCTCGTCCGCGGACTTGCGTGCCTGATCCTGACCTTTCCGGCTCTTGGCGTCCTCCTCCCCGCCCTTGTGCGCCCGGACGATGCTGCGCACGGTGGCCACATCGACCTCGGCGAGGTCGAGCTGTCCACCGCGCAGCGCCTCCTGGCGTTCGTCGCGCGGGACGACGCGCAGCACGATCCGCTTCAGCTTGGCCTCGTCGCCCCACCACTTCTTGTTCCGTACGAGCGTGACCGCGGTGTCGCCCCGGTGGATCTTCTCGACGCGGAAAGGGCCGGCGGAGACCGGAAGCGATCTGCGCGCGGCGTGGTTGAAGTCGTCGGCGCGGGCCATGACCGTCCGCGGGTAGAGGGGCGTGAACAGGGATTTCCAGTCGGCGTACGGCTTGCGGAAGACGACCTTCACCTCGTGCCGGTTCGCGCCCTTGGTCACCTTGCCGATCCGGTCGTAGCCCGCATTGCGCGCGGCACCGAACGACTTCTTCTTGCCGCTGAGCGCCTTCCACTGGGCCTTGAAGTCGGCGACGCCGACGGAGCGCCCGCTGCTCCACTTCGCCTTCGGGTTGAGCTTGTAGACGACGGTCTGGCGCGGTTCCTCGGCAGTGACGTCGGCGGCCTCCAGGTAGTCCGGGTTGAGCTGCGGGCGTGCGGCGGCGTCGAGCGTGAAGAGAGAGGGCAGCATGGCGCCCGTGATGCGTTCGGTCGTCGTGTCGGCCTGGGGCCGGAAGGCGTTGAGGGTGGGCGGCAGGGAGTCGACGGCCCAGTGCAACGTGCCTCCCGACGCGACCTGCTCGCGGTCGAGATGCGGAACGTCGCGCGAGGCGCCGCTGCCGCCTCCTTCGGAACTGGGGCCACCGTCGTCGCCGGATGTGCACCCGGCGAGCGGGATCAGTGCGCCTGCCAGGAGGAGTGCGAGTGAACGCCGGGTGGCTGCGTCGAGAGCTTGCGCGGCTGGCATGTCTGAGACCTCCGGGGCTGACGGGGTCCGACTGTGCGTACACGCGGCTCGGTGCCTGCGTGGGCACGTTCGGCGGCATAGGCGTTTCATCACATCTATCGCCCACTGAAGGGGAGGCCGTGTGCCGTGGCGCGGAGGCTCGGCCGCGTCGCACGGCAAGCCACCCGGGCGGAGCACAGAGCCGCGGAAAGGGGGAGACAGAGGGCCGCAGAGAGACATACCTTTGACTCAGTCAAAGGAAAAGGGAGGGTGTGCGATGGCCACTCGGACCGTCCAGGAGATGCGTGAGTTCAACCGCTTCTACACGAACCTCATCGGCGCGCTCGACTACAGCCGCCACCTGCACACCCCTTACACCCTCACCGAGGCGCGGGTGCTCTACGAGCTGGTGCACGCGCCGCGTACCGAGGCCGCCGATCTGCGCGCGGCGCTGTCCGTGGACGCCGGCCAGCTGAGCCGTATGCTCGCGCGCTTCGAGAAGCGAGGGCTGGTCACCCGCCGCACCTCGGAGCGCGACGCCCGGCGCGTGCAGGTGGAGCTGACCGCGGAGGGCCGGGAGGCGGCCCGGCTCCTGGAGGAGCGTTCGCAGAGCGCGGTCGAGTCGATGCTGGACGGCATGGCGGAAGCGGAGCGCGAGCTGCTGGCGCAGAGCCTCACCGCGGCCCGCGGAATCCTGGAGGGCGGCTCCACGCGGGAGGGCGACGCGGCACGGGAGGGCGTCGCGGCACGGATACGGATCCGGGCGCCGGGCCCGGGCGACATGGGCTGGATCATCGAGCGCAACGCGTCCGTCTACGCGGCGGAGTTCCGCTGGGACGCGACGTACGAAGCGCTCGTCGCACGCATCGTCGCCGAGTTCGCCGCCGGCCACGACCCCGCTCGGGAGGCGGCCTGGATCGCGGAGCTCGACGGGCGCCGGGCGGGCTGCGTCATGTGCGTGCGGGACGGCGATCAGGACGCACATGACACAGCCCGGCTGCGGCTGCTGCTCGTCGACCCGTCGGCGCGGGGGCACGGGCTCGGGGACCGGCTCGTCGGCGAGTGCGTCGACTTCGCGCGGGCCGCCGGCTACCGGGAGCTGGTGCTGTGGACCAACGACGTACTGGCGGCTGCCCGGCACATCTATCAGCGGGCCGGGTTCGAGCTGGTCGGCGAGGCGCGGCACCACAGTTTCGGCCACGATCTGACCGGCCAGGACTGGCGGCTGCTGCTGTGACGTCCCGGGCGGGCCCGGGGTCCGTCGTTCCGGATCCGCGGGACGCGCCCCCGTCCCCGCCGATCACGGGTATGGTCCGGCCGGACGTTCTCTTTTGTCGGCTGCGGGGAGCCGCCGCTACCCGTCCGGGTGACGGAACTTGGTGATCATGCCCCGCACGGGGTAAACCCGTGCAGCGCCCTTCACAAGGGGGAGTGTGAAGAGCGACACTCGCCATCTCACCTGGGCACGCAAGGCGCTCATGTACACAAGCCAGCCGCCACGACCAGCGGAGGTAGGCACGTCATGTCACCTCACACGTCACTGCACGACGACCTGACGGCGGCCCAGCGCTGCCTCGACGAACTCACCCGGACCGTCGCCCGTCTGGAGAACACCCTCGGCAGCGGCCTGGAGGTCAGGCGCGTACGCAGCGACGCCGAGCATCTGCGGGAGTCCCTGGCACTGCTTCGTGCCGCTTCACCGGCCGCCGGGACGCCCGGCGCGGCACATCCCGAGATGGTCACGATCCCGGACAAGCCCTACGACCACGGCCTGTGGTCGGACGTCGATGACGAGGGGGTGGGCGCCAAGGACCGGCACGCGCCGTGAGCCCCGCGCCCCCGAGCTGAGCCGGACCGGCCGCTCAAGAGGCAGCCCCAACTGACAAGTCGCCCCTACCGGAGAAACCGTTGGCCACTGGCACCCGACCCCAACCGAATACGAGCAGCACGGAGAGCACGAGCAGGCCGCCGGACGCCGGCGGCACGGGCGGCGTGCGTACCGGTACGCGCGCTGCCATCGCGGAGCCTCATCTGCGCACCGACCGCTGGTGGCTCGCACCGGCGTCCACGGCGTTCGGCCTGTTCCTCTTCGTCGTCTACTCGACGTGGCGGGCCTTCGCGGACGCGGACTACTACCACGCGCCGTATGTCTCGCCCTTCTACTCCCCCTGTCTCGCCGAGAGCTGCGAGAAGATGCAGGGCGGCCCCAACTGGGCGCTGTTCGGGGACTGGTGGCCGCTCTCGCCCGCGCTGATCATCCTGATCTTCCCGCTGGGCTTCCGGCTCACCTGCTACTACTACCGCAAGGCCTACTACCGCGGTTTCTGGGCGTCTCCCCCGGCCTGCGGCGTCGCCGAGCCCCACAAGAGCTACAGCGGTGAGACGCGCTTCCCTCTCATCCTGCAGAACATCCACCGCTACTTCTTCTACGCGGCGGTCGGGGTCGCGGTCATCCTCACCTGGGACACGATCCTCGGCTTCCGCAACGCGGACTACGAGTGGGGCCACATGGGCCTCGGCACCGTGGTCTTCCTCATCAACATCGTGCTGATCTGGGCGTACACAATCTCGTGCCACTCCTGCCGGCACATCGTCGGCGGGCGGCTCAAGCACTTCTCGAAGCATCCGGTGCGGTATCGCATGTGGGGCTGGGTCGGAAAGCTCAACAGCCGTCACATGGAGCTCGCGTGGGCGTCGCTTCTGAGCGTGGGTCTCGCCGACCTCTACGTGTACCTGCTGGCGACCGGTGCCTTCACCGATCCGCAGCTCTTCTGACCACGCTTCTTCGAGAGGGATGCACGACAAAATGACGCAAGTCGAACGCCAGCAGTGGGATGTCGTCATCGTCGGTGCCGGCGGTGCGGGTCTGCGGGCTGCGATCGAGGCACGCGAACAGGGGCTCCGTACGGCAGTGATCTGCAAGTCCCTGTTCGGCAAGGCGCACACCGTGATGGCCGAGGGCGGCATCGCCGCCAGCATGGGCAACGCCAACCCGGGTGACAACTGGGAGGTGCACTTCCGCGACACCATGCGCGGCGGCAAGTTCCTCAACCAGTGGCGGATGGCGGAGCTGCACGCCAAGGAGGCGCCCGACAGGGTGTGGGAGCTGGAGACGTGGGGCGCGCTCTTCGACCGCACGGCCGACGGCCGCATCTCGCAGCGCAACTTCGGCGGTCACGAGTACCCACGCCTCGCGCACGTCGGTGACCGCACGGGCCTGGAACTGATCCGTACGCTCCAGCAGAAGACCGTCGCGCTGCAGCAGGAGGACTACAAGGAGACCGGGGACTACGAGTCCCGTCTGAAGGTCTTCCAGGAGTGCACCGTCACACGCATCCTCAAGTCGCCCGTCGAGGGCGGCGCACCGGGCGAAGAGGCTGTCTCCGGCGTCTTCTGCTACGAGCGCGAGTCGGGCCGCTTCTTCGTCATCGAGGCGCCGTCCGTGGTCCTGGCCACCGGAGGCATCGGCAAGTCCTTCAAGGTGACGTCGAACTCCTGGGAGTACACGGGCGACGGGCACGCGCTGGCGCTGCTGGCGGGGGCCTCGCTGATCAACATGGAGTTCGTCCAGTTCCACCCCACGGGGATGGTCTGGCCGCCGTCGGTGAAGGGCATCCTCGTCACCGAGTCGGTGCGAGGGGACGGCGGCGTCCTGCGCAACTCCGAGGGCAAGCGGTTCATGTTCGACTACATCCCGGACGTCTTCAAGGAGAAGTACGCCGAGTCCGAACGCGAGGCCGACGGCTGGTACGAGGACCCGGAGAACAACCGGCGTCCCCCCGAACTGCTCCCGCGCGACGAGGTCGCCCGCGCCATCAACTCCGAGGTCAAGGCGGGCCGCGGCTCACCGCACGGCGGTGTCTTCCTCGACGTGTCGACACGCATGCCGGCCGAGGTGATCCGGCGCCGGCTGCCGTCCATGCACCACCAGTTCAAGGAGCTGGCGGACGTGGACATCACCAGCGAGGCCATGGAGGTCGGCCCGACCTGCCACTACGTGATGGGCGGCGTCGACGTCGACCCGGACACGGCCGCGGCGATCGGCGTGACGGGCCTGTACGCGGCGGGCGAGGTCGCCGGCGGCATGCACGGCTCGAACCGGCTCGGCGGCAACTCCCTCTCGGACCTGCTCGTCTTCGGGCGCCGGGCGGGGCTGCACGCCGCGCGGTACGCCGCCTCGCTCAAGGGCGACGGGAGGCCCGTCGTCGACGAGGAGCAGATCGAGAGCGCGTCGGCCGAGGCCCTGCGCCCCTTCAGCGCCGCGGAGGTGCCGGAAGGGGAGCCCGCGGAGAACCCGTACACGCTCCACCAGCACCTCCAGCAGTCCATGAACGACCTCGTCGGCATCATCCGCCGTGACGACGAGATGACTCAGGCCCTGGAGCGTCTGGCGGAGCTGCGCGTACGGGCGACGTACGCCGGCGTCGAGGGGCACCGGCAGTTCAACCCGGGCTGGCACCTGGCGATCGACCTGCGCAACATGCTGCTGGTCAGCGAGTGCGTGGCGCGTGCCGCACTGACCCGCACCGAATCACGCGGCGGTCACACGCGCGACGACCATCCGGACATGGACCGCCAGTGGCGGCGTTCCAACCTCGTCTGCACTCTCGCCGACGAGCCCGTGTCGGTCGACGCCTCCACCCAGCCGGGCGAGGCCGCGAAGCGCGCCGACCGCGGCCGCATCGATCTGCAACGCCGCGACATGCCGCCGATCCGGCCGGATCTGCTGGGGCTCTTCGAGAAGGAGGAGCTGATCAAGTACCTGACGGACGAGGAGCTGACAGCCGAATGAGCGCCGAGACGCACGCGGGCGAGGGCACGGGGACGCACACGCGCCCCGGCGCCCACGACGCAGGGGGCACCGCCGAGGGCACCGGTACGCCGGGCGCCGTCAGCGGCGGCGCCCCGGACTCGACCGGGACCAGCTACATCGCGGACTTCCGGGTCTGGCGCGGCGACCTCGACGGCGGCGGCCTGGAGGACTTCAAGGTCGAGGTCTTCGAGGGCGAGGTCGTCCTCGACATCGTCCACCGGCTGCAGGCCACGCAGGCGCCCGATCTCGCCGTCCGCTGGAACTGCAAGGCCGGCAAGTGCGGCTCGTGCAGCGCGGAGATCAACGGCCGGCCGCGGCTGCTGTGCATGACGCGGATGTCCGTCTTCGAGCGGTCCGAGACCATCACGATCACGCCGCTGCGGGCCTTCCCCGTCGTACGGGACCTGGTCACGGACGTGTCGTTCAACTACACCAAGGCCCGGGAGATCCCGGCCTTCGTTCCTCCGGCGGACCTGGGCCCGGGCGAGTACCGGATGCAGCAGGAGGACGTCGGGCGCTCGCAGGAGTTCCGCAAGTGCATCGAGTGCTTCCTGTGCCAGGACGTGTGCCACGTGGTGCGCGACCACGAGGAGAACAAGCAGGCCTTCGCCGGCCCCCGCTTCCTGATGCGGCAGGCCGAGCTGGACATGCATCCGCTGGACGCCGCGGAGGAGTCCGGGCTGGACCGTAAGTCCAGCGCGCAGGAGGACCACGGGCTGGGCTACTGCAACATCACCAAGTGCTGCACGGAGGTCTGCCCCGAAGGCATCAAGATCACCGACAATGCGCTGATCCCGCTCAAGGAGCGCGCCGCCGACCGCAAGTACGACCCGATCGTCTGGCTCGGCAACAAGATCCGCCGCAGGAACGGCGCCTGAGCGGCACCGTCTGAGGCTGAAGCGTTCCGCGACTCAGGCGACTCAGGCGACTCAGCGGCGCCTGCCTGGGGCCTGCGCCCTGCCTGAGCCTGCCTGACCCTTCAGGGGCCCTGCCGCGCGACTGAGCGGCAGGGCCCGCTGAGAGGTGCATCACCGGGGCGTGCCACCGCGCGCCCCCGACGCGCCCCTTCGGCCCGTTTCCGCGCCCTTCGCCGCTTGGGCGCCTTTCCCCCTCGTTTCCGCGTACTTCCGGGCTTTTACGGGCCTTCCCGCCCATTCCGCCTGGCCCGTCCGGCGCTACCCCGTGTCACATCACCGCCACTGGTCGGACCAACGGCATCCCCGTACCACCGCTCACTGCGGTCGCGCGCTGGATACGCTCTGAGTGTCCGGACGCACCATGCCCGCCCGCCGGCGGCCCGTCCCGGGGATGCGCCGGCACCGTCACCCGGGACCGCCACCAGCCACAGCCACCAGTCACAGCGGCAGCCGAAGCCACAGCCGAAGCCGAAGCCGAAGTCACCCGTCACCGACACCACATCCGTACGAGCACAGGGGATACACCGAATGAGACGCCGGCAGTTCCTCGGCACCGTGGGCAGCGTCGCACTCGCCTCCGGAGTGGGCCCGAGCTCAGCGCCTGCCTTCGCCGCGACACCGTACGGGCCCGGCCCGGACGGGCCGCCGACGGTCACACCGGACGATCTCCGCTTCCGCCCCCGCAAGCTGCGCCCGGGAAGCCCGCAGCGCGCGGGCCTGCTGCCCGCCGAGGTCGAGCGGACGGTGCCGGCCGCCGAGGAGTACATGCGGCCGGGCCCGGACCGCCCCCACCCGTCGCACCCGGGATTCGTGCTGCTGGCCGCCAGGGACGGCGTGGTCGTGGAGCACGCGGCGCGCGGCCATGCCCTGCGCTACGCCCGCTGGGACGCGGCAGCCGGTAGCCCCGTCGAGCTGCCTCGCGATCAGTGGGTGGCGATGCGCAAGGACACCATCTTCGACATGGCGTCGGTCTCGAAGCTGTTCACCTCGGTCGTCCTGGTCGCCCTGGCCGAGAAGGGGACGCTCGACCTGGACGCCCCCGTCGCGCGCTACCTGCCGCCGTTCGACGCGAGCGATCCGGCCAAGTCCCCCATCGTCGTACGGCAGTTGGTCAACCACACCTCGGGCATGAAGGCCGACATGGACCTCCAGCCCTACCCGGACAACGCGGCCCGGATGGCCGCCATCTACGCGGAAGCGCTGGACAACCCGCCGGGCGAGCACTACACGTACTCCGACCTCGGTCTCATCACCGCCGGCGCCCTCCTCGAGAGGATCACCGGCAAGGGCCTCGACAAGCTTGTCGCCGAGCTGATCACCGAGCCTCTGGGCATGACCGACACCGGCTACAACCCGCCCGAGTCCAAGCTGGAGCGGATCGCCGCGACCGAGTACATGCCGTGGACGGGCCGGGGCATGGTGCGCGGCTCCGTGCACGACGAGAAGGCGTACTACCTGGGCGGGGTCGCGGGCCACGCGGGCCTCTTCTCCACGGCCGCCGACATCGCCGTCTTCGGTCAGATGGTGCTGAACGGCGGCACGTACGGGGGCCACCGAGTGCTCGGCGAGGAGTGGGTCCGCGCCATGATCACCAACGAGAACCCGGGCATGGGCACCGAAGCGGCACGCGGCCTGGGCTGGCAGCTCGACCAGCGCTTCTACATGGACGCCCTGTCCACGCCCGTCACCACGGGGCACACCGGATACACCGGGCCCTGCCTGGTGGCCGACCCGGTCGCCGGGACGCTCTTCGTGCTGCTCACCAACCGGGTGCACCCCACCCGCGACTGGGGCACCGTGAGCGTCTACCGCCGCGCCCCCGCACGCCACTTGGCGCGCGCCGTGCCGGTGCGTCCAGCCGTCGCGCGCGCCGCCTGGTATTCGGGGCAGCGCGACGAGACCACCGCCACCCTGCGGGTCCCGCTGAAGGAGCCCGTGCGGGACGACGCCGCGCTGCGTTTCCGGCTCTGGTACGACACCCAGTCCACGGACGTGTGCACCGTGGAGGCCACGACCGACGCACGGCCCGGCGACGACGCCACATGGAGCCCGGTCGCACTGAAGCTCCGCGCCGGCCGCCACCGCTGGGACAGCGAGGGCGACTTCGCGGGGTTCTCCGCGCGCCGCTGGCTGCACGCCGAGGGCGAGCTGCCGGACGGCGTGACCGCCGTGCGCTGGCGGTACGTCACGGACGAGGAGCAGCAGGGCCGGGGAATCTACCTCGACGACATCCGCGTCCTCGACGGCACGCGCCCCGTCTTCATGAGCCTCCGGCCGCGCGACAACGCCCGTATCGAGGCCGACGGCTGGAAGCTCTCCGAGGACTGAGACCGAGCCACGCTACGCCCACCCCCGCCCGCCGTCCGTCCTGTTTCAGAAGAGGCTGAGCAGCGCTTCTGTCGGGTCGGCGGGCTTGGAGTTCTTGCCGGGGCGGCCCAGTTCGAACCAGACGGTCTTGCCGCGGTACGTACGCCTGCTGCCCCAGCCCGCGCTGAGCAGACCGACCAGCTGCAGACCTCGGCCGCCCTCGTCCGTGACATGGGCGCGGCGCCGGCGTGGCTGCACCAGGCCGGAGTCCCACACCTCGCACACGAGCGTGCGGTCCAGCAGCAGCCGTAGGCGGATCTCGCCCTCGCCGTGCCGCAGCGCGTTCGTCACCAGCTCGCTGACCAGCAGCTCGGCGGTGTCCGCGAGGGCGTCCAGCTCCCATGCGGAGAGCTGGTCGCGGGTCAGCTCGCGGGCACGGGCGACGGAGCGCGGCTCGGAGGAGAGCGTCCAGTCGCCGACGGCACCGTCCGGGAGGCCCTGCACACGGGCGACGAGCAAGGCTATGTCGTCCTCTCCGTGGTGGACGTTGAGGGTCGTCAGCACCTGGTCGGCGACGTTCTCGAGGGACTCGGTGGCGTCGGTCAGGGCGTCCCGCAGCGAGCTGAGGCCCTCGTCGATGGGGTGTTCGCGCGACTCAACGAGACCGTCCGTGTACAGCGCGATCATCGCGCCGTCGGGCAGTTCGATCTCGATCTCTTCGAAGGGTTCGCCGCCCACGCCGAGCGGCACGCCCTTGGGGACCTCCAGCAGCAGGGCCGGTTCGTCCGGTTCCACCAGGACGGGCGGCAGATGGCCGGCGTTGGCGATGGTGCAGCGGCGGGAGACGGGGTCGTAGACGGCGAAGATGCACGTCGCGAGATAGACCTCCGCCAGGTCGTCGCTGCCGCGCTGGGAGCCCGGTGCGTCTCCGAGCCCGCGGGCGATCTCGTCCAGCGCGCCCAGCACCTCGGCGGGCTCCATGTCGGTGGTGAGCGCCAACGTCCGTACGGCGGTGCGCAGTTCGCCCATGGCGACCGCTGCGCGCAGCCCCCGGCCCATCACGTCGCCGACGACGACGGCGGTGCGGTGCCCGGGCAGTTCTATGACGTCGAACCAGTCGCCGCCGACCTCGGTCGCAGGATTGCCGGGCAGATAACGGCAGGCGATGTCGAGGCCGGCGGCTTCGGGGTCACCGGGCGGCAGCAGGCTGCGCTGAAGTATCAACGCCCGTTCGTGCTCCCGGCGGTAGAGACGTGCGTTGTCTATGCACACGGCCGCACGCGAGGCCAGTTCGGCGGCGAGCGCCGCGTCCCGCTCCCCGAAGGGCTCGCTGCCCTTCACCCGGGAGAACTGCACGAGCCCCAGCACCCTGTCGCGGGCGACCATCGGCACCGCCAGCGTCGACTGCACGACGGCACCGAACTGGACCGGAACCGTGCCGTCCTGCCCCGGTATGTGCTGTACGCGCCCGCTGCGCAGCGCCTTCGCGCACGGGGTGCTGAACGGATAGCAGTGGGTCGCTCCGACGGTCACCGGGCTCGAACCGGTCGTGCCCGTCTGGCCGTCGCGGGTCAGCGACGGGGGCGCCTCCGAGACCGAACTCGCGAAGCCGACGCGGCGCAGCTCGCCGCTGCCGTCGCCGGGGCCGACGGGGCGCGGTTCGTCGCCCGCGAGAACGTCCATGTACAGGTCCACGGACGCGAGATCGCAGAACTGCGGGACGCCGACGTCCAGCAGCTCGCGGGCGGTCGTCTCCAAGTCGAGCGAGTTGCCGATACGGGCACCCGCCGCGTTGAGAAGAGCGAGGGCGCGGCGAACATCGTCGGGCTTGCCTGCCGCCTCCACAGGGATATCGCTCAACGCCGCCCCTTCCCGTGACCAGTGTGGCACCGGTTCTGAGCAGTGTGGCAGGCGTAAGCCACCCGGAACACGCTCTTCCCGATCGCCGCACGAAATTCGTGGTTCCCGTCGCTTGTGACAACTGACGTGCGGCCTCACACCTCCGTGCGCTCCCCCCTGACCTCATCCGGCAGGGACATCTGTCTCCTAACCCGGCTGCACCTGTTCGAACCATCTTCTTCGAGGGCGCACGGCGGGAGCAGGGATGCGGGCGAGTGCAGGACGGACGGCGGCCGGACGCAGCGGCGCGCCGCCGTGCCCGCCAACCGCGTTCAGGGAAGGGCGAGTTCGAACCAGACGGTCTTGCCCATCGGTCCGTGCCGCGTGCCCCAGCGGCGCGCCTCCCTGGCCACGAGCCGGATGCCGCGGCCGCCTTCGTCGTCGGGCATGGCGCTGCGTTCACGCGGCGGATCGGGAAGCGGATCGGAGACCTCGACCAGCAGCGAACTGCCGCGCACCATACGGACGCCGATCGGTCCGTGTGCGTACCGCATCGAGTTGGTGGCCAGCTCGCTGACCAGCAGCACGGTGGTGTCCTCCAGGGCGTCGAGTCCCCACTCGTGCAGGGTCCGGCGCACCACCTCGCGTGCCCTGCGTACGGCGTAGCTCTCCGCGGGGAAGGTCCAGGAGGCGGCGCTGCCATGGGGCAGTCCGCCGAGCTTCGCCATCAGCAGGGCGACGTCGTCGTTGGGCTGGGAGGCCGTCCTGCCCTCCAGGTCGTCGATGACGCTGTCGCAGGCGGCCTCGAGCGTGGCCGGGGTGTCCGGGTCCCGCCGCGCGGGGCCGCCGGAGAGCATCGCGCACAGCCGGTCGATGCCCTGGGTGATGTCCTCGCCGCGCGCTTCGATGAGGCCGTCGGTGTAGAGGATGAGCACCGAGCCCTCGACGACCTCCAGGTCGAAGGACTCGAAGGGGACGCCGCCCACTCCGAGCGGTGCGCCCGAAGGCAGTTCGAGGGTGTCGGCCACCCAGCTCCCGTCGGCCGTCTCGGTGAGCAGCAACGGAGGCGGATGGCCGGCCTTGGCGAGGCTGCACCGGCGTGTGGACGGGTCGTAGACGGCGTAGACGCAGGTGGCGATGAGGGGGTCGTCGGAAGTCTGGACGAAGTCGTCCGCCAAGTCGTTGATACGCCGCAGCAGTTCGTCGGGTGGCAGGTCGAGCCCGGCCAGCGTGCGTACGGCCGTGCGCAGCCGTCCCATCGTCACTGCCGCGTGGAGTCCGTGCCCCATGACGTCGCCGACGACGAAGGCGACCCGGCCGCCGGCGAGGGGGATCACGTCGAACCAGTCTCCGCCGACCTCGGTGCCGCTGCTGCCCGGCACATAGCGGTAGGCCACCTGGACTCCGGGCGGTTCCGGCACCTTCTGCGGCAGGAGGCTGCGCTGGAGCATCAGCGCACCGGCGCGTTCGCGTGCGTACAGGCGGGCGTTGTCGAGCGAGACGCCCGCGCGGTCCGCCAGTTCCATGGCGAGTGCTATGTCGTCCCTGCCGAACTGCTCACGGCCCTCGGCGCGGCTGACGACCAGCAGGCCGAGCACGACGCCGCGGGCGCGCAGCGGCACGGCCATCAGCGAGTGGACCTTCAGATCGAGGGCCGCCTGCATCTTCGGGTCGCCGGGGTAGGTGGCGGCGAGGAGTTCGCGCGGTGAGGACGCGATGTGGGGTACGCCGCTGGCCAGCGTGCGGCCGAAGAAGGAATCGGCGAGAAAGGGGACGTCCTGGCCGACGCGGAGCATCCGGTTCACCGTCGGGCCCTCATGGCGCGCGGCGACGCCGAGCTGGAACAGCGGAGTGCCGGTGAGGAGTTCGATGTCGGGCAGGTCGCCGCCGTGTGCCGCGGCACCGATGAGCATCACGCCGGCGTAGTCGGCGAGGCGGGGGACGAGGGCCGAGGCGAGGGCCTGGGAGATGGCGGTGACGTCGAACCGGTCCGCGAGTCCGACGCCGACGTCGTCGAGCAGGGCCAGCCGCTCTCGGGCGGCCTCGATCTTCTCCAGTGCCTCGCGCCGCTCGGTGATGTCCATGAACACGGTGCTGACGCCGAGCACCTCGCCCTTGTCGGTGGTGAGCCTGCTGTACGAGACGGAGCGCGAGCCCGGCCCCTCCGGTGCGGGCATCACGACGTCGACGAGGGGCTCTCCGGTCTCCAGCACGGTCGACTGCACGGCCGAGACTTCGTCGGCCATCCAGGAGGGCAGTACGTCGTGGACGGTCCTGCCGGCGTGCTCCTCGGCGTCGACCTGGTTGAGTCTGGCGAGGGACTCGTTGACTCGTACGAAGCGCTTGTCCTTGTCGAAGAGGGCGATCCCGAGCGGCGAGGACGCGAAAAGCGCGTCGAGCGCGGCCAGGTCGTGCTCGACGGCGCGGATCCGGCTGGTCTCGACGATGTTGGCGATGACGACGGTGCGGTTCTGGGTGTCGTGCAGGAGCGTGACGCGGCCCTCGACGGCGACGCGGTGGCCTTCGCTGTGCAGGATGCGCATCGAACCGCGCCAGCGGCCCTCGTTGCGCAGCGCCTCGTCGCGAAGCCGCTCGCCCTCGTCGTACCCGTCCTCGAGAAAGTCCTGGATGCGGCTGCCCACGACCTGGTCGGCCCGCCACCCGAGGATCTCCTCCGTCATCGGGTTCCAGAGCAGGATCTTTCCCTTGCCGTCGAGCATGACCGTGCCGACTCGGAGGGTGTCGAGGATCGAGGCCACTCCCTCGGAGGGTCCTGTGCTCACACCGCCCACGTCCCTGATCGGGTAGCTGACCCGCCCGGTCTTTCCGGGCAGGCGGGAACGAAGAGTCCCTGCTTCCGATTTTGGGCCCAGTCAGGCGTACTCGCCGCTCGCGCATCCCAGAGGCTCGACCAGATAGCTGCCGTCGCTCTCGCTGCCGCCCTTCGCGCGGCCTCCGCTCCCGCGCAGCCGGTCGGCTACCTGCTGTGCTTCCGTACGGGTGGCGTAGCTGCCCACGCGATAGCGATTGCCGTCGCCGTCCTCCCGTATGACGTGCCAGGGCAGCACAGTGTCGCCGTCACCGCTTACGCTTCGCATATGCCGGAGCTTACGCCGGGCCTTCACTCAGCGCATTCGACTTGGTACAACGAGGCATCGATTTCGGCCACACGTTCGCATGCGGAAGCGGCAGGTCACCTCACGGGCATGTGATACGAGACGCGGAAACGATCGGCCGGGACGACCACTTCCGCCATCTCCACGGGGCTCCCGCCGGCGAAGAACGTACGGGTCACGACCAGCACGGAATGCCCGGGGACGCCCCCCAGATCGACCATCTCCTCGGCCAGCCCGGGGCGGGCGCCGACCTCCTCCGCGACGTTGTCCACCACCACGTCGATGGCGGCCATCCGCTCCACCACGCCCTTGCCGCCCAGCGGTCCGTCCTCGGGCAGCACCACAGGCGTACGACCGGTGAGCGACAAGGGCTCCCAGGAGGTGGAGAGCATCACGGGCTCGCCGTCCACGCGGAAGAGATACCTGGTCCGCATCACGCGCTCACCGGGCTCGATGCGCAGCCGCTCGGCCGTGAGCGGGCTCGCGTCCTCCTGCTCGCTGCGCGACTCCCAGGTGCCCTTCACATCCTCGTCGGACTGCTCCTGCCGGAACGGCGTGGAGTCACCGAGGGCCCGGAATCCGCTGCGGACGACGCGGCGCGGGACGGGATGCTCGCGTACGTACGTGCCGGAGCCGGAGCGGCCCTCGACCAGGCCCTCGGCCATCAGCACTTTGCGGGCCTCCAGGGCGACGGTGTCCGAGACGCCGTACTCCGCGCGGATGCGGGCCTGGGAGGGCAGCCGCGTATGCGGCGGAAGAGCACCGCCGATGATCTTCTGACGGAGATCACCGGCGACGCGGAGGTAGGCGGGCTGTTCACCGAATGGCACGAGTGCCCTCCCCGTTCTCGAAAGGCCAGTCCCGCCAGCGTCCTCTCGGGCGCTGCCTTCTCAGAAATGGGGCGCGACAGGCAGTGAAGTTGACAATGGGCAACAGCTTCGCAACTCACCGTTGTGCGTTGCAACTAACGCCCAGAGTTTCACCCGATGTGATGAGTAGCTGCTCAGAGCCTCCACACGCGGCGTGAATCGTTCACATTCCGGGGCTCGCACCGGGCGCCCGGAGGGTCCGGTTCGGTGCCGCGAACAGCGGGAACCGAACTCCTCAGGCTTTCCTCAACACCCGCCAGCAGAGCGCGTTTTCAGGGCCCGGGGGCCGAACTCAGGAATCCATTACGGATTGAGTAATGGCTGAAGTGGTTTCTGGTCGTAAACAGGGCCGAAAGACTCCGGCGTGGCCGGGCAGCGGTTCCAGGCGTCGGCTAGACGTTGAAGCGGAACTCCACCACGTCGCCGTCGCGCATCACGTAGTCCTTGCCCTCCATGCGGGCCTTGCCCTTCGAACGGGCCTCGGCGACCGAGCCCGCCGCGACCAGCTCGTCGAAGGAGATGACTTCCGCCTTGATGAATCCGCGCTGGAAGTCCGTGTGGATCACGCCGGCGGCCTCCGGGGCCGTGGCGCCCTTCTTGATCGTCCAGGCGCGGGACTCCTTCGGACCCGCCGTCAGGTAGGTCTGCAGTCCGAGCGTGCGGAATCCGACGTGGGCGAGGGTCGCCAGGCCGGGCTCCTCCTGGCCGACGGTCTGGAGGAGTTCGAGGGCCTCGTCCTCGTCGAGTTCGGCGAGGTCGGCCTCCAGCTTGGCGTTGAGGAAGACGGCCTCGGCGGGTTCGATGAGCGCGCGCTGGGCGTCCTTGAAGTCCTCGTCGGTCAGCTCGTCCTCGTCGACGTTGAAGACGTAGATGAACGGCTTCGTCGTCAGCAGATGCAGCTCGTGCAGTGGCGCCGCGGCCTCGCTGCCCTGCGCGAGGCCGGCGGAGAAGAGCGTGCGGCCCTGTTCGAGGATGTCCTTGGCCTCCTGGACGGCCTTGACCTCGCCCTGCTTGTCCTTCTTGACCCGGGCTTCCTTCTCCAGCCGGGGCAGCACCTTCTCGATGGTCTGCAGGTCGGCGAGGATCAGCTCGGTGTTGATCGTCTCGATGTCGTCCTTCGGCGAGATCCTGCCGTCGACGTGTACGACGTTGTCGTCGTGGAAGGCCCGGATGACCTGGCAGATCGCGTCCGACTCACGGATGTTCGCCAGGAACTTGTTGCCCAGCCCTTCGCCCTCGCTCGCGCCGCGCACGATCCCCGCGATGTCGACGAAGTCGACGGTGGCGGGGAGCACCTTCTCCGAGGCGAACAGCCCGGCCAGGGTGCCGAGGCGCGGGTCCGGCACACCGACCACGCCGACGTTCGGCTCGATCGTGGCGAACGGGTAGTTGGCCGCCAGCACCTCGTTCTTGGTCAGGGCGTTGAACAAGGTCGACTTGCCGACGTTCGGCAGGCCGACGATTCCGATCGTGAGCGACACTTGACGACTTCCCGTAGCGAGATCTGAGGTGTGCTGAGCATGTGGGCCGTGCGGAGCGCGTCCGGCCGGTCCACCAGTCTACGGCTCGAACTGACGGCCAATGCGTGTCCGTCCCCGGTGAACAGCGGTGACGCGGCCTACTTTGGAGCCGTGGAACAGCAGCACAGCGCTCATACGGGTGGGAAAGACCCCGGTCAGGGGCCGGGGCAGGAGCAGGGGCAGTCACAGAACCAGGGGCGCCGGCAGCGCCGCCCGCGCGGGAACAAACCACGGGGCGCCGCCGCTGCCGCCGCACCGGTGGCCGCTCCGGGGGTCACGTCCGCCGCCCCCGGTCACACGCCCGATTACGGCACCGGCCCCGGTTCGGACCGCGGCTCCGGCTCCGCCGGCGACTCTGCCGGAGGCCCCGTCTCCGCTCCGCGTGAACCGCGCAGACGGGGCGGCGCAGGCGCCGTACGGGAGGAGGCCGCGGCGCTCTACCAGGCACAGCTGCGCTTCCCGCTCATCCCCGCGCCGCTGACCGACGCGTTCTCGTGGCTGCCGCGGGCCCGCCTCACCGCACTGGGCAGCGGGCTCCTGGGCGTGGTGCTGATGCTGCTGACCGGAGCGGCCGGCAGATGGCTGCTCGACGGCTCGGCCACCGTGTACGGGTGTGTGTTCATCGCCGTCTGCGTGATCTGCGCGGCGTGGGTACGTCCCACCGACCTGATCGCGGGCCCTGTCTCCGTGCCGCTCGCGTTCACCGCGGGGCTCTTCCTGATCAGCGGTGGCTCGGGCAGCCAGGGCCTCATGGAACGTCTGACGAACCTCTTCCCCGTGCTGGCCGTCAACGCGGTCTGGCTGTACGCGGGCACACTCGTCGCCGTGCTCGTCGTGACCGTACGGAAGATCGCGCTGATGGTTCAGCAGTCGCGCGTCCGGGCGCTCATGGAGGCGGAGGACGCCGAGGACGAGGCCGCGGAGACCGAAGGCCGCTGAGGGAGCGGGCCGTTCAGGGCCGGGCGGCCACCCCGCCCCGCCGTCTCGTCAGCCCGTCTTGCGGGCCGCCGCCTCCGCGCGCAGATCGCGCCGCAGCTCCTTCGGCAGGGAGAACTGCATGCGCTCCTCCACCGGCTGGACGATCTCCACGTCCTCCCAGCCTCGCTCCGCGAGCCACTCCAGCACGCCGTCGACCAGGACGTCCGGAACGGATGCGCCGGAGGAGAGACCGATGGTGGTCACGCCCTCCAGCCAGGCCTCGTCGATCTCCTCCGCGCCGTCGACCAGGCGGCCGTCCTTGGCGCCGTGTGCGATGGCCGTCTCCACCAGACGAACGGAGTTGGAGGAGTTGGGGGAGCCGACGACCAGCACGAAGTCGGCGTCCTTGGCGACCTGCTTGATGGCCGTCTGGCGGTTCTGCGTCGCATAGCAGATGTCGTCGCTGGGCGGGGAGAGCAGATTCGGGTAGCGGCCCTGCAGGGCGTCGACGGTCTCCATCGTCTCGTCCACCGAGAGCGTGGTCTGCGAGAGCCACACGACCTTCTCCGGATCGCGGACCTCGACGTTCGCGACGTCGTCCGGGCCGTCGACGAGGGTGACGTGCTCGGGGGCCTCGCCGCTCGTGCCGATGACCTCCTCGTGGCCCTCGTGGCCGATGAGGAGGATGTCGTAGTCCTCCTTGGCGTAGCGCACGGCTTCCTTGTGCACCTTCGTCACGAGCGGGCACGTGGCGTCGATCGTCGCCAACTTGCCGCGCTCCGCCTCCTCGTGGACCTCGGGGGCGACGCCGTGCGCAGAGAAGATCACGATCTCGCCCTCGGGGACCTCACCGGTCTCCTCGACGAAGATCGCGCCCTTCTTCTCCAGGGTCTTCACCACGTACTTGTTGTGCACGATCTCGTGGCGTACGTAGACGGGGGCGCCGTACTGCTCCAGGGCCTGCTCGACGGCGATGACCGCGCGGTCGACGCCCGCGCAGTAGCCCCGCGGGGCGGCGAGGAGCACGCGGCGGCGGTCGCCTGTGCCGGGCTCGGTGCCGGTCTCGGTGCCGGTCTCGGTGGCGGAGGTCTCGGGGGCGTCGGCAGCGGACGGGCGCGAGGGCGTTGCAGACATGCGTCCATCGTAAGGGCGCGACGGGCGGGCACCGCGTGACGGGCGGCGCGCGGAGGCGGTGGCTCCGGGTGGTGTCCGTGGCGCCGGGCCTGCTGGGCTGCGCGCGGACGGCCGGCTGTCGGCGGCGGCCGTTAGGGTCCTCGTATGGCTCTCATCACCTCTCCCGAGGCGCCGGTCCCGGTCGGTGAGGTCTCCCGGCTGATCGGCGGATGGATCGACAGGCTCGGCGCGGTGTGGGTGGAGGGGCAGATCATCCAGCTCTCGCCGAGGCCGGGCGCGGGCGTGGCGTTCCTCACCCTGCGGGATCCCTCGCGCGACGTCTCCATCAGCGTCACCTGTTTCCGTGAGGTCTTCGACCGGGTGAAGGACGTCGTCTCCGAGGGCGCGCGGGTGGTCGTGCACGCCAAGCCTGTCTGGTACGGAAGGGCGGGCACGCTGTCGCTGCGAGCCGCCGAGATCCGGCCGGTCGGGATCGGCGAACTGCTGGCGCGGCTGGAGCAGCTGAAGAAGTCCCTTGCCGCAGAAGGGCTGTTCGCCGCCGAGCGCAAGCGGTCGCTGCCGTTCCTGCCGCACCGCGTCGGCCTCGTCACGGGCCGCGCCTCGGACGCCGAGCGGGACGTGCTGCACACGGCACGCGAGCGGTGGCCCGCCGTCCGTTTCGAGGTACGGCACACGGCAGTTCAGGGCGTACGTGCCGTGCCCCAGCTGATCGAGGCGGTGCGGGAGCTGGACGGGCGCCCCGACGTCGACGTGATCATCGTCACCCGCGGCGGCGGCAGCATGGAGGACCTGCTGCCCTTCTCCGACGAGCAACTCGTGCGCACGGTCGCCGGCTGCCGTACGCCGCTGGTCTCCGCGATCGGCCATGAGGCGGACTCCCCGCTGCTCGACCTCGTCGCCGATCTGCGCTCCCGCACCCCTACGCACGCCGCGAAGGACGTCGTGCCCGATGTGGGCGAGGAGCACGAGCGCGTACGGGAGTTGAGGGCCCGGGCGTACCGCGTGATCAACTCCTTCCTGGAGAGGGAGGAGAGAGGCCTCGCCGACCTCATGAGCCGCCCGGCGATGGCAGATCCGCACGCGATGACCGAGGAGCGCGCGGAGGAGATCGGCTTCCTGCTGGCGCGCGCCCGGCGCACGCTGGGGCACCGTCTGGAGCGGGCCGAGGACGAGCTCGCGCACACCCGCGCCCGTGTCGTCGCTCTCTCTCCGGCGGCGACGCTCAAGCGCGGCTACGCGGTGCTGCAGCGGGAGGACGGCGGCGTCATCCGGGCACCCGAGGAGACCGCGGAGGGCGAGAAGCTGCGGGCCCGGGTGGCGGAAGGGGAGTTCGGCGTCACCGTCGGACCGGACGCTTAGGGTTGCCGTATGACCTCGGAGACTGAGACGGAATCGGGCGTGGAGACGGACGGTGAGCAGGTGCGCTCCGCGCTCAGCTATGAGCAGGCCCGGGGCGAACTGGTGCGCGTGGTCCAGCAGTTGGAGGCCGGCGGCGCGACGCTTGAGGAGTCGCTGGCGCTGTGGGAGCGCGGCGAGGAGCTGGCCCGTGTCTGCCGCGAATGGCTGGAGGGTGCCCGGGCGCGTCTGGACGCCGTGCTGGAGGCGGAGGCCGAAGCGGGTGAGGACGCGGATCCGGAGGCCGAGGGCGCGGACGGCGACGCGCTGGCGGAGGGTTCCGAGGACGCGCAGTGAACAGGGCTCGGCCGTGCGTGAAAACAGGCGCCTGAAGCAGGCGCTGAAAGGCCGCCCGGTGAAGCCGGCGCGGTGCCAGCGCGGCGGAGCGGAAGATTGCGCGGGGTCCGCTTGTTGATGGAGGACGCAAGAGGTTCCCGCCTACGGTGAACCGTTCCGTTCGAATCACAGCGCGCAAAGGCAAGGCATCGCCACATGACTCTCGCCCTCGACCCGACCGCCCAGGATCTGCTCTTCCGCGAGGCGCACACCGCGTACACCTTCTCCGACGAACCGGTGAGCGACGAGCAGATACGGGCGGTGTACGAACTGGTCAAGTACGCCCCGACGGCGTTCAACCAGTCCCCGCTCCGGATCACCCTGTTCCGCTCACCCGAGGCACGCAGCCGCCTGGTGAAGCACATGTCCGAGGGGAACAAGCCGAAGACGTCCACCGCACCGCTGACCGCGGTGCTCTCCGTCGACCTCGAATTCCACGAGCGGCTGCCCGAACTCCTCCCGCACGCCCCCTCCGTGAAGGACACGTTCTTCTCCGAGGCCGAAGCGCGCGAATCCGCGGGCACCTTCAACGCGACGCTCCAGACGGGCTACTTCATCGTCGGTGTCCGTGCCGCGGGGCTGGCCGCGGGGCCGATGAGCGGCTTCGACCGGCACGGTGTCGACAAGGAGTTCTTCGGCGACGGCAGGCAGAAGTCGCTGCTGGTGGTCAACATCGGCAGGCCGGGCGAGGAGGCGTACAAGCCGCGCCTGCCGCGTCTCACGTACGAGGACGCGGTCACGACGGTCTGAGGGCGCCCGGGGCGCTCGGATGCCGGGGCCGGGCGGCAGGGGCACGGCGGGGCTGTCAGCCTTTGCCGGCGCTGCCCGCCCCGCTTCCGGCGTCCTTCCCGCCGTCCGCGCCCGGGCTGAGCGCGGCGGCCATCTTCTGAAGCTGCTCGAAGGAAGCGGTCCCGGTCACGACGGTGGTGTACGGGCGGCCCCCGGCAGCCTTGCCGCCGCGGCCCGCCTTTCCGTCGCCACGGGAGCCTTCGGAAGCTTCGGAACTGCCGGAGCCCTCGGAGCCGCCGGCCGCGGACCGCCGCACAAGCGCGTCGTACTTCTCGCCCTCGTACCGCGTCCACTCCTCGCCGCGCACACGCACCGTGTCCGCGGTCTTCCGTGCACCCTGCGTGACGTCCTCGATGTACTTCGAGGGGCGGCGGGCGTCACTCTGCTCCACCGCCGCGTACTGGGTGTCCGGTGTCATGAAGCCCAGATGCCAGACACGGCCGTCGGCGCTGCCGCCCTCGTACCGCACCGACGTGGCGCGCCACTTCGCGGAGAGCCCTTCGGGCGCGAGCACCGGGTAGGGCGCCGCACGGCGGGCGGAGTCAAGCTCGACCTTGTAGCCGATGGGTTTGACCGGGTCCACGCTCTCGTCGTGCGGGATGAACAGGTAGATCACGAACGCCGCGAGGAGTACGACGGCCATCGAGGGCACCATGCCCCGCACCGTCCGGTTGTTCTGCCGCTTGACCGGCTGTTCCGCTTCTGCTGCCACGTACCCATCGTCGCTCATGCCGGAGAGCGCCCGGCGCGGGGGTACATCCGGTCCCGCGGGCGAGGTGGGGCCTCCGTTCCGCAGGCCCCGGCCGCGGCACGTAGCAGCCCTCCCCCGACCGCTCATCCGTGGGGCCCTCTGCTCACCCTGACGGATGCTGGGTACCCTCGAAGCACCCTCTGTCGCCCGGCCGCCGTGTCCAAGCCGAGCAGAAAGGTGTGCCCCGATGACCGATCATCAGCACCTCCCCTCCCCGCTCGACGTCAGCCCCGAGGCCCCGGACCGCAACCTCGCCCTCGAACTCGTACGGGTCACCGAGGCCGGGGCGATGGCCACCGGCCGCTGGGTGGGCCGCGGCGACAAGAACGGTGCGGACGGCGCCGCCGTGAAGGCGATGCGCCACCTCGTCTCGACGGTCTCGATGAACGGCGTCGTCGTCATCGGCGAGGGCGAGAAGGACGAGGCGCCGATGCTTTACAACGGGGAGCGGGTCGGTGACGGCACGGGCGCGGAGTGCGACGTCGCCGTGGACCCGGTGGACGGCACCACCCTCACCGCCAAGGGCATGTCGAACGCCGTCTCGGTCCTGGCTGTGGCGGAACGGGGGACGATGTTCGACCCCAGCGCCGTCTTCTACATGGACAAGCTCGTCACGGGTCCGGACGCTGCGGAGTTCGTCGACATCACGGCACCTCCCGCGGTCAACGTCCGCCGCGTCGCGAAGGCGAAGGGCTGCACACCGGACGACGTGACGGTGGTCGTCCTCGACCGTCCCCGGCACGACGGCATGGTCAAGGAGCTGCGGGAGGCGGGCGCCCGCATCAAGTTCATCTCCGACGGCGACGTCGCGGGCGCGATCATGGCCGTACGCGAGGGCACCGGCGTCGATCTGCTGCTGGGCGTCGGCGGAACTCCGGAGGGCATCATCGCGGCCTGCGCGATCAAGTGCCTGGGCGGCACGATCCAGGGCATGCTGTGGCCGAAGGACGACGAGGAGAAGAAGCGCGCACTCGACGCCGGGCACGACCTCGGCCGCGTGCTGCACACCGAGGACCTCGTCAGCGGGGAGAACGTCTTCTTCGTCGCCACCGGGATCACCGACGGCGACCTGCTGCGCGGCGTGCACTACAGGGGCGAGCGGGCCTTCACCGAGTCACTGGTGATGCGCTCGAAGTCCGGCACGATCCGGATGATCGACTCGACGCACAAGCTCTCGAAGCTGCGCGCGTACAGCGCCGTCGACTTCGACCGCGCACGCTAGTGCCGTGACCGGCAATGTCTGCCCCGTCAAGGAGCGTCGTCCGGTGCGTGCTGGAGGCACTCCCCCTGGCGGAGCTGGGGCCTCAGCGGTAGCTGGGGGTGGGGGCACCGCCCAACAGCGGTAATCGCGGGCATGGGGCGGCCGGAAGCCCTTTGGGGTCCCCCTGGGGGCACCTCCCCGCGAAGCGAGGGGGAGAAGCCCAGGGGAGGAGCTACCAGGGCTGTCGGCCAACGCGGGGGACATCCCCGGCCGAAGTCCCCCTGGCCTGGCGGCCCGGTCGGCACTAAGAACGCCGGGACGGGCCTCCCGCATCGGGCTGTCGAAGCTCCCGCTCGAAGCAGCGTGAGGCCTCGACCCCGGCGTACGCGCCAAAGTTGGGGATCGGCACATAACCGGAGCGCCTGTAGAAGCGGACGGCCTCGGGCTGGCGGTCCCCGGTCTCCAGCCGGAGGCTCTTCCAGCCCTGGGCACGGGCCCACTCCTCCAGCGCCTGAAGGATCCGGACGGCGAACTGCGAACCGCGCCAGGGCGGGGTCACGTACATGCGCTTGATCTCGCCCACGCCGCCCCCGAGTTCGCGGAGCCCTCCGCATCCCACGGCGGTGCCGCCGAGCTCGTACGCCACGAAGAACGCCACGACGTCCTCTTCCGAGGGAGCGGTCCCGGGCTCGCTGTCCGGAGTGCCGTACCGCTCGGCGATCTCGACCCGCTGCCTGGCACGCAGGGCGACGGCGTCCGGGTCCGTCCACGCGACCTGCTCGATCCTCATGCGGCGCGATTGTGCCGTGAGCCTGTTTCGGACACGTGAACCGGACATGCGAGGCCGCGCGGTCCGGCACGGACACACGCGGCCGCCCGGCGGGCCGGACCCCGGTGTGCCGCTCAGGCGATGCGGGAGACCTGCCCCGCGTCGCCGGCCGCGGCAGCGGCCTCCCGCCTGCGGCGCCGGGCCAGCACGACCCGCCGCTCGGCGGCGGTCAGCCCGCCCCACACGCCGTACGGCTCGGGGAGGACCAGGGCGTGCTCGCGGCACTCGATCATCACCGGGCAGCGGGCGCAGACCCGCTTCGCTGCCTGCTCGCGCGAGAGCCTCGCCGCAGTGGGCTCCTTCGACGGGGCAAAGAAGAGTCCCGCCTCATCCCGGCGGCAGACTGCCTCCGAGTGCCAGGGGCCTTCCTCGTCCTCGCGCGCGGAAGCTCGCTGCACGGGAACGGGGGCGGCTGCCTGAAGGGACTGATGCGGCGGTTGCAGCACGGTCTACTCCTGACGGGAACGACGGGGGGCACCTTCACCCGACTTGCTGCGCACGGCAGTTCGCGCTGCCGCCGTACGTGAAACGATGCCCAGGCTCTACCCGCTGTGTGCACCGGTATGCATACCGTAGGAATGCGGACGGGGTTCTCTGCCCGCCGATCCGTACGCCGATCCGGAGACGCCCCGGTCCGTTCCGGGTACCGGCGCCCCGTACGCGGGGACTCAGAGCTCCTTGCGCAGCCGGTCCCGGAGATCCCGCAGCCGCTTCCCCATCTTCGGCCTGGCCTCGACCCCGCCGAAGATCGCGGCTCCCTGCACGAGGACGACCGGAGCGCGCGGATCCTCGGCTTCCGTGGTGCGTACCTCGAAGCCGCCGAAGATCCCGGTGCCCTTCTGCCGGAGCGTGATGTTCTCGGGGACACGGATCTCGATCCCGCCGAAGATCGCGGTGGCGTTGAGCTGCACGTGCTGCTGCTCGAACACCGCCTCGGTCAGGTCGATCTCGATGCCGCCGAAACAGGCGAAGGCGTTGATCTTCCCCGGAACCCGGTAGCGGCCCTTGCGGGTGCTGCCGCTGAAGATGGCGACGACGTCGTCCTTCGGGAGGGCCCCGTGCGCCGACGCCGTCCACTCGTACTGAGCGGACTCGGACGCGGGCACCGCGTCGGAGCCCGTACGCCCTGCGGGCAGATCCCGTACCAGCGGCTCCAGTTCGCCGAGCGTCTTGGCGTTGTAGACGGCGTCGATGCGCTCCGCGTGCTCCTCCGCGTCGAGGCGTCCCTCCGCCAGGGCCTCGCGGAGGATGTCGGCGATCCGGTCGCGGTCGGCGTCCGAGGCGCGTACGGAGACCGCCGCCGCGTCGGGGTCCTTGACCGCGGGCTTGGTCTCCGGGGCGGTCCCGGGCTTCTTTTCCAGCGGAGAATCAGTCACATGAGCAGCCTACCCAAACGCGATAGATCGCGACTAGACCGGCGAGGGCTCCAATGCGTCCCGGGCGTCCCCGGCCGCGACTGAGGCCGACCTCACCCACACGGCCGGGTCCCGGCGCTCTACGCTGATGGGCGCGGCGCCGCGCTGCACCCGGCCGCGGACACGCCCCAGAGCCGTACGAGCCGTACGAGAGGAAGAGCCAACCGATGGCCGCCAGCCCGTCCCGACCGGACTTCACGTACACGGATCTGCTTCCGCTGGGCGAGGACCCGACCCCGTACCGGCTCGTGACCGCGGAGGGCGTGCGTACCTTCGAGGCGGACGGACGCACCTTCCTGCAGGTCGAGCCGGAGGCGCTGAGCAAGCTGGCCGCCGAGGCGATGCACGACATCTCGCACTACCTGCGTCCGGAACACCTCGCGCAGCTGCGCCGCATCCTCGACGACCCCGAGGCGAGCGCCAACGACCGGTTCGTCGCACTCGATCTGCTGAAGAACGCCAACATCTCGGCCGCGGGCGTGCTGCCCATGTGCCAGGACACCGGCACGGCCATCGTGATGGGCAAGCGCGGCCAGCAGGTCCTCACCGGCGGCGGGGACGAAGAGGCCCTCTCCCGCGGCATCTACGACGCCTACACCGAGCTCAACCTGCGCTATTCGCAGATGGCGCCGCTGAACATGTGGGACGAGAAGAACACCGGCACCAACCTGCCCGCGCAGATCGAGCTGTACGCGGCGGACGGCGACGCCTACAAGTTCCTCTTCATGGCCAAGGGCGGCGGCAGCGCCAACAAGTCCTTCCTCTTCCAGGAGACGAAGGCCGTCCTCAACGAGGCGAGCATGATGAAGTTCCTGGAGCAGAAGATCCGTTCGCTCGGCACGGCCGCCTGCCCGCCCTACCACCTGGCGATCGTGGTGGGCGGCACCAGCGCCGAGTACGCGCTGAAGACCGCGAAGTACGCCTCCGCCCACTACCTGGACGAGCTTCCCGCGGAGGGCTCCCCCGCCGGGCACGGCTTCCGCGACAAGGAGCTGGAGCAGCAGGTCTTCGAACTCACGCAGAAGATCGGCATCGGCGCGCAGTTCGGCGGCAAGTACTTCTGCCACGACGTGCGGGTGGTGCGGCTGCCCCGGCACGGGGCCTCCTGCCCCGTCGCCATCGCCGTCTCCTGCTCCGCGGACCGTCAGGCCAAGGCGAAGATCACCGCCGAGGGCGTCTTCCTGGAGCAGCTCGAGACGGACCCGGCGCGCTTCCTCCCCGAGACGACGGAGGAGCAGCTCACGGATGGCGCGGGCCCCACTGCCTCCGCCTCCGGGGACGAGGCCGTACGCATCGACCTCGCCCGTCCCATGCCCGAGATCCTCGCCGAGTTGTCCGGACACCCCGTCAAGACCCGGCTGTCGCTGACCGGCACGCTCGTCGTCGCGCGCGACATCGCGCACGCGAAGATCAAGGAGCGGCTCGACGCGGGCGAGGAGATGCCGCAGTACCTCAAGGACCACCCCGTCTACTACGCCGGCCCGGCCAAGACGCCAGAGGGCTACCCTTCCGGCTCCTTCGGGCCGACGACGGCGGGCCGCATGGACGCGTACGTGGCCCAGTTCCAGGCCGCCGGCGGCTCGATGGTGATGCTCGCGAAGGGCAACCGCAGCCCGCAGGTGACGGAGGCGTGCGCCACGCACGGCGGCTTCTACCTGGGCTCCATCGGGGGCCCGGCGGCGCGGCTCGCGCAGGACTGCATCAAGAAGGTCGAGGTGCTGGAGTACGAGGAGCTGGGCATGGAGGCGGTCTGGCGGATCGAGGTGGAGGACTTCCCGGCGTTCATCGTGGTGGACGACAAGGGCAACGACTTCTTCACCGACCCCGGCCCCGCACAGCCCTTCGTCACCTCCATCCCGGTACGCACGGGCTCCTAGCCGCAACGGCAACCCCACGACGGACGGAGTCCGGCGCAGCCACCCGAAGCTTGCGAGGCCCCCAGGGCCGAGCAATGCGAGGGCGGCCATCGGAAACGGTGCCAAGGGGAACGACTTCTTCACCGACCCCGGCCCCGCACAGCCCTTCGTCACCTCCATCCCGGTACGCACGGGCTCCTAGTACCGCCCGCGTACTGCGCACCGCGTTTGCGGGGTACCCGGCGGCGTCGGGAATGTCCTCGCGCTGCGGGGACGCTGCCTCGTACGGAGGTGCACGAATGAGCGACAGCCAGACCTACCGGACCGAGCACGACTCGATGGGCGAGGTCCGGGTGCCCGCGGACGCGAAGTGGCGGGCGCAGACGCAGCGCGCGGTGTGGAACTTCCCCATCAGCGGGCAGCGCCTGGAGCGTGCCCACATCGAGGCGCTGGCCCGTATCAAGGCGGCGGCCGCCCAGGTCAACGCCGAGCTGGGCGTGCTGGAGCCGGAGTTGGCGGAGGCGGTACGGGCCGCCGCCGAGGATGTCGCCGAGGGGCGCTGGGACGCGGAGTTCCCCGTCGACGTGTTCCAGACGGGCTCCGGCACCTCGTCCAACATGAACATGAACGAGGTCGTCGCCACGCTCGCCTCCGAGCGGCTGGGAGCGCCCGTACACCCCAACGACCATGTGAACGCGAGCCAGTCGTCCAACGACGTCTTCCCCTCCTCCATCCACATCGCCGCCACCGCCGCGGTCACCCGGGACCTGATCCCGGCGCTCGGCGCCCTGGAGGCGTCGCTGGCGCGCAAGGCCGAGGAGTTCGCGGAGGTCGTGAAGTCCGGACGCACGCACCTCATGGACGCGACACCGGTCACGCTGGGGCAGGAGTTCGCCGGTTACGCCGCCCAGGTCCGCCACGGCGCCGAACGGTTGCGGGCCTCGCTGCCGCGGCTCGCCGAACTCCCCCTCGGCGGTACGGCCGTGGGCACCGGCATCAACACCCCGCCCGGCTTCGCCGCCGCCGTCATCGACCGGGTCGCCGCGGCCGCCGGGCTGCCGCTGACCGAGGCCCGCGACCACTTCGAGGCGCAGGGCGCGCGGGACGCGCTGGTGGAGACCTCGGGGCAGCTTCGTACGGTCGGAGTGAGCCTCACCAAGATCTGCAACGATCTGCGCTGGATGGCCTCCGGCCCCCGCACCGGCCTCGCCGAGATCGCGCTTCCCGACCTCCAGCCGGGCTCCTCGATCATGCCCGGCAAGGTGAATCCGGTGATCCCCGAGGCCGTGCTGATGGTCGCCGCGCAGGTCACGGGCAACGACGCGACGATCGCGGCGGCCGGGGCCTCGGGGAACTTCGAGTTGAACGTGATGCTGCCCGTGATGGCCAAGAACCTGCTGGAGTCGGTGCGGCTGCTCAGCAACGCCTCCCGGCTCCTCGCGGAACGCACCGTCGACGGCATCACGGCCGATGTGGAGCGTGCCCGGGAGTACGCGGAGTCGTCGCCGTCCGTGGTCACTCCCCTCAACAGGCACATCGGGTACGAGAACGCCGCGGCGGTGGCCAAGAAGGCGCTCGCGGAGCGCAAGACCATCCGGGAGGCCGTCCTGGAGGCGGGCCATGTGGAGCGCGGCGATCTGACCCTCGAAGAGCTGGACGCGGCGCTCGACGTCCTCCGCATGACGCGGCCCTGAGTGGATATCAGGCGTGCTTCCGGGCACCCCCGGGCGGCGGCCGGCGGGCTGCCTCCGGGCGGGGCCGGGGGCAATGGCGCATTCGGCCTCGGCTCACGGCGGCGGGTGCCGGGCGCGCCTAGGATCTGCGCATGACAGCGGAGACGGCAGGCGCGGCGGGAGCGGCCGGCACACACGGCGACGGCGACGAAGAGGGCCGGAAGGGCCGGACGCGCCTGGGCGGTGGCAACGGCGGCACCGCCGGCGGCGGCGGAGGCCACTGGGCGCCGGGCACCCGCATCCTGTGGCGCTACCGCGCCAACGGCACCGGGCATCCGCACATCTGCCGGCCCGTCACCGTCGTACGCGACACCCCGGACCTGCTCGCCACCTGGGTGGCGCCGGGCACGGTCTGCGTCAAGCCCGAGATCGCGGACGGCACGCCCGTACACCACGAGCCGCTGGCGACCCGCTACACGAAGCCGCGCAGAACGGTGCTCTCGCGCTGGTTCGGGACGGGCGTGCTGAAGCTCGCCCGCCCGGACGAGCCCTGGTCGGTGTGGCTGTTCTGGGAGCGGGACTGGCGCTTCAAGAACTGGTACGTGAACCTCGAGGAGCCGCGGCGCCGCTGGGCGGGCGGCATCGACTCCGAGGACCACTTCCTCGACATCGCCGTCTACCCGGACCGCAGTTGGGAGTGGCGTGACGAGGACGAGTTCGCAGCGGCGCGCCACGCCGGCCTCGTCGACGACGCGCTCGCGGCACGGGTACGCGCGGCCGGGCGGTCGGTGGTGGAGCTGATCGGCTCGTGGGCGTCGCCGTTCCGCGACGGCTGGGAGGACTGGCGGCCGGACCCGGACTGGCCGGTGCCGCTGCTCCCGCGGAACTGGGACGGCAGTCCGCCGCCGTGCGGGGTGGCGCCGGCACCTTCCGGCGCGGACGCGGACGCCCCGGAGGCCCACGGCCCGGAAGCCGGCACCCCGGAGGCCCACGCCCCGGAAGCCGGCGCCCCGGAGACGGTTGGCGCCGGTGCGAACGGCGGCCCCGCATGGCACCGGCGAGGCGAACGGCGCCCCTCGTGAACGGTGCCCGTCCCGGGCCGGCGGCTGTCCGGAATCCGGTGCGTGCCCGGCCTGTTGGGTCCGGCAGCCGGACCACCCGTCCGGAACCGGCCGCGATCCGGGCCGGAAACGCCCCCGTCGGGCCCCGTCGAGCGCGTCGTGTTCCGTACTTGCGTGGATGTGCCGGATGTATCGGGCGACACGCACCCGCTTCGACCTCTCGTTCCCCCTTGCTGCGCCCCCATACTGCAAACGTAGGATCAACCTCCGTAGGCGCACTGCTGCAACAACTCCCCTCCCCCCTCGGGGATTTGGCGCGTGGCCAGAGAGGAGACCGAGCGTGAGCAGCACGGACGGAACCCCTGGTTCTCCCAGGCCGGAGGGCTCTGAGAGTCGCTCCGGGGCGGAGGACGAGGGCGGAGGTCCCCCCACGCCGGAGGGGGCGGTACGCCCTCCGAGGTCGAAGGCGCGCGCCTACAAGGACTTCGACTGGGACTCGATGGACCGGATAGGGCAGGCTGCCGCGTTCGACGCGATCGGTGACCGCTACGACGAGGCCTTCCCGCACAAGGAGGGCCAGATCGCCTCGGGTGCGTGGCTCGCGGAGCAACTGCCCGCCGGTTCGCACGTCCTGGACCTGGGCTGCGGCACCGGTCTGCCGACCGCCCGTCAGCTCGTCGAAGCGGGGCACCAGGTCACCGGGATCGACCTCTCACCTGGCATGGTGAAACTCGCCGAGGCGAACGTGCCGGACGGCGAATTCCGCCGCATGGACATCTACGAGGTGGAGAGGTACGACCTCGGGCCCTTCGACGGTGTCGCCGCCTTCTTCTCCCTTCTGATGCTGCCTCGGGCCGAAATTCCTTACGCGCTGCGCATGCTGCACCAGCAACTGCGGGAAGGCGCCCCGATGGCCATGTCGATGGTGGAAGCGGATGTAGATGACTTCACCTTGCCGTTCCTGGGCAACACGATCCGGGTATCCGGCTATCTGCGGGACGAATTGCGCCAGGTCGTGCACGAGGGCGGTTTCGAGATCGCAGGGGAGGACGCCTATGCCTACGCTCCGGCCAGCACGGACGTACCGCCCGAGATCCAGATCTTCCTGCAGTGCCGACGGCGACCGTAGGGGGCGGAGGGCAGTGAGCGCTGCGCGCGCGACAGGCGCGGCCCCGGATGGATGGAAACCGAACGCGTGACGGAGCACCAAGAGCCTGCGACCAGCACAGCAGTGCCGCCGCTCCCGCCTGTGGGCACGCCCGCGACGGGAGGGACCCCGGCGGGCCGTTCCGCGCGGCCCGGGGGGACCGGTGCGCACGAAGCGCGTGACGGGTCCGCGGGCCCGGCCACCGGTCCGGCAGTCGGACCTGCAGTCGGTCCTGCCGCCGCGGGTCCTGTGGCACGGTCCGCCGGCAGGGAGGCGCAAGCGGGTGCGTCGCGTACCTCGCACGACGGTGCGCTCCCCGGGGCGTGCGCCGGCGGCGAAGAGGTGGAGCAGGCACGCCCCGGCTCGCGGCCGCGGCCAGGCGCGGGGCACACGTCACAGAAGCAGACCGCCGAAGCCTCACGGGGCTCCGGCGGGAGGGGCGGCGGCCCAGGGCGCGCCGTCCCCGAACCGTCCCACGGCGGGCCGGGACCGGCGCCCAAGCGGCCGTCCCGTGCCCCGTCCCAACCCCCGACCGCGGAGAGCGGTGCCGTGTCTCATCCGACCACCGGCGACATGACCGCCGCCGACGTACCGCCCACCGCACCGCCGGCCCCGGCCTCCGGTCCCCCGTCCGCACGCGATGTCGCAGCCGGAAACGGCGACGCCGCCGAGCGCGAGCGGCGCGGAGGCGACCGGCTGCGCTTCGTCGGCGCCGCGACCCGCCGCATCGCACGCGGCATGGACCTCGACGAGACCGTGCTCGGACTGTGCCGGGCGAGCGTCCCCGCGTACTCCGACGCCATCCTGGTCTATCTGCGCGATCCGCTGCCCGTGGGCGACGAGCGTCCCACGGGCCCGCTGATGCTGCGGCTGCGGCGCAGCGACCGCATTCCCGACGACCCGCACGCCATGGTTGCCGCGGCCTCCGCGGCCGACGGCAGGCAGCAGCCGGACGGCGACACCGCGGCGGCAGGCCCGGGTGCCGCCGCCGGCCCCTCGCACGCCGCCGTCTCGGACGGCACGGCGGGCGCCGCCGAGTACGTAGAGGTGCTCTCCGGGGGCCCGCTGGCCGAGGTGCTGCGCGGCGTACGTCCCGTCTTCGCCGACGCGCCCGCCGCCCGCGACGCCCTTCCCGAACTGATCGGCAGCGGGCCGGATGTGCCCTCCGGGCAGCGCGCCATACTCGCTCCGCTGCGGGGACGGCGAAGAGTCATCGGTGCCGCCGTCTTCCTGCGCGGCCCGGAACGTGCCCCCTTCGAGCCCGACGATCTGCTGATCGCGGCTCAGCTCGCCACGCACACCGCGCTGGGTGTGGACAAGGCGGTGCTGTACGGGCGTGAGGCGTACATCGCCGACGAGCTGCAGCGCACGATGCTGCCCGACGAGCTGCCGCAGCCGACCGGCTGCCATCTCGCCAGCCGGTATCTGCCGGCGGCCGAGACGGCACGCGTCGGCGGCGACTGGTACGACGCGATCCCGCTGCCCGGCAGCAGGGTCGCCCTCGTCGTCGGCGACGTGATGGGCCACTCCATGACGTCGGCGGCGATCATGGGCCAGCTCCGTACGACGGCGCAGACCCTGGCCGGACTCGACCTGCCGCCGCAGGAGGTGCTGCACCACCTGGACGAGCAGGCGCAGCGCCTCGGCAGCGACCGCATGGCGACGTGCCTGTACGCGGTCTACGACCCGGTCGCCCACCGAATCATCATCGCCAACGCCGGCCACCCGCCGCCCGTGCTGCTGCACCGCGACGGCCGGGCGGAGGTGCTGCGGATACCAGCAGGCGCTCCGATCGGCGTCGGCGGTGTCGACTTCGAGGCGGTGGAGCTGGACGCCCCGGCGGGTGCCACGCTGCTGCTCTACACCGACGGGCTGGTCGAGTCGCGCCAGCGAGACGTGTGGACCGGCATCGAGCACCTGCGGGAGAAGCTCACGGCGACGGCCCGGCTGACCCGTCCGGACGCCTCGGCTCCGCTGGAGCCGCTGTGCGACGAGGTGCTGGACATCCTCGGCCCGGGCGACCGCGACGACGACATCGCGCTGCTCGCGGCACGGTTCGACGGGATCGCGCCGAGCGATGTCGCGTACTGGTTCCTCGACCCGCGTGCGCAGACCGCGGGACAGGCCCGCAGGCTGGCGCGGCGCGCGCTGGCCCGCTGGGACCTGGAGGAGCTGTCCGACTCGGTCGAGCTGCTGGTCAGCGAGGTGGTCACCAACGCGGTGCGGTACGCCGAACGCCCCATCACGCTGCGGCTGTTGCGTACGGACACGCTGCGCTGCGAGGTCGGCGACGACGTGCCGCAGCTGCCGCGGCTGCGGCAGGCGCGGGCGACGGACGAGGGCGGCCGCGGGCTGTATCTCGTCAACCGGCTCGCACGGCGCTGGGGTGCCACGCGGCTGTCGACGGGCAAGGTCGTGTGGTTCGAACTGCCGGTGTCCTGAGGTGATTCGAGGTCCCCGGGGTGACTCGGGGACCTCGTGGTGACTGGCCGGTTGGCCCCGCGCTCAGCAGAGCCTGCTGCCCTGCGCCTGGCCGCTCACGGGCGGAGTTGCGCCTCGGCCTCCAGGGTCGTGCCCACGGCCTGCACGACGGCGGCGATCTTGAACGCCTCCTGGACGGTCTCGCGGTCGGCACCCGCCTTGCGCAGCACCTGTTCGTGCGAGTCGAGGCACTGGCCGCAGCCGTTCAGCGCGGAGACCGCGAGCGACCACAGCTCGAAGTCCGCCTTCTCCACGCCCGGGTTGCCGATGACGTTCATCCGCAGGCCGGTCCGGAGGGTGCCGTACTCCGGGTCGGAGAGCAGATGCCGGGTGCGGTAGAAGACGTTGTTCATCGCCATGGTCGCGGCTGCGGTCTTGGCCGCCTCGTACGCCTCCGGGCTCAGGTTCGCCTTGGCCTCGGGCTCCAGCGCGCGCAGGGCGATACCCGAGCGGGCGGCGATCGCGCAGGCCAGCACCGTGCCCCACAGCTGCTGCTGCGAAAGCGGCGAATCGGCTGTGACGGAGCCGAGGTTGAGCTTGAGGTCCTTGGCGTACGCGGGAAGCGCCGACTTCAGATCTTCGAGAGCCATGGGCCGTTCACGCCCCTGCCGGCAGCTGGGCGGCATCGGGGAACGGGAAGGGCAGATCGCGCAGGTCGTCGTGGTCGGGGCGTCGCCCTGGGAACCTGTCACCTACGGTGAGCAACATGCCCTCCTTGCGCGGAGGAATGCCCGATTTACAGGGCATTCCTGGTGGTTGGCCGCACCCCACAGTGCCACAGCGTCCAGTGATCACAGAATCGCGGCGGCCGATGGGCATCGGGCCCCGCACCGGCTCGCGGAGGACGCCCGAACGGGCACGGAACCGTCCGGATGCAGCGGTATCGGCGCGCTGCGGCGCCGGTTCTTGTCAGGACGGACGAAAGCTTCGGCCACACCCTCACACGGTTCACTAAGATTCAGCGCACTTCGGAGATGTTGTGGAGAGGGGGGCGGATGCGGTCCGCCATGACGTCGGGACGAGCGATCGGCACTGTACTGGTCGTACTCGCGCTCGCAGGAACGCTCGCCGCTCTCGTGATGCCCACGACCTGGTTCGAGGGGAACCGGTCGAGCGCGCTCGCGAGATCCGGGTGGCAGGACGACGGCAGGGGAACCTGGAAGACCGAGTACGGGCCGCTGACCGCGCTGGACCGCGACTTCATCCGCAAGGTGCGCTCCGCGGGTCTGTGGGAGGGGCCCGCCGGCCGGTCCGCACAGGAGCGGGGTACCACGAAGTCGGTACGGATCATGGGTGACCATCTCGTCGACGGACACGAGGAGTTGGACAGGCGGGCCGTCAGCGCTGCCCGCGCGATGAAGGTCTCGCTGCCGACCCAGCCGACGGGCTCCCAGCGGGAGTACCTGAACGACATGGAAGTGGCCGAGGGCAAGGAGTTCGACAAGGTCGCCGTCGATCATCTGCGGAAGCAGCACGGCGTGGTCTTCGGACTCGTGAACATCGTGCGCGACAAGACCAACAACTCGATGGTGCGGTCGCTGGCGACCAGGGCCAACGCCATAGTCCTCGACCACATCACGGTCCTTGAGGACACGGGGCTCGTGAGCTTCGAGGATCTCAACAACGTGCAGTGAGCCGGCGGCCCGGGGAGCAACTGCCCGGGCCGGACGGACCTTCCCGGCTGTCCTGCGCTGGTGCCGGTGAGTTCCCGGCACGGACGATGAGTTCGTGGCACGGACGAGGTCGGCACTCGTATGGACACGCAGATACTCGAGACTCCCGAGGCCGGCCTGGCGTACGACGTCCGCGGCCCGCTGCCGCCCGCGGGCGGACGCCCGCCGCTGCTCATGATCGGGCAGCCGATGGACGCCTCCGGCTTCGGTGCGTTGGCGTCGCACTTCCCCGACCGCACCGTGATCACCTACGACCCCCGCGGCCTCGGCCGCAGCACCCGCAAGGACGGCCGGACCGACCAGGTGCCCGGGACACAGGCCGCCGACGTGCACGCCGTCATCTCCGCGCTGGACGCGGGCCCTGTCGAGATGTTCGCGAGCAGCGGGGGTGCGGTGACCGCGCTCGCGCTCGTCGCGGCGTACCCCGGTGACGTGGCCGCCCTGGTGGCGCACGAGCCCCCGCTGATCCCGGTGCTTCCCGACGCCCCGGCCGCCGAGCGGGCACGGGCGGGGTTCCGGGACGCGTACGAGGAGAAGGGCTGGGGTGCCGGCATGGCTGCCTTCATCGCGATGACGTCGTGGCGGGGCGAGTTCACCGACGACTACTTCGCCCGGCCGGCGCCCGATCCCGCCGCGTTCGGGATGCCGGCCGAGGACGACGGCTCCCGCGACGACCCGCTGCTCTCGGACCGTTCCTGGGCCGTCAGCAGCTACCGGCCCGACGTCGAGGCGCTTGCCGCCGCGCCTTCGCGGGTCGTGATCGCGGTGGGCGAGGAGTCCCTGGACACCTTCACATGGCGCACCTCCGTGGCGACGGCCGAGCTGCTCGGTCAGCAGGCGACGGTGTTCCCGAGCCACCACGGCGGCTTCCTCGGTGGCGAGTTCGGCTACGCCGGGCAGCCTGAGGCCTTCGCGCGCAAGCTGCGCGAGGTCCTCGACGATGCCGGCTGACGCCCGTCCTTCCCCGTCCCCCTCTGGTCGTCCGGCTCCACGGACATTTCCGGCTGTGAGACGCTCGTAAGCGAGACCACAACCGGATCTCCGGACGAGGGTTGCCGTACCCGGCCATGACAAGACGGCATCAGGGAATGATTGCCGTGGCATGGCTGGTTCTGCTGATCTCCGGCGTACTCGAAGCCGTCTGGGCGACCGCTCTGGGTAGGAGCGAGGGCTTCACCCGCCTCTTGCCCTCCGTCGTGTTCGTCGTCGGCCTGGTCCTGAGCATGGCCGGGCTGTCCTTCGCGCTGCGCACCCTGCCGGTGGGCACCGGTTACGCGGTGTGGGTCGGCGTCGGGGCGGCACTCACGGCCGGGTACTCGATGATCTCGGGGGGCGAAGCCGTCTCCCCGGTCAAGCTGCTCCTGCTGGCCGGCCTCGTCGGCTGTGTCGCGGGCCTGAAGATCCTTCACTGAAGGCCGGTCCAGAGCCGAGTCGGTGAGGTTCGGAGGCCCTTGACGGCCTGAGTGCGTCCTGCCGCGGGCAGACGGGCTCAGCCCTACCCGGCGTGAAACTTCTCCGCGAGGCCGCGATGCCTGTCCGCTGCCTGCCTCCCCTCTGCGGAGCTGATGGTCGACCCTGGCATGCGGCTCAGGCTCTCGATCTCCTCCGCGAAGCGCAGATGTTCGCGCCGGGCGTGCTCACAGCAGGCGAGGCAGGTGACCTTGCCCGGACGCGGAGAGGTCATCGCGTACGGCACCTGCACCCCGCATCCCGTGGTGACGACGCTCGGCAGGTCACCGGCCAGACCGAAGGTGGACGCCATCACGTTGCGGACAGCCGCATCGCCGCGGACGACCTTCGACTCGACATGGATGTGCGGATCCTCCCCGCCCATGTGTCCTCCTTGCCCGGCATCCGCAGTGCCCTCCGGCGGCACGCGGCTGCCGCTCGAGTCTGTCATGGGGTCGATACGCGGGTCTGCACCCGCGACGAGCACGCCCTCGCGAGCGCGGGCCCCCGGATCTCCTCATGTGTACGGGCGGGCGGCGAGCGGACAAACACCAACAGGGGTCGCTTTTCACGCCGTTCGTGAGTGAGACGGTTCGCCGGAAGTCAAGCCGGGACCCCTCACGGTGGCCGCGAGGGCACACTCTGTGATTGTCTTCACGGCGACGGGGGCTCATTCCGGCCACCCGGGTTTCCCCTGCGCACAGAAGTGAGGCGACCGTGAACTGTGCAGAGCAGCGTGGGGACGAGGCCGGCCGGCTGCACCGCGCCGACTCCGCCCAGGATGTGATCGGCCGAGCTCAGAGCGCGTTGATGGCGGCGCACGGCTGCACGGCACAGGTGGCGTCCGGCATCCTCACCGGAGTCGCACGCAGCTCCGGGACCCAACTGCGAGCGGTGGCCGAAACCGTGCTGGCAGTGGCCGAGAGCAGCTCCCAGGCTCCGCCCGAGGCCATAAGAGCGGCGATCACGTGTGCGCTGCGCAACGTCCTTCCGTAGAAGGGGCGTTGGCCCTGGAAGGGGGCGTTGCGCGGGCCGGACCAGGCAGGGCGGATAGCGCAGGCAGGGCAGTGCAGGGGCGGTGCAGGCGTACGCCGCGGTCGGGTCACTCCTCGCGGGGCGGACGGCCCCTGCGCGGGTGCGGACGGGCGTCGCGGGGCAGCCGCCGCGCGTCGGCGAGCGCCTTGCGCAGCAGATAGTCGATCTGGGCGTTGGTCGAACGCAGTTCGTCCGCGGCCCAGCGGGCGATCGCCTCGTACATGGCGGGGTCGAGTCGCAGCAGCACCTGTTTGCGCTGCCGCCCGGCTCTGCCCGTCCGCTCGCGCGGAGCCCCCGCGGGCCCGCCGTCCGTGCCGCCTGACGACGGCACGGACTCGGCGGACTCCGCGGACTCCGCGGACGTGTCGCGTTCGGGGGGATCCGTCACTGGTAGAGCGTCCCCGTGTTCATGACCGGCTGCGGCGAGCGGTCACCGCACAGGACGACCAGCAGGTTGCTGACCATCGTGGCCCGGCGCTCCTCGTCCAGCTCGACGAAGTCCTGTGCCGCGATGCGGGTGATGGCGTCCTCGACCATCCCGCAGGCGCCTTCCACGATCGTCTTGCGGGCGGCGACCACCGCGCCCGCCTGCTGCCGCTGGAGCATGGCCGAGGCGATCTCGGGTGCGTAGGCGAGGTGCGTGAAGCGGGATTCGACGATCTTCACGCCCGCCGCCTCCACGCGCACGGTGAGCTCGTCGGCGAGCTTCTCCGTGATCTCCTCGGCGTTCCCGCGCAGGGAGAGGCCGTCCTCTTCGTGTGCGTCGTAGGGGTATTCGATGGCGATGTGGCGCACGGCGGCCTCGGTCTGGGTGGCGACGAACTCGACGAAGTCGTCCACCGAGAAGGTCGCCTGTGCCGTGTCCTGGACCTGCCAGACCACGACCGCCGCCAGCTCGATCGGGTTGCCGTACGCGTCGTTGACCTTCAGCACGGCCGTCTCGTGGTTCCGCACACGGGTCGAGACCTTGCTGCGGCTCGTGAGCGGGTTGACCCAGCGCAGGCCGTCCGTACGGATCGTGCCGGTGTAGCGCCCGAAGAGCTGGACGACGCGGGCCTCGCCCGGGGCCACCATGTTCAGGCCGCACATCGCGAAGACCGAACCGATGAGCACGAGGACGCCGACGACGATCAGCGTCGCGCCGGGCCCGGTGGAGCCGCCCGAGGCGAGGCTTCCGCCGAAGACTATGCCCGCCACGCCCAGCAGGAAGCCGATCAGGCCGAGGAGCAGGGCGAGGCCGCCGGGGATGCTGTGCGCGACCACCTCGCGGACCTCCGGCTCGGGCATGCCGGGAAGGTCCTGCGGCTCGGCGTCGGCGTTCCGGGCGTTCGAAGTGTTCGGTGTGTTCGGTGTGTTGGGTACCGGGTCCTGCGCTGACATAGGGATTCCCCCGTCTACGTATCGGATGAGCGGAGGACGACTGCCGTCGCCCGTCTAGCAAAGTGATATCACTTTAGCGCGAAAACACGGTCCCGGCCAGCATGGGGGCCTGGCCGGAACCGTGTGCTGGTGGGAGCCGCCCTCCGGACCGCGCCGGAGGGCGGCTCGTCGGATCACTCCGTACGCAGCCCGTCCGGCCGCATCATCCGCCACAGGAACGGCAGACTGATCAGCGTCACCAGGACGATCAGCCCGGCGCCACCGGCCGCGGCCGGCAGGAAGACGAACCAGTCCGCGTCGGCCTCACCGGTCATCCGCAGCAGAATCCAGCCGATGCCCAGCCCGAAGACCACGGCCAGCGCAATGCCCAGCACCACGGGCACCGCCGTCTGCCACAGCACCGAGACGCCGAGCGTGGAGCGTTTGGTGCCGAACGCCACCAGGACCGACAACTGCCGCTTGCGCTCCCGCAGTTGCTCCAGCATCGAAACGGTCATGCTGGCTCCGATCAGCAGCAGCACCGCCAGCGACGCCGCCATGATCGCTCGCGAGATGGTGCCGACCTCCTTGGCCGTCTCCTGGTCGGCGGACTCCCACAGCGTGTAGGCCGGGTCGATGTGGAAGATCGTCGTACGGAGGTTCTCCACCGCCTTCCCGCTCCGTTCGGTGATCGCCCAGCCCTGGAACGACGGTGTCTCCAGCCGCTCCTCGTCGAGCACCGAGGGCGTGACCAGGAGACCTTCCACCGCGATCCCCTCCGGCGGCTTGATCCCCTTGGCCGTACGCGCCGACTCGGGCACCTGCCAGGTGTAGTCACTGGCCTTGCCCTCCTCGCCGGGAGGCTTGTCGAGCATCAGGGTCGTGCCGCGCTTCAGCCCGGAGGGTTCACTCACCGCTTCTTCCGGAACGCCTTCGACGTTCTTCGCGGGAGGAACGATGAAGGCGTCCCCCTCGCGGCAGTCGCCGACGCGGGCCAGTTCGCGGAGCGTCCGGCAGCTGCCGACGGTGACACCGACGCCGTCCTCGATCCCCTTGGCCGCCGACCACGTCTGCAGATAGCCCTTGGCGTCCGTCACGCCCTCGGTCCGCTTCATCTCGGACGTGAGCGCCTCCGCCCGGGCGAGGGTGGAAGTCGGCCCGTGGATGTCGATCTGGGTCTGGTCCTGGCTCAGGTTCTGGTTCTCCGACGACTGCTGCTCGACGACGGAGAAGAGCAACTGCAGCGCGATCGCCCCGGCCACGGCGACGGTGATGCCGCTGACGGCTCTTGAGGCGTTGCCGCTGCTGAGCTGGAGCCTGCGGGTGGCGAGCTGCCAGGACACCGGGCCGCCCCGGAACCGCGCCACGATCCGCTCCACCACCCAAGGCAGCAGCAGTACGACACCGCTGAGCAGCAGCACCACACCGGAGCTCACCCGCACCTCGTTGACGGAGCCGCCGTCCTCCAGGCCGCCGGCCAGCGGAAGCAGCAGCGCCGCACCGCCCGCGGGCGGCACCAGCCGCCACCACAGCCGCCGCTTGCGCTGCTCGCTCTTGCGCACAAGGCCCAGCGGCTCGATGGCGACGCCCCGCAGCGCGAAGATCGTCACCACCACCGCCGTCACCGGCACACCGACGACGACCAGCAGCCCGAGCCAGAACGAGGGCGTGACGTCCTCGGGGAAGAGGCTGATCTGGAACACCTCGACGTTGCCGATGAAGGCCCGTCCTAGTACGAAGAACCAGCCGCCCAGGAGCAGTCCGAGCAGCGCTCCCACCAGCGTCTCCCCCGCCGCCATCCGGCGGGCGCTCGCGATGTCCGCGCCGACGAGCCGCAGCGCGGCGAGTCTCGCGTCCCGCTGCTCGCCGCCGAAGCGCACGGCGGTGGCGATGAAGATGGCCACCGGCATCACCAGCACCGCGCAGGCGACCACGACCAGCAGCACCAGTACGGGATCCATCGGCGACTCGTCCTGCGGACTGCCGAACTTCGTGACCCGCGTGGCGCCGTCCTTCACCGACAGGTCGTCCACGCCCTTGTAGAAGGCGAGTTCGGCCGGCCCCAGCAGCCCGTCCTCACCGATGGTCCCCGTGACCTTTCCGTCGAGCCGCTTCCGCAGCTCCTCGCCCTCCGGGGACTCCAGCACCTTCTTCAGCGCGGGCGAGACCGCCAGTTCGCCGGGTGCCGGGATGTGGTCCAGGCCAGGGGGAGTCGCCGGGCTGGAACCCTCGGCCTGCAGCAGCCGCCCGTACAGCTGGTTGCCGTTCCAGCGGTTGTTGGCGTCCTTGCCGAGTACCGAGTACTCACTGCGCTCGACCTTCTGGGAGCCGAAGTTGAACGCGCCCGAACGCGCCTCCTCGCGGGTGTCGCTGCCGGCGACCATCTCCGGCACCGCCGCCGCGAGCAGCAGCACGGCCACGCCCAGCGCGACGCCGACCGCCGTCAGCAGCGTACGGAGCCAGCCCTGCCGCCCGCCGCTCGTGGCGAAGCGCGCTCCCAGAGCGAGATCGTGTGCCCATTCCCGGGGACCGGCGGCACCGCTGCCACGCCTGTTCGCAGCGGTGCCGGTTCCTCCTGTCCGCCAGGCCGGTCCGGCTGGTCGTGCCGGTCCGGCCTCCCCGGTGTGCTGGGTCCGCTCGTCGCCGCGCTGCTCCTCGCGCGTGCCGGCGGTGCTCACAGCGTCCCCGCCATGCTCCGGGCACGGCCGTCGCGTACGACGATCTCGCGGTCCGAGTAGGCGGCGACCCGCGACTCGTGCGTGACGAGGACGACCGCGGCCTTGGTCTCGCGTGCGGCCTCGGTCAGCAGCTGCATCACACGCTCGCCGTTGAGCGAGTCGAGTGCGCCCGTGGGCTCGTCCGCGAAGAGCACGCGGGGCCCGGCCGCGAGGGCGCGGGCGACGGCGATCCGCTGGCCCTGACCTCCGGAGACCTCGCCGGGCCGCTTGCGCCGTACGTCCTCGACTTCCAGGCGCTCCAGCCAGGCCCCGGCGCGGGACTCGGCCTCCTTGCGCCCGAAGCCGGCCAGGCGCAGCGGCAGCGCGGCGTTCTCCAGGCAGGTCAGTTCGGGCACCAGCTGCCCGAACTGGAAGACGAAGCCGAAGTCGGAGCGGCGCAGGGCGCTGCGCTGGGCGTCGTTCATGGCGGTCAGGTCCCGGCCGGCGTACGTCACCGTGCCCGCGTCCGCCGGGACGATGCCGGCGAGGCAGTGCAGCAGCGTCGACTTGCCGGAACCCGAGGGGCCCATGACGGCCACTGTCTCGCCGGGGCGGATCGCGAAGTCGGCGCCGTCGAGGGCGGCCGTCGATCCGTAGGTCTTGTGCAGCCCGCTCGCGGAGAGCAGGAACTGAGAGCCCGTACCGGCTCCTTGAGCGGCGGCCTCCGCCGTGGATGCCGCGCCGCGCGGAGATCCCGCGGACGCGGTCGATGCAGTTGACGTCATTTCCGTACCTCCGTGGCCAGCTTGTCGAGCCGTGCGGCCGTCAGCTCCAGCCACCGCAGATCGGCTTCGAGGTGGAAGAGCGCGTGGTCGCAGATGAGTTGGTCCGCCAGATCGCCGCCCTGCTTGCGCCGGGTGAGCTCCCGCATCAGGCGCAGGTGCTCCGCGCGCTGGGTGTCGAGCTGTTCGCCGGCGTCACGCCCGGTGAGGAGGGCGAGCACGACCTTGGTGTAGAGGGTGCTCTGCAAGTACGGCTCCGGCTTCTCGGGGCGAGAGAGCCAATCGGCGACGTCGGTGATGCCCGCGTCGGTGATGGCGTACCGCTTCCGCTCGGGGCCGCCGCCCGCTTCGATCCCGTCCACCTCGACGAGACCGTTCTTCAGCAGGCGCGACATCGTCGAGTAGACCTGCCCGTAGTGCAGGGGGCGGTCGTGCCCGAAGCGTTCGTCGAAGGACCGCTTGAGGTCGTAGCCGTGCCGGGGGCCGGACTCTTCCAGAAGGGCGAGCAGCGTGTGGCTGATGGACATGGCGGGGACTATACAACACGGGTATACATCCCGTGTATAGAACCCTGGAAGTGGGTTCTGACCTGCGGGAAGACCCGTCAGGTCAGCGCCGTCTGGCGGTTGTCGGCGCCCGGTACCGCCACGGCTTCACGGGTCGCCGTCAGCCCTCACCGGCCGCCGTCGGCCTTCGCGGAGACGCGGTCACCGGGCTCACCTTGAGGGCGCCGACGAAGGACGACCAGGCCTCCGTACGGAAGAGCAGCGCCGGTCCGTGCGGGCACTTGCTGTCCCGTACGGGGACCGTGCCGGTGGCGCCGCGGCCGCGGGCGACCTCGACGCAGTTGCCGCCCTCCGCGTTGCTGTAGCTGGAGGAGCGCCAGGCCGTCGGCATGTGCGTGGGTGTGTGCGTGGGCAGTTGCGGGTGGGTGGGTGTGTGCGTGGGCAGTTGCGGGTGCGTGCTCGCGCGTGCGGTCACGGTGCATCTCCCTCCATCACCTGCTCGATGAAAGCCACGGACTCCCCCGGCGGAAGGGCCGAGTCCCGCAGCACGTCGCAGGAGAGGCGGAGCCTGTCCACGGCCTCGGCCTCCTCGATCAGCTCCCCCGACCAGGAGCCCTCGGTGTAGGCCACGGCCCTGCCGTCCGGCATCCACAGCAGCGTGAGCGAGCTGCCCAGGAGATGCTGCAGACCGGACGCAAACGGCAACACCTGGAGCGTGATGCGGGTCATCTCCGACGCCTCCAGCAGCCGCTCCAGCTGCCTCCGCCACGCCGCCGCGTCGCTGAGCCGCCGCCTCAGTACGGCCTCGTCGAGCACCGCCCGGAAGTGCGGGGCGCCCTCGCCCACGAGCAGGGTCTGACGCCCCACGCGGGCGGCGGCCTGCTCCTCCAGCTCCTGCTCGTTCCCCAGCCGCGCCGTACGCAGCAGCTCACGCGCGTACTCCTCGGTCTGGAAGAGACCGGGCACCGTGGCCGCCGCGTACTCGTGGCGCGCCGACGCCCGCCGCTCCAGGTCCATGAACTGCTTGAACCGCTCGCGGAAGACCGCGTCCCGGGCCAGCTCCCACAGCTCAACGAGGTGGCCGCCCGTGTCGTACACCTCGTCCAGGGCGGCGAACACCGCGCGTGTGCCGAGCCGTTCGCCGCTCTCCAGCCGCCGCAGACAGGTGCGGTCGTACGCCGTACGGGCCGCCAGATCGCCCAGCGAACGGCCCGACCGCTCCCTGAGACGTGCCGCCTCCGCCGCCAGTACGAGCCGGGCCGACGGCCTGCGCCCAAGGCCGGACTTGCGTGCGGGCATCGCGATTCCCCCTGATTTCCGCGGTTCTCCCTGCGATGACGTGCTGCCCGCCAGCCCTACCGACCGCCGTTGTTGTGAACAACCCCTTTTCGGGACGGATATGCGCACTCAACCCCCTCCCGCCGTGCTGCGTCAGCCGTAACGGCGACCAGGTTCCGGTACGGGGTGGGGGCGGACGATGGGGTACACGACGGCGCAGAGACCGCGTCCCGACGGGGCGGGCACGAACACGGGCACGGGCACGGGCACGGGCACCGTCCCGCTCACGGGACCCGAACGGGAGCCGACGCCTCCGGCACGCCCGCGCCGGGCACCGTCCCGCCCGACCCCGGCACCGTTCCGTCCGTCCCCGGCACCGCCTCCTCCCCGGCGCAGTCGCCGCTCCGCACTTCGCCGGACGCTGCGGCGCGCCGCCTCCCGTGCCCTCGCCGTCGCCCGGCGCCCGTACTGGCAGCATCCCGACCCCTCCTGGGTCGTACGGCGCTGGCCCGACCTGAGCGCGACATGCCTCGCCACCGTCTTCTTCTGGCTCTCCCTGACCCCGTCCCTCGTGCCGCGTCCCTGGTTCCTGCAAGGCGTCATCGGGGGCATCACCGCCGCGATCGGCTACACGATCGGGGCGCTGCTCGCCCGGCTCGCCCGTCCCGTGCTCGCAGCGGCCCGCCGCCGTTTTCACCACCGGCCGGGATTCCGCCGCCCGCCGGGTGAGCGCGCGCGGGCGCACGCATGGCAGGCGTACTACGTCACCGCGGGCGGGCTCACCGTCCTGGCCCTGTCCGAAAGCGCCCGCATGCAGCGGGAGTTGAGGGCCCTGCAGGATCTGCCCGAGACGCTCACCTGGCACTCGATGATGATCACGCTGACGGCGCTGGCCCTGTGCGCGGTGCTGCTCCTGCTGGCCCGCGCCGTCCGTCTGGGCACGCGGACGCTGATACGCGGCCTGTGCCGCTTCGTGCCGCGCCCCGTCGCCGTCGTCGCCGGGCTGCTGATCAGCGCGACGGCGGTTGTCGTGGGCACCCGCGACGTCGTCTTCGACCGCGGCGTCGTGGACGTCGTGTCGCACATGGCGGAGAGCACCGACCGGGACACGAAGTACGGCATCGTCCAGTCGGGCTCCCGCTTCGTCTCCGGCAGCCCCCGCTCGCTGATCAGCTGGCGCGAACTGGGCTACGAGGGCCGCAACTTCACCGGCTCCACGCCGTCGGCCCACCGGATACGCAAAGTCACCCAGCGCCCGGCCCGGGACCCGGTACGCGTGTACGTCGGCAGGCGCGCCTTCGAGGGGCTCGGAACGGAAGAGGCCGAAGCCTACGAGGCGGGCGCGGAGTTGGCCGTCGCGGAGCTGGAGCGTACGGGCGCCTTCGACCGCGAGGTGCTGGCCGTCGCGGGCACGACCGGCATGGGCTGGGTCAACTCGACGGACGCCGAACCGCTGGAGTATCTCCACGGCGGCGACACGGCCATCGTCGCGATGCAGTACTCGTATCTGCCCAGCTGGCTCTCGTTCGTCGTCGACAAGGAGCAGGCCGGACGCGCCAACCGCGCGCTGATGAAGGCCGTACGGGCTCGCTGGCTGGCGGAGCCGGCCGGCAGCCGTCCCGAACTGGTCGTGTTCGGCGAGAGCTTGGGCGCGTACGGCATAGAGGCGGCCTTCGACGGGCCGGACGATCTGCTGTCGAAGGTGGACGGTGCGGTGCTGGCCGGTTCGCCCGGCTTCTCACCGGTCCGCGAGGAGATCACGGCACACCGCGACGCCGGCAGCCCGGTGTGGCGTCCGCAGTACGAGCAGGGCAGGCACTTCCGCTTCGCGCAGTGGCCGGCGAAGGACCTGGCCCGCCCGCCCGGACCGTGGCGGGGGCCGCGGGTGGTCTATCTGCAGAACGCCTCCGACCCCATCGTCTGGTGGTCCTGGGACCTGGCCCTGGAGCGCCCGCGGTGGCTGAGCGAACCGCTCGGCCCGGACATCACGGAGGAGGTCGGCTGGTTCCCGTTCGTCACGTTCTGGCAGACGACCGTGGATCTGGCTGTCTCGTACGACGTGGACGCACCGCACGGGCACCGCTACGGCACCGGATCGGTCGAGGCGTGGATCGCCGTCGCGCCGCCGGACGGCTGGGACGCGGCGGACTACGACCGGCTCAGGCGGTACATGGAGAAGCGGAAGGCACCGTACTGACCGGGCCGCGCGCCGTGGCTCCGGTCCCCCTCCCGGTCCCGGTCCCGCTCCCGGACGCCGGGCCCGGTCCCGAGACGGCGGCACCTGGCGGGACCGAGCCCGTACGGCGCCGCATGCAGGCCCGATCGCCTTGCCGGCGACCGCAGTTGAGCCGCGCGGCAGCGCCCTGCCCCCGATTCTGCGCCGGCCCGGGCAGGTTTCCCGGGGCGGCCCCGGCGAAGCCAGGGGAGCGCGAGGGGGAGCGTCCTCGCAACGGCGGCGGACTGCGCCTGCGGCAGTCCGGTGCCAGGGAAACGGCCCGGGTCGGTCCGTCCGCGTCCGGCGGAACACCGGAAGGGTCTACTTCTGCGGCCCGCCGGGGCCCTTCGGCTCCCTTCCAGGCCCGGAACCGGTCTCCGGAGGCGGCGGTTCGGCCGCGGACTCCGTCGCGGACGCGCCCGGTTCCGTCGAGGCCTGCGGGCCCCGGGCAACCTTGCCCGGGCGCGTGCCAGGACCGCCGACGCCGCCGCCACCGGGACCGGGACCGACCGCGGGACCGGCCGCCGGCCCGCCCGCGCCCGCAGGAAGCGCAGCTTCCGCCCGCCGTGTCTCCGAGTACGCCCGCAGATAGCCGGCGGCCGTGTTGATCACCGCCACCAGGGGCACCGCCACCACAGCGCCGGGAATCCCCGCGATGAGGCTGCCGCCCGTCACCGCGAGGACCACAGCCAGCGGGTGCACCCGCACCAGCCGCCCGAGGATGAAGGGCTGCAGCACATGGCTCTCGATCTGCTGCACGAGAAGCACGACACCGAGCACGAGCAGTCCCGTGATCGGCCCGTTGGTGACGAACGCGACCAGCACCGCCAGCGCACCCGAGACGACGGCACCCACGATCGGGACGAAGGCGAAGATGAAGATGAGGACGGCGAGCGGCACCGCCAGCGGCACTTCGAGGATGTAGATGCCGACACCAATGAAGATCGCGTCGATCAAGGCGACTATCACGGTCCCGCGCACATACCCGGTCAGCGTCACCCAGGCCCGCGGCCCGGCACCGGCGACTCCCTCGCGTGCGCCGCCCGGCACCAGCTTGAGGAACCACTCCCAGATCCCGCGCCCGTCGTAGAGCAGGAAGAGGGTGATGAACATCGTCAGCACCGCACCGGAGAGGAACTCCAGCAGGACGGTGACGCCTTCGAGCCCGGCGGAGGTGACCTCCTGGCTGTTGTCCCCGAGCCACTGGCTCAGATTCTTGGCGACGTCGTTGACCTGGTCCTCGGACACGTGGAACGGGCCCTGGATCGCCCAGCGTTTGCCCTCCTCGATGGCTTCCTGCACGCGCTCGGTGAGGGTGGGAAGGTTCTCCGTGACCTGCCAGACCACGAACCAGCCGATCAGGCCCATCACCACGAAGCCGGTGATGAAGGTCATCGCGGTGGCCAGCCCGCGTCCGACGCGGTAACGCCTCAGGCGGGCGACCGTCGGCTGCAATAGCGCCGTCACGAGCAGACCGGCGGAGAACGACAGCACGAGCAGGCTGATGGAGCTGATCACCTGTATCAGCACCCACACGACACCGGCGAGCACCAGCAGCCGCCACCCGGCCTCGGCCGCGACCCGTACGCCCCAGGGAACCGCGGTCGACGGGGCGGGCCGGACGCCGCCGCCTCCCCCGGCGCTCCCGGCGCCCGGCGGCTGCCCGGGGGGCGGCTGGGGTGGTCCCGCCGGCGGGGAAGCGGACGGGCCCTCCGGCAGCGAACCGGGCCCGGCCCCGGGCTTGGTGATCGCCGCTTCCTTCTCCAGCTGCTCCTCACGCCGCGCCGCGATGCGTGACGCCATGCGCGCCACGCTGTCCCGGAGCCTGTCCACCCTGCTCGTCATCGTGCTTCCTCCACCCCCGCGAACCCACATGTTCCGCTGCCGTTGAGTGACGACGTTACCGGCGTGCAGGTTGCTTCGGCCCAGGGGGCGCAGCGATGTTCACCACGCGGTCACGGCACACGCTCACCCCCGGCCCGCGGACGTACGGGACGAGGGTGAGCGTCGATCGAAGCTTGTGAAGTTGTCCGGCTCAGCGCCGGGTGACGGCAACAGCCGCGCTGCTCAGTACCAGTTGTTGGCCTGCCAGAAGTCCCAGGCACCGCAGGGGCTGCCGTACCGGTCGTTCATGTAGTTCAGGCCCCACTTGATCTGCGTGGCGGGGTTGGTCTTCCAGTCGGCCCCGGCCGAGGCCATCTTGGTGCCGGGAAGCGCCTGCACGAGCCCGTAGGCACCCGAACTGGGGTTGCTGGCCTGGTAGTTCCAGCCCGACTCGCGCTCGACGATCTCGGAGAAGCACTGGAAGTTGCCTCCGCCGACGATCTTCTGCGCCATCGACTTGACTTCGGCGACCGAATAAGAGCTCTGGGTGGGGAAGTCACCGGCGTCGGCACGGGCGGAGGAACGGCTGGCGGCCGCCTTGGCTTCGCGCTCCTCGGCTGCCTTCTCAGCGGCGGCCTTCTTGGCTGCGGCGTCCTCAGCTGCCTGCTTGCGCGCCTCGTCCTCGGCTGACTTCTTCGCTTCCGCGTGCGCGGCCGCGGACATGGTGTCCGCCTGCTGCGTCAGTGAAGCGGTCTGTACCCGGGCCTGCTGACCCGCCGGTATGTCTTCGAGGAGCGTCGAGTCTGCAGCGGTGGCCTCGACATCGTTCGTCGTCTGACCCTGCTGACTGCCGGAGGCCACACCGACGACTGCGCCGACGGTGGTGACCGCGGTGGCGGACGCCACTGCGAATCCCCGGACGGAGATCCGAGTCACACGGTTTCCTTCCAACGTGCCCGCTTGAGTGACCGCGCGGGCGCTGATCGTGCCCCTGGCACAGACCTCCTCGGAACATGGTCACCGGAGGCACGGGCCCGTAGGACCCTCCTTGGGCTGGGAGGATCCGCGTGGAACTCGGGCGGCATACGGCGTTGACTGCTTTTCAGTTCTGAACTGCTCTGTGGTGCAGCACCATCTCTGGTGCCGGTGTGCCGTATGCGGGGCCTGACAGAACCCACACCCTGCCGGACGCGAGCAGGCTGAGGCAATTCTGTGCTGAGTGGGATAGGTCACACGTGGTTTGGCTGTCACGTTGACCGGAAAGACGCGCGCGCACCGCTTCGGAGGGCTAGGCTGCCGGGCCCTCACGACCACCCGTACGAGCGAACGTCGGCGCACACGCCGCTGAACAGCGTTGACGCCGACCGCCCTTGAGGACAGCCGGCGCCCAACGCTCGCAGAAGCGGACAACTACCGTCAGATGTGCGTCTCTTCGAGCATCTCGGTCACAAGGGCCGCAATCGGCGACCTTTCGGACCTGGTGAGTGTGATGTGCGAGAAGAGGGGGTGCCCCTTCAACTTCTCAACCACGGCCACGACTCCGTCGTACCGCCCGACGCGGAGATTGTCCCGCTGTGCCACGTCATGGGTGAGAACGACCCGCGATCCGGCACCGATCCGCGAGAGCACGGTCAGCAGTACGTTCCGCTCCAGCGACTGCGCCTCGTCGACGATCACGAACGCGTCGTGCAGCGAACGGCCTCGGATGTGCGTCAGCGGCAGCACCTCCAGCATGCCGCGCTCCACGACCTCCTCGATGACCTCGCGGCTGGTGACGGCCGAGAGCGTGTCGAAGACCGCCTGCGCCCACGGATTCATCTTCTCGGCCTCGGTGCCCGGCAGATAGCCGAGATCCTGGCCGCCGACCGCGTACAGCGGCCGGAAGACCATCACCTTCCGGTGCTGCCGGCGCTCCAGCACGGCCTCCAGCCCGGCGCAGAGCGCGAGCGCGCTCTTGCCCGTACCGGCGCGGCCGCCCATGGAGATGATGCCGACCTCCGGGTCCATCAGCAGGTCGAGGGCGATGCGCTGCTCCGCGCTGCGGCCCTTGATGCCGAATGCCTCGCGGTCGCCGCGTACGAGCTTGATACGGCCCTCCGGCGTCACGCGCCCGAGCGCCCTGCCCTTCTCCGAGTGGAGCACCAGGCCCGTGTGGACGGGGTATTCGGCTGCCTCCTCCACGAACACGCTCTCGGCGGCGAAGAGTTCGTCGATGTCCTCCCCCGGCAGCGTGAGCTCCGACATGCCCGTCCAGCCGGACTCGGTGATGGCGAGCTCCGCGCGGTACTCCTCCGCGTGAAGTCCGACGGACGACGCCTTGATGCGCAGCGGCAGATCCTTGGAGACGACCGTGACGTCGAACCCCTCCGCCTGCAGGTTCCTCGCCACGGCGAGGATCCGGGAGTCGTTGTCCTCCAGCCGGAAACCGGCGGGGAGCACACCCGGGTCCGAGTGGTTCAGCTCGACGCGGAGCGAGCCGCCCACGTCGCCGATCGGAATGGGGGCGTCCAGACGGCCGTGCTTCACACGGTATTCATCCAGCCGCCTCAGCGCCTGCCGGGCGAAGTAGCCCAGCTCCGGGTGATGCCGCTTTGCCTCCAACTCGGTCACGACGACGACGGGCAGCACGATCTCGTGCTCCTCGAAACGGTCCATCGCCATCGGGTCTGCGAGCAGCACGCTGGTGTCGATGACATACGTGCGCCGGTCGGAATCGTTGCGCTTCTTGCTTGTCACCACGGGTGGACGAACCCCCTCGGAAGAGGTCGGGGTGCGACGGCGTCGCAAGGGAAGAGACCGGTCCGGACCCGCACGCGGCGGGCCGGAGACCGGCCCTCCGCGACATCCCAGTCGCCGCAGAGTTCCTGCGGCGGTCCGTGGTCTGCAATCGGGCCTCCCGGCGCCGGGGCCTGTGGAGGGCACCCAGCCATGAGGTGATATTCCCCCGGCTGAGCGCAAGCATGCAATGGCATATGCGGAGCGCCCCGCCAGGGTGACTTCGACAACCCGTACCGGGGGGCGGCGGTGCTGCGCATCGACGGGGGCCGGTGGCGTGCGCTGTTCGGGGCGCCGGCGGTGCGCTGCCGATGCGCTGGAGGTGCGGCCGGCAGTGCGCTGCCCGGGGCTCGTACGCCGGAGCGTGGCAGGGGTGCGGGGGTGCGGCAGAGCGCGGGGGTGCGGTGGGGGCGCGGACCGGCCGACGTGGCGCCGGTGGGCGGTTCGGTTCGGTTCGGTTCGCGTGGCCGCGGTGAGCGGGAGCAGTCCCGTAACGCCGGTGGATCAGTTCCCGTGACGCCGGTGGATCAATTCCCGTAGCGCCGGTGACGGGCCGCGTAGTCGCGAATGGCACGCAGGAAGTCGACCTTGCGGAAGGCAGGCCAGAAGACCTCGCAGAAGTAGTACTCCGAGTGGGCGCTCTGCCAGAGCATGAAGCCGGAGAGCCGCTGCTCGCCGCTGGTGCGGATGACGAGGTCCGGATCGGGCTGGCCCCGGGTGTAGAGGTGCTCGGAGATGTCCTCGACGGTCAGCGTCTCCGCCAGCTCGTCCAGGCTCGTGCCGCCGGCGGCACGGTCCGCGAGCAGCGAGCGCACGGCGTCGGTGATCTCCTGACGGCCGCCGTAGCCCACCGCCACGTTCACCAGCACGCCGTCGATGTGGCCGGCCTTCTCCTCGGCCTTCTTCAGCACCTGCTGCGTACGGTCCGGCAGAAGATCGAGCTGGCCGACGTGGTGCACCCGCCAGCGGCCGTCGTCGGCCAGGTCGCGCACGGTGTCCTCGATGATGCCGAGCAGCGGCAGCAGCTCGTTCTCCGCGCGGTTGAGGTTGTCCGTGGAGAGCAGCCACAGCGTGACGACCTTGACGTCCGTCTCCTCGCACCAGCCGAGCAGCTCACGGATCTTCTCCGCGCCCGCCTGATGGCCCTGCTCCGTCGTACCGCCCGAAGCCCGCGCCCAGCGCCGGTTCCCGTCCAGGATCACACCGATGTGCTTGGGCACCTGGTCGGTGTCGAGGCGGTACTCCACCCGGCGGGCATAGAGCCTGTACACCAGGTTGCGAAGCTTGTTGTAAATGGCCAGCCCCTCCTTCGGCGAGTCCGGGACCATTGAACCTTACTGCGGGTGAGGTCCCTGGACGAAGCCGGGCCGTCAGGCCGCTGTCCGGGCGATCACCGCGTACGGGGAGGATCGCGGGCCACGCGGAGAGGGCGGCGCAGCCCGGGCATCGACCGGCCGTCTGCCGGGCAGGGCCCCGGCAGCCTGCTGATAGGAAAGGTGCCATGACGGACGACTCCTCTCTCCACCCCTACCGCGCCGACGACGCCCGCTACGACTCCATGGAGTACCGGCGCACCGGCCGCTCCGGTCTGCGGCTACCGGCGATCTGCCTCGGCCTGTGGCACAACTTCGGCGACGACCGCCCGCTGGAGACGCAGCGCGCGATCCTCCGCCGCGCCTTCGACCTGGGTGTGACCCACTTCGACCTGGCCAACAACTACGGCCCGCCGCCCGGTTCCGCGGAGCTGAACTTCGGCAAGCTGATGGACCAGGACTTCCGTCCGTACCGCGACGAACTGATCGTCTCGACCAAGGCGGGCTATCCCATGCACCCCGGCCCGTACGGCGACTGGGGCTCCCGCAAGTATCTGCTGTCGTCGCTGGACGCCTCGCTGCGGCGCATGGGCCTCGACTATGTCGACATCTTCTACTCCCACCGCTTCGACCCGCGGACCCCGCTGGAGGAGACGATGGGGGCCCTCGCCTCCGCCGTGCGCCAGGGCAAGGCGCTCTACGCCGGCATCTCCTCGTACAACTCCCGGCGTACGCGCGAAGCGGCCGCACTGCTGCGGGAGATGGGCGTGCCCGCGCTCATCCACCAGCCCTCGTACTCGATGCTGAACCGCTGGACGGAGGAGGACGGCCTGCTCGACACCCTGGAGTCGGAGGGCATGGGCTGCATCTCGTTCGCCCCGCTCGCGCAGGGCCTGCTCACCGACAAGTACCTGCAGGGCGTCCCGGAGGGCTCGCGCGCCTCGAAGGGCACGTCGCTGGACCCCGGGCTGCTGACGGAGGACGTGCAGCGGAGGCTGCGAGGGCTGGACGACGTCGCGCGGCGCCGGGGGCAGTCGCTCGCGCAGCTGGCGCTGCGGTGGGTGCTGCGGGACCCGCGCATGACGTCGGCGCTGATCGGTGCGAGCAGCGTGCGCCAACTGGAGGCGAACGTGGCGGCGTTGGAGGGGCCGGAGCTGACCGGGGACGAGCTGCGCGAGATCGACTCGTACGCGGTCTCCGAGCCCGGCACGAACATCTGGGCCCGGAGCAGCGAGAGCTGACGCCGGGGTGCCCCTGGCGGGGCGGGCCGGCCGACGGGGCCAGGCCACCGGCCAGGCCGGCGGCCCTGAACGTAAAGCGGGCCGGTCCGTGGGGGGATACGGACCGGCCCGAGGGGGGGTTCCCACCCTAGCCCCTGCAAGCGGTTCATCCGGGCACCAACTGCCTTGCCGCTGTGTCGTTTCCGCACTCTTCCCTGCGGCCCGCCCGGAGTTCGGCGGCGGTTCGCCCACCGGCGTGCCGTGCCCGCACTACCCCGACGAGCGACCCTGGAACGAGCGCCACCTTGACGCGCCGAGAGCCTTGTCGACCAGGGAGCTCAACGGGGCAAGCACCTCTGTCGGCACCGTCCCAGAGAGGAGGGGCCACTTGGCCAGAGAGGCTGTCCCGTAAGTGATCTTCGGGTTGCAGTGACTGAGCGCTTGAGTCAGCCAGTGAGCTCGGATCCACCATCGGCTCAGCAGAACGGCCGGAACTCCTTGAAATCCGGCGTCGGTTGCGGAGCGGGCAGCCGGTAGGCCCGGGTCCGCGGCCGGCCACTGGCCGGGCCAGTCGTCCCGTCGGCCAGAGCGCCCGGCACCGGACTCCACTCCAGATTGGTCTCGAAGTACGCCGCGGCAGCGCCGACCGAGGGCCACCAGACATCGTCGAGCAGCACGATGCCGCCAGGCCGGACGATCTGACCCAGGAAGTGGAGGTCGACGAACACGTTGTGGAAGTGGTGGCTGCCGTCGACGAACGCCGCGTCGGCGGCAAAGCCCACATCGGCCAACCTGGCCAGGAACCGCTGCGATGGTTCGGTCACCAGCTCGGCGACGCCGTCCAGGCCCGCGCTGCGCAGCAACTCCCACCCCACACCGTCGTACGCCGTGTACTGGAACGGGTCGATGACCACGTGCCGTGGGGTCTGTGAACCAGCGCGCAGCAGAGCCTCGCCGATCGCCAACGCCGAGCCGGCATAGGCGAGTCCGATCTCGACGACCGTGCCGGCTCGCTCGTCCACCAGGAGGTCGCGCACCTGATCGCAGTCGCGCTCCGGCAGCGTGACGGTGGCGAAGTCCGGAGCGCCGTCGGGGCTCCGCGGAGGTCCGTGCTCGGCGAGCTCGCGGCGTACGGCAGCAACTCTCTCCGGCCACTCGCCTGCGGCTCCCTCCGGTTGCGCCATCGAACTCACCAGAAACTCCTTCTTGCAGAGACACATGCCCTGCCCACTGTGACACTCAGGTTGGCCAACCGAAGTGCTCAGTCACCGTTGCTCGAAGCTGGCAGCTCGGACCTCATGGTCGTGCTTCAGCCCGCGAGGGCGAGGTTGTGGAGGCGTGCGATGCCGAGCATCGCTTGGTGGATGCCGGACTACGGACTTGCGCAGCTGAGTAACTCCTCGGCAGGTCCACGCTTCGATCTGCTTCTTCAGTGCGATCTTCGGCGTCAACACTGCTGATCCCGGCCGCACCCAACCAGGCTCCTGCCCGCACTACCGCGACGAGCGACCCCGGAACGAGCGCGACCTTGACGTCTGGATTCGGGACCTTGGGCTCGCCATGCGCGCGAGGCCACAAGACTGCCGCCCAGACGGAGAGGCTGCACTAGCCCGTTTCACCTCGGCGCACAATAAAGCCAACTTCAGGACCATCCCCGATGTCAATGATCGATACCTCAAATTCCTTGTCCGGGAAGGCATCTTTGAGGGAAGCACGCCAAAAGAACTCGACATCACGAGCAAGGGCGTTGATCGCCTCCTCATCTTCTTCCCCGTCGACTTCAACGAACTGCCAGAGCCGCACCCTGTTCAACACGGTTTCAATTGCCGTGGCGTTCCCGTCGACCTCGACATACCATGATTGAAAATTCTTCGGCTCGTACGCACGATCCCAGAGAACGCATCCTTCAACCTCTACGAACTTTGGCCTGAACAGCCGGGCCACTGCCAACCAATCAGGCAACGAGAGCCTGTAGGACGCGAAGTCCAGATAGTCGAGCTTCCCAGTGAAGCTACGAGCCCAAGCTTCGATTTCAGAGTGTTGAACTGGCTCCATCGTGATCACGTTCCCGGTATCGGAATTTCATCTGGTCGTGCCGGTCGCGTCTCACCCCATCGCGGGAACGACTCTCCAGTCTGTGGATTCACATGGTGCACGATCTCGACGACATGTGGCGCAGGAATCCCATGTAGTCCGATCAGACGGCTGCCCAGGACGGTAGCTGTACGCAAGCGGGTTGGTACCTCAGTTGGATAAAGTCCAGGTTGGCGCGGTCTCAGGCGGGCGCTACATCGATGGACTGCGCAGGTACTGCAGCTTGCTCGACGTCGCCGAGAGCGCCTCACTCGGCGCCGAGAAATCCCCCCAGCTCATCCACCACGTCGCGCGAGAACCTTGAGGAGTGGCCGACACGGCCTAGTCCCTGCAGTGGGAGTCGTCCTTCTCGGGAGCCGGAGGCGAGAACTGCGTCGAGGTCGCGAAGACGACTTCGGCCGTCCACCTCCGCGAGAGCGATGACCCCAACACCGTTTTCTCAGCGACTCCCGCCCAACTCAGCGCACTCCTAGAGTGCGGTCAAGAACGGCTGGTTTGACTAGGCTTGATTAGCTGGGTCATTAGGAATTCCTACTTGATCTCTTCTCGATACACGACCCCCGGTACGGAATAGAAGACTTGCCATGATGAGCCCAATTCACCAGCCAAGCGGTGAGCAATTTGTCGCCCACGCTCAACGAATTCATCCTCCATCTCCGACCTGGAGAATCCGGAACTCATGGGGTCATCGGGGTCATAAGTGGATTGATACTCGTCCCCCCAGTGTTGTACTTCCTCAGCGAGTGTCTTGCTGATAAAAAGATCTGAGGTTGGGATATTGTCCGCTCCGGATTCCGTGGATTTCCACAGCGGGTAGCATCCGTACTCAGCTGCGAGTCGAACGACCTCGGACACCGTACTCCTAACCACCGCTTCTCGGGTTCGCCCCGACGATGAAACCGTTGTTTCCCGTGGCGACCGCTACATGTCTTGTTGTGCCTTGATATTCAACGGCATATATGGGACGCGCCTGGGCCCCTGTCCCCTGATGTCCGACGTCCTCTCCTTCCGAGCGGGCTTTCATGACTAGATCAGGAATCTGTTCGCGAGATATTCCTTGCCTCGCAAAGTCATCACCATGCTCGCCTAGCGGGTCGTGGTGGGGTCGTAGTGGCGGTGGAAGTTGTAGTGGAGGCCCGTTTCCGGCACGCGCAGCACCCTGTGGGGCACCACGACCTGGAACGCGGACGCCACCGCCTACGCCAGGCGATGTCGTCGGTCTCGTCGAGGAGTTCGGTAGAGGTGCAGACCACGTCGCTATCGCGAAGAAGCGGGAGTCGACCTCGGCCTGAGTCGTGGAGCCGGTGATGCGCCGGCCTAGCCCGTCGTCCGGCACCCGCGTCATCCGGGACTGCCGTCGGCAGACAGAATGAGGCGAAGGCACTGATGAGTGGGGTGGGGGCGGAATGTTGCTGAGGATGAAGTCGTGGCAGTGGGGGTACGTCGCGTGTTTGTGGGCGGTCGTCTTCGCGGGATCACACTTTTACTGGGCCCTCGGCGGCAGCGCGGGGTTGAGGGTATCTGCCGGGGAACAGCTCGCCACCGAGCGACCGCTCTGGTTTGTGCTGACGGGCTTGTGGGGCGTGGGAGCTCTCTGCCTGGTCGTCGCCTTGCTTGGGTGGCTGCTCGCCGGGTCACGGCCGCGCGGGGCGGCAAGGCGGACCCTGGAGTGTCTGGGTTGGGGGGTCAGCTTCATCCTGCTGACCAGAGGCATCGCGGTGGAGTTCCTTCTGTTGACAAACGTGACGGACCTGAGCGGCGTGAGTGCGGATCAGCGGTTCTGGACCCATGTGCTGTGGAACCCTTGGTTCTTCGCCGGCGGGTTGGCGTTCGGCCTGGCCGCCCTTGAAGCCCGCAGGCACAATCGTTCCTCATCGCTTCAGACGGATCCGCGCTTGCGTACGGTGCGCTCGCGCTGAAGCCGGATAGGCACAGGGCCGAAGGGGATTTCGCTCACAACGTCGCAAGCCTCCCGCACAGGCGGGGCGCCCGCCTACCAGTGCCGCCCTTCCATGTTGACTGATACCTCGCAGATGGTGCTCTGCGATGAAACCCCTGCCGGTCGAGGATTGGATTTGCGGAGCAGAATCGTCGACTGGTTTCACACCGAACACCAAGTTGCGCTCATGAACTGATCTGCCGACGCGCTTCCGTGAGAACCTGGGCCATTTCCTCTTCATCGTAGTACGGAGTCCCAGCTCCTGGACGATACAGAGAGACCGGCTCGGCGAGGGACTCATAGAGCGAGGTCTCCAGAAAATCAGAAACCAGAATCCCCTCAATTTCCGCGACCAATTTCATCGATCGATCACTTCCCGAAGAGAATTCATCGATCAAGGATGCCAAGCGTTCCTCAGGACTCACGGCAGACGGACCTCCTTGGGAATCATGACGGTCACAACGTGATTGGGAGTCCGGTTCCAGGCGTCCGCCCGCTTGTTGTAGGCGGCCACGGCCGCCTCGGAGGTGTCCTTCGCCTTCTTGTACGCGGCTATCGCCTCGCGCGCCTGGTCCTGCGCCCACTGCACCGTGGACGCGTACGTCACCAGGGCCTTGGCCGCGGACTCGCAGGCGTCGGCGGGCTTGATCCAGAACTTCGGCTGCGGCTCGAACTTCTCCCGGAACCTGTCACCCGCCTCGCCCCGCCAGGAGCCCGCGTCCAGGCCCCGCATCCCCGACCCCATGCGCTCGAACGCGCGGAAGAAGTCCCGCAGATGCTCCGCCGTCCCGGTCAGCTCCTTGACCTCACCGTGGATCAGCTCCTTCGGGTCCTCGGTCGTGCCCAGTTCGCGCTCGGAGACCTCGGCACCGAGGCGGTCGGCGGCCCACTCGCTGCCGTCGCGGATTCCCTCCGAGACGGCGCCCCCGCCCATCTGCTCCAGGCCGTCCGCGGCCTTGTCGCCGGCCCACTCGACGCCGTCGCCGATCGCCTCGCCCGCACTGCCGATCCAGTCGCTCATCAGTGCGTCCCCCCGCCGCTGCCCTGCTGCTGCCCGCCGTCGCCCTTGCCGTCACCGCCGCCGATGAGCGGGGATGTGGAGGCGTCGTCGGCGACCTTCCCCCACTGGTCGCCCATGTCGTCGAAATCCGGCAGCGAATAGTCCGGCGCCGCCCCCTTCGCGTTGTCCCGCGATATCTGCTCCCAGGACTTGTCCGCGGCCCCCTCGGACGCGCTCATCCCCGCGAGCGGGTCGTTCGAGGCTCCGGCCGCCAGCTCCTTCAGGCTGCCGACGACGTACTCCTCCTGCTCGTGGTACAGCCCCGCGTTCAGGCCCAGTCCGAGCGCCATCTGGTTCGCGTCGTGGATCTTCTCCTTCACCGCCCAGCCCCAGCGGTCGCAGAACTCGCTGAAACCGGAGGCCAGTTGGGCGTCCCCCATCGCCAGCCCAGTCATCGACATGCTCGAAAAGCCGTGACCCTGCTGGCTGGTGATGGAGAAGTACCCCACCGACTCCAGTTCGGCGATCGCGTCCTTCAGCCCCTTCTCGAGGCGCTTCGCCGCCTCGGGGTCGAACTTGTAGCCGCTCATGCTTCAGCCCCCTCGGCCGGTGCGACCATCTCCACCGCCGCTGTGCCCGCCTCGGCCTCCATCGCCGCTTCCACCGACGCCCCTTCCGGAACGATCCCCCGCACCGGTGGCAGCAGCAGCCCCTCCTCGGTCCCCGCGTCGAGCGCCACGCCACAGGGGAAGGCCTGGGACGGGATCACCTCGTCCAGCAGCCGCGCCCCGTAGAGCGTCTGGAACTCCCACTCGCCGCCCTCGCCCCGTCCACGGGCGAACGCGGCCAGGGCCTCCCGCGAAGTGAACGCATATATCCAGCGCAGACCGCCCAGCTCCGCGGACATCAACCCGGCGCCGCACAAGGGCACCAGAACCAGGCTGCGGCGGAACTCCCCCACCATCGCCGCCGCTTCGTCCAGCGCCCGGTCCGCCCGGCCGTCCGCTGCCGTTTCCCCCGACATCCGTACAACTCCCCCGTCCCATACGTCCGGCAGTACCCAAGACCGTACACACGGTCACGGACAGACCCGCAGGACACTCGCTCTGTGAGGCATGGGTCACTGCCGGTGCGGGGCGCCGGCAGTGCGGCCCGTGCGGGCGGACAGTGGTGCGGCCCGTGCTTATGGGACGAAGGCGCCGGTCAGAGCCGACGCGGACGGAGTTGGGGAGGGTTGAGGCAAGTCGGCCCGCGAGAGGTTTACATGAGCTGAGTTGGCGTCACGTGACCTAAATCGCCCGCTATTCGGCCGTTGGCTGTCAGTGCCAGGCCCTAATCTGGACTCATGTCCTCGACTTCCCAGCCGCCGGTCTCCGACGGTCAGACCATCGCCGACGCCAACGAGGCCATCCGCCAGTATGTCGCGGGCCGTACGATCTGGTCGCAGGCGGACCTCGCCGAGCTGGACCGTCTGCGTACGGACTGGCGGCACGCCGTCCAGGCAGCGGTCACACGAGCGGCCTGAGCCTCACGCATCTCGCTCGATCGGGCGGGCCGGCTGAACGCCGTGCCCGCCCTTCGTCAGTCCTGGCGGGGGTCAGTCCTGGCGGGGGAAGGACACCTCGACGCGGCGGTTCTTCTTGCGGCCGTCCTCGGAAGCGTTGTCCGCGATCGGGTAGTCCTCGCTGTAGCCGCGCACGTTGAAGGTGACGGTGGAGCCCAACTCCTCTGCCAGCGCCTTCTGTACGGCGTTGGCGCGCTTCTTCGAGAGCGTCTTCCCGTGCTCGTAGGAGCCGAGGTCGTCGGTGAAGCCGAAGACGTTGATCTCCTGCGCCTTCTGCGAATCGACCTCTTCCGCGATGTCCGCGATACGGGTCTGCGCACTGCCGTCGAGCTTCGAGCTGTCCTTCGGGAAGAGCACCTCCGCCTGGAGGGTGAACTTCGTCTTCTCCGTGCTGTCTTCGCGGCGTTCCTCACCGGTCAGGTCCTCGGTGACGAACTTGATGTCCAGCACCTTGGACGGCGCGAGCTTCGCACCGTCGGCCAGCTTCAGCCCCGCCGCCTGCGCGTCGATCTTCACCGGCGGCTTGGAGTCCCCGATGTTGTCCGGCGGTTCGCTGTAATCGGGTGCGGGCGCGCCGCCCTCGCCGGGCAGGGAGGGGGCGGTGGTGGGGATGGTCGTGGGGTCGTCGGCGCCGGGGAGGGACGTCGGCCCGCTGGGAACCTTGACCGTGGGTTCCGGCGTGGGGTCGTCTGCCCGGGCACCGGAGGCGCTGAGCGCCGTCAGCAGCACGGCCGAGGCGGATGTACACAGGACGGTGCGCAGCAAGTGGCCCGCGGGCAGCTTCATCTCGTCACTCACCTGACAGCTTCACGGTCGCGCTGGGCATGTCCGCCACCTGGAAGTCGACCGACGTCGCCGACGCGGGCGGAGCGGGGAACTGAGCGAACCATTCGGATGTCTCGCCCTGGTCCAGGCCGCCCGTGAACCTGGTGCAGAGGCAGTGCCCGTTGGTGTCCCGGAGGATGAAGTAGCGCTTCTTGCCCTTCTTGTCGACCATCGTCGCCCCGGCCATCGAGAGCCCGTTGTTCTTGAGTTCGGACTCCTCGCTGGCCCATCCCGGCAGAACGACGACCGAAGGGCCCTCGTTCTTCAACTTCCCCTTGAAGGTGGTGAATCCGGAGTCGTCGCGCTTCGCGGAATTGATGGTCAGGGTGAAGTTTCCGCCCTTCCCGCCCTTGACCTGCGCCAGTACCTCGTTCGTCTCGTCGGCACCGGCGCCCGCGTCACCGCCGTCGTCCTGCTGGGAGGCGTCGCCCGGCTTATTGCCCTCGTCCCCGCCGTCGTCCCCGCCGCTGCAGCCGGCAACGGCGAGCACCAGGCCGGTGGTGATCGCCGCCGCGGTCGTCCCTCTGCGGGCTCTCATGGCGCGCCGAATGGTCATGGATAGCTCGTCCCCTGTTCGTCGTCCGCTCATCAGTCGACCAGCACCACCGAGAAGAGATCCGACGGCTCCAGCTCGAGGTCGATGTCGTCCGGGTCGATGGTCAAGTCCTCGCCGTCACAGGTGATTTCGATCAGCTTGCCGTCGTCCACGAGCTCGCACCGGGGTTTGATGACGGCTGTGGCAGCGGCCTCGGCCTTCTTGTTGTCGGCGCCGGGGAGGACCGTGTCGCCGGTGTCGAAACGGGTGCGGACCTTCACGGTGTAGCCGTCGTGCCCGTCCTCGGTGACCGCGTCGCAGCTGAGGACGTCCGAGCGGTTGCGGTCCGCGAAGTGCTCGGCCTCGCCGCAGCCGTCACCGAAGAGCGAGCCGAGACCGTCGAGGATGTCCTCCAGGCTCTTGCCTTCGAGGATGGCGTCGAGGAAGTCTTCGAAGAGCTCGTCCCGGTCGTCCTGGGCCGCGGCGAGCGCGGCGGCGTCCGCGGCCGACTGACCCCCGTTGCGTACGGTCCCCGCCTGGGCGACGGCGAAGAAGGCGAAGGCGAGGAAGAGCAGACCTGTGATCACGGCTCCGTAGAGGATCACCGTCGCCCCCTCGTCCCGGTGCCCGAGCCGTCTGGTCAGCCACCCAGGATGTTGTTGACCGCCTTCGCGATCCCCCCGGAGATCGCGGTGTCCAGCCCGAGTCCGCGGATCGCCAGGATGATCCCGGCGACGATGATCACGATGCCCGCGTATTCGATCGCTCCCGCGCCGCTGTCCGACCAGCGCCCGTGCAATCGCTCCACGACGCGGTGGCGCCAGCGGTGCATGGCCTTCGACATCACGATCTCCTTCGCTGATGGCCGAGTTGGGGCGCGACGGCAGGCCCCGGGCCCGTCTGCTGTAGTTCTGCACAGTCCTGGCGCCCGTGAAACGGGCTGCCGCGGCGCGGCAGTCGGAAAGGGCGGTGACGAGCCGACGACCAGTCATTCCGGCTTCCCTTCCGCTGCGTCGCCCACCGTTGTTGTCCGGATGCAGACTGTGCCACATCGGCCGCCTCCGACGAAGGGGTCCGCGGAACGCGGGCGGAGTTTGGCGGAATCCGTTGTGGGACCGGGCAGTTGGGCCGTCATCACGTCACCCGTTCAGTACGGAACCGAAGTCGGTGTCCGAGCCGAGTACGAAGGTCGCCACGATCAGCAGCAGTGTCCCCGGCAGCAGGAAGGCGATCGTCGTCATCGTCGCCTTCGGCACGGTCTTGGCCGCCTGGCGGCGGGCGTTCTGCGCGTCCGTACGGCGCATGTCCGTGGCGATCTGGATGAGCGTGTCCGCGATGGGCGCGCCCAGTTCCTCGCCCTGCTGGAGAGCGGTGACGAACTGGTCGACCTGGTCGCTCTCGTTGCGCCTGCGCAGCTCGTCGAAGGCCGCACGGCGGCTGACGCCCAGGTCCATCTGCCGCAGCGTGATGCGCAGTTCGTCGGCCCACGGGCCCTCGTAGTGCTCGGCGACGCGCTCCATCGCCTGCCGGAAGCTGAGGCCCGCGGAGACGACGACGGCGAGTACGTCGAGGAAGTCGGGGAGGGTGCGCTCGATGACGCGCTTGCGGTCGCGGACGGCCTGCCGGATTCCGAGCTCCGCGGCTGTGAAGCCGAAGGCCAGCACGATGAACGCGAACAGCCAGCTGTCGGCGGCCAGTCCGACGACCGCCATGACGACGCCGAAGACCCCGTACGCGGCACGCCGTGCGGCGTAGCGGTGGATGGTGAGGCCGCCCGGGTTGCCCGCCCGGTCGATCTTGCGGCGCTTGGCGTTGACGCGCTCCTCGCCCATCAGCCGCAGCACGAGCGGTGCCAGTGGCATGCCGATGCGGTCGACGGCGGCCTCGCGGGCGGTCGTACGCGTGGCGCCGACCTCGAGCGCGACGGCGAGGTCGCTGGGCAGCTCGATGTGGGCGCGGTACATGCGGATGCCCGCGATGGCCCCGTACACGGCGAGGCCGGCGGCCGCGGCGAGGAGGAAGGGCAGGAAGGGCAGGAAAGCGCTCACGGTCTCCTCCTCAGATCTCGATCTTGCCGAGGCGGCGGATCACGAAGAAGCCCGCGGCGAAGAGGCCGACGGCTCCGATGATCGCGAGCTGACCGATCGCCGAGCCGGTGACGCGGGCGAGGGCGCCGGGCATCATCGAGTTCATCATCAGCATCGCGCCCAGGCCCAGTACGGGCACGGTGAAGGCCGTCGCGTTCACTTCGGCGAGCATGGTGCGCACCTCGCGGCGGGTCTCCTTGCGCTCCTCAAGGGTGTCGGTGAGGTTTCGCAGCGAGGCCACGAGCGTGCCGCCCGCCCGGTTGGCGAGCACCAACGTCGTGACGAGCACGACCAGTTCACGCGACGGCAGACGTTCGGCGAGTTCGTTCAGGGCGTCCTCGACGGATCGGCCGACGGCCAGCTGATTGTTGACGAGGGTGAGTTCCTCACCCGCCGGGGCCTCCAGCTCGTCCGCCGCCATGGCGAGCGCGGTACGCAGAGCGAGCCCGGCGGAGGTGGCGTTGGCGAGGATGCGGGACAGCTCGGGCAGCTGGTTGATGAACTGCTCGGTGCGGCGCTGCCGTTGGTGGCTCAGGAACGCCCCGGCGGCGAGCAGTACGAGGACCGCGGCGATCGGCCCGAAGAACGGGGCGAGCACCGAGGCGGCGACCAGCCACATGCCGGCGCCGACGACGCCGACGTAGACGGTGAACTCGCCGGGTGTGATGTCGAGTCCCGTCGCGGCCAGTCCGCTCTGCACGCGGTTTCCCAGCCGGGTGCCGCGCAGCCGCTTGTCGACGCCCGTGAAGGCGCGGCGGCGGCCCGGCGGCAGCTCACGGCCGGCCGCTTCGTCGGAGAGGCGCTCCAGAAATTCCTTGTTCTGCGCGCGTCCCGACGCGAACGCCATGACCGCGGCGACGGCGAGGGCGCCGGCCAGCAGGAAGGCGCCGAGCGCGAGTTGTGCGGTGGTGTCCATGGCGTGGTCCTGGGTCCCGTGGTCCGTCCTGGCTTCGGTGGTCGTACCGGCTGTGGTGCTCGTACCGGCTGTGGCTGTCGAACTGGCTGCGGTGCTCGTCCTGGCTGTGGCTGTCGAACTGGCTGCGGTGCTCGTACCGGCTGCGGTGTCCGTGTCGCCGGTGGGTCCCGGCTTCGTTCCGCGGACCCCTCTACACCGCCTCCCTCGTGGTCAGTTGGTCCGCGTCGTCCGCGACCCCGAAGACCGGCGGCACGGTCTCGCTCACCATGTGCAGCCGCTCGGCGGCACGCCGCGGTACGGGCAGATGCTCGAAGCTCCCGTGCACCTTGCCGTCCGCGGACATGGGCTCGGCGCCGAACCGGGAGACCGACGCGATGCGGAAGACCTCGCGGCCGTGCGAGGCGAGAAGGGAGATCTCCACGATCTTCCGTGAGCCGTCGGGGAAGCGCGCGAGCTGGATGATCACGTCCACCGCGGAGTTGATCTGGTCCTGGAGCGCCGCGAAGGGGATCTCGACCTCCGACATGGAGGCGAGGGTCTGCAGGCGCATCAGCGCGTCCTCCGCGCTGTTGGCGTGCACCGTCGCCAGTGAGCCGTCGTGCCCCGTCGACATGGCCTGCAGCATGTCGAGCGTCTCACCGCCGCGCACCTCGCCGACGATGATCCGGTCCGGCCGCATGCGCAGCGAGTTCCGTACGAGGTCGCGGACCGTGACCTGGCCCCTGCCCTCGACGTTGGGCGGCCTGGTCTCCAGCCGGATGATGTGCCGCTGCTGAAGCTGGAGTTCGGCCGCGTCCTCGACGGTGATGATGCGCTCGTGGTCCGGGATGAGCCCGGAGAGCGCGTTGAGCAGAGTGGTCTTGCCGCTGCCCGTGCCGCCGGAGACGATCACGTTGAAGCGCGCCCGGATGAAGCCCGACAGCAGCGCCACGATGTGCTCGTCGAGGGTGCCCAGCGCGATCAGTTCGTGCAGCGCGTACGCCCTGGGGAAGCGCCGGATGGTGAGCGTGGGGCCGGTCAGGGAGAGCGGCGGGACGATGACGTTGACGCGCTCGCCGGAGGGCAGACGGGCGTCGACCATCGGATTCGACTCGTCCACACGCCTGTTGACGGTCGAGACGATCCGCTCGATGGTCTGCATCAGCTGCTCTTCGGAGGCGAAGCGGACCGGCACCTGCTCGACGCGTCCCGACCGTTCGACGAAGACCTGATCCGGTCCGTTAACCATGATCTCCGTGATGGAGGCGTCCTCCAGCAGCGGTTCGAGCACACCGAGCCCGAGAGCCTCGTCGACGACGCGCCGGATGAGCAACTCCCGGTCGGCCGTGGACAGTACGGGCCCCTCACGGCTGACGATGTGCCCCAGTACGCGCTCCAGGCGGGCCCTGCGTTCATGCGAGGGAAGGGCGGACATCTCCGCGAGGTCTATCTCTTCGAGGAGCTTCGTGCGGTAGGCGGACACGAGGTGGGCGGTGCCGCCGTCGGCGGCAACCCCGTTGCGCGTCCGGGACTCTGGGGTGGTGATGCGGGCTCGCAGACTCAATTCCGGCCTCCTCTCCGTGTGTTCGCAGTGATCAGTCGCGCGGCATGGTCGCTGAGCGTGACGCGTCGCCGAAGTCGTCCACGCCGGGGACGACGGACGGAATGGTGACGGTGGTGGTCACCCTTACCTCGTCCTCTCCCCCGCCGAGGGCGAAACTGCTCCGGGAAGCCGTCCACTTGGACATGGCCGCCTTGCCCGAGGTCGCGTAGTCCTCGGCGATGTCCTCCTGGCTCGCGATGCGTGCGGCGGCGCGGGCCCCCGTACCGGCCTGCTGTACGGCGTAGCCGGCGACGCCGAGCTGGATCGCGGCCATGGCCACCAGCAGGAGCAGCGGCATCATCCCCGCCAACTCCAGGCTGGACGCGCCGCGTTCGCGCTCCGCTCCGCGTTCACGATCCGCTCCGCCCCGCAGGCATGCCCTTACTCGGGGGACCCGCATCGTGCGGCGTCGCCGAACCCTTGGTACCCGTGCCGCTTCCGTCCGTTCCGGTACCGGTCCCGTCCGTCTCCGCTGCGGGCGTCTCACGCGGCTCATGCGGCGCTCACCCCTCCTCCGCGGCGCCGGCCGTGCCGGTGACGCTGAACGGGAGCTTCCCCGCGCCGGGGAAGAGGACGGGTGCCGACAGGTCGACGTCCGCCTTCCACAGATGGCCGTCGAGGCTGCACTTGACCGCCGAGTTGTCCCGCCACTCGGCGGGCAGGTGCTTGGTCGCCGCCGACTCGCACGCGCCCTCCGCGTCGCCGGTCGAGGCGGCCGCGGTCGCGGCGCGCGCCGCCTCGTCGGCGGCGTTGCCGGCGAGCGAGAACGTGTATCCGACGAGTACGCACTGCCACAGGACCGCCAGAACCGCGAGCACGACGGGTGCCATTCCCGCGAACTCCAGGGTCACGGCGCCCCTTTCGCCCCAGACGCTCGTCTCGCCCTCGTCGTCGAGGTCGTCCACCGGCGGCGCCGCGGGCCGGCCCGGTATGCGTCCGACCTCGGGTCCGACCGGCCCCACGCGCGTACGGGTGTGGAAGGGGGCGGCGCTGTTGTGTTCCAGCGGGCTGCGGTGGTCGCGGTCACGGTGGTCCACGTCCGGGTCGCTGTGATCGGCTGCCCTCGGCTCGTCGTGGGAAGCACCCAGGGTGCGGCTCGACGCGCCGGGCGGCAGCGCCTGCCGGCCGGCCGCGTCCGCGCCGGTGCCCGCGCCGGTTCCCGCGCTGCCCGGCGCGTGCCGGGGACGAGGCGGGGTCCCTCCGGGGCCGGGACGTCCCGCCCCGGCGCGTGGCGCTCCCTGGCCTCCCGCCCCCGCCGCCTGTGCCTGCCTGCCCGTCTGCGCCTGCGTGCCCGCCTGCCCGCCGGCGGCCCCGCGCGACGCCGTGCCCGACTCCCCGCCCGGCGGCAGCGCGCGTCCGCCCGGACCGGATCCCGTCGGAGGCAGCACCTGCTTGGGCTGTCCCGCCTGTCCCTTCGCGGCCCTGGCGCCCCTGCCACCGCCCTTGCTGTGCCTGCCGGTGCCGCTCGACACCTCCGCCGCCGTGCTCAGCCCCAGCTCGCCGGCGAAGGACCACAGGGCCTGCTTGACCGCGCTTCTGGCGTCGACGTCCTGGATGCGCCCTGCGTCCACGGCGCTCTGAAGTTCCTTGTAGTTGGCGGGAATCGTCGTCCCGGCCACGGGTGTCCCGACGATACGGGCGATCAGCGGCGGCTGGATCTCCGTGAGCTTCGAGGTGCGGTTGACGAGGGTGACGGTCTCCTCCGCCTTGCGGATCTGCAGCCGGTCCCACATCCGGACCATGCGCTTGGCGGCCCGTACGGCCACCACGTCCGGCGTCGTCACCAGCACCGCGCTGTCGGACGTCTCGATCGCGGCGGCGTTGGCGGCGTTGAGCTGGGTGCCGCAGTCGATGACGACGATGTCGTAGCGGGCCCTGAGCGCGGCGATGATCTGACGGGCCGCACGGTCGTCGACCTCCTCGCCCCGCTCGCCCTCGCCCGGGGCGAGGAGCAGGCCGAGCCCCGACTCGTGCGCGAAGAGCGCGTCCTGGAGCACCCGCGCGGAGATGTCGGCGATGCCCGCGAGGTCGGCCGCCGAACGCCGGAACTGCACGTCCAGATACGAGGAGACGTCCCCGGACTGCAGATCCATGTCCACCAGAGCCGTGCCGCGCCCCGACGCCTGTGCCGCGAGGGCCAGTTGGACAGCGGTCAGCGTCGTACCGACACCGCCCTTGGCACCCGTGACGGCGACGACGGTGCCGCCCGGACCCGCCGTCTCGTCCGGAATGCCGCCCAGATGCTTCCGTACGCCCACCGCCCACGACGCCGCAGCGCCCACCCGCGCGGCGAGATCGTCATAGCTCAGAGGAAGCCCGAGAACGCCGCGCGCCCCGGCGTCCATCGCCGCCGAGTAGAGCGGCTGGCTGGTGTCGCGCGTGATGAGTACGACGCCGACGGCCGGGAAGCGGAGCGCGATCTCACGGATCAGCTCCAGCGCCGGCATCGGACGGATGAGTTCGTGGACGAGCACGACCTCGGGCAGGTCCGCCACGGTGCCTTCCGCCAACCGCGCGAGGGAGTCCAGCAGTTGGGTGGAGTCGACGGCGGCCGGTACCGGCTCGCTGTCGGGCAGCTGACTGAGCAGACCGCCGACCGACCTGGCTGCCTCCGGGTCGCTTACGGCTGGCTGAATGCGGGTGACCATGGGCTGACCTGCCTCACTTGTCCCCGTCGAGCGTGTACGTGCGGTCGCTCTCGGGGATGTCGTTGCCGTCGCCGGGAGCCACGAGGGCGAGCCGGACGTGCTCCGCGAAGGACTCCGCGTAGGCGACGCGCTGCGCGTCCACCGTGGAGAGGGCGAAGGTGATCGGGACGCCGTCCCGTTCGTTCAGCCGGGTGCGCTCGTCCTGGCCGGAGTTCTCCTTGAACGGGGTCAGTTTCCCGACGTCGATGACCTCGGCCTCGCTGACGATGACCTTCGACTGATTCGGTGTCTTGCCCTTGCCGGCCGCCTGCTGATCGCCCTCGAAGGTGGCGAAGATGTTGACGCGGCTGCCCGGGTTGATCTTGCCGGCGACGCCCGTCTCGGCGTCGATCATGATGGCGATCTCCTGCTGGCCCGGCTTGAGTTCGGGCCGGTCGTCGATCATGTCCGTCTGCAGCAACGATCCCTTGCGGAGCTCGTTGGTGGCGACCTTGCCGCGCACCTCGCCGAGATCGGTGACCGCGGTGTCCGGCAGCCAGCGCTCCGGCACGGACACCTTGTCGAACTGCCCCGCGCTCAGGGACTTGTACGGCGGAACGTCCGCCTTCAGCTTGTACGCCGTCTTCTCGGGGCCGACCTTCGACTCCACGTCACGTATGAACGCCAGCACGCCCCCGAACGCCGCCAGGGCACACAGGACGGAGACGACCAGCAGGATGACGCCACGGCGCTGGCGTGAATTCATGGACTACAGACCTCGGGGATCGGCGACAACGGCGTGACTGGACTGCGGTTCGGATCGTGCGGCGGCGGCCTGTTTCTGCGCCGCCGCGGCGTGCTTCTGCTTGAGGAACGCGCCGAGCCCCGCGCCGCCCCTGGCGGGGGCGTCCGCACGGTCACCGGCGCCGTCCTTGCCGGAGCCGGGCGCGGAACCGCCGGAGCCGGAATCACCGGAACCGGAAGCGATGCGGGAAGTGAGAGCGGAGCCGGAGCGGCTGCGGGCCGGAGCCGGGCGCAGAGCCGCGGCCTTGCGCGAGCCGGACCCGAGTGGGGCCGGGGCCGCGCAGAACGCGCAGCGGTCCCCGATGAGTTCGAGGCCGCACCAGTGGCACTCGTCCCGCCGTACGGAGGAGACGAGCCGGTAGAGCACCGACACGTCGGGGATCGCGGCCGCGAACTCGATGAGCTTGCCGGTCCCCCACCAGCGTGCCGACTCCGCGGGCAGATACGCCTCCTGCACCTGGCCGACGCGCCACTGCGGAGCCAGCAGGCCGGTGACCCAGTCGGAGTTGAGCTGGCCGTCGGCGTAGGTGAGATGCGTGGGGAACTGCGGCCCCGTGAGAGCGGCCCGGGCCACGCCGCGGGCACCGCTGTCGGTACGGACGAGCTGCGGAGTGGGCGTCGCCAGCACCGCGAACTGCGCCTTGGGATTCCAGGACCTGGCGTGCTCGGTGTAGGAGACCGGCAGGTGATCGAGCTTCGCCACGGAACTCAGCAGCGCACCCGCGTAGATGTAGTGCGCAAGGAGGCGTACGGATGCGCCGAGCACGCCGGGGCTGAACTCGCACAGCGACAGCTGCCTCAACTGCCGTACGAGGACACCCGTGCCCAGCGGCGGCAGTGCCGTCGGCATCAGCGCGATCCGGTCGGTCTCCAGGACGGAACGGATGGCATGGAGCCTGTGCACGAAGGACTTCGGCAGCGTCGTGGGATGGACGACGATCATGTGGCCGTGCTGTTCGAGCAGTCGCTGCGTCTGGGCGAGCGCCACGTCGAACGGCTGCTCGTCCGGCGGCTGGAAGACGTGCGCACGCGGCGTGTGCCGGTCGGGCGGGGGCAGCATGTGGCTGTGGCTGGTGACTGCTATCGCAGTGGTCATCCCCGCCCCCGAGCGCTCTGTGCCGGGCCCGCGGCCCAGGTACCCGATCGTCATCTTGATCTGACGACACCACACCTTACGGGCGGAGCCCAGACCTCGGAACAGCTTCTGCCCCGGCCGCTCCCCTGCCATACCCCGCCCTGCCCGTCAGTCAATCGGGCAAAGGGGAGTTAGGGCCTATTCCGAAGTCCCGTCTGCGGGGCCCGCCCGCCCTAACGGGCGGACGACGCTACTTCGAAACAGGCCCTGCTGGCGCGGTGGCCGGCCGCGCCGGCGGCGGGAGCGCGCCGGGGCTTCGTCGTCCTACCAGGGAATCTCCCTGACCTGCTGCACGCACAGCACGATGAAGAGCATCCCGGAGACGAAGAGCATCACGTTGCTGAGAATGCCGTTGCGCCATTCACGCGGTGTACGGCTGGTGTTGAGCAGCCAGATGAGGGTGAGCGCGAGGAACGGCATGAAGAACGCGCCCAGCACGCCGTATGCGACGACCAGACCGAAGGGCTGCTCCAGCCAGAGCAGCGTCATCGGCGGGAAGGTCAGCCACAGCAGATACGCGCGGAAGGGCAGCGAACGCTCGCGCTGACCGCCGGCCACCGCCGCCACCGCCTGGTCACCGCTGTCCTCGCCGCCTTCCTCGCCGGCCTTGCGGGCGGCGCGCAGCCGCTCGACGAAGTCGGCGAACATCAGGCTCACGCCCTGCCACACGCCGATCAGGGACGTGAAGGAGGTGGCGAAGAAGCCGACGAGGAAGAGCGTGGAGGTGAAGGCGCCGAACCGGTCCTCGAGGACCTTGTCGAGGTCGGCGAGGCCCTTGTCGCCCTCGGCGATCGCGATGTTCGTGGAGTGCAGCAGCTCCGCTCCGACGATCAGCATCGCGACGACGAAGATGCCGGTGGTGACGTAGGCGACGCGGTTGTCGAGCCGCATCATCTTCATCCAGCCGCTGTCCGTCCAGCCCTTGGCGTTCACCCAGTACCCGTACGCCGCCATCGTGATGGTGCCGCCGACGCCGCCGATGAGGCCGAGGGTGTAGAAGACCGAGCCGTCCGGCAGGACCGGGAGGAGCCCGGCGAAGCTGGCGCCGATGTCGGGCGAGACGAGGATCGCCACGTAGACGACGACCACGAACATGATGCCGACCATCACCGTCATGACCTTCTCGAAGACGGCGTAGCGGTTGAACCAGACGAAGACGAGGCCGACGAGGCCGGTGATGATCGCCCATCCCTTGAGGTCGAGAACGCCCGGGAAGAGCGCCTCCAGGGGGAGCCCGGAGGAGGACATCGCGGTGCCGCCGTAGACGAATCCCCAGACGACGACGTATATCGCGAAGTAGACGGTGGTCCAGGGGCCGAGCGAGCGCCACCCGTCGAAGATGGTGCGGCCGGTGGCCAGGTGAAAGCGGCCGGTGGCCTCGGCGAGCGCGATCTTGACGATGCAGCCGATGACCGCCGCCCACATGAGCGTGTAGCCGAACTTGCTGCCCGCGATGAGCGTGGCGACCAGGTCACCGGCGCCGACGCCGGTCGCCGCGACGACGATGCCCGGCCCGACCAGCTTCCAGCTCGCCTTCCGTACGGGCGGCCGGTACTCCTCGCTGGAAGAGGGGGCCGGGGTCCCGGCCCCGCTCTGCTTGTTGTCCTCGGTTGCCATCTCTGACCGCCTTCACACTCGTCCCCTCAAGAGGTCCTGCCCGGCGCATCCAATCCCCCGAAGACGATCAATACAAGGCCCAGGACGACTGTCAAAGGTCTTGACAACCAGATTGGTCTGGACCATGTTGTCACCGAAGCGCAGGGCCCCGCGCACCACACTCAGCACCTTCCCTCCCCCCATCTCCCCCCACCCCGGAGGCAGTTGTGGCACGCGCAAGATTCCTGTCCCACCTACGCACGCGTCCGCGCGTCCTCGCCGCGGTCACAGCAGCGGCACTGACGATCTGCGGACTGATCACGGCCGGCACGGCGAACGCCGGCCCGGCACCTTCCCAGGACACCGGCCGCGCCGTGGGCGCCTCGGCGGTCCCCGCCCACGCCGTGACCGGCTACTGGCAGAACTTCGACAACGGAGCGGCCAAACAGAAGCTCTCCGATGTGCCGGACGACTACGACATCGTCGCCGTGGCCTTCGCCGACGCCACGGGCACACCCGGCCAGGTCGACTTCAAGCTGGACCCGGCGACGGGCTACGGCTCCGAGGACGACTTCAAGGCCGACATCAAGGCCAAGCACGACGCGGGCAAGTCGGTGATCGTCTCGGTGGGCGGCGAGAAGGGCGCCGTCAGCGTCGCCGACGACGCCTCGGCCTCGGCCTTCGCCGACAGCATCGTCTCGCTCATGGACGAGTACGGCTTCGACGGAGTCGACATCGACCTGGAGAACGGCCTCAACTCGACGTATATGAGCAAGGCCCTGGACACCATCCACAGCGAGAAGAGCGACGTCGTGGTGACGATGGCCCCGCAGACCATCGACATGCAGTCGACGTCGAACGAGTACTTCAAGACCGCGCTGAACATCAAGGACTACCTGACGGTCGTCAACATGCAGTACTACAACAGCGGTTCGATGAACGGCTGCGACGGCAAGACCTACGCGCAGGGCAGCGTCGACTTCCTCACCGCCCTCGCCTGCATCCAGCTCGAAGGCGGTCTCGACGCCTCGCAGGTCGGCATCGGCACCCCGGCCTCCTCCAGCGCCGCGGGCTCGGGCCACGTCGAGCCCGGCGTGGTGACGGACGCCCTGGACTGCCTGGCCAAGGGCACCAACTGCGGGAGCTTCAAGCCCGACAAGACCTACCCCGGCATCCGCGGCGCGATGACCTGGTCCACCAACTGGGACGCCTCGAACGGCAACAGCTGGTCCGGCAAGGTCGGTCCGCACGTGGACGCGCTGCCGTAGGTCCCGCCTCCCCCGGCGCACCCTTGCGCCTCCCGGCTGCTGCGGGGTGTCCCCCACCTCCCCGTACGCACGCGACGCCCCCGGACGACAGTGTCCGGGGGCGTCGCTCGTCCTGAGCCCCTGAGCCGCATGCGGGAGTCGGAGCAGTGGTGCCGCCGGGCCGGCGCCGTGGTGCCGCCGCACCACGCCGCCGGCCGGCAGCTGCCGGGCTCCGAGTGCGGCCCGACGTTCAGGGCCTGGCCGGCCGGTCCGCTACGGCTTCGGCAGCTTGCAGTCCGGCAGGCTCAGGTCGACCTTGTTGCCCGCGGCGATGCAGCTGGTGAGGGTGTGCGTCTGCTGTCCGTACGCGATGCCCTCGTGGACGGTGACCTTGCCGTTCTCGTCCACCTCGCACGGGTTGTTGAGGGTGCACTCCTCGCCGTTCTCGTTACGGGTGTTGTTGATCCCGACGATCTTCCCGGTGGAGTCGTCGACGACCGGGGAGCCCGACGTGCCGCCCTTGGTCTCGCACTCCTTGGTGTAGCGGAGCGAGTCCTTCATGGTCCAGCCGTCCTCGCGCAGCTCAGGCACGAAGGCGTCGATCGAGCAGCTGAACGTCTCCTTCCAGTAACCGGAGACGACGGTGATGGCGGTGCCCTCCTTGGGGTGCTCGGCCTGCACCTCCAGCGGGTCGATGCCCGTGTCCTTCTTGATCTCCTCGTACGTGGAGTCGAGTTCGTAGAGGGAGACGTCGGTGTCCGTCATCGTCCCGTAGGCGATCTTCGAGGACTTCAGCGTGCCCGCGTCGCCGCCGCCGGCGTCGAGGAGCGTGAAGCTGCGCGACGAGGGCTGGTCGACGACGACCTTGCCCGGCTCCGGCATGCCTTCCTCCAGGCAGTGCCCGTTCGAGAGCACCAGCCCCGGGTCGGATGCCTTGGAACCGGGCATCTTCACCAGCGAGCCCGAACAGTTGCTGAGCGCGACCGTGCCCGCGAAGTCCGGGGCGGCGGCGGCCTCGGGCGCCGCCGGGGCTTCCGCGGCGGACGCGGGTGCCGCGGCGATCCCGGTGACGGCGGCCGCTCCGAAGAAGGCCGTTGCCAAGGCGCCGGCGAGAGGTCTCTTCATGGTGGGGGGTTCCTCTCCTTCACCGAATCTCGTGAATGTGATTCGTCGGGGGTGACGCCGTGCATTCTTGGCCTTAAGCGGCACCCCCACAAGACCCCAACAGCGCCCCCAGAAACGGAAGATGGCATTCCGTCGGGGGCGCGCGGGCTCCGGGAGAGAGACGGGTTGTGCCGGCCGGCCCGTACGCCGGAGCGGCCGGCACGCACCCGTCGCACGGGCAGGTCCGGCTATACGAACGGGCTGATCACGGCCGCCACGGCGAAGCCCACCACCGACAGGACGGACTCCAGGACCGTCCACGACTTCAGCGTGTCCCGCTCCGAGATGCCGAAGTACTTCGAGACGATCCAGAATCCGCCGTCGTTGACGTGCGAGGCGAAGATGGAGCCCGCCGAGATCGCCATGATGACCAGCGCGATGTGCGGCTGCGAGTAGTCGCCGGCGGACAGCAGCGGCGCCACGATTCCCGCCGTGGTGACGATCGCGACGGTCGCCGAGCCCTGCGCGACGCGCAGCACCAGCGAGAGCAGATACGACAGGACGATGACGGGCAGCCCCGCGTCCCCGAACGTGTCCGACAGCGCCTGCGCGACACCGCTGCCGTCCAGCACCGCGCCGAAGACGCCGCCCGCGCCCACGACGAGCAGGATGTTGCCGATCGGCTTGAGCGAGGCGGTCGAGACCGTCTCCAGCGACTGACGCGACCAGCCGCGCCGCAGGCCGAGCAGCCAGTACGCCAGCAGCAGCGCGATCGTCAGCGCCACGAAGGGGTGCCCGAAGAACTCGATGACGGAGCGGAGCGTCGAGGGGTCGAGCGCGATGGACGAGAACGTCGCCAGCAGGATCAGCACCAGCGGGGTGCCGATGATGCCGAGCACGACGGCCAGCGAGACGGGCCGCTCCGCGGAGACCCCCGCCGCCTTCTGCTCCGCCGCGACGGCCGCCTTGGCCTCCTCGGCCGCCTCGACCATGTCGTGCGGCACCTCGACGAAGAGGCGGTTGCCGATCCAGGCCGCGTACGCCCAGGCCGCCAGCACGGCGGGGATACCGGTGACGATGCCCATCAGGATGATCCAGCCGAGGTCGACCTTCAGCAGCCCTGCCGCGGCGACCGGACCGGGGTGGGGCGGCAGGAACGCGTGCGTCATCGACAGACCGGCGAGCAGCGGCATCGAGTAGAGGATGATCGATTTGCCGGAGCGCTTGGCCGCGGCGTAGACGATCGGCGCGAGGACGAAGATGCCGACGTCGAAGAAGACCGGGATACCGAAGATGAGGCCCGTCAGGCCCATGGCCAGCGGTGCGCGCTTCTCCCCGAAGAGGGCCAGCAGACGGCTGGAGAGCGCCTCGGCGCCACCGCTGACCTCGAGTATCGCCCCCAGCATCGTGCCGAGCCCGATGATGATTGCGACGTGGCCGAGGATGCCGCCCATGCCGTCCTCGATGAGGGAGACCGCCTCGGACTTCTGCACTGTGCCGAAGAGTTCGGTCACCGAGAGCCCGGCTGCCAGACCGACGCCTATGGAGACGCCCAGCAGCGCCACGAACGGCTGCACCCGGAGCTTGATGATGAGGAAGAGCAGCAGCAGGATTCCCAGGGCGGCGACGATCAGCAGCCCGGGGGTGCCGCCTATGAGGGCGAGCAGACCGCCGGTCTGTGCTGGCGCCTTCTCGGGCGCGGATGCGAGCAGCATGGTGGTGGACCTCGGGGATTCTGTGTCAACAGATCGGATCTGATGGGGAGTTCGGACATGCAGGGGGTGTGCGCGGAGCCCCTTCGGGCCCCGTGCACCGCTAAGGAGGCGCGGGCTGGGCGCACTTCGGCCGGTGCCGGGCTTCAGCCCAGTACGGCGAGCGCGTCGATCTCGACGAGCAGCCCGGCCGGCAGGCCGACGTAGACGGTCGTACGGGCCGCGGGGGCCTCGGTGAGGTCCGCGAAGAACTCGTTGTAGATCTCGTTGAGTTCGGGGAAGTGCGCGGTGTCGGTGAGATAGACGCGGATCATCACCACGTCCTCCCAGCTCGCCCCGCCCTCCTGGAGCACGGCCTCGACGTTGGCGAGCGTGCGCAGCGTCTGCTCGCGCAGCCCCGGCCCGACGGGCGTGGGCGCCTGGCCCGGGACGGCCGGGCCGAAGCCGACCTGCCCCGAGACCTGAAGGATGTTGCCCTTGCGCACGCCGTGCGAGAACTTCGCGGGCGGAGTGGTGTGGGTGGAGGGCGTGAGAGCCGTCTTGGTCTGCTTCTCGCTCATGACTGCTGTTCCTTGTCTGGGGTTCTTCCGGAGTACTCGTCGCTGATCGCGTCGGCGGTGCGCCGCACCAGCGGCAGGAGGGTGAGGAGTTCGTCCGCGCTGACGACGACGTTCGGGGCCGATACGGACATGGCGGCGACGGCCCGCCCGTCCGGTCCGCGCACCGGGGCGCCGACGCAGTTGATGGACTCCTCGTGGCCGCCCAGGTCGGTGGCCCATCCCTGTTCGCGCACCTTCGCCAGCTCGGCGAGGAAGGACGCGGGGTCGGTGATCGAACGGGCCGTGTAGCGGGGGTAGTTCAGCCGCTGCGCGACCGCCCGCCGCTCCGGCTCGGGCAGATCGGCGAGCAGCAGCTTGGCGACCGCGGCGACCGTGATCGCGACGGGCTTGCCGATGCGCGAGTACATCCGTACCGGGTAGCGGCTCTCCACCTTGTCGATGTAGAGGACTTCGTCCTCCTCGTGTACGGCGAGATGGACGGTGTGCCCGGTCTGCGCGTTCAGCTCCACCAGGTGGGGATGCGCTATCTCCCGTACGTCCAGGTTCTCCACGGCCTGCTGGGCGAGTGCGAAGAGCCGCGTGCCCAGCCGGTAGCGCTGGTCGGGCTGGCGGTGGACGATGCCGTGCTCGTGGAGCGTACGCAGGAGCCGCAGCGCGGTGGACTTGTGCACCCCGAGCCGGCCCGCGACCTGCTCCAGGTTGGCGGGTCCCTCTGCGAGCAGGGGCAGAATGCTCAATGCTCGGTCGACGGTCTGGCTCATGTTGCGTTCGCCTTCTGTGTGTTCCACCCGGGGCCGAGGCGCAGTCTTCCCCACGCCTCGTCGTCCAGGGCGGCGAGCCGGTCCGCGACCTCGCGCGACGGCGGCTCCGCGAGGTCACCGGGCACGGTGAGAGCGGCCGCGGCGGTTAGATGCCCGTGCCGCAGCCGCTCCCGTACGGGCAGCCCGCGGAGCGTCGCGGAGAGGAAACCGGCGGCGAACCCGTCGCCGGCACCCACGGCGCCCGCGACGTCGATGCGCAGGGCGGGCACGGTGTGGACGGTGTCGCCCGCGTCACCGGGACCTTCGCCGGGACCTTCGCCGGGACCGCCACCCTGACCGCCACCGGGACCGCCGCCCTGACTGCCGCCGTCCCCGCGTACGAATGCCGTCGCTCCCGTCCCGCCCTGCTTGACGACGAGGACGGCAGGCCCGGGCAGCAGCTCCCTGAGCGCGTACGGGCCGCCGGTGACGCCCCAGGCCGCCGCTGCCTCGTCCTCGCCGACGAAGACGAGGTCGCAGCCGGCGGCGAGTTCGAGCAGCACGCCGGGCCCGGGAGCGGGGTCGCCCTCGGCCCGGGCCCACAGGCCGACGCGGTAGTTCACGTCGAAGGAGACCAGCGGACGGTCCGCGCGCGGGCCGGTGAGCAGGCGCATCAGCTCCAGGCACTCCGGGGAGAGCGCCGCCGTGATGCCTGTGACGTGCAGCACGGTGGCGTCGTCGACGGCAGCGAGGTCCACGGTGTGCGGCGACATGGCGGACGCGGCGGATCCGGCGCGGTAGTAGACGACTTCGGCGGTGCCGGAAGTGCCGGCGGCGGGCGCAGCGCCCGCGCCGCCCACGGACTCGTCGGGGCCGTCGAGGGTGGTGGGGCGCTCGCCCTCCGTACGGAAGTAGATGCCCGTGGGGCGCCTCGCGTCCCGTCCGACAATTCCGACATCCACCCCGCGTGCGGCGACCGCCTCCACCAGGTGGTCGCCGAATCCGTCGGCACCGACCCGGCTGACCCAGCGCACGGAGTGCCCCGAACCGGCAAGCGCGCAGGCCACGTTGGACTCGGCGCCGCCGATGGCCCGCTCGAAGGACGGTACGTCCGCGAGCCGTCCGGCCCGCGAGGGCAGGAACGTGACCATGGATTCGCCGAGGCAGACGACGTCGGTGCGTGCCACTGTCCGCATCCGCTCCTCATCGATTGACGGGTGTTCGGCGGGATGCTAAACAGCTTTGAGCGAAATACGCAATGCTTGTTGCACTTACTGCAACGGCCTGGTGCTACGGAGTAGGAGTCCCCTATGGCCGGCGCGGACCCGCTCGCCTCCCTCGCCGAAGAGCGCATCGACCACCGCTTCAAGGGGCTCCCTCCGGACGCCGCGGGCGCCACCGTCGCCGCACTCACCGCGGAGCACCGCAATCTGTTCACCGGCGGCTTCACCACACCGGTTCTCGCCCTCTCCGCGGAGCGCCTCCAGCACAACCTGGCGCTCATGGAGACGTACACGCGGCGGCACGGCCTGGCCTTCGCCCCGCACGGCAAGACCTCCATGGCCCCGCAGCTCTTCCACCGCCAACTCGCCCACGGTGCCTGGGGGATCACCCTCGCCGTGCCCCATCAGGTCGCCGTGGCCCGGGCGTTCGGGATTCCGCGTGTCTTCCTCGCGAACGAGCTCGTCGACGCCGCCGCGCTCCGCCGGATCTCCCAGGAGCTCGACGCCGACCCGGACTTCCACTTCGTCTGCTACGCCGACTCGACGGCCGGTGTCGCGCTGATGGACGCCGCCCTCGCTGAGGCGGGTGCCTCGCGTCCCGTCGACGTCGTGGTCGAACTGGCCGCCGGCGAAGGCGCCCGTACGGGAGCGCGCAGCGAAGCCGAGTGCGAGGCGGTCGCCGACGCCGTCGCCGCGGCACCGACTCTCCGCCTGGCCGGCGTCGCGGGCTACGAGGGCGAAGTCCCGGACGCCTCGACGGAGACGGTCACCGCCTGGCTGCGACGGCTGACCGCCCTCGCCGCCGCGTTCGACACCGCGGGCCGCTTCGACGGGCTCTCCGAGATCGTGCTGAGCGCGGGGGGCAGCGCCTGGTTCGACGCCGTCGCGGAGGTCTTCGCCGAACTGCCGCCGCTCTCCCGGCCGGTGCTGAAGCTGCTCCGCTCAGGCGCGTACGTGTCGCACGACGACGGCGCATACCGCGAGAAGACGCCCTTCAACCGCGTACCCGAAGAGGGCACCCTGCAGGCCGCGTTCACGCTCTGGGCGCAGGTCGTCTCCCGTCCCGCCCCCGACCAGGCGTTCCTCAACGCGGGCAAGCGCGACGCGGCGTTCGACCTGCACCTCCCGCAGCCCCACACGGTCCGCTCGCGCGACGGCGCCACGCGCCCCGCCGACGGCATCACCGTCACGGCGCTCTCCGACCAGCACGCGTGGGTCCGTACGGAGGCGCCCGTCGAGGTCGGCGAGTGGGTGGGCCTCGGGCTCTCCCACCCGTGCACGATCTTCGACAAGTGGCAGCTCATCCCGGAGACGACCGCGGACGGCACCGTCACGGGATACGTACGTACGTTTTTCTGAGCCCGCAGCCTTCTGAGCCCGCAGCCTTCTGACGGGCGGCCTGCCCGCACCCACCCGGAAGGGAACCGCCCTCATGGACCTGCTCATCCGCAACGCGGACGTCGTCGACGGCTCCGGGACGTCGGCCCCGTACCGCGCCGACGTCGCCGTCGAGGACGGCCGCATCACCGCCGTCACCCGCGAAACCGACGGCCCTGGCGCCCGCCCCGCCGGAGCCCGGCGCACACTCGACGCCACGGGCCTCGCCCTCTCCCCCGGCTTCATCGACATGCACGCCCACTCCGACCTCGCCCTGCTGCGCGACCCGGACCACTCGGCGAAGGCCGCGCAGGGCGTCACGCTCGAAGTCGTCGGCCAGGACGGGCTCTCCTACGCGCCCGTCGACGACCGCACCCTCGCCGCCGTACGCAGCGCCATCACCGGCTGGAACGGCACGGGCGACGACATCGACTTCGACTGGCGCACCGTCGGCGGGTACTTGGACCGCATCGACCGCCAGGGCACGGCCGTCAACGCCGCCTACCTCGTGCCGCAGGGCACCGTGCGAATGCTCGCCGTCGGCTGGGACGACCGCCCCGCGACGCGTGCGGAGACCGAGGAGATGGGGCGCCTCGTCGCCGAGGGCCTGGAGCAGGGCGCCGTCGGCATGTCCTCCGGCCTCACCTACACACCCGGCATGTACGCCTCCGACGCCGAACTCGCCGTACTGTGCCGCACGGTGGCCGCGTACGGCGGTTACTACTGCCCGCACCACCGCTCCTACGGCAAGGGCGCGCTGCAGGCGTACGAGGAGATGATCGAGCTCACCCGCGACGCCGGCTGCGCGCTCCATCTCGCCCACGCCACCATGAACTTCGGCGTCAACAAGGGCCGGGCGCCCGAGCTGACCGGCCTCCTCGACCGTGCGCTCGCCGCCGGCGCGGACATCACCCTCGACACGTATCCGTACACCCCGGGGTGCACGACTCTCGTGGCGATGCTGCCGAGCTGGGCGAGCGCCGGCGGCCCGGAGGCGATCCTGGCGCGGCTTTCGGACGAGGAGACGTGCTCGCGCATCCGGCACGTCATGGAGGTCGAGGGAGCCGACGGCTGCCACGGCGTCCCCATGGACTGGAGCACGATCGAGATCTCGGGCGTCTCCCACCCGGCCCTCTCGCACCACGTCGGCCGGACGGTCGCCGAGTCGGCGGCGGAGAACGGGGAGGAGCCGTTCGTCACCGCCCGCCGCCTGCTGATCGAGGACCGGCTCGGCACGACGATCCTCCAGCACGTGGGCCACGAGGAGAACGTCCGGCACATGATGCGCCACCCCGTCCACACCGGCGGCAGCGACGGCATCCTCCAGGGCGACAAGCCGCACCCGCGCGCGTACGGCACCTTCCCGCAGTATCTCGGCCGCTACGTACGGGAGTTGGGCGTGCTCTCCCTCCAGGAGTGCGTCGCCCACCTCACCTCGCGCCCCGCCGCACGGCTCCGCCTCCCCGACCGCGGCCTGGTCCGCGAGGGCTACCGCGCGGACCTCGTCCTCTTCGACCCGGCCACGGTCGCGCCGGGCTCCACCTACGACAACCCGCGCGTGCTGCCCACGGGCATCCCGCACGTGCTGGTCGACGGGCGCCCCGTCATCGAGGACGGCCGCCGCACGGACGTCCTCGCGGGCCGCGCGATCCGCCGTACACCGACGGAGGGAACTCCGCGGCACTGACGATGCCGGGCGGCAGCAACAGGCCGGGGTTCTCGCGGAGTTGAGCCCCTGTCCCTTTCTCTCTGGCTGAGGCAGGGCGCATGACGGCGCATCGCACGGAGCCGGAGCCCTCAGAGGGCGTGCATAAGAACTGCTTACTTCGGAATTTGCATGCCCCTCACGTGCAGGCTGTTGCATCCTCCGCCGACGGGCAGCATTTCTTCGCGATGTGACATCTGTCGGAGATGTCACAAACAAATCGCGTTCAGGGCGAGTTCGCCGTACTCACGGTTCCGTGACCCGCCCTTCCAGCTGATCAGATCAAGCACGAGGGAGAGACCTCTGCATGAGAAAGTCCCTTCGGAACAGCAGTCTCAGCGCTGCCGTCGGCCTCGGACTCTGTCTGGCCGTCATGCCCGCCCAGCCGGCCCACGCCGCGACCACCGTCCCCTGCAACGACATCACCGCTCTCAGGGACGCCATCGACCAAGCCAACCTCACGGGCGAAACCGTCCAGCTCGCAGCGGGGTGCACCTACACCCTGACCGACACCGACAACGAATCGGACGGGCTCCCGGAGATCACCGGTGACGTCACCATCTCCGGCCAGAACGCAACCATCCGGCGCTCCGCCGGCGCCGCGGACGACTTCCGGATCTTCCACGTCAAGAATTCGGGAAGTCTCTCCCTTCTCCGCGTCAACGTCAGCGGCGGCCGGACGAATCTGAACACGCTGGAAGGGTCCCAGGGCGGTGGCATCTGGAACGAGGACGGCAGCCTCAGCCTCACGCAGAGCAACGTCACCGGCAATCAGGCCAACAGAGGCGGCGGCGTCTACAACTCGGGCACCCTGTCGTGGGTTTCCGGAACGCTCCGCAACAACAGCACCACCGCCAGCTTCGGCGGTGGTCTCAACAACCAAGGCTCCGCCGTCCTCACCTCCGTCAGCATCGCGGACAACACGAGTGCCTCGGACAGCGGCGGCATCGAGAACTGCGGCTCCGCCACACTGCGTCTCACCTCCTCCCCGGTCACCGGCAACAGAGCAGCGAGCAACGGAGGCGGCATCTACCACTGCGGGGCCGGCGCCCAACTGGTGAACAGCCCTGTGACCGGCAACAGGGCAGGATCCGTCGGAGGCGGCATCTTCGTCGCCGCAAGCGGAGCGAGCCTCGTCTCCAGCCCCGTCACGAACAACACGCCCGACAACTGCTTCCCGGACGGCGCCCTTCCCGGCTGCACCAATCCCGCCGCCGCTCTCCGTCAGGACGAAGCACCTGACGCACGCAGCAAGGCCCGGCATCTCGACCACAGCCACGCCGCGTCGTCACCCAAGTCGAAGACCGGCTAGGTGTGTTGCTCACGGATCCGTCGGCTCCGTGAGCAAGGCGAAGGCGAAGACCTCCGCCGCGGTGAGACCGTTCGTACGGCACCGCATGTGGAGGTCTTCGCGTCTCCCCGGTGTGTCCGGCCGGCCGGACACACCGGGTCGTCGAGCGTGTGAACCACCCACATGAGGGTCCGGGTGGCAGCTGGTTCGGCGGAACGGAACGCCCGCCCGCCCGCCCGGTGCGAGGGCTACGCGTGCTGGTACGCCACCAGCGAGATCCCCACGTAATGGACGACGAACGCGGCCAGGGTGAAGGAGTGGAACACCTCGTGGAAGCCGAACCACCGCGGTGACGGGTTCGGCCGCTTGATTCCGTAGACGAGGCCGCCCGCGCTGTACAGCAGGCCGCCCACGATCACGCACACCAGCACGGCGATGCCGCCCTCGCGCAGGAACGCGGGCAGATAGAAGACCGCGGCCCAACCCATCGCGATGTAGCAAGGCGTGTAGAGCCACCGCGGAGCGCCGACCCAGAACACCCGGAAGCCGATGCCGAACACGGCTGCCGCCCACACACCCCACAGCAGCGGCGAACCGGAACCGTCGGGAAGCAGAAGGATCGTCAGCGGCGTGTACGTCCCCGCGATGATCAGGAAGATGTTGGCGTGGTCGAGCCGCCGCAGCACGGCATTGGCCCGCGGCCCCCACTCGCCCCGGTGGTAGAGGGCGCTCACTCCGAAGAGCAGACAGGCGGTCAGGGTGTAGACGGCGCAGGCGATACGGCCGCGGGAGCTGTCGGCGAGCGCGGTCAGGAAGATCCCGGCGGCGAGCACCGCGGGGAACATCCCCGCGTGCAGCCATCCGCGCAGCCGCGGCTTGATGAGTGCGGGGATCGCCGAGGCGCCTCTGGACGCCGCCGAAGTGACGGCAGCCGCAGCGGACTCCAGGGTGGCGGCGGCAGAACCGCCGGAGTGGACCGGCTTGTCGGTTCCGTCCGCGCCACCTTCGGAGCCCGCGCTGTTCACGGGCTCGTGCGGGCGGGACGCGTCATTCATACGGCCCATCGTAGCTACGGGGGCGTAACCAACGACACGCTCTCGTGGACCGCATGCCGCTCATCGGAGTGGTGATGGACACATCCTTTCCATCTGGACAGGCAGCCGATACGCTCACATGCTCAGAGGAGCAAGGGTGACACCGGATGAGCGAGCCGCGCAGACGCACCAGCCCAGCACCATCACGAACGCATCCGGGTCGCGGCCCCCAAGGGGCGAGTTGAAGCACGAAGCCAAAAAATGCGGATACCAGTGCAGTTATCCGTTGGAACCCTCAACGTCTGGAGAGATTGTGGCGCGCAGTTCTGCGGCTCCCGCCATCAACACCGTTCCCACACGCCACCAGGAGCTCGTCTCCTGGGTGGAGGAAATCGCCGCTCTCACAGAACCGGACCGGATCGTCTGGTGCAACGGCTCCGAATCGGAGTACGAGCGCCTGTGTGAAGAGCTCGTCGAGAAGGGCACGTTCACCGAACTGGACCCGGTGAAACGGCCGCACTCCTACTACGCCGCCTCCGACCCCAGCGACGTCGCACGCGTCGAGGACCGCACCTTCATCTGCTCCGAGAAGGAGGAGGACGCCGGTCCCACCAACCACTGGAAGGCCCCCGGCGAGATGCGGGCCCTCTTCCAGGGCGAGGGTGGCTCCGGAGGGATCTTCCGCGGCTGCATGCGCGGCCGCACCATGTACGTCGTCCCCTTCTGCATGGGCCCCCTCGGCTCCCCGCTCTCCGCACTGGGCGTCGAGATCACCGACTCCGCGTACGTCGCCGTCTCGATGCGCACCATGACGCGCATGGGACAGCAGGTCCTCGACGAGCTCGGCGAGGCCGGCTTCTTCGTCAAGGCGGTCCACAGCGTCGGCGCCCCGCTGGAGCCCGGCGAGCAGGACGTGCCCTGGCCGTGCAACAACACCAAGTACATCTCCCACTTCCCCGAGAGCCGCGAGATCTGGTCATTCGGATCGGGCTACGGCGGCAACGCACTGCTCGGCAAGAAGTGCTACGCGCTGCGCATCGCCTCCGTCATGGCACGGGACGAGGGCTGGCTCGCCGAGCACATGCTCGTACTGAAGCTCACGCCGCCGCGCGGTGAGTCCAAGTACGTCGCCGCCGCCTTCCCTTCGGCCTGCGGCAAGACGAACCTCGCCATGCTGGAGCCCACCATCAAGGGCTGGACGGTCGAGACCATCGGCGACGACATCGCGTGGATGCGCTTCGGCGAGGACGGGCGTCTGTACGCCATCAACCCCGAGGCCGGCTTCTTCGGCGTCGCCCCGGGCACCGGCGAGCACACCAACGCCAACGCCATGAAGACCCTCTGGGGCAACTCGGTCTTCACCAACGTCGCCCTCACCGACGACGGCGACGTGTGGTGGGAGGGCATGACCGAGGAGACGCCCGCACACCTCACCGACTGGAAGGGCAACGACTGGACCCCCGAATCCGGGACTCCGGCCGCCCATCCCAACGCCCGCTTCACCACGCCGGCCGGGCAGTGCCCGATCATCGCGCCGGAGTGGGAGGACCCGCGTGGCGTGCCCATCTCCGCGATCCTCTTCGGCGGCCGGCGCGCCTCGGCCGTACCGCTGGTGACGGAGTCCTTCAGCTGGCAGCACGGGGTCTTCCTCGGCGCGAACGTCGCCAGCGAGAAGACGGCGGCGGCCGAGGGCAAGGTCGGCGAACTGCGCCGCGACCCGTTCGCCATGCTGCCCTTCTGCGGCTACAACATGGGCGACTACTTCGCGCACTGGGTGAAGGTCGGCAAGGACGCCGACCAGGCCAAGCTGCCGAAGATCTACTACGTCAACTGGTTCAAGAAGAACGAGGACGGCAAGTTCGTCTGGCCCGGTTTCGGCGAGAACAGCCGCGTGCTGAAGTGGATCGTGCAGCGCCTCAACGGCGAGGCGGAGGGCGTCGAGACGCCCATCGGCGTGCTTCCGACGAAGGAGTCCCTCGACCGGGACGGGCTCGACATGACGGAGGCGGAGCTCGACTTCGTGCTGGAGGTCGACAAGGAGGTCTGGCGCGACGAGGCGGCGCTGGTCCCCGGGCACCTCAACACCTTCGGCGACCACACGCCGAAGGAGCTCTGGGACGAACACCGCGCGCTTGTGGAGCGGTTGGGCTGATGCGGTAACCGCCCCCGCTCGGACTCCGCTCGGCGCCCCTCACCGGCAGGTGGGGGGCGCCGTTCGCGCCGTGCGAAGCCGTGGGTTCCGGGGCCTGGGATCAGGCAGCGGTGAGACCCAGGGCCGAGGCGTGGAAGTCGCGGCACTGGCTGGCAACCACCATGGCCGGCTCGTCGTCCCGGTACGTGGCGATCACGACGGCATGGCCTGCCAGAGTGTGGGCCCGGTGGTGCAGCGAATCGATGTGCGCCGGGTCGGCGTCCCGCGCCGTGGGCGCCGCACGGAGCGGGGCCTGGCGCAGGCGCGTGACCTGGACGGCCAACTCCTCTGCGGCTTCGTCCAGTTCGGCAGCGGGAACGAGCGCACGCAGTTCGTCCGTCACCGTCAGCAGGGCGGTGAGGTGTCCGGCGAGGCGGATGTCCAGCTCCTCTTCCCGTGAGCGGTGCGGGAAATCAGCCTCGGCCATGGCGTGTACCGACTTGCTGCGGATCGGTTCGTACATGGTCGGCCTCCTGCGCGTTACGTCGCCCGGATGACAGCCTAACTTAGACTCGGTCTAAAGTTGAGCCGTGTACATTTCCTGCCCGGACGACAAGCGGTCGTGCCCTGTCGCCGATGCGGGAGGGGCGAGATGCGGAGGCGGTGGCTCCGGGGAGCTCAGGGCTGGCTGTAACCGTCCAGGAAGGCGCCGATGCGGGTCACCGCGTCTTCCAGTTCCTTCACCGGCGGCAGGTTGACGATGCGGAAGTGGTCGGGGTCGGGCCAGTTGAAGCCCGTGCCGTGGACGATCATGATCTGCTCGGCCCGCAGCAGGTCGAGGACCATCTCCCGGTCGTCCTTGATCTTGTAGACCTTGGGGTCGAGCCGCGGGAACGCGTAAATCGCACCCTTCGGCTTCACGCACGTCACACCGGGGATCTGCGTCAGCAGATCGTGCACCATGTCGCGCTGCTCCAGCAGCCGCCCGCCCGGCAGCACCAGGTCGTTGATCGACTGCCGCCCGCCGAGCGCGGCGGCCACCACGTGCTGCGCCGGCATATTGGCGCACAGCCGCATGTTGGCGAGGATCGTCAGCCCTTCGATGTAGCTCTGCGCGTGGCCCTTCGGCCCGCAGACCGCCATCCAGCCGCTCCGGTACCCGGCAACCCGGTACGCCTTCGAAAGGCCGTTGAAGGTGACGGTGAGCAGGTCGGGGGCGACGACGGTCGTGGGCGTGTGCGTCACGCCGTCGTAGAGGATCTTGTCGTAGATCTCGTCCGAGTAGACGATCAGGCCGTGACGCCGCGCGATGTCCGTGAGGCCGCGCAGCATCTCCTCGTCGTAGACGGCACCCGTGGGGTTGTTCGGGTTGATGACGACGAGCGCCTTCGTCCGGTCGGTGACCTTGCTCTCGACGTCGGCCAGGTCCGGCATCCAGTCCGACTGCTCGTCGCAGCGGTAGTGCACGGCCGTGCCGCCGGAGAGCGAGACGGACGCCGTCCACAGCGGATAGTCGGGCGCCGGGACGAGGACTTCGTCCCCGTCATCGAGCAGTGCCTGCATCGACATCTGGATCAGCTCGGAGACGCCGTTGCCGAGGTAGATGTCCTCGACGGATAGCTCGATGCCCTGCGTCTGGTAGTGCTGCATCACCGCGCGGCGGGCGGAGAGGAGCCCCTTCGCGTCGCCGTAGCCATGGGCATCGCCGGCGTTGCGGATCATGTCCTCGAGGATCTCCGGCGGGCACTCGAAGCCGAAGGGCGCCGGGTTGCCGGTGTTGAGCTTGAGGATGCGGTGGCCTGCTGCCTCCAGCCGCATCGCCTCCTCCAGGACCGGGCCCCGGATCTCGTAACAGACGTTTGCGAGCTTCGCCGACTGGATCACCTGCATTCCGTCACCTTACGGGCCGACCTGGGACGGGGCCACGTGTTATTGGCCACCCGGGGCAGCGCCCGGCGACTCGGCCTTGACAGGCGATATTTTTTGAGAGTCACTATCAAAAGATATCAACCATCGGAGTTCGCCATGACCACGTCGCCCGATCCCCGCCGCTGGTGGGCCCTCGCCGCCCTCGGCACGAGCATGCTCGTGCTCGGTTTCGACCTGACGATCCTCAACGTCGCCCTCCCCGAGATGGGACGCCAACTCGGCGCCGGAACAGGGGAGATGCAGTGGATCGTGGATGCGTACATCGTGGTCTTCGCCGCCGCGATGCTGCCCGCCGGCCTGCTGGGCGACCGCTTCGGACGGCGGCGGCTGCTCATCGCGGGGCTGGCGGTCTTCCTCGCGGGTTCGCTGCTCGGCGGACTCGCGGACGATCCCGGGTGGGTCATCGCGGCCCGTACGTTCATGGGGCTCGGGGCGGCCCTGGTGACGCCGCTCGCGCTGTCCGTGCTCCCGTCGCTCTTCGAGGACGAGGGCGAGCGCACCAAGGCCGTCGGCATCATCACCGCGACGGTCGCCGGCGGGATGCCGCTCGGCCCCATCGTCGGCGGCTGGCTGCTCGACCACTTCTGGTGGGGCTCGGTCTTCCTGGTCAACGTGCCGCTCGCCGCGCTCGGGATCGTCGTCTGCCTGACGCTGCTGCCCGAGTCCCGCGACGAGTCGGCGCCTCATGTCGACGCGCTCAGCGCCCTGTTGAGCGTCGCCGGCCTGGGCTCACTCGTCTTCGGCATCATCGAGGGGCCGGCGCGCGGCTGGAGCGACGCGTTCGTCGTCGGCACGCTCGCGGCATCGGTGGCGTTGCTGGCGGCGCTCGTACTGCGGGAGCGGCGGGTGGCGCGGCCGATGCTGGACCTGACGCTGCTGGCGCGGCCCGCGTTCGGCCGGAACGCGCTCATCGCGACGCTGATCACGCTCGTACTGTCCGGGCTGCTGTTCGTGCTGCCCCAGTACCTGCAGGCGGTGCTGGGCCTCGACGCGTTCGGCACGGGGCTGCGCCTGCTGCCGCTGATGGCGGGCCTGCTCGTCGCGGCCCGTGGATCGGGCCCGCTGACGGCGCGGTTCGGGGCGCGTCCGGTGATCGCCGCCGGGCTGGTGGTGATGGCCTTCGCCGCGTTCCTCGGTGCCCGCACCGACGTGAGCGACGGCTACGGGCTTACGGCGACCTGGCTGACCGTCACCGGATTCGGCGTCGGCTTCGCGATGGTGCCCGCGATGGACGGCGCGCTGGCCGCGCTGCCCGCCGCACACGCGGGCAGTGGTTCCGGGCTGCTGATGACCGTACGTCAGACGGGTGCGGCGATCGGCATCGCCGTACTGGGCAGCCTGCTGTCCGGCACGTACGCGGCACGGCTGGAGACGGACGGGCTGCCCGCGGTCGCGGCGGAGACGGCCCGCGACTCCGTGGTCGCGGCGCATGCGATCGCCGAGCGGGTGCACTCGGACGCGCTCGCCGCCTCGGCGGACGCGGCGTTCGTCGACGGCATGACGATGGTGCTCTCGGTGTGCGGAGCCGCGGCGCTCGCGGCGGCCCTGCTGACGGTGCTGCTGCCGGAGGGCCGGCGGGAGAAGACGGCCGCGGCGGCGGAGGAACCAGCCCCGTCGGAGACAGGGGCCGCGGCCGAAGAGACGGAGGAGGGTCCTGGCTCCCTCTCTCTGCCCGGCGCATAGGTGGCCCCGCTGAGCGGGGATGGCCGACAATGAGGCCCATGGCCCCCGCACGTACCGAGTCCTCCGCTGTGTCCGCCTCCCGTCCGGGGCTGCGCGAGCGGAAGAAGATCAAGACAAGGCAGGCGATCCGGAAGGCCGCCTACCGGCTCTTCGATGAACAGGGGTACGCCGCCACGTCCGTCGAGCGGATCGCGGAGGAGGCGGAGGTCTCCCCCAGCACCGTCTTCCGCTACTTCCCGACGAAGGAAGACATCGTGCTCTCCGACGAGTACGACCCGCTGCTGCGCGACGCGCTGCTGTCCCGTCCCGCCGACGAGCCGCCCGTGACGGCGCTGCGCAACGCCATGCTGGGGATCTTCGCGCAGGCCATGCGTGCCGAGCCCGGCCGTGAGCCCGCCGAGGCGCGCCAGCGGATGCGGCTCGTACGCGAGGTCCCGGCCCTGCGCGCACGCATGGCCGAACACATGTCGGTGACGGGGCGGTTCCTCGCGGGCGCGCTGGCCGAGCGGACCGGGCTCGCCCAGGACTCCTTCGAACTGCGCGTGTACACAGGGGCGTTGCTCGGCGCACTGGCAGAGGCGCTGTTCTGCTGGGGCGAGGACGAGGAGCGGGAGGACCTGCTCGACGTGCTCGACTGCGCGCTGAACGTGGTGGAGAACGGGCTCAGTTCCGGCTCAGTTCCGCAGTGAGCGCTCCAGGACCTCGGGATCGGCCGTCGGGGCGTCGCAGGTGAAGTTGCGGCACACGTAGGCGGTCGGGTTCCCGTCCAGCAGCGGACGGTCCCGCAGCAGCGGCACGTCCAGCGCCGCCGCCGAGCCCGGCTCGGCCATCGCGACCACCGCGCCGGGCGCGGTCGCCAGCAGCGCCGTACGGTGCAGCGTGCCCGTACCGGGGTCGGTGTGCGGGCCGACCACCGCGACCTCCCGCGGGCCGTCCAGGGCGGCCTCCGCGGCGGCGAGACCCCAGCCGATGAAGCGCGGGGCGCGCGGCGCGAGCGCCCGCACGATGCCGAGCGCCCGTTCGGCGGCCTCGCGGTGCCGGGAGCTGCCGGTGTAGGCGGCGTAGGTGAGCAGGGCGTGCGCGGCGGCCGTCCAGCCCGACGGGGTGGAGCTGTCGGTTGGGTCCTGCGGACGCCGGATGAGGGCCTCGGCGTCGTCGGCGGTGTCGTAGAGAGTCCCGTCGGCGTCCGTGAAATGGCCGAGCACGGTCTCCAGCAGCACGCCGGCGCTGTCGAGCCAGCCGGGCTCTCCTGTGACGGAGTAGAGGCTCAGCAGCCCCTCCGCCACGTCCGCGTAGTCCTCCAGCACGCCCGCGCTGGGGCCGGCGGTGCCGTCCCGCGAGGTGCGTACGAGGCGGCCGTCGGCGCACATGTGCAGATCGGCCAGGAGGCGGGCGGCGGCGGACGCGGCCTCGACCAGGTCGGGGCGGTCGAAGTAGGCGCCGGTCTCGGCGAGGGCGGCGACGGCCAGCCCGTTCCAGGCCGCGACGACCTTGTCGTCACGGGCGGGGCGTGGCCGCTCCTCGCGGGCGCGCAGCAGCCTCTCGCGTACGGACGTGACCCGGGAGGCGTCCGAGAGCTGGGCGCCGTCGCGGAGCTGGAGGACGGAGGCGCCCTCCTCGAAGGTGCCCTCGTCGGTCACGCCGTAGTAGCCGGCGGCCCACTGCCCGTCCTGCTCGCCGAGGACCTCGGTCAGCTGGGCGGGAGTCCAGACGTAGTAGGAGCCTTCGCGGTGGCGGCCGTGCCCGTCGTCGCTGTCGGCGTCCAGTGCGGAGGCGAACCCGCCCTCGGACGTGCCGAGTTCGCGCACCATGAAGTCCGCGGTCTCCAGAGCGACGCGGCGGGCCATGTCCGAGCCGGTGCTCCGCCAGGTGTGGGCGTAGACGCGGCAGAGCAGGGCGTTGTCGTAGAGCATCTTCTCGAAGTGCGGTACGACCCATCCGGCGTCCACGGAGTAGCGGGCGAATCCGCCGCCGAGCTGGTCGTAGATGCCGCCGCGCGCCATCGCCTCGCAGGTGGCCTGGGCCATCTCCAGCGCACCGTCGGAGCCGGTACGGGCGTGGTGGCGCAGCAGGAACTCCAGCGCCATGGACGGCGGGAACTTCGGCGCTCCCCCGAACCCGCCCCGCTCGGCGTCGAAGTCGCGGGACAGCTCCAGCAGCGCCGTGGCCAGCTCGTCCGGGCCGGGGGGCTGCGGCTGTTCGTAACGGATACCGCGGGCCGCGAGGTCCCGTACGATCCGGCCGGCCACGTCGGCGACCTCCTCGCGCCGGTCCGACCACGCCGTGGCGACGCCCTCCAGCACCTGCCGGAACGAGGGCATGCCGTGACGGGGAGCGGGCGGGAAGTACGTGCCGAAATAGAAGGGCTCGGCGGCGGGCGTGAGGAAGACGGTCATCGGCCAGCCGCCCTGGCCGGTGGCCGCCTGCACGGCCTCCATGTAGACGGAGTCGACGTCGGGACGCTCCTCGCGGTCGACCTTGACGGAGACGAAGTGGGAGTTGAGGTACTCGGCCGTGGCCTCGTCCTCGAAGCTCTCGTGGGCCATGACGTGGCACCAGTGGCAGCTGGCGTATCCGATGCTGAGCAGCACCGGCACCCCGCGGCTGCGCGCCTCCTCGAACGCGGCCTCCGACCAGGGCCACCAGTCGACCGGGTTCCCGGCGTGCTGCTGCAGGTAGGGGCTCGTCTCGTCCGCGAGTCGGTTCGCCATCCCTCCATCGTGCATTACGCGCTCCCGCGCGTGATCCGCCCACCCGCAGCCGCGCTCCGGGGCTCCTCCGATGGCCGCGGCCCCGCGGGACGCCGCCGGGGAGAGGGAGCGGGGTCCGGGAGAGGTCCGCCCCTCACGGGCGGGCCCGGCACCGCAAGCCCGCCGAGCAGGTTCCGGACCCCTCAGTGACACACCAGGCGAGCCGCCGCGAACCGCATCGCCGGGCCAGGACCGGACCGCGCACGCGCTGCGCTCGCCGCAGCTGAGTCGCCCCGCACGACGATCCGCCCCACGCCGGGCCCTTCACCCGGCCAGGCCGGGTCGGGCGCCGAGATCCACCCCGAAGGCCCGGGGCTGTTCGGCGGAGCGGGACGCCGGATCCGAAGGCATCGGCGGAACACCCGCCGCCCGGTCAGCAGCCGGAGGACCGAACCGGCCGGGAAATCGGCCGGGAGCCGGAGACCGAATCGGCGGGGCCCGCTCGGCCGCATGCCGATCGGCACGGGGGCCGACGTGCCCGCGAAGGACCGCAGAAGCGGACCCGGCCCCGCAAGGCCGCAAGGCCACAAGGCCACAAGCCGCAGACGCGCCGCCAGGTACCGGAGCCGTTCGGTTCGGTGCGGTGCAGACGGCACCGCACCCCGCCAGGCCGCGGGTGCCTTCGCGTGCCCGGACGAGTCCCGTGCGCCGGAGCGCCCCGGCGCCCCGCGCCCCGGCTCAGAGCTGGGCGCGGTCGCCGCCCGTCGCCTCCCAGCCGGAGACGGCCAGCGCACGGTACGCCGCGTAGTGGGCGGCCGGGTCACCCGAGTCCGCCCACGGAATCGCGCCGACGTAGCCGTCCACCACACGCAGCGCCTCCATCGCCTCTCCGTACCGTTCGGCCCGTACGAGGAAGCAGACGAGCAGATGCAGCACGTGCGGACGTACGGGATGGCCGGCCTCGACCTGGTCGACGGCGTACTCGGCCGCCTCGACGGCCTTCTCGATCTCCGCGCTCTGGTAGAGCCCGCGCACGACGTTGACCTCGGGCAGGTGCTCGTACGCCGCGAAGAGCGGCAGCGCCGGCAGCAGCGTCCCCTCTGGGGCGTCGGCGGCGGCTGTCTGCGCGAAACGGTCGGCCTCGGCGCGGGAGCCGCAGCCCTTCTCCGACCAGTACGGCAGGGCGGCCATGTGCGCGCCCATGTGGTTCGGTGCCTTGCGCCGCAGCCTCGCCCACAGCTCCTCGAAGTCGGCGCGCCGGTAGGAAAGATGGCGTGCGACGAAGAGCTCGGTGATGTGCGGCGTGGGGTCGTCGGGGGCGAGCCGCGCGGCCTCCTCGCAGACCGTACGGGCCTCTTCGAGGATGATCCGGTGGTCCGCGGAGGACGGGTCGGAGACCGCCTGCCAGACCAGGAACTGCGCGTACACCTGGGCGCCGCCCGGGTCGCCGGGCTGCTGCGCACGCCACTCGCGCAGCCAGCGCGCGTCACGCAGCCCCGCTTCCTTGCTGAACGAGACACCGCCACCGGGGCCACCCTTGCCGTCGGCGGGGGATTCGGGGGCGCCGAGCGCACGCGCCTGTGCGAGTTCCATCGCCGCCGCGCCGGCCGTCGACTGCACCCGCTGCCAGCGCAGTTCCCACTCGTCCCCGGTCAGGGCGATCAGGCGCGCGACGGGCTGCCAGTCCTGGGTCCGCTGCGTCTCCTCCACCGCCTCGGCGAACTCGTGGTCGGGGCCCGGCAGTCGTACGTCGAGCTGCTCGGTCGGTACGAAGCCGTAACCGGCGCCCGCGTCGACGGCGCGGGCGATTCCCTGCGCACCCTGCAGCCGATGCCGCCGGCGGCGCATCGCGGGCCCGACCAGGACACCGAAGATGGCGGTCAGTGCGATCAGCACGAGCAGGGCTTCCATGTCTGCTGTCTCCCCGGTGGACGTGCGAGCGGGACGTGACGGGCGGTCCCGTCCGAGCGGTTCGCGTGAGCCGCTCTGACTACACCGTACGGCGCATTACGCTCGGGCCATGAGCGACCAGCGCGACAGCGGGCAGACGCCCCAGAGCTTCGAGACCCTCGCGATCCACGCGGGGCAGACGGCCGACCCGGCGACGGGAGCCGTCGTACCGCCCATCTACCAGGTCTCCACGTACAAGCAGGACGGCGTCGGAGGCCTGCGCGGCGGCTACGAGTACAGCCGTTCCGCGAACCCGACACGTACCGCACTCGAGCAGAACCTCGCCGCACTCGAAGGCGGCCGCAACGCCTTCGCGTTCGCGTCCGGCATGGCCGCGGAGGACTGCCTGCTGCGGACCCTGCTCGTGCCCGGCGACCACGTGGTGATCCCGAACGACGCCTACGGCGGCACGTTCCGCCTCTTCGCGCGGGTCGCGGAGCGGTGGGGTGTGGAGTGGTCGGTGGCCGACACCTCCGACCCCGCGGCGGTGCGTGCCGCACTGCGCGACCGTACGAAGGCGGTGTGGGTGGAGACGCCGTCCAATCCGCTGCTCGGCATCAGCGACATCACCGTGCTCGCCGAGCTCGCGCACGGCGCCGGCGCACGCCTGGTCGTGGACAACACTTTCGCGAGCCCGTATCTGCAGCAGCCCCTCGCCCTGGGCGCGGACGTCGTCGTGCACTCGACGACGAAGTACGTGGGCGGCCACTCCGACGTCGTCGGCGGCGCCCTGGTGCTGACGGAGGCGGAGCTGGCCGCGGAGATCGCCTTCCACCAGAACGCGATGGGCGCGGTGGCCGGCCCGTTCGACTCCTGGCTGGTCATGCGCGGCACGAAGACCCTGGCCGTACGGATGGAGCGGCACAGCGCGAACGCCTCCCGTGTGGCCGAGATGCTGCAGGCCCACCCGGAGGTGGCGCAGGTCTACTACCCGGGGTTGCCCTCGCACCCCGGGCACGAGACGGCGGCGAAGCAGATGCGGGCCTTCGGCGGCATGGTCTCCTTCCGGGTGGCGGGCGGCGAGGAAGCGGCGGTGCGGGTGTGCGAGCGCGCGCGGCTGTTCACGCTGGGAGAGTCGCTGGGTGGTGTCGAATCGCTGATCGAGCACCCCGCGCGCATGACGCACGCGTCGGCGGCGGGCTCCGCGCTGGAGGTGCCGGCGGATCTGGTGCGGCTGTCCGTCGGGATCGAGTCGGTGGACGACCTGCTGGCGGATCTGCGGCAGGCACTGGGCCAGTAGCCGTTCGCGGGCGGCCGGGCCTCGTGCCACCGGGTGGCGCTCGCTCCGGTCACCGGGGGCCGCCCGGGCCGCCTGGCCGCTCTCCGCTGCCGGTTCCGCTGCCCGTTCCCCTGCAGGATTGGCTACCAGCCGAGGGGCGGCGTCGTCCGTGCGGGCTGCACGGCCCAGGGCTCGGCGACGGCCGCCCACACGGCGAAGGCGACAGCGGCGGTGAAGAACGCCCACAGCAGCAGCGCCGCGGTACGTCGCCGGTGCGCCACGCGGAGCCCGCGCAGCAGTGCACGCTCGGCGAGATCGGTCGGCAGGGGAGCAGGCGGTACGGACTCGAGCAGGCTGCGCACCTCGGTCTCCTTGCGGTCGGGCGCCTTCATGCGACCCCTCCCGGCTCCCGGCCCGCTCCGGCGGGGTGCCGCACGGGCAGGGCGGCGGCCGGCTTTCCCCGGTGCCCCAGGCCGCCGAGCAAGCGGGACGCGATCAGGGACGCGGCGCGCGGCCGGGTTCCGCGCGGGCCTCCGCCTCCGCCCCCGCCCCCGCGGCTAAGCAGTTCCGCCATGGCCCGCGTGCACAGCCCCCGCACCCGCTCCACCGGCAGTCCGAGCGACGCGGCGACCTGTTCCTCCGCCACGCCTTCGTACATCCGCAGCACCAGCATCAGCCGTTCCTGAGGAGGCAGAGCGTCGAGCATGCCGCCGCGTGGGCGCCGGTAGCGGCGGGCGGTGTGCGCGAAGTGGGCGGCGAGATCCTGCCGTGTGTGCTCGTACGGATCCTCGCCGCGCAGACGGTCCCAGTCCGCGTACGTACGCGACAGGGCACCGACGAGCAGATCCTGCGCGGCCGGGGCCATACCGAAGGGCTCCCCGGTCAGCAGCGTGGCGGCATGCAGCAGCCGGCCTGCCGCGCCCGCGACGAACGCCTCGAACTCCCGGGCCCGGCGGCGTTCTTCTCGCGCCCGCCGCTCTCCCACGTCTGCGCCTCCCGACGCCCCGTACGGCAATGGGACGGCAGGCGCGGTGATCAAATCAAGAGGGCGGTACTTCCGGAGTGTCCGTGGAGGGCTGAATGCCTTGCATGGCGCTGTTGAAGCGGGTCAGCAGCCTGCAGAACGTCTCGCGGTCCTCCTCGGCCCAATCCTCCGTCAGCACCGCCATCAGCTCACGACGGGAGGAGCGCACCTGGCCGAGGCGGGCGGTGCCGTGCGGCGACAGCTTGAGGACGACGGCTCGCCCGTCCTCGGGGTGTGTGGCGCGGGTGACCAGGCCTGCTTCGACGAGCGGCGCGACCTGCCGGGTGACGGTCGAGGAGTCGATGCCCATGCCGGACGCGAGCGCCTTGACGCCCATCGGTCCGACCTGGTCGAGCCGGTTGAGCAGGAGATACGCGGCCCGGTCCATCGAGTTCCTCGCCTGGCCTATCCCGCCGAGACGGGTCTGCTCGGCGCGGCGGGCGAAGACGGCGACCTGGTGCTGCATCGCGTCGAGGACGCGGGCTTCGGGGCTCGGGGCGTGCTCGGGGGCTTCGCGGCCTTCGCCGTCCTGGTCGGCGCGGGCGTGATCCGGGGTCTGATCTGTGCTGTTCACTGTCATCATGTCCGGTTGCATGGGCATGCCGAGGGGCTCACTTCTCCGGGAAAGTTCCAAGGAACACGGAAAGACCTGATCTGCTGCCAAGAGTACGCGGCAAGCGCGTGACCCGTACCGGCGCTGCGTGAACAGGCCCTCTACCGCACGGTCGCCCGGGGCCCGCGAGCTGCGACACTGACGCCATGGTCTCCCCCGCCCCCGACGCCTCAGCCGTATCCGCGTCCGTCACCGTCGACGACGTACGGGCCGCGCAGAAGACGCTCACCGGAGTGGCCCGTACGACATCCATGGAGGGAAGCCGGCACCTCAGCTCCCTCGTCGGCTCCCCGGTTCACCTCAAGTGCGAGAACCTGCAGCGCACGGGCTCGTTCAAGCTGCGCGGCGCATACGTGCGCATCGCCGGCCTGACTCCGGACGAGCGAGCGCGCGGCGTCGTCGCGGCGAGCGCCGGCAACCACGCGCAGGGGGTGGCCCTGGCGGCCTCGCTGCTCGGCGTGGACTCCACCGTGTTCATGCCGGAGGGCGCCCCGCTGCCGAAGGTCGCGGCGACCCGCGACTACGGCGCGGAGGTGCGGCTGCGCGGTCAGGTCGTCGACGAGACGCTGCGGGCGGCCCAGGAGTACGCGGAGGAGACGGGCGCCGTCGTCATCCACCCCTTCGACCATCCCGACGTGGTGGCCGGTCAGGGGACGCTCGGGCTGGAGATCCTCGAACAGTGCCCCGAGGTGCGCACCATCGTGGTGGGCGTAGGGGGCGGCGGCCTCGTCGCGGGCATCGCCGTGGCGGTCAAGGAGCTGCGGCCCGACGTACGGATCATCGGCGTGCAGGCCGAGGGGGCGGCGGCGTATCCGCCCTCGCTCGCGGCCGGCAGGCCGGTGGTGCTGGACTCCGTCTCGACGATGGCCGACGGGATCAAGGTGGGGCGGCCCGGGGACGTGCCGTTCGAAATCGTTGGCGCTCTGGTCGACGAGGTCCGTACGGTGTCCGAAGACGCCCTGTCCAGCGCGCTGTTGCTCTGCCTGGAGCGGGCGAAGCTGGTGGTGGAGCCGGCGGGGGCCTCTCCTGTGGCGGCCTTGCTCTCACGGCCCGAGTCGGTCGAAGGGCCCGTCGTCGCGGTCCTCTCCGGGGGCAATGTCGATCCGCTGGTGATGCAGCGGACGCTGCGGCACGGCATGGCGGCCGCGGGCCGCTATCTGTCCCTGCGGCTGCGGCTGACGGACCGGCCGGGGGCGCTGGCGGCTCTGCTGAGGGAATTGTCAGTGGCGGACGCTAACGTCCTGGACGTGGGCCATGTACGGACCGATCCGCGGCTCGGGCTCGACGAGGTGGAGGTGGAGCTGCACTTGGAGACGAAGGGACCGGAACACTGCGAGGACGTCGCGGCCAAGCTGCGCACGGCCGGATACACGGTCGTTCTGACCCGCTGACGCCGCCGGCCCGACGGGCGACGGCCCGCCCGGTGGCGGAAGCGGGAGGGGTACAAGCGGGGGCAGACGGGGAGCCGATTCCCAGCTCGGACATCCAGGTCCCACCATCCGCGCTCCATGCGGGAGCACTCGCGACTGTCGCGAGGTGCCGGAAAGGTGTTGACGCGATGTATCGCGTCAACTCATACTACTGACCTACGGTTTGCAGAACCAGCTTTCTCATCGCATGCCGGACATCTCCGGCCTGATCGTCATCAACCATCACTTCTCCATACCTGGGAGCCCACTTATGCCAGGCGCCATTTACGCCGAGGGTCTCGTGAAGACCTTCGGCGCGGTAAGGGCACTGGACGGCGTCGACCTCGATGTCCCCGAGGGCACTGTTCTGGGTCTGCTCGGGCCCAACGGCGCCGGCAAGACCACGGCCGTGCGGGTGCTCACCACCCTCATCCGGCCCGACAGCGGCAAGGCTGCCGTGGCCGGGCTCGACGTCCTCAAGCAGCCCAACGAGGTGCGGCGTTCCATCGGCCTGTCCGGCCAGTTCGCCGCCATCGACGAGTATCTGACCGGCAGGGAGAACCTGCGGATGGTCGGGCAGCTCTACCAGCTCTCCTCACACGACGCCAAGAAACGGGCGGGCGAGCTGCTCGAGCGGTTCAACCTCGCGGACGCCGCGGACCGCACGGCCAAGACGTACTCGGGCGGCATGCGCCGCCGTCTCGACCTCGCGGCGGCGCTCGTCGTCCGTCCACCGGTGATGTTCATGGACGAGCCCACGACCGGCCTCGACCCGCGCAACCGGCTCCAGCTGTGGGAGGTCATCGAGGAGCTGGTCGCCGGCGGCACCACCCTCCTGCTCACCACGCAGTATCTGGAGGAGGCCGACCGCCTCGCCCACGACATCGCCGTCGTCGACCACGGCAAGATCATCGCCCGCGGCACGTCCGACCAGCTCAAGGCCCAGATGGGCGGCGAGCGCGTCGAGGTCGTCGTGCACGACCGCGCCGAGATCTCGGCCGCCGAGGCCATCCTCGCCAAACACAGCATGCCGGGCACCGGCCCGGAGGGCGTCTCGGTCGAACAGCACACCCGCAGGCTGACGGTCCCCGTCACCGGCGGCGCGAAGCTGCTCGCCGAAGTCATCCGCGAACTGGACGGCCGGGGCATCGAGATCGACGACATCGGCCTGCGCCGCCCCACCCTCGACGACGTCTTCATCACCCTCACCGGCCACGCTGCCGAGGACGCCGACGAGCAGGGCGGCGCGGCGGCCGGCGGCGACGCCGCGGCGGACAAGAAGCAGAAGCGCAAGAGCAGGAAGCAGCAGAAGAAGGAGGCCGTCAAGTGACTGCCACGACCACGGCACCGACGGCTCCCACTCCGGCCACTTCAGCGGGCGGCGGCCTCCGGCAGTCCGTCCGCGACTCCCTCACCGTCGCCAAGCGCAACCTCATCCGGATGCTGCGCATCCCCGAGGTCGTCGTCTTCGGGCTCTTCCAGCCCATCATGTTCGTGGTGCTCTTCAGCTACGTCTTCGGCGGCTCCATCAACCTCCCGGGCGCCGGCCTCGACCCGGGCCTCTACCGCGAGTTCCTGATGGCCGGCATCTTCGCCCAGACCGTCACCTTCGCCACGGCGGGAGCGGGCGCGGGCATCGCCGAGGACATGCACAAGGGCCTCATCGACCGTTTCCGTTCACTGCCGATGGCCCGCGGAGCTGTGCTCACGGGCCGCACGCTCGCCGATCTCGTGCAGACCGGGCTCACCCTGATAGTGCTGGGCCTCGTCGCGCTGCTCGTCGGCTGGCGCACCCATGAGAACGGGCTGAAGGTGCTGGCCGGATTCGGCCTTCTGCTGCTCCTCGGCTACGCCTTCACGTGGATCGGCGCGCTGATCGGCCTGACGGTCCGTACGCCTGAGGCCGCCACCTCCGGAGGGCTGATCTGGCTCTTCCCGCTGACGTTCATCTCGAACGCCTTCGTCCCCTCGCAGAACATGCCTGCGGTGCTGCGGGTATTCGCCGAGTGGAACCCGTTCAGCGCCACGGTGCAGGCCTGCCGCGAGCTGTTCGGCAACCTTCCGCCGAACTACCCGGTGCCCGACGCATGGCCCATGCAGCACCCGGGCTGGGCGTCGCTGATCTGGTCGATCCTGATCATCGCGTTCTTCCGCACGCTGGCGGTGCGCAAGTACAAGTCGGCGACGGCCTGACGGCACCCCCGTCAGCCCAACCGGCAAGCTGTGGGCCCCGGCCGGATCGGCCGGGGCCCACAGCTGTGTGCTTCTTGCGTCTGCCGGGGTGGTGCGGTGAGGGGCTCCGCTGGTGCGACACCTCAGCCCTGGTACGGCTTCGCCTCCAGGACCCTCACCGACGCCATCTTGCCGTTCGGCAGCTCGTACTCCGCGTCCGTACCGACCTTCTTGCCGTTCACGCCACTGCCCAGCGGGGACTGCGGCGAGTACGTCTCGATGTCCGAGCTTGCGTACTCCCGCGACGCGAGCAGGAAGGTCACCGTGTCGTTCTCGTCACCGTCGAAGGCGATCGTCACGACCATGCCGGGCGCCACCACGCCGGTGTCTGCGGGGGCCTCACCGACCTTGGCGTTCTCCAGCAGCTGTTCGAGCTGGCGCACGCGCAGCTCCTGCTTGCCCTGCTCCTCCTTGGCCGCGTGGTACCCGCCGTTCTCGCGGAGGTCGCCCTCTTCGCGAGCCGCCTCGATCTTCTTGGAGATCTCGGTACGTGCAGGACCCGACAGGTACTCCAGCTCGGCCTTGAGCTGGTCGTACGCCTCCTGGGTGAGCCAGGTGACGTTGTCGCTGGTCTGGGTCACAGGTGCTCCTCGTCGGTACTGGGAATAAAAACATCGCCCTGCCCAGAGGCTGCGCCTTCAGGGTGGGGCGGAAACTACGAGCCTAACAATTCCGGTGGAAAAGGGAAGAAGGACGAACGCTGCGTACGAAGTCAGTGACCTTTGGTTTCCCGCGGTTCGCAGCCCAGCAGCTCGGCGCTCGTGGCGCGCCTCGTCGTCCGCAGAGAAGCGACTGTGTCCACCTGCTCGGCGCGGCCGGCGACTGTCACGTCCTTCCGCCCGACCTCCGCTCCGTCGGCCGACCGTGCACGCAGCGTGCAGACACCGCTCACGTCCGCGTCCTTGCGGACCTCGAGGTGCACTTCCACCGTACGGCCGGAGACGACCTTGAACTTGATCACCTGACCGCTCACCGGCTGGCCGCCCACGTAGTCCGCGCCGAACCAGCAGATCCCGGCGAGCGACAGCACGCCCAGCACTCCGCCGACGATCTTCAGCCTGCGGTCGGTACGCGCGTCCCGGCCGCCGCCCGTCGCCGCGGCCCCGTACCGTCCCTGCGGCAGGCCGCCGGCCCCCGGGGCGCGCCGCCCGCCGTCCGCGGATCGCACGTCAACCATGGCCGGGTCCACTTTCGTCGCATCGAGGGGGGCTGGAATCGGGAATACATCGGGATGCCGATTCGGTCACTATAGGTGGCGCCCGCCATGACGAGTTGACGAGGACCGAGTCTTGACTGAGCAGCTGCGACTGATGGCCGTACACGCGCATCCCGACGACGAGTCGAGCAAGGGTGCGGCCACGATGGCCAAGTACGTATCCGAGGGGGTGGACGTGCTGGTCGCGACCTGCACAGGAGGCGAGCGCGGCTCCATCCTCAACCCCAAGCTCCAGGGCGATCCGTACATCGAGGAGCACATCCACGAGGTCCGCAAGAAGGAGATGGACGAGGCCCGGGAGATCCTCGGCGTGAAACAGGCCTGGCTGGGCTTCGTCGACTCGGGGCTGCCGGAGGGCGACCCGCTGCCGCCGCTGCCGGAGGGCTGCTTCGCGCTGCAGGACGTGGACGTCGCGGCCGGGGCGCTCGTGCGCCTCATCCGCGAGTTCAGGCCGCACGTGATCACCACGTACGACGAGAACGGCGGCTACCCGCACCCCGACCACATCATGACCCACAAGATCTCGATGGCGGCCTTCGATGCCGCCGGCGACCCGGAGAGGTATCCGGAGACCGGCCCCGCCTGGCAGCCGCAGAAGATCTACTACAACCAGGGCTTCAACCGCCCCCGCACCGAGGCCCTGCACAAGGGCCTGCTGGACCGCGGCCTGGACTCCCCTTACGGGGAGTGGCTGGAGCGGTGGAAGTCGATGGGCCGCGAGCGCACGCTCACGACGTACGTGCCCTGCGGCGACTTCTTCGAGATCCGCGACAAGGCGCTCATCGCGCACGCCACGCAGATCGATCCCGACGGCGGCTGGTTCCGCGTACCGCTGGAGTTCCAGCGGGAGGTCTGGCCGACGGAGGAGTACGAGCTCGCGAAGTCCCTCGTGGACACCTCGCTACCCGAGGACGACCTCTTCGCGGGCATCCGCGACAATTGAAGACATGACCCTGACGAGTCCGGCCCACAACGCCGTCGTCCAGGTCCTTCCCCTGGCAAAGGACCTGGATGAGAACAAGGTGACGCCCGGCGTCCTCGGCTTCATCGTCTTCGCCGTGATGGGCGTCGCGGTGTGGATGCTGATGAAGTCGATGCACCGGCACATGAACAAGGTCGACTTCGAGGAGGCCCCGCCGGCGGGTGCCGCCCGCGAGGGCGACGGGACCGCCGGCAAGAGTTCCGGGCCCGGAGCCTGACCGGCACACACGAGTACGTATACGTACGACGGGAGTTCGCCATGCTGTTCGGCAGCCACAAGAACCACCTCCCGACCGCGGACGAGGCCCTGCCGGGCCGCCCCGAACGCGAGTTCACGGTCCCCGAGCGCCACACCGTCCTCGGCAACCCGCTGCTGGGTCCCTACCCGGAGGGCCTGGCGGTGGCGGACTTCGCCATGGGCTGCTTCTGGGGAGCCGAGCGGATCTTCTGGCGCGCCGACGGCGTCTGGACGACCCTCGTCGGCTACCAGGGCGGCCACAGCCCGAACCCGACGTACGAAGAGGTCTGCTCCGGCATGACCGGGCACACCGAGGCGGTGCGCGTCGTCTACGATCCCGAGCGGATCTCGTACGACTCCCTCCTCAAGCTCTTCTGGGAGTCACACGACCCGACACAGGGCTTCCGCCAGGGCAACGACAGCGGCACCCAGTACCGCTCGGCTATCCACACCCACGGCCCCGAGCAGCAGGCCGCGGCTGAGGCCTCGCGGGACGCGTACCAGAAGGTCCTCACGGCGGCCCGCCACGCCGCCATCACCACGGAGATCCTCCCCTCCGAGCCCCGCCCCTTCTACCCGGCGGAGGGCTACCACCAGCAGTACCTGGACAAGAACCCGGCAGGGTACTGCGGGATCGAGGGGACGGGCGTCAAGCTAGGTGACCAGTTCGGTGGCTCCTGCCCGACGGGGATCACGCCTTCGGACGGCTGATGACCAGATTCATGCCAATTAATCAGTCATTCCAAGCTGGTTAGGCATAGCTCCATGTGGCTGAGTGCATCCATGGAGGCATGGGGAGGGCGAGCAGCGGCAAGTTCGGAGGACTCGGGCGCTGGTGGGGCGTACTGACAGGCGGGCTCCTTATCGCAGCTTGGATCAACTCGGCTGCAGGTCCGCCAGTTGTGATCGCACTGTCTCTGATCACACTCCTCTGGTGCGCCTTCCAGGCACCCGTCTACTGCGGCGCTCCTGTGCGAGAACACAGTGACGGCTGCCGAGACAACGCGTACGGGCTACTCATGGGCTGCTGGCGCCGGCAACACAGGTGGCAGAAACTCAAAATGCTGATCTTTCGTCGCCAAGTCCGCGAGTTCTGCTCGGGTCTGTTCTCAGATGCCCAGCACACCATCGTTGCCCTGGCCGGTGTTGGGAGCCTCCTCTCTGGAGTTGTCGCGCTCGTGCCTGGACTCGCCTTCTGATCTCGAGGAGGGCACCGCAAGGTAGCTCAACTGTCTCCTGAGTCTCACTTCGTCCCAGTGAGTCAAGGCATCACCAGGGACTAGAGCTGACCAGCGGCTAATTATCTTTGCGCCACTTTCGACGCCGCTAGTGTCAGAGTGCGGATAGCTATGTATCGTTGCAGCGCAGAAGAGCCACAAAGAGGCTGGGGGCCGATTCATGGGTTTACGAGGCCGCAGGGGAAATTTCAGCGTTGGCGGAGAGAGCGCCGAGAATGACCCGCTTCTCTCGGATGCATTCTTCGAGTCTAATGACTATTTGACCGTGGCCTCCAAGGAAGATCCGCGATGCTTTCTAATTGCACGTACCGGTAGCGGGAAGTCGGCGGCCTTACGGAAGCTCGAAGAGGATAACCCCGACCACGTGATCAGAATATCACCCGAGGACCTCTCTCTCCCGTACATAACAAATCTGCAAGTGATGCAATATCTCGATGACCTTCAAGTGCATCTGGATCCACTATTTATCGCACTATGGAAGCACGTACTACTTGTAGAGTTGATCCGTCATCGGTACAAGGTCGACTCGCCAGAGGCGAAAGCGAATTTCTTAAACACCCTCAAGGAAAAGATCAAGAGGGACCCGGCAAAGAGAGCCGCACTCGACTATCTCTCCGATTTTCAAGATCGTTTCTGGGTTCAAACCGACGAGCGCGTGCGTGAGATAACTGAAAAATTCGAAGAGCGCATTGATTCAGAAGGTAAGGCCACGCTCTCAGTTGGTGGTTCCGGCGCCAACCTAGGGGCCAATACGGGAAGCACGTCTTCTCATGAAATGCGCAGAGAACTTGCGTATCGCTTTCAGCGTATCGTGAACGAGACTCAACTGGCGCGACTCAATAAGATGATCAAGGTCCTCGATGAGGATATCCTTGATAGCCGGCAGAATTTTACCTACGTCGTGATTGACGATCTGGACCGCGATTGGGTGGACGATCGGCTTGAAAACACATTGATAAAATGTCTCTTCCGGGCCGTTCTTGAACTTCAACGCGTCGCCAATCTGAAAGTCATCGTTGCACTTCGAACCAATATCTTCGAACACCTAGATTTCGGCCAGAGATCCGGCGGACAGGAAGAGAAGTTCCGCGCCCTAGTCCTCAAGATGCGTTGGACGAAGAGCGACCTTCGAGAATTAGTGGATGAAAGGACCAGGGTCGCATCTCGCAGACTTGGATTCACCGCATCCTCTGCATCGGAGATGCTTCCGCGAGTGAATCAGCGGCGCGGAGATCCCATGGAATACATACTCTCTCGGACGTTGATGCGCCCGCGTGATGTAATCTCCTACGTGAATGAGTGCCTTACGGAATCCGAGGGGCGTGAGCAAATCACCTGGGAGGCCATTCACGCCGCAGAGCCTGCTTACTCGCGTAACAGACTCCTTGCTTTGAGGGATGAATGGAAGCCTTCCTTCCCGGGAATACACCAAGTCTTCGAATTATTCGAAGGCGCGCGCACTCCGATGAGTCTTCCAAATTTCGTTCGAAAGCTTGAAGATGCAGCACTACTGCTGGCTGATCCACGCTATGAAGGTACTGACTGGTTGGCGGAGATGACCGCACAAATGTGGCACTCGGAGCACACCGACGAGATAGAGTGGTGCGCCCCCCTGATTCGAATGTTGTACGCAATCGGATTCGTTGGTTGTGCGATGGGAGCCCGATCCGTCGTCAAGTTTGCGCACACCGAACCCGATCTGCTGATGCGGACAAGCAATCTACACGCAGTTACGCACGTCGATGTGCATCCAGCATTTCAAACCGGCCTGGATTGCCGTGCCGACTATTCATGGCTTCCAAGGTAGCCATATGTGAGAAATGAGGCAGCATCGCACGTGGTGTCTGGCTCGGAGTGCGACCCCAGCCCTGTGTGTGCCGGTGACTAGCCTGTGGGTACCTTCGGGCTGGTGCTTACCGCTCACCGCTGTCTGCCTCGGCGGATGGTGGAAGGGCGCGTGATCTAGGGGAGCTGTTGCGGCATGCCGTCGGATGAAGTGCAGAGCGTGGGGGCTGAGTTCACCTCAGCGAAAGCCGCGGAAGTGATGGAGGCCGCTTGCGGGGCAGCTGAACTCTCCAGTGAACGTGCGGAGCTGATCCGGTTCGGGGAGAATGCGCTCTTCCGGCTGAGTGCTCACCCCGTGATCGTCCGGGTTGCGCGGTCGACGGACTACCTGAAGTCCGTACGGAACGAGGTCCAGGTGTCGCGTTGGCTCGACCGTGAGGGGTTCCCAGCTGCGCACGTCCTGGAAGACGTTGAGCAGCCGCTGATCGTGGACGGATGCCCGGTCACGTTCTGGCACCTGATCGAGGAGGGCGACCGCAAGGCGACGTACGGGGAGTTGGGCGGCATCCTGCGGGACCTGCACGCGCTGACCCTGCCGGAAGGGCTGGCGCTCCCGCCGTTCACAGTCTTTGGCCGGACTGACCTGCGCATTGAAAAGGTCACAGGGATCTCCGAGGACGATCGCGAGTTCTTGCGGAAGCGAGGCCGGGAACTCCGGGATCGGCTGACAGGGTTGCGGTTCGGGTCCCCCAAGGGGCCTGTGCACGGGGACGCTCACGTGCAGAACCTCATGGTGGACCGAAGCGGGAAGGTTCTGCTGATCGACTTCGAAGGGTTCAGCTTCGATCATCCGGAGTGGGACCTGATGGTTACGGCGACGGAGCATCACAGCCTCGGCTGGCAAACGCCGGAGCAGTACAGGGCGTTCGTCAACGCCTACGGTCGGGATCTCCGCGACTGGGACGGATACCCGATCTTGCGCGGCATCCAAGAGTTCCAGATGACGACCTGGCTCATGCAGAACGTCGGGGAGAGTCAGGATGTCGCTGCCGAGTACGCGCGGCGCATCGCATCGCTACGCAATGACGACGCTCCGCGGAACTGGCATCCGGGCTGAGGGCGCTACTCGTCGTCCAGCTCAGCCATAGCTTCGTGCACTTTGTCGTTGAACTCCTGCACTGCGGGATTCGTCGCGTGCGCGGAGACCTCCCGTTGGAAGTCTGTGACGTAGCGCTGGAAGCGTGAGGATTGGAGTGCGTCTCCGCCGTCTACTGCCAATCCGGCGGTTGTGACAGCGGCTTCGAGTTCGCCGTTCAGCATCTGGCTTTGCGCAAGCACCATGCGGCAGAAGCCGAGTGTGCGGGCGTACTTGGGGTCGGTGAGTTCAACGGCTCGTTCCGCGAAGCGGATTGCCTCGCGTCCATGCTTGAGGTCCCGGAAGCAGTGGCAGAACTCGCCGACCAGTTCGGCCTCGTCCATGTAACCGAGCCAGTCAGGGTCATCGGCGGTCTCCGCACGCTCGAAGAAACCCTCTGCCTCGTTCATGGCGTGTGTGGCGCCTTTGACGTCACCCGCCGTCGACAGTGCGCGGGCCTCGTGAGCGGAGAACAAAGCCATGGCGCGGGGTGTGGACCGGCCCTTGCCGCCCTCGACGGACGCGCGGGCCAGTCGTACGGCTCGTGGGGCCTGGCCCAAGTAGTTGGCCTGGTGGCTCATGTTGGTGAGAATCCGGGCACCCATCATGCGGTCGTCAACCACTTGTGTGAGGCGCAGCGTTGCTATCAGGTAGCGGTCCGCAAGCGTGTGATTCCCCGTGTCGTACGCGGTCCAGGCAAGGAGTTGAGAGATCTCCGCGGCTGCCCCGAAGAGCGCGTTGCCCACCTTGTCGCTGTAGTTCGCGTTGAGCAGTGGTAAGACGTCTTCGCGGAAGTAGTGGCGTAGAGGCCGGTGTCCGTGTCCTCCGCCGTATTTGAAGTCGAGATGCATGAACATCTCGGCGGCCGTGCGCATGGCGGCTACGTCACGCATGCCGACTCGGCGGGAGTTGGCTTGAGGCGCGGTGAGTCCGTCCGGACGGGAGACGAGCCACGACAGCACTGCCGAATTGACTTCGCCTTCAGGCAGGAGCAGATCGTCTGTGGCCTCGTCTTCGGGGCGGAACTGGGTGAGCCCGTCCATGACGCCCAAGGCCTCGGGCAGCGAAGCGGCGTAACTCGTGCCGATTCTCGGGGGAGTTGGGGCCGCGCTGGAGAATCCGAGGTCGCTGGGCGTGACCCTGCGCCGTAGCTTCTCGCTGAGGGCTTCGGCGAGAAAAGCGGCGGTCTGCGGTTGGATGCCGCTGCCGTCGAGCCATCGGTGTACTGCCACGTGCGTCGTGCCTACGTGTGCGCCGCCTCGTCGTGCGACGTCCTGAACCCGTCTCGCCAGCCCCTTGTTCGAGACGCCGGCCTCCGCCATGAGTGCGGCCAACCGGTGATTCGGTTCCTTGCTCATGATCCCCCTGCCCAGGGCGGGATGACACTGAGTATTCATGGTGCCACGGTCACGGCGCGGGGTGGAGGGGGTTCACGGGTGAACCCCCTTGCAATCCCTGTGAACCCTGGTGTGCACGTGAACCCCCCTGTGAACACTGCCGGTTACGGCGGAATCGCCCTTCACTGGTCTGCACGCAACGGCGGGAAGCCTTCCCGCTGGTGACCAAGGAGTGAGCGATGAAGTCCAGTGAGGCGCGAGAGCTACCGCTGCGAGCGGCACGGCTCGCTCCGCTGGAGCCGGTCACGCTGGCGACAGCAGAGCGCTTCCGCTCGATCATGCTCGTAGCCGACTCCCCCGATACCGGTCGAGTCGCGCGGCGCATGGCGCGGGAAGTGGTACGGGACTGGGAACTGACGCTGCCGACGGACGACGTGGAACTGTGCGTTTCCGAACTCGTCGGCAATGCGGTCCATCACGCGACCCCGGACGGGCGACTGACTGCCTTCGGCGGCGAACGGCACATCGCCGTGGCCTTCCGCGCCTGGACTCGTTGGCTGTTCATCGAGGTGTCCGATGAGGACTCAACTCCGCCCATGCTCCCGGTCGGTGAGCTTCTTGAACCCGACCTGTCTCACCTGGAATTCGACCACGCGTTGCACGACAGCGGGCGCGGACTCTTCCTCGTACAGAGCATCGCTGACGCCGTGTGGTGGGCGCCGCGAGATGAGGGCGGCAAGAGCGTCTTCTGCCGCTTCGACGTGACCGGCAGCGCCCAAGCCTGAGGGGCCTCGCAGACTCCGGGACGTCACAGGCAGCCGACACCCGTCAGACGGCGGGTTGCGGTGACGGTACCGGAGACCGCTCGGAGATCGGCAAGGGACTCCGCAGCGGTGGGTGGCCTCCCGGTTCGCCTCACACCCCGGACCGGGAGGCCGCCCGAACATCAGGAAGGACAAGGGTGGTTGTGGTGCCGAGCAGAGGCAAGCGGATACCCGCCGTACGCGTACGACGGGGCGACCTGGTGAGCGTGCGCGGACGTTGGCTGGAGGTGAAGGCGGCCCGGCTGGAGCGCTACGCCACGGGTGGACCGGCAGTGATCCTCATCTTCCGTGCCTCGCCGGCACTTCGCGTCCGGGCGGGCGACCGGGTGTCGGTGCTGAAGGGGGCTCGCTGATGAGCGGGGTAGTCATGCGCTTCGCGGACTGGACGCTGACCACAGATCCACACGGAGGTCCGCCGATCTACGCCACCGAGTGCACGACGTGCGCCGAGGTGTCTTCGGCGTCGAACGACAAGGCAGACCCGGAGATCTGGTGTCTGCGGCATGCGGGCCGTACGGGACACACCGGGTTCCGCGCGACCGTAATGAGCTTCTTCCGGGCGTCGTTGACGGAGGGACCGCGATGAAGAGCCCGCGGCGGCGCCACATCTGCTGGGCCCAACTGTTGCTCGTCGTTCCACGTCGGCACAGGTTGCGGTGCCACAGGCACGGCGCATCTGCGCTTGAACCGCCCGGACTCCAAGGGCCCTGGACCGGCTCAGTACCGGACCGATGGTGCACACCGGAGTACGCACGGCGGGAACTTCGCCGCCTGGCCGAACTGGCAGAGCGAGAGAACGCAACCTCGCCGTAAAGGTCAGCAACAAACAACCGCAGATGTGAGGCCGGACCACCCGCGACCCTGGCAGGCATGGGGTGGTCCGGCTGGGAATCCCGCAGGACCCCGGTGCCGATGGTATCGGGGCTGCGGTCATGCTCGTTGATCCGCAGCTTCCAAGTCACTGCGATGGAACGGGAGTTGAGCGCCGTGGACGACGGGGACGAACTGGGTCCGGCAGGCGAAGAGTTCGATCCTGACGCGATGCTGTACGTGCGTGGGGTGAGCTACGTGGCCGGATGGCGGGACGCCAGGAACGCCGGGGATGAGCTGCTGAACGCGCTGTCGTCGGCCGGCATTGGGGCCGTGCGGTTCCAGGCGGACGCCGCGTCGGACGGATCCGGGTTGGTGCGGCTGACGTGTTCTGCGAACGCCGCGCGAGAAGTGGCCATGCTGGCGCGGGTCACGGCTGCCCGGCTGAGAAGGGCCAGTTGATGCGGCTGGACTGGGTGTGCAGAGGAACCAGCATGGTGCGGCTTGGGCACGCGGGCGGTCGTAGAGGCTTTGGACGGGAGCCGCCATGGGGCGAGAGAGCAGGGGGCCTTACGCTCGCTCAGCGAATCGGGCGGGCTCCTGCCCTGCCCGCGTTTTCGCCCGATGGGCCTCCTGCTCTTAGAGCCTCGCTCCATGGCGGCTGTCTAAAGCCTCGGAGGCCGGCCGCCCCAGCCAGACGGCGCTTTGACCGCTTGCCTCACGTTCAAGACATCCACCGGCATCCGTTCCCGCAGCTCAAGCCCTCTTGTGGGACCGATCGGGTAGATTGCCAAGCTCGGTCACGGTGCGTCTTGCTGCAACATCCGGAAGAGGGGGGAGGGGGAGGGGGTGCACAATCACCTGAGGCATCGTGGGCACGGTGAAGACCAACCTCTTGCGTCACCGACGCTTGTCCCGCCGCAGGCTCCCACACGATCCTGAGACCGATCTAGACCGTCGCCGTTCCCGCGCCCAAGATATGCGCAGAATCCGACGGGTGGGATCACCCCTTCTGCTGGGCCTGGCTGCCCTTGTGTTGTTCGTAGGCTTACCGCTGGGTGTGTGGAAAGGCCCTTACCTACTCGACGGAAAGTACCTAAACACCGACTCCATCGGTGAGGGTGCGGGCTCAGCGGCGCTGGTGACAGGGCTACGAACAGCGATGGTCACATGTGTCGCGTCGATCGGCGCTGGCGTCGCACTATTTTATACCGCCCGGAATTACCGGCTCAATCACCGCGGGCAGGTCACCGACCGTTTCACGAAGGCCTTAGAGCGCCTGGACTCAGAGCACATCTACGTGCGCATAGGCGGCGTCCTCGCCCTAGAACAGATCGTGCGTGACGCCCCCGAACAAGCGACAGACGCCACCGAAGTCCTCCAGCACTTCGTCCGCCACGCGCGCCCGCCAAGCTCACTGGACCGGCCAGACGCCGACGTGCAAGCGGCCCTGACTGCCACGACTCGGCCTGAATCCCGCACCCACGTCGATCCTCACCAGCTGCTCGACTTTGAGGGCACCTGGCTAGCAGGGGCTCAACTTCCAGCGGCCGACCTTACCGACGCGGAGCTGCGTGAGACCTGCCTCGCCAACGCCAGACTGCCCGAGGCGAACTTCACCAACGCCAAACTGAAGGAGGCGGACCTCACTCGCGCCGATCTGCGCGAAGCAGACCTCACCCGCGCCAAGTTGCACGGGACGAACTTAACTGACGCCGACTTGCGGGAAGCGAACCTCACCGACACCGAATTGCACGGGGCGGATCTCACCGGCGCCTGGCTGCACGGGGCCAACCTCACTGGCGCCAACCTGAACAGGACGATTTTTGCCACAGTCTGGCTAAGCGCGGGGAACCCTATAAAGGTAAGGCCGCAGAAGACGGGCCTTACCGGCGACTGGCTGGACGGAGCCAACCTCACCAACGCCCAACTGAACGGGGCGAACTTCACCCGCAGCGACCTGGTCAGGGCGAACCTCACCGGCGCCAACCTGAAGAGGACGAACCTCGCCAACACCAAGCTGCATTGGGCCAACCTCGCTAATGCCAAACTAGACGAAGCGGACCTCACTGACGCCGACCTGCGCGAGACGAACCTTGCTGGCGCCTGGCTGTACGGGGCGAACCTCACCCGCACAAAACTGGACGAGGCGGACCTTACCAGCGCCGTCCTGGGCGAGGCGGACCTTACCGGCGCCATCCTGGACGAGGCGGACCTCACTGACGCTGACCTGCGCGAGGGGGACCTCACTGACGCTAACCTGTGGGAGACGAAGCTCACCGACGCCTGGCTGCACAGGGCAAACTTCACCCGCACCAAACTGTACGGGGCGGACCTCGCCGACGCCTGGCTGTACGGGGCGGACCTCACCGGTGCCGATTTGCGCGGGGCCAACCTCGCCGACGCCTGGCTGTACGGGGCGGACCTCACCGGTGCCGATTTGCGCGGGGCCAACCTCGCCGACGCCTGGCTGTACGGGGCGAACCTCAGCCGCACCGACCTTCGCGGGGCCAACCTCGCCGACGCCTGGCTGTACGGTGCGAACCTCACGAATGCCCGCCTGTGTAAAGATCGTGGTGCCGTCCGAGGTGTGACGGTCGAGCAGCTCATGCAGGTCACCTCTCTGCATGAAGCTCAGCTAACCCCAGAGATTGCACAGGACCCCCGGATAGCTGACCGTCTGCGAGTCAGCGAGTCCGAGAAAGTGCGCCCGAGCGGCAGAGAGTTGCCAGCGCTTCATGACCAGAGTTGACGGTCGTCTCACCCGGCCGCTCCCTCGAGGTATTCAGCTGGGTGAGTCGCTTCCCTCTCGCTGTGTCCGAGTGTGCCGATCGCGCGGCGCAGGTACAGACGGCTGCAACACCCCAGGGTGTTGCAGCAACGTCCGCGAGCCGACACAGATCGGGACCGTGGGCGCATGCTGGCGCCCTACATGTAGCCCTCGCTCTCGGGCGGCTCAGGAGGTTGGGAGGGCATCGGCGGTGTCTGCGGCATAGGCGGTATGCGGCGGAGCGTCGTGTACCAGGACAAGCCCACGGCTACGAGGGCGCCGATTCCGCTTGCCGCCGTTCCCACTGCGGAGATCATCTCAATTGCCTCTCCTGCCTCGTGTTCCGGGCAGTCGGCTTCGGGAATCTCTGGTGGGCAATCACTCGCGCATCCGTTACGGCACTCGGTGAAATATGATTCAGCGGTGATATAGGCGAAGGGAACGAAGAGCAAGCCCAATAGCACGCTCACTAACAGGAGTCTGCGAGGCCAGCCCGGGGTACGCCGGGCGTGCCACATCCATGATCTCGGGCGTCTGGCGGAGACCTCCGCCGTCGGCGGTACCTGACTCAACCCTCAACTCCCGTGTGCCGCGCTTCGATCGGCTGACACAACCCTGCCGCATTCTGCTGCATCCGTCAGCGACTCCGAGCCGCTTCCTTGAGCATCTCGCCCATCGCGGCGCGGGGCCTGACCGTCCCAGTACCCTTCGAACGCCCGCGCCCGCGAAGTGACCATGGTCCTCAACTCCTCACGGGTATGGCTGCCGTTCGGGCGCGACCGGCCGAAGGCCGCAGCGCGCCCGAGGGCGGCAGGGCCGCCGGCGCGCCGTAGGCGCGCCCTTGAGGAAGTGAAGACAGGTTTCGACAGTGGGGACCGTCAGTCGCGGACGGCGCGGAGCTTTCGCGGGGTGTCGATGGTGATGCGGTAGGCGACTTCGGCGCGGTTGCCGCTCATGCGTAGCTCTTCGAGGAGCAGCGGGCGGTTGTCGCGGCCGTAGGTGATGCGGGTGGTGTGGATGACGGGTGTGGCTTCCGGGATGTCGAGGGTGGCGCGCTCTTCGGGCAGTGGCATGCGGGCGCGCACGGATTCGGTCCACCACAGGCTGTGCCCGGCATCGTCAAGGATGGCATAGATGTGCTCGGGGGCCGCGTCGGGTTGGTCTTCCAGTTCTGTGCCGTCAACTGTGGCGAACGGGATGAGTAGTCGGTGCGCCAGGCGTGTGCCGGTGTCGGGATCGGTCAGGAGACGGTCCACGCCGAACAGGGCTTCGCCCTGGTCGAGTTCGAGGGGCGGGCTAGTCTCCGCGTTGGCGTGCGTGCGGTAGACGGTCGGCTCTTCCTTCAGCTCCCAGGTGGCGTAGTCCGTGAAGTAGGCGCCCTCGTCGTCACGCGTGACGGTGCGGTCGATGGTCGTGACGGCGGTGGGTGCGCCGCGTACGAAGCTGCCCTTGCCGTGGACGACTTCGATCAGCCCTTCGGCCCTCAGTGCCGAGATGGCGTTGCGCACCGTGGGACGCGAGACCCCGTAACGCTCAATGAGTTGCGCCTCGGAAGGCAGCGGCTTCCCCAGTTCGTATTCGCCAGCTGCGATCGCATCGCGGATAGCTGCCGCAACCTGCCGGTAGAGCGCTCCGGGGCGCTGGATCTCTCCCATGCCATGCCTCGCTGTCGTATCGACGCGGTGTCCGCGATGCCGTATGAGACACGGGGTTTGCGCACGCCGCTGGCTCACGCTAATCCCGTGTCACGTCACTCGTCAGCATAAGCACTTGCGCCCCGGCGTCAAGACATGCATAGTCGTCACTCGTAAGTACGAGTGACGTCAGTCAGTTTGGCTGTCGTCTGGAGGCCAAGGAGGGCCACGACTCATGCAGTCCATACCTGTGGACACATCCCGGCTCGGCGTACTGCGGTGCGCCGTGGCACCGGAGACGAAGTTCAGCAACTACGACACGAGAGAGATCAAGAAGGACCGGGACGGCAACACGATCTACACCGTCGCCGTGATGGTGCGCCAGGACGGCCGAAGGGTCTCGGTCATCGAAATCGCCGTACCCGGCGAACCCAAGGGCGTGGTCGAAGGCGTCGAAGTCCGGGTGACCGGGCTTGAGGCCTTCGCCTGGTCGATGGGCGACCGGCACGGAATCAGCTTCCGCGCCACAGCCATCACCCCGGCGCCGGCGGGCACTTCGTCCGCAAAGGCGGGTGGGGCCTGATGGAACGTCCCGTCCTGCTGGCGTTCGCGCTGGCCGTGCTCGCCTGGATCGTGGTCATCAGCGACCGCGTACGCGCGAAGCGGCCGGGCTGGCACTGGTACGTGACCGGCTACCCGCTCATGGCGCTGCGGGTCCTGTTCACCTGGCGCAAGGTCGCGCACCTCAACGACCTTGCCGTGTCGTTCAAACCGTCCCGTCGAGTGCTGGGGGATGTGGCGGTCAGGGGCCAGCCCTTGCGTACGCGCGTCCCCCGCCTCAGCTTCCCCCGGCCGCTGCCGAACGGTCTGGGAGTACGGGCACGGCTTCACCCCGGGCAGACTCCGGCGCCGTTCCTGGAAGCAGTTGACGCCCTGGCTCACGCCTGGCGGGCGTACGCGGTGCGGGTGGTCTCCCCCGAGCGGGGCGAGATCGTGATGACGGCAACGGCACGTGACCCGTTGGAGGAGTCACGTACGGCTGCGGTTGCCTCGACTGAGCTGCTGTCAGCGGTCGTTGGAGCGTTGGAGACTGGCCGCAGTTGGGTCGTGGACTTCCGCCGCGTGCCGCACTGGCTGGTCGTCGGTGCCACACGGTCCGGCAAGTCCACGCTGCTGGCGCGGCTGGTCACTCAACTCGCCCCGCAACCGGTGGCCTTGCTCGGGATCGACTGCAAGGGCGGCATGGAACTGGGGCTGTTCGCGGAGCGGCTGTCGGCGCTGGCGACATCCCGCCGGGAGGCCGTGACGGTGCTCAGCGCCTTGGTCACCGAACTCCAAGAGCGCATGGCCGCCTGCCGGATGGCCGGCGCGCGTTCCATCTGGGACCTGCCGGACAAGGCCAGGCCGGTGCCCGTGGTCCTGCTCGTCGACGAGCTGGCGGAGTTGTACCTGACCAACGGCAGCAAGGAGGACAGGAGCGAGGCGGAGCAGTGCTCAACGTACTTGCTGCGCCTGGCTCAACTCGGCGCAGCTCTCGGCGTCTACCTGGTGGTCGCGGGACAACGGGTCGGCTCGGACCTCGGGCCCGGTGTCACCGCGCTGCGGGCCCAGCTCGGCGGCCGGATCTGTCACCGCGTCAACGATCCGGGTACGGCAGAGATGACCCTGGGCGACCTCCACAAGGACGCCGTCGCAGTGGCGCAGGACATCGAGACGACCGAAAAGGGAGTCGCCGTGACCGCTGCCGATTCGGGGGGCTGGGTGCGCGCACGCTCCTACCTCACCACTCCCGCAGATGCCCGGGATGCAGCGATCAGCCATGCGGATCGCACCCCGCAACTGCCGTTCCTCGCAGCAGCCGTGACGGGAGGTGGGCCGGAATGAGCATGGCCATGCCTCTCGTGGTGGTGCTCGGCATCATCACCGTCCTCCTCGTCCGAGGTCGCGACGTACGGGCCTGGGAAGCCGTACTGATCGGCCTGTTCGGCTTCTACACCGCCATGACGCCCATCGGCTGGGCCGTGGTCGCCGTTGTCAACTGGCTGCTCGGCGGCTTCATCGGTGACTGAGGAGGGAGCCAGCTGATGCCGATGCGCCGAGTGCTCTGCCCGCACTGCAAGGGCGAAGGGACCCGCACCACCTGGACCGGCCGCCGACGCCGCTGCCGAGTCTGCCGGGGCGCCGGAACCATCCGCTGAACACAGCGAACAACCCACTCAGACAGGAGTGATCGCCATGGACACACCGCACCCAACCTCATCCATCTGTGCCGCTGCGGCGGCCCACCCCGGAAGGGACCCACCACCATCACCGCCGAGAACACCTCGGCCGACCGGCGCGCCGTGCTGGAGCGTACGGCGCGCCTTCGTCGGCTCCCCCTCATCGACCAGGAAGTCATACGCCTCGCTCAAGACCCCCTGTTCCCGAGATGGTTGGAACAGATCACCGCCACTGGTGGATGTGCGCACCCGATCCACCTGACCGGCTCCACCACCACACACGACGCCTCAACCGGCGAACTGCTCCACCACTACGACACATCCGCAGAACCCGGCGGACGCCTCCTCGTCCGGTGCCGCAACCGCCGCGCCACCGTCTGCCCGTCCTGCTCACGCCTCCACGCAGGAGACACCTTCCACCTCGTACGCGCCGGACTTCTCGGCGGCAAGAACGTGCCCGACGGCGTACGCACTCACCCCCGGCTGTTCATCACCCTCACCGCGCCCAGCTTCGGCGCGGTTCACCGAACCACCGATGACGGGCCCTGTCGTCCGCGACGTGACTCCGCGCCGTGCGCGCACGGCGAACCGGTCGGCTGTCATGCGGAACACGCTCCGGATGACCAGCTCGTCGGCCAACCCCTGTGCGCCCGCTGCTACGACTACACCGCCCACGTCCTCTGGCACGCGCACGCCGGACGGCTGTGGAAGGCCTTCACCGACAACCTGTACAACCACCTCGCTGCTCAAGCTGGCCGCACGCGTCGCGGCCTGCGCCGTGCCGTACGGCTCTCGTACTCCAAGGTCGCCGAATTCCAGCGGCGAGCAGCCGTCCACGTACACGCCGTCCTCCGCCTGGATGGTGCAGACGGGCCTGATTCCCCTCCGCCCTCCTGGATCTCCGCAGACCAGTTGACCGCAGCCGTACGCAGCGCCGCGACCGCCGTGCAACTCGCAACTCCCGATACGGCAGCCCTGGGTACATACGAACTCCGGTGGGGCGCACAGCTCGATGTCCGACCGCTGAACGCCTCCGACGACGGAAATGAGCTCAGCGACGAAGCTGTAGCCGCCTACGTGGCGAAGTACGTGACCAAGGGAGCCGCGGACACCGCGGCCGGTCTCGATCACCGCATCACAAGCCTCGACGACATCACCTGTGCGCCCGTCTCTCCTCACGTCCGAACGCTCATGGCGACGTGCTGGCGACTCGGCGGAAAAGCGGAGCTGGAGCCGCTGAGGCTGCGCACCTGGGCTCACTCGCTCGGCTACCGGGGCCACATCCTCACCAAATCCCGTGCGTATTCCACGACTTACGCTGCACTGCGTGAAGAGCGTGCTCAGCATGAGCAAGGCACCTTCGGTGTCACCGGTGAGGAAGAGCGCGACGCGATCACCGATGCCAATTGGCGCTACGCGGGCTCCGGCCACTCGCCCGGCGCCGCACTCATCGCTGTCGGAGTCGCTGAGGATCTGGCGGCCAATCGTGAGGCGCTGAGAACCGAACTCGGAGGCGCCTTTGGTGCCGGATGAGTTGAGGCGGCGAGTGACTGCCTCCCGCGCCCGTCAGGGACTGCCCCCGGTTATCGAAGATCTCGCTGTGATCGAACGAGCTGCACGCGTCTTCGCGCTGGTGCCGCCAGAGCAGTGTTCCGATGGCTCTCGGGCTAAGCAATCCAATCGAATACGAAGCGGTCAGGGTCCCAGCGCTTCCGGGGATCGGCGGGGACGACGTCGATGCGACGCACGCAAGCCGTGACGATGGCGCGCCGCTGGGAGTTGTTGAGCTGCTCCCAGCGTGCTCGCATGTCTTCGAATGAACCGACGAAGTCCACGAGTACGGCCGTCCGGGACACCTGCGCCAGCTTCGCGCGGTTGCGCTCAAGTCGTTCCTCGATGGATTGGCGCACAACCATCCACTCTTTGCGGCTGATCCGGCGTTCTCCCACATCGCGCGCAAGCTCTTCCAGCTCTTCCTCGTCGGTACGGATCTCTTCGTAGAGTTCATTGCCCTGGGTATCAGGGCTCCGGAGTCGTTCTACGAACCTGGGCGACTCCAACGCAGCGAGCACCATGTCCCGAACGTGGTCGTCGGTCCTCTCGGCATTGGTCGCCGTACCGGCACACGCCTCGGTACCAGGGGTGTTCGGGCAGACGTACCTCGGTACGCCGGATCGGGGGCGACCGACCATGCCGTAACCGCACGCATTCCCATGCTCGTTCGGCTTGGCGCAATGGAGTATGCCCGACAAGAGGTAGCTGTGACGCTTGCTGCCCTCGACTCGCTTGCGCCGCTCCGGGTCGGCCAACACGGCACGAAGCCGGTCCGAAGCCTCATGGCTGATGATGGCGGGCCAAACGCCATCGGCAACGATCTCTCCGAGCAGCGGGCGTGTGCCCTCCCACGATGCCCGCGGTGTGTGCTCGCGTCGCCCGCTGATACGTGCCGAGGCGAGCAGCCGGCGGAGCCCGCTGGGCTTCCAGGGCTTGCCCGCCGGGCTGACGATTCCGCGTGACTGCCAGTCCCGGCAAATGCTGGCCAGGCTCTCACTGGCAAGCACTCGTCGAGCGCCTTCGCGGATGACGGCGGCCTCGCTCTCCCGCACGGTGATCCGGTCCTCTTCGTAGCCGTACGGACGCTTCCCTCCCCCGGCTATCTTCCCGGCCTCCGCTGCCTGCCGTCGCTGCCGCTTCTGCCGTTCGGCCTTGTGCTCAGCCTCGTGCCGGGCCGCCGCACCCAGCATGCGGGCGATCATGCGGCCAGTCGGCGTGGCAAGGTCGATCTCACCACTGACGGTGGCCAGTTCAATGCCGTGCTGGTCCGCGAGATCGATGACGTCTTCCAACTCGCGCGGAGAGCGGGTGAGCCTGTCTACGTGCCAGCACACAACTGCGTCGACGTATCCGCTACGCACCTCGGCCAAGAGTTCCTGCCAAGCGGGACGCGGTGCGCCGGAGTAGGCGCTGACATCATTGTCCGTGTGCACGGCTATGACGTCCCAGCCCTTGCGGGCGCTCAGGGCCCGGCAGTCTTCTTCCTGGCGGGTGACGCCCAGTCCGGCGCCACCGCGGTCCTGGCTGATCCGGCAGTAGATCGCTGCTCGCCTCGTTGAGTTGGCCATGGGTCACATTGGTACACCTTCGTAGGGACCGGCGTCTCCTGCCCGATCAGGGTCGCGCCCTCTGAGGGCTGATCACCTTTCGGGTCATCACGCCGACGGTGATCTTTCCCTGGGTGGTCTGCTGCCGGATGCGCCCGCTGGGGACGGTCGGTTGCGTGTGTGCGCCGTACTCCGTCGTCGGCCTCCGCGGTGTGCGGCGGTAGGCGCCGGTCCGGGAGCTCTGGGGTATCTCGGCCGCCGGTCCGTTGGCGGGAGGGTCAGCCGTCAGGCCGGTCTGTGGACGCCACGTCGGTTTGTGTGTCGGATCTTCGCGGCGATGCCGTGCCCGATGGAGAGATAAACGACAGCGGGAAGTGCGTAGTTGAGGATGAGGCGCAGGTGTCCGTCATCAACTGTGGAGATGTTCTGGGACCAGCCGGCGAGCCAGTACGCCATGTCCCGCACGTACTGAACGAACAAGGTGGCTTGGTCTGCGCCGAACAAGTAGAGGACGATCCACAGGCCCACGAAGGCGGCGGCAATGTCGGCGACTGTGTGGACGACGAAGGCTGTCCATTTCGAGAGCGCCTCATTACGGGGTCCGCCCTGCCGGTGGCTTGTGCGAGCGGCTTCGTGGGCATGACTCATGACGTTCCAATCCCTGGGATGTACGTGTCTCGAACGCACCGGGATGGCCAGGCGGAGGCCTTGGTCGCAGGCCCCGGAGCGTTTTCGGCCGGGGAGCCGGAGCGGAGCTGTTCGGCGTGGCAGCGAGCGGGGGCGGTGTATCCGCGGCAAGCCGTCGAAGGCGGCGAACACAGCCGCGCACGCGGCCACTCGGGTTCGGACGTGCGGCTGGGCTCAGTTCAGCCGTCATCACTGCTTCTTGCGTAGTTCGGCTTCCTTCTTCGCGGCTTCCTTCTGCTGCTTACGCTTCTCTTCGGCTGCCTTGCGGGCTTCCTCCGCGAGCTTCTTGGCGGCCTCTTCTCGCCGCTTGCGCTCATCTTCCGCTGCCTTCTCCCCGTCGCCGCCGTGGTGTTCCCGTGCCTCGTCGGGCGGCGGGGTTGTGCTGGGGTCTTCTTGCCGGGGTGAAGGTGATTGCGTTTTGGATGGGGCAGGCGCTAGGTCGCCTTTGTCCGAACCCGAGGTGAGCTGAAAGCCGACCAGACACGCGGTGATGAACACGGCCACCATTGCGGCCACGACGGTGATGGCCGACCGGCGGGAGCGCTGCCCCTGTGCTGGAAACAAGGCGAGTGTCGACCGCGAAGTCTCCGCTTCCTTCTCCGTCACGCCCGAGGACCCGTTGCGGCTGGAGGCCACCGGGTCCCCGGTGAGGAAGTGGGCGACTTGCGTGGTCGTCGGACGTGCGGCGGGGTCTTTGGCCAGCATGAGGAGGATGAAATCCGCAAGCGCCGCGGGAATGTCGGAGCGCACGTGAGTGAGCGGCTGCGGTGCGGCGTCGACGTGCTGGTACACCACCGCGGCCGGCTCTCCTGTGAACGGGGGGCGCCCGCACAGCATTTCGTACAGGACACAGCCCAGCGCGTACACGTCGCTCGCGGGGCCGGCATCGCCGCCAAGGCCCCGCTCCGGGGCGAGGTAGGCGGTGGTGCCAAGGACTTCCCCGGTGGTGGTAAGTGCTGAGGTTGCCTCCATCGCCGCCCGGGCGATACCGAAGTCCGCCACCTTGACCGTGTCATCAGCGGTCAGCAGCAGATTGCCCGGCTTGATGTCCCGGTGCACCACCCCGTGGATGTGAGCTGAGGCCAGACCGCTGGCAGCCTGCCCCGCGAAACGTCGCGCCTGCTCCACGCCGAGCGGCCCACGTTCGGCCAACTCCTCCCTGAGGCTGCGTCCGGGCACCAGTTCCATGACCAGGTAGCCACGGCCGTCTTCCTCGCCGAAGTCGTAGGCAGCGACCACGTTCGGATGGTTCAACTGGGCAGCGGTCTGCGCCTCGCGGCGGAAACGTTCCGCCGCCTCCGGCGCTGCCGTGTGTTCGAGGAGCAGCTTGACGGCGACGTCACGTCCGAGAGCGGCATCCTGGGCCCGCCACACCTCTCCCATGGCGCCGCGGCCCAGCAGTTCCACCAGTCGGTACCGCCCTGCTGCCAGCACGAACTCACCTCCTTCAACGCCCCGCACGATCCTCCGACTCTGCGTGTGGCACCCGAGCGATCTTCGGACGCAGGCTGCTTCGCTCAAAGCCTGCGATAACCCGCGGCGCCGACGGGGCCGGGTGCAGGCCAGGCCCGAGAGCCCTGAACCGCCGCACGCCGCGGGGCGCAGAACGAGGAGAGTGAGATGCCCGCCTTGCTCCGCATACGACCGGGACCAGCCAGCCGCACAACCTTCTGCGCCATGCGCCATGCAGCCGTCACACCATTCCCGTGAAAAGCATGTGGGTATTCAGCAACGGCCCTGCGGGAGTGCTCCCCAGAATCACGTAACGACTGCACTGCACGCTTCGCAGAGAGCCTCGTGGGCCGCCACTTGGCGCCCGCAAGCATTCACGAGAGGGCAGGCTCGCAGTCCCCGCACCGGGACGCGGCAATGTCGCCGCCATGGCCTTTCCTGTCCGGATTGGTCCGGCTGGCATGCTCTGCGGACACCTGGCTGCGCCGTGGCCATGCTTGCGCGTGTGATGGACAGCCGCCATGACCACGCGGACCGAGGGGAATCGTTGACATGCCGTGACTGAATAATATGAGGCGAGGCTGCAGGTGCATGTCTTTTCACTCGGGAACCCGGAGAACTCCGCCATGAAGTACACCGTCTCCATCGAGATCGCCCTGCCGCGGGAGCGGGTAGTACAGCTGCTCGCCGACCCGGCACACATGTCGAAATGGCTGCGAGGTCTGGTACTGCACGAGCCGCTGAGCGGGGTGCACGGGCAGGTCGGTACCAAATCGCGAGTCGTGATGCAGATGGGGAAGCAGAAGATCGAGTGCACCGAGACCATTACGCGCCGGGAACCGGCAGACCTGCGCGCGATCCCGAAAGGTCACGTCGTTCACTTCGACCGCGAGATCGTCGGCGAAGGCATGTGGAGCGCAGTGCGCGAGCGGCTGACCGAAGCCGGCCCGGAGACGACGCTCTGGGTGAGCGAGAGCGAATACCGGTTCAGCGGTTTGCTGATGCGGCTGGTCGGGCTCCTGATGCCCGGCGCCTTCCGCAAGCAGTCGCAACAGCACATGCAGGACTTCAAGGCCTTCGCCGAGGAGGGAAAGGACGTCCGCGAAGCGAAGGACTGATCTGCGATCAGCGTTCGTCTCCCGAAGCAACTGACCGGCGACTGAGGGTTTTTGGGGCGCTTGGCGGGCGCGCAGTCTGGGCGATCCACTGCAAGATGCGTGACAGGGTTGCTGCCGGCTCGGCTTGCCTGCGCGGCGCCCGAACCCCCTCGCCGAGTCTGCAGGCTGAAGACCAGGGTGAGCGCGAAGGAGAACTGCGGTCCCTGGCTGAGCTGTTCGACCGGGTGCGAGCATGTGGTGATGCGTGCCTACGCCGATCTCCTGCGGAGTGGGACGGCTCGCAGACTGATTGCAGCCACCGCGGCGGGCAAGCTCGGCTTCGCGACCTTCCCGCTGGCCACGGTGCTGCTGGGCCATGGATCATCTGGCTCTTTCATCGATGCAGGGCTGGTTGCCGGAGCCTGGGGTATCGGCGGCACCCTGACCGCACCGGTACGCGGGCATCTCGTCGACCGCTACGGGAATCGTGTTCCATTGGCGGTGCTGTCGCTGGCAACTGTCATCGCTGTAACTGGGCTGGCCACGGCCTCAACTGCCTTGCCGTTGATCTTCTTCGGCGCGCTCGCCGGGGCTGCCGCTCCGCCCATCGTGGCCAGTGTCCGCCCGCTGTGGAGCCGCGTCGTTCAGCAGGACCTCGTCCGGAGCGCCTATGCGATGGACGCTGTCCTCACTGAGGTGGCCAAGGTGTGCGGGCCGCTCATTGCGGCTGCCGCGGCCATCTGGTCTGCACGTTCCGGCGTCGTCACCGCCGGCCTTCTCCTCGTTGCGGGCACGTTGTTGGTCGTCATGCGGCTTGGGCCGGCAGCTCCCGCGCCGTCCAGCGCCCGGACGATGGGCGCCGTCCTGGCCACAAGCAGTCTGCGGCTGCTGCTCCTGGCCAATATCGCTGCTGGGGTCTGCCTTGGAGCACTGACGGTGGGACTTCCTGCCCGTACTGCTGAGCACGGATCGGCAGCCGATTCCGGTTGGCTCTTCGCCTGCCTCGGGCTCGGCAGCGCGATGGCCGGTGCATGGTTCGGCACGCGGCGGCGGACACAGCCGGCGACCGGCTACCCCATCGGGTTCCTCTGGCTCTTCCTCGCTCTCGCCCCGGCCGTCTTGCTGCCTGCCGGGGTTCTGCTGGCAGTCGTGCTGGTCATCGCTGGTGGAGCCCTGGCGCCCATCACGGTCTGTCTGTTCGAGCTGCTGGACACCCACGCTCCCCACGGCACAGCGGTCTCTTCCATGATGTGGATGGTCTCGGCCGAGGAACTCGGCATCGCTCTGGGAACGATGCTGGCGGGGCTTCAGGCCCAAGAGGCTGGGGCTGCACTTGCCATCGCCACCGCAGTCGCAAGTGCGGGTGTTGGCGCGATCGTCCTCGCCGTGCACCGGGGGAAACTCATCTCCCCCGCCACGGGCCGGCCCACTGCCGTATGACCAGCGTCGTTGACGGCCGAAGTCGCGAGCGTGCTCCTGCGAGACCGGTGGTCGACGCACTTCGGAGGAGGACAGCTGAGGCAGGGCGCTGAGCGCTACGGATCCGTTGCTTGACCGACCCGCCCGGGGCCGGATCAGTGGCGAAGCGGTGCGGTGACCGGCTGGCCGTGCTCGTCGCCGCCCGCTGCGTCCTTGTCGGCCCGTGTGCGCCTGCTGAAGGCCGTGCAGATCAAGAATCCAGCCGGCACGCTCAGCAGGCTCGGAGAGGTCATCGGCCACACGCTCCAGTCGGCGGACGGGAAGAGCGCGTGGGTGGTGCCCGAGACCAAGGGCGAGAAGGAGATCAGGACCAGGTTGATCACGGTGGTCACCAGGACGCAGCACCTGACCGCAGCGGCGGGGACCGGCCGCTTGCCCAGGCTGAACACAAGGAGCGGCAGCAGCGTCGAGACCGTCTGGGTGTAGGTGAGGACCAGCCAGAACTGGGGGCTGACGTCGATCGTCAGCGCCGCGACCAGGATGCAGACGATGCCCAGGCCCACCATGGCCAGCCGGGCCCGCACCGCTCCTCCGTCGCGGCGGGCGTCTGGTTCCACTTCGGCGCTGCCGCCGAGGCCCAGGTCGTGCACGATCGACGCGGATCCGGACAGCAGCAGCACGGAGGCGGAGGCGAGAATCGTGAGGAAGACGGCGCACATGATGAAGAACATGAGCTTGCCAACGTCGCCGGTGTCACTGCCGTCCAGGGCCATGGCGAGCAATGCCAGGTTCACGCCGCCGAACGGCCCCTCCTGGGCCAGCTCCTCGCGCCCGACCAGGGCGGCGGTGCCGAAGCCGAGGAACATGGCCATGCTGACGAGGAAGCACAGAGCGGCCGCCCCCACACCGGCCGCCTTCCTGGCGCTGCGCGCATCCGGTGATCCGGCCAGGCGTACGGCGATGTGCGGCAGGAAGGCCGCACCGACCAGCACGCAGCCGGCGTAACTGAGGAGGTCCAGGTGGCCGGCGATGCCCTCTCCGAAAAGACCGCCGGTGCCGAGATACGCCCCTGCGCCCCCTTGCTCCCGCTCGGCGGTCTCCAACAGGGTGCCGATGTCCCCGTCGAAGCGCAGAAGCACCATGACCGCCATCACCGGAGCAATCAGCAGGAAGGAGGCGGCCGTTCCGATCTGGTGCATGGTTGCGCCGCGGGCGGCGCCGATCGCGGCACAGGCGAGGATCAAACCACCGGCCAGGATGACGACCAGCCGCCGGGAGAACGTATCGCTCAGCCCGATCAGTTGGGCGGCATGGCCGAGCGGCTGGAGTTGCGCGATGAGCAGCGGCACGACGGCCACCAGGCACGCGACCCCCACCCAGCGCTTGGCGGACCCGTGCGGCAAGTGGCGGGTGACCATCTCGCCGAAGGTCCGGCCTCTGGCCGACGGCAGCCTGCCGGCCAGCCAGTAGCGCATCAGCACGGGAGACGCAGCCGCGCACAGGAAGAGGATCACTCCGTCGAGACCGCTGACGGCGACGGTGCCGATCAAGTAGAGCACGGCGGCGGTTGGCGCTATCTCGCTGGCGAAGGCCAGGCCGGTGGGCACGTTGCCGAGCTGTTTGCCCTCGCGGAAGAAGCCGTCTCTGATGCGCAGATCCGGGCTGACCCACATGGCCAGGAACAGGCAGGCACCTATGAACAGCATGAATAGGCACACGGCGAGGAAGCGCGGTTCGAGGAAGTCATTCATGGACCGAACTGCCTGTTCGGTGAGGGGGAGGTCATCTTCGTTGCTCCGGTGATGATCGCGGGCCTCGCGGGCGCCCGTGTTCTCGGGGTTTTCGGCATGACTCGTCGGTGTTACCGGAGGTTATCTGATGACTCGTGAGTCTGGCTTTTTCGTTACGTCGTCCTCACGCGGGCCTATGGGTGTGGTAAAGGAAATCGCGTCTGCGTTGTGAAGGTGTAGCGGGCAGAATGGCGGGCCGGCAGGTGAGTGTGGACTCCACTGTCATGCGCGGCCGGCTGAGCGCAGGGATCAGACCGGCGGCGATGGCAGGTGAACGGGAGTTGGGCCGTCAACGACTGTGGCCGGGCTGGGCGGATGGGTACGGCTGACCTGCTCGTCGTACGACCTGCGCGACCATGACGGCTGTCCAGAGCCTCTACGACCGTCCGCCCTGGAGAGTCGACCGCACACTCGGTGTGCTACCGGCAGCGAACCGCCGGGTTCCTGCCGCTGCCGGTCACCCCGGCACCTGGGCCACACCCGAGGCAAGGGCGGCGTGGTTTCTTCTCCACCCTTCATGACGGGGGATCATTTTCCCGGAGTGAAAAGGCTGCCGGCACACCCAGGGCCGGCCAGCTGCTCCCGCGACAGACGCGCCTGATGGCCCATCATCTTCGCCCCGCAGCAGCGGCCATCACCGGCGTCTGGGTGTCACAGCATCATCCGGAGTGATCACGTAGCCATCCACCCCCTTCATGGAAGATGGGACTCTCCGCATGAAAACAGCAATCAGACGAAGCGGCCTGAGCGCCGCCGTCGGCCTGGCACTCGGCCTGGCACTCCTGCCCGCAGGACAAGCACACGCGGCCACCGCCGTCCCCTGTAACGACATCCCCGCCCTCAAAGCCGCCATCAACCAAGCAAACATGACCGGAGAGAGCATCACCCTCGCCACCGGCTGCACCTACACCCTCACCACACCCGACAACGACCAGAACGGACTCCCGGAAATCACCGGCAACGTCCGCATCTCCGCCACCGGAGGGGCCACCATCCGCCGCTCCCCCAACGCCACCGACAACTTCCGCATCTTCCAAGTCGCCAGCGGTGGGAGCCTCAACCTGTCGCGGATCAGCATCACCGGCGGAGAGGTGAATGAGGGCGGCGGCATCCTCAACGGAGGCACGCTCACCCTTAACGGCGGCACCGTCAGCGGCAACACGGCGGGAGTTGGCGGTGGAATCCACAACTTCGCCGGCCAGCTCAGCCTGACCCAGACCACGGTCGAGGACAATTCGGCAGTTTTCGGTGGCGGTATCGAAAACAACGGGGCCACGATGTCCATGACGTCGGGTGCTCTGCGCAACAACACTGCCGCCGCGGCGGGCGGCGGTCTGGAGAACATCGACTCCACAACCTCCCTCGCTGGCACCGCCATCACCGGCAACACCAGCGGCATCGACGGCGGCGGCATCGACAGCTCCGGTAACTCCACGCTGCGCCTCACCTCCAGCACCATCACCAACAACCGAGCCGGCGACAACGGCGGCGGCCTCTCCAACGCCGACGGCATTGCGCGGCTCGTCGGTACGCGGGTCACCGCCAACACCGCAACAGACGGTCCCGGTAGCGGTGGCGGCATTTTCGAGGAAAGCGGCGAGGTACGCCTGACCGGGGGCAGCGTCACCAACAACACCCCCGACAACTGCGCACCCCCAGGCGCCATCCCCGGCTGCACGGGCTGACCACCAAGATCCACGTCGCGGTCGACCAGCGACAGAAACAAGCAGTTCATGCAGGCGCTCGGCTGGGATTCCCAGCCGAGCGTCGTGCGTTGGCGGCTGTTCAGATCTGCAGCAAGGGCCTTGTGGCTTGGTGCCGGGACCCTGCTCTGTTCTGGCTTGGTACTTGACGAGCTGCCGGGGCGGCTTCAGTCGTCGCGCCCGGCGCCGCGATCGGGTGCGCTCATGTCCCCCGTCCCGGGCGTGCCGTCGGCGAGCCCGTAGCGCAGATACACGGTGCCCTTCGGACCGGCTGCCGGCGGTTCGAGGAGTGTGACGTTCGTGGGCACCGCGCCGCCGTCGAACACCTTCTTCCCGACGCCGAGCACGATCGGGTGTACCCAGAGGTCGAGACGGTCGAAGAGCTTCTCGCGCAGCAGGGTCTGCACCAGGTTCAGGCTCCCGACGACCTTCACGTGCTCGTGCCGGTCGCGGATCTCGCGCACCGCGCCGGCCAGATCCGGGCCGAGCTGCGTGGACCCTGCCCACGAGAGGTCGGGCCTGCCGCGGGAGGCCACGTATTTCGGGACGCTGTTGAAGAGCGTGGCGATCTCGCTGTCCTCGCCGCCCTCCTGGTGCGGCCAGAAGGCGGCGAAGATGTCATACGTCCGCCGGCCGAGCAGGAGCGCGTCCGTGCCCTCGTACGCGGCACCGATCTGCGCCCCGGCGACCTCGTCCAGCAGGGGCGCCTGCCAGCCGCCGAACGGGAACCCCACCGGGTCCTCGTCGGGGCCGCCGGGCGCCTGCCCGACGAGGTCGAGGGTTGCGAACATCTCGATGTGGATGAGGCCCATGCCTTACTCCCAACGCGTTGGTTGTCTCGGTCGGGAGGTAGACCAGTGGGCACCGGCAGACCCATCGCTGCGACGGCACCCGGCTTCGTACGCGGGACGCCGGGCACGTTCGGGAACCGGAGACCGGAGGGGCTGTTGCCGACCGTTTCGCTTCGCTCTGCGTGAAGGGTTGATGGAGTTGTCGGCACTCAAGTCCCGCTACAGGGACCTGATGACTCGAGAGCTGCTGCTATGGGGTCTCGTCGCGCTCGCCAGCAAGGTCCCGGTGGCCATGGCGCCGCTGGCCCTGGTGTTTCTGAGCCGGCAGAGCCCAGGCGGCTACACCCTGGGCGCGGGCCTGGCCTCCGCGTACGTATTGGGGGAGGTGGTCGGTGCACCCCTGCTCGGGGCCCGTCTGAGCCAGGGCCGAATGAGGCGGTCGATGTCAGCCGGGCTCATGGCGGGGGCGTTCGCCTTCGGTGCCTTGCCGCTCGCGGGATCCGCCCCCTCCCCCGTACGGATCGGTCTCGCCTTCCTGGCCGGTGCGGCACCGGCCGCCTGCCCCGGCGGCATCCGCGCGATGCTCACCCCGCTGGTGGCCGACGACGCGGTGCCCCGCGCACTGAGCGCAGAGGCCACCTTGACGCAGATCATCTGGGCCGCAGCGCCCGGCCTTGTGGTCCTCCTGGCCCTACAGGTCCACTCCGGAGCCCCGCTGATCCTGGGTGCGTTGTTCGCGGCCGCCGCTTCGGCCCTGCTTCTCCGGCTGCCGGAGAAGCAGGAGCCGGAATCCGCCCGAGCCGAGCGTGCCGCCGTGCCGATGACAAGGACCCTCTTCTCCGGCTGGCCGGTCTATCTCACCAGCGCCGCCGCCATGGCGATGCTGGCCACCGCGGAACTGGTCCTGCCGGCCCTGCTCGAGGAGCGGAATGTCGCAGTCGGCTGGTCGGGACCGCTGCTCGCCGGCTTCGCGCTGGCCAGCGCGGCCGGCGCGTTCTGCTACGGCCTGCGGACCTGGCCTGGCTCTGTACGGGCCCAGAGTCTGGTGCTCCTTGCCGTCACCGCCGGGTGCCTCAGCCTGGTCACCGCTTCTCCCGGCATGCCGGGCATCGCTGCCGGCCTGCTCCTGGCAGGCGTCTTCCAGTCCGGGGTGATGGTCACCCGCAACCTCAGCCTCCGGGAACGCCTGCCCCAACACGCTCACGCTGCCGCGTACTCCGTCATGTACGCGGTCGGGGCCGTGGGCTACAGCCTCGCAGCGTCCCTGTCCGCCGTTGCGCTGGATCTGGCCAACCCCTCGGTGGCGATTCTCGGCGGTGTCGCAACCACCCTCCTCATCACCGCTGTCAGCGCCATGGCCGAGAGCGGCCCCTCGCGCCACACCCCGGCCGAGCCTCCAGCCCTCGCCGACGTGGAGGGCGGCCGGCCCTCGGAGAGTCACTGATGCGGGCGAGCGGAGAGCGATGTCCGCCCGCTCATGAGCGAAGCCAGACGACGAACGCCGCCGTGGTGACGGTGCCGCGGATGGCGTACCCGCGCTCGTCGCAGCGCGCCGTCCTCCTAGGCCGCGACGGGTTCGGGCGCCGGCCGCGTCGCTTCGGCCCACCGCCGCAGGCTCTCCTCCAGGTCGCTGACGATCGGGCGGAAGAACTCGCTGCGCGCGTCGCGATCAGTCATGGTGCTCACCACGAAGTTCGTCGCCCCGAAGCCTGCGAGAAGTGCCGCACACCGCAGCAGGGCCTGCGGTACACCGGGAATGACCGAAGCATCGGGCTTGGCGCCCACCCATGTCTCCGCGGTCTGCGGATCGACGGCGACGACGCCCAGCACGGTGAAGAAGGCGAAGATGGCCACACCGACGACTGTGGCCTGAACGAGCTGACGGGTCGCCAGGACGGTCAGCACGTTGCGCATCTGCCGCCTGGTGAGGTTCACATCTTCCAGGGCTTCGAGTTCGTCCCGCAGGTGGCTGGCCCCGGCCGCCGTGGCGACCAGGGCGAACAGGCACAGGACCAGCACCGTGCGCAGCCAGGTGAGGTGGGCGCCGAGTTGCCACATCTCTCCTGCGAAGAAGCCGAGGAAGGTGACGAAGAGCATGGCGGGTAGAGCCCGGCCGTGAAGTCGTCCTGAGTTCCTGAGATCGCCCAAGGACTGCATGAATGCGATACGGATGAGAGCGACGACGCCGAATTGCACTCCGGCGTAGCTGACGACCAGCCAGCCGATCGCTGTAGCTGTTGTGAGAATTCCGATCAGGAATGCGGCAAGGCCCGGGGGGATGCCGCCCGCCTCATTACCTGTGGCCACCCATGCCTCCCGGTCGGCCGCATAGTGAAGCAGAACGACGGTCCCGGGCAGGGCGAGGAAAAGGATCGTGATCCCGAGAACCACCCATCGTGGGAGTTCCCACATGTGCGCGCGGAGCTTTCCGCACAACGCCCATACGGTGATTCCTGCCGCCAGACCGATCCCAAAGGGCGATATCTCAAGAAAGCCGCCGTCTTGGGTGATGGTGACCACCATGAACGCAGCGAAGAAGGCGAGAGAGGGGAGCATCCGGGGCACCACGTGGGTGCGTGCGGTCCATCCGGGCACCAACTGTGGAAGTCCGTTGCGTATCAGAAACCGCTCGATTCTCGCCGAGCCCCCGTTCGCATTCATACGCGCCAGTAGATACGAAGCCGGCGGAATCCCGGATGAGTAATCTCTACTCAAGACCGCACCGGCAACGCCTGGTGGGATCGGCCCCCATTCCGAGGGCTGTGCACTTTCCACCCCGTGCCGCTGCTGTCAACGCCCTCCCGTCAACCGCTCGGACGACGCCGGAGTCTGTGGCATCGCCACCCCACGCGCCCACCGGGTCGGGGAGTGCGGCGCCCACCATTGACTTCCCATGGGGTCCGGGATACGCAGCTTCGAGCAGCGAGAAGGCCCTGTGCTGCGTCCGCGGTCGGTCCTGCATCTGGGCCCCGGCGCCGTACCGAGGTCCCGGACCCCGTCGGTCCGGGCACCGACAGCACGGCCCGTGTCACGAACGATCTGATCCTGACAAGGAGTCAAAGATGGCGACCCTCCAGCTCAACGGTGTGACGGTTGCCTACACGGACACGGGAGCTCCCCCGGACAGGCCCGACGCTCCCACCGTCGTGTTCGGCCACGGGCTGCTGTTCAGCGGCTGGATGTTCCACCCGCAGATCGAGGCCCTGCGGGGGCGCTACCGCTGCGTCACCCTGGACTGGCGCGGGCAGGGCGACAGCCCGGCCACCTCTTCCGGCTACGACATGGACACCCTCACCGAAGACGCCGTGGCTCTCATCGAGGAACTCGGCCTCGCCCCCGTCCACTTCGTGGGTCTGTCGATGGGCGGCTTCGTGGGACAGCGTCTCGCCGCCCGCCGTGGTGAACTGCTGCGCTCGCTGTCCCTGCTGGACACCAGCGCCGACGAGGAGGACCCCACTGAGGCCAAGCGGTACCGGCTCCTGGCTTCGGTCTACCGGCTCGTCGGCATCACGCCGGTACGGAGGAAGGTTCTGCCCTTGATGTTCGGGGCGGCTTTCCTGTCCTCTCCGGCGAGCGAACCGCTTGTCCGCGAGTGGACTCAGCGCCTGCGGCGCTGCGACCGCGCGGGGGTCCGTAAGGCGGTGCTGGGCGTGGCGGACCGTTCGCCCGTCCGGGACGAACTGGCGGACATCGCGCTCCCCACACTGGTGATCGTCGGCGCGGCCGACATAGCCACCCCGCCGGCGAAGGCTGAACGGATCGCGGCCGGAATCGACGGGGCACGCCTGGAAGTGGTCCCCGATGCCGGACACTCCAGCACCCTCGAGCAGCCAGTCATCGTCAGTTCGCTGCTGGAGGACTTCCTCACGTCGGTCGATGAACGCTGACCGGCGGGAACGGAGGGCCACGCTGCAGTCGACGCCCTCCCGTGAGGCGCAGGCTCAGGCCGACAGTGCCGGGTCGGCATCGCCGGCCTCGTACGCGCAAGCGGCGGTCAGATCGTCCAGGGACATTCCGAGGGCGATCGCCAGAGCGGCCACGGTGAAGAAGGCCGGAGTCGGCGCACGGCCGGTCTCGATCTTGCGGAGGGTCTCCGCCGATACCCCCGCGGCCAGGGCGACATCCACCATGCTGCGCTGTGGCTCAAGCCGTCGCAGCCGTCCGGGAAGCGGCAGACGTGGGGGTCTCGCTGCGAGAGCTGGACGAAGCGGCCCGTACCGTCCTGGCCGAGGCCGGTGCCCACTCACCCTTCCTCGGCTACCGACCTTCCTTCGCCCCCACGCCCTTCCCCGCGGTCATCTGCACCTCGGTGAACGACGCCGTCGTCCATGGCATCCCCACCGACTACCGTCTGCGCGACGGCGACCTGGTCAGCATCGACTGCGGCGCCGAACTCGACGGATGGACCGGTGACGCCGCGATCACCTTCACCGTCGGCACTCCCCGGCGCGCCGACCAAGAGCTGATCAAAGCCACCCAGAAGGCACTCGACGAGGGCATCGCCGCAGCCCAGCCGGGCAACCGCATCGGCGATATCTCCCACGCCGTCGGCGCGATCGCGCAGCAAGCTCGCTGCGGCATGCCCGCCGACTTCGGCGGGCACGGCATCGGGCGGCGCATGCACGAGGACCCCCACGTCCCCAACCGGGGACGCCCCGGCCGCGGCTTCCCCGCCCCGGGTTGGCCCTCGCCATCGAACCCATGCTCATGGCCGGCGGCAGCGATGACTACTACGCCGCAATCGACGGCTGGACCCTGCTCACCACCGACGGCAGCCGAGCAGCCACATCGAACACACCGTCGCCATCACTGAAGAAGGCCCGCGCATCCTGACCCTTCCGTGAAGCCACGGCACAACCCGGCCGGTCCGGAATCAGCAGCCCGCAGTGCGTCATCTCTCACGTCGGGTTCTGCGCGGGCGGAGCTCCGAACCGACGGCAGTACGGTCACGACCTCAGAGCTTGTCCATTCCCGTGTACGGGCTGACGATCCGGGCCTGGAGGGAGCCGAAGTTGACGAGCACCGCGATCCCGTCCTCGACGCTGATGATCCTGCCGAGGCCGTACCGGTCATGTGAGACCCGGTCTCCCGGCGCGAAGTGCTTGGCCACGGGGTCGGCCGGAGCTTTGAAGGGGCTTGTGGGCAGGTGGCGCCGGGGCGCGGAAGGCTTCGTCATCGTGAGTCCAGTATGCGCTGCCTGAGCCCCGAGTGGTCAGGGCGGGGAGAGCGGGAGGCGGGATTCGTGCGCCCGCGAAGCCGATCAGCACGACGGAGGCCGCAGACCGGGCCCCTTCTGCCCGGGCGGACACACCAGGCGGACACACCAGGCGGACACACCGGGCGGACAAACCGGGCGGACAAACCAGCGCGGTATCAACGTGCCGTACCTGAACCGAGGTTCCGGCGTCGGTACTTTGCGGACACGGCCCAGCCGCGCATGACCTCGGGTTCGTGCCGGCGCAGCAGGCGGGCGACCGCGAAGCCGCAGGCCGTGCCGAGCGCCGGGAGCACGCCGAGGTCGAAGCCCCACTGGGTGACGGTGTGGGCCCACAGCGGATCGAGTTCGTCCGGCCGCCCGAGGTCCCAGGGCGGCATGGTGTGCGCGAGGTCGAGTGTGGTTCCGGCGCCGGCGACGGCCCAGCGGGCGGGCATCAGCCAGCCGACCTGTTCGATGCCTCCCCCTGCCGGGGCCGGGGCACAAGGCCACGCTGGAGTGGTCCGACGCAGCGAAGATCGACTGGGGCACGATCCTGCTCTTCGGTGCCGGCATCGTGCTCGGCACCCTGAGCGCCGAGACGGGCCTCGCCAAGACGCTCGGCAGCGGACTGTCCGAGCTCATCGGCGTCTCCTCGCTGACGAGCGTGACGATCCTGGCGGCGGTCACGGGCGTACTCATCTCCGAGTCGACGAGCAACACGGCGAGCGTCGGCATCGTGCTGCCCATCGTCCTGCCCATGGTGCAGGCACTTCACGTGGACCCGCTCATCCCCGGCCTGGTCGCCACCGCGGCGACCGGCTACGGGTTCATGCTTCCGGTCTCCACCCCGCCGAACGCGATCGTGTACGGCTCGGGGCTCGTCCCCATCACGCGCACGGTCCGTACGGGGATCGTCTTCGACGTACTCGGCGTGACGGTCCTGGTGGCCGGGGTTCTGACGGTCGGACCGATGGTGGGCCTGTGACCGAATGCCGGTGGCCGGATTGCCGGTGACCGAAAGCCAGTGACCGAAAGCCAGTGACCGAGGCCCGTGAACCCGGGGACGGGGTCTACAGCCCCCGGGACCGGGCGGACCGCAACGAACGACGGCAACAAGCAGCATGGGAGAGGGACTTCATTGGCCAGCAGCCGCATCGCCGAGGTGATCACCGAGGCCGTCGGGCGTCGAGGTCCACTGCCATCCGCTGGTTCCCGAACTCACCGGCGACCCCGACCCGTCGGACGGCCTGCGGGCGCGCTTCTCCACCGTGCACGGCGTGGCGGCGGGTCTGCTGCTCGGCATCGTCGAACTCTCCGCGTACGACGACGAATTCGTCAGGTCGGAGTCCATGACGCAGGTGCGGAGCAAGGTGGCGCTCCGGGCCGCGCCGGAACGCGCACGTGCGGAGGCCGAGGTGGTCGTCACCATGGCGGACGGCACCACCCTGCGGCAGCACGTTCCGGCCGCACGCGGCAGCGAGGACATGCCGATGACGGAGGCGGACCTGCACACCAAGGTCTCCCGGCTCGTCGAGCCGGTGCTGCCCGGAAGGACACAAATTCCGTCGTGGAGGCCGTGACGGGCGAGGGACCCGGCTACCTGACCGCTCTCATGAACGCCTGCTCCGGGGAGGAGAACCGATGACCGACGTCAGCACTTCGCTGGTTCGATTCGTCCTGCCCGGAGGCCCCCCGGTGCCCGGAGGACTCCGCTCCGCGGTCCCGGGCCGCGCGGACGCCTCCCGTACCCGACCGGAGCAGGACCCGCACGTCGCGGCGCTGAGGTCGGCGTACCCGCAGGGGGACCCGCGTGCGGACGTACTCGGAGCCACGGCCGGGCTGACGCGCTCGGGCAGGCATCCGCTGGTCGCCGCGGCCGCGGCAGTCGCGGCGATACGCAACGGTGAGCGGGCGGCGGAGGCGGCCGTACTCGGGTGCGAGGTCGCGTGCCGGCTTGCCGCCGTTCTCGGCGTACGGCCGGAGGCGCTGTCGGTCGTCGCCGCGGCACTCGCCGGATCGACGGAGCCTGACGGGGCTCGCCATGCGCTCGGCCTCGCCGCCACGCAGACCACGACGGTGGACGGCGATCCCGGTGAAGAGCAGGAGACCGCCGCCCTGCGCACGGCACTCGCGGCGGCCGACGGCGCCGAGGCCGCGCTTCTCGGCGAACGCGGCTTCACCGCACCGGGGCAGCCGGTCGAGGGCAGAAGGGGACTCCTCGCGCTGCTCGCCCCCGGGGCCGATCCGCAGGAGCTGATACGCGACCTCGGGACCCGTTGGCACGCCGAGGCGGTCGTCTAGGGTGCGTCCGGCCGGACGGGGCGGCGGCCCCTGAGGCACGCCGCCCGGCGTCCGGATGTGATGAAGCGGGCCGCGCGTCTCACGGGGAGCGCGACTCACAGGCCGCGCGTCTCACAGGCCGCGCCACTCACGGGGCGCGACCGATCGGCCCGCCCACGATGCGGCGCGGCGCCACTCGCATCGCCGCACTCGCTCAGTCCGTCCGCGCGGGCTCTGCCGTCGGCGAATCTGCTGAGGGCCGAGATTCCGGACGCGGCGGGGTGAACGGGCCAAGAGTGAAGTGAGCGCGGCGAATCCGCCCGCCGCACATCACGATCAGGAGGCCCGATGTCGCCACTCGTCATCCCGCAGCACTCGCAGCACTCACCGCACCCGCAGCACTCACAGCTCCGAGCGACGCGGTCCGCGTCGCCGCCGCGGGCCGAGGAGGGCGACACCCTTCCGTCGCGGTTCGACGATCACCTGGCCGCCCAACTCCTCACGCAGCGCATCGTCTTCCTCGGCAGCCAGGTCGACGACGTCTCCGCGAACCGGATCTGCGCGCAGCTGTTGCTGCTCTCCGCCGAGGACTCCCGTACGGACATCAGCCTCTGCGTCAACAGCCCGGGCGGTTCCGTCACGGCAGGCCTGGCGATCTACGACACGATGCGCCTGATCCCGAACGACGTCTCCACCCTCGCCATGGGGTTCGCGGCGAGCATGGGGCAGTTCCTCGTCACCGTGGGCGCCGAGGGAAAGCGTTACGCGCTCCCCAACTCGCGGATCATGATGCACCAGCCCTCCGCCGGCATCGGCGGACCCGCTGCGGACATCGCGATCCAGGCCGAGAACCTCGAGTACATGAAGACGGCGATCGAGCGGATCACCGCCGAGCACACCGGCCAGAGCGAGGAGACGATCTCGCGGGACGGCGACCGCGACCGCTGGTTCACCGCCGAGCAAGCCCTGGAATACGGGATGGTCGACCGCGTCGTGCGCTCACTGGACGACGTCCGGCCGGCGGCCTCGAAGCGGAGGGTGGGTCTCTGAGATGAGCCAGTACACGATTCCGACCGTCGTCGAACGCACGCCGCACGGGGAGCGGGCGTACGACATCTACAGCCGGCTGCTGTCCGAGCGCGTGATCTTCCTGGGTACGGAGATCGACGACGGCGTGGCGAACGTCGTCATCGCGCAGCTCCTCCATCTCGAGTCCTCAGCGCCCGAGCAGGAGATCGCGATCTATCTCAACTCCCCGGGCGGCTCCTACACTTCACTCACCGCGATCTACGACACGATGACCTTCGTCGGTGCGCCGATCTCGACCTTCTGCGTCGGTCAGGCGGCTTCGACGGCCGCCGTGCTGCTGGCGGGCGGCGACCCGGGGCGGCGGTTCGTGCTCGAACACTCGCGCGTGCTGCTGGGGCAGCCGGCGAGCGGCGGCAGCCGGGGCACCGTCTCGGACCTCAGCCTCCAGGCCAAGGAGATGCTCAGGATCCGTTCCGAGGTGGAGGAGATCCTCTCCCGGCACACGCATCACGACGTCGCGGCCCTCCGTGCGGACATGGACCGCGACAAGGTCTTCACCGCGCACGAGGCGGTTGCGTACGGACTGGCCGACGAGGTGCTCTCCCGACGGCAGTTGGCGGCGGCCGCAGCGTGACGCGGTGCAGACCACGGGGTGGCGGTTCCGTCGCGGCGGTTCCCGGCTGCGTCGCTCACGCGGCGAGGCGTACGTCGCCCTGCCGCGGGGCAGCGGGCCGCGTCCCGGTCCGCGGTGTGTTCAGCGCCGATACGGAACCGTCCGCCGCGCCGTCCTCGCCCTCCGCGGCGGCGGACGGGCCGGAGCGTGCGCCACCGGGCGATGCGGCCGGGGCAGGGGGCGGTGCTGGAGCAGGGGACGGTGCCGGTGCCGATGCGGGGCCGGCACCGGGCCTGCCGCGCCTGGCGGGACCTGGGAGGCGGGCCAACTCGCCCTGTACCAGCTCCAGTACGTCGGAAAGGCCCAGCCCCAGGGCCTGGGCAGCGGCGGCGAGCACCTCGGAGGAGGGTTCCTTGCGACCGCGCTCGACCTCGGAGAGGTAGGGCATCGAAATCCGGGCCGCCTCGGCGACGTCCTTGAGCGTGCGCTCCTGGGCGCGGCGCTCGCGGCGCAGCACACCGCCGACCACGTGCCGCCACAGCGGCTCCTTTGCCCCCGGCACGGCGGCAGGGGTGGCCGGCACCGTCGCCGGGGCGGCCGGCACGGCCCTTCCGGCGCCCGGCACCGCAGAGGCAGTGCCCGGGCGCAGGGGAATGACGCGGGCTCGGTCGGACGCGTGGCTGCTCACCACTTCAGATTAGAAGCGCGGCGCAGTGCCGGCACCGCCGCGGCGTCCTCTTCCGCCACCGGCGAAACGAGCCGCAGGTGCGCTCCGGCGCCCTGCCGCACCGCCCGCGCCCCGACCCGTACGGCCGTGCGGGCCTAGGGAGCCGTACGAAAATCCGTGGCGGTCCGGGCAGGGATCGTCGATGCTCGGCGGATGGCGGACCTCGCGGAATCGGCAGCGGAGCACGGGCAGGAGCACGGACGGCGCTTCGGATGGTCGGACATGTTCGTCCATCCCGATGAGGACCCCCGCTCCGAGGGTGGCTACGAGGACGAGCGGTCCTCGCTCACCGGCTTCCTCCATGAACAGCGCCTGACGCTGCAGATGAAGTGCTCCGGGCTCGACGCCGAGGCGCTGGCGCGGCGCTCCGTCGAGCCGTCCAACCTCTCCCTGCTGGGCCTGGTGCGCCACTTGGCGGGAGTGGAGCAGAGCTGGTTCCGGCGGGTGCTGGCCGGCCAGGACGTAGAGCGGCACTTCCGCACCGAGGCCGACCGCGACGCGGACTTCAACGGCGCGGTGCCCGACCCGGAGGTCGTCGCGGAGGCCTGGGAGACGTGGCGCGCGGAGGTCGCCTTCGCGGAGCGCTTCGTACAGGAGGCACCGGACATGGATCTCGCGGTCACGCACGACGGGGCGCAGCTCACGCTCCGGGAGGTGCTGGTGCACATGATCGAGGAGTACGCCCGCCACAACGGCCACGCGGACCTTCTGCGCGAACGCCTCGACGGACGCGTCGGCCAGTAGGGCAAGCGGGGCGACAGGGCCGGGACCCGCCGGCCGAGGCGGACGGACCGGCCGGCGGCGCGCGGTTGACCTTGACGCAACGACAAGGTCTTCAATCGAGACATGAGAATCGGCGAGCTCGCCGCCCTGGTCGGGGTCTCCACCAGGACCGTGCGGCACTACCACCGCCTCGGGCTGCTTCCCGAACCCGTACGGCGCCCCAACGGCTACCGCGACTACCGGCTGCGCGACGCGGTGGTGCTCGCGCGCGTACGGCGGCTGGCCGAGCTGGGGCTCTCCCTGGACGAGATCCGCGAGGTGCTGGCGGAAGACCGCGACCGTGAGCTGCGCGAGGTGCTCATGGAGCTGGACGCCGACCTCGCGCGGCAGCAGGAGACCATCGGCGCGCGGCGGGACCGGCTCGCCTCGCTCCTGGCCGACCCGGAGCTGCACCCCGACTCGGCGGTGTCGCCGGACATGGCGGCGGTGCTGCGCGAACTGCCCGCCGGGGGCTCGAAGTTCGCGGAGGCCGACCGCGAGATGCTCACGCTCGTATGTGCCCTGGCCGGGCCGGAGGACCGGGAACGCCTCCTCGATCTGCTGCGTCCGCTCACCGAGCCGGAGGCGGTCGCACGCGGTCAGGCCCTCTACGAGCGCATGGACGAGCTCGCCGACGCGTCCCCCGACGATCCCCGCATCGGGCCCCTCGCCTCGGACCTGGCAGCCCATATCCCGGACGGGATGGCGTCGATGATGCTCGAGAACCTCGACCAGACGCCGGAGCAGGTGCGTCCGCGCGGCCCTGGGAGCCCGTACGTGGCCAGGGCGGCCGGAGGCGGCGGCGCGGACCAAGTGGGCTGGACGGAGGGGGTGTTCGCCGAGATGCCCCGTGCGCATGCCGAGGTGCTCCGGCTGACCGTGGCCGCACTCGCCCGGCGGGAGCGGGACGCGGACGGCGACGGCGACGGCACGGGCACCGGCACCGGCACCGGCACAGGCACCGGAGAAGGGGACCGATCATGATGCTCAAGGCCGCCCGCGCCGCGCTGCTCGCCGTCGTCCCGGCGGAACTGCTGACGGCGGTGCTGCTCGTCTCCGGGGTCCCACTGCCGGCGCCGCTGCTCGTAGCAGCCGAACTGGCCGTCATATCAGTGCTGTTGCTGGAGGGCGTGACCGCGTACAGGCTGTTCAGGGACGGCCTCCGCGGCGGCGCGGACCGCCGCACGGCCCTGCGCGGCGTGTTCCGCAGTCTCGTACCCGCGCGGGTTCGGCGGCTCATCTCGTTCGAAGTGCTGGGGATGGCGAGTCTCGGGTTGTGGGCCGCCCGCCGCCGCGACGGCGTGCCGCGAGGCGCAGTCGCCGTTCCGTACTCGCGCGAACAGAGCCCGTTCCTGATGCTGATCCTCTTCGTGACGGTCCTGGAGACGGCCGGCACGGAGGTGCTGCTGCGCGGGCTGGGCGCACCGGCAGGGCTCCGCGTCGTCGTCCTCGTACTGGACCTGTACGCGACGGTGGCGGTGCTGGCGGTCTGGGCGGCGGGCGTGACCCGTCCGCATGTCGTCTCCGCGGCCGAACTGCGCGTCCGGTACGGGACCTTCCTGGATGTACGGGTGCCCCGGCGGCTTGTGGCCTCGGTGCGGATCTCGCACAACTACAACGAGCGCGGCCTGGTCTCCGTCGAGGAGGACCGGCTCGCGGTGGCCGTCTCCTCACGTACGAATGTGCTGGTGGAGCTTACGGAACCGGTCACGGTCGTACGGCCGCTGGGCAGCGAGGCGCAGGTGACCTCGGTCCGGTTCTTCGCCGACGCCCCGCAGACCGCGCTCGACGCGCTGCGGGAGCCGCGGCAGGCCGCCGGTCTTCCGCAGCGGGGGGAGTGACCGCAGGGCGGCGCCGGGTACACGCACGTCATCCGGCAGGAACGACAGAACGGATGACCATGACCCTCCAGCACCCCGCCGAGCGAGGCGGCGACCAACGGGGCCGGTTCGAGCGTCTGGCAGAGACGGCATCCAACATCACGGGTTCACCGGTCTTCTACGGCTTCTGCGTGCTCCTGATCGTCGCCTTCGTCGTCGTGCACGTGACGCCTGTGCCAGTGGCCTGGATGATCTTCGTGGGCGACATGATGGCCGCGGTGAGTCTGCTGCTGCTGGCGCTGCTGAAGAACACCGAGCGACGTGCGGAGCACGCCCTCCAGCGCAAGCTCGACGCGATCGCGGCGGTGCTGCTGGAGCAGCACGAGGGCGGTTCGCACAAGGCGCACGAGAATCTGCGCACGTCCATCCGCATGGAGGAGGACCTCTGAAGTCCGGGACGGGCCGCTCCGCTGGGCGGGGCGTGACGGCAGGAGGCCGCTCCGACCGAGAAACCGGAGACCCGAGCCCGGAGACCCGAACCCGGAGACCCGAACCCGGAGACCGGACTGCGGACGGCACCGGTGGCTCCGGTGCCGCCCGCCATGGACCGGGCTGCGGCCTTGCGCACCTGGATCAGGACGTGGATCAGGACGCCGACAGGACGGCCGCTCGCCTCGTTCCGCATCGAGTGCCGGTCACGGCAATTGGTTCGCCGGTCACGGCACGAGGAGCCCGACTGTCCCCCTGGGGGTCCCCCCGGCGAAGCCAGGGGGACTGACGGCCCGGGGGGTGTCCCCAGCTCCCTTCGACCTCGCATTCCCTATGCGGCCCGGCCAGGGCCGCGTCGTACCCCGTGGCGGAGCCGTCGCTCCGAGGAGGTCAGCTGTTGGCAGCCGTGTCGATCATCTCGCGGGCCTTGCCCTCGCTCTGGTCGTAGCGGTCGGGGAAGGCCGAACGCTGAACGCTCTGCGCGAGCTGACCCGCGGTCATGCTCGGGTCCTCCTGGTCGTTCGGGATGGCCTGGTCGAGGAACGCGTTGGTCGCGTAGACCGGGTCCATGATCTGCTCGGGCGTGCCCCAGCCGGCGCTGGGCCGCTGCTGGAAGACGCCGAGGGAGTCGCGGTCGCCACAGTTGAGGTTGTTCATGTGGGACTCGACCCAGCCCGCCTCGAAGGCGGCGAGCATCACCTTGTCGTTGACACCTCGCTGGGTCGCGACGTCGTGCACGGTGTTGATGATCGCCGCGTCGAAGTCCGGCGGGACGGCGCACTTCTCGTCCAGGACCTCGGCGTTGGCCCGGTGGTCCTTGCCCTCGGTCTCACCGGCGTTGGCCTGTACGGCCAGTCCGCCCGCGAGGAGAACACCGGCGGCCAGAGCCGTGGCGCTGCGGACAACCGTCTTGCGTCTGATCTTCGCGGTAAACGTCATTGGGGTCTTTCCTTCCAGGTGGGGACAGGGACGCGCGTAGATACGCATCCCTGCTGGCGCGGAACCCAGTAACCCCTCGCCACTCCCCCGGCCTTCCGGCGACCTGCGGAAAGTGCGAGCAATCGATTTCGTGCGGGACCGTACAAGTCTGACTGTGACCCGTCAATGGAAGCTGGTTTTCACACTTCAGACACACGGATCACATCCGAATATGGCGACAGGAAGTGGAACATCAGGCGCCAACGGGCCACTGTCCCGGCGCGGAAATCGCAGGTCACTCATCGCGATCTTCACGAAAACGATTTCGTAGCTTGCCTCGGACCACCCCCGCCGGTGATCAACTCCCGCTCCACGCCTCGCACGTTCGTGACACCTGTCATTGTGTAGTTGTAGTGGCCATCGATATATTCCGTTGTGGCGTACACCGACCTCCCCCGGCCGACGATCGGCGCCGGCCTGACCCCCGTATCGCCACCGGGCGGCTCACCGAACGAAGGGACCTTCCCGACATGAACGGGCCCGAGACCACCACGCCCGAAGCTCCCGCGGTCCCGGACCGCATACCCACAGCCGGTGCCGTCGCCTGCGACGGCACCGGCGCCGGCCCGCACCGCCGCGCCGAGAGCCCCTTCCGGCAGCCCAAGGCCGTCTGGGCGGTCGCCTTCGCCTGCGTGATCTCCTTCATGGGCATCGGGCTCGTCGACCCGATCCTGCCCGCGCTCTCCAGCCAGCTGGACGCCACGCCCAGCCAGGTCACTCTGCTGTTCACCAGCTATCTCGTAGTGACCGCGGTGGCCATGCTCGTCACCGGGTGGGTGTCGAGCCGGCTCGGCGCCAAACGGACCCTCGTCCTCGGTCTCGTCCTCATCGTCGTCTTCTCCGCGCTCGCCGGGGCCACCGGCAGCATCGACGGGATCATCGGATTCCGCGCCGGGTGGGGTCTGGGCAACGCCCTGTTCATCGCCACGTCCCTCGCCGTGATCGTCGGATCGGCCAGCGGCGGATTCGCGGGTGCGATCGTCCTGTACGAGACCGCGCTCGGCGTCGGAATCGCCACCGGGCCGCTGCTCGGTGGCCTGCTCGGCAACGTCAGCTGGCGGGGGCCCCTCTTCGGGGTGGCGGCCCTCATGACCGTCGCACTCGTGGCCACGACCGTGCTCCTCCCCCGTACGAAGGTGCCCGAGCGCCCCGAATCGCTCACCGAACCCCTCGCGGCGCTGCGGCACCGCGCTCTCGCGACGACGAGCGTCACCGGGCTGCTCTACAACTGGGGCTTCTTCACGATGCTCGGCTACGCGCCGTTCCTGATGAACCTCTCCGCGATCGAACTCGGCTGGGTCTTCTTCGCGTGGGGGCTGCTCGTCGCCGTCTTCGCGGTGTTCGCGGCGCCGGCGCTGCGCGGCCGGTTCGGCACGCCTCGGACGCTCTACGGCAATCTGCTCCTCATGGCCGCCGACCTGGCCGTCATCGGCGTCTTCCCCGACGAGCGCTGGGTCGTTGCCGGCGCGGTGATCGCGGCCGGCGCCTTCATCGGCGTCAACAACACCCTTGTCACCACTGCCGTGATGAGCATCGCGCCCGTTCCGCGCCCGGTCGCCTCGGCGACGTACGGCTTCGTGCGCTTCATCGGCGGCGGCCTCGCGCCCTTCGCCGCGGGCAAGCTCGTCGAGCACTACAACGCCCATGTGCCGTTCGTCCTCGGCGCGGTGGCCGTCACCGCCGCGGCCGTACTGCTCACGACGGTGCACCGTGCTCTCGACGAGGCCGACGCGGCGGTCTGATCCCGCTCCCCGGCCGCCGGGCGTCACCTGCCCTCACCGGCCGCCACCGGGCATGACGCGCGCCACGCCGGGGACCCGGCCGGGGTAAGCGAGGAATCCGAGGAATCCCGCTCGCGCCGTGCGCGGCGTGAAAGGAACGGCGTGGAAGGAAGGGCCAGAAATGCGTATCGCCTTTCTCATGGCCCCCGAAGGGGTCGAGCAGGTCGAGCTGACAGAGCCGTGGAAGGCCGTGAAGGACGCCGGGCACACCCCCCGGCTGGTGTCCACGACTGCGGGCCGCATCCAGGCGTTCAACCACCTCGACAAGGGCGACACCTTCCAGGTGGACCAGACCGTGGACGAGGCCGCGGCCGAGGAGTACGACGCTCTGGTCCTGCCCGGCGGAGTGGCGAACCCGGACGCGCTGCGACTGGACGACGACGCCGTGCGGCTGGTGAAGACGTTCTGCGAGACGGGCAAGCTCGTGGCGGCGATCTGCCACGCCCCGTGGACGCTGATCGAGGCGGACGTCGTGCGCGACCGCAGGCTCACGTCGTGGCCGAGCCTGGAGACGGACCTGCGCAACGCGGGCGCCCACTGGGCCGACGAGGAGGTCGTCGTCGACGAGGGCACCTACACCCTCGTCACCAGCCGGAAGCCGGACGACCTCAAGGCGTTCGACGACGCCCTCGTCGTCCAGGCCGGCGGCTGAAGGGGCGCAGCAGAAGAGGGGCGGGGCACGGGCTGCTGGGCCCTGCCCCGCCCCTCTTCGAGTGCGGTCTTGCGCTGAATCAGACGGCGGAGCCGGCCTTCCACTGCGCCCAGCTCATGTTCCAGCCGTTGAGGCCGTTGTCCGGCTGGACGGTCTTGTCCGGCGAACCCTTGACCTCGACGACGTCGCCGATCATCGAGTTCGAGTAGAACCAGGCGCCGTCCGTGCTGTTGTCGTCGGCGCCACGGGCGTCCTTCAGGCCTACGCAGCCGTGGCTGGTGTTGCCCGAACCGAAGGGCGCGCCCCAGTAGTTGCCGTGGATGAAGGTGCCGGACGTCGACAGGCGCATGGCGTGCGGGACGTCCTTGATGTCGTAGCCCTCTTCGCCCTTGCGTCCGAACCCGACCGTGTCGCCGTCCATCCGTGTCTCCTTGTGCTTCTCGGAGATCACCATCTTGCCGTTGTACGTCGGGTTCTTGGCGCCGCCGGCGGAGATCGGGATGCTCTTCACCTTGCTGCCGTCGCGCACGACCGTCATCTGGTGACTGTTCACGTCGACCGTGCTGACCTGCGAGCGGCCGATGTTGAAGGTGACCTTCTTCTTCTGCACGCCGGTCAGGTTCGGGGCGCCCTTCACCCCGTCGAGCGCGAAGTCGAGGGTGACCTTCGAGCCGGGCTTCCAGTACTCCTGGGGACGGAAGTCGAGGCGTGTGTCGTCGAACCAGTGCCCGACGACCTCCTGGCCGCTGGTCGAGTTGACCTTGATCGCGGACTGGACGGCCTTCTTGTTCGTGATCGCCTTGTCGAACTTGATCGACACCGGCATGCCCACGCCGACGGTCTGGCCGTCCTCACCGGCGTAGGTGCCGATGAAGCTGTTGTCGGGCGAGACCGTGGTGAAGGCGGAGTTCTCGACGGCCTTGCGGCCTCCCCCGTCCTTGGCCTTCGCCGTGATCTTGTACTGGGTCGCCCGCTCCAGCTCCGCCTTCGGCTTCCAGGACTTGCCGTCCCCGGACATCGTGCCGGCGACGCTGGTGCCGCCTTCCACGGCGGTCAGCTTCACCGAGGTGAGCTTCCCCTTGCTCACGGAGACGTCGCCGCCGGAGTTGATGCTTGCGCCCTCCGACCCGTCCTTGGACGCGATCTTTATTCGGGCCTCCGAACTCTTCTTGCCGTGCGCCTCCGAGTTGGCGTTCTTCGCGTCGTCGCCCTCGCCCCCGGACGAGCCGCAGGCGCCCAGAGCGAGTACACCGCCGAGCACCATGGCCATGGCGGATGCGGCCTTACGGTGCCTACCCAGCGTCGTCACAGACTTCTCCATATGCGTCAGAATCCCAAGCTCCCCGAAATCACCGCGTACGCCCCCTGCCGGACCAACCCGGACATGTGCGGACCCGGCTCTACGGATTGGAACGCTCCCGGGCATGTGACCGGTTCCACGAGTTACAAAACTGTGTTCCAAGACACGTACGCATCGGGAAGCCCCCGGGAACACTGCTGTGACCTGCGCTGATACCCGTCGGGGCCGACTGTGGCCGCCCTGCCGGGAGGGCGGTCAGGGACGGACGCCGTCCAGGCTGTGAAGGTCCTCATAGACGTCGCCGTGGAGGTCCTCGTGGGCCTCTCCCCGCACGTCTTCCCGCACTCCTTCGGCCAGGCGGTCCGGGCCTTCCCCGCGATCCCGGCGGCTGACCGATTCGTCCCGTTCATCCTGGTCGAAACGGTCGTCCTCGTCCCCGAAGCCGTCCGCGCCGTCGAGAAAGGAGAACGCGTCCAGGTCGTCCGCGTCCATCTCCTCGCTGCCCCAGCTGGCGTGGGCGAGTTCCACTCCCGGCAGTTCCCGGACGAGGTCGAAGGGGTCGACGAGACACGCGAGGGCCTCACCCGCGTCGCCGCCGATGATCTCCTCGGCGTGCGCACGCTCCTCGTCCGGCATCAGCTCGTCGCGGGCGACGTGGTCGAGAGCGGACCTGGTCAGGGCCGCCGCGTCGGCGATCTCGACGACGAGGTCGACGCGGAGCCGGATGTGCGGCGAGGGCTGAGCGGAGGTGTCGGACGGTTCGGAACGCGGTGTCTCGTCAGCAGCCATGCCCGGAGCGTAGGACGGAACGGAGGCGCGGCTTCCGTACGACCCGCGGCTGTCTATAACATCGGCCGTCGTGCCGCCAGTTCATGGTGCGCCCGGCGCACCACAGCACTTGGAAGGGGCTTCCTCCGTGCCCGCAGCCGGACGATCAAGCATCTCCGCTCACCGCCGGTCACTGATGACGGCCACCGCGGCCGGGACGGTGCTTTGCGCTCTCTGGTTCGTTCCCTCCGCGAAGGCCACCCCGGAGGCGCCGGGCCCGGGCGCCGGCACACACCATGCGGCGACGTCGCCCTCGGATTCCGCGGCGTCCCCGTCGTCGGCGCCGGCCCGTTCCAACGCGCAGGCGGGCGCCGCGGAGCTCCGCGAGGACGGCCTCACCACGCCCTTCGTGCTGAGCGCGCTCGGCCTCGCGGGGACGGGCGGCGCCCTGATCGTCCGCGCCCGCCGCCGCGCGTCCGCGGCATCCGAAGCCTGAGCTCCCAAGCCCGGAGATCCCAGGCCGGGATCCCAGGCCTGAGAGCTCGGAGCGGGAGACGCGCGCGCCTGGGCTGCGCCGGCGGGTTCTCGGGGCCTCTCAGGTGAGTTCGCCCGTCACCGACTGAGCCGCACGGACGAGCTCTCCCGTACGTACGAACCGCTCGGCCACCGCCAGGTCCGGCGAGAGGAAGCGGTCGGGACCGGGCCCGTCCACTCCGGCACCGCGCAGCGCGTCCACGATCGCGCGTGACGCCGCGCCGGGGGTCAGCCTGGCTCCGTCGGCGCGCAGCTCGACGGCGCGCGCCGCGGCGTACAGCTCGACGGCGACGACCCTGGTGAGGGCGTCGACGGCGCCGCGCAGCTTGCGCGCCGCGGACCAGCCCATCGAGACGTGGTCCTCCTGCATCGCCGAGGAGGGGATCGAGTCGACGGAGGACGGGACCGCCAGGCGCTTCATCTCACTGACGAGAGCGGCCTGCGTGTACTGAGCGATCATCAGCCCGGAGTCGACGCCTGGATCGTGCGCGAGGAACGGCGGCAGGCCGTGCGAGCGGTTCTTGTCGAGCAGGCGGTCGGTCCGGCGTTCCGCGATCGAGGCCAGGTCGGCGGCGGCCACAGCGAGGAAGTCGAGCACGTACGCGACGGGCGCACCGTGGAAGTTGCCGTTGGACTCGACGCGGCCGTCCGGCAGCACGACCGGGTTGTCGACGGCGGAGGCCAGCTCGCGCTCCGCGACCGTACGGGCGTGCGCGAGCGTGTCGCGGCCTGCTCCGGCGACCTGCGGGGCGCAGCGCACCGAATAGGCGTCCTGGACGCGCGGCGCGTCGTCCTGGTGGTGACCGGTGAGCCCCGAACCGGCAAGCACCTTCAGCATGTTGGCGGCCGAGGCCGCCTGGCCGGGGTGCGGGCGGATGGCGTGCAGTTCGGGCGCGAGGACCTTGTCGGTGCCGAGCAGCGCCTCCAGCGTGAGCGCGGCGGTGATGTCGGCCGAGGTGAAGAGGCGGGCGAGGTCGGCGCATGCCAGCAGGAGCATGCCGAGCATGCCGTCCGTGCCGTTGAGGAGCGCGAGGCCCTCCTTCTCGCGCAGTTCGACGGGGGTGATGCCGTGTGCGGCGAGGAGTTCCGCCGCGGGTGCCACGGTCCCGTCGGGGCCTTCCGCCTCGCCCTCGCCCATGAGGGTCAGGGCGCAGTGGGAGAGCGGGGCGAGGTCGCCGGAGCAGCCGAGGGAGCCGTACTCGTGCACGACGGGGACGATCCCGGCGTTGAGCAGCGCCGCGATGGACTGCGCCACCTCGGCACGTACGCCCGTGCGACCGGAGGCGAGAGTCTTCAGACGCAGGAACATCAGCGCGCGCACGACCTCGCGTTCCACGCGGGGGCCCATGCCGGCGGCGTGCGAGCGCACGATGTTGCGCTGCAGCTGCGCGCGCAGCCCCGGACTGATGTGGCGTACGGCGAGGGCGCCGAAACCGGTCGACACTCCGTACACGGGCTCCGGCTTGGCGGCCAGCTCCTCGATGTGACGCCGGGAGGCTTCGAGGGCCGCCAGCGCCTGTGCCGACAGCTTCACGCGGGCGCCGTCCCGGGCGACGGCGATGACGTCATCGGGGCTCGTGCCGGAGTCGCCCAGCACCACGGTGTGCATACTCATATTCAGGCACCCTAAAGAGTGAATCGATTCCTGTCACGGCCGGGGTCCGGGTCCGGGTCCGGGCCCGGGCCCGTACGAGGGTGACGCGTGAAGGGTGCGGGACGGTACGCGGGGCGCGGGCCGGCGAGGTACGGGCAACCGCTCACGCCTCGGGGCTGCGGACGCGCGGGCCTGGCCGGTCCGGCGGAGCCGCACGGGCCGCGCAATCAGGAGGGTTCGACTGCCCCGCGAGGTCCGGAGGGTCCGCCGGGTCCGGCGGTTCGGGCCGTTCGAGCGACCGCCCCGGCCGTGCATGGCCGGGCGGTTCCGGCTGCCGCCCCGGCCAGGCGCGCACCTCCGGATCCGGAGTCTCCGCTTCGTCCGGCTTCCCGGTGTGGCCGCGGAAGTGACGCCGGTCGCCCGCAGGCGGCGACGGCGCGGCCTCCTCCGCCTCGGAGGCGTCCGCGAGGCGCACGACGGGATCCTCCGTACCGCCGTCGCGCCCGGCGACCACCGGCCCCAGCGCCCGCGCCGCCTTCGCCCGGTACTGCGCGGCGTCCGCCAGCCTGAAGAGACGGGCGGCCGACCGCACCGTCCCTATCCGGTCGCCCGTGGAGGCCACGCCGCACGAGACGCCGTCCCCGCCCCGCAGCCCGAGAGCCTTGCGGCAGACCTCCTCGGCGGCCCGTACGACCTGGTCCGCCGGAGGTCCCACCGTCAGCAGGCAGAACTCGTCGCCACCCAGGCGGGCCGCCAGCGCGCCCGGCAGCTTCGCGCCCGACAGCGACAGCACCATCCCGAACCGCTCCAGCAGCCGGTCCCCGGCGGCATGACCGAACTCGTCGTTGACGCGTTTGAGGCCGTTGACGTCGCAGACCACGAGGCTCACGACGGTGCCGTCCTCGCGGTGGCGGCCCAGCCCGTCGTCCAGCTTGCCCTCGATGGCCCGCCTGTTGGCGAGGCCGGTCAACTGGTCGGTGAAGGCGAGCCGGCGGACCTCCTCCAGCTGCTCGTTCTGCGCGATGCCCGCGGCGATGACCTCGGCCAGTATCGTCGCGAAGTGCGCGTCGGAGCGGTCGAACACCGGCGCCCCGGGACCGCGGGCCACATACAGCTCGCCCCACGCGCGCCCGCGCAGCACGATCGGAGCGACGACGCAGCAGCCGCGGCCACGCCGGCGCAGAGCGGCCACGCGGGCGTGCCGGTCAGCGCCCTCGGCGGAGAGACCGGGGACGCCGGCTCCCCCGGAACGCCCGGGGGACACGGACCCCGCGGCGCCCCGGCCGTCCGCGGTTTCGATCCACGCCAGCGGCTCGTCCTCGCCGTCCGCCGCCCACCGCTCGGGCAGCGGCTCGGTGATCTCCGGGAAGTCGTGCACCGGGTAGGACTCCTGCTCGGGGAACTCGCTCTCGCCCGGGGCGAGTTCGCCGACGTTGACCAGTACGTCCAGGCGGCCGCGTGCGCGGTCCCAGGCGGAGAGGGCTGCGAACGTGCCGTCCATGGCGGAGCATGCCCGCACGGCCGCGGCGTGCGCGACCTCGCGGTGCGTGGAGTGGCGGGGGTGCGCCTCGCAGAAGCGCTGCGCACCCGCCATGGCCTGCGCCAGTTCGGCGACAGCTCGCAGGCGTATGTCCTCTCCCATGAGAGCCAGGCTAGGACCAGTACGGACAATCTTCTCGAGTCCACCGGGGCCCCTGGGCCACCCGGAACCCCGGCCCGGCCGCGCGGCTGCGGTGGAACGGGCCGCCGCGAGACGCCGCGGGCGGACCCTGCCGTACGGGTTAACCGACGCCCGGAGACGCGCGACGGGCGGCATCCCGGGGAGGGAGCCGTCCCGCCCCGCGTCGCGGCAGCCGGCAGCCCGGGCAACCGTCCGCCGTCAGCCGTCAGCGCCCCACTCGCCCGGCCACTGCGGCTTCCGCTTCTCGTTGAACGCGGCCACGCCCTCGGTCCGGTCGTCGGAGAAGGCGACGGTGCGCCAGGCCGCGTCCTCGATCTCCAGCCCGGCCCACAGGTCCATGCCCCAGCCCGTACGCAGCGCACGCTTGGCGGCCCGCAGGCCCACCGGCGAGTTCCCGGCGATGCGGGCGGCAAGGGCGAAGGCCTCGGCACGGTCCTGTCCGGCCTCCACCAAGTGGTCCACGAGGCCGAGTTCGCGTGCCTCGGCGGCCTCGACCCGTCGCGCGGAGAAGATCAGCTCGGCGGCGCGGGCCGCGCCCACCCTGCGGGGCAGCAGCTGCGTACCGCCGCCGCCCGGGATGACGCCGACGGAGACCTCGGGCAGCCCGACGACGGCGGTGGGGTCGGCCACGATCAGGTCGCAGGAGAGGGCGAGCTCGAAGCCGCCGCCGAGCGCGAAGCCGTGCACCGCGGCGATCGTCGGCATCGGCAGGTCCAGCACACCGGTGTAGGCGGCGCGGGCCGTGGGCCGGTGACGGCCGAGTTCCGCGTCGCTGAGGGAGTTGCGCTCCTTGAGGTCGGCGCCCACGCAGAACGCCCGGTCGTTGCTGGAGGTGAGCACCGTGACGCGTACGTCCCGGTCCGCGGCGAGATCGGTGCAGGCCTCGGCGAGGCGGGCCGCGACCTCGGAGGAGACGGCGTTCATGGCCTTCGGCCGGTCCAGTACGAGCTCCGCGATGTAGGTCCCGGCTTCCTTGCGGACCGCGATCCACTCGCCGTAACGCTCTTCGCTCACCGTGCTCATGACCCCTCCGACTGACGCTCGCTCACCAGTTCCCGGGCAACTGTACGGTCACCCCGCGGGCGCCGGGACGGCTTGCCGTGATCCCGGACAGACACCGGACCCGGCACCGGACCCGGGAACGGACCCGGGAACGGACCCGGGCCCGCGAGCCGTACGGAAACGGACCGGCGACCGCGAGCCGCGCTCCGTGCTCCCCCGGGCTCAGCGGCGGTTCAGCATCCAGGGCTCGACGACGCCTAGGCCACGCACCGGACGCTGGTACAGCGGCTGAAGCGCGTAGCGGTAGTCCGAGAGGTCCTCGGTCTCCTTCTCCGACTCCGGTGCGTCGCCCGAGGCGACCAGCTCCGCACGGCAGTCGCCGTCCACGAGCACCCTGTCCTTGGGCGCTATCGACGTCAGCCTGCTCGCGAGATTGACCGTGTTGCCGAAGACGTCGCCCATCCGCGTCGTCATCGTGCCGAAGGCGATGCCGACGCGGAGCTCGGGCATGGTCGGATCGTTCGTCATGGTCTCGATCAGCCGCAGCCCGATCTCGGCGGCCGTGCCGGCGTCCTCGGCGACGTAGAGGATCTCGTCGCCGAGCGCCTTGATCAGACGGCCGCCGTTCGCGGCGACCAGATCGGCGGCCGTCGTCTCGAACGCCTCGACCAGCTCGCCCAGTTCGTCGTCCTCCAGACGGCGCGTCAGCCGCGTGAAGCCGACGAGGTCGGCGAAGGCGATGGCCTGCCGCCTGGCCACGGTGTCCTCGTCGTCCAGCGCCTGTACGACCCGGCCGGTGGCCGCGGCGAGCTGCCGCCGCCACACGTACACCAGGAACTCCTCCAGCTCGGGCAGGAGCAGCTGCACTAGCGGGTAGGTGACTTCGTTCCGTGTCATGCCGGGCTCGGGCGGCTCGGTGAGCCCCATCAGGAAGGAGTCGATCTGCCAGTCGGCCAGCCTCGACGTGGTCTGCCCGGTCGAGCGCGCGACCTGCACCGCCGTCGCCTCGCTGAGCAGCCCCGCCTCGACCAGGCCGGCGAGGCGCCGCAGCGCCAGTACGTCCGCCTCGGTGAGCGCCTTGGCCTGTCCCACGTCGGCGAAGCCCATCGCCCGCCAGAAGCGGGAGGCCAGTTCCATGGAGACGCCTGCCGCCCGGGCCGCCTGGAAGGGGGTGTACTGCCGCTTCGAGCCGAGGATCAGCTGCTCGATGCGGAGCGCGCTCGGGTCGTCCTCGTCGTCTTCGAAGATGCCCTGGGGGTCCGTACCGTCCGGGCTGCCGGGGACCGCCGGTGACGGTGCCGGGGGTGGCTCGTGTGGCCCTGAGCCCGCCCCGTCGGCTTCGGCGGGCGGCGCCGACGGGCCCTGCTCGCGCTCCGGCTCCGGCGCGGACTGCGACCCGGACGTACGCGCGGGAATGTCCGGTTCATCGTCGGCCACTGTCCGCCCCTTGCCCGGTCCGGTCGTCCCTGCGCACTGCCCTTCCGTTCTCTTCTGAGATCTTCCGGGGATCACCGGGACGCCTCACATCCGTGTCCCCTCCGCCGCGTGCCAACAATACGGCAGCAGCGCGCTGAACAGGCCCCTCTGCGAACGGACCATCAGAAGCGGACCACCGGCTGGGGGCACCTCCCAGGCCGGAGGCTCTGGGGGAGGAACACGTACGGTGCGCGCGACCGCCGCCCGCGCCGGTGCACGTTCGGTGCGGGGCGCCCGGGTCACGCCTCCGTGCCGCCGCGCCCTCCGTGCCCCCCGTCGCCGCGCAGATGCACGATGTCGCCCGCGGAGACCGGACGTTGCACCCCGGCCTCCGTGGCGATGACGAGCCGTCCGTCGCTGTCGACGGCCACCGCCTCCCCGACGAGCTCCTCGCCGCCGGGCAGCTCGGCCCGTACATGGCGGCCGAGGGTCGCGCACCCGGCGGCGTAGGCCTCCAGCACCCCGCTGACGAGCGGGTCGCCGTCGGCGGCGGTCCAGCGCCCGTACCAGTCCTCGAAAGCACGCAGCACCGCGCGCAGCAGCGGATCGCGGTCGGCCGCCCGTGCGCCCGCGAGCACGAGCGAGCCCGCTGCCGGCACGGGCAGCTCCGACTCGCGCAGCGAGACGTTGAGCCCGATGCCGAGGACGATCCCCGCGGCGGCTTCCCCGCTCTCGCCCTGTCCGGCGGCCACGTCCGTACGTTCCGCGAGGATGCCGCCGGTCTTGCGTTCCTCTCCCCCGACGTCGACCAGGACGTCGTTGGGCCACTTCAGCTTCGTGTCGAGGCCTGCCGTACGGGCCAGTGCGCTCGCCGTCGCCACCCCCGCGATGAGCGGCACCCATCCCCAGCGCTCCTGCGGCACCGGCGGCACCACCAGCACGGAGACGAAGACACCGGAGCGGGCCGGTGCGCTCCAGCCCCGCTCCAGCCTTCCCCGGCCGGCGGTCTGCTCCTCGGCGACGAGCACCGCGCCCTCGCGCGCGCTGCCCTCGCGCGCCCGCTGTGCGAGGTCGGTGTTGGTCGAGCCGGTGCGCTCGACCACGTCCAGCGACGTCCACAAGCTGTCCTGCCCGGTCAGCGCACGGCGCAGCGAGGCGGGGTTCAGCGGGGGCCGGCTGAGGTCGGACCAGCGGCTGTCCGGATCGCCGGCCCGGTGAGACGGTTCGGACGGCTCGGAGGGACCGGACGGCTCGGAGGGACCGGACGGGTCGGACGGGTCGGACGGGTTCGGCGTCATGGCGCCAGCGTAGGCGCGCGGCACCGGGCGCCGCCTGCGCGGCGGGTGACTCGCGGCCACCGGTGCGAGTGTGGCCAACGCCGCACCGACGAACGGCTTCTTCGCGGATAGCCTACGAACCGGTAGCCGCACGCTCACAAGCAGGAGCCGCACGCAGATGTCCGAGCAGCAGAGCAGCCCAGCCCTCGAAAATCAGCAGCGTCACACCACCGCCGGCAAGATCGCGGACTTCGAACGCCGCGCCGCGGAGGCGACGCACGCGGGCTCGCAGCGGGCGGTGGAGAAGCAGCACGCGAAGGGCAAGCTGACCGCCCGCGAGAGGGTCGATCTGCTGCTGGACGAGGGCAGTTTCACGGAGCTGGACGAGTTCGCCCGGCACCGCTCCACCAACTTCGGCCTGGAGAAGAACCGTCCGTACGGCGACGGCGTCGTCACCGGATACGGCACGGTCGACGGCCGCCCCGTCTGCGTCTATTCGCAGGACTTCACGATCTTCGGCGGATCACTCGGCGAGGTCTACGGCGAGAAGATCGTCAAGGTCATGGACTTCGCGCTGAAGAACGGCTGCCCGGTCATCGGGATCAACGACGGCGGCGGCGCGCGCATCCAGGAAGGCGTCGTGGCGCTCGGCCTGTTCGCGGAGATCTTCCGCCGGAACGTGCACGCCTCCGGCGTCGTGCCGCAGATCAGTCTCATCGTCGGTCCGTGTGCCGGCGGTGCGGTGTACTCGCCCGCGATCACCGACTTCACGGTGATGGTGGACCAGACCTCGCACATGTTCATCACCGGGCCCGACGTCATCAAGACCGTGACGGGCGAGGACGTCGGCTTCGAGGAACTGGGCGGAGCCCGCACCCACAACACGACGTCCGGCGTCGCGCACCACATGTCCGGGGACGAGAAGGACGCCGTCGAGTACGTCAAGGCGCTGCTGTCCTACCTGCCGTCCAACAACCTCTCCGAGCCGCCGGTCTTCCCCGAGGAGGCGGACCTGGAGACCTCGGACGAGGACCGCGAGCTGGACGCGCTCATCCCCGACTCCGCGAACCAGCCGTACGACATGCACTCGGCGATCGAGCACGTGCTGGACGACGGTGAATTCCTTGAGACGCAGGCACTGTTCGCGCCGAACATCATCACCGGATTCGGGCGGATCGAGGGCCAGTCGGTGGGTGTCGTGGCCAACCAGCCGCTGCAGTTCGCCGGTTGCCTCAACATCGACGCCAGCGAGAAGGCCGCGCGCTTCGTGCGCACCTGCGACGCGTACAACGTGCCGGTCATCACCTTCGTCGACGTGCCGGGCTTCCTGCCGGGCACGGACCAGGAGTACGACGGCATCATCCGGCGCGGCGCCAAGCTGATCTACGCCTACGCGGAGGCGACGGTGCCGCTGATCACCGTCATCACGCGGAAGGCCTTCGGCGGCGCGTACGACGTCATGGGCTCCAAGCACCTGGGCGCCGACCTCAACTTCGCCTGGCCCACCGCGCAGATCGCCGTGATGGGTGCGCAGGGCGCGGTCAACATCCTCCACCGCAAGCGTCTCGCCGGGGTCGAGGGGGACGACGAACGCGAGGAGCTGCGTGCGGAGTTGACGCAGGAGTACGAGGACGCGCTGCTGAATCCGTATGCCGCGGCCGAACGCGGGTATGTGGACGCTGTGATCATGCCGTCCGAGACCCGCCGCCACATCACGCGCGGGCTGCGCACGCTCCGCTCCAAGCGCGAGCAGCTGCCCCCGAAGAAGCACGGCAACATCCCGCTGTGAGGAGGCCGTCCGCCATGCTCGATCCGACGACGACAGAGGAGCGGGGGGAGCGCCCGCCGTTCCCGCCGATCAAGGTGGTCCGGGGCAATCCGACTCCCGAGGAGCTGGCCGCCGCGCTCGCGGTGGTCCGGGCCCGGGCGGCCGCGGTGGCGGCGGAGGCACCGGCTTCCCGCACCGCCCAGGAGTGGTCGGATCCGGCCCGTACGGTCCCGCGGCGCGTGCCTCACCCTGGCCCGAAGGCGTGGCGCACGACGTACTGGCCGGGCTGAGGGGCGGTCCAGGTCCAGGTCGCGTCGCGCGGGGGGAGCGCGCGGGAACGAGCCCGCGCGGGAATGAGTACGGGTACTCAGGCGCGCTCCGTACGTGCGCACGCAGCATGGGAAACATGCTGTGGTCCGACCCCCGTGACGAGCCTCCGACGGAGATGCGCGCGACTCTGGCGATGCTGCGGCGCCTGTGCTGGCTGCTGCCCGTCGTCGTGATCGCCTCCGTCGTGCTGGCCAACGTCCGGCCGGACGCGTAAGGCCCTCACCGGGAAACCTCACGCAGGCGGCACCACCCGGGACTCGGGGCCCAGGGGACAACCGCGTTCCGCCGATCCACCGGGTACGGACGGGCTCGGTGCTGCCCGGTCCTACGATTGCCTCCATGGCCTCCCCGACATCGCAGCAGCAGCCGCCACAGCCTCAGCCCCGACCGGACGCGCCCGTGCGCCGGCTCGTACTCGCCTCCGCCTCCCCCGCACGTCTGGGACTGCTGCGGCAGGCCGGCTTCGCACCGGAGGTGATCGTCAGCGGCGTGGACGAGGACGCCCTGTCCGCACCGGCTCCGGGTGAACTCGCGCGCGTACTCGCGGAGGCCAAGGCCCAGGCCGTCGCGGCGCTCCCGCAGGCCGCGGACGCGCTCGTCGTCGGCTGCGACTCCGTGCTCGAACTGGACGGAGAGCCGCTCGGCAAGCCCGCCGACGGCGAAGAGGCCACGGCCCGCTGGAAGGCGATGCGCGGACGCTCCGGCGTGCTTCAGACGGGGCACTGCGTCCTCGACACCCGTGACGGCGCGGGCACTTCGGCCACGGCCGCCACCACCGTGCACTTCGGCGAGCCCAGCGACGAGGAGATCGCCGCCTACGTCGCCACAGGCGAACCCGTCCACGTCGCGGGCGCGTTCACGCTCGACGGCCGCTCGGCGCCGTTCATCAGGGGCATCGAGGGCGACCACGGAACGGTGATCGGGCTGTCGCTGCCGCTGCTGCGCGAACTCCTCGCCCGGCTGGACGTCCGCATCACCGACCTCTGGACCCCGGCCTCTCCGGCCTGAGCCGGACACCCCTAAGTCGCCGAGGGCTCCGCCTGCGAACCGCCCGACGGCGGCGGGGCGTCCGTACCCGTCTGCGAAGTCCCCTCCGCGGAAGGCTCTTCGGGGCTGTAGGACAGCAGCGACCAGACGATCAGCCCCAGCACCAGCATCATGAACAGGAACGCGACCCAGCCGACCAGCCCGACCGACCCGGCGCCCAGCATCCCGTGCACGACGGCGGCGCTGATGAGGACGATGCGCAGCAGGCCCGTGGGCGCCTTGTCGCGGACGGCCGTACGCGCCAACACCAGTGCGCACAGCAGCAGATAGGCACCGAAGAGCCCGCCCGCGACCACGGCGGAGAGGGACATCGACTGGGGTTCGAGACCTGCCATGGACATCTGCTGCTCGTCCACGACCATGCCTAGAAAGATGTTCAGCAGAACGATGCCGACCGCCTCGACCACCAGTATCAGCGCCGCAGCCGCGGCGACCGATCGTCGGAGTCCCACCTCGCCCACCCTCTTCCACTTTTCACCGGGCCACGGCCGATGCCGTTCGTTGACTTGAGCAGGCCGCGTTACCTGGAGTACGCCACCATGGCAACGTGAACGCTACTTACGGGTATCACAGCGGGCAAGAGGCCTGTCGTGAAGCAAAGTTTCGCCTCGCGATTCATAGGAACCCCACAAAGACCGGTCCGCCCGTCACCGCTTGCCGCGCGGAGACGTTGACCACATCCGAAGATCCCCGGGCCTCGCCGGAAACCCGGCGTACCTTGGGATGACGGGAAACACGGAGGGCTGTGACTGCCGCACGTCACAGTCCGTGTGGGAAAGCTCACGCCTGTGGGCGGCTCGGCCAGTGGTGTCGCCAGTACCTAAACTCACGACACACTCACCACATCAAATGCTGTTGCGGCGCAGCGCCAAGTAGGGAGTCATCGTGCGCAAGGTGCTCATCGCCAACCGCGGCGAAATCGCTGTTCGCGTCGCCCGTGCCTGCCGGGATGCGGGGATCGCGAGCGTCGCCGTCTATGCCGAGCCGGACCGGGACGCGTTGCACGTCCGGGTCGCCGACGAGGCATTCGCACTCGGCGGTGACACACCGGCTGCCAGCTACCTGGACATGGGCAAGGTGCTGAAGGCCGCGGCCGATTCGGGCGCCGACGCCGTCCACCCGGGCTACGGATTCCTCTCCGAGAACGCGGACTTCGCACAGGCCGTGATGGACGCCGGCCTGACCTGGATCGGCCCTCCGCCGGACGCGATCAGCGCTCTGGGCGACAAGGTCTCGGCGCGGCACATCGCGGAGCGCGCGGGTGCGCCGCTCGTCGCCGGCACGAAGGACCCGGTCTCGGGTGCGGCGGAGGTCGTGGCCTTCGCCGAGGAGAACGGGCTGCCCATCGCCATCAAGGCGGCCTTCGGCGGAGGCGGCCGCGGCCTGAAGGTCGCGCGGTCGCTGGACGAGGTCGAGGAGCTGTACGAGTCGGCGGTGCGCGAGGCGGTGGCCGCATTCGGGCGCGGCGAGTGCTTCGTCGAGCGCTACCTGGACCGTCCCCGGCACGTGGAGACGCAGTGCCTGGCCGACAAGCACGGCAACGTCGTGGTGGTCTCCACGCGTGACTGCTCGCTGCAGCGGCGCCACCAGAAGCTCGTGGAGGAGGCGCCCGCGCCCTTCCTGACCGACGAGCAGAACGCGGAGCTGTACCGCGCGTCGAAGGCCATCCTCAAGGAGGCCGGCTACAGCGGCGCCGGCACCTGCGAGTTCCTCGTCGGCCAGGACGGCACGATCTCCTTCCTGGAGGTCAACACCCGTCTGCAGGTGGAACATCCGGTGACGGAGGAGATCACGGGCATCGACCTCGTACGGGAGATGTTCCGCATCGCCGACGGCGAGACGCTCGACTACCACGACCCTCAACTGCGCGGTCACTCCTTCGAGTTCCGTATCAACGGCGAGGACCCCGGCCGCAACTTCCTTCCCGCGCCCGGCACGGTGACGGCCTTCGCCGCGCCCGGCGGCCCCGGTGTGCGGCTCGACGCGGGCGTGGAGTCCGGCAGTGTCATCGGCCCGGCGTGGGACTCGCTCCTGGCTAAGCTGATCGTCACCGGCGCCACCCGGCAGCAGGCCCTGCAGCGGGCGGCGCGGGCGCTGGAGGAGTTCACCGTCGAGGGCATGGCCACCGCCCTCCCCTTCCACCGCGTGGTCGTACGCGACCCGGCCTTCGCGCCCGAGGTCAACGGCCGTCCCGACGCGCCCTTCGACGTCCACACCCGGTGGATCGAGACGGAGTTCGTCAACGACATCAAGCCCTTCGCCGCTCCGGGCACGGACGCCGAGGAGGACGAGGGCGCCCGCGAGACCGTCGTCGTCGAGGTGGGCGGCAAGCGGCTGGAGGTCTCCCTGCCCTCGTCGCTGGGCGCCACGGCCGCACCCGCGGCAGGCGGCAGCAAGAAGCCCAAGCGCAAGGCGGCCAAGAAGGCGGGCGGCGCGGCCTCCGGCGACGCCCTCGCCTCCCCCATGCAGGGCACCATCGTGAAGGTGGCCGTGGAGGAGGGCCAGCACGTCGAGGAGGGCGAACTCGTCGTCGTACTCGAGGCGATGAAGATGGAGCAGCCGCTCAACGCCCACCGCTCCGGCACCGTCAAGGACCTCCACGCCGAGATCGGCGGCTCGCTCTCGGCGGGCACCGTCATCTGCGAGATCAAGGACTGATCGGCAGCCGGGTGCCGTGCCCGGCGGTTTGCCAGTAGACGTGGTCCCTCCGCCAGTGCTCCGGCCTGGGGGGAGGGGACCACGTCTACTGCCGCAATGGCCGAACCCGTCCCTGGCGAGGGTCCATGCCAGGAAGGTGTCGCCAAGAGGCGCCACCAGGATCCGCGGAAGCCCCGGAGTGCCCCAGCGGGACCTGCCACCGGGCGGCCGCAGGCCGGGGGAAGCTCGCGTCCGGTGCCGGCTTGCCCGGCAGGGCCTAGGGGGTGTCCGGCGGATCTTCGTGGGTCAGCGAGCTGGGGGCACCTCCCGGCGAAGCCAGGGGGAGTCCGGTGCATGGGGCCTCCCCGGGCCGCAGGCCCAGGGGACGCACGCAAGGCGGAGGGTCGTTCTCATACTGGGGTCCCCCATGCCGGAGGGCTGGGGTTCCCCATGGCGAAGCCCAGGGGCGGGAGTATTCGGACGAGCCCGACAACGCTGGGGGCACTCCCCCTCGCTCCGCTGGGGGGACCCCCACCCGCGAAGCGGGGGAGAGGTGCGGTGCCGGGCATCGCAAGCCCGCGAGGATCCGCCGGAGGCCCCCTAGCGGCGCCTGGGAGCCAGATCCGCCACGCGCCCCCCGGCGGGCGGCTGTTCGGGCAGCGCGGGCGCGCTGCGCAGCTGCGGCGCATGTGAACCGCCGCCGCCCGGCGGCAGGTTGCGCCGCTGGCCGGGCATCGGAACGTCCCGGCGCCCCGGCCCGCCCTTCTCGCCGCCGCTGCCGCGTCCGCCGCCACCCTGCACCGGAGCCGGGGCCTCGGCGGCGCCCGCCGGAGTCATTCCGGCCACGGTGATCTGCACGCCCTGGTCGGCCAGAGCCTGCAACTCCGTGCCCGCGCGGTCCTCATGAGCCGGCGGCTTGTCCGTCACCAGGCGCGTCATGACGTCCGTGGGCACCGTCTGGAACATGGTGTCCGTGCCGAGCTTCGTGTGGTCGGCAAGGACGACGACCTCCGCCGCGGCCTGCACCAGCGCGCGGTCGACGCTCGCCGAGAGCATGTTGGACGTGGAGAGCCCGCGCTCCGCGGTCAGCCCGCTGCCCGAGAGGAAGGCCCGGGAGACACGCAGCCCTTGCAGGGACTGCTCGGCGCCGCTGCCGACCAGCGCGTAGTTCGAGCCGCGCAGCGTACCGCCCGTCATCACCACCTCGACGCGGTTGGCATGCGCCAACGCCTGTGCGACGAGAAGGGAGTTGGTCACCACCGTCAGGCCAGGCACGCGGGCCAGTCTGCGGGCCAGCTCCTGCGTCGTCGTCCCCGCACCGACGACGATGGCCTCGCCCTCCTCGACGAGACCCGCGGCGAGATCGGCGATGGCCGTCTTCTCGGCAGTCGCCATATGGGACTTCTGCGGGAAGCCCGTCTCACGGGTGAAACCCCCCGGCAGGACGGCACCGCCGTGCCGGCGGTCGAGCAGCCCTTCTGCCTCCAGAGCCCGTACGTCACGGCGCACGGTCACTTCGGAGGTCTGGACGACGCGGGCGAGCTCACGGAGCGACACGGCACCGTTGGCTCGCACCATTTCCAGGATCAATTGGCGACGTTCTGCAGCGAACACGAAACTGACAGTAACCCCAACGACCGTCTGCTTTCAGCAGTTTTCGTCGATTTTTGGAAGTTGTCCATAGCTGCATCAGCCACGTGATATAGAGACAAACAGGCAGAACCGGCCAGTCGGTTCAGCTTTCCTCGGCCGTCTTGCGCGTGTGCAACTGCCGGGCGACCTCGCCGATCGAGCCGGTCAGCGACGGGTACACCGTGAAGGTGTTCGCGATCTGCCCCACCGTCAGGTTGTTGTCGACCGCCACCGACAGCGGATGGATCAGCTCACTCGCGCGCGGAGCGACGACCACGCCGCCCACCACGATCCCCGTGCCGGGACGGCAGAACACCTTCACGAAGCCGTCCCTGATGCCCTGCATCTTCGCGCGCGGGTTCCGCAGCAGCGGCAGCTTCACGCACCAGGCGTCCATCCGGCCGCTGTCCACGTCGGCCTGGCTGTAACCGACCGTGGCGATCTCGGGGTCGGTGAAGACGTTCGCCGAGACCGCCTTCAGGTTCAGCGGCGTGACCGTCTCGCCGAGGAAGTGGTACATCGCGATCCGGCCCTGCATCGCGGCGACCGACGCGAGTGCGAAGACCCCGGTGCAGTCACCGGCCGCGTAGACACCGGGCGCGGACGTACGGGAGACCTTGTCGGTCCAGATGTGGCCCGAGTCCCTCAGCCGGACCCCGGCCTCCTCCAGGCCCATGTCAGCCGTGTTCGGGACGGCGCCGACGGCGACGAGGCAGTGGCTTCCCGTGATCGTACGGCCGTCCTGCAGCTCCACCTCGACCTTGTCGCCCACGCGCCTCGCGGAGGCGGCGCGCGAACGCGCCATCACGTTCATGCCGCGGCGCCTGAAGACGTCCTCCAGCACCGCCGCCGCGTCCGGGTCCTCACCGGGAAGCACCCGGTCCCGCGACGAGACGAGTGTGACGTTCGAGCCCAACGCCCGGTAGGCGCCCGCGAATTCGGCGCCCGTGACACCGGAACCGACCACGATCAGCTCTTCGGGCAGCTCCTCCAGGTCGTACAGCTGCTTCCAGTTGAGGATCCGCTCCCCGTCCGGCTGCGCGTCCGGGATCTCGCGCGGATGACCGCCCGTCGCGACCAGCACGGCGTCGGCGGCCAGCACCTCGTCGGGCCCGCCCGCCGCGTCCCCGGTCGGCGTGACGACGATCTGCCGCGAACCGTCCGGCGCCTGCGACGGCTCCAGCCGGCCCCGGCCGCGCATCACCCGTACTCCCGCACGCGTCACCGAGGCGACGATGTCGTGCGACTGCGCGAGCGCGAGCCGCTTCACCCTGCGGTTGACCTTGCCGAGGTCGACGCCGACGACGCGGGCGGGGTCGTCCGGGTCGTGGGTGCTGTCCTCGACACGGATGCCGAGCTCCTCGTACGAGGAGTCGAAGTTCGTCATGACCTCGGCCGTGGCGATGAGGGTCTTGGAGGGCACGCAGTCGGTGAGCACCGACGCGCCTCCCAGGCCGTCACAGTCCACAACGGTCACTTCGGCGCCGAGCTGCGCCGCCACGAGGGCGGCCTCGTAGCCGCCGGGTCCGCCACCAATGATCACGATCCGAGTCACATGCTCCATTGTCCCGCACATACTTCCGGGCACATGCCGGGGGCGGCCGGCGCCGGGGACGACTGATCCCGGGCCCCGCTGCGGCATGCGCCGGGGGCCCGGATCGCGCCCCCGACCCGGCGTGACGCCCACGGCCGGTGCGCCCTCACGCCACCCCCTTCGCCACCACCGCCCCGGCGATGGACTCCCGTACCCTCATCGTCATGTCCCTCTACGCCGCTTACGCCGCGAACCTCGACGCGCGGCTTATGTCGCGCCGGGCCCCGCACTCCCCGCTGCGCGGCACCGGATGGGTCACGGACTGGCGCCTGACATTCGGCGGCGAGCAGATGGGCTGGGAGGGCGCGCTCGCGACGGTCGTCGAGTCGCCCGTGTCGCAGATCTTCGTGGCGCTGTACGACATCGCGCCCATGGACGAGGAGTCCATGGACCGCTGGGAGGGCGTCGGCATGGGCATCTACCGGCGCACCAAGCTCCGCGTCCACACGCTCGACGGCGAGACGACGGCCTGGTGCTACGTCCTCAACGGCTACGAGGGCGGCCTCCCCTCGGCCCGCTACCTCGGCGACATCGCGGACGCGGCGGAGTCGGCGGGGGCACCGCACGACTACGTGATGGAGATCCGCAAGCGGCCTTGTTAGGCGGGCTTGTTTGCACCTTCGGTGCGTGGCCACACCCACCCCCGGGCGACCTCACACGCACGCCCTGGAAATGGACACCCTCTACGCGCGTAGGCTCTGAGCCGCTACGCTCAACGCGTGAACGAATCAGTCTCGAACACCGCCGACGATCCGTATCGTTCCGCCGATTCCGCAGCCACCCGGCTGCGGGAGCTGACCGGTACGGACAGCCACGACGTCGTCCTCGTGATGGGCTCCGGCTGGGTGCCCGCCGCGGACGCGCTCGGGGTCCCAGAGTCCGAGTTCCCGGTGACGGAGCTGCCGGGCTTCCCCCCACCGTCCGCGGAGGGCCACTCGGGCACCGTGCGCTCGCATGAGCTGGGCGGAAAGCGGGTGCTCGTCTTCCTCGGCCGAACCCACTTCTACGAGGGCCGCGGTGTCGCCGCCGTCACCCACGGCGTCCGTACGGCGGTCGCCGCCGGCTGCAAGACCGTCGTACTGACGAACGGCTGCGGCGGCCTGCGCGGCGACATGGTGACTGGCCAGCCCGTACTGATCAAGGACCACATCAACCTCACGGCCACCTCCCCCATCGTCGGCGCCAACTTCGTCGACCTGACCGACCTGTACTCCCCCCGCCTGCGCGCACTCTGCCAGGAGGTCGAGCCGTCACTCGAAGAGGGCGTCTACGTGCAGTTCCCCGGCCCGCACTACGAGACCCCCGCCGAGATCGGCATGGTCCGCGCGATCGGCGGGGACCTTGTCGGCATGTCGACCGTGCTGGAGGCCATCGCGGCGCGCGAGGCGGGCGCCGAGGTGCTCGGCATCTCCCTGGTGACCAACCTCGCGGCCGGCATGACGGGTGAACCCCTCAACCACGAGGAAGTGCTGCAGGCGGGCCGTGAGTCGGCCGCCCGCATGGGTTCGCTGCTGGCGCAGGTGCTGAGCCGGATGTGAGCTCCCGGCCCGCCGGTCGCCGGCGCGCACCGGAGACGCTGAGGAGAGAGGCAGAGCTGTGCAGGACGATGTGACGGATCTGGTCGCCCGTGCCCGGGCATGGCAGGCCGAGGACCCCGACCCGGAGACCCGCGAGGAACTGGCGAAGCTCATCGACGTCGAGGACGAGGCGGAGCTGGCGTCCCGCTTCTGCGGCACCCTCCAGTTCGGTACTGCCGGACTGCGCGGCGAGCTCGGCGCCGGGCCCATGCGGATGAACCGTTCCGTCGTGATCCGTGCCGCGGCGGGCCTCGCCGCGTACCTGCGCGAGCAGCAGCCGGCGGCGGACGGGCAGGAGACCCCGGGCCTCGTCGTCATCGGCTACGACGCCCGCCACAAGAGCTACGACTTCGCCTGCGAGACAGCGTCCGTCATGGCCGGCGCCGGCCTGGCTGCCGCCCTGCTGCCACGGCCGCTGCCCACGCCTGTGCTCGCCTTCGCGATCCGGCGGCTGGGCGCCGTCGCGGGTGTGATGGTCACCGCCAGCCACAACCCGCCCCGCGACAACGGCTACAAGGTCTATCTGGGCGGGGGCTCCCAGATCGTCCCGCCCTCCGACGGCGCGATCGCCGCGAGGATCGAGGCGGTCGGACCGCTCGCGGACGTGCCCCGCCCGGAGTCGGGCTGGAAGGTGCTCGGCGAGGAGACCGTCGACAGCTATCTGGCCCGTACGGGCGCCGTACTGACGGAAGGCATGCCCCGGGACCTGCGCGTCGTGCACACCGCGCTGCACGGCGTCGGCTCGGACACGCTGCTGGCCGCGTTCCGCCGGGCGGGCTTCCCCGAGCCGGTCCCGGTGCCCCAGCAGGCCGGTCCCGACCCCGACTTTCCGACCGTCTCCTTCCCCAATCCGGAGGAGCCGGGCGCGATGGATCTCGCCTTCGCGACGGCACGCGGGACCGCGGCGGCATCCGGCCCCGTCGACCTCGTCATCGCCAACGATCCGGACGCCGACCGCTGCGCCGTCGCCGTGCCCGACCCCGCCGCCGAGGACGGCTGGCGCATGCTGCGGGGCGACGACGTGGGCGCGCTGCTCGCCACGCATCTCGTGCACAAGCGGGCGCGCGGCACGTTCGCCACGACGATCGTGTCCTCCTCGCTCGTCTCGCGGATCGCGCACGCCGCCGACCTGCCGTACGAGGAGACACTGACCGGCTTCAAATGGCTCGCCCGCGTGGACGGTCTGCGCTACGCCTTCGAGGAGGCGCTGGGCTACTGCGTCGACCCCGAGGGCGTACGCGACAAGGACGGCATCACGGCCGCGCTCCTGGTGGCCGAACTCGCCGCCGAACTGAAGCAGGCGGACCGCTCGCTGACGGATCTGCTGGACGATCTGGCCGTCGAGCACGGACTGCACGCGACCGACCAGCTGTCCGTACGCGTCGACGACCTGTCGCGCATCGCGTCGGCGATGGAGCAGCTTCGGGCCGCTCCTCCGGCGTCACTCGCGGGCCTGGCCGTCGTCTCCGCCGAGGATCTGAGCGAGGGCTCCGACCGGCTTCCGCCCACGGACGGGCTCCGCTACCAGCTCGCCGGCGACCCGGAGGCCGGGGTGGAGAAGGCGCGCGTGGTGGTGCGTCCCAGCGGTACGGAGCCGAAGCTCAAGTGCTATCTGGAGGTCGTCGTCCCGGTACGCGACCAGGCGGCGCTGGCGGCCGCCCGTACCGGCGCGGCGACGGTGCTGGCGGCGCTCAAGGCGGATCTGGCGGCCGCGGCGGGCGTCTGAGGCGTCAACGGCGCGCCGAGCGCAGTGCCTTGAGGACGGTGACCCCTTCGGCGCCCGCCACCAGATGCCCGTACTCACCGGACTCCACGGGACACAGCGTGACCAGCCCGTCGCCGTCGAAGAGCAGCCCGAAGCCGTACTTCTTCGGCAGCGGGGACGCCCGCAGGCACGCCTGCCCCTTCGAGAAGAACTCCTCCCGCAGAGCGGCGGCTTCCGGCCCGGCGAGCTCGCCGGCTACGGGCTGACGCAGGAACCACGACTCGAACAGCACGTCTTCCTGCGTCATCCGGCCGGGCCGCTCGGTGAGCATCTCGTACTGCAGAACGGCGACTGTCTTCTTCCCCCCGCGGGCCGCGGGGACGGTGCTGCGGGTGACAGGGCAGTCGTCCGCGACCGCGATCAGTGTTCCGAAGTAGTTCACGGGAGCTGTCCCAGGTCGTATTCGAATCCGTACGGCACGGACTGCTCACCGGGCCTTGTGGTGAAGCCGCCGGTTCCGCTCAGCCCTGTCAGGTCTCCGGTACCGGATCCGGCCACGACCTCGAAGGCGCAGCGCAGGGTGCCGTCGGCCTCGAACGAGCCGTGCTCGGCGACCGCGAAGGTGCCCTTGCGCCCGCCGACGGTGCCCGACAGCACCTGCATGCCGGTGAATGTGCCGGTCGTCTCCGTCACGTAGACGATCGAGTACTCGCAGGCCGTTCCGGCGGCCTCGATGCCCCCGGAGAAGGAGTTGACGACGGAGGCATGGGCGAGCCGGGGGCCTCCCCCACTCGAAGTGACCTGTCTTTCCTCCCAGTTGGAGAAGGTGAAGTGGCCGGTGGCGGTCCTCGCGGACACAGCGCTCATGAATTCCCCTTCGCAGGTTCCGGTGCGCCTTCCGGCGCGGCATGAGAGCAGGTTAAGAGCCGTACCTGACACCTTCTGTCAGGTACGGCTCATACTTGCCCCATGCGCGCTGACCGGCTGCTCTCCCTGCTTCTGCTGCTCCAGAACCGCGGACGGATGACCGCCCCCGAACTCGCCGCCGAGCTGGAGGTCTCCGTACGCACCGTCTACCGGGACGTCGAGGCGCTCAGCGCATCGGGCGTTCCGGTCAGCGCGGAGCGCGGGCCCGAGGGCGGCTACCACCTTCTGGAGGGCTACCGGACTCGCCTGACCGGGCTCACCGACGACGAGGCCGGCGCGCTGTTCCTCGTCGGAACGCCCGGCGCGGCACAGGAGCTCGGGCTCGGCTCGGTGCTGGCCACCGCACAGTTGAAGCTCCAGGCCGCTCTGCCCGCCGGACTCGCAGCAAGGACCCGTCGCATACAGGACCGGTTCCATCTGGACGCACCGGCGTGGTTCCGGGACGCCGACCCGGTCCCGTACCTTGCGGCCGTCGCACGGGCGGTGTGGGAGCAGCAGAGACTGCACGTCCACTACCGCGGCTGGCACGGTGAAGTGAGCCGCGAGCTGCGTCCGTTGGGCATCGTGCTCAAGGCCGGCATCTGGTACTTGGTGGCCCTGGCGGACGAAGAGGCGGCGCGCACGTACCGGATATCGCGCATTCTCGAACTGAACGCCGCGAGCGATTCCTTCGAGCGCCCGGCCGGATTCGATCTCGCCGCCCACTGGCAGGAATCGACCCGACGCCTCGAAGCGGCGCTGCACAAGGCGACAGCACGTCTACGCATCTCGCCCCGCGCACGGAAACTGCTGCCCATGCAGTTCGGTGCGGCCGGCACCGACGCGGTCGAGAGGGCCGGGCCGCCGGACCGCGAGGGCTGGACAGAGGTGGAACTGCCCGTCGAGACGGAGTCCGTGGCCGTCGGAGACCTGCTCCGGCTGGGCGACGAGGCGGAGGTGCTCGGCCCGCCCGAGCTGCGCCAGGCCGTCGCCGGGACCGTGACGGCACTCGCCACCCGCTACGGAAGCTCGCCCTGATCTCCGTACCCGGGACGGTTCAGCACTTCTGGCGCCCCCTGGGCGTACTTCAGGAACGGTGTGCGGGGCCGGAATTCAGGAACTGCGCCAGGGACGGCGAAGGCCCGCTGAGGGCTTCATGCGAAGTCCTCAGCGGGCCGTTCTGCCGGTCCTGCCCTGCGTTCCGGCTCAGCGGCCGAACGCACCGCCGCGCAGCGCACGGGTGCCGGCCGGGCAATGGACGGCCACACGCTTCGTGCCGTACTGCGGCGGCGTGACGTAGCTGTTGCTGTCCGTGCAGTCGGCGTACAGGCGCCAGTGCGTACCCGAGCACGAGGCGGTGTAGGTCCGCCACGAGGTGCGGGTGTTCCAGCAGCGCGGGGACGCGGTGGAGTACGACGGAGCAACGGTGTCGCCGCCCGTCCACCCGTACGCGGTCCCTCTGTGCACGACACCGTTCCGCAGGTCGGACTGCGTGTAGCTGGCGTCGCCCCAGGCCGGGGTGTGTGCTTGGGCAGAAGGTGCCATCACTCCGCCGAACCCGAGTGCCAGCGTGGCGCTCGCCCCCAGCACTGCCAGAGATCTCTTGATCTTCACTTCTGTCTCTCGCTTTCTCTTGCTCGGCCGGCTTGGCCGAATGCCCGGTGAAGGGCTGCGCTCAGATTCCCCACCGAATGGCAACGAAACAAGAGAACTCGATTCGGCTGAAGATATGCATTTGCGGTCCGGATTCAGCGCCGGTTCTTCCATGCCAATCAGAGAATCGATTCGCCAGTTGAGCGGCCGTGATGCGGATTTCACCCGCACGAGCGAGTTACAGAACCGAGCGGTGCCGCCGGTACTTTCGGATTCTCATCCGGACCGCGCACAGCTCAAGAAGGGGCATTCCCGCGGGTATTGCGCCCTGCGGCGCCGAATGCCTCTCAGCGCGAAGCGAGGAGGACCGTGAGGGCGACAGCACCGGCGGCGGCGGGGGCTGCGATCTCGTACGCCCAGCGGACGGTGACCTCGCCCTGCGCCGACGGTTTCTCACCGTTGTCCGCGGCGAGGAGGCGCAGTTCGTCGATCGCCTGGTCCGACGGCGCGCGCGTCTCGCCCACGTCGTCCGCGCCCGGCACGCCGCCGAGCCCGAACAGCCCGGTCGGCCGGGCCGGCGCGACGGCGGTCTCGCCGCGGGAGGCCGCACGTTCCGCGCGTTCGGTGCGGCGGGCGGCGCGCTTGCGGGCCCGGAGCGAGACCGGGATCGACCAGAGCTGGTACTTGGTGCCGCCCGCGACGACCTCGTTGGAGTAGCCGGCGCGCAAGGCCTCGACTGTGCCCCACGGGACGGTGATGGTGCGGAAGGGATTCCGTACGCGCATCCGCTGCGCACCCGCGTACACGGCGGGGCGGAGGGTGAAGGCGACCACGAGCGGCACGGCTACCACGAGTCCGAAGGCGGCGGTCAGGCGCGTGTGGGTGTCGCCGTTGATCAGGACGTCCGTGCCGAGCCAGCAGGCGAGGAGCAGCAGCAGGACGCCGCCGACGAGGGCGCCCGGTGAGCGGTAGCAGCGGTCGGCGTACGCCGGGGTGCCGGGCTCGGAGTCAGGCGCGGGGCCGGACTCGGACGTGGACTCGGACGCGGACTCGGGCTCGGCCGCCGTCTGCGCGCCGGCGTCCGTGCGGGACTCGGGCGGCGCCTCGTCCTCCTGCCCGTTCCGGGTTTCGCGCTCGCGCTCGGGTCGGGACTCGCTACTCATGGGGCTTGATTCTGCCGGACCGTCCGTATGGCGGACGTTGCGGCTCGGCATCGATCTGCCGCACCGGTCGCGGGCGCCCGCGCGCGGCCCGGCCCGGGCCTGCGGTACGGGTCCTGTATGCGGCTGCCCCCTACCGACAGCGCTACGCGTGTAGATATGCTCCTCTGGTGACCATGTCTTCAGCGTCCACAGCCACAGCGTCCCCCGCTTCCGCACCCGCATCCGCGCTCGCGGACGTGACCGCGTCCGACGCCGCGCTGCGCCGCTATCTGCACGGGCTGCCCGGCGTCGACGCCGTCGGGCTCGAAGCCCGCGCCGCGACCCTCGGCACACGCTCGATCAAGACGACGGCCAAGGCGTACGCCATCGATCTCGCGATCTCCATGATCGATCTGACCACCCTCGAAGGGGCCGACACCCCGGGCAAGGTGCGGTCCCTGTGCGCCAAGGGCGCAAACCCCGACCCGAGCGACCGCACCACGCCCCAAGTCGCCGCGATCTGCGTCTACTCCGACATGGCGGCCACCGCGAAGCAGGCCCTGACCGCGGGCGGCGGCGCCGGCATCAACGTCGCCTCGGTCGCCACCGCGTTCCCCTCGGGCCGCGCCGCCTTGTCCGTGAAGCTGGCCGACACCCGGGAGGCTGTGGCCGCCGGCGCCGACGAGATCGACATGGTGATCGACCGCGGTGCCTTCCTCGCCGGCCACTACGGCAAGGTCTTCGAGGAGATCCAGGCCGTGAAGGAGGCGTGCAAGCGGTCCGGGGGAGGAGAGCCCGCCCACCTCAAGGTGATCTTCGAGAACGGCGAGCTGTCGACGTACGACAACATCCGCCGCGCCTCCTGGCTGGCGATGCTCGCGGGCGCCGACTTCATCAAGACGTCGACAGGCAAGGTCGCCGTGAACGCCACGCTCCCGAACACGCTGCTGATGCTGGAGGCCGTACGCGACTTCCGCGCCGCCACCGGCACTCAGATCGGCGTGAAGCCGGCCGGCGGCATCCGTACCTCCAAGGACGCCATCCGCTACCTGGTCGTCGTCAACGAGACGGCCGGGCCGGACTGGCTCAGCCCCGACTGGTTCCGCTTCGGCGCCTCCAGCCTCCTCAACGACCTGCTGATGCAGCGCCAGAAGCTGAACACCGGCCGCTACTCCGGTCCCGACTACGTGACGGTGGACTGAAGCAGATGACAGACCAGATTTTCGAGTACGCACCCGCGCCCGAGTCCCGCGCGATCGTCGACATCGCCCCGTCCTACGGGCTGTTCATCGACGGAGAGTTCCGCGAGGCGGCCGGAGGCAAGGTCTTCAAGACGGTCTCGCCCGCCACCGAGGAGGTGCTCTCCGAAGTCGCGCAGGCGGACGGCGAGGACGTCGAAGCTGCGGTAAGGGCGGCCCGCGCGGCCTTCCCCGGCTGGTCCGCCCTGCCGGGCGCCGAGCGGGCGAAGTACATCTTCCGCATCGCCCGCATCCTTCAGGAACGCGCCCGTGAACTGGCCGTCCTGGAGACGCTGGACAACGGCAAGCCGATCCGCGAGACGCGCGACGCCGATCTGCCGCTCGTCGCCGCGCACTTCTTCTACTACGCGGGCTGGGCCGACAAGCTCGCCCACGCCGGCCTGGGCCGCGACCCGAGACCGCTCGGTGTCGCCGGGCAGGTCATCCCGTGGAACTTCCCGCTGCTGATGCTGGCCTGGAAGATCGCCCCGGCTCTCGCGACGGGCAACACCGTCGTGCTCAAGCCCGCCGAGACGACGCCGCTCTCCGCGCTCTTCTTCGCGGACGTGTGCCGCCAGGCCGGCCTGCCAAGGGGCGTCGTCAACATCGTCACCGGGGACGGCGCGACGGGTGCCGCGCTGGTCGCGCACCCGGACATCGACAAGGTCGCCTTCACCGGTTCGACGGCCGTGGGCAAGGAGATCGCCCGTACCATCGCGGGTACGCGCAAGAAGCTCACCCTCGAACTGGGCGGCAAGGGCGCCAACATCGTCTTCGACGACGCCCCGGTCGACCAGGCCGTCGAGGGCATCGTCAACGGCATCTACTTCAACCAGGGGCAGGTGTGCTGCGCGGGCTCGCGGCTGCTCGTACAGGAGTCGGTGCAGGACGAGCTGCTGGACGCGCTGAAGCGGCGGCTGCGTACGCTGCGCGTCGGCGACCCGATGGACAAGAACACCGACGTCGGCGCCATCAACTCCGCCGAGCAGCTCGCCCGGATCGAGGAGCTGGCCGACTCCGGTGAGGCGGAGGGTGCCGAACGCTGGTCCGCGCCCTGCGAGTTGCCCGGCACCGGCTACTGGTTCGCCCCGACGCTCTTCACCGGCGTCAGCCAGGCGCACCGGATCGCCCGTGAGGAGATCTTCGGGCCGGTGCTGTCCGTGCTGACCTTCCGTACGCCGGACGAGGCCGTCGCGAAGGCCAACAACACTCCGTACGGGCTCTCGGCGGGCATCTGGACGGAGAAGGGCTCGCGCATCCTGTCCATGGCGAACAAGCTCCGGGCGGGCGTCGTCTGGGCCAACACGTTCAACAAGTTCGATCCGACTTCGCCGTTCGGCGGCTACAAGGAGTCGGGTTTCGGCCGCGAAGGCGGACGTCACGGTCTGGAGGCCTACCTCGATGTCCGATGAACCGAAGAAGACCGCGAAGTCCGGAAACTCCGCGCCGGGCAAGGCTGCCAGGGCGGCCAGCGGTGCGGCCAAGGAAGGCAAGGGCGCGGCCAAGTCCCCTGCGACGGGACGGACTTCGGTCCGCACACCGTCCCGGCGGATCGACGTGATGAAGACCTACAAGCTCTTCGTCGGCGGCAAGTTCCCGCGCAGCGAGAGCGGACGGGTGTACGAGGTGACCGACTCCGAGGGCAACCGGCTGGCCAACGCACCTCAGTCGTCCCGCAAGGACGCGCGTGACGCGGTCGCCGCCGCGCGCAAGGCATTCGGCGGCTGGTCGGGCGCGACGGCCTACAACCGCGGGCAGATCCTCTACCGCGTCGCCGAGATGCTGGAGGGACGGCGCGAGCAGTTCGCCGCCGAAGTCGCCGCGGCGGAAGGGCTGTCGGCGGCTGCGGCCACCGCCCAGGTGGACGCGGCGATCGACCGCTGGGTCTGGTACGCGGGCTGGTCCGACAAGATCGCGCAGGTCGCGGGGGGCGCCAACCCCGTCGCGGGGCCCTTCTTCAACCTCTCCACACCCGAACCGACGGGTGTCGTCGCCGTACTGGCCCCGCAGGAGTCCTCGTTCATGGGCCTTGCCTCGGTGCTCGCGCCCGTGATCGTCACGGGCAACACGGCTGTGGTCGTGCCGTCGGAGAAGGCGCCGCTGCCCGCGCTGTCGCTGTCGGAGGTGCTCGCCACCTCGGACGTACCGGGCGGCGTGGTCAACGTCCTCTCCGGCCGTACGCGCGAGGTAGGGGCGACCCTGGCGGCGCACCAGGACGTCAACGCGCTGGACCTGGCGGGCGCGGCCGCGGACACCGAGCTGGCGAAGGAGCTGGAGACGGCCGCGGCGGAGAACTTGAAGCGGGTGCTGAGGCCCGGGGAAGGGGACGCGGACTGGTCCGCCGACCCGGGTACGTCCCGCCTGCTCGCCTTCCTGGAGACGAAGACGGTCTGGCACCCGATCGGGGTGTGACGGCGCCGCGGACGCGGCGGGGCGAGAACGTGCGGGCGCCGTCCAGTGCCGACCGGGCAGGCGGCACTGGACGGCGGCACGGGCCCAGTTCGGCACACTGGTTCGCCGGGCAGCCCACTCCCATGACCGCATCGCGATCACGGATCACGGACATACGGCCGCCATACTGATCAACCCCCAGGACCTGATGGATCTTGAGGACGCGGCGGCGATCGCCCAGTACCGGGCCAAGGTCGTCGCGGCAGGCACCGATGAGTACGTCTCGCATGAGGAGCTCGGCCGACGCCTCGGCCAGAAGAATTGACCGGTCACTGCCCGGCGCCGCGCGGAGAGCGTGTGGCAAGCAGTGTGTTGACGCGCCGCAGGACGTCGAGTTGTGCGGGGTTGTACAGGTCGTTGAGGGCCTTCGCGATCGTCTTCTTGGCGAATGCCTCGCCGTGCGGAGCGTCGGTCGCCGGGTCGCGCAGGTCCGGGTACTCGTCGAACAGCGCTCGGGTCGTGGGCACCATCCGCTCGGCGATGTCCTGGCGGGTCTGCTCCTCGGCGTCGGCGGGCAGCGTGTCGAACTCCTTGCCCACCGGGTCGCCGGACTCGTTCCGCAACATGTCCGCCCAGGCCTGTCGAGGGGCCGGCCCGAGGACTCGCGTCATCACCGTGAACAGCGACCGGTCGGCATCGGAGATCTCCGTCCGGGCGGCCGGCGCGAACTCGGAATGCAGGTCGGCGGGCAGCGACTCACGCAGAATCAGGCCGAGTTCGGCGCGGGCCCGCTGGAGGCGTTCGATGGTGGCGGCCAGTTCAGCGTCGAGGGTGCGCAGGGCCTCCTCCGGGTGGTGCTCCACGTCGCCCATCGCGGCGATCTGCGCCAGGGGGAACCCGAGATCGGCGAGGCGCTTGATGCGCAGCAGCCGCACCAGGTGCGCGACGCCGTACTGCTTGTAGCCGTTGGCGCGCCGCTCGGGTTCGGCCAGCAACCCGACTTCGTGGTAGTGCCGGACCGCTCGCAGGCTGACGCCGGCGAGCTCGGCGATCTCTCGGGTGCTCCAGGCCATACGCACAGTGCACACATGCCGTGACGGCATGGGCAAGACCCACTGCCGGCCGGTTCGTGCATCGACGAACCCCTTGACTGTGACGCAGCGGCACAGTGTGTCGTGAGCGGTATCAGCCCAGCCGGGCCTGTCCTGACGACCCCACCCCGATGACGACCCTGGGAAACGTGACATGCAGAACGAACCGCTCATCGTTGAAGATCTGATGCTGCTGATGATGGACGACGAGTCGGGAGCGATCGCGGGAGAAGGCACGCTCTACTACACGCTGGGCGGCGCCGTGCTCGTCGAGCTCAGTCACGGCGGACACGTCACGGTCGACGAGAACGACAGGGGACTGACCGGCCTGAAGGTGCGCGCCGTCCCCGGCCGTCGGCTGCCGGACCCTTTGCTCCGCAGCGCACACGACAAGGCCGCCAAGAAGGTACGGGGCGTCCAGGGCCTGCTCGCCGAGATCGGCACCGGACTGCGCCAGCCCGTACTCGACCGGCTCGTCAAGCGAGGCGTGCTGCGCCGCGAAAGCAAGAAGTGGCTGGGCGTCTTCAATTCGACATCGATGACGGTCGCGGACACCGGGCACAAGAAGGCCCTGGTCGAAAGGGCCCGCGCCGTCCTGGTGGACGACGTGGAGCCCGATGCCCGTACGGCGGCGCTGGTGGGACTGCTCTCCGCGAGCGGGACCCTGACGAGCCTGCACCGCTCCATCCCGTGGTCGGGCAAGGTCTACAAGCGCGCGAAGGAACTGGAGCAGGGCAGCTGGGGCGCCGAAGCAGTGAACACCGCCGTGATGCGGGTCATGGCGGCGAACTCCGCGGGAAGCGCCGCCGCCGTCACCAGCTAGGCCACACCCCGGGTGCAAGCCGAATGAGCTTCGGGTTGGCGCACCGCCCGGTTACGTCGCGGACGGGATGGCCGACAATGGTCTCTCGTGACCGATCCCCGTGACATATCGCGCTCGCCCCGCGTCATTCTGCTCACCGGGCCCTCCGGCTCCGGCAAGTCCCGGCTCTCGGCACGCAGCGGGCTCCCCGTCATGCGTCTGGACGACTTCTACAAGGAGGCCGGCGACCCGACGCTGCCCCAGCTCCCGAACGGCATCGGCGTGGACTGGGACTCGCCCGCCTCCTGGGACGCGGAGGCCGCGGTGGCCGCGGTGCGCGAGGTGTGCGCGACGGGGCGTACGACCGTGCCGCTGTACGACATCGCGCTGAGCGCCCGCGTCGGCAAGGAGACGCTCACGCTCGACGGCGCGCGGCTCTTCATCGCCGAGGGCATCTTCGCCGCCGACATCGTTGACCGCTGCCGCGAACTGGGCCTGCTCGCCGACGCGATCTGTCTTCGCGGCCGTCCGTCGACGACGTTCCGGCGGCGGCTGCTGCGTGATCTGCGCGAGGGACGCAAGTCGGCGCTCTTCCTGCTGCGCCGCGGCTGGCGGCTGTTGCGGGCAGAGGGGGCGATCGTGGCGCGGCACCGGGAGCTGGGCGCGTTTCCGTGCGCGCGCGACGAGGCCGCGGGGCGGATACGGCGGCTGCGCGAGGCGGTACGGGCAGCTCGCACGACGATGTGAGCGCGGCAGGGCGGCTGGACCACCGGCCGCGCGCGGACAGCAGAAGGGGGAGAAAGCAGGAGGAGGAGGAGAGAGCGGGTTCGGGCAGACCCCCCGGTTGCCCGCACCCGCTCTCTCGCGTCCCGTCCCCCCGGACGGGTCCCCGTTTTCCCCTCTGTTCCCCCGTGTTCCCCCGTGTTCCCCCGGTGCACCCCCCCCGGAGCTCCCCTGCTCCGGTCCCGAGGCTCCCTCGAAGGCCCATCCCCCGGCCCTCGCGCCTCAGGTCTGTGCGGTCAGGCGACCAGTTCGCCGAACGACTCCTCCTGGTCCCTGCCGAAGCTGAGCACTTCGTCGTCGCGCAGGCGGCGCAGAGAGCGCCAGATGCTGCTCTTCACGGTGCCGACGCTTATGTCTAGTATGTCCGCGATCTCCGGGTCCGTACGGCCCTCGTAGTAGCGCAACACCAGCATCGTGCGCTGCAGTTCGGGAAGCCGGGCGAGTGCCTGCCAGAGCACGGTGCGCAGTTCGGTGCCGCGCATGGCGTCCTGGTCGCCGGCGGTCTCCGGCAGTTCCTCCGTCGGGTATTCGTTCAGCTTGCGGCGGCGCCACGCGCTGATGTGCAGGTTCGTCATGGTGCGGCGCAGATAGCCGCCGAGTGCCGCCTTGTCGCTGATGCGGTCCCACGCGCGGTACGTGGAGAACAGCGCGCTCTGCAGCAGGTCCTCCGCCTCGAAGCGGTCGCCCGTGAGGTGGTAGGCGGTGGCGTACAGGGAGGCGCGGCGCTCGCGTACGTAGGCTGTGAACTCCGCCTCCGACGCGGCCTCCTGCCGTGCTCCCGGCTCCTCCCTGTACTCACCGTCCCCCGTGCTGCGGGCCTCCCCTCGAAGGCCCTCCACCGCAGTGATGTGCGGCGGCCGTGCACGCCCGGAGGAACGGACGCACCCACGTCCGATCGTTCCGGACTTGTCGGCGATCTTGTTCGTCGGGTTTCCCGGAACCGAAGGGGTGTGCAGGCGCGTGTGAATGACTGCGCTGACGTTGTCGCTGTGCAGTGTGTTCATCTTGCGCCCCCCTCGGGCAAACCTGATCGCTCCTTGATGACGTACACATTGCCCGGCCGATTTCATCGCCAGGTTCCCCGTCTGTCACAGCGGTGTCACAAGGGCGTTGGCGGCCGTGTCCCGCCTCGTGAGCTGCGGTCTCCCGCGTTGTCCGGGGTGCCGCCACGGTGCGGAGCCGGCCGAGGGAGCAGCACCGTACGGTCGAAGTGTGAGGGGGGCATGGGACAGAATGGCCCGCGTGCCTTTCCTGTTGCTGATCGAGGACGATGACGCTGTCCGTACGGCCCTTGAGATGGGCCTGACCCGGCAGGGTCACCGTGTGGTGACCGCCGCGTCCGGCGAGGACGGCCTCAAACTGCTGCGCGAGCAGCGGCCGGACCTGATCGTGCTGGACGTGATGCTGCCCGGCATCGACGGTTTCGAGGTCTGCCGCCGCATCCGCCGCACCGACCAGCTGCCCATCATCCTGCTGACGGCGCGCAGTGACGACATCGACGTGGTGGTGGGACTGGAGTCCGGTGCGGACGACTACGTCGTCAAACCGGTGCAGGGCAGGGTCCTGGACGCGCGCATCCGTGCGGTGATGCGCCGCGGCGAGCGCGAGTCCAACGACGCGGCGACCTTCGGCACCCTGGTCATCGACCGCTCCGCCATGACCGTGACGAAGAACGGCGAGGATCTTCAACTGACGCCCACGGAGCTGCGGTTGCTGCTGGAGCTGAGCAGGAGGCCGGGCCAGGCCCTGTCGCGGCAGCAGTTGCTCCGGCTGGTGTGGGAGCACGACTACCTCGGCGATTCGCGTCTCGTCGACGCGTGTGTGCAGCGGCTGCGCGCCAAGGTCGAGGACGTGCCGTCGTCGCCGTCGCTGATCCGTACGGTCCGCGGCGTCGGATACCGGCTGGACGCGCCGCAGTGACCGACCCGGCGCAGCCGACGCCGGAGCGGGGACGTACGCGTGTGAACCGGGAGCGTGAGGAACGGGTGCGCGGCTGGATCGCCGGACTACTGCCGACGCTGCGGCTGCGGCTCGTCGTCGTCTTCGCCCTCGTGGCGCTGACGGCCGCGGTCTCCGCGTCCGGGATCGCGTACTGGCTCAACAGGGACGCCGTCCTCACCCGCACTCAGAACGCGGCGCTCAACGACTTCCGCAAGTCCATGGAGGACAACGCCGGAAGCCTTCCGCGCCGCTACGACTGCCGCCAACTGCGGGACGCCGCCGAGCAGATGAGCGGCTCGTCGCAGAACTACGAGGTGCTGCTCACCGGCGAGGACGCCGACGGCGTGCGCTGCGCGGTCGCCTCGGACCCGGCCGTCTTCACCATGAAGGACATACCTGCGCGGCTGCGCACGGCCGTCGCCGAGCGGCGCCCCGTCGACAGCGGCAACTCCCATCCGTACCACCTGTACTGGCAGCGGACCGCCGAGGACGGCGGCAACGAGCCCTTCCTGGTCGGCGGGGCGAAGATGATCGGCGAAGGGCCGACGCCCTCCGGTTACATGCGCAAGTCGCTGGCGCAGGAGCGGGACGATCTCAACTCGCTCGGCTGGTCGCTGGGGGTCGCGACGGGTCTGGCGCTGGTCGGCGCGATGCTGCTCGCGCAGGCCGCGGCGACGACGGTGCTGCGTCCCGTACGGCGGCTCGGCGACGCCGCGCGGCGGCTGGGCGAGGGAAAGCTGAACACCCGGCTGAAGGTCTCGGGCACGGACGAACTGGCCGAGCTGTCCAGGACGTTCAACCGGACCGCCGAGTCGCTGGAGCACCGGGTGGCCGATCTGAGCGCACGGGAGGAGTCCTCGCGGCGCTTCGTCGCCGACATGTCGCACGAACTGCGCACACCCATGACGGCGATCTCGGCGGTCACCGAGGTACTGGAGGAGGAGCAGGAGAATCTGGACCCGATGATCGCGCCCGCCGTGCAGCTCGTGGTCAGCGAGACCCGCCGCCTGAACGACCTGGTGGAGAACCTCATGGAGGTCACACGCTTCGACGCGGGCACGGCGAAGCTCGTCCTCGACGACGTCGACGTGGCCGACCAGGTCACCGCCTGCATCGACGCACGCGCATGGCTCGACGCCGTCGAACTCGACGCCGACCGGGGCCAGATGGCGAGGCTCGACCCCCGCCGCCTCGACGTCGTCCTGGCGAATCTCATCGGCAACGCGCTCAAGCACGGCGGCTCTCCGGTCCGCGTCTCGGTGCGTACGGAGGAGCCGGCCGCGGGCCGCCCCGGCGAGCTGCTGATCGAGGTCTCGGACCGGGGGCCGGGCATCCCGGAGGAGATGCTCCCGCACGTCTTCGACCGCTTCTTCAAGGCCAGCGCGTCCAGGCCCAGGTCCGAGGGGAGCGGTCTCGGGCTGTCCATCGCCCAGGAGAACGCGCACATCCACGGCGGGTCCATCTCCGTACGCAACGACACGGAGCACGGTGGCGGCGCCGTCTTCACGCTCCGGCTTCCGCGCGATTCGGGAGAGCACGTTCCCCCGGACGACGAGGACGGCGGCGACGGACGCGACGGACGGGACAGGGACGGTCCGGGCGGCGACGGGAAGGGGGAGGACCGTTGAGAACGGGACCGGGAACTGGACCGGGGACAGGCCCGCCGGGGACAGGACGACCGCCGGGAGCACGACCGCCGGGCGGCGGCACAGCACGGCGCCGCCCCACCGCGGCCGGCCGGCTGCGCCTCGCCTGCACCGGCCTGGCGCTCCTGGGCGCGCTCGCCTCCGGATGCGGCATCCGCTCCACGTCCGTGCCCGTCGACGCGGGGGCGGCGCCCTCGCGCGTCAGCTGCGTGCTGCCCGGCGACCGGGAGACGTCCGACGGAAGCGACGGCGGCAACCTGCCGGTGCGGGTGTATCTCTCATGTGGCTCGCGGGTCTCCCCCGTCGACCGGCGCGTGGCGCTGCCGGACGGCGACGACTCGGAGCGGCTGCCCGTCGCCCGCGGGCTGCTGGACGCCCTGCAGACCAAGCCCGACTCGGAGGAGGAGGCCGCCGGGTTCAAGACGGCCGTTCCCCGCGATCTGAAGGTCGGCGGAGCGAGCGCGGGCGACCCGCCCGCGGCACTGCGGCTGAACAAGCCGCTGAAGGATCTGCCGTCCTTCGCGCTCGCGCAGATCGTCTGCACGTACGCCGACACGGCCGCCGCCGGGGCCGACCGTTCCGTGATACTCGGCGGCCCCGCCGCCGGAGGAGCAGGCGACTCGCTGCAGCTCTTCAGGTGCGACACGACGCTGCGCACCCGCCCGGGGGCGGCCGCCACGGCCGGTACGCCGCTGTGACGAGGCCCCGGAACCGCACACGGGAAGGCGGCGTCCTTGCTCGTGTGCAGCGTCATGGCCGTGGCGGCAGAACCGCCGCTTCCGCTCCCCGGATCCGCGTCGCAGGACTCGTCCTGCTGATCGCGTATCTGGCCGTCGTCGGATGGCTGGCGCTGCGTCCTCTTTCGGTGCCGTGGGTCTCGCCCCCGAATCTGCAGCCCTTCGCGACGATCCGCGCCGACCTCCACGAGGGGTCGCCCGACTCGCTGACCGGCCTGGCCCGCGGGCTGGCACTACTGGCTCCTCTGGGTGTGCTGCTGCCCCTGGCGACGTGGCGTGCGGAGCGTCCGCTGGCGACGACCTGCGCCCGTACGGTCTCCGCGGGCGTGCTGATCTCGTCCGCGATAGTGCTGCTGCAGTCGGCTGTGCCGGGGCACTCGGTGAACGTCGACGCCGTGCTGCTGAACACCGCGGGGGTGGCCTTCGGCTCGCTGCTGGTCTTCCCTCCCGTACGGGCGTTGCTGCGGCGCCGGTACGCACACGTACCCCCGTGGGGCGGATCCGCCCTGGGTACGGGGCCGCACGACGCGCTCCCCCTGCGGGACGAGACCGGCGGGGGTACGCCCCCGAGAGCGGCCAGGGTCGGGATCGCCCCGTAGGCCGACGCCTGCGGGTGTGGCCGCCGCCTAGCGTGGAAACCGGACGTCGAAGAGCAACACGAATCGAAGGAGTCGCGTCATGCCCGCACTTGCCCGCCCGCGCGAAAGCCGGATGATCGGCGGTGTCTGTGCCGGACTGGCACGCCGCTTCGGCATGAAACCGGGCACCATGCGCCTGATATTCGTGGTGTCATGCGTGCTGCCCGGCCCTCAGTTCCTGGTCTACCTGGCGCTGTGGATCCTGCTGCCCAACGGCAACGAGCGCACGGCCTGGTAGCGCCTGCGGCCGTCGCAGGTACCGGACGCCACGGCGGGCCGCGCACCGGGAACGGTGCGCGGCCCGCCGCATGCCGCACGGAGGGCCGCCGCCGGCAGGCGGTTCACTCGCGGAAGAGCCACTCGCTCTTCAGCTCGGCATAGCCCGGCTTGATCACCTCGTTGATCATCGCGAGCCGTTCGTCGAACGGGATGAAGGAGGACTTCATCGCGTTGACCGTGAACCACTGCATGTCGTCGAGCGTGTAGTGGAACGTCCGCACCAGGTGCTCGAACTCCTGGCTCATGCTCGTACCGCTCATGAGCCTGTTGTCCGTGTTCACCGTGGCGCGGAAGTGCAGCCGCCGCAGCAGGCCGATGGGGTGCTCCTCGTAGGAGGGCGCCGCGCCCGTCTGCAGGTTGGACGACGGGCAGAGCTCCAGCGGGATCCGCTTGTCCCGTACGTACGAGGCGAGACGGCCCAGCTTCACCGAACCCGTGCCGTCGTCCTGGATGTCGTCGATGATGCGCACCCCGTGCCCGAGCCGGTCGGCACCGCACCACTGCAGGGCCTGCCAGATCGAGGGCAGTCCGAACGCCTCGCCGGCGTGGATGGTGAAGTGGTTGTTCTCACGCTTGAGGTACTCGAAGGCGTCGAGGTGACGGGTGGGAGGGTAGCCCGCCTCGGCACCGGCGATGTCGAAGCCGACGACGCCCAACTCGCGGTAGCGATTGGCGAGTTCGGCGATCTCAAGGGCACGGGCCGCGTGCCGCATCGCGGTGAGCAGGGCGCCGACGCGGATGCGGTCGCCGGCGGCGCGCGCACGGCCCTCGCCCTCGCGGAAGCCCTCGGTGACCGCCTCGACGACCTCTTCGAGCGTGAGGCCCTTCTCCAGGTGCTGCTCGGGCGCGAAGCGGATCTCCGCGTAGACCACGCCGTCCGCGGCGAGATCCTCGGCACATTCGGCAGCGACACGGGTGAGCGCCTCACGGGTCTGCATCACGCCGACGGTGTGGGAGAAGGTCTCCAGGTAGCGCTCCAGGGAACCGGAGTCCGCGGACTCACGGAACCAGCGCTCCAACTGCTCCGCGTCGGTCTCGGGCAGTGCGTCGTACCCCGTCTCGGTGGCCAGCTCGACGATGGTCGCCGGCCGCAGACCGCCGTCGAGGTGGTCGTGCAGCAGCGCCTTCGGAGCACGGCGGATCTGCTGCGGGGTGGGAACGGTGTTGAGGGTCTGGCTCGTCATCCGCGTACTCTAGCTCCTACGCGCGTAGATGGCATCTGCACCTTAACTTCCGTTTCGGGGCCGGTAGTTGACCGAGGCCGTCGCCTTCGATACGCAATGGTGATCCCGCGACACCGTACGTGCACCCCCGCTTCTGCCATCGTCTTCCCTATGGCTCAGCAAGCGTTGCCCGAGCGGGAGGCCCGACTGGGGCGGGCGATGGGCGCGGACGCCTCCGGGGCGGCCCCGCACGCGGTGGTGCTGCTGCTGCCGGGCGGCGGCATGGAACACAGCGCACGGCGGCGCTCGGCGGTCGCGGCCGCGGCGGTGCGGCCGCTTGCGCGGCGGCTGGTACGGGGCGCGCTGCAGGGCGAGCCGGAGACGTCGCTGGTGGCGCATGTCGTGCACTACCGCTACCGCGGCTGGAACGGGGAGGCGGCGCATCCCGCGTGCGACGCGGAGTGGGCGGTGGAGGAGGTCGTACGGCGGTACGGGGACGTGCCGGTGTGCCTCGTCGGCATCGATGTCGGCGCGCGTGCGGCGCTGCGCGCGGCGGGGCACCCGATGGTCACCTCTGTGCTGGCGCTCTCGCTCTGGCTCCCGGACCCTCCGGTGGACAGTCCCGCCGCCCCTGAGCAGGAGCCGGTGCGGCAACTCGTGGGCCGCCAGGTGCTGTTGGTGCACGGCACCGACGACGAACACACCGACCCCGAACTCTCCTACCGGCTCGCGGAGCGCGCGAAGAAGGCGAACGCGGACGTGTGCCGCTTCGAGGTCCACACGGACGGGCACCGGCTCCACCAGCACAACGCGGAGGTCGCTGCGCTGGCGGAGAACTTCGTCCTCGGCACGGTGTGCGGGCGGGACTTCGCCCGCCCGCTGGTCGACGCGATGGCGGCTCCGCCGCCGCTGGGGCTGCGCATGCCGCTGGCGACGGGGTTCGGGGCGAGCTTGCGCCGCTGACGCGGCGGGGTTGCCGCGTGTTTCGCCTGCGGTTCATGGTGGGTGCCGGGGGCGGGCCGCTCCGGCGGCGTCCGGTTCCGCGACGGGTTCGCCTCCGGTGGGTGCGTGGTGCCGGGGGCGGGCCGCTCCGGCGGCGGCTCCGGGAAGGCATGATTTTCCTCCCTGTGCCGTTACGGGCCTTTGTGCTGCCTCTGATGTGCCGGTCCGCAAATCCTGCTTGAGTTTCCCGGACCACCGCCTCCACGTCCCACCCCCTCCCGCCGGTACGGCGGCTCTCCCATCGTGGCCATTACCAACCAGCAGGCCGCTGCCATGCGGGCCTGCCGACATGTACACGTGCCTTCGGCCCCAAGTACCCCCAACAAGGGGCCTGTTGGACTCCTGGCCACTGGGCCCCGACGGGGGAGGGAGGGGCCACCGGCGGAGAGCCGCGCACGCACGGGAGGGGGCGGGACGCGCAGGGAGACACGTCCGGACACTCAAGCGTGATTTGCGGACCGGCACATGGAAGGCAGCACACAGGCCCGTACCGGTACAGGGAGGGAAATCATGCCGTCCGGACTGGCTCCCGGAGCGGCACGCACCCGGCACCACGAACACACCGAAGGCGCGCGCCGCCGACCCGCCGCGTAAGCGGCAAACCGCGTCAGCGGCGCCCCGCGTGGACCGTCGTGGCCGTCAGGTAGAACGCGTCGGGCCGGTGGAGGATGCCCGTGGGGGCGTCGGCGTCGAGGAGGGCGTCCAGGACGCCGGCGTCGTCGGGGTCGAGCCACTCCCCCAGCGTGTCGCGGCTCCGCTCCAGCCGGTCGTGCAGGTGTGCGCGGGCCTCGGGGCCGAGGGGCGCGGGAAGGTCGGTGAGGAATGTACGGGTGCCGGCCGGCACCAGGCCCGCGCGGGCCAGCATCGCCGGCCAGTCCTCGACGACGGAGGTGTGGCCCGGCAGGGCCTCCCTCATGGCGGTGTAGCGCTCCTCGTTGGCCGCCTCCAGGCGGGCGAAGAGTCCCGGCCGCCCGATTCCGATGTCGCGCGGCAGGCAGCGGGGCGAGAGCCCCCGTTCGACGACGGCGAGCAGGCCGCCGGGCCGCACGAGCGCCCCGAGCGCGTCCAGCGCCGCCTGCTGGTCGCCGATGTGGTGGATGACGTTGCTGGTCCAGATGAGGTCCGCGCTGCCCAACGTCCCGATGTCGTCGGGGAGTCGGGCCTCGAGGGTCGTCATGTTCGAGGCGGCGCCCTCGCGTGCCGCGCGGTCACGTGCGCGCTGCAGGAGGCCCGGTTCTCCGTCGACGGCGACGACTTCGGCCTGCGGAAAGGCCCTCGCCAGCAGCGCCGTGAAGACACCTGGGCCGCTGCCGACGTCGAGCAGCCGGCCCGCCGTGTCGGGCCCGCAGCCGCCCTCCAGGAGCAGACCGCGCAGCCAGGCGAGGGCCTCCTCGACGAAGGGAACGCGGAGTTCGGCTTCCCGTTCGAGGTGGACGGCCATGGCGTCCCAGTCGATGTCCTCGTGGTGGTGGCCGGTGTGTGTGCTCACGTTGTCCTCCTCGTACGTACGGGAATCGTCATCCCGGGAGCAGCCTGCCGCGACGGCTGAGCAGAAAGCTCTTGAACGCGGCCACCGGCGGCGTGTCGGGCCGCCCCGCCAGCCAGGCGACGCCGATCTCGCGCACCGCCCGCGGTGCGGTGACGGTCAGTTCGCGTACGCCGGGACGCGGCACGGTCGGCGGGGGCAGCAGGGCGACGCCGAGGCCGGCCGCGACGAGTCCGCGAATGGTCTCCGCCTCCTCGCCCTCGAAGGCGACCCGCGGTGTGAACCCGGCCTCCGCGCACAGGGATTCGAGGATGCGCCGCATGCCGTAGCCGCGTTCCAGGGTGACGAAGTGCTCGTCGGCGGCCTCTGCGAGGCGTACGCGGCGGCGGCCCGCGAGCGGGTGGTCGTCGGGTACGACGAGGCGCAGCCGCTGCTCGTCGAGGCGGCGGGCGACGAGGTCGGGGGCGTCGGGCACGGGTGAGGTGAGGCACAGGTCGAGTTCGCCGGCGCGCAGCCGCTCCAGCATGGCCTCGCCGTAGTTCTGCACGAGGGCGAAGCGGACGCGGGGGTGGTCGGCGCGGAAGGCCCGGAGGAGGACGGGGACGGTCTCCCAGCCGAGCGTGTGCAGGAAGCCGAAGGCGACCTTGCCCTTGCCGGGGTCGGCGTCGGCCCGTACGGACTCGGCGGCCTGCTCGACGGCCGCGAGGGCGCGCTCCGCGGAGGCCAGGAAGGTGCGCCCGGCGGGGGTGAGCGTGACGGTGCGGCCGCGGCGGGCGAAGAGCGCGACGCCGAGGTCCTCCTCCAGGCGGGTCACGGCACGGCTCAACGTGGACTGGGGTACGCCGAGTTCGTTCGCGGCGCGTGTGACGTGCTCGTGCCGGGCGACGGCGGCGAACTGGGCGAGGCGTGGGGTGAGAGATGCGCCCCAGTCCGGTGTGACTGAGATGTCTTTCTCGTTGCGTGCCGGTGACATACCTTCCTCAACTGGCGTGATGCGTGAGGGGAACGGTTTTCGACGTTCTGTGCATTGGACGCATCAGTGGGGGAATCGTAGCGTCGAAGCATGCCCTCCGCCGATACCGAGGCGTCCGCAGACGCGGACGCCGCAGCCGATGCCAGCGCCTCCGACTCCGGTTCCGTTCCCGAATCCACCAAGCTGAGCCCCGGCGACCCCGGCCACGGCAGGATGCGTCTCGCGCTCTTCGCCGCGGGGCTCGCTACCTTCGCGCTCCTGTACTCCACGCAGGCGCTGCTGCCGGAGATCTCCCGTGCTCTGCACGCCGATCCCGGCCTGGCGAGCTGGACGGTCTCCGGTGCGACGGTCGGTCTGGCGCTGGCCGTGTTGCCGCTGGCGGCCCTCTCCGAGCGCTTCGGGCGGCGCCGCATGCTGACGGTGTCGATGTCGGCCGCCGTCGCGCTCGCACTCGCGGTGCCGCTGGCGCCGGACATGGGCACGCTGATCGCGCTGCGTACGCTGCAGGGCGCGGCCATTGCGGGCGTGCCCGCCTCGGCGATGGCCTATCTCGCGGACGAGGTGCGCGGGAAGTATCTGGTCGGCGCCACGGGGCTGTTCGTCGCGGGGAACAGCGTCGGCGGCATGAGCGGCCGCATCCTCTCCGGCTGGGTCACCGAGGCGTGGGGATGGCGCGCGGGCCTGGCGGCGGTGGCGGTGGCGTCGCTGCTGTGCGTGGTGGCGTTCCGGCTGCTCGCGCCGCGGGCCCGCCACTTCCGGCCGAGCCCGCTGAACGCGCGGGGCCTTGCCCGTACGGTCTCGGCGCATCTGCACAATCCCCTGCTGGTGCGGCTGTACGCGATCGGGCTGCTGTTCATGATCGTCTTCGGCGGCGTCTACACGGTGATCGGCTACCGGCTGGTGGCCGAGCCGTTCGGGCTGTCGCAGGGGCTCGTGGGCTCCGTCTTCGTCATCTACCTGGTGGGAGCGGCGACTTCGGCCACGGCGGGCAGGCTCAACGCGCGGCTGGGGAGGCGCGGACTGATCTACGCCGGCATCGTCACCGCGTCGGCGGGTCTGCTGCTGAGCCTCGCCGACAGCCTGGTCGCGGTCGTCGCCGGACTTGTGCTGATCACCGCGGGCTTCTTCGCGGGGCACGCGGTGGCCTCCGGGTCCGTAAGCCACACGGCGAAGGAGGGGCGTGCGCAGGCCTCGGCGCTCTATCAGATGGCGTACTACACGGGCAGTTCGCTCGGTGGGGCCGTGGGAGCGGCGGCGTTCGCGGCGGGCGGCTGGGAGGCCACGGTCGCGCTGACGCTGGGCGCGATGGTCCTCGCGGCGGGTGTGACGTACTACGGCACGCGCAGCGCGGCCGCGGTGCACCGGCGCCGCCTCCGCGAGGCGCGGACCTGACCCGGGGGCACCGGGAGGCGGCCCGCCGGCGCCCCCGCTGCCCCCGTGAGGCGTGCAGGCCGAGCGCGCACACGCGGCCGGTCAGGCCGGCAGCCGCTCCAGCACGATCGACGTGACCGCGAACTCCGTGCCCTCCGGCGCGATGTCGTACGCGCCCGCGAGCGCCTCCAGCGCGTCCGCAAACTTCTCCGGGTTGTCCGAGTGCAGGGTCATCAGCGGCCGTCCCGCCGTGACGGGGTCGCCCGGCTTGGCGTGGAGTTCGATGCCCGCGCCCGCCTGTACGGAGTCCTCCTTACGGGCGCGGCCCGCGCCGAGCCGCCAGGCGGCGACGCCGACGGCGTACGCGTCGAGACGGGTGAGGATTCCGGAGGACGGCACCATGACGGGCTGCCGCTCGCGGGCCTCGGGCAGGACCGCGTCCGGGTCGCCGCCCTGGGCGGTGATCATGCGGCGCCAGTGGTCCATCGCACTGCCGTCGGCGAGCGCCTTCGCCGGGTCGGCGTCGGGGAGGCCGGCGGCGTCGAGCATCTCGCGGGCGAGCGCGAGGGTGAGTTCCACGACGTCGGCGGGGCCGCCGCCCGCCAGCACCTCGACGGACTCGCGTACTTCGAGAGCGTGGCCGACGGTGGCGCCCAGCGGGGTGTCCATGTCGGTCAGCAGTGCCCGCGTCCGCACGCCGTGGTCGTTGCCCAACTCGACCATGGTGGAGGCCAGTTCACGCGCGTCGTCCACCGACTTCATGAAGGCGCCGGAGCCGGTCTTCACATCGAGGACCAGTGAACCGGTTCCCTCGGCGATCTTCTTGCTCATGATGGAGCTGGCGATGAGCGGGATGGACTCGACGGTGCCGGTGACGTCGCGCAGCGCGTAGAGCTTCTTGTCGGCAGGGGCCAGACCGTCGCCCGCCGCACAGACGACCGCGCCCACCTCGCGCAGGACGCCGAGCATCTCCTCGTTGCTCAGCGACGCGCGCCAGCCCGGGACCGACTCCAGCTTGTCCAGGGTGCCGCCGGTGTGGCCGAGACCGCGGCCCGAGAGCTGCGGCACCGCCGCGCCGCAGGCGGCGACCAGCGGGGCCAGCGGCAGCGTGATCTTGTCGCCGACACCACCCGTGGAGTGCTTGTCGGCGGTGCGGCGCTCCAGGGAAGAGAAGTCCATCCGCTCCCCGGAGCGGATCATCGCGCCGGTCCAGTGGGCGATCTCCTCCCGCGACATGCCGTTGAGCAGGATCGCCATCGCCAGCGCCGACATCTGTTCGTCGGCGACCTCGCCGCGCGTGTAGGCGTCGATCACCCAGTCGATCTGTCCCGGGGTGAGCGTGCCGCGGTCGCGCTTCGTACGGATGACGGAGATGACGTCCATGGACATAGAGCGGAAGTCTCCTTCACACAACGGGCCGGCAGGACGGCAGACCCGGGATCGAGCGGGTGAGCGCGGCGCGCGCTCAGCGTTTCAGGTCGGCCGGTCCGAAGGCGTCCGGCAGCAGATCGGCCAGGGTGCGGACACCGCTCTCGGTCTCCATCAGGAGCTCCGGGCCTCCGTGTTCCCACAGCAGCTGACGGCAGCGCCCGCACGGCATCAGCACATCGCCGTGCCGGTCGACGCAGGTGAACGCGGTGAGCCGGCCGCCGCCCGTCGCGATGAGCGACGAGACCAGGCCGCACTCGGCGCACAGCGCCATGCCGAAGGCGGCGTTCTCCACGTTGCAGCCGGAGACGGTGCGGCCGTCGTCGGCCAGTGCCGCCGCACCGACCGGGAACCCCGAATAGGGGGCATAGGCCCGGGTCATCGCATCCCGGGCCGAGGCCCGCAGCGCCGCCCAGTCGACATCCGCGGAGCCGACCGGGGCGGCGGTCATGTGCCTTGCCCCCGGCGGTAGGACTTGCCGATGGCCTTGGGTGGTCGTAGCCGCTGCGCGGCGAGCGAGAGCACCAGGAGGGTGGTGATGTACGGGCTCATCTCGACGAACTCCAGGGGAACGGTGTCCGTCATCAGATACCACATCAGCAGCCCCACGGCGGTCACGCCACTGATGACCGCCTGCACCATTCCGCCCTTGCGCAGCTTCCACAGCGCGAGCGCCGCGAGCAGCACGGCGACGAGCAGCAGCAGCGCGTGCACGGTCGGACCGCCGGCGCGGAGCTGGAGCGCGTCCATGAAGCCGAACAGGCCGGCGCCCATGGCGACGCCGCCCGGACGCCAGTTGCCGAAGATCATGGTGGCGAGGCCGATGTAGCCGCGGCCGCCGGTCTGCTGGTCCTGGTAGATGTGCACGCCGATGGCGAGGAACGCGCCGCCCAGGCCGGCGAGTGCGCCGGAGGCGGTGACCGCCGCGTACTTGTACTTCAGGACGTTGACGCCGAGGGTCTCCGCCGCGACGGGGCTCTCACCGCACGAGCGCAGCCGCAGCCCGAAGGGCGAGCGCCACAGCGCGTAGAAGCTGCCCACGAAGAGGGCACCGGCAAGCACCGTCAGCCAGGAGACGTTGCTGACGAGCGAGCCGAGGATGCCCGCGGCGTCGGAGACGAGGAACCAGTGCTGTTTCTCGACGGTCTGCAGCCCGTCGGCCAGCCCGGGCACGGTGAAGGTCGGCATGTCCGCCATCGGCGGCGACTGTTTGTCGTTGCCGCCGGCCGCGGCGGCGGCACTGCCCTCCGCGCCGAACCACAGCTTGGCGAGGAACTGCACGACGCCGAGCGCCAGGATGTTCACGGCCACACCGGAGACGATGTGGTCGACGCCGAAGCTGACGGTCGCGATCGCATGTATGAGGCCGCCGAGCGCGCCGCCGACGATCCCGGCCAGGGCCGCTACCCACGGGCCGTGCTGCCAGCCCATCCAGCCGGCGGCGAAGGCGCCGAGCATCATCATGCCTTCGAGGCCGATGTTGATGACGCCCGCGCGCTCCGACCACAGGCCGCCGAGCCCCGCGAGTCCGATGGGGACGGCGGCGGCCAGCGCGCTGGAGTACTGGCCGCTGGAGGTGACCTGGTCGGAGCCCGTGACGATGCGGAGCAGCGAGAGGGCGACGAGCCCTCCGGCGATGATCAGCAGCACGACGGGGTACGAGAGCTTGCGCCGCTCGCCCCCGGGCTTCCGGCCGGTGGCGGTGCCGTTCCCGTTCCCGGGCCGCTTCCCGTTGCCGTTGCCGTTGCCTTTGCCGCCGCCCTTGCCGTTTCCGCCGCCGTTCGCGCCGCCCTCGCCGTGAGTGCCGGTGCCGTCCCCGCCGGTCTTGGCAGTGATGTTCGTGCTCACGCGGACACCTCCGCCTTCTTCTCGCTCGTACGGGCCTGAGCGGCCAGCTGCTCTCCGACCTGACGTTGCTGCCTGCGGAGCCCGTAGCGGCGTACGACCTCGTAGGCGATGACGACGCACAGGACGATGACACCCTGCATCACGCCGACGATCTCCTGGGCGTACTCCTCGAACTCCAGCTGCGTGCCTGTGCGTTCGAGGAAGCCCCACAGCAGCGCGCCGAGCGCCATGCCGACGGGGTGGTTGCGCCCGAGGAGGGCGATGGCGATGCCTGTGAAGCCGATGCCGGCGGGGAAGTCGGTGCCGTAGTTGTACGACGCGTTGAGCAGCGTCGGCATGCCGACCAGCCCCGCGACGGTGCCGGAGAGCACCATCGAGGTGACCACCATCCGCTTGACGCTCACTCCGCTCGCGGCGGCTGCCGACTCGGAACCGCCGACGGCCCGCAGGTCGAAGCCGAACCGGGTGCGGCCGAGCACGAACCAGTAGGCGATGCCGACGAGTACGCCGATGACGATGGTGCCGTAGATCGGGTCCGGGTCGGTCGGGATGGTGAAGAAGTGGCTGGAGGCCGGGATGTCCGGGGTGTGGAAGAGGTTGCCGTCCTTCTCCGCGAGCCTGCCGTCCTGAAGGAAGAAGCCGATGGTGGAGGCGGCGATGAAGTTCAGCATGATCGTGGTGACGACCTCGTGGATCCCCCGGGTGATCTTCAACAGCCCCGCGATGCTGGACCAGATCGCGCCGACCGCCATCGCGACAACGATGATGACCGGTATCTGGATGATGCCGGGCAGCGTCAGCGCACCGCCGACGACGGCGCCGAAGAAGGCCGCGATGCGGTATTGGCCGTCGACCCCGATGTTGAAGAGGTTCATACGGAAGCCGATGGCGACGGCGACCGCCGAAAGGTAGTACGGGATCGCCTTGTTGATGATCCAGACCTGGCTGTCGCTCTTGGAGCCGAAGTCGATCATCACGTAGAAGGCGTAGAAGGGGTCCTTGCCGGTCGTGAGGATGACCCCGGAGGTGATCACGAGAGCGGCGACGATCGCGAGCAGCGGAGCGCCGAGCGCGAGGATCAGCCTGTCCTTGTCGAACTTCTTCACCGCTCCTCGCCCCCGTCCCGCTGGCCCGGTACGGAGTCCCGCCCGGAGTTCTGCGCGGAGTCCTGAACGGAGTCCTGAACTTCCCCGTCGTCCTCGCTGCGTTCGAGGTGGCCGCTGGCGGCGCCCGTCATGGCGGAGCCCAACTCCTCCGGGGTGATCGTGGCGGGGTCGGCGTCCGCGACGAGGCGGCCGCGGTACATCACGCGCAGCGTGTCGGAGAGCCCGATCAGCTCGTCCAGGTCGGCGGAGATCAGCAGCACGGCCAGGCCCTCGCGGCGTGCCTCGCGTATCTGGTCCCAGATCTGCGCCTGCGCGCCGACGTCCACACCGCGGGTGGGGTGTGCGGCGATCAGCAGCTTGGGGTTGTGGCTCATCTCGCGTCCGACGATCAGTTTCTGCTGGTTGCCGCCGGAGAGCGAGGCCGCGGTGACCTCGATGCCGGGCGTGCGCACGTCGTAGTCGGCGACGATCCGCGCGGTGTCCGTCCGCGCTCCGGCGAGGTCGAGCAACTGGCCCTTGCTGTTGGGCACTTCGGTGACGTGCCCGAGCATGCGGTTCTCCCAGAGGGTGCCCTCCAGGAGAAGCCCGTGCCGGTGCCGGTCCTCGGGGATGTAGCCGATGCCCCCCTCGCGGCGCTCACGTGTGGAGCGCGCCGTGACGTCCTTGCCGTCGAGGGTGACGGTGCCCGCGTCGAGCTCGCGCATGCCCATGACGGCCTCGACGAGTTCGGCCTGGCCGTTGCCCTCCACGCCCGCGACGCCGAGGACTTCACCCTTGTGGATGGTGAACTCGATGCCGTCCAGGACCTCGCGTTCCGCGCCGTCGCCGTCGGTCGCGCACAGCCGCAGCCGCGCGACGGACAGCATCGGCGTGGTCGTCACCGTCGACTCGCGGGTCTCGGGCGAGGGCAGTTCGCTGCCGACCATCAGCTCGGCGAGCTGCTTCGGCGTCGTCTCCTCGGGCTTCACCGAGGCGACGGTCGTGCCGCGCCGTACGACGGTGATGTCGTCGGCCACGGAGAGGACCTCGCCCAGCTTGTGCGAGATGAACAGCACCGTGAGGCCCTCGGCCTTCAGCTCCCGCAGGTTCTCGAAGAGCGCGTCGACCTCCTGCGGTACGAGCACCGCCGTGGGCTCGTCGAGGATCAGCGTCCGTGCGCCCCGGTAGAGGACCTTGAGGATCTCCACGCGCTGCCGGTCGGCGACGCCGAGATCCTCCACGAGCACGTCGGGGCGGATGCCCAGCCGGTACGCGTCCGACAGCTCCTTGATCTTCTTACGGGCCTGGGCGCCGATGCCGTGCAGGCCTTCGGCGCCCAGCACGGTGTTCTCGAGGACCGTGAGGTTGTCGGCGAGCATGAAGTGCTGGTGCACCATGCCGATTCCGCGCGCGATGGCGTCGCCGGGCGTGGCGAAGGAGACCTGTTCGCCGTCGACGGCGATGGTGCCCTCGTCCGGCTTCTGCATGCCGTAGAGGATCTTCATCAGGGTCGACTTGCCCGCGCCGTTCTCACCGACGAGGGCGTGCACGGTGCCGCGGCGGACGGCGAAGTCGATGTCGTGGTTGGCCACGACCCCCGGGAACCGCTTGGTGATGCCGTGCAGTTCTACGGCCGGCCGGGAGGCCGCGCCGCTTTCGGGGCCCGCCGCGTCGGCGGCCGCCGGTGGGCTGCTGCTGGACGTTGAGATGACGCACTCTCCTGAAACGCTGCTGTTCAGTGGAGGGTTCGGCCCGTACCGGCGGAGGCTGGACGGTCACGGGCGTATCCACAGACGGCTTCCGCCTGTGGATACGCCCGGTCCCGGACTCCGTGCCGCCTCCCGCTCGGTGGGCGGAAGCCGCCGCCGGTCCTCCGTTACGTACGGCGGACCGGCAGCGGGATCACGGGGTGTCCTTGACCTTGATCTTGCCGTCGACGATTTCCTTCTTGGCCTTGTCGATGTCGCTCTGGATGTCGTCGATGAAGCCGCCCGAGCTGGCCAGCGAGACGCCGTCCTCCTTCAGGTCGAAGGACGTGGTGCCCTTCATCGGCTTCTTGTCCTCGACGCTCTTGACCAGGTCGAAGACGGCCACGTCGACGTTCTTCACGGCCGAGGTGAGGATCGCGTCCTTGTACTTCGACAGACCGGGCTGGTTGTACTGGTCGGAGTCGACTCCGATCGCCCAGGAGCCCTTCTTCTTGCTGACCTCTTCGATCGAGCCGACACCGGACTGGCCCGCCGCGGAGTAGATCACGTCGTTGCCCGCGTCGAGCATGCCCTTGGCCTTGTCCTTGGCGGCGGCCGGGTCGTTGAAGCCCTTGGTGTTGGTCGGGTACAGGTACTGCGAAGTGACCTTGACCTTCGGGTCGGTCTCCTTCACGCCCTGCTCGAAGCCCGCCTGGAACTTCTGGATCAGCGCGTTGTTGACGCCGCCTATGAAGCCGACCTCCTTGGTCTTGGTCTTCTTCGCGGCGGCGACACCGGCGAGGTAGGACGCCTCGTGCTCCGCGAAGACCAGACCGGCGACGTTCTTCCCCTCGGACGGGGAGTCGACGACGCCGAAGGTCGTGTCCGGGAACTTCTTGGCGATCTTGTTGACGGACTTGCCGTAGTCGAAGCCCACGCCTATGACCGGGTTGTACCCGGCCTTGGCCAGCGAGGTTATCCGCTGCTCGCGGTCGGCCTCGGTCTCGTCGTTGCTGGCCGTCATCTCCTTGAAGTCGACGCCCAGTTCCTTCTTCGCCTTGTCGACGCCACGGGCCGCCGCCTGGTTGAAGGAATGGTCGTCGCGGCCGCCGACGTCGAAGGCCAGGCCGACTCCCTTGTCCTTCTTGCCGGCGGACTCTGTGGAACTCTCACCGCACGCGGTGGCGGTCAGGGCGAGGGCCGCGGTGGTGGTGACCGCGGCTGCAAGCTTGGTTACCCGACGCAAGAGGACGTCCCCTTCGGCTCATGGAAGCGCCTCTTCCGGCGCTGGCTTCCGGCACAGATTAACGCGCGTAGATTCCTGGTAAAGGGGTTGCTGGAATGCTGTTATCGGATCGGTGCGAAGGGGGCTGCGCCCCAGGCCACAACGGTGCCGCGGCCCCCGACGCTGCGCGCGGGGGCGCGGCGGACGGTCGCGGTTCGCCGTGCGGGCGGTTCCGGGTGCCCCTCCGGCTGGCGCCTTGCGGGTGCCGTGTGCGCCCTCGGTGGGTGGGTGGTGCCGGGGGCGTGCCACTCCGGCACGCATGTCCGGACCCATGATTTACCTCCCTGAACCGACAACCGGTTGTCGAGCCCTTCATGTGCCGGTCGACAAATCACGGGCAAGCGTCCGGACACACGTACCTACGCGTCCCACCCCCTCCCGCCGGTCCAGCGGCTCCCCGATGGTGGTCACTACAGAGCCACCACTCCCTCCCGTAGTGGCCTAATCGCGGCCGCGAGTGCGTTACCCCGTCAACCACCCTTCATCAGGGGTCTGTTGGACCCCTGCCGCCTGAGGGCGGCACTGGACCCGACGGGACGGGCGAGGGGACTCACCGGAGACCACCGGGGGAAAGCCGCCGACGCACGGGAGGGGGCGGGACGTGGAGGCGGTGGTTCCGGGAAACTCAAGCAGGATTTGCGGACCGGCACATGCGAGGCAGCACAACGGCCCGTACCGGTACAGGGAGGAAAATCATGCCTTCCCGGAGCCGCCGCCGGAACGGCACGCCCCCGCCGCCAACCATGCACCGGAGGCGCACCCGGAAAGGCAGGCCCGCTACGCGGGCCCCGGCGTGTCCAGGAGGGCCGCTGCCGTGAAGAGTTCGACGCCCACCGTGATCGCCGACTCGTCGACGTCGAAGTCGCCCTGGTGAAGGTCCCGCGGGTGACGGTCCCCCGGAGCCCGTACACCGAGGCGGGCCATCGCGCCGGGGACGTGCTCCAGGTACCAGGAGAAGTCCTCGCCGCCCAGGCTCTGTTCGGTGTCCTCGACGGTGGGCGTCCCGCGCCGTGCCGTCATCGCCGTACGCAACAGCTCTGTCGTACCGGGCTCGTTGACGACCGGCGGCACGCCCCGCACATACGTGATCTCCGACTTCGCGCGGTGCAGCGTGGCCGTCTCGTCGATGGCGGCGTGCACCAGGTCGGGCGCGTCACGCCATGCCGCGATGTCCAGGCAGCGCAGTGTGCCGGAGAGTTCGGCCCGCTGCGGCACGACGTTGCAGGCGTGGCCGGATTCGATGCGTCCCCAGGTGAGGGCCATGCCGGCACGCGCGTCGACGCGGCGGGAGAGCAGCGCCGGGACCTCGGTGACGAGCTTCGCCGCGGCCGTGACCAGGTCGGTGGTCAGATGCGGGCGCGCGGTGTGGCCGCCGGGACCGGTGAGGGCCACCTCGACGCGGTCGCACGCGGAGGTGATGGGGCCGGGGCGCAGGCCGATGCGGCCGGCGTCGACCCGCGGGTCGCAGTGGACGGCCATGATCCGGCCGACCCCGTCGAGCGCGCCGCCGTCGATGGCGTCGGTGGCGCCGCCGGGCAGAACCTCCTCGGCGGGCTGGAAGAGGAGCCGTACGGAACGCGTGAGGTGACCCGCGCGGGCGAGGTCGGCGAGGACGAGCCCGGCTCCGAGCACGACGGCGGTGTGCACGTCGTGGCCGCAGGCGTGCGCACGGTCGGGGACGGTCGAGCGGTACGGCACGGACTTGGTGTCAGGAATCGGGAGCGCGTCGATGTCCGCGCGGAGCGCCAGCATCGGGCGCACGCCGTCCCACCGTTCGGCGAGGCCGGGGTGGATGTCGCAGATGAGGCCTGTTCCCATCGGCAGGGTCCTCGGCCGCAGGCCGGCCTGCTCCAGGCGGGCCTTGATGGCCGCGGTCGTACGGAACTCCTGGTTGCCCAGTTCCGGATGCATGTGCAGGTCGCGACGGAAAGCGACGAGTTCCTCGCGAAGCGCGTCGGGAAGTCTGCCGGGCAGCTCCGGGACCACGCCCAGCAGGGCTGCTTCGACTGCTGCTTCGCCGGTCGGGTCCACCTCCGGCTCGGGGGACAGGACTCTGTTCATATCCGCAGGGTAGGCGCATTCAGGCCACCTCATGCAGCCGATCAACGAAAGTTCAGCCCCTCAGGGGACCAAAAATTCTCAGGGCCGGCGATTATGTCCGGATGGAGGTGGGTATACCTAGGCGCTTGCCCGGTCGGCCTTCGTCGGTACGGAAGTCCGCGACGTTTGCTGAGGAGCGGGTGCCCCCTGCGGCCCGGCCGGGCCCGTTCCGGTTCCGCTTGCGGGCGGTGCCGCCTCCGGAGCCGTCGTGCCCCCGAGCTTCCGTACCCGGTGTGCGCTGTCGGTGACGCCCGAGAGGAAGCCCTCTGCGCGGGGCGAGGCATCGGCGGTGAACCACGTCCGGTCCACCTCGCAGACCGCCACCGAGACGGGCGTACCGGTCAGCGCGAGCGGCAGCGTGTGCACGACGGTGGACGGGAAGCTCACGATCGTACGGCCGATCGGTCCGCGGCGGGCGACCAGCTCCAGCGGCAGATCGGGACGGACGATCTCCAGGCCTGTGGCCGACTTCACGCGGTGAAGTTTCTCGCTGCTCTCGCGGCGGTGGGCGAAGTAGCGGGTGGCGCCGTGTGTACGGGCCAGCGCGGCGACCCCCTCCAGATAGCGCTCCAGGTCCACGACTCCCGTCTCCACGAGCGAGGTCCCGACCAGATCGGTGCCCCGGGTCAGCCGTGGGGGCCCGAAGCGTGCACGGGTCCAGGAGAAGTCGTTGGCGGAGACGGTGACACCGAGTTCGCGCAGCTGCCCGTCGGAGGCGTCGACAGGCATCGAGCTGAAGACCTCGACGCGGCGGACGCGCAGCCCGTCACGGGCGCCCGGCCCGTCCCCCGCCCGCGACGGGGAGACCCCTGGAGTGAGGCGCGAGCGTGCCCGCCGTGCGAAGGGCGCGAAGAGGACGGCCTGGGCCGCCGCCTGCAGCCCGGCCGGTGCCGAGCCCTTGCGGTGCCAGCGCACCAGCCGTTCCCCGCCCGCGAGTTGGGAGACGAACTCCATCGTGGCAGTGCCGTCGTCGACGACGACGACGCTGCGGGCGGAGGTGAGCGTGAGGAGCAGCTGCACGTAGCGCGAGAACGGATCGCCGATGACGACCCGGGTCGCGTGGCGCAGATCGCGCGCGAGTGAACCGACGGTCTTGAGCGGAGCCGTGGGACCGCCGCGCGCGTCCTCCCAGCGCACGGCGATGCCCTCGTCCCGGGCGAGCTCCGCGACCCTGCGCAGCTGGCCGCGCGTCATGGGGTCGTGGGGTGAGAGGACGACCACGGTGAGGCCGTCCCCCGCATCCTCCCCGGGGGTCCCCGGGGCCCCCGGGGACAGAGCCTCCGCCGAGCCGGCCGTCCCCGGCCCGGGCACGGCGGAGATCAGCGCCGCGGAGTGCGCCCACTCCAGGACGTTGAGGAGCTGTACGGGGCTCTCGACGAAGGCCAGCGTGCCGCCCGTCCTTCTTCCCCGGGCGCGGGCCCCGTCCCGTCCGCTTCGGCTCACTGCTCGGCTCCGTCAGGCCACAGCCGGCTCGCGGTCGGCCCCGTCGGCTCCGGAACCCTCAGCCGCAGATTCCGCCTCGGCGACGACGCCCTTGACGCGGCGGAGCTTCTCCATCGGCTTCAGCTCGCTCTCGTAGACCTTCTTCACGCCGTCGCCCAGCGAGTCCTCGATGGTGCGGATGTCGCGGACCAGCCGCTGGAGACCGCCCGGCTCGACGGACGCCGCCTGGTCGGAGCCCCACATGGCGCGGTCGAGCGTGATGTGCCGCTCCACGAAGCAGGCGCCGAGGGCGACTGCCGCGAGGCTGGTCTGCAGGCCGGTCTCGTGGCCGCTGTAGCCGATGGGCACGTTCGGGAACTCGCGCTCCAGGGTGTGGATCATCCGCAGGTTCAGTTCGCCCGCCTGCGCCGGGTACGTCGAAGTGGCGTGGCAGAGCACGATGTTGGCGCTGCCGAGCACCTCCACCGCGTGGCGGATCTGCTTCGGGGTGGACATGCCCGTGGAGAGGATCACGGTGCGGCCGGTGGCGCGCATGGCGCGCAGCAGCTCGTCGTCGGTGAGCGAGGCGGAGGCCACCTTGTAGGCGGGCACGCCGAACTTCTCCAGGAAGGCGACGGATTCCACATCCCACGGGGAGGCGAACCAGTCGATGCCGCGCTTCGCGCAGTGCTCGTCGATGGCGCGGTAGCCGTCCTCGTCGAACTCGACGCGGTGCCGGTAGTCGATGTAGGTCATCCGGCCCCAGGGGGTGTCGCGTTCGACGTCCCACTGGTCGCGCGGGGTGCACACCTCGGGGGTGCGCTTCTGGAACTTCACGGCGTCGCAGCCGGCTTCGGCGGCGGCGTCGATGAGCGCGAAGGCGTTCTCGAGCTCGCCGTTGTGGTTGATGCCGATCTCGCCCGTGACGTAGACGGGGTGTCCGGGGCCTACGGTCTTCTCACCGAGGGTACGCAGACGGTTGGTGCTCATGAGGACGTTTCTCCTACAACTCTCTGCTTGCTGAGGTCGGTTACAGGGACGGCCCGAGAAGCCAGGAGGCGATCTCGCGGATCGCGCCCTCGCCTCCGGGCGTCTGGGTGATGGCGCGTGCGGCCTCGCGTACGACCTCGTGTGCGCCCGCGACTGCCACGGGCCAGCCGACGAGGTTGAAGCAGGGCAGGTCGTTGACGTCGTTTCCGGCGTAGAGCACGCGCTCGGGCTCGATGCCCTTCTCCTCGCACCACTGCTTGAGTGCGAGGTCCTTGCGGTCGATGCCGTGCAGTACGGGGATCCGCAGCTTGCGGGCCCGTGCGGCGACGACCGGGTTCTCTTCCGTGGAGAGGATCAGCAGCTCCAGCTTGTCGCGGCGGAGCGCGGCGATACCGAGGCCGTCGCCGCGGTGCACGGCGACCAGTTCCCGTCCTTCGGAGTCGATCAGCACCCTGTCGTCGGTCTGGGTGCCGTCGAAGTCGAGCACGACCGCGTCCACGTCCTCACGTCCGGGCAGCGCGCGGGGGCGCGGCTCGTCGAGCAGCGGCGCGAGCGCGCGGGCGCGGGCGAGGTCGTGCGGGTCGTCGATCTCCAGGACGCGGGCCGGGTCCGTACGGACGGGCTCAGTGCGTCCGAAGAAGCGGTGTCCGGCCTTGCGGAAGCCGGCGGCGTCCATGGCGTAGGCGGCGCCGGTCTCCAGGAGGTCTTGCGGGCGGTCCTGGCGGCGCGGCCGGAAGGCCTTGTCGTGGTTGACGCCGAAGCCGCCGGTGGCTTCGGCGGCGCCGGCGTCCGTGGCGGAGTCCGTGGCTACGGCGTCCGTGACTGCAGCGTCCGTGACTGCGGCGTCCGTTCCGGTGACGCCGTCGCGCCAGACGAAGCCGTGGAAGGGTGCCACGGTCAGGGCGCTGTCCGCGCCGCCCTCGACGACCGCGCCCGCCACGGCGTCGATGTCCTCACAGGTGATGAACGGGCTCGTGCACTGAACCAGCAGCACCGCGTCGACGGGGGCTCCCGACCGTGCTTCGCACACGTCCACGGCGTGCAGCACGGCTGCCTCGCTGGTCGCGGTGTCGCCGGCTATCTCCCCCGGCCGCTCCACGACCTGGGCGCCCGCCGTGCGTGCCGCCGCGGCAATGCCGGAGTCGTCCGTCGAGACGGCCACATCCGTCACCAGCCCGGCGCCGAGGCAGGCCCGTACGGCCCTCGCCACGAGGGGTTCGCCGCCGACGGTGGCTAGGTTCTTTGCGGGCACGCCCTTCGATCCGCCGCGGGCGGGGATCACGGCGAGCACCCGGCGGGCACCCGCACCGGAGGACCCGGCCCTGGTTCCTGTCGCTGTCCTCGTCCCGGACATCTCGGTCATGTCAACTCCTCGGCGGTGTACGGGAGATACGGCTCGGGCGGACACGGAGCTGCGGGACGCGCGGCGGGACGCGCCCCGCCGTGGCCCGTCACAGCTCCCCCATGCGGCGGATCACGGGCGCCACGCGCTGTACGCCGTGCCGGTACGCCCCGCGTGCCGCGTCCCGCACCGCGCCGCGTACCGCCGCGCGCACCCCGGTGGAGGCGCCGGCGGCGGCCGCCTTCGCGGCACCCGGCAGCACGGCGCCGTCGGCGCCGAAGCCGTAGCGGGCGAGCACGCCCGGCAGATATCCGGGGGCGGTCGTGGGCGTGTAGTACGGCGCGATCGCGGGCAGCCGGTCGCGCCCAGCGAGCAGGGCGACGCGCTCGCGTGCCTGGTCGAAGGCGCGCTCGTACGGGCCGCCGGACAGCACTCCCTGCCGCGCCGTCCATGCGGCGTCGGCCTTCGGCAGGTGCCCGCCGTCGAGTTCGTCCCAGGAGGCGAGGCAGCCGGAACCGAGGAAGTGGTGGTTGCCCAGCGCTTCCCGTACTCCCAGGTCGGTCAGCACGGCGGTGGGGATCGAGCGGTGCAGCGACTCCAGCGCGGCGGTGGAGCTGACGGTGACGAGCAGGTCGGTGCGGTCCAGGACCTCGCTCATGTGCCCGTACACGAGGCGGCAGTTGGGCGGCAGGCCGCCGGGCAGCCGGTCCGCGAGGCGCTGGTAGGGCTGCTCCTCGATGTGCGTGGTGTGCTCGCCGGGGCGGCTGCGGAGCTTGACCAGCACCTCGCGCCCCGGGTGGCTGCGTGCGTGGCCGGCGGCCCGGCGCAGCAGGTACGCGCGGTCGTCGCGGCCCGCGGGCACGGAGGGCTGCGCCGCGAAGACGACGGTGAACGGCCGGTCCTCGCGCGGGCCTTCGTAAGGTGCGCCGCCGAGGAAGGGCAGCGCGCCCTCCGTCACGGACGAGGCGTCGGCGCCGGCGCCCTCGTAGACGCCGCGGAAACGCTCCGCGTCGTAGCGGGAGTTGGCGAGGACGACGTCGGCGCCGTGACGCAGCAGCAGACCGTCGGCGAGCTTCTCGTAGACGACGCCGACATAGCCGGTGACCGTCACCGGGCGGCGGTGCGCCTCCTCGCGTATCTCCGCGCCCCCGGACTCCGGCTGCGGCGACGAGTGCGGCTCCGGCTGCGCGGTCCGCGCCGCATGCGCCATGCCGTGCAGCATCGCCTGCACCGCGCCGCCGACGCAGGCGAGGACGACCACGTCGTACGCGCCGCGGTCCGCGGCCTCCCGCACGAAGGCCGCGCCGCTCGTCTCCCGCAACGAGTCCACGTCGACGCCGACCTCGGCGAGCTGCCGGGGCGTCGGGGTGGCGCGTCCGCGCAGCAGCAGCCCGTCGATGCGGGAGCCGGGCGCGATGCGGCGTGCGGTGAGGGCTCCCCATTTCCAGCGCGTGTCGGAATCTGCGAGCACCGCCGTACGGAGCGGGGATGCGGAATCCGCGGAATGCTCACCGGATGCGGAAGGGATGGTTGATGGCACGTCTATGACGCTAGAAAGCAATTCCGGAGCCCGGCCCAACGGAAATACAACAACGGGTTAACAGCGCACCGCCGACCGGCCAACTGGCCCGCCGGCAAACTGATTCACCATCCCGCCACGCGCCGTTCACCGGTGATTGCCGAGCAGGCCACAATCCCGGCGGCGGGCGGCTCTATCGTCGGCCGGGTGGTCAATCTCTCCGTCATCGTGCCGTTCTACAACGTGCAGTCCTATGCCCCCGAAGCAATCAGAAGCCTACGCGCGAATGCGCGCGAGGACATCGAATTCATTCTTGTCGACGACTGTTCGACGGATGCCACCCCCGAGATTCTCGAGGAAGCCGAGCGGGAACTGAGTGGCGCCGTCCTCGTCCGGCACGAACGCAACGGTGGCCTCGCGACTGCGCGCAACACCGGCCTGGACGCCTCCCGCGGCAGATACCTCACCTTCCTCGACGGCGACGACTGGCTGGCGCCGGGCTACTACCCCCGGCTTCTCGCCGCCATCGAGGAGCTGGGCTGTGACTTCGTGCGCACCGACCACGTCAGCTGCACCGCACGCGCCCGTACGATCGCCCGCGTCCCGCACGGCCGCCGCGGCGTGGTCATGGATCCGCGCAAGGCGATCCTGCCGGCCGACCGCACCACCTCCGTCGACTACGCCTACGCCTGGGCGGGCATCTACCACCGCCGGCTGCTGGACGACGGGCTGCTGCACTTCACGCACGGGCTGCGCACCGCCGAGGACCGCCCGTGGATCTGGCGGCTGCACCGCGAGGCGAAGTCCTTCGCCGCCGTCGGCCTCATGGGCGTCTACTACCGGCGCGGCGTCGCCTCCTCGCTCACGCAGATCGGCGACGTGCGCCAGCTGGACTTCATCCGCGCCTTCGACCAGGTCGTCGACGAGACGGCACGGGACCGGGACGCGGAGACGCTGCTGCCGAAGGCCGTTCGCACGTACTGCGCGATCATCTCCCACCATCTGACCAGCGGGAGGTTCCAGCCCCGGGTGGAGCGCGAGCTGCGTGCGCGCAGCGCGGCCGTGCTCAAGCGCCTCCCCTCCGGTGTGCTCTCCGACGCCCTCGACTCGATGGACCTCGAACGCGCCTCCCGGCTGCGCAGGCTGCGCCGCCGGCCCGCCGTCCTCCGCAGCAAGGCGGCGGGAGAGGCGGCGTGAGCGACACAGACCTTCCAGGACGGACCGACCGCATGCGTACGCAGATCTTCTTCGCCTCGACCCTCTACGGTGCCGCGACGCTCGCCGCCGCCATCGACGCGGGCAGCTTCTCCGCCGGCTCCCGGCACGGAGGGCCCAAGGCCGAACGCCGGCTGCTGCTGGTCAGCAACAACGCCGCGAATCCGGAGACGACTCCGGCGCTGGACTCCATGCCGGGATTCGAGCGGCTGCGCGGCCGCTTCGACCGCGTGCTGTCGTGGAACGAGGCCATCCACCCCTTCCATCCGGGCGGCTGGTCGCCGCGCACGGACGACGTGCCGATGCTGGAGCGCTATCTGCGGTTGCTGTGGGGCATCGGCGACGACGAGGTGGAGCTCGTCGTCGAGTCCATCCAGGTCGATCCGGCCCTCGCCCTCGCCCGGTCGTTCCCCGACGCTCCCCTGGAGGTCTACGCGGACGGCCTGATGAGCTACGGCCCCACCCGCAACAAGCTCGACCCGCTGGTCGGCTCGCGCGTACGCCGGCTGCTCCACCTCGACCTGCTGCCGGGCCTGGAGCCGCTGCTGCTCACGGAGTTCGGGGTCCCGAGCGAGGTCGTGCCCACTGCCGCCTTCACGTCCGTACTGGCCGAACTGGCGCAGGACGTGCCGCCGAGCGTGACGTCCGCACCGCGCGGCGGTGCGCTGCTGCTGGGGCAGTACCTGTCGGCCCTGGAGATCCTCACCACCGAGGAGGAGGAGCGGCTCCATCTGCGGATGCTCCGCGGAGCCGCCCGGCTGGGCCACCGCAGCGTGGTGTTCAAGCCGCACCCTGTCGCGCCGGCGCGCTTCTCGCGGGCGCTGGAGAAGGAAGCGGGTGAACTCGGCGTCGAACTGCGGGTGCTGAGCACTCCGGTGCTGGCGGAGGTGCTGTACGAGGAGATGCGTCCGGAGCTCGTCGTGGGCTGCTTCTCGACGGCGCTGCTGACGGCCGCGTCCTTCTACGGGCTGCCCGTCGCCCGTACGGGAACGGGTCTGCTGCTGGAGCGGATCACGCCGTACCAGAACAGCAACCGGGTGCCGGTCACGCTCGTCGACGCCCTGCTGCCGGACATCGGCGGGGAGGCCGTCGGCGACGGGGAGGGCGCAGGCACCGCGGACGGCTCCGGCGCCGGTCCTGCGGCCGTCTCCTGGCGCATGCCGGACACGCACGGGATCGAGCGCCAACTGACGGGCCTGCTGCGGGCGGTGGGCTTCTGCATGCAGCCCGAGATCCTGCCCGGGATGCGCGGCGAGGCGGAACGGTATCTCTCCGCGAACCTCGACGCCCGTACGCACCGGTACTTCAAGCGGCGCCGCCTCACGGCGCTCGCCCTGCCGGGCGGTTGGACGAAGCAGTTCGCATTCCTGCGACGCAGGCCCACGGTCCGCCGGGTGGCCCGCCGCGTACGGGCGTTGAAGCGCGCGGCGGCGGGCTGAGCGACCCAGGGGGTGTCCGGGCGGACGGGCGGACGCGCTCGCTGACCGAAACGGCCGGCGGGCCCGCGCACCGGGCGCGGGCCCGCCGCTGCCGCAACGGCGCCGGCCCCGCGGGTCAGACCACGAGCCAGAGCAGCAGCAGGAAGATCAGGGAGACGAATGACGGAGAGACCGGCGAGGGCGGGTATCCCGATGCGGATGAGGGAGTAGTTGCCGCGCCGTGCGACGAGGAGGAGCACTGGGATCATCAGTACGAGGCCGGCCTCGAAGAAGAGCGGCAGACCGATGATGCCCGCGATCAGCGCCATCGCCCACGGCATGCCGCGCTCGCCGGTCCTGGCGAGGATCGTGTCGACGATCTCGTCTGCGCCACCGGAGTCGGCCAGGAGCTTGCCGAGCATCCCGCCCAGCGCGATGAGCACGCCCACTCCGGCGAACGTGTCGCCCAGTCCCGTGGAGAAGCTCTCGATGGTCTTGTCCAGCGGGGCGGCGGCCACGGCACCGAGCGCGAGGGTGCCGAGGGTCAGCGCCAGGAACGCGTGGACCTTGGCGGCGAGCCCCAGCTGAAGGTTGCCGGCGGAGCTGATCGGATCTACGGGCTCCGGTCCGGCCGCCAGTCTCTCGGCACTGAGATGGCGCGCGGCTCTTCCTTCTCTGCAGGTGAACGGTGTCAGCAGGGGTGTGGGGCGGGGTGTTGCAGTGATGCGGCGGGGGCGGCCGCCGGCCTACGGACGCACCGCGGGCGGCCCGTCCGGTGCCCCGGACCACTCAAGGAGCGCCGCGAGGGCCTGCCGCGTGACGGTGTCCGGGCCGGCGCACACCTGGACGGCGGCGCCCGCCTCGTCCGGCTGAAGCGGCTCCAGAGTCGCGAACTGCGAATCCAGCAGCGCGAGCGGCATGAAGTGGTCCCGGCGCTGCTCCATGCGCCTCGCGATCAGCGAGCGGTCCCCGGTGAGGTGTACGAAGAAGACGCGGGGCGCCGCAGCGCGCAGCCGGTCGCGGTAGGCCCGCTTGAGCGCGGAGCAGCTGACGACACCTCCGGACTCCTCCCGCTCGCCCGCCCACTCGCCGATGGCGTCGAGCCAGGGCTCGCGGTCGGCGTCGTCGAGGGGCTCGCCGGCGGTCATCTTGGCGACATTGGCCGGCGGATGGAAGACGTCGGCCTCGGCGTAGGGCACGCCCAGCGCCTCGGCGAGCAGCGCTCCCACGGTGGTCTTGCCGGTGCCGGCCACGCCCATGACGATCACGACGCCGCCCGGCGCGACGTCCGCCGGCGGGGAGGCCCCAAGCCCGGCCGCCGGCGGGGAGACCCCGTGCCTTCGGTGGGGAGACCCCATGTCACACCTCGCAGTCGTACTCGTCCGGCGTCTTCGCCGGGCGCCGAACACTCAACCTCATTACGTCACACGTATTCAATAGTGAGACATCAAATCGTCATACTTAATTGCAGCGACGGCCACCACGTACGCTGAGTCCACCGGGGGCGGAGACAACACAGGAGACTCATGACCAGCCAGGCTGCGGACGGCCGGGGGCGGGGGCTGCACGCGCGGCTGCTCGCCCGGCTCGGGCCCGCGATCACCGCAGGCGACCACCCTCCGGGCACCGTGCTGCTCACGGACGAGCTGGCCGAGCAGTACGAGGTCTCACGCACCGTCGTGCGCGAGGCGGTGCGGGTGCTGGAGTCCATGCATCTCGTGGAGTCGCGCCGCCGGGTCGGGGTGACCGTTCTTCCCGCCGAGCAGTGGAACGTTTTCGACCCGCAGGTGATCACCTGGCGCCTCGCCGGTGCCGACCGGCCGCGGCAGCTGCGTTCGCTGACCAGGCTGCGCTCGGCCGTCGAGCCCGTGGCCGCCCGGCTCGCGGCGGAGCTGGCCACCCCGGAGGAGTGCGCGGAGCTGACCGAGCACGCGCTCGGCCTGGTGCGCACCTCGCGCGGGGAGCAGCTGGAGAACTACCTGGTGCACGACGTCGCCTTCCACCGCGTGATACTGCGGGCGTCCCGCAATGAGATGTTCGCCCGGCTCGGGGACGTCGTCGCCGCCGTCCTCACGGGACGTACCGAGCACGAGGTGATGTTCAGCGACCCCCGCCAGGAGGCCGTCACCATGCACGTCAAGGTCGCCGAGGCCGTACGGGAGGGGGACGGCGCCGGGGCGGAGCGCGTCATGCGCACCATCACCGAGGACGCCCTGGCCGAACTGGACGTCCTCGCACCGTGATTGACCGCTCCCGCGAGCCCGCCGAGGGCTTCCCCGACGGGGGGCAGCGTGCGACGCGCGCCGAGGGCGGCCGCTCCGCACCGGGCGCTGCACACCGCGATGCGGACGGGGCCCAGCCCCGTGTCGGCGGGACGGTGCCCGTGTCCGCGGGACGGTGCCCGTGTCCGCGGGGGTCGGGCCCCGCCGGGTCACGCGCCTGAGACCCTCCGTACGACGCGCAGCAGATACTCCTTCCTGTTGAGCGGGTCGTGGTCGGTGCGCGGCCGCGACGGGATCTCTCCCACCACCGGCCGGTAGCGCGCGAAGGCGCACTCCAGCACTCCCTCCCCACTGGTCAGCGTGGGCAGTTGCTGCTCCAGCGCGTGCACCTGGGCCGCCGGGATCTCGCCCTCCAGCAGATACGCGTCGCCCTTCGTCACCGGCGCCTGAGGGACCGCGCGCAGGCGTGAGAGCACCGGGAGCACGGCACCGAACGTCTCCGCGGGGACCTCGAGCCGGAAGTGGTGCATCGGCTCGTGCACCGTCGTACCGGCCCGCTTCAGCGCGTCCATCACGACCAGGGGCGTCAGCTGCCGGAAGTCGGCGCCGGTGCTGGACATGCTCTTGTCGAAGACCGCGTGGGCGTGGCTCTGGCGCGGCGCGTACCCGGAGTGCGTCATGGTGACGGTGCAGTCGGGGATCTCCCAGCCGTGGACACCCTCGCGCAGCGTCTGCCGGACGGTGTCCTCGACGGCTCTCATGAACGCGTAGGGCATGGAACCCAGTTCGACCTCAAGCCCGTAGCGCACACCGCTGCCCGGCGGTGCCGGCTCGATGCGCAGCCCCACGGTCGCGAGGAACGGATTGGGCTCCTTGTTCATGATCTCCGCGGCCGATCCCGGCCCGTCCAGCCGTTCGACGCAGATGGTGGTGGACTCGCGGAAGGTGACATCGAGGCCGAACTCGTCGGCGAGCGTGGCCTGTACGACTTCTTTCTGCACCTCGCCGTAGAGCGACAGGTGGACCTCGCCACGGAGTTCGTCCTGCCGCAGCCCGATCAGCGGGTCCTGCTCGGCGAGCTGGGTGAGGGCGTTGTGCAGCGCGCCCCTGTCCCCGGCCCGGCAGGGCGTGACGACGGTCTCCAGTGTCGGCGGCGCGAAGTGGTGCCGCGCCCCGGTCACTTCGCGGACGGCGCCGGGGTCGCCGACCGCGTCGCCGATCCGCACTCCGGGCAGCCCGCGCAGCCTGCCGATCCGTCCGGCGGCGACGGACGGGCTCTGGACGTGCTCTCCCCGCTCGAAGACGTCGATGCCGGTGACCTTGCCCTCGGCCCCCGCTACGCGCTCGGTCCCCTCGGCGCCGGAGCCGTGCAGCAGACGGTCCCGTACGCGGACGGTCCCCGAGAACATCCGGACGTAGGCGGTCTTCGCCCCGCCCGGGGCGCGTTCGACCTTGAAGACCGTGCCGTGGGCGGGCCCGTCCGGATCGCCCTCGGCGGCGGGCAGCAGCTCCGTGAGGCCCGCGGTGAGCGCCTCCACGCCCGCACCGGTGATGGCCGAGCCGAAGAAGACGGGATGCACGAGCCCTCGCCGGGACTGGGCTGCCAGCTCCTTGCGCAGCCGGTCGTACGACAGGGCGGTCTCGTCCTCGACGTACGCGGCCAGCAACTCGTCGTCACCTTCGGCGAGCAGCTCGGCGAGGCGTGCGGCGAAGCCGGCATCGGAGGTGCCGTGGGGCGTGAACCCGGCGGCGGGCGTGCCGAGTTCACGCACCGTTCCCAGCGGGACGGCGGCGGGCGTCAGCTTCTCCGCGATCCTCCGCAGTACACGCTCGTACTGCGCTCCGGCACGGTCGATCTTGTTGACGAAGAGGAGCGTGGGGATGTCCAACCGCTGCAGCGTGCGCATCAGCACGCGGGTCTGGGCCTGCACGCCCTCGACGGCGGACAGCACGAGCACCGCGCCGTCGAGCACTCCGAGGGCCCGCTCCACCTCCGCGATGAAGTCGGGGTGGCCGGGGGTGTCGATCAGATTGACCGTGACGTCGCCGACGGTGAACGAGACGACGGCGGACTTGATGGTGATCCCCCGCTGTCTCTCCAGGGCGAGGGAGTCGGTCCGGGTACTGCCGTCGTCGACACTGCCGATCTCGTCGATGACTCCGGCGGCGTGCAGCAGCCGCTCGGTCAGGCTCGTCTTACCGGCGTCTACGTGCGCCAGGATTCCCAGGTTGAGCGTTTTCACAGAGCGTCATGTCCTTTAGGCGAATGAATGTTCCCTTCTGGTTGGACATGAACGCTCGCCGCATCTTCTTCTCCCTGCTCGGCCTGTGCTGTCGCGGTGGAGCACAGCAGAGGGCGGCCACGCAGGACAACCGGTTTTCGGCTCCGGCTAGGGGGTGTCGTCAAAGTAGCGTCGTCCGCCCGTTAGGGCGGGGGCCGCGGGGTCTGGTGCGTGCGATGGCAAGGCGGAGGGAGGAGAGCGCAGCGGGCTGCGCCGACGACCGACAACGCTGGGGGCACCTCCCACGAAGTGGGGGAGAGCGTGCGTGCCAGACCCCGCGGCCCAGACGGGACGATGACGACACCCCCTAGCCGCCCTCCGTCAGACCTGGCCGCTCACCGCCCCTGCGGTTCCGCCTCCGGCGGCCACTGCTCGAACCACCGCCGGTCTGCCTCCAGCTGGGCGGCCAGCCGTACGAGCAGGGGCTCGCTGCTCTCCGGACCCAGCAGCTGCGCACCCAGCGGCAGACCCGAACCGGTGAAGCCCGCGGGGACGTTGACACCGGGCCAGCCGAGCGCGTTCCAGGGCCATGCGTACGGGCAGTGGGCGATCATCGTGCGGTCCGTCTGCCATCCCGAGAGGCCGGCGAGATCGCCGATGCGCAGCGGCGGAGTGGCCGTGGTGGGCGCGAGTACGACGTCGTAGCGGCTGAAGATCCGCCCCACGCGCCGGCGCAGCGGCGCCTCGGCCGCGCGGGCGGCGCGCAGCACCGACCCGCCCAGCAGCCTTCCCGTACGCGCGGCACCCTGCGTACGGACGTCCAGCAGGGCGAAGTCGGGGACGCGGCCGGTCCATTCGCGGATACCCGCGGTCGCCCGCGGCACGAACGCCAGCCCGATCGGCCCGTAGCGCGGGTCGGCCTCCTCGACCTCGTGCCCGAGCGCCGCGAACCGCTCGGCGAGACCCGTCACCGCTGCCCGTACCACCGGATCGAGCGACGCCCCCGTCGCCGTCCACGGAGGCCGCAGCGACAGTGCGATGCGCAGCCGCCCCGGGTCCCGTCCGACCTCGGGCAGCACCTCCACCGGCGACGGGCGGTGCAGATCCCCTTCCGCCCCGCCGGAGGTCACGTCGAGCAGCAGGGCCGCGTCGCGCACGGTGCGGGCCAGCGGCCCGAAGACGGTGATCCCCTTGAACGCCTCGGGCTCGGGCATCGTCGAGATCCTGCCGCGCTGCGGCTTGATGCCGACCAGATGGCTCCAGGCAGCGGGGATACGGATCGAGCCCGCTCCGTCCGACCCGAGCGCGGCGGCCACGAGCCCCGCCGCCACCGCGGCGGCGGATCCGCCCGACGACCCGCCCGGGGTGTGCTCCGGACTCCACGGGTTCCGGGTGTCCCCGAAGGCCGGCCCCTCGGTGAAGGGAAACTGCCCCAGCTCGGGAGCGTTGGTCTTGCCGACGATGACGGCACCGGCCGCGCGCAGCCGCCGCACGGCCTCGCTGTCCGCCTGCTTGCGCGGGAAGTCGCCGGGACAGCCGAACGCCGTGGGCTCGCCCGCCACATCCACGTCGTCCTTGACCGCGACCGGGACACCCAGCAGCGGCAGCCGCTCACCCCCGGCCAACCGCCGGTCGGCGGCGTCCGCTTCGAGGAGCGCCGCGTCCCCGCGCACGCGGCGGAACGCGTTGAGGGTCGGCTGCGTGGCAGCGATACGGGCCAGCGCACTCTCGGCCAGCTCGCGCGCGGTCACCTCACCGGCGGCCAGAGCCGCGGCCTGCTCGGCCAGCCCGCGCGTCTCCCGCGGCTCGACCTGCGTACCGACTTCCGCTGTCACCAGCACTCCCCTTACTCGCCGGTAATCCAACCCTCATCCTGCGCCCCGTAAGCCCGCTCGGCAACGCCGCGGATGCGCTAGGAAAGTCACATGACCGTCGTCTGCGGCCCCGAAGGCCCCATCCGCACCCGCACGTGCCCGCCTCCCGCACCCGTAAGGGCGGTGCTGTTCGACTTCTCCGGCACGCTCTTCCAGATCAGCAGCTACGAGGACCGCATCCGGGCGGCGCTCCCGTACCCGGTCGGTGAGCCCGAGATGGAGGAGATGCTCGGCGCTCTGGAGGCCGGCCTGGCCGATCCCGGGGTGATCGAGGCACAGCGCGGCCGCGACGTCTCATCGAAGGCCCACCGGCACGCCTTCACGACGTGGTACGCCTCCGCGACCGCCCTCGCCCCGTACGCGGAGGAGCTGTACGGGCAGTTGCAGGCCCCGGAGCACTGGCGTCCGTACGCGGACGCCGAGCGGATCCTCGCCCGGCTGGCCGGGCGCGGCATCGCGATGGGTGTGGTCAGCGACGTCGGCTGGGACCTGCGCGCCACCTTCGCCCACCACGGCCTCGCGGACCACTTCTCCACGTGGGTGCACTCGTACGAACACGACTCGGAGAAGCCGGACCCGCGGCTCTTCCTGCACGCGTGCGGGGAGTTGGGCGTGGAGCCCGAGGAGACGCTGATGGTGGGCGACCACCCGGCCAAGGACGGCGGCGCGGCCGGGGCGGGCCTCCGCTCGTACGTCCTCCCCGCGGGGGCGTCGCCGGGGTCGGAGCGGGGGCTGGGGGCGGTGCTGCGGTTGCTGTGACGGGGCCCGTGTCCGCCTCCGGTGCGTTTCTAGGTCCGGGTGCGGGCCGTTCTGGGGGGGCGCCTCCGGTGCGTGGTTGGAGGCGGGGGCGTGCCGTTCCGGGTGCGCCTCCGGTGCATGGTTGGCGGCGGGTGCGTGCCGTTCCGGCGGCGGCTCCGGGAAGGCATGATTTTCCTCCCTGTACCGGTACGGTCCGTTGTCCTGCCTCCCATGTGCCGGTCCGCAAATCCTGCTTGAGTTTCCCGGAACCACCACCTCCACGTCCCGCCCCCTCCCGTGCGTCGGCGGCTTTCCCCCGGTGGCCCCGGTGAGTCCCCTCGCCCGTCCCGTTCGGACCAGTGCCACTCCGGTCGACGGTGGTCCAACCGCCCCCTGTCGAGGGGTGGTTGGCTGGTGCCGCAGGTACGTACACGTGTCGGAAGGTCCGCAGGGCAGCGGCTCGGTGGATCGCGGTGGCCACAAGGAGACAGCCGCCGAACCGGCGGGAGGGGGCGGGACGCCTTGGGGCCTCCCCGCCGAAGGTAGGGGAAGTGCGTGTCCGGACGCTTGCCCGTGATTTGTCGACCGGCACATGAAGGGCTCGACAAACCGGTTGTCGGGTCAGGGAGGTAAATATGGGGTCTCCCCGCCGAAGGTAGGGGACGGGTCCGGACATGTGCGCCGGAGCGGCACGCCCCCGGCACCACCCGCAAGCCGGAGGCGAACACGCCCGCAGCCGGAACCCGCGTCAGAACGAGTCCGTCGGCACGTACGCGCCCCAGATCTCGCGCAGGGTGTTGCACACCTCGCCCACCGTCGCCCGCGCGCGCAGCGCCTCCTTCATCGGGTAGAGGACGTTCTCCGTCCCCTCCGCCGCCTTGCGCAGCTCCGCCAATGCCCCGTCCACGGCCGCCTGATCACGCTCCGCCCGCAGCCGCACCAGCCGTTGGCACTGCTGCTGCTCGATCGCGGGGTCGACGCGCAGCGGCTCGTACGGGTCCTCCTCGTCGCGCTGGAAGCGGTTGACGCCGACCACGACCCGTTCGCCGCTGTCGGTCTCACGGGCGATCGCGTACGCGCTGCGCTCGATCTCTTCCTTCTGGAAGCCCTGTTCGATCGCGTCGACCGCGCCGCCCCTGTCCTCGACCTGCTCCATGAGAGCGACGGCCGCCGCCTCCACCTCGTCGGTCATCGACTCCACGACGTACGAGCCGGCGAACGGATCGACCGTCGCCGTGACATCCGTCTCGTAGGCGAGGACCTGCTGCGTCCGCAGCGCGAGCCGCGCGGACTTGTCCGTGGGCAGCGCGATCGCCTCGTCGTAGGAGTTGGTGTGCAGCGACTGCGTGCCGCCCAGCACCGCGCCCAGCGCCTGCACAGTCACGCGGGCGAGGTTCACCTCGGGCTGCTGCGCCGTGAGTTGGACCCCCGCCGTCTGCGTGTGGAAGCGCAGCATCAGCGACTTGGGGTTCTCCGCCCCGAACTCGTCCCGCATAACCCGGGCCCAGATGCGCCGCGCGGCGCGGAACTTGGCGACCTCCTCCAGCAGCGTCGTACGTGCGACGAAGAAGAACGAAAGCCGCGGCGCGAAGTCGTCCACGCTCATCCCGGCGGCGACGGCCGTACGTACGTACTCGATGCCGTCGGCCAGGGTGAAGGCGATCTCCTGCGCGGGCGTCGCCCCCGCCTCGGCCATGTGGTAGCCGGAGATGGAGATGGTGTTCCACTTGGGGATCTCGGCGCGGCAGTACTTGAAGATGTCCGCGATCAGCCGCAGCGACGGCTTGGGCGGGAAGATGTAGGTGCCGCGCGCGATGTACTCCTTGAGCACGTCGTTCTGGATGGTGCCCGTGAGCTTCGCCGGGTCGGCGCCCTGCTCCTCGGCGACGAGCTGGTAGAGCAACAGCAGCAGCGCCGCAGGGGCGTTGATCGTCATCGACGTGGAGACTTCCTCCAGTGGAATCCCGCCGAAGAGCACCCGCATGTCGTCGATGGAGTCGATGGCGACGCCGACCTTGCCGACCTCGCCGCTCGCGAGGGGCGCGTCGGAGTCGTGGCCCATCTGGGTCGGCAGATCGAAGGCGACGGAGAGGCCCATCGTGCCGTTCTCGATGAGCTGCTTGTAGCGGGCGTTGGACTCGGTGGCCGTACCGAAACCGGCGTACTGCCGCATCGTCCACGGCCGCCCCGTGTACATCGACGGGTAGACGCCACGCGTGTACGGATACGCGCCCGGCTCCCCCAGTTTCTCCGCGGCGTCCCAGTCGTGCAGCGCGTCCGGGCCGTAGACGGGCTCGATGGGCAGACCGCTCTCGTTGAACCGCTGGTTGCCCGACTGGCGTGCCATGGACTGTGCCTCCGTACGGTCTGGGTCGTGCCGGCAGTTGTCCGGCCGCAGCCTTTCGCGCGCAAACCGCTCGGGTGAGCCGGTGGCCGCTCGGGCTGTCCCTTTCGATTGCCACGGACTGTAGCGATCCGCGTTCGTCCGTTGCAGGTCCCCAGGCTGGGACCTTGCTCACAGCGCGCCGCGCCGCACTCACAGGATGCCGTCATGCCGCACGGTTCGCGCGGCGGCCGCGCGGGAAGAGAAGGGGCGATCGGTGTCGGGATTTCCGTGATGTCCGCTCGTATTCCGGGGGTTGGAGTGGCGGGGGCAAGCATGACCAGAAGATCCGTACGGGCAAGGCGCACCAGCGTGTGGGCGCTGACGGCGGCGTTGGCCGTCGGCGGGGGCGCGGCCGCCGGCTGCAAGGCGCACACGACGGGAAGTGCGCCCATCCGCGTGACGAAGACCTCGGTCCCGCCGGCGCCGCCGGAGAGACCTCAGCGCTCTTCCGTGAGCAACAGCACACAGGGCGGGGACGATGACGCACCGCCGGGGCCGGCGCAGCGGGCGAAGCCTGCCGCGCCCGCGAAGCCGGTGCTCCTCGCCACCGGCGCGAACGGCTCGCAGGTGCGCGAACTCCAGGCGAGACTGCGCAAGTTGGAGTTCTTCGACCGCAATCCGACGGGCTACTACGGTCCGGTCACCACCGCGTCGGTACGCGCCTTCCAGCGGCAGCAGGGCATGGGCAGTACCGGGACGGTCACCTCGGACCTCTGGGCGGCGCTGCGCGCCCGCACTTCGCCGCCGTCACGCGACGAGCTGTATCCGCCCACGACGCTCCCGCTCGACGACCCCGACCCGCGCTGCCTGACGGGGCGGGCGCTGTGCGTCAGCAAGGAGAGCCGCACGCTCGCCTGGTATGTGAACGGGCGGATGCTCTCGGCCATGGACGTGCGCTTCGGCTCGGCCTACACGCCCACGCGTGAAGGGGAGTTCGGCGTGAGCTTCAAGAGCCGCGACCACGTCTCGACCATCTACGACACCCCGATGCCTTACGCGCTGTTCTTCAGCGGAGGCCAGGCGGTCCACTACTCGCCGGACTTCGCGGCCCGCGGCTACGGCGGCGCCTCGCACGGCTGCGTCAACGTACGGGACAAGAAGAAGATCGCGGCGCTCTTCGCGCAGGTACGCAAGGGCGACAAGGTCGTCGTCTACAAGTGAGGCGGCCTGCCGCGCGGAGGACACGAAATACGCGAGGCACGCGGAAGAAGGGGCGCCGGAGGCTGAGGCTCTGTGGGGTGAATCCCCGATGGGGCGCGGGCGGGACCGGGGGAACGTGTCCCGCCCGCGCCATTCGCGCGAGCCCGAAGGTACGGGGGGAACCTCGGACTTGTCGCGCAGCCGATGACCAGTCGGCTCACTTGTTACTGCGCCTTCTCCGCCGAAAGTGTCACACCAGGATTCAACTAAATCGCGTGACCTGTGTCACACATCCAGGCTGCCCGTGCACACCCTGCATATGGCCGCGAGATGGCGGCTGGGAGACCGTTGGGGCAACCGGCGTCGCCCGTCGTCACGGCATGAGAAACCCCCGGCCGGAGCCGGGGGTTGCGTACTCGGGAGCCCTGACTGGGCCCGGGGGAAGGGGAGTTCACTTCGCGGCCGGATCTCTCTTCCGGCTAGGGCGTGTCGGCAAAGTAGCGTCGTCCTCCCCCTGGGCGAGAGCGCTGGGGTACCACCCGGGCCGGTAAGGCCCAGGGTGAGCGTCGCGGGCCCGAGAAGGGCGGTCGGACAGGGCCTAGGAGCCGGCCGTGCCGTCGGCGCTCGGCGAGGCGTCGCCGCCGTCCGATGCCGAAGGCTCCGGGGAGTCCGCGCCGGCGGACGGACCGTCGGGGTCCTCGCCCTCGCCGCCGCTGTCGGGCCTGCTGCCGCCGTCGTCGCCGCCGCTGTATCCGCCGTCGTCGCCACCCTCGTCGCCGCCGGGGCCACCGCCGCCGTCGTCGCCGTCGTCACCGTCGTTTCCCGACGACGCGCCGCCGGAGTCACCGTCCGGGTCTCCCGGCGCGCCGACTCCTCCGGGGCTGCCGCCCGAGGAGGAGGCGCTCTCGTCGCGGCCGCCGTCGTGCTTGTCGCAGAAGTACTTCACGCCCGCGGGGCCGCCGGCCACCAGCTCCAGGCGGAGCCGGTCGTTCGCGCTGAGATCGTCGTTCTCGTACGCGTTGCACAGCGCACGCGCCATCGCCTTCTTGTCGGACGGTGACAGTCCCTTGCCGTCGCCGTGCCACCAGTCCTCGTCGCCCTTGGGACCCTTGGAGTTCTTCCCGTCCCGTCCGCGCTCCTTGCCCGCGAGGTCCTCGCCGTTCGGCGAGTCGGACGGGGAACCACCCTCGCGGGTGCCACGTCTTGGACCGTCGTACGGGCTGCCGCCGCCGCCCGCCGCCGCCTGTTCCTCGGGGCTCACCATCGGTGACACGCTCGCCGCAGGTGTGTCGCTGCCGCCGAACGGCGAGGGCAGCACGCCGGTTCCGGCCGCGACCGCGACACCGCCGAGCGCGCATCCGGCGACCGCCATGGCGAAGCCCGCGCGCAGCGGACGTCCCACCAGCGAGGTACGCCGGGCGTCTCCTCCGCGGCGGCCGCGTGAGCGGCGGCGGCTCTCGCGCACGGCGCGCCTGCCGACGACCGTTTCCGACTCGGTCGGGCCCGCGCTGATGTCGACGGTGCCCCTGTGCTCGGCGTCCACTCGCGGGTGCGCCGCACGGAAGGCCTCGATTGCGGCGGCCTCTCCCGGGAGTTCGGCACCGGCGTCGCCCATGACCGTCCCGGTGCGGGCCGCGCCGAGCGCGTGAAGCGCCGCGGTCTGCTCCGCCACGAGCGAGTCGAGAAGGGACGCGAGACGGTCCTCGGCGACCTCCGCACCGGTGCGCTGATCCGGCAGGGCTCCGGCTCCGTAGGGGCCTGCGGGCTCCGGGTGGCCTGTTACGTGTGAGGAATGTGAGGGGTCTGTGCCGCGTGCCCACGAGGGAGTTGACCCGGAAGTCCGTCCGTAAATGCTGGTGGGGGCAGCTTCAACGTTGTCGTGACCGGCTCCGTGACGTCCGCCGCGCCTGGTGCTACGCGCATTGACCTGCGAGCCGCGGAGCAAGCGCTCCGCCGCTTCGTCATCCAGCCACCTGTACCGGTCGTCGTCCGCCATCACGTTTCCCTCAGCGTTCGTGTGGCCTTATGCGTCACACCGCGTGCCGTAGGAGACGCTTGCGGACCCTCGGGCGGTTCTCCGGGACCTGCCGGTTCTTCGGATTCGTCCAGCATCTGAGCGAGCTTGCGAAGTCCCCGGTGCGCCGCCGTACGCACCGCGCCCGCGCGCTTCCCCAGTACCTCCGCCGCGCTCTTGGCGTCCAGCCCGACGACCACGCGAAGCACCACGGCCTCAGCCTGGTCCTGCGGCAGACGGGAGATGAGCGCCATGGTGCGGCCCGTGCCGAGCGCTTCGAGAGCCTCGTCGGCCGTGTCGGCGCCGGCCGGCAGCACGGCCAGGTCGCTTTCGTCGCCGCCGATGGCGGGCCGGCGGCCTCTCGTACGCAGATGATCGAGCGCCCTGTTGCGGGCGATGCGCGCGGCCCAGCCGCGGAAGCGGTCCGCGTCGCCGCTGAACCTGCTGATGTCGCGGGCTATCTGAAGCCACGCCTCCGAGGTGACGTCCTCGGCGTCGGGGTCACTGACCAGTGTGCGGACATAGCCGAGCAGCCGCGGGTGCACAGTGCGGTACACGGTGCGGAAAGCGACTTCGTCCCCGCCCTGTGCCGCACGCACCGCGGCAGTCAACTCCGCGTCGTCCCCCTGCACGGCCGTCTCTCGCCCCACTCCGCGATGTCCCAACGGATCTGGTCACGCCCCTGGTCGGACGTCTGTCGTCATCTCGCTGATGCCTGCGCATGCCTTACGCACGGTCCAGCATCGATGCGAGAGCACGCTAAGCCCAAGTGTGCGTCATAGTCCACGTAAGTTGACCCGGTAAATAGTCCCTGAAGTTGACCAGGTAACGGAATGCGGATCGCTAACGCTGTAGGGAGTACGGGCCTGCCCCTGGCGTGGTGCGCCCGTTCTCGAGGGCGATCGGGGTCTCTCCTGTGGGGGGTGGCGACCCCGGTCGCCTTCGCATTTTCCGGCAGGCCCGCCGGGCGGTCTCAGCTCACGCGGTCGCCGAGCCGTTTGAAGTCTTCCCAGCTCATGGCCGGTTTTCCGGGGTCCCACAGCTTCTGCGCCGTCGCGCGGAGCGGATTCCTGATGCCCGCGGCGACCTGCTCCGGGGTCTGCGCTCCGGCTCGGTCGCACCACACGGCGAAGCGGCCGCCGGGGATGTGCTCAGGACCGGAGAGGGATTTCGGAACCGGTTCGGTGCCGCGCAGCACCGCCGGAGTCCATTCGTCGTAGATGCGACGCCCTGTCGGATATGTGAACTTGTTGGGCTCGCCGAGGACGTAGTAGAGGTACTCGTCGTTGAGGTTGATCAACTTCCAGCCCTCCTTCAGATACGCCACCGGATTCCGCTGCCCCGGCTCCTTGCCCGTCCAGTACGCGACCTGACGGTCCTGCTTGGCGCGGACCTCGCCGCCCGCGTGGATGCCGTCGTTCCACGCCTGCGGGGTCTTGCCCTCGTCCCGTACGACGGCGGCCCGGTCGTTGAGCCAGCCCGTCGCGAGGTCCTGCACGCCGGCGTCGCGGCCGTACTTCTCGCGTGCCTTCGCAGCCAGTCCGGGATACGAGGCCTCGGGATCCTCCTGCATCAGGGCGAGGTACTCGTCACCGCCCAGGTGCCAGTGCCTGCCGGGGAAGAGGCCGGCGTACTCGCGCAGCAGATCGTCGATGATCTTCGCCGCCCGCGGATCGGAGATGTCCACCGCGCCCTCGGTGGGCTCCCCCGAGGCGTTCTTCAGCTGGATCTCCGGGTGCGCCTTGATGACCGCGCCCAGATGCCCAGGGGAGTCGATCTCCGGAATGACCTCGATGTGCCGGGATTCGGCGAGCTTCACGATGCGCCGCATCTCCGCCTTGGTCAGGTGCGGCTTCGAGACGACCTCGGGGTGTGTGTCGCTCTCGACGCGGAAGGCCTGGTCGTCGGAGAGGTGCAACTGAAGCTGGTTGAGCTTGAGATCGCCCATCTCGCGGATGCGGTCCTCGATCCACGCGGCGCTGAAGTGCTTGCGTGCGATGTCGAGCATGAGGCCGCGCTGCGGGCGGTCGGGCTTGTCGCGGACCACGCCGTCCGCGACGCCGCCCCGCGCCCGTACGGACTGCAGCAGGGTGCGGGTGCCGTAGAAGACGCCCGCGTGGTCGGCGCCGGCGATCTTCACCTGGCCCGCGCGGCTCTCCATCACGTAACCCTCGGGCCCGGTCTCCAGTCCGCGGTCGAGGCTCAGCCGGATGTCCGCCGTGCGTGCCGGCCCCTTGGAGAACGGAACCTTCAGCTCCTCGGCGAGCAGCCGGGCCTCGTCCGCGAGCGGTCCGCCGGGGTCGGCGACGACCCGCGTGAATTTCGACGGCTTCCACGCCGGGCCGCGGACCGGCTCCCACTCCCGTACGGAGGGAACCGCCGCGGGTGCGGGGCCGGTTCGGGCCGGTTCCGTCGGCTTCGGCACCGCCGCGGGGTGGCTGCCGGTGCCGCCCGTCCCCCCGCCGTTGCCTCCGCTGCCGCCGCCGGCGTCCTCGCTGGAGCAGCCGCCGAGGGTGAGAAGACTCACCGTGCACGCCGCGAGCACGGCCGTCGAAACCGTCAGCTTCTTTGGCCTCTTAGGTCCCATATGGATACGTTATTGCCCCTTCGCGATCGGGTCCTGTCCAGACGGCCTCAGGTGACCAGCCTCTCCAGCGGAGAGACGCGGGACACTCCTCGCGAAGCGGCACGCTCCTCGCTACGGCGCCGGAAACGGCGGCGCCCGGGAACCGGCCCGGCTCGTTCCCGTCCGGGTGAAATTCCCGTACTCGCCGTATCGTTCGGGCTCTGCGTGGTTACGGTGGCCCCGGCCCGCCCGAGGAGCCGTGCCGGAGGTCGCACGCCGGCAGCTCGGGCGAGCCGACGGGCGAGCCCGGCCGGTCGCGGCGGCTCTCCCGCACCGGTCCGCCGGCGGCCACGTCCGCCGGCCAGTACGCCGACCGGATCCGTCCGTTCAGCCGGCCCGCCCGAGGAGCCCATGCCGCCGCCCAGTCCGCGAAGCGACGAGAAGGCCCCCGCCGAGCCCGGCGTGCGTGCCCGTGGGGGCAGCCCGGACGGCCACGGCCACGGCCACGGTCACGGACCGGCGCAGGATCCCCCGGCCCGGCACCCGGGGGGCGGCGTGCCCGTTCTGCCTCCGCCACCGCAGCCTGCGCGGTCCGGCCCTGTCCCCACGGCACCGCCGATGCCGCTGTCCCGCTTCAACGCCGCGCCGGACGAGACGGCCGCCGCGCTGCTGATGCGCTGCTGCGGCAGCACCCGCTGGGCGGCCCGCATCGCGGGCTGCCGCCCGTACCCGGACACGGACTCACTGCTGGCCGCGCTGGACGAGGCGAGTTACGACATGACCCCCGCGGACCTGGCCGAGGCCCTGTCCTCGGAGACACCTCAGCTGCCCTCCCCCGGCGAGGGCCCCGCGCCGTCAGAGGCCCGCGACGGCCGGCGCCACCGCGACCAGCGCGGTCTCCTCACCGCACACACCGCGCTCCGGGCCGCCCATGCCGCCTACGAGAACCGCTTCGGCCACGTCTTCGTCGTCTGCCTCGACGGATGGGCGCCGGGGGAACGGCTCGGCCAGGCACTCGCGAGCGTCCGCGCCCGCCTCGGCAACGACCTGGAGGAGGAGCGTCTCGTGGTGACCGAGGAGCTGCGGCGCCTCGCCCGGGGCAGGCTCGGTCGCACGGTCAGAGGCGTCGGGGACGCCGGTTGACGACGAGCCCTTCGGCCCGCCGCACACCCCCGCGAACTGCCCCCCGCCGGGCCCTCGCCGCTGCCCGTACGGAACAACTCCCGGCTTCCGGAGTGGCGTGCGGATACGTCCGCGGGGCTCTCGCCAGGGGCTCTCCCCCGTCGGCCCGCACTGCCTGATTGATCACATCCGCCCCTCCCGGGACCGATGTACCGACAATGCGTCGCTACGATGGCTCAGGCCGGTGGCCCATACCCGGCCGAGCCCGACCGACACCGCTGCACTCTCAGCCGAAGATGGCGGCCGGCTCTGACATCCGCACCCGGAGGGGTTTTTTCCGTGCCGGCTGGAACGCTGTACCGCGGCCGGGAAGGCATGTGGTCCTGGGTGGCTCACCGAGTCACAGGTGTCCTCATCTTCTTCTTCCTGTTCGTGCACGTGCTGGACACCGCGCTGGTCCGCGTCTCGCCCGAGACGTACGACGAGACGGTGGCGATCTACAAGACGCCCGTCGTCAATCTCATGGAATACGGCCTCGTGGCCGCGGTCCTCTTCCACGCGCTGAACGGTCTGCGGCTCGTCGCCGTGGACTTCTGGTCCAAGGGACCGAGGTACCAGAAGCAGATGCTGTGGACCGTGATGGGCATCTGGGGCGTGCTGATGATCGGTGCCTTCTACCCCATCCTGCAGCACACGCTGCACTCGCTGTCCGGGAGCTGATGAACCATGCCGACCGAGACCGCGAACGCACCCTCCGAGGGCAGGGGCACCGGCAGCACCGGCAACGGCCGCTACGGCGTGGACAACCCGGCCCCGCTGATGACGCCGCCCCGCGCCCGTACCGCCAGGACGCCCAAGGCGACCCGCACCAACTTCGAGCTGTATGGATGGCTGTTCATGCGGCTGTCCGGCATCGTCCTCGTCGTACTGGTCATCGGGCACCTGCTGATCCAGCTGGTGCTGGACGGCGGCGTCAGCAAGATCAGCTTCGCCTTCGTCGCAGGCCGCTGGGCCTCGCCGTTCTGGCAGGTCTGGGACCTGATGATGCTGTGGCTGGCGATGCTGCACGGCGCCAACGGCCTGCGGACCGTCATCAACGACTACGCGGAGCGCGACGGCACCCGCATGTGGCTGAAGATGCTGCTCTACACGGCCACGGCGTTCACCGTCCTGCTGGGCACGCTGGTGATCTTCACCTTCGACCCGAACATCCGCTGACGTACGTACGGGCTGAGGTGACCCAATGAAGATCCACAAGTACGACACCGTGATCGTCGGCGCCGGCGGCGCGGGCATGCGCGCGGCCATCGAATCCACCAAGCGCAGCCGCACCGCCGTACTGACGAAGCTCTACCCGACCCGCTCCCACACCGGCGCCGCCCAGGGCGGCATGGCCGCGGCCCTCGCCAACGTCGAGGAGGACAACTGGGAGTGGCACACCTTCGACACGATCAAGGGCGGCGACTACCTGGTCGACCAGGACGCCGCCGAGATCCTGGCGAAGGAGGCCATCGACTCCGTACTCGACCTGGAGAAGATGGGCCTGCCGTTCAACCGCACCCCGGACGGCACCATCGACCAGCGCCGCTTCGGCGGCCACAGCCGCAACCACGGCGAGGCACCGGTGCGCCGCTCCTGCTACGCGGCGGACCGCACGGGCCACATGATCCTTCAGACGCTTTACCAGAACTGCGTGAAGGAGGGCGTGGAGTTCTTCAACGAGTTCTACGTCCTGGACCTGCTCATGAACGAGGTCGACGGCGTCCGCAAGACCGCCGGCGTCGTCGCGTACGAACTGGCCACCGGAGAGATCCATGTCTTCCAGGCCAAGGCCGTCGTCTTCGCCTCAGGTGGCAACGGCAAGTTCTTCAAGGTCACTTCGAACGCGCACACCCTCACAGGCGACGGCCAGGCCGCGGCCTTCCGGCGCGGACTGCCGCTGGAGGACATGGAGTTCTTCCAGTTCCACCCGACGGGCATCTGGAAGATGGGCATCCTGCTCACCGAGGGCGCCCGCGGCGAGGGCGGGATCCTGCGCAACAAGGACGGCGAGCGCTTCATGGAGAAGTACGCGCCGGTGATGAAGGACCTCGCCTCCCGTGACGTCGTCTCCCGCGCGATCTACACCGAGATCCGCGAGGGGCGGGGCTGCGGCGCCGAGGCGGACCACGTCTTCCTCGACCTGACGCATCTGCCGCCCGAGCAGCTCGACGCGAAGCTTCCGGACATCACCGAGTTCGCGCGTACGTACCTGGGCATCGAGCCGTACACCGACCCCGTGCCGATCCAGCCGACGGCGCACTACGCGATGGGCGGCATGCCGACCAACGTGCAGGGCCAGGTGCTGGCCGACAACAGCACTCCGGTGCCGGGGCTGTACGCGGCGGGCGAGGTCGCCTGCGTCTCCGTGCACGGCGCCAACCGGCTCGGCACCAACTCGCTGCTGGACATCAACGTCTTCGGGCGGCGCGCCGGCATCTCCGCCGCGGCGTACGCCGCCACCTCCGACTTCACCGAACTGCCGCCGGACCCGGCCGCGTTCGTCGAGGGCGAGGTGGAGAACCTGCGCGACGCCACCGGCAACGAACGGGTCGTGGAGATCCGCAAGGCGCTCCAGGAGTGCATGGACAAGAACGTCATGGTCTTCCGTACGGAGCAGACGCTGAAGGAAGCCGTCGAGGAGATCGGCGAACTGCGCAAGCGCTACCGGAACATCAGCGTCCAGGACAAGGGCAGGCGCTTCAACACCGATCTGCTGGAGGCCATCGAGCTGGGCAACCTGCTGGATCTGGCCGAGGTGACGGCCTTCTCCGCGCTGGCCCGCAAGGAGTCCCGCGGCGGCCACTACCGCGAGGACTTCCCGAACCGCGACGACGTCAACTTCATGCGTCACACCATGGCGTACCGCGAAGTGGGCGACGACGGCACAGAGTCGATCCGGCTGGACTACAAGCCGGTCGTGCAGACCCGCTACCAGCCGATGGAGCGTAAGTACTGATGAGCACCGCAGTCATGGACAAGTCCGGTGAGTCCGCGGCCGGTCCGGAGCCCACGGCCTCGCACCTGGTCACGATCACCTTCCGCATCCGCCGCTTCAACCCGGAGGTCGCGGCGGACGCCGAGTGGGAGGACTTCACCCTCGACATCGATCCCAAGGACCGTGTCCTGGACGCGCTCCACAGGATCAAGTGGGAGCTGGACGGGACGCTGACCTTCCGGCGGTCCTGCGCGCACGGGATCTGCGGCTCGGACGCGATGCGCATCAACGGGCGCAACCGCCTGGCGTGCAAGACGCTGATCAAGGACATAACCGGGATCAAGGACGGCAAGGGCACCAAGCCGGTGCTCGTCGAGGCGATAAAGGGCCTGACGGTCCTCAAGGACCTGGTCGTCGACATGGAGCCGTTCTTCCAGGCGTACCGGGACGTCATGCCGTTCCTGATCACGAGCGGCAACGAGCCGACGCGTGAGCGTCTGCAGTCCGACGCGGACCGGGCGCGCTTCGACGACACCACCAAGTGCATCCTGTGCGCCGCGTGCACCAGTTCGTGCCCGGTGTTCTGGAACGACGGGCAGTACTTCGGCCCGGCGGCGATCGTCAACGCGCACCGCTTCATCTTCGACAGCCGTGACGAGGCGGGCGAGCAGCGTCTGGAGATCCTCAACGACAAGGACGGCGTGTGGCGTTGCCGCACCACGTTCAACTGCACGGACGCCTGCCCCAGGGGCATCGAGGTGACGAAGGCGATCCAGGAGGTCAAGCGCGCGCTGATCACCCGCCGCTTCTGAGCGAAGCCCGCTCATACGCGCTTGTACGCGCACACGACGGCGCCCGGGGCACGGCCCCGGGCGCCGTGTCGTTGCCTGTGCGCCGACTCCCGTTCGACGGGGCCGATTTCGGGGCACGCTATCGACGCACCACGCAACAAGCACGTCATTCCGCACCACTCATCTGCCCCATCCCAGCAGAAGGAGTACGCGTGAGAGGCACAAGACGTATGCGCCGGGGCGCCGGCGCCCTGATGGCCGTGGGCGCCCTCCTCGGCCTCGCGCTGCAGACCACCCCCGCAAGCGCCGACTCCGGTGACACAGCACCGGGTTCGGCGATATCCGAGGCCGCGCAGGACCGTGCCGCCGGCCTCTGGACGGCCGAGCGGATGCGGGAAGCCACGCCCGTCGAGGACCTTCTCGACATCGGCTCCCGCGCCGTCGAACGAAGCGGCAAGGCGGTGCCACGCGGCGAGGAGTTGAAGATCCTCCCGTCGGAGGTATCGGACGCCGTCACGAAGGCGCTGCCCGAACCGGGCGGCCCGTGGTCTGGCGGCGGCGACGTCGTGAAGACCTCCGGCCGGGTCTTCTTCAAGATGGGCGACCGCGACGCATCCTGCTCCGGCAACGCCGTCACCAGCGACAACGGCAGTACGGTCATGACGGCCGGGCACTGCGTGAAGTACCAGGGCGGCTGGCACACCGACTGGGTCTTCGTGCCGGGCTATCACGACGGAGAGGCCCCGCACGGCAAGTGGCCGGCGTCCAAGACGCTGACCACCGCGCAGTGGGAGGCCAGCGAGGACATGAACTTCGACGTCGGCGCCGCCGTGGTCGATCCGCTGGACGGCAAGAAGCTGACCGACGTCGTCGGCGGCCAGGGGCTGTCCTTCAACGCGGACTACAACACCACCATGTACGCCTTCGGCTTCCCCGCCGCCGATCCGTACGACGGCGAGAAGCTGATCTACTGCAGCGGCACGACCTTCCAGGACGTGCTGCTCACCAAGGACCACGGCCTCTCGTGCAACATGACGGGCGGCTCCAGCGGCGGCCCGTGGTTCACGGAGTTCGACGAGGCGACGGGCAAGGGCCTTCAGTCCTCGGTGAACAGCTTCGGCTACACCTTCCTGCCCGACACGATGTTCGGCCCGTACTTCGGGGAGGACGCGAAGAAGCTGTACGAGACGGCGCAGGCAGGCTGACCGCCGGACGGCACCGGCACCGGGGCGTCACGACCTGCACCGGTGCCCGTGCCGGCACAGGCCACCGCGCCGCCGCGCCGCCGCGCCGCCGCCGTCAGGGCTCCTCGTCCTGCGGGCCGCCGCGCAGACGCACCTCGCACTCACCGTCGTACGACTGGTACGAGGTCACCGTCTCCGGCACCCGCAGGCTCGGGGTGTCCCGGTAGAGCGCCCGCACCTCGTCGAAGTCCGCGGTGACCGTGGCGCGGGCAGCCTCGTCGAGCACCGCCAGCGCCTCGTCGCCGGCCTCGTTCTGGCCGTCCCGCCCGCCGTCGCCGACGCCCCAGGAGTCCCAGGGCAGCACCTCTGCCCGGTTGAGGGCGGCGAGATCGCGGACGACGTTGGCACGCACCATCCACATGCCCATGAGCCCCAGCACGCTGACTCCGAACGTCTTCGGGTCGGCCTCACCGCTGCGGCAGCGGCGCCAGCTCTCGCCGGCCACGAGGAACCGGTCGCGGGGCACGTCGAGCGGGTCGAAGTCCAGCTCGTACGGGGACTCGATGCGCACGTCCGGCACCATCTGCGGATCGCTGAGCACCCAGCCCCGCTCGGGGTGTGCGTACTCGGTGAGCCAGTGGTCGTCGTGGAAGCCCTCGGCGAAGTAGGTGGCGTAGCCGCAGCGGATACGGGCGGGGGTTCCGGTGTGGCGCAACAGCGCGCAGTGCAGCAGCGCGAAGTCCCGGCAGGTGCCCGCGAATCGGTCGAGGGGACGGCGGGGTGCCGTCAGGGGCGCGTCGTGCAGCTGCACGACGATGTCCAGGATGTCGTCTATGTAACGGGTTTCGGCTTCTGAGCGGTAGCGGGATTCGGGCAGGGCACAGCCGAACCGGCCCGCCTCCTCGCGGTGGATGAGCAAGTGCCGTACAAGAAGGGCCAGTTCATCGGGGCCGTCGGGCAACTCCGCGAGCCTATCCGCCAGACCCGGATCACTGTGGACGCTCTGAGTTAAATAGAAGTGACGCTCTGCGGGCAGCATGCGCGACAGGGTGGCGGATTTCTCCACGGATTTCCAGCCGGGAGGAATGACCAGTTCCGCTGATCCCGCAGGGCGTGCGTAGGGTGCCCCGCGTGGCACGTATACCGAAAGCACGAGCGGGCTTCGCCGCACTCCTGATGCTGGCCGCCACGGCGGCCTGCTCGGGCGGCGGGGACGGCGGCGCGGACGACGCCCGGAAGCCGGACCGCGACCACGCGGCGATCCACGTCGACCGCCCCGTGGCCCTCGCCGACCAGGATGTGAAGGTGCGCATCGGCGGCCTCGGCTCGCGCGACCGCGTCACCGTCGCCGCGCACTCCGTGGACCGGAGCGGGCAACCCTGGAGCGCGCAGGGCGACTTCACCGCCGACGGGAGCGGCCGCATAGACCTGGACGAGCAGGCACCGCGCGGCGGACGCCCGTACGGGAAGGCGGACAGCGCGGGCCTGCTGGGCGCGATGCTGCCCACGGCGGGCCGCGGCGTGAAGAAGATCGGCAGCGGCGACGCCTTCTCGTACCACCCGCCCACACCGGCCGAGGAGCCCTCGTACGAACTGCGCCTGACCGTCAGCAAGAACGGCAGGCGCATCGCCGACCGCACCGTCACCCGCCAGTGGCTGACCGGCGAGGTGCGCCACCGCAAGCTCACGGTCGCGAAGAACCGCATAGACGGTGAGATGTACTCGCCGCCGAAGGGCGAGCGGCGCCGGGCCCCGGTCCTGGTCTTCGGCGGCTCCGAGGGCGGCAACTCCGGTGAGTACGCGGCGGCGTTGCTGGCCGCGCGCGGCCATCCGGCGCTGTCGCTGTGCTACTTCCGCTGCGGCGGCGGCTCGGGCCGTCCCGACGCCCTCAACATGATCGACACCGGCTACTTCGTGCGCGCCGCCCGCGTACTGGCCCAGGAGCCGGGCGCGGACCCCGAGCGGCTTGCGGTGATGGGCAATTCACGGGGCAGCGAGATCGCCCAGCTTCTCGGCCAGCGTCATCCGTCGCTCTTCCGCGACGTCATCGCCTACGCGCCCTCGGCCAAGGTCAACGGCCCTTATCTGGCGGGCGCTTCGGGCCGTGCGGCGTGGGCGGAGAACGGCAGGCCGATTCCCGCCGGGCCCATCCGGCTGGACGAGGTACGCGGCAGGGTGCTGGCGGTCGCGGGCGGCAACGACAAGATGTGGGGCTCCGCCGCAGCCGCCCGCGAGATCGCCTCCCAGCGCAACGCGTCGGGCGCGAGCCACCAGCAGGTCACCTATCCGAAGGCCGGCCATCACGTGAACTGGTTCCCCTACGGCCAGCCCGGCCAGGAGGGCGGTGCGAACGGCGAGATCGTCAGCACCTCCGGCTCCGACCAGACCGCACGCAAGGACGGCTGGGCACGCGTGCTGAAGCTCCTGGAGAACTAGGGAGTGCCGTGCCCCTCCGGGGCACCAGCGCTGACGTGAGCACCGGGCGGGCAGGCAGTGAAGTGCCCGCCCGGCGGCCACGGGACGCGGGCCGCGAGTCGCGCGGGCGGGCCGCGTCAGCCGCGCAGCACGGCGTCGAGCTGCTCCAGACCCCAGTCGAGGTCCTCCTTCGTCACCACGAGCGGCGGCGCGATGCGGATCGTCGAGCCGTGGGTGTCCTTGACGAGCACCCCGCGGTCCATCAGCTTCTCCGACAGCTCCCGGCCCGTACCGTGCGCCGGGTCGATGTCGACGCCCGCCCACAGGCCGCGCCCGCGCACCTCCCGTACGGCTCCGCCGCCCACGAACACGCCCAGTTCGTGGTGGAGGTGCTCGCCCAGCTCCTTCGCCCGCTGCTGGTACTCGCCGGTGCGCAGCATCGCGATCACTTCCAGCGCGACGGCGCAGGCGAGCGGATTCCCGCCGAAGGTCGACCCGTGCTCGCCGGGCTTGAAGACGCCCAGCACGTCGCGTGAGGAGACCACCGCCGAGACGGGCACGACGCCGCCGCCCAGCGCCTTGCCCAGTACGTACATGTCCGGGTGCACGCCTTCGTGCTCGCAGGCGAAGGTCGCCCCGGTACGCCCCAGCCCGGACTGGATCTCGTCCGCGATCATGAGCACGTTCCGGCTGCGCGTCAGCTCCCGCACGCCCGCCAGGTAGCCGGACGGCGGCACCAGCACGCCCGCCTCGCCCTGGATGGGCTCCATGAGCACGGCGACCGTGTTGCCGTCGACGGCGGCCTCCAGGGCGGCGAGGTCTCCGAAGGGGACGATCTCGAATCCCGGTGTGTACGGGCCGAAGTCCGCACGGGCCTCCGCATCGGTGGAGAAGGAGACGATCGTCGTCGTACGGCCGTGGAAGTTGTTGTCCGCGACGACGATCTTCGCCTGCCCGTCGGGCACGCCCTTGCTGCGGTAGCCCCACTTGCGGGCCGTCTTCACGGCCGTCTCGACCGCTTCCGCCCCCGTGTTCATGGGCAGGACCATCTCCATGCCGCACAGCTCCGCGAGCTGCTCGCAGAAGTCGCCGAAGCGGTCGTGGTAGAAGGCGCGGGAGGTGAGGGTCACCCGGTCGAGCTGGGCCTTTGCCGCGTCGATGAGCCGCTGGTTGCGGTGCCCGAAGTTGAGCGCCGAGTAGCCGGCGAGCATGTCGAGGTAGCGGCGCCCGTCGGCGTCCGTCACCCAGGCCCCCTCGGCAGCGGCGACGACGACGGGCAGGGGGTGGTAATTGTGGGCGCTGCGCGCTTCGGAGGCGGCGATCAGCCTTTCCGAGGTGGACATCCGGGGTCTCCGTTCGTCTCGTGTGGTCCCGCGGCGCCCTCCCGCCGGGTCTCACGTCTTCCCGTGGCATCGCGGAGGGCTGCCTCTTTCTATCGTCCACCCGCCGCGATGCGAAGAAACTTTGCGGTCGGTGCGGGGTTCTCACGGGACGGGCGGCGGCGCTGGAGCGGATCGCGGCGGGGGCACTGCCTGCGCGGACGGGGCGCGTCCGGCGCACGCGGACCCGGGCACCGCGCGGGGGCGGCGCGGAGACGGCGCGGAGGCGGCGCACACCGCCGACACGGTGCCTCAGGTCACTGCCCTACTGTGCACGCCCGAGCCGGGGGACCTGAGACAATGGGCGCATGGCCAATGACCGTCCGCGTGTGCTCTCCGGGATCCAGCCCACCTCGGGCTCGTTCCACATCGGCAACTACCTGGGTGCCGTTCGCCAGTGGGTCGCCCTGCAGGAGACGCACGACGCCTTCTACATGGTCGTCGACCTGCACGCGCTGACGCTTCCGCAGGACCCGAAGCAGCTGATGGAGAACACCCGCCTCGCCGCGGCGCAGCTGCTGGCCACCGGCCTCGACCCGGACCGCTGCACGCTCTTCGTGCAGAGCCACGTGCCGGAACACACCCAGCTGAGCTGGCTGATGGAGTGCCTGACGGGCTTCGGCGAGGCATCCCGGATGACGCAGTTCAAGGACAAGTCGTCGCGGCAGGGCGCCGACCGTACGTCGGTCGGCCTCTTCACATACCCGATCCTGCAGGTCGCGGACATCCTGATCTACCAGGCCAACCAGGTCCCCGTCGGCGAGGACCAGCGGCAGCACATCGAGCTCACGAGGAACCTGGCGGAGCGGTTCAACGGCCGCTACGGCGAGATTTTCACCGTCCCCGAGCCGTACATCCTGCGCGAGACCGCGAAGATCTTCGACCTGCAGGACCCGACGATCAAGATGAGCAAGTCGGCGTCGTCGCCGAAGGGCATCATCGACCTGCTGGACGACCCGAAGGCCTCCGCGAAGAAGATCAAGAGCGCGGTGACGGACACGGGCACCGAGATCCGCTTCGACCCGGAGAACAAGCCGGGCATCAGCAACCTGCTCACGATCCACGCCACGCTGACGGACTCGACAATCGCGGAAGTGGAGCAGAAGTACTCGGGCAAGGGTTACGGTGCGCTGAAGACCGACCTCGCCGAGATCGTGAGTGACTGGGCCGCCCCGTTCCGCGCCCGTACGCGGGAATACCTGGACGACCCCGAGACACTGGACTCGCTCCTCGCCAAGGGCGCGGAGAAGGCAAGGGCCGTTGCGGCGGAGACGCTGGCGCAGGCCTACGACAAGGTCGGCCTGCTGCCCGGGAAGCACTGAGGCACGACGAACGCGACGCACCGCCGGCAGCGACTCGACTCGGACAGCACATGCAGCTCACAGCACACAACCCCAGACAGCGGGCCGTGAACCGGCCATCGAGCAGGAAGGAGCACGAGGTGGGGACCGTCACGCTCGGCGTATCGATCGCCGTCCCCGAGCCGCACGGCAGCCTGCTCCAGCAGCGGCGTGCGAGCTTCGGCGACCCGGCGGCACACGGCATCCCCACCCACATCACGCTGCTCCCGCCGACGGAGGCCGACCCGGCCGACCGTCCGGACATCGAGGCGCATCTGGCGGACGTGGCCGCCTCGGGGCGGCCGTTCGGGCTGCGGCTGTCGGGCACGGACACCTTCCGCCCGCTCTCCCCCGTGGTCTTCGTGCGGCTCGTCGAGGGCGCCGCGGCGTGCTCCTGGCTCCAGGAGCAGGTGCGTGCGCCGGAGGGCCCGGTCGCGCGTGAGCTCGCCTTTCCGTACCACCCGCACGTCACCGTCGCGCACGGGATCTCCGAGGAGTCCATGGACCGGGCGCAGGAGGAGCTGGCCGGCTTCGAGGCGTCCTGGACGGCCACGGGCTTCGCGCTGTACGAGCAGGGCTCCGACCTGGTGTGGCGCCTCCAGCGGAAATTCACCTTCGGCTCGGGCGAGGAGACACCGTTGTCGGTCTCCGGCGTCCCCCGGCAGGTCCCGCAGCCGTTCCCGGTCTGCGAGGACGGTGCGGACTCCTTCGCTCCGCTGCACTGAGCGGACGGCACCCCGGCGAGCGGCTCTCAGCGGAGCCCCATGAGCGGGCGGTCCCGAGCGGACGGGTCATGTCCACCGCGCGCATCCGTTGAACGTGCCGGGTGAGAGCCCCCGCAGCGGGTAATCGCCGATCATGGACTGGCTGACGAAGCTGCCGGTGATCGGCCCCGTGGCGGCATGGTTCTTCCGGACCCGCGTCTGGCGGGTCTACCAGCACCTGGACGAGCACAAGTGGAACCGGCACGCCGCGTCTGTCACCTTCACCAGCTTCATCTCCCTCTTCCCCATGCTCGCGGTCTTCGCCGCCGTCGGCGCCTCGCTGCTGACGCCGGAGCGGATGCGGACCGTGCAGCACACGATCGACCGCCAGGTCCCGGGCATCTCCGCGGAGCTGGATCTGCAGTCGCTGGCCGACAACGCGGGCACCATCGGGCTCATCGCCGGTCTGCTCCTCGTCGTCACCGGCGTCAACTGGGTCGGCACGCTCCGGGAGAGCCTGCGCGCCCTGTGGGACCTGGAGGAGGACCCGGGCAATCTCGTCGTGCTGAAGCTGAAGGACCTCGCGGCGCTCGCCGGGCTCGGCCTGGTCGGGGTCTTCTCGCTCGCCGGTTCGGCGTTCGCCGTGTCGGCGGTCAGCTGGGCGGCCGGGCGGGTGGGGATCGGCGAGCACGGCGTCGGCTCGGTGCTGCTGAGCGCCGCCGGTTACGGGGCCGCCCTGGCCGCCGACTTCGCGCTGCTGTGGTACGCGCTCACGGTGCTGCCCGGCGTACGTCCGCCCCGCCGTGCGACCCTCCTGGCCTGTGCGATGGGCGCCGTCGGCTTCGAGCTGCTGAAGCTTCTGCTGGGCGGCTATCTGCAGGGCGTCGCCACCAAGAGCGTCTACGGGGCGTTCGGTACACCCATCGCGCTGCTGCTGTGGATCAGTCTCATGGCGAAGCTGATGCTCTTCTGCGCCTCGTGGACGGCGACGGAACGCACCCGTAAGCCGATCGAGGAGATCGACACACTGGGGAGCGGCGCCTCCGAACCCGTGGAGTCCGAACGCGCCGCTCCCGCAGGCGACATGGAGACCGGAAAGAGCGTCAGTCGGGGTCGCGAGCACCCACGCGGTCCGACCCCGTAGCGGGATCCGGACCGGAGCCGGAGCCGGAGCCGGCTTCGGCTTCGGCTTCGGAGCCGGACACCGGCGCGGACCCGGTCCGGGCGTCGGAACCTTCCGGAGCCGGCCCCTTCCCGAACGGAAGACGTCGCAGCTTCGCCAGATCCGAGATCGGCCACCTGCGGTGCACGGCGTAGGCCACCGCGGCCACCAGCACCAGGCAGGCCCCCGTGACGCCGATGGCGACACCGACGCCGCCCGAGTCCTCCTCGCCGCCGCCGTCGGCACCGGCGGCCTGCCCGGCCGTCTTGCCGCGGTCCTCGCGGTCGCCCGACTTCCCGGAGGCGCCGGCGCCGTCCGGCGCGACGAGCTCACCGACGGGCCGGATCTTCTCCGCGGCTTTGAAGCCCCAGTCGAAGAGCTTGGCGGTCTCCTTGTAGACCTCGAGCCCGCCCTGGCGGCCGTCCGGGTGCATGGTCGTCACCAGCAGCACGCGGTCGCCGCGCTGTGCGACGCCGGTGAAGGTCGCGCCCGCCTCCGAGGTCGAGCCGTTCTTCACGCCGGCGATACCCGGGTAGGCGTCGAGGCCGACGTCCCCGGTCAGCAGACGATTGGTGTTCTGGATCTCGTACGTCTCGCGCTTCTCGCCCTTCTTCTTCTCGCCGGGGAACTGGGCGCGGGCCGTCGAGGCGTACTCGCGGAAGTCGGCCTTCTGCATCCCGGAGCGGGCGAAGAGCGTCAGGTCGTACGCGGAGGAGACCTGGCCCTTCTTGTCGTAGCCGTCGGGGCTGACGACGTTGGTGTCCTCGGCGCGGAGCTTCTCGGCCTGCTCGTTCATCTCGCGCACCGTCTTGTCCTTGCCGCCGTTCATGGCGGCAAGGACGTGCACCGCGTCGTTCCCGGAGCGCAGGAAGACGCCACGCCACAGATCGCGCACGCTGTACGTCTGGTCCTCCTTGACCCCGACGAGGCTGCTGCCCTCGCCCATGCCCTCCAGGTCGGACGCCTTGACCTTGTGCGTCTTCGTCTGGGGGAACTTCGGCAGCACGGTGTCGGCGAAGAGCATCTTCAGCGTGCTGGCCGGGGGGAGCTTCCAGTGCGCGTTGTGCGCGGCCAGCACCTCACCCGACTCGGCGTCGGAGACGATCCAGGAGCGTGCGGTCAGGTCTTCGGGGATCCCGGGCGGATTCTGTCCGGGCTTCGGCTTCATCTGCGTACCGGGGGAGCCGAGCAGCTTCCCGCCGACCGTCGACATGCGATCCGGAGGCTGGGGGGCGTTGTCGTCGTCCGTCGCGGCGGCGGGCGAACCGGCGCGTGCGGCGCCGGGTGACGCCGCGTGGGCGGTGCCGGCGAGCGATGCGGGGACGAGGAGCGCTAGGGACAGGGCGGCTGCGGCTGTCGCAGGCATGCGAACGGCGCGGTGTGAGGAAGTCGGCACAGGGCGAAATTACATGCCTCTCGAACACTTGTGGACATCGCACTGCCCCATGAGGCCGGTCAGTTGGCCCCTCCCGAGCTACCTCATTGGGCCGATAGCCATACTTGACCCATGAGTCAGTCTCAGGGCACACGATCCTCCCCTCCCCGCCCGCTCGCTCTCAGCCGTCGCGTGTCCTGGTTCCTGCTCGCCTTCGGGGTCTGGTCCTGGTTCCTGTGGATCACCTTCGTCAAGAACCTCTGGGCGGACGGCAGCGGGCTTGCTTTCGACGACGCCGGTGAGCCGACCGGTTACTTTTGGGTTCATCTGCTGCTCGCGATCGTGTCGTTCCTGCTGGGCACGGCGATCGGCATCATCGGTTTCCGGGGGCTGAGGGCTCTCCGGGTCAGACCCGGAGAGTAAGGGGGCGGGCCCATGACCGTGGTCTTCCTGGTCATCGCGCTGACGGCGCTCGTACTGATGGGGTGCGCCCACTGGTACCTGTGGCGGCGTCTCGTACGTGATGTGTCCGCGCGCGGAGGCGCCTGGTGGCGTACGGGGACCGTGCTGGCCTTCGCGCTGCCGGTGCTCGTGATCGTCAACATGGTGGTCGGTCGGACCGAGACGCCCTTCACGCTTCAGCGCGTGCTGGCGTGGCCCGGATATCTGTGGCTGGCGCTGCTGCTGTATCTGCTGATGGCGCTGGCGGTGGGAGAGGCCGTACGGCCGCTGCTGCGGCGCTTCCTGGAGCGTAGGGCGGCTGCGGGGGACGCTCCGGCGGAGGCGGCTCCGGACGCGGCTCCCGCGGGTGCGCGCCCCGGGGGCTCCGGGGGCTCCGGGGGGCCGGTGACCGCCACCGCGGCGAAGGCGGCGGACGCTGAGGCGGGTTCGGAGGCTCAGCCCGGATCAGGGCCCGCATCGGGGGCGCATTCAGGGGGAGGTCCGGCCGGCGGGGCCGCGGGCCCCGCGGACCCCGCAACCACCTCACGTCGCCTCTTCGTGGCCCGTACGGTCGCGGCCGGTGCCGCCGTCGCGGCGGGGGGCACGGTCGCCTCGGGCGCGTACAACCTCCTCAACGGGCCCACGCTCAAGCGCGTCACCGTGCCACTGGCCAAGTTGCCGCGCTCCGCGCACGGTTACCGCATCGCCGTCGTCAGCGACATCCACCTCGGGACGGTGCTGGGGCGTTCACACGCCGAGCGCGTCGTCCGTACGATCAACAGCGCCCAGCCCGATCTGGTCGCGATCGTCGGCGATCTCGTCGACGGGACCGTGGAGAACGTCGGGCCGGCGGCGGTGCCGCTGCGCCGGCTGCGTTCCCGGCACGGCTCGTTCTTCGTCACCGGAAACCACGAGTACTTCGGGGACGCCGCGGAGTGGGTGGACCACGTACGCGAACTGGGCATCCATCCGCTGGAGAACGCCCGCGTGGAGATGCCCGGCTTCGACCTTGCCGGCGTCAACGACGTACGCGGCGAGGACAGCGGCGACGGACCGGACTTCCAGCAGGCCCTCGGCGACCGCGACACCTCCCGCGCCTCGGTACTGCTGGCCCACCAGCCCGTTCAGATCCACGAATCGGTCGAGCACGGCGTGGATCTCCAGCTGTCGGGGCACACCCACGGCGGTCAGATCTTCCCCTTCCACCTCGTCGTGGCACTCGCCAACCCGACGGTGGCGGGCCTGGAGCGCTACGGCGACACCCAGCTCTACGTCACGCGCGGGGCGGGTGGATGGGGCCCGCCGGTGCGGGTGGGCGCCGACCCGGACGTCACGGTCGTCCAGCTGGCCTCGAAGCAGACGTGACGCCGCGGGGCAGAACCGGCCGGGCAACGACGGTGCAGAGTGTCATGCCGGTGTACACTACGTTCATGACCAGTACATATCCGATCGCTGAGGCCCGGGGAAAGCTCGGAGACCTCGCGCGCCGCGCCGCGCAGCACGAGCACATCACTCTGACCGACCGCGGTGTCCCCGCGGCCATACTCATCTCCCCCGCAGAACTTGAGGACTTGGAGGACGCTCTCGCGCTCGCCCGACTTGAACGGGACCGGGCGACAGGCCGCAGCGAGACCCCTGTTCCGCACTCCGAGGCACGCCGCGCCCTCCTCGATGCGGCGGGGAAGAGCGAGTGAGCTGGCAAGTCGTGTGGGAACCGGCCGCGCTCAACAGTGCCACCGGTCATCTCAAGGACGACCCCGAGAGCGTCGGCTCCCTCCTCCAGGCCACCGATCAACTCGCCGGCCCACGGCCGGAAGGCTCCTGGCCCTGGGGCACCGACCACCGGCGGCTGCGGCACGGGCCCTGGCGCGTGCTGTACCGGATCGACACCGGAGCGCACACCCTCCACATCGAGCACATCGGGCGGACCGGCGGCTGACCGCAGGCTCGGGAGAACCCGGAGGTGACTGTCGGTGGCGGCCCGTAGGGTCGGCAGCATGACGACGATGTCCCACGAACACGGCTCGCGCATCGACCTCTTCCGGGCCGCTCCTCACGTCTACAAGGGCATGGCCGCCTTCCAGGCCGCCTCGGCCGAAGGGCTGGATCCGGTCGTCGCCGAGCTGGTCAAGATCCGGGCCTCGCAGATCAACAAGTGCGCGTTCTGCCTGGACATGCATCTCACCGAGGCCCGCAAGCAGGGCGAGACGCAGCTGCGCCTCGATCTGCTGCCGGCATGGGAGGAGGTCGGCGGTCAGGGCGTCTACACCGAGCGGGAGCAGGCCGCACTCGCCCTGACGGAGGCGATCACGCAGCTGACCGACGGATTCGTGCCGGACGAGGTGTACGAGCGGGCGGCGCGGTACTTCGCCGAGGCCGAACTGGCGGGTCTCATCGCCCAGATCGTAGCCATCAACGCCTGGAACCGCTTCCAGGTGACGACCCGTGCGATACCGGCGGGGCTCGCCTCGGAACGGGGCGGGCGGTGAACGCCGCGGCGGGCGGGGGCGTCGAGCGTCTCCGGTTGCTCCATCACGGCCGCGCCGCCGGCGACCCCCTCGTGCTTCCGGGGCCGTGGGACGCGGCGAGCGCGCGGATCTTCGCGGATGCGGGTTTCGAGGCCCTCGCGACGCCCAGCCACGGGGTCTCGGAGTCGCTCGGGTACGAGGACGGCGACACCCCGGCCGACGAGATGTTCGCCGCGGTGGCCCGGATCGTACGGGCGGTAGACGTGCCGGTCACCGCCGACATCGAGAGAGGTTACGGGCTGGGGCCGGAGGAGATCGTCGAGCGGCTGCTGGAGAGCGGAGCCGTCGGCTGCAACCTGGAGGACTCGGCAGGCGGTGAGCTGGTCGATCCGCGCCGTCAGGCGGATTTCCTGGCCGCGGTGCACGAGGCCGCGGGCGGGCGGCTGTTCGTCAACGCCCGCATCGACACGTATCTGCGCGGGGCCACCGAGCCCCTCGCCGATGCTCTGGCACGTGGGCGGCTCTACGTCGCCGCCGGGGCCGAGGGCGTCTATCCGATACGGGCGCCGGGTGAGGACATCGGCGTACTCGCAAGGGAGTTGGGCGTCCCGGTCAACGCCTGGTCCCCCGGGGAGGGCTGCCCGTCCCCACGCGAGCTGGGCCTCGCGGGGGCGGCCCGCATCACCTTCGGCGGGGCCCTCGCACAGCGCGCGGGCGAGGCCGTGAGAGAGCTGGCGCGGAAGCTGCGCGGCGGCTGAGCCCGCGGGCCGCACGGGGCGGGCGGGCCCGAGGCCGTCGAGGCTGAGAACGCGACGGGGCCGGAACACCGTGGTGTTCCGGCCCCGGCCACTTGAGCCTGCGCCTCAGCGGAGGCGCCGCGGCGTCACTTCTTCGGGATCCACTTCTCCCAGGTGGACTTGTTCGCCTTGATCCACTTCTCGGCCGCGTCCTCCGGCTTCATCTTCTTGCCGGCGATGTTCCCCGCGACCTCGTTCTGGTCCTTGGTGGTCCACTTGAAGTTCTTGATGAACTTCGCGGCGTCGCTGTTGCCCTTCGCGAAGTCCGCGTTGAGGAACTTCTCGAGCTGGTTCGTCTCGTAGCCGCACTTCGCCTTCGCGGCGGGCTCCTCACAGCCAGGCGTGTGCTTCGGCAGCTCGACCTCGACCATGTCGATCTTGTTGTTCATCCACTGCGGCTCCCACCAGTAGGTGAGGAACGGCTTCTTGGCGTCGTAGAGCCGCTGGATCTCCTTCAGCTGTGCCGCCTCGGCACCGCTGGGGATGTGCTTGTAGTCGAGGTCGAAGTTCTTGATCAGTTCCTTGTCGTGCTGCGAGTACGACGGGGCGGCACCGATGAAGTGCCCCTTGTCGCCGCTCTCGGACGTACGGAAGTCCTTCGCGTACTTGTTGAGGTTCTTGTAGTCCTTCACGTCCGGGTGCTTGTCCGCGTAGTACTTCGGCACGAACCAGCCGATGTGCCCGACGACGCCGAGGTCGCCGCCGGAGACGACGGTCTTCTTCTCCTCGACGTACTTCTTCTCCTTCTTCGGTACGCCGTGCCAGTCCTCGAGGATCGCGTCGGCCTTGCCGCTGTCGAGCGCGTCGAAGGCGACGGGCTCGTCCATCTGCTTGGCCTCGACCTTGACGTCGAGCTCGTCCTCCATGAGCTTCTTCACGACCGCGGCGTTGGCCTGTGCGCCCACCCAGGACGGTTCGGCGAGGACGACTTTGTCGTCCTTGCCTCCACCGCTGCTGGTGTCGGCGGCGCCGCACGCGCTGAGGGAGAGCGCACCGAGGATGCCGATTCCGGCGACGACCGTTTTGCGTATCTGCGACTTCTGCATGTCTGTGACCTGTTTTCTCTTCTCGGGGTGGGGTTCCGTCAGGGGGTGGGGGGTGCGTTTGTGGGTGTGGGCGCGCGCACTAATCACGGGGGCGCTCGCCGGCGGGCTGGGAGATCCGGTCGAGCATGATGCCGAGGCAGACGATGGCGATGCCCGCGGGCAGGCCCTGGGAGAGGTCACCCTTGGACAGGCCCTGCACGACGTCGTAGCCGAGCGCGCCGCCGCCGATCAGACCGGCGATGACGACCATCGACAGCACCAGCACGACACCCTGGTTGACGCCGACCAGCAGTGACTTGCGGGCCAACGGCAGCTGGACGCCCAGGAGTTGCTGCTTGCTCGTCGCACCGAGCGAACGGGACGCCTCCATCGCCGCGGGGTCGACGTACCGCAGCCCCTGCGCGGTGATGCGGATGACGGCCGGGCAGGCGTAGATGACCGCCGCGATGATGCCCGCGCTACGGCTGAGGCCGACGAGAGCGATCACCGGGATCAGATACACGAACTGCGGCATCGTCTGCATCGTGTCGAGCACGGGACGCAGCATCCGTTCCACGCGTTCGACCCGCGCCGTGAGAATGCCGAGGACGATGCCGATGACCATGGTCAGCACCAGGCCGCCGATGACCTGCGAGAAGGTGTCCATCGACTTCTCCCACAGGCCCATCATCCCGATCAGGCCGAGGCAGATCACGCCGGTCAGCGCGGCCCGCCAGGTGCCGACGAGCCACCCGACGACGGCGACCAGCAGCGCCAGGGCCCACCACGGGGTGGTCTCCAGCCCTGATCGCAGGGGATTGAGCACGTAGACGGTGAAGCCCTTGGCCCAGACGACCGTTCCGCCCAGCACGGGGATGCCGGATCCGATCGTCTCGGTCAGCCAGTCGACGGCGCCCTGCAGCGGACGCGTGAGGTCCACCGTCCACGCGTCCGGCCACTCACGCTCGCCGATGGCGGACCCGATCGAGGAGAAGAGACCGATCAGGGCGAGCGCCAGGCCCCACACGGCCATCCGGATCCGCGCCATGAGGCGGGTCGCGCCGACGGTCACTGTGGCGTCCAGCCGCTCCCCGGCCGCCGCGGTCGTACGGTCCAGCAGCACCGCGATGAGCACGACGGCGACGCCCGCGGTGAGCGCGGTGCCGACGTCGAGGCTGCCGAGCGCCTGGTAGATCTCGTCACCCAGGCCCTCGGAGCCGATGAGGGAGGCGAGGACGACCATCGACAGGCACATCATGATCGCCTGGTTGAGTCCCAGCATCATCTGCTTGCGCGCCAGCGGCAGCCGCGCCGTCCACAGCCGCTGCCAGCGGCTCGCCCCGAGTGAGGCGGACGCCTCCAGCGCGGCCGGATCGGCGCTGCGCAGCCCGAGCGAGGTGAGGCGGGCCATCGGCGGAGCCGCGTAGATGACGGTCGCGATCAGCGCGGACGGCACGCCGATGCCGAACATCAGCAGCAGCGGCAGCAGATACGCGAAGGCCGGCATGACCTGCATGGTGTCGAAGACCGGGCGGAGTACCTTCTCGAAGCGGTCCGAGAGCCCGGCCCCGAGTCCCAGCAGCATGCCCAGCACGGCGGAGGCGAAGACCGCCACCGTCATCAGGGCGAGAGTCTCCATCGTGGCCTGCCACATCTGCAGCACGCCGCAGGCGATGAATACGCCCAGAGTGGTGGCGCCCGTACGCAGGGCGCGGCGGGAGAGGTCGGAGCCTCCGGCCGCCCAGCCGACCAGCGTGCCGACGACGGTGACACCGATCCAGCCCATCGAGTCGAAGAGGCTGATGATGGCGTCCACCGAGGACTCGGCGGAGTTGCTGATGTGCAGCAGGAAGTAGAGGAAGATCGGGCTCTTCTCGCGGTTGTCGACCAGCCAGCCGTCCAGGTCGTTCAGCGGCGTCCTGATGTCGACGGTCCAGTCCTGCGGCCAGACCCCGGAGCCGCCGGCCGCCGCGCTGACGACGACGACCAGGACGGCGAAGAGCACCGCCAGCACCTTGGGGCTGCGGGCGAGCACGGCCAGGCCGCCCGGGGCGGCCTGCTGCTCGGGCCGCCTGTCCGGCTGCGGCGAGGGGGCGTCGGGTGCCTTCTGCTCCCCCTGCTCGGGAATGGTGGGGGTGCTCATGCCGGCCTCACCTTCCCGGGGTCGACCCCGAAGCGGCCCTGCCGTGCGGCGGGCGCTGCGAAGCGGATGCTCATACGGCGGCCACCTCCTTGTCCTTGCCCGGGTCGCCCTCGCCGTCGTCGTCGCCGTCGATACCGGCGACGACGTTGAGCAGGCAGGCGTGGTCTATGACGCCTATCGTCCGGCCGTCGTCCACGACGCGGAGGTTCTCGCCGCTGCGGGCGACGGCCTCGATCGCGTCGGAGACCAGAGTGTCCGGGGAGAGTTCCGCGCCGTTGTCACCGTCGGCCTTCTCGGCGGGCCGCATGGCGCGGCGCACGGATATGACCTGCTCGCGGGGGACGTCGCGGACGAAGTCGCGCACGTAGTCGTCGGCGGGGTTGGCGACGATCTCCTCGGGCGTGCCGAGCTGCACGATCTCGCCGTCGCGCATCAGCAGGATGCGGTCGCCCAGCCGCAGCGCCTCGGACAGGTCGTGCGTGATGAAGATCATCGTCCGGCCCTCCTCGCGGTGCAGCCGGATGACCTCCTCCTGCATGTCCCGGCGGATCAGCGGGTCGAGGGCGCTGAACGGCTCGTCGAAGAGCAGGACTTCGGGGTCGACGGCGAGGGCGCGGGCCAGCCCGACGCGCTGCTGCTGGCCGCCGGAGAGCTGTACGGGACGGCGGTCGCCCAGGCCCTCCAGGCCGACCTTCTCCACCATCTCGGTGCCCTTGGCGCGGCGTTCCTGCCTGGACATCCCCTGGATCTCCAGGCCGTAGGCGACGTTGTCGGTCACCGTGCGGTGGGGCAGCAGGCCGAAGTTCTGGAAGACCATGGCGGTGCGGTGACGGCGCAGCTCGCGCAGGCGGTGCTTGTCCATCGCCCGTACGTCCTCGCCGTCCATCTCCAGCACGCCGGCGGTCGGTTCGATGAGGCGGGTGAGGCAGCGCACGAGCGTGGACTTGCCGGAGCCGGAGAGGCCCATGACGACGAAGACCTCGCCCTTGCGTACGTCGAATGAGACATCGCGGACGGCGGCGGTGCAGCCTGTGCGCTTGGTCAGTTCGGCGGCGGAGAGCCCGGCGAGTTCCTTGTCGCCGGGCACCCGATGTGCCTTGGGGCCGAACACCTTCCACAGATTGCGGACGGAGAACACCGGGTTGACCGGGGCGGACTCGTGGGTCTCGGACATCACGCAACACCTCCCGGTGCCGTAGTCGTATTCGGGGTCGTACTCGTACTCGTGGTCGTGGCGGACCGGTGGGATCCGCCGGAGAGGTCGGAGCGGTCGGACCGGATGAGGTCGGCGGCCTTCTCGCCGACCATCAGCACGCCGATCATCGGGTTGACCGCGGGCATGGCGGGGAAGACGGAGGCGTCCGCGATGCGGATGCCCTCCAGGCCGCGGACCCTCAGCCGGGGGTCGACGACTGCGAGGGCGTCGTCGGCGGCGCCCATGCGGCAGGTGCCGGCCGGGTGGTACACGGTGTGGGCCACCTTGCGCGCGTACTCGCTGATGTCCGCGTCGGAGGTGACGTCCGGGCCGGGGCAGACCTCGCGCTTGATCCAGTTCGCGAAGGGTTCCGTACGCGCGACCTGGCGGGCGGCCTTGATGCCGTCGACGAGGGTGCGGCCGTCGTAGTCGTCCTCGTCCGTGAAGTACCGGAAGTCCAGGGCCGGTTTGACGGACGGATCCGGTGAGGTGAGGTAAAGACGCCCGCGGCTGCGGGGCTTGGGGATGTTGGGCGTCAACGACACGCCGTGCGGGGGTCGTTCGTAGCCGAGCCGCTCGGGATTGTCGGTGAAGGGGATCTGGTAGAAGTGGAACATCAGGTCGGGCCCGGCCGACTCCGGGTCCCGGCGCAGGAAGAGCCCGGCGTCGGAGTCCATCGCGGAGTTGTCGGGGATGGGCCCGTCCGTCTCCCAGACGATCACCGACTCGGGGTGGTCGAGCAGGTTCTCCCCCACGCCCGGCAGGTCGTGTGCGACGGGGAGGCCGAGCGCCTCCAGGTCACCCTTGGGTCCGATACCGGAGTGCATCAGCAGCCTCGGGGTGTCTACGGCGCCCGCGCAGACGAGCACTTCGTGCTCCGCCCGGATCAGCCGCTCCGCGCCGTCCTTGCCGCGTACGTGCACGCCGGTCGCCTTGCTGCCGTCGATCTGGAGCCGGAACGCCCAGGTCTCCAGCAGGATGTGGAGGTTCGGGCGGTCACCGGCCTCGATGTGGGGGTGGAGGTAGGCAACGGAGGCGGAGGAGCGCTTGTTGCTCTCCGGGTGGTAGGAGAGGTCGAAGAAGCCGACTCCCTCGTGGAACGGCTGCTTGTTGAAGCCGTCGACCTCGGGGACGTCCAGCGCCTCCTTGGCGGCCGCGATGAAGTCTCGGGCGATCTCGTTGCGGTCCTGCTCGCCGACCGCCACGACGTTGTTGCGCAGCTTGCCGAAGTACGGGTCCATCGCGGCGCCGCCCCAGCCCTTGGCACCGCCCGCCTCCCACTCGTCCCAGTCGGACGGCAGCGGCTTGAAGGAGATCAGGGTGTTGTGGGACGAGCAGCCGCCGAGCACCTTCGCGCGGCTGTGCCGGATGTGGGAGTTGCCGCGGGGCTGCTCGGTCGTGGGGTAGTCGTAGTCGAGCTCACCGCCGAGCAGACCGAGCCAGCGGCGCAGCGTGAGCACCTCGGGGCGGTCGATGTCCGACGGCCCGCCCTCGATGAGGGCGACGGTGACGTCCGGGTCCTCGGTGAGCCGTGAGGCGATCACCGACCCGGCCGTACCGCCGCCGACTATGACGTAGTCGTAGCTGGACATGTCGTGGCTGGACATTTCCGTGTTGTGCTCCTTGTGTTCACGTGTCGCAGGGGGAGGGGACGACGAAGGCATGGCGCGGTGCTCCGTCAGCCGGAGAACCAGCGGACCGGTGCGGGACGCAGGTTCTCGTACACGTGCTTGGTCTCCCGGTACTCGGCCAGCCCGTGCGGCCCCAGCTCACGGCCCACACCGGACTTGCCGAAACCACCCCACTCCGCCTGCGGCAGATAGGGGTGGAAGTCGTTGATCCACACGGTGCCGTGCCGCAGACGGGCCGCGACGCGGCGGGCGCGAGCGGTGTCCGCGGAGAAGACGCCGCCGGCGAGGCCGTACTCGGTGTCGTTCGCCAGCGCCACCGCTTCGTCCTCGGTCCGGAAGGTCTCGACGGTGAGGATAGGCCCGAAGGTCTCCTCCCGGATCACCTTCATGCGCCGGTGACAGTTGTCGAGGACCGTGGGCGAGTAGAAGTAGCCGTCGGCGGGACGCACGTCGGAGGGCTCGGGCCGCTCGCCGCCGCTGCGCAGCACAGCGCCCTCGTCCAGCGCGGACGCGACGTACGCCTCGGTCTTGGCCAGCTGCTGCGCGGAGACCAGCGGACCGCACTCGACGCCGTCCTCGGTGCCGCGGCCCAGCCGGATGCGCTGGGCGCGGGCGGCGACCTCGGTGACGAAGCGCTCACGCACCGGCTCCTCGACGATGAGGCGGGCGCCGGCGGAGCAGACCTGGCCGCTGTGGATGAAGGCGGCGTTGAGGGCCTGGTCGACGGCTGTGTCGAAGCCCTCTTCGGTGGCGCAGGCGTCGGCGAAGACGACGTTGGGGTTCTTGCCGCCCAGCTCCAGGGCCACCTTCTTCACGCTGGGGGCGGCGGCCTGGGCGACCTTCGTACCGGAGACGAGGCCACCCGTGAAGGAGACCAGATCCACGTCCGGGTGCTCGGACAGGCGGGCGCCGACGGGGTCGCCGGCGCCGGTCACCAGGTTCGCGACGCCTGCGGGCAGGCCGGCCTCGGCGAGGAGCTTCACCAGGTGGACGGTGGTCATGGGGGTGATCTCGCTGGGCTTGATCACAAAGGTGTTTCCGGCGGCCAGTGCCGGCGCGATCTTCCAACTCGCCTGCAGCAGAGGGTAGTTCCACGGCGTGATCATGGCGCAGACGCCGACGGGCTCGTGCACGACGACGCTGTGCACGTCCGTGTCGCCGGCGTCCACGACGCGTCCGCCGGACTCCCCGGTGACGAGGTCGGCGAAGTAGCGGAAGGCCGCGGTGACGTCGTCGACGTCGATGCGGCCCTCTTCCCATGTCTTGCCCGCGTCCCGCGACTCGGTGAGGCCGATCTCCTCGCGGTCCCGCTGGAGGAGGTCCGCGACCCTCCGCAGCAGCGCGGCGCGCTCTGCGACGGGGGTACGGGGCCACTCGCCCGCGTCGAAGGCATGGCGCGCGGCGGCGACGGCGGCGTCGGTGTCCTCAAGGCCGCCCTCGGCGACGACGGCGAGCGTGGTGGCGTCGGCGGGATCGAGAATCTCCCGGGTCCCGCCGGACTGCGCCACGCGCCAGTTGCCGTCGATGTGAATGCTTTCGATTTCGGACACCTTCTGTACTGCCTTCCGAGCTGTAATGACGCATCGTGTCACGAAAAAATCACATCGCGATCACGGTGAAATAAGGCCATGCGCTGGTCACATGACAAGAGCGAACCCTGCCCCGTCCTCGCGTTTGCATGTCCGCCCGGCACGGATAAGTGGGGTTCCTCACGGGCCGAAGTGCGGCGGAGGGAGGCGAAGGGCCTGATTGACGCCATGTGCGGACGTTCATAACGATTTGAGCGTGCCGCGTGGCCGGATCTGCCGCATTCCGAGCCGGGCGGTATTGACGGCCGCGGTCGCGGCGCTCACGGCGATCAAGAGCGTGTCCTGATCTGTGTTCGTATCGTTCGACAATGCGGCTGCAGGCGTGGAGCGACGCGGCAGCGGGGAGGAGCACAGGGTCATGACCATCGCACTGACCGACAGGACCGAGATGACCGAGCGCGACGATCCGAGCTTGGACGACCTGTTCGAGCGGCTGGAGCGGATGCCCGTCCCCGAGGGCTACAAGACCGAAATCGTCGAGGGGACCGTCTTCATGTCGCCGCAACGGGACACGCACTGGGAAATCATCGCGGCTCTCTACGATCAGCTGCGGACCAGGTATCCCAGGAATCGGATCAAGTCGGACGTGCGCTTCGACTTCCCCGGGCATCTGAACGGCTTCGCTCCCGATGTGGTGGCTCTCGCCGAGGGTGCGGTGAAAGACGAGAAGGGTCACTGGCAGCACGAGGACGTGGAGTGCGTCGCCGAGGTCGTTTCCGCCGGTACGGGCCCAAACGACTACGGCCCGAAATTGCAGGCCTACGCCACCGCCGAAGTGCCCGTGTATGTGGTCGCGGACCCCTACACCGGCGAGTGCCACCTCTTCACGCAGCCCGAGAAGGGCGAATACGAGAGCAGGCTCACCGTCGCCTTCGGCAAGCCGCTCGACCTGACCGGGACGGTCGTCGGGCTGAAGCTGGAGACGGGAGACTTCCCCAGGGACTGAGGTCGCTGAGGCCGCTCCCCCGTCCGCCGTAACGGTGCCTCTCAGAGCCCGTCGTCCCCGTCTCCGTCGCCGCTCCCGTCCCCGTCGTCCCCGCAGTCCACTCCGGTCGGGCAGAAGAAGGTCAGCGCGGTGTCCAGCAGCTCCTTCTGCTCCTCCGAGGCGCTGTCGTCCTCCTGCCCGTATGCGACGACCGCGTAGAGCTCGCCGTCCTCGGCCTCGAAGCGGTGGTCGATGACGCGCCGCGTCCCGCCGTGCTCATGGGAGTCGTAGGTGTATTCGAGACGGGCCGCCGGACCGTCGCCGCCGTCGAGGCGGTCGAGGGAGTCGAGCTCGAAGCCCTCGTTCTTCTGGGCGTTCTCCTCCGCCAGCTCCAGCGACTCGTACGGGTCGGAGTCCTCCACGAAGAAGACCTGGAGCTGACTGGCCCGGCCGGACTTCTCGTAGAAGACGGCCTGCGCGCCGTCGCGCTCCTCCGTGCGGCGCTGCCACCCCTCGGGAACGGCGAGACTGAAGCCCTCCGGGTCCTCCGCGATCTCGTACCCCTCCGGCGGGTCGGCATCGGCCGAGCCGGCCGGGTCGGCCGGCTCCTCGCCGTCGCCCGCCGGCGCGCTCTTGTCGGGGCGTGACGTGGCCGCCGGGTCGGGGACGACAACCGACTCCTGCGACCGGCCGTCGGGCTGCCCGGGCTCGTCCTTCCAGCCGAGCGCCCACGTGCCGAACGCGAGCCCGCACACCGCGAGCACGACCAACGTGCCCTTGGCCACGTGCCGTTGCTGCCGCGCGGACTCCGTTTGCTGCCGTGCGTGCAACGTCTCGGCGTCGTCGTCGACCCAGCGCTGCTGATCGGCGTCGAAGCGAATCACGGGCACTCACCTCTCACGTCTCTCACCCCAGCACCTGCGCGGCGGCCTGCACGACCGCGGTCGCCGACGCGAGCATCCCGACCGCGCTCGCGCCCGCCTGAAGCCGGTCGCGGAGCAGGGCGAGACGGCCGGCACCGGCTCGGCCCGTCCGTGTGATCTCGCCCTCGATCTCGCCCAGTTCGCCGTCGACGGCGGCGGTCTCGTCGGTGGCCGCCAGGACGCGCATGTCCGTGCGCAGCGCCCGCACCGCCTCCAGGAGCGCCAGCGTCGCCTCGTCGGTCTGCGGCGGCGGGGCGGTGTGGCTGTACGAGGTCGCCCGGCCGTAGGCGCCGGTGGCGATCGCGCCGCCGGACATGCTGCCGATGTTCACCGGTCCTCCCCCGCCGCCGGATTCGCGGCGGCGGCCATCGCCCGGCTGAGCCTCCGGCTCCGTCCCCGGCTCCTGCGGCACGCCGCCCGAGCGGTCCTCGCCCGGCGCCATCACGCCGGGCTCCTCTCCACGTGATGCGCCTGGCCGCCTTCGCCGGTGGCCACGGCGCCGCCGCTCATGTCCTCGATGTAGACACCGCCGTCGCGTACGTTCACGATCTGCTGCTCGAAGCGGTCCGTACGGAAGCCGCGCTGCTCCAGCGCGTCCCGCACACCGCCGGCAATCCTGTCCTGGACGGTCTTGATGTAGCGGCTGACGTCCATCTCCTGGAACAGCGACAGTTCGTTCGCACTCGCCAGCTCCCTGATGGAGACCAGCGGCGCGTCCGGCGCGGCGTATTCCGGAGAGCTCAGCCAGACGCGGAAGACGGAGAGCAGCGTACGGGCCGTGGCGATCCCGGCCGCAGCCGTCGCCGCGGGTGCCGTGAGGAACGCGAGCACACCTTCGCGGGACGAGCCGGCCGCGTGGCGCTCGACGATCGCGTCGACCTCCCGGAACTCCTCGGCGACCGGCCCCAGTACGTGCGGGACGACCTCCAGGACCAGCATTCCGCCCTGCGTGTGGACGCGCACGAGCAGCGAGACGACCACCTGCTCATGCCAGGAACCCACGCGGACGCGGAGGAAGTGCCTTCGGGCCTCCCCGCCGTCGTCGGCAGCCTCCGAGAGGTGCTGCTGCACGCTGTCCGGCTCGTAGACACCGCTGTCGCGGCGCACGCCGGACGGCAGATAGACGAACTCCTCGATCTCCAGTCCGCGCAGGCTGTCCCGGCTGGTGCGCGCCGTCGCCTCGCGCAGCGCCACGAGCCGGGGCGTGATCATGTCGAGGACGTGACGGCTGGAGAGGTGGTTCGCCGGCGGGTGCTGTGCGTGCGCGTGCCCGTGGGTGTGCCCGTGGGTATGCGCGTGCTGCGGATACTCGTCCGGCGTCTGCGGCTGCGTCTGCGTCTGGCTGCCGGGGTGCGGCGGCTGCATCGGGTTGATCTGCCCCGACGGCATCGGCAGCGGCGGCATCTCCGGCTGCTGCGACTCCGCGTGCTGCGCCTGCACTTGAGGCGCCGCCGCCGGCACCGCCGCTCCATGCGCCGCCTGCGGCGGCACGCCGTTGGCCGGTTCGGCGGCGGGCGCGTCCTTCCTGCGGCGGAGCTCCAGCGCGAAGGACCAGGGCTTGTGCGGGACACCGGAACCGACGAACGGACGGTTCGCGTCGTACAGCGTCGCCGGGGCGTGCTGTTCGAGGTCGATCGCCTCGCCGATGCGCCGGTAGCGCTGCGCGTACGGGAGTTCGGGCTGCTGGGCCGTGCCGAAGTTCTCGCGGCTGAGCTGCTCCCGCAGTACGGAGGTCACCCTGATCCGGTGCAGCCAGACCACGGCGACCATCAGCAGCGGGAAGATCACCGGATAGGGGTTGTCGCGGATGCCGGCGACGGCGGCGATCCAGTAGGCGGCAGCGAGCGCGCGGGCGGCGTAGGTGACGGCCGTGCCCAGCCTGCGCCGTATCGCGGACCGCAGCGATTTGCGCGGTGTCCTGGTCCCCGCGTACAGCAGCGTCTCGCGCCCCGAGATCGCGCGGCCGGCCCACAGCGCGAGGACGACACCGGCGTAGAAGAGCACCCAGGCGGTGGGCTGGTCCCCCATCGACGAGAACGCGTCGTCGCCCAGGAACAGGGCCAGGGAGAGGAGTTCGTCGAGCGAGAGGTCGAAGTTCGCGCCGAACTGGTCGTCCAGGGTGTCCCACGTCAGGAGCACGGAGACGAGGAAGAATCCGGTCCACACGGCCAGCAGCGCGATCGCCGTCTGCACTTCCTGCCGCCGCGCCCGCAGAGCGTGTGCCAGCACGGGACGCACGTCGACACCCAGCGAAGGCGGGACGGGACGCTCGGCGTGACCGACCAGCTCATCGATGACGCGCTGGCGGAATCCGGCATTCAAGCGCGCGCCGGCGCACAGCAGACGCGTCGCCTCACTGTGAGCATGCGTGCGCATTGAGTAACTCATGAGTAGCCCCGGCTTCCCCAAGTTCCGTTCAGGGATTGACCTTGAACATACCCGAGGGAGCAGCGCCCCGACCACGGCAGCAAAAACCCTGTGGATAACGCTTCGGGAACGCCGCGGAGTTCACCGTCCCGAGTGCGCGGAATGCGCGAACTGCCCCTGGGGCGTGGTCAGCTGGGCACCTTCCCGCGGCTGGACCGGCCAAGCCGGGGCCACCGGCCGAGGACGGGCCCGTACGGTGCCGGGAGGCGAACTCCCGGACCGCACGGGCCCGTTCGGGATGCCGCGGATGCGTTCCGCCGACACCGCGGCGAAGACGGCGAAGGCGCGCCGCCGTTCCGCCGCAGGCGTCAGAGCAGACCGAGGCCGCTGACCGCTTCGCGTTCGTCCGACAGCTCCTGGACGGACGCGTCGATGCGGGGGCGCGAGAACTCGTTGATCTCCAGCCCCTGCACGATCTTGTACGTGCCGCCGTCGCAGGTGACGGGGAAGGACGAGATGATGCCCTCGGGGACGCCGTAGGAGCCGTCCGAGGGGATGCCCATCGACGTCCAGTCGCCGGCCGGCGTGCCGTTGACCCAGGTGTGTACGTGGTCGACGGCGGCGTTGGCGGCCGACGCCGCCGAGGAGGCGCCGCGGGCCTCGATGATGGCGGCGCCGCGCTTGGCGACGGTCGGAATGAACTCCTCGGCCAGCCACTTCTCGTCGTTCACGGTCTCGGCCGCGTTCTTGCCGGCGACCTCGGCGTTGAAGATGTCCGGGTACTGCGTGGCCGAGTGGTTGCCCCAGATCGTCAGCTTCTTGATGTCGGAGACCTGCGAGCCGGTCTTCTTCGCCAGCTGCGTGAGCGCGCGGTTGTGGTCGAGGCGCGTCATCGCGGTGAAGCGCTCCGCGGGCACGTCCGGGGCGGCCGCCTGGGCGATGAGGGCGTTGGTGTTCGCCGGGTTGCCGACGACGAGGATCTTCACGTCGTCAGCCGCGTGGTCGTTGACGGCCTTGCCCTGCGGCTTGAAGATGCCGCCGTTGGCCTCCAGCAGATCGCCGCGCTCCATGCCCTTGGTGCGGGGACGGGCGCCGACGAGGAGCCCCACGTTGGTCCCGTCGAAGGCGACGTTCGGGTCGTCGGTGATGTCGATTCCCTGCAGCAGCGGGAAGGCGCAGTCGTCGAGCTCCATGGCGGTGCCCTCGGCGGCCTTCAGCGCCGGGGTGATCTCCAGCAGCCGCAGCCTGACGGGCACGTCTGCACCCAGCAACTGGCCGGAGGCGATACGGAAGAGCAGCGCGTAGCCGATCTGGCCGGCCGCTCCGGTGACGGTGACATTGACAGGGGTGCGGGTCATGGCGGTCTCCGTAGTACCTGGCGGTGGCAGCTTCCTGGCGGGTTCCTTCCCTGGGCACCTCCTGAGGTCCCCAGGGGGACCCGCAGGGAAAAGCCAGAGGGAACGCGCCCTGCCCTGTGCGGAAGTCTCTGGATGTCTCTCCATGTCAAGAGACCCCGCGCCAGGTTATCCGACGTCGTATACGCGTCGGCAGCCGCCCGCGCAAGGAGGGATGACGCGGACGGCGGCCGACGCGGCCAGCCCGTGGGGGGTTGCTGACAGGGCGCATTCCCGGGATCGGCCGAGCCATGCATGCGCATTCATCCGAACACCAATGAATTTCGGACAGCTTCAGAATCGTCAACGCCGCCTTGAGAGCGGCGAGTTGAGAGCGGCGAGTTGACCCGGACGGACGACGGGAGCCGGGCCCCGCACGCTCGGGGCACAGAGCCTCCCCCGGCTACCGCTGTGCGGCGCCCCCAGTGTCCGCCGTCTCCGCGGGAGTCGCCGGGCCGGCCGTCTCCGCGGTGTCCGCCTGGCCGGCCGTGCCGGCCTTCGTGCAGCCCGTCGTGCCCGCCACGAGAGTGGCGCAGGCGCGCGCGTCATTCGCGGATTCGACGGCGACCATCTCCGTGTACGCGTCGTTCGTGGCGTCGACCTTGTCGCTCTCTGCCTGGCCGCCGGCACTGATCTTCAGACCGTCGCCCTGCGCGGCACCCGTTATACGGCCCCACGCTGCTTTGCAGACGCTGCTGTACCGCACCTCGACCACGCTCGGCCCGACGAACGCGGACTTGCTGCTCTTGACGTTCTGCCCGCCGCAGCCCATCTTCTCCGGGTCCTTGCCCGAGCAGCCCTCGCCCTGGCACTTCACCCCGGCAGGGAGGTTACGGGGCGAGGCCGTCGCCGAAGGCGTCGGCGAGGCTGAGGAGTCGTCCGCCCCGCCGGGCAGCCCGAAGACCAGCACACCCACGCCCAGGACCGCGAACACGGACACGGCGCCCACGAGCAGCGCCGCGACCCGGCGGCCGCGCGAGGCACGGCCACCGCCGTCCGGGCCCCCTGGACCGGGGCTGCCGGGGACGTCCGCACCGCCTGAACTCGCCGTGGCGCCCGGCCCGTTGCCCGGGTACGCCGGCAGTCCCGATTCCGGTCGAGGCGGCTCCGTACGTCCCGGCCCCGCCGTCCCGCCGTCGCCGCGGGGGGCACCATGGCCGCGGCGCCCGCCGCCGGCGGCGGGCGCCGCGCCCCACGAGGACACGTCGACGCGCTGCGCGGGCACGCCGGCCGTCGCCGGGCTCCGGCCCGGAGGACCACCCTGGGGCACGCCGCCCTTGCCGCCGACGTTGCCGCCCTTGCCGAGGTTGCCGCCGTGACCGCCATTACCGCCGTTACCGCCGTTGCCTGGCAGCGGGCGGGGGCGGAGCACGGCCGTCTCGTCGTCTATGGGCGGCCGGTTCGTCTCCGCCGGCGCGGCGGGCGCGGACGCGGCGCTGCCGCGGATGCCAGGGATCGCGGAGGCGGAGGGCGGAGCGAGGAACCCGGCGGCAGAGCCCTGCCGTTGCAGCATCTCGGCGGAGACGATGGCGTGCTCCCCCGTCTTCTCCTTCCACTCCTCTTCCTTGACGGCGGGCTCGGCACCGCTCTTCTCCGCACCCTTCGCGCGTGCCTTCTCCTTGTCGCGGTTCCCGTCGCGGTCCTTGTTCTTGACCTTGTCCTTGTTACGGCCCCACTTGCGGCCCTTGGCCGGCTCGTCGTCCCAGAACTCCCCGAGCGCCTCACGCGCCTGCGCGACGCGGATGGCCTCCATCGTCTGGTCGTGCCGCATCTCGTCGCGGCTCCACGCCCGTTCGGCCAGCTCCCACATCGTCTCGAGATGACGGATGTCGATCCCCGTGACGTCCCCGAGCGCGTGCGCGGCGCCGCGTGGCGGCAGCAGCCGTCCGCCCAGGTACCTCTCCCAGGACGACTTGCTGTAGCCCGTACGGTCCGCGATGGTCGCGACGCTCATTCCGCTGCGGTCGACCAGCCGCCGCAGCTGGCTGGTGAACTCCCGGATCTGTGGGTCCAGTTCCTCCGGTAGCGGCCTCCACCGAGGCATGTGCCTCCCCCTAGTCCCCCGACTTCGTCGACAATTCCCGCGCCAGATCGTCACCTAGTCTGCCACCCCGTCCGCCTGCTGCATCCATGACTGCGGCCCGCACTTCCACGAGGAAGCACGGGCCGTCTTCACACTTCACAGCACGTGTCGGGGTATGTGCTCTGGGGTGCCCGGGCGGGGGCGCGCCCGGCCCGCCGGAACCCAGCCCGGAGCCGGCGTCAGCCGCCCTCCCTGCCGACGACGAAGTGCACGATCTCCTCCAGGACCGGGATGTTCAGCCAGGGCTTGGGCTGCGCCATCATCGCCAGCAGAATGATCGACAGGCCGAGCGCGCCGTACGTCACGATGTCCGTGAAGGGGGAACGGACGGCAAGCATGCCCACGGACGGCATCAGCCAGCGCATCACGGCGCCGGCGAGCAGCGACAGGCCGATGATCAGCGTCCCGGCGCGGAACTCCCCGACCGTCACCAGCAGCCCGATCAGCACTCCGCAGCAGACCGACAGCAGCGGCCACTGCCGGTACGGCGCCGCGTGCCCGGCGCCCATCGCCCGTTGTCCGCCCTCCGGCCGCGCGGTGTCGCGCGTGATCGACGGGAAGCGGCGCGAAATTCCTCCCTCAGGCATCCTGATCACTCCCCCGCTGCGCGCTCGGCGGCCTCGACGACGTTGACGAGGAGCTGCGCGCGGGTCATCGGGCCGACGCCGCCCGGGTTCGGCGAGATCCACGCCGCGACCTCGGCCACACCGGGGTGCACGTCCCCGACGATCTTGCCGTACTCGTCGCGGCTCACGCCCACGTCGAGGACGGCGGCTCCCGGCCGTACGTCCTCGGGCTTGATCAGATGCGGCACTCCGGCCGCCGCCACGATCACATCGGCCTGCTTGAGCAGCGCGGGCAGATCACGCGTGCCGGTGTGGCACTGCGTCACGGTGGCGTTCTCGCTGCGCCGCGTCAGCAGCAGCGGAATGGAACGGCCCACCGTGATGCCGCGGCCGACCACGACGACATGCGCGCCGTTCAGCTCGACGCCGTGCTCGCGCAGCAGCTCGATGATGCCCCGCGGCGTGCACGGGAGCGGGCCGGGCTCGTTCAGCACAAGACGGCCCAGGCTGGTGGGGTGCAGGCCGTCCGCGTCCTTGTCCGGGTCCATCAGCGACAGCACGCGGTTGGTGTCGATGCCCTTGGGCAGCGGCAGCTGGACGATGTAGCCGGTGCAGGCCGTGTCGTCGTTCAGCTCGCGTACGACCGCCTCGATCTCCTCCTGGGTGGCGGTGGCGGGCAGCTCCCGCCGGATCGACCGGACGCCGATCTGCTCGCTGTCGCGGTGCTTGCCGGCGACGTACTTCTGGCTGCCGACGTCGTCACCGACGAGCAGGGTGCCGAGGCCGGGCGTGATCCCCTGCGCCCGCAGGGCGTCGACACGCGCCTTCAGACCGGTCTTGATCGCTGCTGCCGTGGCCTTGCCATCGAGAATCTGGGCCGTCATGTCTCCCATACTCGCGGATACCGAGGCCGGGCCGAAATCCGTATCGCTCCGCAGGACGGAGCGGCGGGCACGCCGATCCGAAACGGCCGCCGGGGTGGCGGGGATTGGGGCTTCGCGTTTCGGATTCGCCACATTCGAGGAGTCCGGCTGGACATCGTCACCATGGGGCGACGAACATGAGCCGTTGGCACCGTGCCCGTACGAAGAAGGGCCGACGGCACGGGGCCGCACCATCGGGGGAGGCACAACGTGCAAAACGCACACCTCACGCAGTCCACTCACGGCATCTGCGGGGGCGGATCTGTCGTTCCCCCGAGTTCTTCGGCCCATTCCGTCCCCTGTCGAACGCTCGGAGGAAGGCACTCGTGAGCTACCCACCACCCCCTGGCCAGGACCCGAACAACCCCTACGCGCAGCCGCCGCCACAGCAGGCGTACGGCTACCCGCAGCAGGGACAGGGCGGCCAGCCCGGATACGGCTACCCGCAGCAGGCGCAGGCCGGCTTCCAGCAGCCCGTGCAGGGCGGCTACCCGCAGCAGCCCGGCTTCACCTACCCGAACGCCCCGCAGACGATGCCCGGCACGGTGAACGCCGTCCGGATCATCATGTTCATCATGGGCGGGCTCGGCATCATCGGCGCGATCGCCAACTTCTACAACGCCTCGCAGGTCGATGACACCTACGGCTCGGACTTCGCGAGCGTCGGTTCCGGAATCCTGATAGCCGGCGGCGTGATCGGGCTGCTCTTCAGCGCAGCCGCGATCTTCCTGGCCTCGCAGTTCAACAACGGCGGCAACGCCATCCGCATCTGCTGCATCGTCTACGGATCGCTGATGGCCGTCGGAGGGCTCTTCGCCCTCATCGTCATCGTCGGCATCATCCCGCTCGCGCTCGGCATCCTGATCATCGTCTTCATGGCGAAGCAGGACGGCTCGCAGTGGTTCAACCGCCCGCGGTACTGAGCACGCAGACGTCACACAGGCGACGAGGGCCGTGCCCGCCGCGACGTTCCGCGGCGCACGGCCCTCGCGCGTTCGGCGGGCCCGCCGGCTCAGATGCTCACGGAGCGGGCGTAGTTGACCTGCTGCATGATGTGGTGCACGGCCATCGGGTCGTACACCGGGATCATCGTCGAGTGGAACTTCCCGCCGCTGTTCACGGTCACCTGTACGTGGCCGGCCGTGGTCCGCTCCTTCATCAGCAGGAAGAGCAGCCCGAGGAAGCAGACGACGAGGAAGACCACCGCGAGCACGATCGCGTGCGTCGGTATCCTCTCCTCCGTCCGGCTCATGTCCGTGATCGTCCAAGTGGCGCCGCTCAGCGGCATCTTGCCCGCCGGCGTGATGATGCCGTCCGCCGTCACCGTGATGTCCCCGATGGTGACCAGCGGTTGTGCGTACCCCCCATCGTGACCATAGGTCTCCGCAGGTCCGGCGCCGGACGGATATCCGTGGCCCCCGTGAGGACCGGGATATCCATATGCTGCCCCTCCACCTTGAGGGGGCATCGGTTCCGCCGGTCCGAACCCGCCCTGCTCTGGCGTCGATCCGTCTTTCATGACCAACGAGTATGTCGTACCGGCAGCGGGACGTCAGGGGCCCTGTGCCCCACAGCAGCGCAGATACCGAAGTGAGGAAGCACCACGATGAGTTATCCGACCGAGCCGCCCAACAACCCGTACGCCGGCAACCCCTATGCCCAGCAGCCGCCGCCCCAGCAGCATCAGCATCAGCAGCCGTACGGATATCCCCAGACCCCTCAGCCCGGCTACGGCTTTCCGCAGCAGGCACCCGGCACGTACCAGCAGCCGGTGCCGACCGGGGCGATGGAGAGCAAGGTCAACGCCGTCCGCGTGATGATGTTCATCGCCGGCGGGCTCCAGGGGCTCCTCTCCGTGTTCGGCATCGCGATGCTCGGGATCGCTGCGAACAGCCTGAGCGAGATCGAGAACATGGCGGACGCCAAGATCGGGATCGGCATCGCCTACTTCTTCTGCGGTCTCTTCCTGGTGCACGCCGTCATCGGCATCATGCTGGGCATCTGGTTCACGAACGGCGGCAGCGGAGTACGCGTCGGAGGCATCGTCTGGGCCTCCTTCATCACCCTCTTCGGCCTCATCGCGTTTCCGTTCGGAATCCTCTGGCTGGGGCTGGGGGTAACCTGCATCGTCCTGCTGGCGCAGTCGGGCGCCTGGTTCGAGAGGCCGCGGTACTGAACCACCGGCCGTGGTACGAGTGGCATGCCGCCGGTGGTCACCGGCGGCTGCTCACAGTCACGTGGAAGCGGTCAGGGCGATCGGTGGACGCGGAGGCGATCAGTGGAAGAAGTGCCTCGTGCCGGTCAGATACATCGTGACACCCGCCGCCTTCGCCGCGTCCGTGACGGCCTCGTCGCGCACCGAACCGCCGGGCTGCGCCACGGCCTTGATGCCGGCGCGTGCCAGCACCTCCAGCCCGTCCGGGAAGGGGAAGAAGGCGTCGGAGGCGGCGTACGAACCGCCGGCACGCTCCTCTCCCGCGCGCTGCACCGCCAGCTTCGCCGCGTCCACGCGGTTGACCTGGCCCATGCCGACGCCGACGGTCGCGCCGTCCTTGGCGAGCAGGATCGCGTTGGACTTCACGGCGCGGCAGGAGCGCCAGGCGAAGGCGAGTTCGTCCAGTTCGGACGGGGAGAGCGCCTCGCCGGTCGCCAGCGTCCAGTTGGCGGGATCGTCGCCCGCCGCCTGGAGACGGTCCTTGACCTGCAGCAGCGCACCACCCTCGATGGGCCTGAACTCCAGGTCCGCGGAGGGTTCTTCGGCGCAGCGCAGCACCCGGATGTTCTTCTTGCGGGAGAGCGCCTCGACGGCGCCCTCCTCGTAGTCCGGCGCCACGATGACCTCGGTGAAGATCTCCGCGACCTGCTCGGCCATGGCGAGGGACACCGGGCGGTTGACCGCGATGACGCCGCCGAACGCGGAGAGCGAGTCGCACGCGTGCGCCTTGCGGTGTGCCTCGGCGACGTCCTGACCGACGGCGATGCCACAGGGGTTGGCGTGCTTGATGATCGCGACACAGGGCCGGCTTCCGTGCTCGTACGCGGCACGGCGGGCGGCTTCGGTGTCGACGTAGTTGTTGTACGACATCTCCTTGCCGTGCAGCTGCCGCGCGCCGGGCAGGCCGGTGCCGCTGCCGTCGGTGTAGAGGGCCGCGGGCTGATGCGGGTTCTCGCCGTAGCGCAGCACGCTGCCGCGGCTGAGTGCGGCGCCGGCGAAGGCGGGGAGCGGACTCACGGGCCCGGATTCCGCGCCGGCTTCCTCGGGTGCGTAGCCGTCGGCGAACCAGGCGGCGACGGCCACGTCGTAGGCCGCCGTGTGCTGGAACGCCTCACCGGCGAGGCGCTTGCGCTCGGCGAGCGTGAAGCCCCCAGGTCCAGAACTGGAGCCGGAACCGGCGCCGGAACCGGCGCCTTCGGCCTCGGCGGTGGTCCCGCCGACGGCCGCCAGCACCGCGCCGTAGCGCTCCGGGTTGACGACCACCGCGACCGAGGGGTGGTTCTTGGCGGCGGCGCGCACCATCGACGGTCCGCCGATGTCGATCTGTTCGACGCACTCGTCCGGAGTGGCGCCCGAGGCGACGGTCTCCCGGAACGGATAGAGGTTGACGACGACGAGGTCGAAGGGCTCGATGCCCAGCTCGTCGAGCTGCTCACGGTGCGAGGTGAGCCGCCGGTCGGCGAGGATGCCCGCGTGCACGCGAGGGTGCAGCGTCTTGACTCGCCCGTCGAGGCACTCCGGGAAGCCGGTCAGCTCCTCCACCGCCGTGACCGGGACCCCGGCCGCGGCGATGCGCTTCGCCGTCGACCCCGTCGAGACGAGCTGGACGCCCGCGGCGTGCAGGCCCTGCGCCAGGCCGTCCAGACCCGTCTTGTCGTAGACGCTGACCAGCGCCCTGCGGACCGGCAGCTTGGTCTCCGCGTCCCCGCCCCGGCTCCGGCCCTCGTCCTGGCTCTGGCTCTGGCCCTGGCTCATGCCACCCTCACCCATCCTGCAGCCGTACCTTTCGTCCCTCGATGCGATAGCCGTCGCGGGAGAGGCGTCCCACGACATCGACGAGCAGCCGTCGCTCGACTTCCTTGATCCGCTCGTGCAGAGCGGCGCCGCCGTCGGCGTCGTCCTCGTCCAGGACCTCCACCACGCCCTGCGCGATGATCGGTCCCGTGTCGACACCGTCGTCGACGAAGTGGACGGTGCACCCGGTCACCTTGGCCCCGTAGGCAAGGGCGTCGCGCACCCCGTCGGTGCCGGGAAAACTGGGAAGGAGCGCCGGGTGGGTGTTGACCACCCGGCCTCCGAAGCGGGCGAGGAACTCCTTGCCCACGATCTTCATGAAGCCCGCGGAGACGACCAGGTCCGGTTCGTACGCCGCGGTCGCCGCCGTCAGCGCCTCGTCCCACTCGTCACGCGTGGCGTGGTCCCGGACGCGGCAGACGAACGTGGGAATCCCCGCGCGCCCGGCACGTTCCAGCCCTTCGATTCCGCGGCGGTCGGCGCCGACGGCCACGATCCTGGCGCCGTACTGCTCGGGTCCCTCGGCCTCGACGGCGTCGAGCAGGGCCTGCAGATTCGTACCGGAGCCGGAGACGAGGACCACGAGGCGGGCCGGGCCCTTACGGGAGCGGGGGCTGAAGCCCGGGCCGGTGCCGGAGACGGAACCGGAACCGGTGCGGCTCGGGCTCTGGTGCGCAGCCACGGCGAAGCTCTCTCTCACGGGATTCCCCCGGCACGGACGGTGCCGGACAAGGGAACAGCGGATTGTGTGGTCGTACGAACTCATGGACCGGCGGATTCCGGGGAACTCTACGAAGCGTCCGACCGTCGGCAACGATACCGGCCCCTCACGCGGCCCACTCGGGACGGGGGCCGCTGCGCCAGGTAGCGTCAGGAGGTACGGGCCCTCAGGTACGCCCGTCACGGTATGGACGCGTTCCGGCACCGGCAGGGCCGGGAGCGGCTACGACAACAAGGCTCAACACGACTCAGCAGGACGACAGGGCTAGGGGAAGACACACTCCACATGACCGACCGACGCCGCCGCCGTGCGGCCCCATCCGACGACGCCCCGCGCGAGGACAACCCCTTCGCGGCACCACCGGAGGGGCGGCCGGACCAGCCTTGGCAGCCGCGCCATGGAGCGGGCGGCCAGGGCGGGCCGGGGACGGACACGGGCCAGGGGCAGGGCCAGGGCCCAGGGCAGGGGCACGGCAGCCCCGGCGGTACGAACGGCTCCGACGGCTCGGGCAACGGCGGCTCCGGGGACGGTTCGGATTCCGGCTCCGGCTCCGACCGGGGCCGTGACCGCTCGGCGTGGGGCAGCCACTGGAGCAGCAAGCAGCCCGGCCGGCAGAGCGGCGGCTTCGGCGGCAACGGTGCGGGCGGTGGCCCGGATGGCGGCAAGGGGGACGGAGGTCCCGGTGGCGGTCTCGCCCGCGGCATGCGCTGGGACCCGACCGACCCGTCGCAGCGGCACGCCCGCTACTCCCTCCACACCGGGGTCTGGGCGCTCTTCTTCTCCCTCTTCAGCCTTCCCGAGGTCGCACTGCTGCTCGGCGCGCTGTCCGTGTACTGGGGCATCAGCGCGCTGCGCGGCGGCAAGTCCTCGTCCACGTCCGGGAATTCGGGCAAGCGCGGCCACTCCGGAGCGGCGGCGACGGCGGAGGACGTGGCGGGCACCGACCGTACGGCGGCCGGGCAGACCCCGAAGCCGGTGTCGCAGGTCCCCGTCGCGGTCAGCCCGGCGCAGGCGGCCAAGTCCCGTACGACGGCGGCGGTCAGCGGCCTGATCACGGCCTCGCTCGCGCTCGCCGTCGTCGCTGCGACGTTCACGTTCCAGCAGGTCTACAGCGAGTACTTCACATGCACGGAGGACGCGCTGACGCAGTCCTCCCGCGAGGACTGCAAGGACCTGCTGCCGAGCGAGCTGCGGCCACTGCTGGAGAACCGCTCCTCGGCGGCCGGCGGTCTGCAGGTGCGCTGAGGCGGCCAGGGGGTGTCCGGCGGATCCGCGCGGGCTCGCGACGCCCCGCCGGACATACCTGGGCCGGTCAGTCGCGGCGCGGTTCGAAGTCCGGCATCAGACCGCCCGACGCGGTCTTCAGCGCCGTCCAGCGGGCCTGACGCGCGGCCGTCTCGTGCCAGTCGTCGTCGGGCCCGCGCTCCCGGAGCCGCCACGCGCGGACCGCGAGCGCGACGGGGGCTCCGACCAGCAGGGCCCACGCGAACGCCGCCACACCGGTGAGCCACCAGCTCGGCCCGAGGAACGCCATGGCCTCGGTGCCGAGCGCGCCGCCCGAGAACGCCGCGAGCGCCGCGACGACCGCTCCGCACTCGCACGCCACGAGCGCGACGACGCACAACGTCGCCTGCCGCCCGACCGCCCCGTCGGCCCGGCCGGGCCGGGGTACGGCGGCGCGTGCCACGTGCCCGCCGACGGTCAGGCCGGCCGCGAGCGGAACCACCCCCGCCACCACACAGGCGAGCAGACCGAAGCCGCCGTCCGCCGTGGGCAGCGCCTCCAGCAGCGGAAACGGGGGCAGTCGCGTGCGGCCGCCGCTCTCCGTCACCGGACCGACCACCGAACCCGCGCCGAGCGCGAAGCCGGGGCCGAGTCCGTAAGCGGCCGCCCACACCGCCGCGTTCGGCAGCAAGGCGACGACGAGAAGCAGCACGGCGAACTGGCCCGTCCAGGAACCTCCGGCGAGCCGGGGGAACGCCGACTGCACACCGTCCAGGTGCCACAGCAGCGCGCCGAGCGTGACGAGGAGACCGCCCCCGCACAGCACCGCCACGGCCGTCAGGGCCGCGCGCAACGGGCACAGCCGCCCGATGAGGACGCCCGCCTCACGCAGCACGGGCGCGGGGAAGCGCCCCTGCCGCACCGCGGAACCGCCGGGCTGTGCCGTATCGCCGTCGAGCGGTGAACTGGCGGACGGGGCAAGGTCGTTGGGCGTCTTCGGCTGCGTACGTCCCCAGGCAGGCCACATCGCGGCCACCGCGACGCACAGGACGAAGAGCGGCAGTCGCACCAGCGCGCTGAGCACGTCGGCGCGTACGGGCCCGGCGGAGGCGAACAGCACCGTGACCGCGGCGGTCAGCAGATAGCCGCCCGCCACGCAGCCGAGCGGAGTCAGCACACCCGGGGGCTCTGCGGCCTCCTCCCCCATTGCCGTCCCCGGCCTGGACTCGTCCCCGTCGTGTGCTCCGACGCCGCCTTCGCCGCCGCCTTCGCCTTCGCCGTCCGCGGACAGCGCCTGCACGAACGCCCGGTACAGCAGCCACACGGGCGGAATCACCAGCAGCAGCGGCGTCAGCGCGATCGGCGCGGGAACGCCGGAGAGCGTCTCCGTGCGTACGAGACCGCTGCCGTGCCCGAGCAGCCACAGGTCGGCGGCGATGTGCAGGGCGCCGCCGGCCCCGCTGTCCGGGTACGGCGAGATGATCCACAGGAGCAGGACGAGGACGGTGAACGCGCCGAGCCCGAGCCCCGCCGCGAGCACCCCTTCGAGGAACCAGGCGGCCCGCGACGGCAGCGGCCGTGAGACGTCCGGGCCGTACGAGGACAACGTCGGGCTGCGATGCGTCACTTGGCTCACATCGACATGCTGTCAACAACACACGTTCTGTCCGGGTAACAAGCTTGTTGTCGTTGTGTCGCCCAATATGTCCGCATGCACCTTGTCAGACAAAGCGAATGCAGCGGGCACCCGGACGCGGCCGTCGCCTTCGACCGGCTGCACGAGCGTCATGCCGCCGCCCTCGTACGCCAGACGTTTCTGCTCTGCGGGGGCCGCGGGCTCGCGCGGCGTTCCGTCGCGGGAGCCTTCCGTCTCGCCTGGCACCGCTGGCCGCAGGTCGCCGTCGACCCCGATCCGGCGGGGTGGGTACGTGCGGCCGCACACCGTCATGCGCTCGCGCCCTGGCGCCACTTCCGTCTCGTCCATCTCCTGCGCCGTGTGCGGGCGATGCGTCATGTGCCGCCCGGCGACCGTGCGCTGCTGGACGCGCTGCTGCGCCTGCCGCGCCCGTACCGTGCGGCGCTGCTGCTGCACGACGGCCTGGGCCTGAGCCTCGGCGACACGGCCGCGGAGGTGGAGGCCGGCACCGCGGCGGCCTCAGGGCGGCTGCGCCACGCACGTGCGGCGCTGGCCGAACGGGTGCCCGAGCTGCGTGACGTCCCTCCGCCGGAGCTGCCACGCGTGACGGCGCTGCTCGTACGGCAGTTGGCGGCGCCGCAGCCCGCTTCGCTGCCCCCGGGGCGGCGCGTACGGCGGAGCAGCGAGGCCCGGACCTGGTGCGGAACTCTCGCCGCGCTCGGCCTCACCGCCGGCCTGGCCGCGGCGGCCGTCGCGCTCGTCGTATCCGACGGGGTGCGGAACGTGCCGTCGCTGCCGGTCCCCAAGCAGCCGCACGCGACGCTCGCCCCGGAACGGCAGCCGGGACGTCTGCAGCCGATGGTCCACGACGGAGCGCTGCCCGCGCGGCCGGACGGGACGAACGACGGGCCCGTTCCCCGGCGGTATGCCCAGGGAACGGGCCCGTTCGTCGTACGAGCGTGAGAGCTCGCGGAGTTGTGCGAGCGCACGTACGAGTGCACGTCAGAGCGCACATACGAGTGCGCGTACGAGTGCACGTGCGCGTGCGGTCGCAGACGCGGTCGTACCCGCGGCGTTGCGGCCGCGGGTGGGCCGCGGCTGAGGCTCTAGCCGGCCAGCAGCGCGCGTGCAGCCGCGCCGTCTCCGACGGCGTCTTGCCGACCTGCACGCCCGCCGCCTCCAGCGCCTCCTTCTTCGCCTGGGCGGTGCCCGACGAACCGGAGACGATGGCGCCCGCGTGACCCATCGTCTTGCCCTCGGGGGCGGTGAAGCCCGCGACGTAGCCGACGACCGGCTTGGAGACGTTCTCCTTGATGAAGTCCGCGGCACGCTCCTCGGCGTCACCGCCGATCTCGCCGATCATCACGATCAGATCGGTGTCGGCGTCGGCCTCGAACGCCTCCAGGGCGTCGATGTGCGTCGTGCCGATGACCGGGTCGCCGCCGATGCCGACGCAGGTCGAGAAGCCGATGTCGCGCAGCTCGTACATCATCTGGTACGTCAGCGTGCCCGACTTCGAGACCAGACCGATGCGGCCCGGCTTGGTGATGTCCGACGGGATGATGCCCGCGTTGGACTGGCCGGGCGTGATCAGGCCCGGGCAGTTGGGGCCGACGATGCGGGTGCCCTTCCCGGACGACGCGGCCTGGGAGGCGTAGTCCCAGAAGTAGGCCGTGTCGTGCACCGCGATGCCCTCGGTGATCACGACGGCCAGGCCGATCCCGGCGTCGACGGCCTCGACGACCGCGTCCTTCGCGAACTTCGGCGGTACGAAGATGACGGTGGTGTCGGCGCCGGTGGCCTCGATGGCCTCCTTCACGCCGCCGAAGACCGGCACCTCGGTGCCGTCGAAGTCGACGTTCGTGCCCGCCTTTCGCGGGTTGACGCCGCCGACGATGTTGGTGCCGGAGGCCAGCATCCGCTTGGTGTGCTTCTGGCCCTCGGAGCCGGTCATCCCCTGGACGATGACCTTGCTCTCCTTGTTGAGGAAGATAGCCATGGTGTGTCGATGTCCTCGCAGATCTCGGTCTCGTCCGCTTACTTGGCGGCCAGCTCGGCAGCGCGGTCGGCCGCACCGTCCATGGTGTCCACCTGCTGCACGAGCGGGTGGTCCGCATCCGTGAGGATCTTGCGGCCCAGCTCGGCGTTGTTGCCGTCGAGCCGCACGACCAGCGGCTTGGTGACGTCCTCGCCCTTGCTCTTGAGCAGTTCGAGGGCCTGGACGATGCCGTTGGCGACCGCGTCGCAGGCGGTGATGCCGCCGAAGACGTTGACGAAGACCGACTTCACGGCGGGGTCGCCGAGGATGATCTCCAGGCCGTTCGCCATCACTTCGGCGGACGCGCCGCCGCCGATGTCCAGGAAGTTGGCGGGCTTGACGTTGTTGTGCGCCTCGCCCGCGTACGCGACGACGTCGAGGGTCGACATGACCAGACCCGCGCCGTTGCCGATGATCCCGACCTGGCCGTCGAGCTTGACGTAGTTGAGGTCCTTCGCCTTGGCGGCGGCCTCGAGCGGGTCGGCCGCTGCCTTGTCCTCCAGCGCCGCGTGGTCCGGCTGCCGGAACTCGGCGTTGGCGTCGAGCGAGACCTTGCCGTCCAGCGCGATGACCTTGCCCTCGCCGGTCTTGACGAGCGGGTTGACCTCGACGAGCAGTGCGTCCTCACGTACGAAGACGTCCCACAGCTTCTTCAGGACCTCGGCGACCTGGTCGATGAGCTCGGCCGGGAACTTCGCGGCCTCGGCGATCTCGCGCGCCTTGGTGTCGGTCACGCCCTCGATGGCGTCGACGGGGATCTTCGCGAGCGCCTCGGGCTTGGTGGCGGCGACCTCCTCGATCTCGACACCGCCCTCGACGGACGCCATGGCGAGGAAGGTCCGGTTGGTGCGGTCCAGCAGGAAGGAGACGTAGTACTCCTCCGCGATGTCCGCGGTCTCGGCCAGCATGACCTTCTGGACCGTGTGGCCCTTGATGTCCATGCCGAGGATGGCCCTGGCCTTCTCGACGGCCTCCGCGGGGTCGGAAGCAAGCTTCACACCGCCGGCCTTGCCCCGGCCGCCGGTCTTCACCTGCGCCTTGACGACCGCGCGACCGCCGAGTCGCTCGGTCACCTCGCGCGCCGCCTCGGGCGTATCGATGACTTCGCCGGCCAGTACCGGTACGTCATGCTTGGCGAAGACATCCCTCGCCTGGTACTCGAACAGGTCCACGCGCGTACGTCCCCTTAATCAGTGGTTCGCGGTTGTCAGCGTGTCAGCGTGATCATGGGCGTGCCGCGTGGCCGCGGCGTCACGACGAGGCGCGGCATGTCCGCCTTGCAGGTTAGCTCCGCGCATGAGCGGTGCATAAATTCCAGCTCACACCTGGGCGGTGACACCGGTCACAGCGGCACGTACATGTTGTGCGGACGGAATCTACGCGCCGGGCTGCCGGATTCGCACGCCGCGGGGGCGATGAGGCGGACGCCGCCGCCGTTTCCTGCCGTGCCCTGGGGAGTACGTACGGCGCCGGGGACCGCTCGGCCGGGACGCCCCCGGGACCCGGAACGGTTGTGTGTCCGAACCTTCCCATGTATAGGGCGACTTGAGTCCGCCGGACCGTCGTTCCGTTCGAACCGGCGGTCGTGGGGAGGGCGTTGAGGGCGTTGAGAGCGTGATGAGTGCTGTCGAAGCCGGGCACTTCCACCTCCGCGCCTGAGGCACCCAGAACCGGGTCGCGTCCGCTGTGAACCGGCGCCGTACAAGGGCGCGGGACGCGACCCGGTTCCATCCGGTCAGAGAGCCGGGATGCCCGGAGTGACGGGAAGAGCCGGGATCGAGGAGGGGATGATGCCGATGCTCGGGACGCCCGGGACCAGTTCGGGAATCTCGATCACGAGGTCCTCCGGCAGCCCCGGCGCGGACGATGGGGCTGCCTGAGCCGCGATGCGGGACACAGCGCCCAGGTCCTTATCCGCGGGAGCCGACGGCGCCTCGGACACGGCCTCACCGGCCTTCTGCGTGACATGGCTGATCGCCTTCCCTGCGCCTCGCGTTGCCCCGTTCCCCGTCTTCTTCTGGTCCTGCGCGATGCTGCCGGTCTTGTGGAGAACGTGCTGCGTGTGCTGCGTCGCGTCCTCGACGGCGCCGGTGGTGTCGGTGGTGTCGCCGGCGGCCGCGACCGGGTCCGCACCCACGCCCGTACCCGCCGGTGCCTCGTCCGCGGACGCGCTGCCGGTGCCGAGCGCCAGCAGCCCGGCAGCCGCCGCGACGACGAATCCGCGGCGAATGCTCCTGCTCGTGTGCATGGTTACCTCGATTAACAGTCCGTTGGTGGTGAAGTGATGAGGAATGAGTGGAGACGCGGGGTGGCCGAACCCCCTTGGCAGGCCACCCCGCGTCCGCTTACCGGCGGCTCACAGACCGGCCGGCACCTGGGAGGCGACGGGCAGACCGGGGACGTTGGCCGGGTCGGTGAGGTCGTGCCTCGTCGGGCCCGCGATGAGGATCTGTACGTCCGTGACGACGTGGGAGGCCAGTTCGTCCGTGCTGGCGTGCACACCGGTGCCCAGCTCGTGCGCGTACGGCACGGCGTCGGAGGCGACGCCCCCGCCGAAGCCGCCCAGGTGACCGGTGACGTCGTGCGCCAGCACGCGCGTGCGGTGGTAGGTGCTCTCCGCGAACGGAGCGGTGGTGGCGGAGGCGCGGTCGACGGTCACGGCGGCGTCCGTGGCGACCTGGTAACCCAGGGCGCGCACCTGCAGCGCGGCGCTGCGGGCGGCCGGCGGCAGCACGGCACCGCTCGCACCGTCGAGGACCGGGTGTGCGGTGGAGACGGTGTTACGGACCTTGCGGGCCGTCTCCTCTGCGTGTTCGCCCTTGAGCTCGGCGGTCACCTGCTCGGGGCGCAGGCCGGCGGCGGCGAGACCGCCGGCGAGGTCGCCGGTGGACGGGGTGCCGGGCACCGCCGGGACGTCCGGACGCGGTACTGCCGGGGCGGCGGGCACGCCCGGGGTGGCGGGAACGGCGGGCGCCGCGGGGACCGCGGGGACGGCCGGGGCGGGCAGCGTGTGAGCCGGCAGGTGGCCGGAGACGGAGCCGACGCCGGGCACGGCGGGGACGGCGGGCACGGCCGGGACGGCGGGCACCGCTGGCAGACCCTGCGTGGCCGGACGGAGGTCCTTCTGGGCCTCCTTGACGGCCTTGCTCGCGCGTCCCGTCCGGTCGTACGCGGCGCTCGCGGCGCCCTTCGCACCCTCGACCACGCTGGTGGCGTCCGCCGCGTCCGCCCCGCCGGTGGGCAGGTCGCCCGTCGGCACGGTGTCGGTGGGCAGTGTGTTGGTGGGAAGGCCGTTCTCGGGGATGCCCTTGCTGGGCAGCTTCCCGGTGACGCCGCGGGTCACGTCCTCGACGGTCCCGGTGGTCCTCTGCACGGTGTCCGTGGCGCCGCGGACGGTGTCGGCCACGGTGCCCTCGCCCGCGTCACCGGCCTTCTCCGCCTTCTCGACGGCGCCGCCCGCCGGGCTGCCCGCGCCGGAGGGCACGGGCAGTTCGGCGGCGGAAGCGCCTGCCGTGGTCAGCGCCCATATGCCGGAGGCGGCGGCAGCGACCAGCAGTGAACGTCGGATGTTCTTGCGCATGATGACGGAAGTCCTTCGAATTCAGGGGAACCTGGGCCCCGGATACCTGCCGGACGGATCGCGTTCTCGCGGATCCTGAACCGGGCTCCGGGGATTCTTGCTCGGGCGGACCTGTCCACCCCCGCGTGGCAGGTCGTGCGCAGCGGACGCGTCACGCGTCACGCACTGCGCAGCGGGTGGAAGAGCCCGCCCTAGCCGGGGAATTCGAGGACGTCGCCTTCGCGGTCACGCGTCGGCGTACCGTCCGCGGCGCGCACGGCGCCGGGCTGAAGCGGCCCGGAGTTCTCGGCGCCGGTGGTGACGGCGTCGAGCTGGTGCGGGCCTCCGCGCTGGCCCTGGCTGTCGCCGGCATGCTGCGACGTGCCGGGGGCCGGCGCGGCGGGTGTGGGGTGGAAGGGCGACCGGTCGGAGGGGTCTCCGCCGGCGCCGGCGAGGCCGTCGGCGGCGGACGCATGTGCCGCCGCACCGGGAAGGGTCGTTGCGAGTGCGAAGTCCCTGTCGCCGTGCGTGCGCGGCCAGTTGGCGCGGTCGCCGGACGCGTCGCCGGTTGCTGCGCCGGACGCGTCGTCCGTGCCGCTGCCGGCAGAGTCGCCGCTGCCGTCATCGGGCCCGTCGCCGGCGATGCCGTCGCCGAGCTCTCCGAGGCCGAGTCGGCCGGGCAGTTCGCGCAAGCCCTCCGCGCCGGCGACGCCCTCGACGGTCTCGCCGACGGGACGCGTGGCCTCTTCGGTACGGCCGGCGCCGCCTGCGACCGGGCCCACGACATGCGAGGCGGTGCGGTCACCGGCCTGCTGCGCCGCGCTCCGCTGCTGCTCGGCGAGTTCGGCCTCTTCTGCTTCGGTGAGGTCGTGCTTCGTCTTCCCGGACGGGCCCGTACGGGAATCGTCCGCGGAGCCGGCCGGCTTGCCGGTCTTGAGTGCCCCGGCCGGGGCACCAGTCGTCGCCCGTCCGTCGTGATCCGTACCGGAAGCGGCCTGTGCGCTGCCGCCGAAGACGAAGGCGAGCGCAAGGAAACCGCCGAGGAAGAGCAAGGTCAGCACGGCCCGCCGCGCGGCGGCCGCGTGCGGCAAGCGCACGGCGGCAGGCACAGCGGAGACTGCTGACAAGGCGGGGACCTTCCAGGTGGACCGGGAAGACGGACGCAGGCTGCTCGGGGCACAACCGCCCGTCGGGAGCCCTGCGTTCCGGACAACGGAGATCCTTGCACGCTGGCCGGTCACCGGCGCAACTGCCCTTACAACTTGTTCACCTTCTGGTCACAGTGCTACGTCCCGGGCGGGGATTCGGGTTCGGGTCGCGGGGGCCTCGTCCCCTCAGTCGTCCGGGACCGGGAGCGGGCGCTTCTCGACGGCCGCCGCCATCACCTCCGGGAAGTGGTCGGGTGTGCAGGCGAAAGCGGGGACTCCGAGGGCTGCGAGCGCGCCCGCATGGGAACGGTCGTACGCCGGCGCGCCCTCGTCCGACAGCGCCAGCAGCGCGACGAACTGCACTCCCGCCGCCTTCATCTGCGCGACCCGCTTGAGCATCTCGTCGCGTATGCCGCCCTCGTAGAGGTCGCTGACGAGGACGACGACGGTCTCGGCGGGGCGGCTGATCTGCGACTGGCAGTACGCGAGTGCCCTGTTGATGTCGGTGCCGCCGCCGAGCTGTGTGCCGAAGAGCACGTCCACCGGGTCGTCGAGTTCGTCGGTGAGGTCGACGACGCTGGTGTCGAAGACGACGAGGCGCGTGTTCAGCGAACGCATCGAGGCGAGCACCGCTCCGAAGACCGACGCGTGGACGACGGACGCCGCCATCGAGCCCGACTGGTCGACACAGAGGACGACGTCCTTCTTCACGCCATGCGCTGCGCGCCCGTAGCCGATGAGACGTTCCGGGACGACCGTCCTGTGATCAGGCAGATAGTTCTTGAGGTTGGCCCGGATCGTGCGGTCCCAGTCGATGTCGCGGTGGCGGGGACGGCGGACCTTCGCGGAGCGGTCCAGCGCACCGGTGAGCGTGGAGCGTGTGCGGGCGGCGAGCTTCCTCTCCAGCTCGGCGACGACCTTGCGCACCACCGCGCGTGCGGTCTCCTTGCTGGTCTCCGGCATGGCCGCCTTCAGCGAGAGGAGTGTGCCGACGAGGTGCACGTCCGGCTCCACCGCCTCCAGCGTCTCCGGCTCCAGCATCAGCGCGGAGAGGTTCAGGCGCTGGATGGCGTCACGCTGCATCACCTGCACGACGGAGCTGGGGAAGTACGTCCTGATGTCGCCGAGCCAGCGGGCCACTTGGGGAGCGGAGCCGCCGAGGCCGCCGCTGCGCTCGCTCCCCCGGCCGTTCGGCCGGCCGTCCGGCGGGCCGCTGCCGTAGAGCGCCTGGAGCGTACGGTCCATGGCCGCGTCCGTACCGCTCAGCTCGCATCCGGTGCCGTCGGAGGCGTCCGCGCCGCCGAGCACCAGGCGCCAGCGGCGAAGCCGTTCGGCCGCCGGGGCGGGGGGCGCGGTTCCGGGGGTGCCGGGCGTGGGGCTGGGGCCGGGGCTGCCGAGGTTCCCGGTCATACGGGTGCCTCCTCGTCGTCGGTCGCGGGTTCCCGGTCCGTCTCGCGGTCTTGGTCCGCCTCGCGCTTCTGGTCCGCCTCGCGCTTCTGGTCCTTCCGCTCCGGCCGGTCGGCCCGGACGGCCCGGTCCGCCGTGTGCGGCCGGTCCGCCGGGTGCGGTCCGTCAGCCGGGCCCGTCCCCCGCCCTGCCTCCGTGACCACGTCCGGCAGCAGCAGGCGCAGCGTCGGCAGGACGGCCGCCGCGCGGGCCGCGTCCAGGCCGGGGCCGAAGCCGGGCCGTACCGGCCGGAGTTGCGCCCCCTGGCCGACCACGCCCGGCGGCCCGTCGAGCACTCCCCCGGCGGCCGCCGCGGCGGAGAGGTCACCGCGCCGCACCAGTTCGCCGACGGTGCGCCGCACACCCGGCTCGAACTCGGCGAACGTCCGGCGCAGCAACGGCAGTACGTCCGTGAAGGCGTCACCCGGCACCGAGGAAAGCCAGCCGTCGACGAGGGCGAGCAGCCGCTCGTCGTGCACGAGCAGCATTCCGCCGCCGCCCAGGAAGCCCTCGATCCATGCCGCCGCCTCCGGCGGCGCCGTGCCGGGCGAGAGCGCGAGGCCCATCAGCCGGGCGGCCTTCTTCTGCGTCAACTGGCCCTCGTCCAGCAGCAGCCGGACGCAGCGGCCACGGATCAGACCCGGTATCCGGTCGCGCCCGGCGAGCCTGCGCAGCGCGGCACGCCAGCGCGTCTGTACGTCGCCCCCGGCACCGTCGCCGCCGGCATCCGGGACGACCGGCGCCTCCTGCGCGTGCGGCGCAGGCGGCGCAGGCGGGCACTCCGCCCGTGCCTGTGCCAGAAGGGCCATCGACCGGTGCACGGCGTCGATGTGGCCGCGCATCCGCTCCGCACCGTCGGCGTCCAGGCCTGAGCACGCGGGCGGCAGCCCCACGCACACGCGCTCGGCCAGCCCTTGCGCGACGTCGGTGAGCGCCGCCGAACCGGTGCCGCGCACAGTGCCGTATCTGACCGAGCGCACCAGTGCCGGAAGGGCCTCGGCGAGCCGGCCGACGTCGGCGTCCAGTGCGGCACGGTCGGCCAGCGCCCGCATGACGACCCCCAGGGCGCCGGGCAGTTCGGCCAGCAGGCAGTGTTCGGCGAGGGCTGTGACATCCGCGAGGGCGGTGGCGTCGGCGGCCTGCGACACCGCCTTGGCCGTAGCGGCGCTCTCCACGGTCGTGCCCCACACCCCGGCTTCGGCCGTACGGACCGACAACTCCGGCTCCCAGCGCAGCCGCCAGCTCTCCCGGAACGTGCCCGTGCTGCCGGTGCGCGAGCGGGTCGGCACCGCCCAGTCGATGCCCAGCAGGCGCAGCCGGTGCAGGAGACGGCTGCGCGCCGCGTCCGTCTCCTTGCGCAGGTCGAGGTCCAACTCCCGCTCTGAGGCCTCCGGTTTGAGCCTGAGCCTGCGCTGCTGCCGGGCGAGATCACGCTGGAGCGGCACCGCGGGCGCCCCGTCCGGCACCTCCCCCAGCACCTCTCCGACGATGAGCCTGTCCCGTACGAGCGCGAGCGGCACGTCGGAGCCTTCGCACATCACGGCCCGCACGGCGTCGATGGTCTCGGCGAGCCCGGGGACGGGCCTGCCGCGCATGGCCGCGAGCGAATCGGCCAGCCGGACGGCTTCGATGACGTGCGCCGACGAGACGCCGTGGTCCTCGTCGCGCAGCAGGCGGGCCACCTTGGTCATCCAGCGCTCGACGACGCGGTCGGGCGAGGCGAAGAGGTGCCCGTACCAGCCCGGGGAGGTGATACCCGCGCCGTAACCGCTGCGGCGGGCCAGGCGGCGGTGTGTCCAGGGCACCCAGGTGACCTCGGTCTTCAACTTGGGCAGGCCCTTGAGCAGTTGCCTGTCGTCGGCGACCCTCGCCTGCGCCGCGAGGGCCGGGACATGCCAAGCTCCGCAGACGACGGCGACGCCGCCCGCTCCGAACTCCCGGGCCGCGTCGCGAAGCCGCAGCCGCATGTGGGCCTCGCGTATCCGGTCACGCCGGTGACTCGTGGTGCCCCCTCCGGTGCCGTGCTGCTCGCGCAGGGCGGCCATGGCCTCGCCGAGGACGGCGAAGGGCGCGTACGGGTCGGAGCCGGCGCGCGCCTCGCGGTGCTCCACCACGTCCTCCCACCACTCTTCGGCGTCGTCGTAGCCGGCGGTCTCCGCGAGCACGGCCAGCGGATCGAGGCGCACCGACCCGCCGGTGCTCCGCCGGCCGCCGTCCTCCGCTCCGTCACCGTCACCGTCGCCGTCGTTCGCGCCCTTGTCGGCCTCATCGCCTTCGTCTGCCTCATCGCCTTCGTCGGCCTCGTCCTCGTCACCGAGAGCGAGGGCCTGCGCCGCCGGAAGGTCCATGAAGCGGACCGGAACACCGTGCTCCAGCGCCCATCTCACGGCGATCCACTCCGGGGAGAAACCGGCCAGCGGCCAGAACACCGCCCGGCCCGGCTCGTCCGCGGCGTGCGCCAGGAGCGCCACCGGCGGGCGCATCGCCTCGTCCCCGGCGAGCGCGATGATGCCGTCGGCCTCGGGCGGCCCCTCGACGAGCAGCACCCGCGGCCGCCTCGCCTCCAGTGCAGCCCGCACGGCGCGCGCGGACCCCGGACCGTGGTGCCGCACGCCCAACAGCAGCGGCGCGGCGCCGCGTTCAGCGACCGGCTCTGCGGCACCCGCGTGCGCAGTCGTCACGGGGAGGCCTCACGGCAGGCGCGGTAGAAGTCCTTCCAGCCGTCCCGTTCCCGTACGACCGCCTCCAGGTACTCCTGCCACACCACACGGTCCGACGCCGGGTCGCGCACCACGGCGCCGAGCACTCCCGCCGCCACGTCGGCCGCCCGCAGCACGCCGTCGCCGAAGTGGGCCGCCAGCGCCATGCCGCCGGTGACCACGGAGATCGCCTCCGCCGTGGAGAGCGTCCCGGAAGGGGACTTGATCCTCGTACGCCCGTCGGCGGTCACCCCGTCGCGAAGCTCGCGGAAGACCGTCACCACCCGGCGTATCTCCGCCGTGCCGTCTGCCGCGGCCGGCAGTTCGAGGGAGCGGCCCAGCTGGTCGACCCGGCGCGCCACGATTTCCACCTCCGCCTCGGCCGACTCCGGCAGCGGCAGAACCACGGTGTTGAACCTGCGGCGCAGGGCGCTGGAGAGCTCGTTCACCCCCCGGTCGCGGTCGTTGGCCGTCGCGATGAGGTTGAAGCCGCGCACCGCCTGGATCTCCTCACCCAGCTCCGGCACCGGCAGTGTCTTCTCCGACAGCACGGTGATCAGGCTGTCCTGCACGTCGGCCGGGATGCGCGTCAGCTCCTCGACGCGCGCCGTCCTGCCCTCCGCCATCGCGCGCATCACCGGACTGGGCACCAGGGCCTTGCGGCTGGGTCCCTCGGCGAGGAGCTGTGCGTAGTTCCACCCGTAGCGCACCGACTCCTCCGAGGTGCCCGCCGTGCCCTGGACCAGCAGCGTCGAATCCCCGCTCACCGCCGCGGCGAGGTGCTCCGAGACCCAGGTCTTGGCCGTGCCGGGAACGCCGAGCAGCAGCAGCGCGCGGTCCGTCGCCAGCGTGCTGACGGCGACCTCGACGAGGCGGCGCGGCCCCACGTACTTCGGCGTGATCAGCATGCCTCCCCCGGACAGCTCACCGCCGAGAAGGTAGGTGCAGACGGCCCAGGGTGACAGGCGCCAGCGCTGGGGGCGCGGTCTGTCGTCCGCGGCGGCCAGCGCGCGCAGCTCTTCGGCGAAAGCCTTCTCGGCATGCGGCCGCAGCGCGGGCGGCTCCGCCGCGTACCCGCCGGACGAATCGGTCACAGGTCCCCCTCCACACATGGCCTTCGATGTGCTCACCAGCCTGCACCCCACCACTGACAGTCACCTCCCGTACCTGCTCTGACCTGCGGATACGAGGTGCGCGCGGCACCGCGGCGATTGATCGTCAGGGCGATTGTCAGTGGCCGCTCGTACGGTCGGGAGCATGACTGGACAGGGGGTCCGCTGGACGGCGGAAGAGGTGCTGGCGCTCGCTCCCGACGACGCGTCACGCCGGGCCGGGAGCAAGCTCTCCGCGCCGGGCCCGTGGTCGGAAGCGGGGTCGGGCGGGGGTGCCGTATGGGGTCTGTGCGAGGGGAGCGGAAGCGGGCCGTACCGCACGGTGGTGGATCTCGGCGGAGCCGGCCAGGGTTCCGCCGGCGGCACCGAGGGTCCCGGCAGCCCCCTCACCGGGCCGAACGGGCCGGGATACAAGTGCAGTTGCCCCAGCCGGAAGTTCCCGTGCAAGCACGCACTGGGGCTGCTGCTGCTCTGGGCCGGCGAGCCCGCGCAGCCCGGCGGGCAGCCGCCGGAGTGGGCCGGTGAGTGGCTCAGCGGCCGCCGGGAGCGCGCTGCCCGCACGACCGCCGCCGGTGTGGCGGACGGGGCGGGATCCGGGAATGCGGACGCCGCGGGGGCCGGGAGCGCCGACGGGAGCGGCGGGAGCGGGGCACGCCAAGCGGACCGGAAGGCCGCCCGGCTCCGCGCCGAGCGAAGAATGCTGCGCGTCACGGCCGGCGCGACGGAACTGGAGGAGCGCCTCTGCGATCTGCTGCGCGGCGGTCTCGCCGGTGCTGAGCAGGACGGCGGGCAATGGGAGGAGACGGCTTCCCGGATGGTCGACGCGCAGGCTCCCGGCCTGGCGGCACGTGTACGGGAGTTGGGCGCCGTTACCGCGTCCGGCCAGGCGCCCCCACAGGCCGAGGGGGGCTTCGGAGGCCGGCCCGCGCGGCTGCTTTCGGAGTGCGCGCTTCTCCATCTGCTGAACCGGGGCCTCCTCGCGCTGGACGGCCTTCCGGAGCCGCTCGCCGCGACGGTCCGTACGAGAGCCGGTCTCACGGTCGACTCCGCGGAGCTGCTGTCTGCGGACTCGGATGCGGAGAAGGTGCGGGACGAGTGGCTTGTGCTTGCGCAGCGGGACACGGAGGAGGGGCGGCTGACGGCGCGGCGCATATGGCTCCGCGGCCGCGGGACCGGGCTTCCGGCGCTGCTGCTCTCGTACGCGGCGGGGAACCGCACGCCCGGACAGCCCGGACAGCCCCTCCCCGTGGGCTCGGTGACCGACGCGGAGCTGGCCTACTACCCCGGGGCGCTCCCGCTGCGTGCCGCGCTGGGCGAGACGTATGCCGCACCCGTCGCCGGCCCGGTACCGGAGGGGGGCACGGTGACCGAGGCGCTGGTCTCCTACGGGCATGCGCTGAGCGACGACCCGTGGCTGGACGCCTGGCCGGCGGTGCTGAGCGATGTCGTCCCGGCCCTCGATCCATGCGATGAGGGTCCCGGGGACGGCCGTCGTGGCGACCGAGGCCGGGGCGGCGGCGGCCACGGCGTGCGGCAACTGGCGGACGCCGACGGCGAGTTCGCGCTTCCGGTCGCGCCCGGAGTCTCGTCCACGGCCCTGTGGAAGCTCGCGGCGATATCGGGTGGCCGCCCCGTGACCGTCTTCGGCGAGTGCGGGCACCTGGGCTTCGCCCCGTACACGGCCTGGAGCGAGGGAGAGGCGGTGCCGCTGTGAGTCCGACGTTGCGGACAGGGACACGGACAGGCGTGCGGGCAGGCGCGCGGACTGTCGTGCGGGCACGCGCACGGGTCCGTGCGGAGCCGGCTGCCGCCCGGCGGAGGGGAGACCGATGACCGCCACGCCGACCCGGTCGGACGCGGCCGGCGCCCCGGCCACCACGTGGGCCGAGCTCCTCACGGCCGCTCTGCTCGGCACCGAGCGCCGTACGCCACCGGGCGGCAGTCCCGCGGCCCTGCTGGATGCGGCGGCGGTCGAAACCGTTCGCCACCGTGCCGGTCTGCTGCCCGCGTCCGCCGGTTCCCGCCCCGAGCCCGCACCCGTGGATTCCCGGCCCCCACTGCCCGCTCCCGCCGCGCGAAGGCTGACGATGCTGCTCGCCGGGCGTGCGGGAGACACGGGGGCGGGCGCCGCGGGCGGGCGCCGGAGCACGGCTCCCGACCTGGCCGAGCTGCTGCCGCAGTGGCTTTCCGCGGCCAACGAGCACGGGTACCGAGCGCCGGAAGCGCAACTGCCCGCGCTGCTGGAAGCAGCCCGTGCCCGTACCGACCTCCGCGCGGAGACGCTGGCGTTCGCCGGCCCCCGAGCGCTGTGGCTGGCCCGGCTCAACCCGGAGTGGAAGTTCGCGCTGCGTAACAGCCTGCCGCACGTGCCGCGGCACCCTGCCCCCGGCGCCACGGAAGGGCAGCCGGGGTCGACCGTGCCGGAGCCCGAAGCAGGCCCGGAGCCCGAAGCAGGGCCGCAGGCCGCAGCCGGCCCGGAGGCCGAGGCAGTCGGACAGCTCTGGGAAGAAGGGCTGTTCGCGGAGCGCGTCGCCCTGCTCTCCTCGCTGCGCCGCCGGGACCGCGCGGCCGGGCTCGCCCTCCTCGCCGGCACCTGGGCGACGGAGCGCGCCGAGGACAGGCTGATGTTCCTCGACTCGCTGCGCGAAGGCCTCTCCCCCTCGGACGAGGACTTTCTCGAACAGGCGCTCAGCGACCGTTCCCGCACGGTGCGGGCGACCGCGGCCGAGCTGCTCAGCACCCTGCCCGGCTCCGCGCTCGCCGCCCGCATGGCGGTCCGTGCCCGTACGTACGTCACGCAGGACCCTCTGGCGACGACACCGCGCATAGCGGTCGAGGCTCCGCACGAGTGCGACGCCGGCATGCAGCGCGACGGCGTGGTGCCCAAGCCGCCCGCGGGCCGGGGCGAACGTGCCTGGTGGCTGGGGCAGTTGGTGGAGGCCGCACCGCTGTCCGCGTGGTACGGGCAGTTCGGCGGCCGCAGCGCGCAGGAGATCGTGGGTCTCCCCGTCGCCGACGACTGGAGTCAGGATCTGCACGCCGCCTGGTGCCGTGCCGCGGTGCGGCAGCGCGACGTGGAGTGGGCACGGGCGCTGATCGGACCGCCCACGGCGCCGCCCGGGGCGGGTGCGTGGGATGCGGCCAAGCTCGTCGCGGTGCTTCCCCCGGGGGAACGCGCCGCGTGGGCTGCGGGATTCATCGAGGCACACGGACTGTCGGACGCGTTCCGTGTACTCGGAATGTGCGCGGTGCCGTGGGAGGAGCCGCTGGGCCGGGCGGTGGTGGACGCCCTGGAGATCGCGCGGGACGCCGGCAGCTATCCGTGGAGTTTCAGCGGTGTCCTGGGCCTGGCCGAGCGCTGCCTCCCGCCCTGCGACGCGGCACGGCTGGAGCCGCTGGCGGCGGTACCGGACGAGCCGGAAGGGGGCTCACCCGGTGCGGGCGCCTACTGGGCGGAGTCGTTCCAGCGCCTCGTGGCGACTCTGCGACTGCGGGCGGCGATGCGGGCCGAACTGCGCGGAGAGTGCGGCAAGGAGACAGACGCGGACGCCTGAGGGCAGTGACGGTCCGGTCAGGCAGCCAGCCGTCCCACGTTGGCCCGGATCCATTCGACGACCTCGTTCGTCGTCGCACCCGGGGTGAAGATCTCGGCCACACCGCTCGCCTTCAGAGGCGCGATGTCGTCCTCGGGGATGATGCCGCCGCCGAAGACCTTGATGTCCTCCGCGTCCCGCTCACGCAGCAGCTCCAGAACCTTCGCGAAGAGCGTGTTGTGGGCGCCGGAGAGGATGGACAGGCCGATCGCCTCGGCGTCCTCCTGGATCGCGGTGTCCACGATCTGCTCCGGCGTCTGGTGCAGCCCGGTGTAGATGACCTCCATGCCCGCGTCACGCAGCGCGCGTGCGATGACCTTCGCCCCGCGGTCATGACCGTCGAGCCCCGGCTTGGCGACCACCACGCGGATCGGACCCGACACACTCATCACTGCCTCCATCTCGACGGTCCCCCTACGCCTGACGGCGTGGGAGGTGCCCCCACTACGGGTTGGCTCTACGACGGCCCTTCGTCATCCGCGGAGGCCATCCGCGACTGCCCGAGTGAACGAACGTTATCCCCAGCATCCCGCACCCGGGCGCTTCCGCCCCTGAAGGGAGGGCGAAATCACACGGCGGCGACACCCCGGACCGGTCCCCGTTCCGCCCGCCGCCGGCAGGACCGGACCGACACTTCACGAACCGCAACCCGGCCCGGGGGCGCCCCGGTCACCGCACCGCGTGACGCGGAGGACCGAACGGCACACGCGGGAACACCGAACACGCAGAACGCCGGACACGCTGAGCACCGAAACCGCGGAACGCCGAACCTGCGGAACACCGGTCAGCGATCGCGGAGTCGCAGAAACGCGGAGTCGCGGAGTCGCGGAAGCCCTGAGCCACGGAACGCGGAGTTCGCGGAGCCACCGAACGCCAGGCCCGCCTCCCCAGCTCCAACACACCTCGCGCACACGGGTGTTATCGGCCAATCCACCCATCACGTCCGTCTGCGGACACGTCTTGATGTTTCCGCTCGCGTCGCGCCGCAGTTCGCGCCGCAGTTGAGGCACATGGAGAGCCGCGACCGGCCTCCCCCGTCCGCCTCCCCGTCCCACCGAGCCCGGAAGTTCGTCGAACACGCATCGAACGCCAGGCCAAATACGGGTTCGTAGAGCCCCGAAAGGCGACCGAATGCCCGTTTCTCCGGGCCCTAAAACCTGTTGAAGATTGTCGTCCTCACGTACCGCCGGGTACAGTCGCCGCACTGCTCCGCCCCTGCTGTCGAGGCGAAAGAGAAGTTGGTGGTGAACGAAGGTCACCCGTCGGGGAACTCATTCCCGGCCGATACCTCTCACGGCTTCTCGTACGCGGCCTCCGGTGCCGGACAGTACGAGCACTCGGCGCACGGCATCTACGCACAGCAGGGCCACGGCCAACAGGCCGCGTACGACGGCTACTCCACGGGCTCCTTCGACAACCACGGATTCGCCTACGACTCCTACGACCAGGACCCGCTCTTCGGTTCGATGCCCGGCACGGACGCGGCCACCGACGGCGGCGCCTGGACGAGCGGCACCTACGACGCCTACTCCGGCCACGGCACGTACGAAACCGGTTACACCGGGGGCGCTTACGACAGCGGCACCTACGCGACCGGCAGCTACGACACCGGCGTGTACGACGCGGACGCCGCCTGGTCGAACGCCGGATTCCCGCAGACCGCCGACGTCGCCGCCCAAACCGGCCCGGCGCACGCCGACTTCGGCTGGGACAACAGCGGCCAGTGGGACGCCTCCCAGTGGGAGAACGGGCAGTGGGAGACAGGGGGCCAGTGGGACTCCCAGGACGCCAACGGCACCTGGAACGCCTACGGTTACGACCAGCCTGCCGCCCAGGGCCACGAAGGTGCCACGGCGGACTCCTTCGAGAACCACGAGGCGTACGAAGCGTACGAGTCCTTCGACAGCTACGATCCCGGAGTCGCTGAGGGCTACGCCGCCCTTGACCAGCAACTCTCGTACGACGAAGCAGCGTTCGCGCAGGACGGCGCGCCGGACGCCACAGCAGCCCTCCCGGCCTTCGACACGTACGACGGATTCGACGGATTCAACGGATACAGCACGTACGACGGCTACAACGGGTACGAGGCCTACGGCGCCGACTCCCCCGCGCACTTCGACGAATCCGCTGGGCATTTCGACGACGTCGGCCCCGACGCCCCGGCCGGCCCGGGTGTCTCCCACGTCCGCCCGGAGCGGGACCTCACGGTCGCGAACCTCCCCGGCCGGCGCCGCTCTCCCAGACCCAGGCGTTCCGCGCTGCTCACAGTCGCGGTTCCGTCCGTCGCCGTGATGGGTGTGGCCGCAGCGGCGGCGGCGTCCGTCACGACCAGCGCCCCGCAGGACGACACGACGACGCAGGCCTCCGCCGACGCCCCCGTCAAGCCGGCCAACAAGAAGCTCGACACCCAGCTCGCCGGACTCTCCGCCGACGCCGACGACTTCGCCGACCGGGCCAGCCGTACGCAGGAACGCCTCGACCTGCAGGCCCGCCAGGAGGCGGAGCGCAAACGCAAGGCGAAGGAGGCCGCCCGCAAGGAGGCGCTGCGCCCCAAGTTCGCGCTCCCCGTCAAGGAGCACGGTCTCAGCGCCACTTACGGGCAGGCGGGTCTCAACTGGATGTCCGTCCACTCGGGGATCGACTTCCCCGTCAGCGAGGGCACCCCCGTGATGGCGGCCACCGACGGCACCGTCACCACCAAGTACGACGTGTCCTTCGGCAACATGGCCGTGGTGACCGCGCCCGACGGCACGGAGACCTGGTACTGCCACCTGAGCAGCACCAAGATCCGCTCCGGTCAGGTCAAGGCCGGCGACACCATCGGCTACTCCGGCACCTCGGGCAACTCCACGGGCCCGCACCTGCACTTCGAGGTGCATCCGGGCGGCGGCGACGCGATCGACCCGCTCCCCTGGCTGCGTGGCAAGGGCCTGGAGCCGAACTAGGGCCTGTCGTTCGGGCGCGGAAGCCCTCGGACGCAGCAGCCCCGACCGGCAGCCATCCGCTGCCGCGGGTCTGACGGCACGCCACCGGTTGTACCGACCGCGCCTCCCGCCGCAACTACAGCTTCTGCACCGGCGCGTACCGCAGCAGGAGCCGCTTGGGCTTCTCCCCGCCGAAGTCGATCGTCGCCTCCGAACTGTCGCCGCTGCCCTTCACCGCGACGACCGTGCCGAGCCCGAAGCTGTCGTGCGTGACCCTGTCCCCGGCCGACAGCGAGACGACGGGACGGTCCGACGTACGCCGGGTCGCGAAGCCGCTCGGCCCGCCACGCCGCTGCGCGCCGCCCCCGACGCCCGCTGCCGCGCCCCCCGGAGCCGCGAACGCCCCGAGGCCCGAACCGATACCGCCGCCGCCGGAGCCGCCTCCGGCGGCCGCTCCCCTGCGTTTCCAGTCCACGTAGTGGTCCGGGATCTCCTCCAGAAAGCGGGACGGCGGGTTGTAGGAGGGCTGCCCCCATACGCTCCGCAGCACCGAGCGCGTCAGATACAGCCGCTTGCGCGCACGCGTGATGCCCACGTACGCGAGCCGCCGCTCCTCCTCCAGCTCCTTGGTCTGGCCGAGGGCGCGCATGTGCGGGAACACGCCGTCCTCCATGCCCGTGAGGAAGACCACGGGGAACTCGAGGCCCTTGGCCGTGTGCAGCGTCATCAGCGTGATGACGCCGCTCTCCTCTCCCGCCGACTCCGCCGCGTCAGCGGCATCATCGGGCGCTGCCGGGATCTGGTCGGAGTCCGCGACGAGGGCGACCTGCTCCAGGAAGTCGGCGAGCGTGCCCGGCTCGTCCTCGCCTCGCTCCTGCTCGAACTCCAGGGCCACGGCGGCCAGTTCCTGCAGGTTCTCGACGCGGGTCTCGTCCTGCGGGTCGGTCGAGGACTGAAGCTCCGCGAGATATCCGGTCTGCTCCAGCACCGCCTCCAGCACGGTCGCCGGCCCGGCACCCGACTCGACGATCGTGCGCAGCTCCTCCATGAGCACGTTGAAGCGCCGCACCGCGTTGGCCGAGCGGGCGGCCATCCCGTACGCCTCGTCGACCCGGGCAAGCGCCTGCGGGAAGCTGATCTTCTCGCGCAGCGCGAGCGCTTCGATCATCGCCTCGGCCCGGTCGCCGATGCCGCGCTTGGGCACGTTGAGGATGCGGCGCAGCGGCACCGTGTCCTCCGGATTGGCCAGCACCCGCAGATAGGCCAGTACGTCACGCACTTCGCGGCGCTCGTAGAAGCGGACGCCGCCGACGACCTTGTACGGAAGTCCGACGCGGATGAAGACCTCTTCGAAGACACGGGACTGGGCGTTGGTGCGGTAGAAGACCGCGACGTCGCCGGCCTTGGCCTCGCCCTCGTCGGTGAGCCGGTCGATCTCGTCGGCGACGAACTGCGCCTCGTCGTGCTCGGTGTCCGAGACATAGCCGGTGATGCGCGCGCCGGCACCGGACTCCGTCCACAGGTTCTTCGGGCGGCGGTTCTCGTTCCGCTCGATGACGGCGTTGGCGGCGCTCAGGATCGTCTGCGTGGAGCGGTAGTTCTGTTCGAGGAGGATCGTCGTGGCGTCCGGATAGTCCTCCTCGAATTGGAGGATGTTGCGGATGGTGGCGCCGCGGAAGGCGTAGATGGACTGGTCGGCGTCGCCTACGACACACAGCTCGGCGCGCTCCGGCGCGGGCCTGCCGCGCTCATCCGCGTCACCGCGCTCCTCCGCTTCGCCGCCTTCCTCCGCTTCGCCGCCTTCCTCCGGCTCGTGGCCCTGCCCGGCGCCCGGCGCCTCGCCGGTGCCGACGAGCTCGCGAACCAGCAGGTACTGGGCGTGGTTGGTGTCCTGGTACTCGTCGACGAGGACGTGCCGGAAGCGGCGCCGGTAGTGCTCGGCGACATCCGGGAACGCCTGGAGGAGATGGACGGTCGTCATGATGATGTCGTCGAAGTCCAGGGCGTTGGCCTCACGCAGCCGCGCCTGGTACATCGTGTACGCCTCGGCGAGAGTTTTCTCATAGTTGTCCGAGGCCTGCCCCGCGAAGTCCTCCTCGTCGATCAGCTCGTTCTTCAGGTTGGAGATCTTCGCGCTGAACGCCTTCGGCGGATACCGCTTCGGGTCCAGGTCGAGGTCCCGGCAGACCAACGCCATCAGCCGCTTCGAGTCTGCCGCGTCGTAGATCGAGAAGGACGAGGTGAAGCCGAGCTTCTTGCTCTCGCGGCGCAGGATGCGTACGCACGCGCTGTGGAAGGTGGACACCCACATCGACTGCGCCCGCGGCCCGATCAGCTCCTCCACGCGCTCCCGCATCTCGCCCGCCGCCTTGTTGGTGAAGGTGATGGCGAGGATCTGCGCGGGGTGCACACGGCGTGCGGCGAGGAGATGGGCGATGCGGTGAGTGAGCACGCGGGTCTTGCCCGAGCCGGCACCCGCGACGATCAGCAGGGGCGAACCGGTGTGCACGACGGCCGCGCGCTGCGCCTCGTTCATCTCCTCCAGCAGCGCCGCCGCGTCGACGACCGTACGAGGCGAGCCGCCCCTGTGGTACGAGGACGAGCCGCCGCCCGACGCGCCCCCGGCGGCCCCGCCGCGGGCGCCGCCGGAGCCGTCGTCAGGCGTGCGGCCCGGCCCATCCTGGGGCCCCTCGGGGCCACTTGGGCCGCCGTGTCCGGAGGAGTCGTCCTGCGCGCGCACGGGTGCGAGGTGGGCGAGAAAGCTGTCGTCGAAGAGGCTGCTCATCGTCGGAGAAGTCTAGATTGCCGCGCCGACACGCGCGCCGACACCCACGGCGACACCAGGCGGCCAACTCCGCCTGGGATAACGAACAGATATCGGACGTATCACCTAACGGCCTTCACAGACGCCCCACATCTCGCTACCGTGCCGTGCCAGGCGGTCCGCACCAATCGTCGGCGAAAGCGTCGGCACGGGCCGCCTCCGCCTAATCCGGCGGCCAGCCGGCGGTCATCCGCCGGGAGCCGCCGCCGGAGCCGGGGACCCACCGCGTACGCGCGACACGGCGTACGCACCCGGGGTGAATCGGGAAGTCGCACCGCAGAAGCACCGCGCACGACCCGTAGGGCAGCCTTCCGACAGCCCGAACCCGTCAGCTAACCCGGTAGGCGGTTCACGGAAGGAGTCGCCGGCCTTGGCGTCCCATCGCAAGCCGCGCACCCGGATACTGAAGTCCGCCTCGACAAAGCGCGGAGTCCTCGGCGTCACCACCGCCGCGCTCGCCTCCGTCTCGCTGCTCTCCCAGAGCGCGCAGGCCGCACCGGACGACGGCAAGCCGTCGATCTCCGAGGTCAAGAAGAAGGTCGACAAGCTGTACCAGCAGGCCGAGGTCTCGACCCAGAAGTACAACGAGGCCGAGGAGAAGACGGACGCCCAGCGCAAGAAGGCGGACAGATCCCTCGACGAGGCCGCCGAACGGACCGCGAAGCTCAACGACGCACGCCGCGAGCTCGGCAACTACGCGACCGCGCAGTACCGCACCGGCGGCATGTCGGAGACCGCGACCCTCCTGCTCACCGAGGACCCGCAGCAGTTCTTCGAGCAGTCGCACATGCTGGACCGGATGACCGGCCGTCAGAAGGAAGCCGTCACCGACTTCGAGAAGCAGCAGAAGGCGGCGCAGAGCAAGCGCGAGAGCGCCACCGAGGAACTGGCCTCACTCGAGGCCTCGCAGAAGGCGCTGAAGAAGAACAAGCGGGAAGTGCAGGACAAGCTCGCCGAGGCGCGCAAGATGCTCTCGAAGCTGACGGCCGAGGAGAAGGCCCGCCTGGCGGCGATCGAGAAGAAGAAGCAGGAAGAAGCCCGCAAGGCGGCCGAACGCGCCGAAGAGGCGCGCGACGACGCCGGGAAGGGCGGCGGCTCGCAGACGGCCCAGGCGGAGAAGGTCCTCGGCTACGCGAAGCAGCAGCTGGGCAAGCCCTACGTCTGGGGCGCGACCGGTCCGAGCTCCTTCGACTGCTCAGGTCTCACCCAGGGTGCCTGGAAGGCCGCCGGCATCTCCCTGCCCCGTACGACGTGGGACCAGGTCAAGGTCGGCACGAAGGTCGCCAAGTCGGAGATGAAGCCGGGCGATCTGATCTTCTTCTTCGACGACATCAGCCACGTCGGCATCTACGCCGGCAACGGGCAGATGATCCACGCGCCGAAGCCGGGCGCCGAGGTGCGGTACGAATCCGCCGGCAACATGCCCTTCCACTCGGCAGTACGCCCCGGCTGACCCCGCGGCCGCCCGGCGTTCGTCCCCTCCGTCACGTCCACAGGACGGCGACGAAGATGTTCGCTGTCGTCAGCGCGCCGACCGTGCCGAAGAGGGACGAGGGCACCTTCTCCTCGTCCCTCTTCACATACACGAGCCCGAGAATCACCACGAGCAGCGCCAGCTTCACGCCGATCTTGATGTTGTTCACCGGGCTGTCGTCGGCCTGGTTGAGGCCGACGAGGACCATCCCCGTCAGCAGCATGGTGAACGCGCCGTGCAGCATGCCGGGCACGAAGCGGGCCTCTTCCGCGCGCATCGCCTTCATCTGGAAGAAGAAGCCGCCCAGCAGGGCCGCGATACCGATGATGTGGAGGCCGACGAAGACATGTATGAGTACGTCCATGGCCAGGGAGCGTAGCGACGGGACCGCCCGCGTCACGGGGCGGGGCGCGGCCCACCGGGCCCGGGTGGCGCCTCACCAGCGCACCGGCAGCTCCTTCACACCCCGCATCAGCATCCCCGTCAGCCACCGCAGCGAGGACTCGTCCGCGTCCGCCGCGATGTCCGGGCACCGCTCCAGCAGCGTCTGGATCGCGATCCGTCCCTCCAGGCGGGCCAGCGGCGCGCCCAGGCAGTAGTGCAGGCCGTGGCCGAAGGCGATGTGGCCGCGGGCGTCGCGCCCGATGTCGAAGCGGTGCGGGTCCTCGAAGCGCTCCTGGTCGCGGTCGGCGTCGGCCATGGCGATCAGGACCGTCGAGCCGGCGGGCACGGTCACCCCGTCCAGGTCCACGTCCTCCAGGGCGAGGCGCTGGGTACACGTCTCGACGGGGCCGTCGTAGCGGAGCATCTCCTCGACGGCGCCCTCCAGCAGCCCGAAGTCCGCGCGGAGTCGGGCGAGTTGGTCCGGGTGCGCGAAGAGGGCCCGCATTCCGTTGCCAATGAGGTTGACCGTGGTCTCGTGGCCGGCGACGAGCAACAGCACGCACATGCCGATGAGTTCGTCGCCGGTGAGCCGGTCGCCACCGTCGTCGACCTCCTGGATCATCGCGCTGAGCAGGTCGTCGCCAGGGGTTTCCCGCTTCGTCCCGATCAGCGCGGCGAGATAGGCCGGCATCTCCTCGTACGCGCGGGCCTCCTCCTCCGCGCTGGTGGGCGCGACCACCGCGTTGGACCAGCCACGGAAGGTCTGGCGGTCGAGTTCGGGTACGCCGAGCAGTTCGCAGATGACCGTCATCGGCAGCGGGAAGGCGAAGGAGGCGATCAAGTCCGCACGCCGCTCCTCCTTCTCCAGCATCGCGTCGAGCAGTTCGTCGGTGATCTGCTGGACGCGCGGTCCGAGCGCGGCGATCCGGCGCGGCGTGAACGACCCCGCAACCAGGCGCCGCAGCCGGTGTGGTCCGGCGGGTCCGTCGTCAGCATGTGGCCGATCGCCGGCAGGCCGGGGTTGAGGATCTGCCCGATGCCCCCGTGGTTCTGCCAGTCCCGGCTGAGCCGGGGGTCGGTGAAGGCCCTGCGGCACATCTCGTGCCCGACCACGATCCACAGCTCTCTCCCGTCGGGCACGCGTACGTGGTGCGCGGGTGCCTCGGCGCGGAGTGCGGCGTAGACGGGGTAGGGATCGCGTACGAAGTCCGGGCTGAACTCGGTCAGTTCGACGATGCCGTCGGCCGCCATGTGTCCCCTCGGCTGTTGGGTTCCGTGCACGCTAACCGCCCGACTCCGGCTCAAGAACAGCAATTTCGGACAACCGTCCACGCCTCGCCCGTCTCTCCGAGGCGTTCGGAGTACGGCCCGTCCACCGCCCGTCCCCCGCCTCACACAGCCGGGTGACGAAGGCGGCCCTGCCGTTCGCCGCCCCCTTCCGGTAGGGCACAATTGCGCCTTTCACGCACGGTGTTTGAAAGGCGGGGTTGCACAGTGGCCGTGGACACGGCACGGGACGGCACGAGCGGAGGCGGCGAACGCGACGAGACCGTCCCGCTGCAGAAGTCCGCCCCCGCGGGCACCCCTTCGGGCGCCCACTCCGCCTCCTGCACATGCGGCGACTGTCCGCACGGCGCACGCGAGGGCCACCGGCAGGCGCGGGACGACTTCCGCCGCCGGCGCGACGAACTCGCCGCCGGCAAGGGGCTTCCCGCCGCCCTCGCGCACTCGGCCGGGGCCTCGCGCCAGTGGGTCTCCGACGAGTTGACGCGGGCGGCCCGTACGGTCGCCGAACGGGCCCGCGACGAGGGAGCGATGCGGCTGGCGGCCCTGTGGCGGCACACCGTGATCGCCGTCTGGGGCGCCGTCGGGGTGCTGCTCGTGGGGCAGTTGCTCTCCGCACTTGCCGTGGGCTGGACGGCCGGACGCACCGCCTCCCTGATCGCAGCCGTCATCGCGGCGGGCGCCGTCTCGCTCGCCGCGTATCTGCACCGGGCGCGCGGCGGCGCGCTCGCCCCGCTCATCGGCGAGGACAACCGGCTCTCCACCTCACGCACGGTGGCCGCGGCCTGGGTGCTCCTCGCCGTGTACGACATCCTCGTCCTCGCTTTCGAACTGGCGGGCCGCTCCGGCCAGTCGGAGCGCCGCGAGCTCATCGAAGGCCTGGAGATCTCCCGGGGTGCGGAGCTGCTGACCGTGCTCGCGCTGAGCTGTGCCATAGCGGTCTTCGTGCGCCGCACCGTCACGGTGCGGGTGCAGCACCAGCGTCTGCAGAAGGTGCGTGCCGAACGGCCCCGGGCCGCCGACCTGCTCACCGACGACGCCGGCCGCGGCTCCTTCTGCGACGTTCAGTACGTGCTGGTCAGCGGCGTCGCCGTCGTCTTCGCCTGCGTCCGCCTGGCACGGCAGCCCGACCAGCTGCCCGACCTTCCCTGGAGCCTGGCGCTGCTGGTCGTGGTCTCCGCGGCGACGTACCTCGCGGGCAAGTACGCCGAGGGCGGCCGCCCCGTGGTGCTGTCGGTCGTACGGGCCCGCGAGATCGGCGACCTGCACGCACCGATCCGTACGGGCGACGACATCGAGATCCGCGGCGCGGGCTTCGTGCCGCCGGGCGCGGGCGAACCGGACCGGCTCTCCCGGATGGTCGTCCGTGTCGGGGCGGTGCACGTGCCGGTCCCGCTGATCCCCGCCGGAGACGGCTTCTCCAACCCGGCGGACGCGACGCTCACCGTGCCGGTGCCCGTCGAGGTCGAACCGGGCCGGGTCGAGGTCCAGGTCGTCACCGCCGCGGGCGTCGAGACCAACCGCTATCCCATCGACGTCGCCGACTGACGGCCGCTGACGCCGGGAGGGCGTGACGGGGACGGGGCGGGGACGGGCGACCCGGCCTGTTTGACCCTTCTGTCACGAATGTGCCCTCACCGGCGACGTGTTCGTCCGCGGATGGCGACTGAGATCGTTCAGAGAGGGTGTACGTGCGGCCACGGCCGCGTACCGTAGCGACTCGACTCCAGCCCAAGCCGAACGTGCATGCGGCAGAGGCGGCAACTACGGAAGGGGACGTGTCATGTCTCTGGCGGATCAGACCAGGGCGGTCGGCAGCGATGCGCCGGTCAGCGGCCCCCCGGGCAGCATGCGGGCCAGAGCGTCCAAGTACGCGTTGCTCCCGCTCCGGCTCTTCCTCGGTGCCACGTTCATCTACGCGGGCCTGGACAAGCTTCTCCTGAACAAGGAGTTCCTCTCCGGCAAGGGCAGCGAATCGCTCGCCACGTTGCTGGAGTCGTCACGCGACGCGGCGGCGATCCCGGCGATGATCGACCTCGCGCAGAACGACCCCAAGGCCTTCGGCATCGCCATAGCCGCAGGTGAAATCGCCGCGGGGCTGGGCGCGTTGGTGGGTTTGTGGACGCGGCTCGCCGCCATCGGGGGCATGCTGATCTCGTTGAGCCTGTGGCTGACGGTCAGCTGGCAGAGCGACCCGTACTACTACGGCAACGACCTGCCGTACATGATGGCCTGGGTGCCGCTGGTCTTCGCGGGCGCGTCGGTGCTCTCGCTCGACATGGCCTTCTCGCGCCGGCGCCGCCGAAAAGGCAGGCACATCTTCGGCTGAGCGGCGCGTGCTGAGCGCTGAACGCCGAACGCTGAGCGGTATACGGGTTGAGGCGGGGCCCGGCCGGGGTCTCCCCCGGCCGGGCCCCGCCTCAGTCCGTTCCCGTACCGGTTCCGGTTCCCGTTCCCGTATCCGTCCCGGTTCCATCGCCGCTGCCCCAGCCCGACCTCTCGTAGCCGCCGCGCAGTTCGTCCATCGGCATCCCGCCCAGTGGGCGCGGCGTCCGAGCCCGCCGCCGTCGCAGAAAGCGCCGCGCCGCGTAGACCGCGCCCGCGGTGAACGCCGCCGTCAGGAGCGACGCGGGCACCAGTACCAGCAGCACCCACACCGGGACCCGCCACTCCCCGAGCGCGTGCATCACATACGTCAGCGCCGCGCCGACCAGGAGCAGGCCCAGCAGCAGCCGGGCCGGTTCGAAACGGTGCCTGTTCACGGCAGGTCCTCGCTCGACTCGTCGCGGGGCACGGTGTTCACGGGCAGATGGTCGGTCCGCTCGCCGGAAGGGAGAAGCCGCACGATCTCCAGCTGCCCGACCGTCACGTCGACCGACAGTTCCAGCGTTCCCCCCTTCTTACGGGTGCCGGACGGCGGCAGCGTCAGCCGCTCGTGTCTGTCGACGCCGCCGATGCTCTCCACGACGAAGTCGTCCCCCGCGCGTCCTGTCCGTCCGGGCATCCGGATCTCGCCCGCGCCCACGTCCGCTTCGAGTTCGACGCGGGTGCCGCTCGGCACGACCACCTTCAGCTGGCCCGCTCCGAGCCGCGCCGCCGTACGTACGGTCTCGCGGTCTCCGGCGGACCGCAGGCCGCTCAGGTCGAGTTCGGCGGCGCCGCCGTCGAGTTCGTACGTACGGGAGACGTCCGAGGCGGTGGCCGGAGCCCATGTGACCTCACGCCAGTCCGTGCCGATGCTCTTCGGGATCACGGCGGCGCCCGCCAGCATGAGGGCGGTGACGACCGTCAGGAAGACGGTGCCGAAGCCGACCCGGCCGACGAAGGCGCTGACGGCGAACCCGATCCCGTAGACCGCGAGCGCGCAGGCCAGACCCACCGTGAGGCTGGTGCCCAGAGGCCGCGAATCCCAGCCGGGAGCGGCACCCGCGACCGCCGCGACCATGGCCGGCATCGCGACGAAGACGCCGAACGACCGCTCGCGTCGCCCGCCCCCGCGTGCGACGGCGCCGCCCGGCCACCGGGAGCGCCCGCCCGGCGGGCCCAGCGCGTCCGCGGGAGTCTCCGCGTCAGCCGGTCCCCACAGATATCCCGTGCCGGGTGGAGCGCCGGTGCCGTCCTTCGTCAGGGGTTCGCGCCACCACGACGGCATGTCCGGTACGGGTGGAGCCTGCGCCTCGGGGGGCGCGTCGGCGACCGCGTGCGCCGTGGTCGGATCCACGGGAGCTCCGACGGCCTCGGCGGCCTCCGCCTCTCTGCGGTGCAGCGACCAGTACGCGGCACCCGCGACCGCGGCGACGAGGAGCAGCGAGAAGGGTGTGCTGCTGCTGCCGAGCGAGGCGAGGAAGAGCCCGCAGCCGACGAGGGCGACGAGGATGGCGGAGAGCGTCGTGCCCTCGACCCGCCCCGAAAGCAGCCAGCGCGCTTCGTTCTGCCGCTCGCCCTCGGCGGGGATCAGCAGCCAGGCGGCGCCGTAGAAGACGAGGCCGAGCCCGCCGAGGAGGGACAGCACGACGAGCGGCACCCGGAAGATGACGGGGTCGAGGTCGAAATAGCGGCCAAGGCCCGAGCACACGCCGGCGACGGTCTTGGGGCTGCGGCTCCGCGTGAGCCGGCCGGCAGGCAGCGCACCGCCGTCGGACCCGCCCTCCGATCCGTCGTCGAACCCGTCACCGGACGCGCCCTCCGGCCCGCCGTCCGGCCCGTCGCCGGTCCCGCCGTCGTGGGCGCCGTCGCCTCTGCCGTCACCGCCCCCGTCCGCACCCGCATCGGGGCCCGTATCAGGGCCCGCATCAGGGCCGCCGCCTGCACCGGAGCCGCGCTCGCCTCCGGGTGCCGGACCCTGCGGCGCGGAGTGCTCCGGCGAGGAGTGCTCCGGCGAGGACTGCGACGTGTCCCGCCGGTCCTGCTGCGAAGACTGCGGCGACGGTGCCTGCTCGTCGTCCTCGGTCATGCGCCCATGGTGTCCCGCGCTCCCCGCGCGGCACATCGGGGCCCGTCCCTTAGAGGACCCTGATTCCGCCGCCGCTCAGGGGCCCTTTCTCCCGGGTGCCCCCTGCCCCTGACGGCGCCGCGGCCCGGCCCACGTACGGGATGGGATCAGGGACCACCCTGATGCCACACGCCGTACGAACGTGTGACGATCGGTGCATGACCCCCGCCTCGTCGACCGCTTCCGGCCCCGGGGCCGCGCACGCGGCCGGCGGCGGCCTGGGGGTCCCCCCGGACGAGGCCGCCTCGCGGCCCCCGCTGCGCAAGCTCTACCGCAGCGCCGAGGGCCGCATGCTCGGCGGCGTCGCGCGGGGTCTGGCAGGGCACTTGGGGCTGCCGGTCTCCTGGGTCCGCGTCGTCTTCATCGCGCTCACGGTGACGGACGGTCTGGGCGTGCTGCTCTACGCGGCGTTCTGGTTCGTCGTTCCCCTCGGTACGGGCGGCGTGGGCACCGGCTCCGGCCCGGGTTCCAAGCCCGTCACCGGCGACGTCACCGGCGGAGCCGGCGGTACCGGACGGGAGGCCCCGGCCGCGGAGTCCCCCCGGCGCCGCCGGCGCGAGAGCGGCAAGGCGGGCCGGTCCCGCCTGCGCGTTCGCAAGCCCGACAAGGGCCAGCTCTTCGCCGTACTGGCGCTGCTCGTCGGCGCGGCAGTGATCGCCGACAACCTGCAGTTCGGGCGGATCAACACCTATCTGTGGCCGGTGCTGCTGATCGGTCTCGGCGTCGTCCTGGTCTGGCGTCAGGCCGACGACGCCCGGCGCGCGCACTGGGCCGAAGTCACCCGGCGCCGCCGCCTCGTGCCGATCGCCCGCAGCGCGGCCGGTGTGGTGCTGGTGGCGGTGGGCGTGAGTGGAATCGTCCTCGTGCAGGGCTCGGCCAGCGACTTCGGCCCTGTACTGCAGGCCGCGCTCGCCGTCCTCGTCGGTGTCGCGCTGCTCGCCGGCCCGTACCTCGTACGGATGATGCAGGATCTGTCCGAGGAGCGGCTGATGCGCATCCGCGCACAGGAGCGGGCCGAGGTCGCCGCGCACGTCCACGACTCGGTCCTGCACACCCTCACCCTGATCCAGCGCAGCGCCGACGATCCCCGCGAAGTGTCCCGCCTCGCCCGCGCCCAGGAGCGCGAGCTGCGCAACTGGCTGTACAAGCCGCACGGGAACGGCAAGGAGGAGGAGCAGGGACCGCGGACCCTGTCGGAGGCCGTCAAGGCCACGGCGGCCGAGGTCGAGGACCACCACGGCGTACCGATCGAGGTCGTCTGCGTCGGCGACTGCCCGCTCGACGAAGGGCTGGAAGCACAGATCCAGGCCGCACGCGAGGCGATGGTGAACGCCGCCAAGTACGGTGGCGGGGGCACCACCCACGCCGGAGGGCATGGGGGAGGGGCGGTGCAGGTGTTCGCAGAGGTGGAGGGCCGCACGGTTTTCGTCTCCGTACGCGACCGGGGCCCGGGATTCGACCCGGAAGCGGTGCCCGAGGACCGGATGGGCGTGCGCGAGTCCGTCATCGGCCGCATGCGGCGCCACGGGGGCACGGCCCGGGTGCGCTCGGCGCCCGGCGAGGGGACAGAGGTGGAGCTCGAAATGGAGAGGGCGGCCCAGTCGTGACGGACGAGACACCAGGCACCGCAGGAGCCACGGACGCGGGCGGGTCCCGCCGGGTCAGGGTGGTCCTCGTCGACGACCACCGGATGTTCCGCGCGGGCGTCCAGGCGGAGATCGGGCGTACGGACGAGACGGGCGTCGACGTCGTCGGCGAGGCCGGAGACGTGGAACAGGCCGTCTCCGTCATCACCGCCACCCGCCCCGACGTCGTACTGCTGGACGTCCATCTCCCCGGCGGGGGCGGCGTCGAAGTCCTGCGCCGCAGCGCCTCGATGATGGGCGCCGCGGACTCGCCCGTCCGCTTCCTCGCCCTGTCGGTGTCCGACGCGGCAGAGGACGTCATCGGTGTCATCCGCGGCGGTGCCCGCGGCTATGTCACCAAGACCATCACCGGGGCCGACCTCGTCGGCGCCGTCTTCCGCGTCTCCGACGGCGACGCGGTCTTCTCACCGCGCCTCGCGGGCTTCGTGCTGGACGCCTTCGCCTCCACCGACGCCCCGCCGGTCGACGAGGACCTCGACCGCCTCACTCAGCGCGAACGCGAGGTGCTGCGCCTGATCGCCCGCGGCTACGCGTACAAGGAAGTGGCCAAGCAGCTCTTCATCTCCGTGAAGACGGTCGAATCCCACGTCTCGGCCGTCCTGCGCAAGCTCCAGCTCTCCAACCGTCACGAGCTCACGCGCTGGGCCGCGGCCCGCCGGCTGGTCTGACCCGGAGGCCAGATCGTCGGGCAGCAGCCGGAACGCCTCGCGCAGCACACACCGCGACGCCGACGGGGCGGATGTACCGCACACAGGCCTCTGGTTCGCCTGCGGGCGAACGTCACGATGACGGAAGATAGCCGTGTGGCCCGCTCATTTGTCGTGTAGAAGCGGCGGGCTCGTAAGCGGCCGAGGCCGAACCGGGAGGATTCCGGGCCACCTGGTGAGCTGGGCTCTTGGTGGCTGCGGGCACGTGCGCAGAGGTGTTCGCTATGACTGAGCCACCGCAGGACCGTTACGGCAGTCCTCGGTACGGAGGGCAGCGGCCTCCCCCGCCACCCGTGCCGCGGCAGCCGCCGCCACAGCAGATTCAGCCGCAGCGGCCGCAGCAGCCACGGCAGCCGCCTCCGCAGCCGCCGACCGCCGGGTTCGGGTACTGGGATTCGGCTTCGCAACCGCCGCCGAAGCCGCCGCCGCTGCCCCCGCAGCAGCCGCCGCAGCCCTCCTGGGAGACGGTGCCGCCGCCCTGGGAGACGATGCCGACCCAGCCCCCTTACGGATATGAGCACCTGTACGAGCAGCCGTACGGGGAGGAGCCGCCGGGCGCCTACGGCTTCGCGCCCGCGGGGCCGCAGCGGGCCGCCCGTTCGAAGACGAAGCTCTTCGTTCTGCTCGCCGGCACCGTCCTCGCGATACTGCTCGCGGCGGGCGGCGTGTACTACATGTCCGAAGGGCAGGGCGGAGGCGGCGGTGCCACCGGCGCCGGATCGCAGGAAGGCGGCGCCCCACCGGAGGCCGGCTCGGGGAAGGGCGGCGGCGCCGGACAGAAGGGCTTCGAGGGCACGTGGGAGTCCGGCCGTAAGGAGCTGACGATAGGCGAGAAGGTCCGCTCGGGTGAGGACGCGGGGAAGAACCCCGTCTCGTACGCCGACCCGCGCGGCGAAGGCGTCTGCTTCGGCATCGGCGACGAGCGGAGGTCGGGCTCGGTCCTCCGCATCGCGCTCAAGTGCGAGGACGGGCGCGACAAGAGATACATCGCGGGCAACTCCACCCGCACGGACGACGAACTCACCGTCAAGTGGGACCAGGGCGACAGCGAAACGCTCACCTGGGAAGGCGAGTAGCGGGCGGGAGAGCCTCCACGGAGCGCCCGTCCGGTCCAGCCGCCCCGGATCGAGCCCCTGGATGGAGCCCCGGATCGAACTGCCGGATCGAGCCCCCGGCCAGAGGGCCCGGACCAGTCGTACGGTCAGGCGCCGCCGCCCGCGAGGGTGCGCGCCTCGCGTCCGGAGAGCGCCCTGCCGAAGGCCCGCACGTCGTCGACGGTCCCCCTCAGCCCTTGCGACGGGCCGCCGGCCAGCAGCGCGCGGCCGACCGCGAAGACACCGTCCGCCGGCCAGTCGGCGTCGTGCTCCGACCGGTCCTCGAGCCTGCCGTCGACGTACAGACGGATCTCCTTCTCCGCGTCGTCGTAGACCCCGGTCAGATGTGTCCAGATGCCCGCCCGCGGACGGGACTCGGAGAGTGCGGCGTCGGTCCCGGTGTCCTGGGCGTCCTCGTCGCGGACGCCCATCGACCAGCTGTCCTCCTCCGCGTCGTACTGCAGCGCGAAGCCGCTGACCTGGTTGCCGTCCTGGCTGACCACGGTCTGGGTGCCGCCCTTGTCCTGCAGCTTCACGCGGGCGGAGACGGAGAAGCTGCGCTCCGTGTCGAGCACGACGCCCTGGGAGCGGACCTCCTGCGTTCCGTTGAAGACCAGAGCACCGTCCACCAGGCTCGGCAACGGGTCGCCGAAGAGCGTCCCGATGATGCCGTTGGCGGAGGTGTCCGACGCCTTCGCGCCGTCGAGCCCGTCGAAGAGCCACTCCAGCGCGGCGTCGGCAGGGATGCCGTCCCTGCTCGGCGCGCCCGTGCCGCCCGGGCGGCCGTCACCGCCGTCGGGCGGCCGCGCGGTCTCCGTCGCGGTGACCGTCGAGGTGGCGGTGGCCGTGGCCGTCGTCGGGGAGGATCCGGGAGGCGGTGCCGGGGCCTGTGACGCACCCTGCGCGGGCGGGCTCTCGCTGCTCTGTGGCGAACCGGGGCGGAAGGCTCCGGTGTAGGCGACGGCGACGGCGAGGGAGCACAGGGCGACCACTGCCGCGCTCTGCACCACGCGCTTGGTCTGGTGCCGTCTCTTCCCGTCCCCGGGACGGAGGCCGTCGCTGGGACGGAGGCCGTTCCCGGAAGGGAGGCCGTTCCCGGGAGGGAGGCCGTTCCCGGGAGGGAGGCCGTTCCCGGGAGGGAGGCCGTTCCCGGGAGGGAGGCCGTCGCCGCCGGCGCCGCGCGTACCCAGTAATCCGGCCAGGAGGCCGGCCGGGGACCTGCCGGTCCGCAGCCGGTCCGCGCCGCGGAGGAGCAACCCCCGCAGCCTGCTGGTCAGTTGACCCTCGTACGAGCGTTCCCCACGGCCGCGGCCCGCGGACGCGCCAGCAACGGCTCCGGCTCCGAGTCCTGCGCCGAGTCCGGCTCCCTCGCCCGCTCCGCTTCCGTGCCGGGCCCCGTCCCCCTCCGTACCGCGGGCGGCCCCGGCTCCGCCGGCCGCCGAGGGGAAGCCGGCCGCCGCGTACTCGGGGCCGCCCCACGGCAGCAGCGCCTCCGCCAGCAGCGCCCCGCAGTGCACGTGCATCAGCCCGAGGTCGTCGACCGCCTGCGAGCAGTGCGCGCACCGCTCCAGATGCGGCAGCAGGTCCGCGGCCGTCTCGATCGACTTCTGGTCCGCGTAGGCGAGCACCGTGCGGTGGAGGCGACGGCATTCGTCGTCCCGGATCTCTTCCTCGTGCAGGCGCACATAGGCGTTGTAGAACTCCCTGCGCGCACGTCTGTTGAGCACCGACACCTCGTCGGTGCCGCCGCCGAGGAGCTGGTCGATCCGCGCGACGCCGTCGAACTCGACCGCGTAGTGCCACAGCACCGTCTGGCTGTGGTCCGCGAGCGATCCGAAGGCCCGCGCGGCCATGGACGTACACGGGAAGTCGTCCGCCGAGGAATCGCCCCGGCCTTCCGAGACGTAGCTCTGGATCCAGGCGACCAGCTCTTCGTGCAGGTCGCCGCGTCTGGCCGTGCCGGCCCAGTCGGCCGTCGTCCGCAGCACCGAGCACAGCGCGTGCGGGCGCACGGCACCCACGCGCACGCCCTCCCGGAACGTCGTCGCCCGGCGCCAGGCGTTGGCGGCCAGCTCATCGGCCGCCTCTTCGCTGACGGTGCACACCGCCGCGAAGGCCCTCACGGCATGGAAGTGCCGTCGCTCCAGCTCACGGAGCGCATCGCGGGATGCCTCGCCCTCCTCCCGCACCAGCGGGAGAAGTTCCGCGTCCGACAGTCGCGCACATTCCATCCGTTCGCTCAGTCCCCAGACTCGACGGCGTCTCGATCACGAGACGAATGCTCAGAGTGCATGGCCGATGACAGTACGAGGATACGACGTACGGGAGGCCGAATCGGCTCCATCGCAGTGGCACTTGGGCCAGGGGGAACCGCCGCACCGGCTTTGGGTGTCTACTCGAAGAAGTCGACGAGGACACGAGGAGCTGCGCATGGCCGTCACCTTGAGTGAAGAGATCATGCTCCTGTCGCTGGATGACGAATCCGGCGAGGCGAAGGGGCGGTCGGCGGGCTGGGCTGTCGCAGGCGGCACCCTGCTGGAACTCGCAATGGCGGGACGGGTCTCGGTGGCCGGCGGACGGATGAAGGTCAGCGACCCGACGCCGACCGACGTGGCCATGCTGAACGAGCCCTTGGAGCGGATCGTCGAGTGGACGAAGCCCAAGGGCACTCGCAGGGTCTCCGACTGGCTGGCCAAGGACAATGCCAAGGCCGTGCAGCGGGCCGTGGACAGCCTCTGCGACCGCGGCCTGGTCGTCGAGGAGCGGCGGCGGACGCTGGGCCTCTTCCCGGTACGGCGTTACCCGGAGGCGGACGGCTCGGTGGAACGAGAGGTGAGGGACCGGTTGGCGTCCGTGGTCCTGGACGGGTCCGAGCCGGACGACCGCACCTCCGGACTGATCGCCTTGCTGCACGGGGCAGGGCTGCACCGGCAGGCCTTCCCCGATCTGCCCCGTAAGACGGTCGAACCGCGCATGGCGGAGATCGCGGAGGGACAGTGGGCGGGCGAAAGCGTTCAAGCGGCGATCCGCAGCATGCAGGCAGCGGTCGCGTCAGCGACGGCGCTCACCGCTGCCACCATCGTGACCTGAACCGGACCGAGCCCAGGCCTCGTTCCGCCACTGCGAGGTGGCTTCGCCGAGCGCGCCACGCCGTTCCCCCTGCCGGATCGCGGCACCTCCGGCCACGGCGGCGAACACGAGCCGCGCTGAAGGGCTCGGACGAAAAGCGCACTCCGCCGAGGTGTACTGCGACGGTCGAGCCTGTCCCTCGCGCTCGCGCGGAGTTCTTTCGCTTCCGTGACGGCGGTCGCAGGCATATCCCTGAGCCCCCCGCGGCACCCCTACCATCACGACCATGCCCGCGTCCCCGTGGAAACCTCTGACCCGCGACATCGCGCTCGTCGTCGTCGCCCCCCTCGTGCTGGCCGGTTTCGGCCTCGGGCACCCGGGCGGGCTCCGGCCGCACAACGCGCAGCACTGGGCCGAGCTGCACATCTGGCTGCTGCCCGTCTGGCCGCTGCTGGCGCTGGGGGTGGTCGTGCCGCTGTGGGGCCGTCCGCGGCGGGACGTGGCGGGCGCGGCCACCGTCGTCGCATGGATCGGAGCCTTCGGCTACGCGGTCTACTACACCGGGCTCGACGCCGTCGCCGGCATCGCGGCGGGAATCGCCGAGGAACACGGCGGCGAGCAGCGGCGCACGGTCGTCAACCCGCTCTTCCACACCGGAGACGCGCTCGGGCAGGCGGGAGTGTGGTGCCTGGGCGCCGCCGTCGTCGCGGCGTCGGTCGCGCTGTGCCTCCGGTACGGGGCGCGCGTGCTGCCGGGCACGGCGGTGCTGCTGGTGTGCTGCTGGTCCTTCCTCGACAGCCACATCTTCCACCCGCGCGGAGTGGTGACGATGCTGGGCTTCGCGCTGGGCTTCGCGCTGTTCGCCGTGGCAGCGGCACGGCCGCCGAAGGAGCGCGGTGTCTGAGGTGACTTACCGGCCCGGGAGAATGAACTCCCGGTCCGCTTTCACGCCCGTCTGACGACGGCCGGACCATGTGTGCGCGGACGGCTTCGGCCTCGGCGGTCCCTGCCACAGCGGCGTCTCCTTCCGTACGGAACAGCTCGACGTCAGGGCAAGACCGGCCGCGGCACCGGAGCTCATCGTGGACGCCCCCTGTGGGCGCCCGTGCCGCAACGCGCGCCCGGGCTCGAACGGGCGTGCAAGGCTGGGCCCAAGACCAGGACCACACCGGACGGCCGCCCCGTCCCCGCGCCGCACGCCGACGAACGCACCATGCTGGAGGGCTGGTTGGACTTCCACCGCGCCACGCTCACCCTCAAGTGCGCGGATCTGGACGACAGTCACGTGCGGGAGCGGTCCGTTGAACCGTCCTCGATGACCCTGCTAGGGCTGGTCCAGCACCTGGCGGAAGTCGAACGCAACTGGTTCCAGCGGATCTTCGCCGGACAGGACGTCCCGCGGCTGTACGACCAGGGGCCGGACGGATTCGCGCTCTCCCCCGAGCACGGCATGGACGAGGCGATGGCCGCCTGGCACCGCGAGGTCGAGCGCGGCCGCGAACTGACCGCCGAGGCGTCCCTCGACGACTCCGGCACCCTCCCGGAGGAGAACGCCGCTGTGCTGGGCGACGACAGCGTGTCGCTGCGCTGGATCCTCGTCCACCTCATCGAGGAGTACGCGCGGCACAACGGCCACGCCGATCTGCTCCGCGAACGCATCGACGGGACCTCCGGCGCCTGAGGCGTTGCCGGGTGCCCGGGCGCCCGGGCACCCGGCACCGGCCGGCCGCCGCCCCTGGGCACCCGTTCGTCAGCCGACGGGCCGCCGCTGCCGGGGGAGCCGCACCCGCCGCGCGTGGCCGCCGCCTCCGCCGCCCGCGCGCGAACTCCCGCCGGTGCCGGTGCTGTTGCCGCCGGTGCCGGTGCTCCTACCGCTGTTGCCGGTGCTGTTGCCGCTGCTGAGAGTGCTGTCGCCGGTGTTGCGAGTGCCGCCGTCGCCACCCGTGCCGCCGCTGCCGCCGCCCTTGTTGCTGCCGCCCTCCCCCGTGCTGCCGTGACCACCTCGGCCTCCGCCATGCCGTCCGGCCGCGGTGGTGCCTGCGCCCGCGCCCGCGGCGCGCAGCACCGAGTGGGCCGCCTGTCGCAGTGCGGCGACTCCCCGGCACTCGCTCCGCGCGGGCAGCCACGCCAGCGCAGCCGTGACCGGCGCCAGCCCCGAGATGTCCGCATACGCGAGCCCGGGCCGCGGATACAACTCACGGGCGGCGGAGGGCAGCAGAGCGATGCCCTCCCCCTGCGCCACCGCCAGCAGCAGCGGCTCCAGATCCGTGACCACCGGCCCGAAGCGCACGGGAGTGCCGTCGGGACGCGGGTTGACCGTCCAGTGGTCCCACCACGCGCGCACCGACTCCCCCGCCACGTCGACGAATACGCGCCCGTCGAGATCGCACAGATCCAGCGGCCGCCGAAGGGACAGCAGCGGATCACCCGCGGGAAGACACACCACCCGCGCCTCGGCGGCCAGTTGAAGCGTACGGATGCCCGCGGGCAGAGGCGGGCGGAGAAACGCGGCATCCACCTCCCCGCCCGTGAGCGCCTCGACCTGCCCGGCGAAGTCCAGCCCGCGCATCTCCACGGCGCACTCCGGGTTGCGGGCGCGGAACTCCACGAGGATCTCCTGCGTGTACGGCATGGCCGCCTCCGCGCCGATGAATCCCACGCGCACCCGTCCGCTCACACGCCGCGCCTGCAACTCCACGGCCTGCCGGAGCCGGTCCGCCGCCTCCACCGCGTCCCGTGCGACCGGCAGCAGCGCACGGCCCTCCGGGGTCAGTTCGACGCGGCGCGTCGAGCGCTCCAACAGGCCGATGCCCATGCGCCGTTCGAGCGCCGTGATCTGCCGGCTGAACGCGGGCTGGCTGATGAACATGCGTCTGGCCGCCTGCCCGAAATGCAGCTCCTCGGCGAGCGCCAGGAACAGGCGTAATTGATGAACACTCGGATCGCTCCCCCCAGTTGCCGTCTTGCGGTCCCCACTGCCGCTCGACCGTTCCACCCGTATTCCCCCATACCGGATACTGCATCAATTTGTACCGTAACGGCCTGAGTTTCCCCTTTCTTCAGCACTGCCCATCCAAGCACGATGGGTGACGTCTCCGCGACGGACCGCCATCTGGTGAGCGGCCGCCGGAGAGCCCATTTGGAGGGGGAACACTCAGTGAAGAAGTCACCGCGCAAGGCCTTGGCCGTGATGACCGCCTCGGCGGCACTGGTCGGCGGCACAGTGCTCGCCGGCACCGCGTCCGCGGCACCGCAGCAGTCGTCCGGCAGCCAGGCGCAGCAGCTCCAGCAGCAGGTGGACGGCTACCTGGCCAAGGACTCGGGGGCCCGGCAGGTCTCCGCGAACAAGGTCGCGTTCGAGGGTGGAACCGTCACCTTCCCCGCACGCGGCCAGGAGAAGCAGTCGGCCAAGCGTGCACCCGCCTGCGCACACGGGCACCTGTGCATCATCGACGGCCGCGGCAAGCGGTACGACTACTACCGCTGCGGCACGTACAACTTCTACGGAATCGGCGACGGCACGTTCAACAACAACCAGACCTCCGGCACGGTCGCGCGCTTCTACAACCGGAACGGGAGCCTGCGTTGGACGAACCGGGCCAAGGACACCGGCACGGCGTCCTGGACCCCCGTGTGGAAGATCAAGCCCTGCTGACGGACCGGGCCCGAGCGCTGATCTGCTGAACCGGCAGCGGTAAGGGCAGAGTTGAGCGGCCGTGCCCCCGTCCCGCAACCCGGGGCGGGGGCACGGTGCTTGTGGTGAGCGGCCCGATATCAGCGAGCGGATATCAGCCGTCGGATATCAGATTTCAGCTGACAAATTTCAATGTTTGTCAGCCGTCACCCCGCCGCCCCTCACACCCTCACGCCCTCGGCCCGCCGTCCGAAGTCCCCGACGGTACCCGCGGCTTCGTGCAGCCTCGCCCGGCAGCCTGCCGCTCCGCGAAGTCGGCCAGCACCGACCGCAGCTCCCCGGCGCTCAGCACCGGCGCCCGGCCGTCCTCGCCGAGCGCCCGCACCCGGAAGACGGCCTCAGTTCCGTCGCAGCGCGCCGTCGCCCAGCCCTCCGTGCTGCTCACCCACGGCTTCTCCCTGCCCGCGGCCTTCCACATCCCTCCGGAGAATTCGCCGTGGAACGCCGTGAGGTCGAGCACCTCGGTCTTCTTCGCGGCCCGGCCGGACCCCGCGCGGTCACGGTCGCGCGCCAGCAGGCAGCTCCCCACCGGGGCACGCTTCGACATCCGTACCTGCACGCTCCATGCGCCCTCCCGCGCCAGCGGCGCGCGGGCGAGCGCCCCGCACGGCGTACCCGCCGTCTCCCCCAGCGGCACCGGCGCCGGCCGGGCGACCTCCGCCGGTACCTCCAGTGGCTTCGCCCCGCAACGCAGGTTCCGCGACGCCTGGTTGGCGAAGGCGACGGCGGCGCGCGCACCGGCGTCGTAGGACGCGTCGATCCCGGGCTCGTCGCCGGACTCCTCGTGACCGAAGTAGCCGGGGATCTGCGCCCTGGTGTGCAGCCTTTTCGGCTTCCCCGAGCCGTCCTCGCCCAGCCGTGGACAGCCGAGCGCCAGCACGAGATCGCCGCGCTGCGACTCGTATCCGGGGAGCCCGGCGGGGAGCGCCAGCCGGGCGGGTTCACGTCCGGAGAAGTCGTCGGACAGGTGCCGTTCGACGTCGTCGCGGGAGGTGTAGGCGGATGACCGGAAGCGGTAGCCCCGGCCGGACGACGCGTCGTTCACCTCGCAGCGGTACCGGCCGAGCCGCTGGTCGACGGTCTCCTCGTGTGCGTAGAGATGTCCGTCGTCGTCGGCCGGGCCGGCACCCAGGTCCTCGAGGACGCCTTCGGGCAGTGCACCGCCGCAGGCGTTGCGTGCGACCCACCAGTCGTTCGCGTACGGCTCGACGACCGCGACGGCGATGCCGAGCACGACCGCTCCGGCGGCAGCGGCACCGATGATCCGCTTCCGCCTGTCGCGGCGGCGAGGCCGCCCCCCGATATCCGTCACCCGGGCAAACTACCGCTGCGGGCGGACGGCACCCGAGATCACCGGGGCAGCGTCAGGCGGGAGTCGCCGGGGTGCCGCATGCGGCACGGCTCCACCCGGCTCACTCCCACTCGATCGTGCCCGGCGGCTTGCTCGTGATGTCGAGGGCGACACGGTTGACGCCGGAGACCTCGTTCGTGATGCGTGTGGAGACGCGGGCCAGCACGTCGTAGGGCAGCCGCGACCAGTCGGCGGTCATGGCGTCCTCGGACGAGACGGGACGCAGCACCACCGGATGTCCGTACGTACGCCCGTCGCCCTGGACGCCCACCGAGCGGATGTCGGCCAGCAGCACGACCGGGCACTGCCAGATGTCCCGGTCCAGGCCGGCGGCCGTCAGCTCCTCGCGGGCGATGGCGTCGGCCTCACGCAGCACGTCGAGGCGCTCGCGCGTGACCTCGCCGATGATGCGGATGCCGAGGCCGGGACCGGGGAACGGCTGGCGCTGCACGATCTCCTCGGGCAGGCCGAGCTCCTGCCCGACCATGCGGACCTCGTCCTTGAAGAGCTTGCGCAGCGGCTCGACCAGCTCGAATTCCAGGTCCTCGGGGAGGCCGCCCACGTTGTGGTGCGACTTGATGTTGGCCGCGCCGGTACCGCCGCCGGACTCGACGACGTCGGGGTAGAGGGTGCCCTGCACGAGGAACGCGACGTCCTCGCCGGCCGCCCCCGCCTCGGCGACGAGCTCGGCCTGCGCCTGCTCGAAGACCCGGATGAACTCACGCCCGATGATCTTCCGCTTCTGCTCCGGGTCCGACGCTCCGGCCAGCGCGGAGATGAAGCGCTCGGCGGCGTCGACGACCTTGAGCTGGACGCCCGTGGCCGCCACGAAGTCCTTCTCCACCTGCTCGGTCTCGCCCTTGCGCATCAGCCCGTGGTCGACGTACACGCAGGTCAGCTGCGTGCCGACGGCCTTGTGTACGAGGGCGGCGGCGACCGCGGAGTCCACGCCTCCGGACAGCCCGCAGATGGCGCGCTTCGAACCGACCTGCTCGCGGATCGACGCGACCTGCTCGTCCACGATGCTCGCGGTCGTCCAGGTCGGGGAGATACCGGCGCCGCGGTAGAGGAAGTGCTCCAGCACCTGCTGACCGTGGGTGGAGTGCATCACCTCGGGGTGGTACTGGACGCCGTAGAGCCTGCGCCCGTCGTTCTCGAAGGCGGCGACCGGGACCACGTCCGTCGACGCTGTGACGGTGAAGCCCTCGGGGGCGGCGGAGCAGGCGTCGCCGTGCGACATCCACACCTGCTGGTGCGACGGCGTGCCCTCGAAGAGGGTGGAGGCGCCCTTCGAGACGGACAGGTCCGTACGCCCGTACTCGCGGCTGCCGGTGTTGTCGACGGTGCCGCCGAGCGCCTGCGCCATCAGCTGGAAGCCGTAGCACAGGCCGAGCACGGGGACGCCGGCGTCGAAGAGCGAGCCGTCGAGGGACAGGGCGTCGTCGGCGTACACGGACGAGGGGCCGCCGGAGAGGATGACCGCCTTCGGGCCCTTGGCGAGCATCTCCTCCACCGGCATGGTGTGCGGGACGACCTCGCTGTAGATCCGCGCCTCACGCACGCGGCGCGCGATGAGCTGCGCGTACTGGGCGCCGAAATCGACCACGAGGACCGTCTCCGGAGCATCCGGAGCATCCGGAGAGACGGAGACGGAGGCGGAGGCGGATTCCGGGGAGCCTGTGCCCCGAGGGGCGGGCGCTGATGCCACGGAGCGGCTGCCTTTCGGCCTTGCGGCGGGTGGTACGGGGGTGTGGAAGGGCGTCGGACGGCGTGGAAGCGCCGTACTGAAGCGCAGAGCACGTGCTCACTTCGTACGGCCGATTCTAACGGGAGACCGCAGGGCTCCAGCTTGGCCTCCGGGGCCGGCCCGTGCATACTGGCGGCCATGTTCGAGCAGCCCGTCACGACCAGCTTCTGGTTTACCTATGGCACCGGCCCGTCCGGCTGCCATGGTCGAGCTGCTTGATCCACTGACAAGCGACTTACCGGCGCCCCGGGCCGATCAAGGCCCGGGGCGCCTGTCGTTTCCGCTCCCTCGGGCCGCGAGGTCCAGGGCTCGGCCGCAGATACGAGCACGGCACGAGCCACCAGGACGGAGACCGAACACCATGAGCACCGAAACCGCACGGACGACGCCCCGGCCGACCACCCCGGGCACGAGCGAGGACGGGAAATCCGGAGACGGGAAATCCCGAGACCGGAAGTCCGGAGACCGGAAATCCGGGGACGGCACGGTGGAGGCGACCACCGCCGCGCGCTCCCGCATCGACGAGCTGGACGCCCGCATCATCGCGCTCGTCCAGGAACGCAGGACGGTCTCCGCGGGCATCCAGCAGGCACGAATCGAGGCCGGAGGGCGGCGAGTGCAGCTGGCCCGCGAGATGGAGATCCTCGACCGCTACCGGGGCGAACTGGGCCGGCCCGGCACCCAGCTCGCGATGACTCTGCTTGCGCTCTGCCGGGGGCAGTTGTGAACCCCCGGCGCACGACTGCCCCAGGACAGCGGTGCGTTCGTACATGGCGGTCACCCGTACGGTGCGTGACCGCCCGGTGAGGCGGTTCGTTGGTCCCGGTGACCCCGATGCCGGCCGGACGTCCGGCGGTTCGGGGCAGCGCCATCGCAGCGATGAGACGCCCGTTCCTCCCCGTGGGCGGAGGCGGAAGTGTCGTGGGACCTCGCTCCGGCGCGCGTGACCGGTCAGCAGGGGACAGCAGCCCGGTCACCAACTCTCCCCGTACGGGGAGAGAGTGGCCGGTCCCGGGGACGCCCTGGACCGGCCGCTCCGCGGAATGCGGCATCCCCGGATCAGGAAATTCTCGGGAGATTCTCGGCCGACCGTAAAAGTTCCGGCCAGGCGGTACGGATGCCGTGACTGAGTGCGCCCAACGCCTTGCGCCTCGCCAGCACATCCAGCACGATGCACACGAACTCCCGTTCAGGACCCAGCCGTTGACCGGCGCTGCAGCGTGCTGCCGCGATTCGGGACGGCTAGGCGGCACTACCCCCCGGTGCCGCTCCTTCAGTACGGGCGCTGCCCTGACGCCCGTACTGAACGCCAAGGGCCCCGCGGCGCCGCCCACCACCCGGTCGGCTCCACGGGGCCCTTCGCACGTCGCGTCCGAAGACACATCCCGAACGCCCATGTCCCGAACACACATGTCCCGAGCGCTCGGATCCCCAAACGCACACGTCCCGAATGCATGTCCCCGAAACGCAACCGCCGCCGCCCGGCGGCCCTTTCGGGGCTGCTGCCGGGCGGCGGGGGGACGGCCTGGTGGGGCGCGGCCTACTCCACGTCCGCCCTCTCCCGTGCCGACTCAGGCCTCTTCGCGGGCACCTCCGGCACGGGCAGGATCGTCAGCCGCAGCGCCCCGAACGCGCTTTCCGGCACCGCCGGTTCGCGCGGCGCGACGGGCGCCATGCGCACATACGCCGAGCCCTGTCCCGGCCGTGAGTCCTCCTCGCCCTTGTTCGGCCACAGCGACATCGCGCGCTCCGCCTGCGCCGTGATGGTGAGCGCGGGATTGACGCCCAGGTTCGCGGAGACGGCGGAGCCGTCCACGACCGAGATGCCCGGGTGCCCGTAGAGCCGGTGGTACGGGTCTATGACGCCGCTGTCCGCATCCGCTCCGATCGGGCAGCCGCCGAGGAAGTGCGCCGTGAGCGGCATGCCCGTCAGCTCACCCAGGTTGGTGCCCGCGAAGCCGTTGATCTCGTCGGCGAGTATCCGTGCCGCCTCCGCACCCTCGGGAATGTAGGCCGGGTTTGGCGCACCGTGCCCCTGGCGGGCCGTGAGCAGGCCCTTCCCGAGGCCCTTCTGCTTCCTGTACGTGGTCAGGGAGTTGTCGTGCGTCTGCATCACCAGACCGATGATGATCCGCTCGGACCACTTGCGCCCGGAGAGCGACCGGATGAAGAGATTCGGATGGCGCAGGCAGGTGACCAGGTGCCCCAGCAGTTTGGGCAGCTTGGTCTCATGGTTGACCTGGAGGGTGGTCAGGGCGCTCATCGCGTTCGAGCCCCTGCCGTAACGGACGGGCTCGATGTGCGTGTGCTCGTCCGGGTGGATGGAGGAGGTGATGGCCACGCCTCGCGTGAAGTCGAGCTTCCGGCCGTCCTTCCACTTCTTGCGGTAGCGGCGGGGGATCGTCTGAGCGCCCACCAGGGCCTCGGAGTTGGTGCGGGTCAGCTCTCCGAGACGTTCGGACAGACGGGGCAGCGTGCCGTTGTCGCGCATGCGGTGCAGCAGGGTCTGCGTCCCGTACGTGCCGGCCGCGACGACGACCTTGCGGGCGCGCAGCACCGTACGAGGGCCCTTCTGCTTGTCCGTCGCGACGGTGGTGACCTCGAAGCCATGCCCGTCCGGCAGCTCCGCCACCTCGCGCACGGTCGTCATCGGGCGGACGACCGCGCCCGCCTGCTGGGCGAGGTGGAGATAGTTCTCGTTGAGGGTGTTCTTCGCGCCGTGCCGGCAGCCCGTCATGCACTCGCCGCACTCCGCGCACGCCTTGCGCGAGGGGCCGGCTCCGCCGAAGTACGGGTCGGCCACCTCGCCGCCCGGCTCGGCCGTGGCCTCGCCGTCCGCGTCCTTGCCGTCGCCGAAGAAGACGCCGACGGGCGCCAGATGGAAGCTGTCGCCGACGCCCATCCGCTCGGCGGTCGTCTTCAGATGCTCGTCCGAGGGCGTCATCGTCGGGTTGAGGCGTACGCCGAGCATGCGCTGCGCCTGGTCGTAGAAGGGCTTCAACTCCTCCTGCCAGTCGGTGATATGGGCCCACTGACGGTCCTGGAAGAAGGCCTTCGGCGGCACGTAGAGGGTGTTGGCGTAGTTCAGCGAACCGCCGCCGACGCCCGCGCCTGCCAGGATCATGACATTGCTGAGCACGTGGATGCGCTGAATGCCGTAGAGGCCGAGCGCGGGCGCCCATATGTACTTCTTCGTGTCCCAGGAGTTCCTGGGCAGGGTCTCGCGCGTGAAGCGCCGTCCGGCCTCCAGCACTCCGACGCTGTACCCCTTCTCCGTGAGACGGAGAGCGGAGACGGAACCGCCGAAGCCGGAACCGATGACAATCACGTCGTAGTCGTACGAACCGCCCTCGTTCTGGGCGGAGTTCTCCTCGGACACGGTGGGCCTCCGGTGCGAGTGGTGCGGCTCGGGGATCGGTTGTACGGGGACGGGTCGGGGGCGTGGAGGTGGGTCGGCTCGACGCGTCGCGCCGGCCGAAGTCAGCGGAAGTCAGCGGAAACGCAGCGCCTTCAGCGCCTTGAGGGACACGCTCATGAACTTGGCGTACATCGCGTCGTCCATGCCGAAGGAGGGCGCCATCGGCAGCACCCGCTGGTGCGCCACGGTCTGCGACTCGGTGTACTTGAGGATGCCCTCGCTGCCGTGCCGCCTGCCGAGGCCCGAGTCGCCCATGCCGCCCATCGGGGACTGCACGCTGCCGTACGCCGCCGCGTAGCCCTCGTTGACGTTGACGGTTCCGCTGCGCAGCCGCGCCGCGACCCGGCGCGCCCGGCGGCCGTCACGGCCCCAGACGCTCGAATTCAGGCCGTACGACGTGGCGTTGGCGAGCTCGACGGCCTCGTCCTCGTCCGCGAAGCGGTAGACGGAGACGACGGGCCCGAAGGTCTCCTCGGCGCACACGGCCATCGGCGACTCGACTCCGTCGAGGATGGTCGGCTCGTGGAAGAGCGGACCGACGTCCGGCCGTGCGCGCCCGCCCGCGAGCACCTTCGCGCCCTTGGCGACCGCTTCCTCGATGTGCCGGGTGACGTTGTCGAGCTGCTTCTGCGAGACGAGGGACCCCATGTCGGCCCCGTACGCGAGCGCGGAACCGAGCCGCAGCTTCTTCGTACGGGCGACGAAGCGCTCCACGAACGCGTCCGCCACCGACTCGTGCACGTACAGCCGCTCGATCGAGATGCACAGCTGGCCGGCGGAGGAGAAGGCACCGCGCACTGCACCCGCCGCGGCCTTGTTCAAGTCGGCGTCCGGCAGCACGATCATGGCGTTCTTGCCACCGAGTTCCAGCGAGGCGCCGACGAGGCGCTCGGCGGCCTTCTGCGCGACGCCGCGGCCGGTCCTGGTGGAGCCGGTGAAGGAGACGTAGTCGCCACGCTGGACGACCGCCGGACCGATCACATGACCCTCACCGAGGACGACCTGCCACACGTTCTTCGGCAGCCCGGCCTCGATCAGCAGCCGGCGCGCCCACAGCGCGGTCAGCGCGGTCTCGGTGTCGGGCTTCATCACGACGGCGTTGCCCGCGGCGAAAGCGGGAAGCGCGTCGCCGACGGAGAGTTCGAGGGGGTAGTTCCACGGCGCGATCTGCCCCACGACGCCGCGGGGGTGGCGGTGCTCGGCGACCTTGGTGAGCACGGGGATCGCGCCCGTGTGCCGCTTGGGACGGAGATAGGCGGCGGCCCGGCGCCCGTAGTGGCGGGCGGCGACGGCAACGGCCTGCACCTCCTCGTGCGCGTGCAGCCGGGTCTTGCCGGTCTCCAGCTGGATCAGGTCCAGCACCTCGTTCTGCCGCTGCAGCACCAGGTCGTGGAAGCGGAGCAGGACGGCGGCGCGCTCCCGTACGGGGGTGGCCGCCCACGCGCGCTGCGCCTCGCGCGCACGGTGGAAGGCGAAGGCGACGTCCTCCGGTGTGGACTCCGGCAGTTCGGCCAGCTTCTTCCCCGTGAAAGGCGTGTGACTGGACGTGCGGCCGCTGCCGATCACTCCCTCGGAGAGCTGCGCGACGAGCTCGGCGGTGACGACGTCGGCGGCCGTACGCGCCCCTGCGGGGGTGGGGGCCACGGGGTTTCCGGCGTGGTCCCCGGCATGCGTGCTCGCGACCTTGCCCCCGGCGTTGCTCGCGGCCTTCTCCGCAGCCTTGTCCGCGGCCTTGCTCGCGGTCTGGTCCGCGGTCTTGCTCTCGGGGCCGGCCACGGGGTCGCTGCCGCCTGTCGCGTCGCCGTTGCTTCCGCGGTCGTCGCCGCTTGCCTGGGAGCCTCGGGTGTCCTGCGTGTCCGTCATGCGGGAGAGACTACGACCACGGAAACACGCTGCATACCCGACGGTAACCACTTTCACCGAATCTGCCAGTGAACGCTGGCGCAACGGAGCCGCGAGCGCAGCCGCCAAGGGCCGCGAGGCACCGGCGAGGCGGCGCGGAGCGAGCGCGTGGGAGGCGCGCGGTGCCACCGAGACGGCGGGAGGCCGGCCGAAGCGAAAACGCCGGCGCGCGCGGTGCGGGCGCACCCGGCGAGGCGGCGCGGAGCGAGCGCGTGGGAGGCGCGCGGTGCCACCGAGACGGGCGGGAGGCGAGCCGAAGCGACAACGCCGGCGCGCGCGGTGCGGGCGCACCCGGCGGGGCGGGTACCGGGCGGGGCGGATACGGGCGGGCGCGGCCCACGGGACCGCGGGGCGCGGCGAGCGCGAGGCGAGAGCGCGCGACGAGCGCAAGGGCGCTGCGCGGCGGACGCGCGGCAGCCGCCGACGCCGACGCCGACGCGCGGGAATTCAGCCGCCCGTCGGCCTGTACGTGTCGGCCACCGACTCGAAGTGCCGGTCGATCTCCTGCTTCTTGCCCTTCGAGCCCATCACCATCAGCACGTGGTAGCGCCCGTCGAGGATCATCGCCCGGTTGCGCGCGTACACGTCCCGGCCGCCGTCCTTCCAGCTGAACGTGCCCTCGGCCATGGCGGTTTCGCCCACATCGATGCGCCGCAGCCCGGAGGTCGACGCCCAGTCCGAGGCACGGTAGGCCTTCAACTCCGCTTCGTCGTCGCTCTGGTAGGCCATCGGGTCCTTGCCGTACTTCCGTACGCTGTCCCGGCCGTTGACGACTACCATCTCGACCCCGCCGCCGTTGTAGCGGATCTGGCCGCGGCCGGTAGTCGACCGCCGGTTCCACTCCTCGGGGACGGCGACCTGGAAACCGGCCGGGTCCCGGCTGAGCTTGTAGCCCTCCGGTGCCTTGCCCGCGGGCGCGGACGGCCGCGGCTTCTCCGCGCTGCCTCCGCCGCCTCCCTTGCCGTCGCCGGCGGCGCCGCCCTGCGCCTCTCCCCCGCCGTCCTCACCGGGCTGCGGGGAGCGGCTCTCGCCGCCCACCGAACCGCGCTGCTGGTTCGGGGCACCGGCCGTGTCGCTCTCGGGCATGAACCACACCGCGTACATCATCGCGGCGACCAGCCCCGCGAGCACCAGCCCGACCAGCACGCCGCCCAGCCTGCGGGGGCCCGCACCCTGCCGCTGCTTCTTCTGGCGTACGGGCGCGGCCTGTTCACGGGCTGCCCGTTCGGGCTGCGGCTTCGGCGCCTTGCGGGGCTTCGGCGGTACGGGGCCGGCGGCCTGCTGAAGCGGCACGTCCTGCGGGTACGGCACGTCCTGCGCTTGCGGATGCGGCTCGTGCGGGTGCGGCTCATGCGGGTGCGGCTCATGCGGGTGCAGCTGCTGCTGCCCGTGCCGGTACGGCTCGTGCCGGTGCTGCGAGGACTGCGGGGCCTGCGGGTGCTGCGGGGGGCGTTGCTGCTTGCGGTGCTGCCGTTGCTGGCGTTGCTGCTGTCTGTGCTGCTGCCGCTGTTCGGCGCGGGCAGCCCGTCTGGCAGCCCTCCGTCTGCGTACGAGTTCGCCGCGGCGGCGCAGTATCGGCAGCCGCCGCGGGTCGGACGTACCGCCCGGGTCCAGGGACGGGGCGTACACCGTGTGCCAGCCGGCGTCGGGCTCCGGCGCGGAGCGCACCAGCGACCGCAGCCAGCCCCTCAGCTCCTCGAAGTCGGGGCGCTCCGTGGGGTCCTGGCGCAGCAGCGACTCGACGACGGGACGCAGCGCGCCGCACTCCTCGGCGAAGGCGGGCGGCTCGCCGCAGACCATCTGCACCAACTCGGCGACGTCGTCCTCGGGATAGGGCGCATGGCCCTGCACCGCACGGAAGAGCAGCACACCCAGCGCCCACAGGTCGGCGGCCGGACCGACGGGCGGGGCGAGCCGCCAGTTCCGGTGGACGGGCCCGGCCTGCTCCGGCGCCCACCGCTCGCCGACCGCTCCGACGACCGTCATCCGGGCCTGCCGTGCACGTTCGGCCGCGAGTGCGGTGGTCGGCCCGTGGAAGCCTTCCGGCGCGCCTGGCTCCTCCGCGCCCTCGCCGCCCCAGGGGCGGTTCTCCGGGGCGTCGTCGTAGGGGTCGTCCGTGTACGGGTCGTCGAAGGAGGCCTCGTCGTACGAGGCTTCGCCGTACGGGTCGTCCGTGTCCGGCTCCTGCGAGTGCGGGGCCTTCGTGAACGCGTCCGTGAACGCGTCACCCGTGTGCCCGGCGGCCGCCGGACGCGGCCCGGACTCCGGGCCGGTCCCGGGTCCGGCCCCGGATTCGGCCCCGGCTTCGGGTTCGGCGGGACGCCAAGTCGCTTTCACCGGAAGGCTGTTGGGCACCCGCGAACCCGGAAGATCGCTCGGCGTGACCTCGTCCTCCCCGGACGGCAGCCAGCGTACGAAGTCGTCCGGCGTGGTGTGCGGACCGGTCGTCGGGGGCGCCGACGCCGAGCGGTTCCACCAGTCGTCCCGCGCGCCCGTCTCCCCGGCCTCGTCCCGCTGCGGCCTCTCCGGCCGGCGTCCTTGCTCCTGCTCCTCCGGATCCGCGCTGTGCGCGCGGGCCGCGGCCCCTCGCCGCGCACCCGCCTGGTACGCCGCGATGGCACCGCTGCGCCCGCCTCGCCTGCCGGTCTCGTAACCGTGGCGTACGGGCTCGTCCTCTTGCTCCGCCGCCCCGCTGCCGTGGCTCAGCCCCTGGAGGCCGAAGATGCCCCGCGGCCCTCGGCCGGAGTCCGGGTGATCGCCGGTCCCGTAGTCGCGGCCCGGTTCCTGGCCACGGCCCGGTTCGTGACCACGGCCCGGTTCGTGACCACGGCCCGGTTCGTGACCACGGCCTCCGTCGGACCCGTAGCGGTCGGGGCGGTGGCCGTACGGCTCGTCCTCCTGCCGGGCGGCGAAGCCGTCGGGCAGCGAGATGCCCGACCACGGTGCGGGAGCGGGCCCCTCGGGCGCGTTCGACGGCCCGTCACCTTCTCCCGGACCACCGCCCGGACCATCGCCCGCGCCGGTCCCCCGGCCCTCGTCCGCACTCGCCCCGCCTCTCCCGCCGTGACCGTCTGAACCGCCTGCACCGCCTGCACCGCCGCCGCGCCGCGCCTCCCCCGGAATGCTGCCGCTGGGCGGCAGCGCCACCCGCCCGGAATCCGGGTGCGGGCTGTAGCCGCACAGCGCCTCCTGCGCGGCGCCGACCGCGAGCCCCGTCAGCAGAGCCCGTCCGTCGTCGCAGATCAGGACGGTGCGGGGGGTGACATTGCGGTGGGTCCAGCCGTGCGCGTGCACCACACGCAGCGCGGTCAGCACATCCGCGGCGACCTCCGCGGCCCTGTGCGCGGTCAGCGTCTGGTGCGACAGCAGCGCCGCGAGCGGCGTAGCCGGCAGCAACTCGCTGACGATCCACAGCCCGTCCCCCTCGACGAAGACGTCGAAGACCTGGTCGAGCCTGGGGTGGTCGGGCAGGTTGGCGGCCGAGACCGCGGCTTCGACGGCCCGCCGTACGACCGGATCCGCGGGCCTGCGCGTGGCACGCCCTATCGAGCCCCGGAGGGCGCCTGCCTGTGCGGCTCCGTCGCCCGCGCCGCCCGCGCCGCCGTCGCCCAGCACCTCCGCCTCGACGACCTCGGGCAACGGGACCTGACGGACGAGCACTTCCTGGCCGCTGGCCGTGTCGTAGGCCACCGACTCCGTCAACTGGTAAGAGTCGGCAGTGGGTTGGGGCAGGCGGTAGCGGTCGGCGAGCAGCCGTCCCGCATTGTCCGCGTAGTCGTCCACGACGCCTCCCCACAGCGTGCGAGACCGTCAATTCCACACCGCATCCGCATCTTTACGGACGGATACCGGTCTGCGGCCATTCACGATACGTGCCTGAGCTGTCCGGTGCGGGCGGACTCGGGGACTCCTCAGCCGCGTACGGCCCGCAGCAGGCCTCACTCACCTAAAACGCTTGCCCGATTCCGCCTCAACCCCAACGTCCCCCGGAACGAGGGCGGGGAACCACGCTCAGCCGAGCGGCTTGAAGGTCTTGAACGCCGTCTTCCGCAGCGTCCGGCACTCCTCGTCGTCCCACTTGTCGGCCTTGCAGGTGATCATGATCGCGTAGCCGCGTGAATCGTCCACCCGGAAACCGCGGTTGAGCACCCGTACCTTCTCGCCGTTCTCGTCACGCTCGAACTGCCAGTCGCCGACGGTCGGATAGCCCCGCCACTTCACGCTCTTGATGCTGATCTGGCGGTATCCGCTGCTGTTGCCCTTCACGGCCGGCTCCAGATCACGCCAGCCCGCGGCTGCGTCCTTCAGCGGATCGGGGCTGAAGTCCACCTGGAGCTTGGGCAGACCGCCGTCGGAGTACCGGGCGCCGGAGTTGCGTCCGGCCGTTCCCGAGCGCGCGAAATCCTCCGGCATCGCCATGCTGAAGTGGAAGCGCTTGTCGGTGACTTGGGTGTAGTCCTCGGGCAACGAAGGGCCACCGCCGGGCTCTTCCTCGTCCCCTTCGCCACCGGAGGAGGCGTTCGGGTCCGGGGAGGGGGTCTCCTTCTCCTCGCCGCCCTTGTCCTCCTTCTTGCCGGCGCCCGCGCCGCCTTCGCCCTTGTCGCGCTCGGCGCCACCGCCCGCTCCCGAACTCGCGGCGTCCTTACCGGACTTGCCACCACCACCGCCACCGCCGTCATCGAGGGCGAAGACCGCGAGCAGCGCCAGCACCGCCGCGACCGCCACGGCCGCGACGGTCAGCGTGCGCCGCGAGAAGCGCTGCGTGAGCTGCGTCAGCGCCGTCGTCGCCGATGCCAGGCCGCCGCCGCCCGACGGAGACGCCGGGCTGCCCGCCCCCTTGTCGCCGGCCCGCGCAACCGCCCCTGAGGCGACGGGCGCGTGGGTCTCGTCGCCGCCGGCTCCGTCACCGTCCGAGCCATCCGCTCCCGCGGCGTCGTCGCCGGTCGCGGACGCGGTACCCGCCGCCGCTCCTGCCGCCGCTCCGGCTCCGGCAGCCGCAGCACCGGCGGCTTTCGAACTCCCGGGCCGGGACGCCGACTTCGCGGACGGCTTCCTGCCCCCCTTGCCGGACCGGGCGTCCGCTTCCCCGCCGGCGCCCTCGTCCTTGCTGCCCTTGGCCTTGTCCTTGTCCTTGGCCTTGTCCTGAGGCTTGTCCTGGGACTCCGACTTGGACCTGGACTTGTCCTTCTCCGCGCCCTTGCCGGGCTTCGGCGACAGCACCGCCGTCGTCCCGCCGTCCTGTACGGGAGCAGCGGCCGCTTCCACGGCCCCGCCCCCTCCGGCACCCGACGCCACCGGCTCCAGCAGCCCACGCGCGCCCGCCACATCGAGCCGCTTGTCCGGGTCCTTCGACAGCAGCCCGAAGATCACCTCTTCCAGCTCGCCGGCCTGCTCCGGCGGCGGCACCGGCTCCGTCATCACCGCCGTCAGCGTGGATATGGCCGAGCCCTTGTCGTACGGGGGGTGGCCCTCGACCGACGCGTACAACAGAGCGCCCAGCGACCAGAGATCGGCGGGCGGACCCGGCGGCTTCCCGCGGGCGCGCTCGGGCGAGATGTACGAGGGAGCACCCACCAGCATGCCCGTCGACGTCACCGACGGATCGCCCTCGACCTTCGCGATGCCGAAGTCGGTCAGCACGACGCGACCTGTGACGTCCTCCAACAGCACGTTGGAGGGCTTCACATCGCGGTGCAGGACCCCTTCACGGTGCGCGGCACGCAGCACGTCGAGCACCGCGAGCCCGACCTCCGCCGCGCGCTGCGGCGTGAGCGGCCCTTCCTTACGGATGTGATCGGCGAGCGAAGCGCCCTCGACGAGCTCCATCACGATCCACGGGCGGTCGTCCTCGTCGATGACGTCGAAGACCGTCACCGCGCTGCCGCTGCGGATACGGGCGATCGCCTTCGCCTCGCGCAGAGTACGGGTGATGAGCCGCTGCTTCTCGTCCTCCTCGACGCTGGAGGGGAACCGGAGCTCCTTCACCGCGACCGCTCGGCCCAGGACTTCGTCCTCGCCGCGCCACACGGTGCCCATGCCACCCCGGCCGAGAACTTCCCCCAGCCGATAGCGACCCCCTACCAGCCGACCCGCGTCCTCGCTCATGAATCCCCTTGTGTTCCCTCAGCGATGGCCCACCCCAGCCCCTCCTCATTGTGAACCATTGCGCCGTCACACCGCGTACGGGGGCGGCGCAGCGCGGACACATCCCGACGCCTTCCCACACGCCGCCTCACACATCGTCAACGATTCCGTCGGACCACCAGGCGAGCGGGTTCCCCACCGGCCTCACACCGGCGCGATCTCCGGCGCTCCCAACCGCGCCGCGTCCGCCGTCAGATCGTCCGGCTGGAGCTGCGACTCGCGCTCCGCCTCGATCCGCTTCTCGTAGTGCTCGACCTCGCGGTCGATCTGGCCGGCGTCCCATCCCAGCACCTTGGCCATCAGCTCTGCGACCTCCCGCGCGCTGCGCGTACCCCGGTCGAAGGTCTCGATCGAGATGCGCGTACGGCGTGTGAGCACGTCGTCGATGTGGCGCGCGCCCTCGTGCGTGCACGCGTAGACGATCTCCGCCTTGAGGTAGTCGTCGGCGGCGGGGAGCGGCTCACCCAACTTCGGGTCGTCGGCGACGAGTTCGAGAAGCTCCTCCGTCAACGTGCCGTAGCGGTTGAGCAGATGCTCCACGCGCGCCACATGCAGACCCGTACGCGCCGCCATGCGCGCCCGCCCGTTCCACAGCGCATGATAGCCCTCCGCGCCGACGAGCGGCACCTCTTCGGTGACGCAGTCCGCGACCCGCCGGTCCAGGCCGTGCACCGCCTCGTCCACCGCGTCCTTCGCCATCACCCGGTACGTCGTGTACTTGCCGCCCGCGACGACGACCAGTCCCGGTACCGGATGCGCGACGGTGTGCTCCCGCGACAGTTTGCTCGTCGCCTCCGACTCGCCTGCCAGCAGCGGGCGGAGCCCGGCGTACACGCCCTCCACGTCGTTCCGCGTCAGCGGCACCGCCAGCACCGAGTTGACGTGGTCCAGCAGATAGTCGATGTCGGCGCTGGAGGCGGCCGGATGCCTCTTGTCCAGGTCCCAGCCGGTGTCTGTGGTGCCGATGATCCAGTGCCGGCCCCACGGGATCACGAACAGCACGCTCTTCTCCGTACGCAGGATCAGCCCGGTCGTCGAGTTGATCCGGTCCTTCGGCACGACCAGGTGGATGCCCTTCGACGCCTTCACATGGAACTGCCCGCGCTCCGCGATCAGCCCCTGGGTGTCGTCCGTCCACACGCCTGTGGAGTTGACCACCTGCCGTGCCCGTACCTCGTACTCGCCGCCCTGCTCCAGGTCCTTCACTCGTGCCCCGACGACGCGCTCGCCCTCGCGCAGGAAGCCCACGACCCGCGCCCGGTTCGCGGTGTGCGCCCCGTAGGCGGCGGCGGTGCGGACGACGGTGGCCACGTAGCGCGCGTCGTCCACCTGCGCGTCGTAGTACTGCAACGCACCGACCAGGGCGTCCTTCCGCAGCGCCGGTGCCACCCGCAGGGCGCCCCGCCGGCTGAGGTGCCGGTGCCTCGGGAGCCCGCGTCCGTGCCCGGAGGAGAGCGACATGGCGTCGTACATCGCCACACCCGAACCGGCGTACAGCCGCTCCCAGCCCTTGTGCTCGAGCGGGTAGAGGAACGGCACGGGCTTGACGAGATGCGGAGCGACCCGCTGAAGCAGCAGCCCGCGCTCCTTCAGCGCCTCCCTCACGAGCGCGAAATCCAGCATCTCCAGATAGCGCAGCCCGCCGTGGATCAGCTTGCTGGAGCGGCTGGAGGTGCCCGACGCCCAGTCGTTCGCCTCGACGATGCCGGTGGACAGCCCGCGCGTGACCGCGTCCAGCGCCGTGCCGGCACCGACGATGCCACCACCGACGACCAGCACGTCGAGTTCGCGCTCGGACATCTGCGCCAGCGCCCTGACACGCTGCTCCGGTCCCAGTGTCGCCGTCCTCACCGCTGCCTCCCGTGTGGTCGTGCGTTCGTCGGTGGTGTTGTCAGAACGTAGGCAGTGTTCCCCTGCCGATGGTCCTCCAATTCCCTGACTTCGGCCGCATCGCGGGCGTCGCGGAGCGGGTAATCCCAGATATCCGTCATATTGCCGATTAACTTGCTATAGCGCCGCGCAGTAGCGGGAAGCACCGGCCCGCGCAGCTCGACGCGACCTCCGGGGGCCCGCCCTCCGGAACGGCACACACGGGGCCTCACCACCCCAGCGAGGGAACCAAGGGGAAGGATGTCCGCCGCAATGCCCGCAGATCTCGCCGTCCTCGGACTGGGCCATTCGGGTCTTCCGGTCGCACAGGCAGCCGTCGCCGCCGGGATCGAGACCATCGGCTACGACGCGGACGAGGAGACCGTCGCCGGTATCAACGCGGGCCGCCCGCCGGCCGACGGCGCCCTCACCGCCGCAGCCGTCCGCCGCATGATCTCCCGCGGCTTCCGCGCCACGACCGATCCCGAAGTCCTCGGCGACGTCCGTACGGCGCTGATCTGCGCCCCGACCTCCCTCGGGCCCGACCGCGCGCTGAACCTCGACGCGGTGCGCACCGCTGCTCACGCTCTCGCCTCCCGGCTGCGCCCCCGTACGACCGTCGTACTCGAATCCGCGGTGTACCCCGGCAGCACCGAGGAATTCCTCAAGCCGCTGCTCGAAGAGGGCTCAGGCCTGCGCGCGGGCCGTGACTTCCATCTCGCCTACTCACCCGCCCGATTCGACCCGGGCAGCCGCCGCTACGGATACGCCAACACCCCCAAGGTCATCGGCGGTCTCACCCCCGCCTGCACGGAGCGTGCCGCGGCCTTCTACGGACGCCTCGCGGCCAAGGTCGTACGCGCACGCGGCCCGCGTGAGGCGGAGACGACGAAGCTGCTGGAGACCAACTTCCGCCAGGTCAACATCGCGTTGGTGAACGAGATGGCGGTCTTCTGCCACGACATCGGCGTCGACCTGTGGGACGTCATCCGATGCGCGGAGACCAAGCCGTTCGGCTTCCAGGCGTTCCGGCCGGGCCCCGGCGTCGGCGGCCACAGCGTCTCCATCGACCCCAACTACCTTGCGTACCGCAGCCGTTCGCTGGGATATCCGCTGCGTATGGTCGAACTCGCGCAGGAGGTCAACGGACGCATGCCGCGCTACGTGTGCCAGCGCGCCGCCGAACTCCTCAACGAACACGGCAAGTCGGCGCGTGGCGCCCGCGTACTGCTGCTCGGCGTCACCTACAAGCCCGACCTGCCCGACCAGGAGGGCGCACCCGCCCGCGAAGTGGCACTCCGGCTCAAGCAACTCGGCGCACAGTTGAGCTTCCACGACCCGTACGTCATGGAGTGGCAGGTCGCGGACCAGCCGGTGCCGCGGGCCGACTCCCTGTACGAGGCCGCCGCGTCCGCCGACCTGACCGTGCTCCTCCAGCACCACCGCAGATACGACCTGCAAGGGCTGGCCGCCAAGGCCCAACTCCTCTTCGACACAAGGGGAGCGAGCCCGACGGGCGCCGCCCACCGCCTCTGACCGGGCGGCTCCGCCGCCCCGAGGTCACCGGGTGACCGTGACCTCCACCCGCTGGAACTCCTTCAGTTCCGAGTAGCCGGTCGTCGCCATCGCACGGCGCAGCGCGCCGAAGAAGTTCATCGAGCCGTCCGGGGTGTGCGAAGGACCGAGCAGGATCTCCTCCGTCGTACCGACGGCGCCCAGATCCATCCGCTTGCCGCGCGGCACGTCCTCGTGCACGGCCTCCATGCCCCAGTGGTGCCCGCGGCCCGGCGCGTCCGTGGCCCTCGCGAGCGGCGAGCCCATCATCACTGCGTCGGAGCCGCAGGCGACGGCCTTGGGCAGGTCGCCGGACCAGCCGACGCCGCCGTCCGCGATGACGTGGACGTAGCGGCCGCCCGACTCGTCCAGGTAGTCCCGGCGCGCCGCTGCGACATCGGCCACGGCGGTCGCCATCGGCACCTGGATGCCCAGCACGTTCCGCGTCGTGTGCGCGGCGCCGCCGCCGAACCCGACCAGCACACCTGCCGCGCCCGTACGCATCAGATGCAGCGCCGCCGTGTAAGTGGCGCAACCGCCCACGATGACCGGCACATCCAGCTCGTAGATGAACTGCTTGAGGTTGAGCGGCTCCGCCGCCCCCGACACATGCTCCGCGGAGACCGTCGTGCCGCGGATGACGAAGAGGTCGACGCCCGCGTCGACAACCGCCTTGGAGAACTGGGCCGTTCGCTGCGGTGAGAGCGCGGCGGCCGTCACCACGCCCGCGTCACGCACCTCCTTGATCCGCTCGCCGATCAGCTCCTCCTTGACCGGCTCCGCGTAGATCTCCTGCATCCGGCGGTTCGCGGTGCGCTCGTCCAGCTCGGCGATCTCGGCGAGCAGCGGCTCCGGATCCTCGTAACGCGTCCAGAGTCCTTCGAGGTTGAGCACACCGAGACCGCCCAGCTCACCGATGCGGATCGCGGTGGCGGGCGAGACGACGGAGTCCATCGGGGCGGCCATGAAAGGCAGTTCGAAGCGGTAGGCGTCGATCTGCCAGGCGATCGAGACCTCTTTGGGGTCACGCGTGCGGCGGCTGGGCACCACAGCGATGTCGTCGAAGGCGTACGCCCGGCGCCCGCGCTTGCCGCGCCCGATCTCGATCTCAGTCACCTGTGAAGCCCTTCTCGCCGTGCGCTGTGCTCTGCTGCCGCTCCAGTATCACCGACACGCGGCGCCCTGCGGCCCGGTGGGTGCCGGGCTCAGCGTCGTGAGTAGTTCGGCGCCTCGGTCGTCATCTGGACGTCGTGCGGGTGGCTCTCCTTCAGCCCGGCCGAAGTGATGCGTACGAACCGGCCGTTCGCCTTCATCTCCGGGACGCTGCGCCCGCCGACGTAGAACATCGACTGCTTGAGACCGCCGACCAGCTGGTGCACCACGGCCCCGAGCGGCCCCCGGTAGGGCACCTGTCCCTCGACGCCCTCGGGGATGAGCTTGTCGTCGCCGCCGACCTCCTCCTGGAAGTAGCGGTCCTTCGAGTACGACTTCTGCTCGCCCCGCGACTGCATCGCGCCCAGCGAGCCCATGCCACGGTAGGACTTGAACTGCTTGCCGTTGATGAACAGCAGCTCGCCGGGCGACTCCTCGCAGCCGGCGAGGAGCGAGCCGAGCATGACCGTATCGGCGCCCGCCACCAGGGCCTTCGCGATGTCGCCGCTGTACTGCAGACCGCCGTCGCCGATGACCGGGACCCCGGCCTCCTGCGCGGCGAGCGAAGCCTCGTGGATCGCCGTCACCTGCGGCACCCCGATGCCCGCGACGACGCGCGTCGTGCAGATGGAGCCCGGCCCGACACCGACCTTGATGCCGTCGGCACCGGCGTCGATCAGCGTCTGCGCACCTTGACGGGTGGCGACGTTGCCGCCGACGACGTCGACCGGCGAGTTCGATTTGATCTTGGCGACCATGTCGCCGACGAGCCGCGAGTGACCGTGCGCGGTGTCCACCACGACGAAGTCCACGCCCGCTTCGATCAGCGCCTGCGCCCGCTCGTACGCGTCCCCGGCGACACCGACCGCCGCACCCACGACGAGCCTGCCCTCCGGGTCCTTCGCGGCCAGCGGATACTGCTCCGCCTTCACGAAGTCCTTGACGGTGATGAGCCCCTTGATGACGCCGGCGTCGTCGACCAGCGGCAGCTTCTCGATCTTGTGACGGCGCAGCAGCTCCATCGCGTCGTTCCGCGAGATGCCGACCTTGCCGGTGACCAGCGGCATCGGCGTCATCAGCTCGCGCACGGGCCGGTCACGGTCGGACTCGAAGGCCATGTCACGGTTGGTGACGATGCCGAGCAGCTTGCCTGCCTCGTCGGTGACGGGCACCCCGCTGATGCGGAAGCGGCCGCACAGCACGTCGGCGTCGCCCAGCGTCGCGTCCGGACGGATCGTGATCGGGTCGGCGACCATGCCCGACTCGGAACGCTTGACCCTGTCGACCTGGGCCGCCTGGTCCTCGATCGACAGATTGCGGTGCAGCACGCCGACGCCGCCCTGACGGGCCATCGCGATGGCCATCCTGGACTCGGTGACCTTGTCCATCGCCGCCGACAGCAGCGGTACGTTCACGCGGACGTTGCGGGAGATCCGCGAGCCGGTGTCGATCTCACCGGGAGCCATGTCGGACTCACCGGGCAGCAACAGCACGTCGTCGAACGTCAGCCCGAGCATGGCGAACTTCGCAGGTACTCCGGCTTCGGTTCCGACTCCGTCGTTCGCTGTCATGACACCTTTCCAATGCTTGCCCGGGGTGAAAGTCCATGCTAAACGGCCCGGAACTACTGCTGCGCCAGTGCCCTCAGCCTGCTCAGCGCCCTGTGCTGGGCGACACGTACCGCCCCGGGCGACATCCCGAGCATCTCGCCGGTCTCCTCCGCGGTGAGCCCGACGGCGACCCGCAGCAGCACCAGCTCGCGCTGATGCTGCGGCAGATTCGCAAGCAGCTTCTTGGCCCATGCCGCGTCGCTGCTGAGCAGCGCGCGCTCCTCCGGGCCAAGCGAATCGTCCGGCTGCTCGGGCATCTCGTCGGAGGGCACCGCCGTACTGCCGGGACCGCGCATGGCAGCTCGCTGCAGATCGGCGACCTTGTGCTGGGCGATGGCCACGACGAAGGCCTCGAAGGGTTTCCCGGTGTCGCGGTAGCGCGGCAGTGCGCAGAGCACCGCGATGCAGACCTCCTGTGCGAGGTCGTCCACGAAGTGCCTTGCGTCGCCCGGCAGTCGGGTCAGCCGCCTGCGGCAGTAGCGCAGCGCCAGCGGATGGACGTGGGCGAGGAGGTCGTGCGTGGCCTGCTCGTCGCCCTCCCTGGCGCGTCGTACGAGTGCGCTCACGACCGCAGTGTCGTCGTGCCCGTCGTTGCGCATCGGTCCATGGTGCACCTGAGCCCCGCGTTCCGTCGCACCGCGCCCTTGGTTGTGCACCGAAGCGTTATGAGCAGGGGCACTGGCCCTCATCTCCCGCGCCCTCCCCTCACGCCTGACCGAACGGTCCCCGAGGAACTCCATACAACAAGCATGCGGCACTGGCGGGATTCCTGGGCCGCTTACGCCGCCCCGCCCTTCCCCCTGGGCCGGCCCCGAAGACCGCGGGTGGCGGAACTTCGCAGGCGGGGACGGGCGGGCCATGAGCGAACGTGAGCTATCTATCGAACGAGACCCCAGCGGAAGCCGAGAGCCACGGCGTGAGCGCGGTCCGAGGCGCCGAGCTTCTTGAACAGGCGCCGGGCGTGGGTCTTCACCGTGTCCTCGGAGAGGAACAGCTCCCGGCCGATCTCGGCGTTGGACCGGCCGTGGCTCATGCCCTCCAGAACCTGGATCTCACGGGCGGTGAGCGTCGGGGCGGCCCCCATCTCGGCCGAACGCAGCCGACGGGGTGCGAGCCGCCACGTCGGGTCGGCCAGCGCCTGCGTGACCGTGGCCCGCAGCTCCGCGCGCGAGGCGTCCTTGTGCAGGTAGCCGCGGGCGCCCGCGGCCACGGCCAGTGCCACTCCGTCGAGATCCTCGGCCACCGTCAGCATGATGATGCGGGCGCCGGGGTCGGCCGACAGCAGCCGCCGCACGGTCTCCACACCACCGAGACCGGGCATGCGGACATCCATGAGGATGAGGTCGGACCGGTCGGCACCCCAGCGGCGGAGGACTTCCTCGCCGTTGGCCGCCGTCGTCACACGCTCGACGCCGGGCACGGTCGCGACCGCGCGGCGGAGCGCCTCTCGGGCAAGCGGGGAATCGTCGCAGACGAGGACGGATGTCATGACCGCCCTCCGCAGCTGATGCGCGTCACCTTGAGCCTCCAGGCTGTTACGAATCGTCACCTGTGCGATTGACACCCTCGGACAACAGTGCCCGAGATCATTCCGCCAACCGCCTCCGCACACTCAACGACGGTCACCCAAAAGAGTTACGGGTTTCGGCCACCGCCATCAGCACTCTACGTGATCGCGCGTACACAGATCTGCCGCATCGCACTGAAGGGTTTCCCCGAGTGGCGTCTTTTACCTTTTGCCCTATTTAGCAGACTTAGTGCTGCTTCTCGCTTTCTTTCGGCTAGGTTCGCAATGAGTCATATTTGTCTATAAATGGACGGAGCGAGAGCGAGCCTCAAGTACGCCGACGAGAGGACACGCAATGGCAGACTTCTCCCGCCTCCCGGGCCCCAACGCAGACCTGTGGGACTGGCAGCTGCTCGCCGCCTGTCGCGGAGTCGACAGCTCTCTCTTCTTCCACCCCGAGGGCGAGCGCGGTGCCGCCCGCAGCGCGCGCGAGGCGTCCGCGAAGGAGGTCTGCATGCGCTGCCCGGTCCGCTCGGAGTGCGCGGCGCACGCCTTGGCGGTGCGTGAGCCGTACGGCGTGTGGGGGGGACTCACGGAGGACGAGCGCGAGGAGCTCATGGGGCGGGCCCGCAGCAGGCTCGTCGCCGTGCCCGACGGCCAGAGCTGAGCAGAAACGTTCACCCCGTGCCTCACACGAAGTCGTTGCCCCTTCGGCCTCGGCGTCGGCGTCATCTCGCCGCCTCAGCCGCCTCGTTCACCGCCGCCGCTGAAACCGGTCGTCCGCGGAGATTCACCCATTTAGCCTGACGCTCATGAACCTTCTGTCCGTCAACCTCGCCAAGCCGCTGCGCTCCCCCTCGTACACCGACGCACCGGGGAGCCTGACCGGCATCGACAAACGGCCGGCCTCCGGCCCCGTCGAAGTCGCCGCGCCAGGACCGAAGGGCACCGGCGGAAGCGCCCTCGCCGAGGACACCGTCGGCGACATGCGCCACCACGGCGGCGACGACCAGGCCGTGTACGCGTACGCACGCGAGGACCTCGACGGCTGGGCCCACGAACTCGGCCGGGAACTGGACCCGGGCTCCTTCGGCGAGAACCTCACCACCCGCGGGCTGGATGTGAACGGTGCGCGTATCGGCGAGCGCTGGCTCATCGGGGACCAAGTGGTCCTGGAGGTGACCGCGCCGCGCATTCCCTGCCGTACGTTCGCGGGCTGGCTCGACGAGCGCGGCTGGGTCAAGCGCTTCACCGACAGGGCCCTGCCCGGCGCGTATCTGCGGGTCATCCAGCCGGGGGCGGTGTGCGCTGGCGACGGCATCGGCATCGTCCACCGCCCGGAACACGAGGTGACCGTCAGCTTCCTCTTCCGGGCGCTGACACGGGAGCCTGAGCTGCTGCCGCGCGTCCTCGCGGCCGGCGACGCGCTGCACCCGGAGGCGCGGGGCAAGGCCCTGCGGCGTACGGCCGACTGAAGCGCGGATAACGTGCCCCCATGACGACTGCGTTGATCACGGGAGCGACCTCCGGCCTCGGCGCCGCCTTCGCCCGGCGGCTTGCCCGGGACGGGCACCACCTCGTACTGGTCGCCCGCGACAAGGACCGCCTGTGGGAACAGGCGACTCGGCTCCACGACCGGCACGGTGTCGAGGCGTCCGTCCTGTCGGCCGACCTGGCCACGGAGAAGGGCATCTCGGCCGTGGAGGACCGGCTGGGAGACCGGGAGCATCCCGTGGATCTGCTGATCAACAACGCGGGGTTCGGCAACAAGGGCACTTACCTCGACGTCCCCCTCAAGGACGAGCTCACGATGCTCAAGGTCCACTGCGAGGCGGTGCTGCGGCTCACCTCGGCGGGGGCGGCGAGCATGCGGGAGCGGGGGCGCGGGGGTGTCGTGAACGTCGCCTCGGTCGCCGCGTTCGTGCCGCGGGGCACGTACGGGGCGAGCAAGGCGTGGGTCGTCCAGTTCACGCAGGGCGCGGCGAAGGACCTGGCGGGGTCGGGGGTGCGGCTGATGGCGCTGTGCCCCGGCTTCGTACGTACGGAGTTCCACGAGCGGGCCGGGATGGACGCGGGCAGCGTTCCGCGGTGGATGTGGCTGGACGCGGACGCGGTGGTGGCCGCGGCGATGAAGGACCTGGTCCGGGGCCGGAACATCTCGATCCCGGACGCGCGTTACAAGACGCTCATGGGGGCGGCGAGGCTCCTTCCCAGGGAGCTGCTGTCGAAGGCGTCCTCGACGACGGGGCGGCGGTTCGGCCCGCGTTAGCCCTCTGCTGGGTGCGTGTTGCGCCGCCGGCGCGTGTGGGGCCGGGGGCGTGCGCCTCGGTACCAGAAACGGACCCGAAGCGCACGAACCAGAGGCCCGGCACCCCCAAGTGAGGGGTGCCGGGCCTCGGTTCGGTTGCCCGACGCGTCGGCGTCAGTGCGAGTGGCCGTGGCCGTGGCCACCCGCTGCCGGCTCTTCCTCCTCCGGCTTCTCGACGACCAGGGTCTCGGTCGTCAGCAGCAGCGACGCGATCGACGCCGCGTTCTCGAGCGCGGAGCGCGTGACCTTGACCGGGTCGATGACGCCGGCCTTGATCAGGTCGCCGTAGTCGCCGGTGGCCGCGTTGAAGCCCTGGTTGCGGTCGAGTTCGGCGACCTTCGAGGTGATGACGTAACCCTCGAGGCCCGCGTTCTCGGCGATCCAGCGCAGCGGCTCGACGACGGCGCGGCGCACGACGGCGACGCCGGTCGCCTCGTCGTCCTTCTTGCCGAGCGAGTCCTCCAGGACCTTCGCGGAGTGCACGAGGCTGGCGCCGCCGCCGGCGACGATGCCCTCCTCGACCGCCGCACGGGTCGCGGAGATCGCGTCCTCCAGGCGGTGCTTCTTCTCCTTGAGCTCGACCTCGGTCGCGGCACCCACGCGGATGACGCAGACGCCGCCGGCCAGCTTGGCGAGGCGCTCCTGGAGCTTCTCGCGGTCCCAGTCGGAGTCGGTGGCCTCGATCTCGCCCTTGATCTGGGCGACGCGGGCTTCGACGTCCTCACGCTTGCCGGCACCGTCGACGATCGTCGTGTCGTCCTTGGTGACGGTGACGCGGCGGGCGGTGCCGAGCACGTCCAGACCGGCCTGGTCGAGCTTGAGGCCGACCTCCTCCGCGATCACGGTGGCGCCCGTGAGCGTCGCCATGTCGCCGAGCATCGCCTTGCGGCGGTCGCCGAAGCCGGGCGCCTTGACGGCGACGGCGTTGAACGTGCCGCGGATCTTGTTCACGACGAGGGTGGAGAGCGCCTCGCCCTCGACGTCCTCGGCGATGATCAGCAGGGGCTTGGAGCCGCCCGCCTGCATGATCTTCTCCAGCAGCGGCAGCAGGTCCTGGATGGAGCTGATCTTGCCCTGGTGGATCAGGATGTACGGGTCGTCGAGGACGGCCTCCATACGCTCCTGGTCGCTGACCATGTACGGCGACAGGTAGCCCTTGTCGAAGGCCATGCCCTCGGTGAAGTCGAGCTCCAGGCCGAAGGTCTGGGACTCCTCGACGGTGATGACACCGTCCTTGCCGACCTTGTCCATCGCCTCGGCGATCAGCTCGCCGACCTGCTTGTCCTGGGCGGACAGACCGGCGACGGAGGCGATGTCCTCCTTGGAGTCGATGGGGCGGGCGTTGGCGATCAGGTCGTCGGAGACGGCCTTGACCGCGGCGTCGATGCCCTTCTTCAGGGCGGCGGGTGAAGCGCCCGCCGCCACGTTGCGCAGGCCTTCGCGGACCAGGGCCTGGGCGAGCACGGTGGCGGTGGTGGTGCCGTCGCCCGCGATGTCGTTGGTCTTGGTCGCCACCTCCTTCACCAGCTGCGCGCCGAGGTTCTCGTAGGCGTCCTCGACCTCGACCTCACGGGCGATGGTGACGCCGTCGTTGGTGATGGTGGGTGCGCCGAACTTCTTGTCGATGACGACGTTGCGGCCCTTGGGGCCGATCGTCACCTTCACGGTGTCGGCCAGCTTGTCGACGCCGCGCTCGAGGGCGCGGCGGGCGTCCTCGTCGAACTTCAGGATCTTCGCCATGGGAGCTGTTGAGTCCTCTCGAACGAACCGCGCCCCGGCCCCCGGTACATCTCGTATGCGATGCGGGAGGGACCGGGGCGCGGATCAGAAGTGTCTTCCGGCTTCGGTGACTTACTTCTCGACGATCGCGAGAACGTCGCGAGCCGAGAGGACGAGGTACTCCTCGCCGCTGTACTTCACCTCGGTGCCGCCGTACTTGCTGTACAGCACGATGTCGCCGACGCTCACGTCGAGCGGCAGCCGGTTGCCGTCCTCGAAGCGGCCCGGGCCGACAGCCAGGACCGTGCCCTCCTGGGGCTTCTCCTTGGCGGTGTCCGGGATGACCAGGCCTGAGGCCGTGGTCTCTTCAGCGTCGAGCGGCTGGACCACGATGCGGTCCTCAAGCGGCTTGATGGCAACCTTGCTGGCGGTCGTCACGATCCGACCTCCCCCTTCGGAGATCTCATAACGGGGTCTTATGTCTGGGGTGGCGACCTGGCAGATCCGTCGTCGCGGGTGCCGGATCTTCCTGTCGCTGATGTCTGGCACTCGCAATGGGAGAGTGCCAGGGTCGACATTATGCCGCGGTTAGCACTCCGTCAACACGAGTGCCAGGCGTGCGAGCCTCGTACCCGCGACCCGGGGCTGCCCGTTCGCCGCCGGGACGGGAGAATGCGGGGGTGGACCGTGAGGCGTTCGCCGGGCTGCTCGGCGATGAAGGACAGGCGCTGCTGGAGTCGTTGGAGGAGTACGACCCGGACCGCGAGCTGGCCGTGGCGACGCGTCTGCGCCGTACGCACGCACCCGAACTGGTCTCGGCCGCCCTCGCCCAGGCCCGGCTGCGGCAGCGGGCGGCGGCGAAGTTCGGCGCGGACGACGCGGCACGGATGTACTTCACGCCGAACGGCCTGGAGCAGTCGACGCGCACGAGCGTCGCCGCGTACCGGGCGGAGCGCTTCTCCGCGGCGGGCGTGCCGGTACTGGCGGATCTGTGCTGCGGCATCGGCGGTGACGCGATCGCGCTGGCGCGCACCGGAATGCGCGTACTGGCCGTCGACAGCGACCCGTTGACGTGCGACGTCGTACGGGCGAACGCGGCGGCGCTGGGGCTGGCCGACCGCATCGAGGTCCGTTGCCAGGACGTGGGCGACGCCGATGTCTCCGGCTGCGACGCCGTGTTCGTGGACCCGGCGCGCCGTGGCGGCAAGGGCCGGATCTTCGACCCCGAGGCGTACTCGCCACCGCTGTCGTGGGCGGTCGAAGTGGCCCGGCGCGTCTCGCATGCGGCGCTGAAGGTCGCGCCGGGCATTCCGCACGAGGCCGTTCCGTACGACGCCGAGGCGGAGTGGATCTCGGACGCGGGGGATGTGAAGGAAGCCGTGCTCTGGTTCGGGGCGGGGAGCGGAGCGGCCGGCACGGCGGAGAGTTCCCCCGTACGGGCGACCCTGCTGCCGGGCCCGCGTTCACTCTCGTCGCGCGGGCTGGCCGATCCGCCCGCCGGTCCGGTCGGCCGCTATCTGTACGAGCCGGACGGCGCGGTCGTACGCGCGCACCTCGTTGCGGAGGTGGCCGCGGAGCTGGACGGCCGGCTCATCGACCCGACGATCGCCTATGTGACGTGCGACGAGGCGCACTTCACCCCGTACGCGACGGGTTATGAGATCACCGATGTGCTGCCCTTCCAGCTGAAGCGGCTGCGTGCGCTGCTGCGCGAGCGCGGCGTCGGCACGGCCACCATCAAGAAGCGGGGCTCGGCCGTGGAGCCCGCGGAGCTGCGCAAGAAGCTCAAGCTCGAAGGGCCGGGCATCTGCACGGTGTTCCTCACGCGGGTGGCGGGAGCGCCCACGGTGCTTCTGGGGCAGCCGCTCGAAGGACCGGCGGGCGCCTAGCCGTTCGCTCCTCTTCCCGGCCGCTGTCCCGCTGCAGTTCCGCTGCTGTTCCGCTGTCCGCGTACGGCCGGATCCGTACGCTCAGACCTGCTCGAAGCGCCAGCGGTGCACGGGCCGGGCCGTCAACTCCTCGGGGGGATCGGGGAGTTCGGGAAGCTTCGCGGAGAGCCCGGCGGACCACCAGGTGATGACGAGGACGCGGTCGCCGGGAGCCGTGTACGTCTCGCGGCGCTGTGGTGCTCCCGCCAGCTCCTGGTCACGTGCCCAGGTGAGCAGCTCGCCGCCGCGGCCGCCGGCAGCCTTGGCCTCCCACATCAGCGCGACGGTCATGAGTAGAGGTTCTCCCGGCTGAGTTCGTGCACGTGATCGTGGGAGTGGCCGTGGCTGTGGCCGTGGGAGTGCGAGTCCGCCCGGCCGGGCAGGTGCGGTTCGGTGACGGGCAGCGAGGAGTCCGCGGGAAGGCCCCAGTCGGACGTGGCGCGGCGCCGCGCGACCATCTCGGCGCCGAGCGCCGCGACCATCGCCCCGTTGTCCGTGCACAGCTTGGGACGGGGCACGCGCAGCTCGATGCCCGCGCGGGCGCAGCGTTCCTCCGCCATCGCGCGCAGCCGCGAGTTGGCGGCGACGCCGCCGCCGATCATGAGATGCTCCACGCCCTCGTCCTGGCAGGCCCGGACGGCCTTGCGCGTGAGCACGTCGGTGACCGCCTCCTGGAAGGACGCGCTGACGTCCCGTACGGGCACCTCCTCGCCCGCGATCCGCCTGGCCTCGATCCAGCGGGCGACGGCCGTCTTCAGGCCGGAGAAGGAGAAGTCGTAGGGGGCGTCGCGCGGCCCGGTCAGCCCCCGCGGGAAGGCGATGGCCTCCGGGTCGCCCTCGCGCGCGTACCGGTCGATGACGGGGCCGCCCGGGAAGCCCAGGTCGAGCACGCGGGCCACCTTGTCGAAGGCCTCCCCCGCCGCGTCGTCGATGGTCGAACCGAGCGGGCGTACGTCCGCGGTGATGTCGGGGGCGAGCAACAGTGAGGAGTGTCCGCCGGAGACGAGCAGCGCCATGGTCGGCTCGGGCAGGGCGCCGTGTTCGAGCTGGTCGACGCAGATGTGGGAGGCGAGGTGGTTGACGCCGTAGAGGGGTTTGCCGAGCGCGTACGCGTACGCCTTCGCCGCGCTGACGCCGACGAGGAGCGCGCCCGCGAGCCCGGGCCCGGCGGTGACGGCGACGGCGTCGAGGTCGGAGGCGGAGACGCGGGCCTCGCGCAGGGCGCGTTCGATGGTGGGGACCATCGCCTCCAGGTGGGCACGGCTGGCGATCTCGGGCACGACGCCGCCGAAGCGCGCGTGCTCGTCCACGCTGGAGGCGATGGCGTCGGCGAGCAGGGTGTGGCCGCGGACGATGCCGACGCCGGTCTCGTCGCAGGAGGTCTCGATGCCGAGGACGAGGGGTTCGTCAGCCATGGGTCTTCGTTCCTTGGGAAGAGTTCGCGGAGGGGGCGGGGGTCTCCAGGCGCATGACGAGGGCGTCGACGTTGCCGGGCTGGTAGTAGCCGCGCCGGAGGCCGATCCTGGTGAAGCCGAAGCGCTCGTAGAGACGTTGTGCGGGTGCGTTGTCCACGCGGACCTCCAGCATCACCTCGTGGCAGCCGAACGCGTCGGCCGCGGCGAGGAGTTCACCCATCAGCCGGGCGCCGAGGCCGGTGCCGCGGTGGGCGGGGAGGACTCCGATGGTCTGGATGTCGCCGGTGCCGCCGACGGCGGCGAGGCCCCCGTATCCGACGAGGGTGTGCTCCTCTTCACCGGGTCCCGGCGTCTCGGCGACCAGATAGCGGCGGGTGGCGCCGGGCCCCCGGGCGTGCGCCAGCTCCGACCAGAAGAGGCCCGCTGTCCAGGCGTCCTCGGGGAAGAGGACGTGTTCGAGGCCGAGCACGCGCTCGATGTCCCACCAGCGCATTTCGCGGAGCACCACGTCGGCGCTCCGCCGGGGGCGGTCCTCCGCGGCGGTACGGGTCACCTCGGCGTGACCACCTTGTAGTTGGCGGGGACACGGGCGTCGGGGCGGCGGAGGTAGAGGGGCCGCGGCGGCGGGAATTCCTGGCCCTTGGCGAGCCGCTCGGCGGCGAGGCACGCGAGCGCCGCGGCCGACTGGTCGAGGGGGAGGTCGGTACGCAGCCCCGTGAAAACCTCCTCGTACAGCCGCGCGCCCGCGCCGACGGCGGGCAGCGCCGTGATCTCCGCGCGCAGCTCGCCGGGGCGGTCCACCGCGGGGTCGCCGACGCGGGTACGGGCGTCGGAGTACCGCGCCCAGTAGACCTCCTTGCGGCGGGCGTCCGTCGCGACGACGAACGGGACCTCCAGGCCGGAGGCGTACGCGATGCCGTCGAGCGTGCACATCCCGAGCACCGGAATCCCCAGCGCGGCGCCGAAGGACTCGGCGGTGGCCAGCCCGACCCGCAGCCCGGTGTACGGACCGGGGCCCGTACCGACGACGACCCGGTCGACGTCCCGCAGCGGACGGCCGGCATCGCGCAGCACCCGGTCGACCGACGGCAGCAGCAGCTCGCCGTGGCGGCGGGCGTCGGTCTGGTCGGAGGCCGCGAGGAGGCGGTCGCCGTCGGTGTCGTACAGCGCGACGGTGATGGCCGGTGTGGCGGTGTCAAGAGCGAGCAGCAGCACGGTAGCCAGCCTACGGCGGATGGGGAGCGGCCGTTTCCGGGGTCCCGTACTGGACGCTTTCGGGTGACCTGGGTGAGCAGCGTCGTCCGCGTCGTCCGCGTGGTCGCTTGGTTTGCGTGGTCCGCGCGACCCGCGGCCGGCGGGCCCGCACGAGGGCGCCGCCCCGGGGAGCGGGCTTCAGCGCTGACCGGCCGGTCCCTGCGGCATGTGCTTCGCGCCGTCGCCGAAGGGCATGTCGGCGCCGGTCAGCTGTGCCCGTATTCCGTCCTTCTCGACGGAGATCTCTCGCAGCCGCACGTCACCGGGCACCTCGGGCAGCCGTACCGACAGCGACAGCTTCTCCGCCAGCTTCGGCTCCTCGATCTTCTTCAGACTCTCGATGAGGCCGGGGTCGATGCCGATGCGCTTCAGCAACGAGGGGTGCTCCAGGAGTACGTCCAGCATGTTGATCTTCATGAGTCTGTCGACGAAACGCGGAGCGCCTGTCGTACGGCGCAGCTCCGTCTCGCTCTGCCGTACCTGTGCGGCACGTTCCGGGGTGAGCCCGAACCGCTCGGCGACCGAGCCGACCCGGAAGAGCGCCTTCGCGTCCGCCGCGTCGCGCTTGATGCGCTCGGCGACCGGCCGGGCCAGCCGCAGACCGCCGTCCTTGCCGGGGGTGTAGGAGAACAGGCCGGGGACCTTGAGCCGCATGCGGTCGACGGTCGTGCCGACGCCGTGGTCGCCGGTGCGGCGCAGATGGGCGCGCGCCCCCACCTGGACCCGCTTGCCCGCCACGGGCAGCTCGCCGTGCGCCAGTACGGAGTTGCGCGAGCCCGCGGTGAAGTCCACCTGGGATGTGCCGAGTTCGCGGTCCAGATCGTCGAAGTCGAGCAGCACGTCGCCCTGCAGCCGGCCCAGCACGGCTCCCTTGATGGAGGACGGGGCGCCGCCCACGATCCGTACGTCGTCGACGGACCCCTTCACCTGCGCGACGGATATCCGGCCCGCCGGGACGTCCGGGACCGCGATGTCGACGTGGTCGAGCCGCCCGCCGGCGAGCTGCGTCAGGAACGGGAAGCCACGGATGTGCACCTCCGGCTCGGCGTGCAGCTTCAGCGCGCTCTTCACCTTCCCGGCGGCCTTGTTCTCGGCGTACAGGGCCGCCCAGCGGTCGCCGACGACGAGGAAGGCCAGCAGGACGACGACGGCGACGGCGGCCTTGACGGTCCTGCGCGCCCGCGAACGGCGGCGCCTGCGCACCGCGCGGAGGTAGGGCATGCGGTCCTCGGGGGCCTCGTCGTACTCGGAGCGCAGAGCCAGCCCGAGGAAGCCCTCTTCCTGCGTCTCGTCACCGTGCGCGTCGCCATGCGCGTCACCGTGCACTTCGCCGCGGAAGCCGTCGTACGGGCTGCCGTAGAGGCCGGAGCCGGCGACGGGGAGCCCGTCCGGGCCGGTGCGGGTGCGGGCATGCCGGGCGCCCTGCCCGACGCCGCGGTCACCGTGGCGACCGTGGTCACCGCCGCCGTCGCCGCCGTGCCCGTGGCCCGCCGCGAGCGCGTCGTACGGGCTGGGTCTGTCCGGGGCGACCGGCGGGGCGTCCGGCGAGGCCAACTCCTCGTAAGGATTCGGTGCCGTCCTTGTCCACCCTGTGGAACTTGTCGGGGGTCGGTGCGCGCTCATCGGCCAATGCGAACACAAGCTCGACGCGATCTCCAACTCGCGCCTGTGGAACCGGGGTACGGCCACCACGGTCGTGGACGCCCCGCTGCACCGCCCGCTCCCGATCCCGGCCGTCGCCCCGTCACCTGCTGCTACCGTCGACGCGGGGACGGCGGACATCGGGAAGGGGCGGCGCACGGTGGCACGTGGCAGCAGCGCGGGAGCGGTCGTGGCGGCGCTTACGGCGGCGGCCCTCGCCGTCGTCGGTTTCTTCACCTACCAGGCGAGCGCCGCGCAGGACCGCGCGAAGGCGGGCGCCTCCGACTCAAGCGGTTCCGACAGCTCCGGGGAGCTCTCGGATCGCGAGAAGGAGGAGAAGGAGCGGGAGACCAACCTCCCCGCGTTCTCCGGTGCGGGCGAGCGCGTGGTCTACGACCTGGACCGGAACAGGGTCTGGCTGATGGGCCCCGACCAGGAGGTGAAGCGCACCTTCCGCGTGGCCCCGAGCTCCATCGACCCGAAGCCTGGGACGTACAAGGTCGAATCCCGCGCGCCGCACGTCACGGGCTCGGACGGGGTGCCCGTCGAGAACGTGGTGCGCTTCGCGACGAGCCAGGGCACGACCATAGGGTTCAGCGCCGCGCTCGACGGGTCGATGCCGGACGCGGACCCGGTGCGGCAGACCGGCGGGATCCGGGAACGCCGTGCGGACGGTGAGGCGATGTGGCTGTTCGCCACGATCGGGACGAAGGTCGTGGTCGTCCGCTGAAGGACTCGGCGGCCCATGTCTACGGGACGGGCCGCGGCTTCGGGGCACAGCTCCGGGGCACAGCTTCGAGGCACAGCTCCGGCGTACCGGGCGCTGAGGCGGTTCGGGCCGTACAGACGATCGGGGTGCTTGCCTCAGGCGGCGTCCTGGCCCGGGTGAGCTCCCGCCGGCCCAGTCATGGTGGCCGGCCCGGCGTCGTCGTCGCCGGGCTTCGCGCACTCGCCCTCCGGCGCAGACCCCTCCACGTCCGAAGGCGGCGTCGAGACCGCGTCCGCGGCAGCGCACGAGGCCAGCAGGGCACGCATCGAAACGCCTGTCTCCCCGGGAGCCGACGGCAGCGCGCCGGGCTTCCGCGCTCGGTCTTCGGCGGGCATGGGATCCTCCCGTGGCTCCTGGGCGGGCGGGTCAAGTGAGGCAGACCTAACCCGCGCTCCCGACCATCTGACCACGCCCGCCGCCGCCCGTGCAACATCTTGCCGACAACCTGTCGGGACGTACGGGCCGTGCGGACTGCCCGCCGGGGAGGTCACCCGAGGACGGACAGATCCACCCCGCGCCACCGCTCGCCGACGCCGGTCACCGTCAGGGTCCGCTCGTCGTCCGCACCGCCGCCGCCCTCGGTACCCACACCGCCTTCGCCGCCTTCGCCGCCTTCGTCCGTGCGTACGTGCGCGCCCCCGTCCGTGGGTGCACCGGTCTCGCGCTCGATCACCACGTGGAGCCGGTCCTCCGAGAGCTCCTCGACCCTGCCCTCGCCCCACTCCACGATCACCACCGACTCCGGCAGCGACACGTCCAGATCGAGGTCGTCCATCTCCTCCAGCCCGCGCCCGCCCAGCCGGTACGCGTCGACGTGCACCAGCGGCGGCCCGTCGCCGAGCGGCGGATGCACGCGTGCGATGACGAAGGTCGGCGAGGTGACGGAGCCGCGCACGCCGAGCCCCGCGCCGATGCCACGGGCGAGTGTGGTCTTGCCCGCGCCCAGCTCGCCTGTGAGCAGTACGAGATCACCGGGGCCGAGAAGCCCGGCGATGCGCTGCCCCACCTCCCGCATCCGTTCGGGGGTCGGGACGAGCGCGGTGCGCCGGACGGCGATCGGCTCGGCCGCCGCCGGGGACTGTGGTGCTTCCATGCGTCCGGATGGTACGCGCGAGAGGCGGGGCGCTGCGTCGCTCCCCCGTGGGACTCCCGGGCTCTGGGACTGCACGACCGGCGCGGCCGGCTCGGGGCGGGGCGGGGCGGGGCGGGGCGGGGCGGGGCGGCGTACGCCGGGGCGCGCGCTCAGGCGTCCGTGACGGCGCGGGTGATCAGCTGTGCCAGGGCTTCGTTGACCTCGTGCGGGCGCTCCAGCATCGACAGATGACCGGTCTTCTCCAGAATCAGCAGCCGGGCGGAGGGCAGCGCGGCGGCGATGGCTTCGCTGTGTGCGTACGGCGTGAGCAGATCCCGGTCCCCGGCGAGCACCAGCGCGGGACGACCGTCGAACGCCGTGAGCGCCGCCGTCTTCTCATGCGCCTCGAACGCCGGGTAGAACTCCGCGACCACGTCGATCGGCACCGACTCGATCAGCCGCTCCGCGAAGCGCGCGACCCCCGGGTCGACATTCCGTACGTCGCCGAAGGAGTAGCGCTTGACCAGCCCGGCGAAGAGGTCCGCGGTCGCCCGGCGGCCCCGTTCGATCAGCGCGCTCTGCGCGACCATCGCCTTGAGCACTCCGGGCACCACCCGGCGTACGGCCTTCACGCCCAACGACGGGAGCGGCAGCCCGTACGTCACCTCGCCGAGGCCGCCCGCGCTGGTGTCGACGAGGGCGACGCCGGTGACGCGCTCGGCGACGAAGTCCGGGTACTGATCGGCGAGCGCCATCACCGTCATGCCGCCCATGGAATGGCCCACGAGCACGATGGGGCCCTCCGGAACCGCCTCGTCGAGCACGGCCTTGAGGTCGCGGCCGAGCCGGTCGATCGTCACGGGCTCGCCGACGGGGGCGCGGCCGGAGCGTCCGTGGCTGCGCTGGTCCCAGTAGACGGTGCGTACGGCGCCGCGCAGGGCGGCCCGCTGGAAGTGCCAGACGTCCTGGTTGAGGCAGTAGCCGTGGGTGAAGACGACGGTGGGCGGCGGGGGGCCGGCCTTCGGCTGCGGCTTCTCACCGGACCGTTGTACGGGGCGGCGTCTGAGCAGCCGCATCAGGCGGTTGCGGTGCGGCGAGGGCTGAGCCGCCGGCTGCGCGTGTCCGCCGCGCGCCCCGGGGCCACGGCGGGCACCTTCGCGTGCACCGCCTTCACCGTCCCCGGCACCGGCGGCTCCGACGTCGCCGGCGTCGATGCGCACGGGCTCCACGGTCGGGCCGCCGACACCGTCACCGGCCGCCGCGGCGGCAGCGGTACGGGCGGCTGTGGCGCGGCCGTCGCGGGCGGGACCGGAACCGGCCCCGGAACCGGTACCGGCAGCGGTGCCCGCGGCGGTACCGGCGGCACCGTCAGGGGCGCCGTCCTCGTACGCCTCGGGCTCGTCCGTCTCGAAGTACAGCTCCGTGCCGTCCTCCGCGTACGCGGTGCCGACGGTGCCGCGCAGCGAGCCGTACGGCCCCGCGGCGTCCAGAGCGAGGCGGGCCTTGCGACGTACGCCGCGATTGACCGTGAGCCGCTCCACGGCGACGCCGGCCGCCACCAGTCCCAGCGCCGCCCCGGCCAGCCCGGCGCGGCGGCCCCACGGGCCGTCGCCGAGGGCACCGCCGCCACTACCGCCGTGACCGCCGGAGACCGCCTCTGCGATCCCGGCCGCGGTGTCCGCGAGCGCTTCGGTCTCCACCCCGGCTGTCATCCGCTCAATCCCCCGTATTCGCGCGTTCGTTCGTATGGATCCGTGATACCCGGGCGCTGATACGCGTAACGATCTCGTACGAGATGGTCCCCGCCGCGCGCGCCCAGTCCTCCGCGGTCGGCTCGCCGCGGTCGCCGGGCCCGAAGAGCACGACCTCGTCTCCCGCGGTGGCCGCGTCGCCGCCGAGGTCGACCACGAACTGGTCCATGGCCACGCGCCCCGCCACCGTCCGCCACTTGCCGGCGGCCAGCACCGGCGCCGTACCGGAGGCGTGCCGCGGCACACCGTCCGCGTAGCCCAGCGGCACAAGGCCGAGGGTGGTGGTGCCCGCGGTGCGGTAGTCGTGCCCGTAGCTGACCCCGTGCCCCGCCGGGACCTGCTTGACCAGCGCGAGCGAGGCGCTCAGGGTCATCGCCGGGCGCAGTCCCAGCTCGGCCGCGACCCCGACCTCGGGGGACGGCGAGAGCCCGTAGACGGAGACCCCCGGCCGTACGAGGTCGAAATGGGACTCGGGAAGGGTCAGCGTCGCGGCCGAGTTGGCGTGGTGCCGCACCTCCGGGTCGAGGCCGGCCCGCTCAGCGGTCCTCAGCGCGTCCCGGAAGGCGTCGAGCTGCGCGGCGTTGGCCGGGTGACCTGGCTCGTCGGCGCAGGCGAAGTGCGACCAGACGCCCGTGACGCGGACCGCTCCCTCGGCCTCGGCGGCGCGTGCGGCGGCGACGAGGTCCGGCCAGTCGGCGGGCTGGCAGCCGCTGCGGCCCAGGCCGGTGTCGGCCTTGAGGTGTACGCGTGCGGTGCGGCCGCTCCTGCGGGCCGCCGCGACGATCTCCTCCAGCGCCCACAGCGCGCTCGCCGAGACGTCGATGTCTGCCTCGATCGCCTCCTGCCAGGGCCCGCCCGGGGTCCACAGCCAGCTCATCAGCCGTCCGGTGTCACCGGCGGCGCGCAGCGCCAGCGCCTCCTGAGGCGTGGCGGTCCCCAGCCAGGACGCGCCCGCCGCGCGGGCGGCACGGGCGCAGGGCACGGCACCGTGCCCGTATCCACCGGACTTCACCACGGCCATCAGCTCGGCGCGGGGCGCGCTGGCCCGCAGCGCGCGGACGTTGGCGCGTACGGCGGCGAGGTCGATCTCGGCACGGGCGCGGAGGGCCTCGGTGCCGGGTGGCGCCGGGAGAGCGGTGGGGCTGGAGAGGTCGTTCACGGTCTCAGTGTCTCAGGCACCCCGGTACGGCCTTTCTCCGTGCCGTCCCGGCAGCATCCGGGCTCGCGGGACGCGCACGGGAAAACCGCTTGCGGCCCCCGGGAAATGGCAGGAGCTTGCCCGGCCGGACCTGGGCAGTCGCGCCCGAAGCCGTCGGCAGCGATGACGCCGTCGCCTGCACCGCGCGTACATCGACGAAGTCATCAGCCGCTACGGCCGACCCGGCGATACTCCCCCGGCTATCGCTGGGCGGTGGCCGGGGCCGACCACTTCTTCGAGAAGCGCCTCCGCTGACTCCGTCCGCCGGCCTGGGCCGGGGGGCCTGCGGCGGAACCGCGTCACGCCTGCGCCGGGCCCCCGCCTGGCCCCGTCCCGATGCCCGGGTCCGTGCCCGTACTCGCTGCATCGTCCCGCAGCAGGTCACGCCAGGCCGCGGTCAGCGCCTCCGCCACATCGGACGCACCCGCGGGCCGCGGCGCGAGGCGGCCCGCCATTCCGTGCACATACGCGCCCACGGACGCCGCCTCCAGCGCCTCCAGTCCGCCTGCCAGCAGCGAACCGATCAGCCCCGAGAGCACATCCCCGGTCCCGGCGGTGGCCAGCCAGCCGCTGCCCGTCGGGTTGACGCGCACGCCGCCTGGTCCCGCCACGAGAGTCGTCGAGCCCTTCAGCAGCACCGTCGCGCCAGTGCGCTGCGCGAGTTCCCGTACGGCGGCGAGGCGGCGCGCCTCGACCTCGCCGCGCTCCCAGCCGAGCAGTGCGGCGGCCTCTCCTGCGTGCGGGGTCAGCACCGTGGGTGCCGTACGGGCCCGCAGCGCCTGCTCGTCCGCGAGACGCAGTCCGTCGGCGTCGATGAGCACCGGCACCGGGGCGGCCAGTACGTCCTCCAGCCGGTCCCGGTCCTCGCCCAGACCCGAGCCGACCGACCAGGCCTGCACCCGGCCGGCCTTGCTCGGCGGACCTGTGGACACCAGGGCCTCGGGGTGACGGGCGATCACCGCGTCCGCCGCGGGGCCCACGTAACGCACGGCTCCGGCGCCGCCCCGCAGCGCACCCGAGACGGTGAGCACGGCCGCCCCGGGGTAGCGCGCCGACCCGGCGACGACGCCGACCACACCACGCCTGTACTTGTCGCTCTCCGCACCCGGGCGGGGCAGCAGCGCGTTCACATCGGCGTGCTGGAGCGCCTCCGCCGCAGGACCGCCGCCCAGGAACGGCCCCAGCCCGATGTCGACCAGGCGCAGCGCCCCGGCGTACTCCCGCGCCGGATCCAGCAGCAGCCCCGGCTTGTACGCGCCGAACGTCACCGTCGCGTCCGCCCGTACCGCCACGCCCGGTACCTCGCCGGTGTCCGCGTCGACGCCGCTGGGCAGATCCACGCTCACGACCGGCGCGCGTACCCGCTCCACCAGCTCCGCCAGCTCCACGGCCGCCGGCCGCAGCCCGCCCTTGCCGCCGATCCCCACGATGCCGTCCACGACGAGGTCCGCGCGCGCGACGACCGGCTCTACGGGGACGGGCGCGCCCTCCACGACCGCCCCGGGCGCCGCCTGCACCCGGCCGCCCGCGGCACGCAGCGCTGCGAGCCCGCCCTCGTGGACCCGCTCGGGCGACAGCAGTACGGCGGTGACGCCTGCCCCGCGCCGGGCGAGGCGGGCGCCCGCGAAGAGAGCGTCGCCGCCGTTGTCGCCGCTGCCGACGAGGAGCACGACGCGGCTGCCGTACGTCCGTCCGAGAAGCCCCGAGCACGCGGCCGCCAGGCCGGCCGCCGCGCGCTGCATCAGCACACCGGGGGGCAGGCGCTCCATCAGTTCGCGCTCGGCGGCCCGTACGGTCTCCACGCTGTACGCAGTCCTCATGCCACCAGTCTGACGGCGCACCAGCAGGGCCGACCACACGAACGTGACGAGGGCTCACCCCCGGCGGACTCACGGCCCGGGGCCCTACCCCTCCGCGATCACCACGGCGGATGCGATGCCCGCGTCGTGCGACAGCGAGAGATGCCACCCCCGTACCCCCAGCGCCCCGGCGCGCGCCGCCACCGTGCCCCGTACCGTCAGCGACGGCTGTCCCGAGTCGGCCTGTACGACTTCCGCGTCCGTCCAGCTCAGACCCCCTGGCGCCCCGAGCGCCTTGGCCAGCGCCTCCTTCGCGGCGAAGCGGGCGGCCAGGGAGGCCACACCCCGCCGCTCGCCGCTGGGCAGCCACAGCTCGGCGTCGACGAAGAGCCGTCCGGCCAGCGTGGGGGTGCGCTCCAGCGCCTGCTTGAACCGGTCGACCTCGGCGACGTCGATGCCGACCCCCACGATCACCTGGAACCCCCGACGACCTCGTCCTCGCCCCGCCCGCTGCGGGGGCCGGGCCGCACCTCGTACGGGTGCGGATCCACCGGCACCCCGTCCAGGTCCGTGATCCACGCGCCCTCCGGACGCACCGTCACCACTCGGTCGTCGCCGACCGCGGCGGCCTCGCGGGTGTGCGGCGCGAAGGCCGCGGCGTCCGATGCCAGGAACGTCTCGCCGTCACCGGTTCCCACGGTGAGCGGCAGACCGCGGCACCCGCCCACGATCACGTCCGGCTCGTCGGCGTGCACCGCCACCAGCGCGAAGCTGCCGGTGAGCTGCCGGCAGACCTGACGCATCGCCTCGGCCGGGTCGCCGCAGGACGAGTAGTGCCCGGCGAGCAGATGCGCGGCCGCCTCGGTGTCCGTCTCCGACACCAACTCATGCCCGCGGGCGGCCAGTTCGTCCCGGAGCCGCCTGCGGTCCGCGATGTCCCCGTTCTGTACGACCGCCACGCGGCCCGAACCGTCCAGGTGCGGGTGTGCGTTGAGATCCGTGGGCGGCCCGTGCGTGGCTCGGCGGACGTGCCCGATCCCGGTCGTCGCGGCGGGGAGCGGACGCAGCCTCAGCTCCCGCCGCAGGTCGTCGAGCGTCCCCGCCTTCTTCGCCGCGGCCAGTCCGCCGTCGACGAGCAGGGCGAGCCCCGCGGAGTCGTAGTCCGGGTGCTCGAGCAGGGGCAGTCCGCCGAGCAGGACACCGAGGGCGGAACGCCCTCCCGCGTACGCAACGATTCCGCACATGCGAGCACCCTAGAACGTGTCCCCGGCCGGGCGCCGACGTGCGCCGGGCGCGGGGCACCGGGCACCGGGCACGGGCACGGGCACCGGCGCAGCCGAGCGCGCCGGCGTGCGTTCAGCGGCCGCGGGCCATGCGCTCTATGGCGTCCTCGACCAGTTCCAGATATTCGGCTTCCTCGCAGCGCGGCTTGCTGCCCAGGACATACATGTCGAGGCTCTCGGAGAGATCCTCGGCGAGGTCCTCATCAGGCAGATCGTCCAGCGCCAGATCGCTCTGTATGCGGGCGGCGAAGTCCCGGTCCGGCGGTGACACGAGCAGGGCGGGTCGTCTTCGCATGCGGTATTTGCGGCTCATACGGCCGATGCGGAGGGACATGACGCGAAACGTAGCGGCAAACCCCACCGGTCGTACACCGTCTGCACATCCCATTTTCACGCAGGGTTCGTATGTGTCTCCCCCGTCCCTTCGGCCATCCCTCCGCCAACCCTCGGCGGTCCCGTTCCGGCTCCTCCCCGGCGGCTCCCGGCCACCGGCCGCGGCGCAGAATGGTCACGTGCCGGCCAAGCCTTACGTCGAACTCTCACGCGCCGAATGGAGCGCGCTGCGCGAGCGCACGCCGCTGCCCCTGACCGCCGCCGAGGTCGAGGAGCTGCGCGGCCTCGGCGACGTCGTCGACCTCGACGAGGTGCGCGAGGTCTTCCTGCCGCTCTCCCGGCTGCTCAACCTCTACGTCGCCGCGACGCAAGGCCTGCGTGACGCGGTGAACACGTTCCTCAGCGACTGGGGGCACCGCCCGGGGGCGGAGTCGGGAGGAGACGAAGGGAACGGCGGACAGCACGGCACGCCCTTCGTGATCGGCGGACAGCACGGCACGCCCTTCGTGATCGGCGTCGCCGGCAGTGTCGCGGTCGGCAAGTCCACGGTCTCCCGGCTGCTGCGGGCGCTCCTCGCCCGCTGGCCGGAGCACCCCCGGGTCGAACTCGTCACCACCGACGGCTTCCTGCTCCCCACGGCAGAGCTGCAGGAGCGCGGGCTGATGTCGCGCAAGGGCTTCCCCGAGTCGTACGACCGCCGTGCGCTCACGAGGTTCGTCGCCGACGTCAAGTCCGGCAGGCCGGAGGTGACCGCGCCCGTCTACTCGCACCTCATCTACGACCGGGTCCCCGGGGAGCGGCTGACGGTGCAGCGCCCCGACATTCTGATCGTCGAAGGACTGAACGTGCTGCAGCCCGCGCTGCCCGGCAAGGACGGCCGCACCCGGCTCGCCCTCGCCGACTACTTCGACTTCTCCGTCTACGTCGACGCCCGTACGAGCGACATCGAGGCGTGGTATCTGAACCGCTTCCGCGCGCTGCGCGAGACCGCGTTCCAGAACCCGCGCTCCTACTTCCACCGCTACACGCAGGTGACTGAGGAAGAGGCGCTCGATTACGCGCGCCGCACGTGGCACACCATCAACGAGCCCAATCTGCGGCAGAACATCGCGCCCACACGCGGGCGCGCGACGCTGCAGTTGCACAAGGGGGCGGACCACAAGGTCGAGCGGCTCTCGCTGCGCAAACTGTGAGAGCCGGGCCGGGCCGGGCGGTCTGGCCGGGCCGGTCTGGCTCTGGCCCTCCGGCCCTCCGGCCGGCAGACCCTGGCCGTCGCCCGGCCCCGGCCCCTGCCCTCTGGCCGCAGCGCCCTGCCTCAGCCGAGCGAGCTCTTCACGACGTCGGCCAGCCGGCCCGCCACGGACTCGGCCTGCTCGCTGTCCGCGGCCTCCACCATGACCCGCACCAGCGGCTCGGTGCCGGACGAGCGGAGCAGGACCCTGCCCGTACCGCCCAGCTCCCGTTCCGCGTCGTTGACGGCCGCGGCGAGCTCCCCGGAGGTCTCCACCCGGCTCCTGTCCACGTCCCGCACGTTGATCAGCACCTGCGGCAGCCGCTCCATGACGCTCGCCAGCTCCGCGAGCGGCTTGCCGGTCGCGGCCACGCGTGCTGCGAGCATCAGGCCCGTCAGCGTGCCGTCGCCGGTGGTGGCGTGATCGAGCACGATCACATGCCCGGACTGCTCGCCGCCCAGTGCGTACCCGCCGCGCTTCATCTCCTCCAGTACGTAGCGGTCGCCGACCGCGGTCTGGAGCACCTCGATCCCCTCACGGCCCATGGCCAGCCTGAAGCCGAGGTTGGACATGACCGTGGCCACCACGGTGTCCTTGCGCAGGCGGTCCGCGTCCCGCATGGCGACCGCCAGCACCGCGAGGATCTGGTCGCCGTCGACCACCTCGCCCTGTGCGTCGACGGCCAGGCAGCGGTCCGCGTCGCCGTCGTGCGCGACGCCGAGGTCCGCGCCGTGCTCCACGACCGCCGCGCAGAGACCGTCCAGGTGGGTCGAGCCGCAGCCGTCATTGATGTTGAGGCCGTCCGGGTCCGCGCCGATGGTGACGACCTCGGCGCCGGCGCGTGCGAACGCCTCCGGGGAGACCCGTGAGGCGGCTCCGTTGGCGCCGTCGATGACGACCTTCAGCCCGTCGAGCCGGTTCGGCAGTACGCCGACGAGATGGGCGACGTAGTTGTCGAAGCCCTCGTCGTAGTCGCGGACGCGGCCGACCGCGGCGCCCGTCGGGCGGGCCCACGGCTGGCCCGTGCCGTGCTCGTGATAGAGCGCCTCGATACGGTCCTCCAGCTCGTCGGCGAGCTTGTGGCCGCCCTGCGCGAAGAACTTGATGCCGTTGTCGGGCATGGGGTTGTGGCTGGCGGAGAGCATCACGCCGAGGTCCGCGCCGAGGGACCCGGTCAGGTAGGCGACGGCCGGGGTCGGCAGTACGCCCACACGCAGCACATCGACACCGGCGCCCGCCAGACCGGCGACGACGGCGGACTCCAGGAACTCCCCGGACGCTCGTGGGTCCCGCCCGACCACGGCCACCGGCCGGTGTCCCTCGAACGAGCCCACTTCAGCGAGCACATGTGCCGCGGAGACCGACAGGCCGAGCGCCAGCTCGGCGGTCAGCCCCTCGTTGGCGACACCGCGCACACCGTCCGTTCCGAAGAGTCGTCCCACTGGTGGTTCCTCCGAGTCCGAGTCGAGTCCGAGTACCGGGCCGAGGGGGTGATCCCGACCGGATACGAGCTGTATACGAGCCGCATATGAGGCGCATGGGAGCCGCGTACGAGGCAGACACGAACCGGTCGCGACCCGGTCCGTACGGGAGGTCCGAACCCGTCGCCGGGCCCGTACCCGTCCGTGCAAGGTATCCGCCGCAGCCCCGTCTGCCGCGCTCCCCGTGCCCGGCACGCTCACACGCCGCCCGCACTCAGCAAAAGTGCCCGTCGCGACACGTTGTATACCGAATGCGCTCGAGTGGCATGCCCGGCGGCCGACGCCGGTCGGCCGCTCCCCCGGCGGCCGGGCCCACTGCTTCGGCACCTTCCGCCGGCAACCTCATAGACGAACGCCCCGGGGGCACGGTTTCGTACCCCCGGGGCGGTTCGTATCGCTGCTCCGGGCAGCGCAGCCAGGACGGCGCGTCAGCGCTTGCTGTACTGCGTGCCCTTACGTGCCTTCTTCAGACCGGCCTTCTTGCGCTCGACGGCGCGAGCGTCACGCGTGAGGAAGCCGGCCTTCTTCAGCGGGCCGCGGTTGTTGTCCGCGTCCGCCTCGTTCAGCGCACGGGCCACGCCGAGGCGAAGGGCTCCGGCCTGACCCGAGATGCCGCCGCCGTTGATACGGGCGACGATGTCGTAGCGGTCGTCCAGCTCGAGCACCTTGAAGGGCTCGTTGACTTCCTGCTGGTGCACCTTGTTGGGGAAGTAACCCTCAAGAGTGCGACCGTTGATCTTCCACTTGCCGCTGCCCGGGACGATACGGACACGGGCGACGGCGTTCTTGCGGCGCCCCGTGCCGGCGGCCGGCTGCGGGTCGCCGAAGCGGGACGCGAGCGACTCGGAGGTGAACTCCTCCGGCGCCTCGGGGGTCTCGGTCGTGTACTCCTCGACGCCCTCGACGGGGGTCTCAGCAGTGGTCTCGGCCACGGTTCTCCTCAACTTCTCTCTGTATCGGGTAGGTGGCCGGACTTACTGCGCGACCTGGCTGATCTCGAACGGCACGGGCTTCTGGGCGCCGTGCGGGTGCTGGTCGCCCGCGTACACCTTCAGCTTCGAGAGCATCTGGCGGCCCAGGGTGTTCTTGGGGAGCATGCCCTTGACGGCCTTCTCCACGGCCTTCGCGGGGTTCTTCTCCAGCAGCTCGTCATAGCGGACCGACCGCAGACCACCCGGGTAGCCGGAGTGGCGGTAGGCCATCTTCTGAGTCCGCTTGTTACCGGACAGGTGCACCTTGTCGGCGTTGATGATGACGACGAAGTCACCGGTGTCGACATGAGGCGCGTACACCGGCTTGTGCTTGCCCCGGAGAAGGGTGGCGGCCTGCGTGGCCAGACGGCCCAGGACAACGTCCTGCGCGTCGATGACATGCCACTGGCGCTGGACATCGCCGGGCTTGGGGCTGTACGTACGCACTGTCGTAGCCTTCGCTTCTTCTAGGTGGGGTCTCCCCAGGCCCGCTAAGGACTGGGGGACGTCTCCCTTGAGCCCCGGAGGGCCACGGGAAAGGTCCTGACAAGGCCACCTGGCAGATCACGTCAGCCTTGACCGCACTACGGTGACGCGGGCCGCGTGTGCTGATCGCTGGTCATCGGCCGGTGGGCCGGGGTGCAAGGCCCTCCCACGTGAGAATGAGCAAGCCAATACACACAACGAACCGGCAGCTTACCGGGGCGCACCCGTACGGGTCAAAACGGCCCGGCCCGCTCTGTGACAGGGCTCAAGTCCCTTTCCGCGGACGCTCCTCGAAGACCCCCGGGGCTCGAAGGCCCTCGCTCCTCCAAGCCCCCCGTGCGGCCACGCCGACACCACGTCGGCACCCCGTCGGCACCACGCCGACCACCGCTCAGCGCCGCCGCGCCACCCGCCCCTCCTGCCACACCGGCTCCGGCGTCTCCCGTACGGCACCGTCCGCGCCGAACACCAGGAAGCGGTCGAAGGAACGCGCGAACCACCGGTCGTGCGTCACCGCCAGCACGGTGCCCTCGTAGGCCTCCAGCCCCTCCTGCAACGCCTCCGCCGACTCCAGGTCCAGGTTGTCCGTCGGCTCGTCCAGCAGCAGTGCGGTCGTGCCCGCCAGCTCCAGCAGCAGGATCTGGAAGCGGGCCTGCTGTCCTCCGGAGAGGCGGTCGAAGGGCTGCTCGGCCTGGCCCGTCATCTCGTATCTGCGCAGTGCGGACATCGCCGCGCCCCTGTCCTTGGCGTGCTCCTTCCACAGCAGGTCCAGCAGCGTGCGTCCCGCCAGCTCGGGACGGTTGTGTGTCTGCGCGAAGTACCCGGGCACGACACGTGCGCCGAGCTTCCAGCTGCCTGTGTGCGCCACCGATTCCCCGTCCGGGCCGCCGGCCAGCAGCCGCAGGAAGTGCGATTTCCCGGAGCCGTTCGAGCCGAGCACCGCCACCCTCTCCCCGTAGAAGACCTCCAGGCTGAACGGCTTCATCAGCCCCGTCAGCTCCAGCTCCTCGCAGGTCACGGCGCGCACTCCCGTACGGCCGCCGCGCAGCCGCATCGCGATCCGTTGCTCGCGCGGCGGTTCCGGGGGCGGACCGGCCTCCTCGAACTTGCGCAGCCGTGTCTTCGCCGCCTGGTAGCGAGAGGCCATCTCGTCGCTGCGCGCGGCGTACCGCTGCATGTCCTGCACCAGCTTCTTCAGCTGCGCACGCTTCTCGTCCCAGCGGCGGCGCAGTTCCTCGAAGCGCGCGAACCGCTCCCGCCGCGCCTCGTGGTAGCGGTCGAACCCGCCGCCGTGCACCCACACGTCACTCCCGGCCGGGCTCGGCTCGACGCTCACGATCTTGTCGGCCGCGCGCGCCAGCAGTTCGCGGTCGTGAGAGATGAACAGCACCGTCTTACGGGTGTCGTTGAGACGTTCCTCCAGCCAGCGTTTGCCCGGGACGTCGAGATAGTTGTCCGGCTCGTCCAGCAGCAGCACCTCGTCGTTGCCGCGGAGCAGCGACTCCAGCACGAGCCGCTTCTGCTCACCCCCGGAGAGCGTGCTCAGCGTGCGCCACTGGGCCTTCTCGTACGGGATGCCGAGTGCGGCCGTTGTGCACTTGTCCCACAGGGTCTCGGCCTCGTACCCCTGTACCTCGGCCCAGTCGGCGAGCGCCTGCGCATACCTCAGCTGAACGGCCTCGTCGTCGGAAGGCGCCTCCATGACCGCCAGCTCGGCGGCGTCGACCGCCTCCGCTGTCTCACGGATGGCGTGCGGCGCGACGGACACCAGCAGGTCCCGTACAGTCCGCTCATCGTCGCTGTCGGTGCTGACGCCGATGAACTGCGGCATCACGCCCAGCCCTCCGCTGACCGTCACCGTGCCGCTGTCCGGGCGCAGTTCACCCGAGGCGAGCCGCAACAGCGTCGTCTTCCCCGCCCCGTTCGGGCCGACGAGCGCAACCGAGGCCTCGTCCCCCACCCGGAACGAGACGTCCGAGAGCAGAGGCCTCCCGTCCGGAAGGAAGTACTCGACGTGCGCCGCCTCAAGATGTCCCATGGGCGGATTCTCGCGGTGGCGTACCACCGGAACCAACCGAATATGATGCGCCCATGAGCTTTGGGCAGGGTGGACCCGACCAGGGTCCGGGCGGTTCTTCCACTCCCGACTGGGCTGCGCTCGCCGACGAGTCGGAACGGGAGCGGTCCAAGCGGCGCCGCTGGATGATCGCCGGCGCGGGAGCACTGGCCACGGTGGTCGTCGCCGGCATCGTCGCCGTCGCGGTGATGAACGAGGGCGGCGGCGGAGGCACCGCGTCCGACAAGCCGTCAGAGACGCTGCCCACACCCGAGGACCTGCCGTCGAGCACCGCGGGCCAGCCCGACCCGACGTTCAAGGACGAGCCTCCGCCCCCGCCACCACCCCGCGACTTCGTCTCGGACGCCAAGCGCGACAAGGCCCCGCTCAACGTCGGCACGCTCTTCAATTCCAAGAACGTCACCATCAACGGCCGTCCGTACGAGCGTGCTGTGACCGACACCAGCAAGGGCTGCACGGACGCGGCGCACGCCGGTCTCGGCCCGGTCCTCAGCAAGAACGACTGCGAGAGTCTCTTCCGCGCGACCTACACACACCGCGGGCTGGCCGTCACGGTGGGCATCGCGGTCTTCGACGACGCGAGGACGGCGACCAAGGTGAAGAAGCAGTACAAGCCGAACCTCGTCGCGCTGAAGGGCGGCGGTGTCCCCGACTTCTGCCGCACCGTCACCTGCCGTACGACTGCCAACTCCTACGGCAGGTACGCCTACTTCACCATCGCGGGGCGCACGAACGGCAAGCCGTCCACCGCAGCCGACTCGAAGGCGGAGCAGGCGGGCCGCGACGGTTCCACGTACGCGTACGCCCGCATCCTCAAGCGGGGCAAGGAGCAGGCGGCGAAGGCAGTGGGCGCCGCACCCGAGTGACGGACCGGCGGCGCGGCGGAGAAACGCGGCCCGTCCAGCAGCGGCGCATCCGGCAGCTGCGCGTTCAGCGGCAGCCCGCCCCGGCAGCCGCGCCACCCTGGACGCCACCGCCGCCCGCGGGCAGTGAACGCCGGTTGCGCGCCGCCCGGTTGCGCGCCTCGAGCTCGCCGTCCGGCGGATAGCCGACCTCTTCCAGGGTCAGCCCGTGCGGCCGTACGACGTGGACCGCCGAGTCCCGGATCTGCCCGGCCAGCACCTCACCGGGCCACTCCGGCGGCCTGTGCCCGTCGCCGACGAAGAGCATCGCTCCGACCAGCGAGCGCACCATGTTGTGGCAGAAGGCGTCGGCCTTCACGGTCGCCTCCAGCACCCCGTCCTCGCGCCGTACCCAGTGCAGCTGCTGCAGCGTGCGGACGGTGGTCGCGCCGTCGCGTTTCTTGCAGTACGCGGCGAAGTCGTGCTCGCCGAGCAGATGCCGGGCGGCGGCGTTCATCGCATCGACGTCCAGCGGCCAGTTGTGCCACAGCACGTGCGAGCGCAACAGCGGGTCGACGCCACCGGGATGGTCGCTCACGCGGTACGAGTAGCGGCGCCAGACCGCCGAGAAGCGGGCGTTGAAGTGCTCGGGCGCCGCACCGGCCCGCCACACCCGTACGTCCATCGGCAGCCGCCCCGCCAGGCGCCGCAGCAACTGCCCGTTGTGCTCCGCCCACACGTCCTCGGGCAGATCGACGTGGGCGACCTGGCCCCGCGCGTGCACTCCGGCGTCCGTACGGCCCGCGACGGTCAGATCCACCGGTACGGCCTCGTCCCGCTGCCCGAGGCGAAGCACCACGCGGATCGCGTCCTCCAGCTCCTGCTGCACCGTCCGCCGGCCTCGCTGACGGGCCCAGCCGGAGAAGCCCTTGCCGTCATAGCTCAGGTCGAGTCGCGCCCGTACCTTGCCGGGCTCCACCGCGTCCGTCACGTCCGTCACGCAGCCGGTCCTTCCGTTCCTCTCCCGGTGAAGAACGAACAGGCCCGCTCCCCGAAGGGAACGGGCCCGCTCACGAGCTCCACGAGCGTCAGGCGTCCTTGGACTCCTCGGCCCCGGACTCGTCGCCCTCGGTCTTGTCGTCCTTGGCCTTCTCAGCCTTGGCCTTCGCAGGCTTGGCCTTGGCAGCCTTCTCGGCCTTCTCGGCCTTCTCCGCCTTGTCGTCCTTGGCCTCGGCGGCCTCGGACTCCTCCGCGGATTCCTTCTTCAGGTCGGCCGCGGCCTTGTCGCCCGCCGCTTCCTTGTCCTTCGCCGTCCGCTTGGTGGCGGCCTCGGCCTCGCCGACAGCCTGCTGCTGCACGGTCAGGGCCTCCACCAGCTCGATCACAGCCATGGGAGCGTTGTCGCCACGGCGGTTACCGATCTTGGTGATGCGGGTGTAGCCGCCCGGCCGGTTCTCGTAGCGGGGACCGATCTCGGTGAAGAGGGTGTGGACCACGCTCTTGTCCGTGACCGTGCGCATGACCTGACGGCGGTTGTGAAGGTCGCCCTTCTTCGCCTTGGTGATCAGACGCTCCGCGACGGGGCGCAGCCGACGGGCCCGCGCCTCGGTGGTGGTGATGCGCCCGTACTCGAAAAGGTCCGTGGCGAGGTTCGCCAGCATCGCCTTCTGGTGGGCGGCGCCGCCACCCATGCGGGCACCCTTGGTGGGCTTCGGCATCGTGCTTCTCCTTCGGTGTCCCTGCACCGGCCGTATCAGGTACCGGTGGCAGTTCCGGCCGTATCAGGTACCGGATCGGGTTACCCCCAGGCCCGCCAGGGCCGAGGGGAGCCCGGCCGGGCGGATTCCCGGCCGGGGCGACGGGGCCCGCAGACGGACCCCGCAGATCAGAACCGCTCGTCGAGGCTCAGTACTGCTCGGTCTCGACGAAACCGGCGTCCGCGTCGTCGTCCGCGCCGAAGGCGTCGGCGGCGGCCGTCGGGTCGAATCCGGGCGGGCTGTCCTTCAGGGCCAGGCCCATGCCGGCCAGCTTCGCCTTGACCTCGTCGATCGACTTGGCGCCGAAATTGCGGATGTCGAGCAGGTCCGCCTCGGAACGCGCCACGAGCTCACCCACGGAGTGGATGCCCTCACGCTTCAGGCAGTTGTACGAGCGGACCGTGAGTTCCAGCTCCTCGATCGGCAGCGCCAGATCGGCGGCCAGCGCGGCGTCCGTCGGGGACGGGCCCATGTCGATGCCCTCGGCGTCGACGTTCAGCTCGCGGGCCAGGCCGAACAGCTCGACCAGGGTCTTGCCGGCCGAGGCCATGGCGTCCCGCGGCCGCATGGCCTGCTTGGTCTCGACGTCGACGATCAGCTTGTCGAAGTCGGTGCGCTGCTCGACACGGGTCGCCTCGACCTTGTACGTGACCTTGAGCACGGGCGAGTAGATGGAGTCGACCGGAATGCGCCCGATCTCCTGGCCCATCTGCTTGTTCTGCACGGCGGAGACGTAGCCGCGGCCGCGCTCGACCGTCAGCTCCATCTCCAGCTTGCCCTTGCCGTTGAGCGTCGCGAGGACCAGGTCGGGGTTGTGCACCTCGACACCGGCCGGCGGGGCGATGTCCGCGGCGGTGACCAGGCCGGGGCCCTGCTTGCGCAGGTACATCACGACCGGCTCGTCGTGCTCCGAGGAGACGACGAGGGACTTGATGTTGAGAATGAGGTCGGTGACGTCCTCCTTGACGCCCGGCACGGTCGAGAACTCGTGCAGGACACCGTCGATCCGGATGCTGGTGACAGCCGCTCCGGGGATCGAGGAGAGGAGCGTGCGACGCAGTGAGTTACCGAGGGTGTAGCCGAAACCAGGCTCCAGCGGCTCGATCACGAACCGTGAGCGGAATTCGTCGACGACCTCTTCGGTCAGGGACGGGCGCTGAGCGATCAGCATGTGGTGATGCCTCCAGTCTTCGGCAACCGCTATTTGATGCCGTACTGACAGGGTACGGGCGGCACGGCACGTTCGAGTGCCGTACCACCCACCCCGGTTGAACCGCTGCATCGCCGAGCAGAACTCGACGGGCAGCAGCCGGGCGTACTCCGACTACTTCGAGTACAGCTCGACGATCAGCTGCTCCTGCACCTGGGTGTCGATCACCTGGCGCTCGGGCAGCGAGTGGATGAGGATCCGCATCTTCGAGGGGAGGGACTCCAGCCAGGCCGGAACCGTCTTCTCGCCGGCCTCCGCAGCCGCCACCTGGAAAGGCGTCAGGTTACGGGAGGCCTCGCGGACCTCGACGATGTCGTTGACGGACACGCGCGCCGACGGGATGTCGGTCTTGCGGCCGTTGACCGTGATGTGCCCGTGCCGGACCAGCTGACGGGCGTGGTCACGGGACTTGGCGAAGCCGGCCCGGTAGACCACGTTGTCCAGACGGGTCTCCAGGATGCGCAGCAGGTTGTCACCTGTCTTGCCCTGGAGGCGGTTGGCCTCGTTGTAGTACCCGCGGAACTGCTTCTCCAGGACGCCGTAGATACGAGCTGCCTTCTGCTTCTCGCGCTTCTGCAGCAGGTACTCGGAGTCCTTGGTGCGCCCGCGACCGTGCTCACCCGGGGGGTAAGGACGGATCTCGATCGGGCACTTCGCGCTCTCGCACTTGCTCCCCTTGAGGAAGAGCTTCTGCTTCTCCCGACGGCAACGCTTGCAGTCGGCCCCGGTGTAACGCGCCATTGTCTCAGTTCTCCTGTTTCAGCTGGTCAGACTCGGCGGCGCTTGGGCGGGCGGCAGCCGTTGTGCGGGGTCGGGGTCACGTCCTGGATCGATCCGACCTCGAGACCGGTGGCCTGGAGGGAACGGATCGCGGTCTCACGGCCGGAGCCGGGACCCTTCACGAAGACGTCGACCTTGCGCATGCCGTGCTCCTGAGCACGGCGAGCGGCGTTCTCGGCGGCCATCTGCGCAGCGAACGGCGTCGACTTCCGGGAACCCTTGAAGCCGACGTGGCCGGCGGAGGCCCAGGAGATCACGTTGCCGGTCGGGTCGGTGATCGAAACGATGGTGTTGTTGAACGTGCTCTTGATGTGAGCGTGCCCGGCGGGGACGTTCTTCTTGTCCTTGCGGCGCACCTTCTTGGCGCCGGCCGTACGGCCCTTCGGAGGCATATGGATTTACTCCTGTGGAGGTCGTCGGTCCTGCAACACGGACCGCTGCAGCGTGTCCGGTGCGGACTACTTCTTGCCCGGCTTCTTCTTGCCGGCGATCGCGCGGCGCGGGCCCTTGCGGGTGCGGGCGTTGGTCTTGGTGCGCTGACCGTGGACGGGGAGACCGCGGCGGTGCCGCAGGCCCTCGTAGCAGCCGATCTCGACCTTGCGGCGGATGTCGGCCTGGATCTCACGGCGGAGGTCGCCCTCGACCCGGAGATTGTTGTCCACGTAGTCGCGGATCTTGATGAGGTCTTCCTCAGTCAGATCCCGCACCCGGGTGTCGGGGTTGACGCCGGTCTCACCCAGGGCCTGCTGGGCAAGGGTGCGACCGATGCCGAAGACGTAGGTGAGGGCGACCTCGACGCGCTTCTCGCGCGGGAGGTCGACGCCTGCGAGGCGTGCCATTCCTTGGGCTCCTGATTGCTTTGCGGAGGTCTGCCACAGCACCGTCCCCTGTCCGTACGCGTCGTACGTGCAAGGTCCCCGGCCTCCGACCGGGGGTGTCGTCCCCACCGACAAGAATTACCAGGCGGGGGGTCGGGTGTCTGCGTATGTACTTTTCACTTGCGTCGCGCGAAGAGTGCGATCTGTGCGAAGGCTCGCGGCCCTGGTTGCTTCAGCCCTGGCGCTGCTTGTGGCGCAGGTTGTCGCAGATGACCATGACCCTGCCGTGACGGCGGATCACCTTGCACTTGTCGCAGATCTTCTTGACGCTCGGCTTGACCTTCATTTATGAGGTTCTCCGGGTCATGCCGCCACCCCACGGACATGGGACAGCGGCTCGATCTGTCGAGCTACTTGTAGCGGTAGACGATCCGCCCGCGGGTCAGGTCGTAGGGAGAGAGCTCCACCACGACCCGGTCGTCGGGAAGGATACGGATGTAGTGCATCCGCATCTTGCCGCTGATGTGCGCGAGAACCTGGTGCCCGTTCTGAAGCTCCACCTTGAACATCGCATTCGGCAGAGATTCGACGACCGTGCCCTCGATCTCGATGGCCCCTTGTTTTTTGGCCATGCTCTAGCGCTTCACCTTCCGGGATCGGCTACCTGGGGTGACCCCGGGCATACCGATACCCCGGGACCGACGAGCCAGTCTACGGCACCCGCCCCGCAAAGACGAATTCGGCTAGCCTCCCCGGCTATCAAGATCATCATGCGCGGCACGGTCAAGTCCGCTCCGCGCACGCCCTCCGGGAGCGGCGTCGGCGTACGTGCCGGAGCCGTGCGGGGACGGCTTCAGGACGAGGTCAGGCGAGCGGGTCGGGGGCGGCCGTGATCCCCAGCTCGGCAAGCTTCGCCTTGCCTCCGTCGGGCGCGGTCAGCACGAGCGGGCCCGCTTCGGTCAGGGCCACCGAGTGCTCCCAGTGGCTCGACCAGGTGCCGTCGTTGGTCTTGACCGTCCAGTCGTCCGAGAGCACGTGCGTCTTGGGGGTCCCCATCGTCACCATCGGCTCGATGGCGAGGCACAGGCCGGGCACCAGCTTCGGTCCGCGCCCGCGCCGGCGGTCCACGTAGTTCAGCAGGTGCGGGTCCATGTGCATCTGGGAGCCGATGCCGTGCCCGCCGTAGTCCTCGACGATGCCGTACGAGCCGGAGGCGGGGCGCGGCTGCCGCCGGATGTACCCCTCGATCGACCTGGAGACGTCCACGAGCCGGTTGCCCTTGCGTACGGCGGCGATACCCGCCCACATGGACTCCTCGGTGACCCGGCTCAGCTCGTGCAGCTCGGCCGAGTGTCCTTCGCCCACGAAGACGGTGATGGCGGCATCGCCGTGCCAGCCGTCGATGATGGCGCCGGCGTCGATGGAGAGCAGGTCGCCCTCCTTGAGGACGGTGGCCCCGTCCGGGATGCCGTGCACGACGATGTCGTTCACGGAGGTGCAGATGTTGCCCGGAAAGCCGCCGTAGCCGAGGAAGTTGGGCTTGGCGCCGTGATCGGCGAGCACCTTGGCGGCGACCTCGTCCAGGTCCTTGGTGCTGGCCCCAGGCACGGCCGCCGCCCTGCACGCGTCGTGCATCGCCGCGACGACCAGGCCCGCCTCGCGCATCTTCGCGATCTGCTCCGGGGTCTTGATCTCCACCATGCGGCGGTGCCTTTCCATTGAAGTCGTGCAGGGGCTTTGAAGTCGTACGGGGCTTCGATGTCCTGAACAGGGCTGACGCGGGCCGGGGGGCTCGCACGGGAGCGAGCTGCCGCCCCCGCTTCACTCAGTGTGCCGTATATGCGTGCGGTCGCGGCCCCTGACGGGCACCGCGACCGCAAGGCGAAGCCGGTGACGGATCGCTTCGTACCGTCAGTCGGGCACGGAGTCCCTCGCGGCCTCGAGGGCCTGCATCGCCCGCTCGGTGACCTCGCTCACCTCACCCAGCGCCGAGATCGTCGTGACGAGGTCCTGACGCTTGTAGTGGTCGATGATCGGCTCGGTCTCGCTGTGATAGACGGCCAGCCGCTTGCGGACGGTCTCCTCGCGGTCGTCGTCGCGCTGGTACAGCTCGCCGCCGCACGCGTCGCACACCCCGTCCTGCTTCGGCGGGCTGTACTGCGCGTGGAAGACGTGACTGCTGTCGCTGCGGCAGATGCGGCGGCCCGCGATCCGCTTCACGACCTCTTCCTCCGGGACCTCCAGGTCCAGCACGGCGTCGAGCTTCTGGCTCCGCTCCTCGAGAACGCCGTCCAGCGCCTCCGCCTGCGCGATGTTGCGGGGGAAGCCGTCCAGCAGGAAGCCCGAGGCCGCATCGGCCTCGGCCATCCTGTCCTTCGCCATACCGATCGTGACCTCGTCGGGTACGAGCTGACCCGCACGCATGTACTCCTGGGCCTGCTGCCCGAGCGGAGTGCCCTGGCTGATGTTCGCGCGGAAGATGTCACCCGTAGAGATGTGCGGAATCGACAGGTTCTCGGCGAGGAACGCGGCCTGCGTTCCCTTACCCGCGCCAGGCGGTCCGACGAGGACGATACGCATCAGCGGAGGAACCCTTCGTAATTGCGCTGCTGAAGCTGGCTCTCGATCTGCTTCACGGTCTCGAGCCCGACGCCCACGATGATCAGAATGCTCGTCCCGCCGAACGGGAAGCTCTGCTGTTGATTCTGATTGGCACCGAACGCGATCAGCGCGACGGTCGGCACCAGAGCGATCAGCCCGAGGTACAGAGACCCCGGCCATGTGATGCGGTTCAGCACATAAGCCAGGTACTCCGCGGTGGGCCGACCTGCCCGGATGCCCGGGATGAAGCCACCATACTTCTTCATGTTGTCGGCCACTTCTTCGGGGTTGAAGGAGATCGCGACGTAGAAGAACGCGAAGAAGACGATCAGCACGAAGTACGTGGCGATGTAGAGCGGGTGGTCGCCCGTCACGAAGTGGTCCTGGATCCACTGCGCCCAGCCGGCCTGCGATTGGCTGAACTGAACGATCAGCGCCGGAATGTAGAGCAGCGACGACGCGAAGATGACGGGAATCACACCCGCCTGATTGACCTTCAGCGGAATGTAGGTGGACGTACCGCCGTAACTGCGGCGCCCGATCATCCTCTTCGCGTACTGCACGGGGATACGGCGCTGAGCCTGCTCGACCAGGACGACGAGGCCCACCATCACGAGGCCGCAGATGATCACCGTGCCGAACTCGATCCAGCCGTCGGCCAGTTTGCCCTGCTTCTTGATGGCCCACAGCGCGCCGGGGAAGCCGGCGGCGATCGAGATGAACATCAGCATGGACATACCGTTGCCGATGCCACGGTCCGTGATCAGCTCGCCGAGCCACATGATGAGCGCGCTGCCCGCGGTCATGCAGATCACCATCGTGACGGTGACGAAGATCGACTGGTCCGGGATGATCTGGTCCCGCACCTGGCACTGCGGGAAGAGGGTGCCACTGCGTGCGGTGGCGACGAGGCCCGTCGCCTGAAGAATCGAGAGCGCGACCGTGAGATAACGCGTGTACTGCGTGATCTTGGCCTGCCCGGCCTGACCTTCCTTCTTCAGCGCCTCCAGCCGGGGAATGACCACGACGAGCAGCTGAAGAATGATGCTCGCTGTGATGTACGGCATGATCCCCAGCGCGAGGATGGTCAACTGCAGCAGTGCGCCACCGCTGAACATATTGACCAACCCGAGGAGGCCCTGGTCCCCCTTGGCCTCGTTCACGCACTGGTTGACGTTCTCAAAGCTGACACCCGGCGCCGGAACGTGCTGCCCCAACCGGAAGAGCACCACGATACCGAGCGTGAACAACAGCTTCTTTCGCAGGTCGGGCGTCTGAAACGCCCGGGCGAACGCGGTGAGCACGGTGCCTCCTGCGCCCCCCGCGTCTCGCGCGAGAGGTGACGGTCTTGGGGTCGACAGATACCAACAGTGCCCGCCACCTTACCGGCGACGGTGCCTGCCGTGGAACGACGGACCGGGGACGCCCCGTTGGGACGTCCCCGGCCAGTCAGTCGGCGAACTCAGCCGAGCTCATTGACAGTGCCGCCGGCACCGGTGATCTTCTCTTTGGCGGAACCGGAGACCTTGTTGACGGTCACCGTCAGCGCCACGGAGATGTCGCCGGAGCCGAGCACCTTGACGAGCTCGTTCTTGCGAACCGCGCCCTTGGCGACCAGATCGGCCACCGTGACCTCGCCGCCCTTGGGGTACAGCTCGGCAAGCTTCTCCAGGTTCACGACCTGGAACTGCTTGTGGGCTGGGTTACGGAAGCCCCTCAGCTTGGGCAGCCGCATGTGCAGCGGCATCTGCCCGCCCTCGAAGTTCTCCGGAACCTGGTAACGGGCCTTGGTGCCCTTGGTGCCACGTCCGGCCGTCTTGCCCTTCGACGCCTCACCACGACCCACTCGGGTCTTGGCGGTCTTGGCGCCCGGAGCCGGCCGGAGGTTGTGGACCTTCAGCGGTTTGTTCTCCGCCATCTCAGTCGACCTCCTCGACCGTGATCAGGTGCCGCACGGAGTGCACCATGCCGCGCACCTCGGGACGGTCCTCGCGTACGGACACATCGCGGACCCTCTTCAGGCCGAGCGTCCGCAGCGTGTCCCGGTGGTTCTGCTTCGTCCCGATGACGGAACGGGTCTGCGTGATCTTCAGGCGAGCCATTACGCACTCACCCCGGCACGGGCCCGCAGCAGAGCCGCAGGGGCCACGTCCTCCAGCGGCAGGCCACGGCGGGCGGCAATCTCCTCGGGGCGCTGAAGGCCCTGCAGAGCCGCACGCGTGGCGTGCACGATGTTGATCGGGTTCGCGGAGCCGAGCGACTTGCTGAGCACGTCGTGGATGCCCGCGCACTCCAGCACGGCACGCACCGGGCCACCGGCGATCACACCGGTACCGGGCGAAGCCGGCTTGAGGAGCACGACACCCGCGGCTTCCTCACCCTGGATGGGGTGCGGAATGGTGCCCTGGATGCGGGGGACCTTGAAGAAGTGCTTCTTGGCCTCCTCCACACCCTTGGCGATGGCGGCCGGCACCTCCTTGGCCTTGCCGTATCCGACACCCACGGTGCCGTCACCGTCGCCCACCACGACAAGCGCGGTGAAGCTGAAGCGACGACCACCCTTCACGACCTTTGCCACGCGGTTGATCGCGACGACGCGCTCAACGTACGCGGTCTTCTCGGCGGCGGCGCCGCCGTCCCGGCCCTTGCGGTCCCGACGCTCGCCGCCACCGGCGCCGCCACCGCGGCGCTGGGGTCCAGCCATTGGAATTACCTCTCTCCTTTATCCGCTCAGCGTTGGAACCGGCTCAGAACTTGAGCCCGGCTTCACGGGCGGCGTCAGCCAGAGCGGCAATCCGCCCTGCGTACTTGTTTCCGCCGCGGTCGAACACGACGGTCTCCACGCCCGCGGCCTTCGCACGCTCGGCGACGAGTGCGCCCACCTGCTTGGCCTGCACGCTCTTGTCACCGTCACCACCGCGGATCGACGAGTCGAGAGACGACGCCGAAGCCACGGTGTGGCCCGCCAGGTCGTCCACGATCTGGGCGACCATGTGGCGGTTCGAACGCGTCACCACAAGGCGGGGACGGGCGGGTGTGCCCGAGACCTTCTTGCGGATGCGGATGTGACGGCGCTTGGCGGCGGCGCGCTTGTAGGCGTCGCCCTTAGCGATCTTCACGCCGTATGCCATGGCTTACTTACCAGCCTTTCCGACCTTGCGGCGGATGGTCTCGCCCGCGTACTTCACGCCCTTGGCCTTGTACGGGTCCGGGCGGCGGAGCTTGCGGATGTTGGCGGCGACCTCGCCGACCTTCTGCTTGTCGATGCCCTCGACCGAGAACTTGGTCGGCGACTCGACCTTGAACGAGATGCCTTCCGGCGCCTCGACCAGGATCGGGTGGCTGTAGCCCAGCGAGAACTCCAGGTTGGAGCCCTTCGCCTGGACGCGGTAACCCACGCCGCTGATCTCGAGGTCCTTGCTGAATCCGTTGGTCACGCCAGTGATCATGTTCGCCACCAGCGTGCGGGACAGACCGTGCAGGGCCCTGTTCCGGCTCTCGTCGTTCGGACGGGAGACGACCAGTGCGCCGTCCTCGCCCTTCACGATCTCGATGGGCGCGGCAACGGTGTGCGCGAGGGAACCCTTGGGGCCCTTCACGGCGACCGCCTGGCCATCGATGGTGACGTCCACACCGGCGGGAACCTGGATGGGGAGCTTGCCGATACGCGACATTGCTTTACCTCCGTTCCCTTCCGTTACCAGACGTAGGCGAGGACTTCCCCGCCCACGCCCTTCTTCTGCGCCTGCTGACCGGTGAGGAGCCCGTGGGAGGTGGAGATGATCGCCACTCCCAGGCCGCCCAGCACCTTCGGCAGACCGGTGGACTTTGCGTAGACCCGCAGGCCCGGCTTCGAGATCCGCTTGATGCCGGCGATCGAGCGCTCGCGGTTGGGCCCGAACTTCAGCTCGAGCACGAGGCTCTTGCCGACGTGGGCCTCCTCGGTCCTCCAGCCGGTGATGTAGCCCTCCTGCTGGAGGATCTCCGCGATGTGCGACTTGATCTTGCTGTGCGGCATCGCGACGGAGTCGTGGTACGCCGAGTTCGCGTTCCGCAGACGCGTCAGCATGTCCGCGATCGGATCGGTCATTGTCATGTGATGGCCTTCGGCCTCTCTCGCCGGGGTTTCCTGTATGCGCCCTCCTTCTCCCTGTGCAAGGACAGGACAGGTGGGGTGCGGGGACCTACGGCGTAGTAAGACGGTCACGGACGGCGGGCGGCCGGCCGCACGACCTCAGCGGTGTGCGACGGACACCCGTCCGGCCTTGATGCACTTACCGAGAGCCCTGGCTGGCCCGTATCCGCTCGCCCTCCCGATGAAGGGCGAGCGACGGGTTACCAGGAGCTCTTGGTCACGCCCGGCAGCTCGCCACGGTGCGCCATCTGGCGAAGGCACACGCGGCACAGGCCGAACTTGCGGTAGACGGAGTGCGGACGGCCGCAGCGCTGGCAGCGCGTGTACGCGCGGACAGCGAACTTCGGCTTGCGAGCGGCCTTGGAGATCAGAGCCTTCTTCGCCATGTCAGTTCTCCTTGAACGGGAAGCCGAGGTGACGAAGCAGGGAGCGGCCCTCGTCGTCGTTGGTCGCCGTGGTGACCACGGTGATGTCCATGCCCCGGACCCGGTCGATCTTGTCCTGGTCGATCTCGTGGAACATGACCTGCTCCGTGAGACCGAAGGTGTAGTTGCCCCGCCCGTCGAACTGCTTCTGCGACAGACCGCGGAAGTCGCGGATGCGCGGCAGCGCGAGGGACAGCAGGCGGTCCAGGAACTCCCACATCCGGTCGCCGCGCAGCGTCACGTGCGCGCCGATCGGCATGCCCTCACGCAGCTTGAACTGCGCGATGGACTTGCGGGCCTTGGTCACCGCCGGCTTCTGGCCGGTGATCGTGGTGAGGTCCTTGATGGCACCGTCCATCAACTTGGAGTCGCGGGCCGCGTCGCCCACACCCATGTTGACCACGATCTTGGTGAGACCGGGGACCTGCATGACGTTCTCGTACTTGAACTCGTCCTGCAGCTTGCCCTTGATCTCGGAGCGGTAGCGCTGCTTGAGGCGCGGTGCTTCAGTGGTGGCAGTCATCAGATGTCCTCACCGGTCCGCTTGGCAACGCGGATCTTGTTGCCGTCGTCATCGAAGCGGTATCCGACGCGGGTGACGACCTTGTTGCCGTCCTTCTCCACCACGAGCTGCACGTTGCTCACGTGGACCGGAGCCTCGGTCGTCACGATCCCGCCCGTCTTCGAACCACGGGCGGTCTGGCCGGCCTTCGTGTGCTTCTTCACCCGGTTGACACCCTCGACCAGGACTCGGTCCTCGCGGGGGTAGGCCACGATGACCTTGCCCTGCTTGCCCTTGTCCTTGCCGGTGATGACCTGGACCAGGTCGCCCTTCTTGATCTTCATCGTCACAGCACCTCCGGCGCGAGCGAGATGATCTTCATGAACTTCTTCTCGCGCAGCTCCCGGCCCACGGGGCCGAAGATGCGGGTGCCGCGGGGGTCCCCGTCGCTCTTGAGGATGACCGCCGCGTTCTCGTCGAAGCGGATGTACGAGCCGTCGGGCCGGCGGCGCTCCTTGACGGTGCGCACGATGACGGCCTTGACGATGTCGCCCTTCTTCACGTTCCCGCCCGGGATCGCGTCCTTGACGGTGGCGACGACGACGTCACCGACGCCCGCGTAGCGCCGGCCCGAGCCGCCGAGCACACGGATGGTGAGAATCTCCTTCGCACCCGTGTTGTCGGCGACGCGCAGCCGGGACTCCTGCTGGATCACGTCTATCTCCTGATCGTCTGCCGGTTCCCGGCAGGGTCACACCCGCGCGGGGCGTGCCCTGCCGAGCCTGGCGGAACTGTCCTGGGGGTCCCCAGGCTGATTGCCAAGCCAATTCCGTTGCGGAACTGCTTACTTCGCCTTCTCAAGAACCTCGACGATGCGCCAGCGCTTGGTCGCGGACAGCGGCCGGGTCTCCATGAGGAGTACGCGGTCGCCGACCCCGGCGGCGTTCTGCTCGTCGTGCGCCTTGAGCTTGTTGGTACGGCGGATGACCTTGCCGTACAGCGCGTGCTTCACGCGGTCCTCGACGGCGACGACGACGGTCTTGTCCATCTTGTCGCTGACGACGAGACCCTCACGGGTCTTGCGGAAGCCGCGCTCGTTGGTTGCCTTCTCAGTCACATTCGTCTCGCTCATCAGGCGCTCTCCACCGTCTCGATGCCCAGCTCGCGCTCACGCATCAGGGTGTAGATCCGGGCGATGTCCTTACGCACGGCCTTCAGCCGGCCGTGGTTCTCCAACTGCCCGGTCGCCGCCTGGAAGCGGAGGTTGAACAGCTCTTCCTTGGACTCGCGAAGCTTGCCGAGAAGCTCCTCGTCGCCCAGCTCACGCAGCTCGGAGGCCTTCGTCCCGGCCGCCATCACGACTCACCTGCCTCGCGCCGAACGATGCGGCACTTCATCGGAAGCTTGTGGGCGGCGCGGGTGAGCGCCTCCTTGGCAATCTTCTCGTTCGGGTAGGACAGCTCGAACATCACCCGGCCCGGCTTGACGTTCGCGATCCACCACTCCGGAGAGCCCTTGCCGGAACCCATGCGGGTCTCGGCGGGCTTCTTCGTCAGCGGGCGGTCCGGGTAGATGTTGATCCACACCTTGCCGCCACGCTTGATGTGACGAGTCATGGAGATACGAGCTGCCTCGATCTGCCGGTTCGTCACGTACGCGGCGGTGACGGCCTGGATGCCGTACTCACCGAACGAGACTTCGGTGCCACCCTTGGCCATGCCCGTGCGCTTCGGGTGGTGCTGCTTACGGTGCTTGACCCTGCGCGGGATAAGCATGGCGGTCAGCCCTCCTTCCCGGCAGCGCCGGGCTCTGCCGCCGCGGCGGCGGGCGCCGCAGCCTCGGCCTTGGGGGCCTCGGCGGGAGCGCTCTGCTGCTGCGGCTTGCGGCCGCGACCGCCACGCTCGCCACCACGACGGGGGCGCTCGTTGCCACCACCGCGGGACGGGCGGTTGCCCGCACGGGCGGCGGCGTTCTCGGCGCGGACCTCAGCGATGTTCTTGACGTCACCCTTGTAGATCCAGACCTTCACGCCGATGCGGCCGAAGGTGGTCCTGGCCTCGAAGAAGCCGTAGTCGACGTTCGCGCGGAGCGTGTGCAGGGGCACGCGGCCCTCGCGGTAGAACTCCGAGCGGGACATCTCGGCGCCGCCGAGACGGCCACCGCACTGGATCTTGATGCCCTTCGCGCCGGCCTTCATCGTCGTCTGCATGCTCTTGCGCATGGCGCGACGGAAGGAGACGCGGGAGGACAGCTGCTCGGCGACGGCCTGGGCCACCAGCTGCGCATCGGTCTCGGGGTTCTTGACCTCGAGGATGTTGAACTGGATCTGCTTGCCCGTCAGCTTCTCCAGGTTGCCCCGGAGCCTGTCGGCCTCGGCGCCGCGGCGGCCGATGACGATGCCGGGACGTGCGGTGTGCACGTCCACACGTACGCGGTCACGGGTGCGCTCGATCTCCACCTTGGAGATGCCGGCCCGCTCCATGCCCTGCGTGAGCATCTTGCGGATCGCGACGTCTTCCTTGATGTAGTCCTTGTAGAGCTTGTCGGCGTACCAGCGCGACTTGAAGTCGGTGGTGATGCCGAGGCGGAACCCGTGCGGGTTTACCTTCTGGCCCATTACCGGGTTCCTTCCTTGCTGCTCACGACCACGGTGATGTGGCTCGTCCGTTTGCGGATCCGGTAGGCACGCCCCTGGGCGCGCGGCCGGAACCGCTTCAGGGTCGGGCCCTCGTCGACGTACGCCTCGGAGATGACGAGGCTGTCGGCGTCCGTGTGGTCGTAGTTGTGTGCGGCATTGGCGATGGCGCTGTCCAGCACCTTGCCCACCGGCACGCTCGCGGCCTGCGGGGCGAAGCGCAGGACCGCCTGGGCCTCCGTGGCAGGCAAGCCACGGACAAGGTCCACCACCCGGCGGGCCTTCATGGGCGTAACGCGCACATAGCGCGCGGAGGCCCTGGCTTCCATGGTTGTCCCTTCGGTGTCAGTCATAGGTCTTCACACCCCGCCATCAGCGACGACGCGACTTGCGGTCGTCCTTGACGTGGCCGCGGAAGGTGCGGGTCGGCGCGAACTCGCCGAGCTTGTGGCCGACCATCGACTCGGTGACGAACACCGGGACGTGCTTACGGCCGTCATGCACCGCGATCGTGTGGCCGAGCATGGCCGGGACGATCATCGAGCGGCGGGACCAGGTCTTGATGACGTTCTTGGAGCCGGCCTCGTTCTGCGCGTCCACCTTCTTGGTCAGGTGGTCGTCGACGAAGGGCCCTTTCTTGAGACTGCGCGGCATCTGATCCGCCTCCTAGCGCTTCTTGTTCGTCTTGCGGCGGCGGACGATGTACTTGTTGCTGGCCTTCTTCGGCGAGCGCGTACGCCCCTCCTTCTGACCCCACGGCGAAACCGGGTGGCGGCCACCGGAGGTACGACCCTCACCACCACCGTGCGGGTGGTCGATCGGGTTCATGACCACACCGCGGACGGTCGGGCGGACGCCCTTCCAGCGCATGCGGCCGGCCTTGCCCCAGTTGATGTTCGACTGCTCGGCGTTGCCGACCTCGCCGACGGTGGCGCGGCAGCGGACGTCGACCAGGCGGATCTCACCGGACGGCATGCGCAGGTGGGCCATGCGGCCCTCCTTCGCCAGCAGCTGCACGGAGGCGCCGGCGGACCGGGCGAACTTCGCGCCGCCGCCGGGCCGCAGCTCGATGGCGTGGATCGTCGTACCGACGGGGATGTTGCGCAGCGCCAGGTTGTTGCCCGGCTTGATGTCGGCCCCGGGACCGTTCTCCACGCGGCTGCCCTGCGCGAGGCCGGCGGGCGCGAGAATGTAGCGCTTCTCGCCGTCGGCGTAGTGCAGCAGCGCGATGCGCGCGGTGCGGTTCGGGTCGTACTCGATGTGCGCGACCTTGGCGGGCACGCCGTCCTTGTCGTGACGACGGAAGTCGATCACTCGGTAGGCGCGCTTGTGGCCACCGCCCTGGTGGCGAGCGGTCACACGACCGGCGTTGTTACGGCCGCCCTTGCTGTGCAGCGGGCGGACCAGTGACTTCTCCGGCGTGGACCGCGTGACCTCGACGAAGTCGGCGACACTGGCGCCACGACGGCCCGGAGTCGTCGGCTTGTACTTGCGGATACCCATTTCTCAGTCCTCGTCCGATATCGGACGGTCCTGCCTCCGTCAGGAGACCGGGCCGCCGAAGATGTCGATTCGGTCGCCCTCGACCAGGGTCACGATGGCGCGCTTGGTGTCGGCGCGCTTGCCGTAACCGGTGCGGGTGCGCTTGCGCTTGCCCTGCCGGTTGAGCGTGTTGACCCCGCTGACCTTGACCGAGAAGACCGCCTCGACGGCCTGCTTGATCTGGGTCTTGTTGGCGCGCGGGTCGACGATGAAGGTGTACTTGTTCTCGTCCAGCAGCGCGTAGCTCTTCTCCGAGACCACGGGCTTGATCAAGATGTCACGGGGGTCCGTGAACGTCTTGCTTGTGGCCTGGGCGGCTGTTGCCTCGCTCATCAGGCGTCGCTCCCTTCGAGCTCAGAGGTGGCAGCCTTCTGCGGGCCGGCCACGAAGGACTCGAAGGCGGCCTTGGTGAAGACCACGTCGTCGGAGACGAGCACGTCGTACGTGTTCAGCTGACCCGGCTCCAGGATGTGCACCTGGGGCAGGTTGCGGGCCGACAGCCATGCGTGCTCGTCGCCGCGCTCGGCGACCAGCAGCACGTGCTTGCGCTCGCTGATCTTGCCGAGCAGCGTCTTCGCGGCCTTCGTGGAGACCTCGTTCTCCACGACGCCGGAGACGACGTGCACACGGTCGTGGCGGGCGCGGTCCGAGAGGGCACCGCGCAGGGCGGCGGCCTTCATCTTCTTGGGCGTCCGCTGCGAGTAGTCACGCGGCTGGGGGCCGTGCACGATGCCACCGCCGGCGAACTGCGGAGCGCGCGTCGAGCCCTGACGGGCGCGGCCGGTGCCCTTCTGGCGGTACGGCTTCTTGCCGCCGCCGCGGACCTCGCCGCGGGTCTTGGTCTTGTGCGTGCCCTGGCGGGCAGCGGCCAGCTGGGCGACGACGACCTGGTGGATCAGCGGAACGCTGACCTGCACGTCGAAGATCTCCGAGGGGAGCTCGACGGTCCCGGCCTTCTTGCCCGCAGGCGAAAGGATGTCAACGGTACTGGTAGTCATGGTTAACCTCAGGCCCCCTTGGCCGCGGTGCGGACCAGGACGAGGCCGCCGTTCGGACCCGGGACCGCGCCCTTGATGAGCAGCAGGCCCTTCTCCGCGTCAACGGCATGGACGGTCAGGTTCTGGGTGGTGACCCGCTCGTTGCCCATGCGGCCGGGCATCCGCGTGCCCTTGAAGACACGGCCGGGCGTGGCGCAGCCGCCGATGGCACCGGGCTTGCGGTGGATGCGGTGCGCACCGTGCGAGGCCTTGCCGCCGCGGAATCCGTGGCGCTTCATGCCGCCGGCGAAGCCCTTGCCCTTGGACTTGCCCGTCACGTCCACCTTGCCGCCGGCCTCGAAGGTGTCGGCGTTGAGCTCCTGGCCGGGGCTGTACTCACCGGCGTCGGAGGTACGCAGCTCGACGAGGTGACGGCGGGGAGTGACGTCGGCCTTGGCGAAGTGGCCCTTGAGGGGCTTGTTCACCTTGCGCGGGTCGATCTCGCCGAAGGCGATCTGGACGGCCTCGTAGCCGTCCTTGTCTGCGGTGCGGACCTGGGTCACGACGTTGGGCCCGGCCTTGACGACGGTCACGGGAACGACGCGGTTCTTGTCGTCCCAGACCTGGGTCATGCCGAGCTTCTCACCCAGGACGCCCTTGATCTGCTTAGCCATCTTCTTCCCGCACCCCTCAGAGCTTGATCTCGATGTCGACGCCGGCCGGGAGGTCCAGGCGCATCAGCGAGTCAACGGTCTTGGGCGTCGGGTCGAGGATGTCGATCAGACGCTTGTGGGTGCGCATCTCGAAGTGCTCGCGCGCGTCCTTGTACTTGTGCGGCGACTTGATGACGCAGTACACGTTCTTCTCAGTGGGCAGCGGCACCGGGCCCGCGACCGACGCACCAGTGCGGGTCACCGTCTCGACGATCTTCTTCGCCGAGTTGTCGATGACCTCGTGGTCGTAGGCCTTGAGCCGGATGCGGATCTTCTGTCCCGCCATGGCTACTTCGTAGTCCTGTCTCTCGAAACGCTCTGGAACCCATGGGTGCCGTCCTCCTGCGACCCACCGACCCACGCGGTCGGGCGTGTCGTATCCCTTCCCGCAATGAGCCCAGACCGCGGTGAACCGCGGAGGTTTCTCTCGAGAGAAAGGATTCGGGGGTACGGACCCACCGGGTGCCTGGCTGGAAGCCCCTCCTGCACTTCCCGGAAGATTCCCGTACTTCCGCCTCTGATAAGGGGCGACGAATACGCTGGGACTCGCTTCCAGTCCTCCCGGCGGGAGGCGCGCAGCATCGGCACTCAACCGAGCAACCTGGACAGTGTGCCACAAGGCATTTGGCTCATGCCAATCGGGGCGACCGCACCGTTCACGGCGCTCGCCTGCCGTGCAGGCTGCCCGGCGAGGAGCGGCCTCAACCGTGCGCGGAATTCAGCACTTCGAGCGCCCGGTCGATGTGCTCGAAGGTGTTGAAGAGGTGCGGCGAGAGCCTGATGTTGCCTTCGCGGACCGCGACGTGGATGTCCTCGGCGTACAGCGCCGCGGCCGTACGGTCCGCCGGTGCGCCACGAGAGCCGAGCACCACGAGGCTGGAGCGTTCCTCCGGTGCCCGCGGGCCGATGACGTCGTAGCGGCCCCCGTCCACTCCGTCCAGCAGCCGCTGCACGAGCCGTTGACCGTGGGCGTGGATTGCCTGCGCGCCCAGTCCGCCGAGCAGTTCGAGGGAACTCGTCCACGCCGCGGTGTCGAGGAAGTCGGCCGGGCAGAAGACGTCCAGGGCGCGCACCCCGATGTCCTCGATCGTGTACGAGCGCATGTGCGCTAGGTCGCGCCCGCGCTGCTGGGCGAGCCAGTAGACCCGGCGGGGCTGGAGCAGGTCCGTCAGCGCGGGATCGAGCCAGGCGAAGCCGGTGCCGTACGGACCGCACATCCACTTGTAGCCGCAGGAGACCAGCGCGTCCACGGGCGTACGGGCGACGTCGACAGGCCGGGCGCCCACCCCCTGCGAGCCGTTCACCACGAGCAGGACGTCGGCCTCGTGGCAGATTTCCCCCAGCGCACCGAGGTCGGCGGTCGCGCCCGTGAAGGAGTCGACCCAGGTGACCGCCAGCACGCGGGTACGCGGCGTGAGGGCCTGGCGCACTTGTTCGGGGTCGAGCCATCCGCGCCGGCCGCGTCGCACGAATCGCACCTCCACCCCGTTGTGTCGCTGCGCCAGCCAGGGCAGCACCGTGGCCGGGTAGTCGCCCTCGACGCACAGCACCTGGTCCCCCGCCCGCCAGGGGAAGCCGTAGGCGATGAGGTTCATGCCGTGCGAGGTGCTGTCGCCGAGCACGATCTCGTCGGGGCGCCCTCCGACGAAGCCCGCGAGCAGGGTGCGCAGCCGCTCGGGACGCTCGGTGAAGGCGGCGTCGGGAATCAGGTGCGGCCTTGCCTTCTCCCGCGCTGCCTCGGAGGCCGCCCGCACAGCGGCCTCCGGCATGGGCCCCTGGTGTGCGGTGTTCAGCCAGACATGGCCCTCGGGATCGCTGAAGTACCGGGTGTAGTCCGTCAGTTGAGCCGTGACGGACGGGGCGCCGGCCGCCGGCTCGTCAGTCACGTTCATCCCCGCTCCCGACGGCGGCCGAGACGGCACAGTCGGGACTGCGGCACACGGCGTGCTCGCACAGCCGGCAGATCCGGCGCGCCGCGGACCGGTCGCCGGGCAACCGCGGCAGGACGGCCTCCAGCACTCGCTCCAGGGCGGCGGCATCCTCGTCCGACAGCCGCCCGACGATGTCCCCCAGCACCGTCCGGCGCGCATGCAGCATCCGGCGGGCCGCCTCGTCGCCGGCCTCGGTCAGGCCGAGCCCGCGGGTACGGCCGTCGGGGCCCGGACCGCGGACGAGCAGCCCCGAATCGACGAGGCGCCCGACGACCCGTACACAGCCGGAGTGCGTCACCGCGAGCGCCCCGGCCAGGTCGGAGACGGACTGACCGGGCCGTGCACGCACGGTGAGTACCGCGGCGACGGCCGCGGGGTCGAGCCCGGAGGCCTCCCTGAGCGCCTGGTCCAGCAGGTCCGTGACGCCCACGGCCAGCGCGCCGAGCCAGTTCGCGGTGGGTTTGGTCATCCACGAAGCATGACACGGACACATGTCTGGCGCATATATTCCTGCGTCACCGGACTCCATCGGACGCGGGGCTGCGGAGACCGACCCCCCGACCCCCGGGGAGCGCCCGCCGCGCAGACCGGATCCACCCGGGTCAGCGCGCCCAGGTCAGCCCGCCCGGGAGGCGGCGGCCGCATGCGGACTGCGGACGGCGCCCCCGCCCGGGACCGCCTCGGCTGCATCGGCACCCGTGCCGACGATGCGGTTGCCGGCGTCCACGTGCACGACCGCTGGCCGCAGTGCCCGTGCCTCCGCGTCGTCGACCTGGGCGTAGCTGATCAGGATCACCAGGTCTCCGGGGTGCACCAGATGTGCTGCGGCGCCGTTGATGCCGATCACCCCCGAGCCGCGCTCGCCCTCGATGACGTACGTCTCCAGGCGCGAGCCGTTGGTGATGTCGACGATGTGTACCAGCTCGCCGGGCAACAGATCGGCGGCGTCCATGAGTTCGGCGTCGACGGTGACGGAACCCACATAGTGCAGATCGGCCTCGGTCACGGTGGCACGGTGGATCTTGGACTTGAACATGGTGCGCAGCACGGCGTCACTCCTGAGGGAAGAAGGTCGCGCCCTCGCGAAGAGGTGCGCGCCGACCCGCACATGGTAAGCGACGACGCGAAGAGGTCCCGTACGACCGGGCAGCGCGGTCCGTCCGGACGAAGGCGGGCCCGCGCGGCCGGCCGACGTGGCCGGCCGTACGGGCCGCTGCACTTCGCGTGGGTGGTCAGCTCTGCTTGATGGCCGAGACCTCGAACTCGAGCGTCACCTTGTCGCTCACCAGGAAGCCGCCCGTCTCCAGTGCGGCGTTCCAACTGACGCCGAAGTCCTGGCGGTTGATCGTGGTGGTGCCTTCAAGCCCGATCCGGCTGTTGCCGAAGGGGTCGGTGGCCTGCCCCTCGAAGGTGAACGGGACGGTCACCGAACGGGTCACCCCCCTGATGGTGAGGTCGCCGGTGACGTCGAACCCGTCCTTGCCGTTCGGCCGGACTCCCGTCGACCGGAAGGTGATCTCCGGGTACTCGTCCATCTTCAGGAAGTCGTTGCTGCGCAGGTGGGCGTCGCGGTCCGGGTTGCGGGTGTCGATGCTCTCGGCCTTGATGGCCAGCTCCACCGACGAACGCTCGGGGGCGTCGCCGTCGATGTGCGCGGTGCCGGTGAAGTCGTTGAACGCGCCGCGGACCTTGGTCACCATCGCGTGGCGTGCGACGAAACCGATGCGGGTGTGGGCGGGGTCGAGGCCGTAGTCCCCGGTCAGCTTTGCGTAGTCGGTGGCACTGGTCATTGGGTTCCTCCAAGGGTCGGGTACTTGCCTCGAAGAACCTCGTTGAAGCGTAAACTATTCCGCCCTTGCCACGCGCGGTCGTTCTTCGCCGGCCCGTGTCTACTCCCGGGCAGCACGAAGGGGTCCGCACGACACACGTCGTGCGGACCCCTTCGCCGGCTTCAGGCCGGCAGCTCCCCTCGGAAAAGGGAGCCGCGGGTCACTTGTTGATCTTGGTGACCTGGCCGGCGCCCACGGTCCGGCCACCCTCGCGGATGGCGAACTTGAGGCCCTCTTCCATGGCGACGGGCTGGATGAGCTGGACGCTCATCTCGGTGTTGTCGCCCGGCATGACCATCTCGGTGCCCTCGGGGAGGGTCACGACGCCGGTCACGTCGGTGGTACGGAAGTAGAACTGCGGGCGGTAGTTGTTGAAGAACGGGGTGTGCCGACCGCCCTCGTCCTTCGACAGGATGTACGCCTGGCCCTCGAACTCCGTGTGCGGAGTGACCGAGCCCGGCTTGATGATGACCTGGCCGCGCTCGACGTCCTCGCGCTTGATGCCGCGGAGCAGCAGACCGACGTTCTCACCGGCCTGGCCCTCGTCGAGGAGCTTGCGGAACATCTCGATGCCGGTGACGGTCGTCGAGGTCTTGGTCTCCTTGATGCCGATGATGTCGACATTCTCGTTGACCTTCAGCACACCGCGCTCGATACGGCCGGTGACGACCGTACCGCGGCCGGTGATCGTGAAGACGTCCTCGATCGGCATCAGGAACGGCTTCTCGACGTCACGCTCGGGCTGCGGGATCGCGCTGTCGACGGCGTCCATCAGCTTGCCGATGGAGTCGGCCCACTCGGCGTCACCCTCAAGGGCCTTGAGCGCGGACACCTTGACGACCGGCACGTCGTCGCCCGGGAACTCGTACTCCGAGAGCAGCTCACGGACCTCGAGCTCGACGAGCTCCATGATCTCCTCGTCGTCCACCATGTCCGCCTTGTTGAGGGCGACCACGATGTACGGAACGCCGACCTGGCGGGCCAGGAGCACGTGCTCCTTGGTCTGCGGCATCGGGCCGTCGGTGGCGGCGACCACGAGGATGGCGCCGTCCATCTGCGCGGCACCGGTGATCATGTTCTTGATGTAGTCCGCGTGACCCGGGCAGTCAACGTGCGCGTAGTGACGGTTCTCCGTCTGGTACTCGACGTGCGCGATGGAAATCGTGATTCCGCGCTGGCGCTCTTCCGGCGCCTTGTCGATGCTGTCGAAGGCCGAGGCCTCGTTCAGCGCCGGGTACTTGTCGTGCAGCACCTTGGTGATCGCCGCGGTAAGAGTCGTCTTACCGTGGTCGATGTGACCGATGGTGCCGATGTTGACGTGCGGCTTAGTCCGCTCGAACTTCGCCTTCGCCACTGGGGTCCTCCTGTGGACTGGTGCTGTACACCCTCCACATTCTGCGGAGGGGTTCAGATGGTCGATATGAACCGGTCAGGACCCCTAGGGGGATGCCCTTGACCAGTTCGCTTGGGGGGCTGGCGGACGGGGACCCGGCACAGCCCGACGGACGAGCCGTACGGTCTGTGCCGGAGTGCCCCGAATGCCTTTGCTCCAGCCTAAGGGTTGAGCAACTCGGTGTTACTCGCCCTTGACCTTCGCGATGATCTCCTCGGCGACGCTCTTGGGAACCTCGGCGTAGGAGTCGAACTGCATGGAGTAGTTGGCGCGGCCGGAGGTCTTGCTGCGCAAGTCCCCGACGTAACCGAACATCTCCGACAGCGGGACCAGGCCGGTGACGAGCTTGGCGCCACTCCTGTCGTCCATGGACTGAACCTGGCCACGACGGGAGTTGATGTCGCCGATCACATCGCCCATGTAGTCCTCGGGCGTGGTGACTTCGACCTTCATCATCGGCTCCAGCAGTGCCGGGCTCGCCTTTCGCGCGGCATCCTTGAACGCCATGGAACCGGCGATCTTGAATGCCATCTCCGAGGAGTCGACGTCGTGGAAGGCACCGTCGAGCAGCGTCACGCGGACGCCGGTCAGCGGGTAGCCCGCCAGCACACCGAACTCCATGGCCTCCTGGCAGCCGGCATCCACGGACGGGATGTACTCCCGGGGGATGCGGCCACCGGTGACCTGGTTGACGAACTCGTAGCCGTCACCCTCGAGCGGCTCGACTGCGATCTGCACCTTCGCGAACTGACCGGAACCACCGGTCTGCTTCTTGTGGGTGTAGTCGACCTTGTCGACCGCCTTGCGCAGCGACTCGCGGTACGCCACCTGCGGCTTACCGACGTTGGCCTCGACCTTGAACTCGCGCTTCATGCGGTCGACCAGCACATCAAGGTGCAGCTCGCCCATGCCCGCGATGATCGTCTGGCCGGTCTCCTCGTCGGTCTTGACCTGGAAGGACGGGTCCTCCTCGGCCAGCCGCTGGATCGCGACGCCCAACTTCTCCTGGTCGCCCTTGGACTTGGGCTCGATCGCGACCTCGATCACGGGAGCCGGGAACTCCATCGACTCCAGGATCACCGGGTTGCCCGCGTCGCAGAGGGTCTCACCGGTGGTGGTCTGCTTGAGACCCATGACGGCGACGATGTCGCCGGCACCCACCGACTCGATCTCCTCACGCTTGTTGGCGTGCATCCGGTAGATCTTGCCGATGCGCTCCTTCTTGCCCTTCACCGAGTTCATCACCTGCGAGCCGGTTACCAGCCTGCCGGAGTAGACCCGGATGAAGGTGAGCTTGCCCAGGTGCGGGTCGCTCGCGATCTTGAATGCGAGCGCCGACATGGGCTCCTGCTCGGACGGCTTCCGCGTCAGGACCTCCTCGGGGTCCTTGACGGAGTGACCCGCGATCGCCTCGACGTCCAGCGGGGACGGGAGGTAGCGGGCGATGGCGTCGAGCAAGGGCTGAACGCCCTTGTTCTTGAACGCCGTTCCGCAGAAGACGGGAGTCACCGTGGTGGTGCCCTCGGCGCCGGTGGAGGCGAGGGTGATGCGGCGGATCGCCGCGTAGAGCTGGTCCTCGGTGGGCTCCTGGCCCTCGAGGTACAGCTCCATCATCTCCTCGTCGTTCTCCGCGACGGCCTCGAGCAGATTGCCGCGCCACTCGTCGGCTGCCTCGGCGTGCGTGGCCGGGATGTCGACGGTGTCGTACATCTCGCCCATCTTCGCCTCGGGCGACCAGACCATCGCCTTCATGCTGACGAGGTCGACGACGCCCTTGAAGTCCGCCTCGGTCCCGATCGGGATCTGCATGACCAGCGGCACCGCACCGAGGCGGTCCACGATCATGTCGACGCAGCGGTGGAACTCCGCGCCGGTGCGGTCCAGCTTGTTGACGAAGCAGATGCGCGGCACGCCGTACCGGTCCGCCTGACGCCAGACGGTCTCGGACTGCGGCTCGACGCCGGCCACACCGTCGAACACCGTCACGGCACCGTCGAGCACACGCAGCGCACGCTCCACCTCGACGGTGAAGTCGACGTGGCCGGGAGTGTCGATGATGTTGATGGTGTAGTCGACGTCGTTGAGCGGCCAGTGAGTGGTCGTCGCGGCAGACGTGATCGTGATGCCGCGCTCCTGCTCCTGGGCCATCCAGTCCATCGTGGCAGCGCCGTCGTGGACCTCACCGATCTTGTAGCTGCGACCGGTGTAGAACAGGATCCGCTCGGTGGTCGTCGTCTTGCCCGCGTCGATATGGGCCATGATCCCGATGTTCCGGACCTTGGCCAGGTCAAGTGAAGTGGTAGCCATAAGGCTTCAGTCTTCTCTCGGTCTCGATGGGGTCTGCGACTACCAGCGGTAGTGCGCGAAGGCCTTGTTGGACTCGGCCATCTTGTGGGTGTCCTCGCGCTTCTTCACGGCGGCGCCGAGCCCGTTGGAGGCATCGAGCAGCTCGTTCAGCAGGCGCTCGGTCATCGTCTTCTCGCGGCGGGCGCGGGAGTAACCCACGATCCAGCGCAGCGCGAGCGTGGAGGAACGGCCGGGGCGGACCTCGACCGGAACCTGATAGGTGGCGCCACCGACGCGCCGCGAGCGGACCTCAAGGGTCGGCTTGACGTTCTCCAGCGCGCGCTTGAGGGTGATGACCGGGTCGTTGCCGGTCTTCTCCCGCAGTCCCTCCATGGCGCCGTAGACGATGCGCTCCGCGGTGGAACGCTTGCCGTTCAGCAGCACCTTGTTGATGAGGGAGGTCACCAGAGGAGAACCGTAGACCGGGTCGATGATGACCGGGCGCTTCGGGGCGGGGCCCTTACGAGGCATGCTTACTTCTCCTTCTTGGCGCCGTAGCGGCTGCGAGCCTGCTTGCGGTTCTTGACGCCCTGCGTGTCGAGGGAGCCGCGGATGATCTTGTAGCGAACACCCGGCAGGTCCTTCACACGGCCACCGCGCACGAGCACGATGGAGTGCTCCTGCAGGTTGTGGCCCTCACCCGGGATGTAGGCCGTGACCTCGATCCCGCTGGTCAGACGCACACGCGCGACCTTACGCAGGGCCGAGTTCGGCTTCTTCGGGGTGGTGGTGAATACACGCGTGCAGACGCCGCGACGCTGAGGGGAGCCCTCCAGTGCGGGCGTCTTGTTCTTCTCGACCTTGTCCTGCCGGCCCTTCCGGACCAGCTGCTGGATCGTAGGCACCGTTTCTCCGGTTTCTGTGTGCCGTCTCGGTAAAGCTAACCTGGGCCACTCTCCCGACCCACGAGGTCGGGCGTGTCGAAGACTGCAGAGTCCCGCGCGAAGGCGAAGGGCCCCTCAGGTGAGAAGCATGCAGATCCGGTGCCGCCGTCCGCACTTCTCGAGCGTCTGACCGCTTACGAGAGCGCAGGGGGCACCCCAGGCACAAGGTCAGAGCGTACCTATCGCGTCGTCCCCGGTCAAAACAAGCCTCCACGCTGCCCACGGGCCTCAGGAGTCCCAGGTCGGGGGCCTGTCGGAGCCCGGTCCCGGATGCCTGTCAGAGCCCGGTGACGACGAGCGCCAGCACCCCGCTGAGCACCAGCCAGATCCATCCCAGCAGCGTCCCCGCCATCGCCGGGCCCTCGCCACGCTCTCCCGTGCGCCGGACCTCGTTGCGCGCCTTGTGCCCGAGGATCACCCCGGGGGCCGCCCCCAGCCAGAAGAGGTACGGGGCGTTGAGCCCGAACACGAGCGGCGCGGTGATCAGGGAGAGCACCGGAGCCGCGATACCGCAGACGAGGGCGGCGGTCGCGGTGGGGTTCTGCCGCCGCGGAACGGCGTACGGCGCGATCGGCTGGGGCTGGAAGGGCACCAACTGGCCCTGGACGCCCGGGCGTTGAAAGGTCGGCGGCACGGCGCTGGGCCCGTTGGGCACATCGCTGGTGAGCTGCTGGAGCTCCTCGACGGTACGGGCCGCCACAGCGCGCCCGATGCGGTAGTCGTACTCGTCCTTGGTCAGCCGGCCCTCTGCGTATGCGGCTTTGAGTACGTCCCCCGCCCGGTCCCGGTCAGCGTTCCCGGCGAGCATCCGCACCACCCCCTTCGGCTCATCATGCACAGAGGACGGCCGCCCCGGTAGGGACGGCCGTCCTCTGTAGCAGAGCTATGACCTCGGATCAGGCGTTGTACGGCCCGTAGTCGTAGTCCTCGAGCGGGACGGCCTGACCGGAGCCGGTGCCGAACGGCGAGTAGTCGATGTCGTCGTAGCCGACGGCCGAGTACATCGCGGCCTTGGCCTCCTCGGTGGGCTCCACCCGGATGTTGCGGTAGCGGGACAGGCCCGTACCGGCCGGGATGAGCTTGCCGATGATGACGTTCTCCTTGAGGCCGATCAGGGAGTCGGACTTGGCGTTGATCGCCGCGTCCGTGAGCACCCTGGTCGTCTCCTGGAAGGACGCCGCCGACAGCCAGGACTCCGTCGCCAGCGAAGCCTTGGTGATGCCCATCAGCTGCGGACGGCCGGAGGCCGGGTGGCCGCCTTCCGCCACGACCCGACGGTTCTCACCCTCGAACTTCGTACGCTCCACGAGCTCGCCCGGCAGCAGCTCCGCGTCGCCGGACTCGATGATCGTCACACGGCGCAGCATCTGCCGGATGATGATCTCGATGTGCTTGTCGTGGATCGAGACACCCTGATTGTTGTAGACCTTCTGGACCTCGCCGACCAGGTGCACCTGGACCGCACGCTGGCCGAGGATGCGCAGCACGTCGTGCGGGTTGGTGGCACCCACCGTCAGCGCCTGGCCGACGGAGACGTGGTCGCCCTCGCCCACCAGCAGCCTGGCGCGCTTGCTGACGGCGTACGAGGTCTCGTCCGAGCCGTCGTCCGGGGTGACGACGACCTTCTTGGTCTTCTCCGTCTCCTCGATACGGGCACGGCCGGCCGATTCGGAGATCGGCGCGACGCCCTTGGGCGTACGGGCCTCGAACAGCTCGACCACACGCGGCAGACCCTGCGTGATGTCGTCACCGGCCACACCACCGGTGTGGAAGGTACGCATCGTCAGCTGGGTGCCGGGCTCACCGATCGATTGGGCCGCGATGATGCCGACGGCCTCCCCGATGTCGACCAGCTTGCCGGTGGCCAGTGAACGGCCGTAGCACATGGCGCAGGTGCCGACCGTCGACTCGCACGTGAGGATGGAGCGGGTCTTGACGGTCTCCACGCCGTGCCGCACGAGCTCGTCGATGAGCACGTCGCCCAGGTCGGTGCCGGCCGGGGCCAGCACCTTGCCGTCGACGACGATGTCCTCGGCGAGGCAGCGCGCGTACACGCTGGTCTCGACGTCCGCGGCCTTGCGCAGCACGTCGTCGGCGCCCCTTGCCGCGATCTCCAGCTTCAGACCGCGGTCGGTGCCGCAGTCCTCCTCGCGGATGATCACGTCCTGCGAGACGTCGACGAGTCGACGCGTCAGGTAACCGGAGTCGGCGGTACGCAGGGCGGTGTCCGCGAGACCCTTACGGGCACCGTGCGTGGAGATGAAGTACTCCAGCACGGAGAGACCCTCACGGAACGACGCCTTGATGGGCCGCGGGATGGTCTCGTTCTTCGCGTTGGACACCAGACCGCGCATGCCCGCGATCTGACGCATCTGCATCATGTTCCCTCGGGCACCCGAGTCGACCATCATGAAGATCGGGTTCGTCTTCGGGAAGTTCTCGCTCATCGCCTCGGAGACCTCGTTGGTCGCCTTGGTCCAGATCGCGATGAGCTCCTGCGTGCGCTCGTCCTTGGTGATCAGGCCGCGCTCGTACTGCTTCTGGACCTTCTCGTCCTGCTCCTCGTAACCGGCGATGATCTCCGGCTTCGCTTCAGGGACGACGACGTCCGAGATCGCGATGGTGACACCGGAACGCGTCGCCCAGAAGTAACCGGCCGACTTGAGGTTGTCCAGCGCCGCGGCGACGGTGACCTTCGGGTAGCGCTCGGCCAGGTCGTTGACGATCTGAGAGAGCTCCTTCTTGCCGACCGAGTACTCGACGTACGGGTACTCCTCGGGCAGCAGCTCGTTGAAGAGCGCACGGCCCAGCGTCGTACGCAGCCGGAAGCCGTCGCCGGGCTGCCACTCGGGCTCACCCTGCTCGGGCATCGGAGGCGTCCACTCCGCCGGCGGCACGGAGCCGATCGGGAAGCGGATGTCGATCTCCGCCTGGAGCGAGAGCTCCCCGGCGTCGAAGGCCATGATCGCTTCGGCCGTGGAGTTGAACGACCTGCCGTCGCCGATGGTCTCGCGCTGCTCCTCGGTGGTCGTGAGGAAGAACAGCCCGAGCACCATGTCCTGCGTGGGCATGGTCACCGGCCGGCCGTCGGCCGGCTTGAGGATGTTGTTCGAGGACAGCATCAGGATGCGGGCCTCGGCCTGCGCCTCCGCGGACAGCGGCAGGTGCACGGCCATCTGGTCACCGTCGAAGTCCGCGTTGAACGCGGTGCACACGAGCGGGTGGATCTGAATGGCCTTGCCCTCGACCAGCTGCGGCTCGAAGGCCTGGATGCCGAGGCGGTGCAGGGTCGGTGCGCGGTTGAGCAGCACCGGGTGCTCCGCGATGACCTCTTCCAGCACGTCGTAGACGACCGTACGGCCGCGCTCGACCATGCGCTTCGCCGACTTGATGTTCTGCGCGTGGTTGAGATCCACCAGGCGCTTCATCACGAACGGCTTGAAGAGTTCCAGCGCCATGGCCTTCGGCAGCCCGCACTGGTGCAGCTTGAGCTGCGGGCCGACGACGATCACGGAACGCGCCGAGTAGTCGACGCGCTTGCCGAGCAGGTTCTGCCGGAAGCGGCCCTGCTTGCCCTTGAGCATGTCGGACAGCGACTTCAGCGGACGGTTGCCGGGACCCGTGACGGGGCGGCCGCGGCGGCCGTTGTCGAAGAGCGCGTCGACTGCCTCCTGCAGCATCCGCTTCTCGTTGTTCACGATGATCTCGGGCGCACCGAGGTCGAGCAGACGCTTGAGGCGGTTGTTGCGGTTGATGACGCGGCGGTAGAGGTCGTTCAGGTCGGAGGTCGCGAAGCGGCCACCGTCCAGCTGCACCATCGGACGCAGGTCCGGCGGGATCACCGGCACGCAGTCCAGCACCATGCCCTTCGGGCTGTTGCTGGTCTGCAGGAACGCCGAGACGACCTTGAGGCGCTTGAGCGCACGGGTCTTCTTCTGGCCCTTGCCGGTACGGATGATCTCGCGGAGCCGCTCCGCCTCCTCGTCCAGGTCGAAGGTCTCCAGACGCTTCTGCAGAGCAGCCGCGCCCATGGAGCCGTCGAAGTAGGTCCCGAAGCGGTCGCGCAGCTCGCGGTAGAGCAGCTCGTCGCCCTCCAGGTCCTGGACCTTGAGGTTCTTGAAGCGGGACCACACCTCGTCGAGGCGGTCGATCTCGCGCTGCGCACGGTCGCGGATCTGCTTCATCTCGCGCTCGGCGCCCTCACGCACCTTGCGGCGCACGTCCGCCTTGGCACCCTCCGCCTCGAGCTCGGCCAGGTCGGCCTCCTGCTTCTTGGCGCGGGTCTCCAGGTCGGCGTCGCGGCGCTGCTCGATCTGCTGGCGCTCGACACCGACGTGCGCCTCCAGGGAGGGCAGGTCGCGCGTGCGGCGCTCCTCGTCGACGTACGTGATCATGTACGCCGCGAAGTAGATGACCTTCTCCAGGTCCTTCGGAGCAAGGTCCAGCAGGTAGCCCAGGCGCGACGGAACGCCCTTGAAGTACCAGATGTGGGTGACGGGTGCGGCCAGCTCGATGTGGCCCATCCGCTCACGGCGCACCTTGGCGCGGGTGACCTCGACACCGCAGCGCTCACAGATGATGCCCTTGAAGCGGACGCGCTTGTACTTGCCGCAGTAGCACTCCCAGTCCCGGGTCGGACCGAAGATCTTCTCGCAGAAGAGTCCGTCCTTCTCGGGCTTGAGGGTTCGGTAGTTGATGGTTTCCGGCTTCTTGACCTCGCCGTGCGACCACTGACGGATGTCGTCGGCGGTGGCCAGGCCGATCCGCAGTTCGTCGAAGAAGTTGACGTCGAGCACTCTCGTCAATCCCTCTCAGGGTTGTGATGAATGGTCTGAGCGGGGTTTGGAGGGGTCGCCTCCAGGCCCCCAGGGCCGAGGGGGAGGCCGGCACGCCTGGCGAACGCGTCCCGGCCAGACCCGTCAGACCTCTTCGACGCTGCTCGGCTCGCGCCGGGACAGGTCGATACCGAGCTCCTCCGCCGCGCGGAAGACGTCCTCGTCCGTGTCACGCATCTCGATGGACATGCCGTCCGAGGACAGCACCTCCACGTTGAGGCAGAGCGACTGCATCTCCTTGATGAGCACCTTGAACGACTCAGGGATGCCCGGCTCGGGGATGTTCTCGCCCTTGACGATGGCTTCGTAGACCTTCACGCGGCCGGTGACGTCGTCGGACTTGATGGTGAGCAGCTCCTGCAGCGCGTACGCGGCGCCGTACGCCTCCAGGGCCCACACCTCCATCTCACCGAAGCGCTGGCCACCGAACTGTGCCTTACCGCCCAGCGGCTGCTGGGTGATCATGCTGTACGGGCCGGTCGAGCGGGCGTGCAGCTTGTCGTCGACCAGGTGGTGCAGCTTGAGGATGTACATGTAGCCGACCGAGATCGGCGCCGGGAACGGCTCTCCGGAGCGGCCGTCGAACAGGTGGGCCTTGCCGGAGGGCAGAACCATCCGGTCGCCGTCCCTGTTCGGCACGGTGGCCTGGAAGAGGCCGGCGATCTCGTCCTCACGCGCACCGTCGAAGACCGGGGTGGCGACGTTGGTCCCGGACTGGACCTCGTCCGCGCCGATCTGCTGCAGGCGCCGCGCCCACTCCTCGTCGATGCCCGCGACGTTCCAGCCCTGGGAGGCGAGCCAGCCCAGGTGGATCTCCAGCACCTGTCCCGGGTTCATACGGGACGGGACGCCGAGCGGGTTGAGGATGACGTCGACCGGGGTGCCGTCCTCCAGGAACGGCATGTCCTCGACCGGGAGGATCTTGGAGATGACGCCCTTGTTGCCGTGACGGCCGGCGAGCTTGTCACCGTCGGTGATCTTCCGCTTCTGCGCCACATACACACGCACCAGCTGATTCACGCCCGGGGGCAGCTCGTCGCCCTCCTCGCGGTCGAAGACGCGGACGCCGATGACCTTGCCGGTCTCGCCGTGCGGCACCTTCAGCGAGGTGTCACGGACCTCGCGGGCCTTCTCACCGAAGATCGCACGCAGCAGCCGCTCCTCCGGAGTCAGCTCGGTCTCACCCTTCGGGGTGACCTTGCCGACCAGGATGTCGCCTGCCTCGACCTCGGCACCGATGCGGATGATGCCGCGCTCGTCGAGGTCGGCGAGGACCTCCTCGGAGACGTTCGGGATGTCCCGGGTGATCTCCTCGGGGCCGAGCTTGGTGTCGCGGGCGTCGACCTCGTGCTCCTCGATGTGGATCGAGGAGAGGACGTCGTCCTGCACCAGACGCTGGCTGAGGATGATCGCGTCCTCGTAGTTGTAGCCCTCCCAGGGCATGAAGGCGACCAGCAGGTTCTTGCCGAGCGCCATCTCACCCTCGTCGGTGGACGGGCCGTCGGCCAGGACCTGGCCCTCGATCACCCGCGAGCCCTCGTCCACGAGCACCTTCTGGTTGAAGGAGGTGCCCTGGTTGGAGCGCGTGAACTTGGCCACGCGGTACGTGGTGTAGGTGCCGTCGTCGTTGGCCACCGTGACGTAGTCCGCGGAGACCTCCTGGACCACGCCGTCCTTCTCGGCCTTGATGACGTCACCGGCGTCGACCGCGCAGCGGTACTCCATGCCGGTGCCGACCAGCGGCGACTCGGCCTTGATGAGCGGCACTGCCTGCCGCATCATGTTCGACCCCATGAGCGCGCGGTTGGCGTCGTCGTGCTCCAGGAAGGGGATCATGGCGGTCGCGACCGACACCATCTGGCGCGGCGAGACGTCCATGTAGTCCACGTCGTCACCCGGGATCAGGTCGACCTCGCCGCCTCGCCGGCGGATCAGCACCCGGTCCTCGGCGAACCGCATCTCCTCGGTGAGCGGCGCGTTCGCCTGCGCGATGACGAAGCGGTCCTCCTCGTCGGCCGTGAGGTAATGCACCTCGTCGCCGACGACACCGTCCACGACCTTGCGGTACGGCGTCTCGACGAAGCCGAACGCGTTCAGACGGCCGTACGAGGCGAGCGAACCGATCAGACCGATGTTCGGTCCTTCGGGCGTCTCGATCGGGCACATCCGGCCGTAGTGCGAGGGGTGCACGTCACGGACCTCGAAGCCCGCCCGCTCACGGCTGAGACCACCCGGGCCGAGCGAGTTGAGACGGCGCTTGTGGGTGAGCCCGGAGATCGGGTTCGTCTGGTCCATGAACTGGGACAGCTGGCTGGTGCCGAAGAACTCCTTGATGGAGGCCACGACCGGCCGGATGTTGATCAGCGTCTGCGGCGTGATCGCCTCGACGTCCTGCGTGGTCATCCGCTCCCGGACGACGCGCTCCATACGGGCGAGACCGGTGCGGACCTGGTTCTGGATGAGCTCGCCGACGTTGCGCAGACGCCGGTTGCCGAAGTGGTCGATGTCGTCGGTCTCGATGACGATCTCGTCACCCTCGGCCGAAGTCGACTCCGTCTCCCCCGCGTGCAGCTTGACCAGGTACTTGATCGTCGCGATGACGTCCGCGGTGGTGAGCACGCCGGAGTCCAGCGGCTCGTCGCCGCCGAGCTTCTTGTTGATCTTGTGCCTGCCGACCTTGGCCAGGTCGTAACGCTTCGGGTTGAAGTAGAGGTTCTCCAGCAGCGTCTGTGCGGCCTCACGCGTCGGGGGCTCACCCGGGCGCAGCTTGCGGTAGATGTCGAGCAGCGCGTCGTCCTGACCCTGGGTGTGGTCCTTCTCCAGGGTGGCGCGCATCGACTCGTACTGGCCGAACTCCTCAAGGATCTGCTCGTTCGTCCAGCCGAGAGCCTTGAGCAGCACGGTCACGGACTGCTTGCGCTTGCGGTCGATGCGCACGCCGACCATGTCGCGCTTGTCGACCTCCATCTCCAGCCAGGCACCCCGGGACGGAATGATCTTGGCGGAGTAGATGTCCTTGTCGGACGTCTTGTCGATGGAGCTGTCGAAGTAGGCACCCGGCGATCGGACGAGCTGCGTGACGACGACACGCTCGGTGCCGTTGATCACGAAGGTGCCCTTGTCCGTCATCAGCGGGAAGTCGCCCATGAAGACGGTCTGGGACTTGATCTCGCCGGTCTCGTTGTTGGTGAACTCGGCGGTGACGAAGAGGGGAGCCGCGTACGTGAAGTCGCGCTCCTTGCACTCGTCGATCGAATTCTTGGGGGGCTCGAAACGGTGGTCGCGGAAGGTCAGCGACATCGATCCGGAGAAGTCCTCGATCGGGGAGATCTCCTCGAAGATCTCCTCCAGACCGGACTTGGTCGGGACGTCGTTTCCGCTCTCCAGCGCCGCCTCGACCCGGGACTTCCAGGCTTCGTTACCGAGCAGCCAGTCAAAACTCTCGGTCTGGAGCGCAAGGAGATTGGGAACCTCGAGAGGTTCCTTGATCTTCGCAAAAGAGATACGCAGCGGGGCGGTGCTGGCGCCGTTGTTCGAATTGGCGGTCGAGGCAGTGCGCGAGGCGGCCAAGAGGGGGTCCTTCCGAGGGCTCGGACTCTCTGCGCGCATACCGGTGCCCCTGGCGACGGGCAGGGAGCAGCTAACAGGCAGCGCAAAGGGTCAGTGTAGCCTCAAGGCCCACTGATGTCCAGAGCAGATTTCCGGGACCGGGCCTCGGTCCCGGTCTCCGCCTCCAGCCGGTGGCAATCTCTCCTCCGGGAGGACCCTGTCCTTTGTTCCCTCCGGGAGGGCCCCCTAGTTGTTCATCTCCGTCGCGGCCCGTCCCGACGGCCTCGGTACGTCGGGGCGGAACGTGCTTGCCGCAACACTTCCCGCTTCATCCTCGATCCATGCCTCGGAACCCGGATCGATGCGAACGGCGCGTCCAGAGAATTGCGCGCCAAGTGCCGTTCGTCAAGGGCCCCACGGCAGCGAAGATCACCATACCTGCCCGTTCCGCGGGGTTCTGTGAGTGCTTCAGAGACGCCGAAGGGCGACCACCCGGCTGGGTGATCGCCCCTGGCTGAGGGGTCTGGCGACCCCGATGATCACTTGACCTCGACGGAGGCGCCGGCGCCCTCGAGGGACTCCTTGGCCTTGTCCGCGGCGTCCTTCGCGACCTTCTCGAGAACCGGCTTCGGCGTGCTGTCCACGAGCTCCTTGGCCTCCTTCAGACCCAGCGAGGTCAGCTCACGCACGACCTTGATGACCTGGATCTTCTTGTCGCCGGCGCCGGTGAGGACGACGTCGAACTCGTCCTGCTCCTCGGCCTCCTCGGCGGCCCCGCCGCCCTGGCCGGGGGCGGCGACGGCGACGGCGGCCGGAGCGGCGGCCTCGACGTCGAACTTCTCCTCGAACTTCTTCACGAACTCGGAGAGCTCGAGAAGGGTCATGTCACTGAACTGCTCGAGCAGTTCGTCCTGGCTGAGCTTCGCCATGATGGCGGTCCTTCCACTAGTCCGGCTGGTGCCGTGTGTACGTATCGACGGGCTTACGGCCCGCTGCGACCGGGTGGGTGTGCCTTCCCGGCCTCGACGGGAGCCGAATTACTCGGCACCGCCCTGCTCGACCTTGCTGCGCAGCGCGTCCGCGGTACGGGCGAACTTCGTCAGCGGGGCCTGGAAGGTCGCCGCGGCCTTCGCCATGGACGCCTTCATGCCGCCGGCCAGCTTGGCGAGCAGCACCTCGCGGGATTCGAGCGCCGCGAGCTTGTTCAGGTCGGCGGCGCTGTACAGCGCGCCGTCGACGATGCCGCCCTTGACCACAAGGGCGGGGTTCTCCTTGGCGAAGTCACGCAGTCCCTTCGCCGCCGCGACCGGGTCACCGGTGACGAAGGCGACGGCCGACGAGCCCTGGAAGAACTCGTCGAGCTCGTTGATCCCGGCCTCGTTGGCCGCGATCTTGGTCAGCGTGTTCTTCACCACGCGGTACTGGGCGTCTTCACCGAGCGAGCGGCGCAGCTCCCTGAGCTGGGCAACCGAAAGCCCCGTGTACGCGGTGACCACTGCGGCGTTGGAGTCACGGAACTTGTTCGTGATCTCCTCAACGGCGGCGATCTTGTCGGGCGCGACCTGGTCCCTCGCCATGAGCCTCGGCCTCCTTCCGGGTGATGAGACCGCTCGGAAGGGGCTGGAACGACGAAACGCCCCTGCGCAGGCGCATGGGGCGTGGCTCGACCGCGACGACGGACACGTCGCGCGGGAGCTTCCTCATTCACCTACGCGGGTCGCCCGCAGCTAGCGGATCCTTCGGCCACCGTGCCCTCTGAGTGAGCACGACGACGACCAGCGGTCTTTGGCTTCGTACGAGATTACGCGAACGCCCCCTCCGGCACCAAATCCGGTGCCGGAAGGGGGCGTACTCTCGCTGATCTCCGGCTCAGCTGCTGCCGGGCAGCGCCTCCTCGAAGGAGAGCGTGTCGGAGGTGGGCGGCGCCTCGATGGAGACCTCGGTGCCGTAGTCCGAGTAGAAGACCGTCGAGTTCAGGTCGCCGTTCTTGCCCTTGGCCCGCTCCTGCTTCTTCACCAGCAGATCGTCGCCGTCGATCCAGACGTCGACCTTCTCGGTCTTGAAGCCCTGCTGCTTGAGCTGGTCGGAGAGCTGGTCCAGGTCCTTCTCGCTGAGCTTCTTGGACTGCATCCGAGCCAGCTCGGCGACCTCGATGGTGCCGCTGTAGTGGTCGGTCTTCTTGCCCTTGACCGTCTCGGAACCGACCTTCTTCACCTTGCCGCTGGCCAGGAGCAGATCGACCGAGCGGGCCGGGTTGTTGTTCTGCATCTGGTCCTTGATGAGCGCCCCCGACGGGCCCGACTGCTCGGCCAGCTTGTCGTAGTCGTACTTCATCCAGTGCTTGCCCTTGCCCGCCGTGGACGCGAACTGGTCGCCGAGGTTCACGTACATGGCGTCCTCGGTGTAGCGGGCGGGCATGGGCTTGCCGCTCGTCGGCAGGCCGCTCGCGCCGGAGCCCTGCTGGGTGACGGTCATGTCGGCGGTGGTGCCGCCTCCGGACCAGTCGACGGAGCCCTCGGTCTTCGTGGAGATCTCGCCGCGCGGGGTGCCCTGGGTCTGGTCACCCTCGACCTTCGCGGACTTCTTCTCCTCCGTGCTCTTCGACGCCTGCTCCAGCTCGGTGATGGCCACCTGCGCGGGCGAGAGGCCCTGCTTCTCCTCGGAGCCGCTCCCGGAGTCCTTGCTGCCGGAGCCGCCACCGCAGGCAGTGAGGCCTGCTGCCATCACAACTCCGGCCGCCATCATGGCGATTCGGGCCTGGCGCATCTGATTCCCCCTGGTTTTCCACTTGTTGAGCAGTACGCAGAGGACCTTATCCCGGACATGCCCGCCGCGTGCAACGCACGGCTGGGCCCCGCCCTCCGGAGAGGACGGGGCCCAGCGTCACATCGCGCGGCCCGCGGGTCTGAGCAGGGCGCTCAGACCGCGGCGGGGTCCTCCTCGGTCAGGAGGTTGCGGGTGCGGTTGGGGTCGACAGGGATGCCGGGGCCCATCGTGGTGGCGATGGACGTCTTCTTCACGTAACGGCCCTTGGCGGCCGACGGCTTCAGACGCTGGACCTCGTCGAGCGCCGCGGCGTAGTTCTCGACGAGCTGCGTGTCGTCGAAGGACGCCTTGCCGATGATGAAGTGGAGGTTGGCGTGCTTGTCGACACGGAACTCGATCTTGCCGCCCTTGATGTCGTTGACGGCTTTGGTCACGTCGGGCGTGACGGTGCCGGTCTTCGGGTTCGGCATCAGACCACGCGGACCGAGCACACGGCCGAGGCGGCCGACCTTGCCCATCAAGTCCGGAGTGGCGACGACGGCGTCGAAGTCCAGACGGCCGCCGGCGACCTCCTCGATCAGCTCGTCGCCGCCGACGATGTCGGCTCCCGCGGCCTCCGCGGCTGCTGCACGGTCACCGGTCGCGAAGACCAGGACCCGGGCGGTCTTGCCGGTGCCGTGCGGCAGGTTCACGGTGCCGCGGACCATCTGGTCGGCCTTGCGCGGGTCGACGCCCAGACGCAGGGCGACCTCGACGGTCGCGTCGAACTTCTTCGTGGAGGTCTCCCTGGCGAGGCGGATGGCCTCGAGCGGGGCGTAGAGACGCTCCCGGTCGATCTTGCCCTCCGCTTCGCGGAAGTACTTGCTGCGCTTCACTTCTGCTCCTGACAGTGTCGTCGTACGGCTGCGGCCGCACGGCGGTTACGGAGTCGTGGTACGGGCCTGCGCCGGCCCTTCCACGGGGTGACCGGCCGGTCAGCTCTCGACGGTGACGCCCATCGAACGGGCGGTGCCGGCGATGATCTTCTCGGCCTGGTCCAGGTCGTTGGCGTTCAGGTCGGGCATCTTCGTAGTGGCGATCTCCCGCACCTGGTCACGCGTGATCTTCGCGACCTTCGTCGTGTGCGGGGTGCCGGAGCCCTTGTCCACGCCCGCGGCCTTCAGGATCATCTTCGACGCCGGCGGCGTCTTGGTGATGAAGGTGAAGGAGCGGTCCTCGTAGACCGTGATCTCCACGGGGATGACCCAGCCGCGCTGCGACTCGGTCGCGGCGTTGTAGGCCTTGCAGAACTCCATGATGTTGACGCCGTGCTGACCCAGCGCCGGGCCGACCGGCGGTGCCGGGTTGGCCGCGCCGGCCTGGATCTGGAGCTTGATCAGCCCCGCGACCTTCTTCTTCTTGGGAGGCATGCTCTCTCCGGGTCCTAGTGAGAGGTGATTCGGCCTCCACCCTTCGAGCGGATGAAGGCATACCGCACCACGATAGCCCGTACCGTGGTGCGCGCTGAAACCGGCAGCTCAGGCGCCCCGCGAGGGATGCGCCGAGCTGCCGAACGCCGAGGCGCTAAGGCTCAGTTCTTCTGGATCTGGTCGAAGCTCAGCTCGACCGGGGTCTCCCGGCCGAAGATCTCGACGAGGCCCTTGACCTTCTTGGAGTCGGCGTTGATCTCGTTGATCGTCGCCTGGAGCGTGGCGAACGGGCCGTCGGTGACCGTGACCGAGTCGCCGACCTCGAAGTCCAGCACCTGGACCTCGACCTTGCGACCGGGACCGCCCGCGGGCTTGCCCTCCTCCTCGGCGACTGCCGCCTTGGCGGCCTTCTCCTCGGCCTCGGGGGCGAGCATCTTGACGATCTCGTCGAGCGTCAGCGGGTACGGGTCGTAGGCGTTGCCGACGAAGCCCGTGACGCCCGGGGTGTTGCGGACGACGCCCCAGGACTCGTTGGTGAGATCCATGCGGACGAGGACGTAGCCCGGGAGCTTGTTCTGCCGGACGGTGCGGCGGTCGCCGTTCTTGATCTGGACGACCTCTTCCTGCGGCACCTCGGCCTGGAAGATGAAGTCCTCGACGTTGAGCGAGACGGCACGCTGCTCGAGGTTCGTCTTCACGCGGTTCTCGTAGCCCGCGTAGGTGTGGATCACATACCACTCGCCGGGAAGGATGCGCAGTTCGTCGCGGAGCGCGGCGACAGGGTCCTCGGCCTCCGGCTCCTCCGGGAGCCCGGCCTCGGCGGCATCCTGCGCTGCGGCGTCCTCGGCGGTCTCCGCGATCGCGTCCGACTCGACGTTGACGGCGGCTTCCTCTGCCGACTCGCCCCCGGCGTCCATCTGCTCCTGCTCCGCGCCGTCGTCCGCGGCCTCGACGATGTCGCGTGCGGTGTCGTCGCCCTCGCCGGACTCGACGGCATCGTTCAGGTTCGGATCAGACACGGTGGCTGCTTCTTCCTGGCTTCATAGGTTCGACGTACGGAAGGCGCCGCGTGGCGGTACCTTCGCGGGCTCAGCCGAAAACGTACTTGATGACCTCGGTGAACCCGTAGTCAATCACGGTGACGAAACCGATCATGACGGCTACGAAGACGATCACCACGGAGGTGTACGTCGACAGCTGATGCCTGGTGGGCCAGACGACCTTGCGCAGCTCGGCGACGATCTGCCGGTAGAAAAGGCCGAGGCGCCCGAAGGGGCCCTTCTTGCCGCGCTTGCCCCCTCGGCGGGACTTGCCCTCCGACGACCCTCCGGGCTCTGGGACCTGGGTGGTATCCGTGATCTCCGTCACTCGTCCTCACCTGATCCGGGTCGTTGCCATGCGGCGTCCGGCCCGGCCGCACAGCGGTGCATTTCAGTACGTACGCAAGCACTCACACGCCGCATCGACGGTGTGTGGAGCAGGGCCGGAGGGACTCGAACCCCCAACCGCTGGTTTTGGAGACCAGTGCTCTTCCAATTGAGCTACGACCCTTTGTGATTCCCCAACTTACCGCATCGGAACGACTGCTCGGTGTGCGTGCCTGATGACGGGCCGGGAACCGACGACGTGTGAGTGTACGTGGTCCACGGGCGGGCGTCGAACACGTAACCCCGCTCCTGCCCCGAATCCCCGGTGCCGGGGCGTGCGGGCGTCTGGGAACATGCCTCTATGAGCGCTGCAACGCCACCTGCACAGTCACCCACCGAACGACGTGTCTCGGCCCGAGTGGGGTCGATCTCCGAGTCCGCGACGCTCGCCGTCGACGCCAAGGCGAAGGCCCTCAAGGCCGCCGGGCGTCCGGTGATCGGTTTCGGCGCGGGCGAACCGGACTTCCCGACGCCCGACTACATCGTGGAAGCGGCGGCACAGGCCTGCCACGACACGAGGAACCACCGGTACACACCGGCCGGCGGACTCCCGGAGCTGAAGGCCGCGATCGCCGAGAAGACGCTGCGCGATTCCGGTTACGAGATCGAACCCGCGCAGGTGCTGGTCACCAACGGCGGCAAGCAGGCGATCTACGAGTCCTTCGCCGCGGTCCTCGACCCGGGTGACGAGGTCATCGTCCCCGCTCCGTACTGGACCACCTACCCCGAGTCGATCAGGCTCGCGGGCGGCGTGCCCGTGCCCGTCACCGCCGACGAGACCACCGACTACCTCGTGAGCGTCGAGCAGTTGGAGGCGGCGCGCACGGAGCGTACGAAGATGGTGGTCTTCGTCTCACCCTCCAACCCCACCGGAGCGGTCTATCCGGCGGCTCAGGTCGAGGCCGTCGGCAAGTGGGCCGTCGAGCACGGGCTGTGGGTGATGACGGACGAGATCTACGAGCATCTCGTGTACGGGGACGCCGTGTTCACCTCGCTGCCCGCCGTCGTACCCGAACTGCGCGACAAGTGCGTCGTCGTCAACGGCGTGGCCAAGACGTACGCGATGACCGGCTGGCGCGTCGGCTGGATCGTCGGTCCGAAGGACGTCGTGAAGGCCGCCACGAACCTGCAGTCGCACGCCACTTCGAACGTCAGCAACGTGGCGCAGGTCGCCGCGGTCGCCGCCGTCTCGGGCGACCTGGAGGCGGTCGCGGCGATGCGTACGGCCTTCGACCGCCGTCGCCGCACCATCGTGCGGATGCTGAACGAGATCGAGGGCGTGGTCTGCCCCGAGCCCGAGGGTGCCTTCTACGTGTACCCCTCCGTGAAGGGACTGCTGGGCAAGGAGATCCGTGGCAGGCGCCCGGCCACGAGCGTGGAGCTGGCCGAGCTGATCCTGGAGGAGGCGGAGGTCGCGGTCGTACCCGGCGAGGCGTTCGGCACCCCCGGCTACCTGCGGCTCTCCTACGCGCTCGGGGACGAGGACCTGGCCGAGGGCGTCTCCCGCATGCAGAAGCTGCTGGGCGAGGCCCGCGGCTGAGCGGGCCGGGGGCCGCGCGGCCCTGAGTTCGCAGTCGAGGACGGTCCGCCGGTGCAGATGCCGGCGGGCCGTCCTCGTGTTCGGTCCGGCGCTCGTTCAGGGACAAGCGGCTACCGGCGGGCGAGCGGTTTGCGGCAGGATCTGTGGATGGCTGTCCGAGATCTGCGCACCCTGCCCAAGGCCCATCTGCATCTGCACTTCACGGGTTCGATGCGTCCCGCCACGCTGCTGGAGCTCGCCGACAAATACGGCGTGCACCTGCCGTCGGCGCTGAGCGGCGGCGAGCCTCCCGAGCTGAGGGCGACGGACGAGCGGGGCTGGTTCCGCTTCCAGCGGCTATACGACATCGCGCGCTCCTGCCTGCGCGAGCCCGAGGACATCCGGCGGCTGGTACGCGAGGCCGCGGAGGAGGATGTGCGGGACGGATCGCACTGGCTGGAGATCCAGGTGGACCCCACCTCGTACGCACCGCGGCTGGGCGGTCTGATCCCGGCGCTGGAGATCATCCTGGACGCGGTGGAGAGCGCGGCCCGGGAGACCGGCCTCGGAATGCGGCTCCTGGTGGCGGCGAACCGGATGAAGCATCCGCTCGACGCCCGTACTCTCGCGCGCCTCGCCGTGCGCTTCCGGGACCGCGGCATCGTCGGATTCGGGCTGTCCAACGACGAACGGCGGGGATTCGCACGGGACTTCGACCGGGCGTTCGCGATCGCCCGTAACGGCGGACTGCTGGCGGCGCCGCACGGCGGGGAGCTCACAGGGCCGGAAAGCGTGCGCGACTGCCTCGACGACCTGCAGGCGACCCGTGTCGGGCACGGGGTACGGGCGGCCGAGGATCCGGCGCTGCTCGCCCGCCTCGTGGAACGCAACGTCACCTGCGAGGTCTGTCCGGCCTCGAACGTCGCGCTGGGTGTGTACGACAAGCCGGAGGACGTGCCGTTGCGCACGCTCTGGGACGCGGGGGTGCCGATGGCTCTCGGCGCCGACGACCCGCTGTTGTTCGGCTCGCGGCTGGCCGCCCAGTACTCCATCGCACGGGACGCGCACGGGTTCACCGATCACGAACTCGCCGAGCTGGCACGGCAGTCGGTGCGTGCGGCCTCGATGCCGGCGGAGGTGCGCGAGAAGGTGCTGACCGGCATCGACGAGTGGCTCGCCTAGCGAGTGTCCGTATCCGGGCTTGCGGCGGGAGCGATTCCGGCCAGCAGCGTGCGGACGATGCCCGCGGCGAAGTCCTCCAGCGGCTGCGCTGCCTCGGCCCCGCCCCCGATGCTCAGCAGAATCGCACGCTGGCTGCACGCCCCCAGCAGTAGCGCGGCAGCGGCCCGCGGGTCGGCGCCCGCGCGGAGGCGGCCGGCGTCGCGCTCGGCGCGCAGATAGGCGGCGAGCGACTCGACGGGCTTGTGCGGTCCGGTACCGAGGCTGCGCATCGCATCGTCGTGACGCTGCAGCAGCTTCGGCTCGGCGAAGAGGGACGCGGCGATGGGGAAGCTGCGTTCGTAGAAGCGGGCCGCACGGCGGGCGATCTCGGTGAGGTTCTGCTCGACGCTTCGGGCGTCGGCATCGGCGCCGCTGGCTGCGGGGGGACCGGCGGTGAGCTCGTCGAGCAGCGGGCTGAGCGGAGGCAGCCGCTCCTTCAGGACGTGGACGAAGATCTCCTCCTTGCTCTTGAAGTGCTTGTAGAGGGCCGCCTCCGAGCAGCTCGCGGCGCGGGCGATCTCCTTGGTAGTGGCGCGGGCGAGGCCGATGGTGCGCATCCGCTCCTCGGCGGCGTCGAGGATGCGTTCGCGGGTGGCGCGGGCGGAGCCCGAAGGGTGAGTGGGCATTCGCTCACCTTAGTGGCACAGTGGTGGGCAGTGGGTGAGTGAACACTCACCCACTATTCGACTCCTCACCGGGATCACGGAAGGGCGACGCTGATGCGCTTCACAGTCTTCGGGGCGACCGGCGGCACAGGCCGGCAGCTCGTACAGCAGGCGCTGGACGCCGGGCACGAGGTCACCGCGGTGGTACGGGACCCTGCCCGGTTGCCCGTGCGGAACGAAGGACCCGTACGTCTGGAGGTCGTCACCGCGGACGTCACCGACCCGGCGGCGCTGGTGCCCGCGGTGGCCGGGCGGGACGCGGTGCTCTCGGCCCTGGGTGCACCCGGCAACAAGGCTGCAGGCATCGCCTCACGCGGGACGGCGGCGATACTGCACGCCATGGAGGAGGGCGGGGTGCGCCGCTACATCGGGGTGAGCGCGGCTCCGGTGGTCTCCTGGGGCGAGGGCGAGAGCCTGCTGGTCCGCGGGGTGATGGTGCCGCTGGTGCGGCGGGCGCTGCGTCAGGTGTACGCGGACCTGGCGGTGATGGAGGACGTGGTGCGGGCGAGCGGGCTGGAGTGGACGGTCGTGCGGCCGCCCAAGCTGACGGACAAGCCCGCGAGCGGCACGTACCAGCGGGTGATCGGCGGCAATGTTCCGCGCAGCCACTCCGTCTCCCGCGCCGATCTGGCGGCCGCGATCCTGGCGATGGTGGAGGATCCGGCGACGATGGAGCAGGGGGTAGGGGTCGCCTCCTGAGGACCTGAGGTGGGGCGTGCTGCCAGGGACGAGAGCCGGGGGGCTCGTGGATGCACGCCAGGGATTGCGAGGTGCCGGGCCGCGCGTGCGCCTACCTCGGGGAGGTGCCGTCCCGGCCCCTCCTACAGCGCGCAGCCGACGGTCACGGGCTCGTTCACGAGCGTGACGCCGAAGGCCTCGCGCACTCCGTCCCGTACCTCACGGGCCAGCGCGAGCAGATCTGCCGTCGATGCCTCTCCCCGGTTCGTGAGCGCCAGGGTGTGCTTGGTGGAGATACGGGCCGGCCCCGTCCCGTAGCCCTTCGGGAACCCGGCGCGGTCGATGAGCCAGGCCGCCGAGGTCTTGGTGCCGCCGTCCCCGGCGGGGAAGGCGGGCGCCGCGACGTCGCCCCCGAGGCGCTCGGCCACGCGGGCGGTGAAGGCGGCGAACTCCTCCTCCCCGAGCACGGGGTTGGTGAAGAAGGACCCTGCCGACCAGGTGTCGTGGTCCTCCGGGTCGAGCACCATCCCCTTGCCCGCGCGGAGCTTGAGTACGGTCTCGCGTGCGGTCTGCGCCGGCACCCGGTCGCCGGGCTCGACGCCGAGGACGCGGGCGGTCTCCGCGTACTTCAGCGGTGCCGACAGGCCACCGGCGTCCTCGAGTTCGAAGCGGACACGGAGCACGACATGGCGGGTGGGGTCGGCCTTGAAGCGGCTGTGGCGGTAGGAGAAGCCGCACTCGGAATCGGGGATGGTGACCGTCTCGTCCGTACGCCGGTCGTAGGCGACGACCTCGGTGATGGTCGCGGAGACCTCCTGTCCGTACGCACCCACGTTCTGGATGGGCGTCGCACCGGCGGAGCCGGGGATTCCGGCCAGGCACTCGACACCCGCGAGGCCGGCCTCGACGGTGCGGGCCACGGCATCCGACCAGTTCTCCCCCGCGGCCAACTCCAGGCGCGTACCGGAGAGTTCGAAGCCGGTGGTGGCGATGCGCAGAGCGGTGCCCGGAAAGCCCTCGTCCGCGATGACGAGGTTGCTGCCGCCGCCCACGATCAGCAGCGGGGTGCCGGCGGCGTCGGCCTCGCGGACGGCGGCGACGACCTCGTCGTCGGTCGAAGCGGTACGGAGGCGGGCGGCGGGACCGCCGAGCCGGAAGGTGGTCAGCGGGGCGAGGGGGGCGTCTTGGAGTTCCTGCACGCGCCCAGCGTACGAGAGCGCGCGGCGCGGCCGGGGCGGGCGCCCACTGCGGCGCCCGTATCCCTGCCCCCGGCGTACGCAGCCGTCAGGCGAGCCGCACCACGGCCCGGGACATGCCCAGCACCTTCTGGCCCGCGCTCATCACCGTCAGATCCACCCGCACCGTGCGCGACTCGTCATCGAGCTTGGCCGCGACCTTTCCGCTCACCTCGACGGACGCGCCCTTGTCGTCGTCGGGCACGACCACGGGCCTGGTGAAGCGCACCCCGTACTCGACGACCGCCGCCGGATCGCCGGCCCAGTCGGTGACGACGCGGATCGCCTCGGCCATCGTGAACATGCCGTGAGCGATGACGTCGGGCAGGCCGACCTCCTTGGCGAAACGCTCGTTCCAGTGAATGGGGTTGAAGTCTCCGGAGGCTCCGGCATAGCGCACGAGCCGCTCCCGGTCCACGGGAAAGGTGCACGCGGGCAGTTCGGTGCCGGCCTCGACATCCGCGTACGCGATCTTCGCTGCCATCACGCTTCCCCTGTCTCCGACGCGGGTTGCTCTTCCTCGGCCCCGCGGGCGACCAGCTTGCTGTGGGCGGTCACGACGTGCTCGCCCGACTCGTCGTGCACCTCGCCGCGCACGTCGAGGATGTCGTTGCCGGCCATGGACCTGATCGACTCGATGGTCGAGGTGACGGTCAGCCGGTCCCCCGCCCGTACGGGACGGGTGTAGGCGAACTGCTGGTCCCCGTGCACCACTCGGCTGTAGTCGAGGCCCAACTGCGGGTCCTGGGTGACCTGTCGGGCCGCGCGGAAGGTGATCGCGAAGACGAACGTGGGCGGGGCGATCACATCGGGGTGCCCGAGGGCTTCGGCGGCCTCGCGGTCCGTGTACGCCGGGTTGGAGTCGCCGACGGCCTCGGCGAACTCGCGGATCTTCTCGCGGCCCACCTCGTACGGGGCTGTGGGCGGATAGCTCCGCCCCACGAAGGACTGGTCGAGCGCCATGAGTGCGGCACCTCCTGGTCGGTGACGGTGAATCGGGCCGGAGAGGGGGACCGTGAACGGTCCTGGTCGGCCGGCCCGCCTGCCTTCCTGGCCTGCCCGAGTCGGGCCGGGCGGGGTCTGGACCGGGCTGGGTCTGGACCGGGCTGGGCCGGGAGTCCGGCGGCCAACGACACGAGGCCGCCCCCGGTGCGGGGACGGCCTCGTAGAAGGGCCTGGTTCAGCGTGTCTCGCGGTGCGCCGTGTGGGCCTTGCAGCGCGGGCAGTGCTTCTTCATCTCCATACGATCCGGGTTGTTGCGCCGGTTCTTCTTGGTGATGTAGTTCCGCTCCTTGCACTCCACGCAGGCCAGCGTGATCTTCGGGCGGACGTCTGTGGCAGCCACGTGAGTGCTCCTTGACGGACGGATGGCTAGAACGCAGGAAGAGTAGCCGATCGAAGGACCGAACCCACAATCGGCTACATTCGGTGAAGTAGCGGTGACCGGACTTGAACCGGTGACACAGCGATTATGAGCCGCTTGCTCTACCGACTGAGCTACACCGCCTCGATGCGCGGACTCCCATCTCCCGACGGGAGATCTCACACATCAGAGCCCCAAAACGGAATCGAACCGTTGACCTTCTCCTTACCATGGAGACGCTCTGCCGACTGAGCTATTGGGGCGAGCGGTGAAGACATTACACGCCTGACAGCCAAAGGTGAAATCCGTATCGCGCCCGTCAGGCACCCTTCCCGGCCCTGCCTCAAGGGTCTCATCCGAGGTCACGGAAGGCCCCAACATCCCCTCGCACCACGCCAGTACGACTATTGGCCTCCTCCTCGCCGGTGCCCTACCGGCGCCCTACTCTCTACTCACGCTGCGTGATCATGATCATCCGCCGATGTGGGGAGTGCGATGGCCGACAGCCAGTCAGCGAGGCCGGGAGACGGCGACGACCCCCGCGACGACCCCGGCTCGAAGGGCGGTCCGGGCAGAGATGCGAACGGCTCGCCGTGCGGCCCGGCGGAAGGTGACGCGAACAGCCCCACCGACAGCCCCGGCAGCGGCTCCGCGAGCGGCCCGGCGAACAGCCCCGAGACCGGGGACGGGAACGCCGAGGCAACCGGTGAGGACTCGGGCCCCGGCTCCACGTCCCCGGACTCCGCGACCCCGGACTCCACCTCCACGGGCCCCGCCTCCCCGGACTCCGCCTCCACCGACCCCGCCTCTCCCCAGCGCGACTCCTCCCACGGCCCGTCCCCCGGCGTCTCCCCAGGCGTCGCCGCCCGCGAGCCGGCCGCCCCCCGCGACAGCACCGGTGACAGCGCCTCGCCCCGCACCCTCATGCTGTGCGGCGCACGACTCGTCGACGGCCGCACCGTGGACGTACGGCTGGGCGGCGGCCGCATCGAAGCGGTCGGTACGGCCGGCAGCCTCGCGCAGGGCCCGCAGCCGGCCGGCGGTTCGCGGGTCGACCTCGCCGGCTATCTGCTGCTTCCGGCTCCGGCCGAGGCGCACGCCCACTACGACACCGCGCTGACCGCCGTCTCCCCCACCTCCGACGGCCCTCCGCGCAGCGCCCCCGAGGACGTTCAGCGGCGCACGACGGAGGCCGCCCTGCTGCAGCTCGGGCTCGGCGCCACCGCCACGCGCACGCACGTACACATCGGCGACGTCGCGGGCCTGCGCTCGCTGGAAGCGGTGCTGCAGGCGCGCCGGGCGCTGCGCGGCCTCGTGGAGCTGAGCACCGTCGCAGTGCCGCGGCTGCTCACCGGAGTCGCGGGTGCGGACGGCCTGTCGATGCTGCGTGACGCGGTGAAGATGGGTGCGTCCGTCATCGGCGGCTGCCCCGACCTCGACCCGGATCCGGCGGGCTACGTGGACGCAGTGCTGGAGGTGGCCGCCGAGCACGGCTGCCCCGTCGACCTCCACACCGACGGCGGGGACCCGGCCCGGCTGTCCAGACTGGCGGCGGCAGCCGCGGGCTGCGCCCGGGGGTCGCCATCGGCCCGTGCGCGGGGCTGGCGAGGATGTCGTACAAGCCGGCGGTCCGTACGGCCGAGCGGCTCGCCGCCGCCGGAGTCACGGTGGTGTGCCTGCCGCAGGGCGGCTGCGGTGTGCTGGAGCGTCCTTCGCAGAGCTCGCCTTCGCGAGTCGCTCCTGTACGGCTGCTCAAAGCGGCCGGAGTCACCGTCGCGGCGGGAAGCGGCGCGCTGCGGGACGCGGCCAACTCCGTCGGCCGGGGCGATCCGCTGGAGGCCGCCTATCTGCTCGCCTCACACGGCGAGGCGGGGCCGGAGGCGGCGTACGACGCGGTGTGCGCGCGGGCGCGTACGACGATGGGCCTCCCCGAGGTGCGGGTGGAGGCGGGTTTTCCGGCGGAGCTGCTCGCCGTACGCGGTACGGATCTGGCGGGGGCGCTCTCACTCGCGTACAGCCGGATCGTCGTGCACCGGGGGCGGGTTGTCGCACGCACCAGCGCGGTGCGCGAGTTCTGCGACTTCACGGGTACGTCGGAGTTCGATCTGCCGCGGCAGTCGCAGGGCTGACGGCCTCTCAGCGCGCGTCCCGCAGACGTGACGTACGGTCGGGGCATGCGCACAGTCATCGCTGGTGGACACGGTCAGATCGCCCTGCGCCTGGAGCGCCTGCTCGCAGCACGCGGGGACGAGGCCGCGGGCATCATCCGCAACCCCGACCAGGCCGAGGCTCTGCGGGCGGCGGGTGCCGAACCGGTCGTCTGCGACCTGGAGTCGGCTTCCGTCGAGGAGGTCGCCGCTCATCTGGAGGGCGCCGGCGCCGTCGTCTTCGCCGCGGGAGCCGGCCCCGGCAGCGGCGCGGCACGCAAGGAGACGGTGGACCGTGACGCCGCCGTTCTCTTCGCGGACGCCGCGGAACAGGCGGGCGTACGGCGCTACATCATCGTCTCGTCGATGGGTGCCGACGCCGGCCTCACCGAGCCGCCGCCCGGTACCGACCCCGTCTTCGCCGCCTACCAGCGCGCCAAGGGCGCCGCTGACGACGCCGTACGGGCACGGAGCGGCCTCGACTGGACGGTGCTGCGGCCGGGACGCCTGACCGACGGACCGGGTACGGGCAAAGTCCGGCTCGCGGAGCGGACAGGGCGCGACGAGGTGACGCGCGACGATGTCGCGGCGGTGCTCGGAGCGCTGCTGCACGCACCCGGCACCGCCGGTATGACGCTCGAACTGATCGGCGGTGACACCCCGGTCGACGAGGCGGTGGGGGCGGTCGCGCTGAGGTGAGCCGCGCCGGCGGGGACTCGGGTTCTCGGGGGCTCGGGCTCGGTGCTCCCGGGACGGCTCATGAGCCGCTGAGAACTGCTCAACCGGTCGAGCAGCGGCGCAACTTGGCGAGTTCGGCGTTGAACTGCGCGCCGACGAGCAGCGCCAGATTCGACATCCACAGCCAGACCAGGAAGACGACGATCCCGGCGAGCGACCCGTACAGCTTGTGGTACGTGCCGACGTGCGAGGTGTAGAGGGCGAAGCCCAGCGACGCCGCGAGCCACAGCACCACGGCGAGCGCACCGCCTGGAGCCCTCCTGCGTACACCCCGCGTCCCGGCGGGCCCGGTGCGGAAGACGACCAGCACGAGCACCGCGACCAGTCCCAGCAGCAGCGGCCACTTCATCGTGTTCCAGGCGCCGGCGGCGAAGCCGCCCATGCCGAGCAGTCCGCCGGCCGCACGTGCGACCTCGCCGCTGAGCACGAGCACGAAGACGCTGGAGACGAGGAGCGCCAGCAGCGCCAGGGCGGTCAGCACGATCCGCGGGACCGTACGCCACACCGGGCGGTGGTCCTCGACGCCGTGCATGGCGTGCAGCGCACGGCGGAAGACGCTGAGATAGCTGGAGGCGGACCAGAGCGATCCGGCCGTGCCGAACACGGCGAGCAGCCAGGCGGCGGTGCTCTGCGCGGCCATGTCCTTCAGCACGCCGGCCATGAGCTCGCCGGACTGGGCGGGCAGAACGGTTGTGACGCGGACGATGAGCTCCCTGGTCGCGTCCGTACCGGCGAGGCCCACGGCCGAGACCGTGACGAGCAGCGCGGGGAAGATCGCGAGCACCGCGTAGTAGGTGAGGGCGGCCGCCCAGTCGGTGACGTCGTCGTTCCAGACGGAGACCGGCGTACGGCGCAGCGCGGTGCGGCACTCGGCGGCCCCGGGCAGGGAGGCGCGTACCGGCCGGGTTCCGGCCGAGGGCGGGGACGAAGGCAGGGCCGAGGGCGAGGATGGGGACGAGGGCGGGGACGAAGGCGCGGCCGGGAACGAGACCGGCGCCGGGCCTTCGGGAGAGGCCGCCGGCCCGGCCTCCGCTGGTGCCGCGGGGCCGTCACGGCTGCCGTCCGCTCCCGCGTTTTCTCCGGTAACCCGTGTGCTCACTCGGCTCCTCCTCCCCGGGCGCGCTCCGTGCCCGGGGAGGCGTCCCGGGCTCGCGTCGCTCGGTTGCGACTGGTACGCGTCTGGCCGGGTTCACCGCGCCGGAAACATCGGAGGTACGGGATGTGCCGGCAAGGGCCGCCGAGGCGCGCGGGCCCATGGCCTGCCGCGGTGACGGGGACGGCCGACAGGACCCTCACGGGGACGGCGGGTGGCGGGGGGTGACCGGCTGGGCGTGAGCCTCGATTGCCGCTCTGACCTGCGGAAACGTCTCCGGTAGCAGCCTGCCGATATTCTGCCAAACTGGGGCATAAGCACCTGAACAGGTGAAGGTAGACCTTGCAGGAGGAGGGTCTCGACATGGCAACTCATGCTGCCAGTGGAGCGCATTCGGGCACCGCGGTGCGCCATACCGGCAAGCCCACGACGATGTTCAGCGGCTGGACCAAGCTGGCCGGTGCCCTGATGTTCTTCGGCGGACTGCTCGCCGTTTCCTCGGGTGTCGCAGCCCTGCGCGAGGACGCCGTCTTCGCGTCGACCGCGAACTACGCGTTCGACTACAGCCTCACAGGCTGGGGATGGGTCCATCTCTTTCTGGGCGCCGCGATAGCCGTCGCCGGCATCGCCGTGATGCTGACGGGCGCCACGTGGGCCCGATGGCTGGGCATAGCGCTCGCCGGCCTCGGCATGATCGCCAGCTTCATGTGGCTGCCCTACTTCCCGCTCTGGGCAGTGATCACGCTGGCGATCGACGTATTCATCATCTGGGCACTGTGCGCGGGAATGGGCACACGATCGCAGGCTTCGACCTAGCCCAGCCGAGACGACGGCTCCGGACCGAACGTGCCGGTCCGGAGCCGTCCCAGGGTCTGAGCAGGTTCTGAACGTGCTCCGGGCGCCCGATGTGCCACCCGTCACGAGTAGCGTTTACTCAACGAGCTCCCGCATGGCGGCGGTACGGTCCCGGTCATGACCTCAGAACGCATACGGCCCAGTGGACGCACGCTCTTCGACTCACCGGTCCTCGTGGTGAATCAGAAGGGCAAGCTGATCGAACTCACCAATGAGTACAAGGTGTTCGACGGGGACGGTGATGCCCTGGGGTCTGTGACGCAGACCGGTCAGGGCAAGGCGAAGAAGGTGATGCGGTTCCTCACCGACGTCGACCAGTTCCTCACACACCGCCTTGAGGTACGCGACGCGAAGGGGGACGTGCAGCTCGTCCTCACCCGGCCCGCGAAGTTCGTGAAGTCCCGCCTGATCGTCGAACGTCCCGACGGAGCGCAGGTCGGCGAGATCGTGCAGCAGAACGTCTTCGGGAAGATCAACTTCTCGATGGAGGCGCGCGGCAGGCAGGTCGGCACTCTGAAGGCCGAGAACTGGCGGGCCTGGAACTTCTCCATCGCCGACAAGAACGGCACCGAGGTCGCCCGCATCACCAAGAAGTGGGCGGGCCTGGCCAAGGCGGCTTTCACCTCCGCGGACAACTACGTCCTGGAGGTCCACCAGCCGCTCGAAGAGCCGCTGCGCAGCCTGGTCGTGGCGACGGCGCTCGCCGTCGACACCGCGCTGAAGCAGGACGCGGGAGCAGTGGGCTGAGACCCCCCGCCCGGTCCTGCTTCACAGCAGGCAGGGAACAGGCAGGGAAGGGACTTCGTCCGGTAGCAACCGGGACACTCCCCCGGTGATCGGCGATACCGTCGCGGTGCTCGTTACCTCTGCCGTCTCCGAGGCGTCATCACCTTTGACGGGACTCGCGTGCGGGAGGACGACATGGCGGAACCCGATCCGCGGGCCGCGGAGCTGACGGGATCCTTCGAGGAGCAGCGCGGGCGTCTGGTGGCGCTGGCGTACCGGATTCTCGGGTCGCAGGCCGACGCCGAAGACGCCGTACAGGAGACGTGGCTGCGGCTGGCGCGCCAGGATCCGAACTCCATCGACAACCTCGGGGGGTGGCTCACCACGGTGGTGGGCCGCGTCTGCTTCGACGTGCTGCGCTCGCGCAGGGCCAGACCCGAGGCGCCGTACGACCACCTTCCCGAGTTCGTCGTGACGGAGGACGACGGCGGAGCGCCCGAGGACGACGCAGTGCTTGCCGAATCGGTCGGGCTGGCCCTCCTCGTGGTGCTCGAAACCCTCCGCCCCACCGAACGGCTGGCGTTCGTGCTGCACGACATGTTCGCGGTGCCGTTCGAGGAGATCGGCCAGATCATCGGCAAGTCGAGCGACGCGACCAAGATGCTCGCCAGCCGGGCCCGCCGCAAGGTGCAGGGGACGCCACGCCCCACCGACGAACGGCACCGTCGGCGCGCGGTGGTCGACGCCTTCCTCGCGGCGGCGCGGAGCGGTGACTTCGAAGGTCTCCTTCGAGTGCTCGACCCTGACGTGACGCTGCGCAGCCACACCGCACGTGGTGTGTTCGTGAAGGTCGGAGCGACCGAAGTCGCCGCGACGGCCCAGCGTGGCGGCGGCCGGGCGGCGAGGACCCGAACCGTCCTCGTGAACGGCGAGCCGGGTTTCATGGTGTGGGATGCGAAGGGCCGGCCGCGCGCCCTGATGGCGTGCACCGTGGCGGAGGGACGGATCGTCGACATGCTGTCGATCATCGATCCGAAGCGCCTCGCAGCCATGGACCTCCCGGGGCCGGCCCCAGCGGCGTAGTGCCTCGTACGAAAGGCCGCCCGTCAGGCGAACGGCTCCAGCGAGAACCGCCCCCACGCCAGGAAGGCGAACAACGACAGGAAGACGAAGTCCCCCGTCAGGTAAGTCCATTCGCCACGGCGAAACCGGGTGGTGCCCGCGCCGGCCATCAACAGCATCAGGCCCGACGCGGCGATCGGCACCAACACAGGAGCGATGTCGAGCAGAGCCGGCAGTACCAGTCCCAACGCCCCGAGGATCTTGACCGTCCCGATGGCCTTCACGTGGCCGTCGCTGAAGTCGTCGACCCAGTGCGCGCTCGCACCCCCGAGCGAGCGGTATTTCTCCTTGGGCATCAGGACATAGCTGGCGCCACCAATGAGGAATGCGGTCGCCAGTAGACCGGCAATGATCCAAAGTGCAGTGTTCACGAGCGCTCCTTCATCGGGTGACGTCGGCGCTGGGGCCGTCGTACTGATGACGGAGCTGGGAACCGGAAGGTAACCCATCGCCAGGATGGCGGTCGCGAGACCGGGCAACTGAGAGGGTCCGACGGGGACTTGCCCGGTTGCGAGTTCTGTTTGCCGACGGCACCTGCGGATGCCGTCGCAGATCGGGTGCATAGGATCGCGGGGATGGCACTGCGACCGGTTCAGACGAACGTCAAGGCTCTTGATGCCTCGGCGGTCGGCCGGTTCTGGGCGGAGGCGTTCGGCTGGAGTGCTTCCAGCGGAGTGCCCGGGGTGACCACCTGCGTCGGACCCGTCGGCGGTTTCGTCTGGCCGGACCCGGTCGCCGTCTGGGTCGACGTCGTCACCGTCCCGGAACGGGCCCTCGGCGCCACCGACCTCGACCTCGGCCAGGGCGACGTCCCGTGGACGTGCCTGGCCGACCCGAGGGCCACGAGTTCTGTGTCCTCGCGCCGTCCTGACGCGGAGCCTCGACGACACCCCGGCACGTGAGCCCTGGGTGCCGATCGTGCTCCGCGGCTGCTTCGGCGCGTACGTGTCTGGCGCTCAAGGCCTTCGCCCGGGTGGCTCGCGCCCGGCGACTGGGGCGGCCCGAGGGCCGGCGCCGCCCCTCTCCTTCCCATTGACTTGTCGCAAAGCTTGACGCACTCTGTTGAGACAAAGCTTAAGACATAGGGCGCCATGCTGAGGGGAAGGTTGCAGATGACTGATCAGTCGGTGCGTCCGGCGGATGTTGAGCGGGCCGGCGTGTGGTTGGCCGAGCACGGCCTGGCCGAGGTCCGGCCGACACCGTTGCTGGCCACACGCCTGGCGGCCCGGCGACGTGCCCGTCTGGCCGCTGATGTCCTGCTGGCCGCGTTCGTCGTCGCGGTCGCCCTCGTCTACGTCGCCACCTTGCCTGCCGACGCCGCGGCCGACGGGCCCAGGTCGTACACGCACTGGTCGCTGCTGGCCTTGACTGCGGTGGTGGTGGCGTTGGTGCTGGCCCAGTCGCTGCTGGACTGGCGGGTGCGGCGGGTCGACCGGCGGGCCGGCGCGACATTGCCGCGACGGGCGGCCCACCCGGTCCGGCTCGGCTGGCGCACCGTGCTCGGCCGGCCGCGTGCCGCGTTCGCGGTTGCCACCTTCGCGGGCGCGACGGTGCTGGGGATCGGTGCTCTGACCGTGCAGGACTCCACCTCGCGGTACGCGGCGCTCCTCCTGCTCATCGGACTGGGCGGGGTCGCGGCAGGGATGGTTGTCCAACTGCGCCATGTTCTGACGCACCCGGTCGTGGCCGACGACGAGGTCTCGCTGACGGCCGACGTCATGATGCGGGTCGAGGACGCCCGCCAGGTCGCCACGCCAACCGTGGTGTGGTCGCTGCCGGTCGTGTCGGTGATGGCTACCGCGCCTGGCTGGTGGATCGCTGCCTGGCTTGTCTTCATCGTGCTGGGCATCATCACGCTCGCCCTGATCACAGGGCGGACCGAGAAGAGCGGCACGGTGGCGCGGCACGCCACGAGCGCACCGGTGAACCTGTGATCGTCATCGACTCGGCCTCGCCCGTCCCGCCGTTCGAGCAGCTCCGGGCCCAGCTCGCCCGCCAGATCCAGGACCGCACACTGGCCGTGGGCACCAAGCTGCCGACCATCCGCCGCATGGCCGCAGACCTCGGCCTGGCCGTCAACACCGTCGGCCGGGCCTACCGGCAGCTGGAGGAAGCAGGACTGATCGAGACCCGCGGACCGGCCGGCTCGTTCGTCTCCGCAGCCGGCGAGCAGGGACACGAACGGGCACGCCGAGCCGCCGCCGAGTACGCCGCCGTCATCGCCGGCGTCGGCATCGACACCGACGAGGCCATCCGCATCGTCCGGGCGGCGCTGACCAACGGCATCGCAGCATCGCCCTCGTCAAGCCCGGCCACCTCGAAACTGCGGGACGGCGACCTGCCGTGATCCAGGCACGACAGGGCTCCTGCCCGCGCGGGAGAGGAGGCCTGAGCACAGCGTCGAGGACCGCCGGCCGTCGAGTGGCGCCGAAAACGGGGGTACGGCCGTGCGATGAGTCCTCGGGTCCGGAACGGTCCACCCCGGTAATGAACGGATCAGGCGGCTCACCGCCAAGGCGACGGAAGGCCGCCACCAGGAGGATGGCGCAGTGACCAAGCAAACGGGCAGGGTGACCTGCGACCTCTCGATCTCCGTCGACGGATACTCGGCCGGGCCCAACCAGACCGAGCAGCGCCCGTTCGGCGACGACGCCGGCGATGGCTGGGGAGACAGGCTGCACGCCTGGATGTTCGAAACCGCGGAGCAGCGGCAGGCCGAGCTCGACCGGCTGACGGCGGTCGGCGCGTTCATCATGGGGCGCAACATGTTCGGCCCCGTACGCGGCACGTGGGATCGGCAGTGGAAGGGCTGGTGGGGCGACGAACCGCCGTACCACGCACCGGTCTTCGTGCTCACCCACCACCCGCGCGACCCGCAACCGATGGACGGCGGCACCACGTTCCACTTCGTCACCGACGGAATCGAATCCGCACTGCGGCAGGCTCGCGAGGCTGCCGGGGACCGCAACGTGTCGATTCACGGGGGCGCGACCACCGTCAACCAGTACCTCGCCGCAGGCTTGATCGACGAGCTGCGGCTGCACATCGTGCCGTTCACACTCGGCGCCGGCACCCGGCTGTTCGACGGCGTGCCGTCACTGAATCTTGCGCAGGTGGAGTCGCGAGCAGCGAACTCGGTTACACACGTGACCTATCGCGTGCTGCCCTGAGTCCGCACCCTCGACACCCCGTACAGGAAAAGGCCCCTGCCTGCTTACGAGCAGGTCAGGGGCCTTTTCTTTGGCTGTGGCGGCGCTAGGATTCGAACCTAGGAAGGCTGAGCCGGCAGATTTACAGACCCCTCGCTACGGCGTCTGTATGAGCTGGTCAGAAGCCTGCCGGAACCTCTCTGCCCCAGGTGCCGTCCACGCCACGTCCATAGCCGCCACAACGCGGTGCGCGTCACCGTTGTTGCTTCAAGGCTTCTTGCAGGAGTTTGCCCAAGGTGCTGTGTGCGCCCTTGGGGTCTTCCAGCCCTGTCAGGAAGTCGGCGAGCGCGGCCCCCTGCACGGCTGGTGCCCAGCGGGACAGAAGCTCCATCAGGGCAGGAGTGTTCTCCGCGTACACCACGTCCCACCCAACTTGCGTGGAGACATCGATCAGGAACTCGGGCTCACCGCGTTGACTTGCAACCTGATTTGCCCGCCAGACCTCCAGCCTGAGGAAGGCAAGGTCCGAAGCAGGGAAGCTAAGGAATGAGCTGTAGCCCGCTTGCTCGGTTTGGGTGTCGAAGTCTTTACCTTCACCCCTCTCGACGCCAGGCGCGTCCAAGACGGGGTCGTGGTCGAGCTGTTTCCAGGCTCCGTCGAGCCCGAACAGGTGGGGCAGCTTTGGTGTAGTCACGCGGGGCACGGTAGAGGGGCAGACCGCGGTCGGTTAAGGCTGAATCTTGCCAGCGAACGCGACGGTGGATGGACCTGATCGACACGTACCCGTCTGACCAGGACCGTTGCATGTGCGACCCTACTTGGCGCCGACTACCTCACGGGCAGTGTCGAGGAATTCGAGTCGGGCCTCAACGACCTTGGCCATGCCGGCGGCTGCTTCCTCGCGGGCGTGGTTGGCGCGCCTGTCAAGGATCTTCTTGTGGATCTGAATGACCTGGTCGTGCGCCGCCTCGGGTATCTCGGCGGTGACAACTACTCGCGCAGCTAGGGAAGGCAGGTGTGAGAGCCAGGCGGCGACGGCGAAGTGGGGGTCCATGCCCTTCGCGAGTGCCGCGGCCACGACATCGTTGCCCATCGCAAGATACTCACTGATCTGCTGGAAGACGTCCACCGCGCGTCCATCGCCGAATTGAGTGAGGATCTCTTGCAGCGCAAGCACCTCAGGAAATTCGTTTTGGACCTCCTTTGGGAGCTGATCCAGCTGCTCTTGATTCGCTTCGGTCAGCCGTGAGATTTCGGCAACGCTGGAGGGCGTCACAACCTTCTGAATGGCCAGCAGTGCGTCAGGCACGCCGACGTGACCGGTTTTGGCTCCTGTCGCCGCCTGCAACATGGGCAGGTAGCTCAACAACATGTCGGCGAGTTCACCTAAGTCACTGTCCTGGCCGCCGCTCATCTGTTCCCGAACCTCCCGCAATTCCTGCAGTGCGCCCAGTGTGGCTGCTGGGTCCCTTTGGGGAGAGCCGATGCGCACCGCTTTCAGGCACGGCACCAAGAGCGCAGTCTCGTCAAGCACCTCGGTCACCCCTGTGGCGAACTCAGGTAGCCCCAGGGGCGCCGCTAACCGCGCATAGGCCGTGTCTAGGTCCTCCAGGGCCGCCTCGGTGCGCTCCTGCGACGGTCCTTTCTCCAACGCCTGAGCGATCACTACGGAGCGCTGCACAGCGGTGGCATCAAAGTGCAGCAGTCGTCCCGTCGCCAATACCGCGACGTCATAGACCCTCTGGGCCGCCTCGGCGACTGCGTCCGGACCGTGCAACGCCATCGCGGGCAAGGCAGCGTGCAGAGCGCGCAGCGCCTGCTTCGGCGCCTCATACAGGGCGGGCTCCAGCCGCTTACGGTCAGCGACTTCCCGGCGGCGGGTGTGCCCGTAGTCCGGACGTGTTACCGCCTCCCGGACTGTCTCCGCAGCCTCGATGAAATCGGTCGCGGCCACCGCCAAAGACCGGGCGGCAGACTGACGCTCTCCCCGCAGCCACTGCTGTTTCGCGTCATCAGCCTGTCGCCGCGCCACCCCACGTCCGACTGGGTAGGCGATGGCCGCCACCACCACGCTCGTGGGCACGCCGATTAACGCAGCAATCACCTCAGCATCCATGCAGGCCACACTGCCAGATCCAGGGCGGGCCACGAGAGAGAACGCAACTTGTTTACAGAGGCCGGCGGTTGCGGCCGCGCAACTTGATTGCCTTATCGCTGGTGACGTGGCCGGTCGCGCTATCCAAGGTCCGGCCGCCACTCAATGGGCGTAGAACGAACCGTTGGCGGTGCTGACGTACGCGAGCTCTGCTCTAACTGCTTCAGAAGAGAGTCGGCAGAGTGCGAGGGTTGCTCCGCAGCCACGCAACCACGTCCTGGCAAGTTGCCACATATGCCGTTGCGGCGCTTGCACTCAATGTGCGCCGCCCGTGTGCTACGGCGTTTCGCAAGGAGCGTAGTTCACCAATCGCCGCCGAAATATCATCGGGGATCTCATAGCGCGCTTCAAGTGTCGTCCAGTGCGCCCCTGGAAGTGGAATCATTGGGTTTTCCCCTGGAGCATCCAGCTTCCCAATTATCTCCGCTTCAAGCCTCTCATAGGAACGAAGCAAGCCGCGTTCGGGATGGAGTGCCGCCAAAGCAAACAAATTCCCCCAATCTGGAAGAATTTGGATATTCTGATTTCCGTCGATGCCGGAGGTGTGCCCGGGATGCTCTTCTGGTGTTGGCGGTGGTTCATTTTCTGACTCACCCTCGGTCGAGGGTGCTGTGCGCGCAACATCCTCCGAAGGCTCGGCGGTATGGCGCTGGACGGCTTCCCCTGCCTCTGCGCTTACTTCGGCTACCCGCGCCGAGAACTCTGCATCTATCCCTGGCGCGCTTAGGGCACGCATTCTATGTACCAATTCTTCTAGCGGTGCCCGGAATGCGGCTACGATAGCTAGGGTTACTCCGGGCCAAATGAACACCTTGACGTAGTCGAGTATGAGCTTCGCTATCTCCACCGTATTCCCCTGATCAGACCACGGCGGAAACATCGGCCCACCGCTCGTACGTTTCATTGCCCGGTGCCAGGCTCCTCTCGGGCCCTGAGCGTAGACGAGATCCGGAGGTCCACCGCTCAGGTGTCGGACGGTGTGCTGTTCTCGTCGCGGCGCGCGGGAGGAAGCAGGAGATCCCGCTCCGGGTGCCGCTCTCCCGTGACGCTGCCTTGTACGCCGAGATCAACCCGAGCGTTCTCGTGGAAGTCGTTGATCCTGGCGAACGCCACACGGTTTCGCTCCCGCCAATCCGCCAGGCTTCCCTCAGTCTTGCCGCTGGCCTGCCAATCAACATGCAGAGCGGCGGCATTGAGCTCGTGTGCGGCCTCCACGACGTCGTCTCCACCGAGCAGAAGCACCCGTTCGAAGGCGCGGCCACGAAGACGACGTGCGTCGGCCAAATCCGCGGACATCTCCCGTTCAGACCTCTCACCTTCCCGCAGACCGCTCCGGTGCTCGTAGAGTTCCACACTGAGGAAGATGGAGGCCCGGGTCCTGTCGATGAAACCCTCGTAGGCGTCAAGCTTGGCGGTGTCCCACCGCGTCGATAACTCGTGGCGGTTGCGCTGCCGCTCCATCAGGTAGCTGGTCACATGCGTGGTCAGTGCGCCGAGTAGTACCGCACTGACCGTGACGAGCTGTTCGGCGGTGTCCAAGTAGTCCCCCATAGACGGCACTTGCGCAGTCATTGGGAGATCCTAAGGACTACCAGGCGTGCGGCAACAGCGCCCCTTGCTGCGGGGAACCTGAGGCGACTGAACGAGCTGGGAGGGGCCATGCAGGAGTCGGACCACCTGGCAACCCTCGGACGCTGGTACGTCCGGCACGTTCCTGTCACGTTGGGGAAGGCTTCGCTCGCAGCGCGCTTGAATACCTACCTGAGGGAGCACCCTCGGCGGCGGGCGGCTCGCACAAGATTCGGCGCCACGCTGGAGATCGACACTCAAGACCTCATTCAGCGTTACATCTACACTTTCGGCGTCTGGGAACCGCATCTGACGCACTGGCTCCGCCGCAGGCTGAAGCCGGGAGACGCCTTCGTGGACGTCGGGGCCAACCTCGGATACTTCTCGCTGCTCGCCGCCGGCCTCGTCGGGGACGAGGGTCACGTAGTGGCCATCGAGGCGTCGCCAGCGTTCCACGCCCTGATGCTGCAACAGGTTCAGCGAAATCCTTACCGCAGCATTCGAGCGGTCAACACCGCAGTGTCGGACCGTACGGAGCTATTGACGTTCGTACTGGCCAGCACGAAAAACATGGGCGCGAACAGCATCGTCCCGTACGACGGTCCAACGGAGTCCAGATTCGAAATGGAAGCGCGACCGCTCTCGGAACTGCTCGACAAGACGGAAGTCTCCAACGCCCGCGTGATCAAGGTTGACGTGGAGGGCGCCGAAGGCGCAGTCATGCGGGGGTTGTATCCGGTGCTGGGGCAGCTGCGAAAGGACGCAGAGATTGCCGTCGAAGTCACGCCGTCACGCATGGCCCAACTAGGCGACGCTGCGCCCGATCTGGTCGACACGATGCGCCAGCACGGCTTCCACGCCTACCACCTTGCGAACGACTACGCCCCGGAAAGCTACCCGAAGGCCGTGCGGAATCCGGCTGTACCAGTGAGATTGCGTGGCGCCGTTACCCACGAAAGCGATCTGATCTTCTCGCGTATCGACGCCGAGACACTGCCCTGACGCACGTGAGCGGCCCGGCTTCCTCCCAACTGCTCGGGAGGAAGCCGGGCCGCCTCTTGTGCCGGTTGCCTACGCACCAAGTGCGCCGCGACCAACAGGTGTCCAGGGCTCCACTTTCCGGTGCCGGCGGATAGAGAGCGCCGGAGTGGCGACCTGGAAGGGGCAGGGACGGCCGGATGATGCCCACGGCGGCCCCCGCCCCGGCTCACGCGCCGCGAGCCGTCATGGCGCCGCACTCATAGCGCATGCAGCCCTCACCCGAAAGACTCCGCCGGGAGTTCCGACCCGTCTCCCTCGCCGTCGTCTTCCACGAGTTCGATCGCACCCTCCGGAAGGCTCAATTGGGTGCCCCGGCTCTCTGCGACGCGCAAGACGTCGTGGAGAGCTTCTGTCGTGGACTTGAGGGCCCGACGAAGGGCGTCTTCCCCTGCCTTTGGGTCAGACAGAACGGCCTTCGCACCGCTCAGCACCTTGGTTCCGTCACGCAGCATTTCCGCTTCAACCTCGTCGGCCATGGTGGACAGCAGCCCGTACGGGTTGTCTGTGCTCAGGTAGCACGCGTTGCCCGACGGCGTGTCCCACGGCAGTCGGCGGAGCGGCGAGATTCCGTACAGGTCCTCGGTCCGCGCTTCGTCGTTCAGATGGTCAGTCACGGAGAACTCCCTCAAGCTCTTCACTCGGCGCGAGAGTGGTGAATACCGCCTCAGTGCGGTCCCCAGGGAGCACGAGAAGCGCCCCCTCGACCACACGGCCGTCTATGTCGGTCGATGCGCGCTTCACCGCCAGAACGGAAGCTCTGACAGGGAGTTGCAGCGTCTCTGCTTCGTCCCGGGTCGGCATGCGTGCGGTAACGCGTTCGACAGTTGCCGCAAGGCGCACGCCGGCGATGAGGAGCCTGGCCCGAATGTCGTCGCCCCACGGCGACCGGCTCTCTCTCGGTGGACCCAACTCGGCGACGCTGCATGGCACATAGACGTGAGCCAGGCTGTACGGATCTTCCTCGTGCCAACTGCGATAGACGAACTCAGTGAGGGGCGCACCGTCCGCCACCCGGAGAAGCGAAGTGAGCTCCCCCTGAGCCGCAACCTCGGTCACGTTCACCCGAACCTGCAGGTCGACTTCCGGTCTGCGCGAGTCAGGAGAGTGCCAACTACTGATGTAGGTGATGCGGCGTGGCATGGCGCGGACGAACGTCCCAACGCCGTGGCGCTTCTCGACCAGGCCCTCATCCCGGAGCAGTTCGAGCGCGTGGCGGACGGTAGGCATGCTGACGTCGTACTGCACGGCCAGCTCCGTCTCTGCGGGCAGTTGCTCCCCCGCAGACAAGTCGCCGGCCTTGATGCGACGCCGAAGCTCCGCCGCGATCCGTTCGTAACGAGTGGTCATGGCTGCTCACCACCCCCGAAGCGGGAGCGGGACGGCCATTGAATGGCCCACGTGACAGCGCGGTCGGTATGGTCAATCAAGTCGGTCAGCTCCTCATAGCTGATGGCCGTGCCCCCGGGCGACTCAGGTCGTCGCGGGGGTCTCCCTGTGCACAGCAGCCCAGGCGGTCATGCCGCCGTTGCCCCTGTTGAACCCGTACCTGTCTGCCGCCTCCAAGACGGCTAAGAGGGCTCCCCACGACTCCGGCGAAAGTGACGAGGTGTTCACCTCGGTCTCGACACGGACGTGGTCCTTACGCTGCTTCACATCGGCATCCCAACCAGCGGCGGAGAGACGGGCAGCGATGCCTTCGGCACGACTCGCCGGCGAAGACACAGGCGATCACTCCCGACGCGATTGACCACTCAACGTGAAGCTACATATGCAGACTAGAGCTAACGCGTTAGATTTTCCATATGCCTGAGCCGTCATCTCATCTCCGCGTCGCTGACCTGCTCCGACAGCGGATCGTTGAGCAGGAATGGGCAGTTGGTGAACGGCTGCCCTCCCGTGCTCACCTCGCGGAGGAGTACGGCGTAGGTCGGAACGTCATGCAGCGCGCCCAGGAAGAACTGATCGCGCAAGGACTCCTGGAAGGGCACGCAGGGTCAGGCACCTACGTCGCCGAACAGCGCGAACGGTTGCGAATGGTCCGGTCGCTGTCCCGTGAGCAGCGCGGCGGATCTCCGTTTCGCGCAGACATGGCTGCGCTGGGCAAACGGGGCTCGTGGGAAAGCCGGAGCGAGGCCAAGGTGCCGGCACCCGCAGACATCGCGGCACGTCTCGGCATCGCCGAAGACGACCTTTGCGTCCGCACCGCGTACGAGTTCCTGGCGGACACCAAACCCGTCCAGTTGTCGACCAGTTGGGAGCCGTACGACATCACCGGGGGCACGCTCGTGGTGCTTCCCGAAGGTGGCCCTCATGCAGGGAAGGGGGTCGTCGACCGCATGGCTGAAATCGGCATCACGATCAGTCATGTGGTGGAGCAGCCCGAGCCCCGCCAGTCCACTCCCGAGGAGGCCACTCTCCTCGGCGTGCAGCGAGGTGCGTTGGTGACGCACATCAAGCGCACGTACTACAGCGACGACGGTCGACCGGTAGAGACAGCCGACATCATCGTGCCGGCGGCGGCATGCGAAATCGTGTACGAACTGCCGATCAATCGGTGACGGGGTAGCGCCAGCCGTAGTACGACAATGCCCGCGCCCTGGCCTCCACTACGGCCATGCGGGCATCGCGCTCCTTGGCATCGATGTGCGCCGCCTGGCCGGTCGCCTGGCCTGGCCACTTGCGGTACAACAGGCCCGGCTCAGCGTGGAAGTAGCCGCGGCTGACGGTGTTCGCTGCGAGGAGTAGCCCGGTGTCCTCCGAGGCCGGCATGGCCATCCACCCCCCGAGGGCGAGGAGTAGGTCACGGCGGATACAGAGCGTCGCAGGATGGACCTGGGCCCGATGGTTGTGTGCCTGCCAGTGCTCCAGAACCGCCCCGCGCTCGATCGGCCCCTCGGGCGGGTCCGCGTCGAAGCCCACGGTGGATCCGTCCGGCAACAGGTCCAGCACTCGTGACGTCGTCCAACCGATTTCCGGGTTGTCGGCGAGCACGGCAACATCACGGGCCAGCACGCCGGCGGTCAGTGAGTCGTCGGCGTCCAGGACCTTGACGAAGTCGCCATCGGCCCGTGAGAGACCCATCGTTCGCGCGACGCCAGGCCCTCCATGCCTGCCCTGCCCGAAGCTGATGCGCTCGTCATCGGGCACGTGGCGCGTGACTTCGTCGCCCTCGCCGTCCTCTTGGATCACCCAGCGCCACTCCCAGTCCGCTGGAAGCTCTTGTTCGCAGAGCGACTTGTATGCATCGGCCAGATAGGGAGCGGCCGGCGGGTGTACGGCAGTGATGATGATGAACCGGCGCACGGCAGTCACCACCTTTCCAAGGGGGTGGTAAAGATCAATTCCGTGCGGTCGCCAGGCAGGGTGACATCAGAGAATTCCACGACACGGTCATTGGTATCGATCGAGGTCTTTCGGAGGACCAGGACCGCCGTACCCGGCGGGAGGTCCAGTTCCTCCGCTTCCTCAGCAGTAGGCGGACGGGCAGTGATCCGCTCCTCTATGCGGTCCAGCTCGATTCCTACGGTGTGGAGTTGGTTCTGAGTCCCGCCAGGCCAGGGCTCGTTATCGGCGTCCAGAAGATCAGGGTTGCCGGCGACCATTTCGCGCACGAGGTAGGAGCACACCAGAGTGAACGGGGCCGTCTCAGAGCGATACCGAGTCCGGTAGGTGCGCTCGACAAGAGCGGCGCCCTCCGGGACGTCGAAGATCTGCGCGGTCCTCTCGTCTGCCTTGATCTCGCGGTACGCCGCATGGAAGACGAGATCGTCAACGCCCAGACCGGTGTCGTGCTCAGTGCTTCCCGTCTTCAGCCGTTCGGCCTCGGGCGCGCGTGCACGGTCCTTCTCCCACTGGTGGCGCTCATTCGTGCGTGCCACGAGCTTGCGCGGTCGACGGACGAAGGTCCCGATGCCGTGCCGCTTCTCAATCAGCCCCTCCGCCTGCAACTGACCTAGGGCCTGTCGGACGGTCGGCAGGCTCTTGCCGTGCGTCTCCGAGAGCTTCGTCTCCGAGGGCAGTTGGTCGCCGGGCTTCAGCTGACCTGCGCGGATATCGCGCCTCAGCTCATCCGCGATGCGTTCGTATGCCTTTGCCACTGGTGCTCACCGTCCTGTCGTCCGACACGGCTCAGCATACGAGTCCTTAAGAGGTGTTGACGAGTCGGGGTGGGGTGGGCCATAGTCTGGGTACTCCTTAAGAGGACATGAAGACCTGAACTCTTGAGGAGTACGGGAGGGTCATGCACGACCCAACCGGGGTGGCGGCCCTCCCTGCCAGGAACGCCCGCCGCCCCGGCCTCTCCCTGCCCGTCCTGCCAACTACAGGAGAGACCACCTCATGCCTATGAAGCACTTCATCGCCGGCCACCAGGTCGTCACAGACGAGGAAGCACTCGAACTTGCTCTGGGCACACCGCTGGATCTGTGGCTCGGCGTCGACGGCGAGACGCCGTACGAGCGCTCGATCCGCGTGCAGGCGGCCCGCGACATCCTCGCCGATGACCCCGGGCTCTTCGACCGCGTCACGACCCTGGCCGCTGAACTGCTGGAGACGAAGGCAGCCGCCCTGCATGCCGTCGCCCCACTGACCAGCGTTCGCCGGGCTGGACACTCCGGCGCCTCTCTGAACGGGAGGGCCGCCTGATGACCGTCAGCCTCGCCAAGGACACCGGCGGCCAGGTCCCGCCGCTCAGCAAGCGGGAACGCGTTCTCCTCAGCGCCGTCGCCGTCTTCGCCGTCGCCGTCGGCACTTTGGGCCTCGCCTCATCTTTCGACGCAGTGGCCGATGCCGCCGCCCGGTGGGGCTTCGGTCAGCCCTGGATGCTCCCGGTCGGTATCGATGTGTCCATTCCGGTCTTCACCGCTGCCAACCTGCTGCTGATCCGCGTCGACATGCCGCTGGGCTGGGTGCGGTTCGTCCCTTGGGTCCTGACGCTGGTCACCTGCTGGCTCAACATCGCGGCGGGACACACCCTGTCGGCGAAGCTGGCACACGGCACTATGCCCCTGCTCTGGGTCGTGCTGAGTGAGATCGCCGCCCACGTGTACGGCTCCCGCATCGGCGCCGTGACGGGCTACCGAATGGAGCGCATCCGCCGCTCCCGCTGGCTCCTCGCCTTCCCCTCCACCTTCGCCCTGTGGCGCCGGATGGTGCTGTGGGAGATCGTCAGCTACCGCGACGCTCTGAACCGCGAGCGGGAGCGGAAGCTGGCTCGCGCGGACCTGCGCGAGGCGCACGGCCGAGGCTGGCGCCGGAAGGCTCCGCGTCGCACCGCCGTCCTGATGAAGCTGGGAGAGCTGGCACCGCAGGACGCCTTGCCGGCGGCCGCCGACCCGGACACGCCGGGCTCAAATTCCGAGCCCGAGAAGGCGCCCGCGCCGCCCCGCTCGCCGCGTCAGCGACGCGCACCGAGGGCGAAGGGCACGGGGAAAAGGTCCCCTCGGCTTCCCTTCGATCAGCAGCTGGCCAAGGCCCGTCAGCTCACGGCCGGTTGGTCAGAGCAGGAGCTGAAGGCTGAGCCGATCCGACAGGCCGTCGGCTGCGGACAGCAGCGTTCCCGACAGCTGCGCGACGTCCTCAAGAGCGATCGCGCGAAGAGTCCCAATGACCTTGCCGCCTAGGAACAGCGCGACGGGGCCCGGTCACGACCGACCAAAGCAGCGGCCGGGCCCCGGCACCTCCCAACCCATGGAAGGAAGTTCAGTGAACCACGAGGACGACAACGAGCTGTTCGACCGGCTCGAAGCAGAGATGGGCGACGCGTCGAATGGCGCGGTACTCGACCTGAGCAAGGCTCGGTCGGCCCGCACGGGCCCGACGGAGACACCCGACGGAAGCGCCGACGCGTCGGCCGACCGTGACCACAGTGAGGCGCCCGACACGTCGGGCGACGACACCGACCGTCCGGTGATGGTGGATCGGGCCGACGCGTCGGGCCCGGGGAAGCTGGCGCGGATTCGGGATGCGAAGCGGATGCCGGTCCGCCCGGACTGGCTGCGCTCCAAGAGCGGATTCGTCGACGGCGCCACGTGGGTGGCCGGGTACGCCGGTCACACGGCGGCTTTCCACGCCCTGCGCTCCCCGGTCTACGCCGGGCGCCTGATGCTGCGCACCCCGCGCGGCCTGAGCCGCACCCTGACCGGACTCGGCCGGTGGGCCCGCGATGCCGAGAGCGCGCCCCTGCGGGCGGCTGAGGCGCAGCGGGAGAACACCGGGGAGTGGCTGAAGGTGGCCCGGCAGCGGGACCGCCGTGTGCGCTGGCGCGGCACCTGCCTGCTGGTAGGGGCGCCGTTCGTGCTGGCGCTGCTGGTCTACCTGGCGTTCTTCGCGCCCGCGCTGGTGCAGGCTGCCGCGCTGTGCGGCGCGTTCGTGGTCTTCGGACTGCTCGGTGCGCCGGCCGATGCGCCGCTCTCGACGCGTGCGGTGGTCAAGACCGAGGTGACCAAGCTGACCGGCGACATCGTGGTCAAGGCCATGGCCTCCATCGGCATTTCCCAGATCACGGCCGCCGTCGCGAAGGGCGGTGAGGGGATCGAGTTCGTCTCGCCGATCGTGCGCGAAGGGCCCGGCTGGCGCGCGGACATGAACCTGCCGCTGGGTGTCACGCCGGGGGATGTGGTCGGGAAGCGTTCCCGGCTCGCGTCGGGTCTGCGTCGGCCGCTGGGCTGTGTGTGGCCCGAGGGCGATCCGGGCGCGCACGAGGGGCGGCTGGTGCTGTGGGTCGGGGACAAGGATCTGTCCCAGACCGGCAACGTCAAGTGGCAGCTGTCCGGCGGTAAGAGCCACGACGTGTTCAAGCGCATCCCCTTCGGTCTGGACCCGCGCGGCCGGTCCCAGTCGGTGCCGCTGATCCAGCACAACGTGCTGGTCGGCTCCCTGCCCGGGCAGGGCAAGACCGCCTCGATCCGCGTGCTGGCCTGCGGCGCGGCGCTCGATCCGAGCGTGGAGCTGTGGCTGCATGAGAACAAGGGCACCGGCGACCTGGACGAGCTGGCCAAGTGCTCGCACCGGTTCGTCTCCGGCATCGATGACGACTCCATCGCCTACGCGGCGAAGTCGCTGAAGCTGCTGCGTACGGAGGTCATGCGGCGGGCGGCTGCGATCAAGAAGCTGCCGAGGGACCTGTGCCCGGACAAGCGCGTCACCCGGCAGATCGCCGACAAGCGGTCGCTGAACCTGTGGCCGCTGGTCGCCGTCTTCGATGAGTGCCAGAACCTCTTCGCTCACTCGAAGTACGGCAAGCAGGCCGGGGACGATGCGGAGTTCATCATCAAGCTTGGCCGGGCGCTGGGCGTGACGCTGATCCTGGCCACCCAGCGCCCGGACAAGGAGTCGCTGCCCACCGGGATTTCCGGCAACGTCTCCATCCGGTTCTGCCTCAAAGTCGCGGGCCAGCTGGAGAACGACATGATCCTGGGCACGAGCGCGTACAAGAACGGCGTGCGGGCCACGATCTTCCGCCCGGGCATTCCGTCAGAGGGCGGAGACGCCGGTATCGGCTACCTGGCAGGGGCGACCGCGACACCGACCGTGGTGCGCACCGCCTACCTGGACGACAACGCCACGGCCAAGGTCGCCGACCACGCGCACGCGCTGCGCAAGGCCGCCGGCACCCTCTCCGGCCACGCTCTCGGCGACGAGGAGGAGACGAGCGGACCGGGCTATGACCTGCTCGCCGACATCCTCGCTGTCGTGGCCGAGGACGAAGAGCGGGTGTGGAACGAGCGCATCGCCTCCCGGCTGGCAGAGCTTCGGCCGGAGGTCTACGGCGGCTGGAAGGGCGAGAACGTCACCGCCGCAGTAAAGCCCCACGGCGTCAAGACGCGGGACGTGGCCGGCACCACCGACGACGGCACCCGCACCACCCGGCGCGGCATCGTCCGCGACGACATCACCCCCGCGATAGCGGAGCGTGACGAAAACCGGGGCGCCGCCTAGCCGTCGATCGGCCGCTACCGGTAGCAGGTCCCCCTGCTACCGGTAGCACCCCCGCTAGCGACTCAAACCGGCTGCCATCAGCGATCTAGCGCATAGCAGCCCACCTGCGGAAACCCCGAAAACCCGCCCTGGGAGGGCTCCATGACCCCTGTCCTGACCGCTATACCCGGACTCCTGTTCATCACTCTCTGTTACGTAGCTCTGTGTGCCGTCAGCCCGTTCGGCAACTGCCGCAAGTGCGGCGGACTGGGCTTCCAGCTCCGCACCACCCGGCGCGGAAAGCCCAAGCGCGGCAAGCACTGCCGCCGCTGCCACGGGCACGGCAGGCGCATCCGCATCGGCCGCTGGATATACAACCGCGCCGCGCGGCTCTACCGCGAAGGCAACCCCCGCCCCAACTCCCAGGAAGGCGCCGCCCGATGACTGTGACCGTCTCCGTCGTACTCATCCTCGGCCTGGCCGTAGCCGCGCTGCTGAAGTTCCGCGCCGTCGGAGCAGGCGCCGCCGTCCTCGTCGCGCTCTTCGGCTTCTACCTCGCCGGCACCGACGCCGCGCAGCCCATCACCCAGTTCGTCACCGCCTGCGCCGACGCCGTACGCGGCATCGGCAACTAGCCCGAAAGGAGCGCCACATGGACGCCACGGCACCCGGCAACGCGTGCATCACGCTCATGGCCGCCGGTGAACTCCGCGACGCTCTCGACGCGTTCGAGCGCGGCGAGACGGTCGCAGCAGTCTCCGGCCTGATGGCCATCGACCCCGACTCGTGGCAGGCCATCGAATCCCGCCTCGCCGACCTCGGCGGTGACCTGCCCGAACTCCTCACCCTCGTCAGGAGCCAGGCATGAACGCAGACCTCGCCATCGTCGCCGTGCTCACCGCCCCCGGCGCCGTCCTCGGCACGGTCTGCCTCGCAGGCCACCTGTGGACCCGCCGCCACGACGCAGCCATAGCCGCCGCCTTCCATACGGCGCCGGCACCCGAACCACCGACCGGAGACGGCGAACCGCTGCCCGCGCCGGAGCAGCTGGCCGCCGTCATCCCCCTGCCCACTGCCCACGGCCGCGACCGCGCGGCCTGAGAGGAGCCTTCCCGTGTTCGACATTCGCGTCATCTGCGATCCCGCCGACGCACCCCGCGTCACCGAAACCCTCAATTCCCTCTTCCTGCTCTCCGAGATGAACGAGGCGCCCACGCGCGACGGCAAGCGGCTGCGGTTGTACGCCACCGCCGCCCCTGCTCCGTGGCTGGACACCACTGTCGTGGGATGCGGCGACACCGTGACCGTCACGCTCGAAGACCGTGCGCACGACAACCGCGTGGGCCACGAATGGACCATCCTGCGCGAGCACGCCACGCAGCTGGTCCCGCAGCTGCTGGCCATGTCCGACGCCGCTCACGGCCAAGGCAACGCAACGGCGAGCGCGCCGCCGGACTACCCCGCACCGGAAGTCGCCTACGCCGACGCTCCGAGCATCGTCCGGGAGATCGGCTGGGTCGCCGACCAGGCTGCGAACCGCGCCTTCGGTCAGCCGATGGGTCGCGAATTCTGGCTCCGCAAGGCTGCCGTGCTCGATCGCATCGCGATCGCCGATGAAGCCGAGGGCATCCACGGGGACGCCAGCAAGATCGCCCCGCAAGCTGCGCTGAAGCTCGTCCAGTTCGACAGCGACGGCGACGGCCACTACTACGGCGTCCCGTTCTGGGCCGAACACCCCGAAGCCCACGCACGCCCGCGCGGCTACGTCCGCCAGGAATACGCCCACTGGGCCAGCAACCAGTAGCTACGCCCGGCGGCGGTGGCCCTCCCTGCCAGGAATGCCCACCGCCGCCGGTCTCCCTGCCCGCCCTGAGACAGAACAGGAGACGTCCAGCATGACAGCTGAGCCAGCACCACCGCAGTACGGCAACGTACTGCCACTCCATGGGGCCGCCCCGTCCCGCGCGGAGGGTCCGCCGCATGATCTCGAAGCTGAGCAGTCGGTTTTGGGCGGCATGCTGCTCTCGCCGGACGCGATCGATGATGTGGCCGCGACGATGGACGCGAGCGACCACTACCGGCCCGCTCACGAGACGATCCACCGAGCCATTCAGCAGCTGCACGACGCCGGACAGGCTGTCGACCCGATCACCATTACTCACCACCTCAACCAGAGCGGTGACCTCAACCGCGTCGGAGGCCCCGGCTACGTGCACGGCCTGGTCCAGCTGGTGCCCACGGCCGCGAATGCCGAGTATTACGCGGAGATCGTGCACGAACTCGCCGAACGACGGCGCCTCATCGCGACCGGCACCCGGCTCGTACAGGCAGCGTCCGCCCCTGATGCGGACGCCGATGAGGTCCGCGCCGCCGCACTCGCTCAGGTCTCCGCGCTCAGTGTCCGCGCCCCCCTCGATGAGGACCAGGCCGACACGGCGCCGGCCGGACCGCCCAACCCGCTGTATGACCCGCACCCGGGCGTCCGCCGTCCGCACCGGCCCGGACCGACGCCGCACCCGGATGTCTTCTGCGGCTGGCTTGGCCAGACCGTGCGGGAGCTGGACCCAACCACCGAGGCCGATCCCGTGGCGGTCCTGGTGAACCTGCTCTCAGCGGCCGGCGCGGTCATCGGCCGGCGCCCGCACATCATGGTGGGCAACGACCGTCACCCCACGCTGATTTGGGCGCTCACAATCGGCCCCACCTCATCCGGCCGCAAGGGCTCTGCGACATCCACGGCCCGCCGCGTGCTCGCCGAAGCCCTGCCGGATTTCTTCGGCCCTGAGCACACCCCGCGCGGTCTGAACTCCGGGGAAGGGCTCATCGAGTACGTCAAGGACGACCACAGCGACGACCCCGACCCCGCGAGCATCGACAAGCGGCTGTGGGTGGTGGAGTCCGAATACGCGGTCACCATGAGCCGGGGACGTCGCGAAGGCTCCAGCCTTCCCGGCGTGCTGCGCCAGGCGTGGGACGGCGACTCTCTCGGTTCGATGGTCCGCGATTCCCTGAAGGCCACCGACCCGCACATTGCGATTCTCGGGCACATCACTCCGGAGGAATTCCGGGCCAAAATGCAGGACTCGGAAATGGCGGGCGGAACGTACAACCGGTTCCTTCCGGTCTTCTGTCACCGGAATCTGATCCTGCCCGGTTCACGCGGCGCGAGCAGTGAATTGGTGGCCAACCTCGCCGCCGGGTGGGGCACCGTCCTGGACGACGCATCCCGCGTCGAACACGTCCAATTCAGCTCGGATGCGTGGGCGCTGTATTGCGACCACGTCTATCCCGCGCTCAGCGACGATTCCGCCGGCGGCGTCATCACTCAATTCACCGCCCGCGCCGCCCCCTACGTGCAACGAGTCGCCATGACTTACGCCCTGTGCGACCACACCGACACCATCACCGAGGCCCACATGCGGGCCGCGTGGCGGCTGTTGGACTACGCCCGCGCTTCGGCTGTGCACCTGCTCGGCAACGTGACCGGCGACCCCAAGGTGAACAAACTCGCCGACGCCGTCCGCGCCGCCGGAGCAGACGGACTCAGCGCCGACCGCATTCGGCGACTCTTCAAGAACACCACCCGCGCCGAACGCGACCGGCTCACCGCCGAGTTGCTGGACAGGCCCGGCTACATCCGCAGCCAGCGGCCAACCAAGGGACGGCCGACCACCGCCATCAGCTACGCGGGCTGAAGGCGGTAAGGGTGAAAAGGCCGATAAGCCAACTGACCAGCAACAACAGAGGCGCGGTAAGCGGGGCGAAAGCCGGGGCGGTAAGTCTTCGCGTTCATGGCGCTTGGACTTTCCGCACCCCTTGCCACACCCCTTTCCGCGCCAGCAAGGCCCCAGGTCACACGGCTTACCACCCTTACCGCCCTTATCGCTCCGCCCGGACCCCTCGAACGTCGTGACCCGAGGAGCTAACACCGTGAGCACGCATGCACGCATACGCCGCACGCCCGCTGACGAACTGCTGCCGCTGAACGTCGTCCTCGAAGAACTCGGCATCACCCGGGCCTCTTGGTATCGCTGGCGCAACCGTGGCCAGTGCCCGAGGACTCACCGCCTTCCGAATGGTCATCTGCGTGTCCGCCGCAGCGACCTTGACGCGTTTCTGGCAGAGATGGAGGTCGCGTAATGGAGTGGAGCTACACGGTACGCGTGTGGAGCATTCGAAAGCGGCCGTACCGCAAGCCGTTCCAACTTCGCTGGCAGGTCGGCACTCGCCCACACTCGGAATCGTTCCTGACGTCGGGACTCGCAGAGAGCCGCCGTGCTCAATTCATCACGGCGGCCCGGGCAGGCGAACCGTTCGACATCGACAGTGGCCTTCCGAAATCGATGGTGCAGAAGCAGCAAGATATCTCGTGGTTCCACCACGCCAAGCAATACATCGAGATGAAGTGGACGCACGCGCCGGCCTCAACACGCAAGACTCTGGCGGAGGCCATGGCCACGGTGACGCCTGTGCTCGTCAAGGACACCAAGGGCATGGCTGATCCGCATTCCGTACGGACGGCGCTCTACAGCTGGGCCTTCAACGTTAACCGTTGGGGGGAGGAACAGCCGCCCGAGGTGAAAGCGGTTCTGGACTGGTTCGACCGAAAGTCAAAGCCCGTATCGGCACTTGCTGACCGGATGCTTGTCCGGAAGACGTTGGACACGCTGACGTTGAAGATGGATGGCGGCACGGCGGCCTCATCCACGATCCGACGGAAGCGCGCCATCTTCCACAACGCCCTCGTCTACGCAGTAGACGCCGGACTTCTCACCGAGAACCCCATCCCACACGTCCGCTGGAAGCTGCCCGAGCCCGTGGAAGAGGAGATCGACCCGGCTTGTGTTCCAGACCCTGGGCAGGCTGCTGACTTGCTCGCGGGCGTACGCGCTCAAGGGCCACGTGGACGACACCTGACCGCGTTCTTCGGCTGCATCTACTACGCCGGAGCGCGGCCGGCGGAAGTGGTGGGGCTACGACGTGAAGACTGCATGCTGCCCCGTCGCGGTTGGGGGCTGCTCCAGCTACAAGACACGCGGCCCCGAGCGGGATCGGCGTGGACAGACGACCGCACGGCTCACGACCGGCGTGGTTTGAAGCACCGATCGCGCAAGACCGTCCGACCGGTGCCCATACCGCCCGAGTTGGTGGCCATGCTGCGCTGGCACATCTGCGCGTACGGGGCTGCTCCGGACGGCAGGCTCTTCCGGACAGCACGCGGCGGACTGGTCCAGGAGAGCGGCTATGGGGAGGTCTGGGCACGTGCGCGAGACAAGGCCCTGTCATCCGCCGACGCAGCATCCCTCATGGCGAAGCGGCCCTACGACCTCCGGCACACCGCCGTCTCGACCTGGCTCAGCTCAGGCGTGGAACCTCAGCTCGTGGCGAAGCGTGCCGGCCACAGCGTGGCCGTGCTGTTCCGCGTGTATGCGAAGTTCCTCGGCAACAGCGACGAGGCGGCGAACGCCAAGATCTCGGCCCGGCTCCAAGAGAGGAGGACGCCCCCGGCCTGAGCGCGCCCCCGGTCTTGCACCCGTACAGCAGAAGGCCCCTGCCTGCGCTCACGCAGTTCAGGGGCCTTTCTGTGTCGGTGGCGACGCTAGGATTCGACGCTAGCGCGGCAGCTCGGTATCGAAGAACTTCAGCACGGACGTCACAAGCATCAGGGCAATCACCGCATTGACGCGCGTGTATTGCTGCCGAGAGACAGCATGGACACTCGGATGCCTACCGAAAGTGCGGGGGATTGGATCACCTTGACTAATGAAGAAATGTGCGTGTGCGTACCACACTGGGGCAAATACAAAGGCCGCGCGAATTTTGTAGTCATCCATATTGAAGCGCACTCCGTTCTTACTAAACCAGTTGCTAGTTAGCTCCTTTCGAACTTCCTTGTCTAGATGACAGAGCACGGTGTCTAGGAGGGTCGCTGCCAGCGCCTGAGAAGGTCGCGCGTGACCATCCCTGAGGGCATGTACGCAACTCAGAGCAAAGTCTCTCTCGTCGAGCAGGTTTAGGTGCTCGATCTTCTGCAATACTCCCTCGCAGTCGGTGACGATTCCCTTCCATCGCCGACCGATCACGCGGCGCCGCTCTGCTGCAGAATTCGCGTCCAACAGTGCCGACAGTGTTCCATGCCCTGGAACCCACATCAAGGGGATACCTTCATCAACCAAGAGGACTTCCAGGTCATCAATAAACGGCCTTGCGGAAACCCCTTCCCAATTCTCTGGGAAAACACTTGAGGTGATCTTACCTAGAGACTGGAAAATACTCTGCAACTGCCGACTCTGTGTAGTCAGAACACGAGTCAATTCGGCGAGACCACGAGGCCCACGAGTAAGCTCTGCTAGCTGCGACAGCACAGGGCTCATGAATTCGTACTGGCGTGTGTAAATATTCGCCGCTATCGACTCAGATAGTCGCCTACCCGTCGACTTCTGCCAATTTTCATAGAACCGCGCAACTGGGCTGCGGAAGACCGGGTGGATAGGTCCGTATTTCGGCCGCCTGCGCTCCCGCGAATCACCTTCCGAGGGATCCTGATCGTCATTCACGGTTAAACAGCCTCCCGGAGATTCGCGTATGGCCAACTGCTACTCACCGACGGTTCAAGAATCAAGAGCCATCCTCGTCTTCAGTGGACGAAGCGACGGGCCGTGACGACTGGATAGTTCCTGCGATAAGCGAGAACAGGAAAACGGCGAACGCAAACCCTACGCACAACTGGGTCAATACAATCGATTTACCCAAAGCAGTAGCAGGCTGCAGGTCACTATACGTGAGCGCCGTGGAGACTCCATAGTATATGGCGTCGAATGTGCTGAGCTTGCCAACGCCGAACGTTCCAGCTTGACGCTGAGACACGAAGAGGTAGATCACAGTAAAAACATAGGTGCTCAACCCGTACGACAGTATTCCTAGCAGGGCCGCACCCATAGGAGACGCGACGCCATCTGTCCGACCACGGAAAAAGGCGTCGATGAACTGCAGAAAACGAGGCCTAGCGTTGTATAGCGAGCAGAGAGACTCGGCAGCCCAAAGTGCTGCAAGAAGCCATGCCTGAAATACAAGGAACAGTGCAAACGCAGCGTTCAGAAGTCCAGCGACGCCTTGCGTTGGCCGTCCCGCCATCCAAAGGGGCACTACAAAGAGGTAGAACAGTGCCAGAGGCATGTAGATATATATCATCCATCTCGGCCTGAAGTAATCCATGCAAGCATTTTGGCATAGGCAGATACGCACGTCCGCCCGCACATTGCATACGACGTGGTCTACTACCACTTCAGAACCTGCAGCACGGCTCCCTCCTGACTCGCGAACGGCCGGTCAGCTTCGGGGAGTGTCAGAGCGCCCACGTCGTGGCACGCAAGTTTGGGCGGAGGCCTTGCATCCTCGAACCCATGCTCTGCTGGCGCTGCGCGTCGGGCCGGTCGAGGCGGAGTGAGTTGGTGAGTGCTACCTGTGTGGCCGGTAGTAGCTGTGGACTTCCCCCGCAGCCTCCTGCCATGCCGTACGGGGCCGCATTCGGCCCGGCTCCAAGAGAGGAGGACGCCCCCGGCCTGATCCGGTCCACAACTGGCCCCGAAACCCCAGGTGAAGCCGCAGAATCCCGTCCGCGCCTCGTCCAGAGAGCCTGGTAGAGAGCGTGACGCGACGGCACACAGCGAGACAGTCCGGCACCTTCTACACGCCGCACAAGAGAAGGCCCCTGCCTGCTTACGAGCAGGTCAGGGGCCTTTTCTTCGTCTGTGGCGGCGCTAGGATTCGAACCTAGGAAGGCTGAGCCGGCAGATTTACAGTCTGCTCCCTTTGGCCGCTCGGGCACACCGCCTGGGATTGCTGCCAGGGACCGCCGATGGGCGGTGCTCCGTGGCAACGCTGTAAACCATACCCGATGCCCGGGGGTGCTTCGCCACCCGGTTGATCAGGGGTGCGGGGGCTGCTCAGTGGCTAGGCTGACCGCGCGGTTCGCGTCGCGGGCCGCTTCTGTGACGGATCTATCCAGAGGAGCCAACTCACCATGGCCGACTCCAGTTTCGACATCGTCTCGAAGGTCGAGCGGCAGGAGGTCGACAACGCCGTCAACCAGGCGTCCAAGGAGATCTCCCAGCGTTACGACTTCCGCGGCGTGGACGCCTCGGTCGCGTGGTCGGGCGAGAAGATCGAGATGCGGGCCAACGCCGAGGAGCGTGTGAAGGCCGTCCTCGACATCTTCCAGTCCAAGCTGGTCAAACGCGGCATCTCCCTCAAGGCTCTGGACGCCGGTGAACCGCAGGCGTCCGGCAAGGAGTACAAGATCTTCGCGTCGCTGAAGGAGGGCATCGCGCAGGACGAGGCCAAGAAGATCGCGAAGGTCATCCGCGACGAGGGCCCGAAGGGCGTCAAGGCCCAGGTACAGGGTGACGAGCTGCGCGTCTCGTCCAAGAGCCGGGACCATCTGCAGGAGATCATCGCGCTGTTGAAGGGAAAGGACTTCGACTTCCCGCTGCAGTTCGTGAACTACCGCTGACCGGGCGGCCGCCCACCGCACACGCCCGCGCCCGCCGGGACCGGCCCCTGCTCCGCGCGATGTGCGGGCCGTCCCCGGAGCGCACCGCAGCACGCACGCCGTGGCCGGGGCCTTCCGGAACGGGCCGGGCGGCGCGCGCTCCGCTCAAGCCGCGCGCCGCTCACCGGCCCCGCCGGCCCACCGGCCCGCCCGGGGCCGGCGCCGGTGCGAACTACTCGTCCGGGTGGCGGAGTTCGATGTCGAATCCCTCCACTCCCGGGCCGTCCACGTGCAGCGTGGTCGCCACGGGCGGGTAGCCGCCGGCGACGACCGAGTAGTCGCCGCCGTCCAGGTCCGTGAAGGCGTACGCGCCGTCCTCGCCGGTGGTGGACGTAGCGACCACGTCGCCCGCCGCGTCCACCAGCGTGACCCGCGCATCCGGCAGCGGTTCGTTGCGCGCCCCCGCACGCACGGTGCCCTGCACCTGTGCGCCCGCCGCCAGTTCGATCTGGATACGGGTCACACCGTGCCCGTCCACTTCGACCGGCCGGGCGGTGGGCCGATAGCCCGGAGCGTTCACCGCGAGCGTGAAGATCCCGGTGACCAGGCCTTCGAAGCTGAAGTCGCCGCGCTGGCCGGTCTTTCCGGTGGCCAGCGCCTCGCCCCGCTCGTCGGTCACCACGACCATGGCGTCGGTGACCGGCCGGCCGTCATCCGCGTTGCGCACCTGGCCCGCCAGGCCGCTGGTGCCGGACAGCACGATGTCGTGGCTCAGCGGCTCGTCGCCGACGACGACCGTGGAGGCCCGTGGCTTGTGCCGGTCGGCCGCCACGATCAGCACGTAGCTGCCGGGCTCCGGGGCGTCCAGGACGTACGAGCCGTTCTCGTGCGCCGTGGAACGGCCCAACTGGCGCCCGCTCATGGAGATCAGCGTCAGCGCCGCGCGACCCACGCCCGCCCCGTCGGCGTTGCGGACGGTGCCGCGTACGCCGCAGCCGGCCAGTTCGTACTGCTCCGGCGCGGTGGCCGGCCCGGCGGCAGACACGGACACCGCTGCTCCGGCCACCGCGGGCACCCGCTCGGCCGATGGGCGGGGGATCGACACGGGGGCCTCGGGGCCGCCGCCCTTCGCACCGCCCGTCGGCGTGTCCCGCAGACCGTCGCCCTCGACGTCGACGTTCGGCAGCGCGCGGCCGAGCCAGCGGGGCAGCCACCAGGCGGCCCTGCCCAGCAGCGCCAGGACCGCCGGGACGACGGCCATGCGCACGATGAACGCGTCGAAGAAGACGGCCACTGCCAGTCCGAAGCCGATCATCTTGACCATCGAGTCGGTCGACCCTATGAAGCCCGCGAACACCGCGATCATGATGACTGCCGCGGCTGTGACCACCCGGGCTCCGTGCCGGAATCCGGTCACGACCGCCTCACGCGGCCGCTCCCCGTGCACGTACGCCTCCCGCATGCGCGTGACGAGGAAGACCTCGTAGTCCATGGCCAGTCCGAAGACGACGCCCACCATGAAGATCGGCATCATCGACATCACGGGGCCGGTCTCCTCCACGGCCATCAACTCGGCGAGCCAGCCCCACTGGAAGACGGCGACGACGGCGCCGAGCGCGGCGAGTACGGAGAGCAGGAAGCCGAGCGCGGCCTTGAGCGGCACGAGGATCGAGCGGAAGACGACGATCAGCAGCAGGAAGGCCAGGCCGACGACGAGTGCCAGATACGGGGCCAGTGCGTCGTCGAGCTTCTGCGAGACGTCGATGTTCATCGCTGGAGTGCCTGTGACCAGGACCGTCGCCTGGGTGCCGGGCTTGATGTCCTCCCCGGCATCACGGATGGCGTGCACCAGGTCCTCGGTCGCGGCGGCGGACGGCGCGGAGTCCGGGATCACGTTGATCATCGCGGTGTCGCCGGCCTTGTTGTACTTGGGCGGGGTCACCGTGAGTACGTTGTCGAGGCCCTTGACCGTCTTGGCGACCTCGGTGACGGAGCCCTTCGGATCGTCGCCGGCACGGGCGTCGACGACGACCATGAGGGGGCCGTTGAAGCCGGGGCCGAAGCCGTCGGAGAGCAGGTCGTACGCCTTGCGCTGCGTGGTGTCCGTCGGCTTGGAACCGTCGTCGGGCAGGCCGAGTTCGAGCTCGCCGACCGGGACCGCGGCGGCGCCGAGGCCCAGGACGCCGAGCAGCAGGATGGTGACGGGCCGGCGGACGACGAAGCGGGCCCAGCGGGTGCCCATGTTCGGCTTGGCGCCGGTGTGTTCGGGCTCGGCGCGGCCGGTGTCGGTGCGAGCGGAATCGGTGTGCCCGGCCTCGCTGTGCTTGGCCTTCTTGTGGCTGCCCTCCGGCGCCTTGCGCCGCTTCGCGCCCGCGGGCCGCACCCGCTTGCGCGCGTATCCGATCAGGGCGGGGATCAAGGTGAGCGCGATGAGGACCGCGACGGCCACGGTGCCGGCGGCGGCGAAGCCCATCTTCGTCAGTACGGGGATGTCGACGACGGCCAGGCCGACCAGCGCGATCACGACCGTCAGACCGGCGAAGACCACCGCCGAACCCGCGGTGCCGACGGCGCGGCCTGCCGCCTCCTCGCGTTCGCGGCCGTCGGCGAGTTCCGCGCGGTATCGGGAGAGTATGAAGAGGGCGTAGTCGATGCCGACGGCCAGGCCGATCATCATCGCCAACGTCGAGGTGGTGGAGTCCAGTTCGAGCGTGTTCGCCAGCGCGGTGATCGTGGAGACGCCGATCCCGACGCCGATGAGTGCGGTGAGCAGCGGAAGCCCGGCCGCGATCAGCGAGCCGAGAGTGATCACCAGCACGACCGCGGCGACGGCGAGGCCGATCACCTCCGTGGAGCCCGTCTCGGGAACGGTGTTGAGCGCGTCGCCGCCGACTTCGACGGTCAGACCCTCGCCGCGGGCGTCCTGGGCGACGTCCTCCAGCGCGTCACGCGAGGAGTCCTCCAGCTCCATGCCCGGGACCTCGTACGACACCAGCGCGTACGTGAGAGTGCCGTCCTTGGAGATGGCCTTGGCCCGGAACGGGTCGACCACGGAGACGACTTCGGAGCCGGTGCCGAGTTCCTCGACGGCCTGCTGGACGACGGCCTTGTTCTCAGGTGCGGTGATCTTCTCCCCGTCGGGCGCCTTGAAGACGACCCGGGCGGTGGCTCCGTCGGCGCCGGAACCGGGGAAACGGTCCTCCACCAGATCGAAGGCCTTCTGCGCCTCGGTGCCGGGGATCGAGAAGGAGCTGGAGCCGGCTGCGGGCGCCTGTGCGGCGCCCAAGCCCGCGACGGTCAGCAGAGCCACCCAGATCAGGGCGACGAAGTGCCGTCGCCTGAAGGCGAATCGGCCCAGTTTGCTCAGGAACGTTGCCACGAGACGTACTCCCGGTCGGGTCGTGGGGTCTTACAGGTCAGGAGGATTCGGCCCGACGACGTGAGCGGTCGTGTCAGGTGCTGTGGGTTGTGCATGGGGACGCTCAGACGCCGAGGGCGGGGAGGACGACGGCGTCGACGTACGAGATGAGGAAGTCCTGCGTGGGTGGCAGCTCGTCGATCAGGGTGCGGGCCGCGAACGCGCCGATCAGCATGTGCAGGACGTATTCGCAGGCGGGGTTTTCCGGGCGGACCTCGCCCCGGTCGACGGCGCGCTGCAGCACCCTGCGGAGCTCCTCCAGCTCCGGTTCGATCAGCAACTCGCGGAAGGCCTGCAGGAGATCGGGGTTTGCGTGCACCGCCATGGCCAGGCCGCGCATCAGCGCTGAGTCCGCCTCCAACTGGCAGTCGTTCTGGCGCAGAGCCAGCTCGTGGAAGTCGCCACGCAGGGTCCCGGTGTCGATGTCCGCGAGCCTGACCGGCTTCTCGTGCCGCAGCGCCCTGACGACGAGTTCGGCCTTGCCGCCCCACTGGCGGTAGAGCGTGGCCTTGCTGGAACGGGTGCGGGTGGCGACGGCGTCCATGGTGAGGGCGTCGTAGCCGACCTCGCGGAGCAGGCCGAGCACGGCTCCGTACAGCTCGGACTCACGCTCGGGCGTGATCCGGCTGCGGCGTGCCGATGCGGCCTCGGTCATGCTGCTCGTCCACTCCTGTGCCGAACGAAACGGTTTCGTACAGCGCAGAGCCTATCCAGAGGAGTCGTCGAAACGAAACCGTTTCGTACGTGGCCCGCGTCACGCATCGGGCCGCTGGGTACGGGACGGCCAACTGGCAGTCACCGCCTGCCGGGGCGACTTCCGTGGGCTGCTCCGCCGGACTACCGTCCGCGGCCCGCCATGCGCTCCAGGCGCGCGACGCGCTGCGCCATCGGCGGGTGCGTGGAGAAGAGCCGGGCCATGCCCTCGCCGCGGCGGAAGGGGTTGGCGATCATCAGATGGCTCGCCGTCTCCAGCCTCGGCTCCGGCGGGAGCGGCAACTGCCGTGTGCCGGCCTCGAGTTTGCGCAGGGCCGAGGCGAGTGCGAGCGGGTCGCCGGTCAGCTGGGCGCCGGAGGCGTCGGCCTCGTACTCACGGGAACGCGAGACGGCAAGGTGGATGACGGAGGCGGCCAGCGGCCCCAGGATCATGATCATCAGCATCCCGAAGAGGCCGGGGCCCTCGTCGTCGTCGCCGCGTCCGAAGGGGATCAGCCAGGCGAAGTTGACCAGGAACATCACCACCGAGGCGAGCGCGCCGGCAACCGAGGAGATGAGGATGTCCCGGTTGTAGACGTGGCTGAGCTCGTGGCCGATGACGCCGCGCAGCTCGCGCTCGTCGAGAAGGCGCAGGATGCCGTCGGTGCAGCAGACGGCCGCGTTGCGCGGGTTGCGGCCGGTGGCGAAGGCGTTCGGCGCCTGGGTCGGTGAGATGTAGAGGCGGGGCATCGGCTGGCGGGCGGCGGTGGACAGCTCACGCACCATCCGGTAGAGCCCGGGGGCCTCGAACTCGCTGACGGGGCGGGCGCGCATGGCCCGAAGAGCGATCCGGTCGCTGCGCCAGTACGCGTAGCCGTTGGTGCCGAGGGCGACGAGCAGTGCGATGAGCAGGCCCGTACGGCCGAAGAAGCTGCCGATGACGATGATGAGTGCCGACAGTCCCCCGAGGAGCAGGGCAGTCCTCAGCCCGTTGTGCCGGTGCACAGTACGCCCTCCAGTGGTGCAGCAGGGGAACCCTGAGCCGCGTGGTCGTGCCACGGTTCGGTGGAACCTCTCCGCCCTGGTCAACGCGGGGAGCCGGACAACAGTTCCCTGCCAGGGGCGACGTGCCCCGTACGGCTCTGGTGCCTGCCGGAAGCGGGGCGGGGGCCGGGCGGGCCCCGGGCGTGCCCCTAGCGCAGGCCCCCGGCGGTGAACGTGAGCACCAGGTCGGGGTCGAGGGAGAGGGCGACGCCGACGGCCGCGGTGAGCGCGATTCCTGCCGCCAGCGGTGCGGCCATGCGCGGGCGCCCCGGCCCTCCCCCGCTCCGCGGGAGATGCCCCCAGTCCGGCTGCGGCTGGGCGGCGGCGGCCGCCGTGGCGCCCGTACGGAAGACGAGCCCGGTCCAGCGCAGGTAGTAGAAGAGGGCGATCACCACGTTTACGGCCATGATCACGGCGAGCCAGCCCAGGCCGTTCCCGACGGCTGTCGAGAAGATCGCCACCTTGGCGAAGAGGCCGACGACGCCGGGCGGCAGGCCCGCGAGGCAGAGCAGGAAGAAGGCGAGCGCGAGGGCGGCGAGCGGGTGGGCCGCGTACAGACCTCGGTAGTCGCGCAGCCGGTTGGCGCTGCTGGTGCGGCTGATGTGGGCCACGACGGCGAAGGCGCCGAGGTTCACCGCCGCGTACATCAGCAGATAGGCCACGGTGGCACCGACGGTGGAGAGCGCCGGGCCGGACGCCTCCGCGCCGCCGGCGTCCGGAGCGGCGGCGGCCAGCGGCACCAGCAGATAGCCCGCCTGCCCGACGGAGGACCAGGCGAGCAGGCGTACGGCTCCGTGTGCCTGATCCGTGCGCTGGCGCAGCGCGGCGACGTTGCCGGCGGTCATGGTGACGGCGGCGAGTACGGCAAGGGCCGGGCCCCACAGCTCCGCGCGGGAGGAGAACGCCTGCACGACGAGGAGGATCAGGCCGGAGATCCCCGCCGTCTTGCCGACGACGGACAGGAACGCGGCGACGGGCACGGGCGCGCCCACATAGGTGTCCGGAACCCAGAAGTGGAAGGGGACGACGGACGCCTTGAAGGCGAAGCCGACGAGAGTGAGGGCGACGCCCGCGCTCCCCAGGGCCTCCAGCTGCGGATCGGCACGGGTGAGTCCCTCGCTGATCCCCTCGAAGTAGAGCGTGCCGGTGACCGCGTAGAGGAAGCTCGCCCCGAGGAGGGTCACGGCGGTGGCGGTCACGGAGGAAAGGAAGAACTTCAGCGCCGCCTCGGCCGATCCGCGGCTGCCGCGCCGCAGCCCGACGAGGGCGAAGGCGGGCAGCGAGGCGGTCTCCAGCGCGATGACGAGGGTGACCAGGTCGCGGGAGGCGGGGATGAGCGCCGCACCGGCGGTGGCGGACAGCAGCAGGAACCAGTACTCGCCGGCCGGCAGTTTCAGGTCGTGCACCGCGGGCATCGACAGCAGCGCGGTGACGAACGCCGCGCCCAGCACCAGGAACTGGAGTACGAGCGCGAGGGTGTCGGCGGAGTAGCTGCACGCCTGGGTGCCGTCGGGCAGGCAGAAGGTCTCCAGGTCCCTCGTACGGAGGAAGAGCAGCGGCAGTGCCGCGAGCACCAGGGTCACGGCGGAGACCGGGCCGAGCAGCCGCTTGCCGCGCTCGGGCAGGAAGAGGTCGGCGACGAGGACGGCGAGTCCGGCCACGGCGGCGATCGTCGGCGGGGAGATCGCGAGCCAGTCGACGGACTGCACCACGGAGTCGGCGGACTGCAGGACAGGGCCGGCGGAGTGGACGACGGAGTCGGCGGACTGCGCGGAACCGGCGGTGTCCGCGGCGGGCGCGGCCCGCACGGCCTCCGCGGCTCCCTGGGCGAGCACGGTCATCGGGTCACTCCTGGCAGAAGGTTCTGCACGGCCGGGTCGCTGAGCCCCAGGAGGAGCGCGGGCCACAGCCCGGCGGCGACGGTGAGCGCGACCAGGGGCGTCCACGCCGCGTACTCGTAGCCGCGCACATCGGGCAGGCGTACGGTCGCCGGTTCGGGATGCTCCCCCGGAGCTGACGGTTCCGGTGACGTGCCCGGCTCCGGGTCCCGCAGCTCCCGGCGCTCACGGTGGTCGGAGGCCCCGCGCTCCTCGAGCGGGTCGCCCATGCAGACGCGGCGGACGACGGCGAGCATGTACGCGGCGGTGAGCAGCGTGCCGAGAGCGCCGACCGCCATGAAGGTGATGAAGGCGGGACGGCTGAGGCCGGCCGCGGGGTCGTATGCGCCGAGCAGCGCCAGCATCTCCCCCCAGAATCCCGCGAGTCCGGGCAGTCCGAGCGAGGCCACGGCGCCGAAGGCGAGCAGCCCGCCGAAGCGCGGCGCCGTACCGTACAGCGCACCGCCCGTCTCCCCCGAAAGAGTGTCGAGGTCGGTGCTGCCCGCACGCTCCTTGAGGGCGCCGACGAGGAAGAAGAGCAGGCCGGTGATGAGGCCGTGGGCGATGTTCGCGAAGAGCGCGCCGTTGACGCCGGTGGGGGTCATCGTCGCGATGCCGAGCAGCACGAAGCCCATGTGGCCGACGGACGAGTACGCGATGAGCCGCTTGAGATCGCCGTTCGCACCGCGGCGGGCCAGGGCGAGGCAGGCCAGCGATCCGTAGATGACGCCGGTCACGGCGAGGGCGCCGAGGTACGGGGCGAAGACCTGCATCCCCTCGGGTGCCACGGGCAGCAGGATGCGTACGAAGCCGTACGTGCCCATCTTCAGCAGGACGCCGGCGAGCAGTACGGAGCCGACCGTCGGCGCCGCGGTGTGGGCGTCGGGCAGCCAGCTGTGCAGCGGCCACATCGGGGCCTTCACGGCGAGGCCCGCGCCGATGGCGAGCACGGCGACGATCTGGGTGGTGCGGCTCAGCTCCGAGTGGTTGTCAGTGGCGAGTGCCACCATGTCGAAAGTGCCGGCCTTGAAGCCGATGAGGAGCAGGCCGAGCAGCATCACGACCGAGCCGAGCAGCGTGTAAAGGATGAACTTCCAGGCGGCGCGGGCCGGTTCACGGGGGTCCCGGGCGTCCGAGCCGCCCCAGCGGGCGATGAGGAAGTACATCGGGATGAGGACGGTCTCGAAGGCGAGGAAGAAGAGCACCAGGTCGAGCGTGGCGAAGGTGGCGAGCGTTCCGGCTTCGAGGAGCAGGATCAGCGCGACGAACGCCTGGGGGCTGCCCTTGCGGCGCGCGGCCGGTGCGTCGTCGTCGGGGCCCGCGGGGGTGTCGTCCGGGTTCGCGGGATCGTCCTCCCGGCTCGCGGACGCGGCCGTGGTGGCGGAGCCGGTGCCGGAGGTCGTGCCGGAGGCGGTGCCGGCACCGGTGCCGTAGCTGTAGAGCGCGCAGAGAAAGGTGAGCAGAGCGGTCAGTACGAGCAGTGGCAACGAGACGCCGTCGACCCCGAGATGGAGGTGAACGCCGAGGGAGGGGATCCACTCGGCGTCCGACTCGGCCTGCATGGTGCCGGGCCGCCCGGTGTCGAAGCCGAGCGCGAGGACGATCGAGGCGGCGAGCACGACGCCGGTGACGGTGACGCCGTGCCGGAGCACGGCCTGCCCGGGGTCGCGGCCCTTGAGCCCGGGCGGCGCCGGCAGCAGCGCGGCGGCGGAGCCGAGCAGGGGAAGGACGAGTACGGCGATGAGGAGCGCCTGCATGACGGTGTTGCTGACGGGGATCACGGTCAGGCCCCTCCGGTTCCGGCGGCGACGAGGACGACGGCCACGGTGAGCAGCAGCGAGCCCACCACGAGAGCGCCGAGGTAGGTCTGCGTGTTGCCGGTCTGCGTGCGGCGTACGAGGGCGCCCAGCAGCCTGGGCCCCTGTCCCGCGCCGCGCACATAGGTGTCGAGGACCTCGCGGTCGAGGAAGCGCACGAGGCGCGCGGCGGCCCGCGTCGGGCGGACGAACAACGCGCTGTAGGCGGCGTCCAGTTGGAAGCCGTGAGCAGCGCTCTTGTGGAGGGGGCCGAGCAGCAGCCGTCCCGGGTCGGACGGGTCGGGAGCGGAGGCGATGTCCCCGTAGGCGGGTTCGTGGGTGGCGATGGCCTCGGCCTCGGAGAGGGCCGGGTCACCCTGCGGGTGCGCGGCCACGGCGCCCATGGGCGCGCGGGACGCGGCGAGGGAGGTGGTGTGCCGCCACGCGGCGTACGTCACGAGCACGCCGACGAGGGCGATCCCGGTGGCGAGCACGGAGGTCACGAGGGTTGGGGCGAGGGATTCGCTGTCGAACCAGCCCGGCAGCACGCCGAAGGCGAGACCGAGCCCGAGGGAGGGCACGGCGAGCACCCACAACACGAGGTTCATGACGACGGGTTCGGGCCCTTGCTCGTCGGCGGACGCGCGCGGGCCCTCGCCGCGGAAGGCGAGGAGCCACAGCCGCGTGGCGTACGCCGCGGTCAGCAGCGCGCCGAGCATGCCGGCCACGAGCACGATCCAGCCGGCGGCCGGGGTTGCCTGGGCCGCCCCGCCGCCGTGCGCGCCGGCGAAGGCGGCGTGCTCCGCGGCGCCGAGCACGGCTTCCTTGGAGAAGAAGCCGCTGAAGGGAGGCACGGCCGCGAGGGCGAGCAGCCCGATGGTCATCGTCCAGTACGCGTCGGGCGCGGTCTTGGTGAGGCCGCCCATACGGGCCATGGCGGCAAGGGAGTTGGTGCCGGCCGCGTGGATGAGGACGCCCGCCGCGAGGAAGAGCAGCGCCTTGAAGGCGCCGTGCGTGAGGAGGTGGAAGACGGCGGCACCGCGGTCGGTGACGGCCAGCGCCCCAGCCATGTAGGCGAGTTGACCGATCGTCGAGTAGGCGAGGACGCGTTTGATGTCGTCCTGGGCGAGCGCGGAGAGCGCCGAGCCGACGATCGTCACGGCCGCCATCAGCGCCAGTACGACTAGCGCGGCCGTGGAGGCGGCGAAGACAGGCAGCAGCCGGGCGACGACGTACACGCCCGCGGCGACCATCGTGGCCGCGTGGATCAGCGCGGAGACGGGCGTCGGGCCGGCCATCGCGTCCGGCAGCCAGGTGTTCAGCGGGAACTGGGCGGACTTGCCTGCGATGCCGGCGAGCAGCAGCAGTGCGATGAGGGTGGGGTGCGACAGCTCGAACTGGGCGAGCTGCGCGGTGAGTTTGCCGGTGATGCCGCTGATGCGGAAGGTCCCCGCGTCGGTGGCGAGCACGAAGATGCCGATGAGGAACGGGACGTCGCCGAGCTTGGTGACGAGGAAGGCCTTGACGGCCGCGGCCCGCGCGGCCTGCGTCTCCCAGTAGTGCCCGACGAGGAAGTACGAGCAGATGCCCATGACCTCCCAGCCGACGAGCAGCACGATGAGGTCGTCCGCGTAGACCACGAGCAGCATCGCGGCGGTGAAGAGGGAGACGAAGGCGGAGTAGCTCGCGTAACGCGGGTCGTCGCGCAGATAGCCGGTCGAGTAGAGCTGCACGCACGAGGCGACGACACCGACGAGGACGGCGACGAGGACGGCGAACCCGTCGAGATGCAGGGCGAGTTCGACGACGAGGGCCGCGTCGCCCGTCGGTGTCAGCTCGGTCGCGGCCTTGAGCGGTTCGCCGCCGCCCTGGCGTACGGCCACGGTGATCGCGAACGCGGTGGCGAGGAGCGTGGGCAGCACGGCCAGCGGCTGCGCGTAGCCGGGCGCGCGGCGGCCGGTGAGGAGTCCCGCGACGGCGCCGAGGAACGGCAGCAGGGGGACGAGGGCGGCGAGTGTCGTGGTGCTCACGCTGTCTGCCTCCCGCTGTCGGTGGTGGACGTCACAGTTGCCGTATCGCCCGGCCGGTCGCCGGGGCCGTCGCCCCCGCCCGTACCGGGACCGTCGTCCCCGCCGGTGCCGGGGGCGTCGTCCCCGTCCGCGTCGGGGCCGCCTTCGCGCAGGTCTCTGAGCCGGTCGATGTCGGAGGTGCCTCGGCTGCGGTACACGAGCAGCACGATGGCGAGGCCGATGCCGATCTCGGCTGCGGCGATGGCGATGGTGAAGAGCGCGAGCGCCTGTCCCGTGTGGAGTTCCTCGCGCAGCCAGACGTCGAAGGCGACGAGGTTGAGGTTGACCGCGTTGAGCATCAACTCGACCGACATCAGCACGAGGATGGCGTTGCGGCGGGCGAGTACGCCGTACAGGCCGGTGGAGAAGAGCAGGGCTGCCAGTACGGCCGGGTAGGCGAGATGCATCAGCGCTGCCCCTCCTGCTTCGTCTCCGGCGGCGCCTCATCCGTCTCGGGCGCCCCCCGTCGGGAGAGGACTATGGCACCGACGAGCGCGGCGAGCAGCAGTACGGACAGCGCTTCGAAGGGAAGCACCCAGCCGCGGAAGAGGGCCTCACCCGTGACCCGGGTGGAGCCCTTCGGGGAGGTGCTCAAGTCGATCCAGGTGGTGCGGAAGGCGTCGACGACGAGGGTGACGAGCGTGGCCGCGGAGACGAGGGCGACGCCGAGCGCGATCCACCGGTTGCCGGAATCCGCGTCGGGCGAGGGGCCTATGGGCGCCTTGGTCAGCATCAGTCCGAAGAGCAGCAGCACGACGACTGAGCCCACGTAGATCAGGACCTGGACCCAGGCGATGAACTCGGCCGTGAGCAGGAGGTATTCGACGGCCACACCGCCGAGCGCCGCCACCAGCCACAGGGCCGCGTGCACGAGCTGCTTGGTGGTGACGGTGACCAGCGCGGCGCCGAAAGTGGCCAGCCCGACGAGCACGAAGACGATCTCGACTCCGGTGGGCGAGAGGAAGCCGGGATGGGCGCCGGCTGCGGCGAGGTTCACGAATCGCCCTCCTGCTCGCCCTTTCGGTGCCCGGAAAGCCCGTCGGGTCCGGACCCGTCGGGTCCGGGCTGCCCGTCCGTGCCGGGTGCGGACTGCCCGTCCGTGCCCGGGACTTCGGACTGCGGCTGCTCCGACTCCGCCTGCTGTGCCGCGAGTTTGTCCGCGGCTTTACGGGCGGCGCCGAGCTCCTTCGGCTCCTCGGCGGCCGGATCGAGCGGCGGCGGCTCGGGCACCGTCCACATCCACTCCCGGAGCTTGTCCCGCTCGTGCGTGAGGTCGCGGATGTCGGTCTCGGCGTACTCGAACTCCGGTGACCAGAACAGCGCGTCGAAGGGGCAGACGTCGATGCAGATACCGCAGTACATGCACAGTGCGAAGTCGATGGCGAAGCGGTCTAGGACGTTACGGCTCCGCTCGCGGCCGCCGGGGGCGGTGGCCGGCATCGTCTCCTTGTGCGAGTCGATGTAGATGCACCAGTCGGGGCACTCGCGTGCGCACAGCATGCAGACCGTGCAGTTCTCCTCGAAGAGCCCGATCACGCCGCGGCTGCGCGGCGGCAGTTCGGGCTGTACGTCGGGATAGTGCGCGGTGACCGAACGGCGCGTCATCGTACGGAGGGTGACGGCCAGTCCCTTTGCGAGTCCGGAGCCGGGCACGGGCATTACTGGATCACCACCTTGACGACGCCGGTGAGGGCGATCTGAAGAAGGGCAAGCGGTACGAGCACGGTCCAGGCCACGCGCTGGATCTGGTCCTCGCGCAGCCGCGGATAGCTCACCCGCAGCCAGATGACGACGAAGGCGAGTGCGGCGGTCTTCAGCAACGTCCACACCCAGCCGAGTTCGCCCGCGGCCGGCCCGTGCCAGCCGCCCAGGAAGAGCACGGCGGTCAGCGCGGAGAGCACGACGATGCCCGCGTACTCGGCGAGCAGGAAGAGCGCGAACCGCAGCCCCGTGTACTCGGTGTACGCACCGAAGATGATCTCGGAGTCGGCGACCGGGGCGTCGAAGGGCGGACGCTGGAGTTCGGCGAGTCCGGCGGTGAAGAAGACCAGCCCGCCGATGATCTGCCACGGCAGCCACCACCACTGCCAGGCGTCCAGGATGCCCGGCAGGGACAGCGTGCCCGCGGCCATCGCGACGGAGGCCGCGGCCAGCAGCATCGGCAGCTCGTAGGCGAGCAGTTGCGCCGCCGTACGGAGTCCGCCGAGCAGGGAGAACTTGTTGGCGGACGCCCAGCCGCCCATGAGCGAGCCCAGCACGCCCACGCCCATCACGGCGAGTACGAAGAACACGCCCGCGTCGACGACCTGGCCGACCGCGTCGCCGTCCCCCACCGGGATGGCGATCAGCACGATCAGGTACGGCAACAGTGCGATGGCGGGGGCCAGTTGGAAGACCCTGCGGTCGGCGCCGCCCGGCACGATGTCTTCCTTCTGGGCGAACTTCACGCCGTCGGCGACGAGTTGGGCCCAGCCGTGGAAGCCGCCCGCGTACATCGGGCCGACGCGGCCCTGCATGTGGGCCATCGCCTTGTGTTCGGCCTGCCCGACGATCAGCGGCAGCAGGAGGAAGGCGAGCAGCACGGCGAGCAGCCGCCACAGGACATCGACCACGTCCATCAGGCGCCACCACCCTCGGCCGTTCCTTCACCGGATCCGCTGTCGGCGTCGCCGGGGCCACGTCGGTCGGCGGGGCCGGGGGCGGAACCGGGGCCGGGGCCTTCGTTACGTCGCTCGCCCTCGTTGCCTCGCTCGCCCTTGCCGGGGGCGCCCTCGCCACGGCCGTCGGCCTCGTCGGGGGCTGGCCCGGCGTCGCGCCGCTCGCCCTTGCCGGGGGCGGGGGCCGCACCGGCGTCGGGGCCGTCGCCGTGCCACGGCGCGTCGGAGGCCGGGGCGCCGGGCTCCGCGTCACCGCGCTGGCTCGCCGAGCCCGCGCTCGCCGACCTCGCACGCCGTGCGGGGCGCTCGGCCGCCCCCGCGCCTGCACGCCCCGCACGTCCGCGCGCGGGTCGCGACGGTACGGGCGGAAGCTGGCCCTTGAGCGGGCCCCACTCGTTGGGGTCCGGGACACCGGGCGGCAGCATCTGCCTGCGCTTGGGGGCACCGTGGGCCGACTCGCCGGGCTCGACCGCGCCGGGCCACGCCTTGGCCACGCGCGCGGCGAGCACGAAGTCCTTGCGAAGCGGGTGCCCTTCGAAGGACTCGGGCAGCAGCAAGTGCGTCAGGCCGGGGTGGTCCGTGAAGGCCACTCCGAACATCTCGTGGGTCTCGCGCTCGTGCCAGGCCGCACCCGCGAAGACGCCGGTCGCGGTCGGCAGTACGGGCGCCTCGTGCGGCACGGTCGTACGCAGCAGCAGCCGGCGAACCCCCACCCCGGCCCCGGCCCCGGCCTGGCCCGCGGCCGGCAGCGCGACGACGTGCGCGCACACCAGGAAGCCGGTGCCGGGCTCGTCCACGGCGCTCAGCCAGTCGAAGAAGCGGCAACCGAGCCCGTCACGGGCCTTTTCCAGAGCGGGAATCCAGGACGCGGCGGGCACATGGACGGTGAGCAGGCCGTACGCCTCCTCCGCGCGGGCTCCTTCGCCGAACAGCGCCTCGGCGCCGTCGGGCAGCCAGCCGACGGGCGTGGTCGCCGACCCGGGCAGCGCGGGCGCGGCGGCCTCGTCCGGCCCTGCACCCTCGCCATGCCCGGCGCCCTCGCCCGGCTCACCCGGAGCGCCCTGCCCAGCACCCTGGCCTGGCTCGTCCGGAGATCCGGGCTCGTCCCGAGCGCCCGGCCCCGCACCCTCGTTCGGCTCGGTCACCGCCCGCCGCCCTCCTCCGGCTCCGTGCCCTTCGCGGGCGGCGGCGTCACCAGACCGCTCGTGAGTGCGGCGGCCGACGGACGCCGTCCGGTGGCCGTGGCCGCGCCGGCCTCCGCGACGTTCCCCGGCGCGTACCGCCGGGCCGTCGACTCGCGCGCGATCTTCTCCTGCAGCTTCAGCACGCCCTGCAGCAGCGCCTCCGGCCTGGGCGGGCACCCCGGCACGTACACGTCGACGGGAATGATCTGGTCGACGCCCTTCGTGACGGAGTACGAATCCCAGTACGGGCCACCGCAGTTGGAGCACGCCCCGAAGGAGATCACGTACTTCGGCTCCGGCATCTGCTCGTACAACCGCTTCACCGCGGGTGCCATCTTGTCCGTGACCGTCCCCGAAACGACCATCAGGTCCGCCTGCCGGGGCCCTGGCGCGAAGGGGATGACGCCGAGCCGGATGAAGTCGTGCCGGGCCATCGACGCGGCGATGAACTCGATGGCGCAGCAGGCGAGTCCGAAGTTGAAGACCCAGAGGCTGTAGCGGCGGCCCCAGTTGAGGATGACCTTCATCGGTTCGGGAGCGAGCCTGGCCAGCGGGCCGAGGGCCTTCGCCGCCACCGCTCCGGCTCCGGCGCCCGCGCCCCCGGTCCCTGCCGGGTCGGGCAGATCCACCCGGTTGCCGTCCCTCTCCTTGTTCGTCACGTCCATTCCAGGACGCCCTTCTTCCATGCGTAGAGCAGGCCGACGGTGAGGAACCCGAGAAAGACGAACATCTCCGTGAGGGTGACGCCGCCGAAACCGGGCGCCGCGAAGACGGTCGCCCACGGGAAGAGGAAGACCGAGTCGACGGCGAAGATCACATACAGGAACGCGTAGACGTAGTAGCGGATCTGCGTGTGCGCCCAGCCCTCACCGACCGGGTCGACGCCGCATTCGTACGTCAGGAGTTTCTCCCGCGTCGGCACCACCGGCCGCAGCAGCCGCCCGGCGCCGAAAGCCACGGCGACGAAGAGCACTCCGACCACCGCGACCAGCCCGACGACCGAGTAGCCGTGGAAATAGTCCGGCACGTCTGCCCTTCCTCACTCACTCGTCCGTCCGGCCACGACGCGGCCCGCACCGTGCGCGAATTCCACCACGCCGTCCGCGTTACGTGCGTCCAGCACTTTGTACGCACGGGAGTCTAGGGCGTACGCGCAATCTTTAACCCGGCAGGACCTGGCAGCGGATTGCATGCCGCGTGTGCCCCTGTATGGGCCTGTTGTCGCCGGAAACCGCCCCTTGCCAGGCCGCACAAGGCCGGAAGAGAATCGCACAACGCTTGTCGGGGTCCGCTCAATTCCGGGATATTCACGGCGATTTGGGCAGTCTCCGCCGGGCTACGCGCGTAACCCCCCACGAGAGGAATACCCGTGCAGAAGCAGCGGAAGAAGATGGCAAGACTCATAGCCGGTGCTGCCGTGGCGCTCGCCGCGGTGAGCCTGGCGCCGATGGGCATCGCCATGGCCGGCGAGGACGGCGCGAAGAAGGCTCCCGCGCAGTCCGCCGTCGAGCAGCACTCCGACGACATCAGCGCCAAGATCGTCGGCGGCAAGCCCGCGGAGAAGGGCGAGTTCCCCTGGATGGTGCGTCTGTCCATGGGCTGCGGCGGTGCGCTCTTCGAGAAGGACGTCGTCCTGACCGCCGCCCACTGTGTGGACGGCAGCGAGGAGACCGACAAGATCACCGCGACCGGCGGCGTCGTCGACCTTGAGGACAGCGACAAGGTCGAGGTGAAGTCCAAGGAGGTCCTCCAGGCCCCCGGCTACGACGGCAAGGGCAAGGACTGGGCGCTCATCAAGCTCGCCGAGCCGATCGACCAGGAGACCCTGCCGATCGCCGAGGACGACTCCAACAACAAGGGCGACTTCACCATCGCCGGCTGGGGTGCGGACAAGGAAGGCGGCGAGCAGCAGCAGAAGATGCTGAAGGCCGAGGTGCCGTTCGTCGACGACGCGACCTGCAAGGGCGCCTACTCCGAGCTGGTGGAGAAGGAAGAGCTGTGCGCCGGCTTCATGGACAAGGGCGAGGTCGACAGCTGCCAGGGCGACTCCGGCGGCCCCATGTTCCGTAAGACCGAGGGCGGAGAGTTCGTCCAGGTCGGCGTCGTGAGCTGGGGCGAGGGCTGTGCCCGGCCCGGCAAGCCCGGTGTCTACACCGAGGTGAGCACCTTCGCCGCGGACATCAAGAAGGCCGCCGCGGACCTGGGCTGACGCCCGGCCGTCCGGCCCGCTGAAGTGACGGCGACGCCCGCGCCTGCGTATCCGACGCATGCGCGGGCGTCGTCGTGTGCGGGCGTCGCCGCGTGCCGGGGCCGTCGTGTGCGGGGCGACCTCGTGCCGGGGCGTACCTCGTGTACGGGCGTCCTCGCCTGCGAGCGCCGTCGTGTACGGGCGTCGCCGCGTGCGGAGCCGCTACCGCGAGGGGGTGGGGTTATCCCCCCGTCGTCCCCCCGCCGAACCCCATGGCGCCGCCCCCGTCCACCGGGCAGTCTTGGTCCATGACCGCGAGCGCACACCCCTCCGGCTACGGGGAACCCCAGGACGAGCGCCTTCCGCCGCCGGCACCGGTGCTCGGCGGGCAGACATGGCGGGAGATCGCTCACCTCCTGAGCAACATGCCGGTCGGGGTGGTGGGGTTCCTCTACATCGCCGTGTGCATCTACGCCAGCGCGATGCTCTCCTTCACGCTGGTCGGGCTTCCGCTGCTCGCGGTCACGCTGCTCGGCGTGCGCCAGCTGGGGCGGTTCGAGCGGGCGCGGGCACGGGTGCTGCTGCGTGTACGGGTCGAGGAGCCGAGCGCGCTGCGTGCGCGGGAGGACGGATTCCTGTCCTGGCTGTGGACGCAGCTGAAGGACTCGGTCGCCTGGCGGCAGGTGCTCTACTTCTTCATCCGGCTGCCCTGGGGGTGGCTGAGCTTCGGTGTGACGCTGCCCGCGCTGTTCGTCGGCTGGCCTGTGCTGCCGTGGCTGGCGCGGGGTCTGACCAATGTGGACCGTGCGCTCGTACGTGCCCTGCTCTCGCCCTCGGACGAGTTGGAGAGGCGCATCGCCGAGCTGGAGTCGGATCGTGGTTCGGTGGCCGACACCGCGGCCGCCGACCTGCGCCGCATCGAACGCGACCTCCACGACGGCGCCCAAGCCCGCCTGGTCACCCTCGCCATGGACCTCGGCCTCGCCAAAGAGAAACTCCTCCAAGACCCCCAAGCCGCCGCCGACATGGTCGACGAAGCACACGGCGAAGTGAAACTCGCCCTCCAAGAACTCCGCGACCTCGCCCGCGGCATCCACCCCGCCATCCTCACCGACCGCGGCCTCGGACCCGCCCTCTCCGCACTCGCCGCACGCTGCACCGCCGACGTCACCGTCACCGTCGACCTCCCCGACCGCCCCGCCCAAGCCATCGAAGGCATCACCTACTTCACCGTCTCCGAACTCCTCCAGAACATCACCAAACACGCAGAAGCACGCACCGCCCGCATCGACATCTGGAAAACCAACAACCGCCTCCTCCTCCAGACCACCGACGACGGCAAAGGCGGCGCCACCACCACCGGCACCGGAACCGGACTCGCCGGACTCGCCGACCGCCTCACCGCCGTCGACGGCCTCCTCATCCTCGACTCCCCCACCGGCGGCCCCACCACCATCACCGCCGAACTCCCCTGGCGCGAGCGGGAGTCCGGGCACGCGGGCCGCCGCGGCGGAGACTCCCGCAGGGGCGGCGGACGCGTGCGGGGCCCGCGCGGAACGCGGGCCGAGAAGAAGGGGGCGCGCATCGCGCCCCAGGGCTGACCGGGGGCGGGGGCCTGGCGTATCTGGGGCTAGCACCGGCTGGATGCCATACGGCGGCGCGGCGCTCCGCGCCTGCCGCATGCGGGTGCGTTCTTGCCGTCCCCGGTCCCTTCTCAGCGGGCACTCGCTTCACCGGCCAGGGGGCCGGGGACGGCAACGAACGAACAGTGCCGTCCGGGCTCTCCGGACAGGCCGAGCCCGTATCAAGGCGCGAACGGCACACCGCCCACCGGCCCCGGACCAGAACCGCCCGGCGACCGGCCGCCACCCCCGTCCCCCGCGATATGCGAACACCCTGACGCAGCCGAGGGCCGGGCGGGACCGGCCCCTGTGCCACGAGCGCGCACCCCGCGCAAGGCGCGGCACCGGCCGGCCCGCCGGAGGTGGGGTAAACCCCCTCACGGAGACGCGTGCTCACGCCATGGCCGCCGCCCGCGCTCAAGGCGGACCCTGTAAGAGAAGGTCGCCCGGGCCAGGTCGGACCAGTCGCTGCCCGAGCGACGCCCGGGCGGCCCGTCCGCGCCCCCGGTGCGCGACCCGAGACACATACCAAGGACCCCGGTCCACGGACCCCGGAAGGACGGGCACCCACCTCATGGCCACCGCATCCGACATCGCGCGGCCCCGGCCCCACCGGGTGCCGGGTGCGCTGCGCGCACCCTTCGAGGGCCGCGCCTGGCGTGAGCTGCTCCACGTCGTCACCGGCCTGCCGCTGGCCTGCGTGTACTTCGCCGGCGCCGTCGCCATGCTCTCGGCCGGCGCCGGTCTGCTGATCACGTTCCTGGGCGTTCCCATCCTGGCCGCGGGCCTGATGGGCTGCCGCGCCGCCGGCTGGGTGGAGCGGGGGCGCGCACGGGTCCTGCTGGACGTGGACGTGGCCGAGCCGGAGCCCGTACGCACGCTCCAGCGGCGCCCCGGTCTGATGCCGTGGGTGGGGGCGCTGCTGCGCAGCGGCGTCTCGTGGCGGCACCTGCTCTACACGGTGCTGCACTTCCCGTGGGCGCTGTTCTCCTTCGTCGTCTCCGTCGTCCTCTGGTCCGTAAGCCTGGGCCTGACGCTCTACCCGGCCTGGCAGTGGGTCTTCCCGCGCCATCTGGGCCAGCCCGGCATCCGGCTGGGGCCCGACGGCGCGACGGCCGACGGCACGACACAGCTCGGCGGCATGTACGTGGACAGCCCGCCCGAACTCGCGCTCACCAGCGCGGCCGGACTGGCACTGCTGCTGGTGACCCCGTGGGTCGTGCGCGGGCTGACCCACGTCGACCGGCTGATGGTGCCGGGGCTGCTCGGCCCGTCACAGCTCGCGACGCGCGTGCAGGAACTGGAGTCGGATCGTGGTTCGGTGGCCGACACCGCGGCCGCCGACCTGCGCCGCATCGAGCGCGACCTCCACGACGGCGCCCAAGCCCGCCTGGTCACCCTCGCCATGGACCTCGGCCTCGCCAAAGAGAAACTCCTCCAAGACCCCCAAGCCGCCGCCGACATGGTCGACGAAGCACACGGCGAAGTGAAACTCGCCCTCCAAGAACTCCGCGACCTCGCCCGCGGCATCCACCCCGCCATCCTCACCGACCGCGGCCTCGGACCCGCCCTCTCCGCACTCGCCGCACGCTGCACCGCCGACGTCACCGTCACCGTCGACCTCCCCGACCGCCCCGCCCAAGCCATCGAAGGCATCACCTACTTCACCGTCTCCGAACTCCTCCAGAACATCACCAAACACGCAGAAGCACGCACCGCCCGCATCGACATCTGGAAAACCAACAACCGCCTCCTCCTCCAGACCACCGACGACGGCAAAGGCGGCGCCACCACCACCGGCACCGGAACCGGACTCGCCGGACTCGCCGACCGCCTCACCGCCGTCGACGGCCTCCTCATCCTCGACTCCCCCACCGGCGGCCCCACCACCATCACCGCCGAACTCCCCTGGCGGGTCTGACCGGATCCGGTGCCGGCCCGTCGCGGGCCGGCACCGCCCCCGGCCCGGGTCCGGCTCCCGCGGCAACCCGGCGACCGGCTGCCGCGTCCCCCCGCCCGGCGGGCCGGAGTCTGGAATGCTGAGCGCGTCACATGCGTCGTACTGAGCAGTCCGAAGGGGAGCCGGGGGGCCTGGGAATGGCGGAGTACGTGGAGGACAAGGTGCAGGTGGTCATCGCGGAGGACTCGGTTCTGCTGCGGGAGGGCCTGACCCGCCTGCTGACCGACCGCGGTCACGAGGTCGTCGCGGGGGTGGGCGACGGCGAGGCGCTGGTGAAGACCGTCGCCGACCTGGCGGCCGCGGGCTCCCTGCCAGACGTGGTGGTCGCGGACGTGCGTATGCCGCCGACCCACACGGACGAGGGCGTGCGGGCTGCCATCGCGCTCCGCGAAGCCCACGCCGACCTCGGCGTACTGGTGCTCTCGCAGTACGTGGAGGAGCAGTACGCGACGGAACTGCTGGCCGGCTCCAGCAGCGGCGTCGGCTATCTGCTCAAGGACCGCGTGGCCGAGGTGCGGGAGTTCGTGGACGCGGTGGTCCGGGTCGCCGACGGCGGTACGGCACTCGACCCGGAGGTCGTCGCACAGCTTCTGGGCCGCAGCCGCAAGCAGGACGTACTGGCGGCGCTGACCCCGCGCGAGCGGGAGGTGCTGGGTCTGATGGCGGAGGGGCGGACGAACTCCGCGATCGCGCAGCAGTTGGTGGTCAGCCACGGCGCCGTCGAGAAGCACGTGAGCAACATCTTCATGAAGCTGGGCCTGTCGCAGAGTGACGCTGATCACCGTCGGGTGCTGGCGGTGCTGACGTACCTCAACTCCTAGCCGCGTACGTACCCGGCCCGACACCCCGTCACCAGCGCCCTGAACAGGGCCTGCAGCGCCTGGCGGCGGACGGCGGCGGGAGGAGGAAGAGCCGCGCGGGGCACCGGCGGGACCGCCCGCCGGGCGTCTCAATATGGGGTCCGCGATGTGGTCACTCAAAGGAAGGTAACCCTTACCGGCGTACGATGGCAGGCGAGCCGCCGCCTCGAAGGAGGTCCGATCCACCGTGACCAACCAGGTCAACAGTCCAGCCGGGCAGCACCCGGACGCCGACGAGCCCGCGGCGAACGGGATGAACGGGACGAACGGCACAAACGGGAACGCCCCCAACGGCGCCCCGGCCGTCGGCCACGCTCCCGGCAGGCCCGCCTCCGCCAAGGAGGTCCGGCGCCTGGACCGGGTGATCATCCGGTTCGCGGGCGACTCCGGCGACGGCATGCAGCTCACCGGCGACCGCTTCACCTCCGAGACGGCCTCCTTCGGCAACGACCTCTCGACGCTGCCGAACTTCCCGGCGGAGATCCGCGCCCCCGCGGGCACGCTCCCCGGCGTCTCCTCGTTCCAGCTGCACTTCGCGGACCACGACATCCTCACGCCGGGCGACGCACCCAACGTGCTCGTCGCGATGAACCCGGCGGCGCTGAAGGCCAACGTCGGCGACGTGCCTCGCGGCGCGGAGATCATCGTCAACACCGACGAGTTCACCAAGCGCGCCATGGCCAAGGTCGGCTACGACGTGAGCCCGCTGGAGGACGGCTCACTCGACGGCTACCGGGTGCACGAGGTGCCGCTGACCACCCTGACCGTCGAGGCGCTGAAGGAATTCGACGTCGGCCGCAAGGACGCCGGCCGCTCGAAGAACATGTTCGCCCTGGGCCTGCTGTCCTGGATGTACAACCGCCCCACCGAGCAGACCGAGCACTTCCTGCGCACCAAGTTCGCCAAGAAGCCGCAGGTCGCCCAGGCGAACATCGCCGCGTACCGGGCCGGCTGGAACTTCGGCGAGACCACCGAGGACTTCGCCGTCTCGTACGAGGTCTCGCCCGCCACCACCGCGTTCCCCCCGGGTACATACCGGAACATCTCGGGCAATCTCGCCCTCGCCTACGGCCTGATCGCCGCCTCGAACCAGTCCGGGCTGCCGCTCTTCCTCGGCTCGTACCCGATCACCCCCGCCTCCGACGTGCTGCACGAGCTGTCGAAGCACAAGAATTTCGGGGTGCGCACCTTCCAGGCCGAGGACGAGATCGCCGGCATCGGCGCCGCCCTGGGAGCGGCCTTCGGCGGTGCGCTCGGCGTGACCACCACGTCCGGGCCGGGTGTGGCACTGAAGTCGGAGACCGTCGGTCTCGCGGTGTCGCTGGAGCTTCCGCTGCTGGTCGTCGACATCCAGCGCGGCGGCCCGTCCACGGGGCTGCCGACCAAGACCGAGCAGGCCGATCTGCTCCAGGCGATGTACGGACGGAACGGCGAGGCGCCGGTGCCGGTCGTCGCGCCCTCCACTCCGGCCGACTGCTTCACGGCGGCGCTGGAGGCGGCCCGCATCGCACTGACGTACCGCACTCCCGTCTTCCTCCTCTCCGACGGCTATCTCGCCAACGGCTCCGAGCCCTGGCGCGTACCGGAGACCGCTGAACTGCCGGATCTGCGCGTCCAGTTCGCGCAGGTGCCCAATCACCGGCTCGACGACGGCACCGAGGCCTTCTGGCCGTACAAGCGCGACCCGCAGACCCTGGCGCGGCCCTGGGCGGTCCCGGGAACCCCCGGCCTCGAACACCGCATCGGCGGCATCGAGAAGCAGGACGGCACCGGCAACATCTCCTACGACCCGGCCAACCACGACCTGATGGTGCGTACGCGGCAGGCCAAGGTCGACGGCATCGACGTCCCCGACATCGAGGCCGACGACCCGGACGGCCGGGCGAAGACGCTCGTGCTGGGCTGGGGTTCGACGTACGGACCGGTGACGGCAGCCGTACGCCGCCTGCGCAAGGACGGGCAGCACATCGCGCAGGCGCACCTGCGCCACCTCAACCCCTTCCCGTCCAACCTCGGCGCGGTGCTGCGGCGTTACGAGCGGGTGATCATCCCCGAGATGAACCTGGGCCAGCTGGCCACCCTCGTACGCGCCGAATTCCTCGTCGACGCCCACTCCTACACCCAGGTCAACGGCATGCCCTTCAAGGCCGAGCAGCTCGCGACCGCATTGAAGGAGGCCTCCACCGATGACTGAGACGACACCGGAGACCCGGCAGAGCGAGGCGCTCTCGCTGGTGCCGAAGGCCGAAGCCGCGCAGAGCATGAAGGACTTCAAGTCCGACCAGGAAGTGCGCTGGTGCCCCGGCTGCGGCGACTACGCCGTGCTGGCGGCCGTGCAGGGCTTCATGCCCCAGCTCGGTCTCGCCAAGGAGAACATCGTCTTCGTCTCCGGCATCGGCTGCTCGTCTCGCTTCCCGTACTACATGAACACCTACGGGATGCACTCCATCCACGGCCGCGCCCCCGCCATCGCCACCGGCCTGGCGAGCACCCGGCGCGACCTCTCGGTGTGGGTCGTCACCGGCGACGGCGACGCCCTGTCCATCGGCGGCAACCACCTGATCCACACGCTGCGCCGGAACGTGAACCTGAAGATCCTGCTCTTCAACAACCGCATCTACGGGCTCACCAAGGGCCAGTACAGCCCCACTTCGGAGACCGGCAAGATCACCAAGTCGACGCCGATGGGCTCGCTGGACTCCCCGTTCAACCCCGTCTCGCTCGCGCTGGGAGCGGAGGCGTCCTTCGTGGCCCGTACGGTCGACTCGGACCGCAAGCACCTCACCAGCACGCTCCGCGCGGCCGCCGACCACCACGGCACGGCGCTCGTGGAGATCTACCAGAACTGCAACATCTTCAACGACGGCGCCTTCGAGGCCCTCAAAGACAAACAGCAGGCGCAGGAGGCCGTGATCCGCGTGGAGCACGGCGAGCCGATCCGCTTCGGCACGCCCGGCGAGGACGGCCTCGGCTCGAAGGGCGTCGTCCGCGACCCGGCCACCGGCGATCTGCGTGTCATCGAGGTCGCGGAGGAGGGCACCGACGCGCTCGTCGTGCACGACGCCCACGCGGACTCGCCGACGACGGCGTTCGCGCTGTCCCGGCTGGCCGATCCGGAGACCCTGCACCGCACACCGATCGGGGTGCTGCGGGACGTGCGGCGGCCCGTGTACGACGCGGACATGAACACGCAGCTGGAGGCGGCAGTGGAGAACCACGGCAAGGGCGATCTCGGTGCGCTGCTCGCGGGCAACGACACCTGGACGGTCGCAGGCTGACGCGACGGCGCAGCTGACGGGAAGGGCGCGGCCCGCCGGACGACACCGGTGGGGCCGCGCCCTTCCTGTGCCGCGGCCCCCTTCCTGTGCTGCCGCGCCCCGGCCCGTGTGCGCCCCAACGGCGGTGTCAGTACCGTCATGTGAAACGGAGATGACATCCGGCTCCGGGCGGCGTTACGGTCGATCCGGCACCGACGGCCCGCACAGGAGGAGACGGTTCGTGGCAACTCGAAGCGACCAGCGGACCGGCCTGCTCTACGGATTCGCCGCCTACGGCCTCTGGGGGATCCTCCCCCTGTACTGGCATCTGCTCGAATCCACGCCCCCCGGCGAGGTCCTGGCCCACCGGATGGTGTGGTCCCTGCCGACCGCTCTGGTGCTGCTGGCCGTGCTGCGGCGCTGGTCCTGGATACGGCCGCTGCTGCGGCAGCCCAAGCGGCTCGCCCTCGTCGCCGTCGCCGCCGCGGCGATCTCCGTCAACTGGGGCCTGTTCATCTGGTCGGTGAGCGTCGGCAGGGTCCTGGAATCGTCCCTCGGCTACTTCATCAACCCGCTTGTCTCCATCGCCTTCGGCGTGCTGCTGCTGCGCGAGCGGCTGCGCCCCGCGCAGTGGGCCGCCGTCGGCATCGGCGCGATCGCGGTGGCCGTGCTGAGCATCGCGTACGGGCAGGTGCCCTGGCTTTCGATCACCCTCGCCCTCTCCTTCGCGACGTACGGACTGGTCAAGAAGCGCGTCCTGCTCGACGGCATGGACGGTTTCAGCGCCGAGAGCGCCGTCCAGTTCTTGCCCGCCATGGGCTTCCTGGTCTATCTGTGGGCCACCGGTGAGGGCTCCTTCACCACCGAGGGCACCGGTCACGCCCTGCTGCTCGCCGTCGCGGGTCTGGTCACCGCGGTCCCGCTGATCTTCTTCGGGAGCGCGGCCGTGCGGCTGCCGCTCTCCACGATCGGGCTGCTGCAGTATCTGGCGCCGGCGCTGATGTTCGTACTCGGGCTGCTGGCCTTCCATGAGGAGATGCCGCCGGAGCGCTGGACGGGCTTCTTCCTGGTGTGGGCCGCGCTGTGCGTGCTGACCTGGGACGCGCTGCGCACCAGGCGCCGGGCGCGCGAACAGCTCCGTACGGCCGCGGCGCGTGCGGAGGAGGTGGCGGAGGCCGCGGGGACGGCGGAGGTGGCGGAGGCCGCCGCGCCGGGGACCTCGCCCTCGCCCTCGTCGTCGCCGCCCCGGCTCCGCTAAGCCGTGATGTCGCGGCTGGTGAAGCGGGCCCACGCCGCCGAGCCGAACACGGCCGTGTAGAGCGCCTGCAGACCGAGGTTCTTCGCGAGCCCGTCCCAGTAGACGGGGTCGCGCAGCAGGTCGGCGAAGCTCAGCCAGTAGTGCGGGAAGAGATAGGGCTGTACGGCGTGCAACTGCGGGATGGTGTCCACGATCTGAACCATCAGCAGCAGCCCCACGGTGGCCGCCATCGCGGCGATGCCGCTGCTGGTGAGCGTGGAGATGAACAGGCCAAGAGCGGCCAGCCCGGTGAGTGAGACGGCCACGGCGGCGGCGATCGCCAGCGCCCGCAGCAGGCCCTCCGCGAAGGAGACGGTGGTCCCCGAGAGCAGGGTGACCTCCCCGAGCGGGAAGAGGACCGCGCCCGTGGCGAGCGCGAAGACGGCGACGACGAGGGTCGCCGCGAAGCAGAAGACCATCGTGCCCGCGTACTTCACCAGCAGCAGCCGCGTACGTCCAGCGGGAGCGACCAGCAGATAGCGCAGCGTCCCCGCGTTGGCCTCGCCCGCGACCGAGTCTCCCGCGATCACTCCCACGGTCATCGGCAGGAAGAAGGGCAGTGTGGCGGCGAGCGAGGTGAAGACCAGGAAGAGGCCGTTGTTGGTGATCTGCGAGATGAACGCCGGCCCGGCGCCGCCCCCGCCGCCGCCCGGACCCCCGTCCGCCGTCTCGATCTTGACCGCGATGCCGACCAGCACCGGGATCACCGCGAGCACGCCCAGCAGCGCCACGGTGCGCCAGCGGCGGAACGTCGTCAGAAGCTCGCTGCGGAAGAGCCCGGAGGCGCGCCGGCGGCCCGTTCCGGCGCGCGGGACCGTGCCCGTCCCGGAGACCGCGCCCGGGGCGGAGCCGTGAGCCGAACCCGTACCGGAGCCGTGACCCGACCCGGCGAGGTCAACCTGCGACATCGAAGCCCTCCCCGGTGAGCGAGACGAAGACGTCCTCCAGGGAAGCGCGCGTCACGCCGAACCCCCGTACCCGGACCCCGGAGCGTACGAGCGCGGTGTTCAGATCGGCGAGATCGGGTGCGGAGCCCCCCTTGGACGGCGGCTCGTGCCTCCGGGCCGCCTCCGGCGGCAGTTCGCCCGTGACCTCGTCGCCCAGCACCGTCAGGTCGTCAACGCCGTGCTCCTTCAGTACGCGCGCCGCCTCGGCGCCGTCCGGTGTGGTGACCGTGAGCCGGCCCCGGGCGTCCGCCGACATCTCGGCGACGGTGCCCTGGGTGACGAGCCGTCCGCGGTTCATCACAGCGGTGTGCGAGCAGACCTGCTCGATCTCGTCCAGGAGGTGGGAGGAGAGGAAGACGGTGGTGCCGTCCTCGGCCAACGCCCGTACGAGTGAACGGATTTCGCGCATGCCCTGCGGGTCGAGGCCGTTGGTCGGCTCGTCCAGCACCAGCAGTTCGCGCGGCTGGAGCAGGGCTGCGGCGATGCCCAGACGCTGCTTCATGCCCAGTGAGTACGCCTTGGCCTTCTTGCCCGCCGCGGCCGCGAGTCCGACCCGCTCCAGCGCCCGCCCGACCCTCGCCCGTCGCGTACGGGGATCGGCCGTGGGGTCGGCGGCGTCGTAGCGGTGGAGGTTGCCGCGCCCGGAGAGGAAGCCGTAGAGCGCCGGGCCCTCGATGAGGGCGCCGACGCGCGGCAGCACACGCCGTGCCCCGGACGGCATCGGCTCGCCTAGCACGCTGACGGCTCCCTCGGTGGCGTCGATGAGGCCGAGCAGCATGCGGATCGTGGTGGTCTTGCCCGAGCCGTTGGGTCCGAGAAAACCGAAGACGCTGCCGCGCGGTACGGCCAGATCGAGCCCGTCGACGGCGAGTTGCCCGCCTCGGTAGCGCTTGCTGAGCCCGCGCGTCTCGATGACCGCTGCGGGGGGCGGCTGAGCCATGGCGCTCCCGTGGGTCGGGTCGGGTGTATCTGCCTCCGGTACGTCCGTCCCCACCGCCCACGGCGGGCGGCGGGGACGGAATGGTTCGGACCGAGTCGGCCCGACTACTCGTGGCGGAAGATCACTTGGCGGCGGCGTCGGCGGCCTTGATCAGGCCCTCCTTCGTCACGGCGCCCACGTAGACCTTTCCGTCGTCGGTCATCAGAGCGTTCACCAGCCGCGTGCTGAAGACCCGGCCGGTGCCGAAGTCGCCCTCGGCCTTCTCGGTGAAGCTGTCGAACATCTGCTGGGCCTGCGGCGACTTGCCGTCCTCGCCGCCGGGTGCCGAGGCGCCCGGCAGGCCGCCGGCCGCGCCCTCGCCCATGTCGATCTCGGCGACGGAACCCCAGCCCTTGCCCAGTGTGTTGAGCCCGGAGAACCCGAGTGCCTCGCCCTTGCCGGACTTCTCGCCCTTCTCGCCCTTTTCGAGCTTCTCGAGCTCCTTGAACTTCTCGGACTTCTTGAGCTCCTTGAACTTCTCCGCCCTGTCGGACTCCCCGGCCCCGCCCTTGTCTTCGGGCCTGCCCGGGTGCTTGCCGTCCGCCATGCCGCGGGGGTCCGCCTCGGTGACGTCTGTGCCCTTCGGCGGCTTGAAGTCGAACGTGCCGGCGTCCGGCTTGCCGAAGTCGACCTTGGTGTAGGCCACCTCGACGACCGGCTTGCCGCCGCCCTTCGGGGCGAGCGTGAACTTCAGAGGTGTGCCGTTGTCCGCGTCCACCGCGATCCGTACGGAGTCGACGGTCGAGTGGGGGGCGCCCTTCGGCTTGATCAGCAACTGGTAGGCGTCACGGCCGGCGACCTGCGCCGTACCGTCGACGGTCACGGACGTGGAGTCCTTCGAGGCCTTCAGCGCCTGCTTGGCGGCCTCCTGAGGAGTGACGCTGCCGAGTCCGCCGTGGCCCTTGCCGTGCTCGCCGTCCTTGCCGTGCTTCCCGGCGGCGCCCTCCGGTGCCTCCGCGTGGAAGGCGGAGTCCGAGCCGCTGTCGTACGTCCAGACCTCCCCGCCGTTGCGGATGAAGCTGTATTCGGACGCCTCCTCGACGACGGAGACGCGCTGCTTGTCGGGGCCGTCGGCCGCGACGCGGAGCGTGTGCTCGCCGGAGGCCAGCTCCATCAGCTTGTCCTGGGGGGAGGCCCCGGGGCCCTTGTCGCCGCCGCGCTCGCCGCCCTGCTCGCCGCCGCCCTGACCGTCACCGTGCGGGCCGCCGCCGAAGAGGCCGCCGCCCGGCTGGCCGCTGCCGCCGCCGACGCCGGGCATCTCGGGCAGGCCCAGGTCGGTGCTGACCTTCACGGTGCCGGACATCTGCTGGGTGTCGGACGCGGCCATCTTCGCCACCAGCTCCTCCGCCGAGATCTTCGGCAGATCGGGGGCACCGGTCTGGGCGAGCGCCGGGACGAGCCCGATGGTCACCGCCGCGATTCCGGCGACGCCGGCTGGTATCCCGTACCGGACGCCCTTCCTGCCGGATGTCCTCGGTTGGATCTGTGCCATGTCGTGCCCTACCTCCGGGTCGGTGGCCGGTTCTCTACGTGCACTCGTCCGTCCCCTGCCTTCGGCGGGGAGACCCCACGCCTGCTCGGCCATTGTCCCCGAATTCCGCGGGAACGTGCGGGGTGGTGTCTCAATGGCACCAAACCGGTGAGCGATTCGCGTCAGCCGGTGGAGGCAACTCCGCCTACTCCTGCGGGTGGAGAAGCGGAGGCTCGCGTCCCCCGTGCGGAGGCCTGCGAACGGGTGCGATCCCTGAGCCGTTTCGGGGGTCCTGGGGGTCCTGCGGCCTCAGACGGCGCGGTGCACGACCGCGTCGCACAGCTGCGAAAGGGCCGCCTTCGCAGCGCAGTCGGGCAGCGGCATGAGCGTCTCGCGTGCCTCGTTCGCGTAGCGGATCGTGTCCTGACGGGCCTGCTCCAGGGCGGGGTGTGCCCGCAGGGCTGTCAGGGCCTCGGCGTGACGGGCGTCGTCCGTCAGGTCGCCGTCGAGCAGTTCGAGCAGCGCCCGGTCCTCGGCGGTGGCCTGAGGGGAGGCGGCGCGGGCGCGGAGGTGGAGCACCGGGAGGGTGGGGACGCCCTCGCGCAGGTCGGTGCCGGGGGTCTTGCCGGACTCCTCGGAGTCCCCGGCGATGTCCAGTACGTCGTCCGCGAGTTGGAACGCGGTGCCGACGCGCTCCCCGTACTGGGTGAGGATGGAGACGACGCTCTCGTCGGCCCCGGACATCAACGCGCCGAACCGGCCGGCGACCGCGATCAGCGAGCCCGTCTTGCCGGCGATGACATCCAGATAGTGCTGCACCGGGTCACGGTCCTCGCCGGGGCCGGCGGTCTCCAGAATCTGACCGGTCACCAGCCGCTCGAACGCCTCCGCCTGGATGCGTACGGCCTCGGGGCCGAGGTCGGCCAGGATGTGCGATGCGCGGGCGAAGAGATAGTCACCGGTGAGCACCGCGACCGAGTTGGTCCAGTTGACGTTGGCGCTGGGGACTCCGCGCCGCACGTCGGCCTCGTCCATGACGTCGTCGTGGTAGAGCGTCGCCAGATGGGTCAGCTCCACGACCACGGCGGAGGGCACCACGCCGGGTGCGTACGGGTCGCCGAACTGTGCGCCGAGCATCACCAGCAGTGGCCGGAATCGCTTCCCGCCTGCGCGTACGAGGTGCTGCGCGGCGCCCGTTATGAACGGCACGTCGCTCTTCGTGGCCTCGAAGAGGCCCTCTTCGACAGCAGCCAGCCCCGCCCGGACATCGGCCTCGAGAGCCTTGTCCCGCACGGTCAGTCCGAACGGCCCGACATCGGTCACGAGAGGGTTCTCCTGTCTGCATACGACGAATGAGCGATCGCGGGGAACGCCCGTTGCTTTCACTTTCCGGTCGTCGCCATCACCCGGCAGCGTATCCGGTCAGATGTCGATCTCCATGGGCGCGTATGTCCTGACGGGCACGGGCCCGACCACGGCTCTCCACTGCCGGTTCCCCCGGGCCTTCTGACGTATGGACGGCACAGGGAGCCCTTGCCGAACGGCGCCCGCAAGGTGCCCCGTACGCTGAGCTCGCCCGTGACCGTCGACGATCTCGAAGGCGAGGCTCAGTGCCAGACGTGAACCCTCCCGAGGGCGACCCCTTCGGCCCGGACAACCTTCCGTACGGGGTGTGCACCACCCCTGAGCACCCGGACCGCACGCTGATAGTCGTCCGCTACGGCGACTTCGTGCTGGACGCGGGCGGTGCGGCGGCGGCCTTCGGGTCGGCGCACGCGGAACTGCTCCAACAGCCGCTGCTGGGGCCGCTGATGGCCGCGGGCCGCCCCGTGTGGCAGGCCGTACGGGCGGAGCTGCGCGAGTGGCTGACGGCGCCCGAACACCGTGCGACCGCGGCCCGGTTCATGCGTCCGCTCTCCGATGTGACGATGCGGCTGCCGTTCGAGGTCTCCGACTACGTCGACTTCTACGCGAGCGAGCACCACGCCACCAACGTCGGCAAGATCTTCCGGCCCGACAACGCGGCGCTGCCCGCCAACTGGAAGCATCTGCCCATCGGTTACCACGGCCGCGCCGGCACCGTCGTCGTCTCCGGCACCCCCGTCGTACGGCCGCAGGGCCAGCGCAAGCCGCCGCACGAGGACGCGCCGTCCTTCGGCCCGTCGAAGCGGCTCGACATCGAGGCCGAGGTCGCCTTCGTCGTCGGCACACCGTCCGCGCACGGCGAGAGCGTGCCGCTGACCGGCTTCCGCGACCACGTCTTCGGGGTGACGCTGCTCAACGACTGGTCGGCGCGGGACATCCAGGGCTGGGAGTACGTGCCGCTCGGCCCCTTCCTCGGCAAGTCCTTCGCGACGTCCGTCTCCGCGTGGGTCACGCCGCTGGACGCCCTGGACGCGGCCCGCATCCCGCCGCCCGCCCGCGACGTGCCGCTGCTCCCCTACCTGGAGGACTCGGCGGAACCGGAGCCCGGCGGAATCGACCTGCGGATCACCGTGAGCATCAACGGCCACACCGTCTCCGAGCCGCCCTTCTCGGCGATGTACTGGACGGCCGCGCAGCAGCTCGCGCACATGACGGTCAACGGCGCATCACTGCGTACGGGGGACTTGTACGCATCCGGCACCGTGAGCGGGCCTGAGCGCTCGCAGCGCGGCTGTCTGCTGGAGCTGACGTGGGGCGGCAAGGAGCCGCTCGAACTCCCGGACGGCAGCCGTGCGTTCCTGGAGGACGGCGACGAGGTGACCCTCTCGGCATGGGCTCCCGGCCCGTACGGCGGCCGCATCGGACTGGGCGAGGTCACGGGGCGCGTGGAGCCGTCCCGGTAGGGGCGCCGGGCGTTCCACCGCCGTTGCGGCGACTCTTTCCGCCGCAGCGGCGGGCCGGCCCGCGCTCGCTGCGCCGGCCCATGGCGGCACGGGCGGGAGCCGGCCCCGCCGTGACCTCACGGTCTCGCCGTTCCATGCCAACTCGTGGGCCGAACCGACGGGTTGGACCGACCACCAGGAACGGCCCGGAGGCCGTGCCGTGGCGGCTCTTCTTACACGCGGCGGCGACTCTTTCCGCCGCAACGGCGGCCGGCCGCGACGGGAGGGAGCCCGGCGGTGTGAAGACGACCGCGGCAGCCGGCACGCCGAGCCGGCCCTCCCTCTGGCATCGCCGGGAGGCCGTCCTGGGGTCCCCCCGGACACGGCCCCGCCACCCGGCGGGCCGGGCAGGGCCGTCGGCCGTCGGCCGGGACCAGGGGCTCGGCCCGGGGCGGGGCCGGCCGGTCAGCCGCCGGAGTCGCCCGGCCCGCCAGGGCCGTCCCGTACCGCGTCGAGACGCTCCCGGACCCATCTCTCCACGTCGCCCACATGGCGGCTCGCCGCCGCGAAGGCGCCGAGGCTGTCGCGGGCGCGCAGCGCGCTGTGGATGTCCATGTGCTGCTGATGCGTCCAGGCGAGGACGTCCGACTTGACCAGAGCCCGCCACATGCGCGCCCTGGCGGTGCGGTCGCTCACGGAGGAGACCAGGGACTGCAGCGTGCGGTTGCCCGTCGCCGCGACGATGTCGGCGTGGAAGGCCAGGTCCTCGCGGACCAGTTCGCCCGGGTCCTGCAGCGTCCGCATCCGCTCCATCCGCTCCAGCAGCCCGTCGAGCGCGGCGTCGTCGATACGGGTCGCGGCGAGCGCCGTGGCACCGGGTTCCAGCACCTTGCGGCACTCCAGCATCTCGTCCAGAGCGGTGTCCTGGGCGAGGTCGAGGAAGCTGCCGATCGCGCTCATCAGCCGTTCGGGACGGAGATCCGTGACGAACGTGCCGTCGCCGCGCCGCACTTCGAGCACTCCGGCCATGGCGAGCGCCCGTACGGCCTCGCGCAAGGACGGACGGGACAGCTCCAGCTCACCCGCGAGCACCGACTCGGGAGGCAGCCGGTGCCCGGGGGCGAACTCGCCGCTGCCAATGCGCTGCTTCAGGCGGCTGATCGCCACGTCCACGACGCTGCCGGCGGTCACTGCCGCACCGGTGCCCGCATCGGATCTGCCGGCTGTCACGTTCGTCCCTGTCATGCCGGTCAGGATGTCACCGGGGCCGCCGCGCCGCTCCACACGGACCCCTCGGGGAAGCGGTGGGCCTCCAGCGTCTCGCGGCGGATCTGGGCGCTGTAGCCGGGGACTTCGGGCACGCGGTAGCGCGAGCCCTCGACCCGTACGGGGTCGTGGAAGTGCTCGTGCAGATGGTCGACGTACTCCACGACACGGTTCTCCATGGAGCCGCTGACCGCCACGTAGTCGAAGACCGACAGGTGCTGCACCAGTTCGCACAGCCCGACGCCGCCAGCGTGCGGGCACACCGGTACGTCGTACGCCGCGGCCAGCAGCAGCGCGGCGACGGCCTCGTTGACACCGCCGAGCCGGCAGGCGTCGATCTGGCAGATGCCGATCGCCCCGGCCTGCAGGAACTGCTTGAACATCACTGCGTTGTGCGCGTGTTCGCCGGTGGCGACGTGCGTGGGTGCGATGCGCCGCTGGATGGCGGCGTGGCCGAGCACGTCATCCGGGCTGGTGGGTTCCTCGAACCACCAGATGTCGAACTCCCGCAGCGCGTCCGCCCATTCGATGGCCTCGTCGACACCGAGCACCTGGTTTGCGTCGATCATCAGACGGCGGCCGGGGCCGATGATGCCGCGGGCGATGCGGCAGCGGCGTACGTCGTCGGCGAGGTCGCCGCCCACCTTCAGCTTGACGGAGTCCCAGCCCTGGTCCACCGCCTCGCGGCACAGCCTCGCCAGCTTCTCGTCGTCGTAGCCCAGCCAGCCGGCGCTGGTCGTGTACGCGGGATAGCCGTGCTCACGGACGTACGCCTCGCGCTCGGCGCGGCCTTCCGCCCGCGTCTCCAGCAGCTCCAGGGCGGCCTCGGGTGTGAGCGCGTCCTTCAGGTAGCGCCAGTCGACGAGGTCGACGATCTGGCGCGGGGTGAAGTCGGCGAGCAGCTTCCATACGGGCTTTCCCGCCCGCTTGGCGGCCAGGTCCCAGGCGGCGTTGATGACCGCGGCGGCGCCGAGGTGGATGGCGCCCTTGTCCGGGCCGAGCCAGCGGAGCTGGCTGTCGCCGAGGAGGTGGCGCGAGAAGGCGCCGAGGTCGCCGGTGATCTCGTCGACGGACATGCCGACGGCGCGGCGGCCGATCGCCTGTGCGGCGCTCACCGCCAGATCGGTTCCCCGGCCGATGGTGAATGTGAAACCGTGCCCCTCGGGCACATGCGGAGCGCCGTCGTCCGGGCCCGTTCCGTCTCCGTCGTCGCCGACGTGCAGGATCACGTAGGCGGCGGAGTAGTCGGGCGCCTCGTTCATGGCGTCGGAGCCGTCGAGGGCGCGCGAGGTGGGAAAACGGACATCGACCGTCTCGATGTCGACGATGCGGGCGGTCATTCGGCACTCACTCCTGATACGTGCGAGAGGGCTGCGAAGGCTGCGCCGTACGGGACACGCTGCGAGACAGCGAACCCTGCGAGCACAGCGGACACACGACCCAAGATGTCAGATGTCTGTTCTGTCCACCAGGCCCCTCTCACTCCGTGAACAGACTCGAAGCCAGATGAGCAACCCCTTGCCACGGCGGAACGTGAAGGTTACGTTCCAGCGGTCTGATGTCTTCACTGAGCAGCAGAGCAGAGGCAGCCGCAGGGAGGCACCGGTACGGGCACCGGCACCGGCACCGGCACAGCCGCCCGCAGAGAGGAGTAGCGATGACTCGCATAGTGCGCTTCGCCGACGACAGCGGAACCGTACGTACCGGCATCGCGGACGAGGCGGGGGCCGTCCGCGCCTTCGAAGGCACACCCCGCATCGCCGATCTGCTGCGGCTACCCGCCGGCGAGCTGCGCGCCCTGGCCGAGCGGACCGCCGGCGGTCCCGCCGTCTTCTCCGAGGGCGGCGTCGTACTGCTGCCGCCGCTGGACGGGCTGATGGAGCTGTGGGCGGCCGGCGTCACCTACGAGCGCTCACGCGAGGCGCGCGTCGCCGAGAGCACCGAACAGTCCATCTACGAGCGCGTCTACGACGCCGACCGCCCGGAGCTCTTCTTCAAGGCGCAGCCGTGGCGGATCGTGACCGACGGCGAACCGGTCGCCGTACGCGACGACTCCGAGCTGAACGTGCCCGAGCCCGAGCTGGGGCTCGTCCTCAACAGCCGGGCGGAGACGGTGGGTTACGTCGTCACCGACGACGTCAGCTCCCGCACCATCGAGGGCGAGAACCCCCTGTATCTGCCCCAGGCGAAGATCTACGGCGGCAGCGCCGCGGTCTCCTCCGGCATCGTCCCCGCATGGGAGCTGGACGATGTGAGCGCGCTCCGGATCACCCTCACCATCAGCCGCGACGGTGCGGCCGTCTTCGAGGGCGAGACGTCGACCGCCGCCTTCCACCGTGACCCGCACGGCCTGCCCGCATACCTGTGGCACGCCCAGCCGTTCCCCGACGGTGCCGTGCTGGCGACGGGCACCGGCATCGTCCCCGGCATGGACTTCACGCTCCAGGACGGCGACACGGCCGAGATCGAGATCGAGGGCGTGGGCCGGCTGTCGAACCCCGTGGTAGGCGATCAGTCCCGGCTCGACTGGCTGGCCGAAGCCGTCGACAACCCCCTCATCCGCCGCGAACGACGCGCCCGGTAGGGCTCGTCCGGCCAGCGCCCGCGTTCGTGGCGCCTTGTTCGTGGCGCCGTGACCGCCGCGAACCGCGCCCTGGCCGGCGGATGTTGGTCTTCTCCCTAGCGTCTAGGGCAGGGCTGTCACGGGGTGGTGGGGTCGTCTACGCTGTCGCTCGCTCGAACGGTGAGCGGCCCGCCCCAGGGCATCCCGGAGCGGGTCGTGAGTGGGGGCCGCTCGTGGTCTGCCGTCGCGTCGGGCAGCGGACGATGTGGCGTCGCCGGCAGACCGATAAGGGGGAGATTCGGCATGTCCCAACCGGGTTCTGGCGGACCGGCGGTCCCGCCCGTCGGCGTGGGAGAACAACCGGGGTGGCCGACAACTCCGCCGCCGCTTCGGCCTCTTGGGGCGGGTGATCCTGCTGAGGCCGGTCCGTACCGGCTGGAGGCGGTGTTGGGCGCGGGCGGGATGGGCCGCGTCTATCTCGGCCGTACCCCGGCGGGAAGCGCGGTGGCGGTCAAGCTCGTGCACCGCGAGTACGCGGCCGACAAGGCGTTCCGCAAGCGCTTCGAGCAGGAAGTGGCCGCGGCCCGGCGGGTCCAGGGGCTCTACACCGTGCCGGTCGTGGATGCGGATCTGCGGGCCGACGAGCCGTGGCTGGCTACCGCCTACGTTCCCGGGCCCTCGCTTCAGGACGCGGTGGACGAGTCCGGCCCATTGCCGGTCCAGGCTGCGGTGGGGCTGATCGCCAGGGTGGCCGAGGCCTTGCAGTCCATCCACGCCGCGGGGGTGATCCACCGCGATCTGAAGCCGTCCAACATCATCCTCACCGGCGACGGTCCGAAGGTCATCGACTTCGGCATCGCACGAGCCGCGGACGTCACGTCGGTGACCGGCACCGGCATGCGCGCCGGAACGCCCGCCTACATGGCGCCCGAGTACATCAGGGGGCAGGACGTCACCGAGGCCGGCGACGTCTTCGCCCTCGGCGTCATCGCCAACTTCGCCGCCACCGGACGGCTGGCCTTCGGCGGCGGCAGCGGCTACGGCGTGGCCTACCGCGTCCTGGAACAGGCTCCCGAGCTCGACGAATGCCCCGAGCCCGTGCGTACGATCGCCGCCCGCTGCCTGGAGAAGGATCCGCAGCAACGGCCCACCCCCGCCGAGATCGTCCGGCAGTGCCGCACGTCCTCCGCTCCGGGAATCGCCGGCACCGGCACGCTCACCGCCGAAGCACCCGCCGCCCCGCCCCAGGCCGAGTCCATCGCACCCGCCGAGCCCATCGCGTCCGTCACGTCGTACCGGCTCGACCCGGCCACGCCCGCCGCCGACACCCTCACCGCCGCGTCCCCGCCGGAAGCCGGGCCCGGCACGCCGGCGCATGCGCCGACCTCGCTCGACCCGGGACGGGGCGAAATCGGCGGAGCCAATGTGACCCCGGCGGGCTCGGACGGCCAGCCGTCCCCTCCGAGCCCGGATTCCCCCGCCACATCCACCCTGGGACTACCCGCAATGCTCGGCGGAGCCGGGGTCGGAGTCGTCGTCCTCGCAGCCGTCCTGATCGCCGTCTTCTACGTTCCCTCGTCCCCCACCGGCCTCAACGCGCCTCCCTCACACAAGCCCACGGCCTCCCTCGCCACCGGCCGGTCCGTCTCGACCGAGGACGTGGAGTTCAGCCCGGACGGAAAGACGCTCGCCACCGGCGGCAACGACGGCAGGGTGCAGCTGTGGGATATGGCCGGCCGCAAAAGACGCGCTGTCCTCACCCAAAAGGCCAGATACGGCCCAGACGTGGTCAGTGTCACCAGCCTGGCGTTCAGCAGGAACGGCAAATTCCTTGCCACCGCGGGCGACGGCCAGGTGACCCTGTGGGACGTGGCCAAACGCAAGCAGGTCCACCACATCGCCGACTCCGGTCTGACCAACAGCGTGGCGTTCAGCCCGGACGGCAAGACGCTCGCCACCGGCAACGAGTACGGCGAAGTGAAGCTATGGGACGCCGACAGCCGCAAGGACAAGGAACTCGCCGTCCTCGACGGTCAGTCGGACGTCAGGGCTGTCGCCTTCAGCCCGGACGGCAAGACGCTTGCCTCCGCGGGTGGTGACCCCGACGACCCCGAAGGCTCCTCCAGCCCGAATGGCAAGGCGATCCTCTGGGATGTGGCCGACCGCAAACGACGCGCCACCCTCCGCCCCGGCGGCGCGCTCTCGACGCTGGCGTTCAGCCCGGACGGCAAGACCCTCGCCACCGCCGGCACCGGGGAAGAGGTGAGGCTGTGGAATGTGGCAAGTGGCCGTCAGAGGGTTTCACTTGACGACGCCGCCGGCAGATCCTCAGGTGAGGACCTGGCGTTCAGCCCGGACGGCAAGACGCTCGTCACCCCCTCCTTCGACGGAGTGTGGCTGTGGAACGTGGCCAAGCGTGAACCACGCGCCCGCCTGTCGAGCAAGACGGACTCGACGAAGACGAACGGCGCATCAGTCGTGGCCTTCAGCCCCCGCGGCCGGCTCATCGCAGGCAGCGGCTATGAGCGTCCGGTGCAGCTGTGGAAAGACCCCTGACGATTCGGTGCACCGGCCCGGACGGGAACGAGCTCACAGGTGGAGCTGCGCGCCGCATTTCGCGCAGCAGATCTTCCCGTCGACCCTCTCCGTTTCGGGATGGGGACACTTGGGCTTCGGTCGCGGCCGTGGAGGGCGTTTCGTTCCGGCTCCGGTACGAGCGTCATCGCTTCCACCTCCACCAGAGGCCCTGCCGAACTGTCCGCATCCGCACAGGACTTCGGGGCGTCCGCACGGCACAACTGGCGGTAGATCATGGAGTCCAGCTCCGCTTTGCACTGCCCGCATCCGTACATCCCGCCCTCGGGGCCGGACGCGTGCACAGGCCCGAGCCACAGCACCCGCACACCGTCGCGTCGGCAGTAGAGCATGCACAGGCCCGTCATCCACGGATTGCCGTCAACGGGCGGCCACACTCGTCCCAAGGCCGCTCGGCGGCCACTGTGAAGGTCACGGCCTGCCTCCGTCCGCCCGCACCGGTTCCCGCTGATCGGTCTGCTCGGCCTGGGGCCGCATGACCGCGTAGTCCGAGAAGATGCGCAAGTAACGGCGGTGGCGGGTGCCTTGGGTGTGCTTTCGCATCCACTCCTCGACCGGTTCCGGGTCGTGCTGCGGTCCGGACTCCGCGCCGCACTCGATCGCGTCACCCGAGACACATTACGGCTTCGTGGACGGATTCCGCCGTATCGTCCTGCTCGATGGCGAACGGGGCGTAACAGCGACGGCAGCCGTACTGCTGCGCCGCTCAGCGCGTCGCTCAACTCGCCGATGTCCCCAGCGGGCTTTCGGGAGACGGGAGTTGCACGATGGCGGCACGTCCACGTGAACTGACGCCTGACCGAAGTGCCCGCCAGATCTTCGGAGCGAAGACGCGCGCCTACCGGGAGCGCGCGGACATGACCCTTGAAGGCCTGTCAGAGATTGTGAACGTCAGCCGGAGCCACCTCGTGCGCATCGAGACGGCCGAAGCGATGCCGCGGCAACAGGGCAAGCTCCATGCCCTGCCCGTCTCTGTTGCGGAGGTGGGAGTAGCCTCGACGAGCGCCCATCGGCCGCCTCCGCGACCGCTCAGCTAAAGCCCCGCGTTCGCCTGACGTGCTCTGAGTTCGGTGAACTGCATTTGTATCTGGATGACATCGTCGACCCCGTGCCCCTGGCGCCCCTGCTCGCCGGCGCCCGTGGGCAGGTCTACTGGCGGCGGCCCACCCGGCCGCTCCCATACGCGAATTCGGTCGGTTACGCCGTACTGGTTCTGGACGGTCGGCGCTACGTCGTCGGATGGCTGGAGTCGGCCGACACTTCGGTCGCACTGCCGGAGAGCGCGCGCGTCTCCTCGGACGGAGCGCTGCCGGCGGTGGGTGAACCCAACGCGATTCACCCCGCTTCCGCTGTGGAGGCAAACGCAGGGGCCACCGTTCTGAGTGCGGTGCTGGTCGGCATCGCCGCTCTGGCGGTGATCACCTTCGGCGTCGGTGACGCCGCCACCGTGGCACTCGCCATCGTGTCCGTACTGGCAGTTCTGATGGGGCGGAGGCGTGCGCGGCGTCGCGTAAAGGCACACATCGAAGGACTTGCACCCCACCCGGCAGGAACCTGACTTCCGGCCCGATCCGCGGAACCTGATCGCGGATCGGGCAAGACAGCTGGAGGACGACTCCGCATACCCATGCAAGCAGAACGAGAGCTCAACGTTCCGGCGTTCAGAAGGACCCAGAAATCATGACTACGTCATCCACGGCCGCAGGACCGAACCCAGCGGCCACCGTTGTCCGTTCCGGCGAAAGGCACATCCGCGGCGCGATCCGGTCCGGGAGTGTGCTCGTCACCGTCGCCGTCGGCCTCACCCTTTACATAGTGATGCTGGCTGCCGGGCTCACGGGTCGGGAGCCCAACCCTTGGATTCTGCCCGCACTAGTGATCCCTTGCCTCGTCGGCATCCCCGGCATCCGCCTCGTCCAGCGGGCCCGCAGGAAGCAGCGGACGTTCGTGGCCGTCGACGACACCGGGCTGTGGCTGCACAACAGCGAGGGACGGGGCCTGATCCGCTGGGACGCGCTCGCCGCCCTGGCAGTGCAGCGGAGCACCGATGGCAACGGCACCCCTTCTTCGACGGCTCGCTCCCTTGATCTGTGCCCGAAGGACACGATCGACCGTGACGAGCCTGTTCTATGGGTGTTGGTCCGCGACGAGGAGCCGCTCCGCCCGGGCGTGCCAAGGCTGCGCTACCGGATGTCTGGACCCGCGGGTTCCTTGGTGGACCCCCTGATCGACGCAGTCAGGGAGCACGCCCCGTCCAGCCTCTGGGCCGGTGAGTTCGAACGGGAGCCTGGCTTCGACACCGGGCCGGACCACGAAGGCCACCGTGCGCGTACCCAGGGGCGTACGGCGTGAGCGCCTGAGAGCTGACTGAAGAGCTCCTAACGGGCTGCTTTTCGGCCAAACTCGGTGAGCTGTTGGTGATTGGCTACGCAAGACGATGCGCCGGGTGCCGCTCCGGTACCTCGCTGGGGCCCGGGGCGGCTCAGCCGCCCGGGGCCGTAGTCGCCGTCTGCGTTCAGGACTTCGGGCTCTCCGGCAGCTCCACCGGGACGTCGGTGACACGGGCGTAGACCTCCGTCGGGCCGCCCTTCCAACTCACCTTCACCGACTTGCCCTTGACGGCACCGACCGTGCCGTTCGTACGGGTCTGGTCCCCGCCGTCCGGGCACTTGAGGGCCAGCGACCGTCCGTCCGCGCCGCCCAGGCCGCCCGTGCAGTTCCGGCCCTTCACACGCAGCAGCGTGACCTCGTCGCCGACGAAGGTGAGCACGTACTGCTTGCCCTTCGCCTTCCAGACGCCCGCCAGCTTGCCCGCCTTGCCGGACCCGCCGTCCTCGCCGTCGCCCGAGCCGCCTTCGGAGGCGTCACCGGAAGGCTGCTCCGGCGCCTGCTCGGACGGGGCCGCGGACTCCGACGCGGGCGCGGACTTCTCCGGCTTTCCTCCGCCGCCGTCGTCCTTGCCGCCGGTGTCGTCGCCGCTTCCGCAGCCGCTCAGCAGCAGTGCGATCGCCGCTGCCGCGGCCACCCCCGCCGCACTCCGCGCTGACCTGCGCACCCCGCACCCCTTCGGTCTCCGGTCACCGCCCTGTTTTCGACAGGGCCACGTCAAGCTAGCAGCCCGGGGCGCCCGCTGAACATGCCGCTGCCCGGCGCCCCTTGGCGGGTGCCGGGTAGCGGCATGAGCAGTCGGACACGCCTCAGCGGACGAAGACGCCCGCCTGGCTCGCCAGGTCCAGGAAGTACTGCGGCAGGATGCCCAGGACGAGCGTGACCACGACGCCGGCCGTGATGGCGGACGTCGTCCACACGCTGGGGACGGCGACCGTCGGCCCGTCCGCCTTCGGTTCGCTGAGGAACATCAGCACGATGACGCGGATGTAGAAGAACGCCGCGATCGCCGAGGCGATGACACCGACGACGACCAGCGGCATCGCGTCCTTGCCGGCCGCCGCGAAGACGGCGAGCTTGCCCATGAAGCCGGACGTCGCCGGAATGCCTGCGAACGCCAGCAGGAAGACCGAGAACACGGTCGCCAGCAGCGGCGAACGGCGGCCCAGACCCGCCCACTTGGACAGGTGCGTGGCTTCGCCTCCCGCGTCCCGTACGAGCGTGACCACCGCGAAGGCGCCGAGCGTCACGAACGAGTAGGCGGCCAGATAGAAGAGCACCGAGGAGACGCCCCTCTCCGAGGTCGCGATGACGCCCGTGAGCAGGAAGCCCGCGTGTGCGATGGAGGAGTAGGCCAAAAGACGCTTTATGTCGGTCTGCGTGATCGCGATCACCGCGCCGGCGAGCATCGTGACGATCGCGACGCCCCACATCACCGGCTTCCAGTCCCAGCGCAGACCCGGCAGCACCACGTACAGCAGACGCAGCAGCGCACCGAACGCCGCCACCTTCGTCGCCGCCGCCATGAAGCCGGTGACGGGCGTGGGTGCGCCCTGGTAGACGTCCGGGGTCCACATGTGGAACGGGACGGCGCCGACCTTGAAGAGCAGGCCCATGACCACCAGGGCGCCGCCGATCAGCAGCAGCGCGTCGTTGGCGGTGGTCTCGGCGAGTACGGCGCTGGTGGTCCGGTCCGCGCCACTGATGACGCGGGCGATACCGGAGTAGTTGACGGTGCCCGCGTAGCCGTACAGCAGTGCCACGCCGAAGAGCAGGAACGCGGACGAGAAGGCGCCCAGCAGGAAGTACTTGACGGCCGCCTCCTGCGAGAGCAACCGCCGGCGGCGGGCCAGCGCGCACAGCATGTAGAGCGGGAGGGAGAAGACCTCCAGCGCGATGAAGAGCGTCAACAGGTCGTTGGCGGCGGGAAAGATGAGCATGCCGCCGACCGCGAAGAGCAGCAGCGGATAGACCTCGGTGGTCGTCCAGCCGGCCTTCGTGGCCTCCCGCTCGCCCTCGCCTCCCGGTACGGCCGCGGGCTGCGCTGCCCAGGAGTCCACGTGAGCCTGGTGCGACCTGGGTTCGAGGCGCCGCTCCGCGAAGACGAAGACCGAGACCAGCCCGACCAGCAGGATGGTGCCCTGCAGGAAGAGCGTCGGCCCGTCGACGGCGATCGCTCCCATGCCCACGATGGCGCGCTTGCTAGTGCCGTATCCGGCCACGGCGAGAGCCAGCACGGCGGCGAAGGCGCTCACCAGGCCCAGTGCCGCGACGATCAACTGGGCGCCGTAGCGCACCTTGCGGGGCAGGAAGGCCTCCAGCACGATGCCGACGACGGCGAAGCCGAGCACGATGATGACCGGCGAGAGCTGGCCGTACTCGATCTTGGGGGCCTGGAGCTGCTCCGCCCCCAGTGTCCACAGGCTGGGGACGGTACCTGCCGTCCCCGAAACCGTTGCCACCGTGCTCACTTGTGGTCACCTCCGGCGTGCTCAGCCGGCTTGTAGTCGAACCAGCCCGTCTCGGCGACTTGATGGTCCGGTTCCGGGTCCTTCTTCTGCACGTCCGACATCGTGTGCTCGACGGCCGGGTCGACGATCTCGGTCAGGGGCTTCGGGAAGACGCCCAGGAAGATCAGCAGTGCCACGAGCGGCACCGCCACGGCCATCTCGCGCACCCGCAGGTCCGGCATGGCCCGCACCTCGGGCTTCTCAACGGGCCCGGTCATGGTGCGCTGGTACATCAGCAGCACGTACAGCGCCGCGAGGACGATGCCCACCGTGGCGACGACACCCACCACCGGGTAGCGGCTGAACGTGCCCACCAGCACCAGGAATTCACTGATGAACGGAGCCAGTCCGGGCAGCGAGAGCGTCGCCAGACCGCCCACCAGGAACGTCCCGGCGAGTACGGGCGCGACCTTCTGCACCCCTCCGTAGTCCGCGATGAGACGCGAACCGCGGCGGCTGATGAGGAAGCCGGCGACCAGCATCAGCGCGGCGGTGGAGACGCCGTGGAAGACCATGTAGAGGGTCGCGCCGCTCTGGCCCTGACTGGTCATCGCGAAGACGCCGAGGACGATGAAGCCGAAGTGGGAGATGGAGGCGTAGGCGATCAGCCGCTTGATGTCCCGCTGGCCCACGGCCAGCAGCGCACCGTAGAGGATGCTCACCAGCGCCAGTACGAGCACCACCGGCGTCGCCCACTTGCTCGCCTCCGGGAAGAGGCCGAGGCAGAAGCGGAGCATCGCGAAGGTGCCGACCTTGTCGACCACGGCGGTGATCAGGACGGCCACGGGAGCGGTCGACTCGCCCATGGCGTTGGGCAGCCAGGTGTGCAGCGGCCACAGCGGCGCCTTCACCGCGAAGGCGAAGAAGAAGCCCAGGAAGAGCAGCCGCTCGGTGTTCGTGCCGAGTTGGAAGCCGCCGTCCGCGCGGGCCTCCGCGATCTTCTGGAGCGAGAAGGTGCCTTCGCCGAGCTGGTCGGAGGTGACGACGAAGAGGCCGATCACCGCTGCCAGCATGATGAGGCCGCCGACGAGGTTGTAGAGCAGGAACTTCACGGCCGCGTACGAGCGCTGCTTCGCGGCCTCCTCCTCGCCCGCCGCGTGCGCGCGGTCGCCGAAGCCGCCGATGAGGAAGTACATCGGGATGAGCATGGCTTCGAAGAAGACGTAGAAGAGGAACACGTCGGTCGCGGCGAAGGAGACGATCACCATCGCCTCGGTGGCGAGCATCAGCGCGAAGAAGCCCTGGGTGGGCCGCCAGCGGCGGTTGGGGCGCGCGGGCTCCAGCTCGTCGGCGTCGTGCCAGGCCGCCGCGATGATGAACGGGAGCAGCAGCGCGGTGAGCGCGATCAGCACGGCCCCGATGCCGTCCACGCCCAGCTCGTACCGCACGCCGAACTCCGGGATCCAGGAGTGCGATTCGGTGAGCTGGTAGCGCGAGCCGCCCGGGTCGAAGCGCGCCAGCACGATGAGCGCGAACACGAGCGTCGCCAGGGAGACGAGCAGCGCAACCCACTTCGCGGCGGCCCGCTTCGCGGCGGGCACGGCCGCGGTGGCGATCGCGCCGGCCGCCGGCAGCGCGGCCGTGACCGTCAGCAGGGGAAATCCTGCGTTTGCTACAGACATGACTCAGACCGCCCTCATCAGCAGCGTCGCGGCGACCAGGACCGCCGCGCCGCCGAACATCGAGACCGCGTACGAGCGGACGAAACCGTTCTGGACCCGGCGCGTACGGCCGGAGAGGCCGCCGAAGGCGGCGGCGGTGCCGTTGACCGCCCCGTCGACCACCTTGTTGTCGGCGTAGACCAGTCCGCGCGTCAGATACTCGCCGGGCTTGACCAGGGCGACATGGTTGAAGTCGTCCTGGAGCAGGTCGCGGCGGGCCGCACGCGTCAGCAGGCTGCCGCGCGGCGCCACGGACGGCACGGACCTGCGGCCGTACTGCAGCCACGCCCCGGCGACGCCGATCAGCAGCGCCACGACCGTCATGCCCGTCACCACGGCCGCCGAGAACGGCGAGTGGCCGTGCTCGAACTGCGTGACCGGCTCCAGCCAGTGCACGAAGGACTCGCCGGCCTTGAACAGGCCGCCCGCGAAGACCGATCCGAAGGCCAGCACGATCATCGGGACCGTCATCACCTTCGGGGACTCGTGCGGGTGCGGCTCCTTCTCCTGGCCGCGCCAGCGCTCCTCGCCGAAGAACGTCATCAGCATCACGCGCGTCATGTAGTACGCGGTGATCGCGGCGCCGATCAGCGTGACCGCGCCGAGGATCAGGCCCTGCGTGCCGCCCTTGGCGAACGCGGCCTCGATGATCTGGTCCTTGGAGAAGAACCCGGAGAGGCCGGGGAAGCCGATGATGGCGAGGTAGCCGAGCCCGAACGTCACGAAGGTGACCGGCATGTACTTGCGCAGACCGCCGTACTTGCGCATGTCGACCTCGTCGTTCATGCCGTGCATCACGCTGCCGGCGCCGAGGAAGAGCCCGGCCTTGAAGAAGCCGTGCGTGACGAGGTGCATGATGGCGAACGCGTAGCCGATCGGGCCGAGTCCGGCCGCCAGCACCATGTAGCCGATCTGCGACATCGTCGAACCGGCCAGCGCCTTCTTGATGTCGTCCTTCGCGCAACCGACGATCGCACCGAAGAGGAGCGTGACGGCGCCGACGACGACCACCGCCGTCTGCGCGTCCGGCGCTCCGTTGAAGATCGCGCCGGAGCGGGTGATCAGATACACGCCCGCGGTCACCATCGTCGCCGCGTGGATGAGTGCGGAGACCGGGGTCGGGCCCTCCATCGCGTCACCGAGCCAGGACTGCAGCGGCACCTGTGCGGACTTGCCGCACGCGGCGAGCAGCAGCATCAGCCCGATCGCGGTCAGCTTGCCCTCGCCGGCGTCCGTTGCGTTGTCCAGTACGGGCGCGAAGGTGAAGGTGCCGAACGTGGTGAACATCAGGAAGATCGCGATGGCCAGGCCCGCGTCGCCGACACGGTTGACCAGGAACGCCTTCTTCGCCGCCACGGCCGCGCTCGGTTTGAACTGCCAGAAGCCGATGAGCAGGTACGAGGCGAGGCCCACGCCCTCCCAGCCGACGTACAGCAGCAGGTAGTTGTCCGCGAGGACGAGCAGCAGCATCGCCGCGAGGAAGAGGTTGAGATAGCCGAAGAACCGGCGGCGGCCGACGTCGTGCTCCATGTAGCCGACCGAGTAGATGTGGATCAGCGTGCCCACACCGGTGATCAGCAGCACGAAGGTCATGGCGAGCTGGTCGAGCTGGAAGGCGACGTCCGCCTGGAAGCTCTCCACCGGCACCCAGCTGAACAGGTGCTGGTGCATGGCGCGTTCGTCGGTGGGCTTGCCGAGCATGCCTGCGAACAGGACGACGCCGACGAGGAACGAGGCCCCGGCGAACAGCACGCCCAGCCAGTGCCCCGTCCGGTCGAGCTTTGTGCCGCCGCACAGCAGCACCGCCGCGCCCAGCAGCGGGAAGCCGACGAGCAGTCCGATCAATGACTCCACTGGTTCGTACCCCTTACAGCTTCATCAGGCTGGCGTCGTCGACCGATGCCGAGTGACGGGAGCGGTACATCATCACGATGATCGCCAGTCCGACCACGACCTCGGCCGCGGCGACGACCATGACGAAGAACGCCATGATCTGGCCGTCGAGATTGCCGTGAATGCGGGAGAAGGCGACCAGGGTCAAGTTCGCCGCGTTCAGCATCAGTTCGATGCACATGAACACAACGATCGCGTTCCGCCTGATCAGCACTCCGGCGGCGCCGATGGTGAACAGCACCGCGGCGAGATAGACGTAGTTGACGGGGCTCACTTGGCGGCCTCCTCTTCGCGGGCGTCCCGCCCGTCCCGCCGGGCGTCGTCGCGGGCCTTGCGGGCCTCACGGCCGCCCTGCCCCGCGTCGTCGGCGTCGTCCACGTCCCGCTCCGGGTCGTGCGGTTCGCCGTACATCCGCCCGGTGTGCTCGGTCTGGCCGTGGCTGTCCGCGGTGCGCTGCTCCAGCGCGGCGACGCGGTGCAGCGCCTCGGGGCCGACCTCGCGCATCTGACCGCGGTTGCGCAGCGTCGCGCTGACGGTCAGGTCGGACGGGGTGCCGTCGGGCAGCAGGCCGGGGCGGTCGACGGCGTTGTGCCGCGCGTACACACCGGGCGCGGGCAGCGGCGGCAGCTGCTTGCCGCTCCTGACGCGCTCCTCGGCCTGTTCGCGCTGCGTCTTGCTCTTCTCGATGCGCTCGCGGTGCGTCAGCAGCGTCGCGCCGACGGCGGCGACGGTGAGCAACGCGCCCACGACCTCGAAGGCGACGACGTACTTGGTGAACAGCAGCGTGGCCAGCGCCGGTACGTTCCCGCCGGCGTTGGCCTGCCCGAGACCCTCGAAGGAACGCACCGCGGCCTGGCCGAGTCCTGCGACGAGCAGGACGCCCAGGCCGAGTCCGCAGGCCGCCGCGAGCCAGCGCTGACCCTTGAGCGTCTCCTTGAGGGAGTCGGCGGTGCTCACGCCGACCAGCATCAGCACGAAGAGGAAGAGCATCATCACGGCGCCGGTGTAGACGACGATCTGCACGATGCCCAGGAAGTACGCGCCGTTGGCGAGGTAGAAGAGCGCCAGGATCACCATCGTCCCCGCGAGGCACAGCGCCGAGTGCACCGCGCGCCGCAGCAGCACGGTGCCGAGCGCGCCGAGCACGGCGACCGTGCCCAGCACCCAGAACGCCGCCGTCTCGCCCGCCGAGGTCGATGTGGCGGCGAGGACGGCCGGGCCGGCTGAGGCCTGCGTGGCGGACATGGCTGGCAGTACGGCCATGGTCACCGGCCCTCCTTCGAGTCGTTCCCGGAGCGGTTGCCCTCGGCCCGTACGGCAGTGCCCGCTTCGCCGGTGTCGGCCTCAGCGGCGTCCCGCGCGGAGGGGTCGACTCCGTCGGCCTGGGAGCCGACCGGGGCGTCGGTGACCAGCGGCTGGGCGGCGGGCTCCGCGGACCCGAAGTCCCGGGCCGACTCCTGCGGGTCACCGGTGTCGGTCACGGTCTGCTGCTCCGCGCCGGGTGCGGCCTCGGTCACCAGCCCGCGGTAGTAGTCCTTCTCCGTCATGCCCGGGAAGATCGCGTGCGGGGAGTCGACCATGCCCTCCTCCAGGCCCGCGAGCAGCTCCTTCTTGGTGTAGATGAGCGATTCGCGGGAGGAGTCGGCCAGTTCGTAGTCGTTCGTCATCGTCAGCGCGCGCGTGGGGCACGCCTCGACGCACAGGCCGCACAGGATGCAGCGCAGGTAGTTGATCTGGTACACGCGGCCGTAGCGCTCACCCGGCGAGTAGCGCTCCTCGTCGGTGTTGTCCGCGCCCTCGACGTAGATGGCGTCCGCCGGACAGGCCCATGCGCACAGCTCGCAGCCGATGCACTTCTCGAGCCCGTCGGGGTGCCGGTTGAGCTGGTGGCGGCCGTGGAAGCGCGGTGCCGTCGGCTTCTTGTACTCCGGGTACTGCTCGGTCAGCCGCTTCTTGAACATGTCCTTGAAGGTCACGCCGAAGCCGGCCACGGAGCTGCGCGGGGTCTTGGGATGCAAGCCCTGTGCTTCGTTGTCAGGCACCGTCGGCCTCCTTTCCGTCAGTTTTCTGGGCGGCCCGGCCGCCCTTGCCCTTCTCGCCCGCCTCGCCCGCGGATTCCGGCGCACCGGACGGCCCGACCAGCGCACGGTCGAGGCGCGAGGGGCGCCGTGGCACCGGCGGCAGGGTCTGACCGGGCAGCGGCGGTACGGGGAAGCCGCCCGCCATCGGATCGAAGACCTCGGACTCCGCCTTCTTCTGGGCGGCTTCCTCCTCCGCCTCCTCCTTGCGTCCGCGGAAGACGTCGACGACGAAGGAGATCAGGAGGATCGCGATGGCCGCGCCCGCGACCCAGTAGACGATCCCCGCGAAGTCGTAACCCTCGTTGCGCATCGCCCGCACGGTGGCGACGAGCATCAGCCACACCAGGGAGACGGGGATGAGGACCTTCCAGCCCAGCTTCATGAACTGGTCGTAGCGCACACGCGGGAGCGTGCCGCGGATCCAGACGAAGAAGAAGATCAGGGCGCACACCTTGAGGAAGAACCAGAGCAGCGGCCACCAGCCGTGGTTGGCGCCCTCCCAGTACGTGGAGATCGGCGCCGGAGCCCGCCAGCCGCCCAGGAACAGGGTGGCCGCGAGGGCGGAGAGCGTCACGATGTGCACGTACTCGGCGAGCATGAACAGCGCGAACTTGATCGAGCTGTACTCGGTCTGGTAGCCCGCGACCAGGTCGCCCTCGGACTCCGGCATGTCGAACGGCGCGCGGTGCGCCTCGCCGACCATCGAGACCATGTAGATCAGGAACGACACCGGCAGCAGACCCACGAACCAGGTGTCCTGCTGTGCGTCCACGATCGCCGACGTCGACATCGAGCCGGAGTAGAGGAAGACCGCCGCGAAGCTGAGGCCCATCGCGATCTCGTAGCTGATGACCTGCGCGGTGGCGCGGACGGCGCCGAGCAGCGGGTACGTCGAGTTCGACGACCAGCCCGCGAGGACCACGCCGTACGCGCCGATGGACGCGGTGGCGAGAATGTACAGCGCCGCCACCGGAAGGTCGGTGAGCTGCATCGCCGTACGGGTGCCGAAGATGGACACCTCGTTGCCGGGCGGCCCGAAAGGGATCACGGCGATCGCCATGAACGCGGGGATGGCACCCAGGACCGGCGCGAGCAGGTACACGACCTTGTCGGCGCCCTTGACGACGACGTCTTCCTTCAGCATCAGCTTGATGCCGTCGGCGAGCGACTGGAGCATGCCCCACGGGCCGTGCCGGTTCGGGCCGACGCGCAGCTGCATCCACGCGACGACCTTGCGCTCCATGACGATGGAGATCAGCACCGTCACCATCAGGAACGCGAAGCAGAAGACGGCCTTGAGCGCGATCAGCCAGATCGGGTCGTTGCCGAAGACCGAGAGGTCCTCCTCGGCGAGGAGGACCGTTCCGGTGCCGGTGCCGGTCATGCGGTCACCTCCCCGGTGCGGGCGCGTGCGCGAGCGCTGCGCGCGCTGTACCGGTCCGTGACGAGCGCGCTCACGCGCTCACCTCCTCTTGTACGTGGCCGCGCTGCGCGCGGCGCGCGAACCCGCTCCGAGAGCGCGGGCTCCAGGGCCGTCGGCCCGGCAACTCCCCACGCGGGACGCGTGATTCGCGGCGGGGAAGTCACGTGTCGCACGCAGCGCGCAGCGGTCGCTGCCGCGCCCGCCACGGGCCTCGCGGTGGGCCGCAAGGGCGCGCGGTCCGCGAGCGCAGTCGCCGGTGCCGCAGGAGCCGGGTCCAGGCGCGCGGAGTGCGCGCCGCGCCACGTGAAGAGCCGCATTGTCATGCGCCGGCCCCCTCGGGCTGTGCCGCCGTACCGACCGCGATGCGGACCAGCTCGCCCGGCAGGGCGCCGGTGTCCGCCTGGACGCCACCGCCCACGGAGTTCAGCGGAAGCCACACGACGCGGTCCGGCATCTGTGTGATCTCCAGCGGGAGCTGGACGCTGCCCAGCGGCCCGGAGACCGAGAGCATGCCGCCGTCCGCGACGCCCGCCTCGGCGGCCGTGGCCCTGGAGAGCCGGGCGCGGGCGGGGTGCCTGGTGCCGGCGAGTGCCTCGTCGCCGTCCTGGAGCCGGCCCTGGTCGAGCAGCAGCCGGTGTCCGGCGAGCACCGCCTCGCCCTTGCCCGCCAGCGGCGTGGAGGAAGCGGCACCCGCGGTGCCACTGCCCCGGGTAAAGGAGTCGGCGGAGCGCTCGATTTCCCACTGGCCGAGCCTGTCGATCTCGCCGCGGATCGTCCGTACGTCCGGCAGACCCAGGTGCACGTCGAGGGCGTCGGCGAGCATGTGCAGCACCCGCGCGTCCGGCTGTACGTGCCGGCGCGTCATCTGGTCCGCCTTCAGCGAGGCCTCGAACGGCCTTACGCGGCCCTCCCAGTTGAGGAAGGTGCCCGCCTTCTCGGCGACCGCGGAGACGGGGAGGACGACGTCCGCCCGGTCGGTGACCTCGCTCGGCCGCAGCTCCAGGCTGACGAGGAAGCCCACCTCGTCCAGCGCCTGAGCCGCACGCGCCGGGTCCGGCAGATCGGCCAACTCGACGCCGCCGACGACCAGCGCCGCCAGCTCACCGTCGACCGCGGCATCGATGATGGCGGCCGTGTCGCGGCCGGGCCCGGCCGGCAGTCCGGCGAGCCCCCAGGCGCGCGCGACCTCCTCACGGGCGCGGGCGTCGGACACGGGACGGGCACCGGGCAGCAGCGTCGGCAGCGCGCCCGCCTCGATGGCGCCGCGCTCACCGGCACGGCGCGGAATCCACACCAGCCGGGCGCCGGTGGCGGCGCTCGTACGTACGGCCGCGGTCAGGGCGCCGGGCACCGCCGCCAGCCGTTCGCCGACGATGATCAGCGAGCCCTCGGCGCGCAGCGCGTCGGCCGCGGTCCCGCCGGCCTCGTCGAGCCCGACCCGGCCGGACAGTGCGTCCAGCCACTCGGACTCCGTGCCGGGCGCGGCCGGCAGCAGCGTGCCGCCCGCCTTCTCCAGACCGCGGGTGGCGTGCGAGGCGAGGGAGAAGGTGCGCTGGCCGTGCTTGCGCATGCCCTTGCGCAGTCGCAGGAAGACGCCGGGCGCCTCCTCCTCGGCCTCGAAGCCGACGAGCAGGACGGCGGGCGCGGCCTCCAGGGCGCTGTTGGTGATTCCCGTCCCTCCCCCACTGCCTCCGGCGTGGGCGGTACCCCCAAGGTCGAGGCCGTGCCCGGCGACCTTTTCGGTCAGGAAGGCGGCCTCCTCACGGGAGTGGACACGCGCCCGGAAGTCGATGTCGTTGGTGCCGAGCGCCACCCGCGCGAACTTCGCGTACGCGTAGGCGTCCTCGACGGTGACACGGCCGCCGGTCAGCACACCGGCCTGTCCGCGTGCACCTGCCAGCCCCCGGGCGGCGGCCTCCAGCGCCTCCGGCCAGCTCGCCGGGGCGAGTTCGCCGTCGTCGCCGCGCACCAGCGGCGTGGTGAGGCGGTCGGGGCGCTGTGCGTAGCGGAACCCGAAGCGGCCCTTGTCGCAGATCCACTCCTCGTTGACCTCGGGGTCGTGGCCGGCCATCCGGCGCATGACCTTGCCGCGCCTGTGGTCCGTACGGGTCGCGCATCCGCTCGAGCAGTGCTCGCAGACCGACGGCGAGGAGACCAGGTCGAAGGGGCGCGAACGGAAGCGGTACGCCGCCGAAGTGAGCGCGCCCACCGGGCAGATCTGGATCGTGTTGCCGGAGAAGTACGACTGGAAGGGCTCACCCTCGCCCGTACCGATCTGCTGCAGCGCACCGCGCTCCAGCATCTCGATCATCGGGTCGCCCGCGATCTGGTTGGAGAAGCGGGTGCAGCGCGCGCACAGCACACACCGCTCGCGGTCGAGCAGCACCTGGTCGGAGATCGGCACCGGCTTGGCGAAGGTGCGCTTGGCGCCCTCGAATCGGGAGTCGGCCGAGCCCGTGGACATCGCCTGGTTCTGCAGGGGGCACTCGCCGCCCTTGTCGCAGACGGGGCAGTCCAGCGGGTGGTTGATGAGCAGCAGCTCCATAACACCGCGCTGCGCCTTCTCCGCCACGGGCGAGGAGAGCTGCGTCTTGACCACCATGCCGTCGGTGCAGGTGATGGTGCAGGATGCCATCGGCTTGCGCTGGCCCTCGACCTCGACGATGCACTGGCGGCAGGCGCCGACCGGGTCCAGCAGCGGGTGGTCGCAGAAGCGCGGGATCTCGATGCCCAGTTCCTCGGCGGCACGGATGACCAGCGTGCCCTTCGGCACGGAGATCTCGGCTCCGTCGATGGTGAGCGAGACCAGGTCCTCCCGAGGTGGTCCCTCGCCCCCCGAGGAGGTCTTCGCGTCTGTGGTGACTGTCACGCCTTCACCTCCGGGTGAGCGCTCCGGCTGCGGTCGTCGGCCCAGACGGTCGACTTCGCCGGGTCGAAGGGGCAGCCGCCCTCCTCGATGTGCTGCTCGTACTCCTCGCGGAAGTACTGCAGCGACGAGTAGATCGGGGAGGCCGCGCCGTCGCCGAGCGCGCAGAAGGACTTGCCGTTGATGTTGTCCTGGATGTCGTCGATCTTGTCGATGTCGGCCTTCGTGGCCTTGCCGGCCTCGAAGTCGCGCAGCAACTGCACGAGCCAGTACGTGCCTTCGCGGCAGGGTGTGCACTTGCCGCAGGACTCGTGGGCGTAGAACTCCGTCCAGCGCGTGACGGCCCGTACGACGCAGGTCGTCTCGTCGAAGCACTGCAGCGCCTTGGTGCCGAGCATGGAGCCGGCGGCGCCGACGCCCTCGTAGTCCAGCGGCACATCGAGGTGCTCGTCGGTGAGCAGCGGGGTCGAGGAGCCGCCCGGCGTCCAGAACTTCAGCCGGTGGCCGGGGCGCATTCCGCCGCTCACCTCGAGGAGTTCGCGCAGGGTGATGCCGAGCGGTGCCTCGTACTGGCCGGGGCCCGCCACATGCCCGCTGAGCGAATAGAGCGTGAAGCCCGGGGACTTCTCGCTGCCCATGGAGCGGAACCACTCCTTGCCCCTGTTCATCAGGGCGGGCACCGAGGCGATGGACTCGACGTTGTTGACGACGGTCGGGCACGCGTAGAGGCCGGCGACGGCGGGGAACGGCGGTCGCAGCCTGGGCTGTCCGCGCCGCCCCTCCAGGGAGTCCAGCAGCGCCGTCTCCTCACCGCAGATGTACGCGCCCGCGCCCGCGTGCACGGTCAGCTCCAGGTGCTTGCCCTCGCCCAGGGCGTTCCTGCCGAGGAGCCCCGCCTCGTACGCCTCGCGCACGGCGAGGTGCAGGCGCCGCAGCACCGGCACGACCTCGCCGCGCAGATAGATGAACGCGTGGGAGGAGCGGATCGCGTGGCAGGCGATGACGATGCCCTCGATGAGGGAGTGCGGGTTGGCGAACATCAGCGGGATGTCCTTGCATGTGCCCGGCTCCGACTCGTCGGCGTTGACGACGAGGTAGTGCGGCTTGTCGTCGCCCTGCGGGATGAACTGCCACTTCATGCCCGTGGGGAAGCCCGCGCCGCCGCGGCCGCGCAGACCGGCGTCCTTCACGTACGCGATGACGTCGTCCGGCGGCATGGCCAGTGCCTTCTTCAAGCCCTCGTATCCGTCGTGGCGCCGCTTGTACGTCTCCAGGGACCATGCTTCGGGCTCGTCCCAGTACGCGGAGAGGACCGGCGTGAGCAGCTTCTCCGGGGATTCCGTCGCCATCACTCGCTCTCCTCCTCCGACCCGGGCCGTACCGGGCCCGAGTCGCTGGCCGGATCCGACGCGGACGTCGACTGGGGCAGATCGTGCGAACTGGGGTGGCTCTCCGGGGCTTCCTCGCCGGGGAGCGGCACCGGCTGTTCGGCGGGACCGGCCGGGCCGCGCGGGTGCGCGAGCCTGCCCGGGGGCGCCTCTCCCCTGGCCAGCCGCAGCCCGGCGAGGGACGGTTCACCGCCGCCGCCGGTGGCCTCGGCGGCGCCGGGGCGCTCGTCGGGGAAGCCGGCGAGGATGCGCGCGGTCTCCTTGAAGGTGCACAGCGGCGCGCCTCGCGTCGGCAGGACCTCACGTCCGGCGCGCAGATCGTCGACGATCCGGCGGGCCGACTCGGGCGTCTGGTTGTCGAAGAACTCCCAGTTGACCATCACCACGGGGGCGTAGTCGCAGGCGGCGTTGCACTCGATGTGCTCGAGGGTGACCTTGCCGTCCTCGGTGGTCTCGCTGTTGCCGACGCCCAGGTGCTCCTTCAGGTCGTCGAAGATGGCGTCGCCGCCCATCACCGCGCAGAGCGTGTTGGTGCAGACGCCCACCTGGTAGTCGCCGGAGGGCTTGCGCCGGTACATGGAGTAGAACGTCGCGACGGCGTTCACCTCCGCCGTCGTCAGCTCCAGCATCTCGGCGCAGAAGCGCTGCCCGGTGGGCGTGACATGGCCCTCCTCGGACTGGACGAGGTGCAGCAGCGGCAGCAGCGCGGAGCGGCTGTCGGGGTAGCGCGCGATGATCTCCCGTGCGTCCGGCTCCAGCCGCTCACGTACGTCGGCCGGATAGTCCGGCGCCGGCATCGCGGGGATGCCGAGCATCGGTGCTTCGGGGGCGCTGCCCCGGTCGGGCGCGGTGGTCATCGGTCGACGCCTCCCATCACGGGGTCGATGGACGCCACGGCCACGATCACGTCGGCCACCTGGCCGCCTTCGCACATCGCCGCCATGGCTTCGAGGTTGGTGAAGGAGGGGTCGCGGAAGTGCACGCGGTACGGGCGGGTGCCGCCGTCGCTCACGGCGTGCACGCCGAGTTCGCCCTTCGGGGACTCCACCGCCGCGTACGCCTGCCCCGGCGGGACCCGGAAGCCCTCGGTGACCAGCTTGAAGTGGTGGATCAGGGCCTCCATGGAGGTGCCCATGATGTTCCTGATGTGGTCGAGCGAGTTGCCGAGACCGTCCGGCCCGAGCGCGAGCTGCGCGGGCCAGGCGATCTTCTTGTCGCCGACCATGACCGGTCCGGGCTCCAGGCGGTCGATGCACTGCTCGATGATGCGCAGCGACTGGCGCATCTCCTCCAGGCGCAGCAGGAAGCGCCCGTAGGAGTCACAGGTGTCGACGGTCGGCACCTCGAAGTCGTACGTCTCGTAGCCGCAGTACGGCTGCGACTTGCGCAGGTCGTGCGGGAGACCGGCGGAGCGCAGGATCGGGCCGGTGGCGCCGAGCGCCATGCATCCGGCCAGGTCGAGGTGGCCGATGTCCTGCAGGCGGGCCTTGAAGACGGGGTTGCCGGAGCACAGTGCGTCGTACTCGGGCAGGTTCTTCTTCATCTTCTTCAGGAATTCGCGGAGCGCGTCGACCGTGCCGGGCGGAAGGTCCTGGGCGAGGCCGCCGGGACGGATGAACGCGTGGTTCATTCGCAGACCGGTGATCAACTCGTACAGGTCCAGGACGTGTTCACGGTCGCGGAAGCCGAAGATCATGACGGTGGTGGCGCCGAGCTCCATGCCGCCGGTGGCGATGGCCACCAGGTGGGAGGAGAGCCGGTTCAGCTCCATCAGCAGCACGCGGACGACGTTGGCCCTGTCGGGGATGTCGCCCTCGATGCCGAGCAGCTTCTCGACCGCCATGCAGTACGCCGTCTCGTTGAAGAACGGCGTGAGGTAGTCCATGCGCGTCACGAAGGTCGTGCCCTGCGTCCACGTCCGGTATTCGAGGTTCTTCTCGATGCCGGTGTGCAGGTAGCCGATGCCGCAGCGGGCCTCGGTGACCGTCTCGCCGTCGATCTCCAGGATGAGCCGGAGCACTCCGTGCGTGGAGGGGTGCTGCGGGCCCATGTTGACGATGATCCGCTCGTCGTCGCTCCGGGCGGCAGCGGCGGCGACCTCGTCCCAGTCGCCCCCGGTCACGTCGTAGACGGTGCCCTCGGTGGTCTCGCGGATGCCCGCGGGTGCGTGGGTTGGCGTGCTCATCAGCTGTACGACCTCCGCTGGTCGGGAGCCGGGATCTGGGCGCCCTTGTACTCGACGGGGATGCCGCCGAGCGGGTAGTCCTTGCGCTGCGGATGGCCCTGCCAGTCGTCGGGCATCATGATCCGCGTCAGCGCGGGGTGACCGTCGAAGACGATGCCGAAGAAGTCGTACGTCTCGCGCTCGTGCCAGTCGTTGGTCGGGTAGACCTCGACGATCGAGGGGATGTGCGGATCGCTGTCGGGCGCGCTGACCTCCACGCGGATCACCCGGTTGTGAGTGATCGAACGCAGGTGGTTGACGGCGTGCAGCTCGCGGCCCCTGTCGTCGGGGAAGTGCACGCCGCTGACGCCGGTGCACAGCTCGAAGCGGAGCGCCGGGTCGTCCCGCAGCGTCCGTACGACCTGGAGCAGGTGCTCACGCGCGACGTGGATCGTCATCTCGCCGCGGTCGACCACGGTCTTCTCGATGGCTTCCTCGGGCGCCAGCCCCTGCTCCTCGAGAGCGCCTTCGAGTTCGTCCGCGACCTCGTCGAAACTTCCGTATGCGTCTTCGCCGCGTGGGCCCCCGTAGGGACGGCTGCTCGCGCGGGGCAGCCGGACCGTGCGGACCAGGCCGCCGTAACCGGAGGTGTCGCCGCCGTCGCCGGCGCCGAACATGCCGCGGCGGACGCCGATGACCTCGCCGGGGTCCTGACGGGGCGCGGGCACGGAGCCGTTCGCGCTCTCCCCGTTTCCGTTCTCGCCGTTCGCGCCTGAGTTCTCGGTCACCGAAGGAGCCCCTTCATCTCGATCACCGGGAGCGCCTTGCGCGCCGCCTCCTCCGCCTCGCGGGCGGCCTCTTCGCGGTTGACGCCGAGCTTCTCGCCCTGAACGTGCTTGTGCAGTTTGAGGATCGAGTCCAGCAGCATCTCGGGGCGCGGCGGGCATCCGGGCAGGTAGATGTCGACGGGCACGATGTGGTCGACGCCCTGCACGATCGCGTAGTTGTTGAACATCCCGCCGGACGAGGCGCACACGCCCATGGAGATGACCCACTTCGGGTTCGGCATCTGGTCGTAGACCTGCCGCAGGACCGGAGCCATCTTCTGGCTGACGCGGCCCGCCACGATCATGAGGTCGGCCTGGCGCGGCGATCCGCGGAAGACCTCCATGCCGAAGCGGGCGAGGTCGTAGCGTCCTGCGCCCGTCGTCATCATCTCGATGGCGCAGCAGGCGAGTCCGAAGGTCGCCGGGAACATGGACGACTTGCGCACCCAGCCCGCGGCCTGCTCGACGGTGGTCAGCAGGAAGCCGCTCGGCAGCTTCTCTTCGAGTCCCATTGAGTACCTGCCCCTAATCCCATTCCAGGCCGCCGCGCCGCCAGTCGTAGGCGTACGCGACGCCGATGAGGGCGACGAAAACCAGCATTTCGACAAGGCCGAAGATTCCGAGGGAGTCGAAGTGGACCGCCCACGGGTAGAGAAAGACGATTTCGATGTCGAAGACGATGAAGAGCATCGCCGTCAGGTAGTACTTGACCGGGAATCGCCCGCCGCCCGCCGGCTGCGGAGTGGGCTCGATGCCGCACTCGTACGCCTCCAGCTTGGCCCGGTTGTAGCGCTTGGGGCCGATGACCGATGCCGCGACCACCGAGAAGACCGCGAAACCCGCCGCGATGGCTCCCAGTACAAGGATTGGCGTGTAGGCGTTCACCGCTCCCCGCTCCTTCCAGTCGACCCTGGGGACCCTCCCGGACCGGTGGGCCCTGAGGGACCGTCGACGCTGACTGCCGGCTGTCCGCCGGGCGAATGTCCCGCTCCCATGAAGATCGCTTCTATGTGAGGCAGTTCACAAGCCCTTGCGGGAGGCATCTTATGCCCGGGCCCTGTGATCTGCGACACGGGGTCCCGCTAGGAGTTTGTGATCTCCAACACGCGACGTCGAAGCTGCACGTCAGAGGGGTGATGATCTTCAACTGACGGACCCCGCAAGGCCTTTCCCGACGGCTGCCCGGAAGTGGCCGTACGGGGAGCACGGACGCCTCGCGGCGGGGCGCGGGCGGACACCGGCGAATTCACCTCCGCACCGGCGGACGGACGTCAACCGATACCCGAACGAGACCCGCGCGCAGCAGGAACGAGACCGCGTGAGCGGCGTCCGGGAGGGGGCTTCGGGCAGACGTGCGGGGAGGCGGCCGGGGCTCCGGCCGGGACGCGACCGGGCGCGGACAGGGCACGGACGGGCCGCCGTTCGTGAACGGCGGCACAAACCACCTCTCCTGCCCACTTCCTTCACGCTTCGCGCAACGGTTCCGCACGACCCAAAAGGGATGACAGGGGTTCAAACGCCCATTCATCAACAGAGTTGACAGCGAAGGTGTGACCTGCGCCACAGGGACTGTTGGCAGCTCCTGCCACCTTTGCGCAGGTCGCTCTGCAGGTGATAGAGCCTCGACGCAATGCACCCAATACGGACAACTACGTGGTCACAGGGGCGTAGTTGGACGCCGTCCGTGACCTGACCGAGACCTTGGAAGATCAACTCAGGCTCAACTGGACGAATTCGGGCTCACTGTGGCGCATCGCACCTTCTTTGAACGGATCATCCTCGCCCTGCTATCCATGCCCCATGTCCCGGAACGCTCACATACCCAGACACCGGAAACCCCGCAGCAGCAACGTGAACAAGGCGCTGCGCGCAGGGGCGACGGGTGGCGTCTTGGGAGCGGTCGCCCTCACCACGGCGATCTCCCCGGCGTCCTCGGCAGCCGAGAAGCAGGATGAAGCCGCCGAGACAGTCGAAACGGCTGCGGTCAGCAACTCCGTTGAGGGGTCCACCGCAAAGGCAGCCGACTCGCTCAAGACCAACGCACTCCAGCGCCAGGTGAGCCAGGCCGAGGCCAAGGCCGCCGAGAGCGCGCAGGACTCGGCGAACAAGGCCAAGAAGAAGGCCGAGGCCGCCGAACGCAAGGCCGAGGCGGCCCGTAAGGAGGCCGCCGCATCCCGCGCTTCGCGCACCACCGAGCGCACCGCGCTCTCCGCCGGCAGCGGCAACGTCGCCGGGATGATCAGCTTCCTCAAGGCCCAGGTCGGCAAGTCCTATGTCATGGGCGCCAGCGGGCCTTCCTCCTACGACTGCTCCGGACTGACCCAGGCCGCCTTCAAACAGCTCGGCGTGAGCCTGCCGCGTACCTCCCAGGCGCAGTCCACCGAGGGGACGCCCGTCTCCATGGACTCGCTGCAGGAGGGCGACATGCTCTACTGGGGCGGCGCCGGCAGCGCGTACCACGTGGGCGTCTACGTCGGTGGCGGCAAGTTCATCGGCGCACAGAACAGCTCCACCGGCGTCGTGGAGAAGTCGCTGGACTACGACCCGCCGTCGGGCGCGGTCCGCCTCCAGTGAGGAGCACGACCGCAGCCCGGTAGCCCACAGGCCCCGCACGGACAACGAAGGCCCCACCGCTTGCCGGTGGGGCCTTCGCCAGTCCTCGGGGTCTCGGGTACCCGGGTACTCAGGTCCCGGTACCTGTTCCCGGGCGGGTCAGCGCTGTGGGCCTTGTAGACGATGAAGTCTCCTAGCTGGACGAAGGCCCAGGAGCGGAGCGCGACCCTCCCCCAGCCTCCGGCCGGGAGGTGCCCCCAGGGGCTTGCGGAGCCGTACGCTCTGCCGGATTCCCTTGAGTTCTTCCAGGGAGATCCCGGGCAGAGGTGCGTTCAGCAGCGTCATCCACACCACACGCTGCGCTCGCTGGGCTCGGCTCTGCTGCGGCGGGCGTCACGCACGGACGAAGCGCTGTGGAGCGCGTGAGGCGGGACCGCCTGCCTGGTCGCGCGGGCGCACTTGAGTACGCCGGGCCAGCGTGAGCACGCCGGTCGAGCGTGAACCGCCGGTTACGCGCGCGGCCCGCGGATACGCAGGTCACGCGCGTGGCCGGTGAATTCGTCGGTCAGGCCCGCGGAGCGACCTTGCTGAGGCCGTTGATGACCCGGTCCATCGCGTCGCCACCCGACGGGTCTGTCAGGTTCGCCAGCATCTTCAGCGCGAAGCGCATCAGCAGCGGGTGCGAGAGGCCGCGCTCGGTGGCCACCTTCATCACCTTCGGGTTGCCGATGAGCTTCACGAACGCGCGGCCCAGCGTGTAGTAGCCCCCGTAGGTCTCCTTGAGGATCTTCGGGTAGCGGCGCAGGGCGAGTTCGCGCTGTGCGGGGGTGGCGCGCGCGTGCGCCTGGACGATGGTCTCCGCGGCCACGACGCCCGACTCCATGGCGTACGCGATGCCTTCGCCGTTGAACGGGTTCACCAGGCCGCCCGCGTCTCCGACGAGAAGCAGTCCGCGCGTGTAGTGCGGCTGCCGGTTGAAGGCCATGGGGAGCGCGGCGCCGCGGATGGGGCCCGTCATGTTCTCCGGGGTGTAGCCCCACTCCTCCGGCATGGAGGCCGTCCACGCCTTGAGGATCTCGCGCCAGTCCAGCTCCTTGAAGTCGTCCGAGGTGTTGAGGACGCCCAGGCCGACGTTGCTGGTGCCGTCGCCCATGCCGAACACCCAGCCGTAGCCGGGCAGCAGGCGGTCCTGGCTGCCGCGCCGGTCCCACAGCTCCAGCCAGGACTCCAGGTAGTCGTCGTCGTGGCGCGGGGAGGTGAAGTACGTACGGACGGCGACGCCCATCGGGCGGTCCTCGCGCCTGTGCAGGCCCATCTTGAGGGAGAGGCGCGTGGAGTTGCCGTCGGCGGCGACGACCAGCGGAGCGTGGAAGGTGACCGGGGTCTTCTCCTCGCCGAGCTTCGCGTGGACGCCGGTGATGCGGCCCGCGGAGTTCAGGATCGGCTCACCGACGTTGCAGCGCTCGTACATTCGGGCGCCGGCCTTCTCCGCCTGCCGGGCGAGCTGCTCGTCGAAGTCGTCGCGCTTGCGGACGAGTCCGTAGTCCGGATAGCTGGCCAGCTCCGGCCAGTCGAGTTCGAGACGCCGGCCGCCGCCGATGATGCGCAGCCCCCTGTTGCGCAGCCAGCCGGCCTCCTCGGAGATGTCGATGCCCATGGCGACCAGCTGCTTCGAGGCGCGCGGCGTGAGGCCGTCGCCGCACACCTTCTCGCGCGGGAAGGCGGTCTTCTCCAGCAGCAGGACATCGAGGCCGCTGCGGGCCAGGTGGTAGGCGGTGGTGGCCCCGGCGGGGCCGGCACCTACGACGATCACATCGGCGGTCCGCTCGGAGGTGACGGTGTCAGTCACAAGGACTCCCGCAAAGGCTGGGTACTGGGCAGTTGCAGTCTAAGAGGACGGCTGGGTCCGGCGGTCCGGGGGCGGCCGAGGGCGCGACGGCTCGCGACGGTTGGGACGGGTTGGGACCGCCGAGATGGCCAGGGACGGCCGGGGACGGCTAGGGACGTACGCCGCGGTGCAGGGCCACCACACCGCCCGTCAGATCCCGCCAGGCCACCTTCGCCCAGCCCGCCTGCTGCAGATGACGGGCGAGCGCGGGCTGGTCGGGCCAGGCGCGGATGGACTCGGCGAGATAGACGTACGCGTCAGGGCTGGACGAGACGGCCCTGGCGACCGGCGGCAGCGCCCGCATCAGGTACTCCGAGTAGACGGTCCGGAACGGCGCCCACGTGGGGTGACTGAACTCGCAGATGACGATGCGGCCGCCGGACGCGGTGACCCGGTGCAGCTCCCGCAGCGCGCCGTCCGTGTCCTGCACGTTGCGCAGCCCGAACGAGATCGTCACGGCGTCGAACACGCCGTCGCGGAAAGGCAGCCGCGTCGCGTCGCCGGCGGTGAAGGGCATCCAGGGGTGCCGCTTCTTGCCCTCCGCCAGCATCCCGAGGCTGAAGTCGCACGGCACCGTGTAAGCGCCCGCCGCGGCGAACGGCTGCGAAGAGGTGCCGGTGCCGGCGGCCAGATCCAGGACGCGCTCACCGGGCCGCGCATCGACGGCTCTCGCGACGGCACGCCGCCACAGCCGCGTCTGTCCGAGGGAGAGCACGTCGTTGGTGAGGTCGTACCGCGCGGCGACGTCGTCGAACATCGCGGCGACTTCGTGCGGCTGCTTGTCCAGGGATGCTCGGGTCACGGGCCCCATTGTGTCCCGTCCCCCGGCGCCACGCCCCGCGGGGCCCGCGTTCTGCCGCACCGGGGGCGGCCCTCCCGCGCGCTGGGCGCCCGTGCCCCACGGCATGCGGGGCACGGCGCCCGCAACGGTCCTGCGCCGCGGACGCGATGCTGCGCGGGCTCCCCGACTGCGCAGACCCCGCGCCGACCCCGCGCCGACCCCGCGCCGACGGCGAACGCCCGACCACCCGGGCCACGCATGAGCCGCACCCCGCGCGCCGCACAGGTGCGGCCGACCGCCGGCCCGAGCCCGGCGGTACGAGCAGGTCGAGCCCCAGGAGGCACTGATGCACAGGCCCGGAGCACACAGGGCGGAAGCGCCCAGCGCCCCGGGCCGCACCGGCGAGTTCGGCCCGGACGCCGGCGGCGGAGCCGCCGGACCTCGCGCGCCGCCGGCAGGGACGCGAGACGAGTCCCCGCGGCTGCCGCGGACGCGCCGCAGGCCGCTCAGCGGGCCGCGCACCGCACGCAGCCGCCTCCGACGGCTGAGCGCACTGCGCAAACGGCAACTCCCCAGCCGCACCTGGGCAGCGCAACCGCCGGACCCGCGCGCCGGGAACGGCCAGGGGCGGCCACGCGGGACGTATACGCGCGGTGTGCCAACGCACCCCACACTGCGCGGAGTTCACGCCTTGGCGGGGAGCCCGGCTCCGCCGCGCAGCGGAGCCGCCGGAGTCGGCCAGGGGCGGCCACGCCTCCCGGCCGCGCAGGCATCGGTGCCGGGCTCACCGGCCGGCATGTCCCGCCAGGGACTACTTCGCCTCGATCAGGTTGAGTTCCGGGTGCGCGCTGCCGCCGGCGATCGCCGTCGAGGAGAAGTGCGAGACGACGCGGTCGTCGGCGGGGTCGTCCGCCGGGTCCTCGTGGACGGCCAGATGCTCGTACGTCGTGCTCCGCTGCGCCGGTACCCGGTCCGCGGAACGGATGAGTTCGAGCAGCTCCATCCGGTTCGAACGGTGCTTCGCGCCCGCCGAGGAGACCACGTTCTCCTCCAGCATCACCGAGCCGAGGTCGTCGGCGCCGTAGTGCAGGGAGAGCTGCCCGGCCTCCTTGCCGACCGTCAGCCAGGAGCCCTGGATGTGCGCGACGTTGTCGAAGAAGAGCCGCGCGACGGCGATCAAGCGCAGGTACTCGAAGACGGTGGCCTGCGTCCGGCCCTTCAGGGTGTTGTTCTCCGGCTGGTATGTGTACGGGATGAAGGCGCGGAAGCCGCCCGTGCGGTCCTGCACGTCGCGGATCATCCGCAGGTGCTCGATCCGCTCGGCGTTGGTCTCCCCGGTGCCCATCAGCATCGTCGAGGTGGACTCGACGCCGAGGCCGTGCGCAGTCTCCATGATCTCCAGCCAGCGCTCGCCGGACTCCTTGAGCGGTGCGATGGCCTTGCGCGCCCGCGCGGGCAGCAGCTCCGCGCCCGCGCCGGCGAATGAGTCGAGGCCGGCGGCGTGGATCCGCCGGATCGCCTCCTCGGGCGTCACCCCGGAGATCTTCGCCATGTGCTCGACCTCGGACGCACCGAGCGAGTGGATCACCAGCTCGGGGAAGCGCTCCCTGATCGCCGCGAAGTGCTCCTCGTAGTACTCCACGCCGTAGTCCGGGTGGTGGCCGCCCTGGAACATGATCTGGGTGCCGCCGAGTTCGACCGTCTCGGCGCAGCGGCGGAGGATGTCGTCCAGGTCGCGCGTCCATACGTCCTCGCTCTTCGGCGAGGCGTAGAAGGCGCAGAACTTGCATGCGGTCACGCACGAGTTGGTGTAGTTGATGTTCCGCTCGATGATGTACGTCGCGATGTGCTCCGTACCCGCGTAGCGCTTGCGCCGGGCGGCGTCGGCCGCCGCGCCGAGGGCGTGCAGAGGAGCCGAGCGGTACAGGTCGAGTGCTTCCTCGGGGGTGATGCGGGCGCCGTCGGCGGCACGGTCGAGCACGGACTGACGGTCGGCGGTCTCAGGCACCGGGGCGTCCCTCCGAAAGTGGCGGTTGGGCCTTCTTGGACAAGCAGGGTCTGACCCGGCCAGCGTACGCCAGCGGCTCGTGCCGCCTTCCGGAGCGGGTCCTCGCCCTCAGCTCGCCTCCCCAAGTCCCGGAGGGAGAGGGCGGGACGGTCAGCCCGGCTCGTGCAGCAGGTCGACCCGTACGTCCGCGGGATAGTCGCCGGCGGCGGCGGTGCGGCGTACGAACTCGGCGACGCCCTGCAGCTGCCGGCCGCCGAGCCGGAAGTCGAGCGTGGTGAAGTACCGCTCCAGCACGGGCGGTTCGAAGACCTCCCAGCGCGCCGCGTGCTCGGCGACCTTGGCGACCTCCTCCAGCGCGAGGTCGCGGGAGGAGAGGAAACCGCGGTGCACCTCCCGGACCGTCTCCGGGTGACGTGCCAGATAGTCGCGGCGTACGGCCCAGACCGCCATGACGAACGGCAGGCCCGTCCACTCCTTCCAGAGTTCGCCCAGGTCGTGGACCTCCAGGCCGGGCTCGGGCAGGTTGCGCAGATACGCGCGGAGCCCGAGGTCGCCGATGACGACGGCGGCGTCGGCCTCGCTCATCATCCGTTCCAGGTCGGGCTCGCACGTGAAGTAGTCGGGGCGTACGCCGAAGCGCTCGGAGAGCAGCAGCCGGGCCAGGCGCACGGACGTCCGTGAAGTGGAGCCCAGCGCGACCTTCGCGCCGTCCAGCCGGTCCAGCGGGACGCGGGAGACGATCTCGCACGACATGACCGGGCCGTCGCAGCCGACCGCGATATCCGGAAGCGCGACGAGCTGATCGGCATTCCTGAGGAATTCGACGAGGGTGATGGGGCCGATATCCAGATCGCCGTTCACCAGCTGGTCGCTCAGCTTTTCCGGCGTGTCCCTCGTGAGCTCCAGATCCAACAGCGAGCCGGTGTGAACAAGGCCCCAGTAGAGCGGCAGACAGTTGAGGAACTGGATGTGCCCCACGCGCGGACGGGATCTGGCAACCCTCGGAAACTCAGTCACACCCCGGAGCGTACGCCGCACGCCGTGGCCTCCTGGCACAGCCCCGGCCCGCCGGGTGCTGCCCGGTTCCAGGCGGCCCGGCGGCGGGGAAACCGAGCAGCGCACGGCCGAGATCGTCAGCCCTTCCGCGCCACGCGGCACCGTGCTAGGCTCGCCGCAAGTTGCAGTTTGGTTTCCTTGCAGTACAGAGCCTGCGGAGCATGTGACCGCGGGCTCTCGTCGTTTTCAGAGACTTCTTAGCGGGGTTCTGGGAGCAGGGCGACCCTTATAGGCCCAAGGAGGGCTTATGGCTACCGGAACCGTCAAGTGGTTCAACGCTGAAAAGGGCTTTGGCTTCATCGCCCAGGACGGCGGCGGTCCCGATGTCTTCGTCCACTACTCCGCGATCAACGCGACTGGCTTCCGCTCCCTGGAGGAGAACCAGCTCGTGAGCTTCGACGTGACCCAGGGTCCGAAGGGGCCGCAGGCGGAGAACGTCACCCCTCAGTGACCTGAGTCGCACCACCCAAGGAGCCCCTGCCGGGATGCCGGCGGGGGCTCCTGCCGTTCGGGGGCGTGTGCGACGCGGTGGCTTTCCCGTACGCACTCGTACGGGCCCCGGGCCGACCCGGGCGGCCTCGTACGGACCGCGTTACGGACCCGCGTACGGATCACGCACGGACCGCGTCGGTGCCGCGTCGGTGCCGCGTACGAGGCTGTCGAGCCGTCCGCGGGGGCCGGCGGAGCGCCCCTGCCGCCCCCTGCCGGACCGCGGCGATTGACCGTAAATCGTCCGGCATATCGGGAAGTTGCCCTGCTCAGGGTCTATACGTGTGTGCTAAAAGTGAAACCGTTGAGGGCGCAAACAGTGGCCGCGGCAGTACCGTCTGTCAGTGCACCGGACAGGACCTGAGGGGACCATCGGGATCGCTCGGAGCTCGGGGAGCTGCTCATGCTGACCACATGCCCGCACTGCGGCACCAGATCGCCGGCATCATCCGAAGCCTGCACGGGGTGCGGCCGCGCCCTGTATCCGCTCACGGCGCCTCCGCCGCCGCCACCGTTCAAACTGCGCACCAGGACCAACTACCTGCGGCTGGGGATCACCCTGGGTGTCGTCGGTCTTCTGGTCGGCGCGGGGACGTCCTCGGGCATCCTCATGAACCAGGACGACGACCGGGACGACCGCGCGGACAATCAGGTCTCGCAGTACAAGATGGTCGACACGGGGGCGTCGCCCGATCCGTCGCCGACCACCGCCTCGGCCTCGCCGAAGGCGAAGAAGAAGAAAGAGTCCAAGTCTCCGAGCCCTTCCCCGAGCAAGCCGTCCACCAGCGCACCCGCCAAGCCCAAGCCCCCCAAGCCCGCCCCCACGGGGCTGCCCGCCGGATTCCACACCGTGGTCGACGACAAGGGCTTCTCCCTCGCCGTGATGAAGGGCTGGCAGCGCACGGAGCTGAGCGAGACCCAGATCCGCTACATCCCGCCGACCGGTACCGAGTATCTGCACATCAGCGAGGTGGCAGGCGCACCGCGGTCCTCCTTCATCAACTTCCTGGAGCTGGAGGAGCAGATGCAGGAGTCCGACAACGGCTACTCACGGATCCGCCTGGGCCACAACACCTTCCAGGGACACCCCGGCGCGCGCTGGGAGTTCAACTACACGCCGGAAGGCGGCGAGACGATGCGCGTCGTGGAACAGGCGTACATCAACGACGCCGGCACCGAGTACTCCATCTACTTCGAGGCCCGTGAGCGGCTCTGGGACGCGGAGAAGGACCTGGTCTTCAGCACGGCGCTCAACACCTGGAAGCAGCCGTAGGAGAAACAGCTCCAGGACGGGTGAGGGCACGACAGCCGGCTGAAGGGAGCAGGTGCAAGTCCCTCACGGTCGGGGGCGGTTGACCGTTCCCCCTGGTCAACCGCCCCCGACGTCCGTGCACTCTGCGAGCGTCCGGCCCGGCACCCGTGCGCGGGCGCCGGGCCGAAGTCGCACCGCAGCCGGAAGCTACTTCAGCACGCCGCAGTTCGAGCCGCTGTTGAAGTACTCCTCTTCGCCGATGACGCCGCTCCACTCGATGCAGTGCCCCGCGCCCTCGTCCACATAGACGGGGCCCGCGTACGAGGTGAACTCGCCCTCCTCGACGACCGGTTCGGTCTCCTCGTCGTCGAGCAGTACGCGGACGGAGGCGGACATGTGGATCGGGTCGTCCTTCTCGTTGCGCACGGTGACGACGCAGTTCTTCCCGGTGCCGGCGTTGTAGGTCAGGAAGACGGTGCCCAGGTCGGCGATGCCGGCGGAGTTCACCACCGAATACCCCGCGCCGCACGCCCCGTTGTAGGCGGCCTTCGGCGCGGCGCTCGCGCCACCGGCGGCGGTGGCGGCAGTGGCAGTGGTGGCAGTGGTGGCACTCGTGGAGCCGGTGACCGTCGTCGCTGCCGAGGCGGTGCCCGCGGTCGCGATCAGGCCGGCGCCGGTGACGAACACGGCGGCGGCTGCCAGAGCGGCACTCTTGGAACGCATAACTGTTCCCCCAGTCATGGTCATGGGTCTTGCTCGGTCGATGGTCGGTCGAACGAGGATCAGCAGCGTCTGCCGATCCACCAGAGGAGACCGGCGAACCCTTGCGGGGGTTGTACACCGATTTCGGTGCCCGATTCGGTGCCCGGTGACGAGCCGTCAGGGAGCGCCGCATCGCCGCCCAGGCGTGCCGCGTCACCGACTGATGCACAAGTCAGTATCGCAACACAGCCACCACCTGCTGTTTTCAGAGATCTAGGTCGCCGATGTTGCGTTTTCCTCAACGCGCTCGTACGGTGACCGGCATGCAGCAGGAGCCCGGGAGCCGCGTCGCCGACACCGGCGGCGACGTCTCAGTGCGTGTACGGCAGGTGATCGGCGAAGCCGGTTGCAGCCAGCGGGAGTTCGCGCGGCGGATCGTGATGGATCCCTCGAAGCTCTCCCGCTCGCTGGGCGGCAGCCGCCGCTTCACCGTCGCCGAACTGGCGCGCATCGCCGACGCGGGCAGCGTCGACGCCGCGTGGCTGCTGGGCTCCGGCGCGGGCAACGGCAAGGGAGCGGGCGGACGGTCCGGCAGGGGCGGGCACGAGGCGCCTTCGGCGCACGACGGGCCTTCGGCGCACGCCGTGCCCGGGGCCTCCGAGGGCGGCCGGCCGCTTCAGATCGTCCGCGAGACAGTGCGCCTCATCGCCGAGCACGGCTTCCACGCCGTGCGCGTCTCCGACATCGCCGAGGCCTGCGAGACCAGCACGGCCGCCATCCACTACCACTTCCCGGGCCGTGCCGAACTGCTCGAAGCCGCCGTCCGCTGGTGCATGGACGAGGACACCGCGCGCCGGGCGGCACGTATCGCCGAGGCGGACGACGCCGCGGACGAACTGCGCCAACTGATCGAACTCCAGATCCCGCTCAGCGACCAGCAGCGGCGGCAGTGGCGCGTCTGGCTCGACCTGTGGGCGGAGGCGGCACGCTCCACCGCCGTCGGACAACTCCACGTCGACTACTACCGGCAGTGGCGCACGACCGTGGCCGACGTGATCCGGCGAGGCGTCGGGCAGGGCGTCTTCCGCAAGGTGGACCCGGAGTTCGCCGCCCTGCATCTCACCGCCCTCATCGACGGCCTCGCCGCACAGGTGCTCGCCACGGCACCCGACGGCAAGAGCGCCGAGACCATGCGGGACGCGCTTCTCGCCCATGTCGCCACGGAGCTCTCCGCGGAGCCGTCCGCGGAGCCCATGCCGTGATCCCCGTCCCCTGATCCCGTCCCCGGCCCTGTCCCGGCCCTGTCCAGTTCCCGTCCCATCACGTCACGTCCGTACGAGCGGAGGAAGACCATGCCCATGAACAGCTCCGTCATCATCACGTGCGCCCTCACCGGCGCCGGTGACACCGTCGGCCGCAGCCCCCACGTCCCGGTCACGCCCGAGCAGATCGCCCGTTCCGCCGTCGAGGCCGCCGCTGCCGGCGCCACCGTGGTGCACATCCACGTACGGGACCCGGAGACCGGTGCGCCGGCCCGCGACCCCCGCCTCTACCGGGAGGTCGTCGAGCGGATCAAGGAGACCGGCACCGATGTCGTGATCAACCTGACGGCGGGCATGGGCGGCGACCTCGTCGTCGACCCCGAGAACCCGCTGACCCACCTGCCCGGAACCGACCTCGTGAGCGGCGTCGAACGGCTGCCGCACGTCGAGGACCTGCTCCCCGACATCTGCACCCTCGACTGCGGCTCACTCAACTTCGGCGATGGCAGCAACCTCTACATCTCCACGCCCGACATGCTGCGTTCGGGTGCCAAGCGCATCCAGGAGCTGGGCGTACGGCCGGAGTTGGAGATCTTCGACACGGGGCAGCTGTGGTTCGCCAAGCAGCTGCTGGACGAGGGCCTGCTGGACGACCCGACCGTCTTCCAGCTGTGCATGGGCATCCCGTGGGGCGCCCCGGCCGAGCCTGGCGTGCTGAAGTCGATGGTGGACATCCTGCCCGAGGGCGCCCAGTGGGCCAGCTTCGCGCTCGGGCGGATGCAGATGCCCTGGGTCGCCCAGTCGATCCTGCTGGGCGGCAACGTACGGGTCGGGCTGGAGGACAACCTCTACCTCAGCAAGGGAGTCAAGGCGACCAACGCCCAACTCGTCGAGCGCGCGGTGCAGATCACCGAGCTGCTCGGCGCGCGAGTCGCCACGCCCGATCAGGCCCGCGAACGTCTCGGGCTGAAGCCCCGCGCCTGAGCAGCGGCAGACGGGCCCCCGCCAGACGGCCGGAGACAGCCGGCCAGCGGGACGGCCGTACGGCCCGACGGCCCGACGGCCCGACCGCAGACGGCCCGACGACCAGCAACCGTGAGGACATTGAAAGCATGACCGCCACGCCCTCCCCCGGGGTCTCCCCCGGCTCTTCCCCCGCGCCCTGCCCGCCCGGGTCCGTACGCCGCGTCGCCTGCGTCGGAGCCGGCGTGATCGGCGGCGGCTGGGTGGCCCACTTCCTCGCCCGCGGCTACGACGTCACCGCCTGGGACCCTGCGCCCGACGCCGAGGAGAAGCTGCGCCGCCTCGTCTCGGCGGCCTGGCCTGCCCTGGAACAGCTCGGCCTCGCCGAGGGTGCCTCCCCCGCCCGGCTGACCGTGGTGCCGGGCCTCCAGGAGGCCGTCGCCGACGCTCAGTTCGTACAGGAGAGCGCGCCCGAGAAGCTGGACCTAAAGCGCTCGCTGCTGGCGGAGCTGGACGCGGCCACGCCGCCCGGCGTCGTGATCGCCTCCTCCACCTCCGGCTACCCGATGTCGGACATGCAGGGCGAGGCCGCGGACCCCGGGCGGCTGCTCGTCGGCCACCCCTTCAATCCGCCGTATCTCATTCCGCTCGTCGAGGTCGTCGGCGGCGAGGCGACCGACCCCGGCGCGGTGGAGTGGGCCTCGCGCTTCTACGAGGCGGCGGGGAAGTCCGTCATCACCATGGACCGCGAGCTGCCCGGCTTCATCGCCAACCGCCTCCAGGAGGCGCTGTGGCGCGAGGCGCTGCACATGGTCGCCAACGGCGAGGCGACCGTACGCGACATCGACGACTCGATCACCGAAGGCCCCGGTCTGCGCTGGGCGTTCATGGGCCCCTGCCTCACCTTCGCGCTCGCGGGCGGCGAAGGCGGCATGGCACACATGCTGGACCACTTCGGGCCGTCGCTGAAGTCTCCCTGGACGAGGCTGGAGGCGCCGGAGCTGGACACGTCGCTGCGTGATGCCATGGTCGAGGGCTGCGACGAGGCAGCCGGAGGCCGCTCCATCGCACAGCTCGTGGCCGAACGGGACCAGGGCGTCATCGACGTGCTCCGGGCGACGGGCCGCCTGCCGCAGGGCAGTGGGGGGCACATGGACCATGGAGACGGCAACGCCACCGTCGAGGGAGAGAGAACGTGAGCACCGAGCAGGACGAGCAGACCGGACAGGACGAGCAGGACGGACGGGACGGCCAGGAAGGCCAGGAAGGCCGGATCCCGGACCACACGGCGACCGTGCGCCCCGAGTGGATCGACTACAACGGCCATATGAACGAGGCGTTCTACGTGCTCGTCTTCGGGCACGCCACGGACGCCATGATGATCGAGACCGGCATGGGCCAGCAGTACCGCGAGGAGAGCGGCTGCTCCCTCTATACGGCGGAAGCCCACGTCCGCTATCTCCGCGAGGTCTCCGAGGGCGCCGAACTCACCGTCCGTACGCGGATTCTTGGCGTCGACGCCAAGAAGGTACGGCTTGTGCTGGAGATGCGGGCGGCGGGCAGGAAGGACACCGTGGCCACCTCCGAGCTGCTCATGATCCATGTCGACCAAGGGCCGGGCCGTGCCGCGCCCTTCCCGGAGCCGGTGCGTGAGCGATTCGCGTCGCTGACGGAGAAGGCGCCGGAGTGGGCGGGCGGCTCGATCGGCCCGGTGCCCAAGCCGCAGGCCAAGGCGCGGTCAAAGGCCCAGCCCCAGTCCAAGTCCCAGTCCGGGGCGGAGTCTTAGGCACGGCCCGGTTTTCCCAGGAGCTCTCCCGCGTCCCGCAACCAGTCGGTTCGTCCCGTCCAGTCGGTTCGTCCCGTCGGTCCGTCCAGTCGGCCCCGTCCCGTCTCATGTGGCGGTCCGCATCGCGGTCACTCGTTGACGTTTCCGAAGCCGCCCCCACAGAATGCGGTCATGATCCAGCACACCCGCACCGTCGCCCTTGGACGCTTCTGCGTGCCCTGGCGGCGTGGGTGTGAGCGGTCCGGTCGATAGCGCGCCACCTCGCGCACGCACGCGTCCACGCGCCCCGTCGCTGTCGCGCGTCCACGCGCCAGATCACGTACGCCCGTGCACACGAGCGCACGCACGCATCGTCCCCTTCCGACCGCCGACTTCGAAGGATCATCACCCATGACTGTCACCCCCGCCTCCGCCACCCCTGTCCTGCGCGACGCCCGCGTCCCCGCCGACGGCATGTACGAGGGCCGTCGCACCCTGCGTCGTCTGCCCGAGGGCACCCCCCAGCTCCCGTACGAGCGTTTCGAGATCGTGCCGCAGGGCCGCATCATCGGCGCCGAGATCCGCGGCCTCGACCTGTCGCAGCCGCTCTCACCCGTGCTGCGCGACGAGCTGAACAGGGCGCTGCTGGAGTGGAAGGTGCTCTTCTTCCGCGGCCAGGGCCTCACCTCCCAGGAGCAGCGTGACTTCGCCGCCAACTGGGGCGAGCTGGAGACCAACCCGCTGCTGGAGCGCGGCTCCTCGGCCGAGGTCGTCCGCTTCGAGAAGGGCGGCAGCGGCACACCGACGTTCGAGAACGTCTGGCACGCGGACGTCACCTTCCGGGAGCGGCCCGCGCTCGGCGCGGTGCTCCAGCTCCACGAGGTCCCGCCCGTCGGCGGCGACACCATGTGGGCCGACATGGCCGCCGCGTACGACAACCTCCCCGACACGGTGAAGGCACGCATCGACGGTGCGACAGCCGTGCACGACTTCATTCCCGGCTTCGCACGCTTCTACGGCCCGGAGAAGCTGATCCCGATGCAGGAGGAGTTCCCGCCCGTCGAACACCCGGTGGTGCGCACGCATCCCGCGACGGGCCGCCGGATGCTCTTCGTCAACACGTCCTTCACGACGCACATCGTGGGCATGGACCGCGACGAGAGCGACCGGCTGCTGAGCTACCTGGTCCGGCAGGCGCATGTGCCGGAGTACCAGGTGCGCTTCCACTGGCAGCCCGGCGACATCGCCTTCTGGGACAACCGCGCCACGCAGCACTACGCGGTCGACGACTACGCCCCGCACCGCCGCGTCGCGGAGCGCGTCGCGATCGCCGGCGACCGGCCCTTCTGACGGGGCGGGCTCCTCCACCGCCCACCGGCTCGGCGCCGCTGAGCCCGGTGGGCGGTCGCGACAGTCACAGCGTGCCTTCACCGGTTGCACAGAGTGCGCCGGGGTGGACGTATTCAACGGGTACCATACGTTCATGGGACTCAAGAGAACGACCGTGTACGCGGACGCCGACGATCTCGCCACGATCAAGGAAGCCGCAGCTCGCGAAGGGGTGGCTGAGGCGGAGCTCATCCGTGAGGCCATTCACCTGGCCGCACTTTCCAAGCGGGACTGGAACGCTCCGCTCGACTGGCCGCGATTCCGCAGCGGGGATGCGGAATCCGCGGAACGCACGGACGAGACGCTCGATGCGGTCTGGGACGAGAAGGCCCGTTCCTACGAAGAGACGAAGCGACGCGGCCGTTGATCGTCATTGTGGCCGACACCTCGGCCCTTCTCGCCTCCGCAGACATGGATCACCCCGAGATGCAGGCGAGTCTGCACGTTCTCTCGCGCGCCGGCCTCGTCGTCATCTCCCCCTTGATCATCGCCGAGACGGATCACCTCTCGCGCCGCGTAGGAGGCGACGGGCTACGGGAGGAGCTGCTGGACGACATCATCAGCGAGGCGCGCCGGGGCAGGTTCCTCATCCCTGAGGTCACGGCCGAACAGCTCACGACAGCGCGCAACGTCATGCGGCGCTACAAAGACCTGGATCTCGATCTGGCAGACGCCGTGAACGTCGTCCTGGCTGCGGAGTTCCGCACCGACGCCGTTCTCACCTTCGACCGCCGCGACTTCCGAGCCATGCGCCCGCTCTCGGCACAGAAGGCTTTCCGCGTACTGCCCGACGACATGTGACCACGCGCCCCTGGGCCGGCCTACGGGTACGGACTCGGCGCGTAATCCGGCGCGTACCGCGATGGGGCGGTTCCCGGCCGTTGTTGTGCCATGTGTGCGTAACGGCTGCGCGCCCTCTTCCGGAGGTACTGACGGGTCAGTACGTTCCGTCCCAACGAGCCCAGCATTTCTGAATCGTTGGGAGACCCCCCATGCATATCCCCATCCCCATCCCCATCCGAAGAAGAGGCCCTCGTACCGGAGGAGCCCGTACCAGAGCGGTCACCGCAACAATCGCGGTGGCCGCTCTGTGCGTTTCGGGCGGCGCGGCGGCCCCGGCGGCCGTGGCCGCGGGCGGCGGGACCGCCGAGGCCACAGCCGCATCCCCCAGCGTCGGCAAGGGCACGAGCGCGGGCACCCCCGAGGCCGCGCAGCCCGGCGACGTCGTCAGCGCGGAACAGACCGAGTTCCAGGTCTTTCCGGGCGTACCCGTCCCCACCCACGCCTGGAAGATCCAGTACAACTCGACCGACGCGAAAGGGAAGTCCAACACCGTCTCCGGCACCGTCCTCGTGCCCAAGGACAACCGCGAGGGACCGCGGCCCCTGCTGACCTATGCGGTGGGTACCGTCGGCATAGGCGATCAGTGCGCCCCGTCCGCGGGCTTCCCGGTCGGCAAGACGAAGGAAGCCCCGCTGATCGAGGGGGCGTTGCTGCGCGGCTGGGCCGTCGCGGTGACCGACTACGAGGGCCTGGGCACGCCCGGCACGCACACATACACCGTCGGCCGGGCCGCCGGCACGGCGGTGCTTGACGCGGCGCGCGCCGCGCAGCGGTTGCCGGGGGCGCAGGAGCAGGGCGTCACACAGGAGTCGCCCGTCGGCATCATGGGCTACTCGCAAGGCGGCCAGGCAAGCGGCTGGGCGGCGGAGATCGCCGGCTCGTACGCCCCGGAACTGAAGGTCAAGGGCACAGCGAGCGGCGGTGTTCCGGCCGATCTGCCGAAGGTCGCCGACTACAACGACGGCGACGCCGAGGCGGGCCTGGTGCTGATGTCGGCCGTCGGCCACGACGCCGCACATCCCGAACTCGACCTGGCCGGCTACCTCAATGACGAGGGCAAGAGCATCGCCCAGATCATGAAGGACGGCTGTCTGGCAGAGGCGTCCGAAGCGGGTGCGAACAAGAAGGTCGAGGACGTCACGACCACCAACCCCATGGACGAGCCCGACTGGCAGCAGCGCCTCGCCGAGGACAAGCTCGGCAGCAAGGCGCCGGGCGCGCCCGTGTACCTGTACCACGGTGAGGCCGACGAGATCATTCCGTACGACGTCGGGAAGCAGCTGCGTGCCGACTGGTGCGCACAGGGCAACACCGTGGAGTGGACGAGCTTCCCGCTCTCCCCGCACGCGGGTACGGCGATCCTCGCCTCGATCCCCGCGATGAACTGGCTCTCCGACCGCTTCAAGGACGAGCCGGCGCAGGGCGACTGCGGCGGCTGACCGCGCCCCTCCGGGCGGCTCCCGGCTCCGCCGGCCCGACGGGGTCAGCGGGGCCGGGAGTGCCGCAGATCCCTGACGACGCGGAAACGCTCCAGCACGACGGGGGTCGCGTCGTCCACCGCGAAGTCCGCGTCCCCGAGTTCGGCACGCATCGCCTCGCTGTTCCAGAACTCCTCGTGCGCGGCCCGCCATTCGGCGACGCTCCCGTGCCCCTCGCCCTCGTCCCGCGCGTGCGCGGCGTCGACGTCGGCGAGGGGTACGACGCGCACGGCCGCCGTCTCGATGACGGCGACCGGTTCGTCGGCTGAGTCGACCAGAACGGAGCGCGCGCCGGGCTCCGGCATGGGCTCGCCCTGGTCCCCGTACTCGCGCAGAAGCGAGGTCGTGGCCGTCTTCGAGCCGTCCAGAATCGCGCCGACGAGCCGGTCCCGCAGCGGCCCCGGAAACGCGAACTCCGCGCGCGGCAACGAGGCGTCGTCGCCCGGGAGTCCGGGCACGTGGGGCGTCGGCTGGGAAGTCATCGCCCCACCCTAGGGAGCCGGCCCGTGACCGCCCGAGCCCTGCCCCTTCCTACCTCTCCGTCTCGTACAGCTCCGCGATCTGCGCGTCGTAGTCGCGTACGATCGCCGCCCGCTTCAGCTTCAGCGACGGCGTCAGATGGCCGCCCTCCTCCGTGAAGTCGTGCGGGAGGACCGTGAAGCGGCGGATGGACTCGGCACGGGAGACCATCCGGTTCGCCTCGTCGACGGCCTGCTGCAGGTTGGCCAGCAAGTCGCCGTCCACGGCGAGCTGTTCGGGGGTCAGGTCCTGCTTCTTGTGCATCTGCTGCCAGTGCGCGAGACCGTCCGGTTCGAGGGTGATCAGCGCGGTGATGTACGGGCGGTTGTCGCCGACGACAAGGCACTGGCTGACCAGCGGGTGCGCCCGCAGCCAGTCCTCCAGGGGCGCCGGGGCGATGTTCTTGCCGCCGGAGGTGATGATGATGTCCTTCTTGCGGCCGGTGATGGCCAGATAGCCCTCGTCGTCGAGGGTGCCGAGGTCGCCCGTCGCGAACCATCCGTCGTCCCCGGCGTCCGGCACCGCGACCTGCCGCTGCGAATCCCAGTAGCCGCCGAAGACGTGTGCGCCCTTCAGCAGCACCTCGCCGTCGTCCGCGATACGTACGGCCGTGCCCGGCACCGGCCAGCCGACGGTGCCCAGCCGGGGCTTGAGCGGCGGGGTGCATGTGGAGGCGCCCGTGGTCTCGGTGAGCCCGTAGCCTTCGAACACGGAGATGCCGGCGCCCTCGTAGAACGCGGCAAGACGCGACCCGAGCGGCGATCCGCCGCTGATGACATAGCGGCAGCGGCCCCCGAGAGCGGCCCGTATACGGCGGTAGACCAGCAGGTCGTACAGGCCGCGCGCCGCCTTCAGTCCGGTGCGGGGCCCGGCGCCCCGCCCGTGCTCCTGCTCCTCGACGGCCTCGCCGTAGCGCCGGGCGATGCGTGCGGCACGGTCGAAGGAGGAGGCGCGGCCCATCTTCTCGGCGGTGGCACGGCCGGTGTTGTAGACCTTCTCCAGCACGTACGGGATGCCCAGCAGGAACGTCGGCCGGAAACCTGCGAGATCCGCGAGGAGTTCCTCGGTCTGGATGCTCGGCGCGTGCCCGAGACGTACGCGCGCCCTCATGCACGCGACGGCGACCATCCGGCCGAAGACGTGCGAGAGGGGCAGGAAGAGCAGCGTCGAGGCCGGGTCCTTGCTGACGGACTTGAAGACCGGGTGCAGCAGTTCGATGTCGTTGTCCACCTCGGCGAAGAAATTGCCGTGGGTGAGGACGCAGCCCTTCGGCTGTCCCGTGGTGCCGGAGGTGTAGATGAGGGTCGCGATGTGCTCGGGGGCGATCAGGCCGCGCCGCGCGGCGACCACGTCGTCCTCCAGCTCCCTCCCCGAGTGCGCAATCTGGGAGACCGCACCGGCGTCGAGCTGCCAGAGGTGTTCGAGGGCGGGCATCGCGCCGCGCTCGTCGGCGAGCATCCGCGACTGCTCGACGTTCTCCACGGCGCAGCCGCGCGCACCCGAGTGCTGGAGGATGTAGCGGGCCTGCGCCGCGGAGGACGTCGGATAGATGGGGACGGTGACGAGCCCGGCCGCCCAGCCCGCGAAGTCGAGCAGCGTCCACTCGTACGTGGTGCGGGCCATGATGGCGATGCGGTCGCCCGCTTCGAAGCCGAGACCGATGAGGCCCTTGGCGGTGTTGAGGACTTCCTGCGCGAACTCGGAAGCGGTCACGTCGCGCCATGTGCCGTCCGGCCGCTTGCGGCTGAGCACCGCTTCGAAGGGCGCCTCCACGGCGTTGGTGAAGGGGATGTCCCCCAGAGAACCGCTCGTGACCGCCGGCGCGAACGGCGGCATGGTGACCTCCCGTACGACGCCGTCCAGCACCTCCTTCTCCGGCTCGACGAGCGTGGGGCCCGCGGTGGTGGCGGGCGCCGGGGCTTGGCTTGCGGGCTGGGTCGTCACGAGCGGCTCCTCTTCGTGAGATACCTCGTCGTTTCGGCGGATCCGCGGACCGCGGGGATCCGCGGACAGCCGGGTCTGCGAACCGCCGGGCTCATCCGGCTCGCCGGGCTCGTCCCGCCCGGCCGTCCGCAGGGAGGCCGTCAGGCCTTCTCCAGTACGGCGGTCACCCCCTGCCCTCCGGCCGCGCAGACGGAGATCAGGCCGCGCGCCCCCGCCTCGGCCCCGTCCCGCTGGGCGAGGAGCTTGGCGAGGGTGGCGACGATGCGGGCGCCGGTCGCGGCGAAGGGGTGTCCGGTCGCCAGCGACGAGCCGGCGACATTGAGGCGTTCGCGGTCCACAGGGGCGAGCCCCCGCTTCTCCCAGGCCGCGAGGGTGGCCAGCACCTGGGACGCGAACGCCTCGTGGATCTCGAAGAGTTCGAAGTCCTCGATGCCGAGTCCGGCCCGCTCCAGCATCCTGGGCACGGCGTACGCGGGCGCCATCAGCAGCCCGTCTTCGCCGGGCCTGCCGTCCTCGTCGAAGAAGCTGACGGCTCCCGTCTCGTACGCGGTCAGGTACGCCGACGGCGTCAGCCCGTGCCGCTCGGTCCACTCCTCGCTCGCGAGCAGCACCGTCGCGGCGCCGTCGGTGAGCGGCGTGGAGTTGCCGGGGGTCATGGTGGCGTCCGCCTCGCCGGTACCGAAGACCGGCTGCAGCTCGGCGAGTTTCTGCGTGGAGGTGCCGGGGCGCAGGTTCTGGTCCCGGGCCAGGCCGCGGAAGGGTACGACCAGGTCGTGCAGGAAGCCGCTGTCGTATGCGGTCGCGAGGTTGCGGTGGCTCGCGGCGGCTAGCACGTCCTGCTCGTGCCGGGTGATGCCCCACTCGCGTGCGGTGTGTGCCGCGTGTTCGCCCATGGACAGGCCGGTGCGCGGTTCGGCGTTGCGCGGGATCTCGGGCACGAGGTGCCGCGGGCGCACGCGCGCGATCTCCTTCGCCCGTTCCTTGAGCGTCCTGGCCCTGCGCGCCGCCAGCAGGATGCGCCGCAGTTCGTCGTTGACGCCCAGGGGCGCGTCGCTCGCGGTGTCGGCGCCGCCCGCGACGCCCGCGTCGAGCTGGCCGAGCGCGATCTTGTTGGCCACGGAGATGACCGCCTGAAGGCCCGTGCCGCACGCCTGCTGGATGTCGTAGGCGGGAGTGCGCGGGTCGAGCCGGGAGCCGAGGACGGTCTCCCGCGCGAGGTTGAAGTCACGGCTGTGCTTGAGTACGGCGCCGGCCACGAACTCTCCGACGCCGCGTTCGCCGGTCAGTCCGTACCGCTCGACGAGCCCGTCGAGCGCTGCGGAGAGCATCTCCTGATTCGAGCAGTTCGCGTACGGTCCGTCGGAACGCGCGAAGGGGATGCGGCTGCCGCCGATCACCGCGACGCGGCGCGGAGGGCTGGAACTCATGAGGCCGCTGGAACTCATCCTCGACCAAACTCCTGACCTGTAAGTAACCTTACTCGGAAGTAAATTTACGCGAGCCGGAGGACCGAGGGAATGGCTGACCGCTATCTGCATTGGACCAACACACGTCCCGGCCGCCTCCTCTCCCGCCGGCTCGGCCTCCCCCGTCCCGTACCGCTGCACCGCTGGTCGGCGGAGCGGCCCGTGCTGCGGGGAGATGACATATTGCACCTCACGGCGGTGCCGCCGCGCGACGCCGGTACGCACGGCAAGGAGCTGGCGGCGGCACTCGACGCTGCCGGCCTCCCCGTCCGCACGGACACCGGCGGCGCGGAAGGGGGCGAGGACCGGGCGGCTGCGCGCCACGCCGCCGTGGTCGTCGACGCTACGGGCATTCGCGACGTACCGGAACTGCGTGCGGTGCACGAATGCCTCCACCCGGTGCTCCGCTCCGTCGCCGGCTGCGGCCGCATCGTGGTGCTCGGGGCCCGGCCCGACGACGGCGACCACCATCAGGCCGCGGCCCAGCAGGCGTTGGAGGGCTTCGTACGCTCGCTCGCGAAGGAGACCGGCGGCGGACGTACGGTTCAGCTCGTGCGGCTCGCGCCCGGCGCGACGCCTGCGGACGCCGGGTCCACACTCCGCTTTCTGCTCTCGCCCAGGTCGGCGTACGTCAGCGGCCAGGTCATCGAGATCGGTGAACCCGCACCGGGAGCAGCGGCGGCGGCCGGAGCGGCGGCAGCCGCGTCCGGGGCGGCGGCCCCGTCCGGAGCGGCGGCGGCCGACGGGCCGCAGCGACCGCTCCACGGGCGAACCGCCCTCGTCACCGGCTCCGCACGCGGCATCGGCGAGTCCGTCGCGGCGACGCTGGCGCGGGACGGCGCACACGTCATCTGCCTCGACGTCCCCCAGGCGGAGGCCGATCTGGCGCGCGTCGCCGAGTCGCTGGGAGGCACCGCGCTGCCGCTCGACATCACCGCGGAGGACGCGGGCGCCCGCATCGCCGACGCCCTCCCGGCGGACGGTCTCGACGTCCTCGTCCACAACGCCGGCATCACCCGCGACCGCAAGCTCGCCAACATGAAGGCCGAGCGGTGGAACCAGGTGCTGGAGGTCAACCTGGCCTCGGTGCTGCGCACGACGGACCACCTGCTGACGGCGGGCGCACTCCGGCGCGGCACCGGCCGCGTCGTCGCCACCGCCTCCATCGCGGGCATCGCGGGCAACGTCGGCCAGACCAACTACGCGGCCAGCAAGGCCGGGATCATCGGTCTCGTACGGTCGCTCGCGCCGCGGGCCGCCGCGGAGCACGGCGTCACGGTCAACGCGGTCGCCCCCGGCTTCATCGAGACGAAGATGACGGCGGCCGTCCCCTTCTTCATCCGCGAAGCGGGCCGGCGCATGAACTCCCACTCCCAGGGCGGCCTTCCCGTCGACGTCGCCGAGACCACCGCCTGGCTCGCGGGGCCGGACTCCTACGCCGTCAACGGCCAGGTCGTCCGGGTCTGCGGCCAGAGCCTGCTGGGAGCGTGAGCACCATGACCGTTCACCGTCTTTCGGCACCGCCCCGGCTGCCCGTGGTCCTCGCGCGGGGCGCAATCGCGTCCCGGTCCAAGCGCGGTCCGTACGAGCAGGCGCGGCTGCCCGCCGTGCGGCTGATGCTTCCGGACGCGCGCATCGACGCCGGGCGGCTGCGCGCGTACAACCGCGTGTGCGGCTTCGGCACGGGCGGCGACGCAGGGCAGCTCCCGGCGGGGCAGCCGCCTGTGCAGGCGCCGGCTCCGCCCAGCTATCCGCACGTGCTGGGCTTCCCCCTCGCGATGCAGCTGATGGCGCGGCCGGACTTCCCCTTCCCGGTACTCGGCCTCGTCCACACCGGGGTCGAACTCACCCAGCACCGCGCGCTGCGGCCCGGCGAACGCCCCGAGATCTCCGTGTACGCGAACGGGCTGGCACCGCACCGGCGCGGCAGCAGCTTCGACGTGGTGACGGAGGCCCGGCTGGACGGCCGGCTCGTGTGGCACTCGCGGAGCACCTATCTGTGCCGCCACCGCACGGCCGGCGCCCCGGACGAGCCCAGCGGTAAGCCCGGCGGCCAGGACAGCGCCCAGGGAGGCACGCGCGACGACGGTCCCGGACAGCCCTCGGCACCGCTCCCCCTGCGCGAGCACTGGGATCTGCCGTCCGGCCTCGGACGCCGTTACGGCCGCGCCTCCGGCGACCGCAACCCCATCCATCTGCACCCGCTGACCGCGAAGCTTTTCGGCTTCCCCCGCCACATCGCGCACGGCATGTGGAGCTTCGCCCGCTCCCTCGCCGGGACCGGCGCCGCCGCGGGCGGTGAACAGCTCACCGCCCGCGCGGAGTTCAAGGCTCCGGTGCTGCTCCCGTCCCGCGTCGCCTACTGCGTGGACGAGCCGACCGCCTCGGCCGGGGGCTACCGCGCCCCCGTGCGCGTGCACCGCTTCGAGTTGCGCAGCGGCGGTGACGGCGACGGGGAACGGCAGCGGCTGCACCTCAGTGGTGAGGTGACCAGCGAGCACCCTTGATCATCTGCTCCAGGCCCGTCCAGCAGAAGTTCATCAGCGTGGCCGCCGTCTCCTTCGCCGAAGGCACCGCGTCCGTACGGGCGTTGGCCCAGCATGCGAGCGACTCGGCCGCACCGACCATGGCGTGTGCGAGCGCGGAGACCTCGCGCTCCGCGAACTTCAGGTCGCAGCCCGCGTCCACGGCCGCCCTGCTCAGCAGCAGCGTCACGAGCTCCGTGATCTCCGCCCGCATCCCGGCGACTTCACGGGCGAACGGCTCGCCCTGGGTGTCGGCCCGGTGCAGTACGGACCAGCCGTCCGGCCGTGCCGCGGTGTGCGCGAAGAACGCGCAGAACCCCTTCCACAGCTGCTGCTCGGCATCGCTGCCCGGGCCCTCCGAACGGTCCTGGCGGTCCGGGTGCTCCGGGCGGTCCCGCGCCGCGCTCTGCGACTCCGCACCCCGCCCTCCCTTCACCGTGCCGCCCCGCACGGCATCGACGAGAGCGGCCCGCTCCCTTCGTATGCACGCCGTGAACAGGTCTTCCTTCGACTTCAGATACAGATAGACCAGCGGCTTGGAGACCCCCGCCTCCTCGGCTATGTCGTCCATCGACGCCGCCTGATATCCGTGCCGCGCGAAGCCCGCGACGGCCGCGTCGAGCATCTGACGCTCGCGCACCTCCCGCGGCATCCGCCGACGCCCCCCGGTGTTTCTGCTCTTGGTCCCCACCTGGCTACCCCTCCGCGCCATCTCCCCCGTCTCCCCACGGAATCCTCGGATGTAAGCGTACGCGGACCCTCCGTCAACGCACCTGGCAAGCGCCCCGTCGCGCGTAAGGCGTGAGCCGTACGGGAACCCCCGCCGCCGGCGCCCCGGCCGCGCCCCGCACTCCCGTACGACTCCGGACGGCACAGGCGCGGGATCGGTCGGGCTTCACGACCGCACCCCTACCATCCGGGACGTGGATCAGACATCGGCCTCCGCCCACCGGGGAGGCGGCGGGCTCGAACGCCTGGAGAGCCTCTCGGACAACGTCTTCGCCTTCGCCATGACCCTGCTGGTGCTCGACATCACCGTCAGACGCGGGCTCAGCAGCGAGGACTTCCGCGAGGCCGTGCATCTGACCCTCCCCCACATCGCCGCGTACGCGCTGAGCTTCGCGGTCATCGCGGAGTTCTGGCTCGACCACCGGCGCATCCTGGCCGCGTTCCCCGTCGTGGACGGCAAGGTCACCGGGCTGACCCTGCTCGGTCTGGGCCTCACGGCACTGCTGCCCTTCCCCACCGCCCTGCTCGCCGAGTACAGCAACGAGCCGCTGGCCGTCGCCGTCTACGGCCTCAGCGTCGCCGCTCTCAACGCCGTACACATGACACTGCTGCTCACCTCGCACAGGCGTCTCGGCCCCGCACGCGACGCGGCCGGGCGGCGGGCGCGCCGTCTCGACACCGCCGACCTGGTCTCCACGGTGCTCGTCTTCGGCGTCACCGTCCCGCTCGCCTTCGTCTCACCCGCGGCGGCCAAGTGGGTCTGGCTCGCTCTGCTGCCGGCCAAGATCCTCATCGGACACCGGCAGCAGAAACTCGCGCCGGACCCCGCCGGCGACTCCTGAGCCTCGGCGTCCACGCACCGCCCCGCGGTGAGACACCGGTACGTCATACGCCATCGGATTGACATACAGGATGACTCGCCGTCAGGCGCACTTCGTGCGATGTCCCCCTGCTTACCGTTCGGAGAGGGCAGGCAGGGCGGTTCCGAACGAGCAAGGAGTGCCGATGGCTGAGCAACACCCGAGGAGCAGTCCGCGCCGACTCGGTTACAGATCCGGACTGGGCGGCGAGCTGATCGCCGAGTTCCTGGGCACCTTCGTACTCATCCTGATCGGCTGCGGGTCGGTGGCCGTCGCCGTCGTCGGCCTCTCCGGTTCGGGACGGCAGACCGGGGACTTCGGCCCCTCGAACTGGCTGATCATCTCCTGGGGATGGGGCCTGGCGGTCGTCTTCGGCGTGTACGTCGCGGGAGGCATCAGCGGCGCCCACATCAATCCGGCCGTGACGCTCGGCTTCGCGGTGCGCGGCCACTTCCCATGGAAGAAGGTGCTTCCCTACTGGGCGGCGCAGCTGGTAGGCGCCTTCATCGCCGCCGCGCTCGTCTACGCCACGTACCGCTGGGCGATCGACGCGTTCAACGCCAAGGAAGGAACAGGACGAGAGAAATCTCTGCCGACCTTCTCCATCTTCGCGACCTTCCCGGCCGAGTATTTCGGGAATTCGTGGTGGGGGCCGTTCCTGGATCAGATCGTCGGCACCGCGTTCCTGCTTCTTCTCGTCTGCGCGCTCATCGACATGCGCAACACGGCACCGATGTCGAACATGGGGCCGTTCCTCATCGGTCTCGTCGTCGTCGCGATCGGCCTGACCTACGGCACGAACGCCGGGTACGCCATCAACCCCGCCCGCGACTTCGGGCCCCGGCTCTTCACCTTCTTCGAAGGGTGGGGGGCGATCGCCTTCCCAGGCAGTTTCGACTGGTTCAGCGGTTATTGGTGGATCCCCATCGTCGGCCCTCTCATCGGCGGCGTCATCGGGGCGCTGGTCTACGAGCACCTCATCAGCCGCGTCATCACGGCCCGCGGTCAGATGCACCCTGAAGGGGAGGCCGGCGAGGCGCAGTAGCCACGCAAGGCCGCTACCGCCCGGCCCTCGAAGCAGCCGCCACAGGGCGAGCAGCGAGACCCGAAGACCTCCGCGACCGGAAGCCCCGCACGGCTCCGGGACCGGGGGTCTTCGCCATGACCGGACGCGGGGCCCCACGGGATCCGGCACCGGCGGCCGCCAGGGGCCGGAACGACGAGAGCCCGCCGGTACGTCCCGGCCAGGCCACCCCGTAAGGCGTCCCGGACCGGTGCCCCTCCCGGCAAGCTTTGACCTGTCGCGCCGCCCTGCACGCACGCTCGCTACGTTGGCCAAAAGCCCTGGTAGCTCCGCTACAAGGACTTCCGGCCGCCTTGCGATCGCACGCACCGGACGACGCTCCTTGACGGCCAAACATTGCCGGTCACGGCACCCCCGTACCGGCGGGCTCGGACGGCTCGTGTCAGTGCGCCGGCTCCTCAGCGGAGAGCGGCGTCGCGATGTCCTCCAGGGAACGCCGTTCGGCCGGCACGGCCAGGAACGCCGCGACCACACCGGCGAGGCACATCAGCCCGGCACCGATCTGGAAGGCGAGGGTCGTGTCACCGAGGACGCCGTGCTCCGTGAGCTCGGCGAAGATCAGCGGACCGGAGATGCCGCCCACGGCCGTGCCCAGCGCGTAGAAGAACGCGATGGCCATGGCCCTGGTCTCCATCGGGAAGATCTCGCTGACCGTCAGGTAGGCCGAACTCGCGCCGGCGGAGGCGAAGAAGAGCACGACGCTCCAGCATGCCGTCAGCGTCGTCGCCGAGAGGTGTCCGCCGGCGAAGAGCGCCGCCGTTCCGAACAGCAGCACGCCGGACCCGATATAGGTGCCGGCGATCATTATCCGGCGTCCCACCGTGTCGAAGAGCGGGCCGAGGAGAATCGGGCCGAGGAGATTGCCGATCGCAATGGCGACGAAGTAGTAACCCGTCGCGCCGGGCGGCACCTCGTAGAAGGCCGCCAGAATGGCTCCGAACCCGAATGTGACTGCGTTGTACAGAAACGCCTGGCCGACGAAGAGCGAAAGGCCCAGGAATGCACGCGAGCGGTACTTCGAGAAGACCGTACGCGCGATCATCCCGAAACCGACGGGCTTACGCGGGTTGATGACCATCTCTCCGGACGGCTCGGGCAGGCAGTCCTCGCCGTGCTGCGCGATGCAGCGCGCCTCCGCGTCCTTCACGATGGCTTCGGCCTCTTCGCCCCGTCCGTGGATGAACAACCACCTCGGACTCTCCGGCACATTTCTCCGGACCAGCAGGATGACCAGGCCGAGGACCACACCGAATGCGAAGGTCAGGCGCCAGCCGACGTCCTTCGCGAAGATGCTGGTGTCGAGCATCGGGATCGAGAGCATGGCGCCGGCCGCGGCTCCGAGCCAGAAACTGCCGTTGATCGCGAGGTCGACGCGCCCCCGGTAGTACGAGGGAATCAGCTCGTCGATCGCCGAGTTGATGGCCGCGTATTCACCTCCGATGCCGAATCCCGTCAGGAAGCGGCAGGCGAAGAACCACCAGCTGTCGAACGACAGACTTGTCAGCGCCGTCGCCGCCAGATAGACGGCGAGCGTGACGAGAAACAGCTTCTTCCGCCCGAACCGGTCGGTCAGCCACCCGAAGTAGAGCGCGCCGAGACACGCTCCCGCCACATACAGCGCGGCGCCGAGCCCCGTGACCTGGGCCGAGGAGATGGCGAGTCCGCTCCCGGACTCGGACAGCCGGCCGGCGATGTTGCCGACGAGCGTGACCTCCATCCCGTCGAGGATCCAGACCGTCCCGAGGCCGATCACGATCATCCAGTGCCAGCGCGACCAGGGCAGCCTGTCCAGGCGGGCCGGCACTGCCGTTCTGACTATTCCCGATGAAAGCGTCCCGCTGCTTCCACCTTCAACTGCCATTGCATACTCCGTCTGAATTGTTCACTGATTTCAGGCATACCGCTCGACGGCCTGCCGTTCAGGACACGAGCTCAACTGACACGCCTGGCCGCACAGTTAACACGCAAGACTCCTCGTGGAAGCCCCGAATCGATATACAGGACCGCCCGTTTCCGCGCAGGTGAAGGGCCGCGGACCACACTTCACCCACGACGGAACATCCCGGACGCTCAATCGAACTGAGCACTTCTCGAATGGGAGAGAAACGGTTCCGCGAACAGCAGTCGAGGGCATATGCCCGGCGCCTTTACGCGCCTTCAGCCGACTGCGGTGAATTCCATTGACGGAAGTCTCGGGCACGCCGCAACGGCGCCAGCAGCTCGGCGAGTTGCCGCCGTACGGCCGGCTGAGGGGCGGCGGCCAGCGCGACCAGCAGCTCGCGGCCCTTGAGAGCCGCCGGGACATCACCGGCCTCCCGAAGCCCTGATCCACGTTGCGGCCCACGGGGGTGGGCCCGTCGCCCGGCAACGTGGTGGGGACGAGCGCGAGTCCCGCCACGTTCGTCGCCGCGGACCAACTAGGTATGTTGGCGGGCGGTCGACCGACTGAGGCGCACGGCCGTCAGTTCGCCGACCTGCCGGCATCGCCCCCCGCGGCGGCCCAACGGCAAACCGCAGGCAAGGGAGAGAACAGCATGATCTTCATTACGGCGAAGTTCCGGGTACTGCCCCAGCACGCGGACCGCTGGCCCGACATCGCCCGCGACTTCACCGAGGCGACCCGCGCCGAGCCGGGCTGCCTGTGGTTCGACTGGTCCCGCAGCATCGAGGACCCGGCGGAGTACGTTCTGGTCGAGGCCTTCCGCGACGACGAAGCCGGCGCCGCGCACGTCGGTTCCGAGCACTTCAAGGCCGCACGGCGCGAACTGCCCCCGCATCTCGCGGAGACTCCCCTGATCATCAACGCGAACATCGACCAGGACGACTGGTCGGAGCTAGGCGAGATGTCCGTCGAGCAGACACCTTCCGAGGGCGGGAGCTGAACAACGGCGACCACCCGAACTCCCGCGTACGCACGCTCGCCTGGGCGCTCCCCCTGCCTCCTACGCAGGTCTCACCCCTCTCCATCACAGGTCGTACGAAGCCGGACCCGTAGAAGGATTCGTCCGAACTCCTCAGCACGGCACAGTCATTCCACCTGAAAGCTGACAGGAAGGAACGGCTGTCGTGCGGATACGACGCATAGCACCACCCCTGCTCATCGTGGGAATCACCGCTGCGCTTGTCCCCGGACTCGCTCCGACGGAGGCAACCGCGGCAGACCCACTCAGACGGTACGAGAACCAAAAGCCCTCGTGGCACCGCTGCGACCCCGATATGCCCGCCAAGCACCAATGCGCCACGATCAAGGTTCCGCTCGACTACGACCGCCCGACCGGCCAGACGATCAAGCTGGCCATCTCCCGGATGAAGACGAGCGTGCCCGGCAAGCGGCACGGCGTGATGCTGTTCAACCCCGGAGGTCCGGGCGGCCCAGGCCTCGACATGCCTGTCTTCATGAAGGACTCGCTGCCCAAGAAGGTTCGCGATCAGTACGACCTGGTCGGCTTCGACCCGCGCGGCGTCGGCAAGAGCAGTCCCGTCAGCTGTGACCTCTCGGCCGCGGAGCAGAACTTCGAACGCCCGTACAAACGCGAGACGTTCAGCCGTGACGTCAAGTGGGCACGGACCGTCGCGAAGAAGTGCCGGGACAAGAACGGCGACAAGCTCCCGCACATCACAACCCGCAACACCGCCCGCGACATGGACGTCATCCGCGGCGTACTGGGCGAGAAGAAGATCTCCTATCTGGGCATCTCCTACGGCACGTATCTCGGCGCCGTCTACACGCAGATGTTCCCCGAGCAGTCGGACCGCTTCGTCCTGGACAGCTCGGTCGACCCCGCCCGGGTCTGGCGGGGCATGATCCAGATATGGGCGACGGGCGCCGAACCGGCGTTCGCCCGGTGGACCAAGTGGACCGCCAAGCACCACAGCACGTACAAGCTCGGCAAGACCTCTGCCGAGGTCCGGAAGACATTCTGGGCACTTGTCACCCGGGCCGACCAGAAGCCGATCCCGTACGAGGACGACAAGGTCAACGGCGACGAGATCCGCGCCATGCTGCGAAGCCAGTTCTTCAGCCCCAAGGAGGCAGCCTCCACGGTGGCCCGCCTGAAGAAGGCCGCCGACGGCGGACCGGACGCACGCGGCTCCGCGGCCCCGGATGAGATGACGGACAACATGACCGCCTCCTTCTGGTCCGTCGTCTGCGGCGACACATCGGCCTGGCCGCGCGACCCCGAGCAGTACCGCCGTGACGCGATCCGGGACAAGGCCAAGTACCCGCTCTACGGCGACTTCGGCTCCAACATCACGCCCTGCGCGTTCTGGAACAAGCCCGCCGAGCCCGTCACCGACGTGGACAACGGCGTGGGCGCACTCACCGTCCAGAACCAGTGGGACTCTCAGACTCCCCTGTCCAGCGGCCGCGGCATGCACGAGGCCCTGAAGGGATCACGCGAGGTGTACGTCGCAGGCGGTGAAGGGCACGGCGTGTACGGCAAGGACCCGAAGGTCTGCGCGAACCGTGCGGTCAACGCCTACCTGAGCAGCGGAAAGCTGCCGGCCAAGGACGTCACCTGCAAGGCAGCGAAGAACCAGAACCGCGAGGCGAACGAGCACCCGCCGTCAGCACCTCGGCGCGTCCCTGGACTGCCTGACCGCTTCTGACGACACGAGGACCGGTGTGGGCTCCGTCAGTTCACGGGGCCCACAACGGCCGCGCGCTACGCCGTCGCAACCGCCGGCCGGGGCTCCGGGTCGAAGGTGTCCACGTCGATGCTGCGGGCCCGGTCGTACTTGTCGCGGTCGAGGATCTTCTCCCGCGCCGAGACCAGCACCGGGATGACCGCCTGTCCCGCAACGTTCGTCGCCGTTCTGACCATGTCGAGCACCGGGTCGATCGCCAGCAGGAGGCCGACGCCCGCCAGCGGCAGCCCCAGCGTCGACAGTGTCAGGGTCAGCATGACCGTGGCGCCCGTCAGGCCCGCCGTGGCGGCGGAGCCGATGACCGAGACGAAGACGATCAGCAGATACTCGCGCAGGCCCAGGTCGACGCCGTAGAACTCGCCGATGAAGACGGCCGCGATCGCCGGGTAGACCGAGGCGCAGCCGTCCATCTTCGTCGTCGAACCGAACGGCACCGCGAAGGACGCGTACTCCCGCGGGACGCCGAGCCGTTCGGTGACCTTCTGGGTGAGGGGCATGGTGCCCACGGACGAGCGGGAGACGAAGGCCAGTTGGATCGCCGGCCACGCACCGCGGAAGAACTGCAGCGGGTTGACCTTCGCGACGGTGGCCAGGAGGAGCGGGTAGACGCCGAACAGCACGACCGCGCAGCCGATGTAGACGTCGGCGGTGAACGTCGCGTACTTGCCGATGAGGTCCCAGCCGTAGTCCTTGATCGCGGTGCCGATGAGGCCGACCGTTCCGATCGGCGCCAGCCGGATGATCCACCACAGGGCCTTCTGCAGCAGCGCGAGTACGGCCTCGCCCACCGCGAGCAGCGGAGCGGCCTTCTCGCCGAGCTTGAGCGCGGCGACGCCCACGACACTGGCCATGAACACGATCTGCAGCACCTGCAGTTCGGTGAACGGCGTGATGATGTCGGTCGGAACGATCCCGGTGAGGAAGTCCAGCCACGAGCCCGACTCCTCCGGCCTGGCCGCTTCCCCGGCCGAAAGCCCGGTGCCCGAACCGGGGTTGGTGATCAGGCCGATGAACAGGCCGATGGCCACGGCGATCAGCGACGTGGCCATGAACCACAACAGGGTCCTGGTCGCCAGCCGCGCCGCGTTGTGCACGTTGCGCAGATTCGTGATCGAGACCATGATCGCGAAGAAGACGAGCGGCGCGACGGCGAGCTTCAAGAGCTGGACGAATATCTCGCCGGTCTTGGTCAGTGCCGTCCCGAGCCAGGTGATGTCGCCGCTGCGCGCCACCCATCCCAGCAGTGCGCCCAGGAGAAGTCCGAGCAGAATCTGCGCCCAGAACGGGATCCTGGGTATCCGCCCTCTTGGCGTCCCGGCAGGGGCCGAGGACTGAGCCGGGGCGGAATCACGGGTCGAGGTACCGGGAGAGGAATCTGCGGAATCCGCGGATTCGGAGAACTCTTGGGACGAGGACACTGTCGGACTCCCGCTCGGCTGTGGACTGCGGCTCCCCGGAAAGAGAATTCTGTCCGGGGGTTACGAGCACCGACAACGCCCCACCGGGCACCGGTCATTCCCGGCGGAACATGAAGAGAGTGTGACAAGCCTTACGGGTCCCCGCCGCCGACGCTGCAGGAGCCACGTCCCGTCGAACGGGGCGGACGGGTCAAGCGGGGCCGGCGGCCCGGCGAGGCGTTACGCGACGCCGTCCTCCTGGCTCTGGTTCGCCGCGAGCCGCTCCTTGGCGCGGTCCACTCCGTCGACGATCTGCTCCGACATCGCCTCGCGCTGCCTGCGCAGCAGTACGAAGCTGAGCGGTGCCGAGACGACGAGCGCCAGCAGCACGACCCACAGCGGGTTGGACCTGCCGATGCCCTCCGGGATGACCCCGGTGTACGCGAGAACCGCGACGAGGACGAGGCAGCCGGCGAAGACGCCGGCCCGCATGGCGGTGTAGCGGAGCGTTGCGTGCGACTTGCTGCTCACGAGGCCTTCTCCGGACTTCTCGGGTGATACGGGCGCCGCGCCCGTCGGGCGGCGCCGTGACGTGGGGCACGGGACGCGGGCCGTGTCCGGCGGCACCGGGCGGCGGCCGGCCCGTCATCCAGTCAAACACAGCGCCACGGACGATCACTCGGGCCCCCGCCTGTGACCTGCACTCCCCCTGTGACGTGCGACTCGACCGAGACGTCCCTCGCCCGGGACGAGTGCGCCTCGCCCCGGACCTAGGTGAGGTCGAGCCAGAGCGTGACGTCGTCCCGCAGATCGCCGTCCGCGACCTTGATCGCGCCGGGGAGGCGTCCGACCTCGCGGTACCCGCAGCCGGCGTAGAACCGCTCCAGGCCGAGTCCGCCCCGGCAGGTGAGCCGCAGCGCGGTGATGCCGTCCATCCCCCGCGCCGCCTTCTCGATCGCGGACATGAGATCCCGTCCGTGGCCTTTGCCCTGCAGCGAGGGATGGATCATGACCGTGTAGACCGAGCACCAGTGACGCTTGAGCCGGTGTGTGTTGAGGACGAGGAACGCGGTGGCGACGACCGTGCCGTCCGCGTCGCGTCCGACGAGCATCCGCGTACGGCCGGCGTCGACGGAGACGAGATGGGCCAGCAGGTCCGGGCGTATCGCTTCCGGTGTCACAGGGGGCACGAATCCGACGGCGCCCTCCGCATTGGTCACGTCCGCCCACAACAAGCACAGGCCGTCGCGCAGTTGAGGAGTGACGGACGGGTCCAGTTCGAACGTGAGCGGCATACGCAAGACCCTAGCCGAGGGCAACCATCCCGCCTTTCCCGGTGCCCTGTTCGGCTCCATCGGCACCATCAAGTGTCCGCTAGTCAGTGAAAAGGTAAAGATGACCGGCGCGCCGCCCGAATTTCAATGATCGCCTTTGTAAAGGTCGCTCTGTTTCGTGACGGGAGACGGAGTCATCCATGGTGGACAAGAGGAAATCAGCGGTGCGCGGCCTGTGCTGCGCTGTGGTGTGCGCGGCAGCGACGGTGTCGCTTTCGCCGCCTGCGACATCCGCGGCGAACCCCGAACCTCGCAAGGGCCAGGCCCTCAAAGAGCGCTATCACGCGACGCGTCACGGCGGAATCGCCAGTGCCGCGAACTCGTCGATCACGTGCCGCAAGCCGGTCGGGGACGCAGCTCCGTGCAGTTCGGTCCAGAAGGGCGGGGACGGCCGGAACAGCGACTACGAGATGTTCTACTCCGATGTCGACCGTGACCCCAACACGTACAACTCGACCCGGGCAGCCCTGCGTCTGCCCAAGGACGCCAAGGTCAGCTACGCGCGCCTGTACTGGGGCGGCAACCTGCGCGTCGGCGAGGTCAAGCCGGCCAAGGACAACGGCCGTGTGCTGATGTCCGAACCGCGCGGCTCGTACCGCTCGGTGAAAGCGGACACGGTGCGCACGCACCGCCGCGCGGACGGCGCGGACGCCTACCAGGCATCCGCGAACGTCACGCCTCTGGTGCGCGACAGCGGCCCCGGCACGTACACGGTGGCGCAGATCAACGTCGCGATGGGCAAGTCCCAGGCCGGTGCTTGGGGCGGCTGGACTCTGGTCGTGGCGTACGAGAACAAGAAGTCGCCGCTGCGTCATCTCAGCGTGTGGGACGGATTCGCGGCCTCGGAGCGCAATTCCGGCGGGCTGCCCGTCGCGACGCGTTCGATGAAGTTCCCCGCGGGCGCCAAGGGTTCCGTCGGAGTCGTCGGCTACGACGGCGACCGCGGTGCCGGGGACGAGCCTTTCACGGTGGCCGCGAACAAGCGCGCGGGAACGCCGCTTTCGAATTCGGCGAACCCGCAGAAGGACACGTTCAATTCGACGATCACCAACCACGGACGCGAAGTGGGGGGACGCGTTCCCGCGCACCGCAACACGCTCGGATACGACTCCGATGTCTTCGACGCGCAGCAGGCGTTGCGTTCCGGAGGCAACCGTCTCCTCTTCCGCTTCGCGTCCGGCGACGACGACTACCTGCTCGGTGCGCTCTACACGCAGGTCGACGCCCGGCGCTGAGGTCCGCAGATCCCATTCCGCAAAGAAGCCTGTCCGGTAGTGACGTTTGAGGAGACGTTCGGGTGCTTTCCCAGCGCAGAGAACGAAGAGACCGGCTGACGGTCCTTCATCTGGCACAACCGGTCGAAGGCGGGGTGGCGAGGGTCGTGACCGATCTGGTCGGGGCCCAGACACAGGAAGGTGTACGCGCCGTCGTCGCCTGCCCGGAGGGCGGAAGCCTCTCCCGGCAGGCCGCGGCGGCGGGTGCGGAGGTGGAACGCTGGGCGGCCGTACGGGAGCTCGGGCCCCGCGTCGCGTCCGAGACCCGGCAGGTGCTCCGGCTGATCCGGCACGTGGACCCCGACGTCGTGCACGCGCACAGCGCCAAGGCCGGGCTCGCAGCCCGGCTGGCACTGCGCGGCAGGGTCCCCACCGTGTACCAGCCCCACGCGTGGTCGTTCGAGGCCGTCGAAGGACGCACCGCACGGCTCGCGCGCGCCTGGGAGCGGCGCGCGGCGCGCTGGACGGACCGGGTGCTGTGCGTCAGCGAGGCCGAGCGCCGTAAGGGAGAGCAGGCCGGCGTCGTGGCGCGGTGGGCCGTCGTGCACAACGGAGTACCGGAGGCCGAGCCGGGCGGACGGGCCGCGGCCCGTGCGGAGTTGAGACAGCTGAGCGAGGTGCCCGCGGACGCACCGCTCGTGGTGTGCGTCGGGCGGCTGTGCCGGCAGAAGGGCCAGCGCACGCTGCTGAGCGCATGGTCCCGCATCGCCGGGGCGGTGCCGGACGCCTGGCTCGCGCTCGTCGGCGACGGGCCCGACCGGCGCGCGCTGAACGTGCTGAGCGAGTCGGCGCCCGGGCGGGTGCTGTTCGCCGGCGCGAGTGACGAGGTGAACCGCTGGTACGCGGCGGCCGACCTGGTCGTACTGCCGTCCCTCTGGGAGGGCATGGCACTGACTCCGCTGGAGGCGATGGCCTGCGGGCGCCCCGTCGTCGTGACGGACGTGGGCGGTGCGCGGGAGAGCCTGCCGTCGCAGCAGCATGAGACGTGCCTGGTGCCGCCCGGAGATCCGGAAGCCCTCGCGGAATCGGTGACATCTCTGCTGCGCGAGCCGGAGCTGCGGGAGTTCATGGGCGAGGCCGCGCGCAAGCACGTACGGGCGGACTTCGACGTACGGCGGAGCGCGGCAGCGGTGCTCTCCCTGTACCGGGAACTGCTCGACGCCCCGGCTCAGGGCCCGGCTCAGGCACTTGCGGGCAGTGAGCAGGCGGCACGATGACGACGGACAGCACCGAGGAGCGGTCCCGCGGCGCACGCGTGGCGACCCGGCCGGCCGCCGACGGTGCGGCGGCTCCGCCCGGGGACGGGAACGTCGCCGTACGGCCCCCGCAGCGCGCAGTCGACCGTGCCCCCGTTCCGCGGCCCGTGGGCGGTCTCCGCAGACGCCGGAATCTGCTGCGCCTGCGGCACCGTGGCGCCGCGGCGCTCGTCTGCGCCGACGTGGCCGTCTCCGCGTCCGTCGTCGCGGGCGTAGGCGCGGGTGTCGGCGCGGACACGGACGCCCTGCTGCTCGGGCCGGTCGTCTGCGGCGCACTGGCGCTCAACACCCAGGCCGGTCTGTACCGGCCGGGTCTGCGGACGTACGCGCTCGACGAACTCCCCGCGCTGGCCGCCCGCGCCGCGGTCACCTGGTGCGTCGCGGCCGCGCTGCTCGCGGCGTTCGACCGTCCCGCCGCCCTGAGCTGGATGATCCTGCTGGCCGCGGTCGCCGCACACGCCGCGCTCGGCGGCACGGCCCGCGCGCTGGTGCACGGCTTCCGGCGCATGAGGGCACGGCGCCGCCCGCGTCCCGCGCTCATCGTGGGCAGCGGACGGCTGGCCCGTACGGTCGCCGGGGTCTTCGCCGAACATCCCCGCTACGGGCTGCGGCCGGTCGGGTTCGTCGACCTCGTCGGCGAACCCGAGGTGGCCGAGGACGACGGCGAGAGCGGCAGCGGAGACGACGCGCCGCTGCCCGTGGTCGTCGTGCCTGCGGACGTGACACGTGCGGTCATCCAGAACACCGTCCGGGACGTCGTGTTCCTCAACTCCCCCTGGGAAGAGGCCCGGAACGCCCTGCTGGCACGGGACCTGGGCGAACGCGGCGTGGCGGGCTGGCTGGTACGGCCCGGCTGTGCCGTCGGCGTGCACGGGACGCACGACACGGGCCCGTCGCACGTGTGGGGCTTCTCGTGCAGGCGGCTGTCCCTGGAGTGCCCCGGTTCCGGGTGGAGTTGGCGCAAGCGGCTGCTCGACCTGGTGCTGGTCGTGCCGGCGCTGGTTCTCGCGGCGCCGCTGCTGGCGGGCTGTGCGCTGGCCGTGAGGATGTCGGACGGGCCGGGGGTGATCTTCCGGCAGGAACGCGTGGGGCTCGGAGGCGGCCCGTTCACGCTGCTGAAGTTCCGCACGCTGCGGCCGGCGGACGAGCAGGAGTCGGCGACGCTGTGGAGCGTCGCGGGCGACGACCGCATGAGCGCCGTCGGCCGGCTGCTGCGCCGCACCTCCCTGGACGAGCTGCCGCAGCTGTGGAACGTGCTGCGCGGCGACATGAGCCTCGTCGGGCCGCGCCCCGAACGCCCGTACTTCGTGCAGCAGTTCAGCCAGGAACTGCCGGGCTACGCCGAGCGGCACCGCTCGCCGGTCGGCATCACGGGTCTCGCCCAGGTGCACGGGCTGCGCGGCAACACCTCGATCGAGGACCGGGCGCGCTTCGACAACCACTACATCGAGACGTGGTCGCTCTGGCAGGACGTACGGATCATGTTCCGCACCGTGACCTCGTTCTTCCGACTCGAAGGACGGTGATCGGGGTGACGGTCGCACTGCCGGAGAGCCGGCGCCCGCCGCTCGGCGACGGTGGCCGGAGCCTGCCGGGACACGACCGGGACACCGGCGGGAGCAGGGCACGCACGGACGGCGGCAGCGGGGCACCGCCCCGGCGGCCGCTGACGAGTCCGGCGTTCTGGCGCCAGTGGGCACCGATGGCGCCGGCGCTGGCCACCGTGTTCATCCTGTGCGCGCCGGTGCAGACCGGCGATGTGACCACCTCCGGCAAGATCACTCCCGCAGACGCGGCCTCCCTGGTGCTGGTGGTGTGGTGCCTGGTGAGGCTGCTGCGCGGACGCGGCGGTCGGCTGACACCCGCGGCGGCGGCGGTGCTCGGGGCACCGGCCGTCGCCTTCGCGGTGGCGACCGCCGCGTCCGCCGATCCCTGGGCGAGCCTTCCGGGCTTCGTCCGGTACCTGCAGATCTTCGTGCTGGTGCCGGGGGCGCTGCTGCTGTCGCTGCGCGGCACGCGGGACTTCCGGCTGCTGTGCTGGGCCGTGATCCTGCTGGCGCTGGTACAGGGAACGGTCGGCGTCGTGCAGAACCTCAGCGGCACCGGAGCCTCGTACATGGGGCAGGACATCCGTGCGGTGGGGACGTTCGGGCCGCTGGACGTGATGGGGATGTCCACGGTGGTCTCCCTCGGTCTCGTCGCGGCCTTCGCCCTCGGCATGGCGAATCCACGCGACATCTCCCGGCCGCAGCGCGTCGCGGCGATGTGCTGCGCGGCGGCGCTCGTGCCGCCGCTCGTCGTCTCCTACAGCCGAGGCGCGTGGATCGCCACGGCGGCCGCCTGCACGGCGGTGCTGGTGCTGGCGGGGGTACGTCGGGCAGTTCTCGTACTGCTCGCGCTGGCGACGGCGTCGGTGGTGCTGGTCGGGGGCCTCGGCATCGGTTCCGCGATGGTCGAGGAGCGTCTGACCAGCATCGCCGACATCAACTCGGCGCCGGACCGCTCCGTCACCGACCGGTACAGCCTCTGGTCGGCGGCCACCGGGATGTGGCAGGACGCACCCGCGACCGGCGTCGGCCCCAAGAACTTCCCCGCGCACCGCGACGGACACGCCTCGCTGGGGCTCTCGTCCGGCAGCGACACCGCGGGGGCGGGCATGCAGTTCGAGAAGGAACCGCTGCTCTCGCCGCACAACATGTATCTGCTCGTGCTCAGCGAACAGGGCCTGATCGGCGTCGTGGCGCTCGTCGGCGGCGGGGGCGTCCTTCTCGTGTTCGGACTGCGGCGCCTGCACTCCGCGCGTACCGCGCACCTCTCCGGCGAGGCGGCGGAGGCTCCGGGCGCCGCGGACTGCGGGCTGGCCGCCGCCGGGCTGCTCGTCTGGCAGGCCGTCGACTTCCTGTACGCCGACATCGGGGGCCCCTCGACCGTACTGACCGCGGTCGTACTGGGCGCCGTCACCTGGTGGGCCCTCGCGGCCACACCTCCCTGGGGGTCCCTCGCCGCGAAGCGTGGGCGAGCCGGGGGGAGAAGCCAGGAGGAAGAGGCGCCCGCCCGATGACGGACACGCACGCCTCCCGCACCACGACCCCTGACGCTCCGACGTCCACGGTGACCGGCGGCGGGCCCGGCGGTACGAGCGGGACCGGCGCGGACACCGGTGCAAGCGGCGCCGGTGCGGGCGGCCCAGGTGCGGGCGGCTCAGGTGCGGAGGGACCCGGCGGAAGCGGCGCCGGCCCGGGCGGACCCGGCGGTCCTCCCGTACTCGGCAGGTTCCTCGCCCGCGCCGCCGTCATCACGGCGGCGCTCACCGCGGCCGGCGCCGTTTTCGGTCTGCTGCGCGACCAGGCGATCGCCAGCCTCTTCGGCGCCGACGCCGCCACCGACGCCTTTCTCATCGCATGGACAGTCCCCGAACTGGCCTCGACGCTGCTCATCGAGGACGCGATGGCGCTGATCCTCGTCCCGGCCTTCAGCCTCGCCCTGTCCCGCCGCGCCGCCGCCCGCTCGCGCACCGGGAACGGCGGCGGGGTGCTGCTGGACACCGACGCGGACACCGACACCGAGCGCGTCGGGCCCGACCCGGTATGGGGCCTGGTGCAGCGGACCCTGCCCCGGCTGCTGCTGGCGCTCACCGCGACTGCCGCGCTGATGCTGCTCACCGCCCCGTTCCTGGTGCAGGTGCTGGCACCGGGGCTCCGGGACACGCGCACGGCCGTCGACTGCATGCGCCTCACGTCGCTGACCGTGGTGACGTTCGGGCTGGCCGGCTACTTCAGCGCCGCGCTCCGCGCACACCGGCGCTTCGTCGCGCCCGCAGCGATCTACGTCGCGTACAACACGGGGATCATCGCGGTGATGTTCGCCGGGCACACCGTGTGGGGTGTACGGGCGGCCGCCCTGGGTGTCGCTGTGGGCGGCGGGCTGATGGTGCTCATCCAACTCCCCTCGTTCGTACGGCAGTTGTCCTGGCGTGCGCAGCGCAGATCGGCAAGGGCGGTGCGCAGGGCGGAGTCTGCCGCGAAGGCTGCGGCCCAAGCTTCCACGAAGGCCGCCGCGCAAAGCCCCGCGAAAGCTCCGGCGGTGCCGGACGGGACGGAAGCGGCTCCGCAGGCCACGGCCACGGCGGAAGTGCGGGCCCCGGCCTCGCCGGATGTTCCGCCCGTGATTGACGGGGCGGACGGGGCGAACGCGGCGGACACTCCCCCGTCTGCTCCCGCCCCGCAACCGACCCCGTACACCGGACGCATCGCGCTGCTCGGCCTCGGGATGCTGGCGCCGGTGGTGACCTTCGCCGTCAGCCGGCAGGCGCAGGTGCTCTTCGAGCGCTATCTGGCGGCCCCGCTGCCCGCCGGCGCCATCTCGCACCTCAACTACGCGCAGAAGGTCGCGCAGATGCCGATGGTGCTCTCGCTCATGGTGTGCACCGTCACCTTTCCCGTCGTCGCGCGGGCCCTTGCGGACGGCGACAAGCAGCGCGCACGCCTGCGTGTGGAACGCGACCTGGCGCTGGTCGGCATCGTCGTGCTGCTGGGTGCCGCGTACGTCACTGCCTGCGCACCTCAGCTCATCCAACTCCTCTTCCAGCGCGGCGCGTTCGACGCACGCGACACCGCCGCCACGGCTTCGGTGATGCGGGTCTACAGCTGCGGGCTGATCGGCCACAGCCTGGTGGGCGCCCTGGCGCGTCCGTTCTTCGCCGACGTGCGGCCCACCTGGTATCCGGCCAAAGCGATGGCCGTGGGACTTCTCATCACCGTGGCCGCGGGTGCGGTCGCGGTGCACCCGTGGGGTGTTCACGGCATCGCCGCGGCCAATGCGGCCGGGATCCTCACCACCGCACTGCTCCTGCTGTTCGGCCTTGGTGCACGGGTGGTCGCGATCGACGTCGGCCGCGTCGCGGCCGGACTGGTCCGGCTGCTGCTGGCCGCCGTGGCCGCCACCGCGGCGGGCTGGGGTGTGGCCCGCGCCCTCGCCGATCCACTGGCCGGTGCCGCCGCCGGCGGCGTGACCGTGCTGGTCGTCTTCGCGTCCGTGGCCCTTCTCGTACGGGCCCCGGAGGTGCCGCAGCTGTTCGCCACCGTCAAACGAAGGTTCTGTCATGTCCGCTGAGTTCCGTGCCCGCATCCCCGCTCTGCCGCTGCCCTCACCGCAGCGACGCGTGCCCGTACCGGCGTCCGCGCGCGAGGCGGCGGTGACCGCCCCGGCCATCGCTCGCACAGGCATGCGGCGGCGACGGCCTCCCTGGGTGCTGATGTACCACTCGGTCTCCGGCTGCACCGACGACCCGTACCGGATCACGGTCTCCCCGTACCGCCTCGACAGGCAGCTGCGCTGGCTGCGGGACCGGGGCCTGTCGGGCGTGAGCGTCGGCGAGCTGATGCGGGCGCGGGCAGCCGGGCGGGGCGCCGGGCTGGTCGGGCTGACCTTCGACGACGGCTACGCCGACTTCGTCGACAGCGCCCTTCCGCTGCTGCACCGGCACGGCTGCACCGCCACCGTCTTCGTACTGCCCGGCCGGCTCGGAGGCGAGAACGCCTGGGACGAACTCGGCCCGCGCAAGCCGCTGCTGACCGCCGACGGCATCCGCGCCGCGGCGGCGGAAGGCATGGAGATCGGCTCGCACGGCATGATGCACACCGATCTCACGACGGCCGACGACGCCACCCTCCGACGGGAGACGAAGGACAGCCGCACCCTCCTGGCCGACATCACCGGCACCGCGCCGGCCGGCTTCTGCTACCCGTACGGGACGGTCGACTCACGCGCGGTCGAGGCCGTACGCACCTCCGGCTACGGATACGCCTGCGCCATCGACCCGGGCGCGCTCACCGGCATGCACGCCCTGCCGAGGGTGCACATCGACGCGTCCGACACCTCGCCGCGGCTCTTCCTGAAGAGGTTGCTGAATCCGGTCCGCCGCAAGCCCCTCCCGCCGGCTCCGCCGGAGCCGGCGGACACGGAGGACGCAGGGGACACGGCGGACACGGCGGAGGCGCGTCCGGCAGCGGGGAAGAACGAGGGCGACGCCGTCGGGACCGACGCGGGCGGCGGTCGATGAGGATCGCGCACATCATCACCGGACTCGGCGTCGGCGGCGCCGAGCAGCAGTTGAGGCTGATGCTCCGCCATCTGCCCGCCCGCTGCGACGTGTTCACCCTCACCGCACCCGGCTCCGTGGGCAAAGGCATCCTCGCCGACGGTCACCGCGTCACGCATCTGGGCATGAGCGGCAACCTCGACGCGACGGTCATGCCGCTGCTGGTCCATCTGCTCCGCGAGGGCCGCTACGACCTCGTCCACACGCACCTCTACCGGGCCTGCCTCTACGGCCGGCTCGCAGCACGGCTCGCGGGCGTACGCGCCGTCGTCGCCACGGAACACTCCCTGGGCGACGACTCGATCGAGGGCAGACCGCTCAGCCTCGGAGTCCGCGCGCTCTATCTGGCCTCCGAACGCCTCGGCAGCGCCACGGTCGCGGTCTCCGACACCGTCGCGCAGCGCCTGCGGCGTTGGGGCGTGCCCGCGGCGCGGCTGCACACCGTGCCCAACGGCATCGACGCCCGCCGCTTCCGCTTCGACCCCGCCGCGCGCGCCGCCACACGCCGGCGGCTCCGCATTCCCGAGGACGCCTTCGTGGTGGGCGGGGTGGGGCGGCTGGTGCCGGGCAAGCACTTCGAGACGCTCGTACGGGCCGTCGCCGTACTGCCGGACGCGCGGCTGCTGCTGGCCGGCGACGGCCCCGAACGCGACACACTCCACGGCATCGCCTCGGCGCTCGGCGCACTCGACCGCATCCACATGCTCGGCGAGTGCGACGGGACGGTCGCCCCGTCCGGGGGCGGTTCGTGGGAGATCCCGGATCTGCTGTCGGCGATGGACGTCTTCGTGTCGCCGTCGTCCGACGAGGCGTTCGGGCTCGCCGTACTCGAAGCCCTCGCGGCGGGCCTGCCCGCACTGCACGTGACGTGTCCGGCCATCGACGACCTGACGCCCGAGCAGGCACCGGGCGCGCGCCGGATCGGCACGGGCGTGCCCGAACTCACCGCGCTCCTCTGCGAGTACCAGAAGGCCGGGCCCGTACGGCTGCCCGTACCGGCCGTCGTGGACCGCTACGACATCGCCCGCAGCGCGGAGCGGCTGATGGCCGTCTACCACGCCGCGACGGGCGCACCGCAACTGCCCGCAACGGCGCCTTCCGCGGCGACTCCCGTACCGGCGCCGACGTCCCTACCCCTGACATCGAGGTGAGTCCTGGCATGCGCAATACCGCCAAGGGATCGGCCAAGTCCCCCAACGCGGGCGGCTCGGCGCGCACGAAACAGTCCCGACGCGAAGCCCGCTCGGCGAACTCCGGCACCGGCGGCAGCCGCGGCTCGGCGTCCCCCGAGGCGACGGCGAGCACCACCCAGCCCGACGCGACGACGAGGACCGAAGCGGTGAAGAACGACACGAGCAGCGCGAAGTCCGGCACGACCGGCACCACCGGCACGAAGACAGACGCTCCCGACGCGAAGACAGACGCGAGGACGGACGCGAAGACAGACGCGACCGGCACGAAGACAAGCTCGGACGGTGAGACCAGGGCTGCCACCGGCACCGCCCCGGCGACGGACACGAAGGCGGCGGCCGAGAGCGGGACGGCTGCCCCGGCGGGCACCGCCGAGGACGGCGCGGCCACGGTGAGAGCGAAGGTGACGGTCAAGCCCGGCACCTCCCCGAGCGGCACCTCCCCCAGCGGCACCGCGCCGAGGACCGCCGGAACGCCGCGGACCTCCGGCACCTCCAAGCCGGGCGGCGGCAAGACCACCGTCCTCACAAGGACGACCCGCCTGCGGGCGAACGCCGTTGCCGGAAACGGAGACGGCAACGGCAACGGCAACGGCAACGGCACGCCAGCCTCGACCCGCACCCGTCCCGGCCCGCGTCCGGAGCGCCGCCCCCGCACCCCCGAGCCCAGGACCTCCCTCGGCATGCACCTCAAGGCGTCGCTGCGCCGCATCCCTGTCTGGTGGCCGCTGCCGCTGTGCCTGCTGCTGGGCGCCGGAGCCGGAGCGGTCTATTCCGAGGCGACGCCCCCTCAGTACGCTGCCATCAGCTACGTCGTCGTCTCCCCCTCCGGCCGGGCCGAGGCGGCAGGCGCTCTCGGTTACGCACAGGCGTACGGCAAGATCGCCACGGACCCGATGATCCTCGCCGACGCGGAGAAGCGGGCGAACCTGCGCCGCGGCACAATCCGCGAAGGCATCCAGGCGAGCACCTCACCCGACGCCCCGATGGTCCAGATCACCGCGACCTCGTCCAACGCCTCGCAGGCGGCGAAGAACGCCGACGCCGTCGCGAAGGCTCTCACCCACACGGCCAAGACGTCCGTGAAACGTACCGGCGCGCGGCTGACCGTCCTCTCCGAGGCCGTGGCGCCCCCGACTCCGGTCTCTCCCTCCCGCACCGTCGCCGTCTCGGTGGGCGCGTGCGCCGGCGGGCTCCTGGGCGGGCTGGTCATGCTCGTACGCCCGCAGTCCCGCCGCCGCCCCGCCGCTACCGGCACACCCGCGGAAGCAACCGCCACCGCCACCGGTCCGGAGCAGGCCATGAGCGACGCCTCCGGGACGGAGCGGGAGCGATGACCACGGCCACCGTCTGCCGCGACGCGGCGCAATTCGCCGGTCTGGCCCGCGAGTGGGACGAGTTGAGCCGCCGCAGCCCGGGCGCCACCGCGTTCCAGTCCCATGCCTGGCTGCACTCCTGGTGGCAGTCGTACGGGACGGCGGGCAGGCTCCGCGTCGTGCTCGTACGCCGGGAAGGCCGGCTCGTCGCCGCGGCACCGCTGATGCTCACCCACCGGCCCCTCCCCACACTGGCCGCCCTCGGCTGCGGCATCACCGACTTCTGCGACGTACTGCTGGACCGCGACTTCGCCGGTGCGGCCCCGCTCCTCGCGGAAGCCCTGCACCGGGCCTCGCGCGGGGCGGTCATCGATCTGCGCGAAGTGCGCCCCGGCGCCGCGGCCGAGCAGGTGTACGAGGCGTGGCCGGGACCCCGCCGGCAACTGCAGGACTCCGCCTGCCTCGAACTCCCCGGCGTTCCCATGGAGGATCTGCTGCAACGGCTGCCCGCGGCCAGCGCCAAGCGCACCAGGCAGAAGCTCCGCAAGATCGACAAGATGGGGATCAAGGAGCACGAAGTCCTGCCGTCCGAGGCGGCCTCCGCCGTTCGTACGCTGCTGCGACTCCACGAGATGCAGTGGGAGGGCCGCGGCGTGACCTCCGAGCACCTGCGTCCCCGCTTCTGCGCGCATCTGGAACGTACGGTCGAGCAGCTGGCGGAGAGCGGTCACGCGACGCTCACCGAGTACCGGATCGACGACGAGGCCGTCGCCTCGGACATCACTTTCATCAGCAGCGACATGGTCTGCGGCTACCTCTACGGAGCACACCCGCGGCTTCGGTCGCAACGGGTGGACATCACCACGATGTTGCTGCGGCACGCCGCGGCGCAGGCGCATGCCAGGGGGTGCGGGACGCTCAATCTGCTGCGCGGAGCGGAGCCGCACAAGCTCAGATGGCAGGCCGAATCCGTCCCCAACCAGCGGCTGGTGATGGCGCGTCGGGAGATGGTTCCGGCGCTGGGGCTGCAGCTGGCGCAGATCGCCGGGCGGCAGTCGGCGGCACAGGCCGTACGGCGCGTCCGAGCCGCCGGACCGCTGCTGCGCACCGGCCGGGGAGCCGGCGGCGCTGCGCCCACCGGCGCGGACACAGCGGCGGGGGCGGAGAGAGACCGGGCGTAGGCCCCGGCTCCTCCGCCCCCGGCCGGGCGCCCCCTCGGGGGCGCCCTTCTCGTTGCCCTGCCGCCCGTCAGTCGTCGTCGAACTTGTGCCGGGACGTCCACCAGTCGGGCAGCCCCTTGTCGAACCGCACGCAGAAGTCACCGACGACGAAGCAGTGCTCGTACCAGGGAGCCCGCGAGCCCGGCTCCGTCGGTACGGGCACCGCGGAGCCCGACGGCGAAGGCGACGGCGCGCCGGGGGAAGCGGGCGGCGTGGGCGCGGGCGAGGTCCCGCCGCTCCCGCCCGGTGACGGCCACGGCCTGCCACCGGAACGGCCGTAGAGCGCGGCGCGGAAGGTCTCCGAGGAGGCCGGGTTGTCGGGGCACTGCCACACGCCGTGCGGGCAGTAGTCGGTGAGCGTCTGGTACAGCGGCTTGTGCCGGGCGAACCAGTCGAGCATCCGGCGGACGTACTCGGGGTTGTCGCCGTTGCGGAAGAGTCCCCACTCCGGATACGAAACGGCCTTGCCGTGCTCCCGGGCGAAGTCGACCTGCGCCTGGAGACCGTACGGCTCGTTCACCTGCTCCTCGAAGGACATGCCCTCCGGCTGGTCGTAGGTGTCCATTCCGATGATGTCGACCACGTCGTCCCCCGGGTAGCACTCCGTCCAGGGAAGGACGTCCCGGCCGCGGCTCGGTGCGAAGTCGAAGCGGAAGTTCTGCCCCGGCACCGAGCGCATGGTGGTGACGATGCTCCGCCAGTAACGCTTCCAGGCCTCCGGGTCGGGGCCGCAACGGTGGGAGTACGTCAGGCCGTTCATCTCCCAGCCGAGCACGATCACGGTGTCCTGCGCCTCCTGCCGCACCAGGCGTTCGGCGAGGGTGCGGTAGTGGGCGTCGAAGCGGCCGGCCGCGCCGTCGCGCAGGAGTTCGCGCACCTCGTCGTCCGGTAGGCGGTCCTCGTTGCGTTCCAGCATCGGCACGTTGAGCACGAAGAGCCGGTCCTGCCGGGCCTGCCGCCAGCGCGTCCAGGGTTCGAGGAACTCGGGCCTGCCCTCGATGTTCGACCACAGGTCACCCGGCAGATATGTGTGACCCACCTTCAGTTCCGTACCGCCCAGCCACTCCTGCAGCTCCGAGATCTGCCGTACGCCGCCCGAATCAGAGCGGAGGAAGGCGCCGAGCGGCGCAAGCGGGGCCATGGCCGGGAGAGCGGCGGAGCGGACGGACGGGGGCTCGGCATCCGGTGTGCGAGCCCTGTCGTCGTCGCTCGAAGCGACGCTCGGGATGAACGATTCCCTCTCGAAACCGGGCAGATTCACCGGCAGGACGCTACAGGAGGCAAGCAGGCCGGCGGCCACGACGACGCCGCAGACTCCTTTGTAGCCACGGCGTTTGGGGCTCCGCATCGCTCCTCCTGGTCAGTCGGCGACCTCCCGGGCCGCGAAACACGCATTTCAGACCTCACCCTCCGGGACGGCACGGTGCGGTCTGATAGCCCAATGGGGATATTTTCTCCCTGTTCGCCCCATTCATGACGCAAGGACATGCCCATGCCGTCGTTCGACACGGAAGTCCCCGTCCTTTTGCTCCGTCTCGATCCCAATCCGTTCCACCACGGATCGCTGGGAGCCATCAGGTCTCTCGGACGTACGGGGATCGAAGTGCACGTCGCGGAAGCGGCATCGGGGCCGGTGGACCGCTCCCGGTTCGTGCACCGGGTGCATCCGCTGCCGCCGGAGTGGACTTCGGAAGCGGAACTGGGACGTGCTCTGTGCCGGGTGTCGGAGGCCATCGGCAGACCGGCCGTGCTCATCGCGCTGGACGACCGCGGCGCGATCGCCGTGGCCGCGCTCTCCGAGCGTCTGCGAGGCCGCTTTCTCCTCCCCGACACCCCGCCCGGCCTGCCGGCCCGCGTCGCCGACAAGGCCGAACTCGCCGGTCTGTGCAGGGCGACCGGCATCGCGCACCCCGTCACAGTGGCGCCGGACTCCGCCGCCGAGGCGGCACGTGAGGCGTCGCTGCTGGGGCCGCCGGTGGTCGCGAAGTGGAGCAGGCCGTGGCTGCTGCCGAAGGGCATGCGCAGCACCACGCTCGTACGGACCCCCGCCGACGCCGGCGAGCTGTACGAGCGCGGCGCCGGCACCGGCAGCCGGCTCCTGCTGCAGCAGCGGCTGGCCGGCGGCCGCGGAACGGACTGGTTCTTCCACGGTTACGCGGCCGGCGACGGCGGCTTCCTCGTGGGCGGCGCGGGACGCAAGGACCGCTCCTGGCCCCCGCGTACGGGCCTGACCGCGGTCGGCACATGGGCCGCCAACCGCGAGGTGGAGAAGGCGGCCGCACGGCTGGCGGCGCACGTCGGCTACCGCGGCATCCTCGACCTCGACTTCCGGCTCGACCCCGCCACCGGCACGTACCACCTGCTCGACTTCAACCCCCGGCCCGGCGCGCAGTTCCGGCTGTTCACGGACGACGCCGGCCTGGACGTCGTACGGGCGCAGCACCTGCATCTGACGGGGCGTCCGGTACCCGCGCAGTGCGGCGGGCCGGGGCGGGTCTTCGTCGCCGAGAACTACGCCCTGCTGTCGGCGCTGGCCGCAGGCGCCTCCGCCGTCGGCGGGCGGCGCCGGGAGCGAACGCACGACCGGGCCCGAGGTGGCGGCACGGGGCGCCGGGCGCGCGGTCCCCGGGTCGTCGAGCGTGCCTGGTTCGCGGCCGACGACCCCCGGCCGTTCTTCGCCATGACCGGCGCCTGGTTCGTCCGCGGCGCATCCAAGATCTGGCTGCGTGTCAGACCCGTCAGGGCAGCGCTGCCGGCCTCCGCGCCGGAGCTGCCGTCCGCACCGCATTCCCGCACCACCCGTGATGAGCGATCAGTGAAAGATCAGAGAGAAGGAAACGCATGTACGACCTCGTAGTGGTGGGCGCAGGCCCCTACGGCCTCTCCATCGCCTCGCACGCCGCGGCCGCCGGACTCAACCTGCGCGTACTGGGACGTCCCATGTCCTCGTGGCGGGAACACATGCCAAAGGGCATGTACCTCAAGTCCGAGCCGTGGTCCTCCAACCTCTCCGACCCGTCCGGCACGCACACCCTGGCCGCCTACTGCTCCGCGCGCGGCATCACGGTGGAGCACGGACGGCCCCTGCCGGTCGGCACGTTCACCGAGTACGGCCAGTGGTTCGGCCGGCGTGCCGCACCCGAGGCGGACGAGCAGACTGTGACCTCCGTCGTCCCTTGCGCACGCGGCTTCCGCGTCGAGACGGCCGAGGGCGAAGTGCTCGTGACCCGTACGGTGGTCGTCGCCGTCGGCGTCATGCCGTTCGTGCACAAGCCCGGCCCGCTGCGGAAGCTGCCCGCCGGACTCGTGTCCCACAGCAGTCACCACCGCGAGCTGAGCCGCTTCAGGAACAAGGACGTGACGGTGGTCGGCGCCGGGCAGGCCGCCCTGGAGACGGCCGCGCTGCTCGCCGAGGAGGGCGCGCACGTACGGGTCGTCGCCCGCGCCGACCGCATCAACTGGAACTCGCCGCCACAGCCCCTCCAGCGCTCGCTGCTCAAGGCGATGCGCGACCCGCACTGCGGCCTCGGCACCGGCTGGCCGAGCTGGGTCTACTCCGAGCTCCCGTGGGCGGTGCGGAAGCTGCCGGCGGGGCTGCGCACGCACATCGCGCGTACGGCACTCGGCCCGGCCGGTGCCTGGTGGCTGCGCGACCGCTTCGAGTTCGCCGTGCCGGTGCTGCTCAGCAGCCGGCTCAGCGCGGCGGAGCAGGTGGGTGAGCAGGTGCGGCTGCGGCTGGAGTCCACGGACGGCGTCGTGCGCACAGTCGAGACGGACCACGTCGTCGCCGCGACCGGCTTCACCCCGCGGCTGGCCAGGCTCCCGATGCTGGACGAGTCGGTACGCAGCATCCTGCACCGGGTCGGCACCAGCGACGCACCCGAGCTCAACGCCAGGTTCGAGTCCTCGCACCCCGGGCTCTTCTTCGCCGGGCTGCTGGCCACGCCGTCGTTCGGACCGTCGATGCGCTTCGTCTACGGGGCCACGTTCGCCGCGAACCGTGTCGTGCAGGGCGTGCGGCGGCGGCTTGCCGAGCCGCGGCTGGCCACGGTGCCGCACGCCGCCCGTGTCCGTACCGTCGAACAGCACCGCATCGACGCGCAGTTGACGAAGCAGGGGCCCGGGCAGCCTGCCGCGCGGCGCTGAGCCCGCGGTCTGGAGCCACGCAGCGCGCCGGCGGCCACCCGCAGACCGGAGACGAGGTCTTCACGTACGGCCTCCCGGTCCTGGCCGCCGGTGCCCCGGAGGGCCGAGGGGGACTCAGATGCGCATGGGCTGGGGCGACTCGCGGCGCTCGGGGTCCGGCCCGTCGTACTCGCGGATGACCTCGTAGCGGGTGTTGCGCTCGACAGGCTGGAAGCCGGCGTCGCGGATCAGGTCGAGCAGGTCCTCGCGGGTGAGTTTGTCGGGGGTGCCGTAGTTGTCCGCGTCGTGCGTGATCTTGTACTCGACGACGGAGCCGTCCATGTCGTCCGCGCCGTGCTGCAGCGCGAGTTGCGCGGTCTGCACCCCGTGCATGACCCAGAAGACCTTCACATGCGGCACGTTGTCGAACAGCAGACGCGAGACCGCGAACGTCTTCAGCGCCTCGGCGCCCGAGGCCATCGTGGTGCGCGCCTGGAGGCGGTTGCGGATCTTGCCGTCCTGCATGTCGACGAAGTCGTGCTGGTACCGCAGCGGGATGAAGACCTGGAAACCGCCCGTCTCGTCCTGCAGTTCACGCAGCCGCAGCACGTGGTCGACCCGGTGGCGGCGCTCCTCGATGTGCCCGTACAGCATCGTGCTCGGGGTCTTGAGGCCCTTCTGGTGCGCGAGGCGGTGGATGCGCGACCAGTCCTCCCAGTGGGTGTCGTGGTCGACGATGTGCTGCCTGACCTCCCAGTCGAAGATCTCGGCGCCGCCGCCCGTGAGCGACTCCAGGCCGGACTCGATGAGCACGTCGAGGATCTCGCTCGCGTCCATGCCGGAGATCTTCTCGAAGTGCTGGATCTCGGTGGCGGTGAAGGCCTTCAGCGAGACCGTGTCGGGCAGCGCCTCCTTGAGTGCGCTGAGCGACCGCGGGTAGTAGCGCCAAGGCAGCGTCGGATGGAGGCCGTTGACGATGTGCAGCTCGGTGAGGTTCTCGCCCTCCATCGCCTTGGCGAGCTTCACGGCCTCCTCGATGCGCATCGTGTACGCGTCCTTCTCCCCCGGCTTGCGCTGGAAGGAGCAGTACGCGCAGGAGGCGGTGCACACGTTCGTCATGTTGAGGTGGCGGTTGATGTTGAAGTGAACGACGTCGCCGTTCTTGCGCGTTCGCACCTCGTGGGCGAGGCCGCCGAGCCATGCGAGGTCGTCGCAGTCGTAGAGGGCGATGCCGTCCTCGCGCGTCAGCCGTTCACCTGCGCGGACCTTCTCCTCCAGCTCGCGCTTGAGCCCAGAGTCCATGCGTCGCCCTCCTAGGATTTCTGCTTCGAAGCGCCTTTTTGAGCCTACTCCCCGCTCCCGTCGGCCGAGGGACCGGCCGCCGTCCGGGGTCCGGGGCAGGCGTCCGGCGTCCGGCGTCCGGCGTCCGGAGCGTGGCCGCGGTGCGGGGGCCGTGGCCTGCGCGGCCCGTACACGGAATGCGTCAGGCCTCCTGCGGGAGTTCGGTGACCCGGTTCTCCCACTTGGTGGAGAGGACCACCGTCGTACGCGTACGGGAAACGCCCTTGGTGCCCGACAGCCGGCGGATGAGCGTCTCCAGCGCGTCCACGTCCGAGGCGCGGGCCTTGAGCATGAACGAGTCGTCGCCGGCGATGAACCAGCAGTCCTCGACCTCGCTCAGCTCACGCAGCCGCTCCGCCACGTCCTCGTGGTCGGTGGCGTCGGTGAGCTGGATGCCGATGAGGGCGGTGACGCCCAGGCCCAGCGAGGGCGCGTCGACCGTCGCGCGGTAGCCGGTGATCACCCCGGCGGTCTCCAGGCGGTTGATGCGGTCGGTGACGCTCGGCCCGGAGAGGCCGACGAGCCTGCCCAACTCGGCGTAGGAGGCCCTGCCGTTCTCACGCAGCGCCTGAATGAGCTGCCTGTCCACCGCGTCCATGGGTTCTGGTGCCTCCGTTGCCGGCTGTCGGGGTCGCCCCGCCCGGGGGCAGGGGAACCTTGGGCTCCGCGAAATCTCCGGTAACGAATCTAAGGCATGGGGACAGCTCACCCTCAGACACCTCTCCTCAAGGCCCTCCCCTCACCCCTGAAGGCGCCGCCGGAGGCACGCGTAGGCTCGGTGACGTGACCGCTACGACCGGAACCAGCCCGTCGCGAAGGCCGTGGATCGTCGGTGTCTCCGGCGCCTCTGGCACGCCCTATGCCGCCGCCGTGCTGCGTGCGCTGCTGCACGCCGGGGAGTCCGTGGACCTCGTCGTGAGCCGCGCCGCCCGGCTGACGATCCTCGACGAGACGGGGCACCCCTTCCGCGACGCGCACGCGCAGGACGATCTGCGCCGCTGGCTCTCCTTCGGCGCCGACGGCGCAGCGGACGCGTTCGACCCGGACGTCTCGGCCGTACGCCACTGGCCCGCCGGGGACCTCGCCGCGGGGCCGTCCTCCGGCTCGTATCCGGCTCAGGGGATGATCGTCGTGCCGGCGAGCACCGCGTGCGTGGCCGGCGTCGCGCTCGGTCTGTCGAAGGATCTGCTGCAGCGGGCCGCCTCCGTGACGCTCAAGGAACGGCGGCCGCTTGTCGTGGCCGTACGGGAGACCCCTTTGCACGGGCAGACGCTCAGGCACCTCGTGACGCTGGACGACGCGGGCGCGGTGGTGCTGCCGGCTTCGCCCGCCTTCTACGCGGGCGGCAGCACGGCGCAGCACCTCGTCGACTTCGTCGCGGGCCGTGCACTGGACGCGGCGGGTGTGCCGCACAAGCTGTACCGGCGCTGGGAGGGCGAGTTGGGGGGACGGCCCACCGGCGAGCAGGGCGCCGGGGCCTGAGACCGCCCGGCTCCGTACACCGACTGGCGCCACGGGGGCGTTGTGCGATTGGGTCGGGGCATGCAGCTCTTCCGTCCGCCTTCGGGACAGTTCTTCCGTCCGCGGCCCGTGCGGTCCCGGTCCCGTACGCCGGTCCGCGCCGCCGCCGTCGTGAGCTGCGCGGCGCTGATCGCGGGGTCTGCGGCCGCGTGCAGTTCGGCGGAGCGCCTCACGACGGGTATGAAGGTGCGCAACGCCGTCGTGAAGCTCGGCGACCAGTCCGCCTCCACTGTCATCGTCTCCGTGGCCGCCTCACCCCGCCAGGCCCGTGAGTTCCTCACGCAGGCGCGGGGCGGCGGCGAGAAGCACCGGGCCTCGAAGGAGGAGGCGCGCCGGCTCGCGCATGCCGAGCTGACCGTGTCGGCCGGTACGGGGGACGAGGAGGAGGAGACGCCGCTGAAGGAGATGCCGGCGTCGGAGGCCGCGAACGTCGCGGCCGCGCTGAACTTCGGCGGCAAGGACGTCGCGGCCGTCAAGTCCGTGGACGACAAGCTGTATCTGCGCGCCAGCCTGCGGTCGCTGGTCGAGCAGGCCGGGGGTTCCGAGGACGCCCGCAAGAAGGCGGCGGAGATCGAGGAAATCGCCGACGACCTCCCCGCCACGCTGAGGCCGGCCAGCGACGTGCTCAAGGGCGAGTGGGTACGGGCCGACCCGGACGCCTTCGACGACTTCGCGCGTGCGGCCGAGACCCTGGCGGAGCGGCAGCGGGACGAGGAGAACGAGGAAGAGGACAAAGAGGAGAAGAAGGACAAAGACGGCAAGAAGGACGGAGACGGCGGCGGCGAGAAGGCGGGGAATCCGGACAACGACGGGAATCCGGACGAAAAGGCCGCCCAGGCGGAGCTGAGCCGCGAGATCCGGGACGCCGTCACCATCGGTTCGGGCCTCGAAGGGCAGCCGCAGCGCGAGTTCATCAGCGAAGTGCAGGACCTGCTCCGCGAGCACGCGGAGTTCGACGCGAAGGGCGAACGCGGCGGCGCGGAGCACGTACAGATGACGCTGCCCGGCAAGAAGGCGGCGAAGGACCTGGTCGCGGCTCTGCGGCCGCTGGGCGCGGAGGTCGACCCCGACCGGGTGCCCGGCGGTGACATCGCGGCCGACCTGTCGATCCGGCGCGGGCAGCTCACGTCGCTCACGCTCGACCTCGGCCAGTTCACGCGGGGTGACGTCCGCTTGCCGCTGCGCCTGGAGTTCAGCGGAGGCGACGCCGTCGCCGTGACCGCGCCCTCCGGCACCGAGAAGCTCCAGCCGCAGGACCTGATGGCCGCCTGGATGTACGGCGCTCTGGGCACGGAGAAGTTCTGACGCCATCATTGAGACACTGGAGTCTTGAGATCCTGGAGTGCGGAACTCCGGGTGCCTTCTGCCACGTTTGTAAGTCAAAAGGCCAAGGTCAAAGGCCTCAAGGTCACAGGGCATCGGCTCCGCTCACTGTCTCTCAGGGGGAGACTCGATGGCGTACGGATCAGGCTCCGGCATCAACAGCACGAACAGCGACAGAGCACCGCGGCGCGCGGGCGCCTGGCCTGCCGCGAAGCTGATCCTGCTCCTGACGGCGCTGCTGTGGGTGCTGGAGTTCTTCGACCAGGCGTCGGCCAACTCGCTCGACACCTTCGGCATCGTCCCGCGCAAGCAGGACGAGCTGGTCGACGTCATCCCCGCGGCGTTCATGCACTTCGGCTTCGGCCATCTCATCGCGAACACCCTGCCGCTGCTCGTCCTCGGCTTCCTCGCGGCGCTGCGCGGCACCGGGCGCTTCCTGGCCGTCGCGCTCACGATCATCCTGGTCAGCGGCCTGGGCGTGTGGCTCGTCGCACCCGACGGCAGCAACACGGCGGGCGCGTCCGGGCTGATCTTCGGGCTCTTCGGCTATCTGCTCGTGCGCGGCTTCGTGGACAAGCGCATCACGGATGTGGCGCTCGGCGGCGTCGTCGCGGTGCTCTACGGCTCGATCCTCTGGGGCGTGCTGCCCACGGAGAGCGGCATCTCCTGGCAGGGCCACCTCTTCGGGCTGATCGGCGGCGTCATGGCCGCCTTCATGACCTCGACCGCCCGTACGGCGGGAGGCGGCAAGCCCGCCTGGCACTGAGCGCGCGCCGTGCCCGGCGGGGGCCGGCGAGCGTGCCGGTCAGGCGAGCGTGCCGGTCAGGAGCCGGACACGCTCAGCCCTCGCACCGCCAGGTCCAGCAGGGCGCAGACGAAGAGCGCGATGCCGATGAATCCGTTGACCGAGAAGAAGGCCCGGTTGAGCCGGGACAGATCGCCGGGCTTCACGATCGAGTGCTCGTAGACGAAGGCGCCCGCGACGATCAGCAGCCCGAGCCAGAAGAAGCCCCCCGCCCCGGTGAGCAGGCCGAACCACACCAGCAGCGCCACCGTGACGACATGGCTGCCGCGCGCCCCGTACAGCGCCGCCGCGATGCCGAACTTCGCCGGCACCGAGCGCACCCCGTGCGCGCGGTCGGCCGCGACGTCCTGGCAGCCGAAGATCAGGTCGAAGCCGCCGATCCAGACGCCGACCGCCAGCCCCAGCACCACCGCCTCCCACGACCAGCTGCCGGTCACCGCGATCCAGGCCCCGATGGGGCCGATGGCCTGCGCGACGCCGAGGATGGCGTGCGGGAAGTCCGTGAAGCGCTTCCCGTACGGATAGACCACCATCGGCACCACGGCGACCGGGGCCAGGGCGAGACAGAGCGGGTTGAGCAGGGCGCACGCCCCGAGGAAGACGGCGACCGCGACCAGCGCCCCCGCCCACGCCGAACGCACCGAGAGCGCACCGGTGACGAGTTCGCGCCCGGCGGTGCGGGGATTGCGGGCGTCGATCTCGCGGTCGATGATCCGGTTCGCGGCCATGGCGAAGGTGCGCATCCCGACCATCGCGACCGTGACGAGCAGCAGTTCCCGCCACCGCACCTCGCCGCTCACGTCGAACATCGCCGTGAGCGCGGCGATGTAGGCGAACGGCAGCGCGAACACGGAGTGTTCGATCATCACCAGACGGAGGAAGGCCCGTACGCCGCCTCGTGGCCGTGGGATGTCCGCCTGTGCGTCGCCGGTGGTCACGGCGTCGCCGCTCACAGGCCGTACTCCTTCCAGCGTTCCGTGACGAGCCGCGCGACCGCGGGGTCGGACTCGATCGCGTGCGGCCAGCCGCCGTCGCGCGTGTAGCCCTCCTCCGGCAGCTTCGTGGTCGCGTCGACGCCCGCCTTTCCGCCCCAGAACTGCTGGTACGAGGCGTGGTCGAGGTGGTCGACCGGCCCCTCGACGACCGTGAGGTCACGGGAGTAGTCGACGTTGCCCAGGGCCCGCCACGCCACCTCGTGCATGTTGCGTACGTCGCACTCGGCGTCGACCACGACGATCAGCTTCTCCAGCGACAGCATGTGCGCGCCCCAGATCGCGTGCATGACCTTCTGGGCGTGCTTCGGGTACTTCTTGTCGATCGAGACGATCATGCAGTTGTGGAAGCCGCCGGCCTCGGGCAGGTGGTAGTCCACGATGTCCGGCACGATGATCTTCAGCAGCGGCAGGAAGAACCGTTCGGTGGCCCGCCCCAGCGGCCCGTCCTCCGTCGGCGGCCTGCCCACCACGATCGACTGGAAGACGGGGCGTTTGCGCATCGTCACGCAGTCGATCGTCAGCGCCGGGAAGTCCTCCTGCGGCGTGTAGAAGCCGGTGTGATCGCCGAACGGGCCCTCCGGCAGCGTCTTTCCGGGCTCCAGCCGGCCCTCCAGCACGACTTCGGCGTTCGCGGGCACCTGGAGCGGCACGGTCTTGCAGTCGGTCATCTCGACCCGCTTGCCCTGCGTGAACCCCGCGAAGAGGTACTCGTCGATGTCGCCGGGCAGCGGGGCCGTCGAGGCGTACGTCACAGCGGGCGGGCAGCCGAAGGCGATCGCGACGGGCAGGCTCTCCCCGCGCCGCGCGGCGACCTGGTAGTGGTTCCGGCTGTCCTTGTGGATCTGCCAGTGCATCCCGATGGTGCGCCGGTCGTGCCGCTGCAGACGGTAGAGGCCGAGGTTGCGCACGCCCGTCTCGGGGTGCTTGGTGTGCGTCAGACCGAGGTTGAAGAAGGAGCCGCCGTCCTCGGGCCAGGTGAACAGCGCGGGCAGCGCGTCCAGGTCGACGTCGTCGCCCTCGAGGACCACTTCCTGGACGGGTGCGCCCTTCACCTTCTTCGGCGGTACGTGCGCCATCGCGCCGAGCTTGCCGAAGGCCTCCCGCATCCCGACGAAGCCCTGCGGCAGTTCGGGCTTGAGCAGGCCGCCGATCTTCTCGCTGATCTCGTCGTACGACTCCAGGCCGAGCGCCTTCAGCAGACGGCGGTCCGTCCCGAAGACGTTCATGGCCAGCGGGAGGGACGAGCCCTTCACGTTCTCGAACAGCAGCGCCGGGCCACCCGACTTCTGCACCCGGTCGACGATCTCCCCGATTTCGAGGTACGGATCCACCTCCGCCTTGATCCGCTTCAGGTCCCGGTCGCGCTCCAGCGCCCGCAACAGCGAGCGGAGATCGTCGTAAGCCATGCGCCCCAGTATCCGGCATGGGTCCGCGTGCTTCACGGGCCGCCCCCGGGGCCTTCCGGACACCGTTACGCTTGCCTACGTACGTAACGACAGCACCGCACCAACCGCACTTCCGGCCCGCCGTGCCGAGTCAGCTCGCCTAGGGGGCGTCCCACATGCTCAGGTATCTGCCGTTCATTCTCGTTCTGGCGGTGTGGATCTACGCATTCATCGACTGCCTCAACACACCTGAGCAGGAAGTACGGAAGCTGCCGAAGGTGGTGTGGGTGATCATCATCCTGCTCTTCGGGCAGGTGCTGCTGGGCCCCGTCGCCTGGTTCGCCGTCGGACGGCCCCGCAAGAACGCCCCGTACGGTGCCACGCGTCCCGACGAGCGCCGCTGGGTCGCGCCGGACGACAACCCCGAGTTCCTCAAGTCCATCAACGACACGCAGTCCCAAGGCTCACGCGACGACGAGGAGCCGGACGACGACCAGCCCGGCAAGGGCGGTGTGAGCACCGCCGACGGCGGTACGGCCACCGGGGCCGGCCCCGGCCCCGGTGCGGCGAATCCCGGCCCCCCGGAGCAGCGTCCCGGAGCCGAACCGCAGGAGGCCGAACTGCGCCGCCGCGAGGAGGAGTCGAGGCGGCGCGACGACGGTGCGGGCGGCGGCCCGGACGAGACGCCGCCGAAGGGCTGAAGCCCGAGGAGCGAGGCCCGGACACGGCCCTCCGCTACCGCGAGCGGAGTCATGCCGCTCGGCGGCTCAAGGGAGCAGGCCGCACGCGACCAGCGCCGTGCGGACGACTTCTGTTTCTTCCTGGTCGGCTTCGACCAGCGGCAGGCGCAGGCCGCCCACGTGGTGGCCGAGCAGGTTGAGCGCGGCCTTGACCGGAATCGGATTGGTCGTCACGCCGAGCGCCTGATAGAGCGGTCGCAACCGGGCGTCGATCTCCGCACGCAGGTGGGGTTCGTCGACCATGCGCCGCATGAGGGGGCCGGCGACGTGACTGCCCACGAGGATGCCCCCGCAGCCGCTCAGGTCGAGGGTGGGGGCGAAGGCGTCGTCGTTGCCCGCATACAGACCAAGCCCGTCCACCGGGGCGAGATTGGCGTTGTTGGCCTGCTTCACGTAGTCGATGTGCTCGATCTGGGCCAACTCGGCGAGCAGATCGTTCGGCATGTCGATGCCGGTGCGCGTCGGGATGTTGTAGAGGACGACGGGCTTCCCGGCGGCCTTGGCGATCTCCGTGTAGTGCCGCAGCAGACCACGGCGGTTCGGCCGGTTGTAATACGGGGCCACCGACAGCACCGCATCGGCGCCCAGCTCGATGGCCCGCTGCGTCATGGCGCATGCCTGCGCCGTGTCGTTGGAACCGGTGGAGGCGATCACGCTCGCGCCGGGCGGCCGCTCGGCGACTGCGAGTTCGATCAGCCTGAGATGTTCGGCGTTGGTAAGAGTGGAGGGCTCCCCCGTGGTCGCAGCCACCACCACACCGTCCGACCCGGTCTCGAGCACGTGACGCAGCAGCGACACGAAAGCTTGCTCGTCGACTTTGAGGCCGTCGTCGAAGGGAGTGACGATCGCCGTCAGTACAGACCCCAGCGGCGCCTGACTCGCTCCAGTCATCTTGACCGCCCCTTACATACCTCGTTGTACGGCACAGCCTCCCCCACCGGCACAGAAGGATCAATCAGATCGGCGATCAAGCCGAACGAGCCGGCGATGTGATCGCGAACCCAGCGGTCACATCACCAGGGCCTCTCGTTTGGATCTTGCTGGGCCCGCGCCTGACCGAAACGACAGACCCTAGCCGACGCCGGCGTACGAGTGCTTGCCGTTGAAGATCATGTTCACGCCGTAGTAGTTGAACAGGAAGCACGCGAAGGCGATCAGCGCCAGGTAGGCGGCCTTGCGTCCCTTCCAGCCCGCGGTCGCGCGCGCGTGCAGATGGCAGGCGTAGGCGACCCACGTGATGAACGACCAGACCTCCTTGGGGTCCCAGCCCCAGTAGCGGCCCCAGGCGTCGCCCGCCCAGATGGCTCCCGCGACGATGGTGAAGGTCCAGAAGGGGAAGACGGCGGCGTTGATCCGGTAGGCGAACTTGTCGAGCGAGGCCGACGAGGGCAGCCGCTCCAGGACGGACGTGGCGAAGCCGCCGGGGGCTCCGCCGCCCAGCAGCTTGGACTCGTACCGGTCGCGGAAGAGGTAGAGCACCGTCGAGACGAATCCCAGATAGAAGAGCGCGCCGCAGGTGATGGCCAGCGAGACGTGGATCCACAGCCAGTACGACTGAAGCGCGGGCACGAGCTGGTCGCTCTCGGTGTAGAGCACCGTCACAGCGAGGCCGAGGTCCAGCAGCACGGTCGTCACCAGCGGCAGACCGATCCAGCTGACGTTCTTCTTCGCGATGAGGAAGCCGAGATAGGCGCCGACCGCGACCATCGAGAAGGCGGTCGAGAACTCGTACATGTTGCCCCAGGGGGCGCGCTGCACCGACAGCGAGCGAGCAAGGACGCCGGCGACGTGCAGCAGGAACGCGAGGGTCGTGAGCGAGACCGCGATCCGGCCGTACAGATCGCCCTGTTCGTCACCGGCCGCGGCGCCGGGGCCGTCGGGCAGTTCGCCGCGGCGGCCGGCGGAGGAGCGGACGACGACCTGGGGGCGCGGACGCTCCAGCACCGACGTCGCGCCGCCCTTGCCGCTCGCGGCTGCCTTGGCGGCGGCGGTCTTGTCCGTACGGGCGGAGGCGTCCCCGGAAGCGGGCTCGGCGGCGGCCCCGTCCGCGGCGCCCTGCTCGCGCTTCGGGCTGAGCGCGGCGGCGGTGCGGGCCACCTTGCTGCGGCTGCCGAAGACCCATTCGGCGATGTGCGCGACGAAGGCGAGGGTGTAGACGGCCATCGCCGAATAGATCAGGTAGTTGCTGATCTCGGCGAGACTCTCGTTCGTTCCGGCGGCGGCGATGTTCACTTGCGTTCTCCTCGCGGCGAGGTTTCGGCGCTGTCCTCGTCCTTGTCGTCGTTCCCGTGCCCGTCCTGGTCCCGGTCTCGGGCTTGTTCCTCGGCTGCGTCCTGGGCCTCTGACTCGATCTCGGCCTCGGCCTCGGCTTGCGCGGGCGGTGCCTCCGACTGCATGGCGTATGCCAAGTCGCCCAGCTCCTCGGGGAGTCTGGCCGACTCGCTGCGGCCGAGTCCGGCCATCTCCACGACCGTACGGCCGTCCGCTCCCGGGACGGCGCGCACCCAAACCCGCCGCCGCTGGATGAACAGCGAACCGGCGAGACCGCCGATCGCTGCCAGCGCGCCGCCGAGTGCCCAGCCGTTCCCGACCTCGTGCACGACCTGGAACTGGGCCCACGGCCGCACGCCTTCGAACTTCAGCTCGCTCTTGCCGTCCGGCAGCTTCATCGTCTCCCCTGGGAGGAGCTTCTTCGCCAGGGGGCTGCCGTCCCGCTCCTTGAACTGCTTCATCCGGCTCGTGTCCAGCTGATAGACACTCTTGGGCTCGCCGAAGTTGAGACCGAGGTCGCCGTGGTAGGCGGTGAGGAAGAGCACCGGGTACTTCAGGGACGGCGACTGCGAGAACATCGTGCCCGCTCCCGAACCGCCGAACGTCGGCACGAAGAAGCCCTGGAAGCCCAGTTGGTCCTTGCGTCCCTTCGCGTTCCGGTAGTCGGTGACGTTGACGACGCCGGACGAGGTGAGGTTGCCGTCCTGCGGGAGGAACGGGACGGGGCCGCGGTGGGCCGTGCGGCCCTCCCCGTCCTTGACGGAGACGACCGGCGCGTATCCGTTGCCGTTCAGGAAGACCTTTGAATCGCCGATCTCCAGCGGGTGGTTGACCTTGATCGAGTCCCGCTTCTCCTTGCCGTCCGCGCCCTGCCAGTACGAGATGTCCGCGCGGTAGTCGCGTGCCGTGCCCTTCTCGGGGCCGGACTCCTCGTACGTGGCGTGGAAGCCGTCCAGCGTGAACCCGAAGGCGTCGAGCTCGTCCGGGTCGAAGAGGGAGCCCGACTTGAAGTCGTCGTACTGGGTGAGGGTGTTGGAGAAGCCGTGGCCCTTGACGATCAGCTTGCCGCCGTCGGACTTCCACAACTGCCCGGCGGCGAAGGCCAGCAGCAGCACGATCAGCGCGATGTGGAAGACGAGGTTGCCCGCCTCGCGCAGATATCCCTTCTCCGAGGCCACCGACTCGCCCTCGGCGTCCACGCGGAAGCGGCGTCCACGCAGCAGCCTGCGGGCGCCGCCCAGCACCTCCTCCGGTGCGGCGTCGGTGCGCCACGTCGTGTAGGCGGGCATCCGGTCCAGGCGGCGCGGGGCGCGGGGCGGCCTGCTGCGCAGCTGGCCCACGAACTGCCAGGTGCGCGGCACGATGCAGCCGGCGAGGGAGACGAAGAGCAGGATGTAGATCGCCGAGAACCACACCGAGGTGTAGACGTCGAAGAGCTGCAACTTCGCGTAGACGGGCGAGAGTACGTCGTGCTTCTTCTGGAACTCCTCGACCTTGACGCTGTCGACGTTGCTCTGCGGGATCACCGAACCGGGGATGGCCCCGAGGGAGAGCAGGAAGAGCAGGATCAGCGCGACCCGCATCGACGTGAGCTGCCGCCAGAACCAGCGGACCCAGCCGACGACTCCGATGGAGGGGACGTTCAGCCGCTCCTCGCCGGGTGCGGTGGAGAGCGAGGAGAGCTGGGACTCGGCCTCGCGCGCCAGCCGCGTCTCCTCGGCCGTCGCTTCGGCCGTCCCGTCGGCCGTCCCTTCGGCCGTCCCGTCGGCCGTCCCTTCGGCCGTCCCTTCGGCCGTCCCGTCGGCCGTCCCTTCGGCCGTCCCGTCGGCCGTCCCTTCGGGGGTCCCCTCAGGGGTTCCGTCCGGGGCCGTGCCGTCGCTCGGCGGGGTGCTGCCGCCGGTCTTGCCGGTCTTGCCGGTCTCCGTGCCGGTGTCCGTCGTACGCATCTCAGATTCCCACGGTGTAGTCGGACGACCAGACTTGAAGGTCGTAGACGATCCGGTCCCAGACCCCGGTGACGAGCAGGATGCCGACCGCGACCAGCATCACGCCGCCCGTCCGCATCACCCACGCATAGTGCCGCTTCACCCAGCCGAAGGCGCCGAGCGTGCGCCGGAAGGCGATGGCCGCCACGACGAACGGGACGCCGAGCCCGAGGCAGTACGCGACCGTCAGCAGCGCGCCGCGCCCCGCGCTGGCCTCGCTGAACGCGAGGGTCTGCACGGCCGCGAGCGTCGGGCCGATGCACGGGGTCCAGCCGATGCCGAACAGCGCGCCGAGCATGGGCGCGCCCGCGAGCCCCACGGACGGCCGCCGCTGTATGCGCAGTTCGCGCGAGGTGAGACGGGACAGCGGACCGAGCGTGCCCATGAACGCGAGCCCCAGCAGGATCGTCAGCGCCCCGAGCACCTTGGAGATGACCGCCCGGTGCTCCTGCAGCGTCGCGCCGAAACCGCCGAACAGGGCGCCGCCGGAGACGAACACCGCGGTGAAGCCGAGCACGAAGAGCCCGGCGCCCAGGAACATCCGGCCGCGCCTGGCCTGCGCCAGATCCGTGCCGCTGACGCCGGTGACGTAGCTCAGATAGCCGGGCACGAGCGGCAGTACGCACGGGGAGAAGAAGGAGACCAGGCCGCCGAGCACGGCCACGGGCAGGGCCAGCAGCAGGGCACCGCTGAGGACCGTGTGGTTCACCTCTCCCGGCCCCGCGGCCAGCGCGGCGGTGCCTGGAGCGGAGGCCGCGGCGGTGGCGAGCACGCTCATGCCGGGGTCACTTCTCCGCCGTCAACGGGTCGAGCGCGGAGCGCAGTTCCTTCTCGCTGAGCTCCTTGAGCGCCCGTACGGCGATCTTCCCCTCGCGGTCGAGGATGAGCGTGGAGGGAATGGCCTGCGGGGACAGAGTGCCCTTGGGGAAGCGGAGGATGAGCTTTCCGCTGGGGTCGTAGAAGCTCGGGTAACCGACGCCGTAGTTCCGCTCGAAGGCCTTGGCGTTGGCGCGGTCGAGATCGCGGGTGTTGATCCCGACGAACTGCACGCCCTTGTCCTCGGTCTCCTTGGCGACCTTGGCGAGGTTCGGGGCCTCCGCGCGGCACGGCGCGCACCAGGAGCCCCAGACGTTCAGGACGACGATCTTGCCTTTGTAGTCGGAGAGATCCAGCCGCTTCCCGTCGACACCTTTGCCCGAGATGTCCGGAGACTTCTGCCGCTCACCGCTCTTCACCTTGGTGATCTGCCCGGTGCCGCGGACGAACTTCGTGTCCCCGGACGACGATCCGGCGTCGTCCCCGCCGCAGCCGGCCAGCACCGACGCACCCGCCGCGAGCGCAGCGATCAGCAGGGCGGGGCGGTACCGGAAGGCACGGGTCTGACTCATGTGAAAAGTTTCGCATGGGCCCGGGGCCGATCTTCCGCGCCCCCCTTGTGCCGTTGCGTACGGGCCGTCCGCACTTGCGGCGACCCTGGGGGCACCTCCCAGACGGAGTCTGGGGGAAGGAGGCGCCCTCGGACTCCGGCCGCCCCTCAGGCGCCGCGTCCTCCGGCGCCCCTGGACCCCTTCGCTCCCGCACGCAGGTGAGCGGGTACGAGGTCACGGGCCGGCTCCGTGTAGCCGACGGAGACGATCTTGTCCCCGTTGAAGGTGAAGGTCGTGAGCGAGGCGAGAGTGCACTGCCGGCGACGCGGGTCGTGCCACAGCCGGCGCTGCTCGACGAAGCTGCGCAGCGTCCAGATCGGCAACTGGTGCGACACGCATACGGCTTCGTGGCCGCGTGCGGCGTCGCGCGCCGCGTCGAGCGCGGCCCGCATCCGCTGCACCTGGTGCACGTACGACTCGCCCCAGGACGGCCGGAACGGGTTGAAGAGATGGCGCCAGTTCGCGGGCTTGCGCAGCGCGCCGTCCCCGACGCCGACCGTCCTGCCCTGGAAGACGTTGTCGGCCTCGATCAGGCCCTCGTCGCCTGCGACGTCCAGACCGTGCGCCTTGGCGATCGGCGCGGCCGTCTCCTGCGCGCGCTCCAGCGGCGAGGCGACGACGTACCTGACGTCGCGGTCGGCGAGATGCTCGGCGACGCGGTCGGCCATCCGGCGCCCCAGCTCGGAGAGGTGGTAGCCGGGCAGACGTCCGTAGAGGACGCCGCCCGGATTCTCGACCTCGCCGTGGCGCATGACGTGCACCACGGTCACGACCTCACCGGAGCCGCCGCGGGTTTCGCGGACTTCACGTCCGCCGGGTCTTCCCCGGCCGTCGCCCGGGCCCGTACGGTCCTCGGCGCTCATGCCGTCGCCTCGGCGGCCGCGCGGGCGGCGTCGGGCAGTGCTGCGGCGACGCGCTCCAGCGCGCCGTCGTCGTGTGCGGTCGAGACGAACCACGACTCGAAGGCGGACGGCGGCAGATAGACGCCCTGCTCCAGCATCGAGTGGAAGAGGGCCTTGAAGCGGAACGCCTCCTGCGCCCTTGCGCCCGCGTAGTCGGTGACCGGCGCATCCGTGAAGAACACGGAGAACATGTTGCCCGCGACCTGCAGCCGGTGCGCGACGCCCGCCTTGGTCAGCGCTTCGGTGACCGCACCGCGCAGCTGCTCGGACGCCGCGTCCACGGCCGCGTACGCCGCGTCGTCCAGCAGCCGGAGCTGCGCGAGGCCGGCGGCCGTGGCGACCGGATTACCGGAGAGGGTGCCGGCCTGGTAGACGGGGCCGGCCGGAGCGAGGTGCTCCATGACGTCGCGCCGCCCGCCGAAGGCCGCGGCGGGGAAGCCGCCTCCCATGACCTTGCCGAACGTCATCAGATCGGGGACGACTTGGTCGATCCCGTACCAGCCCTGCTTGCTGACGCGGAAGCCCGTCATCACCTCGTCGGAGACGAACAGCGCGCCGTGCGCCCGGCAGATCTCCTTGAGCTGCTCGTTGAAGCCGGGCTCCGGCGGCACGATGCCCATGTTGCCGGGTGACGCCTCGGTGATGACGCATGCGATCTCGTCCGACTGCGCGGCGAACGCGGCCCGTACGGCGTCGAGATCGTTGTACGGCAGCACGATCGTCTCGGCCGCCTGCGCGCCCGTGACGCCCGGGGTGTCGGGCAGCCCGAACGTCGCGACGCCCGAACCGGCCGCGGCGAGCAGCGCGTCGACATGGCCGTGGTAACAGCCCGCGAACTTCACGACCTTCGCGCGACCTGTGAAACCGCGCGCCAGCCGGATCGCGGACATCGTCGCCTCCGTGCCGGAGGAGACCAGCCGCACCTGCTCGACGGGCCCGATACGGTCCACGATCTCTTCCGCCAGGGCCACTTCGTCCTCGCCGGGCGTGCCGAAGGACGTACCACGGCTCACCGCTTCCTGGACGGCTGCCAGCACCTCGGGATGGGAATGGCCCAGAATCATCGGCCCCCATGAGCAGACGAGGTCGACGTACTCACGTCCGTCGGCGTCCATGAGGTACGGACCGGCACCGGAGACCATGAAACGGGGCGTACCGCCCACTGCTTGGAACGCACGGACCGGAGAGTTCACGCCTCCCGGCGTCACGGCGGCGGCACGGTCGAAGAGCGACTGCGATACTGGGGCCTCGTACGAGTAAGTCACGAGGGCCATGGTGTCAGAGGGATCCGATCGCGCTGCGTCGTCGTCCCACCGTTGGGTAAGCGAGAGACAGGGAGCCGGCGGGATACCGGCCCGGTAACGCGGGGATTACCTGGGCGCTGCGGGGCGTTTCACGTTCCGCAGGACGGGGAGGTCTCTGACACGGTGATCGGGTTGCGCGGCGGCGGCCGCGAGTGGTCGGGTGGTGACATGCAGCGCGGTGGTGGACTGGGCGAGGGTACCGGGGACCTCGGTCCGGAGCGCGCGAGGGGACGTCACCGCAGAGACGCGGCGGAGAGAGACACTGGGAGCAGCAAGGGTGGCGGCCGAGTGGGGGTGACCTACAAGTATTTCGGCGCCCCGGACGGCGCGACCGCGGCCCGGGTCCCTGTCTCCATGCGCCCGGAGGAGCTCGGCGGCGACGAGCTGGGTCACGGCATGTTCACCAAGATCAAGCCCGAGACGATGGCCGCGATGGTGCTCACGGGAATCGAGGGCATACCTCTTCACCGGGTGCCGCCGCTCGAACTCGTCGTGCTGCACCCGGATTACGCCGTGGTGAAGCTGCCGATGACGGTCGTGGACCCGCTGCGGGGCATCGGCGAGGAGTCGGTCGGTGCGGCGGCGTTCATCTGGTCGACGGTCCCGGACCGTGCCGGCCCCCAGGACGCGTTCAACGTGTACCAACTTCTGCATGAATGGCAGGACTTCTCCGACCGTCTGCACATGGCGGGCCACCAGCCGTACTGCCTGGTGTGGCCCTGAGTCCCTGAGCGCTCCGCCGTTCCCCCGCTCCGCCGGCCCTCGGCGTAGAGACCCGGGACCTCTGCGGGCCCCGTCTACGGACCCTCTGCTGTGAGATATCGCTGGACCGTCGGTCCGAGCCAGTTCACGATCTCCTCGTGCGTAAGCGCTGCCGCGGGCGGCAGCTTCAGCACGTAACGGCTCACTGCCATGCCCAGGATCTGCGAGGCCAGCAACGCGGCGCGCACCGGGACCTGTCGGGGATCCGGGCACACGGAGGCGACCGTGGGCGAGACCTGGTCGCGGAAGACGGAATGGACCCGCTCGGCTCCTGCCGGGTTGGTGACACCGACGCGCACCATGGCGTTCAGCGTCTCGTCCCCCTCCCAGCGTTCCAGGAAGTGGCGTACGAGGCGGGTGCCGATCTCATCGGCGGGGACGCCGGTCAACTCCGGGAGCCGCAGGTCGATTTCGGAGGCGGCGGCGAACAGGCCCTCCTTGTTGCCGAAGTAGCGCATGACCATCGACGGGTCGATGGCGGCGTCGCGCGCGACGGCGCGGATCGTCGCCCGCTCGTATCCGTCCGAGGCGAAGCGCTCGCGCGCCGCACGGAGGATCGCCGCCCGTGTCGAATCGGAGCGGCGGGGCTGCCGGCCGTCGGTCGCGAGCTGCGCGGAGACCGCGAGGTGCGCCGCCGCCCCGGCGTCGGCCCGCGCGGCGGCACCGGCGCCCGCCCGGGCGCCCGTACTCGCCGCGGCGTCCTCTCCCGGCTCGGCGTCCGCCTCCGGTGCGGGCCCGGCCTTCGCTTCGTCCTTCATGTCAACGACTGTAGGCCAACACTCGTTGACACGCCAGGCCGCGCCCCCGCGCGGTCCGCGGGCCGGAAGCCGGAAGCCGGAACCCGGGCCACTCAGGGGACGGGCGACAGGGACGGGATGACGATGTCCCGGTGCACGGAGCGGATGTGCGCCTCCACCGCCGCACCGGCTCGCTCGACCTCGCCGGCCGCGACGGCGTCGTAGATCGCCCGGTGCTCCCCGCGCAGCCGGGTGGCGACCGCCTCCCAGTCCTCGACCCGGTGGAAGACCGTCAGCAGGGTCTGGCGGACCGCGTTGCGCACGGAGGCGGTCAGATCGGCGACCAGGCGGTTGCCCGCGGCCTCCGCGATCGCCACATGGAAGTCGGTGTCGCAGTCGTTGAACACCTCGCGGGGCAGCCCGACGCCGTCCATGCGGTCGAGCAGTTCGCGCATCCGCGCGAGGTCCTCGTCCTTGGCACGCTCGGCGGCGAGCCTTGCACTGGACCGCTCAAGCACGGCACGCGCCTCGACGACGTCGTCGAGGGGGAAGTGCGCCAGCGCGATGTGCAGCCTCAGGAACTGGGTGAGCCCGGCGTCGGGCATGGCCGCGATCACGTTCCCCGAGTCGGGCCCCGTGCCGACCCGCGGCCGCAGCGCCCCCTGGGCCTCCAGCACGCGCAGCGCCTCCCGGATCGCCGCCCTGCTCACGCCGAGCATCTCGCTCAACTCCCGCTCGGGCGGCAGCCGGTCGCCCACCCTGAGTCGTCCGTCGAGGATGAGTTCCTCGACCCTGGTGAGCACCAACTCGTACGTGCGTGAACGGGCTACGGGTTCCCAGTCGTCCTGCCCGGCCATGAAACCCCTCCCCATATCCGCGACTCCCCATGTCCGCGACGCAGATCCACTCGCCCCCGGAGCGCAGCCGGGACGGCGCGGTCGCGGCGAGCGTAACCCAACCGACCGTGGTTTGGTCCGACCAAAAGTCATGTGCGTTTACTGGACAGCGAGTTGAGCTCTTCATAGTGTGTGGCAGCTTCATCGCATGGTCTGACCAAATCTGTACGGGGATTCCCTTGTATCAGCCCGCGCTCGCTCCGCTCTCCGGCGGCCTCGCTCTCTCGGCCCTCGTGGCCGCAGTGCCGCTGCTGACTCTGTTCCTCCTGCTCGGAGCGGCCCGCGTCAGAGCCCACTGGGCAGGTCTCAGCGCTCTCGCGGTCGCCGTGGCCATCGCCGTCACCGTGTACGGGATGCCGCTGAAGCTGGCCGCCCTCACCGCGAGCGAGGGCGCGGTCTTCGGCCTCTTCCCCATCGGCTGGATCCTCGTCACCGCGATATGGCTGTACCAACTGACCGTCGTGAGCGGCACGTTCGAGGATCTGCGCCAGTCCCTCCGGCTGATCAGCGACGACCCGCGCGTCCTCGCGGTGGTGCTCGCCTTCTGCTTCGGCGCCCTGCTGGAGGCGCTCGCCGGGTTCGGCGCACCCGTGGCGATCACCGGGATCATGCTCATCGCCCTGGGTTTCCCGCCGTTCCGCGCGGCGGTCACGGTGCTCGTGGCCAACACCGTCCCCGTCGCGTTCGGCGCCATGGGCATCCCCGTCATCACCGCGGGCGAGCTGACCAAGATTCCGTACACCGAGATCGGCGCGTACGTCGGCCGCCAGGTGCCGGTGCTCGCGCTCGTGGTGCCGCTGCTGCTGACGCTGCTGGTGGACGGGGTGCGCGGACTGCGCCAGATCTGGCCGGTCGCCGTCGTGTGCGGCGTGACCTTCGGCGTGGTCCAGTTCGTCAGCTCCAACTACGTCTCGGTCGAACTGACCGACATCATCACCTCGCTCGCCAGCCTGGTGGCGGCCGTCGTCTTCTTGCGGTTCTGGCGGCCGCGCGGCAGCGAGCAGGCGAGAGCCGAACTGCTCCGCGACGGCGGCGGATCCGGTGCCGCCGGACCCGGCGGCCAGGGGCGTCCCGGCAGCGGCGGGGGCGCCTACGGCAGCCGGCAGCAGCACCAGGGCGGGGGATCCGGCGGACACACGATGCCCGTGACGCGTCCGGACCGCGACGGAGGCGGAGGCGGGGCCCACGGAGGTCACAGCGCCCACGGAGCGCCTTCCGTACGGCCGGAGACCGACGGCAGGCGCCTCGCCACGGCCTTCACGCCGTACATCATCGTCATCTCGGTGTTCTCCGTCGCCCAACTGTGGACGCCCGTCAAGGAGTTCCTCGGCGACACCGACATCGCCATCCCGTGGCCGGGGCTCGACGGGATGCTGCTCACGGTCAGGGGCAACGAGGTCGACTCCACCGTCTACAACCTCGCCTGGCTTTCGTCGCCGGGCACTCTCCTGCTGCTCTCCGGCCTGCTCACCGCGCTGGTCCTCCGTATCGAACCGCAGGTGGCGCTCCGGGAGTTCGGGGCGACCCTCGTCAAGCTGCGCACGGCGCTGCTCACCGTCGCGTCGGTGCTCGCGCTCGCGTACGCGATGAACCTGTCGGGGCAGACCATCACCATCGGCACCTGGATAGCCGGGAGCGGGAGCGCGCTCGCGCTGCTCTCGCCGGTGCTCGGCTGGTTCGGAACAGCGGTGACCGGTTCCGACACCTCGTCCAACGCGCTCTTCGCCAGCCTCCAGTTCGCTGCCGCCAAGGGGGCCGGCCTCGATCCGACGCTGCTGGTCGCGGGCAACACCTCGGGCGGCGTCGTCGGCAAGATGATCAGCCCTCAGAACCTCACCATCGCGGCCACGGCGGTCGGCTGCGCGGGCCAGGAGTCCGAGCTGCTGCGCGCGACGCTCAAGTGGAGCCTCGGACTCCTGCTGATTCTCTGCGTGTTGATCTATGCACAGTCCGGCATCCTGGCCTGGACGCTGGGCTAGGACCTTGACATCCTTTGACCTTCTGGCCGGAGCTGCGCCGTGAGGAAGCCGACCGAAGAAGTGGATCGCTTGTCCCAGTACACGTCATCCGATCCTCGCAGGCCCGCGTTCAACCGGGAGGCCGCGCGCAGCACGCGCCAGGCCCTCGGGATGCGGGCCGAGGACGTCGCGGCCACGATGCTCAGCGCCTACGGGGTGCAGGTCACCCCGCTGACGGTGCTCAGCTGGGAGTCGGGCGACCAGAGCCCCGGGGAGCGGGAGTTGACCGCGCTGGCGGGTGTGCTGTGGTGCTCTGTCGGCGACTTGATGGGATCGCTGAGCAGCGTCCACCAGCACCGCCTCGCCCGCGGGGTCTCCGCGTTCGACATGGCGCTGCGACTGGGCCTCCACCCGTCCGAGTACGAGGAGATGGAGCGCGGCGGCCAGTGGCAGCTGACCGAGCGCCAGGCCGAACTCCTCGGGGACGCACTGGCGTTGCCGCTCCGCGCCCGGCTGGACATCACCGGGCAGGGGGCCGAGCTGGGCGAGTTGCTGCTGCGGGCGGTCACGACCCGCTGGCAGCCGTACGTACAGCCCGTGTGCAAGCTACTCGACCTGCGCAGGGCCCGCGTCAGCGGAATCCTGCACCACCTGCACTCCGAGTACCAGGACATGGTCGGCACGGTGGACTGGGGCGGCGGGACGATCTCCATGGAGCCCGGCGAAGAGGGCCGCGCCTTCCTCGCGCGGCTGGTGGATCTGTTCTGCGCGCGGCTGGACGCCTGAGCGGGACGCTCCGGGCGAGGCTCAGGGCGAAGCTCAAGGTGACGCTCCGGGCGCTGTGCCGCCGTCCGGCCGGGACCTCCGGCGCGGCTTGACGCGGCCCGGCCCCTGTACCACCTGGGCCGACGCATGGTCTGAGCCCGTGCGGCCGTTTGCCCGGCCTGTCAACCGCCGTGGCCGCAGGCCTGGTTCCGGACTGCGGGCGGCTTTCCCTCCGGCCGTACGGGCTCAGGAACCGCGCCAACACTTGTGGGCCAACGGCTGTTGACACGTTCACGGAGCCCCTCTTACCGTGGCGCCAACGGGCGTTGACCCACACACGTTGGCATCCGCACTCCGGGGAGGATTCCATGGCACGCAGCGGCACCGACGGCACGACTCCCGCGTCCTCCGGCTCCGGGAGCGGGACGGCCAAGGCACCCAAGGCGTCGGAGGCGTCCGAGGCGTCCGAGGCCCCGGACGTGATCGTCGTGGGAGCGGGCCCCACCGGCCTGATGGCCGCGGGGGACCTCGCCGAGGCAGGGCACAGCGTCATCCTCGTCGAGCGGCGCGACGAGACGATCAGCAACCTCTCCCGCGCGCTCGTCGTGCACGCCCGCACCCTGGAACAGATGGACGCCCGGGGCCTGGCGGACGAACTGGTCGGCACGGGGGCACGGATGCAGTCGCTCGGCCTCTTCGGGCGCGCGGTGCTCGACCCTTCTCGACTGCCGAGCCGGTTCCCGTTCGTGCTCGTCACCGGGCAGTTCGAGGTGGAGCGGCTGCTTGAGCGGCGGGCCCGCAAGGCCGGAGTGACGTTCCGGTACGGCACGGAGGCCGTGGGGCTGCGCCAGGACGGTTCCGGCGTCGAGGTGGACGTCACGGCGGCGCGGCAGCCCGGCACGGATGGCGAGGCGGATGGGACGGCAGGGACCGAGGCACGCGAGGCGGACGGGACGGCAGGTACCGAGGCGGACGGGACGGCAGGGACGCCGGGTGGCGGCGGCCCGGCGGAAGGCGCGCCGGGAGCCCCGGCGGCAGAGGTCCGGACGCTGCGCGCCCCGTACGTCATCGGCTGCGACGGCGTGCACAGCACCGTCCGCGAACTGCTCGGCCTGCCCTTCCCGGGCAAGTCCGTCCTCCGCTCCATCGTGCTCGCCGACGTACGGCTGACCGATCCTCCCGCCTCACCCTTCCTCGTCAACGCGACGAAGGACGCCTTCGCGCTCATCGCGGGCTTCGGCGACGGCTACTACCGGGTGGCGGGCTGGAACCGCCGGCGGCAACTGCCGGACAGCCGGCCTCCGGACCTGGAGGAGGTCAGGGAGCTCACGGTGCGGGCGCTGGGCTCCGACCACGGGATGCACGACCCCCGCTGGATGTCCCGTTTCCACAGCGACGAACGGCAGGCACCGCGCTACCGGGTGGGCCGCGTCTTCCTCGCGGGAGACGCGGCCCACGTCCACTCGCCGGCCGGCGGCATGGGCATGAACACCGGGCTGCAGGACGCGGCCAACCTCACCTGGAAGCTCTCGGCGGTGCTTCGCGGCCACTCCCCCGCCACCCTGCTGGAGACGTACGACGGCGAACGGCACCCGGTGGGCACCCTCGTTCTGCGCATGAGCGGCGCCATCATCCGGCTCGCCCTCGCGCACTCCCCCGCCGGCCGTGCGCTGCGCTCCGCGGGCGCCGAAGTCCTCAGCCGCGTACGCCCGTTGGCGAGGCGCGGCGTGCGCATGGTCTCCGGCGTCGGGATCTCCTACCCGGCGCCGCGCGGCTCCCATCCGCTGGCCGGTAAGCGGGCGCCGGATCTGCCGATCGCCTCGGGGCGGCTCTACGAGGCCCTGCGCGGGGGCGCGTTCGTCCTCATCTCACCGCTCGGCGCACCGCCTCCGGACATGAGCACCGAGGCCGACGACCGTACGGTGCATGTGCGTTCGGCAGCCGTCGGGAAGCGGACCTTGCTGATCCGGCCCGACGGCTACATCGCCTGGGCGAGCGACGGGCCGGACCTGCAGGGGCTGCGCCAGGCGCTGACGCAGTGGACGGGTGCACCGGCGGTGCGGTCCGTGGCGTAGCGAGGCGGCGGCACGACGGCACGGGCCGCGCGGGCCGCGCGGCCCCGGCTCCGAGACTCCGCGCGCTCGGGCGGGCCCGCGTGCGCTCGACGGCCCGCGGGCAAGGGCCCGGACTCGCGTAGCCTGCGGTCATGCTCATCGCCCGCTCCGTCGCCCTGTTCGTCCTCGCGGCGCTCATGGAGATCGGCGGAGCATGGCTCGTCTGGCAGGGCGTGCGCGAACACCGCGGCTGGGCCTGGATCGGGGCCGGCGTGATCGCCCTGGGGGTCTACGGCTTCGTGGCCACGCTCCAGCCCGACGCTCACTTCGGGCGCATCCTCGCCGCGTACGGGGGCGTCTTCGTGGCCGGTTCCCTCGCGTGGGGCATGGCGGTCGACGGGTTCCGGCCCGACCGCTGGGACGTGACGGGTGCGCTGATCTGCCTCGCCGGAGTCGCGGTGATCATGTACGCACCCCGCGGCCGGTGACACGACCGCGCCCCTGCTCCCCACCGGTCACCGGTCACCGGGCACCGGGCACCGGCTCCCCGGCGGGCGCGCGGCGGCACGACGTAGCCTTTGGGCCATGAGCAACCGCACTGCCGTCATCAGCGGCGCCAGCAGTGGCATCGGCGCCGCCACCGCACGCCAACTGGCCGCAGCCGGCTACCGGGTCGTGCTCACCGCCAGGCGCCAGGACCGAATCGACGCCCTGGCGGGGGAGTTGACCGACGCGGGTCACGAAGCCGTCGCCCTCCCGCTCGACGTCACGGACCGCGCGGCGGTCGACGCCTTCGCGGCCGGGCTGGACCGCTGCGACGTCCTCGTCAACAACGCGGGCGGCGCCCTCGGTACGGACCCCGTCGCCACCGCCGACCCGGCGGACTGGCGCAAGATGTACGAGGTCAACGTCCTCGGCGTACTCCACCTCACCCAGGCCCTGCTGCCGGCACTGGCCCAGTCCCCGTCCGGCGAGGGAACGGTCGTCGTCGTCTCCTCCACCGCGGGGCACGCCACTTACGAGGGCGGGGGCGGCTACGTCGCCGCCAAGCACGGCGCCCATGTGCTGGCCGAGACCCTGCGCCTGGAGCTGTGCGGGGAGCCCGTACGCATCATCGAGATCGCGCCCGGCATGGTGAAGACCGACGAGTTCGCCCTCACCCGCTTCCGCGGTGACTCCGACCGGGCCGCCAAGGTCTACGAAGGCGTCGCCGAACCGCTCACCGCGGAGGACGTCGCCGACACGATCGCCTGGACCGTGACCCGCCCGCCGCACGTCAACGTGGACCTGCTGGTCGTACGTCCCCGCGCGCAGGCGTCCAACACCAAGGTCCACCGCGAACGCTGAGGCCCACCGGCCCACCGGCCCACCCACCGGCCACCGGCCGCCGGCCGCCGCCGGGAGTCGCGAAGGGCGCCGCGCACCGGAATCCCGTGCGCGGCGCTGCGCTCACCCCCACCCGCTGCGCCGCACTTCCGTGTTCGGCATCCCGTGTAAGACAACTCACGCGGCTCCCCCACGGACAGAACACAAGAAGACGCCTCAAGTCCACGAAACGGAAAAGCAGGACTTCGCGCAACATAAACGCCACAGGGACGGACGACCCCGCCGTGCGTGCGGTAGACATTGTCTTCCGTGGCGCCGTCACGGTGGCGACACGTTCCGACCGGACGGCAGCAGAGCCGAGCAGGAGGCAGGACAGTGCAACGGAGGGCAAGGACGTATGTGACCGGCGTCGCGCTGGCCGTCATGCTCTCCGGGGGCCTCACCGCCTGCACCGGACCCTCCGACGAGGGTGACGGCGAGGACACCAAGCCCGGCACCTCCTCCTCCGCCGCACCCCCGGCGGAGCCCGGCAAATACAGCACGCTCCCCGAGCCGTGCGGAGCCGTCGGCGTGGAGACCCTGAAGAAGCTGCTCCCCGGAGCCGAGGCGGCCGAGGACGCGGGCGCGAGCAGCAACACCTCGGGCAAGAGCACCGACGACGGCGAGAGCGCCTCCCCGTACGAGGGCGAGGCCACCGTCACCTACGACACCGACCGGCGCGTGGGCTGCCGCTGGAAGAGCGCCACCAGCCTCGCCACCCGCCACCTCACCGTCGACATGGAACGCGTCGTGTCCTACGACCCGGCCGTGAGCGACGACGAGCAGGCCCAACTGCTGTACGACGAGCGCGCGGGCCAGGCCGAGATCCCGACCGACGACGAAAGCAGCCCGCCGCCCGAGGACGCCGAAGGCGGCAGCGAAGGCAGCAGCGCCGACGACTCCGCCGAGGGCGACGGCAGCGGCAACGGCAACGACGACGGCACCAGCAACGGCGACGACGGCAAGAGCGGCGGCGAGGGCGAGAGCGCGGACAAGGAGAGCGGGGGCGACGGCGGGAGTGAGAAATCCGACAACGGCTCCCAGGCTCCCGGCGAACCCGGAAAGGCCGCCGAGTCGTCTCAGCCCCAGGACGAGGATCTCTCCCCTCGTAAGCTCGACGACATCGGGGACGGCGCCTACATCGACGACCAACTGGACACCGGCGACTCGGGAGTCCATCGCGACATCACGGTCGTGTTCCGCAGCGGGAACGTGATCGCCACCGTCAAGTACGACCAGTGGCTCACCGACAAACGGCGCACCCCGGACAGCGCCGAGTTGCAGGAGAAGGCCCGTAGCGTGGCCGCAGAGCTCGCTGCCGGCTTCGACGACAACTGACGCAGACAGACTGGAAGCGAAGGAATCATGCCCCGTAACGCACAGCGAACCCCACAGCGACGATCACCGCGTCTCGCCCGGACGCTCGCCTGCGCGGCAGTCGCCCTTCCCGCACTGCTCGTGGCGGGCTGCTCCTCCGACTCCGGTGGCGAGGGCGGCGGTTCGGCCTCGTCCGAGAAGGGCGACAGCGCGCCGAGCGCGGCTGCGGTGAAGTTCAAGGAGCTCCCGGACGCCTGCAAGTCGCTCTCGAAGGACACCGTCAAGAAGCTGACCCCGAAGACGGACAACGCCTCGGGCAAGCGGATCGGGTCCGGCAACACCCAGGACTCCGGCAGCTGCCTGTGGAGCGGTCTGGACAAGTTCGACTACCGGCAGCTGACCGTCTCCCTCAAGCGCTTCGAGTCCGACTCCTCGCGCGGCTCCGGCGACAAGCTCGCCGGCGCGTTCCTGAAGCAGCAGGCCGACGCCCTGCAGTCGGAGAAGTCCAACAAGGGCCTGAAGTCCTCACCGGTGAGCGGCATCGGCGACAAGGCGACCGCCCTCAGCTACGAGGTCGAGAAGAAGGACGGGAAGAACTCGGAGAACTTCCGCGAGCACCGTCTGGTCGTGCAGACCGCGAATGTCGTCGTGACCGTGGACTACGCCGGCGCCGGCTTCGAGAGCGGCAAGACCCCCGGTGCGGACGAGTTGAAGAAGAACGCCGACAAGGCGGCCAAGGAAGCGGTCGCTTCCCTCAAGTGACGCCTAGGGCGTGTCCGCAAAGTAGCGTCGTCCGCCCGTTAGGGCGGGGGCCGCGGGGTCTGGTGCGTGCGATGGCAAGGCGGAGGGTGGGGGCACCTCCCGGGCCGGCAGGCCCAGGGGGCGAGAGCGCAGCGGGCTGCGCCGACGACCGACAACGCAGCAAGCGTGCGTGCCAGACCCCGCGGTCCTGGGGGCACCTCCCAGACGGAGTCTGGGGGAGGGACGTTGCGGATACGCCCTAGTGCCCCTCACGGCGCTAGCCCCGTCGCACGCCCGTGCGGCGGGGACTTGACGCATGTGCCAGTCTGGTGCGCCGCGCAGGTTTCCAAGGGTGGGGGACAACTCCAGTGCAGGCCGTACAACTGACTCGTACACACCGCATATTGATCGCGGTGGTGGTCATCGGTGCCGTGACCATCGCCGCCATCGGGTTCGCCGGGTCCTTCGCCGCGGTGCGCGATCTCGCCGCCCGGAAGGGCTTCGGCGCCTTCGCACCGTTCTTCCCCATCGGCATCGACGCGGGCATCGTCGTACTGCTCGCGCTGGACCTGCTGCTCACCTGGATCCGCATACCGTTCCCGCTGCTGCGCCAGACGGCGTGGCTGCTCACCGCGGCCACCATCGCCTTCAACGGCGCCGCCGCATGGCCCGACGCACTCGGCGTCGGGATGCACGCGGTGATCCCCGTCCTCTTCGTCGTCTCGGTCGAGGCCGCGCGGCACGCGATCGGACGGATCGCGGACATCACCGCCGACAAGCACATGGAGGGCGTGCGGATCTCGCGCTGGCTGCTCGCGTTCCCCTCCACCTTCCGGCTGTGGCGCCGGATGAAGCTGTGGGAGCTGCGCAGTTACGACGAGGTCATCCGCATGGAACAGGAGCGGCTCGTCTACGAGGCCCGGCTCCAGGCCCACTACGGGCGCGGCTGGCGGCGCAAGGCCCCGGTGGAGTCGCTGATGCCGCTCAAGCTCGCCCGGTACGGCGTTCCGCTCGCCGAGACCGGGCCGTCCGGGCTGGCAGCCGCGGGCATCGAGGCACCGGCGACCCTGACGCGTACGGGCGGTTCGGCAGCGGAGACGAGGTCGCGGGCGGCGGAGCCGTCGACGGCGACGGCACCGGCGGGAGCCCCCGGGGGGCGGCGGCTCGCAGAGCTCGCGGCCGGGCCGGAGAGGCCGGAGAAGCCCGAGGCCGGCGAAGTCCCTCAGGAGCACGGTGACTTGGGCGTCGCCGGGACGGGCCAAGCCCAGGGACAAGGGCGGGGCCAGGGACTGCCGGAGCAGCAGGGCCCGGAACAGCAGGCCGAGCCCGCCCGGCCGGCACACCGTGAACAGCCGGAGCAGCAGGGGCAGTACGGGTACGAACAGCCCGGGCTGTATGAGCCCGGACCGGCCGCGACGCCTGGGCCGTACGAGCAGCAGGCCGCCGGGTACGGACAACAGCCCGCACAGTACGGGGACTTCGGCGCCCCGGAGCCGCAACAGCCGGCGCAGCAGCACGACTCCGGGCCATCCCCCGAATACACCTACGCGGCCGAGACCCAGGCCTCCGGCCCGCAGGTCACCGTCCCCGTGGGCCCTGGCCGCCGCCGCGCCCTGGGCAACTCCAACGCCCCCGGCAACAGCGGTCCCGCCTACCTCCCGCCCCAACGGGCCCAGGAACAGCAGCTGTTCATGGAACCCCCGGCGGCAGCCGGCGCGCCGGGGGACGACTACGGGTCCGTACCCGAGCGCGACCCGGCGCCACCCATGGCGTCCGCCTCCGACGAGACCGAGCCGGTGGGGATACCGGACGGTGTGCCCCGCGACGAGTTCTACTTCTCGGCCTACCGCCAGTTCGTCGCCTCGCAGGCCAGCTTCCCGAACGCGCGGCAGCTCTCGCGCGCCCTGCACGAGCGGCACGGCGTCACGAACGTGGACGGCTCGCTGCTGAGCGAGGCGTATCTCCGCACCTACATGCGGGAGTTCAAGGAGCGCTACAACACCGAGATGGGCCTGGCGGGCTGAACGGACGCCGACCGGACGGCGACCATGCCGAGGCCGATCACGTCCGACGGCCGGCTCACAGCCCGGCTCGCATCCGTCAGGCGCCGAGCAGCTTGCGCACCCGGTCCGTGCCCACCGCCAGCAGCAGCGTCGGCAGCCGCGGGCCGGTCTCGCTGCCCACGAGCAGCTTGTAGACCAGCGCGAAGAACGAGCGCTGCGCCACCTTCAGTTCGGGCGTCGGCTTCGCCGCGGGATCGATGCCCGCCTGCACCTTCGGCACCCCGTACACGAGCTGTGTCAGCCCTTCCAGGGACCAGTGGTCCTCCAGCCCGTCCAGCAGCAGCCGCAGCGACTCGCGCCGGCCGTCGTCCAGCGACTCCAGCAGCGCGGTGTCGGGCTCGGCCCGTACGCGCGTGCGCTGCTCCGCCGGGACCTGCGTGGTGATCCAGCGCTGCGCCCGGTCGAGGCGCGGCCTCACCTCATCGAGCGAACGAACCGGACGCTCCGGGTCCAGCTCGCCGAGAATCCGCAGCGTCTGCTCGTCGTTGCCCGCGGTCACGTCCACCACTGACGCCAGCGTGCGGTACGGCAGCGGACGCGGCGTCGCCGGCAGCGGCCCGGCGGCCGTCGAGGAGGCACGCAGATGCGCGGCGGCGTCGGCGGGCTGCGCGCCGCCCGCGGCGAGCTTGCGCTCCAGGGCGTCCCACTCGTCGTAGGTGCGCTGGATCTCCTGGTCGAAGGCGACCTTGAAGGACTGGTTCGGCCGGCGGCGTGCGTAGAGCCAGCGCAGCAGCGGAGCCTCCATGATCTCCAGCGCTTCGGCGGGGGTGGGCACTCCGCCCTTCGACGACGACATCTTGGCCATGCCGCTGATGCCGACGAAGGCGTACATCGGGCCGATGGGCTGCTCGGCGCCGAAGATCTCCTGTACGAGCTGCCCGCCGACGACGAAGGACGACCCGGGCGACTGGTGGTCGACGCCGCTCGGCTCGAAGACCACGCCCTCGTACGCCCAGCGCATCGGCCAGTCGACCTTCCACACGAGCTTGCCGTGGTCGAACTCGCGCAGCAGCACCGTCTCGCTGTGTCCGCAAGTGCCGCAGACGTAGGTCAGCTCGGTCGTCGCGTCGTCGTAGGCCGTCACCTTCGTCGTGTCGCGGCCACAGGCCGTGCAGTACGGCTTGTACGGGTAGTACTCACCCGCGCCCGTGCCCGAGCCGTCGTCCTCGGCGGCGGCTCCGGAGCCCTCGGCGGCCTCGATCTCGGCGGCGTCCGGCTCGCCCTGCTTCTGCTTCTTCTGCTGCTGCTTCTTGCCGCCCGGCGCCGACGCGGCCTTGTCCAGCGTCCGGTAGCGCTCCAGCACGGCGTCGATACGCTCGCGTTCACCCATGGCGAAAAGGATCTGCTCGCGGTAGGCGCCCGAGGTGTACATCTCCGTCTGGCTGATGCCCCGGTACTCGACTCCCAGCTCGGCCAGGGAGTCCGCCATCGCCGCCTTGAAGTGCTCGCCCCAGCTTCCGTACGCGCTGCCGGGCGGCGCGGGCACGGAGGTCAGCGGCCTGCCGATGTGCTCGTCCCACGAGGAGTCCACGCCCTCGACCCCGGCGGGCACCTTGCGGAAGCGGTCGTAGTCGTCCCAGGAGATGATGTGCTCGCAGGGCACACCGCGCCGCTTGATCTCGTCGGCGACCAGGTGCGGAACCATCACCTCACGCAGATTGCCCAGGTGGATCGGGCCGGAGGGCGAGAGACCGGAGGCGCAGACCACTGGTTTCCCCGGCGCTCGACGCTCCGCCTCGGCGACGACGTCATCGGCGATACGGGAGACCCAGTCGGTCTCGGTGGTGGTCTGACCCACGTCCGGCCCTTCCTTCTCTCTGACCCGGCTCTCTCCTCCGGGAAGCCTGCGAGGCCCATTCTCCCACTGCGCCGGGCAGGGTTTCACACGGAATACTCGCTGCGGAGCACAGGGCTTCACATGGAATACTCGGGGCCCGAACCAGCCACCCACGTACGGAACGGCCCGCATTCATGCCCTCGGTCCCGTCGCTCGCCGCCACGCTCCACAAGCGCCTCGCGGAGGCCCTCTCGGCCGCCCTGCCGGAGGACACCCCCACGGAGTGGGTCGACCCCATGCTGCGCCGCAGCGACAGGGCGGACTTCCAGGCCAACGGCATGCTGGCGCTCGCGAAGCGGCTCAAGACGAACCCGCGCGAGCTGGCCGGCCAGGTCGTGGAAAGCCTGCCGCCCAACGAGGAGATCGGCTCCGTCGAGGTCTCCGGCCCCGGCTTCATCAACATCGGGGTCAAGGACGCGGCAGTCCTCCGCAATCTCGCCGCGCGCTCCGACGACGAGCGGCTGGGCGTCCAGTACGCCGAGCAGCCCGGCACCACGGTGATCGACTACTCGCAGCCGAACGTGGCCAAGGAGATGCACGTCGGCCATCTGCGCTCGACGGTCATCGGCGACGCGGTCACGCAGATCCTGGAGTTCCGCGGCGAGAAGGTGGTCAGGCGCCACCACATCGGCGACTGGGGCACGCAGTTCGGGATGCTCATCCAGTATCTGGTCGAGCACCCGCACGAGTTGGACCACGAGTCGGACGCCGCGGACGCCAAGGACCGGGGCGAGGCCGCGATGGCGCGCCTCAACCGGCTCTACAAGTCCGCCTATTCGCTCTTCGAGTCCGACGAGGCGTTCAAGGCCCGTGCCCGCGACCGGGTCGTGCAGCTGCAGTCCGGGGACGAGGAGTCCCTCACCCTCTGGCACAAGATCGTCGACGAGTCGAAGACGTACTTCCAGGGTGTCTACGAGCGGCTGGACGTCGAGATCAGGGACGAGGACATCGTCGGCGAGAGCGCCTACAACGACGGTCTGCAGGCGGTCGTGCGGGACCTGGAGTCCTCCGGTGTCGCCGTGCGCTCCGAGGGCGCCCTGTGCGTCTTCTTCGACGACGTGAAGGGCCCCGACGGCACGCCCACCCCGCTGATCGTGCAGAAATCCAACGGCGGCTTCGGCTATGCCGCCACCGACCTCGCCGCCATCCGCGACCGCATCGGCACGCTCCAGGCCGGCACCGTGCTGTACGTGGTGGACGCCCGCCAGGCCCTGCACTTCCGCATGGTCTTCGAGACCGCCCAGCGGGCCGGCTGGCTCCCCGAAGGCGCCGCCCGGCAGCTTGCGTTCGGCACGGTCCTCGGCAAGGACGGCAAGCCGTTCAAGACCCGCGCGGGCGAGTCGGTGCGGCTCGTCGACCTGCTGGAGGAGGCGACGCAGCGGGCGGCTGTCGTCGTACGGGAGAAGGCGCAGGACCTCACGGAGGACGAGATCCAGGAGCGTGCCGCGCAGGTCGGCATCGGCGCGGTCAAGTACGCGGACCTGTCCAACTCCATGACCAGGGACTACGTCTTCGACCTGGACCGGATGGTCTCCCTGCAGGGCGACACCAGCGTCTATCTCCAGTACGCCTACGCGCGCATCCAGTCGATCTTCCGCAAGGCGGGCGACGAGAAGCCGCAGGTGCACCCGATGCTGAAGCTGGAGCCGGCCGAGCGGGCGCTGGCGCTGCATCTGGACGAGTTCGGCGACACGCTCGCGGCGGTGGCCGAGAGCCACGAGCCGCACAAGCTCGCCGCGTACCTGTATGAACTGGCCACGCTCTACAGCCCGTTCTACGAGAACTGCCCGGTGCTGAAGGCGGAGACACCGCAGTTGGTGCAGAACCGGCTCTTCCTGTGCGACCTCACCGCCCGCACGCTCCGCCAGGGCATGACCCTGCTCGGCATCCGCACGCCCGAGCGGCTCTGACCGGGCCCGCCGTACGGGCGCATCCGGCCGGTCACACGGACGCCCGTATGCGCCCCCAACGGCACCATTTGTGCCGTAAGTCCGGGTGAACCCGGCGCGCCGTCACCTCCCCCGACGTAGCATCCACAGCCGGGAGACACCCGCTGACGCCGCATCAGGAGGACGCCCATGCGCTCGGAACTGCGCTCGGAAAGCCCGGAACCGTCCAGACGGACCGCTGCCCTGTACGGCCTGGCCACTGCGGCTGCCGTCGTCGGATTCGACCCCTCGGCGCGCGCCTGGGCCACCGAGCGCACCGCACCCCGTCGCCCTGCGGACGGCGGATTCGACCATGTGCCGCCGCTGGACGGGGAGTTGCTCACCGACGACGCCTCGCGCGACGCCGCCGCCGAGGACTTCGGGCACATCATCCACCGGCGCCCGGCGGCGGTCCTGCGGCCCGGGTCCGTCGACGACGTCGTGGTGATGGTCCGCTTCTGCCGCAAGCACCGCATTCCCGTGGCGCCGCGCGGCCAGGGTCACGCGACGTACGGGCAGGCACAGACCGAAGGCGGGCTGGTGATCGAGACCGGCCCGCTGAAGCACATCGGCCCCGTACGGGACGGCAAGGTGACCGTTGGCGCGGGCGCCCGCTGGAGCTCGGTCGCCAAGTCCACGCTGCGGCACGGGCTCACGCCTCCGGTCTTCACCGACTATCTCGAACTCTCCGTCGGCGGCACGCTCTCGGTCGGCGGCCTCGGCGGTCAGACCCACCGGCACGGCGCCCAGACCGACACGGTCGCCGAGCTCCAAGTGGTCACGGGCGCGGGCGAGCTGGTCCGCTGCTCGGCCACGCGGCACGCGGACCTCTTCGACGCCGTACGGGCGGGCCTCGGCCAGTGCGCGGTCGTCGTGGGCGCCACGCTGCGCCTCGTACGCGCGCCGAAGACGGTGCGCCACTTCCAGCTGCCGTACGCGGAGCTGGAGGTCTTCCTGGAGGACCAGCGGCGGCTGATCGCCGAGCGCCGCTTCGACTACGTCGAGGGGCTGGTCCTCCCCGACGACACCGGGGCCTTCCGCGTACACGTGCTGGAGGCCGTCGCGTACGGCCCTCCGGCGGGCCCCGAGCCGGACGACGAGGAGCTGCTGGCAGGCCTGCGCTTCGAGAGCGCGGGCATGACCGCGGACACCCTCGACTACTACGCGTTTCTCGACCGGCTCGCGCCCTCCGTCGCCGAGCAGAAGGAGCAGGGCCTCTGGGACGACCCGCACCCCTGGCTCAATCTGCTTCTGCCGTCCGCATCCGTGGAGTCCCTGGCGTCCGGCATCCTCGACGGCCTCAGGCCCGAGGACGTCGGCAGCAGCGGCGTCGTGCTGCTCTACCCCATGCGCCGGGAGCTGCTGCGCACGCCGCTGCTGCGGATGCCGGACGACCCGGTTCCGTACCTGCTCGCCGTGCTGCGCACCGGTCCGGCGGGCGATCCCGCCACCGTCGACCGGCTGCTCGCCGCCAACCGTGCGGCCTACGAGACGGTGCGGGACGCGGGCGGCAAGCAGTACCCGGTGGGCTCCATCCCGTTCCGGCGGAGCGACTGGCGCGACCACTTCGGGCGCGCCTGGCCGGCGCTGGCGGCGGCCCGCCGCCGGTACGACCCGGCGGGCATCCTCGCCCCGGGCCAGGGCATCTTCTGACCGGCTGACCGGCCGGCCGGCCAACCGGCCGACCCGCCGACCCGCCGACCCGGGACCGCACACCCCGCCCGGCAGACCTCCCGGCTCCCCGCCGCAGGTCTGCCGGTCAGGGACCTTCAATACGCAACCATCGCTCTGATACTTTCAACTCGGCTGCGAAAAAGGGCTGTTGACGAACCGGCCAGGGCACGGAACGTGATTGCCCGGCACCGCCCGCCCCCGTACAGGCAGCGGCAGAAGAGGAAGCACAGCGATGACCGGTTCCGGCGAACGGCCCGCGCAGATTGACACCAGCAGGGCCCACTCGGCCCGGATGTACGACTACTACCTCGGCGGCAAGGACTGGTATCCCGTCGACCAGGAGGCGGCCGAGAAGGTGAAGGCGGTCTTCCCCTTCATCGTGACGGGTGCGCGCGCCAACCGGGACTTCATGCACCGCGCCACGCGCACCCTCGCTTCCGAGTACGGCGTGCGGCAGTTCATCGACATCGGCACCGGCATCCCCACTGAGCCCAACCTCCACCAGGTCGCCCAGCAAGTGGCCCCGGACGCCCGCGTGGTCTACGCGGACAACGACCCGACGGTGCTGGAGTACACCGACGCCCTGACGCTCAGCAGCCCGCAGGGCCGCACCGCCTACGTACACGCCGATCTGCGCCACGACGCCGTCCTGGAGGACGCCGAGCTCCGCTCGACCGTCGACCTGGACGAGCCCGTGGCGCTGTCGATGCTCGCGGTGACGCACTTCCTCCCGGACGAGGACGGCCCGCTGCAGATCGTGCAGTCGATGGTCGAGCGGCTGGCCCCAGGCAGCTTCCTGGTGCTCTCGCACGCCACCCCGGACTTCAACCCCGCCGCGCAGAAGGCGGTCGACGTCTACCGGCAGAGCGGCACCCCGGCGCAGATACGCACCAAGTCGGAGATCATGCGCTTCTTCGAGGGCACGGAACTCATCGAGCCGGGCCTGACCACCACGCACCGCTGGCGCCCCGACGGGGAGTCCGGCATCACCGACGAGGACGCCTTCTTCTACGCCGGCATCGGAAGGAAGCCCTGAGGCCCGGAGGCCCGTTCAGGCCCTGAAGGCCTGAGCCCTTCCTGACGACGGAGCACGGGGACGGGACCGCCCGGCGGCCTCGTCCCCGTAGTCGTGTGCGGGCGGCGTCCAGAGGGCGGGCCGGGCAGTCAGAGCTTGCCCGCGACCTCCGTCGCCCAGTACGTGAGGATCAGGTTCGCGCCCGCGCGCTTGAAGCTCGTCAGGGTCTCCATGATCGCCCGGTCCCGGTCGATCCAGCCGTTCTGCGCCGCGGCCTCGACCATCGCGTACTCACCGGAGATCTGGTAGACGCCGACGGGGACTTCGGCGCGCTCGGCGAAGTCACGCAGCACGTCCAGGTACGGCAGTCCCGGCTTGACCATCACCATGTCAGCGCCCTCTGCGGCGTCGAGGGAGAGCTCGCGCAGCGCCTCGCGGGCGTTCGCCGGGTCCTGCTGGTAGGTGTTGCGGTCGCCCTTGAGCGAGGAGCCGACGGCCTCGCGGAACGGCCCGTAGAAGGCGGAGGCGTACTTCGTGGTGTAGGCGAAGAGGGACACGTCCTGGTGGCCCGCCTCGTCGAGGGCACGGCGCACGAAGCCGATCTGGCCGTCCATCATGCCGCTGGGGCCCAGCACATGTGAGCCGGCTTCGGCCTGGACACGGGCCATCTCGGCGTACCGCTCCAGCGTCGCGTCGTTGTCGACCCGGCCGTGCGCGTCCAGGACGCCGCAGTGGCCGTGGTCCGTCGTCTCGTCCAGGCACAGGTCCGACATGATCACGATGTCGTCGCCGACCTCGGCGCGTACGTCCCGCAGCGCGACCTGGAGGATGCCCTCGGGGTCGGTGCCGGCGGTGCCGACCGCGTCCTTGTCCTGCTCCTTGGGCACGCCGAAGATCATGATGCCGCCGACGCCCGCCCGTACGGCCTCGGACGCCGCCTTCTTCAGCGTCTCGCGCGTGTGCTGCACGACGCCCGGCATGGACGAGACGGGCACCGGCTCGCTGATGCCGTCGCGCACGAAGACGGGAAGGATCAGTTCGGCGGGGTGCAGCCGGTGCTCGGCGACCATCCGCCGCATGGCCGGAGTCGTACGGAGCCGGCGCGGCCGCACCGAAGGGAACCCGCCCGCCGCGCCGCCTGGTACGTGCTCGCTCACGACGATCGTGCCCTCCTCCTGGCCGGCCGCTTCTCACTCGGCCGCTTCACCACGTCGCCCGCGGCGACGGCCTCCGCGCGGCGCTCCGCACCGAAGTCCGCCAGCGCCTCGGCGAGCTTGTGCACCGAGGGCTCCGGCGACATGACGTCGACCCGCAGCCCGTGCTCCTCCGCCGTCTTGGCGGTGGCCGGGCCGATACAGGCGATGACGGTGACGTTGTGCGGCTTGCCGGCGATGCCGACGAGATTCCGCACCGTGGACGACGAGGTGAACAGCACCGCGTCGAAACCGCCGCCCTTGATCGCCTCCCGCGTCTCGGCCGGCGGCGGCGAGGCGCGCACGGTGCGGTACGCGGTCACGTCGTCGACCTCCCAGCCCAGCTCGATGAGCCCGGCCACCAGCGTCTCGGTGGCGATGTCGGCCCGCGGCAGGAAGACGCGGTCGATGGGGTCGAAGACCGGGTCGTAGGGCGGCCAGTCGTCCAGCAGCCCGGCGGCCGACTGCTCACCGCTGGGCACCAGGTCGGGCTTCACGCCGAACTCGATCAGCGCCTTCCCCGTCTGCTCGCCCACCGCCGCGACCTTGATGCCCGCGAAGGCGCGCGCGTCCAGGCCGTACTCCTCGAACTTCTCGCGCACCGCCTTCACGGCGTTGACCGAGGTGAAGGCGATCCACTCGTACCGCCCGGTGACCAGGCCCTTGACCGCCCGCTCCATCTGCTGCGGCGTACGCGGCGGTTCGACGGCGATGGTGGGCACTTCCGCGGGCACCGCGCCGTAGCTGCGCAGCTGGTCGGAGAGCGACTCGGCCTGCTCCTTCGTACGCGGCACGAGCACCTGCCAGCCGAAGAGCGGCTTGGACTCGAACCACGCCAGGCGGTGGCGTTCGGCGGCGCCGCTGCGCTCCCCGACCACGGCTATCACCGGCTGCCCGCTGTCCGGGGAGGGCAGCACCTTCGCGGACTTGAGGACCTGGCCGATGGTGCCGAGCGTGGCGCTCCAGGTGCGCTGCCGTGTGGTGGTGCCGGCGGCGGTGACCGTGAGCGGAGTCTCGGGCTTGCGGCCGCCCGCGACGAGTTCGCCGGCGACGGACACGACGGAGTCCAGCGACGTGGAGACGACGACGGTCGCGTCGCTCGCGCCGACCTCCGTCCAGCATCTGTCGTCGGCCGTACGCGCGTCGATGAAGCGGACGTCGGTGCCCTCCGCGTCGCGCAGCGGGATACCGGCGTACGCGGGGACTCCCACAGCGGTCGCGATACCCGGCACGACCTCGAACGGGATGCCTTCGCCGGCGCACGCCAGCATCTCGCGCGCCGCGTCGGCGTCGAGTCCGGGATCGCCCGTCACCGCTCGTACGACCCGCTTGCCCGACCGTGCGGCCGCCATGGCAATATCTGCTGCACCGTTCGGCGCGGCTGCTGATGCCCCGTCAGCTTTCGCGTCCTGCTTCGCCCCGTCTTCCACCCGAAGCGGCGTGTCCACCCCTGCCCGCGCATGACTGCGGACGACGTCGTGCACCTGCGGGTCGGCCACAAGCACGTCGGCCTGCGACAGCGCCTCGACGGCGCGCAGCGTGAGCAGACCCGGGTCTCCGGGCCCGGCACCGAGGAAGGTGACGTGTCCGTGTGCACCGTAGAGGTGCCGAGTTGTCGAATTGTGGGCAGTGGTGGGGCTCAAAGTGCTCGCTCCCCCATCAGACCGGCCGCGCCCTTGGCGAGCATCTCGTCGGCGAGCTCACGTCCCATGTTCTCCGGGATCGCTGTGCCCTCCGCGGACGCCGGTACGGGACCGGTGGTGGACAGCTGCACCAGCGTCTCGCCGTCGATGGTTCCGACGACGCCGCGCAGGCGCATTTCGGTGGCAACCTGCCCGTCGCCAAGCAGGTCGGCGAGCGCTCCCACAGGTGCGCTGCAGCCGGCCTCCAAGGCGGCGAGCAGGGTTCGCTCGGCGGTCACGGCGGCCCGCGTGTGCGGGTCGTCGAGCTCGGCGAGCTGGGTGGCCAGGTGTGCGTCGGCCGACGCGCACTCGACGGCGAGGGCCCCCTGGCCGGGGGCGGGCAGCACGGCGTCGGGGCTGAGCAGTTCGGTCACCTCGTCGAGGCGTCCGGTGCGTTCCATCCCGGCTGCTGCGAGCACCACGGCGTCGAGTTCGCCTGAGCGCACATACCCGATGCGCGTGTCGATATTCCCGCGGATCGGCACGGTCTCGACCTCCGTGCCGAGGCTGCGGGCCCACGCGGCGAGCTGCGACATGCGGCGGGGCGAGCCCGTACCGATGCGGGCCGGCCTGCCGGTGGCCCGCACGCTCGCGGCGAGCTCTTCGAAGCGGAGGCCGTCGCGGGCGATCAGCACGTCGCGCGGATCGGCGCGCCGGGGCACGGCGGCCAGCCTCAGCTCGGCGGGCTGCGCGGTCGGCAGGTCCTTCAGCGAGTGGACGGCGAAGTCGATCCGGCCGCTCAGCAGAGCGTCGCGGAGCGCCGTGACGAAGACGCCGGTGCCGCCGATCTGCGCGAGGTGTTCCTTGCTGGTATCGCCGTACGTCGTGATCTCGACCAGCTCCACGGGCCGGCCGGTCACCCGGCGCACCTGCTCCGCCACGAGCCCCGACTGGGCCATGGCGAGTCTGCTGCGCCGGGTCCCCAACCGGAGGGGGCTGGCTGGGTTGTTGCTCATGTGCTCACCTCGTCGCGCCCGGCCGCCTTCGGGCGCGGGACACCTGCTTCATCGGTCTGCTCGCTCCGCCGGCCTCCGCCGGGGCCCTCCGGGGACCCGGTGGGCTCCGGTACGCCCGTGGGCACCGGGCTGCTGACGGCGGCGACCGTCTGCGGGTCGAGGTCGAAGAGTTCACGCAGGGCGTCCGCGTATCCGGCGCCGCCCGGCTCACCCGCCAGCTCCTTCACGCGTACGGTCGGCGCGTGCAGCAGCTTCTCCACGACGCGGCGCACGGTCTGCGTGATCTCCGCGCGCTGCTTGTCGTCGAGCCCCTGGAGGCGGCCCTCCAGCCGGGCCATCTCGGAGGCCACGACATCGGCGGCCATCGTGCGCAGGGCCACGACGGTCGGGGTGATCGTCGCGGCCCGCTGTGCGGCGCCGAAGGCGGAGACCTCCTCGCTGACGATGCTCCGTACGGCGTCCACGTCCACGGCGAGCGGCGCGTCCGCGGCCGCCTCGGCCAGCGACTCGATGTCGACGAGGCGAACCCGCTCCGTGCCGTGCACGGCGGCGTCGATGTCCCTCGGCATGGCCAGGTCGAGCAGCGCCATCCCGTCGGCGGCCCCGCCGGATCCGCCGGTTCCGCCTGCCCCGGCCCCGGAAGCCCCGCCGGCGCCTTCGGTCCTGCGCTCCAGCGCCTCGCGAACAGCCTCGTCGGTGAGTACGAGCCCGGTGGCGCCCGTGCAGGAGACCACGATGTCGGCGCGGGGAAGCTCCGCCGCGAGCCCGTCGATCGGCAGCGCGTGCGCACGAGGCCCGTGCCCGGCGCTCAGCGCGGCCGCGGGCGCCGCGCCCGCAGCGAGCCCGGGAGCCAGCCCCGAAGCCAGCCGCTCGGCGCGGTCCAGGGTCCTGTTGGCGATCACCAGTTCGGCAACTCCGGCCCGCGCGAGGGTCGTGGCGGCCAGGGACGACATCGATCCCGCCCCGATGACCAGCGCACGCTTGCCGCGCACCCAGTCCTCCACGGGCGCGGGGCGCGCGAGCTGCTGAAGGCCGAAGGTGACCAGTGACTGCCCGGCCTTGTCGATGGCCGTTTCGCTGTGTGCCCTCTTCCCGGTACGCAGCGCCTGCTGGAAGAGATCGTTCAGCAGCCGCCCGGCCGTGTGCTGCTCCTGGGCGACGGCGAGCGCGTCCTTGATCTGGCCGAGGATCTGGCCCTCTCCGACGACCATCGAGTCCAGGCCGCAGGCCACCGAGAACAGGTGGTGCACGGCCCGGTCCTCGTAGTGCACGTACAGGTGCGGAGTCAGCTCGTCGAGTCCGACGCCGCTGTGCTGTGCGAGCAGCGTCGAGAGTTCGCCCACACCGGCGTGGAACTTGTCCACATCCGCGTACAGCTCGATGCGGTTGCAGGTGGAGAGCACGGCCGCCTCCGCCGCGGGCTCGGCGCTCACGGCGTCCTGCAGCAGCTTGCCGCGCACCTGGGGCGCGAGCACGGCACGCTCCAGGACGCTCACCGGGGCGCTGCGGTGGCTCAGGCCGACGACCAGCAGACTCATGCGGGCATCACGGCGGGGAGGTCCCCGTCAGATCCCGGCTCGGTGCGCTTGGTGACCGCTGCGGCGGGCGGAGCCGCCGGCGGCGCGGTCTCGTCCTCCTCGGGGGCTTCCTCGCCTGCCTTGCGCTGCTCGTGGAAGGCGAGGATCTGCAGCTCGATCGAGAGGTCCACCTTCCGCACGTCCACACCCTCGGGGACGGACAGCACGGTCGGGGCGAAGTTGAGGATCGAGGTGATACCGGCGGCGACGAGCCTGTCGCACACCTGCTGCGCGGAGCCCGCGGGAGTCGCGATGACCCCGATGGAGACGCCGGACTCGTCGATGATCTGCTCGAGCTGGTCCGTGTGCTGTACGTCGATGCCGGCGACGGGCTTCCCGGTCAGGGACGGGTCGGCGTCTATCAGGGCGGCCACGCGGAACCCGCGGGAGGCGAATCCGCCGTAGTTGGCGAGCGCGGCGCCGAGGTTACCGATACCGACGATCACGACGGGCCAGTCCTGCGTCAGACCGAGCTCGCGGGAGATCTGGTAGACGAGGTATTCGACGTCGTAGCCGACACCGCGGGTGCCGTAGGAGCCGAGGTAGGAGAAGTCCTTGCGCAGCTTGGCCGAATTGACCCCTGCGGCCGCGGCCAGTTCCTCGGAGGAGACCGTGGGCACGGAGCGCTCCGAGAGCGCCGTCAGGGCCCGCAGATACAGCGGTAGCCGGGCGACGGTGGCCTCGGGGATCCCTCGGCTCCGGGTCGTCGCCGGTCGGTGATTTCGGCCAGTTGCCACGGTGCTCCTGCCGGTTGCGCGAAGCGGTGAGCGCTCCCGCGCGAGCCGCGCGTCATGAACGCTCCATCGCCACAAGGCTATGCCTTTGTGAACGCGTGCACAAAGATGGAGTCCGATTTGTCCGGTCAACGTGACCGGTGCCACATGCAACTGCCGCGACACACGTCACTCCTCACGTCACGCCGGCCGCGACCGGCGCCTCTCCGGCACGGCCCAACTGCCGCACCCGGCAAGGCGACCGGACTCCCCGGGACCTTCCCGCCGGGCTCCCCGCGGGCTTCCCGCGGGCCGGTCAGCTCTCCAGAGCCTTTCGCAGCCGCTGCGGGTCCACCCGCCAGAAATCGTGCTGCGCACCGTCCACCAGCACAACCGGGATCTGCTCCCAGTACTTCCGGTACAGCTCCTGGTCCTCGTTGATGCTCTTCTCCTCCCAGGCAGCTCCGGTTTCGGCGCACACCCGCACGATCACGTCCCGTGCGATGTCGCACAGATGGCATCCGGGCTTCCCGATCAGGGTGACAGTCCTCATGCCCGCCATTCTCCCGCTTCCCGGCTGCCACACGCCCCCCTCTGCAGTGCTTCACATCCGGCGCCGGACCCGCCGGATACGGCGCCGGGCACCCGGGCCGGGGCCGACCGCGTCCGGGGCCGGCACCCGCAGGCGACCGTCCCGTTCCGAATGTGTCCCGTACGGCCCACAGTTGGACATCCGGGCGTAACAGGCATGCGTCGCGAAGTGGCTATCCTCGTTGTCATGCCCTCTGGTCCCACTCCCCGTCGCGCCTGGTCCTGGATCGCGAGCCGCGGCCGCGCCGCCACCGCGCGCAGCGTGCTCGCGGGCGAGGCGTCCGCCGACGCGGCGCGCAAGCAGGAACTGGAGCAGCGGCAAGCGGAAGAAGTGCAGCAGGGCGTCTTCGAGGCGGCGCAGGAGTACGAGGAGGAGGAGCCCGCGTTCCCCGTCGCGGGCGACACCCGCGCCGCCGCCTTCTTCGACCTCGACAACACGGTCATGCAGGGCGCCGCTCTGTTCCACTTCGGCCGCGGCCTGTACAAGCGCGACTTCTTCGAGAAGCGCGAACTGGCCCGTTTCGCCTGGCAGCAGGCCTGGTTCAGGATGGCGGGCAACGAGAACGCCGGGCACATGGCGGACGTGCGCTCCAGTGCCCTCTCGATCGTCCAGGGCCACCGCGTCTCCGAACTGACCGCCATCGGCGAGGAGATCTACGACGAGTACATGGCCGGCCGCATCTGGCCCGGCACGCGCGCCCTCGCGCAGGCCCATCTCGACGCGGGCCAGAAGGTCTGGCTCGTCACCGCCGCCCCCGTGGAGACGGCCACGATCATCGCCCGGCGGCTCGGCCTGACCGGCGCGCTCGGCACCGTCGCGGAATCCGTCGACGGCGTCTACACGGGGAGGCTCGTGGGCGAGCCGCTGCACGGCCCCGCCAAGGCCGAGGCCGTACGGGCGCTCGCCGCCGGGGAGGACCTGGAGCTGGAGCGGTGTGCCGCGTACAGCGACTCGGCGAACGACATCCCGATGCTCTCGCTCGTCGGATATCCGTATGCGATCAATCCTGACAGCAGGCTTCGCGAGCACGCGCGCGAAATGGGCTGGCGGCTGCGCGACTACCGCACCGGACGGAAGGCCGCGAAGGTGGGCATTCCGGCAGCCGCGGGCGTCGGCGCCGTGGCGGGCGGAGCAGCCGCCGCGGTCGCTCTGCAGCGCCGCCGCCGATAGGCCCTCAGCTCGGACGCCACGCCTCGACACGCCGTACGGACGCATGCCGCACGGCAGTTGGACGCCGGGTTTCCGCCACCTGCGGCACCCTCGCTCCCGCCAGTGACGCTTCGGACCTCCGTGCACAAGTCGTAACTCGAACGACAAGTTGTGACCAGCAAACGATCGTTGAACCGGTCACAGTCAGTGCAAGAGAGGGCGTGAATGCGTAACAGATCAGACCGAATCGGCGATTTCAGCAACTACGCGTAGCGCCGTCTATACAAAGCGTTATTCTCCTCAGACGCAATCGGTACCCACACGCCCCTTCCGGGTCGAACGGTCCCGTACTGCACGTGATGGAAGCTCTGCCTCTGGGAGTCCCGTGTACCCACACGTCGGGGTTGACGCCTCGGGCCTGGCTACGCTGCGCAGCACGGTCGTTGCGGCACTCGGCCGGCTGCGCGCTCTTGTCCCCCGCGCGTACGCCCCCGCCCTCGCATCAGCCGTGCCCGTCCCCGCCGGCCCCTGCTATGCCATGGCGCACCGCGCCGCGACCAGCGCCGCAGTCGGCGCCGCGGCGGCAGCGCCCGCCGCCCCCGCAGCCTCGCCGGGCAACGTCGGCAGGCGTACCCGCAGTTCGGCCTCGGGAAGTTCGGGCACGTCCACGGCCCGACGCGCCCGCCCCGCCGCCTCGGACACCGACAGCCGCCGGATGATGGATCTCGTCGAGCGGGCGCAGGCCGGGGAGGCCGATGCCTTCGGGCGGCTCTACGACCAGTACAGCGACACGGTGTACCGGTACATCTACTACCGCGTGGGCGGCAAGGCGACAGCCGAGGACCTCACAAGTGAGACGTTCCTGCGGGCACTTCGGCGCATCGGCACCTTCACCTGGCAGGGCCGGGACTTCGGCGCCTGGCTGGTCACCATCGCGCGCAATCTGGTCGCCGACCACTTCAAGTCCAGCCGCTTCCGCCTCGAGGTGACCACCGGGGAGATGCTCGACGCCAACGAGGTCGAGCGCAGCCCGGAGGACTCGGTCCTGGAGTCGCTCTCCAACGCCGCACTGCTCGAAGCCGTACGCAGGCTCAATCCGCAGCAGCAGGAGTGCGTCACGCTCCGCTTCCTGCAGGGCCTCTCCGTCGCCGAGACGGCCCGCGCCATGGGGAAGAACGAGGGCGCCATCAAGACCCTGCAGTACAGGGCGGTCCGCACGCTCGCCCGGCTGCTGCCGCAGGACGCTCGCTGAACTCGGCCTATCCCCAAGCCCGTTCGGGCGTTTTTTCCGGATTCGCCCTGCCGTGACCCACGCCAGAGGGTGACTCCGCGTATGCACCCGGTCACATCATCGTGAGTCCGTAACCCGAGTGCCTTGACGCTCGTTGTGGGGGTGCAGTCTCCCCGCACCGTGGCACGCAAGGGTTCGCTCCCACTTCCGAGTGAATATGAGCGTTTTGCCACACAGCCTTCCATCCGTGGTGGGGAGTGGACCGTGCTGACGAGAGGAGGTGCCGCCCGTGATCGGGTCAGCAACCGCGAGCAAGCGGGCTGCCGCCTTCGCCCAGGCCCTTGACGAGCACGAGCACGAGCTCGACGAGGCCGCGGCGGCCGACCGGACGGCGGAAGACGGACGCTCCGGCGCCGCTCCGCCCGCCCCCGTACGCCCGTGCGCGACCGCCGGAGGCGGGCCGGGCGCAGCCGCCGCCGGCCCGGCGGAGAGCCCGTCCGAGGAAGAAGGGGACACCGAGCCCGGGCTGCTGCTCGGTCTGGCGGACAGACTCCGCTCCGTACCCAGACCCGCGGTGGCGCCCGACGTCAAGACCGTGCAGCGGGCGCAGTTGATCGCCGCCATGGAGGCGGAGTTCGCCTCGCCGGAGGCGCGTGCCCGGCAGGTTCCGGCGCAGCGGGACGGACGAGGGGCCAAGGGCAAAGGCGCCCACCGCGCCCCCGCCGTCAGGCCGTTGAGCAGACTCCGCCCCAACTCGCGCCTGGGCAAAGGGATCGCGGCGGGCGGGCTCGGCGTCGGAGTCGCGGCCTCCGCCCTCGGCGGCGTCGCCTCGGCGAGCAGCGAGGCGCTGCCGGGCGACTCGCTCTACGGCCTCAAACGGGGCATGGAAGACCTGCGTCTGGACTTCGCGGACGACGAGACGGACCGCGGGCGGCTGCATCTGGCCCGCGCCTCCACGCGCCTCCAGGAGGCCCGCCGCCTGATGGAAGGCACTCGAGGGGGCGCCGAACTGGACTACGAGTCGGTGGGCAAGGTCCGCAGGGCGCTCGCGGGAATGCGCAACGACGCCAGCGAGGGCCACCACCTGCTCAGCACGGCGTACAAGAGGGACGGCAGCATCGCCCCGATGCGCTCCCTGTCCTCCTTCAGCTCGGAACACCGCGAGAGCTGGGGGAAGCTGCAGCAGAATCTCCCCTCTCAGCTCTCCGACGTACGCGACGAAGTGAGCTCCGTCTTCGACGCCATGGACAGCGACATCACCCCGATCGCCGGCCTGATCTCCGACTCGGGCGAGGGATCGCCACGAGGACACGAGCGCGGCGGAGAGGGCCGCCACGGGCACGGCGGCAAGTCACCCCGCCCCTCGTCCTCTTCGGGTTCCGCGGAGGCCGACGGCCGGGAGGACGGCGGATCCGGCGAGCCTTTGCCGTCGGATTCGGATTCCCGCGCCGGCGAACTCATCGGCGGCGGCGGCCTTCTGGACCCGTCCGGGGATCCGCACGGGAAGCCGTCGCTGCCCGGCTCGGGCGGGAGCGGCCACTCGCAGCCGGATTCCGAGGTCACGCTGCCGCCCATCGTTCCGGATGTGCTGCCGGGGCTGAAGAGGCTTTCGGACGACAGGTAGCCGGAGCAGCGCGAGCACCGAACAGCACTCGGCGCCCCTTCCCACGTGGGAGGGGCGCCGCGCTGTGCGCATCACGGACGTACGAGGCCGATGCCGGGACGTCCAGAACGCGCTCTAGAAGAACACCGACCGCCGCCGCACGAGCAGCTTGTAGAGCGTGTGCTGGATGGTCTCGCGTATCTGGTCCGTGAGGTTGAACATCAGCATCGGGTCGTCGGCAGATCCCGCCGGATAGCCGTCCGTCGGAATCGGCTCGCCGAACTGGATGGTCCACTTCGTCGGGAGCGGTATGGCGCCGAGCGGTCCCAGCCATGGGAACGTCGGCGTCACCGGGAAGTACGGGAATCCCAGCAGCCGGGCGAGCGTCTTGGCATTGCCCACCATCGGATAGATCTCCTCGGCGCCGACGATCGAGCACGGCACGATCGGCGCCCCCGCCCGCAGCGCGGTCGACACGAAGCCGCCGCGTCCGAACCTCTGCAGCTTGTAGCGGTCCGAGAACGGCTTGCCCAGCCCCTTGAACCCCTCGGGCATGACGCCCACGGCCTCGCCTCGCGCCAGCAGCGCCTCGGCGTCCTCCGAACAGGCAAGCGTGTGGCCCGCCTTGCGGGCGAGCGCGTTGACGACCGGCAGCATGAACACGAGGTCCGCCGCGAGCAGCCGCAGATGACGGCCGGCCGGATGGTGATCGTGGACCGCGACCTGCATCATCAGGCCGTCGAGCGGCAGGGTGCCCGAGTGGTTGGAGACGATCAGGGCCGAGCCCTCGTCGGGAATGTTCTCCACGCCCCGCACCTCGACCCGGAAGTACTTCTCGTACAGCGGGCGCAGCAGCGACATCAGCACCTGGTCGGTCAACTCGCGGTCGTAGCCGAAGTCGTCGACCTCGTATTCGCCGGTGACCCGCCTGCGGAGGAACGCCAGCGCCTGCGCGGCCTTGCGCTCCCAGTCGCCCTCCGGAGGGAGTTCACCGTCGTGGGGGTCAACTCCCTCGCCTCGGTCGTCACCGTGGTCCCCGTCCATAGGCCCGGCGCGCAAGTGCCGCTCCGCGCGCTCCGCGCTCCTGTCGCGCCGCTCGTGCCCGCCGCGCCGCTCGTGCCCGTCGTCGGGGGATCCGAACGGGATGACTTTCGCATCAGCCACGGCGCCCGGCCTCCTCGTCCTGATCCTGGTCCTGGTCCTGGCCCTGGTCATGCCGTTCGTCCTCGGGCGGCGGGGTCACCATCGCGGCCAGTCTGTCGACCGTACGGGCCAGGGTCTCCGGCGGCAGCAGCCCCTGCGCGCGGTTGCGGGCGAAGGCAGCCAGCGTCTCCCCCGTTGTGAACCGCGGTTCGAAACCGAGGACTTCACGCATCTGCGTCGTACGGACCACGCGTCCGTGCGTCAGCAGCCGCACCTGCTCGGGCGAGAAGTCCGTGGCGCCGACGGACTGCAGCAGCGACCTTCCCCAGCGGATGGCGGGCAGCAGCATCGGCACCGTCGGCCGTCCGAGCCGGCGCGCGCACTGGGACAGCAGCAGGGTGCCGTCTCCGGCGATGTTGAACGTGCCCGCGCTCAGCGTCCCCCGGCGCGGCTCGCGGGCCGCCTGACGCAGCACCTCGACGGCGTCGTCCTCGTGCACGAACTGGAGCCGGGGATCGTAGCCGAGCACCGTCGGCAGCACGGGCAGGGCGAAGTACGCCGCGAGGGGCGAGTCCACGCACGTACCGAGCACGTGCGCGAACCGCAGCACCGTGACGGACACATCGGGGCGGCGCCGCGCGAAGGCCCGTACATACCCTTCGACCTCGACCGCGTCCTTGGCGAAGCCGCCGCTGGGCATCGACTTGGCGGGGGTGGACTCGTCGAAGACCGCCGGATCGCGGGGTGCCCCGCCGTAGACGCTGGTCGTCGACTTCACCACCAGCCGCCGCACCGACGGCGCCTTCTGGCAGGCGCCGAGCAGCTGCATCGTGCCTATGACGTTGACTTCCTTGACCGAACTGCGGCTGCCGGTCCCCGGCACCGCCGGCTGCGATCCGTGCACATCCATGTGGACGACCGTGTCCACGCCGTAGTGGGCCAGCACTCCTGCGATGTCCGGCTGCCGGATGTCCGCCGGTACGAACTCGGCGCCGCCCAGGTGATGCTCCGGGTCCACGACGTCGACGCCGACCACCCGGTCCACGTCGGGTTCACGCTGGACACGGCGCACGAAGCGGCCACCGAGCTGCCGGGCCACCCCGGTCACGAGTACGACCCTGCCCAAGATCCCTCCCCTGACGCCCACTTGCGAACTGTGCCGCACGAAGCGAGGTACCGCCGGGTCCCGCAGGTTACGTTTCTGCGGATTCCGGTTCACGCCTGTCCGCACACACGCCCGCGAAACGCGAACGTCCATACCAAACGAAACCGCCGTCCCGCCACGCCGCACACCTGGTGCGGGCAGCAGAACGGCGGTCACCTGCGTACTCGGCGCTCGCTCACTTCTTATTGCGGCGCTGAACTCGCGTCCGCTTGAGGAGCTTGCGGTGCTTCTTCTTCGCCATCCGCTTACGCCGCTTCTTGATTACTGAGCCCACGACAACCCTCGCTCACAAATCTTCCCCGCAGACACGGAGAGAACTGTCTTCACTCGGCGCGGGGCGTCCGAGCCCACACGACCTACATGAAGGTTCAGCCTACCCGTCACCGTGCGCGGCTCGTAATCCGAGGGTCGTCGCGCGATGCCGTCAGGCCGTCTCCACCCCCACATAGGATTCCTGGAGGTATTCATGGACGGCTTGCTCTGGGACCCGGAAGGACCTTCCCACCCGGATCGCCGGCAGATGACCGCTGTGCACCAGCCGGTACACGGTCATCTTGGACACTCGCATCACCGAGGCGACTTCCGCCACGGTCAGAAAGTTGACCTCGTTGAGAGGTCCCTTGCCAGCAGCCATGTCACACCTGAACCTTCCGCACATGTCGGTCACCGGCTTCCCCTTCCGGCGACTCCCGCTCGCATGCGCGCTCCTCCCCAGATTAGGGGCGGGTGATGCAAGTGGGGAAGAGGAGTAGCGATCGGTCTCCTACTGTGACAGACACGCTCGATTGAGTACATAGTGCGCCAGCGGACGGTAGCTGTCGGACCGCGCAGCGTCATCGACAGGTACCGCAACCGACACCCTCCCCTCTGCCTGACCCACGAACGGCGCCGGATCATCCGTATCTGCGGGCCCGATTGCCTCAATACCCAACTGACCTGCTGCGCAGACCCATCCGTGGTCTCCGATGACGAGGTCCGGCAGCGGCCCGCCGTCCGCCATCGCCGCGGCGAGCACGGTCCGCAGCGGCAGCGGCGAATGCGTGTGCACACCCGGCGCACCGGCCGCCGGTCGCACGCCGGGCTCATGTATCAGTGCAACCCCGCGTGCATAGCCGAGGACGAGAGTGCGTACGCCGAACATGGTCGTTATGTCGACAGGTCGCCCCTCCGCTGATGTGAGGAGAGTGCATCCCGCCGACGAGAGAGCTGAGGCCAATGAGGCGTAGAAGCCCAGAAGCCGCCCCGGGTGACCCGTCCCCAGCAACACGGGAACGCGCCGCTCAGCCGCGCTGCGCAGCCGCCCGGCGAACGCGTCGAGCGCCGCGATGGTCCGCTCGGGGTCGATGGTGTCGTGTCCCGAGACGGTAGCGGGGTCGCCCGACACCCCGCAGGTTTCAGCCATGAGTGCGAGCAACGCCGGGACGGGCCAGTCGTGTTCGGGTTCGAGACCGATGAGGGCGCGAGGGTCGCGGGCCGCGAAGAGCCGGTAACGCCGGAGGCTCTTCTCCCGGCTGGTCGCGGTCGTTCCGGCCAGCCGGGACGCCAGCAGATGTGCGCGCAGCGCCCCCGCGCCGGGAGGCCCTTCGCCCGTCCGGTCGCTCCGTTCCGCTCCGCCGTCGCTGCCACTCAGCACACCGCCCATGCTCGCGGCTGAGCACCGCACCGGTGTCCCTCAGCGCCTGGGACCACCTGACGAATCCTTGTACGAGCGCGGGGGCACCGAGGCGCCGGTCGGCTACGGCATCAGCCCGTGCGCCGGGAAGACCGCTTTCCTGGTCGCGTGCACCGCACGGTCGAGCGAATCGGCAGGGTCGTAACCCGTCTCCGTCCACACTCGGCACACCGGCTCGCGTCCGTCCGTCATCCGCTGCGGGGCCACCGGACTGCCCGTACGCGCGTACACCATCTGCCGCCATGCGTCGGGGACTTCGGTCTCCGGCGGCACGGGCGCACCCGCGGCGATCGCGACGAGATGCGTCCACGTCCGCGGTACGACGTCGAACACCGCATATCCCCCGCCGCCGAGCGCGACCCAGCGCCCGTCCGCATACTCGTGCGCCCAGCCGTGGAGCGCCTCGGCCGCCGCACGCTGAGCGTCCACGCTCACGGCCAGGTGCGCCAGGGGGTCCTCGAAGTGGGTGTCCGCGCCGTGCTGCGTGACGAGCGCCTGCGGCTGGAATTCGCCGAGGAGTTCGGGGACCACACCGTGCAACGCCCGCAGCCAGCCCTCGTCACCGGTGCCGGCGGGCAGCGCCACGTTCACCGCTGTGCCCTCCGCATCCGGGCCACCGCTCTCCTCGGCCCAGCCCGTGCCGGGGAACAGCATCCGCGGGTGCTCGTGCAGCGAAATCGTCAGCACGCGCGGGTCGTTCCAGAACGCGTCCTGGACTCCGTCCCCGTGGTGCACATCGATGTCGACGTACGCGACCCGCTCGGCCCCCTGTTCCAGAAGCCGGGCGACGGCCAGTGCCGCGTCGTTGTAGATGCAGAACCCCGCGGCTGACGCGTGCATCGCATGGTGCAGCCCGCCGGCGAAGTTGATCCCGTGCTTCACGTCTCCGCGCCACACCGCGTCCGCGGCCGCCACCGACTGCCCGGCGATCAGCGACGAGGCCTCGTGCATGCCGGCGAAGGCTGGATCGTCGGGCGTGCCGAGCCCGAACTCCCCTGTCGCCGAATCAGGATCGTCGGAGACCCGGCGCACCGCATCGATGTAGTCCTGTCTGTGTACGAGCCGCAGTGTCGAATCCCCGGCCGCCTTCGCAGCCGCCACCTTCAGATCCTTGTGGGCGTCGAGCCCCAGTGCTTCGACCAGCCGCATCGTCAGCGCCAGCCGAACCGGATCCATCGGATGTCCCGGACCGAAGTCGTAGCCGGTGACTGCCTCGTCCCACATCAACTGTGCGCCGCCACTCATCCCGCCACCGTACCGGCCCGGTACCGGCACCCACCGAGGAGGCCACTCAGCCGGTTACGCGATCAACGCAGCCAGCTCTTCCATGCGGGAGAAGCAGGCACCGGCTCCGGACAGTCTCTCGGGAGGCGTCATGGCCGCGTACGCGTAGACGTCCATGCCTGCGGCGAGGGCGGCCTGCACACCCAGCGGGCTGTCCTCGACGACGGCACAGCGCTCGGGCCGCACGCCCATCTTCTCGGCGGCGAGCAGAAAGAGGTCCGGCGCCGGCTTGCCCTTCCCGACGTCCTGCGCGCTGAAGATGCGGCCCTCGCCGAAGCGTTCGTACAGGCCCGTCTTCCGCAGGGCCACTCTGATCCGCTCATGGCTGCCGGACGAGGCGACGCAGTACGGCACGCCGGCCGCATCCAGCTCCGAGAGCACCTCGTGCACACCGTCGACGGCCCTCAGCTCGCTGCGGAACGCGCTGAACACCCGCCCGTGGAAAGTCTCGTCGAAGTCACCGGGCAACCGACGTCCCGAACGCTCGTGCACCAGGTCGTGAATGCGGTGCACGGCCGCACCCATGTAGTCGCGGACCGACTCCTCGAATGTCGTCGGATGCCCCAACTCCGTCAGATATTCGGCGAGTACGCGGTTGGAGATCGGCTCGCTGTCCACCAGCACGCCGTCGTTGTCGAAGACGACCACGTCATAGCTGCCCATACGCGCAACTGTACGGGCACATGAAGAAGCCCCGTTGGTGTGGGTTGTGTTCCCATTCCAACGGGGCTTCTTCTACTGGTAGTTCGGCGGTGTCCTACTCTCCCACACGCTCCCGCATGCAGTACCATCGGCGCAGTAAGGCTTAGCTTCCGGGTTCGGAATGTGACCGGGCGTTTCCCTCACGCTATGACCACCGAAACACACCCCGGAAAAACCGTATCCGGCACCGGGGAAATCTTTGCGTGTCAGCAACAACGCTGTTCAATTGTATCTGTCAACGGTTGTTGTTTCAGATACCGCACAGTGGACGCGTAGCACATGTGGTCAAGCCCTCGGCTTATTAGTACCGGTCAACTCCAACCCTCACGGGTCTTCCATATCCGGCCTATCAACCCGGTCATCTCCCGGGAGCCTTAACCCCACACAGGGGGTGGGAGTCCTCATCTCGAAGCAGGCTTCCCGCTTAGATGCTTTCAGCGGTTATCCCTCCCGAACGTAGCCAACCAGCCATGCTCTTGGCAGAACAACTGGCACACCAGAGGTCCGTCCGTCCCGGTCCTCTCGTACTAGGGACAGCCCTTCTCAAGACTCCTACGCGCGCAGCGGATAGGGACCGAACTGTCTCACGACGTTCTAAACCCAGCTCGCGTACCGCTTTAATGGGCGAACAGCCCAACCCTTGGGACCGACTCCAGCCCCAGGATGCGACGAGCCGACATCGAGGTGCCAAACCATCCCGTCGATATGGACTCTTGGGGAAGATCAGCCTGTTATCCCCGGGGTACCTTTTATCCGTTGAGCGACGGCGCTTCCACAAGCCACCGCCGGATCACTAGTCCCGACTTTCGTCCCTGCTCGACCCGTCAGTCTCACAGTCAAGCTCCCTTGTGCACTTACACTCACCACCTGATGACCAACCAGGCTGAGGGAACCTTTGGGCGCCTCCGTTACATTTTAGGAGGCAACCGCCCCAGTTAAACTACCCACCAGACACTGTCCCTGATCCGGATCACGGACCCAGGTTAGACATCCAGCACGATCAGAGTGGTATTTCAACAACGACTCCACACCCGCTGGCGCGAATGCTTCACAGTCTCCCACCTATCCTACACAAACCGAACCGAACACCAATATCAAGCTATAGTAAAGGTCCCGGGGTCTTTCCGTCCTGCTGCGCGAAACGAGCATCTTTACTCGTAGTGCAATTTCACCGGGCCTATGGTTGAGACAGTCAAGAAGTCGTTACGCCATTCGTGCAGGTCGGAACTTACCCGACAAGGAATTTCGCTACCTTAGGATGGTTATAGTTACCACCGCCGTTTACTGGCGCTTAAGTTCTCAGCTTCGCCACACCGAAATGTGACTAACCGGTCCCCTTAACGTTCCAGCACCGGGCAGGCGTCAGTCCGTATACATCGCCTTACGGCTTCGCACGGACCTGTGTTTTTAGTAAACAGTCGCTTCTCGCTGGTCTCTGCGGCCACCACCAGCTCCCCCAGCACGTGGGATCACCAGCCGTGGCCCCCCTTCTCCCGAAGTTACGGGGGCATTTTGCCGAGTTCCTTAACCATAGTTCACCCGAACGCCTCGGTATTCTCTACCAGACCACCTGAGTCGGTTTAGGGTACGGGCCGCAACAGCACTCGCTAGAGGCTTTTCTCGACAGCATAGGATCATCCACTTCACCACAATCGGCTCGGCATCAGGTCTCAGGCCCATGTCATGCGGATTTACCTGCATGACGCCCTACACCCTTACCCCGGGACAACCACCGCCCGGGCTGGACTACCTTCCTGCGTCACCCCATCACTCACCTACTACAGACTCGGACCGCCGGCTCCACCACACCCACAGCATCCCGAAGGACACCGCAGGGGGCTTCACGGGCTTAGCATCACCTGATTCAGCGCTGGCGCACTGCCACGGGTACCGGAATATCAACCGGTTATCCATCGACTACGCCTGTCGGCCTCGCCTTAGGACCCGACTTACCCTGGGCAGATCAGCTTGACCCAGGAACCCTTAGTCAATCGGCGCACACGTTTCTCACGTATGTATCGCTACTCATGCCTGCATTCTCACTCGCATACCGTCCACAACTCGCTTACACGGCTGCTTCACCCGGCACACGACGCTCCCCTACCCACCCACACACCCGTTAGGGCTCACATATGAGTGACACGACGTCGGCGGTGTGCTTGAGCCCCGCTACATTGTCGGCGCGGAATCACTTGACCAGTGAGCTATTACGCACTCTTTCAAGGATGGCTGCTTCTAAGCCAACCTCCTGGTTGTCTCTGCGACTCCACATCCTTTCCCACTTAGCACACGCTTAGGGGCCTTAGTCGATGCTCTGGGCTGTTTCCCTCTCGACCATGGAGCTTATCCCCCACAGTCTCACTGCCGCGCTCTCACTTACCGGCATTCGGAGTTTGGCTAAGGTCAGTAACCCGGTAGGGCCCATCGCCTATCCAGTGCTCTACCTCCGGCAAGAAACACACGACGCTGCACCTAAATGCATTTCGGGGAGAACCAGCTATCACGGAGTTTGATTGGCCTTTCACCCCTAACCACAGGTCATCCCCCAGGTTTTCAACCCTGGTGGGTTCGGGCCTCCACGAAGTCTTACCTCCGCTTCACCCTGCCCATGGCTAGATCACTCCGCTTCGGGTCTTGAACACGCTACTAAACGCCCTCTTCGGACTCGCTTTCGCTACGGCTCCCCCACACGGGTTAACCTCGCAACATGCCGCAAACTCGCAGGCTCATTCTTCAAAAGGCACGCAGTCACGACGCACCAAGCAAGCTTGGCACGCGACGCTCCCACGGCTTGTAGGCACACGGTTTCAGGTACTCTTTCACTCCGCTCCCGCGGTACTTTTCACCATTCCCTCACGGTACTATCCGCTATCGGTCACCAGGGAATATTTAGGCTTGACGGGTGGTCCCGCCAGATTCACACAGGATTTCTCGGGCCCCATGCTACTCGGGTGTCTCTCCAACAAGCCGCTCATGTTTCAGCTACGGGGGTCTTACCCTCTACGCCGGGCCTTTCGCATACCCTTCGCCTACACAAACGGTTTCTCACTCGCCTCACAGCCGGCAGACCATGAAAAGAGAGATCCCACAACCCCGTACATGCAACCCCTGCCGGGTCTCACACACATACGGTTTAGCCTCATCCAGTTTCGCTCGCCACTACTCCCGGAATCACGGTTGTTTTCTCTTCCTGCGGGTACTGAGATGTTTCACTTCCCCGCGTTCCCTCCACACACCCTATACATTCAGATGCAGGTGACAGCCCATGACGACTGCCGGGTTTCCCCATTCGGACACCCCCGGATCACAGCTCGGTTGACAACTCCCCGGGGCCTATCGCGGCCTCCCACGTCCTTCATCGGTTCCTGGTGCCAAGGCATCCACCGTGCGCCCTTAAAAACTTGGCCACAGATGCTCGCGTCCACTGTCCAGTTCTCAAACAACAACCAGCCACCCACCACCCACGCCCACAGACGCAGTACACCAGGGCCGGCACCAAGAGACCCACGACCACACGGCCGTACTCTCAGACACCCAACAGCGCGCCCGGCCCCCGCCACCGGCCCGTCCTCCGTTCCACACCCCGACCGAAGACGAGGCAGTACTTGGATGACAGGCCCGCGACAGCAGACCGAATAGTCAACGTTCCACCCATGAGCAGACCACCGTCGGACATTCGCCGACGAAATGGCTCTGGACGGCAGGACCTCCGAACGGGAGGTGAACCCTGTCGCCACATGCTCCTTAGAAAGGAGGTGATCCAGCCGCACCTTCCGGTACGGCTACCTTGTTACGACTTCGTCCCAATCGCCAGTCCCACCTTCGACGGCTCCCTCCCACAAGGGGTTGGGCCACCGGCTTCGGGTGTTACCGACTTTCGTGACGTGACGGGCGGTGTGTACAAGGCCCGGGAACGTATTCACCGCAGCAATGCTGATCTGCGATTACTAGCGACTCCGACTTCATGGGGTCGAGTTGCAGACCCCAATCCGAACTGAGACCGGCTTTTTGAGATTCGCTCCACCTCACGGCATCGCCACTCATTGTACCGGCCATTGTAGCACGTGTGCAGCCCAAGACATAAGGGGCATGATGACTTGACGTCGTCCCCACCTTCCTCCGAGTTGACCCCGGCAGTCTCCCGTGAGTCCCCAGCACCACAAGGGCCTGCTGGCAACACGAGACAAGGGTTGCGCTCGTTGCGGGACTTAACCCAACATCTCACGACACGAGCTGACGACAGCCATGCACCACCTGTACACCGACCACAAGGGGGACCCTGTCTCCAGGGTTTTCCGGTGTATGTCAAGCCTTGGTAAGGTTCTTCGCGTTGCGTCGAATTAAGCCACATGCTCCGCCGCTTGTGCGGGCCCCCGTCAATTCCTTTGAGTTTTAGCCTTGCGGCCGTACTCCCCAGGCGGGGCACTTAATGCGTTAGCTGCGGCACGGACAACGTGGAATGTCGCCCACACCTAGTGCCCAACGTTTACGGCATGGACTACCAGGGTATCTAATCCTGTTCGCTCCCCATGCTTTCGCTCCTCAGCGTCAGTATCGGCCCAGAGATCCGCCTTCGCCACCGGTGTTCCTCCTGATATCTGCGCATTTCACCGCTACACCAGGAATTCCGATCTCCCCTACCGAACTCCAGCCTGCCCGTATCGAATGCAGACCCAGGGTTAAGCCCCGGGCTTTCACATCCGACGCGACAAGCCGCCTACGAGCTCTTTACGCCCAATAATTCCGGACAACGCTTGCACCCTACGTATTACCGCGGCTGCTGGCACGTAGTTAGCCGGTGCTTCTTCTGCAGGTACCGTCACTCACGCTTCTTCCCTGCTGAAAGAGGTTTACAACCCGAAGGCCGTCATCCCTCACGCGGCGTCGCTGCATCAGGCTTCCGCCCATTGTGCAATATTCCCCACTGCTGCCTCCCGTAGGAGTCTGGGCCGTGTCTCAGTCCCAGTGTGGCCGGTCGCCCTCTCAGGCCGGCTACCCGTCGTCGCCTTGGTAGGCCATCACCCCACCAACAAGCTGATAGGCCGCGGGCTCATCCTGCACCGCCGAAGCTTTCCACCACCAGAGCATGCGCCCGGCAGTCCCATACGGTATTAGACCCCGTTTCCAGGGCTTGTCCCGAAGTGCAGGGCAGATTGCCCACGTGTTACTCACCCGTTCGCCACTAATCCCCGGCCGAAACCGGTTCATCGTTCGACTTGCATGTGTTAAGCACGCCGCCAGCGTTCGTCCTGAGCCAGGATCAAACTCTCCGTGAATGCCTCAAAAAGACAAACCACAAAGAGCGGCACAACCAGGAGGAATAATCCCGGCATGCCAGCACCCTCGCTGTCATCAAAGAAATCCACACCCCTCAAAAACCCGGGATGCGGGGTATCAACATATCTGGCGTTGACTTTTAGCACGCTGTTGAGTTCTCAAAGAACGGACGCTTCCATCACAACCCTGCCACAGGCCACTCCGGGCGCTTCCCTCTCGGTAAACCCGACACTATCAGATCCGAATTCCCGGTCCTGACGGACCGGATTTCCATCCTGAAACCCCTGCCGGGAGGGGGCGCCTTCCGACGCGGCCGCCACATTAGAGGAACTCCCCCGACACCTCAAAATCGAGACGCCACACAACCCACACCGAACTGATTTCCGCACACACAAGCACACGAAAAACAGCCCCGCAGGACGGGGAAGAACACTTCAGTAGAGACTGCCGCCGAACGGCAAGAGCGTCGCCGGAGGAGCCATGGAGACGGCTGACCGGCAACTGTTGGAGCGTACACCACGCTCGGAAGGTCCCCCAAACCCGCTCCGGGCAGGGGCTCGTACGGCGGGCGAGGGTGAATCAGCCCTTTCCGGCGGCCAGTTCGCGGCTGCGGTCGCGTGCCGCCTCCAGGGCGTCGAGGACTGCGGCGCGCACGCGGTGGTTCTCGAGCTCACGGATCGCGTTGATGGTGGTGCCTGCCGGCGAAGTCACGTTCTCCCGCAGGGTCACAGGATGGTCGCCGCTGTCGCGGAGCATCGCGGCGGCGCCGATAGCGGCCTGGACGATGAGGTCGTGAGCCTTGTCACGCGGGAGCCCGAGCAGGATGCCGGCGTCCGTCATCGCCTCGACGAGGAAGTAGAAGTAGGCCGGCCCGGAGCCCGACAGGGCGGTGGCGGCGTCCTGTTGGCTCTCGGGGACCCGGAGGGTCTTGCCGACGCCGTTGAAGATCTCTTCCGCGAGGGCGAGATGGGCCTCCGTGGCGTGGGTGCCCGCGGAGACGACGGACATGGCCTCGTCCACGAGAGCTGGGGTGTTGGTCATGACACGGACCACCGGGGTGCCGGCCTGGAAGCGCTCCTCGAAGAGCGACGTCGGCAGGCCGGCGGCGCCGGTGATGACGAGACGTTCGGCGGGGGTGTGCGGTGCCAGTTCGTCCAGGAGGGTCGGCATGTCCTGCGGCTTGACCGTGAGGATGAGGGTGTCCGCGCGTTTGGCGGCCTCGGTGTTGCTCACAGCCTCGACGCCGTGTCGTTCACTCAGTTCGCGGGCCCGTTCGGGACGTCGTGCCGTGACCAGGAGGTTGGACTGTGACCAGCCGCCCCTGAGCATTCCGGAGAGCAGAGCCTCACCGATCTTGCCTGTGCCGAGGACGGCGACTTTCTGGGTCATGGGGTGGTTCACCTCGTCCAGTGCGTACGCGTGCTCCTTCTCATCCTCGCACCGGTACGTGAGCTGCGGCGCGGCCGTCCGGCTGGTGGATGGGGCGCGGCCGCACGGTCATGGCGTACGGCGCCGGAGGGTCGCCGCGCCCACGAGGAGGACGAGGAGGGCCGAGCCCGCGACGATGACCGCGTCCCGTACGAATTCGCCGGTCGGGTCGGTGTGCTGGAGCACCTCGTTCATGCCGTCCACGGCGTACGACATGGGCAGCACGTTCGAGATGTACTCGAGGACGGGCTGCATGGTGTCGCGCGGCGCGAAGAGGCCGCAGAGAAGGATCTGCGGAAAGATGATCGCCGGCATGAACTGCACCACCTGGAACTCCGACGTGGCGAAGGCACTCACGAAGAGCCCGAGGGCGGTGCCGAGAACGGCGTCGAGCAGGGCGATCAGGAGCAGCATCCCGGGCGAACCGGCGAAGTCGAGGTCGAGGAGCCACACGGCGACGCCGGTGGCGATGGACGCCTGGAGGACGGCGAGGACGCCGAATGCCAGTGCGTAACCGGCGATCAGGTCGCCCTTCCCCAGCGGCATCGACAGCAGTCGCTCAAGGGTGCCCGAGGTTCGTTCGCGGAGGGTGGCGATGGAGGTGACCAGGAACATCGTCACCAGCGGGAAGATGCCGAGCAGGGAGGCGCCGATGGCGTCGAAGGCGCGCCGGTCGGCGTCGAAGACGTAGTAGAGCAGGACGAGGAGCAGGACGGGCACCAACAGCAATAGGGCGATCGTGCGGCGGTCGTGGCTGAGCTGGCGCAGTACGCGCCGGGCGGTGGCGGTGGTCCGGGCCGGATTCATGGCAGGTGTTCTCCGCGGTGCAGGGGCCAGAGGGCGGGGTCGGGGGACCGGCAGGGGTCCGGGTCAGGAGGCGGCTGCTGCCTCTGCCCTGCGGGCCTCGTCCACGAGGTGCAGGAAGGCGCTTTCGACCGAGTCGGTGTGCGTACGGGTGCGGAGGGCGTCCGGCGACTCGTTGGCAAGCAGCCGGCCCGAGCGCATGAGCAGGAGGTTCTGGCAGCGGTCCGCCTCGTCCATGACGTGGGAGGAGATGAGAAGGGTGGTGCCGTTCTCAGCGGCGAGGCGGTGGAAGAGGTTCCACAGGTCGCGCCGGAGCACCGGGTCGAGGCCGACGGTCGGCTCGTCGAGGACCAGGAGCTCGGGCGAGCCGAGCAGGGCGACGGCGAGCGAGACGCGGGAGTGCTGACCTCCGGAGAGGTTCCCGGTGAGGGAGTCGGCGTGTGAGGTGAGGTCCACGTCGCTCAACGCCCGGTCCACCGCCTCGGCGCGCTGCCGGCGGGGGATTCCGAGCACGGCGGCGTAGTAGTCGAGGTTCTGGCGCGCGGTCAGGTCGCCGTACACGGACGGGTCCTGCGTGACGTAGCCGACGCGTGCGCGCAGGGGTGCCGAGCCGGCGGAGCGGCCCAGCACTTCGAGGGTGCCGGTGACCTTGGCCTGGGTGCCGACGATGGCACGCATGAGCGTGGACTTGCCGCAGCCGGACGGGCCGAGCAGGCCGGTGACGATGCCGGAGGGGACGTCGAAGGTGAGGTCGTCGACGACCGTCCGGCCACCTCGGACGACGCTGAAGCGGGACGCGTGCACGGCGGGACGGGCCGGCCCGTGGGCGTCGCGCTCGTCCGGCCCTGCGGGACGTTTATTCATCATGCGATGAATTGTGTGGCGGGCCGCTCGCCCGCGTCAAGCGCCGGGTGACGGCTCCCTTCGCCGGACCACGCGGGACGGGGTCGGGATACAGCCATCTGTACGTCGCTTTTCACGCGGAGTGCATGTGCCGACTTGCAAACGTTCACGTACCGATTGACACAATGAAGCCATCTGTCAACGGGTGGGCGAGAGGCGCGAGGGAGGCTTGATGGCGGCGGACGGACGCAGCTGTGTACGGGCATTCGTCAGCGCCGTGATCATGCTGCTCGCCACCCTCCTGGGCGCGGAGTGCGCATCCGCACAGGTCGCGGCGCAGGGTCTGCGTCCCGTCCCGGTGGCCGTCTCGTACACGACGCTTCCGCACGAGCATTCCGGCTCGGCCGAGGACGACAGCAAGCCGCGGCACGGGCCGCGCCGCTCGGCCGGGGTCAAGGCGCCCGCAGGGACTCGTGGACATGTGTGCGACTGCGATTTCCGTACGCGGTCGACCTACTGCTACTCCAAGAATGTCACCGTGCGTGACGGCGCTCCGAGCGGCCGTTCCGTCGGCCTGCACGTGCTGTATCAGACGTTCCGCTGCTGATCTCTCGCGCGGCCGCGTCTGCGTCCCCATGCGCTCGCGCTCGGACCGGGCCGGCCGGGCCCGCCGGACCGGACCGCGCCGCCTGACGCGGCCGCCCGCGCGCTCCCTTTCTGCTCCCCTCCCCTCCCCTCCCCTCCCCTCCTCGTGCAGCGAACCGTTCAGCCAACCGTGCAGCGACACCTATGACCTGTCGCGCCGGGCCCCGCCGCGCCGCCGTGCGCCGTGGGCCGGCGCGGCGGGCTGGAGATGCCTCATGCCTACGAAATTCAAGGCCCGCGCGACCCTGCGGGCCGATGTCACCGCGTCCCTTGTCGTCTTCCTCGTCGCACTGCCCTTGTGCGTCGGCATCGCCGTCGCATCCGGTGTGCCTGCCGAACTGGGCCTGGTCACCGGGATCGTGGGCGGGCTCGTCGTCGGGGCGCTGCCGGGCAGCAGCCTCCAGGTGAGCGGCCCTGCGGCGGGCCTGACCGTACTCGTCTACGAGTCCGTGCAGTCGTACGGTCTCGGCGTGCTCGGCGTCCTCGTGCTGGCCGCCGGACTGCTGCAACTGGCCATGGGCGCACTGCGCCTCGGCAGATGGTTCCGGGCGATCTCCGTCTCCGTCGTGCAGGGCATGCTCGCGGGGATCGGGATGGTGCTGATCGCCGGGCAGGTGTACGCGCTCGCCGATGCTGAGGCGCCCGCCGGGGGGCCCGGGAAGATCATGGGCCTTCCCGGCCTCGCCGGTGAACTGCTCGGCGGGGGCGGCGCACTGGCCGCGGCCGCGGTGGGAACGGGGACCGTCGCCGTACTCGTCGTCTGGCCGAAGTGGCAGCGCGCGTCGAAGGTGCTGCCCGCACCGCTGGCGGCCGTCGGCCTGGCGACCGCGGCGACCTTCGTGCTCGACCTGCCCGTCGCCCGCGTACGGGTGCAGGGCCTGCTGGAGGCCGTACAGCCGCCCGGCGCGGAGGACTTCGGGGCGCTGCTGTCGTTCGGCGTGGCCGCGTCCGTCCTCGCCTTCACGCTCATCGCCTCGGCCGAGTCCCTCTTCAGCGCGGCAGCCGTGGACCGGCTGCACGACGGTCCCCGTACGGATTACGACAAGGAGCTGATGGCGCAGGGCGCGGGCAACACGGTCTGCGGCGCGCTGGGCGCACTGCCGATGACGGCCGTCATCGTGCGCAGCTCCGCGAACGTGTCGGCGGGCGCGCGCACCAAGCTCTCCCGTGTGCTGCACGGGGTGTGGCTGCTGCTCTTCGTGGCGGCGCTGCCGGGGGCGCTGGGGATCATTCCGGTGGCCGCGCTGGCGGGGGTGCTGGTGCACGCGGGCTGGAAGCTGATTCCGGTACGGGAGTTCGTGCCGCTGTGGCGGGAGCACCGGGCGGAGGCGGTGGTGCTGGCGGTGACGGCTTTCGCCATCGTGGGGATCAACATGTTCGAGGGCGTGCTGATCGGGCTGCTGCTGGCGGTGGTCAAGTCGGCGTGGGAGATCTCGCACGTACAGGTCGAGACGGAGGAGGCGGGCAGGGGTCAGGCGCTGCGCGTACGGGTCCTGGGGAATGCGACCTTCCTGCGGCTTCCCAAGCTGCTGGACCAGCTGGAGGCTCTCCCGCGGGACCGGGCCGTGGAGCTCAATCTGGCGGGGCTGCGGCACGTCGACCACGCGTGCGGGATGGCGCTGGCCGCGTGGGAGGAGGAGCACAACTCCCGTGCCGGGGCGGGCTCTTCGGCGTCCGGTGAGCCGTCTTCGGGGTCCTCGGGTTCGCCGGGTTCCCCGGGGTCTTCGGGTTCCTCGGGGTCGTCGGGTTCCTCGTCCGCTCCGGATTCCCCGGGTACCGCGGCGGGTGCGCGGCACTCCTCGCCGTGAGGCGGGAGGCGGAAGCCCGGGAGGCGGCCGTCCCGGCCGGGGTCATTCGACCTCGCGCATCAACTTCTGCTCCATGGAGTTGATGGAACGCCGTGCCGTGGTGAGCTCTTCGATGCTGCGCCGGTGCAACTCGACGTTGTCCTCCAGCAGTTCCGCGTACTTGCGGGCGAGCTCCTTGTACTGCTCCTCGCGGGCCGCGAGCATGCGGGCGCGCCACGTCGCGGCGATCTGCCACACGAGCACGATCAGCAGGACGAACACGCCCGCGGTCCCGATGGCCGCTGCCCAGACTCCGGCGGGGTCGGCGGCCGCGAGGCCGAACGGTGACTGACTCACTTCGCTGCCTCTTTCTCCGGCTGGTGCACGGCGTGTGCGCGCATCCGATGATGCGCACACGGCTGTCAGGCCGGGAAAGACAAAACGGTGATTATGGGGGGCCGGTCAGGGTTCTCCCCGAGACGGTTCCGGGTGCCCCCGCGGAGGCACCCGGACGTCGTTCGTACGGCGGCGCCGGACTGGTCAGCTGCCGCCGCCGAGCTGAGTCAGATCGCGCACCGCGCCCTTGTCGGCGCTGGTGGCCATGGCCGCGTACGCACGGAGGGCCGTGGAGACCTTGCGCTCGCGGTCGCGGGGGGCGTAGGCGCCGTTCAGCGCGGCACGGCGGGCGTCGAGTTCCGCGTCGGGGACGTTCAGCCGCATGGTGCGGTTCGGGATGTCGATGACGATCTCGTCATCGGTCTCGACGAGCGCGATCGTGCCGCCGCCGGCCGCCTCCGGGGAGACGTGGCCGATGGACAGGCCCGAAGTGCCGCCCGAGAAACGTCCGTCGGTGATGAGTGCGCAGGCCTTGCCGAGCCCGCGGCCCTTGAGGAAGGACGTGGGGTAGAGCATCTCCTGCATGCCGGGACCGCCCTTGGGCCCCTCGTAGCGGATGACGACGACGTCGCCCTCCTTGACCTGCTTGGCGAGGATGGCTTCGACGGCCTGCTCCTGCGACTCGCAGACCACGGCGGGCCCGGTGAAGGTCAGGATCGACTCGTCCACGCCCGCCGTCTTCACGACGCAGCCGTTCTCGGCGAGGTTGCCGTAGAGGACGGCGAGGCCGCCCTCCTGGGAGTAGGCGTGCTCGATGTCGCGGATGCAGCCGCCCGCGGCGTCCGTGTCGAGGGAGCCCCAGCGCTCGGACTGCGAGAACGCCGAAGCGGAACGGACGCAGCCGGGCGCGGCGTGGAAGAGCTCCGTGGCCTTCGCGGAGGGCGAGCCGCCGCGGATGTCCCAGCTCTTGAGCCAGTCGGCCAGCGACGGTGAGTGCACGCTGTGCACGTCCTCGTTGAGCAGCCCGGCACGGTAGAGCTCGCCGAGGATGGCGGGGATGCCGCCGGCGCGGTGCACGTCCTCCATGTAGTACGTGCCGTTCGGCGCGACCTTGGTCAGACAGGGCAGCGAGCGGGAGAGCGCGTCGATGTCCGCCATGGTGAAGTCGAGTTCGGCCTCCTGGGCGGCGGCCAGCAGGTGAAGGATCGTGTTGGTGGAGCCGCCCATGGCGATGTCGAGGGCCATGGCGTTCTCGAAGGCGGCGCGGCTGCCGATGCTGCGGGGCAGCACGGTCTCGTCGTCCTGCTCGTAGTGGCGCGTGGCCAGCTCGACGACCGTACGCCCGGCGTCCTCGTAGAGCGCCTTGCGGGCGGTGTGGGTGGCGAGCACCGAGCCGTTGCCGGGGAGGGAGAGGCCCATGGCCTCGGTGAGGCAGTTCATCGAGTTGGCGGTGAACATGCCGGAACAGGAGCCGCAGGTGGGGCAGGCGCTGTCCTCGATGCGGCGCATGTCCTCGTCCGAGACGCTCTCGTTCGCGGACTCGGAGATGGCGCTGATCAGGTCGAGCTTGCGGACCGTGCCGTTGACCAGGGCCGCCGTGCCGGACTCCATCGGGCCGCCGGAGACGAAGACGGTGGGGATGTTGAGGCGCATCGCGGCGTTGAGCATCCCGGGCGTGATCTTGTCGCAGTTGGAGATGCAGATCAGCGCGTCGGCGCAGTGCGCCTCCGTCATGTACTCGACCGAGTCCGCGATCAGGTCCCGGGAGGGCAGCGAGTAGAGCATGCCGCCGTGGCCCATGGCGATGCCGTCGTCGACGGCGATGGTGTTGAACTCACGGGGGATGCCGCCGGCCGCGTGGATCGCCTCGCTGACGATCCGGCCGACCGGCTGCAGGTGGGTGTGGCCCGGCACGAACTCCGTGAAGCTGTTGGCCACGGCGATGATCGGCTTGCCGAAGTCCTCGCGCGCTACGCCCGAGGCCTGCATGAGGGCTCGGGCGCCCGCCATGTTGCGGCCGTGGGTGACGGTGCGGGACCTCAGCTCGGGCATGGTGGCACTCCTCGTACGGTGCGCTCGCCGTCCGGCGGAACGCTGTGTCGTCCGGTGCGGGCCGGCCGGCGCCTGCGTCTGCGGCGCCTCGGCTCGGGGGCGGCCCGGCCGGGCACGGCTCACACGATCGGTGGCCCCCGAGGGTACGCCTCCACGACCGTGATCCGGACCACGGGATCACATGCTGAGACCGACGGGCCGAGTGTGCGCCGGGGCTGTCCTGTGCAGGTGCGCCGGGGGCGTCTCCGCCTTCGTACGCCGGATCCGTCCCGCCCAGGTGCGCCGGGGCCGTACCGGCCCGGGCCTCAGCCGGTCAGATGCCGCTGCACGACGGGCGCCAGCCGCGGGATCAGGGTCTCGGGCGGCGCGGAGGCGATCGGCTCGACCTTGATCACGTAACGCAGCATGGCCGTGCCGACGAGCTGGGCCATCGCCAGCTCCACCCGCAGCTCCGGGTCCGGCCTGTCCAGGCCACCTGCGACGCGCTCCAGCAGGTTGCGTGTGATGAGCCCCCGGAAGATGGACGCGGCGGTCTCGTTGTTGACGGCGGAACGCATGATGGCCAGCAGCGGATCACGCGTTACGGCGTCCTCCCAGATCCTGAAGATGTAGCCGACGAGCTGTTCGCCCCACTCCTCGGGGTTGCCGGAGAGCAGCAGGTCCGGAATGCCCAGCGCGGGCGCGAACGCGCCCTGCACGGCGGCGGAGAAGACCTGCTCCTTGGTACCGAAGTAGTGGTGCACGAGGGCGGAGTCCACGCCGGCGCCGCGCGCGATCGCACGGATCGACGCCTTCTCGAAGCCGCGCTCGGCGAACTCCGTACGTGCCGAGCTCAGGATCCGGTCCCGCGCCGCCGGCTCTCCCGCGGTCTTCTGCGCGGAGGCGGGGCGGCCGCGTCTGCGTACCGGCCGCCCCCCGGCGCTCACCGCTGCCCCTGCGGGGAGGCGCCCCTTACGGCTGCCGGCGCGAGGTGAAGTCGGGTGTACGCGAGCGCCTCGGCGAGGTCGGTCTCGCGCTCGGCCGCCGACATGGCCCGGCGGGTGTTGACCTCGACGACGACGTGGCCGTCGAAGCCGTTCTCGCCGAGGCGTTCGAGCAGCTCCGCGCACGGCTGCGTGCCACGCCCCGGGACCAGGTGCTCGTCCTTGTTGGAGCCGTTGCCGTCGGCGATGTGCACGTGGCCCAGCCGGTCGCCCATGCGGTCCAGCATGGCGAGGGTGTCCGAGCGCGAGGTCGCGGTGTGCGACAGGTCGATCGTGAAGTGCCGGTAGTCGTCCTGCGTGGGGTCCCAGTCGGGCGCGTACGCCAGCATCTCGCGGTCGCGGTAGCGCCAGGGGAACATGTTCTCGACGGCGAAGCGCACATCCGTCTCGCCCGCCATCCGCCACACCCCGCGCACGAAGTCCCGCGCGTAGTTGCGCTGCCATCTGAAGGGCGGATGCACCACGACCGTCGACGCTCCGAGCCGCTCCGCCGCCTGGCGGGCGCGCTGGAGCTTCACCCAGGGGTCCGTGGACCAGACGCGCTGAGTGATCAGCAGACAGGGGGCGTGTACGGCGAGCACGGGCACGCCGTGGAAGTCGGAGAGGCGGCGCAGTGCCTCGATGTCCTGGCTGACCGGGTCCGTCCACACCATGACCTCGACGCCGTCGTAGCCCAGGCGCGCGGCGATCTCGAAGGCCGTCGCCGTCGACTCCGGATAGACGGAGGCCGTGGACAGGGCGACCTTCACATCGGGGACGCGCGCAGCAGGTTGAACCACAGCAGACAGCCTAAGGCTCCCGCCGGATGATCATCCCGGGAGCCGGAGACCGCCCCACTGCGGCACACCCGCTGGTCGTCCCGCTGGTCACGACGCTGCCGCACGGGCCCGCGGACGCCGCGTCCGCGCCCGTACGGCCGCGGTCGCCGTGAGCGATCTCACGAGCCGCGCAGATGGTCGAGGCGGCGCAGGATCACGCCTTCGCGCAGGGCCCAGGGGCAGATTTCGGCCTCCTGGACCCGGAAAAGATCCATCGCCCCCTCCGCGACGAGGGCGCCGGCGAGGAGTTGGCGTGCCCTGCCCTCGGAGACGCCGGGCAGCTCGGCCCGTTCCGCCGAGGGCATCGCGGCGAGGCGCGGGACCCACTCCTCCAGCGCGGCGTGGCTCAACCGCCGGTCGACGTAAGGGCCTTCGGCGGTGCGTGCCGCTCCCGCGATACGTGCGAGCTGCTTGAACGTCTTGGACGTGGCCACCACGTGATCCGGCGTGTTGAAGCGGCTGAACTCGCCGACGACACGGGCGATCTCGGCCCGTACGTGGCGGCGCAGCGCCCGCAGATCGTCTGTGTCCGGAGGATCGCCCGGCAGCCACCCGGTGGTGAGACGGCCCGCGCCGAGCGGGAGCGAGACGGCGGCGTCCGGCTCCTCGTCCTGCCCGAAGGCGATCTCCAGCGAGCCGCCGCCGATGTCGAGGAGCAGCAACTGGCCCACGGACCAGCCGAACCAGCGGCGCGCGGCGAGGAAGGTGAGCCGCGCCTCGTCCTCGCCGGTGAGCACCTCCAGCTTGACGCCGGTCTCCTCGGCGACGCGGGAGAGGACGTACTCGGCGTTGGCCGCTTCGCGCACCGCCGACGTGGCGAAAGGGAGGACGTCCTCGACACCCTGGTCCTCGGCGACGCGCAGGGCATCGGCGACGGTGGTGGCGAGGCGGTCCACTCCGTCGGAGCTGATCGCGCCCTCGCTGTCGAGGAGTTCGGCGAGTCTGAGCTCTGCCTTGTGCGAGTAGGCGGGAAGCGGGCGCGCGCCGGAATGCGCGTCTACGACGAGAAGGTGGACCGTGTTAGAGCCCACGTCGAGGACACCGAGTCTCATACGGTCACGCTAGCCGTTTCCGGTGTCACCACGGCTACGCTGGGGCACGTGGGAAAGACGAAAGCGGCGAAGCGCCGGAAGCAGGGCGGACAGGCAAAGCCGGGACAGCCCGGGCAACAGGCCCAACAGGCCCAACAGGCCCAGGAGGCACAGAGGGCTCACGAGGTTCGCGGACCGCGCCGTCCCGATGGATGGGGCGCGGGCGACGAAGCCGGTGACGAGGCCGTCGGCGACCGGGACGGCGCCGCCCCCCGTACCGAGGAGACCGGCCTCGACTTCCCGCGGGCGTGGGTGGAGTTCCCCGACCCCGCCGACGACGAACAGGTCTTCCGCTGCGATCTGACCTGGCTCACCTCGCGCTGGCACTGCGTCTTCGGGCAGGGCTGCCACGGCATCCGCCAGGGCCGGGCGGACGACGGCTGCTGCACGCTGGGGGCGCACTTCGCCGACGAGGAGGACGAGGAGCGTGTGGCCTCGCACGTCGCGCGGCTGACGCCGGAGACCTGGCAGTTCCACGACGTGGGCACGGAGTCGGGCTGGGTCGAGAACGACGAGGACGACGGGGAACGGCAGACGCGCCGCTGGGAAGGCGCCTGCATCTTCAACAACCGGCCCGGATTCTCCGGCGGTCAGGGCTGCGCACTGCACAAGCTCGCCCTGCGGGAGGGGCGGGAACCGCTCGAGACGAAGCCCGACGTGTGCTGGCAACTGCCCATCCGCAGAACCTTCGAGTGGGTCGAGCAGGCGGACGGCGAGCAGGTGCTGGTCGTCTCGATCGGCGAGTACGACAGACGGGGCTGGGGCCCGGGCGGCCACGATCTGCACTGGTGGTGCACCTCGGCGCCCTCGGCTCACGGGGCGGGCGAGCCCGTATACCTCTCGTACAGGCCGGAGTTGACCGAGCTGATGGGCGAGGCGGGGTACGAGACCCTCGCAGAGCTGTGCGAACAGCGCCTGCACGCCGTCGATCCGCGCGCGGACTCGCGCTTCGCACCGTTGCCGCTGCTGGCCCCTCACCCGGCCGATCCGCGGCCGCCACGGAGCTGAACGGCGGGCCGCAAGGCGTCCGTTGAACGTACGGGCGCCGGCTGTCTGCTCCGGACACAAGGACGCCGGCGCGGCCCTGAGCCGCGCCGGCCGGCGCTCGTCGAGCCCGTCGCGTCAGGCGGGTGACGAGCTGGGGCCGCCGGAGGAGGGGGGATCCGAAGGCGGCGGGGTGCTCGGATCTTCCGACGGCGGCGGAGTCGTGGGGTCGTCGGACGGGGGCGGCGTCGTCGGGTCGTCGGACGGCGGCGGCGTCGGGGAGGTGGACCCGCTGCCCCGGCCCTGGATGGTGACGACCGCGCCCGACGGCGCGACCCGGATGTGCGCCGACCATGCCCCTGCCGGCTCGCGGTTGCGCAGCACGGTGACCCGGACGGTGGTGCTCTCGCCGGGGCGCAGCACACCGCTCATACGGCTGAAGGCCAGCCACGAGGCGTCACCGGACATCGACCAGCGCACGGGTGAACCGCCGCTCGCCGTAAGCCTGATGAGGGTCGCGCCCGACACGGGCCGGGCGTCGACCGTCAGTCTCCCGGCGCCTGTGCCCCGGCCGTCCTTGCCCTTGCCGTCCCTGCCGTCGGCGCCCGAACGGCCGTGCTTCTTCCTGGAGTCGGCGTCCTTGTCGTGCTTGCGGTGGCCGTCGTGAGTGCGCGCACCGTCTTCTGCGGCGTTCTCGAACGGCTGCCCACGCAGGGCCGATTCCTCGTCGCGCCCTGCAGAGACGGACGAGCCTTCGGACTCGCCGGTCAGCGGCGCTCCCCGGTAGGCGGCCCACAGCGCGAGCACCGGAGCCGCGATGACCGTGGCCACGACCGTGGTGGTCACGGCCCTGCTGCGCAGCCTGTCGCGGCGGGCGCTGCGGTCCTTGATCTCCACGGGGAACCCGGTCTTGTCGAAGCGGGGGGTGTGCCTGCAGCGCGCACGCCGTACTGCGAGCACGGCCGCTTCGACAGCCGGACGCGGAGCCTCCAGCACGGCCAGCACCGCAGTGCCCGCGGGGGCAGTGCCGGGCCAGGCGACCCCGGACATGGCACGCTCGGCGGCGCGGCGGCAGTGCGTGCACTCGTCCACATGCTTCACGAGCTCGCGGCGGAAGGCGGGACCGAGCAGCAGCTGATCCTCCCCCGCGAGCCCCGAAACCGCGGGGCAGCCACCGGACTTGACGACGGCGAGCGCGGCGCGGGTGCGCTCCACCTCGCAGGCGGCCTGGGAGAGCAGCACACTCGCGGCCTCGGCGCTCAGCGAAAGCACGGCGGCGACCTCGTGCGCGGGCAGCCCGTGCCGTACGGCCAGTTCAAGGGCCTCACGCTGCTCGGGCGTGGTGCCCGCGGCCTCGGGCCACGCGAGGGCGGCGAGGTCGCGGCGGCGCTGGGTGCGGGCGGCGTCGGTCAGATGCGGAGCGGTGGCCGCGACCGTGCCGCGGCCTGCGTCACGGCTGCTCTGCTCGGCCAGACGGCGCAGGCAGACCCAGCGTGCGAGCGCGTACAGCCACGGCCGCTGAAGGGTGCGGCGGGAGGGTGCGCGGTCGCGCTCGTGCTGCCGTTGGGCGAGCACGAGCGCTTCGCCGACAGCGCTGATGGCCGAGTCGTGCTCACACATCACCGACAGGCAGTACGTGAACAGACCGTCCATGTACGGCTCGTAGCGCGCCATGCCGCGCTCCGGCGACTCGTCCGCAGCCACCGTGCCGGCCTGGGCCGTCGCAACGGAGGCCGGGCCGGAGCCGGTTGTGCGCCCGGCGGCCGCACGCCCGCGGCCGCCCGCGGGCGAGGGGACCGTGCCGGCGGTGGCGCCCGCCGTGCGCTCGGTGCCGGACGTGCCGCCGTCCGTGCCGTCGGCGACGGCCGAAGTCGCCGCCCGGGCCGTGCCGTTCGTGGCGGCGTCCGGCGAGGCTCCGGCTCTGCTGAAGACCTTGGACCGGCCGGAGCTCTGGTGCCGCTTCGGCCGCCGCACCGAGTGCGCACGGTGGGCGCCGGTGGTGTGCGTGGGGTGGTCGCGCCTGCTGCTCATCACCCGGAGACGGTAGGCGGGCGGCGCTTCCGCTGCGGACCCAGTTGCCCAGGTTTAATCCTTACGGGTGACCATCTCCCACGAAAGGGGATGTGCGGCACCTCGAAGGGCCCAGTCCGTTCACTCGTGGGTGACGTCCGGGGGCGCGGAGACCGGGCGGTGGCCACCGGACGGAGCGCGGGCGGCCGTGCCCGTTCCGGCCCGTACCGGCGATGTCGGTGCCGCCGTCTACGGTGACGTCCATGGCTGCCCGCAAACCCTCCGCCAAGGACCGCCCCACGTACCGCTGTTCCGAGTGCGGCTGGCAGACCGCCAAGTGGCTCGGCCGCTGCCCGGAGTGCCACGCATGGGGCACGGTCGACGAGGCGGGCGGTGCCCCCGCCGCGCGTACGACCACGCCCGGCCGTGTCTCGGCGTCCGCCCTCCCCATCGGCCAGGTGGACAGCACACAGGTCGCCGCGCGCAGCACCGGCGTCCCCGAGCTGGACCGGGTGCTCGGCGGCGGGCTCGTGCCCGGCGCGGTGGTCCTGGTCGCGGGCGAGCCCGGCGTGGGCAAGTCGACGCTGCTGCTCGACGTGGCGGCCAAGGCCTCCGACGAGGCCCATCACACGCTCTACGTCACGGGCGAGGAGTCCGCGGGCCAGGTGCGGCTGCGCGCCGACCGCATCGGCGCCATCGGCGACCACCTCTATCTCGCGGCGGAGACGGACCTCTCCGCCGTCCTGGCCCATCTGGACGAGGTGAAGCCGAGCCTGCTGATCATGGACTCCGTACAGACCGTCGCGTCGCCCGAACTCGACGGCGCGGCGGGCGGAGTCGCACAGGTGAGGGAGGTGGCCGCCGCCCTCATCCGGGTCTCCAAGGAACGCGGCATGTCCACGCTGCTCGTCGGCCACGTGACGAAGGACGGCTCGATCGCGGGGCCGCGCCTGCTGGAGCATCTCGTCGACGTCGTCCTGCACTTCGAGGGGGACCGGCACGCGCGCCTCCGCCTGGTGCGCGGCGTGAAGAACCGGTACGGGACGACCGACGAGGTCGGCTGCTTCGAGCTGCACGACGAGGGCATCACCGGCCTCGCCGACCCCTCGGGGCTGTTCCTGACCCGGCGTGCCGAGCCCGTGCCGGGCACCTGCCTGACGGTGACGCTGGAGGGCCGCCGTCCCCTCGTCGCGGAGGTGCAGGCCCTGACGGTGGACAGTCAGATCCCCTCACCGCGGCGCACGACCTCGGGCCTGGAGACGTCCCGTGTCTCGATGATGCTGGCGGTGCTGGAGCAGCGCGGCCGGATCAGCGCTCTCGGCAAGCGGGACATCTACAGCGCGACGGTGGGCGGCGTGAAGCTCTCCGAGCCGGCCGCCGACCTCGCGATTGCGCTGGCGCTCGCGAGCGCGGCGAGCGACACCCCGCTCCCGAAGAACCTGGTCGCCATAGGCGAGGTGGGTCTCGCGGGCGAGGTGCGGCGGGTCACGGGCGTGCAGCGGAGGCTCGCGGAGGCGGCCCGCCTGGGCTTCACGCACGCCCTCGTACCGGCCGACCCCGGCAGGATCCCGGAGGGCATGCGGGTGCGCGAGGTCGCGGACATAGGGGAGGCCCTGGCGGTGCTGCCCGTACGGTCGAGGGCGTCCGGCTCGCTCCAGCCGGGTCCCGCCGCGCCAGCGCAGTAGGGAGGGGCGCTCGCCGCCGGTAGACTTTGCCCCGGTCCCGCCCGTACGCACGAACGACCGAAGGAGTGCCGTGGCAGCCAATGACCGGGCAGCAGCTCCCGGCAGGACCGGTGGGGGAGGATCCGGTGCCGAGGGCCTGATGCGCGCCACGCTGAGCGCGGTGGCGCCCGGTACAGCCCTGCGCGACGGCCTTGAGCGGGTCCTGCGGGGCAACACCGGCGGACTCATCCTTCTCGGCATGGACAAGAACGTGGAACCGCTGTGCACCGGCGGCTTCGTCCTCGATGTGGACTTCACCGCGACGAGGCTGCGCGAGCTGTGCAAGCTGGACGGCGCGCTGATCATCGACAGCGACATCACCAAGATCGTCCGGGCGGGCGTCCAGTTGGTGCCGGACGCCTCGATCCCGACGGAGGAGACGGGCACGCGGCACCGCACGGCTCAGCGGATCTCCATCCAGACCGGATACCCGGTGGTCTCGGTCAGCCAGTCGATGCGGCTGATCGCGCTCTACGTTGACGGCCAGCGGCGCGTGCTGGAGGACTCGGCGGCGATCCTCTCCCGCGCCAACCAGGCCCTGGCCACCCTGGAGCGGTACAAGCTCCGGCTCGACGAGGTCGCCGGCACGCTCTCCGCCCTGGAGATCGAGGACTTGGTGACCGTGCGCGACGTCTCCGCCGTCGCACAGCGCCTCGAAATGGTCCGCCGCATCGCCACGGAGATCGCGGAGTACGTCGTGGAGTTGGGCACGGACGGACGGCTGCTCTCCCTCCAGCTCGACGAGTTGATCGCGGGCGTCGACCCGGAGCGCGAACTGGTGGCGCGCGACTATGTGCCGGAGCCGAGCGGCCGCCGCTCACGCACGGTCGGCATGGCCCTCAGCGAGCTGGACCGGCTGACACACTCCGAGCTGCTCGAACTGCCCACTGTGGCGCGGGCACTGGGCTACAGCGGCGCGCCCGAAACGCTGGACTCGGCGGTCTCCCCGCGCGGCTTCCGGCTGCTGGCGAAGGTGCCGAGGCTGCCGGGCGCCGTCATCGAGCGGCTCGTCGAACACTTCGGCGGCCTGCAGAAGCTGCTCGCGGCGAGCGTCGACGATCTTCAGACGGTCGACGGGGTGGGCGAGGCACGGGCCCGTTCGGTGCGGGAGGGCCTCTCGCGGCTCGCGGAGTCCAGCATTCTGGAGCGGTACGTCTAGGACACATGCCGGCCACGTCCAGGGCTACTGGACGGCTCGGCTCTCACCCGTCCCAGCGCGGTACGTCCGAGCGCGGTACGTCGCAGCACGGTATGTCGCAGGACTCAAGTTCCCAGGGCTGAAGGCCCCAGGACGGCGTGCGCCGGGGCGCTCAGGGGCGCGCGGCGCCATGGCGCGCGCATGCTGCCGCGGTCCCGTCCGGAGCCAGGGGCCCCCTATTTCAGTTCGAAGGAGGCGTCCAGTTTCTTCAGGCCGTTGACGTCGACCTCGACCTCGTATTCGCCGGCCTTGATCGAACCCTTCGCCGGCGTACCGCAGTTGGCGGCGCCGGCCTTGCGGTACCAGGTGAAGGTGTGGGTGGTGGTCCCGCTCGCGGGCAGCTGGAAGAGCGCCGGCTTCTCGTCGCGTACGCAGTCGTCGGAGGCCCAGATCTTCTTGCCACCGGCGTTCTTGATCGTGACGACCGACGCGGTGGCCCCCAGGTCGAGCTTGCAGGCGGTGCCGCGCTTGTTCTTGGCGATCAGCTCGAACTCCGGGTCCTCACCCGCCTCGTACTCCTCGTGCACGCTCCGCAGGGACACGGTGACGCCGGAGCCGCAGTCCGGCAGCTTGGAGTCGGCCGGCACGGCCACGCCTCCGCCGGAACCTCCGGAGCCACCCGAACCGGCGGAGCCCTCTCCGCCCCGGAGCCGCCGCCCGCGCTGTCACCGCCACCGGCCCCGGAACCAGCTGAGCCGCTGCCGCCGGGCTGCCAGCCCGAGCCGCCGTCCGGCCCCCCGCCGCCCGCTCCGCCGGAACCGCCGTCCTCGCCCCCGCTGCCGGAGGCGCCCTGGGAGTCGCCGCCCTCCGTCGACTCGTCGCGCCCGCCGGGGCGTTCGGTGACGGCCGGGCCGGAATCCGTCGGCCCCGGAGTGATCGTGCTGACGGGGGGCTTGCCGTCGTCGCCCTGGCCCTGGTTGCCGGTGTCACCGCCGCCCAGGCCGAGCGCCCAGACCGTCAGCAGAACCAGCAGCGCGACGATGGCAAGAGCAACTGCCCTTCGCCGCCAGTAGATGGAGGAAGGGAGGGGGCCGATCGGATTACGCAGTGATCCCACGCGGAAACCTTACGAGACAACACCGGCCCCAAAACCCCGTACCCGTCGCACGATGCGGCAACTTTTATGATGAACGCGCGGAACAGCCGTACTGGAATCGCGAAAGCCCTGCGCACAGACCGCTCATCGGCTGATGTGACGGCACGGCACGCCGGGTCCACCACCGTTCCGCATGCTTCGGCGCAGAGCCTCCCCCACGTCCGTACGCTGCGATCTCGGCTGCGCCACAGCCCACTTCGCACCTTCCAGCCTCAACTCGCCGCGCCGGCGGGGCATCAACGCGCGGCGGAGTCGGAGGCAAGAGTCTGAGGACCACACCCGTCGGCCGTGCGTCGCGTTTCCCGGGCGGCAGCTGCCGTGTCAGGATCGGTCCTGCCATGACTGCGACCACCGAGACCGTACCCTCCGAGCCCGAGCCCGGACCCGAGCCGGCAGAGACCTCCGGCTCCTTCGAGCAGACCGCCCGCGCCCTTCACTCCCCCGTCGTCGAATGGTTCGACGCGAACGCCCGAGACCTTCCATGGCGCCGCCCCGAGGCGGGCGCATGGGGGGTCATGGTCAGCGAGTTCATGCTGCAGCAGACACCCGTGAACCGGGTGCTGCCGGTGTACGAGCAGTGGCTCAGCCGCTGGCCGCGCCCCGCCGACCTCGCCGCCGAAGCGCCCGGTGAGGCCGTGCGCGCCTGGGGCCGCCTCGGCTACCCGCGGCGCGCGCTGCGCCTGCACGGTGCGGCAGCGGCCATAGCGGAACGGCACGGCGGCGACGTACCGCGCGAGCACGCACAGCTTCTCGCGCTGCCCGGAGTCGGCGAGTACACGGCTGCGGCCGTGGCCTCCTTCGCTTACGGGCAGCGGCACGCCGTTCTGGACACCAATGTGCGCCGTGTCTTCGCACGTTCGGTCAGCGGCCGGCAGTACCCGCCGAACGCCACCACCGCGGCGGAGCGCAAGCTGGCCCGCGCGATGCTCCCCGAGGACGAGGCGACGGCGGCACGCTGGGCCGCGGCGACGATGGAACTCGGCGCGCTCGTGTGCACCGCTCGCGCGCCTGACTGCTCGCGATGCCCCATCGCGCAGCTGTGTGCGTGGCAGCTCGCGGGCGCCCCCGAGCACGTCGACCCGCCGCGCCGCACCCAGACGTACGCCGGCACGGACCGGCAGGTACGCGGCAAGCTGCTTGCCGTGCTCCGCGAGGCGGTGACGCCGGTGCCGCAGTCCACGCTGGACCGCGTCTGGAACGACTCCGTCCAGCGTGCACGCGCCCTGGACGGGCTGGTGGCCGACGGCCTGGTCGAACCGCTGCCGGGCGGGGTCTACCGGCTGCCGCTCAGCTGACCCCGCCGGGCACCGGTGCCGGGAACGGCACCGGCGCCCGCGCCGGCGCCGGAACCGAAGACACCGACGACGTCAGGCGCGACGAGCGTCGTCGTCCGCCTCGTCGTTGACGCATCCGCTCCAGGGCTTGCTCATGTCCAGCCCTCCGAGCTCGTGCTGCTGAGTGAGCGAATACCAGTTGCCGGACGGGTCGCGGAAGAGAGCCTCGATGCCGTACGGGCGCTCCTGCGGCTCCTGGACGAACTCGACGCCCTTCGCCTTCAGCTCTGCGTACGTCGCGTGACAGTCGTCGGTGCTGAACACGCCGGCGCCGAGCGCACCCTTGTTGACCAGCTTCAGCACCGCTTCACGCGACTCCGGGTCCAGACCCGGCCCGTCCGGGCGCATCAGCGTGAGCTGCACGTCCGGCTGGCCGGGCGGGCTGACGGTGACCCAGCGCATGTCGCCCATGGACATGTCCATGCGCTCGGTGAAGCCGAGGGTCTCGACGAAGAACTTCTTGTCCCGCTCCTGGTCGGTGGACCAGACGGTGGCGATGGCCAGACTCTTGATCACGGCGGTCTCCGGATGTTCGCAGTGGCATGAACGAGCCGGGGAAAGGGGTGAGCGCTGTGCCCCGGCTCCGTTTCACCGTGTCACTGCGGCTCCCTGCGCGCTTCTCCGTTGTTGCGCTCTTGCCCCTCCGGCTGCTCTCCCGGCCGCCCGCCGGGCTGCTCGGCCACCCCGCCCGTGCTCTGCGGCAGCGGCACCCCCGGTGACGGCGGCCCATGAGCGGGGCCCTCCTTGAATCCGCCGGTGAAGAGCATCGCGTAACAGCCGGGGATCATCGCCGCTGCCCGCCGTCCGTGCCGCCTGCGGTATTCGGACGGGCTGGTGCCGGTCTGCTTCTTGAAGCGGGCCGAGAAGGTGCCGACGCTGGTGAAGCCCACCGCCATGCAGATCTCGGTCACCGACAGGTTCGCCGAGCGCAGCAGTTCCTCGGCCCGGTCGATGCGGCGACGGGCGAGGTACTGGCCCGGCGACTCCCCGTAAGCGGCCTTGAAGGCCCGGACGAAGTGATACCGGGAGTAGCCGGCGTACGACGCGACGGCGTCCAGATCGAGATCCGGGTCCGCCCAGTCGCGGTCCATGGCGTCCTTGGCCAGGCGCATCGCGCGCAGCCGTGCCATACCCGGGGTGTTCATGCGCTCAGGCTGCCACAGGGCGCCGACACCACACCCGGTCGTCCGAGGCCGTCCGGTGGTCCGGGGCCGTCCGGACAGACGGACGGGGCCGTGGCGGCCATATCGACCGCCACGGCCCCGCTTCCCGGCTCCGTGCGTCCACACCGGTCGGTGCGTCACACCGGTCCGGTCGTCACACCGTGACGCCGTGCGAACGCATGATCTCGACCGGCTCCTTGCCGGATCCGTAGTCAGGCGTGCTGCGGATCTCGAAGTGCAGGTGCGGACCGGACGAGTTGCCGGTCGAACCCGAGAGGCCGATCTTCTGGCCGGTCTTCACCTGCTGGCCGGACTTCACGTTCAGCTTCGAGAGGTGGGCGTACTGGGAGTACGTGCCGTTCTTGTGCTTGATCACGACGGCGTTGCCGTACGAGGAGCCGTCGCCGGCGCCGTTCGGGCCGGCCTTGACGACGGTGCCGCTGCTCACGGACTTCACGGGGGTGCCGGTCGGAACGGCGAAGTCCTGGCCGGAGTGCTTGCTCGACCAGCGGTCGCCGCCCTTGCCGAACCCGGCGCTCAGCTCGTACTTGCCGTCGACGGGCTTCGTCCAGGAGCCGGGCTTCTTCTTCGCCGGGTTCTTGCGGTCGGCATCCCGCGAACTCCGGTCGCTCTTGCTGTCCTTGCTGTCCTTCGCGCGCTGCTCTGCCTTCTTCTTGGCCAGGGCCTCCTTGTGCTGCTGGTCGGCCTGTGCGCGGGCCGACTCGGCGAGCTGAGACGCGGTGCCTGACGCGAAGACGTCGCTCTGCCCGTCCATGCTGACGGCGGCGGCCGAGCCCGCGCCCAGCAGCATCGAGGCGCCGATACCGGTCGCTATTACGGCGACCCTGGTACGGCCACGAGGCTTGTGCGCGTTCTTGGGCGTCTTCGACATACGGGTACTACCTCCGGAAATGGCTTGGGGGGACCCCGAAGGCGTGGGATCCATCGGGGGACAAATCATTGGTAACCCGCCTGATCCGGCATACCAAAGAGCGTTATTACTAATAGGGCCCGTACGGACAGAGCAGACAGCAAGGCACCCTTAAGGATTATTCGGACAGCACCCATGCGGAGGTGCGTCCGCGAGGCGCTCTGTGCAGGCGCCGTACCGGAGTGGGGAGGGGGTACGGAGCGGGCGGGGACCTTCGTCCCGTGCTGCTCCTAACCGCGCTCGTAGCGGCCTGACGGGCTGTGCCGCAGCTCACCCGGAAGGGAGCCGCAAGCCCGCTGCCGGGCGCCGGAATGTGACCCGCATCGCGTCACGGTGTGTGCGTGAGGGGGGCGGGTGCGTACATGTACGCGGCCCCTCCGCGACTCCCCAACTCCCGCGCCGGGCAGGCTTTCCTTCGCCTACGATCCGCCCATGGAGCCTGTCACGATCGCCACGCGCATGGCCTCCGCTGCGGTCGCGCCGATCGTCAAGAAGCTGTTCGTGCAGGAGGCCCCTGGCGCGGGCCTGACCGACAGGCCGGTCCGTATCTCCTCTCTCGTCTCCTTCAGGGGAGAGCAGCGCACCCTCGCTGCGAAGGACCTGCGCAAGCTGGCCGGGGAGTTGACCGAGCGTGCCGCTCAGGCGTCCGGGCCGCGTGAGGGACCAGGCGCCGAGACCAGGCGTGAGCTGGCCGACGCGCTGACGGCCGCGCTGCACAGCCTCGGCGATCTGGACATGGACGACGTGCAGGCCGTACGCCTCGGGCCGGAGGGCCTGGCGCGGCGGCTGACCCGCCCGCGCTCGCTCTCAGCCGGCGCCGAGGCGTACTTCGGCCCCCTGCTCAACACGGCCTGTCTGCACATCCTGGACTTCTTCAGCCGCCGTTCGACGTTCATCCCGCGCACCCTCACGGAGCAGACGCAGCAGCTCGACCGGCTTATCAGCGCCGCCGACCTCCTGCTCGAACGCGTTCCGGCGCGCTCGGCCGAGGACGCCCGCTTCGAGCAGCGGTACGCGGAGCACATCGCCCGCAAGCACGGCGAACTGACCATCTACGGGCTCGAATTGGGCCATGCCGGCCTTGCTCGCGAGTGGCGGCTCGATGCCGCGTACCTCCCGCTGGAAGCCACGCAGGACACGCCGGACCGGCGGGACGGGCGGGACGGGCGGGACGGGCAGACCGGACAGGGCGGCCAGGACGGCCAGGGCATACAGGGCGCCGGAGGCGCGGGAGAGCACGTCCCTGCGGGGGCGCCGGTGCCGGCCGACCGCGTCCTGGCCGGCCACCCGCGGGTGCTGCTGCGCGGCGGCGCCGGTTCCGGCAAGACCACGCTGATGCAGTGGCTGGCGGTGACCGCCGCCCGCCAGGCCTACGACGAGCAGATGACGCACCTGCTGGGCCGCGTCCCCTTCGTACTGCCGCTGCGCCGGATCGCCGCCGACGGTCTGCCGGACCCCGACCGGTTCCTGCACGCCGTACGCAGCAACCTCGCGGGGGCGCAGCCGGACGGCTGGGCCGGGCGGGTGCTGGCGGCGGGGCGTGCGCTGCTCCTGATCGACGGGATCGACGAGGTCCCGGCCGCCCGCCGGGCGGAGACCCGGCGCTGGCTGCGGGAGCTGTCGGGCGACTTCCCGGGAAATCTCTGGCTGGTGACGTCACGTCCGTCGGCCGTGCCGGAGAACTGGCTGGCCGAAGAGGGCTTCACGGAGCTGTCGCTCTCGCCGATGTCGCGCTACGACGTGGCCGCGTTCATCAACCGCTGGCACCGCGCCGCCGAGGCCGAACCCGAGCTGGCGGCGGGCCTCGTCACAGCGGTCCGCACCAACCCCGACCTGGGACGTCTCGCCGTCAACCCGCTCATGTGCGGCCTGCTGTGTGCACTGAACCGCGAGCGGCGCGGGTCGCTCCCGTACGGCCGCAGGGATCTCTACGACGCGGCGCTCTCCATGCTGCTGGAGGGACGCGACCGTGCGCGTTCCGTCCCTGTGCTCGCCGGGCTGCGCCTGACGAGGGACGCGCAGATCCAGCTGCTGCAGCGGCTGGCGCACTGGATGATCCGCAACGGCCGCTCGGAGATGGAAGAGGAGGACGCCGTAGCCCAGCTCGCCCGTTCGCTTCCGTGGACGGCGGGGACGGCAGGGACGGCGGCCGTCGACGCCACCCCGCGGGAGGTCTACAGACACCTGCTCGACCGCTCGGGTGTGCTGCGCGAACCGGCCGAGGGCCGGGTCGACTTCGTCCACCGCACCTTCCAGGACGCGCTGGGGGCCAAGGCCGCCGTCGAGGAGGGCGACTTCCCGTTGCTGCTCGACAACGCGCACAAGGACCAGTGGGAGGACGTGATCCGGATGGCGGTCGCGTACGCGCGGCCCATGGACCGCGCGAGGCTGCTGCGCGGGCTCGTCGCCCAGGTGCCGCACGAGACGGAGGCAGGGAGCGAGGGCGGGGACGAACGGCCCGGCGGCGTACGGAACTTGCTGCTCGCCGCGGCCTGCCTCGAGCATGCGACCGATCTGCCTCCGCAGGTGCGCGAGGAGGTCGCGGCGAGGACGTCGCCGCTCTTCCCGCCCCGCAGCATGGTGGCGGCGCGTCACGTGGCCGACATCGGAGGCCCGATGCTGCTGGGGCTGCTGCCCGGGCCGGAGGGGCTCACGGACGCCGAAGCCACGTGCGCGGTCGTGGCCGCGTCCCGTACGGGCACCGATGCCGCGCTGCCGGTGCTGGCCCGCTTCCGCGGCCACTCCTCGCTCGGTCTGCGGCGCCAACTGGTGTGGGCGTGGCACCGCTTCGACACCGACGAGTACGCGCGCGAGATCATCGCCCATCTCGACGAGACGGACCTGTACTTCACCGCGCACCACACGGATCACCTGCGCGCTCTGCGTGTCATGGGCGGCCGGGCACGCGTCCAGATCGTCGGCAGATACCACCCGGACCAGCTGGTCGAGCACCTCGATCCCGCCAGGCTGACGCATCTGTGGCTGCGGGACGGCTACGCGCGACGGGACGGGGAGGAGTGGCTGTCGGCCTTTCCCCGCCTGCACACGCTCGTCGTCCCGGAGACCACGCCCCGGTACGCGGCAACTCTCCCGTCCCACCTGACGGTTGTACGGGAGAGCGACCTCGGCGCCGCGGGCTGACGCGCCGTACGGACAGGACGGGGGCTCAGCGGGACGCGGCGGCGGGGAAGCGTACGGCCCACGGTTCCAGGGGCAGCGCCGCCGAGGTGATCACGGTGGACAGCGTGCGATACCAGCCGGCCAGAAGCAGCAACTCCACGAGGCGGGCGTCGTCGTAGATCTCCCGCAGCCGGTGCCAGGTGCCGCCGCTGACCGTGGCGTCGTCGAAGAGTTCGTCGACCGCGGTGACCAGCAGTCCGGTCCGCTCGTCGAAGGCGGGGGCGTCGGCCTGCTCGGTGACGAGTGCGTCGAGCGTGTCCTGGTCGAGGCCGACCGCCGGGCCGAAGAACACCGCGTGCACGCCCCACTCGTACTCGGCACCGGCGCGGGCGGTGATCCGGCTGATCACGACTTCCCGGTCGCGGGCAGGCAGCAGCCCCTTGTTGAGCAGGCCGGAGGCCATCGGGCGGACGCGTTCGGCCAGGTCCCGGTGGACGGCGAGCGCCCGGAAGAGGATGAGCGGTTCGAGGTCCGTGCCAGCCGGCATCAGCTTGGCCAGCAGCCGTTCCGTTGCCTCGTCGTACGGGGGTCCGACCGGCGTCATCCTCGGTCCACTGCTGGACGGAGCCGTTGTCCTGGGTGCCCGCTCCGGGTCGTCCTCGGGGGCGGGGGCGTTCCGGGGGGTGTTCTCCTGATCGTTCACCACAGAGCTCCTTCGCTACGTTTTCCGTAGCAGCCAGACTGCCCGCTACTCTTCCAGTAGCGCAAGAAGTGCGGGAAGGATGCGGGTCATGAGTGACGCGGAGCGGGACGAAGACGAACCTCTGCCGGGCAGGCGGGTACGCGGCTCGCAGACCGGGCGCCCGATCATGGCCGCGTTCGACCTCCTGGGCAGGCGTTGGACACTGCGGATCCTGTGGGAGCTGCGGCACGGTTCCGTGGGCTTCCGCGCCCTCCAGCAGCAGTGCGGCGACGTGTCTCCCACTGTGCTCAACAGCCGCCTCCGCGAGATGCGGGCCGCCGGGCTTCTGGAACAGGACGAATCCAGGGCGCACGGGCTCACACCGCTGGCCCGTGACCTCATCAGGGCACTCGCACCCCTCCAGGCGTGGTCGGAGCGCTGGGCGGAATCCCGGTCGGCAGACCAGGCCGCAGGCCGCCGCGAAGGGCGGAAGGAAGAAGACTGAACAGCTGGCGGGATTCAACGGCCACGGGATGCACGGGATTCAACCGGGCACGGACGTACGGGAGTTCGGCCACCAGTGCCCCGGCGGGTCCGTCCACGTAACGGTGCTGCCACGCCCGCGCCCATGGGCCGGTTCCCCCGTGGCCGAGCGGCGGCCCTCCCCAATAGGCTGAGCAGCAACGTGATCTGACGCACATTCCGCCGCCTACGACGCCGATACGCCCCAGCACCCGACCACCGACGAAGCTGCCAAGCCGGGAGTCCCCCAGCTCATGGAACAACCCGCCGTACGTCTCGCGTCCTATGCCGTCGAACCGCTCATCGGTCCTCTCCTCGTTCCGGCTTCCGTCGCCGCCGCCGTTCCGGTCTCCGGTTCCGGGCGGCTCTTGGCCCGTCTGGTCTCCTTCCGCGGAGAGGAGCCGGCGCTCGGCTGGGAGGAAGTGTTCGCTGCTGCGGGCGAGTTGGTCCGCCTGGGGCTGGGAACGGCCGGGCAGCGGCTGCCGGAGGGCGAGGAGGGCGGCGTGGCCGCCGTACTCGCTCGTTCGCTCTGGGTCATCGGCGACCTGGACACCACCGACACCGAGGCCGTGCAACTGGGCCCGCCCGCCTTCGCGGTGCGGCTGCACTCCGCCGTACCGGGTGCCGAACGTGAACTGTCCTCCGAAGCCGCCTGGTTCTACGACGAGTTGCTCGCGGCCGTATGTCTCCACTTCCTCCGTCTGCTGATCCAGCGCTCCCCCGGGCTCGCCGGACGGCTTCCCGACCGGTGTCACCACATCCGCGATCTCGTGGAGCTCGACGACACCGAGGCGCTGGCCGCCCGTGTCTCCCAACCCGCCCCTGAGGACGCCGAGTTCGAGGAGCGGTACCTGAGGTCCGTCGCCGAGCAGTACAACCGCGTCACCATCTACGGCATCGACCTGCCCAACCCCGACGCTCCCGACCACTGGTCCCTGGACGCGACCTACCTCAACCTCTCCGCGGAGTTCAGCTCCGACGGCGACGCGGACGAGGGCACCGCGGGCGGCGAGGACGCCGAGGCCGACGGCGGAGGCGCAGCCGGCCACGTGGAAGAGCCGGCAGAAGGAGACGGAGAAGGAGAAGGAGACCGAGAAGCGGAGGGACACGGTGACGGGACCGGGACCGGTTCCGAGACCGGAGCCGAAACCGCTTCCGAAGCCGGGCCCGCCGGTTCCGGCAGCGTCACCCCCGTGATGACCGCGGACCGGGCACTGGCGCGGCACAAGCGTGTGCTGCTGCGTGGGGTGGCGGGCTCCGGCAAGACGACCCTCATACAGTGGCTGGCCGTCTCCACGGCACGGGCCGCGCTGCCCGAGGAACTGCTTACGCTGCACGGCCGCATTCCCTTCGTGCTGCCCGTACGCCACTTCGCCGACGAGGGTTTCCCGTCCCCGGAGGAGTTCCTGACGGCCGTGCAGCATCCGCTCGCTGCGGAGGCACCCGAGGGCTGGGTCACGCGCGTACTCGCCGCGGAGCGGGGCCTGCTTCTCGTCGACGGCATCGACGAGGCGCCCGAGCCCCAACGCGAGGCGGTTCACGTCGAGTTGCGCCCGCTGCTTCGGAGGTACTCGGGCAACCTCTGCCTCGTCACCTCCCGTCCGCCGGCCGTGGACGCGGACTGGCTGGCCGAGGACGGCTTCACGGAAGTCACCCTCGCCCCCATGAACCGCGACCAGGTCTCAGCCTTCGTCACGGCATGGCACACCGCGGCCCGCACGGACGAGGGCAAGGACCATGCGCGGCTGAACGAATACAAGGACATGCTGCTGCGGTCCATCCCGCTCTTCCGTGAGCTGCGCGTACTCGCGACCAACCCACTGATGTGCGGCCTGATCTGCGCCCTCAACCGGGACAGGTCCGGGTCCTTACCCAAGGGCCGCCGGGAGCTGTACGACGCCGCGATGAAGATGCTGCTGGAGCGGCGTGATCCCGAACGGCAGGTGCACGCGGACACGATCGACCTGCCGCGGGCACCGCGCGAGACCCTGCTGCGGAAACTCGCCTACCGCATGCTGACCGACAAGCGCACCGTGCTCGATCATGCGACCGCGCTCGGCGAGATCGAACACCACCTCCCGGCCATCCCCAAGGTCGCCAGGCAGGGCGATCCCGGCGAGATCTTCGACCATCTGCTGGAACGCACGGGGCTGCTGCGTGAACAGGCCGACAGATCGGTGGAGTTCGTGCACCGCACGGTCCAGGACCATCTCGCGGCGAAGGAGGCCGTGGAGCGTGGCGATCTCGATCTGCTGCTGGAGCACGCACACGAGCCGGAGTGGGAGGAAGTGTTCCGCATGGCGGTCGCACACTCCCGCCCGGGCGAGTGCGCGACCCTGCTCCAGGGTCTGCTCGCGCCCGGCGCGCTGGGTATGAAGCGCAAACGGCGCCGGCTGCTGGCGGCGGCCTGCCTGGAGTACGTCACGGAACTGGACCCGGAGACCCACGCCCGCGTGCGTCGCGAGACGCAGAACATGGTCTCTCCGACGGACGACCGCGGAGCCCGCGGGCTGGGCTGGGTGGGCCCGATCGTGCTGGAGATGATCCCCGACCCCGCGAAGGTCCCGGACGAGAAGGCGTACCGGCTGGCCCTCACCGTGACGCGGATCGAGGACGATGCGGCAGTGGACTACCTGGCCCGGATGCGGGACCGCAAGTCGCTGAAGGTGCGGACCGAACTCGCCCGCGGCTGGCGCAACTTCGAGACCGAGCGGTACGCAGCCGAGGTCATAGCGCATCTCGATCCCGAAGGGCTCTTCTTCCCGGTCGCGGACCGGGCCGAGCTGAACGTGCTCGGAAAGCTGGGCGGCAGGGAACGGGTGAAGATCATCGGCCGGTTCACACCGGGCGAGCTCGTGGACGGGCTGGTGTCCGACCGGCTCACGCATCTGTGGATCGCCTACGACCTGGGCGCCGGCATGAAGATGGGATGGCTGAGCTCGTTCCCGTCGCTGACGACGCTCCGCGTGGATCCGCGTCTGCCTCCCGTCACAGGCGTACCCGAAGGCGTACGCGTCCTGGAGCACCCCGCGTGAACAGCGAGAAGCCCCCCGCCACAAGGTGACGGGGGACTTCTCGCTGTCGCTCAGCCCTGGGGCTGCGGGCTCACGCCTCCTTGGAGAGGTTGGGGCCGCCGCCCGCGGCGGACTCCACCGGAGGTGCGTCCGGCAGTGCGGCCTTCTCCTCACCGCGGAAGGTGAACTTCTTCTCCTCGTCCTCGCCCTCGGTGTCCACGACCACGATGTGACCGGGACGCAGTTCGCCGAAGAGGATCTTCTCGGAGAGCTGGTCCTCGATCTCGCGCTGGATCGTCCGGCGCAGCGGCCGGGCGCCCATCACCGGGTCGTAACCCCGCTTGGCGAGCAGCTCCTTGGCGTCCGTGCTCAGCTCCAGGCCCATGTCGCGGTCCTTGAGCCGCTCGTCCACCATCGCCAGCATCAGGTCGACGATGCGGATGATGTCCTCGCGGGTGAGCTGGTGGAAGACCACCGTGTCGTCGACACGGTTGAGGAACTCCGGGCGGAAATGCTGCTTCAGCTCGTCGTTGACCTTGGACTTCATCCGCTCGTAGCCGGCCTTGGTGTCACCCTGGCCGGCGAAGCCCAGGTTGAACCCCTTGGAGATGTCCCGGGTGCCGAGGTTGGTCGTCATGATGATGACCGTGTTCTTGAAGTCGACGACCCGGCCCTGGGAGTCGGTCAGACGGCCGTCCTCCAGGATCTGCAGCAGGGAGTTGAAGATGTCCGCGTGCGCCTTCTCGACCTCGTCGAAGAGGACCACGGAGAACGGCTTGCGGCGGACTTTCTCGGTCAGCTGACCGCCCTCTTCATACCCCACGTATCCGGGAGGCGAGCCGAACAGCCGGGAAACGGTGTGCTTCTCGCTGAACTCCGACATGTCGAGGGAGATCAGCGCCTCCTCGTCGCCGAAGAGGAACTCGGCGAGCGTCTTGGACAGCTCCGTCTTACCGACACCGGACGGGCCCGCGAAGATGAACGAACCGCCGGGACGCTTCGGGTCCTTCAGACCGGCCCGCGTACGCCGGATCGCCTGGGAGAGCGCCTTGATGGCGTCCTCCTGCCCGATGACGCGCTTGTGCAGCTCGTCCTCCATGCGCAGCAGACGCGAGGACTCCTCCTCGGTGAGCTTGAAGACCGGGATGCCCGTGGCCGTGGCCAGGACCTCCGCGATCAGCTCCTCGTCCACCTCGGCGACGACGTCCATGTCGCCGGCCTTCCATTCCTTCTCCCGCTTGGCCTTCTGCGCCAGCAGCTGCTTCTCCGTGTCACGGAGGGAGGCCGCCTTCTCGAAGTCCTGCGAGTCGATCGCGGACTCCTTGTCCCGGCGGACGTTCGCGATCTTCTCGTCGAACTCGCGCAGGTCCGGCGGCGCGGTCATGCGGCGGATACGCATCCGGGAGCCGGCCTCGTCGATCAGGTCGATGGCCTTGTCCGGCAGGAAGCGGTCCGAGATGTAGCGGTCGGCGAGCGTGGCCGCGCCGACCAGGGCGGCGTCCGTGATGGAGACGCGGTGGTGCGCCTCGTACCGGTCGCGCAGGCCCTTGAGGATCTCGATCGTGTGCGGCAGGGACGGCTCGGCGACCTGGATGGGCTGGAAGCGGCGCTCCAGGGCCGCGTCCTTCTCCAGGTGCTTGCGGTACTCGTCGAGCGTCGTGGCACCGATGGTCTGCAGCTCGCCGCGGGCCAGCATCGGCTTGAGGATGCTCGCCGCGTCGATCGCGCCCTCGGCGGCGCCCGCACCGACCAGCGTGTGCAGCTCGTCGATGAACAGGATGATGTCGCCGCGGGTGCGGATCTCCTTGAGCACCTTCTTCAGGCGCTCCTCGAAGTCACCGCGGTAGCGGGAGCCGGCGACCAGGGCGCCCAGGTCCAGGGTGTAGAGGTGCTTGTCCTTGAGGGTCTCGGGCACCTCGCCCTTGACGATCGCCTGGGCCAGGCCCTCGACGACCGCGGTCTTGCCGACGCCGGGCTCGCCGATGAGCACCGGGTTGTTCTTCGTACGGCGCGAGAGCACCTGCATGACCCGCTCGATCTCCTTCTCGCGCCCGATGACCGGGTCGAGCTTGGATTCGCGGGCGGCCTGCGTGAGGTTGCGGCCGAACTGGTCCAGGACAAGGGAGGTCGAGGGCGTGCCCTCGGCGGGGCCGCCTGCGGTGGCCGCCTCCTTGCCGCCGGAGTAGCCGGAGAGCAGCTGGATGACCTGCTGCCGCACCCGGTTCAGATCGGCGCCCAGCTTCACGAGGACCTGGGCGGCGACGCCCTCGCCCTCGCGGATCAGGCCGAGCAGGATGTGCTCCGTACCGATGTAATTGTGGCCGAGCTGAAGGGCCTCGCGGAGCGAGAGCTCCAGGACCTTCTTCGCACGGGGCGTGAAGGGGATGTGGCCCGAGGGCGCCTGCTGGCCCTGGCCGATGATCTCCTCCACCTGCTGACGGACCGCCTCGAGCGAAATCCCGAGGCTCTCCAGTGCCTTAGCGGCGACACCCTCACCCTCGTGGATCAGGCCCAGGAGGATGTGCTCGGTGCCGATGTAGTTGTGGTTGAGCATCCGGGCTTCTTCCTGAGCCAGGACGACAACCCGCCGCGCGCGGTCGGTGAACCTCTCGAACATCGTTAATCGCTCCTCAGAGCGGTCAGGCAGGAAGGGGACGCTCCCCTCTCTGTCCTTCCGCAGCTTAGTCCCGCAAGCGGGGACCGCTCATTCCATCTGCCGACTCCGGCCCGGCTGCGCCGACGGCCGGCCACGCTCCCGAGGGAAGCACAGTCGGGCCTCCTTCCCCGAACAGCCGACAACAGTTCCAACCCGATGGTGCGAGACGATGTTCCCGCAGGCCAGGCGTATCCACGCTGATTCCCTACGCCCACGGCGAACGGCCCTTGGCCGAAACGCTCCCGGTTCGCCGGCATCGCCCTTCACACCCCCGTGTCACCAGGTCTTTGTGCTGCTGACCCGCCTGAAGCAGGCCGGCACCGACCTCAGAACCTTCTTACCCGCTCGTACTGACACTCCATGCCGGGATTGTCGGAGTCGGCTCAACGCATCCGCTGTGGGCGAACAGCCTTGCACCTGGCGCTTCCGTCGCCGTCACGCAGTGCGCACACCCGGGCACACAGCGGGAGCGCGCAAGTGTAGCCGGGCATCAACACCGCGTAACCAGTAGGGGGTTCGTCAGTTGCTCCAGGCGTGAACGGCGTGAACTTCGCGACTCCCCGGCATCAGGCGCACTCGGACGCGCCTGAGTGCGCGCGGGGGTACGACGCGCTGGTGCTGGCCGCGGAGGCCGGGCTGGCGCTGCTGCGGCGCCCCGGCGTACGTACCGGACCGGTCGCCTACGACCGCGAGAGCGGATGCGTCCAGCTGCTCGTCCCGGAAGGCAGCGCAGAGGAATTGCCGGGACTGCTGGAGTGGCTCGAATGGGGCGGCATCGAACTGGGCCTGGCGGGCCGCGCTCCTTACGACCCTCGGGAGGCCGCTGTGTGGCTGCGGCCTCCCGAGCCGGGGCGTGAGGCGGATCGCGTCGATCTCGTACGGCTGGTCAGCGCGGCGGCGACGGAATGCCACCGGGCGCGGCTGCGAAGCACCGCACGTAAGTCCCGGGATCAGCCGTTGGCCTTCTCGTAAGCCTCTCGGATATTGGCCGGAACGCGGCCGCGGTCGTTGACCTCGTAACCCTGATCCTTGGCCCACGCGCGGATCTTCGCGGTGTCCTGACTGCTGCCGCCGCCGGAGGCGCGGCCCTTTCCGCGCGCCGAACGGCCACCGGTGCGGCGGCCACCCTTCACATAGGGCTCGAGCACCGTACGGAGCTTGTCCGCATTAGAGGTGGAGAGGTCGATCTCGTAGGACTTCCCGTCCAGAGCGAACGTCACCGTCTCGTCGGCCTCGCCGCCCTCGAGGTCGTCGACCAGAAGAACCTGAACCTTCTGCGCCACCGCATACTCCCATTCGTCATCGATAACTCGATTACTGATACTGACGAAGAAAGCAAACCGCTTTTCGGGGAGAAACACAAACCCTCGGTTGAGTTTGTCCGGTCCACCGGCGGGATTGGCGGGATCTTTCGGACAAAGCGACTCCGTCATCCCTCGGCGAGTGGCTCGGCGCGGTCACCGTGCCGTCACTCAGAGATGCAGAAGCATGCGGCTGTTGCCCAAGGTGTTCGGCTTCACTCGTTCGAGACCGAGGAACTCTGCCACGCCCTCGTCAAAGGAACGCAGCAGTTCGCTGTAGACATCGCCGTCGACCGGCGTCTCACCGATCTCGGTGAAGCCGTGCCTGGTGAAGAAGTCGACTTCGAAGGTGAGACAGAAAATGCGCCGCACACCCAGCCAGCGTGCCGTGTTCAGCAGCTTCTCCAACAGGAGATGGCCCACGCCGGTGCCCTTGAGCGCGGGATCCACTGCCAGCGTCCTGACCTCGGCAAGGTCCTCCCACATCACATGGAGAGCACCGCACGCGACCACCTCGGCGTCATGATCGCGTTCCGCGACCCAGAACTCCTGAATGTCCTCGTAAAGGGTGACCGTGGCTTTGTCGAGCAGGATGCGGTCGCGCGAGTAGGCATCGATGAGGCGTTGCACAGCGCGCACATCTGCCGTCCGTGCACGGCGAACGGTGACTTCTGATACGGAAGGGGATGCTGACGCCATGAACGGACGCTATCGCCCTCGCCGAAGGCACTGCTCTCCGGGTCCGTGACGTTCCGGCGGCGTTCGGCCGGGGCTTCCTCGGGCCTTCCGCCGGCCTTCTGCGGGTCTTCCGTCCGGGCGTTCAGGGCGGCCTTCCGGGGAGCGTTCCGCTTCGGGTTCCGGTGCGCGTTCCGTTCCGGCTGCCGGTTCTGCGGCTTCGGGGGTTCCGCGAGTTCAGCGGGGATCCGCCGGTTCGCGCCTTCGGTTTCCTTCGGGGAGTTCGGCGGCTAGTGACTCTCGCGCGGCGCTCTCTCCGGAGCATCGACATGCACATCGTTCAGCTGTACGACGCGCAACGCATCGCGGACGGCATCGAGCTGTTCCGGAGTCATCCGGCCGAAGAACTCCACGAGAGCCGCTGCCGCGTTGTCACTCGACGCCCAGGCTTCGTTCATCAGTGCGGCGGAGTACGCGGCACGCGTCGAGACCGGCTCATATCGATAGGCACGGCCTTCTTGGCGTCTCCGCAGCCAGCCCTTCTGATGGAGGTTGTCCATTACGGTCATGACCGTCGTGTACGCGATGGACCGGTCGTCCCGCAGATCCTCCAGGACTTCCCGCACCGTCACCGGACGGTTCCACCGCCATACACGCGTCATGACGGTGTCTTCCAACTCTCCCAATGGCCGAGGCACGCCGTGAATAATAGTCGGAGATGTCCCGAATACCGCAGGGGAGAGCCCGGATCAGCTGTCTTTCTTCTGGCGCACGCTCTCCGCGCGGGCGAAGGCGGCGTCCACGGCGGCGTCTTCCTTGGCCTTGTTCGCGCCACCCTGGCTCTTCACGATCGTCATGATGAGAGCGGTGAATGCGACCGCCATCACGACCGGCGGGGTCAGTGCCGCGATGTAGTCCATGCCTTTCGTGCCTCCTTCGCCAGCAGGCCTCCAGCCTACGGCAGGGCCTCGCGGCGCCCGCGAGCGGCCACGGGGCGGCCCCTGGTCCCCGAGCGGGTGGGCAGCGCCGTCCGGGGCGGTCTGCCTACGGCTGACGTCACATAACGGATGCCGCTACATACGGCTGACGTTACGTACGGCTGACGTTACGTTCGTAGACGAGACGGAGACCGATGAGTGTCAGCCACGGCTCGTGCTCGTCGATGGCCGAGGCCTCGCCGAGAACCATGGGCGCCAGGCCGCCGGTGGCGATGACCGTCACGTCGTCCGGGTCGTCGGTGAGCTCGCGGGCGATGCGGTCGACGACTCCGTCGACCTGCCCGGCGAAGCCGTAGAGGATGCCCGACTGCATGGCCTCCACGGTGTTCTTGCCGATGACGCTGCGCGGGCGGGCCAGCTCGATCTTGCGCAGCTGTGCGCCGCGTACGCCGAGGGCGTCCACGGAGATCTCGATGCCGGGGGCGATGACGCCGCCCACGTACTCGCCGCGCGCGGAGACGGCGTCGAAGGTGGTGGCGGTGCCGAAGTCGACGACGACGCACGGGCCGCCGTACAGCTCGACCGCGGCGAGTGCGTTGATGATGCGGTCGGCGCCGACCTCCTTGGGGTTGTCCATGAGGATCGGCACGCCCGTCTTCACGCCCGGCTCGACGAGAACGGCGGGGATGTCGCCGTAGTAGCGCCGGGTCACCTCGCGCAGCTCGTGGAGTACGGACGGGACGGTCGAGCAGATGGCGATGCCCTCGACGCGGTCGCCGAGCTCCTCGCCGAGCAAGGGGTGCATGCCCATCAGGCCCTGCAGGAGCACGGCGAGTTCGTCGGCCGTGCGGCGGGCGTCGGTGGAGATGCGCCAGTGCTCGATGATGTCGTCGCCGTCGAAGAGGCCGAGGACGGTGTGGGTGTTCCCGACGTCGATGGTCAGCAGCATCAGTCATCCACCTCTTCGCGGTTCTCGCCGGAGCCGGCCGCGCCGGCTGTGCCCGCTGTGCCGGCCGTCGCCTCCGCGGCGGCCTCCGTGCCGTGGGTGCCCTCGGTGCCGTGGGTGTCGCGGAGGTCCAGGCCGATGTCGAGGATCGGGGAGGAGTGGGTGAGGGCGCCGACGGCGAGGAAGTCGACGCCGGTCGCGGCGTAGTCCGCGGCGTTCTCCAGGCTGAGGCGCCCGGAGGACTCCAGCTGGGCGCGGCCCGCGACGAGGGCCACGGCGGCAGCCGTCTCGTCCGGGGTGAAGTTGTCGAGCAGGATCAGATCGGCGCCTTCGGCGAGCACCGGCTCGATCTGGTCGAGACGGTCGACCTCGACCTCGACGGGTACGTCGGGGAACTCGGCCCGTACGAGTCTGAACGCCTCGGCGACCCCGCCCGCCGCGACGACGTGGTTGTCCTTGATGAGTGCGGCGTCGGAGAGGGAGAAGCGGTGGTTGGTGCCGCCGCCGCAGCGGACCGCGTACTTCTCCAGGGCGCGCAGGCCGGGCGTCGTCTTGCGGGTGTCGCGTACGCGGGTCTCCGCGTGGGTGCCGGCGTCGGCGGCGGTGGCGGCGCGGGAGAGCTCGTCCGCCCAGCTGCGGGTCACGGTGGCGACGCCGGAGAGGCGGCACAGCAGGTTCAGGGCGCTGCGTTCGGCGGTGAGCAGGTCCCGGGTGCGCGTGCGTACGGTCAGCAGCCGCTGCCCGGCTTCGACGCGGTCTCCGTCCTGTACGTGGCGCTCCACCTCGAACTCGTCGGTGCAGACCACGGAGAGGACGGCCTCGGCGATGTGCAGCCCGGCGACGGTCCCCTCCTCCCGCGCGGTGAAGTCCCCGGAGGAGACGGCGTGTTCGGGAATGGTCGCGACGGTCGTGACGTCGACGCCGTGGTCGAGGTCCTCCTCGATCGCGAGGTGTGCGATGTCCTCGACCTGTACCGGGTCCAGTCCGGCGTCCGCCAGTAGCTGCGCGAGCTCGGGGTCGAGGCCGCAGTCCAGCGGGTCCAGGTCCCAGCCGGCGCCGGGTCCGCCCGCTCCGTCCGCTCCGCCGCTGCCGCAGCCGCACGAGTCGCCGCAGCCGCCGCCCGCCTGCGCCGTCAGGGCCGAGGCGGGCCCGCCGATCTGGAGCAGGGGCACGTCGACGGGCAGGGGGCGACGCTCCTCCGGGGAGTCCGGAAAGGGGCTGGTCACGGCGTCTCCGTAGGGGTTTGTGGTGGCGGGGCCTGAGGCGGGAGGGCGTCCGCGGGCGGCGGGAACACGGTCGGCGGGAACGCGGTCGTCGTGGTCGTACGGACGTCGAGACTACGGCCCGCCATGTGCAGGCCGACGACGAGGTGGCGACGCCAGGAGGCATCGTCCCGGCCGGGGTGGTCCTGGCGCCAGTGACAGCCGCGGGTCTCCTCGCGGCGCAGTGCGGCGGCGACGAGAACGCGGGCGACGAGATGGAGGTTGGCCGTCTCCCAGGTCTCCACGCCGGGGTCGGCCGGCTTGTGCGCCGTGTCCGCGGGGAGCGCGTCGAGGCGGGCGGCGGCCTCGACGAGGCTCGCCGCGGAGCGCAGGACTCCGGCGCCGCCCGTCATGACGCGCTGGATGGCGGCGCGTGCCTCCGCGGGGAGCAGGGGTGTGGCGGCGGGTCCGGGGGCGGTTTCGAGTGCCGGCCCGGCGGCGGGTTCGGGAGCGGGTTCGGGGGCCGGGCCGGGATGCGCGGGCGGGGCCGCCGCGGCACGGCTCGGACCCGGGTCACCCGGGTCACCCGGGTCGCCGCCGCCGGCTCCCCGCTCGACGGCCCCGGCTATCGCCTCCGCGATCCGTTCCGCGAAGACCAGGCCCTCCAGCAGGCTGTTGGACGCGAGCCGGTTCGCGCCGTGCACCCCGGTGCAGGCGACCTCGCCGCACGCGTAGAGGCCCGGCACCGTCGTACGGCCGTGCAGATCGGTGCGTACGCCGCCGCTCGCGTAGTGGGCCGCCGGTGCAACCGGGACGACCTCGGTGACGGGATCGATGCCGTGGCTGCGGCAGGCCGCGAGAATGGTGGGGAAGCGGGACTCCCACATGGCGGCGCCGAAGTGCCGGGCGTCGAGGTACATGTGCTCGGTGCCCGGTTCCGCGCCCGTTTCGGCGGCTCGCCGCATGATCGCCTTGGCGACGATGTCGCGCGGGGCCAGCTCGGCCAGCTCGTGCACGCCTGCCATGAAGCGGACGCCGTCGGCGTCCACGAGGTGGGCTCCCTCGCCGCGCACGGCCTCCGAGATCAGCGGCTGCTGGCCCTCCGCGCCGACACCGAGATAGAGCGCCGTCGGATGGAACTGCACGAACTCCAGGTCGCTGACCTCGGCACCGGCGCGCAGCGCGAGCGCGACGCCGTCGCCCGTGGAGACCGGCGGATTGGTGGTCGCGGAGAAGATCTGGCCCATGCCGCCGGTCGCGAGTACGACCGCGGGTGCGTGCACGGCCCCGACGCCGTCGTGCTGGCCCTCGCCCATGACGTGCAGCGTTACGCCCGCCGCCGCGCCGTCCGCCGTCTTGAGCAGGTCGAGGACGAGGGCGTTCTCGACGGTACGGAGGCCGCCGCCGGCGCTGTGCCCGTCCTCGCCGGAGTGCCCCCGGCCGTCGCTCCCGGCGTGCCCGCCCCGTACGGCGGCGAGGAGCGCGCGGGAGATCTCCGCTCCGGTGGCGTCGCCGCCCGCGTGCGCGATGCGGCGCCTGTGGTGGCCGCCCTCGCGGGTCAGCTCCATCTCACCGGTGCCGGGGTCGGCGTCGAACCGGGCTCCGGTCGCCACGAGACGCCGTACGGCGGCCGGGCCGTCGGTCACGAGCGTACGAACGGCCTCCTCGTCGCAGAGGCCGGCGCCGGCGACGAGGGTGTCGTCGAGGTGCTGCCCGGGGCTGTCGCCCTCGCCGAGTGCGGCGGCGATGCCGCCCTGGGCCCAGCGGGTGGAACCGTCGTCGAGCCGCGCCTTGGTGACGACGACCGTACGGAGACCGGCGGCGTCGCAGCGGAGCGCGGCGGTCAGCCCGGCGACGCCGGAACCGACGACCACGACGTCCGCGTCGATGCGCCAGCCGGGGGCGGGGGCGCGGAGCGGGGCGCTGCCGCGGGCGTACGCACGCTCTGCGGGCCCCGTGTCCTGCCGGTTCTGCGGGTCCTGCGGGTCCTGCGCGTCATGCGGGCTCGCCGTGGGAGGCGGGCCCGCCGGGGGAGGCGTGTACCCGGCGGGCCGCGTGTCCTCCGTGCGCCCCGTCATCGGAGCGATCCGAGCGGGAGCGGAATGTTGTCGATGAGCCGGGTGCCGCCGACGCGGGCGGCGACGGCCAGCACCGCCTCGCCGGGCTGCACGTCCGCCCCCGACTCCCCTGCGCGCTCGGTGAGTTCGGTGAAGTCGGCGGGGTCGATCAGGGCCAGGTAGTCCACGTTCAGGGGCGGTTCGTGCCGGACGGCGGCGTCCAGGACCGTACGCGCCGCGGCCAGTGCGGCGTCCACCCCGTCCGGCAGGGCGTCCCTCGCGGCGAACAACGCCCGGGACAGGGCGAGGGCGCTCTCCCGCTCATCGGGCGAGAGGTAGCGGTTGCGGCTGGAGAGGGCCATGCCGTCGGACTCGCGGACGGTCGGCACGCCGACGATCTCCACGGGGAAGTTGAGATCCGTCACCATCCGCCGGATCAGGGCGAGTTGCTGGGCGTCCTTCTGCCCGTACAGCGAGACGTCCGGCCCCGTGAGGTGCAGCAGCTTCGCGACGACGGTGAGCACTCCGTCGAAGTGCCCCGGCCTGTACGCCCCTTCGAAGCGCTCGCCCATCGGCCCGGCTGCGATGCGGACCTGCGGCCCGGCGGTGCCGGGGGCGGCCCCGGTGCCGGTGCCCGCGCCGGTGCCCGCGCTCTCGGGGTAGACCTCCTCGACGGACGGTGCGAACACCACGTCCGCGCCTGCCTCTTCGGCCACGGCCAGGTCGGCCTCCAGCGTGCGCGGATAGCGGTCGAGGTCCTCGGACGGGCCGAACTGGAGCGGGTTGACGAAGACCGTCACGACGACCTGCCCGGAGGGTCCGACGCGCTCACGGGCGGTGCGGATGAGCGACGCGTGCCCCGCGTGCAGCGCGCCCATCGTCATGACGACGGCACGCCGTCCGGCTGCGTCGCCGCCGAACCCGGCCGCTGTGGCCCGCAGTTCGGCGGACGTACGGACAAGTCGTATGCCCTGGCGGCGAGTTCCGGCGCCGCCACCGTTCGCCTGCGCCCTTGCCGGCGCGGATTTCGCTGCGGTCTCCGCCGTGCCCGGCGCCGCGGCGGCCTGTGCGTTCTCTGCCGTGCCCTTCATCGGCTCCGGCCCCCTTCGGACAGTACGTCGAGGAGTTCCTCGGCGAGTTCGGGCTTGAGGAGACCGTGGTCGATGGCGCGGTCCGCGGTCGCGCGGGCCATCGCGAGATAACTGGCGACCATCCGGGGTGCGTGCTCGCCGAGTTCGGCGAGGTGCGCGGAGACCGTGCCCGCGTCCCCGCGCGCCACGGGGCCCGTCAGGGCGGCGTCGCCGGAGCGCAGGCTGTTGTCGAGCGCGGCCCCGAGCAGCGGGCCGAGCATCTTCTCCGGTGCCTCCACACCGGACTCGCGCAGCAGGTCCATGGACTGCCCGACGAGGGTGACGAGGTGGTTCGCGCCGATCGCCAGCGCCGCGTGGTAGAGCGGACGCGCTTCCTCGGCGATCCACTCGGGTTCCCCGCCCATCTCGATGACGAGTGCCTGAGCGGCGAGCCGCAGCTCCTCGGGAGCGGTCACGCCGAACGCACAGCCCGCCAGGCGCTGTACGTCCACGGGCGTACCCGTGAACGTCATGACCGGATGCAGCGCGAGCGGCAACGCGCCCGCGCGCAGGGCCGGTTCGAGCACGCGAGTCCCGTACCGGCCGGAGGTGTGGGCGATGAGCTGACCCTGGCGTACGGCGCCGGTCGCGGCGAGTCCGGTGATCAGCTCGGGCAGCACGTCGTCCGGCACGGTGAGCAGCACCAGATCGGCGCCGGCCAGTACCTGGGGCGGATCGACGAGCGGCACGCCGGGCAGCAGCTCCGCCGCGCGGCGGCGCGAAGCCTCCGAGACGCCGGACGCGGCGACCGGACGGTGCCCGGCCTGGCGCAGCGCGGCACCGAGCACGGGGCCGACCCGGCCCGTGCCGACGATGCCGACGGAGAGGCGTGCGGGCCGGTCCGACGCCCGGACGTGGCTGGCTTCGCCCGGGCCGGGGGCGTCCGGGGGACGGGCTGGATGCTGATCGTTCACGGCGTTGCGGCCTTCCGTAATCCGTTCCGGTCCTCGCCGGGTACCGGACGTCCTGCGGCCATGCTATTCCTTCGCGTCGGGCGCCAGGGCAGACGGGGCATACGCCCCCCTTCAGGGCCCGCGAGGCACTCTGGCGATACGCGGCGCCGACGGCGAGGATGCCGCTCATGACCGAGTCGGAGCAGGAGGAACGGGCACGGCTGCTGCGGGCGTGGAACGGTGCCGGGCGCGCGCTCGCACCGGTCCCCGGCCGCGAGCCCATCGGCGCACGGTTGGCGCGGCTGGCCGCGGAGGGCGCCGAGGCGTACGACCTCACCGACTGGTCCGACGTGTACGGCAACCCGGACGGCATCGTCGGAGAACTGGAGCGCCGTACGGCCGCCGCCCTCGGCACGGAGGCGGCCGCCTTCTTCCCCACCGGGACGATGGCGCAGCAGGCCGCACTGCGCTGCTGGGCGGACCGCACGGGCAACGGCACCGTCGCCATGCATCCGATGGCGCACCCCGTCCGCTGGGAGCGCGACGCCCTTCGGCAGCTCACCGGGCTGCGGATCGTCCATCCGACGGACGCGCCACGGCTTCCGACCGCCCGTGAAGTGCGGGATCTGGCCGAGCCGTTCGGCACTCTCGCGCTCGAACTGCCCCTGCGCGAGGCCGGGTTCCTGCTGCCGACGTGGGACGAGCTCACCTCGGCGGTCGAAGCGGCGCGGGAGCGGGAGGCGGTGGTGCACTTCGACGGTGCCCGGCTCTGGGAGTGCGCCGCGCATTTCGGCCGCTCGCTCCCCGAGATCGCCTCACTCGCCGACACCGTCTACGTCAGCTTCTACAAGTCACTCGGCGGCCTCTCCGGAGCCGCGCTCGCCGGACCGTCGGCGGTCGTGGAGGAGGCGACGGCGTGGCGTCACCGCTACGGCGGCGCCCTCTTCCAGCAGTGGCCCGCCGCGCTGGCCGCGCTGGTGGGGCTGGACCGTGAACTGCCGCGCCTGCCCGAGTACGTGGCGCACGCCGCCCTCGTCGCGGAGGCGCTGCACGAGGCGCTGGCCGCGTCAGACGTGCCGTGGTGGCTGGTGTGGCCGCGCGTGCCGCACACTCACCAGTTCCAGCTCTGGCTGCCGTACGGCGTACGGGAGTTGACCGAGGCGGGCGCACGGCAGGCGGAGGATACGGGCACGCTGCTCTTCAGACGCTGGTCCGAGCCCGCGGGCGCGCCGCCCGGTCTGTCGATGCACGAGGTGACGGTTGCCGGGCCGGGGCTGTCGTGGTCCGCCGGGGACGTACGGGAGGCCGTCGGCGCCTTCCTCGGCTTCCTGGACGCCAGGCCGGGAGCGGACGCCGGGCCCGGAACGGTGTGAACGCGGCGGGCGGGCCGCCCGTTACTGCGAGCCGGCGCCTCCCGCTCTGACCAGCCGCGTCTCGTATGCGAGGACGACGGCCTGCACACGGTCGCGCAGTTCGAGCTTGGCGAGGATGCGGCCCACGTGGGTCTTCACCGTGGCCTCGGAGAGGACCAGTCCGGCGGCGATCTCACCGTTCGAGAGCCCTTGCGCGACGAGCGTCAGCACCTCACGCTCACGGTCGGTCAGCCGCTCCAGCCCGCGCGAGAGGGGTTCGGGCGTGGTGGCCGGCAGCACGGTCGAGAACCGGTCGATGAGGCGGCGCGTGGTGCTCGGCGCGACGACTGCGTCCCCGCTGTGCACGGCACGGATGGCGGCGAGCAGATCCGCGGGCGGGACGTCCTTGAGCATGAACCCGCTCGCACCGGCCTTGAGCGCGGAGAAGGCGTACTCGTCGAGGTCGAAGGTCGTGAGGATCAGCACCTTCGGCGAACCGGCGCCGCCCTCGCCGCCGGTGCAGATGCGACGGGTGGCCTCGACCCCGTCGACGTTCGGCATCCGCACGTCCATCAGCACGACGTCGACGGCCGTCGAACGCAGCGCGGCCAGCGCCTCGGCGCCGTCACCCGCCTCGGCGACGACCTCCATGTCCTGCTGCGCCGTAAGCACCATGCGGAAGCCGGTGCGCAGCAGCACCTGATCGTCGACGAGCATCACGCGGATCGTCATCGGGAGTCCCTTTCAGGGGCGGTGTGGTCGTGGCGGATTCGTTCAGTGCGCGGCCTTCAACGGCAGGACCGCGCTGATCCGGAAGCCGCCGCCCGGACGTGGCCCGGTCTCCAGACGGCCGCCGACCATGCCGACGCGTTCGCGCATGCCGATGAGTCCGTGGCCGAGGCCGTCGGTGCCGCCGTCCTCGTACACTTCGCGCTCCGCGCCACGGCCGTCGTCCTCGGCGAGCAGCGACAGTTCGTCGGCGTCGTAGCGGAGCCGGACGGTCGCGCCGACCTCCGGGCCGCCGTGCTTGCGTGTGTTCGTCAGCGCCTCCTGCACCACGCGGTACGCCGTCAGTTCGACGCTGCTGGGCAGCGGGCGCGGAGTTCCCTCTATCGAGAAGCTGACCATGAGCCCCGCACCCCTGACCTGCTCCACCAACTCCGAGAGCTGCTCGACACCGGGCTGCGGCAGATACTCGCCGACGGCGTCCCTGCCCTCGCGCCCGTTGCCGCCCGGAGCGCTGCCCGCGGCGCCGCCGCCCTCGCCCGTACGCAGCACGCCCAGCAGGCGGCGCATCTCCGCGAGCGCCTGGCGGCCGGTCCCGGAGATGGTCGTCAGGGCCTGCCTGGCCTGGTCGGGCGCGGAGTCGAGCACGTAGGCCGCGCCGTCGGCCTGAACGACCATGACCGACACGTTGTGTGCGACGACGTCGTGCAACTCGCGTGCTATCCGGGCCCGTTCGGCAGCCGCAGCGATCTTCGTCTGTGCCTCGCGCTCCTTCTCCAGCCGGGTGGCGCGCTCCTCGAGCTGTGCGTAGTAGGCGCGCCGGGTGCGCAGCGAGTCCCCCAGTACCCAGGCCAGGAGGAACGTGACCGTCATGAAGACGTCGCTGAGGATCGCGCCGGTGAGCGACTGGCTCTCGCTCGGCCAGCGCAGCTCGGCGATCGTCGGGGCGACGAGCGCACCGCACAGCGCGAAGCGCGATGCCCAGCGGATGTTCCGGGAGGCCACGGTGAAGACGATCACCAGCATGGCGAAGTTGCTCGGCCCGACGTCGACATGGGTGATGACCTGGGCCACGCCGGTGCCGGTCGCCAGGACCAGCATCTTCTCCGGCACGCGGCGGCGCAGTGCGACCACCGTGCACATGGCCAGGACGATGGGAACCGCGGCTGTCTGCTCCTTGGGGCCCTGTGGCAGGCCTTCCGCGTCGCCGTCCATGCTCGAGATGAGCCATACCGCCGACATCATCAGCAGCAGGACCGCCCACCAGCTGTCCACCCAGGTGGGGTGCCGGCGGATGAAATCGTAAATGCGGTTCACATAACCCAGCGTATTCAGGCCCGGTACGTGCCGGGGTCAGCCCGCGGGCCGATCCCTGAGCGCCCGCATACTCCGCAAGGTGGAGGAAGACCGTCCGCACGGCTCGCCTACCGTGGCCGCGTGAACACAGAGGACGCCGGAACCGAGGGGCCGTGGCTGCCATGGCGGGCAGCCGCCGAGCGTGCGCTGTACGGGAGCGGGGACGGCGAGCGGGAGCGGAACGGGGAGCGGGACGGGGGCGAGGACCGGGACCGGCACGGCCGGGAGACCGGCGGCGGTCCCGGCGGCGGTCCCGGCGGCGGTCCCGGCGGCGGCTTCTTTCTGCGCGAGGCGCCCGCGGCCCACTTCCGTACGTCCGTGCACGCCTCGCCGCTCTTCGCGGTCGCGGTCGCCCGCCTGCTGTGCCACGTCGATGACGCGCTCGGCCGCCCCCGCGAACTCGCCATGGTGGACGTGGGCGCCGGCCGCGGTGAGCTGCTCACCGGCGTACTGGAGGCGCTGCCCACGGACGTCTCCGCACGCGTGCGCCCGTACGCGGTCGAGCGGGCGCCCCGTCCCGACGGGCTGGACGAGCGCGTCGTCTGGTCACACCGGCTGCCCGCACCCGCGGAGCGGGCCGGGCTGCTCTTCGCGAACGAGTGGCTCGACAACGTGCCCCTCGACATCGCCGGGACCGGCCCGGACGGTGTGCCGCGGACCGTGCTGGTACGACCGTCCGACGGGGCGGAGCGGCTCGGCGATCCCGTGCGGGGACCCGACGCCGAGTGGCTCGACCGCTGGTGGCCGCTCGCCCCGGCCGGGTCCGAGTCCGGCTCGGCGCTTGACCAGGTGCCCGGTGCCGACGACGCCGACGGCGGAGCTGCCGGCGGCGGAGCTGCCGGCGGCGGAGCTGCCGGCGGCGGAGCTGCCGGCGGCGGAGCTGCCGACTTCGGAGCTGCCGGCGGCGTCGACGCTGAGGCGGGCGGTCTGCGCGCCGAGATCGGGTCTCCCCGCGACGCGGCGTGGGCCGGGGCCGTGCGCGCCCTCAGCCGCGGTCTCGCCGTCGCCGTCGACTACGCGCACTTCCGCGAGGCCCGCCCGCCCTTCGGCACGCTCACCGGCTACCTCGACGGCCGCGAGGTCCGCCCCGTACCGGACGGCAGCCGGGACCTGACCGCGCACGTCGCGATGGACGCGTGCGCGGCGGCGGGCGCGCGAGCCGCCGCGGCGCGGCAGGATGGGCGCCGCACGGGCGGCGCCGCGGGCTCCGCGCCGCCGGTCCTGCGCTCCCAGCGCGACGCCCTCCACACCCTGGGGATCGACGGCGCCCGTCCCCCGCTCTCGCTGGCGTCAAGCGACCCGGCCGCGTACGTACGGCAGTTGGCGTCCGCCGGGGAGGCCGCGGAGCTGACCGACAAGGCCGGTCTGGGGGCCTTCAGCTGGCTGGTGCAGCCTGTCGGCGGCGTCCCGTCACCCTTCGGCTGACCGGCCCTCGGCCTCCGGCGGACCCGCCGGCGGGCTCTCCTCGTCCACCGGGGCCGGGGACGGGGACGGGGCGTCCGCTGGGGCCGGGGGGCCCGGGGAGGCCGGGGGGTCCGAGGCTGCCGGGGCCTGCGCGGGGGCCGCGGCCTGCCCGTCTCCGGCTCCGCCGCCGCCCGTCATCCAGCGCTCCGGGCCTGCTTCCCGGCGGCCCGTGCGGGAGCGTTCCGCCTGTGCGTGCACCAGGGCCCGCGCCTCCTCGGCGTCTCGCAGCCGGGCGGCGGTCCAGCCGTTCGCACCGTGGTCGACGGCCACGTCCGCGAGGCGCATCCTGCGCTCCCACGGCCCCTGCGCGAAGCGCACGCTCTGCACCTTCGCATGCGGGACGAGCGTGACGCGGCGCCTGATCAGCCCGCTGCGGGTGACGAAGACCGCCTCGGTCGCCCCGTGCCCGTAACCCCGCCACAGCAGCGGCGCGCACCAGCGTGCACGGCGCGGCACCGGAGCGGCGGCACCGGCCGCGCTCGCGAGATCCACGCCCGGCAGCACACGGGCCAGGACGACGGCCGCGTCGCCGCGCGGTGCGACCGGGATCAGCACCCCGCCCTTGTCCTTCCCCGCGCCGGCGATCTGCAGTTCGACGCGCACCCAGCCGCGGCGCCGCCACAGCAGCGGCTCGGTGATCCGTACGGACTGCACACGCCCCGGCGGCACAGTGGCGTGCTCGCGGTCCAGCAGGCCGTGATCGAGGCGGAGACCGTCCGGCGACTCGGCCACCGTCCAGTCGTACTCCTTGAGGAAGCGCCCTCCGGTGCTCGCCCAGACCCCGCCCAGGGCCGGCACGAGAGCGGCGAGGGCGCCCAGCACGCTGTCGCTGGCGAAGTAGACGACGGTGGGGACGAGGAGCGTCGCGAGGAGCGCGCCCCAGCCCGTTCCCATGAGCAGCAGGCCCGTGACGAGCGTGCGCGTACCGACGCGCAGCAGTTCCCGGGAAGGAGCCTCCCCCGCCTCCGGTGCGGCTTCGGGGGCGATCCCGGCGGCGCGGGCGAGGAGTTCGGCGCGCAGCGCGACGGCCTCGCGCTCGCCGAGGAAGGCCAGTTCGTCCTTGGCCTCGGTGCCGACGACGTCCAGCTTGAGCTTGGCGACCCCGGCGACGCGGGCGAGCAGCGGCCTGCCCACGTCCACTGCCTGTACGCGGTCCAGCCGGATGTGGGCGGTGCGCCGGAAGACGAGGCCCGTACGGATGCGCAGCTCGGTGTCGGTGACCAGGTAGCTGGTGAACCACCAGGAGAAGAACCCGTAGGCCGCCGCCACCGGCAGCAGCACGCCGAAGGCGGCGATCAGCCAGCCCGTCGTGAGATGTGTGAACCATTCGCGGGTGCGCTCGAAGTCGTGCACCGAGAAGGCGACCAAGCCGGCGACCGGGGCCCATGCGCGGCGCCACGGGGTGACGGGGTGCAGCCGCTTGCCCTCCGGACGGCCGGGCAGCGGTGCCCCGGTGCCGGTACCCGCAGCGGTGCCGGTGCCGGTCCTGGGATCGGTGCCGGTGCTGGTATCGGTGCCGGAGCCCGAGCCGGTGCCGGACTGTGCCGCCCGTGCGGTGCCTTCCCGCACGGCCGCCCCGTTGTCCGCGGTCTCTCCCTGCCCCTCGCTCACAGCTCCGTACCCACCGCCCGGCTCACAGCCCCGCCGACCTGGCGCCGCCGAGTTCCGTGAGCCTGTCGCGCAGGCGTTCCGCCTCGTCCGGTGCGAGCCCGGGGATCGTGGCGTCGGTCGTCGCGGCGGCGGTGTGCAGCTGGACGCGGGCGAGGCCGTAACGCCGCTCCAGCGGTCCGGAGGTGACCTCGACGAGCTGCATGCGCCCGTACGGCACCACCGTCAGCTGACGCCAGAGCACCCCGCGGCTGATGAGCAGGTCGTCGGCGCGCTCCGCGTACCGCCACGAGCGCCAGTTGCGCCCCAGCGCGCCCCAGCCCCATGCCACGGCGGCGAGCGGCAGCAGCGCGAACACGGCCCAGACGGGCCCGGCGGTCAGCCAGAGCAGCAGCGCGGTGACGGCGGCGAGCGGCAGCAGCGTGCAGACCAGCACGAGCCGGCGCACCCGCAGCAGCGCACGCTCGACGCCGTTCCAGCGTCCGTCCGGCGCGGGTACGTCCCCGGCGGCGGCGGTCCCTGCGATCTCCGAGCCGCCCTCGCTCTCGGCTGTCTCCGCGCTTCCGAGGCTTCCGGCGCTCTTCCCGGCGTCGGCCCTGCCCGTCCCCCTCGTCATGCGGCCACCCTACGGCCGGTGACGTGCGGCCGGGCAGGCTCCGGGAGATACACCGCCGCCGGTGGCCGCCGCGCGAACGGGTGCGAGACTGAGCCCATGAGTCAGCGGACGATGACGGACGGCACCGACGCGACGCCGGACGGCCCGGGGAAGCAGACCACGGTCGGCGTCGGCGGCGCGGCGGAGAGCTCCGACATGGTGCTCAACATCGGCCCTCAGCACCCCTCCACGCATGGGGTGCTGCGGCTGCGGCTCGTTCTGGACGGGGAACTGATCAGCGAGGTCGAGCCCGTCGTGGGCTACATGCACCGGGGCGCGGAGAAGCTCTTCGAGGCCCGCGACTACCGGCAGATCATCGTCCTCGCCAACCGTCACGACTGGCTGTCCGCCTTCTCCAGCGAACTCGGTGTCGTACTGGCCGTGGAGCGCATGCTGGGCATGGAGGTCCCCGAGCGCGCCGTGTGGACACGGACGCTGCTCGCCGAACTCAACCGCGTCCTCAACCACTTGATGTTCCTCGGCTCCTACCCGCTGGAACTGGGCGGCATCACGCCCGTCTTCCACGCGTTCCGCGAACGCGAGGAACTGCAGCATGTGATGGAGGAGGTCTCCGGCGGCCGGATGCACTACATGTTCAACCGGGTCGGCGGCCTGAAGGAGGACCTTCCGGCCGGCTGGCAGCGCCGTGCCAGGAATGCGGTCGCCGCCGTACGGTCGCGAATGGACACCTTCGACCGCCTGGTGACAGGGAACGAGATCTTCCGCGGGCGTACGCGCGGCGTCGGCGTCCTCGATCCGGCGACCGTTCACGCGTACGGGGTCAGCGGCCCCATCGCCCGCGCCTCGGGGGTGGACTTCGACCTCCGCCGCGACGAGCCGTACCTGGCGTACGGAGAACTGCAGGACACCCTCAAGGTCGTAACGCGCACCGACGGCGACTGCCTCGCCCGTTTCGAAGTGCTGCTGGAACAGGCGCACAACTCCCTCGACCTGGCCGACGCCTGCCTCGACCGGCTCGCCGGACTGCCGCCCGGGCCCGTCAACCAGCGGCTGCCGAAGGTGCTCAAGGCGCCGGAGGGCGCGACGTACGCCTGGACGGAGAACCCGCTCGGGCTCAACGGCTACTACCTCGTCTCCAAGGGAGAGAAGACGCCGTACCGGCTGAAGCTCCGCTCGGCCTCGTTCAACAACATCCAGGCGCTGACGGAACTGCTCCCGGGAACGCTCGTCGCCGACATGGTGGCGATCCTCGGGTCGTTCTTCTTCGTGGTCGGCGACATCGACAAGTAGTGCGCGGCGGGTGCGTGCGCGTGCGTGCGTTGGGCGCCCGGGGCGCGCCACGTCCGGACGGGTCGAGGACCGTGCCGAGCCTGCGGCTCAGCCGGCGTTGCGCATCCCGGAGTCGGACTTCGGCTTGGAGCCCGTCGACGTCGACGCACGGGGCTTGGGAGCGGAGGGCCCGGACTTCGGCCCGGATTTCGCCTCCGGCTCGGGGTCGGACTCCGCCCCGGAGTCCGACCCGGTCTCGGAATTCGGCCCGGGCTCGGGCTTGGATCCGGGCTCGGGCTTGGATCCGGGCTCGGGCTTGGACCCGGCCTCGGGCTTGAACCCGGCCTCGGGCTTCGACTCCGGCTCGGGCTTCGACCCCGTCCCGGAATTCGGCTCCTTTTCGGACTTCGGCCCGGTCTCGGGCTTGGTTCCGGCCTCGGCCTTGGTTCCGGCCTCGGGCTTCGGCTCGGCCTCCGGCTTCGACTCCGTCCCGGGCTTTGATCCCGTCTCCGGCTTGGATCCGGCCTGGGGCTTCGATCCCGTCTCGGGCTTCGGCTCCGTCTCGGACTCCGGTTCCGGCTCGGACTTCGACTCCGGCTCAGCGCTCTTCTCCGGCTGCGGCCTCTTGTCGGCAGACGGAGCCGGTTCCCGCTTGCCGGCGGACGGATCGCCTTCCGGCTTCGCGGCCGGATCGGGCTTCGCGGCCGGATCCGGCTTTCCACCGGCCAGGGGATCGGGCTTCTGCTCCGGCTTTTGCTCGGGCTTGTTCTCCGCCCCGGGCTTCGGTCCGGCGGCCGCTTCGGCCTTCTCGGCCGGGCCGTCCCCGTCCCGCTCCCTCTTGACGGGTTCTTTCTCGTTGCCCGGCTTCGCTGCCTCACCGGGCTTCTTCAAGTCCGCGGGAACGGTCTGCCCTGCGGGCTTGCCGGTCTCCGAACGGGCTTCGCGCCCGGGCGGCTTGGAGCCACCCGAGGACGGGGAATCCGTAACCGGACCACCCCGGGTCGCGACATCGGGCCCGGACGCCCCCACCACGGGCTCCGACGCCGACGGCTCTTGCTGCGCGGCCTCGTCACGCTTGGCATGTCTGCCCGACGGGGCCTGGGCCGTTGTCGCCGGTCCTGTGCCGGAACGGGTCCCCGGCTCCTCCCGTCCGGGGCTCGTCCGTGCAGCCGAAGGCCCGGAACTCGCCCTCGCGGTCGGGTCCTTGGGCTTCTCCGACTCCTTGGACCTCTCCGACTCCTTGGACTTCTCGGGCTCCTTGGGCGCTTCCGTCACGGAGTCCTTACGGTTCGCCGACCCGGCGGGCGGTGAAGGCGGCTTGTCCGAACCGTGCCGGGTGTCCCGGCCGTTCACCGCGGACCGCGTGCCTTCGTCCGTACCCGGCGCCTCTGCCTTCGCGGCACCTTCTGCCTGAGCGGCGGCATCGACGCCGTCCTCGGCGTTCACAGCACCCTCGGCGGTCGCAGCACCCTCAGCCGCCTCCCGGGGCTCCCGCGCTTCACCCGCCTCACGCGCCTCGCGCCGCTCGAACAGCTCGGCCGCCTCCCGGGGCTCACGCGCCCTGGACGGTACGGACGACGCCGTCGCCGCGGCATGAGGGGCCGGCAGCCGCTTCGCGCGCCGCTTCGGCTTACCCGTGCTCCCCGTACCGAAGAAGTCGAACTTTCCGCTCTCCGCCTCGACAGGACGGCGCTCCTCAACCGGCGCGGGCCCCTGCTTGTGCAGTGCCGCCTGCCGTACGGCCTCCCGCTCCTGTTCGCGCAGCTCGCGCTCCCTGCGGAGGGCCTCCTCCCGTTCCCGCTCCTCGAGCTCCTGCTCCTCGCGCTCCCGCTCTTCGCGCTCCTGCTTCCGTGCGAGGTTGCGGCTGAGGTTCCGCAGCGCCTCGTTCGCCTGCAGATACGTCAGCGGAGTCGGTGCGCCCGACGGCTGACGGTGGTCGGTCGCCGCCGCCGTGAGGGCCTTCGTCGGCTCGCCGGACTCCAGTTCCAGCTGCCGGCGCCCCTCCAGCGCGCTCGCCCGCTCGGTCTCGGCATGTGCGTACCGGCGGAGCAGGTCCGCGTGTTCGCTGCGCAGCCGGGCAAGCTCCGAGCGCTTGTCCCGCAGCCGGCCCCGCGTCTTCTCGCGCGCCTGGCGGAACTCCTCGAGCTCGCTTTCCAGTTCGGCCTGCCGCTCCTCGGCCCGCCACTCCGTGCTCGCCTGCTTGGCCTTCAGTTCGCCGACGCGTTTGCCCGCCGCCCGGTCCCACGCCCGCAGCAGTACGGCACCGGTCACGGCGGCCGCTGCGGCAGCGGCAGAACAGACGCGAAGGAGCACCGTGTCCGTGTCACCGACACCGGCTTCACCGAACAGCCAGGCGCCTCCCGCGCAGAGCAGCGCGGCCACTGTGACGGTTGCCGGGGCGAGGGCCCGGTGCAGTGGCTGCGAATGGCGATGACGTCCACGAGGCATGGCCTGGAATGTACCTTGCAAGACTCCGGTCAGGCACCGGACAAGGGGCATTGTTACGCCGCCACAACCCGGTGCTGTCCTCTTTCGCCTCGGCTGTCCCCTTCTGGAATTCCTCGCTCCGGGCGTCCGGGCGGCGTCGTCCGAAGGCCCCCGGAAGGCGCGTCAGAGCAGGTTCTTCGCCTTCAGGTACTCCTCGGCGACGTCCTTCGGCTTCTGCCGCTCGGCGTCCACCTTCCTGTTGAGGTCGGCGAGGTCCTTGGTGGTGAGAACCTTGGTCAGCTTCTCCAGAGCCGCGGCCACGTTCTTACCGCCCGCCTTCTTCGCGTTCACGACCGGCAGCACGTTGTCGGCGTTCTGCAGGCCCTTGTCGTCCTCCAGGAGCACGAGTCCGAAGTCCTTGAGGGTGGCGTCGGTCGTGGTCGTCAGCACCATCTGGTCGGTGCCGTCCTTGACGGCCTCCTTCGCCTGGGTCGTCCCGACGCCCTTGGGGTCGATGCCGGTGATGTCGATGCCGTAGGACTTCTCCAGGCCGGGGCGGCAGAAGGGCCGCTCCTCGCACTCGTCGCTCGCCGCGAGCTTGACCTTCTCACCCGAGTCACCCAGATCCGAGAGGGTCTTGAGCTTGTGCTTCTTCGCGAACTTCTCGGTGACCGCGAACGCGTTCTGGTCGACGGCCTCTCCGGCGGGCAGCACCTTCAGGCCGCGGGGCTTCGCGAGCTTCTCCAGCGCGGTGACCGTCTCGTCGACGTCGTTGGAGGCGACGGGCTTCGCGTCCGGCCCCTTCTCCTTGGCGTTCAGGGACTCGGCGAGCGTCGCCGCGTACTCCGGTACGACGTCGATCTCGCCCTTCTCCAGGGCGGGTTCGTACAGCTCGCGGTTCTTCAGCTTGCTGATCGAGGTGCTGTAGCCGGCCTTGGCCAGCAGCTTCGAGTAGAGCTCGGCCATGATCTGCGACTCGGTGAACCCGGCCGAGCCGACGACGAGTTCGCCCTTGGAACCGCCGTCCGCCGAGCCGCCGCCCTCCTTCTCCAGGCTGTTGCCGCCACACGCGGTCAGGCCGGTGGCCAGCACGGCCACCGCGCCGCCGGCGGCCAGCAGGGTGCGCGTCCTACGAGGGCCCGCGGGGCTCAAGGGGCTCCGGCGGTTCCGGTCTGCTGCCTCATTCATCATGTCCACCGTTCGTTCAGGGGTACGGAGTACGGGGTCACCCGAGGCGTCGGAACCCCAGGCCGGCCAAGTCGTAGTCATCGGTAAGCGGTAAGCGGCAACGGTCGGAGACAGGGCGGGTAAGCGGTAGGCGGTCAGGACGTCGACTGCGCGGGAATCACCTTTTCATCGAAGCCCCGGGGCGTCGAAGGGGAATGCGGCCCCCACCCCCCGTCCCCGGACCGGCGCGGTTCACCGGAGCTCCCGGACCTCCCGGCCCGCGGCTTCCCGCTCCCGCGGCGGCCCCGCATCGGGTCCAGCAGCCGCTCGGCGACGACGAGCACCCCCTCCACGAGCAGCGCGAGCGCCGCGACCAGCGCGGCGCCGGCGACCACCTGCGGAGTGTCGTACGTCCCGAATCCGGCGGTGATGATCCGCCCGAGCCCGCCCCCTCCCGGCAGCGCGGCGAGCGTCGCGGTCGCCACGACCTGCACGGCGGCCGACCGCACACCCGTCATGATCAGCGGGAAGGCCAGAGGTACTTCGACGCGGCCCAGCAGCTGCCACCCGGACATGCCCATTCCGCGGGCCGCCTCCACCACGTCACGGTCCGCCTCGCGCATCCCGACGTACGCGTTGGTCAGCAGCGGCGGCATCGCGAAGAGCACCAGCGCGACGATCGTCGGAACGTCGCCGTACTTGCCGAGGGGACTCAGCGTCAGCAGCACCAGCACGGCGAAGGTCGGCACCGCGCGGCCGACGTTGGAGATGTTCACGGCGAGCGCGCCGCCCCTGCCCACATGCCCGAGCCACAGGGCGACGGGCAGCGCGACGGCGCAGGCGATGCCGAGACAGACCACGGTCAGGTAGAGGTGCTCGGTGAGCCGGTGCGTCACGCCGTCGCCGCCCGCCCAGTTGGCGCCCGTCGTCAGCCACGTCCATGCGTCCACGAAGAAGCCCACGGTCACGCCCCCTTGCCGGCCGGCTCCGGCGCCACACGGACACGGCCGGCCGCGCCGTCCGCTCCGTCCCCGCGTGCGCCGCCCCCATCGCCCGCGCCGGTCGCGGTCTCCGCACCGTCCGATCCGCCGGTACGCCCGAGGCCCCGCCCTCGCCTGCCCGTACGGGCCCACGGGGTCAGCAGCCGCTGCAGCCCCAGCAGCAGCGCGTCGGCGAGCACCGCCAGCAGCACGCAGATGACCGACGCGGTCAGCACCTGCGCCCTGAAGAAGCTGTCCATGCCGTCGTAGATGAGGTTGCCGAGACCGCCGAACCCGACGATCGCCCCGACAGTCGTCAGCGCCACCGCCGAAACCGTCGCGATGCGCACACCGGCCATCAACGCGGGCAGCGCAAGCGGCATCTCCACCCCGAAGAGCAGCCGGTACGGGCCGTATCCCATGCCGCGCGCCGCCTCACGGGACTCCTCGGGGACGGATTCCAGACCGGCCAGGATGTTCCGTACGAGCACGGTGAGCGAATAGAGCACCAGCCCCGTCACGACGACCGCCGCGCCCACCCCGAACAGGGGGAGCAGCAGCGCGTACATCGCCAGCGACGGAACCGTGTAGAGGACCGTGGTCAGCCCCAGCACGGGCCCGTGGGCGCGCTGCCAGCGGCGGGCGGCGAGCGCGAGCGGGAAGGCGACCAGCAGCGCCAGCAGCACCGAAGCGACGGTGATCCCGACATGCTCGACGGTGGCGTCGGTCAGCTCCTGGCCGCGTGTACGCACGTACTCGGCGCAGATCCAGTCGTTCGCGGAGAGGCAGTCGCCCCCCTGCTCCGCGGCAGCTCGGGCGAGGACCGCCGCGTGCCCGGTCCCGTTCAATCCGCTCACCCCGCTCAACACACTCATCCGCTCACCCCGCTCGCTCTGCCCGCCGCAGACCGCTCACGCCCGGCACCTCCGGCCCTCCGGCAGGGGCGCCTCCGTGCGCCCGTAAGCATGCCGGGAGACCTTACAGTCCGCTACCGACAGCCGCTTCGAACTGCCACACTCCTGCAACACACACTTCATACAGGCCCCGGAAGAATGCGCGGACGGGGTCCGCGACCGGACCCGCGACCGCATCCCGCGCCCGAGCCGAGCGATGAGAATGAGAAGATGATCCGCTTCGAGAACGTCACAAAGCGCTACCCGGACCGCACGACCGCCGTGCACGAGCTGTCGCTGGAGGTGGCGCGAGGCGAGCTCGTCACCCTCGTCGGGCCGTCCGGCTGCGGCAAGACGACGACGATGAAGATGGTCAACAGGCTCATCGAACCGACCTCGGGGCGGATCCTGCTCGACGGCGAGGACATCTCCGCCGTCGACCCGGTCGAACTCCGCCGCCGCATCGGCTACGTCATCCAGCAGGTGGGTCTCTTCCCGCACAAGACGGTGCTCGACAACACCGCCACCGTCCCCTTCCTGCTGGGCTGGTCCAAGACCGAGCGCCGCAAGCGCGCGGCCGAGCTGCTGGACCTGGTGGGCCTCGACCCCGCCCGCTACGGCGACCGCTACCCGGACCAGCTCAGCGGCGGCCAGCGGCAACGCGTCGGCGTCGCGCGTGCGCTCGCGGCGGACCCGCCGGTGCTGCTCATGGACGAACCGTTCGGCGCCGTCGACCCGGTCGTGCGCGAGCATCTGCAGAACGAGTTCCTGAAGCTCCAGTCCACGCTGCACAAGACGGTGCTCTTCGTCACGCACGACATCGAGGAGGCCGTCCGGCTCGGCGACCGCATCGCGGTGTACGGGGACGGCCGCATCGAGCAGTTCGACCCTCCGGCGAAGGTGCTGGGCGCACCGGCCACCCCGTACGTCGCGGACTTCGTGGGCGCCGACCGCGGACTGAAGCGGCTGTCGGTGACCCCTATCGAGCGCGGCGACCTGGAGGAGCCGCCGGTCGTCCATCTGGACGACCCGATCGACAAGGCCCGCACCCGCATGCGCAGCGAAGGCGCACGCTGGGCCGTGGTGCTGGACGACGCGGACGAACTGCACGGATGGCTCGCGGCCGACGCGCTGGACGGCGGCAAGGCCGCGGAGAGCGCTGCGACTGTCGCGGACCGAGCTACCGTCGCGGACCACGCGCGCCGCATGGAGGCCTGGCTGCCGCTGGGTTCGCCCCTCAAGCAGGCCTTCAGCAGCATGCTCCAGCACGACGCCGGCTGGATCGCGGTGCTGGACGACGCGGACCGCTTCGTCGGCGTACTGACGCCGGGCAGCCTGCACGAGGCGCTGCGCCGCTCCATCGACGCGGACGAGCGTGAAGTACGCCGCGAAGAGGTGGAGCTGGAGACGATCGGCGACGCATGAGCACCACGGCCGGGGACGCGGCCTGAGAGGCATGGGCATCACGGCCGGGAGGCACTTCCGGAGAGGCGTGAGCACGCCGTACGCCGGGAGTTCCGGTGGCCCGTCCGTCCACCCGGCAGCATGCGGACGCAAGTTGACCGCCCGGGGGTCTCGTGCTGTACTCCACCGCATGAACGGCACCGCGTTGCACCCCTGGCGGAGGGTCCACCTGGACCTGCTCCGCTACGTGGGCTGCCTGTGTCGTCCGTCCTGCTGATCAAGTCAGGCCATTCCGCGCGCTCTTCGTGAGCGCGTGCCCTCGATCACACCCAGGACGGTTCTCCGTGTCATCCGCATCCCCCGCAACACCTGTGTCCGACTCCGGCTCCGGTTCCGCGGAGCCCGCATCGGCACCCGCGCCCACTCAGGCCCAGCTCCTCGACTTCGTACGTGAGACGGTCGCCGACGCCGGGCTCATCGCCTCACTCCCCATCGACCCCGAGGGCCGCACCTGGCTGCGGCTCAACGGCCCGGGCGGCAGCGAGGCATGGATCATCAGCTGGCCCCCCGGCACCGGTACGGGCTGGCACGACCACGGCGGCTCCCACGGCGCCTTCGCGACCGCCCGGGGCCGCCTCACCGAACAGTCCCTCGCCGCCCGGCTTCCCACCGAGGGCTGGAAGACGCTGGAACTCGCGGACGGCGTGGACCGCGAGCGGCAGTTGACCGCGGGCCGGGGACGCGCCTTCGGCGCCCACCATGTCCACCAGGTGCTCAACGAGACGGAGGAGGAGCACGCCGTCTCCGTCCACGCCTACTACCCGCCACTGCCGCTGATGCGCCGCTACAGCCGTACGGGCGCACTGCTGCGCCTGGAGCAGGTCGAGCGCCCGGGAGAGTGGGACTGATGCACCGCTGCTGCAGCCACAGCCGTACGGGCACAGCGCCTTCCCTGCAGCAGCGCGGGCGGCGTGCGGGCCTCCCGGACCCCGACGGCCGAGGGGAGGAGCGGGAATGACCGGCGTACCGCAACGGCCCGCCGCACCGCAGCCGCCCGCCGACGGCACCGGCACCGGCCCGAGCCGCGTCGACTCCCTGCTGGAAGCGGCGCGTTCGGACCTCACCCGCATCACCGCCCAGGACGCCGCACGCGCCCGGCGTGAGGAGGGCGCACTGCTGGTGGACATCCGCTACGCGGCCCTGCGGGAGCGGGACGGCACCATCCCCGGGGCCCTGATCGTCGAGCGCAACGAGCTGGAGTGGCGTCTGGACCCGACGTGTCCGCACCGCTCCCCCGAGGCCACCGGCTTGGACCTGCCCGTCGTGGTGGTGTGCAACGAGGGTTACGCCTCCAGCCTCGCCGCCCGTTCCCTCCGCGAGCTCGGTCTTCACCGGGCGACGGACCTCGACGGCGGCTTCCAGTCATGGCGTGCCGCCGGACTCCCCGTCTCCCCACCCGTCGCCCCCGGAGAGGACGCGCGCCCTACGCTGGAGACATGAACCCATCGCGTGGCCGCGTCACCGGACTCCCGGACTGGAACCGCTGTGCCGTGATGGGGGTGGTCAACGTCACTCCGGACTCCTTCTCCGACGGCGGCAAGTGGTTCGACAGCGAGGCCGCGGTCAAGCGCGGCCTCGACCTCGTCGCCGAGGGCGCGGACCTGGTCGACGTCGGCGGCGAGTCCACGCGTCCCGGCGCCCCCCGCGTCGACGAGGCCGAGGAGCTGCGGCGGGTGCTTCCCGTGGTCCGCGGCCTGGCCTCCGAGGACGTGCTCGTCAGCGTCGACACCATGCGGGCCTCCGTCGCGGAGCAGGCGCTGGAGGCGGGCGCGGTGCTCGTCAACGACGTCAGCGGAGGCCTCGCCGACCCGCGGATGGTCCCCGCGGTCGCGGCCGCGGAGGTGCCCTTCGTGGTCATGCACTGGCGCGGCCAGTCCATCGACATGAACAACCGCGCCGTCTACGGCGACGTCATCGCGGAGGTCGTCGCGGAGTTGCGGGCCGGCCTGGACCGCGCGGTGGACGGCGGTGTCTCCCCGGACCGGATCGTGGCCGACCCCGGGCTGGGCTTCGCCAAGCAGGCCCAGCACGATCTGCGCCTCGTCGCGGAGCTCGGCCGGCTGCGCGAGGAGCTGGGCAGGCCGCTGCTCGTGGCCGCCTCGCGCAAGCGGTTCCTGGGCCGCGTGCTCGCCGGCACCGACGGCGCACCCGTACCGCTGCCGCCGGCTCGTGAACGGGACGCCGCCACCGCCGCCGTCTCGGCCATCGCCGCCCGCGAGGGCGCCTGGGCGGTGCGCGTGCACGAGGTGCGGGCGAGCGCGGACGCCGTCCGCGTCGTACACGCCGTCGAAAGCGCCACCGGCCTCCCGGACGCCGACGCCGCCGACCCCGGAAGCCCGGCGAACCCCGGCAGCCCAGGGAGCCCAGGGAGCCCTGGGAGCTCGGGGGGCCAAGAGGCCCCGGATCACGCCGGCAGCACCGAGACCACGAGGCGGCAAGGGTGAGCCGGGGCGCCAGTACGGACATCGAGGCGGTCGAAGCCGCCAACACCGCCCTGTACGACGCGGTGGAGCACGCCGACCTGGAAGCCCTGCAGACCCTGTGGATGGACGACGGCATCAGCGTCGTACACCCCGGCTGGCCGGTTCTCACCGGCCGGGAGGAGGTGCTGCGCTCTTACGCCCTGATCATGGCGAACACGGACTACGTGCAGTTCTTCCTGACGGACGTCGAGGTGTCGGTGCACGGCGACACCGCGCTCGTGAACTGCACCGAGAACATCCTCAGCGGCGGCCCCGCCGAGGACGACGGCTCCGCGGGCCCCCTCGTCGGCGGGCTCGTCGTCGCCACCAACGTCTTCCGTCGCGACGAGGGCGGCCGCTGGAAGGTGTGGTCGCACCACGGGTCGCCGGTCCTGGTCGAGCGCGAGGGCGAGGACGAGGACGAGGGCGGCCTCGACGACGGCGACGTCCAGCTCTGACGCACGGCCCAGCCGCCTCACGCCCCGGCGGCACCCGCCGCACCCCGGCGGCCGACCCCGTTCGCGCCACCCCCGGTGTGGCCCGTACCACTCCTTCGCAGCAGCTCGGCCGGAATGCGAGCGTGGGCCTCGGCGCTGTCGGGTAGGCACCCGCCCCGAGCAGGTGGCTGGGCCGCCCGCGGGTAGATTCGATGCGGAGAGGGCGCGCCGCGCCGCTGCGACCAGGACAGAGGACGGGAGTGATACGCGTGGACCACCTCGCACTGCGGGGCCTTCGGGCCCGCGGGCATCACGGAGTCCTCGAGCGGGAACGGGAGGAGGGTCAGATCTTCGTCGTGGACGTGGAGCTCGGCCTCGACACCCGGCCCGCCGCGGGCGACGACGACCTCACGAAGACCGTTCACTACGGCGTTCTGGCCGAGGAGATCGTCGGGATCGTCGAGGGAGAGCCCGTCGACCTGATCGAGACCCTCGCCGAGCGGATCGCCGACGCCTGTCTCTCGCACACGCGCGTGCAGGTGGCAGAGGTGGTCGTGCACAAGCCGGACGCCCCGATCACCGTGCCCTTCGACGACGTGACCATCACTATCAAGCGGAGCCGCGCATGACGCCGAACAGTGACCCGACCGTACAGCCGGTGCCCGCCTCCGTCGTGCATCAGGTGGATGCGGCCGACACCACCCTTCAGAACCCGCAGCAGGCGGTGATCGCTCTCGGCAGCAATGTGGGCAACCGCCTCGAGCGGCTGCAGAGCGCCGTCGACGCACTCGCCGACACCCCGGGGATGAAGGTCCTCGCGGTCTCGCCCGTCTACGAGACGGAGCCGTGGGGAGTGGATCCCGGCAGCCAGGCCTCGTACTTCAACGCCGTCGTGCTCGTACGGACGACCCTGCCGCCCGGCTCTCTGCTGGAGCGCGGACACGCGATCGAAGAGGCCCTGGAACGGGTGCGGGACGAGCACTGGGGGCCGCGCACCATCGACGTCGACATCGTCTCCTACCAGGACGTCGTCTCCGACGACCCGAGACTGACGCTGCCTCACCCGCGGGCCCACGAACGGGCCTTCGTCCTGGTGCCGTGGCACGACGTGGACCCGGGCGCCGAAGTGCCCGGCCACGGAGCGGTGGCGGAGCTGTTGGCCTCGCTCGGCCACGAAGGCGTCGCAGCCCGTACGGACCTGGAACTCAGCCTGCCCGAGTAGTCGTTGGGAACCCCGTGAAGGAACTGCGTATCCCCGTCCTTGCGGGTGTCTTCGTCGTAGCCGGGGTACTGGCCTGGGCGGTCGCCCGGCTGTGGAGTTCCCTGGGCACGCTGCCGGCGGTGCCCGTCGCGGCTCCGGTCGTACTGGCGATCATCGCCACCGTGCTGCTGGCCACCGCTCTCTCATTGCGCTCGCGCCTCAAGGCACAGCGCGAACGCGAACCGGGCGCCAAGGGCGTGGATCCGATGATGGCGGCGCGTGCCGTCCTCTTCGGGCACGCCAGCGCACTGGTGGCCTCCCTGGTCTCCGGCATCTACGGAGGCGTCGGAGTCGCCCTGCTGATGGACCCGTCGGAGGCTCCGGCACGCCAGGACCAGACGGTCTACGCGGGCCTGTCCGTACTTGCCGGGATCGCGGTGGTCGCGACGGCGATCTTCCTGGAACGGGTCTGCCGTCTCCCCGACGACGAGGACGACAACGACGGCCCGTCGGCCGCTCCGGCAGCCTGACGTCGCCCTTCGGTCCTCCGGCCCTGCACCAGACGCACGGGGCTCCCATTCACCGCCGCTTACCGCGTCGAAGACGTCAGGTCCACGTAGCTCGCTTCTTCCAGCAGCAGCGCTCGCAGCGCCACCGCTTCGCCGATGACGTGGGCGACGACGCTGAACGCTGCACGGCGGTGATCACCGGGCGCCTCGGGCGGCGTTCCTCAGGGCTCAGCGCAGAATCAGGCTCATCGCCTCGGAGCGCGTCGCGGCGTCCCGCAGTTGCCCGCGTACCGCGGACGTGACGGTCTTGGCGCCCGGCTTCCGTATGCCGCGCATGGACATGCACATGTGCTCGCACTCGACGACGACGATCACCCCGCGCGGCTCCAGTATCCGCATCAGCGACTCGGCGATCTGCGTGGTCAGCCGCTCCTGGACCTGGGGCCGCCGGGCGTAGACGTCGACGAGCCGTGCCAGCTTCGACAGGCCCGTGATCTTCCCGTCGGCGGACGGGATGTAGCCGACGTGCGCGACGCCGTGGAACGGCACCAGATGGTGCTCACACGTGCTGAACACCTCGATGTCCTTCACCAGGACCATCTCGTCGTGCCCGAGGTCGAAGGTGGTCGTCAGCACGTCCTCGGGACGCTGGTGCAGGCCGGCGAACAGCTCCTTGTACGCCCGCGACACACGGGAGGGGGTCTCCAGCAGCCCCTCGCGGTCCGGGTCCTCACCGACCGCGATCAGCAGCTCGCGCACGGCGTTCTCCGCCCGCTTCTCGTCGAAGTCGGCTGGCGTGAAATCGCCCTCTCCACCGAGCGTCACCGGATCGGTCATGTGATGCCTCGTTCCTGGTACCTGTGTAAACAATCAGCCGCGCCCCCCAGGTCTCACAACCCAGGGGGCGCGGCTTGAATTCCACGGCCCGCTGTGGGCCGTCGCACAGGGACTGCTGCTAGTTCTCCGTCGGATCGACCGGCTCGACGATGGCGTCCGAATCCCGCGGCCCGATCTCCTTGCCGCCGCTCTTGTCGAGAGTCGGCACGGAGCCGTTCCCGTTGCTCAGAGCGGGCGACGAGACCGGGGGACGCGTCGACGGCGTACGCCGTGAGGAGCCCGTCCATGCCGGCCGCGACGGGCGCTTGACGACCGGAGCGAAGATCTCGGCGATCTCCTCCTTGCCCAGCGTCTCCTTCTCCAGCAGGGAGAGAACCAGGTTGTCGAGGACGTCGCGGTTCTCCACCAGGATTTCCCAGGCTTCGTTGTGCGCCGTCTCGATAAGGCTCTTGACCTCCTCGTCCACCAGCCCGGCGACCTCCTCGGAGTAGTCGCGCTGATGTCCCATCTCCTTGCCCAGGAAGGGCTCGGACTGGTCGGAGCCGAACTTGATCGCACCCAGCCGCTCGGTCATGCCGTACTGCGTGACCATGGCACGGGCCGTCGCCGTCGCCTTCTCGATGTCGTTCGCCGCACCCGTGGTCGGGTCGTGGAAGACCAGCTCCTCGGCCGCGCGCCCGCCCAGCATGTATGCGAGCTGGTCGAGCATCTCGTTGCGCGTGGTCGAGTACTTGTCCTCGTCCGGCAGAACCATCGTGTAGCCGAGGGCACGGCCTCTGGAGAGAATCGTGATCTTGTGTACGGGGTCGGAGTTCGGCGAAGCCGCCGCGACCAGGGCGTGCCCGCCCTCGTGGTACGCGGTGATCTTCTTCTCCTTGTCGCTCATGATCCGGGTCCGCTTCTGCGGTCCCGCCACGACTCTGTCGATCGCCTCGTCCAGATACCTGTTGTCGATCAGCTTGTGGTCGCCGCGCGCGGTGAGCAGCGCCGCCTCGTTCAGCACGTTGCTGAGGTCGGCACCCGTGAAGCCCGGCGTACGGCGGGCCACCGCGCCCAGATCCACGTCGGGCGCCATCGGCTTGCCCTTCTGGTGGACCTTGAGAATCTCGTGCCTGCCCTGCATGTCGGGGCGGTCGACCGCGATCTGCCGGTCGAAGCGCCCGGGACGCAGCAGCGCGGGGTCGAGGATGTCGGGCCGGTTGGTGGCGGCGATCAGGATGACGCCGCCCTTGACGTCGAAGCCGTCCATCTCGACCAGCAGCTGGTTCAGCGTCTGCTCGCGCTCGTCGTGACCGCCGCCCATACCGGCGCCGCGGTGGCGGCCGACGGCGTCGATCTCATCGACGAAGACGATCGCCGGGGCGTTCGCCTTGGCCTGCTCGAACAGGTCACGGACACGGGAGGCACCGACACCGACGAACATCTCGACGAAGTCGGAGCCGGAGATCGAGTAGAACGGGACACCCGCCTCGCCCGCGACCGCGCGGGCCAGCAGCGTCTTGCCCGTACCGGGCGGCCCGTACAGCAGCACACCCTTGGGGATCTTGGCACCGACCGCCTGGAACTTGGCGGGCTCTTGCAGGAACTCCTTGATCTCCTGGAGCTCCTCGCACGCCTCGTCCGACCCCGCGACGTCCGAGAACGTCGTCTTCGGGGTGTCCTTGGTGATCAGCTTGGCCTTCGACTTGCCGAAGTTCATCACCCGGGAGCCGCCGCCCTGCATCTGATTCATCAGGAACAGGAAGACGACGATGATGAGGACGAACGGCAGGAACGACAGCAGCATCCCGACGAACGGATTCTGCTGCTGCGGCGCGACCGTGTAGCCCTTGGTGATTTCCTTCTGGTCGAACTTGCTCTGGAGTTTCTTGGCGAGGTCGACACCTTGGTTGTCGATGTAGCTCGCCTTGATCTTGTCGCTGTCTTCGACCTTGGCGCCGTCCTTGAGCTCGAGCTTCACGATCTGCTCATCGCCTGTCGTGAGCTCGGCGGACTTCACCTTGTCCTGGTCGATCGCCTGGACGACCTGTCCCGTGTCCACCGTCTTGTAGCCGCCGGACGAGCCGACGACCTGCATCAACACGACCACGGCGAGGACGGCCAGCACGATCCACATGACCGGCCCGCGGAAGTATCGCTTCACGTCCATCCATACGGAGCGCGTACGCCCCGTCCCTCCTGCCACAGTGAGTTGAAAAGGCTGACCTTCGGACGGTACCTCAGCATTGTCTCAGGGCGCCGCCGAGGACGGTCAAACAGAACCGTCCTGGCTCCTCCAACGGAGCGCGGCCCCGCATGGTTCCCGCTGGGTGCCGCGGTGCTCAGCCGCCGTAGACGTGCGGGGAGAGCGTTCCGACGAACGGGAGGTTCCGGTAGTTCTCCGCGTAGTCGAGGCCGTACCCGACCACGAACTCGTTGGGGATGTCGAAGCCCGCCCACTTCACGTCGATCGCCACCTTGGCGGCGTCCGGCTTCCGCAGCAACGTGCAGACGTTGAGGGACGCGGGCTCACGCGAGCCGAGGTTGGACAGCAGCCACGACAGTGTCAGCCCCGAGTCGATGATGTCCTCGACGATGAGGACGTGCTTGCCCTTGATGTCGGTGTCGAGGTCCTTGAGGATGCGGACGACTCCCGAGGACTGCGTGCCCGCTCCGTAGGAGGAGACCGCCATCCAGTCCATGGTGACCGGCGTCGACACGGCGCGCGCCAGATCGGCCATCACCATCACGGCACCCTTGAGCACGCCGACGAGGAGCAGCTCCCTGCCCTCGTACTCCTCGTCGATCTTGCCGGCCAGCTCGGCCAGTTTCGCTTCGATCTCTTCCCTGGTGATGAGCACCGACTTGAGGTCGGTGCCCATGTCCTTCTCGTCCACCCGTGCCGCTCTCGGTCGAGGTCTCCGGCCCACGCTGCCGCCGGCCCGGGACCGCCCTGGCAGGACGGTCAGCAGGTCGGTGTCGGCGGGGTCTGTGAGCCATGCCGGATGACCAGTCTGCCACCCTGCCTCGCGGCCTCGACACGCCCGGGCAGATTGATGGCACGCTGCCCGCGCCAGGCCGTGATCAGCCGGTCGACTTCTTCGAGATGGCGGGCGAAGAGCGAACCCGCCGGGGCGCCCGCGGCGACGGCGGCGCGGCGCAGCACACGGCGTCGGACGGCGGACGGGAGCGCGTAGAGCCGGGCGGTGTCCAGCTCCACGCCGTCCCAGCCGTCGGTGCCGGGCTGGTCGGTGCGTACGGACCGCTCGGCCTGGAGGGCCCAGGCGTCGAGCGCGTCGGCGTCGTCGCGGGAGAGGCGTGCGGTACGGGCGAGCGCCTCGATCACGCCCTTGCCCAATGCTTTCTCCAGCATCGGCAGGGCCTCGTGGCGCACGCGGGACCTTGTGTACGCGGGGTCGTCGTTGTGGGGGTCGTCCCAGACGGGGAGCGACTGGGCGAGGCAGGCCTTGCGGGTGGTCTGCCGGTCGATGGCGAGGAACGGCCGGCGGTAGCGGTCCGCGGGACCGGTGACTTCTGCCATGCCGGAGAGGGAGCGCGTACCGGAACCGCGGGCCAGCCCGAGGAGAACCGTCTCGGCCTGGTCGTCACGGGTGTGTCCGAGCAGCACGGCCTTGGCACCGCAGCGGTCGGCCATGTCGTCGAGCGCGGCGTACCGCGCCGTGCGCGCTGCGGCTTCGGGACCGGTGTTCGTACGGCCGATGGTGATGGCGATCGATTCGACGGGGTGGAGTCGGAGGGAGGTCAGCCGGTCGGCGACCTCCTGGGCGCGGTCGTCCGATCCGGACTGCAGACCGTGGTCGACCGTCACGCCTCCCGCGCGGAGGCCGAGTCGGGGTGCTTCGAAGGCGAGGGCGGAGGCGAGCGCCATGGAGTCGGCGCCGCCGGAACAGGCCACGAGGACGAGCGGGGGCTCGCCGGGGCTGCGAGTGTCGCCGGCTTTCTCACTGACGACGGCTTGTTCGCTGAGGACGTCGTGGAGTGCGCGGCGAACCGCGAGACGTATTGCAGCGACCGCGGGGTGGGGACCCATGTCCGATTCACTTCCTCGAAGAAGGTCTTGTCACGCTGAGTGTGTCGATGGTGACAGAGATGGAGGTGTTCCCAGAGCATCGCACGCGGGCCGGGCATTCTCGGTCCCTCGGACGAGTGATTACCGGGGCTTCCAGTGGTCCGTGCCCGATCCGGAGAGTAGCCGCCGGAGTCCGGTGCGGGTACCGCTCCCGCACCCCCGCGCCTCCCATCACGTCCGCCGTCGTGTCCTCAGGCCGCACGGTCGCGTGACGACTCGCGGCTCGCGCGCGCCGACGGGCCCGGCGGCCGGTCCGTGGGTCCCCTGCCCGTCCGGCCCCGGCCCCCGCGGTCCGCGGTCGCGGAGATCAGGAGCGCATCCGCGCGATCCAGTCGGCGGGGCGGCTGATCTCCGACTTCGTGGGGAGCGTGTTGGGCGAGGTCCAGACGCGGTTGAAGCCGTCCATGCCCAGGTCCTCGACGACGGCACGTACGAAGCGCTCGCCCTCGCGGTACTGGCGCAGCTTGGCGTCGAGGCCGAGCAGCTTGCGCAGCGCCTGGTCCAGGCGTCCGGCGCCGGTGGCGCGGCGCTTCTGGAACTTCTCGCGGATCTCCGCGACGCTCGGCACCACCTCCGGTCCGACGCCGTCCATCACGTAGTCCGCGTGGCCCTCCAGCAGGGACATCACGGCGGTGAGGCGGCCGAGGATCTCGCGCTGTGTGGGTGTCTGCACCAGTTCGGCGATCCCGGCCCGCTCGGTCTCCGTCTTCTCCTCCGTGCCGGCGGCACTCTGCGCGCGGGCGCCGGAGAGGGACTGCGCCGCCTCGCGCAGGCGCTCCAGCAGCGTGGAGGGGTCCATGTCGGTCTCGCCGAGGAAGGACTGGATCTCACCCTGGATGTGGTCGCGGAGCCAGGGGACGGCGGCGAACTGTGTGCGGTGCGTCTCCTCGTGCAGGCAGACCCAGAGCCGGAAGTCGTGCGGGTCGACCTCGAGTTCGCGCTCGACGTGCACGATGTTCGGCGCTACGAGGAGCAGTCGGCCGCTGCCGTCCGCTCCGCCGGGCAGCTCGCGCGTCGCCGGTGCGAACGTCTCGTACTGACCGAGCACCCGGGAGGCCAGGAACGACAGCAGCATGCCGACCTCGACGCCCGTCACCTTGCCGCCGACCGCGCCCAGTACGGCCCCGCCGGGAGAACCGGAGCGGCGCTCCTGGACCTTCTCCAGCAGGGGCGTGAGCAGTTCTCTGAAGCCCGCCACGTTCGCGCGGACCCAGCCGGGCCGGTCCACCACGAGGACGGGGGTGTCCGTCTCCGAGGGGCGGTCGGGCTGCATGCGCGTGAAACCGCGGACGTGTTCCTCGGACGCCTTCGCGTGGCGGCGAAGCTCCGAGACGACCGCCCGTGCTCCCTCACGGCTCACTTCGGGGCCCGGCCGTACGAGCCGGGTCGCGGTCGCGACCGCGAGATTCCAGTCGACCATCTCCACACCACCGAGGCTCGTCATGACTTCACGGTACGTGTCACTGCCGCCGCGCGGGAGGCTGCACCGGCGCGGCGGGGGGTGCGGGCCCGGCGGCGTGCGGTCAGCTCCCGGACGGCGACTCGCGGCAGCCGCAGTTGGCGAGGGCCGAGGCGAGGCTGTCCAGTGAGCGCTGCGCGCCCTTGCCGTCATTGCTTCCGGACGCCATGAACGCGAAGGCCAGCATTCTGCCGTCGGCATCGACGACGGTGCCCGCCAGCGTGTGGACACCGGTCAGGGTCCCCGTCTTCGCGCGTACGAGACCGGCGCCCTGCTTGCCCTTGTCGCTGCCGTACCTGCTGCCGAGGGTGCCGGTGAAATGAGCGACCGGCATGCCGGTCAGGACGGGACGCAGGGCCGCGTGGTCGGGGTCGGCGGCGCGTGCGAGGAGGCCGGTGAGCAGCGCCGGGGAGACCTTGTCGTCGCGGTCGAGGCCGCTGCCGTCGGCGAAGTGGGCGCCCTTCAGGGGGACATCGAGCTTGCCGAGGGTGCGGCGTACCGCCTTCCCGGCGCCCTTGAAGCTCGCGGGCTCGCCGGCGGCGAGGGCGGTCTGGCGGGCCAGGGCCTCCGCGATGTCGTTGTCGCTGTAGGTCAGCATGCGTTCGACGAGTTCGGAGACCGGGGCCGAACGGTGTGCGGCCAGTTCCTTCGCATCACCGGGTGCCTTCGCCTCCTTCGGTTCGCGCTCGACGTCGACGCCGTGCTCGCCGAGTGCGTCGGCGAAGTCCTCGGCGGCCTCCCCGGCCGGGTCGGTGGAGCGCGGGGCGGGACCGTGCGCGGGGGCGTCCTCGTCGCGCTCGTCGCCGGAGCCGGAGGTTCGCCCGAGACGGGCCTCGTCGACCATGAGAGGGCTGACGGGTGCGAGGTTGTCGTTGGTGCCGATGGAGTGGCGGACGGGGCCGCTGTAGCGCGAAGTGTCGTAACGGACGGAGATCTTGCCGCTGTCGTGACCGCGCAGCTTGCGGGCCGTGTCGCGGGCGAGGCCGTCGAGGGCGCCGGAGCTGAGAGTCGGGTCGCCGCCGCCGACGAGTACGACTTCGTCCTCGGCCTTGCCGCGCACCACCCGCGTGGTGATGCGGTGGCCCTCTCCGCGCGCGGAGAGGGCGGCCGCGGCGGTGGCGACCTTGACGGTGGAGGCCGGGGTGGCGGCGGTGCGCGCCTTGGAGCCGTACAACTTCCGTCCGGTGGCGGCGTCGACGACCGAGACGCCGCGGTGCTTGCCCAAGTCGCCGTCTTTCAGGAGCGGTTCGAGGATGTCGGCGAGCGCGTCCTCGCTGGGCGGCGGAACCCCCGCCGCACCCGGGCCGTGCGAGGGCTTGGCGTCGCGGCCGCCGCCCGCGGCGTCGCCCCGTACGGCGTCCATGTCCAGAGCCGCGAGCACGCGGGGCGCTTGTGGGGCCTCGCCGGTGTGGTTCCCGCCACTTCGGCCTTCCCGGGCGGCGGCCCGCGAACGCTCCGCCGTACGCTGGCCCGAGTCCCACGGTCCGCTCGTGGCCACCGCCGTGACGGCGAGTACCAGTCCGAGTCCGGCAGCACCGGCCGTCACTCGTGCGGTCTGCCGCTGCTGCGGAGCCGCGGTCCGCCAGTGCTGCCGGATCCGCCGCCCGTGACGACGGGCACGGGACCGGACCTTCCGGTATGCCCGGATCGCGGTGTCACGCACCTCTGAGGCGGTGTCACGCACCTCGATCAGCCCCTTTCGCGCCCGTGTACGTGGGTGGGGGACACTTAATCACCAGATACATGTGCTGATCATGGAGGAGCCTTCCTTGGAGTTCGACGTCGTCATCGAGATCCCGAAGGGTTCGCGGAACAAGTACGAGGTGGATCACGTGACCGGGCGCATCCGTCTGGACCGGCACCTTTTCACTTCGACCGTGTACCCCGCCGACTACGGCTTCGTCGACCACACCCTCGGCGAGGACGGCGACCCGCTGGACGCGCTCGTGCTGCTCGATGAACCCACCTTTCCCGGCTGCATCATCAAGGCCCGCGCCATCGGCATGTTCCGCATGACGGACGAGGCGGGGGGCGACGACAAGCTGCTGTGCGTGCCCGCGTCCGACCCGCGGATGGAGCACCTGCGGGACATCCATCACGTGAGCGAGTTCGACCGGCTGGAGATCCAGCACTTCTTCGAGGTCTACAAGGACCTGGAGCCCGGCAAGTCCGTCGAGGGTGCGAACTGGGTCGGCCGTACCGAGGCCGAGGCCGAGGTCGAAGCGTCGATCAAGCGACTTGAGGCCCACGGCGACCACTGAAGCACCGGACCGGGTCTCCGGCGAGACGGGAGCGTGCGAACGGCGTACGGACGGCACACCGGGTGCGTCCCCATGGAAGGGGCGCACCCTTCGTGCGTACGGGGACGGGGCGGCCGGCCGCCGGTTCCAGGCCTGGAAGCCCGGAAGCCCGGAAAACCTAGAAGCCGCGGGTGCGCTTGGCGGCGCGGCGGCCCGGGAGCGGCGTCTCGACGCCGGGGCTCTTGATGAACAGCCGCGCCAGCTCACCGCCCAGGTTGACGCCGATGGCGATGGCCAGGGCGAGGGCGACGGCCCGCGAGATGCTCAGGATGCCCTCGTCCATGTGGCCCTGGGCGATGTTGAGCAGCCCGAAGTACGTGGCGCTGCCGGGCAGCAGCGGACCGATCGCCGCCGTGATGTACGGCAGCGACGAGGCGAACTGGTAACGGGACATCAACTGCCCGAACAGGCCGACGAGTCCGGCCGCGGCGACGGTCGCCGGCACCGCGTCGACGTTCACCGGCGGGTTGACCAGGGCGCCGTAGATCAGCCAGGCCACGCCGCCGTTGAGGGTGGCCAGCAGCACGGTGTGACGTTCCTGCTGCAGCAGTACGCAGAAGGCCAGCGCCAGCAGCATCGCCGCGAAGAGCTGGAGCACGGGCCGGATTTCGCCCTGCGTGCTCTCCGGCGTGAGTTCCGCGCCCAGCTTGGAACCGATGTAGAGCATCACCAGCACGCCGCCGACGATGCCGACGATGAGGTAGATGACCTCCAGCAGGCGGGCCGCAGCGGTGATGTAGAAGCCGGTCAGCCCGTCGTGCACGGCGGCGACCAGCGCCCGGCCGGGGATCAGCGCGAAGAGGCCACCGGTGATGACGGCCGCGGCCCTCAGCTTCGTATCGTTCGACGAGCCCGCCACCGCCACCACGACGCCCATCGCGGCCGGCGGCACGGCCGCGACCGTGAACTGGTAGAACTCCGGCAGCCCGCGCCCGGCGCAGAGCCACGCGAGCCTGTCGCCGAGCATCGCGCCGATCGCCGCCAGCACGAAGACGAGCCCGTCGCCGCCGACGAGCAGCGACGCGGCGCCTGAGAGCGTGCCGCTCGCGAGGGTCAGCGCGTTCTTGGAGTACGGGTGGCGGTTGCGGCGTATGGCGGCGAGACGCCGGTAGGACTCCTCCAGCGTGATGTCGCCCTTGGTGATGTCGTCCACCAGCCGGAAGACGGCTGCGAGCCGCGTGTAGTCGGTGCCGCGCCGGCGCACGGTGCGTCCGACCGTCACGGGGTCGTCGACCAGTGAGGGCTGGTGCGTGATGGAGATCAGCGTGAAGGTGACCGTGGGCTCGCAGCGGTCCAGCCCGTAGGCGTGTGCCACTCCGAACATCGCTGCCTCGACGTCCTCGGCCCCCTCACCGCCCGCGAGCAGCAGCTCGCCGATGCGGAGGGTGAGGTCGAGCACGCGGGGCACGGCCGGGCCCGTCTCGGCGTCCTCGGGACGGCTCATGCGCTCCGGTGCCGGGCGCTCGGCCAGCGGCATCCGGATCATGGTCCGCATCCGGTCCTGCCAGGGAACGCCCGGCTTGATCAGGGAGACCTTCGGGATGCCCTCGGGCGGGGTGAAGGCGCTGCCGAACTCCGGCGGCGGCGACGTCAACAGCCCTTCGGGGACGGCGAATTCCGAGCTGGGGTGCTCGTCGTCCGGCAGGGGCGGGAGAGGCATTCCCTGCGGCGGCGTGAACGCGCTGCGCACCTCGTCGGCGAGTTGCTGCCCGGCCTCCTCCGAGGAGTCCCCGTTCTCCGCCGACCGGCCGTTCCGCTTCGGCTCCCCGACCACTCTCTGCCCGCTCCCTCACACTTGCGTCTGCGGCCTTCGCCCGCTTCCGCCCGATGGACCGAGCATAAGGTCGCTCCCGTAGCGAGGTCCCGGTCAGGGTGCCCGTACGGGGGTGGCCGACACGCGTGTGCGAGCGTCACCGGGGCGACGACGCCGAGCGGGTTGCCCGAGCGAAGCGGAGGGGCCGGCTCACTTCTCCGCGTACGGATTCCCGGTGCCCGGCGGCAGCACGTTGACCTGCCGCTCGCCCTCGCCCGCCATCACGAACGCGCCGTTCCGCAGCCGCTGCACCAGGCCGCGCGCCCACTGCGCGCCGCTGTCGGCGTTGTGCACCCAGAGCTTCATGATCTCGCCGATGTGGCCCCACTCCTCCGGGGTGCTCTCCTCGGGCGTCCAGTGCCGCGTGACCTCCTGCCGCCACTCCTCCAGGGCCGCGATGCGCTTCTCGAGCAGCGCGACCGCCTCGTCACGCGGCAGGTCGACGATGAAGCCGACGCCGGAGGTGAGCATGTCCTGCTTCTCGTCGATCGCTGTGAGCGCGTGCCGGAGCAGTTTCATGAACTCCGCCTCGCCGGCGTCGGTCAGTTCGTACTGCGTGCGGGGCGGACCGCCCGCGGTGCTCGGGGCGGTCTCGTACGGGTGGAGCAGGCCCTGCCTGGCCAGCTGCTTGAGCGCGTGGTAAATCGAGCCCGGCTTGGCGTTGGACCACTCGTGAGCGCCCCAGAACTCCAGGTCGTTGCGGACCATGTAGCCGTGTGCCCGCCCGTGCTGGCGCACCGCCCCGAGCACCAGCAGCCGGATCGCCGACATCGTCCCTCGTCCCTCGCTTCCAGCGCCCGCGACTTCCGCGGTCCCGCCCACGTGGCCGCAAGCCTAGTGCCGTGACCGGCAATGTTTGCCCTCCCCCTGGGCCCCCGGGGGGACCCCCAGGAGCGTCGTCCGGTGCGTGCGATCGCAGGGCGGCCGGAAGTCCGTTGGGGTCCCCCATAGCGAAGCCCAGGGGAGGAGCTACCAGGGCTTTTGGCCAACGCTGGGGGTACTCCCCCTCGCTCCGCTGGGGGGACCCCCACCCACGAAGTGGGGGAGAGCGTGCGTGCAGGGCGGCGCGACAGGGCAAAGCTTGCCGGGAGGGGCACTGGACGGGCGGGACTCGGGCGTCGGCGGAGGCCGCGGGGCTGCCGGACCGCCGCCCGGACTGCGGGACGGCGGGCCGTGGACTGCGGGCCGGGAGCGGCTACTTCAGGGGCTCGCTGCCGAAGGCCGCCCAGTCCGGCTCGGGCATCGCACCCGTTTCGAAGACGAGGTCGAATGCACCCTTGCCGTCGATGCTCTCCCGGATCACATCGGCATGGCCCGCGTGCCGTGCCGTCTCCTCGATGAGGTGCAGGAGCCCGTAGCGCCAGGAGCGCTTGCCGCCCTCGTCCCAGGGGACCTTCGGGGAGTCGAACGTCTCGTCCAGGGAACCGACGGCACGTACGGCCGCGTCGGTCTCCTGCGCGACCCGGGTGTACAGGTCGAGCAGCGATTCGACGGTCTCGTCCTCGTGCGGGGTGAAGCTGTCCTCCCACTGGGCGGCCTCCGCCGCGAAGTCGTAGTCCTGGCCGTCCGCCTGGAACGTGCGAAGCCAGCCGCGCTCCCCGTCCGCCACGTGCTTGAGCACCCCTGCGAGCGAGAGGGCGCTGGCCGAGGGGACGCTGCGGGCCTGCTCCTCGGTCAGTCCGTGCAGTGCCCGCCGGATTCCGCCGCGCTGTGCGTCCAGGTACGCCAGGAGCGCGCCGCGCTCGTCGCCGGGTGCCTCGGGCTTCACCACTACGGGCATGGTCGTCACCTTCCGCCAGGAGCCGCCCTGTACGGCGCCTCTCGATGACGACCACGCTATGAGGGCTTGCGGTCAGGGAGTGTCCTCAAGGCCCCCGGACCCGATGCCGAATCAGACCCGGTCAGAAGGGGAAACCGCTGCGGTCGTGCTGGATGGAGATCCACTTGGTGGTGGTGAAGGCGTCCACCATCTGTTCGCCGTTGAGCCTGCCCAGGCCGGAGTTCTTCTCGCCGCCGAACGGGACTATCGGCTCGTCGGCGACGGTGGTGTCGTTGATGTGCACCATGCCGGTGTCGATCCGGTGGGCCATCCGCAGACCGCGGTCGATGTTGCCCGTGTGCACCGCGCCGCCGAGGCCGTAAGGGGTGTCGTTGGCGACCCGCACGGCCTCGTCGTCGCCGTCCACCGGAATGACCAGGGCCACGGGACCGAGGATCTCCTCGCGGAGGGCCGGCGAACCGTCGGGCAGGTCCGTGAGGATGCTGGGCGAGACGAGATTGCCCAGCTTGGTGCCGCGTACGAGGGCGGTGGCGCCGTCCGCGACGGTGCGCTCCACGAGGGAGTTGACCTTGTCGGCCTGAACGGCGTTGATGAGCGGGCCGATCTGCGTGTCCGGGTCCCTCGGATCGCCGACCCTGAGGGTCTCGACCTTGGCGGTGAACTTCTCGTTGAACGCCTTGCAGATGTCCTGGTCGACGATGATGCGGTTGGCCGACATGCACACCTGCCCCTGGTGCACGAAGCGGCTGAAGACCGCGGCGTCGACCGCGTAGTCGACGTCGGCGTCGTCGAGGACGATGAGTGCGCTGTTGCCGCCCATCTCCAGCACGGTGCGCTTGAAGTGCGAGGCGGCGACGGTCGCGACCTGGCGGCCGACCGGCTCCGAGCCGGTGAAGGAGATGACCTTCGGCACCGGGTGCGCGATGAAGGTGTCCCCGATCTCGGCGGTGTCGGTGATCACGACGTTCAGCAGGCCGGGCGGGAGGCCCGCCTCCTCAAGCACCCAGGCGACCAGCGAGCCGCCGCACACCGGCGAGTTCTGGTGGGGCTTGAGGACGACGGCGTTGCCGAGTGCGAGCGCCGGCGTGATCGTCTTCAGCGAGAGCAGGAACGGGAAGTGGAACGGAGTGACGACACCGACGACGCCCACGGGGACGCGGTGCACCCGGTTCTCCTTGCCGTCGATGGGCGACGGCACGATCCGGCCCTCGGCGCGCAGCGCCAAGTGGACGGCCTCACGCAGGAATTCCTTGGTCTGGTGGAGTTCGATGTCCGCCTTGAGGCGCGTACCGCCGACCTCGGAGATCAGGGCCTCGCTGATCTCCTGCTCGTTGTCCTCGATGATGCGGATCGCGCGCTCGAAGACCTGCCGCCGGGTGTACGGGTTCGTCTTCGCCCAGTCGCGCTGGTGCCGTTGGGCGGCACGGTAGGCGTGGTCGACCTCTTCGGCGGTGGCGACGGTGATGGCTGCGAGCTTCTCGTCGTTGTACGGATCGAAGTCGATGATGTCCCAGGAACCGCTTCCCTCGCACCACTGGCCGTCTATGTACTGAAGCGCCAGGTCCGTGAAGTAGGACATGTCATTCCTTCGTGGGGCAGGAACAAGCTGAGCGATGCCGCCTGGGGCCGCAGCACAGCACAACTCCGTACTGATGACTGGTCATCGTACTGGCAATTCAGCCGAGTTGGCGTATTGCCTGCAGATGATCGCGCGTACGCGACGGGGAGAGACTGTCCTTCACCAATCGGCTCAACACCTGGTCATAGTGAGCGACTTCATCTTTCTTGTCGAGGTAGAGAGCACTGGTCAGCTGCTCCAGATAGACGACGTCGTTGAGGTCGGACTCGGGGAAGCGCAGCAGTGTGAAAGCGCCGCTCTCGGCGGGGTGCCCGCCCAGTTCGAACGGGACGACCTGGACGATGATGTTGGGTGATTCCGAGACCTCGGCGAGATGGCGCAGTTGAGCGTCCATGATCGCGTGCGAGCCGAACGGGCGGCGCAGCGCGGCCTCGTCGAGGATGCAGAGGAACTTCGGAGCGTTCTCACCGAGCAGGAGCTTCTGACGCTCGATGCGGAGAGCGACGCGGCGCTCGATCTCGTCCTGCGGGATGTGGCTCTGGTGCCCGGCGGTGACGACGGCTTGTGCGTACTCCGGCGTCTGCAACAGGCCGTGTACGAACTGCACTTCGTAGGTGTTGATGTGGGAGGCGGAGCCCTCCAGGCCGACGTACGTCTGGAACCAGCCGGGCAGGACGTCGCTGTAGCTGTGCCACCACCCGGCTATGCTCGAGTCTCTCGCGAGCCCCAGCAGCGGCTCGCGCTCGGTGTCGTCGACCACTCCGTAGAGCGTCAGCAGATCGGCCACGTCGCGGGCCTTGAAGCTCACCCGGCCCAACTCCATCCTGCTGATCTTGGATTCGGACGCACGGATCGAATAACCGGCGGCCTCGCGGGTGACTCCGCAGGCCTCGCGGAGGCGGCGGAGCTGGGACCCGAGCAGAATGCGCCGCACCATCGACCCGCTTGAGCCACTCGCCCCGATTGCGCCGCTGCTCGCACCCATTGCCGGTTGTGTCTCCATTTTCGAGAAACCCTTCACCCTGCTCTGAAGGAAGTGTGCCATCAATGCGCTCCGTTGCGTGCCCGGGTGATTACACACGATCGAAAGTCTCTCGTGCACGTGCATCTGCCCTTGCATCTGCCCTAGGCATTGGGAACCATAGGGATCGCACAAGTGCGCTGCATGCCAGCACAGTTGTGACAACCGGGGAACGGCGAACGAGGAACAGCGAGACCCATCGGGACAGCAAGCCGACCGGATCCACACAGGATCATCACTGCCGCAACGCCAGGAGTGGCTCGTCATGGGGACCGAAGGATCGACCGTGCTGGAGCCCATGTGGCGTGGCCTCCCGCACCTCGGCCACGGCCACTCGACCGTCTCCGGGTCCGCCACCTGCGCACTGCCCGCGCGTTTCGACGCGGTGAAGAGCGCACGGGACTTCACCCACGAGACTCTGCAACGCTGGCGGCTGGAAGGCGAGTTCGACACCGTCGCCCTGGTCGTCTCGGAGCTGGTGACCAACGCTCTGCGCCACGGGCTGCCGGCTCCTCCGGCACCGGTGCCGCAGCCGTCCGCTCCGGTGAGACTCGACCTGATGCGGTGGGCGGCGCGGCTGGTGTGCGCGGTGCGCGACCCGAGCGGTGCGCCGCCCGAAACCACCAACAACTGCACCGAGTTCGCCGACTTCACCGCCGAGTCCGGCCGCGGCCTGTGCCTGGTCGAGTCCTTCAGCGACGGCTGGGGCTGGCATCCGATGACGGGCATGATGCGCGGCAAGGTGGTCTGGGCGCTCTTCCGGCTCACGCCGGTGCGCTCCGCCTGAGGCACGCACGGCCGCCGCGGCCGTAACGCCCCTGACGCCTGCCGCCGGTTCGCCCCGGCGCAGCCGCAGGGCTCAGGCCCCGGCCCAGCGGCCCGGAGCCCGGCTCAAGCCCGCCGCCGGCACGTGAACGGCTCAAGACCCTTCGGCCATACGTCACTTCACCCCGCGGGCGGCTCAACCTCCGCCGCACCGCGTGCGTCTTCCCACGCGGCCCCGGCGCTGCGCCGCGGGGGCCGGCCCGCTCAGTCCTGCACGAGGTGGTCGAACTCGCCGTCCTTGACGCCGAGGAGCATCGCCTCGACCTCCGCGGGTGTGTAGACCAGCGCCGGACCGTCCGGAAAGCGTGAGTTCCGTACGGCTATGTCGCCGCCGGGCAGCCTTGCGAACTCCACGCAGGTGCCCTGCGAGTTGCTGTGCCGGCTCTTCTGCCACTCGGCCCCGTGCAGGTCCCTGGCGGCCATGCCGTTGTACGGGTGAGGCACTTGGATCTCCCGGGCTGGTGCGGTGGGGGGTGTCGCACAGTGCGCGGTACGGACACCGGTGTCCGTCAACTGCACTGGATCATAACCTCGTTCATGTGCCTATGCATGTGCCGATGCACGTGCACGACACCCTGTCGCTGTCCCATCACAGCCGGTCAAAGCCCCTTGCGCACCGCTGACCAACCGTCACCCGGAGTCCTCTGCTTCCGTTTTCCGCGACGTCCGGAGCGGTACGCAGCCTCACGCCCCGCCGCCTGCCCAGCCTCCGCGAGCGTGAACTCCCGCTGTGCGATGAGTGCCCGAATCCCCCGCACCCTTGACTTCAAGGTAACTTCAACTTCTACGTTCGTCCCGGTACCGCCCACACCCTCACCGGCCCCCGCAGGAGAGACCATGAGCATGGAGACGACCGCGTGGCACGCGCTCTACGCCTCGCGCTTCGCCCAGCAGGACAAGCGCCCCTTCTCGCGGGCGGCCCTCGCCCGCATCCTCCGCTTCGCCCGGGGGCACCGCAGGGCACTCGTCGCCTTCCTGGTCTTCAGCAGCGCGCTCGCCCTGCTCACCGTCGCCACTCCCCTCCTCGCGGGCAGGGTCGTCAACGCCATCACCGGCGGCGCCACGGTCCGTACCGTCGTCGTGCTCTCCTCGGTGATCGCGCTCATCGCCGTGGCCGAGGCCGCAGCGGGGCTCCTCACGCGCTGGCTGTCGGCCCGTATCGGGGAAGGTCTCATCCTCGATCTGCGCAGAGCGGTGTACGACCACGTACAGCGTCTGCCCGTCGCGTTCTTCACACGCACACGCACGGGCGCGCTCGTCAGCCGGCTCAACAACGACGTGATCGGGGCGCAGCGAGCCTTCAGCAACACGCTCTCCCAGGTGGTCAGCAACCTCGTCACCCTGCTGGCGACCCTCGTGGTGATGCTCCGCCTGTCGTGGCAGATCACGCTGCTCACGCTCGTACTGCTGCCGCTCTTCGTGCTGCCCGCCCGGCGGATGGGCGCGCGGTTCGCCCGCCTGGAGCGTGAACGGGCCGACCACAACGCCGCGATGGGCAACCAGATGACCGAACGCTTCTCGGCCCCGGGCGCCACGCTCGTCAAGCTCTTCGGCCGTCCGCAGGAGGAGTCGGCCGAGTTCGCACGCCGGGCCGGGCGGGTCCGCGACATCGGCGTACGTACGGCGATGGTCCAGCACCTCTTCATCACCTCGCTCACGCTCGTCTCCGCCCTCGCGCTCGCCCTCGTGTACGGGCTCGGCGGCTATTACGCGCTGCGCGGCACCCTCGACGCGGGCACCGTGGTGTCGCTCGCGCTGCTGCTGACCAGGCTGTACGCGCCCTTGACCTCGCTCGCCGGTGCCCGGGTGGAGGTGATGAGCGCGCTGGTGAGCTTCCAGCGGGTCTTCGAAGTCCTCGACCTGAAGCCGCTGATCGACGAGAAGCCGGACGCGGAGGCGGCGCCCGAGGGGCCGGTCTCCGTCGAGTTCGACGATGTGCGTTTCGCCTACCCGTCGGCCGAGAAGGTCTCGCTCGCCTCCCTCGAGGACGTCGCCACCCTCGACACCCGCGGCGGCGAGGAGGTCCTGCACGGCGTCTCCTTCCGCGCGGAGCCCGGTCAGATGGTGGCGCTGGTCGGCTCCTCCGGTGCGGGCAAGTCGACCATCGCGTCCCTGGCACCGCGGCTCTACGACGCGGACAGCGGCACCGTACGGATCGGCGGCACGGACGTACGCGACCTGACCGCGGAGTCGCTGCGCCGCACCCTCGGCATGGTCACCCAGGACGGACACCTCTTCCACGAGACGATCCGCGCCAACCTGCTGCTGCCGCGTCCCGGTGCCACCGACGGCGAGGTGTGGGACGCGCTGCGCCGGGCGCGCCTGGACGGCCTGATCGCCGGGCTGCCCGACGGGCTCGACACCGTCGTCGGCGAACGCGGCTACCGCCTGTCGGGCGGTGAGCGGCAGCGGCTGACCATCGCACGGCTGCTGCTGGCGCAGCCCCGCGTCGTGATCCTCGACGAGGCGACAGCCCACCTCGACTCGACCTCGGAGGCCGCCGTGCAGGAGGCGCTGGGCGAGGCGCTCGCCGGACGCACATCCGTGGTGATCGCGCACCGGCTGTCGACCGTACGGGCCGCAGATCTCATCCTCGTCCTGGAGAGCGGACGCATCGTGGAGCGCGGTACGCACGAGGAGCTGCTCGCCCTCGGCGGACGCTACGAGCAGCTCTACCGTACGCAGTTCAGCGAGCGGCCCCCGCTGCCGGAGGGGAATCCGCCGCATGCTCTGACCACCGCGGGCGGCGACCACGCGGAGCCGACGGGCGGGTCACCCGTGCAGACCAGCCCAGCGGGCGGTGCCACCGGGCCGAGCGCACGCTGAGGACAGGGTCGCCACGCGCGGGGCGGACCCCTCCAAGGCACCGGCAAGGATGGGGATCACCGTGAGCAAGCCTCTAGATCAGCTGCGCCGTTGCTCGGTCGCCGTCGACGTCGGCTCCGCCCGCACACGCGTCCACATCAAGGACGCGGGGCTCGTCGTGGACGAGCCGTCCGTCGTCGCCGTGAACACGTTCTCCGGAGCGCTCATGGCCGTCGGCAGCGCCGCCGAGCGCATGGACGGGCGCACGCCGGGCCACATCCGCGTCGTACGTCCCGTGAGCAACGGCACCGTGATCGACATCGAGATGGCTCAGCGGATGCTGCGGGCGCTGGTCGGTTCGTCGGTACGGCGGGCGTGGCGGCGACGGGGGGCCATGCAGCGCGCGGCGGTCACGATCCCGCACAACGCCGATCCGCTCGCCCGCAGCGCCGCCGTCGAGACCCTGACCGGGGTGGGCGCGAAGCAGGTCGAGCTGGTCGACACCCCCACGGCGGCCGGGGTCGGATGCGGACTGCCCGTCGAGCAGCCCGAGGCCACCATGATCCTGGTCTGCGGGGCCACCACGACCCAGATCGCGGTGCTCTCCCTGGGCGCGATCGTCTCCGCCACGACCGTGCCGATGGGCGGCGACACCATTCATCACGCCGTCATCCAGCACCTGCGCAACCACCACGAGCTGATCCTGCCGAGCCAGGCGGTCCGCGCGCTGCACCTGGCGCTGACGGGCGTCGACGACCCCGCCCAGGCGACGGAGGTGTGGGGCCGCGACGTGGCGACCGGCATGGCCCGCACCGTGTGCATCAACCCGGACGACGTGCGGGCGGCCATACAGGCCCCCTTGATCGGGCTCTCCGATGCGATCCGCAGCGTCCTCCACAACTGCCCGCCGGACCTGGTCGCGGACCTCGCGGACCGCGGCATGGTGCTGGCGGGCGGCAGCGCACTGCTGCCGGGGCTCGACGAGCGTCTGCGCACGGGTACGGGCATGCCCGTGCACATCGCGGACCAGCCGTCCCTCAGCGCGGTCAACGGCCTCGCGGCCATGGTCGAAGGGCACGTCAGACCACTCGATGTCGACGTCCACTGACAGCCCGCCGGCACCCGTACCCCACGATCACGGCCCCCGCCATCCGTCCGCAGACCGTCCCGGACGGTGACCCGGCGGGCAGTGCGGACGTAGCGTCGAAGTATGTGCAGAAACATCAAGACACTTCGCCCGCCCTACGCCGAGACCGTCACCGAGGACGACATGAGGGCCGCGGCCCTGCAGTACGTACGGAAGGTGTCGGGCTTCCGGCACCCCGCGGCACACAACGCCGAAGCCTTCGACAAGGCCGTCGAACGAGTAGCAGCGGCGACCGGAGAACTGCTTTCGTCACTGGTCGTACGTAGCTGAAGACAAACAGGTATTCGGACGGCATGCTGATCAGGAAGTCGGGTAGCTGCCCCTCGATCTGATCCAGAACTGAAAGGTCCACAGCGTGCCGGATAAACGGGTGGAACAGAGCACGACAGGAGAGCCGCCGGGCGGTGGCTCAGGTGGTCTGCGGATGTCGCGGAGTCCGCAGACCGACAGGCTGGTGTTCGGCGTCACAGCCCTTCTGACCCTGGCCTTCGTGGTCTGGGGGGCGGTCGCCACCGACACCCTCGACAGCGTCTCGACCGCGATGCTCACCAGCGTCATGCACAACGGCGGTTGGGCCTTCGTGCTCGCCGCCTCGGGCTTCGTCGTCTTCTCGCTCTGGCTGGCGTTCAGCCGCTACGGGAAGATCACCCTCGGCAAGGAGGGCGAGGAGCCGGAGTTCCGGACCGTGTCATGGGTCGCGATGATGTTCAGCGCCGGTATGGGCATCGGCCTGATGTTCTACGGCGTGAACGAGCCGCTCACGCACTTCGCCGACGCCCCGCCCGGTACGGGTGGCAGCGCGGCGGAGCGCATGGAGACCGCGATGGCGACCACGCTCTTCCACTGGACTCTGTACCCGTGGGCCATCTACGCGGTCGTCGGTCTCGCCATCGCCTACAGCTGCTTCAGGCGTGGCCGCCGGCAGACGATCAGCGCCGTCTTCACGCCCCTCATCGGTGAGAAGAACGCTCAAGGAGCCTTCGGACGCGTCATCGACATCCTCGCCATCTTCGCCACGCTCTTCGGGTCCGCCGCCTCGCTCGGCCTGGGCGCCCTGCAGATCGGCAGCGGCGTGAAGGAGATCGGCTGGGCGACGGCCGTCGGCACTCCGATCCTCGTGATCATCATCGCGGTGCTGACGGCGGCGTTCGTCGCGTCCGCGGTCTCGGGTGTCGAGAAGGGCATCCAGTGGCTCTCCAACATCAACATGGTGCTGGCGGGCCTGCTGGTCCTGTTCGTCTTCATCGTCGGTCCGACGATCCTGATGCTCAACCTGCTTCCGACGTCCGTGGGTTCGTTCATCGGCGACCTTCCGCAGATGGCCGCGCGCACGGACTCGACCGCGGGCAAGGGTGTGGCCGACTGGCTCTCCGCATGGACGGTCTTCTACTGGGCGTGGTGGATCTCCTGGACGCCCTTCGTCGGCATGTTCATCGCACGCATCAGCCGTGGCCGCACGATCCGGCAGTTCGTCGGCGGCGTCATCCTCGTGCCGAGCGTCGTCAGCCTCATCTGGTTCGCGGTCTTCGGCGGTGCCGCCATCCATCTGGAGCGCACCGGCGCCAAGATCACGGACGAGTCGACGGCCGAGGGCCAGCTTTTCGCGGTGCTGCGTGAGTACCCGATCGCGAGCGTCACCAGCCTCCTCGTGATGATCCTCGTCGGCATCTTCTTCGTCTCCGGCGCCGACGCGGCGTCCATCGTGATGGGGACGCTCTCGCAGAAGGGCACCCTGGAGCCGAGCCGTGGCGTCGTCATCATCTGGGGTGTGCTGACAGGCTCGGTCGCCGCGATCATGCTGCTGATCGGTGGCGGCGGAGACACAGCGCTCAATGGCCTCAAGAATCTGACGATTCTGGTGGCGGTGCCGTTCTCGGTCGTGATGATCGGCATGTGTGTCGCTCTGACGCGGGATCTGCGGCGCGACCGGCTAATCGTCACCGGTGAACGCGGTGACGAGGCCATCGAGACGGCCGTCCTCGCCGGTCACAAACAGTACGGCGGCGAGTACGAGATCCTCATCGGGCCGACCAACGGCGCCTCCTCGGAAGACGGTTCGAATTCCGAGGGCCCCGGCGGGACGGACACCCTGAGCAAGGAGTGAGCCGGGGCCGGAACCGGACCGGTCCCCGAGCCGGCCCGGACCGCCCGTACGGCACGAGCGGGCGCGACCGCGCGCGACGACTCGTACGAAGCGCACACGGAAGCGCATGACAGCGCCCCGTCACGGCACGCCGTGGCGGGGCGCTCGCGCGTCCGCCGGGGTCAGTCCGCCGGCGACGGCGAGGGCGCGAGGTGCCTGCGCTTCCAGGCCCAGAACAGCTTCTGTCCCATCAGGGTCAGCGTCCCGGCGACGAGGATGCCGGCGAGGTTCAGGGCCAGTTGCTGCACCGAGTCGACCGACTCGCCCACATGGTCATACCTCAGGGCCAGGGCGGCGTTCGCCGCCGCAGGCACCGTCGTCACGGAGATCGCGACGCCCACCAGCGCACCGGACTTGGCCGAGGTCAGGGAGAGCATTCCCGCGATGCCCGCCAGGGCGGCAACGACGAACGACATCATGTCCGGCTGCCAAACGAACTCGCTGACCGGATGCGGCTGTTCGTACTTCTTCTGCGTGAACAGGCCGAAGGCGTCCATCAGTACGGTGAAGCCGCCCGTCGCGAGCATCGCCACCGGAAAGCCGACCACCAGTGCGGCGAGCGGACGCAGAGCCAGCCGAGGGGTGCGCCGTACGAGCGCCGTGCAGACCCCTGCGAGCGGCCCGAACTCCGGACCGACCGCCATCGCGCCGACGATGAGGATGGCGCTGTCGAGCATCACGCCGCATGCGGCCAGCATCGTCGCCACGACGAGGAACGCCACGTAGGTGACCGACAGCCGCGACTCCTCGTGCGTGGCGTCGGTCAGCTTCTCCCACAGGACCGCGTCGACGCCCTCGCCGGGGGCGTCGACCTCGGCCTGAGTGCCCCGTTCGGACAGCGACAGGCCGATGTCGTCCATGGAGATCGCGCCGTGCTCGTGCAGGCCGAGCCGGCGCAGGCCCGCGACGAGATCGTCGGCGGCCTCGCGGGCGACGTCGCACATCACCACGTCGCCCGCCGGGTCGCGGGCCGCTCCGGGCAGCACGACGAGATGGGCGGTGCCGACGGTCGACTCCAGGAGGGAGGCGACCTCGCCGGTGCGGGACGACGGACTGATCAGCCGCAGATGAAGCATGACGGAAGGGTAGACGTGCACCGCCGCCGTCACGTCGCCGACCGGGGCATCCTCCGCCCGTGAGGCCGTCCACCGAACGCCGACTTCCGCTCTGCGGCGGGGAGTTGGCCGGAGAGCGCATCCTCTCCGGTCGCCTGGGCGGACACGTGAACACAATGACCACAACGACCATTAAGTTCTTTCGCGCACAGGGGGCGAAACCGCCGCGTTTCCCGTGCAGCATGTGGGGCCGTCCCCCCAGCCGGACCTCCCAGCCGGACCTCACACACGAAAGGCGGTGCCCCGCGTGCGCCAGCGCACTCTCCTGTCTCTTCTCGGGGCGACGCTGCTCGTACTGATCGGCCCCCCGCTGATCACCACGGGCAGCGGTGCCGAGACAGGGACGAACATTCCCGGGCTGCAGTTCATGGTGCCCAACACACCGGGCGGCGGGTACGACATCACCGCGCGTACCGCCGCCAAGGACGCCGAGGACGCCGGCCTCAACCACAACGTCGAGGTGTTCAACCTGCCCGGCGCGGGCGGCACCGTCGGCCTTACCAGGCTCGTCAACGAGCGCGGCAACGGCAAGCTCGCGATGTCGATGGGCCTTGGCGTCGTCGGAGCCGTACGTACGAACGACTCCCCCTCCACGCTCGCGGACGCGACACCCATCGCGCGCACGGTCGAGGAGCCGAACATCGTCGTGGTCTCCAAGGACTCCAAGTACAAGACGTTCGAGCAACTGCTCGCGGACTGGAAGAAGAAGCCCGGCTCGTTGCCCGTCGGCGGCGGTTCCTCGGCGGGCGGACCCGACCATCTGGCACCGATGCTGATGGCGAGGGACGCGGGCATCGAGGCCAAGTCCGTGAACTACGTGCCCTTCGACGGCGGCGGCGAACTCCTCGCCTCGGTACTCGGCGGCAAGGTCGCCTTCGGCATCTCCGGGATCAGCGAGTACCGGGACCAGATCAAGTCCGGCGAACTGCGCCTGCTCGCCGTCACCGGAAAGGAGCGGATCGACGGCTTCGACGCACCGACCCTCAAGGAGGCGGGCATGGACGTGGAGTTCACCAACTGGCGCGGCATCATGGCGCCGCCGGGCCTGCCGGAGTCGAAGCGCGCGAAACTCACCCACTTCTTCGACGAGCTGCACCGCAGCCCGCAGTGGAAGAAGTCGCTGAAGCGGAACGGCTGGGACGACGCGTATCTGACCGGTGAGAAGTACGGGCGCTTCCTGGAAGCACAGGACAAGCGCGTCCAGTCCGTGCTCAAGGAGGTGGGCAAGTGAGCACCGAATCCAGCGGATCCAGCGGATCCGGCGAATCCACCGAGTCCACGGCTCCGGCCGCCTCCAAGTCCTCCGAGGCCGCCACGCCGCCCCCGGCGCCGGGCAGTTGGCGCGAACGGCTGCGCGGCCGCTCCGAACTCGGCGTCAGCGTCCTGCTGCTGGCCGTCGGCGTGCTCGTGCTGAGCGACACGTTCACCATGGAGACCGTCGCCGACCAGCGCGGACCGGTGGGCCCCAGGACCGTTCCGATCGTGGTCGGCGTCTCGCTGCTCGTGGTGGCCGTCGTCCTCGCCGTCGACGTGCTGCGCGGCGGACGGGGCGAAGGAGACCAGGGCGAGGAGGCGGGCGGCGAGCCCGCCGACTGGCGCACCGTCGCGCTGCTCGCCGGAATCTTCCTCGCCGCCGCCGTCCTCATCGAACCGCTCGGCTTCCCGGTCACGGGCGCGCTGCTCTTCTGGGGCTCCGCGTACGCACTGGGCAGCCGCAACTTCTCCCGCGATCCGCTCATCGCGGCCGTCCTGTCCATGGCCACCTTCGCGGCCTTCAACACATTGCTGGGCGTACCTCTGCCCGGCGGCCCGCTGATGGGGGTGCTCTGACCGATGGAATCTCTCTCCTCCCTGCTCGACGGCTTCGGCACCGCGCTGACACCGCTCAACCTGCTGTGGGCCGCGATCGGCGTGCTCCTGGGCACAGCCATCGGCGTACTGCCCGGCATCGGTCCGGCCATGGCCGTAGCACTGCTGCTGCCGGTGACGTACGGGCTCGACCCGGTCGGCGCGTTCATCATGTTCGCCGGCATCTACTACGGCGGGATGTTCGGCGGCTCCACCACCTCGATCCTGCTGAACACCCCCGGTGAGAGCGCCGCCGTCGTCACGGCCATCGAGGGCTACCCGATGGCGAAGTCCGGACGCGGTTCACAGGCGCTCGCGGCCGCTGCCATCGGGCACTTCGCGGGCGGCATGATCGGCACGATCCTGCTGGTGGCCCTGGCGCCCACGGTCGCCGCGCTCGCCGTCGACATCGGTGCGCCCGACTACTTCGCGATCATGGTGCTGGCCTTCATCGCCGTCACCTCCGTGCTCGGCAGTTCGCGGGTACGCGGCTTCGCGGCGCTGCTCATCGGCCTGACGATCGGCCTCGTCGGGCTCGACCAGATGACCGGCCAGCAGCGGCTCACCTTCGGCAGCCTCCAGCTCTCCGACGGCATCGACGTCGTCATCGTCGCCGTGGGCCTCTTCGCCATCGGTGAGGCGCTGTGGGTCGCCGCCCAGGCACACCGGACGGCCGGCGAGTCGATACCGGTGGGGCGGCCCTGGCTCGGCGGCTCCGACCTGCGGCGTACGTGGAAGCCGTGGCTGCGCGGACCGGCGATCGGCTTCCCCTTCGGCGCGATTCCGGCCGGCGGCGCCGAGATCCCCACGTTCCTGTCGTACGTCACCGAGAAGCGGCTCTCCCGCCACAAGAAGGAGTTCGGCAAGGGCGCGATCGAGGGCGTCGCGGGGCCCGAGTCGGCCGCGTCCGCCTCGGCTGCCGGCACGCTGGTCTCGCTGCTGACTCTCGGTCTCCCGACGACGGCGGTGGCCGCCGTGATGCTGGCCGCGTTCCAGCAGTACGGGATCCAGCCGGGCCCGCTGCTCTTCGAGCGGGAGCCCGATCTGGTGTGGGGTCTGATCGCCTCGCTCTTCGTCGGGATGGTGCTGCTGCTGGTGCTCAACCTGCCGATGGCGCCGGTGTGGGCGAAGCTGCTGCGCGTGCCGCGGCCGTACCTCTACGCGGGGATTCTCTTCTTCGCGGCGGTCGGCGCGTACGCGGTGGGCGGCGAGGCCGTCGACATGGTGATCCTGCTGATCATCGGAGTCCTCGGGCTGATGATGCGGCGCTTCGGTCTGCCGGTGCTGCCCGCGATCATCGGCGTGATCCTCGGCCCGAACGCGGAGCAGCAGCTCCGCCGGGCGCTGCAGATCAGCGACGGCAGCGTGACGGGGCTGGTGAACACGCCGTTCGCGGTCACGGTGTACGTCGTGATCGCCGTGCTGCTCGCCTGGCCGTGGCTGCGCCGGCTGGCCGGAGGCCGTGGACAGCGGCCCGAGGGGCCCGGCGGGGACGGCGGCGACGGCAGGAACGGCGGGGACGGCGGCGTCCAGGACAAGGAGGACGCGAAGGTGTGAGGCGGCCCCGCCGCACCGCACCACGGGTCACAGAGCGACGCCCCGTCCGTCCGGTTCACACCGGGCGGGCGGGGCGCCGTTCGTTCGTTGCGGGTGCTGTGCGGTGCGCCGCTTCAGCGGCGAGCGGTTACTGCGGTGCGCGGCTTCAGCGGCGGGCGTGCCGGCCGCGCTGACCGCCGTTCTCCGAGGTGGGCGGGGTCTCCCCGGCAGCGCCCTCGGCGGACGGAACGCCCCTGGACGCCGCAGCCCCTCCCGACGAGCCGGAGGGGCCGGAGGAGCCGGACGAGCCGGTGTCCTCCCCCCGCGTCTTCTTCCTGCGGGCCCGCAGCAGCTCGACGGCGATCGGCGTCACGGAGAGCAGGACGATGCCGACCAGCATCGCCTCGATGTTGTCCCGCACCCAGGCGATCTGCCCCAGCATGGCGCCGAGCAGGGTGACTCCCGCACCCCACAGCACACCGCCGACGACGTTGAAGACGACGAAGGAGCGGTACCGCATCCGGCTCACGCCGGCGATGATCGGCGTGAACGTCCGCACGATCGGCACGAAGCGGGCCAGCACCAGCGACTTGGGGCCGTACTTCTCGAAGAAGTCGTGCGCCTTCTCCACGTTCTCCTGCTTGAAGAACCGGGAGTCGGGACGGCGGAAGAGGGCAGGTCCGACCTTGCGGCCGAACATGTAGCCGACCTGGTCGCCGAGCACGGCGGAGATCACGATCAGCGTGCAGACGAGCCACAGCGGATAGTGCAGATACTGGTCGGTCGCGACCAGCAGACCGGCGGTGAACAGAAGCGAGTCGCCAGGCAGGAAGAACCCGATCAGGAGGCCGGACTCCGCGAAGACGATCACCAGGATGCCGATCAGACCGAATGTCTGGATCAGATAGTCCGGGTCGAGCCAACTCGGTCCCAGCGCTTGGACGGTCACGTCACAGGCTCCTCATCAGGCGCACCGCACAGGCGGTGGTCATCGGGTCGTACACGCTACCAACGACCGGGAAGACGCGGATGTGCCGCCCGCCCGGCCGGGGCCGCCCGGGGACAACGCGCGACCACCGTGACGGTCAGCCCTGCGGAGCGGGCAGCATCTCGTTCCAGTTCGCCCAGTACCCGCCGTATCCGTCCGGAACCAGGCCGTCCGGCAGCAGCATGTCGCCGGGGGAGCTCATCTGCTGTGCGGGGATCCCCGTGTGGTTCGGGACGCTCTCCCTGCGGTGCTTGCCGCCCTGCCGGCCCGTCTCCTCCGGCACGACGAACAGCCGTCCCTGCGCGGAGAGATACTGCGCGCGGGCGGTCAGTCTCCGCAGGTCGGTGCCGAGTTCGAGCGCGAGGATCTCCAGGTCGACACCGGACTGCCACCCGTCGACGAGCACCGCGTCCTGGACGGCCGACCAGCCCATGTGGTCCGGCAACTGCGTGTGGTCGTACGCCTGGTAATGCTCTTGCGGCTGCTGGTACTGGTCGTGGGACTGGTACTGGTCGTGAGGCTGGTAATGGTCGTGAGGCTGGTAATACGACTGCGCCGCCGCGTGGTGCTGCGTCTGGTGCTGGTGCTGGGCCTGGCCCTGGTACTGCAGCTGGTACTGGCTGTGGGGCTGGGCCTGCGGCTGGGCCGGCATCTGCGGAACCTGCTGCTGTTGCTGGCCCGAATGCTGCTGGCCCGAAGCGTGTCCCTGAACCTGCGCGTGGGCCTGATATTGGGGCTGGGGCTGGGTCTGTGTCTGGTCGGGACCCTGCATCTGGTCCGCGACGGGAGCGGCGGCCTGGCCGTGGGTATGGGCGTGCGGTGCGTCCTGCGCGCGTACGTTCTCACCGCCCGCGTCCGGGCCGGGATGCTGCTGCAGGGGCGGCGGCATCAGCAGGTCGTCCGCCAGCGAACGTGCGTCGTCACGTCCGACGGTGCGGCGTGCGATGCGCACTTCCCGCTCCGCGAGGCCGAGCATCTCGGCGACCGCCTTGTCGTTGCCCACGACCACCGCGAACGCCGCGAGGGAACGGACCCGGCTCGTCTGGGCGTCGTCCAGCGTCGTCTGCGCGGAACGCACCTCCTCGTCGCTCTGGCAGAAGGCCCTCGCCAGCACCGTGTGCCGTTCCCACAGCTCCCGAGGCTCCATGCAGACCCCGTGTCCTCTCGATCCTTATGTACTGAATTCACAGTCCAAATCATGCAATCCCTATCTTCGTAGCCCTCAATCTAGTGGCGACAACATGGATATCCGCGCTGCTGGGACGGCGTCCGGCGCGTTTCCCCGCGATTCCCCCGGGGTACACAAGTGCGGCCCGGCGGACGGCTGTCAGGCCGTCACCTCGACGCGTTCCGCTCGTAGGCACCTCTCGGCAGGCCGTCGGATCCCCGCCGCGCCGCGGCCCGGCAGCCGCCCGCACCGCGTCTCTGGGGCTCCAACTCCCCGTACACCGGCGGCAGTTGCGGAGCCCTGACGTTGGCACGTGCGCAGGTCGGCCGTACCCGTCGGCAGTTGGACGGGGAGTTCGGCGGGCTCGCGGCGGCCGCGGGTGGCTGATGCGTGTCCGTCCCGCAGGGGTACGTGAGGAACACCGGCCGCATCGGCCGCAGCCGTGCTCCGGGCCCTCGGGCGTATCGCTCGATGGAAGTACCTTCCGTGCACGGACGGGACTTACACGGCAAGGCGATGACACGGCGCACGGAACCTCACGGGGGCTTCACCCGCCGGTCCGCACGCCCCGTCCTTGCCTCTTCCTCGCGCCGTCCCCGTCCCGTCCCGCCCGTCCTTGCCCCGTTCCTCCTCCTTGCCGGGGTCCGGTCCGCCGCGCGGCGTGGATCAGCTCCGGGACGAGGGGGCAGCGTCCGCCACGATCCTGCGTACGTTCTCCACCCGCCCGGGTACGGAGGCCAGTTGGTCGCGGCGGGCGCGTGCGAACGCCCGTCCCAGCTCGGCCCGGCGCCCGGTGCCGACGTTCTCGCGGGTGTCGTTGACGAGTGAGCGCTCCTCCTCGTCCAGATGGTGGCTGACCGCCTGGACGAGGTCCTCCAGCCTCTCGTCCCACTCACCAGCACCGGGAGGACCCGCCTCCAGCAGGGCGAGCAACGCCTCGTTGCCCTCGGTGTGTTCCTCGACGCTGTGCTCCACGTCCTCCTCGTCCACGTTCCGGTAGCGGCGCAGCGCGGGGTAGACCTCCGCCTCCTCCGCCTCCGCGTGGGCGATCAGCAGATCGGCGAGCCTGCGCAGCGCGGCGGCGCGGTCGGCGTCGACGCTGCGCATCTCGCGGAACAGATCCTCCATCGTCCGGTGGTCCCTGAGGATCAACTCCACGACGTCTTCGGTCTCCTGTCCCTGACCATGCTGCTCGGCGCGTGAGTCGCCCATGACCCCTCTCTCTTCCGTTTCCGTCCGTTCCGGCCTGGTCCCGTCCGTTCCGACGGGAGCCCGACGCGTTCCCCGGCGCGGACGCCGCAGTCGTACGGAACGGAACTCCCCCACCGCGTCACGTGATCGCACACACCACGTCACCGCACGGACACCTCCTGCTGACAGTCCCGCCCCGACCGGCGACGATCCGGTCCGCGTTCGCGGGACGGACCTTCGCGCGCGACGGTGGGACGTGTCCGCCCTCCCGACCGGCACGGAGCACAACCGGCAGAACCGGCAGAACCGGCAGAACCGGAGGAAGGAGTCCTGCCATGGGCACCATCACCACCAACGACGGGACCGAGATCTTCTACAAGGACTGGGGAACCGGACGACCGGTCGTCTTCAGTCACGGATGGCCGCTGAACGCCGACGTCTGGGACCCGCAGCTGTTCTTCATCGCGTCCCAGGGCTACCGCGTCATCGCGCACGACCGCCGCGGCCACGGCCGTTCCGGCCAGCCGTGGAGCGGCCACGAGATGGACACGTACTCCGACGACCTCGCACTGCTGATGGACCAGCTCAACCTCAGCAACGCCACGCTCGTCGGACACTCGACGGGAGGCGGCGAGGTGACGCGCTACCTCGGCAGGCACGGAACGGCCCGCGTGGCACAGGCCGCGCTGCTCAGCGCCGTACCGCCGCTGATGCTGAAGACCGACGCCAACCCGGAGGGGCTGCCGGTCGCCGTCTTCGACGAGATACGCGAGGGGGTGCGCAAGGACCGCTCGCAGTACTACCAGGACCTCACCGCGCCCTTCTACGGCGCGAACCGGGCCGGCTCGGACGTCTCCGAGGGCACGCGTGACGCGTTCTGGATGATGGCCATGAGCGTGGCGCTGAAGGCGTCGTACGACTGCGTGAAGGCGTTCTCCGAGACCGACTTCACGGACGACCTGACCCGGATCGACATCCCCGTCTTCATCGCGCAGGGCGACGACGACCAGATCGTCCCCATCGATGCCGCCTCGCCGAAGACCGCGGAGCTGGTCAAGGATCCCACCCTCAAGATCTACCGGGGCTGGCCGCACGGCCTGTACGGCGCTCATCACGACACGTTCAACAACGACCTGCTGGGGTTCCTGAACTCCGCCTGAGGGCGGCACCGGGCGGGGCCGGGCGGCCGGGGCGGCCGGGGTGCGTGAACGGGCGGGCCTCCGGCGGCCTTGCCGCCGGGCTGCGGGCCGCGCGCCTCACGCCCGGCGGCCGTCACTCGACGGCCGTCGCTCGGCGACCGGCGGCCATCACCAGGTGCCCGGCGTCGTCCGTCCGTCACCGTCCGTCAGCGTCCGTCCGCCTCCGTCGGGGGGCGGCCCGGTCTGCGCGCCTCGGCGCGCTTCCGCAGGCGTTCCGCCTCGTCGCGTATCTTCCCGAGCCGGCTCTGCAGCGCCGCGCCCGGGCAGGAGGTCTCGAAGGCGTCCCGGTGCGCCGCTATGACGTCGAACCGGGCCCGGTCGCCCTTGTCGAAGCGGCTTTCGTCGCTGGAGGAGACGAGCTCCGCTCTGCCGTGCGGGTCGGCGCCGGGGCCCAGCTTCCACGCGGCGAGGGCAGCGATCGAGTCGAGCATCACCCCGGGTACGTCGCTGCCCTCGTCGAAGGTGCCCAGGGCGGCTATGCCGAGGCTTCCGGCGTTGAAGCCCTTGGTGTGCGCGCCCTCCACCGAGCGGGTCAGGGCGCCGGAGCGCCCCTCGTAGATCGTGCCGCAGTGGTCGACGACGAAGTTGTAGCCGAGGTCGTCCCATCCGCGCTCGACGTGCTCCGCCTCCAGCTGCCGGAGCATGCGCGGCACGGCGTCGCAGTCGTAGCCGTTGGGCTGGCTGGTGTGGTGGACGAAGACGACGCGTACGTTCCGCATCGTCGACGCACGCTGTCGTACGAGGCTCTCGTCGGCATGCCAGGCGCTGCGCGGAACTATCTCGGGCCGTGGCGGCCCGGGCGGCGTGTCCCTTGCCGCGGGGTCGCGGTGCCGCTGTCTGCCGGCGGCCGGCGACATGGCGTCCCTCACCGGCTCCTCCCAGGTCATGGCGAACGCGAGCGGTACGAGTGCCGCGTACACGAACCTGCAGGGGCGCCTTGGCTTGGGCTTACGGTGCCGCATAGGGAAAAGGTGCACCGGGCTCCCGCCCTCGCACAGGTGACCGTATCCGTTCGGGTGAGAGCCGCTGCCCGTCAGCACGCACCGCTCAGCACGCTCCGCTCCGCACGCCTGCCCTACGGCACGGGTCCTGGCCTCCCGGGCGCAGGCGCGCACCTCACCCGCGGCGCAGCCGCCGCAGCCGCCGCAGCCGCGGCAGCCGCAGCGCGGCCTGCACCGCACCGGCGACGACGAGCGACACCAGCGGGCCGATGAGCCAGCGGGCGACGCCGTCCACCGCGAACTGCCCGCCCAGATAACCCAGTCCGACCGTGCACGAGACGAAGACGGCCTCGGCGACCGCCGCCCCGAGCAGGTAGCTGCGTACCGGATAACCGACGACGCCGGCGGTCAGCCCGCCCACGCCCCGCCCGCCGGGGACGAATCGTATGGCGATCACGGACGGCACTCCGTACCGCTTGAAGCGCCCGGCGGTCCACTCCAGCATCGACCGCCGGCGAGGGCTGCGCCGGAGCCAGGCGAGCGCCCTTCCGCTCGATCTCCGCCCCGCCCAGAACGTGCCCAGGTCACCCGCGACCGTACTGGCCAGCAGAACGACGACCAGCAGCGGAAGGCTGATGCCGCCCGCCGCGGCCAGTGCACCGGCACCGGCCACCAGGGCGGAGTTCGGGATCACCGGCGGCATGGTGGCGACCACAAGCAGCGCGTAGATCCAGTGCACGCTCTCCATGCCCGACCGACTCCCCGGCACTCTGTGTGATGACCCGTACACGAAGGCTGACAGGAGCGGGTGAAGGGTTCAACGGACAGGGGATGAGCCCCGGGGAAACTGCGAGTTCTCCCCTGGGGGCGGCCGCCGGGCGGCTCCTTCCGCAGACCGACGGCCGCTCCACGGCCCGGCGGTCCCGTGGCAGGGTAGACGCATGTGCGGCAGATACGTCTCCACCCGCAAGCCGGAGGATCTGGTCGACCTCTTCCAGGTCGACCAGTGGCACCAGGAGCAGGCCCTGGGCCCGAACTACAACGTCGCTCCGACCGACGAGGTGTGGGCGGTCATGGAAGCGGTCGACCGTGAGACCGGCGTGGTGGAGCGGCAACTGCGCCCGCTGCGCTGGGGACTTGTGCCGTTCTGGGCGAAGAGCCCGGACACCGGCGCGAAGATGATCAACGCCAGGATGGAGACCGTCCACGAGAAGCCCGCCTACCGGCGTGCGTTCGCCAAGCGCCGCTGCCTGCTGCCGGCCGACGGCTTCTACGAGTGGCAGTCCGTACCGGCGACCAAGACCGAAAAGGCGTACAAGCAGCCGTACTTCATCACTCCGGAGGACGGCGAGGTCATGGCGCTCGCCGGTCTGTACGAGATCTGGCGTGACCCGGACCGCGACAAGGACGACCCGCGGGCCTGGTGGCGGACCTGCACCATCATCACCACCGAAGCCACCGACGCGGCCGGCAGAGTCCACCCGCGCATGCCGCTGAGCATCGCCCCCGACGGCCAGGCGGCCTGGCTCGACCCGGCACACGAGGACCCGGACGAACTCCGCGCGCTCCTGACCTCCCCCGCCGGCGGACACCTGGACGCCCGCGCGGTGTCCACGGCCGTCAACAACGTCCGCAACAACGGCCCCGACCTCCTGGAACCGGCCGGAACCGCCGGCGACTGAGCGCGAGCCCGCCGAGAGCCGAGGGCAGGGTGCCCGGCGCCGGTCGGCGGCGCCACGACCACCCTCTGACCTCGAAGGTTGTACGGGGCTGCCGACCGGGTCCTGATCGAGTCCTGACCGAGACGGCATTGCGACTGGCATCCGGCAACCCACCCCCTGGGCCCCCCGTCCAAACGGCGACAACGACAACTCGCGCGCCGCCCCAGGGGGACTCCTCATGAACGATCCAGCACCGCCCGCGAAGCGGATCCGCCGCGGTCCCGGCCGGCCTGCACGCCGGTCGCTCGCGCTGCTCACGGCGGGAGTGCTCGCCGCGGCGCTGGCCGTCGCGGGCTGCAGCAACTCCGGTACGGACTCCACGAGTTCCACGACCGAGCAGCAGCACGCGGGCGAGGCGCCCGAGAGGGGCGAGGCCGGAGCCGGCGCGGCCCGCACCGGCGAAGCGGCCGACAGCGCTGCGGACTCGAAGGCCACCGGCAGCCCGGGCGAGCAGGACGACGGCCCGGCCGAGCAGCAGCCGCCGAAGATCGCCGCGGACCACGTCGTCCGTAAGGCCCAGCTCACGGTCCGGGTCAAGGACGTGCCGTCCGCGCTCGACGACACCCGGACCACGGTGGAGGCCGCGGGCGGCTACATCGGGGACGAGAGCACCGACCGCGACGGCCGGAGCCACGAGCGGTCGCGCGTGGTGCTCCGGGTGCCGCAGGAGAAGTACGCGGACGTCCTGGCGGAGCTCTCGGGCAGCGGAAAGCTCATCGAGCGGAAGGTGTCGGCCGACGACGTCACCGACCAGGTGGTGGACGTCGAGAGCCGGATCGCCTCGCAGAAGGCGAGCGTCGAACGGGTGCGGGACCTGATGGACAAGGCCACCGAGCTCTCCGACATCGTCTCCCTGGAGGGCCAGCTGAGCACCCGCCAGGCGGAGTTGGAATCGCTTCAGGCACGGCAGGCGTCGCTGAAGGACCGTACGGCCTTGGCCACGATCACACTCGTGCTCTCGGAGACCGAGGTCGAGAAGGAGAAGGACGACGAGACGGGGTTCGCGGACGCGCTGGGCGGCGGCTGGGACGCGTTCATCACGACGCTGCGCTGGATCGCGGTCGTCGTGGGAGCCGCGCTGCCGTTCCTGGCCGCGCTGGCGGCGCTGCTGGTGGTCTGGCGGCTGGTGCGGCACCGGCTGCCGCAGCGCTTCCGCCGCTCGCCGCAGGCAGCGGTTCTCCCGAACGGCCCGGCCGGCGGCCACGCACCCGCTCCGGCGGAGGCGAAGAGCGACTGAGCAGCTCAGCGACTGATCCCGGACGGGCAGCGGGGGCGGGCGACCTCCCGATGGCACCGCCTGACGGAAGCCCCCGCTCCTGCCACGCGAGCACTGTCGCGTGAGCAACCAACCGGGCCCCCTGGCAGGGCAGTCGGCTAGGGGGTGTCTCAAAGTGGCGTCGTCCGGCCGCAGGCCGGGGGCCGCGGCGTCTGGTGCGTGCGATCGCAAGGCGGAGGGTGGGGGTACCACCCGGGCCACCAGGCCCAGGGGGCGAGAGCGCTGGGGGTACCACCCGGGCCGACAGGCCCAGGGGGAGGGCTGCGCCGACGACCGACAACGCTGGGGGCACGCCCCCTCGCTGCGCTGGGGCCCCCCACCCAGACGGAGTCTGGGGGAGGGACTTTGAGACACCCCCTAGATGTCCGGCGTCGCAAGGTGATCCGCTGTGCCACCGAGCCATTCGAAAATGAGAAGCGTCGCATCATCGCTGGTGACTCCGCCTCGCCCACGCTTGAGGTCGTAGGAGAGCCTGCGTACCAAGTGGTGCACCCCCATGGTGAGAGGTGAAACGCGCTCGATGGTTTCCATCAGGCGCGCCTCGCCGAACTGCTCCCCGCTGATCTTGTGTTCCTCTACAAGACCGTCCGTGAAGGCGATCACCCGGTCGCCCCTGCTGAGTTGGACGGAGGAGATGAGCGGAGTCGCGCCCCCGAAGCCGACCGGAAGCGTAGTCGGACCCTCCAGCCTGCACATCACCCGGTGGCCCCGGACGATCATCGGTGCGGGATGGCCGGCATTCACCCATTGCAGAACGCCCGTCGAGATGTTCAGGCGCATCATCTGCGCGGTCACGAACTGTTCCGGTCCGAATTCCCCGTCCATGGCCTTGTCCATGAACGTGTACAAGTCCGCCAGGCCGACATCCGCGCGGCGGGCGTGCCGGTAGGCGCCGATCGCGACGGTCGCCAGCACCGCGGCGTTCAGCCCGTGACCCATCGCGTCGATGATGGCCAGGTGCAGGATGTCGTCGTTGAGGACGTAGTCCAGGCTGTCGCCGGCGACGTTGTAGGTGGGCTCGAGGACACCGGCGACGGACACTTGCGGGGTCGTCATCGACAGCGGAGGAAGCAGGTTGTACTGGATCTCCGCGGCCACGCTCATCGGCTCGTCCCCGCGCCGGACGTGGAAGAACTGGTCCGTGTAGCTGTTCTTGGTGACCAGCATGTCCGCGACCAGGCTGGCGAGCCGCCCGAGCAGCCGCAGGTCGTTCTCCCCCACGCTGTCCAGAGTGAGCGACAAGATCCCGACCTCGTCGCTGCCGTCCAACAGCGGCAGGTACATCCGCACGCCGTCGGCCCACTGCTCACTGACCGGACGCATGCTCAGGAACGCTTCCCCCGCCTTCGAACCGTCCACGGCCACCGGCTCGCCGTATGTGAGCCCCTTGCCGGGAAGGGGCACGAGCATGCGCTGCTCGTAGTCCTGAAGGTGGATCGATACCTCACGGCCTCCGATCCTGGCTATCTCTTCCGCCACCAGCGGGGCGATGAGCTGCGGCGGCATCTCGTGGGCCCGGTCCAGAAGCTGTCCGAGCAGCCGTTCGCCGAAGCCCTCTGAGAGATCTACCGCAACGCTGCGGCCGTTGCGCCGGCGCTTGTCCACAGCCGCACCGCCTTCCCGGTCGATGAACGGCCCTGGCCCAACGATCGCCCACAACGACCGCGGCAGCTCGCCTGAGCTGCGCCACACGGGTGAACGATCTCGACACCGTCGTGCAGACCCTGCTCGGCCTCGCCGCTGACCGTTACGCCCAGCGGCTCCAGGGGGAGCAGTGCCACGCGGTCTGGCACAGCGGCTCACCCGGAGCCGGCCGTCGAGCACGCGCCAATCCCCCAGCAGTCGTCGAGCAGTTGACGACGCAAAGCTCAACGGTTCGTCCGTAGAGACTCACTTGGGAGCCGGACGACCTGGCCGCGACACCATCACCCAGCCCGCTACGGGCAGCGCCTGAAGACCAGGACGGCGTTGTGCCCACCGAATCCGAAGGCGTTGCTCACCGCGAGGTCGATCCGCTGCTTCCGGGCGGTCTTGGACACCAGGTTCAGCTCGATGTCCGGGGCGATGGTCTTCAGGTTGGCGGTGGGCGGGGCAAGTTGGTGCTGGAGAGTCAGCACGGTGAGTGCCGCCTCCACCGCTGCGCTGGCGCCGAAGGTGTGGCCGAGGGCTCCCTTGGCCGAGGTCACGGTGGGGGCGTGCGGGAGGACGCGGGCGACCATGGCCGCCTCGGTGACGTCGTTGAGGCGGGTCGAGGTTCCGTGGGCGTTGACGTGGTCCACCTCTCCGGGGGTGGCACCGGCTTCGGTGAGCGCGGCACGCAACGCGGCCTCCGCGACGAGGTGTTCGGGGTGCGGGGCGGTGGGGTGGAAGGCGTCGTTGGTGGAGCCGCAGCCAGCCAGGATCGCGCGCGGCCTCGCACCACGCCTCAGGGCGTCGGCCGTCCGTTCGAGGACCAGCACGGCGGCTCCTTCGCCGAGGACGAACCCGTCCCGGTCGGCGTCGAAGGGGCGTGAGGCCGCGGCCGGATCGTCGCGTCGCCGGGAGAGGGCACCCATCCGATGGAAGCCCGAGGACATCAGCGGTGTGACGGCCGCGTCGGCACCGCCGGCGAGCACGATGTCGCAGGAGCCGGAGGCGAGCAGGTCCCTGCCCAGTTCGACGGCGTTGGCGCTCGATGCGCAGGCTGCGGAGACGCCCAGACTGACTCCGCGTGCGCCCAGGGCCATGGAGACTTCGGCGGCAGGCGTGTTGGGCAGCATTTTCGGCACCAGGGTCGGCGGCACCGCCTCGTGCCCGCCTTCCAGCAGGCCGCGGTGGGCGTCCTCGGTCGCCGCCTGGCCGCCGAAGCAGGTGCTGATGATCACGGCCACCCTGGCGCCGTCCCAGGTCCCGGGGTCGAGGTCCGCGTCACGTACGCCTTCACCGGCCGCCGCGACGGCGAACTGCGAGCAGCGGTCCGTACGCCACAGGGCGCGGCGCCCGAGATGTTCCTCGGGCCGGAAGCCGGGCACGCGGCAGGAGAAGTCGACGGGCAGGCCCGCGAGTTCAGGGTCAGGTGCGGCTGTCGGCGTCCCCTCGGTCACGCCCCGCCAGGTGTCCTGGGTGCCGACCCCGGCCGGCGTGACCGTGCCGATCCCCGTCACGGCGATCTCGGGGCGGGTCACCGGTCCTCTCCGGGGGACTGCTGCTCCAGCTTCCTCTCCAGCATGGCCACCAGTTCCTGGAGTGTCTGCCGCGGCGTCACCTCGTCCTCGGCGATTCTCACCCCCAGTTCCTGCTCCAGGGCGAAGAGAAGTTCGACCACGGCCAGGGAGTCCATGTCCAAGGACGCCAAGGCCGTCTCGGGTTGCAACTCCTGGGGATCCATCCTGAACTTGCCGGTCAGGACGGCCGCCACCGTCTCACGCACCGATGTCACGCCGCCCCTCCCGCCGTCGTCGGCCGCCCCGCGAGAAGGTAGTCACCGGTCTTCGCCACGCCTTCGAGCACGTCCCGGATGCGGTTGGCGTAGCGGGCGACGGCGGCGTCGGCGGTCTCCGTACCGGGATAGCGCGCAGTCGCCCACGCTCCCTCGTGGGTGCGGTGGATCCACGTGTTCACTCTGTTTCCGCGGGTCTTCATCCGGACCAGGGGGCGGGCGTTCCGTTCGCTCCACCGTTGCGTTCCGGGGATCACTCTCATGTCGGTGAAGGAGACGAAGGGGAACACCTCGGGCATCCGTCGCTCCAATTCGCCCTCGATTCCGAGTAGTTCGGCGATCCTCACGATCGGCGTGCGGCTCAGGTGCAGTGCCGTCGCCGCGGACCGGTGCGCGCCCCGCACCACGTCGCGGAAGCTCTCTGCCTCGCTGAGATCGATCTCGACCGGGCCGACTCCGACGTACCAGCCCATGGAGCGCAGCCACTCGGGCCGGGAACGGGTGTGCCACGGCATGACCGTCCGGTAGACCGGGTCGCCCGTGATCTGGTGGGTCACGATGGCGAAGGCCGCGAGCAGTCCGGCGAGGAAGCCGCCGCCCGCGCCGTGGCAGGCCTCCTCGACCGCCTCGGCATCGGATGCGTCCAGCAGGCGCACGTCGAGTTTGGTGTGCGGGAGGAGTTCCCCCTCCGCGACCCCGAGGTCGAGCGGAAACTTCAGGAGCCGTTCGCCGCCGGCCGCGAGGAACCGGGCCCAGCACCCGACGGCCGGATGGTCGGCGCCGATCCGCTCGGCGGCCGCGCGTTCCGCCACCCCGAAGTCCACGTAGCTGCCCACGTGTTGGTGCTCCACCGTCCGGCCGCCGGAGACTGCCGCGTACAGGTCCTGCCACTCCTGAACGGCTGTCATGACGGAGAAACCGTCGGTGTGTGCGTGATCCAGCGCCACGATGATCGTGGTGGAGTCCGCGCGCTCCACGGTCTCCACCACATGGCTGGGCCGACGGAACGCACCCGTCGCGTCGTCGATGCGCTCCTGAAGCCAGGCGGACATCTCGTCGCCGCTGACGAAGTCGGCCACGACCTCGTCGTTCACGCGCAGCCGCTCGGGGGCTACCGTGAAACGCTCCGTCTTCCCATCGCGCACGCGGAACGCGCTGCGCAGCGTCTCGTGGCGCTCGGCACACACCCGCAGCGTCTCGCGGAACATCTCGGCCTTCAGCGGCCCGGGGATCTCGAACGCGAACCCCATCCACATCGGTATCCCGATGCCCTGCTCTGCGAGCCTGGCCACGTACTTGAGGTGCCATTCCTGGTTGTACGAGGGAGGCGTGACCCCGTCTTCCGCTTCCGCCGCCTCGTGGAAAGAGGCGGCGTCCAGCTTCCACTCCCTCAGCAGCCCCGGACGCACCTGGTACTCGGCCAGCGTCGTCATCAGCATGCACGGCCCCCGCTTTTCCTGTGCGCATCCGGTCACGCTGGTGCTACCCACAGCGACGATCAGCCAAATTCGCAGCTCAGCTCGCAGCCATTTTCGACACTTACCTCCGCCGAGCCGCACGCCCACAGGCACGGGCCCGTACCTCATGCGCCAGGCCGGGTGCCGGGCCCGCACGGCTCAGGGTCCGGTGCCGAGACTGCTCGAGATCGCTGAGGGAGACGGCGTCCGGGCGGGCGAGCGGCGGAACAGCAGGCATCCAGTCAGCGCGGCGGCTAGGCCGGCCAGCCCGGCCGCCGCGAAGCCGCCCGCTGGTACGGACAGGTCGATCGCTCCCCCCACAATCGGGGATCCGAGCGCGAAACCTGCGCTCTGCGCCGAGGATTGCAGGCCTGTCGCCTCGCCACGCACGCCGGCGGGCGCGAGCCGGCTCACCCCGTCGGCCACCGCGGAGAGAGCCGGCGCGGCGAGCAGCCCCGCACCGGCGACGGCCACGCACAACCACGCCCAATCGTGGGCCAGCCCGGCGGGAATGGTCGCCAGCCCGAGCAGCCCGAGCGGCAGCCACGTGGGCAGCGGCCGGGAGAGCGCGCCGTACACCAGCCCGCCGATGACGGAGGCGAGGCCGTAAATCGCCACGACCACGGCGGCCCATGACACTTGGCCGGCTTCTTCGAGGGTGGCGACGATGGCCAGGTCGGTGCCGCTGAGCAGCATCGTGGTGCCGAACGCCATCACGAGCACGGCGATCATGCGCGGACCCAGCCATTCCCGGCGACGGGGTCGGCCGACCGTCTCGGCATCCGCCTCGTCCTCGGCACGCAGCGGCGGGTTGAGCAGTGCGATCCCCGCTCCGCCGGCCACGATCGCGGCGCCGACGCCCCATGCCACCAAGCCCGGGGACACCTTCGCCGCACAGAGGATCACCATCGGCGGGCCCACCATGTACGACAGCTCGCCCTGCACCGATTCCAGCGCGAACGCGGCCCGGCGCTGTCCCGTCGTCGTCATCGCGGCGATCGCCTGCCTGGTCACCGCCTGGGCCGGCACCATCAGCAGGCCTCCCGCAAAGGCGGCGCCCAGCAGGATTCCGTACGACAGGACCGGCATGCTCAGCCAGAACACCACTTGCGCCACGACGGTTACGAGCAGCACGGCACGCAGGCCCCGCCAGTCGATCATGCGGCCGAGCAGCGGCCCGCCCAGCGCCAGCCCGGCGGTCAGAGCCGCCGCGACACCACCCGCTGCGACGTAGCTCATGTCCAGGCCCAGCACGACGTACATCATCAGCGCCATCACGGAAGCCGTGATCGCGGTACGGGCGAGCAGCGATACGCCCAGCAGCGATGCCATCCCCGGCACGGCGAGCACCTGTCGGTATCCGGTCACCTGCGTGACGCTAGATCACCAGTCACGTCATAGGTAGCGGCGAATTTGTTGCAGCTGAAATAATGAATGCTTATGGCCAGGGAACTTGAGACCGCGTTGCTGCGGTCGTTCGTCACCGCCGTGCGCGCCGGCAGCATCAGCCGCGCCGCGACCGTGCTCGGGCAGACCCAGCCCGCCCTCAGCCAGCAGTTGCGGAAGCTCGAAAGCACCGTCGGCAGTCCGCTGCTTCATCGATCGCCGTCCGGCGTCTCGCCGACCCGGGCGGGCGAGGAGCTCCTGCCGTACGCGGAACGCATTCTCTCGCTGTGCGCGCAGGCACTCACCGAGACCGGGCGCGCGCTCACCGGCCACTGTCGTGTCGGGTTGCTCGAGGACCTCGCCGCGTCCCAGCTGTCGCAGGCCCTCGCCGACCTCGCCCGGCTGCACCCCGGCGCGACGCTGGAAGTGCTCAGCTTGTCCAGTGCTGCGATGCGGGAGGCCTACGATGCGGGCCGCGTCCAACTCGTCCTCGATCACGTGCTGGACGTTCCCGGGCCGCCGCGCTGGACGGTACGCCGCCCGCTGGTCTGGGCGGTCGGCCAGGGTGTGGATGTGGCTGCCGATCCGCTGCCGGTGGTGCTGTTCTCGAACCCGTGCTTCTGGCGTACTTCAGTGCTGGAAACGCTCGAACGTGCCGATCGGCGCTGGCGGGTGGCGTTCGAAAGCAACAGCCTCGCCGGTGTGCTCGCCGCGCTACGGGCCGGGCTCGGCGTCGCGGCGCTCATGCCCGCGAACCTCGAACCGGCCATGGCCTGCCACGACGCGGACGCCCTGCCCACCCTGCCGGACGTCGAACTCGGTCTCGCCCGGTACCCGCGGACCGAAGGCGATCCGCTGATCGATGCGGTGGAGACGGCGCTACGACGCATGATCTGAGTTCCGCGGCTGCCGGCACGGTACGCCGCCGTGTGCTGTGAAAGATCAGCCGACAGGCGCAAGCCCTATCGCGCGATGGCAGACAGGTCCGGGAATAGCGCCGACTCGCGGCCGTGGGTGGGCCCATTTAGCATTCCAGGCAGAAGAGGCGATCACTTCTTGAAGGGACTGCCATGGCCAAGAAGTTGATTGTGTGCTGTGACGGCACATGGGATGTCGCCGATGCAGCGAGGCGGACGAACGTCTACAAGGTCGCCAACGCCATCGCACCGCGAACCGCTGGCGGGGTGGTACAGATCCCGAAATACGTAAGAGGTGTCGGCACGCACGCATGGGACAAGTTGCGGGGCGGCGCTTTCGGTATGGGGCTGTCCAGCAACGTCATGGATGGCTACCGCTTCCTCGTCGAAAACTACGAGCCCGATGACGACCTGTATCTGTTCGGCTTCAGCCGAGGGGCTTTTACTGCCCGTAGCCTTGCTGGACTGGTGCGCAACTCCGGCATTCTGAAGCGCGAGAGTGCGGGCCGGATCAAGGAGGCGTGGGCTCTGTACCGCGACCGGGCCGAGAAACCGACCAGTGACGCTTCCAGGTTGTTTCGCCGAGCCCACTCCCACGAGACGGGGATTCACTTCATCGGGGTGTGGGACACGGTCGGCAGCCTGGGCATTCCGGTTCCGGGCAACAGGTGGCTCTCGAAACTGATCAACCGGCGGTGGGCTTTCCATGACACTGAGCTGAGCAGCTGGGTGAAGGGAGCCTTCCACGCGATGGCCATCGATGAGCAGCGCGCACCGTACGCCCCGACACTTTGGCACCAGCAACACGATGCAGCCCGAAGCGGTCAGGTCCTGAAGCAGGTGTGGTTCGCCGGGGTGCACCGCGATGCAGGCGGAGGATCCGAGGGGAGAGGTCTGTCCGACATCACCCTGCTCTGGATGGTGCGCCAGGCTCAGGAATACGGGCTGGAGTTCAATAGCGACGGCTTTGGCGGGCTCGGACCCAACAGTCTGGGCATGATGAGCAATTCACGCACCGGGCCATGGCGTCTCGTGCCTCCGTTGCACCGGCCCATCGGTCAAGAGGTGAACGGCTGCGAACTCCTCTCGAGTTCCGTCCAAGAACGCAAGGACGGATTCCCAGCCTACAACCCGCCCAACCTCCAAGAGCCGGCTCAGGTACCGCCCGAATCCGTTCCCCGTACAGCCGCCGAGGCCTTCCCCGGAGCGGCATGAGGGAAGATGAACTCGATATTTCGGACAACTCAAGGGCCGGCGGCGTTCACCGATTGGCGGCCAGAACTGCCGCGAGGCCCTCTTGCAGGTCTTTGACGAAATACTCGGGAACCTCCAACGATGGGAAATGGCCCCCGATTTCGGGCGACCTCCATCGCACGATCTGCCGGTACCGCTCCCGTGCCCAGGGGCGCGGACACTTCTCGACGTCGCGGGGATACGCAGTGATTGCCGACGGGACGTCGACGCGAAGTTCGGGATCGAGCGAGTTGTGGCTTTCGTAGTAAATCCGGGCCGACGATGCACCGGTCCGCGTCAGCCAATACAGGGTGACGTCGTCAAGAACACTGTCCCTGGAAATCGTCTCGAACGGGCTGTCTTCGGTGTCTGACCACTCGGCGAACTTGTCGAGTATCCAGGCAAGAAGTCCGACCGGTGAGTCGACGAGCGAGTAGCCGATGGTCTGCGGTCGGGTCGCCTGCTGCTTCGCGTACGCCGCGCGGTGGCGCCAGAAATCGCGGGTTTCCTCGGTCCACTTGCGCTCGACCGCCGTGAGCCCGTCTGTTGTCAACCCGGGCGGTGCCTCCGCGAACGTCGTGTGGATGCCGAGAACGTGCGCCGGGAACCTGCCGCCGAGGACCGTGGTGATATTGCCTCCCCAGTCGCCGCCGTGGGCAACGAACTTGCTGTAGCCGAGCCTTCCCATCAACTCCACCCATGCGGCCGCGATCTTTTCGGTTCCCCACCCGGTGGTGACCGGCTTGTCGCTGTAACCGAAGCCCGGCAGCGACGGAACCACGACGTGGAAGGCCGGCACGTCTGCATCCTTCGGATCTGCCAGCTCGTCCACCGCATCGATGAACCGGACGACGCTGTCTGGCCAGCCGTGCGTCAAGATCAGAGGAGTGGCGTCTGCGCGCGCGGATCGGCGGTGCAGGAAGTGGATTCCCAGATCATCAATGGTCGTGCGGAACTGGCCGATCCGGTTAAGGCGCGCTTCGAACGACCGCCAGTTGTACCCGGTGCGCCAGTAGTTCACGACATCGACGAGCTCGGCGAGCGGAACGCCCTGTTCCCATCGGCGAGGGTCTGGCGCGGCGCGATAGACCGTCTCGGCCTCCGGCAGTCGCGCCGAGGCCAGTCGCGCGCGCAGATCGTCGAGGTCAGCGTCAGTTGCGTGGGCTTCAAATGCTTGCACGTCGCTGGTTGGACGGGACATGAGACCTCCTGGCCGTCGCGGAACCGGCTGCGAACCATCGCGAACCGGCTAAGGCGGTTCTACCATGCCTTCATGCCGGAGCGGAACCTGCTAAGGTGGTTCCATGCGTGCCGGGCTCCCAGACTTCCGCCTCGGTAGCGTGCTGGCGACCAGCTTCACGGGGACTCTGTCGGAGCGTCATGGCGACGCTGTCGAGCGCATTCCCACGCCGCACCGACTCGTCGACTGGCTTGCAGTGAACGGCCTCGCCGTGGACTCCTGCACCACTGCCCAGCTCGACCTCGCTCGGGAACTGAGGGAGTCGATTCATGCCGCCGCCACAGCGGCCGCGATCCAGGACGCTCTCCCTGCGTCTGCTGTCCAAGTCATCAACGACTGCAGCGCTCAGGGTCGGGCCGCGGCGATCCTGACGCCCGAGGGTGAGCGGCGATGGCGGCTCAGCTCGGCTTCCCGCGTGGAAGATGCCCTCAGCGTGATCGCCGCCGACGCGATCAGCATCATCGCAGGCGAGCGAGACGGAAGACTGGCCTTGTGCGCATCACCGACCTGCCAAGCCGCCTTCTTCGACACCAGCCAAAGTCGCACCCGTAAATGGTGTGACATGAACACGTGCGGGAATCGTCAGAAGAAGGCGCGCTTCACTGCCAACCAGCGCAAAATCTCCAGGTCAGCGGAGTGATCGTTACCTCGGTACATCCAAGTGGGCCCCACCCTGCGACACATCAGTCGCGTTGGGGTGCACCCAACGGTCCACTAGCGGCGCACGGACCGCGATAGATCAGGAGGGTCAGTCGGACTCCCGAAAGGTCCTTCCGAGAAAGGCGTCCAGGCTGCCCCTGGCACGGTCTCCGTGCGGTCCCGCGAAGATCTCCGCGGCGTGCAGTTCGCCGGGCAGTACGGTCACCTCGGCGTCTGGGAAGCCGTCCGCGACCTCCCGCAGCCGGCTCTCGTCCGAGAGCGGATCGTCGGAAGTGCCCAGCAGAAGCATTTCACCGGCGAAAGGCGTGCCGCCGTTCACCGTGTGGCGGCCGAGCGAGGCCAGCGGGCTGATGCCCGCGATCCCGGCGAGGGCGTCCGGGGCGTCCCCTGCCATGCCGAGCATCACCGTGCCGCCCATGCAACCGCCCACCCAGGCGATGCGCTCGGCACCTTGGGCCCGGAGCAGTTCGGTCGCGGCGGACACCGTCCGCTCGCGGCTGCCGCCCCAGTCGAAGGTGGCGACGCGGTAGCCCGCGCCTGCCAGGCGCTTGGCCTCGGCAGACCACTCACATGCGTCGCCCCAGGAGATGGGCGCGAACGCGATGCCCTTCGCCCCGGCGCCCAGGGTCACCATCCGCCCCTCCCCGGCGGAACCGGGCAGCCGGTACGCGGCTCATGGCGAAGCTGATCACCTCGTACAACGCCCCGATCGACGGCAAAGCCCCAGCGGCTCCGTTGCCGAGGGCAAGGCTGCATGACCTGAGACACCTGCACGCGACGATGCTGCTGATGGCCAAGGTCCCCGTACATGTCGTATCTGCACGTCTCGGGCATCGGGACCCCGCGATCACCTTGCGCGTGTACGCACACGTGATCAACGATCGCGCTGTTGGCGTCGCGGACGCGTTCGAGAGCGCCGTGATTGACGACACGGACCCGAACTCGCAGAGCGACTAGCAGTCATGATTCAAGAGGCACTATCCGGAGCCGGATAGTGCCTCTTGGCTGGGAGCCGCCCACAACGGGTAGGTCAGTGTGACGCTGGGTTCCGGATCCGCCATCGGCTCCCGCTCCCAGAAGGACCGGGCCCACCGCAGATGAAGGCCCGACTCTCCCTGGTGGGCACCCAGTTGAGGTTGTCGCCAGTGCTTTCCTCCTCGACAGCTGTGACTGGTCGCGATAGATGTCACCAGGCTCCGGCCGCGAGCAGGTGATTCCTGGAGATCTGTTCGCGAAGTTGTCACCGCTTGGTCGGGATAGTTGTCATCAACCTCGCTTGTTCGCGGTACCTGCCACCGCTCTTGATCTCCTCCCTCGCTCCCTTGGCAGGTCAGCGCCACCCTGTTGTGACTGAGCGCTCGACCTGGCCCGGCTCAGCGTGAGAGCTGACCTGGCCCTCCGCAGGTTGGTCCTGCGTCGGGGCGTGCCGAGTTGGACAACCAACCGATGCGAAGACCCTCGTGGGCGGGGTCATCGTGTTAGTCGGGCATGGACGGTCTTGCCCTGTCCGGGGCCGGATGTGATGGCGATGTCGCCGGTGAGGCGGCGGACCATTTGCCATCCGAAGCCGCCGGTGCCCCCGTTGAAGTCGGGGGCACGTTCCCGCGGGGGTGCCGGGTTGAGATCGCTGACGGCGACGTCCACCGCGTCAACAGTGGCGCTGAGGTGGAGGGTGTAGTAGCCGCCGCCGTGGCGCAGGGCGTTGGTGGCGAGCTCGCAGACCACCAGGGCCAGGGCTTCCGCGGTCTCGGGGTCCGGCGCCGGGTCGAGATCATCGATGAAGGCGCGAGCGACCCCGCGGGCGCGAGGGATGCCAGCGAAGCTGTCGTCTTCGAGCACGACAGGAGGCCTGGGAGCCGCCGTCGCGGTCGTCTTCATCTCGTTCATGCGCCAACACCCCGCCTGGGTCGGTTCTGCCGCCGGGCTCAGCTTGTGCCCACTGAACCGGACCTCAACCCCGGACACCACTCTTCCAGGTGTGTATGAGACAGAACTCCCATCACCGCCTATGGAGAAAATCTGTCACGGCGAGAGTAGACACAGGTACGTGCCGGGGTTAGTGTTCTCCTCGTAGCCAAGAAGTCGAAGAAGGCGCGGCAGAGATGAACTGCCGCGCAAGCAGGACAGGCAGGATGCGGAACGGCAGTGGAGTGGCGGGGCCGGAAACGGTGGGTTCCTTCACTGGCTGCCGTGCCGAGCGGCCCCAGGGGCCGCATGCAGTACCCGCGGTATCCAGCAGTACAACCGAGTAACCCAACGAGGTAAGGAGCAGACGCCATCAGGATCGCCCGGGCGAAGCGAAACACCGCTCGGGTACCGCAGACCCCGGATTGGAAGGTGGTCCCCGGTCACGCAGCCGCGATCCCCGCACTTCCGCCCTCCGAGGCGGACCAGCGGAACAAGAAGGCCGGCGCAGTCAGCCGGTAGATGGTGTTGAAAGCTCGGGGCCCGGGTGCCGGTACGGCACTCGGGCCCCTCGACGGGTCCCTGAAAGAAGAGGTCTATGCCCCCTGGCAGTTCCCGCCCCGTCGACAAGTTCGACGACGACGACTACCCCGCCTACACCATGGGCCGGGCCGCCGAAATGCTCGGCACCACCCCCGCCTTCCTCCGCGCTCTCGGCGAGAACCGACTGATCACCCCCCTGCGCTCCGAAGGCGGCCACCGCCGCTACTCCCGCTACCAACTCCGCATCGCCGCACGCGCCCGCGAACTCGTCGACCAAGGCACCCCCATCGAAGCCGCCTGCCGCATCATCATCCTCGAAGACCAACTCGAAGAAGCCCAGCGCATCAACGAAGAACTGCGCACCAGCCGGACCACCTCGTAACGGCGTTCCGAGACCAACCAGCCCGAGCTGATCACCTCTGCGGGCACGACCTGACCCCGCGCCGACAGACGTTGAGAGCGGACGGGCCTACACCGTGAACCAGGCCCGTCCGCAGCACCGAGGTTCATAAGGCCATGCATCGCTTGGCCAACTCGGCACGCCCCAACGCATGGCCGACCGGCGGCTGGGCCAGGTCGAACGCTCAGTCACACCTACGCCAGTCACCCGCTTCCCGCGGTGACAGCTACAGCGACCAGGTGACATCTATCGCGACCAGTCGCAACAGCGCGGATCGACGTGAGCGCACCCACCTTGCATGTAATCGTGCTCATGTTCGATTCTTTGGGTGTGAGCACAGCCCGAACCATCAAGAGGCCATCCACCCACCAGGAGGCTTCCGGGTTCCGCGTAACTGCTGAACTCGGTTCTCTGCTGCCCGGTGGCCGCTTGCGCCCTGGCACCACCATCAGCACGGGCGGCGACCTGCCGCTTCTGCTGGCTCTGGCCGCCGAGGCCGCAGTTGAAGCCCGCGCGTGGGCCGTGATCGGCATGCCGCAGCTCGGCGTGCTGGCAGCGGAGTCGATGGGCTTGGACGTCGGGTTGGGCATATTCGTCGACCGGCCCGGGCGGCGCTGGCCGGAGGTGGTGGCCGCGCTCGCTGAGGTGGTTCCGGTGCTGCTCCTCGGTGAGTGCGGTTCCGCAACCGGCCGTACCGCCCTGCGTCTTGGTGCGGTGCAGCGTCGCACCGGCGCGGTCCTGCTGACCGCTGGGCCGTGGGAGGGCGCCGAAGTGCGCTTGGCGGTGACGTATGCGCGTTGGGAGGGCGTAGGAGTCGGGCATGGGCTGCTGCGTGCCCGGCAGGTGGAGGTGACGGCGTCCGGTCGCGGAGCGGCCGGCGGTGCGCCTCGGACGGCTCGGTTGTGGCTGCCGGGGCCGGACGGCCGCACCGCGCCCTTCACGGACACCGAGCCCGCTGGCCCGCCGGCCGACAAGACTCAGGACCCCAAGCAGGTTCCGCTGCGTGTGGTGCGGTGAGTGCGGTGAGTGCGGTGGAACGTGTCGCATGCGTGTGGCTGCCGGACTGGCCCGTCGTGGCCGACGGCAGCAATCCGAACGGGGGGCGGGCGACCGCCGTGGTCGCTGGGAACAGGGTGGTGGCCTGCTCCGCCAAAGCGCGTTCGTCGGGCGTGCGCCGCGGCATGCGCCTGCGGCAGGCCACCAGCCGCGCTCCCGGGTTGGAGGTGATCGCCCGCGATGTGGAGGGCGAGACCCGGCACTTCGAGCCTGTGCTGCAGCGTCTGGAGCAGCAGGTCGCACCACGCCTTGAGGTGATCCGGCCGGGGTTGGTGGTACTGCCGGCGCGCGGCCCCTCCCGGTACTTCGGCGGTGAACAGGACCTGGCCGACCGAGTCGTGGCAACCGTCGCGGCCGCGGGCCACACCGCGCGGGTCGGCGTGGCGGGCACAGTGTTCGCCGCAGCGTTGGCGGCACGTCGCGGCACCTTCGTGCCGGAGGGGAAGACGCCGGAGTTTCTGGCTCCGTATCCGGTGGATGTGCTGGGCCGTGCACATCTGGCGACTCTGCTGGTGCGACTCGGGCTTCCCACCGTAGGTGACTTCGCCGGGATGCCCGGCGACAAGGTGCTCGCGCGGTTCGGGGCCGATGGCGAGGTAGCGCATCGCACTGCCCGCGGGCTGGAGGTGCGGGGCTTGAGCACCCGTACGCCAGGCCAGGATCTCACCGTCGCCTGCGACTTCGAACCAGCCGAAGTCCGTGTGGAACCCGTGGCGTTCGCGACGAAACAACTCGCCCTGGAGCTCCACGAGCGGCTGGCCGCCGCCGGGGCGGAGTGCGCCCGGATCGAGGTTGCGCTCGAACTCGCCGACGGCAGGCGGCTGACCCGCCTGTGGCGGCACGAGGGACGGCTGTCGGAGCTGGCGGTCGCTGAGCGAGCCCGCTGGCAGCTGACCGCCTGGCAGGAGGCCGGCGCCCTGTCCCCTCGGAACGAGGAGCCGGCGGGCATCGTGCAGCTGGCCTTGCGTCCGGAAGGATTGACCGCGGCGACAGGCAGGCAGGAGCTGCTGTTCGGCGGACGTACGGCGAGCGCCGAGATGGAGGTCGCGGCCGCGCGGCTGCAGGCGATGCTCGGGCACGGCGCGGTCACTCGCGTGCAGCTCGGCGGGGGCCGTGGTCCGGCCGAACGAGTGGTACGGATCGCCTTCGGCGACCTGCCGCCCGACGAGGACCGGCTCCCGGAAGGACCCTGGCCGGGTCGGCTGCCCGCACCGCACCCAGCCTGGGTGCCCGACCAGCCACAGACCGCCCGACTGCTCGACGCCGACGGCGAATTGGTCGGGGTGTCGGCCCGCTTGGAGCTGTCCGCTCCCCCGGCCCAACTCACCGTTCGCGGGCATCCCGCCGCCGACGTGTCGGGCTGGACCGGCCCGTGGCCCGCCCTGGAACAGTGGTGGGAGACGGCCAAGTCCCGCCGCCTGGTGCGCATGCAGATCGTCACCTCGAACGGTCCGGCCTGGCTGCTGGTGCTGGAGGAGCGGCAATGGTGGGCGGAGGCCTGCTATGGCTGACCCCGGACGAGGGCGGCTGCTGCGTCTGCCCACCCGTACCCGAAGACCCGACGAGTGGGCGGAGCTGCACGTCCACTCCTCCTTCTCGTTCCTGCAAGGCGCCTGCGAGGCGGAGGACTTGGCCGGGCAGGCAGCCAAGTTGGGCATCGAGGTCCTGGCGATCACCGACCGGGACGGCCTCTACGCCGCGCGCCGCATGGCCGCCGCCGCCCGAGCGCACAAGCTCGGGACCGTCTACGGCGCCGAGCTCAGCCTGCCCGCCCCGCACGGGCCGGTGGTGATTCTCGCCCGCGACCTGACCGGCTTCCGGCAGCTCGCCGCCACCCTGTCCGCCGCCCAACTGGCCGGGGCCAAGAGCGCACCCGTCTACGACCTGCAACAGCTGCACACGGCCGCCCTCTGCGGACACTGGGCCATACTGACCGGCTGCCCTACCCCCGAAAGGGCTGCCGGACGGACCGCTGCCGATCTGGACGATGTGCACGCAGCCTCACGGCACTTGGAGCGCCTCACCGAACTCGTCGGCTCCGACCAGCTGAACGTCGAACTGATCGACCACGCACTGCCTACCGACTCACTGCGCAACGACACCCTGCAAGCCGCGGCCGGCCGTCTCGGACTGCCAGTGGTTGCCTCCAACGCCGTGCACTACGCCGCTCCCGCCCAGGCCCGACTTGCCCAGGCCCTGGCCGCGCTGCGCCGCCGCGAAGACCTCCAGCAGGCCGCCGGGCACGTACCGCCCGCCCCCACCGCGCATCTGCGCTCGCCCGCCGAGATGGTCCGGCGCCTGGCCCGCTACCCCGGCGTCCTGGAGAACACCCTGGAACTGGGGCGCAGTTGCGTGGTCGACCTCGCCGCGCTCACCCCGCAACTGCCCGGCTTCCCCGTCCCCGCCGGGCACACCGAAACCAGCTTCCTGCGCCACCTGGCGACCCGCGCCGCCGCCCACACCTACGGGCACCGCGACACTTCTCCGGCGCAGGTGGCATGGCGGCAGCTGGACCGCGAACTCGACGTCATCGAGCAGCTCGACATGGCCGGCTACTTCCTCATCGTCCACGACATCGTGCAGTTCTCCACCGCCGCCGGCATCTGGTGCCAAGGCCGCGGATCAGCAGCGAACTCCGTCATCTGCTACGTGCTCGGCATCACTGCCGTCGACCCGATCAAACACAAGCTGCTCTTCGAACGCTTCCTGTCGGTGGAGCGCGCTGAGGCCCCTGATATCGACATCGACTTCGAAAACGCCCGCCGCGAGGAGGTCATCCAGTACGTCTACCAGCGCTGGGGCCGCACCCATGCGGCGCAGGTCGCCAACGTCATCACCTACCGTCCCCGGCTCGCCGTACGCGATGCCGCCCGCGCACTCGGCTACGCCACCGGCCATATCGACGAGATGACCCGGCACATCCAGCACCATGAACCACCGTCTGGCGACTCCGATATCCCGGCCGACGTACGGGAGCTCGCCGGGCAACTGGACGGCCTGCCACGTCACTTGGGCGTGCACGTCGGCGGCATGGTCCTCACCCGCCAGCCGGTCGGGGAGATCATGCCCGTCGAATGGGCCAGAGCCGAGGGCCGCAGCGTGCTCCAGGGCGACAAGGACGACGTCGAAGAGGCCGGGCTGGTGAAGATCGACCTGCTCGGCCTCGGCATGCTCTCTGCCCTGCACACCGCCTGCGACCTGATCGCGCTCCACCACGGCCGCATCTACGACCTGGCCTCCATCCCGCCCGACGACCCCGGGGTCTACGCCATGATCTCCAAGGCGGACACCGTGGGCCTCTTCCAGGTCGAATCCCGCGCCCAGATGTCAACACTCCCCCGGCTGCGACCGGCGACGTTCGCGGACCTGGTGGTGGCCGTATCGCTGATCCGGCCGGGACCGATACAAGGCGGCTCCGTACACCCCTACCTGCGCCGCCGGGCAGGCCGCGAAAAGGTCGCCTACCCCCACCCGCTCGCCCAGCCCGCCCTGGAGCGCACCCTCGGAGTACCGCTCTACCAGGAGCAGATGATGCGGCTGGCCATGGACTGCGCCGGCTTCGGCCCCGGCGAGGCCGACCAGCTGCGCAAGGCCCTGGCCGCCAAGCACGCACCCGAGCGAGTCGCGAAGCTGCGCGAGCGGCTGCTGAAGGGCATGGCCGCCCGCGGCATCCCGCCCGGAGCGGCCGAGGAGCTCTACACGATGATCCAGGCCTTCTCCGGCTACGGCTTCCCTGAGAGCCACTCCCAGAGCCTGGCCCACATCGTCTACGCCTCGGCCTGGATCAAGCTGCACTACCCCGCCGCCTACATCGCCGGCATCCTGGCCAACCAACCCATGGGCTTCTACGCCCCGTTGACACTGATCGGAGACGCCCGCCGCCGCGGCATCACCGTCCGCGGCGTCGACGTCACCCACTCCAGCCCTCACGCCGACCTGGAGAAGGACGAAGCCTCTGTCGGGGGGCGAGCCATCCGCCTGGGCCTGACCGGCGTTCGCGGCCTCTCAGCGGAGACCGCGCAGATTATCGCCGACGGCCGCCCGTACAACGGCCTCGAAGACTTCGCCCGCCGCACACGCCTGCCGGCGAAGCTCCTGGAGAACCTCGCCACCGCAGGCGCCTTCGACAGCTTCGGCATCAGCCGCCGCAACGCCCTGTGGGCCGCCGGCGCGCTCGCCACCGCCGACGAAACCCTCCTGCCCGGCACCACCGCAGCACCCACCCCGCCGGCGCTGCCGGTCATGACCGTCGTCGAGGAGACCTTCGCCGACCTGTGGGCCACCGGCGCCAGCCCCAACAGCCACCCGATCCAGCACATCCGCCCGCACCTGGAGGCGTGCCAGGCGCTGCCCGCCGCCGCCGTTCGCGACCTGCCGGACGACACCGGTCTTGTCATCGGCGGCCTCGTCACCCACCGACAGCGCCCACCCACCGCCAAGGGCACCTGCTTCCTCAACATCGAAGACGAGACCGGCATGGTCAACGTCATCGTCCCGCCACCCGTTTGGGACGCCCACATGAAGACCGCCGTCGAACACGCCGGACTCCTCGTCCACGGCCGCATCGAACGCGCCAACGGCGCCGTGAACCTCATCGCGCGCCACTTGGCCCCCCTCACCGTCGCCACACCCACGCGCCATCGATAGCCAAGCGAAGACGGGTGGTTCCGCACTCCTCGAATCCGCCCCCGCCCCCGGCACGAGGTCAGCGGCCTGCGTAGCAGGTTTGAGCGGAGTTGCCTTGGCGCGAGAGGCCAAGGGCTCGCAAGGCACCCGCCACGCGAGCTGTCACCGTTAGCCGAGCGGGCGCCGCCCGGCTTGTGGAGCGCCGTGGCTGGACCCTCGAATTAGCAGCGAAATCAGCAAGCAAGATCAAAGAGGCCCCTCCCGTCGCCGGAAAGGGCCTCTGACCTGCTATTTCAAGTGAGCCGCCTGGGGGAGTCGAACCCCCGACCTACGCATTACGAGTGCGTCGCTCTGGCCAACTGAGCTAAGGCGGCAGGCTGCCAGCCCGTCCTGCGGGCGCAGCGCGGACAAGTCTACACACGATCCGGGAGTGGTCCGTACGGGGTAAAAGGCCGGGCCGGGCCCTGGCTGAGGGCCCGGCCGTGGTGCCCTACGAGCACTTCTTGTCGTCCTTCGGTGCCTCGCCCTTGAGCAGATACCTGTCGACCGTGTCGTTGACGCACGCCCCGCCACGCAGGTACGCGGTGTGCCCGTCGCCCTCGTACGTCAGCAGCCGGGCCGAGTTCAGCTGCCCGGCAAGTCCCTGTGCCCAGGCGTACGGAGTGGCCGGGTCGCGCGTGGTGCCGATGACGAGGACCGGGTCGGCGCCCTTCGCGTCGATGCTGCGGGGCTGGCCGGTCGCCTTCTCGGGCCAGTAGGCGCAGTTGAGGGCGGCCCACGCGAAGCCGCGGCCGAAGACCGGCGAGGTCTTCTCGAAGGAGGGCAGCGCCTTCTTCACCTCCTCCGGCGAGGAGAAGGCGGACGGGAGATCGAGGCAGTTGACGGCGGGGTTGGCGAACATGATGTTGCCGTAGTGGCCGTCCGGGCCGCGCTCGTAGTACTCGTCGGCGAGGGCCAGCAGGTCGGCACCGTTGCCGTCCATCGCCGTCGTCAGGGCGTCGCGGAGCTGCGGCCAGGAGCTCTCGTCGTACATGGCCCGGATGACGCCCGTCGTGGCCTGGGACTCGGTCAGCTTGCGCGTCTCGCCGGTGGGCAGCGGCTTGGCGTCGGTCTTCTTGAAGAAGGCGCTGAGCTTCTGGCCCGCGTCCTTGGTGCTCTTCTTGCCGAGGGGGCAGTCGGGCTTGCCGATGCAGTCCTTGGCGAAGGCCTTGAAGGCGGTCTCGAAGCCACCGGTCTGGTCGCGGTTGAGGCGCAGCATGGACAGCGACGGGTCCATGGCGCCGTCGAGCACGAGCCTGCCGGAGCGCTGTGGATAGAGGCCGGCGTAGAAGGCACCGAGGTAGGTGCCGTACGAGGCGCCGACGTAGTTGAGCTTCTTGTCGCCGAGCAGCGCGCGCAGCACGTCCATGTCGCGCGCCGCGTCGACGGTGGAGAGGTGACCGAGCAGGTCGCCGGCGCGCTTGTCGCAGCCCTCCGCGAACTTCTTGTACGCGCTGACGAGCTTGTCGTTCTCCCGCTGGTCGTCCGGAGTCTGGTCGGTCTGCGTGTAGCTGTCCATCTGCTTGTCGGTCAGGCACCGTACGGGCTCGCTGCGGGCGACGCCTCGCGGATCCAGGCCGACGAGGTCGTATGCGCGCCGCACCGGCGGCGGATAGCCGACGGCGGCGGCCTGCTGTACGTAGTCGACGGCGGAACCGCCGGGGCCGCCCGGGTTGACGAGCAGTGAGCCGATGGGTTTGCCCTTGCCGGAGGCCTTCTTGCGGGCGACGGCGAGTTCGACGTCCTTGCTGGGGTCCGGCTTGTCGTAGTCCAGCGGTGCCTTCATCTTGGCGCACTGGAATCCGTCGTTCCCGCAGTCGCGCCAGGAGAGCTTCTGTTCGTAGTACCGCTTGAGGCCGGCCGGCACGGCTGCCGGCAGCGGCTTGAGAGGTTCGGCTCCGGTGCGGCCCGCCGCGCGGTCGCTGCTGGCGGAGGAGGGCGCGCCCTCCGGTTCGTCCGATCCGTCCGAGCTGGACGAACAGCCGGACATCGTCAGCAGTACGGCCGTCGCGAGTACGGCGAGTGCGGTGCTGGCGGGTCGCCTGGTGTGCATGGACCATCCCTCGGTTCGTTCGCGCCGGACCGGACAGCCGGCAGGTGTGGCACGGCAATTGAGGTGGAGCGTATCCGGCACGGCTACCACAGATGTTCCCCCGCAAGGTGCCGCTCCTCATACGGGTGAGGGGGCGGGGCAGTCAGCCCACCGGCGGTCGCCGGTGCGCAGCGCACGCCGCCCGCGGACTCCCCGCGGCGGTGCTCCCTCAACAGGCGTCCGCCGGCTTCCGCGCTCAGCCGGCCCGCAGCGTCATCGTCATCGCCTCGACCGCGAGCAGCGGCGCGACGTTGCGGTCGAGCGCACCGCGGCACTCCAGGACGGCCTCGATGCGCCGCAGCGTCTGCTCGGGGCCGGAATCGGCGGCGAGCCGCGCCACCGCGTCCGCCGCCTCCTCGTTCGCCAGGGCGAGGCCGGAGCCCAACTGCCGTGCCAGTACGTCCCGGTAGAAGCCAGTGAGGTCGCTGAGCGCGAGGTCCAGGGAATCGCGCTGAGTACGCGTGGCACGCCGCTTCTGCTTGTCCTGGAGCTCCTTCATCGCACCGGCGGTGCCCCGGGGAAGCCGGCTGCCCTTGCCCTCGGACGCGCCGAGCGCGGTGCGCAACTCCTCCGTCTCCCTCTCGTCGTGCTCCTCGGCGACCTCTTTCGCGTCCTCAGCAGCGGCGTCGATCAGCTCCTGTGCGGCACGCAGCGCGCCGCCGATGTCCGAGACCCGCTGCGGGAGCGTCAGCACCGCCGATCTGCGCCTGCGGGCGCGTTCGTCGACGGCGAGGCGGCGGGCCCGCCCGATGTGGCCCTGGGTGGCGCGTGCCGCGTACGCCGCCATGTCCGGCTCGATCCCGTCCCGCCGCATCAGCAGGTCGGAGACGGCGTCCACCGGCGGTGTGCGCAGGGCGAGATGGCGGCAACGGGAGCGGATCGTGGGAAGCACGTCCTCCGTCGAGGGCGCGCAGAGCAGCCACACGGTACGGGGCGCGGGCTCCTCGACGGCCTTGAGCAGCACATTGCCCGCACCCTCGGTCAGGCGGTCGGCGTCCTCCATCACGATCACCTGCCAGCGGCCGCCCGCCGGCGACATCTGCGCCCTGCGCACCTGCTCGCGGGTCTCCTTGACGCCGATGGTGAGCAGGTCCGTGCGGATCACCTCGACGTCGGCGTGGGTGCCCACCATCGCCGTGTGACAGCCGTCGCAGAAGCCGCAGCCGGGCGCACCGCCCAGCGCGCGGTCCGGGCTGACGCACTGGAGCGCGGCGGCGAAGGCGCGCGCCGCGGTGGAACGGCCGGAGCCGGGCGGCCCGGTGAAGAGCCACGCGTGAGTCATCGACGAACCGGACAGAGCCGCTGTGCCCTTCCCCTGGGCCTCGGCGGTGACGTAGGCGTCGGCGTCGCGGGCGGCGGCGCTCAGCTGGGCCGTCACCTTCTCCTGGCCGACCACGTCGTCCCATACCGGCATCGATGCCCGCCCCCTTCTCAGCGCTTCGGCGTCCGCCGCCGTCCGTGCCCGCGCGGCGCAAGCCGCGAGCCGTACGCCGCAGACCAAGCACCGAAACGGTACGCCGCACGCCGCCCGCCGCAGCCCGCGTCTCGCAGGCAGCCCGTCCACGGACCATTGTGGTCCACGGCACCGACAGTCAGGACACCCGCACGGGAGCGCGCCCCAGGGCGCGGGTCAAACGACCGCGTGCGCCGGGCCCAGCCGCCCGGCCGGCGGTTCACTTGCCGCGGCGCCGCTTGCGGCCCTGCTCCTCCTCGTCGTCCTCGCCGGTGCCCAGCAACTCGTCCGCGAGGGACGGCACATCGTCGAGCGGGGTCTCCTCCGCCCACTCCGGACGGGGCCGCGCGGTACGTCCCGTCTCGGGGTCGACCTGCGGGATCTCGCGGGTGCGGTCCTGCTGTTCCGGCGCCCGGTTCCGCTCCTGCTCCTCGGCGGGCACCCGCGGCAGCATCGTCGTCGCCTCGTCCTGCCGCGAGTCGTCCTGCTGCGACTCGTCCCGCTGCGACCGCCCGGAACCCGTCGACGGGCGGGCCTGCGGCATGACATACGTACGCTCGGCGTCGGATTCCGCGTCGCCGCCGTCCTGTTGCTCGTCGGGCTGGGGCAGCTTGGCGGTGTCGCCGTCCGAGCCGTCCGGGTTCGAGCCGCTCCTCCGGTTACGGGACTGCTCGGCCCGCTGAAGCGCCTCCTCCGCCCGGCGCTGCTTCTCCAGGCGCCGCTCCTCGGCCTGCGCGCGCAGCCGTGCCTCCTCCTCGGCGAGGCGCCGCTGCCGGGCGATCTCCTCCTCGCGGGCGCGCTCCTCGGCGTCCCGCCGCTGCCGCTCCTCCTCGGCGATCCGCCGTGCCTCCTCGGCCCGCTGCCGGGCCTCCTCCGCACGACGTGCCTCGGCCTGCTGCCTCTCCAACTCCGCGGCGCGCTGCTTGCGCTCTTCCTCCTCCGCCCGCAGCCGGGCCATCTGCTCCTGGCGTTCGCGCTCCTGGCGCTCCTCCTCCGCCTTTCGCGCGGCCTCTTCCTCGGCCTTGCGGCGGGCCTCCTCCTCGGCGGCCTTACGGGCGTCCTCGCGGGACTTGATCTCCGCGTCGGACAGCGGCAGCACCTGGTCGAGACGGTGACGCACGGCCGTCGTGACCGCTTCCGGCTCCTGTCCCGCGTCGACGACGAGGTAGCGCGCCGGATCCGCGGCGGCCAGCGTGAGGAAGCCGGAGCGGACCTTGTCGTGGAACTCCGCGGGCTCCGACTCCAGCCTGTCCGGCGCCTCGGTGAAGCGCTCGCGCGCCGTACCGGGCGCGATGTCGAGCAGCACGGTCAGGTGCGGCACGAGCCCGGCGGTCGCCCAGCGCGAGATACGGGCGATCTCGGTCGGCGACAGGTCGCGGCCCGCACCCTGGTAGGCGACCGAGGAGTCGATGTAGCGGTCGGAGAGGACGATGGCGCCGCGCTCCAGCGCGGGACGGATGACCGTGTCGACGTGCTCCGCACGGTCGGCCGCGTACAGCAGGGCCTCGGAGCGGTGGGAGAGCCCGGCCGAGGAGACGTCGAGCAGTATCGAGCGGAGCCGCTTGCCGACGGGCGTGGCACCGGGCTCCTTCGTGACGACGACCTCGTGGCCCTTCCCCCTGATCCACTCGGCCAGCGTCTCGACCTGCGTGGTCTTGCCGGAGCCGTCGCCGCCCTCCAGGGCGATGAAGAAGCCGCTGCCGGCGGGCGCCTCCTTGGGGTGGCCGCCGCCGAGGGCGTCGATGAGGTCGCGGCGCAGCGTGACGCCCTGGCGGTCGTCCGTACGTCCCAGTACGAGGGCCGCGACGGGCAGCAGCAGCGCCCCTACGAGCATGAGCGTGAAGGCGGCTCCGCCGTGGTCGAAGACGAAGTCACCGGCGATCACACGGTGGGGACCGATGAACCCGGCCGCCACGGGTGCGATCAGGGCGCCGAGACCGATCGCGATGCGGACGACGGCCTGCAGGTGCTCCGTCATGCGGGCACGCTGGGCGTCCTCCGTCTCCTGGTCCAGCAGGACATGGCCGGCCTGTGCGGCGACGCCGGAGGACATGCCTGCGATCAGCATCAGCACGAGGCCCGTGGTGGCGTCCGTCACCAGACCGGCGACGAGCAGCGCGAGCCCGGCGACGCCTATGGCGAGGGCGAGCAGACGGCGGCGCGAGAGCAGCGGAAGCGTACGGGGCGCGAGGCGGATGCCCGCGGCCGTACCGCCGGCGAGCGCGAAGACCTGCAGCCCGAAGCTGATGGGACCGCCGCCGAGGTCGGCGGCGTGCAGCGCGGCGACCGCGACGGCGGAGGCGATGGCCCAGGCCGTGGCGGAGCCGGCGAGCACCAGCAGCGGGACGGCGCCGGTACGGCCCTTGCCGTCGCCGGAGCCCGAACCGCTCCTGGGACGGCGGAGGCCCTCAAGTGGCGAGCGGGGGCGGGGAGTTCCGCCGTCGGGCAGCTCCAGGAAGTACACGACGGAGAGCGCGGCGGCGAACAGCCCGGCCGCCACATAGGAGCCCAGAGCGGCCTGGTGGCTGTCGAACCAGTCGAACGCAGAGCCGAGCGCGTTGCTGACGAGCGTGACCACGACCAGCCCGATGGCGGCGACCGGCAGCGCCAGGAAGGTGCTGCGCAGCCAGAGCCGCCGCAGCGCGTCCTGCCGGTCCGGAAGCGGACGCACGGCGGCGCCCTCGGGCGGCGGCGCGGGCAGCAGTGCCGGAGCGGCGCTGTCCTTGGCGACGGTCCAGAAGCGCTCGGCGACACCGAGCACGAAGACCGTGATCAGGACGAGCGGGAGGGCGTCGGCCGGCATCCAGTCGATCCACATCGGCGCGACGATGAGGGCGAGAGCACGCAGCGCGTCGGCCGTGAACATGGTCCAGCGCCGGTCGAGCACGCCCTTGCCGGGGGCCAGCAGCGCCGACAGCGGCCCGAGCAGCACGGCGCCGAAGAGGAGCGTGGCCAGCAGCCGCGCGCCGAAGACGGCCGTGATGACCAGGGCGATGCCCCGGTAGCCGCCGCCGAAGACGGCGTCGGCGCCCGCTGCCCGTACGGTCGCCGCCTGCAGGGCAAGCAGCAACAGCACCAGCAGGGCGAGCGCGTCGCCGATCCCGCTGGTCAAGTGGGCGCTCCACAGGCGCCGGAGGGGGCCGAACCGCAACAGCGCTCCCACGGCGCGCTCGCGGGACTCCGCGGCGAGTGCGTCGTCCGGGGCGTCGGAGGTGGGGGGTACGCCCATTGGCTGATCTGCTCGCGTCATGGCGGTCAGGGTATAGGGAGCCGTGGAAGCCGCGTGCCCCAGCCCGAACAAACGGGCGGGACCAGGGCCTTACTCCCCGGTGGACCCGGAGGTGCCGGACCCGCCGGAAGCGGCCTTCTTCGACGCGGCCGTCTTCTTCGTCGTGGTCTTCGCCGCCGCCGTCTTCTTCGCCGCCGTCTTCTTGGCGGTCCCGGCGGCGGTGCTCTTGGCGGTCGTCGTCTTGGCGGCGGACTTCTTGGCCGTGGCCTTCTTCTTCGTCGCCTTCTTCTTGGTCGCCTTCTTCGCCGGGCCCTTCGCCCGCTTGTCCGCGAGCAGTTCGAAACCGCGCTCGGCCGTGATGGTCTCCGGGTCGTCGTCACGGCGCAGGGTCGCGTTCGTCTCGCCGTCGGTCACGTACGGGCCGAAGCGGCCGTCCTTGACGACGACGGGACGCTCGCTCTGCGGGTCGGTGCCCAGCTCCTTCAGCGGTGGCTTCGCCGCGGCGCGGCCGCGCTGCTTGGGCTGCGCGTAGATCGCCAGGGCCTCGTCGAGGGTGATCGTGAAGATCTGCTCCTCGGTCTCCAGCGAACGGGAGTCGGTGCCGCGCTTCATGTACGGCCCGTACCGGCCGTTCTGCGCGGTGATCTCCTCGCCGGACCCGGGGTCGGTGCCCACCACCCGGGGCAGTGAGAGCAGCCTGAGCGCGTCCGCGAGCGTGATCGTGTCCAGCGACATCGACTTCAGCAGCGAGGCGGTGCGCGGCTTGACGGCGTTCTTGCCTGTCTTCGGCGTGCCCTCGGGCAGCACCTCCGTCACGTACGGGCCGTACCGGCCGTCCCGCGCCACGACCGGGCGGCCCGTCTCCGGGTCGGTGCCCAGCTCGAAGTCGCCGCTGGGCTTGGCCAGCAGCTCCTTGGCGAGTTCGACGGTCAGCTCGTCCGGCGGCAGGTCGTCGGGGACGTCGGCGCGCTGGCCGGGCTCGTCCGGCGAGGGCGGCGGGCCCTCGACGTACGGGCCGTAGCGCCCCACGCGCAGCGTGATGCCCTCCCCTACCGGGAAGGACGAGACGCCCTTGGCGTCGATCGCGCCCAGGTCGGAGACGAGCTCCTTCAGACCGCCCAGGTGGTCGCCGTCGCCGTTGCCGGAGTCGGCCGCGGAACCGGGAGCGCCGTCGCCGGCGGTGCCGTCCTCGCCGAAGTAGAAGCGGCGCAGCCACGGCACGGAGGCCGCGCTGCCCGCGGCGATGCGGTCGAGGTCGTCCTCCATCTTGGCCGTGAAGTCGTAGTCGACGAGCCGGCCGAAGTGCTTCTCCAGCAGCCCCACCACGGCGAAGCTCAGGAAGGAGGGCACCAGCGCCGTCCCCTTCTTGAAGACGTACCGCCGGTCGAGGATGGTGCTGATGATCGAGGCGTACGTGGAGGGGCGGCCGATCTCCCGCTCCTCCAGTTCCTTCACGAGCGTGGCCTCGGTGTAGCGCGCCGGCGGCTTGGTCGCGTGGCCGTCGACCGACAGCTCCTCGGCGGTGAGCGGGTCGCCCTCGGTGACGTGCGGGAGGCGGCGCTCGCGGTCGTCCAGCTCGGCGTTGGGGTCGTCGGAGCCCTCGACGTACGCCTTGAGGAAGCCGTGGAAGGTGATGATCTTGCCGGTCGCGGTGAACTCGGCGTCCCGTCCGTCCGAGGCCTGGCCGCCGACCCGTACGGTTACCGACTGGCCCGTGGCGTCCTTCATCTGGGAAGCGACGGTCCGCTTCCAGATCAGCTCGTAGAGCCTGAACTGCTCGCCCGTCAGGCCCGTTTCGGCCGGCGTGCGGAAGCGGTCACCGGAGGGGCGGATCGCCTCGTGCGCCTCCTGGGCGTTCTTGACCTTGCCGGTGTAGACCCGTGGCCGCTCAGGCAGGTATTCGGCGCCGTAGAGCTGCGTGACCTGTGCGCGGGCGGCCCTCACCGCAGTGTCCGAGAGAGTCGTGGAGTCCGTACGCATATAGGTGATGAAGCCGTTCTCATACAGCTTCTGCGCCACCTGCATCGTCATCTTCGCCCCGAAGCCGAGCTTGCGGCTGGCCTCCTGCTGGAGCGTGGTCGTACGGAACGGGGCGTACGGCGAGCGGCGGTACGGCTTGGACTCGACGGAGCGCACCGAGAAGCGCGTCTCCGCGAGGGCGGAGGCGAGCGTGCGGGCGTTCTCCTCGTCCAGATGCAGCACCTGGTCCGGGTTCTTCAGCTGTCCGTCGGCGCCGAAGTCACGGCCCTGGGCCACGCGACGGCCGTCGACCGTGTTGAGTCTCGCGCCGAAAGTGCCCGGGTCGCCCGCGCCGGCCTGTCCCGGGCCGTGGCCCTGCCCGGTCGCGAAGGTGGCCGTCAGGTCCCAGTACTCGGCGGAGCGGAACGCCATGCGCTCGCGCTCACGCTCGACGACCAGCCGCGTCGCCACCGACTGCACGCGGCCCGCCGAGAGCCGCGGCATGACCTTCTTCCACAGGACGGGCGAGACCTCGTAGCCGTAAAGGCGGTCGAGGATGCGGCGCGTCTCCTGGGCGTCGACGAGGCGCTGGTTGAGGTCGCGCGGATTGCGCACCGCGTCCTGGATGGCGTCCTGCGTGATCTCGTGGAAGACCATCCGGCGCACCGGCACCTTGGGCTTGAGGACTTCGCGCAGATGCCAGGCGATGGCTTCGCCCTCGCGGTCCTCATCGGTGGCGAGCAGGAGTTCGTCGGATTCGGCGAGAAGCTGCTTGAGCTTCTTGACCTGTTCCTTCTTGTCCGTGTTCACCACGTACAGCGGCTCGAAGTCGTGATTGACGTTCACACCGAGCCGCGCCCAGGACTCCCCCTTGTACTTCGCGGGGACCTCCGCGGCGCCGTTGGGAAGGTCCCGGACATGCCCCACGCTGGCCTCGACCACGTAGCCGGGGCCGAGATACCCCTTGATCGTTTTGGCCTTGGCAGGCGACTCGACGATCACGAGTCGGCGCCCGCCGTTTGCGGGCTCGCGGGTCGGGGACAACTTCTCGCTCTTCTCTCCGGTCGGCGTACGGCATCGGTGTCGCTGCGGAGTGTGACGGTACATCCCGGCTCCGTGTCAAACGGGAAAACTCCGCAACGCAACTCGAACGGTAACCCGACATCCGCCGGTCCTGCCGCCCGATACCGCCCGATACTCACGCCGAGGACAACCGGGGACCACCCCTGATGAGCGAATTCACGCCGAAAAGACGATCACCGACGACTGTGCGGAGTGTGCGATTCCGGAGGCTTCCGTAGATCCTCAGGGTTCCCGGAGGGGTCTCTGAGACCCACGGGCGCTCCGCTGCGTCTCCAGCCCCTCCCGCCCCTTCGTCCCCTTTCCTGCCTGGCTGCTCCCCGGTTTCACTGTCTGCCTGCTCCCGCCCACTCCGGCCGCTCGCTTACCCGGCCGGCTCCACCGGCAGCAGGAAGCCCTGCTCCACCAGCAGCCGGATCGCCCCCGGCGTGCGGTCACGCAGCATCACCGGGTCCTCCCCCACCAGCTGAGCGATGGCGTCGAGGATCCGCCAGGCGGGCAGCGACCCGTCGCACACTCCCGCGAAGCCCGCGCCCACCGTGTCCACCTTCGTGGCCCGCCGCATCCCGTGCTGCTGGCGCAGCACCACATGCTCCGGGTCCTCCGCGCCGGGCGCCCCGACCTGCTCCTGGACGACGCCGTCGGCCAGCCGGAAGTGACAGTCCAGCAGGGCGGCGTCGTCGGTCGCGCGCAGGAAGTCCTGACGCTCGAAATGCTGAACCACCTCCTCGCCCAAGGGCTGTTGGACGGGGTGGGGCCACTCCTCCACGGTGATTCCCGGCTCCTCGGCACCGCTCTTGCGCAGCGTGATCCAGCCGAACCCCACCGCACTCGTGCCCCTGCGCTCGAACTCGTCCAGCCATTCGCCGTACCGGGCCGCGTACTCGGCATCTCCCGCACGGTGGTCCCCGGCGTCCCTCAGCCACAGCTCCGCGTACTGCGCGACGTCCTGCACCTCGCGCTGCACGATCCACGCGTCGCAGCCGGGCGGCACCCAGGACCGCAGGCGCTCGCGCCAGTCCTCGCCGTGCGAGTGCTCCCAGTTGGCGAGCAGCTGGCAGTAGCCGCCCTGCGCCAGCCGGTCCGCGGACTGCTCCACGAGGGTGCGGCACAGATCGTCGCCCGGCATGCCCCCGTCCCTGTACGTCAGCCGCGCACCCGGCGAGATCACGAAGGGCGGGTTGGAGACGATGAGGTCGTACGGCTCGTCGCCGGCGACGGGTTCGAAGAGCGCCCCCTCCCGCAGCTCCACCCCGGACGCCCCGGAGAGCCTCAGCGTGAGCCCGGCGACGGCGACCGCGCGGGGGTTGAGGTCGGTCGCGGTTACCCGGGTGGCGTGCTGCACGGCGTGCAGCGCCTGCAGTCCGGACCCGGTCCCGATGTCGAGGGCCCGCGCGACGGGCGTACGCACTGTGATGCCGGCCAGCGTGGTCGAGGCACCGCCGACACCGAGGACGACGTCCCTGCCGTGCGTGCCCTCCGTCGTCCCTGCGCCCGCTGCGCCGCCGACGGCGCATCCGAGGTCGGCGACGATCCACCAGTCCTGGCCCTCGGGCCCGCCGTAGGGCCGTACGTCCACGGTCGCCCGCACCGCCGGCTCCGTGGCGGCCTGGGCATCCGCGCTGCCGGCGTCCTCCGCGGGCAGCAGCCAGCCGTCCTGCAGCGCGTCGTCGAGGGGCAGCGCGTCCCGTGCCTGCTCGCGCGGGACGTCCTGCTGAAGCAGGAAGAGCCGGACGAGCGTTTCCAGGGGGCTCGTTCCGCGGGTCGCGCGCAGAGCCGGAACGGTCTCACTCCGTGCGAGGGCGGCGTACGCGGGGCCGCCGAGCAGGTCGAGAAGACCGTCGGCGGTGAAGTTCGCGGCGCGCAACGCCTCCCTGAGCCTGCCGGTGCGGTCGGGGTCTGCTGACGGAAGGCGCTCGCTCGTACTCACGCACCCATTGTGACGTCCCGGGGTGCCGGCGTGCGCCGCCCGGGGAACGCCACGGGGGACGCCCGGGGAACGCCCTGCCAGGCTGCGCTCCGCGGACCTACACGCTCGGCGAGTTCCCTGGACGCTTGCACCCCTTCTGGTTGGCCATCGCCTTGCCGACGTCGCCGGACTGCAGCTTGCTCAGCGCCTTGTCGCCGCTCTTGCCGAGCGTGTCGAGCTGGGTGGCGATGCCCTGGAGTCCCTCGGCGAACTTCGCCTGGTCCTTGGTGTTCAGGCCGTCGACCGTCTTGCGCAGCTGGCCGTACTTCGTCGAGATGCCGCGCAGTTCCTTCACCGCGTCGGAGTGCAGCTGCTCCCCGTTGTCGACGGGCGGCGGGCCGGCCTTGTCGACCGCGTCGCCGAGGGATTTGTAGGCGCCGGAGATCTTCTCGAAGGCCGCGGCGTCGGTCTTCTTCACGTCCTCCGAGGAGTTCTTCTCCTGGGACGCGTCGTTGATCGACGCGTTGGCCTCCTGGATCTTCTTCACCTGAGGCTGGACCTGGTCGCAGACCTGCTTGGCCCACTCGTCCGCCTGCGCGCCGCTGTCGTCGCTGCAACCGGTCAGCGTGAGTGCGATGGCCGCACTCCCGGAGAGTGCAGCCGCAAGTTTCTTGTTCACCGGATCGGTCCCTTCCGTGGCTGTTCGGCCCGGAACATACACGCCCAGGGGTCGGCGGCGGCGAGTCGGGCTGGAAATTTGCACCGCATTGTAGCCATTTGAGCCACCCTGCCGACCTGTGTGTGGTGCCCCACAGACAACAGTGGGGCGGGCAGGGCGCCAACGCGCCCTGCCCGCCCTTCTGTTGATGCAATGTGACCTGTCAGGACCTCATGAGGCCGCGACGGGATCGCTCGGCTTCGCCGTGCGCTCCGTCTCGTTGCCGGCGTCGCCGCTCCCGTTCTCGGAGTCGGTGTCGGAGTCGCTCATGGCGATCCCGCGCCGCTTCGAGATGTAGACGGCACCGATGACCACTCCCGCGGAGATCAGCGCGACGACGGCCCGTACGCCCACGCTCGCGTCGTCACCGTAGGAGAACTGGATGACTGCGGGAGCGATGAGCAGCGCCACCAGGTTCATCACCTTCAGCAGCGGGTTGATGGCCGGGCCCGCGGTGTCCTTGAACGGGTCGCCGACCGTGTCGCCGATGATGGTGGCCTCGTGGGCCTCGCTGCCCTTGCCGCCGTGATGCCCGTCCTCGACGAGCTTCTTGGCGTTGTCCCAGGCACCACCGGAGTTGGCCAGGAAGACGGCCATCAGCGTGCCCGCGCCGATCGCGCCGGCCAGGAACGCCGCCAGAGCACCGGCGCCGAAGGTGAAGCCCACCAGGATCGGCGACATCACGGCCAGCAGACCGGGCGTCGTCAGCTCGCGCAGGGCGTCCTTCGTGCAGATGTCGACGACGCGTCCGTACTCCGGCTTCTCCGTGTAGTCCATGATCCCGGGCTTCTCACGGAACTGCCGGCGGACCTCGTAGACGACCGCGCCCGCCGACCGCGACACCGCGTTGATCGCCAACCCGGAGAACAGGAAGACGACGGCCGCGCCGAGCATCAGCCCGACCAGCGTGCTGGGCTGCGCGATGTCGAGGAGCTGCAGCATCTTGCCGCTGCTCTCCCCGGCCTCGCTGAGCGCGCTGACGAGCTCCGTACGGTACGAACCGAAGAGCGCCGCCGCGGCCAGTACGGCCGTGGCGATGGCGATGCCCTTGGTGATCGCCTTGGTGGTGTTGCCCACCGCGTCGAGGTCGGTGAGCACCTGGGCGCCCGCGCCCTCGACGTCACCGGACATCTCGGCGATGCCCTGAGCGTTGTCGGAGACCGGACCGAAGGTGTCCATGGCGACGATGACGCCGACCGTGGTCAGCAGACCGGTGCCCGCGAGGGCCACGGCGAAGAGCGCCAGCATCACGGTGCCGCCTCCGAGGAGGAACGCCCCGTACACGCTCAGCCCGATCAGAATGGCCGTGTAGACGGCCGACTCCAGACCGATGGAGATACCCGAGAGAATGACCGTGGCCGGGCCGGTCAGCGACGTCCGGCCGATGTCCCTTACGGGCTTGCGGTTGGTCTCGGTGAAGTAGCCCGTCAGCTGCTGGATCACCGCGGCGAGCACGATGCCGATGGCGACCGCGACGACTGCCAGCACCCGCGGGTCACCGCTGTGACCGAGGATCTCCTGCGCATCGGTCCCGGCCACGCCCTTCAAGTCGGCGTAGCTGGAGGGGAGATACGTGTACGCCGCGATGGCGACCAGGACCAGGGAGATCAGCGCGGAGATGAAGAAACCGCGGTTGATCGCCGTCATGCCGCTGCGGTCCTTGGTGCGCGGTGCCACCGTGAACACGCCGATCATGGCCGTGATCACGCCGATGGCCGGGACCATCAGCGGGAAGGTGAGCCCGTCGTTGCCGAAGACGGCAGTACCCAGGATGAGCGCTGCGACCAGCGTCACGGCGTAGGACTCGAAGAGGTCCGCGGCCATGCCCGCGCAGTCGCCGACGTTGTCGCCGACGTTGTCCGCGATGGTCGCGGCGTTACGCGGGTCGTCCTCGGGGATGCCCTGCTCGACCTTGCCGACGAGGTCGGCACCGACGTCCGCGGCCTTGGTGAAGATGCCGCCGCCGACACGCATGAACATCGCGATCAGTGCGGCGCCGAGGCCGAAGCCCTCCAGCACCTTGGGAGCGTCCGCGGCGTAGACGAGCACGACGCAGGCCGCGCCCAGCAGGCCGAGCCCGACGGTGAACATGCCGACGACGCCGCCCGTACGGAAGGCGATCTTCATGGCCTTGTGCGAGACCTGGGTCAGATCAGCAGCGGGCTCCCCGTCCTCGGGGGTCGCCTCACGGGCGGCCGCAGCCACTCGTACGTTGCTGCGTACCGCTAGCCACATGCCGATATAGCCGGTGGCGGCGGAGAATCCGGCGCCGACCAGGAAGAACAACGAACGTCCTACACGCTGGTTCATGTCATCGGCAGGCAACAAGAACAACAGGAAGAAGACCACTACGGCGAAAATGCCGAGTGTGCGCAACTGGCGGGCAAGATAGGCGTTCGCGCCTTCCTGCACGGCAGCAGCGATCTTCTTCATGCTGTCGGTGCCCTCGCTCGCGGCGAGTACTTGACGGACCAGCACGACGGCGACGCCGAGAGCTGCCAGGGCGACCAGCGCGATCACGATGACGAGACCGCGATTGCCAGTGGTCAGCATGGCATCAGCGAGGTGCTGGTGGTTCTGGGATGGGCTGAGGTGCCCCGCCATTCGTCCTCCTTGACGCTTGGCGCAGGGGCGCGCGGTTCGGTGGCCGGCTCCTGCTTGCAAAGATGTGGACGGATTGTAGGGATCAGCTCCAGAACAAAACAGTGCACCGTTTCGGCGATCCGCCTTCAACAGCGGAGATCAAATGGAGTTCGTGTGCGGAATTCGCTCGTACGAGGTACGTTTACAAAAATGCTGACTCTGTAAAAAATGATCACCGCCGTAGCCCTGCAGGCCCCATTTTTCCCATCAAATCAGTTCAGGAATTGCTTCCGCGCCCCGGGTCGGCAGCCGGTGCCGACCTGGTGCGGATGGGACTCATGTGGCGTGTGAGGTGATCGGAATCGCTTGATGAAGATCCCGCAACATCTTGCTACCGCTTCGGCAGTGGCCTCCGGCGGCGCCCGGGCGTACCTGGTCAGAGCGCCGTTCCTGCTGGGTGACCAGGGAGTGTGACCGGGGTGTGCGACCGGGATGGGGCCAGGTCTGTGCGCCACCGCGAGGCCGCTTCCGGAGCGCTGCTTCCAAGGCGGGTCCCGGGGTCGATTCAGGGCCGGTCCGGCGGACCTTACGGAGGCTTGAGCCAGCGGCTGCTGTCCATGGCCCTGATCAACTGACTCGGTGCCTGCTTCAGGCTGGAGCGGAGCAGGCCGTCAGCAGACAGGCAGCAAGCCCGGCGGCTCATCCGGTCCGGAGCCCGACCCGCGTTGTGTGCGGGCCGCCCGGCCGGCGGCCACGCCCGGTCAGGGCAGAACCGGCGCCGGCGTCACAGGCCAACTCATGCGGATCAGTCCGCCGTTCTCATCGGCGGTCACTTCGACGTCGTCGACGAGGCCGCTGATGACCGCGAGGCCCATCTCGCTCTCGGCCTCCTCGTCCTCGGACGTACCCGCGGGCGCCGCGGAGGCATCGGGACCGGTGGCGGCGTGTGCGGCGGCTGCTGTCGGGGTTGCGTCACCGACCTCGATGGAGAACTTCTTCTCCTCCTCGATCAACGCCACCCGCACTGGGCTCTCGACGCCGTGGAGTACGTGCAGCCCGACGGCGCGCGAACACGCTTCGCCCACCGCGAGCCGGACCTCGTCGAGCACAGCCTCGTCCACCCCTGCTCGCCGCGCGACCGCGGCAGCCACCAGCCTCGCCGTACGCACATGCTCCGGCAGCGCACTGAATCGGAGTTCCACGATGGCCATGCCATCCCCCTCGAACTTGCCTTGAACACATTCCCGGGTGCCGGGCTGCATGCGCCCGGCACCTCCAACGTCGTTCCGGTATCCGGCCCGCTTGCGCGCGGACTTCAGTCGGTCGCCGCGACGGCCTCGTCCACGGAGCCGTGGATCGGGAACACCTTGGTCAGACCGGTGATACGGAAGATCTTGAGAATGCGCTCCTGGTTGCACACCAGACGCAGCGAGCCCTCATGGGCACGCACCCGCTTGAGCCCGCCGACGAGCACACCGAGCCCGGTGGAGTCCAGGAAGTCCACGCCTTCCATGTCCACGACGAGGTGGTAACTCCCGTCGTTCACAAGCTCGACCAGCTGCTCGCGCAGCTTGGGCGCGGTGTATACATCAATCTCGCCACCGACCTCGACGATCGTCCGATCGCCGACAGTCCGGGTCGACAGGGACAGGTCCACGGATCCTCCAGCACCTTGCTATCGAGTCGTCCACCAACTGAGACATCCCGGCCGAGGAGAGGCCGGGACAGCAGGCGGATCGGCAGCCGCAGAAGCATTCAATCACTTACCGGCCTGCACGCACGACGCCTTGCTGTCTTTGTGCGTCGCGCCGGTTACACCTCCGGTGCCCGCGGCCGGCCGACCTCGTCTGGTCGGCACGAGCGTACGCTCACCTGCTGTGCCCTCCCGCAAGGTCTCGGACAGCGATCCTCGTACGGTGCTCGCCCAACTCACCGCCGGGGAAGGCAGGGCTGCGCGTATCACTCATACGGAGCACTTGCCCCCACGAATCGGTCGCCATGCCGCCTGGCCCGAGCAGATCCGGCCTGAAGTGGTCGACGCCGTAAGGGAGTCCGGTATCGAGCGGCTCTGGGAGCACCAGGCACGCGCTGCCCGGCATGCTCTCCGCGGCGAGTCAGTGATCATCGCCACAGGCACCGCCTCCGGCAAGTCCCTCTCGTATCTCCTGCCTGTTCTGAGCGCGCTCCTCGACGGTGCGGACGGCGGTACCGGGGATGTCGGAGGTGCCGGAGGTGACGGGGGTGCCGGACGTGCCGGAGGCAGCGCGGGCACGGCCCGGGGCGAGGCACGGGCCTCGGCAGGGGGGCAGGGCCGGACGGAGCGCCGGGGCGGACGCGGGAGCACCGCCCTGTACCTCGCGCCGACCAAGGCGCTCGCCGCGGACCAGCGCCGGGCCGTCGCCGAAGTGGCCGCGCCGCTGGGCACCTCCGTACGTCCTGCCGTCTTCGACGGGGACACACCCGTCGAAGAGCGCGAGTGGGTACGGGTCTTCTCCAACTACGTGCTCACCAACCCGGACATGCTGCACCGCGGAATACTCCCGGCCCACGCCCGCTGGGCCTCCTTCCTGCGCTCACTGCGCTACGTCGTCATCGACGAATGCCACACCTACCGCGGGGTTTTCGGATCCCACGTCGCCCAGGTCATACGGAGGCTGCGCCGGGTGTGCGCGCGCTACGGCTCCGATCCCGTCTTCCTCCTCGCCTCGGCGACCGCCGCCGAACCGGGCGAGGCCGCAACCCGCCTGACCGGAGTCCCCGTTGCGGAGGTGACCGAAGACGCGTCCCCCCGGGGCGAGTTGGTCTTCGCGCTGTGGGAACCGCCGCTGACCGACCTGGAAGGCGAGCGCGGCGCCCCGGTGAGACGCACCGCCACCGCCGAGTCCGCGGAACTGCTCACGGACCTGGCCGTCGAGGGTGTACGCACCGTCGCCTTCGTACGCTCCCGGCGCGGCGCGGAACTCATCTCCCTCATCGCGCAGGACCGTCTCGCTGCCGTGGACCGTTCGCTGAGCGGCCGCGTCGCGGCGTACCGGGGCGGCTACCTGCCGGAGGAGCGCCGCGCCCTCGAACGCAGCCTGCACACGGGCGAGCTCCTCGGCCTTGCCGCCACCAACGCCCTCGAACTCGGCGTCGACGTCTCAGGTCTGGACGCGGTGCTCATCACCGGCTATCCGGGCACACGGGCGTCGGTGTGGCAGCAGGCGGGCCGTGCGGGCCGCACAGGGGAGGGCGCACTCGCCGTACTAGTCGCCCGCGACGATCCGCTCGACACGTATCTCGTGCACCACCCCGATTCGCTCTTCCGGGCACCGGTCGAATCGACGGTCCTCGACCCGGACAACCCGTATGTCCTGGCTCCCCATCTGTGTGCCGCCGCTGCCGAGGTTCCGCTCGGCGAGGCCGACTCCGGGCTCTTCGGGCCGGGCTTCGCCGACCTCCTGCGCCAGTTGGAGGAGCGCAAGCTCCTTCGCCGGCGCGGAGCCTCCTGGTACTGGACGCTCAAGGAGCGAGCTTGCGACCTCGCCGACATCCGCGGCTCGGGCGGCACACCCGTCCAGGTCGTCGAGGACGGCACAGGCAGGCTCCTGGGCACGGTGGACGCGGGAGCGGCTCACTCCACCGTCCACGAAGGCGCCGTCCACCTGCATCAGGGGCGCACCTATGTGGTCCGGGACCTCGATCTCGAGAACTCCGTGGCTCTGGTGGAGGAAGCCACCCCGCCCTGGACGACGATGGCCAGGGACACCACGTCCGTTTCCGTGCTCGAGACCGACGAGGAAATCCCTTGGGGCGAGGCCCGGTTGTGCTACGGCACCGTGGAGGTGACCAACCAGGTCGTCTCCTATCTGCGCCGCCGCATCATCACGGGCGAGGTCATGGGAGAGACCAAACTCGACCTTCCCCCGCGTACTCTGCGCACCCGTGCCGTCTGGTGGACGCTCTCCGAGGACCAGCTGGAGGCCGCGGCGATCGAGCCCTCGGTGCTCCCCGGTGCGCTGCACGCCGCCGAGCACGCAGCCATCGGTCTGCTGCCGCTCTTCGCCACATGCGACCGCTGGGACATCGGCGGAGTCTCCATCGCGCTGCATCCCGACACCCTGCTGCCGACCGTCTTCGTCTACGACGGGCAGCCGGGCGGTGCGGGCTTCGCCGAACGTGCCTTCCGTACGGCGCGAGAGTGGCTCACCGCCACGCGGGACGCCGTCGCAGCCTGCGAGTGCGAGGCCGGGTGCCCCTCGTGCATCCAGTCGCCCAAGTGCGGCAACGGGAACGATCCCCTTCACAAGCGGGGAGCCGTCCGTCTCCTCACGGAGCTGCTGGCCTCCGCCGCCTGAGCGCCCCGGCGGTGTCGTACGCACGGGGCCCGCTTCGGCGAGAGCCCCGGCGGCGCCGAGAGCACCCGCATCGAAGCCCGACCCTGCCGCGGGCGGCCCCGCCCGGGCCCGGACCGTGGGCGCATACGGCCCGAACCGCACTTGCGCGGAGACATCCGCGATCTCGCCGGTGACGGCGCACCGCACCAGCCGGGCGTCCTGGGCACGGGCGACCACTTCGGCGGCGGCACAGGCCTTCGCCCGCCCTTCGAGGGCCCGGTCGGCGGCTGCCAACGCCGACAGATCGGCCCCCGCTCCCGCACGGTGCCGTGCGGAGACGGCCTGGCCGAGGCCCAGCACCACGGCCAGGGCGCCGCACAGCACCACCCCGCTGAGGGCCGCCCACACAGTGGCTGAACCCCGGTCACCGCCCGGCATACGCGAGTCCCCCAGTTCCCTCCTCGGCCATGGCCACCGCCTCGGCGCTGAGCCCGAGGGTCAGCGGCCCCGGGCCGACGGTGCGTGCCCGTACGCGAACATGCACCAACTGCCCTTCCCTGGCCGTCTCCACCGTGGCTCCCCTGGGCGCCGCCGACCGCACGGCGGAGCGCACCGCCGCCTCCGCTTCGCCCCGCGCCGCCGCACGCGCACCCGCCCTGGCACCGTCGACGCACTGGATATGTGCTGCCGCCGCCATCTCACCCCACAGCAGCATTCCGAAGAGCAGGACGAGGGCGGGGATCACCACCGCGGTCTCGGCAGTCACATAGCCGCCGTCAGAACTGGGCATCGAGCGCCCTCTCGATCAGCTGTCGCATCCCGGCGCTGACCGAACCGCTGGTCACGACCTTGTAGAGCACCGCGGCAAAGCCGCACGCGGCGACTGTGCCGACCGCGTACTCCGCGGTGCTCATCCCCGCGTCGGACGTCAACTGCCCGCCGGTCCGGCGCAGTCGGCGGCGGACGGCGGACGTGAGCGGGCTGAGCGCGGTGCACGCGGCCCGACGGAACTTCCCGGACATGGTTCCCCCTGCTGTCGTTCGTTCGTACTTCTGGGCTGGTCCTCTGAACTGTTCTTCACCCGTGCGTGCTTCTTGGGCTGTGCGTCTTCTCGGGTCGTGCGTGCTCCGGTCGTGCGTACTTCTCGGGTCGTGCGTACTTCTGGGTCGTGCGCGCTCGGGCTTCGCCCGTCGCGGTACCGACGGTCTCGGTACCGATCGGTGCCGTCGCCGGTCGGTCTCACAACAGCGAGCCCGCGAGGCCGATCACCACCGGGGCCACCCCGACCGCCAGGAAGGCCGGCAGGAAGCACAGCCCCAGGGGCCCGGTCACCAGGACGGCGGCACGTCGGGCGCGGGCCGACGCGTCGCGAGCGCGGCGGGCGCGGAGCTCCCGGGTCAGCCGCGTCACCTGGTCCACGGCCGGGGCACCCGCCGTACCGGCCCGTTCCATGCTGCGGACGAAGCCCTCGCTGTCCGGCAGGGAGGCGAAGTGCGCCCACGCCGCGGCCGGTTCGGCTCCGAGCCGCAGCTCGGTGGCCGTACGGCTCAGGCGTATCCCGATCGGCCCGCCCAGCGAACGGCCGACCGCATCGGAGGCCTGCGCCGGGTCCGACCCTGCGGCCAGGCATGCCGCCATCAACTCGGCTGCCAGCGGCAGCTGTTCGGCGGCGGCACGGGCCGCGTCCGTCTCTTCAGCTCCGGCCTCGCCGACCGACCTGCGGCGCATCCACCACCGGACTCCGTACGCACCCACGCAGGCGAGGACCCAACCGGCGGCCCCGCCGACCACGACCGCGAGGAACGCACCCACCCCCAGCGCCGCTGCCGCCTCGCGCAGCCTCCGCCGTCCGAATCTCCGGGCCGACCACGTGACCACCCCCGTGAGGGAGCGCCACTTCCCTCTCGTACGCGCGGCCCCGGGCCGTGCAAGCAAAGCCCGCGTCCGGTGCCGCACTCGGCGTCCGCGCCACCGCTCCCACGAGGAAGACACGGCGCACCCCGCGCTTCCCAGCAGGGTCACCCACATCAACGTCCAGCCGATGAGGCCGTAAGAGCCACTTCCGCTCATGTCCGCTGCTCCCCGCGCTCCCCCTGACGCACATCGGTGCGTCCCTCCGCCGTCCGTACGATCCTGGCGACCCAGGCGATGCCCGCCCACTCCAGAAGCCCCCCGGCGACGAGGCAGGCCAGTCCGGCCTGGCCGTGGAGCAGCACCCGCATCGGAGCGGCACCCATCGCAGTACCGAGCAGCAGCCCGAACGCCGGAAGCAGCGCGAGCACGACGGCCGTCGACCGGGGCCCCGCCAGAAGCGACCGCAGCTCCTCACGTCCGTCCCGCTCCGCCCGCAACGCATCGGAGACCTTGTCGAGGCCTGTGGCCAGGCCCGCGCCTCCCTCGACGGCCACCTGCCAGCAGGCCGCCACGCCACGCAGCCCCTCAGCACCGGGACTTCGTGCCGCCTCCCGCATCGCACCTGGGACGTCACCGCCGAACCGGGCCGCCGCCAGCACCGCCGCGCCGCCGTCCCCCAGCTCCCTCAGCGCGATGCCGCCCGCCGACAGCAGAGCCCGATCCGGGCTTCTCCCCGCGCGCAGTTCACCCGAGACGGCACCGCAGAGCTCCACCACGGCCGTGGCCCTGCGCTCCTTCGCCTTGCCTCGCTCCCGCCTGCGCAGCCGCCTCCGTACGACCGGAACCGCGACGGCCCCAGCCACCGGAGGAAGCCAGGACTCCCCCAGCAGACCCAGAAGTGCACCGCCCAACGCGCACCACCACGCGTGTGCGTCCGGCCCTCCGAACCGCCCGCGTAAGAACGCCACGAATCCGGCGAGCCTCAAGGGCAGCCTCGGACCCGGTTCCGCCGCCTGGCCCGCCCCGGCCAGCAGCAGCCTCGCCCGGCGCACGCCGTCGTCACCGCCCGCCATCAGCCACGCCGCCGCGCCCGCACACACCATCGCCGCGTACATGGGCGCCGCCTCGGCGCCCGCCACCGAATGCCCCGCTGCCCCCGTCACCGCGATCCCCCCTGCTGCGTGAGGCCCGGATCCGCCGTACGTACGGGAAGGACGGGTCCGCGCTGCTCTCCTTCGTCGCCGGGACTGCTCCGGCCTCGGCCGCACATCTCCCACAGCCGCGCCGCACCGCGCTTCTCCACGAATCCGAACTCGCCCCAGGCCACTGCCGGAACGGTTGTGACAAGCCCCTCCCGGTCCCTATCCAGCACATGGATCTCCGCGATACGCCGCTTCCCGGACGAGTCCCGAACCAGGTGCACCAGCACATCGAGCGCCGCGGCAAGCTGGCTGTGGAGTGCGGTCCTGTCCAACCCGGCCGTCGTGCCGAGAGCCTCCAGACGGGCGGGAACATCGCCGGCGGCATTCGCGTGCACGGTGCCGCAGCCACCCTCATGCCCGGTGTTCAACGCCGCCAGCAGATCGGTCACTTCGGCTCCGCGGACCTCGCCGACGACCAGCCGGTCCGGACGCATGCGCAGCGCCTGCCGCACCAGATCGTCCAGGGCCACCCGCCCTGCTCCCTCCTGATTCGCGGGCCGCGCCTCGAGACGTACGACATGGGGGTGGTCGGGGCGGAGTTCCGCCGAGTCCTCGGCGAGGACGATCCGTTCCTCCGGGCCCACGAGCCCCAGCAGCGAACTGAGCAGTGTCGTCTTGCCCGAGCCCGTACCACCACTGATCAGGAACGAGAGTCTCGACTCCAGCACCGCCCGCAGAAGCCGCTCGCCGCCCGGCGGGACCGTCCCCGCGTCGGCAAGCTCACGGAGGCTGAACGCCTTGTGGCGCACCACCCTCAGCGAAAGGCACGTCGAGCCCACAGCCACCGGCGGAAGCACGGCATGCAACCGGGTGCCGTCCGGGAGCCGGGCGTCCACCCACGGCCTCGCATCGTCCAGCCGCCGCCCCGCCGAGGTGGCGAGCCGCTGGGCCAGCCGCCGCACTGATGCCGCGTCAGGGAAGCGCACATCGGTACGTTCCAGACCCCTGCCGCGGTCGACCCACACTTCGTCCGGGCGGGTGACAAGCACGTCTGTGACATCCGGCTCCGCCAGCAGCGGCTCCAGCGGGCCGGTGCCCACCATCTCCGAGCGCAGGGCCTCCACCACGCCCAGCACCGCGCTGTCACCCAGCAGCCGTCCATGGGCGCGCAGAGCCGCGGCCACCCGCGCCGGCGTCGGCTCGGCTCCCGTCTCGGCGAGCCTTCTGCGCACCGCGTCGAGCAGGGTCCGCTCCCGAGCCCCGCCGGTGACCGCGCCGGAGCCCTCCGACGCCGAGCCTCCACCCGGCTCGGCCTCCGCACCCGAACCCTGCCCGCTCGCCGCCACCGGCTCCTGCCTCACCCTCATACGGAGACACCCCCGCCGCTCACTCCGCCGCTCAGCGCCTGCGCCCAGAAGTCCCGGCAGAAGCGGGCCAGCACTCCGCTCGTACGCGTGCCCGGCGGCACTCCGCGCTCTGCTGCCTCCAACAGCCCGGGTTCCCAAGGGAGTTCGCCCGCGAGCGGCAGACGCAGCAGCCTCGCGACCTCGCCCTCGTCGAGCCCGGGTCCATAGCCCCGCGAACCACCGGGGCCGCCAGGCGTGCGCACGACCGCCCTCAGATCACGCAGCACCATCTGCGTACGCGAGGCGACACGGTGCGCCGCAGCCACGGCACGCAACTCCGCGGGCACCAGCAGCAGCCCGAGATCCGTCTGTGCCAGGGCCTCGGCGACCGTCTCGTCCACACGCCTCGGCAGGTCGACGACGACCACGCCACCGCGCCGACGCGCGGCGGAGAGCACGGACTTCATCGCGTCCGCGGGGATCAGCACGGAGTCCCCCCGGTCCCAGCTGAGCACGCTCAAGTCGTGCAGTCTCGGCAGTGATTCCTCGAGCGCACCGCCGCCGACCCGCCCCCGCGACTCCGCGAACGCCGGCCATCGCAGTCCCTCCGTCCGTTCTCCGCCGAGCAGCACGTCGAGACCGCCGCCGAGGGCGTCTCCGTCGACGAGCATCGTGCGCTGCCCCTCCCGTGCGGCCGTGACGGCCAGGGCACAGGCCAGCGTCGAGGCTCCGGCGCCGCCGCGCCCGCCCAGGACTCCGACCGTCAGGGCAGGCCGTCCGACGCACTCGGACGCATCGGCGATCCGGCCCGCGAGCCAGCTCTCGGCATCGGGCAGCATGACGACGCCCTCGGCTCCGATGCGGGCGCCGCGCTCCCACACACCTGGGTTGTCCAAGTCCTTGCCGACGAGCAGCACTCCTGCCCTGCGCAGGATTCCGGATGGCTCCGAGCCGGGAGCGCCGCCCAGCGCGTGGGCGCCCGCGCAGTCGTCACCGACGAGGACCAGCGGGGCCTTCTCCCATGCCTTCGCGCCGCTCCATCCCGCCCATGCCATCCGATCCTGCGGCGCTCCGTGCACAACTTCCGCTTCTGCCCCGGCGGCCGCACACAGTCTCAGCAGATCGTCAAGGAGTTCTTCGTCCTCGGTGACAATCAGAATGGTTTCGGCCACGTTCCAGACCCCCTTCGCGGTTCACAGGCTCACTCCCGCAAACGCTTGCGGGCCCTGTCGGGAATCACTGTGCGGTGAACGCGAAAAGCTTGGTGATCATGGGCCAAAACTGTGGACACACCTAGGGTTGTGAATAACTCCGTCACCCATCCTGGCGACTTCCGGAGAGCATTCCGTCGATTACACTCAGTCACGAAGCGGAGAGACGGGACGCTGGGCCCTCGAAGATCGCCGAGGAGACGAAGAATGATCACTGAAAGGCAGAAAGGGCCTTGGACATGCGACGACCCCCGCCGGGGGGGAGAGCGGGGGTCGTCCCCAGGGCCGACTCGGGGGGGGAGGAGTCGGGCCGGGTTAGCACGGTCGCGAACGATCCGTGACTTCCATGGTGTACCCGAGGGCCTTCTCAGGCAAACCCACGCGCCCCAGCTTACGCCGAATGGTTGGCGCCTATGCTCGGCTTCGTGGAAAACCTAGCGATGCGCCGCACAGCCGCGTTCTTCGATCTGGACAAGACGGTCATTGCGAAGTCGAGCACGCTCGCCTTCGGCAGATCCTTCTACCAGGGTGGCCTGATCAATCGCCGTGCGGTACTACGCACTGCCTACGCCCAGTTCGTATATCTCCTCGGGGGCGCGGACCACGATCAGATGGAGCGGATGCGCGAGTATCTATCCGCCCTGTGCCGCGGGTGGAACGTGGAGCAGGTGAAGGACATCGTCGCCGAGACGATCCACGACCTCATCGACCCCATCATCTACGACGAGGCGGCCTCCCTCATCGAGGAGCACCACCTCGCCGGGCGCGACGTCGTCATCGTCTCGACCTCGGGCGCCGAAGTCGTCGAGCCGATCGGGGAGTTGATCGGTGCGGACCGCGTCGTGGCAACCCGGATGGTCGTCGAGGAAGGCTGCTACTCGGGCGAGATCGAGTACTACGCATACGGCCCGGCCAAGGCGGAGGCGATCGCTTCGCTCGCGGAGTCCGAGGGGTACGACCTGAGCCGGTGTTACGCCTACAGCGACTCGGTCACAGACATCCCCATGCTGGAGGCCGTCGGCAATCCCTGCGCGGTCAATCCGGACCGGGCGCTGCGCAAGGAGGCACTCGGCCGTGACTGGCCGGTCCTGACCTTCTCCCGCCCGGTCCGGCTCAAGGAACGCATTCCCAGCCTGTCCATGCCGTCCCGGCCGGCGCTGGCCATCGCCGCGGCCGCAGTGGGAGCGGCCGCCGCCACTGCCGGACTGGTCTGGTACACGAGCCAGCGCAGGGGCGCCCGGTTCGAGCGTGTTTGACGGCAAAGGTAAAGATCAGAGGCCAGGGGTTCCACATCGTCGCGGCGCGCAGTACAAAGGAATTGACGGCCCGCGAGACCAGCGGCAACAGAGAGTTTGCCGGTACGCACAAGGCCCCACGGACCGCCTTGCATGAATACCGGGCACCCACGCGACGCTGAGCCCGCGTAAAGGGTTGACCCGCCAGGAGACGGGCGAAGTTCCGGCCTGACGGGAACTATGAGAGCACGCACTGGTAACCCGGGATCCGTGCCAGCGGCGGCACTGTCCACGACGGTGCCGCCGCAACTCTGCGCCCCCGGCGCCACCCTTGCGGACCTCGGCCCCGGTTCCGCTCCGCGCCGCGCATCTCCGCACCCGCCCCGCAGGGCTCTCTCACGGCACTCGCGCGCTATGCGGCCCCGCGCTGCAGCGCCTCGCACACCGCCGTGGTCTCACGCACACCGAGTTCGAGGGCCGTCCCGCAGTGCCCGATCCATGCGGCCATGCCCTCGGGCGTCCCCGAGGCGTAGCCGTCGAGCGCCCGCTCGTACGCGTCACGCCCCTGCTCGGCCTGGCCGACCTCGGCCGGACAGATCGACTTGGGGTCGAGGCCGCTGCCGACCAGGACGACCCGCTCGGCCGCGCGGGCCACCAGGCCGTTGTACGAGCCGAACGGCCGCAGCGTGGCCAGTTCCCCGTGCACGACGGCGGCGAGCACCAGCGCGGGCGCCTCGCTCCCGTCCGCCACGATCCGGGCGAGGGCGTCCAGCCGTGCCGCGACCTCGTCCGCGTCCGGCGGCTCCTTCTCCCGGCGGGGCCCGGTCACCGGCTCACCCTTGAGGCGCGGCCGGCCCACCGTCTCGTCGGGCCCTGCTCCTCCCGCCGCGACGAGATGCAGCCGGGCCAGCACCCGCAGCGGCGACTGCCCCCATACGTCGAGGAGTTGACCTGCTTCGGCCGTCGTCCGGAGTGCGGCTCCGACCGTACGGGGCTCGCCGTCGGCTCCGAAGTCCGTACGCCGACGCAGCTCCTCCAGCGCCCAGTCGGCGCCTTCGAGCGCGGCGGACGCCCGTGCTCCGCGCAGCGCCGCCTCCGCGCTCACCTCACTGCTGCGGCGGCGCATCACGCGGTGTCCGTAGATCCGGTCGACGGACTTCCTCACGGAATCCACGGCGTCCTGGACGCCGGGCAACGCCCCCAGGGGAGCCAGGGGGTCAGCGGCACTACTCATGCGCATGACCCTACGCGGAGGCCGCACCGCAACCCACGTCGCACGAACGAGTGGTCCTCGTCACCCCGTCCCGGCTCCCCCTCCGCCCGCACCCCTACGCTCTTGTTCATGAAAATCGCTTTCGTTGGCAAGGGCGGCAGTGGCAAGACGACGCTGTCCTCACTGTTCATCCGTCAGCTGGCCGCGGCGCACGTGCCGGTGGTCGCGGTGGATGCGGACATCAATCAGCACCTCGGCGCCGCGCTGGGAATGGACGAGGCCGAAGCGGCTGCGCTCCCCTCCATGGGCGCGCAGCTCCCGCTCATCAAGGAGTGGCTGCGCGGCTCGAATCCACGCATCGCCTCGTCCGAGACGATGATCAAGACGACGCCGCCCGGAGAGGGTTCGCGCCTGCTGCGGATCACCGAGCAGAACCCGCTCTACGAGGCCTGCGCGCGCACCCTCCCCCTGGAGGGTGACGAGGTGCGGCTGATGGCCACGGGGCCCTTCACCGAGGCCGACCTGGGTGTCGCGTGCTACCACTCCAAGACCGGCGCCGTGGAGCTCTTCCTGAACCATCTTGTCGACGGGCGCGGCGAGTTCGTGGTCGTCGACATGACCGCGGGCAGCGACTCCTTCGCGTCCGGGATGTTCACACGCTTCGACATGACGTTCCTCGTCGCCGAACCGACCCGCAAGGGCGTCTCCGTCTACCGCCAGTACAAGGAGTACGCGCGGGACTTCGGCGTCCCGTTGGCCGTCGTGGGCAACAAGGTGCACAGCGAGGACGACTTGGACTTCCTGCGGGAAGAGGCCGGGGACGACCTGCTGACCGCCTTCGGCCACTCCGACTGGGTGCGCGCGATGGAGAAGGGGCGGCCGCGGCCGCTCCCGGAACTGGAGACCGCCAACCGCCGGGCGTTGGACGTACTTCAGGAGGCGGCGGACGGGGCGTACGAGCGGCGCGACTGGGAGCGCTACACGCGGCAGATGGTCCACTTCCATCTGCGCAACGCCGAGAGCTGGGGCAACGAGAAGACCGGCGCGGATCTGGCCGCCCAGGTCGACCCCGGTTTCGTGCTCGGGGAGCAGCGGGCGCCTGCGTCCGTCTGACGAGTGCGAGGAGTCCCGCGCCGCCCGGGCACGCGGGCACTGCAGCCAACAGGCAGGCTGTGGACGGAGGTTGAAGCACCGTCCGTCCACAGCCGTGCCGGCAGGGCCGGGTCCGGCGGCGTACCGCCGGTCGCGTCAGTCGGAGAGCAGTCGCGTCGTCCGGGCGTTCTTCAGGAACGGCTTCCAGCCGCCCTCGGGCCGCTCGCCGACCCCGAGTGTGCGCATCTTGGCCAGCACCTTCGGGTCCTGTTCGTCGAGCCAGTCGACGAGCTGCTTGAACGAGACGCAGCGGACATCGCGCTTCGTGCAGACCGACTTCATGACCTGCTCGACGGCGTCCATGTACACGCCGCCGTTCCAGTCCTCGAAGTGGTTGCCGATGATCATCGGCGCTCGGTTGCCCTTGTAGGCGCGCTCGAAGCCCTGCATCAGCCCGTTACGCATCTGCTGCCCGTAGGACGCGTGCTTCGCGGGCGGGCCATCGACGGTCACCGACTGGTTCGCCAGGAAGTTGTAGTCCATGGACAGGGTCTCGAACTTGCGCCCCGGCATGGGGACTTCCTGCAGCGGAATGTCCCACAGGCCGCCCTTCTTCTTGGGCCAGACCTGGGTCCCGTTGCCGCTGGAGTCGTAGCGGAAACCCATGTCGCGGGCCGCTCGGACCAGATTCTCCTGGCCCTGGAGGCAGGGGGTGCGCCCGCCGACGAGTTCCTTGTCGTAGTCGAAGGGAAGAGGATCCTCACGCTTGAAGCCCGTGGTCGTCTTCCAGTTCTGCACGAACCACTTGGCCTGGCGTATCTCGCTCTTCCACTGGTCCGCGGACCAGCTGCCGACACCCTTGGGGCCGCAGAAATGGCCGTTGAAGTGGGTGCCTATCTCGTTTCCCTCGAGCCATGCCTTGCGTACCTGGCGCAGGGTGGCCCGTATGTTCTTGTCCTTGAGGTAGCCGATGTCGGAGGCGCCGCTCGCGTGGTTGGGGGGCGAGTAGCGCTGGGACTTGGCCTCGGGGAGCGTGTATATGCCGCTCAGGAAGAACGACTGCGACGCCCCGTACCGCTTGCCTGCCTTGCGGAAGCGGGAGAAGAGCTTCTTGGCGTCCTCTCCGGCTCCGTCCCAGGAGAAGACCACGAACTGAGGCGGCTTCTTGCCCTTGCGGAGCTTCCTGGGAGTCGGCTGGTTCGGCTGCCGCCCGGTTATGGAGGTCGAACCGTCCCCGATGACGCGGGCCTGCTGCTCGGGCTTCTGTTCGGGGGCCGGGTGGCCCTTGCTCGCCGGGCTTCCCGTGGTGTCGCCGGCGCAGCCGCTCATCACAGTGGTGAGCGCCATTGCCGCCGATATGCCCACGAGCCACTGTCGGGTGGCTGTCATCGGATCACCTCGCCCTTGTCGATTGCTCTACGTAACGGATCAACTCCGGTACGTGAGTCAACCGTTGCATCTCCGGCATAAAGGGCAACTCGGGCGAGGTTTTGGGGTGACCCCTTCACCCGTCGGACTCAGCGGCGGGCGCTCCTCGCCGGCGCCGCGGCCCGCGACGCCGGGGCTACGGGCCGCACGCGGCGCACCTGGGCCGACCGGCGGCCGAGCACACTCACGAGAGGTCTAAACCAATTTCTCCGCAAGCTCTTGTCACATGGGCCAAACGGCTGATGAGCTAGGGCGTGACCCTGGGCCGGAGTCCAAGGTCCGGGGAGGATCAGGGCCTTGGGACCTGGACACAACAGACACCCTGGGAAAGGGAGATGTCGTGAGCAACGAAAGCCTGGCCAATCTGCTCAAGGAAGAGCGGAGGTTCGCCCCGCCCGCCGATCTGGCTGCCGAAGCCAACGTCACCGCCCAGGCGTACGAGCAGGCGAGTGCTGATCGGCTGGGCTTCTGGGCCGAGCAGGCACGCCGTCTGAGCTGGGGCAAAGAGCCGACCGAGACCCTCGACTGGTCCAACCCGCCGTTCGCCCAGTGGTTCAAGGACGGCAAGCTCAACGTCGCGTACAACTGCGTGGACCGGCACGTCGAAGCGGGCAACGGCGACCGTGTCGCCCTGCACTTCGAGGGTGAGCCCGGCGACTCCCGCAGCCTCACCTACGCCGACCTGCAGCGCGAGGTCTCCAAGGCGGCGAACGCCCTGACGGAGCTGGGCGTGCAGGCCGGCGACCGCGTCGCCGTCTATCTGCCGATGATCCCGGAGACCGTGGTGGCGATGCTGGCGTGCGCCCGTATCGGCGCCCCGCACTCCGTGGTCTTCGGCGGCTTCTCCGCCGACGCGCTGGCCACCCGTATCGAGGACGCCGACGCCCGCGTCGTCATCACTGCCGACGGCGGCTACCGCAAGGGCGGTGCCAGCGCACTCAAGCCCGCCGTCGACGAGGCGCTGACCAGGCCGGGCACCGAGAAGGTCCGCAATGTGCTGGTCGTCCGGCGCACCGGCCAGGACGACATCGACTGGAACGAGGGCCGCGACGTGTGGTGGCACGACGTCGTCGACCGCCAGAGCGACCAGCACACGCCGCAGGACTTCGACGCCGAGCACCCGCTCTTCATCCTCTACACCTCCGGCACCACCGGTAAGCCGAAGGGCATCCTGCACACCACCGGCGGCTATCTGACGCAGGTCGCCTGGACCCACCACGCGGTCTTCGACCTCAAGCCGGAGAAGGACGTCTACTGGTGCACGGCCGACGTCGGCTGGGTCACCGGCCACTCCTACATCGTCTACGGGCCGCTCGCGAACGGCGCCACCGAGGTGCTCTACGAAGGCACGCCCGACACCCCGCACAAGGGCCGCTGGTGGGAGATCGTCCAGAAGTACAAGGTCTCCCTCCTCTACACCGCTCCGACAGCGATCCGCGCCTGCATGAAGTGGGGCGACGACATCCCGGCCAAGTTCGACCTGTCGTCGCTGCGGATCCTGGGCTCCGTCGGCGAACCGATCAACCCGGAGGCGTGGGTCTGGTACCGCCACCACATCGGCGGTGACCGCACGCCCGTCGTCGACACGTGGTGGCAGACGGAGACCGGCGGCGTCATGGTCAGCCCGCTGCCGGGGGTAACCGACACCAAGCCGGGCTCGGCGCAGCAGGCGCTGCCGGGGATCTCCGCGACGGTCGTGGACGACGACGCGAACGAGGTTCCCGACGGCGGAGGCGGCTACATGGTGCTCACCGAGCCCTGGCCGTCGATGCTGCGCACCATCTGGGGCGACGACCAGCGGTTCCTGGACACCTACTGGTCGCGGTTCGAGAACAAGTACTTCGCGGGCGACGGCGCGAAGAAGGACGACGACGGCGACATCTGGCTGCTCGGCCGCGTCGACGACGTCATGCTCGTCTCCGGGCACAACATCTCCACGACGGAGGTCGAGTCGTCGCTCGTCTCGCACCCGAAGGTCGCCGAGGCGGCGGTCGTCGGTGCGACGGACCCGCAGACGACGCAGGCCATCTGCGCGTTCGTCATCCTGCGCGGCTCGGCCGCCGAGGACGAGGGGCTGGTGGAGGAGCTGCGCGGGCACGTGGCCAAGCAGCTCGGCCCGATCGCCAAGCCGAAGAAGATCCTGCCGGTCGCGGAGCTGCCCAAGACCCGCTCCGGCAAGATCATGCGGCGGCTGCTGCGGGACGTCGCGGAGAACCGCGCGCTCGGAGACGTCAGCACGCTGACGGACTCCTCGGTCATGGAGCTCATCCAGGACAAGCTGCCGAGCGCGGCGAGCGAGGACTGAGACCCGAGGGACGACCGACAGGGCCGACAGCGCCGAGGGCGTACCGCGAGCACGGCGGACGCAGGAGAGACGCCCGGTGAGTGTGGAGGGGCATCCGGCACCGCCGGGTGCCCCTCCGGGTGTTCGGGGCGGCCGCCGCCGTACGCTTCGTCAACACCGGGGCGGTCGCCGGAGCTTGCGGTAGTGGCCTCCTGGGCACACGTGCCGCACGATGGTCCGGCATGATCGGACCGACGGGCAGGAACGGTTCGCGGTTCGACGGTTCGAAGTTCCAGGGTGCGAAGTTCCACGGTTCGACAGTCCGCCGGCCCGGCCGGGCCCGCGGAGAGACGGAGAGAGGAAGACACCGATGAGTTCTGCCGACGACGGCCGCAGCCTCGGCCAGTTGGTCGCCTCGGCCACCGCCGAGTTGTCCGGACTGGTGCACGACGAGATCGCGCTGGCCAAGGCCGAGATCCGGCAGGACGTGAAGCGGGGGATCGTGGGCGGGGGCGCGGCGACGGTCGCCGGTGTGCTGCTGCTCTTCTCGCTGCCCGTGCTGAGCTTCGCCGCGGCCTACGGGATCCACAACCTAGGTCTCGGGCTGGCCTGGTCGTTCCTGATCGTGGGCGGCGCCTACATCGTCCTCGCGCTGATCCTGCTGCTGCTCGCGATGCGCAAGTTCAAGCGGATCAAGCCCCCTGAGAAGTCGATCGCCTCCGCGAAGGAGACGGCCTCCGTGCTCTCGCGGACCAAGCCGCATCCGCGTACGAGGCCCGCGAAGCAGCCGGAGAGCACCACTGCCGCGTGAGCGCAGCTGCGTCATGAGCGCTCTTGCCGCGTGAGCGCTCATGCCTCGCGAGCGGTACGCCCGGTGTGAGCACCGTCGCCGCGCGACGTCCCGCATCTCGCCCGGCGGCCCCTGCGCCCGCCATGAGCGCGGCATTGACACGTCGCGAAGTGTGACAGGCTCGACACATGACCCATCCAGCAGGCCCAGCGAACCTGATCCGTCCCGAAGGCCCCTGGACGCACCGGGATGTCGCCGCGAACGGAGCCCGCTTCCACATCGCTGAGATGGGTGACGGACCTCTTGTGCTCCTGCTGCACGGATTCCCGCACTACTGGTGGACGTGGAGGCACCAGTTGACAGCGCTTGCTGACGCCGGGTTCCGCGCCGTCGCGATGGATCTGCGCGGTGTCGGCGGCAGCGACCGCACGCCCCGCGGCTACGATCCGGCCAACCTCGCCCTCGACGTCACGGGCGTCATCCGCTCGCTCGGCGAGCCCGACGCCGCGCTGGTGGGCCACGACTTGGGCGGCTACCTGGCCTGGACGGCGGCTGTGATGCGGCCGAAGCTGATACGGCGTCTTGCCGTCTCCTCGATGCCCCACCCGCGGCGCTGGCGGGCGGCGATGCTCAAGGACATGCGCCAGACGGCGGCCGGATCGTACGTCTGGGGCTTTCAGCGGCCCTTCGTACCGGAGCGTCAACTCACCGCAAATGGCGGCGAGTTGGTGGGCAAGCTGGTACGGGAGTGGGGCGGGCCCCGGCTGCTGGAACAGCCCGACGTGGAGGAGGCGGTCGCTCGGTACGAGCAGGCCATGTGCGTGCCGTCGACTGCGCACTGCTCGGTCGAGCCCTACCGCTGGCTCGTACGGTCGATGGCGCGTCCGGACGGCTTCCAGTTCAACCGCCGCATGAAGCGGCCCGTACGGGTGCCGACGATGCAGGTGCACGGAGCGCTGGATCCCGTGCTGCGCACGCGCAGTTCGGCCGGATCGGGACAGTACGTCGAAGCCCCGTACCGCTGGCGGCTGTTGGACGGGATCGGCCACTGGCCGCATGAGGAGGACCCGGCGGCCTTCTCCGCGGAGCTCATCGGCTGGCTCAACGATCCCGAGCCCGACCGCTGAGCGGGGCACCCGTCACCGCACCGTTTTCCGGAACAGCCGCGTACGCCGTCAACACGGGCAACACGTGCCGCGCGCATAACCGTTTGATGACCCGTCAGGTGGTTACCGGCTTCGGTACGGGGCAGAGTCCGCTGTATGGGCTGGACGCACGACTACCGTGACCTGGCACGTGGCCGCAGCGCGCGGAGGGGGCCGATCCCCGGACAGCGTGTGTGGCGCTTACGACCGGACAGACTCGGCGCGGTCGCCGAGCCCGGAATCCCCCGGCTGCTCAGCCGCAGGGCGCGCTGGTTCGGGGCACGGCTGAGACACCCGCGCGGCTGAGACCGGGGGCCGGCTGAGGCCCCGGAAGCCGGCTGAGGCCGACGCCGCCTGCGGCTTGGGACCCGCGCACGCCCGCCCGTTGCTGCGCCTGCGCACGCCACAGCGGCACGCGCTCCCGTACTCACATCGCACAACCCTGGCTGTCGGCCTGCCGTTCGGCGACGCGGCCGCGCCGTGCGTCGCTGCGCACCTCGTCCGCGGTGAGGGCGTATCCCGTACGGGAGTTGTCGAGCGACTTGGCGAAGATGACGCCGTAGACCTTGCCTTGGGGTGTGAGCAGCGGACCGCCCGAGTTGCCCTGGCGGATGGTCGTGTAGAGGGAGTAGATGTCGCGGCGCACCCTGTCGCGGTGGTAGATGTCCGGGCCGTCGGCGCCGACGCGGTCCCGTACGCGCGCGGAGCGCACATCGAACCCGCCGTTCTCCGGGAAGCCCGCGACGATCGCACCGTCTCCCCGGCCGGCGTCCTTCGACGCGAACTCCAGGGCGGGGGCGTTCAGCGTCGGCACGTCCAGGACCGCGATGTCGCGCTTCGGATCGTAGAGGACGACCCGCGCGTCGTGGATCCGGCCGACGCCGCCGATCTGCACCGTCGGCTCCTCGACGCCGCCCACAACATGGGCGTTGGTCATCACACGTTGCCGACTGAAGACGAACCCCGTGCCCTCCAGCACCTTTCCGCAGCGCGTCGCGCTGCCGACGACCTTCGCGATGCTGCCCCTCGCCTCGGCTGCGACGGGGCTCTTCGCCAGCTTCGGGTCGGGGGCGGGGACCGCCCTGATCGGCTCGTTGGAGAACGGCGAGAAGACCTGCGGGAGGCCGTTCTGCGCGAGCGTCGAGGAGAAGTCGTTGAACCAGCTGTCGGCCTCCGGCGGCAGCACCCGCGAAACCCCCAGCAGCACACTGGAGTTGCGCACCTGCTTGCTGAGCGTCGGCAGCGACGTACCGGCCAGGGCCGAGCCGATGAGCCACGCCACGAGCAGCATCGCCAGCACGTTGACGAGCGCACCGCCGGTGGCGTCCAGGGCACGCGCCGGCGACAAGGTGATGTACTGCCGCAGCTTGTTGCCGAGGTGCGTGGTGAACGCCTGGCCGACCGAGGCGCAGACGATGACGATGACGACCGCCGCCACCACGCCGAACGTCCCTGGAGGCGTACCGTCAGTCAGCCCGTTCCACAGCGGGGGCAGCACGAGGACGGCGACGAGCCCGCCGCCGAGGAAGCCGGTCACGGACAGGATTCCGACGACGAAGCCCTGCCGGTAACCGATGACGGCGAACCAGACGGCGGCAAGCAGGAGCAGGAAGTCCAGCACGTTCACGGGAGCCACCGTCTCATGCGGGAGGAGATGGACATCCGTCGCGGTCGGTTCGTACGACCGGGAGCGGAGCCGGAAGTGGACAGGGGGTGTTGCGGGGGAGGCGGGTCCGCGGGGCCGCGGGCTCGCTCCTGCTTCATGCCTTTCGGTCGATCGATACGCGCCGCTCCCGGTCCCAGGGCCGCTCCCAGCCCGCGTAGTGCAGCAGCCGGTCGATGACGCCCGCGGTGAATCCCCACACCAGCGCGGGGCCCACGCTGAACGCCGGACTCATGTATCCGGAGGGGTGGACGGCCGTCACGCGGTTGTCCGGGTCGGTCAGCTCGGACACGGGGACGGTGAACACCCGTGCCGTCTCGCCCGGATCCACCGGCGACACGGGCGTCGGGCGCCGCCACCACCCGAGTACGGGCGTGACGACGAAACCGCTCACAGGGATGTAGAGCGCGGGAAGCGTCGCGAAGATCTGCACGCCGGACGGATCGAGCCCCGTCTCCTCCTCGGCCTCACGCAACGCCGCGCGCAACGGCCCCTCGCCGTCCGGGTCGCCATCCTCGGGGTCGATGGCGCCGCCGGGGAAAGAGGGCTGGCCCGCGTGCGAACGGAGGCTGGAGGCCCGTTCCATCAGCAGGAGTTCGGGGCCGTCGGCGCCGTCACCGAACAGTACGAGCACGGCCGAGGGCCGGCCGGCGCCGTCCTCGGGCGGAAGGAAGCGGCTCAACTGGCGCGGCTCGACCGTGTCGGCTGCCCGCACGACGGGGGTGAGCCAGCCCGGCAGCCCGCGGTCGCTGAACTCGACTCGGGGGGCGGGGGCGGGGGCGTGCCGGGCCGGGTCCGGATCCGGGCCGGGGTTCAGGTTCGGATCGGCGCTCAGGATCGGGTCGGGATTCGGGGTCAGGTCCGCTTTCGGGTTCAGGTCGGGATTCGTACGGGGACGGCTCACCGGGCGGCCCCGTCGGCGCCCTCGGAGTTGCCGCTGCTGACGCTGCTGCTGACGCCGTTGCCGTTGCCGCCGAGCGGGGGCGCGGGGCGTCCCGGGTAGTCGGCCGGAGGCTTGAGGCGCTGGCCCGGCAGCCCGCCCATCTCGTACTTGAGCAGCTTCTTCGCCTTCTCCGGGTCGAGTTCGCCCTCTCCGTACGAGGGGCACAGCGCCGCGATGGGGCAGGCGCCGCAGGCCGGTTTGCGGGAGTGGCAGATGCGGCGGCCATGGAAGATCGTCCGGTGCGAGAACATCGTCCACTCGCTCTTGGGGATGATCTCGGCGATCTCGGCCTCGACCTTGTCCGCGTCGGTCTGCTCTGTGAGCTTCCAGCGGCGCACGAGACGCCCGAAGTGGGTGTCGACGGTCAGCCCGGGGACGCCGAAGGCGTTGCCGAGCACGACGAACGCGGTCTTCCGCCCGACCCCCGGCAGCGACACCAGGTCCTTTATGTTGCCCGGCACCTCACCGCCGAACCTGTCACGGATCGCCGCCGACAGCCCGAGCACGGACTTCGCCTTCGCACGGAAGAATCCGGTGGGACGCAGCAGCTCCTCCAGCTTCTCCGGGTCGGCGGCCGCCATGTCCTCGGGGGTCGGGTAGGCGGCGAAGACGGCGGGCGTCGTCTGGTTGACCCGGAGGTCCGTGGTCTGGGCGGAGAGGACGGTGGCGACCAGGAGCTGGAAGGGGTTCTCGAAGTCGAGCTCAGGGTGCGCGTAGTAGTACACCTCGCCCAGCTCGCGGTTGATGCGGCGGGCGCGGCGGACCATGGCCAGCCGGGACTCGGGCTTCGCGGCCTTGCTCGCGGGCCGGACCGCGGACTTGCCGGAAGCCGCCTCCTTCGCGGGTGCCGTCTTCGCGGACGTCTTCTTCGCGGGTGCCTGGTTCGCGGACGTCTTCTTCGCCGTGGCCCTCTTGGCCGGGGTGGTCGTCACGGGCTCGCCGGCACCCGCCGTCGCGTCCGTCACGCCGGAAACGGACGCCCGGCCCGCCCCTTTTGCCCGGCTTGCCCTCTTGACGGGCTCCTGTTCGCCCACAGCGGAATCTCCCATCGCGGTCACCCGCCCGGTCCCGCTCTGCGTGCGCTCACCGGGTCATCACTGGGTTGTCGACACCCGGCCAGCGTAGAGGGGACCGCTGACATCCGCCCCGCACGAAGGCAATTCCCGGCCCAATCGGCCCCCTGCCTTCGGGAGGGCGGGGGGCGTGCGTCAAACTTGTGACTGATCGCACTGTTTCACCGTCCGGCATCATGGGGTTCGAGGCCCCCTCGGCCCTTCGGGCCTGGGAGGTTCCGTGAGGTTCCATCCCTCGGCCCCGCGGACTGAGACGGCCCCGGGGCCTGGGGAGACGCCGTCCCTCGGCCCATGGGAGCCTTGTGAGGCCCCTGGGGATCCCATTGGGCCAGGTCGACAAGGAGAGAACTCGTGGACGACGTTCTGCGGCGCGCCCCGCTCTTCGCGGCGCTCGATGAGGAGCAAGCCGCTGAGCTGCGCGCCTCCATGTCGGAGACCACGCTCGCGCGCAGTGAGGCCCTCTTTCACGAGGGCGACCCGGGCGACCGTCTCTATGTAGTGACCGAAGGGAAGGTCAAGCTCCACCGCACCTCCCCTGACGGCCGGGAGAACATGCTGGCCGTGCTCGGCCCCGGCGAGCTCATCGGCGAGCTGTCCCTCTTCGACCCGGGCCCGCGTACGGCCACGGCCTCGGCACTCACCGAGGTGAAGCTGCTCGGCCTGGGCCACGGCGACCTCCAGCCCTGGCTGAACGTACGCCCCGAGGTGGCCTCCGCCCTGCTCCGCGCCATCGCACGCAGGCTGCGCCGTACCAACGACTCGATGTCCGACCTCGTATTCTCCGACGTCCCCGGCCGGGTGGCGAAGCAGCTGCTCGACCTTTCGCGCCGCTTCGGCGTGCAGTCGGAAGAGGGCATCCACGTCGTGCACGACCTCACGCAGGAGGAGCTGGCGCAGCTCGTCGGCGCCTCGCGCGAGACCGTCAACAAAGCGCTCGCCGACTTCGCGGGCCGCGGCTGGCTGCGCCTGGAGGCACGTGCGGTGATCCTGCTCGACATCGAGCGGCTGGCGAAGCGGAGCCGCTGAGCCCGCCGAGCGCCCGCCTAGCGCCGCCGAAGCCTTTGCACCTGAGGGGCGTCCTCTTCGGAGGGCGCCCCTCAGACGTTCCTGTGCACTGCTAGGCGGCGCCGCGTTCCCGCAGGTAGACGAGCTGCGCCCGTACGGACAGTTCGGCGGCGGGCCACAGCGACCGGTCGACGTCCGCGTACACGTGCGCGACGACCTCCGGTGCCGTACGGAATCCCCGCTCGACCGCGTGCTCGACCTGGGCGAGGCGGTCGGCGCGGTGTGCGAGGTAGAAGTCGATGACGCCCTGTGCGTCCTCCAGCACGGGCCCGTGCCCCGGCAGCACCGTCGCCACCCCGTCGTCGACGGTCAGGGAGCGGAGACGGCGGAGTGATTCGAGGTATTCGCCGAGCCGTCCGTCGGGGTGTGCGACGACCGTCGTGCCGCGGCCGAGCACCGTGTCGCCCGTCAGCACGGCCCCCTCGTCGGGGAGGTGGAAGCAGAGCGAGTCCGCGGTGTGCCCCGGGGTGGGCACGACGCGCAGTTCCAGTCCGCCCGTGCGTACGACGTCCCCGGCGGCCAGGCCCTCGTCGCCCAGGCGCAGCGCGGGATCGAGCGCCCGTACGGACGTGCCGGACAGCTCGGCGAAGCGTGCCGCGCCCTCGGCGTGATCGGGGTGGCCGTGCGTGAGGAGGGTGAGGGCCACGCGCTTGCCCAGGCGCCCGGCGGTGGCGAGGACATCGCTCAGATGCCCCTCGTCGAGCGGTCCGGGGTCGATGACGACCGCGGAGTCGGAGTCCGGTTCGGCGACGATCCAGGTGTTGGTGCCGTCCAGGGTCATCGGGGACGCGTTGGGCGCGAGGACGCAGTGGGCCCGTGCGGTTGCCTGGCCGCTGATGACGCCGCCGCGCGGCTGGCCGGGCAAGGATGCGGCGTCCGTCATGCGGGGCTGCTCCCCTCGGGTCCGTCGGTTCCGGTTTCGGGTCCGGTTCCGGTTCCAGTGGCGCCGGTTCCGGTGGTTCCCGCGCTGTCGCCGCCACCGGCCGGCGCCGCGGTGTCCACCCGCTTGGTGAACTCGTCGTATCCCGGCCAGCTCAGCACCACCTGGCCGTCCTCCATGCGGGCCTGCGCCAGCACCGGCGACAGGTCGCGCCGCGAGCTCGCAGCCAGCGCCTCGGCCGCCGTACGGTACGGCGCGAGCTGGCGCAGCATCGCGATCGTGGGCGGCATCATCAGCATCTCGCCCCTGTCGTAGCCCGCGGCGGCCTCACCGGGACGGGTCCAGACCGTGCGGTCCGCCTCGGTGGACGCGTTGCGCGTGCGCTGGCCCTCGGGCAGCACGGCGACGAAGAACCAGGTGTCATAGCGGCGCTTCTCGAACTCCGGTGTGATCCAGTGCGCCCAGCCTCCGAGCAGATCGCTGCGGAGCACCAGCCCGCGCTGTTCCAGGAAGTCGGCGAAGGAGAGTTCGTGCCCGGCGAGCGCCGCGCGGTCGCGCTCCCAGTCCTCGCCGGTCGTGTCGTCGACGACGCTCGCGGCGTCCGGCCCGGCGAGCAGCACACCCGTCTCCTCGAACGTCTCGCGCACCGCGGCGCAGACAATGGCCTGTGCTGTGGCCTCGTCCGTTCCGAACCGCTCGGCCCATTCCTTGCGGGACGGCCCGGCCCAGCCCTCGCCGGGCCTGCGGTCCCCGCCGTGGCCGGTGCCGCCGGCGGTGCCGCTGCCGCGCCAGTGCTCGTCGCGCGGATCGACGACGCCGCCCGGGTAGGCGTACGCGCCGCCGGCGAAGGCCATGGACGTACGCCTGCGCAGCAGGTGCACCTCGGGCCCCTCCGCCGCTCCGCCGCCGTCGCGCAGCAGCATGACCGTGGCGGACAGTCGCGGGGTCACCGGCGTGAGCTCACCCGCGGCCAGGGCGCGGATTCGCTCCGGCCATTCCGGCGGATACCACTGACCGTTCGTGGAGGACGACATGGACGGATGCTACGGGCCCCCTCCCCCGGGCGTCGCCGGGTGGGGTCCGGGCGACCGGGAGGAGCCGCGCTCGGGGACGCGCTCCGCCCGTCACTCAGCCCGTCCGCCCGTCCGTCCGTCAGCCCGTCCGTCACTCCGCCCAGTCGACCAGCTCGACCTGGATCTCGACCTCGACCGGCGCGTCCATCGGCAGCACGGCGACGCCGACGGCGCTGCGCGCGTGCACGCCCTTGTCGCCGAAGACCTCACCGAGCAACTCGCTGGCGCCGTTGATGACGGCGGGCTGCGCGGTGAAGTCCGGAGCGGAGGCGACGAATCCGGTGACCTTCACGACCCGTACGACGCGTTCGAGCCCGCCCGCCGCCGAGCTCACGGCCGCCAGTGCGTTCAGCGCGCACGTACGCGCCAGGTCCTTGGCCTCCTCGGGCGTGACCTCGCCGCCGACCTTGCCCGTGAGCGGCAGCTTGCCCTCGACGAACGGGACCTGGCCCGCGGTGTAGACGTACCGTCCGCTGCGCACCGCGGGCACGTACGCGCCCGCGGGGGTGGCTACTTCCGGCAGCGTGATGCCGAGTTCGGCGAGCCGGGAGGCGACTTCGCCGCTCACTGCTTCTCCCGCTTGAGATATGCCACCAGCTGTTCGGAGCCGGTAGGGCCGGGGACGACTTGGACGAGCTCCCAGCCGTCCTCTCCCCAGGTGTCGAGGATCTGCTTGGTCGCGTGCACGAGCAGCGGCACTGTCGCGTATTCCCACTTCGTCATGGTGCCGAGCGTAGTCCGTCGACTTGCTGGTTAGGCTCCCGGGAGTGAGCAGGCTGCATGTTGTCACGGGCAAGGGCGGCACCGGCAAGACGACGGTCGCCGCGGCACTCGCGTTGGCCCTGGCCAGTGGAGGGAGGCGCACGCTCCTCGTCGAGGTCGAGGGGCGGCAGGGCATCGCTCAGCTCTTCGAGACGGAACCGCTTCCGTACGAGGAGCGCAAGATCGCTGTCGCACACGACGGCGGCGAGGTCTACGCGCTCGCCATCGATCCCGAACGGGCGCTGCTGGACTACCTCCAGATGTTCTACAAGCTGGGCAGCGCGGGACGTGCGCTGAAGAAGCTCGGCGCCATCGACTTCGCGACGACCATCGCGCCCGGGCTGCGGGACGTACTGCTGACGGGCAAGGCGTGCGAGGCGGTGCGCCGCCGGGACAAGCAGGAACGGCGCCTGTACGACGCGGTGGTGATGGACGCGCCGCCGACCGGCCGCATCACCCGCTTCCTCGGTGTGAACGAGGAGGTCGCCGGGCTGGCGAAGGTCGGCCCCGTCCACAACCAGGCGCAGGCCGTGATGCGGGTGCTGAAGTCGCCCGAGACGGCGGTGCACTTGGTGACTCTCCTGGAGGAGATGCCCGTGCAGGAGACCGTCGACGGGGTGGCCGAACTTCGCGAGGCGGGACTGCCGGTCGGCGCGGCGCTCGTGAACATGGTGCGGCAGCAACTGCTCGACGAGGAGCTGCTGCACCACGCCGGCCGCAGCACGGACGGCGAGCTGGCCGACGCACTGGCACGCGCCGGCCTCTCGCGTGCCGACCGGCTCGTCGGGCCGCTCCTCGAGCAGGCGCACGAGCACGCGGAACGCGTGGCACTGGAGCAGGAGCAGCGCTCCGCGCTGGCGAAGCTGGACATGCCCGTCTACGAACTCGACCTGCTCCCCGAGGGCGTCGAACTCGCCGGGCTGTACCAGCTCGCGGCGGACCTGCGCGAGAAGTTGCCACCACGCCAGGAGACGGCATGACCGACAGCAGAACGGACACGAGGCCGGACGCCGGGTCGGACACCCGGACAGCCGCCAGGCCGGACACCAGGCCGGACACCAGGCCGGACGCCGGCAACCCGCTGGCGTCCGAAGTGGCGCTGCACGTCGATCCGTTGATCGACGACCCGGAGACCCGGATCATCGTCTGCTGCGGTGCGGGCGGCGTAGGCAAGACGACGACAGCCGCCGCGATCGGCGTACGGGCGGCAGAGCGGGGACGAAAGACCGTCGTGCTCACCATCGACCCCGCACGGCGCCTCGCTCAGTCCATGGGGCTCACCGAACTGGACAACACCCCGAGGCCCGTACCCGGTGTCGACGGGGAGGCAGGCGGCGAACTGCACGCCATGATGCTCGACATGAAGCGGACCTTCGACGAGATCGTCGAGGCACACGCGGAACCAGAGCGCGCCCGCGCCATCATGGCCAACCCCTTCTACGAGTCGCTGTCGGCCGGCTTCGCGGGAACGCAGGAGTACATGGCGATGGAGAAGCTGGGCCAGCTCAGTTCCCGCGGGGAGTGGGATCTGATCGTCGTGGACACTCCGCCGTCGCGCTCGGCTCTGGACTTCCTGGACGCGCCGAAACGGCTTGGCTCGTTCCTGGACGGCCGGTTCATCAAGATGCTCATGGCGCCGGCGAAGGCCGGCGGACGCGCGGGGATGAAGTTCGTGAACCTGGGGATGGCCGGGCTGTCCATGTTCACGGGCGCGCTCAACAAGCTTCTGGGCACCGGCCTGTTGCGGGACGTGCAGACGTTCGTGGCAGCGATGGACACCATGTTCGGGGGCTTCCGTACGCGTGCGGACGCCACCTACCAGCTGCTGCAGGCGCCTGGCACGGCCTTTCTCGTGGTGGCGGCCCCGGAACGGGACGCGCTGCGCGAGGCCGCCTACTTCGTGGAACGGCTCGCGGAGGAGCGGATGCCGCTGGCCGGGCTTGTGCTCAACCGCGTACACGGCAGCGGCGCCTCGTCGGTCGGCGCGGAGCGGGCACTGGCCCTCGCGGAAAATCTTGAAGAGGGCGGCATTGTCGATCGAGGGCCCGGGAAGGGAAACAAACACGGCGCCCACTCCCCCGGGCGCGGCTCACCGGACGTCCCGGACTCCACCATGCGGCCCGAATCCGCAGAGGCGCCGACGGGACGCAACGGTCATATCAGACAGACAGAACAACTCGCCGCTGCGCTGCTGCGGTTGCATGCCGAACGCATGCGGCTGCTGGGCCGCGAGCGGCGCACGCGCGACCGCTTCGCCGCACTCCACCCCGAGGTGCCGGTGGCCGAAGTGGACGCGCTGGCGGGCGACGTACACGACCTGGCGGGGCTGCGCACCATCGGTGAGCTTCTCGCCCGCTGACTGCCGAAGTCCCGTACACCGGGCGGCCTTTACGCGGCGGGAGGCAGCGCAACCACACGGCTGTGCCTCCAGAGCAGCGCTCTGTTAGCCAGGACTTGGCGCTCTCAGTTCAGAGCGCTCCGAACCCAGAGTGCTCCGAACTCTGAACGCCTGCGCAGCAGATGAACAGCCGCGCGCCGCACCTCCCGCCCGGAGTCGGGCGACCCGAGCGGTGCGGACGGTGCGTCGCGGCATGTCATGCGTCGCGGCATGTCATGCGGAGTGGGAGCCGCGGGGAGCGTGCGGTGGGTGACATACCTCGGCGGTGCGTGTACGGCACGACGGACGACGGCGAGCGAGCCGTGACGGCGACGGCACCGCGGCCGACCACCGTGCGGCCTGCGGACTTTGGGTCCGCCGCACCCGTCCTGTACCGAGTCACACCTGGGGTCGTCTACCCCGCCGCTGCGTAGTCCTTCACCACATTGACGGCGTAGTCCTTCGCCTCCTCAAGGTCCAGAGGCAGAACTCCGCCCGTGTCACGCTCATACTCCAAGCGTGCGGTCTCAAGCAGGCGGCGCCATGAGGTGACCGTGGGACGGCGGCGCAGCAGCGCCCTCCGCTCCCGCTCGGTCATCCCGCCCCAGACACCGAACTCAACACGGTTGTCCAAGGCGTCGGCCAGGCACTCGGTGCGCACAGGGCACCCGGTGCATACGGCCTTGGCGCGGTTCTGAGCCGCCCCTTGCACGAACAGTTCATCCGGATCGGTAGTGCGGCAGGCTGCCTGCGCACTCCAGTCGGTTACCCAGCCCATAGCCGGCGCCGTCCTCTCCCGAATCGAGGCTCCCCCACGGCGGCAAGCGGCATATTCGCCGTTGCCAGATGGTGACGTTACGGAAGGCAGGCAGGGTGCAACACCCCCTGCGGGCCCAATCTTGGATGGCCCGAACGGACTATGCGTGCGCGGCAGATCACCCACCGGAGTGGGCCGGTAACAACCTGGACTCGAATTGAGCTCAACTTGGGCCGACTTGCACCCACTTGAACCCAAACTGCGCTTTCGCGGAGACACAGACGTACACGGCGGTGCGGTGGGGAAGAACTTGCCGGACTCTTCACGGCACTTGGCGCTGTTCCGGACAAGACCTCATCACTCACAAAGGTGAGCGGTAGGTCGCGGTGGAGCGAGGCCACAGTGACGGTGTGAGGTTCGCTGCGTCCGCCAGCTTAGGCGAACTGAGGCTCCCCTGTCCGGCGATTGAGAACGTAGGCTGCCGCCCATGGTGAAGAAGCGTTCAGGCGGCGGTGAGTCCGCCTTCCAGCAGGGCGCCAAGTTCCTCGGCGTCAGCGTGCTGGCGGGTGCGGTGCTCGCCGGCCTGGCGCTGCCCGCGGCCGGCGGCCTGGGTCTCGTCACGAAGAACACCGTCCAGGGCTTCGACGAGCTTCCCGCCAACCTCAAGCGTCCGCCGCTGAGTCAGCGCACCACCATCCTCGACTCCGAGGGCGGCGAGATCGCGAAGGTCTACTCGCGGGACCGTACCGTCGTCGGTCTGGACGAGATCTCCCCGTCCATGCGCAAGGCGATCATCGCGATCGAGGACGCGCGCTTCTACAAGCACGGAGCCGTCGACCTCAAGGGCATTCTGCGCGCGCTCAACCGCAACGCCCGCAACGGCGGGGTCGAGGAGGGCGCCTCCTCGCTCACGCAGCAGTACGTGAAGAACGTCTTCGTGGAGGAGGCGGGCGACGATCCGGACAAGGTCGCGCAGGCCACCCGGCAGACGGTCGGCCGGAAGATCAAGGAACTCAAGTACGCGATCAAGGTCGAGGAGAGCCTCGGCAAGAAGAAGATCCTTGAGAACTACCTGAACATCACCTTCTTCGGGCAGCAGGCATACGGGGTCGAGGCGGCCTCCCAGCGCTACTTCTCGAAGTCCGCGAACGACCTCGCACTTGAGGAGTCCGCCCTGCTCGCGGGCATAGTGCAGTCCCCCGCCCGCTACGATCCGGTGCAGCAGGAGGACGCGGCCAAGGAGCGGCGGGACACGGTGATCTCGCGCATGGAGGCCCTCGGCCACATCTCGGCCAAGGAAGCCCGCGCCGCGCAGGACAAGCCCCTCGGTCTCGACATGAGCAAGCCCCGGAACGGCTGCATCACAGCGACGCACGGCGCCGGCTTCTTCTGCGACTACGTGCGCGAAGTCTTCCTCAACAACGAGGAGTTCGGCGAGACGGACAAGGCGCGCGCCAAGCGCTGGAACCAGGGCGGCCTGACGATCAGGACGACGCTGGACCCGAAGGCGCAGAAGTCGGTCGAGGCGTCAGTGAAGAAGCACGTGTACAAGTCCGACAAGGTCGCGACGGCGACCTCGATCGTCGAACCCGGCACCGGCCGCATCCTGGGCATGGGCCAGTCGCGCCCGTACGGCTTCAGCGAGAACGAGACGCAGATCAACCTGTCCGTCGACGACGACATGGGCGGCGGCGCCGGCTACCAGCCGGGCTCCACTTTCAAACCGGTGATCGCGGCCGCGGCGCTGGAACGCGGCATGAGCGTGTACAAGAAGTACCCGGCGCCGTACAAGATGCAGTATCCGTCGCCGGTGAGTACGTGCGGCGGACAGTGGAGCGGCAGCGCCCCGGTGGAGAACGAGAACCGGAGCGAGGTGGGCCCGTACGAGATGAAGGAGGCCACCGCGAAGTCGGTGAACACCTACTTCGTCTCCCTCATCGGCGAGACCGGGATCTGCCCCGTCACGGAGATGGCCGAGAAGATGGGCGTCCAGCGCGCCGACGGCAAGGAGATCGACCAGGTCCCCTCGATCACCCTCGGGACGCAGGAAATGTCGCCGCTGACGATGGCCGAGGGGTACGCCACCTTCGCCAACCGCGGCGTGCACTGCACACCCGTCGCGGTGGAGTCGATCACCGACGCACGCGGCAAGAAGCTGCCGGTGCCGAAGACTTCGTGCGAGCGCGCGATGAGCCAGCGGACCGCCGACACCGTCAACTCGCTGCTACGGGGCGTCGTCGAGGACGGTACGGGCAAGAAGGCCGGCCTCAGCGGGCGCGACAGCGCGGGCAAGACCGGTACGACGGACCAGCGTTACGCGGCATGGTTCGTGGGCTACACCCCGAACATGTCGGGCGCGGTCTGGGTCGGCGACCCCGCACACAAGACGCAGATGACGGACATCACCATCGGCGGCGTGCCGCACGACAAGGTCTTCGGCGGTGAAGTGCCGGGCCCGATCTGGCGGGACGCGATGGCGGGCGCCCTGGACGGCGAGCCCGCGCCGCGCTTCAACCTCGTCCCGATCGACGACGACAAGGGCAAGGACAAGCCGAAGCCCCCGGACGACGACAGCCCGTGGCCGGACATCACCCTGCCGCCGGACTTCATCGGCGGCGGCGGCAACGGCGGCGCGGACTCCGGCGCCACCCTCGGCCAGGACGGCGGCGCGGACGCGGGCGCACTCGGCGGCGCCGACGCGGGCACGAACACCGGTACGGAGACGGGCGGCAACGGCAACAACGGGCGGGGCGGCGGCTCTGGCGGCCGGTTCGGCGGGGCGGGCTTCTGACCGGACTCGGCCCGGGTGGCAGGACCGGTTCGGCCCGTAGCCGGCTCGGCCCGGGTGGCAGGACCGGCTCGGCCCGTAGCCGGCTCGGCCGATTCGTCCAACTCGCGGCAGAGGGCGCTCTGTCGGGAGCGCCCTCAGGGCGTGATTGTGCGCATGACCGGGTGCCGACTCGTACGTAGGCGGGTTCCGTGCGGGAGGCCGGGGGCGGGGCGTCGGAGGCGGTTGACGCTGCGGACGCGGTTGAGGCGGTTGACGCTGCGGAGGCAGCGGAAGTGCGGAGGTCGCGGAGGTCGCGACCCGCTCGGCTAGCCCGACGCCAGCCGCTTCTTGACCGCCGCGGCGACGCGGCCGCCCTCGGCCCGCCCCTGCACCTTCGGGTTGACGATCTTCATGACGGCACCCATCGCGCGGGGGCCCTCGGCTCCCTGGGCCTGCGCCTGAGCGACGGACTCCCCGACGAGCGCGTCCAGTTCCTCGTCCGTCAGCTGCTTCGGCAGGTAGTCGGCGAGCACTTCGCCCTCGGCACGCTCCCGTTCGGCCTGCTCGCCGCGGCCGCCGCCGGCGAACGCCTCCGCTGCCTCGCGGCGCTTCTTCGCCTCCCGCGTGATCACCTTCTGCACCTCGTCGTCCGTCAGTTCGCGAGCGGACTTGCCGGAGACCTCCTCCGTGGTGATCGCGGCCAGAGTCATGCGGAGGGTGGCGGAGCGCAGCTCGTCACGCTCCTTGATCGCTGCGGTCAGGTCTTCCTGCAGCCGGGACTTGAGCGTAGTCATAGCGTTTTCGTGTCCTCCAGAGATTCCGGCGCCCATCATCTCTCACGCTCCCGGGAGGGCACCGCATCGGTGGGTGCATCAGCGGGCACGGAGTGCGAGGGGAACGCAGGGTCTGCGACCATGGGCTCATGCGCGCGCGATACGGACTCCCCCTCACTCTGACGGCTCTCGGCGCGGCCTGCGTGGGCTATTCGACGCTCGTCGAGCCCCGGTCCTTCCGCCTGCGACGGGTGACGGTCCCCGTGCTGCCGCCCGGTATGCAGCCGCTGCGCGCCTTGCAGATCTCGGACGTCCACATGGTGAGCGGGCAGCGCAAGAAGCAGCGCTGGCTCCGGTCGCTCGCCGGCCTGCGCCCCGATTTCGTGATCAACACGGGAGACAACCTCTCGGACCCCGAGGCCGTGCCCGACGTGCTGGACGCCCTGGGCCCGCTCATGGACTTCCCCGGGGCGTACGTCTTCGGCTCCAACGACTACTACGGCCCGAAGCTGCGCAACCCCGCCCGCTACCTGATCGAGAAGGCCAGCGGCCGGCACGGCCTCAACGGCAACGCACCGGCCGTCGGCGCCGTCCACAACCCATGGGAGGGCCTGCGCGACGCCTTCGACGCGGCGGGCTGGGTCGGCCTGAGCAACACCCGCGGCCGGCTCAAGCTGGAGGGCGGCCAGGAGATCGCCCTGACCGGCCTGGACGACCCGCACATCAGGCGGGACCGCTACAGCGCCGTCATCGGCGGCCCCGAGCGGGACGCCGACCTCGCGCTCGCACTCGTCCACGCCCCGTATCTGCGCTCCCTGGACGCCTTCACCGCCGACGGCTATCCGCTGATCCTCGCCGGGCACACCCACGGGGGGCAGCTGTGCGTCCCGTTCTACGGGGCTCTCATCACCAACTGCGACCTGGACACGGACCGCGTCAAGGGCCTCTCCAGCCACCTCGCCGGCGGCAACCGCTCCTACCTCCACGTCTCGGCCGGCTGCGGCGCCAACCGCTACACCCCGGTGCGCTTCGCATGCCCGCCGGAGGCGACGCTGCTGACACTCACGGCCGGCGACTGAGGGCTCCGTACGGTGAAGCGCGCGGCGCGTCACCGGGGTACCCAGCCGGGTGGCGTACCGGTCGCGCGCAACGGCCGCCGAGCCCCGGCACAACCGGGCGGTCGCCCCTGCTCGGGGCGGCCCGTCCCCCCGAATCCGGATTTCGCCTCAGCCCCCTGCTGGGCTAGAGTGGTGCGCGTTGCATCGGGGTGTGGCGCAGCTTGGCAGCGCGCTTCGTTCGGGACGAAGAGGTCGTGGGTTCAAATCCCGCCACCCCGACAGATGAGATCGCAGGTCAGGGGCCTGATCCGCACAGCGGGTCGGGCCCCTGAGACGTTCCCAGGGCCGCTTTGGGAGCCATATGGGAGCCGACCTCATTTGAGTCGGCTCCCAGAGCGGGCACATGCAGCCATCGCGACGACATTGCAGCCCCCGCAGCGAACCCGCACAGCGACGTCTCGTGGCTCGAGTGACTGCAGTTGGGCAAACGGTCTGGCTGAGTGACCAACCGCCGAATGTCCCAGCGGACAGCACGACTCCGAGGCATTGGGTGCGCTGGACGCCCGCCTCACGAGTTGCCCCAGCTCGGTGCAGTTCACGCTGCCGTCGTAGACGCACGGCCGTGCCCAGCGTGACTCCGTCGAGTTGGGCTTGAAGCGGCTTCGATCAGCAGTGTTTCCGATGCGATTCAACACTTCGCGCGGACCAGAGCGGTTGGGGGCGAATGACATCCGGGAAAAGGTCGTGGAAACCGCCACTGAGGGCTTGTGGGTGCGGAACGTCGCCGAAGCCGGGGTCCGTGGCGCCACCGGCAGTTGCGGCGCCGATAGCGCTCTTAGACTGATCTGGGTCACGGGGCGCAAGTCGTCGTGTGGCTCTTCGGCCGTCCGGAGCTCGCTTGGCCGCCTGCTTCCGGACGGCCGTTCCCATTGGCGTCGTCGCGCGGAAAACCGAATTCCGGCGTATGCCGGGCAGTCGTTAGCATCGAGGCGGCCCGTAGTAGTGCGTCATCACGAAGTGCTCGGCTGTTGGACGTGTCGTACGCACCAGCGACGTGGATGGCGCCCTTGTGGCCGGTCTGTCTGCACCCGGCGTGGCCCCCACTGGGGCCGCAAGATCAATTGGAGCATCCGAGGATGGCTCGACACCTCATCACCAGCGCGCTGCCGTACATCAACGGAATCAAGCACCTGGGGAACATGGTCGGGTCGATGCTCCCGGCCGATGTGTACGCGCGCTACATGCGACAGCGCGGCCACGATGTGCTCTACATCTGCGCGACAGATGAGCACGGCACCCCCGCCGAGCTGGCGGCGAAGGAAGCAGGCCTGCCCGTCGCGGACTTCTGCGCCCAGCAGTACGAAAAGCAGCGGGCGATCTATGAGGGCTTCGACCTCGCCTTCGACTACTTCGGCCGCAGCTCCTCGCCACAGAACGTCGAGATCACTCAGTGCTTCGCTCGACAGCTGCACAAGAACGGCTTCATCGAAGAACGGGCCGTCCGGCAGATGTACTCCGAGACGGACGGGCGTTTCCTGCCCGACCGCTACATCATCGGCGCCTGCCCGCACTGCGGCTATGACAAGGCCCGCGGCGATCAGTGCGAGAACTGCACCCGCGTTCTCGACCCCACCGATCTGATCGAGCCCCGGTCGGCAATCAGCGGCGGCACTGACCTGGAGGTGCGGGAGACCAAGCACCTCTTCCTGCTCCAGTCGCAGCTGGCCGGCGAGGTCCAGACGTTCGTCGACGCGCACACCGACGAGTGGCCGGTGCTGTCCTCCTCCATCGCCCACAAGTGGCTCACAGAGGGACTCCAGGACCGCTCCATCACCCGGGACTTGGACTGGGGCGTTCCCGTCCCTGCGGACACATGGCCGGAGTTGGCAGCCGAGGGCAAGGTCTTCTACGTCTGGTTCGACGCACCGATCGAATACATCGGCGCGACCAAGGAGTGGGCGGACGAGCAACCCGACAGCCGCGACTGGAAGTCCTACTGGTACGAGCCCGACAAGGCCCTGCGCTACACGCAGTTCATGGCCAAGGACAACGTCCCCTTCCACACGGTGATGTTCCCGGCCACCCAGCTGGGCACCCGCGAACCGTGGAAGAAGGTCGACTTCGTCAAATCGTTCAACTGGCTGACCTACTACGGCGGTAAGTTCTCCACCTCCCAGAAGCGCGGCATCTTCACCGACGCGGCCCTGGAGCTGCTCCCGGCCGACTACTGGCGGTACTTCCTGATGGCCGCCGCTCCCGAATCGGACGACGCATCCTTCACCTGGGAGTTCTTCTCCTCCGTCGTCAACAAGGACCTCGCGGACACGCTCGGCAACTTCGTCAACCGTGTCCTGTCCTTCTCCCGCAAGCGCTTCGGCGACGCGGCGCCGGCAGGCGCGGAGCCTGGGGAGGCAGAGGCAAAGTTGGGCCGGGAGATCGTCAACCTGCTCGCAGAGTACGAAGCGCACATGGACGCGCTCCATTTCCGCAAGGCGGCCGCCGCGCTTCGGGCGCTGTGGAGCGCGGGGAACGCGTACCTGGAGGAGAAGGCGCCCTGGCTGGAGATCAAGACGGACAAGGACGCGGCCGCACTGACGCTGCACACCGCCATGAAGCTGATCCACCTCTACTCCGTGGTCTCCGAACCCTTCATCCCTGCCACGGCGAAGGTCATGCGCAGCGCCTTCGCCCTGCCCGATGACACGGCTCTGTGGGTGAACGCCGAAGAGGCACGGTCCCTGTCGTCCGTGCCGGCGGGTACCGAATTCACGGTCCCGCCAGTGCTCTTCCAGAAGATCACGGACGAGGACCTGGAGATCTACCGCGAGCGCTTCGGCGGAGAGCCGGCAGCGGAATAGCCCAGGGTCCACTGCTACGGTCACGGCATGTCGCTCTCGGTCCCCTCTACTGCCTCCCTCGATTTGCGGGTTGAGGCGGTCGATGACGTTTTGGACCGCGTGGAGCGCTCACTTCATTGCCACTTGGACCGGGACACCCTCGTACGTAAGCGCCGCTCGGTTGGCGCGAGGACAGACCGAGGCACATGGGTGCGCGTCGAGAGGCGAGTGTTGGGCCGGATCCGCGAACAGGGCTGGAATGGCGTCGAGCAGGCCGCGCTTCTGGAAGGTGTTGCCCAACCCGTCTGGTACTCGGGGCTGTCCTGGCGAGGGGAGGACGAGGCGGCGATGTGGCGAGCCGATGAGACCGGGCTCCTGCCCGATCAACCGGTGAAACCTGCCGGGGTAGTGACGGCCGATCCGAAGCTGCAGGGTGAGTGGTGGCGAGAACTGAACGCTTCCCTGGACGCGCTAGCAGGCCAGACCACCTACCGCGTCGCCACGCCGGACACCGTTTTCATCACACAGGCCCACGTCTCCGAGGTCATCCGAAGTGCCTTTCCTGATGCCCCGGATACGGCCATTGCTCAGTGGGCGGCAGCCCATGCGGACCTGAACTGGGCCAATGTGACTGGGCCTCAATTCTGTCTGTTCGACTGGGAGGACTGGGGAATGGCCCCCCGAGGGCTGGACTCCGCGTCGTTGTGGGCTCAGTCGCTCGGAGTGCCGGAGCTGGCCGCCCGCGTCCGCGCTGAACGCAGCAGCGACCTGAACAGTCGTGATGGCCAGGTGATGCTGCTGTTCGCCTGCTCGAAGATTGCCGGCCCTCCGCGCAACCCGAGGACCCCAGGCTGGAGCCCGCCCAACTCGAAGCGGCTCAGCTGCTAGAAGAGCTTCAGACTCGTTGACGTCGTACCCGGTCACGGAGAAGCCGCCTGAGGAGCATCGCTATCGGTCTTACACTGCAGGGGCGTTGAGGAGTGCGGAGAGGCGGGGTCGTCCGTGCCGACGGCGACAGTGTCCACTTCAGGCACCCAGAGGTGCACGGTGCAGACCACATCGTCCCTACAGCCTTCACCCCGCCTACGAACGGGCCAAAACGCGCGCCTGCAAAAGAGCGTCAAGTGCTCCCACCGGCGAGCGAGAACACATCTCCAAACGGGCGTCGAGCGAAGCCTCCCACTGCTCGGTGAGGCTGAGGAGCAGGCGCTTGCGCATGCCAGGGGTGACGTGGGCGTAGCGCCCGGAGATGGAACCGTCGATGTGCCCCATGCGCTCGTTCATGAGGACCCTCTCCGTGCCGACGTCTTCCATGTGGGTCCGATGACAATGGCGCAGACCGTGCGGGGTGAGTCCCTTCGCGACCGGGGCCCAGCAGGCATCGGCCCGCCCCTGGGAGTTCCGCCCTCGCACCGGAACGCCGGGCCATGGCTCCCCGAGCAGAGGTACCGGTCGCGCGGCTTGCGGAGCCTTCTTCGGGTACCAACCCGAGGTAGCCGGCGCGAACAGCCAGGTGGCGAAGCCGTTTCGGCGCCAATGTGGCGCACTGCCTATCGCAGCGCCGCCGCGTATGAAGCCGAGTTCCGTGATCGCTTCTTCCACCCCGCTCTGCACGGCTTCGGTTACGCGGTCGGGGTGGTTGAGGACGTTGGACACCGTTCCAGCGGAGACTCCGGCACGGCGCGCGACGTCCACGAGTTTCGCGCCTTGGTGCCCGCCGGTGCGAGCCGTGCCCTGGCCTCGGAAGACATACGTCTCGCCATGGCAGGGGCAGGCGGTCGGCTTGGTGCGGGCGATGTGGTCGGCGACCAGGGCCGAGAGCCAGCCGGGGATGTCGATGGTTCGGTAACTGTCGTCTTTGGGCGGGCAGCGCACCATCTCGCCTGAGTCGAGTTCGTACAGTTGCCACTCGACACGGACGGCGCGAGACCGGACGAACTCGGTCTCCAGGCCCACGATTTCACCCCACCGCATGCCCGTGTACGCCTTGAGGATCACGGCGACGAACTCGTCGTCACGGCCGGAGAGAAGGGCGGCCCGCTCAGCGATGAGCAAGGCGCCGAGAGGATCGGTGAAGACTTTCTCGGGGCCGCGGTCACTGGAACGACCGGCGCGCTTCCCCCTCCCCCTTCGCTTGGTGGCGGGGTTCGCTTCGATGAGGCCCTCGTCAACGGCGTCGGCCAGGATGAGGTGGAGCGTCGCCCGCCACGTCTTCACGCTGGAGGCGGCGTACTCGGCCTTGGCCTTCTTCTCCCAGAGCGCGACATCGGTGCGGTGGATGCTGACGAGCGCCCTGTCATCGAACTCGGGGAGCAGATGCTCTTCGATGTGGCGGCGGTAGTTCTGCATGGTTGACGCGGCGAGGTCCTGGCTGTCGTACCAGCGGTTCGCGTACTCGCCGAAGGTCTCCTGCCCCAGGGCGGGGTCGCGCCACGCTCCGCGTCGGTACTTGATCTCTGCCTCGTCGGCGGCTCGTTTCGCCTCGCGCTTGGTCGCGAACTTGATCGCTTTCCCCATGTCGTCAACCACCGTGTTGTGCTTGCCGGGTGCGGTCTTGTAGCGCCCGCGCCAGTAGTTGCCGCGCTTCTCCGCGAAGCCCACTCTTCTTCCCCTCCCGTTTCGACGTCCTACGCAGCTGTCTCGTACGGGCCCTGGACGGAGCGTCGTGGCGGCCTGGCCTTCAAACGCGGTGTTGTCCTTGCAGGCGACCGGCGCTCTGATGCGACAGGGTGCGACGTGAGCGAACGGCGTGTGCCGCCAGGTGCGGCACGCTGCGTCGCTTGAGCCGGCCACTCCTCATGGAGACGGATGATCTCCGTGAAGTGCTCGGCGGTGAACCGGTACGCCCGGCCGACCCGAGTGGACGGGATCAGGCGGCGCCGAGCCCGGTCTTTGACCCACCATGCAGAGCAACCCAGAGCATCGGCGATTTCCTCGGGGCGGTGGAGGCGCGGCAACTCGGGCGTGTGCGGGGAGACTTCGTGGCCAGTCATCGTGCACCTCCCAGATGACGTGGGAAGGCGAAGCCAGTCAGGGCAAGGCGCGTGGGAGATCGGTGCAAGTTGATTCCTCTCTGGGCGTTCGAGTCCGGCAACTCTGGGCGTCGCTCTTGGTGTTGGTCCGCGAAAAGGCGAGCGGCACGCGTGAACCGGCTCATGAAGGGGACGACTCCTGCAGAAGGGCGACGGGTGATACGAGGAGGGCGCGTGCGATGGCGACGAGATCGTCCACATCGCAGCGCCGCTGTGCGCGTTCGATGCGGGAGACCATCGTGTTGGACGTCGGACGCCCGAGAGCGGTGACGCGTTCGGCAAGCTGGCGCTGGCGAGGCCGCGCTGCTTGCGGAGAATTTCGATTGTTCGGGCAGCCCGGATTCCCGCCGGGCCGATTCCCAAAGTTCGGGTGGCCATGCGTCTGTTGTAGCGTGCGATCCCCGGTTTGGAGAACCGGCGATCGTCGGCTATAAAGGCGCACGCCAGCTTGATCGATGGAGAACCGAATCAGACACTCAAGCTGCCGATCGAGTGCTCTCGCCCCGTCCGCACCGTGTCTGAACTGCGTCGTAGTCGTACCGTCAGTCGACGCCGATGCGCAACGACTTCACGATGTGATCCTTCTGGCTCCACCTGTGGACGGATTTTTTTGCCAACCGGGAATCGTCCCTTACAAATGACTCCAGGGACAGTGGTACTCCCGCCCGGAATCCTTTGACGGTAGGGCTACCACTGGACTTGTGCGTGTGGGTGTGGCTGTCTTGGACACCCACGAACAAAGAATCGGCCCCCGGCGTAGCAGGCCGGGAGCCGATAGTCCCCTATCAATTCGCCCTTCCGCGACGAATGGTGAGCCGTGGGTACCAGCCCATCGACCACCGATGAGGAACACTTATGGCCAATCCTACTGCCCCCGCAGTCCTAGCCGCATCCCCCATCTGCCATCTCCCGCATCCGAATGCGGGGCGGTAACCATGGCACGGATACGCACCATCAAGCCCGAAGCGTTCGCCTCTGAATCCCTCGCCGAGGTGAGCATCAGTGCCGAACGGACCTTCTTCGGTCTACTGACGCAGGCCGACGACGACGGACGCTTCCGCGACCAAGCAGCCGTCATCGCCGGGCTGTTGTGGTCCCTGCGACCCGAACACGGGCCCATGGGAGTGGAGGACGACCTCACCCAGCTCTCCGGCGCAAACCTGATCTGCCGGTACGAGGGAGACGACGGCAAGCGGTACCTGCACATCGTCACCTTCTCCCTCCATCAGAAGATCAATCGACCCAGCGGCGTCCGCCACCCCTCCTGCCCCCACCACGATGACCACCGTCCGCTGGAGCCCTCCAGGTCTCTGCAGGGAGACGGCACCCACGCCTCACTGCCCCCTCACGGAAGGCTCAGTGAGGACTCACGAGGCAGCAGCGAGGCCTCAGTGAATCGCGAATCCACAGGTCAAAGCACATACAGTGAGTCCTCCGTGAGGCCGCAGGGAGACATCACCGAGGGCTCAGTGAGTCCTCACTGTCCGGATCTTGGATCTAGGAACAGGGATCTAGGATCACCTCCGGTGGGGGGCGCGGCCCCCGCCGCCAAGACCATCTCGGCTCAGCAGCTCCTGGCCGAGTACACCGCCGCCTGTGCCCACCGCCCGCCCCGCGATGTCTTGGGGCACCTCGGCCGGGCAATACGCAAGTTGCTGGATGAGGGCTTCGACCCCGCCTACATCCGCCCCGCGCTGGAGCGCCTTCGCACCAAAGGGCTGAGCCCAGGCGTGCTGCCCAGCCTGGTCAACGAGGTCATGAACGCCACCCCGTCGACTCCGTCGCAACACCAGCCGTGGACCAACCCCGACCCCGCCGACGTCGAGGAAGCCTACGGAGGTCAGCTGTGACCACCACCCTGCAGGAATCACGCCCCGCCCGCGCCCTGGGCGAACGGCTCGGCGCGATCCTCGCCGACCGTGGCATCGACCCTGACACGGCCGTCGTCACGGCGACGCCACACTCGGCTCGAACGCCCTCACCTTGCAATACGAGGCCCCCGGGACGACGCTTCCGACAGCCTGGACCGCTCCCACCGTCGATGCCTTCTCCCACATGACCAGCGCCACCCACCACGAGCAGGACCTCACCGCCCTGGCACGGCACACAGCGATGCTTCTACTGCGGGAAATCCCCAACTCCGCCACCACAGGCCGGAAGCATCTCCTCGCGCCACTCCTCGGGGAAGCGATCCGCCTCATCCGCGACACGGCGCACCCACTGCTCAGCCCATTCGCGCCACCGCAGCCGAGTTCGGGGAGCCGCACATGATCACGCTCGGGCTCGCACTACCCCACTACGACGGACTCTTCCCCGACCCCAACACCGCTGGCAGCGCCCGAACACGCGCCGCCCTCGCCTACGCAGAACGGGCCGAAGCTGCCGGATTCCACGAGCTGTGGGTCTCCGACCACCTATGGCTCGACGCAGGCGACGGCCGCCGCAGGCGATCCCCCGACTGCTGGACCCTGCTCACGGCCCTCGCCACAGTCACCCAGCGCATCCGGCTCGGCTCGCTGGTCACCCCAGCACCGCTGCGCGAACCGGCCCTGCTGGCACACCAGATCGCCACGGCGTCGGACATCGCAGGCCCGCGAATCGACGTGGGCCTCGGAGCAGGGTGGCACGCCGCCGAATTCGAAGACGCGAACGTGCCCTTCCCGTCCAGCACTGCACGCCTCGCAGCCGTCGAGGCAACGGCCAACCTGCTTCGCACCAGCCTGGGTTACTCGGCCCCGCCGATCTGGATCGGGGGCAAACGCTCCGGCATCCTCTCCGTCGCCGGCCGGGTAGCTGACGGCTGGAATCTGGCCTGGGACCCAAGCCCCGATGACTTCACCCGACGCCTGGATACCGTGCTCAGCGCCGCAGGACAGCGAAGCCCGAACAGCCAGGCGCCGCTGCTACGGTCGGTTGGACTGACCACGGTTATTGGAAAGGACGAAGACGACCTGCTGCGACGCTGGCGGCGCCTCCAACAATGGGTACCTGCTGGCCACTTGGATGCCGTGGCCTTTGAAGCCTGGCGCAGCCGCGGCCTGATCGGCACGCCGGATGAGATCCGTTCTCGCCTCCTCACCTGGCAGCATCTCGGCGCCACTCACGTAGTGTGTGCCATGGGCATCCCCTTCGGCCTCTTCAGCGATGACCAGATCGAGATGCTGGCAGAAGCCTCAACGCAGACGGATCACCATTCGTCATGAACCAACGGGGCACTCCCAAGAACCGATTCGAGCATGGTTGATTCACCCGCCGTGCCTTGGACTGTGGGCCGCTCGTTGCCACGAGATGGGCCAGCGGACAGTAGTTGGCCTGGTCGATTCACGAACCCTGAGTCACGTTGCCCGATCGGCGGCCCCGTGAACTCTCCTCCATGGACGATCAGTTTCCGCCACCGCGCAATCGGCCAATGCACCTGGCGCGGACTGCCATTAGGGTTCTGGAACATCCTTGTGTGTGATCTCCCCGGTGTGCGGCGTCGTCCGCCTCCGGCAGTGACGGGAAGCGAAGCGCAGTGAGCACGACTACATCGGTGCACGACGTCATCAGGGCCATCCGTAACGGCTCCATTGGACAAAACCGCGAACGCGGGACTCGTTTCGAGGAGCTGATGCTCCAGTACCTCAGTACCGACCCGCAGTGGAACGAGCAGTTCAGTCGGGTATGGATGTGGGCCGATTGGCCCGGCGCAGAGCACGACAAGCGTGATACCGGTATCGACTTGGTGGCGCAGGACCGAGAGACAGGGGGATTCTGCGCGATCCAGTGCAAATTCTATGAACCGCACCACACCATCCGGAAGGAGGATATTGACTCCTTCTTCACGGCCTCCGGCAAGGGCGGCTTCACCCGTCGAATGATCATCTCCACGACTGAGAAGTGGGGGTCCAACGCCGAGGCCGCACTAGCCGACCAACAGATCCCGGTCACCCGCCTCGGTCTGTCGGACATCGCTAACAGCCCTGTCGAGTGGCACCTGCCGGCCCAGGACGCACCGTTCGAGCTGTCCCTGCAAGACAAGAAAACTCCTCGCAGGCACCAAGTCGCGGCGATCGACGATGTCTTCGCCGGCTTCGCAGGCCACAATCGAGGCAAGCTGATCATGGCTTGCGGGACAGGCAAGACCTTCACCGGCCTGAAGATCGCAGAACGACTCCAACAGGAGCGTGCACAGGCTGGGGAGGGGGAGCACACCACTGTTCTCTTCCTGGTGCCATCTATCGCTCTACTCTCTCAGACGCTGCGCGAATGGTCGTTCGAAGCAGAGGTGCCGTTGCGCTCCTTCGCTGTGTGCTCGGACACCAAGGTCGGCAAGCAGCAGACCAGGGGCGACGACGAGGACATGGCCGCCCACGACCTGGCCCTGCCCGCCACCACGGACCCCGACCAGCTGATCAAACAGACGGCCAGGGTGGAGGCGGCACCAGGGCTGACGGTGGTGTTCTCTACCTACCACTCGATCGCCGCCGTCGCTGATGCACAGAAGAAGGCACTGCCCCGCTTCGACCTCATCCTGTGCGACGAGGCACATCGCACAACCGGCGTCACACTGGTCGGCCACGACGAGTCGGCTTTCGTTCGTGTCCACAACGACGACTACCTCGGCGCGGAGCGCCGCCTCTACATGACGGCCACACCACGCATCTACAACGAGGACGCCAAGGCCGACGCGAAGAACGCTGATGCGGTCCTAGCCTCGATGGACAACGAGCAGATGTTCGGCCCCGAATTCCACCGGCTCGGCTTTGGTCAGGCTGTCGAACAGGGATTGCTCACCGACTACAAGGTCCTCATCCTCACCATTGACGAGGGCGTCGTCGCCGAGACTCTCCAGCAGGGCATTGCCGGCGGATCCTCCGAGCTCAACCTCAATGACGCGGCGAAGATCATCGGTTGCTGGAACGCCATGGCTAAGCGCACTGGCACCTTCGCCGATGGCTCCGGCTTCGCCGAGGAGGAGGCCCCCATGAAGCGGGCGGTGGCCTTCGCCCGCTCTATCGCCGACTCCAAGTCGATCGCCGCCCGCTTCAACGAGGTCGTCGACGCCTACGACGACGCTGACGACGACGTGCTGCACTGCGAGGTCGACCACGTCGACGGCACGTTCAACACCCTGCAGCGCAACAGGCTCCTGGACTGGCTCAAGCAAGACCCGGGGCAGAACCAGGCCCGCATCCTCTCCAACGCTCGTTGCCTCTCCGAGGGCGTCGACGTCCCGAGCCTGGACGCCGTCCTCTTCCTACACCCCCGCAACTCGGTGGTCGACGTCGTCCAGTCCGTCGGCCGCGTGATGCGCCTGGCCCCCGGCAAGAATTACGGCTACATCATCCTGCCCGTCGCTATCCCCGCGGGCATGTCACCGGAGGCGGCCCTCCAGAAGAACGAGCGCTTCAAGACTGTCTGGCAGGTCCTCCAGGCGCTGCGCGCCCATGACGACCGCTTCAATGCGACCGTCAACCAGATCGAACTCAACAAGAACAAGCCCGACAACAAAATCGGCATCGGCAGCATCGGGCCCAACGACGAGACGATCGGCGACCAGGACGGCTCCAGCACCGCCGACAGCGCCCAGGCCGCCAAGGACAAGGAAGCCCAGAGCGCCCAGCACATCCAGGACGCCCTCTTCTCCGTCAGCGACTGGCGGGACGCCATCTACGCTCGCATCGTCGACAAGGTCGGCGAACGCCACTACTGGGAAGACTGGGCCAAGGACATCGCCCAGATCGCCGACCGCCACGTCACTCGCATTAAGGCCGCTCTGGCGATTCCCGAGAAGCAGGCCGCCTTCCAAGAGTTCGTCGGCGAACTGCGCGCGACCATAAACCCCGGCGTCACCGACCCCGATGCCATCGACATGCTCGCCCAGCACATCGTCACCAAGCCGGTCTTCGACGCCCTGTTCAAGGACTACGGATTCGCCGAGCACAACCCCGTGTCCAAAGCCATGCAGCGGATGCTCGACATCCTTGACGACCAGGGCCTGGATGCCGAGGCCAAGACCCTGGAGGGCTTCTACAATTCGGTGAAGGTTCGTGCCGAGGGCATCGACAACCATGAGGGCCGCCAGCGCGTCATCGTTGAGCTGTACGACAAGTTCTTTAAGACCGCCCTGCCCAAAACCGCCGACTCGCTCGGCATCGTCTATACCCCCATTGAGGTCGTCGACTTCATCATCCGCGCCACCGAACAGGCCCTGGCCAAGCACCTCGGCCGCTCCCTCTCGGACGAGGGCGTCCAGATCATCGACCCCTTCGTCGGCACAGGCACCTTCCCAGTACGCCTCCTCCAGTCCGGCGTCATCAAGCCGGAAGACCTGCTGCGCAAGTACACGAGTGAGCTGCACGCCAACGAGATCGTGCTCCTCGCCTACTACATCGCCGCGGTCAACATCGAGGCCGCCTTCCATGACCTCGCCGGCGGCGACTACCAGCCCTTCGAAGGCATCGTCCTCACCGACACATTCCAGCTCGCCGAGGGCACGACGAAACTCGACGGAATGGACGTCCTAGAGGGGAATAGCGAGCGTGCCAAGAAGCAGCAGAAGCAAGGCATCACCGTAGTTGTCGGCAACCCCCCCTACTCGGTGGGGCAAGACAGTCAGAACGACGACAATCAAAACGTGAAGTACGAGGTGCTTGACGAGCGAATCCAGCAGACGTACGCCACTCTCTCGACGGCTACGAACAAGAACTCTCTGTACGACTCTTATATCCGCGCCATCCGCTGGGCCTCCGACCGAATTCAGGATGAGGGTGTCGTTGCATTCGTCTCCAACGGCGGATATATCGATGGCAACACCGCCGACGGACTACGCAAATCTCTGGTCGATGAATTCGACGCTATTTACTGCTACAACCTGCGAGGCAACCAGCGCACAGCTGGCGAACTCTCTCGGAAGGAAGGCGGCAAGATCTTCGGATCCGGCAGTCGGAACACTGTCGCGATCCTTCTTCTAGTGAAGTGTGGCAGAAACTACGGTGCGGAGGCTGGATGTGCCTTGCATTACCGCGACATCGGGGATTACCTCACCCGCGAGAACAAACTCCGCACCCTCGGCTCACAAGCCCTCGACACGGTGGATTGGAAGAAACTGGCGCCGAACGCCGAAGGAGACTGGATTAACCAGAGAGACCAGCGGTACGGCGATTTTCGAGCGTTGGGCGACAAGGTTGTGAAGGGTGGGCAGGCCGCCATCTTTGGAGGCTACTCCCCGGGACTTCAGACAAACAGGGATGCTTGGGTATATAACTACTCCGAGCAGAAACTCGGCGAAAATATGGAGTCGATGATCGACTTCTACAATACCCAGCGCACGGGCTTCCGTGATTACTGCGAGACGGAAGGTATCGCCAATCCGAAACCTTCCGATGCGGAGATGTACATCGACCGCGCCCCCCAGTGGATTAGTTGGTCGTCAAGCCTGATCTCCAAGATGGCCCAAGGCAAGGCGATCGGATACGACTCGGGCCGCATGGTCACCGGTATGTACCGGCCCTTCAATCGGCACGCGGTCTACTTCGATCGGGACTTGAACCATCGACCGGGCAAGCTGCCGCAGATGTTCCCGACTCCGGGTCATGAGAACTTTGGCTTCTACGTGACCGGCGTGGGGTCAGACAAACCCTTCTCGGTGCACGCAGTTGATCATCTTCCTGATCTGGCGTACTGGGGTTCCAGCAATGGCCAATTCTTCCCTCGCTACACCTACCGTGAACTCGGTAGTGATGAGGGCCTCTTCGCTGCCCTGGGCGAAGAGGTGGGCTATGAGCACGTGGACAACATCACCGACGCTGCGCTCCGGGACTACCGGGAAACGTACGGAGACCCGGAGATCACCAGGGACGACCTCTTCTTCTACTGCTACGGCCTGCTTCACTCCCTCGACTTCCGCACAGCCTTCGCCGCTGACCTAAAGAAGTCCCTGCCTCGCATCCCCAAGGTGCGCGACTTCCGTGGCTTCGCCCAGGCTGGTCGCAAGCTCGCCGACCTGCACATCAATTACGAGCAAGCCGAGCCCTATGCAGGCATCGTCGAGACCGTATCCGGTGACGCAGCCGGTACCCCGCAGCGTGAGCTCTACCGAGTCTCGAAAATGAGAATCCCCAAGGTGAAGGGGCAGCAGGACCGTTCGACGATCATCTACAACCACCGCGTGACTCTCTCCAACATCCCGGAGGAGGCGTACAGCTACCAGCTCGGAGCCCGCTCCGCGATCGAGTGGATCGTCGACCGGTACCAGGTCAAGGTCGACAAGGCATCGGAAATTACCAACGATCCCAATGACTGGTCCGACGACCCGCGCTACATCATCGACCTCCTCAAGCGGATCGTGACGGTAAGCGTAAAGACGGTAAAGATTATCGACTCGCTCCCGGCCTTGGACATCCTCGAGTAGCTGCGTAGCCAAGCTAACCCATCGCAACTAGAGCTGAGTACCGTCAAGTAGCAGGAGTTCTATGCTTGGCGGTATGCTTCAGCTACTTCGGGATATGGACGAAGTAGAGGTGCGACAGTGGTACGGAGCAGCTTCGCATCAGCGACTGGGAGCGTGAGGACAGCCCTGCGCATGCGTACGCTCCATGCCCTAGGGTCGGGGAATACCTCTAGCTGCGGCACAAGGTCGCTAAGCACTAGCCCTTCACGCCAGTCGGCCAGAGTCTGAATGTCGAGGGCGCATCCCTCAGGGAAGACACGTTCACCGAGATGCAGCGGCTCAGGCAACACGTGAACCGGACTCGAGACGGTTGCGAGCCCCATCAGGCGCCCGCGGTCGCGAGTTGGGTTGCCGAAGCACCCGCGGGTCGTATAGAGGAAGACTTCGTCGCCTTCCTTGACGGACTGGGCGAGTCTGGAGCGGCCAGCGGGGAAGGCCATCTTCTGCTCGGTTACCACCCAGCTCAATGCACCGTGGTCACTGATGATCATGAGGTGTGTATTGGGCATGCGCCGACGATACTGGCCTTGGAGGCCCCTCCAACTTGCCCGATCGCGCCCCTCACGACGCGGTGGAGGGACAGGAGCCTGACTGAGTAAGGCTCGCAGATCACCGCCGCTGTCACGAGCCAGCCTGGGGGCCATGCAGGTCGCGGATGGACTGCGCGCCACCGAACAGGGGTCTGCTGCACGATCGGGTGACATCTTGACCTGCCCCACGTCCGGGGTTCCAGCTCTGGTGGCTATCTGACAGTCCTTCACGAAAGGCTGGCAGTCATGCCTCGTCCCTATCCGCCGGAGTTCCGGGCGCGTGCCATCGCGCTGGTCCGTGCCGGCAAGCAGGCCAAGCAGACCGCGGTCGAGCTCGGCATCCATCCCGTCACGTTGTCGAAGGGTTGCGGCAGGACGACATCGACAATGGGCGGCGACCGGGAACGCCGTCGAGTGAGTCTGCACAGTTGCGGGCTGCTCGTCGGCGGATCCGTGAGCTGGAAACTGAGTTGGGGATCGTCCGGCAGGCGGCGAAGTTCCTGGGCGAGGACGAGCCGCGCCCAAAAGGCTCTACCCGGTGATCGACCAACTCGTCGATGCCGGGGCTCCCCTCGACAGGTGCTGCCGCATTCTCGGGGTCGCGCGGCAGTCCTACTACAAGCACAAGCGCACACCCAGCACGCCCAGGCAGCTGCGCCGCGAGTGGCTGGCGGGCCTCATCCGCGAGGTCCACGTCGCCTCCCGAGGCACCTACGGCTACCGCAGGATCCACGCCGAGCTCACCATGGCCATGGGCATCCAGGTGTGCCAGCGGACCGTCTCGGTCCTGATGACGCAGACCGGGATCCACGGGCTGCCCGGGCCCACCCGGGCCAGACGTCTGCGTGGCGTCGCCACGGCCGAGGACCTGGTCAATCGCAAGTTCCACCGGATCCGGCCAGGCGAACTGTGGGTCACCGACATCACCCAGCACCGGACCCGGGAAGGGTGGCTCTACTGCGCCGCGGTCCTCGACGCCTACAGCCGCAGAATCGTCGGCTGGTCCATCGACTCCCGCCAGGACTCCACGCTCGTGGTCAACGCCCTCGACATGGCCATCCGCAACCGCCGACCCGAACCCGGCGGCATCGTCCACGCCGACCACGGCACGCAATTCACCTCCTGGGTCTTCGGCGACAAGGTCCGCTCCGCCGGCCTCCTGCCCTCCTTCGGTACGGTCGGCGACGGACTGGACAACGCGATGATGGAGAGCTTCTGGTCCTCGATGCAGATCGAGCTACTCAACCGCAGGCGATGGAAGACCAGAGTCGAACTGGCCAACGCGATCTTCGAGTACATCGAGATCTTCCACAACCGCCAGAGACGACACTCAGCACTCGGCTACCGCACCCCCACCGAGTACGAACTACTCTCCGACAACGACACCCTCCCGGCTGCCAGTTAGCCACCGAGACCGGAGCCCAAACGGTGGGGCAGGTCAACCTGTCACCCAAACCTGCAACAGACCCATGTTGCTGTGGTGGTTGATCACCGCCATGAGCCGGTGACTGGCACGGCGGCGACACCGAGGGATCCCGGGGCTGCTCGACCAGCCAGCCTCGAAGTGATCACTTCCGGAAAGACGATGGCTTCTCAGGTGCTCGCCTGGAGGTCGGATCCCACCTTGTGTGACGCAGGATCCTTAGCGTCTTGCTGTCTCCCGGAGGGGGTGCAGGCCACCGACCACCCGCGGACATACAAGGGGTGTTAACAGAAAACACTCATGCGCAATCGATGACAGGAGCCTCCACCTCGGTAAAGATGCAGTTCAGCATCAGATCTACCAGCTGAGATCTCAGTTGCATGCGCGGTGTTGCGCTCCGCAATGGTGATGCGCAGTGTGCTGCGCACTTGTTCACTTCGGCTTGACTGCCTACCGTCGTGGCCATGAACACCGCAGATCCACTTCTCACCGGCGCCGATGTCGCGCGGCTTGCGGGCGTGAGACGCCCGGCTGTTAGCAATTGGCAACATCGCCATCAGGACTTCCCCCCAGCCATCCACTCGGGAGGCATGGAATGCTTCCCCCTTAGCCAGGTCATGGCGTTCCTCGACGGCCGCGCGATCCCGCCCAGGTTCCTGGCTGACGGGGAACAGCACGGAACCACCTACGGAGACAGGGCGCGCCGCAGTCGGGAGGCCGCCGGTTTGCGGCGGCATAACGCGGTCCCCTCGGCTCCAGGCACGCGGAAGGCGCAGGATTCCGGGCGGACCGTCGCTGAACTCATAGGACCGGTGTCGGAGAGGATTCAGGGCGACGGTGGCGCTCAGACGGACTATGTGACACTGCTCGCGTCCGTCGCCGTCCTCCGGGCGTGCAGACCGGCTCGGTGGGGCGGACTGTTGCGCGCCGCCGCGCCGCGGCAGAGCCCGGATGAGGCCCGACGGCTGCTCAAGCGCGTTGGAGACGCTGCTGATGACGCGTTGCGAGGCTTTGGGATCCTGCCGGGAGTCGGGCGCTCCCTCGACCGGCTCCGGCCCAGCTCGTACGCGGACGTCCAGCAGGTCATCCGCCTTGCCGGCGAGCTGGGGGCCGATGACTTCCCGTTGCTGCTCGAGCACTTCGAGGAGCAGGCTGGGCTGAAGAGCGGTGAGTTCTTCACTCCGCGTGCTGTGGCCCGCATGATGGCCGAGCTGCTGGTGTGCGAGGGGGGCGAGCGGCTCACAATCTGCGATCCGTATCTGAGGGGCGGCGAACTGCTCGCGGCCGCAGTCGAGTCGGTGCGCGATGTTGGAGGGTCCACCGCTTCGTTGACCGTGCGCGGTACCGGCTCGCATGAGGACACCCTGCGGCTCGCCGGCATGCACCTCCTGTTGAACGGCGTGCAGGCACGACTCGAGACGGGCGGCGCCGCACCATGGAACGAGCTGGACCAGCCGTCGGCGACCGCGGACCGGATCCTTCTCAATCCTCCCTTCAGTGCGGACGCATCCTCCCCGCGGGACAGCTCGCCGGGGCAGTGGCCCTACGGTCAACCACCCCCGGGGAGCGGATACTTCGCCTGGGTCCAGCACGTGCTCGGCAGGCTCGGTCCTGGAGGACGCGCTGCCATGCTGATGCCCAACAATGCGCTCTCCTCTGCCAGTTGGCAGGAGCGTGACATCCGGCGGAACCTGGTGGAGCAGGGGGTCTTGGAGTGTGTCATCGCGCTTCCGGCGAAGCTGTTCCGCGGTACGACCATCCCGGTGTCCGTGTGGCTCCTCAGGAAGACGCCGAGTCCGCGCCCGGAGGTCCTGTTCGTCGACGCGCGTCGAACAGGAGTCATGGATTCGCGCACCCGGCGTGTACTCACCGAGGAGGACACGTCGGCGATCGTGCAATCCGTGGGGGCCTGGCACACAGACCAGGAGTACTCCCCTCCGCCCCCGGAAACCTCCGTCCTCTCCGCGACGGCTGAGGCGACCGATATCGGTGAGCGGGACTACTCGCTCAATCCGGCCGACTACGTGGTGCAAACGGCGTCTGCCGGGCGCGACGCCGACGAGTTGGAAGCGGAGTACGGGCAGCGCGACCTGATGCTGCGTCGTGCACAGCACCTCATGCTCGAGGCGGACCGGCAGGTAGCGAATGTGCAGCGGGAGCAGGGGTTCGTGCACTCCGTGAACGGTGCTGTCGGGAGTAATCAGTGGGAGGAGCGGCCGCTGGGCGAACTCTGCGATATCCAGGCAGGTCCCTCCCCCTCTCTCATTAAGCGAGCCCGTTCGGAGGACGGCGACGTGCCCGTGGTGCAGCCGAAGCTTCTGCGGGACCGCCGAGTCGTCGCGCCGGGTCAAGTGATGGTGCTGCGCAAGCATGCCGAGCGCACCCTGCGGGCGTACCGGGTCGTCGCTGGCGACATCCTGTGTGTGCGCACGGGCACGACGGGTCCCTCAGCGCTGGTGGAGCCCGCGCAGCACGGCTGGATTCTTGGCAGCAACCTGCTCCGCATCCGTCCGTCGGAGCATCCGGAGCAAGAGGTCCTACCGGAGTACCTGCTGGCTTTCCTTTCCCTGCCGGCTGTCGAGGAATGGATCCGGAACCGCTCCACGGCCACCACCTCTATCGGGTCCATCAGCGCCGCTGCGCTTGGCCGGCTTCCGGTGCCGCTCCCGGCGGTGGACGAACAGGTCCGTATCGGGGGCCAGTTCAGGGCGTACGACCAGCAGATCATCGCGCACCGCGAGTTCGCCGAGGCTGCCGAGCATTCGCGGACGGCGCTCGCCGAGTGCGTCCTGCAGAGGGCGGCGTCCGTGGTGCAGCCGGGGACAGCGAGGAAGGAGCAGGGAGATTGAGCACGGAACCGTCTCAGGATTCCTCGAGTGCCCGGTCTGCTTGGTTGCTGGCAGCGCTCTTCTGCTCCCTCGCCATCGCGCTGGCGACGGGCATCGTGATGAGCTGGGGAGGGGACAGGCCCGTCGAGGCCGCCAAGACGGGGGGAGCAGCGTTCGTCGCCTCCATGACCGTTTGGCTGACCGTCTTGAAGGAGCGCGGACGGCTCTAGATGGTGATGCGAGCCTTCCGCGGCGACAAGTACGGGCCAAACCGTGGAGCTCCACGGTTTGGCCGTCGCCGAGAGGCCGAGGGACCCCGCTAAACCCGCCGGTGAGAGGGCGCCGATGCGTGAGCGATGCGTGAGCGGACGGTGCGTCACCATCCGGATCGGGTGCCCCTGGGCGGTGATCCGCAGGGCGAACATTGGGGAGGGTGTGTTGCGACTACGGATGCGGCTGCACGTCAGGAGAGCACAGACACACAGAATCCGCAGCCCAGCCGTAACGCGCGCCGTGCCAACCCGGCGGCGCGCATGTCCTCACGCGACGAGGGGTGTTCGGCGCAGAGAGGCGTCTTCGGCAGGGCTCTTGCCCGCCGTGTTCACCGGGCACGTGCGCAGGGGACGTGCCCCGCCGTCGGCGGGCGTCAGCCGTACCTGCTTGCCAGGTATGCGCAGGGGCTTCGCTGCCTTCACGTTCCACAGGACAGCGTCTCCGTCAACGACACCGAAGGAGAGGTACGGACGACTCGAGTTCAACACCCCACCCTTCTCGTTGAGTTCGCGCTGCGGCACGGTCGGCGTCACGCAGGTCCACTCCGGCTTCACCCCGAAGTACCCGGGCGCGACTGTTCGTTGTGCGGCAGCGCGCTTCACGGCGGCCGAAGCCTGCGCCGGGGAGTCGAGTGTGTAGTTGAACGCCTGCAGCGCTGCAAGCACCGCGATGGCTGTCACGCACAGCAGGTTGAGAACGCCAAAGCCGGCGTACGTAGTGGAAGTACCTCAGAAGGCCCCAGCCCGCGCCGACGCCCAGGAGCGCCAGGAGCAGTGGCCACAGCAGCTCGACAGCCGCGGCGAGCTGCCAGATTGTGCTGACAGCGGTCTCTGCCGGAGTAAGTGACAGTTCGTCGGCATACATGTCGTGCAGGAGCGTTCGCGTGACGGGCAGTGCAGACACGACGAAAGTAGCCAGCACAGGGAACGCGCCGACAAGCAGTGCCTGCCAGCGCCAGCGCTGGACCAGCAGGATGAGCCCGGCGATGTAGTAGGCGGACAGACCCAATACGAGGGCGTGGCTTCGGGAGTACCCCCCGGTCAGCCCCGGGGCGCCGACGGTGCTGGCGAGCACCGGCAAGGTGATGATCGCGGCAACGAGCACCGTCTCGGTGCGCGTGCGGCCAAGCGGCAGCGCCAGCACGCGCCACCAGCCGATCGCAATGCAGCCGAGAGCCAGTGCGCCAAACAGCACCATGCCCGCCGCAGGTGCTTCACGGGCGACGCACAGCAGGAGGCCGGCCGCGATCAGCGTGGCGGCGAAAACCGTCGCGGTCCGGTTGGTGAGGTTCTCCCCGTGCAGAGGCGTGCCGGGGCGGCCAAGTCCGTCCAGCGGACGGACGTCGACATCGGTGCGAGGACCGTCGGGCGACAGTTCCCGCGCGGTGTGTAGCGCGGCTTCCTTACTGCCGTGCACGCGCTCGCCGTCCAGGTCGTACAGACCGAGACCCACCGCTGCTCGGTACAGCGCTCCGCGTGTCCACCACAGCGGGCGGGACCAGCGCGAGGCGTTGACCGGCGGCAAGGTGCGACTCCGGTGTCGCGTGGAGTAGACGCGCCAGGTGGGCTGCACGGTCCGGTCGCTTTCAAGGCGCCAGAACCGCCTGTCATAGAGGATGACATCGGCCTTCCGGCCGGCGTCTGCCACCTTCGAGGCAGCCTCCTTGTCAGCACGCCAGCGCGAGCCCGGAACCGATATGTCCACCCAGCGGAAGCGTGCGTCCCGAGGTGCCCCGTGTGCACGCCGTGCGATGTGCCGCTCGCGCCGCGTCGGCTCGTGGACCCGCCAACCGCGGCGGGCAAACTCATCCTCGGCTCTCGTCCAGCAATCCTGCCCGCCCCGGATCTCCACGAGCGTGTGTATGGTGGTCACCCCAGGCGCGGCGCCTCCGAACAACATGGCCGTTCTCCTGTCGATGTCCTGCACAGTTCCTTGCGGTGAAAGGGCATTGGAGCACCGACCTCTGACATCCGCGCCGCGCCAGGCGTGTTGACTGGAGATGGGGCTGGCCAAACCCCCGATGCTGACTCCTCACATTCGCGACGGCACCTGCTGCGCTCATCTCGCCGTAGCCGCCTTGCCAACGCAGAGCGAATCAACGATCTCGTGCCTCTCGAGATCCCGCGGCCCGCCACGCGATCGTGACCCGTAGGCGCCATCAAAGCACCGCCGTCCACGAGCTGTGGGCACAGGGGGACCGTCCAAGGCTTCCATCGGCCGCAACTCGGCGTCCACCCGCCCCGCCCTGGCTTGAATTCGCCGTTGGCATCGAGGGCAACCTTCACATCCACACTCAAGACGCCAAGCCAACCGCAAACCGCTGCGAGTCGTTGCCTCTTCTCGGCAGAACTGGCACACAACGCTCAATTGAAGTCTTGTGTATGGGAATTGGCAGCTATAGCGTTGCTCGATCATGTGGAAAAAGATCCTTCCCTACTGGGGCCTGATCGCGTTAGTCCTGGCAATAACCGGCTGGTTGACCTCCGACTTCGGACGCGGTGGGATAGCCACGCTCTCAGCACTAAGCCTGCTGTGGTTTCTCTTCCAGGCCCCCAACCCATGCGGTGCCCCGATTCGTGCGGCGGGCATGCCTTGCCGCAACAACGCCAGAGGCGTAATGCGCGGGTGCCACCTGCAGCAACACAAGTGGCAGCGTATGCGTACGTTCTTCGTGCACCCCCGGCTTCGAAGTTGCGCGGCACAGCTTTTCGCCAGCCCAGTGACGGGCCTCGCCAGCCTCGGCGGCATCGCAACGCTGATCTCCACAGTGGTCAGCACGACCCTTGCCCTGACAGGGAAAGGCGGATCGTGAGCCCGATCTCATCGGCAGAGCAACCTCTCGCCGCGAGTGCGGAATATGCCCAGGCCGAGGTGTCAGGCCGTCTCCCTGTGCCGGTCGATCGTCGCTCTTCCTCGCCACCCGTCACCACGTCCCGCATCCAACGGAGCTCCGCTATGCCCTACACCGCCGAGATCAGCCGCGCCAACCCCACCGCGATCATCTTCCTCGTGGACCAGTCCACCTCCATGAGCGACCCGATCGGTGACGGGAGTACCACCCAGCGCAAGGCCGACATCGTCGCCGATGCCATCAACCGCCTACTGACCGAGCTGTCCGTGAAGTGCGCCAAGGAAGAGGGAGTGCGCGACTACTTCCACGTGGCCGTTCTCGGGTACGGCTCTACGGTCGGCTCCGCCTTCGCGGGCGAACTCGCGGGGCGCGACTTGGTACCGCTCAGCCAGGTCGCGGACTTCCCGGCCCGCATGGAAGAGCGGGTCAAGAAGGTGCCGGACGGAGCCGGGGGACTCGTGGAGACCCCGGTGAAGTTCCCTGTCTGGATGGATCCAGTGGCCCACGGCGGCACCCCCATGAACCGTGCTCTGCACTACGCGGCGCAGTTGACACGAGACTGGGTGCAGCGCTATCCGGGCTGTTTCCCTCCCATCGTGCTCAACCTCACGGACGGCGAAGCCAACGACGGCAACCCCACCGAAGGCGCCGGCGAGGTCAGCTCCCAGGCTACTGCTGACGGCGGTGTTCTCCTCTTCAACCTGCACGTATCCGACTCCGGAGGCGAGCCGACAGTCTTCCCCGACTCCGAGGCGGGACTGCCAGACGCCTACGCGCGCCAACTCTTCGCCATGTCCAGCACACTGCCGAGCCACATGCGCTCCTACGCGGCATCACAGGGACACTCGGTCAGCGAGAACACCCGAGGGTTTGTGTACAACGCCGACATCACCTCGGTCGTGCAGTTCCTGGACATCGGCACCCGTGCCACCGAACTGCGGTGAGCCACAAAGGTCTCTACGTCACTAGTTTCGTGGTGCCCAAAGCCGGGATCACCCGAGACGAGTGCGAGGACGCTCTCTGTGTCCTGCCTCACGAACCGTACGACTTCTTGATGGAGGGAGTCGTCACAGCAGCAGTGTGCGATGGTGCGACCGAGAGCCTGCTGTCCGGCGAGTGGGCGCGGATGCTTGCTGGTCAAGCAGCCCGCTCAGCCACCCAGCCGGACGGCCTGTTCGTCTCCCCGGCACGGTTCGAAGTCTTCGCTGCCGACCTCGTGGAGGGGTGGGCCGGCTGGCTGAAGGAGTACACCGATCGGCGATCGGACCGCGGGCAGCCGTTGCAGTGGTACGAGGAGACGAAGCTGAACGCCGGCGCCCACGCGACGCTCCTGACTGCTGCCTTCACCCCAGACCCAGACCTTGCCCAGTGGACATGGCAAGCCGCGGCGTTGGGCGACTCCTGCCTGTTCCACATCCGCGACGGATGCCTCCTCACCGCGCATCCCATTGCTACCGCCGACGACTTCGGCAACCGGCCTGAGCTGTTTGGGAGCAATAACCGCGACACGGAACTCCTGGCCGCTCGGACGCAGTTCCTCGTTGGCACCTGCATCAGTGGTGACATTGTGCTGCTGGCCACCGACGCATTGGCCGCCTGGTTCCTCACTCAGCCCCGGCCGGGGAAGGCGGTTGACGTGCTCACCGAGCACGCACGCAACCCTGGCCAGGGGGAGCGGTTCGAGGCCTGGGTGCAAGATCAGAGAGACCGGGGCGCCCTCCGCAACGACGACGTGGCACTGGTCCACATCGAGGCCCAGGGACGGTGACGCTCGGTGCCCACGAATGCATCCGGTGCCTTCCGCAGATACCCAACCGGCTCTGAGTACGCGACAGCCCTGCAGAACCCCACGGTGTGCTTCCGGCACCCAGATCTGCGCAGCGCCGAGCCGACGCTCACTGGCCTGGGCCTGCCCAAGGCAATCTCCGGCAATTTTGCCAGCGTCTTCTCGCTGACCGCACCCGGCAACGGAGACCGCTACGCCGTGAAGTGCTTTACGCGCCATGTCCCCGACCAGAACGATCGCTATCGGGCAATCAGCAGGCAACTGACGAGCCTTCCGGCGTCCCGTCTGTCACAGCCGTGGAACGTCGGGTTCGAGTACCTGGCCGACGAGATCCTCGTGAGCGGTGAACGCTACCCAATCCTCAAAATGGAGTGGGCCCAGGGGCAGGGCCTGGCCTCCTGGCTCGACCACCATCACCGTGACAGCGCTCAAGTGGGCCAGCTTGCGGTGCGTTTCGAAGCGCTGATCGACGATTTGCACACCCACGGCATCGCCCACGGCGACCTCCAGCACGGCAACCTCCTCGTCGCTCCTGACCTCACCTTCCGCCTCGTGGACTACGACGGCATGTACGTCCCCGCATTGGCCGGAAGACAGGGCACAGAAGACGGGCACCGCAACTACCAGTCCCCTCTGCGTGGCTCTGGGGATTTCGGCCCGGACATGGACCGCTTCTCCAGCTGGATCATCTGCGCCGCGCTCAAAGCCGTGGCAGCAGATCCCGGACTCTGGGCCAATCTTCATGAGCCTTCCGGCGAGTACCTCTTGCTGTCTGAGGACGATTACAAGGCCCCGGCGGTATCACGTCGCTTCGCACGGCTCCTCAGTCACCCAAACCCGGACGTTGCCAAGTCGGCTCAGCAGATCGCGGACCTCGTCACCGTGCCGATGAACGCCATACCCCGCGTCTCGACCCGCGTGAACGGCAGCGGTACGGCATCACATTCGACGAGCGCCGGGGCAGCGACCAGCAGCGGCCTACCGGATTGGCTGCGTGATCGCGTTGGGTCGCCCGACTCCTCCTCTGGCACGATCTCTCCTACCCCCGACCGTCTAGGGACTCACCACCGGCGTAGAGTCCGCGATCTGCTGGCCCTGCCGGTGTTACTTCTTTCCCTTGCTGTCCCCGTGCTGGCTGCCCTGAACATCCTCTCCGTCGGTATCATCCCGGCCTGTGCGTCGGCCTCGGCGGGGTTGACATTCTTCCGCAGTGCGCAACGCTCCCGGCCGGAATTCCGTGAATTGAAGCAGCAGGTGCTTGAGCTCAAGAACCAGAAGTGGGCGGCACAGCACCCAGAGGCGGCAACAAAGCGGCTCTCCCGGGAGCGCAACTCCTTCGAAGAGGCGGAGCAGAAACGCGCAGCACAAGCTGACCACAAAGGCCAGCGAATTACCCGCGAACATCAGCAAAAACTGGCCAAGGTCGAGAGCAACAAGCAAAAACGGGAAAGAGACCTGCGTACGCAGCTGACACACCTTGATGGCGAGCTCGCCGCCGATCTCGACCAACGCCTCCGACACCACCAGCAACGGTATGTCGATGAGCAGTTGGGGCATGCGCTCATTGAGAAGGCCAAGATCCCTGGCGTAGGGCGGGCGTTGAAGGACGCGTTGGCCACCCGTGGGGTATTGACTGCCGCGGACTTCCGCGGCATCACGCTGGTGAGTGCAGGGGGCAGATACAACAACGTCACCGCGTACATTGATCTGATCAATGGCGGCAGGGTCGATGTCAAGGGAATCGGCCCAGCCAAGGCTAAAGCGCTGGAACAATGGCGAGACCAACAGATCGCCGCAGCTCGATCTCGTTGCCCAGCGACGTTGCCTGTGCAGGAGCGACAAGCGGCTCAGGCTGAGTTCCAGCGTCGCAAGGACGGCCTGCAGAGTCGCATCAGCGAAGTCGGATCCCAGGCGGAAACAGCGAGGCAGCGGGCCGAGCAGGACCTGCAGGAAGCCCGCGGACGTCTCCACCGAGAGGCCGAACAGGCACGTACCTCGGCACGCGCCCAACGCGAGGAATTCGCACGCCAGATGTTGCAGATCCAGCAGGCGGACGCCGATATCCCTGGACTGGATGCCGCCCTCACCGCGGCCCTCCAGAGACGTCGCCGATTGTCTACCTTCCCCTACCTGCGGTTCCTTGTCACCGGTCGGCCGGGGTCGGCCCGTCGCTCATGACTCCAGCGCTCAGCAGGAAGGACCACAAGTGACGTACTCGTAGAACTCCTCGGCAAAATGATCCCGGTGCGGGCCCACTCCGATGCTCAGGCACTGTTGTTCGCAGCTGCTCGATGCTCGTCGATGCACCATTCCGGGTCAGGCAGCGTCCCGGCCGCGGCCGAGGAGAGCCGCGACGCCCTCAAGCGGGAGGCTCGGGCCAACTGCGTCGGCCAGCAGCCGGTAGAGCCCGGCGGCCTCCGCGCCGAGGCTCTCGCATGCCCGCGTCCCACACCTGCTCGACCACGGGCATACCTCTGTCGTGCAGTTCAGCGGTGAGTTCGTCGAGCATCCGAGACAGCGGCCTTCGGCGGTGCCTGCGAAGGCAGCGGGCTGCGACGTGCACGGCTATCGGAAGGCCGTCGCACAAGTCCAGCAGTCCGCGCACCGCTTCCGGCTCAGCCTCCAGTCGTGAATCATCGGCGATGAGCCGCAGCAGCTCTCCGGCATGCGACTCATCGAGCGGGTCCAGCACGAACTCGGTGGCCACGCCGTCCTGCAGGTCGTACAGAGGCCCGTAGCTGGCGACAATCAGCACACTCGCGCCGGAGGAGGGCAGCAGCGGCTCGACCTCCGCCCGTAGCGGGCTTGTCGAGGATGACCATGAGCCGCCTTCCATCGGTCTGATCCCAATACTGCTTCCTGCGGGCTGCGAAGGACCGCTCGATCCAGTCCGGCTGAACCTTGAGTGAGCGGAGGAGGTCGGCCAGCACATCGGCGGGCTCCACCCCTCCGCCGCAGCGCAGGTCGTCAAGGTCGGTGCAGAGGATCCCTTCGAATCTGTCAGGGTCGCTCCCCTGGCTCCCAGGGTCGCTCCCCTGGCTCCGCAGCACACGGGCGAGGCGGAAAGCGAGCTCCGTCTTGCCCGTCCCGCCCGGTCCGACGAGCGCGAAGAACAGCGGCCGGGACTGCCCCTCGTCCAATGACACCATCCCGCGGGACGCTCGTTCCTGCTCGTTCCTGCTCGTCCCGCGATCGACGAAGTGCACTTGTTCCGGCGGAAGCTGGTATGAAACACCAACACGCCCTGATGTCACAGCACCGCACTGTGCAGCAACTCTACTTTTCGACACAGCAGTTGGTGCGGGCTGCCGACGATCGCTCCATCGTGCCCAACAGGGCTGAGCCACCAGGCCCGTCACGGTCTTGCGGGCCTCGTAATGCGTAGGATCGATGACTGGGCGTCGAGACAGGACACGACACCCCTGGGGCAGTGACTGCGATGCACGCCGGGCTCTCGCCTGTGAGGGGAAGCAGTCGTGAGTTTTCCTGGGAGCCATCTGGGAGCCGAATCACTCCCAGAAGCCCCCCGATACCACGCCACACCCCTCGATACTGAACCTCTGACCAGCGCAACCGCTGTCCGGCCAGTTGATGATCTTGCCGGGTACCTCATTCGGGACGAAGAGGTCGTGGGTTCAAATCCCGCCACCCCAACAGATGAAATCGCAGGTCAGGGCCGGTCTTTCTTCACCGAAGACTGGCCCTGACTCGTGTCTGACACCCCGGGGAGTGAGCTGGGGAGTGGATCAAGGAAATCCACTCCCCAGGCGTCACCCCTGACGCGCTCTCAGGAAGGAATCGAGCGCACGCACCGGGGACCGCGGATGCATGGCCAACCGCGCGTCCAATGCCTCCTCCCACCGTTCGGTCAGCTCACTCATGAGCCGATTCCTCATGCGCGCCGTGCTGTGTGAGTAGCGCGCCCGTACCGAGCCATCCTCATTCCCCATGCAGGCGATGCTGGTGAAGGCGAGGAAGTGGTCAGCTTTGCGTTCGTAGCGGCGGTGGAGGCGGCGGCAGCCGGCGAGCCAGGCCATGGTGCGTTCGATGACCCAGCGGTGGCGGCCCAGCCGTTGGGAGGTCTCGACACCTTTGCGGGCGATGCGGTGGGTGAGCCGCGTCCGCGTAACCAGCTCCGCAGGTGGTCGTAGTCGTAGCCCTTGTCGGGCGCGCTTGACTTGTTGTCGAACTTCGGAACAATCAAATATGACTTAGACCAGCAGATTCGCCCAATAGCAGTCGAGACCCATGGAGCATTCAATGCCACGCCATGACACGTCAAACGCGCCGGTCTTCAGTCTGTACTACATCGCTATCGATACCGAAGCCGGCGTGACGCCGGAGCAATTCGAAGCCTTTGTTCGCCATAAAGGCGTGCACATTCCCTGCTACCCCGGATGGCGCTGGACGCTGCTGCGCGGTCTGCGTGGCGAACGAGCCGGCCAATACATGATGCTGTTCGAAATCGATGACGCCGGGCAGCGCGACCGCTACCTGGCGGCTGACGGCAATCAAACAGAATTGGCACGCCAGTTCTGGCGCGATCGTCGCGAGGCCCGGGATCTTGTCCGCGAATGGAAGAAATACGGCACATTCAGCGAATTGCCCACGATCTATACCGACTACCGCTTGCTGGCGGAAAACAAGAAAAGCACCGTCGCCGATGGGCCGCGTTATCAGGAGCGCGGCCCAGGAGAAGAACCTCTCGCCCGGGTGATCGGCATCCACAATCTCGCGCTGCGCCCCGGTGTCCGGGCAGATACCTTCGAAAGCTTCATCGCTGAAAATCATCATCGCATCGAGGACTATCCCGACTGGAAATTTCGCCTGCTGAAAGGCGAGCGCGGAAACCGGCTGGATCAGTATGTAGTGCTGATGGAGATTGCCAGCCTCGCGGCACTCCATGCGTTCTATCCTGATGCGGACATCGCGACTGCTGAGGCTGCTGCATTCGCCAAGGCCTATCGGGACACGAAGCAGATGTACGAGGAATGGAAGCAGCTCGCTTCGTTCTCCGGCTCACCGCAGATCTACACCGATTACCTGTCGGTGGCGGAAAGCCTGAGCTGACGCAAGTGAGGTGATCTCACCAACTTTCAGTTGGTCTGGCCGTGTTCCCGCTGGGTCATCGAACGCACGATGGCCTGGCTCGCCGGCTGCCGCCTCCACCGCCGCTACGAACGCAAAGCTGACCACTTCCTCGCCTTCACCAGCATCGCCTGCATCCTCATCTGCTACCGCAGACTCGCCAAATGAGACGAGTTCTAAATGCCGCCCTTAACCTCGACAAACATCCGTTCTGGAGAGGGGCGGCGACGCAGGTGTCCGGTACGCGCGTCCTACGACGCGGAGGTGACCGCTCGGCCGTCGGACTGGACGGTGCGGCTCCTGGCGAAATCCTGGCGAAGACCACGCCAATCGAGGTTCCGCTACGCAACCTGCACCAAGTCAGGCCAAGGCCGTGACCAGCAAGACCATACGAACGTCCAGTTGAGCAACGTGACTTGACCTCATTCGGGACGAAGAGGTCGTGGGCCCCGGCACCAAGTCCGGGCTCGCAGTGGGCCCGCTGGGCCGGGCGAGCTGAGGCACTCGTACGAGTAGGCGGAGGGGACTGCCAGTGCCACAGCAGGAGTCGTGGCCCAATGAGCCACGTCGGGCCCGCCCGGCGCCACTGTTGCCGAGCGCGATGGTCGGCGGGCGGGCGTGACAGCTGACGAGCCGGTGCTCATCTCAATGGTGACGGCGTGGGGAACCCGATGGCGCAGCTTCGCTGAGCTACGGCGCCCGCGATGAGCGATCATGGGTTACAGCTGGGTCGGCGAGCAGGAAGGCGGCGTCGCACCGGTGAACGAGCGCCAGGACAATGACCGCAGGTCCGCTGCGGGCCTGTCTGAGGGATTCGGTGAGCGGCTGCTCGGGCAGCTGCTGGGCCGGTCCTACATGCTGCCGCCACACCTCGTCGCCCCACTGGTGGCGGACGAGGTTGCCAAGATCGGCGGGCGGGACGTGTCGATCCTGCTCCAGGACTACGAGCAGCTGACGCTGGTGCCGCTGCCAGGAAGGAAACTCGTCGGCGGTGTGCCGCTGTCCATCATTGATTCCCTGGCGGGCGAGGCGTTTCTCGGCGGCCGTGTAGTGGAGGAGCAGCAGGAGCACGGCGTACGGATGTATCTGCCGCTGCTGGATGGCAGGGACGAGATCGGGGTGCTCGCCCTCACGCTGGACAGCGTCGAGCGCCAGGACCGGCGGCTGCTGGGAAGGCTGGCCGCGCTGACCTCAGCTTTGCTGCTCGTCAAAGCCGGCTACACCGACAACTTCTCCAAGGTCCGGCGGCGCGGCCACCCCTGACCCCGGCCGCGGAAATCCAGTGGTCACTTCTGCCGCCGCTGTCGATGAACACCCCACGCGTATCCGTCGCCGGCGTGCTGGAGCCCGCCTACGAGATCGCCGGAGACAGCCTCGACTACGCCCTCAACGACAACATCCTCCACATGGCCATCATCGACGCAATGGGCCACGGACTGAACGCCGCCCTGCTGGCGACCGCCGCGATCGGCGCCTACCGACACGCTCGGCGCGCGGATGCCGGCCTCGGCGAGTTGTATGCGTTCATGGACCGCGCCATCGATGAACAGTTCGGGATGGAGAACTTCGTGACCGCGCAGATGGCGCGCCTGGACGTGGAGACAGGGTTCCTTCAGTGGACCAACGCCGGCCACCCGGCCCCCATGCTCGTTCGCCGCCACCGAGTCGTTGAGAGGCTGGAGAGTCCCACCACCTTGCCCGTCGGCTTCGGCGGAGCCGACCCGCAGGTCTCGGAGACGTCCCTCTCCGAGGGAGACCGGGTGCTGTTCTTCACCGACGGCCTCATTGAGCAACACGGGGAGGACGGGGACCAATTCGGCGTACAGCGCATGATCGACACCATTGAAGCCATCCCGCCCACGGCTGGTGTGAGCCAGACGGCACGCCGAATGTCGCGAGCACTCATGCGGGGTCGGGGCGGAACCACCAGCGATGACGCGACCCTCTTCCTCCTCGAATGGCGCGGAGGCGACGCGGACCAACTGGCCGCTCGCGACATCTAGCGACTCCGGTGCCGCGAATACTCATGCTCCGCCGGACACCTGTATCCCCAGCGGGAGTTGGCGGCAGCCACATCGGAACGAGCCGGAACTGCCGGTCGACCATGCTGCGGGGTGCCCGCCAACTACCGAACTCAGTCACAGCCACTCGGTGAGCTCCGGGTTGTCGAGCCTGACGTCATCGGGCCGAGTGGCCGAGGCACGGTGGGTCGAAGGTCCACCTCATCGGTGACCGCGACGAGTTGCCGCGCCCACACTGCCCATACGAGCGCAACGGGCCCGCACCGGTTTCCGGTGCGGGCCCTGTCGGTGCCGTGGATGCCGTTCAGCCGGCCGCCGGGCGCGGCGGCGCCATGGTCACCGCCAGCTGGAGACGCGCTCGCCGATCGAGTCGAAGTTCTTCACACCCGTGGCGGGGTTGATCGTCTGCCCGCCCCCTGTGCAGTCAGCACCGCTGTAGAACGTGTAGACGTCACGGGAGTTGTTGTAGACCGAGTACGCGATGAGGGGCGTCGCCCCGCACACGGGCAGGTTGGCCGGGTCCACGTTCTGCGGCGTCCCGGTGTAGTCCTTGCCCGGGTAGAAGCAAACGTGCTCTGCGGGGCAGTTCTGCTGAGCCCGGGCCTCCGCATCGCTCGCCGCCTGCTGACCGCTGGCGGCGGCGGTCCCGGAGGCGGTCAGGGTTCCGGTGGCGAGCAGCAGCGTGGCAGCTGTGGTCATGACCTTGCGCATTGACTTTCTCCCCGTGTGAAAGGAACTCGAACAGTGCTCGCAGGAAGCCCTGAGGCAGCAGCGCCCCCCGCATTGACGATGCTGACGTCGCCGCATGGTCCGTCTCAAGGGAAGATCGATTCGGTCCACGCGTTCATTGACAACCCGTCGGTTATCAATCGGCCGGGTGTGGTTGTTCACAGTCATGACGATCAAGTCACCCTGCACACACGTCCGTTGCCAAGTATTTCCGTGATCACAGCGCCGGTCGATCGATAGCATGCCCGTGAACGACCAGGGGGACAGCGCGCATGACAGGCCATCAGAATGCGCCCACGGCACAGCAGCTCAACTTCTTCCTCACGCTCACCGAAGAGCTCCACTTCGGCCGCTCCGCTCAGCGCAGTTACATCTCACAGGCGGCTTTCTCCCAGCAGATCGCCGCTCTCGAGCGCCGCCTCGGCCTCCAACTCGTCGACCGCACCACTCGGCGAGTGGACCTCACCCCTGCCGGCACGGCCCTCATCCCCCACGCCCAGGCCGTAGTCGCCGCCCATGCCACCCTTCACGACGCGGCACGCCAACTCCACCCCTCCACAGGCCGGATCACCATCGGCTCATTCGGAGCCGTCACCGCCCTTGCGCCCATCCCGGCCGTCCTGGAGCAGCTGCGCCACCGCGTGCCTGGCCTCGACATCCGGGTCCGCCGGCACGACTTCGCCGAGTCCCCCCGCGCCCTGCTCGACGAGGATGTCGACGCCGCCTTCCTCTTCCAGCCCGTGCCGCCCGACGTCCAGACCCTGGCCCTGGTCACGGGTTACCGCTGCGCCGCTCTGGCCGGCACCGACCCCCTCGCCGCTCGCGACGCACTGACCCTCGCCGATCTGAGTGACCACCCCGTCATCGGTTGGTCCCCGGCCATCCCCAAGATCTGGCGGGACTTCTGGGCGGCCGACCCCCGCCCCGACGGCACACCCGTGCGCTACACCGCCCACGAGGTCGCCGACTACGAAGACGCCCTCGCCGCAATCGCCCTGGGCGAGGGCATCCAGCTTCCCCCCGCCTCCGCCCGCACCCTCTACCCCCGCCCCGGCATCACGTACGTCGACGTCGCCGACCTCCCACCCTGGACGGCAGTCCTGGCCTGGCTCCCCAAGAACCGCGACAAGCCCCTGGTCTCGGCCCTACGGTCCATCGCCGGCCACGCCCTCGAGAACGGTCCCCTCCGGTACGGCTGCTCCCAGAAGTCGTAGCCCTTGTCCGCGTGAGGCTTGGTCGGGCATGGCCGGCATCGTCGTTCGAGTCGGCCGCTACGGGCGCAACGGGCGCCCGCCAGGTGTCTGGCCGCCGGGCGTTCAGGCCGGGGACGTCGGTGCGGCAAGGGCGGCCAGGTGGTGCAGCGAGTTGGTGAGATGCTCCGGGCCGAACGGCGGGAAGTGGAGGTACTCCCGGATGGACTGCGGCACCGCCGACCAGTCGTAGGTCAGCGTGATTTCAGTCTCGGAGGGCCCCAGGGGCGTCAGGTCGTAACGCCAGAGCCAGCCGCCGAACTCCAGTCGACCGTCGTCCGTGCGGTACCCCGGCAGCCAGCCGATGGCGCGCGGCGGGTCGAGCACCTGGACCTTGTTGGCCACCCGGTAATCACCGTCGGGGTGGTCGGCGTGGTACATGTCCATCCGGAAGATCTGCCCAACCTCGGTCAGCGGCGCCCGGTCGGCAGATTCGTGAACCCAGCCGGTGCCGTCGATCGCGGAATGAGTCGTCGGGTCCGCCAGCACCGCGAACACCGTCGCGGCGGGCACGGCGACGGTCAGGGTGGCGCTCACGTTCTCCTCGGACACGGTGTGCACCCTCCCTGTGATCTCAGCCCGGGCCTCCCTCAGGCGTGGGGGACACCCAACATGCAGACGACGGGGCGAGGCGGAAGTCATCGGTCGTGTGAGGGACCGAGGCCGAGGGACCGAGGGGGCCCAGTCTGCCGCGGGGGTACCAGCGCGGGCCTCGGCCCGATCAAGGTCCGGGCGGCGTTCGGCATCAAGCGTCGCGACGCCAGGAGCGGTCAGGAGCGTCGGGGTGGGTGGCCGACGGATGCTGCGCTGAGCAGCCGAGAATTCGGAGGAGATCTGTTCGACTATGCGGAACACTCTTGCCGACCGATGAGTTGTGTCAGGCGTGCCGGTCTCCACCCGGTGCCAATACCCACGTACGTGCCGACGGCCCTTGGCTGCGAGGCGACTGTGCCCAGGAACCCCAACGAGGTGCCGCAATGTCAACTGCGATGAAGGAACGACCGGCCGTGCAGGCGGGCCGCACACCGACGGTGGTGCGGCTGCTGGTGCTGGCCACGTTCGTGGTGATCCTCAACGAGACGATCATGATCAACGCCATTCCGCGGTTGATGGATTCGTTGCGCATCACCGAGCAGTCGGCGCAGTGGGTGACCACCGCGTTCATGCTCACCATGGCCGCCGTGATTCCCATCACCGGCTGGTTCCTGCAGCGGGTCACCACCCGCCAGGCCTACGCGACGGCGATGGGCGTGTTCCTCGCGGGAACCGTCCTGTCGGCCGTCGCGCCGTCCTTCGAGGTGCTGCTGCTGGGCCGGATCGTGCAGGCCGCAGGCACGGCCGTGATGCTGCCCCTGCTGATGACCTCGTTGATGATCGTGGTGCCCGAGCACGACCGCGGCCGGGTGATGGGCAACGTCACCCTGGCGATCTCGGTGGCGCCCGCGCTCGGACCTGCCGTGTCCGGGCTGATCCTGCAGCTCGGCTCCTGGCGGCTGCTGTTCCTGGTCGTCCTGCCGATCGCGGCTCTGGTGACCTTGTTCGGGCTGCGCAAGATCGACAACATCAGCGAGCCGCAGGTGAGCTCCATCGACTGGCTCAGCGTGGGCGTGGCGGCACTCGGCTTCGGCGGCCTGGTGTACGGCCTGAGCCTCTTCGGCGACAGCGACGGCAGAGTCGGGCTCGGCATCGGCTTCGTCGTCGCCGGGGTCGCGACGATCGCGCTTTTCGTGATCCGCCAGCTCAAGCTGCAGCGCACCGGTATGCCTCTGATGGACATGCGCATCCTCGGGCACCGCACCTACACGCTGTCCCTGGTCCTGATGTCCATCGGGTTCCTTGCGATGCTCGGATCGATGATCCTGCTGCCGCTGTACCTGCAGAACCTGCGCGGGCTCAGCCCGCTGGAGACCGGCCTGCTGGTCATGCCGGGCGGTCTGGCCATGGGCCTGCTGGGACCGACCGTCGGAAAGATATTCGACCGGTTCGGCAGCCGGCCACTGGTGCTGCCCGGCTCGATCGCCACGTTCCTCGCCCTCGGCGGGTTCACCCAGGTCTCGATGACGATGCCGTACTGGCAGGTGCTGGGACTGCACGCGCTGCTGATGGTCAGCCTGGCGGCGACGTTCACGCCGGTCTTCACGCTTGGCCTGGGCGGGCTTCCTCCGCATCTGTACTCGCACGGCAGCTCGATGCTCGGCACGCTGCAGCAGGTCGCCGCGGCGTTCGGGACCGCGCTCGTGGTGACCGTGATGTCCGCGCGCACCAGCCACCTGGTCGCCGACGGCGTCGCCGCCGTGCCCGCACAGGTGAGCGGGATGAAGCTGGCCTTCGGCGTCGCGACCGCCCTCGCCCTGGTGACGATCGCCGTCGCGGCGAAGCTGCCGCAGCGGGTCGCGGGCACGGGCACGGACACTGGTACCCAGGACCACGGCAGCGCCGACACGGTCCCGCCCGCCGAGGGAGCCGCCGTGCAGCAGCACAGTGCGACGGCCGTGAACGGCGAGACGGAACCTGACATCCGGACCTGAAGTCAGTGTCAGCGGACAGTTGGTCACCAGGTCGGGGCTCATGGTCGGGCGCATGATCGGGGGCGCATGAACGGGCCGGGGCTGTCGCTTGCGGCCGCCAGACCGGCTCTCAGCCGACGAGCAAGGCTCGCGCCCACTGTTCTTCGCGCTGCTCGGTGTATTCGGCGTCGCTTCGCCATGCGTCGCCGTGGCCTTCCGCCCAGTGAGTTGCCCAGGGCTGGTTGCCCCGGGCCGCCTGGTTGCGCAGGAAGTCATGCATGGCGCGCGTGCGCCGGCCCAACATGGGCACGAGTTCACGGCGTTCGGTCTCGTCGAGCCCGTAGGCGTCGGCGAAGATCCGCAGGCGGTCCGCCGCATCGGTGCGTTGCCAGTCGGGACGCGCGGACAGCGGGACGAAGCCGTGCATGGCATAGGCGAGATCCCACAGGCGGGAACCAGGGGCGGCGGTGTCCCAGTCGATGAAGGCCCACTCGTCCTCGTCGCCGACCACGAGGTTCCACGGCGCCAGATCCTGATGGCCGATGATGTCGTCTCCCTCAGCCGGGATGAGGATCTGCCAGTCGGCCTCGGGCGGTGGCGTGAAACCCTGCACGGCGTCGTGGAACTCCCTGATGAGACGTGCGACGCGAGCCAGCCGCTGTGTGGGCTCCAGCCAGGCGAACGGCTCGGGCCAGAGCACGTCGCCACGGACGAAGGTCAGTACCTCTCGGCCTTGATCGTCGATCCCAAGGGGGCGAGGGGCGGCCTTGAAGCCCGCCTCGTGGAGATGCGTGAGCAGTGCGTGCACGGCCGGAGTCCATGGCCCTGCGGGGCGGCGAACGGTGTCGCCGACGCGGACGACGCCTTCGCTGACGTTGCCGCCGGAGAGCGGCAGTTCTTCATCTTGACGCACTGAGCCAGTCTGGCTGACCGGCCTCCCGAGCGTCAGCCGTAACTCGGTGGGCGCTTCACGGAAGTTGAGCCAGGAATCTCGTCGGCGGTTGTCAGTGCACGCGGCGAAGATGTCCGCCATGACGTCATTGCTTCTCATGGACATCGAACGTGCCGTTCGCCGCAGTTGGGGCGCCGACACGTGTACGCCGGAGTTCCGGCCGCACTGGAGCCCGGAGAACCCAGCCAGGGATCAGTGCGGTGTCACAGCCATGGTGCTCAACGACCTGCTGGGCGGCGAGCTGATCCGGGGCGAGGTCCTGGTGAAGGGCGAGCGCACGGACTACCACTGGTGGAACCGCCTGGGCATGGGAGTGGAGGTCGACCTCACCCGTGAACAGTTCCGTCCGGAGGAGATCGTCACCGGGGGTGTCGTCGTCCCGCGGCCGCCGGCCGTCGTGCGGCTGCGCGAGGAGTACGAGCTTCTCCGCGGCCGGGTGGCGGAGAAACTCAGCGGGCGGCGCTGAGCCGGTGCACGGATATTCAGTGGCCGCGTGTTCCGGTGGGGTTCAGGATGCTCACATGGCCTCGGATGAGCACGTCAGTGAACCGTCGGTGAGTCGTTGGACGCAGTCAACCATCTATCAGGACATGTGGGTTGACCCGGACGACGACCCACGCGAGGCCGATGTCGAGGCTGTCGATGAACGCAGCATGCTGCTCGACTACCTTCGCCACTACCGCCTCACCATGGAAATGAAGTGCGCGGGCCTGGATGCCGAACAGCTGGCCCGGCGCTCCGTACCGCCGTCCACGATGTCCCTGCTCGGGCTGTTGCGGCACATGGCCGAGGAGGAGCGGCACTTCCGCCGTGTGATGGCGGGCGATGACGCGCCGAAGCTGTACCGCACCGACGAAGACCGCGACGGCGACTGGAACGGCGCGGTCGGGGACCCGGCGGTCGTGGAGGACGCCTGGCGGCAGTGGCGGGCAGAGATGGAACTCGCCGACCGGTTCACAGCCGGCGTCACCGACCTCGGCACCCGGAACGCCGGGTTCTCCGACCTCGGTGCCCAACCCGGTGGGGATGTGCAGCTTCGCGACATCCTGGTGGCGCAGATCGCGGAGTACGCGCGACATTGCGGCCACGCCGATCTCCTGCGTGAGCGGATCGACGGCCGAGTGGGCCAGTGATCACCGGGCCCGGCTCGTCGAGTGGCGTCTGCTCGGTCCCGGGCGGGGAGACACAGGTCACAGGTGTGCGTGTCACACCCTGCCGCGCTGCGCCGTCGTACGTGTGCAATCACTGACAGCGGCAGAGGAGATCACCATGAGCGCCCGCTTGAACGCCTTCAGCAGCCCGACCGTAGGCAAGGTCTTGAAACACCTCATGGGCGCGGACAAGGTGCTTCAGGATTCGACGCTGCCGGCCACGACGCAGGAGCTGGTGAAGCTCCGCGCCAGCCAGATCAACGGGTGCGGTTTCTGCACCGACATGCACAGCAAGGACGCCATCGCCGCCGGTGAGACGTGGGTACGTCTCAACCTGGTCGCGGCGTGGCGGGAGGCCACGGTCTTCACCGAGGCCGAGCGGGCCGCGCTGGAGCTGGCGGAGCAGGGCACGCGCGTCGCGGATGCGGCCGGTGGGGTCTCGGACGAGGCCTGGGCGAACGCCGCCAAGCACTACGACGAGGAGCAGCTGGCTGCCCTGGTGTGCGGGATCGCGCTCATCAACGCCTTCAACCGGGCGAACATCATCGTCCAGCAGCCCGCGGGCGACTACCAGCCCGGCCAGTTCGGATAACCCGGAGTACCGGACCGGGATTTCCGGTGCCCCGCGGCTGCGGCGTCACGCACGCTCGGGTATTCGACCGCCGTACGCCGTTGTTCAGCAGGCCCTCTCCCGGTGCCGAACAATCGGGAGGTCCCGACTGGAGGCTCCGGCAGGGAGGTTGTGAAGGTCGGGTGAACGCCCGTGCCCCGCCCGCCGACAGGCCGGAGGTTCGGTTGCGGGCCCTCCCCGCGGCTGCCTACCGTGGGCGGCCGAGCGGATGCGCTGGGTGCCGGCCTGGGGGACTTGGGCGTACGGGGGAAGGGCGAGCACGTGTCGGGACAACCAGGGCCGGGGCGCAGCGAGGGCGATCTGGACCCGGAGGCCGGTGCGGTTCCGCGGTTCGCCGCCGGGCTGCGCGCGCTGCGCGAGTCCGCCGGGAAGCCCACGTACCGGGCGATGGCGGGGCAGGCGCGGTACGGGGTGACGACCCTCTCGCAGGCGGCGGCGGGGAAGCAGCTGCCCACCCGCGCGGTGACGCTCGCCTATGTGAAGGCGTGCGGCGGCGACGTCATCGAATGGGAGCGGCGCTGGCGCGAGGCGTCGGCCGAGCTGGCGGCGGAGAACGCCGATGCCGCCGAGAACGCCGGGAACGCCGGGAACGCCGGGAACGCCGAAAACGGCGCCTCCCGGCCCCCGTACCGCGGCCTGATCCGCTTCGAACCGGGCGACGCGGGGCTGTTCTTCGGCCGCGACCAGCTCGTGGAGCGGCTGACCGAGCTGAACCGCAAGCACCGCTTCACCGCCGTCTTCGGACCGTCCGGCAGCGGCAAGTCCTCGCTGTTGCGCGCCGGCCTGATCCCCCGGCTGCGCACCCCGCACGAGGACGAGGGCGGCGAGGCCCGCGAGGCGGCTCCCGCGGCCGTACGCATCCTCACGCCCGGCGCGGACCCGCTGCGCACGCACGCCGGCCGGCTGACGCCCGCGGCAGACACCGACGGCGACACCTGGCTGATCGTCGACCAGTTCGAGGAGCTGTACACCCTCGGCGCCGACCCGTCCGAAAGGGACGCCTTCATCGACCGCCTCGTCGCCGCCGCCGGGGACGGCAGCCGGCTGCGCGTCGTCATCGCTGTGCGGGCCGACTTCCTCGGCCGCTGTGCCGAACACCCCGGCCTCACCGCCGCGTTGCAGGACGCCACGCTGCTCGCCGGGCCGATGAGCCGCGCGGAGCTTCGGGAGGCGATCGTCCGCCCGGCCGCCGCCGACGGCCTCATCGTCGAACGTGCCCTGACCGAGCGCCTGCTGGACGAGGTCGAGGGCGCCCCGGGCGCACTGCCGATGATGTCGCACGCCCTGCTGGAGACCTGGCGCCACCGCAGGGGACGCGCGCTGACCGGGACCGCGTACGAGGCGGCGGGCGGGCTGCACGGCGCCGTCGTCCGTACGGCCGAGCAGGTGTACGGCGAACTCACGGCGCCGCAGGCCGAGTTGGCCCGCCGAATCCTGTTGCGCCTCGTCACCCCCGGCTCGGGGTCCCCCCTGTTCGAGGGAGGCCGGGAGCCAGGGGAAGGCACACCCGACACGCGTCGCCCCACCGAGCACGCGGAGCTCGACTTCGGCAGCCCCGCCGACACCCGAGCCGTACTGGAACGCCTGGTCCGCGCCCGCCTCGTCACGTTCGACGACGGGACCGTCGACCTCGCCCACGAGGCTCTCATCAGCGCCTGGCCCCGCCTGCGCGAATGGATCGACGCCGAACGGGACCGGCTGCGCGTGCACCGCTCGCTCTCCGAGGCGGCCCGTACCTGGCAGGCACTCGGCCGGGAGAACGCCGCGCTCTACGCCGGCTCGCGTCTGGACGCCGCCCGCGACGCCTTCCCGCGCGACGCGCTACGGCCGAAGGAGGGCATACCGCCGCGCGGCACCGTATGGCCGCGCGGCGCCGCGCAGGAGGACCAGGAGGGCTCCCGCTCCGCCGAACTCGCCGGCGGCCTCACCCGCGACCTCACCCGCGACCTCACCGACCAACTCGACGACGAACTCACCCCGGCGGAGCGGCAGTTCCTCACCGCCTCGCTCCGGCGCCGGCACCGCGCCGCGCTGCTGCGCCGTACGGTCGTGGCCGTGCTCGCCGCGCTCGTGCTGCTCGCCACCGGCACCGCCGTCGTCGCCCTCCAGGCCCGCGCCACCGCGCAGGCCGAACGGGACGACGCCGTCTTCGGCCGCCTCACCGCCGAGGCCGACGGGGTCCGCGAGACCCGGTCCGGACTGGCGGCCCGGCTCGACGTCGCCGCGCACCGCATGCGCTCCACACCGGACCTGCGGACCCGGCTGGCCTCGGACGCCGGCCGGGCGCTGCCCACCCGGCTGCCCGGCCACCGCGGTGTCGGCAGCTCCGTGGCGTACACGCCCGACGGCCGCACCCTCGCCAGCGGCGGCCACGACGGCACGGTCCGGCTGTGGGACACCGCCGCGCGGCCGGGGTCGGCCCAGCGGCCCGAGGACGTGGGGAAGTCGCTGGGCGAACCGCTGCGCCTGGGCACCGGACGGGTCGGCGCGGTCGCCTTCTCCCCGTCGGACGGCGACCTGCTGGCGGCCTCCGGGGACGGCGGCGCCGTCCGGCTGTGGGACGTACGCGAGAGGAAGCGGCCCCGCGCCGCCGGCCGGCCGCTGGTGAGCCACGACGAGGAGAACATCACCTCCGTCGCCTTCGCCCCGGACGGCAGGACGCTGGCCACCGCCGGCGACGACGGGACGGTGCGGCTGTGGGACCTGCGCGACCCGGCACGCCCCGCGCCGCTCGGCGAGCCCGCCGAGGCCGACGAGTCCGAGCAAGGCAGCGTCCGCGACGTCGCGTTCGCCCCGGACGGGGACACGCTCGCCACGGCCGGCTACGACGGGACCGTACGGCTGTGGCGGTTCAGCGAGGACGACGGGACCGAGCCGCTCGGCAAGCCGCTGCGCGAACACACCGCCCCCGTCTGGACGTTGGCCTTCTCCCCCGACGGGAAGACCCTGGCCACGGCCGGCTACGACGAGACCGTGCGGCTGTGGGACCTGGCCGGGCCGGGCCGCCCCCGGCCGCTGGGTGAACCGCTCACCGAGCACACCTCGGCCGTCCTCTCGGTGGCCTTCAGTCCCGACGGCCGCACCCTCGCGACCGCGGGCGAGGACGACTCCCCGATCCTGTGGAACGTGGCCAACCCCGCGTACCCGCAGCAGCTCGGGCAGCCGCTGACCGGCCACACGGACGCCGTGTGGGAGGTGGCCTTCAGCCGCGACGGCCGTACTCTCGCCAGCACCGGTGCCGACCGCAGCGTCCGTCTCTGGCACCGGCCGCCTACCGTTCTCACCGACTTCACCAACCCCCTGACCGCGGTCGCCTACAGCCCCGGCGGCCGGCTGCTGGCCGCCGCCAGCACCGACGACGCGCTGGTCCGCGTGTGGAGCGTCGGTGAGGCGGGCCGGCCGCGCCGGAACCCGCGGACGCTCGCCGGGCACGAGGACGAGGTGCTTGCCGTCGCGTTCGCCCCGAACGGCCGCATCCTGGCCAGCGGTTCGAAGGACGGGACCGTACGGCTGTGGGACGTGGCCGGGCCCGGGCGTCCCGCTCCGCTCGGCGAACCGCTGGACGTGGGCGACGGCGGCGCCCCCGCCGTGGCGTTCGCCCCGGACGGCCGCGCCCTGGCCACCGGCGGAGCCGACGGCGCGGTGCGGCTGTGGGACGTACGCCGGGCGGAGCGTGTACGTCCGCTCGGCGAACCGCTGCGCGGCCATGGTGATGCCGTCACCTCCGTGGCCTTCGCACCGGACGGGAAGACGCTCGCCACCGGCAGCGACGACGACACGGCCCGGCTGTGGCAGGTCCCCAAGCTCTTCGAGCAGGGGATACCCCATGGCGACCGGGCGCGGGCGCGGCCTGCGGGCGATGCCATCACCGGGCACGACCAGCCGGTCAACTCGGTGGCCTTCGCACCGGACGGGGAGACGCTGGCCACCGGCAGCGAGGACCGTACGGTGCGGCTGTGGGACGTACGGCGGACGGACCGCGTACGTGCGGCGGGCGAGGAACTGGCCGGGCACCGGGGGCCGGTCAGGTCCGTGGCCTTCGCACCGGACGGGAAGACGCTGGCCACCGGCAGCGGCGACAGTACGGTCCGGCTGTGGGACGTGGCCGACCCCGCCCGTGCCGAGCCCTTCGGGCAGGAACTCACCGGCCACCTCGACACCGTCACCTCCGTCGCGTTCAGCCCGGACGGCGACGCCCTCACCTCCGCCGGCTACGACCTGACGGCCCGGGTGTGGACCCTGGACGCGGATCGCGCGGCGGACTACGTCTGCGACCGCACGGGCGGCGTGCTCACCCGCGACGAGTGGGAGGAGCACCTGCCGCAACTCGGCTACCGCCAGGCGTGCGAGACGCACTGACTCCGGACGCCCGTGCGCCTCAGGGACCTCGGAGGACACGGAGGCGTCGAAGGCCTCGGAGGCCTCGGAGGCGAGGTGCACGGGCGGCCGTGTGGGACGGGGAGTCAGGAAATCGCTCAGGGAATGGAGAACTTCAGCACGGCACCGTCCTCGTTCTGCGCGACGACGGTCACCTTGAGTTCGTCGCCGAACTTGGCCACACCGCCCTGGCCGCCCAGCCGCATGATGCTGCCCGCCGACTGGAAGGTGACGGAGTCGTCCGCCGCGGTGACGTGCACGCTCAGCCCGTTCGCCGTGATGTTCACCGAGGAGGTCACCAGGACCTCGCACTTGCCGTCCGCGCAGGCACCGGTCTTCTTGCCGTCCGCCGCCTTCGGCAACGGTCCGGTGGGGTCGGGCGCGGGCTGGCCCGTCTCCTGCTCGGGCTTCCAGCCCGGGGCGCACTGCTTCGCGCGTTCGTACGCGGCAGCGAGCCGCCGGTCCTTCTTCGTCAGCGCGGGGAGGCCCGGCTCGGGCGGGGTGAGGGACTGGATGAGCTTGTCGACGTCCGCGGCACTGCCCTCGGCGTCTTCGAAGGCGTCGGCAGGTGACATCTCGTCGAGTTCGGGCACGACGCCCTTCAGCTTCTTCAGCCAGGCGTCGCGCAGCCGGTCGGCGGCGGGGACGCCCGACGAGTCGAGGTCTTCCAGGTCGCGTTCGGCTTCCTCCACCGGCAGCGACGTCCGGGAGATGTAGCCGGCGGCGAGGTGTTCGGCGGGCGGGCCGGGCTCCTTCGGCTTCCGGATCTCCTTGAGATCAGCCGCGCTGTCCTTCCGTACGGTCTTGAGCCCGGACGTCGACTCGCACATGGCGCCGACCCACTTCACCAGCTTCTTGGACGGCTGACCTGCCTGCGCCGCATCGGCCGATCCGTCGCCCGACGCGTCGGCCTTCCCTTCCGCCCCGCTCCCGCAGCCGGCGACGGCCAGCACCAGCCCGGCGGCCACCACCGCGAGACTCTCCCTCTTGAGCATCCAACGACCCCTCTCCGGCCTCTGAACACGTCCTCTGAACATGTCTTCTGGCACGCCTTCTGACGCGTCTTCTGACACGCGGGCCGGACGCCGGCACCGCATGCCCAGTTCAACGGCGGCACGGATTGTTCGGTAACCCGGTCCGCAGCCGTGAACAACGCCCGGTGGCCTGGAGCCGCACAGCGGACGGACAGTTGCGGGACCGGGTGATCGGGAGCAGGATCTGCTCGACCTTTCACCCTCGTCCAAGCCGACGATGCCAAACGGAGGAGAACCGGATGCGGAGACTGCGCGCACAACTGGCCGCGGTGGTTGTCGTGAGCATCGCTTTGCCCGCGACGCCTGCGCTGGCCGGGGAGCCCGCCGGGTGCGCCGATGCCTCGGTGCCGCTGACCGTGGAGGAGCAGCGCCTGGACGGGCCCGTCCCCCAGGAGATCCTGGAGCGTTCCGGCTTCGACCCCGTGGCTTCGCGTTTCACCCGGGCTCTGTGCGGTGCGCACTCCTACCGCGAGGCGCAGCAGACGGTTGAGCGGCACGGGCAGCGGCTGTGGCAGCGCGCGGTCGACCGGGCCCAGGGGCGTGGCCCGGCGGACGGGGACCTGAGCCGCGCGGACGACCGGCCCTTGTACTGGGCGCGGCTGGGGATGACGGCGGCGCTGCGGCAGTGGCGGCCCGGCTTCGAGCTCTCCGACGCTCAACGCACGGCTCTGGGTGACCAGTTGGAGCGCAGCTCGCGTGGTCAGGACGCCATCCGCTTCCCGGACGGTGAGAGGAGCGGGAAGAAGAAGGGCCTGAAGCGGGTGCTGGTCACCGGCTTCGACCCGTTCACGCTGGACGAGGACATCCGGATCAGCAATCCGTCCGGAGCGGGTGCGCTGGCGCTGGACGGCACGGTGCTGCGCACCAAGTCGGGTCCGGTCCGGATCGAGACCGCCATGTTCCCCGTACGCTGGGCCGACTTCACCCGCGGCATGGTCGAGCAGACGCTGCGGCCGAATCTGCCGGAGGTGGATCTGTTCACCACGGTCAGCCAGGGCCGGCCCGGCCGGTTCGACATCGAGCGCAACAACGGGGCCTGGCGGGGGACTTTCCCCGACAACGACAACATCTCGGCCTCCGGGACCGTCCCGGTGTCCGACCCCGCTACGCAGCCGCAGTGGACGACCACCACGCTTCCGTACGAGGACATCGTGTCCGCCCCGACGGGCCGCTTCCCGGTGAAGGACAACACGGAGGTCGTCGAGATCCCGGCGGGCGCGAGTGAGCCGGTGACGCGCCCGGACGGTCCGACCGAAGGGTCCACCGCGCGTGAGGGAGGCGGCGGGGACTACCTGTCCAACGAGATCGCCTACCGTGCGACGCTGCTGCGCGACCGGCTCGGCCTGAACATCCCGGGCGGCCATGTGCACACCCCCGTCCTCGAGTTCGGCAAGGGCAACACCGACCCGGCCACGGGCACGATCACCGACCCGGAGTTCCTTGAGAACCGGCGGGACATCATCCGCCAGGTCCGTTCGATCGTCCGGGTGGCTGCCGACGCCGGCAGCGCCCGCTCCCGCCCGTAGTCCCGCTCCGTTCCAGGGCCCCGCGGAAGTGCCGGCGGGATGGCGGGCCGGACCAGGCGATCCCAAGTCCCAGGTCCGGCCCGTCCGTTCGTCTCTACAGGTCGAGCTGGTAGTCGAGTGCCGTGTGGGTGGGTGCGTAGCCGAGGCCGTCGTTGATGCGTCTCATGTGCGTGTTGCTTTCGGCGGTGTCGGCGAGGAGTCCGGCGAGGTCCGGATGGTGCGCACGGGCCTGCCGGATCGACTCGGCCTTCATCCACCGGCCGAGGCCGTGCCCTCGGTGCTCGGGCAGCACGCCGGTGCCGTAGTGCACGCCGTCACCCGTGCCGTTCCCGGGGACGACGAGTTCCGTGAACCCGGCGACCGAGCCGTCGGAGATGTCGACGGCGACGACGGTACGCAGCAGGTCGCCGCGCTCTTCTACGGCTTCCGCGGCGGCCCGGACCCGGTCCACGTCCCAGGTCACGGTGCCGTGGTCGGCGTCGTCCACGGGCATGTCGTCCATGGCACGGCGTGCGGCGGCGAACGTCCGGGCGAGGTCGTCGGGGACGGTTCCCTGCCATGACGCCAGCCGGTAGCCGGGATGCGGACGCCCGACAATTTCGGCGAGGGCGGTGGTGGCCACGCCGGCGAGCGGCAAGTGGACGAACCTCAGGGTGAGGACCTTGCGGAAGCCGCGGCCCGCCAGGAAGCGGTCGCCGGGCGATCCCGCTGCGGCCCGTGCGATGACGCAGCGTCTGGCGTCGTCCCGGGCGGCGGCCACGGCGGCGTCGAGGAGCCGGGAACCGACGCGCTTGCGCCGCTCCACGGGGTGGACGTGGATGGCCAGTTCGGCCAGGTGCGCCCGTCCGGCATCGGCGAACAGGCGCAGAAAGGCCGTCCCGACGGGGTTGGAATCGGCGTCGGACGCCAGCCATGCGAGACGTCGGCTGTCCGGCCCGTGCCCGGGACCGGTCAGCGGGGTGATGTGAAGCGACAAGGTGTCTCCGTCGTGAGGAGGTGCAAGTGGTGCACGAGGTGCACGAGGTGCACGAGGTCAGTACGCGGGCTCGGCTGCCGGGCATTCCTGCGCATCTGCTCCACACCTCCTCGTCGACGGTGCCGCTCCGGACGACCCGGACGGCTGGGAGAACCTTGACGGCCCGTCGGCTCCTCGGCAAAGGGTTATCCGAAGGCCGGCCGGTGCGACCGTGTGGATCCAGCACCCGGCCCCAGCCCCCGGTCCCAGCACTCGGACACTGCCCTCGGTCGCAGCCCTCGGTCAGGCAGTGCGGCTGTCGTACGTCTCGCGGCTGGCGAGCACCTCGTCCATGTGCGCCTCCGCCCATGCCTTGATTCCGCGCATGACGTCGTGGAGCGAGAGCCCGAGGTCGGTCAGTTCGTACGTGACCGTTACGGGCACGGTCGGCGTCACCGTGCGGGTGAGCAGGCCGTCGCGCTCCAGGGAGCGCAACGTCTGGGTGAGCATCTTCTGGCTGACCCCGGCCAGCCGGCGGGACAGCTCGGAGTAGCGCATCGGCCGCGGCTCGCCGGCGCAGTCCTCCCCGAGGTCCGGGCCGTCGCTGCCGAGCGCGGCCAGGACCAGAGCCACCCACTTGTCCGAGATCCGGTCCAGGAGCCGGCGGCTGGGACACTGCGCCAGGAACGCGTCGTAGTCCGCTTTCGCCCGCGCCCGCTTCTGGGCCGCCGTCCTCGTCGGCATCGACCGCTCCTTCCTACCGTGCGGTGGGTTACGCACTTCGAGGTGCGTACTTCCTGTTGGAGAGCTACCACTCCATTGTGGAGGAGTAGCACCCGCATCTCCACAGGAGGCGAAAATGTCCACCACCTTCCGCACCGCGGTCGTCCGCACCCCGGGCGGTCCCGACTCGATCGAGATCATCGACGTGCCCATCGTCGAGCCTGGGCCCGGCCAGGTCCGGGTCGAGATCGCCGGGGCCGCGGTCAACCCCGTCGACCTGGCGCTCGCGGCCGGGGTGTTCCACGGGCTCGGGCTGGTCGACCAGCCCGAACACACCGGACTGGGCTGGGACTTCGCCGGAACGGTCGCCGCGGCCGGTCCTGATGTCGAGCTCCCGGTCGGCAGCCGCGTCGCGGGGCTGGTCGGCGGGTTCGACCGCGACTTCGGCACCTACGCCGGACAGCTGGTCGTTCCGGCGAGCGACACCGCCCTCGTGCCCGGCGGTCTCGACCTGACCACGGCCGCCGCGGTCCCGCTCAACACGCTCGCCGCGGCCCAGCTGGTCGATCTGCTCGGCGACGGGGCGGGCCGGAGCCTGCTGGTCACCGGGGCCGCGGGCGCGGTCGGCGGGTACGTCGTCACGCTCGCCCAGGAACGCGGCTGGCGGGTGACCGGACTGGCCCGGGCCGAGGACGAGGACTTCGTACGCGGCCTCGGCGCCGGCTTCACCGCACAGGCGGCGCCCGGCTGGGACGCGGTGGCCGATGGCGCCGCGCTCCAGGAGCAGGGCATCGCGCTGGTCCGCGACGGCGGTCTCTTCGTGGGCGTCCAGCCGGGTGCGGCGCCGGCGGAAGAGCGCGGCGTCACCGTGCGCGTGGTGGTGGCGCAGCCCGACGGCGCCCGGCTCGCCCGGCTTCTCGACGCCGCCGCGAAGGGCCGTCTGCCGGTTCGGGTGCACGCGGTCGTACCGCTGGACGAGGTCGCCGCCGCGCACCGCGCCGTCGCGAAGGGCGGCGTGCGCGGAAAGTACGTCCTCCGGCCCTGAGAACCGCGGGCTCACGGGTGAGCCCGAGTGAGCCCCAACCGCCGCCCGCATCCGCGGAGTTCGCGAAGAGACCGGCACACCTACCGGCACACGTACCGGCAACGACGGGCCTGGGCGGCCGGGTTCCTGCTCTCAGGACGGGCCGTGGCCTTGGCCGTGGCAGCGGCGGTGCAGGTCTCGTACCTGCTCCGCGAGGGCGGGCACCGGGCCCTCCACCACAACGCCGGGGGCGATCTCCCGGATCGGGAGGGTCCGTACGGGAGGCGCGGGGACCCCCAACTCCGCGAGCCAGGCCGCCAGTTGCTCGGAAGAGCTCACATACACGATCCGGCCCAGTCCGACCCAGCCGTGCGCGGCGGCGCACATCGGGCAGTGCTCACCCGAGGTGAAGACGGTCGCCGCCGCCCGCTCCTCGGGGGTCATGTTGGCCGCGGCCCAGCGCGCCAGCTCGAACTCCGGGTGGCGGGTCCGGTCGCCGAAGGCCACGCGGTTGCGGTCCTCCGCCAGCGCCGTTCCGTCCGCGGCGACGAGCACGGAACCGAACGGCTCGTCGCCCGCCTCCAGGGCCTCGGTCGCCAGTTCCACGCAGCGGCGCAGGTGCCGCATCTCGACGTCGTCCACCGTGATTCCCCCAGTGTGATCTTCAGCGGATGCCGTCAAGCGTACGAGGGCGGGCCTCAGCGACCTCGGGGTTTTTCACCCGCCCCGTCGTACGCGGCTGATCAGTCGAGGCAGAACTCGTTGCCCTCGGGGTCGGCCATCACGATGTGGCCGGTGCCGAGCGGCGGAGCGGGTTCGTGCCGCAGGAGCCGGGTGGCGCCGTGGGAGACGAGCCGCTCGGCCTCCGCCTCCAGGGCCGCCATCCGCGCGTCGCCCTCCAGTCCGGGGGCGGCTCGCACATCGAGGTGCACGCGGTTCTTGGCCTGCTTGCCCTCCGGGACCCGCTGGAAGAACAGCCGTGGCCCGGAGCCCTCGGGGTCGACCACGGCCGAGGCGTCGTTGCGGCTCTCGGCCGGCACGCCGAACGCCTCCAGGGCCTGATCCCACGACTCGAAACCCTCGGGCGGGTCCTGCAGCCGGTAGCCGAGGGTCTCGGCCCAGAAGGCGGACAGCCCGGCCGGGTCGGCGCAGTCGAAAGTGATCTGGATGTCGCGGGCCATCTCAGCTCGCCTCCTCTTGGGTCCGGGTCCGGGTCTGGTTCTGGGACAGGGACTGGGTCTGCCGGTGGGTGTGCAGGTAGAGGTCGCGGAGCAGGCACACCTCTGAGAGGTGGTGGATCAGCTCGCGGTTGATGTGCAGCACCAGCGCTGCCAGCGGACGCTCACCGTACGGCCCCTCGGCGTCCCCGCACGGGCGGTCGAGGCCGGATTCGCCGAGGGACTCGACCCCGGCCAGCCACGTGGCGTACTCCGCGTCGAGCTGGGCCAGGGCCCCGGCCGCGGTCCCGGCGTACTCGAACGACTGGTAGTCGGTGGGTTCGCGGCCGAAGTGCGAGGCGTTGCGCATCGCGAGCACGCCGACGATCACGTGGCCGAGCCGCCAGGCGATGGTCGCGAGCGGCGCCGGATCGGGCTCCGGCATGGCGAAGTCGATGGTCATCGCGCCGGACCCGGCCTGCACGGGTGCGGAGCCGGTGCCCCGCTGCCGCACGCTCCAGCAGCCGGGGACCGGCTCCCAGAAGTACTCGTCGTCGGTCAGCCCGTCGAGGCGGTCGCGCAGCTGGTTGGTCCAGTGCCAGGCGATCTGGTCTCGGAGCTGGAAGTTCCAGTTCTGGTCCGTCATGGGTCCAGCCTGCCGCTCGTTGCGGACAGGTTCGTTCCTCGATCGGTGGAAACGGCTGAGCACTTCACCAAGTCGAGGCCATGACCGAACGGAGAACGGATCAGGCTGCCGAGTCCGGCCGGGGCTCAGTAGCCGATGGGAAGGCCGGCGTAGTTCTCGGCCAGGCCGGCCGCGGCGCTCGGGGAGCGCACCACCCATTCCAGCTGTGAGCGCTGCAGCTGGGCGTCGAAGGGATCCCCGGTTACGTGCAGCATGCTGGTCATCCACCACGAGAAGTGGGTGCCCCGCCAGACCCGTCGCAGCGCCGTCTCGGAATAGCGGTCCGCCAGACGTGGGTCGCCTTCGCACAGCAGGGCGACCAGCGCCCGGGAGAGCAGCGCCACGTCGGCCACGGCGAGGTTCAGCCCCTTGGCGCCGGTCGGCGGGACGATGTGCGCGGCGTCGCCGGCCAGGAAGAGCCGGCCGTACCGCATCGGCGTCGAGACGAAGCTCCGCATCGGCAGAACCGACTTGTCCGTGATCCGCCCCGGCCGCAGTCGCCAGCCGTCCTGTCCGTGGCCGAGCCGCCGCGCCAGCGCGTCCCAGATCCGGTCGTCGGACCATTCGGCGACGTCTTCGTCCGGGGCGACCTGCAGATAGAGGCGGCTGACCGAGGGCGAGCGCATGGAGTGCATCGCGAATCCCTCGGGGTGCCAGGCGTAGATGAGTTCGTCGGTGGACGGGGCGGCGTCGGCCAGGACTCCCAGCCATGCGTACGGGTAGTCCCGGCCGAACGAGCGGCGCGCGCCGTCCGGGACGGCCCGGCGCGCCGGGCCGTGGAAGCCGTCGCAGCCTGCGACCACGTCGCACTGGACGCGGTGGGGACGGCCGTCCGCGTCGAGGAAGGTCACAGCGGGGCTGTCACCTCCGATGCCGTGCAGGGCGACTTCGCTGACTTCGTAATGGGCCTGCTGACCTGCGGCGGAACGCGCCTGCATCAGGTCATGGGTGATCTCGGTCTGCCCGTACACCCACACCGACCGGCCCACGAGCGAGTGGAAGTCGATGTGGTGGCGCTCGTGCGGGAACTGGAGGTAGATCCCGCGGTGCTCCATGCCCTCGCGCTCCAGCCGGTCGCCGACGCCGGCTTCGCCGAGCAGCTCGACGGTCGAGTGCTCCAGCATTCCGGCACGGATGCGGCCTCGTACGTACTCGGGGCTGCGGTTCTCCAGCAGGACCGACTCGACACCTTCACGGCCCAGCAGATGGGACAGCAGCAGCCCGGCCGGACCGGCCCCGATGATCACCACTTGTGTGCGCGTCGTCCTCACGAACTGCTCCCGCGCAGGTGCGCCGGCACGACCAGCAGGGCCAGGACCGCGAGAACCGCTGCCACGGAGAAGGCGTAGAAACCCCAGGGGTAGGCGATCCCGGCGCTCACCAGCAGGCCGCCGAGGAACGGGCCGACGATCGCACCGAGGCGTCCGACGCCGGCGGCCAGGCCCAGCGCGGTGCCCCGCACCTCCGCCGCGAACAGGTGGCCGACGAAGGCGTACACCAGCACCTGGGCGCTGAAGACGAAGACGCCGGCGAGGAAGACCGCCGCGTACACGACCGCCGTCGACTCCATCTTGACCGACAGCAGCGCCAGGAAGACCGCCGAGACAGCGAACCAGAGCAGCACAGTCCGCTTGTTGCCGCGCGCGTCCGAGACCCGCCCGGCGATCAGCAGACCGGCCACGGCACCGAGGTTGAGCGCGAGCAGCAGGCCCAGCGAGGCACCTAGCGAGTAGCCGGCCGCGCCCATGATCTGCGGAAGCCAGGTGTTGAGCCCGTACACGAGGAGCAGGCCCATGAACGAGGCGACCCAGATGCCGAGGCTCACGCGCAGCAGCCGGCCGCGTATGAGGGCGGAGGGCCGTACGGGCGCTTCGGCCGGTGGGACGGCCGCCGGGTCGGCCGGGGCGGCGGGCTTGGCGCGCGCCTCCAGGAACGCCTGCGACTCCGGCAACTTGATCCACATCAACGGCAGCGTCAGCAGCCCGGCGACTCCGCCGATGACGAACATCGCCTCCCAGCCGAACCGGGGGATGACCACGATCGCCAGCAAGGCGGTGAGCACCGCGCCCACGTGGTAGCCGGTCATCATCTGCGTGACGGCCGATCCGCGGCGTGCCGGCCGGGCGTACTCGGTCATGTACGCCAGTGCCGTCGGGAGGCACGCACCCAGGCCCAGGCCGCTGAGGAACCGCAGGGCCACGAAGGTGGCGATGTCCGGGGCCCAGGCGATCGCGAGGGTCAGGACGGAGAAGACCGCGATGCAGGTCAGCAGGCTGGCACGGCGGCCGAACCGGTCGGTGAGCGGGCCGATCGCCACCGCGCCGATTCCGACCCCGACCAGGCCGACCGTGGCCGCGGTCGTGAGGGATCCGGCGTCGAATCCGAGTGCGTGGGACTCGGTGAGCGCGGGGATCACCGCTCCGAGCACCACCAGGTCGAACCCGTCGAGCGCGACCGCGAGCCAGCAGAGCAGGACCGGCCAGAAGCCGCCCTGGGCGGCGGTGGCGGCGCCTGACGCCGAGGCGGAAGGGGACACCGGGGAACTCGGGGACGTTGACGACATGGTGTTTCTCCTTGTCGGGGTGACCGACATCGTGGTGCGTGGCACACTCCACGCACAGCACTGTCTTTCACTGGGCGGAAGCACATGTCCGGAAACAGCAGTCAGCCCGGCCGAACCGTGGCTTCACGCATGCTGGCGATCCTCGACGCGTTCGACTTCGAGCACCCGCGGCTCTCCCTCTCCGAGCTCGCCCGGCGGGCGGACCTGAGCCTGCCCACCACCCACCGGCTCGTCGGTGAACTCACCCGCTGGCGTGGCCTGGAGCGGGAGGACGACGGCAAGTACCGAGTGGGGCTGCACCTGTTGGAGCTGGGGCTGCTGAGCGGTCTGCACACGCGCCTGCGGGACGTCGCCATGCCGTTCATGCAGGAGCTGTACGAGGCCACCCGGGAGAACGTCCATCTCGCCGTACGCGACGGTGAGATGGCCTTGTACGTGGAGAAGCTCACGGGCCACCGGTCCGTACCGATCATCTCCCGTACCGGCGGACGGCTGCCGCTGCACACCACCGGCGTCGGCAAGGCGCTGCTCGCCTGGGCGTCGCCCGCCGACATCGACCGCCATCTCGGCCGGCAGCTGAGCCGCCCGACGAGGTACTCGATCCGCGAGCCGGGCCGGCTCCGGCGCGACCTGCGGCGCACGCGGCGGCGCGGATTCGCCACCACGCGCGAGGAGATGACGCTGGGCAGCTGTTCGGTCGCGAGCCCGGTACTGGTGGACGGCGAGCCGGTCGCAGCCGTCGGCGTGGTCGTCCGCTCCAGCAGGCTGGAGCTGGACCGGCTGGCTCCGCCCGTGCTCGCGGCCGCCCGGGGCATCGGTGACCGGCTCGCCGAAATCGGCGACGACCCCTACCCCGGTTACGTCCAGGACCTCGGCACGCGGCCACGCCGCTGAGAGGGCCGGCAGCTGCGGCGCCGGGCGGTCCGCGTTCCCGTACCGGACTCCCCCTGCTGCGGCCGCACTTCCCGCCCTGCGGTCAGCCGACCGGGCAGGTGTCGCGGGACTCGGTGATGCGGTCGGTGCGCGGGAGACGGCAGAGGAGGGCGGCGGAGTCGGAGTCGCCGGCGACGAAGTGGCGGAACCAGGCGACGACTTGGCGGGAGACCAGTCCGTCGGGCGGAGTGGCGACGAAGTGGTCGCCCTGCAGCTCCAGATACGCCTTCTCGTCGGCGCCGCTCAGCCCTTCGTAGAAGGCCTCGGCGTGGTCCGTGACCGGCGCGATCTCGTCGGTGCTGCCGCCGATGACGAGCGTGGGCGCCTTCACGCGGGGCCAGTCGCTGCGGGTCTCGTACGGAGTCAGCGGCACCGCCGCCTTGATGTCCGGGTTGCGGGACGCGGCGAACAGCGCCCCGCCGCCACCCATCGAGTGGCCCAGTACACCGAGGCGCTTGTCGTCCGCGCGGTCCGCGGCGCCGCTGCGTCCGCTCGCGTAGTCGAGGGCGGCGAGCAGCTGGCGGCCCCGCTGGGGCGGCGAGTCCTCCAGCGTCTTCGTGTTGAAGGTGATCACCACGAAGCCGTGCGACGCCAGCAGTCCGCCGAACGGCGTGACCATGGACTCGTCCGCGCCGAGCCCCGGTGATGCGGCGATGACGCCGAAGTCGCGGCTGTCGTCGTCCGGGTAGTGAACGGTGCCGCTGCCGAAGCCGCCGTTCACGTCGCCGGACGAGAAGGTCTGGGTACGGACCTCGTACGGGCCCTTCCCCGGCCCCTCGACGTCGCGCTCGGCCGGGGCCCCGCCCGGGCTGCTCTTCGGCGGGGGCTTCTCCGGCGGCTCATCGGAGCAGCCCGAGCAGGCCACGGCCGTGGCGAGGAGGGCTGCGGCGAGCAGTCCGGGGGCCTTGCGGCGCCTGGGGCGGTCAGCGGCAACGCGTGCCATGACCATGCGTGCCATGACCATGACCGTACGAACGGCCGGGCGCACCGGCAACCCCCGGTGCACGCCGCTGAAGGGCTGGGCCCCGTTCTGCCCTCGGCAGATTCGGGTGCCGCCCGGCGCCGCAGGGCCATGAGCGGCCCGCGCGATGGGTAGCTTCGGCGCATGCTGCGGGAGTTTCGGTTTTCACATGGGCTGGAGAGCTACGAGTCGTACGACGCGGTCGTCGCGGAGTGCCGCAGGGCCGAACGGCTCGGATACGACGCCGTGTACGCCGCGGACCACCTCGGCGTCGCGGCCCCCTTCCCGCTGCTGGTCGCCGCCGCACAGGCCACCGAGCGGCTGAGGGTGGGGACGCTGGTGCTGAACGCGGCCTTCTGGAACCCGGCCTTGCTGGCCCGGGAGGCCGCGACGGCCGACATCCTCACGGGCGGACGACTCGAACTCGGCATCGGTGCCGGGCACATGAAGTGGGAGTTCGACGAAGCGGGCATCCCATGGCGGCCGTTCGGCGAGCGAGCGGATCATCTGCGCGACACCGTACGGGAGTTGGGACGGCTCTTCGCGTCGGACGGCTATGAGCAGCAGGCCGGCATGCGGACCAGGTTCGGCCTTCCGGCGCTGCGCCCCGTACAGCGGACCGGGTTCGACGGCGCGGGTCCGCCGCTCATCGTGGGCGGTACCGGCGACCGGGTGCTGGACGTCGCGGCGGAGTACGCGGACATCGTCGGCATCGCGGGCGTGTACCAGATCAAGGGCGAGCCGCCCGGGACGATGCGGCTCGGTACCGCCGCAGAGGCCGACGACCGTGTCCGTCACGTACGGGAGCGTGCGGGGGCGCGGGCGGACCGGATCGAGTGGCAGGCCCTGACACAGACGGCCGTGGTGACGGAGGACAGGCACGCGGAGGCGGAGCGGCTTCTGGAGCGGTTCGGGCAGGTCATGAGCCCGGACGAACTCCTGGAGTGTCCCTTCGTGTTCATCGGCACGGTCGAGGAGATGGCCGGACAGGTGATGCGGAACCGCCGGCGGTACGGCTTCACGCACTACACCGTGCACGGCCCGTACGCCGAGGCGTTCGCCCCCGTCATCGCCCGCGTACGGGAGCTCGCGGCCCGCGGCTGAGCGGACGAGCGCGGCACGCGCACGCACGCGGCAGAGCGGGCACGCCGGACAAAGGCCCGGGCCCGTGCCCTCCCGCCGAGCGGTGGTGACACGGGCCCGGGCGACCAGGTTCCGGCTCGATTGACGGGACCGGAGCCGGGCGGCCGGAGCCGGGCGGCGACGTCGGTCGGCCGCCGGCGCCCGGCCCCGGTCAGCCTTCGCCGTCTCCCTGGCCGGCGCCGTTCCGCAGGCCCCATCCGGCGGCAGCCGGACCGGACGTCAGCGAACCGTTCAGCTTCGGCATCAGCTGAGCCGTGAGCAGCGTCGAGAGCGCCGAGTTGTCCCCGCCACCCCCGTCCGTGCGGACGACGACGGGCTGCGGGGCACGGCCGGCGAGGATCGCGCCCACCTCCAGCCGCCTGCGGGCCAGTTCGTACTGGAGCACCGCACGGTTGTCGCGGTAGGCCTGCGCCAGACGGCGCTGGGCGCGCGACTCGTTCTCGGCGGAGATCAGGCCGCTGCGGCCGCGCGTCTCGATCTCGAAGCGGACCTTCTGCGCGTTGGTCTCCTGCTCCTCCAGGAGCTGCGCGACGTCCTCGCGCGCCTTGTTGAGCGCGGCCTTCACCTCGACGATGCGCGCGTCGCGCACCTTCTTCGCCCGCTCGATGTCCATCTGCAGGCTGTCGATACGGCGCTTGCGCGTCAGGCCCCATTCCTGGTCGTACGCGGTGCGTTCCTTGGCGACCCGTTCCCGCGTGGCCAGATGCTGCTGATACTGGGCCGGCAGCTGGACGTCGGGGATGTTGGAGCCGGTGATGCGCACCCCGTAGCGGGCGAGCTGACGGTTGAGCAGCTCCTGCATGTCGGCGACGTCGGAGCCGCGCAGGTCGTACGCCCGTTCCGTCTGCACCAGACGCGCGCGCTGCCGGATGGCGTCCTGCACCGCCTGGGAGAGCACCAGGTCGAAGTTGCCGGCACCGATCGTCCGTACGAACAGGACCGCGTCGGTGATGCGGAACTTCAGGAAGAACTCGATCGAGCGCAGCGGCACGTTCTCCCGGGTCGGGCAGGCCATCACCGGTGCCGAGTACGGGATCTCGGTGGCGGTGTCGACCACGAAGTCCACGCGGGACCAGGGGTGCCAGAGGTAGTGGCGCCCGGGGTCGAGGGTCCGGTTGACGGCTCCGTAACGGGTCAGGACGCCTGCGGTGCCCTGCTCGATCTCGGCGATGGAGGAGCGCCACCACCACAGCGCCCCGGCCAGCACCAGGAAGGCGCCGCCGGCGTAACTCAGCGTGGCCAGCGCGCCGTAGGCGATGTCGGCGGCGCCGCCGTCGCCGGACTCCTTCAGCGTGAGCATCACACCGGACAGCAGCGCGAACAGCCCCAGCCAGATCAGCAGCAGCCACCACAGCCTGCGGGTGTGCTTGGGGATGATGACGGGGACCAGCTTGTCCGTCTCGCCGCCGCGCAGCAGCTGACGGATCTCGCTCCAGGGCGCGACCTCTTCGGAGATGACCGACCTGCGGTTGCGTGTGGCGCTCATTCTGCGGCCTCCTCGGATGCGGCCGTGGCCGGTGTCTGTCCGGAGGCCGGTGCCGTTTCGTCGTCCGCCGGTGTCGTTCCGTTTGCCGGTGCCGTTTCGTCCGCCGGAGGCGTTTCGTCCGCCGGAGGCGTTTCGGCCGCCGGTACGGTCGGGCGCTCCGCCTCCAGCAGCGCGTCGATCTCGCCCTCGCGGGCGCGGATGCGCTCCGAGACCTCCTCGAGGCGGGTGCGCACGGCCGCCATGTCCTCCTCGGAGAACAGCTCCGTACCGTGCTCGCCCACCAACTCCCGTGCGAGCGCGAGGAAGTCGACGCCGACGCCGCTGCCGTCGGCCTCCGAGCCGCCGCCGATCCGCACCAGCCGCGGAAGGTGGTCGGCGACCTGCTCCAGGGTGTCCAGAACCTGCTGCTGATAGCGGTACTGAAGGATCTCGGGCGCCTCGGCGGCGGTCACCGCGCGGATGTCCAGGGCCTGGGCCTCCAGCAGCGCCGCGTTGGCCTTGGCCTCCGACTCGGCCTGTACGTAGCGCTGGCGGGCCGTCGCCTCGGCGCGGTTGGTCTCACGCTCCACTGCGGTGTCCATCTGCGCCTGGTACTGCGCGATGTCCGCCATGATCGCCGAGAGCGTCTCCTGACGGGAGGCCAGTTCCTTCGTCAGATCGCCCTCGTCCTGCTCCTTGCGCAGGTGCAGCGCGTACTCGTGGGTGTAGGCGTCCTTGGCGACGCGCACCATCTCCGGCGAGGCAAGGTCCATCCGGTAGCCGCGGTCGGACGGTTCGGCGTGCGTGATGTTGGCGTTGGTCAGCTCCACCGCCGGCCGGAACTGCTGGTTGACCTGTTCCAGCAGGCGGCCGGTGTCCTCGCCGACCATGTCGTAGATCTCCGCGGCCTCCTGCTCGTAGATCAGGCTGCGGATCGTCTCGCTGACGGCGTTGCTGAGCTTCTCCTCGAATCCCCGTACGGCACCGAGCGTGTAGACGAACTCCACCGGGTCGCTGATGCGGAACTGGATGAACAGGTCGATGGACGCCTTGACGCCCCCCTTCGTGGGGGCCTCGCGCACCGGAGCGTTGAACGGGTACTCGCGGGTGGTGTTGATGATGTACGACACCCGCTTCCACGGGTTGAGCAGGATCACCCGGCCCGGGCCGACCACCTCTTCCAGCTTCCCGAAGCGGGTGATCAGGGCCTGGCAGCCGTCCGGCACCATCACCATGCCCTGCCGCCACCACACGAAGCCGACGGCGGCCAGCGACAGGACCCAGTAGTGGACGCCGAAGACGGGATGAGTGAGAAGCGGGCTGCCCGCGGCGGACGCGACGGCGCTGCCGACGGCTCCCAGCACGAGCAGCATCAGTACGGGGAGCATGCTCACGAACGAGCGGCCGCGGGGCAGGGCCATCGGGCAGATGGCGTGGACCTTGCGGCCCTCCTCCCGGCGCTGTTCGCTGCGGTTGAGCACCTCACGCGCCTCGTCCATGGACACGGTCTGCTGCGTCATCACCGTGTCGATGCCCCCGCCCTGCTCGCGGGCGGCCGGGAAGTCGGCGGGGTCGAGCCCGTCGTCGCCGCGCGGTCCGTCCGAACCGCCGCCGTCACGCCCGCCCTTCGACCGCTGCTCCACCACGGCACCGCCGCGGCGCCGCAACTCGCCCTCGGCTGCTTCCCGCAGCTCAGGGTTCTCCGCGACCGCTTTCGCGGCCCTTTTCACGCTCTGGCTCACGCCGTTCCCCCTCTTCGCATGCTGTCCGGCCGCCGGGTGCCGGGGCCGGTGGTGTTGACGCGGGTGCCGATGCGGGGGGTACGGATACCGGTACCGGCCGTACGCCGGTGCCGTGCCGGTGCCGTATGCCGGTCAGTGCATCGCGGCGCTCAGGCACCGCTGCGACCTGCGACCTGCGACCTGCGACCTGCGACCGCGGATTGCGCCGCGCACAACTGCGGGCTCCACGCGCACACATGACGGACACCATGCGCCCCCGATCGGTGAACCGCCTCGTGCCCCCGCCTGCCGGCCGGGATACCGGTACACCGTCGGCCAACCTACACAAGCGCCGGGCCGCGGCCCACGGAGGGCCGGGGCCACCGAAAGTGACGCTGCGTCAGCCTCCTTCAGCGCGCACTCACCGAGCTCGATATCCGCACAGAATCTCCGCAACTGAAAGGTTCGAGCGTGACCCGGCCGTCTTGACCTGCCCGACAGCCCTCCACCGGCCTCAGGGAGCGGTGCCCAATACGGCCCGTCGCGGCCGCTTCCCGGCGATGCGGTCGTTTCTCTCCATCTCACCTTCCCTCGCCGCATTCCGCTTTTCGGTGCAGCGGGCAACTGTCCGCCTGGCTCGCATTTGTGCGAGCCGCGACCGTACTGTCCTGACCTGCTCAGTTTCGGCACCGAGATGGACTGTCAAGAGCGCATACCCGAAGACTCTGTGTCACAAGTGATCGGTTCCGGCTATGCTGCCCGGGGCTCAGTGGACCGGACCAAATCTCCTGCCCTGCCGCCGACTTGGGACCACGTGTGCGGCGAGGCGACCTCCCCAGGACCTTCTGCTGCAGCCCCCGCACCGCCTGCTCACCAGCTTTTTCGATTGATTTGAGGATCCTGATGGTTCGTGCTGGATCGTCACCCGGAGATCAAGGGTCCGGCCCGGTACTCGTCTGGCTGCTGCCCGCCCTCGCAACGGCCTTGGCCGCAGGCATCGCCGTCCCCCTGCTGCCGGAGAACGCCCGGATCGCGGTCACCGTCTGCGGCCTGGTCGCAACCGTCGCGGTCGCGGTGATCGCCGCCGAAGTGGCCCGCCGCGGACGGGCGCTGACGGCTCTGCGGGCACAGCATGCCGAGCAGCTGTCCGTACTCCAGGCCCGGATGCACCAACAGGAGCTCGCGACGGTGCAGTTGGCCAAGGAACGGCTGCCCGAGGCGGTGGAGCGCCTCCAGGAGGGCGAGTTCGCCGAGGACGTGCTGCAGTCAATGCCCCGCGCGGAAGGGCTAAGCAGCGAATTCCAGGCCGCACACCAGGAGTTGCTGCGTTCGGTCGTCGAGGCCGTCCACGCGGAGGAGACGATGCGCGACTCGGCACAGCGCGGCGTTGTGAACGTCGCGCGCCGTGTCCAGGCCATCGTCCACAGGCAGGCGACCGACCTGCGCGGCATGGAGGACCGGCACGGCCAGCAGCCGGACTTCTTCGCGGACCTGCTGCGGCTCGACCACGGCACCGCGCTCATCGGCCGCCTCGCGGACAGCATCGCCGTGCTGGGCGGCGCCAGGCCGGGCAGGCAGTGGAGCAAGGCCGTCCCGGTCTACAGCGTGCTGCGCGGCGCGATGTCGCGCGTACTGGACTACCAGCGCGTCGAGCTGCATTCCGTCGCCGACGTAGCGGTCGTCGGACCCGCGGTGGAGCCGCTCATCCACGCGCTCGCCGAGCTGCTCGACAACGCCACGCGCTACTCGCCGCCGAGGGCACGCGTCCATCTCACCGCCGGCGAGGTGCACGCAGGCATCGCCATCGAGATCGAGGACGGCGGCGTCGGGCTGAGTGAAGAGGCGCGCGCACGGGCCGAGTTGAGGTTGAAGGAAGCCCAGGCGGGCATCGACCTCAACGACCTCGGGGAGTCGCCGCGCCTCGGTCTCGCCGTGGTCGGCCGGCTCGCCCAGGCGTACGACTTCCAGGTGTCGCTGCCGCCCTCGGCGTACGGGGGTGTGCGTGCCGTCCTGGTCGTACCGAAGAAGCTGATCACCACCGCACCGGCGACGGGACGGGCCCACGGCATCGGAGCGGGCCCGGGACAGGAAGCCGCCCGCCAGGACGTCCCGGGTCAGGCCTCCCTCGGTCAGGCAGCGCCCGGCCAGGCCGCACCCGCGCCGGCATCCGCACCCGCGCCGGCATCCGCGTCCGCCGGGCAGGAAGCACCCCACGCGGCGTCACCGGGCGCTTCCCCGAGCTCCTCGGGCAGGGGACACCCCATGCCGTCGGGCCTCACCCCGGCGCCGCCGGCGGCGGGCACGTCTCCGAACTCTTCGGACAGCGGACGTCCCGCGGACGCGCACCGGATGCCGCGTCACGAGCCCTGGCTTCCGGAAACCGGCCCCGCACGGCAGGAAGACGAAGTGCAGGACGAGACACCGCCAGTGGTCGAGCGCAACGCCAACGGGCTGCCCCAGCGCCGCCGCCGCAGCCCGAACCCGAACGCGCGCCCGGGCAGCGCCGCCGGCCGGGCCTCCGCCCCGCCCCCGCCACCCGCACAGCACGCGGCGGACGAACCGGCACCCGGCCTGTGGATGGCCGACCTGCAGAGCGGACTGTCCGGCAGGACGGACGGGGACGCCAAGGCGGACAGCAGCGCGGACAGCAACCAGGACACGTCGTCGGATGAGGGTGAGTGAACGATGGAACGACGTGCCGACATGGACTGGATGCTGAAGGATCTGGCGGAGACCGTTCCGCAGACCCGCCACGTGATCGTGCTCTCCTCCGACGGGCTGTGCATGGCCAAGCACGGCACCGACACCGACACCGCCGACCGGCTCGCCGCGATCGGGTCCGGTCTGCAGAGTCTCTCCTCCGCCGTGGCCGCCGAATTCCCGCACAGCGACGGGCGGATGCGCATGGTCGTCATCGAAGTCAACGGCGGTTTCATGTACTTGATGGCCGCCGGTGCCGGTGCGCACCTCGCCGTGCTCGCGGACGAGGGTGTCGACGCCGGGCTGGTCGGCGGGCGCATGAGGGACCTGGTGGCCCGCATCGGCGAGCATCTGACCAGTCCCCCGCGCGATGGCGGATTGGCCGTATGAGCCAGGAGGTGCCGGGGTGGGACGAGAACGGCCCCGAGCGGCTTTATGTGATCACCGGTGGACGCAGCGACCCCGCTGAGCTGACGGGCCTGGACCTGGTCACGTTAATCGTGGCCAAGGCCGACCCGCAGGTGGGGATGCAGCCCGAGCACGCATCGATTCTACGCGTGTGCAACTCCCCGCTCTCCGTGGCGGAGATCTCCGCGTATCTCGGGCTTCCCGTGAGCGTGATCACCGTCCTGCTGGCGGACCTGCTGACCGAGGAACGGGTCGAGGCGCGATCGCCTTCCCCGTCTCTTCCCGACATCGAACTTATTGAGGCGGTGATCCATGGACTCCGGAATCTCTGACACGACCACGGGGCCCCGGAGCGAAGACAGACTGCCCTCCTCGGCCAGCTCCGCGGTGAAGGTCGTCATCGTCGGCGGCTTCGGTGTCGGCAAGACGACCCTGGTCCGTTCCGTCAGCGAGATCCGTCCTCTGACGACGGAAGAGACGATGACGCAGGCGAGCGAGAACGTCGACGACACCGCCGGCGTGGAGCGCAAGACTGCCACGACCGTCGCGATGGACTTCGGACGCATCAGCCTCAACGAGGAGTTGGTGCTGTACCTGTTCGGGACGCCGGGCCAGCAGCGCTTCTGGTTCCTGTGGAACGGCCTGTTCGACGGTGCTCTGGGCGCCGTCGTCCTCGTCGACACGCGCCGTCTCGAGGTGAGCTTCGACGTGATCGGGCGGCTGGAGGAGTCCGCCGTCCCGTTCGTCGTCGCCGTCAACGCCTTTCCGGAGGCCCCCGATTACCCCGTGGAGGAGCTGCGCGGCGCCCTGGACCTCGACCCGAAGGTCCCGATCATCGTGTGCGACGCGCGTCAGCGGTCCTCCAGCCAGGACGTCCTGCTGCAGCTGATGCACTACCTGCGCTCCCTTGCTCTGACCTCGGAGGCGAAGTGACCTCTCCACCCCCCGACCCGGACACCCACGGGCCGGACACCCACGGCCCGGACACTCAAGTCCCGGACACCCGCGGCCCGTCCGGCCCCGGCCCGGCGTCCCCCGCGGACCAGGGCTTCGACGCCCCTGCCGCCGCCGCCTCCGGCGCCACCGGCCCCGAATCCTTCGCGGCCACCGGCTTCGACGCCTCCGCCGCCCCGCCGCCCGGCTGTCCCGCGCACGGTCTCGGCCCCGACGGGCTGCGCCGGCTGTACGGGCCCGAGGCGGACGCCGATCCCATCGCGCTGTACGAGCGGTTGCGCGGCGAGCACGGAGCCGTCGCGCCCGTACTGCTGCCCGGCGACCGCCCCGCGTGGCTGGTGCTCGGGCACCGGGAGAATCTGGAGGTCTCCCGCACGCCCTCGCTCTTCTCCCGCGACTCCCGCCTCTGGCACGACATGCAGCAGGGCAAGGTCCCGCCGGACCATCCACTGGCGCCGCTGACGATGTGGCAGCCGCTGTGCGTCTTCGCCGACGGCGAGGAACACGAGCGGCTGCGCAGGGCCGTGACGGAGAGCCTGGCGCGATTCGAGTCGCGGGGCGTACGCCGGTACGTCACGCGCTTCGCGCACCAGCTCATCGACGAGTTCGAACCGAAGGGCCGCGCCGACCTGGTCGAGCAGTTCGCCGACCAGTTGCCGCTGCGCGTCATCACCCAGCTCTTCGGCATGCCCGAACACCACGGGCCCCGGCTGATCGAGGCCGCCAAGGACATGATCCGGGGCTCGGAGACGGCGGTCGCGAGCAACGACTACATCACCGAGGCACTGCAGGACCTGGTGGACCGCAAGCGTGCCTCGCCGGCCCACGACCTGGCGTCCATGCTGCTGGAGCACCCGGCCCGGCTGACGGGCGACGAAGTGCGCGAACACCTGCGGGTGGTGCTCGTCTCGGCGAACGAACCGACCGTCAATCTGATCGCGAACACGCTCCGCCTCGTCCTCACCGACAAGCGCTTCCGCGCAACTCTGGCCGGAGGGCATATGACGCTGCCCGACGCCCTGGAACAGGTGCTCTGGGACGAGCCCCCGATGACGACGAATATCGGCCGCTGGGCGACCGGCGACGCGCAGCTCGCGGGCAAGACGATCAAGGCCGGAGACATGCTGCTCCTCGGCCTCGCCGCCGGCAACTCCGACCCCGCCATCCGTCCCGACAAGTCCGCGCCCATGCACGGCAACCGCTCGCATCTGGCCTTCAGCGGCGGCCCGCACGAGTGCCCGGGACAGGACCTCGGCAGGGCCATCGTGGACACCGGGATCGACACGCTGCTCGCGCGGCTGCCGGATCTCCGCCTGTCCGTGCCCGAGGAGCGGCTGACCTGGGAGACCGCGCTGATGTCGCGCCGGCTCGTGGCACTTCCGGTGGAGTTCGCGGCGCGCCGCAGCTCCGGCGGCACACGGCAGGGCCCGGGCGTGCCCTCCGTCGAACTCCCGCCGCTGCGGCCGCAGGAGCCCGCTTCGGTGCCCATGCCGCCGGCGGCGCCGCCGACCGTGCACACCTCCTGGTGGACGTCCCTGAAGCGGAAGTTGCGGGGGCGGTGACCTGACGGCAGAAGTCCGCACTCGCCCGGGATGCCTGCATTGCCCGGCCTCATTCAGCCACTGGCGTCAACTCGCCTCGTAGCAGCATTAGTTGAACGTGTAATCGCGGGTGACCTGGGGGAAGGCTCCATGTGGTCTTGACCGCTACGCAGCGTGCCACGCCTGCTCTCCGTGGCCGGATAGCCCCTTGATGAAGTGGTGATGTCCATGTAGCAGACGGTGACGATCCGGTCCCCGCCGGTTGCGGGAGCGCGTCGTCTCCGCAGGCAGTGCGTGGTATTGGCTGGTTTCTGCCCCGGTGCAGGAGGTCGCGGGTCGGCCGACTGCCGAGAGGCCGAGTGGATGGCGGCCAGGTGCCGCCCGACGACTGAGGTGATCGACAGTGGAGCACGGCTTGATCGTGCCACCCGTTTTCTCCCCCATCCCGCCCGCAATCCATCCCCGTCACGAAGCGATCAACGAACGTACGACGGCCTGGGCGAACGCCTTCTCCATCGGCTCGCCGGAGCTGCGCGAGAAGCTGGTCGTGCACGACATCGGCACCTTCGCCGCCCGGGTCCTGCCCGAGGGGCGCGAGGACGTCGTGTCGATACTCGCGGACTTCATCATCTGGCTCTTCGGGGTCGACGACGGCCTCTGCGAGGAAGGCGAACTCGGCAAGGACCCGGCTGAGTTGGTCGGTGAACTCTCCCGCATGCTGCGCGTCGCACAGAACCCGGACGTGCCTATGCTCTCCCACAACCCGCTGGCCGCAGGCCTGCGAGATCTGCGCCACCGCGTCTCCCGGTACGCGACGCCGGGCCAGGAGGCCCGCTGGGTGGACGCGCTGCGCGAGTACTTCCTCTCGGTGGTGTGGGAGGCCTCCCACCGCAGCCACGAGACCGTCCCAGACCTCAACGACTACACGCTGATGCGCCTGTACGACGGCGCCACGTCCGTCGTACTGCCGCTGCTGGAGATGGGTCACGGCTACGAGCTGCACCCCAACGAGCGGGACAGCACCGCCGTCCGCGCCGCGGCCGAGATGGCGTACTTCATCATCACCTGGGACAACGACCTCTTCTCGTACCACAAGGAGAGCCGGGCCCAGCACTACTACCTCAACGTGCTGCGCGTGCTGGAGCAGGAGCAACAGCTCACCCCCGCCGAGGCGTTGACCCGTGCCGTCGCCCAACGCGACCGCGTGATGTGCCTGTTCCTGCGGCTGCGGGACGAACTCGCCGCCACCGGAAGCCCTCAGCTGCGGCAGTACCTGGAGAACCTCGGGACGTTCATCCGCGGAGCCCAGGACTGGGGCATCAGTTCACACCGCTACACGACCCCCGACGACCCCGCCGAACTGCCCTCGACGTTCCGCGACACCCCCACCGACGACAGCGACGAGGCGCTCGACATCCCGGCCGTCGCCTGGTGGTGGGACGTGCTCCCGGAGAGGGAAACGTTTCAGCCTGCGTATGGCGAATTCCGTACGTCCGCGACGGTCTGAGCCCTCCGCGACCGCATCCGTCCGAAGCCCCGCCTGACCCCCGACTCCCCACCTGCCACTGGGCCGCAGCGGCCCCGCTCCACGGATCACCGAACTTCACACCGGCTGCACCTCCATCCCGGACCCCCCACCCCTCGCCCGAAGGAGCTGCGAACGTGAGTGCTGCACTGAAGGCTGTTCCCCGAGCCCCCAAACACCTCCCGCTGATCGGTCACGCCCTCCCCCTGCTGAGGCATCCCCTCGACTTCATGAAGTCGCTCCGAGATACCGGCGACCTCGTACGCGTCGACGTCGGCACCCTCCCGATCTACTTCGTCACCAGCGCGGAGCTCACCCACGAACTGCTGGTCACCAAGGCACGCAACTTCGACAAGGGCAGGTTCTTCGTACGGGCACGCGTCCTCGTCGGGGACTCCCTGCCCACGGCGCCCTCGACCATCCACCGCACCCACCGCCGGCTGATGCAGCCGATGTTCCACCAGGCCCGCATCGCCGGATACGCGAACGTCATGGCCACCCGGGCACAGGCCATGGCCGACTCCTGGAAGCCCGGGCAGACGGTCGCCGTCGACGAGGAACTGGCGCAGTTCTCGGTCGCCACGCTCGCCGAGACCATGTTCTCCGCGGAGATCAGCCGTCCCGCCGCCGACGCCGTCATCCGCGACGTACCGATCCTGCTGAAGACCGCGCTGATACGGGCCGTGACACCCAGGCTCCTCGACAAGATGCCGATCCCCGCCAACCGCCGCTTCGACACCGCCGCGACCAGGCTGCGCAAGGTCATCGACGACGTCATCGAGATCTCCCACCAGGAGGGCGACGAGCACAACGCGGATCTGCTCTCGCTGCTGCTCGCCGCCCGCGACGCCGACACCGGCGACAGGCTCAGCGACCGCGAGGTGCGGGACGAACTCGTCGCGATCATGTTCGCCGGCACCGAGACGACAGCCTCCACGCTCGCCTGGACCTTCCACGAACTCGCCACGCACCCCGAGGTCGAGGAGGAACTGCTCGCCGAGATCGCATCGGTGATCGGCGACCGTCCCGTCACGTTCGAGGACGTCCCCAAGCTGGGGTACATGGACCGCGTGCTGCGCGAGATCTCCCGCATGCACTCCGTACCGCTGCTCATGCGCCAGGCCACCGCGCCCGTCGAGCTGGGCGGCGCGGAGCTGCCCGTCGGCACGGAGCTGGCCTTCAGCCTCTACGCGCTCCACCGCGACGCGCGCCTGTACGAGGACCCGGAGCGCTTCGACCCGGACCGCTGGCTGCCGGAGCGGAGCGCGAGCGTGCCCCGCGAGGGCTACATCCCCTTCGGCGCGGGCAACCGCAAGTGCATCGGCGACGGCTTCGCCTGGACGGAGATCGTGATCACGCTGGCGACCGTCCTGCGGCGCTGGAGGTTCCAGCGGGTGCCGGGCCACACCGTCCGCGAGGTCGCCTCGGCCGTCGCGCACCCCGAGAGCCTGCCGATGACGGTCGTGCCGAGGGAGGGCTGAGGGCGGGCTGCGGCGGGACAGGACGGGCGGACGGGCGGACGGGCGGACGGGCCGAGCAGGCTGATCCGGGACCGGAAAGTGGACCTTTCCCCGCCCGCCGGGTCAAGGTGAGGCATGCTGCTTCGCCAGTTGGAATACCTGGTCGCGCTCGCCAGGGAACGTCACTTCGCCCGCGCGGCGGCCGCGTGCTTCGTCTCACAGCCGTCGCTCTCGGCGGGCATACGCAAGCTGGAACGCGAGCTGGACATCCCGATAGTCCAGCACGGCCCCCGCTTCCAGGGCCTGACGCCCGAGGGCGAACGCGTACTGCTGTGGGCGCACCGCATTCTGGGCGACCGCGACGCGCTCCAGCAGGAGGTCGCCGCGATGCACGGCCGGCTCACCGGCACGCTGCGCCTCGGCGCCATCCCCACCGCGCTCACCGTGTCCTCGCTGCTGACCACGCCGTTCTGCGAACGGCACTCCCAGGCGGGCGTACGTCTGGAGTCGCTCTCGTCCAGCGAGATCATGCGCCGGCTGGCCGAGTTCGAGATCGACGCCGCACTGACGTACCTGGACGACGAGGACCTGCAGGGCGTCCACAGACTGCCGCTGTACGAGGAGCGCTACGTACTGCTCACACCCGAGGACGAGCCGCAATCCGCCCACGACGAGGTGAGCTGGTCGCAGGCCGCACGGCTCCCGCTGTGCCTGCTCTCGCCGCGCATGCGCAACCGCCGCATCCTCGACGGGCTGTTCGCGGCGGACGGCGCGGCCGTGTCCCCGGCCGTCGAGTCCGACACGGTCGACGGCCTTTACGCGCATCTCGCCTCGGGACGCTGGTCGAGTGTGATCTCCCACGCGTGGCTGCACATGTTCGGGATTCCGGCAGGCATGCGCGTGGTGCGGCTGCACGGCGACGGCGGGAGCAGGCCGCGCGTCGGCCTGGTCTTCGCCGCGCACGAGCCCCGCCCGGCGATGGTGCGGGCCCTGCTGGAGGTGGCGGCAGGGGCAGGCGTACGGGACGCACTGGACGAGCTGCTCAGCACCCACCTCGAGTCATAGGCACCGGCTATGCCGCGATAGCGAGGTTCGCTTTGACCGCCCGTACGGCCCGCGGAGACTCTGGTGGTGCGCTCGCACCCTGCTCCGCCCGCCGCATCGCGGTCTCCCGGAGCGGACACGAGAGCCCGGCGGTGCCCTGGCCGCCACCGGCCCGCCCCGGCCGGTGGGGGTCCCGGGCCCGAAGGCCAGTCGTCACTCGGGACGGCGCCCCCGGAAGCGGAGGCCCCCTGACTCCGGGTGCCGGTCCACGGCCACATCGGCGAAGCCCGCCGCCTCCAGCCGTCCCGGAAGCGTCTCCGGGCGCAGAGTGTTCATGGTGTCGCCGATGTGCAGCAGCCGGAAGCGGAGGCTGGGCTGGCTGTCGCTGCCCGCGAAGATCCCGCCGGGGCGCAGCACCCGGAACGCCTCCCGGAAGATCTCGTCCTGCGTGGAGACCGCAGGTACGTGGTGCAGCATCGTGAAGCACACCACGGACGAGAAGCTCCGCTCCGGCAGCGGCAGCGCGGAGGCGTCGCCGTGGATGATCCGGGCCCGCTCGCCCCAGCTCTCCTGCAGCAGCCGCGTCGTGTCCTCATCGATCTCGACTGCGGTGAGGGCGGGGACCTGTTCGACCAGTACGCGGAGGTTGGCGCCGTAGCCGGGGCCCAATTCCAGTACGTCGTCGCCCAGTTCGACGTCCGCCAGGGCCCAGGGCAGCAGCCGGTCGCGCACGCCCCGCGCCCACTTCTCGGAACTGCACAGCCTGCGGTGTGCTCGGTTCATCGGCATGAGCAGACGTTAAGACCCCGCGTGAGCGGCCCGCTACCGTCCGGTCTTCAGCACATCCGTGCTCCACGTAGAAGAGCTCGGAGCGCCGCCCGTACCGCATCCCGCACCACCGCTGCCCCATCCCGCGGCGCAGAATGGGCACATGACGCAGAACACGGATGGCATGCCCGAATGGGAGAAGCGTTTCCGGGCGCCGCGGGTCTCGCTGCCCGACTGGGCCGAGGACGCACCCGGCCGCTCGCTGTACGTCTCCAACGTGACGGGCACGTTCGAGCTGTACGCGTGGGACCGGGCCACAGACGGACACCGCCAGGTGACGGACCGCCCCAACGGGACGACGGACGGCGTGCTGACGCCCGGCGGGGAGGAGATCTGGTGGTTCTCGGACACCGACGGCGACGAGTTCGGGATCTGGATGCGGCAGCCCTTCAAGGGCGGCGACGACGAGGCCGCGGTCCCCGGCCTCGCCCCGTCCTTTCCCGCGGGGCTGGCGATCGGGCGGGACGGTACGGCGGTCGTCGGCCGCTCGACCGACGAGGACGGGACGACGATCCACCTCTGCCGCCCCGGTGAGAAGCCCGCGGAGATCTACCGGCACCGCGAGTCCGCGGGTGTCGCCGATCTCTCTCACGACGGGACGCTGCTGGTCGTCGAGCACACCGAGCACGGCGACGCTATGCACTCCGCGCTGCGCGTGATGCGCCCCGACGGCACCACCGTCGCCGAACTCGACGACAGCGAGGGCGGCACGAAGGAACTGGGCCTGTCCGCACTCGGGTTCGCGCCCGTCGCCGGAGACTCGCGGCTGCTCATCGCGCACCAGCGCACCGGGCGCTGGGAGCCGGTGATCTGGGAACCGCTCACGGGCGCCGTCACCGAACTCGCCGTCGATCTGCCCGGGGACGTGAGTGCCGACTGGTATCCCGACGGCAGCTCGCTGCTGGTGTCCCACAGCCACCAGGCACGCAGCGACCTCTGGCGCTACGACCTCGGCGCGCGCACGCTGACCAGGGTCGAGACCCCGCCCGGCTCGGTCGCCGACGCGACGGTCCGTCCCTCCGCGGGAACGCCGGGGCGGGCCCCCGGCGACGCCGCAGGCGAGGCCGGCGGCGCACCCGTCGACGTCGAGATCGAGTATCTGTGGTCCTCCGCCGCGCAGCCGCCGCAGGTGCGTTCCGCGGCCGGCGCGGTCGTCCTCGACCCGCCCGGAATGGCGGCCCCGCGTTCCGTCCCGGTCGAGGACGCATGGGTGGAGGGCCCGGGCGGCTCCGTCCACGCCCTCGTGCAGAAGCCGGAAGGCGAGGGTCCCTTCCCCACGGTCTTCGATGTGCACGGCGGCCCGACCTGGCACGACAGCGACTCCTTCGCCGGTCAGCCCGCCGCGTGGGTCGACCACGGCTTCGCCGTCGTACGCGTCAACTACCGCGGCTCCACCGGCTACGGACGGGCCTGGACGGACGCCCTCAAGCACCGCGTCGGCCTGATCGAGCTGGAGGACATCGCAGCCGTACGGGAGTGGGCCGTCTCCTCCGGTCTCACCGATCCGCGGCGGCTGGTCCTGGGCGGCGGTTCGTGGGGCGGCTATCTGACGCTGCTCGGCCTGGGGACGCAGCCCGGTGCATGGGCCGTGGGCCTGGCCGCGGTGCCGGTCGCCGACTATGTGACCGCGTACCACGACGAGATGGAGGCCCTGAAGTCCCTGGACCGCACTCTGCTGGGCGGATCGCCGGAGGAGGTGCCGGAGCGGTACGAGCTCTCGTCACCGCTGACGTACGTCGACGACGTACGGGCGCCGGTCTTCATCTCCGCGGGCGTCAACGACCCGCGCTGCCCGATCCGCCAGGTCGAGAACTACGTGGAGCGGCTGGAGCGCCGCGGGGCACCGCACGAGGTCTACCGCTACGACGCGGGGCACGGCTCACTCGTGGTCGAGGAACGGATCAAGCAGTTGAGGCTGGAGATCGACTTTGCTCTGAGGCACCTTCCCGCTCCTGCTCCTGCTCCTGCGGCCCGGGGATGATGCCGAGCTCGGCGTCCTTCGCCAGCTCACGGTCACGGCGGAAGAGCCGGAACCACATGAAGACCACGAAGCCCGCGAAGACGAACCACTCGGCCGTGTAACCGAGGTTCTGGAACGCCTTCATGTCGAGGCCGGTGTTGTCGGGATGTACCGGCGGCACCGGCTTCAGCTTCGAGCCGGCGGGGACGTGCTGCACGGTGATCCATGCGTCGTGGACGTCGTACGGCACGACGTTGACGAGCGAGGCAGCGCTGATCATGCCGAGTTGCCCCTCCGGCAGGCCGCCGCCCGCCTGCACGCCCGGGCTGCCCTGGGACTCGGACGCCTGGAGCGCACCGGTCACGCGCACCTCGCCGCGCGGGGGCGGGGGGACGCGGGAGGCGTCGGCGTCACCTGGCAGCCAGCCGCGTACCACGGGGAGCGCCTTGCCGGTGCGGGTCTCCTCGCCGCTGCCGGTCTCCTTGCCGCTGCCGGTCTCCTTGCCCTGCCCGTCGCCGGCCTCCATGCGCAGCAGGGACAGCACGTAGAAGCCCCGCTTGCCGTCGAGGTTCCGGCCGGGCACGAGCAGCGGCCGCGAGGTGTCGTAACGCCCGGTGGCCTCCGCCGCGCGGCCGCTGGTCTCCACGGAGACGGGCAGCAGCCGGGACAGCGGCTCGGGCTCGGCACGTTCCGCGCCGGAGACCGTCCTCTGCTGCTCCTCATGGCTCTCGACGCGTGCCTCGAAGCGTGAGAGCTGCCAGCTGCCCATGAAGAGACAGACCGGGATCGCCAGCACGGAGAAGAGGTTGATTCCCCACCACCGCGGGGTCAGCAGAAACCGGTACACGGCTCCACGGTACGGGGCCGCGGAGCCGGCGGCGTGCGTGGGTCGCGGGCGGACCGGGCGGGGTCAGTGGCCTGCGGACCGGTCAGTCGGCCGCCAGAACGCCCGTGCGGTACAGCGTGCCCGCGCAGGCGCCCTGCAGCTCGGTACCCGCCGCCACGGGGTCGCCCACGTCCGGGGTGTGGCTGAGCACGACGCTGGCCCGCTCCTCGGAGCCACCGCCGCCGTCGTCACCGCCGCCGTCGTCACCACCGTCGTCGCCCCCGTCGTCACCACCGTCTTCGCCGCCGTCGTCGTCGCCGCCGCTGCTGTTGCCACCGGTGCCGGTGCCGTTGCTGTTTCCGCCGCTGCTGTTTCCGCCCGGGGTGCCGTTGTTCCCGCCCTGGCTGCCCCCGGGCCCTTCGCCGTCGGCGGATGTCGTCTCGGAATTCACGTATGGGCAAGCGCTGGGCACCCAGGCCCACTTGACCTCGTACGCCTGTCCCGGCTTCAGCACGAGCTGGCTCGCGGCGAGGCTGGGGTCGGGCAGCCCCGTGGCGGCGTCGCCCGCGGTGTGGTCGAGGACGTTGATCCGGTCGACGTCGGCGACACCGCGCGCGGAGGCGCCGACGACGCCCTCGCCTTCGACCGTGCACGCCTCGCCGGAGGTGTTGACGACCCGGAAGCTGCCGTAGACCTTTCCTTGTGTGTCGGGCCTGCCCTCGTGGGCCGAACCGTCGCCGAGCTGCTGACGGCCACAACTCGGGGCGCTCGTCGCGATGTCGTCGTTCGAGTCGGCGCCCTCGGACTCCCTGCCCTTCGTGGGGGACGGGGACGCCGAACCGTCGGCGCCGGACGACTCGCCGCCCGCGCCGCCCGCGGCGCTGCCCGGGCCCTGCGTAGCGCCGGAGCCCTGGGTGCCGCCGGCGCTCTGCGACCGGTCCTGGCCGCTGCCTGCGTTGAAGTTGGAGTCGCCCGGCAGCCCCGGCACCAGGCCGGTGCCGACCAGGCCGGGAACGCCCACCCCGACGAGCACGACCGCGGCCGCGGCGCCGACGAGGACGCGGCGGCGGTGCGCCCGGCGGGCGGGGACCGCGTGCCGCAGGTGGTCGAGGGATTCGGGAGCGGGCTCGATGCCGCCAACGCTCTGGTGCAGCATCCGGCGGAGGGCCGCTTCCACTTCGCTGTCGCCGTGGCCGCCGCCGTCGCCGCCGTCACCGGTGCCGTCGCCGTGAGAGCCGCCGTGGGCGCCCCCGTCACCGCCGCGGCCGCCACCGCCCGTACCGCCCGTGCCGCGGGGCCGCCACCCGAGCCGCCCGTACCGCCGTGACCGCCCGGTGCGGGCGGCGGCACGGAAGCGGAAGCGGGAACTGAGGCGCCGTCGGCCCTGGTCTGCTCCGGACCCCCGCCCGGTACGGGCAGATCCGAACTCGCGGGGCCGTCGGGCCGCGTCGGCTTCTCGTGACCGAACCGCCCCGGCCCGTCCGGGAATTGCGAATTGTCCGTGTGGTGCGAATGCATGGCTGTAACCGCGTCTCGGACCGCGTCCGGCGCCCCGGGGGCGGGATGCGGAGGGTCAGGGAGGTCCGGCCCGCGGGGCAGGTCCGGCGCGTCAGGGGACGCGGGACCTCCCGGCGTACCGGGGAGTCGGGCAGGCAGGTCGACTTCCGGAAGATCCGGCTCCTCGATCTGGGGAGGGTCGGGGATCTCCGGCTCGTCGTAGATGCCGGGGCTCTCGGGGACCTCGGGAGCCTCCGGGAACTCGGGCATTTCAGGGATCCGCGGCGCCGGCGGAATGTCCGGAGTAGGCGGGATCTCAGGGCTCTGCAGGATGTCGGGCGCTTCGGGGATGGCGGGCATCTCACCCGGCCCGTGCACATCCGGGGCGCCCGGAACGCCCGGAAGATCCGGCAGATCGGGTGCCTCGGGCGCCTCGTGCGGCGGCAGGTCAGGGCTGTCGGGAAGATCGGGGGCGTCCGGCGCGTGCGGAGTCTCCGGTGCGTGCGGCCCGTCGGGCAGAGCGGGCTCCTCCGGGCCGGTGCCGCCGCCGTCGCTCTGATCGTGCGCCGCGACCGGCGCTCCGTCCTGACTGCCTTGACGGGCCGGCGACCTGCCGCTCAGGTGCAGACCCTGTTCGTACGGACCACCCGGCTCGGACAAGACGTCGGCCAGCTCGCCGGCGCCCGCCAGACGCACCAGCTCGCGCAGGCGCTCGCTCAGCACCTGGTCCTGCTCGTAGGCGCTCATCAGGCCGCCTCCATCGCGACCCGGAGCGCGGCTATGCCGCGCGAGCCGTACGCCTTCACGGAACCGAGCGACAGCCCCAGCACCTCGGCCACCTGCGCCTCGGTCATGTCCGCGAAGTAGCGCAGCACCAGCACCTCGCGCTGCCTGCGCTGCAGTCCGCGCATCGCCCGGATCAGCTCGTCCCGCTCCAGCTGTTCGTAGGCTCCCTCTTCGGCGCTCGCCATGTCCGGCATCGGCTTGGAGAGCAGCTTCAGACCGACGATCCGCCGGCGCAGCGCGGAACGAGAGAGGTTGACGACGGTCTGCCGCAGGTACGCGAGAGTCTTCTCCGGGTCCCGGACGCGCTTGCGTGCCGAGTGGACACGGATGAAGGCCTCCTGCACGACGTCCTCGCAGGAAGCGGTGTCGTCCAGGAGAAGGGCGGCCAGCCCGAGCAGCGACTTGTAGTGGACGCGGTACGTCTCGGTCAGGTGGTCGATCGTCGTGCCCGCTGTCATCGCGTCGTCAGATTCCGCGCCCTGGGCCGGGACGCGCGTGGGACGAGTGGCAGACCACGGCGAGATCACCGGCATGCCCCCGGTGCTGATGCCGGAGGTGCCGGGTGCTGTCGCGAGTACCGATCCGAATGCTTCCGCCACGCTTGTTGGACACACACTCCCCCTGCAGGGTTGTACGCGTCTGGCATCGCCGTCGACGATCGTTCGAACGCGCTCATGCGTACCAGCTCTTCCCGGATGCCCCTATAGTCACAGCGCCTCTCGAATCCAGGCCCCGAAGCCAGGCAGTGGACACAGAGACGCCTCCTTCCCGGCCGCCGGTTGCATCGGCCGGAGAGGGAAATTCTCGTCCAGGCGTCCCGTGCCCGCCAGTGCCAAGAGCCTTCCTTGGGCCAGAACTTGCACGGATTCGCGTGCGCGGAGCGGATTCGGCGATGGATACAGCAGACCGTCGACAGTCCTCCCGGGGACGCGCGCGCCGGCCCCGCCCCGCGGAAATCCGGTTGTCCCCCGGCCTGCGGCGACGCCAGCCTGTTCCGGGTGAGCGAAACCACAGCACCCCCGGTCATCGACGCCGCCCTCGTACGGAAGTTGATCGCCGCGCAGTTCCCGCACTGGGCGGATCTGCCGGTCGTGCCCGTCGCCGCCGGCGGGGTCGACAACCGGACGTTCCACCTCGGGGACGCCATGAGCGTCCGCCTCCCCAGCGCCGAGGGCTACGCGCCGCAGGCCGCCAAGGAGCAGACGTGGCTGCCGGTTCTCGCGCCACAGCTGCCGCTGCCCGTACCGGCACCGCTCGCCGAGGGCCGGCCGGCCGCGGGCTATCCCTTCCACTGGTCCGTCAACCGGTGGATCGAGGGCGAGACGGCGAGGGCCGAACGGATCGGCGATCTCACGGAGTTCGCCGCGGACCTCGCCGCATTCCTCACCGCGCTCCAGAGCATCGACACCTCCGGCGGACCGTCCGCAGGGGCGCACAGCGGCTTCCGCGGCGCCCCGCTGAGGACGTACGACGCCGAGACGCGCCGCGCGATCGAGACGCTGGAGGGTCGCATTCCCGCCAGGACCGCGACGGCCGTCTGGGAGACGGCACTCGGAGCCCACTGGCACGGTCCGCCCGTCTGGTTCCACGGCGACATCGCGTACGGCAATCTGCTCGTCAGGGACGGGCGTCTCGCCGCCGTCATCGACTTCGGAACGTCGGGCGTCGGCGACCCCGCCTGCGAGCTGGTGGTCGCGTGGACGCTGCTGTCGGGCGAGAGCCGAGGCACCTTCCGTCAGAGGATGTACGCGGGCGGCCACGCCGACTCCGCGACGTGGGCGCGCGGTCGGGGCTGGGCACTGTGGAAGGCGCTCATCACCCTCGCCTGGTCGGAGAACGACGACAACCGCGCCGAGGCAGCGGCCACCCTCGACGCTGTGCTGAGCGAGTACGAGGAGGACGAGCAGTCTGGTCCGTGAGGGGCTTTCGAGGCGCGGCAGCAGTCTGGCCCGTCAGGACGCGGCCTTCTCCACCACGACCCGTTCCGCTATCTGCGCCATGTTCAGTGCGGCGCCCTTGCGCAGATTGTCCGCGCAGAGGAACAGCTCCAGCGAGCGCGGGTCGTCCGGCGACTGACGTACTCGCCCCGCCCACGTGGGGTCCGTCCCGGCCACATCCGCGGGCGTCGGGAAGTCGCCCTGCGCCGGGTCGTCGCACAGCACCACGCCCGGTGCGTTCGCCAGGACCTCGCGGGCCCGCCCCACCGACACCTCGGTCCCGAACCGCGCGTGCACGGACGTCGAATGGGCCGTCAGCACGGGCACCCGCACGCAGGTCGCAGCGACGCGCAGGCCGGGCCGCCCGAGCACCTTCCTCGTCTCCTCGCGGACGGTCAGCTCCTGGGACGTCCAGCCGCCCTCGCCCATCTCCCCCGTGAACGGCACCACGTTGAGCGCTACTGGCGTGCCGTGCGGATCGCCCGGCCCGGCGGCTCCCGCGGCACCGGCGGCACCTGCGGCGACGGCCCTCCCGCGCCCGTCCGCCACGGCCCTGCGGATGTCGCCGGGATGCCTGCCGAGTTCGGCCCCGGCCGCCTCCGCCGACGTGACGGCCGCCAACTGGCCCCGCAGTTCCTCCACTCCGGAACGCCCCGCGGCGGACACCGCCTCGTACGAGGAGAGGACCAGCTCCGCCAGCCCCCACTCCGCGTCCAGCGCACCCATCGCGACGATCATCGCCAGAGTGGTGCAGCCAGGGCTCGCGATGATGCCCCTGGGCCGCTCCGCGGCGGCGTCCCCGTTGAGTTCGGGCACGACGAGCGGCACGTCCCGCGCCATACGGAAGGCCCGCGAGCCGTCGACGACGACCGCGCCCAGACCGGCCGCGACCGGCACCCACCGCGCGGCGACCTCGTCCGGTACGGCGAAGACCGCCACGTCCGCGCCCGTGAGCGATTCCTCACTCAGCGCACGTACGGCGGCGTCCTCACCCCGTACGTCCCGCACGCGCCCCGAGAAGCGCGGCGAGGCGATCAGGCGGATCTCGCCCCAGACGTCGGCCCGTTCGGAGAGCAGGGTGAGCAGCACCGTCCCGACGGCACCGGTCGCACCGACGACCGCCAGGACGGGCTTGCCCGTGCGCCCGCCGCCGGGGCGGGCCGCACGGGCGGCGGGCGTCACCGCCCCGTGCCTCCGTAGACGACGGCCTCGTCGCTCTCGCTGTCCAGCCCGAAGGCCGAATGCACCGCGCGCACCGCCTCGTTGACGTCGTCCTCGCGGGTGACGACGGAGATACGGATCTCGGAGGTGGAGATCAGCTCGATGTTGACCTTGGCCTCCGAGAGCGCCTCGAAGAAGGTCGCCGTCACACCCGGGTTCGTCTTCATGCCGGCGCCGACGAGCGAGATCTTCGCGATCTGGTCGTCGTAGCGCAGCGAGTCGAAGCCGATGGGCCCCTGTGCCTTCTCCAGCGCGGCGATCGCCTTGCGCCCCTCGCTCTTGGGGAGGGTGAAGGAGATGTCGGTCAGACCGGTCGACGCCGCGGAGACGTTCTGCACGACCATGTCGATGTTGACCTCGGCGTCCGCGATGGCGCGGAAGATCACCGCAGCCTCGCCCGGCTTGTCCGGCACTCCGACAACCGTGATCTTCGCCTCGGACGTGTCGTGCGCGACACCCGAGATGATCGCCTGCTCCATCGACTGATCCCCTTGCCCGCTGTCCTTGCTCTGCCCGCTCTTCAGCGCGGCCTGTGCACCCGGGGTGCCCTCTCCGTGGCCTTCGTATCCGCCCGGCGGCTCGCTGCTGACCCACGTGCCGTCCAGCCCGGAGAAGGACGAGCGGACATGGATCGGGATGTTGTAGCGGCGGGCGTACTCGACGCAGCGGTGCAGGAGCACCTTCGAACCGGAGCTTGCCAGCTCCAGCATGTCCTCGAACGAGATCCAGTCGATCTTGCGGGCCTTCTTGACCACCCTGGGGTCGGCGGTGAAGACGCCGTCGACGTCGGTGTAGATCTCACAGACGTCCGCCTCCAGCGCGGCCGCCAGCGCGACGGCGGTGGTGTCGGAGCCGCCGCGGCCCAGGGTGGTGATGTCCTTGCTGTCCTGGGAGACGCCCTGGAAGCCGGCGACGATGGCGATGTTGCCCTCGTCGACGGAGGTCTGGATACGGCCGGGTGTGACGTCGATGATCCGCGCCTTGTTGTGCGCGGAGTCGGTGATCAGGCCCGCCTGGCTTCCGGTGAACGACTGTGCCTCGTGCCCGAGGGATTTGATCGCCATCGCCAGCAGTGCCATGGAGATTCGCTCTCCGGCGGTCAGCAGCATGTCGAACTCGCGCCCCGTCTGTACGGGGGAGACTTCCTTCGCGAGATCGATCAGCTCGTCCGTCGTGTCACCCATCGCCGAGACCACGACGACAACCTGGTTGCCGTTCTTCTTGGCCTCGACGATCCGCTTGGCAACGCGCTTGATGCCCTCGGCATCGGCAACGGAGGAGCCGCCGTACTTCTGCACGACAAGGCCCACGTGTGCTCGCTCCTCGATTCTCAAGTCTTCGCGCCCTTCCCCCGCCTGCCTGGGCTGCCGGGGGGACTCCCGTCCGGGAATCCACGGGTCGGCTCATTTTACCGAGAAGGCGTCCCGCCCTCTCGTCCAGCAGGCAAACCTGCCCGCTGTCCGGGCGCCCACACGGGAACGTAAGACAGCTCACACGCGGGGCGGGGGCCGCGAGGGCGGCACGGAGCCGTGGCCAGACACCCCCTAGCAGGCCACCGTTCCCCGCACGTCCCCGGCGGGCTCCCCGCCGCCTCCCCATTCGGTTGACCGGTGCATGCCTACCCGCTTTCATGGCGGGCACCGTCCCGCCGCGTGATCTCACGAGGCAGGCCCGACGCGACACCGCACGACGACTGAACTCCGCACACAGCACAGGAACGGTGAAGACCGATGTCCACACGGCGCAACCCGGTGCCCGCGCTCATCCTTCTGATGTCGGCCTCCGTACTGATGTCGCTGGTGGTGAAGGAGGCCGGCGCCGTGCTCTGGGGCGCCGCCGTCCTCTTCCTCGTCGCTGCGGCGGCGGCCGCCGTACGCCGGCCGAAGGAGACGGAGGGGACCGCCGGTTCCGGCTCGTGACCGGCACGCCCGCCGCCGCGGCCGTCAGTGCCCGGGGCGGGCCGCTGTCTGTGTCCGTGGACCCGTTGTCAGTGCCCTCTGCTCCAATTCCGGGCAGCGGGACGGACATTCGGGTCCGGCCCGGGCCGTTGGAGGACGTCATGGGCACAGCACAGGTGACAGTGGAGCGCCGCATCGCGGCCCCGGCCGGCCGCGTCTGGCAGGCACTGACCGACATCGAGCACGGTGCCGAGGTGATCAGCGGCATCGACCGGATCGAGATGCTCAGCGAAGGCCCCTTCGACGTCGGCACACGCTGGCGGGAGACCCGCACCATGCTCGGCAAGGCAGCCACCGAAGAGATGTGGGTGACGGCGAGCGAGCCGCCGGACCGCTGCGTCATCGAGGCCGAATCGCGGGGCGTCCACTACACCTCGGAGTTCCTCCTCACGCCTGCAGACGGCGAATCCACCGACGTACGCCTGACCTTCGGCTCCAGGGCGGACGACAAGGGCGGCCTCAAGGGAGCCGTGACGAAGATGCTCGGCGCACTCGGCTCCAGGGCCGTGACCAAGGCCCTCACCAAGGACCTCGCGGACGTAGCCGCGTCGCTGGAGTCCCCGCAGCCGCCGAGGAGTTAGGGACCGGGGCACTCACTCCGCACTTTTTCCTGTATCAGCTCTGGCTTATATAAGCAGCTGCTGGGATATTGGCCGCGTGCACGCATTGGATGTCCTGGGAGACCCGGTGCGCCGCCGGATACTGGAGCTGCTGGCCGACGGCGAGCAGACCTCGGGTGCCGTCTGCGCGGTGGTCCAGGCCGAGTTCGGCATCTCCCAGCCCGCCGTCTCCCAGCACCTGCGGGTGCTGCGCGAGTCGGGCTTCGCCTCCGTACGGGCCGAGGGCACCCGGCGGCTCTATGCCGTCGAAGCCGCTCCCCTGCGCGAGATCGACACATGGCTGGAGCGCTTCCGCGGTTTCTGGGAACAGAGGCTGGACGCGCTCGGCACGGAGTTGGCGCGCGGCAAACGCGAACGCCGCAGGAAAGACGCCGGAGCCGCGGGCGCGGATCCCAACAGCGAGGAGCAGTGATGAGCGACATCGTCGACCAGATCAACGACATCCACCGGGAAGTCGGCAGCCGGCGCGTGGGCGAGGAGGAGGCCCGCACGGTCCTGCTGCGGCGCACGTACGACGCGGCCGTCGCGGACGTCTGGGACGCCTGCACGACCAAGGAGCGCATCAGCCGCTGGTTCCTGCCCGTCAGCGGCGACCTGAAGCCCGGCGGGCACTACCAGCTGGAGGGCAACGCGGGCGGCGAGATCCTCAAGTGCGAACCGCCCCGGCTGCTGAAGGTGAGCTGGGTGATGGGCGAGAGCCCGGGCCTCAGCGAGGTCGAGGTGCGGCTGACGCCGGAGGGCGAGGGGGAGACGGTCTTCGAGCTGGAGCATGTCGCGGTCGTACCGCCGGAGTTCTGGGACCAGTTCGGCCCCGGAGCGGTCGGAGTCGGCTGGGACATGGGCCTGCTCGGTCTCGGGCTCCACCTGCGGGGCGACTCGGTCGGCGACCCGTCCGAGTGGGAATCGACCGACGAGGCAAGGGAGTTCATGACCCGCAGCAGCGAGGCCTGGGGCGCTGCGTACGAAGCCTCCGGCGCACCCGCCGACGTGGCGGCCGCAGCCGTCAGCAACACCACAGCCTTCTACGCACCGCCTCGCGAGGAGGGGGAGGGCTGAACAGTGTGGGCCCGGGTGCCCGGTGAGCCCCATATCCGAACAGCACGAACGGCGCCGGGCGCCCAGCGGTGGCGTCGATGACTCAGCGGCCGTGGCAGTGAGGAGCAGAGCATCGATGAGCGACATCGTCGACCAGATCAACGACATCCACCGCGAAGTCGGCACCCGGCGCGTGGGCGAGGAAGCGGCGATCAGGGTCATGTTGCGGCGCACGTACGACGCGGCCATCGCGGACGTGTGGGACGCGTGTACCGACCGCGAGCGCGTCAGCCGGTGGTTCGTGCCCGTCAGCGGCGACCTGAAGCCCGGTGGGCAGTTCCAGCTGGAGGGCAACGCGCACGGCGAGATCCTGCACTGTGAGGCACCCGAACTGCTCAAGGTGAGCTGGCTGTTCGGCGACGACCCCGATCTCGGCGAGGTCGAGGTGCGGCTGACGGCCCGGGGCGAGGAGCGGACCGTGCTCGAACTGGAGCACATCGCCGTCGTACCCGAGGAGGTATCGGACCATTTCGGTCCCGGAGCGGTCGGCCTCGTCTGGGATCTGACGGCGCTCGGCCTCCACTTCCACCTGCTGGGCGACCCGGTCGACGATCTGGCCGCCTGGCGGGAGTCCGACGAGGCAAGGGAGTTCATGACCCGCAGCAGCGAGGCCTGGGGCGCTGCGTACGAGGCCTCCGGCGCACCCGCCGACGTGGCGGCCGCAGCCGTCAGCAACACCACAGCCTTCTACGCACCGCCTCGCGAGGAGGGCGACGCCTGACAGCGGGCCCTGACGGGCGGGGCCGGTCCGGGCCGGCAACTCCCGCTTCCCGGCACCGCGTTCACGGGCCGAGGCTCACGAGCCGCGGCCCGCCGGCGCGGGCGCTCGGCGTCCGGTGACGCCGAGGGCCGGCGTCGATCGGTGGTGCCTCACTCGGGCCGGTGGTGCGTCACTCGGTCTCTTCCGGACGGCCGGAGCCTGCCGATCTCTCGACGCCCGGGGTCTGTTGCCGGAGACTACTGGTCTAATTCCGGCCAAAGGGCCGGATGCCGACCCCGGTCCCCTACGGAAGGGCTCGTTCATGACCACGTGGCAGGTGACGGTGGAGCGTCGCATCGCGGCTCCGGCCGGTCGGGTGTGGGAAGCGCTGACCGACATCGAGGGCTCCCCTCGCGTGATCAACGGCATCGAGCGCGTCGAGATGCTCAGCGAAGCACCCTTCGGGACCGGCACCCGCTGGCGGGAGACCCGCCGCATATTCGGGAAGGAGGCCACCGAGGAGATGTGGGTGACGGCTTCCGAGGAACCGAAGCGCTATGTGGTCGAGTCCGATTCGCGCGGCGTCCACTACACCTCGGAGTTCACACTCACCCCCGAGGAGGACGACGCCACCACGGTACGTCTGACCTTCGAGTCCGAGACGGACAAGAAGAGCCTGAGCGGCACGATGGGGAAGTTCCTCGGCGGGATCGGCTCCAAGGCGGTCGCGAAGTCGCTGTCCAAGGACCTCGAAGACGTCGCCGCTTCCGTGGAGTCGCCGAACTGACCTGCCCGGCACAGCAGTCGGCGCGGGCCCCGGACGTCCGCTCAGCGAGGCGGCGGTGTCCGCGGAGGGTTCTTGCGGCCGGTCGTGAGCTTGTGGCCGGTCTCCCGGACGACGCGGGCGGCCAGTACCTCCCGGTGGCTCCGCATGAAGCTCCGCACGGCCTCGGGATCCCATGTCGCCAGCTGGCGCAGCGCCCAGGACAGCGCCTTGACCACCATGTCGTCGCGGTCGGATACGAGCAGGACGCAGACGCCGAGGGTGCGCTCCGTGTCGCCGGTGCCGCCACGGGACCGCAGGTTCAGCGGCACGGTCGAAACCAGAGCGGCACGGCGCCACCACCGGTCCTCCGACGCCGCCCAGCGGTGAATCAACTCATCGGGGATCACCCCCCGCCGCCACGCAGGACCGGAGAGGCAGCAGCCGAAGGCATCCACCGACGCCCAGCCGTCGAGCCCGCGGCCAAGGCCTTCGACGTCCTCAACGCTGAGGCAGGTCAGCGCACTCGGGTGGTGGTAGATCAACTCGTAGGCGACCCAGCGGTGCCGGTCCACCAGGGCCTTCGCCAGCGACACGACACTCTCGCCGGATTCGGGCCGCAGGCGCTTCGAGTACTCGCGCCGAACGCGGCGGACCGATTCCGTCGTCGGCTCGGGCACCATGCGGATGCGCCGGTCCAGCTCGTCTGCCAGCCCTCGCTCATCCATGCCGCTCCGATCGATGCGCACCCGGGGCGCTCACACGTTGTGTTACGCCGCTCACGGAGGAGACCACTCGCGTCCGCGGTCGAGCATACGACCACATCACGCAAGGACACCGGCATCGGATCCGCCCACGCCCCGATCCCCGCCCCGCCCCTCGGCCCCGGACACAGCGGAACCCGGCGGGTCAACCTTGCGGCTGACTTGCCGGGTCCACCTCACCGGGCTTTCACCCGATGCACAATCCAGGATACACCCGTCCATTTCGTACCTGCCAGGGCGCGCAATCGCACTCCCAGTGCAAGTGCCGCCGACGGCACGCGGCCCCTCCCCCTCCGTCCACGCGACCGCGTGGAACGGCACCCGCCGGCCGTAACCTTCCAGTACGCACACGCACCGTGCGCACCCGCACGCTCACCGCACACCCCTGGAGGACCAGGTGGCCATCGACTACGTCAAGCGCCCGGCCGGCGCTCAGTCCGGCGACGCCCGTGGCCCGGCGGTGAGTCAGGAGCGGATCAGCGCCTCGGCTCCCGGCCTCGTCAGCCTGTACAAGAAGGCGCGCGTGTCGCTGGAAAAGGCCGGGCTGTCGGCCCAACGGGCCGCCGTCTACCTGGTGTTGGACCGCTCCGGGAGCATGCGCCCGTACTACGGGGACGGCTCGGTCCAGCAGCTCGCCGAGCAGACGCTCGGCCTCTCCGCGAACCTGGACGACGACGGCACGGTGCCCGTCGTCTTCTTTTCCACAGATGTGGACGGCGCCGCCGAAGTGAGCCTCGACGCGTACGAGAACCGCATTGCCGCGCTCAGCGACAGCTTCGGCCACATGGGCCGCACCAACTACCACGTCGCGATGCAGGCGGTCATCGACCACTACACGGCCTCGGGCGCCACCGATCCCGCATTCGTCGTCTTCCAGACGGACGGCGGCCCCACGTCCCGTACCGCCGCCGAACACGTGCTCTGCACCGCGGCGCGGCTCCCGCTGTTCTGGCAGTTCGTGGGATTCGGCGAACCGGCAGGCAAGCAGTTCGACTTCCTGCGGAAGCTCGACGAACTGCCCGTGCCGGCCAAGCGCGTTGTGGACAACGCGGGCTTCTTCCCCGCCGGTACTGACCCCAAGTCCGTCCCGGACGACGTCCTCTACGCGGCGCTCATGCGGGAGTTCCCCACCTGGCTCACGGCGGCACGCCAAGCCGGCATCCTGCCCCGCTGAGCCCGCGGTCCGTCAGCGCGGCGGACCGGCCCCCGGAGAGGGCCCCGTTGCGCTGCCCGGGCCCCCGCCGAGCCGCGCCTCCACATCGTCCCGCATCCGCCGCGCACGTGCGTCGTCGTAACCGTCCAGGAGTCGCAGGCACTCGGCCCGGTGCTCCCGGGCCGCCTCCGGGTCCTGCTCGTGCACGGCGCACGCGAGTCCGTCGAGGGCGACGGCTTCGCCCCAGGCGTCGCCGAGTTCGCGGTGCGCCGCCGCGGCCCTGCGGTGGAAACCGGCGGCCTCGTCCGCGCGGCCGAGCCGGCGGTACGTCTCGCCCGTTCCGTGCCAGGCCAGCGCCTCGCGGCTGCGGTCTCCCAGCCGCCGGTGGAGCGTCGCCGAGCGGTTGTACGCGGTGAGCGCCTCACCGTGCTCGCCCAGCGCCTGCTGTGCGTCCCCGAGCGCGAGCAGCCAGCATCCCTCAGCCACGTGGTTACGCAGATCAAGGGCCAGCTTCACCGCCTCCTCGGCGGCGTTGAGCGCCTCCCGCGCCTCTCCGAGGTCGAGCCGGATTCCGCTCAGCACCCACAGGGCGTTGCCCGTGCCGCGCGTGTTGTCGCGCCGGCGGTGGGCCGCCAGGGCCTGCTCGATGTCCTGCGCGGCCTGCTCCAGTTCCCCCGAACGGAAGCGCACCAGCGCGAGGTTGGCGAGCGTCACGGTCTGACGGTGGTCCTGGCCCAGCTCGACGAAGAGATCCAGAGCCTCCGCCAGCCGCCTCTCGGCCGGACCCAACTCCCGTACGCGCAGGTGTACGAGGCCGAGAGCGTTCAGCGAATCGGCTTCGCCTTCCCGGTCGCCCGCCCGGCGGCGGATGCCCAGCGCCTCCTCGTGGCATTCGAGCGCTTCAGAGGGACGGTTGAGCTTCGTGTATCCGAAACCGAAGCTCTCCAGGAGCCTCGCCTGTGCCGTCCTGTCCCCCAGCCGGCGGGCGGCGGCCAGCCCCGTCTGCCCCATGGGCAGCCAGTCGGCGGTCAGGGAGGAGGGCGCCTTGGCGTTCCACAGCACGGCCGCCAACTGCCATGCGTGCGCGTCGAGTCCGGCCTTCGCGGCGGCACGTACGGCGGGCAGGAAGTTCGCGTGCTCCCGTTCCGCCCAGTCCACCGCCTGGTCGTAGTCGGCGAAGGACACCGGGGCCACGTCCTCGGCGAGCGGCTGTGCCGGCAGATGATCCTCGTCGGGCCTGATCCAGCCCTGCGCCGATCCGGCCGTGTGCAGATACCAGTCGATCACTCGTCGCAGCGCGGCCGACCTCTCGTCGTCCGACTCCTCACGCTGGGCCTGGTCACCGGCGTACGCGCGCAGCAGATCATGGAATTCGAAGCGGTCGGGCGCCGTCTGCTCCAGCAGATGCGCCCCCACCAGCACATCGAGCAGCTGCCGCGCCCTGCGCACGCTCACCCCGGCCAGGGCTGCCACCGCGCCGAGCCCGAACTCCGGCCCGGGATGCAGCCCCAGTAAGCGGAAGAGCCGGGCGGCCTCCGGCGTGAGCGCCCGGTAGGACCAGGCGAAGACCGCGCTGACGGCTTCGGCCCCCTCCTCGTCCCCCGTGCTGAGGGCGTCCCACAGCGCCGACTCGTCGCACAGATCCGTGATCAGCTCGTCGAGGCTCATGTGCGGGTGTGTGGCCGCTCGTTCGGCCGCTATGCGCAGCGCGAGCGGCAAGTGGGCGCACAGACGGGCGAGTTCGGCGAGCTTGGCGGAGTCGTCATCGGTGCGGTGACCGGCTGTGACGGTACGGAGCAGAGCCACGGCCTCCGGCTCGTTCAGGGTGCCCAGGGTCAGCCGGTCCGCGCCGTCGCGCACGGCGAGCGGGGAGAGCCGGCTGCGGCTGGTGACGATGGTGAGGCAGTGGGCGTTGCCGGGTAACAACGGACGCACCTGGGCGACCGTCGCGGCGTTGTCGAGGAAGACCAGCATCCGCCGGTCCGCCAGCAGCGTGCGGTACAGGGCCGCGGCGCTGTCAGGGTCGGAGGGGACCGCGCTCGGCGCGACACCGAGTGCCGTGAGGAAGCGGGGCAGCACCTCCTCTGCGGCGACGGGCTCACCCGGGTCGTAGCCGCGCAGATTGACGTACAGATGGCCGTCGGGAAAGCGGTCCTTGACCTGGTGCGCCCAGCGCAGGGCCAGCGCGGTCTTGCCGGCACCGGCCGTGCCGGCGATCACGCACACGGGCGGGACGAAGGGGTCCCCGCCGGTGGTCAGCGTCGCGTCGAGGCTCTGTAACTCCGCGGTGCGGTTGACGAAGTGCCGCAGATCTCCTGGCAGTTGGCGCGGTGGGCCGTGGCCGGACGAGGGGCCGCCCGGCTCGCCGTGCCTGCCGTGGAAGTGGACACCGCCGCTGACCTGCCCCGCCTGCACCACATCGCGTGATGACCCCGACAGGTCCGAGTGCGTGCCGCCGGAGTCCGGTTCGCTGCCGCTGCTGTTGCTACTGATGATCTGCTACCTGGTCGTCAACGGGGCGGGCAAGTGTGACACATACCGGTCGACGTACGAGACGACGTCTTCGCCTTCCTCGTACAGCCGCTTGATGAACCTCTCCCAGCGCCCGATCAGCTGCGGGTCCGTGTAGCGGACGCCTCCGTCGAGAAGTCCCTCGTCCGTGTAGAGAACCTCGTAGAGCACCTGCCCGCCCAGCACGACGACTTCCGGCAACGGCCCGGACGCCTCCAAGGACCGCAGCCCGTCGCCGTCGACCACCCGTACGGGCATGCCGCTCTCGCCCTGCACCCGCAAGGCGTGCAACTCCCACTGCATGTACGGCGTCAGAGGCTTCTCCACGACCCGCACACGGTGGAACACGTTCTCCCGCTCCCTGTCCTCCCGGGCGATGCTCTGCCAGTGACCGCGCCGTTCGCCGGTCAGACGCAGTGCCTCCGCCCAGTCGCCCCGCCGGAAGGCCTCCCAGCTGGGCGAGGACTGCTCCTGGAAGTGCTGCCGCCGCTCGAACTTCCACCCCGGGTGGCGGACGGTGGCCGCAGCGTTCCGCCGGAGCCGGAAGTCCTTTCTGTATGCGGCGAGTTCGAACCTGACTCCCAGCGAAGGGTCGAGCGCGAGACCGCTTGCCTCACTCATCGGCGATGTCCGGTTTCGCGGCGCGCAGCGTGCTGCCGGGGATGACGACAAGGCGCTCACCGGAGGCGATCGTGGCGTCGGCCGGCAGACACGACTCGTAGGCCGAGGTCAGATCCCGGCCGATCACGGCGATGTCGCCGTTGTCGAGCTCCCAGATGTCGGGACAGCCGTCGTCGTCTTCCGTGACGCCCAGCTCCGCCGCCGATTTGCCCAGCCTCCGCGTGAATAACGCGGACGGGTCCGCCTCCCACACTCGAGCCATCAGCCCGCCTCCGCCATCGATCGGTTTCCCGGTCAATTACGGAGTGTAAGAACTGCGGTCACTCACCGCAACGCTACAACCAGCCAGTTCGGCGGGCGTTGAGCAGAAATTGGGCCCTGCGCGGCGGCCCTGCCCGGGGCGCTCCGGTTCACTCGCGTCCGTCCACCCGCTCCTCGAGGTGCACGGTCACCGTCTCTCCCGCCTGCTTGCCGATCGCCTTACGCACCTCGGACTTCACGGGCAGCTTGTGCCTGCCGTCGCCGAGGGCCATGAAGGAACTGCGGAACGGATGCCCGTCGATGGTGCCCAGGACCTTCACCAGGCCGCGGGTACCGAAGTACTCGACGGAGTCGGGCCAGACGACATAGGTCCAGCCGCCCACGTCGGGGCCCTTGCGCAGCATGGCGGTGAACCGCTTGTCCATGATCGGCAGCCTCCTCGTCGTCCGCTTCACCGGTCCTGCCAATGGGGACCGCGAACGACGGACAAACTCATCGCACGCGCCGGCCGCCGAGCGGTTCAGCGCCCGCCGCGCTCCGGCTGCATGCCCAGCGGCACACCGATCTCGGCGGCCATCACGGCGCCCGCTTCCTTCTCCAGCGAGGCGTCGTCACCGTCGGCGTGACTGTCCGTGTCCAGGCCGTCGAGCGAGTCGAGCGGGGTGTCGAGGCGCACGTGCGCCACGAGGGACTGCAGGGCGCGCAGGGCGGCGGACGCCGTGGGGCCCCAGTTCGACAGGTATGAGAACTGCCACCACCACAGGGCCTCGCTGACCCGGCCCTCGCTGTAGTGAGCCATGCCGTGCCGCAGATCGGTGATCACGTCGGCGAGGTCGTCGGAGATGCGGCAGGCGACGGGCGCGGTGCGCGGCTCGTACGGGTCGAAGACCTCGGAGTAGACGTCCACCGGGTCGAGGAGCGCGGCGAGCTTGAGCCGCATCTCGTCCACGTCGGGCTCGGGACCGATGTCCGGCTCGTAACGCTCGACCGGCACGAAGTCCTCGTGGGCCCCCAACCGGCCGCCCGCGAGCAGGAGTTGGGACAGCTCAAGCAGCAGATACGGGATCGCGCTGTCCGGGTCGTCGCCCTTCGCCACCTCGGTCACCGACACGATGAAGCTCTCGACCTGGTCGGAGATCTGGACGGCGAAGTCGTCGGGATTGTCCTTGATCGCGTTCAGTGTGGCCTCAGACATCGAGCAACCTTCTTCCCTCGAAGGCCCGCCCCAGCGTGACCTCGTCCGCGTACTCCAGGTCTCCCCCGACGGGGAGGCCGCTTGCCAGGCGCGTCACTTTCAGCCCCATGCTTGAGACCATACGCGCGAGGTACGTGGCCGTCGCCTCCCCTTCGAGATTGGGATCAGTGGCGAGGATCAACTCGGTGACGGCCCCGTCCGCGAGCCGCGCCATCAGCTCGCGGATGCGCAGATCGTCCGGCCCCACGCCCTCGATGGGGCTGATGGCGCCGCCCAGCACGTGGTAGCGACCGCGGAACTCCCGCGTCCGCTCGATCGCGACGACGTCCTTGGGCTCCTCGACCACGCAGATGACGCTGCTGTCACGGCGCGTGTCCAGGCAGACGCGGCACTTCTCCTCCTGCGCGACGTTGCCGCACACCGCGCAGAACCGGACCTTCTCCTTGACCTCGGTCAGTGCGTGCGCGAGACGGCGCACGTCGGCGGGCTCGGCCTGGAGGACGTGGAAGGCGATCCGCTGCGCGCTCTTGGGACCGACGCCCGGCAGCCTGCCGAGTTCGTCGATGAGGTCCTGAACCACGCCTTCGTACACGGATTCTCCCGTCTCTGCCGCCGGATCCGGGCCGCCGGTCTGTCCTGTTTGCCGCTGCGTACCGCTGTGTACCGCTCCTTCCGCGACGCCGCTCCCGGCCGCCGCGGAACGGCAGTTGCCCTTACGCCCGCATGTCCCGGGCCCGGCCCGGGCCCGCCCGAGGCCGCCGGGGCGCCTCTCCCGTAACGGCACTCACAACGTGAACGAGGCCGGACCCCGCGGGCGTTCCATCAGCCGCTCGCCGGCGTCAGCGGCGCCGGCGGAACAGCGGTGTCAGAACGACAGCGTCGCCAGAACGACAGCGTCGTCAGAACGGAAGGCCTGGCATGCCGCCGCCTCCGCCCAGACCCTGTGCGAGCGGGCCGAGCTTCTGCTGCTGGAGTTCTTCGGCGCCCCCGACCGCGTCCCGCACGGCCGCAAGTACGAGATCGGCGAGCGTCTCGGTGTCCTCCGGGTCGACCGCCTTGGGGTCGATGGCGAGACCCTGGAGCTCGCCCGAACCGTTCACGGTCGCCTTGACAAGGCCGCCGCCCGAGGAGCCGTCGACGGTTGTCTCCGCCAGCTCCTGCTGCGCCGCGGCGAGGTCCTGCTGCATCTTCTGGGCCTGCTGCAACAGCTGCTGCATGTCGGGCTGGCCCCCACCACCACCGGGAATCACGACTTGGCTCCTGGCTCGTCGACGATGTCTTGTCCGCATCGCGCGCTGTGCCCGCCGTACGCGGCGAGCGTGCGGCGCATGCACTTCGCGCAGTCCGCGCCGTACGCCTGCATCACGTGCTCCACGCAGGTGCCGTACGCGTACTTTTCATCTCGTAGATGAGCCTACGTGCTCTGTGCGGAGCCCGCTGAACCTGTCCTCATCCCGCCCGCCACGCACCCGGAACGGGCACGGAGAGCTCACTCGTGATCGAACTCCTCGATCACCGTGGCCCCCAGCTCGCGCATGATCAAGTCGTAACCGGAGAGGGCCGATTCGTCGAGGTCCGGATCGTCCTCCGCCGGCACGTCGTCCTCCAGCGCACCGTCGTACGCGGCAGCCGCCGGGGCCGCCGATGCGGAACCGGAGCCATGCGGACCCGCGGGGCCGGGAACCCTAGCCGTCACCCCGCCCGACGCCGGCCCTGCCTGCGCCGTGGCGAGCGCCTGGCGTGCGCCGGCGGCCGCGCCACCCTGGGCGCTCTGACCCTGGGGATGCCGTCCGCCACCGTCCGTACCCGGCCCTGGTGAGGAGCCGGGCGCCGACTGCGCGGACGGGAAGGAAGCCGACTGCGCGGCGGAGGCCGCGGAGCCCGGGGGGCCCGAGGGACCGCTGCCCGCACCGCCACCGCCGCCGCCGAAGCCGGCACCGCCCGGGGCAGCACCTCCGCCGGGCGGCCCGCCCGGGCCTCTCGCGCCCGTGCCGCCACCCCCGGACGGATCCACGATCGCTTCGACCTTCCACTGGACGCCCAAGGCGTCGTTCAGGGCCTGCAGCAGTACGTCCTCGCTGCCGCCGCCCACGAAGCTGTCGCGCGCGCCGGAGTTGGAGAATCCGAGCTGGAGCGTGGCGCCGTCGAAGCCGATCACCTGTGCGTTCTGGCTCAGCAGGATCCAGGTGAAGCGGCGCCGGTTCTTCACCGCGTCCAGGATCTGCGGCCACATCTGCCGCACCTGTGCGGCTCCCTGGGACGGATCCTGCGCGGCCGGTGCCGGAGCGGACTCGGCATCCGCGTGCTGCGGCGGCGCGGGCTCGGCGGAACCGGCGGAACCGGCGGAATCGGCGGAATCGGCATGCTCGGCCGGGCCGGCGCCCTCTGCCCGGGCAGGCTCAGCCGGAACAGGCTCGGCCGGGACAGGCTCGGCCGGGGTGCTCCGCTCGCCGCCGCCCGGCCAGGCGCCGGGCGGACGGCCCGTCGGCCCTGACGGCTGTTCCTTCCGGTCCTCCTGGTCCTTCTGCGCCGCTGGTGCGCCGGACACCGCTCCGGCCTCCTCGCCCGCGGTCCCGGCCCCGGCTCCCGTCGGCCACGCGCCCGGCCGCCGGCCCGCGCCGCCGGTGGGCGGTGCCGAGGCAGGAGCGCCCGCGCCGCCGCTCGGCAACTCGGCCGAGGGTGCCGGCTCGCCACCCCCTCCGGCCGCCTGAGCGGCCTCGGGCGCAGGCCCCGGCGCAGAACGCTGAACCGGCGCCGGCGATGGCGCGGGTGCCTGTGCCTGTGCCGCAGGCGCCGGTGCCGGTGCCGGTGCCGGTGCCGCGGGCTGGGCCGCCGAACCCGCCGGGGCACCGCCCGCGAAGGCCGCCCCCCGCTCCAGCCGGTCCAGCCGCGCCTGCACCGAGCGCTCGTCCCCGTACGCCGCGGGCAGCAGCACCCGGGCACAGATCAACTCCAGCTGCAGCCGCGGCGACGTCGCACCGCGCATCTCCGTCAGCCCCTCGTTGACGACGTCCGCCGCGCGGCTCAGCTCCGCGGCACCGAAGGCACGCGCCTGGGCCTGCATTCCCTCGACCACGTCGGCCGGGGCGTCGATCAGCCCCTTGTCCACGGCATCCGGAACGGCCGCGATGATCACCAGATCGCGCAGCCTCTCCAGCAGATCCGTCACGAAGCGCCTCGGATCGTGTCCGCCCTCGATGACCCGGTCGACGATCTCGAACGCCCGTGCCCCGTCCCCCGAGGCGAAGGCCTCGACGACGCTGTCCAGCAGCGCGCTGTCGGTGTAGCCGAGCAGTGCCGTGGCCATGGCGTACGTCACGCCGTCCTCGCCGGCTCCGGCCAGCAGTTGGTCCATGACCGACATCGCGTCCCGCACCGACCCGGCACCCGCCCGTACGGCCAGCGGAAGCACGGTCTCCTCCACCGGAACGGACTCCTGCTCGCACACCTCGGCCAGGTGATCACGCAGCGTCCCCGGCGGCACGAGCCGGAACGGATAGTGGTGCGTACGCGAGCGGATCGTGCCGATGACCTTCTCCGGCTCGGTCGTCGCAAAGATGAACTTCAGGTGCTCCGGCGGCTCTTCGACGACCTTGAGCAGGGCGTTGAAGCCCGCCGAGGTGACCATGTGCGCCTCGTCGACGATATAGATCTTGTAACGGCTCGAAGCCGGCCCGAAGAAGGCCTTCTCCCTCAACTCCCGCGCGTCGTCCACACCGCCGTGGGACGCCGCGTCGATCTCGATCACGTCGATCGATCCCGGCCCGTTGCGCGCCAGGTCGAGGCACGAGCGGCACTCACCGCATGGTGAAGGCGTCGGCCCCTGCTCGCAGTTGAGACAGCGGGCGAGGATGCGCGCACTGGTCGTCTTGCCGCAGCCGCGCGGGCCGCTGAAGAGATAGGCGTGATTGACGCGGTTGTTGCGCAGGGCCTGCTGCAGCGGATCGGTCACGTGCTCTTGACCGATGACCTCGGCGAAGGTCTCGGGGCGATACCGGCGGTACAGGGCGAGGGACGACACACCCCTGACGATATCGGTGCGGACCGACAAGTCACGCCGAGCTCCGCCCGCCCGTACACCCTGCCCGTACACGAGGCCGATTCCCGGACCCCGCAACGATCTTGAGCCCGGAAACGTGAACGCCCCCCACGCACCCGCCAGAGCCCTCCTACCCTTGCTGCCTTCCGGCCCTGGGGGAGTTCAGAGAGATAGCGCCACGTGAGGGGCTGCGCCCAACAGTACCCGATGCCCGCACTGAGGATCGAGTTCGCAAGCACTCCTCGGCGTCTTGTAGTGTTTGCGGCGGAGGATTCGCCTAGTGGCCTAGGGCGCACGCTTGGAAAGCGTGTTGGGGGCAACCCCTCACGAGTTCGAATCTCGTATCCTCCGCCCAGCCTCACCGGGCTGAACGAAGAGCCCGACCGCTCAGGCGGTCGGGCTCTTCGTCATGCCCAGTCTCAGTTCCACAGAGACGTAGCAGGTCAGAGGCCATTCCGTTCCGTGGGCGGGAGGATCTCCGGCTGTGTGGTGGCTGTTCCCTGCGAGTGTGTTCGGTGGGCCGCTACCCAGGTGACCACGTGTGCTCGGGTCTGCAGGTTCAGTCTGATCTTCACGGCTTCCAGATGGCTCGCAGCGGTACGTGGGGAGATGTGCAGACGTGCGGCGATCTGCTGGTTCGTCAGGCCCTGTGCGACGAGTTCGGCCACCTGCCACTGGCGGGAGGTGAGAACCGAATCGGGGTGGTCGCAGGGGCCCAGCGGCCAGGCGTTGTGCAGGGCGTAGCGGATGGCCTCGTCATGGCTGAGCTCCGCCCCGTCCGCCAGCGCGGCCGCGGCACGGGCCGGCGGCAGGTCCTGGCGGGCTCGCTCCGCGGCCGTCTGCACCATGTCCTTCCACCATGCGTCAGCGACCAGATGTGATTTTTCCCGGATCGTTTTCGCGGTGGAGAGCAGGCGCAGTCCGCGTTCGGGCTGGCCGTCGGTCATGGCGACGAGCGCCAGGCCTTCGAGGTTGTACAGCTTGCCCTCGGCGTCAACGGACTGCATGGTGAGCGCCATCGTGAAGTACTGGGCGGCCTCTTCGAACCGCTGCCGGGTGATGGAGACGCCGGCCGCGGTGTGCAGGGTGGCGCTGAGTGCCTCGGGCGCGTTGTCGCTGTCAAGTAACGACAGCGCCTCGTCGATGTGCCCGGTCGCCTCGTCGGCCCGGCCGATCATCAGCAGCTTCCAGGCGAGGCGGTTCAGGACCATCGCGAGGAGTGTGGGCTGCTCCAGTGTGCGGAGCAGCTCCACCTGCCGCTGATATATCCCGAGCGCCACGTCGTGCTCGCCCAGGCAGCTGCGCACTCTGCTGAGCGCACCGAGCGCGCGGACGATGAGCGTGGGGTGCTCTCGGGTCTGGGCGATGCCAAGAGCTTCGTCCGCGGGGGCGACGGCGTCCGCGTGATGCCCTCGCCGGCAGAGTGCGTCCGACAGCATGGTGGACAGGCAGGCGCGACCTACCGAGGGGGATGGGTGGGCTGCGAGCAGCCTCTCCGCCAGCCTCTCGGCCTGGCGGGGAACGCCGCGCCTGTTCCAGCAGGACGTGAGCGCGGCGCCGAGGAGAGGTGTTCGCGGATCGCCGAGACGTTCAGCGGTGGTGACGGCGTAGTGCAGGTTGTGGCGTTCCCGGTCGAGTTGTCCGGCGAGGTCGACGGCGGGGTTGCTGGTCCACAGCAACAGCCTCTCCGAGAAATCCGTCATCCAGGCCAGCAGCCGCTCGTGCACCTCTTCGGACTCGTCTGCCGCGTCGAGGCATTCCCCGCCGAAGACCCGCAGTGACTCCAGCATGCGGAATCGACCCGTGGCTGCCTGGTCACTCACCAGCAGGGACTTGTCGGCCAGGGCGGTCAGCAGTGACCACACACGGTGTCCGGACAGTCCGAGACCGGCGCACAGAGCCGTCGCCAATGGCTCCTCGAAGCCGCCTGGGAGCACTGACAGCCGACGGAACACCTGCTGCTGCTCCGCGTCGAGCAGGTCGTAGCTCCAACTTATGGCGGATCGCAGGCTCTGGTGGCGGTGCGGCGCGGTGCGCAGACCGCCCACCAGCAGGTCGAGCCGCCGGTCGGCGTCCTCCAGCAGACGGGTGGGAGAGAGGAACGCGGTCTGCCGCGCGGCCAGTTCGATGGCGAGTGGGATGCCGTCGAGACGCATGCACACCGCCGCGACGGTTTCGGCCATCGTGTCCGTGAGGGCGAAGGATGGTTGCACCGAGCGCGCCCGGTGCACGAACAGTTGCACGGCGGCGCCAGAGCGGGCCGCGGTACCGCTGCCGGATCCGGGTACGGGCAGGGGTGTGACGGGGAAGACGGTCTCACCGGTGATCTGCAGAGCCTCACGGCTGGTCGCCAGCACGCTGAGCCGGGGACATCGCTCCAGTAGCGGTTCGACGAGTTCCGCGCAGCTCTCGATCACATGCTCGCAGTTGTCCAGCACGATGAGGGCGGACCGGGAGCCGCAGCCGTCCGCGACGGCATCCTCGACGGAGCCGGTCGGCACGGATCCGCCAAGGACGGCCGATGCCACCGTGGGCGCGACCAGCGAACCATCCGACAGGGGCGCGAGGTTCACCCACCGCACACCACCGCCGTAAGAAGCGCGGATCTTCGCGAGGCATTCCAGCGCCAGCCGTGTCTTGCCCACGCCGCCCGGACCGGTCAGGGTGATCAGGCGGCTCTTGGCGAGTAGCGGACGCAGGTCCGCGAGTTCGCGTTCCCGCCCTACGAGCTGGTCCAGTACGGCCGGGGGATCGCCGTCCTGCTGGCGTGGCGGCGCTCCTGGGGAGGTGGCCGGGGCGACGGCGGACTTGGGCTGTCCGGCCGCGTCCGCCGGTCGTTCTCCCGTCTCCGTGTTCGTCTCCGTGGGCGCCGGGCCGCCGCGGTGCTGTCCGATCGCGAAGACGCCGTGCCGGGAGTAGAACTGCCGGTGCAGCGTCATCGCCGGCATGTTGAGTGTGGCGGCGAGCTGACGCCAGCTCGCTCCCCGCTGCCGGGCACGTGCCACAGCGGCTCGCAGGGCCCAGCCACTGGTCCTCTGCAGTTCGGCCAGTACCGAGGCCTGATCCTTCCCGCTTACGCCATTCGGAGATGTCCGCGCCATTACCTCCAGGCGCACCAGGTTGCTCACAAGAGCGTGGAGGGAAGCGGAAGCATCCTGCTCATGGCTCACCACCTCAGCATGCATGTGGCCGCGAAGTACGCGGAGTTCATGGTGCTTGCGTGACAAGAACCAGAACGGGATTTGTGAGAAGTCGAGTGGTGTTTGATGCCGTTCTTTGCGTTCCACTCCGCATGTGTGGGGGTGCTATCCGTCATGCGGCTCCCGTACCGGATCGGTACGCCCCGGGCGTCCTCCGGTCACCCCCGGTGGCCCCCTGTCGCCCCCGGCGTCCGGTAGCGGCTGGTCAGTTCGTGCGGGTGCGAATCTGTACCCCCTCATCGCTGCACGATCTGCCGATGCACACTCAGTCAGCAGCCGGTGAGGATCGAAAGACAGGTGATGGGGCAGATCACTTTGGCGCGTAGTACACACGCTTCGGGCCGAAGAAAATGACTGTAGAACCCAGAGATGACTGCGATGAGCCAGACCATTCAGATCCACGCCACAGAGGACACACAAGCGCGGCATGCGGGTCGAAGCCGGTCGGCGTCACCGGACTGGGGGCAGACCTCCAGCTACCGAAGACAGCCCACCTGAAACGCCGCCACAGATTCTGTGAACCTCGATATCGACCGGCCGGTCGCGTCGGGCAGTACCCGACACACGGGCGCGCGGGCCCACGAGCAGTGCGAGCAGCGCGCCCTCCACCAAGACCGCCGGGGTCACTTGCCAACTGCCAAGAGAGTTCACGTACAGCCGACACCGGTGAGCAGTGTGGCCTGTCCACGTGAACCTGGCCCCTGAATGAGGAGCTCTGAGTCCAACTCCCATGCGTGATGTGCTTATCAGCGTCCCTGCTCCCACACCACCGCGCCGTCCGTCGCGCATCAGAGCAGGTCGTCGCCCCCAGCCGGCCCAAGAGCAACGTGGGCGCGGGTTGGATACCAATGCGATGGCAGTGCTCGGTGTGAGCGCGGCCGAAGAGAAGGTCTACCGGTACTTCCTCCGCAACCCGAACACCCCCGTTGAGGAGATCCACGCGGAGGTGAACCTCGACAAGGAGTCAGTACCGGACTGTGTCGACAGGTTGCTGGACCTGGGCATGCTGCGCATCATCGGCGGGTGCCGCCTGATCCCTACCGATCCGGACATCGCCATCGCGCGGCTGGCGGACCAGCGACTGGGAGCGTTGCACAGCGAACTCCAGCAGGTCACCGGGTGTCGGCAGATCGCCGATTCGCTGCGTCCCGAGCAGAGTTCACGGACTACCGCCTCGTGTGATGTCGAGCAGCTCACGGATCTGGCGGAGATGCGAAACCGGATAGACGACCTCTCCTTCTTCGCGCGGGAGGAAGTGCTCTCCGTCGAGCCTTACGAGGAATTGCGACCGGAGAGCATCGAGTACGCACGCCGCCTGGACCTGCGCTGTCTGCGCAGGGGAATCCGGCTGCACAGCATCGTGCTGCGCGCTGCGCTCGATCATCCCCCCACAGCCGCCTATCTGCGCGAACTGGCGGGCCAAGGAGCACAGATCCGGGTGGTCGACGAGACCACGGAACGCATCCTGGCCTACGACCGGAACGTCGCCGTGGTGCCCCTGGATCCCGCGGAAACGTCACGCGGAGCGTTGATAGCCCACGAGAGCGGGTTGGTCTCCAGCATCGTCGCCCTCTTCTGGCGGATCTGGGAACAGGCCGGGGAACTCCCGGCCACGGACGAGGAGTCAGCCGACGAAGCGCTGATCTCCGCGACCAAGCGGGAGGTGCTCATGGCCATGTGTTCGGGCGACAAGGACGAGGCCGCCGCACGGAGCATCGGCGTATCGGTGCGTACGTTCCGGCGCAAACTCGCAGCCGTGATGAAGCACCTGGGGGCTGACAGCAGGGCGCAGGCGGCGCTGTTGGCCCGCGAGCGGGGCTGGATCTGAACCCGGGTCAGCCCATGCCCTCCGCCGCAGCCGGCTCGGGCGCCAGTGAGGGTGTGGTGGTCATGCCGAAGCGTGTGCGTAGTGCGGATTGTGCGGCCAGGTAGCCGGACATCCCGTGGACGCTGGGTCCTGGCGGGGTTGCGGCGGAGCACAGGAAGAGGCCGGGTAGTGGGGTGCGGTAGGGGTCGATGCCGGCGATGGGGCGGGCGAGGGACTGGGTCAGGGTCATGGCGCCGCAGCCGATGTCGCCGCCGACGTAGTTGGGGTTGTAGGTCTCGTAGCCGGCGCCGGTGATGGAGCGGTGGGCGAGGATGGTGTCGGTGAAGCCGGGGGCGTAGTGCTCGATGCGGGAGCGCACGAGTTCTGCGGGGTCTCTGAGGTCGCCGTTGGGGACGTGGGCGTAGGCCCATACCGGGCGTTTGCCGGGGCGTGCGCGGCCGGGGTCGGTGACGGCTGGGTCGACCAGCAGTACGAAGGGTTCCTGGGTGGGTATGCCGCGGGCGGTCAGGGTCTCCTGGTGGGTCATCTGGGTGTGGGTGCCGCCGAGGTGCACGGTTCCGGCTCTGCCGACGCTGGGGTTGGCCCAGGGGATGGGTTCGGTGACCAGGAAGTCGACCTTGGCGGCAGCTGGGCCGTAGCGGTATCGCCTGAGGCGGCGGGTGTAGCGCGGTGGCAGTTGGTCCTCGGCGAGGGTCAGCAGTCCTTTGACGCTGGTGTCCAGCAGTATCGTGTGGGCGCTGGTGAGTTGGTCCAGGCTGTTGATGGGGCAGGTGGTGTGGAAGGTGCCGCCGTGTGCGGTGATGTCGGCGGCCATGGCCCGGGCGATGCGGGCGCTGCCGCCGCGTGGCAGTGGCCAGCCGGTGCCGTGGGCGAGGTGGCCCAGCAGCATCGTGACGCCTGCGGAGGCGAGGCTGGGGAGTTTGCCCATGGCGTGTGCGGCGACGCCGGTGAGCAGGGCGGCTGCTTCTTCGGTGGCGAAACGGGCGGCGCCGAGACGGCTGGCGTGTACCGGTATCCGGGTGGCCAGTGCCAGTGCGGCGGCCGGGTCGTGGGGCAGGGTGCGCTGGCCGGAGAGGATCAGGTCCACCACGCCCTGGCTGTGGTTCAGCAGTGGCTGCATCAGTGTCCGCCAGCGTTCGCCGTCCGGGCCGAGTTCCTTGCAGGTGGCGGCCAGGTCGTGGTGGGCGAGTCCGGCCCGGCCGCCTTCCAGCGGGTGGGCGTAGGAGATTTCTGGGTGCAGGAGTTCCACGCCGCGGGCGGCGAGGTCGAACTCGCGGAAGAAGCGGGAGGCGGCGGCCATGGGGTGGACGGCGGCGCAGATGTCGTGGGCCACGTCCTGCTCGAAGAGCGGCTGGGTGCGCAGTCCGCCGCCGATGGTGTCGGCCGCCTCGTACAGCTCCACCTTCAAACCCGCCCGGGCCAGAGTCACCCCCGCCGCCAACCCGTTGGGCCCAGTACCCACAACCGCCACGTCGGCGGAGGTCATACGGTGCCGCCCACCGGTTCCGGGAACTGCTGACCGGCCTGGACGTCCGAGGTGCCCTCGGCGCTCTGCGGCTGGAACGCGTCCGCATCCGGCCTGAGTTGCTGCGGCGAGTGCTCGAACGCGTCCGCATCCGGCCTGAGTTGCTGCGGCGGGTGCTCGAACGCCTCGTAGGCCGGGTGCTGCTGCTCCAGATGCGGAATGACCGGCTCGCCCACGAGCCCTGACTCGGCGTGGAGTTGGGAGCCGGCGAGACGGCGGTAGAGGTCGTCCCGCTCCATCAGATCGTCATGGACTCCGGTCGCACGGACCCTGCCGTTCTCCAGCACGACGATCTGGTCCGCGTCGATCACCGTGGAGATGCGGTGCGCGATCGCGACGACCGCGCAGTGGCGCGAGATCCGCTGGAGCACATGCCGGAAGTCCCGCTCCGAGTCGGAGTCCAGATGGGAGGTGGCCTCGTCCAACAGCGTGATCGCGGGCTTCTGCAGCAGCGTGCGGGCGATGCACAGCCGCTGCCGCTGACCGCCGGAGAGCCCGCTGCCCTGATCGCCCAGATCGGTGTCGAGTCCTTGCGGCAGACCTTGGACGACATCCGAGAGACCGGCCATCTCCACGGCCTCGCGGATGTCGGCCTCTGCGGCCTCCGGGTTGGCGTAGGTGAGGTTCTCCCGGATGGTGCCGCGCATCGTCGCGCTGTCCTGCTGTACGTAGCCCACCAGTCCGCGGACGGTGTCCAGGGGCAGTGCCTCGATGTTCTGGCCGCCGAGCAGGATCCTCCCGCCGTCCAGCCGGTAGAAGCGCTCGATGAGCTGGAACAGGGTCGTCTTGCCCGCTCCGGACGGGCCGACGATCGCGGTCAGCCCGCGCGTCGGTACGTGGAAGGACACGCCCGCCAGCGCGTTCGCCTCCGCACCCTGTCCGTCGTACCCGAACCGGACGTCGTGGAACTCGATCGCGCCCCGGTCCTGGATCAGCGACCCGACGAGCGCGGGCTGCTGCTGGACCCGTTCCTCCTGTCCCTCCTGGGGCAGTACGGCCAGCCCGTCCACCCGCTGTACCGCGGCGCGCCCCTGTACGAACTGGCCGATCGCCATGAAGAACAGCACCAGCGGCGACACCAGGTAGAAGAGGTACATCACAAAGGCGGTCAGGTCAGCGATCGACATCGCTCCGCCGGCCACGCGGGTCATCCCGACGCCGACCACGATGGCCAGCGCCGCCTGGGTACCGACGTTCATGGACGGCATCAGCAGCGCGTTGAACGCGTTGACCCGGATCCCCGACGTACGTGCGAGGTGCGCCTGTTGGCAGATCCGCAGCAACTCCCGGTCCTCCGCACGGGAGGCCTTGACCGTGGGCAGCGCCGAGAGCACCCGCTGCACATCGGTGCCGAACGCACCGGTGTCCTCGCGGTTCTGCACGGCTACCTGCCGGAGTTTGCGGGCGAGGCCGATGGAAACCAGGCTGGCCACTCCCAGACAGGCCAGCGTGATCAGCATGAGCCAGATGTCGATGGCGAACATCAGGGCGACACCGCCGATGATCGTCGCCCCGTTGATGAAGAGCTGCGCCAGGCTCTGCGAAAGCGCGATCTTCACCAGGGAGGTGTCGGTCACCGTCCGGGTGAGGATGTCGCCCTGCGGCTGCTTGTTGACCGACGTCAGTTTGGCCCGCAGCAGCCGTTCGATCAGGATCCGGCGGACGTCGAAGACGATGTTCTCCCCGGTTCGTCCGATGGCGTAGGCCTGGAGTGAGGAGAAGGCCGCGTCCGCGCAGAAGAGTACGACGAGCAGAGCGATCGGCCCGGCGAGCGACTGGTCCAGCTGGGCAGTCCGGATCAGCTTGCCGATGGCGTAGGGCTGGGCGAGCGAGGCGACCACACCGAGAAGTCCCAGCAGCATGCCCGTGATCAGCAGCGCCCGGTGCTGGAGAGAGACGGTCCAGACTGATTCCGGCTTGCCGCATGTCGCCTCCCAGGTGGTGCGGTCGGTCTTGCGGCTGTGCCGTCCGCGGCCCCGCCGACGATCGGTGTACCGCGTGGCGGTCATTGCGGGCTCCTCCCGGAGTTGGTGGGTCGTGTCCCGGAGTTGGTGGGTCGTGCTTCGGTGGCTGCTGGGCTCCGCGCCGGGCTCGCCGGCCCGTCTCACCATCCCGTCAGGGCACCTCGTAGACGGCGATGTACATCGCGCCGCGCTCGTCGTATGCCGTGCCCTGCCAGTCCGACCAGCGGTGAACCAGTTCCAGCCCGCACACGGTGGCGTAGCGGTCGACCTCTTCCGGCGGGATGAGCCGGTTGACGTCGGAGGCGATGCGGAAGCCGTTGTCCTCGAACCAGACGTGGGACGACTGCCACAGACCCGTGTCCTTCTCGACCAACCAGGAGGTGAGCAGCCCGGTGTTGGGGTCGGGGTAAGGAGCGAAGGAGGTGAAGTGCCCGTTGTCCTGGCTCATGGCGAGGATTCCCGGGGTGTTGAAGTTCTCGATCACCAGGCGGCCGCCCGGTGCGACGCGGTGTGCGGCCCTGGCGACCGCCTGCCGCTGCTGCTCGGGTTCGAGCACCATCGAGAGGGTCCCGCACACCAGGTAGACGAGGGGATAGCTGCACTCGTCCTCGTATGTGCGCAGGTCACCGTGGACGGCCTGGACCGGAGCGCCGGCGCGTTCCACGCCGCGGCGCAGTTCATCGAGCATCTCCGGGGAGGAGTCGACGCCGATGACAGCGCCGATGCGTTCGGCGAGCGGTATGGCGATCCGCCCGGTGCCCACGCCCAGTTCCAGGGCGGGACCGCCGCCGGCCATGGCGGCGAGAGCCTCGGCAATCCCCTCCGCACCGGCGTTCTTGGGGAAGAGCTTGTCGTAGAAGTCGGCGAACCTGCGGCCGTAGCCGGGATCGTCGACCTGCGGCGCGGCCTCGCTCTTCGTCATGCCGCGCGCTCCAATCGGTCTGCGTGACCGGTGTGATCGGCGTCGGCGGCGTGGTCCGTGGGGTCTGGCTCGGGCAGCCGGATGAAGGGAGAGATGAAGGAGTACTGCGGGTCCTCGGAGTCGTCGTGTCCGCTGTAGAGCACCACCAGGAACTGGAAGCCGGTGAGCGAGACCCGTCGCGGGTCGGACTCGTCGAGGTGCCGGATGACGAAGTCGCGAAGCAGCCGGTACGCCGCACTGTCGGCGACCTTCACATCCTTACGGCCGATCAACCGGCCCAGTTCGCCGCACAGATCGAAGATGGCCTTCTCCTGACGGCGTCCGGGGAACCAGACGGCGTGGGCCCATTTCCGTTTGTTGATCTGTGATGCCGACTGCCAGGCGGACTGCTCGCCGTCGGTGTCCAGCGTCCGGTACAGCAGGTGGAAGTCGTGCTGGGCCGGGGTCGGGGCGAAGAACCGCCAGTTGGGTATGAGCAGCCCGACCTTGTCGGCTGTCCGAAGCCGGTCGAAGGCGGTGTTCGGGTGCTGGCTGAGTATCGTGATCGTCAGCCAGCTCGCGAAGCCGAGCTCCACCGCCAGCCTTATCGCTTCGCTCTTGGTCCTGGGCAGCAGCATCAGCGCACCTCCGGCGCGTCGGGTGTCGGGCGGAGCCCGCTCGTGCAGAGCCCGCTCGTGCGGAGTCCGACGGTGAACTCCCGGATCAGCTCCGCTACTTGGGCCGCGAGCTGTTCGTTCATCACGAGCTCGTCGTGCCTGGCGTCCTCGATCAGGCACAGGTCGCCATCGGGCGACGTGCCGACGAGCTCCCGGTGCAGCTCGGCGTGGACCGGGTCCCTGGCGTGCGTGGTGGCCGCGGCCACCAGCCGGAGCGGTACACCGACCTTCGGCAGCACGCCGTCGTGATTGAGGAACTCGGTGTGGGTCGCGCGCCATTCACGAACGGTGGTCTTCCACAGCTTCCAGTCGCGGAACTGGTCCAGAATCAGCGGCCGCACATCCTCAGGCAGCCATCGCAGCCAGGGAGGCGAGGTGAGCAGGCTGCCCAGACCGAGCCGGGCGGACTCCGGCATGAGCGCCAGAGCGGAGGTCAACACGTTGGCGCCGTCGGCCTGCATGCGCGACCGCAGCAGCTCGGCGGGGTGGCTGGGGTCCAGCAGCACAACGCCGGTCACCAGGTCGCGCAGCGGCTCGATCGCCCGGAGCGTGAGATGGCCGCCGAGCGAGTGTCCGACGAGTACCACCGGCCTGGAGGGGCAGACCTCACGGACCAGGTCGCGTAGGTCGGCGACGGCCGCGGCAAGGGAGAAGGGCTCCCGCATCCGGTACTCACTTCGTCCGTACCCGGCCCGGTTGTACGCCAGAACCGGGTGGTCGCAGCCGAGCATGCGGCGTAGCCAGATCCAGTGCTCCACGGTGGAGCACAGGCCGGTCTCGCAGACCAGGACCGGCGACGAGTCCGGTCCTTCGGCCTCGGTGAGCTGGTAGGCGAGCACGTTGCCCGTGGACGTCTCGAAGAACGACTCGTCGCCCTGGCCGCGCAGCACCCTGCGGTGGCGAAGCTGCTGGACGGTCAGCCCGGTCGCGACGACGGCGCTCAGCAGGCCGCCGGCGATGCGAGGGAGCGCGTCGTTGCGTACGGGGTGCGTCGTGATCTTCGCGGTTGCGGTCATCGGCTGCCTCCGCCGGGCTTCGTGGACTCGCGGCTCTGGGTGACGTAGAGGACCGCGGGGTAGGTCGCCAGGAAGGCCCACACGAAACGGCTCAGACCCATCACCCGGGCGTTGACGACGTGGAACGAGCCGAGTCCGGCGAGCATCGCCGGGGTGAGCCGTCCCTTGGCGAGGAATACCGCGGGGAAGGCGCACTCCATGGCGAGTACCGCGTGCGCCAGCTTCCGGGATGCCTTGGGATGGCGCTTCATCAGGTCGTAGACCTTGCCGTCGCCGTAGGTCTCGGTGCGCATGATGCCCGGCAGGGCGTCGCCGGAGCGCCAGACGGGGCTGGCGATCTTCACATAGCCCGATGTGGCGTACGAGAGCGTGGCCTGGAGCGCCACGTACCACAGGCAGCTGTCGACGAGTGCGGGCTGCCGCTGGCCGAGTCGGGCGATCATGGCTGCGGACTGCACGAGGAAGGAGAGCTGGTCCGATCCGTCGGTGCCGTAGTGGTGCCTCGGGTAGGTGGCGACCGAGGTGAGGGCGAGGAAGCCGTTCGCGGCAGCGCGGTGGCGCCGGCTGGTGCCCGGTACGAGCAGCGAGGCGCTGGCGAGTGCGCGGGCCCCGTGGATCCACCGGGTGACGTCCGGCCTGGCGAGGAAGTCGAGCGACTCGCGCACCTTCGGCGGTGCCCATGTGTAATTGTCCCGGGCCAGATCCCAGTTGTTCAAACCGCCTTTCTGGCGGTCGCGTTCGGCTGCCAGTATTTCCAGGCTGCTCATGAGATATGCGGTCGCACTGAGTTGTTCCGCGGTGGTCAGTGCGCGCTCCCGGCCTATGACCGGGGAGGAGAGCAATCTCCGTGCCGCAGAGGAGATGTTCATTTTTGCTTTTCCCTTTCCCTTCCCCGGCCATAGGAGTCATGTGCCGCCTCTCACCGGCGTGGATGGCAGGTGGTTATCGAGAGGCGTCGTCGCGCGACATGGGTCAGCCGCCCGCGGCCTGCCCGGCGGCGTTTCCGACCGCGATGCCGCCGGCTGCCGCACCGGCGACGGCGGCTGCGCCGGCCAGCCCGGCGCCGACCGCGGCAGGAGTGGCGAGGACCGGAGACATCCGGCCGATCCACTCGTTCTCACCGGCGTGGATCGAGACGCCGTTGAGTTCCTGGCTTGCGTTGACCTTGGTGGAGATTGCAGTCACGTTTACTCCTTGAGCGACGGTTTGATTCTGCTTGGGGCGCTGATGTGGCGGTTGTCAGCCGGCCTGGGCCTGGGTGACCCCGAGCCCGACGCCGGCTCCGAACGCACCCGCGGTGACCAGGGCTCCGCCGGCAACGGCAGCCGGGGTGGACAGGACGGGCTCGGCCGGCGACAGGTTCTCCACGTCCGCGGCGTCCTTCAGTACGGTGTCCAGCAGGTGACTGTTGTTGACCTTCTCAAGCAGCATGGGTGTGTCTCCTTCTTTCTCGTCTTTCGTGGTTTCGTGGTTTCTCGTGTGGCACCGGACTCGGAAGCCGAGTGCGCGGAAATCGCGATCTGGAATCCCTTCATCAGCATGGCGATTGGATTCCTCGGCTGCTCGCTTCCGGCATCACAAACGATGGCATGCGTCAATCTCCGAACGAAGGGATTTTGGTGGCATCTTGCTGCCTCGCACACGGCAGCATCGGGCCTCCATTAGGCCGCCAGCCGTGTGGGAGTGTTGTGAGTATGCGAATGACACTAGATGAGCAGGTAGTTCTGCTCTCCATTGACGCTCGGGGGCGCTTTCCGAAGCCGTGGCAGACAGATTGCGCCGCCGCCGGAGCCGTCCTCCTTGAACTGACTTTGGCAGGGCGGCTCGACGTGGACGACCACAAGGTCGTCGTAGCCGACCGGACACCCGTGGGCTCTGCCGTACTGGACGACGTGCTTGCGGTGCTGGCCGCACGCGAGAAGCCGGCCACCGCGCAGAGTTGGGTGCGTGAGCTCCGTAAGAGCGCTCGGGGTAAGGCACTTGACCGGCTTCGGGAGAGGGGGACGGTGCGCGAGGAGGTGAGCAGGACGCTGGGGCTGTTCACCACACGCCGCTATCCCACGCTCGACAGCTCCGTGGAGGTCGCGCTCCGCGATCGGTTGGCCGGTGTGTTGCTACGGGGCGAGACACCGGATGAACGCACCGTCGGCTTGGCGGTTGTGCTGAGTGCTGCCGGTCTGTACGAGTGCGCCTTCCCCGGGGTCCCGGCCCGGGAGGTCGAACGGCTCACGGCGAAGCTGGCGCATGACAACTGGGCCGCTCCCGCGGTACGCAGGGCCCTGGAGGCAATGCAGTACGAACTCGTCGCCGTCGTGGGCGCCGCGGCCGTGGGCGCCGCCGTCGCGGGCACCAGCCAGTAGTACTCCAGCGGCAGTTCGCCATCGTGTTCGGTCGCAGGTCTCCGAGACCGGCCACCGCCGTCACTTCACGCGCGTGCCGTTGCGGACGACGGGTTCGGCCAGGTGCCGGGGTCGGACGAGGTCGGCGTCGAGAATCGGTTCTGTGGAGTACTGGGCGAGGTAGATGCGGCGCATGCGGTCCGTGGTGTTGGGTCCGCTGCGGTGCAGAACGGTGCTGGAGAAGCAGGCGATACTGCCCTCCGGGACGATCACCGGGTCGCCAGGGTCGTCGCCGAAGTAGCCGACCCTGTCGTTGGTCGCCTCTTCGTGGACGTGGGCGACGACCTCGCGCGTCCCGGCGCGGGGATAGGGGAGCAGGTAGACCGTTCCGTTGGCCTCAGTGACGTCGTCCAGGGCGATCCAGCAGGTCAGGTAGGGCGGATGGGGGTAGTCGATGAAGCCGGAGTCCTGGTGCCAGGAGAAGCGCATGCCCTGCTCTGCGCCCTTGACGACGAACTGCTCGTTGAACAGGTACACGCTGTCGCCCAGCACCGCTTTCGCGATGCCGGCCATCAGATCACCGCTCAGGAACGCGCGGACGACCGGGCTCGCGTCGTAGGCGTGGACGAAGTAGCGACGTCCCCGGTGATCGAGGTCCAGGACGTCGACTCCCAGGCGCTCCATCTCCACGTGGCGTTCGTCGATGAACCGCCGGCACTCTTCACGGAGAGCTGACAACTCTGGCGGCGTCAGCACGCTCTCCAGGACGAAGAACCCGTCATCGCGGAAGCGTCGGAGGTGCTCAGGCGTGATACGCGGGCTCATGGTGGTCATCTCGTGCTCCTCTCGTCACCGACCGCCACAGGATCGCCCGTGGTGAACAGCTATGTCCTTTCACCGTCCCGCACGTGACTTATCATTTCGCGCCATGCTCGAAGACCTGCTTCTCGATCCCGGTCTGGACGGTCGGGTGGTACGGCACGGTGCGGGCGAAGTGCTGCTGCGGCGTCACCGTCACGAGGAGCTGGAGGTCAACCTCGTCGTGCGGGGCACCGCCCGCTACCTGGTGAACGATCGCTGCTACGACCTCGCGCCCGGCGCGTTGACGTGGTTGTTCCCGGGTCAGGAGCACGTGCTGGTCGACCAGTCCGCTGACCACGTGCTGTGGTGGGCGGTCTTCCGTCCCCGCCTCGTCGCGCGGATCGCGAAGGCGTCGCAGAGCGTTTCGTTGCTGGACGACGACCCGCCAGGTCAGTTCTCGCGTCGGCTGGACTACCCGCAGACGCAGCGGCTCGGCTCCCTCTTCGAAGAGGTCCAAGCAGCTCAGGGAGTCGACAGCGCCGTCGTCAACACGGGCCTCGCCTATCTGCTGGCGACCAGCTGGCGGGCATTCCTCGACAGCCGGAGCCCCGTGGAAGGCGTCGTCGTACATCCCGGCGTGGAGAAGGCCGTCCAACTCCTGCGCTCCGAGGCGGACACGATGGACCTGCCCCACCTGGCCAGGGCTGTGGACTTGAGTCCTTCACACCTGAGCCGGCTGTTCAGGGCTCAGGTCGGCATGCCGATCAGTCGCTACCGCAACCAGCAACGCCTTCAGCGATTCTTTGCGATCTACGGGCACGGCCGGCAGACCCCCGCGCTCACGGCGGCACTGCGGGCGGGATTTGGCAGCTACCCCCAGTTCTACCGGGTGCTGCGCGAGGAGACAGGACAGACCATCGCCACGCTGCGCCGGGCAACCCTGCCGCCATGATGACCAGTCGACTGGCATGCAGCCGGCGTTGAGTATCCGCATCGGCCCTTCCGGGCGACCGGGAGACCCTCGTCGCGCAGGGCGCGGCCGGCCTCTCGCGCCCGGCAGCGAGCCGTCGGTACCGTCCGGGGGCGCTGGCCTGCTACCTGTGCCATCTCACGTGTTTGGTACACCACTTGGCTTCATGGCCCTTGCTGCCTCTCGGCCCCGGCGGCGAGTTGATCGCTGTGGTGGTGCAGCAAGGGTTTTGCTGCGCGTACTGGGCTGGCTAGCCTGGCGGGATGCTCACGGTCCAGGTCACCGAGACGATCTCCTGCACTCCGGATGAGTTGCTTGAGTTCGTGATGGACGTCGAGCGGTACGCACAGGTCGACCACAAGATCCGCCCTGTTCTGTGGTCCCGACGGGAGGGCAGCCTCACTGAGTTCTGTTTCCGCCCCAGGTTGGCGGGCCTTCCGGCGCCACCAGCGGTGGCGCAGATGCGGCTCACCCCCGGTGAGCGCGTAGACATCGTGCTGGCACCGCCGCCGGCCAACCGGCTGACTCGGCTTGCCTCCGATTTCGACGCCAGCTTTGTCTGTACGCCCGTCGAAGGCGGGACACGACTGGTACGAACGCTGAACTTCCGGTTCCGGCCCGTGCTGAGGTGGCTCGCCGAGCCGCTGCTGCGGCGTCGGACGCCTGCCGAGGTGGACGAGGAAGTGCGACTGGCCAAGCAGTACCTGCAACAGGGAAGCCGTCCGTAGGCACCTGATCAGGAGTCAGCCGAGAAGGGGATTCAGCCTCCAGCCGACTCCCCTCCCCCTGCTGGGAGTTGAGCTACTGCGGGTCACCCGTAGCACCCGGAAGTCTGGTCAGAGCAAGCAAGCCGGCAAGGCAACTCCGGTCGCGGCACAGTGCTCGGCATGCATCGCATGTGAACGCCGTGACCGCCGCGCACGACGCTCGCTGAGAATCGCCCAGGGCCTGTTTCGCACTCTTCGCGCGAGGCTAGGCTGACTTCCATGGACGTTGCTGGAGTCTCCGAGGCTGTGGCGCTGATCGCCGCCACGGGGGCCATTCAGGGATTGAGTGAGGACGGTGCCCGCAGCCTCGTCGGGCGGATCCGCGCGCGGATCACTGCCGCATTCACCGGCGACAACAGATCGACAGCGGCTCTCACCGATGCGGTGGACGATCCCGAGGACCCGATCCGCCTTGCCCGGCTCGCCGACGCACTCGCCTGGTATGCCGAACGCGATCCCGAGTTCGGGAGTGAGCTCACCGACTGGGCCAGTCGCCATGCGCCCGCTCAGGCCGTGAACCAGCGGATCGAGGCAGGGCGCGACGCCTACACCGCAGGCCGCGACATGACCATCGACCGCGGCGGCAGGGCCGGGTAGGCGCATGCGGGATTCGCCGAACCCGCGCGGACAGCGGATCACCGCAAGTCGCGACGCCTACACCGCGGGCGGCGATCTCCACATCCATCTGCCTCACAAGTCAGTTGAACGCACTCCGCTCAGGGGTGTCATGCCGCCGCCCTTCGGCCGTCTCCCGGAGCGGATTCGTGGCCGAGCAGAACTGGTCGAGGCACTCAGCGGATTACGCACCGACCCTGACGGCCGCACACATGTACTCGCCGGCCTCGGGGGCACGGGCAAGTCGACGATCGCGCTCCAGTTGTGCGACGAGGCGATGCGGCTCGGGCATCCGGTCTGGTGGGTCACGGGCGTGGACAGTGCGACGCTGACATCGTCGCTGTTGCTCCTCGCTCAGGAGCTCGGTGCGTCCACCTCCGACGTGGAGGCCGCGCTTGCCGGCCGCCGCGACCCCTCCGACGTGCTCTGGCGCCAGCTCGAGGAACGTAGCGACTGGATGCTCGTGCTGGACAACCTGGACGATGTCCTGGCACTGCGGTCAGGGGAGCGACCAGCACGGGACGGCAACGGCTGGCTGCGCCCGACCCGTGCCGGCACGGTACTTGTGACCAGCAGGGACACCGATGCCGCATCGTGGGGCAGAGGGGTGCGCGTGCACACCGTCGGCTGGCTCGACGAAGCCAGCGGCTCCGAGATGCTCCTCGACCTGGCTCCGCGCTGTGGTTCGCGCGAGGAGGCCGCCAGGCTGTCCCGTCGCCTCGGCGGGCTTCCGCTCGCCCTGTACCAGGCTGGTTCCTACCTCGCCTCCGAATTCGCGCGGGAGCGGACCTTCACCGCCTACAGGACAGCCCTCGACAGCCGGTTCACCACCCTGCTCGGCGGCACGGAGAACCCGCGCGATTCGCTGACCAGCACCTGGGCCATCTCCCTGGAGCAACTGGCTGCACGGGATCTGCCGCACGCCTCGTCCCTGCTGGCGGCAGTGTCCTGGTTCGCCGGTTCCGTTGCGGTACCCGACAGTCTGCTGAACCTGGACATACTGCAGGACCTGTGCGCGGAGCGAGGTCCCGACGGGGTGGCTGCCGGGCTGCGAGCGCTGCTGGCGATGGGGCTCATGAGCAACGCTTCGGGCCCCGACAGCCAAGGAGTGGTCCTGCATCCGCTGGTGGCCGAAGCGATGCGGCTGCTCACCGATGCCAAGCAACCCACGGCTGCCGTCGCCGTCGATCTGATGCGTAACGCGATAAGGCCGCTCGATCCGTTGAACCCGCGTGACTGGCCCGCCTGGATCGCCCTGCTGCCCCATCTCGACGAGCTGCTCCGGCACGCTGCACCAGAGCTCACTCCCGCCGCGCTGAGCGTGCTCGCCGAAACCTGCCGACTCTTCGTACGTGCCCAGGTCTGGCGGGGCTTTTATCAGTCTTCGGACCAGCTGGCGGTCAGGTCGTTGGAGGCCGTCGCGCAGCTCTCGGCCGTCCATCCCTCCGTAGTCGGACTGCGGTACGAGCGCGGCGTCTCCCTGCGCTTCCGGGGCCGCTATGCCGAAGCCGAACCGGTCTTCCGGGAAGTACTCGCCGATCAGCTCCGCATTCTCGGCTCAGATGACGCCGACCCTCTCTTCACCCGGCACGAGCTCGCCCGCTGCGCAGCCGAGCAAGGCCGCCTGGCCGAGGCGAGGGCCGGATACGAGACGCTGCTGCCGGTCTGGACCGCCACGCAGGGCCCCGACCACCCAGGAGGCTTCTTCACTCAGCAGGAACTCGCTCGCACCCTGTGCGAACTAGGTCTCCCCGACGAAGCCGAGCGGCTCTACCGCGACCTGTTGGACCGGCAGTTGCAGATCCTGGGCCCGGACCACCCCAACACCCTGACCACGCACTACCGGATCGCCGAGACTCTGGTGACACGAGGCCGCGTCTCCGAGGCCGACGCCCTGTTCCAGGAAGTACTGCAGGCCCGTTTGCGCCTGCTCGGCCCCGCTCATCCGAACACGCTCTACACGCGCTTCGCGATCGCCGAGCTGCAGGGCTCCACCGGCAATCTGGCCGAGGCCGAACGGGCCCACACCGAAGTCTTGTCGGCCCAGACCGAGGCGCTGGGCTCCACCCACCCGGACACCCTCACGACGCGCTACGCACTGGCCTCGCTGGCTCTCAGGCGCGGCGACCACCTCACCGCACACCAGGCTCTGACATCTCTGCTTCCCCTCCAGATCGAGGCCCTGGGCCACACCCATCCGGCAACCGAACGCACCCGCGCCGCGCTCTCCTCACTCGACTGACGTGCTATGAACTCTCGCCCGAGGAGATTCGAGCGGGCGTCCGCGCGCTGCTACGAGTGAAATGTCGCGACGCTGGAGAAGCGGCCGGACAACGCCGCTCATCCGTCAACGCGCGTGATGACCAGGGAAGTTGGCTTGGCGCAGTCGACTGTTCCGCGGATCTGGCAGGTATCCGGGCCGCAGCCACACCGCAGAGAGTCCTTCAAGATCTCCACCGGCCGAGTTCAGGAATTCAGGCCCGGACCGGGCTGCCGGCCGGGGCCTTCGTCGTTCCCTGCGCAGTACGGCGCACAAGCAGGGCCCTGAACTCCCTACATCGGCCAGCGGATTCCCAACTTCCCCCGCGACCTGCCGTGTTGAGTCCCCTTCGGGAGACGGATTCCGCATCGCGCAGTCTGAGACGGGCTGCACTGCTGGCCCGTCCACGCTTCGCGTCGACCCCTCCACGCGCCCACCCCGAGATGATCACCGGGATCCCCTGCGTCACTCCAGGCGCTGAGCCGCGACCAGCGCCATTAGATGCTGAATTCTCCCTTTACGGCGTGTTATGCGGGAAGGCCCGACATGCGGCAATACCGTCTGTGACTGCTCACATGCGATCTGTTACAGATCGTGTCAAGCCCCTAGGGAAGTGGAGATGAAATGCGCAAGCTTCGCGAAGCTGCAGTCGTAGTCACCATGGTCGGCAGCGTCAGCATGGTCGGCGCCGGCGCAGCGTCCGCTCACGGCAGCGAGGAGCCGCCGCCCGCGGTGAGCATCACCTGCGAGCAGGACACCGGCGACAACACCCTCACCAACCAGACGAGCGGCCTCGCCAACATCAACGACGCCCTCAACGGCGGCGACGCCGACGCGAGCGCCAACCAGCAGCTCTGCGGCCTCGAGAACGAAGACGCCGAGAACACGGCCGGAGACGCCACCGGCGGCGCCGGCGGCGCCATCGGCGCCATCGACATCGGCCTCTGATCACTGACGCCAGTCGAGAAGCCGTAACCGGGGGACCAGGCACTCAGCCCGGTCCCCCGGTCGCGTCGTACGGCGCCCGGGAGCCCACCAGCAGCGGCAGTACCCCCGGCTCATTCACGGATAATGCGCCCAATTCGGCGTGTTGCGGACTGAAAGTGCACAACCGGCAATACCGTCGATGACTGACTGAATGCGATCGACCACTGATCGCGTCAAGCCTCAGGGAAAGTGGAGAAGAAATGCGCAAGCTTCGCGAAGCTGCCGCCGTAGTCACCATGATCGGCAGCGTCAGCATGATCGGCGCCGGCGTTGCAGCTGCCGGCGGCGAGGAGCCGCCGCCCTCTGTGAGCATCGAGTGCACACAGGACACCGGCGACAACACCGCCACCAACCAGACGAGCGGCCTCGCCAACATCAACGACGCCCTCAACGGCGGCGACGCCGACTCGAGCGCCAACCAGCAGCTCTGCGGCCTCGAGAACGAAGACGCCGAGAACACCGCCGGAGACGCCACCGGCGGCGATGGCGGCGCGATCGCCGGCATCACCATCGGCGGCGCAGCGGTCTGATCACCGGCACCTGTCGGAAGAAAATGACTGAGGGACCGAGCTCATGGCTCGGTCCCTCAGTCATGTCGCTCCAACCGGCATCCCGGAATCCGCACGTACCGCTGTCCCGCCATGGCGGCAGCCGGGCGGCGCCACTCATTGGTGGAAGCCGCGATACGTACGGAGCGAGCCCCATTCCGACGAGAACAATCAGCCTAAAACCGTGTGTTGCACCGCAAAAAAGCACTAGAGGCGCGAATACCATCTGTCACCGCTTGCATGCGATCCGTATTCGATCGCGTTCACGCCCTCAGGAATTGGAGATGAAATGCACAAGCTTCGCACAGCCGCTGTCGCGATCGCCGTGGTCGGCAGCGTCAGCGTGATCGGCGTCGGGATCGCGGCCGCCCAGGGCGAGTCGGGACTCCCCATCACCTGCGAACAGGACGCCGGGAACAACACCGTGACGAACACGGAAGGCGGCACCGTCAACGCCGCTGACGCCCTCAACGGCGGCGACGCCCTGGAGACCGCCGACCAGCAGCTCTGCGCCCTCGAGAACGACGGCGCCGAGAACTCCTCGGAGAACGACACCCCCACCTCCAACGGCACCACCGCACCGCCTTCCGGTGCGACGGGCGGCGCCGGCGGTGGAGTCGGCGACATCTCCGTGGGCGAAGTGGTGGCGCCTCCCATCGAGGATGGGGCCTGATCGCTCGAAACAGCCCTCCGGAAACACTCGGGGGCCGGGCCAGCGCGCTCGGCCCCCGAGCCGTGCCTGCCCGCCCAACTCAATGAATGAGGCAATACGGCGTGTTGCAGGACAAAAGCTGACTTCGTGAATACTGTTTCTCACCGAGAGTAGTCAAACTGACACTGTTCGCATCCCCCATCGAACTGGAGATGAAATGCGCAAGCTTCGCGAAGCTGCTGCCGTAGTCACCATGATCGGCAGCGTCAGCATGATCGGCGCCGGCGTCGCCGCCGCCTGTGGCGAGAAGGAAGAGCCGCCGCCCTCCGTGAGCATCGAGTGCACGCAGGACACCGGCGACAACACCCTCACCAACCAGACGAGCGGCACCATCAACGTCAACGACGCCCTCAACGGTGGCGACGCCGACGCGAGCGCCAACCAGCAGCTCTGCGGCCTCGAGAACGAGGACGCCGAGAACGAGGCCGGAGACGCCACCGGCGGCGCCGGCGGCGCCATCGGCGACATCGGCATCGGGCTCTGATCACGGGCCGAACCGAAAAGCAGTTCAGGGACCGAGTACATGGACTCGGTCCCTGAACTGCGTCTACGGCCGCACGATTTCGATAATCAGCGCAATGCGGCGTGTTGCGGGCCTGATTGGAGACTTCCCGAATACTGTCTGTCACTGCCTACACACGATCAGCTACGGGTCGTGTCAAGCCCTCACGGAAGTGGAGAAGAAATGGCCAAGCTTCGCGAAGCTGCAATTGTGGCCGCCATGATCGGCAGCGTCGGCATGATCGGTACAGGCGTCGCGTCCGCTCATGATGACGACGAGCACCACGGCCCGGTCTACATCAAGTGCGTTCAGAATCTCGGGGACGACTCCGGGGTCGAGCAGGTCGGCCTGGTCAACATCAACGGCCCCCTCGTCGGCGGTCTTGGCGACTCGAGCGCCAACCAGCAGCTGTGCGGCCTCGAGAACGAGGACGCCGAGAACGAGGCCGGAGAAGGCGAGGGCGGTCTCGGCGGCGCCATCGGCAGCATCGGCGTTCTCTGAGCGTCTGCGACAGCCCCTTCGGGCAGTTCCGGGACCGGCCCCCAAGCTCGGTCCCGGGACTGCCTTTTCTCATGCTCGCGGGCCGTCTGCGGCCCCGGAGGGGCTCGCCGCATCGAGGCGGGAGACCCTCCGGGGCCGTTTCGTCGCACGTGCCGTTTCCGACGGGGCGTCAGAGAGCAGCTATGCGGCCTTCTTGAAGCGGTCCAGCGCGCCGTGCGGGTTGAGTACGTACTTGCGGCTGGCGCCCTTGTCGAACTCGGCGTAACCGCGCGGGGCCTCGTCCAGGGAGATGACCTGGGCGTTGACCGCCTTCGCAATCTGAACGCGGTCGTGGAGGATCGCCATGGCCAACTGGCGGTGGTACTTCATCACCGGGCACTGGCCCGTGGTGAAGCTGTGGCTCTTGGCCCAGCCCAGGCCGAGACGCATCTTGAGCGAGCCGGTCTGTGCGTCGCTGTCGACGCCGCCGGGGTCCTCCGTCACGTACAGGCCGGGGATGCCGAGGGAGGCGCCCGCCCTGGCCACGTCCATGATCGTGTTGAGGACGGTGGCAGGAGCCTCGCCGGCGCCCTTGCCGTGGCCCCTGGCCTCGAAGCCCACGGCGTCGACCGCCGCGTCCACCTCGGGCTCGCCGATGATCTGCTCGATCTGGTCCTTCGGGGAGCCGCGTGTGAGGTCGACGGTCTCGCAGCCGAAGCTGCGGGCCTGGGCGAGGCGCTGCTCGTTGAGGTCGCCGACGATGACAACGGCGGCGCCGAGGAGTTGGGCCGATGCCGCCGCAGCGAGGCCGACAGGACCGGCGCCGGCGATGTAGACGGTGCTGCCCGGGCCGACGCCGGCGCTGACGCAGCCGTGGTAGCCGGTCGGGAAGATGTCGGAGAGCATCGTCAGGTCCAGCAGCTTCTCCCGTGCCTGCTCGCGGTCGCGGAAACGCAGGAGGTTGAAGTCCGCGTACGGCACCATCACGTATTCGGCCTGGCCGCCGACCCAGCCGCCCATGTCGACGTATCCGTAGGCGGATCCGGGACGGGCGGGATTGACGTTGAGGCAGATGCCGGTCTTGCGCTCCTTGCAGTTGCGGCAGCGCCCGCAGGCGATGTTGAACGGCACGGAGACGATGTCGCCTTCGCTGATGAATTCGACGTCCGGGCCCTTTTCGATCACCTCGCCGGTGATCTCGTGACCGAGTACGAGGTCCGAGGGCGCGGTGGTGCGGCCGCGCACCATGTGCTGGTCGCTGCCGCAGATGTTGCTCGCGAGGACCTTGAGGATCACCCCGTGGCGGCAGTGGCGGCCCACATTGTGGGGGTCGACCCCTGGACCGTCGTGCAGGTCCAGGTCGGGGTAGTCGATCGTCTGTACTTCGACGACGCCGGGCTCTATGTAGGCGACTGCCTTGTTTCCACTCATGAAATGTCCCTCCGGCAATGCGTATGGGCGCTTTCATCCCCTCGTGGCAGTCTGGAGCACCCTGCGCGACTCGGCCAGTCGAGGGCTGAAACCGCCTGTGAGCTGCGGGATTCCCGTCGGAGATTCCGCAACTCGACGAGTCAGACGGGTTTCGGCTGGCAGTGCGGGCACTGGACGGTGCCGCGGCCGGCGGTGCGGCTGTGGCTGAGGTCCGTACCGCAGCGGGGGCAGGTGCCGTGCGGGTCGTCGCGGTGGCCGGTGAGCCAGGATGTGCGGGGCGGTACGCGTTCGGCGCGTACCGAGGAGCGGAGGACGGCGCGCATGTCCCTGTACAGGCGTGCGCGTTCGCGGTCGGTGAGGCCGTCGGCCCGGCGGGAGGGGTGCAGGCGGGCGCGCCAGAGGATCTCGTCGGCGAGCAGATTGCCGATTCCGGCGATCAGCGACTGGTCGGTGAGGGCGGACTTGACGGCTCCGCGACGCCGCCGGAGCAGGGCGTCGAAGTCCGTACGGCCGACAGCGGCGGCGTCCGGGCCCTGGGCGTCGAGGGTGCGGGCCAGTGCGGCTTCGTCGGCGAGCCAGAGTCCCTTGAGTTTGCGCTGGTCGCGGTAGCGGAGCTGGCGGTCGCGGCCGACGGTGAAGACGACGCGGTCGTGCGCGTGCCGCTCGTCAGCCGGGCGGCTGCACACCAGTTGTCCGGTCATGCCGAAGTGCAGCAGCAGGGTGGGGCCGCCGGTACGGGCGAGGAGCCACTTGCCGTGGCGGGCGGACCCGGTGAATCTGCGGCCCTCCAGTTCACGGCGGAGGCGTGGGGCGCTCACACCGTGCAGCACGCCCGTGTCGTACACGTCGATCCGCTGGATCAGCCGGTTGCGGGCGCAGGAGTCGAGGATCCTGCGGAAGCCTTCGACGTCAGGCAGTTCGGGCATGCCGTCCACCGCCAATCCCGGCAGCCGGGGCATCAGGGGGAACAGGTGCGTCAGGGACGAATCCGCCGGCGGTTACGAGCGTAGCCGCCTGCCGCCACGACGGCGCGGGGGCCGAGGGCGCGGTGCTCCGGCCTCCCCCGGACAACCGCCGGAGCACCGCTGCCCTTCCTGGAGGATGCCGTGTGCGGGCGCGGGGGCACGCCCCTTTCGGGCGTGGCCGAAAGAGGGCCGCCGCCCCGGTTCCCCTCACCGGACGGCGGCTCAGGGGGTGAGGTAGTCCTGGAAGAGGCCCGAGGGGTCCCAGCGCGCCCGTACTTGCCGCAGCCGTTCCCAGTCGGCGGGCGCGAAGGAGCGGCGCGAACGGGAAGCGCCGGCTCCCAGGTCCGCCTCGGCGATGTAGTGGCTGCCGGTGCCGTTCGGGTCCAGTTCGTCCATGCCCTCGCGCAGCCAGCGTGTGTTGGTCTCGTCCGCCGCCGGGTCCTCCCATACCGCGAACTGGGCGACATAGGACTCGCCCAGCGCCGAGAAGGCCATGTCCCGCAGGCCGTCCGGGTCCGGGGCGACCGGCTCGAAGGGGATGAGCACGAGCGAGTGCTCGGACGGGGAGCGGGCGATCAGCCTTGCGCTGCGGGCCAGTTGGGTCTCGTACGGCTCCGCCGACCACAGCGTGTCCACGGCGTAGCGGTGTTCCGGCGGCCATGTGGAACCCGAGCCCTCGTACAGGGACCTGAAGGCCGTCGGCTGGGAGGGCTGCAAGTCGAGAGCGCGTTCGGCGAACGGGCAGGCGGCCAGCGGCGCCAGGGCGTCCCCTGCCGCCTCCCGCGTCGCGGCGAAGGCGGTCGCCTCGATCCTGATCCTGGGGCCGGGGCCGGCCGAGCCCCTGGCGGGGCCGGAGGCCATGAGCACGAGGTTGGTCTCGACGTTCGGCGGCGACTCACGCGCCGTACGCAGCGCCCACTCCCCCACCTGCTCGGCCTCGTTGAGCGCGAAGGTGAAGGACGCGGTCATGATCGCGCCGGGATGCGGGAGCAGCCGCAGCCGGAAGCGGGTGACGACCGCGAAGAAGCCGGGGCCGGCGCCGCGCGCCGCCCAGAACAGGTCGGCGTTCTCGGTCTCGCTGCAGGTGACGGTGCTGCCGTCCGCGGTGACGGCCTCGATCTCCTCGACGTACTGACAAGCGGGGCCCAGCTCACGGGAGTTCCAGCCGAGCCCGCCACTGAGCAGATAGCCGCCGAGGGCGACGGTCGGGCAGTGTCCGGTGGGGAACGCCAGCCCGTACCGGGACAGTTCGGCGGCGAAGTTGCTTCCGGTGACGCCCGGGCCCACCGTGGCCGTCGACGAGTCGGGGTCGATCGCGCAGTGCTGGAGCCGGGAGAGGTCGAGCAGCAGGGCGCCGTCGCGGAGTTGCGATCCGGACCAGTTGTGCCCGCCCGAACGGACGGAGACGCGCAGGCCCTCCTCGCGTGCACGGGTGAGGACTCGGGGGACGTCCCGCTCGGCGGCGGCACGCACGATCACCTCGGGGAACCGGTCCGGTGTGAGCCCGTTCCAGACGGCCTCCGCCCGTGCGCTCTCGTAGCCCGGCTCGCCGCGTCTGATCACTTCCTCCTCGGTGCCGACGAGGCCCGGCGTGGAGTCCCCGGGTGCCGCGGACGCCGCGTTCTCCCGGTTCCGGTTGCTGCTCATCATGTCCTCGCTTCGTCTGGCGAACGCGCCCGGTCCGGCCGGAGGCCTGCCCGAGGTCAGTACTCGGGGGTGAACACACCGAAGACCACCAGGAAGACGGCGTAGCACAGCAACACCGCAGCGACGCCCGTCACTTGGACGCGGCGCCTGCTCGCGCGGCCCGGCACGAGCCAGAAGGCGAGGGCCCTGTTCACCAGCGGCATCAGCAGCCACGTCAGCGCGCTGACGCTCAGTGCGTTTCCGATGAACAGGCCGAGATACGCGGGCACTCCGAGTTCGTTCAGCTCGTATCCAACCGACAGATTCAGCACAGAGACGGTGGGAAAGAGGGCGAGCAGGACGCACATGGCCTGCTTCCAGTTGGCCGGTGCGCCCTGTTCCGCGTCGGTGTCGAAGCGGAACCAACCGCTGAAGGCGGAGCCGACCTTGCGTACGTCGTAGGAGACGATGTACGGCTCTCCCTCCTTCAGGAGCTTTTCGCGCTCGCCGGACCCGAGCCAGTCGTCGAGGTGTTCGCGGGAGTCGAAGCGGAAAGCGACGACCCAGTTGTCCTGGACTCCCTCGACGGGCTTGAACGATTCGGAACCCATGAACCCCGGGAATCTCTCCTGCGCCTTCTCGATCTTCTCCTGCCAGCGCGCGAAGCTGTCTTCCTTCCCCGGCCTCACCTCATGGGAGATGACGGCGGTGACGCCCTCCGGCTCCTTCTGTACGGGGCTGCCGCCACGGAGCACTTCCTGGGTCGGCGACTCCTCGAAGAGCGGGCGCGCCTCGTCCAGCAACTCCTGCCGAGTGCCTGAATCCAGCCACGTCGTCAGGTGATCGATATCGGAGAACCGGAAGACCGCGACCCATTCGTTTCCGTCACCGTCGCCGTTACCGCCCTCCGGCGGGAAGACTTCGGCGCCCTCGAATCCGTCGAACCGGCGGGCCGCGTCGTTGGTCCTGTCCTGCCAGCGCTGATAGTCGTCAACTCGGCCTGTGCGCACTTTCTGTGAGGTCACCACAGTGGCGCTCTCTGCCGTGGAATCACGGCTTGCGTGGTCGCTCATTTCAGGTAGCGTAGGCAAATGTGATTTTCGGTGCAACTCGGGCATATCCCTGCGAATACCGACGATCACACAGAGCGAATTCGATGCAGATCGGAGTTCCTGCATGAAGATGAAGCAGAAGGAGAAGACGAGCGAGAAGGACCTCATCGCCGAAGCCGTGCGACTGGCAACAGAGTCCGTGGAAATGGGCTGGGGCGGTCCCTTCGGTGCCGTGATCACCCACAACGGAGATGTCATCGCTCGCGGACAGAACCGCGTACTGCTGACCGGGGACCCGACCGCGCACGCCGAGATGGAATCCATACGCAGAGCGATTCAGTACCTCAATCCCGAGGCGCCCTCCATCTCCGAAAAGCACCAGAACGAGAGCACGTTGGAGTACGTGTCGCGTCCCGAGGGCTCGCCCGACCCCGTGCCGGAGCGGGCGCGCATGCTTCAGGACTGCTCGATCTACATCAGCGGCGCCCCGTGCCCGATGTGCATGAGCGCGATCTACTGGTCGCGGATCGACAACGTGTACTACAGCTGCGATCTCGACGACACGCGGCGCATAGGCTTCGATGACTCCTTCCAGTACGAGGACTTCCAGAAGCCGTTGGACGAACGGCGGGTCCACATCGAGCAGGTCCACCCCGAGCTCGGCCTCCAGGCGTACGAGGCGTGGACCAACAAGCCCGACCGGCACGCCTACTGAGCGTGCCGGCGTCCCGTCCGGACCTCCGTCCGAGGCGGCTCTCGGGGCACGCCCCGGGGACCGCCCGGCGCTCCGGACCCGGCGGCGGATCGTCCCGCGGCCCTTCCGTGACACCGCGGGGCGGTCCGCCGCCGTCATGGGAGCCGCCGCCCGCCGGCCCTCTCACGTCTCTCACGTCGGCTCCCAGCGGCTGGCCGCGTTGACCGCGGCGAGGGTGGCGTGGAGGCGTTCTGCCGGTGTGGCCGTACGTACGCGGGCGGGGTCGGCGTCCCACTCGCGGCCGCCGCGTACGGGGCGCAGCTGCAGCCGCCCGCCTTCCCGGTCCATCACCTCGCCGACCCGGCCGCGCTCCTCGTCCACGACGACGGTTCCCCTGGCGGGCGGCGGGGCGGTCTCCCGGCTCAACTCGCCTGCGCCCGGCGGAGGGCGGCGGTGAGAGCGGCGGCCGTCTCCAGGTTGCAGCGGCCCAGCTCGATCAGCGGACGGGGGTCGACCGGGCGGCTGCACGAGAGCAGGTCGATGCCGAGGGAGGGGAGAGTGATGCCGAGTTCCGTCAGAGCGTCCTGGAGGCCGGCGACGGCTTCGGTGGACGTGGTGATGGCCTCGACCGCGCGGTCGTCGAAGGAGTCGGGGTGTACGGAGTGCATGGGACGTGATCGCCTTTCGCCGGTTGCTCTTCACTGGTTGCCGGTTGTCACAACTCGCACTCATAGCGTCACCCGTCCCGGCTACGCTGAGTAGGGAATCCGACCCAGCAGGCGATCTGCTCGACCCACGGGACACCGGCCATGACCCAGCCCAAGAACCTCGACCCCTACACCTCGCCACGCGCCTTCTACGGGGCGGAACTTCGCCGTCTGCGAGAGCAGGCGGGCCTGTCGCAGGAGCAGTTGGGCGAGCGCGTGTTCTGTTCCGGCACGTACGTGGGGCAGTTCGAGTCGGCCGTACGCCGTCCGCAGACGGACGTCTCCAAGCTCTTCGACGACGTGCTGGGCAGCGGACAGCACATCCAGCGCCTGTGCCGGCTGGCCCGCCGCTCCAAACACCCCGACTACTTCGCGGACGCGGCGGAGTTGGAGAAGCTCGCCACCACGATCAGCGAGTACGCACCCATGCTGGTACCGGGGCTGCTGCAGACCGAGGCGTATGCGCGGGCGCTGACGCGGGCGACGTTGCCGTTCGCGCCAGGGGACGAGATCGAGGAGCACGTGCGAGCCCGGCTCGACCGCCAGCGGCTGCTGGCCGACCCAACAACTCCGGAGTTGTGGGCAATCATCCATGAGGCTGCGCTGCGCGTGCCGGTCGGCGGATCACCTGTCATGTGTGAACAGCTCGACCGGCTTGCGGAGTTGGCCGACAGTCATATGGCCGTAGTGGTGCAGGTCGTCCCGTTCTCGGCCGGGCCGCATCCACTCATGTACGGCACGACGATCCTCATGACCTTCGATGACGCACCGCCCGTGGCCTACACCGAGGGTGCGCACACCGGCCAACTCGTCGACGAACCGCCGCTGGTCGCCAAGTTCCAGAGGTCATACGATCACGCGAGGGCCGCCGCGCTGTCACCGGTGGCATCCCTCCCCGTGATCGCATCGGCGATGAAGGACTACTCGACACCATGAGCACTTCACACGGCTTGACCGACGCAGCGTGGCGCAAGTCCTCCTACAGCAACGGTGAAGGCGGGGCCTGCATCGAGGTCGCCGACGGCTTCCCCGGTGTGATGCCCGTACGCGACAGCAAGGTGCCGGACGGGCCCGCCCTCGTCTTCCCCGCCGGGAGCTGGGCCTCATTCGTCGACGCCGTCAGCGGCGGGGTGCTCCGCTGCCGCTGAACAAGTCGTGGGCGGGGCCCGGTTGTTGAGGCCGGGAGGGTGCCGCCGGGGTGACCCGAGCCGCCGGAGTGAGACGGGTGCCCGCCCAGGCCAGCAGGAACGCGACCGGGATGCTTATCAGGCCCGGGGCGTACAGGGGGAAGACGGCCCAGTCCCCGTCCGGGTAGACGGAGTCCCGGCTGCCGGAGACGGCCGGTGAGAGGGCCAGCAGCCCGAGCGTGACGAGCGTGCCCCCGTACACGCACCAGCGCAGCCCTCGCAGAGTGAAGCCTCTCCAGAACAGCGCGCAGGCGAGCGTGGGGAGTACGACAGTGGCGGCTTCGGTGTAGGAGAGGGTGAGCCAGAACTGGGCGTCGGCCGTGCGTCCGAGGACGGCCATGACGATGCAGACCGCGCCCACGGCCACGAGGGCGACTCTCGCCCGCAGCGGCCTGCGCGGGACGCCTCCCCCTGCGCCCTGGGGCCCGGGCTGCGCCGCCCCCGCGGGCACGTGCCGGTCGCGTCCCATGTCGTGGACGATCGCGGCGGAGCCTGCCAGCAGCAGTACGGACACCGAGGCGAGGACGGTGAGGAAGGCCGCGCAGGAGATGAACGTCAGCAACGTGCCTGGATCGCCAGGGCTGTTGGGGTCGCTTCCGTCGAAGGCCGCAGCGAGCAGCAGCAGGTTGTTGCCGCCCCGCGGGCCTGCCTCGCTGAGCCCTTTCGCGCCGACGACAGCCTGTATGCCGTACCCGATGACCGCGGCCGAGACGCACAGCAGACAGCTGGCGAAGACGGCCCAACTGGTCGCGCGGCGTGCGCTTTCCGCCGTACCACTGGTCGAGAGGCGCGTCACCATGTGCGGCATCAAGGCTGTGCCGAGGAGCACGGTGACGGCGAGGCTGAGGGTGTCGAGGCGTCCGGTGAGGTCGCTGCCGAAGAGCCGGCCGGGCGCGAGGTAGGCGTCGCCGACGCCGCTGCCCTGCGCGGCTTGGGCCAGCACCTCACCGTAGTCCCAGTCGAAGCGGGCGAGTATGAGTACGCACAGCAGCGGCGCGATGAGCAGGAACCCGAGCGTCTTGACGATCTGGAGACGCGTGGAACCCCGCACGCCGCCGATCGCCACGCAGGAGACGATCAGGATGCCGACCAGTGCTATTCCTGCGATCTGGCCATGCTGCCCCGGCAGCCCCATCAGCGTGGCCGTGATCTGGCCGATCGGAACGAGCTGCGCGATCAGCAGCGGTACGGACACCACGAGCGTCGCGATTCCGGCGGCGCGGCGGGCGGGACCGGCCGGCAGGCGGCGCGCGAAGGCGTCGCCGAGTGACCAGCCCGGGCCGGCGGGCAACCGTTCGGCCAGCAGCACCTTCAGCAGCAGAGGCGAGAGTGCGGCCGCGGCGACGACGAGGATGCCGTCATAGCTGCCGACCGCGACGATTCCGCAGAAGTAGAGGACACCGGCCGCTGAGATGAAGTCGCCTGTCAGGGCGAGCCCTTGGGGCAGCGGGTGCCTGTTGCCCTGCTCCGCGAGGAAGTCGTCCGCACCCTCGTGCAGATCCGGACTGGCGAGCATGGAGACGAAGAGGCAGCCCGCGAGGAAGACCAGGAAGACGGAGATCGCCAGCGCGCCTTCGTCGGCGAGTGGCGTCACGTGGTCGCCCTCACCGCGCGACCCGTCTGCCGGCCGCCGAACGCCCGGGAGGAGTCGAAGGCGTTGAACTCTGCGGCCACGTCGGCATCCGCATCGGATGCGGATGCAGCGGTCACAGGGCGGTGGGACTCGTCGGCGTGGAAGGCCGGTTCGCGGGTCGCGACGCGCGCCGCGAGGGGTTCGATGTGCCGCCGGGCGTGGCGGTCATGGGTCAGTACGCCCGCGGTGATCACCAACACCTGTGCGAAAGCGGCCAGTTCGCCGACGCGAAAGCCCCCGACGACCTCCACGGGCAGCAGGCCGGGGATGAAGCAGGAGACGAGCGCGTACAGCGCGAAGACGCCGAGGACGAGGCCGAGACCCCGGTTGAGCTGGGTGCGCCTGGCGGCGCTGAGGGCCTCGCTGGAGGAACCCGTACGGTAGGCCGGTCGCATGGAATCCCGTCGGAGGAACCCCGAACTCCCCTGGTGCACGGAGTCGTTGCGGAGTGTCTGCGGCGCACGGCGGTGTGAGTGTGCAGACATGACGGGGCGACGGGCGAAAGTCAAAAGGTACTCCAGTGGGGGTGAACGCGGGCAGCCTGAGGAACCGAGACACGGAACGGCTGCGAAGACACCGGTGTTTACCGGCGGTTACGGCAGTTTAGGGCCACGGATGGTGATCACGAAAGGGCTGTCCGTGAAGGGGGACGGTGAAGGTAACGTGCCCGGGCACTCACACGGGCGGCGGCAACGGCGGCCCGCCGCCTGCCCCGTTTCGTACCGTCAACTCTGCTTCGTACACGGAAGGTTGGGGGTCGACGGCGAGGGCGCGCCCGTCGGTTCACAGCCGCACGTGCTGGCCCTTTCCGAGCGCCACGATGCCCTCGTCCGACACCGTGCAGTACTCGGCGTCGTGTTCGCTGTTGACGCCGACGGTCGCGCCTTCCGGAACCACGACGTTCTTGTCGAGGATCGACTGCCGCACCACGGCGCCGCGGCCCACCCGTACGCCGGGAAGCAGCACGGCGCCCTGCACCACCGCCCCTTCCTCGACGACGACGCCCGGCGCCAGCACCGAGCCGGTGACCTGGCCCGCGATGATCGCGCCCGTGCTGACCATCGACTCGCTCGCGATGCCGCCCGCGACGAACTTCGCGGGCGGCAGCTGCGCCTGGTTGGTGAAGATGGGCCAGGCGCGGTTGTAGAGGTTGAAGACGGGCTCGGGCGAGATGAGGTCCATGTGCGCGTCGTAGTACGCGTCGAGGGTTCCGACGTCGCGCCAGTAGCCGTGGTCGCGTTCCCGCTCGCCGGGGACCTCGTTGGCGTCGAAGTCGTAGACCTGCGCCTGTCCGCGGTCGGTGAGCAGCGGCAGGATGCTGCCGCCCATGTCGTGCACGGATTCCTCGTCCTCCGCGTCCCGGCGGAGGGCGTCGAGGAGCACGTCGGTGGAGAAGATGTAGTTGCCCATCGAGGCGAAGACGTTGTCCGGGTCGCCGGCGAGTACGGGCGGGTCCTCGGGCTTCTCCAGGAACTGGTTGACGCGGTCGCTGCCCGGCTCCGTACTGATCACACCGAACGAACTCGCCTGCTCCCGCGGCACCTTGATGCCCGCGACGGTCACGCCCGCGCCGCCCGCGATGTGCTGCCGGAGCATCTGGCGCGGGTCCATGCGGTAGACGTGGTCGGCGCCGAACACGACGACGTAGTCGGGCTGTTCGTCGTGGATGAGGTTGAGCGACTGGTAGATGGCGTCCGCGCTGCCCATGAACCAGCGCGGGCCGAGCCGCTGCTGCGCGGGTACGGGCGTCACGTAGTCGCCCTGCAGGCCGGTGAGCCGCCAGGTCGTGGAGATGTGCCGGTCCAGCGAGTGCGACTTGTACTGGGTGAGGACGCAGATCCGCGTGATCCCGCCGTTGACGAGGTTCGACAGTACGAAGTCAATCAGCCGGTAGACGCCGCCGAAGGGGACGGCGGGCTTGGCGCGGTCCGCCGTGAGCGGCATCAGCCGCTTGCCCTCACCGCCCGCCAGCACGATGCCCAGTACGCGCGGTCCTGCTGCCATCCCGAAAACCTCCGCCGCCTGTAGTCCGCCGCCGTGCGTGCGCCCGGCCACCGCTCACGCCGTCACCGCGCCGCGCGCCTGCCGCACGCCTGAGGCGCGCCTGAAGCGCGCTCCGGGTGCGCGGCCGGTAGGCCGGTAGGCCGGTGGCTCGCGGGCAAGCGGTGCGGGTCCAGTAAACCCGTTGTACGCACGATCGTGGTGCGGCAAACGTCGATCAAGGGGAAGGGCGGGCGACCGGGGCTCGCGGGGCGCGGGGTGCGCACGCCAGACTGCACGGACGAGCGGGACGCGGCAGGCGACGAGCGGGACGCGGCAGGCGAGGGGGCGGGAGGCGGTGAGGGAGGACGGATGAGCGTGAACGGAGCGGGTGGACGGGGTGTGCCGGGCGGGCCTGGCAGGCCTGGCGGGGCGAATGCGGGGGCAGCGCAGACCGCAGCCGGTGACCGTGGCCGCGTGCTGGTCGTCGACGACGACGCGGCGATCCGGCGCTCGCTGCGCCGCGGACTGCGGCTCAACGGCTTCGCCGTCGAGCTGGCCGAGGGCGGCGGCCGGGCCCTGTCCCTCATGCGGGAGCAGCCCGCCGACGTCGTCGTGCTCGACATCTCCATGCCCGATGTGAACGGAATCCAGGTCTGCCAGGCCCTGCGCGACGACGGCGACGACGTACCCGTGCTGATGCTCTCCGCCCTCGACGAGACCGCTGACCGGATAGCGGGCCTGCAGGCGGGCGGTGACGACTATCTGGTCAAGCCCTTCGCACTGCAGGAACTGGTGCTGCGACTCGACGCGCTGCTGCGCAGACGGACGCCCGGCAGGGTCACGGGCGCCGGCACGGACGCCGGGGCGGAAGGCATGTCGGACGGCGGGGCGGCCGACGGCCACGCGTACGGCCGGGCGTACGGCGCAGCGCACGGGTCGCCGCCCGGCGGCCATGCCTACGGGCCTGCCGGTCCCCCTGGCTCCGCCCACGCCGTCCGCGTCGGCGGCCTCGTCCTGAACCCCGCGACGCGCGAGGCGCACCGCGACGGCGCACCCCTCCCCCTCACCCGCCGCGAGTTCGAGCTCCTCCTCGTACTCGCCCGCAACGCCGGCATCGTCCTGACCAGGGACCAGCTCCTGGAACGCGTATGGGGCTACGACTTCGAGGTGCGTACGGACGCCGTGGACACCTTCATCAGCTATCTGCGCCGCAAGACCGAGAGCGGCGGGGGGCCGCGGCTGCTGCACACCGTGCGGGGCGTCGGCTTCGTTCTGCGCGAGGAGAAGTGAGGGGCAGGCCCGTGAAGATGAAGCTCTCCACACGTATCGCGCTGGCGGTCGGCCTCACCGTGCCCGTGCTCGTACTGGCCTCCGGCTGGCTGCTGTTCGCGCTGGTCGCGCGCGACCTCCACGCCGAGCAGGACGCACATCTGCGCGAGCGCGCCGCCGTGGTGAAGAAGGACGCGCGGCGGCTGCTGCGGGTGACGGCCAAGGACCGTCCGCGCGCCGAACAGGCGCGTGAGCGGCGGCTGTACGCGGCGGCGCTGGACGTCGGCATCCGCGTCGTCGGCCCGCACGGCACCTTCTCGGGCGGACCGCAGCCCGACGCGCGTACGCGGCTTCCGGACTCGGCACCCCGCCCCGTCACCGTGCGGGAGCGGGGCGAGGGCACGCCCGAGGGCATGCCGCGCGAGCGCAGGGTGGAGCGCTGGCGCGTGCTGTCGGTGGAGGTGAAGGGCAAACCGGGCAGGCAGGGGGGACAGGGCGGCCAGGACAGGCAGGGCGGGCAGGGCGACCGGCCCGCCGTCGAAGGCACGCTGTGGCTGTTCGCCCCGGACACGACGGGCAGGGCCCAACTCGCCTTCGTACGGCAGCGGGTGGTCGCCGTCGCGATCGTCGCCGCCCCGGTCTCCGCGCTGCTGGCGTGGGCGGCCGCGTCGCGTGCGAGCCGCCCGCTGCGGAGGCTGCAGCAACGCACCAGCGGTCTCGATCCGCGCTCCGACACCTCGCGGCTCGAACACGCCCCGACGAGGATCACCGAGGTCGACGACCTCGCCGAGACCCTGCGCACGGTGCTCGCGCGATACGACGAGCAGGCTTCCCGTACGACACAGGCGCTGGCCACCGCCCGTTCCTTCTCCTCGGCGGCCGCGCACGAACTGCGCACTCCGCTGATGAGCATGCAGACCAATCTGGAGATCCTCTCCGCACACCCGGAACTCGCCGGTGACGACCGCGACGAGGTGCTGGAGGACCTGCGGCTGGAGCACTCCCGGCTGCTCGGCCTGCTGGTGATGCTGCGCGAACTGGGCCAGGGCGACCTCGTCGAGGCGGACGCCTTCGGGCCACTGGATCTGGGCGAGGTGACCGAGGCGGCGGTCGCGGACGCACGGCGGCGCGACCGTACGGCGGGCGTGCGGCTGGCGGCCGCCGAGCCCGGACTGACCGTGCACGGGTGGGAGCCCGGTCTGCGCTCGATGCTCGACAACCTCATCGGCAACGCGCTCACGCACGGGCGCACGTACGGCCGTGGCCGGACGGACGCTCCGGCGGGCGTGGACGCCCCGGCGGGCGAGGGCAGCCCGCACACCTCCGTCGAGGTCGCGGTGCGCCCGTACGCCTCGCACGCGGGGCCCGTCGCGGTGCTCACCGTGGACGACGAAGGGCCGGGCATCCCCGAGGACCGTCGGGCGGCCGTCTTCCGGCGCTTCCTGCGCGGCCCTGGCAGCAGCGGGTCGGGGCTGGGCCTCACTCTCGTCGCACAGCAGGCGGCGCTGCACCGGGCCACCGTCGAGATACGGGACAGACCGGACGGCCGGCACGGCACCCGCGTCGAGGTACGCATCCCGCTGGCACCCCGCGAGGAGACCACCGCGGACCCGCGTCTGCCTGCCCAGCGGGACTGGCTGATCGGAACGGCCTCCGGCTCACAAGGAATTCACAAAGACGGTCTCTAGCGTCGGCGGCCGCGCGGGCGATCCGCACTCGTGCCGTCCCGACAAGGAGGAGAGACCGTGATGAGGAAGACCAAGAGCACCGTCGTCGCCCTGTCCACCGTCGCCGCACTGCTCGCGACGGGAGGTGCCGCGACGGCGGTCGCCATGACCGGCAGCGACGCGAGCCCGGCGTCCGCCGACACCTCGCAGACGCAGCCCCAGGCGCAGAAGGGCAAGGACAAGGACAAGGACAAGGGCAAGGACGCCCACGCGAAGTCCAAGCGCCACGCGAAGGCCGAGCGCCACGCGAAGCATCCGCCGAAGGGCGACGGTTCGAAGGCCCTGTGCAAGCGCGCACCGAAGATCGACAAGAGGATCGACCGGGTCCAGCGCCGGCTCGACGGGGGTCTGAAGACACGCGGTTCCATCGAACGTCTGGAGCAGCGCGTCGAGAACGCGAAGAAGGCGAACCACGACGTCATCGCGGACTTCCTCGGCGAACGCCTCGATGACCGCGGCGAGCGGAAGCTCAGGCTCAAGGAGCGCGAGGAAGGCCTGAAGAAGGTCCGCGCCTGGTGCGCGACGCAGGACTTCGACAAGGACAAGGGCGAGAAGAACGGCGGCGGCGAGGGCGGCGAGGGCTGACCGCCGGCGCCAACGGAGCCGGGGGGAGCCGCGGCCGCCCGTCCCAGCCGGACGGGCGGCCGCCACGACGTACGGGAGCCGGTCCGGCTTCCGGTCACGTCCCGCGACCCGCGAGCTGGGGGATGCGGGCCGCCGAGGTGCCCAGGCCGGTGACGGCGCCGGGGCGGCGTTGCGGGTCCGGGGCGTGCCGGAGGTCCTCCTCGCGGTAGCGGCGGCAGCCCTCGTGCCAGACCTTGATGCCGGAGAGCCAGTTCTCCAGGTCGGTCACGTACGAGGCGAGGGTGCCGCGCGCCTGGGCGTCGAGGCCGAAGTCGTCGTACAGGACGGGGAGTTCGTGGGCCGCGACGTGCTGGAACTGCCGCATCCGTGAGGTCATCAGGTCGTCGACGACGGCCAGTGCCGCCGGGTAGTCGCAGTCGAAGAAGTTCTGCACGACGAGGATCCCGTTGTGGATCTCGCCCTCGTACTCGATCTCCTTCTGGTACGAGAAGACGTCGTTGAGCAGGGCCGCGTAGTCGGAAGCGGCGTGCTCCAGGGAGCGCATGGGCCCGCTGCCGTAGATCTCCGGCGGGATGCCCGCGCCGTGCGCCAGGCGGCACAGGCTCATCGTCAGGTCGGAACCGAAGGTCAGGCGGCGCATCTCGATGTAGTCGACGGGGTCGGGGATGCGGTTCTGCGCCTGGTTCGCCAGCTCCCACAGCCAGCTTCCCGTCATGTCCTCGATGGACCGGCGCAGCGCGTGGCGTGCGTCCGGGGTCATGGGCGCGGCCGTACGGGTCCACAGGTCGGCGAGCGCGCGCTCCAGGGCGTTGGCGGGCGGCGGCGTCGCGGCGGGATCCTCGACAGGCATGAAAGCCGGGAGCCGGTCGGTGGCGGCCTTGGCACCGGCCAGGTCGCGGGGGCGTCCGTAGACCACCGGGTAGTAGTCGTCGCCGTATGTGCCCCACGCCAACCAGGCGGAGCTGAGGTCGAGTTCGTCCGGTGACGCGTCGGGATGGATGCCCGCGGCGCACAGGGGCAGGTCGATGTCGGTGATCCTGCGCTCGTCCCACACATGGGAGAAGGGCACGCCGGGCTGCGGCTGGAGCATTCCGGTGCTGTGCGCCCACGCCACGACGTTGCGGCGGGCGGTGTCCAGATGCGGGCTGAGCCGGGCCGTGAACGGCATGAAGAACTCCGGCAGCCGGGACGGGCCGACCCTGCGGTGCGGGACGTGGGTGAAGCTGCGTGCGCGGGCCGACTCCGCCCGCGGGGTCGTGTGTACGGCGCCGGCGAACGTGGCGGGCCGTGCGGCGGATGTGCCGAGGCCGGCCGGGCGCAGCCAGGGCTCGGGCAGGGCGAGCGCGCCGCTCCGGGCGCCGTCGTCGCCGGCTCCGCCCCGCTCGTTCATGTAGCGGCTGGAGCGCATGTGCCATTCGTGCCCGCCGGACTGCCAGTCCTGGAGCCCTTTGACGTACGCGAGCACACCCGCCCACGCCTGCGGGTCGAGGCCCGACTCGGCGAAGAGCGGGGCGAGTTCGGTGAGTGCGGTGTTCTCGAACTGCTGGAGCCGCGAGGTCAGCAGGTCGTTGACGGCGTCGGCCGCCTCCTGCGTCGTGCACTCCAGGAATCGTTCGAGCACGAGCACGCCGTTGCTGTTCTCCCCCTCGTCCTCGACCTCCCGCTGGTACGAGAAGAGGTCGTTGCGCAGGTGCACCGCGTCCGAGAAGGCGTCACGCAGCACGCGCATCGGCCGTGACGCAGCGATCGGTACGGGCACCTCCGCGCCCGTCACGAATTCGACGAGGCCGGCGGACCAGGGCGCACCGCCGACCTTGCGGCGCATCTCGATGTACTCGACGGGGTTGGGGACGCGGTGCGCGCCGATGTTGGACAGCTCCCACAGCGACTCGCCCAGCAGGTTCGCGGTGCTCTCGGCGAACCGGGCCCGCCAGCCGTCCGTCATGCGCGGCACCGTACGGGCCCAGAGGTCCGCGAGACCTGCCTCGACCGGGTTCTCAGGCTCGGGCAGCGCGGCGGAGGTGTCCATCGGCATGAACTCGGCGAGCCGGTCCAGGTGCGCCTTGCCGCCCTCGCGGTCGGGCGTGCGCTTGAACTTCTCCAGGAAGTGGTCGTCGAAGAAGAAGACCCACACGTACCAGTCGGTGACGAGGGAGAGATCGCCGGCCGACGCGTCTGGGTGTGTGTAGGCACACAGCAGCGCGTAGTCGTGAGCTTCGAGATCACGCTCGTCCCAGATGCCGGAGCCTTCCAGCATGCCCATGTCCCGTGCCCACTCCGTGGAGTGCTCGCGCGCCTGCTGCAGATGCGGATTGAGCCGCGCCGGATACGGCATGTAGAAGTCCGGCAGTTCGAAGGGGTTTCCCGCTGTCACCGATCAGCCCCGGCCTTTCCCACGTCGCGCTTCGTACGGGGCCGCACCGCGGGCTGCCGGGCCGGCCCGGCGCGCCGGACGCGCCAAGTGGCCCGTGCGGCACGGCTGTTGCGGGCCCGCAGTGCCCGCGTCCCGCCTCAGGTCGGCTCAGCACTACCCGACGCCGGAGGGCCCTATCCATCCCGGAAAACAGTCATACAAACCCCGTGCCGGAATGGCTCCGCCCTGAGCCAACTCGCGTACGGCACTTGGAAATTCACACCCGCCCCACGCAACCCGTCCGTCCCTGAAGACGTCTATACACGCAATGTATACCCGCCGTGTATAGGTGGCTGTCCGGTCCCAGCAGGACCGCGGAAGGGAAGCGCATGTACGGCAAGGCATTCGCGCCCGAATACCAGGGCGCGCTCGGCTCGCTGTCGGTCAACTCCTCGCTGGCCGACGTACTCGCCCGTGCGACGGAGCAGTTGCGCACCGCCGAACGGGAAGGGACGCCCGGGGAGGCCGCCCGCTGTTCGCTCGCCGTCGCGGAGGCGCACCGGCGGCTGGGCAACACCGGTGAGGCCGACCGGGCTTGGAAGGCGAGCTACCGCACCGCTCGCGGCGCCGGCGACCACGGCGCGATGGCATGGGCGGCATGGAGCGGCGGCACCCTCGCCCGCCAGCGCGGCGCGATGCCGCTGGCCCGCAGACTGCTCGCGCTCGCGGCCGAGTTGGGCGAACGTGACGGCGACGTCCTCGCCCGCGGCTACGCTCTCGCCGGCCTCGCCGAGACCGGGCGCATCCAGGGCGACTACGAGGCGGTCGACGCGCTGCACGAACAGCTGCTCGCCGAGGCACGCGAGCGCGGCGAGGCCCGCCACATGGTGTGGGCGCTGGAGGGCATCGCGCAGATGCGGCGCAACACCGGGGCGTACGACTCCGCTCTGGCGATGTTCGAAGAGGCCGCGGCGATAGCCGAGACGGCGGACGACCGCCGGGGCCGTGCGTGGGCGCTGCGCGGCGTCGCCGACCTCGTCTCCGTACGGGACGGCGACACGGAACGCGCTCTCGCCCTGCTCTCCGAGGCCGCCGAGCTGTGCCGGACCATGGACCTCACAAGCGCGCTCGCCTACAACCACAAGATGCGGGGCAACGTCCTCTACCGGGCGCGCCGTTACCCCGCCGCCCGGAACATGTACGAGCGGGCCCGTACCGAGTTCCGCGCCATGGGCGAGCCGAGGGGCGAGGCGCTGGCCCGTCTCGGGCTCGTCAAGGCACACGCCCGCCTCGGGCGCGAGCCCGCACGCACCGCGGCCGATCTGGATGAGCTCCAACTCGCCCTCGAAGCAATCGGGTTGCGGCACGCCCGCCGGCTGACGGAGAGCGCACGGTCGGAACTCGGCCTCGCACGGGCGCGGGAGACGCCGGAGGGTGAGGACCGGGCAGACGAGGAGACGGTGGCAGCCGCCTGACCCGGGCGGGATCGCCGGCTGAACAGCGGTGCACGGAACGGGCGTTCAGGGGAACCCGTTCTGCATGACCCTGACACGAGTGCGACGAACCCACAGTCCCCGGAAGAGACGCACCCGATCCGTCCCCGCACGCCCGCCCCGCCGCCCGTCCGAGGCCGCGGCAGCGCGACTGGCCGGCCGTCAAGAGGCGGCGGGGCGCGGCGAATTTGCGGACATCTGCGCCGCCAATACAGTGAAGCCGATGCTCCTCCCCTCCCCACGCTCCGCCCCGGCCTGCCCCGCTCAGGCCGGCTCCGCTCAGACTCGCCCCGCTCAGACCTGCCCCGCTCGGGCGTCCCGTCCGTCACGGCCTCCCCGGGAGGTCCCGTGAGCCAGGAACTGCAGACGCACGACAAGGCCCGCACGCCGCTCCCCCCGGCCCGGCCGGCCGGTCCGTACGGCCGGAAGCCGGACGGACCGAAGCACGGCAAGCCCAAGCAGGCGGCCCCGGAACGGCCCAAGCAGAAGCAGCGCGACCCGTTCTTCGACAACGCCAAGTACCTGGCGATCGTGCTGGTCGCGCTCGGTCATTCGTGGGAGCCGCTGCGGGACGGTTCGCGTGCCGCGGGCGCTCTCTACATCTTCGTCTACACCTTCCACATGCCGGCGTTCATGGTGATCTCCGGCTACTTCTCGCGCAGCTTCGAGGGCAGACCGCACCAGATCAAGCGGCTGCTGACAGGTGTGGCGGTGCCCTACGTCCTCTTCGAGGGCGCCTACACCCTCTTCAAGCGCTGGGCCGACGACGACCCGCAGTACCCGGTCAGCCTGCTGGACCCCTGGTATCTCACCTGGTTCCTGGCCGCGTTGTTCATCTGGCGGCTGACGACGCCGCTGTGGAAGGCCGTGCGCTGGCCCGTCCCGCTGGCGCTGGCGATCGCCGTCCTGGCGAGCGTCTCCCCGGACATCGGCGACGACCTCGACCTCCAACGCGTACTGCAGTTCCTGCCGTTCTTCGTCATCGGGCTCTTCCTCCAGCCCGGGCACTTCGACCTGGTGCGGCGCCGCTCCGCCCGGCTGCTGGCACTGCCGGTCGCGGCGGTCGCGCTCGTCTTCGCCTACTGGGCGGTGGAGCGGATGAACGCCGCCTGGTTCTACCACTACAACAGCGCGCAGGAGATGGGCGCTCCGTGGTGGATCGGCGTGATCATGACCTTCGCGCTCTTCGGCTGCTCCATGGTGCTCACCGCATGCTTCCTGGCGTGGGTCCCGGGCCGCCACATGTGGTTCACGGTGCTGGGGGCCGGCACGCTCTACGGCTATCTCCTGCACGGCTTCGCCGCCAAGGGCTCGCGCTTCTGGGACTGGTACGAAGCGGACTGGGTGCACACGCCGCTGGGCGCGATCGGTGTCACCTGCCTCGCGGCGGGCGTGATCACCGCCCTGTGCACTCGGCCCGTACAGCGGATCTTCCGCTTCTCCATGGAGCCCAGGATGCCGTGGGCGTTCCGGCAGGACCCGTCGGCCGCAGCACGCGAACGCCAGCACGAGAAGGGCTGACGGGCTGACAGGGCGTACGGCGCCCCACCGCCCGCACGGGCAACAAGCGGCCCCGGCGCCGGCTGCCGCCAACTGCGGCACATCCGTTCCCTGTTGGCGCCGGGCCCGCTAGCTTTCCGGTACCACACGTCCGCAACCCGGACATGGCACACATCAGGCCGGACACACCGGACGCTTGTGTGCCGCCCTGCCGCCGTACGCACCGGAAGGACCCCGACAGTGCTCGTACCGCCCCGAACAGCCGGTTCAACCGCGAGACCCGCCCCCGGACCGCGCCGACGGCCCGGACGCCGGTCCCTCGCCGCGCTGGCCGCGACCGCGCTCGCCACGCCGCTGCTCCTCGCCGCCGCCTCACCCGCGGCGGCGGACCCGTCCCGTGGAGACCCGGCGTCCGGGCCGGCGTCCGCCTCCGCGGCGAAGGAGGGCGACGAGCTGGCCGGGAAGCTCGTCCGGCGTACGGGCGGCAAGGGGGCCATGAAGCACATCAAGGCCTTCCAGGCCATCGCACGTCACACGGACGGGAACCGCGCCGCCGGCTCGCGCGGACACGAGCTCTCCGCGAAGTACGCCGGCACGCTGCTCAAGGCAGCGGGCTACGAAGTCACCTACCAGAACTTCGACTTCGTCTACCGCGAGACCCTCGCCGAGAAGATGACGGTCACCTCGCCCGACGAGCGCGACGTGCCGGTCAAGGTGATGACGTACACCAAGAGCACCCCCGAGGGCGGCACGAAGGCGGTCGTCGCCCCCGTCCCGGAGGACGAGGACGCCACGTCGGGCTGCACGGCGGCCGACTACGAGTCCGGTGACTACAAGGGCAAGATCGCGCTGATCCAGCGCGGCGGCTGCACCTTCGCCGAGAAGCAGGCGGCGGCGGCCGACGCCGGCGCGGTCGCCGCGGTCGTCTACAACAACACGGACGGCGAACTGAGCGGCACCCTGGAGGACCCGTCCAACGGGCGCATCCCGACGGGCGGAATCAGCCAGGAGGACGGCGAAGCGCTGGCCGAGCAGGCCGGTTCGGAGGAGGTCACCGCCAACGTCGAGCTGCGGGAGTTCCAGGAGGAGCGCAGCACGCCCAACGTCATCGCCGAGACCCCCGGCGGCGACGAGGACCATGTGGCGATGTTCGGCGCGCATCTCGACTCGGTGTCCGAGGGCCCCGGCATGAACGACAACGCCTCCGGCTCGGCCGGAATCCTGGAGACCGCCCTCCAGTTCGCGGCCGCGGGCGGCACCCGGCACGGCGGCGGACAGGGCAGCGGCGGACACGACGGCAACAAGGTCCGCTTCGCGCTGTGGACGGCGGAGGAGGTCGGCCTGCGGGGCGCGGATCACTACGTCTCCGAACTCTCCCAAGCCGAACGCGACAAGATCTCGCTCTACCTCAACTTCGACATGATCGCCTCCCCCAACTACGGCCTGTTCGTCCACGACGGCGACGACTCCGACGGTGAGGGCTCCGGCCCCGGCCCGGAGGGCTCGGGTCAACTGGAGCGCGGCATCGTCGACTTCATCGAGTCGCAGGGCGAGGAGACCCGCGGCGCCGACTTCGACGGCCGCTCCGACTACGGTCCGTTCATCGACGCGGGCATCCCGGCCGGCGGCTCGAAGACCGGTGCGGAGGGCATCAAGTCCGCCGAGGAGCAGAAGCTGTGGGGCGGCGAGGCGGGTGCCGCGTACGACGGCTGCTACCACCAGGAATGCGACGACCTCGGCAACGTCAACAAGAAGGCGCTCGACCTGAACGTCAAGGTGATCGCCGACGCCGTGGGCCACTACTCACAGGACGTCAGCGACCTCCCCTGACGGAGGCGCCCCGCACGGGAACGGAAACGCCCCGCGCGGGAACGGACGCGCCTGAGCATCGGAACCGGTGACCACCGGAGCCGGTGACCGGCGCGTCCGTTCGCCGTCCCGCCGTACCCCGTCCGGTGCCCCGCCCGCGCGACACCTCGAAACCCCTCGCGCGGCGCGGGCACCGGGCGCGTACGCCCCGTCATGCTCCGGCGCCGCCGTCTGATTCCGCCTCACCGGGAGGCCGCTCCGCCGCCGTCCGTACGGCCGCCGCGGTGCCGTACGGACGGCGGCCACGGGCACCTGTAAGAACCAAGGGAAGCTGCGCCCGGAGCCGGTGGCCCGGTAGGCTTTCCGTGTGATCTTCAAGCGAATCGGAAACGGGCGGCCGTACCCCGACCACGGCCGGGAAAGCACCCGCCAGTGGGCGGATGTCGCCCCACGGCCGGTGCGCCTTGACCAGCTCGTCACCACGAAGGGGCAGCTCGATCTCGAGACCCTGCTGGCGGAGGACTCGACGTTCTACGGAGATCTCTTCGCCCATGTCGTGAAGTGGAGCGGCGACCTCTATCTGGAGGACGGTCTGCACCGTGCCGTACGAGCGGCGTTGCAGCAGCGACAAGTGCTGCACGCGCGCGTGTTGGAGCTCGACTGAAGCGACACCCCCGTCGCGACGGGGTATGCAGCGGATCTAGGAGCCCGCGAGGATCCGCCGGACAGCCCCTAGCCCTTTCAGGGTCGCCACGTCACAACCGCTGATCATCTAGTAGGCATTGCCTCCATACCGCACTACTCTGCGCCCATGAGCATGCTGACTCCCCCCGGCATGGGCGGAAAGTACCGCATCACGGGAAATCGCTACCCCCGCATGCGCCGCCCCCGAAACCGTCGCAGGATCGTGCTCGCCTCTCTCGCCGCCGTCTGCGCCCTGTCTCTCGGCGGGTGGGGAACTCTCCAACTCATCGACATCTTCTCGGGCGGCAGCTCCGCCAACGCCGCCGGCAGCAGTTCGAAAGGCAAGGAGGGCGGAGGCTGCGCCACCGACGCGAAGTCCGCGAAGTCGGCGAAGCAGGGCGTCAAGAACGCCGAACTCCCCGAGCCCGCCTCGGTCAAGGTCAACGTTCTCAACGCCACCGACCGCAGCGGCCTCGCCCAGTCCACCGCCGACGAACTGAAGAAGCGGGGATTCAAGATCGGCAAGGTGGCCAACGCGCCTGCCGAGTTCGACAAGAAGGTCGAGAACACCGGCTTGCTGCTGGGCGCTCCCGGCGAGGAGGGCGACGCCCGTCTCAAGGTGCTGGGCACTCAGTTCAAGGGCGCCGACGCCCGGTTCGACGACCGCAAGGGCGACGACGTGGACTTCATCATCGGCAAGGCGTACGACAAGCTAGCCAAGGAGAAGGAAGCAGACGCCGCGCTGACGGCGCTGTCCGACCCCGAGCCGTCACCTTCGCGCAGCCGTTGCAAGGACTGACGCCCCAGGCCGAAGCCCCGCCCGACTCATCGGCCGAATCGCCGGCCGAATCGCCGGCCAGATCGACGGCCTGATCGACGTCCGGCCGGCGGATCAGCCGGCCGTCCCGTACATCCGGTCACCCGCGTCGCCGAGACCGGGAACGATGTAGCCGCTGTCGTTGAGGCGCTCGTCGATCGAAGCCGTCACGACGGTCACGGGAGTCCCCGACAGCTCGCGCTCCATCAGACGTACGCCCTCGGGAGCCGCCAGCAGACAGATCGCGGTCACGTCGTCGGCGCCGCGCCGGATCAGTTCGTTGATCGCGGCGACGAGCGTCCCGCCGGTGGCCAGCATCGGGTCCAGCACGTACACCTGGCGTCCGGAGAGATCGTCCGGCATCCGGTTGGCGTAGGTGGACGCCTGGAGGGTCTCCTCGTCGCGGATCATGCCGAGGAAGCCGACCTCGGCCGTGGGCAGCAGCCGCACCATGCCGTCGAGCATGCCCAGTCCGGCCCGGAGGATCGGCACCACGAGGGGGCGCGGGTGCGACAGACGCACACCGGTGGTCGCGGTGACGGGAGTGCTGATCTCGACCGTCTCGGTACGCACATCCCTCGTCGCCTCGTACGCGAGCAGCGTCACCAACTCGTCGGCGAGGCGCCGGAAAGTGGGGGAGTCGGTGCTCTCGTCGCGGAGCATGGACAGCTTGTGCGCCACCAGCGGGTGGTCGACTGCGTGGATGCGCATGCGCCCGACACTAGCGGAGGCATGAGTACGGCTCGTACTGGCGTACCCCTCGGCGAGAGGGGAAAGTGGTCAAGTATGCCGGAGGTGTACAGATGTCCGACTCGCAGAACCCGGGGAACACCGGAAACGCCCGCCCGGCCGGAGATCCCGGCCACGTCCGCGCCCGGAAGGTGAGCTCGTCCCGCAACTCGGCCAAGTCCCGTGGCAGCGGCGCCGCCGCGCGCGGTGCCTCCGCCGCCGGGGAGCCGAAGGGGGACGCGGAGCGGCTGCGCCGCCGGGCCCGCTTCCTGCGCGAGCGGAACGAGGCCAGGGAGCTGCGCGACCGCGTACAGCCGCGCCGTACCCGCACCGCGCGGATGCGCCAGGCAATGCGGATGCGTACGTTCCGTTGGTGAGGCGATGATGTGCTCGCGGTGAAGTCTCCACGGGACAGACGCCGTCAAATCACAACACCTGGTCAAGAAACGGTCACCCTGTGTTCTCATCACAGGGTCCGCACAAGAGATCTGCGCAAACACCCGCACGACGCACTGTCGAAGACCCTTCGCCCGGCCGCGGTTTCTGCCACGATTCCGATTGGGGCGGGGCGAAGTCCTCGTCAGCAGCCATCGGGCACCTCAGAAACCAGTGGGAGAGTCACGGTGTATTTCGCCGCACTGCTCGCGCGCACCGAAGACGGGTGGGAAGCGAGCGACACGGAGCTCGACGATGTGGAGACCCTGGCCGATCTGGCCGACCTGGCCAGGGAGACCGCGACCGACGACGAACCTGTGCTGGCCTGCATCGAGCAGGAGGGCGAGTGGTTCGGGGTCGTGAGAGTCGAGGGCGAGGACGACCCGCGCGTCTTCGTCTCGGACGCCGCCGCTGCCATGCGCAGCTCGTACGGCGAGATCCTGCTCTCCGACGAGCTGCTCGGCCGCGAGCCGGAGAACCCCGACGCGCTGGACCAGCTCGTGGACCTGGACGGCACCGAGGACGGCGAGCCGGAGTCGAAGGACCAGGGCGACGCCGACGAGGGCGGGGCGGCGGCGTCCGAGAGCGCCCCCATCGGTCCGCTCGGCGACGCGAACGTCCTCGCCGACCTCGGAATGGAGGACAAGGTGCTGCTCTCCCTCGCTCCCGAGGACGCATTGAGCGAGATCGCGGACGCGCTGGGCTGCACGGACGTACTGGAGGCCGTGCGGTAGCCGCGCTGCGCCGGGTCGGCAGGAGACTGGCTGCATGACCGACGCCGCTTCCGATGCTGATTCCGGCTCCGATCCCCACTCCGATTCCGGCGCCGCCTCTCCCGTGCCGGATCCCGTCCGCGACCGCTGGCGGGCCCCGATGCGCCGCGCGCTCGACGAGGCCGTACGAGCACGGGAGAGCGGCGACGTACCGGTGGGGGCGCTCGTACTCGGGCCCGGCGGCGAGGTGATCGGGAGCGGGCACAACGCACGTGAGGCGTGGGGGGATCCCACAGCACACGCCGAGATCATCGCGATCCGCGCCGCGGCCGCCGCCCTGCACGGCGAGTGGCGGCTGGAGGGCTGCACCCTGCTGGTCACGCTGGAACCGTGCACGATGTGCGCGGGCGCGATCGTGCTCTCCCGCCTGGAACGCCTCGTCTACGGCGCCGTGGACCCCAAGGCCGGAGCTGCCGGCTCGCTGTGGGACGTCGTACGGGACCGCCGCCTCAACCACCGGCCCGAGGTGATCCACGGCGTACTGGCCGACGAGTGCGGTGCACTGCTCACGGACTTCTTCCGGGGCTCCCCGGACGCCCGTTGAGCGACGGCCCGTGCGGCAGGCGGTCCTTCGCGGACCTCCCGCTGCACCCCCTGGAACGGATTTCGGCACACGGCACCCGTTGGGCTAGAGTTCCTCTCGGTAGCGTGTCCGAGCGGCCGAAGGAGCTCGCCTCGAAAGCGAGTGAGGGGCAACCCTCCGTGGGTTCAAATCCCACCGCTACCGCAGGTCAGAAGGGCCGGATCCCCGCGGGGGTCCGGCCCTTCGTCGTGTCCGTCCCAGTGGAAGTCCGGACCGTCAGCGGCGACGTCCGGACACTCCCGTCCGCTGCGCGCTTCACCCACGGCTGCCCGCCGCGTGGTGGCCAGTGCCGTAGCCGGCCCGGCAGTCGGCACACCCGGGACGCGACAGAGGTTCACCCCGAAGCGCGCAGGGCTTCCGCGATCTCCTCGTCGGCGAGGGCCATGGCAGCGTCGGCCCGCCGGTACCAGACCTCCCGCCGAGCCGGGACCAGGGTCGCCCAGGGGTGACGCTCGGCGCTGAACCCGAGCGTCGCGTACAGCGCCATCGCATACCGCTCTCGGCGGTCGGCGTTGCCGTCGGCAGTCACTTGGTCTCCTCGGTGCCGGTGAGTCGAGCGAGCTGGGCAAAGGTCATGTGCAGGCCTGCGCGGCGTCGACGTACGGGTGCTTGTCGACAGCTCAACCGGCTCAACTCAGCGCGGAGTTACTCCCTTCGAACGCCCCCCGCAATTCATGGAGACGAACCGCCAGGTGGAGACGCAGGGCAGAGTCGGGGGTGCGCCAGTCGTCGCCGAGCAGGGTCCCGATCCGGTCCAAGCGCTTGAGCAAGGTGTTCATGTGCACGTGCAGGGAGCGAGCGGTCCGGCTCAGATTCCCGGAGTTGGCGAAGTAGGCGGCCGTCGTGGTGACCAGGTCGGTCGAGCGGCGCCGGTCGTATTCCATGAGCGGGCCGAGGGAGTCGATGAGGAACCGGTCGAGGTCGTGGGCGCGTTCGGGGTCGAAGACGAGTGCGTACACCGCGTACCGCTGTGTGGTCGAGCCACGGTCCGTCTCGCCGAGCGAGCGCATCACCTCAAGGCAGCGCTGTGTCAGCGTGAACGAGCGAGACCGGTCCTCCCCCAGGATGCGATCGGCGACCACGAGGATCGGCGCGCCGAGGTTGTGGCGCAGTCGGTGGTGAATCGTGCTCGCCACATCGTCCAAGTCGTCGGCGCGCAACAGCATCGTGGCCCGGCCGAGATACTCGCCCGCCAGTCCGGACCACTCGCGCGAGACGGCATTCAGCTGACGCACGACGTCGCTAGTGGACTTCCCGGGGCAGTCGGCCACGACGAGAACGTCGAGGTGATCGACTTCGACCCCGCGGGCGATTGCCCTGTCGCGCTGAGCGGGGTGGAGTGGCGGCCGTGACAGCAGTTCCATGAGCAGTTCGCCACGGACTCGCTCCTCCGCTTCGACGCGAGCATCACGCATGAGGATCAACAGGCCCATGATCTGGGCCGAGCGCTCAAGCATGCGGATGTCCGGTGGCTCTGGAGCAGCATCGCGCGTCAGGGAAAGTGAACCGAGGTGGCTACCGCCGGCCTGGATGACTGCCACGCTGCGGACAGCCCCGTCGTCCCCCTCCGCCGTGGCGCACCGCCCGGTCCTTCGCGCCGCCTCGAGCAGCTCCCGATCCGGTTCCCGGCCGGTGTCCGCAGCGCCTCCTCCGGAGGAGCGGCTTGCGACGATCTTGTCGTCCCGGTCCAGGACGGTCACCATGCCCTGCAGGTGCTCGACCAGCACCTGCGCGAGGTCACCGGGGCCGCCACCGGTCAGCACCACGTGAGTAAGCGCCTCGTGAACAGCCGCCGCCCGCTCCATCGTTGTGACCTGGCCTTCGATCGTGCGTTTCGCCTCCTGAAGCCGCTGCACCGAGATACGGCTCTCCTCGTAGAGCCGCGCGTTGTTGAGGGCGATCGCGGCGTGGTCGGCGAAGGCGCTGAAGAGGGCCACCTCGTCCTTCTCGAAGGGCCGTTCGGTGCGGTCGGCAGCGAAGAGGGCCCCGACCGCACGCTCCCCCACCAAGAGCGGTACGCCGAGCAGTGCCATGAGCCCTTCGCCGGCCACGAGCAGGTCGAAGGTCGGGTTGTGTCTGAGGTCACTGGCCTCGCGGTAATTGCTCACCCAGAAGGGGGCTTTGGACTCGATCACACGCCCGCCCAAACCGGCCCCCCGAGGCATGCGCGCCGATGAGAAGCCCGGCGAGATGGTGCCTGCCGACGCTCTGAGGGTGAGGTTCCCCTCCGCGTCCAGGAGCGACAAGTAGGCGAAGTCGCTGCCGATCAACTCATGGGCGTGCCTGACGATCGACGGGAGGACCTCATCGACCTCGCCGAGCGCGGCCAGCGACCGGGCCGTCGCGTACAGGCTGCTGAGCTCGCGCTCGCGCCGCAGCCGGTAGGAGGCCAGCTCACCGCTGTCCGTGGCGCCGTGCATGTCGGATTCCATGCGTGCCATCGATACCCCCACGGAGGACCGGGGTGGAGTATCCATCCACCTTGGGGTCGCCAGGAGTGTATCTGCTTTCCATCTGATGGAGCCCTTGCGCGGCTCTAGTCTCACCCCACACCGCACGGTCGTGTTGCGCGTCGCAGTCGCCTGTCACACGGGCAGTGAGGACGTTCGAGGGAGAGGCGTGCCAGGTGGAGCCGTTCCCCGCGGCAAGACCCCCGATCGTCACCGGTGCCGGAGGTGGGCCCGGGCGATCCCCCCCGACCCCGATAGCGGCCGCTGATACCTGGAGACGGCCAGTGGGCCGACGTCCGCCCATCATCTTCTTCCCAACTCCTAGGGATACGGCATGACTTCATCCGCAAAGGCGCCCCTCCGCGGCAGCGGCTCCGCTCCCGCCCCGACGGCCGGGCGTCGCTCGTCCCGGAAGCTGCTCGCGGCCGGGCTGATCGGCAGCTCGATCGAGTGGTACGACTTCTTCCTGTACGGCATGGCGGCGGCGCTCGCCTTCCCGCACGTCTTCTTTCCCAACTCGTCCCCCCTCATGGGCACGTTGCTGTCCTTCAGCACGTTCTGGGCCGGCTTCGTGGCCCGGCCCCTCGGCGGGCTTCTCGCGGGGCACTTCGGAGACAAGTACGGCCGCAAACCCACGGTCGTGGTCTGCCTCGTCGGGATGACGGCAGCGACGTTCCTCATCGGCTGCCTGCCGAGCGCCGCAACGGTCGGCATACTCGCTCCGACCCTGCTGGTGGCACTGCGTTTCCTCCAGGGGATCGCGGCGGGAGGCCAGTGGGGCGGAATCGCGCTCCTCCTCACGGAGTCGGCCGCTCCCAAACGTCGCGGGTTCGCAGGCACTTTCGGCCAGACGAGCGTGCCGGTCGCGGTCATCCTGGCAAACCTGGTCCTCATCGCGGCCAGCACCATCGTGCCGAGCGATGCCTTCCTGAGCTGGGGCTGGCGCATCCCCTTCCTGCTCAGCGCAGTGATGTTCCCCGTGGTTCTGTACATTCAGACGAAAGTCGAGGACACCCCGGACTTCCGGAAACTGCAGGACGAGGCGGCCCGGAATCAGCAGGCGACTGTGGTGCGGGCGCCCCTGAACGAGGCCGTACGCCGGAACTGGCGCCGCATCCTCCTCGGTTGCGGCACGCTGTCCGCCACGAACAGCCTCTTCTACGTCAGCATCACCGGCCTGCTGAGCTACGGCACGACCACACTCCACATGGAGCGGAACTCGCTGCTCACGGTCACCCTGCTGAGCTCAGGGCTGATGACGGTGGTCCTTCCCTACGCCGGACACCTGTCGGACAAGTTCGGGCGACGGATCTTGATCCTCGTCGGTGGACTCGGGGTAGCGGCCTGGGCCTTCCCCTACTTCGCCCTGGTGGGGACGCGGTCGGCACCGTTGGTCTTCGTCGCGGTCGCCGTCGGATTCCTCTTCCAGGGACTGACCTACGGCCCGGCGGCCGCTTTCCTCGGTGAGCTCTTCGCGCCGAACGTCCGATACTCCGGCGCCTCTCTCGCCTACCAGCTCTCGGCCATCGTCGTCAGCGGCGGCACACCGATGCTGATGACCGCCGTGATCGCGGAGACGGGGACGACCACCCTGGTCGCGGCCTACATCGCGCTCATGGGCCTCATCACCTTCGCCAGCGCCTGGTTCCTGCCCGAGACGAACCCGGTGGAGGTACGCCGGAACCCCGACGCCCTTCCCGGAGCGCACCTCTACCGCTGACCAGTCGGCCGGCCCGCCCGACGAACGATGAAACGGCCGATTCGGTCCGCCACCGTCGCGAGTCTGCGCCTGCTCGGCGGCGCGGACGCCCAGGTCGAGACGGGGATCGGCCCGTGGCACCGCGCAGAACCGTGCCCGCCCGCGATCAAGCAGGCGTGGATCGGATTCCGTGGCTTCCGGCGCTCGTAAGCGGTGGAGCGCGGCAACGGAGAATGCCAGGCCAACGGGCTTGGCTGCCGCAGGAGTTCAGCTGCATGGCGAGGTACGTCGCCGCCAAGACATCAGGGTGCCGGCGGCCCTGATACATGAAGCAGACGGCTTCGCCGCCTCGTTAGAGAGGGTCCCGGATCGCGAAAAGCAAAACAAGAGCAGGCCCGGGGTATCAGCCTCCGGAAGAGTGGAGTCGTTTGTATGAGCGCCATTTCAGTGGTTCGAGTGACCCCTTCAAGCGCCTGCGCACGCCCCCTGCCACGATGATCAGGCGGAGTCGCCGTTTCCCTGATCGAGGGACGTTCCTTCCGCTCCTGAAAGTCCGTTCGTTCCATGGTTGTCCGGCGACGGCGGCAGCGGCCGGACGTGCGGTGTTCGCCCCGGCGGCGGCGCGGTCCGGACGCGCAGGTCGAGCCGCATCAGAACCCGTGGATGGCCGGCCAGCACCGAGGTGGTGTCGGCGGCGTATGCGAACCCCGCGCGTTCGAAGTTCTTCCGGAGCCCGGCGTACGCCATCGTCAGGTCGACCTTGGCGTCACCGTTGTCGAGGGGGTACGCCTCGATGGCCGGTGCGCCGTTGGTACGGGCGAACTCGACGCTGCCAGCGATGAGGGCGTGCGAGGTCCCCCTCTTCCGGTGACCGGGGCGTACGCGGATGCACCACAACGACCAGACCGGCAGGTCGTCGACGTGCGGGATCTTCCGGTTACGCGCGAAGGACGTGTCCGAGCGCGGTGCCACCGCGGCCCAGCCGACCGGCTCCTCGCCGTCGTAGGCGAGCACCCCCGGAGGGGGATCGGTACGGCACAGCCCGGCGACGTACTCGCCGCGGGCCGGGCCGCGAAGCTCGTTGTTGAGCTTGGACGGAATCCGGTAGCTCAGGCACCAGCAGACGTTGGACCCTGGTGACTTCGGACCGATCAGGGTGCGGACGTCCTCGAAGACCGAAGCCGGGCGAACTTCGATGGTCATGGCACCACGATGTCACGCCGTACGTGGCGAGACTGCCCGCTGAGGTGGCTCCGCACCCTAGCTGACGTTGATCTCGAATATGACGGGACAATGGTCGGATGCCTTGGGCTTGTCCTTCCCGATGCCCGGGAACCGAGGGCCCTTGTACCGAACGGCTCGCAGCGCCGTCCCCTTGCGAAAGATCTCAGGCACCACATCTGATGCCGGTGCGGCTTGGGCGAGCGACTTGGACGGCAGGAGATAGTCCAGTTGCCGGTATTCGTCTCCGCCGGCCCAGTAGTGCGTCCACTGCTCGTCCTCGGACAGCCGGGCCACGACGTTCTCCACCTGGTCCCAGGCGACCAGCCGATCGATGCCGGAGCTTCCGTTGCCGTTCGGCTCCATGTAGTCGTTCAGGTCGCCCAGGATCACGAACGGATGGTCACCGGGAGCCTCGTGCCCGAAGCGTTCGGAGACTATGTCCATCACCTTCTTCGTCTGCCGCTCCCGCTTCCCCCGGGTCTGCGTGCGCCCCCCGATCATGGACTTGAAGTGGTTGACGAAGAGAGTCACCGTCGTCTTCTTGGTCTCGCTGACTTCCACCTCGATGTCGACTTCGAGGCAGTCGCGGGAGAACAGCGACGCCGTCGGGCTCGCAGAATCCATCAGGTGCTGATGTGAACGTATTCGGGTAATCGGCAGCTTGGACAGCACGGCTACATCGATCAACCGCGGATCGTTGCCGTCCACACCGGCGACGTACGGGTACTGGGAGCGCCCGCCGAGGGCTTGCGCACGGAAATGCTTGAGGGTGTCGACGTTCTCCACCTCCTGGAGGCAAAGCACGTCCGCCTGGATCTCCCGCAAGGCCGCACCCGTGATCGCCTTCTCATCCATTCCCAGCTCGTCGAACCGGGTCTCATCGACGATCCAGCCTCGCGAGCTGGCATCCGCCGGGTCGACGTTGTCCCTGAACCGCCAGCGCGCAAAGAGGTTTTCGACGTTGAAAGTAGCCAGTCGCAGCGAGGTCATGGTGATCCTCCTTGACGAGCAGGATTCCTTGGAATGGCGCCCGAGACGATCGTGACCGCCCCCGCGATGCGGCCGCGAAAAGCGGCCGCACGGCTGATCAGCCCCCCTGATCAGCCGTCTCAGTACGCAATTCCATGGTGAACCCTCTGCGCACCCGTCGCACGTCGTGCGGAGCGAGCCCGCACGACCGGTCCCTGACAGCTGAAACTGAAGAAGCCGAAGTGTTGACGATTCATGTTCTTGAATCGCCCACGGGAGGACGCGCTGAGGCGCCTGTGCCGACGACGAATGGCACCTGTACGGCTTGCAGCTGCCAGCAGCACGGACATCTGCCGCCCGTGGGCGGGGCGGGCTGCCGTGTGGTGGAACGAGCGGCAGCTCCAGGACAGCGAGGACCTCGACCGGCTCGCGCAGGGGCCGCGCGGGTCCTGCGCCGGTGCCGCGCCGCGGCGAACTGAGCTCGCCCGTCTGCTGATTCCCGCACGCCCGACCTCCCCAGCGCCCGGGCCTGACGTGCGGTGTTTTGCCCCGGCTGCGGCCGGTCACCCGGAAAGCGACTGACGTTGCCCGCCCGGTCCGTTCGCCGGCGGGGCCGGGCGGTGTGACGGCGCCGGCTTAGCGAGGAGTGAGCTCCGTGAGCAACGCAGCACTGGAACGCGCCGAGGCGGCGAAGCTCCCGCAGGACGACATCATCGGCATCCTGCTGACCCAACACGCCCGCATCCGGGAGCTGTTCGCCGAGGTCCACATGTCGCTGGGCGACGAGAAGAGGGCGAAGTTCCACGAGTTGAGGGCCCAGTTGGCCGTACACGAGGCGGCCGAGGAGATGATCCTGCGCCCGGTCGCCAAGAAGCAGGCCGGCGAGAGCGAAGCCGTGACCCGTAACGAGGAAGAGGCGGAGGCTGGACGGATCCTCGCCGAGCTGGAGCGGATGGACCTCTCCGGTTCCCAATTCGAGGCGAAACTGACGGAGTTCGAGAAGGCCGTCGGTGATCATGCCGACCATGAGGAGCAGGAGGAGTTCCCCGCCGTACGCGCCGGCTGCTCGCAGGAACAGCGGCAGAAGATGGGCAGGCGGCTGCTGAAGGCGGAGAGGACCGCCCCCACCCGTCCGCATCCGGCTGCGGCGGGCTCACCGGCGGCCCAGTGGACGGTCGGCCCCTTCGCCTCCCTCGTGGACCGGGCCAGGGACGCCATGGGTGGGGACCGCGGGTCCCGCGGATGAGCTGAGGACGACCGGCGGACGGCAGGCGGACGGCCGCCTGCGGCGCACGACCGACCGGGGCGGCCACCAGGCCACGCACGCCGGCCGACGTCGCGCGTTCCGGTCCGACCGGTCCCGCCGGTCCCCGCTCGTTGTGAAGCAGATGCAACGATCAGAGAACGACGAGTGAGGTACCGGTCAAAGAGCCCTGATTACAGCCAATTTGCCGCCGTACGTATGGATCAAGCCGCCCGCACCGGTGGTTAGACTCACCCGACTGCGAAGAGGGGGAGCCCAAGAAGCTGCGGGAGGAGCAAGATGGTGCAGGCGAAGAAGATCATGATCTACGTACTCACCGTCTTCGCCCTGTATACGGTCATCACCTCCCCCGCCAGGGCAGCCGACCTCGTACAGATCGGCTTCGAGGGCATATCGAGCGCGGCGCAGGGAGTGGGGCACTTCATGACCGAGGTGGTGAGGTAGCCCGGCAGCCCGCCCGTCGGCTCGGCCGCCCCCGCACCACGCAGACCCCGCACACTCCGCAGACCCCGCGAGCATTCGCCTGGCGCTCTCCCCCTGCACACCCGTGCCCTGCACGCAGCCGCAGCTCATTCCCCGGCGCCACCGGGCATCCGACCACGCACGCCGGACCCCTCTCGGCACATCCCGCCGCCTCCCGGCATTCGGCCCTCGCCCTTCACCGGTGCGAGGGCCGCGCGTTCACCCGGCATTGAGTCATCCGGCCCCACGGGCGGTACCCGCGTTCGTCTCGACGGTCCGTACGGACACCGCGAAACTTCTCAACTCCTCACCAACACGGCAATTTACGGTGCTTGCGCACGTTGCACATGTCTTGTGATGCTATGACCGCTTTTGGCCGATGCGTGGAGCGAGACCGACCCGGACCCGAAGAGGTGGTGGCTGAGTGGCGGCGACCCAGACCCGCGAGAGCCGCAGCGCGGAGGCCCGGGCGCTGACCCAGGAGCTCTTCGAGCAGCTGGCCGAGCAGGAACCCGGCACCGCCGGACACGAACGGGTGCGCACCGCACTCATCGAGGCCAACCTTCCCCTGGTGCGCTATGTCGCGGCGCGCTTCCGCAGCCGCAACGAGCCGATGGAGGACGTCGTACAGGTCGGCACCATCGGACTCATCAACGCCATCGACCGCTTCGACGCCGAGCGCGGCGTGCAGTTCCCCACCTTCGCGATGCCGACGATCATCGGTGAGATCCGCCGCTACTTCCGCGACAACGTCCGCACTGTGCACGTACCGAGACGACTGCACGAGATGTGGGTGCAGGTCAGCAGCGCGACGGAGGATCTGACGACGGCCTTCGGACGCTCACCCACCACCGCCGAGATCGCGGAGCGCCTCAAGCTCACCGAGGAGGAGGTGCTCGCGTGCATCGAGGCCGGACGCTCGTACCGCGCAACGTCGTTGGAGGCGGCGCAGGAACGCGAGGACGGCCTGCCGGGTCTGCTCGACCGTCTCGGCTACGAGGACCCTGAGCTGGACGGGGTCGAACACCGCGATCTCGTAAGGCACCTGCTCGTCCAGCTTCCGGAGCGCGAACAGCGCATCCTGCTGCTGCGCTACTACCGGAACCTGACGCAGTCACAGATCAGTGCCGAGCTGGGCGTGTCCCAAATGCACGTGTCCCGGCTGCTCTCGCGGAGCTTCGCCCGCCTGCGTGCCGCAAATCGAATCGAGGCATAACCGGACAGAGTCAGCCATGCCGACGGCTCAACTTCCTCAGCTGTGCAGTTTTATCGACATGGGGCTACGTCGCGTTGCCTACTTGTGACATTCTGCAAGAGCTGCGTTTGCCGCGACGGTGCTTCCGGTATGCAGGGGGAGGTGCTCCCTTCAGCCGAGGGCGCCGCTGCGATCCGTCCGCGACCTCAAGGGGGTGGCATGTCCGTAGAACTGGGCAGCTCGAAGGTGCTCACTGAGAACACGACCGACGACGTCGACGCCATGGGAGCCCCCGAAGCCCCCGCAGATCACGATGCCATCGACACGCGCACCCTCTCGCGCTCCCTCTTCCTGCGGCTCGCCGCGCTCGACAAGACTTCCCCTGGTCCCGACGGCCGGGGAGACGCCCCCAGCGTGGAACGTACGTACGTGCGGGACACCCTCATCGAGCTCAACCTCCCCCTCGTGCGGTATGCGGCGGCGCGCTTCCGCAGCCGCAACGAGCCCATGGAGGACATCGTCCAGGTCGGCACGATCGGCCTGATCAAGGCGATCGACCGCTTCGACGCCGAGCGCGGCGTGGAGTTCCCGACGTTCGCGATGCCAACGGTGGTCGGGGAGATCAAGCGCTTCTTCCGTGACACCTCATGGTCGGTGCGGGTGCCGAGGCGCCTGCAGGAGCTGCGTCTGGCGCTCACGAAGGCGAGCGACGAACTGTCGCAGACGCTGGACCGCTCCCCGACCGTCCCCGAACTCGCCCACGCCCTCGGGGTGTCGGAAGAGGACGTGGTCGACGGGCTCGCCGTCGGCAACGCCTACACCGCCTCCTCGCTCGACTCCCCCGCCCTGGAGGAGGACGGCGGCGAGGGCTCGCTCGCGGACCGGCTCGGCTACGAGGACAGCGCGCTGGAAGGCGTGGAGTACCGCGAGTCGCTGAAGCCTCTGCTGGCCAAACTGCCTTCGCGCGAGCGGCAGATCATCATGCTGCGCTTCTTCGCCAACATGACGCAGTCGCAGATCGGCGAAGAGGTCGGCATCTCGCAGATGCACGTCTCCCGACTGCTGACGCGCACGCTGGCGCAGCTGCGTGAAGGGCTGACCGCGGAGGAGTGAGCGCCGGCGTGTGCGCTCGGGCCCGTGCGCGTCCATGGCGTACGGGCAGACGCCCCGTCAACCCGGGGCGCCCCGTCACCGGGGACCGAGGACCCGGGTGAACGCCGGGGCCGGGCGCACCGAAAGGGTCGGTGCGTATCCGGTCGTCCGCTCGGCAGGCGGTCCGCTTCGTGCGCGGTACGGGAAGGCGGTACGGACGGCGCCCGTCAGCCCACCGCGAGCCAGACGGCGGCCGCCACAACGGCGATGACGGCGACGACTCCGACGATCAGGCCGACCCGTGGGCCGGAAGAAGGCGCCTGTGCCGCGGCGGGGCGCTGCGCGCCGGCGCCGGCGCTCTCCTCGTCGACGAAGGCGCGGAACATCTGAGTGCTGCCGGCCGGGTCCTGGGACGGGTCGGGGCCTTGCGGAGCATGCGGGTTGTGAGCCATGGGGCAGGACGATAGCGAACGCCCCGGGGCGGCGGACAGCCCTGTCCCGGCGACCAGGACGGGGGTCCGGGCCTCATAGAGAGCTCCGCTTTGCTGATTCTTTGCCTCCGCTTGCATCCGGATCATTTGCGTAACGCAACTAACCGAACTTATTGTTGCCTGAGGCAACGATAATCAGGAGCGAGGATGCCCGCGCGAGCCGCACGCAGCGGATATGAGGAACTGGCCCGGCACCTCAGCGGGCTCGGCGCCGTCCGGCGAGAGCTGATGCGGGGACTGCCGGCGGACTGTCCACCCGCTTCCGCCGGCGTCCTGACGCTCCTTCACAAGTACGGCGAGATGCGTATGGGTCGTCTCGCGGAGCTGATGGCGGTAGACATGTCTGTCACCAGTCGCCACGTCACCCACACCGTGGAGCGTGGATGGGTCGAGCGCGAGCCCGATCCGGAGGACGGACGCTCCCGGCTGCTGCGCCTCACCGAGCAGGGAGGCCGACAACTGGACACGCTCTCCAAGGCCACGACCAGGACCTTGGAGGGCATTCTTCACGACTGGACCGAGGAGGACATCGCACGGTTGAACGGGATGCTGGAGCGCCTGCGGGAGGGCTTCGGCGACTGCCGCGCCACGGTTCCCGCGCGGACGCCCGCGCCGGGCCGTACGCCGGGGGCGACGGAAGACCGATGAGCAGTACGACCAGCAGGCCCGGAAACGCGGGCAACACGGGCACCACACGCACCACACGCACCACGGGCACGGACCATCACGACCACGGACCACAGCAGGAACACTGCACGGCACTGAAGAAGAGTTAGGGAAAGAATGGCCACGACCACACCATCCGGTGTGCAGGGCACCGGCTCCGGCGGCGGGGCGGGCGACGCGTCGCAGAATCACATGCCCGCGACCAACGGGCCGGGCGGCGCCGCACCCATGACGCACCGGCAGATCATGGAGGCACTGTCCGGGCTGCTGCTCGGCATGTTCGTCGCCATCCTGTCCTCCACGATCGTCGCCAACGCCCTGCCCCAGATCGTCTCGGAACTCGGCGGAGGGCAGAGTTCGTACACTTGGGTGGTGGCGGCCTCGCTGCTGACGATGACGGCGTCGACCCCCCTGTGGGGCAAGCTGGCCGACCTGTTCAGCAAGAAGGTGCTGATACAGACGGCCATCGTCGTCTTCGTGCTGGCCTCCGCCAGCGCCGGTCTCGCGCAGAACACCGGCATGCTGATCGCGTCGCGCGCCGTGCAGGGCATAGGCATGGGCGGCATCTCCGCCCTGACCCAGACTGTGATCGCGGCGATGATCTCCCCGCGCGAGCGCGGCCGTTACACCGGCTACATCGGCGCTTCCTTCGCCGTCGCGATGGTGAGCGGGCCGCTGCTGGGCGGCGTCATCACCGACACCAGCTGGCTCGGCTGGCGCTGGTGCTTCTACGTCGGCATTCCCTTCGCCGTCATCGCGCTGCTGCTGCTCCAGCAGACGCTGCACCTTCCGCTGGTCAAGCGCCGGGTGAAGATCGACTGGGCGGGTGCCTTCCTCGTCGCTTCGGCGGCCTCGCTCCTGCTGATCTGGGTGACGTTCGCCGGTGACAAGTACGCCTGGCTGTCGTGGGAGAGCTATGCGATGGTCGGCGGCTCGCTGCTGCTGACGCTGCTCTTCATCCTCGTCGAGGCCAAGGCGAGCGAGCCGATCATTCCGCTGCGGCTCTTCCGCAACCGCACCATCACGCTGACGTCGATGGCCTCCATGTTCGTCGGCATCGCGATGTTCGGCGCGACGGTCTACCTCAGCCAGTACTTCCAGCTGGCGCGCGGCGAGTCGCCGACGATGGCCGGTGTGATGACGATCCCGATGATCGTCGGGATGTTCCTCTCCACGACGCTCTCCGGGCTGATCATCAGCCGTACGGGCAAGTGGAAGATCTGGCTCTGCTCCGGGGGCGTTCTGCTCACCGCGGGGCTCGGCCTGCTGGGCACGATGCGGCACGACACCGAGTACTGGCACTTGGCGCTCTTCATGGCCGGCGTCGGTGTGGGCGTCGGCATGATGATGCAGAACCTGGTGCTGGCCACGCAGAACCAGGTGGAGTCGACGGACCTCGGCGCGGCCAGCTCGGCGGTGAACTTCTTCCGCTCGCTCGGTGGCGCCGTCGGTGTCTCCGTACTGGGCGCGGTCCTCGCGCACCGCATCTCCGACTACGTCGACGACGGTCTGGACAAGCTCGGCGTCGAGCACGGCGGGCCGACGGGCGGTGCCGGCAGCGACATCCCGGACCTGGCCAAGCTGCCCGCGCCGATACGGGATGTCATCGAATCCGCGTACGGACACGGCATCGGCGACATCTACCTCTACGCGGCGCCCGTCGCGCTGCTCGGCCTGCTGCTGGTGCTGTTCGTCAAGGAGGTGCCGCTCAAGACGTCTTCAGGGATCGACCAGTCCGCCGAGACCGGGGACGCCGCCGCGGCGCAGTTCCTCCGGCAGGACGGTGCGTACGCGACGGAGGGCACCGCAGGTCACGCCGGTCACGCCGGTCACGCCGGGTTCGGCGGTCCCACCGCCTACCCGCCCGGCTACACCGGTGCGGGCGACGGCGGCCACCCGGGGCAGCACGCGGCACCGCCCGGGGGCGAGCCCGACCCGAACGAACCGCTGGCCGCCTCCCGGCACTCGGTGCTCGGCACGGTCCGCAACGTGGAGGGCCGGGGCGTGCCCCGCGCGGCCGTCACGCTCATCTCGCTGAGCGGACGTCAGCTCGGCCGCTCCGTGGCGCGTACGGACGGCCGCTACGGCATGGACACCCCCGGGCCCGGGAGTTACGTGCTGATCGCCGCCGCCGACGGACACCAGCCGCAGGCGACGACGATCACCGTCGGGGACGAGCCGCTGAGCCACGACGTCCGGCTGTCGGCGACCAGCGGGCTGGCCGGCCGTGTGCGCAGCTCCGGCGACGGGCAGCCCGTGCGTGCCGCGATGGTCGTGGTCACCGACGAGCGGGGCGAGGTGCTGGCCACCGGACGGACGGGTGAGCGGGGCGAGTTCGCCTTCGACGAGCTCGTCACCGGCACCTTCACGCTCGCGGTCAACGCTCCCGGCTACCGGCCCATGGCGCGGCCGGTGGAGATCGAGGGGCAGGGCATCACCCGTATCGACCTGGATCTGGCGGCAGGTGCGCGCGTGCAGGGCGTGATCCGCGCCGGCGTCGACGCGAGTCCGCTGCCGGACGCCCGTGTGACGCTCGTCGACGCCGCGGGGAACGTGGTCGCCACGGCGACGACCGGTGAGGACGGCGCGTACGGCTTCACCGACCTCGACGCCGGCGATTACTCGATCATCGCCAGCGGCTATCCGCCGGTGGCGACCGCGCTCAATGTCGAGGGCGCAGGTCCGGATGCCCACGACATCGAGTTGCACCACCCGGACGAGTAGGACTCCCGACCTGTCCTTCCTTCCGTCCGTCCCGCCACGTGCGGCAGCGGTGCCGTGCCGGCCGGGACCGGACGGGTGGACGGAGGGGCGGAGGGGCGGACGGGCGGCGCGTGCAAGTAGGGCACGCCGGCGCCCGCGGCCGAGGCCAAGCGGACGACGGACGGACGCCGGACCACCCCGTGCGGCTGCCGGGCGACCCGGACGACGAGGTGCGCAGACCGGAACCGGAAGATCCCGCAGCGCACTTCCCGCCCGCCGGATGCGGAAGGAAGACTGGGCCGGGGGCGTCGGGCGGGACGGCCCCGGCACCGGTTGCCGGACCCGTCACGGGGCGGGCCGTACAGACCGGGCCCGAACGAGAAGGAGCGAATCGGAAGATGGCAGGCGCAGGCGTACGGGCGCAGATACACACCCACGAGGGGTGGCCGGTACAGCACGCCGTGCTGACCGTGACCGACATGACGGGCGTTCAGGTGCTCCGCGTGGAGGCCGACGACGAAGGCGTCACGCAGAGCGAGGAGGCACTGCCCGCGGGGCCGTACACGGTGATCGCCACCGCCCTGGGCTATGCGCCCGCCGCCGCCACCGCTCTCGTGACCGCCTCGGGACGGGCCGATCTCGGGACGCTCGTGCTCGTACGGGAAGGAGGCAACGAACTGCCGCCGCCCGGGCCGTGGACCGTCGACCCCGTCCACTCCACGGTGGGAGCCACGGCCCAGCACCTGGGGATCTCCAGCGTGCACGGCCGCTTCACCGACTTCGAGGCCCGTATCGAGATCGACGAGGAGCCGCACAAGTCGTCGGTGGAGGCCGTGATCCAGGCCGCGAGCATCGAGACGGGCAACCGGATACGCGATGCGCACCTGCGTTCGGAGGACTTCCTCAACGCCGAGCGGCATCCGCAGCTCACCTACCGCAGCCATGCCGTGGAGCCCGCGGGCACCGACCGCTGGACGGTGCACGGCTGGCTGGCGATGCACGGGGTCGTACGGGACGTCTCGCTGAGCCTGACCTACCTGGGGTACGGGCCCGACCCGTGGGGCGGCACCAGGGCGGCCTTCCGTGCGACGGCGGAGCTGAAGCGCGAGGAGTTCGCGATGAACTACAACCAGATCCTGGCGGCCGGGATCGCGGCGATCGGCACGACGCTGCGGATCGAGCTGGACGTGCAGGCGGTTCAGGGTGAGGAAGTGCCGCCCCTCGAATGACGGCCGCGGCGACGGGACCGCGACGAGAAGAACAGCTGAGGGCCCCCGGGCTCCGGGCCCGGCTCCCGGAGCCCGGGGGCCCTCGTATGAACGACCCGGTGGCCCGGCCGTTCGCCGGGCCGCCGAATCACTTACTTGTCCGCGCCGAAGCGCTTCCCACGTATGTCGGCCGGCTGTTCGCTCAGCCGTTCACGTAGCCCATGTACGTGTCCCAGTTCCAGTTGGGGCCCGGGTCCGTGTGGTCGTTCCCGGGGACCTCGTTGTGGCCGACGATGTGCGCACGGTCCTTCGGGATGCCGTGCTTGTCGCACAGGTGCTTGGTCAGGGCACCGGAGGCGCGGTACATGGCGTCGGTGAACCAGGACGGGTCGTCGACGAAGCCCTCGTGCTCGATGCCGAGGCCGGAGGCGTTGCCGCCCCTGGCGTGCCAGGCGGTGTCGCCGTCGCGCACCATCTGGGTGATCTCGCCGTCGGAGGAGCGCACCACATAGTGCGCGCTGACCTCGGCCTCGGGGTTCTTGAACCAGTTGATCGTCCCGGCGTACTCGCCCTGGGTCACGTGGACGACGACCTGGGAGATGGCCGCCTCACGGCCGGCGCTGAAGTTCGCCGGGTCGGCCGGGTTCCAGATGGCCGGCGGGTAGTCCTCGCTCTTCGTGCCGGTGCCGGGGGCCGCCGCCTTCGCGAGCTTGCCGCGCTCGGGCGTGACCTTCTCCGGGGACATGCGGACCTTGGTGCCCTTGGCCGGGATGCCCTTGCTGACGAAGTCGTAGGCGGCGTCCGCGTAGAGGCGCTTGAGCGAGGCGCTGTCGGCACCGCCGTATGCGGCGACGGCCGGGTACCAGGCCTCGACGCGCTCGCGGTCGGAGGCCTTCAGGCCGGCCTTGTCGGCCTTCGCGCGGAGCACGGCGGCGCCGCCGCGGATGTTGGCGGCGTCCTTCTTCTTCAGGTCGGCCTCGGACTCGCCGGTGATCTCGGCGGCCTGCTCCAGGGTCTTGCGCTCGGGGTTGCTGACCAGGTGCATGACGCCGAAGCCGTTGTCCTGGCTGGGCTCGCCCTTGTGACCGTCCAGGTGCGTCTCGGCGTAACCCACGGCGACGAGCAGGTCGCGCGGCACGTCGAACTCCGAAGCGGCCTTGGTGAAGGCCTCGTTCATCGTCGGCTCGGCCTCCGGCGTGGCAGCCGTCGCCTGATGACCGGCCACGGCCAGGCCCGCGACGAGCGCGCCTCCGAGCGTCGCCGCCAGGACTCTCTTTCGTGTGTTCATCGGCTCTGTTTGCCTCTCTGGATCCGGCTCCGGCACGTGGTGGGGGGATCGAACTCCTGGCGCCGGCCGGCGCGCCGGGTCAAGGCCGGTGCCAGGGGGGTTGGCGTGGTACGCCCTTACGCCGTTCACGGCACGTGGGGTGTGCCGGGGCTTCGGCGCCGTTCCTCGGGTGCCTGGGGGGTGGTTGTGCGATTCGTTACGGGGCGGTTCGTTGCGTTGCGTTGTGGTGGGCCCGGGCCCCGGTCCGGCCGGTCCGCCCGGGCGCGCGGCGCCCGAAGTGCCGCCGCCCGCGGGGGGATTGGGGCGTCCCGGGCCCGTCCCGGATCCGGTCAGGTGCCGGCGATCCGGCGGATCAACCGGTCAGGGCTGGCATGGCAGGGAGACGCCGCGCTCCGACATGTAGGCCAGCGGGTCGTCGCCGACGCCCGTACCGCCGTCGATGTGGACCTCGAAGTGCAGGTGCGGACCGGTCGACTGGCCCTCGTTGCCGACGGAGGCGATCCGCGCTCCGCCCTCGACGGTGTCGCCGACCTGGACGAACCGCTCGTTCATGTGCCCGTACTCGGTGACGGAGCCGTCCGGGTGCTTGATGCGCACCCACTGGCCGTAACCGGAGGCAGGGCCGGACTCGGTGACTTCTCCCGGGCCGGCCGCGAAGATCGGCGTACCGATCGGGGCGGCGAGGTCCACTCCGTCGTGGCCTTCGTGGTGACCTTGGCTGATCTCGGCTCCCACGGGGCAGGACGCCTGGTAGGCGGCCTTCGCACCGTCGGCGGTGCCGGCGCTCGCGGCCGGGACGGCCACAGCGGTCGCGATCACGCCGCCGCCGGCGGCGGCGAGAGCGAGCAGGACGCGCTTGGCACGTCTGCTTGGGGGACGGTTCATGGGGGGTTCCTTCCACGGATGAAGACGGATTCCGTGCGACCGCCAGTAGAAGCAACGGGCCATGTACGCGACAACCCTGTTCCAGCAACAAGTGACACTTTCTGTGTCACGTGAAGGATTCCGGTGGCATGAATCACCCGCAGCCACACCAATTCGGGCTCGTTCTTCCCTGGTTGGACCACTGAAGAGCGGTGCCGTCTCACGTTGTGGACGAACTGAGGGGCGGCGTCGGGGCACTTGGAGTACGAAATCCGTAGCGCGTCTACGTGACTCTCAAGTCGGCCTCAAGAAGACCCTCAATTCCGCCTCAAACCGGCGGTGGAGAAGGGGTGAAGAAGCCGCGCCGAAGCAACTCGCGGGAAGCGCGGGGCCTTTGGCGGGACCTTGGCGGGACTCTCCACCGGGCCCTTCACCGGGTCCTCCGCGGGGGCCTTCGCGCGGGGCCGGGCGGGTCAGAGTCCGACGAGGGTGATCTCGGTGGCCTTGACGCTCGTCCAGACGGACACGCCGTCCGCCAGGGCCAGTTCGCTCGCGGCCTGCGGGGTGATCTCGGCGACCAGTTCGGGCGCGCCGTCCAGTGCGACCACGACGCGCATACGGCCGCCCGCGGCGGCGATCTCGCGGACGGTGCCGGACCATACGTTGCGCGGGCTGCCGTCGGGCCGGCGCCGGTGCACGGAGACGGCCTCGGGGGCGACCACCGCAAGCGCCGGCTTGCCCTCGCCCAGCGGCTCCGCGACGACGAGCGAGCCGCCGCCGCGCAGCGCCAGCCTCCCGTCCGAAGTGAAGCTGCCGGGCCAGGCGTTGTGCCCGAGCATGCGGGCTACCCACGGCGAACGCGGACGCCGCGTCACTTCCGCGGGCGCCGCCTCCTGGAGCACCCGGCCGTCGTCGAGCACGAGGATGCGGTCGGCGAGTGAGACGGCCTCCACGGGATCGTGCGTCACGACCAGGCAGACGCCGCGGAATCCCGCCAGGTGCGTGCGCAGGGTCCGGCGCACGCGGGCCCGGGTCGTACGGTCGAGCGCGGCGAGCGGCTCGTCCAGCAGCAGCAGCCGGGGGCGTGCTGCCAACGCCCGTGCCAGCGCGACCCGTTGGGCCTGTCCTCCGGAGAGCTGCGCGGGCCTGCGATGCGCCAGCCGGCCCACGCCGAGGCGGTCCAGCCAGTCCTGCGCCGTGCTTCGCGCCTCGCGCCGCGGAACCCCCTGCGCGCGCAGTCCGTACGCCGTGTTGGCGAGGGCGCTCAAGTGCGGGAAGAGCGCGCCGTCCTGGGGCACCCATGCGACGCCGCGGCGGTGCGGGGGCGTGGCCGTGGCGTCCGTACCGCCGAGGCTCAGGCGGGCGTGGGCACGGTCGGTGAGGCCGAGCAGGGCGCGCAGGAGGGTGGTCTTGCCCGCTCCGTTGGGGCCGACGACGGCGATGGTGGTGCCGGGTGGCGCGTCGAGGGTCAGCCGGTCGAAACCGGTGACGTCGGCGTGCAGGGAGCAACTCGTGCCCGGGAGCGGGAGGTTGGCGTCGCCCGGGGACGAAGGGGCCGGCAACGGGTCGGGGGAAGTGGCCGCGTGAGTGGCCGCTTCGAGGCCGGGGTCACCGGGGTCGGGGTCGGGGTGGGGGGCGGAGTGGGGGTCGGGGTCGCGGTTGGTATCGCCGTCGGTGTCGGTGTGGCCGTCGGTGTCGGGCGCCCGCCGGGCGCTCGACTTCCGGCCCGTACGGCTGTCGTGGCCGCCGCCCGTCCAGCGCCCACGCAGTGCGACGAGTACCGCCATCGCGATGGCCAGCAACAGCAGGGACACGGACGTCGCTGCCTCCGGGGAGTTCTGCAGCAGGAGATAGACCTGGAGCGGAAGGGTCTGCGTGACGCCCGCGAGGTTCCCCGCGAAAGTGATCGTGGCGCCGAACTCCCCGAGCGCACGCGCCCAGGTGAGGGCCGCGCCGGCCGTCAGCCCGGGACCGACCATGGGCAGGGTGACCGTGAAGAACACCCGTATCGGCGAGGCCCCCAGCGACGCCGCCGTCTCCTCGTAGCCCGGCCGGAGCCCGGCCAGCGCCCCCTCCAGGCTGATGACGAGGAACGGCATGGCGACGAACGTCGCGGCCAGCACGGCGCCCGAGGTGTGGAAGGGCAGCGTGATCCCGAACGCGCTCTCCAGCCACGGCCCGACCAGGCCCCGCCGCCCCAGTCCGAGCAGCAGTGCCACACCGGCGACGGTGGGCGGCAGCACCATGGGAAGCAGTACGAGGGAACGGACCAGCGCCTTGCCCGGGAAGTCGGCGCGGGCCAGCAGCCAGGCGAGCGGCACACCCAGTACGAGCGACAGGCCGAGAGCCCAGAACGAGACGACGAACGAGAGCGAGAGCGCCTCGGTGACGCCGGGGCTCGTCAAGTGGGCGCCGAGCCGGTGCCATTCCGTACGGACCAGGATGCCGGCGAGGGGGATCAGCAGGAACGCGATCGCCAGCACTCCGGGCACGGCGAGGGCCAGCGGAGCCCGCAGACGGTGGCTTCTCATCGGGGATGCCTCAAGGCCTCGGATACGTACCTGCTACGGCTTCTGGAAGCCGGCGTCCCGGAGGATCTTCTGCGGCGCGGGTGAACTCAGCCACTTCACGAACTCCCCGGCCGCCTCCGGGTTCTCGGAGGACTTGAGGGCGGCGGCCGGGTAGGAGGCGACGGCGTTCTGCCCGTCCGGGATCCGGACGGCGTCGACCTTGCCGGGCACGGCGGCGGCATCGGTCCTGTAGACGATGCCGGCGTCGGCCTCGCCCAGTCCGACCTTGCTCAGAACGGCACGTACGTTGGCCTCCTCCGAGACCGGCTCGACCTCGGCCTTCTGCTTGTCGAGGACCTGCTTGCCGTAGCGGCCCACCGGCACCTCGGGAGCGGCGAGGACCACCTTCAGCTTCGGGTCGGAGAGATCCTTCAGGCTCCCGGTCTTCTCGGGGTTCCCCTTCTTGGTGACGATCACGAGCCGGTTCTTCGCGAAGACCGTGGGCGTCCCGGTGTCCGCCTTGATCCCGTCCATCGTCCGGGTGTCCGCGGTCGCCACCGCGTCGGCGGGTGCGCCCTGTTCGACCTGGGCGGCCAGCTCCTGGGAACCGGCGAAGGAGAACTTCACCTTGATGCCCGGGTGTTCCTTCTCGTACTCGGCACCCGCCTCCTTGAAGACGTCCGTGAGCGAGGAGGCGGCGAGGACCGTCAGCTCCGTCTTCCGTCCGTTCCCGGAGTCCTGCTCGCCTCCGCCGCTCGCGCCGCTCCCGCAGGCGGCGAGCGGCAGGACGAGAGCTGCGGCCACTGCCGCTGATGCGGTACAGAACCTGGCGCGGGCGGCGGTCATGATCGCGGAACTCCTCGGATCGCGGGGGCACGGGAGGCAGGGGGAGGTGGCAGGGGGCATGGGCCGGAGTTCAGTGCCGGTCGATGTGCACGTTGGTGGATTTCACGCGGGCGGTCGCCTGCATCCCGACCTCGAGCCCCAGTTCCTCCACGGCCTCGCGGGTCAGCAGGGACACGAGCCGGTGCGGACCGGCCTGGATCTCGACCTGTGCCGCGACGTCACCGGTCTTCACCGCGGTGACGATGCCGGGAAATGCGTTGCGCGCCGAGGTGTACGAGATCTCCTCGTCCGCATGGCCGCCCTGCCCCAACTCGACTGAGAACGCGGCCAGATCCCGCCCCTTGATCAGACGCCGGCCCGCCTCGTCCCGATGCGTGGCGACCTTGCCCCCGTCCGCCCAGCGCCGCGCCGTGTCGGGGCTGACGCCCAGCAGACGCGCTGCCTGGCCGATCGTGTAGCTCTGCATGCCTGCAAGGCAACCAAGCCGCACTTGCATTTGCAAGAGGCGAGGCGAAATGTGCTGTGCATCTGACGCTCTGAGAAGGATTAGAGCCTCTCGTTTGCGCTGATGCGGACGCCCGGTGTGGGGCGCCAGGTGTGGCGCCAGGCGGGGCCCGGGATGGCGCGCGGCGACGGAACGGCCGCCGGCGTGACGACGGGACTGCGGGACGGCGGCCGCCGGCGCGGACGGGAGCAGCGGCCGGACCGGCGTCCGGACCGGCGTCCGGCCGCATTTCCGGCCGCGCCGCGGACCGCGCTCAGATCGTGAAGGGCCGCTGCCGCAGGAACCTCTTGTTGCTCCGGCCCGTCGTGAAGAAGTTGGGGCTCTGGACCGCGGGCATCGCCTTGAGGATCTCGCGGTGGAACGCGCGGTATCCGCCCCCGAACTTGCCCTCGTTCCACACCTGCAGGAGCGTCCCGGTGAAACGGCCGTTGCGCAGGCCGTCGGCAGCGAGCTGGTTGTCCTGGCAGGCCGAGATGAGCAGCGCGCTCGCGCCGAGTTCGCGGTTGTCCTTGGCGTTGAGTTCGCGCTGGATGGTGTCGAAGAAGTCCTTGTCACGCTCGTAGGCCTCGGCCTGCCGCTCAAGCGGCATCAGCCGGGAGGTCTGCTCGACGGCGGCGGGTTCGGTCGTCTGGAACTGCTCCTTCATGGCCTCCGGGGTGAGGATCTCCCGGACCTTGATGCCGCTGCCGCTGTGGCAGCTGTCGAGGAAGGCGAGGATGCGGACGCCTTCGGCGAACTCTTCGAACTCCTTGAAGAGTTCGTCGTCGATGTACTCCCTGTCGTGCATGACCATGGTCTCGTCGAGGCGGTCGGGTTCGTCCTCCGGACCGTTGATGTCCGGCACCTGGCCGCCGTGGCCCGAGTACGTGAAGAGCAGGATGTCGCCGGCGTCCAACGTCCGTGCGGCCTTGCGGAGTTCGGTGTTCAGGTTGGCGACCGTCGCGTCCTTCGTGAGAAGGGTCGTACGGTCACGGAAGCCGGCTTCCTTGGCGAGCCGGTCCATGTCCCGGGCGTCATTCTCGCAGGCGACGAGCTTGCCGTCCCAGCCGCCGTACTTCTTGGGATCCACCTTGTTGAGCCCGATGTGGATGGACATGCCACGAGCCATGGAGTGTCTCCTTACCTGCTGGCGAGCGAGGCCGGCCGACACCTGCGGCGGCTCCGCGCGCTGGATGAGCCTCCCCTCGTCGAAGCTAACCGCCGTGTCCGGGGGGCCGGGGAACCTGGTGGGCCAGATGGGTGACGCAGGCCGCGAGGGGCGGGCTGGCCGCGGCAGCCGTACGGTCCGAGCGCCGGCCCTGCACGGCACGGCGGAGGACGGACCGGAAATCCAGTGGCGGCCTCAGCCACCCGCCCGTTAGACAGGCCCGATGGTGGACCGCTTGTTCTCCGACCCCGGGCTCGCCGAGCTGTACGACACCCTCTGCGCCGGGCGGGACGACTTCGGCTTCTATCTCCCGTACGTGATGTCCGCGCCCACCGTCCTCGACATCGGCTGCGGTACGGGCGAGCTCCTGCACATGGCGCGAAAGGCGGGCCACACCGGCCGCCTGTGCGGGCTGGACCCGGCGGAGGCGATGCTCGACCAGGGACGCCGGCGGCGCCCGGACGTCGAGTGGGTGCCCGGCGAGCCCGGAACCGTCGCCTGGCAGGGCGAGTTCGAGCTCGTGGTGATGACCGGGCACGCCTTTCAGGTGTTCGTCGAGGACGAGCAGCTGCGCTCTTCGCTGACCGCGATCCGCGCCGCGCTCACGACGGGCGGACGCTTCGCCTTCGAGACGCGCAATCCCGCCGCCCGGGCGTGGGAGCACTGGGTCCCGGAGAACGAGGTGGAGCTGGCCGATCCGCGGGGCGGCGTACTGCGCTCCCGGCACGAGGCGGAACCGCCCGTGGGAGACACCGTCACCTTCCGTCACACCCTCACAGGCCCCCGCTGGGCCGTCCCGCAGACCTCCCGCAGCACGCTGCGATTCCTCGGTGCGCGGGAGCTGTCGTCGTTCCTGGCGGAGGCCGGGCTGAAGGTCGCGGAGCAGTTCGGCGACTGGGACGGCAGGCCCTTGGCGGACGGCAGCCCGGAGATCATCACCGTCGCCGTACGGAGCTGACCTGCCTCGCCCGGCTGCTGCCGCCCCTGGCCCCCTGGCCCCCACGAGCCGCCTCAGCACAGCCGTGGACCGGCCCGGCCCGGGCCACTGCGTGGCCGGCCATCGCGAGCCAACCGGGACGGCGATGAGTTTTCGGCGCTGCCGAAGTCGATACGGACGCCACATCCACTGGACATGGAGGACGGCATGGCTCGGGAACTCTTCGCCGGCATCCCCGTCACCGACTACGCCGCGGCCCTGCCGTGGTACGAGCGGTTCTTCGGCGGAAAGCCGTCGTTTCTGCCGAACGACATCGAGGCGGTGTGGGAGGTGGCCGAGCATCGCTACGTCTACATCGTGGAGGACCCGGACCGGGCGGGAAACGCCCTGGTGCTGACGTTCGTCGACGATCTCGACGAACGGGTCGCCCAGGTCGCTCGCCAGGGCATCGAGCCCGCGGAGCGTGAAACGTACGAAGGCGGCGTGACCAAGGTGATCTACCGGGACGCGGACGGCAATGAGATCAGCCTCGGCGGCGGCCCGGGCTGAAGGGGAAACGATCACAAAGCTGGAGTTCGTCTGCGGGGCGGCCCTCAGGCGACGCCGTCGACGTCCCGTCCGGCCCGGTACACCAGCAGATACCGCCAGAACACCAGACGCCGCAGCGTCGACCCCGGCAGGAGCCGTGCCGCTTCGGTGCGGGTCGCGGCGTACGACATCGGGGGCGGCCAGACCAGTGGGACCCGCACGGGCGGTTCGGACCGGTCGGGGCGGCGTCTGCTGAGCACCTTGTCCGCCTTGAGCAGGGACAACGCCGGGAGGGCCCACACCGCGTCGGCCGCCGACCTGACGGCGTAGAGCCCCAGCACCGCCAGGACACCGCCCGGGGCGAGAGCCTTCCGCAACGTCAGCACGGTCTCGAACGGCATGTGGTGGAGGCTGGCGATGCACGAGATGAAGTCGTAGTGGGAGTCGGCCAGTTGCCACTCGCGCACATCGGCACGGCGGTAGCGGGGGCCGCCCCCGGCCGCCCGCGCCTGCGCGACGACCCCCTCATGGGCGTCCACACCCTCGGCGTCGAGCCCCCGCTCCGCGAGCAGCCGCGCGAACCGCCCCGTCCCGCAGCCGACGTCCAGCGCCGTCCGCGCTCCCTCAGGAACCTGTTTCAGCAGCAGCGGGTGGTAGTGATCGTTGTAGTTGAAGGCCACGCCCATGTGGACGGAGCCTATGCACGCCCGCGTCCCGGCAGCAGCCGAACATGCGATGTCCACGTTCACGGACCCGGTACCGGTCACGGACCCGGTACCGGTCACGGGCCCGGTACCGGTCACGGTCCCGGTCGCTAACGGGCGGTGAACTTCGGCCGACGGGCCGGGTCAAGCCCGCGTCGTGCCCGTTCCGTCCTCGTACGTTGAGCACACACAAGCGAATCGAGCGTGCGAGGCACCCATGGAGTGGTTGAGCCCGGAGAGCCTGCTGGCGGTGCTCGGCGTCCTCGCGACGGTAGGCGTTCTGGCATACGAGCGGCTGATACCGGGGCTCAAACGCATCGGCTACCGCGTCCAGATGGACACCCCGATAGGCGGTGACGCGCACAACGGCCAACCGGACGTGCGGCTGGGGCTGTTCGGAGAGGCACCGGAGATGTCCGACGCGTCGCTGGTGCTGCTGCGCATCGAGAACGACGGGCTGCGCGGCATCGCCTCGGACGACTACACCTCGCGCGAACTCACCGGCCTCACCGTCACGTTCACCGAGCGGACGGTCACCGGAGTCGCAGTCACAGAACCCAGCCACAGCCACCTGATGCAGCACTTCACCCGCTACCTGGGCCTGCGTCACGACGGCAACGCGATCTCCGTGCCCAAGGTTCCGCTGAACAAGGGCGAACACTTCAAGCTGCTGGTGCTGCTGACCGGTTCCGGAGTCGGCGGTGAGGTGACCGTGAGCGGCGGCCTCAAGGACGGGGCCGTCAAACGCAACCGCAAGCAACCCCGGCCCAGCAACCGGGTGTTGGGGCTCGTCACCTTTCTCGCCGCGCTTCTCCTCTTCGAACCGCTCGTATTCACGCTGGGCAAGCCCTCGCCCGCCCCCCTGGGCTGCGCACGCGGCGAACTGACCGTCACAGGCTCCACGGCGTTCGCGCCGGCGCTCCGGGACGCCGCCCGTGCGTACGAGAAGGAATGCCCCGGCGCGAAGATCACCGTCCAGGCGACGGGCAGCATGGCCGGCATCAGAGCACTGGAGGTGGCCGGCAGCGCTGCCGGGCACGGCACCCCCGCGCATCTGACCCTGTCGGACGGCCCGAAGCCCGCCAACTACAAGCAGCTGAGGGGAGCCCAGGTCGCCGTGTCCGTCTTCACGCTGGTGGTGAACGACGATGCACGGGTGCGCGACCTGTCGCTCCGCGAGGTACGGGACATCTACCGCGGCACGATCCGCAACTGGAAGGACGTCGGCGGGCGGGACCTCCCCGTCCGGCTGGTGAGCCGCGGCGCGGACTCGGGGACCCGTGAGGTCTTCCAGCGCCGGGTCCTGAGCGGCGGCGAACAGGCGTATTCCTCACGCGACTGCGTGACTCGGGACGATCCACGCGCTCCCGTCGTCCGCTGCGAACTGGACAGCACGGAGGAGGTCTTGAAGACCGTCGAGAAGACACCGGGCGCCGTCGGCTACTCCGAACTGCGCGCGGCCTCCGGGCACCGCGGCCTGCACACGCTGAAGCTCAACGGCCGCACGTCCTCCGCCGAGGCCACCACGGACGGTCAGGTGGCCGAGGACCTGCTGACGGGCGCGTACCCGTACCGCGAGATCGAATACGCATACACCTACGGGCAGCCCCCCGCAGGATCGATCGCCGCCGGCTTCCTCGACTACCTCGTCACAGGCAGCGGACGGCACGCCGTACGCGGCCAGGGGCATCTTCCCTGCGCCTCGCCACCGAACGAGCAACTGTGCGGGGCGCTTTGAAGCCGGCGTGCGCGCAGCAGGACGGGGCCGTGGTTCCCAGTGGCTTGACGGTGGATGCCTGCCGGTGGACGGGGCACGGAAGCAGCACTGACCCTGCCGGCCCCGTATTGCCGAGACGCACTGCGCTTCGTACGCTCCGATCACCTCGCCGGGCTAGGGCCCGCGCCGATCGAAGCCTAGTGAGGAGCCCTCGTGACCAATGGCCCGTCGCCGCAACACCCTCGACCGCAACAGCCCTGGGCCGGTCCCGGACTGCCCGGCGGCCGGCCTCCGTTGGGCCCTCCCCGGGGGTTCGGGCTGGCGATGGCCGCGGTCGTCCTCGGTCTTCTCGCGTGCGTCGTGCCGCTGCTCCCGATGGACGTGCTCAGCGAGCGGAGGTACGTCGGATTCCCGCCCGCGGCGGGCGGACTCGTCCTCGCGATCGCCGGCTGCACCGGACACCGCCGCGGCAAGCCGCTGGCCGTGATCGGCGTGATCCTCTGCGGCCTCGGGGTGCTCCTCGGGGCATGGATGTTCGCCATAAGCCTCTGACCCGCAACGCCGAGGGTTGGACGCGGGGCAGCGGGCCGGCCTCCGCCGCTTCTCGTACGGGTTCTCGTACGGGTTCTCGTACGGGTTCTCGTACGGGCGAGGTGCCCCGGTTCCAGGCCGCGGCCGGCGAGTCATCCGGCCCGGCTCGAACGCATCGCCGGGCTCGAACTCGGCGGCGACGGTGCTGCGTTGGCCGCGGGCTGCCCGGCGAGCACCCGGCGCAGCAGGAACCCGGCGGCCAGCAGGACAAGCAGCCAGCAGGCGTTGAGCGCGAACAGCTGCCGGTGTCCGGCGGAGTCCACGAGCGTCCCGCCGGCGCCGCTGCCCAGCGAAGTGCCCAGCAAACCGACGCTGACCATCAGGGAGTAGGCCGAGGTCAGCGCGGCTCGCGGCGCGAGCTCGTCCAAGATCGCAGAGCATGCGATGGCGAAGGGCCCACCCGGCACCCCGGTCAGAAACAGCGCCGGATACAGCAGCACCGGGTCCCCCGCCACCGCGGCGGCACCGCCGGCGGCCACGACCGAGCCGGTGAGCGCAGTGAGCAGCAGACGGGCGTAGGACCACCGCCAGTTGCGGGCGCCGAAGATCAGCCCTCCGACGATCTCCCCTGCGGAAGTCATGGCGATCAGCAGGCCGCTGTCGGCCGCGTTCCCGCGGGCCAAGGCCGCCGCGGGTACGGCAAGCGCCACCAACCCGGTCGACACACCCACACCGCCCGCGATCAGCAGCAGGGCAGGCAGCCCTCGATGTCCCCGCATCCGTACGGCACCGTCGGGCCCGTGCTGAGTACGGATCGTCTCGCCGACGCACTGGTGGATCAGACCCATGCGATGGTCGCCTGGCCGGCGATCTGCTGCTCGCACTGCTGGGGCGGCTCCCGCAGGCCGACGAGCGGATCGAAGTGCTCGGCGACGCCGCCTTGTTCGAGCACTGGCAGCGTCATGTCACGTTCTGAGACGCAAGCTTCGCTGTGCCGCCGCCGCTGTCTTTAACGAGCGGCGGATACGCCTGTCCGAGCCAACTGGCAGAGTGATTGGCATGGAACAGCAGAAGCAGCTCATGCCCGCTCGTCTCTGTGTTGTGGACAGAGACTTCGATGCTCAGTGCGACCGGGCAGAGAAGCTCCTGCTGATGCCCCTGGCCGAATCCACCCGGGGGATGCGTGAACACGAGCTGCTGGTGGACGGGTTGGCGGCCTTCCGGCGCAACCGGGACTCACTGGCCGAGGCGGTGGCGCGAGGACCCAGGGTGTGGACCCCGAACGGTCGTTTCGAGCACGAGGGCCTGAGGATCGTCAGCTTGCCGACCGCACGAATCGACCTGCTCTATGCGGTGTTGCGTGAGCTGTCCCGAGCCCTCGTAGCAACATCGAACCTCCCCGAAGGCCTTGCCGCTGCGCTCCGGGGCCTCCCCTCCCCTACCGAGAACACCGCAGTCGGTCTGGTGGGCGCGTTCGCGCGCGTGATGTCGATGATGGACCTGACTCCGGACGCCGACACGGAGACCTTGTCCACAGCGCTGGCAACCGCCGACGGCGAGGACGTGAGGCTCACGTATGCGGAGGAAGACGCATGGCAGCGGCTTGCTCACCGCGTGACCATATTGCTGACGGAGTCCTCGCCACTGCACCGTTTCATCTACTGATCACATGCCGGCCGCCGGGCCGTCCGACTCCATCGGCGAGCGCGCCAAGGCGGCGTAGGGATCGCCGTGGCCTTCATTCGGCCGGGATAACGTGTGTCTGTGGCCTTGTCCCGCGCGTACAGAAAGGCAGGTGACGACCACAGTGTGTGGTGAGCCTCCTAGTTGCGTGCCGCGCGACGCTGCCATGATCGGAACCTGACGGGATCGAGGGCGGCGTCTGCGGCGGCGGTGTCCCCAGGCCCCTCGTCTCTCACTTCCTGACCACGGAAGGTTCCATCATGTCCGATCGCCGCCTGCATCCCCTGCGTGCCCTCAAGAAGTCCGGCAAGCGCCCCAGGCACCCCGCCCCTGGCGAACCGCCGACGGAGGCATCGGTGTCGTCCGGGGAACAGCCGTACACCGCCGAAAGCAGCATGATGGCGGCGGCCATCTACCACGACGGCCGGCGCACCAGCACCCACGACTCACTCGCGGACACTTACCGCGAGCTGCACCGGACACCGGACGGCATGGCCTGGATCGGCCTGTACCGTCCCAGCGAAGCACAACTGCACTCCCTCGCAGAGGAGTTCGACCTGCATCAGCTCGCGGTCGAGGACGCCCTCAAGGGGCACCAGCGCCCCAAGCTGGAGCGCTACGGCGACACCCTGTTCGTGGTGCTGCGTGCTGCCCGGTACCTGGACGAGAGCGAAGAGGTCGACTTCGCCGAGCTCCACGTGTTCGTCGGGCCCGACTTCGTCATCACCGTCCGCCACGGTGCCGCCCCGAACCTCGCCACGGTCCGCCGCCGCATGGAGGACAGCCCCGACCTGCTGAAGCGCGGCCCCGAAGCCGTGCTGTACGCGATCCTCGACACGGTCGTCGACGGCTACGTACCCGTCGTCGGAGGCGTCGAGAACGACATCGACGAGATCGAGACCGAGGTCTTCACCGGCGATCCGGCGGTCTCGCGGCGCACCTACGAACTCTCACGCGAAGTCGTGGAGTTCCAGCGCGCCACCCGGCCGTTGATGAAGATGCTGGACGGCCTGACCGCCGGCTTCGAAAAGTACGGCATCGACGAGGAGCTGCGCCGGTACCTCCGGGACGTGGCCGACCACGTCACCCACGTCACCGAGCGCGTCGACGGCTTTCGCCAGGCACTTCAAGACATTCTCGCCGTGAACGCCACATTGGTGAATCAGCAGCAGAACGCCGAGATGAAGGCACTGACCGAAGCCAGCTTCGCCCAGAACGAGGAGATCAAGAAGATCTCCTCGTGGGCGGCGATCCTCTTCGCCCCGACCCTGGTCGGCACGATCTACGGCATGAACTTCGATCACATGCCCGAGCTCGAATGGACCGGCGGCTACCCGTTCGCCCTCGCGTTGATGGCTGTCGTATGCGCCTGGCTGTACGTCATCTTCAAGCGCCGCGACTGGCTTTGACGGCAGTCACGGCATGCGTGGCTGCGAGCGACTACTGCCGTCAACGGCACAAGCAAAGGCCCCTTGGACGATTCCAAGGGGCCTTTGGCCTGCTGCGCGCTCGGCAGGATTCGAACCTGCAACCTTCTGATCCGTAGTCAGATGCTCTATCCGTTAAGCTACGAGCGCTTGATTTGCGGGCTGTTGATCAACCCTGCGATGTTGCGGGAACAACATTACATGAACGGCGCCCGGAGGCGAAATCCGTTACCCACACCTGCTCTGAGCTGCGAAAAGCCCTCCGTGGGGCCGTTGCCGGTCACCGGCGTCGGCAGCCCGTACGGACGACGAAACCCCGGCCGCCGGAGCCGGGGTTTCTGCGATCTTGGAGATCGTCTGCGATCTCTGGAGACCAGCTGCGATCTCTTGGAGACCAGAAGCGGAGGCTGAGGGATTTGAACCCTCGATGGGGGGTTATCCCCAAACCGCATTAGCAGTGCGGCGCCATAGACCAGACTAGGCGAAGCCTCCATGCACGATCCGCGCCCTCACGGGCGGGTGCGTGCTGATGATGGCACAGCCTCACGGGCTGTCTCCAATCGGCCCCTACCGTACTCGGTTCCGGCGTCGACGGGCAAAGCGATTCACGGCCCGACCGCCGATGACCGGGAATGATCCGCGCGTTGACCGGAAGGGCCGACGTACGGCGTCCGGACCGGTACGTGGTATAGGGCCCCGCGGACTCCGGGCAGGTCCACGCCACGGCTCGCGGCACGGCCGCGGTACGGCTCCGCCGCGCGTGCCCCAGGCGCCTGCCCAGGTAGGGGTCGCGCAGCGGTGCGGGCCCGGGAGGCCGGGCCGGCGGCGCCCTGCCCCTCTCTTGTGCGCTCCGCACAGCACTGGCCGCGTACATGACCCCTGCCCGTAGACTCCCCTCTGGTGACACGCCCGGGGTCGGCGGCACACTGGCAGCCGTGACCGGACGCAGAGGACCGGGCGACCGGTCACCGGCACCGTGGTTAGCAGGGAGGAAAATCCGTCGTGAGCAGCCGGCCATCCCGAGGCGCTGCTCGTCTCGCCGCCATACTCGACGCGTTGCCTGATGCGTTGCTGCTGGTCAACTGCAACGGCACGGTGGTGAACGCCAACACCATCGCGCTGGAAGCCTTCGAGGCCCCCGGCACCGCACTGGTGGGACGAGGGCTGCTCGATCTGCTGCCCGAGTTCGATTCGAAGCGGATCCCGGGTTCGATGCGCAGGCCGGACGAGGCTGCCGCGGAGCTCGAGGAGCGCCAGCGGCCGACCCGCATGGTCGCGAGGCGCACCGACGGCAGCGAGTTCTACGTCGAGGTCACGAGCGCCAATCTGGAGGACGGGCGTACGCCGTACGCCTCCGCCTTCGAGGCCGCCTTCGCGGACCACGGCCCCGGCAGCGGCAACTCCTACACGGGCGACGAGTTGCTGATGCTCGTCGTCCGGGATCTCACGGGCACTCTCGACACCGAGGCCGAACTGGCCCGGCAGCAGCGCCAGACCGAGATGATCCTGCGCGCCGCTTCGGAGGGCGTCATCGGTGTGGACACCGAAGGGCTGATCGTCCTCGTCAACCCGGCGGCGGCGCAGATCCTCGGCTACCGCGCCGGCGATCTGGGCGGCCAGGAGCTGCACTCGCTGCTGCTGCACTCGCGCCCGGACGGCAATCCCCTCCCGTACGAGGAGACCACCCTCAGCGACACCCTCAAGTCCGGCCGAAAGCACCGGGTGCGCGCCGGGCATGTGCTGTGGGCGAAGGACGGGCAGGCGGTGCCCGTCGACATCACGACCGCCCCGGTGCGCGACGGCGAGCAGCTCGTCGGCGCCGTGGTGACCTTCAGCGACCGCCGTGCCCACGAAGCGCTGGCAGGGCGGCACGAACAGCTGCTGGCCGTGCTGCAGGACTCGCTGCGCGGACCGCTGGACCAGTTGCGGGACGAGCTTTCCGGGCTGGCCGCCGACCCGGCGGGACAGCTGTGGCCCGAGGCCAACCAGATCCTGCACCACCTGGCGGCCGGCTACGCGCGCATGACGACGCTCGTGGACAACGTGCTCGGATACCAGCGCCTCGACGCGGGACGCGAGAAGCTGCGGCGCGAGATGACCTCGCTGGACTCGGTGGTGGCGAACGGCGTCGAGGGCGCGGTGGAGCTGATCGGGCCCGGGCGTGCGCAGTTCGCGGTGCACGCGCCGCCGATCGAGGCGGAGGTCGACGGCGAGCGGCTGACGACGGCGCTGGCGCACCTGATCGCGGACGTGGCCGGTGTGGACGCGACGGGCAACGCCCCCGTGGCGACGCCGGGTCTCGACACGACGATCGTGGTCGCCGCGGCACAGCGCGGTGACGTCGTACGGATCGAGGTGCGAGGCCCGTACGGCGGCGGCGACCCGGTGCATCTGCCGATCGTCCGCGGCACCGTGGAGCGGCACGGCGGTGTGCTGCAGACGCACGAGGTGCCGGGTGCGGGCGGCAGCGCGTACGTGCTCGAAGTCCCGCTGAAGGCGGACAGCGCCGGAAGCGGCGCCGACGCAGGTGCAGCAGGTGCCTCGGGCGACGACCGGACGTCCGGCCAGGGTGAGGGCCAGGGCCAGGGCGCCGGGGACGAGACGGGCGCCGGGACCGGGGCCGTTCAGCCGGGGCGCGAAGGGCGCGAGAACGAGACGACGGTGATGCCCGTACCGGCGCAGCCCGTGCGCGGCACGGAGGCGCCCGCGGGTGCGCAGGCTTCGGCTGCCGGGGCGTGGACCGGTACGGGTGACGTGTCGGGGGCGGCTCCGGCCGCGGGCATCCCCGATCAGTTCCAGGCCCGGCACACACAGGGGCAGGAGCCCGCCGCGGCGCAGCAGGGACAGGCGGCGCCCACGGGCCGCCGCCGTGGCCGTCCCAGTCCGGCCGAGGCTCAGCAGCAGGATCAGCAGAGTCAGCAGGCACAGCAGGGTCAACAGGTCGCCGCGGCGCAGGGCGGGGCCGTGACGGAGCTTCCTCCGGGCGGCGCGGACGCCGGCGAAGCGGCCGGGGCGACGGTGCCGCAGCAGGCGGGCGCGGGGCGCCGGTCGAGGCGTGCGCTCGCATCGCCGGCGCAGGCGGGTGCGGACGGTACGCCGGGACAGGGGCCAGGTCAGGGGCAGGGCGCCGATGCCGAAGAGGCCGCGGCCGCACAGCAGTTGCCCGCGCAGCAGTTGCCCGCACAGCAGCAGGCCCAGGCCGGCACCGGACGGCGGGGGCGCCGGCCCGTACAGGGACAGCCGGGCCAGGCACAGCAGGCACAGCCCGCTCAGGCACAGCAGCCGCAGCAGGCACAGCCCGCCCAGGGCGACGAGGGTGCGGGCGCCGCGCAGCCCGGCGGCCGCAGGGCGCGCAGGCTGGCGCAGGCGCAGAACGAGGGCGAGGCGAGCCCGCAGGGGGCTGCGGCTGACCGGGGCGTGCAGTTCGCGGCACCGCCCGGTCAGCCGCAGCCCGGGAACGCCCCGCAGTCGGGAAACGCCCCGCAGTCCGGCCAGAACGGCGCGAGCAACGCGAACGCCGAGGCCCAGGCGGCGCTGCCTGGCGGGCAGCAGAACGGTTTGCCGCAGCAGCAGCTGCCGGCGCAGCAGGGCCCCGCCCCACAGCTGCCTGCCCAGCCGGGCCAGAGCCCGGAGCATGCCCAGGGTGCCGAGCCGCAGCCCGCGTCCGCGCAGGACGCCGAGCCGGAGCAGGAGGCCGAACCGCAGCCGGTGGAGCACTCGGTGGTCGCGGCCAGCCCCATTCTGGGCGGCGGCCCGCTGCCGCAGAACGTTTCGCAGCCTCGGGGTCTGCCGATGCCCGGCGCTCCGAGCGCCGAGGAGCAGGCCTCGTACGAGACCGGGCAGCACCGCGTGCAGACCCTCGGCCAGGGCGTCCCGGTCACGCCCGGGATGACGGAGCGGGCAGGCGGGCCGCAGTCGTACGGCCACCAGGTCACCCACGCCCCGACGCCCTCGCCGCGTCAGGCGCACGCCCCCGCGCCGGCGACGGCCATACCGTCCACCCCGTCGACGCCGCCCGGCTCCGGCCGTCGCCGCAAGCTGGCGGCGCCGGCGCAGCAAGGGGCCTCCCCGGGCCCGGAGGGCCGAGGGGACGGGCAGCCGCACGGCAGGCAGGCCGCCGGGCAGCAGGCGCAGGGCCGCACCGCGCACGCGCCGGGGCAAGCCGGTCCCCCGAATCCGCCCCCGGCCCGGGAGTTCACGATCGGGGCACCCGCGGCGGGCACGGCCGAAGGCCCGGAGCCGCTGGACGGCCCGAACAGCCCGGTCGAGATGAGCGACGGGCGCGGCGTGCCCGTGCCGCCGCAGGCCGTCGACGACGAGCTGCCGCCGGAGCCGCTGGACAACCCGCGCCGGCTGCTGGTGTGGCCCGAACCGGACGCCGCAACGCAGCAGGCGCTGTCCGAGCACGGCTACCGCCCCGTCATCGTGCACTCGCGCGAGGAGGTCGACGCGCAGATCGCGGCGTATCCCGCCGCCCTCTTCGTGGACCCGCTCACCGGGCCGATCACCCGCACCGCGCTGCAGTCGCTGCGTACGGCGGCGGTCGCCGCCGAGGTACCCGTGATGGTCACCTCGGGGCTCGGGCAGGCGACCCGTGAGGCGGCGTACGGCGCCGACCCCGCCGTCCTCCTCAAGGCGCTCGCGCCGCGCGACAGTGAGCAGCACCCGCCGCGTGTGCTGCTCGTCGAGGAGCGGCCGCCGATCGCGGGTGCGCTCGCGGCAGGGCTCGAGCGGCGCGGCATCCAGGTCGCGCATGCGCCGACGGACGAGGCCGCGGTGAACGTGGCGGCGCAGATGCGGCCCAACCTCGTCGTGATGGACGTGATGCAGGTACGCACGCAGCGCGCCGGAATCATCGACTGGCTGCGCGTGAACGGGCTGCTGAGCCGCACCCCGTTCGTCATCTACACCTCGGCGGACATGAACCCGGCGGACCTGCCGCGGCTGGCGACGGGCGAGACGGTGCTCTTCCTCGCGGAGCGTTCGACGGCGGACGAGGTGCAGCAGCGCATCGTCGACCTGCTGGCAAAGATCGGGACCAACTGATCCGTCCGCTTGCGCATGATCTCCGCGCGTTGAGCGCGTTGAACGCGCGAGCGCGTTGAGCTCACGGTCCGGGCGGGTCGGCGCCGGCGCCGTGGCCGCTGTTCAACGGACGCGCCGCCCGCCGGTCTTCACACCGCCGGACCCTCGCCGCCGTAGTCGCCCACCGTCGCGGCGGACAAGGAGCCGCAACGGCGCCCGCCTGCCCACGCAGAGTCGGGCCGCACTCCACACCCGCCGGGAGGCACCCCTCGCGTCGGGCGGGCCCGGCGTCGCCGCGGGCCCGCCCGACGCCGTCTCACAGCCGCGTAACGTCCAGCTCCCCGCCGGTCTTCACACCGCCGGACCCTCGCCGTCGTAGTCGCGCACCGTCGCGGCGGACAAGGGGCCGCAACGGCGCCCGCCTGCCCACGCAGAGTCGGGCCGCACTCCACACCCGCCGGGAGGCACCCCTCGCGTCGGGCGGGCCCCCGTCGCCACGGGCCCGCCCCACGCCGTCTCACAGCCGCGTGACGTCCAGCTCGCCCGCCGCGTACTGGCCGCGCAGCACCTTCTTGTCGAACTTCCCCACGCTCGTCTTCGGCACCGCGGGTACGATCGCCCACCGCTCCGGAAGCTGCCAGCGCGCGATGCGCTCGCCGAGGAAGGCACGCAGCTCCTCGTAACCCACGGGGTCGGCGCCCTCCTTGAGGACGACGGTGGCCAGCGGGCGCTCACCCCACTTCTCGTCCGGCACCGCCACGACCGCCGCCTCGGCGACGGCCTCGTGCGCCATGAGCGCGTTCTCCAGCTCGACGGAGGAGATCCATTCGCCGCCGGACTTGATGACGTCCTTGGCTCGGTCGGTGAGCGTCAGATAGCCGTTCGGGGTGATCACGCCGACGTCGCCCGTACGCAGCCAGCCGTCGGGGCTGAACTTGTCCTCGGGGCGCAGGGGTTCGCCGTCCGCCCCGCCGTAGTAGGCCTTGGCGATCCACGGGCCGCGCACCTCCAGCTCGCCGGGCGACTCCCCGTCCCACGGGGCGAAGGTACCGTCCGGCGCGGCGAGCCTGGCCTCGACGGAGGCGGGGAAGCGCCCCTGGCTGATGCGGTACGGCCACTCCTCCTCGGCGCTGAGTCCGGCGGGCGGATGGCCGAAGCTGCCCAGCGGTGAGGTCTCGGTCATCCCCCAGGCGTGGACGACGCGTACGCCGTGGTCCTCCTCGAAGGACCGCATCATCGCGGGCGGGCAGGCGGAGCCGCCGATGGTGACAGTGCCCAGGCTCGATATGTCGCGCGGCTTCTCGGCGAGTTCGGTCAGCAGGCCCTGCCAGATGGTCGGGACGGCGGCGGCGTACGTGGGGCGCTCGGCCTCGATCATCTCGGCGAGCGGTCCGGGCTGCAGGAACCGGTCGGGCATCAGCATGTTCACGCCGGTCATGAAGGTCGCGTGCGGCAGCCCCCAGGCGTTGACGTGGAACATCGGCACGACCGGCAGCGCGGTGTCGGCGTCCGTGAGGCCCATCGACTCGGTCATGTTGACCTGCAGGCTGTGCAGGTACATGGAGCGGTGCGAGAAGGCGACGCCCTTCGGGTCGCCGGTGGTGCCGGAGGTGTAGCACATGGCTGCGGCGTCGCGTTCGTCCAGCTCGGGCCACTCGTAGGTGGTGGGGCGGCCCGCCAGGAGCTGCTCGTAGTCGTGTACGGACTGGCGGCAGCCCTCCAGCACCGACGTGTCGCCGGGGCCGGAGACGACGACGTGGTCGACCGAGTCGAGCGAAGGCAGCAGCGGCGCCAGCAGCGGCAGCAGCGAGCCGTTGACTACGATGACGCGGTCCGCGGCGTGGTTGATGATCCACACGAGCTGGTCGGTGGGGAGCCGGAGGTTGAGGGTGTGCAGGACCGCCCCCATGGAGGGGACGGCGAAGTAGGCCTCGACGTGCTCCGCGTTGTTCCACATAAGGGTGCCTATGCGGTCGTCGCGCACGACGCCGAGCTCGTCCCGGAGCGCGTGGGCGAACCGGGCCGCCCGCTCCCCCGTCTCGCCGAAGCTCTGCCTCCTCGGCTCCCCTTCCCCCGTCCAGGTCGTGATCTGTGATGCGGCATGAACGGTCGAGCCATGACGCAGGATGCGCGAGACGAGCAGAGGTACGTCCTGCATTGTGCTGAGCACCGGGTGCCTCCCCGAGTTACGGACGGGTACTGGTGCTGCGATTCTGGACGCATACCGCGCGGTACGTCACTAGTCCGAGGTGAGATCTTCAGGACGGAACGGGACGGGACCGGCCGCGGTACAGGCCGGGACAGGTACAGGCCGGGACAGGCCGGAGCGCGGTGCCTCAGGCCGCCGCGGCCCGCGCCGGCTCGGCCGTCGCCGCTGCGGCCTCTTCCGCGAGCTGCGCGCGTGCCGGGGGTTCCCCGGTCTTCGAGGGCTCCCCGCCCAGCACGTCCGTCGCGAGCTGCGGGTCCTCGCGGAGCTTCGACAGCGCCCGTGAGACGGCGCTCTTGACGGTGCCGACGGAGACTCCCAGAACCGCGGCGGTCTGGGCCTCGCTCAGGTCCTCGTAGAACCGGAGCACGACCATCGCCCGCTGCCGGGCGGGCAGTTTGAGTATCGCGTGCCACAGCGCGTCACGGACGGCCTGCGCCTCCGCGGGATCGGGCCCCTGCTGCGGCTCAGGCTCGGGCAGCTCGTCGCATGCGAACTCGTCGACGCGGCGCTTGCGCCACTGCGAGGTGCGCGTGTTCATCAGCGCTTTGCGTACGTAGCCGTCGAGCGCACGGTGGTCCTCGATGCGCTCCCAGGCCAGATACGTCTTGGTGAGCGCCGTCTGGAGCAGGTCCTCGGCGTCGCAGGGGTTGGCAGTGAGAGAGCGCGCGGTGCGCAGCAGCACCGGGCCGCGAGCCCGCACGTACGACGTGAACGTCAGCGGAGTCACGGCCGGAGCTGCGGTCCGGGCGCTCCCGGCTGTCCCAGGCGTGGTCATGGCTCAACGCTAGGAGCGGGCGTCCGTCGGCGGATCGCCCAGAGGTCCCGAAGGCGTCTCCCCCTCTGGGGGGAGAGGTGGTGCGGTCCCCACCTCCGTAGGGTGGAGCCCGCTCGTTCCGGGGATCAGGGTGCGTAGGGGGTGTCTGGCAAATAGCGTCGTCCTCCCCCTGGGCCTTCGGCCCGGGAGGTACCCCCAGCAGGGCGGGGTCCGCGGTGGTTGGTGCGTGCGATCGCAAGGCGGAGGGAGGAGAGCGCAGCGGGCTGCGCCGACGACCGACAACGACGCGAGCGTGCGTGCCAGCCGCCGCGGGGCAGACGGGATTTGTCAGACACCCCCTCAGGGGCGCGCGTCCGGGTCCCGCGCCCCTGAGCCGTGACGGGAAATCAGGACGGAGCCGGGACCGGGCGTCAGGGGACGACGGCGACCGGGGCGTCCATCAGGTTGCGGTCGATGTCCAGGCGGTGACCGCCGTACGTCCGCGTCACGTCGCCGTCGTACTGGTGGATGCGGCGGTGCGGCTGCCACGCCCTCCTCTCGATGTACTTGTCGTTGTTCAGCGACGCCGCCGTCCTCCATCGCGCGAACCACAGCGCCTCCGGGAGGTTCTTGCTGCCCGCCTTGCGCGCGCCCTCCATGTGTTCGATGCCGGAGTTGGAGTTGCTGTAGAAGCCGGGGTAGTAGTCCGCGGCGGAGACGGCGCGGTTCCAGCCCTGGATGAAGCGGAGGGTGGTGGCGGCGCAGCGGGTGGAGGAGTTGTCGTAGTGCTCCATGTCGAGATACACCGCGCTGTGCTTCGCCATCCCCAGCTTCTTCGCCGCCGCCACGGCGTCGCGCCCCTCGCGCTGGCCGCGCTGCGTGGGCGCGGTGTGGTTCATGGCGAACCTGCGCTTGCTCTGCGACTCGACGCAGGGCGACTGCGAGCCGACGTACACCGGCAGCAGCTTCCAGCCCATCCGGTCGACCGCCCGCACCCAGGAGCTGGTCAGATTCGGCTGGTTCGGGCAGGCGCGGGCACGGCCGCCGATGTAGACACCGACGGCGCCGAACGGGGACCTGCCGTCCCAGGCGCGCATGACGGAGGACGACGGGGTGTGGCAGGTGTCGAAGGCCTGGCCCCGGAAGACCTCGGCGCCGGCCCGCCGGGGGTCGCCCCGCATCAGTTCCGGGTCGGAGCGGCCGGAGAGACTCGCGGCGAGTGCGGGGACCGCGCCGGCACCGGTGAGGGTGGCGAGCGCCGTGAGCGAGACGAAGGAGACGACAGCTTTTCGGATGAGGTGGTTTCTGTGCCGCATGAGGCCGAGTGAAGGGGCCCTCGTCGGCGGCACCGCTCAGGCTCGCCGCTTCGACAGCGGTTTCGCCCGTCTGGGGCCGCGCCTCCCGTAGCTGCCGCGCGCTGCGGGCGCGTTGCTCGAACAGGTGGGACGGCCGCGCCCGTTGACACACCGGCCCCGCCCGCCGACCAACCGTCAGGAGCCGTCGCCGGCGGGACAGGGCGACTCAGCGTCCATCGGGTCCGCGCCGTTGAGGGACAGCCTCTCCTCGCGCAGCAATGGCGCCGTACTGGCCCGCAGGATCAGACGCGTGGGCAGGACGATGTGCTGGCCCGGGTCGGCATCGGGGTCATTGACGAGCGAACGAGCCAGTTGGCCGGCGACACGTCCGATGTCCGAGGGCGACTGGGCGATCGTGGACAGGTCCGACCACCGGGCGACCTCGTGGTCGTCGAAGCCGAGTACGGAGATCCGCTCGGGCACGTCGATGCCGCTCTTGCGCAGCGTCCAGAGGACCGAGACAGCAGCTTGGTCCTGCTCGGCGAAGATCGCGGTGGGTGGCTGCCGCCCGCTGAGCAGCTGCCCGACCGCCTCGACGACTCTTCGCTCGTCGCCGGAACTTGAGGTGGTGACCACAAGGTCGTCGTCCAGGGGGACGCCCGCTTCGGTGAGCGCCTGCCGGTAGCCGGTCAGCCGCTCGTTGGAGCTGAAGCTGAACCCACTGGGACCGGTCGTCTTCACGAAGGCGATACGGCGGTGTCCGAGATTGAGCAGATACCGGGTGCCGCGCCGCGCCCCGGCCACATCGTCGACGTACACGCTCGCCCGCCCCTGGGCGTGCTGGCTCACGTAGATCACCGGAATCTGCAGGTCGTCCAGACGCGCACCCTCCTCTTCGGTGAGGTCGAAGGAGAACACCAGCAGGGCGTCGGCGTTCCGCCGGGCCGGGAGACGTTCGAAGAAATCGGCGCGTTCGGTCATGTCCGGCGTGACGTAGATGAGCAGATCCATGCCGGCCGCGCGCAGTATCGGCGCCAGGCTGTCCAGCGCCGAGCCCATGAACCACGAATTGAGAACGGGCGTCAGCACGGCCACCACCCCCGTCTTGCCGGTGGCCAGGCTGGCGGCCTGCCGGGAGACCGCGAAGTTCAGCTCGCGGGCCGCCCGTTCGACCCGGACGCGGACTTCGGGCGAGACGGTCGAGAGCCCGCGCAGCGTGCGGGAGACGGTGGAAGGGGAGACCCCGGCCCGTTCGGCGACGTGGACCATCGTGGGGTGCCGTTGCGCTGGTGGCATGACCGGGAGGCTAGCACGGAATGCCCCTTTCAGCCGCAGCTCGTGACAGCGCTGTCACGGAGTCTCGCGACGGTTCAACCTTTGAATGCTTCCCGTTTCTCGCATCAAAGCGGACATAGTTCATCAAAAAGCTGCGAAATCCCTGCGTGACACCCATTGACTTCCCGCATAGGCATCCCTACGTTGAACGCGCTGTCTTGAAGTAGTCAACACCAAGCACAAATGGCGTGCATCTTCATGGCTTTGACCTGCAGATCGGTCGTTCAACCCGTCTATGACAGCGCCTCTATCAGGCTGGTTGGGCGTCCATCCAGCGTCCATCCATGCCGTCTGGAAGTGCGGCCGGTGAAGGGATGCGATCGCATGGCTGCAGCGACTCCCGCGAAGGTCACACGGTGCTGCCCAAGGAGTGAACGCCCGGCTGTCGTCGGCGTGTATCCGGACGTCGCCGACGGAGGTCTCCTCGCCGAGGCCCACCCTCACGCCCATGTAACCCACCAGTGCAACGGCGACACCGGAACGGAGCTCGCCGTCATCGCCCGCGTCCATCCGCAGAGTTCGCCTCGCCAACGGGCGGCGGACAACTGTGCGCTTCCGTCCCGGCGGGACCACCCCCTCGCTCGCCGGGACCCGTCAGCGGCTGCGCGCCGGAGCGATCCGGCCGATCCGGTTCCACACCGTTAGGAGAGACAAAGTGAAGACCAGTGCCAACAGGGCGGTTCAGTGCTCGGCCGTCGTTCTTGCCGGGCTCGTCGCCACCGCCTGCAGCTCGTCCGGTGGCGGTGGATCCGCGCAGCAGAAGAATCCTTCGTTCAAGGGACGCGGTCCCATCACGTACGTGGCCGGCAAGGACGCCGGAGGGTCCGTCCAGCCGATAATCGACAAGTGGAACAAGGACCACCCGAAGGAGAAGGTGACCTTCGTCGAGCTGCCCACGGACGCCGACGCACAGCGTCAGCAGATGATCCAGAACGCGCAGACGAAGTCCGACGAGTATTCGGTGCTGTCCCTCGACGTCGTGTGGACCTCGGAGTTCGCGGCCCATCAGTGGATCGACCGGCTGCCCGCGGACAAGTTCCCGCTGGACAAGATGATGAAGCCCGTCGTGGAGACGGGGAAGTACCGGGGCGGGCAGTACTCGATCCCGCACGCCTCGGACGGCGGCCTGCTCTACTACCGCAAGGACCTGTTGGAGAAGGCCGGCGTCGACAAGGCCCCGGCCACCTGGGCGGAGATGCAGGACGCCTGCGACAAGGTCAAGAAGGTGTCCGAGGGCAAGGGGATGTCCTGCTACGCGGGGCAGCACCAGAAGTACGAGGGTCTGACGGTCAACTTCTCCGAGGCCGTGAATTCCGCGGGTGGTGAGGTGCTCGACGCGAAGGGCAAGCCGAACCTCGACACCCCGGAGGCGAAGAAGGGCATGGACTTCCTCGCCAAGTCCGTCAAGGACAAGACGATCCCCAAGGAAGCCACCACCTACCAGGAGGAACAAGGCCGGCAGGCCTTCCAGGACGGGAAGTTGATCTTCCATCGGAATTGGCCGTACATCCACTCGCTCGCATCGAAGAAGGACGGTTCCAGCAAGGTCGCGGGCAAGTTCGACGTGGCCCCGCTGCCCGGCCTGAAGGAGCCCGGCACCTCCAGTCTGGGCGGCCACAACGTCGCCCTGTCGTCCTCGGCGAAGAACAAGGCCACGGCGATCGACTTCATGAAGTACTTCACCAGTGAGCAGAAGGCCCGAACCGCGCTGGAGAAGGCATCTCTCGCGCCGCCTTACGAGAGCCTCTACACCGAAAAGGCGCTGGTGAAGAAGTTCCCGTACCTGCCCACGCTCAAGAAGTCGATTCTGTCCGCCGAGCCGCGTCCCCGTGTCGTCAACTACGGCGACGCGAGCGCTGCGATGCAAAAGGAGGCCTACGCCGCCATGACGGGCACCAAGAGCAGTGCGGAGGCCCTGAAGGCCCTCCAGAAGGCCCTTCAGAAGCCCACAGCGCAGCAGTAAGGAGCGCCCCGCTCATGGTGGAAACGCATAACCCCGACGGCCGTGCGACAAGCACTGTGGATCAGTCGTCGCACGGCCGCTCCGGCGGCAGTTCGCGCGTCGGGCCGCCGGCGCCGGCGCAGCGCCGGCGGCGTGGGGCGACGTCGGGATCAGGGCGGATGGCCGCGCTGCTGGTCTCCCCCACGCTGCTCGTGCTGACGATCGTCGTGCTCTACCCCACGATCGTGGCGTTCAAGGATTCGCTCTACGGCAAGGCGGGTCTGGACCCGAAGACGGGCTTCATCAGCAAGACGGAACCCTTCGTGGGCTGGTCCAACTACGCCGACATCTTCGGGGAGGCGGGCGGCCGGTTCTGGAACGCCTTCTGGAACACCTCGTTCTTCACCGTCACCACGGTCACGCTGGAAACGGTGATCGGTGTGGGCATGGCGCTGATCATGCACAAGGCCTTCAAGGGCCGGTCACTGATCCGTGCCAGCATCCTGATCCCGTGGGCGATCCCCACCGCCATCTCCGCAGTCCTGTGGCGCTGGATATTCGACAGCAACGGCGTGGCCAACTCGCTCATCGGCACGCAGGTCCTGTGGACCACGGAGGGATTCCACGCCCAGGTCGCGGTCATCATCGCCGAGGTGTGGAAGACCGCGCCGTTCATCGGTCTGCTCGTGCTGGCAGGCCTCCAGGTGATCCCCAAGGAGGTCTACGAAGCCGCCCGGATCGACGGGGCCACCGCGCTGCGTCAGTTCTGGAACATCACCCTGCCCCTGGTGAAGCCCGCGCTGCTGGTTGCCGTGCTGTTCCGGACGCTGGACGCGCTGCGGATGTTCGACCTTCCCTACGTCCTCATCGGCGCGAAGAAGGCGTCGGTGGAGACGTTGTCCATGCTGGCCCAGGACGAGGCGTCGAACGTACGGTTCGGCCCGGCTGCGGCATACGCGGTGCTCCTCTTCATCTATGTCTTCCTGATCGCGCTCGCCTTCGTCCGGTTGCTGGGCACCGATCTCGTCCGCGACGACGACGGAACTCCCAATCGCCGCCACCGGCGGCTGACGCGACGTCGCAAGGAGGTGACGGCATGACCATCTCGGCAAAGATCCGGAAGTGGCTTCCGTACGTGGGTGTCGCCGTCGTCCTCGTCTACTGCCTGGCCCCGTTCTACTGGATGGTGGTGTCCAGCCTGCGGCGCACCTCGGACATCTTCGAGATCTCGGCGCTCCCCAGCCACCCGTCCGTTGAGAACTACCTCGCTGTCTTCGAGCCCTCCCAGTCGTTCACCAGGGCGATGCTCAACAGCGTCGTCGTGGCCGGAGTCACCACGGCCCTGGCTCTGGTGCTGGCCACCTTCACCGCCTACGCCATGGCACGGCTCCGGTTCCGCTTCAAGCGTCTGGTGCTCACGGTGATCATCGCTACGTCGATGTTTCCCGTGGTGTCGATCGTGGTCCCGCTGCTGAAGCTGTTCACTGACATCGGCTGGATCAACACCTACCAGGCGTTGATCATGCCCAGCATGTCCTTCGCGCTGCCGCTCGCGGTATGGAACCTCACCACCTTCTTCCGGCAGATGCCGGAGGAACTCGAGCACTCAGCCATGGTCGACGGCTGCACGCGGGGCCAGGCGTTCCGCAAGATCATCATTCCGCTTGCCGCGCCCGGCCTGTTCACCACCGCGATCATCGTCTTCATCATCGCGTGGAACGAGTTCCTCATCGCCCTGACGATGACGAACAAGGAGGACATGCAGACCGCACCCGTCGCCGTTTCCAAGTTCTCCGGCGCCTCTGACTTCGAGATCCCGTTCGGCAGCCAGATGGCGGCGGGCGTTCTCGTCACTCTCCCGCTCGTAGCCATGGTGATCGTCTTCCAGCGTCGGATCGTTTCCGGCCTCACCTCCGGTTCGGCGAAATAGCCCGGCCTTCTCGGCGAATCACCTACTCGATCGAAGGAGCATGCAGCAGCATGTCAAGCACCGCACCCTGGTGGCGCAGTGCCGTCATTTACCAGGTCTATATCCGCAGCTTCGCCGACGGGAACGGCGACGGCGTCGGTGACATCGCCGGCATTCGCTCCCGCTTGCCGTATCTCAAGTGGCTGGGCGTCGACGCCATTTGGATCAACCCTTGGTACAAGTCGCCGATGGCCGACCACGGTTACGACGTGGCGGACTTCCGTGAGATCGACCCGAAGTTCGGCACCGTGGCCGAGGCCGAGGAACTCATCGAGGAGGCGCACCGGTACGGCCTCCGCGTCATCCCCGACATCGTGCCGAACCACACCTCCGACCAGCACGAGTGGTTCCGGGCCGCGCTGTACGGGCGGCCGGGCGGCCCCGAGCGGGAACGCTACATATTCCGGGCCGGCCGCGGACCCGAGGGCGCCGAGCCGCCCAATGACTGGAGGTCGTGCTTCGGCGGTCCGGCCTGGACCCGGGTACCCGACGGGCAGTGGTATCTGCATCTGTTCGCCCCCGAGCAGCCGGATCTCAACTGGGAACACCCTGAGGTCGGGCCGGAGTTCGAGGACATCCTGCGGTTCTGGTTCAGCCGCGGCGTGGACGGATTCCGCATCGACGTGGCGCACGGCCTGATCAAGCACCCCGAACTGCCCGATCTCCCACCCCCCGTCGACCCGGACGGCCCGGAGCCCAAGGAGCGGGTGGCTCACCCGCACTGGGACCGCGACGAGGTACACGACATCTACCGCACGTGGCGCCGGGTGGCCGACGAGTTCCCCGGCGACCGGTCGTTCGTCGCCGAAGCCTGGGCGGAGACCCCCGACCGGCTCGCCGACTACGTACGGCCGGACGGTCTGCACACGACGTTCAACTTCGACTTTCTGATGGCCAGTTGGAACGCCAAGAAGCTGCGGGGGGTCATCGACGAGTCGCTCACCACGCTTGGCTCGGTCGGCGCACCGGCAACCTGGGTGCTCTCCAACCACGACGTCACGCGCCCTCCCAGCCGCTTCGGCCGCGAGCCGGTGAAGAAGTGGGTGGCCAACGAGCGCTACCGGCCCGAAGGCTCCCTGGACCTCGGACTCGGAACGCGGCGCGCACGCGCCGCCGCCTTGCTGATGCTCTCCCTCCCCGGCGGCGCCTACATCTACCAGGGTGAGGAGCTGGGCCTTCCGGAGGTCGAGGACTTGCCCGAAGACGTCCTGCAGGACCCGACCTGGGAGCGGTCCGGGCACACCGACCGCGGACGTGACGGCTGCCGCGTGCCCATCCCGTGGTCCGGGGAGACGGCGCCGTTCGGCTTCAGCCCGGAAGGCGCCACCGGCGAGCCCTGGCTGCCCCAGCCCGCGTACTGGAAAGAGCACGGCGTCGAGATCCAGACCGGTGACGACGCATCCATGCTGGAGCTCTACCGCAGCGCCCTACGCCTGCGCCGCACCCACCCTGCCCTCGGGGAGGGCGACCTGAGCTGGCGGGACGCCCCCGAGGGAGTGCTCGCCTTCAACCGTGATCCCGGCTTCGCGTGCGTCGTCAACCTCTCGGCTGAGCCGTACCGACTGCCGCCGCGGCACAAGGTGCTGCTCGCGAGCCAAGAGCTCGACGACGGCCACCTGGCTCCGGACGCCGCGGTGTGGCTCGCACTGTAAGCACCCGTTCCGCACGGCATTCGGGTCGGGCGCCCGAGTGCGGGAACGGCAACCATGTCATCGGCGGCTCTACTTCGACGACTCCGCGCGAGTCGCTGAGCCACCGGGACCCGCGCCCCATCGACACCAGACCGTTGATCCGCACGGACCGTACGAACGAGGAATGACGTGACCGACCGCAGCGCAACCACCCCGCACCGTCAGGACGGCCCCGACTGGTGGCGCCAGGCCGCCGTTTACCAGATCTACCCGCGCAGCTTCGCCGACTCCGACGGCGACGGCCTCGGCGACATCCCGGGCATCACCTCCCGGGTGCCCTACCTCGCCGGACTGGGCGTCGACGCCGTCTGGCTGAGCCCCTTCTACCCGTCGGCGCTGGCGGACGGCGGCTACGACGTCGCCGACTACCGCAACGTCGACCCGCGTCTGGGCACGCTCGACGACTTCGACGCGATGGTCGCCGAGGCTCACCGGTTCGGCATCAAGGTCATCATCGACATCGTCCCCAACCACACCTCCGAGGACCACGAGTGGTTCCAGCAGGCGCTCCGCGCCGCGCCCGGATCGCCCGAGCGCGCGCGCTACGTCTTCCGCGAGGGCAAGGGCGAGAACGGTGAACTGCCGCCCGCCGACTGGGAGTCCGCCTTCGGCGGCCCCGCCTGGAGCCGTCTGCCCGACGGCTGGTGGTATCTGCACCTCTTCGCGCCCGAGCAGCCCGACCTCAACTGGGACAACCCCGAAGTTCGCGCCGACTTCCGCAAGACGCTGCGCTTCTGGTCCGACCGGGGCGTGGACGGCTACCGCATCGACGTCGCCAACGCGCTGATGAAGGACCTCGCCGACCCGCTGCGGGACATGGGCCCGATCTCGTACGACGAGCAGATGGCGGACATGGAGGACGGCAGCCACCCGTTCTGGGACCGCGACGAGGTGCACGAGATATACCGGGAGTGGCGCGAGGTCTTCAACGAGTACGACCCGCCGCGCGTCGGCGTCGCCGAGGCGTGGGTGAAGAACCACCGTCTGGTGCTCTACGCACGGCCCGAAGGGCTGGGCCAGGCCTTCAACTTCGAGTATCTGAAGACGGGCTGGGACGCGCAGGAGCTCCGCTCCGTCATCGACGTCTCGCTGCGTACGGCCCAGGAGGCGGGGGCGTCCGCGACATGGGTGCTGTCCAACCACGACGTCGTCAGGCACGCTTCGCGCTATGCCCTGCCGGAGGGCGCCGACAGCGACGAGTGGCTGCTGAGCGGCGGCACGAAGCCGCAGGCCGACGCGGAGCGCGGGCTGCGGCGGGCGCGGGCCGCCACGATGCTGGAGCTGGCGCTGCCGGGGTCCGCGTACATGTACCAGGGTGAGGAGCTGGGGCTGCCCGAGGTGGCGGGGCTCAGGGTGGAAGACCTCCAGGACCCGGTGTGGGAGCGCAGCTCGCACACCCGCAAGGGGCGTGACGGCTGCCGCGTGCCGCTGCCGTGGACGCGTACGGGACCGTCGTTCGGCTTCGGCGATGAGGACGGCGAGGCCCCGTGGCTGCCGCAGCCCGCTGACTTCGGTGAGTTGTCGGCCGAGGCGCAGGAGGGCCGGGACGACTCGACGCTGGAGCTCTACAAGGAGGCGTTGCGGCTGCGGCACAAGCTCGTCGGCAGCGACGAGTCACTGGCGTGGTGCAGCGACGAGGAGTCGGAGCGGGAAGGCTTGCTGCACTTCGTACGTCCCGAGGGATGGCACTGCCTGACCAACTTCAGCACGGAGACCAAGCCGCTGCCTGCGGGTGAAGTGCTGCTGAGCAGCAGCCCGTTGGCCGGGGACGGACTGCCCGGGGAGACGACGGTCTGGCTGCGGGACGGAGCGGGAGAGGGCTGACTGCGGGGGGAGGCGCGGTCAGTTGACGGTTCTCAGCTGACGGCTGACGGCTGACGGCTGACGGCTGACGGCTGACAGATTACGGATTCTGTCAGCTGACATCTGATACCTGACGGCCGAACGGAACGGCACGGCGGACCACTTCGCCCGGACGACCGGGTGCCCGCCGTGCCGTTTCTCGTGCCCGGTACTCGGCGCCGGGCGCGCCCGGCGCCTCCTCCGTGCGCGCGCCGTACTAGTCGGAATATTGACTAGTGCTGGATTTCATCTACTCTCGACTCGTGACCACCGGAGCGACTCACGAGGAACCCGCCGCCTGGCTGCGCGGAGTCATCGAACTGGCCGCCGCGGCCGTGCTCGCCGAGGGCGACAACCACGGTTACGCCGTGGCCCAGCGCCTCTCCGAGGCGGGCTTCGGACGCCTGAAGGGCGGAGTGCTCTACCCCGTCCTGGCCCGGCTGGAGTCCGAAGGCATCCTCAGCTCGACGTGGGCGGCGGGAGAGGGCGGCCCCGGCCGCAAGGTCTACTCGCTCACCCCGGGCGGCCAGGACTGGCTGACGTCGCAGGGCGCTCGCTGGGGCCAGTTCGCCGCACGAATGGACCACTTGCTGAGCACCACCGTCGAGGAAGGCAGCGCCCGATGAGCGAAGCAGCGGACCCCCTGGACAGCGATTGGGGAACTCGGGTCGTCTGGGCCCTGGTCCACCGAGGGCTCGATCTGGAGACCGCCGAGAAGTGTGCACGGGAGGCTCTGGACCACTGCTCCGAGTCGGGAGAGAGCCCCGAGGAGGCGTTCGGTGACGCGAGGCAGTACGCGAATCAGTACGCCGCCGCTTACATACCCGACGCGCGGCGTGCCCGGAAGGACCACCCCCACGAGCTTTCCGTGGACGAGTACTGGGGAGCTCCGCTGATCATGCCGGGCTACTACCTGGCGCTCGGCGGCATCCTGGTGTGGATCAGGAACGGCATGTGGGTGGACGTGGACACCGCGGCGCTGGCGGGCACCGTCCTCCTGGGCGTGGCCTTCTCGATAGCCGGCGTCGGGCACATGCTCCGTACCGCAGGGCATCCGCGCGCCGCGTGGGCGACGCTGGCCGGCGCGGCCGCCATGGGCGCACCCGTGTACCTCGCTACGCACAACCTGCCCCGTACGGAACTCCTGCGCATGCCGTCGGCGGGGGTCGTCCTGTGCGGGCTCCTGGTCCTCTGGCTGGGCTGGCGCATGGAACGCCCCGTCGAGCCAGGCCCCCTGACCAGGGCGTATCTCCGCCTGGTCGCTGTCGACCGCGCCAGCGCGTCGCGAGGAGCGAACGTAGCCGAGCGGGAGACCGGTGCCTGGCTCCGACGCCTGGAAGGGGTGTTGCGGGGGCGGCACCGCGTCGCACGCCGTGATGCGCGACGCGTCGTGGCGGAGACGAAGGAGCACCTCGACGCGACGGGGGCCTTGCCGACGGAGGAGTTCGGGGACGCCGACGAGTACGCGTTGAGCCTCGTCGAAGAGGGCCGCGCGCTGCGCCCCACGCGCGCGGCGCTCAAGTGGCGCAGCAACGCGGGGTTCTTCGTCCTGTGCGTGATCTATCTCGTCGACTCGGACTGGGACGACCCGGGGTTCTTCCAGTGGACAGCCATGGCCGTGGGGCTGATGACCGGAGTGTGGCTGGTCAGGAACTTCCGCGACGGGTGGCCGGCAGGCGCCGCGGGGCCGCGGCCGGGCGCCCGGTGACGTCGCGGGGGCCGGGCCCGTACACGCCCATGATCATCTGGCTGAACGGGACGTTCGGGGCGGGGAAGACCACGACCGCGGGCGAGCTCGTCCAACTCGTCCCGCAGGCGCGCCTGTTCGACGCCGAGCAGGTCGGATACATGCTGGCGCACGTGCGGGGCCTGCCCGAGCTCGGGGACTTCCAGCACTGGCCGCCGTGGCGCCATCTGGTCGTCCAGACCGCCGCCCAGCTCCTCGGCTACGTCGGCGGGGTGCTGGTCGTCACGCAGAGCGTGCTGGTGAAGCAGTACTGGGACGAGATAAGTTCCGGGCTCGCCGCGGCCGGCGTGGAAGTGCACCACTGCGTACTCCACACCGACCGCGACACGCTCACCCAGAGGATCCTGAACGACGACCCGGCGAACCACGGTTGGCGTCTGGGGCATCTCGCCGACTTCGACGAGGCCCTGTCGTCCTGGCTGGGCGACGCCGCACAGATCGTGGACACCACGCGGCGTGAGCCGAAGGAGATCGCGAAGGCCATCGCTGCCGACGCGGGGGCACTGCCGGATGCGCCTTCGCACGGGCCAGAGCAGCCGGATCAGCCCTAGCGGCCGGCCTTGAACTGTCCTGAGCAGGACGGGGCTTCACAGGACGCCCCGGACCGCCGCACCCGGTGTTCCGCTCAGGAGATGCCAGTCCCGGCAGTGGCTGGTGCGGCGCCGGCTGCGCCGGCGATCGGCGGCGGTGCGGTCGAGGCCCGCCTGAGGCGGTGCGGACGGCAGGGCGGACGGCAGGGCAGCCGCCTGTCATCCCCCGGGAGGAAGCGGGGACGCGGCACGCAGCAGCCGCAGCTGACCGATCTCTGCGACGTTCTTCATGAGTTCAGCGTTCACCCAGGCTGCCGTATCGGCGACGGTCCGCTCGGGATCGCCCTGCCACGGGAACCCCGCGGGCCGGTCCAGATCAGTGTCAGTGAGCTGAGCCACCCCGCTCAGCCACGCGTCACGAAGACCGCGCAGCCAAGTGACCGCTGCTTCTCCCTCTCCCGGCCACACGATGTCCTCCCGCTCGCGAGGTGTCCGGCCGCACAAGTCATCTGTGGCCACGCTCAGCCACCATCCCAGGTGCCAGCTCACCCATGCGATCGTGGGAACCGGCACGGGATCCGGCTCCGTCTCCGCCCAGTCCGGGACCCAGCCACCTGCGACGTCCTGGCGGACAGTCCAGCACTCGGCGGCCGGCTCCCACAGAAAGTCTCCGGGCTGCAGACGCTCCAGGTGATACTCGAACAACGACCAGGTCAGGTCGAACTGCCAGCGCAGCAGATCACATCGGGAAGAAGTCACCGGGGGACCCTGGCAGAGGTGAGAAGCCCCCGCAAAGCCTTATCCCGGCACCGCCCCGGCAGCCGAACCGCAACCAGGCAGAGCTTGGAGAAGTCTCTCGGCGCCGCGACAGGCTGCCCGCCCTCGTGAGTCCCCAGCCCTTCAGCCCTCGAGCCGCACCGGCTGGCCCGAGCGCGCCGAGGCGTAGCCCGCCAGGGCGATGCGCAGGGAGCGCAGGCCCGCCTCGCCGTCGGCGACCTGGACCGCGTCCGCGCCCTGATCCGGGTTCGCGCCCCGATCCCCGTCCCCGTCCCCGTCCTCGTCCCCGTCCTTGTCCGCCGTGCCGTACAGGAACGCCCGTACCATCGCGCCGTCCAGGTCGCTCCCCCACGGCAGCAGCACGCCTGTGCGCTGCCGCTCGTCGAAGCCGGAGACGACCTGGCCGAAGGCGTCCATTTCCACCGTGGCGCGCTCGCCCACGAGTTGGAGTTCCAGGCCGCCCCAGGTGGGGTGGTGGTCGGGGTGGCTCCAGCTGCAGTCGATGGTGGCGACGGCGCCGTTGGTGTAGCGGACGGTCACCAGTCCGGCGGTCTCCACCGCCACACCGTCGGCGCCGTACATGAGGTTGTTGGTCTGCGCGTACACCTCCTCGGCGCGTGCGTCGCCGAACAGTTCGTCGAGCAGGTCCGCGATGTGCACCGTGTGGTCCATCAGGGCTCCGCCGCCGGCGAGCCGGGGATCGGTGAACCAGGCACGGGAGTCCGCCGGCAGCCTGCCGTTGTTCGCTCCGGCGACGGTCAGCACCCGGCCCGTGCCGCCGCCGCGTACCGCTTCGCGCAGCGCGGCGTAGGCCGGGCTGAAGCGCACGGGATATGCGACACCCAGCCGTACGCCCGCGTCGCGGCAGGCCGCGACCATCGCCTCGCCGTCCTCCTCGGTGGTGGCGAGCGGCTTCTCGCACAGCACGTCCACGCCGTGCTTCGCGGCGAGTTCGACGAGGGGACGGTGGCGCGCGTTCTCGGCGGCGACGATCACCGCGTCCGGACCCTGGTCGAACAACTCCTGGTAGGTGGCGACGTGTTCGACGCCGAGCTGCCGGGCCAGCGCCTCGCCCCGCACCTCTCCGGGAGGCGCCGAGCCGGCCTCCGGATCGCTGGTGACGACCTCGACGCCGTCCATGTCGCGGAGCAGTGCCGCGTAACCCGCCGCGTGCACGTGGGCGAAAGAGAGCACTCCGACCTTCACCGGGCCACCTCCTGGGTCTCGGTCTCACGGACCTCGTCCTTGACCGCACCGGTCTCCACCGCACGTCCCGTACGCGCCGATTCGGCGGCGGCGACCGCGATACGCACCGCCGCCAGCCCGTCCTGCGCCGTCACCCGCGGCTCCGGCCCGCCGCGCACCGCCTCCGCGAACTCGCGCAGCTCCGTCAGGAACGGGCTCTCCGTCAGGTTCACGGCCGGAATGCCCTCGCCCTCCGCTGCCGCGCCCTGCGAGATCACGCGGAACGCCTTGGTCTGCGCGGAGTCGTGGTGCAGCACACCGTCCCGTCCGGCGATGCGGAAGGTCGTGCGGAACTGCGAGTCCGGCAGGCCCCACACGCCGTGCACATGGCTCACGGCGCCGGAGGCGTGGGTGAGCACGGCCGTGGCCGCGGCCACGCATCCCGCGGGGGCGGGCGCCTCCTGACGGCCTCGTACGTGCGCGTGCACGCGGGCCACTTCACCGGCCAGCAGCCTGGCGAAGTCGAAGTCGTGGATCATCTGGTCCACGAGCAGGCCGCCGGAGAGCGCCGGATCGGCGAACCATGGGGACCACACCGGGTAGGTGCCCGTACGCGTGAAGCGCAGAACGGCGGGCTCCCCCACCGCACCGGCGGCGACGGCCTCGGCCATGGCCGCGTACTCGGGGAAATACCGCACGACATGGGCTGGGAAGAGCAGCACGCCGGCGCGGTCCGCCTCCGCGATCATCTCCTCGACGTCCTCGGCGGCGAGCGCGAGCGGCTTCTCGCAGGCGACGTGGCGGCCCGCGCGCAGCGCGGTGAGCGCGACCTCCCGGTGGGTGTGGGTGGGGGTGCAGACGTCGACGGCTTCGGCGGAGTCGAGGAGTTCACCGAGGCTTCCGGCCGCCCGCACTCCTTGGCGCGCGTACTCGGCGGCGAGCCGCTCGCCGCTGTCGTCGGGTGAGAACACGGTGACCCGTGCTCCCAGCGTGAGCCAGGCGGGCAGATGGGCGCGGGCGATGCCGCCCGCGCCGATCAGCCCCACTGCGAGTTCCGGCATGGGGGTGTGGCTGCCTTCCGGTCGGGGTCGGACAGGTGAACGGGTACGGGCACGGATGCGGGTTCGGATACGGATGCGGCGCTCAGCCCTTCGATCCGCTGAGCGCGATTCCCTGTACGAAGTGGCGCTGGAGCAGCACGTAGAGGATCAGCATCGGGAGACTGGCGAGGACGGAACCGGCCATCATGACGGGGTAGTTCGTCTGGAACTGCCCCTCCAGGGAGACCAGTCCGGCGCTGACCGGCGCCTTCGAGGGATCGGTGTTGACCACCAGCGGCCACAGCAGGTCGTTCCAGGACCACATCGCGGTGATCACGGCGAGCGCGGCGAGCGCCGGCCGTACGAGCGGCAGCATGATGCTCCAGAAGATCCGGAAAGGACCCGCACCGTCGATGCGCGCGGCCTCCTCCAGCTCCTTCGGCAGCGCCAGGAAGAACTGCCGCAGAAGGAAGGTGCCGAAGGCGCTGAACATGCCCGGCAGGAAGAGCGCGGGCACGGTGTTGAGCAGCCCCAGCTGCTGCATGATCTCGTGCTGCGGGAGCACGAGCAGCTGCGGCGGCACCATCAGCACCGAGAGGAAGACCGCGAACAGCACGTTCTTGCCGCGGAACTGGAGCCGCGCGAAGGCGTAGGCGGCAAGCGAGCAGAAGACAAGCTGGCCGAGGGTACGTCCGGCCGTGTTCAGAAGGCTGTTGGTGAGCATCTCCCTGAACGGCACGGCCGTGAAGACCTGTTCGAACGCCGCCCAGTTCCACGTCTCGGGCAGGAACGTCGGCGGCACGCGCACCGCCTCCGGCATGGTCTTGAACGCGGTCAGCAGCTGCCACAGGAACGGGAAGACCATGGCCAGCGCGCCCAGCGACAGCACCGCGTGGGTGGCGACGGCGCCCGGATCGAAGCGGTACGGCCGCCTGCCGCGCGGGGCGGCCGCGGCCGGGCCCGGGGATGTGGCCGGGGGCGGGGATGTGGCCGGTTCAGGCATAGTGCACCCACCTCTTCTGGAACCGGAACTGCAGGTATGTGAGCGCCGCGATGAGCAGCATGAGGAGGAAGGCGAGAGCCGCGGCGGCCCCCTGGGAGTTCTCGTCGAAGGCCCACTTGAAGAAGAGCGTCACGACCGACTGCGTCTCGCCGAGCGCGGGGTTCTCGGGGCTCATCATCACGAAGATCAGGTCGAACTGCTGAAGCGAGTTGATGACGCAGATGACCGAGGCGAAGAAGATGCTCGGGCTCAGCAGCGGCAGGGTGATGCGGAAGAAGCGCCGCACCGGCCCCGCACCGTCGATCTCGGCGGCCTCGTAGACCTCTTGGGGGATCGCCTTGATGCCGGCGGTGAAAATGATCAGGTAGTAGCCGACGTGGGACCAGATCATCACGAGGCCGATCGCGTACACGGCGGTCGAGGGGTCGGAGACCCAGTAGCGGCCGTCGACGCCGATCCACGACAGCACTTCGTTGACCATGCCGAAGTCGCCGTTGTAGAGCCAGTTCCAGACGAGCCCGACTGCCGCGGGCAGCGTCACGAACGGCACGAAATACAGCGCCCGGTACACCGGAACACCGCGCAGCCCGCGCCGGTTCATCAGATCGGCCAGCACGATCGCGACGGGCAGCGTCATCAGCCCCATCACCATGTACAGCAGCGTGTTGCCGAGTGCCTTGCCGACGGTGACGTCCTGCACCACACGCCCGTAGTTCTCGCCGCCCACCCAGGAGTTGCCGCCGAAGGCGCCGAAGGAGGTGAAGCTGAACCAGAACGTCTCCAGCAGCGGCCAGATGTAGAAGACGAGGAAGCCCAAGGCGATGGGCGCGATGAAGAGGTATGCCGCCCGCTGCGAACCGCGGCCCGCCGTACCGGGGCCCGCGCCCCGCGCGCCGGACCGGGAGCCGCGGGCACCGCTGCCGCCGCCGCGTCCGCCGGTTCCGGAACGCCGTTCTGCCTGCTCGGCCGCCGCCGTGGAGGGAAAGACAGCCATGGTGCTCACTTCTCCTGTTCCAGGGCCAGGTCCATCTGGCGGGCCAGGGTGCGCGAGGCGTCCTCGATGCCGCCCTTGCCGGTGAACGGGCCGCCCAGCAGCTGCGGTTGGAGGTTCTCCCACACCGCGGTGTGCTTGGACGCCGGATACGGGACGGCGTAGTCGAGCATGTCGGTGAAGACCTTCAGGTCGAACTCCGGCATCGACTTCACCCAGGTGTCCTGCGTGCCGGCGTACGAGGAGATCGTCACCCCCTCGCGCGCCTGGATCTCGGCGGCCTTCCGCGAGCCGAGGAACTTCACCAGCTGCCAGGCCGCCTCGGTGTTCCGGCTCTTGCCGGATATCGCGTTGGCCAGGCCGTGGATGGTGGTGCCGCGCTCACGCCCCTTGGGGAGCACGGCGACGTCGCCGTGGTCCTTGATGGGGGGCGCCGCGTACATCTGGGAGGCCATCGCCGAGAGGTCGTAGTTCATCGCGACCTTCTCCGACAGATAGAGCTGACGTCCCCTGGTGTCGGTCATCGCGCTCTGCGACGGCGAGTGGCCGCGGTCGATCAGATCGGTCCAGAAGCGCAGCCCGTCGATGGTGCGGGGGTCGCCGAAGCCGGAGCGGCCGTCGCGGATGACGTGACCGCCGGCCTGGGCGATGGTGTTGTAGTAGGTGTACTGCCTGCTCATCTCGGCGGCGATGCCGTGGACGCCGGCCCGGGGGTCGGTCATCTCGGCCGCCGCGTCCCGGACCGTGTCCCAAGTCCAGCTCTCGTCCGGGTACTTGATGCCGGCCTTGTCGAAGAGCTCCTTGTTGTACCAGAGCCCGATCGTGTCGAAGTCCTTCGGCATCGCATAGCGCGTGCCCTCGTACGTGTACATCCGAAGCAGCTCCTCCGGATGGACACCTATGTCGAAATTGTCGCGTTCGAGGTAAGGATCGAGCGGCTGCAGCACCCCCTCCGAGGCGTAGAGCTGGAGGTTCACCGCGTTCATCCAGAAGACGTCCGGCGCGGAGCCGCCGCGCATGGCGGTCTTGAGGGTCGTCCAGTACGAAGTGAACGGCGTGACATGGATCTTCACGGAGATCTTCGGATGCTCCGCCTCGAACTCCTTGATGATCTTCTCCATGCCGGCGACCTGAAGCGGGTCCCACATCCCGTACGAGATGAGGGTGCGGCCGTCGGAGGTGCGCGCCGAGGCGCCTCCGGCGGAACAGCCAGTGGCCGCGCCGGCGGCGGCCGGCGCGGCGGCCAGCGCTCCGGCGAGCAGAGTTCTCCTTCGCATCGGCGACTCCGTGGACTCCGAGGGGACGGTGTGAGGTCGGGAACGCAGGGGCAGGCAGCGGCCGTGCGCGCACGGCCGGCCGTTGGTGCACGGCCGGGCCAGGTCGTCCGTACGGACGCGGTTCAGCGGGGCACGGGCGGCGGCACGGAGGGCAGCGGACCGGTGGCGTCGCAGAGCAGAGCTTCGACGCTGTCGAGCGCCTTGCGCACGGCGCCCAGCGCCACGCCCTGCTCGCCCAGCGTGCTGACGGTGATGCGCGGCACATGGAGCGGCACATCGAGGGCCACGTCCCGCAGATGCCGGGTGAGCAGCGGGGTCAGGGCCTCCCCGGCGGGGGTCATCCCGCCCGAGAGGACGACGAGTTCGGGATCGACGGCGAGGAGCAGCGCCCCTATGCCGGGTGCGAGGCGCTTCGCGTAGCGGTCGAGGATCTCCAGCGCGTCCGGGTCCGATTCGCCGGCTGCGCGTGCGAGCGCCGCGACCTCAGACTCTCCCTCGCGCCGCTCGCCGGCCCAGTCCAGCGCCTCGTGGGCGTGTGCGAGGCCGAGCCCCCGGTGCAGCCCGAGCTCGCCCGCCCAGCCGCGGTGTCCGCGGTGGAGCCGGCCGCCGAGCAGTACGCCGCAGGAGGAGCGGTGGCCGATCAGCAGACACACGACGTCGTCCGCGAGTTGCGCGGCGCCCTGCCAGTGCTCGGCCAGCGTGGCCAGGTTGACGTCGTTCTCGGCGAGGATCCGGCACGGGAAGGACTCACCGAGCCTCCGTGCCAGCTCGAAGTCCGACCACTCCGGAACGATCACCGAGGTGATGCGTCCCGTCTCGCCGACGATTCCCGGTACGCCGACGCACAGGGCCCACAGTTCCTCCGGGCGCACCTTCTGCTCGTCCAGGAAGCGTTCGATGCGGGCCCGGAGGAAGGCGAGGCGTTCCGCGCCGCCCATGTCCGGGTCCATCTCCTCGCGTTCGGTGACGGTGACGTCGCCGGCGAGGTCCGACAGGAGCAGCACGACCTTGTGCAGCCCGATGTCGACACCGACGACCCGGCCCGCCTCGCCGCGGAACCGGAAGCGCCGGGCCGGACGGCCGGACCGCCCGGCCACGGGATCGGATGCCTCGGTGAGCCAGCCCTGCGCGGTCAGTTCCTCGACGACCTGGTCGACGGTGGGACGTGACAGCCCCGTGGCGGCGGCAAGCTGGCTGAGCGACTGTGGACGCGCCGGCCCCTGGAAGCGCAGGAAACGCAGCACGGCGATGGTGTTCAACCGCCGCAGAGCGGCCAGATCGTGGCCCCGCATCCCGGTCACCTCCTCCGCCGTCGCGCCCGCATGCAAACCGGTCGATCAGTTCTTCGTACTGATTGATTGAGGACTGTTGCATAAATGGCCGTCGGCGTGAAGGCTTCCGACCGGGCGATTACGAAGGACTCCTCGATATGGGCGGCGGGTGAGGGCGATGGCCGGCGAAGGCCTCCGGATCGGAGTCGTGGGCGTGGGAGAGCGCGCGGCGCTCGCCTCGCACGTCCACGACTCCGCGGCAGGCGCCCGGGTGGTGGCCTGCGCCGACCCGCATCCGCGCGGGCGGCAGGCGGCACGCTCGCTCTTCGGCCCCGAAGTGCCCGTGCACCAGGGCCATGAGGAGCTGCTCGCCGCCGGCGGGATCGACGCCGTGATGGTCTTCTCCCCCGACCATCTGCATGCCCGCTGCGTGCTCGACGCGCTGCGCGCCGGCGTCGCCGTCTTCGTCGAGAAGCCGCTCGCCGTCACCACCGAGGACTGCGATCTGATCCTGCGCACCGCCCGTACCACCGGCAGCCGCCTCTACGTCGGCCACAATCTGCGGCACGCCCCCTTCGTACGGCGGATGCGGCAGCTCGTACTCGACGGGGCGGTCGGGAACGTACGGGCCGTGTGGTGCCGCCACTTCGTCGGGCACGGCGGCGACTTCTACTTCAAGGACTGGCACGCCGAGCGGCGCAACACGACGAGTCTCCTGCTGCAGAAGGGCGCGCACGACCTCGACGTCATCCACTGGCTCGCCGGCGGCTCCCTGCGGCAGGTGACCGCCGTCGGCGAACTCGCCGTCTACGGCGGCATCACCAACCGGCGCGACCGCGGCGGCGAGCGCATGACCGAGTGGCACGACCCGGACGCGAACTGGCCGCCGTCGGCCCTGACCGGGCTCAATCCCGTCGTCGACGTCGAGGACATCAGCATGCTGCAGGGGCGCACCGGCAACGGCGTTCTCGTCAGCTACGAGCAGTGCCACTTCACGCCCGACTACTGGCGCAACTACACGGTGATCGGCGACCACGGGCGGCTGGAGAACTTCGGCGACCTCGACGGGGCGGTCGTCAAGGTCTGGAACTCCCGCCGCTCCGGCTACCGCGAGGACGCCGATCTGACCGTCCAAGTGCCGCGGGCGGAGGGCATGCACGGCGGGGCGGACCGCCTGCTCGTCGAGGAGTTCCTCCGCTTCGCCCGCGACGGCGGGCCGACCGAGACCTCGCCGCTCGCCGCACGGGAAGCCGTCGCGGCGGGGCACGCGGCCGCGAGGTCGCTCCGTTCGGGCAGCGTGCCGGTCGAAGTGCCGGAGGTTCCGGGGGAGTTGGCCTCGTACTACGCGCACGGGCAGCCCTGAGGACGGACGGCGGGACGCGCTCGCACGGCTGCACGGGCACCGCACGGCACGGCAGGCACGGCACCGCAGGGCACCGCACGGGCAATTCCGTCCCGTCCGGCCACGGAAAGGTGTTGTGGGCGCGCCCCGCTTTGGGAACGATTACATGCGTGACTCCACCCACGATTGAAGTCGCGGGCTTCCTGCGTCGCCGGCTATGCAGCGACGCAGAGGGCCAGCCCGGCCCTGTGCTCGACGTTCAAGGCGGCCACAGTGTCGGCGTTCTTCCCGAACCCGCACTTGACGCACTCGAACTTGGCTTGGGTGACGCGATTCTCCTTGGCGACGTGCCCGCATCCTCCGGCGGAGGGTGGGCACGTGCGGGAGGTGTTGCGGGCGTCCACCGGGATCACGCGGCGAGCGGCACTCTCAGCCTTCTGCGCCAGGATTCCGAGGAACAGTCCCCAACCCGCGTCCAGGATGCTCTTGTTCAGCCCGGCCTTGGAGGCGGCGCCGTTCGGGAGGAACGTGCCGACGTTTTCGGGGTCGGACTTGGGTGCAGGCGACTTGGTCATGCCCGCTGTGTTCAGCGCCTCGTGCCCGATCACGTCGGTGTCGCGGATCAGGTCGAGGGCTCGCTTGTGGTGGTGGTCCAGGCGCTGACGCCTGATCTTCGCGTGGATCTTCGCCACACGCCGTGCTGCGGCACGGTGCTGCCTGGTGCGGCGTCGGGTGCGCCTGGGGAAGGTGTCCAGGTGCTGCTGAGCTTCGGCGAGTTCCTCGGCCATCGCTTCGAGGAAGCGCGGGTTCGGGACGTGCACGCCCTGCGAGGTGGTGAGGAAGTGGGTGACGCCCATGTCGATGCCGACGATCACGCCCGTGGGCGGGAGCGGCTGGGCGGGGACCTGGTCACAGGTGAGGATCGCGTACCAGCGGCGGCCTTCCCGCTTGACGCTGATCGTCTTCACCCGGCCCTTGACGGGGCGGTATTGGTGCACCCGGACGTGTCCCACGCCTTGCAGGCGTACGCGGGTGTGGGTGTCGTGCGGAGTGGAGTCCCAGCGGCAGCCGTCTCCGTCCTTGGGGAAGATGACGGTGTCGAAGTGGCCGACGCCCTTGAAGCGCGGGTATCCGGCCTTGGGCGCAAGCTCCTTCGGGACGCCGCGAGCGAGCGCGGCTTTGCGCTTCTGCGCCCGCTTGAAGAACGCCGCGAACGCGACGTTCAACCGCCGCAGGGTGGCCTGCTGGCTGGAGAACGACCAGCGGCCCTGCCGCTCGGGGTCGAAGGCGCGGATCTCCTTGAGCTGCGCGGACTGCCGCCCGTAGGTGATCTTCGTCTGGGAGATGTGCGCGTAGGCGTCCCGGCGCTCCTGCAAGGCGCCGTTGTACAGGGAGCAGTGATCGGCCAGCATCGCCCGCAGCGATGCTTCCTGACCAGCCGTGGGGCGCAGGGGGAACTTGTACGCGCGGATCACGCCTGCCGCCCTTTCTCCTTCTTCCGCGGACGCTCCCACTGGGTGTCGATGTACCTCTGCACCGTCTCCGCCGAGACGGCGCCAACGGAGGCAGCGAAGTACGACGACGACCACAGCGTGGGCATACGGCTCTTGAGGTGCGGGAACTCCGCCCGCAGCACGTGGGAGGTGAAGCCCTTGAACTGGTTGGCCACGTACGACGCCGAGGCCTTCGGGTCGTGCTTGACGAACACGTGGACGTGGTCCGGCATCACATCAAGAGCGATTACCTCCCATCCGTGCTCCTCCGCCTTGGCCCGGATCAGTTCCTCCAGGCGGACAGCGACGCCTCCGTCGAGGACCGGACGGCGGTACTTCGGGCACCACACGACGTGGAGCCTGAGGTCGTACACGCCCCCAGAGAACCGGCGAACCTTCCTGGCCACAGCCACACCGTCACTATATACATGCCGCAGGTCTAGTCCTCCAGGGAGGATCGTTCAGGTGAAGACCTCAGATCCGTGCACACAGTTGAGAGCAGAACAATCCTCAGAAGCCATTCCGCACCCCGCTGAAGCGGGACGTCCCTTGGCTGGCTCCTGATGGACGGACCTGCCGAACTGCTCCTCTCCGGACGCTTCCGACTGCGGCGCTGGCGTACCGCCGACGCCGACGTGGCCTACCGGGTCGTCGCCGAGTCCCTCGACCATCTGATGCCGTGGATGCCGTGGGCCCACGAGGACTACAGCCCCGACTCGTCCCTAGAGTTCGTCACCAGGTGCGAACGTGAATGGGCGGAGGGCCAGGCGTACAACTACGCGGTGGCGGTGGACGGTTCGACGGTGGGCAGCTGCGGCCTGATGCGCCGCATCGGCCCCGGTGGGCTGGAGATCGGCTACTGGATCCACCCGTCGTGGACGCGGCGGGGCCTGGCGACGACGGCGGCCGGCGCCCTGCTGCGTGAGGCGTTCACGCTGCCCGGGATCGAGATCGTGGAGATCCACCACGACGAGGCCAACAAGGCCAGCGGCGGAGTGCCCAGACGCCTGGGCTTCACCGAGGTCGAGCGGCGGCCGTCCCTCGAAGGACCGTCCGCACCGGGCGAGATCGGGGTCGAGGTCGTCTGGCGTGCGCACCGGGGGCGTACGCCGCTGCCGCCCTCGGCTGCGCTGCTGCCGCCCGGGGCTGACTGAGCGGGGGCGGCGCAGCCCGGTCGTCCGCTACCAGTTCTGGACGGAGCCGAGGAGGATCCCCTCGATGTCCTCCTCGCGCACGGGGCGCGGGCAAGTGGCCAGCAGGCGCTGCTGCTTCATCGTCCCCGGCACCAGATCCGGCACGTCGCGCTCGCCGTAGCCGACGGCGCCGATGCCGTTCGGGATGCCGATGTCGCGCATCAGGGCGACGAGGGCCCGCGGCAACTGCTCGGCGGGATCGGGGAGTCGCTCCATGTCCGGCGCCAGCAGCTCCGCGGCCCGCAGATGCCGGTCGGGCGCGGAGGAGAAGCAGAACCGGAACGCCTCCGGCGCCGTCAGCGAGACGGACTGCCCGTGCGGCACCATCGGTTCGTCCTGCGGATATCCGGACGGGCGGTACTCCTTCACCATGCCGGCGATCGGATAGCCGTTGGCGTGCGGGATGTGGACCCCGGAGTTCCCGAATCCCATGCCGGCGAAGGTCGCCGCCATCAGCATGTCCGTACGGGCGTCGACGTCCTCGGCGCCGCTGTGCACCGCACGCCGGAAGGACTTCGCGATCAGGCTCAGCGCCTTCTCGCACCACAGGTCGGAGACGGGGTTCGAGCCGCAGTACGTCACCCGCTCCTCGGGCCTGCGCCGGACGGAATCCGCGTACCACCCGGCGGTGTACGACTCCAGGGCGTGGCAGACGATGTCCATGCCCGCCGAGGCCGTGACCTCCGGCGGCAGGGTCATCGTCAGCAGCGGATCGACCACGGCGAGGGCGGGGCGCAGCCGCCAGTGGCTGATGCCGGTCTTGACCTTCATCGACAGGATGTCCAGCACGCACATCGCGGTGCTCTCAGCACCCGTGCCCGCGGTCGTGGGGACGGCGACCAGCGGCTTGAGCCCGTGAGGCGGCACCTCGGCCCGGCCGATCGGCTTGTTGACGTAGTCCATCAACTCGCCGCCGCAGGACGTCAGCAGGTTGACGGCCTTCGCGGTGTCGATGGCCGAGCCGCCGCCGACCGCGACGAACCCGTCCCAGGGACCGTGCCCTTGTGCGTACTCGACTGCGGCGGCGAAGCTGGCGTCGCTGGGCTCGACGTGCACACCGTCGAAGACCCGCGCCTCGATCCCGTACCGCTTGAGATTCCCGGCCACCCGCTCGGGGATGCCGAGAGCGCCGACACCGGGGTCGGTCAGGACGAGCACCCGCCGCGCGCCGTACTGCGCCATGTCGTGGCCGATCTCGTCGGACGCGCCGGCACCGAACTTCAAGGGAGGCGCACCCCAGGTGAAGACGGTCTCCTCGGTCAGGCCGCTGTCGTCGCCGGTGCTCATCGGACGTACGCCTCCACGTTCGCGTCTCGGTGCGGGACTTGTGCCGGGAGGGGCACTAGTACCCCGGTCTCTCATCCGCAGGCACCCGGGGGCAACAGGCGCGATGCGGCGCACGCGCGTCAGTTCGCGCGCGTCACCGCACACGCTTCACCGCACGCGCGCGTGAGCGCACGCCGTTCAAGGCCGCAGGTGTTCGCACACGGCCGTCGTGACCGACCGCGTGCCTCCGGCGGGCTGTCCCCGTTCGCCGAAGCGGAGGTCTGCGCCCGAGAGTGCGGAGACCACGGCGCGCTTGACGGCGTCGCCCGCCGACGGCCTGCCCGCGTGGTCCAGCAGCAGCGCGAGGCTCAGGATCTGCGAGAGCGGGTTGGCCAGCCCCCGTCCGGCGATGTCCGGGGCGCTGCCGTGCACCGGCTCCGCGTAGGCCGCATCCGTACCGACGTTGAGCGAACCGCACATGCCGAGGCCGCCGGCCGTCGCTGCGCCGAGGTCGCTGAGGATGTCGCCGAGGAAGTTCTCCATCACGAGCACGTCGAAGGACTGCGGTCGTGCCACGAGGTCGTGGGCGGCGGCGTCGGCGTAGAGGTGTTCGGTCCCGATGTCCGGGTAGTCCCGGGCCACCTCGTCGAACACCCGGCGGAAGAGCGCATAGCTCCGCAGCACGTTGCTCTTGTCCACGCAAGTCACCCTGCGGGCGCCGTCGGTGGGAGCGCCCGTGCGCTCTCGCGCCAGTTCGAACGCGTACCGCACGACGCGCTCCGTGCCGACGCGCGTGACCATGAGCTGGTCCGAGGCGGCGTGCGGTGTGGCCGCGCCCGCCCCTCGTGAGAGGTACAGCCCCTCGGTGTTCTCCCGTACGACCACGTAGTCGATCTCGCCGGGGCTGTGCCGTGTGGCGCCGGTGACGCCGGGAAGCAGCTTCATCGGGCGGACGTTGGCGAAGGTGTCCAGGCCCGTGCGGAGGAGCCCGCCGAGCAGCCCGGCTTCGGTCCCGTCCGGGTGGCGTACGTCCGGCAGGCCCACCGGGCCCTTCAGTACGCCGTCGGCTGCGCGCAGGCGTTCCAGTGCACCGTCGGGCAGTGCCCGGCCGGTGCTCCGGTACGCTCCGGCGCCGGCGTCGACCGTGGTGACGCGGTACTCGAAGCCGTCCAGGGCGGCGACCCGTTCGAGCACCTGGAGGGCGCTGTCCACCAGTTCCGGCCCGATGCCGTCGCCGGGGATCACCACGAGGTCCAGCTCCCCGGTGCCCGCCGCCTCCGGCGGCGCCCCGCTCACCCCGCTCACCCCGCTCACCGGGCCCGTGCGGCCGAAGTGCCCGCGATCCGCCCGAAGACCGACCCGTTCGTCAGTCCGGTGCCCCCGGGGTAGTTGAAGTAGAAGAGCCCGCCGACCAGTTCACCGGCGGCGAAGAGACCGGAGATCGGGTTCATGTCGGTGTCGAGGACCTGCGCGCTCTCCGGGACGATGCGGACACCTCCGAAGGTGAAGGTGATGCCGCAGGTCACCGCGTACGCCTCGAACGGCCCTTCGTCCACGGTGTTGGCCCAGTTGGTCTTGTCGACGGCGAGGCCCGCCGTGCCACGGCCGTCGCGGACGTTCGGGTTGAAGGGCGTTCCGGTGTCGACGGCGGCGTTGTAGGCCGCCATCTCCGCGAGGAAGCCGGCGGGGTCCACCCCGTCCATCTTCTCGGCCAGCTTGTCCAGGGTCGGGGCGCTCACCTTGGTGATCTGACGTATCCGGTACTCGTCGCGCAGCAGGTGCGTGACCTTCTGGTCGAAGATCTGCCATGCGAACTGGCCGGGCTGTTCGAGGATCACGCGCCCGTACTTGGCGTAGGTGTAGTTGCGGAAGTCGGCGCCCTCGTCGACGAACCGGCGGCCGCGGGCGTTGACCATGACGCCCCAGGGATAGCTGTGCTTCTGGAAGTGGTCGCCGACCGCGAGGTCCCCGAACTCCGGAGCGTTGCGGTCCCAGCCGACGGCGTGGCAGCCGGACCAGTTCCCCGCGGGGCTCGCCCCCGCGCGCAGCGCCATCCGCAGGCCGTCGCCGGTGTTGTACATCGTCCCGCGCACCTTGGCCAGGTCCCATCCCGGGCCCAGGTAGCGCGCGCGCATCTCGGAGCTCGACTGGAACCCTCCGCTGGCCAGCACCACCGCGTCGGCGTGCTCGTCGCGGGTATCTCCGGCCTGGCGCACCGTCACGCCGCGGACGCCGCCGCTCTCGTCCTGCAGCAGTTCAAGGGCGCGCGCGCCGTACTCGATCCGTATACCGGCCTTTCCGGCGGCGCGCGTCAGTGCCTCGACGAGGCCCATGCCGCCGCCGGACGCCTCGACGGTCAGGCCTCCCCAGAAGGTGAAGCGGCCGTCGACCTTGAAGGCCTGACGCCCGTAGATCGGCACGAAGCGCACGCCCTTCTCCGACATCCACAGCAAGGTCGGCAGGCTCTTCTCCACGAGAGCGGAGGCGAGTTCGGGGTCCGTCCGGTACTCGGTGACGCGCGCGAGGTCGTCGAGGTAGTCCGCCGCCGGATAGCTCCCGAAGTCGGTGTTCTCGATCTCCTCCGTGGTCAGGTCGGGCATCAGCTTCCGCAGATCGTCCACCCCTGAGTAGACGACCCGCATCGCTCCCGCGGTGAACGCGGTGTTGCCGCCGCGGAGTCTCTCCGGCGCCCTCTCCAGAACCAGGACCTCGGAGCCCTGTTCCCTCGCGGCGAGCGCCGCGCACAGCGCCGCATTGCCCGCTCCGACAACGATGACCCGCCGACCTGCCATGGGCACTCCCTCCCATTCCCGGGGACCCTTCACATTCAAGTTGCATGCAATTCCTCGGGGATTGTACTCAACTTGCGGACGATCTGACCACTCCCGTACGGTTCACTCCGTGCAGGAGGACAAAGCACCTACGACCAGCGGCATCCGGAGCCAGTCAGAGGAAGCTGTGGAGCGCCTCCGCGCCTATCTGCACGAGGGGGCGGTGCGGGGCCGTACGACCGACGACGTCACCGGCGCGATGCGCGAAGCGATCCTCGACGGCGTCCTGTCTCCCTCGGCCTGGCTGCGCGAGAGCGAACTGGCGACCGCCTTCAAGGTGAGCCGGACACCGATCCGGGAGGCGCTCAAACGGCTGGCCGACGAGGGCCTGGTGATCAAGACCGCCCACCACGGAGCGATGGTCGCCTCCCTCTCGCTGGAAGACGTGCTCGCTCTCTACGTCGTACGCGAGGACCTCGAAGGACTCGCCGCCCGGCTCGCGGCGGTGCGGTGCCCCGAGGGGCTGGTCGACGAGCTCGACGAGATCAACGCCGCGATGCGGGAGGCCGCCGGGCGCGAAGCCGTCACCGAGCTGTCCAAGCTGAACCTCGCATGGCACCGGGCGCTGCGGACCGGGGCGGCCAACCCGTACCTGGAGAGATTCCTGGGCCAGGTCGAACATGCCGTACGGCGCCTTCCGGCGACGACGCTGGGGCACCCGGGCCGCGCCGACGAGGTGCTGGCCGAGCACGAGGCGGTCGCCCGCGCGGTCAGGGAACGCAACGGTGAGGCGGCGGAGCGAGAGGCCAGGGCCCATATGCGCCGGGCCCGCGAGATCCGGCTCGCCGTGCTCCTGGGCGGCTGACCGGGCGGTCGCCCGCGCGGTCAGGGAACGCAACGGTGAGGCGGCGGAGCGAGAGGCCAGGGCCCATATGCGCCGGGCCCGCGAGATCCGGCTCGCCGTGCTCCTGGGCGGCTGACCGGGCGGCCGGCCAGGCAGTCGACCGGGCGGCCTGCCGGAAGGCCGACCGGCCCGTCGACGCGGTCATCCGGAGCCCCCGTACCGGCGGCGGGCCCACCGCAGCAGCAAAGGCAGCGCCGACAGCACGACGACCAGCCGGATCAGGTGCATCCCGGCGACCAGGCCGCTGTCCGCTCCCAGTCCCGCCGCCGCCGCGACCATCTCCCCCACTCCGCCGGGGATCGAGCCGAGCAGCGCAGGCGCCGGTCCGAGGACCCCGCCGGTGGCCAGGGCCGCACCGGCCGCCACCCCCACGGCGACGATCACGAGGGCCACGACGGATCCGGGCACACTGACTCGGCGTACGGAGGCGAAGAAGTCCCGCCCCACCATGGAACCCACGCCGCTGCCGACGAGCAGCTGACCTGCGACCGCCCACCAGCCCGGCGGCGCCGCGCCGCCCGCGCCGAGCAGCGGAGCGGTCGCGGCACCCAGGATCGAACCGGTGACCGGCCACATCGGCAGCCGCAGCAGCCGGCCCAGCGCCGCCCCGGCGCACGCGAGCCCGAACAGCACCGCGAGGCCCGGCAGACCGCCGCCCGCGCCGGTCACCGCAGCCCGCCCGGCAGACCGCCGGTGCCGACGCCCGTCACCGCAGCACGCCCATCACCGCAGCCCGCCCGTCACGGCAGCCGGCCCAGGACGAGGACGAGCCCCGGAAGCACCACCAGCACCACGAGCAGCACTCGTATGAGATGGACGACCGTGACGGTCCCGACGTCCGCGCCCTCCTTGACCGCCAGTACGGACAGCTCGCTGAGCCCGCCCGGTGCACAGGCGAGCACCGCCGTGGCCGGGTCGAGACGGTGGCGCCGCATCAGCCGCCGCGCCAGTGCCGCGTCGAGGACGAGGAGCAGTGCCACCGCCGCCAGCACGGGAAGCGCGACCCGTCCCATCGTCGCGAGGCTGTGGCCGTCCAGCCGCGCGGCCGACACACAGCCGATCAGCACCAGCCCGGCCGTACGCACGCCCCGTTGGAGGGGGTGCGGCTGTGCCCTGAACACGCTGCCGGCCACCGCGCTGCCGAGCACGGCGCCCACCAGCGTTCCGGCCGGGACCCGCAGCCATGTGAGCAACAGCCCGCCCGCGGCTCCGGCCAGCAGGCCCACGGCGGCCCGCGGGAAGGAAGCGCCCGGTCCGGTCGCAGCTCCGCTCACAGCAGCCCGACCGGCGTGAGGTAGCCGATGGGCAGGGCGATGTCCGCGAAGGCGGCCAGAGCCGACAGTGCACCGACCGTGCACAGCGTGTATACGACGATGCCCCGCCAGCGCATCTCCGCCACGAGCCGCAGGAACACCGGCAGGAACACCAGTGCCGCGAGCAGTACACCGAGGACGTACGTGAGCGCGATGAACCCGGCGAGCCAGGCGAACGACCGCAGCACAGCCCGCCATTCGACGGCCCATGCCTCCCGCTGTTCCGGCTCCGGCGGGCCGGCCCGCCGGAGCGCGCGGACCCCGGCAGCCAGCGCGCCCGCGGCCACCGCCGCCCCGACGACCGTTACGAGCCCCGGCACGAGCCTGGCCTGGCTGCTGTAGCCCCGGGAGATCACGAACGCCGCGACGAAGACGAGCAGGAACAGCGCCGGGACGGCGACGCTCCAGATCCGCGGCGGCCGCGGCCCCTCACCCCCCTCGCCCGCCTCGCCGTCCGGCTCGTCCTGCTGATCCTGCTGGTCCTCCGGCTCTCCGTCGGGTCCACGGCGCGAGCGGACCCTCTTCACCAGGGAGAAGAGCGTCGGCACGACGAGCACCCCGAACAGGACGAGGACCCATGGACGGACGGTCCACTCGCCGAACTCGTAGAGATTCGCGGTGAGGAAGTAGTAGCGCTCCATCGGCAGACTCAGCACGAAGCCGATGAGGAACGGCGCCCGCGGTATCCCGCACACCTTCATCACCCAGCCGAGGGCACCCAGCAGCAGCATGACCTGGAGCAGCGCGATCTGCTCCGAGTCCTGGAAGCCGGCCGTGAACAGTACGACGATGAGCCCGCCCGCCAGGACCGGGAAGCGCACGAAGCTGAGCCTGGCCAGCGGACGGCTCAGCAGGAAGCAGGCCGCGGCACCCAGAATGCTCGCGAGCGCGAAGGACCAGATGATCGTGTAGACGATGTCCAGGTCCTTGGTGATGATCCGCGGCCCCGGCTCGATGTTGAAGGCGAGCAGCGCGCCCAGCAGCAGGGCCGCGGGGGCACCGCCCGGAATCCCGAACAGCAGGGTGGGGATGAGGTCGCCGGCCTCGACGGAGTTGTTGGCGCTCTCCGGGGCGATGATTCCCCGTGGGTCGCCCTTGCCGAAGGCCTTCTTCTCCTTGTTCTCCTTCTCCTTGCGCGTCGTCGCCCGCGCCTGCCCGTACGCCATCCACGTACCGGCGGTGGCACCCAGACCCGGCAGGACTCCGGCCCACATGCCGACGAGGGCGCCCCGTATGACATGCCGCCAGTGCCGCAGCACGTCCCGGAGCCCCGTGCGCCAGCCGCTGCCGAGGCCCGAACCGGTGGCGACGCTGGAGCGGCTGCCCACGAGCGTGACGATCTCGGCGACGCCGAAGATGCCCAGCGCCACGGCCACCAGGTCCAGGCCCTCGGAGAGGAAGAGCGAACCGAAGGTGAACCGGTAGTCGGCCGCCGCCGGTGCCGCGCCGATTCCGCCGAGCAGCAGCCCGAACGCCCCCGCGAGCAGCCCCTTGACCATGTTGCCGCGCGAGAGCACCGCGGTCAGCGATACGCCGAGCAGGGTCAGCATGAACAGCTCGGGCGCCCCGAAGCTGAGCACCAGCGGACGTGCCACGGGTATCGACAGCGTCAGCCCGAGAGCACCGAGCAGCCCGCCGATCATCGAGGACATGAACGCGATCGACAGCGCCCGTGCGCCCTGCCCCTTCTTCGCCATCTGGTGCCCGTCGAGCATCAGCACGCTCGCGGAGGCCGATCCGGGTATCCCGAGCAGCACCGAGGCGATCGTGTCCGAGGTGTGCACGACGGCGACGGCGCCGATGATCAGAGCCAGCGCCTGCGTCGGCTCCAGCGCGAAGACGAACGGCAGCAGCATCGCGACGGCGCCCGTGCCGCCCAGACCGGGAATCATGCCGATGACCAGGCCGGAGCCGACACCCAGCAGCAGGAATATCAAGTTCGACAGGGCGAAGAGGTTGCCCAGCGCGCTGAACGCGGCATCCAGCATCGATCAGACCTTTCCGGGGACTTCGGGATTGCCGGTCACGGCACTCGCGTCGGGGGCGCCGCGGCGACGCCCCCGACGCGGCCGGCGCGGCCGGCGCGGCCGGCGCGGCCGCTCAGGTGCCGCCGAGCTTCTCGCCGTACTCGCGCTCCAGCATGTCGAGGGCGTACTTGCGCGCGCCGGGGTCGATCTCGAACGCCTTCTGGATCTGCTGCTCCGCGTTCTCACCGGAGTAGAGGGGGTAGCCGCCCAGCACGCTGCCGCTCTTCTTGGCGAACTTCTTGTCCTTCTTGAGCTTGTCGACCGAGTCCCAGTAGGCCTTCACGATCGAGTCCGGGGTGTCCTCGTTGGCCCACAGGCCCTTCTGGTACGTGGTGCCGGGGACGAGGAACGCCTTGTAGGAGTCGTAGGCCTTCCCTGACGGCTTCTTGCCGTACATCTTCTTGTGGAACTCCTCCACGGTCGGCAGGTCCGGCACGTTCGGGTCGCGGACGACCTTGCCGTCCTTGAGCACGCCGAAGGACATCAGCGGAACGGCCTTGCCCTTCTCGGCCAGGGGCTCCACCTGGGTCTTGTACGCGGACGTGGTCTGGTAGTCGATGTTGACCTCGCCGCGCTGGTAGGCCAGCAGCGCGGTCTCGCGTCCCTCGAATCCGAACGTGGCGTCGACCGGCTTCTTCAGTACGTCCATCGCCTGAAGCATCGTCAGATCCAGGCCCGTGGCGCTGATGCCGCCGTAGGTGAGCTTCTTCTTGCGCTTCACCAGGTCGTCGGCGCTCTTGATGCCCGTCTTCGGCGACGTATAGATGACGCCGCCCGAACCGTTCATGACCAGCGGCCGCATCTTGGAGAAGTCGAACTCCACCTCGGGACGCTTCAGCAGCGCCTGATAGTAGGTGGTCGCGGAGGTGACCAGGACCTCCTTGCCGTCCGTCCCGCCCGAACGCACGAACTCGTTGGAGCCGGTGATGCTCTCGCCGCCCGGCTTGTTCTCCGGCAGGAACGTCGGGGTCCCGGCGGTGTGCTTCTTCAGATACGGCGCGAGGAACCTGGCCCAGGTGTCGGTGCCGCCGCCCTCGTCGTAGGGGATGACCATCTCGACGCGCGACGGGACCTCCGCACCCGCGTCGGTCTTTCCGTCGTCCCCGACACCTTGGGGATTCCCGCAGGCCGCCAGTGTCAGACCGGCCGCGATCACCACCCCGGTCATCCGGATACGAGACATCGGTTTGCGGCTCATCGCCGGTCCTCCTTCGAGCGCTGACGTGGCTGTGACTGGTGGTCCGGGCCGCTACGCGTGTGCGGCGACCCTCGCGTCGGGCACGACGACCTCGCCTGCCATCAGGCGTCGTGCGGTTCGGTATCCGGAGACGACGGGGACGTCCCATCCCTCGCCGTTCCGCTCCACCTGGGCGGTCATGGGAAGCACGCCCGAGGGGTGGCCTATCCGTAGCTCCTCGTCGGACGGCCCGGGCCCCGCGGCCCCGGCGACGAGGGTCCCGGGGATCGCCGCGGCGACGGCGGTGCAGATTGCGCCGCTCAGCGCGTACGAGCGGTGGACCCGGCCCATCGACATCATCGACGCCCGCAGGGTCTGGTCCGCACGGGACTGCACCGTGCCGTCCGGAAGCGGATAGTCGCACGGCGGGCCGACCATGGCGAGCTTCGGAACGGAAGGCGTCCGCGCGCTCGCGTCCTCGCGGGAGACCGCCGTCCCGATGTGCACCGCGGCCGAGGCCCGCACGAGTTCGAGCAGGGAGAGCAGCGCGGGGTCGGAATCGATGTCGTCGGGCAGCTCCGTGCCCGTCAGGCCGAGCGACTCCCACCGGACGAAGAGCAGCGGGTTGGCCGCGTCGACGACGGACATCCCGATGACGCCCAGGCCGGGCACTTCCACTTCGTCGACCGTCCGCCCCGTGGGCAGCAGCGCGCCGGTGACCGCGCCGCCGGGGTCCAGGTAGTCGAGCCGGATGCTCGCGCCCGTGCCCGGGACTCCGGGGATGGAGAAGTCTCCCGCCGGGTCGTAGCGGCCGTCAGGGGTGGGCACATGGGCGGTGACGTTCTTGCCGGTGTTCAGATTGCGGAACGTCACCCGCGTCACGGGATCGGTCGCGGGCACCAGCCCCTCGTCGACGGCGAAGATGCCGACGGCGGCGGACATGTTGCCGCAGGTGCCCGTACGGTCCACCAGCGGCTGCTCGATCGACACCTGCCCGAACTCGTACGTCACGTCGACGCCGAGGTGACTGCCGTCCGCGATGATCGCCACCTTGCTGGTCGCGGACGTTGCCCCGCCGACGCCGTCGACCTGCCTGCGGTACGGGTCGGGGCTGCCGTATGCCGCGAGCAGGAACCTGTCCCGCAGTCCGGGGTCGGCAGGAAGATCGGCCTCGTGGAAGAACAGTCCCCGGCTGGTCCCGCCCCGCATCAGTACCGCCGGTACCTGCATCGTTCGCCCGCCTCCCATGCGCCATGCAAGTTGCATGCAATCTGTACGCCAAGTGGGGCACACCCTGCTACACCCGGGCCGTGAACGCCATCTCTCATATCTCCACGCGGGATTAAGTTTTGCTACAGTCCCCGCGTGCATGTCGACATAGGACGGTCCAGACTCCTGGCCGCGGTCGCGCGGTACGGCTCGATGACGGCTGCCGCCGAACAGCTCGCGTACACGCCCTCGGCCGTCTCCCAGCAGATCCGCAAGCTGGAGGCGGAGCTGGGACTTCAGGTCCTCGCGCGTCACGCGAAGGGCGTCGACCTCACCGACGCCGGGCGGGCGGTCGTCGAACACGTCGCGGGCATCGAGCGCCGGCTGGCCGCGCTGCACGAGCAGCTCGAAGACATCCGCGGCGCACGGGCGGGCACCCTGCGCCTGGGCACGTTCCCCACGTTCGGCGCCTCGCTGCTGCCCTTCGCGATCACCAGCTTCGCCTCGCGCCACCCGGGAGTCTCGCTCTCGGTGCGCAGCGCGCGCCTGTCGGGGCTGCTCGAACTGCTGCACACACGGGAGATCGACATGGCGGTCCTCTGGGACTACGAGTGGTCCCGGCTCGACGAAGAGGGCCTCAGCATCCGCGAACTCCTCGCCGACCCGACGCGCCTTGTGGTGTCGGCCGCCCACCGCCTGGCCGGCCAGGACAGCGTCGGTGTCGGCGAGCTCGCGGAGGAGCGCTGGATCACCAGGGCGGACCACCATCCCGTGGCCGAGGTGCTGCTCCGTACCTGCCAGGCGGCCGGATACGAACCCGTGGTCTCCTTCGAGGCACACGACTACCAGGAGGCGCAGGCGATGGTCGCGGCGGGGCTCGGCGTGGCGCTGGTGCCGCAACTGGCCCTGAGCGGCGTGCGGGAGGACGTCCGCGTCCTCGAACTCGGCGGCCGGGCACCGTCGAGACGGATCATGCTCGCGCACTCCGCAGACCGCGCCCCGTCCCCGGTGGGCACGGCGATGGCGAAGATCCTCCGGCAGGTCGTGCGGGAGGGCGGCAGGGACATCGGGACGGCGGCCTCCTGATCCGCCACCGCCCCGGCGGCGGACTGCGCGAGCTGCTCCGCCGGACGGCCAGTCTTCCTACCGATCACCCTGCGGCAGGTGAACCTTGGCGTCGTCGTAGCCGGCGTCACCGGCCGAACCGGCCGGAGCGTAGACGAGGTTGAGCACACCGGTCTGGAAGGCCTCCGAGGAGATCAGCCGCAGCGGGAGCGTGCTCTCCCCCTCGTCGAACAGCCGCATGCCCTTGCGGACGGCGATCGGGTGCACCAGCAGATTCAGCTCGTCCAGCAGGCCCTCGGCCAGCAGCCGGCGCACGACGGAGACCGAGCCGCTCACGGCGATGTCCCCACCCGGCTCGTTCTTCAACGCGGTGACGGCGTCGGCGAAGTCGCCTTGGAGCTGCTCGGAGTTGCGCCAGGTGAATTCCAGCCTCTGGTTCGACAGGACGATCTTCCGCGTATCACCGAGCTTCTTGGCGAAGGCGGCGTCCTCGCCGCCGGCCGCCTCACGCTCCGGCCACGCCCCGGCGAAGCTGTCATAGGTCTTGCGGCCGAGGATGATGGTGTCGGACGCGCCGAGCGTCGCGTCGACGGCGGCGCCCATCTCGTCGTTGAAGTACGGGAAGTGCCACTGGTCGGGTGCTTCCACGACCCCGTCGAGCGAGATGAACAGTCCGGCAGCGATCTTCCGCATGATGCCCCTCCAGGAACCGGTCGTCGGGTCTCTCTCCAGTCGGACAACCGGAACCTGCGGAACTCATCGCCGCTTCCTGAACGGTCGCTTCCTGAACGGTCGCGCTCCTGCTCCCAGGCTCCCATCCGGCACCGCGCTGTCAAACGGACGGACGGGAGGCCCCACGGGCTGCGGCGGCCCGTACGCGGGCAGGGACGCGACGCATAAGGGCGCGGAAGCAGGTGACCCGACCCGGCGGCAGACCGTCCCCGACAGACAGGTCACTCACCTGATGCAGGCCTTGATACAGGCTGGAAGCAGCGGCACCGGCCGGTCGTCACGCTCCGCGTCGTAGGAGGTGGGCTGTGATGACGCAACACCGTCCTGCGGCCCGTCGCGGCCGTGGACCGGACGCGGCCGACGATGCGGAGCGGCCCGTCACGGCCATCGTCGACCAGCACGGCACGATCACCGGCTGGAGCCCGGGGGCCGGACGGCTCCTGGGTTACGACCACGAGCAGGCCCTGGGCCGGGCAGGCGCCGACCTGCTGGCGGACACCGACGCCGACGCGGTCATGAAGGCGCTCGCGGGGATCCGGAGCTGGAACGGGCACGTCGTTCTGCGTCACCGGGACGGCCACGACGTGCGGGTGGCTCTTCTCGCCCGTCGCCGGATCACGCCCGTCGGCCCAGACTGGCTCCTGGTGCGTGTCGACGAGTCACGTCTGCGCGGCAGTGCCGGCACGGCGATGGACTGGGGGTTCAGCGAATTCCCGTGCATCCTCGGGCTCTTGGACACGAACCTGCTGGTGGTGCGGGCGAACCGCGACATGGAACGTGCGGCCGGGCTCACCGAGGACCAGCTGCAGGGCCTGCGTCCGTCGGAGATCATCACCGACCAGCCGGAACCGTGCAGGGTCGAGCGAGCCATGCGCACGGCGGTGGAGACGGACGGGCGCGAGCACCTGCGTACCTTCGTGCGCGTACCGGGTGAGGCGCTCGAGCATTCCTGGTCGGTCTGGGTCGCCCCGGCCAAGGACGAGCAGGGAAACCTGCGCGGTGTGTGCTTCACCGCGCAGGATCTGACGGAGCAGTACTCCGCCCAGCAGCGACTGCTGCTGCTCAACAAGGCCGGCAGCCGCATCGGCACGACGCTCGACATCGCGAACACCGCACAGCAGTTGGCCGACGTCACGGTCCCGCAGTTCGCCGACTTCACCGGTGTCGATCTGCTCACCTTCCTCGAGAACGGGGACGAACCGCCCCCCGGGCCGCTGGACGGTCCCGTCGACGTACGCCGTGCCGGTCAGCGCTCCGTCACCACCGAGGAGTCCGCGGACCTGGTCGGGACGGGCGAGGTGATCACACACCCCCGTTTCTCCGATCTCATCGAACGCCTGGGCGGGACCAGGACGACCACGCCCGAGGCGAGCAGCCGGCTGCTCGCCGAGTGGACGGCTCACGACCCCGCGCGGGCGGCCCGGCTCCGGGCCCAGCGCATCCACTCGGTCATGGTGGTGCCGCTGCGTGCCCGCGGCATCACTCTCGGCGTCACGGTGTTCATGCGCCACAGGCGTCCGGAGCCGTTCGCCCAGCACGACATGCTGCTGGCCGAGGAACTGACCGCGCGTGCCGTGGTCTCCATCGACAACGCCCGCCGCTACGTCCGCGAACGAAAGACGGCGGAGACCCTCCAACGCGACCTGCTGCCACAGCAGTTGCCCGACCAGAGCGCCGTGGAGACGGCCTCCCGCTACCTGCCGGCCCAGGGGCAGGCAGGTGTGGGCGGTGACTGGTTCGACGTGATCCCGCTGTCCAGTGCGCGCGTCGCCCTGGTCGTCGGCGACGTCGTCGGGCACGGGCTCCAGGCCTCGGCCACCATGGGCAGGTTCCGCACCGCGGTACGGTCCCTCGCGGAGATGGGCCTTCCGCCCGACGAGGTGCTCACGCATCTCGACGACATGGTCACGCGCCTGTCGGACGAGACCGACAGCGAGACGGCAGCCGGATACACCGGCACCACCTGCCTCTACGCCGTCTACGACCCCGTCTCCCGCCGTTGCACCGCGGCGCGCGCAGGGCACCCCATACCCATCGTGGTCTCCCCGGCGGGCACCGTCGACCTGTTCGACCTGCCCGCCGGCCCGCCGCTCGGCGTGGGCGGCATGCCCTTCGAGGCGTCCCAGCGCGAACTGCCCGAAGGCAGCGTGCTGGCCTTCTACACCAACGGCCTGATCGAGACCCGTGACCGGGACCTCGACGAGGGCCTCGGCCTGCTGCGAAGCACCCTCGCCGGGACATCCCCGTCGCTGGACGCCTCGTGCGACCACGTCCTCGCCACCATGCTCCCCGACCGTCCGGAGGACGACGCCGCGCTGCTGCTCGCCCGTACGCGCGCACTCGACCCCGGCCAGGTGGCCACCTGGGACGTTCCGGCCGATCCCGCGGCCGTCGCCCCGATACGCGCCGACGCCTACGGTCGGCTGCAGGCCTGGGGCCTGGAAGACGTCGTGTTCAGCACCGAGTTGATAGTCAGCGAGCTGATCACCAACGCGATCCGCTACGGCCACCCGCCGATCCGGCTGCGGCTGATATACGACCGGGAGCTGATCTGCGAGGTCTCCGACGCCGGCATCGCGGCCCCGCATCTGCGCCCGGCCAGCCTCATGGACGAGGGCGGCCGCGGTCTGCTGCTCGTCGCCCAGCTGAGCCGCCGCTGGGGCGTGCGCTACGGCCAGCAGGGCAAGACGATCTGGGCTGAACAGACCCTCCCGGACGGAATCGCGGAGGGAATGACGGACGGTCTCGCGGGCGGCCTCCCGCGCCCCGACTCCCCGCCGTCGCCCCGGTGATGAGCTCCCCTTCGCCTTTCGCCCGGGCGGCGAAGGGCCGGCGCACGCGGCGCCGAGCGCGGGACGGCCCGGACAGGCATGTCACTTCTCTGCGCCCGGCCTCGTCCTGAGGGTGAACACAACGCCGTCGTTCCAGCCCAGCAGGAGGCCCCGTGTTCGCAACGTACGTCGTGGTCACGCTCCTCGCCGCGGCCGTCAGCGGCCTGGCCGCCGCCGCCAATCTCACCGGCCAGGAGTACCCCGCGAGGCAGGCGGACAAGTTGCGCGTGCCCCGGTCCTGGATGCGCCCGCTGGGCGGCCTGCTTACGGCGGGCACGCTCGGGCTGCTGGCCGGGTTCGCGGTGCCTGTGCTCGGCACGCTCGCCGCCGCCGGGCTCGTGCTCTATTTCGTCGGCGCGCTCTGCGCCCATCTGCGGGTCCGCGACTACCAGTTGGGGCCATGGGCGGCGTTCTTCTGCCTGTCGGCGGCGGCCCTGGCCACGGGCCTCGCCCAGCACGGTCCGGGCTGAGCCGATGACGTAGCCGGACCGCCCCCTCGGACGACGGCAGCCTCCCCCGTCACCGGCTCAACGGGGTTCAGGCGGCGCTCTTGGCGCTCTTGGCGCTTCGGGCGACGGCCTTTTCGAGTTCGGCGCGGTTCATGCGGGAACGGCCGGGAACATCGGCCTCGGTGGCGAGCTGGTACAGCTCGTCCTTCGTCAGACTCCCGAGATCCGGCCGGGACTTCTTTCCGGTCGCCTTCTCCCCGGCCGGCTTCTTCCGTGCCCCGGCCTTGGCCTGGCTCTTGGCCCCGGTCTTGGCCTGGGCGGTCTTCTTCTTCGGGCCCGTACTCGTCCGGGAGGAGCGGGCCTGGTCGACGGATGCCTCCAGCATCGACATCAGATCGACCACGTTCGTCGACTCGGGGGGCTGCTCGGCCTTCTCCACGGTCTCACCGGCCCGTTTCGCGTCGACCAGCTCCCGCACCCGCTCCTGGGTGCGGTCCCGGTAGTCGTGCGGGTCCCATTCCATCGCCATGGCTTCGATCAGCTGGGTGGCCATCTTCCGCTCCTTCGCCGACGCCTTGGACCGCGACGGCAGGTTGCTCAGCGTCTCGTGCGGGTCCCGGACCTCGTCGGCCCAGTGCAGCGTGTGCATCACCAGCACCCCGCCCTGCTCGTGCACCGCGACGAGGTAGTCCTTCTGCCGCATGCTCATCACGGCGATGCCCGCCCGCCCGGTCTCCGCCAGGGCATCCCGCAACAACCCGTAGACGTTTGCCTGTTCCTTGCGCGGCTGGAGGAAGTACGTGCTGTCGAAATAGGCGGGTTCGATGGCGTCCAGCTCGACGAATCCCGAGATCTCGATCGCCTGGGAGCGGCCCGGGGTGATCTCGTCCAGCTCGGCCGGCTCGACGACCACGTACTCGCCGTCACCGGTGTCGTATCCCTTGACGATCTTGTCGTACGGGACTTCCTCGCCGGTCCGTTCGTTCACCCTCTTCTGGCGTACGCGATCGGAGGTCCCACGCTCCAGCTGGTGGAAGCGGACGGTGTGGGACTCCGTCGCCGTCGCAAGCTGGACGGGAAGAGTGACCAGTCCGAATGTCAGCGATCCTGACCAAACTGCGCGAGCCATGACGTCCGCCCTCTCACCCGGCGCCAGTAGATCCCCCTACTCACACCTTCACACCTCGCATCCGTTCCCGCCGTTCCGGTTCGCCCTCCCGCGGGGCCGCCCGGGCGCAGGGACCAAGAGGGCGGGCCGCTCTCGCGTGTACGCCGGCGGGACCCGGAGAGAGCGCGGTCGTCGTTCAGACGTGGCGTTCAGACGTGGTCCCGCGGGATGGTCAGGTCCCAGTTGCGGGAGCGCACCCTGCGGTCGCCTTCGTAGGCGTCCAACGTCGCGTGCACGTAGAAGTTCGACACGTCGGAGGTCAGCACGGTGCGCGTCGTGGCGTGCGCGTTCCAGTCGCCGCGGGTGAAACCCATGACCCATTCGATCTCGCCTCGCACGGAGTCGAAGTCGTCTCCGCTCCAGCTGTAGCGCTCGTATGCCCGACGGGTCAGCTCCAGATCGATGTCCTCCATGTACATGACGCCGAGATCCTTAACGACCTCCAGCGCCGACTGGTAGTCGACGAGCTCACGCGAGACCGTCCAGCGCTGTTCACCGGGCCGGACCACCTTGCTCGGCAGCGGCGGAGCCCCTTCGGGATCCCCGAACAGCGGCGTCGGCAGCTCGTCGGGTTCGGCGGTCGAGCGGATCGGCAGCTCCAGCGAGCTCTCCGCCGGATGCACGGTCATCCGTACCGGCTCGGGCGGCGGCCACGCGAGCGGCCAGTACGAGGTCGACAGGGCGATCCGGATCCGGTGTCCGGCCGGGAACGCCTGTGCCACACCGTTGAGCTGGACGCGGACCTGGTAACGCTCGCCGGCTTCGAGGCCTTCGGGTTCGGCGTGGCTGTTGCGGTGGGTGAGATTGAGCAGCCCGTACGTCGCCCGGGTCGCCCGTCCGTCCGGCGCGACGTCCGAGAGCCGGACGGCCACCATCGCGACCGGCCGGTCCACTTCCAGCGTCGCGTGCAGTACCGGCCCGCCGAGGATCTCGCAGCGCTCGTCCAGCGGTTCGCTCTCGAAGACCAGCGAGCCGCCGTCCTCCTCCCGCTGGTCGTACGGCAGGTCGGGAGGCGCGTTGTATGAGCACCACTTCCCGGCGAACTGGCCCACGGACAACGGGGATTCCACGCTGAGCGGCGGTGAGGCGAGCTGCTCGCCGGGGCGGCCGATCCAGTGGTGCCCCAGGGGGTGCTGGACGCGTTCGACGTGCGGGGAGAGCCAGCCGGGTTCCCCGACCCAGCGCCCCGGACGTTCGTCGTAGGCGGTGGAGGGCGGCATGCTCTCCTGCATCCACGTGCACAGCATGGGCGCGTCCATCACGCCGTTGTCCTCGTCCTTGAGCCAGTGGTCCCACCAGCGCACCAGCTCCTGCAGGAAGCCGATGGCGGGGCCCGGCACGCCGAGATGCGGATACTTGTGCGACCACGGACCGATCAGCCCCCGGCGCGGAACCTTGAGCTCCTGCATCAGGCGGAAGACGGCGTTGGAGTAGCCGTCGGCCCAGCCGCTGACGGCGAGCACCGGGCACCCGACGTCCGAGTAGTCCTCGCAGACGGAACCGTGCCGCCAGTAGTCGTCCCGCCGCTGATGGGTAAGCCACTCGGCCAGCCACGGGGTCATGCCGTCGAGCCGCTCGTACCACATGTCCCGCCACCGGGGACCGACCACCTGGGGATCGGGCGGGCACGAGTTGTACGCGAACATCGTCGACGCCCACGAGAGGTTGTCGCTGAGCAGGCAGCCACCCATGTAGTGCACGTCGTCGGCGTAACGGTCGTCGCTGTAGGAGAGCGCCGCGACGGCCCCGAGGCTCGGCGGGCGGCGCGCGGCGAGCTGAAGGGCGTTGAAGCCGCCCCAGGAGATGCCCATCATTCCTGTGCGGCCGTTGCACCACGACTGCTCGGCCATCCATTCGAGGACGTCCTCGCCGTCGCAGAACTCCTGCTCCAGGTACTCGTCCTCGAGCACGCCCTCGGAGTCACCGCTGCCGCGCAGATCGACCCGCACGCAGGCGTAGCCGTGTCCCGCGATGTAGGGGTGGTTGACGGAGTCGCGCAGCGCGGTCAGATCACGCTTGCGGTACGGGATGAACTCCAGGATCGCCGGGACCGGCTCGGTGTCGGAGGCGACCGGACGCCAGATGCGCCCGGCCAGCCATGTCCCGTCCCTCGTCGGGATCCAGACGTGCTCCTCCTCCTTGACCGCATGCGGCCGGGAGCTGACCTCCTTCATTCCTGCGGTCTCTCCAATTCGTCGTCGTTATTCGCCGTCGTCGAATTCGAAGGGCAGCAGTTCCAGGCAGCGCTCGTACTTCTCCTCGAGCTCGGTCTCGTCCCGGGCTCCGATGTGGAGCGCCGCCAGCTCGTAGCTGTAGCTGTCCTGCAACGGCAGGTCCGAGAGCCGTCCGCCCTGCTCGGCGATGATGTCGACGATCACGTCGGGCATCTCGCTCCCGACCCGGGAGATGTCCTCCTGGCCCGGGACGCGGCGTACGTACGCGTCGGAGAACCGCCGCAGGAACCACTTCCCGGCGACGGCGTAGGGGCCCTCGCCGTACGACAGCTGCGGGTCGCGGCCGAGCGCGAGCCTGATCATGCAGTGGTGGTTGGGCACCCCGTCGACGTACTCGAACATGGCGGCGTGCGACTGGGACAGCCTCGGATTGATCTCCACGATGTTCAGCCGGTCCCGTTCCGGATCCCAGAAGTACTCGATGTTGAACGTCGAGTAGTCCAGGCCGACCTGCTGCACGACCCGGGTCGAGACATCGGTCAGCCGGTCGCTGACGGCCGCCGGCAGCGAGGCGGGGTACTGGTAGCGGAGGAAGCTCGACGAGCCCGGGTACAGGATGGAGTCGATCACCCCGTAGACATGGGCCTTGCCGTCGATGCAGTAGCCCTCCACCGTGATCTGGCGCCCCGAGGCCTCCTCCTCGGCCAGGCAGCAGGCCTGGCCGCCGGCCTCGGCGACCTCAGGCGGAAGGTCCAGCAGCGACAGCACTGAGTCGAAGGCCTCCCCGACCCCGCTGACGCCGTCCCGGATCCGGGCGGCCGCGTCGGCGAACTGCGCGGCGTCCCGCACCTGGAACGCCAGCTCCGAGGAACGTGACTTCACCGGCTTGAGCCACATCGGGAAGTTCAGCCCGGGCGGGGGCTCAGGATCGTCGAGATCCACAAGAGCGAACGGCGGGTAGGCGTCACAGACCTTCTGCTGCTCCAGCCGGCTCCAGTACTTGTCCTCGCACTTCACGACCGATTCCAGCGAGGCGGACGGCAGTCCGTGCCGTTCGCACAGGATCGGGACCATGGAGCTCACGGGGAAGTCCCAGTACCCCACGATCGCGTCGACCGGACCGTCGAACGCCGCCAGTCTGGCCTCCGCCTTGTCCAGCAGGGTGCGCAGGGAAACCGTGTCCCCCTCCATGAGCTCGTCCTGGCTGAGCAGCGGGTGGAAGCGGTACGAGGCCAGGTGGGGCAGGTCATGCAGGAGCTCGAGATTGCCGTCGTCGAGTCCGAGTACGAAGATGTTCTCCGGCCTGCTCATCATGGCGCCCCGGTACCCGCACTCGGCACTTTCAGTCGAGCACCCGGATTCTCAGGTTCCGCCGCGGGTTCCCGGCTGTCGGCTCCCGCACGGAAATCCCTCGTGGCGAGCGGTCACGCGCAGGCCATCCCATCGAAGCCGCCGTCGCAGGAAGCGACCGGCAGACGCCCAGGTTCCGGTCCCTTCCTTGTTATGGAGCGATACCTAAAGCTACTATGCATCGTAGACCTAGGCATGGTCGGTCGCAGGGAGGTCTCGTGAGAGTCACCAAGGACCTCGTGGCTGCCTCGGCGACACCGATGGTGCTGGGCATCCTGGCCGAGGGGGAGAGCTACGGCTACGCGATCCTCAGGCGGATCAACGAGCTGTCCGGCGGAGAGCTGGAGTGGACCGAGGGACTGCTCTACCCGTTGCTGCACCGGCTCGAGCGCCTCGGGCACGCGGAGTCCAGCTGGCAGTCGGCCACCGGGGAGCGGCGGCGCAAGTACTACCGCATCACCGACAAGGGCCTGGCCGAGCTCGCCGAGCAGCGCCGTCAGTGGGACACCGTCGTGGACGCGCTGAAGCAGATCTGGCTCGGCTCCGGCGATCTGAGGACGACGGCGATCCCGCTGGAGGGCCGGGCATGACGGCGCAAGAAGGCCAGGACGAGCTGGAGGCCCAGTTCGCCCAGTGGCGTCAGTACGCGCATCGCCGCCCGGAGCTGCGGCGGTCCGACACCGAAGAGCTGGAGGATCATCTCCGGGGCTCCGTCGACGAGCTCATCGGCATCGGCCTGCGCGCCGACGAGGCCTTCCTGGTCGCGGTCAAACGCATGGGCGGCCTGGACGACCTGTCCCGCGAGTTCGCCCGGGAGCACTCCGAACGGCTGTGGAAGCAGCTGGTGCTGACCGGTGACTCCGGCAGTGCGGCGGCGGACAACCGGAAGCGGCGCGACCTGCTCGCGACAGTCGTCTGTGTGGCGGGCGCGGCGATATCCGTGAAGGTGCCGGAACTGTTCGGGGTGCGCATCGAACAGGATGCGGCGTTCTACGGACGCAACCTCAGCCTCTTCGCGCTTCCCTGGCTGGCGGCCTTCCTGGCCTGGCGCCGCAAGGCCGTCCCCGCGCTGACGGGGGTACTGCTGGCGCTGTTCGCGGCCGGAGCCGTGGCGGCCAACGTCTATCCGCTCGCGGACGACTCCCAGTCGGCGGTCCTGACCGGCATCCATCTCCCCATCGCCCTGTGGTTCGCCGTCGGCCTGGCCTATATCGCCGACGACCTGCGCTCGTCACGCCGTCGAATGGACTTCATCCGCTTCACCGGCGAATGGTTCGTCTATCTCGCACTCATCGCCTGCGGCGGCGGTGTGCTGATCGCGATCATCTTCGGGACCTTCGAGGCCATCGGGATCGTCCCGGAGACCTTCGTCGCGCAGTGGCTTGTTCCCTGTGGCGGCGTCGGCGCGGTCGTGGTGGCCGGGTGGCTCGTCGAGGCCAAGCAGAGCGTCGTCGAGAACATGGCCCCTGTGCTCGCGCGGCTGTTCACACCGCTGTTCACCGCGGTGCTGCTGGCCTTCCTCGTGGCTTTCGGCCTGGCCGGCGGCGGCATCGACGTCGAGCGGGAAGCGCTGATCCTTTTCGACCTGCTGCTGGTCGTGGTGCTGGGCTTGCTGCTCTACTCCATCTCGGCCCGCGATCCGCTGGCACCGCCCGGGCTGTTCGACAAGCTGCAGCTTGCCCTCGTGGTCAGCGCGCTCGTCATCGATGTGCTGGTGATGCTGGAGATCACCGGGCGTATATCCGAGTACGGCACCACGCCCAACAAGGCGGCGGCGCTCGGAGAGAACGTCATCCTGCTGGCCAATCTCGCCTGGTCGGCCTGGCTGATGCTGGGTTTCGTCCGCCGCCGCACACCGTTCGCGGCACTCGAGCGCTGGCAGACCGGCTACCTCCCGGTCTATGCGGGGTGGGCCTGGGTCGTGGCCCTGGTCTTTCCCCCGTTGTTCGGCTACCTGTGACCACCGGGGGCGGTGACGCGAACCAGGCCCCCAGTAGCCGAGCGCGGCGTAGTAGCCGAGCGCTGCGCTAGTAGTCGAGCGCGGCGCTCCAGTCGCCCCGGCCTCGGCGGGTGAGGTCGAGGATGTGCCACACGGGGCTGTACAGGTCGATGCCCCGCTGGTCGATGTCGTCGGACATGCGGGGGTGCACCGAGTAGAAGTGGCGTACCGACCCGGTGTCGTCGCGGGTGAACACCGACACCGTCGAGTCCTGGTTTCCCTCGGCGTCCTCACCGCCCACGTCGTACTTGAAGGTGCTGGGTCCGGCGCTGAGCAGGCGCAGGTTCGTCCACTGCCTGTTCCGGGCGTGCGCGCGGAGATCGGGCAGACCGGCCGCGGCGACGACCGCGAGGTCCACGTTCTGCGTGACGTGGCGGGCCACTCCATTGAGTCCGTCGAGCCACATCGTGCACATCGGGCACGGCTCGGTCTGCTTCTTTCCGTACATGAACTGGTATACGACCAGGTCACGCCCGGGACGGGTGAACAGCTCAGCCAGGCGCACGGTCCGGACGGGCGCGTCGCCGGCCTGCAGATCGGCAGGGCCCTCCTCGAACACGTAGTCGTCGACGACAGGGCCCGGCGGCAGACCGCGGCGCATGCCCGCGACCCGTTCGCGGTGACGCATCAGCTCGATCTCGGCCTGGCGGAGTTCCTCGCGGGCAGCGACGTACTCGGCCGACTCCCCGGTGAGATTGGTCTGGCGCATCGCTGCCTCCTGAGGACCGGTACGTGTCTGCCGCGTTGCCACCATTGTCTGCTCGCGCACGGGGGCCGCCAGCCGGAACCGGTCACGGTCGGCCGAGTGGTCGCCAGGGGTCGCGGCCGGTGATGGCCACGATCCGGTCGAGGAGCGGCGCGTCGGCGGGCGCCTCGACGGCCGGACCCCACAGGCCCTCGACGGGTGCGTTCGGGACGAACTCGGCGACGTGGTCGAAGCACGCCTGCAGGGTTTCGTCGGGGAGCCCGAACTGCCGGCCGGTGGCCGTGGCGATGTCCCAGCCGTGCACCACCATCTCGGTCAGGGCGATCCTGCCCCACCGTTGGTTCGGGAGGTCGACGCCGGCGCCTTCGGTACTTCCCTGCCAGGCCGCCGGGTCGTCCCAGGCGTCACCGAGCTCCTGGACGGCCTTGGAGACGCTCTCCCGCCAGTCGTCGCCGAAGTCCGCGGCGGCGTCGGTGCGTTGGCCGGCGTCCTTGCCGGCAATGGCGATGAATGCCCGGGAGACCTCGTCGACGTGGCCGACGAGGTCGCGGACGGTGTATTCGCTGCAGGGAGTGGGGTCGGTGAGCTGCTCGTCGCCCACGTCTGCCAGCAGCTCGGTCATCTGGCGGCAGGCCGGCTTCAGGTCGATCACGGGTGCTCCTCGGTTCGCGACGCGGTCACACGGTGCAGACCACCGGTGAAGCAGAACTCATCGCCCTGCTCCCGCACGGGAATCGCAACCCGCGCTGCCCGAGTGCCGCGGCCGGGCGACCGGGCGACCGGGCGACCGGACACGAAGACCGGTCAGGAGCCGCCGCCACCGCCACCGCCGCCGCAGCCGCCACCACCGCCGCCCCCGCAGGAGTGGCCGCCACCGCCGCCGTCACCGCCGCTGCCACCGGAGTCGCCACCGGAGTCGCCGGAGCCGCCTTCCCACCAGCCGACGCCGCCCGCCGAGCCCGAGCCGGCGTAGCCGCTGTCTCCCGTCCTACGGCCGGAAGTGACCTTGGCGATGAGGGCCATTACCCCGGCAATGATCACGACCATGACTATGACGATGACGAATCCAGTGCTGTCCATCGTTCCGGCTCCCCCTTGAGTTGCGTAGCGCGCCCTTCGCGCTGCTCGGTCTTCGGCTCGGGCGCCCCTCGGCGCCGAGGCGTCGGCTCCCGCCGGCGTGCAGCGCACCTGCCCGGAGCCGATGGAGGCTAAGCGGAGTTGAGGAAGACCAGAGCTACGGGTCCCGACTTTGCGGCATATCGGCGCACCACGGAAAGGGACAGTCGACCGCCCGCCCGGCCCCGGCCCGTCGCGGTCACATCGCGTCGCTTACCGACCCGAGGCTGGTGCCGGACAGACGGCGGTGCAGAGTCATCGCCTGATCCTCGGTCAGGGACGAGACGTGGTCGGCCGCGGCACGCAGCGGGTCGCCGTGGAGGTCGAGTTCCTCGGCCCGGTCGGTGGGCAGCAGCCGAGGGGATTCGTAGGTCCAGCGCAGCAGTTGGGAGACGATGCGCTTCTTTCCGTGCTGCTGGGTGGCGAGTGCCGGGCGGTCGATGACGTAGCACCAGACCAGTTCCTTGAGCAGGTCGCAGGCGGCCCGGCGTTCAGCCGGCACGACGAGCCTGGCGCCGTAACGGATCGCTGCGGGGCCGTCGACCGCAAGCTCGATGTCGCGGGTGAAGTGGTCGATGAGTTTGGCCGTACGGGCGTTGACGGCGACATCGTCTTCGTGGCGGCCGGCGTAGGGACCCGGGACCGAGAGGGCCTTGGCGATGTCGGCCAGGAGGTGCACCGCCTCGTCCCGGTCGAAGGCGTCACCGGCGCGGTGGCGCTTGGCCTCCACATAGTCCAGGAAGCGCTGCGTCTCGCGCTCGGTGTCGCCGCCCGCGGCTCCAGGGGGTGGAAAAAGCGCGGCCAGCGGGATCAACCCGGTGCGGTAGAAGTCCTCCACGTCGTGGCAGGCGTAGGTGACGTCGTCGGCCCAGTCCATCACCTGCTCCTCGACCGGCACGGCGTCGTCGCCTCGGCCCGCCCTCACCCACGCGAACGCCTGCCGGTCGATCGCGTAGACGCCCCACTTGCCGTGCCGCGCGGGATCGACGTCGCGCGGGGCACGCTCCCACGGGTACTTCGTCGCCGCGTCCAGGCAGGCCCGGGTCAGGTGCAGCCCGCGGTGGCCGGGGTACTTGTGGGCGGCGAGGAAGGTGAGGATGTGCAGGGTCTGGGCGTTGCCCTCGAAGCTGTCGAGCACCCCGCCCGCGAAGTGCAGCTCGTCCATCGTCGCCCGCAACGCGGTCTCGCCGGCGTGGCCGAAGGGCGGGTGCCCGATGTCGTGCGCCATGCAGGCCGCCTCGACCAGTGCCGGGTTCGGGCCGCCGTAGCGCCGCTCGAAGCGCTCGGCCATCCGCCGCCCCAGCTGGGCGACCTTCATCGAGTGGGTCAACCTGGTGTGGTAGGCGCCGAGTTCACCACTGGCGACGACTTGGCTCTTGCCCGCGAGCGCACGCCACTGCGTGGAGTACAGGATCCGGTCCACGTCGTGCTCGAATCCCGATCGCTGCCCGTCGTCCGCCACCCGCCGGCGCAGGGAGTGCTGTTCCAGGTCCTCGTCGGTGTAGTGAGCCAGTCGCATGACGGGATCGTAGTGCCCTGACCAGGTCCGTTCACCTGATTATGAAGTGACTGCCGCCGCACCCCGTGCGGCCCCCCGGAAGCCGATCTGAGTATCCCGACGGATATCGGGGGTGCCGGTGCGGCGTCAGGCTGCCCGGCATGGAGTACAACCAGCCGCTCGCACACTGCCCTGACTGCCGTGGACCGCTGGGACCGGCGGCGGAGCACGGGGAGGGGCAAGCCCACGAGGAGGAGCAGGGGCAAGGGCAAGGGCAAGGGCAAGGGCAAGGGCACAGGCCTGCCAACTGCCCCTACTGCGCACTGCCGTTGACCGGTGACGGGCACGGGGAGCTACGGCGGATCGACACGGAGCTTGCGGGTCTGGAACACCGGCGCGCCATGCTCCACGGGCGGCGACAGACCCTGCTGGCCGGGCTGCGGGCCACGGCGCGGGGTGCCGCGCCGGGTGCCGCGCAAGGCGCTGCGCAAGGCGCGCCGGCCCAGGGTGTGGCTCCGGGCGGTGCTCCTGGCGGTGCCTTCGGGCCGGTGCCGGCACATGGCCCTGTTCCCCGGCCGTGGGCCGCGCGGCAGGCCGAGACCTCCTCGTACACCGCACGCAACGTCCTGCTCGTGCTCGGTGGTGTGCTGCTCACCGTCGCCGCGGTCGCCTTCGCGTTGCTGAGCTGGGGCAGCATGGGCATCGGCGGCCGTGCGGCGGTGCTCGGCGGGCTGACCCTCGGCACCCTCGCCGTTCCGCTGCCGCTGTTGCGCCGCAAGCTGGTGGCCACCGCCGAGTCCCTCGCCGGTTTCGGGCTGGCGCTGTTGGCGCTGGACGCGTACGCAGTGCACGAGGTCGCATTTCCGTACGCGGACGGTCTCGGCTATACGGCGTCCAGTGCCGCGCTGATCGCCGCGCTGTGGGCGGGCTACGGGCTGGCGCTGCCGGCACCGGGGCTGCGCCTGCCGCTGCCCTTCGCCGTCGCCGTCGCCCAACTGCCGCTGCCGCTCTGGGCGCTGACCCTGGACGGTTCTTCGGATCGGACGGCCTACGGACTCGCCGTGGCGCTGCTGCTCACCTTCGCGGCGGACGTCGCACTGGCGGTGTCGCCTCAGCGGGACGGCAAAGGCACCCGCGCGACCGCCCGGCCGGTACGGCTGACGGCCGCCGTGGCGGCGGTGCCGGCGGGCGTGCTGATGATGGCCGTGACGCTGTCGCAGCAGCCCAACGGTGTTGCCGCGGCCGCACGTTGGAACGCCGTACCGGCAGTGGCGGCGGCAGTGCTGCTCTACGCGGGGCAGCGGCGGCAGGCCCGCCGGCTGGCGGGGCTGCTGGGCACGGCGGCCGGGCTGGTGCTGATCACGGCGCTGGGGGACGTCGTGTGGGCCGTGGTGCGGGCCGTGGGACGAGGCGAGGGGACCCCGGGCTGGGACTGGCGGGTACTGGTGTATCTGCTGTGCGCGATGGGCCTGTTGAGCGCGGTGCTCGTCCTGCGCGTGGTGCGGGCGCCGCGTGATGCGGGTGCTCCGCGTGCTCCGGGCGCTCCGGGCGCAGCGCAGTCGGCCGGACTGGTGGTGGCGGCCCTCGTGGTGCAGTGCGGTGCGCTGTTGTGGGTGCTGGTGCCGGTGGCCGAGGCGGTGTTCGGACCGTGGTTCTTCGTGACGCGGGTATGGGAGGGGCCGCCGAGCGGCCCGGGCCGGCAGGCCTTCGACAGTCACCACGCATGGACCGGCTCTGCCGCGACCCTGCTGATCCTCCTGCTGCTGGCGCTGTCCGCGCCGCTGCTCGCCGGCAGCCTCGGCAGGGTCGTTCGCGGCGGCCAACGACCCTGCGGCGACGGCGCGTTGAACCGGACGCCGACCGCGGCCACCCGATCGTCCGAGCCCGCCCAGGCCGCACTGGCCGCCCTGCCCACACTGCCCGTACTGCCGGCACTGGCCACGCTGTGCGCCATCGCCGGTGCAACGGCACCGCTGGCACTCGGTCTGCCGTACGGAGCGACCGTGACCGTCGTCACCGCCCTGGCGGTCGTCCTGCTCGCTGCCTCGGTCACGGTGGCGGACGCCACGACCGGCGTCACCGCACTGGTGTCGGGCCTCACCCTGGCCGGTACCGCGACCGGCTGGGCACTCGCTCAACAGACCGCCACCCTCGGGGTGTTGGCAGTGCTGTGCGTGGCGTCCGCGGCGACCGCGGCCTGGTCGCCGAAGGGCGGCCCAGGACGCCGGGCCACGCTCGCGGCGTCGGCGGTGGTGTACGCGGCCGGGCTGGCCGGGGCTCTTGCCGCGGCGCTGGACCATCCGGCGCACCAGGCGTCGTTCGCGCTGCTCGCGGTCGCAGTCGCCACCGTGCCGGCGGCGGCCTTGCTGGGCCGCGGTGCGGTCGCGTCGGCGTCCGTGTCCCGGAAGGCGATCTCACTCGCCGTCGAATGCGCGGGCTATGCGACGGCGTTGGCCGCGCTCTCGCTGTGCGCCCCGTACCCCGGGACGCTCTGGCTCGCCCTCGCCCTCTGCGCCGTCGCCGCCGCGGGTGTCGCCCTCCGCACCGACCGGCGTCCGGGCGCAGGCTACGGCTCGGCGGCTCTGCTCGTACTCGCCACCTGGGTACGGCTGTTCGCCTCCGGCATCTCCACCCCCGAGGCGTACACGCTGCCGGTCTCCGCCGCCCTGCTGCTCGTCGGCTGGCTGCGGCGCAGGCGCCGGACGGGCAGCGGCGAGGCGGCCGGGCGGGCCCCGGTGTCCTCGTGGTGGGCGTACGGCGGCGGGCTCGCTTTCACCTTCCTGCCGAGCCTCGTCATGGTCTGGAGCGACCCGCACTGGCTGCGCCCGCTGCTGCTGGGCTCCGGCGCCCTGGGCAGCACGCTCGCGGGCGCCCGGTGGCGGACGCAGGCGCCGCTGCTGCTCGGCGGGGCCACCCTCGCGGCCGTCGGCGCACACGAACTCGCCCCGTACGTCGCCCAGGTCGCCTGGCTGCTGCCACGCTGGCTGTTGCCTGCGCTCGCCGGGCTGCTACTGGTGGTTGTCGGTGCCACGTACGAGCGGCGCCTGGAGGAGGCTCGACGTCTCAAGCACGCCTGGCAGCAGCTGAGTTGAGGGCGTCCGTGTGCATGCGCCGCCCGCGTACGTACGTACCGGAGGAGCGACCGGATGTGCGGCGAGCGTCGTCATTCACACCACTCCAGCAAGCGTGACCCGAGTACCAGATCACTGACTCACACGAGCCCCGGTGACCTGCGGGTTCGAAGTCGGAGAAGATTCATTGGGACAGCCCCGTCCCGAGTCGGCAGTACAGATCCCAGCCGTGAGGTGAGGTGTGAGAGCAACTGGTCGGCCTGGGGCACCAGTCGGGGCCCCACCGAAGAGATCCCGAGGGCGACGGCCACTCCGGTCCAGGCCAGTGGGCCCAGGGGCGTGCACCCGAAGAAGCGGCTGACGACGGGCGTCTGGACGAGGGCGACGAGAACGGCGGCGGTGCCGATGACCGTGCCGAGGACCAGGGGGCTGTCACGGCGTCCGACCACGGTCTGGGTGAGCTGGGAACCGATCACGCCGCACAGGGCCATGGTGCTGGTGCGCTCGGCTGATCCGGGGGTGAGACTGCCGATCAGCCACGCCGTAGCCGCGCCGGCTCCAGTGATCAGGCCACGTTGGCGGATCTCGTGTGTGAGCGGCTCCCCCAGGTTGGCGGGACTTGCGGAGTGCGTCTCGGCCAGGGTGTCCTCCGAAGCGGGGCCCGGGTCGTGAGGCGTGACCGCGATCGCCATTGCCGGGAACATGTCGGTGAGCAGGTTGACCAGGAGCAGCTGGCGCGCGGACAGCGGTGACGTACCGGAGAGCAGTGTGCCCAGTACGGAGAAGCCGACCTCGCCCGCATTGCCGCCGAGCAGGATGCTGATGGCGTCGGCCACATTGCGCCACAGGGCCCGTCCTTCGGTGATGGCGTCGATGAGCACCGAGAGTTCGTTGTTGGTGATCACAAGGTCGGCGGCATTGCGTGCGGCCGCCGAACCGCGCGCGCCGATGCCGATCCCGACGTCGGCGGCCCGGATCGCGGCGGCGTCGTTCGCGCCGTCCCCGACCATGCCGACGACGCGTCCCGCCTCCCGGAGTGCCTCGACGACCTGGAGCTTCTGTTCGGGTGCGACGCGGGCCACGACGCCGCAGTCCTTGAGAATGCGAGCCCGCCCTGCCCGGTCGAGCGCCGCCAGGTCGTGGCCCGTGACCACTGCGACGTCGGCGGGCCAGCCGAGGGCGATCGCCATGCACCGGGCGGTCTGGGGATGGTCGCCGGTCAGCATGACGGGACGTACGCCTGCCTCGCGCAACCCGGACACGAGCGGGGCGGAGCTGACGCGCGGGGTGTCGGCCAGAGCCACGAACCCGATGAGTTCCAGCAGTTCGAGCGGCTTGTCCAGGGCATCGGCCGCCTCGTTCACCGCGAGGGGCCGCTGGGCCACGGCGAGCAGCCGCAGACCCTGGCCGGCGAGGGTATTCGCCATTTCGACGGCCGCCGGGTCCGTATCGGGGCAGCAGGGCAGTACGACTTCCGGCGCGCCTTTGACCACCAGCGTTTCGTCACCGTGCGCACCCCTCCCGATGGCAGCTGCGAACCCGCGGGTCGATTCGAAGGGCTCGGCCTGCACTGTGGTCCATCCGGTCTCACGCGGGGCGGCTGCCAGGACTGCCTCGTCGGTGGCATGGGCGTGTACACCCACCCGGTCCGCGGCGGCCGGGCACGCGCGGGCGGCGATCTGCAGGACCGGAAACGCCTTGGGGTCGGGTGCCTTGTGCTCGTCACCGCTCGCGGTGACGACACTGACGACCCGCAGCTTGTTCTCCGTGAGAGTCCCGGTCTTGTCGAAGCAGACGGCGTTGACGCGGCCCAGCGCCTCCAAGCTGCGCGGCGTGCGGACGAGGACTCCGAGCCGGCTGAGACGCCGTGCGGCGGCCATCTGCGCCACGGTCGCCACCAGGGGCATGCCCTCGGGTACGGCCGCTACCGCGACGGCGAGTCCTCCCTGGAGCGCCGTACGCATCGGACGTCCGCGCAACAAGGACAGGCCGGCGACGGCGGCACCGCCTGCGAGGGTGAAAGGCAGCACTCGCCTGGTCAGCCTGTGCAGTCGTGCCTGTACTCCCGCCGAGATGGGGACCCGGGCGGCGAGGGATGCGGCGCGACCGGCTTCCGTCTGGTGCCCGGTACCCACGACGACGGCCCGCGCGCAGCCGGCCACCACTGTGGTGCCCTCGAAGACCATGCAGGCTCGGTCGGCGAGTGAGGCACCCGGAACCGCGGCCACATGTTTGGGGGTCGGCAACGACTCGCCGGTCAGCGAGGATTCGTCGACCTCGCACCCGTCGACCTCCAGCAGCCGCGCATCCGCCGGGACCACGTCGTTGACGCGCAGCTCGATCACTTCGCCCGGCGCCAGGCGTGCGGCCCCGACGACGGATACCTCACCGGTCGACGGCTCGAGCCGTCGGGCCATTCGCCGCTGCTCGGTGGCGAGCGCGAACAGCGCCCTCTGCGCGCGCAGCCGTTGGACCCCGCCGACCAGGGCGTTCAACCCTACGGCGCCGATGACGAGGTACGCATCGACCGGCGATCCCAGCAGTGCCGATGCGGTGGCGCCGACCACCAGCACGGGGGTGAACGGGTCGTCGAGTTCAGCCCACACGGCGCGGGCAAGCTGGACTCCCGTCCGTACGGGCGCGAGCACCGGGTACCTGACCGCTTCTCGCGCGAGACGGCCGGCAAGGCGACGTGTCACCGACCACCCGCTGGGCGCCGTCCCTGGCGCCTTCCGCAGCCGCGCCATGACCTCGTCCGGAGGCAACGCATGCCAGGGCACTCGCGGTTCGGGCCGTGGCATCGTTCCGGCGGCCACGACCAGTGCGGCGGCCCAGCCCCACGTCAGCGACGCGGCGGTGGCGACGGTGACTGGGCTGAGACGTACTTCGAGGGAGGCGGGCTTCTGCTGGGACCGTGCCTCCCGGGTGAGTACCAGCAGCTCGGAGAGCGCGGCGCCCGCCTCCGCGAAGAACTTGCCCCATCCGCTGACCGCCCGGGACATGGTCACTGCGGACAGCAACCGCCAGACCCCTTCCAGCCCGCGCAGCGACAGCAGATCGGCGCCCCAGACGACGGCACTGCCCTCGTCGGCGACCGCTACGGCGATGTCACCGCGGAGCAACCCGTCGACGGCGTCGCGAGCGGAAGGAGCCCGCTCGGGTTGTCCACTCCCCCTGTCATGCGGGACTCGCGCCACGGTGAGGACCGTACGGCCCTCGTCCTGGAGAGCGGCGACGGTCCCGGCGAACGGGACCTCCCCTGACGTGAGTTGATCGGCCAGGGTGCCGAACTCGCCGAGGCCGTGCTCGTCCACCACCACGACGTGCAGCCCCGCCCGGCGCGCCGCGTCCAGCGCGGCCTCGGCCATGGGCTCGACTTCCCAGCCGACCAGGACGGTGCCCACGTCCCTGCCGAGCACCGAGGCGATCATCAGCCCCGCCTCCGACGCCGTCTCATCGGGCGCCGGACGAAGCACGAGGTGTGGCTCCCCCCGTGGTTCCCCCTGTGGCTTCGCCCCGGCCTCGGGAGCGCTGAGAGTCTTCATGGCCGCGTGCCACAACCGAGGGTGGTCCCAGCCCGTCGTGCCGGGATGGACTTCGAGCACAGTGCGGCGCTTGCTGCGGAGCGCTCCGGAATGCAGCACCACGGTGTCCACGAGTTCCAGACGGCGGAGCCTCGCGGGATCGCAGACCAGCACGTCCTCTCGCGCGAGAGCAGCGGCGAACGCCGCGGTGAAGGCCGCCGGGCCGAACCGTGCGGCCTTGGGCACACCGGCCAGCACGGTCTCCGCCGCCTTGTCGACGCTACGGGTGAACAGGAGCGTGGCGAGGGCACCGCCCAGCATCCCGTTGACGGCCGTGTCCGAGTACGACTCGTCCGGGCAAGTCCGCAGCGCGGGACGCACGGTGGCGACTTTCGCCACCACCGGGCGGTCCGGAGCACAGAGCGTGTCGTGCACTGCCTCGAACGTCGCGAGCTGGGCGAGTGATCGCACCAACTGAGTGGCCCGCAGCGCTGCGTCGAGCAGCAGAGGCCCCGGTGTCTGCGCGATCCCGCAGACAGCCGCCTGGGCTGCGCCCAGGAGAAGGTCACTCGCGTCCGAGCCCAGCAGGCGGCCTGATGCCGCACGTGCTCGCGAGTCCTCACGCAGGACGGAGACCGACGCCACAAGGGCTTCCGGCGCGCGCGCCGGAAGCAGCGCCCGCGCCGCGAAGACGGTGGCGATGCCTGCCGCGTCGAACGCGAGCGCGGCAACCTCGACCCGCACGTTCCTGACGTCACCCGGGTGGCCATGCTCCGGCGTCTGTTCGCCGCTGTGTTCAAGCCCATGCTCGGCCGCGAGTTCGGATGCCCTGTCCGCCACACGCTCGCAGACCGCGTCCTCGGCGGCCTTGACGACCACGCACTCCAGGCCGCCGTCCCAGTAGGCGAGCAGCACATCAGGGTGCTCGGCCAGTTCGACGGCCACCTTCCCGGCCGCGGTCTCGAGCCCTTCCGCGGTGCGCGCCGGTGCGTCAGGGGGGAGCCGCAGCCCCAGGTGCATCCGGGATCCTGCGCGCCAGTGACCGACTCGGGGCGCCATCGCGTCACGGGCGACTCTGCCGAACCGCCCGGCGGACGCGCACACTTCCGTCGCACCGCTCACCGCTTCATGCGCACCGACGCTGACGAGCCTGCCCGTCAGGCGCGCCGCCGCGGCCGCCGGCGGCGTGATCCGGCGAGTGGTCTTGGCAGGCACGGCCAGAACGCTCTGGAGAACCGAGGTAGTCAGCTTGGGCAGCCCGGCCAGCAATCGAAGCAGCATTCGTCACCTTCGCGGGCATTCCGTGCGGGCGTGGGGGAACGGTTGTCGCGGCGGGCAAGGAGGGCTCAGGTCTTCTTCCGTCCGCCGGCCTTTGCGGTCGAGGCGCTCGTGGTGCGCTTGGCGGTACGCGTGGCGGTGCCCTTGGCGGCGCGCGTGGGGGTGCCCTTCGTGGTGCTCCTGGCGGTGCGCGCGGGGGTGCTCTTCGCGGTGCTCTTGCTCGATCGCTTCCTCGCCGTACTCGAGCCGTTGGACGACCTGGAGGCAGCCTGCTTCGTAGTCCGCTTCTTCGTCCGGGCGGCATCGGTGTCCTCTGCCTCCGCGCCGTCCATGTCCGCAGGCCGTGGCTGCGTCAGCCACACCGCCGCGGCGCCCACCACAGCCACCGGCCACTCGACGACACCGGCCACGCCGAGGATCCCCGCTCCCGTGTACGCAGCAACGCGCCGGGCGCCCGGCGAAACGATTCCAACGGTGTTCAGCATGTCGTCGAAGACCCCCCTGACACGCTCCGCACCAGGGACCTTCTCGGCAGCAGTCCTCATCGTTCGCACCGGATACGCGACCGTCTCCTGAACCTGCTGCTGCATACCATCCGAGCGTTTTGAACTGGAACGGTCAGGCATGGGAACTCTCCGTCCTCGAGAAGGGTGAGGTGCTGCTGAGGAGCGATAACACAACTCACTCTTCGTACCCTTACCTGGGCAAATGGGACCGGCAAGCCCGGCGCATCCTCATGGGGCCGAGCGAGGTACCCGGCACCCACGCTCCGGCCGCGTTCCACTGCCGGAGCGGCCCGCTGCCGCATGCGGCTGATCCCCTCCCCCTCCGACCACCCCTACCTCGACATGCAGTACGGCAAGGACACCTTTGTGGCCGGAGACGCCGGAGAAGAGCGAGCACATCGAGTTCATTGCCCTCCCGCGGCTTCCGGGGACAGCGGAGCTGGGCCGGCTCGCCCGCTTCGGCGCCCGACTGGGACGACTACCGGGTACGGCTCGCGCACCCTCGCGCAACAAGGGCCGCGCTGGGAGCAGTTGGGCACTGAGTACCGGCCCTCGCCGCAGGTGCCGGGCTCCGGACCCGGCCGGGGCCGAGAGTCAGAAGCGGTCGATGACCGCCTTCTTGGCCGCGGTGAACTCCTCGTCGGTGAGGACGCCTTCGCGGTGCAGTTCGCCGAGTTCGCGCAGGCGCCGCAGCAGCCGGTCGTGGTCCGCCGCGGCCGGGTCACCCGGCGTGTCCGCCGTGCCCCCGCCCCCGTTCTTGACGAGGGACGGGAGACGCTCGTCCGCGCCTGCTCCCACAGGCGGCTTCGCCCCGGCCGGATGAGGCAGCCGGGCGGTAACCGCGGCGGCCAGCAGGACCGAGCCGCCCGTCTCGCGGGCCTGCCGAATGCCCCACAGCATCAGGCAGTTGGGATCGTGTTCCGGCTTGAGGACGGCGTGCCCGCCCTTCGGGCGGAAGCGCAGCGATCCGTTCTCCCAGCCGATCGCGGGCGTCCATTCCACACCGTCGAGATCGTCGAGGGCGATGATGCGCGGGCCTCTGTGCGACTTGCTCTCGTTCGCCATCCAGTTCCACTCCAGCTGGACGCGCTCGCCGTCGAACGAAGCGGTCCCGTCCGTGCCGCCCGCCGTGAGCGGAACCGCTGGTCCGGGCAGCAGGTAGCGGCCGCTGGGCGTGTCCGGCACCTCGTCCAGCAGCAGCGCGCGACGGAGTTCCTCCACGAAGTACTCGGCGACGCCGGCGCGATCTTTCTCCACCGGCAGTTGGTACGGGTCCGAGGCGTCCGGCAGGCGACCGCTCGCCACCTGCGCGAGCGGGTCGGCTCCCTCCCGTAGGCGCAACCGCAACCGGCCGCCCTTGCGGCCCGGCTCGTACGCGATCCCGGAGATCGCCGCGATCGGTACGGCAACTTCGCCCAGCACGGTGCGCAGCGGGTGCATGTGCTTCCCCATGGCAGGCACGATCCGCACTGTCTCGCCGTCGAACGTCCATGTGCCGGTGCGCTGGATGATCTCCGCCATGCGGCGATTATGCGGCGATTCTCCGGCGCCTGGCCACCAGCATCCGCCGAACCTGGCCACGGCCTCCACGCATGACGACGGAGCTCCGTCGCCTCTCGGCGGCCTTCTGCCGCGTCACGACTAGCGAACCCAACGGCGCGTGGGCGATCGGCAACCGGTTCTACGACCCTTTGCGGCGCCCTGGTTGGCTCGAGAGCCCCCGGCGATGCTGCAACCGAATCTCCGTCGGAAACGACGGTCGAGCCGCCGAAGCGCAAGAAACACCGCGTCTTTTTCTGGACGTTCCTGGCCGTCCAGCTCATCCTTCTGATCTGGCTGGTCTGGGGACTGACCGTCGTCGAGGGGGCGCCTGACGCGGCTACCGGAGTGGGCGCCACCATCGGGGCAGGTCTCATCGTGGCGTTCTGGGTGGCGGTGGACTTCATCTTGGCCGTCTCTTACTTGATCTACCGGACGGCGAAGAAGAACTGAACTGACGCCGTACCGGTGCGATCAGGTGCGGGAGAGTTCGGCCGCTCCGAAGGAGACGTCGAAGCGGTCGCACCAGATCGTCACGCTGCTGTATTCGTCCAGGTCCGTCCCGGTGGGCAGCGTGTAGTTCTGGCTCCCCTTGTTGCCCTTGAGCCCGCCCAGGCTGAGGTGGGCGCCGTCGTCGAAGACGTGCCAGCCGGCCGTGCCCGGCTTCACCTTCGCGTCGGTGATCCATACCTTCAGGTCGGGACCGTTGCTGGTGTTCAGGTCCTGCAGGCGGAGGACCCGGGACCCGTCCTGAAGCTCGACGACCTTCGCACTCCCGGTGGTGTCGTGTTCGTGGGTGATGAACTCGCCCGAGGCCAGCGTCGTCGGCCCGGCCGGCTTCTCGGCCTTGCCCGATCCCGCGGAGTCGCCGGGCGTCTCGGGCTCCGGCGGTCCGTCCGACTTCTCTGGGGCGGAAGCGCCGGGAAGCGCCTCGTCGACCTTCTCGTCCGTCCACAGCTTCCACGGCTGGAACAGATACAGGCCCACGGCGACGGCTATCAGGCCGACCACCAACACCCCTGCGACCAGTGGTTTCCGTGCCCACCCTGATGTCCTGCGCACCGCAGCCTCCCGCGTGCTCTGCCTTGTAGCCGGGATTCCACACCACGCAAGGCCCTTCTGTCCCGATCGAGAGGGCCGCGGGCTCCTTACGATTCGCGAACCTCCTGCTGGTCGCTGTTCACCGGGCCGAGGCATTTCCGAGCGCGACGCTCCATGCGGTGACGGTAGGGCAGTGCCCGCTCCTACGCGGTTCGGGGCACCCACCGAGACCCCTCTACGCTGCCGACCATGACGCAGAGTCCCGTTGAACTGGTGATCTTCGACTGTGACGGCGTGCTGGTGGACAGCGAGAAGATATGCGTGAAAGTAGACGCGATGATCACGGCCGACCTGGGGTGCACGTTCACCGAAGCTGAGATCATCGAGCGGTTCGTGGGCTCGTCCACCGAGGTCTACACCGCAGCCGTCGAGGAACGGCTCGGACGACGCTTGGAACAGAACTGGCAGCAGCAATACGAGCATCTGTACCAGGCGGCCTTCGAGGCCGAACTGACCGCTGTCGACGGCATCGCCGAGGTCCTGAATCACCTCACCACGGGCGTCTGCGTCGCATCGAACGGTGATCATGTCGGCATCCGGCGAAGCCTGGAGATCGCCGATCTGGTGGACCACTTCGAAAACCGCATCTTCAGTGCGGCCGACGTCCGCCGAGGCAAGCCAGCACCCGACCTCTTCCAGCACGCTGCACGTTCCATGGGGGTCCCGTCTGAGCGGTGCGCGGTGATCGAGGACAGCGCATACGGGGTGCAGGCAGCTAGGGCCGCCGGCATGCGGGCCTTCGGTTACTGCGGTGGCCTCACTCCGGCCTCGCGGCTGGAAGGACCGGGCACCGTCGTGTTCGACGACATGCGCAACCTGCCCGAACTGCTGGCGATCGCCGCTCGCTGAGCCCCTCGGGACTGATGCACGGGTAGGTGACAGTCGGTTTCAGGGCCGCGCGGGCTGCGTACCGTGCTGACGCACGCCGGCCGCCCGGCTGCGCTGGCGCGCGTCAACGGCGTCGCAGGGCAGGCCTGTTCGGGTGTGGCGGGTTCGTCTACGCTGTCGCTCGCCCGGGGACCGTCGCGCGCCTGAAACGTGGTGGCGGGATCAAGGAGGGGAACCGCCGAGGTCTTCCGCTGCGTGATCAGCGGGCGAGGCGGCGTGGGTGGCAGACCAGCGAGGGGTGACAGTCGGCATGTCCCAACCGGGCTCTGGTCCGCCCGCAGTTCCGCCCGTCAGAGGGGAACAACCGGGGTGGCCGACAACTCCGCCACCCCATCGCCCACTTGGGACTGGTGATCCCGCAGAGGCCGGTCCGTACCGGCTGGAGGCGGTACTGGGGGCGGGGGGAATGGGCCGCGTATACCTGGCGCGTACTCCGGCCGGTAGCGCGGTGGCAGTCAAGGTCGTACACCGTGAGTACGCGAGCGACAGGTTTTTCCGCAAGCGTTTCGAGCAGGAGGTTGCCGCCGCCCGGCGGGTCCAGGGCCTCTACACCGTGCCGGTGGTCGATGCGGACCTGCAGGCAGACGAGCCCTGGCTGGCCACGGCTTACGTCCCCGGGCCGTCCTTGCACGACGCGGTGGCCGAAGACGGACCGTTGCCGGTCGACGCGGCGTTGGGACTTGTTGCCAGAGTGGCCGAAGCCCTGCAGTCCATCCACGCCGCTGACGTGATCCACCGCGACCTGAAGCCCTCCAACATCATCCTCACCGCCGAGGGGCCCAAGGTCATCGACTTCGGCATCGCCAGGGCCGCGGACGTCACGTCGGTGACCGGCACCGGGATGCTTACGGGGACGCCTGCGTACATGGCTCCCGAATACATCAGGGGGCAGACCGTCACCGAAGCCGTCGACGTCTTCGCCCTCGGAGTCGTCGCCTCTTTCGCCGTCACCGGACGGCCTGCCTTCGGCGTTGGCAGCCACCACAGCGTGACCTACCGCATCCTGGAACAGGCTCCCGACCTCGACGGCTGCCCCGAACCCGTCCGGACCATCGCCTCCCGCTGCCTGGAGAAGGATCCGGAGCGGCGGCCCAGCCTCACCGAGGTCATCCAGCGCTGCCGTCCCGCCTCCACGATGGAAAGCACGGGCGACGAAGACCACGGCGCTCCGTCCCCGCCGAGAGCCAAGACCGTCGTCAGCCCCGCGCCGGGCTTTCACGACGCCGCTACGTCGCCCGCGCCTTCACCTCCTGCAGCGCCGGATCGGGCAGGAGGCACCCCTCCCAGGGATCCTGCGATACCACCGGGTCCAGGAATTCAGCCGCACGCTCCGAGCCCGGACCCCGTTACGGCACCCACCCGGCTGTACGTACTGATGGCCGGAGCCGCAGTCCTCGTCCTCGTCGTCATCCTGTTCGCCGTCTACCTTCCCGGCGAGTCGGCCGACCGTGACACGCCGTCGACGCGCAAGCCCGTGGCCACGCTCACCGACTTCTCCAACACGGCCGGCATGGCGGTGGCGTTCAGCCCGGACGGCAAGACCCTCGCAGCAGCCGGGGACGGCAGAGTGCAGCTCTGGGATCCGGCCGGCCGCAAGCTGCGCGCCGCCTTCACCCAGCGCGACAAGTCCGGCAAGACGGAGAACGGCATCAACAGCCTCGCCTTCAGTCCCGACGGCAAGCTGCTCGCCACCGGCACGGACAGCGGCGACGCCGGGGTGTGGGACGTGGCCGATCGCCGGCAGATCGCCAGCATCCCCGGAGACCCCTCCGACCCCGTCGAAACCGTGGCGTTCAGCCCGGACGGCAAGCTGCTCGCCACCGGTGGCGCCGGTGTACGGCTGTGGCGTGCCGGCGGCGGCTGGGACGAGGTCGAGAAGGCTGCCGTTCTGGAAGACGAAATGGCTGCCAAGCAGCTGGCGTTCAGCCCGGACGGCAGGACGCTGGCCACCGCGGGGCGTTTCTTCGACTCCACCGACGACGATCACTCAGCGCAGTTGTGGGGCGTGCGCAGCCGCAAGGTCCGCAAGGTCCTCGACCACCCCGAGGAAGTCGAGAGCGTGGCCTTCAGCCCGAACGGTAGGACACTGGCCACCGCCGGGGAGGACAACCTGGTGCAGCTATGGGATGTGGCCAGCGGCGATGCGGACAGTTCCCTCGCCGAGAAGACCGCCCTTGACCACAATGGCGTGGCGTTCAGCCCGGACGGCGCGACACTCGCCGTTGTCAGCGGCGAGTACGTCGAACTGTGGAACGTGGCCGACCGGGAACTGCGCACCAACCTGGCCGGCAATCAAGAGAACGTCGTGGGCCTGGCCTTCAGCCCGGCCGGCGGGTTCCTGGCGACTACCAGCTTCGACGGCAAGGTTCGGCTGTGGAAGACCTCATGACGTGATGGCCGACGTTGAGCGATCTCCGCAGTGTGCGATTGCTTCCGCGGCGCATCCAGATCTGCCCGCAGGATCTCGTCGATGACCGGCTCCCGTTCCAACGCCAAGGAGCATCCGCGTCGGCTGAACGCTGCGCGGCGTCCGCCGAGCGCTTCCCGTCGTTGCGGCTGTCCAACTGATTTCTCGATGTGGGTGGAGGCGACTGGGGGCGGTTGGCGCTGCGGGACTCCGATCGCGGAGTGATCGCGATGCGAGGTTGTTTACGGCGTACGGCCCCGAGTGCGCTGCCGGTGTCCCCTGACGTCGGGACGGCCGATGTGACCCGCCGCGCGCTGGGACTCGCCGAGCCAGATCTGCGGGACGTACGGCTGGACCGCCGCGACGACCTGCTGCTGGCTGGAGGCAGGGAGGGGAAGGCGGTAGCGCAGGCGGGGAAGGCCGGGATGCAACGGCTCCTCGTCGCGGACCAGGGTCCACAGGGCCGGGTCGTCCCGGTCGATGGGGCCGGTGGGGAACAGCTCCAGGGAGTAGAGCTTCTGGCTGCGGCCGAGCTTGCTCCAGTAGAGGCCGACTCCGGCGAGGGTCTGCCAGGGGATGACGTTTCGAAGCTTTCCGCTGTCGACCCACAGGCCCGTGTGGTCGACGAGGATCCTGGTGCGGCGGTTCGCCCAGTTGGCGATGAAGAAGATCACGCCGACGACACCGAGGACCAGCATGAACGCGAGTCCCACGAACCCTGCGACCGTGGACTCCCCCTTCTGGTTCCCAGTAGCGACCACGGCGGCGCCGAGAGCACCGACGGCGCCGATCACGATGAGGAGGACGGAGCAGGGGAGCCCTGTCATGGCGCCCCGGCGGCCGGTACGTATGACCGTGGCGTCCGGCGCGGGGGAGGGAGTGTGCGGTTGAGACATGGCACGTGAGCCTAGCGAAGGCCTTCCGGCGGTCAGAGTGCGTGCCGGCCCGCGGACAAGCCCCTTCAGCGTTCACTGGTCCGCCGCTCCCGGCCCGTACGAGGGGCGTCACGCTGACCTGTCATGGTGATGCACGACGGGACCGCCCCGGGGCCGGAGGTGGCGAAGGCGATCCCGTCCGGCCACGGGTGGACAGGCTGAGAGCACCGCCTCATGACGGTTCGGCAGCCAGCGAGAACTCCACCGAGCCCTGTTTCTCGACCTTCACGAAGCCCAGACTCGGCGCGTTCACACCGAAGTCCTTGAAGGTGATGGGGATGCTCCCGACGATCTTCGTCTTGTCGGGGCCCGCCTGTGTCTTCGCGGTGAACGACACGGGCCGCTGCACACCGTGCACCGTCAGTTCGCCCTTCAGCTTGATGTTGTGCGTACCGCCGTCGGCCAGGGCCCCTACGTCCACAGGCTTCGTCACCTTGAAACCGGCCTTGGGGAACTTGTCGGTCTCCATGGCGTTCTTGCGGAAGTACACGTCGCGCGTGGCTTCCGGCGTCTTGATGTCGGCGACGTCGACGCTGAAGCGCGCCTCGCGCAGGGTGCCGCCGTCCACGTTCAGGGAGCCGGTCACACTCTTGGAGCGGCCGGTGACCGTCACGTTCTCTCCGCGCAGCACCTCCTTGACGCGGTAGCCCGCGAAGGAGCCGCCGCCTCCCACCTTCCAGGCGCCTTCGAGATCGCTCGCCTTGAACGACTCGGACTTGCCGCTGTCTTCGAGTTCCGGCGCCTTCTCGGCCTTGGAGTTCGCCCAGGACGCGTAGAGCTGAGGTCCGACCAGCACGCCGGCCACACCCAGGACGGCAACGGTGAGCACGGCGGCGAGCAGCTTCTTACGGCCCTTCCCACGGGCCTTCCTACGGGCACTCATGACTCCTCGATTCTGTCGGCCACACCCGGCACTACGGATGGCGCGACGAATCGTTCACCAGAATCGTTCAACGGGACCCGAGCTTTTCCATTGTGGAGTAAACGCGGCCCGTCAGAGCCCCGCCACCCGTAGCCTACGCGGGCACTCGTCGGCGCCCGCCGGTTCCCGCGCGCGCAGACGGCGCACCGTCAGCGCTCCAGGACGGGCTGCGGGTTCGCATGTCGCTCTGCTGGTGCACGGGCAGTGTGCTGCTGCTCGTGGGCCTCGGGGCTACCGGGCGCGCGGTGTGCCTGTAGATGTCCTGGCCCGAGGGCGCGACCCGGGACGCATGAGCGAAACCGGACGTACGGAGCCTGATGGGAACTGCCATGAGCGCGACGAAGGTTGCTCGTGCGGCGGCCAGGAACCAGCCCCGTCCCTTTCCGGCCAGGCCCTCCACGCCCAACGGTGCGGAGGTGAGACGATCCCCGTACCGGACGATCTGGAGTGACACGGGGGACATCGTGGAGGATCGGCTGAGTGCGGGCCATGAGGGACCGGTCGGACCCGCCGTGCACGGCGGCCGCATCGGCTCGTACGCAGTCGAGCGCAAGCTCGGCGAGGGCGGCATGGGGAGCGTCTATCTGGCCCGTTCCCGCGGTGGGCGTGCCGTCGCGGTGAAGGTCGCCAGGGCCGAACTCGCGGCCGACCCCGACTTCCGTCAGCGCTTCCGAGCCGAGATCGCCGCGGCACGCATGGTCGGCGGCTTCCATACGGCACCCGTTGTCGACGCAGATCCGGATGCGCCTGAGCCCTGGCTGGCGACCGCGTACGTCGCCGGGCCGACGCTCGCCGAGCACATCGACCACAACGGACCCATGAGCGCGGGAGAGTTGACGGCACTCGGCGCCGCGCTCGCCGAGGCGCTGGAAGCCATTCACCGATGCGGCCTCGTCCACCGTGATCTGAAGCCCGGCAACATCGTGATGGCCGACGACGGCCCCCGGGTCATCGACTTCGGCATCGCGCGTGCGGTCGACTCCACCCGTCTGACCGCTACCAACCACGCCTTCGGCACGCCGGGGTACCTGGCTCCCGAGCAGGCCATGGGCGGCGAAGTCACGGGCATGGCAGACGTGTTCGCGCTCGGGGCCGTGCTCACAGCGGCGGCGGGCGGCAGGGCGTTCGGGACGGGGACGCCGATGTCGCTGATGTACCGCTCCGTGCACGAGGCGCCGGACCTGAGTGCCCTGCCGGACGGGGTACGGGATGTGGCGGCGGCCTGCCTGGACAAGGAGCCTTCACAGCGCCCCGGAACGGCCCGGCTACTGGACTGGTTCGAGGAGTTGGCGGGCCGCACGGAGGGTGATCAGCGGCCCGGCAGCACCGATCCGCGGGTGGCGCTGCTGTCGTCCCCGCAGCCTCCGCCGCCACGGTCATCGTCTCCGGCGCTGCCATCCCCGTCCTCGTCCTCGTCCCCGCCGGCGCCACCGTCACCGTATGCACCGACGCGGCCGGACGCCCCGAGGCCGCCGAGGGCTGCCCCTACGCCGTCCGTTCGCGCATCGGAGGACGAGGCAGGCGAGGCAGGCGAGGCGTTCGTGGCCGCGGACGCGGACACCGCCGTCGTTGTCGACGCCGAATGCGTGGTGTTTTTTCTGGATCAGCGCTGGCGTCCGCTCGACGAGATCGAGAACGGCCAGAACCTCGATCGGACAGAGACGGAGGCCGAGTTCGCCTGGGCCGAGATCGCCGACGTCACCACCGGCACCGCCGACCGCACGTATCTGACCGTCACGGTCGTACTGCGTGACGGCTCGTCCCACTTCTGCGCGGTCAACGCCCGCCGCGCGGCCCGTCTCAACGCCTGGCGGCGCGAACTCGCCGAGGCCGTACAGCAACACCTGCGCCGCTGAGACCGTCAGCGACTCGGCCAACGCGGCTGCAGGCCGCCCGCCTTCGACCGCGAGGTCTACAAACACCGCAACACCGTCGAGCGCTGCATCAACAAACTCACGCAGTGGCGCGGCCTGGCCACCCGTTACGACAAGACCGCCACCATCTACCTCGCCGGACTCCACATCACCGCGATCCACATCTGGTCAGCCCGGTGATCCATAAGAAACGCCCTAGCCGCGAGGTGCGGCTGTTCACTGCCTGTCGAGCCTCCTGAAGGCGCCGAAGAGGTGGAAGGCCGTCGCCGCGGTCAGCAGCATTCTGATCACGTTGAGGACGTTCCACCGCCAGGCGTAGGTGCTCAACTCGTCTTCGTACGACAGGTAGTCGGCGTCGGGCTGGTGTTGACGAAGAAGCCGTTGAGCCGCGTCAACTGTGCGCCGCTGTCCACGACCCAGTTCGGCGAGATGACGATCGCCTCGTAGAGGTTGCCGAAGAACCAGTACGCGAGCCCGAGGACCGCGGTGAGAGTCGGCCATTTCTTCCGCCAGGTCGAGCGGGACGTAGACGCGCGCCAGGCTGTACGGGTCTTTGTCCCGCCGGCTGAAGTACAGGTACTCCGCGAGTGCGGTGCCGGGCTTGAGTTGCATCAGGGCGGTCAGCGGTGCCTCGGCGAGGACGGAGCCGGTCCTCACGTACGTCTCGGTCTCGTCGTGGTCTGTCTCCGGCTGGCGGAACGCGCGGCTGCATACGCTGACGTACGAGGCCCGCTGAGGCGGCCGTCGGACGAATGTGCCGCGCCCGTGGACTGTCAGCCATGCCGTTGAACAGCCCGAACCGCGGCATGCGACGGCCGAGGAGATCGCTCTCCTCGGTCTGGCGCGCAGCGCGCTGGTGACGCAGATTCAGCGGACGTACTACAGCCACGAAGGACGCCCGGTCGAGACAGCGGACATCGTGGTTCCAGCCTCGCTCTGCGAGATCGTTTACGAGGTTCCGATCAGTCCTGCCGGCTAAGAGCTCTTAAGCGGAATGATCTCCGAGGTGGTTGGATCGGTCTGGACGCAGATTTCAGTCCCGGCTGGCGGATCGCCCCGCCGGCCGCACGGTACGCGGTGGTTCCCTCACACCGCCGGCGCACCGATGACTTCCGAGACGTCGAGCTCACCCGCCGCGTACCGGCGGCGCAGCTCCTTCTTGTCGAGCTTTCCGACACTGGTCATGGGGAGGGTCTTCAGCGTGGTCCACCGCTCGGGCAGCTGCCAGCGTGCGACCCGGTCCGCGAGATGAGTGCGCAGGTCCGCGAATTCGGCTGGTTCCTCCGAGTGTTGGGTGTGCTCCGCCCAGACGATCGCGGCGAGCGGGCGTTCGTCCCAGCGTTCGTCCGGTACGCCGATGACGGCGGCTTCCTGGACGGCCGGGTGCGCAGTCAGGTGGTTCTCCAGGTCGACCGAGGAGATCCACTCACCGCCGGACTTGATGACGTCCTTGGCACGGTCGGTCAGCGTCACGAAGCCGTCGGGCGTGATGGAGCCCAGGTCACCGGTGCGCAACCAGCCGTCCTGGAACTTCTCCGGCGCGTCGATGAGGTGGTACGAGCCGGTGATCCACGGTCCGCGTACCTCCAACTCGCCCACGGTGGAGCCGTCGTGAGGCAGAACGTCGCCGTCCTCGGTGGTAAGCCGCAGTTCGACCGCGGCCGGTGGCCTTCCGGCGGTCGCCCGGTAGCGCAGGGCGTTCTCGGGATCCCCCGCGTGGTGCGGCGCACGTGCCACCGTGCCGAGCGGCGAGGTCTCGGTCATCCCCCAGGCGGCGATCACGCGCACTCCGTGTCGTTCCTCGAAGCCGGTCATCAGTGCGGGCGGACAGGCGGCACCGCCCACAAGTACCTCCTGGAGGGAAGAGACGTCACCGCCGTGTGTGTCGAGGTGTGCGAGAAGCGAGGCCCATACGGTCGGTACCGCGGCGGCGGTGCCGGGCCGTTCGGCGGCGATGAACTCGGCCAGCGGGGCTGCCTGCAGAAAGGGTCCGGGCAGCAGTAGCGACGCACCGGACATCAACGCCGCGTACGGCAGCCCCCAGGCCATCGCGTGGAACATCGGCACGACGGCGAGGGCCCGCACGGAGTCGTCAAGACAAAGGGCCTCGGGCATGCACACCTGCATGGAGTGCAGAAAGACCGAGCGGTGGGAGTAGACAACTCCCTTGGGGTCTCCCGTTGTTCCGGAGGTGTAGCACATCGCCGCGGCCGAGTCCTCTTCCGGATCGGGCCAGTCGAACCGCTCGGGCGCTTCGCGGAGCAGTTCCTCGTACGCATGGGTCGCCACGCCCGGCAGCGGCTCGGGCGGCTGTGCGCCGCCGACGACGATCACATGCCGGATGCCGGGGAGTTCGGGCAGCAGGGGCGTGAGCAGCGCCAGCAGACTCTCGTCGACGAGGACGATCCGGTCGTCCGCATGGCGGGCGATGTGGCAGAGCTGCTCGCGCAGTCGCAGGTTCAAGGGGTGGAGTACAGCGCCCATCGCGGGAACCGCCAGATACGCCTCCAGGTGCTCCTGGTTGTTCCACATCAGGGTGGCGACACGCTCATCGCCGTCGATGCCGAGGCTGCGCAGGGCGGCAGCCAGCCGGGTCGCGCGGGCCACGGTCCGGGCATAGGTGGTACGCCTCGCTCCTCCTTCCGTCCAGGTGACGGCTTCGCTGCGGCCGTGCACGGTGGCGCCGTGGTGCAGCAGGGTGGTCACGGTCAGCGGTCGGCGCTGCATGGTGCTCAGCACAAGGACTCCTGGAGGAAGAAGGAACGGTCGGGACGTGGGGGCGTACACCGGGGTGCCAGAGCAGGAGGCGGCAGTCGGTGCCGGTGGCGTCGTTCGGATCGAGCACGTTGAGGACCTCGTGCAGGGCCACCGGATCGAGCTGCGTGGTGAGGTGCTGCGCCGCTGACGACGGCGGTAGGCGTCGATTCAGGTCGCAGGTTCAGGTCACCGGGTTCAGGTCACCGGGTTCAGATCACAGGTCCGATTCATCGGTTGAGACCGGTGGTCGGGGCCGGATCCGCCGGCGCATCTGCGTCTTGCCGTAGGCGAGCGCGCTTGGCCAGTACGGCGATGGACACGAGCGCGATCACAGCCAGAACCATGATGTAGGCCGACACAGCCATCGACGTACCGCTCGCCTCCAGCAGCAGCACCATCAGGAACGGGGCCAGACCGCCGCCGACCACCGCCGCCAACTGATAGCCCAGCGAGGCACCGGTGTAGCGCATCTCGGCCGTGAACAGCTCTGCGAACAGGGCGGCTTGGGGCCCGTACATGATGCTGAGGAAGCAGCTGGTGATGAACGTGCCGACTCCCAGCAGCCACAGCGACTTGGTGTCGATGAGCAGGAACATCGGCACCGCCCAGACGAAGAGACCGATGGCACCGGCTGTATAGACGGGCAACCGCCCGACGCGGTCGGAGACGGCCGCGGCGCCGGGGATCAGCACGAGTTGGGTGAGACTGACAAGCAGCGAGACCATCAGCACCGAGCTGCGCTGCATGTGCAGGTCGCGCGTCGTGTAGTCCAGTACGCCCGTGATGATGATGTAGAACGTGGCCGTGTTGACGGCGAAGGAGCCGCCGGCCAGCAGGACGGTGCTCAAGTGGTGCCGCAGGATGGTGCGCAGCGGCGACCGTGCTTTGCCGCGCTCGCCGCCGCGCTCACGCTCGGCCAGTGCGCGCTCGGCCTCACGGAACTCCGGCGTCTCCTCGACCCGGGCGTGTATGTACCAGGCGAGCAGCAGCACGAAGATGCCGATGGCGAACGGTATCCGCCACCCCCACGAGCCGAAGGCGTCGTCGTCGGTCAGGCTCCCGGTGATGAGGAAGGCGACGTTGGCGGTGACCACACCGATGGGGACACCGAGTTGCACGAGGCTGCCGTACAGCCCTCGCTTGCCCTCCGGCGCGTACTCGGTGGCCATCAGCATCGCCCCGCCCCACTGCGCCCCGACAGCCAGGCCCTGAAGAACGCGCAGGGCGACGAGGGCGATGGGAGCTGCGACACCGATCTGGTCGTAGCCAGGGAGCAGGCCAATCGCGGTGGTGGCGAGGCCCATCGTGGTCAGCGCCAGTACGAGCATCGGCTTGCGGCCGCGCTTGTCGCCGAGTTGCCCGGCGATGATGCCGCCGATGGGGCGGGCGAGGAAACCGACCGCGAACGTCGCGAAGGCGGAGAGGACTTCGGCGACGGGACTGCTGGAGGGGAAGAACTTGCCGCCGAGGACGAGCGCAGCGGCGATGCCGAAGATGAAGTAGTCGTACCACTCCACTGCCGATGCGGCCGCTGCGGCAGCAGCGACCTTGCGCCGGTTGTTCTTCCGCTGGATCGAGGAGTCGGGTGAGGCCGTTTCCATTGCTTCACACTCCGGTGTTGTTACGCGGGAGAGGGGTACGGAAAGCACGGCGCCGCAATTCCGGGGGATACCCCTCCGGGATGGCTGACGACCCGGCGGTCCCCGGTCGACTGCATCCGAGCATCCGGACGTCCTGTCACCCCAGAGGAAGTGCCGAAGCCGTTGCCACGGCCAAACGCGAATGTGGCCCCGTTGTGCACAGTGCACAACGGGATCGGTACTTTGCCGCCCGTCCCTACCGTTAACCGACGGGCCGTGCCACTCTGCCCGTCATGGAGCCGGCCGCACTGTCACCGAACGCGCTCCCCGGCGACGCGCCAGGAATCATCGAGGTGGTACGGGACGAGCTGACCGGCCGCTTCGCTTCAGCTGCCGACGACCTGGCGGCCTCAATACTGCGAGACGACCCCGCGTACACCTCGCTGATCACCAGGAGCGAGCTGTCTCAGCGCATCCACCGCAACCTGTGCCAGGCACTCACCGCCGTGACCCAGCGTGCTCAGGGTCTGCCCATCGACCTGGACGACGCGCTGAGCACCGGACACCGCAGAGTGCAGCAAGGGCTGCCGCTGGCGTCGCTGCTGCACGCCTACCGGCGCGGCGGACGCCTGCTGTGGGAGGTCGTCGCCGAGGTCGTCGCGGAACGCGAGCCGGAGGCCTTGCCCAGGCTGCTGCCCATCGTGTCCGTCATATGGGACGTGGTGGAACAGATCACGGATGCGGTCGCCGAGTCCTACCGGCAGGCCGACGCCGCTCGAGCCGCCCGCGACCAGGTAAGACGGCACGCCCTCCTGGACGCGCTCCTCGAAGGCTCCGGGGCGGCGGCGGGACTGGCTTCCGAAGCCGCGGCGCTGCTGGGACTTCCGGAACGTGCCCGGTACGCCGTCGTCGTCCTGCGTGCCGACCCCGCGGGGCGACTGCCCTCCACCGATCCCGGCTTCCCGGACGAGGCGTCCGGGGTACGGATCCTGTGGCGCATCCGCGCCGACGGTGAGACGGGCCTGGTCCACCTCGGGGACCGTCCCTTGGAGGCACTGCGGGAGTTGCTCGCCCCTCACGCCGTACGGGCAGGAGTGAGCCCGGCCGTCGGCGCCCTCTCCGAGGTGGGACGGGCCCGCTGGCTGGCGGACCTGGCACTGCGCACCCGCGGACATACGAGCCGCCCGGAGACCGCGCTGCTCGATGAGCGTCTGCCGATGGCGCTCGTCGCCGCACAGACCGAACTGGCCGGACGGCTGCGCACGGTGGTCCTCGGTCCGATCCTCTCCCTGCCGCCCGACGACTGCGCCACGCTCCTGAGCACGTTGGAGATCTGGTTGACGTCCGGAGGCTCCATGTCCGCCGCCGCGAAGCGCCTGTACTGCCACCGCAACACCGTCGCCAACCGGCTGCGACGGCTGGAACAGCTCACCGGGCGCTCACTGACCGATCCGGCTCACATCGTCGAAATTTCTCTCGCCCTGACAGCGGTTCGCCAGCTCACGCCCACGGCCGGGGTCGGGCGGCGCGCCGGGTAGGCCCTTCTTAGAGCTCGTCTCCTTCGGCTCATGGGTCGGTACCTCCGGGATCGTGGTCCTCGTGGCCCCTCGGGTGGCACCTGGCGGCAGTTGCGCCACCCTGCGCGGCCGGAACCCCGGCGCGGCATCGTTGTGCCTCTTGCACAGCCGTCGGGGCCCCGGATTGGTCGCCTGCCCCGACCTGTCCCGAGCCGTCTGGATCCGGCCGTAGTCCGGTGTTCTGGTGCGCGCGAGACGTACCCCCCATCGTCACGAGGAGGCCACGATGATGTGGCGACTACGCATTGCCGGACCGCTCATCGCTGTGGTGGCGGCGCTGACACTGATCACCTTGCCGGCGCTGCCCGCCGCCGCGGCCAAACGGGCGGAGCCCGCTCCGGCGACGGCGAGCGCGGCAGACCCTTGGGACGACCCGGGACCGCACGGCGTCGAGGTCAAGACCGGCCTGACGCACACCTTCTACTATCCGGACGACATGGGCGACAGCGGGCGCACGCACCCAGTGATCCTCTGGGGCAACGGCACCGGCGTGATCCCCGGCGTCTACAGTTCTCTGCTGCGGCACTGGGCCAGCCAGGGATTCATCGTCGCGGCCGCCAACACCCCGAACGCCAACTTCGGCATCACGATGCTCCGCGGCATCGACAAGCTGACCGACTGGAACGCCGACCCGCGCAGCGAGTTCCACGAGCGGGTGGACTTGGCCAACATCGGTGCCAGCGGGCATTCCCAGGGCGGTTCGGGTGCGATCAACGCCGGAGCCGACCGGCGGGTCAAGACCACCGCGCCGATCCAGCCGGGGCCGCTCAACTCCCCCTCGGAGCTGCGCGGACCCGCGCTCTTCCTGGCCGGCGAACGCGACCTGATCGTGCCGCCCGCCCTGGTGCGGTCCCAATATGACCGCGCCGACCAGGTACCGGCCGTCTACGCCGAGTTGAAGGGTGCCCGTCATGTGACCACAGTGGGCGACGCGGGCGGCTTTCGCGGGGTCACCACCGCCTGGTTCAAGCATCAGCTGATGGGCGACGCCGCGGCGGGTGCGCTGTTCTTCGGACCGGACTGCGGGCTGTGCAACGATCCGGCCTGGTCGGACGTCCGCCGCAACTCCCGCGCGGAGCCGTCGACAACGTCGAACAAGACGAACACGGGCACCACCGCGAACACGGCCACCACGTCGCCCATGGCGAACACGGCCACGGTGACCACCGGCAGCACAGCCGCCAAGGCGACCGCAGCCACCAAGGCAAGCACTCCCACGCAACGGTCCGAGAAGGTCCGGTACGTAGCGCTCGGGGACTCGGCCGCCGCCGGGCCGCTGATCCTCCCGCCGGACCTGCGGCAGCCCGGCTGCCTGCGGACCACCCGCAACTACCCGGCCCGCACGGCCCGGGCGCTCGGCACTGCGGAGTTCACAGACGTGACGTGCTCGAGCGCCAAGACCACCGACCTGACCGGTTCACAGAAGACCCCACTGGGCCCGGTGCCACCGCAACTCGACGCGCTGGACGCGGACACCAACCTCGTCACCCTCCACATCGGCGCCAATGACATCTCCCTGACCAGCCTGATGAGCGATTGCCTCAACCCGCTGCGGCTACCGCTGAGGAGCCGCTGCGCCGACACCTATCGGGAGAACGGCCGCGATCAGTGGGAGGAACGGATCGCCGCGCTCGCGCCCCGCATCGACGGCGCTCTTGGCGCCATCCAGGCCCGTGCACCCGCGGCCGAGGTGTACGTCGTCGGCTACGGCAGCTACCTGCCGCCCGGCGGCTGCCACCCCAGGGTGCCGATCCTGCCGCGCGACGCCACCTACATCCACCGCACCATCGGGCACCTCAACACCATGCTGGAACAGCGCGCCGCCGCGCGGGGCGTCCAGTACATCGACCTGGCGGCCGGGAGCACGGGACACGACGTCTGCCGTCCGTCAGGCAGCCGCTGGATCGAGCCCTACCGGCCGGCGTCCCCCGCCGCCCCGTTCCACCCCAACGCACTGGGCATGAAAGGGTTCGCCAACATCGTTACGTCGGCCATCACCGCCGCCTGATCCCCGGTCCCTGTCGCCGGCCCGGCCGGCGACAGGGTCCGGCGCCGCCTCCCGGCCGCGCCCAGCGTCAGCGTGAGTTCGGTAGGTCTTCTCCCTGACCGCAGCCTGCCGGGCGCGTGTCTCACTGAGCCTCGTGGCCACGCGCTCACAGGAGACGTACGTCTCTCCGACCGGCAAAGACACGGTCAACTCGCCCTGGTGACTGCACACCGGTTGACGCACGGTTCGCGCCGTCAACGGGCGTGTACACACGTCTGACCTTTCGCACCTTCCATGGTCGGTTCCGAGGGAGCCGCGCAATGGCCCTGAATGTGAACGTCTCAAGAGAGCGCAGGTAGATCAGAGATGACTCAACAGCGTCTGATAGCGCGGATACGGAACAACGCGGACAGGGTCGCGGCCCTTGCGCTCTGCGGGCTCGCGGGGGCGGTCTTAGTCTGGCTCATCGGCCTCGGCGCCCCGGCCCAGTCAGGGATGTCTCGGTGACCGGCTGCCTGTCGCGGGTGGCGATGATGGTGCGGTGCAGGCGGTCTCGGCGTCCCGGTGCGGCACCGAGGATCACCCAGGTCGCGATCGTGGACCGCCCCCTGGTACCCGCCCGCGACCACCGCCTCGCGTAACGGTTCAAGAACTGCCCGAACTCCGCGAGCCTCCAGGTTGCCATCGGCATCGAGACGCCACTTGTGATCGCCACCGGCGACCCGCGACCAGGTAACCACAACGGCTGCCCTGGGGTAAGGCGACGCCCTCCCACACACGCGAGGGGGCACGATGCCGCCCCGGGCGAGCGTGGACGATCGTTTTCCGGCTCACCAGTGGCGCCGTGGGTCGACTCCGGGTACGGCAGGCGGGGTGGGGTTCCTCGCCGGCTCTCGATTCTTCTCGGCGCGGAGGACCGCCGCTCGTCAGGTCACTCGGCCACGTCGGTCTCGCCGAGCTTGCATATCGGCGCGGTGGTCTCGACGCCGTCGTCGTGCAGCAGTTGGCGGACGGGGCCGAGTTCGACAAAGGCGCCGTCGAGGGGATGCGTGGCGAGGCGCGACATCGCAGTGGCGTACTTGGCCATCGAGCTCTTGCCCGGGATGAAGATCGACAGTTCGTCCCGAGCCTCGAAGTTCTGTACCTCGACGTCACGTGGCAAGGCCGCGATTGCTCCCTCGTCCGCCGTGATCGGGATCTTCACCAGCCAGTGCGGTCCCTCGGCGGTGAGGCACTGCCTCTTCTGCTCCGGGGTATCGCAGGCCCAGGTTCGCCAAGCGGTCCCCGACACAACGGCTCCGCACGACTCCACGGTCTTGACCACCTCCTGAACGGTCGCGACGAGGACGGCATCGGCTTCGTCCCAGTCGTACTGGTTGGGCCCGGCCGACGGTCCGGGGACCAGCTTCGACACCACGGTCATCTGGGGTACATGGCGCAGGCGCGCCTCGGGCCACGAGTTGAAGAGCTCGCGTGCGTCGCTGATCGCCTCGTCCTGGGCCTGCCGCTGGCGCTGCACCTCCCTGCTGTGCTGCTGCAACAGGGCGGGTGCCGTGTCCGGCTCGTCGAGAGCACGCCGGACGGACTTGACGCTCATCCCCGTGCCGCGCAACACGGCGATCAGCATGGCCTGTTCGACCTGCGCGAACGTATACGAGCGGTAGCCGGTCTGCTCGTTGACGTCGGTCGGGACGAGCAAACCCTCGGCGTGGTAGAACCGCAGCGTCTGCGGCGGCAGACAGCACATCTCGCTGAAATCGCTGATGGAAAGCATGAGACCAGGTTCGCCCTTGCAGTTACTGCAAGGTCAAGCGCCGAGCGGCAACGGAGATCCTCAGAACACGTCAGTGTCCCGCCGCGTCAAGAACGCGGTCGCCCCGCAGTCGAGCCATCAATCAAGTCAGCCCGCTCGGAAAGGCCCCCGGCCCGGAATGGTCATTCCCGACACCATTCCGAAGGACAAGTAAGAGCACTGGGGGCAACTGCCGAGGTGCTCCTCATGTTCAACGGCCTTGTCCAGGCCGTACCGACGACGGCGAACGCCGGCTACTACGCAGAGATCGTCACGAACTCGCCCAGCGGCGACGCCTGATCCAGGCGGGCACCCGGCTCGTACAGGCGGCGTCCACCCCGGACGCCACGGCCGACGAGGTGCGCGAGGCCCTGGTCCTCGGGGAGGAGAAGCTGCCCGAGGCGTGGTCGGAACCGACCCCGCTCAACGCCCGCCCGCAGCTTCCCCGCTTCCCGCTGCCCGCGCTGCCGTCCTGGCTCGTTGACTTCTGCGCCGCACTCGCGGAGGAGACGCAAACTCCTCCGGACATGGCCGCGGCACTCGCGCTGAGCGTGCTCGCGACGGCCGCCGGCGGTCGCGTCGTGGTCCGTGTCCGCGGCCGGTGGCACGAGCCGACCAACCTCTACGTCGTGGTCGCGCTGCCACCGGCGAACCGCAAGTCTGCGGTCTTCTCGGCCATGACGGGCCCGGTCTACGAGGCGGAGCAGCGGCTCGCGAACCAGGCCGGCGGGCGCATCGTCGAGGCCGAACTCACCCGCAAGATGGCCCAGGAGGCCGCCGACAAGGCAGCCACCCGCGCGTCTTCGGCCGAAGGGCCGGAGCGGGACAGCCTCGTCGCCGAAGCCATCGACCTGGCCCAGCAAGCCGAGGAACTCACGGTCCCGCCGAAACCGCGGCTCCTGGCGGACGACTCCACCCCGGAGACGGTCACCTCGCTCATGGCCGAGCAGGGCGGACGGCTGACGGTGATGTCCGCCGAGGGAGGCATCTTCGACATCATCGCGGGCCGCTACTCAAGTGCCCCGAACATGGAGGTCTTCCTCAAGGGCCACGCCGGCGACCGCCTCAAAGTCGACCGCCGCAACCGCGAGGAGTTCATGGAAGCCCCCGCGCTGACCATGGGCCTGGCCGTACAGCCCGCCGTGCTGGAGGACATCGGCAAGAACCGCGGCTTCGACGGCCGCGGCCTCCTCGCCCGATTCCTCTACGCACTGCCCGAATCCCTCGTCGGCTACCGCAAGATCGGCCCGGCACCGGTGCCGGAGTCGGTCGCGGCACGGTACGAGCGCAGCGTCACGGCCCTGACGCTGTCGCTCGCGGAACAGGCGGAGCCGTACGTCCTGCACCTGACCCCGGATGCGGGCGCGGAGCTCCTGGGCTTCGAGGAGCGGATCGAGCCCCAACTCCGGGCCAGGGGCGGCAAGCTGGGCCACGTCGGCAAGTGGGCGGGCAAGCTCGTCGGCATTGCAGCCCGCATCGCCGGCCTGCTCCACGTCGCCGCGCACCTGGAGGACGGCTACGGCACGCCCATAGAGCCGTCGACGATGACGGCCGCCATCGAGATCGCGGACTACTTCGCCGACCACGCGTTGACGGTCTTCGACCTCATGGGCGCCGACGCCGCACAAGCACGGGCCCAATCGCTCCTGGAGGTACTCCGCGCGAACGGCTGGGACACGGTCTCGCGCCGCGACCTGTTCGCCAAGCTCTCCCGCTCGGAGTTCCCCACGGTCGCCGACATGGAACCGGCCGTCGAACTCCTGGAGGAACACGGCTACCTCCGCAGCCACACCCCACCCCGCACAGGGAAGAGGGGCCGCCCGCCGGCCCCGCGGTACCTCATCCACCCACAGGTGAAGGAGGGCCAGGCATGAGCGGGAACCGCTGCATCTCCCAGGAGTCCGCCGCGCAAACCGCAATATCCGCGGAAACAGTGGCCGCTGACCTCTGACCAGCACCGACGCACTCCCCCCGGACGGCCAGCACAGTTCCCCGCAGAACCACGCAGAACCGCCGCACAAATGACGCACACCATGCGCTCGACGGGCGGACGACCATCCGCCTCGGCCTTTGTGCGGCACCTCCGATGGTTTCTGCGACTGCTGCCCGGCTGCTTCAACCTCGCAGCTCAGGCAGCAAGTTCATGCCTTTCCGCGGATTGTGCGATTTCCGCGACGCCCGGTACCGCACGAACCCGCGGCTCGGAACAACAGGAGGCTCGAATGCCCCGCCAGCGACACCTCAAGTTGACCGAAGTCCTCGAAGAGATCGACATGTCCCGCGCCGCCTTCTACCGCATGCGCGCACGCGGCAAGGCACCCAAGCTCATCAAGCTCCCCAACGGTCAACTGCGCGTACGCCGCAGCGACCTGGATGCCTGGTGGGCGTACTGCGAACAGCAAGCCGCCTGATCACGCCGATTCCGTGCGAGGGGCCGTCAGATGACGGGCCCCTCGCGGCTTGGAGAGACATGCTTACCTACGACGTAGACGTCTGGTCGATCCGCAACCGCAAGGGCCGTCCGAAGCCGTTCGAACTGCGCTGGCGCGTGGGATCGCGTCCGCACTCGCGGAGTTTCAAGCTCAAGGCACAGGCAGACGGGCGCCGTTCGGAACTCATGGCGGCGCTCAGGAACCGTGAACAGTTCGACGAGGAGACCGGACTCCCCGCCAGCGAGCTGGCGGATATCAACACCCCCACGTGGTACGAACACGCCACCGCATACGTACTGATGAAGTGGCCCAAGGCTGCAGCCAAACACCGCGCCGGCATCGCCGAGGCGCTGGCCGTGGTCACCCCGGTGTTCGTCTCCTCCTCGCGCGGTGCGCCCGACCCGAAGCTGATGCGCACCGCTCTGTAAACCCATCACACGCACAGAGACCGAGACACCGCCGACCTCGGTAGCAGACGCCCTGACCTGGCTCAGCAATCACTCGCTGAAGGTCACGGAAGCCGCCAGACCCGAGAAGATGCGGGCCGCCCTGGAGGCACTGTCACTCAGGCTCGACGGGAAGCCGGCAGCCGAGAACACGGCAAACCGGAAGCGCATGGTCCTCAGCAATGCACTTCGGTATGCCGTCGAGAGGAACCTACTCAGCTCCAACCCGATGACCCACATCGACTGGACGACACCGCCCAAGGAAGACGAGGTGGACTTCCGGTACGTTCCCAACCCCGCCCAGGTCACAGCCCTGCTCACGGCAGTTCGCGAACAAGGTGAACGAGGCAGGCACCTCGCATCGTTCTTCGGCTGCCTCTACTACGCAGCCATGCGCCACCCAGAGATCGCTTCGCTGCGAAAGTCTGACTGTCATCTGCCGGAGACCGGCTGGGGAGAACTCATCCTCGCCGGCAGCCGACCGGAGGTCGGTTCTGGATGGACGGACGACGGAGCTTCCTTCGAACAACGCGGCCTCAAGCGCCGGGCGCGGCGCGCCACTCGCCCGGTACCGATCCCGCCGGTACTCGCCGTCATGCTCCGCGAACACATCGATGCCTACGGCGTCGCCGACGACGGACGGCTGTTCCGAGCCACACGGGGCGGACGCATCAGGTCCACCGAGTACTGCGAGGTCTGGGACACAGCACGCGAGAGGGCACTCACGCCGGAGGAAGCCGCATCGCCACTCGCCGACGTGCCGTACTCGCTTCGCCACGCGGGCGTCTCGCTCTGGATCAAGTCGGGCGTCGATCCGGTGGAGGTCGCGAGGCGAGCCGGCCACAGCCTCACCGTGCTGTTCCGCTTCTACGCAAAGATCCTCCGCGGCGAGCAGTCACGCGCTAACCAACTCATCGAGGAGCGGCTCAACAGTGCCGTATAGAGCCTGGGCAAGGGCGGCATGGGGTTAGGCGATGCTAAGAAACTGGAGGGGGTGCCTGTCCTCCGTAGCAAAGGCACCCCTTACGCCAGGGCTACTGATGCCCGGCCATCGTGGGCAATCACCTAGAGCCCATTCCCCATTGGGCTGGGCATTCAGAGAGCGTTAGAACCGGTCGATTGCATTGGTAAGGCAATCGTCACAGAGAAGCGGTTCCTTTTCGGGGTGTACGAATGTTTCGCATCCCATGTCGCAGCGCCGCCAAGTGGTGTAGTCCGTAAGGCACCCCAGGCAAAGATCAAGCTGGGCAGCCTTGTTCTTGGCCACGCTTATGCCCATGGCCACGGAGTACGCTTCGCACGACGGGCAGTGATCCACATCGCCAACGCTTGTTTCAAGATCCAGTTGGGAGACCGCAGCGTGCTCGGGTGTCTCGTATTCGAACAGACAGAATCGACAGGTCGGCGCGCCCTCCCCGATCACAATGGCCCACTGTTGGCACGCCGAGCACTGAACGGTGCGATCTGACAGCGGTTCCAATTCACCCGCGAGGCGGTGCGAACGTTGCTTGACCAGGGACGTGAACTCCAATAGGCGAGCGCCGAGTTGGTCCATTTTTGTCGCGACGTAGGGACCCTCCCTGGAAAGCACTGGGCGCAATTGTTCGTGAATGAAGGTCAGTAGGAAGTCAAGAACCAGGGCAGCTTGGGACTCAACAGCGTAGACGCTGCCTGTGTGGCCAAAGTGCGTCAACGCGTTACGCGTGTCCGCAAGGTTACTAATGGCTATCCGCTGCTCATGGGTGATCTTGAGACCAACGATGTTGTTGAGGCGATGAACAGCGTCCAGGACTGTACAGCTATGGAAGCTGCCCTTGTCGTACGCGCTTCGCTTCGCCTTGCCCGGGTCACTAAACACCAGACTCCAGTGCTCCCGGATGAGACGGGATTTGAGTAGCACCTCGGCGGCTGCCTGGAGGTGCAGCACCGCATACTTCAAGTCGCGTGCATCAGGCTCCCCATCACTCTGACTCAAATGATCAAAGGCGCTGAGGAGGAAATCCATGCCGTTGCGAACCGGCGTGAAGTCCATGTCCCGGCGCCTGCGGACCACGCTCTTGCTGGTCCGGGCGGAATCATGGCCACTGTACTGCTCGCGCATGTCTGGGCCCCCGGGATGCAATTGGGTTCGGACGGAGCCGAAGAGTTCAGTGCTGAACTCCCCCACCGGTTCCGGCAGATGCCCATGATATCGCCCACTTGAGAATTTTGAATCCTTAGTTATGAAATCGGTATAGATGACCAGATTGTCAGGCAGATGGCGAATCGTGTTTGCCTCCGAAGAGGAAGCACCCGACTCAGCCTCGTAAGCCTGCCGCTCACGGCACGCCCGTACGCACGCGGACCGTTGAGTGGCAGGTTGGGCGTCAGCAGGTGAGCTTGTCCCTGGGTGGTAGATCGGCCCCGTGCCGTGCCGCCTTTGCCCATGGTGCTGGGGAGGCTGCCGCAGTCCAGGCACAGGTTCAGTCGCGGCCGTTGGTGCACACACCCCAGGTCAGCATTAGGTCCGCCCTTGACACCCGGGCGCGGGTGCCGGATCTCGCGGGCAACATCTCGACGGCGTCGACGAACTTCACCGCACTGAACACGCCGTAGAGGGTGGCGAACTTGGCGCGGTGGCGGGCGAGCACTGCAAGTGTGTCCCTCCAAACCCGCTCATCGAGCAGCAGCTCGACGCGACTTGTTAGCGGCACTCCTGGCCCACAGATGGCCCACACAAGCTGGTCAAAGCCGAGAAACACGCGGAACCGGGTGAGACAGAGTGCACGCCGAGGGCGCGTCTCCAACCCGGAGACGCGCCCTCTGACCTGCTACTTCTCTGACCTCGGCGGAGGCGGTGGGATTCGAACCCACGGTGAGGGGTTACCTCACGACGGTTTTCAAGACCGTTCCCTTCGGCCGCTCGGGCACACCTCCCCGCGTCGCCCACCCGGGGCGACGCGGGGCCAGCCTAGCGAACCGCCGACGGCGTCACTGATCGCCCTTGCGGGAGCCGAGGGTCACGTCGGTCGTGGCCTCCTTGCCGTCCCGCTTGTAGGTGATCTCGACCTTCTCGCCCGGCTTGTGGGTCCAGATCGTGCCGATCAGGGTGGGCCCGCTGTCGATCGTCGTGTCGTCGAGCTTGGTGATGACGTCGCCGGACTTGAGCCCGGCCTTGTCGGCGGGGCCGTCCTTCGTGACCGCCGGCTGGCCGCCCTCGCCCCGGTCGGCGATGACCGCGCCGCCGCCCTTCTGGTCCATGGTGACGGTGGCGCCGATCACCGGGTAGACGGGTGTGCCGGTCTTGATGAGCTGGGTGGCCACCCGCTTCGCCTGGTTGACCGGGATGGCGAAGCCCAGACCGATGCTGCCGGACTGGCCCTGGCCCAGACCGCCTTCGCCACCGGCCGACTGGATCGCCGAGTTGATGCCGATGACGGCGCCCTGCGCGTTCAGCAGCGGGCCGCCCGAGTTGCCGGGGTTGATGGACGCGTCGGTCTGCAGCGCGTTCATGTACGAGGCGTTGCTGCCCTGCCCGTCGCTGGAGGCGACCGGACGGTTCTTGGCGCTGACGATGCCCGTGGTCACGGTGCCGGAGAGGCCGAACGGGGCGCCGATCGCGATCGTGGCGTCGCCGACCTTCACCTCGTTGGACCTGCCGAGGGGGAGCGGCTGGAGCTTGCGGTCGTCGGCGTTCTTGAGCTTGAGGACCGCGACGTCGTAGCCCTGGGCCTTGCCGACGACCTCGGCCTCGTACTTCTTGCCGTCGGAGAACGTCGCCGAGAGCCCACCGTCGGAGCCGGACGCCACCACGTGGTTGTTGGTGAGGATGTGACCCTGCTTGTCGAAGACGAAGCCGGTGCCCGTGCCTTCCTCGCCGCCGGCCTTGGTCTCGACCGTGACGACGCTCGGCAGGGTCTTCCCCGCTATTCCGGCGACGGACTTGGGGGAACGGTTCAGCGCCCCCGAGTCCGAGCCCGAGCTGATGGTGGTGGAGGAGCCCTCGTCCTGCTCCGCGGCCCAGAAGCCGATACCGCCGCCGATACCGCCGGCAACCAGCGCACCGATGAGGACCGCCGCCACCAGCCCGCTCGGCACACGCTTGCCGCCCGGCGGCGGCCCGGGCGGTGCCGGCGGGGCACCCCAGGGGTACTGCGGTCCGCCGGGGCCTTCCGGCCCGCCCGAGCCGGGGCCGCCGGGGCCCGCGTCACCGGCGCCCGTACCGCCGTACGGGGAGTGGCCGCCCTGAGCGCCTCCCCAGGGTGCGCCCTGGGGAGGTCCGCCGCCCTGGCCGTGCCCGCTGCCCGGAGCGCCGGGGTCGCCGAAGCCGGCCACCGGCTGCGGCGGCTGACCGGAATGGGGGTGCGCCGCGGGCGGCGTGGACGGTGCAGGTGGAGCGGACGGTGCAGGCGGAGTGGGTTCGGACTTGCTCATGCTCTGCCCCTGACGGTCGGCGGCTTCGGACTCGGTGGCGCCGGCGGCAGCTTCGCGTGCTTCTCTGCCGTGCACCGCGGGGGGCGTGGGTTCAGGCCCCGCCGCCGACGTGGCGGCAGCGCCCTCGTTCTCGGTGCTCACAGGTATCTCCTCATCAGCTACACGCCGTCGCAAGCCGGGACGTTCGCGCATTCCGGCATCCGTGCAAAGCCTTTCCCATGGTGCGTCAGGCGGGCGTAAGACGCCGCCCGGGTCGGGAAACCGGTCCTTTACGGCGGACATACGGACGTCCGGACGTCCTCCGTGGCAGACCCCCCGGCGGCCGCCCTTACGCCGGTGGCACGATAACCCGGTGAGCAATGACATCAGGCCCGGGTCGCGCCTCTCCCCCTCCCGCCCGGTTTCCGTCATCGCGCACCGCGGTGCCTCCGAGGCCGCGCCCGAGCACACCCTCGCCGCCTACCGCAAGGCGATAGAGGCGGGAGCGGACACCCTGGAATGCGATGTGCGGCTCACAGCGGACGGGCACCTCGTGTGCGTGCACGACCGCAGGGTCAACCGCACGTCCAACGGCCGGGGCGCGGTCTCCGCCCTCGAACTCGCCGACCTCGCCGCCCTCGACTTCGGCTCGTGGAAGAAGGAAGGCCCCGACGAGGACCCGTACGAGTCGCCCGACCAGGAGGCCGGCGACCGTACCTCGGTGCTGACCCTGGAACGTCTCCTGCAACTGGTGGCCGACGCGCCGCGCCCCGTCGGGCTCGCCATCGAGACCAAGCACCCCTCGCGCTGGGCCGGCCAGGTCGAGGCGCGGCTGCTGGAGCTGCTGGAGAGGTACCGGCCCGTCGTGCCCTCCGTACGGGTGATGAGCTTCTCCGCGCGCTCCCTGCACCGCATCCGTGCCGCCGCCCCGCACATCCCGACCGTCTACCTCATGCAGCTGCTGCTGCCGCGCCACCGCGACGGACGGCTGCCGCCCGGAGTGCGGATCGCCGGGCCGAGCCTGCGCATCCTGCGCGCGCACCCCGAGTACGTGGAGCGGGCGCACCGCCTGGGCAGCGAGGTGCACGTGTGGACGGTGAACGAGCCGGAGGACGTCGAGCTGTGCGTGCTGCTCGGCGTGGACGCGGTGATCACAAACCGGCCACAGGAAGTGCTGTCACAACTCCGCTGAGCCGACGAATTGTCGTCTTCGTGTTACGTGCGACACACACGCGGCACGCCCGCTCCGTCTCCTGCGGCCCAATTCGCCCTCTTTCCATGCCTCTTACCTGGGGTGCATCGGTGCATTCGCTCTGTATTCGATCCCGCGGAATGCGTCAAGCAGCCATGCGTGGCCGGTTTCCGCCAGACGTTCCCGGGGAATCCATCGAATTGGCGTGGGGCAAAGGAGGTCTCGGGGGTGGCGTTGGTTATGGCACAGAACGTGCCTGCTTCGTCGACGATGGCCGTGCCTCACGGCCCCGCCGGAGTGGGGGCCGCAAGGCGCAGGATGCGTTCCGACCTGCTGGCGGGCGGAGCTTCGGAATCCGTCGTCGACGACGCGGTGCTGGTCCTCTCCGAACTGCTCAGCAACGCGTGCCGGCACGCCCGGCCGCTGAGCCAGGACGAGTCCGTACGCGCGAGCTGGAACCACGGCGGCGACGGCGAGTTGACCATTTCCGTTACGGACGGCGGCGGCCCCACGCGGCCCCTTCCGGCGACTCCTTCGATCAGTGCCCGCGGCGGCCGCGGCCTGGCCATCATCGGGGCGCTCGCACGTGATTGGGGCGTACGCGAGGAGCTTCACGAATTCGCCGGCGGAATACGGCAGTCGGAGCACGAGGCGACGAGGGGCGTCACCGTCTGGGTCGTGCTGGCCGCCCGCCCGGGTGCCGCGGAAGGTCTGACGGACAGCCTGGCCTTCGATCTGGCGGGGGCCGACGAGGGGCGCTGAGACGGCGGCAGGTGGGCCCAGCCCGGCGGCCATCCGCCGGGTCCATCCCCCGGGCCCAGCACCGGGGTTCACGGCGGCGGGGCTGCGGCGGAGCTGTGGCGACACGCGGAACGCCTTACGCGCCGGGGCTCACCGGTTAGGCTCGCGGCGACAGTTGGCCTCGCGCCCACCGTGCCGGCGGCCGGTCCGCAGCCACGGCCCGTGGTCCGGGCACGGGACGGAACGGGACGGAACGGAACGGACCGGTACGCGCGCGGACGCAGCGCGCACCGTGCGCCGGCCGAGCAGTCCCGACCGGCCCGGCGGCCCGACAGGCGGACAGGCCTGACGGCCTTGACGGGCCCGACGACCGAGCAGACGAGCAGACCCAGCGAACGGACTGCCGCCGGTCCGGTACTCACCGGACCTGAAGCAGGCGTTCCCATCCAGACCTGGAGAACCGCACCCCATGGCCAAGAAGCGCCGCTCCCAGCCCAAGGCGACAGCAGCACCGCAACTCGTCGACGGGGAAGTTCCCGTCGTCGGTGCACGTGAGCCCTGCCCCTGCGGTTCAGGGCGCCGCTACAAGGCGTGCCACGGACGTGCCGCCTCGCACGCCGTCACGGAGCTGGTGCAGCGCCCCTTCGAAGGACTGCCCGGAGAGCCCGACTGGGTCGCGCTTCGTGAACTCGTGCCCGCCGCAACCGCGCAGCTGACGCTCAAGGACGGTCTGCCCGAGGGCGTTCCCTCCGTGACGCTGGCAACGGTGCTGCCGATGGCGTGGCCGGCGCTGCGGCGCGACAACGGCGAGGTGCTGCTGGGACTGCAGAACGACACCGCTTCGGGTGACATCAGCCGCGACCTCGCCGACACCCTGACCCGCGCGTTCGAGACCGCCCCCGGCTCGCCCGTCGACGCCGGACGTGCCACGCCGGACGGGCCGCGACTGCAGGATCTGCTGGATCCCAAGGCCCCGTTCACGCCGGAGGTCCACAGCGGGTTCGAGTTCTGGCTGGGGGACGAGAGCGACAGTGCGACCGGTGAGGTCGCCGCGTCCCTGGAGCGTGCCAATTCGGCCGCGATTCCGACGGCGCGTCTTTCGGTGGCGGAGGGCGCGTACTGGTGCGAGACGCCGGAGAAGAATCACCTGCGGTGGGTCATGACACATCCGGAGGAGAAGCTGCTGGACGCGCTCGCACGGCTGCACGCCGCGGGCAACTCCTCGCTCGGAGAGGACACCCGGCTCGTCGGATCGTTCCGCGCGCACGGCCTGATGGTGCCGGTGTGGGACCTGCCGAGCAGCATGACCTCGGAGGACTGCGAGAAGCCGGCCGCAGAGTTCAACGAACGGCTGGGCGAGGCGCTTACCACCGGTACGGTGCTGACAGCGGACGAGCGGCGTGCGCGCAGCGGTCTCATGAACCGGCAGATCACTCTGAGTTGACCGGAAGGGACCGTTCCGCAAGGAGCCCAGGGAGAAAGTGTGACCGTGACTCGCGTCACACACGGCCTTTGAATGCGCATACTGGCAGGTAAATCAACGTCCGGATCTGCGCGATCGAATTTGCCAACGGCCGATCTCTTGTTACCTTTCTAGGAGCCCGGTCGCTGGTGCATCCCCCGTCGCCAGCGACCGGGTTCTTCCATGTCCGGGCCCGGTGCGCTCCGCTCGCGCGACGCCTCCGCCTCCTCAACTCGCTCAGCGTGCAGGGGAGTTGCTCCCGGAACGCAGCATCAGCCGCTCCCCGTCGGCGGAGCCCGCCTCTGCCGTCGCCGCATACGCGCGGCCTCCCTCGCGGCTCTTCTCGCGAGGCGTCTCGCACACACTCGTTCCACGATCCGCCGTCATGGCGCAGTCCGCGCGTAGCGAGCTCCCGTCGGGACGCATGAGCGTGAGAGCGGCGCTCAGCGGCGAGCCGGTGCCGTTGCGGTAGTACGTACGCGCCCATGTGCCGCCGCCCTCTGACAGGACGCAGGTCTGCGCCAACAGCCCTTCCGGAGCGGTGAGTTCGGGACCGCACGACGCGTACGCGCCGCCGCCCGCCGCCGAGCCCCGGTGCCCTGGCGACGAGGAGCCCGACGACGCCCAGGACGACGCCGAGGACTCGGGAGAGGGCCGCCCGCCCGAGGACTGCGACGACGGCGTGATGCGCTCCGGCACCGGCCCGCCGTCCGCCGGGGGAGCAGCACCCGCGGTGGCGGCCGCGATGGGCAGCGCGACAGCGAGCACGACCGTGCAGGCGAGCGTGATCAGGGAGAAGTCCGACGCGGACGTACGGCATCGCGGCTGCTGCTGAGACATGGAGGGAGGCTCACTGGCGGGAGAGGGGCGGACCGGCACTGTCCGGCTCGCGTCGGCTGTGCCGAGGTGGCCGGGATGCACCGGAGTCAGTGAGGCGAACATATCGGGCGGAAGGGACCGGCCCTCCCGCCCTCCCGCCCGTTTCCCGTACAGCGCCTGCGAGTTCGTACCCGTACGAGTGACGTGGCCGGGCCGCCCCGCACGCGCGTGTCCGCAGCGGAGCAGCTGGCACCGGCCTCAATACGTAAGGCTCGTACCGGAGTCGGGCGCCGTGGCGCTCGCCTCGACGAGGACGTCGAGCACGCTCTCCATGCGGGGCAGGAACGGAACTCCGTGCGTGAGACCGCCGCGCCGCGCGCCGCGCGAGCCGCCGCGGAAGGGGCCCCGCCTGCTCTTCCGGCCCTGCTCGCCGTCCTGACCGTCGGCAGCCGCCGGCTCCCGTTCCCACCGGACGCGGCCGGCACCCGTGTGGGACGGCGGCAGCGCGACATAGCCGCCCTCGCCGTGGAAGCGCAGCGAACTCGGCACCCAGTCATGGGCGTAGAGCCGCTCGCCGAGCTCCGCCAGACCGTACGGCGCGACGAGCAGCGTGAAGCGGGTGGGCGTCGCGACGACCGGCCCGAGCCGCTCCCCGCGCCGGTCGAACTCGGCGAGCGCACGGGCACCGGCGATCGCGGGCAGGCTCAGGGCGGAGGGCGCACGGCCGCCGGTGGCGAGAATCAGCGGTGCGCCGGGCCTGTTGGCCCACCACCAGCCGATCATGCGCGGATCCGTCGTGGCCGCGAGGAGCACCGGGTCGAAGGGGTGCGCGCCGGGTACGACGCACTCCGCGTCGGGGCAGGAACAGACCGCGGACAGCGGCTGTCCGGCAGGGTGCGCACTGCTGCCGGAAGAGCCGGAAGAGGGAGACGAGGCGGACGAGGGAGGGGTGAGAGTCGCTCCGGGAAGTACGGGCCACTCCCAGCGGGTGGCACAGTGCAGCGCCGCGTTGCGCAGCGATGACCGGTTCATGCGTCGCCTTCCGAGGATCTCGCGCATGTGCGCTCGTTCCTTTCCGTGAACGCCAACAGATCGTCCCGACAGAGATCGTTCAGCCCATCACAACACGTCACTCATTACTCACTGCGCGTAAACAAGCCGCGCTCATTCCGTAAGCCGAGCGTGGAACACGGCGGTCTGCGACGCCCGCTTGACTCCGGCGTGCCGTGTCGCCACCTGTGCTGGTGCCCTCGATAACGCTTGGTATTGCGCCTGTGCTGGCCGTGCTGGCTGTGCCTGTCCGCCGAACCGGAAAGGGGGGAGGCCACTGCCTCATAAGACGCGTTGCTCCCTCACCGGGTTCCGTACCCGCGACAGCTGTGCCGATGCTCCGGCCTGCGCTTCCTCAGCGTCGTGGAAGCGAGCAGATGTGCGGGGCTGCTCCAGTCGACAGCAAATGCCGTCTCTCAGAGGCGATTTTACGCCAACATTGTGCAACCACGGCCCGCCCCCCTGCAGTCAACAACAGCACACGGACACCATTCGTAGTGCAAGGACGATGCTGGACATCCCGTTACTGCTACGTGTACATCTTGTGCATAGCCAGCGGAGCAGCGTGACATGGGGGTTTGCGATGCAATGCAGAGAGAGGAACCAAGGCGGGAGAACGCTCCCATGAGCTCCCCGCAGCGGTCGAAAGTGGCCGGATTCAAACCCGTGATCTCCCCGCCACCGCAGACTGCGCCCCCTGCTTCCGACGCGTCTTCGGAGCAGCTCGCCGCCGTCCACGACCGCCTGGCCAGCTGGGTAACGGATCTGACGACTCTTCAGGAACTCGCCGAACGCCTGTCGGGCACCGCCACTCTCGACGAGGCGCTGCGCGAGACGCTGCGCGCGGGCGCCACCCTCGTCGGGGCCCAGCGCGGCCTCGTCGCACTCGAACCCGTCGGCAGCGAAAGCCCTGAGCGGACCATCGGCCTCGGGCTCGGCCGTGCCGACATCGGCGAGCTGGAGACCGTGCCGCGCAACTCCTCCTCGTACGCGAGGATCCTCGACGGCCTCCCGTCCGTCCCGGAGCCCGCCGATGCCGTCCGCGCGCGCGACGCCGGCGGCACCGCGGACGAGGACGGCGCCCGCGGCGAGGACAGGGGCTACCCCGAGATCACCCACCCCGACATCGCCACAGACGACACGCTCGACCCCCGGCACCGCGAGGTCGCCGCGCGCCTCGGATACGCCGCCAGCTACGCGACCCGCATCGCCACGGCCGAGGCCCCGCGCATCGGAGCCGCCGTCTGGCTCTACGACGAGCCGGCCGAACCGACCGCCCGCCAGCGCCACCTGCTCGGCCTCTACCTCCGCTGCGCCAGCGAGCAGATCGCCCGCCACCTCGAACTCGCCCGTACGCGTGCTGAGCTGAGCGCTCTGCGCGAAGGGCTGCTGCCCAGCAGACTCCCCCGCGTTCCCGGCGTCGCGATGGCCGTACGGCATCTGACGGGCCCCGGAGGCGGCGGCGACTGGTACGACGCGCTGCCGCTTCCCGAGGGCGCGCTCGGCCTCTCCGTGGGCGGCGTCACCGGCAGCGGCCCCGGCACGGTCGCGGCGATGGGGCGGCTGCGCGCCTCGCTGCGCGCGTACGCGGTGATGGAGGGCGAGGACCCGGTCGCCGTCCTCTCCGACCTGGAGCTGCTGCTGCGCCTGACGGAGCCCGCGCGTTCCGCCACGGCCCTCTTCGCCTACGCCGAACCGTCCGTGCGCCGCATCCTGCTCGCGGGCGCCGGCCACTGCCCGCCGCTGATCGTCGGGGAGCACCGCACCGAGTACGTGGAGACGACGCTCTCCGCGCCGCTGGGCATGCTCGCCTGCTGGGAGGCGCCGAGCGTCGAGCTGTCGCTGTACGAAGGGGAGACGCTGCTGCTCTACAGCGACGGGCTGCTGCACCGTACCGGCGAGGAGATGGACCGGGCGTTCGCGCGCCTGCATGCCGCCGCCGAGTGCGCGCCGCCCGCCGTACGGGCCGATCCCGAGGCGCTCGTCGACCATGTGCTGCGCACGGCGCTGCCGGCCGGTGACACCGCCGGCTCCGGCTCCGGCCGGGCCGGGCAGCCGGGAAGTCACGGACAGCCCGCAGCCCAAGGACAGCCGGGGCAGCCCGGCGGAGCCGCCGAGGACGTCGTCCTGCTCGCCGCCCGCTTCTGAGACGCCGCCCTCCCGCCTGCCTCCGGCAGCAGCGGCTCTCCGCCTCCCCGTCCCCAGCCGTTCCCGCCTTCCCGTACGGAGCGGGCTCGCCCCCGGCCGCGGCCGCAGGCCCGCATGACCAGCTTCCGCGGGTAACCGGGCACCCATACGATGGAAGGCGGTCGAACACCGGAACCAGGAGGCAGACGTGGCGGAATCCGCTGACGAGCAGCCGATCAAGCAGCGGAAGAACGGCCTCTACCCGGCCGTCTCCGACGAGCTCGCCGAGAACATGAAGACCGGCTGGGCCGACACGGAGCTGCGCGGACTCGAGCCCGTCCCGCAGGCAGGGCACACCGCTGACCGGCGTGCCCGCCTCTCCGCCCGCTTCCCCGGCGAGCGGCTGGTGATTCCCGCGGGCAACCTCAGGACCCGCTCCAACGACACCGAGTACAGCTTCCGCGCATCCGTCGAGTACGCGTACCTCACGGGAGACCAGACGGAGGACGGCGTGCTCGTCATGGAGCCGGACCCGGCGGGCAGCGGACACCAGTCCACGCTCTACCTGCTGCCGCGCTCGAACCGGGAGAACGGCGAGTTCTGGCTGGACGGCCAGGGCGAGCTGTGGGTCGGCCGCCGCCACAGCCTCACCGAGGCGCAGCAGCTGTACGGAATCCACTGCGCCGACGTCCGCGACGTCACCGGTGAACTCCGCGCGGCGACGGGCCCGGTGCGCGTCGTGCGCGGCTACGACCAGGCCGTGGAGGGGGCCCTGACCGACAAGGTCACCGCCGAACGCGACAGCGAGTTCCAGGTCTTCCTCTCCGAAATGCGCCTGGTGAAGGACGACTTCGAGATCGGCGAGATGGAGAAGGCCTGCGCTTCGACGGTGCGCGGCTTCGAGGACGTCGTGCAGGTGCTGGACCGGGCGGAGGCCACCTCCGAGCGCTACATCGAGGGCACCTTCTTCCTCCGCGCACGCGTCGAGGGCAACGACATCGGCTACGGCTCGATCTGCGCCGCCGGCCCGCACGCCACGACGCTGCACTGGGTACGCAACGACGGCGCCGTCCGCTCCGGCGAACTGCTGCTGCTGGACGCGGGAGTCGAGACGCACACCCTCTACACGGCCGACGTCACACGCACCCTGCCCATCGGCGGCAGCTTCACCGCGCTCCAGCGGAAGATCTACGACGCGGTTCACGAGGCGCAGGAAGCGGGCATCGCCGCCGTCAAACCCGGCGCCAAGTACCTGGACTTCCACTTGGCCGCGCAGCGCGTTCTCGCGACGAGGCTCGTGGAGTGGGGCCTGCTGGACGGCCCCGTCGAACGCGTACTGGAGCTGGGGCTGCAGCGCCGCTGGACGCTGCACGGCACCGGCCACATGCTCGGCATGGACGTGCACGACTGCGCCACCGCACGCCGCGAGAGCTACGCCGAGGGCACGCTGGAGCCCGGAATGTGCCTGACCGTGGAGCCCGGACTGTACTTCCAGCCCGACGATCTGACCGTCCCGGAGGAATACCGCGGAATCGGCGTACGCATCGAGGACGACATCCTCGTCACGGCCGACGGCAACCGGAATCTCTCCGCGGGCCTGCCTCGCAGCAGTTCGGACGTCGAGGCCTGGATGGCGCGTCTGAAGGGCTGATCGCCACATCTCGCCCAAGGGCCGTAGGACAGCGGCCCGTACAGGGACCGGCACGACCGGTCACGACGGATTCCGCACACGGTTTCGTCATATCACTGGTCCTGAATCGGGCTTACATGCCTAACCTTGCATGTGTCCGGCATCCGTCATCGGTCGAGGAAGAGAGCTCAGGGTGGTCACGCTTCAGTTCCGGCCCCGCCTGCTGGCTGCGCTCCCCTTCATCGCGATGGGCATCGTCGTCCTGGTCGACGTCTTCGCGGGCCCCGCGATCGGCTTCCTCCCGATGATGGCCCTGGGGCCCGCGTTCGCGGGTCTCATCGGGAACGTACGCCGCAGTGTGCTGATCGGCGCCATCGCGCTGGCGCTGTCGCTGATGCTCAGCATCTTCAACTCCCAGGTGGACGACCGCCGCGGCTACACGACGCTCATCTCCGTCGCCGGCGTCGCCGTCGCCGGTGTCGCCGCGACGGCGATGCGCAAGCGGCGCGAGGCCGAACTGGCCAGCGTGCGCTCGATCGCGGAGGCCGCACAGCGGGTGCTGCTGCGCCCGGTGCCGCGCAGCGCCGGACATCTGCGCGCAGCGGTCTCCTACACCTCGGCGGTGGCCGAGGCCCGTATCGGCGGCGACCTGTACGAGATGGTGACCTCGCCCACGGGCGTACGGGTCATCGTGGGAGACGTGCAGGGCAAGGGACTCGAAGCGGTCGAGACGGCGGCGGTCGTGGTGGGCGCGTTCCGGGAGGCCGCATACGACGAGGCGGACCTGATGGCCGTCGGCAAGCGGCTTGAGAGAGCGCTGGCCAGGCATCTGCTCGGTGAGAAGTTCGTGACGGCGGTACTGGCCGAGGTGCGCGAGCGGGACGGCATGACGCTTCTCAACTTCGGCCACCCGGCGCCGCTGATGATCCGCCCGGACGGCTCCGTGCACTTCGCGGAGCCTCCCGAGCGTGCCCTGCCGCTCGGCCTCGACATCGAGGAGGGTCCGGCACCGGAGCCGCACCTGGTGAAGTTCGTGCCGGGTGACCAGATGCTCTTCTACACCGACGGCGTGACCGAGGCCCGCGACCGCACCAACCGCTTCTACCCGCTCGACGAGCGCGGCGACCTGCTCAAGGATCCGGATCCTGACGCGGCGCTGGCGGCCGTACGGCTGGATCTCGCCGATCACATGGGGGCTCCGCCGCACGACGACGCGGCGATGCTGCTGCTGCGCTACCGGGACCAGTAGGCGCGCTGAGGTCGTTCAGCCCGCGGGTCGGTTCAGCCGCTGGGTCGTTCAGCCGGCCGCGAGCAGCGGGCTGCCGCCGCTCCGTTCCGTACGCCCGTCGCCTGCCGGAGCGCCGTCCCGGTGCTGCCACTTGAGGGTCTTGTCGAAGGTGACCACGGCTCCCCCGTGGCCTGGCCGGTTCCGTACGCGCACATGGTCGGCGAGCGACTCGATCAGGAACATGCCGCGGCCGCTCTCCGCGTCCACGGGCAAGCTCGGCGGCAGGGCGGAGGTGCGGAAGCCGGGGCCCGAGTCGGCAACCTCGATGCGGCACTGGTCGCCGTCCAGGTACGTGGTCACGCAGTAGGCGTCCGAGTGTTCGCCCCGGCCGTGCTCGACGGCGTTCGCACACGCTTCGGAGAGCGCGAGCGACAAGTCGTACGAGATCTCGCTGTCCACCCCGGCGCTGTCCATGGCATCGAGAAGCAGCCGCCGGGCGAGCGGCACGCTGGCAGCTTCGCGCCTCAACTGGAGACACCACCACATGCTCATGCTCAACCCTCCACAGGCCGAGGCTCGACGGTCGGCCCCTAAGGACCACCCCGGCCATGGGCATACGTATTGCCGGTTGCGCGGGCGGTACGCACCCGTGTCTGCGCATCCCGTCCTATCGGAGGACGCCGTGCGGTCCGGCTGCGCGACCGCCTTCCCCGGACAGGGACGACGGGTACGCATGATTCCGGGCGTTTCGACCCCTGGGGGTTGCAGATGCGGACTCGGTGAGATGATGACGCCGCCATGACTGCCGGGGCGGATCTCAGACTCGTGCGGGCCGCGGTGTTCACCGCGGTCTGTGTGACGTTGTCCGCTGCCGGTCACTCGCTGACGGGCGGGCAGCAGATGCCCCTGTGGTCGCTGGGGCTCGGCTTCGCCGTCGTCTTCGCGGTCGCGGCGCCGCTGGCGGGGCGGGAGCGGTCGCTTCCGGGGATAGCCGCGCTGCTCGCGGCCGGCCAACTGGCGCTGCACACCCTCTTCGTATGCGGACGTCCGGCAGCCGGAGGCGCGGCGGCGCAGTCGTCCGCGGCGCACGGCGGGGCACACGCGGACGCCGCTCACGGCGGTGACCTGCGCAGCCTCGCCGCGCGGCTGCTCTGCGACGAGCAGTCCGCGGGCAGCATGAGCCAGTCCCGGGCACGTCAAGTGGTCTCCGACGCCGGGCTCGACGCCGACCGGGTCGGCGGAGGCGCCGGTCACGCCGGGCACACCGGACATGCCGGTCACGCCGGTCACGGGGGCCATGACGCGGCCGGCACCGCCGCGTCCGCCGCCGACACCCCCCTGGAGTGCCTGCGCACCGCCGCGCACGCCGCTCTCAGCCTGTTCGACGGCCCGATGCTCCTGGGCCACGTCCTCGCCGCGCTCGTACTCGGCTGGTTCCTGCACCGCGGCGAGGCGGCGCTGTGGCGCCTGGTCCGGCTCTCGGCGCGCTCGGCGCGAGTGGCCGTACGGCATGTGCGGGCGTCGCTCGGCGCGGCCGTCGCCTGCGTACGGGCGCTGCGCGGCGATCTGATTCCCCGGATGCCCGCACGAACCGGCTTCCGGGAAGCGGACGCGCACGGAACGGCCCGTTCCGTGCTGCTGCACCACTCGGTGAGCAGGCGTGGTCCGCCACGGCGGCCGCAGGAGAGCTTCGCGCTCGCGGCCTGACGCACGGCGCCCGACGACGGAACGACGGCGTGCGCGCTCGCCGCGCACCCACTCATGTGCTGATACGTCCATGACGTACGTCCATCACGCGTTCCGTCGTGTCTTTCAGGAGCACTCACCATGCAGACCAGTACGCGCCGCCGTGTGACCACCGTCGGCGCTCTCGCAGCCACATCCGTACTGCTGTGCGCGGGGCCCGCCCTCGCGCACGTGTCCGTCGACCCTGAGAACGCCGAGCAGGGCGGCTACAGCGTCGTCAACTTCAAGGTCCCCAACGAGCGCGACGACGCCTCCACGACCAAGCTCGAGGTCAACCTGCCCGAGGACCAGCCGCTCGCGTCCGTGATGCCGCAACCGGTCCCCGGATGGGACGTCAAGGTCACCAAGTCCAAGCTGGACAAGCCGATCGAGATGCACGGCGAGAAGATCACCGAGGCCGTCACCAAGATCACTTGGACCGGTGGGGAGGTGAAGAAGGGCGAGTTCCAGCAGTTCCCGGTCTCCATGGGCGAACTGCCCAAGGACGCCGACCAGATCGTCTTCAAGGCGCTCCAGACGTACGACGACGACCAGGTCGTGCGCTGGATCGAGGAGCCCGAGGAGGGGCAGCCCGAGCCGGAGAACCCGGCCCCGGTGCTGAAGCTCACCCCGGCGGGCGCCGAGGGCTCCGACGCCAAGGGCGGCGCGGCCGGCTCGGAGAACGCCTCAGCGCAGAGCGGCACTTCCGACTCCGGTGACGGCGGCGGGGGTGGAACGGACACCACGGCCCGGGTGCTCGGCATCGCCGGCCTGGTCGCCGGAATCGCGGGGGTCGCCTTCGGCGTGCTCGCGGGACGGCGGCGCAACGCCTAGACCGAACAGGCGGGCTGGGCGCCCGTGCCGCCGTACCCGCGCGGTACGGGCGCCCAGCCCCCGTCGACCCGTTCGCACGGCGCCCGTTCCGGGTTCGCCGGCCGTACGGCAGCAACGCTGCGGCAGTGACGCCGGGTGCCGGCGATGTGCCGACGGCATACCGACGACGTGCCGGCGCATCGACGCGCCTGCGCAGGAACACACGGCCGCAGCGAAGCAGCGACGCAGCGACGCAGCGACAAGTCAGAAAGCAATTTGCTCTATGCGTAAGACCACGACTCTCACCGCCGCCGCGCTCGCCACGGCGGGCGTCCTCGCCCTGACGGCGTGCGGCGGCCCGGGTGGCGGAAGCGGCGAGGAGGGCGGCAGCGACAAGGCCGTCGCCTCCGCCGAGCCGCAGAAGAAGGGCGGGGTGGTCCTCGACCAGCCCTTCGAGAAACCCGATCTCACCCTCACCGACACCAAGGGCGAGGAGTACGACCTGATCGAGGAGACGAAGGGCAAGCCGGTGCTGATGTACTTCGGCTACACCCACTGCCCGGACGTCTGCCCGCTGACGATGAGCAACATCGCCGTTGCCAGGTCCAAGCTCACGGCGGAGCAGAAGAAGAAACTGCAGGTCGTCTTCGTCACCTCCGACCCCGAGCGCGACAAGCCGAAGGAGCTGGGGAGCTGGCTGCGCGGCCAGGACCCCTCCTTCACCGGGCTGACCGGCGACTTCGACACCATCCGGGCGGGCGCGCGCACCGTCGGCGTCAACATCGAGCCGTCGTACAAGAAGAAGAACGGCGACGTCGTCTCGACGCACGGCGCGCAGCTCCTCGCCTTCTCGCCGAAGGACGACAAGGCCCACGTCCTCTACACGGAGGGCAACACCACACCGGAGATCCTCGAGAAGGAACTCCCCGCGATCATCAAGGGGGAGAACCCGTGAACTTGAACGCTGCCTTCCGCGGACGGCGCTGCGTCGCGCTGCTGTCGGTGACGGCCGGGCTCGCCGCGCTCAGCGCGTGCGGCCCCGGTTCCGGACCGGGTTCGGATGCCGATTCCGTCTCCGGCTCAGGGGGCTCCAAGCCGAAGCTGTCCGTGAGCGGCGCCTACATGCCGGAGCCCGTGACGGGCGACATGGCGGGCGGCTTCCTCACCGTGAAGAACACCGGCGGCACCGCCGACAAGCTGACCTCGGTCGAGAGCAGCGCCTTCGGTGAGGCGCAGCTGCACAAGACGTCCGATCAGCAGATGCAGCAGGTGAAGTCGCTGCCTGTGCCCGGGGACGGGACGCTGCGGCTGAGCCGGGGCGGAAACCACATCATGTTCCTCAAACCGGAGCGGAAACCGGTGAAGGGCGAGAAAGTGCAGGTGACGCTCCACTTCAGCGAGTCCGGCGACATCAAGGTATCGATGCCGGTCGAGGCGACGAACTTCGTACCGAAGAAATGAGGGACTGACTCGTGCCGTTCACCACCAGGCGTCCCCTTCTGCGAGTGAGAACGCAGCCGCGAGTGCGACCGCACCCGCGTCGGCGTCCGCACGTGGGCGCCGCCGGGCGACGTGCGACACCCGCGGCGCTGCTTCTCGCGCTGCTGGGCACGGTCCTGTGCGCGCTGCTCACCGTGCTCGCCACCGCCGCCCCGGCGTCCGCGCACGCGGTGCAGACCGAGAGCAGCCCGGGGGAGGGCCGGGTGGTGAACAGCCCGCCCGAGAAGGTCACCGTGACCTTCTCGGAGGGCGTCTCGATGTCGGACGGTTCGATACGTGTGCTCGGGCCGGACGGCAAACGGCTCGACACCGACAAGGTCAGCGAGGTCGCCGGCAAGGCGAACACCCGTGCCGTGACCCTGAAGCCCGACGGGCCGAAGGGGACTTACACCGTCGCGTGGAAGGCCGTCTCGGACGACAGCCACCCGGTCTCGGGGGCATTCACGTTCTCCGTGGGTCATCCGTCGCAGACCTCGGCGAACGTCGCGGACGAGACTCAGGGGACGGGCGGCGGCCCGGTCGGAGCGACGTACCATACGGCGCGTTACGCGGCATATGCGGGCTTCGTCCTGCTGGTGGGCGGCGGCGCCTTCGTCATGATCTGCAGGCCTCAGGCCTCCGCGGTGCGGCGGGTGCAGCGGCTCGTGGTCGCGGGATGGCTGACGCTCACCGCCGCGACCCTGCTGATGCTGTTGCTGCGCAACGCGTATACGGGGACGGGGCAGTTGAGCGAGGTCTTCGACCTCGCCGGCCTGAAGAGCGCACTCGGCTCGAAGCCCGGCGCCGCCCTCGCCGCGCGGCTGCTGCTACTGGGCACGGCGGCCGTGATCGTCTCCGTGCTCTTCGGCTCGTACGGCCGACGCGAGGACGAGCACGGCGAGCAGGGCGAGCAGGGCGAGCAGGAGGCGCGGAACGATCGGGAGGCCCAGGACGAGGAGCGGGACGCGGCCCAGGACGAGGAGCGCGGCCGCGACGTCACGCTCGGGCTCGTCCTCGGCGGCGGCGTCGTCGCCGTCGGGCTGGCGGCGACCTGGGCGATCGCGGAGCACGCCTCCACCGGTCTGCAGACGCAGGTGGCGATGCCCGTAGACGTCGTTCACCTGCTGGCCGTCGCGGTATGGCTGGGCGGGCTGGCCTCTCTCCTGACGGTGCTCCACCGTGGGCCGTCTCCCGGGCGCCCGGTCGTACAGCGCTTCTCGCAGGTCGCCTTCGGCAGCGTGCTGGTGCTGGCGGTGACGGGGCTGTACCAGTCGTGGCGGCAGCTCGGCACGTTCACGGCGCTCACCGGCACGGCGTACGGGCGGCTGCTGCTGGCGAAGCTTGCCCTGGTGGTCGTCCTCGTCGGCGTCGCCTACGTCTCCAGGCAGTGGACGGCGCGGCTCGGCGACGTGCGTGAGAACGCCGGCAAGGACGCGAATGCGGATGCGGATGCGGAGACATACGCAGACGCAGACGCTTCGGCAGACGCGGACGAGAGCGCGGACACCGCGGTGCGGGCGGAAACGCCTGCCGCCGTCGGGGCCTCGGCCCCCGGGGCCACAGGCTCCGCGGCCGGCCCGGACGCGGCCGCCGGCACCGAAGCCGGCACCCAGCCCGGGACCAAGCACGGCACCGGCACCGGCACCGGCACCGGCACAGGCAAGACCGCACGAGAGGCCCAACTCGCCCGCCAGCGCGCCGCCGTGACCCGCGAGCGCCGCAGGAAGGACCGCGAGGCCGACCCCGAGCGTGCCGGTCTGCGTCGCTCCGTACTCACCGAGACCGCCGTCGCCGCAGTGCTGCTCGTCGTGACGACGGCACTGACGAGCACCGAGCCCGGCCGTACGGAAGAGCTCACCGCTGCGGGAAACAAGCCGGGCGCCGCCACCGGACAGACACGTGTGGGCACGTCGATCAAGCAGAAGATCCCGTTCGACACGGGCGGGAAGAACGGCAAGGGCACGGCCGTACTGCTGATGACGCCCGGCCAGGCGGGCGGCAACTCCCTGCGGGTGATGACCGAGGGCCGGGACGGCAAGCAGCTGGCAACCGAAGAGGTGAAGGCCTCGCTTACCCTTCCCGAGCAGGACCTCGGCCCGTTCTCGGTCGAGTTCGAGCGGATCAACAAGGCGAAGGGGCGCTGGCGTTCGGAGACGGTTCAGCTGCCGATGCCGGGACGGTGGAAGGCCTCCGTCACCATCCGCACCTCCGACATCGACCAGGTCACCGAGAGCAAGACGATACGGCTCGACTGACGCGGAAGAGCACCCACTTCGGACGCGGCACTACCCACAAACGGATCATTCATGTGATTACCGCTACGTTCCAGGAGATATAGCTCAACAGCACGGACACGGAACGATGTCCAGCCGGGAGCACGAGCCCGAGCACGCATGAACGGGCGAAGCCGAAGGCCCGCTACCGCACCCCGCCCATGCCGGACCACGCCAGGAAGCATTCATGACTCAGCACGACCACGAACCCCAGGGCGTCTCACGCCGTCGCCTCGTCAGCACAGTCGGAGCAGCGGGCGCCACAGGTCTGGCCGTCGGCGCCACAGGCGGCGCGGTCGCTCAGGCCGTGGCCCGGGACGATCGCAAGGCCCCCACGCCGCTCTCGTCCGTCGGTTCGACGCGGGTGCCCTTCCACGGAAAGCACCAAGCCGGCATCACCACGCCGTTGCAGGCCTTCGGTCATCTGCTCGCCTTCGACCTCGCCTCCGGAGCGGGCCGGAAGCAGGCCGCGGCTCTGCTGAAGCGCTGGTCGAGGACGGCGCGCGAACTGATGGCGGGCGAGTCGACGGCGGACTCCACGGGCGTCGCGCTCGACGCAGGGCCCTCCTCGCTGTCCGTCACCTTCGGCTTCGGCCGCTCCTTCTTCTCCCGTACGGGCCTGGAGAAGGAGCGTCCCCGCGAACTGGCACCGCTCCCCGAGTTCTCCGGGGACGCACTCGACAAGGACCTCTCGAACGGCGACCTGTGGGTGCAGATCGGCTGCAACGACGGGCTCGTCGCCTTCGACGCGCTGCGCGAGATCCAGCGCCAGGCCGACGGCACGGCACGGCTTCGCTGGCAGATGAACGGCTTCACCCGCACTCCCGGCGCCACCCGGCGCCCCATGACGATGCGCAACCTGATGGGGCAGGTCGACGGCACCAACAACCCCAAGCGCTCCGAGGACGACTTCGACAGACGCATCTTCGTGCCCTCGTCGTCGTCCCCCGCCTGGATGGCGGACGGCTCGTACGCCGTCGTACGACGCATCCGGATGCTGCTGGACACCTGGGACAAAAAGTCGCTGAGCGAGCAGGAGAAGGTCATCGGCCGCCGCAAGTCCGACGGCGCCCCGCTCACCGGCGGCTCCGAGGACACCGACCCCGACCTCGAACAGCGGGAGGGCGACGGATCCCCGGTCATCGCCGCGGACGCCCACGTACGGGTCACGGCACCCGCGACCAACGGCGGAGCCGCGATGCTGCGGCGGCCCTTCTCGTACCACGACGGTTTCCGCGACGACGGGGCGCCCGACGCCGGTCTGCTCTTCATCGCATGGCAGGCCGATCCGCAGCGCGGCTTCGTGCCGGTGCAGCGGAAACTCGACCGGGGCGACGCGCTCTCGCGCTTCATCCGCCATGAGGCCAGCGGGCTGTTCGCGGTTCCCGGCGGGCCTTCGAAGGGCGAATACGTGGGGCAGCGCCTGCTGGAGGGATGACCGCAGCGCGCCGGTACGGCCTGTCCAGGGTTGCCGTCCCGGCGCGCTGCTCTGTTCTGCGCGACTGCTGACGCGGTGTTCGGCCTCGGCTGATGGCGCGCCGGGTGCCGCGCCTGCTGGCCCGGCACCCGCGCCCTCCCGCTACGGGCCCGGGCTCCCCCGCTCCCCGTGCGGCATGTCGCCCAGTGCCCCGTTATGGAAGCGGAAGAGGTTCGCCGGGTCCGTCGACGCCTTCAGTGCAGCGAGACGCCGGTGGTCGTCCGGCGCGTACGCGGCCCGCACCCCGCCGGGCAGCGCCCGCGCGGAGCGCCCGTAGCGGAAGCCCGGATTCGAGCCGACCGTCCACGGCGCCACCGAATCCAGCACTCGCTCCTGGAGCCCGTGCAGCTCCGCGGGCCCCGGTCCGGACCCGGCGCCGTCGAGCACCGAGAGCACGATCAGCAGATATCCCGCGTCCCGGCCGCCGACCGCGTTCGGCACCTCGGGTGCCCGCGACAGCGCACCGCCCATGTGACGCAGGTTCAGCACCGTCATCGCCGGAGCGTGCGGACCGGTCAGCTCCGCCGCGCGACGCAGCGCCGCACGGTCCGGCAGCCGCTCGCCGAGCAGCACGTTGCCGCCCTGGTACGAGTGAGGCCGGTCGGGTTCGTTGTAGACGCTCGCGGACTCCGCGTACGGCATGGTCCGCAACGTCTCCGAGATGCGCGGCCCGGCAGCGCGCAGCGGCGCCACCAGCCGCTCACCGTCCGCTTCGCCGCCGTTCCAGGCGATCTGAACCTGCGCCACGTACCGGCCGCGAAGACCTGCGGGAAGCACCGGGAGATCCGGAAAGCACATCAGCGTCACCGACGAGGTGAGCTGCTCCGGCACCGTCGCCGTCCACTCGCGCCACGCCTCCAGCACGTCCTCGGCATGCTGCCCGTCGAAGACCAACTGGCCGCCGTAGAACCGCTCGACGGGCACCAGCCCGATCTCCAGACCGGTCACCACGCCGAAGCCGGCCCCGCCTCCGCCGCGCAGCGCCCAGAACAGCTCGGGATCGCTGTCCGCCGTCACGCGGCGCACGCGCCCGTCGGGTGTGACGATCCCGGCAGCGCGCACATGGTCGGCCGCGTAGCCGAACTCGCGGGCGAGCAGCCCGACACCGCCGTTCAGCGTGAATGAGACCGCACCCACGCCCGGACCCGAACCGCTCAGCGGAGCCAGCCCGTACCGGGCGGCCTCCTCGACGACCGCGCCCCAGCGCACGCCCGCCCCGATCCACGCCGTACGGGCGCCGGGGTCCACGTGCACTTCCGTCATGCGGCGCGTACTGACCAGCACACCGCCGGGAAGGGGCAGCGACAGGCCGTGCCCGGTCGCCTGTACGGCCAGCGGCAGCCGGTGCGTGGCCGCGTACTCCACCGCCGCGGACACGTCCGCGGCCTCTGTCGCGCAGACGATCACATCGGGGTGGTGCCGGTAACCCGCCTGGAAACCGGCGGCCTCGTCCGCGAACTGCTGCGCGTCGGACGGCAGCAGCACCGGGCCGCGGACGGCGCCGGCGGGGAAGGCGGGCGTGCCGACGGGGCCGGGCGCCGGGCCCGTCGAGCGGTGCGCACCGTCACCCACGGCCGCTGCCGCCGCCGCTGTCCTGCGTCGGGGTGGTGCCCTGCGTCGAGGTGCCCTGCGTCGAGGTGCCCTGCGTGGACGTGCTCTGCGCTGCGGGCGTCCTGCCCAGCCAGGCCACCAGCCGGCCGTAGTCGTCCGCGCCTTCCGAGACGGGCACCGGAGGGCCGAACGGAACGCCCTCGCCGCGTTCCTCGGGCACCGCCTGGCGGGCCACACCCAGCGCGAACGTCGCCAGAGCGGGATCGAGCAGATCCTGCCGTCCCAGGGCCTGCGCCAGATCCCAGGAGTGGGTGACCGCTTCCATCACGCTGCCCGCCACGACGAAACGGCCCGGCATCGTGCCCCATGGCACCGTGACGGGAGCCTCCAACTTCGCGTCGTCGGCCCAGGCCGCCGCGAAGCGCTCGCGGGCCCGCGCATACGGCTCCGTCCAGCCCTCCTCCGGTACGCCGGAGACCCCCGAGTCGACCTTCGCCGCCGGGTCGACCTCGCCGGGGCCGCCGCCCTCGCCGGCCTGGGCGATGCGGAGGGTGCCGCCGACGACATGGCTGAGGAGCGCGCCCACGTCGAATCCCTCGCAGGGTGTGGGGGCGGTGAGCTGCCCTGGCTGAACGGCGGCGAAGACAGAGGTCATCTGATCGGCCGCCCGCTCGAAGGCGGGGCGCGGATCGGCCGAGGGGTCAGGAGTGGCGGCAGACGGTTCGGCGTGCATGGGAACAGCTCCGTTCGGGAGTCGGGCGATCGGACAGGCCGGGCGGCCGGTTCCGGGGTGGGCTCGGTTCTGCGTCCCAGGAGACAGCCCCGGCCCCGGCCCGGCCTGCGGACGGAGAGACCCTCCCCCCATTTCCTGACACCCACCGTCAGGTTTCCGGCATGCTGGTGAACGTGAAGTCGGACCGTCTGCTCTCGATCCTGCTGCTGCTCCAGACCCACGGCCGGGTGAGCGCCGACGAGCTCGCCCGGCGCCTCGAGGTCTCGACCCGCACCATCTACCGCGACGTCGGCTCCCTCTCCACCGCGGGCGTCCCCGTCTACGCCGAGCGCGGCAGGCACGGCGGCATCTCGCTGCTCGCCGGGTTCCGCACGGACGTCACCGGCCTCACCTCGGACGAGGCACGGGCCCTGTTCGTACTCGCCGCGCAGGGCGCGCACTCCGCCCTCGGCCTGGACGGCGCACTGGGCTCGGCCCTTCGCAAGGTGATGGCCGCCCTGCCCGCACCGCACAGGCCGGCCGCCGAACTCACCAGCCGCCGGATCCTCGTCGACCCGGACCGCTGGCTGACCCGGCCGCAGCCCTCGGTGGACCTCGACACCCTCAACACGGCCGTCTTCACGGACCGGCGGCTGCGCATCCGCTACCGGCACGGCGGTGAGACCGCTGTGCACACCTACACCGTCGACCCGTACGGGCTGGTGGCGAAGGCCGGCACCTGGTACCTCGTCGCGGACAGGCGCGGCCGCGGGCAGCTCTTCCGCGCCGACCGCATCCTGGACGCCGCCCTGACGGAGGCGCCCGTACAGCGCAGGCAGGGGGTCGAACTCGCCGACGCCTGGGAGGTGTTGCGGCGCCAGGTGGAGGAGCGGCCCGCGAACGTACGCGTCGAGGTCCGGGTGCGGCGGGGGCGTCTCGAGATGTTCCGGCGCATCGTCGGCCCGTTCGTACTGGACGAGGACGACCCGGCACGCGACGACCCGGACGAGGACGCGGACGACGCGGAGGAGCCGGAAGCCGACAGCTGGGTCCCCGTCCGCCTCGCCTACCCCGTACTGCAAGCAGCCCGCCAGCTCCTGCAGTTCGGCGGGGACGTCGAAGTGCTGGAACCCGCCGCCGTCCGGGCGGAGTTGGCCCGCGCCGCCGCATCCGTCACGGCCCTGTACGCCGAAGACGCCACCGCCGGACAGAAGATCACGCCCGGTGCACGCCCAGGCGAACGCGAAGGGCCGGAAACTCATGTGCGGAGCGGCCGTCCGGATGACAGCTTGAGGTCATGAACGCCCGCCGCACCCCCGTTCCCGGACCGGATTCCAGCCCGGATTCCAGCCCGGTTTCCAACCCGTCCGGCCCGTCCAACCCGTCCGGCCCGTCCTCCGCGACGGGCTGGATCACCACGCCCGTCACCGCGGACCTCCTCCGCGGCGCCCTCGACGTCGAGGACACCGAGCACGGGGTGCTGCCGCACCGGCTGCCCGCCCGAGCCCGCGCACAGTGCACCGACGGGCAGCTGGCCGTCGCGGAGGCCCAGCCGTCGGGCGTCCGGCTGGCCTTCCGCACCCGCGCCACCGCCGTCGAACTGGACACGCTGCGCACCAAGATGGCCTACGTGGGTGCCCCGCCCCGCCCGGACGGTGTGTACGACCTGCTCGTCGACGGCCGTCTCGCCAAGCAGGCCGGTGTGCCGGGCGGCAACGTGCTGACGGTGGACATGGTCGCCGGATCCGCGGAGACCCGGCCCGGCCCGGTCGGCACCGTCCGCTTCTCCGGCCTGCCCGACCGGGTGAAGGACGTCGAGATCTGGCTGCCGCACAACGAGATGACCGAGCTGGTCGCCCTGCGCACCGACGCCCCCGTCGAGACCCCGCGCGACCCGGGCCGCAGGGTGTGGCTGCACCACGGCAGCTCGATCAGCCACGGTTCCGACGCCGCGAGCCCCACCAGGACCTGGCCCGCGCTGGCCGCCTCCCTCGGCGGCGTGGAACTGATCAACCTCGGCATGGGCGGCAGCGCCCTCCTCGACGCGTTCACCGCCCGCGCCATGCGCGACACCCCCGCGGATCTCATCAGCGTCAAGACCGGCATCAATCTGGTCAACGCCGATGTGATGCGTCTGCGGGCCTTCACCCCGGCGATGCACGGCTTCCTCGACACCATCCGCGAGGGACATCCGGCCACGCCGCTGCTGGTCGTCTCACCCGTCCTGTGCCCGATCCACGAGGACACCCCGGGCCCCAGCGCCCCGGATTTCACGGACATCGGTGAGGGGCGGCTCCGGTTCCGGGCCACGGGCGACCCCGCGGAACGGGCCGCCGGGAAGCTGACGCTCAACATCATCCGGGACGAACTGGCCCGTGTCGTCAAGCAGCGGGCAGCCGACGACGCGAACCTGCACCTTCTCGACGGCCGCGAGCTGTACGGGGAGGCGGACTTCGCGGAGCTGCCGCTTCCCGACCAGCTCCACCCGGACGCCGCCACGCACCTCCGCATCGGTGAGCGCTTCGCGGCCCTGGCCTTCGGCTCCGGGGAAGCCGGGGGAGGACCGTTCGCCGCCGGGAGCGCCTGAGCCGCATCCGGGCCCTCCCCGGAGGGGGCGGGATCGCTGGGCAACTCCCCCGCGTCGTGGCACGATCGAGCATGTGACCAGCAGACCCTCCCCCGCGGCCGCACCGCCGCGGGGAGCGCCCCCGGCGGCGCGGAACCTGCGCGACCTCGCACGGCTGCGGCGGGTCCGTGACCGGATCGACCGGGAGTACGCGCAGCCGCTGGACGTCGAGGCGCTCGCCCGCGGCGCGCACATGTCGGCGGGGCATCTCAGCCGCGAGTTCCGGCTCGCCTACGGCGAGTCGCCGTACGCGTATCTCATGACGCGGCGCATCGAGCGGGCGATGGCGCTGCTGCGCCGTGGCGGCATGAGCGTCACCGAGGTGTGCTTCGCGGTCGGCTGCTCGTCGCTGGGCACCTTCAGTACGCGCTTCACCGAGCTGGTCGGTGTGCCGCCCAGCGTCTACCGGCGGCAGGCGGCCCGGGCGACGGCGGGGATGCCGCCGTGCGTGGCGAAACAGGTGACCAGACCGGTCAGGAATCGAGAAGCGCGGGCCGGCCACGCGCGTCTAGCGTGACCGGCATGGACATCACCATTCACGCGAGTTTCCTCCCGCACGAGGACCCGGACGCATCCCTGGCCTTCTTCCGCGACACCCTCGGCTTCGAGGTCCGCATGGACGTCGGCTACGAGGGGATGCGCTGGATCACCGTCGGCCCCGCAGACCAGCCCGGCACCTCCATCGTGCTGTATCCGCCGTCCGCCACCCCCGGCATCACCGACGAAGAGAACCGCACCATCGCCGAGATGATGGCCAAGGGCACCTACGCCAGCATCGTCCTGGCCACCCCAGACCTCGACGGCACTTTCGAACGGCTGCAGGCCGGCGACACCGAGATCGTCCAGGAACCGGTCGACCAGCCCTACGGCGTCCGCGACTGCGCCGTACGGGACCCGGCAGGCAACCACCTCCGCATCCAGGAACTGCGCTGACCGACCCGTCCGGCGGCCGCGGCGGTGACCTGAGCGCAGGAGCCGGGCGGCCACGGCCCGGAGCCGCCGACAAGGCTGCCGGCGGACCGTTGCCACAGACCGCGCCTACGAAGTAGAACCAGACCTACCGCTCGAAGCCGGTCAGATCGGGCCAGGCGACGCCGACGGGGATCGCGAGCGCCCCCGTCTGACAGATGGAGACACCATGAGCACCGCCAGGACGGATACGCAGTCGCCTGCGCCGCACGTCGCCGACAGCCACGACCTGATCCGCGTGCACGGCGCGCGGGAGAACAACCTCAAGGACGTCAGCATCGAGATCCCGAAGCGCCGGCTTACGGTGTTCACCGGCGTCTCCGGCTCGGGCAAGAGCTCGCTGGTGTTCAACACGATCGCCGCCGAGTCGCAGCGGCTGATCAACGAGACGTACAGCGCGTTCGTGCAGGGCTTCATGCCGACGCTGGCACGGCCCGAGGTCGACGTGCTCGACGGTCTGACGACCGCGATCATCGTCGACCAGCAGCGGATGAGTGCCGACCCCCGCTCCACGGTCGGCACCGCCACCGACGCCAACGCCATGCTGCGCATCCTCTTCAGCCGGCTCGGAGAGCCGCACATCGGCTCGCCCAACGCGTTCGCCTTCAACGTCCCCACCGTGCGGGCGAGCGGTGCGATCTCCGTCGGCGACAAGAAGGCGGTGAAGCAGACCTTCACGCGCACCGGCGGCATGTGCGCGCGCTGCGAAGGCCGCGGCACGGTCTCCGACATCGACCTCACCCAGCTCTACGACGACTCCAAGTCGATCGCCGAGGGCGCCTTCACCATCCCCGGCTGGAAGTCGGACAGCTGGTGGACGGTGCGTACGTACGCGGAGTCGGGCCTCCTCGACCCGGACAAGCCGATCCGCGAGTACACCAAGAAGGAGATGCACGACTTCCTCCACCGGGAGCCGACCAAGGTGAAGGTCGAGGGCGTGAACCTCACCTTCGAGGGGCTGATCCCCAAGATCCACAAGTCGTTCCTCTCCAAGGACCGGGAGGCGATGCAGCCGCACATCCGGGAGTTCGTCGACCGGGCGGTCACCTTCACCACGTGCCCCGAGTGCGACGGCACCCGCCTCAGCGAGGCGGCACGGTCGTCGAAGATCGAGGGGATCAGCATCGCCGACGCCTGCGCGATGCAGATCAACGACCTGGCCGAATGGGTCCGCCGCCTGGAAGAGCGGTCGGTCGCGCCGCTGCTGACGGCGCTGCAGCACACGCTCGACTCGTTCGTCGAGCTCGGGCTCGGCTACCTCTCGCTCGACCGGGCGTCGGGCACGCTCTCGGGCGGCGAGGCGCAGCGGGTCAAGATGATCCGCCACCTCGGCTCCTCGCTCACCGACACGACCTACGTCTTCGACGAGCCCACCATCGGCATGCACCCACACGACATCCAGCGGATGAACGACCTGCTGCTGCGGCTGCGGGACAAGGGCAACACGGTGCTCGTCGTGGAGCACAAGCCGGAGACGATCGCCATCGCCGACCACGTCGTCGACCTCGGCCCCGGAGCCGGGACGGCGGGCGGCAGCGTCTGCTTCGAGGGCACCGTCGAAGGGCTGCGAGCCGGCGGCACCGTCACCGGCCGCCACTTCGACGACAGGGCCGCCCTGAAGAAGACGGTACGGAAGTCCACCGGAAAGCTGGAGATCCGCGGCGCCACCACCCACAACCTGCGGGACGTCGACGTGGACATCCCGCTCGGGGTGCTCTGCGTGGTCACCGGCGTCGCCGGCTCCGGCAAGAGCTCGCTGGTGCACGGGTCGCGGGCCGGCAGCTCGGTGGCCGACGGCGAAGGCGTGGTGTCGATCGACCAAGGCGCGATCCGCGGCTCACGACGGAGCAACCCGGCGACGTACACCGGCCTGCTGGACCCCGTCCGCAAGGCGTTCGCCAAGGCCAACGGCGTGAAGCCGGGGCTGTTCAGCGCCAACTCCGAGGGCGCCTGCCCCAACTGCAACGGCGCCGGAGTCATCTTCACGGACCTGGCGATGATGGCCGGCGTCGCCACCACCTGCGAGGAGTGCGACGGGAAGCGGTTCCAGGCGTCGGTGCTCGAATACCACCTCGGCGGCCGCGACATCAGCGAGGTGCTCGCGATGTCGGTGGCCGAGGCCGAGGAGTTCTTCGGCGCCGGCGATGCGCGGCTTCCGGCCGCGCACCGCATCCTCGGCCGGCTCGCCGACGTCGGGCTCGGCTACCTCCACCTCGGCCAGCCGCTCACCACGCTGTCCGGCGGCGAGCGGCAGCGGCTCAAGCTGGCCGTCCACATGGCGGAGAAGGGCGGCGTCTACATTCTCGACGAGCCGACCACCGGCCTCCACCTCGCCGACGTGGAGCAACTGCTCGGCCTGCTCGACCGGCTGGTCGAGGGCGGGAAGTCGGTCATCGTCATCGAGCACCACCAGGCGGTCATGGCGCACGCTGACTGGATCATCGACCTCGGCCCCGGGGCCGGCCACGACGGCGGCCGGATCGTCTTCGAGGGCACCCCCGCCGATCTCGTCACCGGCCGCTCCACCCTCACCGGCGAGCACCTCGCGGCGTACGTCGGCTCCTGAGCGGGGGGCGCTGGCGGGCCGTGGAGGCCGTCGCAGAACAGGGCCGCAGCCCGGAACCACCGTGCGGCCCACGGCAGTTCAAGGCGGTTCGCCTACGGGTCCCGCCCCGCCCTGCCGTCCCACCCGGCCGCCACCTGCCGTGTGTCACTCGCCGAGCAGGCGCTCCAGCACCACCGCGATGCCGTCCGCGTCGTTGGATCCGGTGATCTCGTCGGCCACGGCCAGCAGTTCGGGATGCGCGTCGGCCATCGCGACGCCGTGGGCCGCCCATCCGAACATCGGGATGTCGTTCGGCATGTCCCCGAACGCGATCGTCTCCCGCGCCGAGACGCCCAGCCGCCGGGCCGCGATCGACAGGCCCTTCGCCTTGCTGAGCCCGAGCGGCAGCATCTCCACGAGATCCTCGCCCGACATCGTGATGCTCACCAGGTCGCTCGTCACGGCGCGGGCGGCCTTCGCCAACCCGTCTGCGCCCAGGGCGGGGTGCTGGAGGTAGAGCTTGTTGAGCGGCGCCTGCCACAGCTCGTCCCGGTCGGCACACGGCACCGCGGGCAGCCCCTTGCCCTGATCGCGGTAGCCGGGGCCGACCAGTACGTCGCCGTCGATGCCGTCCTGCGAGGCGGCCAGCAGGAGCGTGGCGCCCGTCTCCGCCTCGATCTTGCTCACGGCCAGCTGCGCCAGCCGCCGGTCCAGCGTCACAGACGTCAGGACACGCTCCGCACCCGCGTCGTAGACCTGCGCGCCCTGCCCGCACACGGCCAGCCCCTTGTACTCCAGGCCGGCCAGGATGTGCTTCGTCCACGGCACGGCACGGCCCGTCACGACGATGTGCGCCACGCCCCGCGCGGACGCGGCGGCGAGCGCCGCGCGCGTACGGGCCGAGACCGTCGCGTCGTCACGCAACAGCGTGCCGTCGAGGTCGGTCGCGATCAGGCGGTACGGGAACCGGCCGCCGTCGCCGGTGCCGTTGGAGGACACGCTTGTCACTCCGCTCGCGCCACTCGCGCCGCTCACTTGGCCACCGGCTCCAGAAGCTCCCGTCCGCCCAGATACGGACGGAGCAGCTCCGGAACGCGGACCGAGCCGTCCGCCTGCTGGTGGTTCTCCAGCAGCGCGATGATCGTGCGGGGCACCGCGCACAGTGTGCCGTTGAGCGTCGCCAGGGGCCGGACCTGCTTGCCGTCGCGCATGCGGATCGACAGCCTCCGCGACTGGAACTCGGTGCAGTCCGAAGTCGACGTCAGCTCGCGGTACTTGCCCTGGGTCGGGATCCACGCCTCGCAGTCGTACTTGCGGGCGGCGGAGGAGCCGAGGTCGCCCGTCGCCACGTCGATCACCTGGAAGGGCAGTTCAAGACCGGTGAGCCACTGCTTCTCCCACTCCAGCAGGCGCAGATGCTCGGCCTCGGAGTCCTCCGGCACCACGTACGAGAACATCTCGACCTTGTCGAACTGATGGACGCGGAAGATCCCGCGGGTGTCCTTCCCGTACGAGCCGGCCTCGCGCCGGAAGCAGGGCGAAAAGGCGGCATAGCGCAGCGGCAGCCGGGAGACGTCGACGATCTCGTCCATGTGATAGCCGGCGAGGGGGACTTCGGAGGTGCCGACCAGGTAGAGGTCGTCCTGCTCCAGGTGGTACACGTCCTGCGCGGCCTGGCCGAGGAAGCCGGTGCCCTCCATGGTCTGCGGCTTGACGAGGGCCGGGGTCAGCATGGGCGTGAAGCCCGCCTCGGTGGCCTGCGCGACCGCGGCGTTGACCAGCGCGAGTTCGAGCAGGGCGCCGATGCCGGTGAGGTAGTAGAAGCGCGAGCCGGAGACCTTGGCGCCACGCTCGACGTCGATCGCGCCGAGCAGCTGCCCGAGTTCGAGGTGATCCTTCGGCTCGAAGCCCTCCGCCGAGAAGTCCCGGGGCGAGCCGATCGTCTCGCGGACGGTGAAGTCCTCCTCGCCGCCGACCGGAACGTCGGGGTGCACGAGGTTGCCGAGCAGGCGGAGCAGGCGCTGGGTCTCCTCGGCGGCTTCGTTCTGCTCGGCGTCGGCGGCCTTCACCGCGGCGGAGAGTTCGCCTGCCCTCTTCAGCAGTTCGGCCTTCTCGTCGCCCTCGGCCTTGGGGATCAGCTTGCCGAGCTGCTTCTGCTCGGAGCGCAGTTCGTCGAAGCTGACGCTGGACGACCTTCGCCGCTCGTCGGCGGAGAGCAGGGCGTCGACGACGCCGACGTCCTCTCCACGGGCGCGCTGGGATTCGCGGACACGGTCGGGGTCGTCGCGGAGCACTCGGAGGTCAATCACCCCGTCAGGGTACCGGTGGGGGCACGGCGGCTCGACTGAGTACCCGCCGCCGCGGAACTCCCTGAATCTCCATGCCTCTTGCCCGGATTCACGCGGGCCGCGGCCCGGCCCGGGATGCTCCGCGGACGGGTGTGTGCGGGGCCGCCGGGACGTGCTCCCACCAGCCATCTCGCTGCTGCCCAAAGGAAGTTGGGACGGGGAGACAGGGGGGAGGCGAGGGAGGGCGAGGGAAGGTGAAGGTGAACTTATCCACAGCCCCGCCCCCACATCTCAAAACTTATCCACAGGGTCTCCGGGGAGGCTGTGGATAGTGGAGGGGATCGTTCCTCGAAGCTCGCGCTCGACCAGGAAATCCCGTAGCAAACCTGTAATAAGCACTCATTCGAGGGGGGTTGACTCACACCGAAGAGTGATCCAGGAGAAGTGCAGTGACGAAACAGGATGGAACGCGTTGGGGACGCCTTTGTGGTCTCCATGAGGCTTTGTCGATAATGCCCGTTTCGGTCTTCCGAGTTGTGCACAGCCCGCCCGACACCCTGTGGATAACTCTGCGGGCTGCACCGACGCCCCTTGCCCCGCCTCGTACCGCCTCGTACCGCCTCGTTCAGCCGCGCCCGTCCAGGCAGCGCGTCAGCCAGTCCGCCGCCTCCACGAACTCGGCGTCCGTCGTGCCGGGACGCTCCGCTGCGTGCCCGCCGTCCGCACGCGGGTACGAGCCGAGATAGCGCACCTGTTCGCAAGCGCGCTTCAGACCCATGAGCACGTCGCCCACCCGGCGGTCCTGCAGATGGCCCTCGCAGTCCACCGAGAAGCAGTAGCGCCCGATCCCCTCGCCCGTCGGACGCGACTCGATGCGCATCATGTTCACGCCGCGCGAGGCGAACTCCTGCAGCACCTCCAGCAGCGCACCCGGGTGGTCGTCCCGCAGCCAGAAGACGACCGAGGTCTTGTCCGAACCGGTCGCCGCCGCGGGCCGCGCGGGACGTCCCACGAGAACGAAACGCGTGGCCGCGTTGTCCGCGTCGTGGATGTCCGTCACCAGCGGCTCCAGCCCGTACGTGGCCGCCGCGAACTCCCCGGCGAAGGCCGCGTCGTAGCGGCCCTCCTGCACAAGCCGCGCGCCGTCGGCGTTGGACGCCGCCGACTCCCACACCGCTTCCGGGATGTGCTCCGCCATCCAGCGCCGCACCTGCGGCTGCGCGACAGGGTGCCCCGTCACCGTCTTGATGCTCTCCAGCGGGGTGCCGGGCCGGGCCAGCAGCGCGAAGGCGATGGGCAGCAGCACCTCGCGGTAGATCATCAGCGGGCGGCCGCTCGCCAGCTCGTCCAGTGTCGCGGTGACGCCGCCCTCGACGGAGTTCTCGATGGGGACGAGCGCCGCTGCCGCCTCCTTGTTGCGCACGGCGTCCAGGGCCGTGGGCACGGACACCATCGGCGTCAGTTCGCGGGTGGCGGCCTCGGGGAGGGAACGCAGGGCGGCCTCGGTGAAGGTCCCTTCAGGGCCGAGGTAGGTGTAGCGGCTCGCTGGTGACATGAGGACACGTTAGCCGCGGCGGCGACGGGACGTGCCGGGCGTCTCACCTGCCGGGCGTCTCACCTGCGGAGCGTCTCACCTGCGGGCGCACGGCCGCCGCACTCGCCGACGGACGGCATGGGACTTCCCCGCGGCCCCGGGTGCCCCACCACCCCGGGTGAAGGCGCCACAGGGGTGGTGGCTACGGTCACGCGTGACCGTAGCCACCACCCCTGGCGTGTGCCGGGCGGTGTGCGCTCTCACTCCTCCCCTGCGAGCGTGAAGACGCGCAGCCTGCGGCTCGCATACCAGGCGCCGCCGACGGTGGCGACGGCCAGCAGCGTCACGCCCGTCGCCATGCCCACCTCGGAGGTGATGCCGGCGCCGCTGTCGCCGATCTTCTGCGCCAGCGTCAGTGCCCACTGCTGTACGGACAGCTCCCGCGCCCCCGGCACCAGGCTGCCGAAGAGGGCTTCCCAGATCAGCGCGTAGACCAGGCCGATCACGACGGCGTGCCGGGAGACCGTGCCCAGCAGCAGGAACAGCGCGCTGTAGGCGACGGAGGCGGCAGCGGCGGCAGCGGCGTAGGCCACGGCGATCTGCTGGCTGTTGCCGTTGAGGATGTAGCCCGCGAGGAACACCGGGATCGCCGAGAAGGCGACGGTCACGCCGATGGCGACGATCAGTTTGGTGATGACGATGCCCGCGCGCCGGGTCGGTTTGGCCAGCAGATAGACGATCGAGCCGTCGTCGATCTCCGGGCCGATGGCGCCCGTACCGGCGACGACGCCGATGAGCGGGACGATGGTGGCCATCGCGAAGCCGCCCAGCAGCTGCTTGGTGACGTCGTCGTCCACGTCGCCGAGCAGGCGCACCGCGACGGCGACGACGAGCAGCAGCAGCGGCAGCGCGAACAGCAGCAGCGCGCGGCGGCGCCCGAGCAGGGCCTTGCAGGTGAGCCGTGCGACTGTCTGGTTGTACATCGTGAAGGCTCCCTTCAGGCCGCGACGAGGTACGAGAAGACGCTCTCCAGGGACTCGTCCGAGGGCGAGACCGTGTAGAGCCGGATGCCGTGCTCGCGGGCGAGCCGGGGAAGGACGTCCGTGAACCGGCCGAAGTCGATGGCCTGGATCTGCAGGGCCTTCTCGTTCCAGTCGAGCTGGATGCCGGCCGTCGAGGCGTCGGCGATGAGGGCCGCCGCGAGGCGCCGGTCGTCGCTGGAGCGTACGAGGTAGCGGTGCGGCCGGTCCGTCATCAGGCGGCGGATCTTCCGGAAGTCGCCGCTGGCCGCGTGCCTGCCGGCGACGACGACCTCGATGTGCGAGGCGAGCTGCTCGACCTCCTCCAGGATGTGCGAGGAGAAGAGCACGGTGCGGCCCGTCTCGCCCATCTGCCGCAGCAGCTGCATCAGTTGCATGCGCTGACGCGGGTCCATGCCGTTGAACGGTTCGTCGAGCAGCAGCACGGACGGGTCGTGGACGAGTGCGGAGGCCATCTTCACGCGCTGCCGCATGCCCTTGCTGTACGTGGAGATCTTGCGGTCCTGCGCCTGCTCCATCTCGACGGTGGCGAGCGCCTTGCGTGCGGCCGCCGCCGGGTCTGACAGCTTGTGCAGTTCGGCGTTGGCCAGCACGAACTCCCAGCCGGTGAGGAAGTCGTACATCCCCTCCCGCTCGGGTACGAGGCCGATCTCCTTGTATGCGTTCTGGTTGCGCCAGATCGGCGCCCCGTCCAGGGTGACGCCGCCGGTCGAGGGGGGCAGGAAGCCGCCCATCATGTTGATGAGGGTGGACTTGCCGGCACCGTTCGGGCCGAGCAGGCCCGTCACGCCCGGCCCGATGTCCATGGTGATGTCGTTGACGGCCACGACGTTCCCGAACCAGCGGGAGGTGTGGTCGATGTGAATTGTCGTCATGGGCGCGGCCCATTCCTTCCGAGGGTGGCGGCGTGGGACGGGAGGGGTCTCCCCAGGGCGAAGCCCGAGGGGACTGCGGTCACAGCCCGGCCTTCTTGTAGCGCCGCAGCAGCAGGGCGTATGTGCCGGCGACGAGCACGACGGTGAGCAGGGCGTACGCGGAGGACTGCGCGGCCGTCAGGTCCGGCGGCCCGCCCGGGAAGGCGTGTTTGCCGTCCAGGAACTTGCTCTGCAGCCCGTCGACGAGCGACCCGGGCGACGCCAGGCCCAGCCAGCCGACGGCGTCGGCGTTGTCCTGGGAGACGACGATCGCCTGCAGTGCGTTGACGAGCATGTACGGAATGGTCAGCACCGCGATGATCGCCGCGACTCCGAAGCCGCGCCGCGGTGTCGCCGCGGCGACCGCCAGCGCGATGCCCGCGTGCAGCACGGCGAAGACGGCGCAGCAGACGAGCCCCAGCGCGAAGCCCTTCGTCTCGTCGCCGAAGTCGAGCTTCGCCAGCAGCGCACCGACGTAGAGGATGAGGACCGACGTCGCGGTGAAGACGAAGATCGCGGCGGCGAGGGCCGCGTACTTCGCGCCGACGTAGTCGCTGCGCTCGATGGGGCGGGAGAAGTACAGCGGAACGACGCGGAAGCGCAGGTCGAGCGAGACGGCCTGGGGTGCCATGGCCGCGATGAAGACGCCGATGACGGGCTGCATCATGATGACGTACTCGTTGTAGTCGACCGGCATCTGCTTGGCCTTGGTGAAGACCGTGACGGCGACGACGATCGCGGCGGGCACGCACATGACCGCGAAGAGGATCATCGGCAGGACCTTGGACTTGGCCGAGCGGCCGAGCCCGTACGCACCGCGCAGGGACTGCTGGAAGAGGGACGTGCGGGCGTAGCGGCGGCCCAGGCGTGCGCCCTCGTAGTTGCGGTAGCCGATGTTGTGGATGACATCCTCGCCGCGCTGCCCCGGCGGCTTGCCGGCGGTGGCGACGGGCGTACCGGCGTGAGGCTCAGACGGCATCGCCGCTGCCCCCCTTCTGCGGCTGGAGTTCGCGGTCGGCGGCGGCCGGGACGCCGGCGGGAGCGCCCGCGGCGGCTCCGGCACCGGCGGCGGACTCGGCGGCGCCGCCGTCCGTGTGGAAGACCTCGGCGATGTGGTGGCGGCGCTGTTCCATCCGCACCAGGCCGAGGCCGAGTTCTATGACGGTGTCGCGGACGGTGTCGTACGCGGTCTCGTCGGTGGCGTCGACCATGAGCAGGTGTCCGGCACCGGGTGCGCCCGCCGCGCCGGGTGCCTGCGCGGAGAGCCCGGCGGCGACCAGGGCGGTGCGCAGCGCCTCCGTACCGTCCGGATGGGCGTCGGTGTCGGTGACCTCCACCGCCAGGGACGGGGTGCTCTTGGTGAAGTCCGCGGTGCTGGAGGCACGCAGCAGCCTGCCGCCGTCGATGACGACGACGTGGTCGCAGGTGCGTTCCAGCTCGCCCAGGAGGTGGGACGTGACCAGCACGGAGATGCCGAAGTCCGTGTGGACGCGGCGGATCAGCGCGAGCATCTCGTCCCGTCCGACCGGGTCGAGGCCGTTGGTCGGCTCGTCGAGCAGCACCAGCTTCGGGTCGTGGACGAGGGCCTGGGCGAGCTTGACGCGCTGCTTCATGCCCGTGGAGTAGCCGCCCATGGGGCGGTAGCGCTCCTCGTACAGGCCGACGTGGCGAAGGGTGTCCGCCGTGCGTTCACGCGCGGCGGTGAAGGGGAGCCCGGACATGCGCGCCATGTGGACGACGAACTCGGTGGCCGAGACGTCGGGCGGCAGGCAGTCGTGTTCGGGCATGTAGCCGACGCGCTCGCGGATCGCCGAGCCCTCCCGTGCGACGTCCAGGCCGAGGACGGTGGCGCCGCCCTCGGTCGCGGGGGAGAGTCCGAGCAGGATCTTGATGAGGGTCGATTTACCGGCCCCGTTGGCGCCCACCAGGCCGGTAACACCCGGTGTGATGCCCACGGTCAGCCGGTCCAGGGCGGTCACCCGTGGGTACCGCTTGGTCAGGCTTTCGATAGCAATCACAGTCACCCCCCAGACGCTAGGGCCTCACAGCTGTGTGTCACGTCCGCCCTGGGGGCTGGATCCGACTGGTACCGAAGGGTGATGCTCCCTTAAGGGGGTCGTAGGACAAGTGGGGCCAAAGCCCTGCCGGTCAGGCGCGCGGCCCCCGCTTACCTCGGGTATCCACAGGCTCGGGACTTCCCATTGACGCCGCCATCGTCCGTTGTCACATTGAACGGTGTCGAATACGCGGGCACGGCGGGCACATCGGGCTCCGCCGGCCCCGACAGGGTGGGGGATCCGTGAGCGAGCGGTACGGCGACGAGGGCACCGGCGTCAGCAAGGCCCGGAGCCGGGACACAGGTCAGGGCCCGGGTGCGGGGCCCGGTCCGGGACTCGATCCCGGTCTGGAAGGCGCGCGGGAGCGACGGGTGCGCACTCCGGAGGGCGTCGAGCTGTGCGTCGCGGAGCTGGGTGACGCGGAGCTGCCCACAGTGGTGCTGGTGCACGGCTATCCGGACAGCAAGGAGGTCTGGTCGAAGGTCGCCCGGCGGCTCAGCGAGCGCTTCCACGTGGTGCTCTACGACGTACGGGGCTGCGGCCGCTCCTCGGCGCCCGAGCCGCTGCGCGGCGGCTTCACGCTGGAGAAGCTCACGCAGGACTTCCTGGCCGTGGCCGGCGCGGTCTCCCCCGGGCGGCCGGTCCATGTCGTGGGGCACGACTGGGGGTCCGTACAGGGCTGGGAGTTCGCCACGGCTTCGGAGACCAGAGGCCGGGTCGCCTCCTTCACCTCGATGTCGGGCCCCTCCCTCGACCACCTCGGGCACTGGATCAAGAAGCGGGTGAGCCGGCCGACGCCGCGGCGGCTGACTCAGACCCTCGGCCAGGGCGCCCGTTCCTGGTACATCTACGCGCTGCACACCCCGGTCCTGCCGGAACTGGCGTGGCGGGGTCCGCTGTCGCGGTACTGGCCGAAGCTGCTGCGCAGGGCCGAGAAGCTCCAGGCGGACGGCTATCCGACGTCCTCGCTGCCGCGCGACGCCGCGCACGGCGCGTGGCTCTACCGGGACAACATGCGCTTCAGGCTGCGCCACCCGCGCGAGGACTGCCACGCCCACGTGCCCGTACAGATGATCACGCCGACTCGCGACGTCTTCCTGAGCGAACGGCTCTACGACGACGTGGAGTTGTGGGCGCCCGGGCTCACCCGGCGCACTCTGGACGCCAAGCACTGGATTCCGCGCACCCGGCCCGACCAACTGGCCGTATGGATCGGCGACTTCGTCGACGCGCAGGAGTCCGGCCGGGCGGGCGGCCCGGAGGAGGAACGGCCGGTGCGGGCCGCCGCCGGCAGGGGGGCCTTCGCCGAGCGGTTCGGCGGCAGGCTGGTGCTGGTCACCGGCGCGGGGAGCGGCATCGGGCGGGCCACCGCCCTGTCCTTCGCGGCGGCCGGTGCGCGGGTCGTCGCCGTCGACGTGGACGGGGAACGGGCCGCGCGCACGGCGCAGTCGGCGGAGCGGGCGGGCGCGCCGCAGGCCTGGGCCGAGACGGCCGACGTGAGCGACCAGCAGCAGATGGAGAAGCTGGCGGCCAGGGTCGCGGAGGAGTACGGGACGGTCGACGTCCTCGTGAACAACGCGGGCATAGGTGTCGCGGGGCCGTTCCTCGACACCAGCGTCGAGGACTGGAAGCGGACGCTCGACGTCAATCTGTGGGGCGTCATCCACGGCTGCCGCCTCTTCGGCGCTCAGATGGCCGAGCGGGGCCAGGGCGGGCACATCGTCAACGTCGCCTCGGACGCGGCCTATCAGCCAACGAGGCTGCTGCCCGCGTACGGCACGTCGAAGGCGGCGGTGCTGATGCTGAGCGAGTCCCTGCGCGCGGAGCTGGCGGGGCGGGACATCGGCGTCACAGCGGTGTGTCCAGGTCCGGTCAAGACCGACATCACCAGGACGGCGCACTTCGTCGGCCTCGACGAGGCCGGGCGGCAACGCCGCCGGGCCCGGGTGACGCGGCTGTACGAGCTGCGCAACTACCCGCCGGAGAAGGTCGCCAAGGCGATCATGCGGGCGGTCGTACGCAACCAGGCGGTGGTCCCCGTGACGCCGGAGGCCCGCGGCGTACGGATGCTCGCCCGGGTCTCTCCGCGTCTGCTGCGCGCCATCGCCCGGATCGAGCCACCGCTGTGACCACGGTCGGCGGCGAGGGCGGCGAGGGCGGCGGGGGCAGCGGGGGCGGCAGGAGCGCGGTAAGGCCGGGCGACGGCAGACCGGGCGCGGGCGGGCCGGACGCGGGAGAGCCGGAGGGGCGCGGCGGAGGTGAGTACCGCATCGAGGACCTGGCGCGGCACAGCGGTGCCACCGTCCGCACGATCCGTGCGTACCAGGACCGGGGCCTGCTCCCCCGCCCCGGCCGCCGCGGGCGGGCGAACCTCTACGACGACTCGCATCTGACCCGGCTGCGGCAGATATCCGCCCTGCTGGAGCGCGGATACACCCTGGCCTCCATCAAGGAGCTGCTGGCGGCGTGGGACGAGGGCCGCGGGCTGAGCGGCGTGCTCGGGCTCGTCTCGGAGGTCGAGCGGCCTTGGTCGGACGAGGAGCCGGAGCGTCTCACCCTCGACGAGCTCGACGGGCTCTTCGGCGAGGGCTCCGCCCGCAGCCAGGACGCCGTCGCCGAGGCCGTCGAACTGGGGGTGCTGGTGCCGCTGCCCGAGCGGCCGGGGGAGTTTCTCGTGCCCAGCCCCCAGGAGCTGGCCGTGGCCGCCGAACTCCATCGTGCGGGCGTGCCGTTGCTCGCCCTCACCGGGCATCTCCGCGAACTGCGCGCGCAGGTGGAGCACATAGCGTCCCGCTTCATGGACTTCACGGGTCAGTACATCTTCGGACGCTGTCCGGACAGTGGCCCAACGGACCAGGAGGCTTCGGAGGCCGCCGGTCTCGTACGCAGGCTGCGCCCGCTCGCCAAGCAGACCGTCGACGCCGAACTGGCTCGCGCCATGCGGACGTTCGCCTCGCGCAGCCTGCGCGAGCACCTGCGGCAGGGGGCGTACGGGACGGAAGGGGAGAGCGGCGGGGAGAGGACCGGCCAGCCCGGGACGCCCGTTCCCACGACGGACGTTGCCACGACGGACGGGCCCGGGCGAGCGCCCGCGCCGGAACCGCCCGCGGGGTCCGCGGGAGCCGCGCGGACAGCGGGAACTGCGTGGGCACCGGGAACTGCGCGGGCACCGGAACCTGCGCGGGCACCGGGAGCAGGGAGCGTCGAAGGTGCCGGGATCGCGTCGGCCACCGAACCGGTGCGTCTCCCCGCGGGGACTCTCGCCGCCGTGAGGGCTCTGGTCGGTGCCGAGCAGGCCGCCGCCTTCATCGCTGCGGCCGCGGAACGGGAGGTGCACGCCCGCACGATGGACCGCCTCGCGGCCGGTTCCTGATGAGGCCTACGGGGCGGGTCCGGCACCGTCCCTGAACGGGAGGGAGGGGGGGAGGGGAGGGGAGGGGGCGGGGAAGAGGGGTTAGATTCCGGGCGCTCCCCAGACGGGGAACCAGCGGCCCAGGTCGGGTTCGACCGGCAGGTCATCGGTCAGCAGCCCGCGCATCTGCAGCTCCAGTGCGCTGTCGCGCTTCTCCTTCCCTCCGCGCTGAGGGGCGAACGGATAGAAGGTGCCGCGCTTGTAGAGATAGACGAGGGCGAGTGAGCGGCCGGTGGAGGCGCTGTCGGCCCCGGCTCCCGATGCCTCGGTCCGTTCGGCCGCCTCGGTCTTCTCCGCTCCCTGTGCCCCCGGTGTCCCCTCCGCTCCGTCCACCGGCTCGGCCGCCTCGGCCGTCTCAGCCGCCTCGGCTGCCTCAGCCGCCTCGGCTGCCTCGGCTGCCTCGGCTGCCCGGAAGCCGACGAGTGAGCACAGCAGTTGCGGACCGAATCCGTTCTCTTCCAGCAGGGTGTTCACCGCGTGCAGGTCGTTGACGAGCTCTCCCAGCTCCTCCGGCGCGTGCCGTGCGACCAGCCACGTGTAGCCGTACTCGTCCTGGCTGAACTCCACCGGGATTCCGCCCTGTTGGGGGTCCGTCCCGGACCGGTGGCCCGGGGTGAGGTCCGCGTCCAGCAACTGCCGTACGTCCCGCTGCAGCTGCTTGAAGGCGCCGCCCTCGACGCTCGCGAAGCACACCGACCCCAGCCCCGTCGGAACGAGGTCCGCACCCGCCTGGAGCGTCACGGCGGCGGCGGGGAGGGCGAAGAGCTGATCGAGGTCGGGGCGTACGGGCTTGCTGCGGCCCAGTAGCGCGTCGAGGAGGCCCACGGAGTTCACGTCCCTCGTGCTGAGTCGGGGCGGTGTTCCTGCTGTCCGTCTGTCTGTCTGTCCGTCCGTCCGTCTGTATCTGGAAGGTGCCGGCCCGTCTGTGCGTGTCTGGAAGGTGCCGTCCTCCCGGAAGGTCCCGGTGCCAGGTGTGAAAGCCGTCCCCGCTGGTTCACTGCTGCCGGCCGAGCTGCGCCGAGATGCGGCTCAGCTGCTCCAGACGCCGCTCCAGCGGAGGGTGCGAGGAGAAGAGCGTCGCGACGGTCTCGCCGGAGAAGGCCGGTGCGAAGAAGAAGGCGTTGAACGGCTCGGCCTTCCGCAGATCGCGAGTCGGGATGCGGGCCATCTGACCGGTGACCTTCGTCAGCGCGGAGGCGAGCGCGGACGGCCGTCCCGTCAGCAGGGCACCCGCGCGGTCGGCTGACAGCTCGCGGTAGCGCGAGAGAAGCCTGGTCAGCAGGAAGCTGAGGATGTAGACGAGGATGCTCACCAGCGGGATCACCAGCAGGATGATCCCGGCGCCGCTCTGGTCGCGTCCGGCGCCGCTCAGACCTCCCCACAACGCGACGCGGGTCAGCACTCCCGCCAGTACGCCCAGGAAGGAGGCGATCGTCATCACGGCGACATCGCGGTGTGCGACGTGCGACAGCTCGTGCGAGAGGACGCCTTCGACCTCCTCCGGTTCCAGTCGCCGCATCAGGCCCGTCGTCGCGCAGACCATCGAGTTGCGCTGGCTGCGGCCCGTTGCGAAGGCGTTGGGCACATCGCTGTCCGCCATGGCCACCTTCGGCTTCGGCACGTCGGCGAGCGCGCACAGCCTGTCGACCGCACCGTGCAGTTCGGGTGCCTGCTCGGGTGTCACCTCCCGGGCCCCCATGCTGAAGGCCGCGATGCGGTCGCTGAACCAGAACTGCGCGACGAAGAGACCACCCACCGCGATCACGATCAGCGGCCAGGCGTTGCTCATAGCCGCGATCAGCGAGCCGACCAGCACCACGTAGAGCAGCCCGATGAGAAACATCGTGACCACCATGCGGCTCGTCAGCCCACGGTCGGCGACGTATCGCCCACGAGCTGCTGCCATGACGGACGCTCCTCCCTCACCCGTACGAAACGGCGCACGGTCCGCGGAGACTGTCCGCGGCGGCCAACGGCGGCCGGCACCGGGACAACCCACACCGCAGGACGGCACCTATGAGGTAATTGTCCTCTCTTTACTTCCTTTGTGACGAATGACGGAGAGCGGCCGGAACCTGACCGGGCGCGACCGGCCCGCGCGCCACGGGCCGTAGGCTCGGCGCCATGGTTTCCTCCCCGCGGCCCGCGCCTGTCCCGCGACTGAGCACCGTGATCCTTCCCGTCCAGCGCTGGCACGAGGGCGGGCGTCAGCGGTGGCAGCGCGCGGAAGAGCTGGGCTTCCACGCCGCCTACACCTACGACCACCTCTCGTGGCGAGCCGAGTTCCGGGACGGACCATGGTTCGGTGCCCTGCCCGTCCTCACCGCCGCCGCGGCCGCCACGTCGCGGCTCCGCCTGGGCACCCTCGTCACCTCGCCGAACTTCAGGCACCCGGTGACGCTGGCCAAGGAACTGATGTCCCTGGACGACATCAGCGGCGGCCGCCTCACCCTGGGTATCGGCGCTGGCGGCAACGGCTTCGACGCGACGGCCCTCGGCCAGGCACCTTGGACGCCACGCGAACGGGCGGACCGGTTCGCCGAGTTCGTACCGCTGCTCGACCGGCTGCTGCGCGAACCGGTCGTCTCCTACGACGGCACCTTCTACTCGGCTCACGAGGTACGCGGCATCCCGGGCTGCCTGCAGCGGCCCCGCCTCCCCTTCGCCGTCGCCGCAACGGGCCCCCGCGGCATGCTGCTCGCCGGCCGATACGGCCAGGCATGGGTGACCACGGGCGACCCGCGCGTCGCCGCGACCGGCACCCCCGCCGAGGGGCTGCAGGCCGTACGCGACCAGATCGTCCGCCTTCGCACTGCCTGCGACCAGACCGGGCGCGACGCCCCGGACCTGGAGAAGGTCCTGCTCACGGGATTCGTCCCCGGGAGGCCCCTGGAGTCCGTCGACGCCTTCGTCGACTTCGCGGGGAAGTACGCGGAGGCGGGCATCACCGAGATCGTGCTGCACTGGCCGATCGCGGACTCGCAGTTCGCCGCCGACGAGAAGGTCTTCGAGCGCATCGCCACCGAGGGGCTCGCCCAACTGCGGACCTAGGGGGTCTCCGGGCGACGGGACCCAGCGTCGTCCTCCTGCGTCCGCAGCCGTCCGATGAGCCTCTGCAGCAGCGCGCGGGCGGCGGCGATCTCGCCGGGCGGGATGCCGGCGGCGAGCGTGCCGTTGAGCCCGGCGGCACGGGCGGTGATCCTGCTCAGCTTTTCCTGCCCCGCGGCGGTGAGTGACAGGAGCGGAGAGCTCCGGTGGTCGGGGTTGGCCCGGAAGGCGGCCAGCTCCTCACGGACGAGGTCGTTGGCGACGCGCTGCACCCCCTGCCGGGAGATGCCGAGCCGGCGGGCCGCCTGGGCCACGCTCAGCGGGCTGCCGGAGACGACACTGAGCAGCTGCCACCGAGCCTGCGTCTGGCCCTCCTCCGCTGCGACGGCTTCCCCGGACCGGCGCAGCATGCCCGCCGCCTCGTAGACGTCCGCGACCAGCAGGGCCATCTCGTCGGGCATGGGTCACTCTCCGGGAGTAAATTGACAACATGTTGTCGCTTCGTATATCTGTTGTCATCCTAGTCGCGCGGAGACCACACCCCGCACCAGCCCCGTCCCGGAGACGAAGATGAGCCACGCGATCACCAATCTGAAGGCGGCCCTGGAGCGTGCGGCCGCCGTCCGCCCGCAGGCCGGCGGTTTCCCGTACCTCGCCGAGACGCTCCGGCACTCGGGTGTCACCCGGTGCCGCATGGCCGTGCCGTCGAACGCGATGCTCTACCTCACAGGGGCCGGGCCCGTCGCCGTCCAGGGCGAGCCACTGGTCACGGGCATGGCGGGCGTCCCGCGGTTCGACCGCCGGGCGGTCATCGCGGCACTCCGCTCCGACCAGGCGGGCGAGACCACGTTCCCCGAGTTCGTACAGGGCTGCTGGGACGCCGGTGTCGTCTGGTACGACGTGGACCTGGACGCACGGACCTGCACATACTTCGGCGCCGACGGCGACAGCTACACCGAGACCTACCCCGCCGTCGAAGTCTGACGGCGACACGGCGACGAGTGGCCCGACGGCCCGCAAACCGGGACCGGACACCGAAGACGAGGGCCCGCCGGGCGCGTGCCGTCGCCCGCCCTGGGCGGCCTCCCCGCGCCCTGTCCGCTCATCGGGGGAACCCTCCGCACGGGTGTGCGTACATATGCGGGAAGATGGTCGCTGTGACTGAGCCGCCCGCATTCCGCGCCCCGAGTGCTCCCCCCACCGATCCGGCAGTCGATTCCCCCGTCGCCTCGCCCTTCGACGACGCCCAGCCGGCCCCGCCGGCCCCTACGGCCCCCTCGGCCCCCACCGCACCCTCGGCCGTCGCGGCTGTGGCGGCTGTGGCGCCCGGCACGTCCCCGGCCGTACGCCCCCGTCTGATCGCCACCGACCTCGACGGCACTCTGCTGCGCAACGACAAGAGCGTCTCCGAACGTACGGTCGCCGCCCTCGCCGCCGCCGAGGCCGCGGGGCTCGACGTCTTCTTCGTGACCGGCCGCCCCGCCCGCTGGATGGGCGTCGTCAGCGACCACGTGCACGGCCACGGGCTCGCCATCTGCGCGAACGGTGCCGCGGTGGTCGACCTGCACCGCGGCCGGCAGGTCGTCGAGGTCCGTGCGCTGGAGCGGTACGACGCGCTGGCGGTCGTCCGTACGCTGCGGAAAGCCGCGCCCGGAGTGAGCTTCGCCATCGAACGCACCGGCGGCATTCACTTCGATCCCGAGTACCCGGCACTGCACCACGACCCGGTCGGGATCGTCGCACCGGCGGAGAAGCTGCTCGGCCCGGAGCATGAGGAGCCCGTGCTGAAGCTGCTCGCGTACCACCCGGAGCTGGAACCGGACGCGTTCCTCGCGCTGGGACGCGAAGTGGCGGGCGCCCACGCGCAGTTCACGCGATCCAGCAAGTCCGCGCTGCTGGAGATCAGCGGCTCGGGCGTCAGCAAGGCCAGCACGCTGGCGCGGTGCTGCGCGGAGCGGGGCATCCTGCCGGAGGAGGTGGTCGCCTTCGGCGACATGCCGAACGACCTGGAGATGCTGAGCTGGGCCGGCACGTCGTACGCGATGGCCAACGCGCATCCCGACGTGCTCGCCGCGACGACGGACCACACGTCCTCCAACGAGACCGACGGCGTCGCCGAGATCATCGAGAGGCTGCTGATCCGGCACGGTCGCCTGCGGCCGGACGCTGCTCCCGGCGTCCCGCCGGGTGGTCCGGGTGGCCACGGGGGTCCGGATGGGGCTCCGAGTGGGCGCCCGGATGGCCCTGCGGGTCCGGCGGTCCGGGGTGGCGCCGGCCGGCACTCGCCGCTTCACGGGCAAGCATCCGGCTGAACGGCCCACCGGCGCGGGCCAGTTGACCGTACGTACCGCGTTCGACGGTGCGGCCGGCGTCGAGCACGATCACCTCGTCCACCGCGTCCAGGCCCTTGAGCCGGTGCGTGATCAGCACCGTCGTGCGCCCCTCGGTGGCGGCAAGCAGATCTGCGGTGAGCGCGTCGGCCGTGGGCAGGTCGAGGTGTTCGGCGGGCTCGTCCAGTACGAGGACGGGGAAGTCCGCGAGCAACGCACGGGCGAGCGCCAGCCGTTGACGCTCGCCGCCGGAGAGACGCGCGCCGTGCTCACCGACGTGCGTGTCCAGGCCGTCGGGGAGCATGTCCGTCCAGGTCTCCAGCCGCGCACCGGCGAGCGCCTCGCGCAGAGCGGCGTCCGTGGCGTCCTTGCGCGCGAGGAGGAGGTTCTCGCGCAGCGAGCTGTCGAAGACGTGTGCGTCCTGCGCGCACAGGCCGACGAAGCGGCGCACGTCGTCCGAGTCGAGGGCGGTGGCCGGTACGCCGGCGCCGTCCGGTCCGCCGCCGAGCGTGTACGAGCCGGTCTCGGCATCCAGGAAGCGCAGCAGGGTACGGGCGAGCGTCGTCTTGCCGGAGCCCGAGGCGCCCACGACGGCGACGCGATGGCCGGGCGTGAGTTCCAGGTCGAACGCGGCGAGCGGAGGCGGCGGCCGCCGCGTCCCGCCGCCCGCGTCGGCGTGCGGCGTCGGCGCGCCCTGATCCGCCCCGCCCGTGTGGTCCCCGTCCGGGTATCGCACGGTGACCCCCCGGAGGGTGAGCGGGAACGGTGCGGCGGGAGCGGGCACGGGCCGCGCCGGCTCCCGTACGGGCTCGGGGGCGTCCAGAACGTCCTGGAGGCGCTCGGCGGAGCGGCGCGCGCGCTGCCGGTACTGGACGGCGAGCGGCATCCCGTTGACCGCCTCGAACGCGGCGAGCGGGGTGAGCACGACCGCCGCGAGCCACACGCCTTCGAGCCGCCCCGCGTGCACCGCCGCGGTCCCGGCCCATGCGGCGGCGGTCACGGTGAGGCCGCACACGAGGGTCGCCAGTCCGGAGCCGAGGGCGGTCGCGGCGGCGGAGCGTGCGGCGAGCCGGGTGAGGATGCGGTCCGCGGCACGTGCCGCCTCCTTCCGTACGGGCAGCGCACCCGCCACCGTCAACTCGCCCGTACCGGTGAGGAGATCGACCACGCCGGTCGTCAACGCGGCCCGCGACGGGGCAAGTCTGCGCTCCGTACGGCGCGAGAGCGCACCGGTGACGGCCGGAACGGCGACGCCGGCCAGGAGCAGCCCGGCGGCGAGCACGGCACCCGCGGCAGGCAGCAGCGCGCCGGTGAACGCGACGGCGGTGAGGCCTGTGACCACCGCGACGGCGGCGGGCAGCAGCCAGCGCAGGAAGCGGTCCTGCAGGGCGTCCACGTCGCCGACGAGCCGGGTGAGCAGGTCGCCGCGGTGGGTGCGGCCGAGGGCGGCGGGAGCGAGGCGTTCGAGCCGCCGGTAGACGCGTACGCGTACGTCGGCGAGCACGCGGAGCACGGCGTCGTGCGAGACGAGCCGCTCGGTGTAGCGGAAGACGGCGCGCCCGATGCCGAACGCGCGGGTCGCGGTGACGGCCACCATCAGGTAGAGCACGGGCGGCTGCTGGGAGGCGCGGGAGATCAGCCAGCCGGAGGTGGCCATGAGGCCGACGGCGGAGAGGAGAGCGAGCGAGCCGAGGGCGGCCGACGCCGCCAGGCGCGGGCCACGGGACGCGCGCCCTTGCGCGCCGTCGTCCGGCTGCGCTTCAGGCCGAGCCGGTCCGTCCGCTCCCTCGGATCCTGCCGGTCCATCCGCTTCCTCCGGTCCGTCCGCTCCGTCCTGTTCGCCCCGTCCCGCCGGACCCCCAGGTCCTCCCAGCGCGTCGTCCGGCACCGTCCGCGCTGCCGGCCGCCGCTTCGTGAGGAGCGGTGCCGCGGCCCGGGGCGGCCCCGCCAGGGTGACCACGCGGTCGGCGGCGGACAGGAGGGCCGGGCGGTGCGTGACGAGCAGGACCGTGCGGTCCTCCGCATGCCGGCGGAGCGCTCCGACGACCGACGCCTCGGTGTCGCCGTCCAGCGCCGCCGTCGGTTCGTCGAGCAGAAGCAGTGGCCGCCCGCTGAGGAACGCCCTTGCCAGAGCGACGCGTTGACGCTGTCCCGCGGAGATGCCCGACCCGGTCTCGCCAAGTGCGGTGTCCGGGTCGAGGCCGGTGCCCGCCGCGGTCAGGGCGGCTGCGACCTCGGCGTCGGTGGCGCCCGGGTCCGCCAGGCGCACGTTGTCGGCGACCGTGCCCGCGAACAGGTGCGGGTGCTGAGGCACCCAGGCGATCTGGGCGTGCCAGCCCGGGAGTTCGAGCTCTCGCAGGTCGGTCCCGTCGACTCGTACTGCACCCGAGGCGGGCCGGGCGAAGCCGAGCAGCGCGTTGAGCAGGGTGGACTTCCCTGCGCCGGAGGGTCCCGTCAGGGCGACCGTCTCGCCCGGCCGCAGCGTCAGATCCGTCGCCGGGAGGGAGTCGTGGTCGCGGCCCTCGTGGCGTACGCGCAGCCCGTCGACGGTGATGACGGACCTGCGCAGGTCGGGGGCGGGGACACCGGAGGTCCGCGGCAACGGCTCGGCGAGGACGGCGAAGACCTCCTCGGCAGCGGACAGCCCCTCGGCGGCGGCGTGGTAGTGGGTACCGACCTGGCGCAGCGGCAGATAGGCCTCCGGAGCGAGAACGAGTACGAGCAGGCCCGTGTACAGGTCGAGTTCGCCGTGGACCAGGCGCATGCCGATGCCGACGGCCACGAGCGCGACGGAGATCGTGGCGAGGAGTTCCAGCACCAGCGAGGACAGGAAGGCGATGCGCAGGGTGCGCAGCGTGGCCCGGCGGTAGTCGGCGGTGATGGCGCGGATGTTGCGGGCCTGCGCCTTGGCGCGGCCGAAGACCTTGAGCGTGGGCAGGCCCGCGACGACGTCGAGGAAGTGACCGGAGAGCCGGGAGAGCAGCCGCCACTGGCGGTCCGTGTGGGTCTGCGTGGCCCAGCCGACGAGGGCCATGAAGATCGGGATGAGGGGGAGGGTGACGAGCACGACCGCTGCCGAGACCCAGTCCGCGGTGACGATGCGCGCCAGTACGGCGACGGGTACGACGACGGCCAGGGCGAGTTGGGGCAGGTAGCGGGAGAAGTAGCCGTCGAGGGCGTCGATTCCGCGGGTGGCCAGGGTCGCCAGCTGGCCGGTGCGCAGGTCCGCCTGCCCGAAGGGCCCGAGGGCCGCGGCGTGGTCCAGCAGCCGGGTGCGCAGTTCGGACTTGACCGCCGCGCTGGAGCGGTGTGCCGCGAGTTCGGTGAGCCAGGAGACCAGGGCGCGTGCGGCCGTTACCGCGACGAGCAGCAGCAACTGGATGCGTACCGGGGCGTCGTCCTGGAAGGCGCGGACGACGATGTCCGCGATCAGCACGGCCTGCCCGATGACGAGCAGCGCCGAGGCCAGCCCCAGCACCACCGACGCCGCGAGGAAGGCGCGGGTGGTGCGCGCGTAGGTGAGCAGACGCGGGTCGACGGGCCTCATCGGTGCCGCCCCATCAGTGGTTCTCCGCGATGTGCTGGGTGCCGATCCGCTTGCGGAAGACCCAGTACGTCCAGCCCTGGTAGAGCATCACGACGGGCGTGGCGACGGCCGCGCACCACGTCATGATCCTCAGCGTGTACGGGCTGGACGCGGCGCCCTCTGCCGTCAGGCTCCAGCGCGGGTCGAGCGTGGACGGCATGACGTCGGGGAACAGCGCGAGGAACAGGGCGGCCACCGTCGCGGCGATGGTCACCCCGGACAGTCCGAAGGCCCAGCCCTCACGTCCGGCTGCGTTGACCGCGACGGCGGCGAGCAGCGCGAGGACCGCGGCCGCCGCGGCGACGAGGCTCCCGCCGTCGCCGGAGTGCAGCTGCGTCCAGGTGAGGAAGACGGCGGTGAGCACGGCGGAGCCCAGGCCGAGGAGGGTGGCCAGACGCCGGGCGCGCGGCCGGATCTCGCCGGTCGTCTTCAGCGCCGTGAACACCGCGCCGTGGAAGGTGAAGAGGGTGAGGGTGACCAGCCCGCCGAGCAGCGCGTACGGGCCGAGCAGGTCGGCGAGATCGCCCGCGTAGTCCTTGTCCGCGCCGATGGGCACGCCGTGGACGATGTTGCCGAAGACGACGCCCCACAGGAACGCGGGCAGCAGCGACGTGACGAACAGGGCCGCCTCCCAGCGGTCCTGCCAGCTCTTCTCGGTGCGCTTGGCCCGGTACTCGAACGCGACACCGCGCACGATCAGGCACACCAGGATGATCAGCAGCGGCAGATAGAAGCCGGAGAAGAGCGTGGCGTACCAGTCGGGGAACGCGGCGAAGGTGGCGCCTGCTGCGGTGAGCAGCCAGACCTCGTTGCCGTCCCAGACGGGGCCGATGGTGTTGATCAGTACGCGCCGTTCGCGGCGGTCGCGGGCGAGGAGCCGGGTGAGCACGCCCACGCCGAAGTCGAATCCTTCGAGGAAGAAGTAGCCGGTCCACAGCACGGCGATCACCGCGAACCAGATGTCGTGAAGCTGCATCGCGTGCTCCTCAGCGGGAGGTCGGCAGGAAGAAGACGTCAGTAGGAGAAGGCCATGGGACGGTCGGGGTCGTCGGTGTCGTGACCGCCGATCCTGGTGGGCGGGTTGAGGTCCGAGTCGGTCAGCTCGGGCGGTCCGGCCTTGACGTACTTCGCCAGCAGCTTGACCTCGATGACGGCGAGCGCCGCGTACAGGGCGATGAAGACGCTCATGGAGGTGACGACCTCCGCCTGGCTGACGCTGGGCGAGACGCCCGCGGCGGTCGGCAGCACGCCGTAGACGACCCAGGGCTGCCGGCCGGTCTCGGTGAAGATCCAGCCCCAGGAGTTGGCGATCAGCGGGAACGCGAGGGTCAGCAGGGCGAGCCGCCAGTACCAGCCGGTGAGGGCGGGGCCGAGTTCGCGCTCGCGGGTGAGGGCGAGCCGCGGCACCTCCTCGTCGGACGTACGCAGCCGAGGTGAGAGCCAGAGCCTGCGGCGGGTGAGGTACAGCCCGGCGGCGCCGAGCGCGAAGGAGGACATCCCGAATCCGATCATCCACCGGAACGACCAGTAGGCGAGCGGGATGTTGGGCCGGTAGTCGGCGATGTCGAGCTTGCCGCCGTACTTCTCACGCAGCGCGTCCTCGGTGTCCTTGATGCCGGGGACGGGTTCGGAGAAGTTGTCGTGCGCGAGGAAGGAGAGCAGTCCGGGGATCTCCACGGCGACCTTGTTGTGGCCGGTCTTCGGGGGGCCCACGTCGCCGTAGGCGAAGAGCGAGAACGGCGCGGGCCCCTTGGTCTCCCAGAGCGCTTCGGCGGCTGCCATCTTCATCGGCTGCTGGTCGTACATGATCTTCCCGAGCCGGTCGCCGGTGACGGCGGTGAGCACCCCGGCGACGGCCATCGTGACCAGCCCGAGCCGCAGCGAGGAGCGCATCACGGCGACGTGCCGTCCACGCATCAGGTGGTACGCGGCGATACCGACCATGAACGCCCCGCCGGTGAGGAAGGCGGCGACGAGGGTGTGCGCGAACTGCGCGACCGCCGTGTTCTGCGTGAGCACCCGTACGAAGTCGGTGAGTTCGGCGCGGCCGCTCGAGGGGTTCATGCGGTAGCCGACGGGGTGCTGCATCCAGGAGTTGGCCGCCAGGATGAAGTACGCGGACAGCACGGTGCCGGCGGCCACCATCCACATGCACGCCGCGTGGATCCGCTTGGGCAGCTTGTCCCAGCCGAAGATCCACAGGCCGATGAAGGTGGACTCGAAGAAGAACGCGATGAGCGCCTCGAAGGCGAGGGGCGCACCGAAGACGTCTCCGACGAAACGCGAGTAGTCCGACCAGTTCATCCCGAACTGGAACTCCTGGAGGATGCCGGTCACCACGCCCATTGCGATGTTGATCAGGAAGAGCTTGCCCCAGAACTTGGCGGCTCTGAGGTACTTCTCCTTGCCCGTGCGCACCCATGCCGTCTCCAGGCCCGCGACGAGCGAGGCGAGCGAGATCGTCAGGGGAACGAACAGGAAGTGGTAGACGGTCGTGACGCCGAACTGCCAGCGCGCCAGGGTCTCCGGCGCCAGTGCTGTCATCTCCACCGGCTGTCTCCTTTGCCTCGCGGCTGTGGCCGGCGTCCGGAGTGGAGCTTCGTCCGCGTTCGGACAGGAATAACCGGACCACAAGTGGTGCTCGTGAATGAGTTCACATTCACAAGAAATACTACGACCGGTCTTTTCGGACAGGACGAGGGGGGTCCGAAAGCGCGCCGGACGGCCACCGCACCCCAGGTGCGGTGGCCGTCAGCGGGCGCGGAGCGCGGGCGTCAGAACTCGCTCTTGCGGAAGGCGGCGGCGGTCTGCAGGAAGATCTCGTTCGCCTCCGTCTCCCCCACCGAGACCCGCACCCCCTCGCCCGGGAACGGCCGGATCATCACGCCCGCCTGCTCACAGGCCGCCGCGAAGGCGCTCGTACGGTCGCCGAGCCGCAGCCAGACGAAGTTGGCGTGCGACTCCGGCACGGTCCAGCCCTGGGCGACCAGTTCACGCGAGACGCGCGCACGCTCCGCCACGAGCGCCTCGACCCTCTCCAGCAGTTCGTTCTCGCTGCGCAGCGAGGCGACCGCGGCGTCCTGGGCGAGCTGGCTGACGCCGAAGGGCACGGCCGTCTTGCGCAGCGCCGTGGCGACCGGCTCGTGGGCGACGGCGAAGCCGACCCGGAGGCCGGCCAGGCCGTAGGCCTTGGAGAAGGTGCGCAGCACGCACACGTTGGGGCGGTCGCGGTAGAGATCCAGGCCGTCGACGACGCTCTCGTCCCGTACGAACTCGCGGTAGGCCTCGTCCAGCACGACCAGCACGTCGTCCGGCACCCGGTCGAGGAACCGCTCCAGGGCGTCCCCGGGGATGGCCACGCCCGTGGGGTTGTTGGGGTTGCAGACGAAGATCAGGCGGGTGCGGTCGGTGACGGCGCCGGCCATGGCGTCCAGGTCGTGCTCCTCGCCGTCCGTCAGGGGAACCTGCACAGAAGCGGCGCCCGAGATCTGGGTGATGATCGGATAGGCCTCGAAGGAGCGCCAGGCGTAGATCACTTCGTCGCCGGGGCCTGCCGTGCACTGCAGCAGCTGCTGTGCGACCCCGACCGAGCCGGTGCCGGTGGCCACATGCTCGACGGGGACGCCGAAGCGGTCCGCGACCGCCTCCATGAGACCGGTGCAGGCCATGTCCGGGTAGCGGTTGGCGGCGCCGGCAGCGGCGGTCAACGTCTCCAGCACGCCGGGGAGCGGCGGGTACGGGTTCTCGTTCGAGGACAGCTTGTACGCGGCGGGCCCCGAAGCGGCCGGCCGGCCCGGCTTGTAGGTGGGGATGCCTTCGAGCGCGCTGCGCAGCCTGGGCTTCTTCTCGCTCACCGCTGACTCCTCCTCGTCCCTGCCGCCGACACCAATGCTGCTAACCCTAAGAGGAATCAGGCAAGGGGGCGTCGTCGAGGCAGCGTCCGTATTCCCTTGATTCCCTGGACTCCGGACGGACGGAGTCCGGCGGAGGACTTGGGGGACACCGTCCAGGGGGCGTGCACGTGTACGCCGCAAGCCCCCTGACGCACTTCCGCGCCGGTGGCTTGAGCCGTGGCGCGCGTCACTCATGAAGGTGAGTTGAGACCTCCTCGCAACATCGCCGTATCCGGGGGCACAATCGCCCGCCGAGTCCGCCAAAGTTCGTGATGGGTCGTCAACTGGCGTGTATTCCAAGGCAGTTGGCCGTGGTCGCACATGCAGAATCGTGCCTTCTGGGGTCCCCCGGAAGTGGCCAGCACCCCCTCCGCCACGGGCCTACGATCGGGGCGCCATGACAGCAGCAGAGAAGCATCAGGTGGGCCGGGCACCGGCCTCGCGCCGGGCACACGGGGGGAGCCGGCTGAGCGGGCGCGCGGGCATCCGCGATGTCGCCGCCGCGGCCGGCGTCTCGATCACCACTGTCTCCGACGCGCTCAACGGAAAAGGCCGCCTCCCCGACGCCACCCGCAGCCATGTGCGCGAGGTGGCCCAGCGCCTCGGCTACCGGCCCTCGGCCGCGGCCCGCACACTCCGCACCGGCAAGTCCGGCCTGATCGGGCTCACCGTCACCACGTACGGCGAAGAACCGTTCACCTTCACCGAGTTCGCATACTTCGCCGAGATGGCCAGGGCGGCCACCTCGGCCGCGCTCGCCCGCGGGTACGCACTGGTCATCCTGCCCGCCACCTCGCGGCACGACCTTTGGTCGAACGTCGCGCTGGACGGCACCGTCGTCATCGACCCCTCCGACGAGGACCCGGTCGTCACCGAACTGGTCCGCTCCGGACTTCCCGTCGTGTCCGACGGGCGCCCCGGCGGCGCGCTTCCCGTAACGGCCTGGGTCGACAACGACCACGAGGAAGCCGTCCAGGGCCTCCTCGACCACCTCGCCGAGGCCGGCGCCCGCCGCATCGGGCTGCTGACCGGCACCAGCACCGACACCTACACGCGGCTGTCGACCACCGCGTACTTCGACTGGTGCGCCCGCGTCGGCCAGGAACCCGTCTACGAGCACTACCCGGCGCACGACCCGTGCGCGGGCGCCGTGGCCGCCGACCGGCTGCTCGCCAGGCCCGACCGCCCGGACGCGGTGTACGGGCTCTTCGACCCCAACGGCACGGACCTGCTCGCGGCGGCCAGGCGCTACGGACTGCGCGTACCCGAGGACCTGCTGCTGGTCTGCTGCAGCGAGTCCAGCGTCTACGCCACGACCGAGCCGCCCATCACCACGCTCTCGCTCAAGCCCGGCCGCATCGGCAACACGGTCATCCAGCTCCTCATCGACGCCATCGAGGGCATCGGCAACGACGCACCCGTACAGCAGGTGATGCCCACCGATTTGATCGTCCGTACGTCGTCGCAGCGCCGGCCGCCCCGCACCACCGTCAGCGCGCCGCGCTCCCCCGGATCCGGGCCCGCGCCCGTGACCGACTGATCCTGCGGGCGTCTGGCGGGCGTCTGGCGGCCATCCGGGCCACGGCAGCGCCCGCGGACGAGAGGGGAATTCCCGGAGGAATGCGCCACCCCCTGGCCGCCGGGCCGCAATTGCCACCCCCAGGTGCGTCACAAGCCGCTACCGGCGTTCCTATGATGGGTCGCACGACACCGGAACCCGACCCCGGTCTGTGCGACCGTGGACCAGTGGGTCGGCGTGACAGGCAACGGGCGGGTATCCCCGCCGAAGCAGGCAGGGCGAGGTCCGGACAGGTGCACGGCGGCGCGCGATGGTGGAGGGGTCGATGACTCAGGGGGCCGGTCAGGGACCCGGGATGCTGCAGGAAGGCGGTGCCGCCACGCACGGCCCAGGGGCTCCGGGAACACCGCCCGCACATCCGGAGCACCGTGCGCACCCTTCGCTCCAGAGGGCGGCTCCCGCGCGGGAAGAGGGGAGTTCCGACGAGCCCGGCGACGGATACACCCCGACCGAGCGCGATCTGCCGGTCGTCGGCAGCGGCGCGGAGGACGAAGGGCACGAACCGACGCTCGTCGACGTGGCCGTGCATCCCGTCGTCGAGGAGGGCGAGGGCCCGCTCTACGTCGTCGGCGACGTCCACGGCTATCTCGACGAACTCCGCGCCGCGCTGCACAGCGCCGGAATCACCGACAGCCAGGACAACTGGGCCGCGGGCAGCACCCGGCTGTGGTTCCTCGGCGACTTCACCGACCGCGGCCCCGACGGCATCGGCGTCATCGACCTCGTGATGAACCTCTCCGCGCAGGCCGCGGCGGCCGGCGGCTACTGCAAGGCCCTGATGGGCAACCACGAACTGCTGCTGATCGGCGCCAAGAAGTTCGGGGACACGCCCGTCAACTCCAGCGCCGGCACTGCCTCGTTCCAGGCGGCGTGGCTGCTCAACGGCGGCCAGCGCTCCGACATGGAACGGCTGGAGGACCATCACATCCAGTGGATGTCACGCCTCGACGCGATGGCGCTGGCCGACGGGCACCTCCTGCTGCACTCGGATGCCACCTGCTATCTCGACTACGGCAGCACGATCGAGGCCGTGAACGACGCCATCACCGAGGCCCTGCAGCGCAACGACGCGGACGAGACCTGGGACCTGTTCCGCAAGTTCACCAAGCGCTTCGCCTTCCGCGACGAGACGGGCTCCCTGGCGGCGCGCGAGCTGCTCACCGTCTTCGGCGGCCGTCAGATCGTGCACGGGCACAGCCCCATCCCGTACCTGCTCGGGGAGTTCGCCGCCAACGGTTCCGGTGAGGCCGCCGAGGGCGCGGACGGGGACGAGGACGTCCTCCCCGAGGTGACCGGCCCGCACCTGTACGCCGACGGGCTCGCCATCGCGATGGACGGCGGTGTGACCATGGACGGGAAACTCCTCGTCACACAGCTGCCGTTGGGCGAATAGCCTGGGGGACTCTCCCCCTGGCACAGCTGGGGGACCGAACCTCGCCCGGCTGGGGACCCCCGTCGGGCCGACAGGCCCAGGGAAAAGGCGGGCGTACGCGGGCACAGGCGGGCGCACAGGGGCGCAGAACACGTTGCCGGGAAGAGGCAATTACCGGAAACTCTCTCTCAGGAAGTGCCGGACTCCCTCTAATATCGGTTCTGCCGCTGCGAATTCCTCTACCCTCGCTGTGGCTGCCCCGCCCTCCCCCTGGGCCTGTCGGCCCGGGCGGTGCCCATCGGCACCGGAAGGCCCTACGGAGCATCGGGGGATGCACATGAACACTGCTCCGCACCTGCTGCCCGAAGACCGGCCCGAGTTCGAGCGGGCCGTCGACGAGGCACTGCGCGAGGCAGACAAGCGACCTGCCCTGGCGGCAGTGGGCGAGCAGATCAGCGCACAGCAGCTGCGCGTGATGGCCCTCAGCGCCGCCACCGCCATCGCCGCGGACGCGGCCGACGAGTACGAGCAGTACGTGGCCCTGCGAACTCAGCTGCGGCAACCGGCAGTTGACACTTCATCGCCGCTGTCGTCCTCGGCCTCGGCCTCCGCCTCGTCCTCGTCGGATCCGCAGGCCGGGACCGAGGGCGGCGAACGCCGCGAGGACGGCGAACAGCGCGGCGGGGGAGGCGGGCTGAGCCTGGCCGGTGTGGGCGAGGGCGTCGGCGAGACGACGGGAGCCGGACTGCTCGCGATGGTCTCCGTGCTGGTCCCGCTGCTGGCGGGGACGGCGGCCGTCATCTTCCTCCTGATCGGCAATCTGCTGCGGGTGGTCTCGCCCGAACCGTCCATCGCCGAGCCGATGCGGGACGCGGGCTGGGTCTTCGCCATACTGGCCGCCGCCGGGATCGTCGTCGCCATGGCCGAGCTGTGGCTGACGGCCGTGCGCAACGGCGCGGCCGCGCGCCGGAACCGGACCGATGACGCGTCGGCCGCGGGCGGCGGCACCGCCGACGGCACGGCAGCCGAGTCCCGTCTGGCCAGGGAGGTCTCCGCGGCCCGCGCGGTGTGGCGCGAGGCGCTGCTGGAGCACGGCATAGTCCCGTTCCTCGCGGACGCGCTGGCCGGGCAACCGTCCGGCGGCGGCAGCCACGGCGGGCGCGCCGGCAACGGCCGCGAAGGCGCCGGTACTTCCGCCGCCGCGTCCACCCGCGAAGCACCGCACGACGAGGAGCGCACGCCGCGGCTCGGCTACTCCGGCCCGGACTTCTCCAGCCGCAGTCCGTCGGACGGCAAGGAGCACGAGAGCCTCCGCCCGCGGTACTCCAGCCCGGACTACTCCAGCCCCGACTACGGCGGGCCCGAGCACAGACCGGAGTAGGACCGGCGCAGGACAGGCGCAGCGCAGAACAGGCGGCAAGAAGGCAGGAGGCCAGGACAGGCAGGAAAGGCAGAAGGGGACAGGACCGGCAGGAAGGTGCTGCCCTATCGGGCGGCCACGTCCAGTGCGCGGACGACGTCCGCGACGAGATCGTCCGGGTCCTCCACGCCCACCGACAGCCGCACGAAGCCCTCCGGCACGGCGTCCCCGCCCCACCGTCCGCGCCGCTCCGCCGTCGAGCGGACACCGCCGAAGCTGGTCGCCTCGTCGACGAGGCGCAGCGCCCCGAGGAAACGCTCGGCGTGCTCCTTGCCCGGCAGCGTGAAGGAGACGACGCAGCCGAACCGCCGCATCTGCCGCACGGCCGTCCCGTGTGCGGGATCGCCGGGCAGTCCGGGATGGCGCACGCCTGTGACCTCGGGGCGGTCCAGCAACGCCCCGGCGACCGCGAGGGCTCCGGCGGCCTGCCGCTGCGTACGCACATCGAGCGTCGCCAGCGAACGGTGCGCGAGCCAGGCCTCCATCGGTCCGGGGATGGCTCCCACCAGCTTGCGCCACTGACGTACGGAAGCGGCCAACTCCGCGTCCCGGCAGCTGACATGGCCCAGCAGCACATCGCCGTGCCCGGTGAGCGCCTTCGTGCCGCTGGCCACGGAGAAGTCGGCGCCGAGTCCGAGCGGACGCTGACCGAGCGGTGTCGCGAGGGTGTTGTCGACGGCCACCAGCGCGCCGCGTTCGTGGGCGGCGTCGGCAAGCCGCCGGATGTCGCACACGTCCAGACCGGGGTTGGACGGCGATTCGATCCACAGCAGCGACGCACCGTCGAGCCGGCCGAGTTGGGCGTCACCGGCGGTCGGCGCGGTGCGCACCTCGACGCCGAGAGCGCTCAGCCGCTCCCGCATCGGTACGAGGAGGTTGTAGCCGTCGTCGGGCAGCACGACGACGCTGCCGGGGCGCGCCCCGGAGAGCAGCACGGCGGAGATCGCGCCCATGCCGGAGGCGAAGGCGACGGTGTGCACCTGCTCGTCGCCTTCGCCTCCGGGCGGCGACTCCAGTTCGCCGATGGCGCGTTCGAGGGCGCTCCAGGTGGGGTTGGCGTCGCGCCCGTACGCGTAGGGAGCGGCGGCGACATCGCCGGGCAGGTGGTAGTGCGCCGCGAAGACGGGGCCGGGCAGCGGCGGTTCGTACGGCTGCTCCTCCGGGAGGCCCGCCCGTACGACTCTGGTGGCGTCGCTGTCACTGGTCATGGTGGTGCTCTCCCCTGGTGCGTGTGTCCGTGGCGGCCGGGGTGCCTGTTCCGGTGCCCGTGACCGTTCCCTCAGCCCAGTGCGGCGCGCGCGGTGGCCCCGCACAGAGCGCCGTAACCGGACTGGAAGAGGACCGCGTGCACCAGCAGATGGTGGAGCTGGTGGAGGGGGACCCGCTCGGCGCGGTCCTCGACGGGACGTACCTCGTCGTACGCGGCGAGGATACGGGAGATCTGGGGGCAGCCGAACAGCTGCAGGAAGGCCAGGTCGGTCTCCGGATGGCCGCCCTGCGCTGCGGGGTCGATGAGGCGGGCGCGGGCGCCGGCGGTGCCGCCGGGAGCAGCGGCGTCGCCGGTCGTCCAGTGCACGTTGCCGGACCACAGGTCGCCGTGGATGAGGGCCGGAGGCTGCGGCGGTCCGGCGATCTCGTCGATCCGCTCGCACACCTGCTCGACGTCGCGGGCGTCGGACGGTTCGATGCCGCCGCTGTCGACGGCCTGGCGCAGGAACGGCAGCAGCCGGTACTCGGCGTGGAAGGCGGGCCACTCGGCGGGATCGGTGACGGGCGCGGAGGGCGAGGGCAGCGTGAGAGGGCCGATGTAGGCCGTACGGCCGGGAGTTCCGTAGGACAGGGCGGTCGTCCCGTGCAGCGCGGCCAGGTCACGCCCGAGGCGGTCGGCCTGCTCGGCGGTGGGCTCCCCCGGCTCCAGCCACTCCAGTACGAGCAGGTCGTCCTCGACGGCGAGCACGTCCGGCACGGCGACGGTTCCGGTCACGGCGAGGAGGGTGAGCCCGGCGGCCTCCGCGGCGAAGAAGCCGGGCGGGCTTTCGGACAGCGTCTTCGCGAACACCTTGCGGTGCATGCCGTGCGGCCCGCCCCGCAGCATGATGCTCCAGGCGTCGCAGACGTCCCCGCCGTCGACGGGGAACGCGCGGGTGGCTTCGTCGGCGCCGGTCAGCTGCGCGACGCGGTCGGCGAGCGCGGGCATCAGCCGGCCTCTTCCCGGTGCCGGCCGCCGTCAGCGCCTCGCGCGGCGCCCGTGGCGCGCGCGGTGTGCGCGGTGTGCGCGGTGTGCCCGCCGTCCGCGGGTCTCTCGCCCCCGTCCAGCGTCGCGGCCACCTCGGAGAGCAGGCCGGGCACGGCGGCCTCCACGAGCCGCAGCACCTCGTCGAAGCCCTGTGTGCCGCCGTAGTACGGGTCGGGCACGTCGAGCCCGAAGCCGTCGCGCTCCGAGGCGGTCGGGTCGTAACTGCGCAGCAGCCGTACCTTCGCGGCGTCGCGGGAGGTGGGGGCCATGGCGCGCAGCTCGCGCTCGTGCCCTTCGTCGAGTGCGACCACCAGGTCGTACTCCTCGAACCATCCGGGGTCGAACTGCCTTGCGGAGTGGACCAGTTCGTATCCGGCGGACTCCAGCGTGCCGGCCGTGCGGGGGTCGGCCGGGTCGCCGACGTGCCAGCCGCCGGTGCCCGCGCTGGCCACCGCGATCCGGCCCTCCAGGCCGGCGTCCGTCACATGGGAGCGGAAGACGGCCTCGGCCATGGGTGAGCGGCAGATGTTGCCGGTGCAGACGAAACAGACGCGGAAGGTGTCCATGCGCTCTCCGTGCTCGCTGTGTGCGTGCTCAGTTGCGGCCTGCGGGTGCGGGGGAGGTCGGGGTGGCGGCCCGGCGTGCGGCTGCTGCCTGTCCGGGTGCCGTCCGACGCGCTGCCGGTGGCCTGTCAGTCCCGGTCGGGGAGGACCATGTGGAGCGCCCACGCGACGATCGAGATGATCAGGCCGCCGAGGAACGCCGTTCCGAAGCCGTCCACATGGAAGTTCACGTCGACCTGGTCCGCCACCCAGGAGGTGAGCATCAGCATCAGCGCGTTGATCACCAGCGTGAACAGGCCGAGGGTGAGCACCAGGAGCGGCAGCGAGATGAACTTCAGTAGCGGCTTGACCACGAAGTTCACGACGCCGAAGATCAACGCCACGACGATCAGAGTCACCGTCTTCGAGCCGGTGTCGGTGCCGGTGAGTTCGATGCCGGACACCAGCCAGGTGGCCACCGCGAGGGCGGCCGCATTCGCGAGCGTCTTGATGAGGAAGTTCGTCATAGTGTGATCGTGGCAGAGCCGGACTCCCGGGTCACAGGTGACCCGTGAACTCGGCGGCAGGCGACGGGCGGACGAGGTCGAAGGACAAGGGGTGGGCGGGGAGATGAAGGAGTTCCGGCTGGAGGAGCTGGAGGCTCAGCGGCTCGTGCACGAGGGGGCGTACCTTCAGTTCCTGCGGGAGCGCCACATGTCCGTCGGGCTCTACGCCCTGGACCGGGGCACGGCCGACACCCAGCAGCCGCACAAACAGGACGAGGTGTACTTCGTCGTCAGCGGCCGCGGGGCGATCACCGTGGGGAACGAGACGACCGCGGTCGCGCGCGGCAGCGTCGTGTATGTGCCGGCCGGAGTGCCGCACAAGTTCCACCACATCGCCGAGGATCTGCGGGTGATGGTCGTCTTCGCGCCGCCCGAGAGCTGAAGGCTGCTCCCTGCGTGCGCGCCTGCCCTGCCGGCTCAGGGTTCCGGTGGGGGACGGTTCAGGGAAGTGCCGGGGTCGGCGGCACTCCCGGCAGGCTCCCGGGCGCTCTAGCATCGATGGTGAGCGGCGGCAGAGTGGTGCCGCCGGCGCAGCCGTACCGCGCCGGTCCGCGACGAGCGGTCCGGCCCTCCCGACAGGAGCCGTGCATGGACGCCAAAGGGATCATGAGAAGCCTGCCGTGGTGGGTGAAGTGGGTCGCGATCCCGGTCATCGCGGTCATAGTCTTCAGCGGCGTGATCGCCAGCATCATCGGCTTCCTGATCGGCGTGCTCTTCAAGGTGCTGATCTTCGCCGCCCTCGTCGGCGGCCTCATCTACCTCGTGCGTCACTTCACTTCGGCTTCCTCCTCTTCCCGCCGCGACGAGTGGTGACCTCGGCCTCCGTACGTACGGGCACTGCCGTGCGCGCGGACGGGTCCGTGCGTACCTGCGTACCGGCGGTCGCGCCGGCACCGCCCGCCGCGGACGACGCAGCCGCCGCCGACGCGGGCGCGGACGCGGACGCAGCCGACGCGGAACGGTGCCGGTCCGAGGAGACGACCAGGGCGGCCAGCAGCGTCGTCACAGGCACCGAGGCGACCAGCCCGATCGAGCCGACGAGCGTACGGACGATCTCCTCCGCGACGACCTCGCTCGTGGCGACCGTCGTCACACCGCTGCGGGCGATGGAGAACAGCAGCATCAGCGGCAACGCGGCACCCGCGTAGGCGAGCACGAGGGTGTTGACCACAGAGGCGATGTGGTCGCGGCCGATGCGCATCGCCGCTCCGTACAGCTTCCGCCAGCCGGCGGCCGGGTCGGCCTCCTTCAGCTCCCAGACCGCCGACGTCTGTGTGACGGTCACGTCGTCCAGCACGCCCAGTGAGCCGATCAGCACTCCGGCCAGCAGCAGGCCCTGGATGCCGATTCCGGGGAACAGGCCGTGCACCAGGCCCGTCTGGTCGTCGGTGTTGCCCGTCAGATGGGCCCAGCCGATGAAGAGCGAGCCGAGCACGCCGATCAGCAGCAGCGAGATGAGCGTGCCGAGGACGGCCACGGAGGTACGGGCGGACAGGCCGTGGCACAGATACAGCGTCGCCAGCATGATCGCGCTGCCCCCGACGACGGCCACCACCAGGGGATTCGACCCCTGAAGTATCGCGGGCAGGATGAAGAGGCTCAGCACGGCGAAACTCACGGCCAGGCCGGTCAGCGCGAGCAGTCCGCGCAATCGCCCCACCAGCACGACGAACAGGGCGAAGACGCCCGCCAGCAGCACCATCGGAAAGTCACGGTCGACGTCGATGACGCTGTAGCGCAGGTCGGGTGGAGCCTTCGCGGAGTAGGCGACGACCACCTCCTGCCCTGCGGAGAAGCTGCGGGTGGCGTCCGGCGGGACGACCTCGGTGAACTTGCTTCCCTTGTCCTTGCCGGCCGTGACCTCGACGGTCGCCTTCTTGCAGGTGCCGCCGCCCTTCCCTGCCCCTTGCTCGCCGCCCGCGCCCGCGGACTGACCTGCGGACTGGCCCGGCTGCTGTGCGGGCGGCTGTGCGTTGACGTCCTTGCAGTCGACGACCCGTACCGCGGTCACTCGCGCCGGCAGGGTCGGCCGGTCGAAGCCCACGCCGTCCGGGCCGCCCTTCTCCGGCACACCGCCCGGCCACAGCAGCACGAGCCCGGCGACGACGGCCACGGCGAAGGGGATCAGCACGGCCGCGATGACCTTGCGCAGATGCCGCGAGACGGGCGCGGGGGCACCGTGGCCGTGCGCGTGCGCGTGCGCATGCCCGTACCCGTGCCCCTGCGGGTGCCCGTGCCCCTGCCCGTGTTCCTGCGGGTGCCCGTGCCCCTGCCCGTGTTCCTGCGGGTGCCCGGTCGGGTGCGGTTGCGCGGGTGCGTGCGGGTGCCCTTGCGCGCGGGACACTCCGTGTTCCCCGTCGCGCTCCTGTCCCGGAACCGGAACCGGAACGGCTTCGGAAGAGCCTGATGCGTGCCGGTCCCAGGGGGACCGCGGAGTCGGAGTCACACCCCGATCATCGCAAAGCTCTGGCCGAAGGGTGCTCTGTTCATCACCCGCGTCATACGACTAGCGTGGTGGTGCCTTTGCACACCGCGGGAGCTCCGAGCACGGGGCTGAGAGGGCGCTGACCTCCGCGGCCCGGACCAACGGGCCACGGAAAAGGCTGCGTCGACCGCCGAACCTGTTACCGGGTAATGCCGGCGTAGGGAGTTGGTCGCATGACCATGCAGGATGCACGTAAGCCCTCGGCCGAGAACGGAACTCGTGAACTCGGCTGGCACAAGGGCTACCTGAGCGGATCGCGACCGGACCTGCGGGTCCCGGTCCGCCGTGTGCACCTCACCAGCGGCAAGGATGTGACGCTCTACGACACATCCGGGCCGTACACCGATCCCGCCATCGACACCGACGTGCGCCGCGGGCTGTCCCCGCTGCGCCAGAACTGGATCACCGAACGCGACGACACCGAGGAGTACGCGGGCCGCGAACTGCGCCCCGAGGACGACGGAATCAAGCACACCACGCCCCGCGGCGGCCTGATCCGGAACGGAGCGGCCGATCTCGCCGGGCTCGACGCCGTCTTCCCCGGCCGTCCCCGCCGTCCACGCCGTGGACGCCGTGGACGCGAAACCCCCGACGGAAGCGCTTCCGTCTCCCAACTCGCCTATGCCAAGCGCGGCTTGGTGACACCGGAGATGGAGTACGTGGCGCTGCGCGAGAAGCGCACGCCCGAGTTCGTACGGGACGAGATCGCGGCGGGCCGTGCCGTACTGCCCGCCAACGTCAACCATCCCGAGACCGAACCGATGATCATCGGGAAGAACTTCCTGGTGAAGGTCAACGCCAACATCGGAAATTCCGCCGTCACCTCGTCCATCGAGGAGGAGGTGGAGAAGATGACGTGGGCGACCCGCTGGGGCGCCGACACCGTCATGGATCTCTCCACCGGCCGCAACATCCACACGACACGCGAGTGGGTGCTGCGCAACTCCCCCGTGCCCATCGGCACCGTCCCCCTCTACCAGGCGCTGGAGAAGGTGGACGGCAAGGCTGAGGAGCTGAGCTGGGAGGTCTACAAGGACACCGTCGTCGAGCAGTGCGAACAGGGCGTCGACTACATGACGGTGCACGCCGGCGTGCTGCTGCGCTACGTGCCGCTGACGGCCCGCCGCAAGACCGGCATCGTCTCCCGCGGCGGTTCGATCATGGCGGCCTGGTGCCTCGCGCACCACGAAGAGAGCTTCCTCTACACGCACTTCGCGGAGCTCTGCGACATCCTGCGCAGCTACGACGTCACTTTCTCGCTCGGCGACGGACTGCGCCCCGGCTCGGTCGCGGACGCCAACGACGAGGCGCAGATGGCCGAACTGGACACCCTCGGCGAGCTCAATCGCATCGCCAGGGAGCACGACGTCCAGACGATGATCGAGGGGCCCGGTCACGTCCCGATGCACAAGATCAAGGAGAACGTCGACCGTCAGCAGGAGGTCTGTGACGAGGCGCCCTTCTACACCCTGGGTCCGCTCACGACCGACATCGCGCCGGGCTACGACCACATCACCAGCGGCATCGGCGCGGCGATGATCGGCTGGTGGGGCACCGCGATGCTCTGCTACGTCACGCCGAAGGAACATCTGGGTCTGCCCGACCGGGACGACGTCAAGACGGGTGTGATCACGTACAAGATCGCGGCCCATGCGGCGGACCTGGCGAAGGGCCATCCCGCCGCGCAGGAGTGGGACGACGCGCTCTCCGACGCCCGCTTCGAGTTCCGCTGGGAGGACCAGTTCAACCTGGCGCTCGATCCGGACACGGCGCGCGCATTCCACGACGCGACGTTGCCGGCCGAACCGGCGAAGACGGCGCACTTCTGCTCGATGTGCGGGCCGAAGTTCTGCTCGATGAAGATCAGCAAGGCTGTGATGGAGAAGTTCGGCCCCGATGCGGGGGACGAGCTCACCGAGGAGGAGGTTCAGGCGGGCATGCTCGCCAAGTCCCGCGAGTTCGCAGAGACGGGGAACAGGGTCTACCTGCCGATCACTGAGTAACCGGGCGTTCGAGCGTTCTGAGGAGCCGGCACCGGACGTTTCTTCGTCCGGTGCCGGCTCCGGCTCCGGCTCCGGCGAGGTGTTGCCCATGTGCCCATTGCATCCAGCGTGACGGTGCGCAGGTGTTCGCAGGGCGTCTGTGCTGGCAGCTCCCTCATTCCGGCGGGGCGCCCTGATCTGCTGCTGCGGGGGGAGTCGCCGCTGAGGTGCCGGAAGACGGCGGCCCCCGCAGCGCAAGGTGCTTGTCGATCCGCGCCATCAGCGCCTCTGCTCGCCTGTTCAGTTCGTCGGCGGGTGGCAGGTCGTCGTCGTACTTCATGTGTGCCGGGCCTTCCGCAGGGTTCGCTGCCATACCACATGCCCCTCGCCTGTCAACAGTCCTGCCTGTCTTGACTCTGAGTACATCAAGAGTCGCTCTCGGCGCGTATGGTCAGAAGACCCAACGGCTTTACGGCCCGACCCGTAAAGAGGGGTGTGAACTCATGGCCAACGACCTTGACCCCGCGTCATCGATGGCAGCGGTGTTCGGGACGCGTCTGCGCCGTCTGCGTGTGGGTGCAGGGCTGACGCAGGCCGAATTGGGACGGAGCGTTCACGTCGTGGGCGCGCGCATCGCACAGGTGGAGCGCGCAACGGGGCACAAACCCACCGCGGAGTTGGCACGCCTTTTGGACGAGGAACTCGGCGCCGACCACTTGTTCACGGATCTATGGCCACATGTGTACCGCGAGTCCTTTCCGGACTGGTCGCGGCGCTTTATGGAATTGTCCGCGCGAGCGACCACGATGCATCAGTACGCCGCGCATGTCGTTCCCGGCCTGCTGCAGACCAGCGGTTATGCGCGAGCGCTGCTGGAGGTCGGCCGAACGTTGCGGACTTCGGAGCAACTTGAGCAGCGGCTGGCAGCGCGAATGAATCGTCACGACCAGCTGGACGGCCCGGACGGACTGGATCTGTGGGTGGTGCTGGACGAATCGGTCCTGCGGCGCAGCATCGGCGGTGCGGCTGCCATGCGCGCACAGCTCGCGCGGCTTCTCGAATCGGTGGACGGGCAGCAGGTAACCGTGCAGGTGCTACCGTTCAGCAGCGGGGAGCACGCGACCCTCGGAGGATCGCTCACGATGCTCACCCTCCCGGACAGGTCGAAAGTGGCGTACACAGAAGGCGCGGAGTCCGGACAACTGGTCGAAGAGCCAGAGGACGTCGAAACCTACGCCGTGACATACGAGCGTCTCAGGGCACTTGCATTGCCGCCCAGAACGTCCGCAGAGCTGATCAGAGCCGCAATGGAGGAAATCGACCATGACTCCCGCACGCCATCCCGATCTCAGCGCCGCCGTCTGGCGCAAGTCCAGTCACAGCAATCAAGAGGGGGGCGACTGCGTGGAGGTGGCGGAGGACCTGCTTCCAGGCATCGTTCCGGTGCGTGACAGCAAGTTCCCGAATGGTCCCGCACTCATGATGCCGGCACGCGCGTTCAGCACCTTCGTTTCCGCTGTACGCCATGACCTGCTGACTGACTGAAAGTCTTTCCTCACCGACTTCTTCTTCGCCTGCCCCGGCGCCCCTCGACAAGGTCGCCGGTGGAGCACGGCACGTGGTTGCTCCGGGTCGAGTGTCAATCGCGGCCGAACAGAGCTCCACCCTGGTCGAGTTCGAGCAACGGGCCGGTCTCCGCGCCCGGGCCCTGGGCTCTGGGCCCCGGGGTGATGACGGTGTCAGTAGCCTGCGAAAGCGACGTCGGTCTCTCATCCGAGGCGGTAACTCCTCCATGCCCAGTTCTGTGCGTTTCCCGCTGGAGCCCACCCCGATCCACGTCTCCGACGGGGTCCTTGAGGACCTCCGCGCTCGGCTGCGGCTGACCCGCTGGCCGGACGACACCGCCAACGACGACTGGTCCTACGGCGTGGGACGCGCCTTTCTGCAGGAGCTGGCCGAGTACTGGCGCGACGAGTACGAGTGGCGCAAGGCCGAGGCCGCGCTCAACGCCTACGAGCACTACCGCACCGAAGTCGACGGCGTCCCGGTGCACTTCATGCGCAAGCCCGGCGTGGGCCCGGATCCGGTGCCGCTGATCCTCACCCACGGCTGGCCCTGGACGTTCTGGCACTGGTCCAAGGTCATCGACCCGCTCGCCGACCCGGCCGCGTTCGGCGGCGATCCGGCCGACGCCTTCGACGTGATCGTGCCCTCGCTGCCCGGCTTCGGCTTCTCCACCCCACTGCCGAACCATCCGGACATGAACTTCTGGAAGGCCGCCGACCTCTGGCACACCCTCATGACCGACACCCTCGGGCATGAGAAGTACGCCGCCGCCGGCTGCGACATCGGCGGCCTGATCACCAGCCAGCTCGGCCACAAGTACCCCGACGAGCTGCACGCGATCCACATCGGCTCCGGCCTCAACCTCGACTTCTTCACCGGCGACCGTGCCTGGGACCTCAGCCGCGGCAAACCCATCCCCGAGGGCCTGCCCGAAGACATCCACCAGCAGATCGTCGCCGTGGAACGCCGCAACGCCGTCCACCTGTGCGCCCACACCCTCGACCCCAGCACCCTCGCCTACGGCCTGACCGACTCCCCCGTGGGCGTGCTGGCCTGGCTGCTGGAACGCTGGTGGAGCTGGAGCGACTGCGGGGGCGACGTCGAGACCGTCTTCTCCAGGGACGACCTGCTCACCCACGCGATGATCTACTGGGTGAACAACGCGATCGGCACCTCGATCCGCTATTACGCCAACGCCAACCGCTACCCCTGGGCCCCCGTCCACGACCGCCGCCCCGTCGTCGAGGCCCCCGTCGGGATCACCTTCGTCGGCTACGAGAACCCGCCCGGCGTCACCACAGAGCAGCGCGTCGGCTTCTGGTCCAAGATGCGCGAGGGCTGGTTCAACCCCGTCAACCTCACCGCCCACGACCACGGCGGCCACTTCATCCCCTGGGAAGTCCCCGACGCCTGGGTCGACGACCTCCGCCGCACCTTCCGCGACCGCCGCTGACCGGCACGACCACCACACCCGCAGCCGGGCCCGGGGCCGGGGTGCGACGATCTGGGCCGCAAGGGCACGGAGGGGCACGGACGGGACACCGGAACATATTCCGTTGACCGAGAACGGCTAAGCCACAAGAGTGTCGCCCTGGCGGGGAACAACGGCATACGTTGGACGGTGAGCGATGGCCGGCTCGGACACGGCCCGTGCCCTGCACGTCAAGGAGACCTCGTCTGATCCGCCGCTGTGGACAGCGGACTTCCGGCTGTTCTTCACCGCACGCACCACCTCTCTGCTGGGCGACGCGATGCTCCCCGTCGCGATCACGGCCGCCGTGATCCGGGCGGGATACGGGGCGAGCGGGGTGGGCTATGCGCTGGCCGCGCTCGTAGCGCCGTTCGCAGCACTGATCATCTTTGGCGGTGTGCTGTCCGACCGCTTAGGGGCCCGGCGGCTGATGGTCGTCTCGGACACGGCACGGCTGTGCTCCCAGGGAGTGCTCGCGCTGCTGTTCCTGCTGGGTACGCCGCAGTTGTGGCTGATCCTGGTGCTACTGGCCCTCATCGGGGCAGGCAGCGCGATCTTCCAGCCGGGAGTCGCCAGCATCACCCCGCGCACGGCCCGGGACGTACAGAAGGCCAACGCCACCCTCCGCATTTCGGAGTCCGTCACCATCGTCATCGGCCCGTCGCTGGCCGGCCTGCTGCTGGCGGTCGCCTCACCTGCGGCTGTGGTCGCCCTCGACGCCTTGACCTATGCGGTCAGCGGCGTCTGCCTCCTCCTGCTCCGCTCGGTCCCGATGGGCCCGGCCGCGCGGGACGGCGAACCGTCGTTCCGGGCCGATCTCGTCGAGGGATGGCGGGAGTTCCGGGCCAGGACCTGGCTGTGGAGCGTCATCGTCGTCTTCATGCTCTGGCAGCTGGCCGGCGCCGGCCCCACTATGACCCTCGGCAACAGCACGCTCGTCACCGACTACGGGGCATCGGTGTTCGGCCTGGTCATGTCGTCCCTCGGGGCGGGAAGCGTGCTGGGCGGGATCGTCGCGATGAGACTGCGCCCGCGGCATCCGCTCCGGGCCGGGGCCCTCTCCATGATCCTTTGGGCGCTCATGCCGCTGGGGGTCGCTCTCGGCCTTCCCGCGCCGCTCGTCGCCGTCTGCTACGGGGTGAGCGGCGTGGGCATGGCGTTCTGGATAGTCATGTTCCACACGAGCGTGCAGACGCACATCCCGCAGGACGTCCTCGGCAGGGTGCACGCGTACGACGCGGCAGGCTCGCTGGTGATGAAGCCGGTCGGGCAGGCGGTGGCGGGGCCGCTCGCCGTCGTCGCGGGGGCGGGGCCGCTGCTGTACGTGGCCGCGTCCACGGCGCTCGTCGCCTGCGCCCTGCTGCTGGCGATCCCGGCCGTGCGCGGGCTGAAGCGTGTGGAGCGCTAGGGTCTTTCGTTCGGATCAGGCTGGATCAGGGAGCGGGGTCCGGTGCCGTGGTGGGGGCACCTCCCAGCGGTAGCTGGGGGAAAGGCGGAGGAGGGAGTCCCTGCGGAGCAGCGGCGACCGACGACAACGCCGCGAGGCGCGGTGCCGGGGCACGCGAGCCCAGCAAGATCCAAACGAGAGGCCCTGGCTGCCCGTCCGATCAGCTGGGCGGAGCGGTTCGCGGAGTCCGGGACCCACCGCGCCCCGTCCCACTGCGCCCGTTCATTCCTGGCTTCTGCCGTCCTGGGGTGCGGGGTACGGCGTAACCGCGGTGTGGAAGCGGAAGACACGGCGGTCGCGGGCGGTGACGGTGCGCATCACGCGTTCCCTGAGCGGGGTGCCGGTCGCGCGGCGGTAGACGTCGGTCTCGAAGAGGTCCGTGCCGCTGATGTCGTGAACGGCGAGGAAGTCCGGGCCCTCGCCCTCGGTCCGGCGGAAACGGCGCGTGCGCCACCAGCCCGGCAGGGTGTGCAGCAGGGGGATGTGTTCGCGCAGGTACCAGTCGTGGAAGGACGCCTCGTCGCCGGTGCTCATGGCGACGCACAACGCGACGGGAGGTTCGGCGCGTTCGGCGGGTTCGGCGGGCACGGTGCCGTGGGAGTCGAGCAGTTGGTAGACGCGGCGGTCCAGCACGGCAAGCCCGTCGACGACCCGCTGTTCGCGCGGGCTGCGGGTGCGCAGCCTCGCGTACTGCGGGCTTGCGAGCGCGTCGAGATCGAGGTCGTAGCAGGCCATCCAGGAGGGGACCCGTCCGTCCGCGGCCCGGTAGCGGAACCCGTTGCGGATGCCGGGCACGGCGAGGCGTGCCGGGGCGTGCTCGTGGTCGTACCAGTCGTGGAACTCCTCCTCGGGCACCTCGCCGGGTTCGGACAGGACGTACAGCAGCCCCTCGCTCATGGGGGAGATCCTTTCGGACGGCGGCGCTGAGGTAGCGTTTGCGGCGGTTGCCGGTGACCGGTCGGCGAGTTGCGGCAGGGGGCGCAAGGAGTGTCACGTAGCGATCCCGACGTCATCGACTCGGTCGAGAAGGCCTTCCGGGTTCTGGAGTCGTTCTCCGCGGAGCGGCCGCAGATGTCGGTGACGGAGGCCGCCGAGGCCGCCGGCCTCTCGCGGGCGACCGCCCGTCGCATACTCCTGACGTTCGAGCGCCTGGGCTTCGCCGAGACCGACGGACGCCGCTTCGCGCTCACGCCGCGCGTGCTGCGCTTCGGCTTCGGATATCTCTCCGCACTCCCGTACTGGGAGACGGCGCAGTCGCGGATGCGAGCGCTCGCCGACGAGCTGCGCGAGTCCTGTTCGATGGCGACACTGGACGGGGCGGAGATCGTGTACGTGGCCCGGGTGCCGGCCGCGCGAAGCATGTCGATCACCTTGAGCATCGGTTCCCGGCTGCCCGCGTACGCGACGTCCATGGGGCGCGTGCTGCTGGCCGCGCTCGGTCCGCAGGAGCTGGACGCGCTGCTGGCGGATGTGCGGCTGGAGCCGCTGACGAGGAACACCATCACGGACGCCGCCGAACTGCGGCGTGAGCTGGAGCGCGTACGGGAGCAGGGGTTCGCCGTCGTGGACGGTGAGCGCGAGGAGGGCGTGCGTTCCGCCGCCGCGCCGGTACGCGGGCGGGGCGGCCGCGTGCTGGCCGCGGTCAACATCTCCGCGAACGCGGCGCGGGTGCCGCTGGAGGAGCTGCGCGAGGTGTGCGTTCCGCGGGTGGTCGGGACCGCGGACGCGATCACGGCCGACATCGGGTACACGGGTCTGCACTGAGCCTGCCTCCTGGTCCTGGCTGCTGGTCCTGCTTCCTGGTCCTGGCTCCTGGTACGTCAGGACGCCGTTCCCGCCGCGAAGTCGAAGCAGCGCGTGGGGTTCTCCACCAGAAGCCGCCGCAGATCTTCCGGACCGGGCGCGATCTCGGGCAGCAGGTCGGTCAAGTCGCCGTCGTCCGGCATGAATCCGCGGGTGTTGGGGTGCGGGAAGTCCGTGCCCCACACGACCCGCTCGGGCGCGTCCCTCATCAGGAGACGGGCGAGCGCGACCGAGTCGTCCATCCGCGGCGGTGCGGTGGCGAGCCGGTCGGCGCCGCTGAGCTTCACCCAGACCCGGCCCGTCTGAAGCAGACCGCGCAGCGCCCCCACCGCACGGCTCTCCAGGCCGTCCCGCAGATCGACGCGGGCCATGTGATCGACGACGACGGGCAGGGGGATCGAGCGGACCATCTCCTCGTGCTCGGCGATGCCGTCGCCCTGCACGTGGAGTGCGATGTGCCAGCCGTACGGACGTACGAGACCGATGACGGAACGGATCTCCTCCTCCGAGGGCGCCGAACCCAGATGCGGGGTGAAGTGCAGCCTTGCACCGCGCACTCCGGCCTCGTGGAGGCGGCGCACCTCGGCGGCGGGCGTCGACGAGGTGACGATGGCGACCCCTCGGCAGCTGCCCGCACCGGCGTCCAGGGCGTCGAGGAGCGCGGAGTGGTCGCTGCCGTGGCAGGCGGACTGCACGATCACCGCACGGTGCAGGCCGAGCAGCCGGTGCAGTTCCTCGAGCCGTTCCCTGGGCGCCTCCGGCGGCGTGAAGGTCCGTCCGGGTGCGTAGGGGAAGGTGCTGGTGGGGCCGAAGATATGGCAGTGGGAGTCGCACGCTCCCGCGGGCAGCTCGGTTCGGGGGCGGCGCGGCTCGGCGACCGGCGGCGGGCAGGTGGCGGCCCCGGAATCGGGTCCTGAGGGTTCGGTCACGGGCGTAACTCCAGGTCGTAGGTGCGGTGTTCAGTCGTTTCACTCGTTTCAGCCGTTTCGGCGGCTTCAGCCGCTTCAGCCGCTGCAGTCGCTTCAGTCGCACCGGGCGGTCATGCCGCCGTCGACGACGATCTCGGTGCCGGTGACGAAGCGGGCTTCGTCCGAGGCCAGGAAGAGCGCGGCGTTGGCGGTGTCGCGCCCGTCGCCCATGAACCCGAGGGGGATGCGCGCTTCGCGCTGGGCGAGCAGAGCCACCGCGTCACCGCCGGTGCGCTGCCCCGCGAGCCGCGCCTCGACCATCGGAGTGTGCAGCTGGCCGGGTACGACGGTGTTGACGCGGATGCCGTCCGGGGCGTGCTGCACCGCCGCGACCCGGGAGAACTGGATGATGCCCGCCTTCGCCGAGGCGTAGCCGATCTGCGGCGAGCCCGTCCACCGCATGCCCGATGTGGAAGCGGTGTTGACGATCGCTCCGCCGCCGCGCCTCTGCATGATCGGGATGGTGTGGCGGCAGGTGAGGTAGACGCTGGTGAGGTTGTAGTCGAGCTGGGCCCGCCAGCCGTCCTCGTCGAGTTCGGCGGGGCCGCCCGTACGGGAGCCGCCGACGTTGTTGACGAGGACGTCGGGTCCGCCCAGTTCGCGCCGGCAGCGCTCAGCCATGGCGGCGACCGCAGCCGAGTCGGTCACGTCGCACAGATGCGGGTGCGCGCGGCCGCCGGCCGGCCCGCCGTGCTCGCCCGCGAGCGCGACGGTCGTCGCCAGCGCCTCCTCGTCGAGGTCGACGGCGAGGACGGTGGCGCCCTCGCGGGCGAACACCACCGCTGCGGCACGGCCGTTGCCCCAGCCCGCTCCGACGCAGCCCGCCCCGGTGACGACGGCGACCTTTCCGGCCAGCCGGCCGTGGGTGCGCCCGCTGCCGGGGCCGCACCCGTCCGGCCCCGGGGCCGTCGGCCACGGATGCGGCGGGTCCGGCTGGTACGGGGATTCCGGCGGGTCCGGCGGGTACGGGGATTCCGGCGGGCCCGGTGGGCACGGGGAGTCCGGCGGGCCCGGCGGATCCGAGGGTCCGCAACCGGTGTTCATGCGCTCAGCTCCTGCGACGGGCCGCCGCCTCCGACTTCGCCGTCGCTCTCGCCCTCCCCCGCGCCGACCTCCAGGGCTACGAGGAATCGGGAGACCAGGTTGTATGTGCCGATGGTGGCGGTCAGCTCGACGATCTGCCGGTCGTCGAAGTGGGCGTGCAGCGCGTCGAAGACCGGGTCGGCGACGGCCACTTGGCGGGTCATGGCGTCGGTGTAGTCCAGCGTCGCCCGCTGCCGCGCGGTCAGCGCCGCGGTGTCGCCGCCTTCGTGGAGTGCGGCGAGATGCGCGTCGGTGAGCCCGGCGGCACGCCCCACCGGTTCGTGCGCCTCCCATTCGTACGGTGCGCCGTTCAGCGCGGCGACGCGCAGGACCGCGAGTTCCCGGACGTCGGCGGGGAGCGAGGTGCTGTTACGTATGGCACCGAGCAGGTTGTTCCAGCCGTCCGCCACGGGCGAGCTGTGCAGCAGCATGCCGTCCAGCGGGGTCAGCGGCCCGCCCCTGCGCAGGCGGATGCGTTCCGCGACCTCGCTGTCGTGGCGGACGTAGTCGAGCCGGGCCATCAATTTCCCTTCAGATGCCGGGTGTTCGGGTGCGGTGTTTCGTGCTCGCGGATGGCCGGACTTCCGGTTGCGGGAGCCGCGGTGTGCCGCTTCCGCAACCGGTCCGGCCGCCCGTCACGGCTGTTTCGCGGTGGTGGTGGTGCCCCCCGCCGAGGCTTCGTCGTCGGGCTCTGCCGGGACGGAGGGCCCCGAGTGCGCGCAGACGGCGGCCGGTTCGCGCCCGTACAGCACGGCACGTGCGCGTTCCCTGTCGAAGACGCCTTCCCAGCGGCTGACGACGATGCTGCCGAGTATCTGGCCGGTGAGGCTGACGAGCCCGCGCAGCGTGGACATGAAGCGGTCGATGCCGAGGATGAGCATGATGCCGGCGACGGGAACGGCCGCCGTGGTCGACAGCGTGGCGGCGAGGATGACGAAGCCCGCGCCGGCCACTCCCGCGCTCCCCTTCGAGGTGATCATGAAGACGGCGAGCAGGCCGAGTTGCTGCCAGAAGGACATGTGCACATCGAAGGCCTGGGCTATGTAGAGGGAGGCGAACCCGAGGTAGAGGCAGACGCCGTCACCGTTGAACGCGTAGCCCGAGGGCACGGTGAGGCCGACGATCCGCTTGGGGCAGCCGAGATCGACCAGCTTGGTCATCAACTGCGGCATTACGGCCTCGTAGTTGGCGGTGCCCAGCGTGATGAGCAGCTCCGCCTTGAAGTGACGGTAGAGCCGCAGGACCCGGATGCCGCAGAGGCGGGCCACAATGCCGAGCACGACGACGGAGAAGAAGACGCTTGCACCGAGGAAGAGCAGCACCACGCCCAGCAACGAGACGAGGGTGTCGGTGCCGAACTTGCCCACGGTGAAGGCCATGGCGCCGAACGCGCCGAGCGGTGCGAGGTACATGATCAGCCGGACGATGGCGAAGACGGCCTCGCCGACCCGCTCGATCCCGCGCACCAGCGGTTCGCCGCGCTCGCCGAGCATCGTGACCGCGATGGCGAACAGCACGGATATCAGCAGCACTTGGAGCACGTTGCCCTCGGTGAAGGCGCCCACCATGCTGTCGGGGATGATCTGGACGATGAAGTCGTACCAGTGCTGCGCCTCGCCCTGCTCCATGTAACCCCGGGCGCTGCCCGTCACTTCGACCTTCTCCGGGTCGGCGTGCACGCCGGCCCCGGGCGCGGCCACGTCCATCACGACCAGCCCGATGACCAGGGCGACCGTGGTGAGGACCTCGAAGTAGACCAGGGCCTTCACGCCGATCCGGCCGACGCTGGTGAGTTCGCCCGCCGAAGCGACGCCGGTGACGATCGTGCAGAAGATCACCGGCGCGATCAGCATCTGGATCAGCGAGATGAACCCGGTGCCCACCGGCTCCATGGACGCCCCGACGCCGGGTGCCGCGAGGCCGAGGGCCGCACCGAGGACGATCGCGATCAGAACCGTGACATAGAGCTTGCTGGTGAAGGCGCTCTTCAGGATCGCTCCCGGCGACATCATGGTCTCCGTTCGTTCGACTGACGCACACTTGCACGTACTGCGAACGCAGTATTGAGGGCGTCTCGTTCCGCGGTCAACAGGCGGGCAGACATGGAAAAGACCCTGCGGCGGGCGGGCTGCAGGGCCGTGCGGGCCGGCTCCTCGCGGACTCCTCGCGGCTGCGGACGGCAACTCTCATGCGAAGGGCGCGAGTTGTGACTGGCGAAAGGGCGGCGCGGAGACATGCGCCGTGCGATGCGGCGGTATGCGCCGTGCGATGCAGGTGTACGCGCCGTGCGATGCGGAGGAATGCGCCGTGCGGCTCGGAGACGCCGGGCTTCGGCCGACCCGGATCTCCCGTATCCCCTTACAGGCCGAAGCGGTTCGAGGCTCCCCCCTCATGCCTCGAACCGCCCGGTCGCGGCTCAACGCGCGAAGAACCGCCTACACCAGGTTAGTTGACTCTGCGTCAATGTCCAGTGACGGAGACGACATTATCGATATACCTCTGTGGAGATATTCGCCATTGCGCGTGCACGTCCTGTGGGGTTATGGAGTGTCCCCGGGCCCGTCCCGACGGCAGCCAGGTCCGGATGTCCGTACATCCACACGGGACTGTGTTTGACCCGCCCCTCCACGGGCCAGACCTCACCCATGGCCGATGAACGTCCCGTGGTCAAGCGCACCGCCCGCGCCATCCTCCTCGACGGAGACGGCTCCGGCACCCCCCGCCTCGTCCTGATCAAGCGCACCAAGCCCGGCCGTGAACCGTACTGGATCACCCCCGGAGGGGGCGTGGAACCGGACGTGGACGCCACCGTCATCGACGCGCTGCACCGCGAGGTCGACGAGGAGCTGGGCGCGAAGGTGACGGACGTGGTCCCGGCATTCGTCGACACCGTTCCGCACACCACCGACGGCGGCGAAGCCGGCGTGAAGGTGCAGCACTTCTTCGTCTGCCGCCTCGCCTCGATGGACCTGTCCCGCAGGCACGGACCGGAGGTCGACGAGCCGTGCGGACTGTACGAGTTCGTGCGGGTGCCCTTCACCCGCCGCGGCATCGCGTCGGTCGAGGTCGTACCGCCGGCCCTGCGATCATACCTCGACAAGAACATCGAGGGCGTACTGGCCCTCCTCGCCACCGACATGGGATGAACCAGGCGGCGTCGGATGCCCGTCCTCAGCCGAACCAGCCCTGGAACGAGCTCGTTTCGCTCACCTCGCCACGCCGCTGCGCCTCGGCCAGCGCGCGCTCGGCCTCCTGCCGCCACGCCTGCGGATCGGAACCGCTCATGGAGAAACCGGCAACCGGGCCACCGCGGGCGGCCAGGGCGCCGGACGCCCCGTCCATCGCCGTACGGCCCGGCTGCTCCTGCGAGTTGAGCGAGGTCGTGGGAAAACGCGGTGGCGGCGGCATCTCCGCCGGCCAGGGCGTGTCCGGGGATCGCCGCTGCTCCGGCAGACCCGGCGACTCGGACTCGGGGGAGCGCCGCTGCTCGGGCACCTCGACGGACGCCGTTACACCGTCGGCCTCGCGGGCAGCGGGGGCAGGCTCCGGGTGTGCCTCTTCCCGCGCGTATCCGGGCAGTTCGTCGAACGCGGACAGGGTGGCGGAGGAGGCGGAGGGAGCCGGGGAAGCTGCGGAGGCGGTGGCCGGGGAAGCGGCCGAGGAGGTGCCTGTGGACGAGGAAGGAGAGACAGGCGAGGACGCCGGTTCGGCAGCCGGAACGTGCGACTCGGCATCGGGAACGGCCGGATCGGCAGCGGGGACGTGCTCGCGCGCGCCGCCCTCGCCGTCGAGGTCCGTGTGCTCACGTGCGTCACGGGCCGTGCCGAAGAAGTCGCCGCCCTTGCGCTTGTAGTCGTCGGTGCCCCAGTCGCGGGCGGTGCGCCTTGGCGCCTTCTGCATCTGCGGTATGTGCTTCGCGCAGTGGATGTAGGCCTCTTCGACCTCCACATGCACCCACATCTGCGCCCGCCGCCCCGGCACGGGGTCCTCGGGCAGATGCGGATACGAGGCGCGGATCTCCTCGTCCTCGACGATCTTGGCGCGGCCGTTGATGTGCAGACCGATGCGTGCCCGCGTGAAGTCGACCAGCATGATGCCCAGGTGCGGGTTCTCCTGGATGTTGCCGAGACTGGCGTGCACGCCGTTGCCGCGGTACTCCGGGTAGGCCAGGGTGCGTTCGCCCAGCACCTGGAGGAAACCGGCCGGACCGGCGCGGAAGCTGCTGTCGCACTCGCCCGACGCGTCCGCGGTGGCCAGGAAGAACATCTCCTGCCGCTGCACGAACTCCCGCATCCGGTCGTTGAGATGGTCGAGCACCTGCTCGTCGTAGAAGCGCTGCGCGCGGTCGGACGTGCCGAGCCGGCGCTGCAGCCGCCGCTCCCCGTCACTGCCCGGTCGGCGCAGCGGCCCGTCGGGTGCCGCCCTGTCGTGTTCGTGCCCGTGCCGCGCCCGTGAGTCCTGCCCGACCCACGGACGTGGCTCCTCCGCCTCAGCCACGCCGCTGACCCCTTTTCCTTCCTCTGCCTCGTGCTCGTTTCCCGTGTTGCGTGTTGCGTCTTGCTGTGTTGCGTGTTCCGTGTTCCGTGTCTTGCTTCGCGTTGCGCGTTGGTTTCGCGCTCTCGTTCCAGTGCGCCGGGCGCCGCAGTTCGCGTTACTCGTACGCGCTGCCCGTGCGCATCACTCGCACTGGGAGAGCACCCTGCAGCCGTGCCGGTGCCCGTGCCCGTACCGGTTGCGTCGGCTCATTCAGACGTCCGCTCTCCGCTGAGGAGAAGCTCCGCCAGCGAGTCGTGCCGTATCCGGTCGGCCGGGACACCCGACGCCACCAGCGCGTCCACACCGCTGCGGATCATGCCGGGCGGCCCCGAGAGATAGCCGTCGTACGCGGACCAGGGGCCGTACTGTCGTACGGCGTCCGGGAGTTGCCCCGGCAGGGCGTTCGCGAACGCCGACCCCGGCGGGGTGGCGACCACGGGACGCACCGAGAGCCAGCGGTGCTGCTGCTCGAGCCGCATCATCGTGTCCAAGTCGTACAGATCGTGATCGCTGCGCGCGCCGTAGAAGACCTCCACGGGACGTGCGCGGCCGTGCTGGGCGACATCCTCCACGAGTGCCCGGATGGGTGCTATCCCCGTGCCGCCGCCGACGCAGAGCAGCCCGCTCTCGGTGGCGTGATCGACGGTCATGCTGCCCGCCGGCGGACCCAGCCGCAGTACGTCGCCGGGGCGTGCGCGGTTCACGAGGGCGCTGGAGACCCATCCCGTCGGGACGGCCTTCACATGGAGGGTGAGCAGCCCGTCGGAGCGCGGCGACGAAGCGAAGGAGTAGTGCCTCCAGACGCGGGGCCACCAGGGCGTCTCGATGCTCGTGTACTGGCCCGCGAGAAAGGGGTACGGCTGGTCCGGGCGGAGGGTGATCACCGCGATCTGCGAGGTGCGCAGCTCGTGCGAGACGATCTGGGCGTTCCACCAGGCCGGGGCTCGCTGTGCGTCCTCGGCGGCGGCGTCGATCATGGCCTGCGAGATCGTCGTGTACGCGCGGACCCACGCGTCCTCGGTCTCCGGGCCCCAGCTCTCGGGGGCGTACTGGGCGAGTGCGCCGAGCAGGCACTCGCCGACGGCGGGATAGTGCTCGGGCAGCGTGCCGTACTTGCGGTGACCGCGGCCCAGACCGGCCAAGTACTCGGCGAGCGCGTCCACTTCGTCGGCGAGGCGCACGGCGGTGAGCAACGCCCTGAACAGGCGGTCCCGTTGGGTGTCCATGGAGGCCGGGAAGAGGTCGCGAAGCTGGGGATGCTGCACGAAGAGCAGCGCGTAGAAGTACGCGGTGGCCGCGTCGGCACGCGGCTCGACCTCTTCCAGCGTCCGCCGGATCAGCATGGCGTCGCGCGACTCGACGTCTGCCGCAGGTGCGGCGGGCACGGTCCCGGCAGGCGGAGCCGGCGGGACGGGCGGGGCGGTCGGTGCCGGCGGAGCGGACGGAGCCGTGGGAGCCGACGGAGCCGTGGGAGCCGACGGAGCCGTGGGAGCCGACGCGTCGTCGTGCAGAGGGGCTCGGGGCTGCGGCTGTCTCTCCGCCTGTGGCTGGGGGCCCGGTGGGTACGGGGCCTGGCCCTGGCCTTGGGGCTGGCCCTGGCCTTGGCCTTGGGGCTGGTGCGGTGGCCGGGGCGGGGTACGGGGCGGGGCCTGGGCCGCAGAGGCATGCGGTTCGGGGGCGAGGCCGGGGCCCTGACCGGAACCGGGGGCGGACCCGGGGCCGGGCCCGGGGGCGGCGTACGGGGAGGGATGTTCGCGCGGGGCGCTGGGATGTTCGCGCGGCGCCTCGGAACCGCCGCCGGGCCACGAACCGGGAACCGGTCCTCCGCGCTGCCCGTTGCCCGGGGTGCCCGGAACGTCCGTGGCCGCAGGGGAACCTGAGGCGGGCGGATTGGGCGGGCCGGACGGAGCGGGTGGAGCAGGTGGAGCAGGTGGAGCGTTCGGATCCGCCGGTGCCGGCACCGGTATCGCCGCCTCCTCGGCCGTCTCGGCCCACAGGGCCCGGCCGGCACCCGGTCCGGTGGTGACAGGGCTCAGCGGTCGATTTCCCGCCTGCGGGGCGTCGTTGTCCGCTTCGCGACGAGCGGCGGTCTCCGCCTGCCGGGCCTGCTCTGCCGGTTCACCCTGCTCGCCCGGCTCGTCTTGCTCGTTGCGCCGGGACGTCGCCGCCTCGGTGGCCGGCTGCGCAGGGGTGAACCAACCCCAGCCGCCGTCGTTCTCACTGCTGCCGTCTCCTGCGGACGGACCGTTACCGGCCGATGTGGTCGTCATGGTCTGCCTCGCCTCGAACTCCTACGTACAAGCTGCGCAGTCACGCATTAGGAACGTCGTTCTTGTGGTGCGGCCCCCTGACACCGACAGCGGGTTGTCGCCGTACCGCGCACGATGCGGACTCGACCATACCGTTATCACTTCGCCACACAAGTCCCGTCCGTACAGGGGGCGAATTACGTGACGTGCACCACTGAGAGGGAATTACGGACCTTTACGGACAAGTCCGTATGCCTCGCGAAGATCTTCCCCCTCGTACTCGGCCGACGCGAGACCCCGCAAATGACCGTCGCCGTTCACGGCCACCGACACGGGCACCGCAGCGAACAGCGCCGCATCCGACATCGAGTCGCCGTAAGCCACACATTCACTTCTCGAAACACCGAATTCCGCGCAGAGTTCATCCGCGATCCGCACCTTCGCCTCCGCCGAGAGAATCCCCGCCGGGTCCGGCGCCTCGCGGAAGGGGACGGCCGGCCAACGGGAACCGTAAGTGGCGTCCGCGCCCCCGCCTCGGCCGTTGGCGACGGAATCCGCGCGGAGGTCCGTAGAACCACCCGTACGCCTGCCTGTACGACTGCCCGCACGGCTGGCCGGACCTGCGGTGTCGGCCGCCGCGTCCGCCGCGTACGCGGCGCCGCGCGCCGTACGCGAAGGCGGAGCCTGAACAAGCAGGCGGCGCACGAAGAAGTCGGGCGAGAGCGATATGACGGCGGACCGCTCACCGCGTTCCCGTATCTCCTCCCATACTTCGCGAATCCCGGAAAGCCATGGGGCTTCCAGGAAAGCGGCGGTGACGTGATCCTCCGTCAGTTCCGACCACATCGCGCACGCACGTGCCGCGAAATCCGGCGGCGTCATTCCACCTGCGGCAAAGGCGAGTTCGAGTTCGCGGATCTCATCGTCCAGGCCGAGCTGATGCGAAATCTCCACCGCTGCGGACGAACCGTGGATCAACGTGCCGTCGAGATCGAAGAGATGGAGCCGGGACGGCCGGCCTGACGGAGCGGAGGGCGAAGAGGCCATGCGATCGATCGTAGTGACCTCCGATCGGCGGCGCCCCGACGCAGCTCACCGAGGGCGACGAGGGCGGCCGGGCGGACCGCCGGAGGCCGTCGCGGCGACCGCCGCAGCCGCGGAAGCCTATGCAGGCGAACGCGGGCTGCACGCGAAGCAGCCGTACTCGGCTGCGAGTAGAGCGAAGTACTCCCGCCGTAAGACGCGGTGGGCCGCGGCCGCCCGGCACCTTGTGGAACATGCCTCAGCTACCGCGTCTGCCGCGCCTGCCGCGCCCCGCAAGAAGAGCCGTCCTCGTCGCCCACGTCACCGTCTCGGTCGGCTGGCTCGGCATCTCGCTGTGCCTGCTGACCCTCGCGATCGCCGGCGCACGCGACCCGGACGCCCTCGCCGTACCCGCCAGCACGGCCATGAAGCTCTTCGCCGACTGGCTGCTGCTCCCCGTCGCACTGCTCTCCCTGACCACCGGGCTCGTGCTCTCCCTCGGCACATCGTGGGGACTGGCCAGGTACCGCTGGGTGTGGGTGAAGTTCTGGCTGACCCTCGCCGCGACCGGCCTCACCGTCTTCTCCTTCAGACCCGGAGCAGGCGAGGCCGCGGCGATGGCGGCCGCCGGCGAGACCGTACCGGCCACCGACCTCCTCATGCCGCCCGCCGTCTCCCTGTCGCTGTACGCCTTCCTCACGGCGGTCTCCGTGCTCAAGCCCTGGGGCCCGACCCGGCGCGGGCGCCGCCTGCGCGCAGCCCGTACGGGAAGGGCGGCTGCGGCCACCGGATCCACCGGATCCGCCGGGCCCGCCGGGTCCGCCGGGTCCCACGGCAACAGGCCAGACCACAGCGCGCCGCCCGGCGGCCAGGACGAGGGGAAATCCGGTGGCCGGGCGGCAGTCCCGTCAGCCAGCCTGAGCCCATGACGACGTCCTCAGGGGCCGGCAACGCCGCGGCCGCGGCCGCTCCGCGCCGAGCGTGCGCAGCGGGAAGCGGAATGTGCCGTGAGCGGCGACGTACGAGGTGACGCGGACCGCGTACCGAGAACCGGGGCCCATCGCCGCACAACCCGCACTCCCGCCCGCTTGTGCACTTTCCGACCGAGTCCAACCTCTGGCCAATACCGGGGCGTAAGCTGCGATCATGAGCACCGGGACCCCGCCCCCGTCATCAACGCCGTCGTCGGCGTCGTCGCCGTCCGCACCGGCTCCGGCGCCGATCACGATGCGGCGCGCGACCGCCGACGACGTACCGGCCCTCGTCTCCATGCTCGCCGACGACCACCTCGGCGCTCAGCGGGAGAGCCCCGACGAAACGGCCGTGTACCGCGAGGCGTTCGACCGCATCGACACTGACCCGAACCAGCACCTCGTGGTCGCAGAACGCGACGGACGGCCCATCGGCACCCTTCAACTCACCGTCATCCCCGGCCTGTCCAGGCGCGGCTCCACGCGCGCCCTCATCGAGGCGGTCCGCGTCCACGCCGACGCACGCGGCGACGGGCTCGGCAGCAGGCTGATCCAGTGGGCGATCGAGGAGGCCCGCCGCGAGGGCTGCGTCCTGGTCCAGCTCACCTCGGACGCAACCCGCATCGAGGCTCACCGCTTCTACGAGCGTCTCGGCTTCGAAGCGTCCCACCTGGGCTTCAAGATGCAGCTCTGATCACAGGTACTCAGAGACGCGGGAACCAGAAGTGCAGTAACGCACCCCGGACCGCCGCCCGTTCGGTTCGAATCGTTCGGTTCGAATCGCAAGAACGACCGCAATTCGAGCGTGTCTTCTCATTTCATGCGTCGTTGATCCCGACAGGGGTGGGATCAACGGGGATGCCCACTTGTGTCCGGGTCCGCCCGGTGGGGAGGGGTGTCATGGTGCACGAGGGCGCACTGCTGGAATCGCAGACGCTGCGGGCGTCCGTCGCGGAACGAACGGAAGCACTCGACAAGGTCAAGCTGCTCTCCTTGCTGCCCGACGGCCTGCACGTGACGACGCGCATGGTCGCCGACTACTTCGAGGTGACCGAACGCACTGTCAACAGGCTGATGCAGCGGCACCGCGAAGAGCTGACAGAGAACGGTATGCGTACGCTGCGCGGCTCTGAGCTGGAGCTTTTTAAGAGAGACACCCTGTCTCTCTTTCCCGAGAGTTATCCACAGCCCCGCTCCAACCTGGCTCTGTTCACTCGCCGCGCCGTCCTCAACGTCGCCATGCTGCTCCGCGACAGCGACGTCGCGAGGCGGGTCCGTACGTATCTGCTCGACGCCGAGCAGGCCGGCCGGACCGCGTCACCCACGCCCCCGACTGGCCCCCGTACCGGTCCAGGACCTGTGGACGAGTCCGTCGTCCACAGTCTCATCGCGTGGCTGGACGAGCGCATCGCGCAGAGTCTCGCGGAGCGGCACCCCCTGCGCTCGTCCGGTCCTCCCGGCGTGGACGAGACGCGGGTACGGCAGCTCGCGGAGGAGACCGTGCGCGGCGTCATCGGGCGGACGATCGTGCCCCTCCTCAACCAGGCCATCGAGTCCCAGCGTGAGCTGCGCCGCCAACTCGCGGAGAACGAGGCGGAGATGGTCCAGCTCAGACGCGTTCTGCGGGAGCACGAGGCGGCCGGTTCCATGGCGGCGCTGGATGCCATGAACGGGCGGGAGTTCGAACGGCACGTCGCCTGGCTGTGCCGCCGGGACGGCTGCGCCCAGGTCACCGTCACCGGCGGCCACGGCGACGCCGGCGCCGACGTCCTCGGCTACACCGCAGACGGCCGGCGCCTCGTCGTCCAGTGCAAGGCGCGCACCCCCTCCTCCAGCATCACCAGCGGCGATGTGCAGGGATTCATCGGCATGGCCAGGCTGGAGTACAAGGCCGACGTCGCCCTGCTCGTCGCCACGGCACCCTTCACCCGGGACGCCCTGCTGATGGCCGCGCGCCACGAGGTGACAGCCGTACACCGCGGCCTGCTGGAGGCGTGGAACAACGGCGCGAAGCTGCGCGTACTGGAGTGAACGTGCGGGGACCTGCAGCACCTGCAGGCCTGCGGGACCTACAGGGTCTGCCGGAGCCGCGACCTGACGAGCCGGTCGCGCGACCTGCGCCGGTGGCGGCGGTCCGGCGCCCCGCGTCCGGGGCGCCGGAAGCGCCCCGGACGCTCAAGTGCCCTCTGCCGTACCGGTGTCCGGGAGTGCCGCGTCACCGGGCGGCGGGGTGGTTTCCCCGCAGGAGGTGCATACGATCCCGGCGTCGAGCGGTCCTCCGCAGTCATGTGTGAAGGGCGTGGGGCCCACTGGTGCCCCCGGCACCCACCGCATGCCCCAGCGCATCAGGCCGAGCATGGCAGGCGCGAGTTCCCGGCCCGCCTGGGTGAGGTGGTATTCGTCCCGCGGCGGACGTTCGGAGTAGCGGACGCGCCGCAGCACACCGCCGTCTACAAGCGTGCGCAGCCGCGTGGAGAGTACGTCGCGGGGCGCTCCGGTGTTGCGGACGATGCCGTCGAAACGGTGCACGCCGTAGAACACCTCGCGCAGGGCCAGCAGTGACCACTTCTCACCGACCACGTTCAGCGCCGAAGCCAGCGAGCACTCCCGCGGGTTCACCTCTCGCCTCGTCATGACCACCACCCAACCAGTCTTGATTGGAAAATCAAACCCTCGTGTTAGAGTCCCGGCGTCCGAGTTGGTCGTGAATTCCAACTCACATACTCCCCGGAGGACTTCGTGCACACCGCCGCCGTCGCGCTCACCGCCCTGGTCGCCCTTCTCCACCTGGGCTTCCTGATACTGGAGATGTTCCTCTGGCGCACGCCCCGCGGCCGTGCCGTCTTCGGCACGACCCCGGAGTTCGCGGAGGAGTCGGCACCGCTCGCGGCCAACCAGGGCCTGTACAACGGCTTTCTGGCCGCGGGATTGATCTGGAGCCTGCTCGCATCCGAGCCGACCGGGTCCCAGGCGCGGATCTTCTTCCTCTGCTGCGTGGTCGTCGCCGGCGTCTACGGCGCGCTCACGGTCAGCCGCCGCATCGTCGTCGTCCAGGCCCTCCCGGCCGCCGCCGCCCTGGCCCTCACCCTCACCGCGTAACGCGTAACCCGTAACCCTCACCGCGTAGCCCTCACTGCCGCACGGCACTCACACTCGCCGCGCATCGAAGGGCACTTGCCGGGCCTCGCCGCCGCCCTCATGCGACCGGAACGGCCAGGAACTCCAGTAGCGCATCCGCGGTCGCCTGCGGATCGTCCTCCGCGATGAAGTGCCCCGCTCCCGCCACCCGCGCCTGGCGTGCGCCGGGTATGGCCGCCGCGAGCCGGTCCGCGGTGGAGGTGTCGAGCCATTCGTCCGCTGCGCCCCACAGCACGAGCGCGGGAACGGCGATCTGCCCCAGCCGGGCCGCGGCATGGCGCGTGTCCTCGAAGCTGACGCTCGACACCTGGTCGATCCAGCGGCTCTGGCCGTCGGTTCCGGCCCAGGGAGCGAGGTAGGCGTCGGCGGTTTCGCCGGACATCGGGCGATGGGTGGCGGTGCGGAGACGACCGGCGATCAGCTCATGGAAGATCTCGGTGGGCATGGTGCGGTAGACGTCCGCGTGACGCTGCATGTGCTCGGTGAAGGGCGTGTTCCAGGGGCCGAGGACCGCCGCGTCCAGGAACGCGAGCCGGCCGGCGCGTACGCCCTCGGTCAGGTGGGCGCGCGCCACGATCCCTCCGCCGATGTCGTGCCCGACCAGGGTGGGCGCCTCCAGGCCCCAGTGCCCGACGAGTTCGGCCAGTGTGCGCGCCTGTTCGGCGATGGAGGGACGGACTCCCGGGCGGAGCCTGGAGTCGCCGAAACCGAGCAGGTCCCATACGTGGACGGTGTGCGTCCGCGCCAGCAGAGGAGCGACCTCGCGCCACAGGAACGACCATGCCGGAGTGCCGTGGACGAGAACCACCGGCGGCCCTTCCCCGAAGACGTCCATGGCGACCTCACCGCCGCTGACGCGCACCCGCTGGCGAAGTCCCCACATCCGTGGACGCCTTGTACTCGTGGTCATACGGCACTCCCAACCAGGCATAGGCTAAGGGGTATAGTCTGTGTTCTCCAGTTACAGTAGCAGCGAGGTAAGGCTTGAAGGTCTCTTTTTCCAATTACGCCCTTGGGGCCGGGGTGGCGACCGCCCTCGTCAACACCGCTCCGGAGGTGCGGAGAAGCACCGGCGAGGCCCTGCGCACCCCCGCAGACCTCACGCGCTTCCTCGACGAACACGGCGTGGGCGGCTCTCCCGGGCCGCTGACGGCAGCCGCCCGTCCGACCGACGACGACCTCCGGCGGGTGCACGCCCTCCGCGCCGAGCTCCGCGGCATCCTGGAGACGCACGCCGAGGATCATGCGGTCGACGCGGCGAACACCCTCGTGACGCGTGCGGGCAGCAGGCCGGTGCTGCTACGGGACGCCGAGGACGGCCCATGGCAGTGGTATGCCGCGACCTCCCAGCAGGCGTCCCTCGCCGAGGAGTTGGCCGTCCTCACGGCCGCGGGCGTACTCGGCGTGATCCACACCTTGAGCCACAGCCGCTTCCGCAGCTGCACCTCCTCCACGTGCGAGGGCATGTTCATCGACACCAGCCGTGCCGGCCGCCGCCGCTACTGCACTCCGGACGTGTGCGGCAACCGCCTCAACGTCGCCAACCACCGGGCACGGCGACGGGCGGGTGCCTGAGGCCGGGCCGGCCACCCGCGGGCCGGCCCGGTGCCGCCTTCGGCACCGCCGTGCGAGGTGAGCGCCTCCACGAACGGCGGTCGCGGCGCCGGCAGCCCCCAGGGGCAGTGCCACCTCACGGACAACGGCACCTCACGGGCAACGCCACCTCACGGGCAACGCCTCCCGCGCCGGGGGTTCCTGTTACCGCAGCGTGCCGGCGACGACCGACGCCGCTTTCGCGATCAGTTCGTCGTCGAAGTCCGCATCCCGTTCCTTGCGGTGCGACAAGATCGCGACGACGATCGGGGCGCCGCCGGGAGGCCGGATCACGGCGATGTCGTTGCGCCCGCCGTAGCTGCCGCTTCCGGTCTTGTCGCCGACCTCCCAGTCCTCGGGCACTCCTGCCCTGATGAGTTCGTCCCCCGTGGTGTTGGTCCGCAGCCACTCGGTGAGCTGCTTGCGGTCACCCTTGCCGAGGACGTCCCCCAGGACGTACGCCCGCAGATCCTCTGCCAGTGCCCGCGGCGTGCTCGTGTCACGCGTCGAGCCCGGAGTCCATCGGCTCAGCTGCGGCTCGCGGCGTTCCATCCGTGTCACGTCGTCGCCGATGTCCTCAAGTGCCGCGTCGAGCCCCTTGGGCCCGCCGAGCACATCGAAGAGCAGATTTGCCGCGGTGTTGTCGCTGTAGCGGACGGCGGCGTCGCACAACTCGTCCAGAGTCATCCCGGTGCCCACGTGCTTCTCGGTCACGGGAGAGTGGGCGACCAGATCGTCCCTGGAGTAATGGATCACCCGGTCCATGCCGTCCTGGGAGTACTTGCGCAGTACCGCCCCGGCGGCCAGGGCCTTGAACGTGGAGTTGTACGCGAACCGCCGGCCGTCGTTGTAGGCCACCTCGCGTCCGCTGCCGGTGTCGACGGCGTAAACACCGAGCCGCGCCTCGAACTCCCGCTCCAGTCCCTCGAATTCTCGGTCGTACGGCTTCTCCTCCGAACCCGACCCGGTCGTCGCGGCGGACGACGAGGACGACGGCGACGACCGGGACGACGAGTCCGCGGACCCGCCCTCCCCGCAGCCCACGACCGGCACGAGGGCGAGCACCGCGAGCGCACCGGCAACGGCGCGAAGGGGCGCACGAGTCTGCTGCATTGATCCGAACCTCCCGGACGGGGCGCCCCGCACGCAGGGCGCATCACAGGATGGAGCGAGCAACCCGGCCCATCCCGGTACGTGGTCGTGAGTGAGTGCCGGAACCAACCTCACCGGCGGCCGGCCATGCAGTCCAATACACTTCGGCGCCGTTCCATGCCGATCCGTCATAGAGTCACGGGTGTGGATCTTGTGGGAGCGTGTCGCGCGTTCGTCAGTGTCAGCGAGCACGGCGGTTTCACCGTCGGTGCGGACGCCGCCCGGATGTCCCAGCCCGTTGCCAGCCGTCGTATCGCCGCCCTGGAAGAACGCTTCGGTGAGCAGCTGTTCGAGCGCACGTCGCGCCGAGCCGTCCTCACGTCCTTCGGCCGGGACATGCTGCCGGCCGCACGGCAACTCGTGCACGCAGCCGATGTGCTGCTGCACGAAGCAGAGGCCGCCCAGCGCAAACCGTGGCGGCTGGCGATGCCCGCCGTCTGCCCGGCAGCCGGTCTCGCCCGTCTCGTCGCCGAAGCACGAGCCCACGCAGTCACGCTCGAAATCCGCGTCGCGACACCGGCTCAGCGCCAGGAACTCGTCCACTCCCAGCAGGGGGCAGGGGCATCCGGGGCGCCGGCCGGGAGAGCGCACGCCACCCTGCTCGCGGTGCCGCCCGGCGAGGCCACATGGTCGGTACCCCTCGGTCTCGCCGGTGCCCGGGATCCCGGAGTGAAGCGCCTGTACGTCGAAACCTTGCGCACCGGACGCACCACCACCGGCCCGGCCTCCCGTATCTGGATACAACCGGAGGACGATGTGCCGCACATCCGCGACCCGCTGACGCGACTGCGCGACGCGGTCGGACTGCGGCCCGCACAGCTCGCCACCACCGACGACCTGACGCGTGCCGCTGCCGAAGTCCTCTGCACACGCGACCTGTTGCTGTGCTCCCCCGCACAGGCCGCGGAATTCGCCCTGAACTGGCGGCCCATCGGCGAAATCACGCTCAGCCGCGGGTACGCCCTCGCAGCCGCGGACGGCCATCCGCAGCGCATCGAAGCACGCCTCGGCGCGGCACTCGCCCGCTGCCTCGGAGCGCAGCCCCGAACCGACGCCCCCGACACCACAGCAGAAGCGGCAGTCGAAGGTGCGGCGAAGTGAGCACAGAGGCCCAGGCCCTGCTGCACGACATGCGCCGGCAACTCCACGACGGAGGCCTGCACGCCTGCCTGCTCGTACGGGATCTGCACACGCGAGACGAGCTGAGCATCGAACCGGACACCCAGCTACCCTCCGCTTCCCTGGTCAAGATCCCACTCGCGCTCGCGACCGCCGAGCGCATCCGACGGGGCGAACTCGACGGTGCCACCATGCTCGACGTACGACCCGGACGGATCACCACACCCGGTCCGACCGGCCTCAGCCGGTTCCGCCACGGCGCCCGGGTCGCGGTGGACGACCTGCTCTACCTGAGCACGTGCGTGAGCGACGGGACCGCCGCAGACGTGTTGTTCGACCTCACCCCGCCCGCCCAGGTCGCCGGCATCCTCCACGAACTCGGCATCCACGGCATCACCGTCCGGCACGGCATGCACGAACTGTCCGACACCCCAGTGGAACGATTCGGCACCGACCAGGCCCACCTCGCCCACGCCCTCGCCATCGAAGCCGGCACCGGCGGCCGCGGACACCGAGTGCCGCAGCTCGACACCACCCGCGCCAACACCGGCAGCGCACGCTCCTACGCCGACCTGCTCCAGTCCCTGTGGACACCGTCGACGATCCACCCGGAAGTCGCCGAGCGCGTACGCGGCCTCATGGCGCACAACGTCCACCGGCACCGCCTCGCCCCGGACTTCAGCACCGACGCCACCAACTGGTCCTCCAAGACCGGCACTCTCCTCAACCTCCGCCACGAAATCGGAGTCGTCGAGCACTCCGACGGCCAGGCCTTCGCGGTCGCCGTCCTCACCGAGTCACTCGTACCCGCCGGAACCCAGCCCGGCGCCGACGCCCTCATGGCCCAAGTGGCCCGCAGCCTCCGCGACCACCTGCGGCAGCTCTAGCGCGGCCTGGAGCGGTGCTGACCTGAGCAGGACGGGCAACGCTGAGCCCCGAGCACGAGGGCTACCGGCGAGCCAGATCGCGCACCGATGAGTTCCCGCACCGCGCTGGTCTATACGCCGGACACCCACGGACGGAAGGCTGGGCCATGCGGAAGCTGATCTACGGCATGAACCTGACCCTGGACGGCTACATCGCCGCCGCCTGCGACGACATCGGCTGGGGCGGACCGCCGAGCGACGAGCTGTTCCAGTGGTGGCTCGACCACGAGCAGGCGAGTGGCCTGTCGCTGTACGGTCGCAAGCTGTGGGAGACGATGAGCTCCCACTGGCCGACCGGCGACCAGCAGCCCAACGCCACCCCGGCGGAGATCGAGTTCGCGCGGAACTGGCGGGACACGCCGAAGGTGGTGTTCTCCTCGACGATCGACAAGGTCGACTGGAACACCCGCCTGGTCACCGGCGACGCGATCGCCGAGATCACCCGGCTCAAGGCCGGGGACGGCGGCCCGATGAACATCGGCGGCGCAACGCTCGCCGCGGCGGCCATGCGCGCCGGGCTGATCGACGAGTACCAGATCGCCGCCCATCCGGTCCTGGTGGGCGGCGGCACGCCGTTCTTCACCGCGCTGGACAGCTGGGTGAACCTGAACCTGCTGGAGACGCGGACGTTTCCCGGCGGCGTGGTCCTGACCAGGTACGAGACGAAGCGCTGAGCAGCAGCACCCCAGGCGCTGGTCTCACGCTGAGGTCGTATACGACGTCGGTACGACACGGCCCGTGAGACTCCGACATCAGCCGCGAGACCCTGCAACCGAGGTCTACGTCTGAGCCATGTCCACGAAGCGCGAGTAGTGACCCTGGAAAGCAACCGTGATCGTCGCTGTCGGACCGTTGCGGTGCTTCGCCACGATCAAGTCCGCCTCGCCCGCACGCGGCGACTCCTTCTCGTACGCATCCTCACGGTGCAGCAGAACGACCATATCGGCATCCTGTTCGATCGAACCCGACTCGCGAAGGTCGGAGACCATCGGCTTCTTGTCCGTGCGCTGCTCCGGACCACGGTTGAGCTGCGAGAGCGCAATCACCGGAACCTCCAGCTCCTTCGCGAGCAGCTTCAGATTCCGGGACATCTCCGAGACCTCCTGCTGACGGCTCTCCGGACGCCGCGAACTGCCCGTCTGCATCAGCTGGAGATAGTCGATCACCACCAGCTTCAGATCGTTCCGCTGCTTCAGCCGGCGGCACTTCGCACGGATCTCCATCATCGACAGATTCGGCGAATCATCGATGTACAGCGGCGCCTCCGTCACCTGCGGCATCTGACGCGCCAGCCGCGTCCAGTCCTCGTCCGTCATCGAACCCGACCGCATGTGATGCAGCGCCACCCGCGCCTCCGCCGAGAGCAGCCGCATCGCGATCTCGTTGCGCCCCATCTCCAGCGAGAAGATCACGCTCGGCATGTTGTGCCGCACGGAGCACGCCCGCGCGAAGTCCAGCGCGAGAGTGGAGTTGTGAGTGGGGATCATGGACCGGGTCGCAAGGTACAGGTGGCCTGGATTGTCCACCTGTACGCACCGGACGGGCACGGAGTCGATTTCCTCGACGTCCTTGATGAACCGCTGCTTCAGTCCCCGCGCCCCCGGGCGGCGCCGCTCTTCGTGCATCTTCTGCTTGCGGCGCAGCCGGAACACCTCGTCGTCGGTGGTGAAGGTGATGACGTAGCAGGTCGAGGACTCCGGCGACCGCCCCTTGACCTGCTTGGCCACCGTCCCGCACCGGTAGCCGAGGCTCATCAGCAGCTCATGGAATCCATCGGCGAGGTCGCGGTTCGTGACGGCGAACTGGACCGAACCCGTCCGGCTCACGGTGCCGTCGGTGTCGAGAAGACCGGCGAGCAGCGCACGCCGCTGCGAGACCGAACCCCGCAAGTATTCCTGGGGGATGTGCTTGTCGCCCACGACAACCGCGTCGCTGGATCCGTCCCCCAGTCGGCAACCCAGCGTGTACGGCGGAACAGGAAGCTCCCGCTCCGGAAGGTCGAGCGCCGCGGCGGTCCGTACGGAGTGGTTCGCACGCTGATCTGACGTGACACAACGAACGGTCTCCGCAATCTCCTTGGTGGTCTTCACCGACTCGGAGGCCTGCTGCGTACGTACTTTGCCGGAGGCGGCGGCCTGAGCCGACTTGCGCGAGGCGCGGGTGCCGGTGAGCCACTGGTGGTCCGCGTCGGCGATGACGGTCGCACCGTCGTCGAAGGTGATCCTGTAGCAGGGGCGGCCGTACATGACTTCGGTCGCCGCGACGACACGGGTCGGCCTACCGTCCGCGTCGAGGAGAAGGTCGCCCTCACGGACATCCTTCATGGTGGTCCACCCGTCGGGCGCGGGCAGCGGCGTATCGAGCGCCAGCGCCTTGCCCATGGCCGGCCTCGCCGCGATGACGATCATCTGGCCCGGGTGCAGCCCGTTCGTCAGCGAGTCCAGGTCGGTGAAGCCCGTGGGCACACCCGTCATCTGGCCGCTGCGCGAACCGATCGCCTCGATCTCGTCGAGGGCGCCCTCCATGATGTCGCCGAGCGGCAGGTAGTCCTCCGACGTGCGCTGCTCGGTGACCGAATAGATCTCCGACTGGGCGGAGTTGACGATGTCGTCGACGTCGCCGTCGGCCGCGTATCCCATCTGCGTGATACGCGTGCCCGCCTCGACGAGCCGGCGCAGCACCGCGCGCTCGTGGACGATCTCCGCGTAGTACTCGGCGTTGGCGGCCGTGGGGACGGTCTGTACGAGCGAGTGGACGTAGCCCGGGCCGCCGACGCGGCTGATCTCGCCGCGCCGGGTGAGTTCGGCGGTGACGGTAATGGGGTCGGCCGGCTCGCCCTTGGCGTAGAGGTCGAGGATCGCCTCGTAGACGGTTTCGTGCGCGGGGCGATAGAAGTCGTGGCCCTTGAGCACTTCGACGACGTCGGCGATGGCGTCCTTGGAGAGCATCATGCCGCCGAGCACGGACTGTTCGGCTTCGAGGTCCTGCGGCGGTACGCGCTCGAAGGAGACGGGTGCGGGCACCGCCCCGTGTGCATCCGCACCGCGATCGTGCCGCTCGGCGTGCCCGTTCGCGTGTCCGGGCCCGTTCCCGTGTCCGTGCCCGTTCCCGGGGCCGCTCTGCCCGGCCTGCCTGCTGCGGGCGGCGGGAAGGCGCTCGGTGTGCGCGGGGCGCGTGGCACCGCGGGAGCCCGGGTCCGCCGCCCAGGCGTCCTCGACGTGTTCGGGCTGCTGAGTCACGCGTCCACCTCCTCCCCGTCCGGTGACCGTCCATCACTCACGACCGGACCTGACCGCAGTGCCCCTCTTTCTTACGGCACGGCTCTGACAATGGGCCGCCCGGCTCCGCATCGGCGCGTCGACGCAACGGAGTTGACGAGGGGTTCGGGGGCGGACGACGACCCACGTTATGGCGCCGGGAGGCGTCAGCCAATCTTGTTATCCACAGGGTGATGTGGACGGGATACGGGTTTCTGTGGAGAAGACCGCGAAAGCTGTGTACGGCTCAGGGGACAGCCCTGTGGAGAAGTCCTGCCCCGTCCGTCCCGACCACCCCTGACCTGTGACGACGGTGTCCACCGCCTGTGCGGGGAAAAAACTTGGCCCTGGAGCCGGGATCGTTACGCAGCTTGGCGCACAGTTGCCGCACACGCACACGAGCCGCACAGCCGTAATAGACAGAAGCGCCTTGCAACCATTACCTGTGGATGCTTGGATCGAACCCATGAGCGACCCTGCTGCCACGCGCACCACCATGCGGCGCCACGACCGCGAAATCGTCGCGCTCGCACTGCCCGCCTTCGGCGCCCTCGTCGCCGAACCACTCTTCGTGATGGTGGACAGTGCCGTCGTCGGGCACTTGGGCACCCCGCAGTTGGCCGGACTCGGAGTGGCCGCGGCGCTGCTGCAGACAGGCGTCAACATCTTCGTCTTCCTCGCATACGCCACAACCGCCGCCGTCGCACGCCGCGTCGGTGCCGGTGATCTGCCCGCGGCCATCCGCCAGGGCATGGACGGCATCTGGCTCGCCCTTCTGCTCGGACTGGCCGTGATCGTCGTGGTGCTGCCGGGTGCTCCGGCGCTGGTGGACGTCTTCGGCGCGTCCGGGACCGCGGCACCGCACGCCGTGACGTATCTGCGCATCAGCGCGCTCGGCATACCCGCCATGCTCGTCGTGCTCGCGGCGACGGGCGTGCTGCGGGGCCTGCAGGACACCAGGACGCCGCTCTATGTGGCGGTCGGCGGTTTCTCGGCCAACGCCGCGCTGAACGTGCTGCTCGTGTACGGGTTCGGACTGGGCATCGCGGGTTCCGCCTGGGGGACGGTGCTGGCGCAGTGGGCGATGGCCGCGGTGTATCTGTTCGTCGTGGTGCGGGGCGCACGGCGGCACGGTGCTTCGCTGCGTCCCGACGCGGCGGGCATCCGCGCGTGCGCGCAGGCGGGTGCGCCGCTGCTGATCCGTACGTTGTCGCTGCGTGCCGTGCTGATGATCGCGACGGCGGTGGCGGCACGGCTGGGCGACGCGGACATAGCGGCGCATCAGATAGCGCTGACACTCTGGTCGTTGCTGGCGTTCGCGCTGGACGCGATCGCGATCGCGGGACAGGCGATCATCGGCCGGTATCTGGGTGCCGGCGACGAGGCGGGTGCGCGTGCGGCGTGCCGTCGGATGGTGCAGTGGGGCGTCGTTTCGGGTGTGGTGCTGGGGCTGCTGGTCGTGGCGGCGCGGCCGTTCTTCATGCCGCTGTTCACGTCGGACGGTGCGGTGATCGAGCAGCTGACGCCCGCGTTGCTGGTTGTGGCGCTGACGCAGCCGGTCGCCGGTGTGGTGTTCGTGCTGGACGGGGTGCTGATGGGTGCGGGGGACGGCCCGTATCTGGCGGGGGCGATGCTGGTGACTCTGGCGGTGTTCGCGCCGGTGGCGCTGCTGGTTCCGGTGGCGGGGGGTGGCCTGACGGCGCTCTGGTGGGCGGTCGCGGGCGTGATGATGGGGGTGCGTCTGGTGACGCTGTGGCTGCGTGCCCGCTCTGGCCGGTGGGTCGTGACGGGTGCCGTACGGGCCTGACCGGCGGTTCGGCGGCCGGCGCGGGTGCGGGTGCGGGCGTGTGATGAGACGACGGAGGGCCGTACCCCTGTTTCCAGGAGTACGGCCCTCCGCTTGTGCCGTTGCCGGCCAGTCCGTCAGCCGTCCGCCCTTCAGCCGTGACGGCTGGTCAGGCGGCCCGACAGTCCAGCTGTTGAAGCCGTTGAGGCGTTCAGGCCGGGACGACCTCGACGTCGACCTTGGCGGCGACGTCGGCGTGCAGGCGCACCGAGACCTGGTGCGAGCCCAGGGTCTTGATGGGCGCGCCCACCTCGATGCGGCGCTTGTCGATCTCCGGCCCGCCCGCGTCCTTGACGGCGCCGGCGATGTCGGCCGGGGTGACGGATCCGAAGAGCCGGCCCTGGTCGCCCGCCCGTACCTTCAGACGCACGTTGACGCCTTCAAGCCGGGTCTTGACCTCGTTGGCCTGCTCGATCGTCGCGATCTCGTGGATCTTGCGGGCGCGGCGGATCTGCTCGACGTCCTTCTCCCCGCCCTTCGTCCACCGGATGGCGACGCGGCGCGGGATCAGGTAGTTGCGGGCGTAGCCGTCGCGTACCTCGACGACGTCGCCCGCGCCGCCGAGGCCGGACACCTCGTTGGTCAGGATGATCTTCATCTGTCGGTCACCCTTCCCTTATCGAGCAGTCGAGGTGTAGGGCAGCAGCGCCATCTCACGGCTGTTCTTGACGGCCGTGGCGACGTCGCGCTGGTGCTGGGTGCAGTTGCCGGTGACCCTGCGGGCACGGATCTTGCCGCGGTCGGAGATGAACTTCCGCAGCAGGTTCGTGTCCTTGTAGTCGACGTAGGTGATCTTCTCCTTGCAGAACACGCAAACCTTCTTCTTGGGCTTGCGAGCAGGCGGCTTCGCCATGTCTCTCTCCGTTGAGTTTCAAGAAGTGTGCAGCTGTCTGGCCCCGCCCCGGCCGGTACGCGCGTGTGCGCTCCCGGTCAGAAGGGGGGCTCGTCCGAGTAGCCGCCGCCGGAGCCGCCGCCCCAGCCGCCTCCGCCGCCTCCGCCCTGGCCGCCGCCGGCCGGTGCGCCGGTGGCCCACGGGTCGCCCGCGGGTGCGCCGCCGCCCTGCTGGCCGCCGCCGCCCTGGCCGCCGCCCCAGCCGCCGCCACCCTGGCCGCCGCCGAAGCCGCCGCCCTGGGCGCCTCGGCCGCTGGTCTTGGTGATCTTCGCGGTGGCGTTGCGGAGGCTGGCGCCGACTTCGTCGACGTCCAGCTCGTAGACCGTGCGCTTGATTCCCTCGCGGTCTTCGTACGAGCGCTGCTTGAGGCGGCCCTGTACGACGACGCGCGTGCCCTTGGTGAGGGACTCGGCGACGTTCTCCGCCGCCTGCCGCCAGACCGAGCAGGTCAGGAAGAGGCTTTCGCCGTCCTTCCACTCGTTGGTCTGGCGGTCGAAGGTGCGGGGAGTGGACGCGACGCGGAACTTCGCGACCGCCGCACCGGAGGGGGTGAAGCGCAGCTCGGGGTCGTCGACAAGATTGCCGACGACCGTGATGACGGTCTCGCCTGCCATGGGGAACCTCTCGGCGGGTGCTGCTGGCTGCTTGTGGCTTCTGTGGCTCGTGCTGTGGCTTGCTGCTACTCGGTGTCCGGTCCTTCGTCCGTCCGCTGTGCCGTGGGTGCCGTGCGGCTCAGCCGCTGTGCGGCCCGGAGGCTCAGTGGGCGGAAGGGCGCAGGACCTTGGTCCGCAGGACCGACTCGTTCAGATTCATCTGACGGTCGAGTTCCTTGACGGTCGCAGGCTCGGCCTGCACGTCGATGACCGAGTAGATGCCCTCGGGCTTCTTGTTGATCTCGTAGGAGAGCCGGCGACGGCCCCAGGTGTCGATCTTCTCGACCTTGCCCTTGCTGTCCCGTACGACGGACAGGAAGTTCTCGATCAGCGGCGAGATCGCGCGCTCCTCGAGATCGGGGTCGAGGATCACCATCACCTCGTAGTGACGCATGTGGAACCCACCTCCTTCGGACTCGCGGCCACGGTCGTTCCGTGGCAGGAGGTTCGTGATGCGTTCCGCACCATGGGCCGCCTCGCTACGGGGGCGGCGGGTGCAGACCGTTCAGACTACCCGGCTTGAGCCTTCCGGTTGAAATCCGGGGGCAAGTCCCCTCAACCTGGACGCAACGGTGTGAGCGGCGTCACGAGGGCGCCGCCGATGCCGGCCTCTGTCAGGAGGTGCCGCATGGCACAGGCAGTACGGCACAACCCGGTCTCCATGCTCCTCGACGACGGCAGGGCTCATCCGCTTGAGAGCTCGCTCGCGGCGGTGACGGTCGTTCTGGGCGCGGTCGCGTTCCTGACGGCGCTGGTGTGGCCGGGGCTGCATGTGCTCAGCGCCTGGACGGGCCTGATCGGCATCGTCACGGGTGCCTGGGGGCAGTTCATCTCGGCCACGACGGGCGAGCGCTTCGCCTTGATCATCGGGCTGGGCGGGGCCGCCTTCGGCTTCTATCTGGGCATGGCGCACGGCGGTCTCCTCGCCTGAGGCGCCTTCCCGCTGCTGCTCGGCTGGGCTCCCCGGACTGCCGCGCTGTCCGCTCCTTCTGCGTTCTGCGGATGCCGCGAACGACCGTGGTGCCTACGCTTGCTGATGTCCGGCTGCGGGTCGCCGGTGTCCGGTCATCAGCCGATCGTGTGACGCCTCAGGCACGACCGGTGGCTCATGCTCCAGGGCTCACGGACTCACGGTGCCTACCGTGCTCACCGGCCCGGGTCATGAGCCCCGGTCCATGTCTGCCGCCGCGCTGTCCGTACGCAGGCGACCCGTACGCCCTTCGTCGCCAGGGGGGCGAGCGAGAGGAAGCTGCAGATGGCACAGCAGGACGGAATCCCGGGCATCGATCCTTCCGCGCAGCCGAGCGGTACGGGCTGCGTGGAGTGCTCCGCGGGCGACGGCCCGGGGTGGTGGTTCCATCTGAGGCGCTGCGCGGCGTGCGGGCACATCGGCTGCTGCGACTCCTCGCCCGGGCAGCACGCCACGTCGCACGCCCGGCAGGCGGGGCATCCCTTCCTGACCAGCTTCGAGCCGGGCGAGGACTGGTTCTGGAACGCGGAGACAGAGCAGGTCCACGAGGGCCCGCAGCTGGCTCCGCCCACGGCGCATCCGCAGTCGCAGCCCACTCCGGGTCCCGAGGGGATGGTCCCTGCGGACTGGCAGCGGCAGCTGCACTGACCGGGAACCGGCACCCATGCATAGGGCTCACTGAGCCCGGCCGCGCCGCCCCTTTCCGTACGTGGCAGGGGCGGCGCGGAGCGGCCGGAGCGGCCAGCCGGGGCAGCGGTCGGCGCTGCCGGCGGTCAACGGTGCTGGGCGACGAGCTGCTGATCCGTGATGCCGTCCGGGCTCGTGAACGCCTCGATGTCCCAGTCGGCCCGGGAGGCCGCCGCCCGGTAGGCGCTCTCGTAGAAGTCGAGCAGGGCCCGGCGCGGGTCGTCGAGGGCGCGCGCGTCGTCGTAACGCAGCAGGGCGAGGTGGCTGCCGTTCTGCGCGACCCAGCGTGCGGCCTCCGGCCTGAGCGGCTCCAGCTCCAGTCCGGCCGGTTCCGGGGCGGCGTAGGAGTAGAAGGCGGGCTCGGCGAAGGAGTCGTCGCCGAACCAGAAGCCGAAGCTGATCACCTCGCGCGAGTACGCCTCGCGGGTCACCGAGTCCACCTGGGGCGGCTGTTCGACGTGCCTGCCGGAGAACCGGGTGTATGCGAGGTCGAACGTGTGCCAGAAGTGGTGCACGGCGCTGCACTTGCCCGAGAAGCGCTGGGCGAACTCCTCGAGCACCAGCGCGACTTGACTGAGGACCTGCCAGTAGCGGTTGGCGTGCTCCGGGTCGTAGGTGGCGTGCTCGGTGTCCTTCGAGAACGGCCTGGAGGAGTCGGGCAGGTCGAAGGGCTCGGGATGCGGGATCTCGGCATGTATGCCGAGGTCGGCGAGCGTCTCCAGGGTGTGCCGGCGGAAGGAGGCCACTGACTGGCCGAGGAGCGGGAAGGAGACGGCTGTCCCGTCGAGTGCCGAGACGATGAGCTGGTGGTCGACGAAGTCGAAGTCGATGGTGAAGACGGGGTTGCCGTCGGCCTGGCCCATGGGGCGTGTGGTGATGCCGCGGCCGGTGAGGTGGAACGGCACGTTCCACCAGTGGTTGCGGCGGCTGCTCGCTGTGAGGCGGATCTTGCCGATGAGCTGTTCGAAGCGGTGCAAGGTCTCCTTGGTGTCCCGCCACTCGCTGAGCGGCAGGGGCGGGAAGAGCTCCATGGCGTCGTCCCCCTTCTTCCTGTTTCCCCGCTGCCTCCCTGCTGTGGTGCCCGGGCAGGGGCCCGGCGGTTCGCCCGGCGGTTCCATGATGACGAGATCGGCGGGGTACGGCATGTGCGCGCCGTTCCGGTCCTCGGCGCCCCGTATGAGGCCCGCGCACGGAGCCCGCGCACGGAGCCCGCGCACGGCGACCCCGTACGGAGCCCGGGCACGGCGGCCGCTGAAGGGCCGGCGCGAACCCGGCCGGAACCCGCGTACGCGCGTTCGCGGCAGTGCCGGTCCCGGCCCCGGGCATCAGGATGGATGCCATGGACGCCAAGGACGCTCCGCGCGCCGGTGAGGTGACCCTGTCCGGGGCCACCGGTCGCCTGGTGCTGTTCGCGACGGTCCTCGGTTCGAGCATGGTGCTGCTGGACGGTACGGCCGTGAACGTGGCACTGCCCCGGATCGGCGCCGATCTGGACTCTGATCTCGCGGGACTGCAGTGGGTGGTGAACGCATACCTGCTGACGCTCGCCGGGCTGATCCTGCTGGGCGGCTCCCTCGGCGACCGGTACGGGCGCCGGCGGATCTTCGTCGTCGGAGTGCTCTGGTTCGCCGTGGCGTCCGCGATGTGCGGGCTCGCTCCGAGTGCGCCGCTGCTGGTCGGCGCCCGGGGCCTGCAGGGAGTGGGCGGTGCGCTGCTGACACCGGGATCGCTCGCGATCATCCAGGCGGTCTTCCGTCCCCAGGACCGGGCGGCGGCCGTTGGAACGTGGGCCGGCCTGGGCGGGGTGGCCGGGGCCGTGGGGCCTCTGCTCGGCGGGTGGCTGGCCGGCGGGCCGGGCTGGCGCTGGGTGTTCCTGATCAACCTTCCGTTCGCCGCGCTCACGGTGCTCGTCGCCGTACGGCACGTGCCGGAGAACCGGGACGAGGCCGCGAGCGGCCGCTTCGACATTCCGGGGGCGGTGCTGGCGGCACTGTCGCTCTGCTCCCTCACATATGCGCTGACCTCTGCCTCGGCACAGCCCTTCGCCGCGCTCGTGACGGGTGCGGCGTCGGTGCTCCTCGGTGCGGCGTTCGTCGTGACGGAGCGGCGCTCGCCGCGCCCGATGGTGCCGCTCGGGCTCTTCAAGGTCCGGCTGTTCTCGTACACGAACGTCGTGACGGTGCTCATCTACGGTGCGCTGGGGGCGGTGTCCTTCTTCCTTGTACTGCAGCTGCAGACCACCGCGGGATTCTCGCCGCTGGTGGCCGGGCTCGCGCTGCTGCCGCTGACGCTGCTGATGCTCGCCTTCTCCAGCCGGGCGGCGCGTCTGGGCCAGCGCATCGGGCCGCACGTGCCGCTGACCGCGGGGCCTGTGCTGGCGGCCGTGGGGGTGCTGCTCATGCTCAGGATCGGTCCCGGCGCGTCGTACTTCGCCGATGTGCTGCCCGCGGGGATCGGGCTCGGCGCAGGCATGACGCTCCTCGTGGCTCCGCTCACGGCGACCGTGCTGGACTCCGTGGACGTGGACAGGGCGGGCACCGCGAGCGGGATCAACAACGCAGCGGCACGTACGGGCGGGCTGGTCTCGGTGGCGGCCATCCCGACGGTCGTCGGCCTCTCCGGCGACGAGTACCGGTCGCCCGCCGACGTCGACGCGGCCTTCCACGGCGCGATGCTGACGTGCGCGGGGCTGCTGGCCGTGGCGGCGGCCACCGCCTGGCTCTTCGTACGTACGACCGCGCCGGCGCCGGAGACGGTGGACGCGGTGTGCAGGTCCTGCTCGCTGTCGGCGCCGGCTCCCGCTGCGGAGCGTGAGAGGCCGCCTCCCGCTGCGGAGCGTGAGAAGCCCGGCGGCGGGACGTGAGCCCCCCATGCGCACAGTAGGCTTCCCGGCGAGTCACCCACCTGCGCCCGGAGGAGCGTCCCGCATGAGCCTGACCCTGAGGACCATCAGCCGTGAGCAGCATCTGGCGTACATCCGCGGCCTGCCTTCGGCCAGTCACTGCCAGGTGCCCGCCTGGGCCGATGTGAAGGGCGAGTGGCGCTCGGAGAACCTGGGCTGGTTCGACAGGGACGGTGAACTCGTCGGTGCGGGTCTGGTGCTCTACCGGCAGCTTCCGAAGGTCAAGCGGTATCTGGCGTATCTGCCGGAGGGGCCGGTCATCGACTGGTTCTCGCCCGGTCTGGAGGACTGGCTGCGGCCGATGCTGGCGCATCTGAAGCAACAGGGCGCCTTCTCGGTGAAGATGGGCCCGCCGGTGGTGATCCGCCGCTGGGACGCTCCCGCGATCAAGCGCGGCATCCAGGACCCGGATGTGAAGCGGCTGCGCGACGTTCAGGCGACGCACATCGAGCCGCACGCCTTCGAAGTCGCGGACAGGCTGCGCCGGATGGGCTGGCAGCAGGGCGAGGACGGCGGCGCCGGCTTCGGCGACGTACAGCCCCGTTACGTGTTCCAAGTGCCGCTGGAGGGACGGTCGCTGGAGGAGGTCCACAAGGGCTTCAACCAGCTGTGGCGGCGCAACATCAAGAAGGCCGACAAGGCGGGCGTCGAGGTCGTACAGGGCGGGCTGCAGGATCTGGACGACTGGCAGCGGCTGTACGAGATCACCGCCGAGCGCGACAAGTTCCGTCCGCGGCCCAGGTCTTACTTCGAACGCATGTGGAAGGTCCTCAACGCCGAGGACCCGAACCGGATGCGGCTGTACTTCGCGGAGCACGAGGGCGAGCGGATCGCTGCCGCCACGATGCTGATCGTGGGCGGCCATGTGTGGTACTCGTACGGAGCGTCGGCCAACCACAAGCGTGAGGTGCGGCCGTCGAACGCGATGCAGTGGCGCATGCTCCAGGATGCGTACGCCCTGGGGGCGAGCGTCTACGACCTTCGCGGCATCAGCGATTCGCTGGACGAGTCCGACCACCTCTTCGGGCTGATCCAGTTCAAGGTGGGCACCGGGGGAGAGGCCGCCGAGTATCTCGGCGAGTGGGACTTCCCGCTCAATAAGCTGCTGCACAAGGCGCTCGACATCTACATGTCGCGACGCTGACGGCGCGGCCCGCCGCGCCGTCAGCGTCCCGGCAGAGGGCACGAAACAGACCTGAGACGAGAGACGGAAGAAAGGTTCCCTACCGGCCATGGCGCTCACCCTCTACGTCGATACCGATCGCTGGCGGGCGCACCAGCAGTCGGTGATCCAGCAGTACCCGGGCCTCGTCCCGGTCTGCAAGGGCAACGGCTACGGCTTCGGCCATGAGCGACTGGCCGACGAAGCCACGCGTTTCGGCAGCGACATCCTCGCTGTCGGCACGACCTACGAGGCCGCCCGCATGAAGGACTTCTTCGGCGGCGACCTGCTCGTGCTCACCCCGTTCCGCAAGGACGAGGAGCCGGTGCCCCTGCCCGACCGCGCGATCCGCTCGGTCTCCTCGGTCGAGGGCGTCGGCCTGATGCGGGGCGCGCGCGTCGTCATCGAGGTCATGAGCAGCATGAAGCGGCACGGGGTCACCGAGGAGGACCTGCCGAAGCTGCACGCCGCGATCGACGAGGTGCGGCTGGAGGGCTTCGCGATCCATCTGCCGCTGGACCGTACGGACGGTTCGGACGCGGTCGAGGAAGTCATCGGCTGGATGGACCGGCTGCGCGCGGCACGGCTGCCGCTGGACACGATGTTCGTCTCCCACCTCGGCCCCGAGGAGTTCGCCCGGCTCCAACAGCAGTTCCCCCGCACGAACTTCAGGGCGCGCATCGGTACGCGGCTGTGGCTGGGCGACCACACGGCCACCGAGTACCGGGGCTCGATCCTGGACGTGACGAAGGTGGTCAAGGGCGACCGCTTCGGCTACCGGCAGCAGAAGGCGCCGGGCGACGGATGGCTCGTGGTCGTCGCCGGCGGCACGTCGCACGGCGTGGGGCTGGAGTCGCCGAAGGCGCTGCAGGGGATGACGTCCCGTGCGAAGGGGGTTGCGCGTGCGGGGCTGGCGACGGTGAACCGGAACCTCTCGCCGTTCCTGTGGGGCGGCAAGCAGCGGTGGTTCGCCGAGCCGCCGCACATGCAGATGTCGATCCTGTTCGTGCCGGCGGAAGCGGCAGAGCCGAAGGTGGGCGAGGAACTGGCGGCCCAGCTGCGGCACACGACGACGATGGTGGACCGCACGGTCGACCGCTGACCCGGCCGGGCTGACGGCTGTCAGCCGTCAGCCGTCAGCACCCGTACGCATGGCGGGCGTTCGCCCCGACGACCCGCCCCACGCGCGGTGGCTGCCGCCACGGAGCTCCGAGTCGGTCACTGCGGAGGACCTGTCGGTCGTCGTCAGAGGACGACGACATGACCGGTGCGCGGGGCGGTCTGTCCGGACTGGACCTCGTGCCAGACCTTCTCCAGGGCCGAAGGGCCGTGGCTGTGAACGACGTCGACCCACTGTTCGACGACAGGGGCGAATCTCCGCCAGGCGTCGGCGAAGCGGCGGTTCAGCCCTTCGCGTCCCCAGTCGGCGACGCGCTTGCGCATCTGGTCGGGTGCGAAGAACATGCCCGGTCCGGTGTCGGCCAGGGTGCCGGCGGGGCCGGGCTGCTGGTTGGTGACGCCGACCACCACGTGGTGCACCAGGGCATCGCCGAGGTGGGTGCGCAGTGTGGCGGTCAGGCCTTCGTCGCCGGCGAAGTCGGCGTATACGGCGGGCTGCGAGGGGGAGAGCCGGGGGACGTCCTCGTAGGCGAGCACTTGGTCGTAGCAGCCGAGGCTCTCGGTGAAGTCCACATTGCGCCGCGACGTCAGGCCCACCACCTCGCATCCCTGCCCCTGGAGCAGGAATGCCGCGCCATAGGCGGTCTTGCTCGACGCGGACGACAGGACGACGGTGCGGGCACCCAGCCATGTGTTGTCGACTAGCCAGTCCGCCAGCATGAAGGAGGTCCAGAACAGCGGGCGGTAGAGGATCTGCAGGTCTTCGCGGTCGGCTTCGTACGCGAGGTCGCCTGTGGTGAGCGTGTAGGCGTTGTAGGGCGTCGGCAGCGTCGCGCGGTGAGGGCTTGCATCCCGGAAGCCGCGCTCGTCCACCCGGCCCGGGCGCACCAACAGGTGGCTCCCCGATGGCAGGTAGCCGTAGAAGCGGCTCCCGGGCTCGATGCCGTCGACCCCGGAGGCGACGACCCTTGCGAAGCCCCAGAGGGGAACGATGCCCCAGCCTGCACGGGTCGGGAAGAACTCCCAATAGCGGAAGGAGTCCCCGAGCGCTGCGTAGGTGACGTTGTTGGCGGTGAGGCCGACCCGGTCGACCCGCAGCAGCGCCTCACCGTCCCGCACCTCCGGGACCGGCGCCGCGGTCAACTCCGCGGTCGAGAGGTCAGTGCGTCCGACGACCAGGTTCCAGCCGTCCGGTATGGCAGTGGCGTCCATGGACGGGGAACTTACTTGAATCCGGATTCGGATTCAATGGTGACTAGTATGCGGGCATGCAGCCTGCCGAGCCCGTCCCGCCCGACGCCTCAGCCCCCCGGCGCACCGCGCGTGGGATCCGCACCCGAGACACCCTGGTCGAGGGCGCTCGGCGGATCTTTGAACGAGACGGCTACCTGGACTCCCGGATCGTCGACATAGCGGCCGAGGCGGGCGTCGCCACCGGCAGCTTCTACACCCACTTCGCCTCCAAGGACGATGTCTTCGCCGCCGTCCTCGCGGAACTGCAGGACGAGATGCTGCACCCGGGAGTCAGCGACGGCGGCGGCACCGAGCTGCGGCCTGGTGTCGAAGCAGCCAACCGGGCCTATCTGGAGTCCTACCGCCGCAACGCGGCACTGATGGCCGCCATGGAACAGGCCGCCGCCGTGAACCGCCGGTTTCTGCGGCTGCGGCTTCAGCGGTCGCAGGCGTTCATCGACCGCAGCGCCGCAGCGATCACGCGGCTCCAGGCGGCGGGGCTCGCCGATCCGGAGCTCGACCCGGCGGTCACCGCCCGGGCGCTCAGCGCGATGGTCAGCCGTCTCGCGTACGTGACATTCGCCGCCGATCAGCCTCTGCCCTTCGAGACCGTGGTCGAGACCCTCACCCGGCTATGGATGAACGCGCTGCGCATGCCCCAGGCGTGACCCCCAACAGGACGTCTGCGGCGTGGGCAAGGGCCGGGAACCAGCGGAAACGATCTCTGAGCGAGCCGCGTCGCACGTGGTCGGCGCATTTCTTCCGTTCCCCACCCACCACCAGCCGGGCGCGACCCCTCCCCGCCGCAACGGTGAGAACCGCCCCGGTGCCCCAGAGGGCACCGGGGGCACCCGGCGAGGCCCGCCGCTAGCGCTCCGTCTTGCCGTCGATGAACGCCTGCACGAGCTCCCGCGCCTCGTCGTCGTAGTACTGCACGGGCGGCGACTTCATGAAGTACGAGGAGGCCGAGAGGATCGGCCCGCCGATGCCCCGGTCCATCGCGATCTTCGCGGCGCGCAGCGCGTCGATGATGACGCCGGCGGAGTTGGGCGAGTCCCAGACCTCCAGCTTGTACTCGAGGTTGAGCGGTACGTCGCCGAACGCGCGCCCCTCCAGCCGCACATAGGCCCACTTGCGGTCGTCGAGCCAGGCGACGTAGTCGGACGGGCCGATGTGCACGTTGTCGGCGCCCAGTTCGCGGTCGCGGATCTGGGAGGTGACGGCCTGCGTCTTGGAGATCTTCTTCGACTCCAGGCGTTCGCGCTCCAGCATGTTCTTGAAGTCCATGTTGCCGCCGACGTTCAGCTGCATGGTGCGGTCGAGGATGACGCCGCGGTCCTCGAAGAGCCTGGCCATCACGCGGTGCGTGATCGTGGCGCCCACCTGGGACTTGATGTCGTCGCCGACGACCGGCACGCCGGCCTCGGTGAACTTGTCCGCCCACTCCTTCGTACCGGCGATGAAGACGGGCAGCGCGTTGACGAAGGCGACGCCCGCGTCGACCGCGCACTGGGCGTAGAACTCGACGGCCTCCTGGGAGCCCACGGGCAGATAGCAGACCAGGACGTCGGCCTGGGCGTCCCGCAGGGCGCGTACGACGTCGACGGGCGCGGCGTCGGACTCCTCGATGGTCTCCCGGTAGTACCTGCCGAGCCCGTCGAGCGTGTGCCCGCGCTGCACGCTCACGCCCGAGGGCGGCACGTCGCAGATGCTGATGGTGTTGTTCTCGCTCGCGCCGATGGCGTCCGCAAGGTCGAGGCCGACCTTCTTGCCGTCGACGTCGAAGGCGGCCACGAACTCCACGTCACGCACGTGGTATTCGCCGAACTGGACGTGCATCAGGCCCGGCACCTTGCTGCCCGGGTCGGCGTCCTTGTAGTACTCGACGCCCTGCACGAGCGAGGCGGCGCAGTTGCCCACGCCTGCGATGGCTACACGAACCGAACCCATTCCGGTTGCTCCCTGTTTCTGGTCGGTGAGGCCGCGTTCGTACGGGGCCTCATGCGGTGTCCTCGGACGGATCCGGCGGGGTGCCACCCCTGTGCCGGGGCCGGCCTCCCGCGTCTCCTGGCCGGCGCGGCGGAGGCCCGGGGTCGTCGCCCGCCTCCCGGTCGCGCCCGGTCCGCTCGGTCTCGATGAGTTCGGTGAGCCAGCGGACTTCGCGCTCTACGGATTCCATTCCGTGGCGCTGCAGTTCGAGGGTGTAGTCGTCAAGCCGTTCGCGTGTACGGGCGAGGGAGGCGCGCATCTTCGCGAGCCGCTCCTCCAGGCGGCTGCGGCGTCCCTCGAGCACGCGCATCCGCACGTCCCGCGAGGTCTGCCCGAAAAAGGCGAAACGGACACCGAAGTGTTCGTCTTCCCACGCGTCCGGTCCGGTGTGTGAAAGAAGCTCCTCGAAATGTTCTTTTCCGGCCGCCGTGAGCTTGTAGACGATTTTTGCCCGGCGTCCGGTCAGCGAGGCCTGCCGGTCCTGGTGCTCGCTCTCCGGGGGCGGGGCGGCCGTCTCGTGCTCCTCGGTCAACCACCCGCGCTCCACAAGGGTCTTGAGGCATGGGTAGAGCGACCCGTAACTGAAGGCGCGGAAGACTCCCAGCGAGGTGTTGAGCCGTTTTCGCAGCTCATAACCGTGCATGGGCGATTCGCGGAGCAGGCCGAGTACGGCGAACTCAAGGATCCCCGAGCGCCGGCTCATTCCGCACCGCCCCTCTCGACTCCCCGCCCCGGTTTCGTACTTGTGTCGTGCCGATGTATCGGCGCGATACATCAGAACGATAGAACGAGGTTCACGGAGCGACAAGTGCGCGGTGGGTGAAGGGACTCACATCTCTTATTAGTTGGAGGCAACTTGCCTCGATTGAGATGAATGCCCGACGACGGGTGTTTTGGATCTGCGTAGTCTGTGCGCGTGCAGACCACCACCGGGAACCAGACGACGCCCGCGCGCGTCATCGTCCTGGGTGCAGTGCGACCGGCAGACCGAGCGTCCGCAGGCCGCGCTCGGGGGGACCAGACGTCAACTGCCACCTTCAGGCGCGAGCGCCTGCCCGAGGAGTAGCTGTTCCATGAGCGAGCACCGTCGAAAGCCGCCACAGGGGCGCGGCCGGCGCGCAGCGCAGCCGCAGCCGTCGTCCGGCACCGGCCGCCGTTCCGCCCCGCCGCCCAGGGGGGGCGCTTCAAGCTCGTACGGCGGGCGCGCCGACGCCCGGAGAGCGGCACCGCGCGGAGGCGGCAGCGGCGGACGCCGCCGGGCAGCCGGCGCGGGCGCCGCAGCCGGAGCCGGGATGGCCGCCGGCGGCCTGGGCGGCGGCGGCCGGCGCGCGGGCGGCGCCGGAGGGCCGTACGGCAGGGGCGGCGGGCGCTTCCAGCCGCCTCCCAGAAAGAGGTTCATCGACTACCCGCGCTGGAACAAGACCGGGGTGCGCCGCTGGGTCCCGTCGTGGAAGCTCGTCGCCGGCTCCTTCGCCGGCTTCCTCGGGCTGATCATCGGGCTCTCCGGCATCGCGCTGGCGATGGTGGGGGTCCCCAACGAGATCGAGGCGACCCAGCAGCAGAAGAACGTCTACTACTGGGCCAACGGCAAGCAGATGGTCGTCGCAGGCGGCGGTGACCAGAACCGGCAGATCGTGCCGCTCGCCCAGATCCCCAAGTCGATGCAGAACGCCGTCATCGCGGCGGAGAACGAGTCGTTCTACGAGGACCCGGGCGTCGACCCCGTCGGCATCGTGCGCGCGGTGGGGCGGATGGCGCTCGGCGGTGACACCCAGTCCGGCTCGACGATCACCCAGCAGTACGTGAAGAACACCTACCTCGACCAGTCGCAGACCATCACGCGCAAGGTCAAGGAACTGTTCATCTCCATCAAGGTCGGTGCGACGGAGAAGAAGCAGAAGATCCTCCAGGGCTACCTGAACACCGGCTACTACGGGCGCGGCGCGTACGGCATCCAGGCCGCGGCCCAGGCGTACTACCGCAAGGACGCCAAGGACCTCACCGCGAGCGAGTCCGCGTTCCTCTCCGCGACGCTCAACGGCCCGAACCTGTACGACCCTGCGGGCGGCATCGGTTCGGCGGCCACGAAGGAGAAGAACCTCGAGCGCGCCCAGGACCGTTGGAGCTGGACGCTCGACCGTGAAGTGAAGACGGGCCGGCTGTCCAAGGAGAAGCGCGCCGAGTACACGAAGTTCCCGATGCCCAAGGAGCCGAAGAAGTCGACCGAACTCAAGGGCCAGAAGGGCTACATGGTCGACGTCGTCAACAACTACATCACGGCCAACAGCGACATCTCCGACCGCGAGCTCAAGCAGGGCGGCCTGCGCATCCACACCACCTTCGACAAGAAGAAGATGGCTGAGATGGCCGCCGCGGTGAAGAAGGTGCGCGAGGCGAACATCGACCCCAAGGAGCGCGAGGTCGACAAGTACGTGCAGTTCGGCGGCGCTTCGGTGAAGCCGAACGACGGCGCGATCGTCGCGATGTACGGCGGCGCGGACGCCACCACGCACTTCCGGAACAACGCCGACTACACCGGTGTCCAGGTCGGTTCCACGTTCAAGCCGTTCGTTCTCGCCTCTGCGATGCGCGACGGCGTACGCAACCCGAGCGGCCCGGAGGTCCAGGACACCGAGGCGCGCAAGCAGGTGTCGCCCAACAAGACCTTCTACAACGGCGACAACAAGATCAAGCTGCGCAACTACGACCGCACCATCTGGCAGAACGAGGAAGGCAAGGAGTGGCGTCAGCGCAACGACGGCAACCAGAGCATGGGCCGGATCAACCTGCGTGAGGCCATGAAGGAATCGGTCAACACGCCCTTCATCCAGCTCGGCATGGATGTCGGTGTCGACAAGGTCAAGAAGGCCGCCATCGACGCGGGCCTCAATGAGGACAGTCTCGCCCGCACCACGCCGACCTTCTCGCTGGGCACCTCCGCCCCGAGCGCGATCCGCATGGCCAACGCATACGGAACCTTCGCCAGCAGCGGCATGAGGTCCGAGCCGTACTCCGTCAAGCGGGTCGAGAAGGACGGCGAGGACGTCTACACGCACCAGAAGCAGGTCAAGAGCGCCTTCGAGGCCCGCGTCGCCGACAACGTCACCAACATGCTGGAGACGGTCGTCCAGGACGGCACCGGCAAGGCGGCGCAGGGACTGGGCCGCCCCGCGGCGGGCAAGACCGGCACGACGGACGACAACAAGTCGGCCTGGTTCTCCGGCTACACGCCGCAGCTGTCGACGTCGATCGGCATGTGGCGCGTCAACGACAAGGCCAAGGTGCAGAAGTTCCAGAAGATGTACGGCGTGGGCGGCCAGGAGTCCATCCACGGTGCGTCCTTCCCCGCGGAGATCTGGACGAAGTACATGACGGGCGCCCTGGCCGGCACGGCCGCCAAGCCCTTCCCGACCCCGGAACCGATCGGCGAGCCGGTCTTCGGTGTCGGCGCCAGCCCGTCCCCGACACCGAGCCCGAGCGACACTCCCTCGCAGGACCCGTCGCAGAACCCGTCGCAGTCTCCGTCGCAGTCGCCGTCGCCCTCGGGCACGTGTGACAACCCGTTCGTCTGCAACGACCAGGGCCAGACCGCCGGCAACGACCAGGGCCAGGACGGCGGTACCGATCAGGGCCAGGTCAACGGCGGGAACACCGGTGGGGACACCGGCGGTGACACCGGCGGTGACGCCGGAGGAAACACCGGCGGGGACCAAGGCGGCCTGTTCGGCGGGCCGACCGGAAGCCGCGAAAGGGACTAGCCGGACCAGCCGGAAGCCTCACCTCGGCACCTCGCAGCCCCGTCACGGGTCACACCGTGACGGGGCTGCTGGCGTCCGGGCCCGTACGGCAGGATGTGCCCATGACGCCTGCCCACCTCCAGGACCTCCCCGACCGGAACAGCGCCCTCGTGCATCCGACGGAGCAGGACGAGGTCGCCGCAGCCGGCAGCGAACTGATCGGAGGGCCGGTGGGCCGCCGGGCCGCAACGGGAGCGGGCGGCTGGTGGACTCCGGTGCGGGTGGTGGCACTGCTGGGTCTGGGCATGTTCGTGCTGGGCATGGTGCAGAAGGCGCCCTGCTTCAACGGTGCCTGGTTCTCCGGCCAGACCAGCCAATACGTACACGCGTGCTATTCCGACATCCCGCATCTCTTCGCCGGGCGGGGCTTCGCCGACGGCCTCGTCCCGTACTTCGACCGCATCCCCGACCGCATCTCGGGCGGCATGACCTACCTCGAATACCCGGTGCTGACGGGCGTGTTCATGGAGGTCGCGTCCTGGATGACGCCCGGCGACGGCCTCCAGCAGCGCGAGCAGCTCTACTGGATGGTCAACTCCGGCATGCTGATGGTCTGCGCTGCCGTCCTCCTCGTCTGCGTCGCCCGCACCCACCGCAACCGCCCCTGGGACGGCCTGTTCGTCGCTCTCGCGCCCGCTCTCGCGCTGACGGCCACCATCAACTGGGACCTGCTGGCGGTCGCGCTCACGGCTGCGGCAATGCTGATGTGGTCCCGCAGCCGCCCCCTCGCCGCGGGTGTGCTCATCGGGCTGGCCACGGCCGCCAAGCTGTACCCGGTGCTGCTGCTGGGTCCGCTGCTGCTGCTGTGCTGGCGCGCGGGGCGCCTGCGCCCGTACGGGACGGCGCTGGGCGGCGCGGCCGTCTCCTGGCTGTGCGTCAACCTCCCCGTGATGCTCCTCGCGCCCCAGGGCTGGTCGCAGTTCTACAGCTTCAGCGAGGAGCGGCCCGTCGACTTCGGGTCGATCTGGCTGATCATCTCCCAGCGGACCGGCGATCCCCTGCCGGACGCCAACATGTACGCGACGGCGCTGATGGCGCTCGGCTGCGCGGGCATCGCCGTGCTCGCGCTGCGTGCGCCGCGCCGGCCACGCCTGGCGCCGCTGGTGCTGCTGGTGGTGGCGCTCTTCATCCTGACCAACAAGGTCTACTCGCCGCAGTACGTCCTGTGGCTCATCCCGCTCGTGGCGCTCGCCCGCCCCAAGTGGCGGGACGTCCTGATCTGGCAGTCGTGCGAGGTCGTCTACTTCCTGGGCATCTGGCTCTACCTCGCGTACACGGGCAGCGGGGACAAGCACCAGGGCCTCCCGACCGAGGGTTACCAGCTGGTAATCGCCATCCATCTGCTCGGCACGCTCTACCTGTGCGCCGTGGTGGTACGGGATGCGCTGATGCCGGAGCGGGACGTCGTCCGCCGGAGCGGGTCCGACGACCCCGGGGGCGGTGTACTGGACCGGGCACCGGACGTCTTCACGCTGGGTGCCGCAAGGCGGAGGGCCGCACACGCGAGCCCCGCGCCGTTCGGCGAGACACCGGTGCACTGGGGCACCGAGGCCCGCTAGCCACGGAAGGCCGACGGGCCGCGGAACGAGGGGTTGGGGCGAGGGGCCAGGCTCACGAGCACACGGGCCCATCGGCCTCACGGTTCTTCCGGCTCCTTGTTTCACGTGAAACGCCAAGGCCTGGCTGGCACCTCGGGTCCCCGCCCGTTCGCCGTCGCCCCTCCCGTCGCCGAGGCGCGCACCCCTCCCCGCGTGTGTGAAGCTGGGGCCATGAGTGTCGTCGGAGATCTCCGCACCCTGATGCGCTTCCCCGACTTCCGGCGACTCCTGGCGGTGCGTCTGCTCTCCCAACTCGCCGACGGCATCTATCAGGTAGCACTCGCGGCCTATGTCGTCTTCTCCCCCGAGAACGAGACCTCGCCGGCGGCCATCGCCTCGGCGATGGCCGTACTGCTGCTCCCGTACTCACTCCTCGGACCCTTCGCGGGCGTGCTGCTGGACCGTTGGCGCAGACGGCAGGTCCTTCTCTACGGGAACCTCCTTCGCGCGGTGCTCGCCGCCGGCACAGCGGCCCTGGTACTGGGCGCCGTTCCCGCGTGGCTGTTCTATCTCTCGGCCCTCTCGGTCACCGCGGTGAACCGCTTCATCCTCGCGGGGCTGTCGGCCGCTCTGCCGCGCGTCGTGGACGACCCCCGTCTCGTCATGGCCAACTCCCTCTCCCCGACTGCCGGAACGCTCGCCGCAACGGCCGGCGGCGGCATCGCCTTCGCCATCCGGCTCGCCTTCCCCGACGGCGGGCGCGGAGCCAATGCGTGGGTGGTGCTGGCCGGGGCCGTGGTCTACCTGCTCGCCGGTGCCGCCGCCCTGCGCATGGGACGGGACCGGCTCGGACCCGACCCCGGCGCCGCGCGCGTACAGCTGCGGCTGCTGACGACGCTGGCGACCACCACGCGTGGCCTGGCCGACGGCCTGCGGCACCTCCGCCAACGGCACGTAGCCGCATACGCGCTCGCCGCGATGACCCTGATGCGATTCTGCTACGGCGCTCTGACGGTGATGGTGCTGATGCTCTGCCGCTACGCCTGGGGCACCGACGGAAGAGTGGGAGACGCGGTCGAAGCCGTGGACGTGGGTGCCGGTCTGAAGCTGCTCGGGCTGGCGGTGGCGGCGTCCGGGCTCGGCTACTTCGCGGCGGCCGTCATCACTCCCTGGGGAGTGGGACGAGCGGGCCGCTTCGGGTGGCTCGCACTGTGCGCGGCGGGGGCGGCCGTCCTGGAGCCACCGCTCGGGCTGAGTTTCGCGCCGCTGCCGATCCTGCTCGCCGCGTTCGTGCTCGGACTCGTCACACAGGGGTCGAAGATCACCGCTGACACCGCCGTGCAGTCGACGGTGGACGACGCCTACCGGGGCCGGGTGTTCTCCCTCTACGACATGCTCTTCAACGTCGCCTTCGTGGGTGCCGCCGGAGTGGCGGCGCTGATACTCCCGCCGGACGGGCGCTCGGTCGCGCTCGTCCTCGGGGTCGCCGTGGTGTACGCGGGAGTCGCCTGGCTGATGTTTCACGTGAAACGCACGCAGTCGGGCCGGAGCGAGCTCTCGTCAACGGCGCCGCCCTCCTCACCGCCGGGTGCGCTCTGACCCCGGCTCGGGGCCCTGCGCGGCCCACCATTCCTTGAGGGCGGCGACCGCGTCGTCGCGGTCCATCGGGCCGTTCTCCAGCCGGAGTTCCAGCAGGTGCCTGTACGCCTTGCCCACCACCGGTCCGGGCTTCACGCCGAGGATGGTCATGATCTCGTTGCCGTCGAGGTCCGGGCGGATGGCATCCAGTTCCTCCTGCTCCTGAAGCCGGGCGATCCGCTCCTCCAGGCCGTCGTACGCCCGCGAGAGCGCACTCGCCTTGCGCTTGTTGCGCGTCGTGCAGTCCGCACGCGTGAGCTTGTGGAGCCGGGGCAGCAGCGGTCCCGCGTCCCGCACGTACCGGCGTACCGCGGAATCGGTCCACTCGCCGGTGCCGTAACCGTGGAAGCGCAGATGCAGCTCCACCAGCCGGGAGACGTCCTTCACCAGCTCGTTGGAGTACTTGAGCACGGTCATGCGCTTCTTCGTCATCTTCGCGCCCACCACCTCGTGGTGATGGAAGGAGACCCGCCCGTCGGGTTCGAACCGCCGCGTCCTCGGCTTGCCGATGTCGTGCAGCAGAGCGGCCAGCCGCAGCGTCAGATCGGGGCCGTTCTCCTCGAGGTCGATGGCCTGCTGCAGGACGGTCAGCGAGTGCTCGTAGACGTCCTTGTGGCGGTGGTGCTCGTCCCGCTCCAGCCTCAGCGCGGGAATCTCGGGCAGCACCTGCTCGGCGAGCCCGGTCTCGGCGAGCAGCCTGATGCCCTTCACCGGCCGGGGGGAGAGCAGCAGCTTGTTCAACTCGTCCCGTACGCGCTCCGCGGAGACGATCCCGAGCCGGCCTGCCATCGCCTTCATCGCCGCGAGCACGTCGTCGGCCACGGAGAAGTCGAGCTGAGCCGCGAAGCGCGCCGCCCGCATCATCCGCAGCGGATCGTCGGAGAACGAAGTCTCCGGGGCCCCGGGAGTGCGGAGGATGCGGCGGGCCAGATCCTCCAGGCCGCCGTGCGGATCGATGAAGTGTTTCTCCGGCAGCGCCACCGCCATGGCGTTCACCGTGAAATCACGGCGGACGAGGTCCTCCTCGACGGAGTCTCCGTAGGACACCTCCGGCTTGCGCGAAGTGCGGTCGTAGGCCTCGGACCGGTAGGTGGTGACCTCCACCTGGAAGGTGCGCGTCTCTCCCCCGTCGTCGGCCTTCTTCTGGCAGCCCACCGTTCCGAAGGCGATACCCACCTCCCAGACGGCGTCAGCCCAGGGCCGGACGATCCGCAGCACGTCCTCGGGGTGTGCGTCGGTGGTGAAATCCAGATCGTTGCCGAGCCGTCCCAGAAGCGCGTCCCGTACCGAACCGCCGACCAGTGCCAGCCGGAATCCGGCGTCCTGGAAGCGCCGGGCCAGATCGTCGGCGACGGGGGAGACCCGCAGCAGCTCGCTCACCGCTCGGCGCTGCGCCGCGTTGAGCTGCTCCTTGGCGGGAGGGGCGGGCGGCGTCTGCTGGATGTCATCATTGGCGTTCGGCACGACAGCACAGGGTACGTTGCCACCCCCAAGCCCTGCCCTGCGCCTGGTCCCAACGCCGGGCGATCATGTGACGCACACCGCGGCACGTGCCTTCTCAGGGCATCGTTACCATCAGACGAGCGAGACGCATCCACGACGACACGAGGACGGACGAGCGCGTGGCCGAGGCGGCTGAGAACCAGGGCACCCCGACCGCTCCCGCCCGCCGGTTGCTGCGAGGTACGGCCGCCGTACTGCTCACCACCGGGCCCCTCATCGGCGGCCTGCTGCCCCCTGCCGCTGCCGCATCGGACACCGCGAGCGCTCCGGCCGCCGCTGGCGCCCCCGCCGACGCCCAGGCCGCCGCGGTGAGCCACGCACGCTCGCAGGCGTCCGCCGCCACGGGCCGCAGGGGCACCGGCTCCCAGACCGCCGACATCTCCGTCAACACGCTCTCGCCCGCGACCCCGCAGAAAGGTGACACGCTCAGCATCACCGGCACCGTCACCAACAACGGACGCTCGTCGATCAGCGACGGCCGCATCGGTCTCCGCATCGGCCCCGGCGAGAGCAGCCGCAGCGCGCTGGAGCAGAACGCCGGCCGCAAGGACTATCTGCCGGGCGCCGACGGCAAGGAGGTCGAGGCGAAGCGCGCGACGACCGACGTCGGCAGCATGCGCCCCGGTATCCGCCGCTCCTTCAAACTCAAGCTGCCCGTCAGCGCGCTCAAGATGGACTCCTCCGGCGTGTACCAGCTGGGCGTCACGCTCACCGGGCAGACGCGGGAGCGCCCGTACGACCAGATCCTCGGTATCGAGCGCAGCTTCCTGCCCTGGCAGACCTCCGACGCGGAGAAGAAGACCGGCCTCGCCTACCTCTGGCCGCTGATCTCCTCCTCCCATCTGACCGCGCGTACGCAGTCCGACGAGGCACAGACCCCCGTCTTCCGCAACGACGACCTCGCCAAGGAACTCGCTCCGGGTGGCCGTCTGCAGCAGATGGTCAACCTCGGCAAGGACCTTCCGATCACATGGATGATCGACCCCGACCTGCTCGCCTCGGTCGACGCGATGACCGAGCGGTACCGCGTGCAGAAGAAGGGCGGCGGCACCGCCGCCGGGAAGGGACAGGCGTACGCGAAGCAGTGGCTCATGGACCTGCAGGGCGCCGTGAAGGGTGAGGAGGTCGCGACCCTGCCCTTCGCCGACCCGGATGTGGCCTCGCTCGCCCACCGGGGCAAGAACGTCCCGGGCGCGCTCGGCGACCTCGAGTCCGCCACGAAGCGGGCCAGGAAGACGGTCGAGTCGATCCTGCACACCAAGCCCAGCACCGACTACGCGTGGCCGGTCGAGGGCGCCGTCGACCCGGGCGTCGTAGACGTGGCCACCTCGGCCGGTGCCCACAACGTCATCGCTCGCAGCGACAGCCTCCGGGACACGGCCCTCTCCTACACGCCGACCTCCGCACGCCCCATCGGAGGGGGCAATACGGCCCTCGTCGCCGACGCCCGCCTCTCCGAGGCCTTCGAGGGCGACATGACGCGGCCGGGCGCCACGTCCAGGGCGGTGCAGCGCTTCCTGGGCGAGACCCACGCCGTCACCGCCCAGGTTCCGAACAAGCAGCGCAACATCCTCGTAGCACCGCAGCGGACGCCGAGCGCCGCCCAGGCACGGGCGATGGCACTGGCGCTCAGCTCCCTGCAGAAGGACGGCCGCTGGGTCGAGGGCAGCGACCTGTCGGAGGCGGCCAAGGCCAAGCCCGACCCGGGCGCGAACGGCCGGCTGCCGAGCGGCAGCCAGTACCCGGCTTCGCTGCGCAAGCAGGAGCTGCCCACCGAGGCGTACCGGCACGTGCAGAACACCAAGCGGCTCGTCGGCGACTTCGAGAAGATCCTGACGCGTGAGGACCGCGTGGTCACCCCGTTCGGCAGCGCGGTGGAACGCGGACAGTCCACCTCCTGGCGCGGTGACGCCGAAGGCGCCTCGAACTACCGGGAAGGGGTGCGCAGTTACCTGGTCGGGCTGACCAAGGAGGTCCGCCTCATCCAGAAGTCGCCCATCACCCTCTCCGGACGCAGCGCCACGATCCCCGTGACGGTGCAGAACAACCTGGTACAGGGCGTCGAGAACCTCGAGCTGCGTCTGACGTCCAGGCGCCGCATCGGACTCGACGTCGGTGAGCCGCAGGCCGTCAAGATCGACGGCGAGCACAGCCAGTCCGTGAAGTTCTCCACGACCTCCAAGGCCAACGGTCGTGCGTTCGTGGAGGCACAGCTCTACACGAAGGACGGCAAGCCCTACGGGAAGCGCATGGTCTTCCAGGTCAACGTCACTTCGATCACGTCGACGGTGCTGCTCGTGATCGCGGGCGGCGTTCTGCTGGTGGTTCTCGCCGGAGTACGGATGTACACGACGCGGAAGCGGAACGGCGGCACGGCTCCCGGTGAGGACCCGTCCGGGCCGGACGAGGACGCAGGAGACTCCGACTCGGGCCCCGGCGCTGACGACGCTGACGGCACTGACGACGCAGGGGAGGGCGACGGCGGAGAGCGCCCGGACGCGCCGTCCGGGCCAGGAGAACCGGACAAGGCGGATCAGGCGTCTACCGCAGTCGGGACCGCCGGCACCGACGAGTCCGACGAGTCCGACGGGCCTGACAAGCCCACCGCGCCCGACCAGCCCGCCGGTGCCGGTGCCGACACCGGTAAGGGAAGCGGAAGCCTTCCCGACGCGGGTGAGAAAGTGGACCGTTGAGTCAGCTCGGGAGCAGGGGCAGGGGTAGCCAGCGATGAATGCGCCGCACGACGGTGACCGGGGCGACCAGGCCGCCGGTGACGGCTCACAGCCGTCGGAGGATCCGTACGTACGGGACGCCTACGCACGCGACCCGTACCAGGACCGCGACCCCGCCACCAAGGACCCGGTGAGCGAAGCCATCCAGGACCGCGCGGCCGATCCCCCGCCGCCCCCGGGCACCCTGCCCGACCCGCAGGCCCTCTACGAGCAGCCCGAGCCGGGCCCCGACGCACCCGACCCGCGCCGCTGGGCGCACACGCCCGCACCCGAACCGGACGGCCCGTCCCGGCACCTGCCCTACGGTGACGACCCCGCGACAGTCCAGTACACGGGCCTGGACGGGCTGCTCAGCCGCTCCGGCGACGACCGCTCCGGCGGCGAGGACCCGAGTTCCCAGTCCCGTCCCCAGGCCCAGCCCCAGCCACGGCCGGAAGGCGAAGGGCGCGGCACCGAGGACGCGTTCGCCCACCTCTTCCGCGACCAGGGCCGCTCAAACACCGCCCGCACGCCCGCGGCGCCGCCGCAGCCGCGCTCGGAGAGCACACCCGGACATGAGCCGCAGGCTTCCGCGTCCGGTCCGTACGAGGGCCGTCAGCCGCTCCCGGACGAGCAGCCCACCGCGCGCCCCGGCCCGGGCCCCGGATTCGAAGCCGCACACGCCGCGAGCGCCGAGGTGACGCCGCCGCCCCCTGAGCCCGACGCGCCGTCCGGGCCCGTGCAGGACGAGGCCGCCCAGGGCCCGCCGCCGAAGGGCGGCGGAGGCGGCGGCCGGGCCGGCGGACTACTGCGCTCCAGCGCCATCATGGCCGCGGGCACGATGGTCTCCCGCCTGACGGGCTTCATCCGCTCCGCGATGGTCGTCGCAGCCATGGGCGCCGCGGTCCTCGGTGACACCTACCAACTGGCCATCACGCTGCCGACGATGCTGTACATCCTCACCGTCGGCGGCGGCCTGAACTCCGTCTTCGTCCCGCAGCTCGTCCGCGCCATGAAGGAGGACGGCGACGGGGGCGAGGCGTACGCGAACCGCCTGCTGACCCTCGTCACCGTCCTCCTCGGCTCGTTCACCGTCGTCGCCGTCCTCGCGGCTCCCCTGCTGGTACGGCTCATGTCGGTGCAGATCGCGGAGAACCCCCAGGCGAACGAGGTCACCGTCACCTTCGTGCGCTACTGCCTGCCGTCCATCTTCTTCATGGGCATCCATGTGGTGATGGGTCAGATCCTCAACGCCCGCGGCCGGTTCGGCGCCATGATGTGGACGCCGGTCCTGAACAACATCGTCATCATGGCCACCGTCGGCGCCTTCCTGTGGGTCTACGGCTCCGCCGACGACTCCGGCCTGACGGTGGGCAACATCCCGCCGGAGGGCGTACGGCTGCTGGGCATCGGCACCTTGCTCGGGCTCGTCGTGCAGGCGCTGGCGATGATCCCGTACCTGCGCGCCACCGGCTTCCGCATCCGGCCCCGCTTCGACTGGCGCGGCCACGGCCTCGGGAAGGCCGCGAAGCTCGCCAAGTGGACCGTCCTGTTCGTCCTGGCGAACCAGGCCGGGGTCCTTGTCGTCACCCAACTCTCCACCTGGGCGCAGAAGTCGGCCGCGGCCGAGGGCCACGCCGGAGCGGGCTGGACCGCCTACTCGCAGGCCCAGCTGATCTGGAACATGCCGCAGGCCATCATCACCGTCTCCGTGATGGCCGCCCTGCTGCCCCGCCTCTCCCGCGCCGCCAGCGACGGCGACACCGGCGCCGTCCGCGACGACATCTCCCAGGGGCTCCGCAACTCCGCCGTCGCCATCGTCCCCATCGCCTTCGGCTTCCTGGCCCTCGGCGTGCCGATGTGCACCCTGATCTACGGTCCTTCCGGCATCGACGCGGCCCGTTCCATGGGATACGCGCTCATGGCGTTCGGCGTCGGCCTGATTCCCTTCTCGGTGCAGTACGTCGTGCTGCGGGCCTTCTACGCGTACGAGGACACCCGCACGCCGTTCTTCAACACCGTCATCGTCGCCGTCGCCAACGCCGTGGCCTCGTCCGCGTGCTTCCTGCTGCTGCCCGCCCGCTGGGCCGTCGTCGGCATGGCAGCCTCCTACGGCCTCGCCTACGTCGTCGGCGTCGGTATCGCATGGCGGCGCCTACGTCTGCGGCTGGGCGGCGACCTGGACACCGCGCACGTGCTGCGTACGTACATCAGGCTCGCCGGTGCCGCCGTACCCGCCACTGTGGCCGCAGGTGCCGCCGTGTACGGCATCACCGTGGCTCTCGGGAGCGGAACGCTCGCTTCACTGGCTTCGCTGGTCGCCGGAGGGATCGCATTGGCCGTCGTTTTCGTCCTAGCCGCGAAGAGGATGCGGATCGAGGAGATGACGGCCATGGTCGGTATGGTGCGTGCCCGCCTCGGGCGCTGACCGTACAACCATCCGCAGCCACTGCGTGTCGTGCATAGCGGCGGACTGTGGGCACAATTGTTGAGCTGTTTCACAGAGTGGCTGCAATGAACTGGGGAGGCAGGAACGACGGTGGCGGAACGGAGCACAGCTGCCGTCGGCGTGGCTGAGAACAGCGGTGACGAGGAAGCACTCACCGCCCGGGCGGACAAGGCCAGCGTCGACAGCGCGACGGACGGACAGAGCGGCAGCGACCGGCCCCCGGAGGACACCAGATCTGACGCCCCCGCCATGACGGGCGGAAGCCAGGACAGCGGCCTGGCCGACAGCGGCACAGCAGACGGCACAAGCCCTGCCGGCGGCCCCGGCAGCGCGGGCGACCAGAGCGGCGGCAGCCTCGCGGACGGGCCGTCCGCGGCCGCCCACAGCCCGGTCCGGGAGGATCAGACACAGCAGCTCGGCACCGCCGGGGCCACGGGGCCGGCCCGGGAAGCCGTGGCCCCCGGCCCCGCCGCGACGCCCGAACCTCCGGAGCTGCACAGCGGTCACAAGCTGGCCCGGCGGTATCGTCTGGAGGAGTGCGTCACCCGTCTGGACGGATTCAGCAGCTGGCGTGCCGTGGATGAGAAGCTGCGCCGTGCCGTCGGCGTCCACATCCTCCCCTCCGGCCACCCCCGCGCCCGTACGGTGCTCTCCGCCGCCCGGTCTTCGGCCCTGCTCGGGGACCCGCGCTTCGTCCAGGTCCTCGACGCCGTCGAGGACCACGATCTGGTCTACGTCGTCCATGAGTGGCTCCCCGACGCGACTCCCCTCAGCGACATCCTCGCCACCGGCGCGCTGGAGCCGCACGACGCGTATCAGCTCGTCACCCAGGTCTCCCAGGCCATGGCCGCCGCACACCGCGAAGGGCTGGCCCACCTGCGGCTGACGCCGGGCACGGTGCTGCGTACGGGTTCCGGCCAGTACCGCATCCGCGGGCTCGCCGTGAACGCCGCCCTGCGCGGCATCAGCAGCGACACCCCGCAGCGCACCGACACCGAAGGAATCGGCGCCCTGCTCTACGCGGCACTGACCCAGCGCTGGCCGTACGAGGAGGACGCGTACGGGCTCACGGGAGTCGGATCGCTCGCCAAGCGCACCCTCGTCGCGCCCGACCAGGTGCGCGCCGGCGTGCACCGTGGCCTCGCCCAGCTGGCGATGCGCGCACTCGTCAACGACGGCGCCACCGCCTCCAGCCAGGAACAGCCCTGCGCCACTCCCGAGGACCTGGCCAAGGCCTCCTCCGCGCTGCCGCGGATCCGGCCGCCGGAGCCCAGCTTCAGCGCACCGGGCCCGTATCAGCGCACCACCTACCAGCAAGGCGCGTACGGACAGGGCGGTGCCCACGCCCGGCCGGCCCCCGGCATGGGCGGCCACGGATCCCCGGGCGACCGTCCGGCACCTCCCGCGCTCCCGGGCCGTACGGGCAAGGTCCTGAAGTGGGGGGTCTCCGCCCTGCTCATCGCCGCGCTCGGCCTGGGCAGCTGGCAGGTCGCCGACACCCTCCTCAAGGGCGACAACTCCCCGGGGGAGGGCGCGGGCCAGACGCAGGGCAACGACGAGACCGGCGGCACCGGAAAGCCCGTGAAGATCGTGGACGCCAAGGACTTCGACCCGCCGCCCGGCGGGAACGGCAGCGAGAACCCGGGGAAGGTCCCCGACGCCTACGACGGATCCCACGGCACCTACTGGCTGACGCAGAAGTACTACGGCCGTCCCGACTTCGGGAATCTCAAGCCTGGTGCAGGGCTCGTCCTCGACCTCGGCAAGCCGCAGCCGGTGAGTTCGGTCGAGGTCGACTTCATGGGCACCACCTCCGCCGATCTCCGCGCCGCTCCCGGAGACACCGCCGCGATGCCCACCTCGCTCGACGGATTCAGCAAGGTCAGCGGCGGCACGGGCAAGCATCTGAACCTCAAGACGAAGAAGCCGATCAAGACTCGTTACGTATTGGTATGGCTCACTGAGCTCCCGCTCTCGGACGACGGCAACTACCGTGGCCGGATCACAGAGATCCAGGTAAAGAGCTGATCCCTCGACAGTGACGCACGGCACGGCCGGCGGGCGAGGATGACGGGAGGCGTCCGACGGTGAGCGACGACAGCGGCGGCAAGCGAATGCGCCGCCGCCCAAGACACGGGCGAGGCGGCCCGGGCACGGGCGACAGATCCGGACGGCCCCCTGTCCCGGCTCAGGACCGGGGGCCCGACGCACCGGACGACAGGGAGCTGCTCGCCCGGCACGTCGAAGGCGACGCCGAAGCCTTCGGCGAGCTCGTCCGCCGGCACCGGGACCGGCTCTGGGCGGTGGCGATACGCACTCTCGGCGACCGCGAGGAGGCCGCCGACGCCGTGCAGGACGCTCTCATCTCCGCCTACAGGGCGGCGCACACTTTCCGCGGCCAGTCCGCCGTCACCACCTGGCTGCATCGCATCACCGTGAACGCGTGCCTCGACCGTGCCCGCAAGGCCGCCTCCCGCCGCACTCAGCTCACCGACGACAACGAGCGCCTGGATCTGCTGCTGGAGCCCGAGGAGTCCGCCGCACTTCCCGCAGAGCGCCGGGATCTCAACCGCCAGCTCGTGGCCGCGCTCTCCCAGCTTCCCGCCGAGCAGCGGGCGGCACTCGTACTCGTGGACATGCAGGGTTATCCCGTCGCCGAGGCCGCAGAGGTACTCGGCATCGCAGTGGGCACCGTGAAGAGCCGCTGCGCCCGTGGAAGGGCCCGGCTGCTGCCCCTCGTCACACACCTTCGGCCGAACGAGGAGGCGAGGGGTAGCTCACAGCAGCCCGGGGGAAGGAACCGGACCCGGGGGCCATCCGTCCCACCGGCGGAAGGCGTCACACAGCGACCCGGAGCGGTGAAGGGAGGAGGAGAGCACACATGACATCCACTCCTTTCACGTCCGGCGCGCGCAGCACCGACGGCCATCCGGACGTCGCGGAGATCTCCGCGCTCAACGAGGAACTGCTGCCCCCCGACCGTTCGTCGGCGCTCCACACGCATCTGGCGTCCTGCGCACTGTGCGCGGATGTACTGGCTTCGCTGGAAGAGATCCGCGGGACGCTCAGCGCGCTGCCAGGTCCGGCCAGAATGCCCACAGACGTCGCGGGACGCATCGACGCGGCCCTCGCCGCCGAAGCTCTGCTCTCCTCTTCGGAGAGCGACGCCTCCCTGGTTTCACGTGAAACCGGCGAGGCTCACGACAGCGGCCGATACGCGAGGCCCGCAACGGAAACGGCCGCCGGATACGGCGCCGGCGTCGTTTCACGTGAAACCGGCACCTCCCGCCGTGCCGCCGACCGTCCAGCCGGACGCCCCGGCGGCGGCAGCGGTCCGGGGCGGCACCGGCCGGCCCGCCGTGTGCGCCGGTGGCGCTCAGGGATCCTCGTGGGTGCGGGCGCGGTCGTCGCGCTGGGCCTCGGTGGTGTCGTCATGCAGTCGATGAGCGGCTCCGCTCCCTCCACCGCCGAGTCCGGCCACGACGAGAGCGAACGCGCCACCGCTGGCAGCGCACTCGAGAAGCATGTCCAGGGTCTACTCGCGAAGAACGAGACCGGAGGATCCACGGAGGGGACCGGCGGCTCGCCGTCACGGGACATCAAGACGAAGGAGAGCCAGGGGGACGCCCCGCTCGCGGGTGGCGCCACCTCCGTTCCGTCCTGTGTCCGCGCGGGCATCGACCGTACGGATTCGCCCCTCGCCGTCGACGAGGAGGCCCCGTACAAGGGCGGCACCGCCTACCTCGTCGTCCTTCCGCACGAGGACGACCCCAAGCGGGTTGACGCATATCTCGTCGACCGGTCCTGTCTAGGGGACGAGGGCAGCGGTCCGGGAGACGTGCTCACCAGGCACACCTACACCCGGCGCTGACACACAGCGGCCCTGACGCCTGCCAGGCGGCACCACCGGGAATGTCTGCCCCCTAGGATCCGTTGGGTGGGGTGAGAACCTCACAGACCGGAAAGCAGTCGGCAGACAAGGAAGACTCCCGTGAGCGACGTCCGTAACGTGATCATCATCGGCTCTGGGCCCGCCGGCTACACCGCCGCCCTCTACACGGCGCGGGCTTCGCTGAAGCCGCTGGTCTTCGAAGGCTCGGTGACAGCGGGCGGTGCACTGATGAACACCACCGAGGTCGAGAACTACCCGGGCTTCACGGACGGCATCATGGGCCCGGAGCTCATGGACCAGATGCGCGGGCAGGCGGAACGCTTCGGTGCCGAGCTGATCCCGGACGACGTGGCCGCCGTCGACTTCTCGGGTGAGATCAAGACCGTCACCGACTCGGCAGGCACGGTCCACCGCGCCCGCACGGTGATCGTCTCCACCGGGTCCGCCTACCGCTCCCTGGGGCTGCCCCGCGAGGAGGAGCTGTCCGGCCGTGGCGTCTCCTACTGTGCTACGTGTGACGGCTTCTTCTTCCGCAACCAGGACATCGCCGTCGTCGGCGGTGGCGACACGGCGATGGAAGAGGCCACGTTCCTCTCCCGGTTCGCCAACTCCGTCACCGTCGTCCACCGCCGCGACGCGCTCCGTGCCTCCAAGGCGATGCAGGAGCGCGCATTCGCCGACCCGAAGATCACCTTCGCCTGGGACAGCGAGGTGGCCACGATCCACGAGAAGGACGGCAAGCTGAGCGGCCTGACCCTCCGCAACACCAGTACTGGAGCCACGTCCGAGCTGCCGGTGACGGGGCTCTTCGTGGCGATCGGCCACGACCCCCGCGTCGAGCTCTTCAAGGGCATCCTCACTCTGGACGAGGAGGGCTACCTCAAGGTCGACTCCCCCTCCACCCGTACCAACGTGCCCGGCGTCTTCGCCGCAGGCGACGTCGTCGACCACACCTACCGGCAAGCCGTCACCGCGGCCGGTACCGGCTGCTCCGCCGCCCTCGACGCCGAGCGCTACCTCGCCGCCCAGCTCGACGGCAGCGCCGAGTCGGCCGAACCGGAGAAGGCCGAGGAGGCCCAGCAGGCAGCCGAGACCGCAGCGGTCTGAGGGCCGCCGCGGTACCGCACAGCAGGCCGCGGTACCGCACAGAAGACATCAACGCACCACCCGCAACATCACGAGAATCGAGGAGAACCATCATGGCCGGTGCCACCGTGACCGCAACCGACGCCGACTTCGAGGAGGTCGTCCTCAAGAGCGACAAGCCCGTGCTCGTCGACTTCTGGGCTGCCTGGTGCGGTCCGTGCCGTCAGATCGCTCCCTCCCTTGAGGCGATCGCGGACGAGAACAGCGAGAAGCTCACCGTCGTGAAGCTCAACATCGACGAGAACCCAGCTGTCGCCGCCAAGTACGGGATCATGTCGATCCCGACCATGAACGTCTACAAGGGCGGCGAGGTCGTCAAGACCATCGTCGGCGCGAAGCCGCGGGCAGCTATCGAGAAGGACCTCGCCGAGTTCATCGGCTGAGGCGACTGCGGCGGAAGCCGAGCTCACCCCTCGCTCAACGGAACGGCCCGGCGCACGACGCCGGGCCGTTTCACGTGAAACCAGAAACCCAGAGACCCGGACTCCCGTCCCCGACATCTCAGAACCGGCCGCTGCTCCGCCGCGGTCACAACGGCCGAAGCACGCGGTCCTTCTGCACCGCCCCCATCAGTTGATCGAGCGCGCGCTCCATGTCCTCCCGCCAGGAGACCGTCGAGCGCAATTCCAGTCGCATCCTGGGAAAGCTGTGATGCGGCCGTACGGTCTTGAAGCCGACCGACAGCAGATGGTCCGCCGGCACGAGACATGCCGGCTCGGCCCAGCGTGCGCTTCCGAACGCCTCGATCGCCTTGAAGCCTCTCCGCAGCAGATCCTTCGCAACGGTCTGCACGATGACCCGCCCCAGTCCCTGCCCCTGGCACTCCGGCTTCAGCCACGCCGTCATCAACTGGACGGCGTCAGGGGAGACCGGGCTCGTCGGAAAGGCGAAGGACCGGGGGACGTACGCGGGAGGTGCGTAGAGCACGAAGCCGACCGGCTTCTCGTCCACATAGACGACGCGCCCGCAGGACCCCCACTCCAGCAACACCGCGGAGATCCAAGACTCCTTCTCGACCTCGGGCCGCCCGGCTCGCGCCGCGGCCTCACCGCTGACGGGATCAAGCTCCCAGAACACACAGGCGCGGCAGCGCCCGGGAAGGTCGGTGAGGTTGTCCAGCGTGAGCGGAACGAGCTGTCGCCCCATGGATCCATCGTATCCATGGGGCGACATTCGGTCCCGTTCTTGCGGGCCGGTATCGGCAAGACCCGAACCAGCCGCTCTCACGGCTCCCGGCCAAAGGCTCAGTCCTCGCTCTCCTCGTCTCCGGTCTGCGCGGTCTCTGCGGTCTCTGCGGTCTCTGCGGTCAACTGCTTACCCAGCACGCGGCCTTCGCCCGGGGCGAGCTGACCGAGGATGCGCTCAAGGTCGTCGACCGAGGCGAACTCGACGACGATCTTCCCCTTCTTCTGGCCGAGATCGACCTTCACCCGCGTCTCGAAACGGTCCGACAGCCGGCCGGCCAGTTCGTCCAGCGCGGGGGAGACCCGCCGTCCCGCACGGGGACCCTTCGGCTTGGCCGAGCTCTTGGCTGAAGAACCCGCCATCGTGACGATCTCCTCGACCGCACGCACCGACAAGCCCTCGGCGACGATGCGATGTGCGAGGCGGTCCTGCTCGTCACCGTCCTCCACCGACAGCAGGGCGCGCGCATGCCCGGCGGAGAGCACCCCTGCCGCCACACGCCGCTGCACCGACGGAGAAAGACGCAGCAGCCGCAGCGTGTTCGAGACCTGCGGACGAGAACGGCCGATTCGGTCGGCGAGCTGATCGTGCGTGCAGTTGAAGTCCTTCAGAAGCTGGTCGTATGCGGCTGCCTCTTCCAGAGGGTTCAGCTGTGCCCGATGAAGGTTCTCCAGAAGAGCGTCCAGGAGCAACTTCTCGTCATCGGTGGCTCGGACGATCGCCGGGATGCGCTCCAGGCCGGCCTCACGGCATGCACGCCAGCGCCGCTCACCCATGATGAGCTCATAGCGCTCCGGCCCCAACTGACGTACGACGACCGGCTGGAGCAGTCCCACCTCTTGGATGGAGGTGACCAACTCCGCCAACGCGTCCTCGTCGAAGACCTCACGTGGCTGACGCGGGTTCGGTGTGATGGCCTCCAGTGGCACCTCTGCGAAGTGCGCCCCGACGGGAGCGACTTCGCTCGCCGACGCAGCCACGTCGTCGCCCGCCGACGCCGACGCCGACGCCGACGTTTCACGTGGAACGTCGTCCCGTGCCTCGCTGTCCGGCAGCGCCGTCACCTTCGCCGCGGCCACACCACGATCCGGCGGGATCACAGGAACGGCGCTCGGGGAAGTGGCGCCGTTGGCGTCGACCGAGGGCTTCCCCTCATCAGTTCCGGATGCCGGCGCGGCCGGGATCAGTGCACCCAGCCCCCGGCCCAGCCCCCTACGTCGATCACTCACTGCGTCCCCTCCGGCATGGTGCTGTTCTGCTGTTGCTGCAGCTGCTGAACCGACTCCTCGTGCCGCTGCTGCACGTTCGGATCGCGCAGCGCAATCTCACGAGCTGCCTCCAGATAGGAGAGTGAGCCGCTCGATCCAGGATCGTAGGTCAAAACGGTCTGCCCGTAACTGGGAGCCTCCGAGATGCGTACGGACCGAGGGATGTTCGTCCGTAGCACCTCTGCACTGAAGTGGCTGCGCACCTCGTCCGCAACCTGCGAAGCGAGCCGCGTACGGCCGTCGTACATGGTGAGGATGATCGTCGAGACGTGCAGTTGTGTGTTGAGGTGACCCTTGACCAGATCGACGTTCCGAAGAAGCTGCCCCAGACCCTCGAGCGCGTAGTACTCGCACTGGATCGGGATCAGCACTTCGGCACCGGCGACAAGGGCGTTGACGGTCAGCAGACCAAGCGAAGGCGGGCAGTCGATCAGGACATAGTCCAGGGGCTGCTCATACGCACTCAGCGCACGCTGAAGGCGGCTCTCCCGTGCGACCAGCGACACCAATTCGATCTCCGCACCGGCGAGATCGATTGTGGCGGGTGCGCAGAAGAGTCCCTCCACGTCCGGCACCGGCTTGACGACGTCCGAAAGCGGCATGCTTTCGACCAACACGTCGTAGATCGACGGTACTTCCGAGTGATGGTCGACACCCAGGGCTGTCGAAGCGTTCCCTTGAGGGTCCAGGTCGATCACGAGGACTCGGGCACCGTGCAGGGCCAGGGAGGCGGCCAGGTTCACGGTGGTGGTGGTCTTCCCGACTCCACCCTTCTGGTTGGCCACGACCATGATCCGTGTCTGCTCGGGCCTGGGGAGGCCTTCGCCGGCACGGTTCATCGCCTCTACCGCCTGCTGGGCGGCGCGACCGATCGGCGTATCGTCCATCGGGGGCGGAGTTTCACGTGAAACATCCACCGATTCTGAACGGGGGCCGGGGACCGGGTCGGCCATCGGTCCCGCGGTATTGGCGTCGGACCGCAACGGTTCACTCTCCTCGACATAAGGCTCGTGCTGAACAGAGCCTGCCATGCTTTCGGTGTCATGAACCAGCGAGCCCCGCTCAGTTGTGGATGAATCCACCGAGGAGCGGGGCTTGGACGAGGGTTTCTGGTCGCGTTGCGCAGCTTGAGCGCGACCACGGCTGATGATTCCTTGCAAGAGAGAGCGGCGTTTCACGTGAAACACGATGCACACTCGGGCACCGCACACCAGGACGACACACCGTAACGCATAGTCTTAAGAGCTTTTTTGGAGTAAACGGACATCCCGCTCTGTGCGGAAATCAGCGTCGCCGACGCCCAGTGCGTGCCGCCCGTCCACGTGCCTTCTGCGCCTTCGCCCGCCGCGCCGCGAAGCGCACACCCCCCGGGCTCTCGCCGACCTCAGCCCGTACGACCGTGGAGAGCGGATGCACCACACCGGAGCCCACCTGGACCACCGATGTCTCCACGACACCGAGTTTGTGCAGCGCGTCGCGTGCGCCCTTCAGCTCCTCGTCGGCCGTGTCGCCCTTGATGGCGAGCATCTCTCCGTACGGCCTGAGCAGTGGAATGCCCCAGCCGGCCAGCCTGTCCAGCGGAGCCACCGCCCGGGCGGTCACCACATGCACCGGCTGCAGCGCGCCCAGCATCTCCTCCGCGCGGCCACGCGCCACCGACACGTGATCCAGCCCCAGCAGCTCGACGACCTCCTCGAGGAACGTCGTACGCCGCAGCAGGGGCTCCAGCAGCGTGATCTCCAGGTCCGGCCGTACGAGCGCCAAGGGGATGCCCGGCAGGCCCGCACCAGAACCCACGTCACAGACCGTCACGCCTTCCGGCACGATCTCCGACAGAACGGCACAGTTCAGCAGGTGCCGCTCCCACAGCCGCGGCACTTCCCGCGGCCCGATCAGTCCACGGCGCACGCCCACATCCGCGAGCAACTCCGCATAGCGCTCGACCTCGGGGAGTTGCTCGCCGAACAGCTTCCGGGCCGCCTCGGGCGGCCGCGACAGTTCCGACAGCTCACTGGACTCCGCCGAGCCCCCCTCAGGTGGCCCGGCCTGCCCCACCGAACCGTCGGTCACGGCAGCACGACCACACAGCGCTGTGGTTCCTCGCCCTCGGACTCACTGCGCAGCCCCGCCGCCTTGACCGCGTCATGGACGACCTTGCGCTCGAAGGGCGTCATGGGCCGCAGCTTCACGGGCTCTCCAGAGCCCTTGGCGTCCTGCGCCGCCTTGGCTCCGAGCTCCGCGAGCTCTTCACGCTTCCGGGCCCGGAAGCCCGCGACGTCCAACATCAGCCTGCTGCGGTCGCCAGTCTCCCGGTGCACCGCGAGCCGCGTCAGCTCCTGCAACGCTTCCAGAACCTCACCCTCGCGGCCCACCAGCTTCTGGAGATCGCGACCGGACCCGTCATTGATGATCGACACCGCGGCGCGGTCGGCCTCGACGTCCATGTCGATGTCGCCGTCGAGATCGGCGATGTCGAGGAGCCCCTCCAGGTAGTCGGCCGCGATCTCCCCCTCCTGCTCCAGGTGGGACAGCGTGTCCGTCTCCTCCGCAGCAGTCGTGCCAGTGGTGTCCGTCGTCTCCGTCACGCCGTGGGCTCCTTCTCGCTACTTCTTGGAGGGGTGCTTGGGGCGCTGCGCTCCACCCTTGCGCTGCTGCCCCGACTTCTGCTGTCCGGACTTCTGCTGTCCCGACTTCTTCTGTCCGGACTTCTGCCCGGCCTTCTTCGGCTGCTGGCGCGATGCCGCACCGCCGGAGTCCGCCTTGGAGGCGCCGTTCCCACCGTCGTCCTGCTTCGTGAGCGACGTGGGCCCGTCGGTGCCGGCCGCCCTGCCCTGCTGACGCTGGGACTTCGACTGCCGCTTGGGCTGCTGACGCCGGGAGCGTGCCTCTTCCGCAGCCTCCCGCGCCTCGACCTCCTTCGGGTCCTCCTTCAGCTTCCCGGCGGCCCGCAGCTTCTCCTGACGCTGCTTGTACGCGATGGAGCCCGGTGTCGGATTGCGCTTGATGACGAACATCTGCTGCCCGAGCGTCCAGACGTTCGTCGTGAGCCAGTAGACGAGAACACCCACGGGGAAGTTGATGCCGAAGACGGCGAACATGATCGGGAAGACGTACATCAGCATCTTCTGCTGCTGCATGAACGGCGTCTTCACCGTCAGGTCGACGTTCTTCGTCATCAGCTGGCGCTGCGTGTAGAACTGCGACGCCGACATCATGACGATCATGATGACCGTGACGACCCGCACATCCGTCAGCCCGGCTCCGAGCTCGGCGACCTTCTCGGCGCTGTCCAGGAACTTCGCCGCGATCGGAGCGCCGAAGACCGACGCGTTACGAGCGCTGTCCACCTGCTCCGCGGTGAGGACACCCACCGGCCGGTTGTTCGCGATGTGGTTCAGCACCTGGAAGAGCGCGATGAAGAACGGCGACTGCGCGAGGATCGGCAGACAGCTGGAGAGCGGGTTCGTGCCCGTCTCCTTGTACAGCTTCATCATCTCTTCGGACTGACGCTGCTTGTCGCTCTTGTAGCGCTCCTGGATCGCCTTCATCTTCGGCTGGAGCGCCTGCATGTTCCGCGTCGACTTGATCTGCTTCACGAACAGCGGGATCAGGCAGATCCGGATCAGCACCACCAGGAAGAAGATCGACAGACCCCAGGCCCATCCGCTCTCCTCCGCGAACACGAGGCTGAACAGCGAGTGGAACTGGACAATGATCCAGGAGACAGCGATATAGAGAGGTTCGAGGATATCGTCCAGGAAATTCATCAGGCTCCTTGGGCGTTGGACTGGGTCCGGTACTGCTGCCAGCGGTAACGCAGCCGCTGGTGCCAAACCGGATGCTTCCGGGCGGGGACGTGGTCGACGCCACCTGGGGACCAGGGGTTACAGCGCAGAATGCGCCAGGCCGTCAGCGCCGTCCCCTTCACAGCGCCGTGCCGCCCGATGGCCGCGTAGCCATAGTGCGAGCACGACGGGTAGTACCGGCACACCGGCCCGAGCATCGGACTGATGGTCCACTGATACAACTTGATCAACCACAGCAGCGGGTACTTCATGACGGAGGCCTTCCAAGCAGCCGCCTGAAAGCGGCGTCCAGGTCGCGCACCAGCTCGTCATGGCCTGCCACACCCGCGCCCGGCAACGCCCGTACGACAACCAGGCTACCTGGGGGCAACGCGGCCAATCGCTCCCGTACCAGATGCCGAAGCCGCCGCTTGACGCGGTTGCGCACAACCGCGTTGCCGACGGCCTTGCTCACGACGAAACCCGCACGTGCCGGGGGAGCGTCTCCCCTGGCCTCGTGCGGGTCCGATGAGCTGCTGTTGCTGCGAAGGTGGACGACGAGAAGCGGGCGGCCCGCCCGGCGTCCTCGGCGTACCGCGGCCGCGAAGTCCTCGCGCCGCCTCAGCCGGTTCTCGGTAGGCAGCACGTCATGGACCGGAGGTCAGGCCGCTCAGGCCGACAGGCGGCTGCGACCCTTGCTGCGGCGGTTGGCGACGATCGCGCGGCCGGCGCGAGTCCGCATGCGCAGCCGGAAGCCGTGGGTCTTCGCGCGGCGGCGGTTGTTCGGCTGGAAGGTGCGCTTGCTCACTCGGGGGCTCCAGGAAAGCTTCGTGTCCCGCGTCGGCCGCGGGAGATGGGCGTATGGAGTCGACAGGCTGTCACCGTGCGCCCACGAGTAGCTCGCAACGCCCGAGTGCGCACCGCTTCATGATCCGTGAAGAGTCTCATGGATCTTGCCCATCGGAGGCAGGCGGCAGCAGCCGTCGACAACTCGACCTCGTTACGGTACGCGCGGCTACGCCATTCGGTCAAACCACCGACGGCCCCCACCGAAGGCTGCAGCGAGGGGCCGGGCACCGCTCGTGCACAGCCTGTGGACAACGACTTGAATGGTGCACGTCGCCCTGACTACCGTGACTGAACTTCCCATCCCTCCCGACCGCCCGCAGAACCACACATTCGTGGGATCCAGCCGGCTTCCCCGAAGCATCACACCCAGCGAGTGAGAGAAGCGTGACCCGTGGCTGACCTGCCTGCCGATCTTGCCGCAGTGTGGCCACGAGTACTGGACCAACTCCTCTCGGACGGTCAGGGCGTCGAGGCCAAGGACCAGCGTTGGCTGCGCGAAGCCCAGCCACTGGTCCTCGTCTCGGGCACCGCTCTCCTCGGCGTGCCGAACGAGTATGCGAAGGGCGTCCTGGAGGGCCGTCTCTCCCCGGTGATCAGCGATGCGCTCAGCCGGGAGTGCCAGCAGCCCATCCGGCTCGCGATCACGGTCACCGGGCCCGCTCCGGAAGCGTCCGCCCAGTCGGCGGCCACCGACGCGGCGGCCGCAGCCGCGGCAGCGGCGGCACCGGACGCGCAGCAGTCCGCTCCGTCCGTACCGGCACAGCACACCCCCGCCCCGCACGAGAGCGGAGACGCGGGTGGTCCGGTGGGCCACGAGCACGGCGGCGGCGGATACGACAGCGGCTACGACAACGGCGGGTACGCCGGCGGCAGGTACGAGAGCTACGAGAACCGCGACCTTCCCAGCCCGCGTCCCGCCTACCCGGAGTACCCGGAGGCGCCGCGGCAGAGCGGCGCGTGGCCGCAGCCCCAGCAGAGTCAGTACGCGCCCCGGAACCAGCCACCGCCGCAGCAGCAACAGCACCACTCACAGCAGACGCACCCCCAGCAGGCGCAGCAGCAGCACCAGCAGCAGACGTACGAACAGCACTACGACCAGCACCGCCCGCCGCACCAGCAGCAGTACGAGCGCCCCCAGCCCTCGTACGAGTCCTACGAGCACCAGCGCCAGGCCCAGCAGCAACTGCCGCCTCCCCAGGGCCAGATGCCGCAGCCGCAGGTGCCGCCCCAGGGCCAGCCCCCCGCCCCTCGCTACGACGGCCCGTCCCAGCTCCCCGCGTCCAGCGGCGCCCCCGGACCCCTCGCCGCGCAGCCCGCGCCCGCCACGGGTCCCGGCGAACCGACCGCGCGATTGAACCCGAAGTACCTCTTCGACACGTTCGTCATCGGCGCTTCCAACCGCTTCGCGCATGCCGCGGCCGTCGCCGTCGCCGAGGCACCGGCCAAGGCGTACAACCCGCTCTTCATCTACGGGGAGTCCGGGCTCGGCAAGACGCACCTGCTGCACGCGATCGGTCACTACGCGCGCAGCCTCTACCCGGGCACACGAGTGCGCTACGTGAGCTCCGAGGAGTTCACCAACGAGTTCATCAACTCCATCCGCGACGGCAAGGCGGACGCATTCCGCAAGCGGTACCGCGACATGGACATCCTGCTCGTGGACGACATCCAGTTCCTGGCCGACAAGGAGTCGACGCAGGAGGAGTTCTTCCACACCTTCAACACGCTGCACAACGCGAACAAGCAGATCGTGCTCTCCAGCGACCGTCCGCCCAAGGCGCTGATCACGCTGGAGGACCGGCTCCGCAACCGCTTCGAGTGGGGCCTGATCACGGACGTACAGCCGCCGGAGCTGGAGACGCGCATCGCGATCCTCCGGAAGAAAGCGGTGCAGGAGCAGCTCAACGCACCGCCCGAGGTGCTGGAGTTCATCGCCTCCCGGATCTCCCGCAACATCCGCGAGCTCGAAGGCGCACTGATCCGGGTCACGGCCTTCGCATCGCTCAACAGGCAGCCTGTGGACCTCGGTCTCACCGAGATCGTCCTCAAGGACCTGATCCCCGGCGGCGAGGACGCCACACCGGAGATCACCGCACCGGCCATCATGGCGGCCACAGCGGACTACTTCGGGCTCACGGTCGACGACCTTTGCGGCTCGTCCCGCAGCCGCGTCCTGGTGACCGCGAGGCAGATCGCCATGTATCTGTGCCGCGAACTCACCGACCTGTCACTGCCGAAGATCGGCAGCCAGTTCGGCGGCCGCGACCATACGACCGTGATGCATGCCGACCGGAAGATCCGGGCGCTCATGGCCGAGCGCCGCTCGATCTACAACCAGGTCACCGAGCTCACGAACCGCATCAAGAACGCCTGAGCGCACTCCTTCACGCGGCCCCCTTACACGCCCCTTCACGCCCGCCGCGCGCGCTCCCTCGCGTCGTACGCCGCCACGAGCCCTCTCGGAGTCAACTCCCCGGGGGCTCTTCGCTGTTCGAATCCAAGAGGCACCAAGGGCGAGTTCCACAGCCTGGGGCCGAATGAGGCGTCCACACCCTGTGGGTCCCGCAAGTTGTCCCAACAGCGTCCACAGAGGGGACTGCTGACAGGCGATCACCGGTGGTCAACGGGGTGTGGATTTGTGCGCAACCGAGTCCACAGGGTGTGGACCCTGGAAGCGGAGAACCGGACGGAGGAGGTCACTGTCCACCGCCCGCCCACAGCCTCCGCCATGTTGTCCCCAGCTTCTCCACAGCGCTGTCCACTGTTCGGCAACTCAACGCGCCTGCTCACTGGTCCGAGTGAAAGCCGTCACACCCCACCCCCCACACCCCCTGTGGGAAACCTGGGGACAACATTGCACGTGGCTGTGGGGAAGTTCCGGCGGGCTGTGCACCGGATGTGCAGAACTTTTCGGCGTCCACAGAAACCGTCACCTGTCCACTGGTCCCGCCCACAGGGCCGGTGGACAAAATTCGCGCGCTGAGCAGGGAAAACGGACTTATCCACGGTTTCCACAAGCCCTACTACTACGACCACGGTTATATAGCGCGGAATCTGTTTCGAAGTGGGGGCTGTGCACAACTCAGGCCGCCCCTGTCCTACCCATCCCGCAACGACTTGACCCACACCCACGCCGACTGTCGGCGGCGTGCGTCAGACTGGTCCCCGGCAACGAGCCGACTAGGACAGGCGGCAGGGCGAGCAGCCAGCAACAGCAGGAGGCGGCTGAAGGTGAAGATCCGGGTAGAGCGCGATGTACTCGCGGAGGCGGTGGCGTGGGCTGCGAAGAGCCTCCCCGCCCGACCGCCCGTGCCTGTCCTCGCAGGCCTGCTGCTGAAGGCCGAAGACGGTTCCTTGAGCCTGTCCGGCTTCGACTACGAGGTCTCGGCGCGGGTTTCGGTCGAGGGCGAGGTCGAGGAGGAGGGCACGGTCCTCGTCTCCGGCCGGCTGCTCGCCGACATCTGCCGCTCGCTCCCCAACCGTCCCGTGGAGATTTCCACAGACGGTGTACGGGCGACCGTGTCCTGCGGCTCCTCGCGGTTCACCCTGCACACACTGCCTGTTGAGGAGTATCCGGCGCTGCCCGAGATGCCCACCGCCACCGGCACGGTGCCGGGCGAGGTGTTCGCGTCCGCGGTCTCCCAGGTCGCGATCGCCGCCGGCCGCGACGACACGCTGCCGGTGCTGACCGGTGTACGGATCGAGATCGAGGGCGACACCGTCACCCTGGCCTCGACGGACCGGTACCGCTTCGCCGTCCGGGAGTTCCTGTGGAAGCCGGAGACACCCGACGCCTCCTCGGTGGCGCTCGTACCGGCCAAGACGCTGCTGGAGACGGCCAAGTCGCTCAGCAGCGGCGACAACGTCTCGCTGGCGCTTTCGGGTTCGGGTTCGGGCGAAGGCCTGATCGGTTTCGAGGGCGCCGGGCGGCGTACGACCACCAGGCTGCTCGAGGGTGATCTGCCCAAGTACCGCACGCTGTTCCCCACGGAGTTCAACTCGGTGGCGGTGATCGAGACTGCGCCCTTCGTCGAGGCGGTGAAGCGCGTCGCCCTGGTCGCCGAGCGGAACACTCCGGTCAGGCTGAGCTTCGAGCAGGGCGTGCTGACGCTCGAAGCGGGTTCCAGCGACGATGCACAGGCTGTGGAGCGTGTGGACTCGGAGCTGGAGGGCGACGACGTCTCGATCGCCTTCAACCCGGGCTTCCTTCTTGAGGGCCTGAGCGCGATCGACTCCCCTGTCGCCCAGCTCTCCTTCACGACGTCGACGAAGCCGGCGCTGCTGAGCGGCAAGCCCGCGAGGGACGTCGAGGCGGACGACGCGTACAAGTACCTGATCATGCCTGTGCGGTTGTCGGGCTGAGCTGCCCGTCGACTCCGACTTCGACTCCGGGTCCTTGTCCGTCATGGGCCGGGCGGGGGTCCCGTAGCGCGTAGCGCCCCTGGTCAGCACGTATGAGCGTCCGGTGTCCACAGGTGTGCACGCGACCTGTGGGCGTAGGGTCGGGGCGCAGTACGAACCGTGAAAGAAGGGGCACTGATGGAGCTCGGTCTCATCGGTCTCGGCAAGATGGGCGGGAACATGCGCGAGCGCATCCGCCGGGCCGGCCACACAGTCATCGGCTACGACCGCAATCCCGATGTCGCGGATGTGCGGAGCGTCGAGGAGCTGGTGACGAAGCTTGAAGGGCCGCGCGTCGTGTGGGTGATGGTGCCGGCGGGCGCTGCCACGCAGTCGACGATCGATCAGCTGGCAGGGCTGCTCTCCCCCGGTGACGTGGTCGTCGACGGCGGCAATTCGCGCTGGACGGAGGACGAGCAGCACGCTGAGGAGCTGGCGGCCAAGGGCGTCGGTTTCGTCGACTGCGGTGTCTCCGGCGGCGTCTGGGGCCTCGAGAACGGCTATGCGCTGATGTACGGCGGGGACGCCGAGCATGTGGCCCGGGTGCAGCCCGTCTTCGACGCGCTCAAGCCCGAGGGCGAGTTCGGCTCCGTGCACGCCGGCAAGGCCGGCGCGGGCCACTTCGCCAAGATGGTCCACAACGGCATCGAGTACGCGATGATGCAGGCATTCGCCGAGGGCTGGGAGCTGCTGGAGGCCGTCGATTCGGTGACGGATGTGCGTGAGGTCTTCCGCTCGTGGCAGGAGGGCACCGTCATCCGGTCCTGGTTGCTGGATCTCGCGGTCAAGGCGCTGGAATCGGACGAGCACCTTGCCGAACTGCGCGGCTATGCCGCGGATTCGGGCGAGGGGCGCTGGACGGTGGACGCGGCGATCGATCACGCGGTGCCGCTGCCGGCGATCACGGCGTCGCTCTTCGCCCGCTTCTCGTCCCGGCAGAAGGACTCGCCGCAGATGAAGATGGTGGCGGCGCTGCGGAATCAGTTCGGGGGTCACGCGGTCTCGGCGAGCGGTGCCCATGTGGACGGTGACACTCCGGGGGCGGACGTCCTTCCGCCGGTGGGTGGTTGACGGTTCCGATGCACGTCACGCATCTGTCGCTCGCCGACTTCCGTTCGTACGCCCGGGCCGAGGTGTCTCTCGGTCCGGGCGTGACGACGTTCGTGGGGCCGAACGGGCAGGGCAAGACGAATCTCGTGGAGGCCGTCGGCTATCTCGCGTCGCTGGGCAGCCACCGGGTGTCGTCGGACGCTCCGCTGGTGCGGATGGGTGCGCCGCGCGCTGTCGTACGGGCGGCGGTCCGGCAGGGGGACCGGCAGCAGCTGGTTGAGCTGGAGCTGAATCCGGGCAAGGCGAACCGGGCGAGGATCAACAGGTCCTCGCAGGTGAAGCCGCGCGATGTGCTGGGGATTCTGCGGACGGTGCTGTTCGCGCCCGAGGATCTGTCGCTGGTGAAGGGTGATCCGGGCGAACGGCGCAGGTTTCTGGACGAGTTGGTCACGGCGCGTTCGCCGCGGATGGCGGGCGTGCGTTCCGATTACGACCGGGTCCTCAAGCAGCGCAATTCGCTGCTGAAGTCGGCTGTGATGGCGCGGCGTCACGGGGGGCGTGACGTGGACACTTCGACGCTGGACGTGTGGGACGAGCATCTGGCGCGTGTGGGTGCCGAGTTGCTGACGCGGCGGCTGGAGCTGATATCGGCGCTGCGGCCGCTTGCGGACAAGGCGTACGAGCGGCTGGCGCCGGGCGGCGGTCCGGTGGGGCTGGAGTACAGGGGCACTCCGGCGGACGGCGGCAGCGGCGACGCGGGCGGTGCCGGTGGCGGCGATGGCGGGGGCGAAGGCGGGGGCGAGGCCGGCGCGTTCTCTCCGGCGGAGCTGTACGACGGGCTGCTGGGGGCGTTGCGTGAGTCGCGCCGTGCGGAGATGGAGCGGGGTGTGACCCTGGTGGGTCCGCACCGGGACGATCTGGTGCTGAAGTTGGGGGAGTTGCCGGCGAAGGGCTATGCGAGCCACGGTGAGTCGTGGTCGTTGGCGTTGTCGCTGCGGCTGGCGTCGTACGAGTTGCTGAAGAGCGAGGGCAACGAGCCGGTGCTGGTGCTGGACGACGTCTTCGCGGAGCTGGATGTGCAGCGGCGGGCGCGGCTCGCGGAGCTGGTGGTGCCCGGCGAGCAGGTGCTGGTGACGGCGGCTGTGCCGGAGGATGTGCCGGAGGTGCTGGCGGGGGCCCGTTTCACGGTTGCCGGCGGGGAGGTGCTGCCGGAATGAGCGATGAGCCGGCCGGGGAGCCACAGGAGTCGCGAGCGGAGACGACCCGGAGGACCCCAGAGCTGACCTCGGAGACGACCCGGGAGACCCCGCGGACCCCGGCCCCGGACGCGGCGGAGCCGCCGGGCGCGGAGCGTCCGGAGCCCGGGGAGCCCACGGGTGTGGACCTGGCCCGGGTGGCGTTGCGCGCGGCCAAGGAGCAGGCGCGTGCGCGCGGTGCGGCGGCTCAGCAGAAGAAGGACGTACGGCGTGGCCGGGTGCCGCGTTCCGCCGCGGGCCGTGACGGGCGCGATCCGCTCTCCCTGGGGGCCGCGGTGCGGGGCTTGATCACGGAGCGCGGCTGGGCGGTCCCGGCTGCGGTGGGCGGTGTGATGGGCCGCTGGCCGCAGTTGGTCGGGCCTGAGGTGGCGCAGCACTGCGAGCCGCAGCGGTTCGACGAGGAGGAGCGGGTGCTCACGGTGCGGTGTGACTCCACGGCGTGGGCGACGCAGTTGCGGTTGCTGGCGCCGAGGCTTGTGGCCCGCCTGAACGAGGATCTGGGCGATGGAACGGTGGCGTTCCTGAAGGTTCGCGGACCGCAGGCGCCGGGCACGCGCAGTGGTCCGTTGCGTGCGCCGGGTAGCAAGGGTCCGGGCGACACCTACGGGTGATTCGTGACGGCGCTCACGGTGATGGAGCGTTGACAGGTCGAAGCGCTGAGCGCCCCTGTGAGCGTTCTGGCCCCCCGGTGTGCATATGGGGAGTCGGCGGACGCCAATTCAGGACGGCACATGCGGACTCAGGCACCGGCAAACCCCCATTCACACTGCCGCCACCGGTACACTGGTGACTAACCCGCCCCGTTGCGGAACATGTCGAACGACGCAGCCGCTCCACATCCATGGAGTCGGCCTGTGCTGTGCCAGAAAGGGCGCTTCGTGGCCGATTCCGGCGATCTCAACGAGTCCGAGAACAACTCCACTGACACCGGCACCGACGCCGCGCTCGTCGACGGTGCCGGCGCCGAGGTCCCCCCGGTGGGACCGCCGGTCTCTCCGGTGTCCGCGGAGTCGGAGCCTTCGTACGACGCGAATGCGATCACCGTCCTCGAAGGGCTTGAGGCGGTACGCAAGAGGCCCGGCATGTACATCGGGTCGACCGGTGAGCGTGGTCTGCATCACCTCGTACAGGAGGTCGTGGACAACTCGGTCGACGAGGCCATGGCCGGCCACGCGGACACGATCACGGTGATGCTGCTCGACGACGGCGGGGTTCGGGTCGAGGACAACGGCCGTGGGATCCCCGTGGGCATCGTGCCGTCGGAGCAGAAGCCCGCGGTGGAGGTCGTGCTGACCGTGCTGCACGCGGGCGGCAAGTTCGGCGGCGGCGGTTACGCGGTCTCCGGTGGTCTGCACGGTGTCGGTGTGTCCGTGGTGAATGCGCTGTCGCAGCGCTTGGCGGTGGAGATCCGGTGTGACGGCTACCGCTGGACTCAGGACTACAAGCTGGGTGTGCCGACCGCGCCGCTGAAGCGCAACGAGCCCACTGACGAGACCGGCACGACGGTGACGTTCTGGGCGGACTCGGAGATCTTCGAGAGTACGGAGTACTCGTTCGAGACGCTCTCCCGCCGTTTCCAGGAGATGGCGTTCCTGAACAAGGGCCTGACGATCGAGCTGCGGGACGAGCGTCAGGAGCACGTGGACGAGGAGGGCAATCAGCTCTCCGTCCGCTACCACTACGAGGGCGGCATCTCCGACTTCGTGCGCTATCTCAACTCCCGCAAGGGCGAGTTGGTGCACCCGACCGTGATCGACGTGGAGGCCGAGGACAAGGACCGGATGGTCTCGGTCGAGATCGCGATGCAGTGGAACAACCAGTACAGCGAGGGTGTGTACTCCTTCGCCAACACGATCCACACGCATGAGGGCGGCACGCACGAGGAGGGTTTCCGTGCGGCGCTGACGGGTCTGATCAACCGGTACGCGCGGGACAAGCGTCTGCTGCGCGACAAGGACGACAACCTCACGGGTGAGGACATCCGGGAGGGGCTTACGGCGATCATCTCCGTCAAGCTCGGTGAGCCGCAGTTCGAGGGCCAGACGAAGACGAAGCTGGGCAACACGGAGGCGAAGACCTTCGTACAGAAGATCACCCACGAGCATCTGAGCGACTGGCTGGACCGCAATCCGAACGAGGCCGCGGACATCATCCGTAAGGGCATCCAGGCGGCGACGGCGCGTGTCGCGGCGCGCAAGGCCCGTGATCTGACGCGCCGCAAGGGCCTGTTGGAGACGGCGTCGCTGCCGGGCAAGCTGAGCGACTGCCAGTCGAACGATCCGGCCAAGTGCGAGATCTTCATCGTGGAGGGCGACTCGGCGGGCGGCTCGGCCAAGTCGGGCCGCAACCCGGAGTTCCAGGCGATCCTCCCGATCCGCGGCAAGATCCTCAACGTGGAGAAGGCCCGGATCGACAAGGTGCTGCAGAACGCCGAGGTGCAGGCGCTGATTTCGGCGTTCGGCACCGGCATCCATGAGGACTTCGACATCGCGAAGCTGCGTTACCAGAAGATCATTCTGATGGCCGACGCCGATGTCGACGGCCAGCACATCAACACCCTGTTGCTGACCCTGCTGTTCCGTTTCATGCGTCCGCTGGTCGAGGCGGGGCACGTCTTCCTCTCGCAGCCGCCGCTCTACAAGATCAAGTGGGGGCGTGACGAGCATCAGTACGCCTACTCCGACCGCGAGCGCGACAGCCTGATCGAGCTCGGCCGTGAGCAGGGCAAGAGGATCAAGGACGACTCGATCCAGCGCTTCAAGGGTCTGGGCGAGATGAACGCCGAGGAGCTGCGCATCACCACGATGGACTCCGATCACCGGGTGCTGCGCCAGGTGACGCTGGACGACGCGGCCGCGGCGGACGACCTCTTCTCGATTCTCATGGGCGAGGACGTGGAGGCCCGGCGCTCGTTCATCCAGCGCAACGCCAAGGACGTCCGCTTCCTGGATATCTGAGCCTTGACATCTGAGCCCGGACATCCGAGTACGCCGGCCGCCGGCAAGGCCCGCCCAAGGCCCGTACTGCACCGCGGAGTTCGGCGCGTCGCAAACACACTGAAGGACTTGAGCTGAGCAATGGCCGACGAGATCACCCCCACTCCTGACAGCCCCGACAGCGACGAGGGCACCGAGCCGGTCGTCGCAGGCGATCCCGCTCCGGTGCAGATCGAGGGCGCGGCTTCGCGTGTCGATCCGGTGAGCCTTGAGACCGAGATGCAGCGTTCGTATCTCGACTACGCGATGAGCGTGATCGTCTCGCGTGCGCTGCCGGACATCCGCGACGGTCTGAAGCCGGTGCACCGGCGGGTGCTGTACGCGATGTACGACGGCGGCTACCGGCCGGAGAAGGGCTTCTACAAGTGCGCCCGCGTCGTCGGCGACGTGATGGGCACGTACCACCCGCACGGCGACTCCTCGATCTACGACGCCCTGGTGCGGCTCGCGCAGCACTGGTCGATGCGGATGCCGCTGGTCGACTCCAACGGCAACTTCGGCTCGCCCGGCAACGACCCGGCGGCGGCCATGCGGTACACCGAGTGCAAGATGACGCAGCTGTCGATGGAGATGCTGCGTGACATCGACGAGCAGACGGTCGATTTCCAGGACAACTACGACGGCCGCAACCAGGAGCCGACGGTCCTGCCGGCGCGCTTCCCGAACCTGCTGATCAACGGCAGTGCGGGCATCGCGGTCGGCATGGCGACGAACATCCCGCCGCACAACCTGCGCGAGGTGGCGTCCGGCGCCCAGTGGTATCTGGAGCACCCGGACGCCTCCAGCGAAGAGCTGCTGGAAGCTCTGATGGAGCGCATCAAGGGCCCCGACTTCCCCACTGGCGCGCTGATCGTGGGCCGTAAGGGCATCGAGGAGGCGTACCGCACGGGCCGCGGCTCGATCCCGATGCGCGCGGTGGTCGAGGTCGAGGAGCTCCAGGGCCGGCAGTGCCTGGTCGTGACCGAGCTTCCGTACCAGGTCAATCCGGACAATCTGGCGCTCAAGATCGCCGAGTTGGTGAAGGACGGCCGGGTCGGCGGCATCGCGGACGTACGGGACGAGACGTCCTCGCGCACGGGCCAGCGGCTGGTGATCGTCCTGAAGCGGGACGCGGTCGCGAAGGTCGTGCTGAACAACCTCTACAAGCACACCGATCTTCAGACGAACTTCGGCGCCAACATGCTGGCGCTCGTCGAGGGCGTGCCGCGCACGCTGTCGCTGGACGCCTTCATCCGGCATTGGGTGGCGCACCAGATCGACGTCGTCGTACGCCGGACGCGTTTCCGGCTGCGCAAGGCGGAGGAGCGGGCGCACATCCTGCGCGGCCTGCTCAAGGCTCTCGACGCGATCGACGAGGTCATCGCGCTGATCCGGCGCAGCCAGACCGTCGATGACGCGCGCGGCGGTCTGATGGGGCTGCTGGAGATCGACGAGATCCAGGCCAACGCGATTCTCGAGATGCAGCTGCGGCGCCTGGCGGCCCTGGAGCGGCAGAAGATCACCGCCGAGCACGACGACCTGCAGGCGAAGATCGACGAGTACAAGGCGATCCTGGCCTCGCCGGAGCGTCAGCGGCAGATCATCGGCGAGGAACTGACGGCGCTGGTGGAGAAGTTCGGCGACGACCGGCGCACGAAGCTGATCCCCTTCGAGGGCGACATGTCCATCGAGGACCTGATCGCGGAGGAGGACATCGTCGTCACGATCACCCGTGGCGGCTATGTGAAGCGTACGAAGGCCGTCGACTACCGGGCGCAGAAGCGCGGCGGCAAGGGCGTGCGCGGTACGAAGCTCAAAGAGGACGACATCGTCGACCACTTCTTCGTCTCGACGACGCACCACTGGCTGCTGTTCTTCACCAACAAGGGCCGCGTGTACCGCGCGAAGGCGTACGAACTGCCGGACGCGGGCCGGGAGGCCCGTGGCCAGCACGTCGCGAATCTCCTCGCGTTCCAGCCGGACGAGCAGATCGCGGAGATGATCGCGATCCGCGACTACGAGGCCGCGCCGAACCTTGTGCTGGCCACGAAGTCGGGCCTGGTGAAGAAGACTCCGCTGAAGGACTACGACTCCCCGCGCTCCGGCGGCGTCATCGCGATCAACCTCCGGCAGATGGAGGACGGCCGCGACGACGAGCTGATCGGCGCGGAGCTGGTCTCCCCCGAGGACGATCTGCTGCTGGTGAGCCGCAAGGCGCAGTCGATCCGCTTCACGGCGACGGACGAGGCGCTGCGGCCCATGGGACGTGCGACTTCCGGTGTGAAGGGGATGAGTTTCCGTGAAGGTGACGAACTTCTCTCGATGAACGTCGTGCGTGCGGGTACGTTCGTCTTCACCGCCACGGACGGCGGTTATGCGAAGCGCACCGATGTCGACGACTACCGCGTGCAGGGCAGGGGCGGCCTGGGCATCAAGGCCGCGAAGATCGTGGAGGACCGCGGCTCGCTGGTGGGCGCACTGATCGTCGAGGCGAACGACGAGATCCTCGCGATCACGCTCGGTGGCGGTGTGATTCGTACACGCGTGAGTGAGGTCAGGGAGACGGGCCGTGACACGATGGGCGTCCAACTGATCAACCTGGGCAAGCGGGACGCGGTCGTCGGTGTTGCCCGCAACGCCGAGGCCGGCCGTGAGGCCGAGGAAGTGGAGGCGGCTGTGGAGCCCGGCGGAGCGCCGGGTGAGGCGCCGGCTGCAGTGCCGGTCGAGTCGGACGATTCGGACGACGAGGAGTAAGGCGTGAGTGGTGCCCAGCCGCAGCCTCATGCAGGGCAGGAGGCCGGGGCGCGGCAGCAGCCGCAACCGGAGTCCCAGCCCTTGCCCGAGGCGCAGCCGCATCGTCCCCCGCAGGCGTATCCGGCTCCGCCGGTGACCCCGCCGACGGCGGGTGTCGCGGCGCCGGGGCCTGCGGGCGGCGGTCACGGTCAGCAGTCCCGTACGGACGGTGCGGGGGCGGGCACGAACGCCGGCCCGGGCCCGGGCCCGGATCCGGGCAGCACGGCGGAAGCGGGCGCCGGCGCGGGCGTGGGCCTGAGCGCGGGTGCCGTGCGGCGTCCGCGTACCGGGGCCCGTACGGTGCCGCGGACCCGGAAGGCGCGGCTGCGCGTCGCCAAGGCCGACCCGTGGTCCGTGATGAAGGTCAGCTTCCTGCTGTCGATAGCACTGGGCGTGTGCACGATCGTGGCGGTCGCGGTGCTGTGGATGGTGATGAACGCGATGGGCGTCTTCTCCGCCATCTCCGGCACGGTCAGCCAGGCCACGGAGTCGGGCGACGCGGGCGGCGGTTTCGATCTCGAGTCGTTCCTGTCGCTGCCGAGGGTGCTGCTGTTCACGACTGTGATCGCGGTGATCGACGTGGTCCTCGCGACGGCTCTGGCGACGCTGGGTGCCTTCATCTACAACCTGTCGGCGGGCTTCGTCGGCGGCGTCGAGGTCACCCTCGCCGAGGACGAGTAGCAGCGGAAACGGGCCCTGAACCGATTTGGGGGCCTGGATGGAAGTGCGCTAATCTTTCGGTGCAGCACGGGGCTATAGCTCAGATGGTTAGAGCGCATCCCTGATAAGGATGAGGCCGGAGGTTCAAGTCCTCCTAGCCCCACCAGCGAAAAGACCACCTACGTCCGGACGTGGGTGGTCTTTTGACGTCCCGGATGACTTCGGACGGACGCCCGTCGCGCGCGGCGAGGATCAGGTCCTCCTCCAAGCTTGTGTTCTCGCATCTTCCTGCCGAGTCTGCGATGTCTGGACAACGGTGCAACGATCCGGAAATCGCAAGCAAGACCTCTCGGACGACCCTGCGGCATGCGTGTGACGAGTTGCCCGCCGATGCTCACTGAATGAGTGAACTGGCCTACAACGTACGGCTGTTGGCGCAGTGAGGTTTGTCACTGAGCGAGCCATCGACACTTCCTCGTTCATGTGGTTGAGGCCGGGTCGGGCGAACGATCCACGAACCTTTGTGCGCGCATCTGTTCGCGGACGTGCGATACGTTCCTGCGTCCGTATTGCGGACCCGGTTATCCGTCGCCGGGATCGAATCGGCCGTTCCGGATCGCCCTGCTCAAGTTTTCGGCTGCAGAAGTTAACGTCTCCCCGCGCCATTCGCCTTGCGTCAACCTCTGGCCGGATGAAGGAGAGTGCCGACAATGAACCGCAGGACTCTTACACCCCCCGCCCTGGCCGGGCTGCTTGCCTTCGCACTCGTTGCCTGCAGCGACGGAGTGGGCGGCGGCGACGAAGAGAAGAGCATCGTGGTCGGTACGACGGCGAGAGTCGCGGTCACCGAGGACACCCCTGCGCCGTTCGACCCGGCCGCCTCATACGACGTCAGTTCCTGGAACGTCATGCGCAACACATTCCAGACACTGCTGCGGCCGCCCCGTTCGGGCACCGACCCCGTGCGGGACGCGGCCGAGAAGTGCGCTTTCGCCTTCAAGCAGAACGACCGGTACAGCTGCACTCTGCGGGACGGGCTGACCTTCTCCAACGGGAACGAGCTCACCGCCGAGGACGTCGAGTTCTCCATCGAGCGCCTGCTCCGCATCAATCTCGAGGGCGGTCCGGCCTCGTTGCTCAGCAATGTCGGCAAGGTCGAGGCCACCGACGGCAACAAGGTCGTCTTCCACCTGAAGAAGCCGGACGCCACCTTCCCGTACAAGCTCGCCACCCCAGCGGCATCCATCGTCGACAGCGAGACCTATCCCGCCGGACGCGTCGCCAAGGGCTCCGAGGGAACCGGCTCGGGGCCGTACGTGATCGACGACTTCGACGAGAAGGGGCGCAAGCTGCTCCTCGCCAGGAACCCGGACTACCGGGGCGGCCCCGAGGCGAAGAGCGACGAGATCGAGCTGCGTTTCTTCGGCAGCTCCGGCGCCCTCCAGAAGGCACTCACCTCCGGCGACATCGACATGATGAACCGCGGCATCACGTCCCGGTTCGTCGACCGGCTGGAGGCGGAACAGGACGACCACATCGATCTCGTCGAGCAGACGGGACAGGGGGTCCACTACCTCGTCTTCGACACGGAGGACAAGACGGTGGGACGGCGCGCGGTGCGGCAGGCGTTCGCTCAGGTCATCGACCGCAAGCAGCTGGTCGGCGACGTCTACCCGCGTACAGCCGAGCCGCTGTACTCCGTCGTCCCCGGCGGCCTTACGGGGCACACGAACTCCTTCTTCAACGAGTACGGCGAGCCGAGCGTCAAAGCCGCGAAGCGCACCCTGGACGACGCCGAGGTGAAGCCCCCGGTGAAGATCAAGCTTCACCACGCCCGTACCGGCCGAGGCGGTGTGACCGCCACGGAGTTCGCGATGCTCGAGAAGCAGCTGGACGACAGCGGACTCTTCGACGCGGACGTCGAGGCCGAGCCCCTGGACTCCTACAGCTCCGCCGCGTCCAAGGGGAAGTTCCAGGTGCACGGCTTCGGCTGGCTCCCGGACTTCCCGGACGCGGACAACTTCGTCGCGCCCTTCTTCGAGAAGAACAACGTTCTCGCCTCCCCTTACGCCAACAAGGAGATCCGAGACGAACTGATACCGCGGACCCGGCGTGAACCCGACCGGGCGGACGCCACGAAGAGCTTCGCCCGCGCCCAGAACATCGTCGCCGACGACGTGCCGGTGCTGCCGCTGTGGCAGAGCAAGCAGTACATCGCGGCACACGACGACATCACGGGTGTGGAGTGGGCGCTCAACTCCTCGTCCTTGCTGCAGCTTTGGGAGCTCGACCGCGGGGTGAGCAGCTGAGGTGTGCCGCATCCCGCGCCGGCACCCGCCGGGGACGTGGCTGAATGTTCATCGCCGTTCTCCGGCGTCTCCGGCGTCTCCTCCGGGTTCGCCGTGATCGCCGGGCTCTCCGGTGGTGCCGGAGGCGCGGGCCGTGCCGTCGATGATGGTGCGGGCGCCGTGGCGCAGCAGTTCGGTGCACACGCGGGTGCCGAGGTCCGCGGCGTCGCCGGTGCGGGGGGCCCGCAGATGGGCGTGCGCGGTGCGGGTGCCGTCGAGGGTGAACACCAGGCCGCGCAGGCTGAGCCCGCCGTCCGCGGCGGTGACGCAGTGCCCGGCGACGGGTGAGTTGCAGTGGCCGCGCAGCCCCGCCAGCATCGAGCGCTCGGCCGTGGCTTCGGCGTGCGTCCGGGGGTGGTCGATGCGGCGGAGGAGTGCGGTGGCGGCCTCGTCCTCGCTGCGGCAGTGCAGCACCAGTACGCCCGCGCCGACGGCCGGCAGCAGTTCGGCGAGGGGGAACTCGTACCGGATGCGTGCCGTGAGCCCGAGACGTACGAGCCCGGCCCTGGCGAGCACCATCGCGTCCGCTCCGAGGCCGGCGCGGGCGCCGTCCAGCTTCTCCAGGCGCGTGGCGACCGCGCCGCGCACGTCCAGCATGCGCAGGTCGGGCCGCACGGCGAGGAGTTGGGCCCTGCGGCGTACGGAACTGGTGGCCACCGCCGAGCCGGTGGGAAGGTCCGCGAGCGAACTCACCGGTGAGCCCTCGGGTACGAGCAGCACGTCGTGCACGTCGGCCCGGGGAAGCATCCCGGCGACGGCCAGGCCCTGCGGCAGAGGCCGGTCCCCGGGGACGTCCTTGAGGCAGTGGACGGCGACATCGACCTCGCCGCGCTGGAGCTGCCGGTCGACGGCCTTCACGAACAGACCCTTTCCGCCGGCGTGGGTGAGGGAGCCCGGCCACGTGTCGCCGGAGGTGGTGACCGGCACGGTCCGTGTGGCCAGCCCGGGGGCGATGCGGTGCAGGAGTTCCGCCACCTGGGCGGCTTGCGCGAGGGCCATGGGAGAGCTGCGGGTGCCGATGCGGAGAGGGCGGTCGGGGAAGTCGGTCACTGGGGGAGATCCTCTCGGAGTGCGGATCTCAACGTAGGGCGCGGGCCCGCTCATTGGGGACGATGGCGCTGTGTGTTGCGGCCGTCGCTGTGTGTTGCGGAGGTTCGGGATGCGGTGTGCGCCGAACCGTCGCACTCTTTTGGTTATGGCTGCGTCGATCGTCGTGCATCCGCCCGCACCCACGGGTGGGCGCCGTATAACCGCTGACAGGGTCGATGGGGACGACCTCGGCTTCGCCCGCGGAATCGCGGACCTCGTCGAGATCCTGCGCCGCGCGGGACTCGACCCCGACCAGGTGCGTCTCGACGACCCTGTGCTGATCCAATGGCGCGGGGGGAAGGCCGACGTGTGGGAATGACGCGGACAGCGCGCCACTGAACCTCGCGCCGAACCTGGCGCCGAACCCGCCGCTGAGCCGCCGCCGGAGCGCCGCGCAGCGGTCCGCCGCCGTGCGCACGCCGTGCGCATGCGGTGCGCGGAACGGAGATCGTCATCGTCGGGGCGGACTCCGCGGTGAGGGTGGACGGTTGGGTATCATCGGGCGCCAGATGGTCCCAACGTCTCTCAGAAGGACGAGGTAGCGCGGTGAAGAAGCTTCTCCTGGTCGCACTGGCCGCCATCGGCGGGCTCCTCGTGTACCGCCAGATCCAGGCGGACCGCGCCGAGCAGGATCTGTGGACGGAGGCGACCGACTCCGTACCCGCAGGTTCGGGTGTGTGAAACCAAGGCGTTTTCGCGGAATCACAGATTCGCAGAGAGGCCCTGACCGTTCAGGCGGTCGGGGCCTCTTCGCGCACTGTGCCGGTCTCCTGGACCAACCGCTTCGAGAGCGGCACACACGTGGTGCCCGTCCACACGGACGGCGACTACTACATCGCGGTCACGCTCGGGGCGAACGCCGCGCGCATCGCGGAGAATCCCGACATCGGCGTCACGCTCCGCGTGGACGTCAAGGGCGAGGCGAAGGCGGGACCGCAGCACGACGCCCCGGCGGCGAAGGGCTCCGGGGCCGGCGTGGACGCCGCCTCGGACGGCGAGGACAGCGGGGAGGGCGGTGGCGCGCATGACGGTGCAGGATGGGGTGGCCCGCTGGTCGTCGCGGCCGTCGCCGGAGGGGTGGGTCTGCTGCTTCTGGCCTGGCTCGCCTGGTGGTTCGCCGCGTCGCGGCGCCGCGACGGGCGCGGCGCCGGCACCCATGACGGGGTCGGCACGGGTGGCGGCAGCGCAGAGGGCGGGGCGGAATCGATGAGGGGGAGCGCGTGGTGACGCGGCGTACTGGGCTTCTTAGGCTCATGAGTGGCAGGGGACGGCGCATGGGAGAGCAGGCGGCCATATCCGGGGCGGCCCCCGTGGCCGGACCGGTGACTGTGCCCCTGGTCGCACCGGTGGTGGCCGTGGCGGCGGCGCTCTGCGTGCTGGCGGCGGTGCCGGGACAGGCGGTGGCCGCGCCGGCCGACGGGCCCGGCGGCGTGCCCCCCTACGGGATGGCCGACGACGCCGAGAAGGTCAAGGGCACGGCAGGCAGCGGTGATGCGCCCGGCATCGAGCCGGGCACGTACACCGACTCCGTCGGCCGCGGCGAGAAGAGGTACTACCGCGTCGAACTGGACGCGAAGTCCAGCGCGTTCATCTCCGCGGTCGCCGCTCCCAAGCCGGGCTCGCGGGTCAAGGGCGTCGGTGAGGGACTGAAGATCGAGCTCGCGAACGTGGACGGAAGTGCCTGCAACGGCTCGGGGCAGCCGCAGTTCAGCGCCGAGGGCGCCGGCTATCCGATAGCGGATCACGCCACGCGCATCATCGGCGTCAACGACCAGTGCCAGGAAGCGGGCCCGTATCTCTTCTCCGTCGAGCGCGAGGGCCCGGCGACGTCCGACCCTGCCCGCTGGCCGCTGGAGATCCGCTTCATGTCGGAGCCCGGACTGAAGGGCGGACCCGAAGCCGTGCCGACCGCGCCCGGAGCGGACACGGACGCGGGCGAGGAGACCCCCGCTCCCGTCACCGGCGGTGAGAAGAGACAGGCACACGGCGGCAGCGGCTTCAGCGACGCGGGCGCGCTCTCGAAAGGTGTGTGGAAGGACCGCATCCGCCCGGGTGAGACGCGCTTCTACCGCGTGCCGGTCGACTGGGCACAGCGACTGAACGCCGCAGTCGAGCTCGGCAGCGCGAACTCACCGGGCGAGTACCCGCCGACGATCTACAACGGGCTCGGCGTCACGGCCTACAACCCGGCGCGCGGGCAGTTCGACGACGACCCGTTCGTCCCCTACACGCCCGACAAGTCGGCGCAGGCAGCGGTCCACACGCCGCCGGTGGAGTACGCACGCCGCTTCGAGTTCTCCAAGAACACGCCCTGCGTGGCCGGTTGGCACTATCTGGCGGTGACGGTCTCCCCGCAGCTGTCGAAGTACTTCAAGTCGACGGCCCCGCTGACCCTTCGGGTCGACGTCACGGGCAAGGCCCAGGCCGGGCCCGAGTACGCGGGCGACGCGTCCGCAGCCGGCTTCGGCGTCAGCGAGGCCGACAAGGAGCAGGCGGAGAAGGGCCAGAGCGCGGCGGACGGGAAGCGCAGCGACACCCTCCGGATCGTGGCCTACGCGGGCATCGGCGCAGGCGTGGTGCTCATCCTCGTACTCGCGGTGTGGACGCTGGCTGCACGGCGGCGGGCGGCCGCGGCGCCCGGCGGCTTCCCCGGGCAGGGGCCAGGGGCAGGGCCGGGGCAGCAACAGCCGCCGCAGCAGCGGCCGTAGAGCCCGCCGGGCGGGATTCCCGCTCAGACAGACATCAGCGCCCACACCCCCAGGGCCAGACAGGTCAGCGCGACGAGCAGGACCGTGACCGCCGTCTTCGGGGACGGTCCCGGTTTGCGCGCGGGGGCGGGCACCGGGGCCGCGCCGGTCGTCTGCCCGTACGGCGTCGTCTGCTGGGGCACGGCCCCGTAAGGCGCGGACGGGTTCCCGTACGGGGCGGGGGCGGACACGGGTTGCGTGGGTGCCGGGGCCTGGGTCGGTGTCGGTGTCGGGGTCGGCGGCGTGGCCGGCTGCTCAGGGGCACCGAACGCGCCCTGCGGAGGCGCGAGATGGAAGCTTCCCGTGGCCGAAGGGGCCGTCGAGGCCGGCGGCGCGCCCTGCGCCGGAGCGGCCCCCGGTGAGCCCGGCGACGCGGGAGAGGCCGCCGCGCTCCCGCTCGTCAGCGGTCCGTCCGGGCCGAAGCCCTCGGGCAGCGGCCCGAGTTGGTCGAACACCTCGACGACCTCCTGCTCGGCCGTCGCGTCGGGCGCGAGCATCTCCGCCGCGGCCGCGAGTGCCTTGCGGGCGCCTGTCGCCGTACGGAAGCGGTGCTGCGGATCAGGTTGCAGGAGCTGGCCCAGAACCTGCCACAGCGGTTCCGGGACACGGTCCGGAGCGGGCGGCACGCCGTGCTCGTAACGGGCCACCATCTCAAGGGAGTCGGGCTTGTACCCGGTCAGCAGATACAGCCCGACGAGACCAACGGCGAACAGATCGGCCGTGAAGTCCGGCTCGGCGCCCATGAGTTGCTCCGGCGCGAAGTAACCGGGGGTGCCCACGACGAAGTTGGTCTCCGTCAGCCGCGGCTCACCCTTGCGCATGGAGATGCCGAAGTCAGACAGACGCAGATGGGGCCGTCCCCTGCCGGTGGGCTCAAGCAGGATGTTGGCGGGCTTGATGTCCCGGTGCACGACGTCCTCGGCGTGCACCGCCGTCAGCCCGGCGAGCAGCTGGTCCAGCAGCGTGCACACGAAGCCCGGCGGCAACGGCCCGTAATCGCCGATGAGATGGGAGAGGGAGCCGCCGCTGACGAGGTCCATCGTGAAGAGGACCTTGTCGTCGTCGGCCGCCCAGCTGGCCGGCGCCAGCACATGCGGATGGTCGATGCGCAGAGCCTGTTCGCGTACGAACCGCAGCAGCGAATGGGCGTCGCTCTGCTGCAGCACCTTGGCGGCGACGTAACGCCTGCGGCGCCGGTCCCACGCACGCCACACCGCACCGACTCCGCCGCGCCCGATCGGGTCGGCCAGCTCGTACCGTCCGGCGAAGACCTCACCCATGCCGCCCTGTCCCCCTGTGCCCGCTGCCCGTGCCGCTGCTCTGAGCGCCCTCTGCCTGCCGTCAGTTCTGATGCGACTCGTAGTGCTTGACGGCGTCCGCGGTGCGCCCCGCTCCGTACACCCGGAGGAACTCTGCCAGCTCCGGATGGGTGGAGGCGAGTGCGGACGAAGCGTCGAGGATGTCCGCCGCGTCCGAGACGGAACGCAGCAACGCCTGGATCTCGCGCACCACCCGCTTCACGGGTGTCTGCGTCGCGTTGCCCGAAGAGGCCGTCTGCGCCTGGCTGTTGAGCACACTGCCGCCGGCGCTTCGCCGCACCTCCTCCATGCGCTGCGTCGCATCGGCCGCGCTGACCTCGCCCCTGGCGACCTCGGCCGCGAGCTCCTGCAGCGCCTGCACCCGCTGTACGACGGCGGGGTTGCCGATCTTCGCGCGCTGGCCGCTCATCAGCTGGGACAGCATGGGTGCCGAGAGGCCCAGCACGGTGGCCAGCCGGGCCTGGTTCAGGCCGAGATCCTCGATGAGCCGGCGGAAGAGGGTCCCCAGCGGCTCGCCGTACCACTGACTTTGCAGCTCACGCGCCTTCGCGGTGGATTCCTGCTGTGCTGCGTCCATCACGTCTCCCCTGGACTCCCCTGGCACTTCGCTGACGCGAACTTGCCGTGCATCCTACGGAGGGTGGCGGACGACGGGCGATACCCGGTCGGAATTCGCTACGGGGAGCCGGTACTCTTGTGCGCAGCGGGGCCTTAGCTCAGTTGGTAGAGCGCTGTCTTTGCATGGCAGATGTCAGGGGTTCGACTCCCCTAGGCTCCACGAGGGCGAGGGCGACGTGTGTCCGCGGAAGGCGCGGACATGGTCGCCCTCATTGTTTTTTCGCGGCTTCGCCGCGTGGGGCGAGGGCTTCGCCATTCCCGCACCCCCAGGGGGGCTGCGCCCCCTGCACCCCTCTGTGCGGGGGCTTCGCCGCCTGCGGCCTCTTGGTGGTTGGGCCCCGGAACCTCTCTTGGGCCGAGGGCTTCGCCCTGTGCCGCCTCGCGGTTGCGGCCCCTTGCGTGGCGCTCGCTGGTGCGGCCACTGCATCCGCTTGTGGGCGGATGCGCTGCCGACGCCGTGCGCGGCTGCTGTGTGGCACGTCACAACGCCCGGCGGGGACGGAGTCGTTGCCCGGTTCTTCACCCGCGCGAAGCCATGCGCGTTCGGACCGTCGCTGACCGTCACCTCTCCTGAACCGCCCCCCGGGTCACCGTCCACGTGCCCGCAGGAACCGGTCCGCCCCCTCCGCCAGATCCACCAGCGGCCCGGGATAGTCCAGGCGGGCACGTTCCCGCGAGGGCAGCTTCCACGGCCGGTGTACGGAGGCGCCTTCGACGCCGGCGAGTTCGGGAACCCAGCGCCGCACATAGTCGCCATTCGGGTCGAAGCGCCTGGCCTGGGTGAGTGGATTCAGCACGCGGTTCGGCCGGGTGTCGTTGCCGGTGCCCGCCACCCACTGCCAGTTGAGCTGGTTGTTCGCCACGTCGCCGTCCACGAGCAGGCCGAGGAAATGACGGGCGCCGACCCGCCAGTCCGTGTAGAGCGTCTTGGTGAGGAAGCTCGCCGCCAGCAGCCGGGCTCTGTTGTGCATCCACCCCTCGTGCAGCAGTTGCCGCATCGCGGCGTCGACGAGGGGGTATCCGGTGCGTCCGTCCCGCCAGGCCGCGATCTCGTCCTCGTCGTGCCGCCATCTGTCGCCGCGTGCGCGGTAGTCCTCCCAGGAGGCGTGCGGCCGGGCCGCGAGTACCTGGTGGTGGAAGTCCCGCCAGGCGAGCTGGCGTACGAACGCGTCCGCGCCGTCGCCCCCTGTCCGTCGGGCCCGGTGGACGAGTTCGACGGGTGAGAGCGTCCCGAAGTGCAGATGCGGCGACAGACGCGATGTGGCGTCCGCCGCCAGGTCGTCGTGCCGGTCGGCGTACGTCTTCATCGGTCCCTTCCGCCACGACTCGAATCGTGCGCGGCCCGCGCTCTCGCCGCCGCGTGCAAGCCCGGGCGAGACCCCGCTCACCTTCGAACGCGACGGCAGGGCGGTGGATGCGATCCCCTCCGGCACGCGCACCCTGCGCGGCGGCTCCAGTACCGGACGGTGGCCTCCGGCCGCCCAGCGCCGGAAGTAGGGCGTGAAGACGGCGAAGTGGTCCCGGCCCTGCGGCGTCACCTCGCCCGGCGGAAGCGCCGTGACGACGGCGTCGTGCACGCACAGCTGCCGCCCGTCCGACTCCAGCCGGCGCCGCAGCCGTTCCTCGCGGACCTGGGCGTAACGGCTGACGTCCCCGGCCAAGTGGACCCGCCGCGCGCCGCACTGGGCGGCCACCGTGCATGTCTCCTCGGCGACGTCGCCGCTGCGCACCACGAGCCTGCCGCCGCGTTCCCGCAGTCCGGCGTCGAGGTCCGCGAGGCTGTCGGCGAGGAAGGCCCACCTGTTGGGTACGTCGAAGCCCGCCGCCCGTACGCCCTGATCGAGCACGAACAGCGGCACCACTGCGTCCGCACCGTCGAGCGCGGCGCGCAGCACCGGGTTGTCGTGGACCCGCAGATCCGCGGTGAACAGGGCGACGGAAGCGCTCATCTGCGGGGTCCTTCCTGCGTGCGCTCGGGCGGCGGTCTGCCGGCCCAAGGTGCGGGGCCCCGGTTGTCGGAGACCCCGGGACAGCTCACCACGCGCGCCCCGCTCAGCCGCGGCGGCGCAGCGCCCCGGGCCACCACACCGCGGGACCGATGTCGCGCGCCAGCGCGGGCACCAGCAGTGAGCGGACGACGAGCGTGTCCAGCAGCACCCCGAAGGCGACGATGAAGGCGATCTGGACGAGGAAGGAGAGCGGGATGACCACCAGTGCCGCGAAGGTCGCCGCCAGCACCACGCCCGCCGAAGTGATCACGCCGCCCGTGGCGGTGAGCCCTCTGCGGATGCCGGCACGGGTGCCGTACAGCAGTGCCTCCTCGCGCACCCGCGTCAGCAGGAAGATGTTGTAGTCCACGCCGAGGGCCACGAGGAACACGAACCCGTACAGGGGCACCGAGGCGTCCGTGCCGGAGAAGCCGAGGAGATGCTCGAAGACCAGCGCGGCGACTCCCAGCGTGGCGAGGAAGTTGAGCGCGACGGTCGCCACCAGCAGCACCGGGATGAACAGGGCGCGCAGCAGCACCGTCAGGATCACGAGAATGATCACCAGCACGACGGGGACGATGAGCCCCCGGTCGTGCTCGGCGGTGGTCTGGATGTCGTGCTGCTGCGCGGTGTAGCCGCCCACCAGGGCGTCCGCTCCCTGCACGTCGTGCACGGACGTACGCAGCCGGTCCACCGTCTGCTTGGCGTCGTCGCTGGAGGCGCTCGCGGTGAGCGTGGCGTTGATGAGCACGCGGCCGTCCGCGACGAGCGGTTCGCCCGGACCGGGGCGGCCCGATTCCGTGAGCGGAGCGGCCGTCGCGACGCCTTCCGTACGGGCCGCGGCACTGGTGACCTCGCGGGCCTTGCCGGCGTCGGCGACGATGACGGCGGGGTTTCCGGAGCCGCCGGGGAAGTGGTCGCTGAGCGCGCGCTGACCGGTGACGGAAGGCTCGTCCTTGACGAAGATCTCGTCGACCGGGACGCCCTTCGAGTTCAACTGCGGTGAGAACGCGGCGCAGGCGATGAGCGCCACCAGGGTGCTTGCCCAGATTCTGCGCGGCATGCGGTCGACGCGGGCGGCGATCCAGCCCCACACGCCCTTCGCGGGCGGTGCGGCCGTACCCCCGTCGGCGTCGCCGGCCTCGCTGCCGTCCCCGCCGGGGGCGGATTCCGCCGCAGGCCTGGGGCGTGCCGGCCAGTATGCGGCGCGTCCCAGGAGCAGGAGCGTCGCCGGCAGGAACGTGAGGGTGCTGATGACGGAGCAGACGATGCCGATGGCGCCCACCGGGCCCAGCGCGCGGTTGTTGGTGAGGTCGCTCAGCAGCAGGGCGAGCAGCCCCAGCGCCACGGTCGCCGCGCTCGCCGTGATGGCCCCGAACGAGCGGCGCAGCGCCGAGCGCATGGCGGCGAAGCGTTCGCCCTGCGCGGCGAGTTCCTCGCGGAAGCGCGCGGAGAGCAGCAGCGCGTAGTCGGTCGCCGCGCCGATGACGAGGATCGAGAGGATGCCCTGCACCTGTCCGTCGACGCTCACGGCGTCCTCCTGCGCCAGTTCGTACACCACGGCACAGGCGAGGGAGAGCGCGAAGACGGCGCTGAGGATGATGAGGAACGGCAGCAGGAGGCTGCGATACACCAGCAGCAGAATCAGCAGGACGACGACGAGTGCGACGACGAGCAGGATCCCGTCGATCCCGGAGAACGCCTCGGAGAGGTCGGCCTGCGTCGCCGCCGGCCCTGTGATGTGTGCCTTCGTCCCCTCAACGCCTTGCGCTTCGGAGCGCAGATCGCCGAGCAGGTCCGGAAGCGCCTCGTCCAGGTCGGAACGGATCTCCACCGCGCCCTGCAGCGCGCGGCCGTCCTTGCTGGGGACGGCGGCCGAGGGCTTGCCGACGACACCATCGGTGCCGGAGAGCGAAGCGAGGGCGCGCGTCGCGGCTTCGCGCTGCTGGGGGTCGATCTTCCCTTCCCGCGCGGTCCAGACGACCACCGCGGGAATCGTCTCGTCCTGCTGGAAGCTCTTCTGCGCGTCGATGACTCGGGTGGACTCGGCACTTCGCGGCAGGAAGGTGGACTGGTCGTTGGTGGCGACCTCGCCGAGCTTGCCGGCGTACGGACCGAGGAGACCGCCGAGCACCAGCCAGACGATGAGGAGGACGACCGGGGTGATCCAGCGGGTGACGCGCTGTGCGGACGGCATCTGTTGTTCCTCGCGTACAAGTACGGCGGACGGTGGACGACGGCGGGCGCATCGCGAGCTTACGCAGCCTCATGTGCGCCGCTCATTGGCGCCCCCGCCTTCCCGTACTCCCCCTACGCCTTGTCAGTCGCGGCGGCGCGTCATTCGTACCGGTAATGGCGAGCGTCCGGCTCGGAGGCCCGGCTCGGAGGCCCGGCTCGGAGGCCACGGCTCAGGGTTCGGCGCTCAAGGGCTGTCGCTCATGCGCGCGGGCCGGCAGGCATCCGTGATGCCCGCCGGCCCGCAGCCGCGCCACGGCCGGTCGTTGCGCCGGCTGTCAACTGCCGCTTGCCGGCTACCGGTTGCCCGGTCACCGGGTGTCCGGGCACCAGTTGTCCGGCGGGCCCGCCCGGCCTGCCGGACGGCGTGCCCTAGTGGCCCCGCCGCTTTGCCTTCGTCTCGGCCTCCTTGGCCTCCTTGGCCTCCTTGGCCTTCGCCTCGACCTCGGGGTCGAGCTGACCGTCACCGGCACGACGCTCCGCCGCGGCCCCGCCGACCGACGTCAGCGACGCACGGTCGCCGACCTCCGTGGCCTCGGGCGGCTCGACGAGCCAGTCGGGGTTGGCCTGCTTGTCCCACCAGCGCCAGGCAGCGTAGACACCGCCCGCCAGCAGGCCGAGCAGACCGAGCCGCCTGGCCAGACGGCCCCTGCGCGCACGCTTGTCGCGCTTGCGCATCAGTTTCTCGATCTCCTTGGCCGACACCTGACCCCGCAGCGCGGCGAACGCCGCGGCACTGCGCGAAGCGGCCTCCTCCCGCACCGGCCCCGAGGCGCTGCGGGCGTCCGCGACGGCGTGCTCGATGCGCGGTGCGGCGTAGTCGGTCGCCTTGCGAGCGGCCCGGCGGGTGCGTTTGGCGGCCTTGGTCGCCGCCCTGTCCAGCTCGGGCGGAAGGTTCTTGCGAGCCTTGGCCATACGGGGCACGACAACGTGGTCGTACCCGTCACGAGCCGAGGTACGGGCCTGCCGCGCGGCGTGCGAGACCTTCGGCCCCAGCCGCGCTCCCGCCTCGTGCGCGTACTGCACTGCGGTGTCCCTGGCGGACCCTGCGTAGGGTGCCATGACCTCCGCTGCGTGCCGCACGCTTTCCTTGGTGTTCCCGGTCGCGGCGCGCACGGTGTCCATGCGGGTCACGGGTACCTCCTCCTCGGTGGCGTGTCACGGGCTGGTTGGTCCTCCCCCGGACACAGTGTCGTTTTCCACCCGTTTCGAAGATCATGCCTGGCTGCGTCCACTCAAGCGCGTTGCGTGGGGGCATCCGGGTCACCGGCGGGTACTACCGGCCGCTCCGGTCCGTGGGAGGATCGGACGGGTCAACGCAGACAGATGGAAGGTAGATCGTGGCCGAGCAGCTCTACGCCACCCTGAAGACCAATCACGGCGACATCGAGGTTCAGCTCTTCCCGAACCATGCGCCGAAGACGGTCAAGAACTTCGTCGAGCTCGCAGAGGGCTCGCGTGAGTGGACCCACCCGGAGACCGGTCAGAAGACGACCGACAAGCTCTACGACGGCACCGTCTTCCACCGGGTCATCAGCGGTTTCATGATCCAGGGCGGTGACCCGCTCGGCAACGGAACGGGCGGCCCCGGATACGAGTTCGGAGACGAGATCCACCCCGACCTCGCATTCACCAAGCCGTATCTGCTGGCGATGGCGAACGCCGGGCCGGGCACGAACGGTTCGCAGTTCTTCATCACCGTCGGCGCCACCGCCTGGCTCACCGGCAAGCACACCATCTTCGGCGAGGTCACGGACGCGGCGTCGCAGAAGGTCGTCGACGCCGTCGCGGGCATCCAGACCAACCCGCGCACCGACCGGCCCGTCCAGGACGTCGTCCTCGAAGCGGTCACGATCGAGCGCCGCTGACGCCGGGCGCTTATGCGCCGGGAACTGTTCCGCCCCGTCCGACCGTAGGACAGACGACGGGGCGGAACAGGCCGCACGATGTGAGACCGGAGGAAGAGGGGGAGGGGCGGGCCGTGGAGGACCAGCACCGGACGGAACCGCGGGTGACGTACTGCTACCGGCACCCGGACCGGGAGACCGGCATCAGCTGCGTCCGCTGCGAACGCCCGATATGTCCTGAATGCATGGTTCCGGCCTCGGTCGGATTCCAGTGCCCCGAGTGCGTGAAGTCGGGATCCGGCACCGGCCACTCCCCATCGGCCAGCACGCCGCGCACCATAGCGGGCGGCGTGATCGCCTCGGACCGCCGCCTGATCACGAAGATCCTTCTCGGTGTCAACGCCGCCGTCTTCGTCGCGGTGCTCGTCGCCGACGACCGGCTGGTCAACGACCTGCTGCTGTTCGGCCAGGCGGTCACCGAGCCGTACGGCCCGGTGGAGGGCGTCGCACAGGGCCAGTGGTACAGGCTGCTGACCTCGATGTTCCTGCACCAGGAGATCTGGCACATCGCGATGAACATGCTGGGTCTCTGGTTCCTCGGCCCGCCCCTGGAGGCGGCGCTGGGGCGCCTGCGCTACAGCGCGCTGTATTTCCTCTCCGGTCTCGGCGGCAGCGCCCTCACCTTCCTGGTCTCCGCTCCGGGGCAGGCGTCGCTCGGCGCCTCCGGCGCGATCTTCGGGCTCTTCGGGGCGACGGCCGTCCTCATGCGCCGCATGAACTACGACATGCGGCCCATCCTGATCCTGCTGGGCATCAACCTCGTCTTCACCTTCACCTGGCAGGGCATCTCCTGGCAGGCGCACATCGGCGGGCTGGCCGTCGGCGCGCTGATCGCGTACGCGATGGTGCACGCGCCCCGGAAGAACCGGCGGCTGGTGCAGTACGGCTCGTGCGCGCTGATGGTGCTGCTGATCGTGGCGGCATGCGTCGTACGGACGCTCCAGCTGACGCCCTGAGCCGTTCCGGCCCGACGCCCCCCGCTCTGACCGGGGATTTCGACCTGTTGTCCACAGCGCGTTCCGGATCTTGTGCACGGTGTACGGAACGGCTGTCCAGTCTCGCTCACAGGTGCGTTTCCCCTGTACAGGAGGGGTGACGGGGACCGGGCTGCAGAAAGTACCGGTAGGACGAGCGTCAACTCACGCAGAGTTATCCACAGATGGTGTGAAAGTTATCCAGCCCTGTGGATCAGGCTGTGGATAACTTGGTGCGCGAGTGGCTTCGCGCCAGGTCGGAGCCGCCGCGGGAGGCCCCCCGAGCCCTCTGGTCCGCTCCCGGACCGACGGCCCGGGAGCGAACGGACGGTGCTATTTCCACTGGGTGGAGACGACGAAGCCCGCCGCGATGAAGCCGAAGCCGACCACGATGTTCCAGCTGCCGAACGCTTCGACCGGCAGCTTGCTCTGGGTCACGTAGAACAGCACGATCCACGCGAGGCCGATGGTGAACATCGCCAGCATCAGCGGCGCGACCCACCTGCCGCCCGTGGTACCGAGGTTGATCTCGGTCGCCTTCTTCTCCGGGGGCGGAGTGAAGTCTTCCTTTTTGCGGATCCGTGACTTCGGCACGAGAGTCTCTCCTGTCGACGGCTTCCCTTACCGCGATGGGGCCCCTCGGAACGGGGACCGAGGGGGATGTGACGCTGTGGTGGTCCGTTAGCGTAGTGCTTCCCCGCGGTGGAGGGAGACGAGGGTAGTGACCAGATTCCGAATCCGTCCTGCACGGCTGGCCACCCTGGGGGTCTTCGCCCTCGCCGGTCTCATCTTCTGGATCAGTTTCAACACCGCACATGGTACCGATCTGCGTACCGACTCATCGATGCTGCGGCTGTCCGACCTGATTCAGGAACGGAGCCGCAAGAACGCCGAGCTCGACGCCTCCGCCGCAGCCGTACGCGGCCAGGTCGACCGCCTCGCACAGCGCGACAGCGGAAGCAGCAGCGAGGAGAACCGGAAGCTGTCCGGGCTGGAGGAGGACGCCGGCACCAAGAAGGTCTCCGGAGCGGGGCTGTCCGTGACCCTCGACGACGCACCGCCGAACGCCACCGCCCAGATCCCCGGCGTGCCCGAGCCGCAGGCCAACGACCTCGTGATCCACCAGCAGGACCTGCAGGCCGTCGTCAACGCACTGTGGAAGGGCGGCGCCAAGGGCATCAAGATCATGGACCAGCGGCTGATCTCGACGAGTGCCGTGCGCTGCGTCGGCAACACCCTGATCCTTCAGGGCCGCGTCTACTCACCTCCGTACAAGGTGACGGCGGTCGGCGACCAGGAGTCGCTGCAGAAGGCCCTGGACGCCTCGCCCGCGATCCAGAACTACCTGCAGTACGTGGACGCCTACGACCTCGGCTGGAAGGTCGACGAGCGCAAGTCCGTGACCCTGCCCGGCTATTCGGGCACCGTCGATCTGCAGTACGCGAAGCCGACCGGGTGAAGCGGGCACAGTCCAAGGCCCACTTGCCCGACTGACGCACTTCGCCCCGGCGCAGCCCCGTACTCTGGTGGGCGCGCCCGAAGGCGAGGACCTACGGTACGGAAGGGACGGCACGCAGGGATGTACGGCTGGATCTGGCGGCATCTGCCGGGCAACACATGGGTGCGGGCCCTGTGCTCGCTCGTGCTCGCGCTCGGGGTCGTTTTTCTGCTCTTTCAGTACGTCTTCCCCTGGGCGGAGCCGCTGCTGCCGTTCAACGACGTGACCGTCGACGGCGGTGGCAGCTGATGGGCGCCGCCCGCATCCTCGTCGTCGACAACTACGACAGCTTCGTCTTCAACCTCGTGCAGTACCTCTACCAGTTGGGCGCCGAGTGCGAGGTCGTACGCAACGACGAGACCGAACTGGGCCACGCCGACGAGGGGTTCGACGGCGTGCTGCTCTCCCCCGGGCCCGGCACGCCCGAACAGGCCGGTGTCTGCGTGGAGATGGTGCGGCACTGCGCTTCGGGCGGAGTGCCCGTGTTCGGCGTCTGCCTGGGGATGCAGTCGATGGCTGTGGCGTACGGCGGCGTCGTGGGGCGCGCTCCCGAGCTGCTGCACGGCAAGACGTCGCAGGTCTCGCACGAGGGCTCAGGCGTCTTCGCGGGGCTGCCCTCGCCGTTCACGGCCACGCGCTACCACTCGCTGGGCGTGGACGGTACGGACGTACCGGAGGCGCTGGAGGTGACCGCGCGGACCGGCAACGGGCTCGTGATGGGGCTGCGGCACCGTGAACTGGCCGTCGAGGGCGTGCAGTTCCACCCCGAGTCCGTGCTGACGGAGTGGGGTCATCTGATGCTCGCCAACTGGCTTGCCGAGTGCGGCGACGCCGGCGCCGTAGAGCGTGCCGCCGGGCTGTCCGGGGTGCGGGCCGGCGCTGCCGCTGCCGGGAGCCCGGCCGCGGGGGGCAGGTGACGGGGATGCCCCCCGAGGGGGAGGACGCCTACGGGCGGCCGTACGGCGACGCATACCGAGACGCGTACGGCGATCCCTACGGCGAGCCGGACGAGGGCGATCCGTACAGTCCCCGCGGTTCCGGGGGCGGTTGGGCCTACGGGCGGGGCGAGGGCGAGGACTTCCAGCGTGCGGTCGACGCGCTGAGCGATCCGCTGAGCGATCCGCTGCCGGGGCAGAGCCGGCAGCCGGAGCAGGGCCGGCAGGCGTACCAGCAAGGGCAGCACTACTCGTCCCAGGGGTATCAGGCTCAGGGCTACTCCTCGCAGGGGTACGGGCCGCGGGACTACGAGGTCCAGGGACAGCAGGGGCAGCAGGCACAGCAGGGACAGCAAGGACAGCAAGGCCGCCACGCGCAGCAGGGCGGGCACCCGCAGCAAGGCCGCCACCCGCAGCAGGGGCAGTACGCACCGCAGGAGCAGCGCGAACAGCAGGCGCAGGACGGCGTCTCGCCGTGGTTCCGCCCGCACCGGGAACCGGGCGACACACAGACCGGCCCGCAGCAGCCGGCCGGCCAACCCGGGCAGACGCCCCCCGCTCCCCCGCAGCAGGGCCCCGGTGCCCGGCGTCAAGTCCCGTACGGCAGCGCGCAGTCGGGCCTTACACAGCAGTGGCAGGGACAGAGCCCGGGTCCGGGACGGGGTTCCGGTGCGGAACAGCAGGCGAGTCCCGGCACGGCGGCCGGGCCGCCCGTCACTCGGCGCCCGGTGAGCTGGAACAGCGCCGCGGCGGCGCCCGTTTCCCGTCCGCAGGCTCCGCAGGCTCCGCAGGCTCCCGGGGCTCCCCGGACCCCGCAGACGCCACGTACCGGCGCTGGCTCCGGCTCGGGCCCCGGCCACGCCGACCCCCCGCCCGGTCGCGGGGCCCGGATCTCCGAGACCGCGCCGCTGCCCGTCGTCGGGGAACCCGGCAGCGGCAGCGGAGCCGGCAGCGAACGCACCGCCCGTGAGACGGCGCCGGCACCTTCGGCGGGCCGCCCCGCGCGGGAGTCCACCGACGACGACAAGACGAACACGCGCACCGTCGGCCTGATCCGGCCCGGTTCGGAGGAGTTCGCCGGACGCGCCGCCCGGCGCAGAGCGGCACAGCGCCGCGGCCGGGGCGGCACCACTCAGCCGCCGCGGGCCGCCGGCACCCGGCTGGAGGCCAGGCGTGCGGAACGTGCCCGCCGCGAGGGCCCCGCGATCATCGCCAGCCGCCTGCTGGGCGAGGTGTTCATATCAGCCGGAGTGCTGATGCTGCTCTTCGTCGCCTACCAGCTGTGGTGGACGAACGTACTGGCCGGGCAGGAAGCCGGTGGCGCCGCGCAGAGCCTGCAGGACCAGTGGAAGGGCGGCGGCAGCGGCAAGGCACAGCTCGACCCGGAGCGCAGGGCGGAGAGCTTCGCGCCGGGTGAGGGCTTCGCGATCCTCTACCTTCCGAAGCTGGACGTCAGGGTCCCCATCGCGCAGGGGACCTCCAAGCCGAAGGTGCTCGACAAGGGCCTCGTCGGGCACTACGACGAGCAGCCGTTCAAGACCGCCATGCCGTGGGACAAGAAGGGCAACTTCTCCCTGGCCGGGCACCGCAACACCCATGGTGAGCCGTTCCGTTACATCAACCGCCTCGTCGCCGGCGACGACATCGTTGTGGAGACGGCGACGAAGTTCTACACGTACAAGATGGCCAATCGGCTGCCCTCCACCTCGCCTGCGAACACCAGCGTCATCGAACCTGTTCCGCGGGGCTCCGGCTTCGAAAAGCCGGGCCGGTATGTCACGTTGACCACCTGCACGCCCGAATTCACTTCGAAATACCGGCTCATCGTCTGGGGCAAAATGGTCGAGGAGCGTCCGCGCAGCGAGGGCAAGCCGGACGCTCTCGTCGAGTAGGGACAGCAGAAACGGGCGGTAAGCGGTGTCACAGACCGAACACGACAGGGGCGGGAGGCCCGGCGCGCCATCGTCGCTTCCGCCACCACATCCGGGGTCCGGAAACGGACGCGGCGCCGCACGCCGACGCCTCTCCGCGTTCGTCGGCTTCGTCGGCGAGCTGCTCATCACCGCGGGCGTCGTCCTCGCGCTCTTCGTCGCCTATTCGCTGTGGTGGACGAACGTGCTCGCCGAGCGCGACTCCAAGCGCGCCGGCGACAAGGTGCGCGAGAGCTGGCTGCACGACCGCACGCCGGGCGCCCTCGACACCAAGGACGGCATCGGCTTCCTGCACGTGCCGTCGATGTCGCGGGAGGACGTCCTGGTGATGAAGGGCACCGACGCGAAGGAGCTCAACAAGGGCGCGGCCGGCTACTACACGAAGCCGGTCAAGTCGGGGATGCCGCAGGACCAGTCCGGCAACTTCTCGCTGGCGGCCCACCGCGACGGTCACGGCGCGAAGTTCCACAAGATCGACAAGATCCGGAAGGGCGACGCCGTCGTCTTCGAGACGAAGAACACCTGGTTCGTCTACAAGGTCTACTCGATCCTTCCGCGCACATCCAAGTACAACGTGGACGTTCTGGATCCGGTGCCGAAGGAGTCGGGCAGGACGCGTGACGGCCGCTACATCACGCTGACCACCTGCACGCCCGTCTACACCTCCAAGTACCGCTACGTGGTGTGGGGCGAACTGGAGCGCACGGAGGACGTCGACTCGAAGCGGACTCCGCCGAGGGAACTGCGCTGACAGACGGGCCAGTTGCCCTGCCCTGCCCGCTGCCCTGCCCGCTGCCCTGCCCGCTGCCCTGCCCGCTGCCCTGCCCGCTGCCCTGCCCGCTGCCCTGCTCGGCGGCCCGACGACGGCCCCGCGCACGGACGCGCCCCCGCAGCGATGCCGCGGGGGCGCGTCCGTACGTGCACAGGTGCCTTCGGTGTCTCCGCCTCAGGACCTGTCGTTGCCCCTGCCCGGCTGACCGGCCGGCCCGCCGAAGATGCCGTCGTCACCGTCGTCCGGCTGACCGTCGCGGGCGAAGATCGTGACCGTGTCGCCCTTCTTGCCCTGGGTGTTGGCGGGCGGGTTGGTGGTGATGACGGTCGCGTTGTCCTCGTCCGCGGCGCCCTGGACCTGCACCGTGAAGCCCGCTTCCTCCAGCGACTCACGGGCGTCCGCGACCAGTTGGCCGGTGACGTCCGGGACGGTGGCCGGCTGGTCGTCCGGCGCCTTGGCGACGGTCAGGGTCACCTGCTCACCGACCTTGGCCTGCTGGTTGGCCGCCGGGTCCTGGGCGAGGACCTCGCCGGCCGCCTTGTCGGGAGCGTCCTGCTCCTTGCGGGCCACCTCGAAGCCGCGTTCCTCCAACAGCTTCTCCGCGGCGTCGAATTGCTGGCCCACGACGTTCGGCACGGTCGCCTGCTGCTCCTGGGCGACGGTCAGGACGATCGTCGAGTTCTTCGGGGCCTTGCCGCCGCCGTTCGGATTCTGCGTCAGCACGGTGCCCGGCGTCTCGTCGGACTCCTGCGTCTTCCGCTGGACCTGGAACCCGGCGCCCTCGAGCTCCTGCTTGGCGTCGGGGAAGGGCTTCCCCTCCACGTCGGGGATCGGGGCCGGAGCCGCGCCCTTGGACATGATGACGGTGACGGTCTCGCCCCGGTCGATCTCCGAGCCCTCGGACGGATCCGTTTCGCAGACGGTGTTCTTCTTCTCCTGGCAGAACTTGCTGTCGCCCTTGGTGACCTTGAAGCCGCCGTTGTCAGCGAGTTTCTGGGCCGCCGGATACGTCTCGCCCGCGAGATCCGGCACCTTCGTGGTGTTCGCGGGGCCTCCGGCGAAGAGCGTCTTGCCGATGAAGATCGCACCGACGAGGATGAAGATCGCGGCGAGGACGAGCAGGATCGTGGAGAGGTTGCTCCGGTTCTGCCGCCTGCGGCCTCCCCGCCCGTCGTCGTAGTAGCCGCCGTTGTCGTCGCGGACGGGCGGCATCATCGAGGTCTGGGAGTCCTGCGCCCGCAGCGCCGTGGTCGGCTGGTCGTCGGGGTAACCGCCGTAGCCGGCGGCGCCCATCGCGCTCATGGCGGCGGTGGCGGCGACGGGCTGGCCGTCGAGGCACGCCTCTATGTCGGCGCGCATCTCATCGGCGCTCTGATACCGGTAGTCCGGGTCCTTGACCAGAGCCTTCATGACGATCGCGTCCATCTCGGGCGAGATCTCGGGGTCGAAGACGGTGGTCGGCTGCGGATCTTCCCTTACGTGCTGATAGGCCACCGCGACGGGGGAGTCGCCGACGAACGGCGGGCGGTTCGTGAGGAGTTCGTAGATCAGACAGCCCGTCGAGTACAGGTCCGAGCGGGAGTCGACCTGCTCGCCCTTGGCCTGCTCCGGGGAGAGGTACTGGGCGGTGCCGATCACGGCCGCGGTCTGCGTCATCGTCATGCCGGAGTCGCCCATGGCCCGCGCGATGCCGAAGTCCATGACCTTTACCTGGCCGTTGCGCGTGAGCATGACGTTGGCGGGCTTGATGTCGCGGTGCACGATGCCGCTGCGGTGGGAGTACTCCAGGGCCTGGAGGATCCCGACGCACATCTCCATGGCGCGCTCGGGAAGCAGCTTGCGCCCGGAGTGCAGCAGTTCGCGGAGAGTGGACCCGTCCACGTACTCCATCACGATGTACGGGATGGAGACGCCGTCGACATAGTCCTCGCCGGTGTCGTAGACAGCGACGATCGCCGGGTGGTTCAGCGATGCGGCCGACTGGGCCTCGCGGCGGAACCGGGCCTGGAACGACGGGTCACGAGCCAGGTCGACGCGGAGCGTCTTGACCGCGACCGTCCTGCCCAGGCGCGTGTCATGAGCGAGGTACACCTCGGCCATGCCTCCGCGGCCGAGCACTGAGCCCAGCTCGTACCGGCCGCCGAGGCGACGCGGCTCTTCCATAGTCTCCAGCCCTCTCCGTTCGTCCGGGCCCGTATCTGACGTACGGCACGGCGGTGTGCTGCTCGGGATACGGTACCCGCCCACTCGTGCGGGTCGGTCGTGACTGTGGTGACTGACGTCACCACTTGCGGGGCCGCCGGGGTGCTTTCGGTCACTTCCCCCGGTTCCGGGCGAACTCCCGGGCTCCGGTGGATCTTGGCGACGAGCGTCGTGTACGTCATTGCTCGCCCTCGAGTACGGCCTTCATCACGCCCTTGGCGACGGGGGCGGCGAGCTTGCCGCCCGCGATGTCGCTGCGGAGCGCGTCCGAACCCTCGATGACGACGGCGACCGCGACGGGGGCGGAACCGTCCTTGTCCTTCGCATATGAGATGAACCACGCATACGGGTTCTCGCTGTTGTCCACACCGCGCTGGGCGGTGCCGGTCTTGCCTCCGACTGTGACGTCGGGGATCTGGGCGCTGGTTCCGGTGCCCTTCTCGACCACGGTCTCCATGCCCTGCTGAAGCTTCTGCGCGTTCTCGGACGAGACCGGCCGGCTCATCTCCGTCGGCTTGTGCTGCTCGACGACGTTCAGGTTCGGGGCGACGAGCTGGTCGACCATGTACGGCTTCATGAGGGCGCCGTTGTTGGCCACCGAGGAGGCGACCATGGCCATCTGCAGCGGCGTCGCGCGGTTGCTGGCCTGTCCGATGCCGGCCATGGCGTTCTGCGGCTTGTTGTCCTCCGGGTAGACGCTCTCGGCGGCGCGGACCGGGGTGTCCAGTTCCTTGTCGTTGAAGCCGAACTTCTCGGACATGTCGATCATCTCTTCGTTGCCGAGCTCGTGGCTCATCTTCGCGAAGACGGTGTTGCAGGAGTACTGGAGCGCGGTGCGCACCGTGGAGTTCTCGCAGGGCGGGCTGCCCTCGTTGCCGAGCTTGGTCTGCGAGTCCGGCAGCTTGTACGGGTCCGGGCTGTCTGTCGCCTTGTCCAGGTCGTACTTGCCGCTCTCCAGGCCCGCGGCCGCCGTGACGACCTTGTACGTGGAACCGGGCGGATAGGTCTGCCGCAGAGCCCTGTTGAGCATCGGCTCGTCCTCGTTCTGCTGCTTCTGCAGCTTCGACCACTCCGCGGTGTCGGAGTCGCCGTTCCCGGCGAAGCTGGACGGGTCGTAGGACGGGGTGCTGGCCAGGGCGAGGATGGCGCCGGTCTTGGGATTTATCGCGGCGACCGCGCCCTTCTTGTCGCCGAGGCCCTCGAAGGCGGCCTTCTGCGCCTTGGCGTTGAGGGTCGTGACGACGTTGCCGCCCTTCTGCGGCTTGCCCGTGAGCATGTCGATGGTGCGGTTGAAGAAGAGCCGGTCGTCGCCGCCGGTGAGGATGCCGTCGTTGAGGGCTTCCAGCTGGTTCGCGCCGAAGGCCTGAGAGGCGTAGCCGGTCACGGGCGACCACATCGGGCCGTTCTTGTACGTGCGCTTGTACCGGAAGTCGCCGCTCTTGGTCTCGGTGGAGTCGGTGATCGACTTGCCGTCGACGATGATGTTGCCGCGCGGCTGTGAGTAGCGCTCGATGGCGACGCGTCGGTTCTTCGGATCGGTCTTGAGTTCGTCGGCCTGGACGAGCTGGATCCAGTTGTCCCGTACCAGCAGGGCGAGCACGAGCAGGCCGCAGAACATCGCGATCCGGCGCAGTGGCTTGTTCACTGTGCATCACCTCGTGCGGGTAGCCGGGACACGTGCTCGGTCGCCTCCATGGGCGGAGTCTTCATAGGTGGGGTCTTCATCGGTGGAGGCTTCATGGGCGGACCACCTGAGTCATCTCGGCGTCCGGGGACGGCGCGGGCGCCGGCGCGGGCCGGCGCGCGGTATCGCTGATCTTCAACAAGATCGCGACGAGAGCCCAGTTGGCGACGACGGAGGAGCCGCCCTGCGCCATGAAGGGGAGCGTCATACCGGTGAGCGGGATGAGCCCCATGACTCCGCCGGCGACGATGAAGACCTGGAGGCCCAGGGCCGAGGAGAGGCCGACGGCGAGGAGCTTGCCGAACGGGTCGCGGGCCGCGAGGGAGGTGCGGATGCCGCGCTCGATGAGCAGTCCGTACATCAGCAGGATCGCCATCGTGCCGGTCAGGCCGAGCTCTTCGCCGACGGTGCCGAAGATGTAGTCGCTCTTGGCTGCGAAGCCGATGAGCCGGGAGAAGCCCTGCCCGAGCCCCGAGCCGAGCACACCGCCGGAACCGAAGGCCCACAGCGCCTGAGCGGGCTGCTCGGAGCCGTCCTTGAACGCCTGCATGGGGTCGAGCCAGTCCTGGACGCGGCTCTGGACGTGTGGCTCGAAGCTGGCGACGGCGACCGCGCCGACCACGGAGAGGGTGAGACCGAAGACGATCCAGCTGGTGCGTTCGGTGGCGACGTACAGCATCACGACGAAGAGGCCGAAGAAGAGCAGCGAGGTGCCCAGGTCCGTCTCGAAGACGAGGATCATCAGGCTGAGTGCCCAGATCGCGATGATCGGTCCGAGGTCGCGGCCGCGGGGCAGGTAGAGGCCCATGAAGCGGCGGCTGGCCAGGGCGAGCGCGTCCCGCTTCACCATCAGATAGCCGGCGAAGAACACCGCGAGGATGATCTTCGCGAACTCGCCGGGCTGCAGGGAGCCGACGCCGGGAATGGTGATCCAGATCTTGGCGCCGTTCTTGGCCGGGAAGAAGATCGGCAGCGCCAGCAGGACCAGGGCGGTGGCCATCGAGATGTAGGTGTAGCGCTGCAGGACGCGGTGGTCCTTGAGGAAGACCAGTACGCCGGCGAACAAGGCGACCGCGAGCGTGGACCACATCAGCTGGCTCGGTGCCGCGGCCCCGCCCGTCTGGTCGGTGGTGATGGTGGGTTCCTGGTCGAGTCGCCAGATCAGGACCAGGCCCAGGCCGTTGAGCAGCGTGGCGATGGGCAGCATCAGCGGGTCCGCGTACGGCGCCCAGCGGCGTACGACGATGTGTGCGACGCCGGCGAGCAGGCCCAGGCCGAGGCCGTAGCCGAGCATCCCGGCGGGGAGCGCTCCGTCCTTGGCGAGGCCGACGTTGGCGTAGGCGAACACCGGGATGAGCACGGCGAAGATCAGCATCGCCATCTCGGTGTTGCGGCGGCTTGGAAGGCCCCCGGGGGAGACCGTCGTATTGCTGCCGGTGTTGGACATGATGTTGCTGCTCATAGCTGCCGGAGCCCCCCTACGGCGCGGTGCACTGCTTGGCGAGCTGCTGCTGCTTCTCCGAGAGCTTCGGGGTGGGCGACGGCGACGGGGAGTCGCTGCTGCCCGGGTCCTTGCTGCTGGAGGAGCCGTCGGCGGCGCCGGTCTTGTTCCCGCCCGTTTCGCCCTGCTTGTCCTGCTCGTCCTTCTGCTTGCCCTCGTCGGCCGGGGGCTGCACGCGCTGCTCGGCGACGATGCGGCAGACCTCGGCCTGCTGCTCCAACTCGTCGGCCTTGTCGCGGGCTTCGCCCGCGCTGCTGGCCGCGATGGTCTCGCGGACCTGGTTGCGCTGGTAACCGGGCAGGTACTTGAGTTCGACTGCGGGGCGGTCCTGGTAGACCTCGTTCAGGCTGATGCCCGCGAGTTCCTGGCTGATGCCGCGGTAGAGCGCGACGTGGTCGTCGTTGGCGCCGACGTAGTACTGGGTCTGGGTCCAGCGGTAGCCGCCGTACAGTCCGCCGCCGACGATGATCAGGATCATCGTGATCCACAGCGAGCGGCGCAGCCACCTTCTGCCGCCGCGGTGCTTGATGAAGTCGTCCTCGGTGTACGTGCCGAAGCTGCCGCCCGCGGGGCCGCCCATGTCGCCGCTTCCGGGCGGGCCGAAACCTTCGCCCGCGTGGTTCTGCGGGGGCACGGACTGGCCCGCATTGCGGCCGAGTTCGGCCGCGCGCGCCGCCGGCGTCCCCATCGCGCCGGCGCCACCGAGCGGCGTCTGGGACTCCGCGACGGCGCCCACGACCACGGGGGTGTCGTTCAACTGCCGCCCGAGGGCGTCGTTCTCGTCGACGTCGACGACATCCGCGACGATGCACGTGATGTTGTCCGGGCCGCCGCCGCGCAGCGCGAGCTGGATCAGGTCCTGCACGGTCTCGTGCGGCCCCTGGTAGCTGCCGAGGGCTTCCTCGATGGTCTGCGGGCTGACGACGGTCGGCAGACCGTCGGAGCAGATGAGATACCGGTCGCCGGCCCGTACTTCCCTGATGGACAGGTCCGGTTCGACGTGGTCGCCGCTGCCCAGCGCGCGCATCAGCAGGGAGCGCTGCGGGTGGGTCGTGGCTTCCTCTTCGGTGATGCGCCCCTCGTCGACCAGTTTCTGCACCCAGGTGTGGTCCTGGGTGATCTGCGTGAGCTGTCCGTCACGGAGCAGGTACGCACGGGAGTCGCCGACGTGTACGAGGCCGAGCCGGCGGCCCGTCCACAGAAGGGCGGTGAGCGTCGTGCCCATGCCTTCCAGCTGCGGGTCCTCCTCGACCATGACGCGCAGCTGGTCGTTGGCCCGCTGCACCGCGACACCGAGCGAGGTGAGGACGTCGGAGCCGGGGATGTCCTCGTCGAGCTGGACGATGGTGGAGATCACCTCGGAGCTGGCGACCTCTCCGGCGGCCTGGCCGCCCATGCCGTCGGCGACCGCGAGCAGGCGCGGGCCGGCGTATCCGGAGTCCTCGTTGTGGTCCCGGATCATGCCGTCGTGAGACCCGGCGGCGAAGCGCAGTGACAGACTCATGCGCACCTCGCCCGTCGGCTCCGGATACATCCGCACGGTGCCCACCCTCCGGTCGTCATGATCTGTACTACTTCCGCAGCTCGATGACCGTCTTGCCGATACGGATCGGCGCTCCGGGCTGAATCGGCGTCGGCGTGGTGAGTCGGGTCCGTTCGAGATAGGTGCCGTTGGTGGACCCGAGGTCCTCGACGATCCACTGGCCGTCACGGTCCGGGTAGATCCTGGCATGCCTGCTGGAGGCGTAGTCGTCATCCAGCACGATTGTGGAGTCGTGCGCACGGCCGAGCGTGATGGTCTGACCCTGCAGCGCGACCGTGGTGCCGGTCAACGACCCTTCTGTGACGACCAGCTTGCTGGGTGCGTTCCGCCCGCGGCCTCCTCCGCCGCGGCGCCCGCCCTGCTGCCGCTGGGGCTGCTGGCGCTGCTGCGGCCGCTGGCCCTCGGCCCTGCGTGCGGCGCGCTGCGTCACGCGCGTGCCGAACAGATCGCTGCGGATGACCTGCACGGCCACGATGACGAACAGCCACAGTACGGCGAGAAAACCCAGCCGCATGACCGTGAGGGTCAGCTCTGACATGCCCCCGCTTCACCCTTCGGCTTGCCGGTAAATGATCGTGGTGCTGCCCACGACGATGCGTGAGCCGTCGCGGAGCGTAGCGCGAGTGGTGTGCTGTCCGTCCACCACGATGCCGTTGGTCGATCCCAGATCCTGGACCGAAGCCGGGTCTCCCGCGCGGATCTCGCAGTGCCTGCGCGAGACTCCGGGGTCGTCGACGCGCACGTCGGCCTCGGTGCTCCGGCCCAGGACGAGGGTGGCGCGGGAGATCTGGTGACGGTTGCCGTTGATCTCGATCCAGCGCCTCGTCTCGGCACGGGGCATGGCTCCCCCGCCGCTTCCGCCGCCGGAGCCGCCGGGAGCGAAGCCGGGCGGCGGGGCCGCCGGCATCGGCGGTGCGCCCGCCGGGCCGGGGCCGGGCGGGTAACCGCCTTGGCCGCCATAGGCGTTGCCGGGTGCGCTCGCGGAGCGCTGCGGCTGCTGCTGTGAGGCGCTGGAGGCGAGAGTGCGGCTGCGTACCCGGTACAGACCGGTGTCGAGCTCCTCGGCCTTTTCCAGATGGACCTTGACCGAACCCATGAAGGTGTAGCGCTGCTGCTTCGCGTAGTCGCGTACCATTCCGCCCAGTTCGTCCCCCAGCTGACCGGAGTACGGGCTGAGGCGCTCGTAGTCGGGTGCGCTCAGCTCGACGATGAAGTCGTTGGGCACCACGGTCCGCTCGCGGTTCCAGATCGTCGCGTTGTTGTCACATTCACGCTGGAGGGCGCCCGCGATCTCCACAGGCTGTACCTCGGACTTGAACACCTTCGCGAAGGTGCCGTTGACCAGACCCTCAAGTCGCTGCTCGAAGCGCTTCAGAACTCCCACGTTGCACCTCCTTCCCAGATGCCCTCGGCTCTAGTGCGCTTCCCAGTGTCACCCGGGGGTGCGCGTGCTGTGTCCGTATGTCGGTCCGGTACTGCTTACTGATCGTATCCACGCATGGGGAAATCGGGTGGTTCCCCAGTGGGGCCCGGCGGAGGAGTGTCACCTCTCACACCGTCACACTCCTCGCCGTCGCGGTGACACCCTCGCATGGATCGAGGTGTCCCCGAAGCCAGTGTCCCGTAGTCGCGCGGCCTCCTGCGGGGCGGATGCGGATGTGAAGCCACCGCTGCCAGCGTGCTAATCTTTTGGACGTCGGCAGGCGTTCCCAAAGAAGTCCGTCGGCCGTCTTCCCGCCGGGGCGGGAGGCACCCGATGCGCGGGTGGCGGAATAGGCAGACGCGCTGGATTCAGGTTCCAGTGTCCGAAAGGACGTGGGGGTTCAACTCCCCCCTCGCGCACAGAGAGACACCGACGAAACGGGTCTCCGCCAGTGACGGAAGTCGCGGCGGGGGCCCGTTTCTCGTTGAGCGGCTGCTTCAGGCGTGCCGGTGAGGGCTTGATCAACCGCAGAAGAGACTTTCTGCACATAGGTCCTGTACTGGGACATACTTGACATAATCCGGCACGGGCCTGCTTGGTGATCTTCAGTTGTGGCTGCGCGGGTGGCGTCAACAGCAGGGAGCCGTCGGGGAGTTCGGACAGCAGGTCGGTTCAAGGCCGTGTGCCGGTCTCACTGGCCGATGTCTTTCTCCGAGGCAGGAGCGAACTTCCGGCGCCAGGCCAGCGATACGTACACCAGGGCAACCAGCACCGGCACCTCGATCAGTGGTCCGACGACGCCGGAGAGGGCCTGCCCGGAGGTGACGCCGAAGGTGGCGATGGCGACGGCGATGGCGAGCTCGAAGTTGTTGCCCGCGGCGGTGAACGCGAGCGTGGCGGTGCGGTCGTACGGGATGCCGAGGGCCTTGCCGAGCGCGAAGGTGCCGAACCACATCAGCGCGAAGTAGGCGAGCAGCGGCAGGGCGATGCGGACGACGTCGAAGGGCTGCGAGGTGATCGTCCTCCCCTGCAGGGCGAAGAGGATCACGATGGTGAACAGCAGCCCGTAGAGGGCGAACGGGCCGATCCTGGGCAGGAATTCGCGCTCGTAGGCCTCGCGGCCCGCCTTCTTCTCGCCGATCCGGCGGGTGAGGAAGCCGGCCAGCAGCGGGATGCCGAGGAAGATCAGGACGTTCCAGGCGATCTTCCAGAGTGAGATGTCGAGTTGCTCGCCGCCGCCCAGGCCGAGCAGGCCGGGCAGCAGGTCCAGGTAGAGCCAGCCGAGCAGGCCGAACGCGAGGACCTGGAAGAGGGAGTTGAGGGCGACGAGGACGGCCGCCGCTTCGCGGTCGCCGCAGGCCAGATCGTTCCAGATGACGACCATCGCGATGCACCGGGCGAGGCCGACGATGATCAGGCCGGTGCGGTACTCGGGCAGGTCCGGCAGGAAGATCCAGGCGAGGGCGAACATCACAGCCGGGCCGAGGATCCAGTTGACCACCAGCGAGGAGACCATGAGCCTCCGGTCGCCGGTGACCGCGTCCAGCTTGTCGTAGCGGACCTTGGCCAGGACCGGATACATCATCACGAGCAGGCCGACGGCGATGGGCAGCGAGATGCCGCCGATCTCGACCTTGCTCAGGGCGTCGTTCAGGCCGGGGACGACGCGTCCGAGTCCGAGCCCGAGGGCCATCGCGATCAGGATCCACACCGCCAGGAAGCGGTCCAGCGTGGACAGACCGGCGACGACCCCGGACTCCGGGGCCGTGGTCGTGGGCGTGGGCGTGGGCGTGGGCGGTTCGGTGCGGGTCACGGACATGCCCTCTTGCGGTCGCTCTCGACGGTCGTACGGGCGGTCTCCGCCAGCTCGGCGAAGGAGTCTGCCAGGGCCGCGACGACGTCGGGCCGCAGCTTGTAGTACGTGAAGCGGCCGCACGGCTCGGTGTCCACGACCCCCGCCTCCCGCAGCACCCTCAGGTGGTTGGAGAGGTTGGTCTGACGCGCACCGGTCTCCTCCACCAGGTGCGTCGTGCAGAGGGTCTCGTGGGCCAGCAGGGCCACGATCCGAAGCCTGAGAGGGTCGGCGAGAACCCGGATCAGGTCAGTGTCGACTGACGTCATCATGGGCTGATACTCTCACATCAGTGGCGACTGACACCATCAGGCCCTGATGTCATGCCGCGCCCTGAACCGTCGTGAGACAAGAGAGCCCTGATGCCCGACAAGCCGTCCGTGCTGTTCGTCTGCGTCCACAACGCCGGCCGGTCGCAGATGGCCGCCGCATGGCTGACGCACCTGGCGGGCGACCGCGTCGAGGTCCGCTCCGCGGGATCGGCCCCCGCCGGGACCGTCAACCCCGCCGTCGTCGAAGCCATGCGCGAGGTCGGCATCGACATCGCCGCCGAGACCCCCAAGATCCTCACCGTGGACGCCGTACGGGCCGCGGACGTCTGCGTCACCATGGGCTGCGGCGATGCCTGCCCCGTCTTCCCCGGCAAGCGCTACCTCGACTGGGCGACGGCGGACCCGGCGGGCCAGGGCGTCGAGGCCGTACGTCCCATCCGCGACGAGATCAGGACCCGCGTCGAGCGACTGATCTCCGAGATCGCCCCGGAGGCCGCGAAGTGAGCGGCGTCCGGCGTCTGTCGAGCCGTCCGCTCAGCGGGTGTGATCACCGGTCCCGGTCTTGCTCTTCCTCGCCCTACCGTTCGAAGCGGTAGCCCATTCCCGCCTCGGTGATGAAGTGCCTCGGGTGCGCGGGGTCCTTCTCGAGCTTGCGGCGCAGCTGGGCCATGTAGACGCGCAGATAGTTGGTCTCGGTCTCGTAGCTCGGGCCCCACACGTCCTGAAGCAGCTGCCGTTGGGTGACCAGGCGGCCGGAGTTGCGTACGAGCACTTCGAGCACGTGCCACTCGGTCGGGGTGAGGCGGACGTCGGAGCCGTCCCGTCTGACCTTCTTGGCCGCGAGGTCGACGCTGAGCGCCTCGGTCTCGACGACGACGTCCTCCTCGTCGGCGGGGGTGGCCCTGCGGACGGCGGCCCGCAGGCGGGCGAGCAGTTCGTCCATGCCGAAGGGCTTGGTCACGTAGTCGTCGGCGCCGGCGTCGAGGGCCTCCACCTTCTCGTCGGAGGCGTGCCGGGCGGAGAGCACGATGACCGGTACGCGGGTCCAGCCGCGCAGGCCGCTGATGACCTCGACACCGTCCATGTCGGGCAGGCCGAGGTCGAGGATGATCACGTCAGGGTGCCGGGTGGCGGCGAGGTGCAGGGCTGAGGCGCCGTCGTGCGCGGCGTCCACCTCGTACTTGCGGGCACGCAGGTTGATCGTGAGGGCACGGACGAGCTGTGGTTCGTCGTCCACGACGAGCACCCGCGCCATCCGTCGTGCTGTTTCGTGCCGCGCGGCGTCGGCCCGTGACTCCGTCATGAGGTGGCTTCCGCAGGGAGATCGGGGCGGGCCGTGGGCCTGCCGGGGGCGGTCGTGAGAGTCAGCACCATGGTCAGGCCTCCGCTGGGAGTGTCCTCGGCGGTGAGGGTGCTGCCCATGGCTTCGGCGAAGCCGCGGGCGACGGCGAGTCCGAGGCCGACGCCGTCGCCGCCCGGGACGTCGCCGTGGCGCTGGAACGGCTCGAAGATGCGGTCCTTGTCCGCGTCGGGCACGCCGGGGCCGCGGTCGATGACGCGCAGCTCGACGCGCTCGCCGAAGGCGCTGGCGGACAGCAGGACCTGCCCGTCCTCGGGGCCGTACTTGACGGCGTTCTCGACGATGTTGGCGACGATCCGCTCCAGCAGTCCCCTGTCGGCCTCGACCATGGGGAGGGTCTCGGGGATGTCCAGTCTGACCGCCGCCTCGGGCACGCCCTTGAGGGCCAGCGGTACGACCTCGTCGAGATCGGTCTCGCGCATGAGCGGTGAGACGGCGCCGGTCTGCAGTCTGCTCATGTCCAGCAGATTGCCGATGAGGTGGTCGAGCCGGTCGGCGCCTTCCTCGATGGCGGCGAGCAGTCCGGCCTCGTCCTCCGCCGACCAGGCGACGTCGTCGGAGCGCAGCGAGGACACCGACGCCTTGACGGCGGCCAGCGGCGTACGCAGGTCATGGGAGACGGCGGCGAGCAGTGCCGTGCGGATGCGGTCCGTCTCCTCCAGGCGGCGGGCCCGTTCGGCTTCGTCGATCAGCCGCCGGCGTTCCAGTACGACGGCTGCCTGCGCGGCGAAGGCGCCCAGTACGCGGCGGTCCTCGGCGGGCAGCACGCGGCCGCGCAACGCCAGGGTCGTTCCCTCCCCGGCGGGAACGTCCACGTCCGCGTCGTCGGGATGCTCCGCCGGATCCGGCCCGACGCTGCCGGCGCACCTCCAGCGTTCGCGGCTCCCGCCCCGCTCCAGCAGGGCAGCCGATTCCATGCCGAAGGTCTGGCGGGCCTGTTCCAGCAGGGCGGGCAGTTCCGTCCCGGCTCCCGGCGGTGCGGGGGAGGCTCCTTCCCCTTGCACCCCTTGCACCCCTTGTGGCCGGGAGACGCCTTCGCCTCGCCCCGGGGACACCCCCTGGCGCAGCACGCTGCCCGCGAGGTGGCTGAGGATCTCGGCCTCGGAGCGGAGCCGGGCCGCCTGGGCGGTGCGGCGGGCGGCCACGTCCACCACGGAGGCCACGGCGACCCCGACCACCACGAAGATCACGATGGCCAGGATGTTCTGCGGGTCGGAGATGGTCCAGGTGCGGACCGGGGCGGTGAAGAAGTAGTTCAGCAGCAGCGATCCGACGACCGCCGACACGACGGCCGGCAGCAGACCGCCCAGCAGCGCCGCCGTCACGGTCATGGTGAGGAAGAGCAGCATCTCGTTCGCGAGTCCCAGCCCGGGACCGGCGGCGGTCAGCAGGACGGTGAGCAGAGCAGGTCCGCCCGTACCGGTCAGCCAGCCGGCGACGATGCGGCTGCGTCCGAGGCGGGTTCCGCGGGCCGCGGGCAGTCCGCGGCCCTTTGCGGCTTGTTCGTGCGTGACGATGTGCACGTCGATGTCGGGCCCGGACTCGCGTGCGACGGTGGCGCCGACGCCGGGCCCGAAGAGGTACTGCCATGCGTTGCGGCGGCTGATGCCGAGCACGATCTGGGTGGCGTTGACTCCCCGGGCGAACTCCAGGAGGGCGTCGGGGATGTCGTCGCCGACGACGGTGTGGAAGGTGCCCCCCAGGTCCTCGACCAGGTTGCGCTGGACGGCCAGCTCCTCGGGGGACGCCGAGGTGAGGCCGTCGCTGCGGGAGACGTACACGGCGAGGATCTCGCTGCCCGAGCCCTTGGCTGCGATGCGCGTGGCCCGGCGGATCAGCGTCCGCCCCTCGGGTCCGCCCGTGAGACCGACCAGGATGCGTTCGCGAGCGGGCCAGGGTGAGGAGATGCCCTTCTCGGCGCGGTACTGCTGGAGGTACTCGTCGACGCGGTCCGCGGTCCACAGCAGGGCGAGTTCGCGCAGCGCGGTGAGGTTTCCGGGCCGGAAGTAGTTCGAGAGGGCCGCGTCGATCTTGTCCGCCGCGTAGACGTTGCCGTGTGCGAGACGTCTGCGCAGCGCCTGCGGGGACATGTCCACCAGCTCGATCTGGTCGGCGCGGCGGACGACCGCGTCGGGGACGGTCTCGCGCTGCCGGACTCCGGTGATGGACTCCACGACGTCGCCGAGGGACTCCAGGTGCTGGATGTTGACCGTGGAGATCACGGTGATCCCGGCCTCCAGCAGCTCCTCGACGTCCTGCCAGCGCTTGGCGTTCCGGGAGCCGGGGACGTTGGTGTGCGCCAGTTCGTCGACGAGGGCCACGGCCGGAGCGCGTGCGAGGACGGCGTCGACGTCCATCTCCGTGAACTCCGCTCCCCGGTGTGTGGCCTCGCGGCGCGAGACCACCTCCAGGCCGTGGAGCAGCACCTCCGTGCGCGGGCGGCCGTGGCATTCGACGAAGCCCACCACCACGTCGGTGCCCCGCTCCAGGCGCCGGTGTGCCTCGGAGAGCATGTCGTAGGTCTTGCCGACGCCGGGGGCGGCACCGAGGTAGATGCGCAGTTTGCCGCGGGCCATGGCTCCATTGTCTTTCACGTCGGTGGCGGGGGCGGGCTGTGGCTGTTCTCCACGCCGGACTTGCACGTGGGACTTGTACGCCGGACTTGTACTCCGGACTTGTACGTCGGACTTCCGGGCCTGTCCCGGGTCGCGGCGCCCGGCCGGGCACGCCTTGCGGCTCCGGGCGCCGGTGAGACCGGCTCAGTCGTGCAGCCCGCGCAGGGCGAGGTTCAACTCCAGGACGTCGACCGAGGGTTCGCCGATGAATCCGGCGTACCGCGGTGTGGTGTGGTCCTCGACCAGCCGGCGCACCCCCGCAGGGTCGAGGCCTCGCGCCTCGGCGACACGGCCGGTCTGGATCCCGGCGTACGCGGGTGAGATGTCCGGGTCGAGGCCGGAGCCGCTCGCCGTGACCGCGTCGGCCGGTACGGATGACCGCGGGACGCCGTTGAAGGCCGCGATCTGCGCCTTGCGTGCCTTGACCTGCTTCAGCAGTTCGGGGCTGGTGGCGGCCAGGTTGGAGGCACCGGAGGCGAGCGGATCGTACTTCCCGGCCGAGGGGCGGGGCTGGAACCACTCCCGCGCGGGCTTGCCGTCCTTGCCGTTCCACTCCTGGCCGATCAGCGACGAACCGGCGGTCCTGCCCCCGCTCTCGACCCGCGAGCCGTCGGCCTGCCCGGGGAAGGCGGCCTGGGCGACGCCGGTCACGAGCAGCGGATAGAGGACACCGGTCACCAGCGTGAGCACGAGCAGCGCGCGGAGCGCCGCCCCGGCCAGGCGTGCGGTGTTGCGTACGGCGGTGTTCATGATCCGATCCCCGGGACGAGTGAGACGAGCAGGTCGATGATCTTGATTCCGGCGAAGGGCGCGATCAGCCCGCCGATGCCGTATATGCCGAGGTTGCGCCGGAGCATCCCGTCGGCGCTCATCGGCCGGTAGCGCACGCCCCTCAGCGCGAGCGGTACGAGCGCCACGATCACCAGGGCGTTGAAGACGACCGCCGAGAGGATCGCGGACTCGAGACTGGCCAGGCGCATGATGTTGAGGGCTTCCAGCCCGGGGTAGGCCGCGACGAACATGGCGGGGATGATCGCGAAGTACTTCGCGACGTCGTTGGCGAGGGAGAAGGTCGTCAGCGCGCCCCGCGTGATCAGCAACTGCTTGCCGATCTCGACGATCTCGATCAGCTTCGTCGGGTTGGACTCCAGGTCGACCATGTTCCCGGCCTCCTTGGCGGCCGAGGTTCCGGTGTTCATCGCGACACCCACGTCCGCCTGGGCCAGGGCCGGGGCGTCGTTGGTACCGTCACCGGTCATCGCGACGAGCTTCCCGCTCCCCTGCTCCTGTCTGATCAGGGCCATCTTGTCCTCGGGAGTGGCCTCGGCGAGGAAGTCGTCCACACCCGCCTCGTCGGCGATGGCCTTCGCGGTCAGGGGGTTGTCGCCGGTGATCATCACGGTCCTGATGCCCATGCGGCGCAGCTCGGCGAAGCGTTCCCGCATGCCGTGCTTGACCACGTCCTTGAGGTGGATCACGCCGAGCACCCGCGCTCCGGCACCGTCCTCCGCGGCCACGAGCAGCGGGGTCCCGCCCGATGTGGAGATCGCCTCCACCCGGCGCCGGGCGTCCTCGGGGACGGTGCCGCCGCGTTCGGCGACCCAGGCGGTGACGGCCTCGGCGGCTCCCTTGCGTACGCGGTGGGTGCCGGACTCGTCGGTGACGTCGACGCCGCTCATCCGGGTCTGCGCGGTGAACGGGACGAACTCGGCGTGGCCGAGTTCGCCCTCGTCGCGGGCGCGCAGGCCGTGTTCCGCCTTGGCCAGCACGACGACCGAGCGGCCCTCGGGTGTCTCGTCGGCGAGTGACGAGAGCTGTGCTGCGTCGGCGAGCTCCGCGCTGCCGGTGGCGCCCAGCGGCACGAACTCCGCCGCCTCCCGGTTCCCCAGCGTGATGGTGCCGGTCTTGTCCAGCAGCAGCGTGGAAACGTCGCCTGCCGCCTCCACCGCCCGGCCGGACATCGCGAGCACGTTGCGCTGCACGAGACGGTCCATGCCTGCGATGCCGATGGCGGAGAGCAGGGCGCCGATCGTCGTCGGGATCAGACAGACCAGCAGCGCCGTCAGTACGGTGGTCGACTGCTCGGCGCCCGCGTACACCGCGAAGGGCTGAAGCGTGACGGTGGCCAGCAGGAAGACGATCGTGAGGGACGCGAGCAGGATGTTCAGGGCGATCTCGTTCGGCGTCTTCTGCCGGGCCGCACCCTCGACGAGGCCGATCATCCGGTCGAGGAACGTCTCGCCCGGCTTGGTGGTGATCCGCACGACGATGCGGTCGGAGAGCACCCTGGTGCCGCCCGTCACGGCGGACCGGTCGCCGCCGGACTCGCGGATCACCGGCGCCGACTCACCCGTGATGGCCGACTCGTCGACGCTGGCGACGCCCTCGACGACGTCACCGTCGCCGGGGATGGTGTCCCCGGCCTCGCAGATCACCACGTCCCCGATGCTCAGGTCGCTGCTGGGGACGCTGTGTTCGCCCGACTCCGGGGAGAGGCGGCGCGCGACCGTGTCGGTCCTGGCGCGGCGCAGGGTGTCGGCCTGCGCCTTGCCGCGGCCCTCGGCGACCGCCTCGGCCAGGTTGGCGAAGACGACGGTCAGCCACAGCCACACCGCGATCGCCCAGGCGAACCAGCCGGGATCGACGACCGCCGTCACGGTGGTGAGCACCGCGCCGACCTCGACGACGAACATCACGGGTGACTTGATCAGCAGCCGTGGATCCAGCTTGCGGAGGGCGCCGAGAAGCGAGGTGAGCAGCTGCCGGGGACTGAACAGGCCCGGTGCGGGGCCTCCTTGAGGGGACGCCGTACGGGGGTCGGAAGAGGTCGGCGACATGGGGTTGGTGCCCTCCGCTGGATTGCCGGGGCGTGACGGTGAGGGGGCGTGCGCGGTACGTATCGTCATGACAGCCCCTCCGCGAGCGGGCCGAGGGAGAGGGCCGGGAAGAAGGTCAGGCCGGCGACGATCAGCACCGCGCCGACCAGGAGGCCGGTGAAGAGCGGCTTGTGCGTCTGCAGCGTGCCCGCGCTCGCGGGAACCGGCCGCTGCTCGGCGAGCGAACCGGCCAGGGCGAGGACGAACACCATCGGCAGGAATCGCCCGAGCAGCATCACGAGACCGATGGTGGTGTTGAACCACTGTGTGTCCGCGCTCAGTCCGGCGAAGGCACTGCCGTTGTTGTTCGCCGCCGAGGTGTACGCGTACAGCACCTCGGAGAAGCCGTGCGGGCCGGAACCGAGCATCGAATCCGGCGGGGTCGGCAGCGCCAGGGCGACGCCGGTGAAGGCCAGCACCAGGGCGGGAGTGACCAGGATGTAGCAGGCGGCCAGCTTCATCTCCCTGGGGCGGATCTTCTTGCCCAGATACTCCGGCGTACGGCCGACCATGAGACCGGCGATGAAGACGGCGATGACCGCGATGATCAGCATGCCGTAGAGGCCCGAGCCGACGCCGCCGGGCGCCACCTCGCCCAGCATCATGCCCAGCAGCAGCACACCGCCACCGAGCGCCGAGTACGACGAATGCGCCGAGTTGACCGCGCCCGTCGAGGTCATCGTCGTGGAGACCGCGAACAGCGACGAGCCGCCCTCGCCGAAGCGGGTCTCCTTGCCCTCCATCGCCCCGCCCGCGGCCTGCGCGGCGGCACCGGGGTGAGCGGACTCCAGCACCGTCACCGCGATCACGGCTCCCAGCCAGATCGCCCCCATGGCGGCGACGACCGCGTACCCCTGCCGGGTGCTGCCCACGAGCCTTCCGAAGGTGCGCGGCAGGGAGAACGGGACGACCAGCAGCAGGAAGATCTCGAAGAGATTCGTCAGGGCATTCGGATTCTCGTACGGGTGGGCCGAGTTGGCGTTGAAGAAGCCCCCGCCGTTGGTACCGAGTTCCTTGATCGCTTCCTGGGACGCCACCGCTCCCCCGGGCAGGTGCTGGGTCGCACCGGTCACCGTGGTGATCTCCTGCGGCGAGGCGAAGTTCTGGACGACGCCGGCGGCGACCAGCGCGATCGCGGCCAGGGTCGCGACCGGCAGCAGGATCCGTACGACGCTTCGCACCAAGTCGACCCAGAAGTTGCCGAGTTCGCCCGTACGGATCCGGGCGAATCCCCGCACGAGCGCGACGGCGACGGCCATGCCCACGGCGGCGGACACGAAGTTCTGGACCGCCAGGCCGCCCGTCTGCACCAGGTGCCCCATGGCCGCTTCGCCGGCGTAGGACTGCCAGTTGGTGTTGGAGACGAAGGAGGCGGCCGTGTTGAAGGCCTGGTCCGGCGAGATCGGCTGGAAGCCCAGCGACAGCGGCAGCCGGTTCTGCAGCCGCTGGAGCAGATAGAGGAAGAGGACGGATACCGCGGAGAACGCGAGGACGGCACGCAGATACGCGGGCCAGCGCTGCTCCGTGGCGGGGTTCGCCCCGACGGCGCGGTAGATCCACCGTTCGACGCGCAGATGACGGGAGGAGGTGTGGACGCGGGCCATGTAGTCGCCGAAGGGGCGGTGCACCAGCGCCAGCGCTGCGACCAGCGCGGAGATCTGGAGTACGCCGGCGAGAGTCGGGTTCATCGCTCTCAGAACCTCTCGGGGAAGATCAGCGCGACGACCAGGTAGCCCAGCACGACGACGGCCACGACCAGGCCGGAGACGTTCTCAGCGCTCACAGCTTCGCCACCACTCTGGCGACGAGAACCACCAGCGCGAACACCGCGACGGTGGTGACGACGAAAGCCACATCGGCCATCGCATGCTCCTCGGGAGACGTCGGACGGTGAACTCGCGAATACGAGCTCACGCAAGAGGAAACTCCCCGGACGGATACGCACGGCGTCCGTTGACGAAGTCCTGACGGCCGGACGGGCGATCTTGACGCGGCCCTGATGAGTACCGGCCTGACGCCGCCCGGACGCGGATCGCCGGAGCCGATCGCCGGACGGCGGGGGTGCGGGACCTGCCCGCCACGGGCGGGGCGGAGCGCGGAAACCGGCCGGATGCTCACACAGTGGTGCGGAGGCCTTCTCCCGGCCTCCAGTGCCCTGCCGGTCACGGCACCGGCCCGCATTCGTTCCGTATTCCGGAGGTGGTTCGTGACCGGGACCGTGCAGAGCGGAGCAGACGCGAGGGACGGTGCCGGTGCCGGCGGACGGTGGCAGTTCTGGGTCGACCGCGGCGGCACCTTCACCGACATCGTGGCCCGGCGGCCGGACGGCACACTGCTGGCGCACAAGCTGCTGTCCGAGAGCCCCCGCTACCGGGACGCCGCCGTCGCGGGAATCCGTACGCTCCTGGGCACGGCGGAGGGCGCGGCCGTCGCGGGCGACGAGATCGAGACGGTGCGGATGGGCACCACCGTCGCCACCAACGCCCTGCTGGAACGCAAGGGCGAGCGGACCGCTCTGGTGATCACACGCGGCTTCCGCGACGCGCTGCGCATCGGCTACCAGAACCGTCCCCGCATCTTCGACCGGGCGATCACGCTGCCGCAGGCGCTGTACGAGCGGGTGATCGAGGTGGACGAGCGCATCACCGCGGACGGCACGGTGCTGCGGCCGCCGGATCTCGACGCGCTCGCCCCTGCGCTGCGGCGCGCCCACGACGACGGCATCCGCGCGGTGGCGGTGGTGTGCATGCACAGCCATCTGCACCCCGCGCACGAGGCCGCCGTCGGGGAGCTCGCAGAGCGCACCGGCTTCCCGCAGGTCTCCCTGTCCAGCGAGGTCAGCCCTCTGATGAAGCTGGTGCCGCGCGGTGACACCGCCGTCGTCGACGCCTATCTGTCACCCGTGCTGCGGCGTTACGTGGAGCAGGTCGCGGACCAGCTCCAGGGCGTGCGTCTGATGTTCATGCAGTCGAACGGCGGCCTCGCGGAGGCCGGGCACTTCCGCGGGAAGGACGCGATCCTCTCCGGACCGGCGGGCGGCATCGTCGGAATGGCGAGGATGTCCCGACTGGCGGGATTCGACGAGGTGATCGGCTTCGACATGGGCGGCACCTCCACCGACGTGTCGCACTTCGCCGGCGACTACGAGCGGGTGTTCACCGCGCAGGTGGGCGGCGTACGGCTGCAGGCTCCGATGCTGGACATCCACACCGTCGCAGCCGGAGGCGGGTCGGTTCTGCACTTCGACGGCAGCCGCTACCGGGTGGGACCGGACTCGGCCGGAGCCCACCCGGGGCCGGCCTCGTACCGCGGCGGCGGTCCGCTGACCGTCACCGACGCCAACGTGATGCTCGGCCGCATCCAGCCCGCGCACTTCCCGCACGTCTTCGGCCCGGACGGCCGCCGCTCGCTGGACCGCGGGACGGTGCGGGAGCGGTTCGCCGCCCTGGCCGGCGAGATCCGTGAACGTACGGGCGACAGCCGTTCCCCGGAGCAGGTCGCGGAGGGCTATCTGGAGATCGCCGTGGCGAACATCGGCAGCGCGATCAAGCGCATCTCCGTGCAGAAGGGACACGACGTCACCCGGTACGCGCTGACCACCTTCGGCGGTGCGGGCGCCCAGCACGCGTGTGCGGTGGCCGACTCCCTCGGCATCAGCACCGTCCTCGTACCGCCGATGGCCGGAGTGCTCTCCGCCCTCGGCATGGGCCTGGCCGACACCACCGCGATGCGCGAGCAGTCCGTGGAGCTCCCCCTCGCCGAGGAGCACATGGAGCGGATCCGGGCCCTCGCCGCGGACCTGGAGTCGGCCGCGCGTGCCGAACTCCTCGACCAGGACGTCCCCGTCGGAAACATCCAGGTGACGCGCCGCGCCCGGCTCCGCTACGACGGGACCGACACCGCGGTGCCCGTCGAGCTCGCGGGGCGGGGCGCCATGACGGAGTCGTTCGAAGCGAGCCACCGCGCCACGTACTCGTTCCTCATGGACCGGCCGGTCGTCGTGGAGGCCGTCTCGGTGGAGGCGGCCGGCGTCACGGAACAGCCCGGGCTCGCCGGCCTCGGCGGGGCGGGCGGCCCCGGTGACGGCGCCGTGAGCACCGTGCCCCTCTGGACGGGCGGTGCGTGGCGTGACGTCCCGCTGCACGGCCGGGATTCCCTGCGGGCCGGGGACAGTGTGACCGGCCCGGCGATCATCACGGAGGCCAACGCCACCACGGTCGTCGACGCCGGCTGGCGTGCGGCGGTGACGCCCGAGGGCCATCTGCTGGTGCGGCGCGTGGCCGCACGGGGCGAGGCAGACGTGGGGACCGAGGCCGACCCGGTCCTTCTGGAGATCTTCAACAACCTCTTCATGTCCATCGCCGAACAGATGGGCGCGAGGCTGGAATCGACCGCGCAGTCCGTCAACATCAAGGAACGGCTCGACTTCTCGTGCGCCCTCTTCGGTCCGGAGGGCGATCTCGTCGCCAACGCCCCGCACATCCCCGTGCACCTCGGCTCGATGGGCACCGCCGTGAAGGAGGTGATCCGGCGGAGGGCCGGGACGATGAAGCCGGGTGACGCGTACGCCGTCAACGACCCGTACAACGGCGGCACTCATCTGCCGGACGTCACCGTGGTGACACCGGCGTTCGAGGCCCCGGCGGCCCCGGCGGACCCGGCGGACGCGAGGGGCGCGGCGGACCCGCCCGACCCGCGGATCCTCTTCTTCGTCGCGTCCCGCGGCCACCACGCCGAGATCGGCGGGCTGACCCCCGGTTCCATGCCGGCCGGCAGCCGCGAGATCCACGAGGAGGGCGTGCTCTTCGACAACTGGCTGCTCGTCGAGGACGGCAGGCTCCGTGAGGAGGAGACGCGGAGGCTGCTGACGGAGGCGCCCTACCCGTCCCGCAACCCGGACACGAACCTCGGTGACCTCCGTGCCCAGATCGCGGCCAACCGGAAGGGCGTCGAGGAAGTCGGCAGGATGATCGGCCACTTCGGCCTGGACGTGGTGCAGGCGTACATGCGGCACGTGCAGGACAACGCCGAGGAGTCGGTACGGAAGGTCGTCGACGCCCTGGACGACGGCGAGTACCGCTACGAGACGGATGCCGGCCATGTGATCTCCGTACGGGTCTCGGTGGACCGCGAACACCGCTCCGCGACAGTGGACTTCACCGGCACCTCGGCGCAGCTCGGCTCGAACCTCAACGCGCCGACGTCCGTGGTGGCCGCCGCCGTCCTCTACGTGTTCCGTACTCTCGTCGGCGACGAGATCCCGCTGAACGACGGCTGTCTGAGGCCGCTGCGGATCGTCATCCCGCCGGGCTCGATGCTGGCTCCCGTCCACCCCGCCGCCGTCGTCGCGGGCAACGTCGAGACGTCACAGGCGATCGCGGGCGCGCTCTACGCCGCGATGGGCGTACAGGCGGAGGGCTCGGGGACGATGAACAACGTCACGTTCGGGAACGAGCGGCACCAGTACTACGAGACCGTGGCGTCCGGTTCCGGCGCGGGAGACGGCTTCGACGGGGCCTCGGTCGTGCAGACGCACATGACCAACTCGCGGCTCACCGACCCCGAGGTCCTGGAGGCCCAACTGCCCGTCCTGGTCGAGGAGTTCGCCGTACGCCACGGCAGCGGCGGAGCGGGGCGGCAGCGGGGCGGTGACGGTGCCGTGCGCCGGATCCGCTTCCGTGAGCCGATGACCGTGAGCACGCTGTCGGGCCACCGCCGGGTGCCTCCGTACGGGATGGCCGGGGGCGCCGCGGGTGCGCTGGGCTCCAACCGCATCGAACGTGCGGACGGCGGCAGCGTGGTCATGGGGGCGTGCGACTCGGCCGAGGTGGGCCCCGGCGATGTGCTGGTGGTGGAGACCCCGGGTGGCGGCGGATACGGGAAGCGGTCCGGCGGGCCGCCCACCCCTCAGCGGTCGCCCTCCGCCGGTACCACCACGACCGGGCAGTGAGCGTGGTACAGCGCCGCCTGACTGACGGAACCCAGCAGCATCCCCGTGAAACCGCCGTGCCCCCGGGCGCCCACGACCAGCATCCGCGCGCCCTTGCTCGCGTCGATGAGCCTCTCGCGGCTTCGTCCGCGCACGACGTAGCGCTCCACTCGTACGTCCGGATAACGCTCGGCGTACCCGGCGAGCGCCTCGGACAGCAGTGCCTCCTCCTCTTCCCGCAGTTCACCGGGCTTCCGGGCGTACGCCTCGGACGGCTCACGCGGAACAACGGGGGGCACCGACCACTCGGACCACGCGTGAGTCGTCACGAGATCCGCCTTCCGCAGCGACGCCTCGTCGAAAGCGAACGCGATCGCGGCACGGTTCGCGGCGGAGCCGTCCACGCCCGCCATCACCGGTCCGGAGGGCTCGGCCGTGCCGCGTACCACCAGCAGCGGGCAGCGGGAGTGGGACGCGAGATGCATGGCGACGGAGCCCAGCAGCAGCCCCGCGAAGGCGCCCCCGCCCTTGCTCCCGACGGCGATCAGCGAGGCCGAGGCCGACATCTCGGTGAGCAGCGGCAGAACCTCGCCCATGCCGACCGAGCCGGTCACCTCCACCCCGGGCGCGACCGTACGGGCGCGTGAGACGGCCTCCTCCACGCTCGCCTCGGCCCGGTTGTAGAACGCCTCCGCCGCGGACCCGGCCACCGTCACTCCGGAGAGGACGGGGGCGGTCGGCCAGCTCAGCACCTGCACTACCCGCAGCCCGGTCCCGCGCAGTGCGGCCTCCTCGGCGGCGTGCTCGGCGGCCGCGAGGCTCGGCTCGGACCCGTCCACTCCGACGACGACGTCGTTGCTCGTCTCCACAGCCGCGCTCCTTCCGCCCCTTCGCTGCTCCTCCCCTCAGGGTCGTGCCGGGCGCAGCGCCGGACGAGGGCCGAACGGGCCGGGAGCAGGGCCTTCCGGACCCCCGCCCGGCTGCTGCCGGGGCCGCGGCCGCGATACGTGCGGGGAGCCGGAGTCAGACCGCCGCAGCGAAGCGTGCGGCGAGGGCCTTGCCGTGTGCGCCCGCCGACTCGTGGGCCTTGGTGCGTGAGGCCGTAGCCAGGTCGACCAGCGACTCCATGCCGGGTGTACCGGCGGCGAGCGTGAGCTCCGGCACGACGAACTCCACGTCCAGGCCCATGCCCTCGCCGAGCACCTTGCCCAGGTAGGTCTGCACGAACTCCCAGCTCTCGCGCGGCGTTCCGGGCCCGTATCCGCCGCCGCGGCTGGCCACGACCACGGTGGGTGTGCCCGCCGCGGACGGGGAGTCCGTGCCGAAGGTGCGTCCGTTGAGGACCACCTGGTCGATCCATGCCTTGAGCGTCGAGGGGACCGTGAAGTTGTACATCGGGGCGCCGATCAGCACGGCGTCCGCCTGCTCCAGTTCGCGGGCCAGCTTGTCGCGCAGCGCGTACGCCGCCGACTGCTCCGGGCTGTGCGTCTCCGGCGGGGCGAAGGCGGCGGAGGCGGCCACACCGTCGAGGTGCGGCAGCGGGTCGGCGGCCAGGTCGCGGTACACGACCGTTCCGTCCGGGTGCTCGGCCTCCCATGCCTTGCGGAAGGACGCGCCGACGTCGCGCGAGACGGAGCCGTCCTGCGGGAAGACGGAGGAGTCGAGGTGAAGCAGAGTAGCCATGAGGGAAGCTCCTTGGAGTATGTAAGGAGGTGCTTTTGCATTCGCACCTATTGATAACACAGGAACTTACTTTTTTTCATCCCCTTGTGTGGACGCAGTACCCTTGAGGCATGGCAGAGCCGCGGGAACAGACGCAGACTGCGCCCACACAGGAAGCGGGGGTGCCCGGCGCTGCCGGCGCGTGCAGCGAGCCCGAGAGCAGCATCACGCGCGTCTTCCAGATGCTGGGCAAGCGCTGGACCGGGCTCGTTCTCGCGGCGCTGATGAACGGGCCGGGTCACTTCGCCCAGCTCCGGCGCGCGGTGCCCGGAATCAGCGAGCGGATGCTTTCGGACAGGCTGACCGAGCTGGCGTCGCTGGGTCTCGTCGTACGCACCGTCGAGGAGGGCCCGCCGCTGCGGGTCAGCTACAAGCTCACGGACGCCGGTCTGGCGCTGCGGCCCGCCATGACGGAGCTGACGCGGTGGGCGGACAGGCACCTTCCGGACGAAGCGCCGGGCTGCCCCACGGAGTTCAGGGCCTGATCCCGCGGCACTCGCTGGGAATGGCCCGGCGGGCTTCCGTAGGGTGGGCCCGATGAAAGCGAACCCGGAAGCGGAAGCCGAAGAGCCGGAGCAGCCGCCGGAGCGGTCGGAGGAGCCCGCGGGGGCCGCGGAAGCCGCCGAGAGCGGGGAGACGGCCGAAGGCGCGGAAGCCGCCGGCAGCGCGGAGGCGGGAGGGGCCGGGGACCCGGGCGAGCCGGCCACGGACCGCCTGGAGAAGGCGGTACGGGCGGCGGAGACCGCACTGATCGAGTACGAGATCGCGGTCGAGACGTTCCGTATCGAGATCGAGAACTTCTCACGCCTGCACCACCAGCGCCTCGGGCCCATGTACGCGCGCCTCGACGATCTGGACGCCTCGATCCTGGAAGTGACGGCGGCCATCAGCGGCGACGCGGAGGATCTCCGCAAGGCGCAGGAGGCGCGGGCCGCCGTGCTGCCGATGCCCAGGGTCGAGGAGCTCTTCCACGGCTGGATCGACTCGGACGGCCTGCCTCCCGAGGCCACCGCCATGCTCACCGGGCAGAACGTGCAGCCGCCGGGCCGCGTGCGTCCGAGCGAGGAGGCGCGCAAGGCCTACCGCGAACTGGTGCGCAAGGCACACCCCGACCTGGCGCAGGAGGACGCGGAGCGGCAGCGCCGCGAGGAGTTCCTCGTACGCGTCAACAAGGCCTACGCGGACGGCGACGCGGACGCCCTGCGGGAGCTGCTGGAGGAGTGGGAGAACGGGCCGCGCGAAGAGGAACCGCAACCGGAGGTGCCGCAGAGCGAACTCCTCTACGCCCGCCTGGAATGGCTGGCCGAGCGGAAGGAGGTGCTCACGGCGATGGTCACGGAGATGGAGCAGAGCGCGATCGGCTCGATGCTGAGGATGGCTCCGGACGATCCGGACGCGCTGCTGGACGAGATCGCCGAGCAGTTGCTGGAGCAGGTGGCCGGACGCGAGCGTGAGCTGGCGCGGCTGATTCAGGTGCGCGACGCGGGGGCCGCCGGCGACGCCGGCACGGAGGCCGGCACCGGCGCCGGTACGGAAGAGAACTGAGAGAGAGCGTTTCGCCATGGGATTCGGTCAGTTGCCGCAGGTCGACGTCGCCTCGGTGCCGCAGGACGCGCTGCTGCTCGACGTCCGCGAGGACGACGAGTGGGCGGCCGGGCGCGCCGAGGGCGCACTGCACATTCCGATGAGCGAATTCGTCGGCAGGCTGGGCGAGTTGACCGAGCGGGCCGGCGAGAGCGAGCGGGTCTATGTGGTCTGCCGGGTCGGCGGACGCTCCGCGCAGGTGACGCAGTATCTGCGGCAGCAGGGCGTGGATGCGGTGAACGTCGACGGCGGCATGCTCGCCTGGGAGGCCGCGGGACGGCCGCTGACGGCGGACGCGGAGAGCGGCGCGCACGTGCTCTGAGCGTGCCCCGGCCCTGACGCGCGCCCCCTCGCTGCGCTGGGGGGACCCCACTGCCCTCCATGAGCGGGCAGGGCAGGTCCCGCTGATGACCGTCAGCCGTCGAAGTCCACTTCCACGGCCTCGGTCACCGGGTGGGACTGGCAGGCCAGCACATAGCCCGCCTCCAGCTCGTCGGGCTCCAGCGCGTAGTTGCGCTCCATCCGCACCTCGCCGGAGAGCAGCCGGACCCGGCAGGTGCCGCAGACCCCGCCCTTGCAGGCGAAGGGTGCGTCCGCGCGGTGGCGCAGGACCGTCTCCAGCACGGATTCGCCGTCGTCCATCGGCCAGCAGCCCGAGCGGCCGTCGAGATTGGCCGTCACCGACGCGCTGCGCGAGTCGCCCCCGGCCGCAGCCCGCGACGCGGACGGTGCCGCGGGTGCCTCCGTGACGTGGAAGATCTCCTGATGGATGCGGGACCGCGGCACTCCGAGTCCGCGCAGCGCCCGCGAAGACTCCTCGACCAGCCCGAGCGGCCCGCACAGATACCAGCCGTCGACGTCCGGCACGGACAGCAGCGAGGGCAGCAACCCGCTCAGCCGCTGCTCGTCGAGACGGCCGCTCGGCAGCCCGCTCTGCTGCTCCTCGCGGGAGAGGGCCGTCACGAGCTGAAAGCGGTCGGGGAAGCTGTCCTTGAGGTCCGCGACCTCCTCCAGGAACATCGTCGACGCCGTGGACCTGTCACTCCGTACGAGGCAGAAGCGCGCCTGCGGCTCACGCGTGAGCAGCGTCGCGGCGATGGAGAGCACTGGGGTGATGCCGCTGCCTCCGACGACCGCCGCGAAGTGGCCCTGCCGCGGCTCCAGTACGAACCGGCCGGTGGGCGGCAGCACGTCGACGGTGTCGCCGGGCTGCAGCTCCTTGACCGCGTAGCTGGAGAAGTCGCCGCCCTCGACGCCGCGTACGCCGATGCGCAGCTCCGCCGGTTCGTCGCAGGCGGGGGCGCAGAGGGAGTACGTGCGCCGCACCTCCGTGCTCGCGGTAAGGGTGTCGGCGCCGGCGCGGTGCCGGCGCAGCGCGATGTGCTGGCCGGGCGAGTATCCGTACAGAGGGCGCAGCTCCGGCGGTACGGCGAAGGTGAGGGCGACGGAGTCGTCAGTGAGGCTGTCGACGGCCGTGACGCGCAGCGGATGGAAGGTGCTCACGGCGCCCTCACACCTCCTTGAAGTGGTCGAACGGCTCCAGGCAGGACTCGCAGCGGCGCAGCGCCTTGCACGCCGTAGACGAGAAGCGGCTGAGCAGGCTCGTCTCCGTCGAGCCGCAGTTCGGGCAGCGGATCGCGAGCGTCAGCGGCACGGGGCCGTGTGCACCCTCTCCGCCCGGCGCCGCCCTGCCGCCGCGCGGGGGCGCGATGCCGTGCGCGGCGAGCTTGCGGCGGCCCTCGTCCGAGATGTCGTCGGTGCTCCACGGCGGCGCGAGGACGACGCGGACGGCGACCTCGGGGACGCCGTGGTCACGCAGCACCTTCTCGATGTCCGCGGCCATCGCCTCGACGGCGGGGCAGCCCGTGTACGTGGGTGTCAGCTCGACCTCGACGGGACCGTGGGGCGCCGTCTCGTGCACGCGGCGCAGCACGCCCAGCTCGGCAAGCGTGATGACGGGAAGCTCCGGGTCGGGGACGGAGCCCGCCCATGTCTCCAGATCGCGCTGCCGTTGCCCGGCGGCCGTACCGGCCCCGCTGGGGGTCCCCCCGGGCCCTCCGGGGCCGAGGGGGAGGGTTACCACGACGCCCCCGGGTGGCTGCGGTGCAGGTGCTGCATCTCGGCGAGCATCAGGCCGAAGGGCTCGGTGTGGATGCCCTGGCGCCCCGCCCCCGCCGTCCAGGCTCCCTCTTGGGGGGATTCCGGCACGGTCAGGGTCGCCCGCTCGAACGTACGGGTGATGCGCTCCGTCCAGCCCGTGCGCAGCGCGCCCCAGTCGACCTCGCCGACGGGCCCCGGGCCCTCGACCGGCTCGAAGAGCTCGCCCGTGAACCGCCACAGGGAGTCCGCCGCCCGCTGGGCGCGGGCGTGGCTCTCCTCCGTGCCGTCGCCGAGGCGCAGCGTCCAGTGCTCGGCGTGGTCGCGGTGGTATTCGGACTCCTTGACCGCCTTGGCCGCCAGCGGCTGCCCGAGCTCGGCGAGCTGTGCGTACAGCAGCTCCTGCCAGGCGGAGAAGTAGAGCTGGCGGACCATCGTGTGCGCGAAGTCGCCGCCCGGCTGCTCGGTCAACTGGCAGTTGCGGAAGGCCCGTTCCTCCCGGAGGAAGGCCAGCTCGTCCTCGTCGCCCAGCTCGGCGTAGAGGGCGCGGGCCTGGCCGAGGAGGTCGAGGGCGATGTTGGCCAGGGCCAGCTCCTCCTCCAGCACGGGTGCGTGCCCGGCCCACTCCCCCAGCCGGTGGGAGAGCACGAGGGCATCGTCCGCCAGCGGCAGCAGCGGGTCGGTGAGCGCGGCGACGCTGCGCGCCGAGAGGCCCTCGGAGCCCGTCACAGGTTCCGCACCCCTTCCGGCACCTCGTAGAACGTCGGGTGGCGGTACGGCTTGTCGGCGGCCGGCCCGAAGAAGGGGTCCTTCTCGTCCGGCGACGACGCCGTGATCTCGTGGGAGGGCACGACCCACACGGAGACGCCCTCCGAGCGGCGCGTGTAGAGATCGCGCGCGTTGCGCAGCGCCATCTCGGCGTCAGGGGCGTGCAGGCTGCCGGCGTGCGTGTGCGACAGGCCGCGCCTGCTGCGCACGAACACCTCCCACAGGGGCCAGTCCGTACCGCTCATCACGCGCTCACCGCCGTCTCCGTCCGCTCCTGCACCTTGCCGCGGCCGCGGGCCGCGTGCTTCGCCGCATACGCGGCCGCCGCGTCACGCACCCAGGCGCCGTCCTCGTGGGCCTGGCGGCGGCGGCTTATCCGCTCCTCGTTGCACGGCCCGTTGCCCTGCAGCACCTGGCGGAACTCCTCCCAGTCGATCGGGCCGAAGTCCCAGTGGCCCCGCGACTCGTTCCACCGCAGCTCGGGGTCGGGGAGGGTGAGGCCGAGCGCCTCGGCCTGCGGCACACAGATGTCGACGAAGCGCTGGCGCAGCTCGTCGTTCGAATGGCGCTTGATCTTCCATTCCATGGAGCGGGCGCTGTGCGAGGACTCGTCGTCGGGCGGCCCGAACATCATCAGCGAGGGCCACCACCAGCGGTCCACCGCGTCCTGCGCCATGGCGTGCTGTGCCTCGGTGCCGCGGCTGAGCGCCAGCAGCAGCTCGAAGCCCTGCCTCTGGTGGAAGGACTCCTCCTTGCAGATGCGGATCATCGCCCTCGCGTACGGACCGTAGGAGCAGCGGCACAGCGGCACCTGGTTGGTGATGGCCGCGCCGTCGACGAGCCAGCCGATCGCCCCGACGTCGGCCCAGGTCAGCGTGGGGTAATTGAAGATCGAGGAGTATTTCTGGCGGCCCGAGTGCAGCTTGTCGAGCAGCTCCTCGCGGCTCGTGCCCAGCGTCTCCGCGGCGCTGTAGAGATACAGGCCGTGGCCCGCCTCGTCCTGCACCTTGGCCATGAGGATCGCCTTGCGGCGCAGGGACGGCGCGCGCGTGATCCAGTTCGCCTCGGGCTGCATGCCGATGATCTCGGAGTGCGCGTGCTGCGCCATCTGCCGTACGAGCGTCCTGCGGTAGTCGTCCGGCATCCAGTCGCGCGGCTCGATCCGCTCGTCCGCGGCGATCGCACTGTCGAAGGCCGCAACGGACTCCGCTGACTCCCCGGCGCCCTGTGCGCCCTCGCCGAGCAGCACCGATGTCATGCCGACCCCCTTGCCGGCGGCCGCAGCCGCACTCCCAACCGACCGATCGTTCGGTTCAATGGTGGGCCGGGGGCACACAGGGTGTCAAGGCTCGAATAATGTCTGAGGTCGTATCGGCTGACCGACCGACGGACGTGGGGAGCAGGGGAGGGCATGGAGCCACAACAGCAGCAGGCGCCGCCGGCGGAATCGGGGGCCGAGCCACCGCACGAGGGCGGGGGATCCCCCGGGCCGGCCAGGGCCGAGGGGGAGCGTGGCCCGGGATTCGCGGGGCTGTCGCGCCCGTGGCGGGTGATCGTGGCGATATCCGCCGCAGTCGTGGTGGTCGCCGTCGCCGTCCACCTGTCGATGGTCTTCCTGCACGTGGCACCGTCGAACACGCTCAGCAAGCAGCACGGTGAGGGCATAGACGACTACGTCTATCCGGAGTTCGAGCAGAACTGGAAGCTCTTCGCGCCCAACCCCCTCCAGCAGAACATCCACGTGCACGCGCGCGCCCGCGTCGCCAAGGACGACGGCGGCTCGGAGACGACGGGCTGGGTCAACCTCTCCCAGATGGACGGCGAGGCCATCGACCACAACATCGCGCCCAGCCACGTCCAGCAGAACGAACTCCGCCGCGGCTGGGAGTTCTACCGCGGCGCGCACAACGAGAAGGGCAAGGCCATCGGACTGCGCGGCGAGCTGTCGGAGACGTACATCAAGCGAATAGTGATGCTGCGCTTCGGCCGTGAACTCAACGGGGGCACGGTCGAGCGCATCCAGGTCCGTTCCGCCACGACACCGGTCAAGCCGCCCTCGTGGAGCGACGAGAAGTCGGACGCGAAGACCGAGTACCAGGTGCAGCCCTGGTGGCAGATCGGCAGTGGCGACATCCCGGGGGGCTGGGACAAGTGACCGAACAGCAGCGCCCCCAGGACGACGGGAACCCGCCCGCCGAGCACGAGGGGTTTCTCGCGCGCGGCCTCGCCCGCGTCACCGGCGAAGCCATCGCCCCGTACCAGACCGCGGTCGTGCGGATCGGCTTCGCCCTCACCTGGTTCCTCTTCCTCCTCCGCGAGTTCCCGCACCGCCATGAGCTGTACGGGCCCGACGGTCCCTGGAGCTGGCGGCTCGCGGAGCAGCTGATCGACTCCAACCAGGCCTTCACCGTGCTGCTGTGGTCCGACAGCGCCGTGTGGTTCGAGCTCGTCTACGCGCTGTCCCTCGCCGCGAGCCTCGCCGTGATCCTCGGCTGGCGCACCCGCACCGCCTCCGTCGTCTACATGGTCGGCGTGCTGAGCCTGCAGAACCGCAGCGTCTTCATGGGCGACGGCGGCGACAACGTCATCCACATCATGGCGATGTACGTGGTGCTCACCCGCTGCGCCGAGGTCTGGTCCCTCGACGCACGGCGGCGGCGCAGGAAGGCAGCCGGCACCGCCGGCGGCCCGTCGCCCGGCTCCGCGTCCGCGTCCCGCTCCGCGTCCGGGGACGTGACGGGCGTCGTGCTGTGGAGCGTCTTCGGCGCGATCATGCTCGGTTCGACCGTCGGCGACGGGCTCAGCATCGGCTGGGGCCTGTTCTTCTGGGCGCTGTGGGCCGCGCAGGCCGTGTGGTGGCTGGCCGAGCGCTACATGCCGCGCGGCGAGGCGCGCGCCGTCTGCGACATGCTGGCCAACCTCGTTCACAACGCGGCCCTTGTGGTCATCGTCGTCGAGGTCTGCCTGATCTACGCGACGGCCGGCTGGTACAAGATCCAGGGCTCGCGGTGGCAGGACGGCACCGCCGTCTACTACCCGATGAACCTGGACTACTTCTCCCCGTGGCCCGAGATCAGCTCCTTCCTGGCCGGCAGCGGTCTGCTGATCCTGCTGATCACGTACGGCACGGTCGCGGTGCAGGTGGCCTTCCCGTTCACGCTGTTCAACAGGAACATCAAGAACGCGCTGCTCGCCGCCATGATCGCGGAGCATCTGAGCATCGCCGTGCTGCTCGGGCTGCCGTTCTTCTCGATGGCCATGATCGCGGCCGACGCCGTCTTCCTGCCGACCATCGCGCTCGTGTGGTTCGGCGACCGCCTCCAAGGAGGCTGGAAGCGGACGTTCGCCCGGCTCCGCCCCGGCCGGGGACACGGGCCGTACGGCGGCGGTCCGGGTGAGGGCGGAGCAGCCGACGGCGACGGTGCCTCCGCCGCCTCCGCTGTGCCTCAGCAGCGCAGCGGCGACGGGGTGTCCGTACGCTGACGCCATGACCGGCGGAGAGGACCCGGGGGTGGCCGAAGCCGCCCCGCACGGCAGCGGCGCCGGTGCGGTGCCGCTGCTGCGGCAGTGGCGCGGACTGGCGGAGGACTGCGTGCTGCTGGACGGCTTCCACGCGCTCAAGCACGCCCTGCGCTTCGGGGCGCGGGTCCCTCTCGCGCTGACGGAGGACCGCGCCGCGGCGCTCGACCTCGCGGGCGGGCTCGCCCCCGATCTGACCCGGACGCTGGACGGCCTGCTGCGGGAGGTGCCCCCGGGGGCGCTGCACGGGCTGGTGCCCCGCCCGCACCCCACCGGCGTCGCCGCGCTCGCGGTGCGCGGCGGCGGCCGCGTCGCGGACGACCGCACGTCGCCCGTGGTCGTGCTCGACAATCCCCGTCATCTGGGCAACGTGGGCGCGGTGATCCGGCTCGCCGCCGGAGCCGGCGCGGCCGGCGTCCTCACCACGGGCACCGTCGACCCGTGGCATCCCAACGTGGTCAGGGCGAGCGCGGGGCTGCACTTCGCGACGGCGGTACGCAGGTGCGAGCCGTCAGCGCTGCCGCCGGGGCCGCTGTACGCGCTCGACCCGGACGGCCGGGACCTGCGCGGCCTCGAACTGCCCGACGACGCACTCGTGGCGTTCGGCTCCGAGCGGCACGGTCTGTCGGACGCGCTGCGCGAGCGCGCCGACCACCTGGTGGCCCTGCCGATGCAGCCGCAGGTCTCCAGCTACAACCTCGCCACCAGCGTCGCGATGACGCTCTACCACTGGATGGCGGGACGGACTCCGGCACCCGGCGGGCCCGGCCAGGACCCGGTGCACGGCCGAGCGCCCGCAGAGGGCTGAGCGTCTGCGGAGGTACACCCGCCGACGGGCCGCCCCTGCGTGCGCGCCGCCCCCGGCCGCCCTACAGGTACGGGCCGCCCGAGCGGGCCGGGCGCCCCGGCTCCTCGTCGCCGAGCGTGCCGTCCTCGGGGAGCGTCCCCGGCGGCAGCGCCCTGCGCATCTGCTCCAGCTGTGCGCGCGCCGCCATCTGCTGGGCGAAGAGAGCCGTCTGGATGCCGTGGAAGAGCCCTTCGAGCCAGCCCACCAGCTGCGCCTGCGCGATGCGCAGTTCCGCGTCCGTCGGGACCGTGTCCTCGGTGAACGGCAGCGAGAGCCGCTCCAACTCCTCGATCAGCTCAGGCGCGAGACCGTCCTCCAGCTCCTTGATGGAGCTGGTGTGGATCTCCTTCAGCCGCACCCGGCTCGCCTCGTCCAGCGGTGCCGACTTCACCTCTTCGAGCAGCTGCTTGATCATGCTGCCGATGCGCATGACCTTCGCGGGCTGCTCGACCATCTCCGTGACGGGGACCTCGGTCTGCTCGTCGCCGTCCTCGCCACCGGCCCTGGAGTCGGCGCTGCCGAGCGCCATGCCGTCCGGTCCGACGACCAGTACGTGCTGGTTCTCCTTTGGCCGTTCGTTGCTCGGCTGTGTCATGACCCCATTCTGCACGCATGCCCACGCCGCATGTTCGCCGAGTTCCCCCCAGGGCTCCGTACGGGCCCGGGCCCGGTCCGCACCGGGACGGTGCACACCCCGCCGGGGAGCGCCCGTACCTGCGTTCCCATGGCGTCAGGCGCGCCTCAACCCGAAGGCGGTCAGGGCGAGTCCCAGCCCGATCAGCGTCATGCCGGCGCCCAGCGGGAGCACGGGGGAGACCTCGCCGGTGGCGGCGGTCGTGGGCGGGTGGCGGTCGGAGGAGGGCACGGAGCCGTCCTCCGGGGCGACGGGGGCGTCCGGGTCCCCTTCGTGGCGGTCGTGTGTGCCGAAGAGCGTGCCGTCGTCGCCGGCGCCGCCCTGCTCGTGGGTGCCGTACGGGCCCGGACCGGGCGTGGTCCCGTGGGACGGCTGGACGTGCGAAGTGCCGTGCCGGTCCGGGGACTTCGCCGGGGCCCGGCGGTCCTCGCTCGCCACGGCGGCGCTCCGCTCCCCGTCCCTGTGCGGGTCCTGGGCGGGTGCCGCTCCGGTGAGCGCTGCGATCAGCAGCGCGGCGGCGCACGGCAGCCCGGCGGCCGCACGGAGCGTACGGGTGTGAGTGGGGGTGGGGGTATGGCGTCTGTGCCGCACGGCAGAGACCCTCCCGTTAAGGATCGTCCAATAATGCAATCAGCGTTACATAATTGGGCAAATCCGGCATCCGGAAGGGTCTCTGTGCGGACGTGTCCGTCCGTCGTGCTTCAGGGATCGTGCTCTAGGGAGTGAGAAGGATCTTTCCCACGTGGGTGCTCTCCTCCATGGCCCTGTGTGCGTCCGTGGCGCGGCTCATGGGGACGGTGCTGTCCACCACCGGGTGCACCCGGCCGTCGGAGACCAGCGGCCACACGTGTTCACGTACGGCCGCGACGATCGCCGTCTTCTCCGCGGCGGGCCGGGCACGCAGCGAAGTCGCCGTCACGGCGGCCCGCTTGGCGAGCAGGGCGCCGAGGTTCAACTCGCCCTTCCGTCCGCCCTGGAGGCCGATGATGGCGAGACGGCCGTTGACCGCGAGCGCCTTGATGTTCTGCTCCAGGTGCTTGGCGCCGATGATGTCGAGGATCACGTCGGCACCCTGGCCGTCCGTGCCCGCGCGCACCTCCTCGACGAAGTCCTGCTCGCGGTAGTTGATCAGGATGTCCGCGCCCAGTTCGGCGCAGCGCTCCAGCTTCTCCTTGCTGCCGGCGGTGGCCGCGACCCGTGCGCCGACCGCCTTCGCCAGCTGGATCGCCATGGTGCCGATACCGCTGCCGCCGCCGTGCACGAGCAGCGTCTCGCCGGGACGGAGGTGGGCGACCATGAAGACGTTCGACCAGATCGTGCTGGTCACTTCGGGAAGCGACGCGGCGGTCCGGAGGTCGATGCCCTCCGGTACGGGCAGCAGTTGGCCGGTCGGGACGGCGACCTGCTCGGCGTAACCGCCGCCGCCCAGCAGTGCGCAGACCTCGTCGCCGACGGCCCAGGTGTTCACGCCGGGGCCCAGCGCCGAGATCCGGCCGGAGCATTCGAGGCCGGGGTAGGGGGAGGCGCCGGGCGGCGGATCGTAGAAGCCCTGCCGCTGGAGGATGTCGGCGCGGTTGACGGCGCTCGCCGCGACCTCGACGAGCACCTCGCCCTCGCCGGGTTCGGGGACGGGGACCTCGGCCCAGACGAGGGCCTCGGGGCCGCCTGGTTCGGGAATGGTGACCGCGTGCATCGTGGAGTTGGACGTACCCATGCGGCCGACGCTACTCCCAGGCCATGTCGGTACGGCACCGCCCCGCGCGGTCCGGTGCTGGGGCATGCCCGTACGTCCGGCGTTCTCCGGCGTTCAGCGGCCTTCCCAACTCCCGTCCTGGCGCGGCCTCTCGGACGCCCACGGGCTTACGCCGTTCGCCGCGGGTGCGGCGGTCCGTGTCCCAACTCACCGCGCTGCCAGTGCCGGTGCGGCACCGGTCCGGGCCGGGTCGGGGCGGGGCGGGGCGGCCGCCGGCGCCGTTGTCAGCGGCCTTCCCCGCGTTCGTTGCGCCAGAAGCCCACGACGCCGGGACCGTCGGAGTTCCCGCCGGTGCCGGAACCTCCCCCGCTGCCGTCGGCGTGGGCAGTGCCCCCATGGGTCGGGTCGGTGCTGCCGAGGTGCCCTTCCGGCCGCTGCTGCGCCGCCGCACGCTGGATCACCACGACGCGGTCGGTGGACTGGAGCGGGTCCGCCTGCGGATCGTCGTAACCGAGCAGCCGGTGGCCCCGTACGACCGTGACCACCAGGTCCTTGCACTCCCGCGGATGCCGCCCGGCCTCTGCCTTGGTCACGGGACGCTCCGTGAGGCTGAGTCCCGAGCCCTGCTGGATGAGGTCCTCCATCACGGAGCTGGCGTTCGGGCTGAGCACGGAGAGCCCGAGGAGCCGGCCGGCGGCGCTGGCGCTCGTGATCACGGAGTCCGCGCCGGACTGGCGCAGCAGCGGCACGTTCTCCTCCTCCCGCACCGCGGCGACGATCTTGAGGCGCCGGTTGAGCTGGCGTGCGGTGAGTGTGACCAGCACCGCCGTGTCGTCGCGCTGCGTCGCGATGACGATCTGCTTGGCGCGCCGGACCTCGGCGCGCGACAGTACGTCGCTGCGGGTGGCGTCTCCGGCGACGCTCACATAGCCCTCGTCGCTCGCGGCCTTCGCCACGTGGTGACTCGGGTCGACGACAACTATCCGGTCCCGGCGCACGCCGGTGGAGAGCAGGGTCTGTGCCGCCGAGCGGCCCTTCGTTCCGAAGCCGACGACGACGGTGTGGTCGCGCAACTGGGACCTCCAGCGGGACAGGCGCCACTGCTCCCGTGTGCGGTCGGTGAGCGCCTCGAGAGTGGTGCCGATGAGGATGATCAGGAAGAGGATGCGGAGCGGTGTGACGAGCAGGATGTTCGCGATGCGGGCGCTGTCGCTCGCGGGCGCGATGTCGCCGTAGCCGGTGGTCGAGAGGGTGACGGTCGTGTAGTAGACGGCGTCGAGGAAGGAGACCTTGCCGCCCGGGTCGCCGTTGTCGTTGTAGCCGTCGCGGTCGAGGTAGACGATAAGGGCGGTCGTCGCGAGCACCGCGAGCGCCGTGAGGAGGCGGCGCCCGACCTGGAGCTGGGGGCTGACCTCGGACCGCGGCAGCAGAATCCGGTACTGGTCGCTCACCTGGGACGTTCCTTTCACCAGGCGACCCACGGGAGCGGCAGCACCTGCACGTCGGTGCCGGAGCGGGCGCCGCCCGGCGGTACGACCGCGAGGGCGGTGGCGGTGGCGATGCCGCGGAGCATCGCGGGGCCGTTGTAGTGGAGGGGACGCGCCCGCGAAGGCGAGGGCGAGAAGTCGACCGGCACGAGCCGTGTGTCGCGCGGATGCCCCTGGACGTCGTCGGTGATGCGGGCGGACAGCTCCGCACGTGCCGGCCGGTCGCCGAGCGTGCGGATCAGCGGAGCGGCGAGCGTCGCCAGTCCGGACAGGGCCGCGAGCGGGTTTCCGGGCAGGCCGACCAGGAACGGGCCTTCGGCGGTTTCCGTACCGCTGCCCTCCGTACCGCCGCCCTCCGTACCGCCGCCCTCCCTGCCGGGCTCACCGCGCCGCGGCAGGCGGGCCAGCAGCATGGGGTGGCCCGGCCGTACTCGTACGCCCTCGATGAGGAGCCGCGCGCCGAGCCGGGCCAGCGTGGGACGCAGATGGTCGACGGGGCCGCGGGCCGTGCCGCCCGTGGTGACGAGGAGGTCCGCGGTGGTCGTGGCGACCGCTTCGTGGAGCGCCTCGGCGTCGTCCCCCAGGCGCCTGGTGACGATCACGTCGGCACCGAGCTCCGACAGCCAGGGCGCGACCGCCGGGCCGAGCGCGTCGCGGATGCGTCCCTCGTGCGGCACGCCGCGGTGCAGCAACTCATCGCCCAGTACGAGGACTTCGGCACGGGGGCGCCTGGTGACGGTCAGCCTGTCGTAGCCCGCGGCGGCGGCGAGACCGAGCACGGCCGGCGTGACGGGTGTCCCGGCGGGCAGCAGCCGGTCGCCGGAACGGCACTCCTGGCCGCGGGGCCGGATGTCCGTACCGGGCTCGGGCCGCCGCGTCGTGCGCAGCCGGCGGCCGTCGGTCTCGCCGTACTCGAAGCGCAGCACCGCGCTCGCACCGGGCGGGATGCGGGCGCCCGTCGCGATGCGAACGGCCCGGCCGTCGGGGAGCGGACGGGGCTCGGACCGCGCGCCCGCGAGGATGCCGGTGCCTGTGGCGTCCTCCGCCAGCGTCCAGGGGCCGGGGCCCGCGACGGCCCAGCCGTCCATCGCGGAGGTGTCGAAGGACGGCAGGTCGGTGAGGGCGTCGAGCGGGGTGTCGAGGGTGTGGTGCAGGGCCTGGTCGAGGGGGAGGGTGCGGGAGGGGAGGGGGGTGGCGGCCCGTGCGGCGTAGGCGCGGGCATCGGGCCAGGGGACGTCGTGTGCCTGGGCATGGGTACGGGAGCGGCCACCGGCCACCTGTGCGCGTGCCTGGTCGTCGTTCCTCGCCGTACGGGCGGCACGTTGCCCGCTGCCGCTGCCGCTGCCGCTGCCGCTGCCGCTGCCGCTGCCGCTGCCGCTGCCGCTGCCGCTGCCGCTGCCGCTGCCGCTGTCCGGTCCGCGTCCGCCCCTGCTGCTGCCGCCGGCGCGGTCGTCGCGAGGGGCCGAGGCGGGGGTGAGCCAGTCCGGTGCCGCGAGTTCGTCGTCGCCGGTGCTCTCGCCGCCGGCGCGGGGCCGCGGCGTCTCACCGGCCCCCGGAGCGCCGCGCCGGCCGCCCCGGCGCGCCCCGGCGGCGTCGTTCGCCAGCGCGATGGCCTCGTCGAGTTCGTCGGCGCCGCTCATCGGCCTTCGCCCTGCTCCTCTTCGCTCTCCTCGGCCCAACGCGCCGCCAGCCGGGCCGCCTTGTCCGCGGCCTCCGCGACGTCCTGAGGGCTGCCGCCGCGCTGGGCTGCGGCGTAACCCACGAGGAAGGTCGTCAGCGGGGCGGCAGGGCGGGCGACGCCGTGCGCGGCGTCGCGTGCCAGATCGAGGAGTGCGGCGGTGTCGACGTCGAGTTCGACGCCGAGTTCGGCCTTCGCTGCGGCCATCCATTCGTCCAGCACGGTGTCATGCTCCCTGATACGGGCCCTGGCGGCGGCGACGTCTTCCCAGGTGTCGCAGTCGAGGGCGTCCGATGTGGCCGGTCGACGGCCAACGGCGATGTCGATGCGACGAAGTCTCAGCTCAGGAAGGAGCAGCCGCAAGGGGAGACCCGTGAGGCTTCCGTATTCGGTGCGCAGCAGGGCCAGTTCGCGGCGGAGCGATTCGGTGCGGTATACGGCGAGCAGCGGCTGGTCACGGCCGTCGTTCACCAGCGCACCCTCGGCGCGGTCCCCGGCGTCGTGCCCCACCGGGTCCTCGTCAGTGGCCGTGTCAGTGGCCGTGTCCGTGTCCGGGGCCGGGGCCGGGGCCGGGTGCGCGTCCGCATCCGCGCCCGCAGCCGCGCCCGTACGCCCCTTCGCGCGCGGCGCCGCGTCGACCTCCGCCAGCAGCGCGCGTACGGTCTCCGGCCGCAGGAACGGCAGATCGGCGGAGAGGACGAGCACCGTCTCGCCGGTGACTCCGCGCAGCCCCGCGTCGAGCGCCGTCAGCGGCCCGCCGCCCGGCGGGTCCTCCCGCACCCACGACACCGGCCGGTACGTGGGTCTGCGCGGACCGACGACGACCGTCGTGGACGCGTCGGCGCACGCGGACAGCACACGGTCGAGGAGGGTGCGGGCACCGACGGTCAGCGACGGTTTGTCCGTGCCGCCGAGGCGCCTGGCGCCGCCGCCCGCGAGGACGACGGCGTCGTGCGTGTACGCGTGTGCGTCAGGTGTCACGCACTAGAGCGTACGGAGCAGCACCGCGGGCTGTTCCACGCAGTCCGCGACATGGCGCAGGAAGCCGCCCGCCGTACCGCCGTCGCACACCCTGTGGTCGAAGGTGAAGGACAACTGCACGACGCGGCGCACCGCCAGCTCCCCCTGGTGTACCCACGGCTTCTCGGCGATGCGGCCGACGCCGAGCATCGCGGCCTCGGGGTGGTTGATGATCGGGGTCGAGCCGTCGACGCCGAAGACGCCGTAGTTGTTGAGCGTGAAGGTGCCGCCGGTCATGTCGCCCGGTGTGAGTTCGCCGTTCCGCGCCGACTCGGTCAGCCGCGCGATCTCCTCGCCGAGCCGGACGGCGTCCAGCGTGTGCGCGTCCCGTACCACCGGGACGACGAGCCCGCGGGGGGTCTGTGCGGCGAACCCCAGATGCACCTCGGCGCGGCGCACGATCTCGCGGGCCTCGGTGTCGACGGTCGCGTTCAGGTCCGGGAAGCGAGTGAGCGCGGCCGTGCAGATGCGGGCGAGGAGCGCCAGCAGCGAGACCTTGGACGCGCCTTGTGCGGAGGCGTGATCGTTCATCGCCCGGCGGGCGGCGAGCAGTTCGGTCGCGTCGGCGTCGACCCAGCAGGTGGCGTCGGGGATTTCGCGGCGGCTGCGCGAGAGCTTGTCGGCGACGGTGCCGCGGAAGCCGGTCAGCGGAATGCGCGTGGCCGTGTCGGGACCCGTCGCCGCCGGGGCGTCGGCCTGCTGCGTCGCGGGCAGGGCCGCCGGCAGAGGTGCCGACCGCGGCGCGGTCTGCCCGGTCGCTTCGCGGGTTCCCGCCGCGCGCTCGACGTCCGCGCGGAGGATCAGCCCTTCGGGGCCCGTGCCGGTGACTCCGCGCAGATCCAGGCCGTGCTCGCGGGCGATGCGCCGTACGAGCGGTGAGATGACGGCGACCGGGCCCTGCTCCGCCGCTCTGGGAGCGGGCGGCGGAGCAGGGGCCGCGGCCGCCGGCGGCCCGAAGCCGTCGACGGGGCGGGAGCGTCGACGGCGGCCTGCCGGGGCTCCTGTGCCGTAACCGACCAGGACGTTTCCGGAGCTTTCAGCCTCTGCGTGCACGTGCTCCGCATCCCCGTCCGCGTCCGCGTCCGTGTCCGCGTGCACGTTCTCGTCCTCGCCGGCCGCCGCGTCCGTACGGCCCGTGGTGGCGGGCCGCGTCTCCTGCTGCGACGCCCCCACGGCGACCGTCAGCAGCGGAGTGCCGACCGGGATCTCCGCGCCCTCGTCGCCGTAGCGCGCGGTGACCACTCCGCCGTACGGGCAGGGGACGTCCACGAGTGCCTTGGCCGTCTCGACCTCGACGACGGACTGGTCCACCGCCACCACGTCGCCGACGGCCACCAGCCATCGCACGACGGTCGCCTCCGTAAGGCCTTCTCCCAGGTCGGGGAGCGTGAACTCCCGTACGGAAGCCATCAGCGTCCCCCTCCCCCGAGGTTCAGGGCCGGTCCCGCGTCCTCGCCGGCACGCCATTCGCTCTCCCACTGGAGCCGTGCGACCGCGTCCAGCACCCGGTCCACGTCCGGCAGATGGTGCTGCTCCAGCATCGGCGGCGGATACGGGATGTCGAAGCCCGCGACGCGCAGCACCGGCGCCTCCAGGTAGTGGAAGCAGCGCTCGCTCACGCGTGCCGCCACCTCCGCGCCCGGACCGGCGAAGCCCGTCGACTCGTGCACGACGACGGCCCGCCCCGTGCGCCGTACGGACGCCATGACCGTCTCCTCGTCGAACGGCACCAGCGACCGCAGGTCGACGACTTCCAGCTCCAGGCCCTCGTCCCTGGCCGCCGCCTCCGCGGCCTCCATGCAGACGGGCAATGACGGCCCGTAGGTGATCAGCGTCGCCGACGTGCCCGGGCGGCGGACCACCGCGCGGCCGATTTCCGGCACCTCGTCCGGCTGCTCCGGCGACCAGTCGTCCTTGCCCCAGTACAGCCGCTTGGGCTCCAGGAAGATCACCGGGTCGTCGCTCGCGATGGAGTGCCTCAGCAGCCCGTACGCGTCGGCGACGGTGGCCGGCGTGACGACGTGCAGGCCGGGCGTGGCCATGTAATACGCCTCGGAGGAATCGCTGTGATGCTCGACGCCGCCGATTCCGCCGCCGTACGGCACCCGCACCGTCAGCGGCATCGGCAGGGCGCCGCGCGTGCGGTTGCGCATCCGCGAGATGTGCGAGACGAGCTGCTCGAATCCGGGGTAGGCGAAGGCGTCGAACTGCATCTCGACCACGGGCCGCATGCCGTACATGGCCATGCCGACCGCGGTGCCGAGGATGCCGGCCTCGGCGAGCGGGGTGTCGGTGCAGCGGTCCTCGCCGAACTCCTCCGCCAGACCGTCCGTAACGCGGAAGACGCCGCCGAGGGTGCCGACGTCCTCACCGAAGACATGCACGTCCGGGTCGGTGGCGAGGGCGTCGCGCAGCGCGCGGTTGAGGGCCTGAGCCATCGTGGACGGCTTGCGCGCGGACTCCCGGGGCGGCTGCGCACCGGGCTGCAACGACGTGCCCGTCGCCGTGCTCATTTCCGGCTCCCCTGCTCGTCCTTGTACTGCTCGGCGTCGCTGCGGTGCTCTCCGGCCGCCGGGGTCCCCTCCGCCTCGGCGGCCTCGAGCTCCGCGCGCAGCCGCTCGGCCTGCTCGTGCAACTGCGCGGTCCTGTGGGCGAATACATGGTCGAAGAGATCCATCGGATGCAGATCCGGCTCCTGGTGCATGCGCTCACGCAGGTCGCCCGCCATCCGTTCCGCCTCCTCGCGTGCCTCCTGCGCCCCCTCGTCGTCGAGGAGCCCTCGCGTGCGCAGCTCCCGTTCCATCAGCACGACCGGATCGTGCTCGCGCCAGGCGTCCACCTCGGCGGCCTCGCGGTAGCGAGTGGCGTCGTCGGCGTTGGTGTGCGCGTCGAGGCGGTACGTCACCGCCTCGACCAGGCAGGGTCCCTCGCCCCTGCGGGCCCGTTCGACGGCGTCCGTGAGTACGAGGTGCATCGCCGCCGCGTCGTTGCCGTCGACGAGCCGGCCCGGCATTCCGTAGCCCACCGCCTTGTGCGCGAGGGACGGGGCCGCCGTCTGCTTCGCCAGCGGTACGGAGATCGCGAAGCCGTTGTTCTGCACGAGGAAGACGACGGGGGCCTGCCATACGGCCGCGAAGTTGAGCGCCTCGTGGAAGTCGCCCTCGCTCGTGCCGCCGTCGCCCACCATCGCGAGCGCCACGACGTCGTCGCCCTTGAGGCGGGCCGCGTGCGCCAGCCCCACCGCGTGCGGCAGCTGGGTGGCCAGCGGCGTGCTGAGGGGGGCGACGCGGCTCGCGCGCGAGTCGTACCCGCTGTGCCAGTCGCCGCGGAGCAGCGACAGCACCGCCACCGGGTCGAGGCCGCGGGCGACGGCCGCGAGCGTGTCCCGGTAGCTGGGGAAGAGCCAGTCCTGCTCGCGCAGGGCCAGCGCCGCCGTGACCTCGGCGGCCTCCTGGCCCGTGGAGGACGGGTAGACGGCGAGGCGGCCCTGCTTGGTCAGCGCTGTGGCCTGCTGGTTGAAGCGGCGGCCGCGAACCAGTTGTCCGTACAGCTCGCGGAGCAGATCGCCGTCCAGCTCCGCGCCGGTGCCGAGCAGCCGCAGCGGCTCCCGGTCGGGCAGCAGGGGAGCAGGGTCGCGACGGGGGCGCCAGGCCGGGGGCGGTGCGAGGTGGTAGGCACCGGACTGCTCGAGAACGGTCATGGTGAGCACCTCACTCAGTGGGGACTGCCAGGGCTGCGGAGTTGCCTCGGGTTGCCTCGGGTCGTCTCGGGGTTCTCGGTGGCTCGTGGCCGGTCGCCGGGTCGCCGGTCGTGGGGCTCCAGGGCCTGTCCGGGCGCGGGTACCCGGACAGGCCCCGATGGGCGTGGAAGCGCGTTGCCGCTGTGCTCCCCTACCGATTGTTCGGTTGCCGGCACATTTTGGCTACAGGCGGGGTCAGGCTGTGGACAAGTTGAGCGACCGTGCGTTCGATGGAGGCAAGACGTCCAACCAGGGGAGGCCACAGGGCATGCCGGACGGACAGATTGCCGATTCCGCCGGCGGACCCGGGGGACCGGTCCCGGAAGGCGCGGAGGCTCTGGACCGCCGTCCCCCGGCCCGTCCGCTCGACCCCGTCGACAGGGAGATACTTCGGCTGCTGCGCGCCGACGGCCGGATGTCCGTACGGGCCCTGGCGGATCAGGTCCACATCTCCCGCGCCAACGCCTACGCCCGCATCAACCGGCTGTTGGACGACGGCGTGATCCGGGGCTTCAGCGCCCGCATCGACGAGGAGCGGGCGGGGCAGGGCGCGTCCGCGTACATCACCCTCAAGATCGTGCAGGACTCCTGGCGCAGTGTCCGCGAGAAGCTTCTGCGGCTGCCGGGGGCCGCGCACATGGCGCTGGTCAGCGGAGACTTCGACGTACTGCTGCTGGTGCACACCGCCGACAACAGGTCGCTGCGTGACCTAGTCCTCACGAGGATCCAGTCGATCCCGGAGGTGATCAGCACGCGCACCCTGCTCGTCTTCGAGGAGACCCATCTCGAGCCGGACATCTGAGTCACCTGAGTCACATACGTGAAACCAGACTGGATATTGTCTCTATCCGTGAACAGCTGGCAGACTCGGTGTCCCGTAGCGAAGGTACGCGCCGCGCACCGAAGGGACGACCCCAGTGGCCGCACCGACACCCTCGTCCTCCCGGCCACAGGGCACGCCACCGCCGGAGGTGCTGCGCGTCCTCGTCACGGACGGGATCATCAGCCGCTTCGCGGACGAGCTGACCTCGGGCGGCGGTGACGGCCACATCTGGACGACGGCCGCCGGCCTCCCTCCCGCCGAGATCCTCGAAGCCCTGCCGGAGACCGACGTCCTCGTCTGCACCGGTGCCGGAATGACCGCGGAGATGGCCGAGGCGGGCTCCGCTCTGCGGCTGGTGCAGGTCAGCGGCGCGGGGTGCGACGGCATCCCCTTCGACGCGCTCGCCCCGGGCACCGCGGTGGCCAACACCTTCCACCACGGGCGTTCCGTCTCCGAACACGTGCTGATGTGCCTCCTGATGCTCTCCCGCAGGGTGCTGACGGCCGAGCGTGAGCTGCGCTCCGGGCTCTGGCGCACGGTCGCCACCGACCCCGCGGCCGATTTCGGAACGACCCTCCAGGGCCGGACGGTCGGACTCATCGGCCTCGGCGAGATCGGGATCAACACCGCGCGCCTGGCGTCGGCCATGGGCATGCGCGTACAGGCGGTGCGCAGGAACCCGCACGCCCCGGCTCCCGGCGGTGTCGTACTGGACTGGACGGGCGGCGTGGGCGACCTTCACCGGCTGATGGCCACCTCCGACGCCGTCGTCGTCAGCGCACCGCTCACCGAGGAGACCCGCGGCCTTGTCGGCGCGGAGGAGTTCCGCGCCATGAAATCCACCGCGTTCCTCGTGAACGTCGCCCGCGGGCCCGTCGTGGACGAGGACGCCGCCTTCGCCGCGCTCAGCAGCGGCGCGATCGCGGGGGCCGCGCTCGATGTGTGGTGGGACGCCCAGGGAGAGGGTCGTGCGATCCCTTCGCGCCACCCGTTCGAGAAGCTGGAGAACGTCGTCCTGACGCCGCATCACTCCGGCCACACCCGGGACACCTTCGAGGGACGGGCGCGTGAGATAGCCGAGAACATCGGGCTGCTGGCGCGGGGACGGCCGCTGCGGAACGTCGTGCGCGCGGCCGCCGGCTGACCGCAGGGAAGCGGGGGACGATCCCGCCGCGTCCGCCGGTGGCCTTTGTGACCGTCCCCGCGCACCGTCCTTCGCCGCGCCTGTTCGTCTGCCCCTGGCTGCCCGTCAGAGGAACTGCTGCAGAACGAGCGTCGCGGCGCCCGCGACCGAGACCGCGGCAGCCGTCCACCGGAGGCGTTCGCGGTTCAGCCTGCGATTGACGAGGCGCGAGAGCAGACACCCGGCGACGGCCGCCGGCAGCAGCGCCGCGAACGCGCCCGCCGTCGAAGCGTCCACTTCGCCGTTCAGCCACAGCGCGGCCAGCGACACCACCGACCCCACGAGGAAGAACGCGCTCATGTTCGAGCGCAGCCGCGCTCCCTCCGAGCGTTGCCAGACCAGGGCCATGGGCGGGCCGCCGATGGAGGTCGCCGTACCCATGACCCCCGAGATCGCGCCCGCCGAGAGAAGCGTCAGCCGCCGCGGTCCCGGCCGCCAGCCGGCCGCCGTCACCACGACGCCCGTGAGCACCGTCGCGGCGACCAGCAGCGCCAGCATCCTGGACGGCAGCGCCGCGACCAGCAGCGCGCCGAGCACCGAGCCCGGCAGCCTCCCGGCCAGCGCCCAGCCCGTGCCGGCGAGTTCGAGGTGGGTGCGGTCGAGGATCGTGATCAGCAGTGTGACCACGGTCGCGAGCATGATGATCGTCCCCGGGATGAGAGTCGGATCGACGAGGGCGATCACGGGCGCCGCCAGCATCCCGATGCCGAAGCCGATGGACGCCTGAAGGCACGAGGCGGCGGTGACGGCTACCGCGACGAGCGCGAAGTCGGGGCCGGTCACGGCAGCACCGTGTGCGGAACTCCCTCCGCCGTGCCTTCCCCGGTGCCCTCCCCCGGGGTTCCGGCGCGACCGTCGAGGGGGCTCCCGTCGAGAGGGCTCCCGTCAAGGGGGAAGTGGCACGCGGCGCTGTGCCCTGCGGCGTGCGCTCCCGCCTCCTCGCCGCCTGAAGTCCCGTGCAGGGGCACCTGCTCGGCGCACAGGCTCTGCGCACGGGCGCACCGGGTGCGGAAGTGGCAGCCCGAAGGCGGGTCCGTCGGCGACGGGATCTCGCCCTCCAGCACAGTCCGCCGTCGCCCGCCGCGCGCCCCCGAAACGTCCAGTACGGGAGCCGCCGCAGTCAGCGCCGCGGTGTACGGATGCAGCGGCCGGTCCAGAACGGCTCCCGTGCCGCCCGTCTCCACGATCCGTCCCAGGTACATCACCGCTACGCGGTCCGCGATGTGCCGTACCACCGAAAGGTCGTGCGAGATGAACAGGTACGACACCGACAGCTGCTGCTGGAGGTCGGCGAGGAGATTGACGACCTGGGCCTGCACGGACAGGTCCAGCGCCGAGACGGGCTCGTCGCAGACGACGACGTCCGGGTCGAGGGCGAGCGCACGTGCGATGCCGATGCGCTGCCGCTGGCCGCCCGAGAACTCCTGCGGGTGCCGGCCGGCGTCCGAGCGGCGCAGGCCCACGAGTTCGAGCAGTTCGCGTACGCGTCCGTCCCTCTCCCGCGCCGTCGGGCAGAGGTCCTTGTGCGCCGTCCAGGGCTCGCTGATGATCTCCGCCGCCGTCATGCGGGCGTTGAGCGAGGCGAAGGGGTCCTGGAAGACCATCTGGATCCGCCGCCGCCAGGCCAGCAGCTCCTTCCCCTTGAGGCCGAAGGGGTCCACGCCGTCGAAGCGGACGCGGCCCCCGTCCGGGCGCTCCAGCCGCAGCAGCGTGCGCGCCAGTGTGGACTTGCCGCAGCCGGACTCGCCCACCAGACCGAGCGTCTCGCCCCGTCCGAGAGTCAGCGAGACGGAGTCGAGCGCGCGCAGCCGTCCGCTCCCGCCGGAGGAGCCCTTGGCGACGCGGAAGGTCTTGGACAGCTCCGAGACCTCCAGCAGGGAACCGGCCTGCTCCTGCTCAGCCATGGCTCAGCTCCTTCCAGAAGTGGCACGCGGACGTACGGCCGTCACCGGTGGCCTCCCGGGCGGGCCGGCGGGTGCGGCAGACGTCCTGCACCAGCGGGCAGCGGTCCTGGTAGACGCAGCCGTCGGGAATCGAGTGGAGGTCGGGAGGGGCGCCCGGGATCGAGGGGAGCGCGCGGGCGCGGGCCGGGGCACCGCCCGGGCCGGTGCTGTCCGAGCCGGAGCCGTCCGTGTCGGAGCCTTCCGCGCCGGTGCCGTCCGCGCCCGGCCCCGCCGACGGTACGGACTCCAGCAGCCCTCGCGTGTACGGGTGGAGGGGCCGGCCGAAGACCTCACGCACCGGACCGGTCTCGACCACGCTCCCCGCGTACATGACCACCACCCGGTCCGCCTGCTCCGCGACGAGCGCGAGGTCGTGCGTGATCAGCACGACGGCCATGCTGTGCTCCGTACGCAGGTCCCGCAGCAGCTCCATGATCTGCGCCTGGACGGTCACGTCGAGGGCGGTGGTCGGCTCGTCCGCGAGCAGCACGCGCGGGCCGAGGGCCACGGCCATCGCGATCAGCAGGCGCTGACGCATGCCGCCGGAGAACTGGTGCGGATGGTCCCCCGCCCGGTTCTCCGGCTCCGGTATCCCCACACGGCGCATCAGCGCGACGGCCTCTTCGCGTGCCGCCCGGGCGCCGAGGCCCTGGTGGATGCGGAAGGGTTCGGCGAGCTGAGTGCCCACCGTGTAGACGGGGTTGAGCGCGGTCAGCGCGTCCTGGAAGACGATCGCGAGCTCGGGTCCCGCCATCGCGCGCCGGGCGGCGGGCGCGAGCCCGAGCAGGTCGGTGTCGCCGAGCCGTACCTCGCCGCCCGCGACCTCGGCGACCGGGTCGAGGAGCCCGGCGATCGCCTGCGCGGTGATGCTCTTGCCGCAGCCGGACTCTCCGAGCAGTGCGAGCGTCTCCCCGGAGAGGGCCGAGAAACCCACGTCGTCGACCGCGAGTACCGGGCCACGGGCGGTGTCGATGCGCACGCTCAGCCCTGTCACCTCCAGCGCGGCGGCGGGCTCCTCCCCGGGAGCCTCGGGGGCGGTGGTGCTCGCCTCGGTGCTCATCGCCGTACCTCCTCGCCGGACTTGCCGGACTTGCCGGAGCTGCTGGACCTGCTGGACGGGCGCTTCCTACGGGGCAGCCCCAGCAGACGGCGCTGGGCGGGGTCGGTGGCCAGGCGGAACCAGGCCGCCAGTACGGACGCCGAGACCGTCGTGATCACGATCGCGAGCCCCGGGAAGATCGACATCCACCACGAGGTCTGCAGATACTGCCGCCCCTGAGCGGTCATCAGGCCCCAGCTGATGTCGGGCGGCTGGATGCCGATGCCGAGGAAGCTCAGCGAGGACTCCGAGAGCATGACGAAGCAGAAGTCGACGGTCGCGACCGTCAGCAGGGTCGGCAGCACCGTCGGCAGCACGTGCCTGCGGATGATCGCGCCGCTGCGGGTGCCGAACGTGCGTGCCGCGTCCACGAACAGCCGGCTCTGCAGCTCCGCCGACTCCGCGCGCGCGGTGCGCAGATAGACCGGTATGCGGGCGATGGCGAGGATCGCGACGATGTTGGCCGCGCTCGGCGAGAAGACGTAGAGGACGACGACCGCGAGCAGCAGCGACGGGAAGCTGAGGATGATGTCGGCGATCCGCATCGAGAGGGTCTCGCGCCGCCCGCGGTGATATCCCGCCCACATGCCCCAGGCCGAGCCGACGACCAGCGATATCAGTACGGCGGGGACGGCCACGGAGAGCGTGGTGCGGGTCGCGACGACGAGCCGGGCGAGCATGGAGCGGCCGAGGGAGTCGCTGCCGAGGACGTAGGCCCAGCCCTGGTCGGAGTGGAAGGGCGCGGTGCTGACCGCGTCTAGGTTCTGCCTGGTGGCCAGGTCTCCCATGAGCCAGGGGCCGAACACCGCCGTCAGCGCGACCACCAGCAGGGTGCCGGCGGCCAGGACGGCCCCGCCGTCGCGCAGCAGCAGCCGCAGCAGCCCGGGGCCGTCCGTGCCGCGCTCCGCAGCACCGGTCGCACCGGAGGGCCCGGTCCCGCCGGAGCCTCCGGAACCGCCGGAGGGCCCGGCCTCGCGCGCGGACACGTCCGCAGCACCGGCCGCCCCGCCCGCCTCGGGTCCGCCGGTCGCCCCGCCCGCTTCGGACGCGTCGCTCCGGCCGTGTGCCGTGTGTGACATCGGGCCTCCTTTCGTCACGTCGCGGCTCGTCACGTCGCGGCTCGTCACGCCACGTCTCCTCACGCCGCCGCTCGTCACGTCGCCTCGACGGGCTGCCGCACTCGCGCGTCGAGCAGCGCGTAACAGACGTCGATGAGGATGTTCAGGACGAAGATCGCCACGGCCGTCACGAGGACCGCGGCCTGCAGCACCGCGAAGTCCCGCTGCAGGATGGAGTCGATCATGAGCTTGCCGATGCCGGGCCATCCGAAGATCGTCTCGACCACGACCGCGCCGTTGACCAGGCCGACCGTCAGGTCCCCGGCCACCGTCAGCGCCGGTGCGGCCGCGTTGCGCAGCGCGTGGCGGGTCACCACGCGGCGGTTGTCGGCACCCTTGCTGCGGGCGAGCCTGACGTACGGGGAGGAGAGCGCGGAGACCATCGCCCCCCGCACGACCTGTACCAGGACGCCGAACGGCCGCACCGCCAGGGTGGCCACCGGCAGAATCCAGATCCCGTGGGCCGTCACGCCCGAGGTCGGCAGCCATCCCAGCGTGACCGCGAAGATCCACACGCCCACGATGGCCAGCCAGAAGTCCGGCACGCTCGCGGCGACCATCGACATCGTGCTGCACACCCGGTCCGCGAGGCCGTTCGGCTTGAGCGCCGCCCAGCTTCCGACGACGGCCGCGCCGCCGACCGCGATCAGCATCGTGAACCCGGCGAGCTGAAGCGTGGCGGGGAAGGCGTCGAGCGCCATGCGGCCGGCTTCCTGCCCCGTACGAAGCGACTCGCCGAAGTCGAGCCGGACCACGCCGCCGAGATAGTCGAGCATCTGGGAGAAGAGGGGCTGGTCGAAGCCGTTGCGCTCGGCGAACTCCGCCCGCATCCGGTCGGTCGCGTTGAGCGGCAGATAGAGACTGGCCGGATTGCCCGTCAGCCGGGCGAGGCAGAAGACGCCCAGCACCACGACCACCAGCGGTATGACGCTGGAGAGGGTACGGCGCCGCAGGAAGGTGATCACCGGCTTCTCCTCTCAGCCCTTGGGCCGTACTTCGGCGAGACGCATCTCGTCGTTGGTGGCCGAGTCCGGCTCGTAGGACACGTGGGGAGAGATCGCGACGACGCCGCGCATGTGGGCGATGTGGGCGAACTGCGTGATCTCGCCGTTCTGTTGCTTCAGCAGCGCCGCGTAGGCCTTCTGCCGCTCCTCGCCGGACTTGCGGCCCGCCTCGGCGAGCGTCTCGTCGAAGTCCTCGGTGCCCATCACGCTCTGCGCGCCCTTGGAGGTCATGTACTGGTCGACGGTGAAGGCCGCGTCGCCCGCCTGGTTGCCGTGCTGCATCAGCAGCGCGACCGGTCCGGCGTCCGGCACGAACGGCCTGAGCTGGTATTCGAGGTGCGCGGATTCGTCGACCATCTTGAGCTTGACGTTCAGGCCGGCCTGCGTGAGCTGCTCCTGGAGCACCTCCGCCGTCTCCGAGACCCGTGGGAAGAGCTCGTGGCGTCCGACCATCAGGATCTGCTTGTCCGTCGGCACGCCGTCGGCCTTGGCGGCCTTCACCAGCGCCCTGGCCTTCTTCAGGTCGTGCGGCCACGGCTTGATCGCGGGGTTGTGACCGAGCACGCCGGGCGGCACGAGCTGTCCGGCGGGCTCACCGAGGCCGCTGAAGAGCGACTTGACGATGCCGCGCTTGTCGAGCGCGTAGTTGACCGCCTGCCGCACCCGCCGGTCGTCCAGCGGCGGCTCCTCGCCGGACAGGCGCAGCGCCGTCGTCTCGTTGTTGGGGTGGTTGACGCCGAGGTCTCCGGCGCCGTCCAGCGGACCGAGTTTGAGCGCGATGTCCGCCTCGTCGCTGGTGACCATGGCCGCCCGTACGGTGCCCTCCGTCCGCCACTGGTAGGTGACGTTCTCGTACGCGGGGGTCTTGCCCCAGTAGCGCTTGTTGCGGTCGAGGCGCAGCTTGAGGCCGGTGTCCCAGCGTCCGATCTCGTACGGGCCGGTGCCGACCGGCTTGCGTACCTTCTTGTCCGTCCCGGTGGAGGTGGGGACGATCTCGACGAAGGACAGGCGCAGCGGCAGGATCGGGTCGGGCTCCTCGCTCTCCACGGTCAGCGTCGTGCCGTCGACGGCCTTCACGTCGAGGGGGGCGTCGCCGAAGACGTAGCCGTCGACGTTGCAGCCGAGGTCGGAATTGACGGCGCGTTCGATGGAGTAGGCGGCGTCGCGGGCGTCGAAGCCGGTGCCGTCCTGGAAGGCGACGCCCTTGCGCATCGTGAACGTCCACTCGGTGTCCGAGGTGCGCTTCCAGCCCGTGGAGAGCAGCGGGGAGAGGTCGCCGGAGCGGGCGTCCCGTTCGATCAGCGGCTGCGTGATGTTGGAGCGGACGACCACGCCGGTCGAGGTGAGGGAGGACTCGCAGGGTTCGAGCGTCGGCGGCTCCTCCGGCAGCACGATGCGCAGCCCTGAGCCGCTGCCGCCCAGCGAGTCGCTGTTGGCGACGGTGCAGGAGGAGGCGAGGACGGCCGAGCCGGCGGCGAGCAGCGCGACGGCCGTGCGCCTCCGGCGGCGCAGGGCGGCGCGGAGCCGGAGCCGGGGCCGGGCTGAGGGCAGGAGCGGGCCCCGCGTCCGTTTCTCCCGGGGTGCCTCGGGCTTCGGGGGCACGGGCATCTCATTCCTCCTGGGCCTGCGCCCGTCGGGGCCGGCGGCGGATGTTCGGCGGGGAGGTTTCCACATATGACTGTCCACATATGAGAATGCAGTCCATGCTGGCGGACACAACGTAGAAGTGCGGAATCGGCCCGTCAAGACCTCTGTCGTCGTGGGCATGAGGGCGAAACCGTGGTCAGGGGCGCGCGGGTGCCGCGCGGCGGCACGGCGTGACGACAAGGTGCCCGGCGTTCATGTCCGTGGACGTTGCTTTGCGTGGAGCCGATGCGGCGGCGCTGCGGATCTTGCGACCGGTGCGCCGGCGTCATTACCCTCCAGCGATCCGTCCGCGCGCGCCGGGACTGCCGGGGACCCCCGGGGCCCCCGGGGCCGCCGGGGCCGCCGGGGCCCGTCCGCGGCAGGCCGTGGAGATGCCGCGGCCGGCCGGAGCGAGCGGAGGGCCTCCATGGCGGCAGAGCATTCACCAGGCAGTACGCGGAGCACGCCGACCGGCGGCACGACCGCGGCGGGCAGGTCCTGGTGGGGCTGGGGACGTACGGACAAGGCGCTGCCGGACAGCGAGTGCGCCGCTCTCGCCGCGATGCTTCCCGGGCTGCCGTCCGGACCGCTGCCGGTGCCCGACGCCGCCGCCCTCACCCTCGCGCCTCCGCGCCTGCAAGCACCCGGCTCGCTCGCGCACCTGGTCTCGGACGGTACGGCGGAGCGTGCCGCCCACACCTACGGCAAGGCGTACCGCGACATCGTCCGCGCCCTGCACGGCGATCTGACCGCCGCGCCCGATCTCGTCGCCTTTCCGCGCACCGAGGCGGAGCTGGTGGACCTGCTCGACTGGGCGGGCACGCGGAACGCCGCGGTGATCCCGTACGGCGGCGGCAGCTCGGTCGTCGGCGGCGTCGAATACCGCGGCGGCGACCATTCCGGAGTCGTCTCGCTCGATCTGTCCGCGATGGACCGGGTGCTGGAGGTGGACACGACCAGCAGGGCGGCCCGCATCCAGGCGGGCGTGTTCGGGCCGGCACTGGAGCAGCAACTCCGCGACCACGGCGGAGGTCTGACGCTGCGGCACTTCCCGCAGAGCTTCGAGTTCTCCACGCTGGGCGGCTGGCTGGCCACCCGCGCCGGAGGGCACTACGCGACGCTGCACACCCACATCGACGACCTCGTCGAGTCGATGCGCGTGGTCACTCCCGCCGGCACATCCGAGTCCTGGCGGCTGCCCGGTTCGGGGGCGGGCCCGTCGCCCGACCGGCTCTTCCTCGGCTCCGAGGGGACCCTCGGGGTGATCACCGAGGCGTGGATGCGGCTGCAGGACCGTCCCGTGCACAAGGCTTCCGCCGCCGTGCTCTTCACGGACTTCGCGGACGCTGCGGAAGCCGTACGGGCGATCTCGCAGTCCGGCCTCCACCCGGCCAACTGCAGGCTGCTCGACCCCGGCGAGGCCGCTCTCGCGGGCGCGGCGCACGGCGGGGACAGCGTGCTGGTGCTGGGCGTGGAGTCCGCGCACCACCCGGTGGACGGGCGGCTGGCGGAGCTGTGCACCCTCGCCGCCGACCACGGCGGGCGTCTCCCCGCGTCCGGCGGCGCCGCCGGGAGCGGCGGCGACGGCGACACCGGCGAAGGCGACGGCAGCAGGGGGGACCGGGACGCCGCCGTGAGCGCCTGGCGGTCCGCGTTCGTACGCATGCCGTATCTGCGGGACGGGCTGGCGCGGATGAGCGCGATCACCGAGACCTTCGAGACGGCGTGCACCTGGGACCGGTTCCCCGGCCTGTACGAGGCGGTCCGCACCGGGACCGCGGCCGCCGTGCGGGAGATCACCGGCAGCCCCGGGCTGGTCAACTGCCGCCTGACGCACGTGTATCCGGACGGACCCGCCCCGTACTTCACGGTGATCGCCGCCGGCCGCCGCGGCCAGGAGGTGGCCATGTGGGACGAGATCAAGAGCGCGGCCATGGAGACGCTCGGCAGGCACGGCGCCACCGTCACCCACCATCACGCCGTCGGGAGGGACCACCGGCCCGGCTACGACCGGCAGCGTCCCGAGCCGTTCGCACTCGCCCTGCGGGCCGCCAAGTCGGCCCTCGACCCGCGGGGAATCCTCAACCCGGGCGTCCTCGTGGACGCCGGGCCGCCCGGAGCGGGCTGAGACCGGCAGGGCCGCGCACGGGCCGCGCACGGGCCGCGCACCCGGATCAGGGGAGCGGCTCAGCTGCGCAGCCCCGCGAAGGCGGTACGCACGACGGCCTCCGCCACCTCGTCGCTGGTGGCGGTGCCTCCACGCCCGGCACGCGAGGGGCGGTACCACTCCACGATGGAGTTGATCATGCCGAACAGCAGCCTGGTCGCCAGCCGTACGTCCACATCGGCCCGCAGATCGCCCTCCGCCACCGCCAGCTTGATCAGTTCCGAGACCCGCTGGTCGAACTCCCGGCGGCGGGCCATCGCCCACCGCTCGGTGTCCGTGTTGCCGCGGACCCGCAGCAGCAGCGTCACGTACGGCAGTTCCGACATCAGCACCTCGACGGTGCGGCGGGTGACGTGCTCCAGCCTGTCGATCGCGCGGCCCTCGCGGGCACGCGGCTCGTCGAGGACGCCGAACAGCCCGCTGAGGGCCCGGCTTATCGCCCGGCGCAGCAGCTCCTCCTTGCCGCGTACGTGGTGATAGATCGACGACTTCGAGATACCGGCGGCCTGCGAGAGATGCTCCATCGACGTGCCGTCGTAACCGCGCTCGTTGAACACCTCCACGGCGACTTTCAGCAGCGAATCGGGTGTGTAGGTGTCGCGCTTGACCGGCATGCGGCCGATGCTATCCGCGTTGTCCACAGGCTCACCGTCCCCCTTGCACCGACCGATCGTTCGGTAGCAGTATCTACCTGTTGCTGCAGGACCGACAGCCCGCGCAGCCATGCGGGGCCTGCACACCCCGCACATCCGAGCGGGGCGGGCAGGCGATGCAGCGCAAGACAGCGCCAGTGCCGTGACCGGCAATGTTTGCCCGTAAAGGAGCGTCGTCCGGTGCGTGCGATCGCAAGGCGGCCGGAAGGCCTTGTAGCGGAGCTACCAGGGCTTTTGGCCAACGCAGCGAGCGTGCGTGCAGGGCGGCGCGACAGGGCAAAGCTTGCCGGGAGGGGTGCTGGCCACCCAGCCCCCAGCTTCGACGAGGAGTTGGTCGTTCGTGACCGCACCCGTGACCACCACCGCGACTACGGCCGGAAGCACCGCGCTCGCCGCGGCCCGGCTGACCGAGAAGCACCGTCCCACGCTCGACCGCGCGCTGGAGGCGATCCGCAGCCGCGAGTACTGGTCGCCGCACCCCGAGCACCCCAAGGCGTACGGGGAGGAGTCCGCGGTTGCGGGCTCGCTGAGCGCCGGGCAGGGCCAGGCCGCCTTCGACGCGCTGCGCGGCGGCCGCTTCGAGATCGAGGGCCAGCCTGGCACGGCGGGTCCGCAGGGCGGCTGGGCGTCGACCGAAGTCTCGCCGTACGGCCTGGAGATGGGCATCGAGTATCCGCGCCCCGACCTCGACGTGCTGCTCCCCGAGATGCGCAAGGCGATGCCGGCCTGGCGGGCGGCGGGGCCCGAGGTGCGGGCGGCGGTCTGCCTGGAGATCCTGGCCCGCATCAGCGCCCGTACGCACGAGTTCGCGCACGCGGTGATGCACACCAGCGGCCAGGCCTTCATGATGGCGCTCCAGGCGGGCGGCCCGCACGCCCAGGACCGCGGCATGGAGGCCGTCGCCTATGCCTACGCGGAGCAGGTGCGCACCCCTGAGACCGCCGCCTGGTCCAAGCCGCAGGGCAAGCGCGACCCTCTCGAACTCGACAAGCGGTTCACGGCGGTGGGCCGCGGCGTCTCGCTGCTGATCGGCTGCAACACCTTCCCCACCTGGAACGGCTACCCGGGCTTCTTCGCCTCTCTCGCCACGGGCAACCCGGTGCTGGTCAAGCCGCATCCGCGTGCGGTCCTGCCGCTGGCGCTGACGGTCCGTATCGCCCGCGAGGTGCTCACGGAGGCGGGCTTCGAGGCGAACCTCGTGGCGCTGGCGGCCGAGCGGGAGGGCGAGGGCATCGCCAAGGAGCTGGCGGTCCGCCCTGAGATCCGCATCATCGACTACACGGGCTCGACGGCCTTCGGCGACTGGCTGGAGGGCAACGCCCGCCAGGCCCGCGTCTTCACAGAGAAGGCCGGGGTCAACACGGTGATCATCGACTCCACCGACGACTACAAGGGCATGCTCGGCAATCTCGCCTTCTCGCTCTCGCTCTACAGCGGCCAGATGTGCACCACCCCGCAGAATCTGCTGATCCCGCGCGACGGCATCAGCACGGACGCGGGCGAGAAGTCGTACGACGAGGTGGTGGCCGATCTCGCCACCGCCGTGGGCAAGTTGCTCGGGGACGACGCCCGTGCGAACGCGATCCTGGGCGCCATCGTCAGCCGCCAGGTGCGTGAGCGCGTCGAGTCGGCGGCCTCGCTCGGCGAAGTGGCCCTGGAATCCCGTCCGGTGGAGCACCCCGACTTTCCCGGTGCGACGGTGCGCACGCCGGCCGTGGTGAAGCTGGAGTCCGCGAAGCCGGAGTCGGAGGCGGCGTGCTTCTCGGAGTGCTTCGGGCCGGTCTCCTTCGCCGTCGCGGTCGACTCCACCGCCGACGCCGTCGCTCTGCTGCGGCGCACGGTGCGTGAGAAGGGCGCCATGACGGTCGGCGCGTACACGACGTCCCCGGCAGCCGAGCGCCTGATCGAGGACGCCTGCATGGACGAGTGCGCGCAGCTCTCGCTCAACCTCACCGGAGGGGTCTATGTGAACCAGACCGCGGCCTTCTCCGACTTCCATGGCTCCGGCGGCAATCCCGCGGCCAACGCGGCGCTGTGCGACGGCGCGTTCGTCGCCGACCGCTTCCGGACGGTGGAGGTCCGGCGGCCCGCGGAGCCCGCGGAGTCCGCCCCCGCGTAGGCAGCAAAAGAAGGGGCGCCCGGCGCGTGCGGTGCGCGTCGGGCGCCCCGGCCTGCACGGCCGACTGCGGGCACCTGCGGTGCGGGCCCGTCAGTCGGCGGGCTTGCCGGTGGAGACGGTCAGCTCGATCTCGTCCTTCTCCGGGTCCAAGTACTCGATGCCGTCAGGGGACTGCTCCAGGACCATGTTCTTGCCCCAGATGTTCTCGTCCTCGCGTGAGATCTCGCCGAGCTTCCAGCCCGCCGCGCTGATGCACTTCTTCACCGAGTCCAGGTTCTTGTAGGTGAAGTCGGGCACGATCTTCTTGCCCTTGTCCGAGTAGCTGTCGGACGCGTTCGTGCAGCGGGTGGTCTCGATTGTCTTCGACTTGTCCTCGGGCTTGAAGCCGTCGGGGTCGTCGTCGCCGGTGCTCCCGCCCGAACCGGCCTCGGGTGACTGCCGGTTCTCCGGGGCGGCGGTAGTGGGGATCGGCTCGCTGTCGGCCTCCGGGTCTTCGTCGCTGCTGGTGGAGAACAGCACCGCGACGATCACCGCGATCACCGCCACGGCCACCGTGATCACCGAGCCGACGATCACCGGGGTGTTGCTCTTCCGCCCGCCGCCCCCCGGGGGCTGCGGGGAGAGCGTGTACGGGGGAGGCGTGTGCTGCCCGCCGCCCTGCTGCGCACCGTAAGGCGCCGGCGCGTACTGGCCCATCGGAGCAGTGGCGGGCGGCGGAGGCGTCGAGGGCCCGAACCCGCCGTACTGCTGCTGCGGCTGGTAGGGCTGCGCTCCCTGCGGCGGCGTGCCCTCGCCCACCGGCGGGAAGACGGCGTGCCCCAGGCCCGCGCCGCTCTGCGCGACCGGACCGCCCTGCACGATGGACGGAGAGGCGGCGGCCGCCGCCTGCCGGACGAGGCGGGTGCACTCCTGGTTCATCGTCTCCGCGGACGGGAAGCGCTCGTTCGGGTTCTTCTTCAGCGTCCGCGCCACGAGGCCGTCGACCGCGGGCGTCAGCGACTGGTTGATCGCGGAGGGCGTGGGCGCATCCTCCTGCACATGCGCGTACGCGATGGCCAGCGGGGAGTCGGCGTCGAACGGCAGCCGCCCGGTGAGCAGTTCGAAGAGCATGATGCCGACCGAGTACAGGTCGGAACGGGCGTCCACGCCGCGCCCCAGCGCCTGCTCCGGCGACAGATACTGCGGCGTGCCCACGACCATGCCGGTCTGCGTCATCGACGTGACGCCGGACTGCATGGCACGCGCGATGCCGAAGTCCATGACCTTGACCACGCCGCGCTTGGTGAGCATCACGTTGCCGGGCTTGATGTCCCGGTGTACCAGCCCCATCTCGTGGCTGACCTCGAGTGCCGCCAGCACATCGCCGGTGATCTTCAGCGCCTTCTCGGTGGGCATCGCGCCGAACTTCGCGATGTCCTCGTCCAGCACGGAGCGCAGCGGCTTGCCCTCGACGTACTCCATGACGATGTACGGCACCATCGCGCCGTCTATCTCGTCCTCGCCGGAGTCGAAGACCGAGACGATGTTGGTGTGTGTGAGCTTCGCGACAGCCTGTGCCTCGCGGCGGAAGCGCTCGCGGAAGGACTGTTCACGGCCGAGTTCGGTGTGGAGGGTCTTGACCGCGACCTGGCGGTCGAGCACGGAGTCGTATGCGAGGTAGACCGATGCCATGCCGCCGGCGCCGAGCAGACTCTGCAGCTGGAAGCGGCCGCCGCCGACCGTGCGGCCCGCGTACTCCGCGGCTGCCTGACCGCCGTCGTCACTCATCTGACTGCTCCCCCTCGGCGGCATGCCCCCGCACAGTTTTTTCAGGGCAGATTTCCAGCCCCGGAAACTCGCTGCTGCTCACTGATTCTCGTACCGGCACAAGTCTGCCGGAGGGCTCCGGTACGTCAAGCGCAGTGCCCGTTCCGTGACCCGATGCGCAACCTGTGCCCACAACTGTGGCAGCCCTGAATCTTCGTAACTCTTGCGCCACGAGCCCCTGTGTGCTCTGCGGCACACAGGGGCCGCACAGCCCGTCGCGCAAGGCTGCACGGCCCGCCCCGCAAGGGCTCGCGCCCCGTCGCCTGCGAACTTGCCAGCCGGGCACCGCAGCCGATTGGATGGCTGATCCGTCCCCGTCCATGCGACTCCCCCGAGCCTGTAGCCTCCAAAGCGGAGCGGCGCGAGCCCGGGTCGTCCGGGCATGAGCCGTCCGGGCATGAGCCGGCAGTCAGGGGGTAGGCACCGCGCGACCCACACGGCATGACGGCATTTCGATCCACGGCGAGGACAGATGGCACAGACGCAGGCCGGCGGGGGTCCCTCGGACCCTGACGCCATGGGCGGCTCCATGTCCGAATCGCCTGAGCTGTGGGGCAACAACGGCCTTGTCGGCGACGGCCGGTACCGCCTTACGCACCGTCTCGGGCGGGGCGGCATGGCGGAGGTCTTCGCCGCCGAGGACCTGCGCCTGGGCCGTACCGTCGCGGTGAAGCTGCTCCGCTCCGACCTCGCGGAGGACCCGGTCTCCAAGGCCCGCTTCACGCGTGAGGCGCAGTCGGTCGCGGGCCTCAACCACCACGCCGTCGTGGCCGTCTACGACTCCGGCGAGGAGACGATCGGCGGCAACATCACGCCGTACATCGTGATGGAGCTGGTCGAGGGCCGTACGATCCGTGATCTGCTGCTCAACGCCGAGGCGCCGCCGCCCGACCAGGCGCTGATCATCGTCTCCGGTGTGCTGGAGGCCCTGGCGTACAGCCATCAGCACGGCATCGTGCACCGTGACATCAAGCCGGCCAACGTCATCATCACCAACACCGGCGCGGTCAAGGTGATGGACTTCGGCATCGCCCGCGCCCTGCACGGCGCGTCCAACACCATGACGCAGACCGGCATGGTGATGGGCACACCGCAGTACCTCTCCCCGGAGCAGGCGCTCGGCAAGACCGTCGACATCCGCTCCGACCTCTACGCCACCGGCTGCCTTCTCTACGAACTGCTCACTCTCAGACCGCCGTTCACGGGCGAGACCCCGCTTTCCGTCGTCTACCAGCACGTCCAGGACGAGGCGGCGCCGCCGTCCGAGTCCGCCGAGACAGTGCCGCCCGAGCTGGACGGCCTGGTGATGCGGGCGCTGGCGAAGGACCCGGACGACCGGTTCCAGAGCGCCGAGGAGATGCGCGGCCTGGCCCAGTACGCGCTGCAGATGCTGCACGAACAGGGCAGCCACACGGGCGGCATCTGGAACACCGGCCCGGTCGCGCACGCCGGTGGCTCCACCCCGGCGATGGGCGTCCCCGGCGCCGGAGCACGGCAGCACCCCGCGCACGGCGACACCTCGACGCTGGCACCGCCCATGCTGATGGGCGCGCCCGACCGGGACGACGGAGGGTTCGAGGGCGGGCCGCGCCGCGACGACCGCCGCGGCGGCGGCGTGAAGTACGCGTTCATCGCCTTCCTCGCCGTGATCGCCGTGGCGGCCGGCATCTACTTCGCCGCGACCTACGACTCCGGCAAGGGGGAGAACGACACCAAGCCGGACACGTCGACGACGGAGCCGAAGGACAAGGAGACGTCGGAGGACCCGGAGCCGACGCCGACGGAGACCGAGGAGGAGCCCGGCGCGAGCACGGGCAACACCGGCGAGGACACGCCTTCCCAGACGCCCTCGGAGACGACGCCGAGCGAGACCGAGACCTCGCCGACGGAGGAGCCGACGGACACCCCGAGCGAGACGGACTCCGGCAACGGCGGCAACACCGGGAATGGCGGAGGCACCGGCGGCCCCACCAATACGCCCTCCGATCCGCCCACCACGGAAGACGGCGGGACCAACCAGGGCGGCGGCGACACCGGAGGGCCCGAGGACTGAGACCGCCGGGCGGGCCTTTCCCCCGCCTGGGCGTTCCCCCTCCCCGAACGGCTCCCGGCTCACCGGCCGACTTCGTCCGGGCCCGGCCCTTCCTGCCCCGCCTGCATCCGTGCGACGTACGCGGCGGCCTGGGTCCTGCGCTCCATGCCGAGCTTCGAGAGCAGCTGCGAGACGTAGTTCTTGATGGTCTTCTCGGCCAGGTTCAGCTCGTCGCCGATACGACGGTTCGTCATGCCCGCGCCGATGAGGTCGAGGATGATGCGCTCCTGGCCGGTGAGCGAGGCCAGCTTCTCCTGGCCGCTCACGCCTTTCTCGCGGACGGCTCCCCTGCGCAGCCGCTCCACCACCCGGCGGGCGGAGTCCGGGCCGATCAGTACCTTCCCGGCAGCCGCGTCCCGTACCGCCGACTGGAGTTCCTTGCCGCGGATCCCCTTCAGGACGTAGCCGGAGGCCCCGGCCAGTACGGCGTGCACGAGCGCCTCCTCGTCCGGGAACGAGGTGAGGATCAGGCATGCGATGTCCGGGTCGCGGGAGCGCAGCTCGCGGCAGACCTCGATGCCGCTGCCCTCCGGGAGACGTACGTCGAGCACGGCGACGTCGGGACGGGCCTCCGGGATGCGCTTCAGCGCGTCGGCCGCGTTGTCCGTCTCGCCGATCACCTCGATGTCGGGTTCGGCCGAGAGCATCTCGTGGACACCCCGGCGGATCACCTCGTGATCATCGAGCAGGAAGACAGTGATTTGTATGCTTTCTTCCATTTTCTCAGTCTCACACACTGGTCTCCGCTCCGCCCTTCCCGCACTCTGGAGCCGCGGGATACCGTGCAGGGGTCTGAGAGGCCCGCGAGGCTGTGACCAGTGATGTCCCTGATCCTTCGGCTTGCCTGGAGTTCCGAGTCGTTTAGTTGGAAATCCGAGCAAAGTTGCAGGTCAGGACGGCTTCATGCATGTATGGAGTCCTGGGAACTGCTTCAGCGGGCCTCAACCGAGACATCGTCACCGTCCGGTTGCCGTCCGTGCCGCACCCACCCCCGTGCGCCGTACGGGACCGGGCGAGCCTCCCTCCGCCCCCGGGCGGGGGACCCCCAGGCCACCGGCGACCCCGGGGGCCGGACAGAAGAGGAGCACACGTGACCGTGGAGAGCACTGCCGCGCGCAGCACGTCGCGCCGCAGCGGCACCGCAGGAAAGCGCGCCACGAAGAAGACGGCGTCCGCACCGGGCGACGCCGGCAGCACGACAGGTACGACGGCGAAGACCGCGAAGCGTTCGAAACCCGCGAGTTCGAAACCCGCCAAGACTGCGAAGCCCGCCAAGACTGCGAAGGCCGCGAAGCCCGCGAGGACGGCCAAGTCCGCCAAGCCGCGCACCGCGGGGCGTAACGCGAACGGATCGGCCGGCCCCGAGCTCGTACAGCTGCTGACCCCCGAGGGCGAGCGGGTCGAACACCCTGACTACGCCATCGATCTGACCGCCGAAGAGCTGCGCGGCCTGTACCGCGACATGGTGCTCACCCGGCGCTTCGACAGCGAGGCGACCTCGCTCCAGCGCCAGGGCGAACTCGGCCTGTGGGCCTCGCTGCTGGGCCAGGAGGCCGCGCAGATCGGCTCCGGGCGGGCGCTGCGCGACGACGACTACGTCTTCCCGACCTACCGCGAGCACGGCGTCGCATGGTGCCGCGGCGTGGACCCGACGAAGCTGCTGGGCATGTTCCGCGGAGTCAACAACGGCGGCTGGGACCCGACCACCAACAACTTCCACCTCTACACGATCGTGATCGGCTCCCAGGCCCTGCACGCCACCGGCTACGCGATGGGCGTCAGCCTGGACGGCGCCGACTCCGCCGTCATCGCGTACTTCGGCGACGGTGCCTCGTCGCAGGGCGACGTGGCCGAGGCCTTCACCTTCTCCGCCGTCTACAACGCGCCGGTCGTCTTCTTCTGCCAGAACAACCAGTGGGCGATCTCCGAGCCCGCCGAGCGGCAGTCCCGCGTGCCCATCTACCAGCGCGCCGCGGGTTTCGGCTTCCCCGGCGTGCGCGTCGACGGCAACGACGTGCTGGCCTGTCTCGCCGTCACCCGCGCCGCCGTCGAGCGGGCGCGCAGCGGCGAAGGACCCATGCTGATCGAGGCGTTCACGTACCGCATGGGCGCCCACACCACCTCCGACGACCCGACCCGCTACCGCCGGGACGAGGAGCGCGCCGAGTGGGAGGCCAAGGACCCGATCGCGCGTCTGCGCACGTACCTGGAGAAGGACGGGCTCGCCGACGACGCGTTCTTCGCGTCCATCGACGAGGAGAGCGAAGCAATGGGCAAGCATGTGCGTGAGGCGATCCGCACCATGCCCGACCCGGACACCATGGCGATCTTCGAGAACGTCTACGCGGACGGGCACGCGCTGGTCGACGAGGAGCGCGCCCAGTTCGCCGAGTACCTCGCGTCCTTCGCCGACTCCGCCGAATCCGCAGGGGAGGGCCGCTGACATGGCCGCTGCCGCTACTTCGACTGCTTCAGCCTCCGCCGGGTCCGGCACCCCGGACGTACGGAAGATGCCCATCGCCAAGGCGCTCAACGAATCGCTGCGCACGGCGATGGAGAACGACCCGAAGGTCCTGGTCATGGGGGAGGACGTCGGCAAGCTCGGCGGCGTCTTCCGTATCACGGACGGCCTGCAGAAGGACTTCGGCGAGCAGCGGGTCATCGACACCCCGCTCGCCGAGTCCGGCATCGTCGGCAGCGCGATCGGGCTCGCGCTGCGCGGCTACCGCCCGGTCGTGGAGATCCAGTTCGACGGTTTCGTCTTCCCGGCGTACGACCAGATCGTCACGCAGCTCGCGAAGATGCACGCGCGGGCACTGGGCAAGATCAAGCTTCCCGTCGTCATCCGCATCCCGTACGCGGGCGGCATCGGCGCCGTCGAGCACCACAGCGAGTCGCCCGAGGCGCTCTTCGCGCATGTGGCCGGCCTCAAGTGCGTCTCGCCGTCCAATGCTTCGGACGCCTACTGGATGATGCGTCAGTCCATCGAGAGCGACGACCCGGTCGTCTTCTTCGAGCCCAAGCGCCGTTACTGGGACAAGGGCGAGGTCGACGTCACCGCCATCCCGGCGCCGCTGCACGCGGCCCGGGTGGCCCGCCAGGGCGCCGATCTCACGCTGGCGGCCTACGGGCCGATGGTGAAGACGTGCCTGGAGGCGGCGAGCGCGGCGCAGGAGGAGGGCCGTTCCCTCGAAGTGATCGACATGCGCTCCATGTCGCCGATGGACTTCGACACCGTCCAGAAGTCGGTCGAGAAGACCGGAAGGCTTGTGGTGGTGCACGAGGCGCCAGTATTCCTGGGGACCGGCTCGGAGGTGGCCGCCAGGATCACGGAGCGGTGCTTCTACCACCTGGAGGCCCCGGTGCTGCGCGTGGGCGGCTTCCATGCGCCGTATCCGCCGGCCCGGTTGGAGGACGAGTACCTTCCGGGTCTTGACCGGGTGCTCGATGCCGTCGACCGCGCGCTGGCGTACTGAGGAGAGTCGTGACGATGACTGAGAGCGCGACCCGCATCCGCGAGTTCAAGATGCCCGACGTGGGTGAAGGGCTGACCGAGGCCGAGATCCTCAAGTGGTACGTCCAGGCCGGTGACGCGGTGACGGACGGCCAGGTCGTCTGCGAGGTCGAGACGGCCAAGGCCGCGGTCGAACTGCCCATCCCCTTCAACGGATCCGTGCACGAGCTGCGCTTCACCGAGGGCACGACCGTGGACGTCGGCACGGCGATCATCGCGGTCGACACCGACCCGTCGGCCGGGCCCGTCGGCGGCGAGGCGGTCGTGGAGACGGCGGCGCCCGCCGACGAGGGAACAGGCGAAGGGACCGGCGAAGGGGCCGGCGAAGGCGGTGGCGACAAGCGGCAGCCCGTCCTGGTCGGTTACGGAGTCGCGGACTCCCCGACGAAGCGCCGCCCGCGCAAGCAGCAGCCGGCGGCGGACGCACCGAGCAACGGGAGCGGCGCGGCGGAGTCCGCGGCGGAGCCCGTGGAGGAATCCGTACAGGCGGCCGTGCAGGGCGAGTTGAACGGTCACCGGGAAGGCGCCGGCACGGTCGGTACGGTCCCCGCACCGGGCGGCCCCGGGCGTCCGCTGGCCAAGCCACCGGTGCGCAAGCTGGCCAAGGACCTCGGCATCGACCTGACGACGGTCGTACCGACGGGCCCCGAGGGCGTCATCACGCGCGAGGACGTGCACGCGGCCGCCGCACCCGCCCCAGCCCGTGTCCCCGCCCCGGCGGCCCCTGCACCGTCCGCCGTCGCGGCCGCGCGGCCCGAGACCGCGGGGGCCGGCGAGACGGCGGCGCGGGAGACGCGGATCCCGGTGCGCGGCGTACGGAAGGCCACGGCGCAGGCCATGGTCAACAGCGCGTTCACCGCGCCGCACGTCACGGAGTTCGTGACGGTGGACGTGACGCGGACGATGAAGCTCGTACGGGAGCTGAAGCAGGACCCGGACATGCAAGGGCTGCGCGTCAACCCGATGCTGCTGGTCGCCAAGGCGTTCCTGGTCTCGCTGCGCCGTCACCCGGAGGCCAACGCCGCCTGGGACGAGGCGAATCAGGAGATCGTGCGGAAGCACTACGTCAATCTGGGCATCGCCGCGGCCACACCGCGGGGCCTGATCGTCCCCAACATCAAGGACGCGCAGGCCATGACTCTGCCCGAACTGGCGGAGGCGCTCGGCGAGTTGGTCTCCACCGCCCGTGAGGGCAAGACCAGCCCGGCTGCGATGCAGGGCGGCACGGTGACGATCACCAACGTCGGCGTCTTCGGCGTCGACACCGGGACGCCCATCCTCAACCCCGGTGAGTCCGCGATCCTCGCCTTCGGCCAGGTACGGCAGCAGCCGTGGGTGCACAAGGGCAAGGTCAAGCCGCGCGACGTCACCACGCTCGCGCTCGCCTTCGACCATCGTCTGATCGACGGCGAACTGGGCTCGAAGGTGCTCGCGGACGTGGCGGCGGTCCTGGAACACCCCAGGCGCCTTATGACCTGGACCTGACGGGCAGGGTCTCCGGTCGCTCGCCGTCCGGTCGCCGTCTCCGACCGCTCACCCGGTGCCGGGCCCCTTCACGGGGTCCGGCACTGCTGTGTGCGGGGCCCCGGGGCCGGGCCCGGCGGCAGTGCTGGCGGAGCCCGTTACTCCACCGCAGGATCGGCTGCCGGATCCACTGCCGGGCCCACCGCCGGATCCGCCGTCTTGAACGTCCTCCAGTACTGCCGCCGCTTCTCGTCCTTCACGACGACGCCGAGCCGCGCCAGTTCCGCACGCAGTTCCTGAACGTCGTCGTCGGACGAGTCCTTCTTCTCCAGCGACTTCTGGCGTGCCGTGAGGATGGCGTTCGCACCCTCCGGCAGTCCGGGGGTGTCCGGGACCCAGCGGCGGAACTCGTCCTGGTGCGGATCGGCGTCCGCCCATGCGTAGCCGTGTTCGGTGAAGGCGGCGTGGACCCTGTCGGCGTCCAGGTCGCAGTCCTGCCGGGTGAGTTCGCCGCCGTCGTTGCCGAGCAGGACGAGCTGGTCGCCGTCCCGGAAGACCGCGGCGACGGCGCTGCGCGTGAACTCCTGCTCACGGCTCTTGCGCGTGAGCACGACACGGTCGTCGGACAGACGGATCGCCAACTGCTCGCGCTGGGCGGTGAACCCGAGGGCCAACCCGGCCACCGCACCCGCGGCGGGGAACGCCGGATCGGGGAGCCCCGCCGCTATGCGAGCCAGCTCCGTCAGCGACGCCAGCGGCAGCGTAGCGAGCCAGTCCACCAGGAACCCCATGAGCCAGCCGGCGGCAGTCGCCGCCAGAACGCAGAGGACGTAGAGGAACACGGTGCTCCAGCGCGGCTCGGCGAGCACGGTGGACCGGTCCTCTTGCGGGTCTTGCGGGTCTTCCGGGTCCCCCTCGGGTCTCTTGTCCGTCCCCATGATCTCCCCCTCACTCCTGCCGTTCTCGTTCGCAACACATGCTGCTGCGGATCGCGGTCCCAGCGGGTGGGATTCGCCGAGATCGAGGGCCTGGCCTGCCGATATCACCGGAAAACCGCCGAGATGAACAGGCCGCCCGGGCCCGCGAAGGGGCACCGTTCAGGGGCGGGTGAGCGGTGGCGAGTCCATATCGCGGACGCGAACCCCCACGCATCTGTGTTGTATCTAAGCTGTGCGCATGTCCGTTTCCACCGATCTCGCGACCTCCACGACCTCTGGCTCCGCGACCTCTGCCTCAACGGCGGCCGCCTCGCGCCGCCCGCCTGCCGCCGACCGCGTGTACGCACACGTCAAGCAGTCGGTGCTGGACCGCCGTTACGAGGGCGGGATGCTGCTCACCGAGGGCGAGCTCGCCGAGGCCGTCGGCGTATCGCGTACGCCCGTACGGGAAGCGCTGCTGCGCCTGGAGGTCGAAGGGCTGATCAGGCTCTACCCCAAGAAGGGCGCCCTCGTACTGCCGGTGTCGGCGCAGGAGATCACCGACGTCGTGGAGACGCGCCTCCTTGTGGAGCAGCACGCGGTGCGCAAGTCGTCGGACCCGGTGAACGCCGGGCTGATCGCGCGGCTGGAGGAGTTGCTGGACGAGCAGCGCGCGCATGCCGACGCCGGCGACCTCACGGCGTTCGCGTTGAGCGACCGCTGCTTCCACGCGGAGATCGTGAAGAGCACCGGCAACGAGATCCTCACCCGTCTCTACGACCAGCTCCGCGACCGGCAGTTGCGGATGGGCGTCGCCATGATGCACGCGCAGCCCGACCGGATCGCCAAGAGCATCGCCGAGCACGCGGAGATCACGGAGACGGTGCGGGCGGGCGACGCGGAAGCCGCCGCAGAGGCCGTACGCCGCCATGTCACCTGGGTGCGGCACCTGGTCCACGGTGATGTGCGGTGAGCGCACCGACCTCCGCGGGCGTGCCGGTCCACAGCGACCCGCCCGGCGGTTCCCGCGCGGTCGCGGTCTGGGGCCTGGGCGTCACCGTCTACTTCGTCGCCATCACCTACCGCACCAGCCTCGGCGTTGCCGCGCTCGACGCCGCCGAACGCTTCGACATCAACTCGTCCGCCCTGTCCACCTTCTCCATCCTCCAACTGCTCGTCTACGCGGGGATGCAGATACCGGTCGGGCTGCTGGTGGACAGGCTGGGCACCAAGAAGGTGCTGTCCCTGGGCGTGGTGCTCTTCACCGCAGGGCAGTTCGGCTTCGCCTTCTCCGAGTCGTACGCCGCCGCGCTGGGCTGCCGTGCCCTGCTGGGCTGCGGGGACGCGATGACGTTCATCAGTGTTCTGCGGCTCGGCGCGCGCTGGTTCCCGGCACGGCGCGGCCCCGTCATCGCGCAGATCGCCGGCCTCATCGGCATGGCCGGCAACCTCGTCACGACGCTGGTGCTGGCCCGGGTGCTCGACGCCTTCGGCTGGACGGCCACGTTCGCGGGCAGCGCCGTGGGCGGCGTGCTGCTGGCGGTGCTGGTCGTGGCGTTCCTCAAGGACCACCCGAAGGGGTATGCGGTGGTCTCACCGCCGCACCTGGGCGGCGGCTACGTACGGCGGCAGATCCTGCGGTCCTGGCGGGAGCCGGGCACCCGCCTGGGGATGTGGGTGCACTTCACCACCCAGTTCCCGGGGATGGTCTTCCTGCTGCTGTGGGGCATGCCCTTCCTCGTCGAGGGGCAGGGCCTGGACCGTGCCACGGCGGGCGAACTGCTCACGCTGCTCGTGCTGTCGAACATGGCCGTCGGCCTGGTCTTCGGACAGGTGATCGCCCGGCACCACGCGGCGCGCGCCCCGCTCGCGCTCGGCACGGTGGCGATGACCGCCGGCGTGTGGGCCGCCGTGCTGCTCTGGCCCGGGCACTCGCCGATGTGGCTGCTGGCGCTGCTGTGCGCGGTGCTGGGGGCATGCGGTCCGGCCTCCATGATCGGCTTCGACTTCGCCCGCCCCGCCAACCCTCCGGAGCGTCAGGGCACGGCCTCGGGAATCGTCAACATGGGCGGGTTCACGGCCTCGATGACGACGCTGCTGGCGGTCGGCGTCCTGCTGGACCTCACCGGGGGCAGCTTCCGGGCCGGCTTCGCGAGCATCTTCGTACTGGAGGCGGTGGGCGTCGTGCAGATCCTGCGGCTCCGCAAGCGGGCGCACAGGCGCGAGCGTGAGCGCGTCGTCGCCAGCCGCGTGGAGGCGGTGCACGTCCCGGTCCCCCGCTGACGGCCTGCGCCGCACGTGCGAGGCGCGCACGCGCGGCGCCGCCGTCACGCCGTCAGTTCGGCATTCGGTCACGCCGTCACGGACTCACGCCGTCAGTCCGGATCCGTCACGGCGTGACGGTGAAGTTCTCCAGGATCGCCTTGGCCAGCTTCCCGTCGCCCTCGACCTTCACCTGGTCCGCCACGGCATCCGCCCGTACGCGTCCGGCCGCGAGCCGCACATACGTCTCCCAGTCCAGCGACAGCGTGGCCGCGGGGCCCAGCGAGGGGCTGCCGTCGACCGTGCCGCGGCCGTCGGCGCCGACCCTGACCGTGCGCATGAACTCCATCGGGCCGCTGACGTCGAAGACGACCGCCGTGTTCGCGGGGGCGCCCGCCTTCTTCGCGACCACCTTCGGCAGACCCAGCACCATCAGATCGCGCGCCACGGCCGCGCCCTGCGAGTCGAGGTTGTCGGGCTTGCCCAGCGCCCGCCGCAGATCCTGTTCGTGCACCCACACGTCGAACGCCCGCAGCCGGAGCTGGTGTTCGAGGGTGATCTTCGAGCCGCCCGGCATGATGTCCCGTACCTCGGCGTCCGGTTCGCGCTTCTCGTTACGCAGCTGACGGGAGCGCCGGATGATGGTGTACTCCAGCTCGCCCGTCATCTCGGGGCCGGTGTGGTGCCGCCGCACGTCGACCTGGATCTCCATGTGCCGGCTGGGCTCGTCGACGACGTGGTGCAGGTCGCGCGGCAGGGTGTGGATCGGCCGTGGATCGCCGAGGAGTTCACACTCCATGCCGATGATGTGGGAGACCATGTCCCGGACCGACCACCCGGGGCAGGCGGTGCGCCGGTTCCACTCGCCCTCCGCGAGCGGCCTCACCAGTTCGGATATCGCTTCGATGGACTCGGTCCAGGCGTCGACGTATGGCTGAAGGCTTGGGTGGTCGGTCACGAGACCCCTCGGGCGGTACGGACGTTCGTCGTCTTCGGTGCGTGCGGTGCTCTCAAGTTACGCTGCGCGAGGCCGACGCGGCAGTGCTTTCGGGGCACGATGGTAGGTCCATTCGCACCCCTTTGGCGCACCGGCGGTGGTACGGTGCCCGCCTGTTCGGAACGAATGGGGCAAAGGGCGCAGGGCGGTCGATTCGCTTGCCCCGCAGGCCAGTTGACCGGCCCGGCGCACGCGCCCGCGCCCGTACGTCAGTTGGTCCCCAGTTGGCCGCAGTTGGTCCGCGCCGTCGTCAGTCGTCGCCGGTCAGCGCGTCGACGCACACCGCGAGCGACAGCAGCAACGGCACGTCGGAGCCGGGCTGTTCGATGTCGACGGCGTACGTGTCGCGCATGCGGAACCACTTGCGTGAGATGCGTGCCAGCCGCCCGCCGCCGAGCTCGATGTCGTACTCCTTGTCGAGCACGTTCCCGTGCACCGACAGCGTGCCTCCGTCCGCCAGCCGCGCCTTCAAGCGGTTGCGCAGCGGCGTGAACCGCTTCTTGCGCACCGTCGCCAGCCTCCGGCCGTCGCGCTCGATCTCCATCGTCTCCCAGAGGCTGATCATCTTCCGCCGGATGACGGCGACGACCTCCCCCTGCACGTCCTTGAGCTGGAAGGTCTGCCGCACCCGCAGCGCCTTGCCGTCGACGAGGAAGGCGTGGTCCCCGTGCTCGTCGTCGATCCAGTAGTCGTCGCCGATGCCGAAGATCCGTTCGCGTACGAGATATCTCATGGCACACGTCTTCCCCGAGTGGCGGCGGAATGCTCACACGGACGTGACCGTTGCTCCGAGCATGGTTAATCAGGCACGCGTCCGCGCCCCCGAGCTGCGGGGCGAGGGCGGCTGGATCAACACCGGTGGCAGGGATCTTCAGCTCCCGGACCTCCGCGGCCGCACGGTGATCCTGGACTTCTGGACCTTCTGCTGCGTCAACTGCCTGCATGTGCTGGATGAATTGCGGGAGCTGGAGGAGCGGCACCGCGACACGCTCGTGATCGTGGGCGTGCACTCGCCGAAGTTCGCGCACGAGGCCGACCACCAGGCCGTCGTGGACGCCGTCGAGCGCTACCAGGTCGGCCATCCGGTGCTAGACGATCCGCGGCTGGAGACCTGGAAGCAGTACGCGGTACGGGCGTGGCCCACGCTCGTCGTCATCGATCCCGAGGGGTATGTCGTCGCCCAGCACGCGGGCGAGGGCCATGCGCACGCCATCGCGAAGCTCGTGGCGGAACTGGAGCGCGAGCACGCCGCGAAGGGCACGCTCCGCCGCGGCGACGCCCCGTTCGAGCCGCCGGAGCCGCAGCCGACGGAGCTGCGTTTCCCTGGCAAGGTGCTGCGGCTGCCCGCTGGGGGCACTCCCCCTCGCTCCGCTGGGGGGACCCCCACCCATGCCGCAGGCCCTGGGGGAGGCTTCCTCGTATCGGACACCACCCGGCACCAGCTCGTCGAACTCGCTCCGGACGGCGAGACGGTGCTGCACCGCGTCGGAAGCGGCGAACGCGGGCTGGTGGACGGAGGAGCCGCGGAGGCGCGCTTCAGCGAGCCGCAGGGCCTCGCGCTGCTGCCCGACGGGAAGACGGTGGTGGTCGCCGACACCGTCAATCACGCGTTGCGTTCCTACGATCCGGACAGCGGCGAGGTCCGCACGCTGGCGGGCACCGGCGAGCAGTGGTGGCAGGGCGCGCCGACGGACGGCCCTGCGCGCCGGATCGCCCTCTCCTCGCCGTGGGACGTGGAGTGGTTCGACGGGCGCCTGTGGATCGCGATGGCCGGTGTCCACCAGCTGTGGACGTACACGCCGCCGGCGGACGGACGGGCGGAGGGCACCGTACGGGCGGCAGCGGGCACGACCAACGAGGGTCTGGTCGACGGCCCGTCGGACGAGGCCTGGTTCGCGCAGCCGTCCGGCCTGTCCGCCTCGGCGGACGGGGAGCGGCTGTGGATCGCCGACTCCGAGACCAGCGCCGTCCGCTGGATCGAGCGGTCGGACGGAGAGCGGCGGGGAGAGCTGCAAGACGACCAGCAGGGCGACCGGCACCGAGCCCGGCAGGGCGACCGGCAAGACGGCCCGCTCGGCGGCCAGGGGTACCAAGTGCGTACGGCGGCGGGCACGGGCCTCTTCGACTTCGGACACCGGGACGGGAAGGCCGAACAGGCGCTGTTCCAGCACCCGTTGGGCGTCACGGCGCTCCCGGGGGGCCGGGTCGCGGTCAGCGACACCTACAACCACGCACTGCGCTGCTACGACCCTGGCACCGGCGAAGTCACCACGCTCGCAACGGACTTGCGTGAGCCCTCGGACGCGGTGCTGGTCGAGGACGCCGGCGAAGGGACGAGGGCCGAGATCGTGGTCGTCGAGTCCGCCCGCCACCGGCTGACCCGGCTGCGGCTGCCCGAGGAGGCCGTACGGATCGATCCCGTCGCGCACCGTACGCAGCGCTCGGCGACCGAAGTGGCGCCGGGCGAACTGCTGTTGGACGTCGTCTTCCAGGCGCCCGAGGGGCAGAAGCCCGACGACCGCTACGGCCCCTCGACACGGCTGCTGGTCGGCTCGACGCCCCCGGAGCTGCTCGCGGACGGAGCCGGGCCGGGCACGGACCTGCGACGCCGGCTGCGGCTCGCGGACGGTGTGGCGGAGGGCGTGCTGCACGTGTCGGCGACGGCGGCCTCGTGCGACGACCCGGACGGCCCGGGGGCGGCCGCCGAGTACCCGGCGTGCCACGTGCACCAGCAGGACTGGGGGGTGCCCGTCCGCGTCACCGCATCGGGGACGTCCCGCCTGCCGCTCGTACTCGCGGGCATGGACCCCGGCGCGGGCCCGGACGCAGGCCTCTGATCCGACACCGAGCCACCTCGCCCGCTTCAACGAAGTGGCCCGCGGCCTCCGTTCGACGGAGACCGCGGGCCGCTCCACGCAGCGGGCCGCCCGGCGCTGCCGTGCGCACGGGCAGGGGCACTCACCGCAGGTGGTGGCGTTCCTCCTCGACGACCACCGGCGCCGCCGGGCTCGGCGGCTGCGTCTTGCGGCGCTTGAAGATGCTGACGTAGACGGAGAGCCCGATCAGTCCGGCGGCCATCAGGACGAGCCCCACCACATCGAGGTTGACGGCGTCGGTGTTGAAGTCGACGGCCAACGTGAGGATCGCTCCCACGGCCAGCATGCCGATGCAGATGACGATGCCCATGGATTCCTTGCCTCCGATTGGCGGTTGCCCTGCTTGTACGGCTCTCGTACGCCCCACGGGTGCCCGGGCAGTCGAGCCCCAATCAGGCTGCGGGAAACCGTCCGTTCCAGGAGACGGCACGTCAGAACGTTTCAGCCCGTGAGGAATCCGTTCATGCAACGGGTCAGCAGCAGCGGGTCGTTCACGCCGCACAGCTCGCGCGCCGAGTGCATGGACAGGATCGCCACCCCGATGTCGACCGTCGAAATCCCGTGCCTGGCCGCCGTGATGGGCCCGATCGTCGTCCCGCACGGCATCTCGTTGTTCGACACGAACGTCTGCCAGGGCACACCGGCACGCTCGCAGGCCGCCGCGAAGACGGCGCGGCCCGAACCGTCCGTCGCATAGCGCTGGTTGACGTTGACCTTGAGGATCGGGCCGCCGTTGGGCTTCGGCAGATGCCCGGGGTCGTGCCGCTCCGCGTAGTTGGGATGCACCGCGTGCCCGGTGTCGGAGGAGAGGCAGACGCTCCCCGCGTACGCCCGGGCGCGGTCCTCGTAACCGCCGCCGCGTGCGAAGACGGAGCGTTCCAGCACGGAGCCGAGCAGCGGCCCGTCGGCGCCGGTGTCCGACTGGCTGCCGTTCTCCTCGTGGTCGAACGCCGCCAGTACGGGGATCGCCGGCAGCCCGGCGTGCCCGGCCGCGTCCGCCAGCGCGACGGCGCCGGCGTGCACGGAGAGGAGGTTGTCCATGCGCGGCCCGGCCAGCAGCTCCTCGTCGCGTCCGAGATACGCGGGAGGCTCCACGCTGTGCGCCATCAGGTCCCAGCCGGTGACCTCCTCGGCGGGGACGCCGGCCTCCTCCGCGACGAAGCGGATCAGATCGCCCTCGCGGGGAGTGCCGAGCCCCCACACGGGGGTCATGTGGCGCTGGCGGTCGAGCTTGAGCCCGTCGTTCGCCTGCCGGTCCAGGTGGATGGCGAGCTGCGGTACGCGCAGCAGCGGACGGCTGACGTCGACCAGCCGCGTCGAGCCGTCGCGCAGCGAGAGGCGCCCTGCGAGACCGAGGTCCCGGTCGAGCCAGGTGTTGAGCAGCGTGCCGCCGTAGATCTCCATGCCGATCTGCCGCCAGCCGCTGTTCCCGGTGTCGGGCACGGGCTTCACGCGCAGATTGGGGGAGTCGGTGTGGGCGCCGATGATGCGGTACGGGGTGGCGGGACCGGCGCCTGCCGGCACGTACCACGCGATCAGGGCGCCTCCGCGCAGCACATAGTGGCCACGGCCGATCGCCGCGGCACCGCCGCCGGCCGAGTCCCAGGCTTCCGTCTCGTCGAGCTGCCGGAAGCCCGCCTTCTCCAGCAACTCCGCCGCGCTGCGCACCGCGTGGTACGGCGTGGGCGAGTCCGAGAGGAAGCCGATGAGGCTGTCGGTGTGGGCCCGGCCCGCGAGGTGCGGCGGCGCGGGGCTCTGCGAGCTTGGGGTCATACGGTCAGCATACGAAGGCGAAACGTCCTTCCCCTGCCCTGCCGGGAGGAGAAGGACGTTCCGCATGGGGGGATCAGGGGCCGGCGTCGGCGGCCCGGGCGTGGACGGCCGGGACGGTCAGAAGGCAGCTTCGTCGAGCTCCATAAGGGAGGAGTCGACGTTCTCGGCCAGCGTGCGCTCCAGGGCCACGGCGGGCAGCACGTTCGAGGTGAAGAACTTCGCGGCGGCGACCTTGCCCTCGTAGAACGACTCGTCCCTGGGGGAGAGCGAGACGGAGGCGTCGGCCAGCTTCTCCGCGGCGACGGTCGCGCCGCGCAGCAGCAGGTAGCCGATGACGACGTCGCCGGAGGCCATCAGGAAGCGCGTGGTGTTGAGGCCGACCTTGTAGATCGACTTCACGTCCTTCTCCGTGGCGGCCAGGTCGGTCAGCATCGCTCCGACCATCGCCTCCAGCTCCACCGCCGCGCGGGAGAGCTCCTCGCGGGCGCCGGCCAGCTCCTCGCCGCCCTTCGCCTCGGCCAGGAACTTCTTGATCTCCTCCGACAGCGTCGTGAGGGCCTGGCCCTGGTCGCGGACGACCTTGCGGAAGAAGTAGTCCTGGCCCTGGATCGCGGTGGTGCCCTCGTAGAGGGTGTCGATCTTGGCGTCGCGGATGTACTGCTCGACCGGGTACTCCTGCAGGTAGCCGGAGCCGCCGAGGGTCTGCAGCGACTGCGCGAGCTGCTCGTAGGACTTCTCCGAGCCGTAGCCCTTCACGATCGGCAGGAGCAGGTCGTTCAGGCGGAGCGCCGCGGAGGCGTCCTCGCCGCGGTACTCCTTGACCATGATCTCGTCCTGCACGGACGCGGTGTAGAGGACGAGCGCGCGCATGCCCTCCGCGTAGGCCTTCTGCGTGAGCAGCGAGCGGCGCACGTCCGGGTGGTGCGTGATCGTGACGCGGGGCGCGTTCTTGTCGGTGAACTGGGCCAGGTCGGCGCCCTGCACGCGCTCCTTGGCGTACTCCAGGGCGTTGAGGTAGCCCGTGGAGAGCGTCGCGATGGCCTTCGTGCCGACCATCATCCGCGCGAACTCGATGACCTTGAACATCTGGCGGATGCCGTCGTGCTTCTCGCCGAGCAGCCAGCCCTTGGCGGGAGCGTTCGCACCGAAGGTCAGCTCGCAGGTGTTGGAGACCTTCAGGCCCATCTTGTGCTCGACGTTGGTGGCGTACACGCCGTTGCGCTCGCCGAGCTCACCGGTCTCCCAGTCGAAGTCGTACTTCGGGACGAGGAAGAGCGAGAGGCCCTTGGTGCCGGGGCCGTGGCCCTCGGGGCGGGCGAGGACGAAGTGCACGATGTTGTCGGAGAGGTTGTGCTCACCGGAGGTGATGAAGCGCTTCACGCCCTCGATGTGCCAGCTTCCGTCGTCCTGCTGTACGGCCTTGGCGCGGCCGGCGCCGACGTCCGAGCCGGCGTCCGGCTCGGTGAGCACCATCGTGGAGCCCCACTGCTTGTCGACCATCAACTGGGCGACCTTCAGCTGCTCTTCGGTGCCCTCCTCATGGATGACACCCGCGAAGGCCGGGCCGGACGCGTACATCCACACCGCCGGGTTGGAGCCCAGCACGGTCTCGGCGAAGCTCCACAGCAGCGAGCGCGGTGCGGTGGTGCCGCCGATCTGCTCCGGGGTGCCCAGGCGCCACCACTCGGCGTCCATGTACGCCTGGTAGCTCTTCCTGAACGACTCGGGCACAGGAGCGGTGTTGGTCTCCGGGTCGAAGACGGGCGGATTGCGGTCCGAGTCCTCGTAGGACTCGGCCAGTTCGTTCTCGGCGAGGCGCGCGATCTCGGTCAGCACGCTCTTCGCGGTGTCCACGTCCATCTCCGCGAACGGTCCGGTGCCGTACACCGTGTCGCGGCCGAGCACCTCGAAGAGGTTGAACTCGATGTCGCGGAGATTCGACTTGTAGTGGCCCATGGCAACGGCTCCGTGTGGTCTCACTCGACGGACAGGTAGTCAACTGTGTCTACGGACCATGATGCTACCGGCCGGTAATAAGAAGCAAGCCCTAACCGCCCATCTGTGACTCGTTACTCTTTCTCCTATGTACGGCTACGACCAGACCGCCGCAGCGGGGCAGGGCTACCCACACGCCGGGCAGCAGTACGGCCACCAGCAGGCCGCTCACCAGCAGTACGCAGCCCAGCAGGCGCCCCCTCCCCCCTACGGGCAGCAAGGTCAGCCGGGGAACGGGCAGCCCCTCTACCCCGAGCAGGCGTCGCCGCCGTCGCTGCGCGAGACCGTGCGGGCGTTCACCAACGGAACGCTCACCTCGGAGGACTTCCAGTCGATCTTCTCGACGTCGAAGGTCTACTGCCCGCGCGGTGAGACCCCGGGCTTCCTGGCGCTGCACAACACCCAGCAGCCGGTGATCCCGATGTTCACGACGCTCAAGGAGCTGCGCCGGTACGCGGGCAAGGAGTCCCGCTACTTCGTGATCACGGGCGCCGAGGTCCTGGACCTGCTCCCCTCCGGCTACGGCTTCGTGCTGGACATGGAGGGCGATCACCGCGTCGTCTTCGACGCGAAGGCGGTCGAGGAGATGGTCGACTTCGCGATGCGGCGCATGTACGGGTAGCCGGTGTCCTGGCCGGCAGCCGAACTTGCCGGTCGCGACCGCCCTCGCGCCGCCGGCCCGACCCCTGCCTGTGGCGGGGAGACCCCGACCCCTGCCTGTGGCGGGGAACCTCGACCCCTGCCTGTGGCGGGGAACCTCGACCCCTGCCTGTGGCGGGGAACCTCGACCCCTGCCTGCGGCGGGGAACCTCGACCCCTGCCTGCGGCGGGGAGATCCCGACCCCTGCCTGTGGCGGGGAGACCACTTCCGCCGTGGTCGGCCTCCCCTGGCTCCTCCCCCTGCGCCGCCGGCGCGCGAAGTGCCCGCCGGGGCCCAGTTGCGGCGGCAATCCTGCCGCAACGGCGGCAAACCACCCCGGACGAGAGTCCGGCAGCATGGTCGACTGGCGCTGGGGCACCCCCAGCGGATCGGCCCTGTGGCCTACGAGGACCCGACTCCCCGCGGCCCGGGCCCGGGGCCCCGAGCCCGGCCGCATGGCCGAGGGGAGCCGCGGTCGGTCAGGCTGCCGGCCACGGCACTACGCCCACGCCGGGGCCGAGATGTTCTCGTGCATTTCGAACCAGATGCTCTTGCCCTCGCCGCGCGGGTCCACCCCCCAAGATCCCGCCAGCATCTCCATCATCATCAACCCCCGGCCCGACGAGGCCAGTTCGCCGGGCGTGCGGCGGTGCGGGAGTGCGTCGCTCGTGTCGGAGACGTCGACGCGCAGCAGCCGGTCCCCGCGGTTGCCGCTGCACTCGGCGACCATGATCGCGTCGCCCTCCGTGTGCACCAGCACGTTCGTGAGCATCTCCGAGAGCATCAGCACCGCACCGTCGATCTGGTCCTCGCTCGCCCAGTCGAAGAGCATGCCCTGAAGCTGGTGCCGGGCCTCGCCGATCCGGTCCGGCTCGGCCTGCGCGACCGTGAACGTCGTACGCCGCGAGACCCCGGCCGCCGCGGCCGCGCGCCCGGCGGCATAGGCGGGGTCGAGGGTGATGAGCAGCAGCGCGATGTCGTCCTCGCGGCGGTCGGCCAGCGGACCCGCGGCCTCGCCGGAGAGCGGCTGCTGGGCGGAGCGGATCAGGGCGTCGGCGAACTGCTCCAGATCGGCGGGCGTACCCGTGCCTCCCTCGGCCAGCTCCCTGAAGACCGCCTGGATGCGCCGCCAGCCGGTCTCCATGGTGTGCCCGCCGATCTCGATCAGGCCGTCCGTGCACGCCAGCAGCGTCTCGCCGGGCTCCAGCACGAGCCGCGTCGTCGGATACTCCGTGCCCGGCTCGACGCCCAGGGGCAGCCCGCCCGCGGTGGCCCTGATCAGCATCGTGCCGTCGGCGAGCCAGATCGCCGGGTCGGGGTGGCCCGCGCGGGCGATGTCGAGCGTGCCCGTGACGGGATCGGCCTCCATGTAGAGGCAGGTGGCGAAGCGCTCGTCGTCCGCGAAGCCTCCGGTCAGCTGCCCCTGTGCGGTGCCCTCGCCGCTTCCCTCGTCCGGGCTGCCCGTCATCACCTCGGGCCGTCCGATCCCCGCCAGATAGCGCGAGGCACGTGCCAGCACGGCGTCCGGCCGGTGCCCCTCCGCCGCGTACGCCCGCAGCGCGATGCGCAGCTGCGCCATGATGCCCGCCGCGCGCACGTCGTGGCCCTGGACGTCGCCGATCACCAGTGCCGTACGGCCCGACGGCAGCGGGATCACGTCGTACCAGTCGCCGCCGACGTCCAGCCCTCCGCCCGAGGGCATGTATCTGGCCGCGAGCTTCATGCCCTCGATCCCGGGCTTGCGGGTGGGTCTGAGCGTGCGCTGCAGACCCGAGGAGAGCTGGAGCTCCATCTCGTGCATGGATGTACGGGCGATCGCCTGGGCGAGCATCCGCGCGACGTTCGTCAGCAGTGACCTGCCCTCCGGCGTGAACTCCACGGGCTCGGGAAAGGCCACCATCCACGCGCCCAGCGTGCGATTGGAGATCACGAGCGGGAGGAAGGCCCATCCCCGGTTGCCGACCGGCTCGACCTGGGGCCATGCGGCCGGGAACCTGCGCCGGTACTCCTCCGGGGCCTGCAGATAGATCGCCCGCCCGGACCGTACGACGGCCGCGGCCGGATGGTCGGCCTCGACGGACATGTCGATGAAGGGAAGCAGATGCTGCGGCACGGGCCGCTGGGCGGCGGGTCCGACGAGGACCAGCCGGCCGCGTTCCAGGCTGAAGACCGCGAGGGCACGGGTCTTGAATCCGGGGATGACCAGTGAGCCCGCGACCCGCAGCACCTCCGCGGTGGTGCGCGCCTCGGCGAGCGCGCGTCCGGTGTGCAGCAGAAACGCCTCACGGCTGTGCTGGTGGCCCTCTTCGGCATAGGGGGGCGGATGCTCGGTGGATTCGGGCACCTGCGAGATGGTGCCGATGAGTGAGAGCGTTCCGTCCTCCTCGACCGGCATCATCCGGGTCCGCACCCTGCGTAGGACTCTTCCGTCGTCGTCGACGATGCGCAGCACGGCTTCGACGAGACTCCACTCCGCCAGGGCCAGGGTGGCCGTCGCGGTCAGCTCGACGTAGTCGCTGAAGTGGATGCGGGAGCGGATGGAGGGCTCGGCGAGCGTGATGGTGTCATCCGTGGCCCCGGCGTCCCGGCCGGTGCCGGGTTCCGCGCCGGCTCCCGAGGGGACCTCCGAGCCGGGCCCGGCCACGGAGATGGGCCGCTCGCTCCGGTCCGCCCCCGCGTCCTGCCGGAAAGGGAGACCGAGGAGCTCCGCGGTGCGGACGTCTACGGTCGAGGCACCGGTCGCGCTGTCCCAGCGCCACAGCCCGGTCCGGGTGGCCCTCAGCACGTCCTCGGTGTGCATTGTCCCACTTTATGTGCGTACCAGAATACGGGGCGAGCGGGGCTGAGCCAGGGCGGTAGTCTGAAGGGCCGACCTCCCCCATAGCCTCCGGCATGGGGGTGCCCCAAGTATCCGGCCCAAGTGCTGCCGACCCGACGACTGGATGACTGATGCACCGGTACCGTTCCCACACCTGCGGCGAGCTCCGTGCTCCGGACGTCGGAACGGACGTCCGTCTGAGCGGCTGGCTGCACAACAGGCGGAACCTGGGCGGCATCCTCTTCATCGACCTCCGTGACCACCACGGCATCGTGCAGCTCGTCGTACGTCCCGAACAGGCCGAGGTGCACGACCGCCTCAGCTCGCTCTCGAAGGAGTCCGTCGTACGGGTCGACGGCAAGGTCAGCGAGCGCGGCGCCGACAACGTCAACCCCGAGCTGCCGACCGGGGACATCGAGGTGGAGGTCGGCGAGGTGGAGGTGCTGGGCGCCTCCGAGCAGATCCCCTTCACCATCAACGCCGAGGACGGGGTCAACGAGGAGAAGCGCCTCGAATACCGCTTCCTCGACCTGCGCCGTGAGCGCATGCACCGCAACATCGTGCTGCGCTCGCAGGTCATCGCGAAGATCCGCGAGAAGATGACCGCCCAGGGCTTCAACGAGCTGGCCACGCCGATCCTCTCGGCCACCTCTCCCGAGGGGGCCCGGGACTTCCTCGTACCGTCGCGGCTGCACGCGGGGAAGTTCTACGCGCTGCCGCAGGCGCCGCAGCAGTTCAAGCAGCTGCTGATGATCGCCGGCTTCGACCGCTACTTCCAGATCGCGCCCTGCTTCCGCGACGAGGACGCCCGCGCGGACCGCTCGCCCGGCGAGTTCTACCAGCTCGACATGGAGATGAGCTTCGTCGAGCAGGAGGACGTCTTCGGAGTCATCGAGAAGGTGATGACCGACCTCTTCCAGGAGTTGGGCGGCGGCCGTGAGTGCACCTCGCCCTTCCCGCGCGTCCCGTTCCGCGAGGCGATGCTCAAGTACGGCTCCGACAAGCCGGATCTGCGTGCGCGGCTGGAGCTGGTGGACGTCTCGGACATCTTCAAGGACTCGGGTTTCAAGGCCTTCGCGGGCAAGCACGTACGGGCGCTGGCCGTGCCGGACACCGCGGACCAGCCGCGCCGGTTCTTCGACCAGATGGGCGAGTTCGCCGTCGAGCAGGGCGCGAAGGGCCTGGCCTGGGTCCGCGTCGGCGAGGACCGCACCCTCACCGGCCCGATCGCCAAGTTCCTCGACGAGAACGACGTCTCGCAGCTGCTGACCGCGCTGAAGGCCGAGCCGGGCACGGCGGTCTTCTTCGGAGCGGGAGAGTTCGACGAGGTGTCGAAGATCATGGGCCCCGTCCGCGTCGAAGCGGCGAAGCGTGCCGGGCACTTCGAGGAAGGCGTCTTCCGCTTCTGCTGGATCGTGGACTTCCCGATGTTCGAGAAGGACGAGGAGACCGGCGAGGTCGCCTTCTCGCACAACCCCTTCTCGATGCCGCAGGGCGGCCTCGAAGCGCTGCAGACGCAGGACCCGTTGGACGTCCTGGCCTGGCAGTACGACATCGTCTGCAACGGCGTTGAGCTCTCCTCGGGCGCCATCCGTAACCACGAACCCGAGATCATGTTCAAGGCGTTCGGGATCGCCGGCTACTCGGAGGAGGACGTCGAGCGCGAATTCGGCGGCATGCTGCGCGCGTTCCGCTTCGGGGCGCCGCCGCACGGGGGCATCGCCCCGGGCATCGACCGCATCGTGATGCTGCTCGCGGACGAGCCCAACATCCGCGAGACGATCGCCTTCCCGCTCAACGGCAACGCGCAGGACCTGCTGATGGGCGCACCGAGCGAGGTCGAAGAGGCCCGCCTGAAGGAGCTGCACCTGTCGGTGCGCAAGCCGAAGCTTTAGCCCTGCGGGGGCGCATATCACCGGGGGTTGCGTTGCCGGGTGCGGCGGCGCCGCGGTGCTGACCTCGGCCCTCGTCGATGCGGGCCCGATGGGAAAGGCCTGTGCCGACAGGCTGTTCGGAGAGCGGCTCGCGGCCCCGTCCCTGGTCGATTACGAGGTGCTGAGCACCCTGCGCGGTCTCGTGCTCGGTCGCAAAGTGGCCGTGCAGGATGCGGAGCGGGCGGTGCGGGTGCTTCCCGCACTACCTGTCGAGCGTGCCTCGTGCGAACATCTGCTGCCCAGAATCTGGGAGTTGAGGGCGGACTACACCGCGTACGACGCCTCGTATGTGGCTCTCGCGGAAAAGCTGGACGTGCCACTGGTCACGACTGACGCGAAGCTCAAGCGCGGCAGCAGTGCGCGCGCTGCGTGATCGAACTCGTCGGGTAGCCCTGCCCGGTGAGCCGCGGCGAGGCCCGGCTCACCGGTCGTACAGGAGCCGCTTCAGCCCTCCAGGCGCGGGAAGAGTGCCGCGCCCTTCGTGACCGTCGCGCCTGTGGGGAGCTGCCCCCAGCGGGCCGTGTCGCCCATGGGCTGGTCCGCCAGCGGGCCGAGGTGCGGCTCGGCGCCCAGCGAGTCCCAGAGCTTCGCCGACGACTCCGGCATGACCGGGTTCAGCAGCACGGCGCACGCGCGCAGCGAGTCCGCCGCGGTGTAGAGGATCGTCGCCAGCCTGGCCTGGGCCTCTTCCGTGCCCTCCTTGGCGACCTTCCACGGCTCCTGTTCCGTCAGATAGCCGTTGACCTGCTTGATGAAGTCGAAGACCGCCGCGATGCCGCCGGAGAAGTCCAGCTCGTCGCCGATGCGCCGGTCCGCCGCGGCGACCGCCTTCGCGAGCCCGTCGACGACGGCCTGCTCGGCCTCGCCGTGCGCCGTCGCCTCCGGGAGTGTGCCGCCGAAGTACTTGCCGACCATGGCTGCGACGCGGGACGCCAAGTTGCCGTAGTCGTTCGCCAGTTCGCTCGTGTAGCGGGCGGAGAAGTCCTCCCAGGAGAACGATCCGTCCTGTCCGAAGGCGATGGCCCGCATGAAGTACCAGCGGTAGGCGTCGACGCCGAAGTGCTCGGTGAGCTGCTGGGGGGAGATGCCCGTCAGGTTCGACTTGGACATCTTCTCGCCGCCGACCATCAGCCAGCCGTTCGCCACGATCTTGCCGGGCAGCGGCAGCCCGTTGGCCATCAGCATCGCCGGCCAGATCACCGTGTGGAAGCGGAGGATGTCCTTGCCCACGAGGTGCACGTCCGCCGGGAAGGTCCGCTCGAAGCGCTCCTGGTCCGCGCCGTAACCCACCGCTGTGGCGTAGTTGAGCAGCGCGTCGATCCAGACGTAGATGACGTGCTTGTCGTCCCAGGGCACCTTGACGCCCCAGTCGAAGGTCGAGCGCGAGATCGACAGATCCTCCAGGCCCTGCCGGACGAAGTTCACGATCTCGTTCCGCGCGGACTCGGGCTGGATGAACCCGGGGTGCTGCTCGTAGTGCTCCAGGAGCTTCGGGCCGTACTCGGAGAGCTTGAAGAAGTAGTTCTCCTCCTGGAGCATCTCCACCGGCGCGCGGTGGATGGGGCACAGCTTCTGGCCCTCGAACTCTCCTTCGCCGTCGAGGAGTTCGCCGTAGGTCTTGTACTCCTCGCAGCCCACGCAGTACGGGCCCTCGTAGCCGCCCTGGTAGATCTCGCCCTTGTCGTAGAGATCCTGGACGAACTCGCGGACGCGTTCGGTGTGCCGCTTCTCCGTCGTACGGATGAAGTCGTCGTTGCGGATGTCGAGATGCTCCCAGAGGGGCTTCCACGCCTCCTCGACGAGCTTGTCGCACCACTCCTGCGGGGAGACCCCGTGTGCGTCCGCGGTGCGCATGATCTTCTGACCGTGCTCGTCCGTGCCGGTGAGGTACCACACCTTCTCGCCGCGCTGACGATGCCAGCGCGTGAGCACGTCGCCTGCGACGGTCGTGTAGGCGTGGCCCAGGTGGGGAGCGTCGTTCACGTAGTAAATGGGGGTCGTGACGTAGTACGCCTTCGATCCCGTCTGCTCTGATCCAGTGGCCGCCATGCCCGGAATCCTAACTGTCCGGGGGCCCCTGTTTCCCTCCGATAACGCTGTGTGACCGACCGCCGCGGGCGGCGGGCAGGCGGCGGATCCCGCTGTTGACGCCCCTCGTGCGCCTCTGCATGCTTGCGCGCGTACCGAAACTTCACACACGGGAACCGGACCAGGGAGGGCGCCATCCGTCGCGTGATTGCTCCGGTGGCCGGTGTGGTGGCGGCGGGCCTGGTGGCCGCGGCGGTGCTGATCGCCGGCTCGGACGCGGAGACCCGGCCCGAGAAGCCCGCGGCGTCGTCGGGCGAGTACGTCATCGGTCAGTTCAACATGGCCGGCGGTACGACCGAGCACGGCGGCAAGGAGAACGGGCCGCCCGACGCCTTCGCCGAGGATGTGAAGAACCGCAAGCCGGCGTTCGTCGCGATGCAGGAGACCTGCCGCGACTGGGACGAGCGGCTTGAGGACAGACTGCCCGGCTACACGGTGCTCTTCAGCCCGGTGCGGAACCTCGCCAGGGATCCGGGGAGCCCCGCCCGCTGCCACCACCCCACCGACTTCGGCAACACGATCGTCTTCCGCCACGGCTTGGGCTTCGACAAGGACGACACCGATGTCCACCAGCTCGGCTCCACCTCCGGCGACGAGTACCGCGAGATGGTCTGCGTACGCTCCGGGACGCGGAAGCTGGTCGCCTGTTCCGCCCATCTCACGCCCGCCGGCGGCGAATTCCTAGAAAGCCGGAAGCGCGAGGTGGCGAAGGTCCAGCAGGTCCTGACTTCGCGGTACGAGGACTACACCGTCCTGCTCGGCGGAGACATAAACGACCTGCCGCTCTCCGGAGTGCTGGACCGCCTCTACCACCGCGAATACGAACGTGGCGCCCGTGGCGCGTTCAAGGAGGCCGCAAGCCCCTGCGGCGACAAGATGAAACCCGGGCGGAAGTCGGCGGAACTGCCGCGGACCAGATACGCGCACTGCCGGTCGGGAGAGCCGACGCACAGCAAGGGGAAGATCGACTACCTCTTCGTGTCGCCGTCCGTACGGGTCGAGTCCAGCAGCCTGAGTTACTCCGAGCACTCCGACCACAAGCAGCTCTGGGCACGCGTCAACCTCCGTGCGGGCGAAGGCGGTTCCGGCTGAACTTCGTCACAGATCTTCGGATCACGTGAGGATCGTGAGGAGAAGGTTTCCACGAGTGGTACAGGGGTCCGCTGACATGTTCTGATCTCCGGACCCCCCCTCCGGGAATCACCGGACAACTGTTCTCGCCCGTTGATTGGAAGCCACCATGCGTAACACGACACCCCAGATCGCGACCGCCGAGATCTCCGACGCCGACCTCGACAACGTCTCCGGAGGCCTTGGCGGCGCCACCCTCGGCGGGCAGGTCACCGCAGGCCTGGACGGCGTCAGCGGCAGCGTCAACGGCGGCATCCTCGGTGTGGGCGGCGTCAGCGGCAACGTGAGCGGCGGCCTCGAGGGCGCCGAGGGCGTCACCGGCCTCGTGGGCTGACACCCTCCGGGCTCTGAAAGCCCCGGAACGCATGATGTGCATGCGGTCCGGGGCTTTTCGCTGCCGTTCGCAGAGTTGAGCCCCGGTGAAAGTGCGGTCGTCCGGCAGGGCAGCGGCCGGTGGTGAAGACGTGCGCGTGATCTGCGAACGCCGGCGGCTGTCTGCGAGCGCCCAGAACCCCAACTCGGTGCCGCCAGGTGACAGTTCACGCACCGAGAGCGGCATTTCAGACTGAGAGCGCGGATAATCATAAGATCGCGTGAGGATCATGAGGAGACGGGCGTTACGAGTGGCAGCGGGGCCCGCCGAGATGGTCTGATCCCCGACATCCGGAACACCAGCAACTGTTGCCGCTCGTTGATTGGAACTCCCCATGCGTAACACGACCTCTCAGATCGAGACCGCCGAGATCTCCGACGCCGACCTCGACAACGTGTCCGGTGGCGTGGGCGCAACCGTCGGCACCCTCGCGGGCGTCGACGTCACCCCCGGCCCGGGCGGCGTCTCCGCCAGCGTGAACGGCGGCGTTCCCGGTGTGGGCGGCGTCAGCGGCAGCGTGAACGCCGGCGTCCCCGGCATCGAGGGCGTCAACGGCCTCGTGGGCTGACACCCTCCGGGCTCTGAAAGCCCCGGAACGCATGATGTGCATGCGGTCCGGGGCTTTTCGCTGCCGTACGCGCGTCAGGGCCGGGTGTTGGGTGACGGGGCATCAGGTGCCAGGTGCCAGGTGCCAGGTGCCAGGTGTCAGGCGCGCGGCTCAGTCGGTGGCGAAGACCTGTGCGTCGTCGGCGAACGCTTTGAACTCCAGGGCGTTTCCGGCCGGATCGCGGAGGAACATGGTCCACTGCTCGCCGGGCCGGCCCTCGAACCGTACGTACGGCTCGATGACGAACTCCGTGCCGGCGGCGCGCAGCCGGTCCGCCAGCTTGTGGAACTCGGGCACGGCGAGGATCAGACCGAAGTGCGGCACGGGCACGTCGTGGCCGTCGACGGGGTTGTGCGCACCGCCGGCCGCCGCCCGTGGTCCTGCGTGGCCGGGCGCGAGGTGGGTGACGAACTGATGCCCGTGCAGGTTCCAGTCCGTCCACGTCTCCGCGCTGCGGCCCTGCTCCAGGCCGAGCACGTCGCCGTAGAAGTGGCGTGCGGCGGCCAAGTCGTCGACGGGCATGGCCAGATGGAACCGCGGGACGGGGGAGTCGAAGGTGTTCACGGGCTCTCGCCGCCTTCCTGTGGAGTGGTGAGCCGAAGGAGGGCCGGCCGCCGACCGTATCCGGGGCAGGTCCGGGGTCATACACCCGGAGCCGGGGTGCGGGCCCGGGTGCGGGCCCGGGTGCGAGTCCGGGTGCGGTCCGGGTCCGGGTCCGGGTCCGCACGAGCCGCAGCACGTTCGGGTGAAGCCGTCCCGTCCGGGCCCGGGCGGGAAACGGCGGACCTACGGTGACGGGGCAGGTGACACCATCGCCCGCACCCTGCGAGGAAACGCATGCCTCTCACGTCGAAGAGCCTCCCCGAGTACTGGGACACGTACAAGCCGCACAAGGGGGACGGGGCGCCGTCGGCCCCGGTTGTCGACTCCTTCGAGTGGACGCAGTATCCCGGGCACGGCCCGGGAGCCGGCTTCCTCGGACAGCCGCGCACAGCCCTGGAGTTGGGCTCGGCAGAAGGGAAGGAGGCGGTCTACCTGGCCCGTAAGGGAGTCGAGACGACCGCGCTCGACTTCTCGCCCGCACAGGTCGCCCGCGCCCGCCTGTGGTGGGAGGGCACGCCGGGGCTCTCCTTCGTCAACGCGGAGGCCTGCGACTACCTCGCGGAGACGCCCGCCACCTTCGACGCCGTCTTCTCCCGGTGGGGCGCCGTGTGGTTCACCGACCCGGAGAGACTGATCCCGCTGATCCGCCGCCGCCTCAACCCCGGTGGCGTGCTGGCCCTCTCCCAGGCCGAGCCCATCGAGGGCTTCTACGGGCCCCAGGCGATGTACGGCAACGGCCTCAGCGGACGCAGGCTGCCCGTACTGCGCTGGTCGTACTCCCCGGAGATGTGGGCGGACGTGCTGAAGCGCAGCGGCTTCACGGGCATCGAAGCCTCCGTACTGCCCGCGCCGGAGCCCGACAACGTCGGCACGCTGATGGTGCGGGCACACATCCCGACCGTGCCGAAGAGGCGCCGCCGCTGACAGGCCGAGCGACGCCCACGGCCCTACCACCCCGGCCGCGGGCGAGCGGAAGCGGAACCTCCGCTGGAACTACGGCGCCGCGGACTGCGTCAGTTTCGGCATGGACCCGAGCGAACGGCGTGATCGGCCTGAAGGGCGTGTACGGCCCGAAGGCCGTGAAGGAACGGCCGCCGTGGCTGCCGGGTGCCTGGTTACGGCCGTCGCTGCGGCCGCCGGCTTCGGAGTGTGGCTCGAAGGCGCGGCCCCCGGGCTGCGGGGAGCCTTCGAGGGGCAGCGCGACCTGAGCCTGCTGTACATCGAACTGCCGGGCATGGTGGCCGGCTTCCCCCTGATCACCCTGCTCACCTGGTCCCTCACGCGCGCCGTGCTCCGCGGACGGGGCGGGCGCGGCGCACGCCGTACGGTCAAGGCCGCGGTCGTGGTGCTGACGCTGCTGTTGCTGTCGTGGGCGTGCGGGGTCTGGCTGGACCACCGCGTCGACTTGGCCTTTCCGGACCAGTGCGCCGACCCACCGTGCTGAACTGAAGGCACCGGCGGTGCCGCACTGCCCGGCTCCGGCTGCCGGGCCCCTCGCTGCCGGCTTCGGCCCGCTGCCCGGCGCTTCCGGGAGGCGCGGGGTGCTGAGGGTGGGACGGGGTTCACCCGTGGTTCATCGTGAGGTCGCCTCGTCGCGGGGCTGTGCCCATAGCGTCACCGCCGTAGACACGGGAGATCCGGAGGGGACCATGCGCAAGCTGCTTACGGTGCTCGGCTCGCACCCGGGCGGGAGGTCCGCCATGACCTGCCGCTACCGGTGCGGTGACGCCTGCTTCCACGAGGCGCCCAACACCAGCGGCAACGAGTACGCAGGGGACATCATCGCCCGTGCCCTCTCGCGCCGGTCGGTGCTGCGTGCCGGGGCCGTCGCGGGGGTCGCGGCCGCAGCCGCCGGTACGGGGGCGTGCAGCTCCGGGACCGCCGGTGCGGCGTCGGCCGCCAAGGCGACGGGCAAGCCCGCGAAGGGCCTGCGTTTCACGCCCGTCGAGCCGAATACCGACGACAAGGTGACCGTCCCGGAGGGCTACGAGCAGAACGTCGTGATCCGCTGGGGCGAACCGATCCTGCGCGGTGCGCCCGACTTCGATCCGGAGAAGCAGACCGCGAAGGCGCAGGAAGGGCAGTTCGGTTACAACAACGACTTCCTGTCGCTGCTCCCGCTCGGCGAGCAGGAGGCCGGCGGGCAGAAGACCACTGGGAAGCGGCAGTTGATGGTCGCCAACCACGAATACACCGACGAGGTCCTGATGTTCGCGGGTTACGACGCGGACGACCCGACCCGCGAGCAGGCCGAGATCGGCTGGGCGGCGCACGGGCTCTCCGTCGTGGTCGTCGAGGGCGAGAAGGACTCGGGCGCGCTGCGGGCAGTGCCGCGCCACCGCCTCAACCGCCGCGTAACCGCCACCACTCCCTTCGAGGTCACCGGCCCGGCGGCGGGCAGCAAGTGGCTCCGTACGTCCGCGGACCCGGAGGGCCGCAAGGTGCTGGGCACCCTCAACAACTGTGCTGGCGGCACCACCCCGTGGGGCACGACGCTGCACGGCGAGGAGAACATCGACCAGTACTTCGCCAACACCGACGAGGTGAAGGACGAGGAGCACAAGAAGCGGCTGGAGCGCTACGCCCTGAAGGGCACCGACACCGAGCGCAAGTGGGAGCGCTTCGACGACCGCTTCGACGTCGCCAAGGAGCCGTACGAGCCGCACCGCTTCGGCTGGGTCGTCGAACTCGACCCGTACGACCCGGACTCGGCGCCGCGCAAGCGCACCGCGCTCGGCCGCTTCAAGCACGAGGCCGCCCAGCCGCGGCTGACGAGCGACGGCCGCCCTGTCGTGTACATGGGCGACGACGAACGCTTCGAGTACCTCTACAAGTTCGTCTCCTCGAAGCGGATGCGGCGCGGCGACAGCCGTGCGGACCACGAGCACAACATGACGCTCCTGGACCACGGCACGCTCTACGTCGCCAAGCTGACCGGGGACAGCCCCGAGGACGACATCGACGGATCGGGCGAACTCCCCTCCGACGACCACGAGTTCGACGGCAAGGGCAAGTGGATTCCGCTGGCCACCGGCGACGAGTCGCATGTGAAGGGCATGACCGCCGAGGAGGTCTACGTCTTCACGCGCATCGCCGGCGACAAGGCCGGGGCCACGAAGATGGACCGCCCTGAGGACGTCGAACCGAGCCCGCGCACCGGACGCGTCTACGCCTCGCTCACCAACAACACCGACCGTGGCGCCGCGGGCAAGGCGGGCCCCGACGAGGCCAACCCGCGCAAGGGCAACAAGCACGGCCAGGTGCTGGAGTTCGCGGAGAAGGGCGACGACCCTGCCGCGCGCCGCTTCTCCTGGCGGCTCTTCCTGGTGTGCGGCGATCCGGAGGACCCCTCCACGTACTTCGGCGGCTTCCCCAAGGACCAGGTCAGCCCGATCTCCTGCCCGGACAACGTCACGTTCGACGACTACGGCAATCTGTGGCTCTCCACGGACGGCAACGAACTCGGCTCGCACGACGGCCTGTTCGGAGTCGCCACCGCGGGCCGGCGGCGCGGTGAGGTGCGGCAGTTCCTGACGGTTCCCAACGCGGCCGAGACCTGCGGGCCGATCATCCAGGACCGGCGCGTGCTCGTCTCCGTACAGCATCCGGGCGAGGAGGACGGTGCGAGCGTCGAGAAGCCCGCCTCCCAGTGGCCGGACGGGCCGGACGCGTATGTGCGCCCCTCCGTCGTCAGCGTCTGGCGCAAGGACGGGGGCGACATCGGCGTCTGACGCGGACTCCCGGGTCCCGGGCTCCTGGTGCCGAGGCTCCCGGCGCCCGGGCTCCCGGGTCCCGGGCTCGCTGTGCCCGGACTGCCGGAGCCCGGCTTCCCGCTCCGCTCCCGCACGCGTGTGATCGACTGCCGGTGGCAGCCGGCTGGGGCTGCCCCGAGTCGGCCCGCGTGGGAGCGGGCGGAGTGGAGCGCGTGCAATGAGTCTCGCCTGGATGGTCCTCATCGTCTCCGGGCTGCTGGAGACCTTGTGGGCGGGCGCACTGGAGGCGTCCGGAAACTTCCACAGGCTGTGGCCGTCGCTCCTCTTCGTCGGTGCGCTGGCGTGCAGCATGGCCGGTCTGTCGTACGCGATGGGGCACATCCCCATCGGCACCGCCTACGGAGTCTGGGTGGGGATCGGCGCCATCGGGACCGCTCTGTACGGGATGGCGGCGCTCGGCGACCCAGCCTCGGCGGCCCGTCTGCTCTGCCTGCTGCTCATCGTCGCCGGCGTGGTCGGGCTCGGGTTCCTCCGCTGAGCGGTCCCGGGTCCCGGGTCCCGGGTCCCTGGCCGGACTCGGACCCGGCACCGGACGCGGACCGGTCCCGGACGCGGCCCCGGCCCTGCCCCCCGGCCGGACGCCGAGCGGATGCGGCCCCCGCCACCCCGTGCCAGCCTTTTCGGACGGGGCCGCCTCCGGCGGTGACGGACGGACCACGGAGCCACGGACCCCGGCGAGTGAGGGTGGGTGAAGCGGCCATGGAGCGGCCCAGGGTGCTCATCGTCGGAGGCGGCTTCGCAGGAGTGCAGTGCGCGCGGGGACTGGAGCGCGAACTCGCGGAGAGCGATGCGGAGATCTCCCTCGTCACCCCCGACGACTACCAGCTCTACCTCCCGCTCCTTCCTCAGGTGGCCTCCGGCGTGCTCGCGCCCGAGGCCGTCGCGCCCGCGCTGCGCCGCGTCCTGCGCCGTACGCGCATCGTCCCCGGCGCCGCCATCGGCGTGGACACCTCCGCGAAGGTGTGCGTCGTACGGCTGATCACCGGCGAGCTGGTCAACCAGCGCTACAACTGGATCGTCCTCACCCCCGGCAGCGTCACCCGCACCTTCGGCATCCCCGGCGTGGACCGGCGGGCGCACGGCATGAAGACGCTGGCCGAGGCCGTCTGGCTCCGTGACCACGTCATCGCCCAGCTCGACCTCGCCGCCGTCACGCACGACGAGGCGGAACGTGCGGCACGGCTCCGGTTCGTCGTGGTCGGCGGCGGCTACGCGGGGACGGAGACGGTCGCCTGTCTCCAGCGGCTGACGTCCGCCGCGGCGTCCCGCTACCGCCGCGTCGACCCCCGCTGGATCAAGTGGCACCTCATCGACCACGCGCCGAAGCTGCTGCCGGAACTCGGCGACCGGCTCGGGCGCAAGGCGCTGGAGATCATCACCGCGCAAGGTACGGAGGTCTCGCTCGGCGTCTCCGTGTCGGAGGTGTCGGAGGGGACCGTCGCGCTCACCGACGGCCGTTCCCTGGCCGGCCACACCATCATCTGGACGACGGGCGTGACCGCCAGCCCGCTGATCGCCACGCTCGGCGCGGAGACCGTACACGGCAGGCTCGCGGTACGGGCCGATCTGCAGGTGCCCGGCAGGGAGGGCGTCTTCGCGCTCGGAGACGCCGCGGCCGTACCCGATCTGGCCGCCGCGCGGGCCGCGGGCGGCGGCGCGGGCGGCGCCAAGGACGGCGGCCGGGACGCGGCTGTGGGCGGCGGCCCGCTGCCCGTCTGCCCGCCCACCGCGCAGCACGCCATGCGGCAGGGGCGGCGGGCGGCCCGCAACGTCGCCGCCGTGCTGCGGGGCAGGCCCACGCGACCGTACGAGCACAGGGACCTCGGACTCGTCGTCGACCTCGGCGGGCGGGACGCGCTGGCACGTCCGCTCGGCGTCGAACTGAGCGGACTGCCCGCCCAGTTGGTCACCCGCGGCTACCACGTAGCGGCGCTGCGGACCAGCAACGCCCGCTGCCGCACCGTCGCGGACTGGCTGCTCGACGCCACCACCGGCAACGACTTCTTCCGCACCGGTTACCTCCCCAGGCGGAACGCCACGCTCTCCGGTTTCGAAGGCACCGACGAGTACCCGACCCCGGAGCGCGTCCGCGAGCTCGCACACGACTCCTCCGTCGCCGGGGAGTGCTGAGGCTTCCCTTTCCGCTCTGGGCCCGCTTCTGCCGCGCTCGGTTCGCCCCGCCCGGTTCGCCGCGCTTGCTTCCGCTTGGTTGCTTCGGCCGGCTGCCCGTTCCCGCGTGAGCGTTGTGCGGCAGGGAGCTGGCGGGTTCGTGTCGTCCGTGTGCCATCTTCCGCTTCGACGGGTTATCAGCCTCGCGGGCGGGCACCACCGGAGGCGGAGGGCCGACGGACGGCCCGTACGCACGAGCCGTGTGTACGGGCCGCACGCACGGCCCACGCGCACGTCCGCACCTTGCACGTCCGCCCTGCACGTCCGTCCCGTACGGACGGCACCACCGAGGAGAAAGGCGGGTCACCCCGTGTCCGCACCACCGCTGCGCCAGAACCTTCGCTTCGACGCCGACGGCGTGGAGATCTACGGCTACCTCGCCCTCCCCGAAGGCGGCACCGGGCCCGGTGTCATCGTCATCCAGGAGTGGTGGGGGCTGACGGACCAGATCGCCGACGTGGTGGACCAGTTCGCCGCCGCCGGCTACGTGGCGCTCGCCCCCGACCTCTACGGCGGCCGCACCACGCACGACAGCGACGACGCGGCACGCCTGGCCACGGAGCTGCCGATGAGCCGGGCGGTACGCGAACTCACGGGCGCCGTCGATTACTTGCTCGCACACGACGCGGTTCGGGGCGACGCGGTGGGTGCCGTGGGCTTCTGCATGGGCGGCGGCTTCGTGCTCGCGCTCGCCGCCGCGGCGGGGGAGAAGGTCGCGGCGGCCGTCCCGTACTACGGCGTGGCCAGCGACGACGAGGTGGACTTCGCGGGCGTCCGCGCCGATGTCCTCGGCCACTACGGCGAGTTGGACGAGAACGCGACACCTGCCCGCGCGGAGCAGATCGCCGCCCGCATCCGCGCGGAGTCCGGAGCGAAGGTGAGCATCGAGCGCTATCCGGCGGGCCACGCCTTCGCGAACGAGGAGAACCACCTGGGCACTTACGACCCGGACTCGACCCGGCTCGCCTGGGAGCGCACCCTCGCCTTCCTGGAGAAGCGGCTCTGAGCAAGCCGGCGAGAAGCGGCTCTGAGCGAGCCGGAGAATCAGCTCTGAGCGAGCGGATGCCGGCGCGAAGTCGCGCCGAGCCGGGTGAAGTCAGGGCAGCAGCACGACCTTGCCGCCGGGATGGCCCTCCGTGAGGAAGCGGTGGGCCTCCGCCGCCTCCGCGAGGGAGTACGTACGTGCGACGGGGACCTCGAGCTCGCCCTGGCGCGCGAGGGCGGTGAGCTGCCGCCAGGCGTCCGCCCTGATCCGGGTGCCAGGATCGGCGTTCGGGGCGCCGCCGATCAGCTTGATGCCGGTGTCTCCACGGTCGAACGCCAGGATGGAGACGATCCTGCCGCGGTCCGGCACCAGTTCGAGTGAGGTGTCGATCGCCTCACGGGTGCCCGAGGTGTCGACGACCGCGTCCACGCCGCCGGGTGCGGCCTCGCGCACCCGCTCCAGCAGGCCCTCGCCGTAGGGCAGCGCGGTCGCTCCGTACCGCTCGACCGACTCCAGGTGCCGTGCGCCGGCCGTGCCGATCACCCGCGCGCCCGTCGCGGCCGCGATCTGCACGGCGAGGAGGCCGACGCCGCCCGACGCGCCGTGGATCAGCAGTGTCTCCCCCTCGGCGACACCGACGACCGTGAGGGCGTGCACGGCCGTCGCTCCGGCGAGCAGCAGCCCGGACGCCGCCTCCCACGACAGCTCGGCGGGCTTCGGCACGACGCTCGACGCGGGGACCGTGAGTTCGGTCGCGTAGGCGCCCCGGGCGGGGTAGGCGATCACCTCGTCCCCGACGGAGAGCGGACCGGCCGGGCCCTCCGCCGCGGCCCCGACCGCGCTCACCACTCCCGACAGCTCCTGGCCGACGGGCATCGGCAGGGCAGCCGGGTCGTCGCCCATGGCGCCGCTGTAGAGCTTGTAGTCCACCGGGTTCGTGCCGACAGCCATGGCCCGCAGCGTCACCGAGTCCGGCCCCGGCGCCGGCACGTCCGACTCGATGAGGGAGAGCACCTCCGGCCCGCCGTACGACTCCGCCACCACCCGTTTCGCCATGCCGCGGTCCCTTCGCCCGTGTGTCCGTCACCGCCAGGGTCGCACCGGGCGGTGCCGTACGCGCGCCGGGCGCGGGCGGGCCGCCCGTTCACGGGGTGAGCGTGCGCACCGGCTTCCCGTCCGCCCAGGCGGCGATGTCCTCGACCGCCTCCCCGTAGAAGGTCCGGTAGGTCCCCTCAGTCACGTATCCGATGTGCGGTGTCAGTACGGTGCGGGGCGCGGTGCGCAGCGGGTCGTCCGCGGGCAGCGGCTCCACGTCGTAGACGTCCAGTCCGGCTCCCGCGAGCCGTCCCTCGATCAGGGCGTCGACGAGGGCGTCGGTGTCGATCAGCGGCCCGCGCGAGGTGTTGACGAGGTACGCCGTGGGCTTCATCCACGACAGTTCCTCCCGGCCGATCAGCCCCCTGCTGCGTTCGCTGAGCTTGTAGTGGACGGTCACGACGTCGGCCTCGGAGAAGAGGGTCTGCCTGCTGACCGGCTCCGCCCCGCGCTCGCGCGCCGTCGCGGGTTCGAGGTTGCTGCTCCAGGCCAGTACGCGCATGCCGAAGGCCCTGCCGACGGCGGCGACCCGCGACCCGAGCCGCCCGAGGCCGACGATGCCGAGGGTGCGCCCGTAGAGGTCGCCGCCGATGGAGTGCTGCCACTGGCCCTCGCGCACCCCGGTGGATTCGGCGGGGATGTGACGCAGCAGCGAGAGGATGAGGCCCCAAGTCAGTTCGGGCGTCGCGGTGGCCGGGCTCTGTGTGCCGCAGACGGTCACGCCGTGCCGTTCGGCGGCGGCCAGGTCGATCGCGGCGTTGGCCATGCCGGTCGTCACCAGCAGACGCAGGTCCGGCAGACGCTCGAACCGCTCGGCGGTGAAGGGGGTCCGCTCGCGCATGGCGACGACCACGTCGTAGCCCCGCAGGGCGGCGGCGAGGGCGTCGGTGCCGGCGAAGTGCTCGTGGAGGAAGGTGACTTCGGCGTCCAGGCTCTGCCAGTCAGCGAGGTGGTGGGCGGCCTGCTGGTAGTCGTCGAGGACGGCGACGCGCACGGTCGCTCCTTCCGCCGGGTTCGTACGAATGTTCATCCGCTGACCTGGACCTTAACCCCACACGGCGGAACTGTCCCCCCTTGGTACCTGAGGGGGAGATGCGGTGACGGGACCGGAGGCGGATGCCGGCGTGCGGCCGCCCTCATATCTTCGTCCCATGGCCATCGAGGGACCTCACGGAGCGAGCCGGGCCGCCGGGCAGGAAGCCACCGAGAAGGCAGCCGCCGGCTCCTCCGGCGGTCTGCTCCGTGGGGCCGTCCAGGGCCTGTTCCGGGGGTTGTTCCGTGATCTTGTGCGGGACGCGTTCGTCTTCCGTCCGCTGCCTCCGGCCGACGGGATCTCCCTGCCGGGTGGCGCCGGAAGGTCCGTACCCGCGGCCGTACGGAACGCGCTGCGCTTCGCGCCGCACGCGGGCGTGCTGCTCGTCGTCCTGCTACTCGTGTCGTTGCAGGCCCGTGCCGAGATCGCCCTGAGCGAGAAGCTTCCCGGAGTGGCACTGCTCGCGGCAGCGCTGCTGACGGCGGCGCTCTACCCGGTGGTGTCGGCCTGGCTGCTGCTGCTGGCGCTGGGGGTCAGCCTGTTCCGTCCCGACGGAGTGGCGGCCCCGTTCCCGTTCGCCGACCTGTCGCATTCGAACGTCCTCCAGTACGGCTCCCAGGAGCGGCCGTGGGCCTGGGCGGGTTTCATCGCCTTCGCCGCGCTGCTGGTCGTACTAGGTCTGCGGCTGCGCGTGCGAGCCGCGGCCGGGCTCTGGGTGCTCGTGGTCGCGCTCGCGGCGGTGGGCAACGGGCCGTTCATCGTGGGTACTTCGGTGACCGCCCTGCTCTCGGGGCTGATGCCGCTCGTCGCGGTCGTCTTCACGGGCTGGCGGGAGGCCCGTGCGGAGGCAGCCGCGCAGGCCGTGGCCGCGGGCGAGGAACGCTCCCGGCGCATGCTGCTCGAGGAACGGGCCGCAATCGCGAGGGAGTTGCACGACGTGGTCGCCCACCACATGTCGGTCGTCGCCATCCAGGCGGAGGCCGCACCGTACCGGGTCGCGAACCCACCGCCCGAACTGGAGAAGGCGTTCGGGAACGTACGGGAGAGCGCCGTCGCCGCGCTCGCCGAACTGCGCCGCGTGCTGGGCGTCATACGGGCTGTGCCGCCCTCGTCCCCGTCCCCGTCCCCGTACGCTTCCCCCTTCCCGTACTCAGCCCCGTACACTTCCCCGCACTCGTCCGGGGGGTTGCCGGCCGGAGGCGGCGGCGGTGTGGAGGCACCGCAGCCCGCTCTCCGTGATCTCGACGCACTGCTCGCCGGCGTGGAGGCCGCCGGGGCGCGGCCCGTGAAGACGGTGACGGGTGCGGTGCGCCCGCTGCCGAGCGGCGTGGAGCTGTCGGCGTACCGCATCGTTCAGGAAGCGCTGAGCAACGCGCTGCGGCACGCTCCCGGGAGTGCCGTCCGCGTCGAACTGGCCTACAGCCCAGGCGGGTTGGGTCTCCAGGTCGTCAACGACCCGCCTGCCCGTCCCGCGCCGCCGTCACCGGGCGCGGGAGCCGGCCTGACGGGCATGCGCGAGCGTGCCGCGATGCTGGGCGGGCGGCTGACCGCCGGCCGTACGCGCGACGGCGGCTTCGAGGTGGCGGGATATCTCCCCGGCGACCGGGCAGGGGCCGTGAATGACTGACGAGGAGGTGATCCGTGTCCTGATCGCCGACGACCAGGAGATGGTGCGCGAAGGGTTCTCCGTGCTCCTGGGAAGCCGGCCCGGCATCGAGGTGGTCGGCGAGGCGGTCGACGGCCGCGACGCGGTGCGGAAGACGGCCGCCCTGCGCCCCCACGTCGCCCTGCTCGATGTGCGGATGCCCGTCATGAACGGCCTGGAGGCCACCCGGGAGATCACCGGGACCTTCCCCGCGACGAAGGTGTTGATACTCACGACCTACGACCTGGACGAGTACGTCTACCAGGCGCTGCGCGCAGGCGCGAGCGGCTTCCTTCTCAAGGACGCGCCGGTCCGTCAACTGGCGGACGGCATAAGGGTGGTGGCCGCCGGCGGTGCCCTTCTCGCTCCCACCGTCACCCGTCGCCTGATCGCCGAGTTCAGCCGTCTCGACGGCGAACGAACGGGCCTGCGTACGCCGCTCAAGGAGCGCGTCGCCGAACTGACCGTCCGGGAGACGGAGGTGCTGGCGCTCGTGGCACAGGGCCTGTCGAACGCCGAGATCGGCGAGCAGCTCTTCGTCGCGGAATCGACGGTGAAGACCCACGTCGGACGCGTTCTGGAGAAGCTGGCGCTGCGCGACCGCACGCAGGCCGTGATCTTCGCGTACGAGAGCGGAGTCGTCGCGGTCGCCGGCCCGGACCCCGTCACGGAGACCGGCACGCGCACGGAGAGACGCACACCCACCGACTGAACCCGCAGGACAGCAAGGGCCGTTCGGCCCCGGACGCAGGCCGGCGCCGCCCTCACACACCCGCTTCCCGTTACGGCACCGCCATGCCGCCGTCCGCGCTCCGCATGCGAACGTGTCCGACATGGCCGGTCATTCGTTTCGGCATGTGTCGAAACGCCGCCGGAGCGACACCGGAACAACCGAGGAGTACACCGTCATGCCCAAGAAGACCCCGCGCTCGCTGGCAGCCAACCGTTCGAGGCTGTCCCACAAGGTCTCGTACGCGCTGCGGAATCCGGCACGCGTCACCCCGTACGTGCGCCGTGCGGCCCGTGACCGCTGGCTGCGCTTCAAGCACCCGGACCATGTCGACTACTACCGGGCCGTGATGGCCTCGGACACCGCCAACAACCCGGAGGCGGCCGTCGGAAGCCGCAGTCACGACCGGTGGCTGGCGCTGGGGCAGATGCAGTTCGACTTCCTCAAGGACCACGGGCTCCAGCCGCAGCACCGCATGCTCGACATCGGCTGCGGCAACCTGCGCGCGGGCTGGAGGTTCATCCAGTACCTCGACTCCGGCAACTACTACGGCATCGACATCTCCCCCGACATCCTCATCTCCGCGAAGAAGACCCTCACGCGTTACGAACTGCAGGAGAAACTCCCCCACTTGACGCTCACGCACGACCTGCGGTTCGACTTCCTGCCCAGCGGCCACTTCGACGTCGTGCACGCGCACAGCGTCTTCTCCCACTCGCCGGTCGAGGTCATCGACGAGTGCCTGGCGAACGTGGGCCGGATCCTGGCACCGCGCGGCTTCTTCGACTTCACATTCGACCGTACGGAGGGCTCCGAACACCAGGTGCTGCGCGAGGACTTCTACTACCGGACGGAGACGCTCACGGCGATCGCGGAGAAGCACGGGCTCGTCGCGCGCTTCATGGACGACTGGGAGAAGCTCCCGCACGGTCAGTCCAAGATCCGCGTCTCGCTCGCGGAGTCCGCGGCGGCGCCGTCGGAGGGCTGAGGGCGGGGACGCGGTGCGTGTGAAGCGTCACGAGTGGTATTGACGGCGCGGCGCAGCACAGATTTCGTGGCTGTCCTACGAATCCCCCCACGACGGAAGGCAGTTCACATGCGAGGCATGACCACCGGCTCGCCGTCATCCGGCGGCAGAACGGGAGGCATACCGAGGGCCACGCGCCTCCTGGCCACGCTGGCCGTGGTGGCGCTGGCCGCCGGAAGCACGGCAGGCACCTCGTCCGCCAAGACCTCGTCCGGGAAAGAAGTGCCGCAGCACCCGTCCGTGAAGACCGCCCAGCCGCGCGAGGCCACCTCGCCGTTCACCGGGCTGCCCGCCGAGCCCGCGCCGGTCCTGGCCGTGAAGATGGACAACCACAAGGACGCACGGCCCCACACTGCGCTGGAGGACGCCGACATCACCGTCGTGGAGAAGGTCGAGGGCGGGCTCAGCCGGCTGCTCGGGATCTACTCCAGCAAGCTCCCGGAGTCGCTGGGACCGGTGCGCAGCGCACGTGCGTACAACGTCGAGCAGCTGCGCATGTTCGACCGGCCCGCGCTCTCGTACTCGGGTGCCCGCGCAGGCGTCGAGGACCTCATAGAGAAGTCGCCGCTGCACGCCCGCTCGCACGACAAGTATCCCGAGCCGTACTTCCGCGGTGGCGACAACGAGGCGCCGCACAACCTCTACGTACATCCCGATCAGCTTCTGGACACCGCGCCGGAGGCCAGCAAGAGCGCCGACATAGGCTTCCGCTTCGCCGACGCGGCGCCGGAGGGCGGCGAGCCCACGGCGGAGCGCTCCGTGGACTACGGCTCGGCCGAGACCGGCTTCGAGTGGTCGGAGAAGGAGGACCGCTGGCTCGCCTCCTTCGACGGTGCTCCGGCGACGAGCACGGGCGGGGCACGGCTCGGCGGCAAGACGGTGATCGTGCAGAAGGTCGCCATGCCGCCGGACGACGCCGGCACCCCGTACGAGGAGACCGTCGGCAAGGGCAAGGCGACGGTGCTGCGCGACGGCAAGGCGTACGAGACTGACTGGGAACGGCCGACCGCGGAGTCGGGCACGACCTTCACGCTGCCGAACGGCGAGCCGATGCCGTTCGACCGCGGCAACGTGTGGCTCGTCTACGAGGAGGCGTGAGCGTCTGACGGCCGGGGGACAAGGTGTCAACGGCGGGCGGACGGCCTGCCGTCGGCACCTTGGCCCTTGACCCTTGGCCGCCCTTGGCCCTTGATCCTTGGCCCTTCGGTCTCCCGCCTCACCGCAGCGGAATGCCCGCCCCGCGCTGGGACTCCGGGCGCGGCCCGAAGATGCGGCGGTCGTTCTCGGGAATGGGCACGTCGTTGATGCTGGCCTCGCGGCGGGACATCAGGCCCTGCGAGTCGAACTCCCACAGCTCGTTGCCGTACGAGCGCCACCACTGGCCGTCCGCGTCGTGGCACTCGTACTGGAATCGCACGGCGATGCGGTTGCCCTCGAAGGTCCACAGGTCCTTGCGCAGCGCGTACTCCAGCTCGCGCTGCCACTTCCTGGTCAGCAGGTCGACGATCTCCGCGCGGCCGGTGACGAAGGCGTCGCGGTTGCGCCACACCGAATCCTCCGTGTACGCGAGCGAGACCTTGTGCGGATCGCGGGTGTTCCAAGCGTCCTCGGCCGCCTGGACCTTCTGACGGGCGGTCTCCAGCGTGAACGGCGGCAGTGGCGGGCGAGCGTTCATGACGGGGGGTGCCTTTCTCGACGTCGGGGCTTCCTGGGGACGGGTGGCCCTCTCCTTCCCCCGCCTGCTGCGTCCCTACCGGATACCCGTCCGCATTTCCGCCCGGGGCCGATGCCCGGTCCGGCGACGTCTCCGTCACGTACGGCGGCCGGTCACAGACCGACGAGGCGCCACGGTCACCGCACAGCTTGGCCACGTCGTCGAGGTCGGAGGCCACAACCGCCACCGGTCCCGGTTGCCGCAACGCATCCGCGGGGTTCATGACCGCATTCCTCGTCGCCGTTCGCGATCTCGTCCCGAGCCTGCGCGTCGTCGTGATTCATACGGCGGAGAGTGATCCGCGAGAGCGGAAAGGCGCTCACGTCACCAGGTACTGGTCGTCGCGGACGTCCGTGACGAACATCCGGCCCGGCGCGTGGGTGATCGCGAAGGGCGGGCGGGAGGCCGTCACGGCGGCCTGCGGGGTCACGCCGCAGGCCCAGAAGACGGGCACGTCGCCGGGGCGCAACTCGGTGCGGTCGCCGAAGTCGGGCTCGTCGAGGTCCGCTATGCCGATGAGGGCGGGGTCGCCGTGGTGCACCGGGGCGCCGTGTACGGCGGGCATGCGGCCCGTCACCCGTGCCGCGGTCTCCACCAGGTCCTCCGGTACGGGCCGCATCGAGACGACCATCGGCCCCCGCATGCCGCCAGCGGGACGGCACGGGCGGTCGGTGACGTACATGGCGACGTTGCGCCCCTGCTCGATGTGGCGCAGCGGGACACCGGCCTCGCCGAGCGCCCACTCGAAGGTGAAGCTGCACCCGATCAGGAAGCTCACCAGGTCCTTCCGCCACAGGCCGGCGACCTCGGCGGGCTCGTCGACCGGTTCGCCGTGCTCCCAGACGCGGTACGCGGGGAGGTCGGTGCGCAGGTCCGCCTCCGGGGCGAGCGCGGTGGAGGTCTCGCCGGGGTCCGTCACGTCCAGCACGGGGCACGGCTTGGGGTTGCGCTGGCAGAAGAGCAGTACGTCGTAGGCCCAGTCGCGCGGTACGGAGACGAGGTTGGCCTGGGTGTATCCGGGGGCCTTCCCGCTGGTGGGGCCGGTGTCGCCGCCGCGGATCGCCGCCCGGACCGCTTCGGGGCCGGCAGGTGTGGCCGAAGTGCCGTGCGTCGTACGGGACATGGCGTGTGACCTTCCGTGGGTTGCGGCGGTGCGGCGGTGCGGCGGTGCGCGCGGAACAGGGCCTGGACGGGGCGCGGCAGGCGCGGCGGTGTGGAGGTGCGCCGGAGCCGGTGTTGCCGCGCCCGCCCGTGCGGACCGGTGATTCAGACCAGCGCCCGCCCCCGCGTCTCCGGCAGCCCCAGCAGCGCGACCAGGGCCAGTCCGTAGCCGGCTGCCCCGAAGATGAGCGCACCGCTCACGCCCCAGCTGTTGGCGAGGAAGCCGACCAGCGTGGGGAAGAAGGCGCCCACGGCGCGGCCCGTGTTGTAGACGAAGCCCTGCCCCGTGCCGCGTACGGCCGTGGGGTACAGCTCGCTCAGGAAGGAGCCGAACCCGCTGAAGATGGCCGACATGCAGAAGCCGAGCGGGAATCCGAGCAGCAGTACCAGCGTGTTGGAGCCGGTCGGGACGTTGGTGTAGGCGACGACCGAGACCGCCGAGAGCACGGCGAACACCGCGACGTTGCGCTTCCGGCCGAGCTTGTCGGTGAGGTAGCCGCCGGTGAGGTAGCCGATGAAGGCACCCGAGATCAGGAACGTGAGGAATCCGCCGGTGCCGACGACGCTCAGCCCGCGGTCCGTCTTGAGGTAGCTGGGCACCCAGGTGGCGAGCGTGTAGTAGCCGCCCTGCACACCGGTGGAGAGCAGTACGCCGAAGATCGTGGTGCGCCGCAGGTCGCCCTTGAAGATCGTGGCGAACGACCCCTTCTCGCGGCTGCTCTTGCGCTGCTCGGCCGCCTTGGGGGCGTCGCTGACGTTCCGGCGTACGTAGAGGATCAGCAGCGCCGGGAGGGCGCCGGTCCAGAACAGCACGCGCCAGGCGGTCGATTCGTCGAAGAGTTCGAAGACGGCGGTGTAGACGATGACCGCCAGCGCCCAGCCCACGGCCCACGAGCTCTGGATGACGCCGAGGGTGCGCCCGCGGTTCTTCGCCGTGGCGTATTCGGCGACGAGGATCGCACCGACCGCCCACTCGCCGCCGAAGCCGAGTCCCTGCAGGCCGCGGAAGACCAGCAGCGTCTCGTAGTTGGGGGCGAAGCCGCACAGCAGGGTGAAGAAGGCGTAGGTGACGACGGTGAGGATCAGCGTCCGCGTCCGTCCGATGCGGTCGGCCAGGATGCCGGCGAGCGCGCCGCCGAGGGCGGAGACGACCAGGGTGACGGTGGTGAGCAGCCCCGTCTGGCCCGGGTTGAGGCTGAAGTACGCGCCGATGGCGACCATGCCCAGCGGCAGCGTGAAGAAGTCGTAGGAGTCGAGCGCGTAGCCGCCGAACGCGCCCGCGAAGGCGCGGCGCCCGGACGCGCCGAGTTCCCGGAACCAGGCGAACGGGCCGCCGGGCTGCCCGCCGCCCCCGGCCCCGGCGTCGGCCCCGGCGTCGCTTCCGCCGTCTTTGCCTTGCACCGGGGCGTGCTCGGTCGTGGTGCCGTCCTGTGGAGCACTCGGGTTCGGGTCGCTGTTCATGTGCACCTCGCAGAGGGAGAGGGTGCCGCCGGGGATGAGGGCCGGACGGTGGTGCCGGGCCGATGTCCGGGATAACGTAGAGGATCGTTGAACGATCCTTCAAGGGGTTCGTAGCGATGTATGCGCGCGACGTGCGCTGCCGGACGCCGAGGGGAGCGGCCGGAGACAGGAGGGGTACCAGTTGGGGACGACCGACCCGGAGCCGGCCCGACTTCCCGCCGTGCAGCCCGCGCCCGCCGCGCCCTCCGTGCCTGCTCCGCAGGGCGAACTCGCCGGCGACCGTGCCCTGCTGCACCGTACGAGCACCTCGGAACGCGTCGCGGACGTGCTGCGCAGCCGGATCGCGGAGGGGTTCTTCCCGCCGGGGACGCGGCTGTCGGAGGGGAACATCGGCGGGGCGCTCGGAGTCTCGCGCAACACGCTGCGCGAGTCCTTCCGGCTGCTCACCCATGAGCGGCTGCTGGAACACCAGCTCAACCGGGGGGTCTTCGTCCGTGTCCTCACGGTCGACGACGTCCTCGACATCTACCGGATGCGGAGGCTCGTCGAGTGCGGAGTCGTGCGTCAACTGCCGTCCGGGGGCCCGCCGTTCGCACTGGACGCGCTCGCCGCGACCGTCGCCGCCGGGCACGCGGCCGTGCGGGAGCGGCGGTGGAAGGACCTGGCCACCGCGAACATCCATTTCCACAGCGAGCTGGTCGCGCTCGGCCGCAGTCCCCGTACGGACGAGGTCATGCGGAGCGTGCTCGCCGAACTACGGCTGGCCCTGCATGTCATGGACAGCCCGCGCCGCCTCCACGAGCCCTATCTGGCCCGCAACCGGGACATCCTGCGGGCCCTGCGCTCGGGAGACGCGGCGGAGGCGGAGCGGATGCTGCGGGAGTACCTGGAGGACTCCCGCAGCCAGATCGTCGCCGCGTACGCACAGCGCCTCGGCGCGCGGGACGGCCCGGGCGCGCAGGACCGTAACCGTGGGGAGGGTGCTCAGCCGATGGGCTCCGGCATGGGCACCACGTGGTAGGCCAGGGAGATCTCGTCGCCCGTGGCGGGGTCCGCGAGCTGCACGCGCCAGTGCCCGGCGAACTGGTCGACGCCCTGCAGCATCGGGATCGTGCCGGAGATGAGCACGGTGCCCGGCTCCAGCTCGCCCCGCTCGCGCAGCACCTCCGCCCAGTGGTGCGGGGTGAGCAGCTCGGCGGCGGTGCCGTCCTGGATCAGCTGCTCCCCGCTGCGCCCGGCCCCGGCACCGCCCCCGGCACTGCCCCCGGCCCCGGCACCGCCCCCGGTCTCGGCGTCGCCGGCCCCACCGCTCACCCAGGCCCGGAGCGTGAGGGTGTCCAGGCGATCGGCGACGTCGGCGAGCCGCCAGGCGCTCGTGGCGAGTACGTCCGGGGCGGCGTTCTTGCTCCAGGCCACCCCGTACGTCTCCAGCTCGCGGTCGGTGTGGTCGCATGCGGCCGTCAGCAGCAGGTCCCCGGTGTCGTCGACGACGAGCGCCCACTCGGCCTCGCCGGAGGTCTTCCAGTGCTGAGCCGGGACCTCCCGGGTCTGCTGCGCGAGGTAGGGCGAGACGGGGTAGAGCGCGGGGGTAGTGGAGGGGGCGGGCACTCCGAGTTCGGCGAGTTCCGCCACGTGCGCGGCCACGTCCTCCTGGCTGCGGCCCGCATACCCGGCGTTGAGCAGACGCTTCACGGTCACGGTTCGCCGGGTGCCGTGAGGCAGCGTAAAGGAGAGGCCGGTCATGGGGATTCCTCCAGGTCGAGCTTGATTTCGCAAGGGTAAATTCCGCGCTCCGAGGGTTGCGCATACGAGCTGTATACAGCAAGTATGCCCCCGTACCAAAAAGGCACCCGACCGTGAGGAAGCCCCCGTGGACCACAACACGTCGCACCAGGCGGCAGCGGAGGAAGCTCAGCCGCCGCACCGCGGCCCGGGCGATCCGGACGCCGCCGGCGGCCCCGGCGGCACGAGCCGTAAGCAGCGCAAGGACCTGATCAAGGCGTTCACCGCCAGCCTCACCGGCACCTCGCTCGAGTGGTACGACTTCGCCGTCTACTCGGCGGCGTCCGCGCTGGTCTTCGGCAAGCTCTTCTTCCCCGGCGGCGACCCCCTCACCGGCACGCTCCTCGCCTTCTCCACGTACGCCGTGGGCTACGTCTCGCGCCCCCTCGGCGGCTTCGTCTTCGGACGCCTCGGCGACGTCATCGGCCGGAAGCGCGTCCTCGTCGCCACCCTCGTACTCGTCGGCGTCGCCACGTTCCTCATCGGCCTGCTCCCCACGCACGCCGTCGCCGGTCCGGTCGCGCCCGCGCTCCTGGTCCTGCTGCGCTTCGCCCAAGGCGTGGGCGTGGGCGGCGAGTGGGGCGGTGCCGTGCTGCTCACCAGCGAGTTCGGCAACAGCAGGCAACGCGGATTCTGGGCGTCCGCGGCGCAGGTCGGGCCGCCCGTCGGCAACCTCATGGCCAACGGCGCCCTGGCCGCTCTCGCCGCGATGCTGACGGAGGAGCAGTTCCTCTCCTTCGGCTGGCGCATCGCCTTCCTGCTCTCCGGCGTTCTGGTCGCCTTCGGCCTGTGGGTGCGAACGCACCTGGAGGAGACGCCCGTCTTCAAGGCCGTCGAGGCGGGCGGCGAGCGTCCCGAGGCGCCGGTCCGCGAGGTCTTCGCCCAGCAGCGCAGGCCGCTGATCGCGGCGATCCTCTCCCGTGTCGCGCCCGACGTCCTCTACGCGATGTTCACGGTCTTCGTCCTGACGTACGTGACCGAGGAACTCGGCATGCCGCAGGGCCAGGCCCTCACGGCCGTGCTCGTCGGCTCCGGCCTGCAGATCTTCCTCATCCCGCTCGCCGGTGCGCTCTCCGACCGCTGGAACCGCCGGCGCCTGTATCTGGGTGCGGCCGTAGCCGCCGGCATATGGCCCTTCGTCTTCTTCCCGCTCGCCGAGACGCGCTCGTGGCTGCTGATCGTGCTGGGCGTCATCGGCGCGCTCGTCATCCACTCGATGCTGTACGGGCCGCAGGCGGCGTTCGTCGCCGAGCAGTTCAGCCCGCGGCTGCGCTACACCGGCTCCTCCCTCGCGTACACCCTGGCCGGAGTCATCGGCGGCGCCGTCGCACCGCTGGTCTTCACGGCGCTGCTCGGCGAGTTCGGCACCTGGCTGCCGCTCGCGGGCTACATCGTGCTCACCGCGGTGCTTACGGTGGCGGGTGTACTGCTGGGACGCGACGCCGACCACGAGGAGGACGAGGAGTACATCAAGCTCCTCGGCCCCGACGGCGAGGGCGGCGGCCGCGCCGGCCGGACGGCGGACGCGGACGCGGAGTCCTCCTCGTACGCCGCGAAGTCGCGGTGACGGCGGGTCGGTCCGCGGGACCGTCCGGCCCGTCCGGCCTCCTCGACGTCCCCGGCGTCCCGGACGTCCCCGGCGTCCTCGACGTCCTCGATGTGCCCGCCCCGCCCGACGTGCTCGACCTGCGGAAAGGAGACAGGCAGTGACGACGCTCCGCACGGCGCTGTGCCAGTTCACCGCTTCCACCGACCCCGAGGAGAACCTGCGCACCATCGACGAGATGGCCGCGCGGGCAGCCGGTGAAGGCGCCGCGCTGGCCGTCTTCCCGGAGGCGGCGATGGCCCGTTTCGGGATCAAGCTCGCGCCAGTGGCACAGCCGCTGGACGGGCCGTGGGCCGACGGGGTGCGCGAGAGCGCCCGCCGTCACGGACTCACGCTGGTGGCAGGGATGTTCACGCCGTCCCCGGACGGCCGCGTCAGCAACACCCTGCTGGCCACCGGCCCGGACGTGGACACCGCCTACGACAAGATCCATCTGTACGACGCGTTCGGCTTCTCCGAGTCGGACACCGTGGCACCGGGAGGGAAGGTCGTCACCGTCGACGTCGCGGGTGTCCGGGTGGGCCTCGCGACCTGCTACGACGTCCGCTTCCCCGAACTCTTCCGCGCGCACGCCGACGAGGGCGCGGCACTGACCGTACTGCCCGCGTCGTGGGGCGCGGGCCCCTCCAAGCTCGACCACTGGCGGCTGCTCACCAGGGCACGCGCACTGGACGCCACGCTCTGGGTGGCCGCGGTCGGCCAGGCGCCGCCCGGCCCGGACGCGGACATCCGGCGGCCCACGAAGGCGCCCACCGGCATCGGGCACAGCATGCTGGTCGGCCCCGACGGGAGCGTTCGGGAAGAGGCCGGTGAGACACCCGAGATGCTCGTGGCCGACGTGGACGCGGACGAGGTCGCCGAGGTCCGCCGGGCGGTGGCCGTCCTGGACAATCGCAGGCTCTGACGGTGCGGACGGGTGCGCCCGCCCCCCGGGCGTGCGCGCCCCGTGGTCAGCCCTCGGTGAGGATGCGCCGGGTCGCCGCGATGTGGTCGTCGATCGCGGCACAGGCGACATCCGCGCGCTCGGCCGCCAACGCCGTGACGATGTGCCGGTGTTCGACGCAGACCTCGTCCTGGCGTCCGGCGGAGCGGTAGAGAGCACTGACGCCCGCGCGGACCTGACGGCTGCGCAGCGTCTCGTACTGCTTCGTCATCAGCTTGTTGCCCGCGGCTGCGATCAGCGTGGCGTGGAAGCGGTGGTCGGCCTCGATGAACTCCTTGGCCTTCTCGCCGCCGCGCAGCTTCTCCTGCTCCTGGAGGATCAGGTCCATCTGGGCGACGGGAGCGGTGCCCATGTCGACGGTACGGCTGGCGGCGTAGCGCTCCAGCAGGCCGCGCATCTCCATCAGTTCGCTGATCTCGCGGCCGGAGAGCGGTGCGATGTAGGCGCCGCGCTTCGGGACGAGACTGACGAGTTCCTCGGCGGCGAGCAGCAGCAGCGCCTCGCGGATGGGAGTGCGGGAGATGCCGACGCGGTCGGCGATCGTCTGTTCTGAGAGGAACTCGCCCTGCATGGCGGGATCGGTGAGCACCGTCTCCTTGAGGAACGTGTACGCCTTCTCACGTCCGGATGTCACAGCCAGCCTCCCCGTCGGCGGTCGTACGCGCCCGTGCCGCCCCGAGGGGCGCCGCCCTGTCTGCCGAACGCCCGTCCCGCTCTTGCGTACAGGTCTTGCGCAGGTCTTGCATACAGTCTGTATACGGACTACACACCATCACTGCGCGCTTGTCCAGCCCGACCCCGCCCCGGCCTGGGCCCCACCGCGACCACCACCCCGTGCACAGTCCTCCGTCCGTCGCGTCCCGTCCTTCGGGTGGCGGGCGGCACGGCCTGGCGTGGTGCGAAGGCGACGCGGAAGCGGCTTCCTAGTCTCGCCGCTGACGGACCTAACCGCGTGCCGCGGCCCGGGACGACCGGGATGCGGCATGCGGTGACGGCCAGTCACGTCAACGGCGCTCCCTTCGTCCTCCAAGCGACGCGGGCGCGCACGCCATCCTCGCGGGCCGCACCGGCGCAGGCCGACGGCCCAGAACAGGTGGGTGTCCATGAGCCGCTACTCAATTCCCGAGCACTCCGCCGACTCGGACCCTGAGCATTACGGCGGGCCGCGTCCACAACAGTCGTCCCTGTCCTCCCCGTCTTCCCCGTCCTCCCCGTCCTCCGTGCCGTCCCCGTCGTCCCGAGCGGGACAGCAGTCATGGCGCAAGCGCCTCACCTCACGGATCGGATCGTGGCGCCGTGCGACGGCCGTGACGGGAATCCTCCTGCTGTGCACGGCCGGGCTGACCTCCGCCACCCCGTCGGCCTCCGCGGAGCCGGGGACCGGTGCCGGGGAGTCCGGGTCCCGCCGCGCGTCCCTGTACATCAGCGAATACATCCCCGCCAACGAGGTCCAGAAGCTCCGCCTTCCCGACGGCCCCCAGACGACGGTCCCGACCACGGGCCTGAACGGTCCGAGCTACATGGAACTCGACCGCGCCGGCGCTCTCTACATCGCCGACACCATCAACAGCAGGATCGTGAAGGTCTCCGCCGACGGTGAGCAGACGACCGTCCCGACGCAGGGCCTGGACCGTCCGCTGGGGCTGGCGCTCAGCAGGACCGGGGACCTCTACATCGCCGACAGCCGCAACGACCGGGTGGTGAAGGTGCCCGTCGGCGGCGGTGAGCAGACGACCGTCCCCACCTCCGGCCTCACCCAGCCCCAGGGCCTGGCACTGGACGAGAAGAGGAACGAGCTCTACATCGCCGACTTCGTCAACGACCGGGTGGTGAAGGTGCCGACCGTGGGCGGCGGCGGGCAGACGACGGTGCCCACCACCGGCCTCTCCCAGCCGACCGGCCTGGCACTCGACACCCGCGCCGACCGGCTGTACATCTCCGACTCGGGCAACAACCGGGTGCTGCGGGTGCCGACGCGTGGCGGCGGACAGACGACCGTTCCCACCACCGGCCTGTCGAGCCCCTTCGGGCTGACCCTCGACCGCAGGAACAACCTCTACATCGCCGACAGCCTCAACGACCGGGTGGTGCGGGTGCCCGCCCGCGGCGGCCCGCAGACCGTCGTTCCCTTCACCGACCTCACCGCTCCGGTGGACCCGGTGATCCAGGAGGCCGTACGCACCAGGCTGGAGGCCCGTACGGCCACCGCGGAACGCCACTTCGGCCCGCCCGCGCTGAAGGTGAGGGGACTGTCCGCCAAGCTGGCCCGGGCCGGCGGCAAGCCGCTCGCAGGCGAGACGGTCCGGTTCAGCAACGCCTCCAAGAGCAGGCAGCTGTGCCGGGCGGTCACGGACCGGCACGGGGTGGCCCGGTGCGACGCCAAGGTGCGCGGCAGCCAGTCGCAGATCGACCGCCTCTTCGGCGACCTGCGCCGCAACGGCTACCGCGCCTCGTTCGCCGGAACCGCAACGTACCGGCCGAGCACCGACACTGCCGCCGTCCGTACGAAGCACTGACCGGGAGTCACCGTCCGGGAGTCACCCACGGAAAGTCCACCGGTGGCTCCCGCCGCGGCCCTCGGCGCAGCGGCCGCCAGAAGGAGCGCAAGTGAACGCATCCGCCGCCCCCGCAGAAGCACCGCGACCCCAGGAACCGCCGCCCGCGCGCTACGACGACCTGCGCGCCCTGATCTTCAACTGCACCCTCAAGCGCTCGCCGGAGCGGAGCAATACCGAAGGTCTCATCGACCGCTGCGCCGGCATCATGACCGGGGAGGGCGTGCGCGTCGACGTGGTCAGAGCCGTCGACCACGACATCGCGACGGGCGTCTGGCCGGACATGACGGAGCACGGCTGGCAGAGCGACGCCTGGCCCGGGCTGTACGAGCAGGTCCTGGCCTCCGACGTCCTCATCATCGCCGGTCCCATCTGGCTCGGTGACAACAGCTCCGTGACGAAGCGCGTCATCGAGCGCCTCTACGGCTGCTCCAGCCTCCTCAACGACCGCGGCCAGTACTCGTATTACGGGCGCGTCGGCGGCTGCCTCATCACCGGGAACGAGGACGGCGTCAAGCACTGCGCGATGAACGTCCTCTACAGCCTTCAGCACCTCGGCTACACCATTCCGCCGCAGGCCGACGCCGGCTGGATCGGCGAGGCCGGACCCGGGCCCTCCTATCTGGACCCCGGCTCCGGCGGCCCGGAGAACAGCTTCACCAACCGCAACGTCACCTTCATGACGTGGAACCTGCTGCACCTGGCCCGGATGCTGAAGGACGCCGGCGGCGTTCCCGCGTACGGGAACCAGCGCACCGACTGGGACGCCGGATGCCGCCCCGACCACGACAACCCCGAGCACAGGTGACACCCGCGGCGAGTTCACCCGTGTGCGATGACTTCTCCGCCCGCGGCCGGTCCGTACAGACAGGGACATCCGACTGCGGGAGGCAGCGATGACGGTCGACGGTTTCACCACCTGCCTGTGGTTCGACGGGCAGGCCGAAGAAGCGGCGGAGTACTACGTCTCCGTGTTCAAGAACTCCAGGCTCGGCAAGGTCGTGCGCTACACCGACGCGGGCCCCGGGCCCGCCGGGACGGTGGTGACGGCCGAGTTCGAGATCAACGGGCAGAGGTTCGTGGGACTGAACGGCGGGCCGGAATTCAAGTTCAACGAGGCCGTCTCCTTCCAGATCGACTGCGAGGACCAGGAGGAGGTCGACCACTACTGGGACCGGTTCATCGAGGACGGCGGCGAGGGCGTCGCCTGCGGCTGGCTGCGGGACAAGTACGGGGTCTCCTGGCAGGTCGTGCCGACAGAGCTCGCCGACATGATCAGCGACCCCGACACGGAGAAGGCCAAGCGGGCAATGGAGGCGATGCTCAAGATGAAGAAGCTCGACCTCGCCGCGCTGCGCAAGGCCTACGCGGGGGACTGAGCCGGCAAGCCGGAGAGAGACGGGACCCGGATGGACAGGGTTGTGATCGTCAGCGGCGGCGGTACGGGCATCGGCCGTGCCGCCGCCCGCCGTTTCGCGGAGGACGGCGACCGCGTGCTGCTCGTCGGGCGCCGCGAAGCGGTGCTGCGGCAGACCGCGCAGGAGCTCGCGGCCGAGGGCGCCGTGCAGGGCGAGATCGGGACGCTCGCCGCCGACCTCACCGAGCCCGGCGAGGCGCAGCGCGTACGCGACGAGGCAGGCGGCCGCTACGGGCGCGTGGACGTACTGGTGGGGAGCGCCGGCGGCAACGTGGAGTACGCCTCCGGCGGGGAGGAGCCGCCCGGCGGGCTCGCGGGCGTCGCATGGCAGTGGCGGTCGAACTTCGAGTCCAACGTGCTCACCGCCGTGCTCCTCACCGAAGCCCTCACCGACCTCCTCCGGGCGCCGGGCCGCCGGGTCGTGCTGCTCAGCTCGATCGCTGCGTACCGCGGCTCCGGTACGGCCTCGTACGCCGCGTCGAAGGCGGCGCTGCACCCGTACGTGTACGACCTGGCGGGCCGGCTCGGCCCGCACGGGGCGACGGTGAACGCGGTGGCGCCCGGCTTCGTCGAGGCGACCGGGTTCTTCGGCGGCGGCATGCCTCAGGAGCGGCGCGAGGCGCTGATCGCGCAGACGGTCACCGGCCGTACGGGAACGCCCGGGGATATCGCGGACACCGTCTTCTGGCTGGCCTCGCCGGGCGCGGCGCAGGTGACCGGGCAGATCGTGCAGATCAACGGCGGCGCACGGTACGGCAATTGACGCCGCTGCCGGGCGGGCGGCGGCCACCGCCCGCCCGGGCCCGCCACCGTGCCCGTGAGCAGCCCGGAGCCGCACGGCCCGGGCCCGGGCGCCCATCCGGACATTTATTCGGCGCCGCATGCCGTGGGCGCCCGCCTTCGGGGAACGCTCACCTCACCCGAGAGAGCAGAGAGGGAGGCGGGCGCCATGGAGTGGACGGGATCGCGCCGGACGGTGCTGCTGACGGCGGGGCTGTCGCTGCTGACGGCGGCCTGCAACGGCAACGGCGACGGGGGCGGCGGCGGAGGTGGCGGCGGCGACGGCGACGGGGAGCGGTCGCCGTTCACGGGCCGGATGGGCGCCGGCGAGAAGGTGCTTGCTGTGAAGATCGACAATGTCGAGGCCGCCCGGCCGCACACCGGCCTGCAGAAGGCGGACATCGTCTACATCGAGCAGGTCGAGGCCGGTCTCACCCGCATAGTGGCCGTCTTCGCCTCCAGCCTCCCCTCGCTCGTCGGTCCGGTGCGCAGCGCCCGCGAATCGGACCTGGAGCTGCTGCGCCAGTTCGACCACCCCGGCCTCGCCTACTCCGGCGCCTCGTCCGAGGTGCGGCCCAAGGTGGAGTCCGCGCCGCTGGCAGCGCTGTTCCCCGGGCGTGTGCGTGAGGCGTACGTGCGCAAAGGGGACAGACCCGCACCGCACAATCTCTATCTGCGTCCGAGCCGTGCCCTGGACTCGGATGCCGCGTCCGATGTGGGGGCACCCGGCGACATCGGCTTCCGCTTCGGGGCCGCGCCGGCCGGCGGGCGGAAGACGCGGGGGCGCACGGTCGCCTTCCAGGCCGCGCGGTACTCCTTCGACTGGTCGGCGGAGAAGAAGCGCTGGCTGGTCTCGATGGACGGCGAGCCTGCCCGTACGACGGACGCGGGGCGGCTGGAGGCGGCCACGGTCGTGGTGCAGTACGTGCAGATCAGCGACAGCGCCTCCCCGCTCACCGAGACGGTGGGCTCGGGGCGTGCGCTGGTGCTGCGGGACGGCAAGGAGTACGAGGCCCGCTGGAAGCGTCCTTCGGCGAGCGGCGGCACGACGTTCACGCACGCCGACGGCAAGCGGCTGCCCTTCGCGCGCGGTCAGGTGTGGGTGGCGCTGGCTCCGGAGGGCTGACTCCGCATGGATCCGGTATCCCGTACCCGGCTCGTGCCGTAATCGGGCTATTGCGCACAGATGCGCTTAAGCATCGCTTTCTCTGGTCATCGGTGAGTTGCATGAATTCGCCCTGTGCCTTCGAAGCCTATTCCGGTCTTCGGGCTTCCAGGATTTCCTGACAGTAAGTCAGGTGCACTGCCGCCGCCCGGAATTTGGGAACGCCATCTGCCGGGTGATTCCAACTCGCCGCCATATCGGCGGAGTTCGGGCCTCATCGAAGTCAGGTAACGCCGGGGACCGGCCCTGACATGCCCATCGTTACCAAAGGTATACCAATGAGTAATCGTGAGCGCGCGTCGTTGAATCCGGAAGGATTTCTGCCGAGTGTGAATTTCCTGTGTTAGCGTCCGACGCCCCAGAGCAGCCGTTGCGAGAGGAAGCCCTGTGGGACAGATGCATCACTTCACTTACGGATGGCTGACGCCCCTGCTGTCTTATGTGATGGCATGCGCCGGCTCCGCGCTCGGACTGCGCTGCACCGTCCGTGCGCTCGCCTCGTCCGGCAGCACACGGCGCAACTGGCTGCTGACCGCTGCCCTCGCGATCGGCTCGGGCATCTGGACCATGCACTTCGTCGCGATGCTCGGCTTCGGGGTGTCCGGCTCCGCGATCCGCTACGACGTACCGCTGACCGTGCTCAGCCTGCTCGTCGCCGTACTCGTCGTCGGAGCGGGCGTCTTCACCGTCGGGCACGGCCGTTCACGCATCGGCTACCTGCTCATGGGCGGCCTGGGCACCGGCGTCGGCGTCGCCGCCATGCACTACATCGGCATGGCCGCGCTGCGACTCCACGGCGGCATCGACTACGACCCGGTGCTGGTGGCCCTTTCCGTGCTGATCGCGGTCGTCGCCGCCACCGCCGGGCTGTGGGCCGCGCTCACGGTGCACGGAACCGCCGGCGCCACCGTCGCTTCCCTCGTGATGGGACTCGCCGTCAGCAGCATGCACTACACCGGCATGGCCGCGGTGAACATCCGGCTGTCGCACGGGCAGGCGGTGCTTCCGGGGGCCACGGCGACGGAGTTCATCTTCCCGCTCACGGTGGTCCTCGGATCGTTCCTCTTCCTCACCTCGGCGTTCGTCGCGCTGTCGCCGACCGCGAAGCAGCGCAGCGAGGCCGAGTCGGCCGCACGGCGCCTGCGCGACGTCGAGGCGCACGGCGTCGAAGTCCCGGCGTCCTGACGCCCTGACGCGCCCCTGCTGTCTCCCCCGTCCTTTCCCCCGTCCTTTCCCCCACGTCCTGCCCCCCTGAGATCTCAACGCCCTGACCAGGCGCCCGCCTTCAACACTCGCTTCCGCTCGCACCAGGATCGAGGAAGTCATGCGTCCAAGCCGCGCGCCGGTCTCGGCCGAGAGCACCCACGACGAGGACCGGCCGTCTCTGCCGCCCGCGCCCCCGCAAGGCGGCCCGAAGCACGCGTTGCGCGGGCCGGAGATCACACGTCCCGGCCGAGTGCGGTCACCGCTGCCGGGCCGGCTGCGCCCCAAGTCAGTACGAGCGAAGATCGTTTCGCTGCTGATGGTGCCCGTCGTCTCACTGATGGCGCTGTGGGGCTTCGCCACGGTCACCACCGCGCAGAACGTCTCGGATCTCTCCCGCTTCAAGGAGGTGAGCGCCAACCTCCTCGCCCCCGCGAACGACTACGTCACGGCGGTGCAGGCCGAGCGCGGCGCCGCCGCGCGCTACCTGGCGAAGCCGGACGACTCACGCCTCGGCGTCCTGAACGCCCGTGCCAAGTCCACCGATTCCGCCGCCGCCGATCTCCGGCGCGGCGTCGAGGCCGGCAGCACCGACACCGCCGCGCTCGATCCCGGACTCCCCGCCAGGATCGGCCGGCTGACCGAGGCATCCGGCAAGCTGCCGTCCCTGCGGGAGGGCGTGACCTCGCAGAAGTCCGGCTGGGACGACGCGTACAGCGGATACACCAGGACGATCGAGCTGGGTTTCGCCGTCGGCGGGGCACTGACCGGCGTGAACGCCTCGGCACCCGGGCAGGACGAGCGGTCGGCGGTCGCCTCCGAGGCCCGCGTGGTGCAGGAGCTCTCCCGTGCCCGGGAGATGACCGCCCGCGAGGACGCCTTCGTCGGTGCCGCGCTCGCCCGGGGACGGCTGAGCAAGGAGGACCACCGGGCCTTCGTCGGCGCCGCGTACTCCCGGCGGACGCTGCTGGAGTCGGCCGTCGACGACCTGCGTCAGGCCGACAGGGCCGCCTACCGCGAAATTCAGGGGAGCGAGCAGTACAAGCAACTCGCCGCCATGGAGCGTGCCGTCGAGGGTGCCGGACCGGGCGGCACCGCCGAGACGGTCTCCGCCGTGAAGTGGGACGAAGCCGTGGGGACCGTCATGCGGGACCTGCGGGAGGCGGAGAAGAAGGCGAGTACCACCGCCGCCGGCAAGGCCGACCCGTTCGCCTTCGACGTCGTCGGCAGCTCCGGTGTCGCCGTGCTGCTGGGCCTCGCAGGCGTACTGCTGTCCTTGCTGATCTCGATGCAGATCGGCCGGGGGCTGGTCGTCGAGCTGGTCGGCATGCGCAACTCGGCTCTGGAGCTGGCGGGCCACAGACTCCCCCGGTCGCTGCGGCGGCTGCACTCCGGCGAGGAGGTGGACATCGATGCCGAGGCACCCGTGCAGCGGCGCGGGGAGGACGAGATCGGCCAGGTCGGCTCCGCCCTGAACGCCGTGCACAGGGCCGCGATCAAGGCCGCGGCCGAGCGCGCCGAGGTGCTCAGCGGGATCTCCGGCGTGTACGTGAAGCTGGCGCGGCGCAGCCAGGTGCTGCTGCACCGGCAGCTCGGACTGCTCGACACCATGGAGCGCCGTACCGACGATCCGGCCGAGCTGGAGGACCTGTTCCGGCTCGACCACCTCACCACCCGCATGCGCCGGCACGCCGAGAGCCTGATCATCCTCTCCGGCGCCGCGCCCGTACGGGGCTGGCGCAGGCCGGTGCCGATGCTGGACGTCGTACGGGCGGCGGTCGCCGAGGTCGAGGACTTCACCCGGGTCGAGGTCCGGGTGCCCGAGTCCGTCCGTATATCCGGTGCGGCCGTCGCCGACCTCATCCATCTCGTCGCCGAACTGGTCGAGAACGCCGTGGTCTTCTCGCCTCCGCACACCAAGGTGAGGGTGCGCGGCGAACACGTGGGCACAGGGCTCGCGCTGGAGATCGAGGACCGTGGTCTGGGCATGAGCCGCGAGGCCCTGGAGGAGGCCAATCGCAAGATCGCGGACGCTTCCGAGGTCGACCTGCTCGACACGGAACGCCTCGGTCTCTTCGTCGTCAACCGGCTCGCCCATCGCCGCGGCATCGAGGTCTCGTTGCAGCGTTCGGCGTACGGCGGTGTGACGGCGATCGTGCTCATACCGGAAGGACTGCTGGAGAGGGACGTACCGCCGGCGCAGCCCGGCGCGCGGGACGGAGAGCTGCCCGAGTACGCACCGGAGCCCCGGGTGCCCCCGGTCCTGCGGACGCGGCATGCCCCGTCGCACACGGCGGGCCACCGGGAAGGCCGCGTACACATGGCCGGTCCAGCGGGCGGCGGCGCGGCGCACACCGTCCTGGAGGCGGGCCGTCTGCCGCAGGCGGTGCCGCCGCGGGGCGACTGGTCCCGGCACGAGCCGGAGCAGCACGAACGGCCGGACGAGACGCAGCACGGACTGCCGGACGAGACACGGTCCGAACGGCCGGACGGTGCACCGCTCGACGCACCGTCCGAACCCGCTGGTGAACCTGCCCCGCTGCCCCGCCGTGTGCGGCAGGCGAGCCTCGCACCGCAGCTGCGCGACGGTAACGGCAACCCGGGCTCTGTGGCGCCCGCGGAGGCCGCGCACGACGGGGCGGCCATGGCGCCGCCCGCCGCGGTTCAGCGGACGCCGGACCGGGCCCGCGCCACCATGGCGGCCCTCCGCGACGGCTGGCTCAGCGGAGGCGGCGCCGGCATCCGTGAGGCCGACCGCGCGGACGCAGGGGCGGACGCGCGACCGGACGCAGCTGCGGACGTGGATACGGACGCACTGGCGGAGGCACATGCGGACCGGGACGCGGCGGACGGCGAGCGCCCGTCGCACGTACAGACGTGGGAGGCCGTCCGGCCCGCGGAGCGCCGGCGGGCAGCCGAGCCGGCGGAGGCAGCCGAACACGGAGAGACATCCGAACACGGAGAGACATCCGAACACGGGGAGACATCCGAAACACCGTCACGAGGAGACGACACCTGATGTCCGGGACCATGGAAAGCACCGGCGAACTCAACTGGCTACTGGACGAGTTGGTATCCAAGGTGCCGCAGGTCAGACACGCGGTCGTGCTCTCCGGCGACGGACTGGCCGTCGGCGCCTCCGCCGGTCTCACCCGCGACGACGGCGAGCACTTCGCAGCCCTCGCCTCCGGCTTCCACAGCCTCGCCAAGGGTGCGGGCCGACACTTCGAGGCCGGGCACGTCGTGCAGACGATGGTCGAGCTGGAAGGCGGATTCCTCTTCGTCGCGGCCGCCGGCGAGGGTTCCTGTCTGTCCCTGTTCACCGACGCCGACGCCGATGTGGGCCTGGTCGCATACGAGATGGCCCGGCTGGTGAGGCGCGTGGCCGAGCACCTCGGGGTGCCGTCCCGCTCCGGCGGCTCCGCGCGGGCGACGGCCGGCCAGGAGTGACCGGACCGCCATGACGGACGACAACAGGAGCTGGTCCAACAGGAGCTGGTTCGACGACGGTTCGCACGAGGCCGCACCCACCGCACGCCCCCTCGCCGGGCTGGGGGGACCCCCAGCCGGGCAGCGGCCGGAGGCACCGCCCGAGAGCCCCGAGTGGTTCGACGACGAAGCCGGGCCGCTGGTACGCCTGTTCGCGATGACGTCGGGCCGTGCCCGCCCGACCAGCGAGTCCTTCGATCTGATCGCGGTGATACACGCGGCAGAGGCCGACGAGGAGGCGCCACCGCCCCAGTCGCCGGAGCAGGCCGCGATCCTCTCGCTGTGCCGCGTCGCCTCGCGCTCCGTCGCAGACATCGCCTCCGACTCCGACCTGCCGGTCGGTGTGGTGCGCGTACTCCTCGGCGACCTGCTGGACCACGGTCACATCAGCGTCGGCCGCCCGCTCACACCTGCTCAGCTACCGGATGAGCGCATTCTCAGGGAAGTGATCAATGGACTCCGCGCACTCTGACGGGCGGCACACCGGTCGCCTCGGAGCGTCATACGTATCGCTGAAGATCCTCGTGGCCGGCGGCTTCGGGGTGGGCAAGACGACATTCGTCGGTGCGGTGAGCGAGATCCGTCCGCTGCGCACCGAGGAGCGGCTCACGGAGGCCGGACGTCCCGTGGACGATCTCGGCGGCGTCGAACGCAAGACGACGACGACCGTCGCCATGGACTTCGGACGCATCACCTTCCAGGACACCCTGTCGCTGTATCTGTTCGGCACCCCGGGTCAGGACCGGTTCTGGTTCTTGTGGGACGAACTCGCCACCGGTGCGCTCGGAGCGGCGGTGCTCGCCGACACGCGGCGCCTGCAGGACTGCTTCCCGGCCGTCGACTACTTCGAGCGCCGCGGCATTCCGTTCGTGGTGGCGGTCAACTGCTTCGCCGGCTCGCACACTTACTCCTCGCTGGACGTACGGGACGCGCTCGATCTGGACCCGGACACACCGGTCGTGCTGTGTGACGCCCGGGAGCGCGAATCGGCCAAGGACGTGCTGATCGCCCTCGTCGAGCACGCCCGCGACATCTACAGCCGCGACGGCGTGAACAGGGCGGCGCGGTGACCCTGTGTCAGGCCGCGCCGCCGGCGCGGAGTTCGCGGCGGAGGATCTTACCGGTGGAGGTCTTGGGCAGCTCGTCGAGGAAGACGACCGACCTGGGGTACTTGTACGCCGCCATCCGCTCCCGGCAGTAGGCGATCAGGCCGTCCTCGGTGACGGGCGCCAGTTCGGGTTCCGGTTCACGGCCCGTTCCCGTTCCCGTTCCCATCTCCGTTCCCGGTTCCGGCTGCTGCTCCGGTTCCTTGAGGGACACGAACGCCTTCACCGTCTCGCCCCGGTACGCGTCCGGCACGCCGACCACCGCCGCCTCACGCACCGCCGGATGCCCGTAGAGGACGTCCTCGACCTCACGCGGCCAGACCTTGTAGCCCGCCGCGTTGATCATGTCCTTCTTGCGGTCGACGAGGTAGAACCAGCCCCGCTCGTCCATGAACCCCACGTCGCCGGTGCGCAGTTCACCGCCCGGCAGGGACTCGGCGGTCGCCTCCGGCTTCCCCCAGTAGCCGGGCACCACCTGTGGCCCGTACGTGGCGATCTCGCCGGTCTCGCCGACCGGCACCTCCTCGCCGTCGTCGTCGAGGATGCGTACGACGGTGTCGAAGACCGGAACTCCCACCGACAGCGCACCCGTTGCCGGGTCCACGGGTGCCTCCGTGTGCAACGGGACGGCGTGGGAAGGGGAGTTGGTCTCGGTCAGGCCGTAGCAGTTGTGGATGTACAGCCCCGTGACCTCCCTGAACCGCTCGGTGACGGCGGGCGCCACCGGCGCACCTCCCGAGTACACGATGCGCAGCGAGGAGAAGTCCTCCCTGCGTACGCCGGGGGCGGACGAGAGGCTGATGAACACCGTGATCGCCCCGACGGTGAAGGTCGGCCTGTGCTCGCGCAGCGCGTCCAGCACCACGCCGGGCTCGAAGCGGTGGGCGAGCACCAGCGGGCAGGGCAGCAGCAGCGCGAGCGTGAGATGGCCGACGAGGCCGGTGATGTGGAAGAGCGGGGCGACGCCGAGGATGCTGTCGTCGGGCGTCAGGCCCATCCACTCCCGGTAGGTGCAGGTGTTGAAGACCATTCCGGCGTGGGTGTTCATGGCGCCCTTGGGCACGCCGGTCGTGCCGGACGTGTAGGTGAGTACGGCGACGTCGTCCGGGTCCGGTGAGTGCGGTACGGGCGTGCGCCCGGCGTACTCCCGGACGAGGGTGAGCAGATCGAGCGTGTTCGCGCGGCGGCGGCTGGGCGCCCTCGCGGTGTCACGGGCGGGGCTGTGTCGGCCGGGGTTGTGCCGGTCCGGGCTGTGCCGGTCGGGGAAGGGCCGCGGATCGTCGCGCGTCTGCCAGTCCCGCGGCGAGCATGTGACGACGGTGCGGACGCTCGTGTCTCCGGACGCGACGACGTCGCCGGCCACGCTCTCGTAGAGCTCGTCCAGGCAGAGCAGGGCCGTCGCGCCCGAGTCGGCGAGCAGGTACGTCACCTCGCGGGCCTTGTTCATCGGGTTGACGGCGACCGCGCTGCCGCCCGCCTTCCACGCGGCGATCAGGCCGACGACGAAGGCGGGGTTGTTCTGCACGTACACCGCGAGCCGGTCCCCGGGCAGGAAACCGTGGCCGGCGACGGCCACGGCGAGCGCGTCGGAGGCGGCGTCCAGGTCGGCGAGGGTGAGCACGCCGTCGAAGTATCGGATCGCCTCGGCGTCGGGCGCGCGTTCCACGGACGCCCTGAACATCTCCAGCAGCGTGCCGTGTCCGGGGGCGATGCCGGCCGGGGTTCCGGCCGGGTAGAGCCCCAGCCACGGCCGTTCCGCGTAGGCGCTCATCCGCTCATCCGCTCGTCCGGCGCTGTGCCGGCCGGGCACGGACCGCCCCCGGCCGGAGGTGCCCGCCACTGTGGACGAGGGGTTCCCGGCCGGTCAACGGGACCCGGACTCGGTTCCGGACTCGGGCCCGGTCCCGGACTCGGATCCGGACTTGGACCTGGACCCGGTGTCGGGCTCCGATCCGTACGCCGTCAGGAAGCGGTCGCGGAACTTGTCCATCCGCCAGACCGGCGCCTTCGGGCCCGGCTTGAGGCCGTCGTTCCAGCCCCAGTCCGAGACCTTCTCCATCACCTTCTTGTCGCGGGCGACGATCGAGATCGGCACGTCCTTGTTCTTCCAGCCGTCGGTGACCGTCGGTACGGGCTGGTGGTCGCCCAGCATCACGAGCACGGTGTCCTCGTCGCCGTACTTCTCGACGTACTCGGTGAGGCTCTGGACCGAGTACTCGATGGCCTTCCGGTACTGGGCGCGCACCCGTTGCGGGTCCTTCCACACCTCGGTGGGCCGCGCGCCCGCGTCGTGGATCGGCTTGTAGACGGAGCCGTCGCCGAGCTTGTTCCACGGGAGCATCTTCGGCAGCGGCGACCACGGGTTGTGGCTGGAGGCAAGGATGATCGTCGCCATCAGGGGCTTGTCGTCCGCCTTCGCCCTGCTGTGCTCCAGGCGCTCGAAGGACTTCAGGCTGAACTGGTCGGGCACGGGCGACCAGCTGAAGTACGGGCCCTTGTAGCCGAGTTCACGGGAGTCGTAGATGTGGTCCATGCCGTAGAACTTGCCTTCGGGCCAGGACCGCCTGACGCCCGGCATGATGCCGACCATCCGGTAGTCGCCCGTCTTGCGGAAGGCCCGGGTGAGGGTCAGGCGGTCGCTGGACATGACGCTGCGGTACCGCTGTTCGTTCGCGACCCACAGCCCGGACATCAGGGTGGAGTGGCCCATCCAGCTGCCGGCGCCGGAGATGGGTGAGGTGAGCCAGCCGCTCTTGGAGGAGAAGCCGGCCTCGTTCAGGGCGTCCGTCCGCTCGGAGAGCACCCGGTTGACGCCGGGTGCCATCCCGGGGTCCTCGACGGCGCTGCGGCCGTAGCTCTCGACGAAGGCGAAGATGACGTTCTTGCCGCGCAGATCCGGCACGAGCCTGTCGCCGGGGGTCTCGTCGAACTTGTCGACGCGGGCCACCTTCTCGAAGGCCTTCCCGTCCGCCATGCCGGCCTTGACCGCCTTCACCCGGTTCTGGACGAGGAGGGCCGTGCTCCTGGATGCGACGTCCACATCGGCTTTCCCCGTCTGCACGCCGAAGACCGCGCAGACGATCCAGACGGTCCCGATCGCGAGCACGGTACGGGTCGTCACAGCCCTGTGCTCCGCCATGATGCGGCTGAGACGCCGGACCGCCAGCGCCATGAAGACGACGAGGGCGAGCGCGAGGGCCACGATGCCGACCAGGGCCAGGATGGTGCCGGTCGGGCCGACGGAGTCCTTGAGGAAGGACTGGGCGTCGTCGAAGAGTATCCAGTCCAGTACGAGGTCGAAGGGGCGGGCGAGCACCGAGTAGAAGCCCATGTCCAGGAACTTCAGGATGGTCACCAGACCGAGCCCGGTGCCCGCGAGGACGGCCGTCCAGCGCCTCGCCCGCGGGGGCAGTACGAGCAGCACGACCGTGCCGAATATGGCCTCCACGGGTATGCGTATGAAGGCGCTGGGCGTGAGGCGCGGGATCGCGTTCGGCAGCAGGAGGGCGACGAGCACGAGGGCGAAGGCCAGCACGGTCGTGCTGCCCGCGGCGATGCGGGCCGCGGTACTCGCCCGTCGCGCGCGCGGGGCTGCGTCGTCCGCGCCGGCACCGTCGTCCGCCGGGGCGCCCGGTGCCTCGGGGGCCCCGGCGGCGCTGGCGCCTTCCTGTGCATCCGCGCCGGTCTCGTCCGTCACGCCGTCCGTCACGCCGTCCGTCACACCGGCGGTCATCCCGTCCGTGCCGGCCTCGTCAGCGGGCGCGGTGGACTGGGGGCCGATTCCGGGGTTCGTGCCCTTCCCTGTGTCCTGCTTGTCCCTGTTCCTCTGCTGCCAGAGGGAACGCGTGAAGAGCGACAACCCGAAGGTCCTTCCGTGCTTGGCGCGGTGGTGTCACGGCGGCTCCAGTGATCACGGACCGGCCGCGCGGGAAGCGTACGCCGGGGAGGGTGCCCTGGTAGGGCGGTTTTGCCAGCCCGATAAACAAGCGGCCCGGGCCTGACCGTACTCGTCCCCCGTGGTCACCCAGGCGGCAGCGGCGGCGACGGGGGAAGCGGCGGAAGCAGCCCGGCCGTGCCGAGGACCGCCTTGACGGCCTCCACGTCGTCGCCGTCGAGGGCGCCGAAGGGCTCGGGCAGCTGGTTGTGCGCGATGACTCCCTGCAGCATGAGCGCCGTCTTGAAGGCGCCGACGCCCGCACCCCAGCCGGTGACGGACCCGGCGACGCGGGTGATCTCGAAGAGGGCGGCCAGCCGGTCCTGTTCGCGGCGTACGGCCGGCCAGTCACCGTCGCGGAACGCCGCGTGCATGCGTACGTACCCGTCCGGGTCGACGTTCGCCAGGCCCGGCACGACACCGTCGGCGCCCGCCAGATACGCCCCGTCGACGACGGCCTCGTGACCGGTGAAGAGGGTGAGCGGCCCGCCCTCGGCACGGTTGCGCAGCGCGAGCCGCCGGAAGGCGACGTCGTCGCCCGAGGAGTCCTTCACCCCGGCGAGCGCGCCGCTGAGCCCCAGCTCGACGAGCATGTCCGCGTCGAGCTTGGTGTGCACGCAGAGCGGGATGTCGTACGCGTACACGGGGACGTCCGCCCGTTCGCCGATGATCTCGAAGTGGCGCCTGATCTGCGGTGCGTGGGTGACGGCGTAGAACGGCGCGGTCGCGACCACCCCGTCCGCCCCGGCCTCCTGCGCGGCTTCGAGCTGCCGGAGCACCCGGTCCGTCTGGGTGTCGATGACGCCCGCGAGCACAGGCACGCGTCCCGCCGTGACGCGCACGGCCTCCTCGATGACGCGGACCCGCAACTCGTCCGTGCAGAAGGCCGCTTCGCCCGTCGAGCCGAGCACGAACAGCCCGTCGACGCCGGCCGCGAGGAGCCGGCCGGCGAGCCGCTCGAACGAGGGGACGTCGAGCTCGCGGTCCGCGGTGAGCGGAGTGACGACCGGCGGCACCACGCCGCCGGTCGCGGTGGGTGTGCCTGTCTGCGGAGAAGTGTTCACGCGGACATTCCTTCCCTGCCTGCGGCGGATGCTGCGGGCGCCGGGACACGGGGAACGATGTCCAGGGCGTCCGTGTCCCACACATGCCCGGGGGCGAGCAGCCGCTGTGCGCGCATCGGCGCGTTCACCGCCACGAGGACGATCACGACGGCGGTCAGCCCGAAGGAGAGCACCGCGAGCGCCGTCCCCAGCGGCATCGTCTGCGCCAGCGCCGCACCGAGCACGGGTGCGACGGCGCCGCCCAGCGCGCCCACGTTGTAGGTGAAACCGAGGCCCGCCGCACGCTGCTCCACCCCGAAATAGCCCCCGATCCACTTCGGCAGCAGCCCCGAGATGCCCTGCCCGAAGACCTGCTGTACGAACAGGAGCGCCCCGAGCAGGACCAGGGACTGCTCACCGACGAGGAAGACCGGGAAGACGAGCACCTGCGATACGACGAGGCTCGTCCAGTACGCCCTGCGGGTGCCGAGCCGGTCCCCCAGGAAGCCCCCGAGAACGCAGCCGGCGGCCGCGCCGAAACCGGAGAAGAAGAGCAGGTCCGCGACGTGTCCGGCGTCCAGCCCGAGATCGGACTTGAGATACGTGGGCAGCAGCGCCTGGATGGGCCACGAATACAGGAAGGCCGTGAAGACGACGATCATCAGCGTGACGCCCGTGGGCCATCTCCGTCCGGAGAACTGGACCATGAAGCAGATGAAGACCGCGGTGACCACGAGCGCGAGCGCCGTCACCGGCAGCGCGCCGTGTACGAATCCGGCGAAGACGAGCAGCAGGGCGCCGAACGCCACGAGCGTGAGCACGGTGTTCACCGCGCCGGTCCGCGCCCGCGCGCTCCGGTAGAGGGTGCGGAACATGTCGGGCGGCCCCTCCGCCCCCGCCCTGCGGGCGTCGCGTGCCCGCTGCCAGTCCCCGGACTCGGGCAGGGCGCGCCGCAGCCACAACGCGACCACGATCGGCACCAGTCCGACGGCGAACAGCGCACGCCACCCGAACTCCGGCACGACGAACCGGTAGACCTGTGCGCACAGCGCGGCTCCGATGGCGAATCCGCTGATCAGGAAGCCGGAGGCCTTGTTGCGGAGGTGCTCGGGCCACGACTCGATGACGTACGTCGCACTCGATCCGTACTCCCCGGCCATGCCCAGCCCGATCAGCAGCCGTGCCGCGAAGAGCACCCAGTACGCGGGCGCCACCGCGCACAGCGCAGAACCGGCGGAGAACAGGACGATGCTCACGACCATGGCGTTCCTGCGCCCGAAGCGGTCGGCGAACGCGCCGAGCGCCAGGCCGCCGAACCACCGGGAGATGAACGCTGCGGAGACCAGTGCCGCGGCCGTCACGCCGGAGAGGCCGAACTCGTCGGTCACCTCGGTGAGGACGAGAGTGATGATCACGAAGTCGAAGCCGTCGAGCAGATAGCCGAGCCAGGCCGCGGTGAAGGCCCGCCACTGCGGTCCGGATATCTCCCGGTACCAGACGGTGCCGGTCCCGGGCTCGCGGCCGCCGTGCGGGGTCCCGTTCCGGGGGCCGTCCCCGTCCCGGGCCTCGTACGCGTCCTGATCCTGGTCCCTGTCCTTGTCCTTGCCGGTCGTCATGGTCCCCCACATCGGACGTCGGATGTCTGATGTCCTGACGCTAGGGCCGAGCCGTCGAACGCGGCAAGACCCCTTCCGGCCTTCCGGCTCTGCGGCCTTTCGGGCCTCCCGTCCCGCCGTAGGGGCCCGCCCGTACGCCCACCGGGCCGGACATAGGATGTCCGATGTCGGGACTCACACTCCGGGCGACAGCAATGTCGCTCCTGACACCGGAAGGGCCGCCCTCGGATGCCGCCGAAAAAGCTGCCTGCGGAGCACGGCCCCGGTCCACTCGGCGAGCCCGCCGGCCCAGGAGGCCGCGGAGGCGCGCCCCGCCTCCACCCCCTCGGCGCCCCGCGTGCCCCCGACATGTCCGTGGTGGACCGGATCAAGGAGTACATCCTGCTGGGCCGCCTGGCCCCGGGCGACCCGATGCCCACCGAGAACGAGCTCAGCGAGCAGCTCGCCGTGAGCAGGTCCCGCATCCGCGAGGCGATGAAGACGCTCTCCGCGCTCGACATCGTCGAGGTCCGGCACGGATACGGCACCTACGTGGGACGGCTCAGCCTCACGGCGATGGTCGAGTCGCTCGCCTTCCGGGGGTTGCTCAACGCACAGGACGACCAGGACGTCATGGCCGATCTCATCGACGTACGGCAGCTGATCGAGACCAGCCTCGCCGAGCTGATCGTCGAGCGGACGACGCCCGAAGTCATGGCCGCGATGCGGCAGTTGACCGGCACGATGCACGAGAAGGCCGGGCGCGGTCAGGAATTCCTCGCGGAGGACCGGGAGTTCCACATGCTCCTCATGCAGACGACCGGCAACGCGCTCGCCGTGCAGCTCACCGGCGCCTTCTGGGACGTCCACTCGATCGCCCTCGGCGCGTTGCCCGGCAGGACGGACCTCGCGCAGACCGCCGCCGTACACGTAGCCGTCCTCGACGCGATCGGGGCGTCGGACACCGCCCTCCTGCGCGAGGCGATCACCAGGCACTACGCGCCGATCCGGGAGCGCATCGGCCGCCGGACCCCGCCGGGCGCCACGGGGGAGTGAACAGGCAGGTGTGAACGGGCCGTTCCGGCAGGGCGGCGCCCGGCCGGGTGTGCCGGGTCGCGGCCCGTGCGGCGCACTCCCTTGACAGCGGACCCGGATGGCTCGAACCTTCCGGCATCTCTCGTTCAGTGGATCACTGGCCAGTCCACCCAGAGGAGCCGCCATGACCACGCCCACGCCCACGTCCACGCCCGCGGGTGAGCCGCAGACGATACGCAGCCAGCGACGCCGCGCGGTGGTCGCCAGCACGGTCGGCACGGCCATCGAGTGGTACGACTTCTTCCTCTACGGCACCGCCGCCGCCCTGGTCTTCCCGCAACTCTTCTTCCCCGGCCACTCCACGTACGTCGGCGTGCTCGCCGCCTTCGGCACGCAGTTCGTGGGCTTCGCCGCGCGCCCCATCGGCGCCGCGATATTCGGCCACTTCGGAGACCGGGTGGGGCGCAAGTCGACCCTCGTGATGACGCTCATGCTGATGGGCGTCAGCACCTTCCTCATCGGGCTGCTGCCCACGTACGCCTCGATCGGCTTCGCTGCTCCCGTGCTCCTGGTGCTCCTCCGCATCGTCCAGGGCATCGGTGTGGGCGGCGAGTGGGGCGGCTCGGTCCTGCTGTCGATGGAGTGGGGCTCCAAGCGCCGCCGCGGGCTGATGGCGAGCTGGCCGCAGCTGGGCGTCCCGCTCGGGCTGCTCGCGTCGACAGGCATGGTCCAGCTGATGAGTTCCGCCTCAGGCGACGGCTTCGAGAGCTGGGGCTGGCGCGTGCCGTTCCTGGCCAGCTTCGTGCTGATCGGCATCGGCATGTACGTACGGCTGCGCGTGCTGGAGAGCCCCGCCTTCCAGGAGGTGAAGAAGGACCGCGAGGTGGTGCGCATGCCCGTCATCAGCGTGCTGCGCGAGCAGCCTCGCGAGGTCATCACCTCCGCCTTCGTGCGCCTCTCCGAGCAGGCGCCCTTCTACCTCTTCATCACCTTCATCCTGACCTACGGGACGAAGGAGGTCGGCCTGTCCAAGGAGGAGCTGCTCAACGACACCCTGATCGCCGCGGCCGTGGGCCTGGTCAGCGTTCCGCTGTGGGGGTACCTGTCCGACCTCATCGGACGGCGTCTCACGTACGGGATCGGCATCGCCTGCGTCGGCGCCTTCGCGTTCCCGTACTTCGCGATGATCGACACCGGCAGCTCGGGGCTGGTGATGGCCGCCATCGTGCTGTCGCTGTTCTTCCACGACATCCAGTACGGGCCGCAGGCCGCGCTGATCGCCGAGAGCTTCGGGGCGAACGTCCGCTACAGCGGTGCCGGTCTCGGCTACCAGCTCGCCTCGGTCATCGCGGGCGGACCGGCGCCGCTCATCGCAGCGGCGATCCTGGAGAACACCGGCTCCAGCACGGGGATCAGCTGGTACATGGTCGGCTGCTGTGTGCTCGCCATGGCCGCGTTGCTGCTCATGCCGCGCAGCGGTGCCGAACCCGGCACGTCGCTCAGCGACAAGCCGGCCGCATCGGACAAGGCGGACGCGGCCACGACCGAGACGGCCTGAGCCCTGGACGGCTTGAGTCCGAGGCGGCTTGAGCCCGAGAGGGATCGGGTCCCAAGCGGGATGAGGGAGCCCGTGAGCAGTCCGTAACGGAACGCACAGGAAGCCGGCACCGTGCTGCGTCACACGTTCGAGCAAGCCGACGACCTGTCGACTCACGAGATCGGGCAGTGTAAACAGGGGCAATGGCAGGACCGCTGACACGTCTTCGGGCCCTGGCTGCCCCGCTGTTGACCGGCAGGCGCCTGCGGCGGACGCTGCTCCGCGAGGGCGGCAGCGTCGCCGGGCAGGTCTTCGTCCTCCAGGTGGTCGTGGTCCTGCTGCTCGTCGTATCTGCTGTGGCCGCCCTGGTGCTCCAGGTGCGGCGCGACGGGACGGAGGCCGCGCGCGAACGCTCGCTCGCCGTCGCCGAGACCCTCGCGAACTCCCCGGGGACGGTGGCGGCGCTGCGCTCGTCCGATCCGACCGCGCGGCTCCAGGACCCGGCCGAGGCCGCGCGGAAGCGGAGCGGGGTCGACTTCATCACCGTGATGAACAAGGACGGCGTCAGGTACACCCACCCGATCAGGAACAGGATCGGGAAGAAGTTCGTCGGCACCACAGGGCCCGCGCTGCAGGGACGCGTCCACAGCGAGACCATCGAGGGCACCATCGGCCGGCTCGTCCAGGTCGTCGTCCCCGTGACCGGCCGGGACGGCGAGGTCGTCGGCCTCATCTCGGCCGGAATCAAGATCGACAAGGTCAGCGGTGTCGTCGACCGGCAGCTTCCGATCCTGCTGGGCGCGGCCGCCGTCGCGCTCGCGCTCGCAACGGCCGGTACGGCGCTGGTCAGCCGGCGCCTGCGCCGTCAGACCCACGGCCTGGGCCCGCTCGAGATGACGCGCATGTACGAGCACCACGACGCGGTGCTCCACGCCGTCCACGAGGGCGTCCTGATCGTCAGCGGCGAGGGCAGGCTGCTGCTCGCCAACGACGAGGCGAGCCGGCTGCTCGACCTGCCGCCCGACGCTCAGGGGCGCCACGTCACCGAGCTCGGCCTGGAGACAGCCATGGGCCGGCTGTTCCTCCCGGGGCGCGTCGCCACAGACGAGGTGCTGCCCGCCGGCGACCGGCTTCTCGCCGTGAACAACCGTTCCACCGACCGCAACGGCGGACCTCCCGGCTGGGTCGCCACCCTCCGCGACACCACCGAGCTGCGTCTCCTCTCCAGCAGGGTCGAAGTGGCCCGTAAACGGCTGGAGTTGCTCTACGAAGCCAGCGGCGGCATCGGCACCACCCTCGATGTGACGCGTACCGCCGAGGAGTTGTCGCAGGTCGCCGTCCCGCGCTTCGCCGACTTCGTCACCGTCGACCTGGCCGAGGCCGTGCTGCGCGGCGACGAACCGGGCGGCGGCAGCCCCGCGATGCGGCGCACTGCCGCCCACGGCATCCGCGACGACCAGCCCCTCTATCAGCTCGGCGAACTGATCACGTTCGCCGCGCCCTCGCCGCAGGCCCGCGGCTTCGAGAGCGGACAGGCGGTGATGGAGCCCCGGCTGCGCGAGTCGCCGGGCTGGCGCGAGCAGGACCCCGAACGCACCGCCCGGGTCCTGGAGTACGGGATCCACTCGCTCATCGCGGCCCCGCTGCGCGCCCGCGGCGTGCTGCTGGGCGTCGTCAACTTCTGGCGCTCCGAGAAACCCGAGCCCTTCGAGGACGACGACCTTTCCCTCGCGGCCGAACTGGCCGCCCGCGCCGCCGTTTCCATCGACAACGCCCGCCGCTACACGCGCGAGCACGGCATGGCCGTCGCCCTGCAGCGGAGCCTGCTGCCGCGCGCACTGCCCGAGCAGAGCGCCGTCGAGGTCGCCAGCCGCTATCTGCCCGCGAAGGCCGGAGTGGGCGGCGACTGGTTCGACGTCATCCCGCTGCCCGGGGCACGCGTCGCGCTCGCCGTGGGGGACGTCGTCGGACACGGGCTGCACGCAGCCGCCACCATGGGGCGGCTGCGCACCGCCGTGCACAACTTCTCCTCCCTCGACCTGCCGCCCGACGAACTCCTCGGCCACCTCGACGAGTTGGCGGCACGCATCGACCACGACGCCATCGAGGCGGGCGACGAGACCGCCATCACCGGCGCCACCTGCCTCTACGCAATCTACGACCCGGTCTCCCGTACGTGTGTGATGGCCCGGGCCGGCCACCCCACGCCCGCGATGGCTCGCCCCGACGGCACCGTGGAGTTCCCCGACGTACCGGCAGGGCTTCCCCTCGGCATCGGCGGACTGCCTTTCGAATCGGCCGAGTTGAAGCTGCCCGAGGGCAGCCGCCTCGTCCTGTTCACCGACGGCCTCGTCGAGCGGCGCGACAAGGACATCGACACCGGGCTGCAGTTGCTGCGCGACGCCGTCGCGCACGCGGGCCAGTCGCCCGAGGAGAGCTGCGACGCGGTGCTGGAAGCCCTGCTGCCGGACCGCCAGGGCGACGACATCGCGCTGCTGGTCGCCCGTACGCAGGTGCTGGGGCGGGGCAAAGTCGCCGAATGGGACGTGGAGTCCGACCCCTCGGCGGTCTCCGGCGTGCGCAACGCCGTCGCCTCGCAGCTCGCGGAGTGGGGCCTGGAGGAGCAGGGCTTCGTCACGGAGCTGATCCTCAGCGAACTGATCACCAACGCCATCCGGTACGGCACCGGGCCCATCAAGGTGCGGCTGCTCCACGACCGCGCCCTCATCTGCGAGGTCTCCGACCACAGCAGCACTTCGCCGCACCTGCGTTACGCGGCCACGACGGACGAGGGCGGCCGCGGCCTCTTCCTCGTCGCGCAGTTCGCGGAGCGCTGGGGGACGCGCTACACCAAGGACGGCAAGGTCATCTGGACGGAGCAGACACTGCCCGGCAGCCGCGACGAGACCCCGGAGGCGGAGACCCTCCTGACGTGACCGCCGCCCGGCGGTTCAAGCCCCGCCGGACGGCCCGGTGCCCCCGGACTGCCCCAGACGGGCGGCGAGTTCGCGGCGGGTGGCGATGCCGAGCTTGGCGTACGCCCGCTGCAGATGGTTGTCGACGGTGCGCACCGACAGGGTCAGCGACGCGGCTATCTCCTTGCTCGGCTCGCCGGCCGCGGCCAGCACGGCGATCTCGTGCTCCCTGTCGGTCAGCGGAGCCGCCGCACGTACGGCGTCGAGCAGAGGAGTACGGGCTCCCTCGCAGTGTTCCTCCGCGATGGCGCACGAACGCACCGACGCCGCCGTGGCGTGACGCCCCTCACCGCGTCGGTGCCAGACGCCGGAGGCCGCGGCGGCGGCCTCGGCGGCCGGAAGATGAGCGCCCAGCGCCTCCAGCTCCCCGGTGACCTCGAGAAGCCGCGCCGGGTCGCCCGCGGCGAGCGCCGAGGCCAACCGGGCCCGCGCCGCCGCCAGTTCGCCGTCGCACCGCTCCGCGACCGCGGCCAGCCGTTCGGCGACGTCGGCGGCTCCGCCCAGCCGTGCCACGTCGGTCAGCAGCAAACCCTCCGATGTGATGTGCCCCGTGGAGCGCGCGGCGTCCGCCGCCTCGGTCAGCACGCTCCGCGCCTTGCTCCGGTGCCCGCTGCTGGCGAGCAGCCACGCCTCGCCGAGGCGCTCCTCCCCGACCGAGAAGTAGCCGGGGGCCCCGCCCGCCATTTCGCCCAGCTCCGCGAGGGCGTTTCCGGCGGCTTCCGGGTCCCCGAGCACGGCGGCGCACGCGGCCAGCCCGCTCAGCGCGATCCGCAGCAGCTTGACCTGGTGTTCACGGCGGGCGAGCGCCGCGAGTTCGGCGTACATGCGGCGCGCGGTGGCGGGATGGCCGGCCAGCCACTGCGTACGGGCGCTCAGCAGTGCGGGGAAGACCCGCAACAGGGGGCTGTGGCGGGCGAGTTCGGCGCTCACGCTCTCGCAGAGGGCCGCGGCCTCCTCCAGCCGCCCTGCCTCCGCGAGCGCGAGCACCAGCGTCCCCTGTTGCACGGCCGGGTGCGCGGGACGTGCCTCCTCGTCGGTCAGCACATGGGCCGCGTGGGCGTGTTCGGCCCAGCGGGCGGCTTCCTCGGTGCGGCCGACCAGGACCAACGCGAGAGTTCGCACCGCTGCCGCGCACAGCCACATCCGTCTGTCGGGCGCCCGTTCGGCTTCGGGTTCGAGCAGATCCAGCAACTCCAGCCCGGTGACGGGTTCTCCGCTGGCGAGCCTGATGAAGCCCTCGTTGACGAGGAACAGTTCACGGACGGTGTCGGAGGACGCGGCGGCCCGCGCGGCCTCGTTGACTTCGAGTATGTCGGCGAGCGGCGTGTTGCTCACCAGGAGGTTCGTCGTCCTCGTCACGGTGATCGCTATGCGCTCCGGCTCGTTCCGGGCGGACTGGGCCGCCTGTGCCAGCACCGCGTCGGCCAGATCCCAGCCGCCGGTGAGGAAGTGCGCCTCACCCAGCATGAGCCTGGTCCCGGTGTCGTGGTGCGTCTCCGGCAGCGCTTCGAGGAAGGCGAGGATGCGCGGGTGGTCGTGTGCGTAGTGGGCGAGCCGCGCAGCCCGCAGCAGCAGGGCCGGATCCGCCTTGCCCGTGGCGTCGAGCCGCCAGGTCGCGATGCGCAGCGCGTCACCGCGTCTGCGTGCCCCCAACGCCTCGATGCGCTCGGCCTGTTCGAGCTGGATCGCCCGGTGCCGCAGGGCGGGCACGGAGCTGCGCAGGACCTCTTCGTAGAGGGGGTGTGCCAGCGAGACGCGGGTGCGCCGCCCGTCGGTGCCGAACCGGATCAGGCCCTTGCGTTCGAGCTCCGTCAGTACGTCCTGCGGCGCGGCCTCTTCGAGAGCGGCGAGGGGAAGTGCCCCGCAGCAGGCGAGGAGTTCGAGCGCGTCACGTCCGGCACCCGCGACAGCGTCCACCTTCACGCGGATGAGTTCGGCCAGCCGCACCGTCGTCCAGTCCGCCCCGGGGCCCGCCTCCCAGACCTCGCCGTCGCTGGTGAGCGCGTTGTTCTCCAGCGCTCCCCGTACGAGTTCGCGGAGGAAGAGCACGTTGCCGCCGGAGACCTCGTGCAGGTCCCTGACCGTGCTGCGGCTGACGGGTCCTCCGAGGACCTCGTTCAGCAGCCCTTCGGTCCGCCGCAGGTCGAAGGCGTCAAGACCGACGTGGAAGACCGGCTCGCCCGCGGTCAGCGCCTGCACCGCCTCCGTGGCGTGCTCCCCCGTACGGATCGTCGCGATCAGCGTGATCACGCCCGCGTCCATCAGCTGCCGCAGCAGCATCGCGGACGTCGCGTCGAGCAGATGGATGTCGTCCACGAACACCGCGTACCGCTCCCGGTGATCACCGCCGTCCCGGATGGCCCCTGCGACCGTGGCGAACCCCCGCACGGGATCGGTGAGATCCACGCCGGTCGGCAGCAGATGAGCGATCGCCCCGAGCGGTACGGCCGCGGCCGCCGTGCTCGCCACCGCACGCCCGGCCCGGAAGCCCGCACGTTCCGCCACGGCGAGACACTCCTCGGCCAGGCGTGACTTGCCGACGCCGGCCTGGCCGAAGACGACCAGGCCGGAACACCGGTTCGCCGTCAGTGCACGCGTGAGACGGCCGAGCTCCTCGTCCCGGCCGTACAGGGGCCAGCCCGCCCCAGAAGCCGGCACACGCGACTCGTCCATGCGGCAACTCTACGCACAGAAACGCGCCTGTCAGCGGGTCTGTACGGGCTCTTCACGTGCTCTGGTGCGGCGCGCGGCGGCGCCCTGGCGTGGTGCTTTCATTCCGGATACGGGGAAGGGCGCCGGCAGCAGCAACTCGGCGTTGCGGTCCTTCTCGCTGCCGCGGTGGCCCTCGTCCACCTGGAGGTCGTTGACGGCCAGCTCCCGCGCCAGGGACGCCAGAGCCCGGGGGCTGCCCAGGTCGCCGCCGCTCTCCAGAGGCGCGTCGATGTCGAGGACCGTGGTGAAGACGGCCAGGCATTCCCTGCCCTCGCCGTCCCGGCCCGCGGCGATCTCGATGACGCGGCTCTGGACCGGCCAGTCGATGTGCGCGGCCGCCGAGACCTCCCAGAAGCCGCCCGGCTTGGCGTGCCCTTCGGGCCGTGCGTGGGGTCTGATCTCGTTGCGGTGGGTGTGGCCGTTCGCCATCAGCACGACGTTCGGGAAGCGCAGCAGCAGGGCTTCCACTTCCTCCCCGGAACGGTGGTCGTTCTCGGTGTTGGTCATCGTGTGGATCGGGTGGTGGCAGAAGACGACGACGAGCCTGTCCCGCACTCCCTGCTGCGTCACGACCTCGCCCGACTCGTCGAAATACGTGCTGCAGTGCTCTTTCAACCGCTCCTCGAGCCAGCGGAACTGGTCCTCGTCGATGCCGCCGTCCGCGTTGTTCTGGACGTTGTCGAGGCCGCCCGGATTGGTGGAATCCAGGGTGATGTAGGCGACCGGGTCGTCAGCCCCCGCCGGTATCGCGTAGTACGCCTTGTCGCTGCCGGCCGCGAATCCGTGCCCGGCCGGCAGCCCGGAGGTGCGGTGGTGCTCCCCGACGAACTCCCCTGGGCTGAGCAGACGCCGCTCGGCATCGGCCGTGACGTCCTGCGACTCCACACCGTCGAACACGGCCTTGATCACGTCGAAGAGGTCCAAGTCCTCCATGTCACCGGGGAGTTCGGGGCCCTCGGTCCATTTGGAGCCGTTCACGGTGTGGTGCTTCAGGGAGTGGAAGAAGGGCAGGTCGGTGTCGATGGGCAGGTTGCCCTGCGCCATCACGTCGTGATTCCCGTACACGGCGTACCAGGGCATGCCCAGCCCGCCCGCCGTGAACGGCTTGCGTGCCGCGCCCAACAGGCCCTGGATCTGCGGGAATCCGCGCCGTCCGTAGCGGTTCGCCGGGTCCACCGGCTCCTCGGGGCGCCAGTAGTGCTCGCTCTTGCCGAAGGCACCGTTCGCGACGCTCTCGTCCTTGCCCGTCGAGCCGGAGTCCGCCCGTACGGACTTGCCGCCGTCGAGGAGGTCGATGTACCAACGCGTCTCGTTGAGCTGAGCGTTGTCGACGGCGTCGCCCGTGACCACCGTGAAGGCGAGGGGCAGTCCCGTTCTCGGGCCCTCGCCGAGCTGCTTGAGCGAGCGGCACATCGCGTCGACGAGATGCAGCGACAGGAACTCGTGCGCGCGGTAGCCGGCCGAGAACGGCCAGCCCGAGCCCGGGTCGTCGTTGTAGCGGTCGAGGAACTCCACGCGGGACGGCGACTGGTCGTCGACGATGTGGAGATCGCTCAGATGCCCGAACGCGGCCAGGGGCTTCAGCTTCTGCGCCCGTACGTCGGTGATGTCCGTACGGAGCAGATGGTCCTCGCCCTTTCCCTCGACGAGCTTGCGGAAGCCGTTCCCGTCGGGCGGGCCGGGCAGAACCGTGCGGTTCAGCGTGGTGCCGGCGGCCTTCTTCGGGAGCTGCTCCATGGGGGAGAGCAGCTCCGATGCGGCGAGCGCGGCGGCGCGGCCCTTCCCGCCCGCGTCGATCGCCGCCGCGGCCACACCCACCGCGGCGAAGGTCAGCATCCTGCGACGTGAGACCGGCACCTGATCCCCCTTCCTCGGCGACGCCCCGCCGGTCGGTGCGGGGCGCGCGTACGGCCGTCCGTACGACCTGGTGGATTCTTGAACGGAACCGGGCCGTACGCATGAGTAATCACTACTCCCCTGCGGATGCGGGGACTCGCCGACGCCGCTGCCGGTGCCTTCTCCGCTGCGCTCGCGGGCGTCCTTGCCTGTGCCCGCGCCCGCGCCTGCGCCCTGGCCTGTGCCTGTGCCCGTGCCGGTGTCACGTCTGGTGCTCACTGCTGGAACGGCCCCACCGTGGTCTTCGGGCCGCAGACGATCAGACCGGCCTCCGACGCGTCCGCGTCGCCTGCCTCGTTGGCGCGGATCTCGGCCTTCCAGGTCGCGTCCTGATTGGACACCTCGGCCGTTTCGGCGTTCTTCCCGCAGGTGATCCCGTCCTGCGAGCCGCCCTCGCTCACCGGGCCGCTCTCGTACGTCAGATCCGCGGTGGCGACGCTGCCCGAGTCGACCGTGACGAGCGGGGCTTCCTGACTCTCGTCGGTGTCCGGCTCGGGGTTGAGGATCTCGCCGTCCGACGATTCCAGGACGACGTTCGGCGCGCCGTAGACGGAGCAGGAACGTCCGCTGTTGTTGAACACCTGGATCTCACCGGTGCCGGAGCCGACGGCGGTTCTGATCGTGACGGCGGTGTTCTTCTCGGTGCAGGCAGGCGCGTCCGGCTTGTGGTTGCCTGTGCCTCCGTCGTCGGCTGTCCCGCCGTTGGAGACCTCGTTGCCGGCCGTACCCGCGCCCTGGTCCTCGTTGTTGCCGTCGTCGCCCGCGCCGCCGACGGATTCGTCCCCGCCGCCGCCAGGGCTGGCCGTGGAGCTGGTGGACGATGCCGGGGCGCCGGCACCGGAGTCGTCCTCGGGGCCGCAGCCGGTGATCACCAGACTGCACGCGGCCAGGACGGTCGCGGTTGCGGCAGCGAGCCGCAGTCGATTGCGCATGGTCTTCCTCAGCACTTGATCGGTCATCGGTACGCGGCGGCGATCTCCCCCGGCCCGTCGTGCATGACGGGCGCCGCCGTACCGCAGAGCCCAGCACGTGCCGAGGGGCAGGTCGTGAGTAAGCGCTACTCATGCGTAACCGAGCCCGAAGTGGAGCGAAAACCCTCAGATGTGCAGGTCAGAGAACCGGAACCCGCGCCGGGCCTACGGAGTGCCCGCGTCCGTTCCCGCGTCCGCGAGACGGAGGAACCCGGTGAAGAGCGGGGTGATGCTCACCGGGAACGCGCCACCGGAGCCGGGTGCCAGCGCGGCCCGCACCTGCTCGTCCGGGTCTCCGTAGACGTCCAGCCGTTCGACGGAGCAGTGCTCCATCACCGCCGCGATGTAGGGGTCGGACAGCCTCCAGTGGGTGCGGACCGCCTCCGAGCCGTCGTACAACTGGAAGCTGTGGGCCCGCATCCCGGGCTCGTCGACGAACACCCTGACCATGAGCTGCGGGCCGTGCTGCTCGACGAACTCGACCGCGCTGCGGACGGCTTCACGGAAGCCGTCCAGATGCCCCTCGGCGATCTTCATGGTGTTGTGCATGAGGACTGGTGCGGTACCGGCGCGTGCTTCGCTCGTGATCTCCATGGACCGAGTCTTCGGCTTGAACCGCCGTCCAAGTCAAGCGTGACTCACGGCGTTGACGAAGACGATCACCAGTCCGAACACCAGGTCCACGCACCCCGAGAGGAACGAGCCGGGCCACCCGCGCCCCGCGATACGGGCGGCCCACGTTCCCCAGGCGAACAGCGCGACGGTGTTGAACCACAGCGCCGCCTCCACGGCCGTGCTCTCCGCCAACCACCCCGCTGCCGCGATCGACAGCAGTACGGCCGTGGGCAGCACGGCGGCGATCAGCGGCCACTCGGCCAGCATCGTCCGCAGGGCTCGCACGGAGGTCTCTCCGCGGGCTGTGGCACGGTGGGCGATCACATGCGCATAGCCGTGAGCGGCGGCGGTCGCCGCCGTGGCGAGCAGCACCCACAGCAGGTCCGACGCCGGATCGGATTCCTCCCCGGGATTCTCGAGCGCGGCGATCAGCGCGCTGGACAGCACGAGCCCGTAGGTGCCCCCGAACAGCAGCTGTTCCTGGGGCAGGTGCCGCACGGCCCGTGTACGCACCGAGCCGGGGGAGGACGGGACGGGCTCGTCGCGACCGGGCATCACACCGCCTCCGTGCGGGAGGAGTTCCAGTTCGGGTCCGCACATGCTCACCCGCCGGCTGCTGCGGGCGGCGCCGCGACGCGTGCACGGCAGGCTTCTTCCGCCGTATGGGAGCGGGGCGGACACCACGCGCCGACCGCGGACCGCGTCGGTCACCGGCTCCGGGGACGCGCGACTTCCCTGGCCGGCCGGTCCGGCCGGTCCGGACCGTCCTCCCGGCCTCCGCCGCCGCGTGGCGGCAGGATCTCCACCGGGCGCCGGCGCAGATGCTCGTAGACCAGGGACGTGCGGACGTCGGCCACGGCGGGGAACTGCGCCACGCACGGCGCAGTAGATTCCGGTGATCTTGGCAGTGAGCTCCGGCGGCTTCCCTTCACGTCCGTACGGTGACGGCCCGCCCACGGGCCCGCCCGGCGGTCCTCCCAACCCGGTGAGCCGTTGCCCCCGGCGACCGTTGCCGGTCTGCCGAAGGTGGCAGCGGGCCCGGGCCGGGTCCGGGCAGGTGAGTAGTACGGTCGAAAAGAGAGTTTGCTGCCTGTTCGTCCGTCGTCGGCCGGGAGGCGATCATGCCGGTGGATATCGAGCGGCTGCCTGTCGAGCGCTCCGAGTTCGCAACATCCGACCCGGACACCGCGGAGGCCATGAGCGCCGAGATGTACGGCGCCTTCCGGCCGAAGTACGGCCACACTGACGAGTTCATATTCGACGGCCGCCGTACGAGCGCCGGGGGAATGAGCCTTGATCACCTCACGCACTCGACGATGAGCATCGAATGCGCGCCCCTCGACTACCTCATGTTCATGTTCGTGAGGGGAGGGACTCTCACCGTCACGGCGGGTGACATCGAGACCCGCCTGCGCATGGGCGACACGGCCGTGTGCCCTGCGGGAAGGCCGCTGACGATCAGCTGGGACCGCCTCAACAAGGAAGTCATCTCGGTGCCTCTGCAGGCAGCTCATGAGGCGGCCGCCGAGTACGGCGGCACCGGCGAGGTGAACTTCGTCGGGACGACACCCGTGTCCCCGGCGATGGACCGGTTCTGGCGCTCCACGGTCGGATTCGTCGCAAGCCAGCTCGAGAGCCCCGACAGCCCGCTGTCAGAGCCGCTGGTCTACGAGCAGACGCTCAGCCTTCTCGGTACGGCAGCAGTGAAGACCTTCCCGAACACCACCATGACGGCCGACTACCAGCCCGGTCCCGGCCAGATCTCACCGGCCGCGCTGCGCCGCGCCGTCTCGTTCATCGAGGCCAACGCCGACCGGCCGCTCAGCCTGGCCGACATCGCCGCCGCCGCGTCCGTCTCGGCGCGCGCCCTTCAGCACGGCTTCGTCCGGCAGTACGGGACCAGCGCGCTCGGCTACCTGTACCGCGCCCGCCTCGAACGGGCCCGCCGTGACCTCCAGGCCGCCGACCCCACCACCGGCGCGACGGTCGACTCCGTGGCCACACGCTGGGGCTTCCCCAACCCCGGGAAGTTCTCCGCCACTTACCACGACGCGTACGGCCAGCCGCCGAGCCGGGCCCTGCACTCCTGACCCCCTCGCCGGGACCCCCTCGACCTCCTCGGCGCCGCCCCTGCCCCCTCCGCACCCCGCGGGGGATCAACCTCCCGGCTGGAGTGTGCGTCCTGACCTTCGGCTGTCAGTGATCCGATCTGCGGCCGCGGCGAGTTGTCTGTGCCAGGAGGAGGGCCGTCATCGTCCGGACCGAATCGTCGTCGCGCGAGAACGGGGGCAGCCGTATCCGCCGGCCGAACGGCCTGCGTCAGCTGTTCCTCGGCGCCGTGCTGGGCGTCGCGCTGACCGCCGCGCTGCTCACCGTCCTGTGGTGGCCGCGGTCCGAGGTCGTACACCGGAGCGACGCACCGCCTTCCGTGACCTACGAGGACAAGTCGCGCCATCACCTGGGGCTGGTCCGCGAACACACCTTGTCCGGACGGGAATCCTGGCGCTTGGTCGTCGGCCGGGATCCGGGCCTGTCCTACGGGCACATGCTGGACGTCGACGCCTCTCTCGGGTCCGGCGGGATCGAGTCCGCCGAGTGGACGACCGCCGGAGTGCGGATCCGGTTCACCGCGGGGCACGAACTCTTCGTCCCCGCACGGCTCTTCACGTACGGAAGGTGAACGCCGCCGCCCCCGACGGGCGAGCCGCAGGACAGGAATTCTGCTGAGCCGGCGGGAGGTATGTGCTGAACTTCCCGGCATGGACCATTCCCGATATCTCGACTGCCTGGCAGCCGACTTCGCCCGCCTGCGTGCCGTCGCACCGGCGAACCTCGCTGCGGCCGTGCCGAGTTGCCCCGGCTGGACCGTCGCCGATCTGATCCGCCACGTCGGCGAGGTGTATCTGCACAAGACGCTGGCCATGCGCGAGGGCGCCGAGCCCGACCCGTGGCCGTCGGCCGAACTCGCGGCCGAACTCGCGGACGAGGATCCGCCGGCGCTGCTCGACCGGGCGTACGCAGGGCTGCTGAAGGAATTCGCCGCCCGCAAGCCGGAGGATCCGGCCGGCTCCTGGTACACCCCGGACCGGACCGTCGGATTCTGGTCCCGGCGGATGGCGCAGGAGACGGTCATCCACCGCATCGACGCGGAACTCGGCACCGGGCAACCGGTCGCGCCCGTCCCGGCCGACCTCGCCGTCGACGGCATCGACGAGCTGCTCAAGGTCTTCGTGGCGTACGGAGTCGCCGAGTGGGGCGCCTACTTCAGCGACATCCTGGACGCTTCGCCGGGCCGGACGTACGCGGTGCGCACGGACGGTGCGGCGTGGCGGGTGCGTACGGGCCCGGGGCTGTTCGCCGTCGAGGGCGGCCCCGGCGACCACGCGCCGGAGGCGCCCGACGCGGTGGACGTCACCGTGAGCGGCCCTCCGGCGGCCGTGCTGCGCCGGCTGTGGAACCGCGAGCAGCCCGGCGGCCCGACCGGAGTGACCGTCGAGGGCACCCCGGAAGCCTTCGAGGAGCTGCGACGCTGCATCGTCACGGCCACGCAGTGAGTGGGTGAGTAAGTATGTGAGGGCGAGGCGTAGGGCAGGGCCGGGCCGGGCGATCCCGCCCGTGCTCGCAACTCGGCCAGGAGCGAAGGAGCGAAGGGGAGACACAGGGTGAATCTGTTCGGGCGAGGAAAGCGCCGCATTCCGCTCAAGTACTACCTCTACATATCTCAGTCGAAGCTGGACAACCTCTTACCTCAGATCCCGCAGTCGTTCATCAAGGCATTCGAGACCGAGTTCAAAGTCAGTGCGGGAGTGCTGGGGGCCACGGTGAGAGGAAAACCCGGTGGCGACCCCTCTGAGGTCTCGGCCCGGGTCGGGGTGCTCGACGCCTATCTCAGGAAGAGTGAGCCTCCTGGATCGGTCGCACAGCCGGGCCGGTACATCGCGGGTGCCGAGTCGTTCCGATACGGCATCGTGCACGAGTACGCGTCGCAACTGGCCTTCTTCGGAGGGCTCGTGGGCGGAGTGAAGTGCGCACTCATCGGATCCCCCGACAGCCTGGTCGGCGCCGCTCCCAAGGCCGGCGCGAATCACGCGCCCTACTACTACACCCTCAAGTTTCTCAACGCACTGGCCTCCGCCCCTGAATGGCAGCAGGCCACGGGAGAGCCCGACTACTACTCCTACCCCGAAGCCGTTGACATAGCGTTGCAGGCGCTCTCTTCAACACCGCCCACCAGACTGGAGTTCCTGGCCAAGACCTTGCACGTCGAGCCAGGTGTGGTCGTGGCGACTCCGATCTATGTGGCTATGGCCGACTGAGCTTACGTCGGCCCTTACCTCAGCAGGCCGACGAGCCTGTTCTCGACGTCCTCCTTCTCCTCCGCCCCGCTCGGCACCAGCTCCGCCCGGTCGCGCGGGTCACGGGAGAGCACGTGCAGCCGTCCGTCGTTGCGGGCGAGGATCAAGTCGCTGCTGGCACCGGCGACTTCGGCCGATCCCTGCGCCGTGTAGTCGGTGACGGTGACGAGCGCGGAGCGCTCCGCCGCGGCGAGCACGGCATCCACGTCCATCGCGGGATCGGGCTTCGCCACCCGGCCCGCGGGCAGCCAGTCGATGAGCATGCGGAGCGCTTCGTCGAGCTTGTGCAGACCGATCTGGTGGACGCCGAGCGCGTCGATGCGCACCATCAGGCAGATCTCCTCAGGCTGTGGCAGCAGCAGGATCCGCCATGGCTCCCCCGGACCCGTGCCGGTCGTACGGGCGTCGAGCACCTTCCGCGCCCTCCGCTGGAACGCCACGGTGATGCCCAGGTCTCCCCGCACCTGGACCTGTTCGCCCGCCGAGCCCGCGACGAGCAACTGCCGTGCGGCCAGCGACCGCACGGCCTCGGCTAGCACCTCGTCCGACGGGCGGGCCTCCAGGAAGTCCACGATCGCGTCCACAGCGGTGAGTTCGGCGATGGTGTACGCACCGAGCAGCACAGGTCCGGTGTCCACCAGGTTCAGCACGGCGGAGACCAGCCCCTCGGGGACGGACGCGTCGCCCGGTTCCGGCCGTGTCGGCGGTGTCGCCGGAGGATCGTTGCGCTCGTCGTCGCTCATGCTGCTCCTCTCTCCGGCCAGGCGTCCGCCGCAGGCGCCTCGGGGCTCTCCCGGAGAACCGCGGCAGCGCTGCGCGAAGGCGTCTGCGTGACCCACACGTCGGAGCTGCCGAACAGCCCCCGCCCGGCCCTGCCGGACAGCGCATGCCCCAACTCGCCCGCCAGGTCTGCCCGGTCGGGCGGCGGAAACCGCACCGCCAGGTCCTGGGACACGGCGGTGACGTCGTCGTCCTCCTCGAGCCGGCGCAGCGCCCGGGTCAGCGACCGCTCGACCGGCGGCGTCAGCGACGTGGGCACGGCCAGGACCGGCGAGAGGTACATCGGGCGCCGCTCGGTCATCCGTGACAGGCCCCAGGGGCCGACATTGCTGCGGGTGATCCGGTACACCACGTAGTCCACGAGATGCCGGAGGTCGTTCAGGGTGGGCAGCTTGCGCTTGCCGAACGCCGCCGGGGTCTTCTCCAGTTGCACCCAGGTGCCCTGCGCCGTGCGCCCGTGCAGCTTTTCCCGTACGACGTCGCCGCGCATCCCGATATCGGGATACCGCGTCTTGTCGATGTCACGGTGATGGCTGGACAGACGCGGACGGCTGCCCTCCGCGAACCGCCAGTCCTCGTACAGCTGCGGGTCGTCCACAAGCACGTGGCCGCCGCACAGCACGTCGTGCAACTGCGGCACCTGCAGCCCGTTCCGCTCCAGATCGGCGAGGATCACCGCTTCCTCGGGGCTGAGGCGGCCCACTGCCGCGATCAGTCCCTTCCGGTACGCACCTGCTCGAGCGGTGATCTTGATCATGAGCCGGACCCTGCGGCGCTGCTCCTCGGCCTGCTGGGCCCGCGCACCGCCGGAGTCCGCCTTGCCGGACCGTCCGGTGCGCGGCATCGGCGCATTTGTGTGCTTTCGCTTCACTTGACCACTACAGCACGGCGGCCGGGTGCCCGCATGGGCTCGCTCAGCGCGCCCACGGAGCGTGGGAACAGCGCATGGCAGCGGCGGGCGGCGGTGGCGCGGTGGCGCGGTGGCGTGGCAGCGGGTTGGCAGCGGGGTGGCAGCGGCGTGGGAATGCAGCCGCCGCTCTCGCTCCCTAGGCTGGTTGACGGGAGTACGTCTCGGGGGCCCCAGTTCCACACCGGCACAACCCGTCGTCAAGCGGGTGCGTGGCCGGTAAGAGCCGGTGTCGCATCCGTTGCCGGCGCCCCTGATGTGGAGCCCTCCATGAGCACACCGCGGGACTTGATGATCACCGCCCTGGACGTGACGCCGAGTCGCCCCGTGAAGCAGGGCGAACTGTCGCTCGCCCTGGCGGGAGCCGAGTTGATCGACCTCCTGGGTGCCGGGGCCGTCACGCTGGAAGACGGCCGGATCGTGCCCGGCGACCGGACGGCCACAGCGGATCGCCTGCTGGACGAGGCCGCGGCGTCGCTCGTCCGGGAGACGCCGTACGAGTCCGCCGGCGACTGGCTGTGGCGCAGAGGCCGCGGCCTGGCGTCGGCCTATCTGGCCGCCCTTGAGTCGGAAGGGCGGCTCACGCGGCAGCGCAGCCGCTGGATGCCGTTCCGGACCGGCCGGACCGTGCCGGCGGATTCGCCCGACCGCCGCCGGGCGGGGGACCGCTGGGCATCGGAAGAGCCCGTCCTCGTCACACTTGCGACGACCGTCGGCATACGCGACGACGAGACCGGGCGGGACACCCTGGTCGCGCCCGACGAGGCGGTGGAGACCGTGCTCGCCGCGGTCGACGGCGCGTCGGTGGAACTGGAGGCCGTACGGCAACGGAGATCCGTCGAGCAGGATGCCTTCGACAACATCTGGCGAGGCGACTGAGGAAGCGGCTGACGGCAGGACTGACGGTGCGGACTGACGGTGCGACGCACGGCAACGGTCGCCCCGCGGCCGGTCATTGGCGGAGTTCATCCTGGTGCCGTTGTCAGTGGTCCGGGCTATTGTGCGGAATCCACTGTTTGATCCGATTCAGGAGGTTTTCATGACCTCGCGTCTCAACCCGTACATCAGCTTCGGCGGCGACGCCCGGCAGGCGATGGAGTTCTACAAGGAGGTCTTCGGCGGCACGCTCGCCCTGAACAGCTACGGCGAGTTCGGCCAGAGCGGCACGCCCGAGGCGGACAAGATCATGCACGGCATGCTGGAGACGCCGAGCGGCTTCGCCCTGATGGGTGCCGACGCCCCGCCGGGGACGGAGCACACCCCGGGCAACGACTTCTCGGTGAGCCTCAGCGGCGACGACGACGCCGAACTGCGTGGCTACTGGGAGAAGTTGTCCGCGGGAGGCACCGTGGCCGTGCCCCTGGAGAAGCAGATGTGGGGCGATGTGTTCGGCATGTGCACGGACCGGTTCGGCATCTCCTGGATGGTCAACATCAGCGAGCCGCAGGGCTGAACGGCACCATCATGGGCAACGACGGCCTGTCACCCGGGACTTCGGGACTTCCGGACGGTGATTCCCGGGCGCAGAGGGCGGATTCGAAGCCCGTCACCCGCTCCACGGCGAAGTCGGCAGACGCACCCGCCCGGCCCGGACCGGACCGGGCGGGTGCGTCTGCGCCCGCCCGGCGGTTGCGGCCTCAGCGCAGGAAGCCACCGAGGCGTGCATCGGCGACGGGACCCCCGACGTCACCGGGGCCGAACGCGGCGGCGCCGTCCGTCGTCAGGCCGTCGCCCGTCCCGCGCAGCGACCACACGGCTCCGGCCGAGGCGTTCTCCTTCGTCGAGGAGACGTTCACGTCGCGGTGACCGTCGCCGTCGACGTCCTTCAGTGCGCATGCCGCCCCGAACTCGTCGCCCGTCTCGGCGACTCCGGGCACGCCCGCCGTGTTCTGGTGCACGACCTGGCTGCCGGTGCCGGTGACGCCGGAGGGGCTGCCGTGCAGCAGCGCGACCGACCCGGCGTCCGTCAGCCCGCCGAAGTCCTCCCCGCTGATGCCGACGGCGACCTCCGCGTTGCCGTCCCCGGTGACGTCGGCGACCGAGACGCACGAGCCGACCCGGTCGCCGTCCTCCTGCGCGCCGGGGAACCCGGCCAGGCTCTGGTCGAAGGACTGGGCGCGGTCGCCGGACGGACCCGAGGCCGAGCCGAAGACGACGGTGACCTTCTGGTTCACGCCGGCGCCGAGCACGACGTCGTCGAATCCGTCGCCGTCCACGTCACCCAGGTCGCTGTCGCCCTCGTCGCCGGCGGAGCCGAAGTCGCCCACGGTGCTCGTCGTCGTGAAGCCGGCCTTGCCCCCGAGCAGTACGTGGTTGCCCCAGACGCCGTCGCCCTCGTACTGCCAGATCGCGATGTCCTGGCGCTTGTCGCCGTTGACGTCGCCGGCGGCCTTCGCCTTGACGGGGCCGCTGACCGACGAAGGGCCATCGACGCACGAGTCGTCCTCCGCGCAGCCCGGGCCGTCGTCGCCGTAGCCCCACCACTCGGACTTGTCCATGAAGTCGAGCCGCCCGGCGGGCGAACCGTCGCGGGATATCGGGCCCTTGAGCAGTGCGGCCGGCTGCGTCACGGGGTCGTCGCCGCCCACGTCGGCGTCGCCGAGCAGCGCCAGGTCCGCCTTGCCGTCGCCGTCGAAGTCGCCCGCCTGCGGAGTCCGCCCGTACTCGTCGAGCGCCGTGCCCTTGGCCGGCCCGGACGGCGACCCCCACAGGATCACGCTGCCGGAGGGCGCGTCGGCGGAACCGACGACGAGGTCGCCGTAGCCGTCGCCGTCCAGGTCGCCCGTGCTGAAGGTCTTGCCGAACTGCTGCTTGGCGGCGGCCGATCCGGGCACACCGCTCGTCGAACGGCTCAGCAGCGTCCTGCTGGACGGGTCGATGCCGTCCGCCGATCCGTACGTCACCGTCACGTACCCCGCCTGCGCCTTGCCGGAGACCTTGCCTCCCGGAGCGCCGGAGACCAGGTCCGCGTGGCCGTCGCCGTTGAGGTCCTCCGCGGGGGCCGCAGCCTCGGCCGGCGCCGCGTGCGCTTCCTCCGGGGTGAGCGACCAGGCGGTCAGGCCGCCCGCCGCCAGCAGTGCGACGGCGAGCGGCACAGCGGCCCGGCCGGCCCGCCCTCCGCGAGCACTGCGGACATCGGGGCGTCTCAAGGGTGTCATCGCGAATTCCTTTGTTTGTCTAGGCCATTCGCGTCAGGAGACACACCTGACTCCAAATTGGTTGCACCTGTGCGCTTCCGACGTACGGGCTCGCGGCAACCAGCGCGGCCGTCGCCCCAGTGGTGCGGTGAAGCGTGAGCGGGGACGGTGGACACGAGACCGCCCGCTTCGCCCGCATCGGGCACCGCTTCCGCAGCCTCTGCGGCTGCGGGCCGGCCGCCCTCGCTCCTACGGGGCGGTCTGGTCTGTCGACTGGTCCATGACGTAGATCGTCGCGCCGCCCGGGTCCTGGTAGGTGGCCAGGAAACCGCCGGGGATCTCCGAGGGCCCGGCGAGGACGGCAAGGTTCTCCGGGCGATCAGCATGGAAGGTCACGACGCTGTCGACGACGAACAGCGGCCCGACGGGGGCCTTGGGGTCGTTCGCGTCGAGCATGACCTGTACGTCGCTGCCGGGCAGGGCCAGGGCGACGGTGGCGTCGCCCTCGCGCCACACCTCGGTGAACCCGAGGGTGTCGCGGTAGAGAGCGAGCGAGGCCGTGAGATCGGAGGTCGGGACGAACATGAACTCGAGCTTCATGGCGGAGCCTCCTGCCATAACTGGATTTCCGCACAGCATAACCGTATTATGTTCGGGTGCGCGAGTGGATCCCGGTGTCGACCTCCCCGAAGGGCAGGCTCGCGCTCGCTGCGGTCAAGGAGTTCGGAGCACGCCCCTTCGACGAGGTCACCGTGGCCGAACTGGCGGCGGCGGCGAGGGTCACCACGGGCGCGCTGTACCACCACTTCGGCAGCAAGCTCGGGCTGTACGCCTTCGTTCGGGAGGACGTGGAACGGCGCCTCCTCGACCGGATGGAAGGCGCACTGGCGGCCCACGCATCGGACCGCGCGGCAGCAGTGACGTCTGCCTTGTCGGTAGGCCTGGAGTTCGCCGTCCGGGAGGACTTCCTCCGCATCCTGGGGGATCCGCCCGCGGGCACGGCCCATGACCGGCTGGCCGAGATGCTCAGCCGGACGGCCGTCCCGACGGCGCCGCTGCTCGGCCGGGTGCTCGCGGCAGCCTGGCGCGCGGCACTGTCCGCGATCGCCGAAGGCGCCGAACCGGAGCAGGCGCGCGCGGCCGTCGCGGCTCTGAGAATCGACCTGCCCGACGGCGAATGAAGACCTCGCCGGAAGAAGCCCTCCGGCTGACGGGCAGCACCCCGAGCGGTGTCGCCACGCGCCGGGTCGCCTACAAGTGGGGCTCGCGCTGGAGCACTTCCATCAGCTGTCCGGCGAACTCCCGCGGGTACTCGGTGACTCCGACATGGCTGCCGGGGAACTCGACGGCCTTCCGGCCCAGCAGTTCCGCGAGCCGGGTGCCCGGCCCGTACAGCGGTTCCTGGCCACGCGAATCGCGCCCCAGCGCGACCACCAGCTTGCCGGCGACGGTGCGCAGCGCGGGGAGGTCGGGCGTGATCGCCGTGAACGGGCACAGCATGTGCTCCAAGAAGACCGGCAGATTGGCGTGCATCCGGGCCGCCATCTCCCTGACTCCGGGCGCCGGTTCGGTCGCCTTGCGCGTGGACCGGCCTCCAAGGCCCTCGCTGAACCTGGCCATTGCGGGCCCCGGACCCTGCGTACGGAAGATCTCCCGCACCTCCGCGAAGAGAGCCCGGTACGGGGCGGGATCGTCCAGGAGCTCCACCAGCGGCGGCTCGTGCGCGACCACCGTGCGCAGCTGCCCGGGATGCCGGACCAGCAGATCGAGGGCGACGATCGCGCCCGAGCTGCTGCCGAGGACACAGGCCTCCTGGTCCGGTGAGAGCACGGAGAGCAGCCGGTGTGCGTCGTCGCTCCAGACCTCCACCCGCTGATCGGAGAGCGGTCCGTCGAGGGAGCTGCGAGAGAGCCCGCGCGGATCGTAGGAGACCACGGTGTACTGGGCGGCGAGGTCCGTCGCGATGCCCTCGTACACGCCGGCGTCGGCCGCGCCGCCGGGTATCAGCAGCGCTACGGGGCCGCTGCCGCGTGTCTCGTAGTGCAGGGTGGCCCCGGGGACCTTGAGGGTGCCTGAGGTGGGTGTGTGCATCACTCGCTCCGTCCGGGCCGTGAAGGCCAGTTCTCCAGGAGTACGTGGAGTGCCTCGACGGAGCGCTTCCAGGACTCCCGTACGGCGCGGGGGTGTTTGAAGCCCTCGCTGAGTTCCAGGTGGATGTAGCCGTGAAAGGTGCTGCGCAGCAGCCGGGCGGCGTCGGTCAGGTCCGGTTCGGCGAGGCCGTAGGCGCGCAGCATGCCGTAGGTGAGTTCGACGCTGCGGCGCAGGGCGGAGCCGGCGGCCTCGGAGTCGGGGGCCTCGTCGGGGGAGAAACCCATCTGGCTGACCGCGTAGCGGCCGGGATGGTCGAGGGCGTACTGCCGGTAGGCGTCGGCGAAGGCGATGAGCGCGTCCTTGCCCGCCCGCCCGGCCACGGCGGAGCCGATGCGGTCGGTCATCTCCACGGAAGCCAGCAGAGCGACGCGCACGCGCAGGTCCCGCAGGCTCTTCACATGCGAGTAGAGGCTCGCGTCCCTGACGTCCAAGCGCTTCGCCAGCGCGGACACCGTGAGCCCTTCGGACCCAACCTCGTCCGCCAACTCCGCGGCGGCCTCCGTCACTTTGGCCGCAGTGAGTCCCGCTCGCACCATGTGGCACCTCCGTAGGCGCGATCCCGTTCATAGCCGCGATCCCGGCGGCACGATTTTCAGTGGCTGCCTAGGACTCCTAGGTCATAGGCTAGCACTACTAGGAAGTCAGGCCCGGCTCGTCGTACGACGAGCCGCGGTTACGGAGAACCGCCAGTCGCTGCCCCGTCGGCGCCGGCCGTTGAGAGGGGACCCCTTGCCGCAACCACCGCACAACCGCGTCGCCGGGCCCGCCGGGGACATCGCCGTGGCGGACCACGGCGGCGACGGACCGGACGTCGTGCTCTGTCACGGAGCGAACCGCACCCTGCTCGACTGGGAGCTCATGCGCCCCCACCTGACCGGAATGCGGTTGGTCTCCTACGACCTGCGCGGTCACGGTCTGTCCGACCCGCCCGCGGACGGGGACTACAGCTGGGCCGGGCATCTCGCCGATCTGGACGCGGTCACCGATGCGCTGGCGCTGGACGGCCCCCGCGTGATCGGCCACTCCCTGGGCGGCATGATCGCCCTGTGCCACGGCCAACGGAGCCCCGAATGCCCGGGTGTGGCCGACCTCGACGGCCTCGGCGGCGGCCTGCCGGAGCTGTACCCGGGCCTGGACCCCGAGGTGGTCGCGGCCCGGCGCGCCCAGCAACTCGCGGCACACTCGGCGGCACTCGCACCGGACGTCCTCGATGCCGGACAGACCGAAGCGGCCGTCGAGCGGGCCCGTCAGGCAGCCGCCGTGTACGGCTTGGACGCAGCGCTGGAGGAAGCCGGCACCCGGCGTTCGCTCCGGCCGCTGGCGGACGGGCGCCACCAGCGCATGCCGGCGGCCTCGGCCCAAGCAGCCCTGATGGCACCGCTCGAAGGCTGGAGCGCCTTCACCGCCGTACGCGAAGCGGTCTGTCCCACCCTCCTCGTGCAGGGCGGGCAGGCGCCGGATCTGACCCGACTGCCCGCTCCCTTCCGGGAGTTGAACGAGGCGCTGCTGGCCGGAGTGCGGAACGAGCTGGAAGCGCTGAGGGAGAACGCCCGGCCGGGACTGCGCGTCGCCCAGGTGCGGGAGGCCGGACACATGCTTCACCTCCAGGCGCCGAAGGAAGCAGCCGGTCTCGTGCGCGACTTCCTGCTGTCGTAGGCGTCTGGGTCTGGGTCTGGGCCTGGGTGGCCGGCGGTGCGCGCACGTCTGCACGCGGGCAGGTGCAGCCGCGCGCATACGGGCAGGGGTGCTCCGGACCGGCCACGTAAGCGGCGTCAGCCCGGCGGACGAGACCGGTCAGGAATCGAGAAGCGCGTGCCCCGCGTCGAAATTAGCGTGACCACCATGACTGACATCCAATCGGTCACCCTCGAGGTGGCCGATCCATCAGCCGGCAGCCGCTTCTACTCGGACGCCTTCGGCCTGGGCCCCGAGGTGCACCTGCGGGCCTCGGAGGCGCCGACAACCGGTTTCCGCGGGTTCACGCTGACGCTCTCGGTGTCCCAGCCGTCCACCGTCGCCGGTCTCATCGACACCGCCCTCGACGCCGGCGCCACTGCGCTGAAGCCGGCGGCGAAGTCGCTCTGGGGCTACGGCGGCGTCGTACGGGCCCCGGACGGGACGGTCTGGCAGGTCTCAACCTCCGCGAAGAAGGACACCGGCCCCGCCACCAGGGAGATCGACGAGATCGTGCTCCTGCTGGGAGTCGCGGACGTGGCCGCGAGCAAGCGGTTCTACGTCGACCACGGCCTCACCGTGACGAAGAGCTTCGGTCGCAAGTACGCCGAGTTCGCCACCCCTTCGAGTCCCGTCAAGCTGGCGCTCTACGGACGCCGTGCCCTTGCCAAGGTCGCCGGCGTATCCCCCGAAGGCACCGGATCGCACCGGCTCGTCATCGACAGCGATGCCGAGCCCTTCACCGACCCGGACGGGTTCGCGTGGCAGGCCGCATCGCATTGAGCCGTGCACTGAACACCTCGGCGGCCTCCGCTGCCCGGGCTAGCGTGGAGGCGTGACGCTGTTCATCTCCCCGGAGGGACCGGGCCTCGCCGAGCTGGTCCGGCAGGCCATGTCGTCCACGCAGCGGGGCTACGACCTGCTCGCGCCGAAGTTCGACAGCAGCCCGTTCCGTACCCCGGACGGGATGCTGGACGCCACCGCTCACGTGCTGCGCCCGCTCGGCCCGTTCGAGGCGGGGCTCGATCTCTGCTGCGGCACCGGCGGGGGCGTGGAGCGGGTGCTGCGGCGGGTGTGCGCAGGACCCGTCACCGGGGTCGACTTCAGCGAGGGCATGCTCGCCGAGGCCCGCCGTGCGGTGCCCGACGCGGAGTGGGTGCGCGCCGACGCACGCGCGCTGCCGGCCCGCGACGCCTTCGATCTGGCGGTCAGCTTCGGGGCGTTCGGGCACTTCTTGCCGCATGAGCGGCCCACGCTGTTCGCGCAGGTCCACGCCGCCCTGCGCCCTGGCGGCCTGTTCGCCTTCCCCGTCCCGGCGCCACCCCGCGTCGGCTCGCGGCAGTACTGGACGCTGTGGGGATTCGACGCGGCGATGCGGGTGCGCAATGCGCTCTGGCACCCCCGTTTCGTCATGTACTACCGGAGGTTCCGCCTCCCTGAGGTACGTCGCGACCTGGTCGCCGCGGGATTCACCGTCACCACTCTCGCCCTGGAGTCCCTCGGCCGCCTGCCGGACGGCAGCCCCCGCTGCCGGCTGGTCCTGGCCCGGCGCCGGGACTGAGCCCGACTCCCGGTCCGCAGCGGCCCGCGGCCTTGCGGGGGCGGCCGTCGTACCCGATCGAGCTCGCCTAGCACGGGGCGACCAGGTTGGGGTCATGAGGCCTCGGCCCCCCGGTCTCCCCTCGGGCTCCTCCTCGGCCCTCTCGGCGTACTCGGTCGAAGGTGGCCCTGCCGGCTCAGCCCGTCAGCGTCGCCGGGTCGCTGACGCCCGGAGTGCCCGTCTCCACGTGGCCCGCGAGACGGCGCAGCCACGACTGGTCCGTGTCGGAGTACACGGACAGGTCGTACCAGCGCCTGCTCGCCCGCAGGCTCACCCTCTGCACCCTGCGGCCGCCGGCGCGCACGGTCCAGGTCTCCTTCGATCCGTCGTACGCGTTCGTCACCGTGAGGTTGCAGTCGACGTCACCGCGGTTCGTCATGGTCAGCTCGATGTCGCCGCTCGCCGGGAGATGGCGGCCGGTCACTTCGGGGCCCGCGGTGCCGCCGGGCCCCCTGAAGACGCACAGGAATCCGTTGGGGCCGTGGACGGAGAGGTCGTAAGCGCCGTCCGACGAGTCCGTGTTCCAGGTGTCGGAGAGTTCCTTGCCCGCCCCGGCGGTGTACGTCCAAGGCCCGTCCGTACGGTTCGCCGACGTGACCAGGAAGCAGGCACCCGCCGCCTCGCCGCCGGTGAAGGTGAGCTTGAATCTCCCGTCGGCGGCTCCGGTCGTCCCGTCCACGCGCGGCGCGTAGAGCAGCGGCCGCGTGGGCCGCGAACCGGCCTCCTGCCCGGGCAGGGAAGGGCTGGCGGGCGGCTTCGGCACGTAGCTGTCGTGCCGCTCCTTGTCCGGGGGCTCGTACGCGTCGGTGTCCGGGAGCGAAGCGGGCTCGGTGTCCTTGAGGCCGAAGTCGAACGCCGAGGTGAGATCCCCGCAGATCGCGCGCCGCCAGGGCGAGATGTTCGGCTCCCGTACGCCGAAGCGGCGCTCCATGAAGCGGAGGATGGAGGTGTGGTCGAGGACCTCCGAGCAGACGTAACCACCCGTGCTCCAGGGGGAGACGACGAGCATGGGCACGCGCTGGCCCAGTCCGTACGGGCCGGGAGCGTAGCCTTCGACGCCGCCGGGGTAGTGGTCGGGCGCGGTGTCGACGGTGGAGGCGCCCTGGGCGGCGGAGGCCGGCGGGAACGGCGGGACGACGTGGTCGAAGTAGCCGTCGTTCTCGTCGTACGTGATGAACAGCGCCGTACGGCTCCATACCTCAGGGTCGGAGGTGAGGGCGTCCAGGACCTGGGAGATGTACCAAGCGCCGTAGTTCGCGGGGAAGTTGGGGTGCTCCGAGAAGGCCTCGGGCGCGGCTATCCAGGAGATCCGCGGGAGCCTGCCGGCCTGCACGTCGGCCTTGAGGACGTCGAAGTAGCCGTCGCCCTTCTTGGCGTCGGTGCCGGTGCGGGCCTTGTCGTAGAGGGGGTCGCCGGGTCGGGCGCCGCGGTAACTGTTGAACCAGAGCAGCGAGTTGTCGCCGTAGTTGCCCCGGTAGGCGTCGTCGATCCAGCCCCAGGAGCCCTCTTCGTCCAGGCCGTCGCCGATGTCCTGGTAGACCTTCCACGAGATCCCGGCCTGCTCCAGCCGCTCGGGGTACGTCGTCCAGCCGTACCCGGCCTCCTCGTTGCCCAGGACGGGGCCGCCGCCCTTGCCGTCGTTGCCCGTGTAACCCGTCCACATGTAGAAGCGGTTCGGGTCCGTGGCTCCGATCATCGAGCAGTGGTAGGCGTCGCAGACGGTGAAGGAGTCCGCGAGCGCGTAGTGGAACGGGATGTCCTCGCGCGTCAGATACGCCATCGTCCCGGTGCCCTTGGCGGGGATCCACTGGTCGTACTTGCCGTCGTGCCAGGCACGTTGGCCGCCCGCCCAGTCGTGGTTGAGGCCCGCGATGAACTGCATACCCAGGTTCTCGGCGTCGGGGTGGTACGGCAGCACGTCCTTGGCGCCGTCCGACTGGTGCCAGACCGTCTTGCTTCCGGACGGTGCCGCCGGGCGCGGATCGCCGAATCCGCGTACGCCCCTGAGGGAGCCGAAGTAGTGGTCGAAGGACCGGTTCTCCTGCATCAGCACGACGATGTGCTCGACGTCCTCGATGGTGCCCGAACGGCGCGCCGCGGGGATCGCGGCAGCACGCTCGATGCTGCTCGACAGGGCGGCGAAGCCCGCAGTCGCGCCTGCGATCTGGAGGAAGCGGCGCCGATTGAGTTCTGGCATGGGGCTGTTGACCTCGCGGGGGGTGTGGGGAGCGGTCCGCGAAAGTCTTTCAGGACGGGCGGGTGCACGGGGGGCGCCTGGATGAACAACCGTCAAAGTCAGGAAAGGGCCTGATGCGGGGTGGGCCCAGTCCGCTGACACGGCGATCCGCTGACACGGCGAAGCTCGCGGTGAGTGAACGTGCCCTGGTCGCCGCCGTGGCCGCCATAGGTTGGTGCCATGCCCGACTCAGAGGACGTCCGCCGTATCGCGCTGTCATTCCCGGAGACGGTGGAGAAGGAGGCATGGAACATGCCTACGTTCCGCGTCGCCGGCAAGATGTTCATCACGGTCCCCGACGATGAGACGTCGTTCGCCGTGCGTTGCCCCAAGCACGAGCGGACCGAACTGATCGCGGCGGAGCCGGAGAAGTTCTGGGTGCCGCCGCACGAGGCAGGTACGCCATGGGTGCGCGTACGTCTCGCTGCTCTGGACGACCGGGACGAACTGCGCGACATCCTTGCCGATTCCTGGAAGCAGGCCGCTCCGCCCCGTCTGCTGGACGCCTTCACCGGCCTTGATTCCGATGAGGGACCGGGTACGGGCTGAGCCCAGGCCCTCTTGGTACGCCCCGCGGCGCGGGCCCCTTGGGCCGGTGGATCACGCGGTGCGCGAGCGCTTCTTCCGCTTGGGCGTCGAACGTTCGTCGAGTTGGAGCTCCCGCTCCGCGCCGCTGGTGCCGGCTGTGATCTGGCGGCTGCGCTCTCGCTCCGCGTTGAACTCCGCCCCCAGCAGGATGGCGAGATTCGTGATCCACAGCCACACGAGGAATACGATCACGCCGCCGAGCGCTCCGTAAGTCTTGTTGTACGAACCGAAGTTGGCGACGTACGCGGCGAACCCGACGGATGCGACGAGCCAGATGGCCAAGGCCAGCAGTGCGCCTGGGACCACCGACTTCAGACCGGACAGCCGGGCGTTGGGTGATGCGTAGTACAGCACGCAGAACATGAGAACGACGAACAGCAGCAGAACCGGCCACTTCGCGATGTTCCATGCTGTCACTGCGGCGTCTCCCGCCCCGATGGCCGATCCGACCTTCGTGGCCAGCGGCCCGCTGACCACCAGTGCGATCAGGACGACGGCCTGCAGCAGGACGAGAATGAGCGTGACGAGCATCTGAAGTGGGCGGAGCTTGACGAAAGGCCGGCCTTCCTCCACCTCGTAGATCACATTCGAAGCGCGCATGAAGGCACCGACGTAGGCCGATGCGCTCCACAGAGCTGCGGCGACGCCGACGACGAGCAGGACTCCCGCTGTCTCCTTGCTCGCCGCAAGGCTGCTGATCGGCCCCTTGAGGGTGTTCACCGCCGAGGCCGGGCCGATCGAGCTGACAAGGTCCGTGGCGGCACTGATGATCTTCTGGGGGCTCATGATCAGACCGACCAGGGAGAGCAGCGCGATGAGCGCGGGGAAGATCGAGAGCACCGCGTAGTAGGTCAGGGCCGCTGCCGAGTCGGAGAGATTGTCCTCCTTGAACTCGCTGACGGTGCGCTTGAGCGTCTCCCCGAGACCGCCCTTCCTCGGGTGAGGCGGGCCCTCGGGCTGCCGGCCGGTGCGCTTCTCGTCGAGATGGCTCACCGGCGCGGGCCGGGACTCGGGACCCCGGGCCTCCCGGCCGGTGTGCTTCTCGAAGGGGCGATCGGCCCCCGGCTCGGATGCCGGGCCTTCGCGCTGCCTGTCGGGACGTTCCTCGGGACCGCCAGGTGATGTGGGCTCCGGTCCAGACATGGAACCTCCTCCGCTGGTGGTGAGGGCTGCTCACACGGCTGCTCACACGTGCCCCTCCTGATTACCGTCGCCTTCAGGCTAGGGCGAGGTCTCCGGTGCTGCACGGCCGGACCGCGGTGGCCTGCCCGCGCGGGCTTCCGGCGGCTCTTCCCCTCCACCGGAGCGACCAGCTCAGGACAGGAAGCCTCCCCGGCGGCCCTTGCCCGTATCGCGTACGATGCCGTGTTCCTCGACCCGGGTCTCTGGTCCTAAGCTCGCCGAGTTCACCAACTCGGCGGCGGAGGACGGAACATGGACGTTCAGCGTGTCGGCACAGGAGCGCACACCGTGCTGGTTCTGCACGGCTGGTTCGGCTCGTCGCGGTCGTGGCAGGCCCTGCTGCCGCACCTCGATCAGGAGACGTTCAGCTACGTGTTCCTGGACTACCGCGGCTACGGGAAGCGTCGCGGCGAGACGGGACGGTTCTCGGTCGCCGAGGCGGCGGCCGACGTGCTGACGGCGGCCGGCGAACTGGGGGCGGAGCGCTTCTCGTTGCTCGGGCACTCGATGGGCGGATCCGTCATGCAACGGGTGTACGCCGACGAGCCCGAGCGGGTCCGGGCACTCGTCGGGGTGTCGCCGGTGCCCGCCAGCGGTGTGCCGTTCGACGAGCAGAGCTGGCAGCTGTTCTCCAGCGCCGCCGACAGTCCCGACAGCCGCCGCGCGATCATCGACTTCACCACTGGAAACCGCCTGACGGGAACCTGGCTGGACGCCATGGTGCGGCATTCGATGGACAACTCCGACCGCGACGCGTTCGCCGCCTATCTGCCTGCCTGGGCGCGCACCGACTTCCACACCGAGATCAAGGGCCGCGACGTGCCGATCCAGGTGATCGCCGGACGGCACGACCCGGCGCTGGGTCCCGAGACCATGCAGGCGACGTTCGGAGCCTGGTATCCGAACCTGGAACTCGAGATATTCCCCGACGCCGGGCACTACGCGATGGACGAGTCCCCGGTGGCCCTCGCCGGCACCGTCGAGCGCTTCTTGAAGAAGCACAGCCTCAAGAGGCACTGATGGCCGCTCCCACTGGGATCCCCGACGTGTTCGACCCGCGCGTGTTCGCGCGCGGCATCCCGCACGACAGCTTCCGCCGGCTGCGGGACGAGGCGCCGGTCTGCCGGCAGGACGAGCGCGAAGTGCTCGACTGGCCCGCCGGACCCGGATACTGGGCCGTCACCCGCTACCAGGACGTCCGCGACGTGCTGCGCGACCCTGCCGGCTACTCGTCCTGGCTCGGCGCCACCCAGATCCGCGACCCCGCCCCCGACGACCTCGACTTCATCCGGCGCATGATCCTCAACATGGACCCGCCGGAGCACAGCCGGATCCGCTGCCTGGCCGCCGCCGTGTTCACCAGGCGGCGCCTTGAACGCTTCACCGAACAGATCACCGCACGTGCCACCGCTCTGCTCGACTCCGTTGCCGAGCACGGCAGTTGCGACCTTCCCGTCGAGGTCACCGACGACTTCCCCCTCGCCAACCTCGCCGAGCTGCTCGGCGTCCCCGCCGCCGACCGCGGCCTGCTGCTGAAGTGGACCAACCGGGTCATCGGCTACCAGGACCCCGAACACGCCGAGGTCGTGCGCGATGCCGACGGACGGCCCGTCAACCCGCGCTCCCCCGCGATGCTGCGCGACATGTTCGACTACGCGCACGAACTCGCCCGGCACAAGCGCAGCCACCCCGCCGACGACCTGATGACCGCGCTGGCCACCGCCACCCTCGACGACGGACGCCCCCTGACCGGCGAAGAGTTGGCGATGTTCTTCTTCCTCGTCGTGATCGCCGGCAACGACACCGTGCGCAGCGCCCTGCCCGGCGGTGTCCTGGCGCTCCTCGAACACCCCGACGCCTACCGGCAGTTGCGCGCCGACCCCGGCCTTCTGCCCACCGCCGTCGAGGAGATGCTGCGCTGGCACCCGCCAGTGCTCAGCTTCCGCCGCACCGCCGCCCGGGACACCGAACTCGCCGGGCAGCAGATCAGCGAGGGCGACAAGGTCGTCGTCTACCACGCCTCCGCCCACTTCGACGAGCGCGCCTTCCCCGATCCGTACCGGTTCGACATCGCCCGCACGCCCAACGACCACCTGGCCTTCGGTCAGGGCCCTCACATGTGCCTCGGCGCGCACTTCGGCCGTCTGCAGATGCGGATCTTCTTCTCCCAATTGCTCAGCCGCCTGCCGGAGTTGGAACTCGACGGGCCTCCGGTCCGCCTGATCTCCAACTTCATCAACGGCATCACGCATCTGCCGGTGCGCTGGGCCCCGTCGCACCGCTGACGGGCGGCGGAGGAGGGGGCGGCGTCGCGGCGTACCGGCTGCCGGAGGGGCCCGAGACGGTCCCCGCCACTGACGGGCCGAGGGACCCGCGTGTGGTCCTCGCTCCGGCAGGCATCGATGGAGTCAATCGCCGGCAGGCAGCGACGGGGGCTTGCGCAGCAGCCACTGCCCGAACGTCCGGCGTGGGTGCTTCACCACGACGTTTCCATGCATCTTCGTGCCGACCAGCTCCACTCGCAGCGTGACCGGCGTAGCAGGGTCTGGAGTCTGACGGAACTTGACCTTGCTGTGCACCAGAGTCAAAGCATCGGCATCGACCACGATGCCCGGCTTTGTGATCAGTGTCAGGGTCTTGCCGACCATCTGCATGTCTATCCGCAAGTTGTCCTGCGTGATCACTGCCTGAGTGAAGTCGAGCGTCATCCTGGACCATGCCAGGACGAGCTCCAGCCTCCGCGGCACCATCCAGCGCCCCACGCGTTGGACCGTGCTGTGCGTCTGCTCGATCCGGAGTACATCCTTGACCTCTGCCACGGCTGCGCCGACCGAGGCCGCCACGGGCGGCAAGTCAGCGGTCAGCACGGTCAGTTCGCTGACGGTCCGCGCGGACAAGGCAGCCTCCAGGCGCTCGTCCAACTCGTCCGCGGTCAGCCGGCCGTCCCCCGCCGCCACACGCAGCACGTCCACCACCCGGTCCCGGTCCGCATGCGAGGCCCGCAGCCCGGGCGGCGAGCCGTGGCCGGAGGGCTTCCCGGTGGGCGAGATCTCTCCCGACATGCTTCCGTCCTGGTCCTGTCGAAGGTCTTCGCGTGATGCAGCCGACGGCGCGACTCGAGGACTAACGCTATATCGCGATATGGGTCCCGGCCAGGGCCCTCAAGAAGACAAGGCGGTCGCCGGCGAACGGGCGGCGCACGAACAGCATCTTGAACGCCCTCAGCCGGAGGCCCAGGCGTCCTCGATCGGAATGGGATGACCGAGGATGTCCGACGCGGCGCGGTGGCCGGAGCGGAGCGCCGCGTTGACCGTCGCCGGGTCGTCCGTCCACGTCGCCTCGCCCGCGAGATGCAGCACGCCGCCCACGGGGGTGGCGAGAAGGTCATGGTCTTCGGGCGCCGATCCCACGGTCATGTACGCGTACGACCCTCGCGAGCAGGGGTCGTCCTGCCACGAGGTCACGTGCACGGAGACGGGGTTCTCGACGCGGTCGCCGTAGAGCCGGCGCAGTTCGCGGAGGACCGAGTCGACGATCTGCTCCTGCTCCCATCCTCGCGTCTCCTGCGCGGCCGGACCGGCGGCGAACGTGAGGAGCGTCGGCACGCCGTGCAGGGCGGTGAGGTCGTACCAGGAGTGCCACCAGACCCCGCTCGGCCCTTGCTGACGGATGCCGTACACCTCGTCGTCCCAGAACTTCGAGCGGAAACTGAGGAAGACCTTCTCGAAGGCGTTCATCTCCAGGCGTGCCAGCGCACCGGCCACCGGTTCGGGCAGCGCGGGTTCGATGCTGAACTCCGCGGACTTCAGCACGCCGACAGGGACGGTGACCACTACACGGTCCCCCGTGAACACGCCGCGACCGGTGGTGACTTCGGCTCCGCCGGACGACCAGCGCACCGAGGTGACGACGTGCTCGAGCCGAACGTCGAGCCCCGCCGCGAGGTGCGTCGCGAGGGCGTCGTAGCCGTCGGGGAAGACGACCTCGTCGCCGTCGATCGAATCGTCGTCGAGCCCGTGCGCGTCGAGCTCGTCGATCCACACGCCGTACTGCTCCTCGGTTCGATGGCGCAGGTACTCCCGGACGCGCTCGGCGCGTTCCGCCCCCCAGCCCTGCGCGGCCAGGGCCGACTCGACCGCCTCGCCGTACGAGCGCCCCGGCGTGAAGGCGCCCACGACGCGGGCGAGTTCGGCATCCACCGCGTCGATGTCGGCCACGAAGCGCTCCACTTCGTCGTCGGTGAGACGAACGCCCGAGGGACCGTAGTACGCGATGGGCCGGCTGTACGGCTGGTACCCGCCGACCGTGAACTCCACGGTCCGCAGCCCGAATTCGGCTGCGGCTGCGGCGACCGGGCTGTCGGTGACCCCATGGATCCAGGACGCGCCGAGATCGGTGACGACCCCGCCGTCCCGGTCGCTCCACACACGTCCGCCGATGCGATCGCGAGCCTCGAGCAGGACGACCCGCTGACCGCTCCGGGAAAGCAGTCGTGCCGCGGTCAATCCTGCGATACCCGCACCCACGACGACCGTGTCGACTCGATCCATGTCACCCACCCCCTCTCGGCGCGCTTCGCGCGGCGTACCCGGTCAGGGTAGTGGGCGGTGCAGGGCACGCAGCGGGCACGAACCCGCTAGGCAGGGCTGGCACATCCCGCACAGCAAAGAAGCCCCGGACTGCTGGCCTGGGGCTTCGTGCTGGAGCGGGTGACGGGAATCGAACCCGCACTCTGAGCCTGGGAGTCGAACGACCGGAGGTGTGGTTCATCCTGAGTCCAGGGGTGTCCGTCGTCATACCGACCCATCGTGCTGCGGCGGTATCCAGTCAAGCTTGTGCCGGATGTGCGACGACATCTTCGCGTCCAGCTGCACGTGCAGCTGGGTATTCCCGCAGGCCGCGCAGACGTAGGCGTCGAACACCGGCTGCTTCGCCCCGAACTTGCCCGCTCCCGGCTGGCGGAGCCCGGCCTGCGCCACGTACTCGCCCCGGTACACCTCGCCGCCGCCGCACGCCGCACAGCGTCCGTAGCGCATATCCCCATTAGTCATGGGGGCGAGCCTAGATCCTGCACGCTCGGTCTCGGCGAATCAGCCCCGGCGTCAGCTGCGACCGATTGCCGCCGCTCCCCGGACCCGCTGGGTCACCTCCCGCGCCGGCGGTGTGTCTCCCGATCTTGGTCATCGTGCTGCCAAGGTCCGGAGGTGGTCGTTCCATCTGGTCACGTTGATGTCGGCCACCGATGTCGTACCTGGAGGGCATCGGCAGGCGGGTTACTGGCCATGGTCCCTGATGGACTTGGTACCCGAGGCTACCGAGACGGCCAAAGCCGGAGTCCCAGTAGAGATCATCTGGCACTTCCAACTGGTCGGGCCCTGAACGCCATCACACGATCGTCGTGCGGTGAACACGACGGCTGCGCCGCACCGTTCCCCGTGAAACCACCTGCCGTAAGGGTTGGCTCGGTGCGGGGAAGTCCAGCCGCGTTCGTACGTGTTGATGTCAGGAGCAGCTGAGCGGAATGTGATCTGCCCGGCCAGGTCACCGCGGCGAGCGCCGGACGATTGCCGGCGGTTCGTGGCGTGGCTGCCGTGGTCAGGCCGCCGGCAACTTCCTTACGCGCTCTGCGAGCAGAGGCAGCAATTTGTCTCGCCATTTGTCGGACAACTGAACGTACCGCCGTGGGTGAACTGCTCGCGCTACTCTGCCGCCGCGGGGAATGTAGTGAGCACGACAAAATCAGACTCGGAGAGACCATGAAGAAGAGAACCGGCATCATGCTGGGCATGATCCTGGTGGCGGGGGCCGCGGTGACACCGGTCGCGGCGTCCGCCGCGGAGGAGGAGCCACAGGCGACGAACTTCCAGCTCCCATTCAAGTGCGCGGACTCCTGGCGACTCGACACCTGGGGCCACAACCCCGCGCTGGACATGGTCAAGGAGCCGGACCAGCACGGGACCGAGGGGGCGCAGCTGGTCGCGCCGGAGGCCGGCACCGTCAACATGTCCTTCTGGCACGACAACGCCGGCAACGTGGTCCAGATCAACCACGGCGGCGGCCACTTCACCACGTACCTCCACATGCAGTCGCGGTCCGTCAACGCGGGCGACACAGTCGCTCAGGGCCAGGGGATCGGCGCCGTCGGAAAGACAGGCCCCACCTCCAACGGTCACCCCCACCTCCACTTCGAGCACGGCGTCGACGCCAACGGCGACGGGGAGGCCTCCTGGGGCACATCCGACTCGGAGCGGGTCAACGCTTCGTTCAACGGGGTCGAATACGCCGGAAGCAGCAAGACCTGGCGGGACGTCAAGAGCAACAACTCCTGCTGACACGGACCGGTCGGCGATCGGGCGGCCCCTCGGCTCGCTGCGCTCCGGAGACCTCGAGGTCACCGGTCGCACGGCCGTCGGGCCGTCCGCCCTCCCTGGCACCCGAGGAAGTGTGCGCCTGGACGCCCGCACCCGAGGAGGCCAGGATCCTCCGTCGGGCTTTCCGTGCGCCCGTCGTCCCGCCCGGCGATGACCGCGTCGCGGTCTCGGGCACCCGCGACGTCGAGGGGCTCGCCCACGCCCCCCGTGAACCCGGTGCCGACCACTTGTGAACTCCGTACAACCACCTCCGCCCTTCGACGGTCACACCAGATACCCCCCACCCCGTCGACCGAGTGGGGGCCTCCGTGCCACACAGCTGCCGCATCCTGACGTGCGCCGTCGCAGCCGCCGCTGTGGCCACCGCGGGGTTCGTGTTCCCGCCCGGCGCCACCGCTGCCGCACCCCGCACCGTCACGAGCGACTTCGACGGCGACGGCTACGCGGACCTCGCCGTCGGCGTCCCGGACGGGACAGTCGGCGGACGGGCCAAGGCCGGGTACGTGAACGTCGTCCGGGGCGGCCCGAAGGGCGTCGGCGCCCACGGAAGCATCCGTGTCACGCAGGCCACTCCCGAGATTCCCGGCACTCCGGAGGCCGGCGACCGCTTCGGTGCCTCCGTGGCCCTGACGGACCTCAACGGCGACGGCATCGCGGAACTGCTCGCCGGTGTCCCCGGCGAGGACGTCATCGACCGCGGTACGGACGCGGGCATGGTCATAGCCGTAGGCGGCTCGACGGGCGGGCCGGGAGTGGGGTCGACGGTCCTCACCGGGCCGTCGCCGTCGGCTGCGTACGGCAAATCGGTCGTGGCGGCCGACCTGACCGGCGGCGGCAACAAAGCGATTGTGATCGGCGGCACGGACAAGGTCGTCGCGCGTGTCATCCAGGGTGAAGACAGCATGATCACCACCGTCGTCGCCGCCCCCATGGGCGGCCGCGCCCCCGTCCTGGCCACCGGCGACTTCGACAGCGACGGCACGGCGGACCTGGCCGTGGCGTACTGGACCGCGGGCAACCCCAACACGCAGTCCCACGCGCGCCTGTGGAAGTGGGACGCCGACTCGTCCGCGATGGCCAACTTCTGGAACACGGACAACGCCGGCGTGACCGATTTGGCCGCCGGCGACTTCGACGGCGACGGCCACGACGATCTGGCGCTCGGTGAATGCCGTGAGATCGCCGACGAGAACATCGACGACCCGTGCGGCCCCGAAGAGCTCGCCAAGGGGGGCGGCATCCACGTCCACTACGGAAGCCCCGCGGCCGGCCAGTTCGGCAGCCGCGCCCAGACCCTCAACCAGGACACGGCGGGCATCCCGGGCGTGGCAGAGGACGGCGATCGCTTCGGCGCCGCCCTGGCCGTCGCCGACGTCAACCGCGACGGTCGCGACGATCTGATCGCGGGCGCTCCCGGTGAGGCCATCGGGAGCAGAGCGGGGGCGGGTGCCGCCTGGCTGCTCCGCGGTGGTGCTCAAGGCCTGCTCGACGCCAACGGCGCTGCCACATCCGTCACTTGGAACCAGGACACGTCCGGCGTCCCGGGCGTCGCCGAGGCGGGAGACGCCTTCGGCGCGGCGGTCGCCTCGGCTGACGGCAACGCCGACGGCGTACCGGATGTCACGGTCGGATCCCCTGGCGAGAACGCCTCGCTGGGCGCCGTATGGCTCCTCCCCAGTGGCTCGGCCAGCGGCTCGGCGGCCTTCTCGCCCCGCACGCTCGGTCTCCCGTACCTCTCCACGGCTCAGAAGTACGGCAAACCGCTGAGCAGCCGCTGAACGCCCTGCCAACGTGGCGCCCGCCCCCACCGCATCGGCCCCGGCCGGGCGGCGAGCCGCCACCTCCGGCCCGGAGCACTCGATGTACGCCCCGACGACTGCTCAACGCAGACGCGGTGGCAGACAGGCTCCGCGGCGCCCGCGAATCCCTTCGTTGTGGCCGCGCGGTCCAACTGTCCCCGGTCGCACAACAAACAAGCCCCCGGTCGCTGGCCTGGGGCTTTGTGCTGGAGCGGGTGACGGGCATCGAACCCGCGCTCAGAGCTTGGGAATCACCGAGTCTGGCTGAGCAGATGGCGCGCTGACCTGGGGCACCGCGCCCTACGTTCCTCTGAATGGCGACCTAACGGAACCGCCGTCGACCGTGGTTTACCGACCCTCCGGGCACGGTACGGGCACGCGTGCTGGCGTCACCAAGTAACGAAGCTGAAGTGCCGTGTAGGCGAGGGACTGATCCAGAGAGGCGTCCGAGTGAAGGCGATTGTGGTGACAGATGAAGCCGCGGGAACGGCCGGGATGACGCTGGCGGAGCGGCCAGACCCGGAGGCGGCGGGGAACGATGTCCTCGTTGAGGTACATGCGTCGGGATTCACACCTGGCGAGCTGACGTGGCCTGGAACCTGGACCGATCGCCTCGGCCGCGACCGCACGCCGTCGATCCCCGGCCACGAGGTGGCCGGTGTGGTCAGCGCTCTCGGCTATGGCACGAGAGGGCTGTCGGTGGGACAGCGGGTTTTCGGCCTTGCGGACTGGACACGCGACGGCACCCTGGCCGAGTACGTAGCCATCGAGGCGCGCAACGTTGCGCCGCTGCCAGGCGATCTCGACTTCACGGTGGGAGCGAGCCTGCCGATCTCGGGCTTGACCGCGTGGCAGGGACTGTTCGTGCACGGCCGCTTCCAGGCGGGACAGAGCATCCTCGTGCACGGTGCAGCCGGCGGAGTCGGCTCTGTGGTGATCCAGTTCGCTAAAGAGTCCGGTGCCTATGTCATCGGCACCGGACGTGCCGCCGATCGGGAGACCGCACTCGACTTCGGCGCGCAGGAGTTCGTTGATCTCGACAACGACTCGCTGGAAGACGTCGGCGGAGTCGATCTGGTCTTCGACGTGTTTGGCGGCGACGTCCAGAAGCGGTCCGCGGGTCTGGTTCGAGCCGGCGGGATGCTGGTCACCATCGCCGGCCCGCCCGAAGCGAAGCCGGCCGAGGGCTGGGCGGTGGACTTCGTCGTCGAGGCCGATCGCGCGCAGCTGAACGAGATCGCCCGCCGGGTGCGGGATGGTCGGCTGCGGACGAACATCGGCAACGTGGCGCGCCTCGACGACGCCGTCGCCGCATTCAACCCGACCGAGCGGATCAAGGGGAAGACCATCATCCGGGTTCGTCAATAGGACGCGGATGTCACACCCGTTGCCTTAAAGGGGCGCCGCGAGGATTGCGCCCACGTGAGATGAGACGAGCTCCGTCGGCGGAGCGGTCTTGGGCTCGAGCTGCCACGTCGTTGGGGTCGAGGCCGATGCGGCGTAGGAGCTCGGCGAGATCTTGCAGGTCGTGAGCGAGGCCGAGGATACGTCCGTTCGCGGTGACGCGACGCCCGCCGGACGGGGACGGTGGATGCATCCCGACCCGTCACCCCTCCGGCGCCGGGGCAGCACCGATCCGCAACGTTCCACTGCGGCAGCAAGCGTCCGCTGAGAGTCGAGTGTGAGGAGCGAAGGAGTGTGTTGCGGACGGGCGTCAGCCGGGAGGCGGCAAGCATGTACCTCCTCGGCCCGTTCGTCTGCGCCGTGTACGGATGCTTGTGGCGGACTTGCCTACAACTCGACCCGATCACCGCACGCCTCCCCTTGGCCGGTCCGCCTGATGGGCACAATGCCAGCGCGAGCCCTGGAGGAGAGATGAGCAGTCGGCAAGACCTGAACCTCGCAGCGAGGGCTGCTCGGCTGGGCTCGGCGAACCTGGTGGATGCGATGAGCCGCATCCACGGCCACCGAGCGCACATGTTGGCTCTGACCAGTCCGCAACCCGACCGGTCGCTGTTCGGCCCGGCCGCCACAATCGCCTATATGCCGTACCGGGACGACCTGCCACAGGCCACGGACAAATTCACCGAGTTGTTCTACGAGGCGATCGGGCAGTCGCCGGCCGGGCGGGTGCTGGTGCTCTCCAGCGGTGGGTATCCCGACGCCTCGCACGGAGGCGGCACGAAACTGTCCCGAGTGGCCGGCCACCGGCTGGCCGGTGTGCTGACGGACGGTCGGTTGCGCGACTTCGGCGAACTGCGCGACCACGGGTTCGCCACCTGGTGCCGGGGCGAGGCCACCCGTTGGGGTGGCGACACCGTGATGCCATACGCGGCCAGCGTCGCCGTGGAGGTGGCCGGGGTGTGCGTGGTCCCCGGCGACTACGTCTTCGCTGATGCGGGCGGGGCGTTGGTGATTCCTGAGGCCAGCCTGGACCGCGTCCTGGAGGAGGCGGACAAGGTGGATGCGGAAGAGGCCGATGCCGCTTCCCAGATCCGCAAAGAACGCCTGCCGCAGTAGTCCGCAGGGGTCAATGCTTGCGGACATGGGGTGCCGGCATGCCGATGAGCGACGTACGCGCGGTGTTCCAAGCGGTTCTGAAGGCGACCATCAACGGCTGGGTCGCGGAGCCGAGCTGCGTCAGGTGATGCCGCATTCGTTCGGAAGCTCGCTGACCCCTCGAAGCACGCTGCCAGCGCCGACCGCACCAGTGCGGCTGTCTCGGACACATCCACCGTGTCGTGACGATGTAGAGCGAGGCAATGACATCGTGGCCGCCGAGCACGGCGAGCGACCTGGGGTCGCTTTCAGCCGGTCTGATGCGCAGCAGGTCCGAGAAGAGGAGGCTTCCGTCCGGGGCCGCGAGCCTCGGTTTCCGCCCAGAAGAGGTCGTACGTGCTCCAAGCGTGGTCTTGACCTGGACCGGGGCGATTCAGGCCCGATTGATCGCCAGTGGCGGACCCTGCGCGACGCGGTTCGGTCCGGCAGTTGGGTCAGGCGGTTGTCAGGGGGATGCGCAGGGTCATGGTGCCGCGCAGGTCGAGCCATGCGTTGTCCGGGGAGCGCATCAGGCGGAGCGTCACGTGGCCGCAGTGAGGGCAGCGCCCGACCAGGCCGGGTGACCTGGTGTAGACGTGCAGCCGGGCCACCGGTTCGGTGACGCCACAGTTCGCGCAGCGGCCGAGGGCACTTGTCAGGTCGACGGCGAAGATCTCGGAGAGCGGGCCGGCCAGGGCGTTGCCGTCCTCGTACTCGTCGCCGTCCGGGTGGTGGTTCATGTCAGCCATGTCAGCCTCCACTGGGGCCGAATCGTTCGGTGCGGATGTGGTCTGGGTCGTGGCCCAGGCCGACGAGCAGGTCAGCGGCGGTCTCGACGAATCCGGTGGGGCCGCAGACGTAGCACATCGGCGAGGTTTCCGGCGGCCAGGCGAACGCGGTGATGTCCTCATGCCGGATCCGGCCCCGCGGACGCGGCCAGTCGTCGGGAGAGGTCCGCGTGTAGAGGAATTCCGTCGCCAGGCCGGGGTCGCCGCGTCGCAGCTCGGGCAGGTAGTAGCGCTCGGCCGGGCTACGGACGGAGTGCAGCAGGCGGAACGGTGTGGCAGTGGCGGTCGCACGCCTGGCGCGGATCATGGCCATCAGAGGCACGACGCCGGATCCGCCGCCGATCAGCAGCACGGGCCCTGTGTCGCCGGGCGCCCACACGAACCAGCCGCCAACGGGCCCGCGCAGCTCGATGGGGTCGCCTACTGCGAGGCCGTCGACCAGGTACGGGGAGACCTCGCCGTCGGCGACCCGCTGCACGGTGATCTCGACGTGCTTGCTGCCCGGTGCCGAGGCGAGCGAGAAGCTGCGCTGGGCGCTGTAGCCGTCCTCGGCGGTGAGCCGGACGTCGACGTGCTGTCCGGCGGAGTGACCGGGCCAGTCCGCCACGTCCAGTACGAGTGTGCTCGCCGTCGCGTTCTCCGGCCGGCGCTCCACGAGTGTGGCGACCCGCCAACGCAGGCGTGTGCCTAGTCGCCCTGATACCGCTGTTCGCGCCATGGGTCTCCGTAGTCGTGGTAGCCGAGGCTCTCCCAGAAGCCGGGCTCATCTCGGGCAAGCAGGCGGATGCCGTGGACCCATTTCGCCGACTTCCAGAAGTAGAGGTGGGGGACGAGCAGTCGGGCCGGACCGCCGTGCTCCGGCGGGATGTCGTCGCCTTCGTAGGCGTAGGCGATCCAGGCCTGGCCGTCCAGCAGGTCCTCCATCGGCAGGTTGGTGGTGTAGCCGCCGTAGGAGCTGACCATGACGTAGTCCGCGGTGGTCTCCACGTCCGCCAGGAGCACGTCGAGGGAGACGCCCTGCCACGAGGTGTCGAACTTCGACCACTTCGTCACGCAGTGAAGGTCGAGCGTGGGGCTCTCGCTTGGCAGTGACGTCAGTTCGGCCCAGTTCCAGGAGCGGCGGTCCCCCGTCTCAGTCTCCACCGTGAACTCCCAGTCGTCCCTGGCGATCCGCGGTGTCGGACCGGCCGACAGCACCGGGAAGTCGTGTGTCTCGTACTGCCCCGGGGGCAGTCGGCGGGAGGACTCCCGCGGCCGGCCCCGAAAACCGGGGGATACTACACCCATCTGCGACTACTCCTTCCTCTGTCCCCGAAGGAACGGGACGCAGCGCGCCCGCGACGCGTGTCACCGGCAGGCACGAATCGTCGAGCTTCAAGGAACGTACGATCCGGCGATCAAGGACGCGACCGGAGAAGCCGTTCGGCGCAACCAGGAGACCCGGCAAGCCGCGCCTGCCGGCAGGCGGCCACCCAGGGGTCTCAGTTCGCTGCCGGACTTCTCGGAGCGACGTGGGCTCTGCGGGTGTGCTGAGCTGCGTATATGGCTACCGGGACACCGACGGAAGAGTCCCGGCAGTGACCGGTATTGACCAGGGGCTCTGCCTGTTCTGGCACGCATCTGGCACGGCGACCTGTCGCGATCGTGCTAGTCCACGTTGCCAAGGGCGGCACGGGCAGCCGTTCGGAACTGCTGAACTCTTTGGTAGAGGCGGTGCTCCCGCTCAGTGGCGAGCGCCCTGTCAGCTGCCTGAGCGTCGATGCCTGACCGTGCCTTGTCGACCATGCGCCGCATAACATCAGAGAGATCAGCGGATGCGTGCGTCACTTGCTCGGCAGCTTCTATCACGTGCGCGGGGCCTTCGAGCATGACCACTTCACCGGCGCGGTGAACATCCCGAGCCAGGGCGATGAAACGGCTTACCTTCTCCTCCACGTCATTCAGATGAAGCGCTTCAGGCTCAAGCGCACTCAGGATGCCATCCATTGCGATGTCCCGGTCATGAAGCGCCCCTAGGTATCTGGTGTAGGCATCGCGGCGGTACTGGCGACGTGCCTGCTCAGGCTGTGACCGTGCCTGCAAGTGGCCACTCAGTATTGCCGCACCCAAGGTTGCAGTGGAGCCTACGGCAGTACCGAGCAGGGCTGCGATTCCTGCGTCCATGCGTTGAGAGTCTCGGCTATCAACTCGCCCCTGAGACACCCGGTTTCCCCGGTCCCAGCTCGACACGAGTGGCGCGGATGACCACCTCGTTGCGAACTATGGGCACGACGTCGGTGAGGTCATCTCGGCCGGTCCACTGGCTGCCTGGAGCCATCAAGGTGTGGCTATGTCGCCGTGGTTGCTGGATTTCGATGCCGTACAGCGCACCGCACTATCACCGCGTTAGGAGTGATGTAGGGCGACCGTCTGCCGAACTGCGAGGGTGCGTGCTGGCGTGACGAGGGTCAACTCGCCCCGATGCACCTCGTTTTCCCGTGAGCCTCCGTCCGATGTGGCACGAGAGTGGCACGGAGCCGGCGGTGGTAGTGAGGCAGCCGACCCTTGTCGCACCCCGGGTCGCGGCCTTTACCGTGCGGACGACCTCACCACCGACTGACCGAGGATAAGTCCTTCTGATCCGTAGCTCTTGATGGATCGGGCGGCTGCGGTCATTCAGGGCAGAGTTGAGTCGTCGCCATCCGCGATCAGACCCATCCTTGTTGGCGAAGGACTGTGTCAGTACCAAATGGCGATCGGCCGCCCGCGGCGGTCGAGTTGCGGTGGGTCGGGCACGCAAGATGCGCCCTGTTGGGCGATCTGATGTGCGCTCCACGCCGCAACCGCCGCATCCAGGACGTCATCCGGAGGTACTCGGCCCGCGAGCCCCAGATCGTCGGGGAGAACAACACCGGCTTTCCGGAGCAGGGCGCGCCGGGTCATCTGGCCTTCCCAGCTGGTCTTCTTATGAGGGAGCGGCGCCTTCCCGTTGAGTGCCCAGAACGACACCTCAGGGTGGACCTCGAACAAGCGGCCGTCGTCGCCCCCTGTGAAACGGCACGGGTCGATGGACCAGCCCACGACGCTCTCCAGCGACCCGACTCCACCCGTCCCGGGGCACATCAGACTCTACGAAACACGGGGCGGTTCAGTCCGGCGCGTTCGCGTCATTGACGTGCCATGAGTGCCTGCGGGACCGGCACGCCCGCGGCCCCGTTCTCGCTGTCCTCGTCGAGTCGGGTCCGGCTTGGTTGACCGCTGAGCGCGTCTGCTGTCGCCTGATCTGCCGGCCATGTCGGTTGTCGCTGCCCTCACGTCGTGACGGCGGGGCGTCAAACGAGACCGGCCCGGTCGTACGTGGCACGACCGGGCCGGCTGTTCTCAGCAGTGGAGTGCGTTCACCATGGCCTGTACTGCCCGTTGAACCACTGTCCGCTGGTGTTGTCGGCGTAATCGTCGACGTTGAACGAGTAGTTGCTGTGCGCGCTCGGCTGGGCGAGGTAGCCACCCACACCGGACTTCGCGTTGGTGTCACAGATCACGTCGTCCGTGCAGACCGACGTGGTCGGAATGCTGCCGAAGTTCTGGCCCACGCCAGAGGTGGGCGGGCCCGCGAGTTGCGCTACCGGATGGCCGGACAGGCCGTCTGCGCCTGAGGTGGGACCACCCTGACGCTTCGGATCGGCGATGAGCACGGAGTTGACGTTGTCGACGGTCCCTTGGTTCTCCTCCGTCCATGTATGCACGACGGCTGCGCCCTGCGAGTAGCCGACGACCTTGATGTGCTGGCCAGGATTCGCTGCACGGTGAGCCCGGACCATTTCGTTCAGCTTATTCACGCCTTCCCGGGTGCTCAGTCCGAACAGGGCCGCCGAGTAGGGGACGTGTTGATCCACCCCTGCAGGGTTGGCCCTGTAGAAGACCGACGCCTGCGGGTCGTTGAACCCGCCCACGACGATCGTGTGCGTGTCGTCGCTCTGCACCGGGGGTCCCGGCGGCGGTGGGGCGGGTGCCCCGGGCGGCGGGGGAAGAGGTGCTCCTGGCGGTACAGGAGCGGGTGCCCCGGGCGGCGGGGGAAGAGGTGCTCCTGGCGGTACGGGAGCGGGTGCCCCCGGCGGCGCGGGAACAGGTGCCCCAGGCGGGGGCGGGGCCGGCGGACCACCAACCGGCGGCGGAGCAGCGGGCCCGGGAGCGGGAGGACCCGCAGGCGCTGGTGCCGGGGCCTGGCCCGGCGGCGGACCCACGGGCGCTGGTGCCGGCGGAGTGGCAGGCCCCGGCGGTGGTGCCGGTGCGTTGTTGGCAGGTCCGGGCGGTGGGGCGGCGGGGCCGGGTGCCGGAGGGCCGTGGTCCGCGGGTCCGGGTGGTGGTGCTGGTGCCGGGGCCTGTCCCGGTGGTGGGCCGACGGGCGCTGGTGCCGGCGGAGTGGCAGGCCCCGGCGGTGGTGCCGGTGCGTGGTCCGCGGGTGCGGGTGGTGGGTCGGCGGGTCCGGGTGCCGGAGGACCGAGGTCGGCGGGTCCGGGTGGTGCTGGTGCGTTGTTCGCGGGTCCTGGTGCGGGGTTGTTGTTGTCGGGTCCTGGTGCCGGGTTGTTGTTGGCGGGTGCGGGTGCGGGTGCGGGTGCGGGTGCGGGTGGTGGGTCGGCGGGTCCGGGTGCCGGGGGGCCGTGGTCTGCGGGTCCGGGTGGTGCTGGTGCGTTGTTGGCGGGTCCGGGCGGTGGGCCGGCAGGCCCAGGTGCCGGGGGGCCGTGGTCTGCGGGCCCGGGCGGTGGTGCCGGTGCGTTGTTCGCAGGTCCTGGTGCGGGGCCGTTGTTCGCGGGTCCTGGTGCCGGGTTGTTGTTGTCGGGTCCGGGCGGTGGGCCGGCATGCCCAGGTGCCGGAGGGCCATGATCCGCAGCCCCCGGACCGTTGTTGGCCGGACCGTTATCGGCGGGCCCCTGAGCCGGACCCGGGGCGCCACCGGGATTCCCCGGGGCCGCATTGGGGCCCGACCGGACATCCCCCTGAACACTCGTATTCGAGTCCTGGCCACCGGGGCCCGAGTCCGGGGCACTCGCGCTTGAGTTGGGTCCCGCTCCGGGCCCGGTGTCGTCCGCGGCTGCCGTTCCGGCGGCCACGAAGCTCGCGACGACGGCACCCGCTACGACGAATCCACTGCGCAGAGCGGCAGATCCCGGCAGTCGACGATTCAATGACACTGCTAGACGACGGTTACGAGCTGTCATCCGTTTTCCCTTCACGTCGAACGTTGGGTGACGGTGACCACAAGCTAGTGACGGGCCAACAAGCATGCCCGCGGTTGTGCAGCACGCTGGAAATTCTGGAAATCAGCTGTCGGCCAGCAGGCTGTCGACCCGGTCCGCGTCCGGGAGGTTGAGCTGCCGGTATACGGTCGCCGAACGCAGCCACCGCTTGGCGGCGAGGTCGGATTGGCCCGCGGCGAGCAGGGCGTGCCCGATCCCTTCGAGTGCCTTGGCTTCCTCGTAACGGTCGCCGAACGTCCTGGCGTCCTCGAGCGCGGCCTCGTGATCGGTGCGTGCTCGCTCGACGGCGCCCAGGGCGAGGTGCGCCGCGCCACGGTAGTTGAACAGCTCGATCGCGACGCCGCGGGCACCGATCTCGCCGGCGAGAGCCAGTGCCTGTTCGTAACGGACGATCGCCTTGCGGGGTTGTCCGGCGAGGTAGCGGACCTCGCCGAGGTTGCCCAGGGAACGCGCCGCACCGCCGAGGTCGCCGAGTGAGCGGAAGATGGCGCATGCCCGCCGGCAGTAGCGCGTCGCCTGGACGTAGTCGCCCAGGCGTGTGTGCGCGACGCCGAGGTTGTTGAAGAGGATCGCCTTTCCTTGCAGGGTGCCGAGCTCGTCGGCGAGCGTGAGTCCCTGCTCGTAGTGGTCCATCGCCTCGCGGAGCCGGCCGAGCCGCTCGTACAGGTTGCCGAGGTTGTTCAGCGCCGCGGCCTCGCCGTATCGGTCGCCGCACTCCCGGCAGACGGCGATCGCACGCTGGTGCGCCCTCCGGGCGTCCTCGTGGCGGCCGAGGCGCAGGTAGGCGACGCCGAGGCTGCGCAGCGCCTCACTCTCCGCCGTCGGGTCACCGGCCTGCTTGCTCGCCTCGATGGCGTGCCCCAGGACGGTGAGCGCGTCGCTGTGCCGTCCCCCCTGGTCCAGATGCCGCCGCAGAACGGCCGTCAGCCGGGCGGTGAGTTCGGGCCGGCCGCGCCGGGCGGTGTCGGCGACGACCGCGAGCAAACTGTCCCACTCTGCGTCCAGCCACGCCCGAGCAGGGCCGAGGTGCTCCGCCGTGGATTCGGCCACCCGATGCGGGGTCGGCTCGTCCGGGTGCAGTACGTCCATGGCCCACGTCGCGCGTTCGACGAAGTGGTCGCCGAGCCTGCCGACGGCGGACTCCCGCACCTCGGCGGGCAGTTCGCTCGCGCGGTCCGCGGCGTACCGGCGGACAAGGTCGTGCATGCCGAACCTGCCCGCACTCGAACGCTGGACCAGGTGCGCCCGTACGAGCCGGTCGACCCGCCGGCCCGCAGCACGGGCGCCGGTGCCGAGCAGTGCCGCGATCCCGGCGGTGTCGAGTTCGCGGACGGGATGCGAACCGAGCAGCGCGAAGTCCGTCGCCGCCTGAGCGGGCAGGTGCCGCAGCGACCAGGAGAACACCGCGGCGATGGCCGTGGTCTCGTCGCCGACGTCCAGCAGGTCGAGACCTTGGCCGGACAATTCGGCCACCAGCTTCTCCAGTGGCTGCGCGTGGTGACGGATCGCCTGCGCGGCCACCACCCGCAGCGCGAGCGGCAGCCCGTCGCACCGGTCGACGAGGTGCCTGGCCGCGTCCTCGGCCTCGTCGACCTTGCTGCCGAGGTGCGCGCGCAGCAGTGCCAAGGCCTCGGTCGGCGGCAGCGAGCGCAGGTCGATTCGGCAGGCGCCCGGATCGACCTGCAGCCCCGCCAGGTCCGCCCGGCTGGTGATCACTACGAAGCAGGTCGGGCTGCCGGGCAGCAGCAGCCGGGTCTGATCGGCGTCGAGGGCGTTGTCCAGCAAGATCAGCAGCCGTCGGCCGGCGAGCAGACTACGGAACCGCGCGGCGCGCTCGTGCAGGTCGTCGGGGATTTCGCCGCCGTCGACGCCGAGGCTGCGCAGAAATCCGGCGAGCACGTCGGCCGGATCGCGCGGTTCGACCGGCGAGTAGCCGTGCAGGTTGCCGTACAGACAGCCGTCCGGGAACGCGTCGGCCATACGGTGGCACCAGTGCACGGCCAGGGCAGTCTTGCCGACGCCGGCCGGACCGGACACCGACGCGATCCGCGATGGGGCGCCGGGCCCGGCATCGCCGGAAAGGGCGGCATCCAGCTGGTCCAGCTCCGGCGCCCGTCCGGTGAAACCGACTGTGTCGGCCGGGAGTTCTTGGGGCTTGCGCCGCGCCTGACCCGTACTACGGCGGCGGTGCAACGCGTCGCGGGCCGCCGAGAGCCGGCGATGCTCACTGGACGGCGCACCGAGTTCACCGAGCAGATCGTCCAGCACGTCGCTCGGCGGCATGGTCGTGCCCGCCAGATAGGCGTAGAGGGTGCTCTGCGAGAGGTTCAGCCGTCTGGCGAGCGAAGCGACCTTGACCGGCCCGCCGGGACGTCGCCGCGCCAGCAGCTTCAGCGCCCGGCCGAACTCGGCGACGGTGGTGATGGTGTCGGCACCGTCGAGGGCAGGCGGCTCTCCGGACATCTCACCCCCCGCTCTCCGGGCTTCCCCACGACTCGTGACCGGACGAAGCACCGTACCTGATGCCTTGTTCGTCAGAGCCGTGAACAAGGAGGCCCGCGGATGAGGCGACCAGCCCGCAGCGGGCCCCGGGCACGGGCCGAGGACGGGATCCGCGCCGCCCGCACCACCGGCCTGCGCAATCTGCCCCTCTACGAGACCGCGCGGAACCAGATCTCGCTGGGGATCGTGCAGTTGGCCCTGGCCCTGGGGGTCTGAACGCCCTGACTCGTCCCAAGATCACCAACTTCCGGGTGAGTCCCTGAAGTCGGGCCGCTGGCCTGAGGCTTTGTGCTGGAGCGGGTGACGGGAATCGAACCCGCGCTCTGAGCTTGGGAATCTCCGTACCCAGGGCCGTAGTTAAGCTGCTGGCCTGCGTGGTCGGGCGCTTGAGGTGACAACTCGACACTCTCAACGCACCGTTGTTGACCGTGGTTTACCACCTCCGCGGGCACGTGGCGGGCACGCTCTCGTGGTCCCGTCTGTGCCCGTGCCGTGCTCGCCACAGGTCGACTCGGGCACGTCTCGCCTCATCCTTATCAGGTCGATCCGTACGGATCAGAACCAGGGAAGTTTGGGGTCATGTCGCAGCTCGCGCGGCTGTGTTCGTTCGGGGGCGTGCGGCCGAATCCGTGGCTGTTGATGTCGGCTTCTGATGTCAAGCCGTTTCATCTAGGTTGACTTCTACCTAGCCCTAGGTAGAGTTAAAGCATGGCCAAGAGACCTACCGCGCAGCCGCGGATGACGCTTACTACGCAGCTCGTACTCCGGGCGCTGCTGGAGAAGCCAACCGAGGAGCTGTACGGGCTGGAGATCTGCACCAAGGCTGAGTTGCCCAGCGGGACTATTCATCCGATTCTGGCTAGGTTGGAGTCCGCTGGCTGGCTTCTGTCCCGCTGGGAGGACGTGGATCCGCATGAGCGGGGTCGGCCCCGTCGGCGCTACTACCGGCTCAGTGCGGATGGCGCCGCGTTGGCCCGCGACGCGTTGGCCCGTACTACCGCAAGCAGGAGCACTCTCCGCGGTCTGCGCCCTGACCTGGGCGGAGGAACCAGCGCATGAAGCCCTCCGATCGCGCTTGGCGCGAACTCCAACTCGTAACCCTGGGCGTTGCCAACGCCTGCCACGACCGCGCCATCCGCGGCTGCCCCTCCTCCCGAGCCGGCTATTTCTCATCGCACGTTGCCTTCAGGCTCGAACTCATCCGCGACAGCGACCTCGTGGTCGACTTCGCCGTTGACGTCGCCATTGACCTCGCCGGGGATGTCGTCAACTACCTCAACGACGATCCGGCCCGCGCCCACCTCGCCGCCCGCAACCTCGACCAGGAACTCGACCGCGTCGGCGCCCACCCCCGTAACTTCGATCTTGATCTCGCTCGCATCCTTGTAATCGTCCGGCAGCGACTGAGCGCGTTACTCCGTGCCCTGGACGCCATGGAGAAAGAGCGCGCGGAAGCACGAACAGTTCGGGGACGGGTGAGCCCTTCGGCCCGGTGGGTGGCTCAGGCTGCAACGCGGGTCTTGCCGATGACGGATCGTCGCCGCTATTCCGAGGAGTGGCAGAACGAGTTGTGGGAGCTTGCCGCTGCCCCGCGACGCCAGCAGATCGCTTGCGCCCTGCGGATCCTGATCCATGCCTGGCCCACACGCCGGGGTGTTCTCGAAGGCCGACGTCGTCCGGCAGGTGGAGGGTGAACAGGGTGATGAGCGCTGTAGGGGTGGCCACTGGGGTCGTCGGCACCGCAGCTCTAGCCGGTTGGTCAGCCGTGATTGTGGTTGCCATACCTGCCGCTTCGATCCTCATCCTGCTGGCGTGGGTACTGGTAGACGCAGACCGCACACGGCGTCTCACCAGCGTGATCCGTGCCGCGCGCAGAACGCGCTGAGGTCGCCAGAGCCTTGTTGGTCGAGTCAAAATCACTTGCGATCTTGAAACCGTCGTGAGGTAACCCCTCACCGTGGGTTCGAATCCCACTGCCACCGCTCGCTGAGATGTGAAAGAGGCCCCCGACCAGGGAAGTTGGTCGGGAGCCGTTGCCGCGCGGTGGTGTCCGATGGTGACCGTGGTTCCCCGTGGCTTATCGGTGGATGGGGCACGCGGGGGCACGGGCCCTTACCGTAGGAACCATTGATCGTTTACGGGCGGTGTGCGCGCTGCGCGGCAACTTCGGTCATGGCTCCGCTCGACGCGGTGCTGTCGGCCCGTCGGAATAGGTCGCTACAAGATCAGCTTGGGGTCGCTGGCCACGTAGCTCCCAGCGTCCGGCCAGATGACAACGCACGCCTGGCTCTGGGCGAGGTCGAGAAGGTCCTTGCGCGGCTTGGTCGGGACGAGGATGGCGCGCGTTGCCCCGGGAATGAAGCGGCTGTAGTCGACAAGCTGGCCTATGGCCATGCGAATGTTCTCCCGCGTGACGCTTCCCTTGCCTTCTACGAGGAGGTGGAGGTCCTTGTCGTACAGGTCCGTGAACAGCGGCCGGGTCTCGCCATCGGGCAGGATCTGGTGGCGGTGCACGGTGTGCCCCTTGGTCCGCAGAACCTCTCCCAGCTTGGACACCAAGCTGGATTCCTTGCGCTCGGCCTCGTACGGCTGGCGGTTAGGATCGACGAAGGTCTTCTCCGTGAGCTGCTGCTCGATGGGGATGTCCTGGACCTGGTTAGTGGTTGAGGCGATGAGCCGTCCGAGGCGGCTCTCGGCCGGCTGTACTGGGGTATCCACGGGGCGCAGGCGGAAGACGATCACCTTGCGGATGGGACCGCCGTCGACTTCGGGGGCATCCGCTTCGTACCAAGGGTTCTGCGCGTCGAGTACGAACTCGCCCTTGTAGGTGACGATGCCGCGAGCACCCTGGAACACCCGCAGGACCCGGCCGTCCTTCTGGTGATTCAAAATCGCGGCGTTGCCGGAGACCATCTGCTGATCCCCGCGCTGACCCTCGCCGCTGTAGTGGAAGCACCCGTCGCCGTGCCAGCCGTCGTAGTAGCCGTACTTCTCACCTGCGACAGGATCGGTGAACACCAAGACGTTCGCGCTCTTCGCGGACGGCCCAATGCCCCCCTGGGTCCGCCCGCCGTAGTGATTGTGCAGCTCCTTCCGCTCGATGGCCGTGCCGGGCTTCAAAGCCCAGACCTGGACCACACCTGCAGGCTCGGACATGTTGCGCGCCCCCTAAGACGTGGTGGCCACCGCGATGTGCCCACCATCCGCTACGGCTCCCGCACGTCTCTTTACGTGCGCCGTGATCGAGTTGACGTGAGAATAGTGGATCCTTACGTGAAATACGACTCCGGTTACGTGAGGCTAGGCATCAACTACGTACGTGAGTAGACTCCTTCGAGTGGGCGGGCTACCGCGCATGGGGATCAAGTGGAGTAGGGGTTGATCATGGAACTGCGACTGCCAGGCATCGGCTACAAGCAGGGAGCGCGCGAAATGGTGGTCACCGCCATGGACCCGACCGCCCTGGTCAAGACCGTCACCGAGCCGGACCACTGGAACCCGGTAGGCGAGCAGCCCCACGGAAACCGCCCTGTGGACAAGCAGCACCGGAAGGGGATCGCGGAGTACCTGGCAGCAGAAGCGAACTTCGTTCTCAACTCCGTCGTCCTCTACGCCAAGCCGCAAGAGGCACGCTTCGAGGTCGATGCCGGCGCCGAGGAAAAGCCCGTACGCCCCGGCACCCTGGTCCTGAACTATGGCGCGCAGTTCGACGTCGGCGATGGCCAGCACCGCATCGCGGCGTACTCCGACGTGATGAAGCAACACCCGGACGAAGAGGACCCGGTCCGCATCCGCATGCGCCAGAGTGGCCAGCCGGTCGTGGTGGTCATCGATTCGAACCCCCTGCACCGTGCACAGGACTTCACGGATCTCCAGCGGAACACCAAGCCACAGACCGCAAGTCTCGCGATGAGCATGGATCGCCGTCAGGCCATCAATCGGATGCTCATCGACGTCATCCAGGACCCCTCGTTGCCGATCTTCGGCCAGGGCGCCAACCGAGTCGAGTTCTTCTCCGACTCGCCCGGCAAGTACAGCACCAAGCTCTTCTCATTCAAGACCATCCGCTACCTCAGCGGCACCGTGCTGATCGGCGTCAGCCAGAGGTCAACTGCCGGCTGGGACAAGGCGGTCAATGAGGAGGTGGACGCTGATCCCGACGCAGCATCCACCCTTCTGCGGGACTTGTGGGGTGCTATGGGCGAATGGAAAGACCTGGAGGCGGTGATCTCAGGGGCTCGCACAACCGCTGATCTCCGTGACAAGACCTACCTCGCAAGCGCCGGAGTCCTCTACGCCATCGCCTACGCCATCTACAAGGCTCACGCAGACCACCACATCTCGGTGCGCGAGGCTGCCGCACGCCTTGGCACGGTCAACTTCGCTCGTTTCAAGCCCGCAGAGGACAAGTCGGCGGCTGAGGACAAACCTTCGTCCGCAAACCCACTTACCCGTGAGGACACGATCTTTGCCGGCACCCTCGTTGACCCCGAGACCGGCAAGGTCGGTTCGGGCCGCCCCGCTTGGGAAGCTGCCAGCGACGACCTGCTTGACGTGATCGTCAAGAACTAAGCTTCCACGGAACAACCCACCGGCCCCCGCCGAACTGCCAGCGGGGGCCGGTCGCCGATTCAGCCACGCCCGACCCTCTGGAGGCGATGATCTTCTGTTTACAAGCTGTGGACAGCTCGGACATCTACGGTCAGAGCGGTCAAGCTGGCGCCGACTACGGGCGTCTGCGGCTGCCAGCAGTCAGCGAGGTTGCTGTACTTCGCTGCTGTACGGGCCAGGCGGTCAGGCGCGGCGCCATGCTTCGAAGAAGCGCTCACGGTCCTGCGACGTTTCGAATTCCCGTCGACTGGCCAGCACAACGAGCCATGCGCTCATCTCCGCATCCCGTAGCCACAGTTCACCCCCGTATCGACCACTCACCCCGAAGGTGCCGTAGTCGAGGACCGAACCGATGACCTCTGCCACGGCGGTTCGCTGAGGTGTCGTCAGCTCCCCGAGAAAGCTCAGGACCCGTGAGGCGATGCCGCCCTCATTGCCGCCGCGAATGCGGTCGAAGAACGGGCCACCCATGTTGGCAGGATCGATATTCAAGGCCGCGCTGCCTCCTGCGTCGCCCATGCGCTCCCAGAAACTTTGCCCTTCTGATGTCCCCGGGAGCGGGAGCGCTGCGAAGAGGTCGATCAAGTGACCGTTGGCAGCCTGGTTGTACGCGGTGTCGCAGCTTGCAGCGGCTGAGATCCTTGCGACGTGGCTAGCCGTGAGACCGCCGTCTTCGGGCCAGTCAAGTGGGACGTTGAGTCGCTGGGGCAGGTGCTGTTCCAGTTCGTCGGGCTCATCGGGCTGTTCGCTCTCGACATGCCGGTTCACAATCACGCTGTCCCCCTGAGGCTGCCGTTGATGCTCGGGCCTGCCAGCATGCCAGCGCCGAGAGCCTGACGTGAGGGGTTTTGAGACGCGCTCGTCTCCGCGGACGTGAGGTTGGCGGAGTCTCAATGAGCCGGCCAATGAATGATCTTGAAAACAGTCATGACGGCAACGTCACCGTGGGTTCGGATCCCCTGCCGTTGTGCTGGAGGCGTGGTCAGGGGCCCCAACGAGCCCTCCTGAAGGGGACGGTGATTGAGTGTCAAGCGCCCGAGCCTGCGGGTGGCTGCCGGTATGCTGATCTCCCAGCACTCCTCTTCGATCAACGTCGTCTCGACCTTGGTCGAGGCTCTCCCCGAAACCCATCGGGGGGTGGACCCTTCTCGGAGAGGAGCTGCAAATGGAGATGCGGAAGCCAAGACAGGACGGCGATGGCGACGATGGGCCTGGGTCGAAGAAGGCTCAGCTTGTAATCGCGATCTTGACGACTGTCGCGGCGATCGCAGGTTGCGTGGAGCAGCTGGCGCGCTAGCGCCCCAAGATCGAGTTGGATCCGCCGGAAGGGCATAGAACAGGCCCGACCGATACCAGGACGGCCGGGCCCGCTCGATAACTCCATGCACGAGCCCGGCTCCGGTGCCCCCCGGAGCCGGGCTCCTCTATTGGAGCCCACATCTCACAGTTGAACACTCAACCAACAACTATAGTGGCGGAAGGCAGTTCTAGAACTGTGTACCCACAGACTATAGCTCCGGCGTACACGCTGCGTACGATTGGTGCGCCGAAACCGATACATTCGCGCAACTGATCTCGTCTACCAAAGGCTTTGAGCTGCGGAAACGCCAATCCCCAATAGGGTTGGACGGGCAGCGCCGTACACGCTGTGTACGGCGAATGGGGCGCTGCTCTGTGACTGGTCAGAGGCGTGCAGTTGGCAGACGAAGGCCGGCGGGAGCCTCATTGGCTGGGCCAAGCCCTGTCTTCTTGCCCTGGGTCTTACCGGTGATCTTGGTGACCTGCGTCTTCCCTGCTCATGAGTGGTGGGCTCGCACGTCTGGTGGTCGTCGTTTGTCGTCCTTGGCCACTGTCGAGCGGCCTCGGACGGCCCCGAGACGGCCCAGCTTCGCGCAGCGAGGCGTCTCCGATATCCCCGTCTGAACCTCAGCCGACGACAGCCAGCTACGAGGGCGAGGACGCGAACCGATCACGCGCATGTATGTCTCGCTGCACTCCCACCAGCCACCGCGACGCGCTGGCCGGTGACGACGATGCCGTAGCTCCCAGCCTGGGAAGCGAAGGTGATCTAGGGGTAGGTGTTGCATTGACCTGCGAGGGAACGGGGCCGCCACTTGGCCTGGTGCCGTTTTCATGACCGTTGTTCCCCGTGGTTCCCCGCACGATCTGGCACGGCTGTGGCACGTTCTCTGTTGCCTCTGAGTGGCAGGGCATCTGCGAAGGCCCCTCACGATCTTGCGACGGTACTCTAGGGGTCTCCCTCGGTTCGTCGGAAGGCTCGCTTGGCAGGGTCGGTCCTTCCGTTTGCGTGCCGAGGACCGTCCGCTTGCGGAGGCACTCTTGCTGACCTTCACTCTCGACACGAACTGCCTGATAGCGCTGGAGGAACAGCGGCCTGACGCCCCTTCCGTAGAAGCGCTGGTGGCTCGGCACCGGGCTGGCACTGCCGCGGTACGGGTAGTTGCAACTGCGGCAGCGGAGAATCAGAAGGACGGCACCGTGCTGGATAACTTCGCTGGCTTCCAGGAGCGTCTGGCCAGGATGGGTCTCGCTGATCTAGAGATACTTCGCCCGGTGTGCGTAGTTGATCTCAGCTACCTCGACTGGTGCGTACTTGCTCATGACGAAGCTGAGGACGAAGGGCGAGAGTTGCATGCGGTGTTGTTCCCGACGGCGTCGTTCGACTACAAGGACGCTGCTCCTGAAGAGCTAGACAATCTGTCGCGGGCGCAAGCGGAACGCAAGTGGCGCAATCGGCAGTTGGACGTGCTTGTGCTCCAAACTCACATTCTGGCCCGGGGTGACGTATTCGTGACTTCCGACAAGAACTTCAGGAAGCCGAGCAAGCAGGCTCGTCTGACGGCCTTGGGTGCCTCCTTGATCCTTGCGCCCGCCGACGCGGCACTCTACGGCGTCTAGTCGCGCGCTCGGCCTTGAGACGCGCTGGCTCTCAGTTGCCACTATGGCGAGCAAGTATCCGCCATCGTCCGCTGCTGTACGCCGGCGCTGGTAGGTAATTGGAGGCGCAGTCCACTGTCGACTTCTGGACCGTTGTGAGCACCGCATTAGGAGTTCGACTTGCTGCGAGTCTGCCCGGACGAGGTCGAGCTTTGCTTGTCGGCATCGGCAGGTCAGGTTGCTGCTGCTCATGGCTGTTGATGTCAGCTATTGATGTCAGTTGCCGAAGAGATTGGGGTGCAGCCGAGCCTGTGCCCGCCACCGCTGGGGAACGTGAGTGTCAGTCCCGTTGCTTAGGATCGAAATCACCACATGGAAGCTAGGGGGTGGGCCGTGAGCATCCAGGATCTGACCAGTGCTGCTGCCGTGGATAAGACGCTGGCCGAGTATGACAGCGTGGGAGGACAGGCCTTCCGAGAGCGATACGGGTTCGGCTCCTCCACTCGGTACTACCTCACCCACGCTGAACGGCTCTACGACGCAAAGGCGATCGTGGGCGTCGCCTACGGCTACCAGCACCCGAGCGTCGGACCACTGTCCAACGACCAATTTTCGGGTGGCGAGGCGGCTACGAACCGCGCGCTCCGTTCCATGGGGTTCACCGTGCTCGACAGCTACTCAGAGACCGTAGAAGCTGAGCTTGAGTGGCGTCTGGCGGTCTGGAAGAACCTGACAGCCCGTCGCGACAGTTCTGGACTCGTCACGGCGGAGGCTGTCCGTTCCGTAGGCGCCTACGGCAACTTCCGAGGTATCTGGACTGACAAGACCCGGACCAGGCGGGTCCATCCTGACGGCGTGACGCTCGGGCTCAAGCACACAGGGCAGCACTACCCCGATGACCTCGATGAGAGAGGCGTCCTGTACCACTACCCGGTCACGCGACAACCCGGCCGGGACCGTGGGGAAGTCAACGCTACGAAGGCCGCGGCAGCTCTGCACCTACCGCTCTTCGTGATCACTGAACACGGCGATCGCCGTGGCGTCGAGCTCGCTTGGGTAGAGGGCTGGGAGGACCAGAGCAGCCTCTTCCTGGTCAAGTTCGGCGAGGCTCCGCCCGGACAAGTCATCGATCACGACGTGTCTGACGAGCAGCCGTTCGCACTTGAAGGCAACCGGCGGCGCCGGCGGAACGGAAGCGTTTTCCATCGACCGGACCAGGCCCAGTTCAAGTTGAAGGTGTTCCAGCGGTACGGCCCGCGCTGCCCCCTTTCGGGCCTCACGGTGCCACAGATGGTTGAGGCGGCTCACCTCCGGGGTTATGCAGCCGGGGGCAGCTCAGACCCTCGGAACGGCCTGCCAATGAACGCGGCCCTCCACAGAGCCTTCGATGCCCATCTCTTCGCCATTAATCCCCGCACCCTGATAGTGGAAGCTCGTCCTGGTGGCCCGACCTTGGAAGAAATGGGTATCGTCTACCCCAGGTTGACTTTGGACCGGCTCCCTCACCAAGTTGCCCTCAACTGGCGCTACAACGAATGGCTGCGCTGTACTGGGCGCGAACACGAGGTGTTAGCCGATCAGTAGCTTGATCGTCTTCGGTAAATCGACCATCACCGCGTACCGATTGGTCGAGAACTGGAGGTTGCACCAGCGCTGTCAAGCTCATTGCCTGAGCTGTCTCCGTTGTGCAGCCTTCGCAGCCCCGCCCGGAACCCATGAATACACTTGTTGCTGGCCGACATAGAGCACGTTCGGGTTGCGGTTGTGGGAACCGTAGCCGCTGTCCCCTGACATCAAAACGTAAACGCCGACTGGGACGTTCCAATTCCAAAACCAGGCGTCCTGGCGGTGTCCGGTGTCGCACCATGTGATCACTGCTTTAGACCCTCGTCGGGCTCGTTGATAGACCTGGACCACCTGTATCAGGCGTGCGCCAGCGGTGCTGGCTTGCTGTTGCTTGATGGTGTGCCATTGAGCGGCGAGCTGCGCGTCGCGCTTGCGGCGGCGGGTGATGCGCCACGCTACTAGGACAGCAATTAAGCCAGTGAGAAGAAGGATGTTCGCAGTAGACATGTCAGCATGATGCCTGACTGAGGATCCTTCTGCACCGCTATCTGCGACTGTAGTGAGCTAGTTCTGACACTGAGCTATTTTGGGTGCAGTGGAATCGATCCTGTGATTTGACTTATGGCGAGACAATTCAGACTTTAGTGGCTAGTCGCATCGGATTGGGTCTGCGGTGGGGTGGCCTTCTTCGTGGGCAAGTTGGCAACCTTTTCGTGCGCATACCACAGTCTTTTTAGCGCCATGAGGATGGTCAGCATTAGATGTAAGAAAAGAAAGACTAGACCGCCAGTCCATACGGGCCCTAAGGGAGACTTTGCGGAGTTGGTCGCTGCAGCCGCCACCATCAGAGTAACTAAGGCGCACCCGACAAGGACTGACCAGGCCAGATTTATGAAGAGTTCTCTGACTTGCTTTACGATGGGATGCTCGGGGTCGAGTTCCTCATCTCTTCGCACCCTTAGACTCAACGAGAAAGTATTTGTGAGAAGCCCGAAAAGAAGACCAGTGAATACGCCTATACCCCCGACCAGGCGCGATACGTCTAGAAGCTGAAAGTGTCCTGAGATGGTCAGCCCTGACGCCATGATTGCTGCCACAATAGGAAATCCGATGAAGGCTACATAGTCTGCGACAAGAATCCGCCCACTGCGCGCATTTCTGTAGGTGTCAAAGTGCGCCTTTGTGATGCTCGCAACGCTCCACTTGGCACTCATGTCCCCTCCGGCTGTCGCAGCGTCGGGTCATGCCTGCCAGTCCCCCGGGCTGACCCCCATGAGGTCAAGTGAAGCACGCACCTCTGACATCACCGCTCTTCTGAAGGTCGCCTCGTCGGGTCGCTCGTCCCCTTGGCTGACAGGGTGCAGGAAGCGTGGAAAATCGTGGTCAACAATGACAGTACGAGACCGTCCCTCGGTCTCAATCTCCAAATGGATCTCGTCGGGATCTGGAAGACCCGACACCCGGAACACAGCGGATGGAGGAAGATCGTGTGCGTATGCGCGAGTAATCCAGTCCTTGCGAAGACTCCTACCTCGACCACTCTTTGCAGTGAACTCCTCCACCTCAACCCCAACGGCACCATCCCTATCTTGCACGTACACTAGAAACTTAACCTTCTGAAGTTGGCCTTCTTCGATAAACGCATCCCAGGCATCAGTGCTCTGAAGGGAGGATCTTTCGATCGACAACCTGTCGGTGTCGTATTGATCCCTAAACCAATCGCTGAACGGCGTCCATAATGATGTAATCGCAGAGGATCGACCTACGACCTCCGTCGCCCATATGGCCGACTCTCCTGATCGGGGTACGACAAAGCATTGGCGCAATGGGTAAGTCGGGGCGTCCTCATGGCGAATCGAGTAAGCATCGTCCCCAGTACTTGTATGAACCACTTTTCCCGTAGAGCCAAATTTTCCCGACTCGACCGTAGCCCATATTGTGCGTTTATCCTTCTCCAGACCTGTCAGTCGGGCATAGTCTTCACTCTTGGCTACGGATAGACCCTTGCTTCCAAGAGCGTTATTCATGAAGCTCTCGATTACGTCCAGCATGTCATGGCGGCCTGTATTGAAATCCGCCACATGCCGACGTGAGTTTTTTCTCCGAATCTGGCGAACCCCAAATTCATACAGGCAGAATTGGAAAGTTGGCACGGTTGCCTCCGTTTGCGGCCCGTGAGTACGTCCTTTGGATGGTGCATCACTCGGAGGCGGTGAGGCGACCACTTGCACGGTGCCCTCCTTTTATTGGCGAAAAATGCACGATCGTTTTCCAGCCAAGAAGGACAGTGTCGGAGCCACTTCGGTGGTGGAGTTGGCTTAGGGCGAGAGGCTGAGCCAGCCAAGCTGCATGAGACCAGGGGCAGGCTCACGCCTGCCATCAACACTAGGAAGTGCGCCTGGGTCGGCGTGGTTTGGCTCAGTTGTTTCTGGAAGACAGTGGTGCCGACAGGCCAGCCATGACAGTGCCCCTCGTCAAGCATCAGCGCCTCGGAGGGTGTCAACTTGGGAGCACAGCATCGAACCGAGCAGGTACGAAGCTGAGTTGGGTCACACTGCGCCCGCTCTGCGTCTCTCGTGCTTGGATGCCACATGGACACATGGGCGAGTCTCGGGGCGGTCGTGGTTGCCGCCATCGCAATCGCATTGAGCTCAGTGCAGGCCAGTCGGCAACGGGTTCGGGAGATAGAGGACTTCTATGTTGGCCGCTACTGGGAACTGCTAGATCGACTTCCCACGCACGCCCTCTTGAGCGCATCGACTGGGCCTGAGCTGAGGACGGACGAGGAGCAGCATCCCGTGTTCCTCTACTTGCGGCTCTGTGAGGATGAGCTGGAGCAGCGCCAACTCGGTTGGGTTTCTGACAAGACCTGGGACCAGTGGCGCGCCGGCATCGTGGGACAACTGAAACGCTGGCCGACCGCTGAAGCCTGGGCGCGGATAGGACACGGTGACCTGGCGAACCAGACGCAAGGGCAGTTCACACTCCTGCGTCAACTGGCACAGGAGCCATGGTTTGATCCCATTGACATGTCCTGGATCAGGAGAGGTTGCAGGGACTCCGCTGACCCCGATCTGAGAGCACCCGAAGGTTCGCAGACCAGCAGGCCTTGCGCGCCCAGCAGGTGGCGCCAGCCGTGTGAACACCGGCTTTGGGCGGGATGTAGGGAGGCGTTGACCTGCGAGGTCGCATGCTGGTCCGACAGCGCACAACTCGCCCCTGACGCACCAGGGTTCCGCGTGAGTGAGGCCCTGTCTGGCGCGCGAGTGGCGCGCGTGACCTCTCGTTGCGAACTAAGAGCAGCCCCGCTGGTGGAGATCGGAGATGTATACCTCGCCGATGCAGCAACCAGCCCGAATGCATCCCTCCTGAGCAACCGGCAGGTCACAGAGAGACGCCACCCGACTCTGCTCGGCTGTTGTGAACTAGCTGGGACTGGGCACAATCTCAAGAGCGTACTATGCGACTCGGATTGCCACGGCAAGGGCGAATTCCAACTGTCAATATGGAACCGGAAAGGAACCGATGGGAGAAGTCGGAAAATCGCGCAACAGTGACACCGAAAACACTGTTTCTGGCGGCAGTTTTTATGGGGCCGTGATCCAGGGCAGGGAAGTCCACTTGCATGGAGCGAGTGTTACCAATGATTCATCCGAGAAACAATCGGCAACACGCTTTTACCCCGAGCGCTGGCCAACAGCGAACTCTTGGTCTCCGCTGGCAGCCGGTGTACATCAGAGCCGACAAGGTGACGACGGAAGTCCGATTCCACCGTACATAGATCGCACCGTAGATCCGTATCTCAGAGACTGTCTCGTTAAGGCAGCAAAGCGGGGTGGGCTTGTATTAGTAGTCGGTGACTCCACTGCGGGAAAGACTCGTACTGCATACGAAGCAATACGTTCTGCCCTGTCGGAACATCGCGTCCTGAGACCAGAGATCGGAGACGTTTTCGATGCGATCCCAGACGCAGTGGCCAGGTCTAAGTATCCTTGTGTGGTTTGGCTTGATGACCTAGAGGACTACTTGGGACCCCAAGGATTCAACTCCAGAATTATGGATGAATTGAGCCGCGCTGCAATTCCAGTTCTTGCCACTATGCGAAGTCGACAATACGAGACTTTTCGTCCCAGTGTAAGAGACACCTTCCACGGCGTAGGTGAAGGACAGTATGCAAAGGCTAGTGGCGCTAGGGTTCTGAAACTTGCCACAGTCATTGACCTGGAACGCGTCTGGAGTAGCGAAGAGGTAAGACGGGCTCAAGATTGCGAGGATCCGCGCATTATTGACGCCGTCGCTCACCATGGCCCATTTGGGATTGCAGAATATATCGCCTCCGGGCCCGCCCTCTTGCAAGAATGGCGTGCTTCCTTCAGGGTTGGGGCAAATCCACGTGGTGCCGCCCTAGTTTCTGCCGCAGTAGACCTATCTCGGACTGGGTTGCAAGCTCCGTTTCCCATCAGCATTCTGACGCAGCTGCATGAAATCTATCTGGCGAGCCACGGGGGAGATCTACTGCGGCCTGAGTCTTTTGAGGACGCCGTGTCCTGGGCGTCTGATATCCGCTTTGGTGTTACTAGCATGCTCCTCCCCGCGGTAGATGACGAGTGGTCCGTTTTCGACTACCTGGTTGACCACACGATCAACGAAATCCCATCATCTGTTTGGGAAGCCGCACTAGCTCACGCAAGCAGTGTCCGCGAGCTCTTTGTCATTGGCCTCAACGCCAGTCGCATAGCACCCGAGTTCGCTCTAGCGGCTTGGCGTCCTCTTGCTGAGAACGGTATTTCCACTGCTGAGTTCAATATTGGAATTCTACAGTATCAACGGGGAAATACCCAGGAGGCGGAATCAATGTTCCGGCGTGCGCTCGCCTCTGGATACTCGGATGCCGCAGCAAACCTCGGGATTTTGCTAATCGAAACAGGTCGTGCAGAGGAAGGCGAAGAGATACTTCGCACCGCTGAGAACAGTTCCTTCGCAGCTACGAATCTCGGAATTTTACTAGCATCGAAGGGCAGGGACCAAGAAGCGGAAGAAGTGTATCGAAGTGCACTCGACAATGGATTTCCTTATCCTATGCCTCTGGCGAATCTGTTAATGAAACAGGGTCGACAGGAAGAGGCAGAGCAAATGTACTTGCGTGCGCTTGACGCCGGAGAATCGAACGCCGCGGTGAATCTTGGTAATCTCCTATTGGAGACGGGACGTCTCGAAGAAGCCGAAAAGATGTATCGGCGAGGAATAGCTACTTCAACTCCTGGAGCAGAATATAACCTTGGACTTCTGCTTGCTCGGTTGGGACGGGACGAAGAAGCAGTGAGGGCCTACAAAAGGGCGGTCGATTCCGGCAATATGGAAGCAGCCGGTAGCCTTGGGAATCTCTTGGTAAAAAAGGGGAGTCTAGCAGAGGCTGAAGAATTTTTTCGTTTGGCGATACAGGGTGGGTATGTCGATGCCGCTGTGAACCTTGGGAACCTATTGGCAGACATGGGGCGCACCTCGGAAGCGGCAGAAGCGTACCGTCATGCCGAAAGTGCCGGAGATTCTGGTGGCGCCTTCAATCTTGGAATCTTGCTTTGGGAAAGTGGCCGCACGGACGAGGCGGAGACTGCTTTTCGTCATGCTAGGGAAGCGGGCTCCATTGACGCTGTGGTCAATCTTGGTGCTCTGTTGATGGAATCTGGGAGGCATGATGACGCAGAGCAACTGTTCCGGGAAGCGCTACGTGAGGGTCAGGAAGATATGAACGTCAATCTCGGAATTATTCTTTCCGAAATGGGGCGTATCGATGAAGCTGAGCGTGCTTATCGGCGAGCAATAGATCTCGGCCACACCTCTGTTTCCATCAACCTTGGAAGTATGTTCGTGGCAGAAGGTCGCCTGGAGGAAGGAAGAATGGCATTTCAGCAAGCGCTGGATGACGGTCACTTGGGTGCGGCGAATAACCTTAGTGCTGCGCTGCTTCGTCTCGGGAGAATTGATGATGCGAGGCGTATTCTTCGGGAAGCAATGGAGAAAGGAAATTCTCAAGCTGCTGAGAATCTCAAAATAGTAGTACTTCACTATGGCTAGAGGATAGCTATGCTCTCGCTTTGCCCGCCTGCATTTGGACGGGCCCCCGCGGACGGCGTAGCAGCTTTGGGGTGGAGCTGGCTTGGAGCGAGAGATCATGGCCCTTACGCTTTCGCGAATCGGGCCGGCTCCTTGCCTGTCCGCAAAAGCCCGATCTGGGCCATGATCTTCGAGGCTCGCTCCAAGTTGGCTCCGTAAAGCCGTGGAGACGACCGCCCCAGCCATGATGAAGCCCTCTTCTGTGGCTCGCGTCAGCGCGCGGCACGGCGGCCGGGCCGGAGCGGGGCGGAGACATGAGCGTCGGCCCGGCGGCAAGCCGGGCCGCGCGGCGAGCGGAGCGAGCACTTGAAGTAGTAGAGAAAGTTGTTACTCACCGGCTGGCGGGTGGGCTTCGGTCTGGAGGTCGATGGGCTGGAAGTCGGTGAGGCGCAGGAGGAGTTGGCCGGCGCGGACCCATCGGATGAGGGGGTCGTCGAAGGCGACTCCTATGGCGTCGACCGCGACCGGGTGGGGGTTGGCCGGTTGGTAGAGGGCTCCGCGGACTCCTGCTCGTTCGAAGGCGCGGACGCGTACGGGGGTGAACTCGCGCCGCAGGTGCGGGCACGCCCTGATCGACGTGTGAGCGCAGGGCAGGCACAGCGGCGGATGCGTCGTGATGACCTCTTCGTGTTCCGCCCCGGATGAGCAGTCGAGTTCTTCGGGGAGGAGCCAGAGGATGCCGTCGGGGTTGCGGTCGGCCGTGCCGCCGCAGACTTGGCAGAGCAGGCGTTCCATGGCGTTGCGTTGCCGTAGGGCGTGGACCTGGCCGAACTGCGGTTTGCCCTTGCCCGGTTGGGAGGGTGTGCGGCTCCACAGGATGCCCTGGGAGTCGCGGTCGTAGGGGCGTTCGTCCGCGAAGGCGATACGGCCCTTGCGCAACACCACCTGGGGCCGCGGTGCTCGTTCCTCTCCGGTCCATTGCGTGATGTAGGGGACCACCTGCGGGCGTCGAATCTGCTTGCTGGCGGGGTGTGGTTTCGGTGGGGTCAGCATGCGGGTGCTTCCGGGGCCAGGTGTGCGGCGACGGTATGGCCGTACAGGTGGTTGGTGATGCGGACGCGGGCTGCGAGTTGGGTGACCAGAAATAGCCCGCGGCCGTGTGTGCCCTCCGCGTCGGGCGTCGTGGGGAGCGGAACGGTGGCGCTGTTGCGGTGGTCGGAGACAGTGATCGTCACCGTGGAGCGTGCACGGCGGATGCTGACGCGGAAGTCCGGAGACGAGGTGTGCGTAACCGCGTTGGTGCCCAGCTCGGTCACGATCAGCGCGGCGTCGTCCGCCTGGGGACAGCCGGCCAGAACGTCACGTGTCCAGCGACGGGCGCGGCTCACCTCTTCGGGTCGTCCTGGACAGAGGAGTTCCCAAACCTGCATCGTACTCATATACTCATGCATACAAGTTCCTTTGCGCTGGTGGCCGCTATGGGTAGTGGGTTAGAGCTAGATGAGTTGGACGCCGTCGTGCGCGCGCACGGCCGGCGGGGACGCCGCGTCGAGAGCGTCCAGGACGCGAACTGCGTATGCCTCGTCGGCCAGTTCGGAGACCTCTTCGCGGGTCGCCCAGCGCAGTGCGTACGTCTCTTCGCCGGTCGTCGGTGCGCCGTCGACCGCTTCGCAGCGGAAGACGAGCGAGACGATCAAGCCGGACATGTTCTTGTAGACGCCGGTGAGGGCCGCAGGCATCGCGATCTTGAAGCCCGTCTCTTCGAGGACCTCGCGCTGAAGCGCATCCGGGATGGTCTCCCCCGGCTCCAGTACGCCGCCGGGCGGCTCCCAACGGCCGTTGTCCCTGCGCTGGATCAGCAGAGCCCGGCCGCGGTCATCGACGATGACACCCGCGACACTGACGGAATGGGGGCGATCTTCAGCACTCACGCTCTCTGGCTTCCCTCGTCTGACTAGGCTCACCACCGTAACAACGACACTCGACTTCTCGTCTAGATATCCGAAGGAGTAAGCGATGGCGTCTCTCTCCCCCGGCGTTCTCGGAACGCTCGACCCGACCAGCGACCGTGCGGTCTTCCGGCAGATCGCGGATCAGGTGCGCGAAGCCATCGACAAGGGGCGCTTCAAGGAGGGCGCCAAGCTCCCGTCCGAGGCCGAGTTGGTCGACCACTTCGGCGTCTCCCGCATGACCGTCCGGAACGCGATCTCCATCCTTCAGAGTGAAGGACTGGTCTCGTCTGAACACGGTCGGGGTGTCTTCGTACGTCCGCGACCACCCGTGAAGCGTCTGGCGTCCGACCGCTTCGCGCGGCGCCACCGTGATCAGGGCAAGTCCGCGTTCGTCGTGGAGGCGGAGGCCGCGGGGAGCCGTCACGAGGTGGACAGCCTTGAAGTGCGGGAGGAGAAGTCGACTCCTGACATCTCGGCCCGGCTCGGCTCGGCGCGGAAGGTACTTGCCCGCCGGCGGCGTTATCTGCTGGACGGGAAGCCGGTGGAGACCGCCGTCTCGTACCTGCCGCTCGACATCGCTCGGGGTACGCCGATCGCCGAACCGAATCCGGGTCCGGGCGGCATCTACGCGCGATTGGAAGAACTCGGCCACCAGTTGGACCACTTCGAGGAAGAGGTGCGTGCTCGGATGCCCGCGCCGGATGAGGTGAAGGCACTTCGGCTGGCTTCCGGTGTCCCGGTGATCCACTTGGTGCGGACGGCGTACGACACCGAGGGTCGCGCCGTGGAGGTCTGCGACACCGTCATGTCCGCTGACGCCTACGTTCTCGCCTACCAACTGCCTGCCACCTGATGGGCGTTGACGGCGGGTGGCGTGCAAGGGGGCTCGTTCTCCCAGAACTTGTACGGACCCAGAGACATACTTGTGTAGACGAGTGGGCAAGTGCTGTGGCACAGTGGTTCTCGTACCCATCGAGCCGGAGCTGCCACAACGCATCTTGTATAGACGAGTAGGTGTGACTGGCTTCGGATGACTGAAGGAGAAGAACAGCCTTGAAGACCATCCGAGTTGAGACCGAGAACGCCACCATCCTGCTGACCGAGGTGCCGGAGCCGAAGGTGCGGGATCGGCAGACCGGGGAGATCGCCAAAGACGCAGTCAGTGGTGAGGCGTTGATGAAGGTCGGCGTCGTCTACATCGACGAGGGGGAGTCCTCCCTCATCCACGTGACCGTGCCGGAAAGCGGCGTCTCCGAAGGGCTGACGCTCGGGGCTCCGGTCTCCCTGCCGGGGCTGTTCGCCCGGCCGTGGGAATCGGTGTTCAACGGGCAGCAGCGTCACGGAATCGCCTACCGGGCAGCGGCTGTTGCTCCAGGTGCCGTTCCGGCCGGTGTGGGGGCCTGACCTGATGTCGGAACTGCTGACGCGATGGAGGTGGGTGGTCCCCTCGCCGCTGCTGGTGGTGGGGCCGCCTACCTCCGGGCCCGGCATCCGGCCGCATACTGGTCCACGGTCGGCCTCCCGGTGTCGGTGGCACGGCTGCTGGGCTCGTACGGGTCTGTCATGGACTCCTGCGGGCTGACCGTTCCACCGTCCCGGCTGCGGGTGTTCGCCACGCGTGCGACGACTCGTCGCGAGGTGCGGCCCGTGCCTCCTCGCCGGGGCCTGATACGGCCTACGTCGACCGGGATGCGGCTGCGACTGCGGCTCGCTCCCGGACAGGAGCCCGCGGACGTGGCGGCTTCGGCTGAACGGCTGCGGCACTCCTGGGGTGTTCACGCCGTCCACGTGGACGAGATGAAGCCCGGTGTGGTCGAGCTGCGGCTTGTCGGCTTCGACGTGCTGGACCGGGTGCGGATGCCGCGCAAGGCCGGTGGCGGCTTCCTCCGGGTGCCGGTGGCTCTGCGGGAGGACGCGACGGCGTTCGTACGGGACTACCGCGCGATACCCCACCAACTCACCCTCGGTGCAACGCTGTCGGGAAAGTCCATGTACCTGCGACACCTGGTCGCGGGTCTCGCCGGTCAGCGGGTCGCGCTGGCTGGGATCGACTGCAAGCGCGGGGTCGAACTGGCGCCCTTCGCCTCCCGGCTGTCGGCGCTGGCGACCGAGCCGGGGGAGGCGGCGGAACTGCTGCCGGTGTTGGTGCGGCTGATGGAGGAGCGCTACGACCTCATCAAGGCCCGCCAGGGCATCGCCCCGAACACACCTGATGAAGAGATCACTTCGGACGTGTGGGGACTGCCCGAGCATCAACGGCCCGTACCGGTAGTGCTGTTTGTCGACGAGATCGCCGAACTCTTCCTCATCGCCACGCGAAAGGACGAGGAGAGGCGGGACGAGATGGTCACCCAGCTCATCCGACTCGCCCAACTCGGCCGCGCCGCCGGCATCTACCTGGAGGTGTGCGGACAACGCTTCGGGGCCGAACTGGGTAAGGGCGCCACCATGCTCCGCGCCCAGCTCTCCGGCCGCGTCTGCCACCGTGTCAACGACGAGGCGTCGGCGAAGATGGCGCTCGGCGACATCGCCCCCGAAGCGGTCGAGGCCGCATGTGCCATCGCTCCGGAGCGGCCTGGACTGGCCGTGGCCGGTGATACCTCCGGCGGCTGGTCCCGCATCCGTACGCCATACCTGTCGCTGGCCGACGCTGCCGCCGTCTGCCAGGAAGCCGCTCACATGGTGCCGGACGTGCCCGCGCTCGACCCGTTCCGGCCTTCCGCACCGGTGCCGTCCGGCGACCGGCCGATCTCGCTGGTGAAGCCCCGCCCGGTCCTCGACTGACCACACCCACAACCCGGTTGGCGCGACCGCATCGCGCCACGTCCCTACCCCTCCCATGCCTGAAACCAGAAAGGAGGCTCCCGTGCGCGCTCAACTGGCCCGCGTTGACGCCGTATTGATCCAGGCGGTCATCGCCGCCGCGCTGTCCTTCGCGCACCTTCACGACCTGGCCTCGGCCGCCGGACAGGACGGCTGGAAGGCGTGGGCCTACCCGGTCTCCGTCGACCTGCTGTTGGTCGCTGCCTGGCGGCGGCTGAGGTCCGGACGGGACAAGGCCGCGGGCTGGTGCTGGTTCCTCGTCGCCCTGGCCGCGTCGCTCGGCGCGAACATCTCCACCGCCGGCCTCCTCGACCTGGACGACGTGCCCGCCTGGCTCCGCATCCTCGTCGCCGGATGGCCAGCACTGGCCTTCTTCGGCGGAACGCTCCTTGCTCACGGATCGAACGAGCCGACTGCGACGAGCAGTTCGGGACCTGCCCAGACCGCCGAGCAGGAATCCAGCGCTCTGGTCGAGCCGGTTTCGGCGGAGTCGCCAGCACCCGCGCTCGCCAAGCCGGAGGGCACTGCCCCGGCGGTTCCGGCCGCGCTCGTCGCGCACGCACGCAAGGTCGCCGACGCCCATGAGGCCCGCACAGGCGCACGCATCGACACAGCCACACTCCGCGCCCGCCTCGGCGTCCCCACACCGCTCGCCGAACAGATCGCCGCTCAACTCACCTGACCAGACAGGAGAACTCGCCGTGACCTTAAACCGCCGCTTCCACCGCGTAACCCGCGTCGGGCCCGTCCAGGTCGGCACCGCCCACGACAACCGCGGCCGGGAGAAGCACACCGCCGCCTGCACCGCCCCGCGCTGTGGCTTCTCCGCCGACTACGACTCCCGAGCCGCCGCCGAACTCGCCGCCCGTACGCACCGCTGCCCCGTCCGCTGAAAGGAGACCTCCCGCCATGACCGTCAGCCTGCCCCTCGTCGTCGTCCTCGGCCTCATCGCTTGGGGCGCCGTGAAGTTCCTCGGCGTCCGCATATGGCTTGTCGTCGTGATCGCCCTCTTCGGCTTCTACCTCGCCGACACCTTCCTTGCTCCAGCGATCGACTCCGGCACCCGCAACGGGGTCGACGTCGTCAACGGCACCCACGACTGAAGGAGGAACCGCCATGCTCTTCCGGCCCCAACTGCCCCCGAATGCCAGCGACAGCGCCTATGTCGCGGGTTCTAGTCCCGTCATCCACGGCCACCACTCGGCCACCGCGACGCCCGTACGCCGATCTCTGCCGTCCGTCAGCACCGGCGCCGTCGCCCTCGTGCTCCTGGGCGGCGTCGTGCTCACCGCGCTTCTGACCGCCGTTGCCATCTCGGCCGTCTCCGTGGCCGTCGCCGCCGTCGTCCTGCGCTCACTCCTGAACTCACAGCACCGCCGCTGAGCGGCTACCGGGGCGGTCTCGATACCGCCAAGCATCCACCGCCCCGGCAGCCCAACCCCCTCCGGCCGAAGCCGAAAGGAGAAGACCATCATCACCCGCCACGGCCCGACTCCACTCACTGAACTCGGGACGCTCGCCTCAACCGGGTCCCTGCCCGGTATCCTCCGCCAGCTCTCCACGCTCGGCGGCTGCACGAATCCCGTACGCCTCGTCGGACAGCGCACAGAGCACCGCGTCGACACCAATACAGTTGAGATCGGCGCCGAGCTGCACCGCCTCAACTCGGCCCACATGCCTGCCGGTCAGCTCCTGGTGCGGTGCGGGAACCGCCGTACGACTCGCTGTGCGGCCTGCGCGGAGACCTACCGCCGGGACACCTTCCACCTGATCACCGCCGGACTCCGCGGCGGCAAGGGCACACCCGAGACGGTCACTTCACATCCGCGAGTCTTCGCGACGTTCACTGCCCCGAGCTTCGGCCCGGTGCACAACCGGCCTACCTCGCCTGGTGGTTCAGCACGTCCCTGCCGGTGCGGTAAGCGTCACGATCAGGACGACGCCGCACTCGGCACACCCCTGGACCCCGACTCGTACGACTACGCAGCGGCGGTGCTGTGGAACGCGCACGCCGGGATGCTCTGGCGGCGCTTCGCCATCTACCTGCGCCGCGAGGTCGCCAAGCGGGCCGGGCTGACGCAGCGGGCCTTCCGGCACTTCGCCCGGGTCTCCTTCGCCAAGGTTGCCGAGTACCAGAAGCGCGGAGCCGTCCACTTCCACGCCGTGATCCGCCTCGACGGGCCCCTCGGCGGCGACAGTTCACCCCCGGCCTGGGCTACCGCCGAGCTGCTGACCGACGCGATCGAGGCTGCCTCGCAGAAGGTGAGAGTGGCCGGCCCCGTCATCGACGAGCGCACCCACACCTTCACCTTCGGCCGCCAGCTCGACGTACGCACCATCCACGGCCCCGACTTCGATGGCGGCCATGAACTCACCGACCGAGCGGTGGCCGCCTACATCGCCAAGTACGCCACCAAGGGAGCCGAGACAGCCACCGGCACCCTCGACCGCCGACTGAAGTTCGTAGCCGAGCTCGCCCAACTCGACATCAGTGCCCACGCGGAGCGGATGATCCGCACGGCCTGGGCCCTCGGTGCGCGTAAGGACCTGGCTCACCTGCGGCTGAGGGCCTGGGCCCACATGCTTGGCTTCCGCGGCCACTTCTCCACCAAGACCCGCTGCTACTCCACCACCCTTGGCGCACTCCGCAACGCGCGCGCCGAATGGCGCCGCCTCCAAGTCGCCATCGCACGCGGCGAAAACCATCCACAGCCCGTGGATAAAGGCGCGGCTCGCGAAGAGACGACCCTCGTCCTCTCGCACTGGTCCTTCGTCGGAACCGGCCTCGATCCGATCGAGCAATGGCTCTCCGCTTCGCTCGCCGAACCCAGCACACCAGCAACCGCCACCAGCACGGAAGGAGAGATCGCAGGATGACGGACCGATACCTCAGCATCGACCAGGTCGCCGAACTCCTCGGCACCACCGCCCGATTCCCCCGTCGGCTGATCGCCGAGCGGCGCATCACCTTCGTGAAGGTCGGCCGTCACGTGCGCGTCCCAGAGAGCGCCCTTGCCGCGTACATCGAGGAGAACACCGTCCAGCCGATGCGTCCCCGTCGTTCCCGGGTCCGAAGGGCGGCTGCCTGATGGCGAAGAAGAGGCGGACCTTCGGCCGCGTCCGGAAGCTCCCGTCGGGCCGATTCCAGGCTCGGTATCCGGGCCCTGATGGCATCGACCGACCGGCCCCAGAGACCTTCGCGTCGAGACGCGAGGCTGATGACTGGCTGGCTGAGAAGCAGACCGAGTTGCGACGCGGAGAGTGGCAGGACCCAGGGGCCGGCGCGGTCAAATTTGAGAAGTACGCCGTCCAGTGGGTAGGGGAGCGTTCACTGTCGCCCACGACTGAGGAGCTGTATCGGCGCCTGCTTCGGCTGCACGTCTTTCCGACCTTCGGTGGCCTCGACCTGGACGAGATCACGCCTCCTCGTGTCCGTACGTGGCGCACGGAGCTGCTGAAGAACACGGGGGCCACGACCGTTGCCAAGACGTACAGGCTGCTGAAGACCATCATGGGTACAGCTGCGGATGACGAGTTGATCCGTCGCAACCCCTGTCGTATCCGGGGCGCTGGCAAGGAATCCGCCGGTGAACGTCCCGTCGCCACGGTCGACCAGGTCGACGCACTCGCCGACGCCATGGGTCCGCGCTGGCGCCTAATGGTCTACATCGCGGCGTACGGCCCGGCTCGTCCCGAGGAACAAGCCGAGATGCGGCGCTCAGACGTCGATCTCGACGCGGTCGGGATCTGGGTTCGCCGTGCTGCCCCCGAGCTGACCACCGGACGTCGTGCTGTCGGCGACACGAAGTCTGAGGCGGGAAAGCGGTTCATCGTGCTGCCCGGCTTCCTTCGCAAGGAGCTGACGCGGCACCTCGACTGGTATGCGGAGAAGGACCCGAACGGATTGCTGTTCGTCGGCGAGAAGGGTGCCCCTTTCCGGCGAAGCTCGTTCGGGCGGAAGTGGCGTAAGGCGCGTGAGAAAGTCGGCATGCCCGAGGGATTTCGCTTCTACGATCTTCGTCACACTGGACACACCCTGTCGACGCAGAGCGGAGCGACGCTCAAGGACACGATGGTCCGGGCCGGTCAGTCCTCGGAGAAGGCGGCGCTGATCTATCAGCACTCGACGCTGGAGCGTCAGCGTGAAGTCGCCGCCGGCATCGAGGCCCGTGTGCTGGCCGACCGCCAGGCCGCCGAGCAGCGTCGGAACGGCGAGACCCACGACGATTCGGGCACGCAGCGGGCACGAGACCAATAGGAAGGACTGAGACAGTCCGCACAACAAACAAGCCCCGGGCCTCTGGCCTGGGGCTTTGTGCTGGAGCGGGTGACGGGAATCGAACCCGCGCTCTGAGCTTGGGAAGCTCATGTTCTACCATTAAACTACACCCGCGAAGAGCCATTCGATCAACGGCTTCAACGCCGGACACTCTACCCCATGACCGACCCCCGCCGCACTGGACGAGGGGTCTTTTTGCTGCTCCGGGACGGGGTGAGGGCCCTCGGGGCAAGGGAGTTGGGGGCGTAGCGTAGGGGCGGGGAGCCCGGCGGAGGGCTGTCAGTTTGATCCCCTAATGTGGCTTTCGTCGACCGCACTTGGCGACCACGTACTTGGGGAGAGGAGAGCGATGGAGGCCACCGTCGTTCAGTGTGCCGAGGGGCACGTGTTCAGTACCTCGACGTTCCCGATGCAGAACCTGCGGAGCGGGCGCATCGGTCCCGGGCGGCTGCTGCGGTGTCCGCGGTGTGCCCGTCTGCGGCAGGCCGTGCCGGTCTCGGCACGGGGAGCCGTGCCCGCACAGGGAACCGCGCCGGCGCCCGACGCTCCGGTCGTGCCGCGCCCCGCGCGCCGTGAGCGGTAGCCGTCCCGGACGGGTACGGGCGGTTCGCCCGTCGTGCGCAGCCGTGGGGCAGGTTCGATTGGGCCGCCCCTCGCTGTGCGCGTAGTCTCTGGCCCGTGCTTCTCTCTGACAAGGACATCCGCGCGGAGATCGACGCCGGCCGGGTGCGGATCGATCCGTACGACTCCGGGATGGTGCAGCCCTCCAGCATCGACGTCCGACTGGACCGCTATTTCCGGGTGTTCGAGAATCACCGGTATCCGCATATCGACCCCGCCGTCGAACAGCCCGATCTGACAAGGCTGATCGAGGCGGTGGGCGACGAGCCCTTCATCCTTCACCCCGGCGAGTTCGTGCTCGCGTCGACGTACGAAGTGGTCTCGCTGCCGGACGACATCGCCTCCCGCCTGGAGGGCAAGAGTTCGCTGGGGCGGCTCGGCCTGCTGACGCACTCGACCGCGGGTTTCATCGATCCGGGCTTCTCGGGTCACGTGACCCTGGAGTTGTCGAACGTGGCGACGCTGCCGATGAAGTTGTGGCCCGGCATGAAGATCGGGCAGTTGTGCATGTTCCGGCTGACGTCGCCTGCGGAGTATCCGTACGGGTCGGCGCCGAACGGCTCCCGCTATCAGGGGCAGCGCGGCCCGACTCCGTCGCGCTCGTACATGAACTTCCACCGGACGCAGGTCTGACCGGAGCCGATCGAGAGGGAGGGACGGGCGTGAGCGGTGAAGCGCGGGAGAACCTGACGTACCCGATGTTCGGGGAGGCGGTACGGGAGTTGGCGCAGGCCGTCGCCGACGACGGGTACGACCCGGACATCATTCTGTCCATCGCGCGCGGCGGCCTGTTCGTCGCGGGCGGGCTCGGTTACGCGCTGGACGTGAAGAACCTGCATGTCATGAACGTCGAGTTCTATACGGGGGTCGGCAAGACCCTGGACATGCCGGTCATGCTGCCGCCCGTACCCAACGTCGTGGATCTGAGCGAGAAGAAGGTGCTCATCGCGGACGATGTCGCGGACACGGGGCGGACGTTGAAGCTGGTTCAGGACTTCTGCGCGGAGCACGTCGCGGAGGTGCGCAGCGCGGTGATCTACGAGAAGTCGCAGTCCGCGGTGAAGTGCGAGTACGTGTGGCGGCGTACGGACGAGTGGATCAACTTCCCATGGAGTGTCCTGCCTCCAGTACGTACGTCTGGAGAGGCGCCCAAGGAGAACAAGGAAGCGCTCTGACCGGTGATGCTCCGGCGCCGTGCAGCAGGGCGCGATCGTGGTGGCGTCTGATCAGGGTGTGGCCTGTGTGGATGTGCCCGGCCGGTGGGCGGGTTGGAACAGCTCGATGAGGTTGCCGGCGGGGTCGGTGAGCAGGATCTGGCGTCCGCCGGGGCCGGCGACCACCTCGCTGCGGAACGACAGTCCTGCGCCGCGCAGTCGGTCGATCTCGGCATCCAGGTCGTCGACGGTCAGATGGATGCGGTTGCGTCCGGCGGTGGCTGCATCGTCGGGGGTGGCGCGGGCGCCCGAGCTGGCCGGCCCGGACAGCAGCAGCCGCAGCGGGCCGCGGACCACGTCGGCGAAGGCGGGCACGACGATGGTGTTCAGGGTGAAGCCGAGATGGGTGGTGTAGAAGTCGACCGCCATCTGCACGTCATCGACGAGGTAGCGGACACTGGCGTGCTGGTCCGGTGCTGTCATGGCTGAATCTCCTTCAAGAGCGGGTGGCGGCGAGGACGGGCATCAGGTGTCTGATGCGGGTGTCGATGCCGGCCGCGGTGTGCTGGAAGGCGGGGTAGCCGGGCCGGGCGGTGTTGCCGGCCGTGGCGGGGTCGGGGATGCTCCAGTGCGCCCGCCGGTCATGGTCCGGAAAGTCGGTGCAGGCCTCGCGGGCCTTGTCGCACAGGCTGATCACGTAGTCGAACCGGCGGCCGGTAACCGCGTCCAGGTGCTGAGGGCACCGGCCGGCGATGTCGATGTCGAACTCGTCGTGCAGCACCCGTACGGCGTCGGCATGAAGGCGGGGCTTGGGCCTGCTGCCGGCGCTGGCCACCTCGACCCGGCCGCCGGTGCGGTGCCGTAGCAGGGCCTCGGCGATCGGTGAGCGGGCGCTGTTGCCCGTGCACACGAACAGCACGCCGACGCGGGGCGAGTGCCGCAGGTCCACTGGGGGCGTGCGCGGCGCGGTCTCCCGGCGCAGTGCCGGGTGCAGCACGGCGCCGGTTTCGGCCAGCGCGTCCGCGCAGCGGTCCAGATCCAGGTGGTAGTAGCTGTCGCGGCCGTCGAAGCTGCTGCGCGTGGCGGTGACCAGCCCGCCGTCACGCAGCAGCCGCAGGTGGTAGGAGACCAGGTTCTGCGGCTCACCCACCAGCGTCACCAACTCCCGGACCCGGTAGTCGCTGTCCGCGAGTTCGGTCAGCAGCCGCCACCGCAGCGGATGTGCGGCCAGGCGCACGAACGGCGGGGCGGCCTGGTTCGACGGCGTCATGGACAGGAGAATACATCAAATCAATTTGATGAGAAGATGCCGGGGCCACCCGGTGCGGCCGGTCCGGGCCCGGCTCCCGACTCCCGGATCACGGCTCCGCGTCAATCAGCGGTGCCGGGTCACTCAGCGCGGTGCCGGGTCACTCAGCGGTGCCGTGCCACGCCGGCCGCGCGATGCCTGTCGCGACGAGGATCTGCTGGCCGGACTCCGTGTTGCCGATGTGCGTGGCCATGGTCATCGCGGCGTGTGCCTCGTCGACGCCGGCGTCGGGGGAGATGGCGAGCAGGGAGAAGTTGTCGAGGCCGCCGCGCGTGACGATGACCGTGTCGTCCCCTACCGGGAACCAGTCGATCTGTATGAGCCTGCCTTCGACGAAGAGGGGCTCCCCGAGCCCGTCCCAGGCGTCCGCGTCCAGGCCGATGCGGTCGATGGGCCCCAGGTGCTCGCTCAGTACGGTCACCAGCCCTGGCAGTTCGGCGTGGATGTCGCGGGAGTGCGGCCACCATGCGCCGTCGAAGAGCCCTTCGCCGGACGGTTCGGACTTCAGCCGGAGCGCCAACAGGCCCGGTTCTACGGGGAGATGGAGAGCGCTCAGGGCGGAGAGGTCCACAATCGGCATGTTGGGCTCCGCGTCCGCGCTGCCCGCGATGTGGATGCCGAGTGCGCCGGGTGCTCTGGGGGCGCCGGGTGCGCCGGGTGCGCCGGGCGCTCCGGATCCGTCGGCTGGGCGCGGTGCGTCCGGTGCGTCGGACACACGCTGTGCCGTGTCCGGGATACTCGGTTCGACCCTCATGGTGTCCGCCCCTCTGTCGCCCTGCGAGATCTGACGGAGCGGACAGCGGACAGCGAGCTGTCCGGCCGCCGCCTCAAGCTTCGAAGCCCTGATGGGTCTAAAGCATCGATGGGCGTTATCGCCCATTTTTTCCAGAGTACCTCCGGCGGATTCCCGGACCTCTCGCTCCGCCGGCAGGCCGCCCACCAGGCCTTTCGCCGGTCCTCTACCTGGGCGGACGCCGGGTCCAGGCCTCCAGTGGCGGGCGGTCCGGCGAGGGCGTGATCTTCCCGAGGCTCTCCCAGCCCCATGCGGTCAGCGCACAGCGGGCGGGGGCGTCCTCCTGATCGATCAGTGTGACGGCGAGGCCGATGCCCGCGGGGGTCAGCAGGTGTTCCTGCAGGCGCGTGGCGATGCCGCGGCGGCGGAAGGAGGGCAGCACCATCAGCTCGGTCATCACGAACACCCGGCCGGACGCGGTGAGTTCGGCCGCCTCCGCGGGCAGTTCGCCGTGCAGGCCCCGCCACCACTCGTCCGTACGTTCCGCGCGGTAGCCGTACACGCTGCCTGCCAGTGCCCCGCCCGTGCTCGCGGTCACCAGCTCGAACCCGGTGCGCTGTACGTGCTCGCCGAGCCGGCGCAGATACTCCTGCCGGTCGTGGAACTGCTCGCCCGCCGTGCCCCGGTACGCCTCGACGTACAAGTCGGCGACGGCCTCCCGCTCCCGGTCCGCCTGCCACCGGCTGAGCCGCCGTACGAACACCTCGGTCATCTCTGCGCCCCCTCCCCGCTCGGCCGGCTCCCCGCCTCCCGCGCCAGCGTCCGCCTCTGCGCCGCGACCGACCCACGACGGGACGGACCGGTCTGACGGGTGCTGACTGGCCTTGACCGGCCCTGACCGGCAGTGACCGAATCCCCACAGGGAGAGGCTGAGAACACTGAGAATACTGCGCCTCCGAGGATTTTCGGCCTGCCCGTTCCGGGTGCGAAGTGCCCGTTCTCAGCGAGGAGTTGCCGGGCCGCGCCGGGCCGGCGTGGGGGTGTGCCCTGCGCGCGTACGGGAGCGGTGCTGTGTTCCGCACGCGAAATGGGCACCCGCGTCACGTGCGTACGTACGTGAATGCGTGCGCGCCCGAGCCACAGCAAGAGGAAGGGGAGGAGGAGCGGCCATGCTGGACATACTCGTCACCGTCGGCGTCATCCTCGTGCTGATCGCGCTGGCGGCGCTGATGCTGCATCTGATCAACACGCACCATGAGCGGAGCATCGTCACCACCCACTACGAACGGTTCCACCCCGGCAGCCCGCCGGAGACGCCGGGAAGCCGTGCAGAGAGCAGGGGCCACCGCGCCGAGCGGCAGGACCAGGAGGGCCCGGAGGGGCCGAAGGGGCGGAAGAGCGAGGGCGGCGGCGGACCGCCGCCCCGGGACTCCTAGAGATTGCCCAGCTTGATCAGCACCAGCAGCGCCACGAGCTGCACGGCCGAGGCGCCGAGCGCCCGCGGCCACCGGATGTCGTGGGAGCGGCTGACCATCATCGTGAAGAGCACACCCATGGCGACCCAGGTCACCCAGCCCAGTCCCTGGACGAAGGGGTGCGCGCCGCCCAGGAAGAGGGCGACGAGGAGGCGCGGTGCGTCCGTCAGCGACATGATCAGCATCGACAGTCCGGCCGTCGGCGCCCATGCGCCGTCGCCTCCGAACTGGCGGGCGAGAGTGTGCGTGACCGCGCCCAGGATGAGGCCGGCGAGGACCACCGCGATGCCTGTGCTCAGGACGTACGGGATCGCGCTCGACAGCGTGGCGTGTATGGCCTCTTCGCGGGCGTCGTCGAGGCCGAAGATCAGGAGCAGCCCGTAGAGGAACGTGACGATGATCGCCGTGCCCCAGACGCTGTGGTCGCGCATCTGCCAGAAGGTCGCGCCGGGGCGCACCAGGATGCCGCTCAGCAGCTCCTTCCAGTGCAGCCGCGGGCCGGAGGGCGGTGCCGGGCGGCCGTAGCCGTCGTCCGGGCCGTAGGCGCCGTGCGCGCTGAACGGGTCCGGGACGGTGAAGGAACGGGTGTGTCCCGAGGAGTCGCCGTACGGGTCGGCGGCGGGGCCGCTGCCATGTGCCGGACCGTTGCCGGCGGCGTAGGGGCCCGGACCGAACGGGGGACCGCTGCGGCCCTGGCCCGGGGCGCCGGGACCGGGGCCTTGCCCGTAGCCCTGGCCTTGTCCGTGACCCGGTCCGTAGCCCTGCCCCGGGTGCGGCTGTGCGCCGTGCGGCTCACCGAAGTACTCGGGCTCGCCACGGCCGCCGCCCCTGCGTGGCCACTGCTCCGGCGGGCGCTGTCCGTACGCCCCCGGGCCGGGGCCCGGCGCGCCCTGCGCCCGCCCCTGTGGTCCGCGGTACTGCCCTTGCTGCTGCGCGTTCCGGGAGCCCCGGCCGCGTCCGATCCTGAAACCAGCCACGCCTTCGAACGTACCTTGTCCCCGGGCCGCCAAAGCCGGGCCCGGGAGATTGGGACAGGCTTTGTGGCCGATCCGGTACAACTCGTAGGGCTCACCCCTAAGGGCTGTCATGGCGTGCCGTCAGCCGACGGGACGAGAAGTCCGCCGCCGGGCCGGACGAGGACGGCCGTACCGGCCGCGGAGGACCGCGACGGCCGCACCGGCCGCGGAGGACCGCGACGGCCACACCGGCCGCGACGCCCGCGAACGGCTGGCCCCGGTCAGCCGCCGGGCAGCTTCACGGCCAGCGTCACCACCGCGCCGGATTCCGGCCCCGCAGGTTCGACGCTGAGCCTGTCGGTGACGAGGCGCGCCAGCCACAGCCCGCGGCCCGCGGTGGCTCCGGCCACGCCGGGCGCCAGCTCGGGGATGACGTCCTCGGAGAAGCCGGGCCCGGAGTCCTCGACGCGGCACTCCAGTTCGCCCGCGAGGTGACGCATCACCAGCCGGCCCGTGCCGCCGGCGTGTTCGACCGCGTTGGTCGCCACGGCGTCGACGGCGACGACGAATTCGCCTCTGCGCGGCTCGGCGAGCCCGGCAGAGGCCGCGCACTCCTCGACCTCGATGCGGATGCGTGGGAGGTCTCGTGAGCTGAAATGCAGTCGGCACAGGCGCTCGTTGGTCAGCATGCGCCCATCTCCTCGACGGTGGTCGGCGTACGGACCGGGTCTTCCCCCTGCCTGTGTCCCTTGCGGGCCCGGTCGCTTGTGCCCCGCAGGTTATCGGGCCGTGTTCTCCAGCCGCAGAAACGTAAGCGCCGGGTGTCCGCGACCACCGGTGGGACCGGGGCGGGACGCACGTCCCGTCTCGCGGAGACACGGCGGACCGGGCTGGTCTCCGCCACCACGTCGCCGCCGTCCAGCAACCGGGGTCGCCTCCTTTCTGCTTCCGGCTTCTGCTTCCGGTACTTCTGCCGCTGGTCAGCGAGGCTAAGGCGCGGGGTGCCGGTTGGGTATCCCCCGAAGGGGATTGACGTGTGAAGAACGCTAAGTGACTGAATACGAACGGAGCTTGTCGCAAACGAACGGAGTCTGCCGTTCTGGACGGCAGACTCCGTTCATTTACGCATTTTTGCCCGCGGAGATTCGGCTTCTGAAGCCGGTTGACCGGTACCCGGGCACCCGGCTCCGCGGCTACCGGGCGGGCTCAGGGGCGCTGCTCTCCTCCGTTTCAGGCTCGTCCGACGGGCCGTCCTCGCCCGGCGTACGCACGGAGTCCAGCAGCAACTGCGCGACGTCCACGACCCGCAGCTCCTCCTTGGCCTTCTCATCGTTCTTCTTGCCGTTGACCGAGTCCGTCAGCATGACGAGGCAGAACGGGCAGGCGGTCGAGACGATGTCCGGATCCAGCGAAAGGGCCTCGTCCACGCGCTCGTTGTTGATGCGCTTGCCGATGCGCTCTTCCATCCACATCCGGGCGCCGCCCGCGCCGCAGCAGAAGCCGCGCTCCTTGTGGCGGTGCATCTCCTCGTTCCGCAGGCCCGGCACCTTGCCGATGATCTCGCGCGGCGGCGTGTAGACCTTGTTGTGACGGCCCAGGTAGCACGGGTCGTGGTACGTGATCAGACCCTCGACCGGCGTGACGGGCACCAGCTTGCCCTCGTCCACGAGGTGCTGGAGCAGCTGGGTGTGGTGGACGACCTCGTAGTGGCCGCCCAGTTGCGGGTACTCGTTGGCGAGCGTGTTGAAGCAGTGCGGACAGGTCGCGACGATCTTCTTCTTCGAGGCGGGGAGCTTGGTGCTCTCGTCGTCATCGTCCTCCCCGAAGGCGGCGTTGAGCGTGCCGACGTTCTCCTCGCCGAGCTGCTGGAAGAGGAACTCGTTGCCGAGGCGGCGGGGCGAGTCGCCGGTGCACTTCTCGTCGCCGCCCATGATCGCGAAGTTGACGCCGGCGATGTGCAGCAGCTCCGCGAAGGCCTTGGTGGTCTTCTTCGCCCGGTCCTCCAGGGCGCCCGCGCAGCCGACCCAGTAGAGGTAGTCGACCTCGGTGAGGTCCTCGACGGTCTTGCCGACGACGGGCACCTCGAAGCCGGTCTCCTCCGCGAGCTCCTTCGTCCACTCCAGGCGCTGCTTCTTGGCCAGGCCCCAGGGGTTGCCCTTCTTCTCCAGGTTCTTGAGCATCGTCCCGGCCTCGCTCGGGAACGCGCTCTCGATCATCACCTGGTAGCGGCGCATGTCGACGATGTGATCGATGTGCTCGATGTCGACGGGGCACTGCTCGACGCACGCACCGCACGTGGTGCACGACCACAGCACGTCCGGGTCGATGACGCCGTTCTCTTCTGCCGTGCCGATCAGCGGGCGCTCGGCCTCCTCCAGCGCCGCCTTCGGTACGTGCTTGAGCTGCTCCTCGGTGGCCTTCTCCTCGCCCTCCATCGTCTTGCCGCCGCCGGCGAGCAGATACGGGGCCTTGGCGTGCGCGTGGTCGCGCAGCGACATGATCAGCAGCTTCGGCGAGAGGGGCTTGCCGGTGTTCCAGGCGGGGCACTGCGACTGGCAGCGGCCGCATTCCGTACAGGTGGAGAAGTCGAGGATGCCCTTCCAGGAGAAGTCCTCGACCTGGGAGGCGCCGAAGCGGACCTCCTCCTCGTTCTCGTCGTCGAGGGCCGTCTCGAAGTCGATCTCCTTGCCCCCGGAGACCATCGGCTTCAGCTCACCCAGCGCGGTGCCGCCTTCCGCGTTGCGCTTGAACCAGATGTTCGGGAAGGCGAGGAAGCGGTGCCAGGCCACACCCATGTTGGTGTTGAGGCCGACGACGATCATCCACACGAACGAGGTGCCGATCTTGATCAGCGCGACCAGGTAGGTCAGGTTCTGCAGCGCGCTCACGCTCAGGCCGTCGAAGGCGGCGGCCAGCGGGTAGGAGACGAAGTACGAGGCCTCGTAGCCGTGTACGCCGTGCAGCGCGCCCTCCAGTCCGCGCAGCACGAGGATGGCCACCCCGATCGTGAGGATGACGTACTCGACGAAGTACGCCTGGCCCGCCTTGGAACCCGCGAAGCGGGACTTGCGGCCCGCCCGCGAGGGCAGGCTGAGCAGCCGGATGACGATGAGCGTGGCGATGCCGAGCGTCGTCATCAGGCCGAGGAACTCCGTGAACATCTCGTACGGCGCCCACGTGCCGATGAGCGGCAGCGTCCAGTCGGCCTGGAAGAGCTGACCCATGGCGTGCACGAGGGTCAGCACGAGCGCGAAGAACCCGACGGCGACGAACCAGTGCGCGAAGCCGACGACGCCCCACCGGTTCATGCGTGTGTGACCGAAGAACTCGCGGGCCACGGTGAGCGTGCGCGCAGCCGGGACGTCGGTCCGCGTGCCGGCGGGCACCGGCTGCCCCAGCCTGACGAAGCGGTAGATCTGCGCGATGGCGCGCGCGAACAGCGCGATGCCGACCGCGGCCAGCACCAGCGAAACGACGATCGCGGCGAGTTGCATGGGGGCTCCTCGGGCGGCCTTCGGGCGAGACCTGATCGGGTGGCTTACTAAGCGGTAACTTATCTGATTCGTACGAGACTACCCACTCCCCGTGCCCTGCTGGTACCCGGGCGCGCGGTGATCTGCGTCGCGGGGCGCCCTACGGGGTCCGTGCGCCGCCCCGCAGGCCCGATACCCCTGTTTATCCCCTGGTCAGAAGGGGGTGCGCATAAAGACGGCATAAGAGTTGAGTGGGCTCAGCTCAGGTCGTTTGACGTTCTCGGATCGGCCAGGCACTCTTGAGCCAGCTTCACTCAAGACATCAGCTGGAGGAAACCGAAATGGCACGTGCGGTCGGCATCGACCTGGGCACGACGAACTCCGTCGTCAGTGTTCTCGAAGGCGGTGAGTCCACCGTCATCACCAACGCCGAGGGCGCCAGGACCACGCCGTCCGTTGTGGCCTTCGCGAAGAACGGCGAGGTGCTCGTCGGCGAGGTGGCCAAGCGGCAGGCTGTGACCAACGTCGACAGGACTGTCCGGTCCGTCAAGCGTCACATGGGCACCGACTGGAAGATCAACCTGGACGGCAAGGACTTCAACCCGCAGCAGATGAGCGCCTTCATCCTGCAGAAGCTGAAGCGCGACGCGGAGTCCTACCTCGGTGAGAAGGTCGAGGACGCCGTGGTCACCGTCCCGGCGTACTTCAACGACGCCGAGCGCCAGGCCACCAAGGAGGCCGGCGAGATCGCGGGCCTCAATGTGCTGCGCATCGTCAACGAGCCGACGGCCGCCGCCCTCGCCTACGGGATGGAGAAGGAAGACCAGACGATCCTGGTCTTCGACCTCGGCGGTGGCACCTTCGACGTCTCGCTGCTGGAGATCGGCGACGGCGTCGTCGAGGTGAAGGCCACCAACGGCGACAACCACCTCGGCGGTGACGACTGGGACCAGCGCATCGTCGACCACCTCGTCAAGCAGTTCCAGTCCGGGCACGGCGTGGACCTGGGCAAGGACAAGATGGCCCTCCAGCGTCTCCGTGAGGCAGCGGAGAAGGCGAAGATCGAGCTGTCGAGCTCGACCGAGACCAACATCAACCTGCCTTACATCACGGCGTCCGCCGAGGGTCCGCTGCACCTGGACGAGAAGCTCACGCGCTCCCAGTTCCAGCAGCTGAGCGAGGACCTGCTGGAGCGCTGCAAGACCCCGTTCCACAACGTGATCAAGGACGCCGGCATCCAGCTGTCCGAGATCGACCACGTGGTGCTGGTCGGTGGCTCGACGCGTATGCCCGCCGTCGCCGACCTGGTCAAGGACCTGACCGCCGGCAAGGACGCCAACAAGGGCGTCAACCCGGACGAGGTCGTCGCCATCGGCGCCAGCCTGCAGGCCGGTGTGCTCAAGGGCGAGGTCAAGGACGTCCTTCTGCTGGACGTCACCCCGCTGTCCCTCGGCATCGAGACCAAGGGCGGCATCATGACCAAGCTGATCGAGCGCAACACCACGATTCCGACGAAGCGTTCGGAGACCTTCACCACGGCCGAGGACAACCAGCCGTCGGTGCAGATCCAGGTCTTCCAGGGCGAGCGCGAGATCGCGGCGTACAACAAGAAGCTCGGCATGTTCGAGCTGACGGGTCTGCCGCCCGCTCCGCGCAACGTGCCGCAGATCGAGGTCAGCTTCGACATCGACGCCAACGGCATCATGCACGTCTCCGCCAAGGACCTCGGTACCGGCAAGGAGCAGCGGATGACCGTCACCGGCGGCTCGGCGCTCCCGAAGGAAGACATCGAGCGCATGATGCGCGACGCCGAGCAGTACGCGGACGAGGACGCCAAGCGCCGCGAGTCCGCCGAGACGCGCAACCAGGCGGAGCAGCTGGTCTACACGACCGAGAAGTTCCTCAAGGACAACGAGGAGAAGGTCCCCGGCGAGATCAAGACCGAGGTCGAGGAAGCTCTCGAGGACCTGAAGGAGAAGCTGAAGGGCGAGGACACCGCGGCGATCCGCGAGGCCAGCGAGAAGGTCGCGGCGACCAGCCAGAAGCTGGGTCAGGCCATGTACGCGGACGCGCAGGCCGCCCAGGGCGAGGCCGGCGGCGCTGAGGCCGGTGCCGAGGGTGCCGAGGGCGCCGGGCAGGCCAAGGCCGACGGTGACGAGGATGTCGTCGACGCCGAGATCGTGGACGACGAGCAGAAGCCGAAGGATGGTGCAGCGTGACGGAGGAGACTCCGGGCTTCGAACAGAAGCCCGACGTCCCCGCCGACGCCGTACAGCCCGATGACGCTGCGGCGCAGGCCGCCGGACAAGTGCCCGCCGACGAGGCGGGGGGTCCGGCGGAGCCGGCCGGGGACGTGACCGACAACGAGCAGGAGGGCCAGTCCGGCCCGGAGGTCCTGCAGGGCCAGGGTCAGGATGCCCAGGTGGCGGCGCTGACCGCTCAGCTGGACCAGACCCGTACGGCACTGCACGAACGGACGCAGGATCTGCAGCGGCTCCAGGCGGAGTTCCAGAACTACCGCCGCAGGGTCGAGCGTGACCGCGCGTCCGTGAAGGAAGTCGCCGTCGCGAACCTGCTGACGGAACTGCTGCCGGTGCTCGACGACATCGGCCGCGCCCGTGACCACGGCGAACTCGTCGGCGGCTTCAAGTCGGTGGCCGAGTCGCTGGAGATGGTCGCCGCCAAGATGGGTCTGATGCAGTTCGGCAAGGAGGGCGAGCCCTTCGACCCGACTGTGCACGAGGCGCTGATGCACTCGTACTCGCCCGACGTCACAGAGACGACGTGCGTGCAGATCCTGCAGCCCGGGTACCGAATCGGCGAACGGACGATCCGCCCCGCCAGGGTCGGAGTCGCCGAGCCGCAGCCGGGTGCTCAGGGCGCGGCAGGCGAGGAGTCCGCCGACGAAGAGGAGAACGGTGGCCCCGACCAGGGCTGACCAGGCCGACCAAGCCGACCAGGCTGGCCACGGCAGCACAAGCGGGCACGGAACCGGGAGGGAGGGACGCCGCGGATGAGTACGAAGGACTTCATCGAGAAGGACTACTACAAGGTCCTCGGCGTCCCGAAGGACGCCACCGAGGCCGAGATCAAGAAGGCCTACCGCAAGCTCGCCCGGGAGAACCACCCCGACGCCAACAGGGGCGACGCCAAGGCGGAGGAGCGCTTCAAGGACGCCTCCGAGGCCTATGACGTACTCGGCGACGCCAAGCGCCGCAAGGAGTACGACGAGGCGCGCGCCCTGTTCGGCAACGGGGGCATCAGGACCGGCGGTCCAGGTGGTCCCGGCGGAGCGGGCGGCTTCAACTTCGACCTGAGCGACCTCTTCGAGGCGGCCAGCCGGGCGGCCCGGGAGGCCCCGGCGGCCCGGGCGGAGCGGGCGGCTTCGGCGGCGGTCTCGGTGACGTGTTCGGCGGGCTGTTCAACCGCGGCGGCGCCGGTACGCGCACACAGCCGAGGCGCGGCCAGGACATCGAGTCCGAGGTGACGCTCAGTTTCACCGAGGCGGTGGACGGCGCCACGGTCCCGCTGCGGATGTCGTCCTCGGCGGCGTGCAAGGCGTGCGCCGGCACCGGCGACAAGAACGGCTCACCGCGTGTGTGCCCGACGTGCGTCGGCACCGGCCAGGTATCGCGCGGTGGCGGTGGCGGCTTCTCCCTGACCGATCCCTGCGTCGACTGCAAGGGCCGCGGGCTCATCGCGCAGGACCCCTGCGACACGTGCAAGGGCTCCGGCAGGGCGACGAGTTCGCGCACCATGCAGGTCCGTATCCCCTCGGGCGTCAGCGACGGGCAGCGCATCAGGCTGCGCGGCAAGGGCGCACCGGGTGAGCGTGGCGGCCCGGGCGGCGACCTGTACGTCGTCGTGCACGTGGACCGTCACCCGGTCTTCGGCCGCAGGGGGGACAACCTGACCGTGACCGTGCCGGTGACCTACCCGGAGGCGGCGCTCGGCGGCGAGATCAAGGTCCCGACGCTCGGCGGTCCGCCGGTCACGCTCAAGCTGCCGCCGGGCACGCCCAGCGGCCGTACGATGCGGGCCCGCGGCAAGGGAGCGGTCCGCAAGGACGGGACGCGCGGCGATCTGCTCGTCACCATCGACGTATCGGTTCCGAAGGATTTGAGCGAGAAGGCGAAGGGCATCCTGGAGACCTACCGCGAGGCGACGGCCGCGGAGGACCCGAGGGCGGCCCTGTTCAAGGCCGCGAAGGGAGACTGAGGTGAACGGCCGAGGTGGACGACGCAATCCTTACCAGCTGACCGACGAGTCCCCTGTGTATGTCATCTCGGTCGCCGCTCAGCTCTCCGGTCTGCACCCGCAGACCCTGCGCCAGTACGACCGCCTCGGCCTGGTCTCCCCCGACCGCGCGGCCGGGCGCGGCCGGCGCTATTCGGCGCGCGACATCGAACTCCTGCGTCAGGTGCAGGAGTTGAGCCAGGACGAGGGGATCAACCTCGCGGGCATCAAGCGCATCATCGAGCTGGAGAATCAGGTGGCCGCGCTGAAGTCCCGCGTGGTGGAGCTCCAGCAGGCGGTCGAGGGCGCCGCGGCGGCCATGCAGCAGCGTGAGGCCCAGGTCCACGCCTCGTACCGGCGCGATCTCGTCCCGTACGAGGACGTCCACCCGCAGTCCGGCGCGCTGGTCGTCTGGCGGCCCAAGAAGCAGCGCCGCGACTGACGCGCCGCCGCGACTGACGCGCACGCGCGGCTCTCACCGCCGGCACGGCGATCACTGCCGGCGCGGCCCCAGGACGCAGAACTCGTTGCCCTCCGGGTCCGCGAGTACGACCCAGGGGTCCTCCTCGCTCTGGCCCACGTCGGCGTGGCGTGCGCCGTGGGCCAGGAAACGGGCGACCTCGGCCTCCTGGTCGTCGGGCCGGAAGTCCAGATGCAGCCGGTTCTTGCCGGTCTTCCGCTCCGGGACGGGCACGAAGAGCAGTCCGGGCAGCCGGTCCGGGGCCGGGCGGATCTCGAACTCCTCCGCCGAGTCGTTCAGTACGGTCCAGCCGAGGGCCTCGGCCCACCAGCGCCCCAGCGTGGCCGGGTCCGCCGCGTCCACCATGACCTGTTCCCATTCGAGGCTCATGCGCGGGAGCGTACTGCCCGAGCTCGGCCGGGGCACCGGGTTGACCGGGGCGTTCCGGCTCAAGCTCAACCGGCGGTGTGCGGGCCGGGGTTGACGGCGAGCGCCTTGAAGTACGTGTAGTGGAAGGTGCCGCCCGGCTCGGTGGTCCGGTACAGGTCGGCGATGCCGCGCTCCCAGTCGGCGGGCGTGGTGAGACCCGCGGCAAGGACGTCGTCACGGATCAGTTCGAACATGGCGATGAAGGTGTCCCGGGTGAAGCCCTGGACCAGATCGGGCCGGGACCGGTCGGCGTAGACCGTGACCGGGCGTACGTCGACGTGCTCGTACCCGGCGTCGGTCAGCAGAGGCTGGAGCCGGCGGCCGATCAGCGCGTCGCCCCCGCTCGCCGACTGGAGACGCACCTGCTGGTCGACCACGGCATGTGCCTCGGCGCTGTACGGATGGAAGAAGACCGAACCGTGGTCCCCCTCGATCACGGTGGCGGTGCCTCCGGGGCGCAGCAGCCTCCGCAGCTCCGCAAGCGCGCGCTCCGGCTCGCGCAGATGCTCCAGTACGAAGCACACGAAGAGATGGTCGAACTCGCCGTCCGCGTACGGCAGATCGAACAGGTCGGCCCGGCACCACTCCACGCCGGCACCGGGGACCTGGGCCGTGACGCGCTCACGGGCGCGGCGCAGAGAGTGCTGGGAGGTGTCGACGGCCACGATGTGCGCGCCCGGACTGGCGGCGGCCAGATGCACCGTCTGAGCGCCGGTTCCGCAGCCGGTCTCCAATACGCGGCTGCCAGGCGGGTAGCCGGTGCCGCGGTGCAGGAGTGCGGCGAGCGTGTCCGCCTGGTCGCCGAGGCGGCGGGCCTCACGTTCCGAGTACCCGTGCACGTAACCGGTGTCTGTCACAAAGACCTCGCTCTCTCCCCAGCTGCGCCGGCATCTGTCCGTGACGCCACCCTGCGGGGATTAGATCGATGAACAGTGCCAAAGAGAGCGCAGTCGACCGGGCCATAACGACGGGTTCCGACTTCCTCCAGCTGGACACCGCCGAGGCGCCGCGCGGAGGGCTGGCCGAGTGGCTGGCGCGGCGGCTCCGGCTCGCGATCTCGGACGGCCGTCTCCCGGTCGGCAGCAGGCTTCCCGCCTCGCGGGTGCTGGCCGCGGAGTTGAGGGTCTCGCGCGGCGTGGTCACCGAGGCGTACCAGCGGCTGAGCGAGGACGGACACGTGGCCGGACGGGGCCGTGGCGGCACCGTCGTCGTCGCCACGGCAGCCCCGCCGGATGCCACCGTCACGGCGCCATCGCAACCGCCGGCGGACGGGGTGGTCTTTGACGCCGAGCCGGACGTGGAGATCTTCGAGACGATGCGGGCCACCCCCGCCCCCGTCGATCTGACGCCGGGGGTCCCGGACTTGGCCGCGTTTCCGCGTACCGCCTGGCTGCGCGCCGAGCGTTCCGTGCTCGACGGGCTGTCCGCCGCCGGTCTCGGCTACGGAGACCCGCGCGGTGCACCGGAGCTGCGCCGCGCGGTCGCCGGCTGGCTGCCCCGTAACCGCGGCGTCAGGGCCGACGCGGACGACGTGGTGGTGGTCGCCGGTGTCTCGCAGGCCCTGGCTCTGCTCGCGCTGCTTCTGCGCGAGCACGGTCCGGGCACCGTCGCCGTGGAGGAGCCCGGTTCCCTCGGAGCCCGCCAGGTGCTGCGCAGATGGGGGCTGGACACTCCTGCCGTCGAGGTCGACGCGGAGGGCGTCGACGTCGGCCGGCTGCGCGCTTCGGGGGCAGGGGCCGTACTGCTGACCCCCGCGCACCAGTTCCCGACGGGTGTGGTGCTCGGGGGCGACCGGCGCCGTGAACTGATGAGCTGGGCCCGCGAGGGCGGACTGATCATCGAGGACGACTACGACGCGGAGCACCGCTACGACCGTCCGCCTGTGCCCGCGCTGCGGTCGATGCTGCCGGACCGGGTCTTCTACGCGGGCAGCGTCTCGAAGCTCCTCACCCCCGCTCTGCGAGTTGGATGGGTGCTGGCACCACCGCGCTACCGGGAGGCACTCGTCGACGCCAAGCGGCACACGGACCTCGGCAACGCCGTGCTGCCGCAACTGGTGCTGGCGAGGCTGATGGAGTCGGGGGAGCTGGAGCGGCACCTGCGTCTCATGCGCAGACGTCACCGCCGTCGCCGGGACGCCATGATCGAGGCCGTCGGGGCGCATCTGCCGGACGCGACGGTGCACGGCGCCGCGGCCGGACTGCATCTGACGGTCACCTTCGACGACGCCCGGTTCGCGGACACCGGCCTCGCGGCGGCTGCTCTGGAGCGGGGGGTCAAGGTGCAGCCGCTCTCCTGGCACCGTCAGCGTCCCGGACGTCCGGGGCTCGTCCTCGGCTACGCGGCGAGCACGGAGGCCGGAATCGCCAGGGGCGTGGCGGCACTCGGCGAAGCCCGGCTGCGGATGCCGTGACGGCCCGACCCCACGCCTGGGCCGGCCGGCCGGGGCCGGCGGGCCGGAACATGCACTGTTAACCCGATCAGGTGTGTGCGGTTGGCCCCGGGGACGGCGGCGGAAGAGCGTAGGTGCATGACGTCGACCCGCGCGGCGCTCGCCGCACTCGTGACCTGCACGACCTCGCTGGCTCTCATGGGGGCGAGTGCGCCCGCGCCGTATCCGCACGCCTCGAAGGGTGACCGCTGGCCGCAGGGAACGGTCAGGACGGTCGGGAAGCTCGTCGCCAAGCTGCCGGGCCATCAGGCGGAGTCCTGCTCCGCCGCGATCGTCGACTCCCCGAGCGGCAGCATCGTGGCCACCGCGGCGCACTGCATCCACAGCCCGGAGCGTCCGCGCAAGCCGGAGGCCCTGTACTTCCAGCCCGCCTACAAGAGCAAGAACGGCCTCAAGGGCAAGGACAAGGGCAGGAGCAAGGGCAAGGGCACCAAGCGTGGCGGCACGGGCGACGGTCCGCGGACGGTGCTCGCTCACGGCTGGAAGGTGGAGTCGTGGAAGACGGCTCCCGGCTGGGACACCAGCAAGAACCTGGAGTCGGTCCTTCCGTACGACTGGGCGTTCCTGCGGATGGAGAAGCGAGGCGGCCGCACCATCCAGGACGTGTACGGCGCGAACAAGCTGCGGACCGAGCCCGTACGCGGCGGCCACACGGCCACGCTCGGCTACCCGGCCTCCTCGCCGTACGACGGGGAGACGCTTCACTACTGCGCGGGCAAGGCCCACCGATACGAGCGCGGCGAGATCGCCGCCACCAACGTGGGCGCACTGTCACTTCGGCCCTGCAAGCTCACCCAGGGCGTCAGCGGCGGCCCGTGGCTGCGCGGCATCGACAGGAAGAAGGGCGCCGGAACCCTGGTGGCCGTCACCTCTGTCGGCTCCGACGACGAGCTGCTGGGGCGGCCGTATCCCAAGTCGGCGAGGGCGCTCCTCGCCGAGTTCGGCGCCAAGAACAAGCGCTGAAGCCGGAGCCGTGCCCGGACGGACCGGGAGCGGACGGACCGGGAGCGGACGAACGGAGCCCTGCAGCTCAGGCCATCGCCACGCGGCCCAGGGTCCGGTCGACGGTGATCTCGATCAGCACGCGCTCCGGGTTGGGTCCGGGCCGGCGTCCGTAGCGTTCCTCGTAGCGGTGCTCCGCGTCGGCGACCGCCGCCGCGTCCGTACGGATGCGGGCCCGGCCCTCCAGGGTCGACCACCGTCCGCCGTCGAACTGGCAGAGGGCGACGCGCATGCCGTCGCTGCCGGCCGCCTCGATGTTGCGGACCTTCCTGCTGCCGTGGCGGGCCACCACGCGTGCGGTGCCGGGCTCCCGGCCGGGACCGGGTTCGTACGTCACGCTCACGGGCACCACGTGCGGTGTGCCGTCGGGCCGCAACGTGGTGAGAGTCGCATAGCGGCGCTCCTGCCAGAACTCCGCGAGGGCCTCCTCGGAGTCCCCCTGCGTCCCCTGGGTCTTCTGGATCCCCGGGGTCTCCTCGGTCTCCGTCGCGGGGGTCGCCGAAGCCGGCTCAGGCGGGTGCGGTTCGATGCTCGTCATGGGAACGAATCTAGCCCCGTGACAGTTGAGTGGAATAGACTCAACTTGCTGGAGGCTGAAGCTAGCAGCGAGCCAGGGCGAGGGGCACGGACGAGGGACAGGGAAGGACAAGGAAGCCCCCGGCAGGGCCCGCCGGCAGGCGACAGCACAGCCGTAGACGAAGGAGGCACGCACGCCAGTGGACGCAGAGCTGACCAACAAGAGCCGGGAAGCGATCAGTGCGGCCAGCGACCGGGCGGTGACGGACGGGCATCCCGACATCACCCCCGGCCACCTGCTCCTCGCTCTGCTCCAGGGCGAGGACAACGAGAACATCTCCGACCTGATCGCCGCCGTCGAGGCCGACCAGGCGGCCCTCCGCTCGGGCGCCGAACGCCAGCTCGCCGCCCTTCCCAGCGTCCAGGGATCGACGGTGAGCAAGCCGCAGCCGGACCGGCCGCTGCTGGCCGTCATCGCGGACGCCACACAGCGCGCGAAGGAGCTCGGCGACGCCTACGTCTCCACCGAGCACCTGCTCATCGGCATCGCTGCCAAGGGCGGCCAGACCGCAGACCTGTTGAAGGAGCAGGGGGCGACGGACAAGGCGCTGCTGGAGGCGTTCCAGTCCGTCCGGGGCAGCCGCCGGGTCACCAACCCCGACCCGGAGGGCACGTACAAGGCGCTGGAGAAGTTCGGCACGGACCTGACCGCCGCCGCGCGCGAGGGCAAGCTCGACCCGGTCATCGGCCGGGACCAGGAGATCCGCCGCGTGGTGCAGGTGCTCTCCCGCCGTACGAAGAACAACCCGGTGCTCATCGGCGAGCCCGGAGTCGGCAAGACGGCGGTCGTGGAGGGCCTGGCGCAGCGCGTGGTCAAGGGCGACGTGCCCGAGTCGCTGCGCGACAAGCGGCTGGTGGCGCTCGACCTCGGCGCGATGGTGGCGGGTGCGAAGTACCGGGGTGAGTTCGAGGAACGCCTCAAGACCGTGCTGTCGGAGATCAAGGCCAGCGACGGCCAGATCATCACCTTCATCGACGAGCTGCACACCGTGGTCGGCGCGGGAGCCGGCGGCGACTCCGCCATGGACGCGGGCAACATGCTCAAGCCGATGCTCGCGCGCGGCGAGCTGCGCATGGTCGGTGCCACGACACTCGACGAGTACCGCGAGCGCATCGAGAAGGACGCCGCGCTGGAGCGCCGCTTCCAGCAGGTGCTGGTGGCCGAGCCGACCGTCGAGGACTCCATCGCGATCCTCCGCGGCCTCAAGGGGCGCTACGAGGCGCACCACAAGGTCCAGATCGCCGACAGCGCCCTGGTGGCCGCCGCGGCGCTCTCCGACCGGTACATCACCTCGCGCTTCCTGCCGGACAAGGCCATCGACCTCGTCGACGAGGCGGCCTCCAGGCTGCGCATGGAGATCGACTCCTCGCCCGTCGAGATCGACGAACTCCAGCGCGCCGTCGACCGGTTGAAGATGGAGGAGATGGCGCTCTCCAACGAGACCGACCCCGGCTCGGTGGAGCGCCTTGAGCGGCTGCGCCGCGAACTGGCGGACCGCGAGGAGGAGTTGCGCGGCCTGACCGCCCGCTGGGAGAAGGAGAAGCAGGGCCTCAACCGGGTCGGTGAGCTGAAGGAGCGCCTCGACGAGCTGCGCGGCCAGGCCGAACGGGCCCAGCGCGAGGGCGACTTCGAGTCCGCGTCGCAGCTGCTGTACGGGGAGATCCCGGGCGTGGAGCAGGAGCTGGCCGAAGCGTCGGCCGCCGAGGAGGAGGCCGCGTCCCAGCCTGAGCGGGAGACGATGGTCAAGGAGGAGGTCGGCCAGGACGACATCGCGGACGTCGTCGCCTCCTGGACGGGCATCCCCGCCGGACGGCTCCTGGAGGGCGAGACCCAGAAGCTGCTGCGCATGGAGGAGGAGCTGGGCCGGCGCCTGATCGGCCAGACCGAGGCCGTGCGTGCCGTCTCCGACGCCGTACGCCGCACACGCGCCGGCGTCGCCGACCCGGACCGCCCCACAGGCTCGTTCCTCTTCCTCGGCCCGACCGGAGTCGGCAAGACCGAACTGGCAAAGGCGCTCGCGGACTTCCTCTTCGACGACGAGCGGGCCATGGTCCGCATCGACATGAGCGAGTACGGCGAGAAGCACTCCGTGGCACGCCTGGTCGGCGCGCCGCCCGGCTACGTCGGATACGAGGAGGGCGGCCAGCTCACCGAGGCCGTGCGGCGGCGTCCGTACAGCGTCGTGCTGCTGGACGAGGTGGAGAAGGCGCACCACGACGTCTTCGACATCCTGCTGCAGGTACTCGACGACGGGCGGCTCACGGACGGGCAGGGCCGGACGGTCGACTTCCGCAACACCATCCTCGTGCTCACCTCCAACCTGGGCAGCCAGTTCCTGACGGATCCCCTGGAGAAGCAGGAGGAGAAGCGGGAGAAGGTGCTCGCCGCCGTACGCTCGTCCTTCCGGCCGGAGTTCCTCAACCGCCTCGACGACGTCGTGGTCTTCTCCGCTCTCAGCGAGGAGGAGCTGGGCCGCATCGCCCGGCTGCAGATCGACGGGCTGCGTCGGCGCCTCGCCGACCGCCGGCTGGAGCTGGAGGTCACCCCGGACGCGCTGTCCTGGCTGGCGCGAGAGGGCAACGATCCGGCGTACGGCGCACGGCCGTTGCGCCGCCTCGTGCAGACGGCCATCGGCGACCAGCTGGCCCGGGAGATCCTCTCGGGCGAGGTGCGCGACGGCGACACGGTGCGCGTCGACCACGTCGAAGGCTGGGAGGGCCTGATGGTCGGCAGCACCTCGGGAGCGCCCGCGGAGTCCTGACCGGCGGCGACGCGGGCCGGCCCGTACCGGCGTCCGCGTCGCTTGCCAGGACGGGCCCGGCATGGGGGAGGATGGCGGCATCCGTACGAAGGGAAATACACGGTGAGCATCGATCCGTCCTCGATTCCGAACTTCGGGGGCCAGGAGCCCGACCCGGAGGGATCCGGTCCGACCGGCCCTGTGATCCCCGACCAGGAGCTGGTCAAGCAGCTGCTGGACCAGATGGAGCTGAAGTACGTCGTCGACGAAGAGGGTGACCTCGCGGCGCCGTGGGAAGAGTTCCGCACGTACTTCATGTTCCGGGGCGAGGAGGAGCAGCAGGTCTTCTCGGTCCGTACGTTCTACGACCGGCCCCACCCGATCGAGGACAAGCCCAAGCTGCTGGAGTCCATCGACGACTGGAACCGGCGGACGCTGTGGCCGAAGGTCTACAGCCACACGCACGACGACGGCACCGTCCGCCTGATCGGTGAGGCGCAGCTGCTGATCGGTACGGGCGTCTCCCTTGAGCACTTCGTCTCCAGCGTCGTCAGCTGGGTGCGGGCGTCGATCGAGTTCGACAAGTGGCTCGTCGAGCAGTTCGGCCTGGAGAAGGACGCGGAGTCCGGCGAAAAGCCGGACGACGGCACCGAATGAGAGGGACGCTCCGCGCGGCGAGTCCGCGCGGGGGCGCACGGCACGACGGGCCGGGGTCGCCGAGACGCCGGCCCGTCGTGCTGCGTGGGTACGGACGCGTGGCAGGTATCCGGGCGGGGGCGGCAACTACCGGGCGGGCGCGGCCGGTTGGCCGTCCCGGAGTGTCTACCGGCGCTCGGTCACGGTGAACCGGCGCAGTTCGAGTGCCGGATTCACCTTCCTGACCGCCGTGATGCGCTCCCGCTCGGCGGTGGCGGCCGCCGTGCCGGTCTGCTCACCGAGCGACGCGAGTACGACGCCCATCGGATCGACGATCATGCTGTTGCCCGCACCTGTGGGGGCGCACTGGTCGGCCGCGGCCACGTACACCGTGTTCTCGATCGCCCGGGCCCGCAGCAGCGTGACGAAGTGGTCCTCCTTCAGCGGCCCCGGCACCCACTCTGCGGGCACCAGCACCACGTCGGCGCCCGCGTCGACGAGGCGCCGTGTGACCTCGGGGAAGCGCAGGTCGTAGCAGGTCTGCATGCCGAACACGAGGCCGTCTGCCTCGAACGTCCCGAAGTCACCGACGGCGCCGGGGTGCACGATCGAGGACTCCGTGAAGCCGAAGGCGTCGTAGAGGTGCAGCTTGCGGTAGACGGCCGTGACGTCGCCGTCCGGACCCGCGGCGACGAGCGTGTTGAAGATGGTGCTGCCGTCCCGCTGTTCGTTCATGCCGGCCACCAGATGTATCCCGAGCCGTGCGGCCAGCTCGCGCAGTGCCGTCGCGTACGGGCCGTCGAGAGGCTCCGCCGAGTCGACGAAGCGCCGGTCCATCGCGGGTGCGGTGTACATCGCGTACTCGGGGGCCACGACGACCCCCGCGCCGCGGGCGGCGGCCTCCTCTGCGAGTTCCCGCAGAGCGGTGAGGTTCGCGCTCTTGTCCTCACCGGGCGCGAACTGTGCAACGGCGATGTCGCCCATGCGTCTTCTCCTTCTCCTGTCGGGAGTCGTTCAGCGGTTCAGGGTCACGAGGCGGGGGCGGGCATGCGCTCGATACGTCCGAGCACCGCCGTGTAGCAGACGATCCCGCCCAGCAGCACCGCGCCGGTGACCATGAACGCCCCGGCGAAGGAACCGGTCGCGTCGACGACCGTGCCGGTGACGATCGGGGCGGCGATGCCCAGCAGGTTCGCCGTGAAGTTCACGATCCCGCCCAGCGTCCCCGCGTACCCCTCCGGTGCGATCAGCGCCACGATGCTCGACCCGGCGGGCACGGAGATCGCCAGCCCGGCAGCGCCCACCGAGAGGTACACCAGGGCGACGCCGACCGATTCCGCGTACGCGGCTCCCGTCACGGCCATCGAGGCCAGCAGGCTCAGCACCAGCACGGTGCGGCGTACGCGGGTGGTGTCCTGCGTCCGGCGCAGCCAGCGGTCCATGAGGAGGCCGCCCACGAGGAACTGCGCGAGCACGGCGGCCAGCCACGGGAGCATCGCGTAGAACCCGCCCTGCAGCAGATTCACGCCGAACTGCTGCTCCAGATAGCCGGGCAGCCAGGTGAGCAGCACGTAGTAGCTGTAGGTGTACGAGGCATAGCCGAGCGCCAGACCCCAGGTCTTGCGGCGCCGCAGCAGGTGGCCCATGCCGCGCAGCGAACCGCCGCCCGCGGTCGCGGACTCCTCGTCGTCCCCGCCGCCCGCGCGGATGTACTCGAACTCGGCTGCGCTGAGCCGGCCCTTGGCGCGGGCCTGCTTCGGGGAGAGGTACATCAGCCACCACACCGCCAGATACACGGCGGAGAGCACGCCGGTGAAGACGAAGGCGGCGTGCCAGCTGTAGACCGTGACCAGGAAGGCCATGACCGGGATGCCGATCACGTTGGACAGCTTGGCGCAGCCGTCGAAGACCGCGGTGGCCGTTCCGCGCTCGTGCTTGGGGAACCACTGGCCGATGCTCTTCCAGCCGGCGGGGATGGTCGGCGCTTCGCCGACCCCCAGCAGCAGCCGGCTCACCAGCAGCAGGCCCAGGCCGCCCGCGGCGGCCGAGGCGAAGGAGGCGACGGTCCACAGGAAGGCGGCCGCGCGGTTGACCCAGGTGACACCGATCCGGTCGATGACGGATCCGACGGGGAGCTGCAGCATCGCGTAGGTCCACAGGAAGGCCGAGGAGAGCAGGCCCATCTGGGAGGCGCTGATGTCGAAGTCCCGCATGATCGCGGGAGCGGCAACCGAAAGGTTGACCCTGTCGATGTAGTTGACGAAGGTGCCGACGCCCAGGACGCCCGCGATGCCCCAGCGGAACCTGCCGCCCTGCGTACGGGCGGCCTTCTTCATGCGGCCGGTCTCCGCTTGGCCGGTTTCCGCCCGGCCTGTCTCCGCCTGGCGGGTTTCCGCCTGGCCGGTCCCCACTCCCGCCTCAGTCATCGTGCCGCCCCGGTCCCGGTCCCGTAGCCGCTGCCGTCTCTTCGTCCGTCACGCCGGCGTCGGCGAGTATCCGCCGCGTCATCTCCAGCGGGGCGGAGAACCCCGCGGCCAGGGCGCCGTGTTGCATGATCAGCGCCATCTGGTCGACTCCCGCCCGTACCGCGAACTCTTTCTCCTCCGGGGACCACGCTGGGAGGAACCACGGCTTGCCGGCTTCCGCCGCGGCGTCGGCGATCCTCCGGAGGTCGTCGAAGTCGCCTTCCGTACGGGCGTACGCTCCACGCCCGCGCCGCAGCGAGAGATCGCTCGGGCCGACGAACACGCCGTCCACGGTGGGCAGGGCGAGGATCGCCTCGATCTCCTCCACCGCTCCCGCGTCCTCGATCATGGGGTAGCAGCGGGTCATCGAGTCCTGCTCCCGGACCCACGCGTCTGTCATGCCGCCGTAGGACGCCGTGCGCCCGCCGGCGAAGCTGCGGTCTCCCAGCGGGGGGAACTTCGCGAACCCTGTCACGGTCCGGGCGTGCGCCGCGTCCTCCACGTGCGGGATCACCACGACGTCCGCGCCGAAGTCCAGCGCCTGCTGGACGGGGCCCCTCTCGGGGCCCAGCACCTTCGCCAGCACCTCCATCCCCGAGGCCTTGACGAAGGGTATGAAGCGCTCCAGATCGGCGAGGTCGAACGAGCCGTGCTCGATGTCGAGCACGACGGCGCCGTAGCCCATGCCGCGGGCGATCTCCACGGCCGCGGTGCTGGGGTCGGAGAGCCAGACCGCGAAACGGCGGTCTGCGGTGACGCTGGGAACGGGCACGTGTGACTCCTCGGGACGACGACCGCGCAAGTCGCGCATGCGTCGTGTATACACGGTGCATTTCAGAGGCGTCCAGGGCTAGGATGTCCTCGCATCACCGCGCACGTCCTGCGCGCACCTCCTGCGGACGGGGCCGTCAGGGCACCGAGAGGAAGAAGGGCCAGTGACCACACGGGACGGGGCGACGCGCAGCCAGAAGCCGGCGGGGCCGGCCAGGGAGCGCGTCTACGACTGGCTCCGTGACGAGATAATCAAGGGTTCCCTCGAAGGCGGCGAGTTCCTCGACGAGCAGTGGGTGTCCCGCACCGTCGGCGTCTCCCGTACACCGGTCCGTGAGGCCTTCCACCGGCTCGCGGCCGAGCACTTCATCCAGCTGATGCCCCGCAAAGGCGCGCAGGTGCGCAGCGTCACGGCGCGCGAGCTGGAGGAGGTCTACCAGGCGCGCCGGCTCATCGAGGGCCATGCCGCGCGGTCGCTGTGCGAGGCGCGGCACGGCGCACCGGGTGAGATGGCCGCGCTCCTGGAGCCCATGGAACGGGCGGGCCGGGAGCGTGACTGGTTCGAAGTCGCCGCGCTCAACCGGCAGTTCCACGAGATCATGGTGCGCACCGCCGGCAATTCGGTGATCACCGACCTCTACGAGGGCCTGCACTCCCGTCAGCAGCGCGTCGGGCTGCGCGCGATGCGCGCCCGGCCGGAACGCGTGGGGACCGTGGACGCCGAACACCGCGCTCTGGTCGCCGCGTTGGACGCCTTCGACGCCGAGCGCGCCATCGCGGTTCTCGACGAACACCTGCGGCCCGTCCCGGAAGTGGTCTCGGTCCTTCCGCGCGAGACCGACGGCTGAACCGGGCGGCGCCGCACCTCCGGCCCGTTGCCCCCGGATCAGCCTCGGGATCAGCCCGGGTCAGCCCGGGATCAGCCCTGGGGGCTTGCACCCTTCAGCCGCGTCACGGCGTCCGCCAGCACGTTCTGCTGCTTGCAGAAGGCGAAGCGGACGAAGGGTGCGCCCGCTGACTCGTGGTCGTAGAAGACCTGTGTCGGTACGGCCACGACGCCGCAGCGTTCGGGCAGTGCGAGGCAGAAGTCGATGCCGGAACTCTCGCCGAGCGGCCGGATGTCGGTGGTGACGAAGTACGTGCCCGGCGCGCGGAAAACGCCGAAACCCGCCTCGGACAGGCCCTGGGAGAGCAGGTCGCGCTGGGCGCGGAGGTCCTCGCGGAGCTGCGTGTAGTACCTGTCGGGCAGGGCCAGCGCCTCGGCGACCGCGTACTGGAACGGCCCGGCCGACACGTATGTGAGGTACTGCTTCGCGGAGCGCACCGCGCCGACGAGCTCGGGAGTGGCCGTGACCCAGCCGACCTTCCAGCCCGTGAAGGAGAAGGTCTTGCCCGCCGAGCTGACGGTGACGGTCCGCTCGTGCATCCCGGGGAACGAGGCGAGGGGGATGTGCTCGCCTTCGTAGACGAGGTGCTCGTAGACCTCGTCGGTCACCGCCAACAGGCCGCGTTCGACGCAGAGTTCCGCGATCGCCGCCAGCTCGTCGCGGCTGAGCACGGTGCCCGTGGGGTTGTGCGGGGTGTTGAGCAGGATCAGCCGGGTGCGGTCGGTGACGGCGTCGCGCAGCTCGTCCAGGTCGAGACGGAAGGTGCCGGTCTCCTCGTCCGGCCGCAGCGTCACGGGGACGCGGGTGCCGCCGGCCATGGCGATGGCCGCCGCGTAGGAGTCGTAGTACGGCTCCAGGGCGATCACTTCGTCGCCCGGCTCCAGCAGGGCCAGCAGCGCGGCGGTGATGGCCTCGGTGGCGCCGGCGGTGACCAGCACCTCGGTGTCCGGGTCCGGGCCGAGGCCCAAGTGCCCGTACCAGCGGCGCTGGTGGGCGGCGACGGCCGTGCGCAGCTCGGGGATGCCGGGCCCGGGTGGGTACTGGTTGCCGTGCCCGTCACGCAGGGCCCGTACGGCTGCTTCGCGCACCGCCTCGGGGCCGTCGGTGTCGGGGAAGCCCTGGCCGAGGTTGATCGCGCCGGTACGGACGGCGAGGGCCGACATCTCCGCGAAGATCGTGGTGCCGAACTCCGCGAGGCGCCGGTTGAGCAGGGGACGTCCCGGAGCTCGCTGGTCAGCAGTCATGGCCGTCATCCTGCGGGAAGCTCCCTGGTTACTCAACTCCCCGACCGCCCCGGGGCCCTCGGCCCTGGGGCGGTCGCGGCTACCCGTACGGCGTGATCAGAGCTGGCCGCGGACGGCTCCGGGAGGGAACTCGGCGTTGTGGACGTTGACATAGAAGAAGAACGGGTTCCGCTTGATGCCGTCCAGCTCCCAGCGGGTCAGGACCTCGTCGGCGTTCTCCGGGGTCTGGGTCCGCTGCGCGCGGATGCAGCCCTCGGACGTGCCGTCCTCGGGCGGCGTGTTCAGCGTGACGGCGATGGGCCCCGCCTCGCCTCGCTGGCCGAAGTGGATGTGGGCGGCGGTGGGGGGAGCGATGTCGCGGACGCTGAGCTTGTAGCAGAGCTTCTCGTGCTTGATCTTGTACTTGAAGACGCCGGTGCCGTCGGGGTCGCCGGGGCCGGGCACCTCCTGCTCACCGTCGAGCCTCACGGTGTGCTTGCCGTGGCCGCCGGCGGGGTCGGCCGGGGCGGCGGTCGCGGTGCCGGCCGTCGAGGCCAGCAGGGCCGCGGCACCGAGTGCGGCGGCGACGGCTGCAGTGGATACGCGCATGCGGATACTCCTTCTCCATTGCGGACGCGGAGAGCGTGCGGACGAGCACGTTCCGTACACAGTGGTTTGCCGATGACGACGCTATGGGCGGCATGGGGCATTCGCATCCGTACCGGGCATTCGGTGTATCCGGGACGCAGTGGATGGCGGCATGGCTGGATGGCTGGATGACCGGACGGCCGGGAGTGCGGTGCACCCGCCGGCGCGCGCGAACCTCTCGTCTTGCTCAACTCTGCTTTGACGCCGCGGACTCCGGGCAGAAGCCGGTTCACGCCGGCCAGGTGCCGGCTCGCGGGCGTCACCGGGATGCCCGCCCGAGCAGCGAGATCAGAGCAGTGCCGGGCGGCACTGCGGAGAAGAGGGGGAAACGCACATGGGCAAGATCTTCGTGTTCATAGTCCTGGCGGTGATCGTCATCGCGATCGTCGCCGCCGTTTCGAAGAGCACCAAGGGCGGCAGCAAGCGGCGTGGCGGCGGCTACTCCGGCGGCGGCGCGGCGGCCGGCGGCTGGTGGGGAGGTGACTCCGGCGGCGGTGACGGCGGCGGTGGCCACTCCTGCGGTGGTGGCGGCGGTGGCGGCGGCTGCGGTGGCGGCGGTGGTGGTGGCGGCGCCTGACCGGTCGTCGCGACAACAGGCTCACAGCTCACGGTTACGGGAGCAGTCGCGCGGTTCGAGGAGCAGGCTCCCGGCCGTGCGGCTGTCCCGTCCGCACTACAGGGAATCCCTCCCTCCGTCGAGGGCCCGGCAGTTGAACATTTGAACTGCCTGGCCCCCGGGGGGATGGAAACCCGGAGAAGTTGGGCGTTAACGCTGTGGTAGTACACATTTCATGATTCGGTGATTCTGTATCCCCGGACTTGGCGTGGGTACGAGCCGGCGGGCGCACGACCCCGGACCCTGGTCACTCGTCGAGAGATGCGCCCGGCTCACCCCTCCACTGTGTGCTTGCGGAGCCGACCCATGCTCACCACTCTCTCCACCCCCTACACCGACACCCGCGCGGGCGACCTCGCATGGGCGCTCGGCCGCGAGCCGCTCCCCGCGCTCGCCCAGCGCGAGCTGGAACTCGGCGCCGCCACAGTGCAGTTGAGGCTGCTCGGCGCATCCCATCAGGTGCTGCTCGAAGAGGACGGCTGCGTCTGCTCCGAGACCGTCGCCTGCATGCCCGGCAGCAGTACGCCGCTGCCGCTCGGTGTATCCAGACGCACCGGCGAGTTCGACTACGACTTCGCGGCGCGCGTCGAGGTGCTCTCGCCCGGCTCGTTCGCGGGCCGCGCACAGGAGTTGCTCGACCTCGTCTCCGACCATCCCGGCGGTCTCGCCGGTACGTTCCCGGGCGCCCCGCACGCGTTCACGGCGCTGCTCGTTCAGCGCTTCGCGGGCCACGTGCGCTGGCGCACGTGGCATTCGTATCCGCAGGAGGGCCGGCTGGTCTCCACCCGTACACGCGTGGCCCGTTGCGCCGCGGGTACGCGTAAGGCTCCCGCCGCGGTGCCGGCCGGAGCGGCCGAACAGCCCGCGGTGGCACGGTAGTCGGCCACTGGGGAGTGCCCCGCTCGTGCTTCCGGCCGCTTCACTGCGCGTGTTTTGCCGCGAAGGCACGCGTGTGGGTGACGAAGAGTGCAAAAGCTGTGACGTAGCGTTCGCCGCATGATCGACCGCCCCCTCGCCCAGTCCCAGGACGCGCGGCTGCCCGTGCCGGCCGGGCTCGGGCGCGGGCTCGTCCTCGCCTCGGTCTTCGTGTGTGCCGCGTGCGGCCTCGTCTACGAGCTCGAACTCGTCGCGCTCGCCTCGTACTTGTCGGGCGACTCCGTCACGCAGGCGTCGGTCGTGCTGTCCGTGATGGTCTTCGCGATGGGCATCGGGTCGCTGCTCGCCAAACGGCTGCGCTGCCGCGCGGCCACCGGATTCGCCGCCGTGGAGGCGCTGCTCGCCCTCGTCGGCGGCGGTTCGGCGATCGCGCTCTACGCGAGCTTCGCCTGGTTCGGCGGTGCGCGCGTCGCCCTCGTCGGCTTCTCCCTCGCCATCGGGGTACTGATCGGTGCCGAGATGCCGCTGCTGATGACCCTCATCCAGCGCATCCGCAAGCAGGACGCCGGCGGTGCCCTCGCCGACCTCTTCGCCGCGGACTACGTGGGTGCGCTGGTCGGTGGACTGACCTTCCCCTTCCTGCTGCTGCCGTTCTTCGGCCAGTTGACGGGTGCTCTGCTGACGGGCGTGGTGAACGTGTGCGCGGGCGGGGTCGTCGTGCTGTGGCTCTTCCGTCACGACGTGGGTGTCCGCGTGCGCTGGTGGCTGCTCGCGGCGAACGGCGCGGTGGTGGTGCTGCTGGTCGCCGGCACCGCATTCGTGGCCTCCTTCGAGCGCGCGGCGCGGCACGCGGTGTACGGGCAGCACGTGCGCGTCGCCGTCCGCGACGGCCAGCAGGAGGCGGTTCTCACCGGCGACCCGGACCCCACGGCGTACCGGGACGGCGCCGAACCGCTCCGGTTCTACCTCGACGGGCGGCTGCGGGCCTCCTCCGCCGACGGAAACCGCTACCACGCCTCGCTCGTCCGGCCCGCCATGGCCGGCGGCCCGCACGAACGGGTGCTGATCCTGGGCGGCGCGGACGGGCTGGCGCTGCGCGAAGTGCTCAGGCACGCACGGGTGCGGCAGGTGACGGTCCTCGAACGCGACCGGGCCGCAATGGAGTTGGCCCGTACGGACCCTGGTCTGCGGCGGCTCAACAAGGACGCGTACGACGACCCCCGCGTACACGTCAAAACGGACGGCGACCTCTTCGACCGGCTGCGGGAGCGCGCGCGTACCCCGGGCGCGGCACTGTACGACGTCGTGATCTCGGACCTCCCCGACCCCGCCGTGCGGGACAGCGCGAAGCTCTACTCGCATGAGTTCTACGGGCTCGTGGGCCGCGCGCTGGCGTCCGACGGCCGCTTCGCCGTCCACGCGGGCGCGGCCGCCGGGCAGCCCCGCACGTACTGGACGGTGGAGGCGACCCTCCGTTCCGCGGGGCTGCGCACCTCGCCGTACGTGGTGCGGCATCCCCGCGACTGGGGATTCGTGCTCGCATCGCACGGCGCGCAGCAGACCGCGCTCACCACCCTCAGCGCCACCGGTGGCGGAGCCGCGCTGGACGGGGGCGCCGCGTTCCGCAGCGGTGCCGGCACCGCGTCAGGGCTCCGTCCGCTGACTCCGCATCAGTTGCGTACGGCCGGGCTGCACGCGGAACGCGACCGCCTGACGGGCCTTCCGCCGTCCACGCTCACGCATCCGCGCCACTGAGGCACTCACGCACCGGGCTCCCCGGCCCCCGCGCCCAGGCGGGTGCGCTGCGCGGCGGAACAGTGCCGACCGGTCACATGTACGGGGTGCGGTGGGTAGGCTCCGCCCTATGGAGCACGAGGTGAACGTTCCGTTTTCCGTCGGATCGGTACGGGCGGCGCTCGCTGAGCCCGAACGCGTGGCGCGCTGCGTGCCGGGTCTGCAACTCGACAGCGCCGGGAGCGCCGGGAACGCCGGGAGTACGAACGCCAAAGGCACCGGCAGCACCACCGAGGGACGCCTGCGCGTCCGTGTCGGCGGGTCCACGATCACCTACCGGGGCAGCCTGACCGTCACGTCCCGCGGTGAGGAGTTCACCGTCAAGGGCGCCGGTACGGAGGCACGGGGCACCGGCTCCGTGCGGCTGAACCTCACCGTCGTACCGCGGCGGTCGAAGGAGGGCGAGGGCACCCGCCTGGTCTGCTCCGGCACCGTCAAGGGCGACGGGCGGATCAAGGACGTCGACCAGAAGACGGCGACGACGGCCGGACAGCGGCTGCTGGAACGGTTCGGCAAGGCGCTCGGAGAGAGCATCAAGGAGGACCCGCCCGGCACGCTCGACGCTCCGGAGGCACCCGCGGCGGAACCCGCCACCTCGGGTCCCGTCGGCGGCATCGGCGAACCCGGTGACAACGACCGCGTGATCCCCGGCATCCCGGGCCCCGACAACCGCGAGTCGCAGACGTCCGCACCGCAGGAGGGCACGGCCCAGGACAAGGCGAAGGCCAAGCCTGCGGACACGGCTAAGCCCGCGGACACGGCTAAGCCTGCGGACACGGCTAAGCCTGCGGACAAGGCCAAGCCCGCGGACAAGGCGGCCAAGCCTGCGCCCAAGGCCAAGCCCGAGGACGCGGAAGCCGACCGGACCAAGGGCGGGAAGAAGACCGGGGACGGGACCGACCAGGCCAAGGCCCAGGACAAGGCCCGGGACGAGGAAAAGGCGCAGGCCCAGGACAAGGCCCAGGACAAAGGCCAGGGGTCCGAGGACGAGCAGACCCCGGACCGGCAGGCCCCGGACGAGCAGCCCTCCGAGCGTGAGGGGATCTTCGGCACCGAGGTTCCGCCGCCCTCCCTCGACCCGCTCCACGACGACGAGCCCCTCGACGAGGCCGAGGTCGCGGCGGCCGCCGAAGCCGAAGCGGCACACGCGCGCCGCACGATGATCGGGCGCAGCGCCGAGGAGGTCGACCACGCACCGCCGCGCGGCCGGTACGCACCCGTCCCGTTGCCGGAGCCCATCGCCAACTCGGCCGCACTGCGCTGGGTCGCGCCCGCCGCGGCGGCGGTGGTCGCCGGAGCCGTCGTCATCGGCCGTGCCCTGCGCCGCCGCCGCTGACTGTGCTTGTGCCGCTGTCCAGGGGCGCCGTGCCCGTGGCGGGAGCCGTGCCCGTGGAGTACGGCCGGGTCGCGCTCTGCCGGGAGTTGCCGAGGTTTAGGGTCGCGTCATGACTGACACCGCCACCACTGACGCCGACGTCACGCTCCGCGCCGGAAATGCCGAGCTGATCGTCGAACCGCACCGGGGCTGCCGTATCGCCTCGCTGAAGGTCAGCGGTACGGAACTGCTCCGGCAGGGCAACAGGTACGGCGCGTTCGTCATGGTGCCCTGGTGCGGCCGTACGGATCAGGGCCGGTTCCGCAGCGGCGGCGAGCTGTACCAACTCCCCCTGGACAGCGGCCCGCACGCGATCCACGGCACCGTGCGCGACGGAGCGTGGAGCACCCTGCGGCACGACGAACGTTCGGCGGTCTTCACGTACGAGCTGAGCGACCCCTGGCCGTGGGAGGGCCGGGTGACGCAGATCGTCGAGCTCGACGAGGCCGGCGAGGGGCTCGGTCTCACCCTCGGCATCGAGGCGACCGACGCCAGCTTCCCCGCGCAGGCCGGCTGGCACCCCTGGTTCCTGCGGAACCTCGGCGGACGCAGCGGCGACGTACGCATCGACTTCGACCCGGAGTGGCAGGAGGAGCGCGGCGTCGACCACCTCCCCACCGGCAAGCGAATCGAGCCCCGTCCCGGCCCCTGGGACGACTGCTTCGGCATGCCGCAAGGCGTCGAAGTCACCCTGACCTGGCCGGGAGCGCTGGAGATGAAGGTCGCCAGCCGCGCCGAGTGGGTCGTCGTCTACGACGAGCAGCCGGACGCCGTGTGCGTGGAGCCCCAGACGGGCCCGCCCAACGGCCTCAACTCCCACCCGCACCTGGTCACGCCCATCCAGCCGCTGGAGATCTCCACGAGCTGGACGTGGCGGCCCCTCTCGTAGAGCCCCCGCACACGCCCGCATAGGCTCCGGGCCATGAGCACTGCAGACGCGCTGCTGCGGCAGATCAAGGAAAAGGCCGTCGTGCACGGCAAGGTCACCCTGTCCTCCGGGCAGGAGGCGGACTTCTACATCGACCTGCGCCGCATCACCCTCGACGGCGAGGCCGCGCCGCTCGCGGGCCAGGTCATGCTGGACCTCACCGACGGTCTCGACTTCGACGCCGTCGGCGGCCTGACCCTCGGAGCCGACCCGGTCGCCTCGTCGATGCTGCACGCGGCCGCGGCCAGGGGCCGCAAGCTGGACGCGTTCGTCGTACGGAAGGCGGGCAAGGCGCACGGCCTGCAGCGCCGTATCGAAGGGCCGGACATCGCGGGGCGGCGCGTACTGATCGTCGAGGACACCTCCACGACCGGCAACTCGCCGCTCACCGCCGTCGAGGCGGCGAGGGAGGCGGGCGCCGAGGTCGTGGCGGTGGCGACGATCGTGGAGCGCGGGGCGGCGCAGGCGGTCGGGGAGGCGGGCGTGAGGTATCTGCACGCGTTCGACCTGGGGGATCTCGGGCTGGCGTGAGGGTGCGGGAGCGGGCCTGCCGCGGCGGCGGCCCGAGCGCGTCCTCCTGTGGTTGGTGCTGTGACCGGGCACCCGGGTCCGTCTGGGAGGATGGGGGAGACGATGACGTCGTTCCGTTGAATTCGTTGATTTCCGTTGATCCGGTTCGGGACCTGACTGTGATCCGGATCCGGACTCCGCAGCAGAGCCGACAGGCGAGCCGATACGCACCCCAAGGAGCGGACAGATGCCCATCGCGACCCCCGAGGTCTACAACGAGATGTTCGACCGGGCGAAGGCGGGCAAGTTCGCCTACCCAGCCATCAACGTCACCTCGACGCAGACCCTGCACGCGGCCCTCCGCGGCTTCGCGGAGGCGGAGAGCGACGGCATCGTCCAGATCTCCACGGGCGGTGCGGAGTTCCTCGGCGGGCAGTACAGCAAGGACATGGTGAGCGGCGCGGTCGCGCTGGCCGAGTTCGCGCACATCGTCGCGAAGAAGTACCCGGTCAACATCGCCCTGCACACCGACCACTGCCCGAAGGACAAGCTCGACGGGTATGTGCGTCCGCTGCTCGCGGTCTCCAAGGAGCGCGTGGACGCGGGCCAGAATCCGCTCTTCCAGTCCCACATGTGGGACGGGTCCGCCGAGACGCTGAAGGACAACCTGGACATCGGCGAGGAGCTGCTGGCCCTGGCCACCGCCGCGAAGATCATCCTTGAGGTCGAGATCACCCCCACCGGCGGCGAGGAGGACGGCGTCAGCCACGAGATCAACGACGAGCTGTACACGACGGTCGACGACGCGCTGCGCACCGCCGAGGCCCTCGGCCTGGGCGAGAAGGGCCGCTACCTGCTGGCCGCCTCGTTCGGCAACGTGCACGGCGTCTACAAGCCGGGCAACGTCGTGCTCCGTCCCGAGCTGCTGAAGGACCTGCAGGAGGGCGTCGCCGCGAAGTCCGGCAAGCAGAACCCGTTCGACTTCGTCTTCCACGGCGGCTCCGGCTCCACGGACACCGAGATCGCCACGGCGCTGGAGAACGGCGTCGTGAAGATGAACCTGGACACCGACACGCAGTACGCCTTCTCGCGGCCCGTGGCGGACCACATGTTCCGCAACTACGACGGCGTGCTGAAGGTCGACGGCGAGGTCGGCAACAAGAAGACCTACGACCCGCGCAGCTGGGGCAAGGCCGCCGAGAAGGGCATGGCCGAGCGCGTGCAGCAGGCGTGCGCGAACCTGCGCTCGACCGGCACCCGGCTGAAGTAGGGCCCCGCGGCCCTGCCAGGCAGGGCCCGTCGCGTCCGCCGAGGAGGACCGGCCGTTCCGGCGGCCGGTCCTCCCGCGCTGTGTGCGCCCGGCGGCTCCCCGCTCCCCGCTTCGCGATTACGGCGGGTTCGCGCACCCGCGACTGTGTCCCGTACCGACAAGGCAGACTGGAAAGCATGAGCATTCACGAGAATCTGCTCGGGGGCCCGCCCCCGACCCACCTGCCCGACGACCCCGGGCCGCGCGAGCTGCTCGCCTCCGGGGCGGCACCCGCCGAGGTGGCCGCGGAGTACCCCGCGTCCTCGCTGGCGTGGGCACTGCTCGCGGACGACGCCTTCGAGGCAGGGCGGGTCGTCGAGTCCTACGCGTACGCGCGTACGGGCTACCACCGCGGCCTCGACGCGCTGCGCCGCAGCGGCTGGAAGGGCCACGGGCCCGTGCCGTTCGAACACGAGCCGAACCGCGGCTTCCTGCGCGCGCTGCACGCCCTCGCGCGCGCCGCCGAGTCGATCGGGGAGCACGAGGAGTACGAGCGCTGCTCGACCTTCCTCAAGGAGAGCTCACCGACGGCCGCGGCGACACTGTCGTAGCAGGGCGGCGGGTCAACTAGGGGGTGCCCGGCCGGGGCATATGACCTGGGCGCTGACCAGCTGCTCTTGTCCCGGCGGGCCGCCTCCCCGATGATGAGTGACAGGTCCGTACGCCCGGGATGTCCGGGGCGGGCCTGAGGGGACCGGGGCTCTTGCCGATGAAGAGAAGGAGCGGACCGCTACCCGGACACCACGTTGAGGAGAAGCGATGTCGCACGACGTCGAGGACCCCGCGGCCGGTATCGAGGCCCCCCATCTGGATTTCGAAGGCACCACCCCCTACGAGGACTACGTGCAGGCCGACGTCCTCACCCACCTCCAGCACCCGCTCTCCGAAGACCCCGGCGAGATGGTCTTCCTCGTCACCACACAGGTCATGGAGCTGTGGTTCACCGTCATCGTGCACGAGTGGGAGACGGCCGCGAAGTCGCTGCGCCAGGACGACCTTCCGGGCGCGCTGGCGGCGCTGAAGCGCTCCACGTACGAACTGCAGTCCCTGAACGCGTCATGGGAGCCGCTGGCTCATCTGACGCCGGCGCAGTTCAACTCCTACCGCTCCGCGCTCGGCGACGGCTCCGGCTTCCAGTCGGCGATGTACCGGCGGATGGAGTTCCTCCTCGGTGAGAAGTCCGCGTCGATGCTCGTACCGCACCGCGGAGCGCCGCGCGTGCACGACGAGTTGGAGAAGGCGCTGCACGAACCGAGCCTCTACGACGAGGTGTTGCGGCACCTCGCGCGGCGCGGAGAGGCGGTGCCGCAGGAGGTGCTGACCAGGGACGTCTCCCAGCTGTACCGGCCGCATCCCGAAGTGGAGGCGGTGTGGGCCGGCGCGTACGCCCAGCCGGCGGCGGGAGCGGACGGCGGCACGGGGGAGAGCGACGTCGTACGGCTCGGCGAGGCGCTGACCGAGGTCGCCGAGCTGGTGTGGCGCTGGCGCAACGACCATCTCGTGGCCACGCGGCGTGCGATGGGCTCGAAGGTCGGTACGGGCGGCTCGGCCGGCGTGGCATGGCTGGAGAAGCGTGCCGCGAAGAACGTCTTCCCGGAGCTGTGGACGGCGCGCAGCCATGTCTGACGCGGCGGGACCGCGGACCGACGCGAGCACCGGCGCGAGTACCGCCGCGAGGACCGCCGTCCCGGAGGCTGCCGCCTCGACGGCGGGCGCTTCGCCGGCGGGCGAGCCCGATGCCGCCCGGCTGGACGCGCGTGACGAACTCGCCCACCGCCGCCAGGACTTCGTGGTCGACGGCCCCGGCGGCACCGTCTATCTCGACGGCAACTCCCTCGGTGCGCTGCCCCGTTCCGTGCCCGCACGCCTCGCCGAGGTCGTGGAGCGCGAGTGGGGGCGGCTGCGCATCCGCTCCTGGAGCGAATCCGGCTGGTGGAGCGCGCCGGAGCGGATCGGTGACCGCATCGCACCGCTCGTGGGTGCCGGCGAGGGCCAGATCGTGGTCGGGGACTCGACCAGCGTCAACGTCTTCAAGGCCGTGGTGGGCGCGGTGCGCCTCGCCCGCGAGGCGCCGTCCGGACCGGGGGGCCGATGTGCCGGACCGGGGGCCGGTCGTGACGAGATCCTGGTGGACGCCGCCACCTTCCCCACCGACGGCTACATCGCCCGCTCCGCCGCGCGGATGACCGGAGCCACGGTGCGCGCCGTGCCCGTCGCCGGGATGGCAGCGGCGGCGGGCCCGTCCACCGCCGCGGTGCTCGTCAACCATGTCGACTACCGCACCGGCGAGTTGCACGACCTGGAGGCCCTCACCTCCGCGGTGCACCGCGCCGGGGGCCGCGTCGTGTGGGACGTCTGCCACAGCGCGGGCGCACTCCCCGTCGAACTCGACGCCGCGGGGGCGGACTTCGCAGTCGGCTGCACGTACAAGTACCTCAACGGCGGCCCGGGCTCGCCCGCGTTCCTCTACGTACGGCGCGAGTTGCAGCACCGCTTCGACACGCCGCTGCCCGGATGGACCTCGCACGCCGACCCCTTCGCGATGTCGGACGGCTACGAGCCGGGCGAAGGTGCGGCCCGCGGACGTGTGGGCACCCCGGACATCCTCTCCATGTTCGCGCTGGAGGAGGCGCTCAAGGTCTGGGACGGCGTCGACGTCGCGGCGGTACGCGCCAAGAGCCTCGCCCTCACGGACTTCTTCCTGCGGCAGCTGCGCACGTACGTACCCGGGGGGCGGGCCGGACGACTGCGGCTTCGCTCGCTCACGCCCGAGGCGCACGAGCGGCGCGGCAGCCAGATCTCGCTGCTGTGCGAGGACGGGCCGGACGACGCGCGGGAGGGCGCCGCCGGGCCTCGCCGGGGCGACGTCGCGGAGGACGTGATGACCGGGCTGCACGCGCGGGGCGTCGTCGGCGACTACCGCCGTCCCGGCGTGCTGCGTTTCGGATTCACCCCGCTCTACACGTCGTTCACCGACGCCGACCGCGCGGCGAGGGCGCTGGCGGACGTGGTCCTCGAACGCGGGAGCCGGACGGGCAACGGACGGGGAACGTGACCGAGAACGGGACGGGGAACGTGACCGAGAACGGGACGGGGAACGTGACCGAGAACGGGACGGGGAACGTGACCGAGAACGGGACGGGCAATGAGGGGGAGAAGAACGCGCTGCTGGACCTGCGGCCCGTGCCGCCGGAGAGGACCGTCTCCTACGGTGAACACCCCTCCCAGGTCGTCGACTTGTACGGAGTGGGCGCGTCGGGTCCGCGCATCACGGTTCTGCACGGCGGCTACTGGCGCGAGGCGTACGACCGCACACACCTCACCCCCTTCGCCGCCGCCTTGGCGGAACGGGGCATGACCGTCGAGCTCGTCGAGTACCGGCGGGTGGGCGGCGGTGGCGGATGGCCGATGACGGCACAGGACGTCGACGCCGCACTCGACCTGCTCGGGGCTCCTGACGTGTTGCTGGGTCACTCTGCGGGCGGCCAGCTCGCACTGTGGGCGGCGGCGGGCGCCGGCGGGCCGGACTCCGGGCGGGGGCGCGACCGGGCCGCGGACCGCGTAGTGGCCGTCGCCCCCGTCGCCGATCTCGAACGGGCGTACCGGCTCAGGCTAAGCGCGGACGCGGTACGCGAATTCCTGGGCGGCGACGTGCAGTCGGGCGAGCTTGCCGACCGGATGGCGGAGGCCGACCCGATGCGGGTGCCGCCGCGCGTGCCGGTGGAGATCCTCCACGGCACCGCAGACGAGGTGGTCCCGCTGGAGCTGTCCCGCCGCTACGCGGGCGACTGGGGCGCCCGCTTGAACCTGCTGACCGGAGCCGGCCACTACGCGCCCTTCACGCCGGGAACGCCCGCATTCGGCGTGCTCGTCGACGCGCTGAGCTGAGCGGCGCCCGCCGGGAACGGCCGGGTTTGTGGCCGGGCCGGGTCGGGGTCGGGGTTGTGGTCGGGTCGGGCTAGCGCCGGATTTGGGGCAGGGGCCGGGGCCCGGGCGGTCAGGGCAGCATGCGGAAGTCGGCGAAGTCGAAGCCCGGCGAGACGACGCAGCTGACCAGCGTCTCCCCGTCCCGATTCACCGGCCTGGCCCGCTGCCAGACCTGAGGCGGCACAACTGCCTGTGGCAGCTGGCCGTTTGCGACATCGGAGCCGAGCGTGAGCGTCGCCGGTTCTCCGTCCGGAGCCTCGCCGTCGCCGCCGAGTTGCAGATGCAGGGGTGAGCCGGAGTGCCACAGCCAGAGCTCGGCGGACCGTACGACATGCCAGCGCGACTCGTCCCCCGGTCCCAGCAGGAAATAGATCGCGGTGGCGCTCGCCCGCTCCCCGTCGTACCCGTCGGGGTGCATCGCGACATCGCTGCGCCACGTCTCCCGGAACCAGCCGCCCTCCGGGTGCGGTTGCAGCCCGAGCGCGTCGACCAGAGGGGACGGGGATGCGGACGTGGATGTGGGCGTGGACGGAGCGGCACCCGGGGAGGGGGATGGCTGGCTGCGATCAGGCATCGGTCGGCTTCCTCGTTTCTTCCGGCGACGGAGGTGGCGGCGGTGAAGCGTGGGCGTCGCTCGGCCGGCGTGTGGATGACCGAGTACCGGTCATGGGTCATGGACCCACGTGGAACCGCAGGTCCGGGTACGGCCCCCTTACAGGAAGGAGTTGATCTGGATGGTCTCGTCGCGGCCCGGGCCGACTCCGATCGCGGAGACAGGGGCGCCGGACATCTCCTCGACCGCCTTGACGTATCCCTGCGCGTTCTGCGGGAGGTCGGAGAAGGACTTGGCCTTGGTGATGTCCTCCGACCAGCCCGGCAGGTACTCGTAGACCGGTGTGGCGTGGTGGAAGTCGCTCTGGCTGAAGGGGAGTTCGTCGGTGCGCTTGCCGTCGATCTCGTAGCCGACGCAGACCGGGATGCGCTCCCAGCCGGTGAGGACGTCGAGCTTGGTGAGGAAGAAGTCGGTGAGGCCGTTGACGCGGGTCGCGTAGCGGGCGATGACCGCGTCGAACCAGCCGCAGCGGCGGTCGCGTCCGGTCGTGACACCGCGCTCGCCGCCGATCTCGCGCAGCGCCTCGCCGTCGGCGTCCAGCAGTTCGGTGGGGAAGGGGCCGGCGCCGACGCGGGTCGTGTACGCCTTGAGGATGCCGATGACGCGGCTGATCTTCGTCGGCCCGACGCCCGATCCCGTACAGGCGCCGCCCGCGGTGGGGTTGGAGGAGGTGACGAAGGGATACGTGCCGTGGTCGACGTCGAGCAGCGTGCCCTGCCCGCCCTCGAAGAGGACGACTTTCCCTTCGTCCACGGCGTTGTTGAGGATCAGGGTGGTGTCGGCGACATAGCCGCGCAGGGCGTCCGCGTAGCCGAGGAGTTCTTCGACGATCTGCTCGGTGCGTACGGCGCGGCGGTTGTAGAGCTTGGCGAGCACCTGGTTCTTGAAGTCGAGGGCGGCTTCGACCTTCTGCGTCAGGATCGACTCGTCGAAGAGGTCCTGGACGCGGATGCCCACCCGGTTGATCTTGTCGGCGTAGGCGGGGCCGATGCCGCGCCCGGTGGTCCCGATCTTCCGCGTGCCGAGGAACCGTTCCGTCACCTTGTCGACCTCCGTGTGGTACGGGGTGATCAGGTGGGCGTTACCGCTGATGAGAAGGCCGGAGGTGTCGACGCCGCGCTCGTTCAGCCCGCTCAGCTCGGAGAGCAGGACGGACGGGTCGACGACGACGCCGTTGCCGATGACGGGCACACAGCCCGGCGAGAGGATGCCCGAGGGGAGAAGGTGCAGCGCGTACTTCTGGTCGCCGACGACGACCGTGTGGCCGGCGTTGTTGCCGCCCTGGTAGCGCACCACGTAATCCACCGAACCGCCGAGGAGGTCGGTGGCTTTCCCTTTGCCCTCGTCACCCCACTGAGCACCGAGCAGCACGAGTGCGGGCACAGGCGTACACCCCTTCCGGGCGGGGCATGTCCCACGTGCGTGGCGAGTGCCATCGCAAGAGCCGCGGACCGGTGCCCCAGATAGCGGAAGCCCCTAGTCGCAACAGCGACAGGGGCTCTTGCACCGAGAGGTTACCTGAGAGAGGAACAAGGTGTCGGCTCCAGACCCCACGGGGACCTCGCAGCCCTCGCTGCTCCTGGTCATCGACCCCGCCGCGAAGCTGTGGGACGGGGAATCCGTGCGCATCGCGCGGGACGTGCTGTGCGCGGGCGCGGCGGGCGTGAAGGTGTGCCTTCCCGAGAGCCCGGAGGAGGCCGAGCGGGCCCTGGCCCGCCGTGGCAGTCGCCGTCCGGTGGTGGTGGGCGACGACAGAGCGCTGCTGAGAGCCGTCCGACTGCTCCATCGCGAGCGGGCGTTGGACGATGCGGTGCTCTCGGTCGTCCCCGTCGGCGCGGCGGAGGCCGTGGCGCTGACGTGCGGTCTGGGTGTCCCGGCGGACGCGGTTTCGGCTGCCCGTACGGTTCTTGACGGTGTCGAACAGCGGCTGGGGCTGCTGATAGACGACAGCGGTGGAGTGGTGCTGGGCGGCATCCGCATCCCGGGGCCGCAGGGCAGGAGTGAGCCCCAGGGCCGTGCCGGGGCGCTGAAGGCGAAGGCGGCGCTGTCGCGTGCCCGGCGCACGCGGGTCCCGGCGCAGCGGCTGCGGGTCGAGGCGGACGGCGAACTGCTGGCGGACCTCGACCGGCCGGTGACGGAGGTGTGGGTCACGTCACCGGACACCGGCCCTCGTTCCACGGGCCGGGTGCACAGCCTGGCGCAGGTGACCGTACGGCCCGAAGGGGCGGACCGTTCGGGGCTGGTGCGGGCGCGGGCGAAGGCGGTGACGGTGTCGGGGCCGGACTTCAGCTACCGGGCGGACGCCCTGGTCGGCGGGCCGGTGCGGGTACGGACATGGACGGCGCTGGCGGGGGCGTGGAGCCTCACCCTTCCCGCTTGAGGGTCACGTCGGCGCCGTGCCGGTCGTGCTGCCGGGCCTGCTGATGTGCGCGCCAGCGCTCCAGCATTCCTTCCAGTTCCCGCTGCATGAACTCCAGGAAGTCGTACGTGTCCCGTACGCGGCGGCCCGCGGCCGTGTCCGGGCCGAGGGCCTGTTCGCCGCCCCGGAGCGTGGTCGTCCAGCGGCCGATGAGCTGGTCGCGGTCCAGGAGGGCCTCGTACCAGACGTTCTCGTGTACGCGGTAGAGCTCGCGGCGGGAGCCCGGTTCGCGCTCGCGGCTGACCATGTGGACCTGGGCGAGATAGCGGACCGCGCCGGAGACCGCCGCCGCGCTGATGCGGAGCCGCTCCGCGAGCTGCGAGGAGCTGAGCGATCCGTCCTCGGAGGCGAGCAGGCAGGCGAAGACGCGCGAGGCCATGCGCTGCATGCCGGCCTCCGTCATGTCGGCGGCGAAGCGCTCGACGAAGGCGGACGCGGCCGCGTCATAGCCGTCGGTGCCGGACCCGTCGGTGCCGGACCCGCCGGTGCCGGACCCGTCGGTGCCGGACCCGTCGGTCCGGGCCCCGGGCTCCGGTGCGGATTCCGGTGCGGGCTCCGATGCCGGTTCTGCTGCTGGCTCTGGTCTCTGCTGTGCCACCGGTACGGCTTCCCCTCCCTGGTGTGCCTGTCCCTGGTCTGCCTGCGCCCCTGATCAGCTGCGTACAGCAGATCCTAACGCTTCCTTAACTTCACAAATTTATGAAACAAGCGTAGCTTCCAGTCCATGGACACACCCGCCACCGCGATCTCGGTATCCGGTCTCGTGAAGACCTTCGGCCGCGTACGCGCACTCGACGGCCTCGACCTCGAAGTCCGGACCGGAGAGGTGCACGGCTTCCTCGGACCCAACGGAGCCGGGAAGTCGACGGCCGTTCGCGTACTCCTAGGCCTGCTGCGCGCCGACGCCGGCACCGCACGGCTGCTCGGCCACGACCCGTGGGACGAGGCCGTCACCCTGCACCGCCGCCTCGCCTACGTACCCGGCGACGTCGAGCTGTGGCCCGGCCTCACCGGCGGCGAGGCGATCGACCTGCTCGCCCGTCTCAGGGGCGGCCTCGACGCCGCACGCCGCGACGAGCTGATCGAGCGCTTCGACCTCGACCCGACGAAGAAGGGGCGCACCTACTCCAAGGGCAACCGGCAGAAGGTCGCCATCGTCGCCGCGCTCGCCTCCGACGCCGAACTGCTGCTGCTCGACGAACCCACCGCGGGCCTCGATCCGTTGATGGAGGTCGTCTTCCAGGACGTCATCTTCCAGGCCAAGGCCGCAGGGAAGACGGTGCTGCTCAGCAGCCACATCCTCGCCCAGGTGGAGAAGCTGTGCGACCGGGTGAGCATCATCCGGCTCGGCAAGATCGTCCAGTCCGGGACGCTCAGCGACATGCGCCACCTGACCCGCACCACCATCGAGGCCGAGACCGAGCGGCCCGTGACAGGTCTGGAGACGCTGCCGGGCATCCACGACGTACATACGGACAAGGGGCGGGTGCACTTCGCCGTCGACGGCGAGCACCTCGACGAGGCCGTACGGCACCTCAGCAGCGTCGGCATCCGCAGCCTCACCAGCCACCCGCCAACCCTCGAAGAACTGATGCTGCGTCACTACGGCGACGAGCTGGCCGCCCTCAACGGGACCGGGGGAGCAGCACGATGAGCGCAGGCACAGGCACAGGCACAGGCACGGGCACAGGCGCAGGCACCGGCACCGCCTCTGCCACCGCCACCGGCTCCGCCTCCGCACGGCCACCCGCAGCGAAGCGCAACGGCGGCGGCCGGCTGCTGGCCGGCACGGGAACGCTCTTCCGCTTCGCGCTGCGCCGCGACCGCGTCCGCATCCCCGTGTGGATCGCCGCCCTGCTGCTGGCGCACCTGTCGACCCTCAGCGAACTCACCGGCCTGTACGGCGACGCGGCCACCCGTGCCTCCCTCGCGAAGACGATGGACAGCCCGGCCGGGCTCGCCATGACCGGACCCCGCCACTATCTCGACGGCGGCTATGAGACGGGCGCGATGCTCAGCCATCAAGTGCTCGGTTTCTACGGCGTACTGGTCGCGCTGATGAGCGTCCTGATCGTCGTACGTCACACCCGTACCGAGGAGGAGACCGGCCGGGCCGAGCTGCTGCGCGCGACGGTCGTGGGCCGGCACGCGGCGCTGACGGCCGCGCTCGCCGTCGCCCTCGTCGCCAACCTGGTGCTCGCGGCGCTGCTGGCCGCCGGCCTCGGCGGATCCGGTGCCGACGGCATGACCTGGCAGGGAGCGCTGCTCTACGGGGCGGTCTTCGGCGGCCTCGGCCTGCTCTTCGCCGCGGTCGCGGCCGTCACGGTGCAGATCAGCGAGCACGCGCGGGGCGCCTCCGGCACGGCGATCGGGGTGATCGGACTCGCGTACGTGCTGCGCGCGGCCGGCGACGTCGGTGACGGCACGCTCTCGTGGGCGTCTCCCATCGGGTGGGCGCAGCGCAGCTATCCGTTCGTGGACGACCTGTGGTGGCCGCTGCTGCTGATGGGCGGATTCACCGTCGTGACGGGCGGGGTCGCGTACGTGCTCAGCGGACGCCGCGACGTGGGGGCGGGGCTGCGCCGTCCGCGGCCCGGGCGGCGGACGGCTTCCGGGGTGCTCGTACGGCCGTTCGGCTTCGCGCTGCGGCTGCACCGCGGCATGCTCGCCGGGTTCTGCTGCGGAGTGCTCCTGCTGGGGGCGATGTACGGGTCGATCCTGGGCGACGTCGACGACATGCTGAAGAACGTCGACGTGGTGGACGAGGCGCTCTCGCAGGCCGGCGGCCGCGACTTCGTGGAGTCCTTCGCCTCCGTCGTGATGATCGTCAATGCGGTCGTCGCAGCCGTGTACGTCGTGATCGCCTCGCTGCGTCCCCGTGCCGAGGAGAGCGCCGGACGGGCCGAAGCGCTGCTGTCCACCGGGCTCTCCCGGGTGCGCTGGATGTGGAGCCACCTGGCGGTGGCGATCCTGGGCGGCACGACGACCCTGCTGCTGGCGGGGCTCGGCTTCGGCCTCGCGGGGGCCGCCTCCACGGGCGACCGCGACCTTGTGCTGTCGCTGACCGGGGCGGCGCTGGCCTACGCACCCGCGCTCTGGGTCACGGCCGGTGTGGCCGCACTGATCTTCGGCTGGCTGCCGAAGGCGGCGGTGGCGGCGTGGATCGTGCCCGTCTACGCCTTCGCCGTCGGATACCTGGGCCAGATCCTGCAGTTCCCGGGCTGGATGAACAACATCTCCCCCTTCGGCCACGTGCCGCAGCTGCCGGCCGCGGAGATGGACTGGACGCCGGTCGCGGTGCTCACCGCGGTCGCGGCCGCACTGCTCACCGCGGGGCTTGCGGGCTTCCGGCGCCGGGACCTGGAGACGAAGTAGCGGTGCCGCCTCCGGCGGAGGCCGTGCGGTTCATTCCACGCGCGTGTACGTGAACGACTTGACGGTTCCCCCGGCGAAGCCGCGTACGAGAGCCCCGTTCTGCACGCTCAGTGTCGCGGAGGGGCCGGTGACGCACTCGCCGGAGGAGGCGGCCCGGTCGAGGCGGGGCGGACCCAGCCGTACGGGTTCGTCCCGTCCCCCGACCGAGACCACGTCGGCCTTCGCCTCGCAGTGCTCGTCGGGGGCCTCGGAGACCATGCCGACGGACATGCTGCCCGGCGCCACCTGCTCGACCGTCATCCGCTGCGTGCCGCCACCCGCCAACTGCCGCTGCCAGACGCCGAGATACTCCTCCGGCAGCTTCTCCGGACCGGTGATGCGGCGGAGCGTGGCGGAACGGCCCGCGGCCTCCCACTTCAGTGTCGAGTCGGAGGCCCTGGTGAGCTTGTGCGAACCGAGGGCCGAACACCTGCCCGCGGGGACGCTCTTGACGACCTTGGTGTCCAGCTCGACCGACTCGCCCGCCGCGACGAGCTTTCCGTCGCTCTTGCACTCGTAGTCCGTGCCGAGGCTGACGCTGTTGGCGACGACCTCGTTGATCTTGCCGTGCGAGACGACGAACCGCCGGTACTGGCCCGTGGGTTCGCCGTCCCTCGTCACCTCGCCGCCCCAGGTGCCGACATAACTCTCCGGGATGTCGGAGGACTCGCTGCTCCTGCCGCCCGTATCCGAACCGAGCAGGGAGAGTCCGGCGCCGGATGCGGCGAAGGCGGCACCCGCCACGGCGACCGCCGCCAGGAGGCCGATCGCCGTCCGCTTGCCCAGGCCCCGTGCCCGGGGCGGAGCAGGCGCGGGCTGTGCGGGTTGCTGCTGCGCCGCGGACTGCTCCGCGGACGGCCGGGGAAGCGCCGAGGTCAGGTGCTCCTCCGGAACCCCCACGGGCGTCCCCGTCCCGTCGCCGAGAGCGTCCGGCGGCCCGGAACCCGAGGGCGGGGTGTCCGTGTCCAGCAACTGCACGGCGTGCCGGCCCAGTTCGGCGATCAGGGTCGCGGGCAGCCACGGCGCGGACGCCGTACCGGTGGAGATGGGCTGCACGCCGGCGATGACGTCCTCAGGCGCGGGCCGGTCCGCCGGGTCCTTGGCCAGGCACGACGCGATGAGCCCGCGCAGCGGCTCCTCGATCCCTTCGAGATCGGGCTCCTCGGCGGCGATGCGGAACATCACCGCGTGCATGCCGCCGCCCTCACTTCCGAAGGGCCTGCGGCCGGTCGCGGCGTACGCGAGTACCGAGCCCATGCAGAAGACGTCGCTGGCCGGAGTGACCTGCTGGGCGCGGATCTGCTCGGGCGACATGTAGCTGGGGGAGCCGACGACGACTCCGGTGCCGGTCATCGTCGATTCGGGAAGGGCGTCCAGGGCGCGCACGATGCCGAAGTCGATGACGCGCGGGCCGTCGATCGTGACGAGGACGTTGGACGGTTTGAGGTCGCGGTGGACCACCCCGGCGCCGTGGATGTCGAGGAGGGCGCTGGAGAGTCCGTACGCGAGTGTCCGGATGGTGTTCTCGGGGAGGGGGCCCTCCCCGGAGGTCCGGCTGGAGACGACCTGTTCGAGGGAGGGGCCGGCGATGTAGCCGGTGGCGACCCACGGGTTCTCGGCCTCGGTGTCCGCGTCCAGAACGGGTGCGGTCCAGCGCTCCCCCACGCGCCGGGCGGCCTCCACCTCCAGCCGGAAACGCGAGCGGAACTCCTTCTCGGCGGCCAGCTCCGCCTTGATCAGCTTCACGGCGACCGTACGTCCGCCCTCGGACCTGGCCAGGTAGACGCGGCCCATGCCGCCGGCGCCGAGCCTGCTCAACAGCCGGTAACGGCCGATGGATTGCGGGTCGTCCGCCGCCAGCTCCGCCATCTCATCCCCCAGTCGATATTCGGCCATGCGTGCGCTGGAACCCTCTCACTGTCGGTCACGAAGGTCACAGCCGGGCTGCCAACGCGTTCCCGTTTGATGGTCGCGGCGGCGGCTTCCGTCGGCCGTTCCCGCGCGTCAACGGTCGGTTGCCGGGCGAAGTCAGCTGCTGCCGCGTCCGGAGAGGCGTTCGTCCTGCATGGAGGTGAGCCGCGAGACGAGGACCATGGCGAGGATCGAGGCCGGAATGCCGAAGAAATCCATGAACATGGTTATCGCGACGGATTCTTCCGCGTTCGAGATGCTGCTCTGGTCGTACCAGCTTTCCCAGTTGGACGAGAAGAAGCACAGGTAGAGGAGCCAGAAGATCCACCAGGTGTTGACGAGGCCGCGCCGGACCGGCGGACGCGGCCCGTAGCCGTACCAGTTCGGCACGGCCGGATTGCTCGCCGACCACACGTCGTTCATGACCTGCTTGGGCATGAAGAGATTGCACACCGGGATGAACCAGGAGCCGACCGCCATCGCCGACGAGTAGCGGATGCCGCCCGGCGAGAAGGTCTCGGCGTTGACCCGCACCCGCCAGAACCACGTGCACCACAGCACGATCACGGTGACACCCAGCAGGAAGCCGATGACCTCGACGGCGATCGTGGCGCCCTGCAGCCCGCCGTAGCCGTCGATGTTTTCGACCGACGTGTAGAGCACTGACGCGTCGAGGGCACTGATCACGAACATGTCCACGGTCAACCCGATGACGCCGACCAGCAGATGGAGGCTCATCAGCACCGTGAAGGACTGCGAGAGCTTGCGTGGCGAGCGTGCGGGCTGCGGCGGCTGCGCGGGGCGGCGGCCGCCCGCGGCGGGCGGCCCCTGCTGCGGCCCTTGCTGCGGGAAGCCTGGCTGCCAGGGCTGGGGCTGCCGGGGCGGCGTCGAGTACGGGGAGTTGGCGGGCGGACCGTACAGGCCGGCCGGCGGGGGCGTGGACGGAGCGGAATTCGCGGGCGGCGGCGTGGAGTTCACCGGCGGCGCGGCCGGCCCGGCCGGCGCCGGGGCGGGCGTGGATGCGGGCGCGGATGCGGACGCTGCCGTGTGTCTCGGCACCTCGGCGCTCTCCGGGTCCTCGCTGTCCAGGAGCTGTACGGCGTGCCGTCCGAGCTGCGCGAGCACCTCGCCCGGCAGCCAGGTGCCCTTGAGCTCGCCCTCCGTGTGCTGCAGAAGCGTCTCCAGCGTGGGCCGCCGGGCGGGGTCCTTGGTGAGACAGGCGGCGACCATGTCACGCAACGGGCCGTCCAGGCCGGACAGTTCGGGCTCCTCCTCCGCGATACGGAAGAGCAGCGCGTGCACCCCGCTGTCGGCGGTGCCGAACGGCATCCGTCCCGTCGCTGCGTACGCGAGCACCGCGCCGAGGCAGAAGATGTCGCTGGCCGGTGTGGTCTGCAGCCCCCGGACCTGCTCGGGCGACATGAAGCCCGGCGAGCCGACGAGCGCTCCCGTACGGGTCAGCCCGCCCGCCGACTGGACCGCGGAGTCCAGGGCGCGTGCGATGCCGAAGTCGATGACGCGCGGGCCGTCGATGGTGATGAGGACGTTGGAGGGCTTCAGGTCGCGGTGGACCAGCCCGGCCCCGTGGATGTCGTGCAGCGCGCGGACCAGCCCCGAGGCGAGCGCCGTGACCGACTGCGCGGGCAGTGGCCCGAACTGTTCGTCGACGACCTCGGAGAGGGACGGCCCGGCGATGTAGCCGGTGGCGACCCACGGCGTGGCCGCCTCGGTGTCCGCGTCCAGCACGGGCGCCGTCCAGTCGCCGCCCACCTTGCGGGCAGCGGTGATCTCCAGCGCGAAGCGGCGGCGGAAGTCGGGCTGCCGCGCCAGTTCGTCCTGCACGGCCTTCACCGCGACCGTGCGGCCGCGGCTGGAACGGGCCAGGTACACCCGGCCCATGCCCCCCTCGCCCAGCCTGCCGAGCAGCCGGTAGTCGCCGATCCAGTGCGGGTCACCGGCGCTGAGCCGCTTCATTCGCCTACCTCTTCCCCCCGGGTGATTCGACTGCAACGAGAATAAGGTGGCGGGCCGTGCGAGTTGGGCGTAGGCCCGGATCCGATCCGATAACGCGTTTACCGGCTGCCCGGGGGCGTACCGAAGGGGCATCAATTGAGATGACAAGCTCTCAATTCGCCCTTATCGGTGGGGTGAAGACAGTGGAGATCCTTCTGTTCGCCGGTTCCCCTATTTTCCCGGCATGGACGTGATCAGCCAGATCCTCTCCCATTTCGCCCTCGACCTCACCGCAGTGTCCGTGCTGACTTTCGCCGTCTACTACCCGCGCCACCGGCGACGGGATCTGATCCCCGGCTATCTCGCACTGAACGTCTCGGTCTTCGCACTCGCCGCCGCTCTCGGCCGCAGCGGCGACAAGGGCGGTATCGCGCTGGGGTTCGGTCTGATCGGAGTGCTGTCGATCGTCGGGCTGCGGTCGGAGTCCATGCAGAGCGAGGAGATCGCGTACTACTTCACGAACCTCGTCCTCGGCCTCATCTCCGGTCTGCCGAACGTGAGTCTCGTGCTCGCGGGCATGCTGTGCGGCCTGCCGGTCGTGGTGGTCTATCTCGCGGGGCACCCGCGGCTGTTCGCCCGCACGCAGCGGGCACTGGTGACCGTCGACGAGGCGGTCACGGAACCGGAGGCGATCGACAGCTTCGTGAGGGAACGGCTGGGGAAGCCGCTCTCCTGGAAGATCCAGGAGGTGGATTACGTGCGTGATCTCACCGTCGTGGACGTGCGCTACCGGCGTACGGACAACGCCGGGCGCAGCCGGCGGCGGGGAGGAGTGCGGATGATCGTGCGGCAGCGGCGCCCCCGGCACGGCCCGCACTCGCCGCACCCTCCGCGTGACACTCCCCGTGAGTCCCCTGGGGAGACCATGCACTCGCCGTGAGAGCGGCACGCACTCGCCCCTGCGAGCGGAGCCTGGCGGTCCGGGCCGGAACAAGCCAGGACAGAGCGGTACAGCGGTGTTGATTGCCCTGCTGGGGCACCCTCTAGGCTGTGGGCCGTCCCACCCGGCGCCTTTCCCCGAGCTGAGGAGCCACCACGTGAGCACAAGTACGAACCCGTCGACCCCTGCCGCGGGCCCCGCCGGCACCGTCCCCGACCCGGCCGCCGGCCAGGCCGTACGGGCGGCCGACCGCGCGCACGTCTTCCACTCCTGGTCCGCGCAGGGGCTGATCGAACCGCTGCCCGTCGCGGGCGGCGAGGGCTCGTACTTCTGGGACTACGACGGCAACCGCTACCTCGACTTCTCCTCGCAGCTGGTCAACACCAACATCGGTCACCAGCACCCCAAGGTCGTCGCCGCCATCCAGGAGCAGGCGGCCCGCATGTGCACCATGGCGCCCGGATTCGCCGTCGACGTACGGGCGGAGGCCGCGCGGCTCGTCGCGGAGCGCACCCCCGGAGACCTCGACAAGATCTTCTGGACGAACGGCGGTGCCGAGGCCGTCGAGAACGCCGTCCGTATGGCGAAGCTGCACACCGGCCGCCCCAAGGTGCTGAGCACCTACCGCTCGTACCACGGCCACACCGCCGCCGCGATCCACATCACCGGCGAACCGCGGCGCTGGGCCAACGACACGGGCGCGGCGGGCGCCGTGCACTTCTTCGGTCCGCATCTGTACCGCTCGCACTTCTACGCCGAGACCGAGGAGCAGGAGTCCGCCCGGGCCCTGGCACACCTCGAGGAGACCGTCGCCTACGAGGGCCCGGGCACCATCGCCGCGGTCATCCTGGAGACCGTCCCCGGCACCGCCGGCGTCCTCGTGCCGCCGCCCGGCTACCTCGCGGGCGTCCGCGAGATCTGCGACCGGCACGGCATCGTCTTCATCCTCGACGAGGTGATGGCCGGTTTCGGGCGTACGGGCGCGTGGTTCGCCGCCGACCACTTCGGCGTCACCCCGGACCTGATCACCTTCGCCAAGGGCGTCAACTCCGGCTATGTGCCGCTGGGCGGAGTCGCCATCTCCGCCGAGATCGCCGCGACCTTCGACCGGCGTCCGTACCCCGGCGGGCTCACCTACTCCGGGCATCCGCTGGCGTGCGGCTCCGCGGTGGCGACGATCAACGCCATGGCGGAGGAGGGCATCGTCGAGAACGCGGCGCAGATCGGTGAGAACGTCATCGGCCCGGCCCTGCGGGAGATCGCCGGGCGCCACCCGTCGGTCGGCGAGGTGCGCGGCATGGGCGTCTTCTGGGCGCTGGACCTGGTACGTGACCAGGAGACCCGCGAACCGCTCGTTCCGTACAACGCGAGCGGCGCGGACAACGCGCCGATGGCCGAGTTCGCCGCCGCCTGCAAGCGCGGCGGACTGTGGCCGTTCGTGAACATGAACCGCACCCACGTCGTACCGCCGTGCACCATCAGCGAGGCGGAGGTCAAGGAGGGACTGGCCGTCCTCGACGAGGCGCTCGGCGCCGCGGACGCCCACACGACCGCCGGGTGATGATCAAGCGAAGTACCCTGCGCGCGCAGATCGCCAGCGCTCTGCGTGACGAGATCCTGGCCGGGCGGCTCCCGGCCGGGAGCCACTTCACGGTCAAGGAGATCGCCGAGCAGTACGGGGTGTCCGCGACGCCCGTACGCGAGGCGCTGGTCGATCTGGCCGCGCAGGGTCTGCTGGACGTTGAGCAGCACCGGGGCTTCCGCGTCCACGAGTTCACCATCGACGACTACCGTTCGATGGTGAAGGCGCGGATGGTGGTCCTGGACGGCCTCTTCCACGGCTACTTCTCCGAAGAGGGGCCGGTGCCGGTGGTCGCCCTCGACGCCGCCGTCCTCGCCTCCGTGCGCCGCCGGGCGGAGGCCGCCGTACGTGCGGCCCGCGCCGGCGACCTCGACGTGCTCATCGGCTACGACCTGCGCTACTGGCGGGAGTTGGGCGACGTCATAGGGAACCGGTACATCTGCGACTTCCTCGACCGGCTCCGCGTGCAGTGCTGGGTCTACAGCGTGCCCTGCCTGCGCAGGGAGCAGGAGATGGCGAAGCGGCTGTGGGCGGGGCACCGGGTGCTGGTGGACGCGGTGGAGCGCGAGGACGCGGCGGCGACCCGCCAGATCGTGGACGGCTACCACCGGCATTCGCTGGCGCTCGCGGGGTGAACACACCCCGGGGGCAGGGCATTACGCTGTTGCGACCTGGCCGGGAGTCCCCCGGCCGCGAAGGGGAGGATGGAGAATTCCTTGGCATGTGATCTCTGGTTGGTGCCCCTCGTCGACGTGCTGTGCCACAGTCCCGACAATCCCTTCGCCGAGGAGATCGCTGCGTACGACAAGGCGCTGACGGATGCCGGTCTGCCGCCCGTCCCGGTCTTCAACTACATGCCCGGCCTGTCGGGGGACGTCGCGCCGGTCGCCGGTTTCGACTACGACGCGCTGCACTTCCTGCGCCGCGCGCACCTGCTGGCCGTGTGCGGCCTGGAGGTCGCGCCCGTCGACGAACTGGGCGGCGACTACGAGCAGTTGCTGGAGATGTTCGAGGCGGCGGCGCAGCAGTCCCATCTGGTGTGGCACTTCGACCACGCCGGCGCGTACGTGCCCGTCGACTTCGCCGAGCCGCTGGTCACCGACGAACTGCTGGACGGCGGCGGTCCGCTCGGCTCCAGCCACGGCCTCCTGCGCGAACTGGAAGCCGTGGCACCGTACTTGGGCATCGACCCGGCGGCGCCGCCACCCGCGCCGCAGTCGCCGTCGCGCCCCACGGACCTGGAGGAGCCGGCGGAGACGCCGGTCGCCTACGGGGAGGGGCCGTTCGCGAGGGAGCGGCACGTGTGGCTGGGCCTGCACGCGGCCGCCACGCGCAGCTTGGCTCAGGGATCGATGATCGTCTTCAGCTAGAGGCCGGTGCTGAAGGTGTTCAGAAGGGGTGCTCAGAGGGGCCCTTCGGGCGGGCGCTGGCGGGGCATGCTGGGGCGGAAGCCGGGGGAGGCCGGCAGGCGGAGGACGTTCTGGGCGGCGGCGCAGACCTCCGCCGGGCGTACGGCGGGTACGGCTGGCTGGCCGGTGGCAGACGCCGAGGACCCGGGCCTGAACTCCAGCATCCAGTCGGCCGTTTCGGCCCGTACGACCTCCGAGACGTCCTCGGTGAAGCGGCGGAGCAGCGTCAGACCGCGCTCGGCTGCCTCGCCCGCACCGCCTTCCGCGGGGCCGAGCATCTCGCGCACGGACTCCGACGCCCAGTCGTACTGCAGGGTCTCCAGCCTCCGCTGGATCGCCTGTGCCGTGGAGACGTCCCGGATCCAGCCCGTCGTCAGCCCGAAGCAGCGGTCCGCGCACACGCACACCAGGGCGCCGAGCAGTGCCAGATAACCCCACGCGGCGTGCCGCACGGGCAGCGTGCCCGTCAGGGCCAGCAGCGGCAGCACCGCGGCGGCGGTGGCCCCCAGGGCGGCTCCTGCGCGCAGGGCGCGCGCTCCGCGCCGCTTCCAGGTGCGGTCGGAGAGATACCAGTCGGCGATGAACAGCGCACGCTGCTCCACCCATACGTACAGCTCGTCCAGGCGCTCCCCCGGCTCGCCCCAGTCACCGAGCGGGAACGCCCGTCCCGCTCCGGGCCGCATCTCCGGCTTGCTCACCGTCACACCCCACAACACACGCACCACGACAGCTTCGGGCTCCGAAGGGCCCTTCCTACCGCCGGAAGAGGGGGCGCAACACCACTTCGCGCCCGAATTCCCACGGAATTGTGCACTGTTCAGGTATAGGACGGATTCCGCTCTCACTCGAAAGAGTGCCCCGCGAAGGCGCCGGAAGGCGGCGTCTAGGCTGCTCCCGTGAGGATTCTGGTCATCGGCGGCGGCGCCCGCGAACACGCCCTGTGCCGCTCTCTTTCGCTCGACCCCGAGGTCACCGCGCTGCACTGCGCGCCCGGCAACGCCGGAATCGCCGAGGTGGCCACGCTGCACGCCGTCGACGCGACGGACGGCGCCGCCGTCGCGTCGCTCGCGGAGAGCCCCCAGGTGAACGCGGACCTCGTCGTCGTCGGGCCGGAGGCACCGCTCGTCGCGGGGGTCGCGGACGCCGTGCGGGCCCGCGGGATCGCCGTGTTCGGGCCGTCGGCCCAGGCAGCACGGCTGGAGGGTTCCAAGGCGTTCGCCAAGGACGTGATGGCGGCGGCCGGTGTTCCGACCGCCCGCAGCCACGTCTGCACGACCCCCGAGGAGGCGGACGTGGCGCTGGACGCCTTCGGCCCGCCGTACGTCGTCAAGGACGACGGGCTCGCCGCCGGCAAGGGAGTCGTCGTGACCGGCGACATCGAGGAGGCCCGCTCGCACGCGCACGCCTGCGAGCGGGTCGTGATCGAGGAGTTCCTGGACGGCCCGGAGGTCTCCCTCTTCGCGGTCACCGACGGCGAGACCGTGGTGCCGCTCCAGCCCGCGCAGGACTTCAAACGCGCCTACGACGGCGACGAGGGCCCCAACACCGGGGGCATGGGCGCCTATTCACCGCTTCCGTGGGCGGACCCGGGGCTGGTGCGGGAGATCGAGCGGACGGTGCTGAGGCCGACCGTCGACGAACTGCGGCGCCGCGGGACGCCGTTCTCCGGGCTGCTGTACGCGGGGCTCGCGATCACCTCGCGCGGTGTCCGCGTGATCGAGTTCAACGCGCGCTTCGGCGACCCGGAGACCCAGGCCGTACTGGCGCGGCTGCGGACGCCGCTCGCCGGGCTGCTGCACGCCGCGGCCACCGGCCGGCTGGCCGGGTTCCCGGAGCTGAGCTGGAGCGACGAGGCGGCCGTCACCGTCGTCGTCGCGGCACGGGGATACCCGGCGGCGCCCCGTACGGGCGATGTGATCGAAGGGCTCGACGCGGTGGCCCGGCAGGACGCGCCGGAGGCGTACGTGCTGCACGCGGGCACCAAGCGGGACGCGGAGGACCGGGTGGTCAGCGCGGGCGGCCGCGTGCTGTCCGTCACGGCGACGGGGGCCGGCCTCTCGGGTGCGCGCGAACGGGCGTACAAGGCACTGGGGCGGATCCGGCTCGACGGCTCGCACCACCGTACGGACATCGCGGCCAGGGCCGCCGGGAACGCCGTAAAAGGGGCACATGGGGAGGGTGCGGACACCCCTCTCACCCCCCGCTGACGCAAGAGCTCTGCCCAAAGCCATTCCATCGAGTGACCGGACAGCGGAGCGGCTGACGGGTGTGAGGGGCCCAACTAGGGTTCCGCGCAAGCCGCATGAGAGCTCTCCCGGCTACTCCCTGGGGGCCCGTGCGGAAGGGCTGGGGCGGGAAACCCTCTGGGCCCGGCTGTGTCCCGGCTGGCCCCGCGCACGTTGCGGTGGCGGCGCGCGGTGCCACAGTGGGACCACCGAAGTCCGGGAATCCGGGCACGTCGTGATGGGGGTGAGCAGTTCGTGGTGGGCCGCCAGACAGGTACGCGCTCTGCGCGATCGCATGCTCTCTCCGTGCTCCGCATCCGCGGCACGGCACTCGCTCTCGCGCTGCTGCCCGCAGCGGCCGCGGTGATCCTCCTCGCCGCGGAGGCGACGGGGCGCGCCGGCGCCGGCTGGGCAGGCGTGCGGCTGGCGCTGAGCGGGGTCGCGGTGCTGGTGCTTGCGACGGCCGCGGGCGTCGCGGCCGTGATCGCACGGTCCCGGCCGGCCGTCTCTCCCACCGTCCCCGTCGAGGAGAGCTCCGCCCCGGATCTGTACGAGCTTGTGCGGGATCTGGCCGAGCGGCTGGAGGTCCCCGTGCCCTCGGCGGTGGCCCTCACGCCGGACTGCGACAGCTGGCTGGAGGACCGTTCGCACCGCACGCGGGGGCGGCCGGCCCCGGTGCTGGTCATCGGCTCGCCGTTCCTGTGGTGGATGCGGGTCGCGGAGCTGCGCGCCCTGCTGGCGCCCGTGGTCGCGGGCACGGGGCCCTCCGCGCACCCGGACATAGCCGCGGCCCGCCGTTTCGTGCGAGGGCTGGACGCCGCGGTCGCTGTCGCCGACAAGGCGCAGACGGGGCGGGGGCCCGGGCGGGCGAAGCGGGCAGGCGTCCGCTTCGCGGGCGGCAGCGCCCGGCTGATGCTCCGCGCGTGCGCGTCGCACGCGGCCGAGATGGAGCGGGGGGTCGCCGCGGCCGCGGCCGCTCGTGCACAGGGTGTGGATCACGCGCTGCGTACGGCGGCGCAGGAGCAGGTCGGCCTCGCATACGCGGGCTGGGACAGGCTGCTCACGCGGGTCGCGCTTCCCGCCTGGCGCATCGGAAGGTGGCCCGCCCGGCTCGACGCCGGGGTGGTCTCCGCGCTCACGGAGCTCTCCCACCGGGACAGGCTCGCGGAGGGCTTCACCTCGCGGCTGGGTGAGAGGCCCGCCTGCGACTTGCTGGACCAGCCCGGCGCCGTCGACGAGGCGGTCTCGCTGCTCGCCGCCCGCCTCTTCCACGGCGGGCCGCCGGAGCCGGGTCCGGACTGGGCGCCGGTGGACTGGCAGGCGTATCCGGAGGAGGTCGTCGACCGCATCTGGCGCACCCGGGCGGCCCGCCTCTTCACACACCTCGACGCCCTCGACCGGCCCGGCAGCGGCGCCGCGGACGGCCGGGCCACCCCGGCCCGGATCATGGAGTGGCTCGCGGGAAACGGGGAGGCTCGTACGGAGGAGCTGGCCGCCCGCCTGGGTGCCGCGGTCGCACGCGAGACCTCTCACGAGTCGTGGGAGGACGCGCTCGTGGCGCCGCTCATAGCGGGAGCGGGCCCGGGCACGGGAGGCGGGGCCGGTGTCTCGCCCATGGGGCTTCCCCTTCAGGCGCCGCGCAGCGGGCGCGAGTTGATGACGGAGCACGTCACCGCGGTGATCTGCTGCGCGGCCGTGGACAGCGCCGGAGCAGCACCGGGGCTGGACTGGCTCGACGGTCCGGCGCTCTTCGCCGACGGGGCGCGCGTGGCGGACCTGACGGGTCCGGTACTGGAGCTCGTCGAGGACGGCGACGGCCGGCCGCTGCGGGAGTGGATGGCCGCGGCAGGGGTCAGGCCGGACAAGCCCGTCCGCCTCGTCTGATGCCGTGGGGTGACGTGGCGCTCGCGTAATGTGATGGGGTGACGCCGTCGGGGGTGACGACGAGAAGTGGGGGTGGGGTCACCGGTGGGGCAGGAACAAGCGGGGAAGCAGCAGCCGGGCGAAGACCAGCCGGGGCAGCAGCCGAGACAGAAACAGCCGAGACAGAAACAGCCGCGACAGGAACAGCCGGGCCGGCGACAGCCGGAGAAGCAGCACATCCGGCGCTGGGAGTCCGGGGCGCTGGCGCACGCCGTGACGGACCCGTTCGGGCAGGGGCCGCTCCCCTGGCTCCGCTTCGGCGAGCAGTATTTCGACAACGGCCGCATGGTCCCCTGGTATGTGGACCACACCGGTCTCGAAGACGTGCTCTCGGGCGAGCGGATCCACCGCAGCCCCGGTGTCGGCCGTCCCCGCACCGCGGACGATCTGCACTGCCAGATCAAGGGCTTCGCCGGGAGCGACGGCGGCACGGCCCCCGGCGAGTCCCTCGACTTCCGGATCACCGTCGACCCGCCCCAGCCCTTCGGCGTCGACATCTACCGGATCGGCCACTACGGCGGCGACGGCGCCCGCAAGATCTCCACCAGCCCGCGCCTGTCCGGCATCAGCCAGCCCGCCCCGCTCACCGCTGACAAGACCGTCTCCTGCCACCACTGGTGGCTCTCCTGGCGCCTGCAGATCCCCGAACACTGGTCCACGGGCGCCTACGTCGCCGTCCTGACCACCGCCGACGGACGGCACCGGTCGCACATCCCCTTCACCGTCCGCGACCGCACCCCCGCGGACCTTCTCCTCGTGCTGCCCGACATCACCTGGCAGGCGTACAACCTCTTCCCGGAGAACGGCCGCACCGGCGCCAGCCTCTACCACGCCTGGGACGAGGAGGGCCGTCTGCTGGGCGAGGCCGACGCCGCCGTCACGGTCTCCTTCGACCGCCCCTACGCCGGAGCGGGCCTGCCCCTGCACGTGGGCCACGCCTACGACTTCATCCGCTGGGCCGAGCGCAACGGCTACGACCTCGCCTACGCCGACGCCCGCGATCTGCACGCGGGCCGCGTCGATCCGGCAGGCTGCCGCGGCGTGATCTTCCCCGGCCACGACGAGTACTGGACGGTGCCCATGCGCCGCTCCGTGGAGCGGGCCCGTGACTCCGGCACATCGCTGGTCTTCCTCTCCGCCAACACCATGTTCTGGCAGGTGCAGTTGGACCCGCTGCCCGGCGGCGCCCCCGACCGGCTGCTGACCTGCCGCAAGCGCCGTGGCCCCGGCCGCGCCGCCCAGTGGCGCACCCAGGGCGAGCCGGAGCAGCGCGTGCTGGGCATCCAGTACGCGGGGCAGGTGCCCCACCCGTATCCACTGGTGGTGCGCAACAGCGGTCACTGGCTGTGGGAGTACACCGGAGCGTCCGAGGGCGACGAACTGCCCGGCCTGGTCGCGGGGGAGGCCGACTGCTATTTCCCCCGTACGAGCCTGCCCGCGCACTCCGAGCGTGTGCTGCTCGCGCACTCCCCGTACCAGGACACCCGGGGCACCCGCCGCCACCAGGAGACGTCTCTCTACCGCGCCCCGTCCGGCGCGCTGGTCTTCTGCTCCGGCACCTTCGCCTGGTCGCCCGCGCTCGACCGGCCGGGCCATGTCGATCCCCGCGTCCAGCGGGCCACGGCCAACCTCCTCGACAGGGTCAGCAAGATCGGCTGAGCGGCGGGCGCCGGTGGCCCTTACGCAGGGCCCCGGGAGGTGTGCGAAGCCCCCGTACGGGACAATCGGGAGCTGAAGCGCACACCCTACGGCGGAGGACCCGTGTCCGGATTCGTGGAGAAGCCCGACCCCGTGCAGGTCCCCGGCCTGCTGCATCTGCACACCGGCAAGGTGCGCGATCTGTACCGCAACGAGGCGGGCGATCTCGTCATGGTGGCCAGCGACCGCATCTCGGCGTACGACTGGGTGCTGCCGACGGAGATCCCGGACAAGGGCAGGATCCTCACTCAGCTCTCCCTGTGGTGGTTCGAGCAGCTCGCCGACCTCGTCCCCAACCACGTCGTCGGCACCGAAGTCCCCGCGGGAGCGCCGGCCGACTGGGCGGGGCGCACCATGGTGTGCCGCTCGCTGCGGATGATCCCGGTGGAGTGTGTCGCCCGCGGCTATCTCACCGGTTCGGGCCTCGCGGAGTACGAGCAGTCCCGTACGGTCTGCGGCCTCGCGCTGCCCGAAGGGCTCACCGACGGCTCGGAGTTGCCCGGCCCGATTTTCACGCCCGCCACGAAGGCCGCGGTCGGCGACCACGACGAGAACGTCAGCTACGAGGATGTCGCCCGCGAGGTCGGTGCGGAAACCGCCACCCAGCTCCGCCAGTTGACGCTGGCGATCTACCAGCGCGCCCGTGACGTCGCCCTGGACCGCGGCATCATCCTCGCCGACACGAAGTTCGAGTTCGGTCACGGAACGGGCGACGGCGAGGACGGGATCGGCGTGTCCGCCGCCTCGGACGTCGGGCTGGTGCTCGGGGACGAGGTGCTCACCCCCGACTCGTCCCGGTTCTGGCCCGCGGACCAGTGGGAGCCGGGGAAGGCACAGCCGTCGTACGACAAGCAGTTCGTGCGCGACTGGCTCTCCGGGCCCGAGTCGGGCTGGGACAGGAGCAGCGAACAGCCCCCGCCGCCGCTGCCGGAGAAGGTCGTGGAAGCGACTCGCACGAAGTACGCGGAGGCTTACCGGATGCTCACCGGGCTCGACTGGACCTGGCCGCTGCGCTGACCCCGCAGCGATCTACGTGCTGAACGCACGGAGAATTTACCGGAGTCGAATCCTCCGTCCATGACGGTGCATACGGGGGCAGATGCGCACCATACGAAGGGGACTTTCGTAATGGTCTTTCTCACAGGGGTGTTGGACGCCTTCGTTTTTTCTATGCTCGGAAGCCTGTTCAGGCATGTGGGTTCCCAAGCTTTGACGACCGCCCATGTGCACGGGTCCTGGCGGGCGACCGGACAGGGGGAATCACCTTGGGCACGAACGAGATGTCTTATCTCGGTCTCACCGAGGAGCAGGAACACATATACCGACTCTGTCTCCGTGAGCCGGGCATAGGGCTCGACGGCCTCATCGACCAGCTCCGGCTGCCGCCGAACGCGGCCCGCAGGGAGCTGCGCAGGCTGCGCGAACTGGGCCTGCTGCGCCGTCAGTCCGAAGGGCTGGCAGCGGCCGACCCGGACGTCGCGGTGGCCAGGCTGCTGGATCTGCGTCTGCACGAACTGCACGAGAAGCTGCAACGCGTCACGCAGCTCCAGCCGTTGGTGGCGTCCCTGCGCGCGGAGCGGGGCGAGGTGCGCGAGCCGGCTGTCGTCGGCATCGAGCAGGTCACCGACCCTCCCAAGATCCGGGACCGCATCGACGACCTGGCGTTCTTCGCCCGCGAGGAGGTCGCCCTCGTCGAACCGGCCGTGGCCCTGCGGCAGGAGGAGATCGAGCAGGCGCGCCCGCGTGTGCTGCGCTGCCTGCGACGGGGCCTGTCGGTACGTACGGTGCTGGTCCGCAAGGCACTCGACCACCCGCCCACGGTGGCGCATCTGCGGGAGCTGGAATCGCACGGGGCGCGCGTGCGGCTGGTCACGCACACCACGGCGAAGATCCAGATGTACGACCGCCGCACCGCCGTCGTCCCCGTCGATCCCGAAGACACCGCGCGGGGCGCGCTGTTCGCGCAGGAGAGCGGTCTGGTCTCCAACATCCTCGCCCTGTTCGAGTCGATCTGGGCGGAGTCGGAGGACCTGGGGGCACTGCTCGGCGAGTGGCGAGCCGTGGAGGAGGACGCGCCCTCAGAGCTGGAGCGGATGGTGCTGCGCGCGATGTGCTCCGGGGGCAAGGACGAGGCGGGGGCGCGAGATCTGGGCGTGTCCGTACGCACGTACAGGCGCTACATCGCCGACCTCATGCAGTTGCTCGGTGCGGGCAACCGGCCGCAGGCGGCGCTGCTGGCACGGGAGCGCGGCTGGATCTGAGGGCGTGGGAGTGGCCGGTGCGGGGCGGTCCGCACCGCACCGGACCGCCCCGCACTGCACCGGTCCGGTTCGGTCCGGTTCGGTCCGGCGGACCTCAGCCCGGGCCGGCCGCCGCCGTGGGTCTCAGCGACGGTGCCTCGCGCACGCCGAAGCTGTGGCGCAGCGCGGAGAGCGCCGCCAGATGGCCGGACATGCCGTGCACGCCGGGCCCGGGCGCCACCGAGGCCGAGCAGAGGAAGACGCCGGGCAGCGGCGTACGCCAGGGGTCGAGCCGTGGGACCGGCCGGGCCAGCGACTGGTACAGCGTCATGGCGCCGGCGCCGATGTCGCCGCCCACGTAGTTCGGGTTGTACGTCTCGTAGTCACTGGCGGGGACGCCGCGTGCCGCGATGACCGTGTCGCCGAAGCCGGGCGCGTACTTCTCGATGCGTGAGCGTACGAGGGCCACCGGGTCGCGCGGATCGCCGTTCGGCACATGCGCGTACGCCCACACGGGCCGCTTGCCCCTGCTCGCCCGGCCGGGGTCGGTAGCCGCCGGGTCGACGAGCAGCACGAAGGGCTCGTCGGTGGCCTCGCCCCGTACGGTCAGACCTTCCTGACGGGCGATCGCGGTGTGGCTGCCGCCCAGATGGACGGTGCCGGCGCGGCCGACGTCCGGGTTGGTCCACGGGACGGGCTCCGAGACGAGGAAGTCGGCCTTCGCCGCGCCGGGTCCGTACCGGAAGCGCCTCAACTGCCGTGCGTAGCTCGCCGGGAGACGGTCCCCGGCCAGGGCGAGCAGCTGGGTCGGCGTGGTGTCGAGCAGGACGGCGCGGGCGTGGCCGAGCTGGCTCAGGCCGGTGATGCGGGAGCCGGTGTGGATCGTGCCGCCGTGCGCGCGGACGTCGTCGGCCATGACCTGGGCGATGCGTTCGCTTCCGCCGCGCGGCAGCGGCCAGCCGGTGCCGTGTGCGAGGTGTCCCAGCAGCATCGCGACGGCGTCGGAAGCGAGGGACGGCAGCTTGCCCACGGCGTGCGCGGCGACCCCGGTGAGCAGTGCGGGTGCGACGTCCCCACGGAAGCCGCCGATCAGCCGGCGGGGCAGCAGCCGCGCCGCCAGCAGCAGGGGTGCGGCGAGGTCGCGCGGCACGGAGCGCTGGCCGCTCATGAAGAAGTCCACGAGGCCCGTGCTGTGCTGGAGCAGCGGTTCCATCAGCTGCCGCCAGCGCGGCCCGTCGGCGCCGAGCCCGTCGCAGGTGGCGTCCAGGTCCGGATGGGCCAGGCCGGCGCGTCCGTCGTCCAGCGGGTGTGCGTAGGCGATGTCCGGGCCGAGGAGTTCGACGCCGCGGGCGGTGAGGTCGAACTCGCGGAAGAACGCCGAGGCGGCGGCCATCGGATGGACGGCGGAGCACACGTCGTGCCGCACGTCGCTGTCGAAGTACGCCTCGCCCCGGAGCCCGCCGCCGATGGTCCCGGCGGCCTCGTGCAGTTCGACGCGCAGACCTGCCCGCGCCAGAGTCACCGCGGCTGCGAGCCCGTTCGGGCCTGTGCCGACGATGGCGGCATCGGCGGTCTGCGTCACCGTGAACCGCCGACGGGCGTGCCGTTCGGCGCCGCCTGCGTCCCGTTCCCGTTCCCGTTCCCGTTCGCGTTGCCGTTTGCGTTCGCGTTGCCGTTTCCGTTGCCGTGCGGGTTCCCGTTCCCGCTTGCGTTCGGGTTCGCGTTCGCGTTCGGCCAGTGCTGCGCCTGCTGCTGCCCGTTCTGCTCGTGCTGACCGTGCTGACCGTGCTGCCCGGGCGTGGGCCAGAAGGCCGCCGAAGTGGCCGCCTGCAGCTGGGAGTTGGCGAGCCGGTGGTAGAGCGGGTCGCTGTGCATCAGGTCGTCGTGCGTGCCGGTGGCCTGCACGCGGCCCTCGTTCATCACCACGATCTTGTCGGCGTCGATGACGGTGGAGATGCGGTGCGCGATCGCGATCACGGCGCAGCGGGCGGAGACCTTGCGCAGCGTCTCGCGGAACTCCCGCTCGGAGTCGGAGTCCAGATGCGAGGTGGCCTCGTCGAGGAGCAGCACTGCCGGCTTCTGCAGCAGCGCGCGGGCGATGCACAGACGTTGCCGCTGGCCGCCGGAGAGTCCGCTGCCCTGATCGCCCAGTTCGGTGTCCAGGCCGTCGGGCAGATCGCCGACGACCCTGGTGAGACCGGCCAGTTCGATGACTTCCCGGATGTCTTCCTCGCGCGCTTCGGGCTGCGCGTACACGACGTTCTCGCGCACGGTGCCGCGCATCGCCGCCGTGTCCTGCTGCACGTAGCCGACGAGCCCGCGCAGCGTCGCGAGCGGCATCGTCTCGATGTCCTTGCCGCCGACCATGATGCTTCCGGAGTCCAGCGCATGGAAACGTTCGATCAGCTGGAAGAGGGTGGTCTTGCCCGCGCCGGAGGGGCCGACGACCGCGGTCATGCCGCGGGCGGCCACGGAGAAGCTGATGTCGGAGAGCGTCTCGGCCGGCTGTTCGCCGCCGCCTTCGCCGTCTCCGCCGTCTCCACCCGCCCCGTTGCCGCCGTTGCCTCCGCCGCCCTCACCGCCGTAGGTGAAGCGCACCGAGCGGAATTCGACTGCCTCCTGGTCCTCCGCGAGCGACGACTTGACCGGCGGCTTCGGCCGGTGCCGCATCCTGTCGAGCACGCCGCCCTCCTGGGGGAGCGTGGTGAGTTCGTCGACCCTGCGGATCGCCGCACGCCCCTGCTGGAACTGGCCGATGGCCAGGAAGAACAGCACCAGGGGCGAGACCATGTAGAAGAGATACATCACGAAGGCGGTGAGATCCGCCATCGACATCGTCCCGCGGGTCACGCGGGTCATGCCGACCCCGACGACGACCGCGAGCGCCGCCTGCGTACCGACGTTCATCGCCGGCATGAACAGCGCGTTGAGGCCGTTGACGCGTACCCCGGAGTTCCGGGTACGCCAGGCCAGCAGGCCTATCCGCTGCGTCTCGCGGTCCTCCGCGCGGGAGGCCTTGACGGTCGGCAGGGCGGACAGCACGCGCTGCACGTCCGAGCCGTAGGCGCTGGTGTCCTCGCGGTTGACCACCGCCGCCCGGCGCACGCTGCGCGCCAGCACCAGGGAGACGCCGCTGGCGATGCCGAGGCAGGCGAGCGTGATGAGCATCATCCACACGTCGATCAGGAACATCACGACGACGCCGCCGACCACCGTGAACCCGTTGATCACCAGCTGCGCCAGGCTCTGCGACAGCGCGATCTTCGCGAGCGAGGTGTCCGAGACCGTGCGCGTGAGGACGTCGCCCTGCTGCTGCTTGCTGTACGCGGACAGGTCCACGCGCAGCAGCCGCCTGGTGAGGAGCATCCGCACGTCGTAGACGATGTTCTCGCCGGCCCTGCCGATCAGATACGACTGAAGCGCCGAGAAGCCGCCGTCCACGCAGAACAGCCCCACGAGGACGAGGACCGCCATGGTCAGCGGCTCCTTGGCCCCCGCCTGCTTGATCAGTTCACCGATCGCGTACGGCTGCGCGAGCTGCGCCGTCACCCCGATCAGGCCGATCACGACGCCCGCGGCGAGCAGCCCCCGGTGGCGTCGCGACAGATACCACACGGCGGCCGGGGCGGCGCCGCCGCGCCGTCTGCGCGCGTGCGCCGGTCCCAGATGCTCAAGTGGACCGTCGACGTCGGGAGTTGTGGATTCCGACGTTTCCTTCGCCTCCAGGGTGCTGCTCATGCCGGTGTCACCTCGCCGTGTAGGTGCTGACGAACATGGGGGAGTCGTCGGCGTACGGCGTCTCCACCCAGTCCGCCCAGCGGTCGACCGGCTTCAGGCCGGCGGCTGCCGCGTACTCGTCCACCTCCTCCGGGGTGGTGAGCCGGGCGAGTTCGGAGCCGATCGAGGACTTGCCGTCCTCGAACCAGATGTGCGACGCGTGCCAAAGGCTCTTGTCCTCGAAGACGGTGGAGTACGTCAGCAGGCCCGTGTTCGGCTCCGGGTAGGGGATGAAGTACGAGGTGCGCTGCCGGCCTTCGTGCAGTACGCGCAGGCCTTCGGGGTTCGACGTCTCGATGACGAGGGTGCCCCCGGGAGCCAGCCGGTCGGCGGCGGCCTGGACCGTGGCCCGCTGGTCGTCGGCGTCCAGGATCATCGAGAGGGTCGCGCAGACGCAGTAGACGAGCCCGTACTCCGCCTCGTCCATGTACTTGCGGATGTCGCCGTGCACCGCCTCGACGTCCGCCTCCGCCTCCTTCGACTTCGCTCTCAGCTGCTCCAGCATCTCGGGCGAGGAGTCGACACCGGTGACGGGGAAGGCCCGTTGGGCCAGGGGTATCGCCACCCGGCCGGTGCCCACGCCGAGTTCCAGGGCGCGGTCACCGGGGCTGGGGTGCAGGGAGGCGAGCTTGCGTACGGTCGGCTCGGTGTAGGCGCCGCTCGGGAAGATCCGGTCGTAGAAGTCTCCGAACTGCCGCCCGTAGCCTATGTCGTCCACAGAGCTCATCAGGGCCCCCTCTCGGTCTCGTGATGTGCGGCCTTCCGCTTGCCGGGGCCCGTGCCTACTTCTTCTTGCTGTTCTTCGAGACGTTCAGCGCGATGGCCGCGACGATGACGATGGCGATGACGGAGATGATGATCGAGCCAGTGGACATGTGCTTGACCCCTTCCGGGAAACGGTGCTGATCAGGCCGGCTGTGCGGGTACTTCCCCGCGCGAGTCGTCCCTTATGTGCGAGTCGTAGGACGGCCCCGAGCCCGAGGCGCCGCCGTCGCCGCCCACCGTCTCCCCCGGCCCCGTCATCGGGGTGTACGGGGAGACGAAGACGACCTCCGGGTCGGACTCCTCGAAGCCGGTGGCCCTTACGAGCGTGAACTGGAAGCCCTTCACGCCCTCAGCCCTTCCGTCCTCACGGATGCGGTGGCGCAGGAACGCGCACAGCATCCGGTAGGAGGGGAGCTTCATCATCCCGCTGAAGCCCTTGTCCAGCTGGGTGATGAGTTCGGTGACGATGTCGAAGATCGCCTTCTCGGGGCGCCGTCCCGGGAACCAGAAGATCTGCGGGAGCTTGCGGCCCACGATGACCTCCACCATCCGCCAGGAGGAGGTCTCCCCTTCGCGGTTCAGCGTCCGGTAGAGGATGTGGTAGTCGTGCTGAGCCGGAGTGGGCGCGAAGAACCGCCAGTTGGGGAAGAGCCCCGAGAAGATGTCGATCTTCTGCGCCTTGTTGAACAGCGGGTTCGGGTGCTGGGCCGAGAGCGTGCCGAGCAGCAGGGCCGCCCCCGCGGCACGGGTGAGGCCGCCCGGCCCGGTGAAGGCGCGGGAGAGAGCGGACCGTACGCCGCCCGGTGTGCTGGTCATCGTGCCTCCTTGGACTCGTTGCCCTTGCTCCCGCCGGGACGGCCGTCTTCGCCGTGCCGGCCCTCCATCTCCTTGAGGCCCTCAATTTCCTTGAGGCCCTCAATTTCCTTGAGGAAGCCCAGGATCCGGCGCCCCACGTCCCCGCCGAGGCGTGCGTCGGTGAGCATGGTGTCGTGGTCGGCCCCCTCGATCACGGAGTTGCGGACGACCCGTCCCTCTCCGCGGTGTGCCGCGCCGAGTTCGTTGTGCATCAGGAGCTGTTCGGGGTCGCGGTCCACGGTCCGCTGCGCCGACAGCACCAGCGCGTGCGTGCCGATCGCGGGCAGATCGCCGCTGAAGCGCCGGAAGTCCTCGTCCGTGGCGTTCCATTCACGCATCCCGGCCCGCCACAGCCTGCTGTCGGCGTACTGCGCGAAGGCGCGGCTGCGCACCTCGGCCGGCAGGTCGTGCACCCACTTCGGACGTACGAGGGTGGCCCCGAGGCCGGTCTGCAGGCTGCGGGTGAACATGTTCAGGCCGTCCTTGAGCCGGTCCGCGGCCTCCTGCTGCTGCTTGGACCGGGTCAGCTCGTCCGGGTGCGAGCTGTCGAGATAGATCACGCCCCGTACGCGGTCGCCGAGTTCGAGTGCCGCGCGCCGCCCGATCTCACCGCCGAGTGAGTGTCCGACGAGGTATACGTCGCGGTCTGCCGCGACCCCGTTCCGCACGAGGTCGATCAGGTCGTCGACGGACTCCTGGAGGGTGTAGATGCCTGTGCTGCGGCGCTTGCTCGGCCCGTAGCCGGCGCGGCTGTAGGAGATGAGCCCGTAGTCGCTCTCCTCGACGAGCTTGTCGGTGATCCAGCCGAAGTGCTCCGTGGTGGAGATCATGCCGGTGCCGAAGACCAGCACGGGCGCCTTCGCGTCCTCCGACACCCGCTCGTTGTAGTGGAGTTCGTTGCCGTGCCGGGTGGTGAGCACCTTGCCGTGCGGCCACGGGTCGGTGGCCCGCATGCGGCGCATCGCCGCGAGAAACCCCGCAATGGTCACACCGGTGGCGGCCATGGCGGCCGTCGCCTTCAGCATCCGGTCGTCGCGTCCGGCCACCGCGGGGTGGTCCTTGGGGGCACTGGTGTAGGCGACCATCGGGTGCATCGCCTCGAACGCGGTGATGAAGCGGCCCAGCCCCATGAAGTAGCCGTTGGCCACGTGGAACGCCGCGGCGCTCGCCATGACGGGCCGTGCCAGTGCGCCGCCCTTGAGGTACGCGACAGGGAAGAGGCACTCCAGCGCGAGCACGCCGTGCGCGAGGTAACGGGCGGGCACGGGATAGCGGTTGGTGAGGTTCCACATGCCCTCGTGGCCGTACGTACGGGTCCGCATGATGCCGTTGAGCGCGGAACCGTCCCGCCAGGGCTCCCCCAGCAGCTTCACCCAGCCGGAGACCAGGTACGAGAGGTTGGCCTGCAGCGCCACGTACCACAACAGGGCGTCCTGCACGGCCGGCTGGCGCGAGAGCCGGGCGAGCCCGGCGGCCGTCTGCACGAACGAGGAGACCTGGTCGGAGCCGTCGGTGCCGTAGCGGTGCCGCGGATAGAGGGCCGCGTTGCTCAGGCCGAGGAACATGTTGGCGGCGCCGCGCCAGCGGGCGTTTCCCGGGGCCAGCAGCGCCGCACTCGCCGCAATTCGCGCGATGTGCAGCGCACGCGTCGTCTTCGGGTGTCCGACGGCGTCCAGAATGCGCCTGGTCGGGCGGGTGGACGACGCGTGCATGCCGCGCGCAATGGTCCAGTCGTTGAGCCCGCCGCGGCGTATCTGCCGCTGGTGGGTGATGTATTCGAGACTCGATGTGAGTGACGTCACCGCCGTCAGCCGCTCGGAAACGGCAAGCGCCCGACTGCGGGAGATCGGGACCGGCCCGAGAAATGTCGAGGTCAGCTTTTTAGCAAGCGATTTCACGTCGGTCTCCTCGGTGCCGGGGTCCCGGGTGGGGGGTGGCGGTCTGGTGCGGGGTGAATGGCAGGAGGGCGTGGTGCGAAGTCAGTAGCAAACACCGGTTTGCGGGCAAGTCCGAAGACAAGTGCGGAGAATGAGGAAAGAGTGAGGAAATGCGCGGCAGTTGGTCTGGGCCGACTTGAAAGAAATCTTCATCGATGATGGTGTTACCCGGTCGGCCGGTGTCAGGACCGGCCGACCGGGCAGAGCCCCGAGTTCATCCGGCCGCGCAGAAGGGGGTACCACGTGGCCGATTGATCAACGGGTTGGAGCCGGGATCAGCCCTGGCCCTGCTCGAAGGCCGCAACCGTCGCCGAGGCGATGGCGACGCCACCGAGGAAGGCGCCGGGGGTGGCCAGCACCGGGGTGTAGTCGGTGAAGACGACACCCTCGGCGTCGGTGATCTCGACAGCGTCGAGCTCCGCAGACTCGTTGATGTGCGAAGTCACATCGATCATGTGCGCACTCCTGTTCTGTTCAGGATCTCCCGGAGCGCCTTTGTCACCGGAAGAGGGGGTAGACAGCCGGACCGAGTCGGCCGGCCGGGAAATGTGCCAGTGGTCAGCCCACGGCCTTGCCGGCGGCGTACGCGCCGGTCACGACGGCCGCACCGCCGACGAAGGCACCCGCGAGGGCGGGGGTGGCGAGGACCGGAGCCGCCTCTTCGGCGATCTCGCCGGCGTGCTCCTCGTGCAGCTGGTCCTGAATTTGAACGTTCAGCTTCTCTTCCAGCATGGGATTCCTCCGAGCTTGTCAGACGTGACTGGCTGTTCCTCGCGAAAGTGGTCGAAGCCAGGAAGCTCAGGGTGGTCACCGGGCGCGGGTCCCCCGTCGGTTGAGCTTTCGGTCGTCACCGTAAACTGCAGCGAAGCGGGTCTAGCGCACGCTTGCCTCCCCGTGAATGCCCAGGTTCGCTTCCGCAGGGATGAAGATGCCAGCACGGGATGCGCGGCAGAAGAGGAATCCGTGACAGTTTGTTGCAAGGCGGCGCGACAGCTTTATGCCACGAGTGATTGTGGCCTGGACCAATATGTTACTGGTCAGAGGCTCTATACGGTCTTCCGCTCGCCAATCTCAAGTAAACCTCAATCTTTGAGAATTGGCATAGAGGTAAGCAAGAGATAGAGAAGGATATCCGACTCCGGAATGCTTGCCCCGGCTTGAGGCCCGAACACTGAATGGTCCGAATTCGTCCGCCTGTGTGGGGTGTTGCGCTCCTGGTGCGGCCACGCGGGCCGGCGGCGGCTCAGAGCCAGCCCCGCTCGCGCGCCATGCGGGCGGCCGCATGCCGGTTCTCCGCGCCCAGCTTCGCGGTCGCCGCCGAGAGGTAGTTGCGCACCGTCCCCGGCGTGAGCGAGACGCGCTCCGCGATCTCCGCTACGGGAGCCCCGTTCGCCGCCAGCGCCAGCAACTCCGTCTCGCGGGCGGTGAGCGGCGAGTCGCCGGTACTGATCGCGTCCGCCGCCAACTCCGGGTCCACGTAACGGGATCCTGCGTGCACTGTCCGGATGATCTCCGCGAGCTGCTGCGCCGAGGCGGTCTTCGGCACGAAGCCCCGAACGCCCGCCGCGAGCGCACGCTTGAGATGCCCCGGCCTCGCGTGACTCGTCACGATCATGGTCCGGCATGCCGGCAGTTGGTCGCGCAGCTCGGTCGCGACCTGTACGCCGTCCGCGCCGGGCATCTGCAGATCCAGCACGGCCACATCGGGCGCGTGCGCGCGGGCCATCGCCACCGCCTCCGGACCGGACGCCGCCTCGGCGACGATCGTGAGGTCCTCCTCCAGTGCGAGCAGCGCCGCCAGAGCCCCCCGGATCAGATGCTCGTCGTCCGCCAGCAGGACGCGGATGCCGCCGTTCACTCCGCCGCCCGGTACGCCGCGTTCGTCGTCGCCAGGCCGTGGCCCGCCCTGCCCGCCGCTCACTCCGCCGTGTCCTTCCCGTTCCTGCTGCTCTCGCCCTCGGCTGTGAGCGGGACTTCGGCCGTCAGCCGGAACGCACCTCTCTCGCTGTCGTGCACCGCCCGCAGCATGCCGTCGACCCCGTCGAGGCGTTCCCGCAGTCCCGCGAGCCCGGAGCCCGTACGGCCGCCGCCGGCGCCGTCGCCCGCCGGGGTGCGTACGCCGTCGTTCTCCATCACCAGCAGAGCACTGCCGCCAGCGGTGTCCGTACCCACCCATACTGTGCACCACGTCGCGTCCGCGTGCCGCAGCACATTGGTGGCCCCCTCCCGTACGACCCAGCCGAGCGCGGCCTGGACGGGGGCGGGCAGCCGCGAACCGCCGTTGTCGGTACGGCAGTCCACCCCCGCGGCGCGCAGAATGCCCCGGGCGCCGGCGAGTTCGGTGGGCAGGTCGACGTCGCGGTAGCCGCGGACCACTGCCCGCACCTCCGACTGTGACTCCCGTGCGATGTGCTGCACCTGCGTCATCTGCTCCACGGACGCCTCCGCGGACGCCCCGCGCTGCGCCAGCTGCACGGCCAGCTCGCTCTTGAGCGCGATCGCCGACAGATTCCGTCCCATCACATCGTGCAGATCCCGGCTGAAACGCAGCCGCTCCTCGGCGACGGCCAGCCTCGCCTGCACGCCGCGCGCCTCCTGAAGTTCCCTGATGACGGCGATGTACCAGGCGGAGGACCGGCCGGTGAAGACGGAGAGCAGACCGCCGAGAGCCGTCACGACCAGTGCCGCCAGCACACCCGCCCAGGGCATCGCCGTCGCGGCGAGCGCGGCGAACGCGACGGCGAGGAAGCCGCACAGTGCTAGAGCCGCCACGCGCCGCGGCACCGTCACACCGAAGGTCACGGCGAACGGCGCCAGCGTCCCGTGCAGCGCCAGGCCGACGTTCAGCCCGCCCTCGACCGCGTCGACCGCGACCAGCGCGACCGTCAGCGCGGTCATCGCCCCCACCAGCGCGGCCGGGAGCCGGGCGTCCGGCACGCTGCGAGTGCCCAGATAGCTGTCGATGGCCTGGTGCAGTGCGCCCGTACACAGCAGGCACTGCACCAGGCCCAGCCCGAAGACCGCCCAGGCGAGCGTGAGGGGAAGAGCACCGGGGCCCGCGTTCGGCATCAGCTGTACGACGAAGCCGACGACCGTCAGCCAGGCGTATGCGACGAGCATCCACCGCGTCGAGGCCTCGACCTGCTCGTGGCTGCTGCTCTCCTGCCAGCGGCGGTACTTGGGGGCCACCCACCAGCCGTTCACGTGCCCGTGCTCCTCACCTGTCTACCGCCGCGGCTCCCAGGGGAACCAGCGTCGTACGGCGAGCGTGCCGAGTACGATCCACACCACCAGGATGCCCAGGGCCTTCGCCGTGTCCGCGCCGCTGAGCGTGCCCACCCAGCCGTTGCGTACCAGCTCCATCGTCGGCGACACGGGGAGCAGTGAACACACCGTTGCGAGGGTGTCCGGCATGACATCCAGCGGAATCACGATCCCGGATCCCACGAAAGAGACCGCCATGAACGGGAACGTGGTGATCTGCGAAGCTTCCGTGGTCCGCGTGAACACGGCCGAAACCCCGGCCAGCAGCACCATCAGCACCAGCCCCAGCAGCACCCCCGCCGCGACGAGTTCGGGCCGCTCCGGCGGTGCGAGGTCGAGCAGCACCGCGCCGCCGCCGAGCAGCAGCACGCACTGCCCGAGCGCCAGCACCAGCGAAGGCAGCGCGCTGCCCGTCAGGATCTCGCCGTCGCTCGCCTCACCGGTACGCAGCCGCTTCAGCACGAGCTCCTCGCGCCGCGTGACGTAGATGCCGGTCAGGTTCGCGTAGACGGCGAAGACCAGCACGTAGCCGATCGAGCCGGGAATCAGCACCGTGCCCATCGACAGGCCGGTGCCCTTGAGGTTCATGCCGCTGGTGGTCTGGCGCATCAGGAGCGTCAGCAGTACCGGGGTGGCGAGCGCGACGAAGAGCATCGCCTTGTTCCGCATCAGCAGCGTCAGTTCGGCACGGCCGAGTGCGCGCAGCCGGCGCCCCGTCGCCGAAGTGTCCACCTTGCCCGGTGCCTTCACCGTGGCCGCTTCCGTGGTGCTCATACCCGCTCCACCTCCTTCTTGGCGTGCTTGGCCGCGCCCGGGGCCCGCCTGTCATCGTCGGTTTCGTCCGGGAGCTGCGCGATCTCCAGGAAGACCTCTTCGAGGGTGGCCGTGCGGGCATGCAGGCCCGGCAGTTCGACGCCCGTCTGCCGCGCCCACAGCAGTAGGTCGGTCAGCACCGCCTGCAGCTGCGGCGTACGGATCTCGAAGCGTCCCTCGCGCACCGTGGCCGGCGGCAGCGTCGGCGGCAGATGCTGAGCGGTGAGACCGTCCGGCAGCGCGAAGCGGATGCTGGACGGGCGCTCCGCGACGACCTGTTCGGGCGTGCCCGTGGTGACGATGCGCCCCGCACGCATGATGGCCAGCCGGTCGGCCAGCTCCTCGGCCTCCTCCAGATAGTGCGTCGTCAGCAGCACGGTCGTGCCCGCCCTGCGCAACTCGCGTACCAATTCCCAGGTGTCCCGGCGTCCTTCCGGGTCCATGCCGGTGGTCGGCTCGTCCAGGAAGAGCACCTCCGGGTGCCCGACCAGCGCCATCGCCAGGTCCAGGCGCCGCCGTTCACCTCCGGAGAGCTGCTTGACGCGGACGTTCGCGCGCCGGTCGGAGAGCCCCACCTGTGCCAGAACCTCGCCGATGGGGCGGGCGTCGCTCGTGCAGCCGGCCCACATCCGAATCGTCTCGGTGACCGTCAGCTCGGACGGGAAGCCGCCCTCCTGAAGCATCACGCCTGTGCGGGGCCGCACCGCCGTGCGTTCCGAGTACGGGTCGAAACCGAGCACCTTCACACTGCCGCCGCTGGGCCGGGCGAGGCCCTCCAGCAGCTCGACCGTGGAGGTCTTTCCCGCTCCGTTCGTGCCCAGCAGCGCGAAGATCTCGCCCTCCCGTACGGAGAACGAGACGCCGCGCACGGCTTCGAAGCCCTTCGCATATCGCCGTTTGAGTCCGTCGACCTCGATCGCATCCATGTCCCTCAGTCTTCCGCGCGGCCCGGCGGTCGCCCGGTGCGTGGTGTCACGAGTGCGCATGACGAACCTCATGCGCGGGCAAGGAGGCTTGCACGCGGAGGCGCCGCGGAAGTGGTGGACACCTTCGGGACCGGGGAAATGAACGAGCCCCGGTCCGGGGACCGGGGCTCTCACATACCTCTTGAATGAGGATTCCGTTGTACGTGGAGCGGACGACGAGGCTCGAACTCGCGACCTCAACCTTGGCAAGGTTGCGCTCTACCAACTGAGCTACGTCCGCCTGCTTCCATCCGGCTTGCACCGGCTGGCTGCGCGACCCCACTGTACCTGATCGTTTCCGATGCCGGTCCGGCGAGGACGAGAGCGGGTGACAGGAATCGCACACTGCGCCTCCCCCTTGGAAAGGGGGCGCTCTACTACTGAGCTACACCCGCGCGTTCCGCGAGGTTTCCCCCGCGGCGACGGCCAGACTCTAGCGGATCAACCGGGGTCCGTGGCAAGTCGGGCCGCCCGGCCCGCGGTACGGGCCGGGCGCAGGGTCAACGGGCGGCGTTGAAGGCGTCGTAGACCTTCTTCGGGATGCGGCCGCGGGCGGGCACCTCGAAGCCGTTGGACTCGGCCCAGGCGCGCACGGCGCGGGGGTCGGGGGCGACCGAGGTGCGGTGGTAGGCCTTGCCGGACTTGGCGCGCTTGCGGCCGGCTTCGACGAAGCGGGCCAGGTCCTCGCGCAGCTTCTTCGCGTTCTCGATGTTGAGGTCGACCTCGTACGACTTCCCGTCGAGCCCGAAGGAGACCGTTTCCGCTGCTTCTCCGCCGTCGAGGTCGTCGGAGAGGGTGACCACTACACGTTGTGCCACGGATATCGGACCTTCCATCAGGATCACGAAATGGATCACACGATTCCCGCGCTGACATGGGAAGACCAGCAAGAGGCGCGAGTGATCCGCGGGATTGGAGCCGGGACTTTCTCTTTTGTACAGCCGCGGGCTTTGCAATGTGAAGCGCGAGTATTTCGACTCGCGTGTCAGACCGCAATCGGGACCATACTTTTTTCACGGCATTTTTCCCAGAGCTCCGGGCGGTGCAGTGGTGGACGGATCGCGCCGGAAAGCCGGGGCGGGGAGGGTGCGGACCGGGATATCAACGCGCGTAGATTCTCAGGGCCGGTAGGCTGGCGAGCGCGTTGCTTCGCCCGCAGACGCACCATTGCTCAGCACATCACCATCACCGGGAGTACCTGTGGCTCGCGTCGTAGTCGACGTCATGCTGAAGCCGGAGATCCTCGATCCGCAGGGCCAGGCGGTGCAGCGTGCACTGCCCCGCCTCGGCTTCGAGGGCATCGCGGACGTACGCCAGGGGAAGCGCTTCGAACTCGAGGTGGCGGAGCCCGTCACCGACGAGGCGCTGGCCCGTATTCGCGAACTGGCGGAGAAGTTCCTCGCGAACACCGTGATCGAGAACTACACGGTGCGCGTCGAAGATGCCGAAGGGGCCGAAGAGGCTTCCAAGGGGGCCGCTGCGTGACCGGCGGCCTCGGACGCATCGGCGTCGTCACCTTTCCCGGGTCGCTCGACGACAGCGACGCCCGCCGCGCCGTCCGGCTCGCCGGCGGCGAGCCCGTGGAGCTCTGGCACCGCGATCCGGATCTGCACCAGGTGGACGCCGTCGTGCTGCCCGGTGGCTTCTCCTACGGCGACTATCTGCGCTGCGGGGCCATCGCCCGCTTCTCGCCCGTCATGGAGCCGCTGCTGGAGCAGGCGCGCGCCGGCATGCCGGTGCTCGGCATCTGCAACGGCTTCCAGGTGCTGTGCGAGTCGCATCTGCTGCCCGGAGCGCTGACCCGCAACGACCACCTGCACTTCGTCTGCCGCGACCAGCGGCTGCGCGTGGAGCGCACGGACACGGCCTGGACCTCCGACTACGGGCAGGGGCAGGAGATCACCGTCCCGCTCAAGAACGGCGAGGGCGGCTACGTCGCCGACGAGCGCACCCTCGACGCCCTGGAGGCGGAGGGCCGCGTCGTCTTCCGCTACGCCGGCGGCAACCCCAACGGCTCCCGCCGCGACATCGCGGGCATCTCCAACGAGGCCGGGAACGTGGTCGGCCTCATGCCGCACCCCGAGCACGCCGTCGAGACCCTCACCGGACCGACGACCGACGGGCTGGGCTTCTTCACCTCGGTACTCAAGAGGCTGGTCACCGCATGACGCGTACGTCCTCCGCAGGCACCGCACTCGACACCGTCAAGCTGGCCGCGGACACCCCCTCCGCCGAGCAGCCGTGGGCCGAACTCGGCCTCAAGCAGGACGAGTACGAGCGCATCCGCGAGATCCTCGGCCGCCGCCCTACCGGCGCCGAGCTGGCCATGTACTCGGTCATGTGGTCCGAGCACTGCTCGTACAAGAGCAGCAAGGTGCACCTGAAGCAGTTCGGCGAGAAGGCCCCCGGACAACCCGAGAACGAGGCGATGCTCGTCGGGATCGGGGAGAACGCCGGGGTCGTCGACATCGGCCAGGACTACGCCGTCACCTTCAAGGTCGAGTCGCACAACCACCCCAGCTATGTGGAGCCCTACCAGGGCGCGGCCACCGGCATCGGCGGCATCGTCCGCGACATCCTCGCGATGGGCGCCCGTCCGGTCGCCGTGATGGACCCGCTGCGCTTCGGCGCCGCCGACCACCCGGACACCAGGCGCGTGCTGCCCGGCGTCGTCGCGGGCATCGGCGGGTACGGCAACTGCCTGGGCCTGCCCAACATCGGCGGCGAAGCGGTGTTCGACGACTGCTATCAGGGAAACCCGCTGGTCAACGCCTTGTGCGTCGGCGTGATGAAGCACGAGGACATCCATCTCGCCCAGGCCTCCGGCACCGGCAACAAGGTCGTCCTCTACGGGGCGCGCACCGGCGGCGACGGCATCGGCGGCGTATCGGTGCTGGCATCCGAGACGTTCGAGGAGACCGACCCCGAGAAGGGCCCGGCGAAGCGTCCGGCGGTCCAGGTCGGGGACCCGTTCCAGGAGAAGCTGCTCATCGAGTGCACCCTGGAGATCTTCGGGGAGAAGCTGGTCGCCGGCATCCAGGACCTGGGCGGCGCGGGCCTGTCCTGCGCCACGTCCGAGCTGGCCAGCGCCGGCAGCGGCGGCATGCGCGTCGAGCTGGACACCGTCCCGCTGCGCGACTCCTCGCTCTCCCCCGAGGAGATCCTCATGAGCGAGTCGCAGGAGCGGATGTGCGCCGTCGTCGAGCCGGACAAGGTGGACCGCTTCCTGGAGATCTGCGAGAAGTGGGACGTCATCGCCACCGTCATCGGTGAGGTGACGGAGGGCGAGCGGCTGGAGATCTACTGGCACGGCGAACAGATCGTCGACGTACCGCCGCGCACCGTCGCGCACGAGGGGCCCGTCTACCGCCGTCCGTACGAGCGTCCGCCCTGGCAGGACGCGCTGCAGGCGGACGACGCGGCTGCGCTTCCGCGCCCCGGCTCGGGTGCGGAGCTCCGCGCCGCCACGCTCGCGCTGCTCTCCTCGCCCAACCAGGCCGCCAAGTCCTGGATCACGGACCAGTACGACCGCTACGTCCTCGGCAACACCGTGCTGGCGCAGCCGGAGGACAGCGGCATGATCCGCGTCGACGAGGAGACCGGCCTCGGGGTCGCGCTCGCCACCGACGGCAACGGCCGCTACGCCAAGCTCGACCCGTACACGGGCGCGCAGCTGGCGCTGGCCGAGTCGTACCGCAACGTCGCGGCGACGGGCGCACGTCCGCTGGCGGTCACCGACTGCCTCAACTTCGGTTCGCCGGAGGACCCTTCGGCGATGTGGCAGTTCGCCGAGGCGTGCCGGGGGCTCGCCGACGCCTGCCGCGAGCTGGGCACGCCGGTGACGGGCGGCAACGTCTCCCTCTACAACCAGACCGGCGACGCGGCGATCCATCCGACTCCTGTTGTCGGCGTCCTCGGTGTCATCGACGACGTGAGCCGCCGTACGCCGGTCGCGTTCGCCGAGCAGGGGCAGCTGCTCTACCTGCTGGGCGACACCCGGGAGGAGCTGGGCGGCTCGGCCTGGTCCCAGGTCGCCCACGGGCACCTGGGCGGGCTGCCCCCGGCCGTCGACCTGGAGCGGGAGCGGCTGCTCGCGGAGATCCTCATCGCCGCCTCCCGGGACGGGATGATCGATGCGGCGCACGACCTGAGCGACGGCGGCCTGATCCAGGCGCTCGCCGAGTCCTGTCTCAAGGGCGGCAACGGGGCGCGCGTGGTGGTTCCGGACGGACTCTCGCCGTTCGTCTTCCTCTTCTCCGAATCGCAGGGGCGCGCGTTGGTCGCGGTCCCGCGGAGTGAGGAGGTCCGTTTCAACGACATGTGCGGGGCGCGGGGGCTTCCGGCGGCACGTGTCGGCGTCGTCGACGGCGACGAGATCGAGATCCAGGGCCAGTTCGGCATCTCCCTGCGGGAGTTGCGCGAGGCGCACGAGGGGACGCTTCCGGGGCTGTTCGGCCGGCCCCGCTGAGCGGAGGGCGCCTCCGGCGCGAGCCGGTTGCGCCTCCGGCGCGGGCGCCTGACGGCGCTCCGCGCCCCGGCGACGTCGGGATTCCGCTCGGGCCGTGCCGTGCTCCCGCCCGGGCTCGGACCGGGGCTCCGCCCTCGAGCGTCCGGCTGTGCCGCCTCCGGTGATCCGGCGCGGCCGTTCGGTCCCGCAGGAGCCCTCGGGCTCCGGCGTGCGGAGCCAGCTCCTCCGGGCACGCCGGCCTTCGGGCGACCCGGCCTTCGGGCGACCCGGCGTGGCCTCGCCCGGGGTTTCCGCTGGGTCGGTGGCTGCCTTGGGGCAGGCCGGGGTAGCGGTTTGTCGGCCGTGGTCTCGGCTGTTGTGCCGGGCGCTTCTTCCCGCCGCGGTGGTGGGTGACCACGGTGTGCGTGGTCGGCGGTGTCGGTGACGGGCGCGGCTCGGCGGATGGGCCCGCAAGCCCGCAAGCCCGCAGACCCGTAAGGGGCGGCGCGGGCCGGTGCCGGGTTCCGGCCCGCGCCGGGTCAGGGTCCTGCCAGGTCCACGCGGGCCCGGCCGGGGCTCGGTCAGCCCTCCGGCGTCAGCCGGATCATGAGCCCTCCGGCGTCAGCCGGATCACGCTCCAGGAGACCGGCGGGAGCACCGCCTCCAGTTCGCCCTCCGCGCTGACCGCCGTGTCCCGTACGGGCCGTGGCGTGACGCGGTCCGGTTCGGCCTCCGTGTTGGCCGCGTCCGGGTCGGGGTCGGCGATCAGCAGATGCTCGGTCACCCGGTACGGAGCGGCCAGTCCGCGGAGTGCGGCGCTGAGCCGGAGGCTCTGCTCCTGGTGCCGGTTGACGGCCAGCACCGTCAGCTCCCCGGTCTCCGGATCCAGCGTGCTGACCGTGTCGAGCGCCTGTACGGGCCCGTGCTTCTGCGTCTCGATCACCGGCCCGGACACCTCCGTACGCAGCACCGTGCCCCGCGCGTGCCGTGCCGTCAGCGCGAAGGGGTGGAAGGTGGTCTGCCGCCAGCTCGGGCCCCCCGGCTCGCTGCGGATGGGGCCGATGACGTTGACGAGCTGTGCGAGGCAGGCGACGGCTACCCGGTCGGCGTGGCGCAGCAGCGTCATCAGCAGCGAGCCGACGACGGCAGCGTCCGTGACGCTGTAGGTGTCCTCGATGAGCCGGGGCCTCTCTTCCAGCGGCAGTGCGCGCTCGCCGGGGAAGCGGGACTGGTACCAGACGTTCCACTCGTCGAACGAGAGCTTCATCCGCTTCGTCGAACGGCGGACCGCCCGCACGTGGTCGGCGGTGGAGACGACGTCGGAGATGTAGGCGTCCATCTGGGCGCCGCTGGCGAGGAAGCTGGCGCGGTCGCCGCCGGTCTCCTCGTAGTAGGCGTGCAGGGAGAGGTAGTCGGCTTCGTCGTACGTCTCGTGCAGGACCTGCCGCTCCCACTCGCCGAAGGTCGGCATCCGCGCGTTCGAACTGCCGCACGCCACAAGCTCGATGGAGGGGTCGACCTGGTGCATGGCCTTGCCCGCCTCCGCCGCCAGGCGCCCGTACTCGCGGGCCGTGGTGTGGCCGGTCTGCCAAGGGCCGTCCATCTCGTTGCCGAGGCACCACAGCCGCACGCCGTGCGGCTCGCGTACGCCGTGTTTCACGCGCAGGTCCGACCAGGCGGTGCCGCCCGGGATGTTGCAGTACTCGACGAGGGCGCGTGCGGCGTCGATGCCGCGGGTGCCGAGGTTGACGGCCATCATCGGTTCGACGCCCTGCCGGCCGGCCCAGCCGAGGAACTCGTCGGTGCCGACCTGGTTCGTCTCGATGCTGCGCCAGGCCAGGTCGAGGCGGCGGGGGCGGTCCGCGGCCGGGCCGACGCCGTCCTCCCAGTGGTAGCCGGAGACGAAGTTGCCCCCGGGATAGCGGACGAGGCCCGTGCCCAGTTCGCGTACGAGCCGGGAGACGTCGCCGCGGAAGCCGTGCTCGTCGGCGCTCTCGTGGTCCGGTTCGTAGATGCCCGTATAGACGCAGCGGCCCATGTGCTCGACGAAGGTCCCGTACAGGCGGGGGTCCACGGTGCCGAGGGCGAAGTCGGGGTCGATGGTGAAGCGGGCGGTGCCGACGGGCTGGCCGGTCATACGCGGGGTGCCTCCCTCTCGTGGTGCTCGTCCTATTGGTGCTCGTCGCGACTTGGTGCTCATCGCGACGGTCGTCCCGTCCCCCCGGGGGGCGGGTGCTACTTCAGGCCGGTGCCGGCGATTCCCTCGACGATCCGGCGCTGGAAGAAGAGGAAAACGGTGAGCAGCGGCAGCGCCCCCAGCACCGCCGACGCCATCAGCTGGGCCTGCGGCAGTCCGAAGGCGTCCTGTACGGAGTTCAGGCCGACGGGCAGTGTCATCATCTGCGGGTCCGTCACGGCCAGCAGCGGCCAGAGGAAGTTGTTCCACGACCACACGAAGACGAAGATCGTCACGGCGGAGATGGCGGGACGGGACAGCGGCATCACGATCTGCCAGTAGATCCGCAGCCAGCTCGCGCCGTCCGCGCGCGCCGCGTCCGTCAGTTCGACGGGAATGCCGTCGAAGAACTGCTTGAAGACGAAGACCGAGACGACGTTGGGCACTTGGGGCAGGATGACCGCCCAGTACGTGTTGAGCATCCCGGTGGCCTGCAGCGTCAGGAACTGCGGAATCATCAGCAGCTGCGGCGGGATCATGACGCCGGCGAGGACGATGAGGAAGACCGGCCGCCGGTAGCGGAAGTTCAGCCGCGACAGCGCGAACGCCGCCAGCGACGTGGTGCACACCGCGAGCAGCGTCGTCAGCGACGAGGTGATCAGGCTGTTCACGTACCAGTACTGCATCCGTCCCTCGGAGAGGAGCTCCTGGTACGAGGAGAGCGTCGGATTGTCCGAGAGCCACGAGGTCGGATCGGTCGCGATGTCGTTGGGCGGCCGTACGGACGTGGCCACTGCCCACGCGATCGGGACCAGCCACAGCAGCGCCAGGGCGACGAGCACGCCCAGCACGACCCGGTTGAACAGCCGCTCGGAGTCCGTGTAGTCGGTGCTCCGGCGCGACGGGGACGGTGCCGGCTGAGCGGTGCGGTCAGGTGCCGCCGGGGTGAGCGTCGTCATCGTGCTCAGCCCTCCTTCTCGGTGCGCCGGATCAGCGCGAACCAGACGAGCGAGATCAGCAGGATGATGACGAAGAGAAGCAGCGCCACGGTCGAGGCGTATCCGGCACGGCCGTCCGTGAATCCGGTCTGGAAGATGTACAGCAGCGAAGGCCGGGTGGCGTCGTCCGGGCCGCCGTTGGTCATCATGTAGATCTGGTCGAAGACCTTGAGCGACGCGACGAGTTGGAGCACCGCCACCAGCGTGGTCGCTCGCCCCAGCATCGGGATGACGACGAGGCGCAGCCGCTGCCAGGGGCCCGCGCCGTCGATGGCCGCGGCCTCGTGCACGTCGCGCGGTATCTCCTGCAGCGCGGCCAGGTAGATGACGAAGTTGAAGCCGACCGTCCACCAGACCGTCGCGGCGGCGATCGAGATCATCGCCCAGTCCGGGTCGCCGAGCCATGAGGGCGCCGCGTCCACGCCGAACCACTTGACGGCCCCCTGCGCCAGCCCGATCTGGTCCGCGTAGATCCACATGAAGAGGAGCGAGATCACCGAGGACGGCAGCATGAAGGGGGCGAAGAACGCCAGCCTGAAGAACCACTTCCCGCGCGAGAAGCGGTCCGTCATCAGGGCCAGCGTCAGCGCCAGCACTATCAGCGGCACGGTCGTCAGCACGGTGAACCAGAGGGTGTGTCCGAGGCTGGACCAGAACTCCGAAGAGGCGAGCGCCTCCGCGTAGTTGGCCGTCCCGACCCACTCGCCCGGACCGCTCTTGACGAGACTGTCGTTGAAGAAGCCCGCGACCGCCGTGTAGAGGAGGGGGCCGAGCAGAAAGAGCACGTAGAAGACGCCGAACGGGAGCAGCATCCCGGAGGCCGTCCAGCGGGTGGTCCCGGTCCTGCTGCCGGTCGTGGGCACGCCGGTCCCGGACCCCAGGTGCACGCTCGTCCCCGTGCTCATACGGGTGCCTCCATTCCGGCCAGGTCCTTGATCGCCGCGCGCATGCGTGCCGCGCCCGGCCCGGGGCGGGTGTCGCCGCCCACCACGGACGACACGACGTCGCTGAAGCGGCGGTAGAGGTTGCTGTCCGCGCCGGAGTACCAGGCGGCCGGGTCGTACGCCGCGCTGTCGGCGGCGTCCCTGTAGTGCGCCTGTGGCTCCAGCCGGTGGTAGGCGTCGGAGCGTTCGGTGGACTGCCAGGCGGGGATGTGGCCGCCCTTGGCCCACAGCAGGCTCGCATCCAGCATCGACCGTGCGAACTCCAGTGCCTTGTCCGCTCGTTGGGCCTTCTCGGAGGGCGCGCTCGGCAGGATGAAGGCGTGCGAGTCGGCGGCGCACGCGTACGGGGCGTCGTCGAAGATCCGCGGGAAGGTGCGCATGTCGAACTTGTCCTTCACCGCTCCCTGTACGGCGAGCAGTTGCCACTCGCCGTCCATCAGGAAGCCCGCCTTCCCGGAGGTCAGCAGTGTGATCGCGCCGCCGTCGCCGTCCGCGCCGGGAGGGATGAGCTTCTCCGCGGCCATGCGGTGGATGAAGGCGAGCGCCTCCTCGGCGGCGCCCACGTCCATGACCACCTTCCGGCCGCCGTCGGTGACGAGGTCGGCGCCCAACTGCCGGTACAGGGACCAGAAGAGCCGCCAGCAGGTGGCCGGGTCCTTGACGGTGGCGATGGAGCCGCCCCAGACGCCGGTGGCCTCCTTCGCGGCCCGCAGCGCGTCGAGGAACTTCTCCGGCCCGTCGACGTCCGCCAGCCGGCCCTTGTCGTCGAGCAGTCCGGCCTTCTTCGCGACGTCGGTGCGGTAGTAGAGCACGAACGGGTGCGTGTCGAGCGGCAGCGCGTAGAGCCTGCCCTCGTGGTGGGCGCTGCGGAACGCGGCCTTCTTGAACCGGTCGGGCGTCAGGCCGTGTTCGTCCAGCTCGGAGCCGGATATCTCCCGGAGCAGACCGGACGCGGCGAGCGTGGGCAGCCTGGACACGTGCGTGATGGCGATCTGCGGCGGCCGGTTGCCGAGGGTCGCCAGGGTGAGCTTGGTGTAGTACGGGGCGCCCCACACCAGCGTGGTCGTCTTCAGGTCGACGCCGGGGTTCCCTTTCCGGTACGCACTCTGCATCGCGTCCAGCTGTGCGCCGTCGCCGCCGGTGAAGGGGTGCCAGAAGTTGAGCAGCGACGGCGGGCCCGCGGAGCCTGTGAACGCCTGACCGACCGGGCTCCCGCACCCGCTGAGCGCCCCGGCCGCCGCGAGGGAGCCGACGGCGCCGAGGAACCTCCTCCTGCCGTGCAGGTTGCCGTGCACACGCACCACGCCCATTCAGCGTCGGGATCTGTTCGAAATATCGTGCAGCGTACGGGATTTCGATTGGGAAGATAGCGATCCCGTTCGGGCACGGCAATGCCTGCGACTTACGGGATCAACATGGGCACGGCAACGACCAGGACGTCGGTGCGAACACGACGCCACACTTGTGCTCTACCCGGCGCCGTGCGTCGGCTGGACGCTTGATCAACGAAAAGCGGGTTTCGCCCCCGGCAGGCTTGCCGGAATCGCTATTCCAACGTTGTACTCAGGGCGTAATCTGACGTCAACACATCGGACGGCACTTTCCGTCCGCGCGGTACGGGGCAGGCCGGAGCAGGGCGTGCGGGACAGCAGGCCCGAGGGGAGCGGAATGGCCGGGGCGAGACTCAAGGACGTCGCGGAGCGGGCAGGCGTCTCCATCAAGACCGTCTCCAACGTCGTACGGGGCAATGTCCGCGTCGCTGAGCCCACCCGCCGCCGCGTCCTCAGCGCCATCGACGAGCTGGACTACCGGCCGCACGTCTCCGCCCGCCATCTGCGCACGGGCCGAAGCGGCGTCATCGCCCTCGCCGTGCCGGAGCTCGTCCAGCCCTACTTCGCGGAGCTGGCCGCCGCCGTCATCGACGCGGCCCGTGAGCACGGAGTCTCCGTCCTCATCGAGGACACCGGCGGCGACCCGGCCGCGGAACTGCGCGTCGCCTGCGGCCTGTCGGACCCGCTCATCGACGGCGTTCTCCTCTCCCCGCAGCGCCTCGACCAGGCCACGCTGGCCCGGCGTGAGCGCCGGATCCCGCTCGTCCTGCTCGGCGAGCGGGACTACGAAGTGCCCGCCGACCACGTCCTGATCGACAACGTGCTCGCCGCACGGGACGCCACGGCCCACCTGATCGCGGGCGGCCGCCGCCGCGTCGCGGCCGTCGGTTTCCAGTCCGACCCGCTCTCCAGCACCTCGCAGCAGCGCGCCCGCGGCTACCTGGACGCCCTGCAGGCGGCAGGCCTCCCGCACGAGCCGGAGCTCACGCCCCTCGTGCCCGCCTTCAGCCGCACCGCCGGCCAGGCCGCCATGCGCGGCCTGCTCGCGCTTCCCGAACCCCCGGACGCCGTCTTCTGCTTCTCCGACCTGCTCGCCTCCGGCGCCGTACGTGCCGTGTACGACGCGGGCCGCACCGTGCCCCGCGACGTCGCGGTGATCGGCTTCGACGACATCGAGGAGACGCGCTTCAGCGTCCCCTCCCTGAGCACCGTCGCCCCGGACAAGCGGCAGCTCGCCCGGCTCGCGGTGGAGGCGCTGCTGGCCCGTACGGCGGGGGACCCGGAGGCGCCGCACACGACGCTGCACGCGGAACACCGGCTGGTCGCCCGGGAGAGCACCGCGAGCGCGTGAGCAGGCGGGCCGGGCCTGGAGGGGGGCGGGATCCGGGCCCCGGCAACCGTGCAGCCCGCCGACCGCCCAGCCTCTAATCTCTTGACCATGCCGCCCGCCAAACGCAGCAAAGCTCCCTCCAAACGCAGCTACGACCCCGCCAGGGTCCGGCAGGCCCTCATCGGCCAGGTCGAGGCCGTCACCGCCGCCGCGCACGCACTCACCGCCGAGCAGTGCGCACGGCCATCGGGGCTCCCGGGCTGGGACGTGCACCGGCTCCTCGTCCACATCGCGCTGCAGATCGACGCGGTGCCCCGCTTCCTGGCCGGCCCGGAGTCGAAGGCCACTGCCCCCGAGGTGGATCTGCCGACGTGGGCGCTGTCCACCGCGTCCGGCGCCGAGGGACTGGACCGGGAGACCCGCGAGGAGGCCGGCCGCGCGGGCGCCGGCGGCGCGGCCCGTATCGACGAGGCCGCCGCACAGCTGGAGCCCGTACTGGAGTCGGCCGTACGGGGCGACCTGCTCATCCCGCACGTCGCGGGAGCGATGCGGATGCTCGACTTCACAGTGACGCGGCTGGTCGAACTCGTCGTCCACAGCGACGATCTGGCCCGGGCCACCGGCAGAGCCGTCACCTTCGACCGGCAGGCGCTCGCCGCCACCGTACGGGTGCTCACGGACACGCTCGCCGTGCGGGCGCCGGGCGCCTCGGTCGAGGTGCGGGTGCCGCCCTTCGCGGTCGTCCAGTGCGTCGAGGGGCCCCGGCACACGAGGGGCACGCCGCCCAACGTCGTGGAGACCGACCCGCTCACCTGGATCAGGCTCGCGACCGGCCGGGTCGGCTGGGAGCAGGCCCGTAAGGCCGCCGCGGTCTCCGCCAGCGGTGAACGGGCCGACCTCAGCGGCCTGTTGCCCCTGCTGGGCTGAGGGCGGAGCGGGACGGCGCCGTCCCACCTGCTGAGCGGCCCCGTGACCGCAGGTAGTGGAGATGTCACCCGATTCTGGTGGTCCTGTCCCCGATTCGGAGCAACGCGCCTCCTGTCCTAGACTCGGTGTCGTGCCACGTGGTGACGGACGACTCAGTCACGACCTGCTTCCCGCAGAGAAGGGCCCACAGGACGCCTGCGGCGTCTTCGGTGTCTGGGCCCCCGGGGAAGAGGTCGCGAAGCTCACGTATTTCGGTCTCTACGCGCTGCAGCACCGCGGACAGGAGTCCGCCGGCATCGCGGTGAGCAACGGCTCGCAGATCCTGGTCTTCAAGGACATGGGCCTGGTCTCGCAGGTCTTCGACGAGACCTCCCTCGGTTCCCTCCGCGGCCACATCGCCGTCGGCCACGCCCGCTACTCGACGACGGGCGCGTCCGTGTGGGAGAACGCCCAGCCGACCTTCCGTGCCACCGGGCACGGCTCGATCGCGCTGGGCCACAACGGCAACCTCGTCAACACCGTCGAGCTCGCCGGGCTGGTCGCCGAGCAGTCGTCGGAGAGCGGCGGCCGCGCCACCAGGGTCGCGGCCACCAACGACACCGATCTGGTCACGGCCCTGCTGGCCGGCCAGACCGACAAGGACGGCACCCCGCTCACGGTCGAGCAGGCAGCGCCAGTGGTCCTGCCGCTCGTGCGGGGCGCCTTCTCCTTCGTCTTCATGGACGAGCACACGCTGTACGCCGCCCGCGACGCCCAGGGCGTGCGCCCCCTCGTCCTCGGACGCCTGGAGCGCGGCTGGGTCGTCGCGAGCGAGACCTCGGCGCTGGACATCGTCGGCGCGAGCTTCATCCGCGAGGTCGAGCCGGGCGAGATGATCGCCATCGACGAGGACGGCCTCCGCTCCACCCGCTTCGCGGAAGCGAAGCCCAAGGGCTGTGTCTTCGAGTACGTCTACCTGGCCCGCCCGGACACCGACATCGCCGGCCGCAACGTCTACCTCTCGCGCGTCGAGATGGGCCGCAAGCTCGCCGCCGAGGCACCCGCCCCCGACGCAGACCTGGTCATAGCGACGCCCGAGTCCGGCACCCCCGCAGCGATCGGCTATGCCGAGGCCAGTGGCATTCCGTACGGCAGCGGCCTGGTCAAGAACAGCTACGTGGGCCGTACGTTCATCCAGCCGAGCCAGACCATCCGCCAGCTCGGCATCCGTCTGAAGCTCAATCCGCTGAAGGAAGTCATCAGCGGCAAGCGCCTCGTCGTCGTCGACGACTCGATCGTCCGCGGCAACACCCAGCGCGCCCTTGTGCGGATGCTCCGCGAGGCGGGCGCGGCCGAGGTCCACGTACGGATCTCCTCGCCGCCCATCAAGTGGCCCTGCTTCTTCGGCATCGACTTCGCCAACCGCGCAGAGCTGATCGCGAACGGCCTCACGGTCGAGGAGATCGGCAAGTCCCTGGGGGCGGATTCACTGTCGTACATCTCCATCGACGGCATGACCGAAGCGACGACGATCCCCAAGTCGCAGCTGTGCCGCGCCTGTTTCGACGGCGAGTACCCGATGCCGCTGCCCGACCCCGAGCTGCTGGGCAAGCACCTGCGCGAACCGGAGGCGGCGCCCGGCGCGGAAGCCGGCAACGGGCACAGCACCGAGCAGCCCTCCGTACCGGACGTCGACGGCGTCGGGACGCTCACCGCGGGCGTCGGCGGCACCGACGCCCTGCGACGCCCGTAGCCGGCCCGCCCATGGCAGACCGCAGTCCCGCGGACTCCCGCCCGGATGCCCCCACGACCCGAGAGAGCCGACCCCATGCCTGCCGAGCCTGCTGAATCTTCCGGCGCCACCTACGCGGCCGCCGGCGTGGACATCGAGGCGGGCGACCGCGCCGTACAGCTGATGAAGGAGTGGGTCAAGAAGGCTCAGCGCCCTGAGTCGGTGGGCACGCTCGGCGGCTTCGCCGGGCTCTTCGACGCCTCCGTGCTCAAGCGGTACGAGCGCCCCCTGCTGGCCTCGGCCACCGACGGCGTCGGCACCAAGGTCGCCGTCGCGCAACGCATGGACCAGCACGACAGCATCGGCCACGACCTGGTGGCGATGGTCGTGGACGACCTGGTCGTCTGCGGTGCCGAACCGCTCTTCATGACCGACTACATCTGTGTCGGCAGGGTCGTCCCCGAGCGCGTCGCCCAGATCGTCAAGGGCATCGCCGAGGGCTGCGTGCTGGCGGGCTGTGCCCTCGTCGGCGGCGAGACCGCCGAGCATCCGGGGCTGCTCGGCCCCGACGAGTACGACGTGGCGGGCGCCGGTACGGGCGTGGTCGAGGCCGATGCGCTGCTGGGCGCGGATCGAATCCGTACGGGGGACGCCGTGATCGCGATGGCCGCCTCCGGTCTTCACTCGAACGGGTACTCGCTGGTCAGGCACGTACTTTTCGAGCGCGCGGGCTGGGCCCTGGAGAGGCACGTGCCGGAGTTCGGCCGCACCCTCGGCGAGGAGCTGCTGGAGCCCACCAGGATCTACTCGCTGGACTGCCTCGCCCTGACTCGTACGACCGAGGTGCACGCCTTCTCGCACATCACCGGCGGCGGTCTCGCCGGCAACCTCGCCCGCGTGGTGCCGGAGGAGCTGCAGGCCCGTGTCGACCGCGGGACCTGGACACCGGGCCCGGTGTTCGACCTGGTCGGGCAGGCCGGTGACGTGGCACGGGGTGAGCTGGAGAGCGCGCTGAACATGGGCGTCGGCATGGTCGCCGTGGTGCCGCAGGAGTCGGCCGGAGCGGCGCTCGCCACCCTCGCCGACCGCGGGGTGGACGCCTGGGTGGCGGGGGAGATCACCGGGCGCCCCGCAGGCGCCGAGGCCGTGACCCTCACTGGTGACTATGCGCGCTGATCCGCCGCGCATACACGCGGCGCCGTCCGCGCGCCCCGGAACATCACTTGCCGCAACAGCGCCCGGAACAGCACAGAACCCGGTCCGGCTTGCGCCGGACCGGGCAGGGATCTGTGGACGTCAGCTCCGGCGCCGGTGCGCCGAAGAGTCGGAGGACTGGCCCTCGTCCTCCTCGTCGTTGTACACGTCCGCGTACTGTGCGTACGGGTCGTCGTCACGCTCATCTTCCTCGAAGCGGTCGCCGTTCGGCGGCTCGCTCGACGTCGATGCGCCCAGCTCCTCAGCCAGGCGCGACAGGTCCGTCCCACCGCTGTTGTACTTCAGCTGGCGGGCGACCTTCGTCTGCTTGGCCTTGGCCCGGCCGCGCCCCATGGCTCGACCCCCTCAACGACGGGGCTCGACGGCCCCAGAGTCTTGACACGCGTTCACAATTCAGAGCGGACCCTCGAAGGAGAGACCGGCCCGTAGGGCTTCAACGGTACCTGCTTCCGCCGCCGTACGGTACGCCGCCCGCACGACACGGCCGCCGACAGACGCCGCCGGTGGCTCTCTCTTCGCTGGTCAGCTCTCATTTTACCGTGCGTCCGAGTGTCGACCCGCCGAGGGGTCCACGTGAAGAGTCCCGACAGGATCAGCCGTCCGATTCCTCCCCGCCGTCGCCGCCCGGGCTGCCGCCGGCCATCCGCATCTCGGCGATGCGGTCCGCGGCCGCCGCGGGCGGTACACCGTCCGTCGCCGCCCGGTCGAAGATCGAGAGCGTGGTGTCGAAGATCTTTGCAGCCTTTGCTTTGGCACGGGCGAAGTCGAAGCCCAGAAGCTCGTCCGCGACCTGGATCACACCGCCCGCGTTCACCACGTAGTCCGGCGCGTAGAGGATGCCGCGCCCGGCGAGGTCCTTCTCCACGCCCGGGTGCGCCAGCTGGTTGTTGGCGGCCCCGCACACGGCCTTGGCGGTCAGGGCCGGGACGCTCCCGTCGTCCAGGGCGCCGCCGAGGGCGCAGGGTGCGTAGACGTCCAGCCCTTCGAAGCGGACCAGCGCCGCGGTGTCCGCGACGGCCTCGACCTCCGGATGCGACGAGCGCACCCGCTCCACGGCCTCGGGCCGCACGTCCGTGACCACCACGCGCGCCCCGTCCTCGAGGAGGTGCTCCACCAGGTGATGCCCGACCTTGCCGACGCCGGCGATGCCGACCGTACGGCCGCGCAGCGTGGGCGCCCCCCACAGGTGCTGCGCGCTGGCGCGCATGCCCTGGAAGACGCCGAATGCGGTGAGCACCGAGGAGTCGCCGGCGCCGCCCTGCTCGGGGGAGCGGCCGGTCGTCCAGGGGCACGCGCGCGCGATGACGTCCATGTCCTGCACGTACGTGCCCACGTCGCAGGCGGTGACGTAGCGGCCGCCCAGGGACGCCACGAAGCGCCCGTAGGCGAGGAGCAGCTCCTCGGTCTTGATCTTCCCGGGATCGCCGATGATCACGGCCTTGCCGCCGCCGTGGGGGAGACCGGCCATCGCGTTCTTGTACGACATGCCGCGAGCGAGGTTCAGCGCGTCCAGCAGCGCGGCCTCCTCGGGGTGCTCCTCCCCCGCGTAGGGGTGGAACCGTGTGCCGCCCAGGCCGGGGCCGAGGGCGGTGGAATGGAGGGCGATGACTGCCTTGAGGCCGCTGGCGCGGTCCTGGCACAGCACGACTTGCTCGTGTCCGCCCTGCTCGGACCGGAAGAGGGTCCGCAGAATCCCTGTGCCACTCGCTCCGTCGGCGCTGATGGTGGGCGCCGCGGTGTGCTGTGGGGAGGGACGTACGTCAGCCACGGTGGTGACTCCTGATGTCGCGGTTGTACGCCCTCTTTGTCGCCTTCCGTACTTGTGGCGCGGAACGGCGGGGAGGGCCGGTCGACAGCAGGGTACGACCTGCGCGCGGCCGCATCGTTGCGGTGCCACGATCGGTGGTAGTCAACTGTCCTTCGGGATCCGCCCGGCAGGACGCGGACCCGGGCTCCCGCGGGAGCTCTTGTGGCGAGATTCTGGAGGAAACGCGTGGCTCAGCAGGCGTCGGTCATCGTCCCGTACGCGGCGTATCTGCGGGTGTACGAGCCACTGGCCGCGTTTCCGGAACCGGAGCGCGCGCACTGGGTGCGGTACGCCAAGCGGGACCGGGTGCCCACCGCCCAGGACGAGTTGCGACGCTCGCTGGCCGATCTTCTGCCCGTACCGCCGGTCGCCGTGCCCGTGCGCGAGAGCGCCGACGCCTTCGTGGCCGAGGTCGACGGTGTGGTCTGCGTGTGCCCCTGGCGTACGCGCCTGCGGGGCTGGCAGGCGCTTGCTGCGCTGTCGCAGGCGGCGGGCGAGCAGGAGGTGGCGATGCCGCAGACGGTGCTGGACGCCGCGGTGCCTCCGGTCGTACGCCGTCAGGCCGCCGCGGACTATGAGCGCTGGCTGACGCGCAACCCCGATGCCCGTCCGTGGATCCGCACCGCCCTGTGGCATGTCCCCGTGCGCTGGTTCGTTCTTTTTTCTTCGGAAGAGAAAGAGTTTGCGAAGCCCGGAACGGGTGAGGAGAGCGTTCAGCAGTTCGTCCTCCGCTATCGCACGCCGATGGTCCAGGCGCGGCGCCGCCTCGCCCGTGGTCTGAAGGTGCTCCGCGAGGAGTTGGAGGAGGGGCCGCTCGTCGACGGCCTGGTCGACGTGGGCAGATGGCTGGAGGAGTTCCATCCGCGGTCCCTCGTCGAACTGGACTACGGCGGTCTGGCACATGCGATCCCCGAGGAGCAGCTTGCCGACGACGATTCCGCCGCGGATGTGGCGGAGGGCATCGCGGCACTGCGAGAAGGGGACGGGGAGCGGGCCGGCGTCGCCTACGAGCGGCTCACGGACCGCTGGCGGAGTGTGAGAGAACTGCAGTTCGCCAACTGACTACGCGGGTTCGGTGCGTGGCGGTTCACGATCGGGTTGTGTTCGTGAACTGAACACGGGCTGGGGCCCACGGGGGTTGCGTACGTCACGGACCTCCAGGACCTAGGTCCCGAAAGGGGCCAAAGCCTCAAGCGTGACGGACAGCACTTTCCGGGGCCTTGCTCTCAGAGCAGTCCCTCGTGTCAAAATAGGACAAGGAGTTCGACGGGGGCTCCATCCATCCAACTATGGTCGGAAAGATCGGTATTGCCCACCTTGGTGGGGCTGATGCTGCTTGATCACCCTGTGACTGTTCGTCACGGCGGTGTGACTGTCCGCTATGAGGCGGTCCATCGGCTTCCGTCGAGGTTCAACACCTCAGAGGGCAATTCCATCGGTTTGGCCGACGTGGCTGGACAGATGGTGTAGTTGTAGTGCCGAGGACAAGCCGTTCGTCCTATAACCGACTCGGCTCGCGTACGTCCATATCGGGCAACACGGGCCAAGGTGCAGAATTTAAGGAAAGAACCGTATGGTTCGGTTCCTCCGAGGAGGCCGCTCATGACCGCTCGCACCCCTGATGCCGAGCCGCTGTTGACCCCGGCTGAGGTTGCCACGATGTTCCGCGTGGACCCGAAGACGGTCACACGCTGGGCAAAGGCAGGCAAGCTCACGTCGATTCGCACGCTCGGTGGTCATCGCCGCTACCGCGAGGCGGAGGTGCGCGCACTGCTCGCGGGCATCCCGCAGCAGCGCAGTGAAGTTTGATCAGGCGAAATAACTGCATAACCGGGCGTATTCGGGGCCCTCACCCCGGATCGGCGCCCGAGGCAACAGACATCAGGCCGCTGTCCCCAACGGCGCTTGATCGTTGATCGCGCTGGACTCCGCCGGGTCCGGCGCGATCTTTTTGTGCTCGGACGTGCCGTGTCCGGACGTGCCGTGTCCGGACTGGTCGTGTCCGGACTAGTCGCACTCGGGCCGCATTCGGGCCGCATTCGGTCAGGCCGGGCAGCCCGGGCGGCTGCGCTGAGCTGGTGGCCGGCGGGCCCGACTGGCGTTGTGGCAGGGGGAGTTGGAGGCCGTCGCTACGTCTGCTGCGGGTCAGGGCCGAGGGCAATGAGACGTAGTGCAATTGCACATATTAAATTGGCGCGTGGTGAGAAGGGCGTAAGTTCCTCCGCATCCGGAACGGAACCAGTGACTCCCGTCACATCTGCTGTGACTTGTCGGGGACGACCACCCTGAGGTAGTGAGACAGCTCTCGTCAGCCGGATGCCCGCAGCTTCACAGCTCGTCACTGAACGCCCTTATCCGGAACCGGCGTTGACTAGTTGGACGCGGAGACCCGCCGTGACTCCCTGGGGCGCTCCATGTGCCGGTCCGTGTGTCCGGTCGTGTGCCCGTCCGCGTGTTCGTCCCCCGGCTCCTCTGCCTCTGCCGTGTGCTCCATCGCCAGGCGCAGCAGCCGGTGACAGACGGGGCAGTGACGCGTCACGTGCCGGTACCGGGTGGCGGCCGCCAGGTGCGCCCGCAGCAGCGCCTTGGTCTCACGCCGCCGCGGACCGCGCGGAGTTGTCCCCATTGATGCCCCACCTCCCTGTACGAGAAGTACCGGCGGGACGGTTTGCCGTCAAGAAGGCCCGTGAGCCGGCGGGCGTGAGGCCTGGAGTTCGTGGAATCCCGGAGTCGAGGCCACGAGCAGGACGCCGTCCCACAGCCGTGCGGCCCCTTCACCGGTGGGGACCTCGGAGACGACCGGGCCGAAGAACGCGGTCCGCCCCGGGTCGTTCCCGTTCCCGTTCCCGTCCCCGTCCCCGTCCACGGCGATCACCGGGGTGCCGACATGGGTGCCGACCAGCCCCACGGCCTCGGCTGTCGAAGTCCGTACGGCCTCGTCGTGGGCCGTCGTCATGCCGGCGTCGGCGAGCGTCCGGGGGAGCCCGGCGTTCTCCAGGGAGTCGTGCAGGTCGCCCAGCCACTCCTGCTCGCCGCCGCCGTCGACCGTCCACAGGGCTGTGTAGAGCCTCGCGAGCGCCTCCTGCCCGTACTCCTCCAGCACGGCGGCGCAGACGCGCACAGGGACCCACAGCCAGCCCTCGGGGTCGCCTTCCGGATCGTCGTCGCGGCCTTCGTTGAGCACCGAGAGGCTCATCAGGTGCCAACGCACTCGCACCGGGCGGACCTTGGCGACCTCCAGCAGCCAGCGGGAGGTCAGCCATGTGTACGGGCAGGACGGATCGAACCAGAAGTGGGCCGTCCGTATCTCCGACGGGACTGTCACGGGGTGCTCCAAGTCGTCCGGGCCACGAGGGCACTTCAAGGTGGCACGCCCCGGCCCGTACGCGGAACAGCCCGCCCCCGGCGAGCGGGGACGGGCTGTGTCCGGAACTGCGGTCCTGACGGGATTTGAACCCGCGGCCTCCACCTTGACAGGGTGGCGAGCACTCCAAACTGCTCCACAGGACCTTGCGGTGAGCACCCGGCGTGGGGCGCGAACGAGACTCTACAGCAGCCCGGTAAGCGGCGCGAACTCACTTTCCGCGACGCACTCGTCACCCCTCACGGCACCGCCGCGTCCACCGCTTTCATGATCCGTTTGTCCGAGACCGGGTGGGCGGTGCCGAGCGCGTGGGCGAAGTAGCTGACGCGCAGCTCCTCGATCATCCAGCGGATCTCCAGCGCCGCCCGCGGAACGGGCCTTCCCCTGGGGAACTGCTCCAGCAGCCACAGGTATTCGTCGTGCATCTCCTTGACCTTGGCCATCCGCGAACGGTCCCGCTCGGCGTTGTTCGGCATCTGCGTCAGGCGGCGGTCGGCGGCGACGAGGTAGCGCAGCAGGTCCGGGAGACGTGCCGCGCCGTGGAGCGTGACGAAGCCGGGGCAGACGAGGGCGGCGAGCTGCTGCCGTACGTCCTCGGCCGACTCGGCGAGGGCCGGGCTCGTCACGCCGCGCAGGCGCTGCTCGCACGAGTGCCAGGCGGCGAGCACCTCCTGGACCTGCTTGACCGTCTTCAGCGTGACGTCGACCAGGTCCGTGCGCACGGCGTCGAAGAGCTTGCGGAAGCCCTCCTCGTCCCACGCCGGCCCGCCCAGCGCCGCGACGAGCTTGTCCGCGGCGGCCGTCACGCAGTCCTCGAACAGCGCCTGCACGCTGCCGTGCGGGGAGCGGGAGAGGGCCAGCTTCTGCGGGTTGGACAGCTTCGAGGCGGCGAACTTGGCCGGGTCGGAAGGGATGTTGAGCACGATCAGCCGGCGGGTGCCGCGCCACATGGCCTGCTGCTGCTCGGCCTCCGTGTCGAAGAGGTGAACGGAGACCGAGTCGCCGTCGTCCACCAGGGCCGGGTATGCCTTCACGGGCTGGCCGCCACGCCTCGTCTCGAAGACGCGGGGAAGGGTGCCGAGCGTCCAGTCGGTCAGGCCCGTACGGGAGGAGAGGGCGGGTGCCGCGTCGCCGGAGCCGCTCCCGCCGGCCGGAGCCCCGGGGGGCGGCGGCTCCGGCTGCCTCTCCCCCGTCTTCTTGCGTCGGGCCTGCCCCGCCGGGCCGTGCTGTGCCCCCTGCCCGCCCTGCCCGCCCTGCCCGTCCTGAACGGACGCCTCGAAGGCGCGGGCGATCGCGGCCTGCGTCTTGTCCCGGAGGCTGTGCTGCAGCTCCTCCAGGTCCTTGGACTCGGCGAGGGTGCGGCGCCGTTCGTCCGTCACCCGGAAGGTGATCTTGAGATGGTCGGGGACCTTCGCCAGGTCGAAGTCGCCCGCCTCGAAGGGCACTCCGACCATGCGCCGCAGTTCGCGGGCGAGGACGGTCGTCAGCGGCTCCGGGCCCGGCGCCGCGGTGCGCAGGAAGCGCGCGGCGAAGTCCGGCGCCGGGACGTAGTGCCGCCTGACGGCCTTGGGCAGTGAGCGGATGAGCTCGGTGACGAGGCTCTCGCGCAGGCCGGGGATCTGCCAGTCGAAACCTTCCGCGGGCTCGATCTGGTTGAGGACCTGCAGGGGTACGTGGACGGTCACGCCGTCCGCGTCGGTGCCGGGCTCGAACTGGTAGGTGACGCGCAGCGTCAGCTCTCCCTGCTGCCACACGTCCGGGTAGTCGCTGCGGCTGATCTCCTCCGCCCGCTCGTTGATGAGCATCGACTTCTCGAAGCTGAGCAGGTCGGGGTCCGCACGCTGCTGCTTCTTCCACCAGGAGTCGAAGTGAGCGCCGGAGACGACGTGTCCGGGCACGCGCTCGTCGTAGAAGTCGTACAGCGTCTCGTCGTCGACGAGGATGTCCCGCCGGCGTGCCCTGTGCTCCAACTCCTCGACCTCGTCGAGGAGTTTGCGATTGTCATGGAAGAAACGGTGGTGTGTGCGCCAGTCGCCCTCGACGAGGGCGTGCCGGATGAACAGGTCGCGGGACGTCTCCGGGTCGATGCTCCCGTAGCTGACCTTGCGCTGGGCGACGAGCGGCACCCCGTAGAGCGTCACGCGCTCGTACGCCATGACGGCCGCCTGCTTCTGCTCCCAGTGCGGTTCGCTGTAGGTGCGCTTGACCAGGTGCTCGGCGAGCGGCTCGATCCACTCCGGTTCGACCTTGGCGTTGACGCGGGCCCACAGCCGCGAGGTCTCCACCAGTTCGGCGGACATCAGCCAGCGCGGCTGCTTCTTGAAGAGCGAAGAGCCGGGGAAGACCGCGAACTTGGCGCTCCGCGCGCCCAGATACTCGTTCTTGTCCGTGTCCTTGAGTCCGACGTGGGAGAGGAGGCCGGCCAGCAGCGACTGGTGCACCGCGTCGGCCGGGGCCTCCCGGGAGGACGAGGCCGGCAGGATGTCCATCTGCCTGGCGACCTGGCGCAGCTGCGCGTAGATGTCCTGCCACTCGCGTATACGCAGGTAGTTGAGGAACTCCGCCTTGCACATGCGGCGGAAGGCCGAGGTGGACAGCTCCTTCTGCTGCTCCCGCACGTAACGCCACAGGTTGAGGAAGGCGAGGAAGTCGCTGCCCTCCTCGCGGAAGCGGGCGTGCTGCTGGTCGGCCTGCTGCTGCTTGTCCGAGGGGCGTTCGCGGGGGTCCTGGATGGACAGGGCCGCGACGATCACCATCACCTCGCGCACGCATCCGTTCCGCTCGGCCTCCAGCACCATGCGGGCCAGCCGCGGGTCGACGGGGAGCTGTGCGAGCTTGCGTCCGGTGCCGGTGAGGCGGGTCCTGCCGTCCTTGCTGCCCCTGCCGGCCTGGGCGGCCTTGCCGGCCTTGGCGTCCTTCGCCTTGGCTTCGGCCGAGGTGCTGAACGCGTGCAGTTCTTCCAGGAGTTGGACGCCGGCCTTGATGCTGCGGTGGTCCGGAGGGTCGATGAACGGGAACTTCTCGATGTCGCCGAGGCCCGCGGCGGTCATCTGCAGGATGACGGAGGCCAGGTTCGTACGGAGGATCTCGGCGTCCGTGAACTCCGGCCGGGAGAGGAAGTCGTCCTCGGAGTAGAGCCTGACGCAGATGCCGTCGGACGTACGGCCGCAGCGGCCCTTGCGCTGGTTGGCGCTGGCCTGGCTGACCGGCTCGATGGGCAGCCGCTGGACCTTGGTGCGGTGGCTGTAGCGCGAGATGCGGGCCGTGCCCGGATCCACGACGTACTTGATGCCGGGGACGGTGAGGGAGGTCTCCGCGACGTTCGTGGCCAGGACGACGCGGCGGCCGGTGTGTGCCTGGAAGACGCGGTGCTGTTCGGCGTGCGAGAGGCGGGCGTAGAGGGGGAGGATCTCGGTGCCCGCCGCGGCGGCGGCTCCGGCCCTTACGAGGCGTTTCTCCAGCGCGTCCGCCGTGTCCCGGATCTCGCGCTCGCCGGAGAGGAAGACGAGGATGTCGCCGGGGCCTTCGGCCTGGAGTTCGTCGACGGCGTCGCAGATCGCGGTCGTCTGATCGCGGTCCTTCTCCTCGGAATCCTCTTCGAGCAGCGGCCTGTAGCGCACCTCGACCGGATACGTACGGCCGCTGACCTCGACGATCGGCGCATCGCCGAAGTGCCGGGAGAACCGCTCCGGATCGATCGTCGCCGAGGTGATCACGACCTTCAACTCCGGGCGTCTGGGCAGCAGTTGTGCCAGATAGCCGAGCAGGAAGTCGATGTTGAGGCTTCGCTCGTGCGCCTCGTCGATGATGATCGTGTCGTACTGGCGCAGCTCGCGGTCCTGCTGGATCTCGGCGAGCAGGATGCCGTCCGTCATCAGCTTGACCAGGGTGTTCTCCCCCACCTGGTCGGTGAAGCGGACCTTCCAGCCGACGGATTCGCCCAGGGGCGACTTCAGTTCGTGGGCGACGCGCTCGGCGACCGTACGGGCCGCGAGCCGGCGGGGCTGCGTGTGCCCGATGGTTCCGTGGATGCCGCGGCCCAGCTCCATGCAGATCTTGGGGATCTGCGTCGTCTTGCCCGACCCGGTCTCGCCCGCGACGATCACGACCTGGTGGTCCCGTATCGCCGCGAGGATCTCGTCTTTCTTCCGGCTGACCGGGAGCTGCTGCGGATACGTGATCGACGGCAGCGACTCGCGGCGGGCGGTCACCTTCAGCTCCGAGTCGTCCATGGCTGCGGAGATCTCCGCGAGGACGGCATCGCGTGCCTCGGGCTTGCGGACCTTGCGCGCGCCGTCAAGGCGGCGCCCCAGCCGCTGCCGGTCGCGCAGCATCAGCTCGGGCAGACGCTCGCGGAGAGCGTCGAAGGACGGGGAGGGGGACGTGGATGTCGGCATACCGGCTCCAGGATCGCACCTCACCGAATCCGGCGGCCAACCAATTCATGAACGGGACGAATACGTACGTACAGGGACAAGTGCCACCTAGGGTGGCGCGCATGAGCGAGCAGCAGGATCCGGAGCCCGGCGCGGAGCAGCCCCCGTCGCGACCGCAGTCACAGCGGCAGTCTGGGCCACAGTCGCAGCAGCATTCACGGTCGCAGTCACAGCCGCACGGTGCGCGGAGTGTGCAGCACCCGCCCCACGGGCTGCGTGCCGGATGGCGGATCTTCACGCACACGCCGTTCTTTCCCGCGACCGTGCTCGCGCTCATCGTCGCCGCGGCGGCCGGTCTCTTCGCCGGCTCCTACACCTACGCCATGGCCGACCCCACACCCCGCGACATCCCTGCGGCCGTCGTGGGCCAGGTCGAGGACGAGGAACGGGCCCGGGCGTTCGTCGGCGGCCTGGAGGAGGCGCTCGGCTCATCGCTCAAGGTGCGCCGCTACGGTACGTTCGCGCAGGCCAAGGAGGCAGTCGAGGACCAGGAGGTCTTCGCGGTACTGCGGCTGGACGCCCGTGAACGCGTCAGGTTGGACCTCTCCAGCGCCGCCGGCGCCTCGGTGGCCGAGGTGCTGCAGGAGACGGCGCCGAAGGTGGGGCAGAAGACGGGCGTACGCGTGACCGTCGACGATCTGAAGCCGCTCGGCAGAGGAGACCCGCGCGGGCTGACGATCTTCTACATGACCCTCGCCGCCGACATCATCGGCTTCATCGGCGCGATCCAGCTCAGCGTCAACGTGCCGGAGCTCTCCCCCGTCGCCCGGCTCTCCTTCATCGCCGCCTACGCGCTGCTCGGCGGCTTCATCATCGCGGCGATGGTGGGCTGGTTCCTCAGGGCCGTGCACCTGCCGTTCGTGCACTCCTGGATGATCCTCACGCTGACGATGTTCACCTCGGGCATGGTCTTCCTCATGTTCAACGCCCTCATCGGGCGCTGGGCGATGATCCCCACCTGGTTCGTGATGGTGCTGCTCGGCAACCCCTCGTCGGGCGGTGCGGTGTCCTGGCCGCTGCTCCCGTCCGTACTGGGTCAGGTCGGGCGGTGGCTGCCTCCGGGCGCGTCCGTGAACGCCCAGCACACGGCGGTCTATTTCGTGGGCAGCCAGCATGCGATGCCGTACCTGGTGCTCGCGGCGTGGGCGGTGGGGGGTGCCGCGGTCTTCCTCGGCGTCGACGCCGAGCGGCGCGGGCGCGCTTGAGCGTGTGAAACAGACGGAGGGCCCCGCGGCAGAGGGCCCCGCAGCACGGCGGGGCCCTCCGCATGCGCCCGTGCGCTACGAGACGGGGCCGCCGATCACCGGGTAGTGGTCGGAGAGATTCGTGAACGTGCCCTCGGAGGACTCCCAGGGTGCGGTCTCCTCCTTGACGACCTCGTTCTCCCAGCCGGCAGGGCGGGCATGGCCGTTGCGGTGCAGCACGTAGTCCAGGTCGGAACGGCTGCCGTTGTCGTTCCGGCCCTTGGCGATGGTGTTCTCCACGTGGTCCGAGGAGTAGGGGTGTCCCGTGCGGGCGTCCGCGGGGGCGAGGTCCGCGTTGGCGAGCATGGACGCGTACTCCTCGCCACGGGAGTCGGTGTTGAAGTCGCCCGCGACCATGACCTGTTCTCCCGCCGGGATCTTCTTCTCGTCGAGGAACGAGTCGATCGCGCCGAACTGCTCGGCACGTATCTTCTGCGGTTCGCCCTCGCCGCAGGCCGAGTCGCCCGCCTGCACGTGCGTGCCGACGACGTGCACCTTGGCGCCGTTCACGTCGAGTACGGCGTACACGAAGCCCTTGTTGGAGAGGTAGTCGGCGCCGCAGCCGTGGTCGTAGACGAACTGTTCCTTGTGGACGATCGGCCACTTGCTGAGGATCGTGACGCCGCCGTCCTCGGGCGCGATGTCCGACCACGAGCCGCCGGTCGCGTCCCAGCCGTCCTTGCTCCTGCCCAGCACCGGTGTCTGGTGCGGGTATTGAGCCGCGGCCTTCTCCTGGAGCTTGTCGGAGACGGAGTTCTCGAACGCCTCCTGGAGCACGACCACGTCATGGCCCTGGAAGAAGTCCGCGTCGGGGATCGCGTCCCCGCGGTGGTCCTGGCCCCAGTTGGGATAGATGAGCTTGTTGAACAGGAAGGTGTTGTAGCTGAGCACCTTCAGGGCCGGCGCTTCGGCAGCCTCGGTGGCCTCCCCGGGCGACGCGGTCGCGGAGGAGCCCGTCGCGAAGAGGGCCGATCCGGCGAGCACCGCGGCGGCGGCAAGTCCCTTGAGGCGGCGCAGTCTTCGCGATCCGCGGGGCGGAGGCGCCGGTGTGGAGGCGGATGCTGAGGGTGGCATGTTCGTCTCCCGTGGGGGGTGAGGGATACGTACGACGCTCATCCAAGCAAGCGAGCTTGATTTCTGTAACCGTCCTCGTTCGCCAAAATCCGCCCGGGCGGCGGGAGTCGGGGGCGGTCGGTGCGGTTCGGTGCGGGTCGGCCCCGATCGGTTCGGGTCGGTGCTGGTCGGTCCTGGTTCAGGCGGATCAGGGGTCCCGCACAACTTTTCGTCCCTGCCGCGGGTCTCATCTGCGTACCGGCGCCATCGGGCGCATCCGGGGGGACTTGGAGGGGAAATGCGCGTTCGCACACTGTGCGCCGCCGTGGCCGGCCTGGCCGTCGTTCTCACAGGGAGCACGGCGTCCGCGGCCGCTCAGGCGGAACCGGTTCAGGCGGAGCCCGCCCAGGCGGAACCGGCGGGGTCCGCAAAGGGGCAGACGGCGAAATCGGCTCCCGTGCGGGAGGACTTCAACGGGGACGGGTTCCAGGACGTCGCGACCGCCGCGCCCGGCGCCACCGTCGCCGGCCAGGCCAGGGCCGGGTACGTCGTGGTCACTTACGGCTCGGCGTCCGGGCTGCGGACGGCATCCAGCACGTACATCGACCAGAACTCCGCGGGCGTCCCGGGCGTGGCCGAGACCGACGACCGCTTCGGAGCCAAGCTGGTCGCCCGCGACCTCGACGGCGACGGGTTCACCGACCTCGCCGTGCGCTCCTCCGGCGAACAGGTCGCCGCCACAAGCAGCTACGGCACGGTGACCGTCCTGTGGGGCCGTACGGGCGCGGTCGGCGGGCAGGGTTCCGCCACCGTCGAGGCACCGGCCGGTTCCAGCGGCTGGCAGGTCGGCGTGAACCTGACCGGCGGCGACTTCGACGGAGACGGCAGCGCCGATCTCTTCATGCAGCACGGCGACGACTGGGAGACGCGCTCGGTGCTCTCCGGCCCGTTCACCCGCGGCGGCGAGGCGGCTGACGAGCAGCAGATCGACATGTTCAGCACCGACAACGACATCTACGCCGTCGCCGCGGGCGACATGACGGGCGACGGCGTCGACGACCTGGCCACCTTCTACGCGTACCAGAACCACGCGGAGGGCGGCCGGTTCTGGCAGGGCACCGCTTCCGGGCTCTCGACGGAGCCGAAGCAGCTCAGCTCCGCGGCCACCGCCGCCGTCGGCGACTTCGACAAGGACGGCAAGGGCGACCTGGCCACCCGTACCGTCCCGGGCGGCATCACCGAGGACCTGCCGTACGACCACGGCACCGTCAGGATCTACTACGGCACCGCCGACGGGCCCAGCGCCACCCGCACCAGCACGATCACGCAGAACAGCGCCGGCGTCCCGGGCACGAGCGAGAAGGGCGACCAGTTCGGCGCGCGGCTCGACGCGGGCGACGTCAACGGCGACGGCTACGCGGACCTCGCCGCCGGCGTGCCCTTCGAGGCCATAGGCAAGAAGCCGGCGGCGGGCGGTGTGGTCCTGCTCAAGGGCCGCTCCGGTGGACTCAGCGGCACCGGCGCCCAGGCCTTCCACCAGGACACCGCGGGGATCCCGGGAGTGGCCGAGGCAGGCGACCGCTTCGGCGGAGCGGTGCGCCTGCTCGACGTCACCAAGGACGCCAAGGCCGAACTCGCCGTCTCCGCACCGGAGGAGAACGGGACGGGCGCGGTCTGGTCGCTGCGCGGCACCTCGTCCGGCCTCACGTCGGCCGGCTCGCTCGCCTTCAACCCCGTCGACCTCGGCATCCCGGCGGCAGGCGCCGGCTTCGGCGGCTCCTTCGCCAACGAGAACGGGACGTTCCTGTACGCGCCGAACTGATCCTATTCCCGGTTCGGTCGGGGGCAGGTGCCGCTGGTGGCGGTGCCTGCCCCCGGCATGTGTCACGTCGGCGGACGGCGCCGTGGGGGAGGCTGGCGTCAGCGGCGAAATCAGGGGGCGCCGGGCACCGGTTGGCGGCGGAAGGTGAGGGCATGGCGGATACGGCACTGGTGTTGGGCGGGGGAGGGCTGACCGCGTACGCGTGGCAGGCCGGTCTGCTGGCAGGACTGGCAGATGCCGGTGTGGATCTCACCGACGCCCATCTGATCGCCGGCACGTCAGCCGGTTCGCTCCTCGCTGTGGAGCTGGCCGCGGGGGCGGCGCCGGCCGACCTGTACGCGGAGCAGATCAGCCAGGAGCGCACCATCCTTGAGCGTGACGTCACCCTTGCCATCACCGTCAAGTACCTGTGGGCCGCCCTCGGTTCACGTGATCAGGGGACCGTGCTCAAGCGGCTGAGCAGGCTTGCGCTGACGGTGCGCGACGTGCCGGAGAGCGAGCTCCTCGATGCGATCGGACGCCAACTTCCGGTCCGGAATGGCCGGAGCGGCCCCTGCGGCTGTTCGCGGTCGATGCGCTCACCGGTGCGACAGCCGGCTTCAGCGACGGGAGCGGGGCCGACCTGCTGCGAGCGACGGCGGCGAGCTGTGCACTGCCCCCTCTGTTCCCGCCCGTCACCATCGGGGAGGGGCGCTGGGTGGACGGAGGCGTCCGCTCGACGACCAACGCCGACTTGGTGCACGACTGCTCCCAGGTGGTGGTGCTGGCCCCCGTCCCCAAGGCTCCCGGAGCTGCTCCCGGCGCCTCCGGCCAGGTGGACTCCCTGGTGGCTGGCGGCACCCGGGCCACCCTGGTCGTTCCCGACCGGGCGGCGCGTCGTGCCTTCGGCCGCAATGCCATGGACCCCTCCCGCGTCCCCGGCGCGGCTCGGTCAGGCCTACGGCAGGCAGCCGGGCATGCCGAACAGATCCGCGCCGTCTGGCACGGCTGAGCCTCCCGTCCGTCGGGCTCCGCCGGGGCCGTGCGCGAGGGACGAGATGCCGTCGTCCGGTGAGTTCTCGCTGTCTGCCGAGCGGTCTGGGCTGCGCAGATGCCGTCTCCGGCTTCGAAAGACCCGGCGGGCGTTCAAGCTCCGAGCTCGCGCCGGAGCTGGTGCTGTGGCGTGGGACGGCCGCCAGTAGGCCGGCCCACGGTACGGCGTTCAGGCAGGCCGGTAGCTGCCCAACTCCTCGCCCGCACCGATCAGTTCGGCGATCCGCTCGCAGGTGGTGACCTCGACGTCGAGTTCCGCCAGCCGGTCCAGCCAGTGCTCCAGAGCGAGCAGCCGGTGGCCGCGGCCGATCACTTCCGGGTGCATGGTCACGGTGAGGACGCCTCGGTGGACGTCGCGGAGCATGTAGTCCAGATCGTCCGACCAGTTGCCGAACATCTCGGCGGGGGCCCGCAGTCCGGGCAGCGCGCCGGAGGGTGTGTGCAGGAATTCCAGGTACGGGAAGTCGTCCAGGCTCCAGCTGACCGGGAGTTCCACCAGACCCGTGCGTTCACCCCAGCGCACACCGTCCTGGTGCACTTCGTCGGAGGTGCGGCAGTGGTACGGGGCGTAGTCGTGCCCCATCAGGCTGCTGTCGTAGGCGAGTCCGTGCTCGATGAGCAGGACGACGGAGTCGTCCGAGAGGTCCCAGGCGGGTGCGCGGAAGCCGCGCGGCCGGCGGCCGGTGACCGACTCGACGGCCGCCAACGAGCGCTGCAGCACCGCGCGTTCCTCGTCGACGGGCAGTGCCGCGACGTTCTCATGTGCGTGGCCGTGTACAGCCACTTCGTGGCCGGCCGCGGCGATTTCGCGGGTGAGTCCGGGATAGGTCAGGGCGGTGTGCCCCGGCACGAACCACGTACTGACTAGGTCTCTGCGCGCCAGGGTGTGCAGCAGGCGCTCGGCCCCGACCGCCGCGAACTCGCCGCGGGAGCGCGGCGTAGCCGTGAGCAGGCCGCGCGCCATCCAGCCGGACAGCGCGTCGAAGTCGAAGGTGACACAGACGTACCCGGCGGTCATCGCTTCCCCTCCAGGGTCGCTCGGCTCAGCTCGGTTGAGCGGCGGTTCGGTTGAGCGGCGGTTCGGTTCGGCTCGGCTCAGCTGAGTGGCAGCGCGGCGTTGCCCGCGCCCGCGCCGCCGTCGACGGTCAATGACGCACCGGTGACCCACCCGGCATCGGGACCGCACAGGTAGGCCACGGCCCCGGCCACGTCGTCGGGGGTGCCGGGACGCGGCCAGGGCTGTCCGCCGCGGATCGACCGTACGTACTCGGGCCGCAGCGGATTGACCTCGCTGCCGACCTCGATGAATCCCGGCGAGACGGCGTTGACGCTGATCTCGTGCTCGGCGAGTTCCAGCGCGAACGCCTTGGTGAGCATGTCGAGTCCGGCCTTGGAGACGCAGTAGTGCGCGGCACCGCGCCGGGCCCTCGCCGACGCCCCGGAGCTGATGTTGACGATGTGCCCGGGGCGCCCCTCCGCGACCAGTCGCCCGGCGAACGACCGGGACAGCGAGAAGACGCCGGAGAGGTTGACGTCCAGGACGCGGTCCCACGTCGCGTCCGTCATCTCGAGCAGCGGCGAACTCGGATACAGCCCGGCCGCGTTGACGAGGATGTCCAGTCCGCCCCACACCTCGCAGGCGGTGCCGAGGCGGCCGGGCAGTGCTGCCCGGTCGCGCAGGTCGAGGACGAGCGGCAGCACGTCCTCGACGGCCTCGCCGCCGTCGCCGCCGTCGCCGCCCACCAAATCACCGGCACCCAACTGGGCAGCCACTTCCTCCAGTTGATCCTCGCGCTGGTCCGCGATCAGCACGCGCGCGCCGTCCCGGTGCAGCCTGCGCGCAATGGCCGCGCCGATGCCGCCCGCCGCTCCGGTGACCAGGGCGCGGGGCCGCGCCGCATGCCGCGCCCGTACCGCGTTCGCCTCCGCGTTCGCTTCCGCTTCCGCCTCCGTCTCCGTCATCGGCTCTCTCCTTCCGCCGCGCCGTCGTAGGTGCTGACGGCGTCGAAACCGGCCCGCAGTGCCTCGTACTCGGCGACCGTGCGCCGTGGCCCGCGCGCCGCCACGATCTCCCGTGCCGCGCCCGCGCCCTCGCTCAGCAGGTCGATCACGCACCAGGCCAGCAGGACCGCAGGTTCCAGCGCGGCGGCGACATGGTCGGTCACCTGATAGTCGACGCTGTGCGCGTCGCCGGCCGCCCCGGATGTGAACGGATGCAGTACGGGCAGCACTTCGCCCAGGTCGCCCATGTCGGTGGAGGCGCCGCGGTGCCACCCGCCGACGACGGACTCCGGCCCGAAGAGCAGCCCCGCGTTCGCGCGGCACAGCTCCACCAGCGCCGGATCCTGGTGGTGCGGAAGGTAGTTGAGGGTGGTCTCGGTGGTGGCGGTGGTCCCCAGGGCGACGGCGCCGGAGCGCACCGCCCGGTCCACCGCCGCGCATGCGCCGCGCAGCGCCTCGACCGTACGGGCCCGGATGACGACCTCCAGCTCGGCCCGGTCCGGAACCGCGGTGGGTGCCGTGCCGCCGTGCGGCAGCACCGCGTTGACGCGCACCGCGTCCTCGTCGCGGAACGTGTCGCGCTGTGCGTCGATGGCGGCGACGGTGAGCGTCGCGGACTTCAGCGCGTTCACGCCGCGCCATGGCGCGGCCCCGGCGTGGCTGGCCCGCCCCTCGAAGCGCACCTGTTTGACCACCGACCCGTTGTGGCTGTCGCCCACGGACAGCCGCGGTGCCTCCTCGCCCGCGGTGTGGCAGAGCATCGCCAGGTCGATGTCGTCGAAGGCGCCGCGGGCGATGAGGTCCGCCTTGCCGACGAGATGGCGCAGTTCACCGCCCCGTACCAGCTCACTGCGCCACGCCAGCTCGGCGCTCTCCTCGGCCGGTACGGCGAAGAAGACCACGTCGCCGTCCAGTTGCTCGCGTACGGCGGAGAGCGCGAGGGCCGCGCCCAGCATCGACCCCACCTGCGCGTGGTGTCCGCAGGCGTGTGCCGCGCCGCTGCCGGGATCGGCGAGGGGATGGCCGGGCAGCGGCAGCGCGTCCAGCTCGCCGAGCACCGCAGCCGTAGGACCCGGAGTACGGCCCGTCATGCGCGCCTTGACGCCCGTACGGGACAGCCCGGACTCGAAGGGGAGCCCCAACTCCGTGAACCAGTCGGCCACGACGCCCGCGCTGCGGTATTCCCGGAACCCGGTCTCGGGGTGGCGCTGGAGGTCCGCGCTGACCTCCAGCACCCGGTCCCGGGAGCGCTCGACCGCGTCCCGAGCCGCCCGCTTGAGCTCTGTGACAGCGGGCCCGTACCCCGCCCGTACGGTCAACGCTGCTCCGTGACAAGCGCGTCAGGGGACGTACGCAGGTGGCGGCCGAGCCCGTCCCGGAAGCTCTGCGTCGTCTGCGGAGTGATCAGCGCGCCGATCACGGCGAGCAGAGCCCCGAACACCAGGAAGGAGAAGGCGACTTCGAAGGAGAACCGCTCGGCGAGGAAGCCCATCACGAACGGCGAGATGGCACCGGCCAGTTGGCCGCCGAAGTTGACCATGCCGCCGCCGACGCCCGCGTATTCGGCGGGCAGCATGCGCAGCGGAAGCCCGAAGATCTGCATGTACGCGAGGTACATCACCAGCGTGCCGCCCGTCTCCCAGAGGATGAACTCCGTGGCGGTCTCCGCCCGCACCATGAACCCGAGCAGCACCGCCGTCACCAGCATGACGGGGATCACCACGCGCCGGTGATTACCGCGCAGGTAGCGGTCGAAGACGTACCCGCCGAGCACCATGCTGACCGCCGCGCCCAGCCACGGAATCCCCGCGAGCACGCCCGCCCCGGCCAGCGACACGTCCTTGCTCTCCCGCAGGAACGTCGGCACCCAGGAGACCAGGCCCCAGCCGATGATGTTGAACCCGCAGAACATCAGCGTGAAGCGCCACATCACCGACGAGCGCAGCAGCCGCAGCGCGTCCCGCATCGGGACCTGCTTCGTGGCCTCCGCCGGGGCGGGCGTCGCGTCGCCGTGCTTCGCGTCGCCGTGCTTCGCGTCGCCGTCGGCCGTGCTGGTGGTGAGTGCACGCGGCAGCCCCTTCCACAGCACGAAGACCATCGCCACACCCAGCAGCGCCACCGCGAAGAACGCCCCGCGCCAGCCGAAGGCGGCGATCAGCGGCGCGGCGACCATCGGGGCTATCGCGGCGCCGAAGGGGTTGGAGGCGGACATGGCGCCGTTGGCCGTCAACCGCTGCTGCGCGGTGGTACGTTCGCTGATCGCCTTGATCGATGCCGCCGGGAAGATGCCCTGCATCGCGCCGAAGATCGCGCGGATGACCACCATCGAAGCCAGCCCGCGCGCAAGCCCGCAGGCCGCCGTGAACACGCTCCACCCGGCGGCGGCCAGCAGCATCGTGCGCTTGGCGCCCCAGGTGTCGGCCATGATGCCGCCGGGTATCTGGAAGGCCGCGTAGGTGATGAAGAACGAGGTGAGGATCAGGCCCTGGCCCGTCTCGCCGAGGCCGAACTCGTCGCCGATCTCCGGCAGCGCGAGGGTGATGACCAGGCGGTCGATGTAGTCGACGAGCCAGGTGAGGAACAGCACGACGACGGTCACCCTGGCCACCCGGGCGGCCGTCGGGCGCCGGGCCCGCAGGCTCGGCGCGGTCCACCGGCTCCGCTTCTCCGCTTCCATCCTCCACCTCCACGCAGTGCACCGGATGTCGCACAGCAGTCTGCAAGCGGCGGGCCTGCGCGGCTTTGTGGCGGCCGACGAGGTTATCGGCGTTCACTCATGCCAGGCTCCAAGCGGTCCGGGTCTCGGTCTGGGCTCCGGCCCCTCGGCCTCGGCCTCGGCCCCGGTCTCGGCTCCGGCTCCGGTCCTGGCCCCGGCCTCAGCCTCAGTCCCGGCCTCGGTCTCTGCACTGCAGCGCGAAGAGCTGGATGCCGGCGTTGAGCCGCTCATCCGGATCGGCCAGGTCCAGCCCGGTCAGCTCCCGCACCCGGCGCAGCCGGTAACGCAGGGTGTTGGCATGCACGTTCAGCGCCTGGGACGCGGTGCGGGTGTCGCCGAAGGCGTCGAGGTACGCGCCGAGCGTGCCGGCGTAGTCGGTGCCCCTTCTCTGGTCGTGCGCCCGCAGCCGCGCCACCGGACCCGCCTGCAGCCGCTCGTCGGCCGCGACGCTCTCGCTCAGCACGAGCAGGTTCGCGGTGCCTCTGACGTCGGCGTACGCGGCGCAGCGGTGTTCGCCGCGCCGCTTCAGCGCCCGTACCACCAGCTCCGCCTCCAGCCGCGACTCGGGCAGCTCGCCGAGGTGCGCGACGCACGGACCGGTCCCCACCCGCAGCCGCACGCCGGTCGACTCGGTCACCGCGGCCGCCATCCCCGCGGCGGCCCGCCGGACTCCGTCCGGGTCCGTCGCGTCCAGCAGCAGAATGAGGGCCCGGCCCGGCCCCGTCGTGGCCACCGCGCGGCGGCGGTACCCGGCAAGCTGGCGCAGCGACTCCTCCCGTACGCGATGGGCCACAGCCGGACCAGGATCGTCCTCGGCGAAGTCGGCGAAGTCGGCGACCAGCACCGCTGCCGGAACATCGGGCGCTATCCCCAGGTGCGCGGCGGCCAGCCGCGGGTCTGCCTCGCCCAGCAGCAGCTTCCCGACCAGTTCCTCGTCCAGCCGGTGTCTGGCCAGTTCCTCCTGATCGAGGCCGAGGAGCCGGACAGCGGCCACGGGGGCCGCCTCGGCGAGGAGTGCGGCGGCGCTGCCGGCGAGCGGGCCGCCGCTCTCCGCCACCCAGATCGAACCGAGGTTCTCGGTGCCTGCGCGCACCGCGACGGCTAGCCTGCGCCCCGCGCCCAGTTCGGGCACGGCCGCCACCTCCACGACGCCCTCGTCCGACCACAGCCTGCGGTAGACGCCCAGCTGCGTCAGCCTGCTCCGGTATCCGGGCGGTCCGTGCTGCTCCAGTACGGCGGCGCGGCGCATCTCGTCGTCCCCCTCCGTCAGCCGTGAGGCGGCAAGCAGCTCCTGGCCAGGGGTGAAGATCATGACCGAGCCGTGCACCAGCCCGGCGAGGGTGTTCGCCAGGTTCGACAGGTCGTACTGGCGCGCGAGCACGCCCGCTTGTCCGTGCCGGAGCGCGTACGGGTATCCGTGGCGGCCGCCCGGCGTGCCCGCGACGGCGAGCAGTGCCCGCAGCCGGCCGATCACCTCGGCCCAGTCCTGCTCGGCGGCGAGCATCAGCAGCGCCACGCCGTGCCGCTCGGCGAGAGCGGCCACGCCGCCCTGCGCGGAGCCGCCCCCGCCGCGGCGCTTGACCAGGACGGCTGCCGCTCCTGCGGCGGAGGCGGCGGCGAGCATGGCGCCGAGGCCGTCGGGAGCGCCGGCGGCGCTGCCCGTACCGATGTACAGCAGCAGGTCGGCGCCGGGGGACGGGTCCTCGTCCGCCTCCCGTACGGCAAGTCCGGAGACGGGCACGTCCAGTCCGCGGGGCGCGGCCCGTACGTCGACGGCTTCCGGTCCTAGGGATTCCACGACGGTCGCGATCGTGACCGGGTGGGGGTGGCCGCCCGGGGTTGCCGGCTTGTGCTCTGCCGTCACCGGCTTGTGCTCTGCCATCAGGGATCAGCTCCAAAGCTTGGCGCCTGGCACAGACTTTCGCATGCCCGCGGGCGGCGATGCTGTGGTCGCGTCCCAACGGCGAAGGAGACCCGCGGTGCCAGCAGCCCCACCCCCCATGCCAGACGCACGCGCGCTGCTCGACCGGCTCGCGGCCCGGCAGCCCGCGATGCTCGACGACCTGGAGCAGCTGGTCACAGCGGAATCCCCGTCCGCCGACCCCGAGGCGCTGGGCGGCTGCCGGTCGGTGCTGGCCCGCCTCGGCACGGAACTGCTCGGCGAACGGCCGGATTTGCTCAACGGCTCCGCCGGGCCTGGCGACTCGGGCGGCTCCGCCGGGCCTGCCGGCTCGGGCGGGCCTGTCGGCCTGGTGTGGCGGCTCGGTCCGGCCGACCGTGCGCCGGTGCTGCTCGTCGGCCACCTGGACACCGTCTGGCCGATCGGCACGCTGCGCCGCCGCCCCTTCGAGGCCGGCGGATCACGGGCGCTGGGCCCGGGCGTCTTCGACATGAAGGCCGGCCTGGTCCAGGGCCTGCACGCGCTCGCGGAACTGCGCGCGACGAGCCCGGACCGTACATACCCTGCCGTGGCCTTCCTCGTCACCGCCGACGAAGAGGTCGGCTCGCCACTCGGCGGCCCGGTCGTCACCGACTGGGCCCGGGCCTCGCGTGCCGCGCTCGTGCTGGAGGGCGCGGCGGAGGGCGGTGCGTTCAAAGACGCGCGCAAGGGCTGGTCCTTCTACGACATCACCGTGACGGGGCGCGCCGCGCACGCCGGTCTTGACCCGCATCGGGGCCGCAACGCGCTGGTCGATCTCGCAGGAGTCGTGGTGCGCCTGGAGCAACTCGCCTCCGCGGACGGCGAGATCACGGTGACCCCCACCATGTGCACAGCGGGGACCACCCAGAACACGGTCCCGGATCAGGCGCAGGTGACGGTGGACGTACGGGCACCGGACACGGCGGCGCAACACGACGTGGACGCGGCGCTGCGCCGCCTGGTCGCCGACACCGCCCGGCTGCCGTACCGGATAGCCGGCGGCATCAACCGGCCGCCGCTCGAAGCGGAACAGGCGCGGGAACCACTCCGGCTCGCCCGCTCCTGCCTGGACCGGCTGGGACTGCCCTGGCCCGGCTCGGCACGGGTGGGCGGCATCTCGGACGGCAACCTGTGCGCCGCCGCCGGCACGCCGACCCTGGACGGGCTCGGGGCGGTCGGCGGTGGGGCGCACGCGGAGCACGAGTGGGTGGACATCGCCCGCATGCCGGAACGCGCCGCACTGGTGGCCATGCTGACCGCCGCGCTGCAGGAGGAATGAGCCCATGCGCGGACGCCGCAGGCTGCCCGGCGTCGGCGCGCGTGACGTGGATCTTCGGCTGCCCGTGCGGGAGTTGCTCCCAATCAGCCGAACTCGAGTCGTGGTCGACGGCCAAGCGCGGCACCTTGCCGGCGCCTCCGCCCGCTGGGAGCCGTCCAGATGTCAGCAGGTGATGTCACAGGCAGCAAGACGCCCCCTCCGGTGACCCCGGAGGGGGCGTTTTGCACTGCTCATCTGCTGTGGCTGGGGCCGGGGTCGAACCGGCGACCTTCCGCTTTTCAGGCGGACGCTCGTACCAACTGAGCTACCCAGCCCGGGCCTGGGGGCGAAGCCCTCAGAGGGTGTACCCCTCAGGAAGCGAAGCATCCCGGGGGGAGCGGTCCTGACGGGATTTGAACCCGCGGCCTCCACCTTGACAGGGTGGCGAGCACTCCAAACTGCTCCACAGGACCAAGCATCGCGCGAGCACAAGTCTCGCACAGGGTGGTGCGTGCCCCCAACGGGATTCGAACCCGTGCTACCGCCTTGAAAGGGCGGCGTCCTGGGCCACTAGACGATGAGGGCTGATGACCCGCCTGGGCGCTTCCGATCAGGCAGCGCGTCGGGGACGTGAGAAGCATATGGGATAGCGGAGCGTTCGCCAAAACGGTTACGGGGAGTTCGCCGGCCCCGGCGACGCGGCGGGCGTCGGCCCCGGGGAGCCGGACGCCGGGCCGGGAGAGGGAGACCCCGGACCCGTCGTGCTCGGGGAGGGCGAGGGGGAGGAACCGGGCTCGTCGGCGAGGTGACGGGTGACCTCCGCCGTGGTCAGACCGAGCCCGCCCAGGGTGATCTCGTCCCAGGCCTGCAGCCCGCCGTCGTCGCGGTCGAGGTAGAGGACGGACGCCGAGACCTTCTGCGGCTCCTCCTTCTCCACCGCGCGCAGGCCGCCGCCGCCCGTCGAGCCCTCGATCATCAGCCGGGTGTCCCGCGGCAGCAGTTCGTTGCTGCGCTGATGGGTGTGGCCGGCGAGGGCGAGCGGCGCGAGGCCGTCGGCCTCCTTCGCCAGCACGGGGTTGTGGGCGACGGCGATGTCGACCGGTGTTCCTGCGGCCTTCTGGGCGCGGAGCGCGAGAGCCAGCCGCCGCCCGTCCCGCCGTTCCCGGGGGTCGCCCTCGGGTTTGACGGAGCGGTCGGGCGTGAACTGCGGGTCGCCCCAGCCGGCGAGGCGCAGGCCGGCGACGTTGAGGGGCACGCCGTCGTCGAGGACATGGACGTTGCTGCCCTTCTTGTCCCCCAGCTCCTCGAACGCCTCCTGCGTCTTGTCCGAGTCGTGGTTCCCGCGCACCCAGACGTACGGGGCACCCAGGTCGGTCACCGGTTCCAGGAAGCCGTTCTCGGCCGAGGTGCCGTGGTCCATCGTGTCGCCCGTGTCGATGATCGCGTCGATCTCGTACTGCTCCACGAGCGACTTGATGATCTCCCAGGCGGCCGGGTTGAGGTGGATGTCCGAGACGTGCAGGACGCGGGTCGTGGAGGGGTCCGGCTGATACGCGGGGAGGGTGGACGTCGCCTCGTAGAGCTTGGTCACGTTGGTGACGAGACGCGCCAGTTCACGCTGGTAGATGTCGAAGTCGGTGACGATGCTGCGCGCGTTGCCGACGACCGAGGGCGCGCCCGCCAGCAGCCCTGAGAACTTCGGTTCGAGAACGGACTTCGGGTTCCACGTCGCGTACGCCATCGCCCCGGAGGCCGCCAGCAGCGCGAGCGCGAGGCCACCGGCGACCACGGCGCGGCGCGGGCGCCGGTACACGGCGAGGCCGAGTGCGCCGGCTCCGACGACCACGGCGACCGCGGAGCGCAGCGCGAGGTCGCCGGTGCCCGCCATCACGTCGGAGGTGATCTCGCTCTCGAGTCCCTCCAGGCGCTCCGGATGGTCGACGAGCGCCGAGGCGCGCTCCTGGTCGAGTTGGTCGACGTCCACGTCGAGGCGGAGGGGAGCGGTGTGGCTGCGCAGTTCGAGGGCGCCCAGCGGCGAGACGTTGATCTTCGTGCCGCCGGTGAGGGCGGGCCGCAGCGCCATCTTGGTGTCCATCGGGCCCACGGGTGCGTCGATGCTGCCCACGATCAGCAGGCCGAGCCAGGCCCCGGCGAGGGTGGTCGCGATGAGGCCGAGCGCACGTACGTACGGGCGGGGGCCGGGGATCAGCGTGTCCCGGAACTCCGGGACGTCCGGAGGCGGCGGGGGCGGCGTCGCCCGGTCGGCACGGGTGGCACGGGCTCCTCGGGGACGGTGCGGGACGGGCAGTTTACGTACCCATTGCGGCAGGGCGAGCGGTTTGCGGGGCTTCCTGGCATCGCGGGCCATGAGGCCCCCTATGCCCGCGCGGACAGGCACCTATGCCGCGTCCGCGAGACCGGCCGTGCGCGGCGGAAGCCGATTGGCCGACAATGGCCGGGTGCTGGAGATGACGCGCGAGGATTTCGAGGAGCTGGTGGCCGAGGCGCTCGACCGCATTCCGCCGGAGCTGACGAGGCTGATGGACAACGTCGCGGTCTTCGTCGAGGACGAGCCGCCGGCCGAGGACCCGGAGCTGCTCGGCCTCTACGAGGGCACGCCGCTGACCGAGCGGGGCGAGTGGTACGCGGGCGTGCTGCCGGACAGGATCACCGTCTACCGGGGTCCGACGCTGCGGATGGTGGACGGCGAGGACGGCGGCCGGGACGTGGTCGTCTCGGAGGTCGAGGTGACCGTCGTGCACGAGATCGCGCACCACTTCGGCATCGACGACGAGCGGCTGCACGAACTGGGGTACGGGTGAGTCCCGCCCGTCCCGGTCGGAGGCCCGGCGGTGACGGCCATGACCCGGGGTCCGGTTCCGGTGACCCTGGATCCGGCCCCGGCGGGCCCGGTGCCGGCGGGCCCGGTGCCGGCGGACCCGGTTCCGGCGGAGATCCCGGCCGCCGCCGCGCGGCCGGTACGCCGCCGTGGCGGGACGCCGTCGATCCCGACGTCGACCTGCACGTACCCGGGCAGCGGGCCGAGACCGCCGGACGGCACGGGGCGGCGGTGCTCGCCGCCATCGCCGCCGGGGGCGCGCTGGGCGCCGTCGCCCGCCACGCGATCTCGCTGGGGCTGCCCGCTCGCGGCGCGGCCGGTTTCCCGTGGGGGATCTTCGCCGTCAACGTCTCCGGCTGCGCCCTGATCGGCGTGCTGATGGCGCTGATCGGCGAGGGCGGCCGCGACGCCCGCGCCCCCGCGCTGCTGCGGCCGTTCCTGGGCGTCGGTGTGCTGGGCGGCTTCACCACCTTCTCGGCGTACGCGCTCGACGCGGCGCATCTGCTGCAGTCGGGGCCGCGTGCCGTGCCGGTCGCCGTCGCGTATGCCGGCGGGACGCTGCTGGGCGCGCTCGCCGCGGTGTGGGCCGGTGCGGCGGCCACGCGAGCGCTCTTGGCGGTGCGGGAACGGTGACGGGGTGACGACCCCGGTGACCTGGCTGCTGGTGGCGGCGGGCGGCGCGGTGGGCGCACCCCTGCGGTATCTGACGGACCGCGCGGTGCAGGCGCGGCACGAATCGCTCTTCCCATGGGGCACTTTCACGGTCAACGCCGTGGGCTGTCTGCTGCTTGGCCTGCTGACGGGGGCCGCGGCCTCGGGGGCGGCCGGTTCGCGGCTGGTGGCGCTGCTGGGTACGGGGCTGTGCGGGGCGCTGACCACGTATTCGACGTTCTCGTACGAGACGCTGCGGCTCGCCGAACGCGGCCGCGTGGCCTTGGCGTTGGCGAACGCGGGCGGCTCGGTGCTGGTCGGTCTCGGCGCGGTCTTCGCCGGACTCGCCCTCGCGCGCGGCGTGTTGGCGTGACCTGTCGAGTGGCGCGGCAGTTGAGCAGGACGCTTGCCCGGCTTGCCGTTTCCCGCGCCTGGAGGTCCCGCCGTGCGCTCGTCCCGTTCCCCTGCCCGTTCCCGGCCCCGGCTCCGGCCCCGGCTCCGTTCACGATCCCGATCCCGAGCCCGGCCCCGATCCCGTACCGGGGCGGGTTCCACAGTCCGTCTCCCTGCCCCGTCTTCCCGCCCGACTGCGGGCGTACGTAAGGGTGTTCGCGTCGTGGACGGCTCCGCCCGGGCCGTCCGCGGCGTCGCCCGTACGGCCGCCTGCGCGCTGATGCTCGCGGCGCTGCAGGGATGCATGACCGTGCAGGGCGACGGCGACGGGCGGGCACCGCGCGGCGGTTCGTCCTCCTCAGGAGTGAGCGCGGGCGCGGGCGCACAGGTGCCGGAGGGCGGAGTCGGCGGCAGCGTGAAGCGGCACGGCGAACGCGCGCACGCCGGCGAGGGCTCAGAGGGCGGCGACCGCGCCCGTGCGCGCAAGCGCGGCGGCCCGGCGGGCGACAAGGACGGCGGGCGAGGGAAGCGGGGCGGCACGGACGGGCGCAGCAAGGATGACGCCAAGTCCGGTGCGGGGCAGCACAGTTCGGGCCGCGGCTCGGAATCTCCGGACAGGCCCGCGCGGCCGCGGCCCCCACGTCCCCCGCGTCCTGATCGTCCGCCCGCCCCGCCGAAGCCGAGTGTGCCGAAGCCCACTCCCAGCGACCCACGCCCGTCGACCCATACGCCGACGGCGCCCACCAGCGGTTAGTCCCCGTGAGGGCGGCCGCGTACCGTTCTGGATCTCATTTGCGCGGCGGCCCGCGGGGTGCGTATGCTGGTTGATCGTTTGATCCCATTTGCCCGGCGCCCTGCAGAGCGCGCCGCGTGGCGCGTTTCTCTCAGCCGTGGCTGACCGCATAGAGGCGGTCTTTTGCGAATTCACGGAGTCTGGGCGCGTGCTGCTGAACTCCGGAAGGTTCGCATTTCGCATGTCTGTTGCCTCGATCGACGCTGTCCTGCCTGAGGACGAGGACACCGTCACCTTCGCCGATCTCGGGCTCCCCGAGCCCGTGGTGCGCAAGCTCGCGCAGAACGGCGTCACCATCCCCTTCCCCATCCAGGCCGCGACCATCCCGGACGCGCTGCAGGGCAAGGACATCCTCGGCCGCGGCCGCACCGGCTCCGGCAAGACCCTCTCCTTCGGGCTGCCGCTGCTGACCGGCCTCGCCGGCGCGCGCACCGAGCGCAAGCGCCCCCGCGGCGTCATCCTCACGCCCACCCGCGAGCTGGCCATGCAGGTCTCCGACGCGCTCCAGCCGTACGGTGACGTGCTCGGCCTGAAGCTCAAGGTCGTCTGCGGCGGCACGTCCATGGCGAACCAGATCACCGCCCTGGAGCGCGGCGTCGACATCCTGGTCGCCACCCCCGGCCGCCTGCGCGACCTGATCGGGCGGGGCTCCTGCTCCCTGGAGGACGTCGAGGTGGCGATCCTCGACGAGGCCGACCAGATGTCCGACCTGGGCTTCATGCCCGAGGTCACCGAGCTGATGGACCAGCTCCCCGAGGGCGGCCAGCGGATGCTCTTCTCCGCGACGATGGAGAAGGAGATCGACACCCTCGTACGCCGCTACCTCGTCACGCCCGTGGTGCACGAGGTCGACGCCGCACAGGGCGCCGTCACGACCATGAGCCACCACGTGCTGGTGGTGAAGCCGCGCGACAAGGCGCCCGTGACCAGCGCGATCGCCTCGCGCAAGGGCCGCACGATCATCTTCGTACGTACGCAGCTCGGTGCCGACCGGGTCGCCGAGCAGCTGCGTGAGGGCGGCGTCGGCGCGGAGGCGCTGCACGGCGGCATGACGCAGGGCGCCCGTACGCGCACGATGGCGGACTTCAAGGACGGCAAGGTCAACGTGCTGGTCGCGACGGACGTCGCGGCGCGCGGCATCCACGTCGACAACATCGACCTGGTGCTGAACGTCGACCCGGCCGGCGATCACAAGGACTACCTGCACCGGTCCGGCCGTACGGCACGGGCGGGGCTGTCCGGCACGGTCGTCTCGCTGGCGCTGCCGCACCAGCGGCGGCAGATCTTCCGGCTGATGGAAGACGCGGGCGTCGACGCCTCGCGGCACATCATCGGCCGGGGCGACGTCTTCGACGAGGAAGTGACGCGGATCACGGGTGCGCGGTCACTGACCGAGGTGCAGGCCGACTCGACCGCGAACGCTGCCAAGCAGGCCGAGCGTGAGGCGGCCAAGCTCAGCCGGCAGCTGGAGCGCGCACAGCAGCGTGCGGCCGAACTCCGCGAGGAATCCGAGCGGTTGACGGCACGTGCGGCGCGCGAGCGCGGTGACGACCCGGAGGCGGCCGTCGCGGAGGCCTCCGCGACGCTGACCGCCGAGGTGGAGGAGGCGGTGCAGCGTGAGCTGCGCCGGGAGCAGCGCCGCGAGGAGCGCGAGCAGCGCGACCGGGACCAGCGCGACCAGCGGGACCAGCGCCGGGACGGGAAGCGCGACGAGCGCAACGACCGCGGCGGCGACCGCGACCGGCGCGAGGGCGGCCGCCCGGCGTACAACCGTGGACGCGAGCGTGACAGGGACCGCGACCGGGACCGTGACCGTCCGCGTGACCGCGGCGAGGGCCGCCCGTCGTACAGCCGCGAGCGCCGCGACGGCGACCGTGGCGGGTTCCGGCGCGACGACCGCCGCCCCGCCTCGTCGTACGGGCGGGACGCCCGCTCGCACGACGACCGGCGCCCGTACGGCCGCCGTGACGATCACCGCACGGGCGGCCGCTCGTTCGACCGCCGCGCGGACAAGCCGCGTTGGAAGCGCAACGGCTGACGCACGCCCGTACGACTCCCCAGCACGAAGGCCGATGCCTTCGAAGCCCGGCGGTCCGCCGGGCTATGCTGCGGGGGCGGGCCGTTAGCTCAATTGGCAGAGCAGTGGACTTTTAATCCATTGGTTGAGGGTTCGAGTCCCTCACGGCCTACCGACTTGGTCATCGCCCGGACCTTCCCTTGTGGCCCCGGCCGGCGGTTCTCCGCCGGCCGGGGCCACGTTTGTGTGCTGTTGCCCTATTTACCCGCTTCTGGGGTTGTGGAAGACCGGGACGACGGGCCCTGGGCCCGTGGTCTTGATTTCGGCAACGATGGACCATGGTCCCGATCTGGGCCGTACGGGTCTGGTCGGTGGGGGGGGGTGCCGGAGTCGGTGATGCATGCGATGCGCTCGGCAACCCCGGTCAGGGTGGCGGTTCCACAACTGTGCGGTGCTTCCACAACTGTCCGTCCCGAGGCGTCAGTTGCGCCCGCAGCGCCTGTCCGGTTCGCCGATCGCCGCCTCGCGACTGCCCTTCCTCGCACTGGACTTGAGATGGGACTGGTCGTCAGCGCCTGCGGCGGTGGCGGTGGTCCGCTGCCCCGGCGAGGGCTGCCTGAGGCGGGAGGCCGGTGAAGATCGTTCGTGGGCGGGGGCGGGGGGCTGTGAAGCCCCGGCCGGACGGGCAGCCCGGGCTGATAGATAATCATCCCGACGACCTTCATTTTTCCGACCCTCGTGGTCCTCTTGCCCCGAACGGAGCCCACCCCATGCCCAAGTCCTTTTCTTCCTTCGCTACTTGGGGCCTGGCCGCCGCAGCCGCCGGTGCGCTGCTGGTGGGCTGCTCGTCGGAGGCGAAGATGCCCAAGGACAAGGTCGCGAACACGGTGGCCGAGAAGCTCGCCGCGCAGACGGGCCAGCCGAAGCCGGACGTCACCTGCCCCGAGGACCTCGTCGGCAAGGTCGGCACCTCGATGCGGTGCAAGCTCACTGCGAGCGACGGCAGCAGCCTCGGCGTGACCGTCAAGGTCACTTCCGTCGACGGCGACAAGATCAACTACGACATCAAGGCCGACCAGTAGGCCTCCTGAGGCAGGCCGCAGACCAGGGCCCCCGCTCGCCGGACCTTGCGCCGGGGGCGGGGGCCCGCGGCTACCGCCAGGGCGTGCTTCGGTGTGTGCTCAACCACCCGGGACAGGTAGTCGAGTTCGCGCAGCACGTCCTGCGGGCGCAGTCGTTCCTCGCGCCAGGTGAGGACCTCGCCGTTCTCGAACCGCAGCGGCCGGTCCTTCAGCGCGGACTCGCGTGCGAGGTGGCACAGCCCCGGCAGGCCGGGAGTTGGGCTCGGCCCAGCGTAGGGAACCCGAAGCACCGGCGAGATGGGGGGGGACAGATCCCTGGAGGGAATGCGCGTGTGATGACATGTGAGGCTGGGGTGCAGGTTGTATCGGAGTGCGCGGGGGCTGGGCCTACCGGGCCACAGGGAGGCATGCCGACGCCATGGAAGCCTTGTTTTACGTGCTGTTTTTCGTCGCGCTTGGGGCCTGGCTCAGCTGGTCCAAGAAGCGCTCTGCTCGGCGTGCGCAGGCGACGGCGGCGGGCCGTGCCGAGTTGAGAGCCCTGGCGGAGGGCCGTGGATGGACTTACGCGACCGGCGTCGCCGGGCTCATCGACGAGTTCTCCGGTGCCGGGCCACTGCCCGTCGCGAAGGGAGTGGCGGGCGGCAACGTCGTCACCGGAACGCACCGCGGATTCGCATTCCGGGCCTTCGAGTACCAGAGCACCCTCTCCATCGGGTCCGGGGTGGACGATCACATGAAGCAGCAGATCCACTACTTTCCCGTGTGGGCGCTGAAGTTGACCGCACCTGTTCCCGACATCCGCATTCAGCACCGGCGTTGGCACAGCAAGCTCACCTCGGGCACTCCCCTCGCCACGGGGATCCCTCAGGTCGACGAGCAGTTCCACATCGTCGCCGAGGACGAGGAGCGCGCCCGCGCGTTGCTACACGGCGGGCTGGCCCAGTTCCTGATCTCCGACCCGCGCGCCGGCGAGTGGCCGCTCGAGGTGCGCTACGGACATCTGCTCACCTGGCGTCGGGAGGAGAAGCTCTCGATCGAGAACCTCGACGTGATGCTGGACTTCCTCACGGATGCCGTCGGGAGGCTTCCGGCCCAGACGTCGTAGCGGAGTCGTCGCGGCCACCGTCAGCCGGTGGTGCGGACCCCCTCGGCGTCGCGCCGCCGGGCCGCGCTGTGGACGGCCCGCTTCGGGCATGCCCGGGCGCACCGGCGCCGAACAGGAGGCTCCACTCGGCCGGTTCGGACGGAGCCGCCGTCGTGCGAATGTCTCTTGCAGACATCGGCGCGTCACGGGGACGTCCCCACTCCCGGACCGGACATGTGGGAGATGTGGATCCCGAGGCACAGATTGTGCCGGAGTGCGGGGGCGGTTGGCCCGCGGAGAGGCGTGGGGGATGCTGACGCCATGAGTGGAATCCAAGCTGTCCTGATCCTGCTGTGGTGGGTTGCCGTCGGAGCGCTCGTCGTCTGGGTGTTCCGGCGCAAGGCCCGGAAGAAGCGCGAGGCCCGCGAGACCTACGCAGAGCTGCAGTCGTTCGCTGCGAGCCGTGGGTGGAGCTACGAGAACGGGGTGCCCGGGCTCGTCGACGCGTACCAGGGAGCCGCGCCGCTGCCGATCACGGCCAGCGGTCTTGCGGGGGACCATGTCGTCACCGGCTCCCACCGCGGATTCGGCTTCCGCGCCTTCGAATACCGCCACTACTCCACCGACCTCGACGTCGACGGCGCGGACTCGAGGAGCGTCACCATTCACTCCTTCTGGGCCCTGAACCTGGGTGTGGAGGTGCCGGATCTGCGCATCTACCGCGACGGCTGGTTCGACACCATGTCCCGGGGAAGGGCAATGGAGGTCGGAATCCCGCAGCTCGACAAGGACTTCCACATCGTCTCCAACGACGAGGAACGTGCCCGGGCGGTGTTGCTCGGCGGCCTGGCGGAGTTCCTCACATCCGACCGTCGCGCCTCCGAGTTCGAGCTGCGCCTCCACAACGGTCAGCTGATCACCTGGCGAACGCGGACCGCCCTGAGCAGCGCGACGTTCGACGGGCCCCTCGACTATCTTGCCGATGCCGCCGGTCACTTGGGTATCACCACGCCCGCCCAGCCTCCGCGCCTTTAGCTCAGTCTTTCCCAACAGGTCCTCCCGCGCGGGGCCGCCTCGGCGGCGGCCCCGCGCGGTCCGCTGCGGTCGCCGAGGTGGGGACGCGCCAACGGTGCGACACCTGTTGCCTTCCTGACACCCACGCGGTGGTCGCCATGTGAAGCTTCACGGCAGGGGGCATGGTGATGTCGGGGGGCGGTGTCGGGGCTTTCCAGCCACGCGAGACCCTGTCAAGGTCTCAACAATCAAGGTGTGAGCGTGAGTTCACACCCGGGCTCGGACGTAGAGGGGGAGCGGATGGGCCAGTTCGATGTCGAGCCGTCCGAATTGCGGGCGGCTTCCAAGAAGATCAGGGACTCCGTGGGCAGCAGCGACAAGGTGAAGCTCAACGAACTCGGAGATGCGAGCGACGACTTCGGGCACGGTGACGCCGCCAAGGAGTTCGGCCAGCTGATGGCCACCTGGACGGAAGCCATCAAGAGCCCGATGAAGGAGGACGGGGAGAACTCGGCGGACAAGCTCAACGAGAACGCCGACTCCTACGAACGCTCCGAGCAGCAGTCCCAGAACCACTTCAGCGGGCCCGCGGTGGCCGGACCCGGCCCGATCTACTGACGATCCACTAACGGGGACCGATGACGGCACAACTTGGCGACACCCAGAACCCACGCGAACTGATACCGGGAAACCCGTCGAAGCTCACAGACGACGCCGAAAAGCTCGACAGTCACGCGAAGACCCTCGACGGCATCGGCGACAAGCTCGGTTCAGTCCGCATCCCCAGCTGGCGGGGACAGGCCAGCGACGCCTTCTGGGACGACTTCTCGGGCCAGAAGAAGAGGTGGTACCGCGGCTCTGACGCGTTGACAGCAGCCGCAGGGGCACTGCGGGACTACGCCGGAACCCTCAAGTGGGCCCAGGGGCAGGCGAAGGAAGCCGTCCGGCTGTACGAGGGAGGCGACGAGAGCGGCGGCGTGCAGCTGCTGGAAGCGGCGCGCACCCAGGTGCGGTCCGAGGGTGACGCGGCGGCCAAGAAGTTCAAGGCGCAGGGCGGAGAGGGCGAGAACGCGCCGGAGTGGCTCTTCTGGGCCTCCGAGGCGACGCAGGACAACACGGGCAAGACGTCCATGCAGATTGCCGAGATGATGCGGGCGCCCGACCCGCGGCACGGCAGGGCTTGGGGCGACCACAAGAACATGTCGCAAGCGCAGAGGGAGGCCCTGCGCGAGGGCAAGGGGCCGGGCATCACCATTGCCGGTCCTTCCGTCACCGGCGAGGCCAAGGTGTGGGGCGCCGAGGCCAGGGGCCGCGGGAACTTCGCCGGCGGCGACGTCTCCGGCAAGGCCGGTGTGAACCTCCTCGGCGCGCAGGGCACCGCCGGGGTGGGCGCCAGGGACGGGAACGTCACTGCACAGGCGTCCGGCAAGGCCTATCTCGCCCAGGCCACGGCCGAAGGGAAGTACGTGGCCGGCCCGATGGAGGCCTCCGGCAAGGCCCAGGCATTCGCCGGCGCCGAGGCCAAAGCCAAGGGTTCCATCGGCACGGACGGCGCTCATGTCGGCGCCGAGGCCTTCGCCGGTGCCAAGGCCACCGCGGAGGGGCACGCCTCAGTGGCGGGTGTCGGCGTCGGCGGCGAGGCGGAGGCGTGGGCCGGCGCGGGCGCCGAGGCCCACTTCGATGCCGGCCGCACGGAGGACGGCAAGATCGTCATCGGCGGCGACCTGGGCGTAGGCCTCGGCGTCGGCGCGAAGCTCGGCGCCGAGATCGAGGTCGACCCGGGCAAGGTCACCGATGCCGCCGGCGACGCAGCGGACGCGGTCGGCGGCTGGTTCGACTGATCAGCCGCGGGGCGGCCCTGCCGCGGCTTCCCGCCGTCGGCCGCTCCGCGTCGCTTCCCGTACCGTCGGAATCCGTACCGCAAGGAGTTGATCCACCATGCCGGGCACACTTCCGGTGCCGCTCGAAATCCAGCTTCCGGAGGGCTGGCAGTCGGCGCCCCCGGACGAGGTCGGCGCCCCGCACGCCGCCTTCGTCGCACTGCACATGGCCTCCCAGGGCCAGGGCTTCACGCCGAACATCACGGTCACCGGCCACACCGTCGAGGGCTCGCCAGGCCTGCACCGCCTCGCGGAGGAGTCGGTGCAGCGGCTGCGTCAGAACGTCGGCGCCGTCGACATCGTCAAGCGCACGGAGGTGGGCACCTCGACGGCGCCGGGCCTCGTCGACGCCCCGGGGATCGTGCAGAACCTGCGCATCCAGGCAACAGTCAACGAGCAGCCGATGGAGCTCGCGCAGAGCCAGTTCATCCTCGTGCTGGAGAACGAGAAGCAGCGCAGTGAACTCGTCCAGATGGAGGTCGCGTTGACGGCGAAGACGAGCCAGCTCCAGGACGTCCTGGAGGACTTTCAGGACTTCCTCTCCGCTCTGCGCCCGGCCACTCCCACCTCCGGAGGGCTGTAGACGAGCCTGACGCGTCGGCGTACGCCGACGCCGACGCCGACGCGTCAGCGGCTGACGGCCGGGCGCAGGACCGGTGCCGCCGGCCGGCGCCGCGAAGACTGCGGCTGCGCGTCCGCCCCCGCCTCCGCCGGTACGTCGATGGAGCAGCCGCGCAGTCGCCGGGCGATGCGCCAGCCGCCGCAGCCCAATTGGAGCTGGAGGTCCCAGGTGCCCGGGGCCAGCGGCCGGCCGTTGTCGGCCGAGGAGGGGTCGACCGTGAACTCGGTCTCGAACTCCAGGGCGCACAGGTCCGGTTCGCCGTGGCCGCCGCCCGGCAGACGGGACGTCAGCCGGTCCGGCAGCCGCATCCGGCGAGCCGCCTTCGCCACGATCTCCGCCGCAGTACCGTCCTCCCGCAGCGGCACCTCGACGACGCTGTGGGTCAGCGGCACGCTCAGCGTCGTCCCGCCTTCGCGGTGGCGGAGCAGGCCTCGGACGTTGCTGCGCCGCACCGCCCTGGTGAAGTCGGCTGCCTCCGCGGCCTCGCGCACGGCGGCCACGCCCCTCGACAGCAGCAGCCGGTAGCGGTCAAGGGCGCGGGAGAACGGGAGCGGAAGCACGCGGGCGCCGTTCTCCTCCGTGCGGACCAGCCGGGTGCCGCACCTGACGGTGAGCCGTCCGTCCTTCCATCCGGTCGAGCGGACGACGGGCCGGTGGTCGACGCCCGCCTCGAACTCCGCGTGTTCCTCGAGCAGTTCACTCTCGCCCCGCCGGGCGAGGGCCCCGACGATCCGCAGCCGGGTCGGCAGCGACGCGTCGGTTTCCGGCGGCAGGTCACGGGCCAGGGCACTGACGGCCTCGAACCATTCGGCCCTGCGCCGGGGGGACTGCCCGAGCAGGAGCTCTCCGCTGATCCGGGCGAGGGCCTTCTTGCCGTACCAGTTCGCGGTCAGACGGCGGCGGTGCCGGCCGGGCGCGACGTACGTGTCCGGCGCGTCCAGGATCGCGAGCACCTTGCGGACGCTGTCGATGTACGGGCCCGGCTCGATCGACCCGTAGCTGATGTTGTGGTCCTCGCCCCGGTGCCGCACCCAGTGGTAGCAGGTGTAGTCGTGCACCGTGGCCACCCGGCCGGTCAGCAGGTAGGCACGCAAGGTGAACATGTGGTCTTCGAGCCGCACCCGGCCCTCTTCGAAGCGCAGTTCGTTCTCCTGCAGGAAGCTGCGCCGGAAGAGCTTGTGCACGGTCATCGAGGCCAGCAGCGCGGTGTCCGAGCGCAGGTCGGCTGCCGCGATCGGCTTCTCGAACAGGGCCCGCGGCGCACGCCGTCCGTGGCCGGCCATCCGGCCGATGACGATGTCGGCTCCGGTTTCCTGCGCCCGCGCGTACGTGCGTTCCAGGGCCTCGGGAGCGAGCCAGTCGTCGTCGTCGACGAAGTGGACGAACTCGCCACGGGCGGCGTCCATGCCGATGTTGCGCGGCCTGCCGGGCCAGCCGGAGTTCGCGGTGCGGATCACGCGGACCGCCGATTCGGCTCCCTGGCGCGCGACTTCGGACTCCAGCAGCGCGACCGTGTCGTCCGTGGAGCCGTCGTCGACGTAGATGATCTCGAAGTCGGTACGCGGCATGGTCTGCGCGAGGAAGGAGTGCAATCCGGTCAGGATCGTCTCGCCGGTGTTGTGGGTGGGAACGACGACGCTCACCTTGACCGGCGTCTGGCTGACCGTGGGCGGCGTGACAGGCACAGCTACCTTTCGGGTGGATTACGGCTCATTTGCATGCCTACCCGTACGTTCTGAAGTGAAAGTAAACGACGTCCGACAGTCCGGAACGGGCAGTGTGAAGCGCCTTTCACGCCGCGCACCGCCCGCGTTCCACGCCCCCCACGGAAGACGGCGGCAGCCGTTACCTGTGCGGGCCGTTACTTGTGCGGGCCGTCGGCGGGCACGGAAGCCGCCCGCGCCATTACGCAGTCGAACTCGACGACCCGCCCTGTGGCCGCCTCGCGCGTGACCGGGTACATGCCGGTGATCTCGAAGCCAGCGTCCTGGTAGGCGGTGATGGCCTCGGTCATGTGCGGGCTGCCCTCGTACAGCCGCAGTGCGGCGACCTCCGACTGCATCCCGACGTACTCGTCCATCCGCTTGCCGGCGCCGGCGAAGACCTCCATGTCGAAGCCCTGTGTGTCCATCTTCAGGTACGGGCGCGGGTCCGCGATCCCTTCCAGGGCCTCGTCCATGACCTCGTCCAGCCGCCTGACCTGCACCTGCGTGGTGGTGCTGGTGTCCGCGAACCGCTTGTAGCGCTGCTGTCCGTACGCGCTCGGTTCGAGCAGCGAGTTCATGGTCTTCCAGCCAAGGTGCATGGTCTCGACCGATTCGCTGCGTCCCAGTGCGCAGGGGTAGACCAGCCAGTCCCGGTCGCGTTCGGCGGCCTTGCGCAGCTTGGCCAGGGCGTCCGGGACGGGTTCGAAGGAGACGATCCTGCCGCGGTAGCCGGACTCGCGCAGCTGCTTGCCGTACTGACCCTTGTTGGCGCCGACGTCGAATACGCAGTTCACTTCGTAGTTGACCAGGAAGTCGGCCACGTGCCGAGTGCAGAGGCTGCTTGCGGCGGCCTTGTGCAGGCCCCATCCGTCCCGGGGGGCGCGGCTGCTCCTGGAGAGCTTGCCGGCAACCAGCCACGCGTCCGAACTCAGCTTCGTCGCGGTGTAGCCGCCTCGCCGTGAGATCACGGCGGCGCCCGGGCCGAGATCGAGTACCTGAACTCCCAGCCGGGACGCTGCGCCGAGCACCTTCCTGAACATTGTTGTCATATAGTCGAGGCTAGGCGTGCGCCTTGCCTTCCTGTCAAACGGAAGGTCCGGCCGCCGTCGGTCCGGCGGTCCGGCCTTCCGCGCCGGCCGTCCCGCCGTCCCGTCGTCCGAGCCGCTCAGCGTTCCAGCGAGCGCAGATACTTCCCGAACCTCTCCAGGCCGTCGACGTTGCGCGGCCCGCTGATGCCCTCGTTGTAGTCGAGTACGAAGAAGTTGTTCTTCTCGACGGCGGGCAGGTCGCGGGTGTGGGGTGAGGTCTTGAGGAAGTCGATCTTCTCCTTGGCGGGCTTGTCGCCGTAGTCGAGGATGACGACGACTTCCGGGCCCGCCTTGGCGACGGCTTCCCAACCGGCCTGCGTCCACCGCTGGTCGAGGCCGTGGAAGATGTTGCGCCCGCCGGCCTTCTCGATGATCTCGTCGGGAGGTACCTGGTTTCCGGCGGTGGCGGGCCGGTCCGTGCCCGAGTCGTAGAGGAAGACGGGCGGGCGCTCTCCGCGGGGTGCCTTCGCCTCGACGGACTTCACGCGCTTCTTCAGGCCGCTGACGACGCGGTCGGCCCGCTTCTCGACCCTGAAGATCCTGCCGAGCCGTTCGAGATCCGTGTACAACCCGTCGAACGGGGCGGTCTTCTCCGGGTGCCCGGGATAGTTGAAGCAGCTCTCGGTGTGCATGAAGCTGTGCACCCCGAGCTTGTCGAGGATCTCCGGTGTGATGCCGCGCTCCTCGCTGAAGCCCGACTCCCAGCCCGCAACGACCAGATCGGCCTTGGCGTCGACGACGATCTCCTTGTTGAGCAGGTCGTCGCTGAGTTTCTTCACCTTCGCGTACTCGGACGCCCAAGGCGAGCCGCTCACCGGGGGGTTGGCGGGCGGCATCACATAGCCGTGCACATGCTCGGTGAGGCCCAGACTGAACAGCTTGTCGGCGCTGCCGCCTTCGTAGGCGACCGCCCGGCGCGGCACCGGGTACCGGACGCGCTCGCCGCATCTGTCGACCGTGACCTCGCCGGACTGTCCCGCTTTCCCGGACTCCCCCGGGCTCCCCGACTGCCCGGCGCCGTCGTCCACTTGGGCGCCGCATCCGCCGAGCAGCGACACCGCCAGCAGCGCGGATACGAGGCCGGCGCCCCGCCGGGTGGGGGAGGCGAGGGCCGTCTTCATCGTCTCGATCGTCTTCATGTCGTCATGCGCCTTTCAGTGGGAACTACAGCGGAATCTCAGGGGAGTTCAGGGGATTTCGAGGAAGCAGGAGTCAGCGAATAGAGCAGTTGCGGATCGCCCGTCAGCGGGTGTGAGACGACGGTTGCCTCGACTCCGAACACCTCGCGGGCCAGTTCCGCGGTGAGTACGTCCCAGGGCGTGCCCGTGGCCACCAGGCGTCCCCGGCTGAGCACGCCGATCCGGTCGCAGACGGCCGAGGCGAGGTTGAGGTCGTGCAGCACGACCAGGACGGTCAGCCCCCGCCCGCGCAGCAGCGACAGCAGCTCGACCTGGTGCCGTACGTCGAGGTGGTTGGTCGGCTCGTCGAGCACGAGGATCTCCGCCTCCTGCACGAGCGCGCGGGCCAGCAGTACGCGCTGACGTTCACCGCCCGAGAGCGTGAGCACTCCGCGCGTCGCGAGGTGGCCGATGCCGAGCTGGTCCATCACCCGCTCGCACAGGGCCAGTTCATGCGGACCGAGCCGCTGGTTGCCGCGCAGACGGGGTGTGCGACCGAGCGCGACGATCTCCTCGACCGTGAAGTCCAGGTCCACCGCGGTGTCCTGGCACACCGCGGCGACGGCCTGTGCGCCGCGCCGCCTCGTCAGTGCCCGCAGCTCGTCCTCGCCGATCCGTACGGTGCCGGACGTCGGCCGCAGTGCGCGGTACACACACCTCAACGCGGTCGATTTGCCACTGCCGTTGGGCCCGACGAGGCCGACGACCTTGCCGCTCTCCGCCTTCAGCGACAGGTCGCTCAGCAGGCTCGCGCCGTCGGTCACCACCGAGAGCCCGTCCAGGGTCAGGTCCATCTCAACGGCCTCCGAACATGTAGGCCTTGCGGCGCATCAGGACGATGAACACCGGAACCCCGATGAGCGCCGTGATGACGCCCAGGGGCAGTTCGCGCGGTGCCACCAGCGTCCGGGCCGCCAGATCGACCCAGACCATGAATACGGCTCCCACCAGCGCCGTCAGCGCGATCACACGGGCGTGCGCCGCTCCGGCGACCATCCGAACCAGGTGCGGAACGACGAGTCCCACGAAGCTGATGGCACCGCTGACGGCGACCATCACCCCCGTCATCAGCGAGACGATCAACAGCAGCCGGGCGCGGTGCCGGTCGGCGCTGATCCCGAGGCTCGCGGCGGTCTCGTCGCCGAGTGCCAGGACGTCCAGGACGCGGCCGTACCGCCAGAGCGCGGCGAGCCCCAGCAGCACCACGGCGGCGAGGACCGGGAGCGCGCCCCAGCTCGCCGCGCCGAAGCCGCCCATCGTCCAGTGCAGGATCATGCCGGTCGCCTCGCTGCCCGGTACGGCGTAGACGATCACGCTCATCAGTGCCTGGAAGCCGAACGACAGCGCCACGCCCGTCAGTACGAGCCGCAGCGGTGACAGCGCGCCCCTGTGCCAGGAGGCGGCGTACACCAGCAGCGACGCCGCGAGCGCGCCGGCGAACGCGCCCGCGGACACCGCGTGAACGCCCAGTGCGGCCAGCCCTCCGGTGACGGTCACGCCCACGGCTCCGACCGATGCGCCCGAGGAGACGCCCAGCACGAAGGGGTCGGCCAGCGCGTTGCGCACCATCGCCTGCACGGCGACGCCGACCGCGCTGAGCCCCGCCCCCACCAGAGCCGCCAGCAGCACCCGCGGCGTGCGGATCTGCCAGAGGATCTGGTACGTGCTGACCTCGTACGCCTCGATGCGACCGCCGCTGACGCCCGCCCACAGCAGGCGCGCGGTCTCTCCCGGGAAGATCGGCGCGGGCCCGAGGCCGACCGCCACGACGACGGAGGCGACGAGTACGACGACGAGGCCGGCGCACGCCGCGGCGAGGCCCCCGCGCGAGGTGAGGCGGCGGCGCGAGGTGAGGTGGCAGCGCGAGCTGAGGCGGCGGCGCGTCACAGCGGCCGACGGCTCACCGTGAGGGCGGCCGCAAGGGCGACCGCCGTGAGCACGCCGAAGACCGAGGCCGTGCCCGGGTAGCCGGCCAGTCCCAGCCCCGCGCCGCCGAGTCCCGCCCCCGCGAAGACGCCGAAACTCATGCCCGCGGCGTTGATGCTCAGGGCGGAACCGCGCAGATTCCCGCAGCGGCGTACGAGGAGGCTGACGACGCAGGCCGCCACGACGGCGTGGCTGGCGGCGTGAAGTGCCGTCAGCACGAGGGCGGCCGGCAGCCAGTGCGTGAAGTAGAAGCCCACGACCGACAGCAGGGCCGCGAGCAGCCCGGCGACCAGCAGGCGCTCGGTGGAGATGCGCGGTTCGGCGGCGTTGGTGATCCGCCCGGTGAGGAGGTTGCTCACGAAGAACGCCGCACCGCTCAGTGTCCACACGAACGAGAAGGGCCCGGGGGCGAGTTGGAACCGCTCGTCGTAGAAGGCCGCCAGATAGGCGAGATAGCCCATGAAGACGGCGGTACGCAGGAGCGAGATGCTCAGCAGCGGTATGACGCCGCGTACTGCGGCCAGAGCCCTGAACGACTCGAGATATCCCGGGAGTTGCCCGCTCCCGGCCTCCTCGGTCTCCTCGTCCTGCCGTGCTTCCTCGGCCTGACGTGCCGCCTGCCCTGCGTGCCCGTCCTGCCCGGCCTTCTCGTTCCGCCGTCGCGCCATGCCCCGCATGAGAAGGAAGGCGCCGAGCGCAGCCGCGACCGCCGTGACGGCGAGCAGGTCGCCCTGCCAGCCCCACAGCAGCGCGGGCAGTGCGATGAGCGGAGCGGCGAGCATCGCGGTCATCGACTGCGTCGCCGTGACGAGAGTGGCCGCACGGCCCGCCGCCCTCCCGGAGCCGAAGCGGTCGGCCGCCGCGGCGGTCAGCGCGGGGTTCAGTACGGACGTTCCCGCCCCGGTGAGGAGGCAGAACGCCGCCAGGAGTACGTAGTCGCCGCTCGCCCCCAGCGCGGTGGCGATCCCGAGCACCGCAAGCCCTCCGGCCGCTGCCCACTCCTTAGGTACGCGGTCGATCAGCGGGGCGAGCGCCGTTCCCGTCAGCAGCGCGGCGAGCCCGCCCAGTCCGCGCAGTCCGCCCATGGCGGCCATGCCGCTGCCCGCGTCCTGCGCGATGGGCACCAGATACGTACTGAAGACCGTGAACGGCAGCAGACCGACCACGGAGGCGAGCAGAACGGGCCACAGCGCGCGGGCCATTCGCAGATCGCCCGGCGGACTCCCGTCCGTCGTGGGGGAGTTCGGCGGTGTGGACGTGGATCCGCAACCGGCGTTCTCGCGGCCGGCAGGACCAGTGGCAGCTGCCTTCGCGTCGAAGCTCACAGATCCGCCCCTCGCGAAGGCACCGGCTCTCCGGTGCGGCGGCCGTGGCCGCTGCCGTGGCCGTGACTGTGGTCGTCGCGGTAGCGGTACAGCGGCGTCGGCTCCGCGCTGAACTGCGAGAACGGGAACGGCTCGGCGCACAGCGCGGTGACACCGGCGCCGAGGAACTCACGGGCCACGGCGCTGCCCGTCTGCGCGTAGACGATCAGCGGTACGCCCAGCTCGCGGCAGTGATCGAGGATGAGGTCGAAGGTGCCGTTGCCGATCGTCATGCCGGTGGCCACCACGGCCTGTGCTGCCGGCAGGACCTCGGTCATGTCGTCGGTGACCGGTTCGCCGTCGTCGGTCGTCCGCAGATTCAGGTCGCAGGGCAGCAGTACGCCGCCCCGCTCGCGTATCGCCACGGCGAGAGGCCCGACCACACCGATCAGCGCCACCTTCGCGCCGGGTCCGATGTCGAGGAGTGCGGCGATGGCCGCGTCACGCGCCCGCGCGCGCGTCTCCGGCGTACCGGCGGGCAGCACGACCCGCTCGGCGCCCGCCGCCTCCCCGTGCGGATTCGTACCGGCGAGGAACGCGTCCAGTGCGGCGGTACGGACCGGCGCGCTCTCGTGCCTGAGGAGCGCCTCCAGCGAACGGCCGGACGCCGATTCGCAGAAGCCGGGGGCGAGTTCACCCGCCTCGAAGGAGCAGGCTCCGAAGGCGAGTCCGGCACGGAGCAGCAGATAGTGGTTGTGGTAAGTGGTGTCGCCGCCGGCCAGCCGCGTCGTGTGGTGCAGCCAGAAGGCACTTGTGACGGTGGTTCCGGCCGGATCGCGTCCGTACGCGCCGGACAGTACGGCCTCGGTCAAGTCCGCCGTGGAGCACGGCCGTTGGTTTGGCCGTTGATGCGGCTGGTGGTGCCGCTGGTGGCGCGTCTCGTTGTGGATCTCGTTGTGAGTCTCGCTGTGCGTCATCTGGGGTTCTCTCGTGGTGAGTTCGGGTTCCGTCGGAGCACTGCTGACGGGCCGGTCAGTTCAAGCGCCGATCAGTTCAAGTGCCGTGCTGCTCACGTGCTGCTCACGTGCATTCGCGCCAGTCCGCGGTCGACCAGGGCTGTCCCAGCTGGTGCAGGCCGGTGATGCGGTGCGGCTCCAGGTCGTCGATGTCGCGGGCCTCGCGGTGTCCGGCGAAGGCGCTCTCGACGTACCGGTGACCGGTGTCGGCGGCGATGAAGACGTACGTGCGTGACTCGTCGCGGCGGCGTTCCCAGCGGGCGGTCAGATACGCCGCGCCGGCCGAGAGCCCGGCGAAGATCCCGCTGTCGCGCAGCAGAGCCACGGCCCCGGAGACGGCGTGGCCGAAGTTCACCCAGTGCAGACGGTCGTACAGGTGGTGCCGTACGTTCTCGAACTCGATGGCGCTGCCGATCCCGGCGATGATCATGTCCGGGTCCGGGACGTGTTCCGAGCCGAACGTGACGCTGCCGAAGGGCTGGACGCCGACCAGGGACACGTCCCTGCCGGCCCCGCGCAGATACGTGGCGAGGGCGCCGGTGGACGCACCCGAACCCACCCCTCCGACCAGGCAGAGCGGGCCGTCGGGCACCGCGTCCGCGATCGTTCGGGCCACGTTGCGGTAGCCGTGGTAGTGGATGTCGTCGTGGTACTGGCGCATCCAGTGGTACGAGGGGTTGGCCTCCAGGATCTCGGCGATCCGCCGCACGCGCAGTTCCTGGTCGAGGCGGAGATTCCTGGACGGCTCGACCTGTTCGAGCGTGGCGCCGAGAATCTCCAGCTGCACCAGGACCGTTCGGTCCACGGTGGTGGAACCCACGATGTGGCACTTCATCCCGTAGCGGTGGCACGCCAGCGCGAGAGCGTGCGCGTAGATCCCGCTGGAGCTGTCGACGAGGGTGTCCCCCGGTGCGACGACGCCCGACTCCAGAAGGTGCCGGACCGCTCCCAGAGCCGAGTAGACCTTCATCGACTCGAAGCGGAGACACACCAAGTCCGGGCGCAGGGATATCAGATCGGGTTCCTTGACTGCTTCTGCGATGTGCTCGTGCATCATCCGTTCCTTCCGCCTCCGGTGCGCCGAGCAGACACTATATGAAAATGATTGTCAACACGGATAGGCTTCACCTGTTGCCGCGGGGCCGGGCACACGCAGACCGGCGGGCAGGCACGCAGGCAGACGGATGGGCAGATGGACGGCCAGGCAGACGGACAGGTGTCGGATGACAAGGAGAGGCGGCGTGCCGTGACGCTGTATCAGGAGGCCGGGGGAGGCCGCCCCCCGCGGCCTCGTCCCGTATTTCAGGGCAAGGCCGGAGCGGGCACCGCCTTCGGAACCTTCGGCGAGTTGCTCCAGGGCCAACTGCCGGAAAAGGACGGCGACTTCCTCGTGACCCTGCCCGTCGCCCGCTGGGCCGGCGCCGTCTTCCGTACGGACCCTCACTCCACGGAGCTCGTGGTCAGCCCCAGTCACAAGACGAAGGCTCTGCGGCTGGTGCGCGTCATCGCCGAGGAGACGGGACGCCCTGTGAGTGGCGTCCTCACCATCAGCAGCGTGATCCCCGAGGGGAAGGGGCTCGCGAGCTCATCGGCGGACCTGGTCGCCACCGCCCGTGCGGTGGGCCGTGCGCTGGGCATCGCGATGCCGGCGTCCCGTATCGAGCGGTTCCTGGCGCGCATCGAACCCACCGACGGCGTTCTCTACCCGGGGATCGTCGCCTTCCACCACCGCGTCGTGCGGCTGCGTTCGGTGCTGGGCTCGCTGCCGGCCATGTCGGTGGTGGGGATCGACGAAGGCGGCGCCGTCGACACCCTCGACTTCAACCGCACGCCCAAGCCGTTCACGGCCTCCGAACGGCGCGAGTACGTACGTCTGTTGGACGGGCTCTCCGATGCCGTACGCACACGGGACGTCAGGGAAGCGGGCAGGATCGCGACGAGGAGCGCGCTGATGAACCAGTCGCTGCGGCACAAGTGGTCCCTGGAGCCCCTGCGTGAGATCTGCCGCGAAGTCGGCGGGCTGGGCGTGGTCGTGGGGCACAGCGGTACGACGGCGGGCGTGCTGCTGGAGAACTCCGGTTCTGACCACGCCGGCCGCGTCTCCGCGGCGGCGCAGGCCTGTACCGAACTGGCGGGCAACGTGACGGTCTACAGGACCCTCGGTTTCCCGAACGCTCCGCATGCTCAGCCCGTTCCGCGCCCGCACACGCCCCGTGACCCTGACCCGTACCCGGAGAGTCGGGGCGGCGTCCGGTGCGCTCTGTCCGGCCTCACTGCGTGAGTCTCCGCTCCGCCCGCCGGGTCCGGGCCGGCGGCGAGGCCGCGGCGCGGTCCCGCCTTATCGTGCGGGCGCCACCCGGCGCCTCCACCGAATGGCACGGTCTCGGAGTTGCACCGCTGCTCGCGGCGGCGGAAGGGCGCCGGAACAGGCACTTTCGGCGGTGGTGCGGCGAAATCGATCGTTCGGTTGAAGATCCATGCCCGCAGGTACCGGGAAATCCGGGCGGGTACCTCTTTCGAGTCCCTGACCCCTGGTTCGCCTGGGGGTCTGCCTACTGGAATCGAGGTGAAGGCCATGCTGGCGGACCTTGTCGGCACGCTGCTGGAACTGATCAGCGGGCTCATCGCCTAGGGCGTGTCCGCAAAGTAGCGTCGTCCGCCCGTTAGGGCGGGGGCTGCGGGGTCTGGTGCGTGCGATGGCAAGGCGGAGGTAGGAGAGCGCAGCGGGCTGCGCCGACGACCGACAACGCAGCAAGCGTGCGTGCCAGGCCGCGCGGTCCTGGGGGCACCTCCCAGACGGAGTCTGGGGGAGGGACGTTGCGGACACGCCCTAGGGCACGTCCCTGGTCGAGCTGGAGTCAACTGCGGGTGAAGGGGACGCTGTTGGCGCGACCCCTTCACCGGTTGACGGCCCTGCGGGCGGAGTCCGGGACGGACGGGCGGGGGTTCACGCCGCCGGCACCGGTACGGGCGGCACGGGTCCCGTGTAGCGGGCCGAGGGGCGGATGATCTTCGAATCCTCCGCCTGCTCAAGGATGTTGGCGCTCCAGCCCACCACGCGCGCCGCGCAGAACGTCGGCGTGAACATCGTGCGCGGCAGACCGCACAGCTCCATGACCACGCCCGCGTAGAACTCGACGTTGATGTGCAGCTCGCGGCCCGGCTTGAGTTCGGCCAGCACCGCCTCGACCCGCTCCTCGACCTGCGAGGCGAATTCGACCAGCGGTCCCCCGAGTTCCTCCGCGATGCCCTTCAGCATGCGCGAACGCGGGTCCTCGGTGCGGTAGACGGGGTGCCCGAAGCCCATGATCCGCTCGCCCGCACGTACGCGCTCGCGGATCCACGCGTCGATGCGGTCCGGTGTGCCGATGGCGTCCAGCGCGTCCAGCGCGCGGCTGGGGGAACCGCCGTGCAGCGGGCCGGAGAGCGCGCCGATCGCGCCCGCGAGGCACGCGGCGACGTCGGCTCCGGTCGAGGCGATCACGCGGCCGGTGAAGGTCGAGGCGTTGAAGCCGTGGTCGACGGTCGAGATCAGGTAGCGCTCTACGGCACGGGCCTCGCGCGGAGCGGGCTCCTCGCCGGTGAGCATGTAGAGGTAGTTGGCCGCGTACGGCAGGTCCTCGCGCGGTTCGACGGGCTCCAGCCCCCGGCCGAGCCGGTGCAGCGCGGTCAGCAGCGTCGGTACGAGCGCGCAGGCGGCGAGCGCGTCCTCGCGGCGCTCGGCCGGTGTGAGGTCGTAGACCGGACGCAGCCCGGCGGCCGCGCCCGCGAGGGAGAGCGCGGTGCGCAGCCCCGCCAGCGGGCCGGAAGCCGCCGTGGCCCGTGAGACGGCGGGGAGTGCCTCGCGCACCGGGCGGGGGAGCCGGCGCAGTGCGGCGGTGCGCTCGGCGAACTCCTTCTGGGCGGCGGGGCCGGGGAGTTCCCCGTGAAACATCAGATGCCAGACGTCCTCGAAGGTGCGGTGTCCGGCCAGCTCCACCGCCGAGTACTGCCGGTAGTGGTAGAAGCCCTCGCGCCCGCGCACGTCGCCGAGGGCGGTGTCCGTGACGACGACGCCGGACAGCCCGCGCGGTACCTCGATGCCCTGCTGCTCCATGGTTCGCATCTCCGTTCCCCGTGCCGTCACCCCTTACTTGATTCGACTGTCCATGCTTTACTAATCGCTGTCAATATTGATCAAATCAACATTCAGACTTCAGAACGTTCAGACCTTCAGTGCCTCAATGCAGGGGAGCGCGGGTGCCGGTGTGAGGGAGAACAGCGAACGCGACGACGGCGCGGGCGACGGCGGCCCGTCGGCCGAGCGGCCCCGGCTGAGCACCCGGCAGGCCGCCGAGCGCCTGGGCGTGAAGCCCGAGACGGTCTACGCGTACGTCAGCCGCGGTCTGCTGAGCAGCCGCCGCTCGGCCGCCGGGCGCGGCAGCACGTTCGACGCCGCCGAGGTCGACTCGCTCGCCGCCGCTGCTCGCAGGCCCGCAGCCGCGGCGCGCGAGGCCGCCCCCGACGCCATGTCCGTACGGACCGGGATCACGCTCATCGAGCCCGACGGCTGCTGGTTCCGCGGAGTCGACGCCCGTGAACTGGCCGCCGCCCGCGGCTTCGAGGAGGCGGCCGACTGGCTGTGGACGGGCCGCCTCGCCCCCGGGCTGCGTTTCACCGCCTCTCCCCCGCTGCTCGGCGCGGCCCGCGCGGCCGCAGACGCGCTGCCCGGGCACTGCGCGCCCACGGACCGGCTTCGTGCCGTGGTCGTGGCGGCGGCCGTCGCGGACCCGCTCCGCTTCGACCTCGCCGAGGACGCGGTGATCGCGCGGGCACGCGGACTGCTGCCCGTGCTGGTGGGCGCGCTGCCGCTGCGCAGTGACGACCCGGGGCCGGAGGCCGGACTCGTCCGCGGGCTGTGGCCGCGGCTGACGGATCGCCGCCCGTCGGAGGCGTTCGTCCGCACCCTCGAGCGGGCGATGATCCTGCTTCTCGATCACGACCTCGCGGCCTCGACACTCGCCGCCCGGGTCGCCGCCTCCGCGCGTGCGCACCCGTACGCGGTCGTCTCCGCGGCGCTCGGCGCTCTCGACGCCCCGCTGCACGGCGCCGCCGGGGCGGGTGCGCACCGTATGCTGGCCGAGGCGGTCGAACGGGGCGGCGCCGCCGCCGTCGTCGCAGACACCCTCCGGGCGGGGCGCCGCGTTCCGGGCCTCGGACACCGCGTCTATCCCGGCGAGGACCCGCGGGCCAGTGCCCTCTTCGGATGGCTGGAGGAGGTGCCGGAGTGCGCCCGCGCGCTGGAGGCCGCCCGCGGGATCGCGGCCACGGCCGGACGGCCCGCCAACATCGACCTGGCCCTTGCGGTGCTCACGCTCGGCGCCGGCATGGGCCCCGAGGCGAGCGAGGCCGTCTTCGCCGTGGCCCGTACGGCGGGCTGGATCGCCCACGCTCTGGAGGAGTACGGGGAGCGGCCGCTGCGGCTGCAGCCCAGCGGCCACTACACCGGGCCGAGGCCGCCCGTCGCCGTTCCCTAGGCAGCCGTCGCCGGCGCCCGAAGAGAGGCCGGGAGAATTTCCGCTTGCACCTCACGTCACGTGAGGGCTCATCGTGCTGTGCGTAAGAGAGAGGAGCGGGAGATGAGCTACTCGGTGGGACAGGTCGCCGGGTTCGCCGGGATCACCGTGCGCACCTTGCACCACTACGACGGCATCGGACTGCTGGTTCCCAGCGAGCGCAGCCACGCGGGCCACCGCCTGTACGGCGACGCCGACCTGGACCGGCTCCAGCAGATCCTGTTCTACCGGGAGCTCGGCTTCTCGCTCGAAGAGGTGGCGGCCCTTCTCGACGATCCGGACGTGGATCCGCGGGAACATCTGCGGCAGCAGCACGAGCTGCTGCGTTCGCGCATCGAGAAGCTGCAGAAGATGGCCGCCGCCGTCGAACACGCGATGGAGGCAAGGAAGATGGGCATCAATCTCACGCCGGAGGAGAAGTTCGAGGTCTTCGGCGACAACGACCCCGACCAGTACGCGGAGGAAACCCAGCAGCGCTGGGGTGACACCGACGCCTACCGCGAGTCGCAGCGCAGAACGGCCTCCTACACCAAGGAGGACTGGCTGCGGATCAAGGAGGAGGGCGAGGAGTGGGGGAGGCGCTTCGTCGCGCAGATGGAGAGCGGCGAAGGCCCGGAGTCCGAGGCGGCGATGGACCTGGCCGACGATCACCGGCAGCAGATCTGCCGCAACTTCTACGAGTGCTCGTACGAGCTCCACACCTGCCTCGGCGAGATGTACGTCGCCGACGAGCGCTTCACCGCATACTACGAAGCGATCAAGCCGGGGATGGCCGAGTACCTGCGGGACGCGATCCTCGCGAACGCGGTCCGCCGCGCTTGACGCGCTCTCCCCATCGTCTCCGGCGTTCCGCGTACGGACGGAGCCGGGGCCGGACGGGGCCCGTCCGGGCACGGGTCCAGCACCGGGGAGCCGCCGGCCGGCGCCGTACGGGGGACGGCGCCGGCCGGCGTCCGCCGGGCCCGGCCCGGCGGACCGGGAGCCCCGCCGGGACCGCCACATCGGCGGCCCCGGCGGGGCTCCCGCACAAGGGCACCCGCCGGGGCCGGCGTACTCGCAGGCGGGTCGTGGAACCCCGCCCTTGCCGGGCCCGGCAAGGGCGCCCCAACTCCGGTGGGCCGCTCGCCCGTTCTTAGACCACGTGGGTCAACATCCCCTCCCCGACGCCCCACGCTCGGTGCGCCCCGTAGGAGCGCGCCCCGCCCCGCACGATGTTGGAGCCGTCATGCCGAGAACGGGGGCGGCGAACACCACGGGCGAGTGAGGGGCTTCGCGATGGCCGAGCTGTATATCGACGGTGAGTGGACCGCAAGCGTCTCCGGTGGATCGCGCGACGTGATCAACCCGTTCGACGCCTCGGTCATCACCACCGTCGACGAGGCGGACGAGACGGACGTCGACATCGCGGTACGGGCCGCCAAGCGGGCCTTCGAACGCGCCGACTGGGCATGGGCGCCCGCCCGCCGCCGCGGCGACGTCCTCTACCGCGTACACGAACTGCTCCTGCGCGACAAGGAGCAACTGGCCCGCATGGAAACCCTGGACACCGGAAAGACGCTCGCCGAATCACGCCTCGACATCGAGGACATCTCGGGTGCCTTCCGCTACTTCTCCGAGATCGTGGGGAAGGAGGCCGGGCGGGTCGTCGACGTCGGTCCGGACGTGCTGAGCAGGGTCGTGCACCAGCCCGTCGGCGTGTGCGCGCTGATCGCGCCGTGGAACTACCCGCTGCTCCAGGCCTCGTGGAAGGTCGCGCCCGCCCTCGCCGCGGGAAACACCTTCGTACTCAAGCCGAGCGAGACCACCCCGCTGACGACGATCGCCCTGATGGGACTGCTGGAGGAGGCCGGTACCCCGTCGGGCGTCGCCAATCTCGTGCTGGGCGCGGGCGGATCGGTGGGCGCGGCGATGACCACGCACCCGGAGGTCGACATGGTCTCCTTCACCGGTGGCCTGGCGACCGGGCGGAAGATCATGGAGGGCGCCGCGTCCGGCGTGAAGAACATCGCCCTCGAACTGGGCGGCAAGAACCCCAACATCGTGTTCGACGACGCCGACTTCGACGCCGCGCTCGACTACGCCCTGGACGCGGCCTTCCTCCACTCCGGGCAGGTCTGCTCGGCAGGCTCCCGCCTCATCGTCCAGTACGGAGTCCACGACCGCTTCGTGACCGAACTCGCCTCCAGGGCCCAGGCGATCCGCCTCGGCGACGGACTCGAACCGCTCACCGAATCCGGCCCCCTCAGCTCCGCGGAGCACCGCGCGAAGGTGGAGGACTACCTGGAGATCGCGCGCATGGACGGGGCGCGCCTCGTCACGGGCGGCCGGCGGCCGGACGATCCCGAACTCGCCCGCGGATTCTTCCTGTTGCCCACCGTCTACGCGGACTGCAAGGCGACGATGCGCATCGTGCAGGAAGAGGTCTTCGGGCCTGTAGTGACCGTGGAGCGCTTCTACACCGAGGACGAGGCGCTGGATCTTGCCAACGACACCCGGTATGGGCTGGCGGGCGGCGTGTGGACCAACGACGCGGGCCGCGCCCAGCGGGTGGCGAACCGGCTGCGCCACGGCACGGTCTGGATCAACGACTTCCATCCGTACGTGCCGCAGGCCGAGTGGGGCGGCTTCGGCAGATCCGGCATCGGACGCGAACTCGGGCCGACGGGGCTGCGCGAATACCAGGAGGCCAAGCACATCTACCACAACCTCTCGCCCGCACCGTCCGGTTGGTTCAAGGGCTGACGTGCCGGCTGACGTGCCGGCTGACGTACCGGCTGACGACAGGCTGCGACAGGACGGAGGGCGGACAGGGTGGACATGAGCGGATACGGCAAGGACGAGGGCGCCTTCGACTACGTCATCGTCGGCGGAGGCACCGCCGGCTGCGTGCTCGCCGCGCGGCTGAGCGAGGACCCGGAGTGCCGGGTGTGTGTGATCGAGGGCGGCCCCAGCGATGTCGGCGACGACAGCGTGCTGAAGCTGCGGAACTGGATCAATCTCCTCGACACCGGCTACGACTACCGCTATCCCACCGTCGAACAGCCCCGCGGCAACTCCCACATCATGCATTCGCGGGCACGTGTGCTCGGCGGCTGCTCGTCCCACAACACCCTCATCAGCTTCCTGCCGTTCCCGCAGGACCTGGAGGAGTGGGTGCGCTCCGGCGCGGAGGGCTGGGACGCCGGGACGCTCCTTCCGTACCGGCACCGGCTGCGGAACACGATCCGGCCCGTCGCCGAGAAGGACCGCAACCCCATCGCGCACGACTTCGTCGGCGCCGCGGTCGACGCCCTCGACGTCCCCGTCGTCGACGACTTCAACGCGCAGCCCTTCGCCGACGGCGCGGGCTTCTTCTCCCTCGCCTACGACCCCGCCACCGGACACCGGTCCTCGGCGTCCGTCGCCTATCTGCACCCCGTCATGGACCGGCCCAACCTGACGCTGAAGCTGGAGACCCGTGCGTACCGGCTGCTGCGGGACGGTGCGGGCCGCCTCACGCGCGTGCGGCTGAAGTACGCCGACGGCGCCGCCGGCACCGTACGGGCCGAGCGCGAACTGCTGCTGTGCGCGGGGGCGGTGGACACTCCGCGGCTGCTGATGCTCTCCGGCATCGGGCCCGCGGCGGACCTGCGCGAGCTGGGCATCGAGGTGCTCGCGGATCTTCGCGGAGTGGGGGAGAACCTGCTGGACCACCCGGAGTCGGTGATCGTCTGGGAGACCGCCGGACCCCTGCCGCCGAACTCGGCGATGGACTCCGACGCCGGTCTCTTCGTACGGCGCGACAGCCGCGAGCCCGGCCCCGACCTGATGTTCCACTTCTACCAGGTGCCGTTCACCGTCAACACCGAACGCCTGGGCCTCCCTTCGCCGCCGTACGGGGTGTGCATGACGCCCAATGTGCCCAAGTCCCGTTCACGCGGCCGGATCTGGCTGCGCAGCGCCGACCCGGACGAGAAACCCGCCCTGGACTTCCGCTACTTCACCGACCCCGACGGCTACGACGAGCGCACCGTCGTCGACGGCCTGCGCATCGCCCGCGAGGTGGCCGCCACGGGGCCGCTGCGCGACTGGCTGCTTCGGGAGTGCGCCCCGGGCCTCGACGTGAGCTCCGACGAGGCTCTGTCCGAGTACGGGCGGCGCGCCGCGCACACCGTCTACCACCCGGCGGGCACCTGCCGGATGGGCCGCGCCTCCGACGACGGTGCCGTCGTCGACCCGTTGCTGCGGCTGCGCGGCGAGGAGGGCGTGCGGGTGGTCGACGCGTCGGTGTTTCCGAGCCTGCCGACCGTCAACCCCATGGTCACCGTGCTGCTCGTCGCCGAACGTGCCGCGGATCTGATCACCGGCCGTGCGGGACCTGGGCCGGCAGCGACATCTGCACGCGACGTGCTGGGAGAGGAGCAGCGATGACGGACGCCGAAGGCCCCGCCGCGGCGGGCGGATCCGGGGGAGACCGCGGCGGCGGCCCGACGGGGCACGGCGGCGGCCCGTCGGGGCACGGCGGCGACTCCGCCGGGCGGCCGGGCGGCGAATCCGCCGGGCACGGCTCGGAGTTCCGCAAGGAGATGGGCCCGTGGGCGAACTTCGCGCTCGGCTTCACCTACCTCTCCCCCGTGGTGAGCACCTACACCCTCTTCGCGACGGCGCTGGCCACCGGCGGCCCTCCGATGATCTGGGCGTTCTTGCTCGCCGGAGCGGGGCAGTTCCTCGTGGCGCTCGTCTTCGGCGAGATCGTCGCGCAGTACCCCATCGCCGGCGGCGTCTACCCGTGGGCGCGGCGGCTGTGGGGCATCCGCTGGGCGTGGATGACCGGCTGGGTCTACATGTGGGCGCTGCTGGTGACGATCACCGCAGTCGCGTACGGCGCCGGCCCGTACATCGCGATCCTCTTCGGGTTCGAACCGTCCGTGCACACGACCGTGTTGTGCACCGTGGGCCTCATCCTCATCGCCGCGCTCATCAACTACGCGGGTACGAAGGCGCTTTCGAAGGCGGCGGTCATCGGATTCACCGCGGAGCTCGTCGGCGCACTCGTCGTCGGCGTCTGGCTGCTGACCACCCACCGCTTCCACGGGCTCGGCGTCATCTTCGACAACTTCGATACGGGGGGCGGCGGTTCGTACGTCCCGGTCTTCCTCGCCGCGGCCATCATCGGCTTCTACCAGTACTACGGCTTCGAGGCGTGCGGCGACCTCGCCGAGGAGGTCGCCCGTCCGGGCATCGTCATCCCCAAGGCGATGCGCCGCACCGTGTACGTGGGCGGCGCGGCGGCGACGTTCACCTGCCTGTCGCTGCTGCTGGCCGTCTCCGACTACCAGGCCGTGATCGACGGCAAGGACACCGACCCTGTGGTGCGGGTGCTCTTCGACGCGCTGGGCGAGTTCGGGGCGCGCATGGTGATGGGGGTCGTGCTGATCTCGTTCCTGTCCTGCACGGTGAGTCTCCAGGCCGCCGCTGGGCGCCTCATCTACTCCTACGCCCGGGACAAGATGGTCGTCGGGCACCAGCTGCTGCGTTCGTTCTCGTACGCGCGTGCCGTGCCGCACAACGCGCTGCTGGTGGCCGCCGTCATTCCCACCGTGATCGCCTTCGGGTCGCTGATCTCGGAGGACGCCCTCACCAAGATCGTCTCGTTCGCGATCCTCGGCATCTACGGCTCGTTCCAGATGGTCGTCCTCGCCGCCCTGCGCGCGCGGCTGAAGGGCTGGCGGGCCACGGGTGACTTCCAGCTGGGCCGCTGGGGTCTGCTCATCAACGCCGCCGCCCTCGCCTACGGCATCTTCGCGATCATCAACATCTCGTGGGCGCGCAACCCGGACCAGAGCTGGTACGAAAACTGGATCGTGCTGCTGTGCGGCGGCGTGGTCGTCGGCACGGGGCTGCTCTACATGTTCACCACGCACCACTACGGGCGCGGCGACGCCCCCGCCGGGGATGCGATTCCGAAGCGCTCCAAGGTGTGAACCCGGCGGAGATGACGGCACGGCCTGCGCTCGGCTCCCGCCCAGGATGCTCCGGTTCAGGGCGCTCCCACTCGGGGTGCTCCCGCTCAGGGCGCCAGCCGTGCCGTCATCTCCGCCAGCCGCGCACGCGCCCGCGGGTCGTAGGCCTGCGCCTGCGCCTCGGCCTCGGCGAAGCGGTTGAAGTACCGTCCGGTGACGTCCTTCAGCTCCGGGTCGTCGATGAGCCGGCGCACCGTCCGCACGCCGTTCTCCACCTCTGACAGCGGCGGGATCGAGAGCTCGCGGACCATGCCGGTGTCCATCAGCGCGGCAGGATGCAGGGCGTTGACGGTGACCAGGTCGGGTTTCACTTCGGCGGCGAGATCGAACGTCCCCATGATCAGCGCGAGCTTGCTCCGGCAGTACGCGAGAAGCCCCTCGTAGTGCCGCTCCATCATGAGGTCGTCGAAGTCCAGCGGCTCCTGCCCCGCGGAGGCGACGTCGACGACGCGCGCCGGCGCCGAATTCTCCAGCAGCGGCAGCAGCCCGCGGGTCAGCACGAGAGGCGCCAGGTAGTTCACGGCGAAGCGCAACTCCAGCCCCTGTGCGCTGACTTGGCGCCGTGAGCGGTCCGGGCCGCCGCCCACCGCAGCGTTGTTGACGAGCACGTCCAGCCGGCCACCGCCCTCCGTGAGCGTGCGGGCCAGACCGCGCACCTGCTCCAGATCGGCGAGGTCCGCCGCGTGGCCCCGTACGTCCGCTCCCGGTACGGCCGTGCGCAGGGCTTCGACTGCCTGCTCCACTCGTGTACGGTCCCGTCCGTGCAGCAGCAACGTGGCGCCGTCCGCCGCAAGTTCACGGGCGAGGCGGTTGCCCATTCCCCGGGTGCTGCCGGTGACCAGGATCGTTCTGCCCCGCAGGGGTCGCTGATCCGTCGGCGGATTCGTCTGCGGACTCATCTGCTTCCTCCTTCGCACCGGCCGGCTGATCCGCGGACGCGGGTGAACTGACGTACGGGACGATTCCGTGCAACCAAACGGGGCGTTGCGCTGTCCTTCGGGCAACGGACTTTTTTCACGGGGCGGCCGCCCGTACGCACACGGGCTCCGGCCGGCCCCGTCACGGACGATGGAGCTGCGAGTTGATGCGTGTATCCAAGAGGGCCCGCCGGATCGGTGTCGCGGCGGTGGCGGCCGGAGCCGTTCTGGCCGCGGGACCCTTCGTCTACCCGGCGCAGGCGGCCGGCCCGTCCGGCGTCAAGGCCAAGGGCGCCTTCCTGCTGGACGCCTCGTCCGGTGAGGAGATGTGGGGCAAGAGCTCCGACACCAAGCGGCAGATGGCCAGCACCACGAAGGTGATGGCGGCGGCGGTCGTGGTGAGCTCCGGCGTCGACCTCGACCGCAGGGTCACCGTCAAGAAGGCGTACCGCGACTATGTCGCCAAGTGGGGCGGCAGCACGGCCGACTTGAGGACGGGCGACAAGCTGACCCTGCGGCAGCTCCTCTACGGGATGCTGCTCCCCTCCGGCTGCGACGCGGCGTACGCGCTGGCCGACGCCATCGGGAAGGGCAGCTCCACGACCGCCCGCGCCAACTCCTTCATCGGGAAGATGAACGCCAAGGCCCGCCAACTCGGCATGACCAAGACCGAGTTCGACTCCTTCGACGGCATCTCGAAGAAGGGCCGCAACCACTCCACCGCGCGGGACATGGCCAAGCTCGGCAAGTACGCGCTGGGCAGCAAGAACATCCGCACGGTCGCGAAGTCGACGTCGACGAAGCAGAAGGCGACCAACGGCCGTACGTACACCTGGTACAACACCAACCAGCTGCTCGGCTCGTACAAGGGCGTCATCGGCATCAAGACCGGCACAGGCACCAAGGCCGGACCGTGCCTCGTCTTCGCCGCGGAGCGCAACGGCCGTTCGGTCGTCGGCGTGATCCTCAACAGCAGCAAGCGTTACCCGGACGCCAAGAAGATGCTGGACTGGTCGCTGCAGCAGAAGACGCCGAAGCTCGACCTCCGCTCGCTGCCGGAGGGCGCGGAGCGCGACTGACGCGGAAGCGCCTGCCGCGCGCGGCGCACGTACCGCCGCCCGGGTGCGGCCGTCCGGCGACGGCCGCACCCGGGCGGCGGCGTGCCTGGCCGGAGTCATGCGTGCCTCCGCGGGCGCGGGTTCCGTCCCGCAGCCGGGCACCCGGCTCGGCGCCCAGCGTGCGAGCGGTCGTCCCGCGAGGCCAGCCGCGAGGGAGCGGCGACGCGGATTTCCGGCCGGACTCGACGCGGCCGGGCCGCCTTCACGTGCCCGAAGGCAGACCGGCACCTGGCGTTCGCGCTCCTGGCCTCCGGGCACCTGGCGTTCGGGCAGCCGGTGTTCGCGCACCAGGCGTGCGGGCCGGCGGCGTCGGGGCACCGGGCGTTCGCGCGCCGGACGTTCGGGCACCGGGCCTCCGGGCACCTGGCGTTCGCGCGCCCGGGGTTCGCGCGTCGGGCGTTTGGGCACCTGCCGTCCGCGTGCCCGGCGTCCGCGTGCCGGGCCGCGGAGTCCGGGTGGCCCGTGCGCGCCCGCGTGACGGAGCGCCGCGGCGCGGCGCGGCCCCCCGGCCGTGACGGCCGGCTGCGCGCCGACTCCCCGGCGGTGCCCGGTGGTTCAGCGTGCCGCGGTCGCATACGGCGCCAAGTCCTGCTGCAGGACGACGATCACCAGGTCGTCGTTGATCGTCCCCGCCCACCGCGTGACGTCGGTGTTGATGAAGGAGACGACGTCCGCCGGTTCGACGACACGGGCGGCTTCGGCCTCGTGGCCCGTGGGCTCACCGGCCACGTCGCCGAACCGGTCCGCGAGCCGCTGCCCCAGCGGGTAGAAGGCGCCGTCACGGTTGCGCGCCTCGGTGACCCCGTCGGAGTAGGCGACCAGCGCCTCGCCCTCGGCCAGCTCGTAGCTCTTCTCCCCCGTGGATTCCCCCGTCGGATCCCCCGGCGCCGTCACCGGCGCGAGGTCCCCGAAGCCGAGCGGCAGCGCGGGCTCCGGATCCAGCGCGCAGACGCCCTGCGGCCCGCAGATACGGAACATCGGCGGATGCCCCCGGTTCAGCACCCGTACCAGCCCGCCCCCCAGCGGGAACTCGAGCAGCACCGCCGTCGCGAACAGCTCCTGCGACCAGCTCTTCGGCATCCCCAGCGCGGGCGCGGCCTGCGAGACCCCCGCCTCCATGTCCTCCCGGTCCATGGCCATCGCCGCCTCGATGCGGGCGGCCACCTCCGACAGCGTCGCGCACTGCCCGGCCGCCTCACGGAAGGCCGAGGTGATCGTCGCGACGCCCTCGGTCGCGCCGATCCCCTTTCCCCGTACGTCACCGATCACCGCCCGCACGCCGTACGGAGTGCGCCTGACGCTGTAGAGATCGCCGCCGATCAGGGCCGCCTCGTCGGCGGCGCGGTAGAGGCCCGCCAGACGCACCGGGCCCACCCGGTCCGGCAGCGGCCGCAGCAGCGCCCGCTGCGTCGCCTCCGCGACCGCGTTCACCTGGACCAGCTGGAGCGTCGTTCGTTCGAGGATCATGGCCAGCAGCGCCGAAAAGCCTGTGACCAGCACAAGGGTGACGATCGGACCGGTGACGTTGTCGGGATACACGTCCTCCAGGGCCACGTGGAGGCCCACCACCAGGGCGATCGAGAGTGTGCCGATCACGACGGTCACGAGCGGCCGCGTCAGCAGCGCGGCGAGCACGACGGCAGCGGTCAGGAAGGAGGCGAACGAGTAGCGGGTGGGGGTCGTGAGCTCCAGTACGAGCGCCAGCACGATGAGCCCCGGCGGCAGGACCTTCACCCAGTTCGGCAGCCAGGCTGTGCGCTGTACCCGGTTCACGGGGGTGCTGAGCACATTGTTCGCGCGGCGCGCTCCTCCGGGGGCGCGAATGTCCGCCGGAGCGCCCTTGCTGCGGCCGCCCGTGCCTCCCGTGTACCGCGTGCTCACGTGCGTCCGTTCCCTTCCACGGGGCGCGCCGGACGGCTCCTGCTCCGGCTTCTCCTCAGTCTCCGCCACGGACGCCGATCCGGCTCGGCGTCCAAGGTTCATGCGGGCGGGCTCGCGCTCTGCGCCCCGGCCCCGGCGCCCTGGCTCGGGGGCCCGGCTCCGGCGCCCTGGCCCGGGGGCCCGGCTCCCGCGGCCTGCCACCCGCCGGATCAGGCGAGGCGGGCCTCCACCTGTCCCTCCGTCTGCCGCGTCTCGAACACGGGCTGTGGGGAAGTCGCCGGTCCGCCCACGTTCCAGCCGTCCGAGAGCCGGAAGACGCTGCCGTGCCAGGGGCAGCGGACGCACCCGTCGCTGATCTCGCCCTGCGACAGCGGCCCCGCCATGTGGCTGCACCGGTCCGCCAGTACGTGCACGGCGCCGCCGCTCTCCCGTACGACGAGCACCGGCGTCTCACCCACGGTCCGCCGCACCGCCTTGCCGACGGGCAGGTCCGCGGCCGCGCCCAGGGCGTGCCACCCCGGCTCCGTACGTACGGGGATGTCCTCCGCATGGTTGACGGCCGCGGCCTGCCGGTACGCGAGGTGGCCGCCGAGCGCGCCGCCGACGCCGACCGCCGCGAGCCCGGCGAACCCGAGCGCGCGCCCGCGCACGGACCGGCCGCGCAGCCGCGCCCCCAGCGAGGCCGTGTAGAAGGCGATGGCGGTGGAGTTCGCGAGCGCGTGCACGAGCCCGACGCGCATCTGCGGTTTGCGCAGCTCCGCCCAGTCGATCCACCCCGTAACGGCGGCGGGCACGGCGGCTCCGAGGCCCGTGGCGATCAGCAGCGCGGGCGCGTAGTGCCGCCGCTTGCCCGGGATGAGATCCAGCACGGCCGCGGACAGCCACGTGCCGATCGGGATCTGGACCAGGGCCGGATGCACGGGGTGGCCGAGCCAGTGCCCGTGCAGCACGTCGCGGTCCTCGTCGCTGAGCGGCAGTGCGTGGACGGCCCGCTGGATCCCCTGGAGCGGGGGATCGAGGCGCGTGTCCTGCTCGGTCCTCTCGATGGCCGTCAGCAGCCGCCCCTGGCGCTCGGGGTCGGGCAGCACCGCGCGCAGGGCGCCGGCGCAGGCAAGAAGCTTCTGTGAATAGGACATACCGCCCGGTTCCCCTGTGCCGTCGGAGCAAACGACGCCAGTCGGGAGGTGCCCCCGGCCCGCGGGCCGGGCTTTGCCGCTCCCGGGCTTTGCCGCTCCCGGGCTTTGCCGGTCCGGGGCTTTGCCGGTCCGGGGCTTTGCCGGTCCGGGGCTTTGCCGGTCCGGGGCTTTGCCGGTCCGGGGCTTTGCCGGTCCGGGGCTTTGCCGGTCCGGCCGTCCCGGCTGGCTGCCTCGGAGCGCACCGGTCACATTGAGAGGGTGAAGGAGAGGGCGAAGGAACCGCCGGCGGACCGGAAGCCGGCGCCCAGGAGAGAGCCGTACGCGGACAGGTGGGGCAGCCGGATCACGCGCGAGGGCGGTTTCGCCGCCCCGGCGGGCGTGCGCCGCGTCGTGGTCCCGCTCCCCTTCGTGCTGATTCTGGTCGCCGTCGGGCTGGACCTGGCCACCGCCCCCACGCTCACCGGCTCCGCCCTCTTCTGTGCGGCCCCTCTCGTCGCTGCTCCCTTCTTCTCGACCGGCGGCACCGCCCTGGTCGGCATGCTCGCGGTCGCGGGCATCGCATTCATGCGCGTACTCGATGAGATGACCAACGGCCTGATGGACATCTCCGAGGCCGCTTCCACGGCCGTCGTGAGTCTTCTCGCCGTCCTCATCAACCGCTTCCTGCGCCGCAGCGGTGCCGCTCTCTCCTCCGCCCGGACGATCGCCGAGGCCGCCCAGTTCGCGGTGCTGCCGGTGCCCCCCTCCCGGCTCGACGGCTTCCAAGTCGCGGCGCGCTACCGGGCTGCGCAGCTCGACGCGCACATCGGCGGAGACCTGTATGCCGTGCAGGAGACGCGGTACGGCGTACGGCTCCTCGTCGGGGACGTACGCGGCAAGGGCATGGGCGCGGTCGAGGCGGTGGTCCTGCTGATCGGGGCCTTCCGGGAGGCCGCCGAGCAGGAGTCCACGCTCGAAGCGGTCACCGAACGCCTGGAGCGGGCCCTGCGCCGGGAGGGCCCGCGTCGTCTCGGCACCGAGTTCTACGAGGGCTTCACGACGGCCGCCATCGCCGAGATCCCGGCGGCGAATCCGGAGCGGCTGCGCATCGTCAACCGCGGTCACCCGCCGCCGCTGCTGGTCTCCGAAGGCCGGTGCCGCTTCCTCGACCCCGCCGTGGCGGCCCTGCCCCTCGGGCAGCCGGAGCTGGGCCGGTGGCCGGACCGCGCCGAGGAGGTCCCCTTCCCGTACGGGAGCCAGCTCCTCCTCTACACGGACGGTCTGTCCGAGGCCCGGGACAGCGACGGCGCATTCTTCGAGCCGGACAAGGCGCTGGCGGGCCGCTCCTTCGAGGACCCCGAGGCGCTGCTCGACGCCGTCCTGGTGGACGTACACACGCATACGGGCGGCGGGACGGCGGACGACATGGCGTTGCTGGCCCTGCAACGGAGAACCCCGGCGGACTGACGGCCCTTCACGTCGGATCCATGGGATTCACCGGTCACCCACAGCGATCCCCCGCACCATGCAGAGTGACCGGGTGTCCCAATTGACCCTGACTGTCCCGGAAGATGGAGCTCACGCAGCTACAAATCTCGCCGGAACCGCTTGGAATCCCGACCGCCGCTCTATTAACGTTCCATAACGCAGCGCGGTCGTCACTGCCGTCACGAGAGACGGCTCCGTGCGCCGTCGCCGAATCCTGAAAGTGCACCACCCCGAGCCACAACTCGATATCGCTGCACCAAGGGAACCGGGGAACCACCCCCTGCCGGCCAGTCCGGTGGGGATGGGGTGAATCGGACAAGTTCCGCCCACGGGCGGGCAGTTCGTAGGAGACCTTCCTGCTCCGAACCCGTCAGCTAACCCGGTAGGCGAGAAGGAAGGAAAGGAGAACGCCCCCGTGGCGTCCAACAGGCATGCCCCCGAGGGCACGTACGACCCGTACCTCGACGACGAAGAGTCCGGCAGATACGGCGACTACGGCTCCTACGGCAACGACGGCGCGCAACAGCAGTTCGGCCACTTCGGCTCGTACGGGTCGTACGAGCAGGCCGGCCAGTACGGCGGTTTCGACGGGTACGGCTCGCAGCTGACCGGGTCGTACGGCACGGACGGCACGTACGGCTTCGGAACCGACGGGGCTTATGCGACGCAGGAGTTCGAGGCACCTGGCTTCGAGGCACCTGGCTACGAGACGCCCGCCTACGAAGCATCCCGCTACGAAGCGTCCCCCTACGACTCGGCCGGCTACGAGCCATCCGGCTACGAGTCCCCGGAGTTCGGCACCTACGAGTTCGGCGACGGCGAAGTGCCGCCCGTCCCCGGCTCCTTCGTCCCCCTCCCCGGCGACCCTCCCTTCGAGGAGTGGAACCCGACCGAGGAGTCCGTGCGCCCCGTACGCGGGCGTCACAAGCTCGCCAAGCAGCGCGGCGGCAGCATGGCCCGCAGCGGCGCCGTCCTCGGCGTCGGCATGATCGCGGCCGTCGGCGCGGGCGGCATGGCCACCGCGCAGGAGAAGCCGTCGGCCTCCATCTCCATGCCGGACGTGGCCGCCGCGGCCGACAAGGCCAAGGACCTGCCCGGCGTCAAGCTTCTCTCCGGCGGCTCCGAGGACACCGTCGCCGGTCAGCCCCTCACGCAGGCGGCCCTGACCGAGAGCGACACCCAGGCCGGCCGTACGGACGCGGGCGAGGCGCTCCGTTCCCGCATCCTCGAACAGGCACAGCAGCAGCAGTCGCAGGCCGAGGCCTCCGCACGCAACGCCGCCATCGACAAGGCAGCGGGAGCGGCGAAGGCGAAGGCCGCCAAGGCGCAGAACAAGGCCGAGGCCGCGGAGCGCCAGAAGGCCGAGGAAGCGCGCCTGGCCAAGCTCGCCAAGAGCTTCAAGCTTCCGGTCTCGGGCTACCAACTCACCTCCGGCTTCGGGGAGTCCGGCGGCCTGTGGTCCAACGGCCACACGGGCACGGACTTCGCCGCCTCCTCCGGCACGCCCATCAAGGCGATCGGCTCCGGCACGGTCAAGGAGGCCGGCTGGGCGGGATCGTACGGATACCGCACGATCCTGCAGCTGAACGACGGTACCGAACTCTGGTTCGCTCACCAGTCGTCCATGAACGTCTCGGCGGGCCAGAAGGTCCGTACGGGCGAGACCATCGGCCGCGTCGGCTCCACCGGGAACGTCACAGGTGCCCACCTGCACCTGGAGGTCCACCCGGGCGGCGGCGGCCCCGCGATCGACCCGCTGGCATGGCTGCGCGGCAAGGGCCTCACTCCCTGACGACGCCGCTGCAGGAAGGGCGGCCGTCCGCCGGCCGCCCCTCGCGCACCACGCCACCCCTTCACCCTCCCCGACAACACCGCTTCGGCGGCGCGGAGTTGAAGCCTCCGCCAGAGCACCTCCACAAGTACGAGTACAAGTACATGTGCCTGTAGCCGCAGTTCCGTACAGGGCTGTGCTCGTACCCACAGCGGCACATCCGCCTCTCCCCGGGCGCACCGCTGTTCTCCCAACATCTGCACAGGCGCACGACTGCCCGACGCGATGACCTATCGCGCCGCCGCCGCCTCGCACCGTCGAGGTGCGTTGGACCACGCACAACTCGCCCACGCCCCTCGGCGCATACAAGGAGGGGACGAGGCGGCGGCGGACGGGGGCCCCTCTCCTTCACGAGTACGGCCCTGCCCTCCCATGCTCCGGCGGCCCTGGTGGACCACCCCCCGACACCAGGGCCGTCGGTCTTTGTTCCGAGCCGGTGCCCGGCACGGGACGCTACGGTCGGTGCCATGTCCGATCCCAATTCCCCTGACGCGACTGCCTCGACGGCCGCGAAGTCCTCGACGCCTTCGACAGCCCCGGCGACCGGCGGGCCCGCCTCGCGCCGCCCCCTCGGCCGGCTCTCCGTGTCGCCACTCTGCCTCGGCGGCAACGTCTTCGGCTGGACGGCCGGCGAATCCGTCTCCTTCGAAGTCCTCGACGCCTACACCGCGGCGGGCGGCAACTTCATCGACACCGCCGACGCCTACTCGGGCGCCCGCCACGGCGTCGAAGGCGGCATGGACTCCGAGGTGGTCATCGGCAACTGGATGGCGGCGCGCGGCAATCGGGACGACCTCGTCATCGCGACGAAGGCCGGCGCACACCCCGACCGCAAGGGTCTCTCCGCCGCCAACATCAGGGCCGCCGCCGACGATTCGCTGCGCCGCCTGCGCACCGACCGCATCGACCTCTACTACACGCACTTCGACGACGAGTCCGTGGAGGTCTCCGAGATCATCACCGCGCTCGACGAGCTCGTACGGGCCGGAAAGGTCCGCGAGATCGGCGCGTCCAACATCTCACCGGAACGGCTCGAAGCCTCCCTCGCCTTCAGCGCGGGCGCCGGCGCCGGCACCGCTTCGTACGCCGCGCTCCAGCCGCACTACAACCTCGTCTCGCGCGACACCTACGAAGGTCCCCTCGCTCAGGTCGCCGATCGGCACGGGCTCGCGGTCATGCCGTACTTCGCGCTGGCCATGGGCTTCCTCACCGGCAAGTACCGTCAGGACCGTACCGCGGAGAGCCCCCGCGCCGAGCGGGCGTCCAAGTACCTGGAGACGGAACGCGGCCGCCGCGTGCTCGCCGCCCTCGACCAGATCTCCGGCACCCGAGGCGCCGCCCCGGCGACCATCGCCCTCGCCTGGCTGCTGACCCGCCCCACGGTCACCTCGCCGATCGCGAGCGCCCGCTCGCTGGATCAGCTCACGCCGCTACTGGCCCTCGCCGACGTCCAGTTGACGGCGGAGGAGGCGAAACTTCTGACGGACGCGTCGGCGTGAGGACGCCCTGGCGTGGCCGCCAAGCCGGTGATCGACCTGAAGACGGAGCTGCTCCAACGCGCCGTCGACCACGAGCGTGCCACCCGCGGCCTGCCCCTCGTGCCGGTCTGGGAGGAGTGAGCGCGGCGGGTCTGCCCGCACACGAGGGGCGGCCCGCCGGCCGGCGTTCAGGGGCTGGTGTCCCAACGCGGGCCGGTGGTCGCGTCCCACGGCCAGACGTACTGCCGTGTGGGCTCGGCCGTCATGCCGAAGTCGTTGAGCTCCGGGCTTTCCGCCGCGACGCCGGCGCACACCGGGCCGACCAGTCGGGATGATCACGTGGACAATCGGAGCCAGGGTCGCGACGCATCGACCGGCAAGGAGGAGACATGGGCAAGGTGGCTTGGGGGTTCACGTGCTCGATCGACGGCTTCATCGCCGGGCCGGGGCACGACATGAGCTGGATGTCCACAGCGGAACCGCTGGCCGAGGGCACCACGGAGAGGATGGCGGGCGATGTCGCGGTAATCATCTCCGGCCGGGCCGGCTACGACGCGGCGAAGGCCCAGCAGGACGAGCGGGACGAGACGACCTCACAGGCCTACGGCGGCGCGTGGTCGGGGACCGAGTTCATTTTGACTCACCGCCCAGCGGAGCTCGCCGATGATTCTGCTGTCGTCCCGTTGAATTGTGACGTGGTGGAGGCGATTCGTCGCGCTCAGGAGATCGCCGGCGACAGGGACGTGCAGATCATCAGTGCCGACATCGCCCGGCAGGCACTCGAGCACGACCTCGTTGACGAGTTGCAGGTCTTCGTCGCCCCGGTGTTTCTCGGCGACGGTGTCCGCATCTTCGACGTTCCCGGTGGGCGCCGGATCGACTGGGAGCTGGTCGAGATCTATGAGGACAGCCCGCGCAGCTTCGGACGGATCTACCGCCCGAGAGGACGCTAGTGCTCTGACCGGGATGGTTGCCGGGCCGGCGTCGATTCCGGTGACGACGGCACGCGATCGCGCAGTGCGGCGGACAGCAGGCCTGAACCGTCACATGACCCGGCCGGGACAGAGACTAGCCCCGAAGCTCCGCGAGCCGCGCCAGGTCGTCGCGGACCGACTCCTGTTCGTCGTACGGGAGTTGGACCGCGGCGGCTTCTTCCAGCAGACGCACCGACGTGGCGTCGTCGCCGAGCCGCCCCGCGACGTCCGCTCGCAGCACCAGCAGCCGCAGAAGCTGGACGGGCGTGGGCCGTTCGTCCTCCAGCCGCAGCACCCTGTCGATTATCTTCGCCGCGCCCAGCGGATCCTCTCGCGAGTCCGCGAAGAGCGCCGCGTTGTGCAGAGCGCGCGCGAAGGTCTCCTTGGGTGCCGGCCGGTGGTGCTGGTCCTCGCTCGTCTTCTTCCCGATGCGGATGCAGTTGCCGCCCGGGTCCGACATGAGGAACTGCCGCACGCCGTACGACATGTCCCGCAACGGCCCTATGCGCGGCAGCCCGCGGGTCGGGATCCGCCCGTACGCGGCCTTGAGCCCGGCGCGGAACTCCTCGTGCAGCGTGTCCACTTCGTCGGTGAGTACGTAGCAGGTGCTGAACGACTCGGTGGGCTCGTACTTCTTCATGCCGAAGAACTGGAGCTCGATGCCGTCTCGCTCCACGACCGCGAAGGGATTCGGGCTCTTCTGCTGGAAGGTCACCTCGAACCCGAGGGCGGTGTAGAAGTCCAGGACGGGCTGAATGGTCTGGCAGGGCAGGATCGGGATCACTTTCGCGCTCATACCCAGCACTCTAGTCAAAGTTGAATAGCAGGCCCAGGCCGTTTCCCGGAGTCACTCCGAATCGGTACTCAGCGCTGCGGCTGCCCGTACGCGTGCTGGACGCCGAGCCGTACGACCAGGCGCCGGTCGGCGACCATCGCCGCCCTGTACTCGTCCCAGTCGGGATGCTCGCCCTGGATCGCACGGAAGACGTCGATCAGCTCCTCGACCGTCTCGTCCTGCGGGTCGGCGGCGACCGGCGTCAGCTCAGCGTCGCCCTCGGCGACGGTCCAGGCCCAGCCGTCCTCGCTCCGTACGTGGAAGCTGGCGCGCGGATCGTGCAGCAGATTGCGCGTCTTGGCGCGGTCGGCGGTGACGGAGATCCGGATGAGCCGACGGGCCGAGTCGTAGGTGTAGTTGACGTTCGACAACTGCGGCCGCCCGTCCCGCTTCAGCGTCACCAGCACGCCCAACTTGTGCTCCGCGAGCAGCGCGAGCAGTTCTTCGTCCACGAGTCCTCGGCCTGTCCCTTCCGTACGTACGTCTCAGATACGCCCGCTCTTCACTGCACGGACGAAGGCATCCCACCCGCCGGCGGGGAAGACCACTACGGCCTGGTCACCGCCGGCCCGCTTGCTGTCCCGCACTGGTGCGAGGCCGGGCAGACCGGCGGCGACCTCGACGCAGTCGCCGCCGCTCCCGTTGCTGTAGCTGCTCTTGTGCCAAGTCGCACCGCTCGAGTCAACGCGGGTGGTCATTCCGTTTCCCCTATGTCGCAGTCTCAGACGTGGCGGTTCTTCGTCCCGGTCAGGAAGGCGTCCCAGCTTTCAGCTGGGAAAACGAGCACCGGGCCATCGGCTTCGGCCCGCTTGCTGTCCCGCACGGGCGCGAGGCCGGGCAGCCCGGAGGCGACCTCGACGCAATTGCCGCCATCCCCGTTGCTGTAAGTGCTCTTGTGCCACTCGGCACCGCTCAGATCAACGCGAGTCGTCATTTCTGTAGTCCTCTGCAGCAGACTCGATCATCGTGAGGGACGCCCTGGGCGGTGATGCGGCGGCCCTCAGCAGATCGTACGACTTGGTGTACTTCTTCACGAGCGCCAAGTCATCGATCGGTTGCCCGCTGTGCAGCGACTCCGTATAGGCCATCGGCGGAGCATCATCGAAGGTCGTCAACATGACCGATCCGACCATGAACGGGTGCGCACCGGCATTCAGCGGCAGCACCTGCGTAATGATCCGCCCGCGACGGGCCATCGCGGCGATGTGCTCCAACTGCTCGGCCATGGCGTCCGATCCCATGATCGGCTGCCGTAGTAGCAACTCGTGCAGAATCACCCAGTATTCGGGCGTCCTCGGGTCGTCGAAGACGGCGGCGCGCTCCAGCCGCGCGCTCACCTTCTTGTCGACGTCCTCGCCCAGGTCGAGCGGGTACTGCGCCCGTACGACGGCACGCGCGTACGCATCGGTCTGCAGCAGCCCGGGAATCAGAGTCGGCGCCCATTCCTCGATCGCACGGGCCCGCTTCTCCTGCTCGACCACGTCGGCGAAGTACGCGGCGTGACCGTTCTGCCGTGCTTTTCGCGCATCGTCACAACGGCGCTCGAAGAAGCCGTCGGTATCGAGCAGTTGATCGGCGTGACGGGCGAAATCGAGGGGCATCCGACGCTCACCCATCTCGATCTGGCTCAGAAACGCGACGCTGTAGAAGCAGCCCTCCGCCAACTCCTGCAACGTGAGCCCGGCGTTCTCCCGCTTCCAGCGCAACTCGGCCCCGTAGAACGCGGGCACACTCGCCGCCGCGTCAACGTCCTTACGTGGTGGCATGGTTCATGACCTCCGGATTCAGCACGGTTCACCGCAGAACCTGAACCCCTGTCACGCTACGCGTCTTGGCTCCACGCTGTGAGCGATACGTCACACAGAGCACGGAAGGCGTGACATGCAGACACCGGAGCAGGCCCCCGACGCCAGCCCTCCACAGATCCGCGAGGCCATCCATGAGTGCGCCGACGAGCTACGAGCGGTCCTCGCCCAACACGGCATCAAACTCCCCTCCCTGGGCGTCGACTTGACCACGTACGCGAGCGAAGCCCCGTACCCGCTCGTCTCGCTGGGCAACTGCCGCCTCGACACGGCACGCAGGCTCGTCGCCGTACTCCAGGAAGCCCGGCTGACGGGACCCACCGATGCCCGGCAGTGAACCCAGGCCCGCCACCGGTGAGTTGGAGCGAACGCACCTGACCCGGCGCTGCTGCGTCACCCTCACGATCCCACTCCTCGCGGAACCCGAGGCCCTCTCGCCCGTACGCCGCCGAATCGGCGCCTACTTCGAGCTCTGGGACCTCCCCGAACTCACCGACACGGCCCAGCTCTGCGTCAGCGAACTCCTCACAAACGCCATCACTCACCTCGGCCCCGGCACCCCGCTCACCCTCCACGCCACCATGTCGGGCCCCAACCCCCGCCTCTCCCTCACGGACCCGGCCCCGCACTCACTCCCGACCCTCCAACACCCGGACGCCGCCACGGAGTCAGGCCGCGGGCTCGCCCTCCTGGATGCCTTGACGCTCCGCTGGGGGGTGGACCGGGGGACGCACAGCAAGACGATCTGGTGCGAGCTATCGCCGTAGGCCAGCAACCCACAGCCTTGTGGCATAGGTTCCGCTCATGTCGGACGTGACGAAGACACCGCGCGTGGTGGTCGGCGGCGCCGTGTGCGACCAGGGCAAGCTCCTCGCCGCAAGGCGTACAGCTCCGCCAACTCTCGCTGGGCGCTGGGAACTGCCAGGCGGCAAGGTTGAACCTGGCGAGTCTGCGGAGCAAGCCCTCGTACGCGAGCTCCGAGAGGAACTGGGCATCGAGGTCGAGCCACTTGACCGCGTGCCGGGTGAATGGCCCCTGCAGCCCGGCCTCGTCTTGCACGTCTGGCGAGCCCGGCTACTGAAGGGGGAGCCTCAACCACTCCAGGACCACGACGAAGTGCGCTGGCTGGCTCCGGGCGAGATCGACGACGTTGACTGGCTGGATCAGGACCGCCCTGCGGTCGTCATCATGGCCAATTCAATGAAGCGAGCAAGTTAGGTGACGCTTCAATCCGCGAGCCAAGATGCTCTAGTGTCGCACGCCCCGCCTACTTGCCTGCTGATCGCTCGACCTTCACCTATGCTTGGATTCGGGAAGTTGTCGGTGAATCAAATTTCTTAGCCGCTTGGTCTTGAGTTCAATCACCATGATTTGTTGGCGAGTGTCCTGAAGTCGATCGAATGCTGGATTGGGTTGCTGTTCGTCGTCCTCTCCGGTGCTGAGCACAGAGAGCAAGTATTCTTCAGATTGTTTTGCTTCTTCATGCTCTCTTGTGAGTGCCTCAAGTTCCGACTCCAGAGTTGAGAGACTATACCGGTCATTGCCTGATGACTCGTCGACCAGGTCGACGTCACGCAACTCATCCAACCTGCCTTGCGTGGATGCAACTTCGCGAACTCTGGTCCAGTCATTCTGCCTCATCGTCACGACAGTCGTATTTCCCTTGGTCACCGCAGGGCTTGACGTAAACGAATCCAGCAAATAGGAAGCGAGTCTCTCCTGCCTCTCCGCGTCGGACATCTCTTTCTCTGTCCGACGATCTGACGGGTCGCCCGAGTATCGCCCCAAATCAGCCAGCGTGGATCGCCGCTGTTGCAAATTGGCGTCAAGGGAACTCAGTATCTCGTCGTACGCCGTTCTAGACATGCGAACCTCGACATCATCAGAAGAGCCGAAGTCTTGTTTGATGTTCTCTGCTTGCGCGACAGTAGAGGCGCTGACGGAGACACCCAGTTCCTCCCTAGCGATATTCAGGAAAAACCCCAACTGTGCAATCAGAAAGTCAACTCCGCAGCGCTCCTGCATCTCTGCCACAAGTTCAGGGCGAGCCCCAACGAACAATCCTGCTTCTTTGCGGATCCAATCTTCTTTGGCATCATTCGTTACAAATAGAACTGCAGATTTCTTCCCTTCGGCCTCCCGCAAGATCTGCTCCCAGACGAAAAAATCACCGTGCGCGTTCTCCTTCTTTCCGGCGTCGCGGTATCCCGGGGGTATTTTGGCCGAGGCTCGCCTCTGGTAATCCGATATGAGCGACTCATACTCCTCTGCGGTGAATGAATCCCCTATTTTTCCGTCAAGGAGTTGCGCAAGGGAAGCAAGTACTGGGTCATCAGAAATTACCCCCTCAAGGCTTAGGTCGAATGATTGCCCGCGTTTGGTGATCTCTGAGGATACCTGCGTATAGGCAGATTCGATGGGGTCAATGAGCTCTTTCCTCTCTTCTGACGTCATTGAGCAGTTCTTGGCGAATTCGTGCAACTGTTGCAGGGTCTTGTTCTTTTGCTTCTCAAGATCTTCTGGGAGAGTCGAATAGAGGTTAAGGTGGGTGTTCACGACATTTATTCTCTCTGCAAAATACTCCTGAGCTACTTGGTGGGCAACCCACAGTCGGTCCTCAAGTCGAAAAAGAACATCTAGTAGTTCGTTTCTCGCGTCGGGGGTAAAGCGGTAGAGATTGAGAAGTACATTTGTATCTACTGCCACGAGGTAGTTTTTTACGGCCGCCTTGTAGTCACTTGTGGGTCGACGCCATAGACCGTTAAAGGCCGTCAAGAATGTTGAGACCATAGGCTTTCCCTAGCTATAGTTGCCGGCGACAAGGGGAAATGCTCTCGCTGTGACTCCGTGCGCGTCAAGGGTGGCCAAGTGTCAGAATGCCTCTTCTGGGACAAGAGCTGCCTTTAGGGCAACTAGTGCGTATGCGGCGAAACTTACTTTCGCTTGGATCTAGAGGCCATTCACCTGTCAGAATGCTTCGATGATTGGTGAACTGCCCCATGTTCCGGTAGGTACGTTCTTTCCGAACCGACGTGCAGCTCATGACGCCGGTGTACACCGGCCACTGCAGGCTGGCATCTGTGGCACTAGGCAGACCGGCGCGGAGTCCATCGTCGTCTCGGGTGGCTACACGGATGACGAGGACTACGGCGACGTCATCATCTATACAGGGCATGGTGGACGTGACGCCGAGTCGAAGAAGCAAATTGCAGATCAGGACATCACTGATAGCGGAAACGCTGCACTGATTACAAGCTATCTTGAGGGACTCCCTGTGCGAGTCCTGCGGGGTGCAACGTCAGGATCGCCCCATGCACCGAGTGAAGGCTACCGGTATGACGGACTGTTTTCCGTCACACGGTTTGGAAGTGTGAGAGGGAACGAGGGGTTCCAAATTTGGCAGTTTCGTCTCGAAGCAATTAATCCCACTTCCTCTAGTGAGAGGGTGCACGATAAAGCAGTGGGGACAACAACGGGAATGGATGATTCTCGCAAGATTGTCACCACACAGAGGGTAGTGCGAAACACTGGTGCAGCGAGGCAGGTAAAAGAATGGCATCTTGACTGTTGTCAAATTTGTGAGACTCGGCTGGTAGTCCCTGGTGGTTCGTACAGCGAGGGGACCCACATCCAAGCGCTAGGTGCGCCTCATAACGGCGAAGATGTCGTTGGCAACATCTTGTGCCTGTGTCCTAACTGTCATGTGCTATTCGATTCGGGTGCTCTGGTAATTCGTGACGATTTGGTCGTTATGGCTGGGAGTACCGAAGTCGGTCCGTTGCGCCAACATGAGCGTCATCGCATCGGACTCGAATTCGTCCGAAGCCACCGGAGTCGTTGGCGTGGGTGACTTCGGAGGAGGGCGAGCCGATAGTCGCTGGGCCGAGATCCAGCGGATTGGAATCGATGGGCGAAGATGCCCTCATGCCCACCCTCATCGCCCTCCACGCCCACCCCGATGACGAAGTGCTGCTCACCGGCGGGACCCTCGCCCGGGCGGCGGCCGAAGGGCACCGGGTCGTGGTCGTCGTGGCCACCGACGGGCTGATGGGCGAGGCACCCCCGGGCGAGGAGCCGCCCCGCATGCGGGAGTTGAGGGACAGCGCCGCGGTGCTCGGAGTCGGGCGGGTCGTGCATCTGGGGTATGCGGACAGCGGGCACGGCAAGGAGCTGTACCCCGATCCGCCGGACCGGAGCCGTTTCGTACGGGCGGATACGGAAGAGGCCGCCCGGCGGCTGGCGGAGGTGCTGCGCGAGGAGGATGCCGATGTGCTGCTCAGCTATGACGCCAACGGCGGTTACGGGCACCGCGACCACGTGAAGGTGCACTACGTCGGGAAGCGGGCTGCCGAACTGGCCGGGACGCCAAGGGTGTTGGAGGCCACCATGCCGAGGGAGGCGTTCGGCCGGCTGATGAGGCTGGTGCGGCTGCTGCGGATCCCCGTCCGGTACGACCCCGAGGCGCTGAGCGGGATCTACAGCTCACGTGCGGACATCACGCACGTCATCGGCGTACGGCGGTACGCGCGGCAGAAGCAGGCCGCGCTCGCCGCACACCGCAGCGAGGTCGCGCAGGGGACGGGCCGGATCGCGCCCGCCATGAGGGCGCTCGTGCGGCTGCCGGTGCCGCTGTTCGGGCTGCTGCTCGGGCGCGAGTGGTTCGTGGAGGCCGGGCCGGGGCGCACGCGTACCCGCACCTGCACCCGTACGGGGATCTAGCGGGCCGGGTCTGGTCCGGGGCCGGACCAGCCGGTCACGTACGTCGGTTGGCGCCCGTCGCGTACGCGTCCAGAGTGGCCTTGTCGGGGACGATGCCCGCGACCGGCGGAAGCACCTGACCGCCGTCGCTGCCGGCGTCCAGCGCGACGCCGCAGGGCCGCCCGGCGGCGGGTATGACGGAGTCGAGGAGCCGCCAGCCCAGCACCTTGCGGTAGTTCCAGACCTGCTTGCCCTCGTCCACGGAAGTGCCAGGCTGGCGGATGCCGATCTCGGCGTTGCTGCCGTGCTTCGCGAAGCGCGCCAGCTTCTTCTCGTCGGAGAAGGCCAGGATCCAGCGGATGCCGCCGAGTTCGGCGGACCAGATGCCGCCCTGGTCGTCGAGCGGTACGAGTACGGCGCGGTGACGGAAGCCGTCCAGGAATGCCGTGAACTCCGGCCGCGCCGCGGCCGCGTCGTCACGGACCTGCTGCTCGGCAGCCACCATGTCGGTCAGTTGCACGACTGCCCCCAACCCTCTGCTGCCTCACCCGTCCCAACTGTGGGCATGCTGGCAGCGATACGAAGTCACCGCAAGTATGTGCTAGTCGTGCAGCCGATACATGGAGTGAGGGAGCTTGGGTCGCTTTGTGCGCCGCCTACCCCGAACTGCACGTGTTCGGCGCCCAGTTCACCGTCCACCGCGCACCGTTTCACTCCCACTCCCCCGCCCCCTTCGTCCGTCACGCCGCTACCGGACCGGGAAGTGCTGGGCTCCGTATGGTGCGTACGTCGGTGGCCCGCCCCAGCCCGGCGGCCGCGGCGGCCCCGGTGGCCGGTAGCGGTTGAGGTTGACCGCCGCCGAGGCCGTCGGCGGGCCTGCGACGCCGTGCCGCTGCCAGACGTGGTGCAGGAGTTCCTGCTCGCGGGCCTGGAAGTCGGGCGCCGGCGACCCGTGGAGCGCGCGGGCGCGCAGCAGTGCCAGCGAGGTGGCGAAGTGCTGGTATTCGGCGACCGTACGGGCACCGGACGGCCCGTGCGCGCGGCGTGCGAACGTACGGGCCATCGCCCGCGCCCGCATGGATGCCAGCCCCCACGGCTCGGCCGCATCGAACCAGCCGGCCGCGGCGTACGCGGGAAGCGTGTCGCGGACGGTACGAAGCTCCAGGCGCCGCGACCAGACCGCCAGCCAGGTCAGCACGGCGAAGACCGGGATCATGAAGAGGGCGTAGACGAAGAGGAACGTGAAGTCCTGCAGGGAAGCGGAGCCGTTCCAGATCGCGTGCAGCAGCGACGCCGTCAGCAGTCCGAGGACCGGGATGAGGATGCGCAGTGCGCGTCCCATGCTGGGCAGCGCGGCGACGATGCCGACGGCGATGCCGGTCAGGGCGGTGAAGAGGGGGTGCGCGAAGGGGGCCACGATGATGCGGATGAAGAAGGTCATCGCGGTCACGGACTCGTGCAGCGCGTCCGGGCCGAGGAGTTGGTCCTCGCCGAAGGCGGTGCCGAGGTAGAGCACGTTCTCGGTGAAGGCGAAGCCCGTGGCGGTGATGCCCGCGAGCGCGATGCCGGATATCACGCCGTTGAAGTCGCGCCGGCGGAAGAGGAACAGCAGCAGGATGGCGGCGCCCTTGGCGGTCTCCTCGACGATCGGTGCGATGACGGTCGAGCCCAGTACGTCGGCACGGGGCTCGGCGTCGGCGTCGGCGAGGGACGTGACGAGCCAGCTCGTGGCCAGGCTGTTGGTGAGGAGGGCGACGAGCGTCGCCGCGAACGCGCCCCACGCGAAGGCGAAGAAGTGGTTGCGCCAGGGGGTCGGCTCGACTCCGTCGATCCAGCGGAACGCGGCGATCAGCAGCGGGACCGGCAGTACGGCGAGACCGAGACCGACGAGGAGGCCGAGAGTGCCGGTCTGCTGCCGTACGAGGCCGAGGATGATCAGGCCGCAGAGCGCGAGCACCGTGACGAGGGTCAGGAGGCGGAGCGTGCGGCGGTGACGGTGCCACCAGGAGGGCGCTGCGGGGGCGCGGTAGCGCCAGTCCGCCGGGGAGGCCGGCATCGCGGGGAACTGGGGCTGCTGGTCCCAGGCCGGGACGGGGTGCGCGTAGGAGTGCGGCTGGGGCTGCGGGCCCGGTTGCCCGCCGGGTTGCGGGCCGGGCTGTGGGCCTGGTTGCGGGGGAGGGCCGCCGTACGGCTGGGGTTGCGGCTGCGGTGACTGCTGCTGCACCGGCTGCTGCCGCATCTGCTGTTGTTGCACCGGATGCGCTTGCGCTTGCGCTTGTGCCTGTGTCTGCGCCTGTGGTGGTTGGTGTGCCGGTTGGGGCGATGTGGCCCGCGGCTGCGGGGCCGGCGGCGTGTCCGTCGCGTCCGGGGCCGTCCCCTCCCGGCGGTCCCGGTCCGACGTGGGCGTGTCCGTACCCGCGGCGTCCTGCCCCTTCGGAGAGGGACGGTCCGCGTGCGGGGGCGCGTCGCGCGCGCCGGAAGGTTCGTCGTCCACCACTCGACAGTAACGAGGCGGGCGGCGGCCTGGAGCGGAGTGCCCCGGATTGACGGACGGAGGCTTCCGACAGGGCCGCGCGGCATGATCAGAAACGGATTCATTCACCCGTTTGGACTGATTTGGCAATGAATGTTCTGGTACGGGCGTGCGAGCGAGGTCAGACCGCGTTTGTCTGGAGTCGGAGTGATACGCCATTGGGAGTAGGAGGCTCTTCATGATCTCCCAGGAGCAGATCCCCGCGGTGGTCGACCACATGATCTACGACCCCGACGGCAAGAAGATCGGCGAGGCCCGCCACGTCTTCCTCGACGAGCGCACGGGCGAGCCGGAGTGGGCCACGGTCCGCACCGGGCTCTTCGGCACTCAGGAGACGTTCGTACCCATCCACGAGGGCCGCGTCGTCGGTGACAACATCGAGGTGCCCTTCGCCAGGACGAAGGTGAAGGACGCACCCCACATGGACGTCTCGAAGGGCCGCCTCACCGAGCAGCAGGAGCGCGAGCTCTACAGCTTCTACGGCTTCGACTGGGACGGCACACAGGCGCCGGCCGAAGGAGAGGCCGGAGTTCAGGGGACGGACACGGATATGGACACGGGTACGGCTGCGGGCGTCGGCGCCGCAGGTACGGCCGGGGCTGCGGGAGCGGCGGGAGCCGCGACCACGGGCGCGATGCCGTACGAGCGTGAAGGCGCCGGTGCCGACGCCGGCCCGGCTGCCGGTTACGCGACCGGGCAGGATGCCATGACCCGTTCCGAGGAGCACCTGCGCGTCGGCACGGAGCGGTACGAGACCGGTCGTGCGCGCCTGCTGAAGTACGTGGTCACGGAGGAGGTCGAACAGACCGTTCCGGTGCGCCACGAGGAGGTGCGCATCGAGCGGGAGCCGATCACCGACGCCAACAGGGGCGCCGCTCTGAGCGGACCCGAGATCTCCGAGGACGCCTACGAGGTCGTCCTGCACGACGAGCGTCCGGTCGTGGAGACCGAGGCGGTGCCGGTCGAGCGGATCCGTCTGGTCACCGAGGAGCACGTCGACCAGGAGACCGTCCGCGGCACGGTCCGTAAGGAGCGCATCGAGGTCGAGGGCATCGACGACTCGACGTCCTACCGCTCCCAGGAAAGCGCCTGACGGACGAGGAAGGACGGGCGGAAGGGACGTGGGGTCGGGCTTCGGCCCGGCCCCACGCCTCGTTCGGCCTGCGCTCTCGTCGCGTTCGGTCCGGCGCTCGCCTCGCCGGGCTCGGTCGGCCGCGGTCGTTCCGTTGGCTGTCGTACCGCTGCTTCGAGTCGCCTTCGAGTCGCCTTCAGCGGCGGCGGAAGAGCAGGTCGCGCACCTTGTGGCCCTGCTCCAGGCCCTGTTCCTCGAAGCGGGTGCGGGGCCGCACGGCTGGGCGCGGGGCGAAGCCGCCGTCGAGCTGGGTGTTCTCGTACGCGGGATGCCCGGAGAGGACGTCGAGCATCTGCTCGGCGTAGGGCTCCCAGTCCGTCGCGCAGTGCACGAGCGCGCCCGAACGCAGTGCGCCTGCCGCGAGGTCGAGGAACTCGGGCTGGATCAGGCGCCGTTTGTGGTGCCGCTTCTTCGGCCAGGGGTCGGGGAAGTAGACGCGGAGGCCGGAGAGGGATTCGGGGGCGAGCATCTCGCGGAGCAGGATGATCGCATCGCCGTTGCCCACACGGATGTTGGTCAGCCCGCGCTCCTCGGCGAGGCGCAGCAGGTTGCCCTGGCCGGGGGTGTGCACGTCTACGGCGAGGATGCCGGTGTCCGGGTCGGCGGCGGCCATTTCGGCGGTGGCCTCTCCCATGCCGAAGCCGATCTCCAGGACGACGGGGCGCTCTTCGCGAGCAGGCGCGGGCGATCCCGTGCGCCCACTCGTACGTTCATGGGGCTGCTGCCCGGAGTCGTCCGCGAACAGCTCGGACAGTTCGATGCGGCGCTGCCCGTCGATGTCGAAGCCCCATCGTGGCCAGAGCCGGCGCAGCGCGGCTCGCTGCCCCGAGGTGACGCGGCTGCGGCGGGGCTGGAAGCTGCGGATGCGGCGCTCGTGGTGCGAGCCGGCCGGGTCGGGCGACGGGCCGGTGCCGTCCGGGAACATGACAGGTCTCTCGAGTCTCTCGGGCTTCTCACGCTTCTCAGGCACAGTACTTCCACTGTACGGGCGCTGCCCGCGGCCCTGGGAAATCCCTGTGACCTCGGGTGGGAGGGTGCGTGGACGGGCAGGCAGACGGGCGGGGTGTGCGGGTGCGCGGGGCCGGGGCGGGCGCCGGTGTGCGCTCAGCGGGCCGCTGGCTCCAGCGCGTTGAGCGCGCTCAGGGCACGTGACGCCACTTCGCGGCCGATGGGCAGCGAAGCCGTGGCTGCGGGGGACGGCGCGTTGAGGACATGGACGGCGTGCGGGCCTTCAGTGATCAGGAAGTCGTCGACGAGCGTCCCGTCGTGCAGTACCGCCTGTGCGCGCACTCCCGCGGGAGCGGGGACCAAGTCGCCCTCGGAGACCTCCGGGAGCAGCCGCCGCACCGCCTCGGTGAACGCGCGCTTGGAGAGGGAACGGCGCAACTCGCCCGCCCCGTAACGCCAGTGGCGGCGGGCCATGCGCCAGGTGCCCGGGTGGGCGAGGACCGCGGCCAGTTCGGCGGGGCGGACCGTGCGCCAGTCGTACCCCTCGAGCGCGAGCGCGGGAACGGCGTTCGGACCGATGTGGACGCCGCCGTCGACGCCGCGCGTGAGGTGCACGCCGAGGAAGGGAAAGGCCGGGTCGGGCACGGGATAGACGAGCCCGCGCACGAGATCCTCGCGGGCACGCGCCAGTTCGAAATACTCGCCGCGGAACGGGACGATGCGCGCGGCCGGTTCGTCCCCGGTCAGCTGTGCCACTCGCGCGCAGTGCAGGCCCGCGCAGTTGACCATCGCGCGGGCCCGTACGACGGAGGAACCCTGCGGCGAGGAACCCCGCGCCGGGGAGCCGGTCGCCGTCGAGCCGGCCGGTGAGCACGGGGCGTCCTCCTCGGCCACCCGTACGGCCACGCCCTTGCCCGTACGCCGCCGCACGGCCGTGACCTGCGAGCCGTAACGGATCTCTGCTCCGCCCTCCTGGGCGAGCCGCGCCAGCTGCCCGGCGACCGCGCCGAAGTCGCACACCCCGGTCGTGCCCACATCGATGGCGGCCAGGCCGCGCACGTGCGGCTCGCGTGCGGCGATCTGCGCGGGCCCCAACTCCCGTACGGGAATGCCGTGCTGTCTGCCGCGCTGGATCAGGGCGTGCAGCCGGGGGAGCTCCTCGCGGTCGGTGGCGACGATCAGCTTTCCCGTCACCTCGTGCGGAATTCCGTACTCCGCGCAGAAGGCCGTCATCTCGGCCGCGCCCCGCACCGCGAAGCGGGCCTTGAGCGAACCGGGCCGGTAGTAGATCCCGCTGTGGATCACGCCGCTGTTCCGGCCCGTCTGGTGCCGCGCCGGGCCGGGCTCCTTCTCCAGGACGACGACGCGCGTGCCCGGTGCGGCGCGCGTGATCGCGTACGCGGTGGAGAGGCCGACGATGCCGCCGCCGACGATCACGACATCGCAGTCGTACCCGGGGCGGGGGCGGGCGCGGCGGGAGCTGCCGGGCGTGGCGGGCGCCGGCTCTTGCATGGCTCTCCCCGGGGTGGTGCTGGAGGCGCTGGACGTTTGGGGTGGGTGAGACGGGCGGGACGCGGGCGCTCTGCTCGTCGGGGACGTGTCGGTCGTGTCGGCGGGCACGTTCTCCATCATGAACCGCACCACTGACAACAGGCTGCGACGCAGGTCACGATGCGGGCAACCCCGTTCCACTTCCGCCGGCACGCGTGCTCGTACGGGCACCGGTCCTCGCGCTCGTACGGGCACCGGCACGCGCGCCGGCACCGGTCCTCGTGCTCGTCCTCGCGCCGCGTCCGCTCCGGCGGATTCCGCCTGGGCGGGCAGCCGGCCTCACGCCGGTGCCGCCAGCAGCGGCCGTGCCTGCTCCCGCAGCTCCGCAACCCGCGGCTCGTCCCCGTACGGCTCCAGACGGTGCAGCAGGTCCCGTACGTACTCGGTGGTGCGGGCCGAGGAGATGCGGCCGGCCACCTCGACGGCACGCGCTCCCGCAGCGCACGCGGCGTCGAGGTTGCCCGACTCCAGCTCGGCGACCGCCGATACGACGAGGCGCAGCCCGTGCGACCGTACGAACTCCTCCGTCGGCTTCGACAGCGCCTTCTCGGTGAAGCGGCGCACCTGGCGCGGGGCCTTCAGGTCGCGGTAGCACTCGGCGGCGTCGGCGGCGAGCCGGTCGTAGGAGTAGAAGTCCAGCCAGGAGGGGTCGGCGTCGCCTTCGCGCGCCCGCTCCAGCCAGCTCTCCGCGCCGGAGAGGGCGGCGCCGCACGCGTGCGAATCGTTGGCCTTGGCGTGTGCACGGGCCTCGACGAGACGGAAGAAGCTCATGGTGCGCGCGGTGGCGAGGCCGCGGTTGCGTTCCACGGCGGCCTGCGCGAGGTCGACGCCCTCGTCGGCGAAGCCGCGGTAGGTGGCCTGGAGCGACATGGAGGCCAGAACGTAGCCGCCGAGCGGGACGTCGGCCGCGGCGCGGGCCAGCCGCAGTGCCTGGATGTAGTAGCGCTGAGCCGCCTCCTGCTGCCCGGTGTCGAAGGCCATCCAGCCCGCGAGGCGCGTGAGTTCGGAGGTGGCGCCGAAGAGAGAGCGGCCGACCTCGTCGGTGTACGCGCCGAGAAGTAACGGCGCCGCGTCCACTCGCAGACACTCCGGGACCATCGACGAACGCCAGTCGCCGCCACCGTACTTGGAGTCCCAGCGGCGCGCCTCGTCCGCGGCCTCGCGCAGCTTTGCGACGTCGGTGTGGCCGACGCGCAGCGCCGCCGCGGGCTCCGAATCGGCCCCGCTGTCAGGGCTGTTGGCGGATCCGCCGTCCCCGGCGGAGCCGTCCGCCCCGGTGCCCGCGCCCGTGCCGGATGCGGCGGCGGTCTCCGGGTCGCGGGCGACGGAACTGTCGGCCGGGGTTATCAGCCAGCGGGACGCGGGCGTCGCGTACGCGCTGACGGCGAACGACCCGGCCAGCGACTGCCAGATGCCGCCACCGCCGCGGCGGCCGCCGTGCAGGTCCAGACGGTACAGATCGGTGGCGGCCTTCACCGCGGCGCGTACGTCGCGCGGGAAGGCGAGGCCGACTTCGGGCGCGGGGTCGGCGTCCGCGAGTCCGATCTCGTGCAGCGGTACGGGGCGGCCCAGCTTGCTGCCGATCGCCGCCGCGATGAGATGGGGCGCGGCGCCCTGCGGGACCATTCCCTTGGAGACCCAGCGGGCGACCGACGTCTTGTCGTAGCGGAGCGTCAGACCGCGCTGCGCACCCAAGTCGTTGACCCTGCGGGCGAGTCCGGCGTTGCTGATCCCTGCGAGGGCGAGAACGGTGCCGAGTTTCTCATTCGGCCCGCGTGGCTCCCTGGACATGCGCGCACACCCCTGACACACAGCGACGGCCACCCCGCCGGCCGGTGCGAACCGGCGGCAAGGCACCTGCTACCCGCGTAAGACTCGCGGGATGCCTCCCTGGAGACCGGACCTGTGCGGCAGGTACGGCGCGGGACGCACTGAGGACTTAGCGTAGTTCGCCGCATCCCTACCGTTAAGGGGCGCTGGATGGGATGGCGGGATTCGTGTCCGTGCGCAGGGCGGTGTCGAGCGGTGTGGAGGGGCTCGGAGCTGTGTACGGTCTGTCGCCGGATGCCGGTTCGCGTGACCGTCCGCGTGTGTGGCGGCGGTCGGTTGCGGGCGGACGGCGGAAACCCATGGGGGCCGTCGGCGGAACGTCTTCGGCGCCTCGGCAGGTGGGGGGTGGCGCGAGGGTGGCGCGTCGGTGAGATCCCGGGGGTGGGCACCGGCGGGGGCACGGCGGGGGACAGGCGGATTGCCCGGTCGGGAGGCGGGCGGACGTCGTGGAAACCGGACAGTGTTTCCGGGGGGAGTTTTCATGTGTGTGTCTGTGCCCGCGTCCTTGTGTCTGCCGGTGTCTGTCTGTGTCTGCCGGCATCTGTGTGTGTCTGCTGATGTCCGCCGTGTCTGTGTCTGCCCCTTTGTGCCTGGGTGTGCCAGTGCTTGTTCGGTTGTGGCTGCGTGTGTGTCCCGGCGGGTGCGTACGTGCGTCCGTCACGTGCCAACTGCCGTAGGACGCACAGGAGTAGGCCGAAATCCGTGTGAAGAAATCGTCGGATAACGGCGCCGCGGCCGGTGCCTCCCGTGCTCCGGGTGTGTGGTCGTGCGCCTGCTCATGCGCCTGTGCGGGGCGTCGGGCGGGAGCTTCCATGAGAAGTGCGTGGGTCGGCCCGCTGAACTGGACCAGCGGGCTGGGGGAAACCGCCGCCCCATTCCCCGCGGGCGACGGTCCGGCCCGGGAAGTTGGAGAAGCCTTCCCGGGCCGGCGAACCCCGCCGACGTGCGGCGAACCCACCGACGCACCTTCTTCGGTGTGATTCCCGGGCGTCGGCTGCTCCGCCGTCTCCGCCGTCTTCTCCGCTTCTCCGCCGCCTTCTCCGCCGTCGAGTTGCTGCTTCGCGAGCGCCAAACCGGCCTGGGCGGGAGCGCTGTCGGGGCCGTGCGGATCTGTCGCGACGCGCCTATCGGCGGTTTGCTCCGGCGCTTCGCCTCCGGAGCCCTCACAGTTCCGGCACGTTCTCGCGCGCCTTCGGCTCCGATCGGTTCCGATCACCTGCCCGGGCGTCGGGGCTCCGGCACGGGGTCGCGGACGTACCTCCGTACGGCTCCGTACGGGCATCGGCCGCGGGCGGACGTACGAACGCGGTGAACACGGGGCGTAGGAATCCGGGGTCCGCAGAAACGGACTCCGGGGGTCAGCTCAACGCGCGGCCGCGCTCCCATACTTGGCCGAATAACATCGGTCAGCCGTGCGGTGCCGCGAGCCGAAGCCAGCGGTATATGCCTTACGTCCGGGGGCTGCCGGGGCGGAGGCCCGAGGAGAGCCCCACGGGCTGCCGTCCCGCTGCCGTCCAGCTCCCGTCCGACTGTCGCCGAAAGCGCGGCGGCCCCCGTCTGCGCGGCCGACCCGGCGCACGTGCCGTGCAACCCGCCTTCATGAGCGGCGCGTTGGGGCCAGATATGCGCCCCTTTCACGCCTCTCGTGCACCCTACTCGTGGCAACATGGCCGCAGGGCAGCATGGGGCCTCCCCGCCGAAGGCAGGGGACAGGCATTCCCCGGAAGCAGGGGGAGGCAGGCCCCACGACGGCGTCACTCAGGCAGCGGAGGCGGGCGGCGATGCGATGGTTGGTGGGATGGAGCAGCGCCGCTCCGGGACGCGGACAGTACACGCCGGGTTCTCTGGAGCCGGTGGGCGCACAGCTTCTGTGGAGTGACCCCGACCCGCTCTGGGCGGTGGGGGACTGGCGTCCGGACGAGGTTCGGATCGTCGAGGCCGACGCCGCCAACCGCCTTGCCGTCTTCGGGTGTTGCGGCGCCAGCGACGAAGAACTGCGTGTGGGTCTCTCCGCCGCACGCGGCGGCGCGTACCGGCATCTGACCGCCTGGCCCGGCAGTTACACGGCGGTCGCCTGCGTCGGCCGTCGCCTCACCGTCGCTGCCGACCTCGCGGGCGCCCGTCCCGTCTTCCACACGCCGTGGGACGGCGGCACCGCCTACGCCACCGCCGCCCTGCCGCTCGCCGACCTCACCGAGGCGCAACTCGACATCGGTCACCTCGGCGCGCTGCTCGCCTGTCCCGATGCGCCCGAGGCGCTCGGAGACGGCACTCCGTACGAGGGGGTGCGTCGCGTACCGCCCGGCCACGCGCTGATCCTGCGCGAAGGCAGCCGTGAGATCACCAGTTACGAGCCCGCGTCGTCGCTCGTCGTCTCCGCCCCGCCGCCCGTGGACCCCGAGACGGCGGTCGCTCGGGTGCGGGACGCGCTGGTGGAGGCCGTACGGGCGCGGCTGGCGGCACCGCGGCATGCGTCGGAGAGCGACCTGGGATACGGCTCCGGCGGCGAGTACCCCGGTGCCGCTTACGGGGACGGCGCGTATGCGGACGGTGCATATGGGGACGGCGCGTACGGCGAACGGACCTACGGCGAACGGGCGTTCAGCGACGAGGGGCATCCCGCGAGTGCGTACGGGCACGATGCGTACGCCCATGACGGGTACGGGTACGGGCACGGCCACCAGCCGTACGTCGACGACTCGTACGGACGCGACTCGTACGGACGCGACTCGTACATCCACGACTCGTACATCCACGACTCCTACGGACGCGAGCCGTACAGCGGCAGCGGGCCCGACCCGGGCGGGCCCGGGCGAACGGCCGCCGGCGGTGCGTCAGGCGCCCGCAACGGCCGTGCCACCCATGGCATGGACGGCCGCGACCCCGGCCCGGTCCCCGGCATGGGCCCCGCCGACCGGCGCGCCGCACGCGGCGGCCCCGCGCCCGGTGTGGGCGCCGATCTCTCGGGCGGTCCCGCCTCCGGCACGCTCGCCCTGCTCGCCGCCGGGCTGCCGGGGGTGCCAGGGACCGTGCACGGCGCACTGGACGGCACGGAAGGGGGCGCGCGGCTGCTGGCCGTGACCTTCAACGACCTTGCCACCAGCGGCGGTTCGGACGGCTCCGCCGCCGCGGAGCTGGAACGGGCGCGCAGCATCGCGGACGATCCGCGGCTGCATCACGTCGTCGTCGCGGCCGGTGAAGAGGCCCTGCCCTTCGCCGAGTTGGAGGGGCCTCTCACGGATGAGCCCGGTCCGTCGCTCGTCGTCGCGGACAGACACCGGCAGCGGCTGGCGGTCGGCAGCTCGGACCACTTCGTCGGGTACGGCGCACGTCAGGTGATCGACGCTCACCCGGCGCGTCTCGCGGATCTGCTGATGGACCGCCGCCGACGTCATCTGCTGCGTCCCGTCGCGGCGTTGGCGCGCGCGGAGGACGTACCGCCGGGCCGGTCGGTGCTGGTGCCGTGGACGGTCTACAGGGCCGCGCGCAAGCTCGCCCGTACGCAGTACCGGGACGGCGTCACCGCCACCGCCGAGCGGCTGCGCTCCGGCGGCTTCGGGCGCAGCGGCTCGGGACGGAACGGCTCCGGGCGGAACTCGGCCGGTCAGGGGCGGAGTTCGGATGACGGCTCGGTGGACGGCTCCGGTTCCGGCCAGGGCGCGGACATGGGGAAAGGTTTTGCCGACCTCGGACCCTTCGGCGGTGCGGGCGGCTACGGCAGTGAGGGCGCCGTCGGCGCCTCGGTGGCCGCCCTCACCTGGTGCCGTCCGGGCCCTGCGGCCCGGTGGCTGACGGGAGAGGCCCTGGCCGAGGTGTCCGTACGGCTCGAAGCGGCGGCCAGGCTCCGCCCCACCGTGGAACGTCCCGGCGAACGGCGTGCCCGCGCCGCCCTCGCCCGTCAGGCCGCGGACCACCGGGTACTCGAACAGGCCGCCGAGGTCCGCAACCAGCGTCTGCACGCCCCCTTCTACGACAACCAGGTCGTACGGGCCTGCCGCGACCTCCCCGAAGCGCTGCGCGTCAAGCCGGGCGCTCGGGCGTCCGTGCTGCGCGCGGTGCTGGCGGGCGCCGGTGTGCACGAACTGCCGGCGGGCTGGGGCGCCCCGTCCCACGCGTACCAGGCGGCCTCCGTACGGGCGGGTCTGCGCACCGCCGCCGGCGAACTCATCGAACTCTTCGACTCCCCCCTCCTCGCGGACGCCGGACTGGTCGAGGCCCGAGTCGTACGCAAGGCCATCCGCGCCGCCTCCCAGGGCGAACCGCTGCCCCTCGACGGCCTCGCCGACCTCGTCTCGACGGAGCTGTGGCTGCGCCGCCTCGTCTCGCGGCGCGGCACATGCTGGACGGGCTCCGCCGCACCACGGCAGCGGGCGGTGGCCTCGGGCGTGCTCCCCGCCGCCCAGCAACGTCCGGCACTCTGACCCCGAGGGCGACACCGGCGCCCTCCACTACGCCGGCGATCTCCGCTACGGCCGTGACGGCTGCGACGACCCCTGTGACTGTGACGGCGGCGGGACGGCGGAGCGCTCCTGATGGATCGCGACGCCGGCCACGACCAGGGCGACGCCGGCCAGTTCGAGCCATGTGGGTGTCTGACCGAGCACCACGAAGCCGACGGCGACCGCCGTGGCCGGCAGCAGCGAGAGCATGAGCGCGAACGTGGCACGAGGCAGCCGTGACATGGCGAGCTGATCGCATACGTAGGGGATGACGGAGGAACAGATCCCCACCCCGAACGCGCTCGCCAGCAGCACCGGTGACGTGAGCGCCTCCGCCGCGTCACCGATGCCGACGGGAGCCACCACGGCCATCGCCACGAGCATCGCCGCACCCAGTCGGTCGATGCCCGACGCTCCGCCGTCAGCCGCCAGCCGGTGACCCAGCACCACGTAGAGCACGAACAGGGCACAGTTGCCGAACGCGAAGGCCAGGCCCAGCGGTTCGGCGGCGAGATGCACGTCCGTGAGCAGCCAGACCCCGCCGACTGCGATGAACAGCGCACACGCGTTGCGCGCGGTACGCAGCCCCAGCGCGGCAAGCAGCACCGGCCCCAGGAACTCGATCGCGCCCACCGTCCCCAACGGCAGCCGCTCCAAGGCGAGATAGAACGAACTGTTCATCAGCCCCAGCACCGCCCCCAGCGCCAGAAGCAGCCGCCGCCGACGCCCGGAGGACCTCGCCCACACCCGCCACGGCCGACGCCATATGGCGAAGACGACCGCGGCGGAGGCACACCGGAGCCAGGCGACCCCCAGCACATCGATCCGGGCGAACAGCAGAACCGCGAACGCCGGCCCGAGGTAGTGGAAGACCGCACTGGTCACGAAGTACGTGGACGGAGGAAGCCTGCCGCCCGCCGCGACGGCCTTGCTGCGGGCCCGGGACTCCGCTTCTCCGCCGGACCGCCCGGCGCCGGCACCGCCGACGGCACCGGCGTCCGTCCCGGGACTCCTGCCCGTACCTGTGCCTGAGCCTGTGAGGAAACGCGGGAGGTTGACCATGCATGGCACGATCGCAACAATTCTCTGGCGGAACCATGACGAAAAGGCAAGCTCTTCAGTGAAATGGTTTCTTGTTGTCTCTACAGATCACCTCTCAACTTGGCGATGATGAAGATGGATGCTGTGGACAGGGCGCTTCTGGTGGAGCTGGACGCCGACCCCCGTCTGCCCACCGCCGAACTGGCCCGACGTATCGAGGTCTCGGTGCCCACCGCGCGGGACCGTCTGCGCAGGCTCCAGGAGAGCGGAGTCATCCGCGGCTACCGCCTGGACGTCGACCCGGCAGCGCTCGGCTACCCGGTGGCCGCCTTCGTGCGCGTACGGCCCGGGCCAGGGCAGCTGCCGAAGATCGCCGAACTCGCTCAGAGCCTCCCCCAGGTCAGCGAGTGCCATCGCGTCACCGGCGAGGACTGCTTTCTGATCAAGGTCCATGCGGCGGGCGTCAGTTCGTTCGAGGAGGTCCTCGACCGGTTTCTGCTCTACGGGCAGACGACAACTTCGATCGTCCAGTCCACGCCCGTACCACCCCGGACTCCCGGGCTGGAGTGAGCGTGTGAGCGAGTCAGGACACGGCCGGAACGCAGAGCCCCACGGACCCGCCGGCCCCGACTCGAACCCGGACCGGGACCGGAACCCGGACCCGGATCCGAACCCGGACCCAGATCCGAACCCGGACCGGAGTCACGTGCCCGTCGCTGCCCCCGAGATCGCCCGCGCCCTCACGCCTGAGGGCGCGGGCGCAGCCCTTCCAGAAGTATCTCGAGCAGCCGCCTCGACGCCGCCGCCTGTTGTGCGGCGTCCGGGAGCGAGGGTGCCGCGGTGGCTATCACCAGCAGCACGTCGCCGACCGTCACATCGTCGCGCAACTCCCCCGCCTCACGGGTTCGTTGCACCATCTGACCGACGACGCCCAGCAACTCCGCACAGCCGGAGTCGTCTTCGAACCCCTCCAGACCGTCACCGTCGCCACGCCCGGTCTGCCCTTGAGCAGGTGCCGCCGTGGCAGAGGTACCGTCCTCGACCAGCCGCAGCCCGGCCTGGCCCTCCTGCTCGTACGCGGCCTGCCGCTGCTGCGGCACCCGCGCCGGAGAGCCTCCGGCGACCGGCACATCGCCGCCCCAGCCGTCTGCGCGCAGTATCCGGGGCGGCAGCAGACGGCCCGCACCCGAGGCCACCGATGTGCGAAGGAAGCGTGAGAGAGCCGACCACGGCTCCTGCTCCTGCCCCAGCGCGGTGCGTGCCTGTTCGGTGAGGCGGGCAGTCTCCTCCGCCGCTATCCGCCGGACCAGTACGTCCTTGCTCGGGAACCGGCGGTAGACGGTGCCCACACCGACCCGGGCCCGCCGGGCGACGTCCTCCATCGGCGCGCCGTAGCCCAGCTCGCCGAAGACCTCGCGGGCGGCCCTCAGTACATGTTCGAGATTCCTCTGCGCGTCCACTCGCAACGGAGTTGGACGCGGGGCGGCCACGGCCTCTGCGGCCCTGCCGGCCCTGTTCGCGCTGGTGGTGTCTTCGACGGCGCCGATTCCGCTGCCGCCGTCGCCCGCCCCCTGGCTCCCCGTGTCCGGAACCGCCGACATGGCAGCGGCAATGGAAGAAGAGCCGTGAATACCCTGAATGCGCATCAAATTTCCCCCGGTCATCAAAGTCTCCCCCCGGAGACCCTCACGCTGTCGCGGTCGGCGGCGCCGGCACCGTGGTCCTCAAGCACCGCACCTCCGACGACCATCGAAGATAGTTGAGACTCTGGTCATGAGAGAAGAGGGCGGTCTGGCGGACGTCCCACAGTGGCCGGAACGACACCCCACGGAAGCGCCGCGCACCACTTTCCGCACCTCAGCATTCCCCTTCTGACCTGCTGTGATCCGCACGTTGCGGTGCCGGAACGGGAAGCGGATGCAGGGTTTCCGTCGGTCACACAATTCTTTGAGCCTGTGGACAAACACCCGGTCGCGGGTGCGTCATGGACTCGTGACGAAGGCGATGAACGGAACCGCCCGCATCCTCGTGATCGGCGGCGGATATGTGGGCATGTACACGGCCCTGCGTCTTCAGCAAAAGCTGAAGCACCAGCTCAGGCAGACAGCGAACGGCCCCGGCAGCTCCGGCGGGGTCGAGGTCGTCGTGGTCGACCCCGAGCCCTACATGACCTACCAGCCCTTCCTCCCCGAAGCGGCCGCCGGGTCCATCTCGCCGCGCCATGTCGTCGTACCCCTGCGCAGAGTCCTGCGGGACTGCCGGCTCGTCGTCGGCGAAGCGGTCTCCATCGACCACGAACGGCGCGTCGCCCACGTCAAGACGCTCGCCACGGAGGAGGAAGGAACCGCCGCCGTCGAGATCCCCTACACCGAACTCGTACTGGCGCCCGGCTCCGTCTCCCGCACCCTCCCCGTCCCCGGTCTCGCGGAGCACGGCATCGGCTTCAAGACGGTCGAGGAGGCCATCGGGCTCCGCAACCACGTGCTCGAACAGCTCGACATCGCCTCGTCCACCCGCAACCCTGAGATTCGCGACGCCGCTCTCACGTTCGTCTTCGTCGGCGGCGGTTACGCGGGGGTCGAGGCCCTGGCGGAGCTGGAGGACATGGCCCGCTACGCGTGCCGCTACTACCACAACGTGCGCGCCGAGGAGATGAAATTCCTGCTCGTCGAGGCCTCCGCGAAGATCCTCCCCGAGGTCGGCGAGGAGATGGGCGTCTACGCGCTGCGCGAGCTGCGCGCCCGCAACATCGACGTACGGCTGGAGACCCGCCTGGACTCCTGCGAGGAGCGGGTCGCCGTGCTCAGCGACGGCTCCCGCCACCCCACGCGCACCCTCGTCTGGACAGCCGGCGTCAAACCGCACCCCGTGCTCGCCGCGGCAGGCCTCCCCCTCAACGGCCGCGGCAGACTCAAGTGCACGGCTCAACTGCGCGTCGACGGCGTCGAGAACGCGTGGTCCGCGGGCGACGCAGCCGCCGTGCCCGACCTCCTCTCCGAGGAGAAGGGCGAGAAGGGCGCCCTGTGCGCCCCCAACGCCCAGCACGCCGTGCGCCAGGCGCGCCGCCTCGCGGACAACATCGCGGCCACCCTGCGGGGCGAGCCCGCCACCGACTACCGTCACGCCTACGCGGGCTCCGTCGCATCGCTCGGACTGCACAAGGGCGTCGCGCACGTCTACGGGCGCAAGCTGAAGGGCTACCCGGCGTGGTTCATGCACCGCGCCTACCACCTCAGCCGCGTCCCCACGATCAACAGAAAGGCAAGAGTCCTCGCCGAATGGACCTTGGCGGGGCTCTTCAAGCGCGAGATCGTCTCACTCGGTTCGCTCGAACATCCCCGTGCCGAGTTCGAACTCGCGGCAGGTGGCGTACGCCGTCCCGAGGACGGCTGAGGAACCGCTCCGGGGTCCGCCTCCCCGGAGCGGCCGGACCGACTCCCGGAAGGGACGCCGGGTGATCCGACGGGTGGCCGGTGCGTGATCCAATGTCTGCGCCGTGCACCATGCGGAACGTGTGACCATGAGTGGACTCGCATCCGCACACAGTGACCAGCGACGGCTCAGCGGGGGGCCGTCTTCCGGACTACACGAGGAATCGGACGACCGTGAATTTCACGCGCTGGAGCGCCCGACTGCCCGGCACACAGCGGCGCAACTCAGCCGCACAGGCCGCCAGGGCAGCAGCAGCGCAGGCGCAGCAGACGTCCGACGGCCCTGCCGACGGCGCCGGGGGCGACGACGAGTCCCCCGGCGCGGCCGACAGCGCGAACTCGGAGAGCTCCGGCACCGTCCCGGCCGCGCGGGCCGAGCACCGCACCGGCACGGCAGCGCCGGAAGCGGAATCCGGAGGGCGGTCAGCGCGAACGGGCAACGCCGCTCCGTCCGTGCTCACCGACGCGGAACGCAAGAGCGCGGAAGCCGCCGTAGCGGCCTGGGCCCCGGGGACCGCCGGGGCGGCTGAGAGCTCCAGCGCCCACGTCACCCGCAGCATCGATGCGCTGTCAGTGCACGATCTGCTCGGCCAGGTCCCTGCTCTGGCCGCCGTCGTGCACGGCGCCGACCACCGCATCGCGTACGTCAACGACGCGTACACCGCCGTCTTCGGCCCGCGCACCCAGGGCGACGCGGCCCGCGACGCCCTGCCCGAACTCGTCGAACTCGGCCTGCTCCCCCTCATGGACCAGGTGCTGCGCAGCGGCAAGCCGCGCACGGTCAAGTCGCGCCGGGTCCCCCGGACCGCCGACTCGCGTGACAGCCGCGACGCCTTCTACACCTTCACCTGCACACCCATCACCGCCGACGGCGAGAACGGTGTGCTGATCTTCGCCGCCGAGGTGACCGACCAGGTCGAGGCGGCTGAGCGCCTGCGCGCCAGCGAACGCCGCCAGCGCGAGGCAGCGGTCACCCTCCAGCGCAGCCTCCTGCCCCAGGAGCTGGAACAGCCCGACGACTTGCGGGTCGCCGCCACATACCAGCCGGGCGGTACGGAAGCGGCCGTCGGCGGTGACTGGTACGACGTCATCACCCTCGGCGCCGGCCGCACTGCCCTCGTCATCGGCGACGTGATGGGCCGCGGCGTGCGTGCCGCGGCCGTGATGGGTCAACTCCGCACTGCCGTACGCGCATACGCCCGGCTCGATCTCCCCCCGCACGAGGTGCTGCAGCTGCTCGACGGGCTGGCCGCCGAGATCGACCCCAGCCAGATCGCGACCTGCGTGTACGCCGTTCACGACCCCAATGAAGGTCTTCTGCACTACGCCTCCGCCGGCCACCCGCCGATCATCGTGTGCGACGCGGACGGAGCGGTCCAGCGCGCGCCCGAGCCGACCGGACCTCCGCTCGGCACCGGTGGATGGGTGCACGCCTCAAGCTCGCTGCCGCTCCCGCCCGGGGGTTCCGCCGTTCTGTACACCGACGGCCTCGTCGAACGGCGCGACGCCGACATCGACACCGGAGTCCACACGCTGGAACAGGCATTCGCCGGCGCCACAGGCTCCCCGGACATCGTCTGCGACCGTCTGCTGCGATCCCTCGGCATCACCGCGGAACACGACGACGACGTCGCCGTCCTCGTCCTTCAGCACCCCGCCCGTACGGGTCCTGACGCCGAGCTGTTCCACAACGCCGCCTTGGACCTGCTCGGCGGCACCGAAGCAGCCCCGCGCGCCCGCGCGTTCGCCTCCGGCGTGCTCTCCTCCTGGCGCTTCTCCCGGGAACTCCAGGATCTAGGCGTACTGGCGGCCAGCGAACTCGTCGCCAACTCCCTCCAGCACGGCACCCCGCCGATGCGGCTGCGACTGCGCCGGACGGACCGGCGGCTGATCGTCGAGGTCACCGACGGCGACGAACACCTGCCCAGGCGCTGCGCCGCCGAGGCCGCGGACGAGGCGGGACGCGGCATCTCCATCGTCGCCACGATCGCCTCGGCCTGGGGCTCGAGACGGACCCCCGGAGGGGGCAAGTCGGTGTGGTGCGAGTTCGCCCTGCCCACAGCGTGACCGGCCTCGCGGCCGACCACCGAACGGGCCGACTCCCCGCTCCGCCCCCTCCGTTGATGCCCTCGTGCGATACCGAAGCCGGTCCGCAGACGGACTCGCTCAGACCGCCGCCCCAGTCGCACGCTCCATCGGGGCCGCCTCCACCGTGCTACCCCCGTCGGCCTCGGCGGGCCGCCGCTGTGCACCGCTGCCGCCGGCCACCACGAGGGACCGGTACGGCCGGTCCTGCGCGGGCGTCAGGTGCCGCCCCAGGCACAGCGCCAGCAAGCTCACACCGAATGAGCAGCCCACCAGCATGACGATGTAGACGCCGTACGCGCCCACCGCTGCCAGCAGCCCGCCGACGGCGGGACCCGCGGCCAGCGCCAGCTGCTTGACCAGCGCGAACGCCGAGTTGTACTGGCCGACCAGCCGCCCCGGCGCCAAGTCCGCCACCAGGGGTGCCACGGTCGGCGACAGCATCGTCTCGCCGACGCCGAAGAGCGCGTACGTCGTGATCAGCAGCGCCGTCGCCACCGCTTGCGCCCCGTGCACCAGGCCGGAGGCGCCGGCGGCCACCCAGGCGACCGCCCATATGACCCCGACCAGGGCGACGACCCTGCTGCGCCGGCGCCGCTCGACGAGCCGCAGCACCACGTACTGCGCCAGGACGATCACCCCCGTGTTGACCGCGAGCGCGATGCCCAGCGTGGACGTCGATATTCGCGTGACCTCGACCGCGTACGCCGACAGCCCAGACTCGAACTGCCCGTAACAGGCGAAGAACAGGACGAAGCCGAGCACGCAGAGCAGCACCATCGACCGGTCCCGCAACAGCACCGACCAGCCTTCGGCCGACGCCTCGCGCTCATCCGCCGCCGCGTGGGCCAAGCCGGCGCCGGCCTCCCGGAGTTGCGGCAGCCGGACGGTCGCGAGCACCGCAGCAAGAACCACGAACATCGCGGCCTCTATGACGAACAGCAGCGTGAACGTCCCGGGCCGGTGCTCGTCGACCATGAGCCCCCCGAGCAGACCGCCGACACCCAGACCGAGGTTGTTCAGGAAGAACTGCGTCGCGAAGGCGTGCGAACGGGTCACCGTCGTCGAGCACGAGACGACCATGGTCGCGAGGGCAGGCTGCAGAATCGCCACACCTGCTCCCATCAGTGCCGACGATGCCAGCACGGACGGAGCGCTCTCCGATATGCCGAACCCCAGCGCCCCGGCCATGCCGAGAGCGGAACCTGCGAAGGCCACAGGCATCGGCCCCCGGCGGTCGATCACCCGCCCCGTGAACGGCAGCACCACGAGCGCGACGACAGCGAAGACCGCCAGCACAGCGCCGGCCGTGCCGTCACCCAAGTCCCGCACGTGCGAGGCATAGATGAACAGGAACGGTGCCGTGAAGCCGTTGCCGAACGCCGCCAGGGCGTTCCCGAACTGGATCCTGCGCAGCGCAGCGCTCATCGCCGTGGTCACACTCACCTACCTCTGGTCTCGAGTCCTCGGCCCGCGAGGAGACTTCAAAGCTAAACTTCGAAGATAAAGACTACACAAGGCAAGCGTTCATGTCGAACGACTTCACGTGGGATACTCCGTTCCCATGCCTCCCGTGCCGGACCGACAGCCCACGCTCGACGAGCAGATCGCCATCTACCAGCGCGAATACCGCGACCTGGACCCTCAGGTGGAGAAGGTCGTCAACGCGCTCAGCCGCCTCGACCGGCGGATGAACGTCGCCTACGGACGCCAGCTCGGCACCCTCGGCCTGGGGCATGCGGAGTGGGAGGTCCTGAGAGAGCTCGTGATGGCGGGAGCGCCGTACCAGTTGTGGCCAGGCACGATCGCCAAGCGCCTGGGCCTGACCCCCGCCGCCATGACCCACCGCATCGACCGCATGCTTGCTCAGGGGCTCGTGACGAGGGAGCGCGACTCGGAGAACCGGGTGCGGGTCATCATCGGCATCACCGACGAGGGCCGGGAGAAGTGGCTCCAAGTCATGCGCAAGGCCTCGGTCTTCGAGGAAGAACTGCTCCAGGACCTCACCAAGGTTGAGCGGTCGCTCCTCGGTGAACTCCTCACGCGCCTCCTGCGCCGCGTCGAGGACGCTCAGCCGGATGCGAGCGGCCGCCTGACCGACCTGGACTGACGCCGGTCGGCCGGCCTCCGGCAGCAAGTTGACACCGTGCACGCCGATCCGTAGTGTCCTCCGGGTTGCCACGGAGCCCTACGGCTTCCGGTGCGACGCTCTTGCCGTTCGGCGGCAGTCTCTACTGAAGTGTTCTTCCCCGTCCTGCGGGGCTGTTTTTCGTGTGCTTGTGTGTGCGGAAATCAGTTCGGTGTGGGTTGTGTGGCGTCTCGATTTTGAGGTGTCGGGGGAGTTCCTCTAATGTGGCGGCCGCGTCGGAAGGCGCCCCCTCCCGGCAGGGGTTTGAGGATGGAAATCCGGTCCGTGAGGACCGGGAATTCGGATCTGATAGTGTCGGGTTTACCGAGAGGGAAGCGCCCGGAGTGGCCTGTGGCAGGGTTGTGATGGAAGCGTCCGTTCTTTGAGAACTCAACAGCGTGCTAAAAGTCAACGCCAGATATGTTGATACCCCGCATCCCGGGTTTTTGAGGGGTGTGGATTTCTTTGATGACAGCGAGGGTGCTGGCATGCCGGGATTATTCCTCCTGGTTGTGCCGCTCTTTGTGGTCTGTCTTTTTGAGGCATTCACGGAGAGTTTGATCCTGGCTCAGGACGAACGCTGGCGGCGTGCTTAACACATGCAAGTCGAACGATGAACCGGTTTCGGCCGGGGATTAGTGGCGAACGGGTGAGTAACACGTGGGCAATCTGCCCTGCACTTCGGGACAAGCCCTGGAAACGGGGTCTAATACCGTATGGGACTGCCGGGCGCATGCTCTGGTGGTGGAAAGCTTCGGCGGTGCAGGATGAGCCCGCGGCCTATCAGCTTGTTGGTGGGGTGATGGCCTACCAAGGCGACGACGGGTAGCCGGCCTGAGAGGGCGACCGGCCACACTGGGACTGAGACACGGCCCAGACTCCTACGGGAGGCAGCAGTGGGGAATATTGCACAATGGGCGGAAGCCTGATGCAGCGACGCCGCGTGAGGGATGACGGCCTTCGGGTTGTAAACCTCTTTCAGCAGGGAAGAAGCGTGAGTGACGGTACCTGCAGAAGAAGCACCGGCTAACTACGTGCCAGCAGCCGCGGTAATACGTAGGGTGCAAGCGTTGTCCGGAATTATTGGGCGTAAAGAGCTCGTAGGCGGCTTGTCGCGTCGGATGTGAAAGCCCGGGGCTTAACCCTGGGTCTGCATTCGATACGGGCAGGCTGGAGTTCGGTAGGGGAGATCGGAATTCCTGGTGTAGCGGTGAAATGCGCAGATATCAGGAGGAACACCGGTGGCGAAGGCGGATCTCTGGGCCGATACTGACGCTGAGGAGCGAAAGCATGGGGAGCGAACAGGATTAGATACCCTGGTAGTCCATGCCGTAAACGTTGGGCACTAGGTGTGGGCGACATTCCACGTTGTCCGTGCCGCAGCTAACGCATTAAGTGCCCCGCCTGGGGAGTACGGCCGCAAGGCTAAAACTCAAAGGAATTGACGGGGGCCCGCACAAGCGGCGGAGCATGTGGCTTAATTCGACGCAACGCGAAGAACCTTACCAAGGCTTGACATACACCGGAAAACCCTGGAGACAGGGTCCCCCTTGTGGTCGGTGTACAGGTGGTGCATGGCTGTCGTCAGCTCGTGTCGTGAGATGTTGGGTTAAGTCCCGCAACGAGCGCAACCCTTGTCTCGTGTTGCCAGCAGGCCCTTGTGGTGCTGGGGACTCACGGGAGACTGCCGGGGTCAACTCGGAGGAAGGTGGGGACGACGTCAAGTCATCATGCCCCTTATGTCTTGGGCTGCACACGTGCTACAATGGCCGGTACAATGAGTGGCGATGCCGTGAGGTGGAGCGAATCTCAAAAAGCCGGTCTCAGTTCGGATTGGGGTCTGCAACTCGACCCCATGAAGTCGGAGTCGCTAGTAATCGCAGATCAGCATTGCTGCGGTGAATACGTTCCCGGGCCTTGTACACACCGCCCGTCACGTCACGAAAGTCGGTAACACCCGAAGCCGGTGGCCCAACCCCTTGTGGGAGGGAGCCGTCGAAGGTGGGACTGGCGATTGGGACGAAGTCGTAACAAGGTAGCCGTACCGGAAGGTGCGGCTGGATCACCTCCTTTCTAAGGAGCATGTGGCGACAGGGTTCACCTCCCGTTCGGAGGTCCTGCCGTCCAGAGCCATTTCGTCGGCGAATGTCCGACGGTGGTCTGCTCATGGGTGGAACGTTGACTATTCGGTCTGCTGTCGCGGGCCTGTCATCCAAGTACTGCCTCGTCTTCGGACGGGGTGTGGAACGGAGGACGGGCCGGTGGCGGGGGCCGGGCGCGCTGTTGGGTGTCTGAGAGTACGGCCGTGTGGTCGTGGGTCTCTTGGTGCCGGTCCCGGTGTACTGCGTCTGTGGGCGTGGGTGGTGGGTGGCTGGTTGTTGTTTGAGAACTGGACAGTGGACGCGAGCATCTGTGGCCAAGTTTTTAAGGGCGCACGGTGGATGCCTTGGCACCAGGAACCGATGAAGGACGTGGGAGGCCGCGATAGGCCCCGGGGAGTTGTCAACCGAGCTGTGATCCGGGGGTGTCCGAATGGGGAAACCCGGCAGTCGTCATGGGCTGTCACCTGCATCTGAATGTATAGGGTGTGTGGAGGGAACGCGGGGAAGTGAAACATCTCAGTACCCGCAGGAAGAGAAAACAACCGTGATTCCGGGAGTAGTGGCGAGCGAAACTGGATGAGGCTAAACCGTATGTGTGTGAGACCCGGCAGGGGTTGCATGTACGGGGTTGTGGGATCTCTCTTTTCATGGTCTGCCGGCTGTGAGGCGAGTGAGAAACCGTTTGTGTAGGCGAAGGGTATGCGAAAGGCCCGGCGTAGAGGGTAAGACCCCCGTAGCTGAAACATGAGCGGCTTGTTGGAGAGACACCCGAGTAGCATGGGGCCCGAGAAATCCTGTGTGAATCTGGCGGGACCACCCGTCAAGCCTAAATATTCCCTGGTGACCGATAGCGGATAGTACCGTGAGGGAATGGTGAAAAGTACCGCGGGAGCGGAGTGAAAGAGTACCTGAAACCGTGTGCCTACAAGCCGTGGGAGCGTCGCGTGCCAAGCTTGCTTGGTGCGTCGTGACTGCGTGCCTTTTGAAGAATGAGCCTGCGAGTTTGCGGCATGTTGCGAGGTTAACCCGTGTGGGGGAGCCGTAGCGAAAGCGAGTCCGAAGAGGGCGTTTAGTAGCGTGTTCAAGACCCGAAGCGGAGTGATCTAGCCATGGGCAGGGTGAAGCGGAGGTAAGACTTCGTGGAGGCCCGAACCCACCAGGGTTGAAAACCTGGGGGATGACCTGTGGTTAGGGGTGAAAGGCCAATCAAACTCCGTGATAGCTGGTTCTCCCCGAAATGCATTTAGGTGCAGCGTCGTGTGTTTCTTGCCGGAGGTAGAGCACTGGATAGGCGATGGGCCCTACCGGGTTACTGACCTTAGCCAAACTCCGAATGCCGGTAAGTGAGAGCGCGGCAGTGAGACTGTGGGGGATAAGCTCCATGGTCGAGAGGGAAACAGCCCAGAGCATCGACTAAGGCCCCTAAGCGTGTGCTAAGTGGGAAAGGATGTGGAGTCGCAGAGACAACCAGGAGGTTGGCTTAGAAGCAGCCATCCTTGAAAGAGTGCGTAATAGCTCACTGGTCAAGTGATTCCGCGCCGACAATGTAGCGGGGCTCAAGCACACCGCCGACGTCGTGTCACTCATATGTGAGCCCTAACGGGTGTGTGGGTGGGTAGGGGAGCGTCGTGTGCCGGGTGAAGCAGCCGTGTAAGCGAGTTGTGGACGGTATGCGAGTGAGAATGCAGGCATGAGTAGCGATACATACGTGAGAAACGTGTGCGCCGATTGACTAAGGGTTCCTGGGTCAAGCTGATCTGCCCAGGGTAAGTCGGGTCCTAAGGCGAGGCCGACAGGCGTAGTCGATGGATAACCGGTTGATATTCCGGTACCCGTGGCAGTGCGCCAGCGCTGAATCAGGTGATGCTAAGCCCGTGAAGCCCCCTGCGGTGTCCTTCGGGATGCTGTGGGTGTGGTGGAGCCGGCGGTCCGAGTCTGTAGTAGGTGAGTGATGGGGTGACGCAGGAAGGTAGTCCAGCCCGGGCGGTGGTTGTCCCGGGGTAAGGGTGTAGGGCGTCATGCAGGTAAATCCGCATGACATGGGCCTGAGACCTGATGCCGAGCCGATTGTGGTGAAGTGGATGATCCTATGCTGTCGAGAAAAGCCTCTAGCGAGTGCTGTTGCGGCCCGTACCCTAAACCGACTCAGGTGGTCTGGTAGAGAATACCGAGGCGTTCGGGTGAACTATGGTTAAGGAACTCGGCAAAATGCCCCCGTAACTTCGGGAGAAGGGGGGCCACGGCTGGTGATCCCACGTGCTGGGGGAGCTGGTGGTGGCCGCAGAGACCAGCGAGAAGCGACTGTTTACTAAAAACACAGGTCCGTGCGAAGCCGTAAGGCGATGTATACGGACTGACGCCTGCCCGGTGCTGGAACGTTAAGGGGACCGGTTAGTCACATTTCGGTGTGGCGAAGCTGAGAACTTAAGCGCCAGTAAACGGCGGTGGTAACTATAACCATCCTAAGGTAGCGAAATTCCTTGTCGGGTAAGTTCCGACCTGCACGAATGGCGTAACGACTTCTTGACTGTCTCAACCATAGGCCCGGTGAAATTGCACTACGAGTAAAGATGCTCGTTTCGCGCAGCAGGACGGAAAGACCCCGGGACCTTTACTATAGCTTGATATTGGTGTTCGGTTCGGTTTGTGTAGGATAGGTGGGAGACTGTGAAGCATTCGCGCCAGCGGGTGTGGAGTCGTTGTTGAAATACCACTCTGATCGTGCTGGATGTCTAACCTGGGTCCGTGATCCGGATCAGGGACAGTGTCTGGTGGGTAGTTTAACTGGGGCGGTTGCCTCCTAAAATGTAACGGAGGCGCCCAAAGGTTCCCTCAGCCTGGTTGGTCATCAGGTGGTGAGTGTAAGTGCACAAGGGAGCTTGACTGTGAGACTGACGGGTCGAGCAGGGACGAAAGTCGGGACTAGTGATCCGGCGGTGGCTTGTGGAAGCGCCGTCGCTCAACGGATAAAAGGTACCCCGGGGATAACAGGCTGATCTTCCCCAAGAGTCCATATCGACGGGATGGTTTGGCACCTCGATGTCGGCTCGTCGCATCCTGGGGCTGGAGTCGGTCCCAAGGGTTGGGCTGTTCGCCCATTAAAGCGGTACGCGAGCTGGGTTTAGAACGTCGTGAGACAGTTCGGTCCCTATCCGCTGCGCGCGTAGGAGTCTTGAGAAGGGCTGTCCCTAGTACGAGAGGACCGGGACGGACGGACCTCTGGTGTGCCAGTTGTTCTGCCAAGAGCATGGCTGGTTGGCTACGTTCGGGAGGGATAACCGCTGAAAGCATCTAAGCGGGAAGCCTGCTTCGAGATGAGGACTCCCACCCCCTGTGTGGGGTTAAGGCTCCCGGGAGATGACCGGGTTGATAGGCCGGATATGGAAGACCCGTGAGGGTTGGAGTTGACCGGTACTAATAAGCCGAGGGCTTGACCACAGATTCTTTTTGCTCGCGTCCACTGTGCGGTATCTGAAACAACAACCGTTGACAGATACAATTGAACAGTGTTGTTGCTGACACACGTAAAGATTTCCCCGGTGCCGGATACGGGTTTTCCGGGGGTGTGTTTCGGTGGTCATAGCGTGAGGGAAACGCCCGGTCACATTCCGAACCCGGAAGCTAAGCCTTACTGCGCCGATGGTACTGCATGCGGGAGCGTGTGGGAGAGTAGGACACCGCCGAACTACCAGTAGAAGAAGCCCCGTTGGAATGGGAACACAACCCACACCAACGGGGCTTCTTCATGCCCGCACAACCCCGGCATGCCGCCGTGCATGGGTGGCAGCGGGAGGGGCAAGCGGAGGGCCTGGGAGTGCACAAGGCGGGGTCGGCGAGGGGTGCCGGCCCCGCTGCTTCCTACCTCAAGTGCAGCGCAAATCGCTACTGCCGGGTGGGGCGCTGCGGCAGTATCAGGCTATGACGTACAAGATCCGGGCTGTTCTGGCCGAGGACTGGCAGCAGCTGCGTGGGCTGCGGTTGGCAGGGCTCGCGGATCCGGCGGCATCCGTCGCCTTCAACGAGACGTACGAGAACGCTGCCGGGCAGAGCGAGGAGTTCTGGCGTCGTCGTGCGGCGCAGGGGACGCAAGGGACTCTGGCGGAGACGTTCATCGGGGAGGACGAAGAGGGCGGCGGACGCTGGGTGGGCAGTGCGACCGTGCTGGACGAAGGGGAGAGCGCGCACGTCGTGGGCGTGTATGTGCGGCCGGAGCACAGGGGTACCGGGCTGGCGGAGGGGCTGCTCAGGGCTGTGGAGGAGTGGGCCCGTGAACGTCCTTACGTGATGCGGATGTTGCTGCATGTCCACGAGCACAACCCGCGGGCTGAGGCCTTCTACCGGCGGATTGGGTATGTGCGCACGGGCGGGTTCGTCAGTGATCCGAAGGCGCCTGTGCTGAAGGAGTACGAGATGGTGCGGCAGCTGCCGGAGCGGTCCCGGCCGCGCTGAAAGGACGACGCTAGACGGGGAGTTGCAGGACCGTGGTGAGTGGTGGGCCGAGCCGGCCGGGGGATGACCGTGCGGCCACGCGGCGGCCGTGCTCGACCACGCTCTGGGCGAGCGCGTTGAGGATCGGCATCAACTCGGGGTCTTCGCCCACTACATAGAGCGTGCCCGTTTCGTCGATGAAGGATTCCAGGGCGACGCGGTCGGCGCGGGCCGCCGTGCACGCGTTGCGGACGTGGAGCTGGGACAACGGGGAGAGGGCGCGGCGCACGAGTTCGGTGGCGTGCTTGCGGCGTTCGGGGTGGCCCGTGAGCGTGGCCTCCAGTTCGCCGGCGGCTCCGGGCGACGCCTTGGGGTGGGTGCGGAGCGTCTGTACGGGGTCGGTCGGTGTGGTCTTGGCGATGGCCCAGCGGTGCACTTCGCGGAACGGGCGGTCGTCGAGGGCGGCCGCGTGGAGCCAGCAGCGCAGCAGGGTCTCTGCGGCGGAGTGCATCTCGGCGTCGATGGGACGGGATGAGCGCAGCGGTGCGAGGAGGGCCGCGGCGCGCGACGCGGCCGTTGAACGGTCGGAGCAGCCGTGGTGCGGGGACCAGCGCAGGCGGTCCGGGGTGTCGCAGAGCTGGCTCGGGTCGAAGAGGTGGACGGGGCCGAGCTTGGCCCTGGCGTCCTTGGTCGCTGCCCACAGTGAGGTGTCGGACGTGGCGACGAGGACGGCGCCTGGAGCGTCCTGAACGAGGGTATGAGGGGCCGCCGTTCCCCCGTCGCGGTCGGTGCTCGTGGCGAGGGTGTCGGCGGGGTCGCTGGGGTCGGCGGGCGCCGCTTCAGCTACCCGTTCGACGGCCGGTGCGCGAACGGGATTTGGCGGGGCGGGGTCTGCCGACTCCTTCTCCACGGGGGGAGCTTGAGCCGGCTGTGGCCGTACGTCCGTGCCGGCAGGCTCGGTTTCCGGAGCCGGGCGTGAGCGGCGGGCCGTGCGCACCGCGCGGGCGCGGGTGACGGTGCCGACCGCGAAGACGGAGAGGACGGCGAGGATGAGCAGCTGTCCGATGAACAGGCCCCAGAAGAGCCCGTGTCCGGACAGGTGGGAGGGGTTCACACCGGGCCAGGCGGCGGCGAGGTCCCGGGGGTCGGCCGCAAGGTCCCGCATGGCCATGGGCGTGCGGGTGAAGGAGACGCCTTCGGGCCAGGAGCCGTGAGCGAGGAGTCCGGCGAGGCCGGTGGCCGTCCAGGTGAGGACGGTGGTGCCGAGGAGCAGTGCGAGGACGCCCAGGAGCAGGCCGTCCGGAATGCCGCCTCCGCCCGTACCGCCGCGGACCGGGCCGCGGCGAGGGGGCCGGGACGGACCGCCGTACGGGTACCGAGGACCGTGCTCATGCCGGCCGCCGCCGCGGGCCGTGCTATAGGCGTAGCCGCGTCCGCCTTCGTGGTTGTGGCCCGAGCCGTGGTGGTCGTATCCGTAGGACATGGCTAGGCGACGGTGGAGTTGGAGGACGGTGACTGTTCGACGGCGAGGGCGCGGGCCTCCGCCTCGGCCTCCAGGTCGGCCTCCAGGGAGGCGTCGAAGTCCTCGGGCTGGGACGAAGCCTCCGTCATCGCGCGGTCGGTGAAGACCAGTGGCCGTTCCGCTTCTGTCACCAGGTGCTTGACGACCTGCACATTGCCGTTGACGTCCCACACGGCGATGCCGGGTGAGAGTGTCGGGATGATCTCGACGGCCCATCGCGGCAGGCCGAGGACCTTGCCGGTGGCGCGCGCCTCGTCGGCCTTCTGCGCGTAAATGGTCCGTGTAGAGGCCATCTTGAGGATCGCGGCGGCCTCGCGGGCGGCGGCCCCGTCGACTACATCGGAGAGGTGGTGGACCACTGCCACGAACGACAGGCCGAGCCGGCGGCCGAACTTGAGCAGCCGCTGGAACAGCTGCGCGACGAACGGGCTGTTGATGATGTGCCACGCCTCTTCGACCAGGAAGATGCGCTTCTTGCGGTCCGGACGGATCCAGGTGTGTTCCAGCCAGACGCCGACGATGGCCATCAGGATCGGCATGGCGATGGAGTTGCGGTCGATGTGGGAGAGGTCGAAGACGATCAGCGGGGCGTCGAGGTCGATGCCGACGGTCGTCGGGCCGTCGAACATCCCGCGCAGGTCGCCGTCGACCAGGCGGTCCAGGACGAGGGCGACGTCGAGTCCCCAGGCCCGTACGTCGTCCAGCGCCACGTTCATCGCTTCCGCCGACTCCGGCTTGGGATGGCGGAGCCGCTCGACGATGTCGGTCAGGACGGGCTGGCGGTCGGCCGTCGTGGCGTTGACATAGCTGTGCGCCACCTTCAGGGCGAAGCCCGAGCGCTCGTCCAGGCCGTGGCCCAGGGCGACTTCGATGATCGTACGGAGCAGGGCGAGCTGCCCGGTGGTGGTGATGGACGGGTCGAGCGGGTTGAGGCGGATGCCCTGGTCCAGTGCGGCGGCCGGGTCGAGGCGGATGGGGGTGATGCCCATCTCCTCGGCGATGAGATTCCATTCGCCGACGCCGTCCTCGCCCTGTGCGTCGAGTACGACGACCTGGCGGTCCCGGAAACGGAGCTGACGCAGCACGTACGTCTTCTCCAGCGCCGACTTGCCGTTGCCCGATTCTCCGAGGACGAGCCAGTGCGGGGCGGGCAGTTGCTGACCGTAGAGCTGGAAGGGGTCGTATATGTAGCCCTTCCCGCTGTAGACCTCGCGGCCGATGATGACGCCGGAGTCGCCCAGGCCGGGGGCGGCGGTGGGCAGATAGACGGCCTGCGCCTGGCCCGTGGAGGTGCGCACGGGCAGCCGCGTCGTCTCCGTCTTGCCGAAGAGGAAGCTGGTGAACGCGTCGGTGATCGCTGTCAGTGGATCCTGCGAGGCCATGGGAGAACCTTCAGCCCCTTCCGCGGCGGATGCCGGTTGCGGACGCCGAGGGGACCGTACGTGCGGCCGGCCCGGCGTCCGCGCCGTCGGCGGCGGCGACCGGACGGGCGCCCGTCGGGCCGTGACTCCGGCTGTGGTCCCCGCTGTGTCTTCCGCCCCGGTGGCCCGGGCGGGTCGTTCGGCGGTTCGGACAACTGCCGTGCGGGCAGCGGCCGTTGATCATGTCGCGCGTCCTCCTCAGCGGCGGATGCCGGTCGCGAACGGCAGCGTGTTGACGAACGCCCGGTGATGTTCCCTGTCGCACCACTCCAGCTTCAAGTAGCTCTTTCCGGCCGATGCGCGGATCGTGCGCTTGTCGCGGGCGAGCGAGTCCGCGGAGCGCGAGGAGACCGTGATGTAGCCGACGAGGTTGACGCCCGCCGCACCGGACGCCAGATCCTCGCCACGCTGGTCGACACGGCCGTGTGCGGCGACGTCGCGCGGGTCGATGGTGCGGTTCATCTTCGCCTGCCGGCTCGCTTCGGCGTCGTCGTTGGTCTTCTCGGTCAGCATCCGCTCGATGGCCAGTTCCGTCGGCTCCAGATCCATCGCCACCGAGACCGTGCGGATCACGTCCGGGGTGTGAACGAGCAGCGGCGCAAGGAAGTTGACGCCGACGGGCGTCATCGGCCACTCCTTCACCCACGCCGTGGAGTGGCACCACGGCGCACGGGTCGAGGACTCCCGCGTCTTGGCCTGAAGATACGTCGGCTCCATCGCGTCCAGCTCGGCCGGCCAGGCGTTGCGCTTCGACATCGCCTGGAGGTGGTCGATGGGGTGGTCCGGGTCGTACATCGAGTGGATCAGCGACGCAAGACGTGCCTGGCCGAGCGGCTGACGTACGCGGATGTCCGCCTCCGTCAACCGGGCGCAGATGTCGGTCAGTTCGCGTGCCATGATGATCGCGAGGCCCTCGTCCTTGGACAGCTTTCGCCCCGAACGGCCGGCGGAGCGCTGCGCGGCCTTCGCGATCGTCGCGCCCTCGGCGGCCAGTTCTCGCCCGTAGTGCATGCAGGCGACGAGATACGCGCGGTGCTGCTCGCTGGAGGTCGAGACCATCGACTGGAGCTGGTCGTAGGACTCCCGCAGCCAGACCGAGGAACGCTCGTCGCCCCGCTGCTCGACGTCCTTGGCGTGGGCGTCCGGGTCGGCGGGCAGCGTACGGGCCAGGATCTGCAGGCGGGTGACGAAGCCGTCGCCGTTCGCCACGTGCTTGAGGAGCGTGCCGAAGCGGTCGACGAGGGCCTCCTGGTCCTCGCTGTCGCGGAGCCCCACGCCCGGGCCCTCGATCTCGATGCACGCCGTGACGGTACGGCGGTCGGCATGCAGCAGCACCGCCAGCTCGTCCGGACCGAACGGCGCCGTCAGCCAGTTGATGCGCCCGACGCCGGGCGGCGGGCCGACCTCCACCTCGCGCCCGTCCAGCCTGATGCCGGCCTCGGCGGCCTCCGAACGGTAGGTGGCACCGCCTCGGCGGAGCATCCTGCGGTACGAGCGGTTGATCTCGAACCACTTGTAGAACGTACGTCCCTTGTACGGCACGTAGATCGCGGCCAGCGACAGCATCGGGAAGCCGACCAGCGCGGGGATGCGGAATGCGAGCACGGGGATGAGCAGGCCGCTCATCATGCCGAGGAACGCGCCCGCGATGATCAGACCGATCTCACCGGTCTCCCGGTTCTTGCCGATCGCCGCGTTGGGCCGCGCCCGGCCGATCATGTACGTGCGGCGTGGAGCGGCGGCAGTGTGGGACGCCGTCGTCACCTGCGGTCACCTCCGGTGCGGTTGCCGCCGCCGTTGCTGGCCGGGCGGGACGGTGCGGAACGGTCGTACGTACGGGGCGGGGGCGGGGCCTTGGGGCGCGGAGCGTCGCCGCTGCCGCCTCCCCCGCCGCCGCGGGTGCTGTGCGCGGCGACACCGCCGGAGACCTGGCCCGCGGGCTGCTGCTTGGCGCCGCCGCCCTCGCCGCCGGACCCGGACTGGCCGCCGCCTCCGCGGGCGCTGTGCGTGTTGATGCCCTGGCGTACGAGCGCGGCCGGCGAGGAGACGACCGCGGCGGCCGAGCGGGAGGCGGGATCGCGGGAGGCGTTGCGGTGGCCCACGATCTCGTCGCCGAAGCCGGGGACGAAGCGGTAGATCATGGCGCTCGCGAAGATGGCCAGGATGATGATGGAGAGGCCGGAGACGATCGCGGAGAAGGCGTCCGGCCCTTCGGACGAGGAGAGCGCCCCGGCCAGCCCGAGCACGATCACGATCACCGGTTTGACGAGGATGACCGCGATCATGATGCCCGCCCAGCGGCGGACGTGGCCCCACATGTTCTTGTCCACCAGGCCCGCGTACACGGCCGTTCCGAGCAGCGCACCGACGTACAACAGCGCGGCCCTGACGACGAGTTCGAGATAGAGCACGCCTGCGGCGAGCACGGAGATGAGCGAGACGACGATCAGCATGATCGGGCCGCCGCCGATGTCGTCGCCGTTCTTGAGCGCTTCGGAGAACGTGCCGAAGAACTTGTCCGTCTGATCGGACGTGCCTGCCGCGATGACGTCGGTCACGGCGTCGGTCGCCGAGACGACGGTGTGCAGGATCAGCGGTGTGAACGCCGACGCGATGACGGTCAGCCAGAGGAAGCCGATCGCCTCGGTGACGGCCTCGACGAACGGCACGCCGCGGATGGCGCGTTTGGCGACGGCGAGCAGCCAGATCGTGAGCGTGAGGATCGTCGACGCGGCGAAGACGACTGCGTACTGGCGCAGGAACTCGGGGTTCGTGAAGTCGATGTTCGTCGTCTTGTTGACGAGATCGGAGAGCTCGTCGACGGTCCAGGCGGCTGCTTTGGCGCAGCCCTTGGCGAGGGACGAGAGCGGGTCGAGGGTGCTCGCGGCGTCCGGGGCGCCGCCGCCCCCGCCTCCGCTGCTGCCGCCTCCGCCTTCGCCGTTTTCGCAGTACTCCTTGGCGGGGCCCGAGACCAGTTCGCACGGGTCGTCCTGGGGTGCCGACGGCGCCGCGACGGCGCGCCCGGCGAAAAGCAGGAGAGCCGCCGGCAAGCTCGCTGCGAGGCTTGCCAGTTGAAGCATCCGGTGGCTACGACTAGCGCGCATAGGTGAAGCCTCCGAACTCGTCTACCGCCTTGCTGATCTCTTCGGCCCCTGAGATCGGACTGTCGCCGTTCACGGGAGTCGGGCCGTTCTTCTGCCGGGAGTCGGCGACCTTCCAGTCGCCGTCCGTCCACTTCAACTTGAACGTGACCGTGAACCAGCTGTTCTTCACCGGCTTGGTCGATTCCTCCCCGGCGACGCCGAAGAGCCCTGAGCACCAGACGGCAACGGTGGCCGCATCGCCTTCGAAGCTCCTCACCGTGGTGCCTACGGGCATCGTCCGGTTCACGAAGGTCGACCCTGACGGTGCCTTACCCTCATCGTCGATGCCGATCTTCTTGTTCAACTCCTCGCTGTAATCCGCGTCGAAGCCCTTTTGCAGATTGTTCAGCGAGGAGGGGGCGCTGACGGCCTCCACGATCTCGTGACGCTCGCCCTTGCTGAACATCCCGTCACCGCCGAGGGCCACCGCGTAGTTCGCCGCTGCACTCTCCGCGCCCTGCTCGGACTGCGGGAAGCCGGAGGCGATGCCGCCCTTGCCGCTCTCGACCGGCTTCTGCCCCGTCGGCGCCGTCGGCTGCGCCTCGCCGCCCTGCTTGCCGCCTGCGCCGTCGTCGCCGTCACCGCTCTGGTTGGCGAAGGCGATCGCCGCGATCAGCAGCACCACCACACCGACGACGGTGACGACGCTGCGCCCGGGGCGCGACGGCGGTCTTCCGCCGCCCTCGCCGCCCGGAAGCCGTGTGCGGGTCGTGGTGAGGCCGGCCGGGCCGCGGCTGTAGCCTCCGGCCGCGCCCTCGTCGCCAGTACGGTCGCGCTCGCCGTACCCCTCGCCGCCGATGCTCATCCCGGACGTGCCCCCTCGAACCTCATACTCAGTCAACTGTCGTCATTGCATTGTCTCCTCAAACGAAGGTAGCTGTGTCACTGGCTGTACGGGGGGCCTGTGGACAACGGGTGACGGACCGTCTTGCCATGCGGTACGCCTGACGCCTCACGCGTCTCACCGGGCGCGTCCGCCTCACCCTCGTCACGGATGCCGATCTCGTCCCGTCGTCTCGTCCGCCTTCAGGCTCGCCAAGTGCCTATGCGACAGGCAGAAGGTGGGGGAGACGACGAGCGAGGTCGACCAGGTGCGCGTCGACGAACTGCTCACTGAGCAGGACCCGTTCGAGCAGGGGTGCGTCCGACACGGCTTCCGAGCGTGCCGGCGCCCGCCCCGGCGCCGTACTGCGGGAAGGCCCGCGGTTCTCAGTCCGCAGGGCCCAGATGGACGCGGCCGGACTCGTCGACGGACCAGCCGGGGTTGTGGCAGACCTCCCAGACGACGCCGTTGGGGTCCGCGAAGTGGCCGTGGTAGCCGTTGAACACGGGGACGGGCTGCGGTGACTTGACCAGACGTGCCCCGGCGGTGACGGCGGCGTTCACGACCTCGTCGACTGCCTCGCGGCTCCCTACGTTGTGGGACAGCGTCACGCCCGAAGTGCTGGGCTCCGACACGGCGCCCGCCACGTCGTCGCGGAACTTCTCCGCGACGAAGAAGGCCAGCACGAGCCCGGGCCCCGTCTGGAAGAAGACGATCTCCCCCGGCACGTCCGCCAGTGGCTGCCAGCCGAGTCCGTCCCGGTAGAAGGTGCGGGAGGCGTCGAGGTCCGGCGTCGCGAGCGTGATGAAGTGAGTGCGCTGGTCCATGCGGTGAGTTTGGCACGGTTGTGGGCGTGATCAGCTGATGTCGCCCGTGCCCTCACCGTTGAGGTGGCACAGTACGGCGCGCAGGGCTCACGGGCCGGTCGACGACGGCGCGCACAACGCCCGTACGCGACACGGGAGCCGGCATCGGACCTGACCGGGCGGCCGGTGAATTCCCCGGCCCCGGCGGCTCGTTGCTCCGTCCACAGGCTGTGGATATCGTCGCAGTCGCAGTCGCAGTCGCAGTCGCAGTCGCAGTCGCAGTCGCAGTCGCAGTCGCAGTCGCAGTCGCGGCGCGCTCAGCGGGGGAAGGTCCACCTGGTCGGCGAGGTCATGTCCCGGTCCCAGCCGAACACCACCCTCGGCGTGACGTGCAGGGCCGGACCGCCGGTTCCGCCGCTGTCCCGCACCTCACCTCCGACCGGTGAGATCGGGTAGTCGTATTTCGGGCCGTACGCGTCACACATTGCCTGCAGGGCTCCGTGGCCCGTCTCGGGCCGTGCCGTTCCTTCCACGATCACCACCTCCTGGCCATCTTCCAGGTGCACGGTGATCTCGTCGTTGAGCGGAAGATTGCGTGCCGCGAGCGAGCCGGTGCTGAACCAGAAACCGTCGTCGAGCCATACACCCCACACCGGCCGGCAGTGCGGGCGGCCACCCGGACGAGTGGTGGCGATCCAGTAGTTGTGAGCCGCGGTCAGGCGCCGGAGGGCCCACTGCCACGGCAGGAGATCCCCAGGGGGAGCGGGCACACCGAACATGACCGGCGGTGACGCCTCAGGGACGGGCAGAGCATCGATGACGAGTCATCTCCCTTCGTTCCTCCGCGAGTTCGCACGCCGGCAGGGTGCACGACGGCAGGCGCGCCAGGTGGCGGCCGGCCGCTAGAAGCCGACCCGCTCCAGCCAGAAGTCCAACAGCCCGGCGTCGCCCAGCACTTCGACCTCACCGCTGCCGGGCTGCCGACGGCGGAAGAGGACGAGAAGCAGCTCCGAGAGCGGGCCGCGCACGGCGGTCGTGGCCTTCTCGTGGGCCCTCAGCCAGCTGAATCCCTCGTCCTCGAGACGGATCAGCCACTCTGCCGCGTCCGGCTGCGAGGCGTCGGTCGCGTGGAAGTGGAGCGTGTCACCGGAGCGTTCCGCGAGCGTGCGCAGCTCGGGCCACTGCGCCATCGCCTCGGGGCTGCCGGTGAGTTCGAGGAACTCGTCCAGGCAGTCGGCCGCCAGGCCGTGCGGCGCCTCGAATCCGTAGCCCGCGGCCAGGGCGGCGTCCGCGCGGTGCACGAGCGTCTCGTGCGTCCTGCGCCGCGCCCAGAAGGAGGCACGGTGCTCGCCGGTGAGCGTCCACGCGCGCGAGTCCTCGCCGGCGACCCGCAGTTCGTCCGAGACGAGCTGAGCGCTCTCGGAGAGCCAGGTGCTGAGCGCCTCCGTGAAGGCCTCGGGGGCGACGGCCGCCTCCGGGCGGTCGGCCGGCCCGCCGTAGCCGGGGACGTTCTCCGCGCGGATGAAGGAGGTGGCCCTCTTCCGTACGACCTCTGCGGCACGGCGGTGGCCGTTGCCCAGGTGCACTGCCAGATCCCGCAGCGTCCAGTCCGGACACGTGGGGACGCGGGTGTCGAGCTTGACGCCCTTGAGGGTGTCCCGGAAGAGGCGGGTCTGCTCGATGATCTCGGCGCAGTAGCGGTCGAAGGCGAGGGCATTGGTCATGCCCGAAGCCTATGAGCAGTCACGAAGGGGAGCGCCTGCGCCCACGGCGAAGCGGCCGGACCCGTCGTCCCGCATGCCCGTCACGAACGCCTCCCGCATCACCCGCGTCAGCGCTGCGACCGCCGTCACCGCTTACGTGCCAGGGTGACGCCGTCGCGCAGCGGCAGCATGACCGACTGGACGCGGCTGTCTGCCGTGATCGTGTCGTTGATCTGCCGGATGGCGCGGTCTGCGGCGTCCTGCGCGGAAGGGTCGACGACGCGGCCGCCGCGCAGGACGTTGTCCAGGACGATCAGACCGCCCTGGCGCATCCGCGGGACCAGCTCCTCGTAGTACGTCGGGTAGCCGGTCTTGTCGGCGTCGATGAAGGCGAAGTCGACGGCCTGCTCCGTGGGAAGAGCCCGCAGCGTCTCCTCCGCGGGAGCGAGGCGCAGGTCGATGCGGTCCGTCAGCCCGGCGCGGTCCCAGTAGCGGCGGGCGACGGACGTCCACTCCTCGGAGACGTCGCACGCGAGCAGGCGGCCGTCCTCGCGCAGCCCGCGGGCGATGCAGATGGACGAGTAGCCGGTGAAGACGCCGATCTCCACGGCGAAGGAAGCCTGGGTGAGCCGCACGAGCATCGTGAGCAACTCGCCCTCGTCGTGCGAGATCTGCATCGTCGTGCCCGGCTGCAGCTGATGCGTCTCCTCGACGAGGTCGCGGAGGATGTCGTCGGCGGGCGAGGCGTGGGCGAGCAGATAGTCGTCGAGGGCGGGGTTGATGATGTCCATGCGTCTGAGAGGTCCGTCCTTCGTGGAGTGAGGTGGCCCCCGAGGGCCCAAGTGGCTCTGAAACAGCGGGGATCGGCACCGGCCCGGCGCCGGGTCCGGCACCGGATCGCCTTTGCGGCGGTGCTGGGGGGACGGGACTTCGGGTGACTGAAGTCACCCGAAGTCCCGTCCCCCCAGGCGTACGGCTATACGGCCATCCCGTAGACGATGGTGAAGAGCGTGCCGAGCGATCCGATGATGAAGACGCCGGTCAGGCCGGCGACGATGAGCCCCTTCCCCTGCTCGGCGCTGAAGGTGTCGCGGAGGGCCGTGGCGCCGATGCGCTGCTTCGCCGCGCCCCAGATGGCGATGCCCAGGCAGAGGAGGATGGCTATGGCCATCACGACCTCGATCATGACGCGGGCCTCGCTGCCCAGCGACCCGAACGGACCCCAGTCGGGCGCGATTCCGCCGATGATGGTGGTGATGTCGCCCTTGTCGGCCGCCAGAAACATGGTGAACTCACCGCCCCATGTCGGAGATTGAACGTGCACTCAGGGAATGAAGGTTGAGTGAGGATACGGCGCGCGTGTACGGCACGCCCAATCGGATTCTGTCATGAGTCGGACGGGATGGGCAGTGAACCACGCCCGCATGAGGGATGGTTGAGTGGTGCGGATGCGTGGTGCGGGACGTAGGAAAGCCTGGCTGCTGGGCGTCGGCGGCGGGTTGGGGCTGCTCGCCGGCTTCATGGTGCTCCTCGTCGTCGGCACATATGTGGCGGCCGCGCACCTGGGTGCCGGCGGACGAGCCGTGGGGCTGGCCAAGGGCGCGGTGCCGACGGCGTATCAGAGTCTGGTGCAGAAGTGGGGCGCGCTGTGCCCGGCGCTGAATCCGGCGCTTCTCGCGGCTCAGCTCTACCAGGAGAGCGGCTGGCGGCCGGACGCGAAGAGCGGGGCCCAGGCACAGGGCATCGCCCAGTTCATTCCCGGGACTTGGGCGACACACGGCATCGACGGCGACGGCGACGGCGACCGCGACGTGTGGGACCCGAAGGACGCGATCCCCTCCGCGGCCAGCTACGACTGCAAGCTGGCCTCCTATGTGAAGGACGCGCCGGGCGACCCCACCGAGAACATGCTGGCGGCGTACAACGCCGGCGCGTACGCAGTGATCAAGTACGGCGGCGTGCCGCCCTACCGCGAGACGAAGAACTACGTGTCGACCATCAGGAAGATGGAGCAGAGCTTCGCCTCCACCAAGGGCCGCGTCGATCCGTCCAAGCGGGCCGCGGGCGCCATCTACTACGCGCAGAAGAAGCTCGGAACGCCGTATCTGTGGGGCGGGAACGGCACCCCGGAGCAGGGCGGCCGGTTCGACTGCTCGGGCCTGACGCTGGCCGCGTACCGAAGCGTCGGCGTTCAGCTGCCGCGTGTCGCCAACGACCAGTGGAACAGCGGTCCGCACCCGAAGCGCGACGAACTGCTCCCCGGCGACCTGGTGTTCTTCGGCACCGACATGAACAACTCACGCTCCATCGACCACGTGGGGATCTACGTCGGCGGCGGTCACATGATCAACGCCCCCTACACCGGGGCAAAGATCCGCTTCGACCCGGTCGACACACCGAACTACTTCGGGGCGACGAGGCCGACGGCCGACGGGTGACGCGAAACACGTGAACCAACGCGGATGACGGTACGTCACACCATCGGACAGGTGTGCTGCGGGTGGAACCCGGCTGAGCCGCGAAGGGGATGTGCAGAAACGTGTAATCATTGCGGGACAGTGAGTAAGGGACGCGCCCTGAGCTGGGAGGATCGGTCACCCTTCGATAACGTCCGGGTGATCGTTCGGTAAGTCCCGGAACGGGCGGGACGTCAACTGGCGTTTCCTGTACGGCGGAAGGACACTTCCCGCTTCCGCAGCATTCACGGCCACGGGGTCATGGGGTCACGCGGGTCACCCGGGCCACGGGGAGCAAGGGGTCACGGGGGTCGGCAGCGGCAAGCGATCACGAGCAGAGCAGAGCGAGGTCAGGATCACGATGGCAGTTTGGGACGACCCGGACGTCGATCTGCTCTACGAGATCAACGGCCTCGCCGAGTCCGCCCCGACCTGGGCCGACCGGACCATGGAATACGTCGGTGAGTACGGCATCGTCGCCGGACTCGTACTGCTCGGGCTCCTCGGGTGGTGGCGAGTGGTCCGCCGCAAGGACACCCGTGAGGAAGCGGTCACGGCTTCCGCGGGTCTGCTGTGGGCGCCGGCGGCCGCCGCGATCGCGCTGCTGGTGAACATCCCCATCAGAGGGATCGTCGAGCGGCCGCGTCCCTTCACCGAACACAAGGGTCTCGAAGTGCTCGCCCGGAGCAAGGGCGACTACTCCTTCGTCAGCGACCATTCGACCCTCGCCATGGCACTGGCCGTGTGCATCTTCATGGTCCACCGGCGGTACGGGCTGGTGGGCATCGTGCTCGCCGTGCTCGCCGGTGTCAGCCGCGTCTACATGGGCGTTCACTATCCGACGGACGTGATCGGAGGACTCGCCCTCGGTGCGGCGGTGGCCCTGCTGCTTGCTCCTGTGGCCATGTGGGCCCTGACGCCGTTGATGCGTTCGCTCGCGAACTCGCCGCGTACGGGAGCTGTGGTGTGGGCGGGCCCCGCCAGACGCGCGGGGCGTGAGGAACGCGGGGACGCCGCATCGCAACCGCGCGAGGAGGCCGGGGCCCAGGTGTCCGACGGCTCCGGTGCGCAGGCGCCGACGGGTGAGCAGGACGGCCGCGACGACCGCGATCTGGCGGCGTGAGCGGGCGAGTACGGGACTGAGCGCCCTGGGCTCGGCGGGCTCGGCGGGCTCCGGCCTGTGACTGTTCGGGCTCGGCCTGATCGGCGCGAAGCACCATGGGCTCGGCGGGTTCGGCCTGATCCGAGGAAGCCGGCAGCCCGTTCAGAGGGAGCCGCGGGCGCCCTCGGGGTCCGTGCCGCCGACCTCTGTGCCGTCTGCGCCGACGCCGTCCGCGTCGGCCCCCTCCGCGTCGGCGTGGTAGTCGCCGTCCTCCCGGTCGTACCTCGCGGAGTGGGCCGTCGCGTCCGCGCGTGACATCTCTCTCGCCCGCCGGGCCGGACCCACCCAGCCGCACGTGCAGCGAGCGTGGCTGAACGCGCCGCGCTCCACCGTCGACGAGCGGTGTCCGCCCTGGTCATCGCTCTCGTCGTGTCCGGTTCGCTGTCGCACCCGCCAACCGTATCCGTCCCCGTGACGGGCGGCCCCGGCCTGTCGTTAAGGGATCGAATCCCGGAAACAGAACGCTTGTTGGGGGCCGGCAGACCATGGTGGCGCACTGGCTGTGGGTATCGCCTGGGCTGCGAGGCCCAGAGGCAGGGCGCAGGCACGTGCGGGTTACCGTCGCCGCCGTTCTGGCCGCCGTCGCGACGCTGCTGCTGGCCACGGGGTGCTCGGAGGACGGCACGGCGGCGGCGAACGACAGGAACCAGGACGGTTCGTCCGCAGGTCCGGGATCGTCCGTGCCGCAGACCGGGCCGCGGGGAGCGCACGGAACGGGCGGTGCTTCCGGCTCGTCCGGGGCCTTCGGACGGAGCGGTTCGCGTGGGCTCTCCGCGCCGTCCGATCCGCGGAAGGCCGTACGGGAGGCCGCAGCACAGCTCGGGAAGTCCGGCACCTCACGGACCCGTACGTCCATGTCGATGGCGAGCGGCGGCACCCGTATCGCCATCGACGGCGAGGGCGGCTTCGACTACCGCAAGGGGAGGGGCGTTCTCACCGTGCGGCTGCCCGAGGGCACTTCGGGCGCGCAGCCGGGAGAGCGCCGTACGGTCACGGAACTCGTCGTACCCGGCGCGCTCTACATGAAGAACCGGGGCGCGGGCGTGCCGGCCGGGAAGTGGGTGCGCGTGAACACGGACACGCTCGCTGACGGGAACCTGATCACCGCCGGCGCGACCGACCCGGTGAGCGCGGCGGAACTGCTGCGCGGCGCACGGAAGGTGACGTACGAAGGCACCGCGAGGACCGCGGGCGGCACGGCCGTACGTCGCTACCGCGGCACTCTCGACCTGGCGGCGGCGGCGCGGGCCGCGTCGCCGCACCGGCGCGGGCAGCTGGAGTCGGCGGCCCGCGGTTTCTCCGAGGCGGCCGTCCCGTTTGACGCGCATATCGATGGGCAGGGGCGCCTCCGGAAGGTTCGGCACCAGTTCACCTTCGCGGGCGGTGCGCCGAGCGGTCCGGACGGGACGAAGTCCGGCACCGGCGGTGGCGCCGGGGCCGACGCCGAGGGCGGCGGCGGGCAAGGAGGTGACGGCGGTGACGACCAGGGCGGAGTCGCTGTCGCGTCCACCACGTGGTTCTACGGCTACGGCGCACCCGTGGAGGTCGTGATGCCCGAACCGGATGACATCTACACGGGAGAGATCGCGCCGTTCTAGGCGTCTTGGACCGGGTTCGCACAGCACGTTCCGGCTGGGATGACGAGTGCGAAATGGTTCGGAATTGCCATGTGCGGAGGGTGCGCCTGTCCCTACTGTGGGGATACACGAGGAGGTGGTGCGTGTGCCTGGCAGCGTTCCCGGTGTGCCCGGTCGTGGTTCGCGGGGTTCTGTGGTCCAGGATCACGTGGCCCTCGCCGAGATCGAGCTGTGCGGCGAGCTGATGATCGCGGCTTCCGCCGCGGCGGAGGCCGGTGAGGAACGGCTGAGTATCGCGCGTATCGACGAGGTGCTCGGCACGGTTCCCGGCGAGGTGGACGAGACCGCCTGGCAGTCGGTGCCGCGGCCGGTGCCGCGGTGCTCCGCGTCCTCCAGACCCGCGCAGGCCGCCCGGCCCACGCAGGCGTCCGGGCAGCGGAGTTGAGCGGCAGCCGTCTCTGCGGCCCACGTTTCACTGTGTGTTCAGTCACTGGGAGCGGTGTGCCGGGGAGCGCCGGACCGCCCTTTCACCGCCCGTGCCGCCCGTAACGCCCGCAGCGTGCCGCCGCCTTCCGTGTTCCGTCCCGTTTCGCCCCGCGTCGCCCGTACTTGCCTGACCCGTGCCGCCCGGTCCCTGCGGTCCCGCCCCGGCGGGCCGGGTCACCGGGCACCGGGCACCGTTCACCTCCTGCTCTTACGTGCGCAGCAGACGGGCTATGGCGGCCGTGGCCTCTTCCACCTTTTCGTCCATCTCCGCGCCGCCCTCCTTGGCTGCGTGGGCGACGCAGTGCCGCAGATGCTCTTCGAGCAGCTGCAGGGCGAAGGACTGCAGCGCCTTCGTCGAGGCTGAGACCTGGGTCAGCACGTCGATGCAGTAGACGTCCTCCTCGACCATGCGCTGCAGGCCCCGCACCTGGCCCTCGATGCGGCGGAGGCGCTTGAGGTGCGCGTCCTTGTCCTTGCTGTAGCCGTGTTCGCCGGTGGCCGCGTGCGCGGCGCAGTGCTCGTCCACGCTGTTGCCGTCCGCGCCGCCGCTGCCGCCGTCGGCGCTCGGGATGCCGGAGGCGCCGGTCGTCGTCATGGGTCCTCCGTGGGGTCGTCCGGCGGTCCCGGAAGGGGCGTCCGGGAAAGGTCGCCGATGGCCTGAAATGTACGGTGCCGGGGCCCTGGCTCGTGTCCTGACTGGGCCGTCCCACCTGCGAAAAATATACCCCTCGTGGGTATATGATACCGGATTCGGGGAGGGCGGTTCAGGGCACAGTCAGCTATGGGCGACACTGTCTGAGGCCGCTCGCAGTGGCCGGATGATGCACTTAGCATCAGCGAGACCGTTTCCGATGCACCCCGAGGAACTCCAGTGCGCTTTCGTCTGACCCCAAGGGAGACGAGCTTCTACGACATGTTCGCGGCCTCCGCGGACAACATCGTCACGGGCTCGAAGCTCCTCATGGAACTGCTCGGGGCGGAGTCCTCCGCTCGCGCCGAAATCGCCGAGCGAATGCGGGCTGCGGAACACGCGGGCGACGACGCCACGCACGCGATCTTCCACCAGCTCAACTCCTCATTCATCACGCCCTTCGACCGGGAGGACATCTACAAGCTGGCCTCCTCGCTCGACGACATCATGGACTACATGGAAGAGGCCGTCGATCTTGTCGTCCTCTACGAGATCGAGGATCTGCCCAGGGGCATCGAGCAGCAGATCGAGGTTCTCGCGCGGGCCGCGGAGCTGACCGCCGAGGCAATGCCGCACCTGCGCACGATGGACAACCTCACCGAGTACTGGATCGAGGTCAACCGGCTGGAGAACCAGGCGGACCAGATCCACCGCAAGCTGCTCGCCTACCTCTTCAACGGCAAGTACGACGCGATGGACGTGATGAAGCTCAAGCAGGTCGTGGACGTGCTGGAGGAGGCCGCGGACGCTTTCGAGCACGTGGCGAACACGGTCGAGACCATCGCGGTCAAGGAGTCCTGACCCCCTGTGGAAACGTTCGCTCTGGTCGTGACCATCGGGGTCGCGCTCTTCTTCACGTACACCAACGGCTTCCACGACTCGGCGAACGCCATCGCCACATCCGTCTCCACGCGTGCTCTGACGCCGCGCGCCGCGCTGGCCATGGCCGCCGTGATGAACCTCGCGGGCGCCTTCCTCGGCAGCTCGGTCGCGGAGACCGTGAGCAAAGGGCTGATCGAGACGCCCACCGGGCGGAACGGGATGGCCATCCTCTTCGCCGCGCTCGCGGGCGCGATCGTGTGGAACCTGATCACCTGGTACTTCGGTCTTCCGTCCTCGTCCTCGCACGCGCTCTTCGGCGGCATGGTCGGTGCCGCGCTCGCGGGCGGCACCGTCGTCATCTGGTCGGGCGTGGTCGAGAAGGTCGTCCTGCCGATGTTCATCTCGCCCATCGTGGGGATGGGGCTCGGCTACCTGGTGATGGTGGCGATCCTCTGGCTCTTCCGCCGCTCCAATCCGCACCGCGCGAAGCGGGGATTCCGTATAGCGCAGACGGTCTCCGCGGCGGGCATGGCGCTCGGGCACGGCCTGCAGGACGCACAGAAGACGATGGGCGTCGTCGTGATGGCTCTGACCATCGCGGACGTGCAGGAGACCAAGGGCATCCCCCTGTGGGTCAAGTTCGCCTGCGCCGGGATGCTTTCGCTCGGTACGTACGCCGGCGGGTGGCGCATCATGCGCACGCTGGGGCGCCGGATCATCGAACTCGACCCGCCGCAGGGCTTCGCCGGTGAGACGACCGCGGCGTCCGTGATGTACACGGCGTCGTTCATCTTCGACGCGCCGATCTCGACGACGCACGTCATCACCTCGGCGATCATGGGTGTCGGGGCGACGAAACGTGTCTCCGCGGTGCGTTGGGGCGTCGCGAAGAACATCGTCATGGGGTGGTTCATCACGATGCCCGCGGCGGCTCTCGTGGCGGGGCTGTGTTACGGGATCATCCTGCTGTTCTTCGGCTGACGGGCCGCCGCACCTCTGTTCCGTGAACGGGTGCGGTGAAACGTGTGCGGGCTCGCCCCCGGTGGTGTCGGGGGCGAGCCCGCCGCCTTGCGGTGGCACCGCCATGCAGCACCGCGAGGCTGTATGAACGGCAGCCGGTCTGCCGGAGACGGCTCAGCCGAAGCGGCCGGAGATGTAGTCCTCCGTCGCCTGGACCGAGGGGTTGGAGAAGATCCGCTCGGTGTCGTCGATCTCGATGAGCCTCCCCGGCTCACCGACCGCCGCGAGGTTGAAGAAGGCCGTACGGTCCGAAACCCGCGCCGCCTGCTGCATGTTGTGCGTGACGATGACGATCGTGAACTTCGACTTCAGGTCCGCGATGAGGTCCTCGATCGCCAGCGTCGAGATGGGGTCGAGCGCCGAGCAGGGCTCGTCCATCAGCAGCACCTGCGGCTCCACCGCGATGGCGCGGGCGATGCACAGGCGCTGCTGCTGACCGCCGGAGAGGCCCGAACCGGGCTTGTTCAGGCGGTCCTTGACCTCGTTCCAGAGGTTGGCGCCCTTGAGGGAACGCTCGACGGTCTCGTCCAGGTCCCGCTTCTTCTTCTGGCCGTTCAGGCGCAGGCCGGCGGCGACGTTGTCGTAGATGGACATCGTCGGGAAGGGGTTGGGGCGCTGGAAGACCATGCCGATGGTGCGGCGTACGGAGACGGGGTCGACCTGCGGACCGTACAGATCCTCGGAGTCCAGCATCACCTTGCCGTCGACGCGGCCGCCGGGGGTGACCTCGTGCATGCGGTTGAGGGTGCGCAGGAAGGTGGACTTGCCGCAGCCGGAGGGGCCGATGAAGGCCGTGACGGAGCGGGGTTCGACGCTCATGGAGATGTCGTCGATGGCCCGGTGCGAGCCGTAGAAGGCTGTCAGGCCGCTGACGTCGATGCGCTTGGCCATGGTGTCAGTCGCTTTCTGAGTGCGGGGAGTACGAGAAGTTCGGGGCGTTCGCGCGTACGGGCACGGATGCGCGTACGGGTGCGGACGCGGACGCGATCGCAGGCGTGGGAGCAGACGCGGTGGGGAGCATCAACGGCCCCCCGCCTTGGGCGCCTTCCAGCGGGCGATGCCGCGTGCCAGCAGGTTGAGCAGCATCACGAAGGCGATCAGTGCGAGCGCTCCGGCCCAGGCGCGGTCGATGGCCGCCGGGTTGCCGAGCTTGTACTGGTTCCAGACGTACAGCGGCAGGGACTCCTGCGCGCCCGAGAACGGGTTCGGGTTGATCAGCGTGTTGCCGAAGACGAGCAGCATGACGGGTGCCGTCTCGCCGGTGATGCGCGCGACCGCGAGCATCACGCCGGTCGTGATGCCGCCGATGGACGTGGGAATCACGACCTTGAGGATCGTGAGCCACTTCGGCACGCCGAGCGCCAGTGACGCCTCGCGCAGCTCGTTCGGTACGAGCTTGAGCATCTCCTCGGTGGAGCGCACGACGACCGGCATCATCAGGATCGCCAGTGCCATCGCGCCGGCGAATCCGGACGGGCCGAAGCCGAGCCCCAGGTTCCAGAAGGCGAGGACGAACAGGCCCGCGACGATGGACGGAATGCCCGTCATGACGTCCACGAAGAACGTGACGGCGCGGGCGAGACGGCCACTCCCGTACTCGACGAGGTAGACCGCGGTGAGCAGGCCGACGGGTGCCGCGATGAGGGTGGCGATGCCGACCTGTTCGAGGGTGCCGAGCAGGGCGTGGTAGACGCCGCCGCCCTCCTCGAGGTTGGTCATCCCGCCCATGGAGTGGGTGAGGAAGTATCCGTCCAGGAGCTTCGCGCCGCGGCTGATCGTCGTCCACGCGAGGGAGACCAGCGGGACGATGGCGAGGGCGAAACAGACCCAGACGACGCTGGTGGCCACCCGGTCGCGTGCCTGCCGGCGGTCCTCGACGAGGCTGGTCACCGCGTACGTGATGACGACGAACAACAGGGCGGCGATCAGGCCCCATTGGGTGCGGCTCTGCCAGCCGGCGGCGTTGCCGATGCCGATGCCGAGCCCGGCGGAGACCAGGGCCACCGCGACGGGGGACCAGCGGGGCAGCCGGCGGCGTGCGAGCGCCGCGGAGGACGGCGGCGGGTCGCTGACCTGCGGCTTGTCCAGAACTGCGTTGCCGTGGTTGCTCATGCGTTGGCCCCCGAGTACTCCTTGCGGCGCCCGATGATCCAGCGTGCCGCGCCGTTGACGAGCAGGGTGATGACGAAGAGGACGAGGCCGGAGGCGATCAGCGCGTCACGGCCGAAGTCGTCCGCCTCGTTGAACTTCGCGGCGATGTTCTGCGCGAAGGTTCCGCTCCCGGGGTCGAGGATGTGCAAGGTGAAGAGGAATCCGGGGGAGAGCACCGTGGCCACGGCCATCGTCTCGCCGAGCGCACGCCCGAGGCCGAGCATCGAGGCGGAGATGATGCCCGAGCGGCCGAAGGGGAGGACCGAGGTGCGGATGGTCTCCCAGCGGGTCGCGCCGAGGGCGAGGGCCGCTTCCTCGTACATCTTCGGTGACTGCAGGAAGACTTCGCGGGAGACGTTGGTGATGATCGGCAGGATCATGATCGCGAGCAGGATGCCGACCGTGAAGATCGAGCGGGCCGGGCTGCCGGGGTTCGACATCTCGAACACCGTCGTCCAGCCGAGGAACTGGTCGAGCCAGCGGGTGAGCCCGTCCAGGTACGGGACGAGGAAGAGCGCGCCCCAGAGGCCGTAGATGATCGAGGGCACGGCGGCCAGCAGGTCGATCACGTAGCCGAGCGGGGAAGCGATCTTGCGCGGCGCGTAGTGCGAGATGAACAGGGCGATGCCGACCGCGACGGGCACCGCGATGATCATCGCGATGACCGAGCTGACGACGGTGCCGAAGGCGAGGATGCCTATGCCGAACGCGGGCGGGTCGCCCTGCGGGTTCCATTCGAAGGCGGTCAGGAAGTTGACCGAGTCCTGGGACACGGCGATCGACGCGCGGTAGGCGAGGAACCCGGCTATCGCGGCCATGATCACGAGCAGTGTGATGCCGGAGCCGCGGGAGAGGCCGAGGAAGATCTTGTCGCCGGGACGTACTGCCTTGCCCTTGATCGGGGCGGGGGCCGGGGCGCCCGCGCCCGTGCCGCCGGCCGGGGGGCCGGGGGGCGGCGGTGCCTTCTCGGATGTGCTGGTGGTGTCCATGATTTCTCCGGTCTGGTCGGGGACGGTTCCCCTGGCGGCGGTGCACCGGATGGGTTGCTGGTGTCGGATGGGGTGGGTGTCTCTCAGCCGGCCGGTGGGCCGGTGGCCCTCTGGGCCGGTCCGGCCTGCCGGACGGGTGGGAGGTGGACGGACGTGGCGTGGGGCCGGCCCGGCGGGCCGGGCCGGCCTTTCACGCGTCGTGCGCCGCGGCCGCCGCTGTGGCCTTGGCTGCGGTGGTCAGGACAGCTCCGGGATGGTGCTGCGGACCTTCTTCGCGACCTCGTCGGGCAGCGGGGCGTAGCCGAGCTCCGAGAGCTCCTTCTGGCCGTCCTCGCTGGCGGTGTAGGTCAGGAAGGACTTGGTGGCGTCGAGCGTCTTGCTCTTGTTGCCCTTGTCGCAGGCGATCTCGTAGGTGACGAGGATGACGGGGTAGGCCCCCTCGGCCTTCGTGTTGTAGTTCAGGTCGAGGGCCAGGTCCTTGCCCTTGCCGGCGACCTTGGCGTCCGCGATGGCCTTGGAGGCGTTCTCCGAGGTGGGCTCGACGGGCTCGCCGGCGCCGGTGTCGATCTTGACGCTGTCGAGCTGGTTCGCGGTGGCGTAGGAGAGCTCGAAGTAGCCGATGGCGCCTTCGGTCTGCTTCACCTGCTGCGCGATGCCGGCGGAGCCGGACGCACCCTGGCCGCCCTTGGCGGGCCAGGACTTCTCGTCCGGGTACTTCCAGTCGTCCTTGGCCGCGGTGCCCAGGTACTTGCCCAGGTTCTGTGTCGTGCCCGACTCGTCGGAGCGGTGGAAGGGCTGGACGTCGGTGCTCGGCAGCTTCGCGTCAGGGTTGAGCTTCTTGATCTGCGGGTCGTTCCACTTCTTGATCTTCCCGTCGAAGATCTTGGCGACCGTGGACGCGTCCAGGGCGAGGTCCTTCACACCCGGGAGGTTGTACGAGATCGCGATGGGGCCGCCGAGCATGGGCAGGTTGACGCCCTGGCCGCCCTTGCAGATCTTCTTGGACTTGGCGACCTCTTCCGGCTTCAACGCGGAGTCGGAGCCGGCGAAGGCGGTGGTGCCCTGGAGCCACTCCTCGATACCGCCGCCGGAGCCGACGTCCTTGTAGTTGATCTGCGTTTCCTTGCAGGCCGTCTGGTAGTTCTTCACCCAGGCGTCCACGGCGTTCTTCTGGGCCGAGGAGCCGGACGCGAGCAGCTTGCCCTTGCCGTCGCACTTGATGTTCTTGGCGGCCTTCTGGGCGTCCTTGCTGGTGTTGGTGTCCGAGCCGCAGGCGGTGAGTACCAGGGCGCCGGAGACCGCGACGGCGCCGAGAGCGAGGGCGCGCAGTCGGTTCGTGCGCTGAAGCATCACTTCGTTCGGTTCCTTCCTGGAGCCCGCCGTTGGGGGCGGCGCGCGAGGCTTGTTTTTGGTGCTTGTTGGTTTTCGGAAGGGCGCAGGTTCGCGCTCCGTAAGGCTGAAATTAGACAGATCAGGTGAAGCGGCCCACGAAGGCGAGTGAACGCACGGTGAACCTCGGCGGTCGGGCCAGTGGCACTGTGCGCGGCCGTGACGTGGCCGGTACGTTCCGTTTCCGCGCCGCACGGGGAGGCGGCGGCCGGGCCGTGACGTGCGGCGGGGGTGGCTTGAACCATCGATCCCGGGTCCGGATGCGGGGCCGCGGCCCGCTCGCCGCCCTGTCGGATTCCACTGACGCGTGGCAACATCCGCTGGGTCGGCGGTGGTTGACCGGAGCCGGCGGTGGCAGACCTATTCGGAGGGGCCGTACTCGAAGGGCCGTATCCGGGGAGCCGGAGCGGCGACGCCGAGGGGCACCGGATACGACGCGTACGGCCGGCACGGACGGGCGCGAGGCACGACGGGCACGAGGCACGAGGCACGACCGAGAACCCGGAGAGACGGACTACGGCGAGGGGGCCACGTGGGCGGGACGGGGAAGCGCCGGATGCTGGTGGCGGCCTGCACGCTGGGGTTGCTGGCGGGGCCGGCTGCGGGCAGCGCGTACGCGGGTCCGGTGGACCCGGGCGACGACGGAATGCGCAGCCTGGAGCAGGTCGGCAAGGAGATCGACCGACTGCACGAGGCGGCCGAGTCGGCGACGGACGCCTACAACGGCGCCCAGGAGCAGGCCGAGAAGCAGCAGAAGGCCGTCGACGAACTCACGGCGAAGATCGGCTCCCTGCGCGAGAAGCGGGGCAAGTACACGAAGACGGCCGGAGCCCTCGCGCGTGCCCAGTACCGCAGCGGCGGAATGCCCGACGAGGCCCATCTGATCCTGCGCAAGACCCCCGAGGCGTTCATGCACGACGCGGTGATCATGCGCAAGGGCCAGCAGGCCGCCAAGGGCGTCATCACCACGCTCGCCGAGACCGAGTCCCGCCTGGACGAGTACGCCGCGGAGGCCTCGAAGAAGCTGCGGAAGCTGGAGGCGAACAAGAAGCGCAAGGCGGCCGCGAAGAAGAAGATCGAGAAGGATCTCAAGCGGGCCGAGGACCTCGAATCGCAGCTCGCGGAGAAGGAGTTGGAGAAGCTCCGCGAGCTGGAGGACGAGGCGGCGAGCGCGCGCCAGGCGAAGTGGCTGAAGTCCGGGGTGCTGGACGAGATCTCCGGCAAGGCCTCGAAGGGCGGCAAGAAGGCCATCGGCTACGCCACGAACCAGATCGGCAAGGACTACGAATGGGGCGCCGAGGGCCCGCGCACGTTCGACTGCTCCGGGCTGACGCTGCGGGCCTGGCAGGCGGCGGGCGAGGAGATACCGCGGACCTCGCAGGAGCAGTGGAAGCAGCTGAAGCACGTGCCGATCAGGAAGATGCGCCCCGGCGACTTGATCATCTACAAGCGTGACGCAAGCCACGTCGGGATGTACGTGGGCGGCGGCGAGATGGTCCACGCACCGCGTACGGGCCGCCAGATCACGGTCGCGGGAGCGGGCTCCCTGCTGATCAAGGGCGTCGTCCGCCCGGACGAATAGGGCGAAGCGGCCGAAGTCCGCTGGCATATGACAGGGGCGGATTGCCTTCAGCCATTCCGTACGTGCGTACGGGGGCGCTAGGGTCCCCTGGACAGCCCGGTCGTGCAGGCGCGCAGGACCATCGCCGCCGCACCGGGCCTGGTGGTGTGCCGGCTGGCTCACGACCGCGCCCTCGGGGGGAGGGAAGGAAAGCACATATGCCCGTAGGCGTGCCACGCGAGGACGCAGTGTCCGCGCGGCGCCGCGCGTCGGTGCCTCAGCAGAGCGACGGATCGCACGAGCGGTCCGGGGGGAGCGTGAAGAGCGGCCTGACGCTGCTCGTCATCGAGGACAACCTCGCCGGGGGCCGGAGCGTGCCCGAGATGCTCGACGCGGCGGGCGGATATCTGCCCGGTGACGCACATTCCGGTGCGTCCGGCGAGCGCATCAAGGTCCGTACGGCCCGGAATCTGACCGAGGCCGAGCGGCTCCTGACCGATGACGTGCAGTGCATCCTGCTCGACCTGGCACTGACCGGTGCCGTGTCCGGTGCCGTGTCCGGTGCGGCGACCGGTGCCGTTTCCGGCGCCGGCGCGGCACAGACGGGGGTGGCGTCCGGTGCGTCCGCCGGCTCTGGCGCGCCCGCTGGCCCCGGCGCGTCCGCCGGTGCCGCCGGGGAGGCCGCAGCCTCCGGGACCGACGCCGGAGGCGACGCGGCCACCACCGGCGAGCTGGAGATCCTCCGCCACGTGCTGCGGCTGGCGCCCCGGCACGCCGTGATCGCGCTGACGGACGGAGCCGACGCCGAGCGCGCAGCCGAGGCCGTACGAGTCGGCGCCCAGGACTATCTCTTCCGCGACGAGCTCGACGGGCGGCTGCTCAGCCGCGCCATCCGTTACGCCGTGGAACGCAAGCGCGCGGACCTCGCCCAGCGGCAGCTCACCGAGTCCCGGCTGCGTGCCCAGGAGAACGCCCGGCTGGAGCGCGGGCTGCTCCCCACGCCGCTGCTGGGGGGCAGCGAGCTCCACTTCGCCGCCCGCTACCGCCCCGGCCGCTCCCGCGCCCTGCTCGGCGGGGACTTCTACGACACCGTCCGTACCGCCGACGGCACCGTTCACGCGATGATCGGCGACGTGTCGGGGCACGGCCCTGACGAGGCCGCTCTCGGCGTCGAACTGCGCATCGCGTGGCGTGCGCTGACCTTCGCCGGCCTCTGCGGCGACGAACTCCTCGGGACGCTGCAGAGGGTGCTCGACAACGAGCGGGCCAGCGATGAGATCTTCGCCACACTCTGTACGGTCGAGATCGCTCCGGACGGCCGCAGCGCCGGAGTCTGCCTGGCCGGACACCCGTCGCCGCTCGTCGCCGGAGCGGGCGGCTCGGCGCCGCGGCTCCTCCCGTACGACTCGAGCGGCCCGGCACTCGGCGTGGTGCCGAACGCACGGTGGCCGCGCCGTCAGGTCGAACTGGGCCGCGCCTGGAGCCTGTTGATGTACACGGACGGCCTGATCGAGGGGCATGTCGGCGAGGGCCGGCAGCGCCTCGGCCAGGACGGGATGCTCGACATCGTGACCGGGCGGATGGCGCAGGGCATCGACGGCGAGCGGCTGCTGGACGCGACGATGGAGGACGTGCGGCGGTTGAACGGCGGCGAACTCACCGACGACGTGGCCGTGTTGCTGCTCGACCGGAAGTGACGGGGGAGGCGGGAGCCGCCCCGCACCTTCCCGCTTGCCGCCTTCGGGGCTGCGGGCGCTGCGGGTTCGGCGGGCCTGGCTCGAGTGTGCTTGCGCTCAGCGGCCGTTGAACGGTCCGTACGGGCCGTCGCTGCTGCTGCCGCCCCATCGCGGACCGCCGCCCATGATCTGCTTGAGGGCGGGACGTACGTCGACGATGTAGACGATCGTGGCGATCGCGCCCGCGATCTGCAGAAAGACGATCGGGTAGATGTTCACGGCGACGGTGAGGCCGAGAATGATCAGCCAGAACGGCTTGGTCTGCTTGCCGGCGGCGGGGTAGGCGTCCGTCCGGCGCATCGCACCGTCGATGAACGCGAACACCGCCATCGCAAGCAGGACCAAGGTGATGATGAAGAACACCAGCCCTAGGGGTCCCTGCGTCATGTCGTACACATCCCTGTGAGTCCGTGATCGCTGCGGGGCCTCACAGCCCCGTCGGCGGCCTGCTGTGGTGCCGCTCGTCAGCCAACCGTACCCGTTCGCCGGACCGGGAATCCGGGCCCGGCGAACGGTTCGGCAGGGGCTGGGCAGGGACCCGGCCGGGGCTCGGCCGGGTGGGGCGAGTGCCGGTCGTGGGTCAGGAGCCGGACTTCGGGGGCGTCTTCTTGCCCCCGTTGGACTTCGCGGAGTTCGACTTCGCGGTGCTCGTCCTGGCCGTGGTGGTCTTGCGGGCCGTGCTCTTCTTGGCTGCGGACTCCGACGCCGAGCCGGCCGACCCCTGGCCCGTCTGCGTCGCGCCGGCTGCCGTGCCCGCCGCACTGCTGGCACCGCTGGCACCGCTCGTGCCGGCCTTGCCGGTCTGGGTGCCGCCCCGCGGCTCGGCCGGCGGTTCGGCGACCTTGACCGGCTCACGCTCGACGGTCACCTCGGGGGTGCCGGCGTCCTCACCGCGCCAGTTCTTCACGGCGCCACGGCCGCGGTCGGCCAGCTCGTCGTACGCCTCACGGGCCTTCACCGCGTACTCGGCGGCGACGCCCACGCTCTGCAGGGCCAGGTGCTGCGCCTGCTCGCGCAGCTTCTTGATGTCGGTGTCGATGCTGCCCAGAGTCTCGCTGACCTTCGCCTGCGTCTCCTTGGCCTGCTTGGTGAAGCGCGCCTGGACTTCCTTCGGGTCGGTCGCGCGTACGGCCGCGATGCGCTCCGGGGCCTCCTCGCGGATCTTGTCGATCACACCGGCGGCGAAGTAGAGCGGCTTGGGATCGGTGAGGGTGTTGCGGATGTCGTTCGTGCTGGGCATGAGAGGTCTCTCCCTGGTGGACTGACTGCTATCGGGCGTCGGCCTCTGTGGCCTCGGCTTCGTCTTGTTCGGCGTCCTTGGCGTCCTTGGCGTCCTTGGCGTCCGGGGCCGCCTTGGCGGCCTTGACGCGCTTGGTGCCCTTGGCGGGCCTGGGGCCCTTGGCGTCCTCGGCGCTTCCGGCGTGCTCGGCCGTCTCGGAGGCCACGGTGTTCTTCTTGCCGCTCCCGCCGCTCCCGCCGCTGCTGCCGACGGTCGGCCCGGCGTGCCCGGCGGCGTTGCCGGACTCGTCCTGCTGCGCCGCCGCGTTCTCCTTGCGGAAGGACTCGTAGATCTGCAGCAGTGCCTGCTTCTGACCCTCGTTGATCGACGGATCGGCGAGGATCGCTGCCGGGACCTGCAACAGGTCGTCCCGCTCCCGCTCGTCGAGGATCCCGGCCTGCACGTACAGCGTCTCGGCCGAGATCCGCAGAGCCTTGGCCAGCTGCTGCAGGATGTCGGCGCTCGGCTTGCGCAGACCGCGCTCGATCTGACTCAGGTACGGGTTGGACACCCCGGCGGCGTCCGCGAGCTGCCGCAGCGAGAGCTTGGCGTTACGCCGCTGCTCGCGCAGGAACTCGCCGACATTGCCGACGTTCAGGGAAGCCATGGGTCAACCATGCCTCGTCTTGCTAACTATTGCAAGCGCCCTGCTTGCAAGTGTGTTTCCCCGAGGTTACGTCTGCGTCTGCGCCTGCTCCGGGGTGGTGGCTGCCGTCCGTGGTTATTTTTCCGGGTCGTTGACGGAAAAATTGGCGGCAGTCATGCTGTGCGGCACGCGGTCTCACAACGGTCCACTGACCCAACTGAGGCCGAGACAGGAAGAGTTGGTGTCCGGTCGGGGGGAGTTGAGCGCCCGCGGGGTGCCGTGCAAGACGGCTGCCAGTGGCAGTCCGGCCACAGACCATGAAGAGCACGATGCAGTTCACAGCGCCACGAGCTCTGGCGCGAAGGAAGAGGAGAGTTGTGATGGGGGAGAGCTTGGGCGGGAACTCGACGGGAGCCGCACGCCACGACGGGTTGTCCCGTCGGGGGATGCTCGGCGTGACCGGGGCGGCCGGGCTGGCCGCCTTGGGCGCCGCGGGGTGCCAGGACGACGTGCCCGGGGCGAGTGAGGATGCCGGCCGGAGCCGGGGTGCGGGAACGAGTCAGAAGGCAGGGCCGGGTCAGGATCCCGTGCCGGGCGAGGATGCGGCTCGCGTGAACGCACCGCCCCCCGTCGACGTCCTGGGGGCCAACTTCAACGGCGATCCGGGCAAGTTGAGTTTCGGGCAACTGGAGGACATCGGGGCCACTTGGCTGCGGGGGTTCTACCCCATGCGCGATGCCGATGGCGCCTCTGAGCAAGAGATCGCCCGAAGCTCGCAGATCGGAACGCTTCTGACGGCCGGTGCACTTGGCTACGGCACGGTCCTGTCGCTGAAGTTCGAGTACAAGAAGAATCCCGTCCCGACCCCGGGAAGCGATGCCTGGACGACCGCGTTCGAGCGCCTGGAAAAGGTGCTGCCGGTCGTCATGGACAAGGTCGACATCTTGGTGATCGGCAACGAACCGTTCATCGAAAGCCGGCGCGAGGACCGCAATCGCCGCCTCAACGTCTTCTACGAGAAGCTCGCTCAACACGTCATCGCCTATCGGGACAAGAACTCCGCGGACAGGACCGAGCTCTACATGGGGGCGCTCAACCACCTCGGTGACGAGAGGAAGCACACGCGTGCCAAGAAGCGCTGGATGCGCTTCGTGAAGGACACCTCGGAGATCGAGGGAGTGGACATCCATCCGCACTTGGCGGACCCGGGGGACGGCCAGGACTACCTCGCCTTCGTACTCCGTCGTATGCGCCCCGGTCAGAAGTTCCTGGCCACCGAGTTCTCCCTGGTCAACCTCTGGCTGGACCACCAGACCGACCCGGTCTCCGACGACTTCGCAGCCGCGTACGAGGAGGAGAAGGGGAAACAGGTGTGGGAGGTGCTCAAGGGAGCCATCGATGAGCGTTTCACGCAGCAGAAGTGGAACGATTTCCTCTCCATGACCCCCTGGTTCAAGAGCGAGAACACCTATCTCCAGGACCAGGTCGAGAAGTTCCGCAGCACCGGAAAGCTCGCGGTGGCCACCTACGGGGTGGTCCAGGACGAGGACATGACTACGGAGTTCACCGCGGAGAAACAGCCGTGGCTGCTCAACAGCCTGTTCTGCCCGTACACCGTGGAGGACGGCAAGGACGGTCTGCCCGGCCGGAACCACGTGTGGATCAGCCAGTTCCGTGCGCTGCAGAAGAACTGACGGAACGGGAGTAGGGGGTAGGGAGTAGGGGGTAGGGAGTAGGGAGTACGGCGAACGTCCGGCCGGCCGGACGCCCTTCATGCCGAAGGACGCCCTTCACGCCGAAGCGGTCCGTCAGACCCGGAGGCGGCCGTACCGCCGGTCGTTGTCATGCGTCGGCACCACAGCGACGAGCGCCGAGCTGGTGTCGCGCAGGTCTTCGGGGAGGAACTCCACCGCACCGGCACCACGACTGCGGTCCAGCTTCCGGCGCACGCTCATTCGGGCACCCAGTTCCCTGCCCAGCCCGACGGTCTCCACAAGGTCGCTCAGGAACAGCATGTGTTCGTCGATGCGGATCTGCTCGTTGCCGGCGGCACGGACCTCCGCGATGAGCGCGTCGCGCACCACATGGTGGGGGTAGTGGCGTTGCCTCGCGCGGAAGACACCGGTGGGCCCGCCGGGCTGGGGGAGCAGGATGCCGCGCTCGGCGAGCGCGTCCCGGTGGAGCGGGAACGCCTGCTGACGGTGCCGGAACCACCGGTGGAGGCGGGCGCGCCCGCTCTTGGAAGCGGAACAGTGCTGCTGCAGCTCGGCGAGCAACTGGTCGGCCCACACGAGACCGGTGGGTCCGGCGTCGAGCAGCTCGATCTGGACGCCGTGCATGCGATAGGCGTCGAAGCCGAGCACCCTCGATTTCCGGGAATGAACCAGCAGCTTGCGGCGCAGGGCGAGTTCGCCGAGCTCGGCCGCCGCGCATCCGATCACCGCCCGGACGGAACCGTGCACCTTGCCGTTGGCGAGATGTGAGAGCAGGACGAACTCCTCGGGCAGGGACAGGTGCCGCGGCGAGGGCGCAGACATGCGACTGGTCTTCCTTTCTGCAGCGTGCGGGCAGGCGGGCGGGCAGCCGTCACCTGCGGTACGTACGCAGGTAGTCGAACTGGGCGACTGCTCCAGCCGAGTTGAGGGAGACCAGGCCGATCTTGAGATCCTGCTTCGCCGGCAGGGTCCAGACACCGGAGTCGACCCAGTGCTCGCCGTCCCGGCTGGTCGAGGCGCGTACTTCGTTCGCGTGGCGGGCGCGGTCGGCGTGGTGGGAGAGCCGCAGCCACATGGTGTCCGCGGTCGGTCCGCCGAATGTCTCGCCGTAGAAGACCGGGGTCGGCGGTGTGGTGGTCGGACGCTCGCCCTCCTTGGCGAACTCGCTGTTGCGCACGAGAGCGCCGCCGCCCCGCTCCAACGGCAGTGCCGACCGGGTCAGGGTGAAGTACCGGTCGTCGTTCTCGTACAGCACGAGGCCCGCCTTCTGGTCGGCCCGTCCCGGGGCGAAGTCGAGCTTCGTCTCCACCGTGTAGTCCCCCTCGGGCGCGTCACGTGTCAGTACCGATGCCGTATTGGTGTCGAGGTTCAGCCCGGTGTTCTGCGTCGGCCAGGACAGGGCACCACCGGTCATGGCGGTTCCGGAGGCCTGGCCGCGCACCCACTTCCAGGGCGAGCCCGGGGCCGTACCGGGCACGGTGTCGCCGTCGAACTCGTCGCTGTAGTCCGTCAGTTGTGCGCCCGGCTCCGCTACGGGGACCCGGGCGGTCTCCGGTGTGTGGAGCTTGACGCCGCCCACGTTGTCCGCGGCGGTGCCCGCGCCGCGTGCGGCGGTGCCGAGCTCGCCGGGCCGTGCCGCCCCCTTGGGCAGGCGCCGGTGCTGAGTGGCCACGGCGTCGCGCAGGCGGTCCTCGCTGACCTCGACGGTCATACGGGTGCCGCGCACCTCGGCCGTGATGTTGTGCCAGGTGTCCCACCGGAATCCGGACGGCAGTGCGGTCACCTGCTCGCCGCGGCTCGCACCGCCCACCATGACTTCGGTGACCAGGGCGTTGCGGCTCCGGTCCAGCCATGCGGTGACGTGGTTGTCCCGGTTCCGGTAGCCGAAGACCAGCCCGGCAGCGGCGTCGGAAGAGGCCACCTTGAGGTCCGCCTCCGCGCGCAGACCGGCGGGTGCCTTCTTGCCCGCGAGGAGATACGCCGGGTCCGGGTCCGGGTCCGGGTCCGGGTCCGTGCCGGCGCCGGTGTGGATCACGTGCCGGCCTGCATCCTCGTCGTCGGCGAGCGACCAGCCGTCCCTGCCGGCGCCTTCGGCGTGCCAGCCCGACAGGGAGCCGTCGTTGAACGTGCTGCCCGCGTCCCAGGACGTCACCGGTGCGGGCTGCCGCCCCTCGGAGGCCCCGGCTCCTGCCCGTACGACGGGCCAGCCGTCGATCCAGTCCAGCCGGTCGATCATCATCGGGCGTTTGGACAGCTGCTTCCGGTTGATGTCGGGAGTGGGATCGAGGTCCGGGTCGTCAGCGGGGATTCCGTGGTAGACGAGCCAGTCCTGTCCCGCCAGGTCGGTCTGGAGCGCGTTGTGTCCCGGGCCGATCCAGCGGTTGCCGTTCGCGCCGACCACGCGGCCGCCCTTGCTGGTGGCGGCCATCAGGCCGACGCCCTCGTCGTCCTTGAACGGGCCGGTGGGGCTGGTCGCACGGCCCACCTTGACCTGGTAGCCGCTGTAGGCCCCCTGGCAGCAGCCGGCGTCGGAGTAGAAGAGGTAGTAGTGCTCGCCGCGCCGGACGACGTACGCGCCTTCCATCCGGCGTCCCTGGGCGACCTGGGTGACCTCGCCTTCGATGCGCGTGCTGTCCGCGTTCATCCTCGCCGCACACAGGACGTCGTAACTCCCCCAGTACATGTACGACTGGCCGCCCTTGTCGGTGAACTGCGCCTGGTCGATGTTGCCCGTCGGGCAGCCGCTCGACGACTTCATGACCGGGCCCTTGTCGGTCCACGGGCCCGTGGGAGTGGGCGCGGTCGCGACCCCGACGGTGTTACGGCCCGGCACCGAGTAGTAGAGGTGGTAACGGCCGTCGAGATAGCGGACGTCGGGGGCCCAGAGGCGCGAACCGCCGTGCCAGTCCGGCTGGTTCGCCGGCGTGAAGACGTCCCCCGCGTACTCCCAGTGCACCATGTCGGCCGACCGCAGGACCGGCAGGATCCGTTCGCCCTTCTCGCCCTTGCTCTGGAACACCGGGTTCTGGGTGCCGTACGCGTACCAGAGCCCGTCCTTCCCGCGGATGGTCACCGGGTCGGGGAAGGTGTCGACCACGCCTTCGGTCACCGGGTTCGTGTACGTCCCGCTGTGCTCGTACCTTGTCCCGCTGTGCTCGTACGTCCTGCTCCGCTCGCCCCGCGCCGGCTCACCGGCGGCGGGCAGCACTTCGGCTGCCGCACCGTGGGGCAGCAGCAACGCGGCGACGAGCAGCAGCACCGGGGCCGCCATACGGAGAAGGGAGAGGGACAGGGGATACCCGGCTCTCACTGGGGACGGCTGACGCATGGCGACTCCTCGGTCTCGCTCCATCAGGACCGTGCGGGGTGAGTCAGTCGGTGCCCTCCAGCTCGAAGGAGCTGAGGCTGGGGTCGTGGTCGGAGGCGCCGATGTCGTACATCGGTGTCATCCAGTGGTAGAAGTTGTCGCCGCGTTCGCGGAGGAGGTCGTAGAGCCGGCGCAGCATGCGGCGGCGTACGGGCGCGAACTCGGGGTGCGGATACCGGTTGTGGAGCTCGCTGGGGTCCTGGACGAGGTCGTAGAGCTCGTTGACCGACTCCGGGTTGACGACGAGCTTGTAGCGCTCGTCGCGGAGCATCCGCTGCGGGTAGGGGAAGTGGTGGCCGTGGAACTCGGCGACCAAGTCGGCGGCCCAGTCCGGGTGTTCACCGCGCACCAGTGGTACGAGGCTGCGGCTGTCCACGGCCGGCTCCGGATCGCAGCCGGCCAGGTCCAGGATGGTCGCCGTGCAGTCGGTGAGCGTGACGAGTTCGTTCCTGACCTGCGGTGCGGCCCCGGGAATGCGGACGATGCCGGGGATGCGGTAGATGTCCTCGTACATGGCCGGGCCCTTGTCGTGCAGCCGGTGGGCGCCGGTGAACTCGCCGTGGTCGGCGGTGAAGAAGACCGAGGTGTCCTCGCTCAGGCCGAGTTCACCGAGCCGGGTCAGGACGCGGCCGATCTGCTCGTCGATCAGCGTGACGTAGCCCCAGTAGACGGCGATCAGTTTGCGGGTGACCTCGATCGGCATGGTGTCGAACGTCCAGTGCTCGCTGTAGTTGCGCTGCACCGGCGGCTTGCCCTCGAAGGTCTCGGCGATCGACTCCGGCAGCTCCACGAGGTCCGGGTCGTAGCGGTCGAAGTACGCGTCGGGGAGCAGGTAGGGCAGGTGGGGCCCGAAGAAGTGGGTGGCCAGGAAGAACGGGCGGCCGTCGGCGGCATATTGGTCGAGCTGTTCGATGGTGCGGGTGGCGAGGTAGTACTCGAAGGTCGCCTCGACCGGCTGGTGCAGCCGTGCGGCGAGCAGGTTGCCCGGGTTGCCGTTGGGTGTGGTGCCGCGCACGTGGTCGGATATCCGGTACGGCGGCAGGCCCCGTTCCGCCAGGTAGGCCAGGTAGTCGGGATGGTCGACGGGGTTGTGCCAGCCGGGCAGGTCCGGCCCGTCGAATCCGTACGAGGCGGCGTTACGGTGCGTGCCCCCGTGCCACTTGCCGATCAGGCCGAGCTGGTAACCCCGCTCCCGCAGCGCGCCCGCGAAGGTGAACGCGTCCTCGCGCAGGTCCTCCAGATAGCCCACGTTGCGTTCGTAGTTGGCCAGCAGCCGGTGGCGGAACGGCGCCTGCCCGGTGAGCAGGCTGGCCCGGGCTGGCGTGCAGATGGCGGTGGGCGTGTAGGACCGGTCGAAGCGCGTGCCGGTCGCGGCAAGCCCGTCGAGGTGGGGGGTGTCGACGTGCGGGTTGCCGTAACAGCCCAGGGTGTCGACGCGGTGCTGATCGGTCATCAGGAACAGCAGGTTCACTTCGCGTAAGCCTTCGTGTAGAGGTCGCCGGTGTAGTAACTGGAGGGCTTCGGCGCGTTCTTGAGCTGACCGGCGCGTACGAAGAAGCGGCCCAGGTTGTTCAGCCACGCGTCGACGGTGCCGTTCTTGGTCTTGGCGACGAGGTCGGCGGTCGTCAGGGTCTCCACGTTCGCGGCGTCGGCCTTCACCTTGCTCTCGTCGAGCTTGAGCATTTTGGCGGACTCGCTGATGGCCTCCTGGGGATGCTCCGCCCGCCAGTCGTTGGCCTTCTGGAGCACCTTGATCACCTTGCTGGTGAGTTCGGGCTTCACCTTGTTGCCCGCGACGAAGGCGGTGGGGAAGGTGCTGTCCATCTCCCGGGTGCTGGCGACCTCTTCGAGGTCGGGCACCTTGTTCTTGATGTTGTCGATCAGCGGGTACCAGATGCCCGCTCCGTCGATCTGCCCGGAGGAGAACGCGGAGACGATCGAGCCCGGAGCCATCGGCACCTTCTGCACGTCCTTGGTGGTCATCCCCGCCTTCTCCAGCGCGAGGTTGAGCGCCATGTCGCCGGATGTGCCCTCGGGGACGCCGACCTTCTTCCCCTTTAGTTCCTTCATCGAGCCGATGCCGGGCTGGGCGATGACCCGGTCCGCGTACGCGAGCGTGTTGACCGAGACGACCTTGGCCTTGCCGGAGGCGGGCAGCCACATGGCACCGGGGCCGATGTAGCCGAAGTCGAGGTCGCCGGCGCCGAGTGCCTGGACCTGGACCGGCCCGTCGTTGAACGCCTTGACCCTCGCGGTGAGGCCCGCCTCCTTCCACAGGCCGCGCTTCTTGGCTATGGCCAGCAGGCTCACGCCGTTGTAGTCGCCGATGTAACCGAAGTCGACCGTCGAGTCGTTGGCGGTGTCCTCGGCGCACGCACTCACGGAGAGTGCCAGTACGGACACGGTGGAGGCGGCCGCGAGGGCACGCCGAATACTGCTGTTGCGCATGGCGGGGCAGTCCTCTCGGGAGTGACCGAAAAGCAGGGAGTCAGCGGATAGGGGTTCGTCAGGCGGCGGGTGCGGCCTGGGGCTGGTGATAGACGGCGTGCCAGACCTCGTTCCGTATCTCCCGGAACTCAGCCGAGAGCCGGATCTCCTCGGTACGCGGATACGGGAGGCCGACTTCCAGGACTCGGTGGACGCGGCCGGGCCTGGCGGCCATCACGACCACCCGGCTGGCCAGATAGACCGCCTCGTCGACGTCGTGCGTGATGAACAGGACCGTGCGCTGCTCCTGCCGCCAGGTGCCCAGGAGCTGGTCCTGCAACTGCACGCGGGACAGCGCGTCGAGCGCTCCGAACGGCTCGTCCATCAGCAGCACCTGCGGATTCACCGCGTACGCGCGGGCGATCGCGCACCGCTGCTTCATGCCGCCGGACAGCGTCTTGGGCAGCGCGTCGGCGAAGTCCGCGAGCCCGACCAGGTCGATGGCGTGGTCGGCGCGCCGCTTGCGCTCCGCGGCCGGCAGCGCGGCCAGCTTCAGGCCGAACTCCACGTTGTGACGCACCGTCAGCCAGGGGAACAGGGCGTACTGCTGGAAGATCACGCCGCGGTCCGGCCCCGGTCCGGTGACCGGGGCACCGTCCACGAGGACCTGGCCCTCCGTGGGCGCGACCAGTCCGGCCGCCATGCTCATCAGCGTGCTCTTGCCGCAGCCGGACGGGCCGACGACCGTGACGAACTCCCGGTCGGCGATGTCCAGCGACACATGGTCGAGCGCGACGAAGCCGGTGTCCTTCATCGGGGAGGTCTTCATCGGGAAGGTCTTGACCACGTCCTGAAAGGAGATCTTGATAGTCATCGGCGCTCCTGCCAACCGGTGAGCCGTCGTTCGGCGAGCAGCAGCAGCCGGTCCATGGCCAGGCCGAGCACGCCGATGGTGATCAGCGCCACGAAGATCGTGGGAATCTCGTACCAGGTCGAGGCCTTCTGCATGCGGAAGCCCAACCCCTCCTGCGCGCCGACCAGTTCGGCCGCCACCAGCGTCGCCCAGGACGCGCCGAGCCCGATCCGCATCCCGACCAGGATGAACGGAGTGGACGCCGGGACGACGATCTTGACGAAGATGGTCCGGTCGGACGCGCCGAGCACCCGCGCTGCGTTGATCAGCGTCTTGTCCACGTCGACGACGCCCTGGAAGGCCGCCACCACGCAGGACATGAACGCCGCCAGAAAGATCACGAAGACCTTCGGTGTCTCCCCGATGCCCATCAGCACGATCGCCAGCGGAATGAGAGCCAGCGGCGGGATCGTACGGAAGAACTGGACGAAGGGTTCGATCAGTCCACGGGCCAGCGGATACCAGCCCATGAGGAAGCCGATCGGAACGGCCACCACGGTGCCCAGCGCGAAGCCCGTGAAGACCCGGCGCAGACTGGCCAGCGTGTCATCGAGGAGCGAACCGTCGGCGATCATGTCGGCGCCGCGCTCCGCCACGCTGACCGGCCCGGGAAGGTTCTCCACCCCGAGGGACGCCAGCGCCCACACGCTCAACCCGAGCGCGAGCGCGACCAGGTTGAGAACGAGCGGCCGTCCGGCTCGCCTCGGGGCGCGCCGCTCGGCTGCCGGCGCGGGCTTCCTCCCAGGTGTGGTGATCACGGCCATGGGTGCCTCATCTGCTTCATCGGTCCTCCTCGGGATCCGGTTGCGCCGGGTAACGGGAGAGCAGGGAAGATTCGCGCAGGACCAGCCCGATGCCGCCGAGGGCGCCCCCGACCTCGCCGAGCGTCGCCTGGCGCAGTTCGAGCCGGTGCCGCGAGAGCGGCAGGACGTGCGTGCTCAGCGCCTCCTCGACCGGCCCGGTCAACGCGGCACCGGCCGCGGCCAGTTCACCGCCGATCACGATCACGCCGGGCCCGACCGCATTGCACACCGCCGCGAGCACTTTGCCGACCTGGGAGCCCGCGGCACGCAGCACGTTCCGCACCGCTTCGTCGCCGGAGCCGAGCGCAGCCATCAACGCGGAGACGTCCTCGGCCGACCCGCCCGCGGCACGGTAGGAGTCGAGCACGGCGCCCACCGAGGCCACGGTCTCCAGGCAGCCGACCCCACCGCATTCACAGCGCATCCCGGCCCCCTCGACCGTGATGTGCCCGAACTCGCCCGACAGCCCGTACGCCCCGCGGTGCAGCGCACCACCCACTACGAGGCCGCCGCCGACACCGTGCGACAGCCGGAGATAGAGCACGTCCTCATCGCCCGCCGCCGCACCCCACACCGACTCGGCGAGCGCCGCGAGCCTCGTGTTGTTGTCCACCAGTACCGGCACCCCGAAGCGCTCGTGCAGCAGTTCCGGCAGTCCGTCGACGCCGCGGGCGTACGCGCTCTCGCCGCCCGGGTCGGCGACCGGCCCGACGACGCCCACGCCGATGGCGCTGAGTGCACCGAACTCCAGCGTTCCGCCGGTCAGCGAGCGCGCCAGCCGCTGCGCGAGATCGGTCCGTTCCACCCAGGACAGATCCCCCGCGTGCGACTCGCTCGCGGACCCGACGATCTCGTGCGCGACGTTGGCGGCGGCCACGTGCACCGCGCGCCGGGCGAAGTCGATCCCGATCGCCTGGCCGGCCTCGGGGTTGAGAGTCAGCGTCTCCACCGGCCGGCCACGCTTGCGCGGCCCCGCCTCGGGAGCGGAGGCGACCACGGCGCCACTGGTCAGCAGCCCGCCGACGATGTCGTAGAGAGTCGTGCGGGACAGCCCGCTGAGCTTTCCCAATTCCCCCCGGCTCAGCCGACCGTGCTTGCGCAACAGGTCGAGCACCAACTTCTCGTGCCCCCGCCGCAGCCGGGTCAGGGGACCGTCGTGAGACTCCATGCAGCACAGCATCTGACCCTCGACGTTTTTCGTCAATAACTCGGAAAAATATTCCGGCTGCCGGACGTCCCCGCGCGCCGTCACGTCACCTCGACGCGTGGGCCTCCTCGCAGCCCGGCCGTACGGCATGTGCCGTCCGCGGCGGTGTACCGCCGAGCGCGAGCGCCGCGGCGAGTGCCGAGACGCCCGCGAGGGTCAGGAAGAGGGCGGCGTGGCCGCCGAGGGGTCCGGCGAGCGCGGCGCCGGCGAAGGGGGCGAGGCCGGTGGCGACGGTGACGGGGGCGGTGAGGATGCCCGAGAGGCGTCCGTAGTGACGGGTGCCCCAGCGGTCGGTGACGGCGGTGGCCTGCAGGAGGGTGAGATTGCCGCGGACCGTGCCGGCGGCGATGGCGAGCGCGGTCAGGAGCGGTACCGGCCCTGGGACGAGGGCGAGGGCCGCGGTGGTGGCGCCGCCGGCGGCGATGAGGACGGTGGTGCGGGTGGTCACGCCGGTGCGGCGGGCGAGGGGCGCGTAGAAGATGCGGCCGAGGGTCTGTCCGAGGCCGCCGAGTCCCAGTGCCCAGGCCGCCTGGGTGGAGGTCGCGCCGCGCTCGTTCAGCAAGGGGACGAGTCCGATCACGACGGCGAAGGATGTGCAGGCGGAGAGCGTCAGCGCGATCGTCAGCAGGATGAAGGGGCGGCTGCGGGCGACCGGCCTCCCGGGTTTGCCGCCCGGTTCGGACCGCGGTGACGCGTGCGGGGCGCCGGGCGCGGGCGGCCACGGTGCGCGCAGGGCGAGGGTGTGGGCGGGGACGGTGACGAGGGCGAGGACCGCCGCCAGGACCGCATAGGCGGACCGCCAGCTCATGTGCTCGATGAGCGCGGCGGTCAGGGGTGCGAAAGCGGTGCTGGCCAGTCCGCCGGCCAGGGTGAGGATCGTCAGGGCGCGGACACGGTCCGGGCCCCACCAGCGGGTGAGGGCGGCGAAGGCGGGAGGGTAGAGCGTCCCGGCCATCGCCGCCCCCGCGCACAGCCAAGCCCCCGTGAACACAAGGAGATTGGGCGCCGCGGCGATGGCCAGCACTGACGCCGTGCCCAGTACGGACCCGGCGGTCATCACCGCGCGCGGGCCCCGCCGGTCCAGTACGCGGCCGAGGGGTATGCCGAGGAGGGCTGAGACGAGGAGGGCGGCGGAGAAGGCGCCGGTCGCCGCGGTGCCCGACCAGCCGGTCTCCTCGGTCAGTTGGGGCAGCAGGACGGGGAATGCGTAGTAGAGGACGCCCCAGCTGGTGATCTGGGTGAGACACAAGGCGGGCAGGACGAAGCGGGGCCGCGGCCGGTCCCCCGTCCCGGTCGCGGCCCCGCCGGCTTGGAGGTCGCCTTGCCGCACCTCAGCAGCAGCCGGAGGGGACGGTTTCCCGGCGGGGCCCGTCCACGCCCTGCCCGTCCACGCCCTGCCCGTCCACGCCGGGGCCGCCGCCGGGGCCGGCGCAGCACGTGCTGCCCTCCTGCCTGCTGAGCGAGCCGGCGTCGCCCTTGGCGACGTAGACCTCCCAGGGCTCCCTGCCGGGGCCGTGGACCCAGACCTTGTCCTGGAGGGCGTAACAGCAGGAGGTGTCGTTCTCTTCGTGAGTCGTCAGACCTGCCTCGCTGAGGCGGGCGGTGGCGGCGCTCACGGCTTCGGAGGAGCCGACCTCCACTCCGAGGTGGTCCATGCGGGTCTCCTCTCCGGCGTCGCCTTCGATGAGGACGAGCTTGAGCGGGGGCTCCGCGACGGCGAAGTTGGCGTATCCGTCGCGGAGTTTGGCAGGCCCGGTGCCGAAGAGCCTGCTGTAGAACGCCACGGACGCTTCGAGGTCGGGCACGCGAAGTGCGAGCTGCAGTCGTGACATGGTGCACCTCCTTGTACGGGGTGAGTCCGGGTCAGCAGCCGCCGGGTGAAGCCGGGGCCTGGGCTCCCTCGGGGTGAACGGCGGCCGGCGCGGAGCAGCAGCCGCCGCCTTCGTCCTGTCCTGCGTTCTGTGCCGCTTCGGCCTCCGGCACATCCAGGCCGGCGCCGCCGCACACTCCGGTCTCCGGGAGGGTCAACTCCACACGCGCTGCGGCTTCGTGGTCGCCGGCGAGGTGGGCGGCGATGGAACGGACCTGCTCGAAGCCGGTCATCGCGAGGAAGGTCGGCGCGCGCCCGTAGCTCTTCATCCCGGCCAGGTAGACGTTCGTCTCCGGGTGAGCCAGCTCCTTCTCGCCGTGGGGGTAGACGGTGCCGCAGGAGTGGACGTTGGGATCGATCAACGGGGCCAGCTGCACCGGGGCTTGAAGACGCTCGTCCAGGCCCAGGCGCAGTTCGTCGAGGAAGGAGAGGTCGGGCCGCAGGCCGGTGAGGACGACGACCTCGTCGACGGGTTCGAGACGGCGGCCGTCCTCGGACACCAGCACGACGCGCCCGTCCGCCTCCTCGACCGCGGCCGTACGGAATCCCGTGACCGCTTCGGCGTATCCGCCCTCGACGGCGGCCTTGGCGCGCAGGCCGAGTGCGCCGCGGGCGGGCAGCTGGTCGGCCTCGCCGCCGCCGAAGGTGCTCTCGCCGATGCCCCGCCGCAGGATCCAGGACGCGTGGGTGCCCGGGTGCTCCTCGGCCAGCTCGGCGAGCTGGGCGAGAGCGGTGAACGCGGAGGCACCGGAGCCGATCACGGCGGTGCGCCTACCCGCGTAACGGGCTTTCACAGCAGGCTTGTTCAGGTCCGGGACGCGGTAGGTGACGCGGTCTGCGGCATCCCGCTCACCGGGGGCGGGAAGGCCGTCGCCGCCGAGGGGACCCGGGACCGCCCAGGTGCCGGAGGCGTCGATGACGGCGCGGGCCGTCAAGCGCTCCCGGGTGCCGTCCGCTCTCAACAGGTGGACGGTGAAGGGCTGTTCGTCGCGGCCTGCGTCGACCACGCGGTCCCGTCCGCTGCGCGAGATTCCGGTGACGCGGGTGCCGTACCGGACGCGGTCTCCCAGCGCGTCGGCGAGCGGCTGGAGGTAGAGCTCGGCCCAGTCGTCGCCGGAGGGGTAGGCGGCGCCGTCCGGGCGGACCCAGCCGGTGGGGGCCAGGAGCTTCTCGGCGGCCGGGTCGACGACCTCGGCCCACGGCGAGAACAGCCTTACGTGGCCCCACTCCCGCACGGCGCTGCCGGCACGGGGCCCCGCCTCCAGGACCAGCGGGTTCTGCTCCCGCGCGACGAGGTGGACTGCGGCGGCCAGGCCGACCGGACCCGCTCCGATGACCACGGTGGGCAGCGCGGCGGTGGGCTCGTTCACGGTGGCTCCCGGGTTGATTCGGTGCTGTCGTTGATTCGACGCTTGTCGATGGCTTGCACTGTCAGCATCACACCTGTTTCGACGAACGTCAACATAGACATACATCGAATCATCATTCGAGCCGCAGCGGGGCAGCCGTGCATGCGGCTGAGAGCCTTCTATTCGATGTGTGTCAAAATAGACGTATGTCGAATGAGAAGACCTTGCCGCTCCTGGAGGCGGACGTGGCGGCGTGCTGTCCGCCGCTGGACGAGCGGCCGCTGACGTCCGAGGAGGCGGAGCGGGCCGCTGCGATGTTCAAGGCGCTCGGCGACCCCGTCCGGCTGCGGCTCTTCTCCCAGATCGCCTCCCACGCCGGCGGCGAGGCCTGCGTGTGCGACATCTCCGACGTCGGCGTCTCGCAGCCCACCGTCAGCCACCACCTGAAGAAGCTGCGCGAGGCGGGACTGCTGACGTCCGAGCGGCGCGGCACATGGGTGTACTACCGAGTTGCCCCCAGCGTGATGGCCGCCATGGCGCGCAGCTTCTCCGTCTCCGGCTGACGGCGGTCCGCGCTCTGCGAGGGCGCTCACGGGGCGGGGAGGCTGTCGCGGGGAGCGCCGCCGGCCCGGGCCATCGGCGGCCCGGGCCGGCGCTCCCCGCGATCTCGACTCCCGTGCCGCTACGGCTTCTTCGTAGCGGGAGCGGAGCCGACGGCGTCGCAGTTGGGGACGCTGTTGGGAGGTGCACAGTTCGTCGGATGGTTATTGAAGACGGTGCTCTTGATGAGGTTCACCTCGGGCGTCTGCTTGGCGGAGTCACCGGTCTTGCTCTGCTTACGCTCGGGACTGCCGGTCGGACGGATGATCACGCCGAAGCGACGCCCGTCGTTGTTGATGCCGCCGCCCTCGGCAGGACGGTTCGCGGTGTTGCGCGTGACGGTGCTCCTGTAGAGGGTCGTCGGCTCGTGCGCCCCCACGAAGATGCCCCCGCCGGACAGCGAGGCGACATTGCCTCTGACCCGGGTGGAGTTGAGGCGCAGTGGCCCGGTCTGGGACCCCGAGCCGCTGCTGATGCTCATGGTCATGATGCCGCCCCCGACAGCGGAGTCGTTGTCGTCGACCGACACGTTGTTCAGCTTGGTGTCGCCGCCGTTCGCGAGCCCTCCGGCCCAGTCGTCGGAGGTGTTGCCGCGGATGGCGCCGCCCTCCATCGTCATCGTTCCGCTGGTGGCGACCGCACCGCCGACCCGGGTCGCGTTGTCGTGGAACGTGGTGCGTTTCAGTACGAGCGTTCCCACGTTGTTCCAGACCCCGCCGGCGAGGAAGCCGGCACGGTTGCCTCTGACCGTCACATCGGTGAGCGTGAGCTTGCCGTGGTCGTTGAAGACGCCCCCGCCGCCGGCCGCGAAGCCGTTGCCGGATGCGTCACCGCCGCGGACGGTGAGCGAGTCGAGGCTGAGGCTGCCGCCCTGCCTGACGTGGAAGACGCGGAAGGCTCCGGTGGCGCTGGACGCGCGCTGGACGACGGTGCGGTCACCTCCCGAGATCCGCACCTTGCCGGTGATCTCCGGCAGGCCGTCGTCCGCGTTGTCGGCCGCCGTGAGGGAGTAGGTGCACCGCGGGGCGAGGACGATGCTGCCGCCGCCGGTGTTCGCGTTGTCGATGGCTGTCTTGAGCGCGGCGATGTCGCCGCAGGGGACGCGGGTCGGCGCCTGCGCCTGGGCTTGTCCGGCGGGCAGAAGGGTCAGGCACAGGCCGAGGCCGGTGACGGCGGTGAGGGTTACGCGTCTGAGCTTGTCAGTCATGCGGCTTCCCTTGGCTGTTGGGGACGGACGGGCAGGGAGGACTGAAACGTGAAGAACGTGACGCCCGGTCACCGAGCGGCCTTCGCCCCTGAGCGCCACTGATCGACATTCAGAGATGTATACGAAGCTGGCATTCAGCGCATTTGCTGCTCGGCTGTCTGGCCCGCAGGACCCGATACGCCTTCGCGATCCCCGCACGTACCCGGCAAGGGATGCCTGACGTGCCCCTGTCCCTGTCCGGGGAGCTGCGCCATGATGGGCGGCAGCCATGATCACCGTCTGCCCGAACCACTGATGACCACCTGCAAGGATCCGCCCTCCGCGCCGCCCGTCACGGGGCCGCCGCGCGCCCTGTCGGCCGCGACGTTCGTGAGCAGCTTCGACCGCTTCGTGATCAGCCCGATGCTGGTGCTGATCGCCTCCGGGCTGGGCGTGCCGCTCTCGACGGTCGTCGTCACGGCGAGCGGTTACTTCCTGGCGTACGGGCTGTCGCAGCCGCTGTGGGGAGTGCTCTCCGACCGCTTCGGGCGCGTCCGCGTCATACGCGCGACGCTGCTGGCCGCCGCACTGGCCGGTGCGATATCCGCGGTCGCGCCCGGCCTGCCGTCGCTGGCGGCGGCGCGGATCGTCGCGGGCGCCTTCTTCGGCGCCGTGGTGCCGACATCTCTGACGTACGTGGGTGACACGGTGACCGCAGGGCGCCGCCAGCGGGCGCTGTCCGACCTGATGGCGGCGATGGCGACGGGCACCGCCCTGGCCACGGCCTTCGGCGGTGTGCTGGCTCATCTGCTCGACTGGCGTGCGGTGTTCGCCACGTCCGCGGCGTGCGCGGCGCTGTGCGCGTTCGCCATGCGCGCGCTGCCGGAACCGCCGCGGGCGCCCGTCGCCGGAGTGGGCGAGCATCTCCGTACGGTGCTGCGCGACCGCTGGGCCCTGCTGGTGTTCGGGCTGGCGTTCGTGGAGGGCGCCGTACTGCTCGGGACGATGACTCTGCTCGCGGCCGCGCTGCAGGCGCACGGGGTCAGCGCAGCCGTCGCCGGTCTGGCCACGGCCGCCTTCGGGGTCGGAGTGCTGGGCTTCTCGCTGCTGGTGAAGAGACTGGCCGGACGGATGCCGGTGTGGTCGCTGATCGCCCTGGGCGGCGCGCAGATCTGCATCGGCTACGGGATCGTCGCGGGGCGGATCGGTCTGGCCACGGTCGTGGTCACGGCACTGCTTCTCGGGGGCGGCTGGTCGTTCATGCACTCGTCGCTGCAGACGTGGGCGACTTCGGTGGCGCCGCAGGCACGCGGCACGGCGGTCGCCTTCTTCGCCGCCGCGCTGTTCATCGGCAGCTCGGTCGCGGTGACCGCGGCCGGGCCGTTGGCCCAGCACGACCGGTTCGCGCTGCTGTTCGGCATCGCATGCGCGGTGTCGGTGCCGCTGACCCTCACTGCCGTACTGTGCCGGCGGCGCTGGCCGGGAGCCACGTCATGATGGATGACGTGACCACTGAGCAGGCACACGGGCCGGTCTTGATCGAGGCACTGAGGGCCTCCCACGCCGACGAGATCCTCGCGATCTACCAGGCCGGCATCGACGAGGGGAACGCGACCTTCGAGACGGCCGCTCCCACCTGGGAGGCCTTCGACGCCGCGAAGCTCGCGGAGCACCGGTTCGTCGCCCTGGACCCGGAGGGCGGCGGCGCCGGGAGCGGGGGTGCCGGTGAGATCGCCGGCGGCAGCGGGAGAGCCGGCGGGAGCGGGCGGGTGCTCGGCTGGATCGCCGTCGCCCCCGTCTCGCCCCGTGCCGTCTACGCGGGTGTGGTCGAGCACTCGGTGTACGTGCATCCCGGTGCGCGCGGCCGGGGAGTCGCCCGTGCCCTGCTGGATGCGCTGATCGCCTCCACCGAGGCCGCGGGGATCTGGACGATCCAGGCCGGCGTCTTCCCCGAGAACACGGCCAGCATCGCCGTCCATCTGCGCGCGGGCTTCCGGGCCGTCGGCGTCAGCGAGCGCGTGGGCCGGCATCACGGCACCTGGCGCGACGTACAGCTCCTGGAGCGGCGCAGCCCCGTGGTCGGCTGATCGCCGGACGGCTCCGCGCCAGCTGCCGTAGGCCGGGCCGGTGTCGGCTCCGTGCCGGCATCCGTGTCAGTAGGCGCGTGCCGCGATCGTCATGCCCGCATTGCGCAGGCGGCCGACGAGAGCGTCCCCGATGCCGGTGGCCGGTGTGAGCACCCCGCCGCCGTCCTCGACGTCGGGCAGTCCGGCCCGGTCGTGCACGAGGGCGAGGGCGGATTCGCCGAGCATGACGGCGGTGGCGTTGTAGCCGGGGTCGCCCTGTGCCTTGAAGCGGGCGGTGTAGCGGGTGCCGTTCGTGGTGACGGCGAAGGTGTCGAAGGTGAAGTGGCCCTTCTCGCGCGTACGGCGGCCGGGACCGTCGCCCGGCTCCGGCAGGATCCTGTCCATCAGCGGACGGGTGGGACGCAGCGCAAGCCCGGTCACGAGGGCCCCCATGAACCCGGCCGCGCCGACCGCGACCAGCGGTGACAGCAGCGGGGGCCCGACGCGCATGGCCTCGCGGTAGCGGAAGCGGGCGCCGTAGGCGTGACCACGCAGCGCGGCGCTGCGGCGGACGATCCGGGTGTTGAACGGGGCCATCGGGAAGGGGGCGAGGACTCCCCGCAGCGGCGTACCGGCCTTGGAGCCGCGGGCCATGAACAGGTCGTCCTGGCGGCCCAGTTCGGGCTCGGCCGTACGGTCGGGACTGAGCGTGTAGGGGTCCATGGTGCGGCGGCGGGCGTCCCGGTCCTTCTTCATGACGTCGATCTGCTGCCGCACCGAGTCGATCGTGCCGCCGCTGACGCCGCCGCTGACCGCGGTGAGGACCGCGGTGGTGTCGGTGAGCTCGCCGTTGCCGTCCGCACGGACCTTCTCGTGCAGGAGGTGGACGTTGAGGTCGGAGGGGACCGAGTCGAATCCGCAGGCATGGACGATGCGCGCGCCCGCGGAGGCGGCGGCCTCGTGGTGGGCGTCGATGGTCTCGCGGACGAACAACGCCTCACCGCACAGGTCGACGTAGTCGGTGCCGGCCTTTGCGCAGATGCCGACCAGGTCGCGGCCGTACCTCGCGTACGGGCCGACGGTGGTGATCACCACATGGGCCGCCCCGGCCATCTTCTCCAGCGCGGGGCGGTCGTGCGCCTCGGCGACGAACAGGGGCCAGTCGCGGGCGCGTTCACCCAGGCTCTCCCGTACGGCGGTGAGCTTCTTCTCGCTGCGTCCGGCCAGCGCGATCCGCGTTCCCTCGGGGGCGGCCTGGGCGAGATGGCGCGAGACGAGGGTGCCGACGAAACCGGTCGCACCGTAGACGGTGACGTCGATGTCGCGTGCACCGCGACGGGGAGTGCTGTCGGTGGTTTCCCTGGCGTCCGTCATGGGCGGGTCCTTCCGGCCGGGCGGTGGTCGCAGCGCCGGCGAAGAGGTCGGAGCGGTCGGAGAGGTCGGGAGCGGTCGGCGTGGGCGAGTACCCGCTCCCGTGGGCCGCCGGTGGGGCCGCACTCTCTCTCCTCCGGTGCTCCGGCTCCGCGGGTACGGACGTACTCACGGGTAAACGTATCCGGGCGGGAGCCCCGCGCGCCCGGCGGCCTGCCGGACCGGTCCGATCGCGGCCGGACAGGGTGGTCAGGACTTGGCGGCGGGTGCCCGGCCGGCCCCTGCCTTTCCTTCCTTCCCTCCCTCTCCTTCGTCCCGCTCCGCGGCGCCGGAAGAGCGGGCGGGGGTGGCGCGGAGCGTGAGCGCGACCAGCGCGGACGCCCCGAATCCGCCGGCGAGATAGGCCGCGACCCAGTACCACTCGCCGCCGCCGAAGGCGACGAGGGCCGTCGCGATGAACGGCGTGAAGCCGCCGCCCACAGCGCTGGCCACCTGGTAACCGAGACCGGCACCGCTGTAGCGGTACTCGGCGCCGAACAGCTCCGTGAACAGCGGCTGCTGGACGCTGACGATCAGGTCGTGGGCGATGTTGACGAGCAGGACGGAGGTGACCGCCAGCAGGATGGTGGAGCCGGACTCCATCGACATGAAGTACGGGACGGCGCCGAGCACGCCGATCACCGCGCCCGTCATGAAGACCGGCTTGCGCCCGTACCGGTCCGAGAGCCACGCGAAGGCCGGGATGGTGACGATGCCGATCCCGCCGACGAGCAGCCCGATGTTGAGCATGAAGCCGGAGTCGAAGCCGTGCTTGTCGGTGGCGTACGAGAGGGCGAACGTCGTGACGATGTACATCGACACCAGCTCCCCGAGGCGCATGCCGATGATCTGGAAGAAGGCGGCCGGCTGCTTGCGCAGGGCCGTCACCACGGGGAGCTTCGTACGCTGCTGGGGCTGCTGCGCCTCGACCTCCTCCTTGAACACCTCGCTCTCGGGGACGCCGGCCCGTATCCACAGCGCGAGTACGACAAGCAGTGCGCTGATCAGGAACGGGACACGCCAGCCCCAGTCCTGGAAGCCGTTCTCGCCGACGGCGGACTCCATCAGCGCCACGGCGCCGGTCGCGAGTATCAGGCCGACCGAGTAGCCGACCTGCACACCCGAGCTGTAGAAGGCCTTGAGCTTCGACGGCGCTGACTCGACCGCCATGAGCGCGGCGCCGCCCCACTCCCCTCCGACGGCGAACCCCTGGAGGGCGCGGAGGATCACCAGGAACAGCGGCGCCCACCAGCCGATGCTGTCGTACGTCGGCAGCGCACCGATGAGGGCCGTGGAGACGCCCATCAGCAGGACCGTCCACACGAGCATCCGCTTGCGGCCCAGCTTGTCCCCGAAGTGCCCGAAGACGAGACCGCCCAGCGGGCGGCACACGAATCCGATGCCGAAGGTCGCGAAGGCCGCCAGCGTGCCCGCGAGATCGCTGACACCGGGGAAGAAGGCCTCGTTGAAGACGATCGCGGCGACGATCCCGTAGAGCAGGAAGTCGTACCACTCGACGACGGCCCCGATGGAGCTGCCGATCGCGGCCCGCGTCTGCTTTCGCGGCGTTGACTGCTCTGATGTGGGTGACATGAGTCTCGGCCCTCGCCCTCTCTGTGCGCTAGGTGCACGAATGTGCGTGACTTGCACGGCATGGTCTACTCGCCGAGTCGCCGAGGTCAATACTTCGTTCCGGATGAGCTTCGCGTCGGTCCCGGGTGCTGGTCGGGATTCTCGCGGTCCCGCTTCCGTGGTTTCCCGGGACGTCGCCCTCCGCTACGGTGGCGCTATGCGTACGGGTGTGCGTATAGCGCACCGCAACGGAGAGGACGGAACCCATGAGAGCAGCGGCCCTGACCGCGCCCGGTCGGGTAGGGATAGTCGGTGTACCCGAGCCGGACTGCGGACCGCACGACGTCGTCGTCCGCATGACGGCCGTGGGGCTGTGCGGCACCGATGTCGCCGTGGTCCGCGGCGCCCGCCCGGTGCCGCGGCTGCCGTGGGTGCTGGGGCACGAGGGCGTCGGCGAGATCGTGGCGGCGGGCGACGCGGTCCAGGACCGCAGGGCCGGAGAACGCGTCGCCATAGAGCCGAACTACTGCTGTGGCAGCTGCGCGGCGTGCGGCGCCGGATTCACCTCGGGCTGTGCCGCCCGCGTGGCCGTCGGCCTCGCCGTGCCCGGGGTGCTCGCGGAGTACGTCCGCGTGCCCGCCGAGTTCGTCCACCCGGCGGCCGCACACGTCACGACTCGCGATCTGGTGTGCGCCGAGCCGCTGGCCGTCGCGCGTACTGCCGTGCGGCGCTCCGGGGCCGGCCCGGGCGACACCTGCCTGGTCGTGGGCGCCGGCTCGCAGGGCCTGTTCGTGTGCGCGAGTCTCACCGCTGCTGGGATCACCCCGTATGTGCAGGAGCCGCACGAGGGGCGCCGGGCGCTGGCGGTCTCGCTGGGCGCCGTGCCACTGGAGCCTGCGGAGAGCGAGGCGAAGGCGGTGCAGGCCGCCCACGTCTTCGAGACCGCGGGGGTGCCGGCGGCCTTGACCTCAGCGCTCCGGCATACCGCGCCGGGCGGGAACGTCACGGTCATCGGGATGAGCGGTGCGCCGCTGGAGCTGACGTCGCACGAACTGGTCAGCAGGCAGCTCACTCTGACCGGTTCGCTGATCTACGACCATCCGCACGACTTCGCCGGCACGGTCGCGGTGATGGAGGAGGGTGCGATGGCGCCGCACCGGGTGCTGGGTGCGGAGTTCGCCTTCGAGGACGCGGCCGCGGCATTCGACGCAGTCGCGACGACGCCGGGGAAGTGCTGGATCAGCTTCGGCGGCGGGGGAGGGGCGGGGCGGTGACGGGGGTTGGGTGGCTGGGTGCAGCTGACAGTTTCCGTTATCTGTCATTTGTCAGCTGCTATCTGTCCGGCGTCATCCGTCATCCGTCATCCGTCATCCGTCATCTGTGATCCGTCGATCGTCAGCGGTCATCCGTCAGCGGTCACCCGGCACTGGGCCTCCGCGCCCCGTCAGCGCGCCACCGCGCTGACCAGGTCCGCTTCGATGAGCCGTACGGTGCGCAGGATCATCGGGATGTAGTCGCGTTCGACGAGCTCCGGCGTCGTACGCCCCGCATGGACCGAGACGTTCGCGGCCGCCACCACCTGCCCCCTTCGGTCGCGCACCGGCGCCGCCGCTCCCCGCAGCCCTTCCTCCAGCTCCGAGTCGACCAGCGACCAGCCCTGCTTGCGCACCCTGTCGATCTCGTCGCGCAGGGTCCGCGCGCTGCGGATGGTGTGGTCGGTCTTCGCCTCCAGCTTCAGCCGCCCGAAGCGCTCGTCCAGTTCGGCGTCCGGCAGCCCCGCCAGCAGCACGCGGCCCATCGACGTCGTGTAGGCGTCGAACCGCGTGCCGACGCTGATCTTCACCGCCATCAGTCGGGTGCTCTGGACGAGCGCGACGTAGACGATCTCCTCCCCGTCGAGCACGGCCAGCGCCGCCGTCTCGTTGAGCTCGCGGGCCAGTGACTGAAGATGCGGCTGAGCGATCTCGGGCAGCGACATGCTGGAGAGGTACGCGTAGCCCAACTCCAGGGTGCGTGGTGTGAGTTCGAAGGCGCGGCCGTCGCTGGAGACGTAACCGAGGTCGGCGAGGGTGAGAAGCAGCCGCCGGGCCGTCGCGCGGTCGAGGCCCGTCTCGCGCGCGACCTCGGTGAGAGTCTGCGAGCGGCGTTGCGCGGTGAACGAGCGCATCACCGACAGCGCCCGTGCCACGGACTGCACGAAATGCGGTCCGTACTCCTCGCGGCCCTTCATCACCGGTTCCGACAAAGCCTCACTACCTCCCGTACGGGCCTGGCCCGCCGATTCCGCGCGCCTGTGCGCATTACGCACACAGTACAGCGCAAGGCGAGGCGGCACCACGTGGGCCCGGTACTCGCGGGCGGCCGTCAGGGCCGGCAGTCCGCGGAGCCGGCTGCGCACCGATTGACGCGTCCGGGAGCCCGCTCGTAACGTGCGCGATGTGCATTCGAGTGCGGCATACGAACATCGTGAAGCGTGAACCACCCCTTGGTCCGGAGACCGCCGCCGGTAAGAAGGAGCACAAGTGAGCCCGTCACCGTCACCGCAGCCGTCACCGCAGCCGTCACCGTCACCGCAGCCGTCGGCGTCAGCGTCACCGCGGCCCTCGCCCGTCCCCGCTCCGGCCCGGGGACCCCGCCCCGGCAGTCCGCACCCCCACCCCCATCCGCACCTCCGCCCCCGCGCGCGCAAGGGCGTGGCGACGGTCTGCCTCTCCGGGATGCTGGAGGACAAGCTGCGTGCGGTGGCCGCGGCCGGCTTCGACGGGGTGGAGATCTTCGAGAACGACCTCGTCGTCTCGGCCATGACCCCCGAGAGCGTCCGCGCACTCTGCGCGGACCTCGGCCTGACCGTCGATCTCTACCAGCCCTTCCGCGACTTCGAGGCCGTCCCCGAGGGTCTGCACGCCGCCAACCTCCGCCGCGCAGAGCGGAAGTTCGACCTGATGGAGCGTCTGGGCGCCGACACCGTGCTCGTGTGCTCCACGCTCTCGCCCCACGCCGTCGACGACGACGGCCTGGCGGCCCAGCAGTTGCGCGCACTCGCGGACCGTGCGGCCGCGCGCGGCATACGCGTCGCCTACGAGGCCCTCGCCTGGGGGCGCTTCGTCAACAGCTGGGAACACTCCTGGCAGATCGTCCGCAGGGCCGACCATCCCGCGCTCGGGCTCTGTCTGGACAGCTTCCACGTGCTCTCCCGCGACCCGGCTCCGACGGGCATCGACACCGTCGACGCCGGCAAGCTCTTCTTCCTCCAGCTGGCCGACGCGCCGCGGCTCGACATGGACGTACTGCAGTGGAGCAGGCACCACCGGCTCTTCCCCGGCCAGGGCTCCTTCGACCTGCCGGACTTCCTCGCCCAGGTGCTGGCCGCCGGTTACGAGGGGCCGCTGTCGCTGGAGGTGTTCAACGACGTCTTCCGCCAGACCGATCCGGGACCCGCGGCGGTCGACGCCATGCGTTCGCTGGTCGCGCTCGAAGAGACCGTCTCCGAGCGCGAGTTCGGGTATGAGGCAGCCGGCCGGGCCCGCCCGCGCCTCGAGCTGGCCGCGCCGCCACCCGCCCCGGGACTCCTCGGCCACGCGTTCGTAGAACTGACCGTGGACGACGAGTCCGCACCGCAGATCACCGCGGCCCTGTCCGCGCTCGGCTTCGCCCGTACGGGACGCCACCGCTCCAAGCCCGTCGAACTCTGGCAGCAGGGCGAGAGCGACGTCGTACTGAACCGGGACGGGAACACCACGGGGACGGACGGCACCGGCACGGCCGAAGTCGTGGCCCTCGCCGTCGAGAGCCGCGACCCGGAACAGTCCGCGCGGCGTGCCGAAGCGCTCCTGGCCACGCCCCTGCCCCGCAGGCGGGGCCCGGAGGAGGCCGAACTCACCGCGGTCGCGGCCCCCGACGGCACCCAGCTGTTCTTCTGCCCGGGCGGTGACGCACGCGGTCCGGACTGGCGGGCCGACTTCGCCCCGGTCGGCCCCGGCCCCGGCCCCCGCCCCGTCCCCGTCCCCGGTGCCGGTCGGGGCGCCGACGCCGTCCCCGGCCGCCTCGGGCGGATCGACCACGTCGCGCTGGCGCAGCCGAACGACCAGTTCGCCGGTTCGATGACCTTCTACCAGTCCGTACTCGACCTGCGCGAAAGGGACTTCGCCGAGTACGGGGCGCCCTTCGGCCTGGTCCGCAGCCGTACGGTCGGCAACGCGTCCGGCGAGCTGCGGATCGCGATGCACGGGGCGCTGCTGCGCCGGGGAGGCTGGGCGCCCTCGGTGCCGGACCCGGAGCACATCGCGTTCGCCACCGATGACATCTTCGCCGCGGCGCGGGACGCACAGGAGCGCGGCCTGGAGATCCTCCCCATCACGGACAACTACTACGACGACCTCGACGCCCGCTACGCGCCGGAGCAGCGGCTCCTGAGCGCGATGCGCGAGCTGAACATCCTCTACGACCGTGACGAGCACGGGGAGTTCTTCCACTTCTGCACGGGCCTCCTCGGCTCGCGCGTCTTCTTCGAGGTGGTGCAGCGGGTGGGCGGCTACCGCGGTGACGGTGCGGTCAACGCGCCCGTACGGATGGCCGCGCACCGGCAGGCGCGGCACGTACCCGAACCGCCCGGCGACCCGGCGGTCCCGCCCGGCGACCCGGCGGTCCCGCCGCGCGAGGGCGCCCTTCCCCAGCGGGCCGGTCCGGGCGCAGGCTGAAGCCATGCAGAAGACCACGACGGCCACCACCGGAGCCGAGGGGCGGGCCCGCCTCGCCCTCGCGCAGGCCGAGTTCGAGCCCGATGTCGTCTACCTCAACACCGCCTCGCTGGGTCTCCCGCCGCGGCGGTCCCTGGACGCGCTGCAGTCGGCGCTGGCGGAATGGCGCGAGGGCAACGCGAACCCGGCGGCCTACGACGCCCCGCTCGCCGCGGCACGTGCGAGCTACGCCGGGCTCGTCGGAGCCGACCCGGCGTCCGTCGCGGTCGGCAGTCAGGTCAGCGCCTTCGTGGGCCTGGTCGCGGCGTCGCTGCCCGACGACTGCGAAGTGCTCACCGCCGCCGGGGAGTTCACCAGCGTGGTCTTTCCCTTCCATGCGCAGGCCCCCAGGGGCGTACGAGTGCGGGAGGTGCCGCTCGACTCCCTCGCCGAGGCGGTGACGCCCCGTACGTCGCTCGTGGCCGTGGCGGCTGTGCAGTCCGCGGACGGGCGTCTCGCCGACCTCGACGCGCTCACCGCCGCCTGCGAGGCGAACGGTGCGCGCGTGCTGCTCGACACGACCCAGGCCGCCGGCTGGCTGCCCGTCGACGCGAGCCGCTACGCCTACACGGTCGGCGGCGGCTACAAGTGGCTGCTGGCCCCGAGGGGCACGTGCTTCTTCACCGTACGGCCCGAGTACGCGGACGGACTCGTGCCGCACTCCGCCGGCTGGTTCGCCGGCGAGGAGCGCTGGGAGAGCCTCTACGGCGCACCACTGCGGCTCGCGAAGGACGCCCGCCGCTTCGACACCTCACCGGTTTGGCACGCGTGGGTCGGCCAGGCGCCGGCCCTGGATCTGCTCACCGGCATCGGCACGGACGTACTGCACGAGCACGCCCTCGGCCTCGCGAACCGCTTCCGGTCCGCCGTCGGGCTGCCGGAGGGCGACTCCGCGATCGTCAGCGCGGCCGTCGCAGCGGACACTCCGCGGGAGCTGGAGCGCGCGGGGGTCGTCGGCAGCACGCGGGCGGGGCGGCTGCGGCTCGCGTTCCACCTCTACAACACGGAGGCCGACGCGGACCGCGCCGCCGAGGCCGTCGACGGAAGGCTGACCGGGGAAGGCTGACCGGGGCTGAGTGAGGCGGACACGCCTGCCGGCGCTCGCGGTCAGCCGGCCTTCTTGACGGTGATGGAGCCGTTGGTGGTCGTCAGGTCGAGTTCGTCGTCCGCGGACGGGTCGTCGCGCAGGCCGATGTGCTTCTCGCCGTTGCTCGTCCTCGCCGACACCTTGTAGGGGCCGTCCGGCGCCGTGACGGAGACGGCGCCGTTCGAGGTCTTCGCCCGTACGTCCTGCGGCGTGCTCAGGTCGAGGTCGATCGCGCCGTTGGACGTCTCCGCGCGGATGCTCTCGCCCTTCAGGCCACGTCCGTTGATGCGGCCGTTGGTCGTACGCACATCGACGGCGCCGTCCACGTCGTCGAGGTCGACCGCTCCGGAGTTCGTGGTCACGTCCACCTTGGCGGCACCGGAGACGCTGATCCCGCCCGACGAGGTGCCGCCGCTCACGGAGACCCTCGGCGGCAGGTCGACGGTGTAGCTCACCGAGCAGTCGTCACCGCAGCCACGGAGCACGAGCTCGCCGTTCCCGACTTCGTACGTGCGCTTCGCCGGCTTGTCCCCGTCGTACTCGATGCTCCGGTGAACGGCCACCTTCGTGACCGTCTGCCTGCTGCGGAGCCTGACGGCGCCCGAACTGCTGTCCAGGCGTACGGAGTCGACCTTCTCCGACAGCTCCGCACGGTCCTCGAACGTCTCCCCTGGGACCAGTCCGCACGCCCCGAGCGTGCCAACGCCGATCCCGGCCGCCGCGAACGCCGCGAGGAGGCGGAAATGCCTGCGCATGGTGTTCTCCCCGTTCCGCTGGAACCGCCGATACCGGTCTGTACCGCACTTGCCCTGCATAGCGCTCGTCAGCGCCGCTATCGGCATTCTCTGGTCGATGCCCGACGAGGCTATGGCACCCGCGACTGCGCGGCCATGAGGCGAACCCCCGGGTCCGCCTGGGGGTGCCCCGAGCGGCGGCGGCCTCGCCGGGGCGCCTGCGGAGGCTTCAGCCGACAGCGATAGGGCCCGTCGCACGCCCGCGGCGGGGCAAGCTCGGTGCATGGGACTCGGATTCGGCGGCGACGTCGCCACGTACTACGCGCAGTACCGCCGCGGCTATCCGGCCGAGGTGCTCGAAGGCCTGCGGGAGACCTTCCAGTTGACGCGGGACGACACCGTCCTCGACCTGGGGTGCGGCACAGGGCAGCTGGCCGTACCCCTCGCCTCCATGGCCCGCCACGTCGTCGGCATGGACCCCGAACCGGACATGCTGCGCCTCGCCGCGGAGACGGCCGCGCGGCACGGCGTGGCCAACGCGTCCTGGGTCCTCGGCTCGGACACCGACGTCCCCGCGCTCGGTGCCCTGCTGGACGGCCGTCCCCTGGCGATGGCGGTGATCGGACAGGCTCTGCACTGGATGCGCCACGACGTCCTCTTCGCGGAGCTGGCCGGTCTGCTCCGTCCGGGCGGCGGAGTCGCCGTGCTGGCGAACGGGACCCCGGCCTGGCTGCACGACAGCGACTGGTCGCGTGCCCTGCGCGGCTGCCTGGAGGAGCACTTCGGTACGGAGCTGAAGGCCTCGTGCGGCACGGCGGACGAGGACCGCGAGCGGTACGCGCGGGCTCTCGAAGCCGCGGGATTCGGCGAGGTGCGCCACAGCGAGGTCTCCTACGCGGAGGAGCTGACGTTCGAGGAGGTCTTCGGCGGAGTCTGCTCCGCCGTTCCCGAGGACATGCTCCCCGCCCCGGCGGAACGGCCCGCCTTCGCCGAGCGCATCCGGAGGGCGCTGCCGGCGGGCGGCGGTTTCACCGAGCAGGTGCGCGTCTCGGTGCTGACAGCGAGGACCGCCCGGTCCCGCCCGTCATGAAACCGGCGGGCGTTGCTTGACCTTGTCCTTGGGGGAAGCCACAGCATCGGGCGGGCCGGGCGAGAAGACCCGGTGTGAGGGAGGAGCGGACATGGGAGAGAGCGCCGGGGCGGGTACGGGCGCGGGGCTGCTGACGATCGGGGCGTTCGCGAGGGCGTCCCGGCTGTCGCCGAAGGCGCTGCGTCTCTACGACGAGCTCGGGCTGCTGCCCCCCGCCCGCGTCGATCCGGTGACCGGCTACCGCCTCTACGCGCCCGGGCAGCTGGAGCACGCCCGGCTCGTGGCGTGGCTGCGCCGCCTCGGCATGCCGCTGGCCCGTATCCGTGAACTGGACGGGCTGGACGGGCCCGCGGCAGCTCGCGAGATCCGGGCCTGGTGGGCGCACGTCGAGAACGACGTGGCCGCCCGGCGCGACATGGCCGCCTTCCTCATCGACCACCTGTCACGGAAGGACGCCACGATGCCGCACACCGACAGACCACTCGCCATCCGCTACGCCGCACTGACCGACGCCGGGCTTGTACGGGAGAGCAACAAGGACACGGCGTACGCCGGTTCGCGTCTGCTCGCCGTCGCCGACGGCTTCGGCGGCAGCGGCGGTCCCGCCGGCGCCGCCGCAGTCGACACGCTCAAGCAGCTGGAGGAGGGCGACCTCCCGGCGGCGGAGCTGCTCAACGTCCTCGACGACACCATCGCGCGCGCCGACAAGGCGGTCGGCGACGTCGTCGCCTCGTCGGCGGACGGCAGCGAGGTGGGCACCACGCTCACCGCGATGCTGTGGACGGGGTCGCAGCTCGCACTCGTGCACATCGGCGACACGCGTGCGTATCTGCTGCGCGACGGCGACTTCTTCCAGATCACCCACGACCACACCCTCGTGCGTTCGATGGTGGACGAGGGCCGGATCAGCGAGGAGGAGGCCGCCTCGCACCCGCAGCGTGCCCTGCTGATAAGGGCGCTCATGGGGCGGCGGGACGACAGGCCGGACGTGCGGCTGCAGAACGTACGGGCAGGCGACCGCTATCTGCTGTGCTCGGACGGGCTGACGTCCGTCGTGCCGGACGAGCAGGTGCGGGGCGTGGTCGCCGGGACCGCGGGCCCGGAGGAGACCGTCCGTGAACTGGTCGGCCTGGCGCACCGGTCGGGCGGGCCCGACAACGTCAGCTGCGTCGTCGCGGATGTCGTGGAGGGCGCGCGGTAGGCGTACGAACCGGTGCGGGCCCGGCCTCGAACGCGGGCCCGCACCGGACCCTGGACCCGGAGCCGGACCCTGGACCCGGAGCCGGATCCCGGACCCGGAGCCGGATCCCGGAACCGGACCCGGTGACCGGCGGCTACGCGCTCTCGCCGAACAGCTCCAGCAGCTCCTGCTTCTCGAACATCCGCGCGGCCTCCACTGCCGACGGCTCGCCCGCCCGCGGGTCCGCGCCGGCCGCCAGGAGCAGACGTACGACCTCGTCCTCCCCCTTGAATACGGCGCCCGCGATCGGCACTTGGCCCCGGTCGTTGGGCTTGCCGGCGTCGGCACCCCGGTCGAGCAGGGCCTGAACGGCAGCGGCGTGGCCGTGATAGGCGGCGAGCATGATGAGCGAGTCGCCGCTGTCGTTGGTGAGGTTCACGGGGACTCCCGCGTCGACGTAGGCCGCGATCGTGTCGGTGTCGCCGTGCCGTGCCAGCCCGAAGATCCTCTGGGCGAGCTCCATGATCTCGGGGTCGTGCGCGGGCTCGTTGCTCGCGGGCATCGGGGCGTCGGTCATCGCGTCCTCCTCGGGCTGCTGTGCCGGGTTGTGCGCCGGTGTGCGCCGGGTGGCCGGGGAGCCGGCGGCCGTGCGCCCGGCACGGTGCCTCTGCTTCCCACCTTACGTACGCTTCACCGCATGCCCGTCTCCGCGCACCGCACCCTTCCCGTCGTGGCGGCGCTCGTCGCGGCCGCGGTCTGGGCGGTGTGGACCTTCCTCGTGCGCGGCGACGTGGAGACCTCGCCCGGACGCCAGGCGGCCGGCTGGGCGCTGACCCTGGTGGGCTGCGTGGCACTGCACTGGCGGCACAGGTGGCCGGTGCCCGTCGCGGTCCTCGTCCTGGCCTGTGCCGGCGTCTACTTCCCCCTCAGCGGTGAGGACGTGCCGCTGCTCGTGCTGGCCTTCGGTGTGGCGCTGTACACCGTCGCAGCCGAGGGTCGTCTCGTCGCCGCCGTGACGATCGCGCTGGTGACCCTGCTCGCTGTGGCGTACGGCGAGCTGGGCCTGTCCGGTCAGGCGCGGCACGTCGACGACTCGGCCCTGTTCCTGCTCGTCGGCTGGTTCGTGGGACTGGTCGCCGCCGGGTACGCGCACCGCACGCGGCAGGCGTATCTGCACGAGGCGGAGCAGCGGGCCCTGGCCGCCGAGCGGGAGAAGGACGTACGGGCGCGGCAGTCGGCGGCCGAGGAACGGCTGCGTATCGCAAGGGAGTTGCACGATGCGCTGGGCCACAGCATCTCGCTGATCAACGTGCAGGCGAACGCGGCACTGCACCGGCAGGCCAAGGACCCTTCCCGTACGGGGGAGTTGGTGGAGGCCATGGAGTCGGTGCGGGACGCCGGGCGGGACGCACTGCGCGAACTGCGGGCCACACTGGGGGTGTTGAGGCAGGTCGACGAGGCCGCTCCGATGTCGCCCGCGATGCCCGCGGGCCGGGCCGGGCTGTCGCCCGCGGACATCGAAGAGCTGGCCGGGCATGCGAGGAAGGCGGGTGTCGACGTACGCGTGGAGGTGGACGTACGGGCTGAGCTGCCGCCGCAGCTGGGGGCGGGCGCGTACCGCATCGTCCAGGAGTCGCTGACGAACGTCGTGCGGCATGCGCGGGCCGGCACCGCACGGGTACGGGTGTGGGACGAGGACGCACGTGAAGACGGGCGCGAGGGTGAGGGGGAGCCGGTCGTGCTGCGGGTACGGATCGAGGACGACGGTCAGGGGACAGGCGCGGCGCCCGGAGCGGCAGGCATGCCGGGCACGCCGGGCGCACCAGGAGCGACGGGAGCGCCGGACGGCGCACCAGGCGGCGGCGACGGCGGCGGAGGCAGCGGGATCAGTGGCATGGCGGAACGGGCTCGTGCGCTCGGCGGGACGCTGACGGCGCGGAACGCGTACGCGCAGCCTGGCGCCGCCTCCGCCGGTGCCTCCCCCGGCGCCCCCGCCGGCTTCGTCGTCGAGGCGACGCTGCCGCTGCGCGACTTCGGGGAGGGCATGTGATCCGCGTACTCCTCGCGGACGACCAGACGCTCGTGCGCGCCGGCTTCCGCTCGATCCTCGTCGACGAGGACGACATCGACGTCGTCGGCGAGGCCGCCGACGGAGCCGAAGCGGTGCGCCTCGCAAGGGAGTTGAGGCCCGATGTCGTCCTGATGGACATCCGTATGCCGGACCGGGACGGCCTGGAGGCCACCAGGGACATCGCCGGCGATGAAAGCCTGGCGGCCGTGCGCGTCGTGATCCTCACGACCTTCGACGTCGACGATTACGTCTACGGGGCGCTGCGCGCCGGGGCCTCCGGCTTCCTCGTCAAGGACACCGAGCCGGAGGAGCTGCTGCACGCCGTGCGGGTCGTCGCCCGCGGCGACGCGCTCATCGCGCCCTCGGTCACGCGCCGTCTGATCTCGGAGTTCGCGGGCCGTGTGCAGCGGCCGGAGCCGGGGCCGCGGCTGAACGCGCTCACGGACCGGGAGCGCGAGGTCATGGCGCTGGTCGGGGCGGGCCTGACCAACGACGAGATCGCTCGGCGCCTCGTGCTCAGCCCTGCCACGGCCAAGACCCACGTCAGCAGGCTGATGACGAAGCTCGACGTACGGGACAGGGCCCAACTGGTCATCCTCGCCTACGAGTCGGGCATGATCACGCCCGGCTGGCTGGACTGACCCCGGCGACCCCGGTCGGTCACTGCCGTTTCAGGGTGCCCGTCAGGGTCGCTCTCGGGGACCTCTCGGGGCTGCTAGCAACCGGCGGGGTAGGCCCGCCGGTGCCGCAGCAACCAGCGCGGTACTCCAGGTCACAGCCGTGGGCCGACGCCACGGCGGTCGCCTCGCGCGCACGCTTTCCGACGTGAACAACGCCGGATCTTCTCCCAGGGAGCGTGCAGTGTGATGCACCGTACGGACACAGGGCCACGGCACGGCCCCACCGACCACGAAGACCCGTCCCGCGACGGAAGGGGCGTCTTCGCACGCGTCGCGGGGCTCTCCGCACGCCGGCGCTGGTGGGCGCTGCTGCTCTGGGTCGCGGTGCTCCTCGGCACGCAGATGCTGGCCGGAGCCGTCGGCGACTCCTACCGCAACGACTTCTCCCTCCCCGGCACCGACGCCGACCGTGCCCTGAAGGTGATGCAGCAACACGGTTCCGCACAGGCGGGCGACAGCGTGCAGATCGTGCTGCACGGGGAGGGCGGAAAAGGCGTACGGGCCGCCGCCGTCCGGGAGCGCGTCGAACCGATGCTGAAGAAGGTCGCCACGCTGGAGGGCGTCTCCCAGGTGAGGAGCCTCTATCAGGACCCGTCGGCGGTCTCGCGGGACGGCGCGACCGGCTATGCGACGGTCGTCCTCCACAGCAAGGCGGAGCACATCCCGACCGAGCACACCAAGCGCATCCTCGACGTGGCGAAGAGCGTCGAAGGAGACGGTCTGCAGGCGGAGTTGGGCGGTGAGGCGGCGCGCGCCGCGGAGGAGTCCGAGGGCGGCGCGGCCGAAGGTGCGGGAATGCTGGGCGCGTTGGTGATCCTGGTCTTCCTCTTCGGGTCGCTCGTCGCGGCGAGCGTTCCCGTGCTGACGGCGGTCTTCGCGGTGGGCACCGCGCTCGGGCTGATCGTCCTCGCCTCGCACGCCTTCACGATCGCCGACTTCACGCCGTACGTGATGATGCTCGTCGGGCTCGGGGTGGGCATCGACTACGCGCTGCTGATCTTCTCCCGGTACAGGTTCGAACTGCTGCGCGGCGCCGACCGTGAGCGCGCGAACCGCATCGCGATGGACGCCGCGGGCCGCACCGTCTTCTTCGCCGGCTGCACGGTGATCATCGCGCTGCTCGGGCTCGTGGTGCTGGGGCTGGGGTCGTTGCAGGGGGTGGCCCTGGCGGTGGCGCTGACCGTACTGGTGACGATGCTCGCGTCGCTGACGCTGCTGCCCGCGCTGCTCGCGGTCGCAGGCCGCCGCATCGAACGCAACGTCGCCCGGCGCGCGGCCCGGCGGCAGGTCCGCGACGCCGGAGGGCCCGGGGCCGGCTCCCCGGCGGCCGGCCTCTCGGAGGGCGCACGCTGGCGCCGCTGGGCGGCGGCCGTGCAGCGCCGGCCCTGGGCGTCCCTGCTGGTCTCGGTGGTGGCGCTGGGCGCACTCGCCGCGCCCGCGCTCGACATCCGGCTGGGCTTCGCGGACTCGGGCACCGACCCGGAGACCAAGTCGAGCCGCGCCGCGTACGACCTGCTCGCCGACGGCTTCGGGCCGGGCTTCAACGGCCCTCTCGTCATCGTGGCCGAGAGCCGCGGAGGCGACGCGGGCGGCCCGGTCGCCGACTCCGCGGCGGCGCTGCGCGCCGAGGTCTCGCGTACTCCCGGCGTCGCGGGGACGACACCGCCGATCCCCGCGCGGGACTCCGCGGCCGCCACCGTTCTGGCCTTCCCGGACTCGGCGCCGCAGGACGAGGCCACCTCGGAACTGGTGACCTCACTTCGTCAGGACGTACTGCCGCCGCTGGAGGAGCGGACCGGCTCCCGCTTTCACATCGGCGGCCCGACAGCGGCGTCCGAGGACTTCGCGTCGACCGTCGCGGACCGCATGCCGCTCTTCGTCGCCGTGGTCGTGGGCCTCTCGATGCTGCTGCTGATGGCCGTGTTCCGGTCCCTGCTGATCCCGCTGAAGGCCGCCGTGCTGAACTTGCTGAGCATCGGGGCGTCGCTCGGGGTGATCACGCTCGTCTTCCAGCACGGCTGGCTCGGCGCGCAACCCGGGCCGGTGGAGGCGTTCATCCCCGTGATGATCTTCGCGATCGTCTTCGGGCTCTCGATGGACTACGAGGTCTTCCTGCTCTCCCGCATCCACGAGGAGTGGGTACGTACGAAGGACCCCGCTCTCGCGGTCCGCGAGGGTCTCGCCCACACGGGCAAGGTGATCACGGCGGCGGGCGCCATCATGATCGTCGTCTTCGCGGCGTTCGTACTGAGCCCGGACCGCATGCTGCAGCAGTTCGGGCTGGGCCTGGCGGTGGCGATCCTGCTGGACGCCGTGGTGATCCGGTGCCTGGTCGTGCCCGCGGTGATGCAACTGCTCGGGCGCGGCGCCTGGTGGCTCCCGGCACCGCTGCGCAAGGTGCTCCCGAAAGTCGAGCTGGAGCACCACGAGCGCGAAGCCTGACCCGGGAGTCCGTGCGGCAGACCCGGCGCAGCCACGGGCGGCGCCGGGCCTGGCCGTACGCGTACCGGCTCACACGTGCGCGCGCGGGTCCACGATCACGAGGACGCCCCGCAGGGAGTCGGTGACGTGCTGCGCGCCCGCGGCACGAAGCTGCTCCGCCTTGGCCTCGTTGCGCGCGTAGCCGAGGAAGGCCACCCCGGCGGCGCGTGCCGCCTCCAGATCGCGCGGCGCGTCCCCGATCATCAGGGCCTCCTGCGCTGGCGTGCCCGTGGACTTCAGGGCGCGCAGCAGACAGTCGGGGTCGGGCTTGAGACGCAGTGAGCCGCCCTCGGCGTCGCGCCCGTGGATCCGTCCTGCGAACAGCTCCTCCGTCTGGCGCGTCTCCAGGTAACGCTCCACCGCCTGCTGCGAGTTGTTCGTCGTTACGGCGAGCTGCCGTCCGGTGGCGGCGAGCGTACGCACGAGGGCGTCGGCGTATGCGGTCGGGAAGGCGTGGGGAGCCGCCTCCACCTCCTCTTCGGTCAGCGCACGCTCGATGTCCCGCGCGACACCGCGCTCGACGAGATCCGGCTGGTCGAAGGCGGCCCGCAGTATCTCCAGGGGGTCACCGGTCTGCGGCAGCCAGTCGCCGGCCCTGTCAGCGTCGCCGCTGCCGCCGCCGCTCCCCGCGAGAGCCGCATGCCGCAGCCGCTCGGCGATGTCGGACGAGGGGCGTGCCTGGAAGAGGTGGCAGACGGGTCCGTCGAAGTCGAAGAGCACAGCCTTCGCGGCTTCGATGAGTTCGCGCATTTCACTCCTCGTACCGGCTCCGCGGTGGTGGCGCCCCTTCCGCGGCCTACGGCGGGGTACCCCAATATCCCCTGCGCGGGCCACGGGGTACAGCGCGCAGGCGATGAGGCAGTGCCTGCTCGTCCCGGTGCCAGGTGCGCAGCGCCCGCTTCACGGCTTGAAGGTCGGGGACGCTGACCGGGTTCAGTGCTTTGCGGGCGCGCGACAGCGCCCAGTGCACCGAGGCAGCGGCGACGTCGAAGTCGCTCTCGGTCGCGGCGGGCGGCAGTGCACGCGCCGCGCGAATGGTGTCGGGGAAGACGGACTGCGCGCACTCGAAGTCGAGGTAGATGCGGAAGTCCTGCTCCATCCCCACGAGCCGGTCCTGCCGCCCGCGTCGGCGCATCTCACGTCGCCAGAGCCCGATCAGACGCCGACGCTCTCCCTCGGTGTAGTTCATCCGCACCACATGGGTCGCAAGCTCATGCAGCGGGTCGCCGTACAGAGCCAACTCCCAGTCCACGAGGGCGAGATCGCCGTTTCTCCGGGTGAGCAGATTGCCCCGGTGGATGTCGGTGTGCAGCAACGAGTAGGGCCGTGGCCGCAGCAGCTTCGCCTCGCGGGTGAACCGCTCGACTGCGTCGTCGGGGATTCTCAGTTCCCGGAAAAGGGCGCCGAAGCGCGGCCGGTTGCGCTCGAAGACCTCATGGTGGGCGAAGGCGGCGAGGTTCTGGAGGAAGCGCGTGCTGTCGCCGTCGGTCCGCCAGGCCGACGGGAGCTTCGGCAGGTCTCGTGCGGGGACGTCCCCGAGTTCTCCGAAGAGAGCGGCGATCCGGTGCAGGGTCCCGTCCCCGACGGGCCTGCCGGGTGGCGCCACTTCAGCCAGCGGAACGCCCTCGACGTATGTGTGCAGGGCACGGTTGCCGATGGTGAGAAGCGCGTGAGGCACATGCGCAATGTGCGGTCGAACGGCGCGGAGCACCGCTCCCTCGTGCCACACCCGAGGCAGCACCTGGAAGGTGCTCCGCCTGGTGCGGAACTTGGCCAGCCGGCCGGGGGACTCCCGCACTATCGAAGCGAAGGGCTCGCTCAGTGCCACGACGTAGTTGTGGTGGTGGTGCCCCTGGAGGAGGAAGCCGCCGGGGCGGCGCCGGTGCAGCTCGAAGTGCCACCACAGACGGCAGCGTTCCCAGACGGGATGGGAAGTGCCGCCGTCCTCCGGGCTCGGCGGCGCGGCCTGGAGCGAGGGCGTCCCGGCCCGGGGGCCGGACGGAGGGGCCTCGGCCTCAGGGGCGGAGGGAACAGTCATGCGCGCCACCGGATGATGACTCAGAGGAACGTGAGTGCGCTGAGACTACAGCCTCCAGAGTGGCGCCGATGCCGATCGGCATCAGCCGTACGAGAGCGGCGTGGCGATCGTCGTCCAGAGGGACTCGAACCAAGCCTGGGCGTCGCGTACGAATGCAGTGTCCGCCTTGCCGTGGCTGCCCGAGGAGCCCGTGAAGCGGAAGAGGGCGGTGTCGAAGCCGAGGACGTCGAAGATGTCCAGCATCTCTCCCTGGTACGTCACCTCGTCACGCACCACGTGGTAGTAGCCCATGAGTGCTTCGGTGCCGTTGAGGATGTAGAGCTTCTGCAGGGGTGTCGCGGCCACCGTCCGTATCTCGAAGGAGACTTCGGGCACGTCGTATCTGTCCCTGAACACCTCGAGGCTCATGCGCAGCGCCGTCGCCCATGTCCTCTGCAGTTCGTGGAGGCGGTCCAGCGGGCGCCGGTCGTCGGCGTCCACAACCAGACGGGGCAGGGCGAGGTACGCCTCAGAGCTCGGAATGATCACCCGCACCGTGATGGAGCGCGGGGAGAGGGTCCCGTCGACGATCGAGCGGTGCGGCCGGGCAAGGGCGTTGTTGAGCGTCTCCGTCGTGAGGGAGTACGTGTCGATCGTGACGTCCTCGGCGCGGAAGGCCTCGTAGAGACGCTCGGCCAGCTCGGTGCCGGCCGGCTTCGGTGCCTCGTGGGAAGGGCCGGCCCGTGCGACGGTCGGCGGTGCGCCGCGGCCGGTGTCCGTGAGGAGTCCCTGCCGCTTGAGGTCGTGGAGGGCCTGGCGGACCGCCGTGCGGTTCACGCCGAACTCGCCGGCCAGGTCCTTCTGCGTGGGGATGCGGCTGCCCGGGGGCAGCTCACCGGAGTCGATTCGCTCACGTAGCGCTGCGGCGACCACTTCGTGCGGGGGCCGTGCGCCTTTCGCGGGGCTCGTCCTGTTCACACCAAGACGGTACAACTTCGGCCCAAGCACCGGGAGTTGTTGGTCAACTGTTTTCAATCTCCGGCCAAGTGGGCAGACTTCGAATAAGTTGGCGGACAACTTCGCACAGATGGTGGCCAAGTTCGGCAGGTATCGCCAAGTGGGCGTGGCTGCCCGCCAACACAGAGCGCTCCCGTTCCCGCCTGTCCGACGACGTACGGGCCCGTGCTCGACGAAGGGGGAATGCCATGCCTGTGTTCGCTCTCGCTATCGCGGCCGCCGTGATCGGACTCGAGCGACTGGTGGAGTGGCAGTTCGGTGCCCTCGGGGTCATCGGCTGCGTACTGCTCAGCGTCGGTGTGAAGGCGAAGAACATCACGTGCAGCTGTATCGGCGCCGTCGTACTGACGATGCTGATCGTCTGACCACGCGGCGCGCGGTTCCGACCCACGCCATCCGCGCGCCGCGTGCCCTTTCCGGTTCTGCGGGACGCCGCCGCGCGTCAGAAGATGTCCGGGCACCACGCCCGGCGCGGCGTGCGGAAGAGGGTGTCGGCCGACTCGGCGGCACCCTCCCGGCGTTCCTCGACGCGCCCCAGCGACGCGAGCCGCACGGCCGACTCGTCGCCGAGGAAGAGCGTGCCCAACTCGGCGATGTCCAGGGCGAGATCGGGGCTGTCCTGTGTGGTCTTGCAGGTGGCGCCGTCCGGGCCGGCCTCCAGCCGGTAGCGGCCGCCCGCGAGCCCGGCCGAATCGTGCAGATCGAGCACGAGCGCACCGCCGACGGCGTAGCGGCGGCCCTCCAGCATGCGCGGGACGTCGAGGGGGCGCAGCCACAGGAAGTCCGCGTGGGTGTCCAGCCTGGCCGCGCGCGGGTCCGGCAGCAGCAGCGGCAGCACGTCGTCGGGGGCCCGGTATCCGGAACGTACGCGGGCGATCCAGTCGATGGAGAGTACGAAGTGCCACAGGGCGCGCTCCGCGGCAGGCGTGAGGGCGGTGAGGCACTGCACCTCGGCGGTGTTCTGCGGGAGTTTGGCGTCCCAGCGCTCGCGCACCGTCCATGAGACGAAGCCTTGCGGCTCGCCCTGCCCGTCACGGTGGACGGCGTGGAAGGGCGGGGTGAACTCGTCGCCCGGGTAACGGCGTTGCCCCGTGTGTATGCGCCACCAGCGGTCGGGACGGTCGATGACGCCCTGGGAGTGCGGCAGGGCGCGGTGGCGCTCGTGCAGCGTCCGCCCGACGCTGCGGATCTCCTCGTCGTCCGCGAGGTCCACCCGGCCGCCGTCACCGGGGCCGGAGTGGCGCTTGTCGAGCCCCGCGCGGGCGACGTCGACCTCCCACTCCGCGGTCCAGGCGGCGGGGCCGAAGCCGTAGCGCCCGTAGATCGGGTACTCCGCGGAGATCAGCGAGGCGAAGGCGTCGCCGCGCTCCTTCGCGGCCGTGAGGGCGCTGCCCATCATGCGCGTGAGCAGGCCGCGGCGCCGGTGGGTCGGGGAGACGGTGACGTTCGTGACCGCGCAGGACGGAAGGGCCGCGCCGCCGGGAACGGTCATCTCCTGGGAGAACGTACGGAAGGTGCCCACGCACCTGCCCCCGTCGAACGCGCCCTGCGTACGGGACGGATCGATGTCGGGGGTGCGGACGGCCATCTCCTCCTCGGACACGGTCCCGCCGCGCAGGAAGCCGACGGCCACCGCGCGGAACCAGCCGGGCAGCTCGTCGCGGGAGGTGAGGGTGCGGATCTCCAGGGCCATGCCGGTCACGGTATGCGGGGCCGGCGGAGCACCGCACCTGGATTACGGCCCGGCGGCAGCGGGCGGGCCGGGGTGGGGTTCCCCGGCGCGGGAACCGGGGGCGCGCATGGTTCCGCGGGCCGCCGGGCCCAGCCGGGTGCCCGCCCCCGGAGCGTGCCTCCGGGCCCCCGGGCCCCGCCGGTGCTCCCGCCCCGAGGCCTCAGAACGCCGCGCGCACCTCGCCGACCCGTCGCCCGCCGCCCATCAGCGGGGAGTCGGCGATACGGCCCAGCACCGGGGAGTCGACCCCGAGAAGTCCGAGCGTGCGGGCCAGTACCGGGCCCACCGCGCGGTTGCCGCCGTCGTGGATCTTGAAGGCGAGGGCGCGGCCGTCGGGCAGGGCCGCCGCCTGCACGGACTCCGCCCCCACCTTCGCGATCGCTCCCGGCACCTCGCTCATCAACCAGGTGTCGATGCGCCGCGTGCCGGCGACGTACTCGGGGTGCGCGCGCATGGCTGCGGCGACCCTGCCCTCGGCGCTGTCCGAGGGCGCGAGCGCGAGGGCGCGGAAGACGCGGGCCAGCCCAGCGGGTGTGATCGCCATCAGGGGAGCGCCGCAGCCGTCCGTACCGACGTGGGTCACGGGATCGCCGGAGAGGGATTCGAGGGTCTCCGCGACCAGCTGCTGCAGCGGGTGCGACGGTTCCAGGTAGGTCTCCTGCGGCCAGCCGTTCGTCGCGCAGGTGGCGAGCATCGCGGCGTGCTTACCGGAGCAGTTCATGGCGACGCGGCTGCGGGCCGCCTCCTCGGAGCCGGCGGAGGCGAGGGCGTGCGCCGCCTCGGCCTGGTCGAGGGGGAGTTCGGGCGGGCACTGCAGCAGGTCCTCGGTCAGCCCGTGCTCGGCGAGCATCTTCCGTACGAGGTCCAGATGGAACGGTTCTCCCGAGTGGCTCGCGGTGGCCAGGGCCAGCCGGGGCCCTGAGAGTTCCAGTCCGGCCCGGAGCATGGCAGCGGCCTGCACGGGCTTGTTGGACGAGCGGGGGAAGAAGGCGGCGTCGGGATCGCCCATCGACAGCTCGGTGCTGCCGTCCGCGGCGAGCACGATCAGCGAGCCGCGATGGTGTCCCTCGACGAAACCGGAGCGTACGACTTCGGCCAGCACCGGGGGTATCCCGTACGGCATGAGCGGGGGCCTTTCAGTTCACCACCCCCGGCCCTTCGCACGGCTCGCGGGCCTTCGGAGGGCCCGGCCGCACACAGTCAGGGGAGCAGGTCGTCGACTTGCGCTTCGCCCTCACGGTACCTGCGTGCGATTTCCCTGCTGCACGCGTCCGCCGTGCGCTGCATCACCTGCCGCCGCTGCGAGACGTGCTGCTCGTAGCCGATGAGGCGGGCCATCGCCTCCTGCAGCTCCTCGTCCGTACGTGCGGTGAGGTCGCTCAGCTCGACCTGCGCCAGCATCTCCTCGGCCAGGGAGCGGTATTCGTCGCTCTGCGGCGTGCCCAGCGTGACGTGGCGCGCGGAGCTGCGGTGGGTGGAGGGACCGTCGGCCAGGATCTGCGGGAGCAGGTCCAGCAGGGGCGAGCCGGGTGCGCTGCGCCGGGCGAGTTCGGCACGGAGGATGTCGATGCGCCCCTGGAGAAGCCGCCGTACGTAGCTCAGTTCGCCCTCCTCCTGCTTGGCGTCGCGCAGGAGCGTGCGCAGTTCGGGCAGCCGCCGGGCGTGCAGGTCGGGGACTTCGCCCTCGCCGTCACCGGCGGTGGCGCCGGCGCGGGTCGTCGCGGTCGTGGCCGGGCCGGTACGGGCGGCCGGCAGATCCCCGGGGGTACCACCCGGGCCGAAAGGCCCAGGGGGAGTACGGGCGGCGCCGGTAGCGCTCATGGAAGGTGTCCCCTTCATCCTTATTGCCGCAATAGCGGTGAGAGCAGCGGTACGTACCGCGTGTACGCATCGTGCCACTGCGGAGCGCTCCTGCGCAGCGATGTCGCCCCCATCCGGGCCATACGAACTCCCCCTGGGCCTTTCGGCCCTGGGGGTACAGCCCGGGCCGCAGGCCCAGGGGGAGGTACCCCCAGCCGAGCCGCACGGCATGATGGCCGGCATGCGAGCTGTGGTGCAGAGAGTGAACGGCGCGAGCGTCGCCGTAGCCGGAGAGACGGTCGGGGAGATCACCGGCGAGGGGCTGTGCGTACTGGTGGGAGTCACACACGACGACTCGGCTGCCAAGGCCGCCCAACTCGCCCGCAAACTCTGGTCGGTGCGGATCCTGGAGGGCGAGAAGTCCTGCTCGGACGTGGGTGCTCCGCTGCTTGTCATCAGCCAGTTCACGCTCTACGGCGATGCGCGCAAGGGCCGCCGCCCCACGTGGAACGCCGCCGCACCCGGACCGGTGGCGGAGCCGCTGGTGGACGAAGTCGTCGCGCAGCTCCGCGAGTTGGGCGCCGAGGTCGCGACGGGCCGGTTCGGCGAGCAGATGAAGGTGTCGCTGACGAACGACGGCCCGTTCACGGTGCTGCTGGAGGTCTGACGGGCCCGGCAGGGGCCCGGCCGGGCCTGCGAGGGCACCGTCGGCCCGCCCGGCCCGGCCGGCCCGCCCGGCCCGCGGGGTGCCGGACGAACAGACCTGTCTCAGGGCCTCGGTTCGCCGGGGTAGTAGCCGAAGGACCACAGATTGCCCTCCGGGTCGCTGATCGTGAACTCGCGGTTTCCGTAGTCCTGATCGGCCAGTTCGCGCGTGATCGTCACACCCGCGGCCTTCACCCGCCCGTACAGGCCGTCGACGTCATTAGTGACGACGTAGGCGCCGAAGGTGCCCGGCGGCCTGCTCCACTCGGTGTCCGGTTTGTGCGAGCCGAGCATGATCCCGCCGCCCTCGGGCCAGTCGAGCTGGCAGTGGGCGACCTGGTCGCCGTCCTCGTGCACGGCTGTCCGCAGGAAGCCGATCTTCTCCACCAGGAAGTCGATCAGCGCGTGCGCGTCGTGCGCCTGCAGGACCGGCCAGACGGTCGGCGCGGGGGCCGAGGCGGTGCCCGAGTCCGTACCGGTGCCGGTGCTGGTTCCGGTGTTCGTCGTGTTCGTCGCGTTCGTCGCAGAGTCGGTCATGTCTCCCACTCTTCGCCGTTGCGGTGGCCTCCCGCTTGGATATTCCGGCGCTCTTCGGCGACCCACGCGCTCGGGCTCAGGTCCGTGTACTGCTGGAAGTCACGGACCAGGTGCGAGTGGTCGTAGAACCCGCACCGTGCGGCGATCTCCGAGAGGTCCGGCGCCGTTCCTGTTCCTCGCCGTGACGGAGGCTCCCCCGCGACCGCGCGGGCCACCTCCTGCCGGGCCCGCTCGAACCGCATCAGCCGGCTGATCTGTTTCGGCCCCGCGCCCACCTCACGCCGGAAGAGAGTGGTCAACTGCCGTCGACTGAGCGCCACATGCCGCGCCATCGCGTCCAGCGACCCGGCCCCCCGGCGGCCGGCCATCCACTTCCACGCCTCGGCCACCTCGGGCCGCACCTCCGCGCGGCGCCCGTCGTCCCGCGCCCGCCGCCGCAGGTACTCGGTCAGGATGGCGAAACGCTCCTCCCAGCTCTCGCGCTCGCGCAGCCGCTCGTGGACGTCCACCGCGGACCGGCCCAGGATGGACGCGCCCTCCCCGGCCGACTGCGTCAACTCGGCCGCCGGCATGCCGAGCAGCGCCCGTGCCGCCAGCGGGTGCACGGCCAGTTGCACTCCGGTCTGGCGGGAGGGCTGGACGATGTACACCGGCCGCTGATGCAGACCGCCGACGATGATCTCCTCGCGGTAGGCGTGCCCCCCACGCGCCTGCTCCGGGGTATCGCCGCCCACGACCGGGCCTTCGAGGGAGAAGATCAACGTCAGCCAGGGAGCGGGCAGCCCCCGGTGCAGCTGTGGACTGGCGTCCTCGTCCGCCGAGCTGTATCCGACGGTCGACGCCACCATCGCGCCCAGGGTCCGCGGCGCCCGTACGAACTCGTACGAGGCCGGGGTGGGAGGCGCGGCCGCCCGCTCGATGCCCCTTGCGAAGGCCATGCGTCCAGCGTACGCAGGCCGGGCCGCGTACACACCGTGCCCGTCAGGGGGCGACGACGACCTCCTGGGCAGCCGCCGTCGCGTCGTCCCCGACGGTCAGCGCGGCGTCCACGGGGACGTTCCGCTTCACCAGAGCCATGGCGATCGGGCCGAGCTCGTGGTGGCGGGCGGAGGTGGTGACGAAGCCGAGCTTGCGCCCGTCCGGTCCGTCGCCGGCGAGCCGTACGGCGTCGCCGTGCACGGGCAGGCGCACCTCGCTGCCGTCGAGATGGAGGAAGACGAGGCGGCGCGGCGGCTTGCCGAGGTTGTTCACGCGGGCGACCGTCTCCTGGCCGCGGTAGCAGCCCTTGTCGAGGTGAACGGCAGTGCCCAGCCACCCCAGCTCGTGCGGGATCGTGCGGTGATCGGTCTCCATGCCGAGCCGCGGCCGGTGGTCCTCGACGCGCAGCGCCTCGTACGCGAGCAGGCCGATCGCGGAAGGGCCCGACTCCGCGAAGGACTTCAGCGCGGGGCGGGGCAGGAAGAGGTCACGCCCGTGCGCCGTCTCCCGTACGACGGTCCCCTCCGGAGCCTCGGCGATGGAACCGGCCGGGAGGTGCACGACCGCGAACTCGTCCGTACGGTCGGCGATCTCGACGCGGTAGAAGAACCGCATGCTCTCCAGATAGGCGATCACGGCGCCCTGCGTACCGGGCTCGGTGTGCATCCACACCGTCTCCCCGTCGTCGACGAGGTAGAGCGCGTGCTCGATGTGCCCGTGCGCGGAGAGGATCAGGGCCTCCGTGGCGTGCCCCGGCGGGAGTTCGCTGACGTGCTGCGTCAGCAGCAGATGCAGCCAGGAGAGCCGGTCCGCGCCGGAAACGGTGACGACCCCGCGGTGGGAGAGGTCGACGAAGCCGCCGCCCTCGGACAGCGACCGCTGTTCCCGGAAGAGATCGCCGTAGTGCGCGGCGACGCCTTCGTCCTGGCCCTCGGCGGCGACGGCGCCGGGCAGCGAGAGGAGGGGGGAGTTCATGCGGCATCACCGGGCTGCACGAGAAGTGGGCGGATCGGGCTGTTGAAGGACATACGACCAGACTACGACGGGCTCCGGCGGCCGTTCGAAGAGCGCTCCCCGGCCGCAGGCGCCCCGGACTCCGGCTCCGGTTCCTCCGGCGGTGCCTGCCGTGCCTGCCCTTCCTGTGCCGCGCAGTCGGCGCAGCGGCCGAAGATGGCGAAGTGCTTCATGTCGGTGTCGAAGCCGAAGGCCGCGAGGAGGCTCTCGGTGAACGGTTCGGCCACAGACAGGTCCGCCTCGATCACCTCCGTGCAGTCCCGGCAGACGAGATGCATGTGGTGGTGCCGGTCGGCGAGGTGGTACGTCGGGGCGCCGTGGCCCAGATGTGCGTGCGAGACCAGGCCCAGCTCCTCCAGCAGCTCCAGGGTCCGGTAGACGGTGGAGATGTTCACGCCGCCCGCCGTGCGGCGCACCTCGGCGAGGATGTCGTCCGGCGTGGAGTGTTCGAGCTTGTCGACCGCTTCCAGCACGAGCTGGCGCTGCGGAGTCAGGCGGTATCCGCGCGCTCTCAGGTCGCTCTGCCAGTCGGTCGTCACCACATCGACAGTGTAGAACCGCGGCTCACTTGAAGAACGCGATGCCGTCGTCCGGCAGATCGCCCAGGTCCTTCTCGCTCAGGCCCTTCGCGACCTCGCGCAGGTCGACGGCCTTCTTCAGCTGCGCCGACATGTACGGGTGCAGCGGCACCCCGGGGGCGGAGCGCTCGCCGACCCACATCAGATCGCCGTTCACGTAGCCGTACAGCCGCTTGCCTCCGCTGTACTCGGCGGCGGACGGGGTGCGGGCGACGGCGTCGGTGGCCAGGTCGATCTGCGGCTTCTGGTCGGCCAGCTCGCCGTACCACACCTCGGCGACCCCCTGGTCGCGGATCATGACGACCTCGACCTTGCGCTCGGAGTCGATGCGCCAGTAGCCGGTCTCGGTCTCCAGCGGGCGCACCTTCCCGCCCTCGTCGTCGAGCTGCCAGCTGTGTGAGACGTACTCCAGGAAGTCACGGCCGTCGTGGCTGAAGGTGACCTCCTGCCCGAAGTTGCACTTGTCGCTGCCCGGTCCGTCCTCGCCGTCGAGGGCGGCGACGCCCGCGCCCTGCCAGCTGCCGAGCAGGAAGGCGAGGGGGACGAGGTCCGGGTGCAGGTCGGACGGGATCTCGATCATGGGAACTCAGACGGTCTATAGGGACGGTGGCCGGGGTGGGCGGCGGCTGCGGCTCGGCTGGCTGGGGGTACCTCCCGGGCCGCAGGCCCAGGGGGAGTGCCCGCGCCTGCTCAGCGCTGGCCCTGGTAGAGCTTCTTGAAGGCGAGGCCGGCGAAGGCCGCGGTGCCGACGCAGACCAGGACCATCAGAGCGGTGAAGAATGCCTCAAGCACGGGAGAGGTGCTCCTCGGATGTCGCGGCGAGTGCCGTTGACTTGCGTATGACGTACGGGGCCGAGTCTAGTCGCCGCACGGAGCACCCCGTACAGGGCCCGGGACGGCGGTGTACGGACGGCGGGTGTACGGAACGGTGGCGGCGACTGGCGGCGACCGCCGGGGTCAGTAGACGAGCGCCTGTACGTCCTCGCCCATGATCTCGCTGACGAAGACCTGCGCGCCCGCGATGCGGACCCCCTCCAGCACGTCCTTCTCCTCGATGCCGCGGCGTGCCGCGCACTGCGTGCACAGGGTGATCAGCCCTCCGGTCTGAACGCCGGAGATCAGCTCCGGCAGCGGTGCGGCGTGCGGCAGTTCGAACTCGGCGGCCCGGCCCGGCAGCGCGAACCACGCCGACTCCCCGGTGAGCCAGAGCGAGACCTCGACGCCGCTGGCGGCGGCCACCGCGGCGACGGTGAACGCCTGTGAGCAGCGCTCCGGCGCGTCCGCGCCCGCCGTCACCTTGATCACGAGCTTCTTGCCTGCTGTCGCTGTTCCGGGTGCCATGCGGCAACCCTATGCCGGGCCGCCTGTGCCGGGCCGTTTGTGCCGGCGGTGCAAGCGGCGGGGCCGTACAAGCGGCGGGGCCGTGCTCCGGGCGTTCACCCGGGGCACGGCCCTCGCAGATTTCCGCGGCGCGGCCGCGACGAAGCCGCGTACGTCACACGGCGATGGCGACCTCCGCCAGACCGCCGTCCTGCGCGACGACCGTACGGTCCGCGCTGGCGCCCGGCACCAGTGCCCGTACGGTCCAGGTGCCCTCGGCCGCGTAGAAGCGGAACTGGCCGGTGGCGGACGTGGGGACCTCCGCCGTGAACTCGCCGCCGGCGTCCAGGAGCCGCACGTATCCGGTGACGGGCTCGCCGTCGCGGGTCACGCTGCCCTGGATGGTGGTCTCACCGGGCTTGATGGTGGAGGCGTCGGGGCCGCCTGCCTGTGCTCCGCACATGGAACTTCCCTTCGGTTCTGTTCAGGTCGGGGTCCGGCCCAGGGGGACGGTCAGTCTTCGGTGCCGACGGCGACGGGGACGCCGACCAGCGAGCCGTACTCGGTCCAGGAGCCGTCGTAGTTCTTGACGTTCTCCTGGCCCAGCAGCTCGTGCAGGACGAACCAGCTGTGCGCGCTGCGCTCACCGATGCGGCAGTAGGCGATGGTGTCCTTGCCCAGGTCGACGCCTTCGCCTTCGTACAGCTCCGTCAGCTCCTCGTCGGACTTGAAGGTGCCGTCGTCGTTGGCCGACTTCGACCACGGGATGTTGCGGGCGCTGGGCACATGGCCCGGGCGCTGCGACTGCTCCTGCGGCAGGTGGGCCGGCGCGAGCAGCTTGCCGCTGAACTCGTCGGGCGAGCGGACGTCCACCAGGTTCTTGGTGCCGATCGCGTCGACGACCTCGTCGCGGAAGGCGCGGATCGAGAGGTCCTGCGGCTTGGCCTTGTAGTCGGTCTTCGGGCGGCTGGGCACCTCGGCGACCAGGTCGCGGGAGTCGAGCTCCCACTTCTTGCGGCCGCCGTCGAGCAGCTTCACGTCCTGGTGGCCGTAGAGCTTGAAGTACCAGTAGGCGTACGCGGCGAACCAGTTGTTGTTGCCGCCGTAGAGCACGACGGTGTCGTCGTTGGCGATGCCCCGCTCGGAGAGCAGCTTCTCGAAGCCCTCCTGGTCGACGAAGTCGCGCCGGACCGGGTCCTGCAGGTCCTGCTTCCAGTCGATGCGCACGGCGTTCTTGATGTGGTTCTTGTCATAGGCCGAGGTGTCCTCGTCGACCTCGACGATGACCGTCTTCGGGTCGTCGATGTGGTCCTGGACCCAGTCGGCGTCTACGAGGACGTCACTGCGGCTCATGGTTTCTCCTCCGGGCAGATAGCGGATGAGGCGGATGAAGCGGGGCGTACGGGTGCGGTGTGGCGGAGTGGGAGGGCGGATGCGCACGTACCTCGGGGGACCGTCGGGCGCGCGCCGAGGGCTGTGCGGCAGCCGTACGGCAGGAGGCCGGACGAGCAGCCGGTACGAGCGGCGGCGGGAGCGACGGCGGAGCCGTGCGGGCGGGGCGTTCGCCCGGCCTGCCCGCACGGCCCGGCTCAGGCGGGGCCTGGCGGGCCGGCAGCCGTCAGGAGGGGATGCGACAGAGCATCGCGGCGACGCGGCAGAGGTCGACTGCACGCCGTTTCGTGAGGTCCGCCTGTCGCTTCATGAGGACGATCGTAAGGACGGCGGAGGCCCTGTGTCACCGCGAATCCACATCGTGAGACGTACCCGACCGTGATTTGGGACGCCGGGCCGTTCCGCCGTGGCCGCGAGGCCGTCGCCGGCTGCGCGCGGAGGAACACCGGCCTGTCCCGCGGACGCAGCCGTCTCGTGGAGTGGGACGGTATGGAACGGTCCCGGCGGCGCCGCGGCTCCACCGGGACCTTCTCCGTACGAGTCGCTTGCTCACTCCACACGAGCTACTTGCTCAGCTTGACGTCCTTGCCGCGCACGGACAGTTCGATGCCCTCCGGGGTGGGCTCGACCTTCTCCAGCTCGATGCCGTCGGGGAGTCCCGCTATCTTCCGGGCGAAGTCGATCCTGCCCCGGATCGCGTCCTCGAGGCCGGGGATGTTCCCGCCCGGCACCTTGCCGGCGCGCACCTTCACCGTGTCGCCGCCGGAGACGCTGACCGAGCTGAGGACGCTGCGCTCGAAGGTCTGGCCGAGCACCGTGACGCTGCCGCTGACCTTGAGCCTGCCCTTGCCGCTGCTGTCCTGGCCGCCCCAGCCGACGTCCACGCCCTCCAGGGCGGCCTTCGTCAGGTCCTCGTACGAGACGAGTGCCGTGCCGCGGGCGCTGTTCGCGACGCCCGAGGAGTAGTCGTCGTTCAGGCGCACGTCCTGCAGCCGTGCGCTGATGCGGCTGACCTTCAGCTGGCCGCCCGGCGCCTCCGCCTTCATGCCGCTCATGTCGGCGTCGATCTGGCTCAGTTCCTTCCCGGCGACCTGGGTGAGGAAGGGGAAGCCCTTGATGTCGATGGAGGTCTTACCGGCGGAGGCGATGCCCTGCGCGCTCTTGATCTCCTCGGCGGCCTTGTCCTCGGCCAGCTTGACCGCCAGCCGGTCGGCGGCCACGAACAGCACCGCGAGGACGAAGAGGACGATGAGCCCTCTGCGTAGTGCGCGCATCTGCGATTACTCCCATGCTCCGGCCGGACAGGGCCTGACTTGGAGGTCCCGCCCAGGCCCGGAGGGCCGAGGGGGAGAGCTGTCGGACCCGGAGGGCAGGCGGGTCCCCGGGACTTCAGCGAGCCTAACCCGCCGTACTCAAACGAAGGCTCTGCCGAACAGATACACGGCAGGTGCCGCCAGGGTCAGCGGCAGCGCCACGCCCGCCGTCATGTGCACGAAGCGCGACGGATAGTCGTAGCTCGCCACCCGCAGACCGAGCAGCGCGCATCCGCCAGTGACCAGGCCCAGCACACTGCCGGCGGCCGCGGGCGCGGTGGCGGCGCCGTCACCTCCGAGGACGGTGAGCTGCCCGGCCGCCACGCCCGCTCCCGCCGCGGCGAGAAGCGCGACGGCGGGTGAGACGAACGGCGGCAGCGGCAGCGCCCGGGCGAGCGCGGCGACGGCGACGGCGGTTGCGCCCACTGTCACCGCGTCGGCGGTCGCCGCGTCGAGGGAGGCGAGGAAGCCCGCGGCGACGACGGTGAGGGCGGTCGCGGTGAACGCGGCGGTCAGGGCGTAGAGGCGCTCGTCCGGACCGGAGCGGTTACGCAGATGGAGCGTCAGGGTCAGCACGCACCACGCGCCGAGGGTGCCGATGATCACGGCGGGCGCGTGGCCCTCGTCGGCGAGCAGCAGGGAGACGTCCGTGGCCACCCCAGCGAGGAAGGCGAGTGCGATGCCCTGCCGCGCCGGCCACATCCCGTTCAGCCGGAACCAGCCCGCCGCCGTCACCGCCTGGAGCAGCGCGACGGCCACGGCCAGCGCCGCACCGCCGATCTGTGCCGTACCGGCAACCAGCAGCGCGAGCGCGCCAGTGACGGCTGCCGGGAGAAGGCCCGGCGCGATGAGCGGCGAGCCCTTGGCGCGGGGAGCGGGGGCGTCCGGGCGGGCGGTGCCGCCTGTGGCTGCCGCCGGTGCGGCGGCGGGGGACGGCAGCGGCCGGGACCGGGGGTGCTGCGCCGGCTGGGGCTGCTGTGCGCCCGGCCGTGTGGGGGAGTGCTCGCTCATGCGCAGCCTCCCGCGAACGGCGGGAGCACCTCGACGGTGCCGCCCTCGCGCAGCCGCACCGCGTCGTGTGCGCGCTTGCCGACGGGTTCGCCGTCGACGAGGAAGGAGCAGCGCAGCAGCACGCGCGCGAAGTCCGGGTGCTGGGTGTGCCGTTCGCGTGCGCCCTCCAGCGCGTCGGCGAGGGTCCCCGCCTCGTACTGCTCCTCGGCCGTCCCGGCCGCGGCCTTGGCCGCCGCCCAGTAACGGATCGTGCCACTCGCCATCGTGGGTCCTGCCCTCTCAGCCTGTACGTGCCGCGCCGCACCCCGGCCCGCGCGGTGTTGCGCGACCCATCATGCCGGGCCGGAGGGCGGGCCCGGCCACCGATCGCCCACCCAGGCGCCGATCCGGTGCAGCAGCGCGGACCCGGCTGCGTTCTCGGCATGACCGAAGTCCTCGACGAGCCACAGTTCCGTACAGTCCGGATCGCCCGCTGCGGCCAGCGAGTGCGGATGATCGACGGGGAAGTACGGGTCCTGGTCCCCGTGCACGACGAGCAGCGGAGTAGGTGCCAGCAGAGGCGCGGCGGCGACGGGCGAGAGCGGTACCGGGTCCCAGTCGCGCGGGTGGATGCGGGTGCGCAGGCCGTACCGGCAGACGAGCCGTCCCACCGGACGCTGGATCACCCAGTGCAGCCGCCGCATGGGCGCGGTGCCGCGGTAGTACCAGCGTGCGGGTGCGCTGACGGCCACCACGGCGTCGGAGTGGCCGGAGTGGTCGGAGTGGTCCGCGCGGGGACGGCCCGGCCCGGCGGATTCCCTGATGTCCGGGGTGCCGCCGACGCCCCCGTAGCCGCCCATGCCGCCGGCCCCGCCGAGGCGCTCCGTGCCGGGGTGTGCGCCCATGCGCCCCTCGTGCGCCTCGGGACGGTGGAGCGCGCCGTGCCGGACGACGACGGAGCCGCCCATGGAGAAGCCGACGGTCGCCACCCGCGCATGCCCGAGGGAGCGGGCCCAGCCCACCGCCGCCGCGAGATCGAGGACTTCCAGATCGCCGACCGTCGAGTGCCCGCCGGAGCCGCCGTGCCCGCGGAAGGAGAAGGTGATCACGGCTCCGTACTGCACGAACACCCGCACGGCCCGGCGCAGAGCGGGCCTGTCCGCCGAGCCGCTGAAGCCGTGCGCGAGCACGATCGCTCCCGGGGCCTTCCTGCTCCCGCCGCCCTCGTACGGGTCGTACGCGGCCTCGATCGGCACCCCGTCCGAGGCCCGCAGCACCGCTCGCAGCCGCACGGGACGCACGGGCCGCACGCCGCCGCCCCCGCTCACGGTGCGGGCGTCGGCACCGGAGCGAGCGAACTCACACTCCGCATCGTCACCCATGTCGGCTATTCTGCTCTGAGTGAAGGATCCGGGCAGCGTGGCCCCCCGGGTCCTTTTGTGCTTTCAGGAGCACTGTGCTTCCGGGAGCACCGAGCTTTCGGAGCACCGGGGTTTTCCCGGGCGCAGTGTGCTTTAGGAGGCATCCGTACGAAGCAGTGCCGTCCCGTACCGAAGTCCCCGAAGGGACCGAGGAAGGATCTGACGTGAGTTCGCTACTCCTGCTGACGAACGCCCTCCAGCCCTCCACCGAAGTGCTGCCCGCGCTCGGTCTGCTCCTGCACAACGTGCGCGTGGCACCCGCCGAGGGGCCCACGCTTGTGAACACCCCCGGTGCCGACGCCATCCTCATCGACGGCCGCCGCGACCTGCCGCAGGTGCGCTCGCTGTGCCAGCTGCTGAACCAGACCGGCCCCGGCTGTCCGCTGATCCTCGTCGTCACCGAGGGCGGCCTCGCCGCCGTCACCGCCGACTGGGGCATCGACGACGTGCTGCTGGAGAGCGCCGGTCCCGCGGAGGTCGAGGCGCGGCTGCGTCTGGCCACGGGCCGGATGCAGGGCGGTGCGGACGACGAACCGAGCGAGATCCGCAACGGCGACCTCTCCGTCGACGAGGCCACCTACAGCGCGAAGCTGAAGGGCCGGGTCCTGGACCTGACCTTCAAGGAGTTCGAGCTGCTGAAGTACCTGGCCCAGCACCCCGGCCGCGTCTTCACGCGCGCCCAGCTGCTCCAGGAGGTGTGGGGCTACGACTACTTCGGCGGCACCCGCACCGTCGACGTGCACGTACGGCGGCTGCGCGCGAAGCTCGGCCCCGAGCACGAGTCGCTGATCGGCACCGTACGCAACGTCGGCTACCGCTTCGTCTCGCCGGAGAAGGAGAAGTCGGCCGAGGCGAAGCGGGCGAACGCGGACGCACGCGCCGTCACGGACGCCGCCACCCGTCTCGTACGGGAGGCCGCCGGCGAGGGAGCCGGCGGGACGGCGGGCTGAGGCCGCGCACGAACGCCCGGCGGGGCGGCGGGCGAAGTCCGCACGGGGCGGCAGGCGAAGGCCCCGCGGGGCGGCTGCGCCCGTAACCCCTGGGCCCCTCAAATGCAGTACGCATCCCGCGTAGACTGCCCGGGTGGCCAGGGTGACGCGGGACGATGTGGCAAGGCTTGCGGGTACGTCGACCGCGGTCGTCAGCTATGTGATCAACAACGGGCCGAGGCCCGTCGCACCGGCCACACGCGAGCGCGTGCTCGCGGCCATCAAGGAGCTGGGCTACCGGCCCGACCGGGTCGCCCAGGCCATGGCCTCGCGCCGTACGGACCTCATAGGTCTGATCGTCCCCGACGCCCGGCAGCCCTTCTTCGCGGAGCTCGCACACGCGGTCGAGCAGGCGGCCGCGGAGCGCGGAAAGATGGTCCTCGTCGGCAACTCCGACTACCTCGACGAGCGCGAGGTGCACTATCTGCGGGCCTTCCTCGGGATGCGCGTCTCCGGTCTGATCCTCATCAGCCAGGGCCCCAGCGAGCACGCCGCCGTGGAGATCGACGCCTGGGACTCCCGCGTCGTGCTGCTCCACCGCCGCCCCGAGGCCATCGACGACGTGGCGGTCGTGCTGGACGACGTCGGCGGCGCGCAGCTGGCCACCCGTCATCTGCTGGAGCACGGCCACGAGTACGTCGCCTGCCTCGGCGGCATCGACTCGACACCCGAGTCCGGCGACCCGGTGACCGACCACGTCGAGGGCTGGTCCCGCGCGATGGAGGAGGCCGGGCGCTCCGTGGAGGGCCGCCTCTTCCAGGCCCCGTACAACCGGTACGACACCTACCGGCTGGCGCTCGAACTCCTTGGCGGCCCGGACCGTCCCACCGCCGTCTTCTGCGCCACCGACGACCAGGCGTTCGGTGTGCTGCGTGCCGCGCGCGAACTGGGTCTGGACGTACCGCAGGATCTGGCCGTCGCGGGCTTCGACGACGTGAAGGAGGCGGGCCTGACCGACCCGCCGCTCACGACCGTCGGCTCCGACCGCGAGGGAATGGCGAAGGCCGCGGTCGACCTGGTGCTGGACGACGGGCTGCGGGTCGCCGGCTCCCGGCGGCAGCGCGTACGGCAGTTCCCGGCGGGGCTGGTCGTGCGGCGCTCGTGCGGGTGCGGGAGTCCGCCGAAGCGCTGAGGTGCCCGGGGCCCGTGACCGGTGCCTCGTGCCCGGAGCCCGGTGCCTCACGTCCGCGCACGCCCCCGAGCGCTGAATGCGCACCCTGCCCGCTGCCTGTGTGACACGCCTGACACCTCGGCCGCCCGGACACGATGCGAGGCTTGGGCTCATGGTGGCCATGAAGGTGCTGATCGTCGACGACGAGCCCGCCGTCCGGGACGCGCTGCGCCGCAGCCTCACCTTCGAGGGGTACGGGACCGAACTCGCCGAGGACGGCCTCGACGCCCTGGAGAAGACCGCGTCGTACGAGCCGGATCTGATCCTCCTCGACGTGCTGATGCCGGGCATGGACGGGCTGACCGTCGCCCGCCGCCTGCGCGAGGCGGGCAGGCGTCTGCCGATCCTGATGCTGACCGCCCGTGACACGGTCGGTGACCGCGTCACGGGCCTGGACGCGGGTGCCGACGACTACCTCGTGAAGCCGTTCGAGCTGGACGAGCTGCTGGCGCGCATACGGGCTCTGCTGCGGCGCACCTCGTACGCACAGGAGCAGGCGTCGGGCGCGGGCACCGGCGACGGCGACGCCGCGGCCCGTGGCGCGGGCGCCGCCGCGTCGGGAGGCCCCGGCACGGACTCCCTCGCCTTCGGCGATCTGCGCATGGACCTCGGCACGATGGAGGTGACCAGGGGCGCGCGCACGGTGGAGCTGAGCCGCACCGAGTACATGCTGCTGGAGATGTTCCTCTCGCACCCGCGCCAGGTGCTCACGCGTGAGCAGATCCTCAAGGCCGTCTGGGGCTTCGACTTCGAGCCTTCGTCCAACTCCCTGGACGTGTACGTGATGTATCTGCGCCGCAAGACCGAGGCGGGCGGTGAGGCGCGCCTCGTGCACACGGTGCGCGGCGTCGGCTACGTGCTCAAGGACGACGCGGCGTGAAGCTGCCGCGCGTGCCCGGCTTCCGGCACCGCGTCCCGCGGGAGGAGAGCGCGGGGCGCGTGGAGCCGCTGCTTCGCCGGCGGCGCCTGCGGGCACCCGCGCTGCGCTCGCGGCTGGCCCTGCTGGCGGCCGTGACGGTGGCGCTCGCGGTGGCGGCGTGCGCGACGGCCTGCTGGTTCCTCGTACGGGCACAGCTGATCGGTTCGCTGGACGAGTCGCTGCGCAACAACAGCCGCGTCGACCCCAGCTTCGTCGTCGGGCAGCTCAGCTCGGGCCAGTGCTCGCCGGCGGACGAGCGCGCCCCGAACCCCTTCGACGCGACGGTCCAGGTCGTCGACCGGCACGGCAAGAGCTGCGTCATCGTCGGCAGCAGGCTGGGGGTCTCGCCGAGCGACGAACGTGTGGCCGAACAACGCCAGGCCGAGGCGGTGCACACCTCCCGCAGCGAGGACGGCTCCGGCACCGACTACCGGGTGCTGACCACACCCGTCGAGGGCACGGACGTCGCCGTCTCGGTGGCCCGGCCGCTTACCGAGACCGACAGGTCGCTGCGGAACCTCGCCCTGATCCTGGTGCTGGTCGGCGGTACGGGCGTCCTCGCGGCGGCGGGTGCGGGCGTGGTGCTCGCACGGGCGGGGCTGCGGCCGGTGGACCGGCTCACCGGCGCCGTCGAGCACATCGCCCGTACGGAGGACCTCGGCGTGAGCATCCCCGCCGAGGGGGACGACGAGATCGCCCGTCTCTCCCGTTCGTTCAACTCGATGACCGAGGCGCTGGCCTCTTCCCGCGAGCTCCAGAAGCAGCTGATCGCCGACGCGGGGCACGAGCTGCGCACTCCGCTGACCTCGCTCCGTACGAACATCGAACTGCTCGTACGGAGCGAGGAGACGGGGCGTTCGCTGCCGGGGGAGGACCGGCGGGCGCTGCTGGAGTCGGTCAGGGCGCAGATGAGCGAACTCTCGGCGCTCGTCGGGGACTTGCAGGAGCTGTCGCGCGAGATGCCGCCGACCGGCGGGCCGCTTGCGGGCATCTCGCTGCACGACATCACCGAGCGGGCGGTGGAGCGGGTGCGGCTGCGCAGCGGCGGCATCACGGTCACGGTGCGGACGGAGCCCTGGTACGTGCGGGGTGAGCCGGCAGCACTGGAGCGTGCCGTGGTCAACCTGCTGGACAACGCGATGAAGTTCAGCCCGGAGGGGGGCGTGGTCGAGGCGGCGCTGAGCGGCGGGGTCCTGCGGGTGCGCGATCACGGGCCGGGGATCGACGAGCACGAACTGCCGTACGTCTTCGACCGGTTCTGGCGCTCGCCGTCCGCGCGGAGGCTGCCGGGGTCGGGGCTGGGGCTGTCCATCGTGGCCCGTACGGTGCGGCAGTCGGGCGGCGAGGTGGCCCTGGAGCCTGCGGACGGCGGGGGCACGGTGGCGGTGCTGAGCCTGCCGGGTTCGCGGGAGCCGGAACCCGAGCGCGAGCCGGAGACGGAGCCGGAATCGGAACCGGAGGCCGGGTCCGAGGATGAGCCGTAGGGGGAGCAGAAGGCCGGGCCGGGCGACGGCACGGAACCCGGTCGGGGGAGAGAAGCTTGACTTCAACTTAACTTCATGTCCGAGCCTGGGGTCAGCCACCGAGGCAGCCGCACGCCGCACAGCGTGCGTAACGCCGCCGCGACCGAGGAGAGCACCCCATGAGCACAGCCGGAACGACCAGCACCGCGAACACGCGGAACAGCCAGAACAGCCAGAGCGCGCCGGACACGCAGCACGCGCCGGACACGCAGAACGCGCCGGACACGCAGAGCACGCAGAACTCGCCGGGCCTCCTGCGCCTCGCCGTCATCGTCGGCAGCGTCCGGGAGGGCCGGTTCGGGCCGGTGGTCTCGGCCTGGTTCGCCCAAGAGGCACGGAAGCACGGCGCCTACGACGTCGACGTCATCGATCTGGCCGAGGCCGGACATGAACTCCCGGTCGCCTTCCCGGAGTTCGGCAGGCCCCTGCCGCCCGCGGTGAAGGACGCGCACGGCGGCCTCTCCCGGCGGCTGGAGGCCGCCGACGCCTTCGTGATCGTCACCCCCGAGTACAACCACAGCTTCCCGGCACCTCTGAAGAACACCATCGACTGGTTCCGCGACGAGTGGCAGGCCAAGCCCGCCGGCTTCGTCTCGTACGGCGGCATGGCCGGCGGGCAGCGGGCCGTCGAGCATCTGCGGCAGGTCTTCGCCGAACTGCACGCGGTCACGGTCCGGGAGACGCTCAGCTTCCACATGGCCTGGGAGCGCTTCGACGAGAGCGGCCGCCCCCGGGACGAGAAGAGCAGCGCGGCCGCCGCCAAGGGGATGCTGCGCCAACTGGAGTGGTGGGGCAGCGCGCTGCGTGACGCACGCGCGAAGTCCCCGTACGGCTCCGCCGCTTGAGAACCGCCCGCGGCCGCCCCTGTCGCGAACCACGGGCGCTCGCCGCCGGGTTCGCGACGGGCGGGGAGGTGGAGCGCCGCCCACGTCTCGTAAGGTCGTGTCCCATGAGCGACGTGGTGGTAGTGGATGAGGCGTCGGCCGAGGTCGTACGGGACGTGCAGTTGCTGATCGACGAGTCGGCCCGTACGGACGGGCAGTCCCCTCTCTCCGAGCAGGGCCGGCTCCAGCTGCGCGGCGGCCGGCGGCCCGGTGTACGGCATCTTCTGCTGCGGCAGGACGGCGATCTCGTCGGCTACGCACAGCTCGAGGACACCGACCCCGTCGAGCCGCCCACCGGTGAGCTGTCCGTGCACCCTTCGCACCGCGGACGCGGCTACGGGCGGCAGCTCGGGCAGGCGCTGCTGAAGGAGTCCGGCAAGCGGCTGCGCGTGTGGGCGCACGGCGGCCACCCCGCGGCGCGGCACCTCGCGCAGGTGCTCGGGCTCAGCCTCTTCCGCGAACTGCGCCAGATGCGGCGGCCGTTGACGGAGGGACAGCCTCCTGCGCTGCCCGAACCGGTGCTTCCGGAGGGCGTGACCGTGCGTACGTTCCGCCCCGGTGAGGACGACGCCGCCTGGCTGGCGCTGAACGCCTCCTCCTTCGCACACCACCCCGAGCAGGGCAGCCTCACCCAGCGCGACCTGGACGACAGGAAGGCGGAGCCCTGGTTCGACCCGTACGGCTTCTTCCTCGCGGAGCGGGACGGCGTTCTGACCGGCTTCCACTGGACGAAGGTGCACAGCGCGGAGCAGCTCGGTGAGGTGTATGTGCTGGGCGTCGCCCCCGAGGCGCAGGGCAGCGGTCTGGGCAAGGCCCTCACGGCGATCGGCCTGCGCCACCTGGAGCGTGACCGGGGGCTGCCCACGGCGATGCTCTACGTCGACGCGGACAACTTCGCGGCGGTGAGCGTCTATGAGCGGCTGGGATTCACGACGTACGAGACGGACCTGATGTACCGCACGGAGAGCTGACGCCCGCCGCCCGGACCCACTGTCCGCCGGTGGCGTCCGCAGGCTGCCGCCCGGCCGCGGTCCGGCCGCCGGCGGGGGCCTGTACTGAGGCCCGTACTACGGAAGACGTGCCGGTGGTCCGCCGCTCGCCCGGTGGCCATGTGTGCGTAACCGCTGATTAAGACGAGCTTGTGAGCATCACGGAATGCAACTCCCCGCTCGTCGCTTCCGTGCCCCTGGCGCTGTCACCCGCGCGGGGAACAATGGGGCCATGAGCGAGCCCACCTCGCGTGCCGCATCCGCATCCCCCACCCCGTTCGATCCCCATCACGACCCCGACGACGACGCCCGTCACGACGATGCCCGTCACGACGTGGCCGGTCACGACGCGGCCCGTCACGACGTCGCGTACGCCGTACCGCCCGCGGTGCCCACCGACCGCTCCGGCGGCGGCACGGTGCCCGACCTGGACCGGGATCTCGACTCCGACCCCGACATCGCGGCGGACGCGCTCTCCGCCGAGGGCGCACCTGACGATCTTCCCCTGGACCGCTTCCTCGACCGCGAGCGCAGCTGGCTCGCCTTCAACGAGCGCGTGCTGGAGCTCGCCGAGGACGAGGACGCGCCGCTGCTGGAGCGCGCCAACTTCCTCGCGATCTTCGCCAGCAACCTGGACGAGTTCTTCATGGTCCGCGTCGCCGGCCTCAAGCGCCGCATCGCGACCGGCGTCGCCACCCGCTCCGCTTCCGGGCTGCAGCCGCGCGAGGCGCTGGAGCAGATCTGGTCGCGCTCGCGCGAGCTGATGGCGCGGCACGCGGACTGCTACCAGCGGGACATCTCCCCGGCGCTCGCCGCGGAGGGCCTGCACCTGATCCGCTGGGACGGGCTGACCGAGAAGGAGCAGGCCCGGCTCTTCACCCTCTTCCGGCAGCGGATCTATCCGGTGCTGACGCCGCTGGCGGTCGACCCGGCCCACCCCTTCCCGTACATCTCGGGGCTCTCGCTCAACCTCGCCGTCGTCGTGCGCAATCCGGTCACCGGGCACCAGCACTTCGCGCGTGTGAAGGTCCCGCCGCTGCTGGCGCGCTTCCTGGAGGCGTCGCCGCAGCGGTACGTCCCCGTCGAGGACGTCATCGCCGCGCACCTGGAGGAGCTGTTCCCGGGCATGGAGGTGCTGGGACACCACATGTTCCGGGTGACGCGCAACGAGGACCTGGAGGTCGAGGAGGACGACGTCGAGAACCTCCTCCAGGCCCTGGAGAAGGAGCTGCTGCGCCGCCGCTTCGGCCCTCCGGTGCGCCTTGAGGTCGAGGAGTCGATCGACCCGTACGTGCTGGACCTGCTGGTGCGCGAGCTGAACGTCTCGGAGGCCGAGGTCTATCCGCTGCCGGGGCCGCTGGACCTGACGGGGCTGTCCGGGATCGTCCCCGCCCTGGACAGGCCGGACCTGAAGTACCCGAAGTTCGTGGCGGGCACGCAGCGCGGGCTGGCGCAAGTGGAGTCCGCCCAGCCGCCGGACATCTTCGCCGCGCTGCGCGAGCGCGACGTACTGCTGCACCACCCCTACGACTCCTTCTCCACCTCCGTGCAGGCGTTCCTGGAGCAGGCGGCGGCGGACCCCGACGTACTGGCGATCAAACAGACGCTCTACCGCACCTCCGGTGACTCGCCGATCGTCGACGCCCTGATAGACGCCGCCGAGTCGGGAAAGCAGGTGCTGGTGCTCGTCGAGATCAAGGCACGCTTCGACGAGCAGGCCAACATCAAGTGGGCGCGGAAGCTGGAGGAGTCCGGGTGCCACGTCGTGCACGGCCTCGTAGGGCTCAAGACGCACGGCAAGTTCTCGCTGGTGGTGCGGCAGGAGGGCGAGACGCTGGTCCGCTACGCGCACGTCGGCACCGGCAACTACCACCCGAAGACGGCACGTCTGTACGAGGACCTGGGGCTGCTCACCGCGGACCAGCAGGTCGGCGCGGACCTCTCCGACCTCTTCAACCGGCTCTCCGGCTACTCACGGCGCGAGTCCTACCGGCGGCTGCTCGTCGCCCCCACCTCGCTGCGGGACGGACTGGTCTCGCGCATCCACCGGGAGATACGCCGCCACCGGGCGGGAGATCCGGCGTACGTGCGCTTCAAGGTCAACTCCATAGTCGACGAGACCGTCATCGACGCGCTCTACCGGGCCTCGCGCGCAGGAGTGCCCGTGGACCTGTGGGTCCGCGGAATCTGCGCGCTGCGACCGGGAGTCGAGGGCCTGAGCGAGACGGTGCGGGTGCGCAGCATCCTCGGACGGTTTCTGGAGCACTCGCGGATCTTCGCGTTCGGGAACGGCGGCGACCCGGAGGTGTGGCTCGGCAGCGCGGACATGATGCACCGCAACCTGGACCGCCGCATCGAGGCGCTCGTGCGGGTGCCCGACCCCGCACACCGGGCCACCCTGGCGAGGCTGCTGGAGACCGGAATGGCAGACGACACGGCCTCCTGGCACCTGGGCCCGGACGGGGAGTGGACGCGGCACGCACACGACGCGGAGGGACAGCCGCTGCGCAACATCCAGGAATCGCTGATCGAGGGCCGCAGGCGGCGGCGCGGGCCTGCGCCCGGCTGAGGGGCCTGCAGGGCCTGCGGGGCCTGCGGGGCCTGCGGGGCCGGGGCCGACAGGCCGGGCGGGCCGGGCGGGTGTGCAGGGCGGCAGGACGTGCAGGTTACGGAGTTTCGGAGTTACGGAGCGACGGGGTGATGGGGGTGACGGAGCCGTGAGGGGACGAGCGGGCGGGCTCGCCGGGCCCACCGGTCCCGCCGGGTCGGCGGCCGCACTGGAGACGGCGGACGCCGCCGAGGTGCTCAGCGGGTGTCTGCACACCTGGGCTGCCGACTTCCTGCGCAGCCTGCGCATGCACGAGGAGAGCGCGGGCAGCGCACAGACCGCGCCGGCGGCGGCCGAGGCGGTACGTCAGCTTCGCGCCGCGTCCCGGCGGATCGGCTCCGCCCTCCTCACCTACCGCCCGCTCGTGGACGCCGCCTGGGCGGACGAGCTGAGCGGCGAGCTGCGCCGACTCTCCGGCACGCTGGCCCGCGAGTACCGCTGCGGCGCGCGTCAGGCCCGGCTGCTCGCCGCGCTGCACCGGCTCGCGGTGGAGGGCGTCGGCGGCGACCGTGCGGCGGCGCTGCTGGAGCGGCAGCACACGCTGGCGCGCAGCAGGGCGCATTCCGCCGCGCTGGAGACGCTGGTCTCCTCCCGCTTCCACGCCGTCGCGGACGCGGTGGCCGTACTGGCCTACGAGGTGCCTCTCGCCCCGGACGCGCCACGGGGACGGGCGGGTGCGGTGCTCGTACCGCTGGCGGAGCGGGCGCATGAACGTCTCGTGGGCGCCGTCGAGGCGCTGCCCCGGACGGGGCGGATCCCGGCGGCGCCGGACGGGCGGGGCGGCCACGACGTGCAGAGCAGGCAGGACGCGGCCTGGTTCGAGGTGCGGATACTGCTGCGGCACCACCGGTACGCGCAGGAGGTGCTGTACGCGGCCGGGGCGGCGCCGCCTGCGGGTGGCGGCCCGGCCGCCGGTCCGGGCGCGGAGCCGGGAGCGGGCCCCGGAGCGGGCCCGGGCGGTGAAAGGGGCGCGGGCACGCGGGAAGCGGACGGTCCGGCGCAGCAGCTCACGGCGGCGAGCACCGCGCTCGACCGGCACCGCGACGCGGTGGAGGCGGCCGAGGCGGCGGCCACTGCCGCCCGCACGCCCCGTATCGCCCCCGCCACCGCGTACGCGCTCGGTGTGCTGCACGCCGGGCAGCGCCAGGAGGCGGAGGCGGCGCGGCAGGAGTTCCGCAAGCTGTGGCAGCAGGTGGTGAGCGACAAGCGCGAGGCAGCAGGACAGGCCCTTTGAACTGGGAAGACAACTGTAGTTGAGTGTGAGTTTGTCAACTTTCCTCGCCCTGGTGTATATAAGAAAGCACAGGGCATCGGACGGAAGTGCCGTCCATGGAAGGAGATGAACCGTGATGCTCATGCGCACCGACCCGTTCCGGGAGTTCGACCGCCTCAGCCAGCAGGCCTTCGGGACGCAGGCACGGCCCGCGGCCATGCCGATGGAGGCGTACCGCTCCGGCGACGAATTCGTGATCCACTTCGATCTGCCGGGGGTCGCCCCCGAGAGCATCGACCTGGACGTCGAGCGGAACGTACTCACCGTCCACGCAGAGCGGCGTTCGCCCGCCCCCGAGGATGCGGAGCTGATCGCAGCGGAGCGTCCCGCGGGCACGTTCAGCCGTCAGCTCATCCTCGGCGAAACCCTGGATGCCGACCGGATCGACGCCGCCTACGACGCCGGCGTACTGACCCTCCGCATCCCGGTGGCAGAGCAGGCGAAGCCCCGCAAGATCGAGATCAGCGGAGGAGTGGGGTCTTCCCGCCGGGAGGCAGGGGACCGGCCCGACAGGCAGCTCACCGGCTGACAGCCGGCGCTCCTGTGACATTCCCCTCTCCCGCACATTCCCGCACATTTTCTGGCCGCTCTCCGGGAACCACGGAGAGCGGCCACTCAGGTCAGCCGCAGAAACGGAAAGGGACGGACAGGTATGCAGTGGAACGAACTCGTGACCCGGGTCCGTGAGTACGGCCGCTATGCGACGGACGCGGAGACGAAGCAGGTCATCCGGGTTGTTCTCTCGGCCCTCGGTGGCCACCTGACGAACGGCGTCCGCGAGCGCGTCGCCGGGCGGCTGCCCGCGACGGCCGCCGAGACGCTGAGGTACCAGCTGCCCGTGACGAAGGCGCTGACGGCCGCCGAGTTCGTGGAGGCCGCCGCCCGCCGTCTCGACGGTGCGACGTCCGCCACGGCCCGCTGGGACGTCAGCTCGGTGCTGGCGGTGCTGGCAGAGGTGTGCGGCGACGACCTGACCGACCAGGTTCTCGCCGATCTCCCCGAGGGGTACGCCCTGCTCTTCGGGCGTGGTCAGCTGCTGCGCGCGGCCTGAGGGGGCGCGGGCTGAGGGGGATGTCGGCTGAGGGGCAGCCGGGGGCGCAGCGCACGGCTGACAGATTTCGTCATCTGTTATCTGTCAGCCGTTATCCGTGATCCGTTTTCCGCTATCGGTTACTCGTCAGCCGTCAGCCGTCAGCCGTCAGCCGTCAGCCGCCGATCGCCCATCTGCCTGCCGTCAGCCGCCGCGCGGGGCGAGGGCATGCCAGTTCACAGTGACCTCGCCCTGCCGCCAGCGGTGCGGCCCTCCCGTCACCGGCCAGTCCACGGACAGTGCCCGCACCGCCCGTATCCAGCGCTGCCGCGCACTCAGCGCACCGTACGGCGCCGCCGTCGCCCAGGCGCGGTCGAAGTCGTGGAGAAACGCGTGCACGGGCTCGCCCGGGACGTTGCGGTGGATGAGCGCCTTGGGCAGCCGCTCGGCCAGGTCGGACGGCGCCGTGAGCGAACCCAGCCGGGCGGCGAAGGTGACCGTACGGGGCCCCTCGGGGCCCAGCGCCACCCACACATGGCGGCGTCCGATCTCGTCGCAGGTGCCGTCGACCAGCAGCCCGTCCGGTGCGGCGAGCCGCCCGCACAGGCGGGCCCACACCGGGGCGACCTCCGCCTCGTCGTACTGACGCAGCACGTTGGCGGCGCGGATCAGTACGGGTCGCACACCGCCCGGCAGCGGTACCTCGAAGCCGCCGTGCAGGAAGGTCAGACCGTCACGTTCGTACGGGAGCGCGGCCGCGACCCGCTCGGGATCGATCTCGACACCGGCCACCCGCACGTCCGTACGGACCTTCCGCAGCCGCTGCAGCAGCTCGACGGCCGTCCAGGGCGCGGCCCCGAAGCCGAGGTCGACGGCGAGCGGGGGCCGGGGGTCCCGCCCGGGCTGCGGGCTCAGGGGGAGCGAGCGGCGCAACGCCGGCGCGTGTACGGCGGCTATCCAACGGTCCATGCGGCGCAGCCGGTTGGGGCCGGTGGTCCCGCGCGTCACGTTCCCCACCGGGCGGGAACGCGGTCCGTTCACAGCGGGGCGGGAAGGGGAACCGGCGGTCATGTCACGAGCGTAGGGCGTGCTTCGCGCATCCCACCCGCCTCCCGACGGGCCACGGGCCGAAGGGGGTCGGGGAAGCGCGCCGAAGGAGCTTCCGGAAACGGACCACGGAGCCCGGGAGCCCGCCCGAGGAGGCAACAGGGCCGCGGGCCCTTGTCACGATTCGGCAAAGCCGAAATGGGAACCAGCTCCTCCGGTGTTCACGGTTGCAGGGCTCAGGCTCTGCGTCCGCATGCCCGAAGCCCGGCATGCCCGCAGCGCAGACGTACCCGCATCGACAACAGCAAGCGGCGTCCATGGCAGTCATGGCAGCCACGACAGACAGCTGTGACAACCACGACAGCCATGGCACCGCACCCCACCTGCACCACGGCAGGCACTCCACACGAGGAGGCAACAGCCCGTGAGCCAGTACATGGCGCGGCTCGGCCAGCTCCGCACCATCCCCCGGGGCCTGCGGCCCGGGCGGAGCCCCCTGCCCCAGCAGCAGCAGCGGCCGCGGCTGAGGCTCGGCCCCGCGCGCCGGCCCCGCAGGGTGGCCATGCTGAGCGTGCACACCTCCCCGCTGCACCAGCCGGGGACCGGGGACGCGGGCGGGATGAACGTCTACATCGTCGAGCTCGCCAAGCAGCTCGCCGCCCACGGCACCCAGGTGGAGATCTTCACGCGCGCTACCGCCGCGGCGCTGCCGCCCAGCGTCGAGCTGGCCCCCGGTGTGCTCGTACGGCACATCGACGCGGGCCCCTACGAGGGCCTGGCGAAGGAGGAACTGCCCGCGCAGCTCTGCGCGTTCACACACGGCGTGATGCAGGCCTGGGCCGGGCACCGGCCGGGCCACTACGACCTGGTGCACTCCCACTACTGGCTCTCCGGACACGTCGGCTGGCTCGCCGCCCAGCGCTGGGGCGTACCGCTCGTCAACGCCATGCACACCATGGCCAAGGTGAAGAACGCCGCCCTCGCCGACGGTGACTCCCCGGAGCCGCCCGCCCGGGTCATCGGCGAGACGCAGATCGTGCGCGCCGCGGACAGGCTCATCGCCAACACGGCCGAGGAGGCGGACGAGCTGGTGCGGCACTACGAGGCGGATCCGGCGCGCACCGCCGTGGTCCACCCGGGCGTCAATCTGGAGCGCTTCCGGCCCGCCGACGGACGTGCGGCGGCCCGTGCCCGGCTCGGGCTGCCGCAGGACGCCCTGATCCCGCTCTTCGCCGGACGGATACAGCCGCTGAAGGCGCCCGACATCCTGCTGCGCGCCGCGGCGCTGCTCGTCGGTGAGGAGCCGTCGCTGCGCGGCCGTCTGCTGATCCCGGTCGTTGGCGGGCCGAGCGGGAGCGGACTCGCCAAGCCGGAGCGGCTGCACAAACTCGTGGCGAAGCTGGGTATCTCGGACATGGTGCGCTTCCATCCGCCGGTGGGGCAGGAGGAGTTGGCGGACTGGTACCGGGCAGCGAGCGTGCTCGTCATGCCCTCCTACAGCGAGTCCTTCGGGCTGGTCGCCGTCGAGGCCCAGGCGTGCGGGACGCCGGTGATCGCGGCCGCCGTGGGCGGGCTGCCGGTCGCGGTGCGGGACGAGGTCAGCGGATTCCTGGTGGACGGCCACGAGCCGCGGGCGTACGCGCGTGCGCTGCGGCGCTTCGTCACGGACGGACCGGCGGACGGCTCGCACGGCCCGGCGGACCGGATGGGCGAGGCCGCGGCACGGCACGCCGCCGGATTCGGCTGGGACGCCGCCGCGGCAGGCACCCTCGACGTCTATGCCGACGCGATGCACGACCAGCGCCGTCGCCTACGATCGGCCCATGGCTGACGCTGAGGCTCACGCGAAGGGCGCCGGAAGCGGCGCGAGCGCCGGAGGCGCAGGCAACTCCGAAGGCGCCGCCGGAGCCGTCGGAGCCGCCGAGGGCTCCGCCGAAGGCACCCCGCGCGCCGACCCCGTGCGCCGGGCCCGCAGCACCGTCGAACAGGCTCTGCGCGAGGCCGAGTTGGAGTGGGAGAGCCCCGCGGAGGGCACGTACGTCGTCACGCTTCCCGGCACCCGCAAGCTCTCCACGACCTGCTCGCTCGCCGTCGGGCGGCACTCGCTCTCCGTCAACGCCTTCGTCGTTCGCTGTCCCGACGAGAACCACGCGGCCGTGCACCGCTGGCTCCTGGAGCGCAACACCCGCCTGTACGGGGTGAGTTACGCCCTGGACAAGCTCGGCGACGTCTATCTGGCCGGCCGTCTCCCGCTGAGCGGCGTCACCACCGAGGAGGTGGACCGGCTGCTGGGAGCGGTGCTGGAGAACGCCGACGGTTCCTTCAACACCCTGCTGGAGATGGGCTTCGCGTCGGCGATCCGCCGCGAGTACGAGTGGCGCACGTCGCGTGGCGAATCGACCCGCAACCTCGACGCGTTCACGCATCTGACGGGAGGCACCCCGGACGGCGGGAAGCGGGGCTGACAGCCGGCCGGCCGTCCGGAGTGCCCCCGGGAGAACGCGAGGATCACCGGGACACCGGGATCACCGGGGGGCACAGGATCAGGGGAGATCAGCGCATCAGGGAGACCGAGGCGCACCAGGAGAGATCAGCGGATCAGGAGACCTCTCCCGTGTCCTGCTCCGAGCCCTCGACCTCGAAGGTGACGGGGCTGTTGGTCTGCTTCCCGTCCACCTCCGCCTCCAGGTCGCCGGTCTTGACCGACTCGTTCTGGGTCTGCATGTCGATCGCGCCGGAGTGGTTCTCGACCTCGTGGGCGGCGTTGTCGCCCGGACCCTGCTCGCTGACGACGCGGCCGTCGTGCATCACGTAGTAGACGTTGACGGTGACGGGGCGCCCGGAGGCCAGAGCCGTCTTGACGGCCGTGGACTCCGCCGACGCCTTGGAGGACTGCGCGGACTTCGAAGACGCCTGGGACGAGGCGGAGTTGGCGGCCTCGCCGGCCTCCGCGGTCTTGGCGGCCTTCCCGGCTTCCTGCGTTGCAGCCGAGGCCGAGGGCATGGCGACGATTCCGATGACGACCGCGATGCCGGCCGTGGCCGTCGCGCGTGCGAGGTTCCTCATCAGCTTCCCTTCTCCTCTTCCTGCGTGTACGGCGGCCGCACGGACGCGGGCGCCGGTCTCATCGTGGGAGAAGCGCGGTCGCGGCGCCTCCGCAGGAAGATCCGTGGCCCCGTCACGTACACCCGGTGTGTGCGCCCGCAGAGGCGTGAACAAGGGCCACAGGACCCGTAGATGCGCGCTCCCCCAGAGGTGTGAGCGGCCCACGTGCACGGGGTGTACGTGCAGGGCTGGCACCTCTGGGGGAGCGCTCGGGGGACGGGGAGGGACCTTCCGTCAGCCTCCCAGCCCCCAGTCCGCGGTGATGTGCTTGGTGGAGCAGATCGTGTCGAGGAAGTTCTGCCCGGCCTTGCCGCAGTCCTCGTCCGGCTTCACAGGGGTGCCGTGCGCCATCCCGTCCACCAGGTAGGTGCGTACGACGACGTCGCCGTCGCCGTTCTGGTAGTCGGAGCGGGTGGTGCCGCCCTGCAACTCCTCGGTGGCGTCGGCCTCCTGGTCGGCTCCGAGCACGTCCGTCCACTGCTTGACGGACTCCTCGGCGTTCTTCGGCACCACCTTCGTGTCACCCGTGCCGTGCCAGACCGACACTTCCGGCCGTGCGCCCGAGTGGTCGGGGGCAGCCTTCCTGGCCAGATCGCCCCACTCGGAGGCCGACTTGGAGACACCGGGGCTCATGCACGTCCACGCCTCGGCGGAGCTGTTCGCGCAGCCGTGCGGAAGGCCGGCGATGACTGCGCCGCCCTTGAAGACGTCCGGGTAGGACGCCAGCATCGAGGCCGTCATGGCGCCGCCCGCCGAGAGGCCGGTGATGAAGACGCGCGAGGGGTCGGCGTCGAGGTCGGCGACCGTCTTGTCCACCATCTGCTTGATCGACTGCGCCTCGCCCTTGTCCCGGGCGGTGTCGCCGGGCTCGAACCAGTTGAAGCACTTGATGCCGTTGTTGCCCTGTTCCTGCTGCGGCGCGACGAGGGAGAACTTGCCGGCGTCCGCGGCCTTCTGCCAGCCGGCGCCCTCGAAGTACATCGCCGCGTCCTGGTTGCAGCCGTGCAGCGCGAGGACCACGGGGCTCTTCGCGGGGAGCCCGTCGGGGGTGTAGCGGTACATGCTGAGCGCTCCGGGATTGGAGCCGAAGTCGCCGACTTTCTCAAGACCGGCCGCCTTCTCAAGACCGGCCTTCTCAGGACCGGCCGCGTCGTCCGCGGCTTCTCCGGATCGCACTTCGCCCGCGTCCACCGCCTCGGCGGCCGGGGCCGCCGCCAGGGACGTCTCCCCGGTTACGGCGGTGAGTCCTGCGGTGGTGAGCGCGGTCATCGCGACTGTCGCGGTCAATATCAGAGCGGCTTTCGAGCACGGTGCCTTCATGGCGCTCCTTCCGTGGGGGGTGTCCCGTCGGGGACGCATCGAACGGTAGGGGTGCCGAAGGCGGCGTCCGAACGTGTCGTACGTCCAGCGGTCGCCGGGCGCGAGTGTGGCGCCACCACATTGGGCGCCCACACGCACCGCCCTAGCGTTGCCGCATGACCGAGCAGCTGACACCGGGCCCCGCCGGGCCGCACTCCGTCGCCCTCGACCTGACCGGACGCACCGCGCTGGTCACCGGTGCCGCGAGCGGCATCGGCCGCGCGTGTGCTCTGAGACTGGCGGCGGCAGGGGCGAAGGTCCGGGCGGTCGACCGCGACGCCGAGGGGCTCCGTGCCCTGCAGGACGCCGAGTCCGGCGGCTCGACGCAGCCACACCCCCTCGACCTCACCGACCCGGACGGGCTGGACGCCGCCGAGGAGGCGGCGGCGGGCTCCGACATCCTCGTCAACGGCGCCGGTGCCCAACTGGTCCGTCCCATCGAGGAGTTCCCGCCCGCGGACTTCCACAGGCTGCTCACGCTGATGCTGGAGGCGCCCTTCCGGCTGGTACGCGGCGCGCTCCCGCACATGTACGAGCAGGGCTGGGGCCGGATCGTGAACATCTCCTCCGTGCACGGGCTGCGCGCCTCGCCGTACAAGTCGGCCTACGTCTCGGCCAAGCACGGCCTGGAGGGCCTGTCGAAGGTCACCGCCCTGGAGGGCGCCGAGCACGGCGTCACCTCCAACTGCGTCAGCCCCGCCTACGTCCGTACGCCCCTGGTGGAGCGGCAGATCGCCGACCAGGCCGCGGCTCACGGCATCTCCGCCGACCGGGTCGTCTCGGAGATCCTGCTGGCCGACTCCGCGCTCAAGCGGCTGCTGGAGCCCGAGGAGGTCGCCGAGTCCGTCGCCTATCTGTGCACACCGGAGGCGTCGTTCATCACCGGTGCCTCGCTTCCCCTCGACGGCGCGTGGACCGCCCACTGACCGGCCCTGGGGGTGTCGTCAAAGTCCCGTCTGGGCCGCGGGGTCTGGCACGCACACTCTCCCCCACTTCGTGGGAGGTGCCTCCAGCGTTGTCGGTCGTCGGCGCAGCCCGCTGCGCTCTCCTCCCTCCGCCTTGCGATCGCACGCACCAGACCCCGCGGCCCCCCGCCCTGCGGGCGGACGACGCTACTTTGACGACACCCCCTGGCACCGGCCCGCCCGCCGCCCGCCCCGTACGGACGGGTGCCGGCCGCCCGCCGGATATCCCCCGGCGGACCATCCGCCCCTGGCGTCACGCACCCCACCACGGGTAAGCCTGTGACCATGCCCGAAGCCCGGCCGTCCTACGCCGCCTACCTGGACCTCCTCGCCCGCAGTGCGCCCGCCGAGGAGTACGACGAACCCCTCGCCCGCGCCCGCGAGGCCGGCGCACCGCCCGGTGAGCTCGCCGCCCTGGAGAGCGGCAAGCTGCAGGCGCTGCGCATCCGGGCCGAGCTGGAGGGACGGCGGCGGCGCGAGGCCGAGCTGACCGCGCTCATCGAGACCGTGCACGACCTCGCGGGGCTGCGCGACCTGGACGACGTGCTCCGCGCCATCGTGCAGCGGGCCAGGTCGCTCCTGGGCACCGAGGTCGCGTACATGACCCTCACCGACCACGAGCGCGGCGACACCTACATGCGCGTCACCGAGGGCTCGGTCTCGGCCCGCTTCCAGCAGGTGCGCCTCGGCATGGGCGAGGGGCTCGGCGGACTCGTGGCGCAGACCGCACGCCCGTACGTCACCGACAACTACCCGGCGGACGAGCGCTTCCAGCACACCGGCCCGATCGACGCGGCCGTCGGCGAGGAGGGCCTGATCGCCATCCTCGGTGTGCCGCTGCTGCTCGGCGGGCGCGACGTCATCGGCGTCCTGTATGCGGCCGACCGTCGCGCACGCGTCTTCGAGCGCGAACAGATCGCGCTGCTCGGCTCGTTCGCGGCACACGCGGCCGTCGCCATCGACACCGCGCGGCTGCTCTCCGAGACCCGCGACGCCATGGCGGAGCTGGAGAGCGCCAACGAGACGATGGAACGCGCGAGCGACGTCCACGACCGGCTCACCGAACTGGTGCTGCGCGGCGGCGACGTGACGGACGTCGCCGCCGCGGTCTCCGAAGTGCTCGCCGGCCGCGTCGAGTTCGTCGAACCGGCGGCCGCGTCCGCCCGCCCCGCCGTGGAGCGCTCACGCAGCGCCGGATACGCCATGCGTGACGACGGCACCTGGGTCACCGCCGTCTCCGCGGGCGGCGAACTGCTGGGCGCCCTGGTGCTGCACGGGCATCCCGCCCTCGACCCCGTGGACCAGCGCACCTTCGAGCGTGCCGCAATGGTCACGTCCCTGCTGCTGCTCGCACGCCGCTCCGCGGGCGAGGCGGAACAGCGCGTACGCGGCGAACTGCTCGACGACCTCCTGGACTCCACGAGCCACGACCCGCGCCTGCTGCGCGACCGCGCGGCACGGCTCCAGGCGGACCTCGACGCGCCCCACGTACTGCTCAGCGCCCGCCTCGAAGGGCACCCCGAATGGGAGAAGAACGCCGGCGGGGAGAAGGAGGAGAGCCTGGGGAGGCAGCGCCTGTGGGCCGCCGCCTCCCACCTGGCCGCGACCCGCCACGGGCTGGCCGCCGCCAGGGACGGCGGCATCGTGCTTCTGCTGCCGCTGCCCGGCGGCGGCACCCCCTCGGGCACCGCCCAGGAGATCGCCCCCCAGCTGGGGCACTCCGCGGGCGCGCCCGTCACGGTCGGCGCCTCGGCGCCGGTGAACGCACCCGCAGCGGAGTCCGGGGCCGTGGCCGCGGCGTACCCGGAGGCGCGGCGCTGTGTGGACGCGCTGCGGCTCCTGGGACGCTCCGGACAGGGCGCCGCCGCCGAGGACTTCGGCTTCATCGGCATGCTGCTCACCGACAGCCGTGACGTCGGCAGCTTCGTACGCCGCACGCTCGGCCCCGTACTCGACTACGACGCCCGCCGCGGCACCGACCTCGTGGCCACCATGGACGCCTACTTCGCGTGCGGGATGAGCCCCGCACGCGCCAAGGACGAGCTGCACGTGCACGTCAACACCGTCGCCCAGCGCCTGGAGCGTGTGGCCAGGCTGCTGGGCGACGACTGGCAGTCCCCGGAGCGCGCCCTCGAGACGCAGCTCGCGCTACGGCTGAACCGGCTCGCGGGAGCGGTCGGCGGCTGAGGCGGACGCCTTGCCGGCTGCCGGGCCGTCGATCGCGTCGTCCTCGCCGATCTTCGTCAGGTCCCGCTTGCTGGTCTCCTTCGCACAGACGATCGCGATCACCGTGAGCAGCACCGCCGCGATCACGTACAGGGCGATCGGCGTCGAGTTGCCGTAGTCGGCGAGCAGCGCGGTGGCGATCAGCGGCGCGGGGGCACCGGCGGCCACCGACGAGAACTGCGCACCGATCGACGCGCCGGAGTAGCGCAGCCTCGTCGCGAACAACTCCGAGAAGAAGGCCGCCTGCGGCCCGTACATCGCACCGTGCAGGATCAGTCCGACCATCACCGCGAGCACGATCGCACCGAAGCTCTTGGTGTCCAGCAGCTGGAAGAACGGGAAGACCCACAGGCCGGTGCCGACTGCGCCCAGCAAGTAGACCGGCCGCCGTCCGAGCCGGTCGGAGAGCGCACCCCACATGGGGATCACGGCGAAGTGCACCGCCGAGGAGATCAGTACCGCGTTGAGCGCTGTCTGCTGGGACAGCCCCAGCTCCTTGGTGGCATAGACGAGGATGAAGGCGGTGATGACGTAGAAGGTGATGTTCTCCGCCATCCGCGCGCCCATGGCGATGAGCACGTCCTTCCAGTGGAAGCGCATCACCGCGACCAGCGGCATCTTCTCCACCTGCTTGTCCCCGCCGGACATCGCGGCCTCCGCCTTGCGGGCCTCGGCGCGGGCGCGGGCCTCCTTGAAGACCGGCGACTCGTCGACCGCCAGCCGGATCCACAGCCCGACGCCGACCAGCACACCCGAGAGCAGGAACGGCACGCGCCAGCCCCAGCTCACGAACGCCGCCTCCGACAGCACCGCCGTCATCACCGCCAGCACGGCCACGCCCAGCAACTGCCCGGCGGGCGCGCCCGTCTGCGGCCACGAGGCCCAGTAGCCGCGGCGCTTCGCGTCCCCGTGCTCGGAGACCAGCAGCACCGCGCCGCCCCATTCGCCGCCGAGCGCGAAACCCTGCACCAGGCGCAGCACCGTCAGCAGTACGGGCGCGAGCGAACCGACCGCGGCATGGCTGGGCAGCAGCCCGATCGCGAAGGTCGCACCGCCCATCATCAGCAGGCTGAGCACGAGCAGCTTCTTGCGGCCTATCCGGTCGCCGTAGTGCCCGAAGACGAGCGCCCCGATGGGGCGTGCGGCGAAGCCGACGGCGAGGGTGAGGAACGCCAGCAGCGTGCCGACCAGCGGGTCGGAGCTCGGGAAGAAGACCTTGTCGAAGACGAGGGCTGCGGCCGAACCGTAGAGGAAGAAGTCGTACCACTCGATGGTCGTGCCGACGAGGCTTGCGGCGACGACGCGCTTCAGCGACGAGGACGACGGGGACGACGGTGCCGGCGATGCCGGGGACGAGGACGCGGACGAAGGCGTCCGGCTGTTGTCAGCTGCGGAGTTCTCGGGGGTCATGGCGTGACCGTAGGGACGAACCGCCCGCCGACACATGTGCGCGGGAGCCACACCGCGATGACCGCATAGGGCCTCCGAACACACCGGCCGGACCCGCGGACACGCCCAGTAGGGTGCTCCGCATGGCCGACGCACCGTACAAGCTGATCCTCCTCCGGCACGGAGAGAGCGAGTGGAACGCGAAGAACCTGTTCACCGGCTGGGTGGACGTGAACCTCACCGAGAAGGGCGAGAAGGAGGCGGTCCGCGGCGGCGAGTTGATCAGGGACGCCGGGCTGCTCCCCGACGTGCTGCACACCTCCGTGCAGAAGCGGGCCATCCGCACCGCACAGCTCGCACTTGAGTCCGCCGACCGGCTGTGGATCCCGGTCCGCCGCTCCTGGCGGCTCAACGAACGGCACTACGGCGCCCTGCAGGGCAAGGACAAGGCACAGATCCGTGACGAGTTCGGTCAGGAGCAGTTCATGCTCTGGCGCCGCTCGTACGACACCCCGCCGCCCGAACTGCCCGACGGATCCGAGTACTCGCAGAGCGACGACCCGCGCTACGCCGCCGTCCCCAGTGAGCTGCGGCCGCGCACCGAGTGCCTCAAGGACGTCGTGGGGCGCATGCTGCCGTACTGGTTCGACGGCATCATCCCCGACCTCCTCGCCGGCCGCACCGTCCTCGTCGCCGCGCACGGCAACTCCCTGCGCGCCCTCGTCAAGCACCTCGACGGCGTCTCCGACGACGAGATCGCGGGCCTGAACATCCCCACCGGCATCCCGCTCAGCTACGAGCTGGACGCGGACTTCCGCCCGGTGAAGCGGGGTGGCACGTATCTCGACCCGGAGGCGGCGAAGGCCGCGATCGAGGCCGTGAAGAACCAGGGCAAGAAGTAGCGGTACGACTCGACGGAACGCACGACAGGACGACCGAGCCCCCTGCCCGCGGGCGCGCGCCCGCGGGCAGGGGGCTCGGTCATGCCGTGGGTCCGTGGCGCCGCTTCGTACGGCCGAGGAAATGTTGCCGCGCCGGTCCCGGCGGCAGAGGGTGAGCAGCACACCGGAACGCCGGAACGCCGGAACGTCACCTGAGGAGCTGCCGCAATGAGGATGATGCTGAGAGCCCTCTTGGACACCCAGATCTCGAACAAGACGCTCGAGAACGGCGAGATGCAGAAGCTGATCGACTCCCTCATCGACGAACTCGACCCGGAGGCGGCGTACTTCAGCCCTCACTCCGGCAGGCGCTCGTGCGTCATGGTCTTCGACATGCAGGACAGCTCGCAGCTCCCCTCCATCGTCGAGCGGCTGTTCCGGACCATGGGCGCGGAGGTGGAGATCCAGCCGGTGATGAACCGGGACGACCTCCAGAGAGGTCTGGCAGCGCTGGCGTGACCGTACCTGGCGTGACCGTACGGCCGCACAACGCGGGGAAGCTGAGGGCCCTGCCCCGTCGAACCGGGCAGGGCCCTCAGCGGCCATCGGCCGGCGGCAGCCGCAGCAGGGGCGCTCGCGCGCTCAGCCCGTCAGCCGCAGCAGCCGCCGCACTGGCAGGGCCCGCCGGACTGGCATCCGCAGCCGCAACCCGGCCCGCACCCGCACGCCCCCAGTACGTGCAGGGACGGCCGGTCCTCCGACTGCGCGGGGGACAGGGCACGATCGCTGTGATCAGCCATGACTTCCCTCCTTTTCCCTCCCCGGTCTCCTGCCCACATTCGGACCGGCTCCATGGGCGCATCAAGGGCGCGTCGTTGCACATGGCGCATCACGTCCGCAGTCCCGCGGGACCTGCCCGTGCGAACCCGCCCTAGGCGCCCTCGACCGGGGCCGTGCCGTCGCCGGCCGCCGCCGTCGCCGCGTCGATCTCGTCGGCGTAGTCGCCGGTGACCAGGTAGACCACCCGGCGCGCCACCGATACGGCGTGGTCCGCGAAGCGCTCGTAGTAACGGCCGAGCAGCGTCACGTCCACGGCCGTCTCGATGCCGTGGTGCCAGCGGTCGTCCATGAGGTGCTGGAAGAGCGTGCGGTGCAGGTCGTCCATCGCGTCGTCGTCCTGCTCCAGCTGCAGCGCCAGATCGACGTCCTTGGTGATGATCACCTCGGCGGCCTTCGCCATCAGCCGCTGCGCGAGCTGCCCCATCTCCAGCAGCGTGGCCTGCAGATCGTTCGGCACGGCCGAGTCCGGGAACCGAAGCCGCGCCACCTTCGCGACGTGCTGCGCCAGGTCGCCGGAGCGTTCCAGATCGGCGCTCATCCGCAGCGAGGTGACGACGATCCGCAGGTCGGTGGCGACGGGCTGCTGCCGCGCCAGAAGCTGGATCGCACGGGCCTCCAGATCGCGCTGGATGTCGTCGACCTTCTCGTCCGCGGCGATGACGCTCTCTGCCAGCTTCAGGTCCGCGTCAAGCATCGCCGTCGTGGCGCGGCCGATCGCAGAGCCGACGAACCGGGCCATGTCGACCAGGCTGTCGCTGATCGAGTCCAGCTCCTCGTGGTACGCGTCACGCATGGCTGTCCTTCCCTCGCATGTTTCTCTCGACAGAGGGCCCTGAGGCCGGGCCTGGGGCCCTCCACGCTCCCACGCTCCGTCCGGAATGCGTCCGTCGCCGACCTCTCGGGTGAACCAGCCACGGCCTGAAGGTGAACTCTGGGAGACGAGTGTTCGAGGTCTCCTGCTTCCCCTGGGGCGCTGTCGGCGAGCGCGCATAGCCTGGAGACATGAACGTGAACGCGGCGGTCGCCGCAGCGGCAGCGATCGCCGGAGTGCTGACCGGTGTCATCGCGATGCTGGCGTTCCGCTGGAGCGAGCGCGACCAGGCCCGTCCCACGCGCTCGTCGCTGCACACCGAGGCCGTACTGCCGCCCGGCGTCGACACCGTGCTGTCCGTGCTGCGCTCCTCCGCCGTCGTCCTGGACGAGTCGGACGAAGTGGTCAAGGCCAGCTCCGCCGCGTACGCGCTGGGGCTCGTGCGCGGCGGCACCCTCGCGGTGGATCCGATGCTGAAGATGGCCCGCGACACCAGGCGGGACGGTGAGATACGGCAGGTCGACCTGGACCTCCCACGGCGCGGCACGGGCCGGGGAGACGCCCTCGCGGTCTCCGCGCGCGTCGCGCCGCTCGGCTCGCGGCTCGTGCTGCTGCTGGTCGAGGACATGACGGAGGCCCGCCGCATCGAAGCCGTACGGCGCGACTTCGTCGCCAACGTGAGCCACGAGCTCAAGACCCCCGTCGGCGCGCTCTCCCTGCTCTCCGAGGCGGTTCTGGACGCCGCGGACGACCCGGAGGCGGTCGAGCGCTTCGCGGGGCGCATGCAGTACGAGTCGACGCGGCTGACCAGCCTCGTCCAGGAGCTGATCGACCTCTCCCGCGTGCAGAACGACGACCCCATGGGGGACTCCGAGCGGGTGGGCGTGGACGAGCTGATGGCCGAGGCCATAGACCGCTGCCGCCAGTCGGCGGGCAGCAAGCACATCACCCTCGTCGCGGGCCGTACGAGCACGGGCGCGGCCGCCGGCTCCGGCGGCGCCGGGCTCCATGTGTGGGGCAACCGCAGTCAGCTCGCGGCGGCCCTCGGCAACCTCGTCGAGAACGCCGTGAACTACTCGCCCGCCCGCACCCGCGTCGGCATCGCGGGCCGAAGGGTCGCCGCCCCCGGCGGGGACCTCATCGAGATATCGGTCAGCGACCAGGGCATCGGCATCTCCGAGCGGGACAAGGACCGCGTCTTCGAACGTTTCTACCGGGTGGACCCGGCCCGCTCACGTGCCACCGGCGGCACCGGCCTGGGGCTGGCCATCGTCAAGCATGTGGCCGCGTCGCACGGCGGTGAGGTCACCGTGTGGAGCGCCGAAGGACAGGGCTCCACCTTCACGCTCCGGCTGCCGGAGGCCGGCAGCGCGCGGAGCCAGACCGAGGAGGGGCGCGGCAGCGGCCGTCCGTCCGGGCTCCTCGAGGAACCGGCGGACTTCGAGTACGGGGACGACGCGGAGTCCGCGGACGAGCTCCCGGCCCCGGCTGACTCCCCGGCCTCGGCGGAGGAGTCCCCGGCCCCGGCTGACTCCCCGGCCTCGGCGGAGGAGTCCCCGGCCCCGGCTGACTCCCCGGTCCCGGCGGAGGAGTCCCCGGCCTCGGCCGACTCCCCGGCTCCCGCGGGCAGTCCGGACTCCGACCGGCCCGAGGAGCCCCGGCAGTTCCGCAACTCGTCCCGGGGCACCGCCGGATACGCGGCTTCCGCATCGGGTGGCCCGGCCCGCGGCGGCACGCGCCCGGGGTCCCCTCCCAGCGTTGCTTCCGCTTCCGCTTCCGTCTCCTCTCCCCCTCTCTCCTCCGCTTCCACTCCCCGTTCCTCTCCCCATTCCTCCAGTTCCCCGTTCTCACCGCCGCGCGGGCTGCCGCGCGCCCCTGAAACCGCCCCGGAGGTCCTCCCGTGACCCGAGTGCTCGTCGTCGAGGACGAGGAATCGTTCAGCGACGCACTGTCGTACATGCTGCGCAAGGAAGGCTTCGAGGTCGCCGTCGCGTCCACCGGCCCGGACGGGCTCGACGAATTCGAACGCAACGGCGCCGACCTGGTACTGCTCGACCTGATGCTGCCGGGCCTGCCCGGTACGGAGGTCTGCCGCCAGCTGCGCGGCCGCTCCAACGTCCCCGTCATCATGGTCACCGCCAAGGACAGCGAGATCGACAAGGTCGTCGGCCTGGAAATAGGGGCAGACGACTACGTGACCAAGCCCTTCTCCTCGCGCGAACTGGTCGCGCGGGTACGGGCCGTGCTCCGCCGCCAGGGCGAGCCGGAAGAGGTCACCCCCGCGGCCCTGGAGGCCGGCCCGGTCCGCATGGACGTCGACAGGCACGTCGTCACCGTCTCCGGCAGCAAGATCGACCTGCCGCTGAAGGAGTTCGACCTCCTGGAGATGCTGCTCAGGAACGCAGGCAGAGTGCTGACGCGTATGCAGCTGATCGACCGGGTCTGGGGCGCCGACTACGTGGGCGACACCAAGACCCTCGACGTCCACGTCAAGCGCCTGCGCGCCAAGATCGAGCCCGACCCGGGAGCACCCCGCTTCCTGGTGACGGTGCGGGGCCTGGGCTACAAGTTCGAGCCGTAGGCCGCGATCGCCAGTGCGGGCCCCGGGCCCGCACCTGAACGCACTCGCAGCGGAAGACGCGTGAGGCCCCGTCCGTACGGACCGTACGGACGGGGCCTCACGCATTGTCCGGGTGTCCGGGTGGCCGATTCAGGGGCCGGCGGCTCCGGCGCTTCAGTGCCCCGAGGCGTGGCCTTCCGCCTCCGCCTCCGCCTGTTCGCCTTCGTGTTCGGTCCCGGCCTCGCCGGCTTCCTCCGCCTCGTCGTCACCGGCGCCCGGCGACTCGGCACCCGTGGCCTCCTCCGACGGGCTGCCCGGCGACGACTCCGACGGCGAGGACGACGGGGAGCCCGAGGGCGTGCTGGAGGACGTGCTCGGCGACGGAGCGACCGTCGGGCCGAAGTGCTTGTAGTCGCCGTGCGCGGGCACCACCGTCGCCCGCAGCGTGACCTTGCCCGTACGGCTCAAGTCGAACGAGACCGGCTGTGCGTTTCCGTCCTGCACGGCACCCGCACCGGCCTCGGGCAGTACGGCAGAGGCGTTGCCCTTGCCTCCCAGGGCGAGCGAACCGCCCGCCGGCACCGTCAGCTCCTGCTCGCCCTTCGCGGGGCGGAGCTTCACGCGTGCACCGGCGCCCTTGACGCCGATCGCCGTGAGGGTCTCGTCCTTGGAGCCCTCGTTGAAGATCCGTGCCGTGACGGCGGAGGGGCCCTGCCCGGAGTCGGGTGTGACGATGTTGACGTTCTGGACCTTGACGGAGCCGACGGAGGTCGCGGCGTTGTCCGGCTTGATTTCGAGCGTCTCCGCGTCATGTCCGGCTGCGCAGGCGGACAGTGTGACGACGGCGAGCGTGAGGGCGGTGGCGGCAAGGGTGCCGCGTCGAATGCTGCTGCTCACGGCGGCGGCAACTCCTGGGCGAGCTCTGGCGGCCGAACTACGTGCCGGTCGCGGACGGATACGGCGATCTGTCATCTGTCATCTGTGACCTGATCTGTGGCGCCGCTCAGGTTACCGAGCGCCCGGTGGCGCTCCGCACGCGGCCCTCCCGCCGCGCGCCGCGCGGGCCCGCGCGTACGCGGGAGCGCGGGCCCGACACATCGGACGAGGCCGTTTCCGGGTAAAGAATGCGAACGGCTTGTGAATTGATCAGCGGAACTGCTGATCAATTCTTGGGAAAGTCAGGGAAGAGCTGAAGAGGGCCGAACGGGCGACGACTTACAGTCGGACAAAACGGACAGCAGATGCTTTCTGAAGCACCTTCTTCGCACGTGTCCGTTGTGTTTCGATGCACGTACAGAAGTGCCCCGACCTGCGAATACCCGCCCCAAGGCGGTGCCCGCAGCACGTAACAGGGCCGCTTGTCAAGCCCCGAGATGCGGTCTGACCTGCGAAAACGCCATTCAGAAGAGCCCGATTCCGTGTTACTCTGGATAGTCACGGAAGGGGTACCTGACACATGACGTTCAAGGTTGGCGACACCGTGGTCTATCCCCATCACGGGGCCGCGCTGATCGAGGCTATCGAAACTCGCCAGATCAAAGGCGTGGACAAGACCTACTTGGTTCTGAAGGTTGCGCAGGGCGACTTGACGGTTCGTGTGCCAGCGGACAATGCGGAGTTCGTGGGCGTACGAGATGTGGTCGGTTCGGACGGGCTGGACAAGGTCTTCGAGGTGCTCCGCGCACCGTATGCCGAGGAGCCGACCAACTGGTCCCGGCGCTACAAGGCGAATCTCGAGAAGCTCGCGTCCGGTGACGTGATCAAGGTGGCGGAGGTCGTACGTGACCTCTGGCGCCGCGAGCGTGAGCGCGGGCTCTCCGCCGGCGAGAAGAGGATGCTCGCCAAGGCCCGCCAGATCCTGGTGAGCGAGCTCGCTCTCGCGGAGAACACGAACGAGGACAAGGCCGAGGCGCTGCTCGACGAGGTCCTCGCGTCCTGACCGCGCGGGAGCCGGGAGAGCGACGAGAGAGCAGGGCCGGCAGGGCAGGCCGTTCACCCCGCAGTACGCAAGTCTGAGCAGCAGTAGAGCAAGGCTGTGCCGCAGTGCCCGAGTGACGTCGTCACGTCGCCGGGCGCTGCGGCATGTCCGCACGTGTGCCCGCACCGCAGCGCTCGCGCACTGCCGTGTTTTCACACTGTGCGAGCGGCCCCCGGCAGCGTTCAGTAACCTCAACCCTGCTCGGTGTGCCGCGCCCAGTCACATTCGCTGACTACTGCCGTGTGCGTGCCGGGCCCGGGCAACCGCCTCGACCGGAAATCACGGAAGGGCCGGTCAAGGCTTCGCGCCCGGCACGCCCCCAACCTACGGCCGGGGGTATCCCAGGCCATACCCACACCGGCTGAGGACACAAACCTGAACGTGGAAGCGATGTCAATGCAATCCGCGGGCGAGTCGCATCAGAGCCACCCGGAAAGAGCAGGCGAGGGCACTCCCGCCGGCGATTCCGGCCACCGCACCGCCGCCGTCATCCCCGCCGCCGGCCGCGGCATCCGCCTCGGTCCGGGCGCCCCGAAGGCACTGCGTTCGCTGAGCGGTACGCCGATGCTGGTGCACGCCGTGCGGGCGATGGCCCGCTCACGTGCCGTCTCCCTCGTCGTCGTGGTCGCGCCGCCGGACGGCGCCGACGAGGTGCGGCGCCTGCTGGACGAGCACACCGGCCCCGCCGAGACCTCGACCGACGTCGTGGTCGTCCCCGGCGGCGAGACGCGTCAGGACTCGGTGCGTCTGGGCCTCGCGGCGCTCCCGGACAACGTCGACTCCGTGCTCGTGCACGACGCCGCCCGCCCCCTGGTGCCCGTCGAGACCGTGGACGCGGTGGCTGCGGCCGTACGGGGAGGAGCGCCCGCCGTCGTACCGGCGCTTCCCGTGCCCGACACCGTCAAGGAGGTGCAGGTGCGCGGCCACGGCGAACCCGAGCCGGTCACCGGCACCCCCGAGCGTTCGCGGCTGCGGGCCGTGCAGACTCCGCAGGGCTTCGAGCTGAAGGTGCTCGCCGCCGCGCACGCCCAGGTGGTGCGGGAGGGCGACGGAGCGACTGACGACGCGGGAATGGTGGAGCGGCTCGGCGTCGAGGTGGTCGTCGTGCCGGGGCACGACGAGGCGTTCAAGGTGACCCGGCCCCTGGACCTGGTGCTGGCCGAGGCAGTCCTGGCGAGGAGGCGTGCGACCGATGGCTTCTGAGTCGCGAGAGGGGGCGCGGGCGCAGGCCCAAGCCCAGGCGCAGGCAACTCAGGGCGGACCGCCACTCGTCCCGCTGGTCGGCGTCGGCACTGACGTGCACGCCTTCGAAGAGGGGCGCGAACTGTGGTGCGCCGGTCTGCTCTGGGAGGGCGAGCGCTATGGCCTCGCCGGGCACTCCGACGGCGACGTCGCCGCGCACGCCGCATGCGACGCCCTCTTCTCCGCGGCCGGACTGGGCGACCTGGGCGCTCACTTCGGCACGGGCCGGCCCGAGTGGTCCGGCGCCTCCGGCGTGGCCCTGCTGACCGAGGCGGCCCGGATCCTGCGGGCGGAGGGCTTCACCGTCGGCAATGTCGCGGTCCAGATCATCGGCGTACGGCCCAAGGTCGGCAAGCGGCGGGACGAGGCCCAGCGGACGCTTTCCGAGGCGGTCGGCGCCCCGGTCTCCGTGTCCGGCACGACGACGGACGGGCTCGGCCTGACCGGCCGCGGCGAGGGTCTGGCGGCGACCGCGACGGCGCTGGTGCTGCCGCCGCACGTGTGAGAACGGGCCGCAGCCCGGAACACCGGGCGCCGTACGGGTGTTGGAGGTGAGGCGGCCGGCGAGCGGCCGCGGAAACCGACGATCCTCCGAGAGAAGGCGACCGTCTTGGCAGCAGCACAGCTCTCCGACGACCTCAAGCAGGTTCTGGACACTCCCGTTTTCGTCAGCATCGCGACGATCCAGCCCGACGGAAGCCCTCAGGTGTCACCGGTATGGGTGAAGCGTGACGGCGACGAGTTGCTGATCTCCACCACGCTAGACCGCCGCAAGGCCCTCAACCTCAAGCGCGACCCCCGCGTGACGGTGATGGTGCAGCCCGCGGACGCCCCGTACACGTACGCCGAGATCCGCGGCACCGTCACCCTGACCACCGAGGGCGGGCGCGAACTGATCGACGAGCTGGCCCAGAAGTACGTCGGGAAGAACTACGCCGAGTTCAACCCGCGTTGGGAGCAGGACGCCGAGCGGGTCGTGGTGCGGGTGAGTCCGCGGAGGGTCGCCGGGCGGCTCTGACAGATTTTGAAATCTGTCATCTGTTACCTGTTACTCGTCAGCCGTTATCCGTCAGCCGTCAACTGTCAGCTGATATCCGTCATCTGTCCGCTGTGACCCCGACCCCGACCCCGACCCCGGCCCCCGCCCGGAACGCCTGACACCCGGCGGCCCAGGCGGCATGGCAGACCCGGCTGTCCCCGGCAGTTCTCTGCCGTCTTCTGCCGTCTCTGCCGATCCGGCGCCACCTTGCCCGGTGTGCGGGGCACCCGGCCTCACGGGCCTACTACCCTGGTCGCGTGAGCATTCGCCTGTACGACACCAGCAGCCGGCAGATCCGCGACTTCGTCCCGCAGACGCCGGGCCATGTCTCGATCTACCTGTGTGGCGCCACCGTGCAGGCCGCCCCGCACATCGGGCACATCAGGTCGGGTCTCAACTTCGACATCATGCGCCGCTGGTTCACCCACCGCGGCTACGACGTCACGTTCGTGCGGAACGTGACGGACATCGACGACAAGATCATCGTGAAGGCCGTCGAGCAGAACCGCCCCTGGTGGGCGATCGGTTATGACAACGAGCGTGCCTTCACCGCCGCGTACGACGCCCTCGGCTGCCTGCCGCCCACGTACGAGCCGCGCGCCACGGGCCACGTCCCCGAGATGATCGAGATGATGCGGAAGCTCATCGACACGGGCCACGCCTACGCGGCCGAAGGGAACGTGTACTTCGACGTCCGCTCGTACGAGGACTATCTCCAGCTCTCCAACCAGGACTTGGACAACCTTCTGCAGCCCGAGAGCGAGGGCGAGACCGGCAAGCGCGACCCCCGCGACTTCGCCATGTGGAAGGCCGCCAAGCCCGGCGAGCCGAGCTGGGAGACGCCGTGGGGCCGCGGGCGTCCCGGCTGGCACCTGGAGTGCTCGGCCATGGCCCACAAGTACCTCGGCCCGTCCTTCGACCTGCACGGCGGCGGCGTCGACCTGGTCTTCCCGCACCACGAGAACGAGATCGCGCAGTCGAAGGCCTACGGCGACGCCTTCGCCCGCTACTGGGCGCACAACGCCTGGGTCACCATGAGCGGTGAGAAGATGAGCAAGTCGCTCGGCAACTCCGTGCTCGTGAGCGAGATGGTCAAGCACTGGCGGCCCATCGTCCTTCGCTACTACCTGGGTTCGCCGCACTACCGCTCGACAATCGAGTACAGCGAGGAGTCGCTGCGCGAGGCCGATGCCGCCTTCGGCCGCATCGAGGGTTTCCTGCAGCGGGCGGGGGAGACGGTCGGCGACACGCGTCCGGCGGACGAGGTGCCGGCCGCCTTCGCCGAGGCGATGGATGACGACTTCGCCGTCCCGCAGGCGCTGGCGGTCGTACACACGACGGTCCGGCACGGGAACGCCGCGATGAGCGAGGACGACAAGGAGGCCACCGCGAAGGCCTTCGCGGACGTACGTGCGATGCTCGGCATCCTCGGCCTCGACCCGCTCGATGCGCGCTGGCAGTCCACCGAGACCGACGCCGGCCACGGCGGTGAGCTGCGTGACGCCGTGGACTCGCTGGTCCGCCTCGTACTCGCCCAGCGGCAGGCTGCGCGCGAGCGCAAGGACTACGCCACGGCGGACGCCATCCGCGACGAGCTCAAGCAGGCGGGTCTCGTCATCGAGGACACCCCGTCCGGTCCGCGCTGGGAGCTCGGCAGCAGCGGCGGCCACTGAACCGCGACCGCTGAACCGCGACCGCTGAACCGCGACCGCTGAACCGCGACCGCTGAACCGCGGTCCGCGGGCGCCCCTTCCCTTCCCGATCCCTTCCCGACGGTGGGCCCCGGGGCGGCCGTGCCTTCCGCCGATGATCCACTTCTTCGGTACGGCCCGCCCTCCGGAATAATGGCGGCAGCCGGTCCCCGCGCCGGCAACCGCGCGTGCCGCAGCGGACCGCACGCATCAGCAGCCCAGCAGTCCCAGCAGAGAAGAAACAGGTGCCCGATGGCCGGGAACAGCCAGCGCCCCAACCGGCGTACGTCCAACAAGAAGGGCGCGCAGGTCGGCAGCGGCGGCAAGCGGCGCCGCGGGCTGGAGGGCAAGGGCCCCACGCCGCCCGCCGAGATGCGCAAGGGCCACGCCAAGCAGCGCGCCGCGCAGGCCAAGGCCCGGCGCGCGCAGGGGCGTCCGCAGCGCAAGGGCGGCGGCAGGAGCCCCGCGGAGCTGGTCGTCGGCCGCAACTCGGTCGTCGAGGCGCTGCGCGCGCACGTACCGGCGACGAAGCTGTACGTGCAGCAGTTCATCGACAACGACGACAGGGTGCGCGAGGCAGTGCGCCTCGCGGGCGAGGACGGCTGCATCCATCTGATGGAGGCGCCCAGGCCCGAGCTGGACCGCATGACCAAGGGCCTGCACCACCAGGGGCTCGTGCTGCAGGTCCCGGAGTACGAGTACGCGCATCCGGACGATCTGGCGGCTGCCGCGCTCGAAGAGGGCGAGGACGCGCTGATCGTCGCGCTCGACGGGATCACCGATCCGCGCAATCTCGGCGCGGTCGTCCGCTCGGTGTCGGCCTTCGGCGGGCACGGCGTCGTCGTGCCCGAGCGGCGGGCCGCGGGGATGACGGCAGGGGCGTGGAAGACCTCGGCGGGCACGGCGGCGCATACGCCAGTGGCGCGTGCGGCCAACCTCACGCGTGCGCTGGAGAGTTACCAGAAGGCCGGGATGATGGTGGTCGGCCTCGCGGCGGACGGCGACGTGGAACTCCCGGATCTGGACGTGCTGGACGGGCCGGTGGTGGTCGTCGTCGGCAGCGAGGGCAAGGGCCTGTCGCGTCTGGTGGGCGAGACCTGCGACGTACGGGCACGGATTCCGATGCCGGGCGGTGCCGAGTCGCTGAACGCGGGTGTGGCCGCGGGCGTCGTGCTCTACGAAGCGGCGCGGCGCCGAGGCTGAGTACCGCGGCGCCCTGAGCACTCAGGCACCGGGCCCGGCGGCCACCCGGCCCGGCGCAGGTCGCCGGGGCCGCCGCCCGGCCTTGACGGGCCTCGGACAGATCGGGGCGGTCAAGGCAGTGTCTTAAGCGTCCGTCACTCGGTTAGAGGAGTGTGGACACCAGAACACCCCGCACGCCCGACCCCTCGGGCCGGCGTCCTGGGGACACCCAACAGGGCGGCCCGAGCGGTTTCTTCGACGACGAACCCGGGCTGAGCACGGTCAAGGTCCCCTCTGATCCGGCTGAGGTCGTCGTCACACACGCGAGCTTCCGGGTGCAGCTCGCGCCGCCCGCCGCCGAGCCCGTCACCGCCGGACACATTCCCGCTGTGTCCGGCATGCCCGCCGCAGGATCGTTCGCCGACGGGCCCTCCGGCCCGGCCGGTACGCCCGTCGTGTGGGGCGTGCAGACCGGCCCCGAGGACACCGGGGCCACCCGGCTGTCGCATGTGGCGTATCCCGGCGCCCTGGATGCGGCGGAGCCCGCGGGTTCCACCACCCAGGTGCTGCCGCGGATCGACGAGGACACCCTCGCCCCGCCGACCGTCGTCGGCCCGCGCGGGCCGCGTTCGCCCGAGTCGACACAACCGCAGCCGCAGTCCCTGCTCCACGGGGTACGCCCGGCGCGCGGGGCCTTCGACGGCCCGGAGCCCGGCGAGTACGACCCGTACGGACGGCGCGGCGAGTTCGGCCGTGAATACGGCGAATACGGGGACAGCGAGTCCGGCGGCTTCGGTGACCGGGGTGCACGCGGTGAGCCCGGCGACTACTCCCTTCGCGGCGAACGGCCGCTCGCACAAGGGGAGTTCGAGGACGCCGCCGACGCCGACGTCCGGACCGGCTCCCGGGTCGCGGCGGCCACCGGCACGGGCCGCCAGGCGTACTACCCGGGCCGCCGCATGAACCTCGGCGTCGTGCTGCTGCCCATGCGGATCTTCCTCGGCTTCATCTCGGTCTACGCAGGGATGGGCAAGCTGTGCGACCCGGTCTACTTCGACGGTGACGCGCGAGGTTCGATGGTGACCTGGCTGCGCTCCCTCGAACCCTGGGCCCTCGCCTCCCCGCTGCGGGACTTCGCGCTGGCCCATCCCGTCGGCTCCGGGCTGACAGTGGCGTTTCTCCAGATCGTCATCGGCGTGCTGACGGTGTGCGGCCTCTGGCAGCGGCTCGCCGCCTCCGTGGGGGCGCTGCTCTCGGCGGCACTGCTGATGACGGTGAGCTGGAGCTCAGGACCCGCGTACGAGGCGCCGGACATCATCTATCTCGCCGCGTGGAGCCCGCTGGTCATCGCGGGCGCGCCCGTCTACTCCGTCGACGGCAGGCTCGCCGCCGACGCCTGGCGCAAGCTGGGGCCGCGGGCCGAACTGCGGGACCTGCGGCGACGGGTGCTGCAGCGGGGCACCGTGATCGTGTCAGTGGTCGCCGGGATCGCGATGCTGACCGGTTCCATGCTGGGTGGCGCGGTTCGTGCCTCGCACACCGCCAAGATGCCCGAGCCCGGGGAACCGCCGACGAACCGGCTGCCCGGCTCGCCCCTCCCCGAGGAGCCGGGCGCCCGTACGGACAGCGGACGCCCCGCCGACGGGCACACGCAGGGCGCGGACGCCGGCGCCGGCAGCCGCCGCTCGGGCGGGCCTTCTACGTCGGCGTCGCCGGGCGAGGGGCGGCGGGGCGACCCGTCCCGGCCGAGCCAGCGCGAGACCGTACAGGCGCCGCCGCAGACCCTCCCAGGTGCGCAGCCGCCGCGGCACTCGGCGCCCGGCACGCGCGCCACGCAGGGCGGCGGCTCGGCCACGGGCGGCGGCACAGGTGGCGGTGGCGGCGCGGGCGGTGGCTCCAACTCCGGTGGCGGGAGCGGGGGTTCGTCCTCGGGCGGTGCCGGCGGTTCGTCCTCTGGCGGCGGAGGAGGCCTGGGCGGCCTCCTGGGCTGACCGGGGCTGACCGGGCATCGGAGGGACGGCAGAGGGGCCTCGGGGGCGAGGGGGCCCCTCGTATCCGTGCCCCCCTCGGCCCCCGGTGGCTGTGGTGTCTCCGGTGGCAGACGGAGACGGAGACAGAGAGAGACAGAGACAGAGCAGGGAAACAGAGGCGGAAACAGAACCGGGGCCGGGACCTCCCGGACCTCACCGCTCCCGTGCGGCCCCTTGCACTGTTACCTGACCGGCCTCCTGTCCCGAGGCCTGCGCGTCCTTCAACTCCTTTGCGGCTTCCTCCAGATCCTTGGCGGTGTCGATGGCCCGCCAGTACGCACCCTGAGGCAGCTGAAAGCCCGCGAGCAGGCGCTCGCGGGCCAGCCTCGGGAACGTCGTGCGCTCGTGGTCGCCGCGGTCCGGCAGCATCGCGGTGAAGGACGAAGAGAACACGTACACACCGGCGTTGACGAGATACGGCGACGGCGGGGCCTCGATGAAGTCGAGGATGTGACCGAACGGATCGGTCTCCACCGCCCCCCACGGAATGCGCGGGCGGGCGAGCGCGAGCGTGGCGACGGCGTCCCGCTCCCCGTGGAACGCGGCCATCTCGCGCAGCGCGAACCGCGTCCAGATGTCGCCGTTGGTGGCGTACCAGGGCTCGTCGGGCCGGGGCAGCGAGGCCGCCGCGTACTTGAGGCCGCCGCCGCGGCCCAGCGGCTCCTCCTCCACAACGACCCGGGTCCGCAAGGTACTTCGTCCCGCGACGCCCGGAAGCTCGGCCGTCGTCAGCCAGTTGCCCAGCACGTCGGCCAAGTGGCCGCAGGAGACGACGACATCGGTGACGCCCTCGGCTGCCAGCCACGCCAGCTGGTGCCCGATGATGGGGATTCCGGTGCCGGGGATCTCGACCATGGGCTTCGGACGGTCGTCGGTGTACGGACGCAGCCGCGTCCCCTGGCCGCCGGCCAGGATCACGGCTTGGGTGGGGAGCTGCATCATGCAGCGCACCCTATGCGGCGGACGCCCGCGGAGCCGTCGTCGGCAGGCGGGCGGTCAGCACATCGGGGCGTACGGCTCAGGGGTCGTACGGCTCAAGGGTGGTCGTACGACTGAGCCGTCGTCCGGCTCAGTGGTGGTGCATCCGGGACGCGCCGGTGGCGAACGACGTGTCGCAGACGGGGCGCGACCAGCGGTTGGCGCGCTGCACGCTGCCGTACTTCTGCACGGCGGCACGGCCGAGCGCCCGCGCGAGCGATGCGCAGTGCCTGGCCAGCGACGGGCGTTCCGACATCTCCTGCTGGAGGCTGGTCAGCGCCACACCAGGGTCCTTCTCCTGCAGCTCGGCGACAAGCCGGTCGCGCAGCGCGTCCTGGGGCGCGCGGTACGTCGCTTTCGTGGACGCCCTGTGCTCGGACGCCGTGAGCATCTGCGTACTGGAGGAGGACGACGAGCTCCATGGCACGCGGACGATTGCGAGCGTCCCCGACAGGACGAGTACGACTGGGAGAACGAGAGCGAGAGTTCGGCCGATTCGGCGGGCAACGTGGTTCACGCCCGCGATCGTAGCGAAGAGTGGCGATTTGGCGACATTCGGTCACTCCGGCGAGCGACGGCGCACGGGAGTGTCCGTGACGGAGGTTGACGCGCGGCGCGAAAATGTCTGGAAATGCGCGAAAAGGGGCCGTACGCCTGGCTGTTGTGCAGGCATACGGCCCCTGCGCGCGCTGAGCGGCGCGGTCGGTCAGCGGATCAGCCGGTCAGCGAATCAGTCGCTGAGGCGCTCACCGGTGGAGGTGGAGAAGACGTGCGTCTCGCCACCGCGCGGCACCACGTTCACGACGGCGCCCTTCTCGGGCACCTTCCGGCCGGAGACGCGGACGACGAGGTCGCAGTCTTCGCCGCCGACCTTGGACGTGCCGTAGATGTAGCCGTCCGCGCCGAGCTCCTCGACGACGTTGACCGTGACGGCCACGCCGGCCGGCTCGTCCTTGGAGAGGGCGGTGTCGGAACTTTCGCCGTTGACCACGTCGAAGTGTTCGGGGCGGACGCCGACCGTGACGGTCTTGTCGCCCTTCTCGACGGCTGCCGACAGCGCTTCGCGCTCGACCGGGACGACGCTGTTGCCGAACTTCACGCCGCCGTCGGTGATCGGCACCTCGACGAGGTTCATGGCGGGGGAGCCGATGAAGCCGGCGACGAAGAGGTTCGCGGGGCGGTCGTACATGTGACGCGGGGTGTCGACCTGCTGGAGCAGCCCGTCCTTGAGTACGGCGACCCGGTCACCCATCGTCATGGCCTCGACCTGGTCGTGGGTCACGTACACGGTGGTGATGCCGAGGCGCCGCTGCAGACCGGCGATCTGCGTACGGGTCTGGACGCGGAGCTTCGCGTCGAGGTTGGAGAGCGGCTCGTCCATCAGGAAGACCTGCGGCTCACGGACGATCGCACGGCCCATCGCCACGCGCTGACGCTGACCACCGGACAGCGCCTTGGGCTTGCGCTGGAGGTAGTCGGTGAGGTCCAGGATCTTCGCCGCGTCCTCGACCTTCTTGCGGATCTCGGACTTGTTCACACCCGCGATCTTGAGCGCGAAGCCCATGTTGTCGGCGACGCTCATGTGCGGGTAGAGCGCGTAGTTCTGGAACACCATGGCGATGTCCCGGTCCTTGGGCGGCAGGTGAGTGACGTCGCGGTCGCCGATGCGTATGACGCCTTCGTTGACGTCCTCGAGGCCCGCGAGCATCCGCAGGGAGGTGGACTTGCCGCAACCGGAGGGGCCGACGAGTACCAGGAATTCGCCGTCCTCGATACCGATGTCGAGCTTGTCGACGGCGGGCTTCTCGCCGCCCGGGTAGATCCGGGTGGCCTTGTCGTACGTGACCGTAGCCATGCTGTTGTCTCCTTCACCGGCAGGTACGTGCCGGACGATCCGTCGTAAAGGGGAGTACGTTTCACTGCTGTGAACGTGCGGTGACGCTAACCCGCCGGTGCGCGTCTTGTCAGCACTCGGACAGCAACGAAACCGCATCGCGGACCCTCCGGCCTGGGTGGGTAGACTGCACGGGCACGCTGGCTCCGCACGGGCGGGCCGGCCCGCCGCCTTAGCTCAGCTGGTTAGAGCATCTGTCTTGTAAACAGAAGGTCGTCGGTTCGAATCCGACAGGCGGCTCCAACAGCATCCACGAATAGCCGTACCCATCGTGAGCTGGTCGTTTCTGCGACCGTCAGTGCTCCTCGGAGGCATTGCCGGGCTGGCGATGCCTCGTGGTCGGTGCTGGCGGTGCAGCGGCCCCCAACCTGGGTTGGCAGCCTGTGATCGTCGCCGGGTGGCCACCGGTCGCTCTGCTGCTCTCGGTCGAGCTACTCGGGCACTACCCCAATGCCCGAGAGTCGGGGAGGCGAAGGCCGAGACTACAGCTGTGGGTCACGACGGTTTCGGTACGGACGAGAAGGCGACCGTTGCCGAGCGCATTGCGGTCTCGGGGGAGTCTCGATCGTCTGTCAGGCCTACCGCTGAACAGATCGTGTGGAATCACTTCCGGCGAGAGCATGCCGTTGGTCACGAGGGCGGCGAGCACGGAGAGCGCCCGAGACGGCGGCTCCGGTGATCGGTACGAAGGCGGGGACGAAGATGATGACTGCCAGCGGCACCGCGAGCGGTACGCCGAGGAGCAGCAGTCCCAGGCCGATGAAGACGGCGTCGAGCAGGGCGATGAGCACCGTGCCGCGTACGTATCCGGTCAGGGTGGCCCACGCGAGCGGGCCGGCGCCGGCGACGGCCTCGCCGGCCGCACCCGGCACCAGCTTGAGCACCCAGTTCCAGATCCGGGCGCCGTCGTAGAGCAGGAAGAGGCTGATGAACGTCGTCAGCGCCACACACAGGCAGGATCCGCGCGGACGCTCTGCTCAAGAAGTTGCCGAAACCAGCCTGGCAGAAGCTCTCCGCAGGCGTCGGAGCCAAAGGCCACCGCTGCTACGACTGGGCTCTGGCCCACATCGCCGACGGCCGTCCCTGCCACCGCCATCTTTTCGTCCGCCGCAACCGTCACGCCCATGGTTTCGCAGCAGGCTCACAGGCTCGTGGGCCTTTCGACGGCTTGCAGCGTCCCCGCGGGTAGCCGGTCGTTGCCCCAGCTGCGCTCGATGTAGCCGATGATCCGCGCGACGTCTTCGGCCGGCACCCGCTCCGGTTCGCCGTGCTCGAGCGGGTCGGCGTGGAAGATGTAGAGCCGCGAGGCGAACTGGTCGAACGGCAGTGAGGCCTCGCCGAACCGCTCGCCGTTGCCCGCGGTGGAGACGACGACACCGTCGCCCCAGTCCTGGCCGCTGTCGTTGTTCGGGTTGAAGAAGTACACCCGCATGACGTCCTGTGGGTCCGGCGCGGCCCGCAGGATCGTGATCGCGTGCCAGCCGACGTAGCGGGCCGCGCTGTCGGTGACGGCGACGCCGGCCGGCTGCGGATGGATCAGCGGCTGCTCGCCGTTGTAGGACGGGTGGTAGCCGGCGTGGAACTGCCGCAGGAACTCCTCGAGGTCGACCAGGTTTCCGGTCGCGACGTCGACGTTGATGTGGAATCCACGGGCCGCCCACCAGCCGTGGAATTCGGGGTTGACCCACCGGTGCGGGTCCCCTGGCCGTGCGGCGCAGCGCCGCCCCATCTCGGCGTAGATCCGGTCCAAGTGGGGGACCACGAGCAGCGATACGGGGTCCAGGTCTATCGGCAGGGTGCTCGCGACTCCGGTCGCGCTGTCCTTCGACGAGATCGGCTGACCCTCGAAATGCATGAGGATCTCGTCGTCGCGGGCAGCCCAGACCACCATTTGCAGTAGGTAGTCCGGGTCGTTGTAGGACCACATCGACAGCGCGCGGGCCGACTGACAGGTGGGGTTGTCGCCCTGGCCGACGCCGAGCGGCTGGCCCAGCATCGAGAGCACCCCCGCGACCAGCCGCGCCTCCGGCCCCGGCACCTCGCCGAAAACCGTCGTCAATCGCTCCCGCGCGACCGGAGAGAGATCGAGCGCCAGCTGGCGCCACAGCGCGGGCACCACCGGGGGCTCGTAGAGGATGCCGCGGTCGAGTAGCAGCGCCAGCCCGTAGATGCTTTGCGCGGTCTGCGGGTGCACGGCCACCTCGATCAACCGGTGCACCAGTTGGCTGTAGCGAAGCAGACAGTTCCGGCCGGTGTCGGACAGGCCGAGCGCCTCACCGATGAGGTAGTCGCTCTCGCGCAGGAGGAACCGGAGCAGTTCCGCGTGGTATGGCGACACCAGGCCGGTGTCGTGCATCGCCCGAGCGAACCCTGTCGCCTCGTACTGCAGGCCACCGGCGTCCATCGCCTCAAGCCTGGAGCGGAAGACGTCGATGCCGGGGTCCTCCCGGCACGCCTCGGTGGTCCCGAACAGGCTCGTGATGAGCCGGTCGAAGCCCTGCCCTGACGACCCGCCAAGATCGACGTCCGGGTCGTCGCGGTACGTCGCGATCCGGGTGATCAGGGACTGCACCGCCTCGACCTGGATCGGACGCTGGCGCAGGATCCGCCAGATCTCGTCGACCAGGTTGTCCAGGACGTTGTCGTAGCCGATCTCGTCGGCGAGGTGGCGGAACAGGTCCCGGATGAGCTGTGCGGTCCGGCCTTGCTGGGTTCGCTCCGCCTCGCTGGGCGGGGTGAACAGCAGCTCGAGGTTCGTTGCCAGTACCTGGGAGAGGAACTGGCGGGCGTCCTCGGCGGGCAGCGTCGGGTGCGCGAAGTCGCCGCACGCGACGGCGAGTATCCGGAGCTCGCTGGTCGCCTCCATGACGACGGTGTCCGCGTCTTTGCTGTGCAGTCCCGGGCTGACCAGCGACGGGATGAGGATCTCCGGTGACGCCCAGTCCGTCTCCCGGAAAAGCCCGGCTTCCTCGAGGGCCTGTGCCCTGGCCTGGACCGCCGCGGCGCCGCCCGGCTGCATGAGCACCCGTCGCAACGCTTCCAGGACCCGCCGCAGCTTCGTGTGCTTGCCGAAGTCGCGGGTTTCGGCCATGGCCTGGATGGCGTCGTCGAGTGAGGTCACGCGCTTGTCCAGCGTCGTGGCCTCACCGCTGACGTCCGCGGTCGGTTTCAAAGGGTTTCCCTCGGGTTGGTCTCCTGCGTCCACGGGGTCCTCAGACGTAGAAGTCGAGCTCTTCCTGCTTCTTCAACAGGTCGCGCATCCGGTAGGGGTCATCACCGAAGAAGTACACCAGGCCCCAGTGGGTGCCGAACGCGGTCCTCTTGGTGACAGTCTCCTCGAGCGGTGTCGAGAGGTCGTGCGACTCGTAGTAGTCGTCGTCCTCGGTCTCCTCCGGGATCTGCAGGTCGCTGACGACGCGGCGGCGCGGGTACACACCGAAGCAGCCGGCGACCCCGGACGCGTCGACGACCTCGCGCGGGAAGAAGGCGTCGATCTCCTCCTCGGTCGTCTTCGGGTCGAAGGCCAGCACCAGCCCATGGTAGGCGTTGAACCCGTACGCCCGCTCCAGCAGTTCGAACACCTTGAAGCCCGGCGGACGGTAGGCGACCTCGCCGAAGTACATCTCGCCGTCGCTGGTGACGAAATACTCTGGGTGCACGAAGCCGAACTCGATGTCGAACGTCTTGATGAGCTTCTCGATCTGCGCCGTGATCTGCGGGCGGTACCGCTCCAGTTCCGGGGTTGCCGGCGCGAACACCGAATATCCCAGCGTGACGTATTCGGAGATATTGAGGAACTTGATCTTCCCGTTGTGCACCCACGCCTCGACCGCGAACTCCCAGCCGTCGAGGTGGGATTCCATGAGAACCGGGAACTCCTCGTCCGGAATCGTGTCGACCTCGTCCGGGGTGCGGATGACGCGGTGTCCGAGGCATCCTGCCTTGTCGAACGCCTTGAGATGGATCGGGTCGTTCGGGTCACCGTCCAGCTTGAGCAGGGTCTGATTGACGCGCTTGAGGAAGCGGATCACGTCGTCCCGGTCGTGGGCTTCCTCGAATATTCCGACCCGGATGCCGCCGAGTTGAGCGCGGCGCTTCATCAGCGCCTTGTCCCGCAGCAGCAGGGCCTGACCGTACAAACGCGGGTTGTCCAGCAGAACGGAGTTGATCGCCCCTGCCCATTCAACCGTTTCCTCGAATATCGGGATCGCGACGTCGACACCCTCGTTCTGAAGAGTCTCGGCGATCTCCATGGAGCGGTCGTTGAGCCGTTCGAAATTCCACGGCACGTAGGGGATGTCGTGCTCGACGCAGTACTGCTCGGCCCACTCCGGTGCCACGACGACGTATCGCCGGTCGAACCGGTCGAGGGCTTCAACCGCATTGAGACTCCAGCCAAGAAGCGCTACATAGCCTTTGTCAGGGTTCCTGGTGGCCGGTTCGACCCGTGGCATAGACAGTTTCTCCTTCGGCGCGTGCGCTCATCGACTGCGTGGCTGGCGCCTACCCGGCGATCTGCCGCGCAAGCACCGCACCCCCCCGCGCAAGGTTCGTGGAACGTACAACTCCCCATCGGTCGCCGCGTGTCCGCGCGAAGTGGAGTAGGCAAGGCAAACGGCGACCTGGCTGTTCTCGATGCGACCGGCGGTGCCGGTGCACTGACGCTGAACGCCGACCGTGTGCATGCCCTTCTTCAGATCGCGGGTCTCGTCGACCACCAACACCGCATCGTCGTCCTGCTGTTTGCCCGACGACCAAGCTGCGGATGTCGTCACGGACCGCAGCGGCATCCCCAAACTGGACCGAGACAGCAATGCTGCAGACCGTCCGGGGTGGCGTCCCCGGCGTATTTCGGCCAGCGTGCACCTCCCGTGAAGAGGTCCAACCCGCTCCACAGTGCTGATCAGGCGCTCCTCGCCGAACTGCCCGCTCTGAAAACTCACTCCGGGTGAAGGCGCGTTGCCTCGCATCCGTTACCGCCTGGAATACATGGCGAAGCGTCGGCAACACGTGTGGCGTGGCGTCTGCAGCCCGAATCTGCAGACCCTCATGGCCACCCCGGTCCGACCCGGCCCTGGGTGGCCTTCTTCTACTGGGCGCACGCTCTTGTGGCAGGGAGCGCGCCGAATGCTGACATCGGCCTGGGCCGCGCACGACCGAGACCAGGTCGTGCGAACTGCCGTGGCTGTCCCACGACGAGACACGACATCCCTGTGCCCCCTCTTCCGAGCACTCATTCGTCTCATCCCGGCGGCGTGCCAAGCCAGTTGGGGCAGGTGATGCGCATCCAGCCAGCAGCAAGGCACCAGTCAGGGATCTCATGTCCCAGCGGAACCCCGGAGCGACGCTGGGGGGCATACGCCACCGGATCGTGGCAGCAAGCGCTGCACGCTGTCTGCACGCCCGGGCTTGCAGATCGGCGAGGCCACCCCGGTTCGATGAGCAGCCGGGGTGGCCGCCTCCGACGACGCGATGTCCCGCGCTGGATCAGTACGCTCTGTCGCCGGCGGGTGAGATGACGGACGCGGAAGGGGCATCAGGAGGTGTTGCCCACGTTCCACTGAGGGCTGATGAAGAAGTGCCGAGGCTCGCACCGCATCCGGATTTGTAGTCCACCTTCTTAGAGCTCGTCTCATTTGGGCTTGATGGCCGGTCGGCAGCCTGCGGCTGTGGGGATTAAGAGCGCATGGTGTAGTCGAGCGCGGCATGAGCGCCTTCCGCGGAACCCGTTCGGCCCCCCGGGCTCGCGCCTGGCGGCATGCGGTGTGACGTTGTGAGGCAGTGCTGCCCGCCTGCGGTCGGTTCTCGTGGCGCCTCCGTCATGTCGAGAGGACGGCAGAGGGCTGTGAGGCTCGGCAGGCGCTGGCGCGTCTACGTCGGGTTGCGCGAGGTGTCTTTCTGGTGAGCTCCCGAGGGCTACCCGGACTGGAAGGGCAGGTGCCTGGATGGACGTCACGGGAGGCCAGTCGGGGTGGGGCCGTGTCGTGGGTTGTGGTGACCGGGCGGGGGCGTGTTCCGGGCGATCGGGGAGGTCGGACAGGTGACGGCGGGTTACGCGTTCTGCCTGTACGTGGCTGGGCAGTCGGAGCGGTCCAGCGCCGCCGAGTCGAATCTGCGTGCCTTGGCCGAGGCGCGGCTGCCGGGCGGCTACGAGGTGGAAGTAGTGGACGTGGTGGCGCGGCCTGGGCTGGCGGAGGAGCAGCGGATCCTGGCCACGCCGACTGTGGTCAGGCTGCTGCCGCTGCCGCAGCTGCGGGTGATCGGGGACCTGTCCGATCCGCCAAGGGTCGCGTCCGCACTGGGCCTGCCGGATGAGCCGCAGGACGCCCGGATGGAGAAGGAGGCCGGCGATGACTGACGGCGACGCGATCGAGCGGGTTCCCACTGGGATCAACGGGTTCGACCAGGTGGCGATCGGCGGGCTGCCGGCAGGCAGGCCGACCCTGGTCACCGGCACGACCGGCAGCGGTAAGACGATCTTTGCCGGGGAGTTCCTCGCCCGCGGGATCGCGGAGAACGGTCAGCCGGGGGTGTTCGTCACCTTCGAGGAGACGCCGGATGCGATCCGCCGCAACTTCACCTCGCTGGGCTTTCCGATCGAGCAGTGGGAAGCCGAGGGGAAGTGGGCGTTCGTCGACGCCGCCGAGAGCAAGGACGAGGAAGCCGCCGTCATCGGAGCCTACGATTTCGGCGCGCTGACGTCCCGCATCGAGCACGCGGTCCGGCGGATCGACGCCTCCCGTGTGGTACTGGACTCGCTGGGGGCCGTGTTCGCCCGGTTCACCGACACCGGGATCGTCCGCCGGGAGAGCTACAGGCTCGCTTCCGCACTGACCTCGCTCGGGGTCACCTCGATCATCACAGCCGAGCGGAACAGTGAGTACGACGGCGTATCCCGGTACAGAGTCGAGGAGTTCGTCGTCGACAACGTGATCGTCCTGCGTAATGTGCTGTTCCAGGAGCGCCGGCGCCGGACCGTCGAGATCGTCAAGCTCCGCGGTGCGCCGCACCGCACGGGGGAATGGCTGTTCACCATCGACCCGCGCGAAGGGTTTGTCGTCATCCCCCTCGCTTTCCTCGGTATGCCGTCCGCGCCGGCCTCCAGTACCCGCGTGTCCTCCGGCAATTCCGGACTGGACCGGATGTGCGGTGGCGGGTTCTACCGGGACGCTGTCGTGCTGCTGTCCGGGCCCTCCGGGTCCGGCAAGACGCTGACCAGTCTGAAGTTTCTGGAGGCCGGTGTCGCAGCGGGGGAGCGCTGCCTGGGGTTCACCTTCGACGAGACCCGCGAGCAGATGAGACGCAACGCCGCAGGCTGGGGGATCGACCTGGAGGCCATGGAAGAAGGCGGCCAGTTGCAGGTGGTGTGCGACTACCCGGAAGTGGCCTCCTTGGAGGACTACTTCATCCGGATCAGGCGAGCCGTGGAGGATTTCCAGCCCGAGCGCCTGGTCATCGACACGCTGTCCGCGCTGGAACGCATCGCCACACCGAGGGCGCTGCTGGACCTGGTGATCGCGCTGGGTGCGGTCGTCCGCGAGCACCGCATCACCACGCTGTTCACCTCCGCCCCCACCAGCCGCTTTACACCTGTGCAGACACCTTCGATCGCGCGTGAACTGGCCAGCCTCACTGACGTCACCATCGCACTGCGGTACTTCCAGAACGCCGGGATGATCAGGCGCACCGTAGCCGTCGTGCAAAACCGCGGCTCCGCCCACGACGAGGCCGTGCGCCAGATCACCATCGACTCCGGCGGCATGCACATCGGCGCCCCGGTCGCCACCCTCGATGAAATGGAAGCCGTCGGCTTGGACGCGCCACCGTGGCCGGGCGTCATCGGCGATGACATCTGAGCGCCGCACACCCTCATGACGAGAGACGACCCCGGAGCCGGGGCCGGCGGGCTGGGAGGCGACCTCATCGACGTGGTCATCTCCGCGTCCGCTGACGGGATCATCGCCGTGGACGACCAGGGGATCGTCCGGCTGTGCAACCCAGCCGCAACGGAGCTCTTCGGCCGCCCCGCCCAGGATCTGCTGGACGCCCCGTTCGGTTTCCCGATCGTGGCCGGCCAGTCGACAGACGTGGAGCTGACGCAGCCCGGGGGCGGCGTCAGAGTTGTCGAGATGCGCGTCAGCGCGACCACCGCGAACGGTGCTGCGCTGCGTGTCGTATCCCTGCGGGACGTCACGTCCCGATGGCTCGCCTTCCAGCGGCTGCTGCTGCCGACGCTGCCGGACTTGGCCCCCCTCCAGGCGGCCGTCGTCTACCGGCCCGCCGCCGAGCAGCTGGGCGGTGACTGGTACGACGCCCTCCCGCTGCCCGGCGGCGCCGTCGGTGCCGTGATCGGCGACGTCGCCGGGCACAGCCTGCAAGCCGCCGCCGCGATGGCCCAGATCCGCAACATGCTGCGCGCCTTGCTCTACGACCAGCCCGCAGCGCCCGGCTCGGTGCTGGCCACACTCGACCGAACGCTGCACGCGATCAACGAGAACCCCGTCACCACCGCATGCGTGGCCTGCATCGAGCCGAGCAGCGACGGCTGGCGCCTGCGGTGGAGCAGCGCAGGCCACCTCCCGCCCCTGCTGCTCACCCCCTTCGGCGCGGCCGAGTACCTGCACACCGAGCCCGGCCTTCCACTCGGCGTCGATCCCAGCCGCCCACGCTTCGACAGCACCCGCTCCCTGCCCGAAGGCGCCAAGGTGATCTTCTTCACCGACGGGCTGGTCGAACGGCCCGGCCAGTCCATCGACGTGGGCCTGGCCTCCCTCGCCGCGATCGCTGAACGCAGCACCCACCTGCCGCTGGACGAACTCTGCCGGACCCTCGCCGACCAGCACCCCGGCGACGGCCACGACGACATCGCCCTCCTCGCCCTACGCATGCCCAATGCGCCCCACCACGAATGTGCCACGGACCGAACTCGTCACCCCGATGAGACGAGCTCCTGAGAGCCCCCCTCATCTTGTGAGTCTGCGGTAGCAAATGAGAGTGCAGGCGATGCTCGTGAACGCGAGGAAGTGGTCGGCCTTGCGCTCGTATCGTCTGTGGAGGCGGCGGGAGCCGGCGAGCCAGGCCATGGTTCGCTCGATGGTCCATCGGTGACGGCCCAGCCGCTGCGAAGTCTCGACGCCCTTGCGGGCAATGCGGTGGGTGATACCGCGAGTTCGTAACCAGCGCCGCAGGTGGCGGTAGTCGTAGCCCTTGTCGCCGTGCAGCTTGCCGGGCCGGCGTCGGCGACGGCCGCAGCGGGATCGGATCGGCGGTATCCCCTTGACCAGGGGTATCAGGGCCTGGCTGTTGTGGGTGTTGGCACCGGAGATGCCGATGGACAGGGGCAGACCAGAGCGGTCGGTGATCAAGTGGATCTTCGACCCGTTCTTGCCCCGGTCGACAGGATTCGGACCTGTCAGTGCCCCCCTTTGAGAGCCCTCATGTTCACTGAATCGATCGCGCAACGCGTCCAGTCCAGCTCTCCGCGTCCACCCAGCTCGTCCAGCACCACGCGGTGGAGCTTCGCCCACACTCGAGCTTCGGACCACTCGGTGAAACGGCGGTGAGCCGTCGGCCCCGACGGGCCGAAAGACAGAGGCAACTGCCGCCAGGTGCACCCCGACGTAGCCACGAAGATGATCGCCGCAAGACCCTCTCGGTCCCCATGCCGAAGCCGCCCGCCACCCTGCGGCCGTGAAGGCGCGGCGGGCACCACTCGCTGGAACAGCTCCCACAACTCATCCGGCACCATGCGCTCCACGATCCCCACAGCCGCAGGCTACCGACGGACCATCAAGCCCAAATGAGACGAGCTCTTAGACGGTGTCCTATGTGGTGAAGCGGTCGGGCTCAACATGGGCCGGGGTACATGGAGTTGGATTGTTCCGGACGGGCTGTGGGAGATCGCGGAGCCGCTGATCCCGCCGTCCAAGGTGCGACCGCAGGGCGGCGGAACCCAGGACACACCTGATGAGACGGTGTTCGCGGCCATCATCTACGTGCTCGTCAGCGGCCGCGCCTGGCGCGCGCTGCCGCCGTGCTTCGGGATATCGAAGTCCACCGCCCACCGCCGCTTTGTGATCTGGTCACGGGCCGGGGTGTGGGGCCGGCTGCGTGAGGAGATCCTGCACTTCCTCGATGACGCCGACCTGATCGACGTCTCCCGAGTCGTCCTCGACTCTGCACATGTACGGGCCAAAAAGGGGGCGAATACACAGGTCCGTCGCCCGTGGACCGGGGCAAGCCGGGTTCCAAGATGTACATCCTGTCGGACGCGAACGGACTGCCACTGGGTCGTCGGGATCAGCGCCGCCAACGTCCATGACAGCGAAGCGTTGAAGCCCATGGTGACGGGTCACCAAACGAGACACGACCCCCACCGCAGCCGGTACTTCAAGCCCCAGCGCCTGCATGCCGACAAGGCGTACGACATCCCTCGCCTGCGGCGATGGTTACGCGGCAAACGCATCGGAGTACGCATCGCCCGCAAGGGCATCGAGTCCAGCGAACGCCTGGGACGACGCCGATGGGTCATCGAGCGCACCATGCCGTGGCTGTCGGGTTACCGCAGGCTCAGCCCCCGCTACGAGCGCAACTCCCGCAACTACCTGGCCTTTCTCGGTCTCGCCGCAGCCCTGTGCTGCTACAAGCGATACATCCGTCTCACCTCCTAGGACACCGTCTTAGCCCTCGCCTCGGCCCTGGTCCGGATCGTCGTTGAGTACGCGCGGCGGATGGCCGCGATCGAGCACGATCGCTCTGCCGGCCGCGGCGTCGTCCGCGATGAGCGCCACGACGTGGTCGCACAGTTCCCTCAGCGGCACGAGCGGCGGCTGCGCCGCCCGCTCTTGCTCGCTCATGGCGGCCAACTCCCGCCGCGCACGGTCCGTTTCGATCCAGTCGGGTACGACGCAGTTGACGCGTACGGAGTGTGTGCGCCGCAGGTGTACGAGCGAGGTGCTGGCCCGGATCAGGCCTGCCTTGGCTGCGGCGTATTCCACGGACCGGTGGTGGCTGGTGCCCAGCCCTGCCGTGGAGCCGATGTTGACGACGGCTCCGCTGCCGCGCCTGCTCATAGTGCCTAGGACCAACTGGGTGGCGAGCAGGGGCATGCGCAGGTTCAGGTCGAGGAGGGCGCCCCACTGCGCCGGGGTCGCGTCGGGGAAGTGCGGCGGGATGTGGCCGCCGCCGCCCGCATTGTTGACCAGGATGTCGACGCCGCCGAATGTCTCAACGGTGAAGTCCACTGCGGCCCCGACCTCGGCGGCATCGGTCAGATCGGCCTGGCGGAACGCCGCTTTCCCGCCCCGGTCACGGATGCGGCGCAGTGTCTCCTCGCCCTCCCGCGCCGCGATGTCGACCAGTGCCACGGCCGCGCCCTCGTCGGCGAGCCGTTCGGCGATGGCCTGGCCGCTGCCCACGGCAGCGCCGGTCACGATGGCGACCTTGTCCTCGATCCGCATCCGCGATCACCTCCACCGGCGGGCCCGTATGTGTCCTGCGCCCGGATGGTCCCACGCCGTGGATGCGACGCGCTGTTTTGCGTCGGTCCCTCGAATGTCGACGCTTCGAGACATGGCACAGGCCGCCCCGAATCGGGGCGGCCTGCGTCCCACCCCGGGCGGGGGATGGGCAACTGGGGGTTCTGAATCAGAGGTTGGCGCCGACTCAACCACCGCCACGAACGCAACTCCCGCAACTACCTGGCATTCCTCGGCCTCGCCGCGGCCCTTTGCTGCCACAAGCGATACATCCACCTCACCACATAAGACACCGTCTTAGGAGTGGCCGTCGTACCCGCCGGCTTGTTCAGCGTTCAGAGAGTCGCCGGTGGGCTTGCCGCCTCTGGTCATTCGTCCCGACCCCTTGCACAGCCGGCACGCCTCGACGTAGCTGCCGCGGCCGTTCATGACGGTCTGGCCGTCACCGGAACCGTTGCAGGTCGTGCACCGGAGGGGCATCGAGTCTGCCGTCATGTGGAAGCACCTCCCGAGGCACTTCCGCTTTCCCGCCGCACGGTCAAACACGCACGGGCCGGTGTCAGTTGCGCGCTGATACGTTCCCTGGCCTGCGGCAAAGCAGGCGTTCGTGCTGCCGGCGTGACGCCCCGTCCTCTGGGCGATTCCGATGACTGTCAGCCGCGCCGGATGGTGCCGGCAGTCGTCTTCTTGTGCAGCAGTGTGCGGAATCGAGAGTTGCAGAATCCGTGCGTTAGTCCGGTCGTGGCGAGGGCACAAGCATGTGCACGAACTGTCCACCAACGAGCCTGAGGTGAGCGTGATGATTGATGAGCTCAGCGCGGAACCTCACCAGCGTCCCGTTTCCAGCATGTATCCCCGAAGCAGTGGTCAGGCGCGCAACATCGTTCGCGGTTACCTCTCCGCTCTGAGCCCTCCAGCCACTCCGGAGACCGTCGACAACGTGCTCATCGTGGTATCCGAGTTGGTGACCAACGCGTACCGGCACGCGGGCGGGCTCAGCGGCTTCCGGCTGAGCGGGTCAGCGGGAAACCTGCACATTCAGGTGACCGACCCCAGTCCGGTCCTTCCTCACTCACAGTTCACTCGTACAGACCCGGACCTTGAGCGCCCCGGCGGCTTTGGCTGGCCTTTGGTGCGCCACCTCGCTCACGAGGTCACAGTGCGTCGTGAACCGCAAGGCGGAAAAACCATCGACGTCCTCATCAGGTGAAGATCGAAGAAAGCCGCCCCGAACCACGGCAGAGCCGCGATGCGCCTTCCGTGGGACGGCGCACCGCACCGTGGATCAGGGCTGGTCTGGAATCTCGATCTCCGGCGGGTCCCGAAGTTCGATGTCACTTAAGTGGATTCCCTTGGACGCTGCCAGCGAGGACAGTGCTTCTTCGCGGAGCTGCACAGGGATCTCGGTATCGACGAAGGCGCCGAGCCACTCACCGGTGTTGCGGTTGTAAGCGAGTAGACGAGTGGCGGCGTTGCTCTCTGCCGTCCGGTTTCCTCGACCACGAAGTCCGTTCCGATGGCAGCCTTGGCAGGACGACTGCCACTGCAGGCCCCGGAAGCGGATGCGGCATCTTCGAAGACACCGATTGCTCCCCCACCAGGACTTGCTGGAACCTGCGCTCCAGGGCGGCATCGGGCTCGACGTGCGTATGGCGGTGAACCGCACTTCCATGATCGGCAGCCTCCCTCGTCGTCTGCTTTCTGTGCGTCAGGGGCGAGCCGTTCGCTCAGTGGTACGGGACGTCACCAGGCACCGGGTCGACTCAGGACGCCGAAGGTCTGTTTGCATGACGGCCTGTCAGTGACGCACGGGTGCGTGGATGCTGGGGGAATGCGTGAGGGAAGAAGGTGGATGCTCGTCGGAGCGCTTGCAGCGGTGCTGGCCGCGGTGGGCAGCGCTGTCGGTGAGTGGATCGCAGGCGTGTGGGGAGGTGCGATCGCGGGCGGCGCGGGCTTCGCCGTTCCCGCTCTCTTCGGTCACGTGTACGCGCGACGCGGCGAACGGCGGGCTGCGAGCGAACAGTTGAACGCCGTATCGGATCCGGTGGTAGACGAGCGCCCGACGGACAGTGTCGCGGGCGACGTGATCGGCGCCCTGAACCCCGCCAATAGTGTGGTGGACTTCGTGGGACGCTCTGCGGAGTTGCGGCGCCTGCACACATGGTGCGACGACGACGCCGCCGGAGTTCGGCTGGCGTTGGTGACGGGCCCGGGCGGCGTGGGCAAGACACGTCTGGCGATGCGTCTGGCCGAGCAGCTGCACGAACGGGGCTGGACCTGCCCGTGGGTGGGCAAGGGTGATGAGGCCACGGTGGTGGCGGCTGTGGAAACGGCGTTGCGGGGCCCGGTCCTGCTGATCGTGGACTACGCCGAGACCCGTTCCCAACTGCGGGAACTGCTGGCTTCCGCGGCAGCGAGCAACAGCACATCGAGGCTGCGCGTGTTGATGCTGGCGCGGGGCGAGGGCGAATGGTGGGAGCGGCTGGGGGCCGCCACCCCGACGGTCGGACGCACGGTCGCTCGCGCGCTGACCCTCTCCCTGGAGACAGACCCGGGCGCCGAGTTGAGCGCTTTTGAGCTGGTCGCCAAGGCCGTGCCACAGTTCGCCCAATATCTGAACCTTGGTCCGGCAGAGGTTGTCGACGTGAATGTGCAGGGCGGCGGGCCCTCGGTGCCGATGCTGGTGTTGCACGCAGCGGCCCTCGTCGCCCTTCTGCGCACTGAGGAAGAGGACGACTCCACCGCGTCGCGAGTGGCCGTCGATGTAGGCATCGATGAAGCCCTACTGGACGAGCTGCTGAGGCACGAGACGCGCTATTGGTACGACAGTGCGCGGATCGCCGACCTCACGGGACCGCAAGGGCTGGGAACTGTCGAGATACAGCGGTGTATCGCCGTCGTGAGTCTGCTGGGCGCTGATGACGAGCACAATGCCGCGGAGCTGCTGCGAACCGTCCCCGGGCTCGGTTCGGAGGTCCATGGCAGCCTGCGGCGCAAGACCGCACGCTGGCTCAGTCACCTCTATCCCGGGCCGGCGACGGGCAGTACCGGAGGCCTCCAGCCGGACCTGCTGGCAGAGCGCCACATCACCACGCACCTCCACCGCGCCCCCGAACTGGCCGACGCGCTCCGTGATCATGTCGACCCCGCCCAGGCCCTTCGTGCTCTGACCGTGCTCACCCGTGCCGCCGCCCACCACCCCCACGCCGCCGCCCTCTTGAAGAACTGGCTGCTTCGCCGGCTCGCCGACCTGTACCAACCCGCGATCACAGTCGTGATCGAAACTGCCGGCGCGCTCGGCGAGATCTTGGCCGACGTTCTGTCCGAGACCGATGCCCCGCCCGAGGTGCTCGACCGCATCTCTGGTGCCCTCCCATATGAATCCGCCGCACTGGCGCGAGCGGGCCTCGTCGTGGCGGAACGCACGCTCGACGATTCCGAGAGCCTTACGCGGGCGGAGCGAGCCTCCAAGCTGGAGAATCTGGCGCTGCGGCGCCGCCGCGTCGGCTTCTTGGAGGAGGGCGCGGTGTCCGCCCAGGAAGCTGTCGGCATTCGCCGGGAACTTGCCAGGACCGGATCCGCGGACTCCCGCGCGGCTCTCGCGCAGTCGCTGAACGGCCTCGGCGGGATGCATCTGTCGGCACTGGGGCGCGTCGAAGAAGGCTTGGCAGCAACCGAAGAGGCTGTGGATCTCTACCGTCAACTGGCTGAGACCGACCCGGAGAAGTACCGCCCGCTGCTCGCCAACCTGCTCAGCAACCGTGGCGCTCATCTGGCGGAACTGGGACGCCACGAGGAAGCTCTGGAGACTGCTGAGCAAGCTGTTGCGCTCTTCCACGGTCTGACAGAAGCGGCATCAGCTGAGTTCCTTCCTGCTTTCGCCGGAGCCTTGAGGAACCTCGGTGTCGACTTGGCGGCAGTGGGGCGTACCGAGGAAGCAGTGGCACGTATGAAAGAGGCCGTCGCGATCCTTGGCAGATCGACCGGGGCCGAAGCAGACAAGCACCGCTCCACCCTCGCCGACTCGCTGCGTGCCCTCTGCACCGTACTGACGAGAGCGGGGCGCTTCGAGGAAGCCGTGGCACCTGCTCAGGAAGCCGTCGCGCTCCACCGGCAGGTGGCAGAGGCCGAACTTGGAGAGCATCACCCCACGCTCGCCGACTCACTGAAATCCCTCAGCTCTGTAATGACGAAGGTGGGACGCTTCGAGGAGGCAGCAGAAGCAGCCCAGGAAGCCGTCATCATCGACAGGGAACTGGGCGAGCTTGTGCCGGATTACGACCTCCGAAGACTCGCCAAATCGGCTGAGAGTCTAGGCACCGCCTCAACAGCCCTAGGGCGCTTCGAGAGTGCCGAAGCGTGCGCTGAGGTTGCCATGAACATATACCGAGGACTGGTCGACGATGCGCCGGAGGAACTCCCGCACCTCGCCGCGGTGTTGAAGAATCGCAGCCTCGCCCTGTTCGGACTGGACCGCTTTGAGGAAGCGGTGGCGTCCGCCCAGGAGGCCGTCGACGTCTATCGGGAGTCGTATCGGACCGGAGATGCGGAGTCCCGTTCTGCTCTTGCCGGATCCCTGTACATCCTCGGCGGCATCCATCTCACCACGCTGGATCGCTATGACGAAGCTTTGGAAATAGTCGAAGAAGCCGTGCATCTCTTTCGCCAACTGGCCGAAGTCGAACCAGAAATACACGAGCGCAGTCTCGCGGAATCTCTGCATGCCGTCGGCAATGCGCTGTCGGAGTTGGGGCGGAAGGGGGAGGCTGTGGCGCCTGCCCAGGAAGCGGTGACTCTCCATCGAAAGCTGGCTGAATCCGCATCAGAGAACGGCGCACTCCTCGCAGCGTCACTTGAGACCCTCGGCGTCGCGCTCACGGGATCGGGGCGCTTCGAGGAGGCGGTGGCGCCCGCTCAGGAAGCCGTTGACTTTCACAAGGAGCTGACGGAAGCCGACCCGGAATACGATCTTCAGCGCCTCGGACGGCCGGCCTATATCCTCGGCCTCGCCGCCCTCGGAAGCGAGAACTTCGAAAAGGCCGAGGAGAGCGCTCGGCTAGCTGTACGGATCTACCGGGGACTGGTCGAGGACGCACCGCAGGAACGCCCACACCTCGCTGCGTCGCTGGTCATGCTCAGCGGATCCCTGAGGATGAGGGAGCGCTCGGAGGAGGCCGTGGCGCCCGCCCAGGAGGCTGCTGACGTCTACCGGGAGTTGGCCGCGGAAGAGCCAGAACGCTTTCAGCAGAAGCTGATGGATGCGTTGCACAGCCTCATGAAGTTGCTGATGGCGCAGGGGCGTAAAGCCGACGGTGTAGCGGTGATACGGGAAGCTGCGGACATTTTGCGCGAGTCGGCGGCGGCCAACCCGGAGAACGCCGATGCTCTGGGCGGGTGCCTGAGCGATCTGGCCAGTGGACTGTCGGATCTTGGCCGTACTAAGGACGCCCTCGCCCCCGCCCGCGAAGCCGTGGAGATCTTCCGGGAGTTGACCCGAGCCGAGCCGGACCGCTTCCGCCCCCACCTCGCCACGGTGCTGAATCGTCTCGGAACCGTACTGGCGAAGCTGGGGCGGCATGAGGAAGCCCGGGCCCGGCAGGACGAGGCAGCGGCGTTGGCCGATGGGCCGGACGTGTAGCTCAGCTGGCCACATCTGTGTTCGAGGAAGCGGGACAAGGGCGTATCTGGGGAGCTGTCCTCCCCGCGCCCGCGGGGATGGTCCCCCATCTCGGACACCCGGCTCCGGTCCTGAGTGCGCTCCCCGGCTGTCGGTTTGCCGCGGGCGGCTTCGATCACATCCGGGACCCCGTTGAGGATGACCGTGCCCCGGTGGCGTAGATGCCGCCCCCGATGTCTCCTGCGACATGTCCGCCCGTCAAGTACCGCTCCAGCTACGCGACTTGGGCCCGCACGCGACTTGGGCCCGCACGGTCATGTCTACGGCTGGGCGACCCATGAGCCGGCGGCGAACTGCTCCGCATGCCGGCACGCGGCCCATCACCCCACAAGCGGACCGGTCTTGGAACGGCCCGTGGTGAGTTCACCTGGGTGTGGGGTCGGGGAAGGACCTGTCGCCGAAGAGGACTCGGCTCGCTGCGGCCCGGCCGAACGGTGTGCGTAGCAGGGTGAACGCCGCTGCCGCTGTGGCCGGCGTCCGTACCTGGGCCAATCCGCGGCGCAGCATGAGTCGTCCGCGGAACTGGGTGCGGAGTGCGGCTCCGTCGTAGTTGGTCATCGAGTCTGATTTCCCGGTGCGCAGCGCGTCGTTGAGCACGTCTGCCGCGAGTTCCGACTGCCGCAGGCACGGGTCCAGGCCGCCGGCGGTGAGTGGGGAGACCGCGCCTGCCGCGTCCCCCACGAGAAGCCCGTCGGCGCAGCTGATCCGGCGCAGCAGGCCGCCGACGGGTATGGGGCCTCCGCGCCGCTCCACCGCTTCTGGACGTTCGACACCGGTCAGCCCGGGCGCTGAGGCGCTGAACCGCTCCACGGCCCGGCGAAGACCGGCTGGATAGCGGTCGGCATAGCCCGCGACGCCGACATGGGCGTGCTGCCCGTCGTTGACCACCCAGGCCAGGTATCCGGGGGCCAGCGAGGGGTCGAGTACGCAGTGGAAGGTCGGTGGCTCGTCGCTTCCGGGCAGTTCGAAGACCTCTTCCGCGCCGACGATCATGTGGTGGTTACGGTCGAGAGCGAGGTCACGGGCGACTCTTGAGCGGGCTCCGTCCGCGCCGACGACGAAGCGGGCCCGGACCAGGGTCGGCTTGTCGCGACCAGCCAGGTGGAAGGTGTCGCCCTGTCGGCCGGCGTAGCGCGTGCCCAGTGTCATGCGTACGCCGGCGGCGGCCGCGGCGGCTGCCGACGCTTCGTAGAGCGGCGCCATGTCGCCCACCCGGTACTCGTCGCGGGGGCTGGTGAGGCTGACCGGGCGGCGCAGGCCAGGGGGGTAGAGGACCACGCGCCGGATCGGTGGTCCGAGGCAGTCGGGGGGCAGTGGGAAGTCGTCGAGTGTCTTCCGTACGAAGATTCCTGTGGTGCGGATCGCGGTTGCGAGATCGGTCCGGCGTTCGACCAGGAGCACGTCGTGGCCTTGTCGGGCGAGGAGCGTGGCGGTGTTCAATCCGGCCAGGCCGGCCCCGACCACCAGTACGTCGGTGCTGTCCGCGGCCCTGAGACGGTAGGAGAGGTCGGCTGTCGTCATGGTGTGCCCTGTTCCTTGTGGGGTCCGTCATCGGTGCACGGCAGGCACCGGCCGGCTGCGGTCACCGCGGCGAGGATCCAGCTGGGACGGATTCTCCGGATTCGGGCGCGGCCCGGTGCCCGTCCCCGAGGTCCTCGGGCTCCCAGCGCAGCAGGTCTCCGGGCTGACACTCGAGCACCTCGCAGAGCGCGGCGAGCGTGGTGAAGCGCACCGCCTTGGCGCGGCCGTTCTTGAGCACTGCCAGGTTGGCGGGTGTGATCCCCACCCGGTCCGCCAGTTCGCCCACGGACATCTTCCGCTTCGCCAGCATCACGTCGATGTCGACGGCGATCGGCATCAGATCACCTCTGCCAGCTCGGCCCCGAGCCGCGATGCTTCGACGTCGCGTGCGAGGGCCTGCGCGAGCAGCATCCGCAGCACGAGCACGATGAGCGCGACCCCGAAGACCGCCAGGGAAACCCCGCCCAGCAGGGCCACGACACCCGGGGGCACGGCCTCGCCCGGCGCCAGGACCACTCCGAGCGCGAACACCAGGAGCGCGGCCGCCACGAACGCCCCGATCACGAGGTGGACGTAGCGGAACGCGGCGTGGGAGAAGACGGTTCCGCGCCGCACCATCGTCACCAGCCGCCACACGCCGAACAGGACGACCTGGACCGTGACGACGAGCAGGACCGTGATCACGAGGACGGGAGTGCGGTGGTGGTCCGCAAGAACGCTCTCCTCCATGGCGCCCGCCAGCATCGCCACCATCATCGTCTGGACGAACAGCGATCCGGCGAGCAGCGCCACCATCACGGCGCGCAGCGCAAGCACTGTCAGCTTCCCCATCGTCGCTCCCTTGGTCGAATAGCAATAGGAATCTATTGATTATCGATAGGAATGGCAAGTCTGAGGTCACCTGCGGATTGGGTGTGACAGCCAGTAGCCGAGGGCCTACTGCTGTGACTTGGTGTTGGTCCCGTCGCTGCGGCTGTCGATCAGGACGGCCAACCCGTCGAGGACGCGGCCGAGCCCGAACTCGTAGGCATGCTCGGGGCTGTAGGCGGCGCCGTGGGCGGTGCCCGCTGCCGTGCCCACGCGGACGGCGATGGGGTAGGCACGCGGATCGAGGACCTTTTCGAGCAAGGGAGCGTTGGCGGCCCACCACTGCTCGTCGTCCATCTTGCTCTCCTGCTGGGTTGCGTGGGCCTCCGCCGTGGAGCGGGCGTACGCACGAACGAATGTGAGCAGGTAAGTCAACGCAGCGTCCATCTCGACATCGTCGAGGCCGCGTCCTTCCAGCGCCGACAGTTCGTGCTCGTACTTGGCCATCATCCCCGGCCCCAGCGGCGGCCGGCCGGTGGAGATCGCCGGGGTCCACGGGTGCGTCTCGAAGAGCGCCTTGTTCTCTTCGGCCACGGAGGACAGCCGGGCCCGCCATGGCCGGCCGGAGGTGTCGGTCCGGGGCATCTGGGAGTAGGCGGCATCCAGCATGAGGTCCAGTAGCTCGGCCTTGCCCGGCACGTAGGTGTACAGCGTCATCGGCGCTACCCCCAGCTGTTGCGCGACACGGCGCATGGTCAGCGCGTCCAGCCCCTCCTCGTCCGCCAGGCGCATCGCGACCGCGACGACCGCATCGATGCTCAGCCGCTGCTGCGGGCCGCGTCGCGGGGCGTCGGCAGGAACGCGCCACAGCAGCTGCAGGGTTCGGGCCGGAGCGCCGGCACCGCTTCTGTCGATAGCCACATGGACATCCTCACCCATGAGATATTCCCGTACCGTGTACGCTGTACATTGTACGAAGTAGTAGTGGCTGCCTCTGGTCAAGGAGTGCTTGTGCCGATCACCGCTTGCGCCGTATCCCTGAACGTCGACGATGTGGCGGCGTCCAGCGCCTTCCTCACCGGCCATTTCGGATTCCATGAGGAGATGGCCGCCGACGGCTTCGCGTCACTGACCCGCGCCGATGCCGGCATGAACGTCGTCTATCTGCGGCGCGGTCTGGCCTCGCTCCCTGAGGACCAGCGCGACGACCACGCCGACGGTGTGATCCTCGCCTTCGTCGTCGACGACCTGGAGGCCGAACTTGCCCGCCTGACCGCCGAGGGAGTCGCCATCACGATGCCGCTGCGCGAGGAGCCCTGGGGAGAGCGCGCCTTCCAGGTCACCGACCCGAACGGGGTCATCGTCCAGCTCGTCGACTGGAACGGAGCCACCAGCCACTGATCCGAGGCCGGTGTCATGGGAGCCGGGTGTCTGCCATTGGAAGGGCCTGGCAGGCGCTTGGTGGACCGGGCTCCGGTGGGCGGGTATCCGCCAGGCATGTTCCTGTCGTGGGAGGTCTTGCCGGAGTCGGGTTTGCGTGAGGCGATCGGCGTCCTCGTACGTCTGGTGGAGACCGCAGGCGCGTTGATCATCTTTGTGGGGGCGGGCTGGGCGTTCGCCCGCTTCATCGCGGCCGTGGTGCGTGGCAGGGGACACACGAAGGGCTTCAACCGGATCCGGCTGAGACTGGGCAGGTTTCTCGTGCTGGGGCTCGAATTCCAGCTGGCGGGCGATGTGCTGCGTACCGCCGTGGCGCCCAGCTTCACCGAGATCGGACAGCTCGCCGCGATCGCAGCCATCCGGACGGCGCTCAACTACTTCCTGGGCCGTGAGATCGCCCATGAGCGTGCCGAGATCGAACGCGAGGCGGAAGGAGAACCACAGCAGGACGCAGGAGCCGGGTCCGGGCGGGCGCAAGGCGCCGTCGGGTGAACGCTGCGATCGAGGCATCCGCGCTGCTGATCACCGCCGCCGGCGTCGTGTCCTTCCTGGCGGCCTACGCGACCACGCGCACGATCCGTAGCGCCCTGCGGCTGCTGCTGGACTTCCTCATGGCGGCCGGCCTGATCCGCCTCTCTGGCGATCTCTCGTGGGGCAGCATCCTGCTGACGGTCGCGATCATCGCCGTCCGTAAGGTCGCCGCCTTCGGCGTCGCCGAGAAGGGCACATTCGGTCCCGAGGCCGCCCGATAACCGGTTGCGGTCGAAGATCGGGGCCCGCGACGCTTCCCGCGTGGACATGCATCCGGACCAGTTGAGTGTGCCGGCCGAGACCGTACGGGAGTTGGTGGACGGTCAGTTCCCCGAGTGGCGGGGGCTGCCGGTCCGCCGCGTCGCTTCGCAGGGGACGGTCAACGCCATCTTCCGCATCGGCGACCGGTTCGCGGCCCGGTTCCCGCTGCGGGGGGACGACAGCGCCTCGGCACGTCGGTCGCTGGAGTCCGAGGCGGAGGCAGCCCGGGAGCTGGCAGGCCGTACGCCGTTCCCCACGCCCGAGCCGGTAGCGCTGGGTGAGCCGGGCGCGGGCTACCCGCTGCCGTGGTCGGTGCAGACCTGGCTGCCCGGCGCTGCGGCCACGGACGAGGACCCGGGCGAGTCGGTCGCGTTCGCGCACGACGTCGCCGAGTTCGTCCGCGGTGTGCGCTCGATCGGTACGTGCGGGCGCTCGTTCAGCGGAGAGGGGCGCGGCGGCGATCTGCGTGACCACGAAGAGTGGATGCGGATCTGCTTCGGGCACACCGAACAGCTGCTGGACGTGGACGTTCCGCGGCTCCGCCGGATGTGGAAGGTCATGCGCGAGCTGCCGCGCGTCTCGGAGGACGTGATGACCCACGGCGACCTCATCCCAGGCAACGTCCTTGTCTCCCACGGGCGTCTGGCCGGAGTCATCGACGTCGGCGGTCTGGGGCCGGCCGACCCGGCGTTGGATCTCGTGGGTGCCTGGCATCTGCTGGAGGCCGGCCCGAGGCAGGCGCTCCGCGCAGACCTCGGGTGCGACGAGCTGGAGTGGGAGCGCGGCAAGGCGTGGGCCTTCGAGCAGGCGATGGGCGTTGCCTGGTACTACGTGGAGAGCAACCCGGCGATGGGCCGGATGGGCCTGCGCACCCTGGAACGCATCATGGCGGACGAGCCTTCGGTTGCGTGAGCCCGAGCGGCCGGCCTCAGCGTGGCCGGTCACGGCATCTCCTCCTGCCCGTACGAACAGGAGATACGAACAGGAGGAGTTGTCACCGGGCGTCAGTTCCGAGGCGGGCAGATACTCCACCGACCAGCCGACGACGTCCTTCTTCTCCAGGCACGCGTTGGTCGCCTGCTCGGTCTGCTTGGCGCAGCTGCCCCAGCCGATGAGACGTCGCCCTCCCTTGCCTCCCTGCTCGCGCGGCGGCAGGTGAGGTGGGAGGGCTTGAGCCGGCCGCGGCCCGCGCCCGGCCCGTGTCGTACGGGCGGGGAGGTCACGGCCACGGGGCGGACGGCGCCGCTTCGCGCCAACTTGCAGGGACGTTTCGTCAGTTGAGGCTCAGCGGCAGCGCCTTCAGGGACCGGAACTCCAGGTTGGAGTTCCATTCGGGCTCGCCCGCCAGGCGTATCCGCGGAAAGCGTGCGAACAGCGCGGCGAAGAACCATTTGATTTCCAGGGCGGCGATCTGCCTGCCGAGGCAGGAGTGCACACCGAGCCCGAACGAGAGATGCTTGCCGCTGTTCTGCCGGTCGAGATCGAATGCGTCAGGACGCTCGAACATGCTTGGATCGCGGTTCGCGGCGCCGAGGAAAAGGGCCAGGTTCTGTCCTTCCTCGATCTTCACGCCGTTGATCTCGACCGGCGTCGACGCGACCCGCCATGTGAACTGATTCGACGCGTTGTAGCGGACGACCTCGTCGGCCACGTTGTCCGCGCACGCGCGGTCGGCCAGGAAGCGTTCGATCTGAGCCGGATTCTCCGCGAACGAAAGCATTCCGCTGCTGGCGGAACCGGGAGTGGTAGGGGCGAAGAGCGCGATGAAAAGCAGGACGAGTTGGTGCACGGTCTGCTGCATCGTCGCTTCGGCGCCGTCCGCCTGTCCGGCCGCGAGACGTGCGATCACCGTCCCCGGCACGACTGCGCCACGTCTTCCCTCGAGGAGTTCCTGCGAGTACGTGTGCAGATCCGTAAGGTGCTCAAGCAGGAGATCGAGCTCCACCGGCTGAGCTTGCGGGCCTGACCAGTACGTCATGAGGGTGTCCACCCGAGGTGTCACGAACTCCAGGTCCTCTTCCGGAACCCCGAATGCGCGGACCGCGGCATTCACCGGGAGTTTCGCGGCGAGCGCGGAAACGGCGTCGATCTCCGGCGTTCCGCCGGGAATCGAGTCGACCAGTTCGTACGCCACGCGCTCGATGACCCGGCTGTAGTGCTCATGTGCGGCGCCGGTGAATCCCGGCCGGGTGGACCTTCTCAGCGCATCGTGGAGAGGAGGGTCCGTGTACATCATGACGTTCTTCGTGAACCGGTGGTAAATGCTGTCCGGCGGCAGCGGCCGGTCCGGGAACTTCACATGAAGGATCTCCTCCATTCGCTCGGCCTTGAGCCGGGAATCCTTCAGGGCGGCCGCGCAGTCCCAATACCGCATCACCGCCCAGGCGTTCAGGCCCTCGCACCAGTGAACCGGCTCATGCTCCGCCAGACGGCCGTAGACGGGATACGGATCGGGAACGATGCCCGGATCTGATAACGGCGATGCTGTGTGTGCTGCAAGCACGGTGGCTCCTTCGGACGTGCATTTCCAACGTCGGTCCGCCCACGGGGGACCGGGATGAGACTTGCACGATAACCAGGCCCCGACCGGCAGTTGGCCGCCTTCGTCAAAGTGATCCACATCTGCCGGTACGGTGCACCTGCATCCCTCCAGCCCGTCGCCCGGCCTGAACTCGCCGCGGTGGCGGGCGGGTTCACTCCGGAAGCGGATGCCTCACTGCGAACAGAGGACCCCCGGCTCGTGAGCCAGGAACCCGGTGCGCCCCCTGCACGACGCGGTCACCGCCCCGTGCGCGGCCGCGGCGAGCGAGCGGCGGTCGTGCCCGTACGGCCACAGCGGCGCGCACACCCGGACCCGCGTGGTGAGCGCGTCCGTTGCGGCGACCCGCCGCAGCGAGGACGCGAAGGTGTCACCCCCGACGTAGGCGGCGGCCGTGCTGGAAGTCCCCTCCCTCGTGAAGTCGACCGCGACTGGCCGCACCGGCGCTCCCGCGTCCAGCGCCGCCTGGAAGGTGGCCCGGCGGAACGGGCCACCCGGCGCCGTGCACCACGTGGTGGCCTGGGGGAACACCGCCACGGTCTCCCCGTCCCGCAGGCGGGCCGCCAAGTCCCGTACGACACAGGGAAGTTCGCGGAACGCCTCCCTGTCGATGAACCAGGTGCCCGTACGGCGGGCCAGCTCGCCGACCACCGGCCACGCCGCCACCTCCAGCTTGGCGATCAGCGGTACCGGTTCGACCGCCAGCAGTGCCACGACGTCGAGCCACGAGGTGTGGTTGGCGACGACGAGCGTTCCGGGGGCCGTGCCCGGCACCCGCAGTGGACCCTCGGCGTCCAGGCCGACGCCGAGCGCGTCGAGTACGGCGCGGGCGTGCCGCTGGAGCGCGTGCGGCTCGGCGATCCGCTCTCCGGCGGCCACGGCACGGGATACCGCGGCGGCGAGCGCCGCGTACCGGCGGAGCACGGTGCCCCCCGGCGAGCGGGCCGCCGCGCCGCGCGGCACGGACGGCGGCGGCGTGCAAGGCGAGGCGGCGGCCCAGGCGTTCACCGGGTCTCGCCCAGGAAGTAGCGCCGGTAGCGGTCGTTCATCCGCTCCATGTCGAGCAGTACGAAGAAGTCCGCGTCACCGAAGTCCCTGTCGTGCGCGGGTGCACCGCACATCCAGGCGCCGACCCGCAGATAGCCGCGCAGCAGCGGCGGCAGGGCGGCGTAACTCGCGTTCGCCGCAAGGGTGCCGTTCGGCAGCCACGGCTCGTGCGGGTGCACACGCAGCTCGGGCGGAGCGGCGTGCCTGGTCGTGCCGAGCAGCCAGGCGTCGGCCGCGGACTGGCCGCCGTCGGCAAGCGGTACGGACGCGCAGCCCGCCAGGTAGCGGTGCCCGGACAGCAGCAGATAGCGGGCGAGTCCGCCCCACATGGCGCTGATGACCGCGCCGGAACGGTGATCGGGATGCACGCAGGCGCGTCCCGCCTCGACCATCGAGGACCGCACCTGTACGGGCAGCCCGCGCAGGTCGAACTCGCCGTCCGAGTACAGGCGCCGGCTCCGCCCGGGGGGCAACAGCCGGTATGTGCCGACGATTTCGCCCGTCGCCCCATCGGTGACGACGAGGTGGTCCGTGATGTCGTCGAAGGCGTCCACGTCGTGCCCGGGCACCGGAGTACGCAGCCGGGCGCCCTTCTCTTCGCGGAAGACGCGGTAGCGCAGCCGCTGGGCGGCCCGTATCTCCTCGTGCGTGGAGGCGATGGAGGTGACGTACGAGCCTGGGGCGGCCGATACGCTGGAAGCAGTGGGCATGGGTGATCTCCCTGTGTGGAAATGCGGCACCCGCGCGGACCGTTGCCAGCGATCTCCGCGAGGGTCTGCCTCCAGCCAAGCGGCTGCTCATGTTCCACATGGGGCCGCCGAGTTACCGCTCGGCGGCCCTTCCGCGTCGGACGGGTGGCGTCCGCCCTGCTCCAGGCATGCGGGCCCAGGGCCTCCGTGCTCCCGTGCCTCCACGCCTCTGGGGCGTTTCCCGTACGCCACCCGCCGAGTCGGCCGGCCAGCCGGCGGCGGGGGACTCACAACCTGTCGTAGACGAGCAGTCCGTCGTCGCGCAGCCGCGCGCCGGGCGCGGGCGGGTGCGGGGTGAGCCGGCCGTCGTGCGCCAGGTGAAGTACGGGTGTGTCCCGCGCCAGCACGGCGAAGTCGGCGATGATCCGCCGGTGGCAGCGCCACCACAGGGACTCCGCGCACATCACGGCCGTGCGTTCCACCTTCGCCGTCTGCAGCAGCAGTTCGTCCACGGCGCAGAGGAATCCGGGATCACGGGTCCAGCCCGCGTATCCGCGGAACTGCTCGTGCTCCCAGAAGACATCGGGCGAGTCGGGCGCCGCCTTGCGGAAGCCGCCGAGCCGCTTCTCCCACCGGTACTCCAGCCCGGCTCGGGGCATCCACTCGGCCAGTTGCTCGCGGCGGGCGTCGGGGTTGCGCCGGCTGCCCGGTGCCGTACGCACGTCGACGACGGCGGCGACGCCCGCGCCGACGAGGAGGGCGGCGAGCTGGTCCCGGGTGGCGGTGCCGTGGCCGAAGGTCACCAGCGGGGTGGCCGTGGTCACCGGAGTCCGGCGATCGGCGGCGGCACGGCGGCGCGACGTCCGGGGTGTTCCCGTGGGTGAGCGTCCGACGAGAGCATTCGCATGGGACCGAGTCTGCCAGCGCCACCTGGATCCACGCCGACCCCCGCCCGAAGGAGAGCCGAAGGGCAGGCGAAGGCCGTCCGAAGCGGGCGCGAAGACGAGCGGGCGCGAAGACGAGCGGGCGCGAAGACGAGCGGGCGCGAAGATGAGCTCGCGCCGAGTCGAGCGGAGAAGCGCCGAGACGAGCAGAGGAGACAGACCCCGGATGTCACCGTCCACGCAGCCCGAGGACGACCCCGGCTTCCCCGCGGCCACGGCCCCGCGCACAGCCACCCCTGCCGCGCTCGACGAAGCCGTCTCCACGTGCCGTGCCTGCCCGCGGCTGGTCGCCTGGCGCGAGGAAGCGGCCCGTACGAAACGGAAGGCCTTCCTCGACTGGGAGTACTGGGCCCGGCCGGTCCCGGGGTTCGGCCCCGCGGACGCCGCGCTCGCGATCGTCGGACTGGCACCGGCCGCCCACGGCGGCAACCGAACCGGGCGGGTGTTCACCGGTGACCCCTCCGGCGACGCGCTCTTCGCCGCGCTGCACGATGTCGGCCTCGCCTCCCAGCCCGGTGCGACGCACCGCGGCGACGGCCTGGAGCTCTACGGCGTACGGATCACCATGCCCGTGCACTGCGCGCCTCCCGGCAACCGGCCCACCACCGCCGAGCGCGACACCTGCCGTCCCTGGCTCGCCCGCGAACTGGAGCTGCTCCGGCCCACGCTGCGCACGGTCGTGGTGCTCGGCGGGTTCGCATGGCAGGCGCTGATGCCGGTCCTCGCCGACGCGGGCTGGCGACTGCCGCGTCCGCGTCCGGCGTTCGGGCACGGCACCGAGGCCCTTCTGACGGACGTACGGGGGCAGGACCACGGGGAGCTGCGGCTGGTCGGCGGCTACCACCCGAGCCAACGGAACATGTTCACGCGCACGCTGACCCCCGCCATGCTGCGCGACGTCCTGCACCGCGGCGCGGAGACCGCGGGGCTGCCGCGGTCTCCTGACCGTACGTGAGCAGGGCCGGCCGGGCTGCCGGGCTGACGGGCTGACGGGCGGTCAGTGGGCCCGCGGCCTCCGGCGCCTCCGAGGGCCCCACTACGGCGAGGCGTCCAATTAATACGTTTTTCTCCCGTTACATTCGAAGCTTCTGCTTGCGCGACTCATCGACATCTACGGAGGCACGCATGCCCCTGCCCAGGTCCGGCCCGTCGCGCCGTGCTGTCCCCGGCACGGTGAGGACCCCCGCCGTACTCCTCACCGCCCTCGCTCTGCTGTTCGTACTCCCCGGAATCGCCGAGGCGGAGGGCGACGACGAGCGGCCGGCTCACCCGGAGAAGGACTGGATGGGCTCCACCCTCCAGGCTCACGAAGGACGTACGCCGACGGCGACGTCGTCGTCCTCGCGGACCCTGACCGCGTCCGTCGAGGGCGTCGACGTCTCCAGCCACAACGGCAACGTGCCGTGGTCCACGCTCAAGAAGGCCGGCTCGCGGTTCGCGTACGTCAAGGCGACGGAGGGCACGACCTACCGCAACCCCCACTTCGCCCAGCAGTACAACGGCTCGTACAAGAGCGGCATGATCCGGGGCGCCTACCACTTCGCCCTTCCCTCGAACTCCAGTGGCGCCGCGCAGGCCAACTACTTCGCCTCGCACGGCGGCGGCTGGTCGCGGGACGGGAAGACGCTGCCGGGCGCGCTCGACGTGGAGTACAACCCGTACGGCTCGGCCTGCTACGGCAAGTCCCACAAGGGGATGGTCGACTGGATCAGCGACTTCGTGCGCACATACAAGGTGCGGACCGGGCGCGACGCGGTCATCTACACCTCCGCCACCTGGTGGAAGACCTGCACCGGCAACTCGACAAAGTTCAGCAAGACGAACCCGCTGTGGATCCCGAGCTGGGGCAAGTCGGTCGGCACCCTGCCGGGGGGCTGGCCGTTCCACACGTTCTGGCAGTACACGTCGACGGGGAAGACGGTCGGCGACCACAACCGCTTCAACGGCTCGTACGCACGGCTCAAGGTGCTCGCCAACGGGTGAGTGTCCGCTCACCCGCCGGCGGCCCCCAGGGAACGGAATCCCGGGGGCCGCCGTTTTAGCGGCTTCGGCGGGCCTCTCAATTCTTTCCCCAGTGTGTTCGCCGCTTCCGCTTCCCTCGTCGCACCATGGAATGAGCGGGGGATGATTGGAGGGAAACCTCATGATCGAAGTCAAGACGGTCGACAAGGCGGACGAACGGCGCGACTTCCCGCGCGGGCACATCGAAGCCCTTCACCTCACCGGACTGGATTTCGCGGTTGCCACATTCGAACCCGGCTGGCGCTGGACGGAGTCGCTGCGTCCGATAGCGGGGACGGAATCCTGCCAGGTCCACCACAACGGATTCATGGTCCAGGGCCGAATGCGGGTCAAGATGGACGACGGCACCGAGACCGAGGTCGGGCCCGGCGACGTGTTCGTATGCCCGCCCGGCCATGACGCATGGGTCGTCGGCGACGAGGCGGTCGTCATGTACGACTTCGCCGGCCAGATGGCCTCCGAGTACGCGAAGGGCTAGCAGCCACGGCCCGACGGGGGCCCGAACGGCGACCGCCGCCGGACGAACCGCCGGGCACCGCCGGACGGACCGTCCGGACAACCACCGACCAGCACAGGACGGGGCCGCGGGCGACGCGGAAGCCGGGACACCGGGTCGCCCGCGACCGCCGCCCAAGGGGTGGTGCGGGGGCAGTTGTCGGTGTCCCGGTGCACGATGTCGTGATGACGAGGACGAGGACGACGACGGGCAAGGCGCTGCGCGCACTCAAGGCCCCGCGCAGGCCGGAGGTGGACCTCCCGGAGCTGCGGGCGCAGGAGTCCGGGCCGGTCCCGGACGGGGACTACGACGGGGTGGGGTTCGAGGGCGCCGATCTGGGCGGCACCGACGCCTCGGGAGCACGCTTCCTGGAGTGCCGCATCCGCAACTGCTCGCTGGACGAGGCGCGTTGGGAACGTACGCGGCTGCTCGACAGCGTGCTCGAGGGCGTGACGGGGGCCGGCACGGATCTGGCAGGCGTCGAGCTGCGGGACCTGGAACTGCGGGACGCCCGGCTGGGCGGCGTGCAGGTGCACGGCGCGCGGCTGTCCAGGGTGCTGGTGCACGGAGGGAAGATCGATTTTCTCAATCTCCGTCAGAGCCGGCTGCTGGACGTCACCTTCGAGAACTGCGTGCTCGTGGAGCCCGACTTCGGCGGGGCCACGCTCGAACGGGTCGCGTTTCCCGGCTGCGTGCTGCGCGGCGTCGACTTCTCCTCGGCCGAGCTCACCGACGTGGATCTGCGGGACGCAGCGGAGCTGGACATCGCGGCGGGCATCGGGCAGTTGGGGGGTGCGACGATCAGCTCGGCCCAACTGATGGATCTGGCACCGGCGTTCGCCGCCGAGCTCGGGGTACGGGTGGGCGGCTGACCCGCATCCGGGCTCCCGCGGACGCCGAGGCCTGGGGCGCGTCTCTCAAAGCGCGTAGCCAGGTGATGACGGCGCCCAAGGCAACGCCGCCGCGGCCCCGCACCCCGAGGCGGAGCGGTATGCCGCGTGGCCGCCCAAGCCGGTTTCTCGCTTGTCGCCGGGGTCCACCCTCCGGCACAGTCTTGCGGGTGAGCGTGCGACGCATCATGACGGACCTGCCCAGCGGGGCGCCGGCGGAGAGCCTCAAGTTCTGTCGGTGCGTGCTCGGTTGGGAGCCGGTGATCGATCTCGGCCGGATCGTGAGCCTGGCCGATCCCGCCTGGCCCGGGGTCGAGTTCAGCCTGATGAGCCATGGCGAGTCCGCTTCCGTGCTGCCGTCTGTGTCCGTCGGAGTCGACGACGTGACGCTCGCGTGCGCCGCTTCTTCGCCCGCGACCCCCGACGGGGACGGGAACGTCGTCAACGTGCTGAGCATGCGGTGAGCAGCGACCTGGTGGTCGTCGGCGCCGGCATCGTCGGAGCCTCGGTGGCCTATCACGCCGCCCGGGCCGGTGCCGTCGTGACCCTCGTCGACGCCGGGCGGCCGGGCGCCGGTGTGACGGCGGACTCGTTCGCCTGGGTCGGAACGTCCGGCGTACGCACCGGTCCGGCAGCCGTGCTGCGGGCGACCGCGACGGAGGAGTACCGCCGGCTCGAGGCCGAGCTGCCGGGGCTCCCGGTGACCTGGTCCGGCTCTCTGTCCTGGGGTGCGGCGGACGGCGCGCCGGAGGCGGGGCCCGGGCAGGAGATCGTGGACGCGGCCACCGCGGCGACGCTCGAGCCCGCCCTGCGGCAGCCCCCGAAGTGGGCCGTCTGGGCACCCGGTGACGGCGCCGTCGACCCGGTGGGCGTGACCGAACGGCTGGTCGCGGGTGCCCGCGCCCACGGCGCCCGGGTCCGTCCGGACACCCCGGTCACCGCGGTCCGCCGGGATGCCGCGGGTCGGGTCGTCGGGGTCGAGACGGCCGCAGGAGTGCTCTCCGGTGCGACTGTGGTGCTCGCGGCAGGGGTGGCCACGGCCGCGCTGGGCGCGCCGCTCGGCATACGCGTCCCGGTCGACCCGTCGCCGGCGACGCTCTTCCGGTTCCGCGCTCCGGCCGGTCTGGTCCGCACCGTGGTCAACAACCGGGACTTCGATCTCCGGCAGGTCGCCGCGGACCGGCTGCTCGCCGCCGCAGACTCGCCGGAACGGACTCTCGCCGCCGTCCGGTCCACCTTCCGCGGCGCCGCGGACGTCGAACTGCTCAGCGCCCGGGTCGGCCGTCGCCCCATGCCGGCCGACGGTGAGCCGATCGTCGGCCCGGTCGTCGAGGTGCCCGGCCTCTACGTGGCGGTGCTGCACTCCGCCGTCACGCTTGCCCCGACCGTGGGCCGCCTGGTCGCGCGGGAGTTGGTCGACGGCGCCGTGGAGCCGGTGCTGGCGGGCTGCCGGCTCGACCGCTTCTAGGGCGCGACTGTCAAAGCGCGTAGCCAGGTGATGACGGCGCCGAGCAGGCCTTGTCGCCCAGTGGACGGCCCCCGTCTGCCATGGCCCGGACTCTGCGGAACGGCGCAGGTCCGGGAGACACGCCCTTGGGTCGCGGGCCCTCAGACGCGGGGAAAGCGGGCCCGCAGCGTCCACACCGCCGGGTTGTCTGCCAGCCCTTCGTGCATGTCGGTCAGATCCGCGAGGAGATCGTGGAGGAAGTCGCGGGCCTCACGGCGCAGCACCGCGTGCCGGCAGGTCAGCGGCGGCTCGCCCCGCCCGGACCAGTCGGCGGTGATGTCCACCCAGCCGAACCGCCGCTCGAAGCGCATCCGTTCGGTGCTCTCGGTGAAGTCCACCTCCGCGTGCTGCGGGCCCGCGGCGCGGCTGCCGTGCCGGTCGGCGTCGATCATCTCCACGGTGTCGCACAGCGCCCACGCGAAGTCGAGAACGGGCAACCATCCCCAGGCTGTGGACAGTTCGCGATCCGTCTCCGTGTCGGCGAGATAGACGTCCCCGCTGAACAAGTCGTGACGCAGGGCCCGTACGTCCGCGGTGCGGTAGTCCGTCTGCGGGGGGTCGGGGAAGCGCCGGGAGAGGGAGTAGCCGATGTCGAGCACGGGGCGATCGTGTCACGGCGCGTACCCGGCGCCCTCGGCCTGTTCGCTGCCCCGGCCCCGGCCATGGCGCCGCCGGCCCTCGCGGCGGCACACCCGCGGACACGACGAAGGCGGTGCTCCTCCCGCGTGGGCGAGCACCGCCCTCGTTCCGCACGCGTGAACGCGCGCCGGTCACGGAGACACGTCAGACGTTGACCCCGAAGTCCTGCGCGATGCCCACCAGGCCGGAGGCGTAGCCCTGGCCGACGGCGCGGAACTTCCACTCCGCGCCGCTGCGGTACAGCTCACCGAAGACCATGGCGGTCTCGGTGGCGGCGTCCTCGCTCAGGTCGTAGCGGGCGATCTCGGCCTCGTCGGCCTGGTTGACGATGCGGATGAAGGCGTTACGCACCTGGCCGAAGTTCTGGCTGCGGCTCTCGGCGTCGTAGATCGAGACCGGGAAGACGATCTTGTCGACGTCGCCGGGCAGCCCGGCGAGGTTGATCTTGATCTGCTCGTCGTCGCCCTCGCCCTCACCGGTGATGTTGTCACCGGTGTGCAGGATGCTCTGGTCCGGTGTCGCCTTGTTGTTGAAGAAGACGAAGTGCTGGTCGGAGTAGACCTTCCCGGTCGGGTTGACCGCGATGGCGCTCGCGTCCAGGTCGAAGTCGGTGCCCGTGGTGGTGCGGACGTCCCAGCCGAGGCCGACCGTGACGGCGGTCAGGCCCGGTGCCTCCTTGGTGAGCGAGACGTTGCCGCCTTTGGACAGGCTTACAGCCATGGGGATGCCTTCCGTTGGTGAGATCCCGTGTGGAATCGGTCGGTAGCGGATCGATGGAATTCGCTCGGTGGAGCTCGTTCCTACCCCTGCACAACGCAACCCGTCCATGGCCGGGTTCCAGGTGCCCGGTGGAAAAAGGCCGTGACCCGGATGTGGCCGGGGAGCGACCATGGAAGACATGTCTCCGTCCCCTTCTGCGTCCCCTTATGTCATCCGCGGTTCGGTTTCCCTGCCGGAAGCCGAACTGGTGTGGCGTTTCACGCGCTCTTCGGGGCCGGGCGGGCAGCACGTCAACACCAGCGACACCCAGGTCGAGCTGCGCTTCGACCTGGGGGCCACCGACGCACTGCCCGAGGTGTGGAAGGAGCGTGCCCTGGAGCGGCTCGCGGGCACGGGCAGGCTCGTCGGCCCCGGCGTCGTGGTCGTACGGGCGAGTGAGCACCGCTCCCAGTGGCGCAACCGCGAGGCCGCCGCCACCCGCATGGCCGCGCTGCTCGCGGAGGCGACGGCGCCGCCGCCGCGCCCGCGCCGCAAGAAGAAGGTGCCGCGCGGCGTGAACGAGCGGCGGCTCCGTCACAAGAAACAGCGCGGCGACCTCAAGCGTGGGCGCTCGGGACGCGACTGGTGAGCGCGGCGGGCCGTCGGGGCCCGGCTGCCCGGAGACCCCGGGCGGCGCCCTCCGTCCCGATGCGGACCGGGCCAGGCCGGGCCAAGAAGGCCGACCGGCCAGGAAGCCGACCGGTCAGGAAGCGCCCTTCGCCAGCGAGTGGTACCGCCCCCGGTAGTACGTGAGCGGCCCGCTGTCCGGAGCGTGCGGAAGCCCCGCGGCCAGCACCTGCCCGATGACGAGGGTGTGATCGCCCGCCCGTACGCGCTGCTCGGTCCGGCACTCGACCGTCGCCAGGGCCCCCTCCACCAGCGGCGCACCGGAGGCCTCCCCCCGGATGTGCGGGAGGTCGCGGAAGAGGAGCCGGTCGCTGAGGCGCCCCTTCATGGCGAAGCGGCCCGCCGTCTGGCGCTGGTGCTCCGTGAGCAGGGAGGCGGCCCAGAAGGGCTGCCGTTCCAGCAGTTCGTCCATGCGCGACCCGTCGCGGACGCTGACCATGGTCAGCGGCGGTTCGAGGGAGACGGACATGAAGGCGGTGGCGGTCATGCCGACGTCCGCGCCCTCCGGGCCGTCATCGGGGTCGTACGCCGTCACCAGCACCACACCGGCCGCGAGTCTCGCCATGGCCGCCCGGAACTCGTCCTCGCTCACCCCATCAGCATGGGGCATCGGGTGGTCCGGCGCCGGGCTCGTCTGCTGCTGCACTGCGTGTGACACGTCAAAAACGCTAACCGCTGGTACGCGCCTCCCGCATCGGGCCCCAGGACCAGGACCTGGGACCCATGATCGGGATTGCGCCTTTCTGCCGGACCCGTGACCGGATTGTGGTTCTTGTGTGCAGACGAAGAGGGTGCGAGGTGACGGAGCTGTGACCAGGGCGGCAGGCTGCCGGCACGTCAAAGTCCGCTGCGGGGGCGGGTGTTGGGGCGCGCGCCCGCCGCAAATCGGGGGCGTGAAATGGGGCGCATTCGAGGCTCTACGCTCCGGTAAGGCCGTACTGTCTCATGACCGGTCATTCGGTCGAGAGCGTCGGCCGAGGCGGGGCGCGTGTGCCAAGCTCACACGGAGAGGAGTCAACGGGCTGCACTCTGTTGTGACTTGAGTCACAGCGGGCAATAATTGTTGACCCTGTGTACCTGGCGCACAGCTCGCTGTGATTCAGTGGCCGTGGCAGTCGGACAATGACGTCCCGCGAACACCTGGAGTTGACGGACGAGGCTCAGGGGGAGGGCGATGGAAACCGAGTCGGAGCCCTACGTCCGCCTTGCCAGCCTGCGCCAGCTGCACCTCGTCGTGGCGCAGCTGAGCACCGCCCGCAGCCTCGCCGACACCCTGCAGACCGTCGCCGACGGCGTGGTCGAGGGCCTCGGCTTTGAGATCGCTGCCGTCAATCTCGTACGTCCCGAGGGCGACCTCGTCGTCGCAGCCGTCGCCGGCAGTCAGGGCGCCGAGGCGATGATGGCGGGCCGGGCCGGATCGCGCGCCTCGTGGGACCGCCGGCTGTCGATGGGGGAGGCGTGGGGCAACCTGCGGTTCATCCCCTACACGGAGGGCTGGGTCCTCGACGACGACGACGTCCCCCAGTGGCACACCGCGGGGCCCGCGCCGCAGGCGCCCGACGACTGGCACCCCATGGACCGGCTCTTCGCGCCGCTGTACGCCTCCGACAGCGAACTGCTGGGCGTGCTCACCGTCGACAAGCCGCGCAACGGGCGGCGTCCCGGCGCCTGGGGGCGCGAAGCCCTCCAGTTGTATTCGTCGCAGGCCGCGATCGCCCTCAGCAACGCCCGGCTGCGCTCCAACATGCAGCGCGCGCTCGTACGTCTGGAACGGGAGCAGTCGGCGCTGCGCGCGAGCGAGGAGAGCTTCCGGCAGGCCTTCGAGTACGCGCCGAGCGGGATGGCCGTCGCGGAGATGGGCGGCGACCAGCACGGCCGGCTGATACGCATCAACGACGCGCTGTGCAGGCTGCTTGGCCGGCCCGCCTCCGCCATGCGGCGCTACTCCTTCTCCGACATCGTCCATCCCGAGGACATCGGGACCTTGCTTCGTACGTCCGCGGAGGGCGGTCAGGCCGAGCTGCGCCTGGCCCGGCGCGACGGCTCGTACGTATGGGTCTCGCTGCGCAACTCCGTGGTCGCCGACACCGCCGACGGGCCGCGCTTCCTGTTGACCCACGTCGAGGACATCGAGGACCGCAAGCGGCACGAGCTGCAGCTGGCCCACCGCGCGAGCCACGACTCCCTCACCGGCCTGCCCAACAGCGCCGAGCTGCGCGCCCGTCTCAACGGGCGGCTCTGTGCCCGCGCGGCGCCCACGATCTCCGGTGTGCTGCACGCGGAGCCGGGCGGGCCGGGGGACGGCAACGGGTTCGGCCCGGGATTCCAGTTCGAGGACGCGGGCTCCGGAGTCCTCGCGTCCACGGGCATGTACGACCCGCACCACACGCACGCGGTGCCGCCGACCGGCACGATGCAGGGTGAGAAAGGTCTCGCCGTCCTCTTCTGCGACCTCGACGGCTTCAAGTCGATCAACGACCGCTTCGGGCACAACTGCGGCGACGCCGTCCTCGTCGAGGTCGCCCGCAGACTCTCCGCCGGCGTGCGGGACAACGACACCGTGGCCCGCATGGGCGGCGACGAGTTCGTGGTGCTCACGGACGGGGTCGGCCCCGCGGAGGCGCAGGACCTGGCGGTCCGCCTGCGGAACGCGATCATCCCGCCCATCCGCGTCGACGGCCGCGCGGTGCGCGTGGGAGCCAGCTTCGGGATCGGCTGGGCGGGCTGCGGAATGACCGCCGAGGAAGTCCTGCAGTCGGCCGACCAGCGGATGTACGTGGAGAAGCGGTCCCGCTCGAAGGGCCAGCGCCGGGCCGGTTAGCCGGACACTTCCCCAGGGCGTCGGGCGGTGCGGTCGCGGCCCGGACGGGCCCCGCACGGCCGGCCGTGGAGCCCGGTGAGTTCTCCCCTGCCGTCCATTGCGCGATCATTCAGCGTTGGCGTGGCCCTCACCCGGGAGAGGTAGGCTCGGCCGGATACGTGACGCAGTTGGGAGTGACAGGGGATGACCGCCGAGAACGACGGCACCGGAGCGACGCCGGAAGGCGACGACCCGTTCGCCTACCTCTACCGCCAGGAGGGCGGTGAGGGCTCTCCGGCACCTCAGAGCGGCGGCCCCAGGCGCTCGTACAACCAGGTCCGTGCGGTCGGCGAGCGCCAGTACGGCGGATACGGCAGCCAGTACGGCCCCGGCACACAGCAGACCGCCGCCTTCGGGCAGCAGCCCAACGCGCACTATGCGGCGCCGGAGACGATGCCCGGCGGCGCTCCGCAGCACCACGGCGGCAACGGCGGCGGCTACGGCCGCGGCCCGGGGCACGGTGGTTCCGGCGGCGGGCGGAGCCGCAACGGCCTGCTGGTCGGCGCGCTGGCCGTCGTCGCCGCCGTCGTCATCGGCATAGGCGCGGCGATCTACTTCAACTCCTCCGGCCAGAGCCAGGCCGACAACAGCGGTGCCGCCTCCGCGGGAGCGGGCGGCAAGGGCGGGCAGCAGAAGCCCGGTGCTGAGAAGCCGCGCAAGGGCAAGCCCATCGGCAATAAGAAGGACGCCGCCACCTTCCAGCTCGCGGGCGGGGCGGCGGCGGAAAGCGACGTCCCGGGCGCCGCCAGCAGCGACGGCTCGTACGTCGGCTCCATGAACACCACGGGTGCCTCCGCGACCTGGACGGCCGGCAATGTGCCGAAGGCCGGTCTCTACACCCTCTACGTGCGCTACGGCGTACCGGGCAAGGACGCGAATTCGACGCTGTCCGTCAACGGGAAGCCGGGTACGCAGCCGCTGAACATGTCCAACTTCGGCGGAGCCGAGGAGGGCGACTGGGAGAAGGGCTGGACCCGGACCTACGCCTACGTCGATCTGAAGCAGGGCTCCAACACGTTCAAGATCTCCTGCGAGGACGGCAACGACTGCGAGTTCAACCTCGACCAGGTCTGGCTCAAGGCGGGCAAGCTCGACTGACGCCGTACGCCGCGGAACCAGAAGTCCGTGTGAGGTCAGGTCAGGTCGCCCCGGAGGGTCATCCCGCTGGATCACCCCGGAGCGGGTTCGCTGCTCTCCTCGACCGTCACCTGTGACAGCAGGTCCGCGTGGAGCTCTTCGTCGAACTCCCCGGCTGTGGGCGCCCGTACGGTCGCCGCCGACAGCGCGACCGCACGCGCCAGCATCTCCCGCCACGGCACGCTTTCGACCAGCCCGGACAGCAGCCCCGCCACCGCCGAATCCCCCGCTCCGGTGGGATTGCCGGTGAGCGAGCGGGGCGGACCCGCCTGCCACATGCCGTCCGGGGTGACCAGCAGCATGCCCTCCGGCCCGAGTGAGGCGGCCACCGACCGCGCCCCGCGCCGCTGTGCCGCCCGCGCCGCGCGCAGCGGCTCGGTCGTGCCGGTGATCCCCGCGAGCTCCTCGGCGTTGGGCTTGACGAGGTCGGGGCGTGCGGCGAGGCCGCGGCGCAGCGGTTCGCCGCTCGTGTCGAGCACGACGGGCACTCCGGCGGCGTGCGCCTCCTTGGTCAGCTGCGCGTACGCGCCCACGGGCATCCCGGGCGGCAGGCTCCCGCACAGCGCAACGGCTTCGGCGCCGCCACTGCCACCGCCACTGCCGCCCCCGTCCCGCAGCAGCCGCGCGTACACCTGCTGGAACGCCGACCACTCCTCGGGCGAGATGTGCGGACCCGGCTCGTTGAACTGGGTCGAGGCGCCGCCCGATTCGTCGACGACACCGACGGTGCGCCGCGTGCTGCCCGCGGTCGTCACCAGTTCGTCCGTGATGTTCCGTTCTCCTGCGAGGAGTTCGCGCAGCTCCGAGCCCGTGAGGCCGCCGGCGAAGCCGGTGACGACCGTTTCGTGGCCGAGAGCGGCGAGCACACGCGCCACGTTGAGGCCCTTGCCGCCCGGACGTTGCACCACTTCCCGCACCTGGTGGGAGCCGTGCACGTCGAGACGCGGCACCCGGTAGGTCAGGTCGAGGGCGGTGTTGAGCGTGACCGTAAGGATCACGGGAGACCACTCCAGGGGGACGGGGCGGGGACGCGCGCATAGGGGTGTGACGGCAACCGCCCGAGCGATCATGCCATTTGATCTACGGTGTCGCGACCCCTGCGGACCGAGCGGCGGCCCCGTGCCGTGCGTCGGACGTACTCGTCGTCACCCCACGTCAGGCCGTACCGTCCACTCGCCCCGCCGCATCACGCCCGCCACCTCGAACGCGGAGTCCAGTACCACCAGGTCGGCGTACTTGCCCGCTTCGAGCGAGCCCGTACGGTCGGCCACGCCCAGCAGCCGCGCGGGGTTCGCCGACAGGGCGCGCACCGCGTCCTCCACCGGCAGCCCGTCGACCGTCACGGCGCGGCGGAACGCCTCGTCGAGGGTGAGCGTCGAGCCGGCGATCGAGCCGCCCTCGGTGAGCCGTGCGACCCCGTCGCGCACCTCCACCTCCAGCGGGCCGAGGGGGTAGCGCCCGTCGCCCATGCCGGCGGCGCCCATCGCGTCGGTGATGAAGGCGACGCGGCCGGCGCCGGCGCGGTGGAAGGCCAACTCCAGTACGGCGGGATGGAGATGGGTGCCGTCGTTGATCAGCTCGACGGTGATCCGGTCGTCCTCCAGCAGCGCCGCGACGGGCCCCGGCGCGCGGTGGCCGAGTGCGGGCATGGCGTTGAAGAGGTGGGTGGCGACGCTCGCGCCCGCCTCGACCGCTTCCGCCGTCGCCTCGTACGACGAGTCGGTGTGGCCGATCGCGGCGATGACGCCGCTGTCCGCGAGCATCCTCACCGAGTCCAGGCCGCCGGGGAGTTCGGGCGCGATCGTCATCATCCGCGCCGTGCCGCGTGCGGCGTCGACGAGCTTGCGCACCTCGGTGGGGTCGGGGTCGCGCAGCAGCTCGGGGTCGTGTGCGCCGCAGCGCTGCGGGGAGATGAACGGGCCCTCGAAGTGGATGCCCGCGAGATCGCCCTGCTCGACCAACTCGCTGAGCGCGGCGGCCTGTTGGGCAAGGTCGCCGAGTTCGCCCGTCACCGTCGAGGCGACCATGGTCGTGGTGCCGTGCCGCCGGTGGGTGGAGATGACCTTCAGCGCCTCCTCGGCCGTTCCCGCGGAGAATGACGCGCCGCCGCCGCCGTGTACGTGCATGTCGACGAAGCCGGGCACGATCCAGTGGCCGCTCAGGTCGAGGGCACGTGAACTCCCCGTTGGATCCCCGGCGTTCCCATCCCGTGAGTGCCCGGCGATCAGCCGTCCCTCGACGGTCAGCGCGGCGTCCTCGGCCACGCCGTCCGGCAGTACCAGCCGGGCACCGGTCAGTACGGTGCGCTCGCTGTTCGGGCTCGTCGGGCTCATCGGCTCGGAACCTCCGCGGAGAGTAGATCTCGGGCGAGAAGCCCCGCGCCGAGGGAGCCCGCGGCGTCCCCGAGGGCCGCCGGGACGATCATGGGGAGATGCTGGAAGGTGACGCGTGCGCGTACCGCCTCCCGCAGCGGTACGAAGAGGATGTCGCCGGCCTCGGCCAGCCCGCCGCCGACGATCACCGTGCGCGGGTCGAGGAGCGTGACGGCGGTGACGAGCCCCGCGGCGAGGGCGTCGACCGCGTCCCGCCAGATGGCGATCGCGCGGTCGTCACCGGACTCGACCGCTCTGGCGGCGTCGGCCGCCGTGGCCGCGGCGTCGCCGCTCGCGGCGGCCCAGGCGCGTCCCACAGCGGAAGCCGAGGCGAGCGCCTCCAGGCAGCCGTACTGTCCGCATCCGCACCGCGGCCCGTCGGGCCGTACGACGACGTGGCCGATCTCGCCCGCGCTGCCGTGGGCTCCGGGCTCGACCCCGCCGTCCTCCGTACCGATCGCGCCGGCGATGCCCGTGCCCAGGGCGATGAAGAAGAATCTCCCGGCGCCACGGCCGGCGCCGATGCGGCCCTCGGCGAGTCCGCCCGTACGCACGTCGTGCCCGAGCGCGACGGGGATGCCGTCGAGCCGTTGGGCCAGCAGCGCGCGCAGCGGTACGTCGCGCCAGCCGAGGTTGGCGGCGTAGACGGCGGTGCCCGTGGCCTCGTCGATCATGCCCGGCACGGCGACGCCGGCGGCCAGCGGCTCGGTGCCGAACTTCTCGACGCCGTACGTGCGCAACTGCGCCGCGAAATCGAGGATTCCCTCGACGACCGCCTCCGGGCCGCCGTCGCGGCCGGTGTCGCGGCGGGCCTCGTGCAGCAGTTCGCTGCCCGCGTTTCCGGGGCCGATGAGGGCGGCCTTCATGCCGGTGCCGCCCACGTCGAGGGCGATGACGTATTCCGGTTTCCGGGGACTGGTGCTCACGGGGATCAGTCTCCCGTGTCACCCCGCAACAGGTCTAGTCCACTTCTGCCATCTGTTTGAGTTTTCCGAGGTGACGGGGGTGCCGGAGTGTCCTGATCTGGTACGGAAAACTGCCGCGTCCGCGCTCTTCGTTGCATGTACCGGATGAAACGGGAGGGCCTGTCGCGAAAGCGATTCGGTCGTTGGCCTAGACCTTCGGCGCCGCCCGGTGGACACTCCTGTCCTGTACACGTCCGGAGGGTCCGGACGCGGGGGTGGGACGGGGGCACGGCACGCGCCGTGCTCCCCCTGGGCCTCGCGGCCCGGGACGTTACCCCTGGGGGTGCGCCCCCACGCTGCGCTGGGGGGGGGACCCCCACCCGGTGCAGCGAGGGGGAGAGTCGAGGGGTGGAGGCTGTGGAGCGTCGCAGATTCCTCGGGCTGGCAGCGGCCGCGGGTGCGACGGGTGCGACCGCCGTCGGCGCCTTCACGGTCGCGGGCTGCGGCATCGGGACGGGAACGCAGAGCGCCGCACTCACGGTGGTCGCGGCCGACTACGGCGGTCCCGGACGTGGCAACGGCTCCCAGGCGTACTGGGACTCCCTCGTGCGTGCTTTCCAGGGCAGGCATCCCGGCATCGCCGTCGATGTGGAGGTCATCGGCTGGAAGGACGTCGACAGGAAGGTCGCGGCGATGGTCGCGGCGGGGCGCCCGCCGGACATAGCGCAGATCGGCGCGTACGCCGACTTCGCCGCGCAGGGCAGGCTCTACAGCGCCCGCGAGGTGCTCTCCATACCCGTACAGGCCGACTTCCTTCCGCCGCTCGCAGGGGCGGGCGAGGTGAGACGGGTGCAGTACGGGATGCCGTTCGTCGCAAGCACGCGCCTGCTCTTCTACAACAAGACCCTCTTCGCCCGTGCCGGGCTCGACCCGGGCGCACCGCCCGGGACATGGGAGCAACTGGCGCGCGCCGCAGCCCGGTTGAAGGCGGCGGGCGTGAAGATCCCGTACGGGCTGCCGCTCGGACCGGAGGAGGCGCCGGCCGAGACGCTGATGTGGCTCCTCAGCGGCGGCGGCTCGTACACCGACAAGGTCGGCAACTACACGATCGACGCCGCGGCGAACATCAAGACCTTCAACTGGCTGCGGGACAGGCTCGTACGGCGGAAGCTGACCAACCGCGATCCGGGCGGCACCGACCGCCAGGAGCTCTTCGACGCCTTCGTCCGCGGCGACGTCGGCATGCTCAACGGCCATCCGACGCTGCTGGAGGAAGTGCGGCGCCGCGGCGTGAAGTACGGCACCGCCGTGGTGCCCGGCGCCGACGGGCCCTCGGACGGCACGCTCGGCGTGGCGGACTGGGTGATGGCGTTCAAGCAGAACGGCAGACGCGAAGAGACGGGCCTCTTCCTCGACTTCCTCTTCAGCGAGAAGAACCACTACGCGTTCGCCGACCGCTACGACCTGCTTCCGGTGACGACGTCCGCGAACGACCGGATGCGCGGGCACGCCGAGCACAAGCCGCTGCGGCGTTTCCAGGACGAGCTGGTGAGCGCCGAGTTCTACCCGGTGGGCAAGGTCTCCTGGGCGAAGGTGAGCGCGGACATCAAGAAGAGCATCGGCAGGGCGGTCTCCGAGGGCGCCCACCCGGCGGGCGTGCTCGGCGCGATCCAGCGCCGCGCGGAGGCGCAGGACTCCGAGGCACGGGTGCGCTGAGTGGTTCTCGCCTCTCGGCGGCGGAGGCCGGCCGTCGTAGGCGGGCGGTACTTTGGACGGATGAGCGACGAGGTCCGCGACACCGGCGACGACGGACCGGCGGGGCGGGAGACGCCGGAGGGGCGGGCAGGCCGGGACCCTGCGGAAGCGGGCGCGCCGGAGGTACCGGCAGCGCCCGGAGTCCCGGAAGCGGGCGCGCCGTACGGGCTCTCCGAGCGCGACCTTTCCGTGCTCGCCGTGGAGCGCCGCGGCTGGTCCGGGCCCGGCATGAAGGAACGGGCGATACGCGAGCAGCTGGACATGTCGCCGACGCGCTATTACCAGCTCCTCAACGCCCTCCTGGACGACCCCCGCGCCCTCGCCCACGACCCTGTGACGGTCAACCGGCTCCGCCGCCGCCGCGACGCCCAACGGGCCCGCCGCTGACGGGAGTCGGGCGCCCGGGCCCACAGACGCACGCGTCTGGGGCGGGGTCCGCTAGGTCCCTCCCCCAGACTCCGTCTGGGTGGGGGTCCCCCAGCGCAGCGTGGGGGAGTGCCCCCAGCGCTCTCGTCCCTGGGCCTGGCGGCCCGGGTGGGTACCCCCCTCCGCCTTGCGATCACACGCACCAGGCTCCCCGGCCTCCGCCCTAGTGGGGGCACCTCCCGGGCCGAAGGCCCAGGGGGAGGACGACGCCACTTTGCGGACCCGCCTTAGGATCGGCCGCATGACCGCTCCCGAGCCGACCATCCTGGCCACCTCCGGCGGGCATCTGACCGGCACCCGCCAGCGGGTGCTCTTCGACGCGCTGGTGCACCACGCGGTCGAGCTCTCTGGGGCGCACGGCCGCCGTCCCCGTCTGATGTACGTCGGCACGGCGATCGGCGACGCCGAGCACTTCGCCGCGCGCATGGCCGAGGCCGCACGCGCGGCCGGGTTCGACCTGACACCGCTGAACCTCTTCCCCATGCCCAACGTCGAGGACGTGGAAGGCACGGTCCTCGACCAGGACGTCGTATGGGTCATGGGCGGCTCGGTGGCGAACCTCCTCGCCCTCTGGCGGCTGCACGGGCTCGACACCGTCCTGCGCCGCGCCTGGGAGGAGGGCGTGGTACTCAGCGGCGTCAGCGCCGGCTCGATCTGCTGGTTCCAGGGCGGCGCCACCGACTCCTTCGGCCCCGAACTGCGCCCGCTCACCGACGCGTTGGGCTTCCTCCCGTACGGCAACGGCGTGCACTACGACAGCGACCCGGGCCGCCGCCCCCTCATGCACCGGCTCGTCGCCGACGGCACCCTGCCCACCGCCCACTGCACCGACGACGGAGTGGGCCTGGTCTACCGCGGAACCCGGCTGGCCGAGGCCGTCACTGAGATACCGGGCAAGGGCGCCTACACCGTCGTCGCTGGGGGTACCTCCCAGGCCGAAGGCTCTGGGGGAGGCACGGCCGTCGAGGAGCGCATCGAGCCGCGCCGACTGCCGCCCGTCGGCCGGTAGGGTCGCGGCATGGCCGCCGTACCCACACCCCGTACCGACGCGGGCCGTGAAGGGCTCGCCGCGATCGTCTCGGAGCCCCGGCGCGCAGTCGTGGCCCTCGACTTCGACGGCACCCTCGCTCCCATCGTCGCCGACCCCGACGACGCTCGCGCACACCCCGACGCCGTGCCGGTGCTCTCCCGCCTCGCCCCGCGCCTGTGCGCGGTGGCAGTCGTCACCGGCCGCCCGGCCGAGGCGGCCGTCCGCAACGGCGGCCTCGCGGGCGCCGAAGGGCTGGAACACCTCACCGTGCTCGGCGCGTACGGCGCCGAGCGCTGGGACGCCGCCACCGGCACCCTGAGCGCCGCACCGCCGCCTCCCGGCGTCGCCGCCGTACGGGCCGAACTGCCCGGCCTCCTCGCCGAGTTGGGCGCCCCGCCCGGCACCTGGACGGAGGACAAGGGGCGGGCCCTCGCAGTGCACACCCGCCGTACGGACGACCCGGCGGCCGCCTTCGAGCTGCTTCGTTCCCCGCTGCACGCGCTGGCCGAACGGCACGGACTCGTCGTCGAACCGGGCCGCATGGTCCTGGAGTTGCGCGCACCCGGCGTCGACAAGGGCGCCGCGCTGACCGAGCACCTGCGGGAAGTCGGCGCCGGAGCCGTGCTGTACGGGGGCGACGACCTGGGCGACCTGGCGGCCTTCGCCGCCGTGGAGAAGCTCCGCGGCGAAGGCGTGCCCGGCCTGCTGGTGTGCAGCGGCGGCGGCGACACCGGTGAGTCCGTACCCGAGATCGCCGGCCGCGCGGACCTCGTCGTGGACGGCCCGGCCGGTCTGGTGCGGCTGCTCGGCGGCCTGGCCGACCTGCTCGCGGAACGGAGCGGCTAGGGCGGGTCCGCCGCCGCATCGGCCGTCCCGCCCGCGGACGCCTTCTGCCGGACGCCCGCTACGCGTTCCGCAGCGCGTGCAGCTGGTCGAGGAACCAGCGGGTCGGTGGCAGCGCCGTCGCCGCCGCGGCCAGCCGCTTGGTGCGCTCCGCCCGTCGGGCGTGCTCCATCGTCAGCGCCTCGTGCAGGGCGCGTGCGGTGCCCGCGATGTCGTACGGATTGACCACGAGGGAGTCCTCGCCCAGCTCCGCGTACGCGCCCGCCTCGCGCGAGAGGACCAGCGCGCAGCCGTCGTCGGAGACGACCGGGACCTCCTTTGCGACGAGGTTCATGCCGTCCCGGATCGGGTTGACCAGCGCCACGTCCGCCAGCCGGTACGCCGCCAGCGAGCGTGCGAAGTCGTCCTTGAGGAAGAGCACGACTGGTGTCCAACCCGCGGTCCCGTACGTGGAGTTGATCTCATCGGCGACGCGCGAGACCTCGCTCATGTAGTCCCGGTAGACCGCCAGGTCCTGCCGGGAGGGGTAGGCGAGCGCGAGGTGCACGACGCGCTCGCGCCACTCGGGACGGTCCGCGAGCAGGCGGCCGTAGGCGTGCAGCCCGCGCACGATGTTCTTGGACAGTTCGGTGCGGTCGACCCGTACGATCGCCCGGCGCGGCCGGCCGTCCCCGTCGCTGCCGACCTGCTCGCGGAGTATGGCGATCCGCTCGTCGACGTCGGCCCTCCCGGCGCGCTCCCGCAGGAACTCCGCGTCGGCGCCCAGTCCGTGCACTCCAAGACGGGTCGTACGGCCGTCGCAGGTGACCTCCAGCTCGCCCGTCGTCTCGTCCTCCGCGACGGCGGCGCCCAGCACCGCGACGCAGCAGTCCGCGAAGCCGCGCGCCCAGCGGTGGGTGAGGAAGGCGGCACGGTCGGCGCCCAGCACCCCGCGCAGCACCTGTTCCGCGACGGCGTCGGGCAGCATCCGGTAGTAGTCCGGCGGCGCCCACGGCGTGTGCGAGAAGTGCCCGATGTGCAGGTCGGGGCGGCGTTCGCGGAGCAGTCCGGGCACCAGCGTCAGGTGGTAGTCCTGCACGAGCACCGTCGCGCCGTCGGCGGCCTCGTCGGCCAGGGCGTCCGCGAATGCCGCGTTGTACTCCTCGTACGACGCCCACTGCTGTTCGAACTCCGCGCCGAAGGACGGCTCCAGCGGCGTCTGGTAGAGCATGTGGTGGACGAACCAGAGCACGGAGTTGGCGATGCCGTTGTAGGCGTCGGCGAAGGTGCCGGCGGGGATGTCCAGCATCCGTACGGACTGTCCGCCGGTGTCGGCCCGGTCGAGCTTGCCGCCGGAGCGGCGCACGGCCTCGCGGTCGCCGTCGCCGAGGGCCGCGCAGACCCACACGGCGTCGCCGCCGGAGCCGCCTGAGCCTTCCGTGGCGATGGCCGAGAGCCCCGAGACGAGACCGCCGCCGCCGCGCTTCGCGGAGAGCGAGCCGTCGTCGGCGACGGAGTAGGAGACGGGGCCTCTGTTCGACGCGACCAGTACGTCCGCCAGGGCCTGCGATGCGCGTTCGACGACCATGGCCCGAGCTTAGCCGCGCCCGGATCCACGCAAACGTGACGCGCCTCGCGCTTGGCGCCTCGCGGCGCGCAGGGGACCCGTCCCGCGTTGGGCCGGTGCCGGGGCGCCTGGCCTGCCGGGGCCTGCGTGCGGGCCGCGCCCCTCCGGGCCGGCGTCCGTGCTCCCTGCCCCCCGCTGCCGCCGGGGCCCCTGTGCGGGTTCCGCCGCATCCCGTCGTTCTGGGCCACCCGCCGTGCAGCGGTCTGGGCGTGGGGCCGCGTCAAGGCTGGGGCGGGAGGCGGGAGTTGTCGGTGTGGGGGCGCCCGGCGCGTCCGTGGGCCTGCCGTGCGTGCCCGTGGCCGGGGCGCCCGGCCCGAGATGGCCCGGGACCGGGTCCCCGGGTGACGTACGACGGGCAGGTACGACGGGCAAGGCGGTCGGCCGGGGCTCGCCCGTGCTCCCGCTGTGCGGCGTCAGGGTCCCTACCGCCCACTGGGCGTACCAAGGCTGGGGCGGGAGGCGGGAGTTGTCGGTGCGGGGGCGCACAGCGCGCCCGTGCGGACGGGTTCCGGGCCACGTGGCCCGGCCGGCTGGGTGCGGGCCGGAACGGGCCGGCTCCACCAGCGCGGCCGTGCGCGGAACAGGCCACAACCCCGGCGCGCTTCGCGCGCCTCACGCGCCCCGCTACGCCGCCCGGCGGGCCGCGTACTCCGCGATCTCCCGCATCGGAGGCCGTTCCACCGTGTCGACGGCGTGGCTGCGCGGCGCGAACCCCCCGGAGCCCGCGGCGCGCCCCGCACCGCCCGCACCGCCCGCACCGCCCGCACGCCCCGCCCCGCCCGCGTCCCGTTCGAACTGCGTCAGCGTCGGACGTACGAGGCGGCTGCCGCGTGCCATGCGCAGCTGTGCCGTGTGGTGGATCGCCGCGGCCATGCGGCCCAGCGCCTGCCCGTCCTGGTGCCGGTGCCGCCGTACGCCGACGTCGACCTGGGCGAGCGCGTCGAGCCCCGCGGTGTGCAACGAGTCGATGAGCAGCCCCAGTTCGACGCCGTAACCGACGGGGAAGGGGAGCTGCTCCAGCAGCGTGCGGCGCGCCGCGTACTCGCCGCCGAGCGGCTGCACGAAGCCCGCGAGCCGCGGCCAGTGCAGGTTCAGCAGCGGCCGCGCGACGAGTTCCGTGACGCGGCCGCCGCCGGCCGGATCGTCGCCCAGCGGCCGGTCGTACATCGCCTTGACCAGCCGCAGCTGCGGATCGGTGAGCAGCGGTCCGACGACGCCGGAGACGAAGTCGGCGGAGAAGTCCTCCAGGTCGGCGTCGGCGAAGCAGACGATGTCGCCGCTCGTCACCAGCAGCGAACGCCACAGCACCTCGCCCTTGCCGGGCAGCGCGGGCAGCCGCGGGAGCACCTCGTCGCGGTGCACGACCCGCGCGCCCGCCGCGGCGGCGACCGGGGCCGTACGGTCGGTGGAGCCGGAGTCCAGCACCACCAGCTCGTCCACGAGCGCGGCGGGGGAGCCCGCCATCAGCTCGCGCCGGATCACCGAGACGATCCCGCCGATGGTCCGCTCCTCGTTCAGCGCGGGCAGTACGACGCTGATCCGGGACCCCGCGGCCCGCTTCGCCGCGAGCAGCTCCGTCATGGGACGGTCGGTGCACGAGAAGGACCGGCGCCCCAGCCACTGCTCGACTTCCTCCAGCACTCGGCCACTCCCTGTGATCCATCTCGCGGTACGGACGCCTGTCTCAATGCGCAGGCCTGTCGGTTACAGTCTTGAACAACGCGGAAGGCGATCGCATGCCGGGTCCGGCCCGGCGGCGGCCACCGCCCCGCTCACAACTTCACACCGCTCATCCAGAGGGGCAGAGGGAACGGCCCGTTGAAGCCCCGGCAACCCTCCGGCCGGTCTCGCACGAAGCGACGTGACATCGCGAGGCTCCCGGCTCGGGAAGGTGCCAATTCCGTCTCGTGGCGAGATACGTCCCGAGGAAGATGAGGAGAGAGGGCCTCGCCGAAACATGGCTGTTCAAGCTGCTCAAGCCGCCGCCGGCACGACCGTCGACCCCCCTGCCGGCGGAGCCGGCGCCGCACTCGGCCCCGCTGCCGCGCTCACCTGCCGCGAGTGCGGCGAGCGCGCACCGCTCGGCCCGGTCTTCGCCTGTGAGGCGTGTTTCGGGCCGCTGGAGATCGCATACGAGTTCCCCGGCGGCGGCCCCGCGAAGCTGCGTGAGCGCATCGAGGCAGGTCCGGACAGCATCTGGCGGTACGCGCCGCTGCTGCCGGTCCCGGCCGACGTCGCCGCGAAGCCCAACACCAACCCCGGTTTCACCAAGCTCGTCCAGGCCGACCGGCTCGCCCGCGAACTCGGTGTCACCGGCTCGCTGCACATCAAGGACGACTCGGGCAACCCGACGCACTCCTTCAAGGACCGCGTCGTCGCCATCGCCGTCGAGGCCGCCCGCGCCTTCGGCTTCACCACGCTCTCCTGCTCCTCCACGGGCAACCTCGCGGGCGCCGTCGGTGCCGCGGCCGCCCGCGCCGGTCTGCGCTCGTGCGTGTTCATCCCGCACGACCTGGAGCAGGGCAAGGTCGTCATGGCGGCCGTCTACGGCGGCGAACTCGTCGGCATCGAGGGCAACTACGACGACGTGAACCGCTTCTGCTCGGAGCTGATCGGCGACCCCGCCGGCGAGGGCTGGGGCTTCGTCAACGTCAACCTCCGCCCGTACTACGCCGAGGGCTCGAAGACCCTCGCGTACGAGATCTGCGAACAGCTGGGCTGGCGGCTGCCGGACCAGCTCGTCGTCCCGATCGCCTCCGGCTCCCAGCTCACGAAGATCGACAAGGGTCTGAAGGAGCTGATCGCCCTCGGCCTGGTCGAGGACAGGCCGTACAAGATCTTCGGTGCCCAGGCGGAGGGCTGCTCCCCGGTCTCCCGCGCCTTCAAGGACGGGCACGACGTCGTACGCCCGGTCCGCCCCGAGACCATCGCCAAGTCGCTGGCCATCGGCAATCCCGCCGACGGTCCGTACGTGCTGGACATCGCGCGCCGTACGGGCGGCGCGGTGGAGGATGTCGACGACCCGCAGATCGTCGACGCGATCAAGCTGCTGGCGCGCACCGAGGGGATCTTCGCCGAGACCGCGGGCGGCGTCACCGTCGGCGTCACGAGGAAGCTGATCGAGGAGGGCCGGCTCGACCCGTCCCTCACCACCGTCGTCCTCAACACGGGCGACGGCCTGAAGACCCTGGACGCGGTGGCTCCCACCACCGGTCCGTCCGCCGTCATCCGCCCCAACCTGGACTCGTTCCGAGAGGCTGGTCTCGCATCATGAGCGTGAACGTCCGTATCCCGACCATCCTGCGCACCTACACCGGCGGGCAGGCGGAGGTGAGCGCCGAGGGCGCGAACCTCTCCGAGGTGCTGGCCGACCTGGAGAAGAACCACACCGGCATCGGTGCGCGCGTGCTGGACGACTCGGGCAAGCTGCGCCGCTTCGTCAACGTCTACGTGAACGACGACGACGTCCGCTTCGAGCAGGGCCTGGAGACGCCCACGCCGGACGGCGCAGGCGTCTCCATCATTCCCGCGGTCGCGGGCGGATGCTGAGGTCGCCGAGGTCTCAGCCCTGCTGAGGTCTCGTGAGAGGTCCGTGAAGGCCCCTTGCGCTCGTCGCTGATCCCTCTACGGTCGAACCGCCTCCTCCGGGAACACATGAACGAAACGGAGGGGGCGGTTCCGCGTGTGGGGACGCGATAGGGTTGCGAGGAATCCCACCCCATTGACTCGTCCGGCACGTGCCGGACGTCCATGAGAACGCGACAAGTTGTGCACGGAATCGGTGCGGCAATTGTCGTGTTGGCGTCGCTTTGCCCGGCCTTGCTTGCCCTGCTTCCTCGGAGATTGCGGGCTTTTGCGCCCTCGATCGTTGCTCAGAATTCTCGTCTTCGTGACCTGTTGCAGAGGGCGTCCGTACAGATACATTCAGCCGCGGTCGACGCGTTCCGGCTTACGTATCCGTATGTCTGCGGAGCCGTGCCGGAGGTGAGGTCTGACCCGGGTTCGTGAAGTGCGGGCTCGTGCAAGGGCCAGTAATAGGGGAGTTAGGGATGGCTCAGGGCACCGTCAAGTGGTTCAACGCGGAGAAGGGATACGGCTTCATCGCGGTCGACGGTGGTGCAGACGTATTCGTCCACTACAGCGCGATTCAGATGGACGGCTACCGCACCCTGGACGAAGGACAGCGGGTCGAGTTCGAGATCTCGCAGGGTCAGAAGGGGCCGCAGGCGGACATGGTCCGTGTGACTGCCTGAGCACCCGCAACACTGCGCAGAGCTGCAACAGCCGTAACAACAGCCGTACGAAGGGCCGTACTCCACAGAGGAGTACGGCCCTTCTGTGCTGTCCGCTGTGTGCTGTCCGCGCAGTCCCGGTCCGTGGTCCGCGGCGCCCGTCCGCAGCGCGCCGTCCGCCGTCCGCGGCCCCGTCCCGTACCGCGCAGCTTGCGTCGGTCGCGGGCCGGTGTGATGTCCTGGGGGCGCTTGCACTCGCAGGGGCCGAGTGCTAATCATTGCGTTAGCACTCTACGAGTGAGAGTGACAGTCAAGGACCGGGTCGGTGAGGCTCGTTCGCCGGGTGGAGCAAGGAACCACACGGCTTGCGCGCCGTCCGTCGCGGGCGCCAGCGCGGTCCGGTATACCCGTCCCCTGGTTGTGCAGGGGGATCCCCAGTCCGGGAGGGACCACTTCACATGGCCAAGATCATCGCGTTCGACGAGGAGGCGCGGCGCGGCCTCGAGCGCGGGATGAACCAGCTCGCCGACGCCGTCAAGGTCACGCTCGGCCCCAAGGGCCGGAACGTCGTGCTGGAGAAGAAGTGGGGCGCGCCCACGATCACCAACGACGGCGTCTCCATCGCCAAGGAGATCGAGCTCGAGGACTCCTACGAGAAGATCGGCGCGGAGCTGGTCAAGGAGGTCGCCAAGAAGACGGACGACGTCGCCGGTGACGGCACGACGACCGCGACCGTCCTCGCGCAGGCACTCGTCAAGGAGGGCCTGCGCAACGTAGCCGCAGGCGCCAACCCGATGGCCCTCAAGCGCGGTATCGAGCGGGCCACCGAGGCCGTCTCCGCCGCCCTGCTGGAGCAGGCCAAGGACGTGGAGACCAAGGAGCAGATCGCCTCCACGGCCTCCATCTCCGCCGGCGACCCGCAGATCGGCGAGCTGATCGCCGAGGCGATGGACAAGGTCGGCAAGGAAGGCGTCATCACCGTCGAGGAGTCGCAGACCTTCGGGCTCGAACTCGAGCTCACCGAGGGCATGCGCTTCGACAAGGGCTACATCTCCGCGTACTTCGCCACCGACATGGAGCGCATGGAGGCGGAGCTCGAGGACCCGTACATCCTCATCGTCAACTCCAAGATCGGCAGCGTGAAGGACCTGCTGCCGCTGCTGGAGAAGGTCATGCAGTCGGGCAAGCCGCTGCTGATCATCTCCGAGGACGTCGAGGGCGAGGCGCTCTCCACGCTCGTCGTCAACAAGATCCGCGGCACCTTCAAGTCCGTCGCGGTCAAGGCTCCCGGCTTCGGCGACCGCCGCAAGGCCATGCTCGGCGACATCGCCATCCTCACCGGTGGCACGGTCATCTCCGAGGAGGTCGGCCTCAAGCTGGAGAACGCCGGTCTGGATCTGCTGGGCCGCGCCCGCAAGGTCGTCATCACCAAGGACGAGACGACCATCGTGGACGGCGCGGGCGACAGCGAGCAGGTCGCCGGCCGTGTCTCGCAGATCCGCGCCGAGATCGAGAACTCCGACTCGGACTACGACCGCGAGAAGCTCCAGGAGCGTCTGGCGAAGCTGGCCGGCGGCGTGGCCGTCATCAAGGCCGGTGCCGCCACCGAGGTCGAGCTGAAGGAGCGCAAGCACCGCATCGAGGACGCGGTGCGCAACGCCAAGGCCGCCGTCGAGGAGGGCATCGTCGCCGGTGGTGGCGTGGCTCTGCTCCAGGCGTCCAGCGTCTTCGAGAAGCTGGACCTGGAAGGCGACGAGGCGACCGGCGCGCAGGCCGTGAAGCTCGCGCTGGAGGCACCGCTCAAGCAGATCGCGATCAACGCCGGTCTCGAGGGCGGCGTCGTGACGGAGAAGGTGCGCAACCTGAAGCCCGGTCACGGCCTCAACGCCGCCACCGGCGAGTACGTCGACATGCTCGCCGAGGGCATCAACGACCCGGCGAAGGTGACCCGTTCCGCGCTGCAGAACGCCGCCTCCATCGCGGCGCTCTTCCTCACGACGGAGGCCGTCATCGCCGACAAGCCGGAGAAGGCGGCCGCCGGCGGCGGCGACCCGACCGGTGGCATGGGCGGTGGCATGGACTTCTGACCGCGCAGCGGTCGGAGTCCGGCTTGCCGAGGGGCACCACCTCACGGCATGGATCGGTACCGAGGGCGGCATCCCGGAAGGGGTGCCGCCCTCGGCGTGCGCTGGGCACGTGTGCCCTGCGGTACGTGTGCCTGCCGCACGTGTGCCTGCCGCACGTGCGACTCGCCGCACGTGCGGCTCATCGCACATGTGCCTCGCCAACCGGACTACACACGCGCTCCGTTGTCGTGCGGGGAGCGGCGGGCCTTCGACCGGGCGCTGCCAGGCCCGGACTTGCGGCCGCCGGTGCGGGGCGGCGTGTGCGTGCTGCGGTTCTCGAATTCGACGGCGAGCGGGGCGCCGACGAAGAGCGAGGAGTACGAGCCCACCACGATGCCGATCAGCAGGGCCAGCGCGAAGTCGCCGAGCGAGTCGCCGCCCAGCACCGCGAGCGCGGCGATGATGAACAGAGCGCCCATGCCGGTGTTGAGGGTGCGCGGCACCGTCTGCACGACCGCTCTGTTGACCACGTCCCGGAACGGCCTCTTCCGTTCACTCGGGGCCTGCCGGTGCCGCCCCTGCTCCTCGGAGCGGACTCTGTCGAAGATGACGACGGAGTCGTTCACCGAGTAGCCGATGACGGTCAGCAGAGCCGCCAGGAAGACCCCGTCGACGGGCCTGCCCAGCCACGCGAAGGCCCCGACGAGGATGACCGTGTCGTGCGCGAGTGACAGCACCGTCGAGCTGCTGAACGTCCACCGGAACCGGAACGCCAGGTAGAGCAGCTGCGCGCCGAGCGCGACCGCCAGCGCGATCAGGGCGTTCTGCCGCAGTTCGTCGCCGAGGCTCGGTCCGAACAGTTCGTCGCGTACCTGGTCGGCGTCGCCGCCGAGGCCGGCCAGCGTGGAGCGGACCGTCTGCTCCTGGTCGTCCGTGAGCTGCTCGGAGCGCACCGTGATCTCCTTGCCGGCGCCTTCGCCCCCGCCGGAGCTCTGGACGACGGCGTCCGGCAGCCCCGCGTCGGAGAGCGCCGTGCGTGCGGCTTCGGGGTCGACGGCCTGGCTCGTGGAGTACTCCACCAGCCGCCCCCCGGTGAACTCGACGCCGAAGTCCAGCCCGCGCAGCACGATTCCGGCCACCGCGAGGAGCACCGCCGCGGACGAGACCGCGAGCCAGCGCCTCCCGTACCGCATCCAGTCCGGATTCCGTTGCGTCAGCCGCGTACGTACGCGTCCCAGCCCGGCGAGTCCCGAGATCCGCGGACGGGCGCGTACGGCGCGCCGGCCCGCGGCGAAATCCACCAGCACCCTCGTGACGACCAGCGCACTGACCATCGAGGCGAGCACGCCGATGGAGAGCGTGACGCCGAAGCCGCGCACCGGCCCCGAGGCGAGCGTGAAGAGCAGCAGGGCCGCAAGGAGCGTGGTGACGTTGGAGTCGATGATCGCGCTGAACGCGCCGCGGAAGCCCTTCGCCGAGGCGGTGCGCAGGCTCTTGGCCCGCCCGCTGCGTTCGTACTCCTCCCGCCCTCGTTCGAAGACGAGGACGTTCGCGTCGACGGCCATGCCGATGGCCAGTACGAAGCCGGCGAGCCCCGGCAGCGTCAGCGTCGCTCCGAACGCGAGCAGCGCGGCGTACGCGATCAGCCCGTAGCACAGCAGGCCCACGGCCGTGAGCGCGCCGAACAGCCGGTAGACGAACACCACGAAGGCCGACGTGAGTGCGACACCGATCACGGCCGCCCACCCGCTCGCCTCGATCGCCTCGGCGCCCAGCGTCGGTCCGACGGTGTGACGTTCGATCACCTCGACCGGGACGGGCAGGGCGCCGCCCTCGATGAGGGTGGCCAGTTCCTTGGCCTCCTTCTCGCTGAAGTCCCCGGTGATCTGGGTGTTCCCGCCTCCGATGCCCTGATTGCAGGAGACGGACGGGTCGACCTGCGGCGACGAGATGACCTTCTCGTCCAGGACGATCGCCACGCGGCGCTGCGGGTCCCCGGCGGGGGAGCAGGCCGCCTTGCCCGTCAGGTCCTTCCATTCCTTCGCTCCCTTGTCGCGGAAGCCGAGGTCGACGAACCAGCCGGAGCCGCGCTGCTGGTCGAGGCCGGCCTTGGCCGACTGCACCTCGACACCCGTCATGGCGGAGTCTCCGAGCTTGATGGGACGGCCGGACTCGTCCTTCCCGGCGCCTCCCTCGCCGGCCCGTTCCCCGGGCTCCGGGGCGCCCTCGACGGGGTGGAAGGTGAGCTGGGCGGTGCGGCCGAGGACCTCGGTGGCCTCCTTGGGGTCGGTCAGGCCGGGGAGTTCGACGATGATGCGGTTGTCTCCGGAGCGCACGAGGTTGGGCTCGGCGACTCCGAGTGCGTCCACGCGCTGGCGCAGCACTTCCATCGTGTCGTCCGTGGCGGACGGCGTCGCTTTCGCCGACTTGGAGTCACGGGTCTCCAGGACGATCTGTGTTCCGCCGCGCAGGTCGATGCCGAGGCGGGGTTCCTTGGTCATGGCGAGGACCGCGGCGAGGGCCATCACGGCAAGCGCGATCACCGCCCGCACCCTGTTGGCGCGAGTCATGGGGCTGCCTCCTACACAGGCACACCGGCACCCGTCGAAGGGCAGCGGTGGTGAAGGTGACGGCACTTACGGGCGCGCGTCGGACGACGGGCGCCGGGTGCCGATGTCGGGTCTCAGATGCCTGTGCCGGCCGGCGGAGCGCGTCCGTGGAGCGGCGAGCGGTGCGTGAGATGCGCGGCGGAGAGCTGCGGGCGCTCCGGCAGTACGGAACCGTGCTCCGCCGCGCGGCCGTTCTGTTCGACGGCGGGAAGCAGCGGGAGAGGTGCGTGCGTGGCGGCGTGCGCGGGGTGCGCGATCGCGCCGTGCAGCTGCTGCGGCGGGCCCTGGTGGTATGTGCTGCCGGCGGACGGGCCGTGTGCGGGGCCGTCGTGCGCGTCCGGCTGCTGCGCCACGGCGGCGGAGCCGAACAGGGCGAGCAGGACGGCGAGAAGAATGCCGGGCAGACGCGGCCCCGTGCTGCGTACGCGGCGTGCCACCATGCCCCTCCTCACCCTGGTCCCCTCCCGGCAAGCTTGCCCGTCACGGCACCAGCTCCGACTCACTTCGGCTCGGCGTCCGTCCGGCCGGGAGTGGCGGACGGGCACGCTGCACAGCCTGCCCCACAAACCTCCGCCCATCAACGCCGTTCCAGGCAGCCGGGCGCCGGCGCGCCCAGGGTCAGCGAGAAGCGCTGTGCCGCGGCGGCGACGGCTCTCCCGCACCGGGCCAGGGACGCCTCGCCCGAGAAGCTGCTCAGGGTGACCGCGCTCATGCCGCCGACGGCCAGCCCCGAGTGGTCCAGGACGGGCGCCCCGACGGCGACGACGCCGTACTCGTTCTCCTCGCGGTCCTCGGCGTATCCGCGTTCCCGTACGGCGGTGAGTTCGCCGAGCAGCTTCGCCGGGTCGGTGTGGGTGTGTTCCGTGTGCGCGGGCATGCCGGTGCGCTTGAGGAGGGCGAGGACCGACTCGTCGGGCAGCGTCGCGAGTACGGACTTGCCCACCGATGTGGAGTGCAGCGCGAGGCTCATGCCGATGCGTGAGGCGAGCCGGTAGGGCTTGTCGGCCTCCAGCTTGGCCGCGTAGACCGCCTCGTCGCCGCTGAGCAGGGCGAAGTGGACCGTCCAGTCCGTCTCTTCGCGCAGTGCCTCCAGGACGGGGCGCGCCTGGTCGGGCAGGTCGCCCTCGCGCTGGTGGGCGCCGACGAGCGTGAGGACGCGGGGTCCGGTCGCGTAGCTGCCGCGGCCGAGGGGGCGGGCGAAGCCGCGTTCGACGAGGGTCTGCAGGATCCGGTGGACGGTGGGCTTGGGCAGCGCTGTGACCTCAGAGATCTCCGCGATGCTGCGGTGTCCGGCCAGCGCCTCCAGCACGTCGAGTGTCTTGTCCGCCGCAGTACGGTGCCGCTCGCTGGCCATCGGCCCAGTCTAAGCAGCGGGACCGTTGCGGGGGCCCGGTCCAGGTGTGCCCCGGGTGCGGCCGGTCCAGGGGTGCCCGTCTGCTGCTGCCGCGCGGGTTCACAGCCCCGGAGGGCTGTGGCAGCATTCCGGAACCCCGGGGTCGGTTTCCGGAACAGAGTTCCGTCAGGCAAAACGATGGTGAAGGTGGGCCGGAGTCCGGACCCGGGCGGCCAAGGCGGCAGGGACGGATGAATCGAGACGGCGATGTCCGAGGAACCACCACCCACCAGGATCACGACCCCCACCCCCGACCCGGAGAACCCGGCGCCCACGGGCGCAGCCGACGCGGGCGCGGCACCCGCGGGCGAGGCCGACGCGGCGGAGACCGGGGCCACGGCCCCGCCCAGGAGCATGCGGACGGACCGTGAGCTGCGGCGCGTGGTCACCGCGTCCGTCGTCGGTACGGCGCTCGAGTGGTACGACTTCTTCATCTACGGCACGGCGGTCGTGCTGGTCTTCAACGACCTGTTCTTCGTCCAGGACGACCCGGCGGCCGGCACGCTGATCGGCCTCGCGACCTTCGGCGTCGGCTTCGTCTTCCGTCCGGTGGGCGGCTTCTTCTTCGGCGCCCTCGGCGACCGCATCGGCAGGCGGGCCACGCTCGTACTGACGACGCTGGTGATGGGGCTCTCGACGGGCCTGATCGGCCTCCTGCCGACGTACGAGTCGATCGGCGTCATGGCTCCCGTGCTGCTCACGCTGATGCGGGTGTGCCAAGGGCTGGGCGCGGGCGCCGAGTTCGGCGGTGCTTCGACGCTGCTCGCCGAGCACGCCCCGGCCGAACGGCGCGGTTTCTACGCGTCGTTCGCACAGATGGGCGTGCAGGCGGGGCTCGTGCTCGGGATGGTCGTCTTCCTGTTCGTCGGGATGCTGCCGCAGGCGAGCCAGCAGAGCTGGGGATGGCGGCTGCCGTTCCTCTTCAGCTTCGTACTGATCGGGGTCTCGCTCTATCTGCGGCTGCGCGTCGCCGAATCCCCCGTCTTCCGGCGGATGAAGGAGAACAAGAGCGTCGTGAAGCTCCCGGTCCGTGAGGCGCTGCGGCGCTATCCGCGCAGCTTCCTGGTGGGGATCGGCGCGCACATCTGCGACACCTCGGTGGTGTACATCTATGCGACCTTCTCCGTCTCGTATCTGACCGTTCAGGTCGAGCAGCCCAAGTGGGTCGCGCTGACCGGGGTGATCTCGTTCGGGCTCGTCGTGATCGCGCTGCAGCCGGTGTACGGCGCGCTGTCGGACAGGATCGGGCGCAGGCCGCTGAACCTGTTCAGCGTCGTCTTCACGGGGCTGTTCGCGTACCCGTTCTTCCTGCTGCTGGACACGGGTGTCCCCGTGGTCATCTGGCTGGCGATGATCGTGGCGACCTCGCTGGGTCTGGCGCCGATGATCGCCGTCCAACCGGTCTTCTACGCCGAGCTGTTCGGGGCGCGGGTGCGCTACACCGGGTTCGCGGCGTCGCGCGAGACGGGTGCGGCGCTCGCCGGCTTCTCGCCGTTCATCGCGGCGGCGCTGCTGGGGTACGCGGACGGCGACCCCTGGCTCGTCGCGGTCTTCATGGCGGCGACGGCGGCGGTCTCGCTCGTCGCCTTCCTGTACTCGAAGGAGTCGCGGCAGACGGACGTCGGACTGGAGGAGCACGCGCCAGCCGCGCCTTCGTGATGAGGCGCGGGCGTCGTGCGGCGCGGGCGGTCGCGTCGCGCCGGCCGTCATGTCGCGTCGGCCGTCACGTCAATGCGGGCCGTCATGTGGCGCGGGCCGTCATGTCGCGCGGGGCGCCCGCCCCGCGCGCAGCAGCGCCGCCAGCACGGAACCGGCGAGCGCGGCGACGATCAGGCTGAAGGCGATTCCCGCCGCGCGGAGCCCGAACAGATCGGCGGCCACCCCCACGCCGATCACGGGCAGGGACAGCGCCACGTAGAGCACGACGAAGTACGTCGAGGCCACGTCGGCACGCCGCGCGACGGGAGCCTCGGCGTTGACGGCCGCGAGTCCGGCGCGGAAGCTCATGCCCTGACCGACTCCCGCGATCACGCCTCCGGTCACGAGCAGTTCGAACGACCGCACTGTGAACCCGGCCGTCAGCAGGCACATCCCCGCGACGAGTCCCGCACACCCGAGCGGCAGTGACGCCTCGCCGAACCGCGGTACCAGCACGATCTGCCCCACGGCGGACGCCGCGAACACGCCGAAGATCACAACGCCCGTGAGCGCGAAGCTGTCCATGCCCAGCAACTGGCCGAGGAACGACGGAGACACGGCCGTGAAGAGCCCCAGCACCGCGAAGCCCGCGAACCCGGCGATGCCCGCCCGTACGAAAGTGCCGCGCATCCCCTGCGGAACCCCCGGTTTCGTCACTCGCATCCTGGGACGCCGCACGGTGCCTCCGACAGGTTCCGGCATGAACCACAACCCGGCAGCCACCAGCAGGAGCAGCGCCAGGTCGACCGCGTACGGGAGACGAAGCGGCGCCGGTGCGACTTCGGCGAGCACGCCGGCCAGCAGCGGGCCGCTGCCCAGGCCGCCCATCTGCACCACCGTGGCGACCAGGCTGCCCCGGCCGGAGTTCCTGTTGCCGTCGGCCAGGTCGACGAGGGCGGCGGTCGCCGTGCCCGTGAAGATGCCCGCGGACAGGCCGGACAGCAGCCGCCCGACGAAGAGCAGTTCCAGATTGTGCGCGGCGAGGAAGACGACGGCGCTGAGCATCGACAGCACGAGCCCCGGCAACAGCGTCCGGCGGCGGCCGACTTCGTCCGACACATGGCCGACCAGCAGCAGCGCGGCCAGCACCCCCGCCGCGTACGTCGCGAAGACGACGGTGACCATGAGGGTGGAGAAGTCGAGCTCCCGCTGGTAGACGACGTACAGCGGGGTCGGCAGCGTCGTCCCCAGCATCGTCACCGTGAAGGCGGCGGCCACCAGCCAGAACGCCACGGGGCGCGTGACGGTCCTGCGTTCGCGCATCCCCGTGCTGCCGGATCCCGGTTCCGTGTCGCCGCTCATGCACCCATGATCCGCTCCGCCGTGGCCGTCGTCCCGGCGTTTGCGGACGGACGGCGCGGCTACCCGGAGGCGAACTATCCGCTACGAGAAGAAAACTCGGGGTGGGCACAGTGTCATCAGTTGTGATGATTGTTCTGATAGCGGCCGTTGCCGTCGTTGTGGCCGGTGCGCTCTTCACCGGTGTCGGCAAGCGCGGCGGCCCGGGCCTCAAGCGCCGCTTCGGGCCCGAGTACGAGAGGGTGCTCGTCCGCCACAACGGCGACACCAAGGCCGCGGAGCGTGAACTCTCCGCGCGGGTACGCACATACGGCTCCATCAGGCCGCATCCGCTTCCGCCGCAGGTGCGCGAGCAGTACCTGAGCCGCTGGACGGCGGCGCAGGAACGCTTCGTCGAATCGCCGCGGCAGGCTCTCGCCGAGGTGCACCAACTGCTGGGCGGCCTGGCTCAGGCGCGCGGCTTCCCAGGTCCGGAACGCCATGGCGAGCACATCGACGCGCTCTCCGTGCACCACCCTCACCACATCGAGGGCTACCGGCGGCTGTGGGCAGTCGCGACGGCGGGCACGGGGGGCACGGCGGGCACGGCCGGTATGGCGGGCACGACGGCTCCGTCCCGGACGGCCGGTGCGCCCGGTACGGCTGATACGCCTGGTGCGCCCGGCACGCCTGCCGCGGAGGACGCCGCCGGTACGGAGGACATGCGGGTGGCCATGCTCGAAGCCCGCGCGTTCTTCGACGTGCTGGCCACGGAGCAGCCCGAGCCGAAGCCCGGGCGGTCCGGGTGGCGAGCCGGGTGGACCGGACGGGCGCCGCAGACCGCCCGCCCGCTGACCCACGACGGCACGGCCCGGGGGCTGTTCACCGCTCGCCGTCCCACGAACGGACGGGAGGCGTCGTGACGCCACGCGAGACGGCCCACCGCGACTCCGCCGATCCCGGTTCGCGGGAGGGCACCCCGGCCGCCGCCAACCCGCCCGCGGTGCCGCCCGCTCCGCCGGGAGCACCGGCCGACCCGGCGGCGACCGGCACCGGGCCGGGCCACGGCCTCGTACCGCCGACGGCGGCACAGCGGCGGCAGACGCCACCTGCCGCCCGCCGGGAGCACGTGGAGGAGGCCGGCGCCACCCCGTTCCTGGACCGGGACGAGCGCGACCGCCTCACCGCTCGCCTGCACCACGCCGTCAGCGGCTTCGTGGAGGGGCCGCGTCGCGCGGTCGAGCAGGCGGACGACGTCTTCGACGAAGCCGCACGCCACCTCGAACAGGCCCTGGCCCGGCGGCGGCGCGCACTGCGCGAGCCGTGGCAGAACCGCGAGCCGTGGCAGAACGCGGACGGCCTGGACGGCTCGGCCGGCCCGGGCGGCGCGACCGGCCCGGCCGGCCCGGACTCCGAAGCGGGAACGGAGCAACTGCGCCTGGCCCTGCGCCGGTACAAGCAGGCGACGGAGCGGCTGCTGAAGCTTTGAACGGATGTGACCAGCCGGTCACCGGTCGTTGTCAGTGCCCTCTGCGAGGGTGACGGCATGGCGAACTCGTTCAGTTCGAGGCCTGCGACGAATCGGGAGGCCGGCCCGCCGTCGTGGATGACGGCTCCAACTCGACGACCGTGCACGGTCCTACGTATGAAGAGGCCCGCGAACGCGCATACGAGGCCGCGGGTCTGCCGCACGAACGGCCGGTTCCTCCCCCATCGCCGGGATGGCACCGCTTCAATCTCATCCACTGTCCTCCGGTGGAAGTGCCCCCGCTGGACGACCCACGTTTCGCCGCTCTCCGGGCGAGTCCTCCGGAAGGCTGCGTCGCCGCGGGCTTCGGGCCGTACTTCGGGCTGAAGTGCGAGCGGCCCGGGGCCAGGCTCCTGGACGCGGTCGCCGAGCTGTGCGCCGAGGTCAGGTCGGAGCACGGCTTGCCGATGACCGATCTCGGAATCGAGAAGATGTGGGAGTGGTGCAACGACGGTACGGACGGGTGGGGGGCGGAAATCGTCGGCCAGTTCCTCCTCATGGCCGCGGAACGGGGCGGGGAACTCGGCTACAGCGTGGAGGACTTGGTGGCGTTCCTCCGCAAGTCCGCCGGCGGGGCGCCTCCGGCGCGTGAGGTCAGCGCTCCGTGACGCGGGCCAGCGCTCCCGATTCCAGGGCCGTCCAGATCGCGCCGTCCGGGCCGGGGGTCAGGCCGTGCGGCTCGGCGTGCGGGGTGTGCAGGGCCGCTTCCGTGAGGGTGCCGTCGGGTGTCATGCGGCCGATGCGGCCCGTGCCCCATTCCGTGATCCAGCACGCGCCGGCGGCGTCGACGGCCACGGCGTGCGGACGGGAGGCCGGGTCGGGGAGCGGGAATTCGGTGATGTCGCCGGAGGCGGTGATGCGGCCGACCGCGCCCGCGCCGATCTCCGCGAACCACACCGCGCCGTCATGGGGGTCGGCGGCGATGCCCACCGGCGCGGCCCCTGCCGTCGGCAGCGGGAAGGACGTGATCTCGCCCGCCGTGGTGATACGGGCGACGGCATCGGCCTGGTTCAGCGTGAACCACAGCGCGCCGTCCGCCCCCGCCGTGATGGCCGACGGGTATCCGCCCCGTACGGGCAGCGGGAAGTGGGCCGTCTCCCCGGACGTGGTGATGCGGCCGATCCGGTCCGCCGCGGGCTCGGTGAACCACAGTGCGCCGTCCGGCCCGGCGGTGATCCCGTAGGGGCTCGACTCCGGTGCGGGCAGGGCGAATTCGCGCGTGAGGCCGTCGGTGCCGATGCGGCCGATGCGGTGGTCCTTCGTACGGCAGAACCACAGCGCGCCGTCCGGCCCTTGAGTGATGACGGTCGGGCCGCTGTCGGGGGCCTCCAACGGGTAGAAGCTGAACTTCCGTGCGGGCAGCTCCAGTCGGCCGATCACGCCCGCGTGTACGAGGGTGAACCAGAGCGCGCCGTCCGGTCCTGCCGTGATGCCGTACGGGCCCGCTGCCGGGTCGCCGCCGCCCGCCGCGATCTCGGTCTCTTCTACGATCAGCGTCTTCGTCACGCCGGTCCACCCCGTTCTTCGCGTACTTGTACCTGCCCGTCCGAAGGATGCCGTGCAGTGAATGTCGGCGGCTACAAACGCGACAGTGTTGCGTTAAGGTGGTGAGCGTGACACAGGGGGTTCCGGCCATGCAACGCGATTACGGGGATGGCTCTTGAGCGCCGCTGCGGGTCCCGAGCCGGGTCGTACGCGCCCCGGCGGCCGTACGGCCCGGACGCGTGAGGCCGTGCGGGAGGCGACGCTCGCCGAGATCGCCGACCGGGGCTACGGCGGTCTGACGATCGAGGGCGTGGCGGCACGGGCGGGCGTGCACAGGGCCACCGTCTACCGCCGCTGGCGAAACGCAGCCGGGCTCGCCGCCGACGCCCTCGATCTCGCCTCCGGTGAACCGTGGCCCGTGCCCGACACCGGCGACGTCCGCGGTGACCTTCGGGAACTCACCTCGCTCGTGGTCACGCACTTCAGCGACCCGGAGGCCGGTGCCGTCTCGCGTGCCCTCGTCTCGGCCGCGGTCCACGACGAGGTGACCGCCCGCGCCCTCCACGGCTTTCTGGCCGGCCGGCACCGCGGGGCGGCATCCGTCGTCGTACGTGCCGTGGAGCGCGGGGAGCTGCCCGAGGGGACGGACGGGGAGGAGACGGTACGGGCGGCGGTCGCCCCGCTGTACTACCGGCTGTTCATCTCGGGGGAGCCCGTCGACGCCGAGACGGCGGTGCGGGCCGCGGAAGCTGCGCTCGCCGCGGCCCGCGCCGGGGTGTTCGTTTGACGGCCGGCTCCGCCGGCTCCGAAGGCTCGGGCTCCGGGTCGGGCTCCGGGTCAGACGCCGGCCGGCTGCTTCGGCTCTCCGCCGCCTCCGCCGTGACCGCTGCCGCCGCCGTCGTCCTCGATGCCGCCGCTGTCACCGTCGTCGTCCTCGTCCCGCGTGCCGGTCGCGCTCATGGCGGCGCCCGCCTCCCGCCGTACGGGCGCACCCGCGGCGACCACGCGGCTCGGCGCCGAGGCGGTCTCCGCATCGGGGCCGGCGTTCAGTTCCGTCAGCATCTGCTTGCTGAAGCCGAAGAAGTACGTCACGAGGAAGCCCGCCAGATATCCCGTGCCCATCCCCAGTGCGTAGACGGCGGCCACGGCGCCGAGCCCCTGATTGCCCTTCAGCAGCGGGAAGAGAGCCCAGCCCGACGGGCCGATCGCGGTGGAGCCGACCGACGTGCCGAGCTGGTGGAAGAGCCCGACGGCACCGCCGCCGACGGCCCCTCCGACGCAGGCGGTGATGAAGGGACGGCCGAGCGGCAGCGAGACGCCGTAGATCAGCGGCTCGCCGATGCCCATCACCCCGGCCGGAAGTGCCGACTTGATGGTCTTACGGATCGAGGTGTTGCGGCGCAGCCTGACGTAGACGGCGATCGCCGCACCGACCTGGCCGGCCCCGGCCATCGCGAGGACGGGAAGCAGAACCGTGAAGCCGTCCTGCTCGATGAGGGTGGTGTGGATGGGGATGAGCGCCTGGTGCAGGCCGAGCATCACCAGCGGCAGGAAGAGACCGCCGAGGACGAAGCCGGCGACGCCTCCGCCGTGCAGGAGCAGCCAGTCGGCGAAGTGGCCGATGCCGGTGGAGACGAGCCCGCACACGTACATCAGGCCGAAGAGCGTGACGAGGCCGGAGACGAGCACCGTGACGGTGGGCGTGACCAGTACGTCGACGGCCTCCGGCACCCGGCGCCGGCACCACCTCTCCACGTACACCGCGAGCAGCGCCGCGAACAGCGCGCCCAGCACGCCGCCCTGCCCGGGTGCGAGCTTCTCCCCGAACGCGGAGACCTTCGAGACCCCGGCGAAGACGATCACGGCCGCCGCCGCGCCGCCGAGGACGGGCGTGCCGCCGAACTCCGCGGCGGTGTTGATGCCGACGAACACTGCGATGAGCGACATGAACCCGGTGGAGATCGCCGTCAGCGCCGGGACCATGCCGGATGCCCACGGGGCGCTGCCGCTGCTGACCAGGTTCGTCAGGATGCCGTTGATGCCGGCGACGATGCCGCAGCCGATGAGCGCCGGGATCAGGGGGACGAAGATGTTGGCGACCCGGCGCAGCATCTGCTTCACCGGTGTGGCGTTCTTACGTCTGTGCGCGGCACGGATGGCGTCGCCCCGCTCGGCCAGCTCCCCGGCGGTGACCGGGGACGGGGACGTGGACGGGCCGTCGGCCGTCGCGGCCGCCGCCGCGGCGGGCGGCACGTCGGCAGTCGCAGCCGCCGTACCGGCCGCCGTACCGCGCGCCGTGCCGGCAGCCGAGTCCTGCCGGGCGATGGCCTGGAGTTCGGTGGTGACCCGGGCGACCTTCCCCGGGCCGAGCACGATCTGGTACGTGTCGTCGTCCTCGACGACGCCCACCACGTCCGGCAGCGCGCGGAGCGCGGCGTCCTGGACCAGTGAGCGGTCGGCCAGGCCGAGCCGCATCCGGGTCATGCAGTGGGTGACGGAGACGACGTTCTGCGAACCCCCCACGAGGGGGAGCAGAGCCTCGGCGATCTGGCGGTTCTTGTCTGTGCTCATGGGCGCGGTCGCTCTCTGGCGGTCCGGGGGACCCGGAAAGTGGCGCGGTCGAGCCAGTGCGCCTCCCGGCACTGGCTAACCGCAGGCGGCGGCGGCCAGCCGCTTGGGATCCACTGTCAGCCCTCGCCGGTCGCCGCGCGGAGCGCGGCTCGCAGATGACCGTCGGCCTCCTCGAGCAAACGGGCCGCCCTGCGGCCGTCGACGCCCGCGAGAATGATCAGAATGGCGTTCTTGACCTCGTCGCCCGCTTGGGTGAGAGCGGCCTCGATCGTCTCGTCCCCGGCACCCGTCGCGAGGGCGACGATGCGGCGTGAACGCGCGCGCAGCTTCTCGTTCGAGGCGCGCAGGTCGACCATCAGGTTCCCGTAGGTCTTGCCCAGCCGGATCATGGTGATCGTCGACAGCATGTTCAGGACGAGCTTCTGCGCCGTTCCGGCCTTCAGGCGGGTCGAGCCGGTGAGCAGCTCCGGGCCCACCACGACCTCGATACGCAGGTCGGCCGCGTCCCCGAGCGGCGAGTTCGCGTTGCAGGAGAAGCCGACGGTGAGCGCACCGTGGGTGTGGCGCGCGTGCTCGACGGCGCCGACCGCGTACGGGGTGCGCCCGGATGCGGAGATGCCGACCACCGTGTCGTCGGACGTCAGCTGCAGGGCGTCGAGGTCGGCGGCGGCCAGCTCCTTGCTGTCCTCGGCCCCCTCGACGGACCTGCTCATCGCGCCCGGGCCGCCCGCGATGAGGCCGAGCACGTCGGACGGATCGGTGTTGAAGGTGGGCGGGCACTCGCTGGCGTCCAGCACGCCCATCCGGCCCGCGGTGCCGGCGCCCGCGTAGACGAGACGGCCGCCGCGCGCCATCCGTTCGGCGGTGGCGTCGATGGCGGCGGCGATCTGCGGAAGCTGCTCGCCCACGGCACCGGGCACGGTGGCGTCCTCACCCTGCATGATCCGGGCGATCTCCAGGGTGGGCAGCTGATCGATTTCGGACAGTTCGCTTCGGAACGCCTCCGTGGTCAGCGTCTCCAGCTGCGCGCGCAGCTTGCTGTAGGAGGGGGGAGTGTCGGCGGTGGAGGTCATGGGGAGGTGGGGCTCTCTCTGGCTCGCGCGGACGCGGATGCGGATGCCGTTTCAGATGAGTACTCGGGCTCGGGCAACGGACGCGGACACGGACACGGACGCGGTTCGGCACGGACGCGTGGTCCGGCTCGGATAACGGACACGGACGCGTTTCGGACACGGACGCCTTGCGGACATGGACGCCTTTCGGGCAGGGACAGGGGCACGGACTCGCACTCCGGTGCGAGTCCGGACGGCTGCGCCGTCGGCTGACCGTGCACGTACGCGTCTGCCGCACCGACAACCAGCCCGGGCCGGGATCCGGGACTGGAGCGGGCGGGCTCAGCGCGGGCGCGGTGAGTGCCGGTGTGCGAGTGCCTCGTAGGAGGCGGAGAGCGCGGGGGCCGCGCTCTCGTACGTACGTTGCGCCACGCCGATGAACAAACAGTCAACGACGAGCAGTTGGCTCGTACGGCTCGACATCGCCGCCGGGCGCAGTTCGCTCTCGCGCGCTGTCGACGTGGTCAGTACGTGATCGGCGTACTGCGCGATCTCGCCGTCCGAACGCCCCGTGATGGCGATCGTCGTCGCCCCGTGGTCGAAGGCCACCCGGAGCGGTTCGATGACGTCGACCGTACGACCCGAATGAGTGATGGCTATCGCCACGTCACCGGCGCCGAGTTGCACCGCGGTGGTGACGGCCAGGTGAGGATCGGCCTCCGCGTGCGCGACATGGCCGATGCGCAGCAGCTTCTGCGTTAGGTCCTTGCCGACGAGGCCCGATGCCCCCACGCCGTACACGTCGACGCGGCGTGCACCGGCAACGGCGGTGACTGCGGCCTCCAGCTGCACGGTGTCGAGGCCGGCGGCGGTGTCGGCGAGTGTCTGCCGCTCGTCGTGCGCCAGTTTGGCCACGACGTCCGCGATCGGGTCGTCCACCGCGATGTCGGCCGTGACGGACGGGGCCGCGCCGGACTCCTGTTGGGCGGCGAGGCCGGCGAGCGCGAGGCGCAGGTCGCGGTACCCGGGGTAGCCGAGCAGACGGGAGGTGCGTACGACCGTGGCCTCGCTGGTGCCGGTGCGTTCGGCGAGGCCGGTGACCGTGAGCTGGGCGCACCCGGCGGGGTCACTCGCGACGGTCTCGGCGACGCGCTGCATGGAACGCGTCATGGACGGTGCCATGGTGCGCACCTTGGCGGCGAGTGCGCCGGGCCCGGGGGGCCCGGGCCGTCCGCCGGGCGCCGGACGCGCGGCGGGCTGGGGTGCGGCGGCTGCGCCGCGGGGACCGGTGATGGGGGACGAACCTCCGTGGGGTGTGCTTCCGGTGGGGGTGCCGCCGCCGGGTCTGGGACGCGTGCGGCCGTTTCTGGCGAAACTTTCCTTCAGATACGTGGTCATCGGTGGAAGATATTTTCCCGCCGTGCCCACGTCAAGAGGTGCGCACATGGGTCCGTCATGGTTCCTTACCGGGATCTTTTCGCGATCCCCGCCGGTCCTGCGGGGTGGCCGAGACCACGGCGCTGCCCGTCACCACTTTGGTGCAATGGAGTCATGGACCAGCTTGAGCAGACACTGCACACGGCCCGGGCTCTCGTACTCGCCGACCTCGAGGCGGGCAAGGTCGCGGAGGCGGATGTGGTCTCGCTCGTCGAGGAGGCGGTCGCGCACCGGAGGTGGTGGGTGGAGCAGTGGCCCGAGGGGATGGGCTTCGTGAGCGGCCTGGTCGCCCAGGATGTGCAGGACGCCCTGCTCGACCGGTACGGGCGCTGGCCGCTGTGTCCCGTGTGTCTCGGCTCCGATCCGCATGCGCTGGAGGTCGAACCCGCGCTGGGCGAGGACCCGCACTGGGTCTGCAGCGAGACCACGACGTCCGTCTGCCGCGTGGGAGCGCTGAACAAGTGGCTCTGACGGGGCGGCCCGCCGGCCATGGGAAGGCGGAGGCGCGGTGACCGTCTACATCGATCCGCCCGTCTGGCCGGGCAACGGTCTCGTGTGGTCGCACCTGGTCAGCGACGTCTCCTACGAGGAACTCCACGCCTTCGCCGCCGCGATCGGCTGCCCGCGCCGCGCTTTCGACCGCGACCACTACGACGTGCCGAGCGCCCGCTACGAGGCGGCCGTCTCGGCCGGAGCGGTCGAGGTCGGCAGCAAGGAGCTGGTGCGGCGCCTCACGGACGCGGGTCTGCGGCGCCCGAAGAGGCGCGGGCCGTCGCAGGCCGGACGACAGCGGGCCGGCGACGGGCCCGCCGCTGTGTGAGCGAGGCGAGAGCCGTCGTGACGACGGCACCCGCCGCGAGCGCCGCGCCCGTCCATGCCACGGCCTGGTACCCCCATCCCGCGCTGATGACCAGGCCGCCCAGCCAAGGGCCCATGGTGTTGCCGATGTTGAAGGACGACGTCGTGGTGGCTCCCGCGAGCGTCGGCGCGGCATCGCCGAGATTGAACATGCGGGCGTTCAGCGCGGGGGCGGTCATGAACGCCGTGACGCCCAGCAGCAGCGAGAGCCCCACCGCCGCCGCCGGGATGCGGGCCAGCAGCGCCAGCAGGGCCAGTGCGGCCGTCGACGCCGCGATGCCCCCGTACATCGTGCCGAACAGGTGCCCGTCCGAGATGCGTCCGCCGATCGCGGTGCCTATGAGCCCGCCGAGTCCGAAGAGCGCCAGGACCCTCGGGAGCCGGTGCTCCGCCATGCCGGAAACCTCGGTCAGCAGCGGGCCGAGATACGAGAAGACGGCGAAGACGGCGGCGGCGTTGAGGGCGATCGTGACGACGTTGAGCCACACCAGCTTGTCGGCGTAGATCCGCATCTCGCGGCGGAGCCGTGGCCGGTCCGCGCCCTTCGCCGGTTCCGTACGCGGCACGAGCGCGATCACCCCGGCCAGCGCGACCGCCGACATGACCGCCACCGCCCAGAATGCCGACCGCCACCCCGCGTGCTGGCCCAGCAGTGAACCGGCGGGCACGCCCACGATGTTGGCGGTGCTCAGGCCGCCGATCATGACGGCCATGGCGCGGGCCCGCGCGTTCACGGGCACCAGCGACATCGCCACCGCCGCGCCCACCGCCCAGAAGCCCGCGCAGGCGAGGGCGCTGATCACCCGGGAGGCGAAGAGCAACCCGTACGTGGGCGCGAGCGCACCTGCCACCTGACCCAGCCCGAACACGGCCAGCAGCGCGATCAGGGTCACGCGGCGCGGCAGCCGCAGCGTGGCGGCCGCGAGCAGCGGTGCGCCCACGACCATTCCGACCGCGAAGGCGGACACGAGCAGCCCGGCCCGCGGAATGGAGACGTCCAGATCGCGGGCGAGCGGCTGGAGAAGTCCCGAGAGCATGAACTCGGATGTGCCGAGCGCGAAGACCGCCAGGCCGAGAACGTAGACGGACGGTGGCATGCGGTCGCGTGACCGGGCGGGGCGGGGGACGACGCCGGCGCGCTCCCCGGTGTCGGTTCCTCCGGCGTGCGGCCCGGCCGGCGGCCCGGCGTGCGGCGCTGCGGAGGGACCCGCTGTTTCGGCTGGCATCACACGCCTCAACCACGGGGCGGCGACCCGCATTCCGCGCTGTCAGGCACCGCCCGTACCAACGCGTGCCGGTGCCGCTTTCGGTGTGCTCAGGGGCGGTGCTCAGGGGCGGTGCTCAGGGGCTGTGCTCAGGGGTGCGGCCGAGGAGTGCCACCAGCCGGTCCTGCGGTACCGCGTCGTCGGGCACGGGCACCGGGGGATCGAAGATCCCGGCCTCGTGCCAGCTCCCGGCCTGCGGCGCGATGTGGTCGTAGACCGTGTCCGCAAGCTCGTCATGCATCCGCGACGGTACGCCGATGCCCTGGGCCAGATCCCAGCCGTGCACCGTGAGGTCGGTCGTCATCTGCCAGCCGTACTCCGTGGCCGGCGTCTTCCCGCCGGTGACGTGCACGTCGCCGCGGAGCGCCCCCTTCCGGTGGAACGCGGAGCGCGAGCCGCTGCCCGCCTGCTCCCACACCGCGACCGGGGCGTCGCCGACCACGTCGCCGTCGTAGCGGTCGCCGACCTCGGCGAGCGTCTCGCCGTTCAGCAGATGCGGCGCCCAAAGGTGTTCGCCGACCAGGTGGTTGACCAGGTCCCGTACGTTCCAGTCGCTGCACGGCGTGGGGTCGTCCCACTGCTGCTCCCCGACTTCGTGGACGAGCCGGTCCCATTCCTTGAAGGCCGTCTCGAAGGCGTCGATCAGTTCCATGTGTCAATGGTGCGCCCGCGCGGCCGTGCGCGCGAGGCGGGATTGTGACGCAGGTCTCACTGACAAGTGTCATACGGGAGGGCGTCCCCGTACGTGTACCTGATGTCCTGCTCCGACGGGGCAGGACGGACAGCGCGGTCTCCGTGGCCGCGCGCACTCGGGGGAGTGCCGGGGCGCCGGCGGTGGCGGGCGTGGCCTGCGGGCCGCTCAGTCACCCGCCCGGCGTCCCGACACCGCGCCGCACCGGCACGGGGGTCGCGACGTCCCTGTCCTCTTCCCCCCGTCCTCCCCCCCCGGTCCCGTCCCGGCACCGGCGTTCCGGCGCCCATGTTCCGGCACCGGCGTCGGCGCCGACGGCGTCAATTGCCGTACGACCGGGGCTTCTCCGGGTCGGAACAGAGCCGCACCTCGGTCGTGTTGCGAGTACGCACACCCGGCAGCCAGCCCTCGAACCGCTTGCCGTCGCCGCCTTCGCGGGCTCTCTCGACCCGGTACCAGCGAGTGGAGGAGACGCCCTTCTCGTCCGTCACCATCTGCCCGTCCGTGACCACACAGGTCGCGGTGAGCCTGTCTCCGTGCCAGACCCGTCCCGCCGAGTTGCCGGGATCCGCGTAGAGCTCGTACGGGCTGTTCGCGACCCGCAGTGCGCACTCCAGCGTGCGCAGCTCCTGGCACGCCTTCTCGACGTTGTGCACCCGCAGCGTGACGGGGCGCGAGCGCTCCGCCGCCTCCGAGCCCCTGGACGAGTCTGCCGAGGAGCCCTGGACGGCTCCGGGCACCGCGGACGGCGAAATCAGCCACCACGTACCGCAGATGACGAACACGACCGTCGCGGCGGCCACCGCGATCACCGTCACGGGCAGCGGACGGCGGCGGCCGCGCGGGAGGTCCCGTGACGTCGCCGGGGTGACGTCCTCGCGCGGCGCACGCACGCGCTCCCACAGACCGTCCGGCGCATCGATCACCGCGTCGGCGGCCTGCAGTTGCTCGCGGAGGGCGGTGGCCGTCTCCTCGCGTCGCTCAGCACGCATGCCGTTCCCCTCCCGAGCGGTCCGAACGGTCCGAACGGTCCGAACGGCCCGTATGGTCCGTGCGCTCCGAACGGCTTGAGTGACCCGGCAGTTGGCGCAGCGCCCCCCGCAGCTTGTCCAGCGCCCGTCGCCGTGTGATGGCCACCGTCCCGCGATGCAGACCGAGGATCTTCGCGGCCTGGTCGATGGTGTAGCCGTCCAGGTCCACGAGTACGACGACACCCGCCTGCCGTACGGTCAACTTCCGCAGCAGGCGGACCGTTTCGAGCTCCGAGGCCCGCCGCTCCAGACCGCCGTCGTCCCAGTGCGCACCCGGCGGCGGCGCACCCCCGCCACCGTCCGGAAGGCCGCCGCCGCCCTCGCCGGTGAACTCGACGTCCGCGACGAGCACTTGCCGCCGCTCTCTGCGCCAGCTGTCCCGTACGACGCTGAGCAGTGACGAGAAGGCGTACGCGTACGGCTCGGGATGCGCGAGGAAGTTCTCGGGCCGGGCGGCGAGTTTGAGGTAGACCTCGTGCACGGCGTCCTCCGCCGACTGCCGCGATCCGGCGAGCATGGCGGCCCGCCGGTAGAGCCGGTGCAGCAGCTCGCAGAAGACGTCGTCGAACGACGGGTCGGGAGAGTGGGCGTCCTTGCCGGTGGTGGTGGAAGAAGTGACCACGTGGCCTGCGATCCTCTGTGAGTGGCCTCTTGGTGTTGGGGAGATCTGGACGTCTCGGCCGTGGGGGGATCGGCTGTGACCGGGCCAAGCCGGCAGTTCAGGGTGCTAGCAACGTCGGCCGGTCGCAAGTCGGTCATGCGTCAATCGCCTGTGACGAGCAACTCCATCTCCGTCTCCAGGTTCCGGCGCGCCACATGTTCCCAGCGCTCCTGGCCGTACGAGGTACGGAACAGGCGTGGCAGACCGAGGAGTTGACGCAGCACCTCGGCCCGGCCCTTGCGGAAGGGGCCGTCCGGCACGAAGCCGTACTCCTGACGAACGGCCGCCGCGTACTGCGCGTACTCGCCGGGTGAGCCGGCCAGCACCGCGAGGTCGGCGTCGCACAGCAGCTCGCCGTTGACGTCGCCCGGCGCCGGGTCGTGACTGACGGTCAGCCGCACCAGGCGGGCGACTTCGTCCGTACGGGCCTGTCGAACTCCCGCCTCGGGCAGGGCGCGTTCGGCGAGTGCGGCGCTGCGTTCCTCGTTCTCGCTGCGGTCCGGGCGGTAGACGGCGTCGTGGAACCACACGGCCAGCAGGACCGCGTCGATGTCGGCCCCGCTGGTGTGCGGGGCGAGTTCGTCGACGCGGTTGAGCACGTCCAGCAGGTGATGGACGGTGTGATAGCAGCGCTGCGGCTCGGACCAGCGTCCGATCAGGTTCCGGCCGTAGGGGTCCGGGTCCGGTTCGGTGCGGCCGTCGCGGGCGCTGACGAGGAGAGCGTTCCAGCGTGAGAGCAGGCGGTCGCGGGTCTTCCGGTCGGAGTCATGAGCGGGGTAGGCAGGGCCGGTGGGTTCGGTGGGTTCGGCGGACCTGGCTCCGGAGTCGTCGTTTGTCGCCATGGGGGCGATTGTGCACCTCCGGTCCTTCGGCGGCAGCCCGTCGGCTGCTCGGGCCCGGGATCACAGCGGTGCGGTGATCGCCCACCGGTCGTGGCCGCGCCACTCGCCGTCGATGAACTGGAAGGCGGGCGAGTGCCCTTCGTGCCGGAACCCCAGGCGCTCGACGAGCCTGGACGAGCGGATGTTCCCGGGCTGGATGTTGGCTTCGAGCCGGTGCAGCCCCAACTCCTCGAAGGCGTAACGGATCACGAGCCCCAGGCCCTCCGTCATGTAACCGTGGCCCGTGGTCGACGCGTAGGCGACGTAGCCCAGAGCGCCGCTCTGCAGGGAGCCGCGCACGATGTTGTTGATGTTGACGGCGCCGACGATCTCTCCCGTCGCGCGCAGGCAGACCACGAACCCTTCGTGGGTGGGCTGCGCGACCCGGGCCAGGTAGTCCGCGAACGCCTCAGGCGTCGTCTCCCGCCGTGGCACCCACGGCTGGTGAAGCCCGGCGCTCCGGCCGGTCAGCGCGGTGAGCTCGTCATAGTCCTCCGAACCCGGGTGCCGGACATGCACCCGGGGCCCGCGGCACAGTGCATCCTGGCTGCGCCCGTCGGTGGAAGACGTCGTCACTGAGTCAGGTCCCTGATGTGATCGGCTGCGGCGACGAGGCGGCGCAGGGATCCCCGTGGGTCTGCCATGCACACACCGTAGCCCTGGCGGTAGCCGTAACCACTCCGATTACGGTGACGGAGCCTGTGGGAGGCGCCCTCAGGGGTGCGCCTCCCACAGGCTCCGGGGCCAGCGCCTACATCGACGGCTTCAGGACGACGAAGTCCGCGCCGAACGGGTCCAGGCAGACTGCCATGCGGCCGACGCCTTCGGCGTCCTCCGGGCCCATGACCACGCTGCCGCCGAGTTCGGTGACCTTGGCGATGGTCGCGTCGCAGTCCGTGGTGTGGAAGACCGGATGCCAGAACGGGCTGCCGCCGGCCGTGGAGAGGACCTCGGTGGGGACCTGCATCAGGCCGCCGTGCATCCGCTCCTGCGGTGCGGAGGAAGGGCCGATGATCGTGTACGTGCCGGACTCGTCACCAGGCATCGGCATGTCCGAGAAGTCCCAGCCGTACAGCCCTTTGTAGAACTCCTTCGCCCGGGCCGAATCGCTCGTGTACAGCTCGACCCACATCAGCGAGCCGGGCTCGTCCACCATCTCCAGGCCGGCCGTCTTGCCCGGCTGCCAGGCGCCGAACTGGGCGCCCTGCGGATCGGTGAACTGCGCCATGCGGCCTTGGTCGTTGACGTCGAACGGGTCGACCCGCACCGTGCCTCCGCTCTCGCGGACCTTCGCGGCGGCGGCATCCACCTCGGGGGTGCTGAAGTAGATCATCCAGGCCGAGCGGGCGTCCTCGTCGAGCGGGCCGAGCGCGGCGACGGTCCTCCCGTCGGACCTGAAGAAGCCGAACTCCTCCTCGCCCGATCCGAACGGCTGGAAAGTCCAGCCGAACACCCCGCCGTAGAAGGTCTTCGCAGCGGCGGAATCCCGCACGCCGAGGTCGAGCCAGCACGGGGAGCCCACGGAAAAGTCAGTGGTGATCATGGTGAATCCCTTCGGAGGTCCTGACTCGAATCAGACTCCCACCGCCCACTGACACTCGCTCGCCGAGCGGATGGCACCGGCCGGTCACCGGCGCCGATCACCAGTCGTCACGCGAGTATCACCGGATGTCACCGGCGGTAACGCGGGGGATCACCGTGCGCCGGGCCCGTCCGTGCTTTCGCGTGGCTGGAGCACCGTGCGCAGAACCACCGTCTGCAGTGGCTTGCCGGACCCCGCCAGCCGGTCCTGCAGCAGTGCCGCTGCCGAGGCGCCCAGGTCGTACGAGGGCAGCTGGACGGTGGTGAGCGGCGGCCTGACCAGGGACGCCCAGGGGACGTCGCCGAACGAGAGAATGCCGAACTCCGGTGGCTCGATGCCCGATTCGCGCAGGGCCTTGAGGGCGCCGACCGTCATCAGGTTGTTGGCGACGAAGACGGCGTCCGGGGGCGTACGGAGGGAGAGCAGCTCGCGCATGGCCGCGTAGCCCCCGTCGACGCGGAAGTCGGCGTGCCGGGTGTGCGCCCGGGTCCAGTCGTCGGGGACTCCGGCCTCGTGCATCGCGGCGCGGTAGCCGGCGAGGCGGTCCTCGGATGTGGAGGCGCCGGCGGGGCCGGTGATGCAGGCGACCCGCTCGTAGCCGCGTTCGAGGAGGTGGGCGGTGGCGTCCTCGCCGCCGTGCTGGTTGTCGACCATCACCGCGTCCACCTCGGCCGCGCGCGGGCGCCGGTCGACGGCGACCACGGGCATGCCGCGGGCGGCGAGCGCGGAGAGGTCGGTGCGCTTGCGGGAGGCGGCGGCCACGATCACGCCGGCCATCTGCTCGGCCACGGCGATGTCGAGGTAACGGCGCTCCTTCTCCACGTCCTCGTCCGTGTTGCAGAGCACCACGGAGAGGTTGGTGCGCTGGGCGGCGTCCTCGACGCCGCGGGCGAGCGAGGTGAAGAACGGGTTCTCGATGTCGGGGATGAGCAGGCCGATGACGCTGGCGCGCTGCATGCGCAGCGAGCGCGCGACCCGGTTCGGTGAGAAGCCGAGGTCGGCGGCCGCCTTGCGGACCCGCTCGGCTCGTTCCGCGGTGACCCGGCCGCCGTTGAAGACCCGGGAGACGGTCGCGGGGGAGACCCCGGCGGTCCGTGCCACATCGCTGATGGTTGCCACCGGGTCTCCTTCGTACGCTGCGCACCGGCTGCGGGGAGCCGCTGTGCCCAACCTCTTGACACGTTCTGCAGTGAACTTTACGTTCGCGTGAAATGGATTTCAACAGGCCGTCGAAGCGGACCTGTTGAAGATCACTGCCAGGCCGCGGTCGCCGTCGCCCTCCCCTTTCAGGTGGTCCGCGCATCGCGACCAGGGTTGAGAAATCGATTTCAGCCGACCTTCTCTCTCGAACCCGCCCGTATCCATCGACACCGGATTCATCCGCACCGCATTCATCGATCCCGCCGGACTCTCAACCACGGAGTGTTCATGCTCGACGAGCTGGCCAGGCGTACGGACAAGATCACCCGCTCCGTCAGTCCCGAGAACGTCACCGGGGCCAAGGGCGCGGGCGGCAGGGCCACCGAGGGTACCGGCGCACAGGCCGCCGGTGAGCTGGGCCGGGGCTGGAAGATCTCGCCGAGCATCGAGATCGCCCCGGGGGAGACGGCCGAACTGGCATCCGTCGCCGGGCCCGGCACCGTACGGCACATCTGGTGCACGACCGCGCCGCACCGCGCCTGGCGCGGCACGCTGCTGCGGGCGTACTGGGACGGATCGGAGGAGGCGGCGGTCGAGGTGCCGCTCGGCGACTTCTTCTGCAACGGCTGGAACGTCTTCAGCCAGGTCTCCTCGCAGCCGGTCGCCGCGAACCCGAACGGCGGCTTCAACTCGTACTGGCCGATGCCCTTTCACGACCACGCGCGCTTCACGCTGGAGAACCTCTCCGCCGAGACGGTCACCCTCTACTACCAGATCGACTACGAGTTGGGCGCCGTCCCCGCCGACTCCTGCTTCCTGCACGCCCATTGGCGCCGCAGCAGGCCCGTCCCGTACGGAGAGACGCACACCCTGCTGGAGGGCGTCGAAGGACGCGGGCAGTACGTCGGTACGTATCTGGCCTGGGCGACCAACAGCCCCGGCTGGTGGGGCGAGGGCGAGGTGAAGTTCTACCTCGACGGGGACGGACGGGACACCGGCTTCCCCACGATCTGCGGCACCGGCACCGAGGACTACTTCGGCGGTGCCTGGAACTTCGACGTCGCGGGGCAGGGCTACACCGCGTACACCACGCCCTACCTCGGGCTGAACCAGATCCTGCGGCCCGACGGGCTCTACGCCAGCCAGCAGCGGTTCGGGATGTACCGGTGGCACGTTGCCGACCCCGTGCGCTTCTCCGAGGACCTGCGCGTGACGGTGCAGTCCCTCGGCATCGGGCCCGGCAACGGCAACGGGCTGCCGCACCGGTACCGGCCGACCAGCGACGACATCGCCTCGACCGCGCTGTTCTACCTGGACGCGCCGGCCTCGTCCGGACGGCCGCGCACGCCCTCTCTCCTCGAACTCGAAGTGGATTGAGGGGTGTCGGCGATGGAGACGGAGACCGAGACGGAGACGGAGAGGGCCGAGGTGACCGGGGCGCGAGCGCGGCCTTCCGCCCGGCCGCCGGAGCGCGGCATCACCCGGCGCGGAGTGCTCGCCGCGGGCGGCGCGGCGGCCGTCGGCGCGCCCGCGCTGCTGACCGGCTGCGGTTCGGCCGGGGCCTCGGGCGGCACGCTCTCGTTCTGGAACTTCTACGCGCCGTATCGCTCCGACGACCCCGCACTGAACGCGCAGAGCAAGTGGTTCACCGACCTGGTCGGGAAGTGGAACGACTCGCACAAGACCAAGATCGAGCTGCTGTTCATGCCGCCGCCGAGATACCAGAACGGCTCGAAGCTGCCCACCGCGTTCGCCGCAGGCGCCGGCCCGGACATCTTCCTCGCCAGCCCCGGCGACTTCCTGCGCTACTACAACGGGGGCGTCCTCACGGACCTGACGCCGCACATGGACAGGAGGGCGATCAAGGACTACCACCCGGACACGCTCGCCAGCCGGATGGTCGACGGCAAGGTCTACGCACTGCCCATGGAGGTCGAGCCGCTGGTCGTCTTCTACGACGTCGCGGCGTGGGAGAAGGCCGGTCTGTCGGAGGGCGACATCCCCCGTACATGGGACCAACTGCTCGACGCTGGCGACAAGTTGACCACCAGGACCCGGGCCGGACTCGTCCTGAAGACCGCACCGGGCTATCTGCAGAACTTCCTCTGGTACTCGTGGATGTGGCAGGGCGGCGGCGACGTCCTCGACAAGCAGGGCAACGTGACCGCCGACTCCAAGGCCGTGCGCCAGGCCCTCCAGCTGTGGCAGGACGCGGTGCGTACGGGCATCTCCCCCGCCACGGCGCCCGCCGGGGACGACATGGTCTCCGGCTTCAAGACGGGCCGGGCCGGCATGTGGCACAGCGGGATCTGGGAGATCGCGAGCCTCAAGGCGTTCGCGCCCGAGATCGAGTACGGAATGTTCAAGCACCCGTTGCCGCCGGGCGGCGAGTACACAACCGCGCTCGGCGGCTGGTCGTTCTGCGCGAACGCCAAGGGCCGCGACCCGGAGGCCGCGGCCGAGTTCTGCGGCTGGGCGCTCGGGACGATGGAGGACGAGTGCATCGACCGGATCACCGGCTGGTGCATCAAGGCCAAGCGGGACATCGCTCCGCGCACGTCCGCACTGCGGCGCGGCACCGAGCGGGGCGGCTATGACGACTGGGCGATGAAGTACATGAAGGACGAGGTCTTTCCCGGCGGCCGTCCCGAGCCGCGCTATCCCCCCGTCGTCTACAAGGCGATGTCCGACGCGATCCAGGGCGCCATGCTCGCCGGCCGCGGCGTCGAGGGCGAGGCGGCACGTGCCGCGCAGTCCGTCGAGGCCTACATCAAGAGCTACAAGGGGGCGAGCCTGATATGACGAACCTCGCCACGAGGGAGGCGGCGGCGCCCGCCCCGCGGACGGAGCCTGCGAAGCGGAGGATCAGCCGGCGGCACCGCGAGTGGATCGCGGCCGGGCTCTTCCTGGCGCCGGACGCCCTCGGGCTGCTGGTCTTCGTGGGGCTGCCGATGATCCTGTCGGTCGTGCTGAGCTTCTTCCAGGTCAGCGGCTTCGGCTCGTACGAGTACATCGGACTCGGCAACTACCGGCGGATGATGGACGATCCGCTCTTCTGGGACTCGATGCAGACCACCGGCATCTATGTGCTTGTGCTCGTCCCGGCGCTGTTCGTGGTCAGTCTCGGGCTGGGGCTGCTGGTGCAGCAGCGGATTCCGGGCGTCGGGATCTTCCGCACGCTGTTCTTCCTGCCGCACGTCATCAGCCTCGTCGTCGTCGGTCTGCTGTGGAAGTTCATGCTCGACGACCAGGTCGGTGTGGTGAACCAGTCCCTGCGCGGGGTGGGTTTCGAGGGGGAGTCCTGGCTGGGCGACCCCTCCCTCGCTCTCTACTCCGTCATCGCGGTCTTCGTGTGGGTGATGATGGGCTACTACATGATCATTTTCCTTGCGGGGCTGCAGGAGATACCCCGGGAGTACTACGAGGCCGCGAAGATCGACGGAGCCGGTCCGTGGACCCGGTTCCGCACCATCACCTGGCCGCTGCTGAGACCCACCAGCTTCTTCGTGCTGCTGATGTCGACGGTCGCGGCGATCACCGGGGGCTTCGAGCTGATCTTCGTGCTCACCGACGGCGGCCCGGCCAACAGCACCTCGCTGGCGATCTTCTACATCTACCAACAGGCGTTCATCTTCGGTGAGTACGGCTATGCCGCGGCCATGGGCACCGTCCTGGTGCTGGCGATGCTGCTCTGCTCCGCGGTGATCTTCAAGTTCGCGAAGGGCGGGAGGGTTTCCGATGGCGGGTGAGGCGGGGCTGCTTGTCGCGGCGGACGGTATGGCGGCTCGTGTCGTGCCGGTACGGGCCGTGGCCGCGGTCCATGCCGATGCGGAGCCGTTGGTTCCGGCCGGTGCCGCCGCGGGTGCGGCGGTGCGCCGCGTGGACTTCGGCAGGGTCGGTCGGGGCGTGCCGGGCGGCCGAGCGCAGCGCGGGAGGGTTTCCGATGGCGAGTGAGGCCGCGGCCACCACGGTCAAGGGCGCACACGAGCGGGACGCCGGGCGGAGCGCCCGTATCGGACTGACCCTGCTGTCCGTCGTGCTGGCCGCCGCCGCCTTCTTCCCGGTGCTGTGGATGATCTCGGCTTCGCTCAAGCCGCGGGAGCAGGTCAACGACGGCAAGCTGATACCGGACGACGTCACCTTCGGCAACTTCGTACACGTCTTCACAGAAGTGCCCTTCGCCCGCTACCTGCTGAACAGCTTCTTCGTCTCCGCCGTGGTCACCGTCGTGGCGCTGCTGCTGCACTCGATGGCGGCGTACGCGCTGGCGCGGCTGCGCTTCCCAGGCCGCGACGCGGTCTTCGGCGTGATCTTCTCCACGCTGCTGATCACCGCACCTGTGGTGCTGATCCCGCTGTTCCTGGTCGTACGTCAGCTGGGCCTGCTGGACACCTACGCGGGGCTGATCGTCCCCGCGATCTTCAACGCGTTCGGGATCTTCCTGCTCCGGCAGTTCTATCTCCAGCTGCCGCGTGAGCTGGAGGAAGCGGCGATCGTCGACGGCTGCGGGCACTGGCGGGTGTACTGGTCGGTGGTGCTGCCGCTGTCGCGGCCGGTCCTCTCCGCGCTGGCGATCTTCTTCTTCCTCGCCAACTGGAACTCCTTCCTGTGGCCGCTGGTCGCCACCAACAACCCGGATCTGACGGTCGTGCAGCTGGCGATCACGTCGTTCGAGTCGCAGTACGCCTCCAGTTGGAACTACGTCCTCGCCGGGGCAGCCGTCGCCGCGGCTCCCATGCTCGTGCTCTTCTTCGGCTTCCAGCGGCAGATCGTCGAGTCCGTGAAGACGTCCGGCATGAAGTGACGGCGCGCGCCCCGGACTTCGCCCTTCCCCCAGCCGGTACGGCACACGACAACCGATACGGCACACCCCCTTGGAGGAACCCTCATGGCACGCATCGGTCTGCTCCCGGTCTCCGACGGCCGCGACTACGTGCAGCGCGACATCCACGACCACGTCGAGCGGGCCGCGGCCTCCCTCGCGGGCATGCTGCGGGAGTCGGGGCACGAGGTCTTCGTCGCGCCGGAGCAGGTCACCAGCAACACCACCGCCGTATCGCAGGCGCGCTGGGTGGCCGACCGGCATCCCGACATCACGATCCTCCACCACTCCGTGTGGACCTTCCCGCACTTCACCGCGCTCGCCGCGGATGCGACCTCCGGGCCGCTGCTGCTCGTCGCCAACATCGATCCCCAATTCCCCGGCATGGTGGGGATGCTGGCCGGCGGCGGCGCCCTCGACCAACTCGGACGTACGCACGCACGCGCCTGGGGGGATCTCGGCGACCCCGCCGTGCGCGAGCGGATACTCACGCACGTACGGGCGGCCGCCGCCGTGACCGGGCTGCGCGGTTCCACCTTCGGCCGGATCGGCGGGCGGCCGATGGGGATGTACACCGCCACCGCCAACACCGACCAGTGGATGAAGACCTTCGGCGTGGACGTCGAGGAGATCGACCAGTGGGAGGTCGTACGGCGCAGCGAGAACGCGGAGGCCGGGCGCGTCACCGCGGCCCGCGAATGGCTGGAGCGGCGCGTCGCCGCCGTCCACTACGACGGCGACCGGCTCACCCCGCACCTCCTGGAGCGGCAGATCCGCACGTACTACGCGATGCGCGAGCTCATCGACGAATGGAAGCTGGACTTCTCCGGCATCAAGGGCCAGCCCGAACTGACCGCGAACTTCTGCACGATGGACATCGCCGAGGCCTTCCTCAACGACCCGTACGACTGGGAGGGCCCCAAGGAAACCCATGTCACCTCCACCGAGGCCGACATGGACGCGGCGCTGACCATGCAGATCCTGAAGCTGCTCACCGGCGACCCGGTGCTCTTCGCCGACGTACGCCACTACCACGCGGACAAGGACGTCTGGGACCTGTGCAACTCCGGCCAGCACGCCACCTGGTACGCGGCACGCTCCGACGACCCCGCCGAGAACCTGCGGCACGTCAGCCTCCACCCGGAGGTCTTCTACTTCCCGGCAGGCGGCGCGTCCGTCCAACACCTCGCCGCACCGGGTGAGATGACCTTCGCGCGGCTGACAAGGCTGGACGGCGCGTACCGTATGCACGTCATGCACGGCGCCTTCGAGCACTACGACGACGAGACCAACGAGCGCATGATGCGCGCCTCCACCTGGGAGTGGCCGCACGCCTTCGCGTCGCTCGGCTGCGAGGCGGAGGAGTTCCTCTCCAGGTTCGGCGCCAACCACATCCATGCGGTGCCCGGCGACCACGTCGCCGAACTGCGCGCCGTGTGCGGTCAACTCGGCATCACATACGACGGGTTCGGAGACGCCGCCTGATGACTCTTCTGCTCGGGATCGACATCGGCACCGCCAGCTCCAAGGGCGTACTCACGCGCGACGACGGGCAGTTCGTCGCCCAGGCCGTGCGCGAGCACGGCACCTCCAGTCCGCGGCCCGGCCATGTCGAGCACGACGCGGAGGACGTGTGGTGGCGGGACTTCACCGAGCTGGCGGCCGAACTCCTCGCCGGCGCACCGGCCGGGGAGCACCTCGCGGGCGTCGGCGTCAGCGGAATCGGGCCGTGCCTGCTGCCCGCCGGGGACGGCGACGAGCCGCTGCGCCCGGCGATCCTCTACGGCGTCGACACCCGGGCGGGCGACCAGGTGTCCGAACTGACCGCCCGCTACGGCCAGGACGAGATCATGCGGCGCTGCGGATCCGCGCTGACCAGTCAGGCACTCGGCCCCAAGTTCGCCTGGGTGCGGCAGCGCGAACCCGAGGTGTACGGGCGCATGCGCCGCTGGTACATGGCCAGTTCGTTCCTCGTGCGCCGCCTCACCGGCGCATACGTACTCGACCATCACTCCGCCAGCCAGTGCGACCCGCTCTACGGGATGCGGGACGGCGGATGGATCGAGGAGTGGTGCGAGGACGTGGCGCCGGGCCTGGAGTGGCCCGAACTGGTGTGGCCGGGACAGGTGGTGGGCGAGGTGACCGCCGCCGCGGCCGCCGCGACCGGCATCCCGGCCGGCACCCCCGTCGTCGCGGGCACGGTCGACGCCTGGGCGGAGTCGGCCGCGGTGGGCGCGACCCGGCCCGGCGATCTGATGCTGATGTACGGGACGACGATGTTCCTGGTCAACGTCGTCGCAGCGCCCGTGTCCGACGTAAGGCTCTGGTCCACTGCCGGTGCCTTCGAGGGCACCAACTGCCTCGCGGGCGGCATGGCCACCTCCGGTGCGGTCACGGCCTGGCTCCGCGACCTGACCGGCACCGGGTACGGCACGCTCACCGAGGAGGCGGCCGCGCTGCCGCCGGGCGCCGAAGGGCTGCTGATGCTCCCGTACTTCGCGGGCGAACGCTCACCGCTCTTCGACCCCGACGCGCGCGGTGTGGTGGCGGGGCTGACGCTCCGGCACGGCCGCGCCCACCTCTACCGCGCCGCCCTGGAGGCCACGGCCTTCGGCGTACGGCACAACCTCGCGGCGATGCGGGAGGCGGGCGGCGACCTGCGGCGGCTGGTGGCGGTCGGCGGCGGTGCGCGGGAGCTGTGGACGCAGATCGTCTCGGACGTGACGGGCCTTGAGCAGTCGGTGCCGCGCCACACCGTCGGCGCGGCGTACGGCGACGCCTTCCTGGCGGCCGTCGGCACGGGCCAGGCCAGGCGCGAGGACATCGGCGACTGGAATCCGGTGACCTCGACGGTCCTTCCCGACCCCGCGCGCGGCCGTGTCTACGACGAGCTCTACGAGCACTACCTCGCGCTCTATCCCGCGACCCGCGAAACGGTGCACGCCCTGGCGGCACGACAGCACGCGGACGGCTGACGGCTGAGCGCTGAGGCAGACAACTGACGCCTGACGCCCTGACCGCTGACGCCTGACAACTGACGCCTGACGCCTGACGGCTCTCGGCTGACCGGTGACGGCAGGGAACTGACACCTGGCGGGACCAGTCGTGACACGGCGCTGCCTGCCACGGCCCCGTCAGTCGCGGCGCTCGATGCGGCCGTCCGCGACGAGCGCGTCCACGGCCTCCTCGACAGCTTCGAGCGCGGTGAAGCGCGGCCGGTGGCCGAGCAGCCTGATCGCCTTCTCCATGCTCCGGTTGGGGCTGTGCGCGATGTGGCTGTACGTCGCCTCGGCGTCCCCCTCGTCGACCGTGGTGCGCCACTGCTCCCACGGCAGGAACTCCAGCCGCGGCTCCCGCCCGAACCATCCGGCGACGGCCTCCGCGTAACCGCGCAGGGTCACCGCCGTGGGCGCGACGGCGTGGAAGCTCTCCCCGACCGCCGCCGAACGGTTCGCCATCGCCGCCGTGAAGACCTGCGCGACGTCGTCGGCGTGGACGTGGTGGAGGGTCTCCATCCCGAAGTTCGGGAGCTTGACCTCCGCCCCGTCGGCCAGGGCCTGGAAGACGGCCGGGTCGAGGTTCCCGGCCGGATTGATTGGCACCCAGCCGGGCCCCGTGATGTGGCCCGGGTGAACGAGCGTCGCGGGAAAGCCGTTCCGGCGTGCCTGGTCCAGCAGATACGCCTCGATCGCCGCCTTGCCCCGGCCGTACTCCTCCAAGGGCCGCCTCGGCTCGGACTCGACGGCGGGGACCTGCCCGCTCGGTCCGTACACCCAGATCGTCCCGCAGTGCAGGAAGTGCTGTACGCGCCCGGCGAGCGCCTCGACCAGGTGACGTGCGCTCTCCTCGCGGAAGCAGATCATGTCGATGACGACGTCCGCGCCCAGCCCGGCGATCGAGGGCCCGAACGAGCCGTCGGCCTCCGCCGCTTCGCGGTCGGTCTCCACCGTCGTCACGCGCCGCCACGCGCCGTGCGGACGGTACGGCTTCCGCTGTCCCCGGCTGACCACGACGACGTCGTGGCCCTCCTCGACCAGACGTGGGACGAGGAAGGAGCCGACATGTCCGCTGCCACCGATCACCGCGACCTTCATGCGCCCGATCGTAGGCCGTGCCGAGCCCCGGCCCGGATGCGTGATGCTTTCGCGACGTCAGCCCTGCAGCACCAGGGCCCACGTCAGGCAGCCGAACGCCGCCGTGTTGACCGCCGCGCGGAACGCGTTCCAGCGGACCCACGACCGCTCGAACCCGGCCCGCAGCGCCGCGAGTCCGGCATCGCTCCCGGGCAGCTCCCCGGCGTCGAGCCGGTTGTTGAGCGGCACGTTGAAGCGCATCGTGATCACGAGCACGGCCGAATACAGGACGAGCGCCGCCACCGTCCACGCCGCCCCCGTACCCGCGCCGCCGGCGAACTGCAGTGCCGCGGCCGCGGCCGTCAGCACCAGCGACCCGAGGAAGAGAAGCATGAACCAGCCGTTGATGATCGCCGTGTTGATGCGCTGCATCGTCTCGACGAACGTACGGTCCGCGGACCGCGCCAGCCCCGGCATGACCGCACAGGCGAAGCCGTAGTACAGGCCCGCGCTCAGACCCGTGGTCAGCGTGGCGGCGACCAGCGTCCCCGCCTGGAACTCCTGCAACACGGCTGCCTCCGCTCTCGGGTTCTCAGGATGCCAGGGGTTCCGGCAGCGGTGCCGCATGCAGCACCGCGAGGCCGGAGACCGCCCGCGTGAGGCAGACGTACAGGCGGCGCAGACCCGTGCGGGTGCCGGGTTCGGCGGCGGCGATCGCGGCGGGCTCGTCCAGTACGACGTGGTCGTACTCCAGGCCCTTGGCGAGCGTCGCCGGGACCAGCGTGAGCCGGGAGCCCTCGCTCGTCTCCGTGCCGGGCGCGAGATGGGACAGGCCCGCGGCCTCCAGGGCGCGGGCCAGCGCGGGCACCCGGACGTCCGCCGCGATCAGGCCGACCGAGCCCTCGCGCCGCAGCGCCGCACGGCACGCTTCGACGACCGCGGCGTCCAACTCCCCCTGCGGGCAGGCACACACCGAGAAGTCGCCCGGCGACTCGCGGACCGACGTGGCCGCACGGAGATCCGGTGCGATCTGCGGCAGCAGCCTGGACGCGTACGCGATGACCTGACGCGGCACACGGAAGCCGAGCGTCAACTCCTCTACGGCGGCTGCCGGTTTGCCCAGATGGTGCAGCGCCTCCTCCCAACTCGCCGTCGCCCACGGTGTCGTGCCCTGAGCGATGTCGCCGAGCACGGTCACGGAGCCCGTCGAGCAGCGGCGGCCGACCGCCCTGTACTCCATGGGGGAGAGGTCCTGTGCCTCGTCGAGGACGACATGTCCCAGCGAGGGCGTGCGGCTGACCAAGTCGCGGGCCTCGTCGACGAGTACGGCGTCGGCCGCGGTCCAGGGCGCCGACCCGGCACCGCGCGCCGGCTTCGCCCACAGCACCGCCCGCTGCTCCTCCTCCGTGAGAACGCCCTCGGCGTGCTCCGCGAGGAACGCGGGATCGGACAGCAGCCGCAGCACCAGCTTCGCCGGGTCCCGCGCCGGCCAGCACGACTTCACCACGGCCTTCACCGCCGCGTTCCGCGCCACCGCGTCCTGCACCCGGTCGTCCGGGGCCTCGCCCGCCTGCTCCATGCGCACCAGCACCGCGTGCGCGATGCGCTGCGGCAGGGCCTCCCGCGCCGATCCGTACCGCATGTCGCGGGCCAGCAACTCCTCGATCAGCTCTGCCAGTTCATGCGCCGGAACCCGCCAGCGGCGCGAGCCCCGCACCACCACGCACGGCTCCTGCGGCATGCTCACGCCGGAGCGCAGCGCGCGGCGCAGCACCCGCGCCATGCGTGCGTCGCCCTTGATACGGGCGGCCTCCGGCCCGTCCTCGCCCCGTACGGGGACGTGGGCGACCAGACCGGCGACCGTCGTCTGCCGCACCGACAGCTCGCCGAGCGCCGGCAGCACCTGCGCGATGTAGTGCAGGAAGGAGGAGTTGGGGCCGACGACGAGCGTGCCGGTGCGGGAGAGCCGCTCCCGGTGCGTGTAGAGGAGATACGCGACGCGGTGCAGGCCCACGGCCGTCTTGCCGGTGCCCGGCGCGCCCTGCACGCACAGGGAGCCCTCGATCCCGGCCCGTACGATCTCGTCCTGCTCGGGCTGGATCGTCGCGACGATGTCCCGCATCGGACCGACGCGGGGGCGTTCGATCTCCGCCTGGAGCAGCCGGGATGCTCCCCCTGGGCCTGGCGCCGCGGGCGGCACCCCCGCCTCCGCCCCGCCGGTGTCGGTGTCGGTGTCGGTGAGGTGCTCGTCCTCGTACGCCGTCAGCTCGCCGCCCGCGAAGCCGAACCGGCGGCGCAGCGCGACTTCCTGAGGGTCCTTCTTCGACGCCCGGTAGAAGGGCTGCGAGACCGGCGCCCGCCAGTCGATCACCATCGGATCGCCCTCCGCGTCGTGGACGTGGCGGCGGCCGATGTAGAAGGTACGGGCGGGCGTCCGGGCCGCTTCGTAGTCGAGCCGGCCGAAGAAGAGCGGGGCGTGGGCGAGGTCGGCGAGGGATCTGATGCGCGCGTCGAGACCGGCACGCAGCACCTCGGCGTTGACCCAGTTGGCGGCGACGTCGGTGATGTCCAGGGACTCCGCTTCCTCGCGCATGGCGCGCAGCGCGGCGCGGGAGGCCGCCAGATGGGCCCGTTCGTCGTCGAGGGGGTTGCGGGCGTGACCGGGGACGGAATGGGCAGGGGCGGACACGGGTTTGCCTCCGGGTGGGATGCGCTTCGTAAGGACACCTTGAAGGCCCTTCGTGAGGGCGCCTCGTAAGGGCCCTTCGCAGGGACGCTTCGTAAGTGACGGAAGGCCGACCGGTTTCCGAGCGGTCGGGAGTCCTCCCCGGACCGGGAGGCGGCAGACGCGGAAGCCTAGTTCCGCCGGAGCGCACGGGGCCAATGGATTTCCCGCCGGCACGGGCGAGCACAATCGCAGGGGCAAGGGACCGAAGGACCGACGGACCGTAGCGGAGAGGCGGCGCAGGTGACTCGCGGAAACAGGGGGGAGCGGGCGGCCGCCGCACTGCTCGTGCTGTCGCTGACCGCGCTGGCGGTGCTGTGCCTGGTGGAGCGCTTCCCCATGGCGGATCTTCTGGTCTACCGGGCGGAGGGCGAAGCCGTCGTGAACGGGAGCGACCTCTACGGCTTCACCGTCACCGAATGGGATCTCCCTGCGACGTATCCGCCGTTCGCAGCCCTGCTGTTCGTGCCGACCGTGTGGCTCTCCCCGGCGGTCGCCAAGGTCCTCTTCCTCGCCGGCAACGCCGCTCTTCTCGCCCTCCTCGTCCACCTCTCCCTGCGCATGGCGGACGGCCTCCCCGGCGCGGCGGGGCCGCACGGGCGGCGCGGCCGCGGGTGGAGCCGTCCCGCCGTGGTGCTCGCCGCGACCGCCGCAGCGCTGTGGCTGGAGCCCGTCTTCCAGACGCTCGTCTTCGGGCAGATCAATCTGCTGCTCGCCTGCCTCGTCATGTGGGACCTGGGACGTCCCGACGGCGCGCGCGCCAAGGGCCTCGCCATCGGCATCGCATCGGGCATCAAGCTCACGCCGGCGGTCTTCGCGGTCCATCTTCTGCTGACGGGGCGGGTACGGGCCGGGCTCACGGCGCTCGCGGGCTTCGCGGGCACGGTCGCGGCGGGAGGACTCGTACTGCCGTCCGCCAGCTGGGAGTTCTTCACGCGGCGGCTCTTCGAGACGGCCCGGGTCGGCAAGGCGTGGATCGTCGACAACCAGTCCCTGCAGGGCGCGGCCGCGCGGCTCGCGCACACCGCCGAGCCCGGTCTGCTGTGGGTGCTGCCCGCGGCGGCCGTCGTGGTGGCGGGGCTGACGCTGGCCCGCCATGTGCATGTACGGCACGGCCAGCCCGCCTGGTCGGTCATGGTCAGCGCGTTCACCGCGCTGCTCGTCTCCCCGATCAGCTGGTCGCACCACTGGGTGTGGTGCGTGCCGCTGCTCGTGCTGCTCGCGGCGGAGCGGGCGCGCCTCGGAGCGGGCCAGGGTCTCGTACTGGCCGTGGCGGCGGTCTTCACGGCGCGCACGCTGTGGCTCGTACCGAAGCACGGGGCCGACGACCTGAGGCTCCAGTGGTGGATGCAGCCGCTCGCCTCGCCCTACGCGCTGCTGACGCTGGGACTGCTGGCGGCGGCAGCCGTCCGCTGCTACTCGGTGTCGCTGTCGGGCGCGGCCTCCGGCTGGGCCGTGAGCAGGTCCTGGGAGTCGACGATGCGGTAGGCGTAGCCCTGCTCGGCCAGGAACCGCTGCCTGTGGGCGGCGAAGTCCTGGTCGATGGTGTCGCGGGCGACGACCGAGTAGAAGCGCGCCTCGTGGCCGTCGGCCTTCGGGCGCAGAATGCGCCCCAGCCGCTGTGCCTCCTCCTGCCGTGAGCCGAAGGTGCCGGACACCTGGATGGCGACGGTCGCCTCGGGCAGGTCGACGGAGAAGTTGGCGACCTTGGAGACGACGAGCGTGCTCAACTCCCCCTCGCGGAAGGCGTTGAAGAGCTTCTCGCGCTGCTTGTTGCTGGTGTCGCCCTTGATGACGGGCGCACCGATGTGTTCGCCCAGTTCGTCGAGCTGGTCGATGTACTGGCCGATCACCAGGGTCTGTTCGCCCTCGTGCCGCCTCACCAGCGCCTCCGTCACGCGCCGTTTGCTGTCGGTGGTGGCGCAGAAGCGGTACTTCTCGTCCGTCTCGGCCGTCGCGTACGCGAGCCGTTCCGAGTCGGTGAGACTGACGCGCACCTCCACGCAGTCGGCAGGCGCGATGTAGCCCTGCGACTCGATCTCCTTCCACGGGGCGTCGAAACGCTTGGGCCCGATGAGCGAGAAGACGTCGGACTCGCGGCCGTCCTCCCGTACGAGCGTCGCGGTCAGACCGAGACGGCGGCGGGCCTGGAGGTCCGCGGTGAACTTGAAGACCGGCGCGGGCAGCAGATGCACCTCGTCGTAGATGATCAGCCCCCAGTCGCGGGAGTCGAACAGCTCCAGGTGCGGGTAGATGCCCTTCCGCTTCACCGTCACCACCTGGTACGTGGCGATCGTCACCGGCCGGATCTCCTTGCGGGTGCCGCTGTACTCGCCGATCTCGTCCTCGGTCAGCGATGTACGCCGTACCAGCTCCGACTTCCACTGGCGGGCCGCGACGGTGTTGGTGACCAGGATCAGCGTCGTCGCCTGCGCCTGCGCCATCGCCCCGGCGCCCACCAGCGTCTTGCCGGCGCCGCAGGGCAGCACGACGACTCCGGAGCCGCCGTGCCAGAAGCCCTCGACGGCATGCTGCTGGTACGGGCGCATCGACCACTCGTCCTCTTCCAGGCCGATGGGGTGCGCCTCGCCGTCCACGTAACCGGCCAGATCCTCGGCGGGCCAGCCCAGCTTCAGCAGCACCTGCTTGATCTGGCCGCGCTCGGAGGGGTGTACGACGACGGTGTCGGCGTCGATGCGCTCACCGGTGAGCGGCTGGATCTTCTTCGACCGCAGCACTTCCTCCAGCACCGGGCGGTCGCTGGTCTCCAGGACCAGGCCGTGCGTGGGGTGTTTGAGCAGCCGCAGCCGCCCGTAGCGGGCCATCGTCTCGGCGACGTCGACGAGGAGGGCGTGCGGCACGGGGTAGCGGGCGTGTGCGACGAGTGCGTCCACGACCTGCTCGGCGTCGTGCCCGGCGGCACGCGCGTTCCACAGGCCGAGCGGCGTGAGCCGGTAGGTGTGGATGTGCTCGGGTGCCCGCTCCAGCTCGGCGAAGGGAGCGATGGCGCGGCGGCACTCGTCGGCCTGTTCGTGATCGACCTCCAGCAGCAGCGTCTTGTCGCTCTGGACGATCAGGGGGCCACCGTTCACGCGTGTTTCCTCCGTCTCGCGGTGCGGTGCAGGTGCTCCGGGTCAAACGTCCAGTGTGCCGCATGGGTCCGTTTGCGGGCTGTGGAGCTGCCGTGGAGGGGGCGCGCATGCCCACACACGAGCGCCCGCACCCGCCCGTCCGCAACCGGTGCCGCGGGCGGGCGGGGCAGGCGGCGCTCGCGTTCTGGCTCGTAGTGTTCGCGTGCGTTGTCTCGTACGTGTCTCGTGCGTGCTGCCGGCCCCGCGTCCGCCTACAGCAGAACCGAGGCCAGGACGGGCAGCAGGATGATGATGAGCAGTGCGCCGATGATGTCGAAGGAGAAGCCCGAGCGGATCATCCTGGTGATCGGCACGGTGCCGGATCCGTAGACGATGGCGTTCTGCGGCGTGGACACCGGGAGCATGAAGCCGAACGACGCGGCGAACGTGGCCGCGAGCGCCGGCGTCAGCGGGTCGACCCCGGCGGCCACGGCCAGCGGGATGACGATCGGGACCACGACCGCCGCGGACGCGGTGTTCGAGGTCGTCTCGGAGACCACGATCGCGAGCAGGGCGGCGAAGACCGTGATGGCGACCGCGCTGCCGATGTTCAGGGCGCCGAACGCGCCCTTGCCGATGGTCTCCGCCAGTCCCGTCTCCTCCAGCAGCGTGCCGAACACCACGCCGGAGCCGAACAGCACGATCGTGCCCCAGTCGATCCTCGCGGCGTCGCCCCAGCGCAGCGTGAACTCGCGCATCTTCCAGTCGGTGGGGAGTACGAAGAGCAGGGCCGCACCGAGCACCGCGGCGACGCCTTCGTCCAGGTTGTTCGACGCGGTCTCGTAGGCGGTGGAGCCGGTTCCGGCGACCAGGCCGACCACGGCCGGGAAGACCCACAGGACGACCGTCACCCCGAAGGCGATCAGCGTGTTCTTCTCGGCGCGGCTCATCGGGCCGAGCGCGGCACGCTCCCGCTGGACGTAGTCCTCGACGCCGGTGAGGTGCCGGATTTCGGGGCGGTTGAGCAGGAGCAGCACGACGGCCAGCCCCACGAACATCAGGGCGCAGATCGGGAACGCCATGGCCATCCACGTCCCGAAGGGGATGGGCTTGTCGGTGGCCTTCTCGATCAGCTCGCGTCCGATGAGGTTGGGCGGGCTGCCGACGGGGGTGAGCAGACCGCCGACGCTGGCGCCGTAGGCCAGCATCAGCATCATCGCGAAGCCGACTCGCATCCGGGTCGGGTCGAAGCGGTGCATGGTGCCGTCGGCCTCGTGCTTGTCCTGGACGAGATTGCCGATCACGCCGAGGATTCCGACGGCTGTCGGCATGAGCATCGCGACGGTGGCGGTGTTGGAGATCCACGCGGAGACGAGGCAGGTGATGAGGCCGAACGCGATGACGATGCGGAAGGAGCTGCGGGCGACGCCGGGTATCGACAGGATGCGGAAGGCGAACCGCCTGGCCAGGCCGTGTATGAGCATGGACTGGGCGAGGATGAAGGCGCCTATGAAGGTGAAGACCGTCCCCGAACCGAACGGCGCCAGCACACCGTCCGCGCCCTCGTCGCCGCCGACACCGAGCAGCACCAGCAACGAGGCGCCGATGAGCCCCGACACCGGAATGGGGATCGGCTCGGTCACCCAGGCGACGATCACCCCCGCCAGAACGGCCGCGACATTGTGCTGGGTCTGCGGAATGTCCAGCGGCAGCAGGAACACGATGATCGTGGCCAGCGGCGCCAGTACGAATCCGGTCGTACGCCGTGCCTTCTCGAACCGCTCCTCTGCCGGGGACAGTTTCTGCTCGGCGAGACCGCGGTAGGTGGACCCGCCCAGCAGTGCCTTCTCGACGTCGACACGCTCTGGTTTGCTGCCGGGTTTCGGCTGATCGCCGGTGATGGCCATGTCATCTCCTATGAGCTCGGATCCCCCAGGAATTTTCGTGACGCGGCAACGGGCTGCGGGCGGGCCCCGCCCCGGTGCCGGCCGACTGGTCGGCTGGCCGGCCGGTCGGCCGGTCGGCTGCTGAATTCTGGCCGTGGTGAGACTGCCAGTTCGCGGACCTCTTCGGAATGGGCGGTCAGCCGTTGTCCAGATGGCCGATGACGGCGTCCGTGACCTCGCCGGAGGTCGCGGTGCCGCCCACGTCGCGGGTACGGATCCCGCTGCCCGTGGTCGCCTCGATCGCGCGGCGGACGGTCTTCGCCTCGTCGCCGAGACCGAAGTGCTCAAGCATGAGGGCCGCGCTGCCGATCGCCCCGACGGGGTTGCAGAGCCCCTGACCTGCGATGTCCGGAGCCGAGCCGTGCACCGGCTCGAACATCGAGGGGAAGCGCCGCTCGGGATTCAGGTTCGCGCTCGCCGCGAGCCCCAGGCTTCCGGTGATGGCGCTGCCGAGGTCGGAGAGGATGTCGGCGTGCAGGTTGGAGGCGACGACCACCGACAGATCCTCGGGACGAAGGACGAACTTGGCGGCCATGGCGTCGACCAGGACGCTTTCGGTCTCGACGTCGGGGTAGTCCGCGGCGACCTTCTCGAAGACTTCGTCCCACAGCACCATGCCGTACTGCTGGGCGTTGCTCTTGGTGACGCTGGAGACCTTCTTGCGTGCGCGGGTCCGCGCGAGGTCGAAGGCGAAGCGCATGATGCGCTCGCACCCGGTCTCCGTGAACAGCGCCGACTGGACGGCCACTTCCGCGCCGGCGCCGCGGCCGGCGAAGTTGCGCCCCCCGAGACCGGCGTACTCCCCCTCGGAGTTCTCGCGTACGACCACCCAGTCGAGGTCGTCGCGGTCAGCGGTGCGCAGCGAACTCGATATGCCCGGCAGGAATTCGACCGGACGCACATTGGCCCACTGGTCGAAGTTCTGGCAGATCCTCAGGCGCAGTCCCCAGAGGCTCACGTGGTCGGGGACGGTCGGCCACCCCACGGCCCCGAAGTAGATGGCGTCGAACTCCTTGAGCTGTTCGAGACCGTCGTCGGCCATCATCTTCCCGTGCTCGGCGTAGTAGGCCGAGCCCCACGGGAACTCGCTCCAGTCGAAAGCGAAGCGGCCGTTCGAGCGGGCCGCGAGTGCGTCCAGTACGGCTCGTCCGGACTCGACGACCTCGATGCCGACACCGTCCGCGGGGACGGCGGCGATCCGGAAGGTTTGCTCAGCGGTCACTGGTGATCCTCCAGCCTGTCGGCGTCGCGTGGCTCACGGGGAGTGAACCGCGTGACTCACCGCCGCGTCCAAGACGGGCTGTTGATCCCGGTGATAGGCCCTGCCTATGAGTTACGCCTCATGATCACGGATGCCGTCGGGCAGCTGTGCGGTGTACCTCTCCACGCACTCGGCGAAGGCCTGAGCCGCCGGTGTCAGCGCCGTCGTACGGGCCACGAAGACGATCCGGAGCAGCGAGACCGGCTCGATGTGGCGTACGAGGGCACCCGCCCTCACGGCCAGCCGGGTCCAGCTCGAAGGCATCACGGCGTGACCCACGCCGGCCAGGACCATGGGCAGGATCGATGTGCGGTGCTCGGCCTCGACCACGATCCGGGCGTTCACGCCGCTGGAGAGCACGTCGTCGACGAGTTGACGCATGAGACTCCCGGGCTTGCTGACGACCAGCCGCATCGCGTCGAGCTGCTCGCGCCGGATGGTCCCGGCAGGCCGCGTCACCGGCCGCGTCACCGGCTCGTGCTGTTCCTGCGCGCGCTGCTCGTGCCCGGGTGCCCACTTGCCGCCGTCGGGGGGCGAAATCAGCACCAGGGGCTGGTCTTCCACGTGCAGGACCTTCAGCCCTCCGGTCGAGGGCGTGGCGGCCGCCCCCAGCAGACCAAGTTCCGCCCGCCCCGTCTTGACCGAGTGAATGACCTCTTCCGGCGTGAACGCGGCTTCCACGGCCACCGAGACGGCGGGGTGAGTGCTGGTGAAGTCACTCATGATCGTGGCCAGCGGCTCCATCCCCGGACTGGGCATGGACACCAGCTCGATGCGCCCTCTTTGCAGGCCCCGTACGGACTGCACGGCGGCCTTGGCCGAGTCCACGTCCCGCAGCACCTGACGTGCCGGCTCGACCAACTGCGAACCCGCGTCGCTCAGCACGATGCCGCGGCCGACACGGTGGAACAGCGGCACGCCGAGTTCGCGCTCCAGCGTTCTGATCGCCTGCGAGAGCGACGGCTGCGCGATACGGAGCTGCTCGGCGGCGCGGCCGAAATGCTGGTGCCGGACGACGGCCAGGAAGTAGGCCAGCTGCCGGACGTCCATGTGCCACCTCCGGCAGACGGATAGGCGCAGCCTACTGATGGGACGGGTGGGTCGGTGGGCCCGGGATGCGACCTCTTGGTCTGCGACAGCGGTCTCGGTCTGCCGCCTCTTGGAGTGACTCAAGGTGTGACTCAGGGGTGACTCAAGGGGTGAGGGGCCACACGGGCGCCTGCCGTGCGTGTGGCCACGCCTGAAGTCCAAGCGCCTATACGGTTATACGTCCGCTCACAAGGTGTAGTGGTCCGTATGAGATGCGTGACCGTATCCGAGGGCGCGTTGAAACGGAACTGACGAAGGAGAGCGACCGGGATGGCGACGAAAGTTGCGGTAACCGGGCACATGGAGCTGTCCGAGGAGACGGTGCCGCTGGTACGGGCGGAACTTGAGCGGCTGCTGCGCATGTTCGAGCCCTCCGGGCTCGTGGGGCTGTCGTGTGTGGCGGCCGGAGCGGACTCGCTCTTCGCGGAGTCGGTGCTCGCGGCGGGCGGACGGCTGGTCGCGGTGCTGCCCAGCCGCGACTACCGGCAGGCCACGGTGAAACCGGAACATGCCGAGACCTACGACCGGCTCACCGCGGCGGCCGACGAGGTGCTGGTGCTGCCGTACGCGAACGCCGACCGCAAGGCCTACGAGGCGGCGAACGCGGTGCTGCTGGAGCGCGCGGACCGGCTGGTCGCCATCTGGGACGGTCAGCCGGGCTCAGAGGAGAAGGCCGGTACGACGGCCGACGTCGTCACCGGTGCGCGGAGCGCCGGGCTCGCCGTCGACGTCGTGTGGCCGGCGGGCGCGAGCCGCGGCTGACGCCGGCCGATCGCCGCCGACGCCGCGCGGCCGAACCTCGCCGAACCCCCGCCGAAGCCGACGCCGCGAGGCTGAACCGGAGGCCCCGGTCCGGAACCCCGGACCGGGGCCTCCGGCACGTCCGCCGGCCGGCCGCGCGGCCCGGCGGTCCGCGCCCTGGCGCCGCCGGCAGGCCCCGCCCGACGGAGGGCCTGCCCGGAGCCCCCTCCCCGCTCCCCGCTCATTCCGCGTCCGCGAGTTCCGCGATCACCTGCGCGTGGCAGGGCTCCGGAACGCACCAGCACCCCAGCCGGCGGCCGCGCAGCTCGGGCAGGAGTGCGAGGAGGTCCGGGCGGCCAAGAAGGTGTTCGCGGTACTGCTCCAGGACCTCCTCGCGGGAGCCGTCGCGGCCCGGGCGGAAGGGGCTCGCCAGCGGCGAGCCCTCAAGATGCCATCCGCCGCGGTGCATTGGACGGCCGACGTAGACCACGTCGGCATAGGCGGGGTCGTCGCGGTGCCCCTTGAGATTGACCACTGTCGTCGCTGCCGTGCCGCTGCTCATCTGCTCCCTCTCCGCCCGTGCTGCGTCTCCCCTGTGCCGGTCTCCTGTGCGTCAGCCCGCCCGGGGCGGTTCGAAGACCAGGCAGGTGGTGGTGCCGTGTGCGTACAGCCTGCCGTCCGCGGTGCCGGTCACCCGGGCCTCGGCCGTCGCCGTCGTACGGCCCGAGTGGAGGACGGTGCCCTCGCAGCGCAGCGCCGGTGTGTCACCGAAGACCGGGCGCACCATGTTCACCGCGAGCTGGACCGTGGTGTAGGCGCGTCCCGCCGGCAGGGTGGTCATGACCGCCGTACCGAGAGCGGAGTCCAGGAGGGTGGCCAGGAATCCGCCGTGCACGGTCCCCATCGGGTTGAACAGATGCTCCCCGGGCTCGCCCTCGAAGACCGCGCGGCCCTCGTCGGCCTCGACCAGCCTGAAGCCGAGGGTGCCGCAGATCGGCGCCGCGGGCAGCTGCCCGTCCAGGCCGAGGCGGACCAGTTCGATGCCGGAGCGGTCGCCCGCGTCCAGGTAGGTGGTCGGGGCCTCCCAGGTGTGGGTGCGCGAGCGCGTGGTGCTGTGGCCGGCGGGCGGCCGGGCGGTGGACTGCGCCATGGTGTGTGCTCCCGGTCAGTGGCTGTCGTACACAGCGAACCTACGGCCGTGGGACGGTCTTGCGTAGTGTCGCTTACGACGCTTCCGATACCGTTTCCGACATGGACATCGCCGTACTCGCCTACGACGGGGTCTTCGACTCCGGGCTGGCCTCGATCCTGGATGTGCTGGCCGCGGCCGAAGCCATGCGCGGCGAGCTGCCCCAGCCGCCGCCCGTCCGGAAGGTGACCACGGTCGGCTTCCGCCGCCGGGTCCGTACCGCGGCCGGGCACACGGTGACGACCACTCCGGTCGCGGGGGCAGGACGTCCCGCCCTCGAAGGTGCGGGCCTGCTGCTCGTGCCCGCGCTCGCCGAACGACGGCCCGGGGCGCTGCTCGCCCATGTCTCGGGGCCGGAGTCGGCCGCCGCGCGCCGGCTGGTCCGCGAGACGCGCGAGAGGGACGTCCCCGTCGCGTCGGCCTGCACCGGGACCTTCCTGCTGGCCGAGTCCGGGGTGCTCGACGGGCGCCGGGCGACGACGAGTTGGTGGCTCGCGCCGGTCTTCCGGGAGCGCTATCCGGCGGTCGGGCTGGAGGAGACGAGCATGGTGACGACCTCCCGGGGGGTGACGACGGCGGGCGCCGCCTTCGGCCACGTCGACCTCGCGCTGGCGGTCGTCCGTATGACCAGCCCGGTGCTGGCCGACCTCGTGGCCCGCTATCTGGTCGTGGACGAGCGGCCCTCGCAGTCCGCGTACACGATTCCCAGCGCCCTCGCTCAGAGCGATCCGACCGTGGCGGCGTTCGAACGGTGGGCGCGGCAGCACCTGGCGGAGCCGGTCGGCATCAAACAGGCCGCGCACGGGCTGGGCGTCAGTGAACGCACCCTTCAGCGGGCCGTGCGCCGGACGCTCGGCACCTCGCCGGTGCGCTTCGTCCAGGACCTGCGGATCGAACAGGCCACCCATCTGCTGCGGACCACGGGCCTCTCGCTGGAGGCGGTCGCGCGCAGGGTGGGCTATGAGCACGCGAGCACGCTGCGCGTCCTGCTGCGGGAGCGCACCGGGGCCACGGCGGGAGCGCTGCGCAGGCAGCAGCGGCGCTAGCCCTCCATGTGCGCGGGCCGAGTCAGGACTCGGCGAGTTCGGCGACGCCAGTGATGCGGTGCAGCGGGTACGTGCGGATCTCGTCCGCTGTGTGGTCGTACGCCGTCACGAATCCGCCCTCCACCCGCACCGGGGCGATCACACGCTGGCTGGCGGCACCGTCCGCGTTGACGTAGCCGATCCACAGCGCGTCACCCGACGCGACCGCCGACCGCATCGTGGCGATCGTGTCCGCCGAGGTCGTACGGGGCGGGCCGCCGCCCGCAGCGGCCGGCGGCTTCGGCACCCGCCCGGACGCCCTGGACGCCTTGTGCTCCGCCGTCGCCGCGTGGTCGCCGGCCCTGATCGCCCGTACGGCGGCGGTGAGCAGCGCCGTGTCCGGCACCGGAGGGCCGTCGGGCACCGGCTCCGGCGCCGTGCGCGGCGGTGAGCGGTGGGCGTCCGCGCGGGCGATCAGCACGTCGCCCTCGGCGGATTCGGCAGCCGGTGCGTATCCCATCTCCCGCAGTTTCGCGAGCAGTTGGTCCGGCGGCAGCGGCGAGGCGAGCACCGTGGGCGCGAGCAGCCGCAGCCGCATCGGTGCGGAGCGCTTGTCCGCCGTGATCTCGGTCAGAAGCGCGTCGTCGTCGCAGCGTACGTACGAGGAGGCGGCACCGACGCGCAGCCTGCCGTGTCTGCGGGCGACGTCGTCGACGAGGTAACTCAGCGGCTGCGGCACGGGAGTTCGCGAGTGTGCGGCGAGGAAGGCGTGGATGTCGCTCGCGGTCCGTCCGGCGTCCAGGGCCCGCCGTACGGAGGCGGGCGTGAAGCGGTAGACGGTGGCTCCGCCCTTGGACTCGACGTCGGCGAGCACGCCCAGCATGGCGGCGAGCGGCCGCTCCAGCGGGCCGGGCGCCACCGCCGTCAGATCGGCCTGGAGCAGGATGTGGTCGAGCGGCTCGGGGAGGAGCGGCGCGAGCCTGTCGCCCGCCCGCGCCGCGGCGGTCTCCAACTCGCCCGCGGTGCTGGGGGCACCCCCAGCGACCGCTGGGGGTGCCCCCGGCCCGGGCCCCAGCAGTTCACGTGCGTACGAGGCGAGCGCGCCGCGCCCGGTCAGTCCGAGCAACTCGGCCTCGTGCAGGGCCACTTCGGCAAGCTGTGTCCGCAGGTCGCCGGGGGTCTCGCCGGCGGCGTTTCCCGCGCCGCGCAGCGGGCGCTCCCAGCGCAGCCGTTCCAGCACGGAGTGCTGCGTGGGTGCCGAACCGGCGTCGAGGGACGTGAGCAGCTCCAGGGTGCGGCGGCGCATGTCGGCGGTGAGGCCGCGGTCCAGGCCCTGTCCGAGCGCGGTGAGGCCGCGCCCCTTGGCGTCGCGCGTGCCGACCAGGCCCGGCACCCGGGTGCCGGTGTACCAGCGCAGGACGACGTGGGCCCAGCGCTCGTGTGCGGGACGGCGCAGCCACTCGTCGTATGCGGGGGTGGGCGCGTATGCCTCGTCAGGTTCGCTGTCGGAGGCCAGCAGGCCCGCCGCGTAGGCGAGTTCGATCCAGAAGGCGGCCGTCGGCTCCGGCAGGTCGAGCACGGTGGCGGTGCGCTTGAGGTCCCGTACGCCGAGGCCGCCCGAGCGGAGCACGGACGGCGGGTCGGTCTCCCAGTCGGACAGCAGGTCCTCCAGGGTGCCGAGGGCGGCGAGGGCCTGTCCCGCGGCCGTCTCGTCCACGGTCTCCTGCGGATACTCGCGCCGGACGGCGGGCTCCGGGGGCAGCGGCTCGACTTCGCGGTGTGCGCGCCCCTGCCGCAGACGGAGGGCGACCTCGCGGGGGAGTACGACCGTGCGGGGCGCGGTCCTCACCAGCAGGCCCCGGTCGAGCAGCCAAGTCACCGGCGGCGAGGGCGAGTCGGTCTGCACCGAGCCGTACGGCGGGCCCCAGCGCAGCTTCTCCAGCATCGCCAGCGACTCGGGAGGCGCGTTCTCCAGGAGGGCCCCGGTGCGGCCGGCGTCCGCGAAGAGCGAGGTGAGCGAGGCCAGGGCGCTCACCGGGTCGTGGGTCGCGGGCAGTCCGGCGTTCGCGAGGATGTCCTGCAGCCGGCCCGGCGACATCCCCGACGTGGCCTCCGCGAGCGTCGGGCCGAGGCCGGTAGGTGACGGCGCCGAGGGGGAAGGGCTGAGCAACTCCCTTACGGTGCGGACGAGATGGAGCCGGTCGTCGCCGCCCCACAGCAGGGCCTGGCCGCGCAGGGTGCGCAGCGCGCGCGGCAGTTCGGCGGCGACGTGCCGGGCCGGATCGTCGCCCGTGCCCGGACCGCCTGGCGTGTATGCGTCGTCGCCCGTGCCCAGGTCCTCGCCCGCGAGGAGGGTTTCGAGGGTGGCGTACGGGCACGGGTCCGGGGCCACGGCGATGGCCTCCGCGGTCTGCAGCGCGAAGCGGTCCAGCCGCTCCACGGCCCGTACGACGGAAGCCCGGGTGCCGGCGCGGGTGGCGAGCTGGGTGAGGTCGTTCGGTACGGGCGAGAGCAGGTCCGGGCGGGCGCGGAGCAGCTCGGCGAGCGCCGCGTCGTCACGGGCGCGCAGATCGTCGGCGAGCGTGCGGGGTGCGGCGGTGCTGCCGCCTCTGTGCTCGGGGCTCATCCAACCCACGTTAGCGCGGGCGGCGCAGGGTACCGTCGTGGGCGAGCCTGGCAGACGCAGGGCAGGCGCCAAGGGACAGGTCCCGGGCAGGGCCTGGCAGTCGTTGGGGAATTGGTGGGGATCGAGAGCGACAAGCTCGTATTCGACTATCTGAGCCGGATCGGCGACCTGGCCCACAGAACGCCGATGACGGCCGCGGAACGGGCACGCCTGGTGAGCGGTCTGCGGGGTGAGATCGACCGGCTGCGGGCCGAGGAGGGCGGCGCCGAGAGCAAGGCCGCCGTGAAGAAGATCCTCACGCGGCTGGGGCGGCCGGAGGAAGTCGTCGCCGCGCGCGGCTCGTCGGGCGGCTCGTCGGGTGGTTCGTCCGGCGGCTCGGAGCGGAGTTCGCCGGGCGGTTCGTTCGGCGGCGAGGACCGCGGCGGTGATGGCCCGAAGGTGTCGCTCGGCAAGGGCCGCAAGGGTCCGTCGGGGCCCTCGGCACCCGCGGCGCCCACGGCCTCGTACGGCGCGTCCGCGCCCCACCTGGCCGGGATGGACGAGCTGGGCCCCGAGGAGTCCGACCCGGACTGGTGGCGGGTCGACCCCAGTCCGTACGGGGACGGCGGCGGCAGCCGCACCTTCGGCGAGCCGGTGCCCGGCTTCGTCGGCGGCATCGAGCTGCCCGAACTGCTCAAGCCCCCTCCCGGCGGCGGCGAGGAGGGCGACGCCCCCCAGAGCGGACCCCGCCGGCCGAAGGTCCCCGTGCCGGCGGCCCGCAAGGCCCTGGACGACGAGGCCGCCGACGCGGATGCGGATGCGGACGCCGATGCCGAACCCGTGGCGGGCGGCGGGCGCCGGCTGTGGCCGGGGCGCGGGCGCCTGGTGGCGGCCGGTCCCCGTGCCGGCGGCGTCGTGGAGTGGGTGGCGGCGGTGCTGCTGGTGGCGGGCGCCGCCGTCGGTTCGCTCATCCCGCTCGGCGTGGGCTGGCTGGCCGCGTGGTGGTCGCCGCGTCTGAGCCGTACGGAGGCCAAGTGGGCCGCTGCGGGCATGCCGGGGCTCGTCGCGGCCGGCACGCTGGTGTGGCTGTGGGGACGCGCCGACGGGCGGTGGGGCGAGCCCCTCGCCGAGGGCGGCGAGGCACTGGGCCGGGCCCTCACGGACGCGGGTCCGGTGGCGCTGCGCGTGGCCGCGGTCGCCAGCGCGCTCTTCCTCGTCTGGCGCGCCCGGCGGCCCAGGGTCTGAGGCCGCCCGGAGCCTGGAAATTCCGGTGCCCGGGGCCGGGTCCGCGTGCCACGCTGGCGCCATGGCCAGGCTGACGGTGGCGACGTGCTAGTGCAGTGACCGGCAATGTTTGCCCGTCAAGGAGCGTCGTCCGGTGCGTGCGATCGCAAGGCGGCCGGAAGTCCTTGTAGCGGAGCTACCAGGGCTTTTGGCCAACGCAGCGAGGGCGCGTGCAGGGCGGCGCGACGGGGCAAACCTTGCCGGGAGGGGCACTAGTTTCCGGTGGATGCCGACATCGAGCGCAACTGCCGTTACGTCATGCGGCAGATGAGGACCGCGAAGGAGCGGGGCGCGGACATCGCGCACTTCCCCGAGGCAGCCCTGTCCGGCTACGCGGGCACAGACTTCCCGTCGTACGAGGGATTCGACTGGGGCCTGCTCGAAGCGCTCACGCTGCGCGTCATGGAACTCGCGGGGCAGCTGCGGATGTGGGCCGTGCTCGGCTCGACGCACCCGCTGACCTGGGGGTCCCCCCAGGCCCGTCAGGGCCGAGGGGGAGGGCACAAGCCGCACAACAGCCTGTACGTCATCGACGACACCAGCGCCATCGCCGACCGTTACGACAAGCGCTTCTGCGGTGGCGACCCGGAGGGAACCACCGGCGACCTGGCGCACTACACCCCGGGCGACCACTCGACCGTCTTCACCGTCAAGGGAGTCCGCTGCGGCGCGCTGATCTGCTACGACTTCCGCTTTCCCGAGCTGTACCGCGAGTACGTGCGCCAGGGCGTGCAGCTCGTCCTGCACTCGTACCACGCGGCGAACATGACTCCCGGGAAGGTCCGGGCGATCCGGGCCGCGATCGGCGAGGACGTGCTGCACCTCAACACCTCGGACACGTATCCCGGCATCACGATGCCCGCGTCGATGACGGCGGCCGCGGCCGCGAATCACGTCTGGATCAGCTGTCCCAACTCCTCGGCCCGGCAGAGCTGTTGGGGCTCGTTCTTCGTCCGCGCCGACGGCGTCACCACCGGGCGGCTGCGACGCGGCCGTACGGGCGTGCTGATCTCCACGGTCGACACCGGCGCACCGCTGTACGACTCCACCAAGCACTGGCGCGCCAATGCCCTGGCCGGAGTCCTCAACAGCGGTACGCCGGTGCGGGATCCGCGCTCCGCGGAGCGTACGAAGCTCTAGGGGGTGTCGTACGGGCGCGTCACTTCGCCAGGCTGCGCTGGATCTCGTCCAGGATCTCGTGCGCGGCGGTGTAGCCGATGCCCTGGATCCACAGCTCGTCGTCGACGCGGAAGACCCGGTCGTCCTCGGCGGCCTTCATGCCCTTCCACAGCGGGCTCTTGAGCGCCTTCTCCTCGCCCGACTTCTCGGGGGCGCCGTAGGAGGAGTGGAAGACGACGTCGGCGTCGGCCTTGTCGAGCTTCTCCGGGCTGACGTCGAGAGCGAGACCGCCGTAGTCGGTGGCCTCCTTCACCACGGGAGGACGGCCCAGGCCGACGTCCTTCAGGACGGTCGCGATGTAGCTCTTCTCGCCGTAGATGCGGGTGTCGGCGCCCTCGACGAACCGGACGATGTTGGTCTTGAGGGACTCGGCCTCGTCCCGGCCGCCGAGGGACTTCGTGACCTTCCTGGCGTGCGCCTCGTACTCGGCGACGGCCTGCTTCGCCTCGGCCTTCTTGCCGAGTGCGTCGGCGTGCACCAGGAAGTTCTTCTTCCACGGGTAGCCGGTGCTTTCGGTCATCACGGTGGGGGCGATGGCCTTGAGCTTGTCGTAGTTCTTCGCGTCGCGCACCGCGCTGGTGAGGATCAGATCCGGCTTGAGCGCGGCGACCTTCTCCAGGTTGGGATCGCCGATGGTGCCGACGTTCTCGATCCCCTGGGTCTGCTTCTCCGGCAGGTAGTTGAGGAACGACTTGCCGACGTCCGCCTTGGTCGCTCCCACTGGCTTCACGCCCAGCGTGAGTGCGGAGTCCAGCTCCGCGGTGTCCAGTACGACGACACGCTTCGGGTCGTGGGGCACGGACACGGTGCCCTTGTGCGTGGTGACGGGGTGCGTGCCCTTGTTCTTCTGCGCGCTGCCCGTGCTGCCGGAGGAGTCCGAGCCGCAGGCGGTCAGCACGAGCGCACCGGAGAGCGCGAGGACGGCGGGGGAGAGGACGCGGCCAAGGTTCATCGGTCGGCCTTTCGTGACGTGTCGGGAAGGACGGGACAGCCGGCGGAGTCGCCGGAGGGGCTGTCCGTGGAGTGGGGGGCGGGACCGGGGGCGCCCGGGACGACCAGGGGCGAACCTGTCACCGGGTCGGGAACGATCACGGCCTCCAGGCCGAAGACGTCGCGCACCATGGCGGCGTCGACGATCCGGGAGGGCGGGCCCTGCACAGTGATCCGGCCCGCTTTCATGGCCACCAAGTGGTCCGCGTAACGCGCGGCCTGATTGAGGTCGTGCAGCACCATCACGACCGTTCGGCCGCGCTCGCGGTTCAACTGGCGTACGAGATCGAGCACTTCGACCTGGTGGGCGATGTCGAGGTAGGTCGTGGGCTCGTCCAGCAGCAGCAGATCCGTCTCCTGGGCGAGCGCCATCGCGATCCATACGCGCTGACGTTGCCCGCCGGAGAGTTCGTCGACTGCTCGTTCGGCCAGCGCCGCGACGTCCGTACGTTCCATCGCGTCCGTGACGGCACGCTCGTCGGCTTCCGACCACTGCTGCCACCAGCGCTGATGGGGCTGACGGCCGCGTGAGACGAGATCGGCGACGGTGATGGCCTCCGGTGCGAGGGGCGACTGCGGCAGCAGCCCGACGGCCTGGGCGATCTTCCGGGTGGGGATGCGGGCAAGCTGCTCGCCGTCCAGCAGGACCGATCCCGCACGTGGCCGCAGGAGGCGCCCCAGGGCGCGCAGGACGGTCGACTTGCCGCAGGCGTTGGGGCCGACGACGACGGTGACGGCGCCGTCCTGGATGTCGAGGCCGAAGTCTTCGACGACCGTACGGTCCTCGTACGCGAGGGTCAGCCCACGGGCGGCGAGGCGCGAGCCTGCCGGGCGGGCGCCGTGCCGGTGCTCCGCGCCGGCCGGAGCGGCCGTGGGTGCGTCGCTCATGACTTCCTCCCGGTACGTACGCCGGGGGACGACGGCCCGGCGATGAGCCAGATCAGATACGGCGCCCCGACGGCCGCCGTCAGCACCCCGACCGGCAGCTCCACCGGAGCGAACAGCCTGCGCGCCAGCAGATCCCCGAGCGTGACGATGAGGGCACCGAGCAACGCCGAGGAGAGCAGCGGAAGTTGAGCCGTGCGGGCGGCTCGCCGTGCGATCTGCGGGGACAGCAGTGCCACGAAGCTCACAGGGCCGGCGGCGCCCGTGGCGACCGAGGCGAGGACGACGCCCGTCAGCACCAGCCCGAGACGGTTGCGGCCGAGCCGCACACCGAGCGCGGTGGCGGTGTGGTCGTCGAGGGAGACCTCGCGCTGCGCGCGGGCGGCCCACAGGACGAGGGGGAGCGTGAGCGCCACGGCCACGCCGAGCGGGGCGGCCTGCTCCCATCCACGGCCGTTGAGCGAACCGGTCATCCACACCTTCGCCTGCTGGGCGACGAGTTGGTCGCCCTTGGTGAGGAAGAGCTGCGTGAGCGAACTCAACGCGATGGAGAAGCCGATGCCGATCAGCACGAAGCGGCCGGCGTGCAGGGAGCCGCGCCAGGCGAAGACGTAGACGAGGAAGGCCGCCAGCAGCCCGCCGGCGACGGAGAGATACGGCAGTACGGCGTAGGAGGTGATGCCGTACGTCATCGAGGCCACCGTCAGCGCCGACGCACCGTGCGTCACCCCGATGATCTCGGGGCTGGCCAGCGGATTACGGGCCACCGTCTGGATCAGCGCCCCGGCCACTCCCAGCGCGGCCCCCACCGTCAGACCGACGACGAGCCGCGGCAACCGCAGCGTCCCGACGACCAGTTGGTCCGGGGAGGGCTGCCCGAAGAGCACCTTGACGACCTCGACGGGCGACACGGCCGTCTCGCCGAGGGTCAGGTTGCCCACGACGGCGGCGAAGAGGACCACGGCCAGCGAGAGCGCGACCAGGGCCGCACGACGGTGCACCAGGAACGACAGCCGTGCCGTGCGTATGCTCGCGTACCCGGCAGGTGTTGCCCGGCGTGCGCCCGGCAGAGCACGGTCTTGATCCGTCGCCGCCGTCATGCGGGCACCGCCCGCGTGCGGAGCAGGGCTATCAGAAACGGAACGCCGAGCAGCGCCGTCATCACACCGGCCGGGACCTCGCCCGGTGGCATCACCAGACGTCCGGCGGTGTCGGCGACCAGCAGCATCACGGGACCCAGCAGCGCCGACATCGGCAGCAGCCACCGGTGGCCGGCGCCCACGAGAGCACGGGCGAGATGCGGGACGGCGAGACCGACGAAGGCGACGGGGCCGGCAGCGGCAACGCCCGCGCCCGTCAGCGCGGTCGCGCCGAGCCCTCCCACGATCCGTACGACCGCCACCTTCTGGCCGAGGCCCTTCGCCAGGTCGTCCCCCAGGGCCAGCGCGTCCAGGCCCCGGGCGACCGACATCACGAGCACAAGGCCCACGACGAGGAACGGCCAGATACGCACGGCCAGTTCGGTGTCGCGGCCCGCGAGCGAACCGACCTGCCAGAAGCGGAACTCGTCCAGCGTCGCCGCTCTGCTCGTCAGTACGGTCGAAACCACCGCCACCAGCAGGGCGTTGACCGCCGCTCCCGCCAGCGCGAGCTTCACCGGACTCGCGCCGCCCCGGCCGTGCGAGGCGACCGCGTACACGGCGACCCCCGCGAGGCCCGCACCCAGGAACGCGAACCAGACGTAGCCCGTGGGCGAATGCACACCCGCGAAGGCGATGGCGCACACCACGCCGGTCGCGGCGCCCTGGCCGACGCCGAGGATGCCGGGCTCGGCGATCGGATTGCGCGTGAGGCCCTGCATCACTGCCCCGGCGAGGCCGAGGGCCGCACCGGCCATCAGACCGACGACGGTGCGTGGGACGCGCAGAGTCCGTATCACCTCGGCTGCCTCGCTGTGGCCGCCGTACAGCAGAACGTCCGCGACGACGGACGCCGCGATCGGCCGGGCGCCGAGCGCGAGACTCAGCAGAACCGCGGCGAACAGCGCCCCGCACGCGGCGAACAGGAGCGCCGAGCGCCTGCCGACCGCCACGCGGCGCGGGTGCGCGATCGGGGCGGCGACTGGCATCTGTTCCTCGCGGGACGGCGATCAAGTCAGGTCAGGCACATCAAGTTAGGCACACCTAACCATACGGCGTGCGACAAGGCAGAATGTTCTCAATGGCTCCGCATTCACCGTCCTCGCGCCCCATGGGGCGGCCGTTTCCGCATGTGCTCCCGGTCCCGGGCGCCGCAAGTGAGGCCGCTCCCGTGCCCACCGTCGGCTTCGACCTCGACATGACGATCGTCGACACCCGCCCCGGCATCAGAGCGGCCTACGAGGCGCTGTCCGCCGAGACCGGCACGTACATCGACGCGCCCCTGACCGTGACCCGTCTCGGGCCGCCGCTGGAACAGGAGTTGGCGCACTGGTTCACCGACGAGCAGGTCGAGGAGGCCGCCGTGCGCTACCGCGAGCTGTATCCGCGGTACGCGATCGCGCCGTCCCCCGCGATGCCGGGCGCCCGCCAAGCCGTCGCGGCCGTACGGGAGTCGGGCGGCCGTGCCGTCGTCGTCACCGCCAAGCACGAGCCGAACGCCAAGCTGCACCTGGAACATCTCGGCATCGAACCCGACGCGGTGGCCGGCTGGTTGTGGGCGGAGGCCAAGGCGGAGGCGCTGCGCGAGTTCGGCGCGAGCGTGTACGTCGGTGACCACACCGGCGACGTGCGCGGAGCCCGCACCGCCGGCGCGCTCTCCGTGGCGGTGCCGACGGGACCCTGCAGTGCGGAGGAATTGCGCGAGGCCGGTGCAGATGTCGTACTGACCGGAGGGCTCGCCGACTTCCCCGGCTGGTTCGCCGGCTACTGCTCTCGAAGTCCGGGGTCTTCCCGCGGGGCAGGGGAAGGGTCTTGCGACGACGGGTGAACCCTTGCCGACCTCACCAGCCCGGCAGCGGCCAGCAGGAAGCCCACGCCCATCAGCATGCACACGAAGTAGGCGGGCGCGGGGAAGGGCTCGGTGCCGAGGAAGAGCGGGGCCACCGTGACCACAGTGGCCAGGCCGCCGATGAGGAAGACGACCCCGCCTGATCGTACGAGAAGATCACCGGGGTGGGACGTTTCAGTGTTCACACGCCCAGGGTAGATCGGTGGGCAACTGCATGGAGGAACCGCTCGGCGGCTCCCTCCGGGCCTTGCGGCCCGGTGGGGGCACCCCCGGCGTCAGCTGGGGGAGTGCACCCAGCCACCGGGCACCGGGGGATTAGCCTTGGTGATGAGCGGGTCATTCGGCCCGCTCAACTTGCTCTTCGGAGCCAGGTTCAGGACGAGATCACAGCTTTCAGGACGCAGCCGAGGCTGCCCGGCAGTACGAGGACGAGGACAGACGTGCCTACCGGCAAGGTCAAGTGGTTCAACAGCGAGAAGGGCTTCGGCTTCCTCTCCCGCGACGACGGCGGCGATGTCTTCGTGCATTCCTCCGTGTTGCCCAGCGGCGTGGACGCCCTGAAGCCCGGCCAGAAGGTCGAGTTCGGCGTCGTCGCCGGGCAGCGCGGCGACCAGGCCCTCTCGGTGAGCGTGCTGGACCCGGCTCCCTCGGTCGCGGCGGCGCAGCGTCGCAAGCCCGACGAACTGGCCTCCATCGTCCAGGACCTGACCACGCTCCTCGACGGCGTCGCACAGGGCCTCGAACGGGGCCGTTACCCGGACAGGCAGCACGGCCACAAGATCGCCGGCATGCTGCGGGCGGTCGCCGACCAGCTCGACGTCTGAGCGGTCTCCCGCTTCCAGCCCCGTTGGACGCAGGCCCGCCGGACAGGACCTAACCGCCGGGGCGGCCGGGCGGCGGCGGGAAGAGGAGCGCGTCGTCGGGCAGGGCGGGCACCAGGCCTTCCGCGGCGGCACGGGTCAGCAGCCCGCGTACCGCCGCGATGCCGTCCTCGCCGAGGTCCGCGGTGAACTCGTTGACGTAGAGCCCGATGTGCTGGTCCACGACGGCCGGTTCCATCTCCTGCGCGTGCTCCAGCACATACGGGCGTGACGCCTCCGGGTCGTCCCACGCCATGCGCACCGACTCGCGTGCCGCCTCCGCGAGCCCCGTCAGCGTCTCCAGGCCCAGCGAACGGCGGGCGATGATGGCGCCGAGCGGGATCGGCAGGCCGGTCGTGTGCTCCCAGTGCTCGCCCATGTCGGCGAGCTTGTGCAGCCCGTACTCCTGATACGTGAAGCGCGCCTCGTGGATCACCAGCCCGGCGTCGACCTCGCCTGCGCGTACGGCCGGCATGATCTCGTGGAACGGCAGCACGACCACCTCGCCGACGCCGCCCGGCCCCCGGGGAGACACCGCCTCGGCCGCCCAGAGCCGGAAGAGCAGATACGCGGTGGAGCGCTCACTCGGCACCGCGACCGTCCCGCCCCGCAGCGAGCCCGGCTCCGCCGGTTCCCTGGTGAGGACGAGCGGGCCGCAGCCGCGGCCGAGGGCGCCCCCGCAGGGCAGCAGCGCGTACTCGTCGAGCACCCACGGAAGCATCGCGTACGAGACCTTCAGGATGTCGCCCTCGCCGCGCTCCGCCATGCCGTTGGTGACGTCGATGTCCGCGAACGTGACGTCGACCGGTGGCGCCCCCGGCACCCGGCCGTGAGCCCAGGCGTCGAAGACGAACGTGTCGTTCGGGCACGGTGAGAAGGCGATGCTCAGCGCAGAGGTGGCGTTGCCGGCATCGCCCGGGCCGTCGGTGCTCATGGCTCCCATGCTCGCAGCACCGGAAGCATCGCCGCGCAGCCGGTCCCGAGAGCGGCCAGCGCGCCTGGGATCCGCCACGCGGCGCGGTCGCGCGGGCCGACGGGGTTGGAGACGGTACGCAGCTCCAGCACCGGCACGCCGTGCGCCGCAGCCGCCTCCGCGACGCCGAAGCCCTCCATCGCCTCCGCGACGACGCCGGGGTGACGGGCCGCCAACTCCTGGGCGCGCGCCTCCGTTCCGGTCACCGTCGAGACCGTGAGCACCGGTCCGGACGCGGCGTCCGCCGCCTCGGCCACGTCCCGTACGAGAGCGGGGGGCGGACGGTGCTCGGCCGTGCCGAATCCGAGTTCGGCGACGGAGGCGAAGCCCTCCGGGGTGACGGCGCCGAGGTCCGCGGCGACGATCGACGAGGCGACGACCACGCCGCCGAGGGGCTGCCCGAAGCCGCCGGCGATGCCCGCCGAGACGGCCAGCGCGAAGGGAGTACCGGCCGAGGCGGCGGAGGTGAGGGCGCTCGCCGTGGCGGCGGCCGCGGCGGCGGGGCCGACGCCGGCGGCGACCACCTCGACGTCCCCAGGGGTCCCGCCCCGCTCCAGCCGCGACGTCACCGCGTCCCTCTCGGCGGTGACGGCGGTGACGACCAGGATCCGCGCTCGGCGCATGGCCGCAGGTTACCGGCGTGCGGGGAGCGGTACGGCGCGCGGGGCGGTATGAGGCGGTTGCGGTGCGGCGCGGTTGCGGTGCGGTGCGTGGCCGCGGGGTGGTGCGGGTGTCAGGCCACGCGTGGATGCGGGGTGCCGTGCCTGGCGGCGCGGAGCAGGCTCCGTACCGAGAACACCGCGCCCGCGGCGATCACGACCGCGCCGACGCCCATCCCCAGCGGCGCGATCAGCGGCAGCGAGATGCCCAGCCCGCCGCCCACGACCCACGACATCTGCATCAGCGTCTCCGAGCGCGCGAACGCGGACGTACGGACCTCCTCCGGCATGTCCCGCTGGATCAGCGCGTCCAGCGACAGCTTGCCGAGGGCCTGGGAGATCCCCGCGGTCAGTGCGACGACGGCGACCGTGACCGTGCCGTAGACCGCCGCGGCCGTGACGACCGCGGCCAGCGCGAACGCCAGCACACCCGCGATGATCACCTCCGGGCCTCTGGCCCTCAGCCACGCGCCGATCGCCGTACCCAGCGCGTTGCCGCCGCCCGCGGCGACGGCCACAAGGCCCAGGGAGAGGGCGCCCGAGAGCCCCGTCAACGGCTGGTCGCGCAGCAGGAAGGCGAGGAAGAAGGTGAGGAAGCCGGACAGGCCGCGCAGGGCGGAGTTGGCGATGAGCGCGCCGCGCACGGAGGCACCCACGGTGCGCAGTCCGGGACGCTTCTCGCCACGGGCGCCGTCGTGCTCGTACGGGCCGGCCGGGGAGTCCAGGCCAGGGGAGTCCAGGTCGTCCGCGGCCCGTACCGGGGCGAGCCGCGCCTTCCTCTCACCCTTCGCCGAGTCGACCTTCCCGGGCAGCGAGAACGACAGGAACGTGCCCACGATGAAGACGGCGAAGGCCCCGTACAGCGGCAGCGCCGGACCGAACTGATGCAGCCCCACACCGAGCGGCGCCGCCGCGCCCGTCGCGACCAGCCCGGCGAGCGTGACCCGCGAATTCGCCTTCACCAGCGAGAACGTCGGCGGCAGCAGCCTCGGCACCACCGCCGACCGCACCACCCCGTACGCCTTCGACGACACCAGCACCGCCAGCGCCGCCGGATACAGCTCCAGACCCCCCGAAGCCACCGCACCCGACATCGCCAGCGCGAGCAGCGCACGGGCGAGCATCGAGGCGGCCATCGCGGCACGCCGCCCGTGCGGCAACCTGTCCAGCAACGGGCCGACCACCGGGGCGAGAAGCACGAACGGGGCCATGGTGACCAGGAGATACAGCGCGACACGGCCGCGCGCCTCGCCCGTGGGGACGGAGAAGAAGATGGTCGAGGCGAGAGCGACCGTGATCAGCATGTCGCCCGCGGAGTTGACGGCGTGCAGCTCGATGAGCTTGCCGAGACCGGACTCGCCCGCACCCTCGGCGTGCGTGATGCGGCGGAGCCGACGGGCGACCGCCGCGGGTGGCCGTCGTACGGCACGCGCGGCCCCGCGAAGCAGACGACGTCCGCGCCCAGGCTCTGCAGCCACGAGCTTCAGTTTGCCCCACGGACGGTGACGGATGCGGACAGTCCACGCCGGACGGACAGTTCGTGCAGGGGGGCGGGTCTTATTTGCCCGCGGTCTGCGCGTGCGCGGGGCCGCGGGTCTGCTCGCGCGCAGCGGCGCGGAGTGCGGGAACGACGGCGCCCGCGGCGCGGGCAGCGGGCGTACGGAATCCCTCCGGGGTGGAGCGCCGAATCCGTGGGGTAGCGTTGGCGGCGGTGCGCTCCGCACGGCCCCGAGCGGGGCGCGGACGTTTCGCAGCGGCTCCCCTGTTCCGCTCCGTCCGCAAGCCGCTTCCCCTACGCGGCCGCCGTACGGGAGTGCACGCCGATACCGGCGCTATGGCGTAGGAGAGACGATTCTTGTGAGTGCTGCATGACTGCCGCGACGCGAAGCGGCCGTACCCGCCGCGCCCCCGTGCCCGACCGGCTCTGCGCCGAAGCCGTCGCACTCGCGCGTGAGGCCGTGGAGGCCGCGGCCGGGCCCGGGCAGGTCGGCGATCACATCGAGGCCGTGGCCGACGGGGACCGCGTCGTCACCCACTTCTTCGAGTGTCTGGAATCCGCCTACCGCGGCTGGCGATGGGCCGCGACGCTCACCCGGGCATCGCGGGCGAAAGCGGTCACCCTCGACGAAACCGTCCTGCTGCCGGGTCCCGACGCGCTGCTGGCGCCCGAGTGGGTCCCGTGGAGCGAGCGGCTCCGCCCCGGCGACCTCGGCCCTGGCGACCTGCTGCCGACTGAGGCGGACGACCTCCGGCTGGAACCGGGGGGCGTCCTCGGGGACGCCCGTGCTGCGGGGGCCGGCGCGGGTGCCGGCGTGGGGGCCGGTGCTGGTGCCGGTGCCGGTGCCGGTGCGGCCGTGGAGGTCCCGGGCGCGACGGAGGAGATCGAAGAGGTCGCCGCGGAGGTGGACGCCGACCTCGAACCGGGTTCGCCGAGCGAGGTCGTCCCGCCGCCGGACCGCGGCACGATCACGGAGGTCGCGGAGGAGCTGGGCATGGGCCGCCCGCGCGTGCTCTCGCGCTACGGGCTGGACATGGCGGCGGACCGCTGGGACGAGGACTACGGGGCAGCGACGCCGATGGCCCAGTCCGCGCCGGCGAGCTGCGTGACGTGCGGCTTCCTGATGCCGCTGGCCGGGTCGCTGCGTCAGGCGTTCGGGGTCTGTGCGAACGAGTACAGCCCGGCGGACGGGCATGTGGTGTCCCTGTCGTACGGATGCGGGGGCCACTCGGAGGCGGCGGTCATGCCGAAGCCTCCGCAGCCGCCGCCTCCGGTGATCGACGAGACGCGGGCGGACGAGCTTTCCTGACGGTGCCGTTGTGCGCCTCCGGCTGGCGCCTTGCCGGGTCGCGGTGCGCCTTCGGTACGTGGTGTGTGCCGGGGGCGTGCCGCTCCGGCGCACATGTCCGGACCCATGATTTACCTCCCTGGCCCCGGCAGCCCATTCCTTGAGCCTCGCCAGTACCGGTCGACAAATCACGGGCAAGCGTCCGGACACGCACTTCCCCTACCTTCGGCGGGGAGGCCCCAAGGCGTCCCACCCCCTCCCGCCGGTCCAGCGGCTCCCCCATCGTGGCCACTACCAATCGGCACTCCCCTCCCGTACGGGTCCGCTCGCGGCGGCGATTGGACCCGTGACCATCAACCACCCCTCAACAGGGGTCTGTTGGACTCCTGCCGACCGGGGCGCACCAGGCCCGACAGGAAGCAAGAAGGCACTTGGCAGAGGCCACACCGGGGAAAGACGCCGACGGACGGGAGGGGGCGGGACGTGGAGGGGGTGGTTCCGGGAAACTCAAGCAGGATTTGCGGACCGGCACATGAGAGGCAATACAACGGCCCGTACCGGTACAGGGAGGAAAATCATGCCTTCCCGGAGCCGCCGCCGGAACGGCACGCACCCGGCACGAGCAACGCACCGGAGCCGCCGCCGGAACGGCACGCACCCGGCACGAGCAACGCACCGGAGCCGCCACCGGAACGACACGCACCCGGCACGAGCAACGCACCGGAGGCGTACACGGGGAAGCACAAGCCGCCAGGCGGATGCCGTACCGTCCACCGGACGGGGTGAGGGTGCCGAGGGTGGCCGTGTGCGATGAAGGAGACAGCCATGGGGCAGGCAGAACCGCCGGAGGGTTTGGGGTCTCCCCACGCCGAAGGCGTAGGGGAAGCGTTCGGGACGGCGCGGCTGCGGCGTGGCGTGCTGGACGCGTGGACCGCCTCGCCCGCGCGGTTCCGTGAGGACGCCAACGCCGAGCAGGAGTTGGCGCTCGGCGGCTACCGGGACCGCCTCGTGATCGAGCTGGCGCAGAACGCCTCGGACGCCGCCGCCCGGGCCGGCACCCAGGGACGCCTCAGGCTCACCCTCCGCGACGGTGCGCTCACCGTCGCCAACAGCGGCGCACCGCTGGACGCGAGCGGAGTCGAGTCGCTGTCGACGCTGCGTGCCTCGGCGAAGCGCGGCGACGAAGACGCCGCCGCCGTCGGCCGGTTCGGCGTGGGCTTCTCCGCGGTGCTGGCGGTCAGCGACGAGCCCTCCGTCGTCGGCGCCACGGGCGCCGGCGTGCGGTGGTCGCTGGCCGAGGCGCGCGAGATGGTGCGGGACGCCGCGCGCGACGAGCCCGCGCTCGGGGAGGAGTTGGACCGCCGGGAGGGCCATGTGCCGCTGCTGCGGCTGCCGTTGCCGGAGAAGGCCGGGGAGCGGCCGCCCGAGGGTTACGACACCGCGGTGATGCTGCCCCTGCGGGACGCGAACGCACGGGAGTTGGCGGAGCGGCTGCTCGCCGACGTGGACGATGCGCTGCTGCTGACCCTGCCCGGTCTGGACGAGGTCGTCGTGGAGACCGGCGCGGGCGTCAGGCGGCTGACGAGGCACGCGGACGGACCATTCGTGGAGGTACGGCGGGACGACGGAGCTGTGCGGCGCTGGTGCGTGGCGCAGGACAGCGGAGTGGCGGAGGCCGCGCTGCTGGAGGACCGTCCCGTCGAGGAACGGATGCGTCCCGCCTGGTCCGTGACGTGGGCGGTGCCGATGGAGGACGGCAGCCCCGTACGGCCTCCCACGGCCCCGTGCGTACACGCGCCGACGCCGACAGACGAACCGCTGGGCATGCCCGCGCTGTTGATCGCGAGCTTCCCGCTGGAGCCGACGCGGCGGCACGTTGCGCCCGGCCCGCTGACCGACTTCCTGCTGGAGCGTGCCGCGGACGCGTATGTGCGGCTGCTGCGCGAGTGGCGGCCGGTGTCGCCGGACGTCGTCGATCTGGTGCCCGGGCCGCTGGGGAAGGGCGAACTCGACGGTCAGCTGCGGCAGTTGCTGCTTTCGAAGCTTCCGGCCGTGCCGTTCCTCGCCGGTGCCGGCAAGGACGAGGACGGGGACCCGGTCGTACTGCGGCCGCGGGACGCGGAGATCGCGGAGGGTGCCGGCGCCGGAACGGTCGTGGTGCTCGCGGAGCTGTTCCCGAGCCTGCTGCCCGCCGGAATGGAGCGGCGGGCGGAGCTGCGGGCGCTGGATGTCGCGAGGGTGCCGCTCGGCGAGGTCATCGACCGCCTCGCGGGTGTGGAGCGGCCCCCGGAGTGGTGGCGGAGGCTGTACGACTCGCTCGCCGGCGTGGACCCGGACCGGCTCACCGGTCTTCCGGTGCCGCTGGCCGGTGAGGGCCCCGCCGGAGGCAGGACGACCATCGGGCCGCGGCAGGTGCTGCTGCCGTTGCCGGACTCGTCGATGGAGTCGGAGCGGGCGGGACGGCTGGCGCGGCTCGGTCTGAAAGTCGCGCACGAGGCCGTGCACCCGCTGCTGGAGAAGCTCGGTGCGACGGGCGCCACGCCGCGTGCCGTTCTGACGACTCCGCAGGTACGGGCCGCGGTCGCGGCGTCGCTGGACGACGGCGAGGCGGCATGGGACGGCGGCCTCGCCGGCGAGGGCGAAGGCCCCCTGGACGCCGAGGAGTTGGCCGAGGTCGTACTGGGGCTCGTGCGCGACGCGGGTCTCGGGCCCGGTGACGAGCCGTGGCTCGGTGCGCTCGCGCTGCCCGACGAGGACGGGGAGCTCGCACCGGCGGGCGAACTGGTCTTCCCCGGCAGCGCCTTCGAGAGCGTCATCCGCGATGGTGAACTCGCTGCCTGCGATGCCGAGTTGGCGGAGCAGTGGGGCGAGCAGCCGCTGACCGCGGTGGGTGTGCAGGCGGACTTCGCGCTCGTTCGGGCCACTGACCTGGTGCTCGACCCGGACGAACTGGAGCCCCGCGAGGGCGACTTCGCCGAACCCGACGACGCGGGTCTGCTGGACGCGGTCGATGTGTGGTGCGAGGACGTCCTCGACCAGCTTCCGGAGTCCGAGGTGGCGGTGCCGCCCGTCGCCTCGGAGCTGGTGGCGGTGCGCGATCTGGACCTCGTCGACGACGACTGCTGGCCCGAGGCGCTGGCGATGCTCGCAAAGCCCCCGCTGCGTGACGCGCTGACCGCGCCGGTGCGGGTGCTGCTGCCCGGCGGCGTCACGGAGACGGTCCGCCCGTACACCGCGTGGTGGCTGCGCGGACATCCCGTGCTGGACGGCCGCCGCCCCGCGGGTCTGCGCGCGGCCGGCGGCGATCCGCTGCTGGACGGGCTCTACGAGGAGGCCGACACCGCCTTCGGCGACGTCCAGGTGCTGCGGGCGCTCGGCATCCGTACGTCCGCGGCGGCGCTGCTGGAGGAGCCGGGGGGCGCGGCGGAGCTGCTGGGACGGCTCGCCGAACCGGAGTCGGAGGCAGGCCACGCCCAACTGCACGGCCTGTACGGCCTGTTGGCCCAGATGGACCCGGAAGAGGTCACGCTCCCCGATGAGTTGCGCACCGTACGGGCGGGAACCGGTTCGGTCGAGGTCACCCCGAGGGGCGAGGCCGTGATCGCGGACGCGCCGGATCTGGTGCCGCTGGCGGACGGCCGGGCGCTGCTGCCGGTGGCGCCAGTGCACGCCGTGGGACTGGCGGCGGTGCTGGAGGTCCCGCGGCTGAGCGAGACCGTCGCGGGCCGCATCGACACGGCCGCGTCCGGCGAGGGTACGGAGCGGGGCGTGCCCGAGGCGGTGCGTGTGCTGCTCCCGGAGGCGCCGCGCTCGTACCGCGAACACGACGAACTGGTCGTCGACGGCACCGATGTGGAGTGGCGCCGCACCCCGGACGGTGTGCTGCACGCCGCGACGCTGGAAGGCGTGGCGGCCGGCCTGGCCTGGGCGGCGGGCCGCTGGGCACGCCGCTTCGAGGTGGCCGCGCTGCTGGAGGACCCGGTGCGGGTGGCCGAGCTGGAGAGGGCGCGCTGGTTCGACTGAGCGCGGGCACCGGGCGCACGCGGGGCCCGATGAATTACGTGCTCCGCGCCGGTCCAATCGGCATGACCTCTCTCACGCTCACCACGTTCGTATCCCTGGACGGCGTCATGCAGGCGCCCGGCGGTCCCTCGGAGGACCCCAGCGGCGGCTTCGGGCAGGGCGGCTGGGTCGTCCCCTACGTCGACGCCGACATGGGCGCCTTCATCTCGAAGACCTTCATGGGGGCCGGTGCCTTCCTGCTGGGCCGGCGCACGTACGAGATCTTCGCCGCGTACTGGCCGGGCGTGACCGACCCCGACGACCCGGTGGCCACGAAGCTCAACACCCTCCCGAAGTACGTGGCCTCCACGACGCTCAAGACCGCGGAGTGGCACAACACGACCCTGCTCAGCGGGAACGTCCCCGAGCAGGTCGCGGATCTGAAGAAGCAGCACGAAGGCGGTGAGCTGCAGATCCACGGCAGCGGCGTCCTCGCCCGTTCCCTGATGGCGCACGACCTCATCGATGTGTTCCGGCTGCTGGTCTACCCGGTCGTCATCGGCAACGGCATGCGGCTGTTCGCGGACGGCGCGCTGCCGACTGCGATGACGCTGACGGACTCCACGACCACCGGCACCGGAATCGCCATCCACACCTACGAATGGTCGGGACGCCCCGTGTACGGCTCGATCGGTCCGCCCGACGAGGTAGCCGCAGTGGACGAATAGGCCGCGGCCCGGGACGCCGCCTACGCTGCCCGGATGGGTGGTGGCGGCACGGAACCGGGACGCGAACGGGCCGAAGCATGCGAACGGGCCGAGTCGCGCGAATCGGCCGAGGGGCGCGATGGGGCCGAGTCGCGCGATGGGGCCGAGGGGCGCGAACCGGCCGAAGCGCAGCCGTTCACGCAGGCACGGGCGCGGGCGCTGCTCGCGTCCGCCGGTGAGCGGGCCGAGCACGCGGAGCTGCTGGCGCTCGGCGAGAACGCCGTCTTCGCACTGGCCGGCCCGGAGCCCGTGGTCGTACGCATCGGGCGCGGACCGTCGCACCTGGACCGTGCCGAACGCGAACTGCGCGTCGCCGCCTGGCTGGAGGAGCGGCAGGTGCCGGCCGTACGGGCGGCGCGGACCGGCGTCACCGTCGTCGACGGGCATCCCCTCACCTTCTGGCAGCGCCTGCCCGAGCCCGTACGGGCGGCCGAGCCCGTGGATCTCGCCGGGCTGCTGCGTCTCGTGCACGCCCTGCCCGCCCCGCCGTTCGAGCTGCCGGGCCGCGACCTGCTCGGCGGTGTGGAGCGCTGGCTGCGGCTGGCCGGGGACGCGGTGCCGCCGTCTGACGCGGCGTATCTGCGGGCGAGGCGCGACGACTTCGCCGCGGCGGTCGCCGAGCTCGCCCCCGTGCTGCCCCCGGGGCCGCTGCACGGGGACGCACTGCCGCGCAACGTACACATCGGCCCGGACGGTCCGCTGCTGCTGGACCTGGAGACCTTCTCCGAGGACCTGCGCGAGCACGACCTGGTGGTGCTCGCGCTGAGCCTGGACCGCTACGGGCTGGAAGAGGCGGCCTACTCCGCCTTCGTACGGGCCTACGGCTTCGACGTACGGGAGTGGGCGGGCTGCCGGGTGCTGCGCGGCGCCCGGGAGACGGCGGCCTGTGCGTGGGTGGCGCAGCACGCGCCCGGGAACCCGTCGGCGGGCCGCGAGTTCGCCCGCCGCGTCGCCTCGCTGCGGCACGACGACGCGACCGCGCGCTGGTACGCGTTCTGAGGCGTGGCCGCGAAGTCCCTCCCCCTTCGCGGGGAGGGACCCCAGGCCGTGAGGTCAGGGGCGTGCTCCCGGGCCCTGCCGATGTCCCGCGCTGCGTTGCCGGTCATTGGAGCGGGTGTTCCCGGGGTGGCGCCCGGGCGCCCTCGACTCCTGGGCCCTTCGGGTCTGGCGGCGCCTCGGCCTTGTTCCCCGGCTACCGCCGGGACGACGGGTTGCGGGCCGTGGGCCTGGGACGTACGCACCGGGCCTCCGGCCGGGGGTCGCAGGTTGCGTTACCTCGTCGGCGCGGCTTCCCCGGGCCGAAGGCCCAGGTGCGGACGACGCCAACTCGCGGACATGTCCTGCGCGTTGCTCCCCGGGGCCTTCCGGGTCCCCTCGCGGGAGCAACGCGCGGCTCCGGCGGGGAAACCACGCCCGGCCGGTTTGCCGGACGGGCCTAGGGGGTGTCTCAAAGTCCCTCCCCCAGACTCCGTCTGGGTGGGGGTCCCCCAGCGCAGCGAGGGGGCGTGCCCCCAGCGTTGTCGGTCGTCGGCGCAGCCCTCCCCCTGGGCCTGTCGGCCCGGGTGGTACCCCCACCCTCCGCCTTGCGACCGCAGGCACCAGACGCCGCGGCCCCCCGGCCTGCGGCCGGAACGACGCTACTTTGAGACACCCTTAGCGAGCGCCTTCCCGCTGCCGGGCCTTCCGCTCCTCCCGCCGGGCCTCCCGCCGCTCCTCCCGCCCGGGCTTCCGCGGCCGGGTCACCCAGCGCCAGGTGATCTCCAGAGCCACCGCCGCCACGACCGCGACGGCCACCCCGGTCCACGGCATCGCCGTGCCGACCAGCTTCAGCGCGAAGAAGCGCTGCAGGACGGGCATGACGAGCACGACCACGAAGGCCAGCCCCATCGTGAGCACCAGTGCGACCCGCCACCAGCTGTAGGGGCGGGCGACGATGGCGAGCACCCACATCGTGATCAGGAAGAGCGTCAGCGTCGCCACGCTGGTCTCCGCGGCCAGCGCCCCGCGGCCCGTGTAGTGCTGACGGGCCAGCAGAAACACGGCGAAGGTCGCCGCCCCCGCGATGAGCCCGGCCGGCACGGCGTACCGCATGACCCTGCGTACGAAGTGCGGTTGCGCGCGCTCCTTGTTGGGCGCGAGGGCGAGGAAGAAGGCGGGGATGCCGATGGTCAGGGAGGACAGGAGCGTCAGATGGCGGGGCAGGAACGGATACGGCACCTGCCAGGCGATCACCAGCAGGGCCAGCAGCACGGCGTAGACGGTCTTGGTGAGGAAGAGGTGCGCGACGCGCTCGATATTGCCGATCACGCGGCGGCCCTCGGCCACGACGGAGGGGAGGCCGGCGAAGCTGTTGTCGAGCAGCACGATCTGGGCGACGGCCCGCGTCGCCTCGGAGCCGCTGCCCATGGCGACGCCGATGTCGGCGTTCTTCAGCGCCAGCACGTCGTTGACTCCGTCCCCCGTCATCGCGACGTGGTGACCGTGTTCCTGGAGTGAGCCGACCATCGTCTGCTTCTGCCGCGGCGAGACACGCCCGAAGACGGTGCCGCTCTCCAGCGCGCGCACCATCCCGGCGGCGTCCTCGGGCAGCCGGGCCGCGTCGACGGGGTTCTGGGCGCCCTGCAGCCGCAGCTTCCCGGCGACGGCGCCGACGGAGACCGCGTTGTCGCCGGAGAGGACCTTCGCGGCGACGTCCTGTTCGGCGAAGTAGTGGAGCGTGTCGCCCGCGTCGGGCCGCAGCCGCTGCTCCAGTACGACGAGGGCGGCGGGCGTGACCTCGTCGACGGCAGCCGGGGTCTCCCCGCCGGGGGCAGCCGGGGTCTCCCCGTCGGAGGCAGGGGAGGAGTCCGGCATGTGGTCGGTGCCTGCCAGCAGCAGGACGCGCAGCCCCTCGCGGCTGAGTTCGTCGACGTCCGTACGGGCGGGGTGGCCGCCGGGAAGCAGGACGTCGGGGGCGCCCAGCAGCCAGGTGCGGCAGGTGCCGTCCTGCTCGACGAAGGTCGCACCGCTGTACTTGCGGGCGGAGGAGAAGGGCAGCGTCTGCGCCGTCCGCCACGCCGGCGTGCCGTTCCGGCCGTCGGGGGAGTAGGCGTCGACGATCGCCTGCATGCTCGCGTTCGGCCGCGGGTCGGCGGAGCCGAGAGCCCCGAGCACCCGCTCGACGTACGCACCGTCCACCGGCCCGTGTCCGTTCTGGAGGACGCGCACCTCCGCGACGTCCATCCCGCCCTCGGTCAGGGTGCCGGTCTTGTCGAGGCAGACCACGTCCACCCGTGCCAGGCCCTCGATCGCGGGCAGCTCCTGCACGAGGCACTGCTTGCGCCCCAGCCGTACGACGCCGATGGCGAAGGCGATCGACGTCAGCAGCACCAGGCCCTCCGGCACCATCGGCGCGATGCCGCCGACCATGCGGCGGATCGCGCCCTCGACGTCGTCCCGCTCGACGAAGAGCTGGCTGAGCACGAGGCCCGCCCCGGTCGGGACGATCACCCAGGTGATGTACTTCAGCAGGTCGTCGATGCCGCTGCGCAGCTCGGAGTGTACGAGCGTGAAGCGGGAGGCCTCCTCGGCGAGCTGCGCGGCGTACGCGGCACGTCCCACCCGCGTCGCCGTGAACGTGCCGCTGCCCGCGACGACGAAGCTGCCGGACATGACCCGGTCGCCGGGCTGCTTGGCGACGGCGTCGGCCTCGCCGGTCAGCAGCGACTCGTCGATCTCCAGGCCGTCGGCCTCGGTGACCTCGCCGTCCACGACGCACTTGTCCCCGGGACGGAGTTCGATGAGGTCGTCGAGCACGATCTGCGAGGTGGACAGGGAGAGGCTTCTCCCGTCACGTCTGACGACGGGCCGCACCTCACCGATGACGGCGAGGTTGTCCAGGGTCCGCTTGGCGCGCAGCTCCTGGACGATGCCGATGAGGGTGTTCGCGAGGATCACGAAGCCGAAGAGGCTGTCCTGCACCGGCCCGACGACGAGGATGATCACGAAGAGGACGCCGATGATGGCGTTGAAGCGCGTGAAGACGTTGGCCCGGACGATGTCCGTGAGGGAGCGGCTGGTGTGAACGGGCACATCGTTGATCTCGCCGCGTGCGGTCCGCTCCTCGACTTCCTCGGCGCTCAGGCCGCGCCCGGGGGCGTCTCCACGGGATGTCCCGGTGGCGGTGCCCGTCCGCTCCGTCATGCATTCGACGTTACGGGCGTTTTACGCGCCTTGCCCTGTCTGGTCCGGTGCGGGGGTCTGCAGTGCGGCGCGGAGTGCTGAGCTCAGCGGCTCGGGCAGCGGGCTGCCCTGCGTGGACTCCACAAGTGCGGTGGCCACCTGGTGCAGCTTGATGTTGGTGTGCTGGGAGACGGTGACGAGCACGCCCCACGCGTCGCCGGGAGTGCAGCGGTAGGCCGCCATCAGGACACCGTGTGCCTGGTCGATGACCGGGCGCGTCTCCATGGCCCTGCGAAGTTGCTCCAGCTCGGCATGCGGATTCTCCGCCTCGCCCATTCCTGCCCCAATCCCGCTCTCAGGGTGACCCTTGGCGCACCGCCGACTCAGCGGGCTGATGGGCATATGCCCTGCTGAGGGATCATACGCATGACCGTGCTGTGAACGGGAGTTGCAGGATCATCCCGGGACGAGTCCGAACGCCGGCCGGAAGCGGTCGACGGTGCTGCGCTTGAGGCCCGGGTACTGCTGCACCCGCTTCCACTGCTCCGTGGGGCCGCCGACTCCCCGCCCGGGCGACTGCAGGGCGTCGATGTGGGCCTGGGCGCTCTCCCATTCGGCGTAGTTCAGTACGCGCGTGCCGTCCGTGGAGAGGTGGAAGTGGGCCGAGATGCCGCCGGGCGGGGGTTCCGGGTCGCTCTCCAGAGCTTCGAACACCGCGTCCACCCAGGCACGTTGCCGGACGGGGTCCGGGCCGTCGAACTCGACATCCACGATGACGACGCATCCCGGGGCGCGGGCGTCGCCGTCCAGCCCGCCGCTGCGGTAGTGGTGGAAGCGGCCGATGCCGAGGCGTTCGATGCCCGGTACGGCGGCGTCGATCTCGTCGGTGCGGGCCCGGCGGTGATCGTGGGCGTAGGTCTCGTAGGCCTCGTCGCTCGCCCACTGCGAGTGGTGCAGCAGGGTGCGGCCGTCCTCGCCCGTGCCGAGGTGATAGGCGAGGAGCCCGGGCGCGGGCCAGGGCTCGCGCTCCCAGACGGCGGCGATCGCGTCGAGAGCGGCGGACTGATCCTCGGGCCCTGCCAGGCTCCACCTGCTGAAGAAGGCGATGCGGGAGTCCTGGCGTGTTGGGTCGGGGCGGTCCGTGGTGCGTACGGTCATGGCCGGCTGCCTCCGGGTGCGTGCTGGCGTGGACGGTGCTGTCACGCTCAGGCTCATACTTCAAGCTCGGTTGAAGTCAAGGGGAGGTCTGCGGGACGCACGCGAGGGGTGCGCGAGATCCCGCGGGCGGAGGCGGGTGCCGAGGACGGGCGCCGAGGCGGGTGCCGTCAGGCGGAGTCCTCGGCGTCACGCCGGATGGCGCGCTCGCGCACCTTTACGTACCAGAAGCCGAGCAGGCCGAGCCCGGCGCCGGCGGCGCAGGTCCAGATGAACCAGGTGTGTCCGTGGTCCTCATACCAGCCGTAGAAGGGGAGCTGGGCGAGGAAGAGGAGGAACCAGACGCCGGTGCCGACCAGGACGGTGCCCCTCACCGGGCCCTCCAGCGGCTCGGGCGCCTCGCGCTGGCCGTCGGTCCACCGGTTCATGAGGCCCATGGCCGCAGCTCCCTCTCGTGCTCGCAGTGCCGGCGCCTCCCTCTCGCCCCGGCGGGCAGGGGAACAGCCTATCGAGGGCTGCCGGGGCGGCGGGCCGGTGACCGCAGGCTGCCGCGCGAGGCGGCCGAGGCGTAGAACCGCTCGGTCTCCTCGACGGATGTCTGGAGGCGTTCGTCGAAATCGTCGCGCACGAGCGCACGGACCACGTAGTCCTGGACGCTCATTCCGCGCTTGGCGGCGTGGGCGTGCAGCCGGTCGAACAGGTCGCTGTCCATCCGCAGGCTGAGCACCTTCGAGGTCATCGAAGTCATGCGTCCACGGTCCCGGGCGGGCCGGGGGTGATGCCTCAGATTTCCGTGCGAAGTCACTCGTATGTGTGATTCGACATACAGGGCGTGACCTCGCTTCGAGCTTTTCTTTAGCTCAGGTAATGAGTTACGCTAACGACATGCCGGAGACATCCGAGCGCCGCACCGGCGGCGCAGGCCCCGTGAGCGACCTCGACATGGCCGCGGTGAACTCGCTGCGCACCGCCGTCATGCGGCTCTCGCGGCGCCTGAAGCACCAGCGCGTGGACGAGTCGCTGAGCCCGACGGAGATGTCCGTGCTCGGCACCCTCGCCCGCTGCGGTTCCGCGACACCCGGCGAGCTGGCCCGCAAGGAGCACGTGCAGCCCCCGTCGATGACCCGCATCGTCGCGATGCTGGAGGCGAAGGGCCTGGTCCGGCTGGAGCCGCACCCCGACGACCGGCGCCAGAAGACGGTCACGCAGACCGAGCGCGCCGAGTCGATGCTCGCCGCCAGCCGCGAGAAGCGGAACGCCTGGCTGGCCGAGCTCGTGGCCCGGCTCGACGATGACGAGTGGGAGCGGCTGCGCGCGGCGGCCCCCGTACTGGAGAAGCTGGCGCACTCATGACCGGCCCGGCCCCGTGCGGGCCGGCGGCTCACTCGTAAGGAGCAGCACTGCAAGACGGAGACGGACGGACGCGTACGAGCGAGGAGGCGAAGGGGATTGAGGACGGGCCACGGAACAGATTCCGCACCCGCACCCGATGACAAGCCACTGAACGACCACTCACCGAACGACTCGGCGGACAGCCGGCCGGACGCCCCGGGAAACGACCTGGGGAGCGGCACCGGCAACGCCACGGGGAGCGCCCAAGGGAACGCCCACGGGCGCGACAACGCGCAGGAGACCGAGGGGCGCCCGGCTTCGAAGCCGTCGATGTTCTCGTCCCTGCGAATACGCAACTACCGGCTCTTCGCGATGGGCCAGGCCGTGTCCAACACCGGCACCTGGATGCAGCGCATCGCCCAGGACTGGCTGGTGCTCAGCCTCACCGGGTCCGCGACCGCCGTGGGCATCACCACGGCCCTGCAGTTCCTGCCGCTGCTGCTCTTCGGCCTCTGGGGCGGCGTCGTCGCCGACCGCTGCGACAAGCGAAGGCTGCTGCTGATCACGCAGTCCGTCATGGGGCTCACGGGCCTGGCCCTGGCCGCCCTGACGCTGAGCGGCAACGTCCACGTCGTGCACGTCTACGTGCTTGCCTTCGTGCTCGGCCTGGCGACGGTGCTCGACAATCCGACCCGTCAGACCTTCGTCTCCGAGATGGTCGGCCCCGAGCAGATCGGCAACGCGGTCTCGCTCAACTCCGCGAACTTCCAGAGCGCCCGCCTCGTCGGGCCCGCGATCGCCGGCGTGATGATCTCGGCCGTCGGCAGCGGCTGGGCCTTCCTCTTCAACGGCCTGTCCTTCATCGCCCCGCTCGCGGGGCTGCTGCTGGTGCGCACGAGTGAGCTGCACAGCGTCGAGCGCGCCCCGCGGAGCAAGGGTCAGCTGAGGGAAGGGCTGAGCTATGTGCGCAGCCACCCCGAGCTGATGTGGCCCATCGTCCTCGTCGGCTTCATCGGCACCTTCGGCTTCAACTTCCCGATCTGGCTCACGGCGTTCACGGACAAGGTTTTCGAGGAGGGCGCCGGCACATACGGGCTGCTCAACACCCTGATGGCCGTGGGCTCCGTGGCGGGGGCGCTGCTCTCCGCGCGGCGTGGCACGTCCCGTATGCGGCTGATGGCGGGCGCGGCGCTGCTCTTCGGCGTGCTGGAGATCGCGGCGGCGCTCACCCCGTCCTTCTGGCTCTTCGCCGCGCTGATGGCACCGATCGGGATCATGGGTCTGACCTTCAACGTCACCGCCAACGCGAGCGTGCAGATGGCCTCGGACCCGGCGATGAGGGGCCGCGTGATGAGCCTCTACATGATGGTCTTCATGGGCGGAACGCCCATCGGCGGGCCGCTCATGGGCTGGGTCACCGACACCTTCGGCGCCCGGATCGGCTTCCTCTCCGGCGGTGTCATCTCGGCGGTCGTCGCCGTCGTCGTCGGCCTGGTGCTGGCACGCGCCGGCGGGCTGCGGCTCCGGGTGGATCTGCGGCGCGGGCACCGGCACGTGACGTTCGTACCGCGGGAGCCGGCGGTTGCCGAAAAGGAGCGGGAGCGGGTGACTTCTGCCGCATAGGAGGCAGACCGTATGGTCCGGGCATGAGTGCGACTGGGCCCGTGCGGGCGTCCGTTGGGAAGCAGACGGAGGAAGTCCCCTCACCCCGGACGCCCCCGGGCGACGGCGAGCACGCCCATTACGTACGCAGACGACTGGAGCGCCTGATCGGCGTGGCCGCGACCGGGGGCAACGAGCTGCGCGTACTGCGCAACGGCGACGAGATCTTCCCCGCCATGCTGGAGGCCATCCGGTCGGCCGAACACACGGTCGACATGATGACGTTCGTGTACTGGCGCGGGGAGATCGCCCGCGACTTCGCCGGCGCCCTGTCCGACCGTGCCCGGCAAGGAGTACGGGTGCGGCTGCTGCTGGACGGCTTCGGCAGCAGGCTCATCGAGCAGGACCTGCTGGACGGCATGTCCCGGGCGGGCGTCAACGTCGTGTGGTTCCGCAAGCCGCTGTGGATCTCCCCGGTGAAGCAGAACCACCGCTGCCACCGCAAGGTACTGGTCGTGGACGAGCGCGTGGCGTTCACCGGCGGAGTCGGCATAGCCGAGGAGTGGTGCGGCGACGCGCGGCACGAGGGCGAGTGGCGGGACACGCACGTCCAGGTGCGCGGACCGGCCGTCGACGGCATCACCGCGGCGTTCGCGCAGAACTGGGCCGAGTGCGGCCGTGAACTCTTCGACGGCAGCGACCGGTTCGTCGAGCACGAGGCCGCGGGCGGGTCCGTGGTGCAGGTGGTGCGGGGCTCGGCGAGTTTCGGATGGCAGGACATGCAGACCCTGCTCCGGGTCGTACTGGAGTCGGCCACCAGCCGCGTCCGCCTGACCACCGCCTACTTCGCGCCCGACGACTACTTCATCGAGCTGCTGTGCGCGACCGCCCGGCGCGGCGTGGAGATCGACATCCTGCTGCCCGGCCCGTACACCGACAAGCGGGTGTGCCAGGTCGCCGGGCAGCGGTACTACGCGGGGCTGATGGCGGCCGGCGTGCGGATCTGGCAGTACCAGCCGACGATGCTGCACTCCAAGATCATCACGATGGACGGCGCGGTCTCGCTGGTCGGCTCGACCAACCTCAACCGCCGTTCGCTCGACCACGACGAGGAAGTGATGCTCGCCGTGCTGGACGAGTCCTTCACGGCGACGCTGGACGAGCACTTCTCAGAAGACCTCGCGGTGAGTACGCCCATGTCGGCGAAGCGCTGGCGCCGCAGGGCAGCCGCGCAGCGGCTCCAGGAGGCCGCCGTACGGCCCTTCCGCAGGTTCCTCTAGGGCGGCGGCGGGCACCGCGGGGCGCACTGTGGTGCGGGCCGGACTTGCTGTGCGGCGGCGCGCTGTGCGGCGGCATGCTGGGGCCATGAGACTCTTCACGGCTCTGCTGCCGCCGGCCCGCGTGCTCGACGGCGCCGGTCAACTCTCCGACAAGGTCGCGGAGTTGCGTTCCCTGGACGCCACCGGACGGTTGCGCTGGTCCGACCGTGCCAACTGGCACATCACCCTCGCCTTCTACGGCGAGGTGAGCGACGCGAAGCTCGACGAGCTGTGCGAACGCCTCTCGCGCGCGGCCCGGCGCGGGCACCCGATGCGGCTGCGGATCGCGGGCGGCGGGCGGTTCGGCGACCGCTCACTGTGGGCCGGCGTCAGGGGCGCGCCCCCGGGCGGCGACGAAGCGGGCGAAGACAGTGAGGACAGTGAACAGAGCGAAGGGCGCGAAGGGCGCGAAGGGCACGAAGGGAAGCGGGCCGGTACCGGCGGGGAGGCGCACGCGCTGTGGCGGCTGGCCGCCGCCACCGCCGCTGCGGGGCGCCGCACGGGCCTCGGCACGGACGAGCTCCATCACTTCCGTGCCCATCTGACGCTGGCGCGGGCCCGTTCGCAGGGTCCGGATCTGCGCCCGTTCACGGCGGCCCTGGACGAGTTCGAGGGTGAGCCCTGGACCGCCGACGGGCTGGCGCTCGTACGCAGCAACCTGCCGGACAGTGGGGTGGAGGGCGAGCAGCCCCGTTACGAGCAGATCGCGGCCTGGCCGCTGGGAGGGTGAGCGCCTTCGTTACCGTTGGGGGCGTGAATACCAAGACGAGGACGCGCATCGTCAGCGGTGCGCTCGTGCTGATGCTCATCGTGGTGGCCGTCGCGGCCGCCGTCGGAGGCTGAAGACTTCGCACTCGAAGGCACTGCCTGGTCCCGGTGAAGCCGGGACCAGGCAGTGCCTGGCCGTGGCTGCTACCAGGCGAAGGCCTCCGGCGTCGGCCCCGGGCCCGGGAAGATCTCGTCGAGCGAGGCCAGCAGGCCGTCGTCGAGCTTCAGTTCCACTGCGCGCAGAGCCGACTCCAGCTGCTCAGGGGTGCGGGGGCCGACGATCGGACCCGTGACGCCGGGGCGTGTGAGCAGCCACGCGAGGGCCGTCTCGCCCGGGTCGAGGCCGTTCCCGGCGAGCAGGTCCTCGTAGCGCTGGATCTGCTCGCGGACCTTGCTGTTCGCCAGGGCGTCCGCCGAACGTCCCGAGGTGCTGCGTGCGGCGCCGCCCGCCGTCTCCTTGCGGATCGCGCCGCCCAGCAGGCCGCCGTGCAGCGGCGACCAGGGGATGACGCCCAGGCCGTACTCCTGCGCCGCCGGGATCACGTCCATCTCGGCGCGGCGTTCGGCGAGGTTGTAGAGGCACTGCTCGCTGACGAGGCCGTACGTGCCGCGCCGGGCAGCCGTCTCGTTGGCCTGCGCGATGTGCCAGCCGGCGTGGTTGGACGAGCCCGCGTAGATGATCTTGCCCTGCTGGATCAGGACCTCGATGGCCTGCCAGATCTCCTCCCAGGGCGTCCTGCGGTCCACGTGGTGGAACTGGTAGAGGTCGATGTGGTCGGTCTGCAGCCGCTTGAGACTCGCGTCGACGGCGCGGCGGATGTTGAGCGCGGAGAGCCGGTCCTGGTTGGGAGTGCGGTCGCCCTCGGCGGCCATGCTCCCGAACACCTTGGTGGCGAGCACGGTCTTCTCGCGGCGGCCGCCGCCCTTGGCGAACCAGGTGCCGATGATCTCCTCGGTGCGGCCCTTGTCGGGGCCCCAGCCGTACACGTTGGCGGTGTCGAAGAAGTTGACGCCGGCGGCCTGCGCGGCGTCCATGATCGTGTGACTTCCGGCCTCGTCGGTCTGCGGTCCGAAGTTCATCGTCCCGAGGACGATCCGGCTGACCTTGAGGCCGGTGCGGCCGAGCTGCGTGTACTCCATGTGCGTAGAGCCAAGCCGTTGGAGTGGGCTCGAAGCAAGCACCGGACGCAGCCGGCCGGAAGCAGGCGCCGGGCGCCTGCGGGGGACCGCCGTGCGGGAGACTGGGCCCATGTCTGTGCTTTGGCGCCGCGCCGTCGCGGCTGTGGGGGTCGGGGGAGCGGCGGGTCTGCTCGCGCTGGGTTCCGTGACGGCAGGTGCGACGGGGGCCGCTGCCGCACCCGCCGGCGGTCAGGAGGGGGAGAGCTCCTTCCGTATCAAGGACCCCCGGATCACCGAGTCGAGCGGGCTGGCGGCCAGCCGTACGCACAAGGGCGTCTACTGGACGCACAACGACTCGGACGACGGCCCGTACATCTACGCGGTGGACTCCTCAACGGGCAGGACCGTCGCCACCGTCACCCTCAAGGGCATCGACCCCCGCGACCTGGAGGCCGTCTCGACCGGCCCCGGCGGCCAGGTGTACGTCGGCGACATCGGCGACAATCTGAACGGCGGCTGGAACGAGGTGTGGATCTACCGCTTCGACGAGCCGGAGAAGCTGCGCGACGTCACCGTGACGCCGACCCGCTACACGGTCCGCTATGCCGACGGACCGCGCGACGCCGAGTCGCTGATGGTCCATCCGAAGACCGGCCGGGTCTACATCGCGAGCAAGAGCCAGAACAAGAAGGGCGGCGTGTACGCCGGTCCCGAGCGCCTCACGCCGGCAGGCGTGAACACCTTCCGCCGCATCGCCCGTACGGAGGTCTGGGCGACGGACGGCGCCTTCTCGCCGGACGGGACGCGGCTGGTGCTGCGCGGCTACTTCGGCGGCGAGATGTTCCGCTGGCGGGACGGGAAGCCCGAGGCCCTCGACACCCCCGTCAGCGTTCCCGTGGCGGGGCAGGGCGAGTCGGTGACGTTCACCGCGGACGGGCGCACGCTGATGTGCGGCTCGGAGGGCAAGGGCAGCCCGGTCGATCCGCTGGAGCTGGACGGGGAACTGCTCCCGGAGAGCGTCCCCGCGGGTCAACGGCAGGCGGACGGCGGCACGGACGGCGGCGGCGCCGCGAGCGGCGGTGACGAGGGGCGGCTCAGCGAGAAGAAGGTCGTCCTCGGAGGCGCGGCGGTCGCGGTCGCCGTGGTGCTGTGGACGTTGCTGCGGCGGCTCTTCCGGCGGCGGGGCTGAGCCGCAGGAACCGGCAGCAGCCGGCAGCGGATCTCGGTCAGGGCTGAGCCTGCAGGACGCGGCTGCGGATCACGGTCAGCTCCTCCTGCCGTCGATGAGCGTCTGGAAGCCGTCCAGCAGCGAGCGCAGCCCGTACCACATCACGTCCTCGCCGCTCATCGAGAAGGAGTCCTCCTCCAGCGCGGCGAGACGAGGGTAGTGGCCGGTCTCCATGGCCCGCTCCAGGTAGGGCAGTTGTGCGGTCCAGAACTCCTCGTCCGAGAGCCCGGTGTGGGCCGCGGCCTGCTGCTGGAGTACGTGCGTGCGCGCCGCGCCCACCATGTAGGCGTCGAGCGCGGTGAGCAGGCCGATCTTCTCCTGGCCCGTCAGCGGCACGTCCTCCAGCGCGGACAGCGCGAACTCGACACCCGCAAGGGATCTCGGCCCGAGGACGGGACGCACCTGACTGACCTGGAGCAGCCAGGGATTGCCCGTGTACAGGGCCCATGAGCCCTGCGCGATGAACTCCACGGTGGTGCGCCAGTCCTTGCCGCGATGCTCGTCCAGGTCCTCTCCGGGGCCGTTGACGTGGTCGAGCATCAGGTCGAGCAGCTCGCCCTTGCCGGGCACGTAGCGGTACAGGGTCATGGTGCCCACGCCCAGCTGCGCGGCCACCCTGCGCATGGACAGCGCCGGCAGGCCCTCCCGGTTGGCGAGTTCGACGGCGGTGACGACGATCCGCTCCAGGGTCAGGCCCGGCTTCGGACCGCGGCTGGGCTGTTCCTTTCCGCGCCAGAGCAGTTCGAGGGTGCGGTTGAGATCGCCGGTGCCGCTGTACTCCGTGGTCATGGGCGGGTGCCCGAGTGCGTCGACGGGGTCCGTGGCTCGGTGTGTGCCGTCGTCGGCACGGTCATGGGGTTCGGCATGGTGGCCGCCATCCTAAGCCGGTTGCGCAAATCTGCGTGCGCTGTACGCTGTTCTTTATGAGTACACCGTACCCAATTTTTCTGCACGGCAGCGCACACTGCCCGGAAGCAAGGGGGGAGCAGCTGTGAGAACCACACCGGGGGAAGCCCCGTCAGCCGGCGGCCGGGAGTTCTCCGTCGTCGCCCAGGGGCTGCGCAAGAACTACGGCGACAAGCGCGCGCTGGACGGCCTGGACCTGGCGGTGCCGCGCGGCACCGTCTTCGGCCTGCTCGGCCCGAACGGCGCGGGCAAGACGACAGCGGTACGCATCCTGTGCACCCTGACCAGGGCCGACGGCGGCAGCGCCCGCGTCGGCGGCCACGATGTGACGAGTGAGCCCCGCAAGGTGCGCCGCAGCATCGGCCTCACCGGGCAGCACCCGGCAGTCGACGAGATCATGACCGCCCGGCAGAACCTGGAGATGTTCGGGCGGCTGTTCCACCTCGGCCGCGCGCGGGCGCGGCTACGGGCGGGCGAACTGCTCGAACAGTTCGGCCTGAGCGACGCCGCCGGGCAGCAGCCCAAGAACTTCAGCGGCGGCATGCGCCGCCGCCTCGATCTCGCGTCCAGCATGATTCTCGCGCCCGAGGTGCTCTTCCTGGACGAGCCGACGACCGGCCTGGACCCGCGAGGGCGCAGCGAGGTGTGGCAGGCGGTGCGGTCGCTGACGGAGACCGGCACGACCGTGCTGCTGACCACGCACTATCTGGACGAGGCCGACAAGCTGGCGGACCGTATCGCGGTCATCGACCGCGGCCGGAACGTCACGGACTCCTCGCCCGCCTTCGGCGGCGAGACGCCCACGCCGGCGGCCCTGAAAAGGGCGATCGGCGGGGACCGCATCGAGGTGATGGCCCGCGAGGCCGCCGACATCCCGGACATCGTGAAGGCCGTGGCCGGGGTCGCGGCCGAAGGCAGCGAGCCGGAGACGGAGGACGCGACCGGGCGCGTCCATGCGTCCGTGCCCGCCGGGGAGGGAGTGACCGCGCTGACGGAGGTCGCGCGCAGCCTGCAGGAGGCCGGCATCACCGTCGAGGACATCGGTCTGCGCCGGCCCACGCTGGACGAGGTCTTCCTGACGCTGACCCGTGAGAAGCAGGAGGCCGCAGCATGAGCAGCAACGTCACCGGAACCGACACCGGAACCGCCGGCGGAACCGCGGTCGCGCCATCCGCCGCAGCCGGCCTCGGCCCGGGCGGTCCCCCGACGCCGCCCGCGCACGGGTCCGGCAGGGAACGGCGACTGCACTGGGCGCTGGCCGACTGCTGGACGGTCGTACGGCGGGACCTGACCCACCTCGTCAAGCAACCCTCGGTCATCGCCTGGCAGTTGGGCTTCCCGATCGTCTCCGTCCTGCTCTTCGTCTTCGTCTTCGGCAGCGCCATGGACGTCGGCGAGGGCGTGGACTACAAGGACTACGCGATGCCCGGCATGTTCGCGATGACGATGGCCTTCGGCTTCATGAACACCGCGATGAGCGTCGTCATCGACAAGGAGCGCGGCGTCACCGACCGCTTCCGCTCGATGCCGATGTCGTCCTCGGCGGTCGTCACCGGGCGCGGCGTCTCCGACGTACTGCATGCCGCGCTCGACCTGCTGGTGATGGCGGGGATCGCGCTCGTCGTGGGCTGGCGCTCGGACGGCGGGCTGCTCGCGACGCTGTACGCGTTCGCGCTGCTCATCCTGCTGCGCTTCTCACTCATCTGGGTCGGGGTCTGGCTCGGCCTGATCGCCCCGAACCAGGAGGTGGCGGGCAATCTCTTCGCCGTGGCCTTCCCGTTCGGGATGATCTCCAGCGTCTTCACGCCGCCCTCGGCGATGCCGGACTGGCTGGGCGCCGTCGCCATGTGGAACCCGGTCTCCGCCACCTCGAACGCCGTTCGCGAGCTGTACGGGAACCCGTTGCCGGTGGGGAGCAGCTGGATCGAGCAGCACTCGGCACTGATGGCCGTGGTGTCGCCGCTGGCCATCACGGCGGTCTTCCTCCCGCTCGCCGTACGGAAGTTCCAGCGGCTCTCGGACTGAGGCGAGGGTCTGCCGAACGGGAGGCCCTCGGCGCGAGCGAGGCGGGCCCGGGCGTTCTCACGACGCCCGGGCCCGCCTCACACCTGTGTGCGTTGCCGCTTACTGGTTCTCGATGACGTAGTCCACGCAGCGTGTGAGCGCCTCGACGTCGGAGGGCTCGACCGCGGGGAACATCGCCACGCGGAGCTGGTTGCGCCCCAGCTTCCGGTAGGGCTCGGTGTCGACCACGCCGTTGGCGCGCAGCACCTTGGCGACGGCCGCGGCGTCGACGTCGTCGCCGAAGTCGATCGTGCCGACCACCTGTGAGCGCTGTGCCGGGTCGGAGACGAAGGGCGAGGCGAACTTGGCGTCCTCGGCCCACCCGTACAGCGTCCGCGAGGACGTCGCGGTGCGGCGCACCGCCCAGTCCAGGCCGCCCTGGCCGTTGATCCACTCCAGCTGGTCGTTCAGCAGGAAGAGAGTGGAGACGGCGGGGGTGTTGTACGTCTGGTTCTTGCGGGAGTTGTCGATCGCGGTCTTCAGGTCGAAGAACGCCGGGATGTGCCGGTCGGAGGACGCGATGCGCTCCGCCCGCTCGATGGCGGCCGGCGAGAAGACGGCGATCCACAGGCCGCCTTCGGACGCGAAGGACTTCTGGGGGGCGAAGTAGTAGACGTCGCTCTCGCGCACGTCGACCGGGAGACCGCCCGCGCCGGACGTGGCGTCGACGAGCACCAGGGCGCCGTCGTCGGCACCCGCCACACGCCGGATGGGCATGGCGACGCCGGTGGAGGTCTCGTTGTGGGTGAAGGCGTAGACGTCGGCGCCGGCTTCGGCCCGCGGCGCGGGGTGGGTGCCGGGCTCCGACTCGATCACCGTGGGATCGCTCAGCCACGGTGCCTGCTTGGAGGCCTTTGCGAACTTGCTGGAGAACTCGCCGAAGGAGAGGTGCTGCGACCTGGACTCGATCAGCCCGTGCGTCGCGATGTCCCAGAAGGCGGTCGTTCCGCCGTTGCCGAGGACCACCTCGTAGCCCTCCGGCAGCTGGAACAGCTCCTTCACGCCCTCACGCACCCGGCCGACCAGGTTCTTCACCGGGGCCTGGCGGTGTGAGGTGCCGAGAAACGATGTGCCGGTGGCAGCCAGCGCGTTCAGCGCCTCCGTACGCACCTTGGACGGGCCCGAGCCGAATCGACCGTCGGCGGGCTTGATGTCAGCGGGAATCTGGAGATCAGCCACACGTGCAGCCTAGTGCGTTCCTTCACATGGCACGGCAGGCGGTCCAGCGGGTGAGACGAACGCCCTGCTCGGGCGGGGTCTGAAGGAGTCCCCCTTCACGGAAGGCATGTACCTCCGCGAAGGGGGCCGGCGACGGAGCTGTGTTCTCAACTGCCGGCGCCTTCATCCCGTGCAGCGCTGCGAGATGCACCGGGGCGGGTCTCCGTTCACGGCGCGTTCAACCACGTGGGTGCCGCAGCCTCCGGGCAGGCCCGGGAGGCACTCGCCACTCGTCCGTCCCGCGCGTCCCGTTCTCCCTGTTCTCCCCGTCTGTCCGTCATCCCCGGGTGCTCCGGCTCCGGCTCCGGATGCCCCGGCCGGACCCGGGGCCTCCGCGGCCCGGGGCGATCACGACGCCGTCGCCGTACGGGTGGGGTTCGGGCAGCGACGGCGGAGCCCCGTCCAGTTCGTCCAGCAGAAGCGTGCGCAGCCGCCGTCCGCTGCCGCGGTAGAAGCGGCGCTGAGTGAGACGTCCGAAGAGCAGAAAGCCGTGCCGGACCAGGGGATTGCGGATCGGGGCCCGGCGGGAGTAGCCGGTGATGACGAAGTCCACGCGGCCCGTGGCCAGATGCTTCACGACCTCGTAGGTGAGTTCGCCCTCCTCCAGATGGCCGTGCAGGGTGCGGTAGCTCCAGCCCCAGACGCGGCGTGCGCCGTCGTCCGAGCCGCGTGTGAGGTCCGTGACGGAGGTGACGCGTACGCCCATGTCGAAGCGCAGCCCGCAGAAGCGGCCTTCGAGGAGCATGTTCCGTCCCCGCAGCGGTTCTCCGGCGTCGTAGAGACCGCGCAGGATGCGGGGGTCGGCGAACTGGTAGTCACGCACGAGACGGCACGCGGTCTCCCACGGGCCTCCGGCGGCCGGCGCCCCGGGCGGCTCCGCGGGCAGCGGCTGCACGAGCGTGTCGAAGTGCCAGCCCGAGGCGGGGGCGGGGTCCGCCGGCTGCTCGGGGTAGTTGACGCCGAGGCCGCGCAGGGCGCGCAGTGCCGTGACCGCACGCTCACGGCGCAGGCGTCGCTCACGGATCATTCGGGCCGGGCCTTCGGGGTCAGTCGAACTCCCGCAGTGACTGGCTCATCAGCCACAGCATCGGAGCCCACATGGAGACGAAGAGTGCTCGCCGTTCCGCGTTGCCGCGTTCGTCCTGGTCCACACTCGCGGCCCGCGACCACAGCAGGACGCAGAGCGCGATCGAGCCCAGGGACGCGGCTTCCAGGTGCCTGCTGCGGAGACCGAGCATCCGCAGCAGGCGTCCGGTCTGCATGACGACCTCCCTCGCCGCCCGGCGGCAGTCTCTCCTCGGATGTGTCCGAATCGCTCATATGGTGTCATAAGCCGCATGACCGCACTACGCAGAGCCTCGCCCGACGGCGTGACTCTCAGGCGGCGGGCCGGGACCCTGCTGCGGCTTCCTGCCGGGATTCTTCTGGTCTCCTGGCAGTACTTCTGGCGCATCACGGCCCTCCACCGGAGCGAAACGCGCGGCGACGCGGGCGACCTGCCGCCGCCGCTGCCGCCTGAGGCCGTCGACGAGCAGAGCAAGCTGCTCTCCGACGGCGTCGGGCCGATGTTCCACCGCCGCTTCAGGGTCCGCATCGTGGGGGCGCGGATGAGCGCCGGGGAACTGGCCGCCACCGTGGCCGGGAACCTGAACCGGGCCGCTCCGTGGACCGTCGCGGTCTTCGTCAAGACCCGCGGAGAGAAGGGGGAACTGCGCGTCGGCGACGAATACCGGGTGCAGATGCCGGGCCCCTGGGACGGGCCCGTACGCGTGGTCCACCGCGATGCGACCTCCTTCAGGCTCGGCACCCTGCGGGGCCATCTGGAGGCGGGGCAGATCCAGTTCAGCGTGCGCGGCACCGAGGACGGCGCACTCGAGTTCCAGACCCAGGCGTGGTCGCGGGCCGGGGACCGGATGGCCGCCGTGCTCTACAGCCGGCTGCGGGTGGCCAAGGAGATCCAGTTCAACATGTGGGTGCACTTCTGCCTCAACGCCGCCGCCTTCTCCGGCGGGCGCCCCTCCGGCGGCGTCGTGATCGAGACCCGGGGAATCCCGGCCGAGCTCTGCCGGGACGCCGACGGGCGCTGAACCCGGACCCGTCGGTGGGGGAGGGTGCCCCTCGGGCGCGATCACCGTGCACGCTGGTGGCATGGCACATGCACAGGCGCGGGTTGCGGCGGACGGACAGTCAGGCGAGCGGGAGCGGGCGCGCGAGGCCGAACGGGCCCGCGAGGTCGAAGGCGCGCTGCGGCAGGCTTTGCGGGGCGGAGAGGTCGAGTTCGGCACCGGCACGCGCTCGCTGTTCACCATGGACGCCTCGAACTACCGGCGTGTACCGCTGGGCGTGGTCGCACCCCGCGACGCGGACGACGTCGAGGCGGTGCTGGCCGTCTGCCGCGAGCGGGGTGTGCCCGTGCTGGCGCGCGGCGCCGGTACGTCCATCGCGGGGCAGGCCACCGGGACCGGAGTGGTGCTCGACTTCACCCGGCACATGGACCGCATCGAGTCCGTCGACCCGGAGACGCGCACCGCGCTCGTACAGCCGGGCGTGATCCTCGACCGGCTGCGTGACGCCGCAGCGCCGCACGGGCTGACGTTCGGGCCCGACCCGTCCACGCACAGCCGCTGCACCCTCGGCGGGATGATCGGCAACAATTCCTGCGGCTCGCACTCCGTCGCCTGGGGCACGACGGCCGACAACGTACGGGAGCTGGAGGTCACCGGCTACGGCGGGCAGCGGATGACGCTCGCCCCGGGCGGCGAAGGCGTGCCGTCCGCGCTGCGCGAGGAAGCGCGTGCGCTGGTGCGGCAGGAGCTGTCGCGGCTGCGCACCGGCTTCCCCGAACTGCCGCGCCGCATCTCCGGTTACGCCCTGGACGAACTGCTGCCCGAGAAGGGCGAGGACTGGGCCCGCGTCTTCACCGGCAGCGAGGGGACGCTGGGGGTGCTGACGCGGGCACGGGTCGGGCTTGTGCCGGTGCCGGGGGCGCGCGTGCTGGCCGTGCTCGGTTACGCGGACGAGAGCGCGGCGGCGGAGGCCGCGGCGGGGCTCCTCCCGCACGGGCCGCTGACCGTCGAGGGCATGGCGAACGACCTCGTCTCGGCCGCCGCGAGGGCCGGACTGCCGCGCGGCGGTGCGTGGCTGTTCGTCGAGGTCGGAGGTGACGACGAGGCACACGCGCGCTCACGGGCCGAGGAGCTGTGCCGTGCCGCCGCCGCTGACGGCACCACCGACCACCAGCTCGTCGTACGGGCGGCGGAGCAGCGCGCGCTGTGGCGCATCCGCGAGGACGCCTCCGGCACGGCGACGCGCCTGCCCGGCAGTTCGTCCGGGGGGTCCGGGCCGGAGGTGAGCAAGGAGGCGTGGCCCGGCTGGGAGGACTGCGCGGTGCCGCCGCCCCGACTCGGCGCGTATCTGCGGGACTTCAGGGCGCTGCTGCGCGAACACGGGCTGCACGGACTGCCGTACGGGCACTTCGGCGACGGCTGCATCCACGTACGCATCGACTTCGACCTGATGAGCGAGGCGGGCATCCTGCGCTTCCGCGAGTTCTCGGCGGACCTGGCCGACACCGTCGTCGCGCACGGCGGTTCCCTCTCCGGCGAACACGGCGACGGGCAGGCGCGTGCCGAACTGCTGCCGAGGATGTACGGGGAGGAGATGGTCGGCCTCTTCGGGCGCTTCAAGGACATGTGGGACCCGGACGGCGGGCTCAACCCGGGAATGCTGGTGCGGCCCGCGCGCATCGACGAGAACCTGCGCTTCGCGCCGCTGCCGCGCGAGCCCGTCGATGTGGAGTTCGGCTACCCGCACGACGGCGGCGACTTTTCGGCGGCGGTGCGGCGGTGCGTGGGCGTCGCCAAGTGCCGCAACACGGACGCCGGTTCGAGCGTGATGTGCCCGTCGTTCCGTGCGACGGGCGAGGAGCAGCACTGCACGCGCGGACGTGCGCGGCTGCTGCACGAGATGCTCGCGGGTGAAGTGGTCACCGACGGCTGGCAGTCGGAGGAGGTGCGCGAAGCCCTCGATCTGTGTCTGTCGTGCAAGGGCTGCCGCAGCGACTGCCCCGTGGGCGTCGACATGGCCACGTACAAGGCCGAGTTCATGCACCACCACTACAAGGGCAGGCGCCGGCCGATGGCGCACCTCTCGATGGGGCGGCTGCCGCAGTGGCTCCGGCTGGCCGCGGCGAGCCGGATGGTGCCGCTGCTCAACGCGGCAGCCCGGCTACGCCCGTTGGCGGCCGTGGCGAAGCGGCTCGGCGGCATCGCACCGGAACGGGACATCCCCGCGCTGCCGCGCGAGCCGTTCACACGGTGGTGGCGCAGGAGGGCGCGCGTGGCGTCCCGAACGGGGAATGGTGCGGGCGGCGGCAGCGGTGGCGGCGGGGGTGCCGGTGGCGGCGGCGAGCGGGTCGTGCTGTGGCCGGACACCTTCACCAACTACCTCTCGCCGGAGGCCGGTTCGGCCGCCGTGCGGGTGCTGGAGGAAGCCGGCCTGCGGGTCACCGTCCCGGAGAAGCAGGTGTGCTGCGGCCTCACGTACGTCTCAACGGGCCAGCTCGACCAGGCACGTGAGGTGATGCGCCGCACCCTGGACCGCATCGAACCGGCCCTGGACGCGGGGCTGCCGGTCACTGTGCTGGAGCCGCCGTGCGCGGCCGCGCTGCGGACCGACGTACCGGAGTTGCTGGGCGACGACCCGCGTGCGCGGCGACTTGCCAATGCCGTACGGACGTTCGCGCAGACGCTGGAGGAGTACGCCCCGGACTGGGAGCCGCCACGCGTCGACCGTCCCGTCGCGGGCCAGACCCACTGCCACCAGCACGCCGTGATCGGCGACGCGGAGGACCGGCGGCTGCGCGAACGGGCCGGGCTGACGGGCGAGTTGAGCAAGGGCTGCTGCGGCCTCGCGGGCAACTTCGGCTTCGAGAAGGGCCACTACGAGGTGTCGGTGGCCTGCGCCGAGGACCAACTGCTCCCCGCCGTACGGCAGGCGGGTCCGGGCGCGGAGCTGCTGGCCGACGGCTACTCGTGCCGCACCCAGCTGGAGCAGCTCGGCGGTCACCGCAGCCGGCATCTGGCGGAGGTGCTGGCGGAGGGACTGGACGGCGGCGGCAGGGTCAGCTCCGCCGAAGGCGAGAAGATCGACTACGACACCAAGGCCGACGAGTAGGCCCCCCGTTGGCAGCCAGGCCCCCGCCTCGCCGGGCCCTCCGCCCTGATGTGGCCGTCAGGCCTCTGGCAGCGCCCCGCGCAGGCGGATCTGGGCGCGGTGCATCCGCTCACCCTCGATCGCGAGGTCGGGCGCGAGCAGGGTCTGCATCAGCAGTCCGTGGAAGAGGCCCAGCGCCAGGCCCGCCGCGTCCCGGCCCTCCTCGTCGTCGCCGAGCCCCAGCAGCGCGGCGACATCGGGTCGCGTACGTCGGAATCCCTCAGCCAGGGTGTCCCTGATCTGGTCGTCGTGCTGCGCTCTGGCAAGGGCGGTGACGTAGTGCCTGGCGAGGCCCGTATGGCTGTCCCGGGTGCCCGTGACGGCCTCGGACGCGGCACGGTACCGCTCCTCGGGCGTCCGGTCGGCCAAGTCTCCGAGAGCTGCTGCGACTTCGGCGAGCCATCGGTCGAGGCCCGCGATCGCCGCCTCAGTCACCAGGGCGTCCTTCGAGCCGAAGTGGTAGGCGATCGACGCGAGGTTGGCTCCCGACTCGTCGGCGATCGCCCGCGCAGTGATCTGCTCGGGTGGCAGCCGCTCCAGGCAGCGCAGCGTGCCCTCCATGAGCTGTGAACGGTTGCTGCGCTGCGGGCTCATGATCTCCCCGGTCCCTGTCGGTTGCAGGGAAAGTATACAGATGTTTAGATTGGAGAAGTCGGCCGGCTACGTCCTGCTCTCGCGCTCGGGCGTGCCCGGGGAGGTGCTCGTGTTCACAGCCACAGCAGTCGTCTCCGTCCTGCTGGCCGCCGTGCTGGTCGCCTCGGCGACGAAGAAACTCGGCCACGAAGAGTCCGTCGTACGCAGCTACGCCAAGGTCGGCGTACCCGAGGGCAAGCTCAACGTCCTGGCGTTCGTCCTTCTCGCCGGAGCCGCCGGACTGGTCTGCGGTCTCGTCTGGCAGCCCTTGGGTGTGGCCGCCGCGTCGGCTCTCGTCGGCTACTTCCTGCTCGCGGTCGCCGCCCACGTGCGGGCCGACGACCGGGCCCGTCTGGCCCCGCCGCTCGTGCTGCTGGTCCTGGCCGCGGCGGCACTGGCTCTACGCCTCGCGTCAGCCTGAGGCGTACACGCCTCCCACTACCGGCCGTCGGCGCGAAGACGGGGCGTAGCTGCCCGAGAGTCGGGCCGGGTCCGGTTGACCTGAGTCGGGATGCTGAAGCCGAGTTCGGCGAGTTCGGTCGTCCGGGGCTGTGTCCATAAGAATAACAAGCACGCTTGATTGTTTCGCTGTCCGCTGTCACGCTCATGGGGTCCCGGACTCGATGAGGAGGTGCGTGGTGGTGGCCGACGGCTCGGGTGCGGATGCCAATACGGGCGAAGCGGGCGTGACCGAGGCCGTCCTCGCGGATCTGCGGGATGAAGGCAAGGCGTTGGAAGGGCTGGTGGCCGGGCTCGGCCCGGAGGGGTGGGCCCTGCCGACACCGGCGCCCCGCTGGACGGTCGCCCACCAGATCGCCCATCTCGCCTGGACCGACGAGCAGTCGCTGCTGGCCGCGACGGACGAACCCGCCTTCCGTGAGGCCTCGCAGGCCGCGCTCAAGGCGCCGTACACCTTCGTCGACGACGGCGCGGAGGCCGGCGCCGCACAGCCGCCGGCCCGGCTCCTGGAGCGGTGGCGCGCCGGACGGTACGAGCTGCTGCGGGTGCTGGGCGGGGTGCCGCAGGGCCGCCGGATCGCCTGGTACGGGCCGTCGATGAGCGCCGCGGGCATGGCGACCGCGCGGATCATGGAGACCTGGGCACACGGCGAGGACGTCGCCGAAGCCCTCGGTGTGTCCCGTGAGCCGACGGCGCGGCTGCGTCATGTCGTACGGATCGGCGTGCGGGCACGGGACTTCGCCTACGCCGTGCGCGGCCTCGAACCGCCGTCCGAAGCCTTCCGAGTGGAACTGGTGGGCCCCGGCGGCCTGTTGTGGGTGCACGGACCCGAGGACGCGGCGCAGCGCGTGACCGGCGACGCCGTCGGCTTCTGCCGGCTCGTGACGCAGCGGATCCACCGGGAGGACGCCGGTCTGCGGGCCGAAGGCGCGGACGCACAGCGGTGGCTGGAGATCGCCCAGGCCTTCGCGGGGCCGCCGGGAGAAGGCCGCGAGCGCAAGGAGGCGCAGCGGTGAGCGGGACGGCGAGCGGGACGACGGGCGGGACGGCGAACGGGGTGACGGGTTCGACGCTGAGCGGGGCGGGCGGTGCCGCGGACGTGGTGCGCATCGGCAACTGCTCAGGCTTCTACGGGGACCGCTTCCGCGCCATGGAGGAGATGCTCACGGGCGGCGGACTCGACGTACTGACCGGGGACTATCTCGCCGAGCTGACGATGCTGATCCTCGGCCGCGACCGGCTGAAGGACCCCTCGCGCGGCTATGCGAAGACCTTTCTGCGGCAGCTGGAGACGGGGCTCGGGCTCGCGAAGGACCGCGGAGTGCGGATCGTCGTCAACGCGGGCGGCCTCAATCCGGCCGGACTGGCCGATGCCGTACGGGAGTTGAGCGAGCGCACCGGTGTGCCGGCCGCCGTCGCGTACGTCGAGGGCGACGACGTACTGGCGCGGGGTCCCGCGGGCACCGGCAAAGGCGGCTGGGGCGAGGGCGTGCTGACGGCCAACGCCTATCTGGGCGGCGGCGGCATCGCCGAGTGCCTGCGGGCCGGCGCCGACATCGTGGTGACCGGCCGGGTGACGGACGCCGCGCTGGTGAGCGGGGCGGCGGCCGCGCACTTCGGCTGGGCGGAGGACGACTGGGACGCGCTCGCCGGAGCGGTGACCGCGGGCCACGTACTGGAGTGCGGCGCGCAGGCCACCGGCGGCAACTACGCCCTCTTCGCCCAGGAGAACCTCGACGTTACGCGCCCCGGCTTCCCGCTCGCCGAGGTCGCGCGGGACGGAAGCGCCGTCATCACCAAGCACCCCGGCACCGGCGGCGCGGTGACGACCGGCACGGTCACCGCCCAGCTGCTGTACGAGACGGCGGGCGCACGCTACGCCGGGCCGGACGTGACCGCACGGCTGGACTCGGTGCGCCTGTCGCAGGAGGGGCCGGACCGGGTGCGGATCGAGGGCGTACGTGGCGAGGCCCCACCGCCCCGGCTCAAGGTCGGGCTGACCAGGATGGGCGGCTGGCGCAACGAGGTGACGTTCGTGCTGACCGGCCTCGACATCGAGGCCAAGGCGGCGCTGGTGCGGCGGCAGATGGAGGCGGAGCTGGCAGGGCACGGCGGGGAGGACGGCGGGGAGGGCGGCGGGCGGCGCCCGGCGGAGGTGACGTGGAGCCTCGCCCGTACCGACCACGCCGACGCGCCCGTTCAGGAGGAGGCGAGCGCGATGCTGCGGCTGGCCGTGCGGGACTCCTCCGAGGAGGCCGTGGGGCGGGCGGTGAGCGGCGCCGCGATCGAACTGGCGCTGGCGAGCTTCCCCGGTTTCCACGTGACGGCGCCGCCCGGAAAGGGCTCCCCGTACGGGGTGTTCGAGACGGCCTGGATGGACGCGGGCCGCGTGCCGCACGTCGCGGTGCTGCCGGACGGGCTGGGGGTACCACCCGCCGAAGGTGGGGGGAAGGTGGACGTCCCGGCGCCGGAGAAGACGCAGGAGCTCGCCCCCGTCGAGGAGCCCGCACTGCCGGAACCGCTGCCCGATACGTACGGCCCGACGCGGAGAGTGCCGCTCGGTGTGGTGGCGGGAGCGCGCAGCGGCGACAAGGGCGGAAGCGCGAACGTGGGCGTGTGGGTGCGCGGGGATCTGGGGGAGGACGCATGGCGATGGTTGGTCTATGCGCTGACAGTTGATGAAATCTGTCAGCTGATACCTGAAATCCGTCATCTGTCCGTCACCCGCCACGTGCTCCCCAACCTCCGCGCCCTCAACTTCGTCGTCGACGGGCTGCTCGGTGAGGGCGTCGCCTCGCAGGCGCGCTTCGACCCGCAGGCCAAGGCGCTGGGCGAATGGCTGCGTTCGCGCCACATCGACATACCGGAAGGAATTCTCCCGTGAGTGCGCTGACCTCGGCGCTGGACGTGTCCGGCAGCGAGTACGCCGGACACCGGCAGCAGATGCTGGAGAGGATCGCCGAACTCGACGCGGAACTCGCCAAGTCCGTCGCCGGCGGCGGTGAGAAGTACACCGAACGCCACCGCAGGCGCGGCAAGTTGCTCGCCCGCGAACGCATCGAGCTGCTCCTCGACCCGGACACTCCCTTCCTGGAGCTGTCGCCCCTGGCCGGCTGGGGCAGCGACTACGCGGTCGGGGCCTCGCTGGTGACCGGCATCGGCGTCGTCGAGGGCGTCGAGTGCCTGATCACGGCGAACGACCCGACCGTACGGGGCGGCGCCAGCAACCCCTGGACGCTGAAGAAGGCCCTGCGCGCCAACGAGATCGCCTACGCCAACCGACTGCCGTGCATCAGCCTCGTCGAGTCGGGCGGCGCGGACCTGCCCAGCCAGAAGGAGATCTTCATCCCCGGCGGGGCGCTCTTCCGCGACATCACGCGGCTCTCCGAGGCCGGAATCCCCACGCTGGCCGTCGTGTTCGGCAACTCGACCGCCGGAGGCGCGTACGTACCCGGCATGTCGGACCACGTGATCATGGTCAAGGAGCAGTCGAAGGTGTTCCTCGGCGGCCCGCCTCTGGTGAAGATGGCGACGGGCGAGGAGGCCGGCGACGAGGAGCTCGGCGGCGCAGACATGCACACCCGCGTCTCCGGCCTCGGCGACTACTTCGCCCTGGACGAGCCGGACGCGCTGCGCCAGGCCCGCCGCGTCGTCGCCCGCCTCAACTGGCGCAAGGCGCACGGCAGTACGGGCGCGCTTGCCGTTCCGCCACCGAAGTACGACGAGGACGAACTGCTCGGCATCGTCCCCGGCGACCTGAAGACGCCCTTCGACCCGCGCGAGGTCGTGGCCCGTATCGTCGACGGCTCCGACTTCGACGAGTTCAAGCCCCGCTACGGCACGAGCCTCGTGACGGGCTGGGCGGAGCTGCACGGCTATCCGCTGGGCGTCCTCGCCAACGCGCGCGGCGTGCTCTTCAGCGAGGAGTCGCAGAAGGCCACGCAGTTCATCCAGCTCGCCAATCAGCGCGACATCCCGCTGCTGTTCCTGCACAACACCACCGGCTACATGGTCGGCAAGGAGTACGAGCAGGGCGGCATCATCAAGCACGGCGCGATGATGATCAACGCCGTGTCGAATTCCAAGGTGCCGCATCTGTCGGTGCTGATGGGCGCCAGTTACGGAGCCGGCCACTACGGCATGTGCGGACGGGCCTACGACCCGCGGTTCCTGTTCGCCTGGCCGAGCGCCAAGTCCGCCGTCATGGGCCCGCAGCAGCTCGCGGGTGTGATGTCGATCGTCATGCGGGAGTCGGCGGCGGCGAAGGGCAAGCCGTTCGACGAGGAGGCCGACGCCGGGCTGCGGGCGATGGTCGAGCAGCAGATCGAGGCGGAGTCGCTGCCGATGTTCCTGTCCGGACGGCTCTACGACGACGGTGTGATCGATCCGCGCGACACCCGCACGGTGCTGGGCCTGTGTCTGTCCGCCATCCACACGGCGCCCGTGCAGGGAGCGCGCGGCGGCTTCGGCGTCTTCCGGATGTGAGGGCTGCGACGGTGCGAGGGCTGTGACGGCCGTGATGGCTGTGAGGGGTGTGGAGTGGAGCAGAGAATGATCACATCGGTGCTGGTCGCGAACCGCGGCGAGATCGCCCGGCGCGTCTTCCGTACGTGCGCGGAACTCGGCATCGCCACGGTCGCCGTGCACTCGGACGCCGACGCCGGTGCACCGCACGTACGGGAGGCGGACGCGGCGGTGCGGCTCCCCGGCGACGCGCCCGCGGACACCTATCTGCGCGGCGACCTGATCGTCGCGGCGGCGCTGGCGGCCGGGGCGGACGCGGTGCACCCGGGTTACGGATTCCTCTCCGAGAACGCCGAGTTCGCGCGTGCCGTGCGCGACGCGGGACTGGTGTGGATCGGCCCGCCGCCGGAGGCGATCGAGGCGATGGCGTCCAAGACGCGTGCGAAGAAGCTGATGGGCGAGGCCGGAGTGCCGCTGCTGGAGCCCGTACGTACGGACGGGGCGCGCGAGAGCGATCTGCCGCTGCTGGTGAAGGCCGCGGCGGGCGGCGGCGGACGCGGCATGCGCGTCGTGCGTGAACTCGCCGCGCTGGAAGGGGAGATCGCCGCGGCGCGTGCGGAGGCGGCAGCGGCGTTCGGCGACGGCGAGGTCTTCGTCGAGCCGTATGTCGAGCGCGGACGCCACGTGGAGGTGCAGATCCTCGCCGACGGGCACGGTGCGGTGTGGACTCTGGGCACGCGCGACTGCTCGCTTCAGCGGCGCCACCAGAAGGTCGTCGAAGAGGCCCCCGCGCCGGGCCTGAGCGGTGAACTGCGCGACCTGCTGCACAAGTCGGCGGCCGACGCGGCACGTGCTGTGGACTACCGGGGTGCCGGCACGGTGGAGTTCCTGGTCACCGAGGGCAGGAGCGACGGCGGGGGCGGAGACACCGGGAGCGGAGACACCGGGAGCGGGGACACCGGAGGCGGAGAGGGCTCCCGCGCGTACTTCCTGGAGATGAACACCAGGCTCCAGGTCGAGCATCCCGTCACGGAGTGCGTGCACGGTGTGGATCTCGTCGCGCTGCAGATCCAGGTGGCCGAGGGCGAGCCGCTGGAGCCCGGCGGTCCGCCGGCCGCCCGCGGACACGCCGTCGAGGCCCGCCTCTACGCGGAGGACCCGGCCCGTGGATGGCAGCCGCAGACCGGCACGCTGCACCGTCTGCACGTCCCGGGCGCGGGCGTGCGCGGGGCAGGCGGCGTCCGGCTGGACAGCGGCGTCGCGGACGGCGACGTGATCGGCGTGCACTACGACCCGATGCTGGCCAAGGTCGTGGCGTGGGCGCCCACGCGGCGGGAGGCCGTACGCAAGCTGGCGTCCGCGCTGGAGCGCGCACAGGTGCACGGGCCGGTGACCAACCGTGAGCTGCTCGTACGGTCGCTGCGCCACCCGGACTTCGTGGAGGCCCGCCTCGACACCGGCTTCTACGACCGGAACCTGGACTCGCTCACCGAGGACCTGGACGGCGCCGGGCCGGACGCCGCCGGGACCGGGGCCGGGGCAGGGGCAGGGGCGGGCGCCTTCGCGGGAAGCCGGCGGCTGGCCGCCCTGGCCGCGGCGCTGGCCGACGCGGAGCGGGCGCGGGCCGCGGGCGGCACGGTCTCCGCGCGGCTCGGCGGCTGGCGCAACGTGCCGGCACACCCCCAGTCGAAGACGTACCGGGACGAGTCCTCCCAGGGCGAGACCGAAGTCCGCTACCGCCTCACCAGGGACGGGCTGCTCCTCCCGGACGGCGACTTCCCAGGGGTGAAGCTGCGCCTGCTGCACGCGGCACCGGACCGCGTGTCACTCGAAGTCGACGGTGTGCGCCGGGACTTCGCCGTGGCGCGCTACGGGGACGACGGCTCGCAGGTGTACGTGGACGCGCCGCCGTCCTCCCCCTGGGCCTCGCGGCCCAGGGGGAGCCACGCCTTCACCGCGCTGCCCCGGCTCCGTGAACCGGAGACCGCGACCGAGCCCGGTTCGCTGCTGGCGCCGATGCCGGGTGCCGTGGCGCGCGTCGTGCCCGGGCTGGTCGTCGGAACCTCCGTCAAGGCGGGGGAGCCGCTGCTGTGGCTGGAGGCGATGAAGATGGAGCACAAGGTCGTCGCGCCCGTGTCCGGCACGCTCACCGCTCTGCACGCGGAGGCGGGCCGTCAGGTCGAGGTGGGCGAACTGCTCGCCGTCGTCACCGAGGACGGCGCGGACGGCACGGACTCCGGCCGGACCGTATCCGGCCCGTCCGTCTCCGGTCAGGCCGTCCCCGCAGAGACCGATTCCGCAGAGCCAGATTCCGCAGAGCCAGACCCCGCAGAGACAGACCCCGCTGAAGCACGTCGTCCGAAACCAGCACCGTCCGCCGCCCCGAAGGAGTCGTCATGACCAATGCCCTGCTGGAGACCGAGGAACAGCGTGACCTGCGAGCCGCCGTGGCGGCGCTCGGCAAGCGCTTCGGACGCGAGTACTTCACCGGCGTCGTCGCCGAGGGCAAGCACACCGACGAGCTGTGGGCCGAAGCGGCCTCGCTCGGCTATCTCGGCGTCAACCTCCCCGAGGAGTACGGCGGCGGAGGCGGCGGCATGAGCGAACTGGCCATCGTTCTCGAGGAATTGGGAGCCGCCGGCTGCCCGCTGCTGATGCTGGTCGTCTCACCGGCGATCTGCGGCACCGTCATCGCCCGCTTCGGCACCGAGGAGCAGAAGCGCGAATGGCTGCCCGGACTGGCGGACGGCAGCCGCAAGATGGCGTTCGGCATCACCGAGCCCGACGCCGGGTCCAATTCCCACCGCATCACCACCACCGCACGCCGCGAGGGCGGGGACTGGCTGCTCACCGGCCGCAAGGTCTTCATCTCCGGCGTCGACATCGCGGACGCCACGCTCATCGTCGGCCGCACCGAGGACGCCCGTACGGGCAAGCTCAAGCCCTGCCTGTTCATCGTCCCGCGCGACGCTCCCGGCTTCACGCGCAGCCCCATCGAGATGGAACTGGCCGCGCCGGAGAAGCAGTTCGAGCTCGTACTGGACGACGTGCGGCTGCCCTCGGACGCGCTCGTCGGCGGAGGTGAGGGAGAGGACGCCGGGCTGCTCCAGCTCTTCGCCGGTCTCAACCCCGAGCGCATCATGACTGCGGCCTTCGGCATCGGCATGGGACGCCACGCCATCGACCGGGCGCTGGACTACGCCCGTACGCGCCAGGTGTGGAAGGAACCCATCGGCAGTCACCAGGCCATCGCGCACCCGCTCGCCCAGGCGCACATCGAGCTGGAACTCGCCCGGCTGATGATGGCCAAGGCCGCGGCGCTCTACGACGCGGGCGACGACATGGGGGCCGGCGAGGCGGCCAACATGGCGAAGTACGCGGCCGGGGAGGCGTGTGTGAAGGCCGTCGACCAGGCGGTGCAGACCCTCGGCGGCAACGGGCTCACCCGCGAGTACGGCATCGCCTCCATGATCACGGCGTCACGCGTGGCGCGGATCGCGCCGGTCAGCCGCGAGATGGTGCTCAACTTCGTCTCGCATCAGACGCTCGGCCTGCCGAAGTCGTACTGAGCGGCACCGACGGGCCCGGCCGCGCCAAGGGCTTCTGAGGAGGGCCGCCACGAAGGAGACTGTGGGGCATCTCCGGTCATTTCGCCGACGGCGGAACGGACGGCAGCACGGACCGCACCGCACGAACCGCGCGCATCGCACCACGTCGCGCGCATCGCACCACGTCGCGCGAAACTGCACGGCGTCGCGCGCACCGCACCACGCAGCACGCACCGCGCCGCACGCACCGCGCCGTACCGCCGAGGCCACCGTTCCGCCGCCGACGACCACCCTGCTCGGGAGGGCCACATGATTTTCCACAGCGAGTACCCCGACGTCCCCCTCGTGGACGAACCGATCCACGACGCCGTACTGGGCCACTCGGCGGGCCCGTACGCCGACCGTACGGCGCTCGTCGACGGCGTCGACGGCTCCACGCTCACCTACGCACAGCTCGACGCCTTCACCCGCCGCATCGCCGCCGCGCTCGCGGAGGCGGGGCTGCGCAAGGGCGACGTGCTCGCCCTGCACAGCCCCAACACCCTCGCCTTCCCCGCCGTCTTCTACGGGGCGACCCGTGCCGGGGCCGCGGTGAGCACCGTCCACCCGCTGGCCACGGCCGAGGAGCTGGCGCGGCAGCTCGGCGACTCCGGCGCGCGCTGGATCGTGACCGTCTCGCCGCTGCTGCAGACGGCACGGCAGGCCGCGGAGCGGGCGGGCGGCGTGGTGGAGATCTTCGTGTGCGACCACGCCGAAGGGCACCGCAGCGTGCTCGACATGCGCGGCAGCACGGCCCCTGAGCCGCAGGTCGACATCGACCCGGCGCAGGACCTGGCCGCCCTGCCGTACTCCTCGGGCACCACGTCGCTGCCGAAGGGCGTGATGCTCACCCACCGCAACATCGCCACCAACCTCGCCCAGCTCAACCCCCTGATGCCGGCCGGTCCCGAAGACCGGCTGCTGGCTGTGCTGCCGTTCTTCCACATCTACGGGCTGACGGCGCTGATCAACGCACCGCTGCGCCAGGGCGCCTCCGTCGTGGTGCTGCCGCGCTTCGACCTCGGCCAGTTCCTCGCGGCGATCGAGACGCACCGCGTGAACGTCCTGTATGTCGCGCCGCCCATCGTGCTCGCTCTGGCCAAGCACCCCGACGTCGACAAGTACGACCTGTCGTCGCTGGAGTTCGTCCTCAGCGCGGCCGCGCCGCTGGACGCCGAGTTGGCCGTGGCCTGCGGGCGGCGGCTGAACGTGCCGGTGGTCAAGCAGGCGTACGGGATGACCGAACTCTCGCCCGGCACGCATGTCGTGCCCCGTTACGAGTCCGCGCCGCCCGGTGCGGTCGGGAAGCTGCTGCCGTCCACCGAGATGCGTGTCGTCTCCCTCGACGACCCCGACCGCGACGCCGGCGACGGCGAGGAGGGCGAAGTCCTCTTCCGCGGGCCGCAGGTGATGAGGGGGTATCTGGGGCGTACGGGCGAGACCGACGCGATGATCGACGCCGACGGCTGGCTGCGCACCGGCGACATCGGACGTGTGGACGCGGACGGATGGCTGTACATCGTCGACCGGGTCAAGGAGCTGATCAAATACAAGGGTTACCAGGTGGCCCCGGCCGAGCTGGAGGCCGTGCTCCTCACCCACCCGGCCGTCGCCGACGCCGCGGTGATCGGCGTGACGGACGAGGAGGGCAACGAGGTGCCGAAGGCGTTCGTCGTGCGGCAGCAGGACGAGGCGGGGGCGCGGCTGACCGAGGAGGACGTGCTGGCGTATGTGGCCGAGCGGGTCTCCCCGTACAAGAAGGTGCGGCGGCTGGAGTTCACGGCGGGCGTGCCGCGTGCCCTCAGCGGCAAGATCCTCCGGCGCGAACTGCGCGCCGCGGAGGCGGAGAAGGCGTAGGCGCCGGGTGGCGGCTGACAGTTGGTGAAATCTGTCATCTGTTATCTGACATCCGGCATCCGATATCCGGCAGATGACAGCGGACCAGTGCGGGAGGACGAGCGAGAATGACCGGAACCGCGGAAGAGGCACACCCCGAGGGGCAGTCGGTGCGCAGCGCGCACGAGCGGGGCATCACCACTCTCACCCTCGACTCCCCGCACAACCGCAACGCGCTCTCCAAGGCCCTCGTCTCCCAGCTCTACGCGGGCCTGGAGGAGGCCGCAGCCGATCCGCGGGTACGGGCGGTGCTGCTGACCCACACCGGCAACACCTTCTGCGCGGGCGCCGATCTGCGTGAGGGCAGCGGCAGTCCGGGCGATCTCGCGGCCCTGCTGCGCACGATCGTGGAGCTGCCCAAGCCGGTCGTCGCACGCGTCGAGGGGCACGTACGGGCCGGTGGTACGGGACTGCTCGGCGCCTGCGACATCTCCGTCGCCGGGCCGGGGTCGAGCTTCGCCTTCACCGAGGCGCGCATCGGGGTGGCTCCGGCGGTGATCTCGATGCCGCTTCTGCCGCGCCTCGACGCCCGTGCCGCCGCCCGCTACTACCTCACCGGTGAGCGGTTCGGCGCCGCCGAGGCGGCCCGTATCGGACTGGTGACGCTGGCGGCGGGCGAGGGCGAGGGCGCGGCCGCTGACGAGGGCAAGGACGCGGACGCGGGCGACGGCGCGGGCGGCGTGAAGGGCGTGGACGCCGTGCTGGAGCCCGTGCTCGACGGCCTGCGGCGAGGCTCGCCGCAGGGTCTGGCGGAGTCGAAGCGGCTGGTCACGGCGGAGGTGCTGCGCGCATTCGACCGGGACACCGATAGCCTCGCGGAGCTGTCCGCGCGGCTGTTCGCCTCCGACGAGGCCCGCGAGGGCATGACCGCTTTCCTCGAACGACGGGAGCCCGCATGGGTGCGGTGAACACCCGCGGTGCCGAACCGAAGCAGGACCGCAGCCGCGCGACGCGGCAGCGGCTGCTGGAGTCGGCCGTCACCTGCCTCGCCGAACACGGCTGGACGGGGAGCACGGTCACGGTCGTGGCCGAGCACGCCGGTGTCTCGCGGGGCGCGGCCCAGCACCATTTCCCCACCCGCGAGGACCTGTTCACGGCCGCCGTGGAGTACGTGGCCGAGGAGCGCTCCAAGGCGCTGCGGTCGCCCGAGCGGGACCCGGACCGCCCGTCCGATACGAGGGCGGCCGTCGGAATGCTGGTGTCCCTCTACACAGGCCCGCTCTTCCGGGCCGCGCTGCAGCTGTGGGTTGCGGCCTCCAACGAGCCCCAACTGGGCCCGCGCGTCACCGCGTTGGAGACACGTATCGGCCGGGAGACGCACCGGATGGCGGTGGAGCTGCTCGGCGCGGACGAGTCCGTACCGGGTGTGCGCGAGACGGTGCAGGGTCTGCTCGACATGGCACGCGGCCTGGGCCTGGCGAATCTGCTGACGGACGACAGCGCGCGGCGCGAACGTGTCGTCGCGCAGTGGGAGTTGATCGTCCGGGAGGCGCTCGCGCGATAGCGGCGCCGTCGGCGGGCTCGAACAAGCCCGGTGGATGCCGGCATGCCGGCGCCCACCGGGCACGGGGTGGGCCGGAGATCACAGGGAGGTTCGGAACGGGCCCGTGACCTCGTAGGTGATGCCGCCAGAGGAACTGCCGCTCGTCCCGCGCTGGCTGGAGAAGTACAGCCGGGTGCCGTCGGGGGAGAAGGCGGGGCCGGTGATCTCCGAGCCGGACTGGCCGGTGATGCGCAGGAACGGCGCGACGACGTCGTCCGGGGTGATGATGCAGATCTCCATGTTTCCGCCGTCCTCGGCGACGAACAGGTCACCGGAGGAGGACCCGGTGACGTTGTCCACGCCTGTGAGCGGGGCGGGGCCGGGGTTGACCAGGCTGTCGTCGTAGGCCAGCTCGTAGGTGCTGTTCGCCAGGTTGAGCTGCCATACGCGGTTGTCGCCCTTGGTGGTGAACCAGACGGTGTCGTTGGCGTAGTGGCAGCCCTCGCCGCCGTTGAACCGCTTGGCGCCGGAGACCTGGTCGCGCGTCACGGTCGGCGAGCCGTCCGGGTCGGGCACGTCCGACCAGCTGAACGACCCGGAGGTGCCGGTGCCGGCGACCAGGACCTGGAGGGTGCCGGAGGACAGGTTGCCCCAGGTCGCCGGGATGAACCGGTAGAGGCAGCCGTTGCTCTCGTCCTCGGTCAGGTAGATCACCTTGCGCACCGGGTCGGCGGCGGCTGCCTCGTGCTTGAACTTGCCCATCGCGTCCCTGCGCGTGGCCGCGTTCACGCCCCACGGGTCCGTCTCGTAGACGTAGCCCAGGCTGACCTCCTCACAGGACAGCCAGGTGTTCCATGGGGTGGCGCCGCCCGCGCAGTTCTGCCGGGTGCTGGAGAGGATGCGGTACGCACCGGTGATGCTGCCCGAGGAGTTGAACTTGACTGCGCTCGCGCCGCCGCCGGGGTTGATCTCCGAGTTGGAGACGTAGATCCAGCCGGTGCCGTCGGCGAAACAGGCGCCGCCGTCGGGGGCGTTGTGCCAGGTGTACGAGGTACCCGAGACGGCCTGCGAGGACCGGGCGACGACCCGGCTGGTGAAGCCGCTGGGCAGCTGGATGCCGTTGGCGTCGGCCGTGCCCAGCGCTCCGTACGGGCCGGGACCGTTCTGGGCCGGGGCCGCGTAGGCGGCGCCGCGCATGAGAGTGCCGCCGAAGGTGGCGGCCGAGGTGCCGATGACAGCTCCGCGCAGGAAGGTGCGACGTTCCACATCTACTCCTTTGCCAGGGAAGATGACTCACCGAGAGTCGCCGACTGGTCACCGTGGACACTAGAGCGCCACATCGGCCCCCGAAGGCCCGCCAGGGAGAACTCCTTCCGGCCAACTCGTGAGTAGCGTCCAGGCAGAACGATCGAGCAGTTCATCAAGTGAACGAGAGGGAAGGGCTCTAAGGCGCCCGGGCCAACTCCTTGAGGTGCTGCTTCTCGTCTCCCTCGGTGCTTCCCCCTGGCGCCAGGCGCTTCAAGGGCCGCAGACGAAAATCCAGCCAGGGCGGGCGACTTGGGCCCCCCGCCGGGGATGGAGGGGGTCGCGCAGTGGGAGTTGATCGTCCGGGAGGCGCTCGCGCGACAGCGGCCGCTGCTCCGGGCCGCCCTCTCTCCGACACCCCTGCGACCGGCATTCACCGACGTGGATGGGGTCGCAGGGGTGTTGTGCCGCCGGATCGCTCGATGCCACCGCGGATATGCGCTTGTACGCGGTATTGACGGCTTACCGGGCCACTTCTATGGTGACGCTCGATTCATAAACCTGGCAATCGTTCATGTCAGTGAACAGCGCCAGTGCCAGCCAGCGTCACTGGTGAACACCGCACGGAGAACCTGCCGGCGCATACCCAACGTCGAGGAGTCGTGATGTCCGGACTGGACTGGGCCGTGGTCGGCGCGTACTTCTTCGTGATGCTGGCCATCGGGGTGTGGTCCAAGACCCGCGTCGAGAACGTGGCCGACTTCTTCACCGCCCGCGGCCGCGTGCCCTGGTGGCTCTCCGGCATCTCCCACCACATGTCGGGCTACAGCGCGATCATGTTCGTCACCTTCGCGGCGGTCGCGTACGACCACGGCGTCACCGTCTACTTCTGGTGGGCCCTGACGATCGGACTCGGCATCGGCGTCGGGGCGTTCCTCTTCGCCCCGCGCTGGAACCGGCTGCGCGCCAAGCACGGCGTCAACTCGCCGCTCGCCTATCTCGCCGTCCGCTACAACCTGCCCACGCAGCAGGTGCTCGCCTACAGCGGCGCCGCGCTGAAGGTCGTCGACATCGCGGCCAAGTGGGTGGCGATAGCCGTGCTGTTGCAGGGCTTCGCCGACATCCCGCTGGCCTGGGGCATCGGACTGACCGGCGTCTGCACCATGTTCTACGTGACCTTCGGCGGCCTGTGGGCCGATGTCCTCACCGACTTCGGGCAGTTCGTCATCCAGGCCGTGGCCGGGTTCGCGATGTTCTTCGCCGTACTGGCACACCTCGGCGGCGTCTCGTCCCTGTGGACGATGTACGACGACCTGCCGGACGGACACGGCGACCCGGTGGCGGGCAACGTCACCACCGGCCTGCTCCTGGCGTTCCTGCTGGTGAAGACCTTCGAATACAACGGCGGCATGTGGAACCTGGCGCAGCGCTACATGTCCGCACCCAGCGGCTCCCGGGCCCGCAAGTCCGCGCTGCTGTCCAGCGCGCTGTGGCTGGTCTGGCCGTTCGTCCTCTTCGTGCCGATGGTCGCGGCGCCGCTCATCGTGCCCGGCCTGGACAACCCCGAGGAGTCCTACATCCGTCTCGCCCAGGAGCTGCTGCCCACGGGCCTGATCGGACTGCTGCTCGCCGGGTTCTTCTCGCACACCATGGCGATGGTCGCCTCCGACTCCAACGTCATCACCGCCGTCATCACCCGCGACCTCGCGCCGGTGCTCGTACCGCGGATCAAGCGCATGACGCAGCGCGGCCAGCTGCTCTTCGCGCGCGTCACCACCGTCGCCTTCGTGACGTCGAGCATGGCGCTGGCGCTCTTCAGTGACCCGGACGGCTTCATCATGACCGTCGTGGTGAGCATCGTGGCGGCGACCATGGGGCCGATCTCCATTCCGCTGATGCTCGGGCTGCTGCCCTGGTTCAAGCAGACGGGGCCGCTCGCCGCGATCACCTCGTGGGCGGGTGGGCTCGCGGTGTGGGCGTACCTCTACTGGGGTGCGGGGGGCGCCTCGGAGGCCGCCACCGTCGGCTTCCCGGTACTCACCTCGCTGGTGCTGTACGTCGGCATCGGCCTGCTGAGGCCCGAGCCGCGCGCGGACCGTTCCGCGCTGGTCGACTCCCTCGACAGCGATCCGACGGAGGAGGAACGGCTCGCGCTGGAACGGCAGTTCCTCGCCGATCCCGACAAGGGCGGAGAGCCGCAGGAGCCGACGGCGGTTCGGTAGGGGTGGGGGGTGTTGTGCTGACGGCTGACAATATTTGATATCTGTCAGCCGTCAGCCGTCAGCCGTCAGCCGTCAGCCGTCAGCCGTCAGCCGTCAGCCCTCATCCCTCATCCCTCACCGTGCAGGAACGGTCCCGTACGGGAGGCTGCGACGCGTGCGACCTGCTCTGGTGTGCCCTCCGCGACGATCTCGCCCCCGGCGGCACCGCCCGCCGGGCCCAGGTCGATCACCCAGTCCGCGGCCCCGATGACGTGGAGGTCGTGCTCGATCGTGACGACTGTGTTGCCCGCGTCGACGAGTTGCTGCAGCACCCCGAGGAGCCGTGCCGTGTCCGCCACATGCAGGCCGGTCGTCGGCTCGTCCAGCAGGTAGAGCGTCCGCCCGGTCGAGCGCTGCCCGAGCTCCTTCGCGAGCTTCACGCGCTGTGCCTCACCGCCCGACAGCGTGGTCGCCGGCTGGCCCAACCGCAGGTAGCCGAGGCCGACTTCGTCCAGCCGCCGCAGCCGCGCCGCCGCCCTGGGGACGTCCGCGAAGACGTCCAGCGCCTCCTCGACGGTCATCTCCAGCACCTCGGCGATGTCGTGCCCTCCGCCGTTCCCTCGGTTCCCGTGCCCCTGCCCCTGCGCCCTCGCCCTCGTCCCTCGGTCCTCCTGCGCCCCCGCCGCCCCTCGCACCCCGTAGCGCGCCGCGAGCACCTCGCCGCGAAAGCGCCTTCCGCGGCACCCGGGACAGCGCACCTCCACGTCCGGCAGGAAGTGCATCTGGACGCTGAGCACCCCGGCCCCGGTGCAGCGCTCGCATCGCCCGCCCGGCATGTTCGGGGAGAAGTGCCCGGCCGTGAGGCCGGCTTCGCGGGCCGCGGCCGTCGCGGCGAAGGCTTCGCGTATCGGCGTGAAGGCGTCGGAGTACGTCGCCGGGTTCGACCTGGGCATCCGGCTGATCGGCCGCTGGTCGATCGTGATGACCTTGTCGAGATGTTCCCAGCCCTCGATCTCCCCGTACGGGCCCGGCGGTTCGCCCGCACCGTGGAAGCGCCTGCGCGCGGCCCGGTCGAGGATGTCGAAGAGCAGCGACGACTTGCCCGACCCCGACGGCCCGCTCACCGCGATGAACTTCCCGAGCGGCAGCCGCGCCGTGACGTTCTTGAGGTTGTGGGCACGCGCGCCGCGCACGACGAGTGAGGTGCCGTCCCCGGTACGCGGGGCCGGCGGACGGGGCATGGTGACCCGTCCCGAGAGGCAGTCGCCGGTGACCGATCCGGGTGCCGACGCCACCTCCTGCGCCGTTCCCTCGGCGACGATGCGTCCGCCTTCGCGGCCCGCGCCCGGCCCGACGTCGATGACGTGGTCCGCTGCCCGCAGCATCTCCAGGTCGTGCTCGATGACAAGGACGGTGTTGCCCAAGTCGCGCAGACCGCGGAGCACTTGGACCAGCCGTCCGGTGTCGGCGGCGTGCAGTCCGATGGTGGGCTCGTCCAGTACGTACAGCACACCCGTGAGTCCCGAGCCGAGCAGCGAGGCCAGGCGCAGCCGTTGCGCCTCCCCGGCGGAAAGGCTCGGCGTGGCCTGCTCCGGCGTCAGATAGCCCACGCCCACGTCTACGAGCCGGCGCAGTCGTTCCCGCAGGTCGGCCACGACGGGTTCGGTGACGAGCCGCTCCTTCCCCGTGACGGCGTCCGCGAGTCCGGCGACCCAGTCCGTCAGCGCGGTGAGCGGCATGCGGGCGGCGGCCGGGATGGTGAGCCCGCCGACGGTCACGGCCCGGCTCTCCGGCCGCAGCCGTGTGCCCTCGCACTCAGGACAGACGTCCTTGACGAGTGAACGCTCGGCCTTCTCACGGTAGTTGGGGTCGTCGATGCGTTCGGCGTAGCGGCGCAGCATGTTCGTCACGACGCCCTCGAACCGTCCGCGTGCGACCGTCGGCGGGGGTTCGGTGCCCGGGAAGTGGGCGCGGAACGCGGCGCTTCCGACACCGTGCAGGAGCAGGTCGCGCTGCACGTCCCCGAACTCCTTGACGGGAACGTCCGGTTCGAAGGTGAAGCCGTAGTGCCGCGCGGCAGCGTGCAGCACCGCGATGTTGCGCTCCGCCACGGTGGGGTGCCAGCCGTGTACGGCGCCTCCGGCGACGCTGCGGCCCTCGTCGAGGAGGCTCTCCACATCGGCCTGGAAGACGGTGCCCAGTCCGGTGCATGTGGCGCAGGCGCCGGCGGGCTTGTTGAAGGAGAAGTTCCCCATCACCATCTCGGGCACCGGCGCTCCGCAGTGCGGACACGGCACGCTACGCCGGGCATCGGCGTCGTCGTCTCCGCTGCCGGAGTCGTACCCGGGACCGGCGTCGTATCCGCCGTCCCCGTCCCCGTCCCCGTCCCCGTCCCCGTCCCGGTCCCCGTCCTCCTCGTCGAGGCCGTCGCCGCCCGCCACGTCGTAGGAGGGCGGGACGTCGCCGCCGCACGCCGGGCACGGGCGCCGGCCGATACGGGCCCACAGCAGCCGCAGGCAGGTGAAGACCTCGGTGACGGTGCCGACGGTCGAGCGGGGGCTGCGGTTCGTCAGATGCTGGTCGACGCTGATCGACGGCGACAGGCCGCTGATCGAGTCGACGGCGGGCTTGCTCACGAACATCGTGACCATGCCCAGCGATTCGAGGTACTGCCGCTGGCCTTCCCTGTGCAGCGTGTCGAAGGCCAGCGTGGACTTGCCGGAGCCGGACAGGCCGGTCAGTACGACGAGTGCGTTCTTGGGTACGGCGAGGGAGACGTTCTTGAGGTTGTGCAGACGCGCGCCCTCGATGCGGATCTGTGCTGGAGACGGGTTCTGGGTGGCTTTCTCCACGGCATCCATGCTTTAAAGTTTCTCATTGAAGCTCCTGTTGAGACTTTGTGAGCCAAGTGCTCCGGTATCGATGACTGCAGTCGGGGATAAGCTTCAAATTACGGCTGAAGGCGGCGGGTTGGGAAACGGTCCGGTGCCCGGCCTGGGAGCCGGTACGTGCCCGGCACTGGAGGGAGTGGCGGATGGGGCGGACAGGGCGCATGCGGCGGACGAACGGCGAGGGCGAGAGGCCGGTGCGCCTGCGTCCCGTCGATCTCGCGCGGGCCGCCGGCGTCTCGGCCCAGCAGATCCGCAACTACGAGGCGGCCGGCATCCTGCCGCCCGCCTCACGCACGGAGTCCGGCTACCGCGAGTTCACGGAGCGGCACCGCCGCGCGCTGCTCACCTACCGCGCCCTGGCACGGGGTTACGGCCCGGGCACCGCCCAGGCGATCATGCTGGCCGTGCACGCCGGCGAGGAGTCACAGGCGCTCGCCCTGGCCGGCGAAGGCCACGCGTCGCTGCACGAGCAGCGCTGTTCCCTCCGTGAGGCCGCTCGCGCGCTCGAAGCGATCGCCGCACAGGACCCGGAGGCGGACGCACACCGGATGCCCCGCCCGGACCTGCGCATCGGGGAGGTCGCCGCCCTCGTCGGTGTACGGACGTCGGCGCTGCGCGTGTGGGAGGACGCCGGCCTGCTGGCTCCGCGGCGCGACCCCGCGACCGGCTACCGCCGCTACGGCGCGCGTGAGGTCCGGGACGCACGGCTGGTCAACACGCTGCGGCAGAGCCGGTATCCGCTGCCGCGCGTCGTCGCCGTACTCGACGGGCTGCGCCGCACCGGCAGTACGGACGAGCTGCGCGCGGCGGTCGCGCAGCGCCAGGAGGAGCTGGACAGGCGGGCGTTGGCCATGCTGGAAGGATCCGGCCTGCTGCACGCCTACGTCACCGGGCCCGCCGCCGAGGACGGGACCGGCTGAGCAAGCGCCCGCGGCCGGGCGCCTGCAGCCGGGTGCCTCCTACCGGGCGCCGCCAGCCGGGCCCCTAGCCGCCCCTCCCGTACGGAATCCCCCGGCCAATGCCCGGGCCGGGCGCCGGCCGGGCGCGGGTCAGTGCAGCGCCTCCCCGTACCCGTCGACCTCGCGCGGATCGCGCGGGCCCGGACCGACGTACCGCGCCGAGGGCCGCACCAGCCGCCCCGTGCGCTTCTGCTCCAGTACGTGCGCAGCCCAGCCGGCCGTGCGCGCACACGTGAACATCGAGGTGAACATGCTCGCCGGCACCTCGGCGAAGTCCAGCACGATGGCCGCCCAGAACTCCACGTTCGTCGCCAGCACCCGGTCGGGACGGCGTTCGTGCAGCTCCTTCAGCGCCGCGTGCTCCAGGGCCTGCGCAACCTCGTAGCGCGGCGCGTCCAGCTCCTTGGCCGTACGTCGCAGCACGCGTGCCCGCGGGTCCTCCGCACGGTATACGCGGTGCCCGAAGCCCATCAGGCGCTCACCGCGGTCGAGTTGACGCTTCACGAAGGCCTCGGCGTCGCCCGTGCGCTCGATCTCCTCGATCATACCGAGCACCCGGGACGGGGCTCCGCCGTGCAGCGGCCCGGACATCGCGCCGACCGCGCCGGAGAGCGCGGCCGAGACGTCGGCGCCGGTGGAGGCGATGACGCGGGCGGTGAAGGTGGAGGCGTTCATGCCGTGTTCGGCCGCGGAGGTCCAGTAGGCGTCGACGGCCGCGACGTGCTTCGGGTCGGGGTCGCCGCGCCAGCGCCGCATGAAGCGCTCGACGATCGTCTCGGCCTTGTCTATCTCCTGCTGCGGCACCATCGGCACGCCCGGCCCGCGTGCGGACTGCGCGACGTACGACAGCGCCATCACGGCGGCGCGCGCCAGGTCGTCCCGTGCCTGCCGCTCGTCTATGTCGAGCAGCGGTTTCAGACCCCAGACGGGGGCGAGCATCGCCAGTGCCGACTGGACGTCGACGCGTATGTCGCCCGAGTGCACGGGTATGGGGAACGGCTCGGCCGGCGGCAGCCCGGGGTTGAATCCCCCGTCGACCAGCAGGCCCCACACGTTCCCGAACGACACGTGCCCGACGAGGTCTTCGATGTCCACGCCGCGGTATCGCAGCGCGCCGCCCTCCTTGTCGGGTTCGGCGATCTCCGTCTCGAACGCGACGACTCCTTCGAGCCCGGGTACGAAGTCGGACATCAGGTGGCTCCTCATGAGGTTGTCGGCGCCGGACGCCGGAGGCGTGACCGGGTTCGCCGCTGTCGGGTCTGGCGGGAACGCGAGGGTTCCACCGCCGGTGACCGGCTGGCGGACCGTGACGTCGTCCTTCAGGGGCCTGCCCCGTGCGAAGGGTGGTCACCCCTGGCCCGTACGGCCGTGACGGGCAGCTCGGCAACTCCTCTGCGCACGGGCGGCAGTGGCCCGGCTGACGATTTTGGGGCCTGCCCCGCGGCTCCGGACATCCGTGTACGGGGTGAGATCAGGCACACGGACGCGGCGGCGGATGATGTTGCAAGATGAACGCGTGCCCGACGCTGACGAAGACGCCGCCCGCCACGCCCCCCTGACCGTCCTCGACCCCGCCGCGATGCGCGCCCGCTACCGCGCCCAGGGCATCACGGAGCAGGAGCTCGCGCCCGACCCGTACGGCCAGTTCGCGCGCTGGTTCGCCGACGCCGCGGCGAGCGGCCTCCACGAGCCGAACGCCATGATCGTCTCGACCGCCGGTGCGGACGGACTGCCCAGCTCCCGCACGGTCCTGATGAAGCAGTACGACGAGCGCGGCTTCGTCTTCTTCACCAACTACGGCTCCCGCAAGGGCCGCGAGCTGGAGGCGAACCCGCAGACGTCGCTGCTCTTCCCCTGGCACCCCATCGCCCGGCAGGTCATCGTCTCCGGCATCGCCGAGCGGATCGGACGGGACGAGACCGCGGCCTACTTCCGTACCCGCCCGCACGGCTCGCAGCTGGGCGCGTGGGCCAGCGAGCAGTCGTCGACGGTGGCGTCCAGGGCGGAACTCGACCGCCTCTACGCCGCCCTCGCGGAGCGCTACCCCGAGGGCGAGGACGTGCCGGCGCCGCCGGGCTGGGGCGGTTTCCGGGTGCGGGCGGAGTCGGTCGAGTTCTGGCAGGGGCGCGAGAACCGGCTGCACGACCGGCTTCGCTACGTCCGCACGGCCGACCCGGGGCAGCCCGTGGAGGGCTGGAGTGTCGAGCGGCTCTGCCCCTGAACCTGCGAACGAGGGCTGTTCCGGGGGCCTCAGAGATCGCCGAGGTCCGGGACGGTTACTGGCATTCCTGGTATTCCGGGCATTGCGGGGTGTTCCGGCGGTCCGGGAACACAGACGGCCCGCGGACACAGACGGCCCGCGGGCTGCTCCGCTCGCCGAGGGCGAACGGCGCCGGTCGGACGAGTCCGACGAGCCCGCGGGCCGGGTGACTGCATTGAGATTGGCCGGCGATACCGGCGTCACACTGTGGCGTCGGCTCTAGGCCGCAGCCACCTCACGCGTCCGGGTAAGCATCATTTACCGGATCACCTCCTTTCTCGTGTGGTCAGCACGCTAGGCAGCGCGAAAGCCCCTCGCAAGCGATTTCGGGGCGGCAACGATTTCGCTGAACTGCGTGTGCGCTGCGTCACGTTCGAGTTGAATGATCCGTACGCGCAGCGGCAGGCGGCAGTGGCAGTCAATTCGGCGCGTTCGGCTGGGGGTGCTCAGGTGTCCGCTCGATCCAGGACCCACGCTGCTTCGTCGTCGGACGGCGACGACAGGCAGGGGCCCGACGACGAATTGCTGCTCGCCGCGCTGCTGGACGGCATGGACGCGGCGCTGTGCGCATTCGACGCCGACGGCGCGGTCACCCACTGGAACCGTGAGGCCGAGCGGCTCCTGGGCTGGACGCCGGAGGAGGCCGTCGGCCGGAAGGGCCTGGCGGGCTGGGCGCTGCGCGAGGCGGACGCGGAGCAGGTACAGGCGCGGCTGTTCTCCGCGATGCACACCCCGGGGCGGCAGGTCCACGAGTTCGCGCTGCTGACGAAGGACGGCCGCCGGCTGCTCGTGCGAACCCAGGCGTCCGGTGTCGTCGCGGCGGACGGCAGCCCGATGGGCGTCTACTGCGCCTTCAGCGAGGTGCACGCGCAGATCGACCTGGAACGCTCCATCGCGCTGAGCGAATGCCTCTTCGAGGACGCCACGTGGGGCGTGGTCCTGGTCGACGCCGATCTGCGTCCCGCCGTCGTGAACCTGTCGGCGGCGAGCGCCTTCCGCGTCTCGCGTGCCGCGATGCTCGGACGTCCGCTGGGCGAGCTCGTCGACCAGGGCGTGGAGGAACTGGAGGGCGCGCTCCAGCATGTGCTGGCCGAAGGGCCGCCCTCCGCTCCGGCCGAGATCTGGGTGACGCTCCGCTCGGGCCGTCGCGGGCCCGGGCCCGGGGAGGCGGCCGGTGCGGGTCCGCAGGGAGCAGCCGGGCAGGGCGAGGCGTACGGGGCGCGCAGGTGCTGGCGCAGCGGCTTCCTCCGGCTGTCCTCGCCCATGACGGAGGCGCCGGTGCCGCTGGGGGTCGCGTGGCTCTTCCAGGACGTGACCGACTCCAAGCGCATGGAGCAGGAGGCCGACCGGCTGCGCTTCCGCGACAACCAGCTCCACCGTGCCGCGCGTGCCGCCGCCGAGTGCGAGAAGCCGATGGAGGCGGCGACCGTCCATCTCGACTTCGCCCTCGCCGGCTTCGCCGATCACGCCCTGCTGGACCTCGCCCTTCCCGTCGAGGACGCCGAGAGCGGCGACGGCCACGGCCTCGACGCGTTCGACGCCTTCGACACGGACGGGCAGACCAGCGAGCCGCGCCTGGTACGGGTCGCGGCGACGCCCGCCTCCGGACCGGACCCGGTGCCGTCGCTCCAGCGGCACATGGCGGCCGGGCAGGCCGGTCAGGGCACCCTCGGGGGCATTCCCGTCAGTTACGCGGAGGGGCACCCGGCGCATCAGGCCTACGCGCGCTGCGGTTCGGTACGGGCGAGCGTCGGCGGAGTCGCGGCCGCCGGGCAGGCCGGCGGTGCCGTGATCGAGGGCTGGGCCGCGGCCCGCAAGTGGCCGGACGGGACGGTCCACGGACTGTGCACGGTGCTGCGCAGCCGGGGCCGCACGCTGGGCGTGGTCACCTTCCTGCGGGGTGCGAGCCGCCGCTCCTTCGACCGTTCGGACGCCGCGTACGCGGAGGACATCGCCGTACGCATCGCCGCGGCCGTCGACATGGCACAGCTGACCCGGGCGCCGCACGGGCCGGGCGGCGCCCGGCACTGAGGCCCGGCGGCAGCACGTCAGCGGTGGAACACGTCAGCGGTAGAAGATGCGGTCCGCGTAGCGCTCCATGACGGTGTCGTTCCACGCGAGCCCGCCGTCGACGTTCCCCGAGCGCAGCAGCGGGGGTTCGATGCCGCGGGAGACGAGCTCCCCGGCGGCGGTGGCGACCACGGCCTGCATCAGCGCACTGGTGACGACGGTCGACGCCGGAGCGAAGGGCGCCGGGACGCCCTCGGTGCTCAACTCGGCGTCTCCGACCGGTATCCGGCTGTCGAGGACGATGTCGCAGTGGTCCTTGAGGAAGGTCCCGCCGGCGTGGCGCGAGGTCGTCCCGTGTGCGTAGGCGACGGAGGTCACGCCGACGACCTTGATCCCGAGGGCGCGTGCGTGCGACGCCATCTCCACCGGCAGCGGGTTCCGGCCCGACAGGGAGATCACGAACAGGAGGTCGCCTTCGTGAGCGGGGCCGGTGTCGAGCACGGCGGAGGCGAGCCCGTCCACGCGCTCCAGGGCGCTGCCGAGCGTGGCGGGGCGCACATCGACCCCGACTGCGCCTGGAACCGGCAGCAGATTCATCACGGCGAGGCCGCCGGCGCGGTATACGACGTCCTGGGCGGGAAGCGAGGAGTGTCCGGCGCCGAAGGCGAAGACCCGGCCGCCTTCCTCGACGGTGCGGGCCAGCAGCGTCCCGGCGGCGGCGATGTCCTCCCCGGCGGCGTCCCTGACCTGCTCGAGCAGGGATATCGCGGCGTCGAAGAAGTCGCTCGCCAGCGTGTTGTCGCTCATCCCGCAGGTCCCCCCGGGTCTCGTGGTGCGCGTCGCCGGGCCGTGGTGGGGCCCCGGCCGCCGGTCGCCGGTTCCGTCCGTGCCCGACGCGGCGTGATCACGTTAGAGGTCTGGACCAGTGATCTGTCAAGAGAGCAATGCGTCCAGGGAGGGACGGTTGTCCGACCGATGAGTCAGAATTGGAGCAGGGCCACGATGCACGACTGACCGAGGGGCACGCATGTCCGGACTGATCGACACCACGGAGATGTATCTCCGCACCATTCTGGAGCTGGAAGAAGAAGGCGTCGTCCCCATGCGTGCCCGTATCGCCGAGCGCCTCGACCAGAGCGGACCGACGGTGAGTCAGACCGTCGCGCGCATGGAGCGGGACGGCCTGGTGAAGGTGGCGGGGGACCGGCATCTGGAGCTGACCGAGGAGGGCCGCCGGCTCGCCACCCGCGTGATGCGCAAGCACAGGCTGGCCGAGTGTCTGCTGGTCGACGTGATCGGCCTGGAGTGGGAGCAGGTGCACGCGGAGGCGTGCCGCTGGGAGCACGTGATGAGCGAGGCGGTCGAGCGCCGTGTCCTCGAGCTGCTCCGGCACCCGACGGAGTCGCCGTACGGCAATCCCATCCCCGGTCTGGAGGAGCTGGGCGAGGAGGCCGAGACCGAGTCGTTCCTGGACGAAGGGATGGTCAGCCTCACGGATCTGGAGGCGGGCGGCGATGCGAAGACCGTCGTGGTGCGCCGCATCGGCGAGCCGATCCAGATGGACTCGCAGCTGATGTACACGCTGCGGCGCGCGGGCGTGCAGCCGGGCGCGGTCGTGAGCGTCAACGCCGGTGCGACCGGCGGTGTGCAGATCGGCAGCAGCGGCGAGGCGGCCGAGCTGGATTCCGACATCGCTGCGCACGTGTTCGTCGCGCGGCGCTGACCCCGGCGTTCCGGCTTTCCGCTTCCCACTTCCCGTTTCCGGGTTCCCGGTTCGGCCGGCTCAGGCGGGGCTGTGGCCTTCCGGCCTTCCCCGAATCCCTGACGGCCCGTCAGCAGGTCAGAGAGTCTGCGCCGGGCAAGTGCTCCCGGACTGAAAGCGGAACATCTTCCCAAAGAGGCCTGCCGGTACGAAAGTTACGGTAAACCGAGTGCCCGGCCATGCGCCGTGCGACGCTGTGGCTACGCATGTACGGGCGGAGGGGAGCCGTCGATGGATCGCGCTGAGCGGGCTGAGCGGGCCGGCGGAGCGGGAGGCGGGAAGCCGCACAGACCGGAGCCGTCCTCCCCCGAACCGCCTTGCAGATCCCTGCCTTTCAGACTCGGGTCCGGTGCGGGGCCCGACGGTTCCAGAGCCGTCGCACCCCCCGGCGGACGGCAGGCCGCGCGCCGCGGCACAGGCCATGACAAGGGCCCCGGCGCCTTCGGCGTCCGGGGCCCCGCCTCCCCTTTTCCCCTTGAGGCGACCCAGAGCCCCGAGCTCTCAGGGTCAGCCCTCCTCCCGGTAGCTGTCTTTCCACGACCCCGGCGATCAACCCTTGAACCCAGTCACTCGAAAGTAGGGGTTTCCAGTGGACTGCGGCGCGTTCGAATAGAAGTTCGATAGCGTGGGGGAGCGGTCAGAAGGAATGGGGGTGCCGGAGCGGATGGTGCGACGGCTCGACGTGACTGGTTCGGACGGAGTCCGGCTCGCGGCATGGGAGTTCTCCGACGTGGCCAAGTGCCGCCCGGAAGCGGAGCCTGGCGCAGGTGCCCAGGAGAGCAGGCCGTTAACGCGTTCGAAGAGCGTGCTGCTGCTGCACGGCCTGATGGGCCGTGCGGCGCACTGGGCCGACACCGCGCGCTGGCTCTCGGGCCGCTACCGGGCCGTCGGCCTCGATCAGCGGGGCCACGGACGCAGCGAGAAGCCCGTCGCCGGCGACGACCAGGACCCGTACGACCGCGAGGAGTTCGTCGCGGACGCCGAGGCCGCGATCGAACAGCTGGGCCTGGCGCCGGTCGCGCTCATCGGCCACTCCATGGGTGCCCTGACGGCCTGGCAGCTCGCCGCCAAGCGGCCCGACCTCGTACACGCCCTGATCATCTGCGACATGAAGGCGGCGGCGCTCGGGGAGCAGTCGCAGCGGGAGTGGGAGGAGTGGTTCAAGTCCTGGCCCGTGCCGTTCGCGACCCTCGCCGACGTACGCCGGTGGTTCGGCGAGGAGGATCCGGCGCTGGAGCGGCCGCAGACGTCGAGGGGTGACTTCTTCACCGAGGTGATGACGGAGCGGGACGACGGCTGGTGGCCGGTCTTCTCCCGGCGGCAGATGCTCCAGGTGCGCGAGACGTGGGTGCACGACGCGCACTGGGACGAGCTGGCGCGCGTGGTCTGCCCGACGCTCGTCGTACGGGGCATCGACGGCGAACTCGGCCGGGCCGAGGCCCAGGAGATGGTCCGTGTGCTGCCGCGCGGCATCTACGCGGAGGTGCCGGAGGCGGGTCACCTCATGCATCTCGACCAGCCCACCGACTGGCGCCGTGTGGTCGAACCGTTTCTCCAGGCGGTGCTTCCCGCCGACGGGTAGCCGTGCCCGGCGGAGCAGACGAACGTGCGGGTCGCGGTCGTTTCATGCCGCTGGCCCTCGCCGTCGTAGTCGCCCTCCCCTTTTCCCCACGCTTCGTGGGGGGCCCGGAGAAGGGCCCGGTTGCAGCGGGGCGGCATCGGGCGCAACGGCCCTGTGGCTGAGGTTTCGGGCGCCGCCCGGCGCCGGAGGCCGACGCGTTCGGGGGGGGGGGGCGGGCCTTCGGCGTTGCCCCGGTAGCCGCAGGGCGCACAGGGGCACTGCGGGGGGCGCACGCGTAAGAGGCCGGGCGTAAGGGGTAGTTCCACACTGCGGTGCGCTGTCCGGAAGACGGTGTATCGACTGAGACACGGGCATATGTCCTGGGCAGTGGTCATCCAATGTCGTCCTGAGGGGGATACATGACCGCCCGGCCTCTGGTCGCTCGGCAGCCCAACGAAAAGCTGCAGGCACTCATCCAGGAAGCCAACTGTTCCAACGCGGGGCTCGCGCGGCGGGTCAACGTCTGCGGAGTGGAGCACGGACTGGATCTGCGCTACGACAAGACATCCGTGGCGCGCTGGCTGCGCGGCCAGCAGCCGCGGGGCCGCGCCCCCGCGGTCATCTCCGAGGCGCTCGGCCGGAAACTGGGGCGCACGGTCACGCTCGACGAGATCGGGATGGCCGACGGCAGGAACCAGGCCGCGGGCGTCGGGCTGCAGTTCGCGCCGACGGTCGCCGGAGCCGTCGAGCAGGCATGCGAGCTGTGGCGCAGCGACGTCGGACGCCAGGGCTCCTTCGGCGGTTCGACCGTCGCCTCCTCCACGCTCGTCGAGCCCAGCCGGGACTGGCTGATCACCACACCGGACGGGCAGGTCGCGCGGAGCGCCGGGGCACGCGTGGGCATGTCCGACGTCGCGGCCGTGCGTGCGACCACCAACTCGCTCTGCCAGCTCGACCACCGCTTCGGCGGCGGGCACGTGCGGCCCGTCGTCGTGCACTACCTCAACAGCGTGGTCTCCGGGCTGCTCGTCGGCTCGTACAAGGAAGGGGTGGGCCGAGCGCTGTTCGCCGCAGCGGCACGGCTCACCGAACTCGCCGGCTACATGGCCGTCGACACAGGGCAGACCGGTCTGGCCCAGCGCCACTTCATCCAGGCGCTGCGCCTGGCGCAGGCCGCCGGCGACCGCGCGTACGGCGGATACGTACTGGCGGCGAGCATGAGCCATCTGACGGCGTCGCTCGGAAACCCGCGCGAGGCGGCCCAGTTGGCGCGCGCGGCGCAGGAGGGGGCACGGGGCCACGCCACGCCGCGGACCGAGGCGATGTTCTGTGCGGCCGAGGCGCGGGGGCACGCGCTGCTGGGGGACGTACGAGCGTCCCTGGAGGCGGCGGGCAGGGCGCAGTCGGCGATGGAGCGGGCGGCGGCGGGGGACCCGTCCGACGACCCGGTGTGGATCTCCCATTTCGGACGGGCCTATCTCGCCGACGAGTTGGCGCACTGCCACCGTGATCTGCGGCGGCCGCGGGACGCGGCCGAGCAGGCCGGCGAATCACTGGCGGGTCATCCCGGCAACCGGGTGCGGCGGCGCGTCATCGGTACGTTCCTGCTGGCGTCCGCCCAGTTGGAGAAACGTGAGGTTGAACACGCATGCCATACCGGTGCAAACGGGATTGAACTCCTCGAAACTCTCCGCTCGGGCCGCGGTGCCGAGTACCTCGAAGACTTCCGGCGGCGACTTGTGCCGTTTGTGAAGGAGCCGGTCGTGCGGGACTTCACAGCGCGGCTGGAGGCCTCGGCGGTCGCTTAAGTGCGCCTGTGTTCTGGTTTGTTCCATATCCGAGGTGAAGGGTTGGTGTCGCCCCATCAGCTGCGTGGTCGCTCCTCCAGGCCACCCGGTAGCGTGACCCGACGGTTCCGGCAGTCAGTTGATCGATCGAGGAGTCCCGGTGACAGCGCACAGCGGACGTGGACAGGGCGACCAGCCCCTCTACGAGGGTGTCGTGCTGCCGGCGAACGGCGACCCCTGGACCCCGGAACAGCAGCGTCAGGTCGACGAGTCGCACAGGCAGCCGGCCGCGGGACAGCCGTGGGGCGAGCCCTGGGGGCCGGAGTCGCAGGCGGCCGTGACCTCCGGGGAGCAGTCGCCGCCGCTCCCTCCGCCGCCGCAGGCGCCGCCGGCCATGCCCGCGCAGCCGCCCGCCATGCCGCCTCAGCAGCACTCGCTGCCGGGGGCCACGGAGGAGGCGGGCGCCGCGCAGGGCGGAAGACTCGGCGGCGGCGATCCCACGCCGCCGCCCGCTCCCCACTCCCCGGACCTGCCGCCTGCGTCCGTACAGCCGGAGACCGCCGCCGGCGCTCCCCTTCCTGCCGCGCAGACCGGGGAGGGGCTGCACACGCCGGGGCTGCACACGCCCCACGTGCCGCAGGGACCACACATACCGCAGGCACCCGAACCGCAGGGCGCTCAGGCGTACTACGGGAACGGCCAGTTGCCGCAGCAGCAGGCGCAGGCCCAGCAGCCGCCTCAGCACCCGCAGCCCCAACAGCCGCCCGCCGGGCAGCCGTTCGCGGCGGGAGCCCCGGCACCGGACGCGTCGGCGGCCGACGCCACGCAGTACATACCGCCGGTCACCGGCGGAGGGCCGCTGCCCGGTCAGTACCAGCCCGGGCAAGTCGCGCCCGCGGCCGACGCCGAGGCCACGCAGATGCTGCCCCCGCAGGTCGGCGGGCCGCCGCCCCCGCCAGCCGACCCCGAGTCGACGGCACAGCTCCGTTCGCCGCTGCCGCCCGAGGCTCCCGCCGGCGGGCAGGGCGGCCACGGCGCCCCGGCTCAGCAGCCGCAGCCGCCGGCTGGGTTCGAGAGCCTCTTCCGCTCCGAGCCCGGGGCGGCGCCCGGCGGCTCCGGTGAGCCGGGCGCGACACAGAGCCTTCCCCTCTTCGACCAGGCGGTCGCGCGTCAGCGCAGCGGAGGGGTCGGCGGACTCGGCAAGTCCGGCGGGCAGTCAGGCCCCGGCGGCCCGTCCGGTCCGTACGGCCAAGGCCAAGGTCAGGGCCAAGGTTTCGGCCAGGGCCCGGGCCAGGGCGGCCAGAACGGGCAGAACGGCCAGTGGGAGCCGCAGGGCCGCGCCGCCCGCCGCAACGCCGAACGCAGCGCGCTCTCCCGGATGTCGCCCGGCATCCTGATCGGGGTCGGCGTCGCTGTCGTCGCCGGTGTGGGCATGGTGGCGGGCGCCGCGCTGAGCGGCGGCGAAAAGGACGACCAGAAGTCCAGGAGCAAGTCCTCCGCGGCACCCGCGAGTGAGAAGTCCGCGGGGCCCGATCCCGCCGAAGCGCAGGCGAAGGAGCTCGACAAGCTCCTCGCGGACAGCAACAACAGCCGCGCCTCGGTGATCCGTTCGGTGGAGAACATCAAGTCCTGCAAGAAGCTCGAGCAGGCCGCCGGCGATCTGCGGGCCGCGGCCGGGCAGCGCAACAGCCTGGTGACCCGTCTCGGCAAGGTCGAGACGGGCGAGATCCCCGCCAGCGCCCAGCTGAAGTCCTCCCTCACACGCGCCTGGAAGGCATCCGCCGCCGCCGACAGCCACTACGCGACCTGGGCCGACCAGGCCGGCGGCAAGAAGGGCTGCCGCAAGGGCAAGGCGCGTACGACCACGCACACGGGCCTGGGCGCGCGCTCCAGCGGCGAGGCGACGGCCGCAAAGAAGCAGGCGGCCAAGCTCTGGAATCCGACGGCGCAGAAGTACGGGCTCAAGCAGCGGCAGGTCGGCGAACTCTGACGCGGGGCCCCGGTCAGAGGTCCGCGCAGGGGAACGTATGGTCGAGGACCATGCAGCAGAGTTCCGTGCCCCGGGCCTCCTCCGAGCGAGATTCGGCGAGGGCTTCCCGTCGCACCCCCCGGTCCACCACCATGGACCCCATGCCCGTCCATGACATGCCCTGGTGGCGCTGGCGCAGCAACGTGCGCTCGGCACTGCACATGCTCTCCGACCCCTCCTTCCAGCAGGACTGCTGGGCGACGGGCCGGCCCGGCTACGGCGACGTCACCGACGCCGTGTACCGCCTCGTCGAGGACACCTGGCTGGACAACTGGTCCGCCGAGAAGTATGTCGGCACGATCTTCCGCGACTCGCAGGAGGCCGCGCTCGTCGACACCGCGGTGCTGCGCGTGCTGCGCATAATGCACCAGGTCGGCGCCGACGCCCCCGTCGCCTCGTACATGGAGCACCACGGCTGGTCCGAAGCGGTACGGGCGGCGCGCGACGCACACGTACGGCTGGCCACGAACGACGGCGACGACCCGGACGAGCCGCCCCGCTCCCTCGACGTGCTGGCGATCATGCTGCACTCGGTCTGAGGAACGCCGGATTCGGTCTGAGGAACGCCGGTCGGGAGGGCCCTTCCGGCTGTGCAAGGCTTGGCCCATGAGCCAGCCGCACGCTGATGCCGGGACCACCGCCGGAAACACCGCACCGCACCACACGTCCTCCCGCCCCGGCCGAGACCGCGAGGAGTACCTCCTCACGCTCTCCTGCCCGGACAAACAGGGCATCGTGCACGCCGTGTCGAGCTATCTCTTCATGACGGGCTGCAACATCGAGGACAGCCAGCAGTTCGGGGACCACGACACGGGCCTGTTCTTCATGCGCGTCCACTTCTCCGCGGACCCCGGCGTGACGGTGGACAAGCTGCGCGCGAGTTTCTCGGCGATCGGCGACTCCTTCCAGATGGACTGGCAGATGCATCCGGCCGAGGAGCGCATGCGCGTCGTCCTGATGGTCAGCCGCTTCGGGCACTGCCTCAACGACCTGCTCTTCCGCTCCCGCAGCGGTGCCCTTCCGGTCGACATCGCCGCCGTGGTCTCCAACCACACCGACTTCGAAGGGCTGGCCGGCTCCTACGGCGTCCCCTTCCACCACATCCCGGTGACGAAGGGGAGCGAGGAGAGCAAGCAGGAGAGCGAGGCGAGGCTGCTGCGCCTGATCGAGGAGGAGAACGTCGAACTCGTCGTGCTGGCCCGCTACATGCAGGTCCTCTCCGACAACCTGTGCAAGCAGCTCCCCGGCCGGATCATCAACATCCATCACTCGTTCCTGCCGAGCTTCAAGGGCGCACGGCCCTACCACCAGGCGCACGCGCGGGGCGTCAAGCTGATCGGCGCCACGGCGCACTATGTGACCGCGGAGCTCGACGAGGGGCCGATCATCGAGCAGGAGGTCGAGCGGGTGGGCCACGAGGCGTCGCCGGAGCAGCTCGTCGCCGTGGGGCGTGACGTCGAATGCCAGGCCCTCGCGCGGGCGGTCAAGTGGCACAGCGAGCACCGGGTGCTGCTGAACGGACACCGTACGGTCGTCTTCGCCTGACGGCCGGGCAGCCGCCTGTCGCGCCGCGAGGCGGCTACATCCGGGAGAGCGAGGCCGCCGCGAACAGGACGTCCCGTACGGCCTCCGGGTCGCCGTCCTGGCCCGCCGCAGTCTCCAGCGGCGCCACATGACCGGCCACGAGCTGGCAGAACTCGTAACGGTCCAGGGCCACATGAGCCACCGCGTCGTCCGGGCGCACGGACGCCGCGGGCGAGTCCAGCGGGATGTACCAGTCGCCCCCGCCGTCGCCCTCCACCTCCAGATGCAGCGCGCGGCCCGGGGCTCCCGCGGTCGTCAGCCGCTGCGGTGCTCCTGCCAGGCCCGTACGGCGGCGCCAGGCGATCGTCCCGGGCAGCAGCCGGGCCGCGAGGTCGACCATGTCGTGCATGTGCTTGCCCTGCGGTGCGGCGTACGGATAGTGGATGGCGTCCGCGATGTCCTCGGCGTGCATCCAGCACTCGAAGGCCCGGTCGAGGAGGGCGTCACGGACGGGGAGGGTGAAGTCGCCGTAGAGGACGTCGAGTTCGGCGGCGCCGCTGCCGGCGAACGACGCCGTACGCACCATGGCGTGACCCTGCTCCCGCCACGGCCCGCGGGCGTTCGGCGTGCGGAGCACGTCGCAGTCGGCGCGCCAGAACTCCTCGGTGCGCAGCGCGGGACCGGACGGTCCGCCGCCCTGCGTGGCGCTCTCGGCGCGGGTGGCGTCCAGCGGGTCGGGCAGTCCCAGCGCGGTGGCCACCAGGCCGTCGACGGCGAGCAGATGAGCGATGACGCCGGCGACCGTCGTCTCACGCTCCGCGCGCTGCCGCCCGTCGAACCAGCGCAGCAGAACGGGCGCGAACCACTCCGCGTCCGCCATGTCCCGCAGCAGGGCGTCGAGACGGGAGGCCTCCGCGTCGTAGGGGGCGGCCCACTCGGGCACCGGAACGCGCGGCGCGCGCCGCACCATGCAGCCCTCCAGCACCTGTGAGCGCAGCATCGGGTCCAGATCCAGGCTGTCCTCCGGGTGCAGCAGCCCGACGGCGTCGCGCAGCCGCAACGCCTCCTCGGCGCACGCGCCGCAGTCGCTCAGATGCCCTTCGACGGCGGCCGTCTCCTCGGCGGAGCAGGCGGCGAGCGCCCACGCTCCGAGCAGGGACTTCAGCACCCGGTGGTCGAGATGCCCGGCCGACTGGCCTTCGGGCAGGGGCTGTTCACCGGCCGCGGCGTGCTCTCCGGGCGCGGCCTGCTCCTCGGGAAGCGAGTGTCCGCCGGGCGGGGTCTGTCCGGGCGGTACGGTCTGTCCGGGTTGTACGGGCGGCGCCGGGGCCCGTCCCGGTTGCTGTGCAGGGCGTTCGTGGCGCTCGAACTGCCATGGCAGATCCGCGACTTCGGGTGCGTCCTGTGCATCGGCCGCGTCCCGTCGCGGTTCCGCCTCCTCCGGCGGCTCGTACCGCCCGAACGGCGAGTCCTCCGCGGGGCTCCGCGGTGGAGGTATGCGGTGCGCCCCTCCTTGGGCGCCGCCGCCCTCGCCGTCCCCCGTATCTCCTTTGCCGCTGCCGCCCTTGCCGCCGCCCCCGGTGCCGCCGCCGGATCCGCCGGGGAAATCTTCGTACGGGCCGTTCACCGCGGACGCCTTCGGTCGCCCGAGTGTGCCGGCATCGGGTGGCTCGCCGCCGAGGACAGCAGCTGCAGGCCGAGCCGCAGCCGGCGCCGGGCCTCGTCCTCCGTGACGTCCAACTGCCGGGCCGCCTGGCGGTAGTCGCGGCGCTGGAAGTACGTCAGTTCAAGGGCGGCGCGCAGGGAAGAGGGCATGGACGTGACGATGTAGTCCGCACGTGCCGCCGTCGACGCGGCGCGGACCTTCTCCTCGATCTGCTCACGCCGCTCCGGGGAGTCCGGCGACTGCGGCCCTTGTCCGCTGTGCTGTCTGCGCAGCCATCCGGCCGCGATCTCCTGTGTGACTCCCGCTATCCAGGAGCGCATCGGGCCCTTCTTCGGGTCATAGGCGTGCGGGTTCTCCCAGATGTAACCGAACACGTCGCGCGTGGCGCGGTCGGCAGCCGGCTCGTCGTCGAGCACACGGTGGGACAGGCTGTGCACGAGCGAAGCGAAACGGTCGTACAACTCGCCCAGCGCTGCGGCTTCTCCACGTGCGAGACGCTGCTGCATCTTCCGGTCCCAGCGCGGTGGTGTCTCGTTCGCCATGGTGACTCCCAGCCGAATCCGTGCCTCCCCCAGAGCCTTCGGCCTGGGTGGGGGTCCCCCTGGGGGCACCTCCCCGCGAAGCGAGGGGGAGGAGCGAGGGGGTAGTGCCCATTGCCGTGCCCGCCGTGATCCTCTCGCAAGCCGGCACCTCGAATGTAGTGCGAGGGGCTGACAACACACGCCCCTTTGCGGCAATGTGCCTCCAGTGCTGATCGCTGATGGTGTCGATCCCGTCACGTTGCGGCATTGCTCAGGAAGTGTCGGCCCGTGATCACACCCGAAATTGCCAGGAGGTCATGCGGGTATGACTGCGACGATACCGGGGGAGGACGGCTTTCAAGCGCATAGGCTCAGGTGACTGGCTCGTTTTGACCGTGGGGGGCCGGGCAGCCGAACAGGGAAGGGACCATTCCGTTAGGCGCAGGGCCCAGGCAGGCGTAGTCGAGCGAAGGGGATACGAGGACGTGTCGTTGAAGGTGTTGGAGGAGGAACGGGGGGAGTGGGCCGTTCTCCGGGTCTCCGGAGAGATGGATCTGGTCACCTCGCCCGCCGTGCGGCAGCACGTACACGACGCGGTTGCCGACGGACGGCGCAGTCTCGTTCTCGATCTTTCGGAAGTGCTCTTCTGTGACTCCAGCGGTGTGGGTGTTCTGATCGCTTCGAGACGGCTGATGCGTTCCTGTGCCGGGCAGTTGCGGCTGATTCTCCCCGCGCAGGGCGCCGAGGACGGATCACATGTGAACCGCGTGCTGGCCGCGCTCGGCGTGCGCCGCCTCTTCGACTGCTATCCGGATCTGCCCGCCGCCACCCGGCAGGCGGCCGCCGGTCCGCTCTCGGCCTGACTCTCCTGGTCCACCGCACCGGGGCCCTTCAGCGGGACTGAACCCTTCAACCCGGCGGACGCTCTGCCGCATCAGCCCTCGCCGTCCGGGCGTCCTGTCGTCGTTGCGCCAACTCGGCCCGCGATAGCGTCCGTTGCCCGACGCCCGATGAAGCCCATGCGCTCCGTACCCCGAGCCCCGTGCACTCTCCGGTGCTCATGCCGTCCGCCGCGCGCCTCCCGCCGTCCCCGCCGGTGCGTGCGCGGCCCGTGTCGGCGCCCTTCCAAGCAGTGTCGCGCAGTATGCCGTACGGCTGGTCCTTTGCGCTGGAATATGCCTGAAGCGCTTGTTGCCCCAACTATGCGTCAATCATGCTGTTCTCCGACGGGGTCACGGTCCGTGACCTCACGAGGACGCGAGGCGATGTGCTTGCCAGTTCGGACGGTGTGAGCAGTGCGGGTGCTTCAGGTGCAGTTGGAGATCGGGGCGGACCCGGCGGAGGTGGGGCGCGCACGCAGATGGGCCAGGTCGAGGTTGGCCGGCTGGGGTGTCGGCGGTGACGAGGCGCTGGCGGAGACGCTGCTCCTGCTGGTCTCGGAGCTGGTGACCAACGCCGTTGTGCATGCGGGCACTCCGTCGGTGCTCCGCCTGCTGCTGCCCGGACGCCACGCGCCGGGAGCCGTCCGCGTGGAGGTGGCCGACATGAGCACATGCCCGCCCCGGCAGCGTCACACCGACGGCGACGACACCAACGGCCGTGGCCTGGAGCTGGTTTCGGGTCTCGCCGACCGCTGGGGCTGGCAGCTTGATGGACTCGGCAAGCGCATCTGGTGCGAACTGGACAGGTCCGGGCCCGGCAAGGGATGCCAGGGTTCGCTGTCAGCGCTTTCCGGCCTGCCCGCCCGGCAGTTGACGGCAGGCGCGGTGGGCGGCCCGGACGGCGTCTTACCCGGATAGGCGCGCATCCTGCCCGAGTAAGCGCGCGCCGCACGGCACGGGGCGGCTTCGGGTGTGTCCGTACGGCCGGGGCTCAGGCGGCGGCGTCCCCGGCGCGGTCGCCCGCCCGGTCGGCGTTGCCGCCGCTTCCGTCGCCGCCGTCGAGGGCGTCGCCACGGATGCGGAAGGTGCGCCGGTACGCGCTGGGTGAGATCCCCAACGCGGCCTGGAAGTGCAGCCTCAGCGACGACGCCGAGCCGAAGCCCGCGTCCCGCGCGACCTTCTCGACGGCCAGGCCGCTGCTCTCCAGCAGATGCCGTGCCCGTTCGACGCGCTGCCGCGTGAGCCACACCTGCGGGCTCATCCCCACCTCCTCGCGGAACCGCCGCGTGAACGTCCGTACGCTCATGGCTTCCTGCTCCGCCAGCTCACGCAGACCGAGCGGCCGCTCCAGGTGCCGCAGCGCCCAGTCGCGGGCGGTGCCCGTCGTGTGGACACCGGGCTGCGGCACGGGCCGCTCGATGAACTGGGCCTGGCCGCCGTCCCGGTGGGGCGGTACGACGGTGCGCCGCGCGACGGAGTTGGCGACCTCCGCGCCGAAGTCCTCACGCACCATGTGCAGACACAGATCGATTCCGGACGCGACGCCCGCCGAGGTCAGCACGTGCCCGTCGGCGACGTAGAGCACGTCCGGGTCGACGTCGACGTCCGGGTGGAGGTGCTGCAGGCGCTCGCAGGAGGACCAGTGAGTCGTCGCGCGTCTGCCGTCCAGCAGTCCGGCCGCGGCCAGCACGAAGGCTCCCGTGCAGATCGAAGCGATGCGCGTGCCGGGCCGGATCAGGGCCAGGGCGCCGGCGAGGGGCGGTTCCAGACGGCCGCTGGCGTACGCCTCGTCCAGCTCGTGCGACGCGGGCACGATCACGGTGTCCGCCTCGGCCAGCGCCTCGGGGCCGTGCTGGACGGCGACGGTGAAGTCCGCGTCCGTACGGACGGAGCCTGGCGTCACCGCGCACGTGACGACCTCGTACAGCGGCTCGCCGTGCTCGTCCCAGGAGCGGCCGAACACGCGGTGGGGGATGCCGAGTTCGATGGGCAGCAGGCCGTGCCGTACGAGCACGGCCACCCGGTGACGCCCGGGGTGGCGGAAGGCGCTCGCGGTCGCGGGGGCCGCATTCGTGGCACTCGCGGTCGTGGCACTCGCAGTGAAGGCGCTCGCATCCATGGCCCGATCCTCGCACAACATGGCCTCCGGGCCACTCGTGCGTCGGACGGGCCCCGGCGGAGTCTGTTTCCGTGACCGAACGCGCGACCGACCCCCTGAGCGACCCCGTGAGCGAGCCCGTGCACAAGCACGAGACCGAGCCCTTGAAGGAGTCCCTGACCACAGCCAAAGCCGCAGCCGGATCCGGACCCGGATCCGGACCCGCGACCCCACCGCCCAGGCGCCGTCCACCGCGAGTGCACCGCGCCTGGTGGGTGGCCGCGGTGTCGTTCGTCGCGCTCGTCGGCGCGGCCGGATTCCGGGCCACGCCCAGCGTGTTCATCGATCCTCTGCATGCGGAGTTCGGCTGGTCACACAGCACCATCTCCGCCGCCGTCTCCGTCAACGTCCTGCTCTACGGGCTCACTTCACCCTTCTCAGCGGCGCTGATGGAGCGCTACGGCATCCGTCGCATCGTCTCCGGCGCGCTGCTGCTGATCGCCGCCGGAAGCGGGCTGACCGTCTTCATGGACGCCACCTGGCAGCTCATCCTGTGCTGGGGCTTCCTCGTCGGCCTCGGCACCGGCTCCATGGCGCTGGCCTTCGCGGCGACGGTCGCGAACAGCTGGTTCATCGAGCGCCGCGGCCTGGTCAGCGGCATCCTCACGGCCGGCGGCGCCGCCGGGCAGCTGATCTTCCTGCCGCTGGTTGCGCTGTTGGTCGAAGGCCCGGGCTGGCGTACGGCGTCGCTGACCGTGGCGCTCGCCGCGCTCGCGGTGGTGCCGCTGGTGCTGCTCGTGCTGCGGGACCGGCCGGAGGACGCGGGGCTGCTCCCGTACGGAGCGGGCCCCGGCTATGTCACCCCGCCGCCCGCGCCTCCGGGAGCCGCGAAGCGTGCGCTGCGGACCCTGTACGACGCGGCCCGCACCAAGGTCTTCTGGCTGCTCGCCGGCACCTTCGCGGTGTGCGGAGCCTCGACGAACGGGCTGGTCGGCGTGCACTTCGTGCCCGCGGCGCACGACCACGGCATGCCCGTGCCCGCCGCCGCCTCGCTGCTCGCAGTCATCGGCGTCTTCGACCTGGTGGGGACGGTCGCCTCCGGCTGGTTCACCGACCGCTTCGACGCGCGCCGGCTGCTGGCCGTCTACTACGCCCTGCGCGGCCTCTCGCTGCTCTTCCTGCCGATGCTCTTCGCGCAGAGCGTGCAGCCTTCGATGCTGTTCTTCATCGTCTTCTACGGGCTCGACTGGGTCGCCACCGTCCCGCCCACCATCGCCCTGTGCCGTACGCACTTCGGCGAGAACGGCGCGATCGTCTTCGGCTGGGTCCTCGCCTCGCACCAGGTCGGCGCCTCGGTCGTCGCCTTCCTGACGGGCCTGGCGCGGGACACCTTCGGCAGCTACGACGTGGCCTGGATCGCCTCCGGCGCGCTGTGCGGCACGGCGGCGCTGATGGCCCTGGTGATACGGGGACGGGGGCAGCCGGAGGCCGGGCGCGGGGCGGACACCCCCTAGGGGGTGTCCGGCGGATCCTCGCGGGCTCGCGATGCCCGGCACCGCACCTCGCTACGTTGTCGGGCTCGTCCGAATACGCCCAGTATGAGAACGACCCTCCGCCTTGCGATGCGTCCCCTGGGCCTGCGGCCCGGGGAGGCCCCATGCACCGGACACCGCTCGCTGACCCACGAAGATCCGCCGGACACCCCCTAGCCGTCCTGACCGCGGAAGGTGGCGCGGTAGGCGCGCGGCGAGACACCGAGCGCCGCCTGCATGTGCTGCCGCAGCGAGGCGCCCGTACCGAAGCCCGACCGTGCTGCGACGGAGTCCACGGGCAGGTCCGTCTCCTCCAGCAACTGCCGGGCCAGCTCGACGCGTTGCCGCGTCAGCCACTGGACGGGCGTGAGCCCGGCCTCCTCGCGGAAGCGCCGCGTGAACGTCCGTACGCTCATGGACTCGCACTCCGCCAGTTCGCGCAGCGACAGGGGACGGTGGAGACGGCGCAGCGCCCAGGCGCGCGCGGCGCCCGTGGAGGAGCGCACCGAGGGCTCCGCGACCGGCCGCGGTATGAACTGGGCCTGGCCGCCCTCCCGGTGCGGTGGCACGACGGTGGTGCGCGCGACGTCGGCCGCCACGGCGGCACCGTGGTCGCTGCGGATCATGTGCAGGCACAGGTCGATGCCTGCGGCCTCGCCGGCCGCCGTGAGCAGGTCGCCCTCGTGCGTGTAGAGCACGTCCGGGTCGAGATCGACCCGTGGGAAGAGACGGCGGAAGTCCTCGGCCGACTTCCAGTGCGTCGTCGCCCGCCTGCCGTCCAGCCAGCCGGCCGCGGCCAGCACGAACGCGCCCGTGCAGATCGAGGCGATGCGCGTGCCGGGGCGGTGGATGCGTCCGAGGGCACGGGCGAGCGGGGCGCCGAGGCGTCCCGTGGCCTCCGGGCCGTCCTCCTCATGGGTGGCCGGGAAGATCACCGTCTCCGCCCGGTCCAGGGTCTCCGGGCCGTGCGCGACGTGAATGGTGAAGTCGGCGTTCGTACGGACCGGACCGGGCGTGAGAGCGCAGGTGACCACCTCGTAGAGGGCAGGGCCGCTGCCCGGGCTCCTCGCGGCGCCGAACATCTGGTGCACCAGCCCCAGTTCGAGCGGCATGACACCCGGGCGCACCAGTACGGCTACGCGGTGACGCCCGTCGCCGTGGAACGGTCCGGCGGCGTCCGGCGCGGACGGGGAAGGACTCACTGCGGCGGTCATGGCCAGATTCTTTCACATGCTGTCCATCCGGCCACTCGTACGGGAACGGCAGGCGCCGCAGCATCGGAGCCATGAAGGTTCTCTGGATTTTCGCCCACCCCGAACAGCGCTCCCTCAGCGCCTCGCTCATGCGCGAGGGCCTGCGCGAGCTGTCCGCCGCCGGCCACGAGACGCGGGTCTCCGACCTGTACGCCATGGGCTGGAAGGCGGTCCTGGACGCCGGCGACGTACGTCCGCCGGCGGCCCCGGGCACGCACTCCGACCGGCTGACCGTCGGCGCGGAGCAGGAGCGCGCGTACACCGCGGACGAGCAGAGCGAGGACATCCGCGAGGAACAGCGCAAGATCGCCTGGGCCGACACCCTCGTCTTCCACTTCCCGATGTGGTGGTTCGGGCCGCCGGCGATCATGAAGGGCTGGTTCGACCGCGTACTCGTACAGGGCTTCGCGTTCGGGCTGAAGGGCGCCGACGGCCGCACCCTGCGCTACGGCGAGGGCGGCCTGGCCGGCCGGCGCGCGCTGGTGATCACCTCGGTCGGTGCCCGGGAGTCGGGCTTCGCTCCCCGCGGCATCCACGGGTACGTCAACGACGTGCTGTGGCCGCTGTTGCACGGCACCTTCTGGTACACGGGCATGGAGCCCCACCGCCCCTTCGTGGTGTACGGCGCGGACCGCCTCACCGACGCGGAACACCGGGCGTACGTGCGGGCCCTGCGCGAGCGGCTGCGCGGCCTGCCGGACGCCGGGCCGCTGGCCTTCCGCAGCGAGAACGGGGGCGACTACGACGGGACCCTGACGCTACGGGCGTGGATCGAACCCGGGGCCACCGGCCCGGCCGTCCACGAGATGCGCGACGGAACGGACGCGAGCGGTTCCGCTTTCGCGGCGGAGCCCGCGCCGCGATCCGCGAGGGCGGCCTGCTAGTGGGTGTCCGGCGGATCAAGACGCACGTGTCGGTCTCGTCGGTCGGCCGTTCGGCCGGACCCTGTCCGACGTGGCTGATCGCCGCGACGGCGGCAGGGACTCCGCCGCGACGGCGGGCCACCCCGGTGATCGACCCCGGCGGTGCCGACGGCAGCAACTTGGTCGCGGCTTGATCCTCCCCCTGGATGCTCCCCTGGACGCGGGGGCTCCAGGCCACGGCTTGAGACCGGTCAGGCCGCGGCCCGGTTCACCGCCTTCGCGATTCGGCGCGCGTCCAGCGACAGCTCCCGCAGCATCCCGCTGAGCGGATTCGTATAGCCGATGAAGTACAGCCCGGGGGCCTGCGGGTGGGTGCGGCGGCCGTGCACCAGCGGGCGTCCGGCGTCGTCGAGCACACCGAGGCCGCCGACCAGGTCCTCCAGCCCACGCCGGAAGCCCGTCGCGGCTATGACGGCGTCGGGGGCGACGGACGTGCCGTCGGCGAGCTGGATCTTCGCACCGTCGAAGGACTCCACGGCCGCGACGGGCTCCACGCGTCCCTTGCGTACGGCGGAGATCAGCCCCACGTCCTGCACGGGGATCGCACCCTGGCAGGCCCGCGTGTACAGCCCGGTGTCGGGGCGCGGGAGCCCCCGGGCAGACAGGTCCGGGACGGCGACCTTCGCCATGCGCGCGGCCAGGGCGTCCACGAGCCGCGTCGGCAGGCGGCGGCAGAGGATGCCGTTGGCCTGAGCGGGCCAGCCCAGGGTGGAGCGCCGGACGATGTGCGGGACGGTGCGCACGGCGAGCCGCACCCGTGCGGCCCCGCCCTGAGCGAGATCCGCGGCTATCTCCGCCCCCGTGTTGCCGGCGCCGACGACGAGCACGTCCTTGCCCGCGTACGGTTCCGGGTTGCGGTAGCGCGAGGCGTGCAGCAGTTCGCCCGCGTAGTTCTCCCGGCCGGGCCAGGACGGCAGCTCCGCGGTGTGGTTGTAGCCCGTCGCGACGACGGCGACCGGCGTGGTCAGCCGGCGCCCGCCGTTGGCGTGCAGCACCCAGTCGTCGCCGTCGCGTGCGACCGAGTCGACCTCGACGCCGGTGGCCACCTCGATGCCGTGGTGCTCGGCGTAGCTCTCCAGATACCGGACGAAGTCGTCGCGCGCGACCCAGCGTCCGTACGAGCGGGGTATCGGCAGCCCCGGCAGCGCCGACCAGCGGCGCGTGGTGTGCAGCCGCAGCCGGTCGTAGTGGGCGCGCCAGGAGGCGGCGACCGACGGGGACTTCTCCAGTACGACGGTGCTGATGCCGAGTTCGTGGAGTGCCGCGGCCGTGGCCAGCCCGCCGGGACCGGCGCCGATGATGTGAACGGGAACTCCGTCGTCGGTCATGGGCATGACCGAGAGTTTAGTGCTGGTGGCGTGGTGTTCCCGTCACGGAAGAGTCACGGGAAGAGCACGTGGAGGCGGCCGCCGGCCGGGGCGTGCGCGGTTGCCGGAGAGCGCGGGACGCACGTGGAGACCCCGGAGGCCGCGGCGCCGGCAGGGGGATTTCGGCGAGGTGGGGGAGAAACGTTTTTCGAAGTGCTCGGGGAAACGGTTCATCTTGTGGGCTTGCGGCCGGTCACACCGAGGTGGACCAGCAGAGCCAGATTCGGCTTCAGTTCCGCCTGCTTGACGCCCCAGGTCTGGAAGCCCTTCTGATGGCTCGCCACGGAGGCGAGCATCATCACGAGCGCGCCGGCCGTGGCCGCCGGATTGACGTCCTTGTCGACCCGGCCCTTGGCCTGGAGGTCCTTGATGGAGTCCGTCAGCGGCTGGTTGACGGAGTTCAGGACCTTCATGCGGATCTTGTAGAACCGCTTGTCGCCCTCGGCCGCGCCCAGGTCGACGACCCGCAGGATGGCGTCGTTCTTGCGCCAGAAGGAGAGGAACCCGTCCACGAGCTCCTCGGCGGTGCGCCAGCCGGACTTGCCCGCCCAGGAACGGTCGGCCACCAGATCGCTGAGCGCGGCGCCGTCCTTCGCCATGGACTCGGCCAGTTCGAGGACGGCGCCCTCGACGTCCGGGAAGTACTGGTAGAAGGTCGCCGGGGACGTGCCCGCCCGCCGTGCGACATCAATGACCTTGACATCGCGATACGGCGACGAGCTGAGCATCTCGCCGAGGCAGTCGAGCAGCTTCTGCCGCGTCGCCTGCCCGCGGCGCCCCGCTACTCGCCCGTCGACGGTTCGAACTTGTCCTGTCATGCCGTCAGCTTATCGACGGGGAACGGGCGCGCGATTCGGCCGCATGCAAATGGGGTGGCACCGGCCGGATCCGGGGTGGGTCCGGACGCGCCCGGCGGGGCAGACGTAGAGGACGGCCGGATGCACGGGCAGATGCGCCGGCGGCGGGGCAAGGCCGGGGGACGGCGGAGCGAGGCGAGGGGAGGGGAGAACACTGCGCGTTCGAATCATCGGCCTGCACGGGCTCCCGAACGCGGCTAGCGTGCCGTACGGACGGATCCGTCCGCACACGCCGGGGGGCGAAGCAGGTGCACAGGCGGTCGCGGAGCCCGCGGCCCGTGCAGCGGTACGGGCAGCGGGAAGGGCAGCGGCATCGGCTGCGGCACCGGAAGCGGCGAAGCAGGGGAGGCAGACCGGGCATGGCCGTACGGGCAGAGACACCCGCCGGTGGCGAACCGCGGCGGCCCTGCCGGGGCGCGCCGGTGACCTGCGGGCCCCCCGCAGTGGGTACGGCGTGAGGGGCGGGCAGGAGTGCGGCGCACGCCGGGCACGCCCCGCACCGGCGTGCGGGGAGACCAGGAAGACTGGAATGTGGCCTCGCGCTTCGGTGTTTGGCCTGCGGAGACCCGAAGGGGCTGCCCCCGGGTTCGCAACCACCGCCATGGGCAGGAAGAATCAGCCTGTGGACCGCGTGTCCGGCAGGGCAGTGAGAAGCTGCACGGGGCGGAAATCGAGCCCCGACGGGGAGGTGGCAGGTAAGTGGTGGAGCAGCTGACGCAGCACGATCCGCGACGGATCGGCCAGTTCGAGGTGCTCGGCCGACTCGGCGCCGGCGGCATGGGGCTGGTCTATCTCGCGCGCTCGGCCTCCGGCCGCCGTGTGGCGATCAAGACCGTACGGACCGAGCTCGCCGAGGATCAGCTGTTCCGTGTGCGCTTCACGCGCGAGGTCGAGGCCGCGCGCGCCGTCAGCGGCTTCTACACCGCGGCCGTCGTGGACGCCGACCCGAGGGCGGCGGTGCCGTGGCTCGCGACGGCGTTCGTGCCCGCGCCCTCCCTCGAGGAAATAGTCAATGAGTGCGGGCCCCTGCCGGTGCAGGCCGTCCGCTGGCTCGCGGCGGGGGTCGCCGAGGCGCTCCAGTCCATCCACGGCGCGGGGCTGGTGCACCGCGACCTCAAGCCTTCCAACGTCCTGGTGGTCGAGGACGGGCCGCGCGTCATCGACTTCGGCATCGCCTCCGGTGTCTCGAACACGCGCCTGACGATGACGAACGTGGCCGTCGGCACGCCCGCGTACATGTCCCCTGAGCAGGCGCGGGATTCGCGCAGCGTCACGGGGGCGAGCGACATCTTCTCCCTCGCCTCGACGCTCGTCTTCGCCGCCACCGGGCATGCGCCCTTTCACGGCGCCAACCCCGTGGAGACGGTCTTCATGCTGCTCCGCGACGGGCCGGACCTGGAGGGGATGAACGAGGAGCTGCGCCCGCTCATCGACCCCTGTATGCGGATGGCCGCCGAGGAGCGCCCCAGCCCGGCCGACATCCAGGCACAGCTCGCCCCGCACCTCTTCTCCGCGGGCGGCGACGACAGCGGTACGGCCTCGGCGTGGCTGCCCGCCGGGGCGGTGGCCCTCATCGAGCGCAAGCGCGGCGCACGTCCCACGCCCAGACGGGCCGCGCACCGTCAGGACGGCCCGCCGGAGGGTCCCCCGGACGCGGCCCCGGACGGGGCTCCGGACGGGCCCGCCGCGCAGCCGGCGCCGTCTGCCGCTTCCGCGCCGCCCGCCGTCACGCAGGCACCGCCCGCGCACGCGGCCGGCGGCGGCCGCCGCGGCGGGCCCCGGCATGCCATCCCGGCCGGTCCCGGAGGGCCCTCGGCCGTGGGGTCGCTCGCCTCGCATCCCGCGCACGCGGCTCCGGGCGGCCAGTCCGCTCAGCCGGTGGCGCCGGCTCAGCCCGCCCACGGCGCCCCTTCGTCCGCGGACGTGGCCGACGGTGCTCCCGTACGGCTGCCCGGTTCGCAGGTGCCCATCGGGCCCGGGCCGCGGCGGTCCGACGACGTACGTGCGGAGGCGGCCGGTCCTGCCACGGGCTGGGTGCGTCCGCCGAACGGCGCGCAGCCGGCGCCCGCACCCGCGTCCGCGCCGGTGACCGGGCCCGGCGCAGCGGCGGTGTCCGCGGCCGGTGCCGGTGCGAGCGGTGAGGCGCCGCCGCCGCTCGCCGGGCCGGCCGGAGTGGTCTCCGCACCCGGCGCGACCGGTGAGTCCGGGGGCGCGCCGCAGCCGCAGCGCTGGCGTCCGTGGCGCTTCCGGATGTCGAACGACGTATGGGGCACGCCGGTCGTCGCCGACGATCTGCTCTACGTCACCTCCTTCGAGGTGCACGCGCTCGATGTCGCCAGCGGACGCCGCCAGTTCAGGACGCGCGAGGTGGCCTGGTCCATGGCCGTCGCGGGCGGACGCGTACACGCATCGGACGGTCCGAGCCTCTACGCGCTGGACGCCCGCGACGGCTCCGAGCTGTGGCGGCTGGCCACCGACGGCTGGGTGTTCTCGCTCCAGGCCGACCGCGGCACCGTCGTCACGGGCACGCGGGGCGGCGGCGTACAGGCGTGGGAGGCGGCGAACGGCGAGAAGTTGTGGGAACTCGGCGGTGCGCAGACCGAGTTCGAGACGCGCGAGGGCGGTCCCTCCGTACACGAGGGCACGGTCTACACGTGGGGCGAGGGCCGGCTGTTCGCGCTGGAGGCCCGCACGGGCGCCGAGCGCTGGTCGTACCCGGTCGGCGACGCGGGAGTCACAGGCGGCGTCCCGCTGCGGCTGACCCCGGCGGAGGACGGCGTGGTGTACGTGTGCGCCGGTGCGCGCGTGCATGCTCTGGACGGCGCGAGCGGCGCGGAGCGCTGGCGCTTCGACGCCCCCGCGGTCTTCCTCAGCGCGCCTGCCTTCGTGCACGGCCCGGCGGTCGCGGGCGGCGGCGTGTATCTGGCCGACCACCTCGGCACGGTCTACGCCCTCGACGCCGCGACCGGCCAGGACAGATGGCGGATCGCGACGGAGGCCCGGCACTCGACGGAGCCGGTCGTCGTCGCCGACGGACTCGTCCACCTGGGCAGCGGCGGCGCGCTCTACACGCTCGACGCGGTCAGCGGCGCACCGCGGTGGCGGTTCGCCGCCGGCGGTGACCTGGTGGGCGCACCGGTCGTCGCGGACGGACGGGTGCACTTCGGTTCTGCCGACCACTGCCTGTACACCGTCGACGCCGTGGGCGGTCAGCTCCGCTGGAAGCTGGCCACGGGCGGCGAGATCACCGGGTCGCCGGTGGCCGACCGCGGTGTCGTATACGCGTGCAGCAAGGACCGCTGTGTCTACGCGCTGGACGCCGCGAAGGGCACGGGGCAGGCTCGTCAGGTCTGAGCGGGCTCGTCGTCGGATGTGAGCTCGCCCGAGCTGGGACGACGGAGGACGAGGAGGCGCCGTGAGCGGCGGACCGCGTACAAGACCGCGTACAAGACTGTCGGGCATCGTGCTCGGCGCACCCGATCCGCGTGCGCTGGCCGGCTTCTACGCCCACCTGATGGGCTGGCGCCTGAAGTGGGACGAGCCGGACTGGGTGATGCTCGAAGCCCCGGACGGCGGGCCCGGGCTCTCGTTCCAGACCGAGTCGGAGCACGTCAGGCCCGTGTGGCCGGCGGGCCCCGGCGATCAGCAGATGATGATCCACCTGGACATCGAGGTCGACGATCTCGATGTCGCCTCGGCTCATGCCGTCGCCGGGGGAGCGGCCGTGGCGGAGTTCCAGCCGGAGGAGGGCGTACGGGTTCTGTTCGACCCGGCGGGGCATCCGTTCTGCCTGTTCCTGCCCGGTCACTGAGGCCGCGAGGCGGCGCCGGCGCACCCGGTCACTCGGATGTGCCGCCGCCGCGGTGGTCGGGGCGGCGCGGAATGCGCTGCGTGTTCCGGGGGCCGTGGCCGTCCTGCTCCGGACGCGTCTCCGCCTCCGTCTCCGGTCCGGCGGGCGGCGGAGGCTGCTGCTGCGGGCCCTGCGGCGGCTGGCCGCCCGGTACGCCCGGCTCGCCGGGCTCCGCGGGCTCCGCGGGCTGACCGGGCTGACCGGTCTGGTCCGGCTGACCGGTCCGGTCCTCAGGCGGGCCGACGGGCGACGACCTGGCCCCGGCGTCCCGGGGCGCCCACGGGTCCCACTCCTCCGGGGGCGTCGAGTCGTCGTAGTAGTAGGGGTGGTGGCTGCGCTCGTACGGTGGCCAGTCGTCCGCCTGGTAGGCCTCGTGCGGACCGTGCGTCGTCCCGAACGGGCCGTAGGGCTGGGGCATTTCGGAGAACTCCCGGTCCTCGGGCCCGGCGTCCGAGGCTACTGCGGCCGTGCCGTAGCCGTCGTCCACGCGGCCCCGGCCGCGGCCCTTGCGGCGCCGTCCGCGCGGACGGCGCCCCCGCATCACGAGCGCGGCCAGGAGGAGGAGCGCGCCGCCGCCGATCGCGTAGCCCACGCCGTCCCCGAGACCGCCGGCTCCGGCCGTGAGGGTTCCCGCGTCCTGCCCCTGCCGGACCATCCACAGGATCGTGAAGCCCAGTACGAGCAGACCCGTCAGCGCCAGGAGCAGACGGGAGCGCATGAGCACCGCGAGAAGGGTGAGCGCTGCGGCGCCGAGCATGGGCACGAACAGCCCTGTCCACAGGCTTGCCTGGGTTCCGGTGATTCCGGCGGACGAGAAGAGCTCGCGGACAAGGTAGTCGCGGCCGAGCCGTGCCCCGTACCACGCGCGGAAGGGGCTCCACGCGGCCGCGGCCGCGCCGATGAGCGCGAGCAGGGTGCCGAGCAGGTTCCGGACCATCGGGTTCGCCTCGCTTCCCGGCGCCGCGCGGTCGCTCCTTCCGGCGGGTGCTTCTCCCGTCGGGGAGCAGGCTGACGCCGCAGGGTGCGTCATCCCGTACGAAACGTTACGCCGGGGGGAACCCCCCGGCCACCTGGCGGCGTCCCCGCACGGGGGCATTCGCCCCAGTGCTCATGTCTGGATCGGGGGTCTCAACCATGTCGCGTCATCTCAAACTCATCGCCGCCGTGGCGGTCGTACTCGTGGCGATCAGCGGGTTCAGTCCCGCCCGCAAGGGCGGCGGCCGGAGCGGCGGCGGAGGGTGCAGCAGTTCGAGCTCCAGCAGCCACAGCAGCAGCGACAGCAGTTACGACAGCGGAAGCAGCTACGGCGGCGGAAGCAGCAGTTATGACAGCGGCAGCAAGGACGACTACGGCTCGGGCGACGGCGGCTACCGGCGCTCGGGGCGCTATCACAGCACCACCGGTACGACCGGCTCGAACAACGGAGCCGCCAGGAACGGGACCGCCACCGGGACCGTCGCGCAGTGCGCGGCGCAGAGCGGCAGCGCGGCGAAGGCCGTGGTGGAGGTCCGTAACCCGAAGAGCTACGGCAAGACCTACCGGGTGAAGGTCAAGTTCCTTGACGAGTCCGGGACTTACGTCGACTCGGGTCTCGCGGAGGTCGAGGTCGGAAGCAGGGACACCGAGGCCGTGGACGTACGCATGGCGCATCCGGAGCGGATCGGCGACGTGTCGGACTGCCTCGTCGAATCGGTCAAGTGACGGACTGACGGGACTGACGGGCTGTCGGTCTGACGCGCAGGACGCAGATGGCAGAAACGGAAACGCAGAAGGGGCGGGCCGTTGAGCGGCCCGCCCCTTCTGTCGTATCCGGCACCTGACGATCAGGGTGTGTGCTCGTCCCTGGTGTCGTTGATGTCGACGTGGTGTGCGCTGTGCACGTCGGAGTGCGAAGGCCCGGCGGCCACTGCTGGAGAGAATGCTCCGGCTACGAGTAACGAGCAGATGATGAGCGTCCTCAGAACTTTGGGCATTTCTCTCCTCCGGAGATTCGTGGTCGGTGCGGTCGGCGAACGGCGGGCAACTTCAGGATTCCCGCTGGGCCGTTGCTCAAAGCAGGGGGCTCGGCGGCAGCGGCACCCCCTCCGCGCCGCTGACGCCAAGCCCTCTGCATCCCCCGTGGCAATGGCCTACTTGTCCTTGTCCGGGCTTCCTTCCTTCACCGTCTCGGCACCGATGGGCGTGTGGTCGTCCATCGTGACCAGACCGCCGTCTCCGTCGGCCTCGGGGCCGATGGGTGTGTGGTCGTCCTTCACCTCTACGCCGCCGTCGCCCTTTCCGGGCCGGGTGGAGGTGTAGTCGTCGTCCGTGCCGGCGGTCTCGAATTCCTTCTCGAACTCCTCGACGGTGGACTGTGTCGTCTCGCTCATGGCCTGACTCCTGTGCATTGGTGGCCGATTGTTCTGAACGGGCCCGCCCAGCGACTCCCCCGTGGGTCGCCGGGCGGGCGCAGGGCCGCTCACCATAGCCGGAGTGCGGCCTCCCCCAGATCCGCCTGCCCCCCGACGCGACGGATCGATGTAAGAACCATGCCGAGTCGCGATAAACGATCGATGAACGACGGATAAGTGCGCCTGTCGAGGGACGTTTACGCCGCAGGAGCGGGGGTCAGCAGCCCGCGGACCTCTTCGGCGTCCGAGGCCCCCATTTCGTCGAAGACGGCCAGCGCGTCCTTCCAGCACACCCGCCCACGGTCGCGCTGGCCCAGCGCCACAAGCGCTCGGCCGAGCACGGTGAGCATCCTGCCCCGCATCCACTCGCCGCCGATTCCCCGCAGCGCCAGGGCCTGTTCGGCATGACCGGCTGCCTCGGCCGGGCGCCCTGCCGCCAAGTGGGCCTCCGCCATGCGGAAGTGAGAAACGCCCTCCCACAACGGCTGCCGGGTCTCACGGAAGAGCGCCACGGCCTTGGTCAGCTGTTCGAGCCCTTCCGGGATGCGGCCGGCGCGCGTCAGAGCTCGCCCAAGTGCGTATCGCCCATTGGCCATTCGCATCCTGTGGTCGAGGCTCTCGTAGATCTCCAGCCCCTGCCACGCCAGCTCCACCGCGCGGTCCGTACGCCCGAGAGCCAGGTTGATGTGCGAGAGGTTGCTCAAGGCGCTCGCCTCGCTGGGGCGGTTGCCGTCCGCGCGGAAGGCGTCGATCGCGCGCAGCAGGAACGCCTCTCCGTCGGTGTAGCGGCTCTGGCAATTGGCGATGATGCCCCGGTGATTCAGGGACCAGCAGCTGGTCAGAGTGTCGGCGGCGGTCTCGGCGAGCCGCTGGGCTCGCTGCGCTTCCTCGTCCGCCTGGTCGAAGCGGCCGGCCACGATGTGCGCGTGCGTGAGCATGGCCTGGACCCGGGCGCCGGCCAGGGCGTCGTCCGCGGTACTGGCGGCGTCACGGACGGCGTTTGCGGCCCGCTCGTACCGCAGGGAGTGCACCCCGGAGTCGGCGCAGTCCTTGGTCGCGATCAGCAGGTCGGCGGCGTGGCGCAGCATTCCGCGCTCCGCGGCCTGCTGCACGCAGGAGAGCACGCAGTCGGCCTCAGAGAAGAGCCAGCCGAGTGCCTCGTCCCGGTTGTCGAAGAAGATGCCGTCGGAGAGCGGCTGCATGAGGTGGTCCAGGGCCCGCTCACCCGGGCGTTCGAGGGCGAAGACCTTGGAGGCGGTGGCGAGGTAGAAGTCCAGCAGCCGGGAGAACGCGGCTTCCCGTACGGACGGAGGTTGTTCGTCGCGCTCGGCGCAGGCGCGGGCGAAGAGCCGCACGAGGTCGTGGAAGCGGTAGCGGCCCGGCGCGGCCGACTCCAGAAGGGACGCGTCGACCAGCGACTCCAGCAGGGCCTCCGTCGTGGGCACGGGCCGGTCCAGGAGGGCCGCCGCCGCCGGTACGGAGATGTCGGGGCCGTCGGCCAGGCCCAGCAGGCGGAAGCCGCGGGCCTGTTCGGCTTCGAGTTGTCCGTAGCCGAGTTCGAAGGTGGCCTTGACGGCCTGGTCGCCGACCTGGAGTTCGTCGAGGCGCCGGCGTTCGTCGGCGAGCTTCTCGGCGAGCGTGGCGACCGTCCAGGTGCGGCGGGACGCGAGGCGGGCGGCGGCGATACGGATGGCCAGCGGCAGGAATCCGCAGGAGCCGACCACGGACATGGCCGCCTGGCGTTCCGCGGTGACGCGCTCCTTGCCCACGATGCGGGTGAAGAGCGTCATCGCCTCTTCGGGGCTCATCACGTCGAGGTCTATGAGGTGCGCGCCGGCCAGGTCGACCATGCGGACCCGGCTGGTGACCAGAGCCGCGCAGCCGGCCGCACCGGCGAGGAGAGGACGGACCTGCGCCGCGTCGCGGGCGTTGTCCAGAAAGGTCAGCACGCGGCGGCCCGAGAGAAGTGAGCGGAAGAGCCCGGCGCGTTCCGCCACCCCGTCCGGGATCAGCTCGTCCTGCACACCCAGCGAACGCAGGAACGCGCCCAGCACCGTCTCGGGTTCCGAGGCCGTGGGGCCGGCGCCTTGGAGGTCGACGTAGAGCTGGCCGTCCGGGAAGTACTCGGCCGCCGCATGCGCGACGTGCACGGCGAGGGTCGTCTTTCCGACGCCGCCGATGCCCGCCACGGCCGATACGGCCATCACCGTGCCCTCGGCCTGGGCGAGTTGGTCCTTCAGCTCCGCCACGAACGCGTCGCGCCCCGTGAAGTCAGCGACGGCGGCGGGCAGTTGAGCGGGCTGGGCGGGCTGGGGCGTGGCGGGGCCGGAGGGCTCGTCGGGAGCGACGGCCAGGCTGTCGTCGGCCTCGAGGATGCGCTGGTGGAGGCTTATCAGCTCGGCGCAGGGGTCGACGCCGAGTTCGTCGGCGAGCAGTCGCCGCGTATCGGCGAAGACCGCCAGCGCCTCGGCCTGCCGGCCGCTGCGGTAGAGCGCCAGCATCAGCAGCTCGCGCAGCCGTTCGCGCAGCGGATGCGCCGCGGTCAGGGCCGTCAGTTCGCTCACCGCCTCGGTGTGACCGCCGAGTTGGAGGTCCAGGTCGATGCGGTGTTCCTGCAGGGAGAGCTGCCACTCCGTCAGGCGGCTGCGCTGCCGCTCGGCGAAGGGGCCCGGCACATGGGCCAGCGGTTCGCCGCTCCACTGTGCGAGCGCGGCGGCGTAGCTGTCGCGCGCGCCCGAACGGTCGCCGCTCGCCGCGGACTTCTCCGCGTCCGAGACATGGGCGGTGGCGGTGTCGAGGTCCAGGACGACGTCGGAGTAGGCGCGGCCCGTACGGATCGCGTAGCCGCCCGACTCGCTGACCATCAGCTCCGCGTCCTCGCCGAGCGCCTTGCGGATGCGCGAGGCGTACGTGCGCAGCGTGGCCTTCGCCTGGTCCGGGGGCTCCTCGCCCCACAGGGCGTCGATCAGCTCCTCGGCCGTTGCGGTGTGGCCGCCGCGCAGCAGTAGGGCGCCGAGCAACGCGCGTTGCTGCGGTGAGCCCATGGGGAGTTCCTGCTCGGCGCGGTGGGCGCAGACAGGTCCGAGCACGGCGAAGCACAGCTTCTGTTCCGGCTGCTCACTCCCGCGACCGATGTGCCCCTCGGCCCCCATCATGGCCCCCTGCGCTCTTCATCCCACTCCGCAGGGGTCAGTCTGCCTTGCTTGTCAGCTATACGTCATCAGGGCCCCGGGTCCTCTACGAGTCCTTCGAACTTTGCACGGAACAGGGGCGATTGGTGTGCTACAGGCACGTCGGCGTACGGCGTCGGGAACGGCTGCGGCCGGCGCCACCACCCGGCGCCGGCCGGAGCCGGGTGGTGGCGTCAGCCGGGGCCGTGCAGCAGCACCGGCAGCGTCCGGTAGCCGTGCGCGATGAAGGACTCCACCTGCTCCAACTCCTCCGGTGGGACGGCGAGACACAGCTCCGGGAAGCGCTCGAAGAGCGCTGGGAGCGCTGTACGGGCTTCCATGCGCGCGAGGGGGGCGCCCAGACAGAAGTGCACGCCGTGTCCGAACGACAGATGCTCCACATCCGTGCGCTGCACGTCGAACTGCCCCGCGTCGGCGCCGTGCCGGCCCGGGTCGCGGCCGGCGGCGGCGTACGTGGCGAGGATCGCGTCGCCCTGACGGATCGTCGCGCCTCCGGGGAGACCGATGTCCTCGACGGCGTAGCGCAGCGGCAGTGAGGCGATGCTGGGGGCCCAGCGCAGCGTCTCCTCGATGACGTCGTTCCACGAGACCTCGCCGCTGCGGACGAGTTCGAGCTGGGCGGGGTGGGTGAGCAGGGCGTGCACCGCGTTGCCGATCAGGTTCACGGTCGTCTCGTGGCCGGCGCCGATGACGAGCAGGAGCGTGTCGAGCAGTTCGGCTTCGGAGAGCTTCGAGCCCGTCTCGTCGTCACGGGCGGAGACCAGCACGCTGGTCAGGTCCTCGCCGGGCTGCTCCCTCTTGAGCGAGACGAGGGCGCCGAAAGTGCTCTGCACCTCCTCCGCCGTGCGGGCCGCCTCCTCGGGCGACGCGGAGGTGTCCATGATCTGCTCGACGAGACGTGCCATGCCAGGGCGCTGCTCTTCGGGGATGCCGAAGAGTTCGCAGATCACTCCCATCGGCAGGGGATGCGCGTAGGCACTGCGCAGGTCGGCGGGCTCGCCCTGCGGTAACGCCGCCATGGCGTCGAGCAGTTCGCCGGTGATCCGCTCGACGCGGGGCAGCATCGCCTCCGTACGGCGGCCGGTGAAGGCCGGTGCGACGAGCTTCCGCAGACGGCGGTGTTCTGCGCCGTACGAGCTGAACATGTTCGTGACGCCGACCCAGGAACGTATCCAGGTGTCGTGGAACTCGCCGCGCTGCCAGGCCGGCCAGTGCTGCCGCGGGTCCTTGGAGACGCGGTCGTCCGTCAGCAGCTGCTTGAGAAGGCCGAAGCTGCTGACGGACCAGGCGTGGATTCCGGCGGGAAGCTCTACGAGGGCGGCGGGGCCGGATCCGCGGAGGCTGTCGGCCTCGGCGTGGATGGCCCTTCCGGCGGGGTCGATGGGGACGGGCTCCGGGGGTGCGGCATCTGCCTGTTCTGCTCCTCGGGCCTGCCGCCCCGGTCCTGTCCTCTGTCCCTGCTGTCCCATGGAGTGGCTCCTGCCTGGTCGGGGCTGATCGGCGTGAACTGTGCGGGCAGGTGTGTCAGGGCGCGGTGGAACGGCCCTGGTCTGTAGGTGAGTTGGTCGTGCGGAACGGTCAGCTGGACGTCGGACAGCCATGCGCAGAGCCGCTCTATCGCGGTGGTCGCGATCAGCAGTGCGGCGCGGGGTACGGGGCAGGAGTGCGGGCCCGCCGACCACGCCAGATGGGCGCCGCCGCCGGAACCACTCGAACCGGCGCCGCCGGCGCCCGTGCCCGTACCCGCGCTCGAGTCCGTACGGCCGTGGGCCGCGCCGGCCGCCGCGTACGAGACCATGACGAGCTGCCCCGTACGGATCCATGTGCCGTGGAAGTAGACGTCCCGTTTCGGGTAGTGGGCCGAGTAGTTGGTGATGGGCGGCTCGTTCAGCAGGATGTCCTGGATGGCGTCGCGTGGGGTGAGGGCACCGCCGGACAGCGTGCTGTAGTAGCGGTCGTCGGTGAGCATCCGCGCCAGGGCGTTGCCGACGAGGTTGGTCGTCGGCTCGTGGCCGGCACCCATGGTCAGCACCATCTGGTGGGCGACTTCGTCGTCACTGAGCCCGACCGGGTGGTCCAGGAACCACGACGTCAGATCCCGGCCGCGTACCTGCTTCTTGGCCGTGATCAGCTCGTTCATATAGCCCTGGAACTCCTCGCTCGCCGCCGACGCCTCCTCGGGGTCGCCCTCCATCATTCCGGCCAGGGAGCGGATGAGCTGTTCGCTGTAGGAGTCGGGCAGCCCGAAGAGGCGGTTGAAGAGCTTCAGCGGCAGCAGCCGGGCGAACTGGCCCATCAGATCGGCTTGTCCGTCCGCGCCGAACTCCGCTATGAGTGAGTCGGAGATGCTCACCACCATCTCGCGCAACTCGTGCGGCGGGATGCGGTCGAAGGCGTCGGTGATCGCCTGGCGGTAACGCGCGTGCTCGTCCCCGTCGTTGAACATGACGTTGGGGCGCCAGCCGAGCATCGGCAGGATGGGCGAGTCCTCGGGGAGGGTCTCCTGCCAGATCCGCGAGTCCTTGGACCAGGTGACGGGGTCGTGCAGGAGATCGAGAGCCGCCCGGTAGTCGGTGACCAGCATCGCCATGACGCCCGGTGAGATCTCGACGGGTGCGAGCGCGCCGTAGCGGCGCAGCCGGGCGTAGACGGCCTGCGGGTCCGCGGCGAATTCCGGCCCGTACAACTGCGCGACCTCGTGCTGCGGTTCGGCTCTGGGCGCGGGCATGACGCCGGGCGGGCGTCCGGGCGGGCCTGGTTCCGGAGGGGGTGGCCCGGGCGTGCCTGCTTCCGGAGGAGGCGGTCCGGGCGGGACCCGCTGGGGAGGGGTCGGTTCGGGTGTGCCTGGTCCGGGCGTGGCGGTCAAGCTGTCTCCTGGGGCGTGAGGGCGAGCACGTGGCCCACGAGTCCGATCAGCGCGTCAGTGGCCTGGTCGCGGTCGCGCGCGTCGCACAGCACGAGCGGTGTGCCGGGCAGCAGGTCGAGATGGTCGCGGAGCGTGGCGGGCTGGTGCGAGGGGGAGTCGGGGAAGGCGTTGACGGCGACCGCGTAACGCAGTCCCGCGTCCTCGATCATGTCCATCACCTCGAAGCTGTCGGACAGACGACGGGTGTCGGCGAGGACCAGCGCCCCCAGCGCGCCCCGCGAGATGTCCTGCCACAGCGGCGAGAAACGGCGCTGGCCGGGCGTACCGAACATGTAGAGCACCAGATCACCGGGAAGCGTCAGACGCCCGAAGTCGATCGCCACCGTCGTCGTGGACTTCTCCCGGATTCCCGTGAGGTCGTCGACCGTCGCGCTTCCGCTGGTCATCACCTCCTCCGTGTGCAGCGGCTCCGTCTCCGACAGCGAACGGATGAAAGTGGTCTTGCCGACGCCGAAAGGGCCCGCCACCAGCAGCTTCACCAGGGTCTGGGTGCGCTCGCCGTCGAGGTGGCTGACCACTTCGGGCGCGGGGAGGGCCGCCCCGGTGCTCTCTCCGGTGCCGCGGCCGGACGGCGGTACGTCACCTTCGTCACCGGAGTCGTCAGCGGGGTCGTCGGCGGGGTCGTCATCGCGAGGACTTGAGAGTGCGGAGTCCATCGAGAACTTTCTCCAGAATCTGCCGCTCGGGCAGTTCGGCGTCGGGTACGGGGGCGCGGGCCGAGAGACGGCCCGCGTCGACGAGGTCGGCCACCATGACCTTCACCACGCTGACCGGCAGCCGCAGATGCGCCGCCGCCTCGGCCAGGGACAGCGGCCCGGGCTGCAGCAGCTCCAGCAGCCGCCGCTGCTCCGGGCGGAGGCCGGCCCCCGACGGGTCGGCGGGGGCGTGCAGCACGGTGAGCCGGTCGAGCGTGTTGCGGCTGGGCCGCGCGCGTCCGGTCGTGGCCAGATACGCGGGCACGAGACGTCGTTGGTCACGCGGCGGCGGACTCATGCCGGACTGTCGCTCCGTGTGGGACTGTTCATGGCCTTCGAGCCCAGGGTGGCCACCTGGACCTGCATCTGGTGGGTGACGACGCCCATGTTGACCTCAGGGCCGGCGAAGACGGCGAGGCATGTGTTCTCGCCCGCGGGTATCGCGAACACCCAGCCCAGATCGGACTCGATCACGGTCTGCCGCAGCTTGACGTCGTACTCGCCGGCGAAGGCCGCCGTGGTGGTACGGGCGGCTCCCTGCAGGGCGGAGAGCATCGCGGCGACGCCCTCCGCGGAGTCCCGCTCCAGATTCGGCGAACGGCCTTCGATGAGACCGTCACCGGAGATGACGGCCGCGTGGACGACATGCGGCAGTTCGAGGAGCGGGGCCAGCACCCAGGAGGTGTCCTCCCGGACGGAACGGCGGGCGGGGGTGGTCATGCGGGCTTCCCTTCGGCTGCACCGGGGCCGGCGTCTCCGTCTCCTGCGTCGCCGCCGGTCTGGCCGGTCTCGCTTGTCGTGCGTGGCTCGCCGGCCTCGCCGGTCTCGCTTGTCGTGCCGGTCCCGCTGGTCTCGCTGGTCTCGCCCGTTCTGCTCGTGGAGTTGGCAGTCGTGGGGCTTTCCGGGGTCGTCGCTGTGGGGCGTGCGGGGCCGGCCGAGCCGTCGGTCCGGGTGGCGTGTGCGGCCTGGTCGCCGGTGCCCCCTGAACCGTCCGTTCCGGCGGTGGTCTCCGGCGTGTCCGTTCCGGCGGCGGCGCGTCCGGATTCGGTGCCCTTCTGGAACGCGGCCCAGCGCTCCGCGCTCTCCTCGGGCGTCGAGGGCGGAGCGGCGGCCACGCCGGAGGCGGAACGCGTCCCCTCCTCCGTACCGGAATCCACGGACAGGGCTTCCGCGCCGGACCCGCCGTCTCCCGCAGCGCTTGCGACGACCGCTGTGGCGCCGGCCTTCTGCGGCGCGTCCGCGCGGCTCCGCCTGCGGCGGCGCGGCAGCTCCTCCGCTCCCGCCGTGACCGTGGATCCGGACGCCGGGCCTGTGCCCCCGGCCGTCGACGGGTCCGGCGCACGGGCGTCCGTGGCGGCACGCCCCGGCAGTACGGGCGTGCCGTACGGGGCCGTCGGTGCCATCGCCGACAGCGGGTGCTCCGCCTCGTCGAGCAGCGTGAGCAGGGGCTCGCCGGGTATGTGCACGACCGCACGCACGCCTCCGTACGGGGAGGCCTCGGCGTGGGTGCTGAAGCCGTACTGGCGCACGAGCTGACCGACGGCCGCGAAGCCGTTGCGCGGAGGATCGCCGAGCTCCGTGATGAGGATCGCCTGGTCGCCGGACATCAGCCGCTTGGCGCGGGTGAGTTCCTCCGAGGTCATGCCGACGCCCGCGTCGTCGATGATCACCGACACCCCGGTGTTCCCCTGCTGGAGCGTGACGACGACGGGAAGCTCGGGGTGGGAGTAGTGCAGCGCGTTGGCCATCAGCTCCGTCAGCGTGACGGCGACCGGCTCGACCGCGCGGGCGACGACGCCGACCGGGTCGCGGAGCAGGTTGGTGACCTGGACGCGTTCGTAGCCGCTGAGCCGGGACGAGGCACCGACGACGACGTCGGCCAGGTGTGAGTTCTCCCGCGTCAGCCCCGGCCAGGCACCGCACACCACCGCTGTCGACTGGATGCGGCGCAGGGCCTGTTCATTGAGGAAGTCCGCTGCCAGCAAATCCTCGGCGACGAGCGGGTCCTCGTACTTCTCCTGCATCCGCTGGAGAAGGGTCTGCAGCTGGTAGAGCAGCGCCTGGATGGTGGTGGTCGCGCCGCGCATGGCTGCCTGGGCGGCGGCGTCGACGCGCTTGCGCTCCTTGGTGACCTCCTCCCTGACCTGAGTGAGCACGGCGTCGAGGGACCGGTCGAGGTCGGGGCTCAGCGTGGCTGTCCCCAGCGGACCCGGCACGGGCACGTTGGAGTGGGCGAGGGAGGTGGCCAGTTCGGGTATGCGGGCGCCCACGAGATGCCTCAGTTCGGCCTCGACCGCCTGGAGTCGCGCCCCGAGGTCGGCGGAGTACCGTGATGCGCCCTCGAGTTCCGTCTCGGTCGCCTCTGCGTGCAGCTGCGCCCTGCTCAACTCCTGCCGTGAGCGGACGAGGAGCAGAGCCAGAACGACGGCGACGGTACCCAAGGCGAGGAATACGATCAGCGCCACCGGTGTGTGGGTCATCGGCGTCCTTGGTCAACTGGATTGCTGTGAACGGTGGTTCGGTTGAGTGGCGGGGGCGAAACGTGCCTTCCCCCTGACTGCCGCCCCTGCGGCTCCTCGCCCGGCGGTCCCCACATGCTGCCGCAGACACTTGGTGTGCACACCCGTAACAGGAACATCCGTACACATCGACTGATCGCATTCCGCGGGCAAACAGGGAGAGTTCAGGCAGCGGGCGGTGGCAAGTCGTCGGTTCGTGACAACTCGTGGAACGGTGGCGTCAGCCGGCACGCCGGCACGCCGGCACGCCAGTGCGTGGTGCTGTCGGTCCGTCGGTCCGTCGGCCCGTCGGCCCCCAGAGCCTCAGCCGCAGCGAGTCAGCCCTCACCCTCGCCGAGCCAGACCGGGTTGGTCATCGCCGCCATGGCGCCCGGCAGGCCGGCGGGCGACCCCACGGGCGGACGGTGACGTATCTCCGCCCGTACGTACGCCGCCAGCGAGGCCGTCGTCCGCCATTCCAGAGGTGCCCCCGAGACCGGGCTCGTGAACATCTCGCCCTGGTCGGTGAGGAACCGGGCCGCGGCGCCCGCCGGCGCGCCTGAGACCTCCAGGCGTACGGCGACCTCCGCGTCCGGGTCCACCGTCAACCGCCCGCCGATGTCCGCGTGTTCGCCGTGCCCGCCGCTCGCCGTGAGGCTCACGGAGATCTCCGACGACTCCGCGATGTAGCTCCGGCCCGCTCGTATGCCCTCCAGCAGCGCCTGCCGCGACAGGTCCTCCGCGAGGACCACCGTCTGCGGCACGCCGACCGCCTGCGGCTCGGCGTGCGCGTCGCTGTTGCCCATGGCGGGGAGCGGGCCACGGCCGGACGGCGGAGCCAGAAGCATGTTGTCCCAGGTGGCGACCGCGAGTTCGTCGTCGGTCGTCCAGGGTCCGTTCCACACCTCCACCGCGTCCGCGTCCTCGTAGCCGAACTTCCACTGGCAGCCCACGAACGGGCAGTCGGGGTGAGCCGGGACGACGAGGCCGCCCGCGCGGTGGATGCGGCGCGCGAAGCGTGCGAAGTGGCCCTCCCTCGCCCTGTAGCGCCAGTCGACGAAGGTGCCCGGGTCGGTGCCGAGGGCCAGCACATGGCCGTTGCGGGTGGTGACCTCCTCGCCGCAGAGGATCAGGAACTCCTCGTCCCACAGCCCTTCCCAGGCGCCGTGACCCGACGTGGTGTTGTGCTCGGTGGTGGTGATGAAGTCGAGCCCCGCCTCGCGGGCGGCCGCGGCGGTCTCCGCGGGGGTGCGTTTGCCGTCCGAGTGCACCGTGTGCAGATGGCAGTCGCCCCGGTACCAGGCCCGGCCGCGGCCCCTCGCCCGCTCCGGCGGATGGACGGGACGCGGCGTCTTGCCGGGCGCCCCGTGCCGCAGGGTGACGGTGACCTCGTACTCCATGCCCTGCGGGGCGACGGTGTACGGGCCGAGGACTACATGCCAGGTCCCCTCACGGACCGGACCGGGCAGATAACCGGGCGTCGCCTCCTCCGCGCTGATCGTGAACCGGTCGCGCGCGCCGCCCGACCAGCCACGGAAGCCCCGGCCGCCGAGCGCCGTGCCCCGCTCGTCGAAGACGCCGATGTCCAGGGCGTTGCCCTGGGTGCCCTCGGGGACGGACGGCTTGTCGTAGGTGTACGCCACCTCGATCTCGCGGACGCCGGCCGGGACCTCGACCGGCAGATACACGAAGTCGGGGGCGCCCGTGGGCAGATGGCCCTTCACCGTCCTGGACTTCTCCGAGCCGTCCGCGGCACGGGCGAAACCGACGCCGCCGAGAGTGAGCACGCCCGTGGCGCCGGCCATCGCGGACAGCCGGAGCATGTCGCGTCTCTCCACACCTGGCATGTGTGCCTCCCCCTAGGGCGTGTCCGCAAAGTCCCGTCCGGCCACGCGACGCGCGGGCCCGCACCGGGTCCCGCACCGCATCCTGAAGTCCGAGGCGCCTCCGTGACGCCACGATCACTGTTGTACGCGGAGGAGACGGCGGGGAAACCCCTGTGGAAAACTCCGGACCGTGCCCGCGGTGGACGCGCGGACCCGGCCCGGGAAGGCCTTCGGAAACCCTGCTCCGGAGCGCCGGTCAGGCGCGGCGCCGGGACGCGGCGAAGATGATCAGCCCCGCCGCCACGATCAGGATGAGGACGACGGGTATGACGACCCAGAGCCACCAGCGGCTGCTCTTCTTCTTGGCGTCCGAGTCGGTGCTGCTGTGAGAGGCACCGCTCGTGGCGGTCGTCGTGGTCCTGCCGAGGGTCGAGCCGCCCTTCGAGCCGGTGTCCGAGCTGGTGCCCGAACTGGTCTTGCTGACCCCTCCGCTGGTGCTGACGGTCCCGCCCGTGCTGCCGGAGCTGCTGGTCTTGCTGCCGCCGCTGCTCGTGCTGCTACTACCGCTGCTGCCGAGGCTTCCCCCGGTGCTGCTCGTGCTGCTGCTGCCGCTGGTCGTGGTCGAACTCGATGAGCTGGTCGTCGTGCCGCCCCTGCTCCCGCCGCTGCTGACGCCGCCCGAGACCCGGCCGGGTGCCGCCTGCGTACGGACGCCGTCGCCACCGCCCGCGCGCTCCGCGGCGACGGCACCGCCGGACGCCCCGCCAGGCACGGCCTGCGCCGTCGTGGCGCCCCCGCCCACCACCGTGAAGAGCAGCACCGCGGCAGTGGTGAGTAGACGAACTCGCATATGTTCCCCCGTAGTTGTGGAATGCGGTGCGGCCCCCGGTCCCCGGCCGCACGTCCCGCAGCACCGTAGACGATTTGACTCCTCCCTCTCGCGGACGAGAGGGATTCCTAGCTCACGTCGCCTGCGGCCCGGCGGGCGTGCAGGTCTTACACGATCAGCACTAGCCGGGTACGAGACCAGCCCGGACCAGCATCACGCGGGCGGAGTTCTTATCCCTGGGGGATACCGCTCCGCACACGGTGCAGGCATACGTTCGTTCTGAGAGAGGTAGCGCGTGCTTGGCTCTCGCTCCGCACTGCGCACAGTCCATGGTGGTGTGCGCGGGATGCACCAGATGCACGGCACGGCCGTGCTTGCGGCCCATCTCGACCAGGGCCTGCTTCGTCGCGCCGATCGCCGCATCAGCGGCCTTGCGCGCCATGGTCGTCTTAGCCAGGAACTTCGGGCGGAAATCCTCCACCGCTAGGACATCGTGGTCGCGTACGACCTTCTTGGCCCACTTGCGGGCCGTGTCCGCACGCTGCCGCGCCACCTTCCTGTGCACCTTCGCGGTCTGAAGTTTCGCTGCGCGGTAGCCCTTCGATGCGGCCTGCCCGCGCATCGGCTTCCTGCGGGCCACCATCCGCTGGTAGCGGGCGAGCTTCTGCGCTGCCGTCCTCCCGTGCTGCGGGTGCGGAAGGTCGTAGTCGTCGCTCGTGGTGGTCGCGGTCTCCTTCACGCCCCAGTCGACCCCGATCACCGCGCCGGTCTCCCGCAGATGCTCGGTCTGGGCGGCGACCACAAACGACGCCCACCAGTGACCGATGCTGTCCCGGTACACGCGCACGCTGGACGGCGGCTCAGGCAGATCGCGCGACCACACCACCCTCAGCACGATCCCGCCGGCCAAGTGCAGACATCCGTCCTTGAGGCGGAATCCCCGCCGGGTGTAGTTCAGGCTCGGATCACTCTCGCGCTTCTTCTTCCAGCGGGGCATCCCGGCCCGCTGCCGCATCGGCAACCGGGCTTTGATGTCCTTCAAGGCTCTGGCGCGGGACTTCGCGAAATCGCGTACGAGCTGCTGCTGAGGAACGCTCGCACCCTCCGCCAGCCACGGAATGCGGGCACGGGCCTCGGTCAGCATCTTGTCCAGCTGAGCCGGACCACACGTCAGCTTCTCGCCGGTGGCCCTGCTTCTAGCGCGCACGGCCTTCGACTTGGCCACGCACTCATTCCACACCCACCGGCACCGGTCCCACTCCGCTTCCAGCGCGGCCCGCGCGGTGGACGGGATACGCACACGGTAGGTGTACCGGGCCTGCCCGGAACCATCCGCCCTCTGCGCCGGTGTCGTCATGATTCTGAAACTACCCGGGAGGACTGACAATTGAGAGCACTTGATCGTTACCGGCTCGCTCACGCCCGCGGCGGGTCGACGCCGGACTGCCCTGACCGCGATCCAGCCACCTCCACCCTGCCCAGCAGGAACCCGCTCCCACCCCGCCCCAAGAGAAGGCGGCATCCTCGGAGGAACAATGTGACGTAGCCCGCAACGGCCGCTCCGGAGCACCGCCGATCGCGCTCGTATGCTCGGTTCATGACTTCGAACGCGCAGGCAGCCCCCACCGCCAACGCAATGCGGCGCGCACTGCGCCGTGCCCGCGACGGGGTGACGCTCGACGCCGCCGAAGCCGCCGTCCTGCTCCAGGCGCGCGGCGGTGACCTCGCGGAACTGGCCCGCTCCGCCGCCCGCGTGCGCGACAGCGGACTCGAAGCGGCGGGGCGCCCCGGAGTGATCACCTATTCGCGCGGGGTCTTCATCCCGCTCACCCGGCTGTGCCGGGACAAGTGCCACTACTGCACGTTCGTCACGGTCCCCGGCAAGCTGCGGCGCGACGGCCACGGGATGTTCCTCTCCCCGGACGAGGTGCTGGACATCGCCCGCCGCGGCGCCGAAACAGGCTGCAAGGAAGCCCTGTTCACACTCGGTGACAAGCCCGAGGAGCGGTGGCCCGAGGCCCGCGAGTGGCTGGAGTCGCACGGCTACGACGACACGCTGTCGTACGTACGGGCCATGGCCGTCCGCGTCCTGGAGGAGACGGGCCTGCTGCCGCACCTCAACCCGGGCGTCCTCTCCTGGTCCGACTTCCAGCGCCTCAAGCCCGTATCGCCGTCCATGGGCATGATGCTGGAGACCACGGCCGAGCGGCTGTGGAGCGAGCCAGGCGGTCCGCACCACGGATCGCCCGACAAGGAGCCGGCGGTGCGGCTGCGCGTACTGGAGGACGCCGGGCGCTCCAACGTCCCCTTCACCACAGGGCTGTTGATCGGCATCGGCGAGACGTACGAGGAGCGGGCCGAGTCCCTCTTCGCGCTGCGCCGCGTCCAGCGGGCGTACCACGGCATCCAGGAACTCATCATGCAGAACTTCCGCGCCAAGCCGGACACGGCGATGCGCGGAGCGCCGGACGCCGAACTCGAGGAACTGGCCGCGACGATCGCCGTCGCCCGGCACATCATGGGCCCCTCGGCCCGCATCCAGGCGCCGCCGAACCTCGTCGACGGGGGCGCGGGAGAGTTCGCGATGCTCATCGACGCCGGCATCGACGACTGGGGCGGCGTCTCCCCGCTGACGCAGGACCACGTCAACCCGGAGCGTCCCTGGCCGCAGATCGACGACCTGGCCGAACGCACCGCCGCCTCCGGCTTCGTGCTGCGTGAACGGCTGCCCGTCTACCCGGAGTTCATCAAGCGCGGCGAACCCTGGCTCGACCCGCGCCTGCTGCCGCACGTGAACGCGCTCGTGGAGCCGGAGACCGGCCTCGCCCGCGAGGACGCCCCCGTCGAGGGCCGCCCCTGGCAGGAGCCCGACGAGGGATACATCGCGCCCTCGGGACGCACCGACCTGCACCGCACCATCGACACCGACGGGCGCACCGCCGACCGGCGCGACGACTTCGACGAGGTCTACGGCGACTGGGACTCCCTGCGCGAGGCCGCACGGCCGGGCATGGCACCCGAGCGGATCGACACGGACGTACGCGCCGCCCTCGCCACCGCCGCGGACGACTCGACGCGCCTCACCGACGACGAGGCGCTGGCGCTGCTGCACGCCGACGGCCCCGCCCTGGACGCGCTCTGCCGGACCGCCGACGAGCTGCGCCGCGCCGTCGTCGGCGACGACGTGACGTACATCGTCACCCGCAACATCAACTTCACCAACGTCTGCTACACGGGCTGCCGTTTCTGCGCCTTCGCGCAGCGCCGCACCGACGCCGACGCCTACACCCTCTCCCTCGGCCAGGTCGCCGACCGGGCACAGCAGGCGTGGGACGTGGGCGCGGTCGAGGTGTGCATGCAGGGCGGCATCCACCCGGACCTGCCGGGCACCGCCTACTTCGACATCGCACGCGCGGTGAAGGAGCGCGTGCCGGACATGCATGTGCACGCCTTCTCACCCATGGAGGTCGTCAACGGCGCGAGCCGCACGGGACTTTCGATCCGCGACTGGCTGCTGCGGGCGCGCGAGGCGGGACTCGACTCGGTCCCAGGCACCGCCGCGGAGATCCTCGACGACGAGGTCCGCTGGATCCTCACCAAGGGCAAGCTCCCGGCCGGCACCTGGGCCGAAGTCATCGAGACCGCACACGAGTCGGGCATCCGCTCGTCCTCCACGATGATGTACGGACACGTGGACCAGCCCCGCCACTGGCTCGGTCATCTGCGCAAGCTCGCGGAGATCCAGCAGAAGGCGCTCGCCAAGGGGGTGGAGGGCTTCACCGAGTTCGTCACGCTGCCCTTCATCCACACAAACGCGCCCGTCTATCTGGCGGGCATCGCCCGGCCCGGCCCCACCACCCGGGACAACCGGGCGGTGACCGCGATGGCGCGGCTGCTGCTGCACCCGTACATCACCAACATCCAGACGAGCTGGGTCAAGCTCGGCACCGAGGGCGCCGCGGAGATGCTCCGTTCCGGAGCAAACGACCTCGGCGGCACGCTGATGGAGGAGACGATCTCCCGGATGGCCGGGTCCTCGTACGGCTCGTACCGCTCCATCCAGGATCTCGTCGCGATCGCCGAGGCCGCCGGCCGTCCCGCCCGTGCCCGTACGACGCTGTACGGTCGGGTGCCGGCGGAGCGCCTGGAAGCCGCACACCGTTCCGACGGACACCTTCCGGAGCTCCTTCCGCTGTTGGAAAACTGAACCGGCGTTCTAGAGTGCTGACCTGCCCAGTGCCGTGAGGGAGACACCCCCCAGGGGCCCGACCACCCCTTGCTGCCCTTACCCGTCCGTCGTACCAGTGGGAGAGAGACGTGGCCGCTTCCGGCGGTGATGCCATGTGGGGCCGCACCGAGCAGCAGGATTTCCGCAGCAGGGTGCGAGGCTGCCTGCTGGGCGGCGCCATCGGCGACGCGCTCGGGGCGGGCATCGAGTTCGACTCGCTGAGCGCGATCCGGCAGGCCCACGGTGAGGCCGGAGTGACGGACTACGTGCCGGCCTACGGGCGGCGCGGAGCCATCACCGACGACACCCAGTTGACGCTGTTCACCACCGACGGCCTCATCCGCGCGCACGTACGCCGCGACACGGGCGCCTGGCACCCGCCCACCGATGTGCACGCCGCCTACCGCAGGTGGGGGGCGACGCAGCGGGACTGGGGCCCGGACGAGCGCAAGAAGGAAGACGGCTGGCTGGCCCGCCAGGAGTGGATGTACGCGCAGCGCTCCCCGGGGAAGACCTGTCTCAGCGGGCTCTCCGACGACCGCATGGGCACCTTGGAGATGCCCAAGAACCCGGAGTCGAAGGACTGCGGCACCGTCATGCGCTCGGCGCCGTTCGGGCTGCTGGTGGGCTGGGAGCCGCAGTTGGTCTTCCAGCTCTCCGTGGAGTGCGCCGCTCAGACGCACGGCCATCCGACGGGATATCTGGCGGCGGGCGCGTTCTCCGCGATCGTGCACGCGCTGGCGCGCAAGGACAGCCTCGACCACGCCGTGCAGAAGGCACTGGCCATGCTCGCCACGCGGCCGGGTCACGAGGAGACGACGGACGCCCTGAAGCGCGCGCTCGGCGCGATGCGGCAGGGCATGCCGTCCGCGGAACGCGTGGAGTCGCTGGGGGAGGGGTGGAACGCCGAGGAGGCTCTCTCCATCGGTGTCTACTGCGCGCTCGTGGCCGAGGACGTACGGCACGGGCTGCTGCTGGCCGTGAACCACGGCGGCGACAGCGACTCCACGGGAGCCGTCTGCGGCAATCTGCTCGGCACCATCCACGGGGAGACGGCGCTTCCGCCCGCGTGGGTCGCGGAGCTGGAGGGGCGCTCGACGGTGCTCGAACTGGCCGACGACTTCGCCATGGAGATGACACAGGGGCCCGCACTGCACGCGCCGGGCGCGGCGTCACAGGCCTGGCTGGACCGCTACCCGCGGGCGTGACGCCGGCGGGACGGTACCGATGACGCCGGCGAGACGGTTCCTGGTATGGCCGGGTATGGCCGGGTATGGAAGAGCCCCCTCGGCAGGGACGGCGGACCGGTCGAGAGGGCTCTGTTCCAGGGCGGACGGGGGCTTCAGGCCGTTCTGCCGCCCTCGCCGCCGCACAGACCGGCCACGAAGCCGGTCCAGGTTCCTGGCGGGAAGCTCAGCGACGGCCCGTCCGGGACCTTCGAGTCACGTACCGCCACTGCACGCCGGGTCGGGGACTTCACTTCGACGCACGCACCGTTCGCCGAATATGTCGACTTGGTCCATTCCGTAGTGGTTCCCTGCTGAATTGCCATGTCTGCTCCGGTTGTTCGACTCCAGAGACCGACCGTACGCCTCGATTTCCCAACGCGAAGGGGCCGTTCACTCGACCGGATGGCATATTCCGAGCGGCTCTTCACTCCGCTCTTCGGCAGGTGTACGCTCCCCGCCCTCAGCCGCGGGCATAGTCCTTTGCCACATTCTCGATGAACTCGCGTGTCTGGTCCGGGTTGAGGGCTTCGGCGCGCAAATGCTCATACATCACGCTGTAGCTCTGTACGTCGTGCGACTTCTCCAGGTAGAGGTCGCTCGTGACGCCCTCCAGATAGACCACCGAGGAGTCGGAGGCGTCCGGAAACTCCAGGATCGCGTACTGCCCGTTTACCCCCGGGTGCGCGCCCATCGAAAAGGGCATCACCTGGACCGTCACATGCGGCAGTTGGGAGATCTCGTTGAGCCGCTCTAGCTGCTCCACCATGGTCTGCCGGCCGCCGACCCGGCGCCGCAGCGCCGCCTCGTCCAGCACCGCCCACAGCCGCAGCGGATGACGGGTGTCGTTGATCCGCTCCTGACGGCGCATGCGTACCTGGACGCGCTTGTCGATGTCCGTCGCCGACGCCTCGGGCTGCGCGCCCACGCATACGGCTTCCGCGTACGCCCGCGTCTGCAACAGGCCGGGCACGACCTGGGGTTCGTAGACGCGCAGCGACGCGGCGTCCGTCTCCAGGCCGATGTAGACGCTGTAGGGGATGTCCCCGAAGGCGTGCCACCAGCCTTGCTGACGCGACTCCTTGGCCATCTGCATGAGCGATTCGACGACGCGGTTGTCCTCGACCTCGTAGACACCGCAGAGGTCTCTCACGTCACGCTGGCTGATGCTGCGCCGGCCGTTCTCCAGACGGCTGATCTTCGACTGGGAGACCAGTAGGCGGTCCGCGACCTCTTCCGCCGTCATGTTCTTCAACTCGCGGAGACGACGCAGTTCCTGGCCCAGACGGCGGCGTCGGACGGTGGGGTTGACGTTTGACGCCACAGGGGCTGCACCTCCGCGTAAGTACGACTACTTTCAAGCAGGTTGCCACCACCGTGAGCGATCTCGCTGGCGAATGGCAACAGAGGGTGCAGAGCCGGGCACACAGACGGTCCGGTTACGGCCACGGCCACGGCGGGGCAGAAGGGACTCGGAGGAGGGCTCGCGGCAGCGAGCGGAGAGGGCGGGGAGGCGGGAGGGGAACAGGCGGGGAACGGGCGGGGAACGTCGGAAACACGCCCCGTTCCAGCGCACTTGGCCCGGCGCACACAGCCAGATCGTCCATGGGCACGCGTGCGCGCGGGGTGGTGGTCCGGCCGTCCCCTTCGACAGCCGGACCACCACCCCGCGCGCAATCACGGCGCCCGGCAGGCGCGTTACCGCGCTGCCGGTGGTGCCCGGTGCGCTCGCGCGCACCCTGTGATCAGCGTGCGCCGGCGCGGACCATTCCGCCCACACTCGGCCGTGCCTTCTCCGGCACATGCCTGGGCTGGACGTGCCCGGAGGGTACGCCGGCGCCCGCTGTCGCGGGACGACCGTTCTGAGCGGGGGGCGCCGCCGGAGCACCGGCCGCACCGTTGCCCGCCGCACGCCGGGGCTGGGCCCCCGCGCCGTTCTGCACATCCATCACGGCGTGTGCGACGAGACCGCCCATCGGGTCGTGCCTTATCAGGTCCCGGAGCCGGGAGCGGCACGAGCGCCCCTCGTTGCCGGGATAGAGGTGCTTGCCGAGACCGACCGCGTGGGCCAGCGCCGCGAGCGCCGCCGTCCGCGGGTCCGGCGGCACGCCGGTACGGATCGCGGCGTCCAGCCGGGTTCGGATCTCCCGGCTGATCGTCGTCTCCGTCGCCTGGTAGCGCGTCGTCGGCAACACCCCGCACATCTGGCTTGATACGGCATGCACCATGCCGCACCGCTCCAGGTGTGTGAGATAGGTTTGGCGAAGTCCCAATCGGGGCCCGCCGATCCAGTGGACAGCGCGCACCGGGCTGCCACGCCTTCGCAGCAACTCCAGTGCGGAGTCCAGAGTTGGATCTCCGGTCGGCCGTGGCAGTACCACGGCGATACGGTCCCCGTCAGGGGCTATACGTCCTGCGAGAGCCAGCTCGACGAGCTGGGCCCCGGCCAGGCCGAGGTCAAGCGACTGCGGCTGTGCCGTGGTGCCCGTGGCCGGGTCCAAGGCCAGCAGCAGAAGCTCCTCCGGAATAGTTCTGCGGCTCCTGCCCATCCATGCCTCCCCGCGTGGATGTCTGACAGGGTGACCCCTCTCACAATGGTCTGTCGAGAGTGCCTGGGCGTTATGGACGGGAACCAGTAGGTATGTCGTTCTCGTCTGCACGGTCGGAGAGACCTGTCCGTGACCTTGCCGGAGCCCCCGCGCGATGTGGGAGGCGCGGCGCACAGGACACTGTTAACTGGTACGCGAGCGGCGAGCATTCATCAGCAGGAGGCATCGGTGGCGGGCGAGTCCCCCGACAAGGTGGAGCGCAGGGAGTCGTCGGGGGAGACGACGGACGACGGCGCGGCGGTTGCGTCCACGGGCGGGAAGAAGTCCCGTGGGAAGTCCGCTGGGAAGAAGTCCGGCGGGAAGCGCGAACGGAAGTCCGGCGCGCGCCCGGACGCCGCACGTACCGGCCCCACGGAGAATCCCGACGAGGCCCGGAACGAGGCCCCGGGCGACGCTTCGGACGACCCGTCCGAGGCCTCCGCGCACAGCGGTGAAGGCAGCGAAGCGGAAGCCGCGGACGCCGCCGGCCACAACGACGCCGGACCCGGTCCGGCGGACGCCTCCGACTCCGCGGAAGCCTCGGAAGCCGTGGACTCCGGGAGCGGGGGCGAGGGCAACGGGCGCGGCGACGACAGGCTGAAGGCCGCGGTCGCCGCGTGGGTCGCGGGCTCGGACGACGAGCCGGACGAGGCCGGGCCGGACGCCGGGAGCGCAGAGGGTTCCGGAGACGGCGGAGACGTCGGGAACGGTGAAGACGGCGATGCCGTCAAGGACGGAGCGGGTAAGTCCCGTGCGGGGGAGAAGGATTCAAGCCAAATCCCGGCGAGCGATCTGCCCGTACGTCCGAAGTCCGAGGAGGACGAGGAGCCGGACCGGGCGGCGGACTCGCGAGCCTCAGCGGCCCCAGGGAGCTCAGAGGTCCCAGGCGCCCCTGAGAGCTCCGCGGAGGCCGGCGGCGAGGTCGACCACCCCACGGCGATGTTCAGGACCGTACGGCCCGATTCGGACGACTCCGCGGCCGCAATCGACAGCGAGGAGGCGGCGAGGCGGGCCGAGCGCATGACGGCGGCCTTCTTCGGGTCGGGCAAATCCACCGGAACCGAAGAAGCTGCGGCAACGGAAGAGGAAGCGGGCAAAGCGAACAAAGCGGACGAGACGGAAGATTCCACGCCACTCTCCGAGAAGGAGGACCGCTCCGGAGCTGACGGCGAGGACCGCGGCGAGGACCGCGGCGAGGGCCGGGAGGGGAGCCGGGACGAGGGCCCTGGCGAGCAGGAGCCCGCTGCGCGCGAGGCGGAGCCCGAGGAGGGCCCCGAAGCGGCGGCCGGGCGGGACGCGCAGGCCGGGCAGGACGCCGACCGGGTGGACGAGCCCACGGCCGCGTTCCGCACGGTTCGGGCGGACGGTTCCGGAGCCGGGCCGAAGAGCCCCCCGGAGAAGAGCGGGAACGGCCGCGTCGACCAGCCGACGACCGCGTTCCGTACCGTCGGGCCCGGCAAAGGCGACGAGGCGCCCGGCAAGAAGGACGCAGACGCAAAGCCCGCAAAGCCCGTCGACCCAAGGGTGGCGGCCTTCGCGAAGCCCGGGACCGGCGACGGTGACGAGGCCGGGCCCGGGACCGAGCCGAAGAGCACGGAGTTCAAATCCGCCGAGTCCAAGTCCGCCGAGTCCAAGTCCGCGGAGTCGAAGTCCGCGGAGTCGAAGTCCGCCGAGTCGAAGTCCGCGGAGTCCAAGTCCCCCGCGGCCGAGCCCGAGTCGAAGCCGAAGCCTGAGCGCAAACCCGAGCCCGAATGGAAGCCCGAGCCCGAATCGAAGCCCGAGTCCGAGTCGGAGTCCGAGTCCGGGTCCGGGTCCGGGTCCGAGTCGGAGTCCGAGTCGGAGCGCACGAGCCAGTTCGTGCCCCTCCGTTCCGCCGACGCGCCTCCGCGCCCCAAGCATGTGCCGCCGCCCGGTCCCGTCGTACCGCTGAAGCCCGGGGACAAGCCCACGGCGGGTGAGCTGCCGCCCGAGGCCGAGTCGCCGAAGCTCACCGAGGCCGAGCTGACGCGGCAGCAGGCGCGGCCCGACCAGGCACCGCTCGATCTGCTCGCCCAGCTCACCAACACCCCTCCGCCGCCGGAGACTCCGCTGCGTACGGCGGTGCGCCGGGTCAAGATCTGGACGCCTCTCGTGGTGGTGCTGATGGTCCTCTTCGCCATCGCGCAGGCCGTACGTCCGCTGCCGGAACCGGAGTTGTCGCTGTCGGCCCAGCCGACCTACAGCTTCCAGGGGCCGAAGCCCTCCGTGCCGTGGCCCTCCGAAGGGCAGGCCGCGCTCGACGTGCAGGGCCTGGGTTCGTTCGGTTCGTACGGCAAGCAGAAGCCGGTGCCGATCGCGAGCGTGGCGAAGGTGATGACCGCGTACGTCATCCTCCGCGACCACCCCGTCAAGAAGGGGTCGGGCGGTGCGAGGATCCCCGTCGACCAGAAGGCGGAGGACGAGGCCGGCCTGAGCGCGCAGAACGAGTCGACGGTCGAGGTGAAGAAAGGCGACACGCTCTCCGAACGGGAGGCCGTCAAGGCCGTGATGATTGCTTCTGCGAACAACGTGGCCCGTCTGCTCGCCCGTTGGGACGCCGGGTCGGAGAAGGCGTTCGCGAAGAAGATGAACGCGGCCGCCGAGGACCTGGGCATGAAGAACACCAAGTACACCGATCCCAGCGGTCTTACGTCCTCCACGGTGAGCACCGCCACCGACCAGGTGAAGCTCGCGAAGAAGGCGATGGGGATCGACCTCTTCCGCGACACCGTGCGGCTCCCCGGATACAAGGACGCCAAGGGTGAGCAGCACGCCAACTGGAACAAGCTCGTCCCGCTCGACGGAGTCGTCGGCATCAAGACCGGTACGACGACGAAGGCCGGCGGCAACCTGCTCTTCGCCGCGGAGCAGAAGGTCGGCGGCACCGAGCAGTTGATCATCGGAGCGGTACTCGGGCAGTACGAGCCGTCGATACTCGACACGGTGCTCGCCGAGAGCAAGAAGCTCATCGACACGGCTCAGGACGCGCTGCGCGCGCAGAAGGTCGTGCAGAAGGGCGAGGTCGTGGGTTACGTCGACGACCAACTCGGCGGCAGGACGCCGGTGGTCGCCTCCCGGGACGTCTCGGCGGTCGGTTGGTCGGGGCTGAAGGTGAAGCTCGGACTCACGGACGGCGGCAAGCCGCTGCCGCACGAGGGGAAGGCGGGCGACAGGGCCGGCACGCTGACCGTCGGCGACGGGCCCGGCCAGGTGAGGGTCCCCCTCACGCTGAAGGACGACATGAGCGAACCGGGCTTCGGAGCCAAGTTGACCAGGATCCTGTGATCCGGGTGGCATGGCCCGGTGAGAGGGGCCCGGCTCACAGCGGGTGAGGCGGGCGAGCCGTACGGGGGTAGAGCGCAGTGCCGACCGCAGGAGCCGCAGATGCCGGAAGGTGACGACGCCGCCGGCATAGTGCCCGGGGACAAGTCAGTCCCGGGGACGGAGCGCGGCACAGTACCCGGGCCGAGGCGCGAAGCCGATGCCGACGGCGACGGCGACGGCGACAAGGACACCCGCGAGGGCGCGGCCGCCCGGACCCGCGGCGGCACGCGCGAGCGCGGGCGTACCGCATCGCGCCCGTCCCGCACCGCCCCCGGCGACGGGCGCAACGGGACGGCCCACCCCGGAGCGCGGCCCCGAACCGCCGCCGACCAGCACACTCGTGCCGGGACCGACGCCCGTACGGGCACGCCCGCGAGCGAGCGCGAAGCGCTGTACCCGGGCCATCCCGGCCGTCCCGGCCATCCGGACCGGCCGGGCCATCCGGACCGTCCGGACCGCCCCGGCCACCTCGACCAGCCCGGCGGCCATCGCCCCCCAGGCCACCCGGACCCGCAGCCCGACCCGCAGCCCGACCCGCAGCCTGGCACCGCCGCCGGCTCCGGTTCGCCGGCCGCTCCCGCCCCCGCTGCTGCCCCCGCTCCCGCCGCTCCGCGCCCGCGATCCCGGGTACGGCGTCTCGCGGCCGAGCCGCTGCGTCACCCCGTGGCCGCCCCCGTGCTGCTCGCGACCGTCCTGCATCTGCTGTGGCTGTGGCTGCTCGCCAGCGGCGGCGGCGACCTGGCGGCGCAGGACGCGTGGGCCGAGTTCGTCAGGGAGCACCCGGACTCCGCCTACAACCTGGCCTGGTACGGAGGGCTGCACCCGTTCTCGTACAGCGTGATCTCGCCGTACCTCATGGCGTGGCTGGGGGTCCGCAGCACCTTGATACTGGCCGGAATTCTCTCCTCCGGTCTGCTGGCGCTGATTCTCCGGCGCGTACTGCACAAGCCGCTCGCCCCCGCCCTGTGGGGCGCCTTCTCCTTCGCGTGCAACGCCGCCTCGGGACGCGTGACCTTCGCCCTCGGTGTGCTCTTCGCGCTCGGGGCGGTCGCGATGGTGTGGGCCTGGCCGCAGCGCTGGTGGCGCAGCGCGGGCAAGTGGCGGTACGCGCGGGGGGCGGCCGCCGCCGTGCTCGCGGCGCTCGCGACGACGGGCAGCCCCGTCGCCGGGCTCTTCCTCGAAGTCGTCGCCGCCGCGCTGTTCCTCGACCGCCGCCGCCAGGCCGCGTACTCGCTCGCCGTCACGCCGCCCGTCGTGGTCGCCCTCTCCGCGGTCTTCTTCCCCTTTCAGGGGGTGCAGCCGATCCCGTGGTGGTCGGTGCTCTTCCCGCTCGCAGGTGCCGTGTCGGCCTTTCTGTTCGTGCCGCGTACGTGGCGCACCGTGCGGCTCGGGGCGCTGGTGTACTCGGCGGGCGTGGCGCTGACCTGGCTGATCCCGTCGCAGGTCGGATCGAACGTGGAGCGTCTCAGCCTGCTGTTCGGCGTGGTGATCCTGCTGGCCGCGGCACCGCTCGTGGTGCGCGACTGGCGGTCCCGGCGGGGCGTGGCGATGATCGTCGCGCTCGCGGTGGCCGTCGGCTGGCAGCTCGGCAAGCCCTCCTACGACGTGTTCGCGACGACCCCGGACGACGCCTGGACAGGCGAACTGCGCCCGCTGGTGGAGCAGTTGGACCGGGTCGATGCGGCGCGCGGACGGGTGGAGGTCGTGCCCGTACGAAGCCACCGTGAGGCGTCGGCGCTCGCTCCGTACGTCAATCTCGCCCGCGGCTGGAACAGGCAGGCGGACCTCGACCGCAATCCCGTCTTCTACGAGAACGGCGGTCTGACTGCGAAGAGTTACCACGAGTGGCTGCGGCGCTGGGCGGTGCGCTACGTGGTGCTGCCGTCCTCGCCTCCGGACGGTGCGGGCAAGGAGGAGGCCGAGATCGTCCGTGCGGGGCAGCCCTATCTGGAGGAGATCTGGAGCGGCGTGCACTGGCGGCTCTTCCGCGTCGCCGACCCGCTGCCGCTGGCCGACCCGCCCGCGACCGTCGAGCACGCGGGTGCGGGCCAGGTGAAGGTACGGGTGCGGGAGCGCGGAGCGGTGCTCGTACGGATTCCGTGGTCGCCGTGGCTAGGCCTGGTCGACGCGCGGGGCCGCCGCATCGAGGCACCGGCGCCGGGCAGGCCCAATCTTCAGGGCTGTGTGCGCAAGGCCGAGCCGCGGGTGGGCGGACCGCCGCCGCCCGGCGAGGAGGAGCCGGTGACGGACACCTGGACACTGCTGGAGGCGCCTCGCCCCGGCACGTACCGGCTGGCGGCGCCCTACAAGCTGCCCCGCGGTACGACCTGCCCGGACACGAGCGGCCTGGGCGGCACGGTCGGCCCGGCGGCGGGGACGGACGGGCCGGGGGACGGCGGGCCGGGGGCTGACGAGCCGGGGACCGACCGGGAGCGGTGACCGCCGGGGCACCGGTGGCCGGGTCGCATCAGGGACGCGTGAGCCCCGGACGCATCCGGGACGGATGAGCCCCGGACGTACCCGGGACGCATCAGCCCCGGACCGGCCGTCAGCGGCCCGTCCGTACCGGACCGGTCAACTGCCGCTGCCGTAGGGGCGGGTGAGGATCTCCAGGAAGTGCCCGTCGGGGTCGGCCCAGTAGACGCCGCGGCCGCCGTCGTTGTGGTTGATCTCGCCCGGGCGCTGCCTGGCGGGGTCCGCGTAGTAGGTCAGGCCCGCGTCCTTGATGCGTCCGAAGATCGCGTCGAACTCCTCCTCGGAGACGAGGAACGCGTAGTGCTGCGGCGTGACCGGGCGGTCGCCGGCGTCCATGAAGTCGAGCGTGGCGTCGTTGTCGGCGACGACGGGCAGGAACGGGCCGAACTGCGGCTGCACTTCGAGCCCCAGCAGACCTGCGAGGAACTCGGCGGAAGCCTTCTTGTCGGTGGCGTGCACGATCGTGTGATTGAGCTGGACGGACATGGCGTCTCCTCATGCGCTCGCGACGGGGCGGCAACGGCTCCCCGGTGACATCGCTGACCTTCCGTTACGTTCCAACGAACGTCCGGCGCAACGGATTTCGGTATCCGGTTCGGTCTTTCGTCGTAGGACACGACCTAAGCCCGCGGGCCGTGACGGGACCCGGTCCGCGGGACCACGACGTTCGCCGGACTCTGGTCACCGGCCCCGGGCCCCGGGCCGGGTCACGAAGGTGCGCGCATGCCGGTGCGGGGCAGCAGCGGTACGAGGGCGTCCCAGCGCTTCATCTCGCAGCCGTTCTCGCGGTTGAAGTGGGCGTCCACGGGCCGCCCGGCCCAGCGGCCGCGCACATGGGCGCTGGCGGGACCTCCGTACTGCATGGTGCATCCGGTGCCCGAGGGCACGGGGGCGAAGGGGTCCCTGCCCCAGGTGGTCAGCTCGTCCAGCCCGTCGCAGGCCTCCTCGGCACGCGGGTGGTCGCCGGCCGCGGGGTGGCAGTAAAGCTCGAACGTGCCTTCCGTGGAGGCGTCGCCGGATTCGGCGACGGTGACGGTGAGGTGGTCCGTCTCCCCGTGGGGGACGTCGCCGAACGCCTCCGGGGTGACGGTCAGGGCGCAGGTGAGTGCGGTCGCGGTGAGGGCGAGGCGGCGGATCAGCATCGGGGACTCCTTGGACACCGGTACGGGCGGAACGGAAGGAGGACGGGACCGGGAACGGCGTGCGGACGGGGCCGGACGCCGTACGGACCGGGAGGGGAACGGCGCACGGGCGGCGGGCGGCCCGGTGGGCCGGCGGCCGGACGTACGGCAAGCTCCCTCGGCCCGCCAACGCTTCTCTGGGGGCGCGCGTCGCGCCCGGGGCCGCGGGTTGACCCGGACGAGTTACCCCCGGGCCGCATACGGCCGGACCGCGGGCCAGGCGGCCGCGTGCTGACCGGGCCGGCTCACTCGGGCAGGTCGACGGCGAGGAGAGCCGGGCGGTCGGCGGGGCGGTCCAGGGCCGGGCGGTCGGTAGGGCCGTCCAGGGCCGGGGTGTGCGGCTCGCCCTGCCGCCGGGCCTCGTCGCGGCTCTGTGCCTTGTCTGTCCGGTCGTACGCCTGGCTCGCCTCGCGGCTCTGCCCTTCGTCGTGCGTGCTCGTCTCGTCGTGCGTCTGCTGCTGGGCGTTCGTGTGCGGCCCCTCGGGTTCGAAGGACCCGTCCGGCCGCACCAGCCGGTGTTCCCGGGGTGCGCCGGGGACGGTCCTGCCCTGCCGGTTCCATTCGTTCGCGAGCCCGGCGTAGATCGGCTCCAGCCAGTAGGCGCCGGTCAGTTCAGCGAACTGCGTGCGGGGTTCGGCGGGGACGGGGACGTCCTGCCGTGCGGTCCTCAGAACGATGAATGACGTGTTTCCCATGCACGAGCAACACGGGACGCCGAGCCGGGGACACCGTCCGAGCGGTCGCTTCACTGCCACGAGAGCCCTCGTTCGATCACGCCTTGGTCACGGAACGTCAAGAACGGGTGGCAGTCCCCGATTCTGTAGGCAGCGGCCTGCAGTTGCGGCCGTGCACACGGCGCCGAGCCGGCCGCAGGCCCGGCTCCCGCGCCCTGACAGGGGGGCATCTTGCGCAAGCTGACCTACTTCATCGCCGCGTCGGTCGACGGGTTCATCGGCCGGCCCGACGGCGACGGCAGTTTCTTCACCGAATACGTGGACGAGGAGTTCTTCGAGTTCCTGAAGGCGGAGTTCCCCGAGACCATGCCGACCCACGGGCGGCAGCCGCTGGGCATCGACGACCTGGAGAACAAGCAGTTCGACACGGTCGTGCAGGGGCGGGCGAGCTATGAGCTGGCGCTGGAGGGGGGCGTCACGAGTCCGTACGCGCACATGCGTCAGTACGTCGCCTCGCGGACCATGGAGAAGTCTCCCGACCCCGCAGTGGAGATCATCTCGGAGGATCTGAGGGGGAAGGTCCGCGCTCTCAAGGAGGAGGAAGGCGGCCTCGGCGTCTATCTGTGCGGCGGCTCGGTGCTCGCGGGTGAACTGCTCGACGAGGTCGACGAGTTGATCATCAAGACCTATCCGGTGGTGCTCGGTTCTGGCATGCCGATGTTCGCTTCCGGCTTCGGGCTGGAGCGGTTCGCGCTGGAGTCCGTGCGTACGTTCGGCAACGGCGTGCTCGTGAGGCGGTACAGCCGGGAGCGCTGAGCCGGCGGGCGGGCCGGCGGGCCCTGCACCGGGCCGGTGCTCCTCAGCGGATCTGGCGGCGTACCAGTTCGTGGAATTCGCCCGACGTGTCCGCGAGCAGCTCCGCGGGCGACCCCTGCTGGACGATCCGGCCCTGCGACATCACGAGCACCCGGTCGGCGTCCATGACGGTGGAGAGCCGGTGGGCGATCACGAACCGCGTGGCCTGGAGCTTGCGGGTGCTCTCGATGACGGTGCGCTGCGTCTCGTTGTCGAGGGCGCTGGTCGCCTCGTCGAAGTAGAGGATGCGGGGTCGCCGGATGAGGGCCTGGGCGATCATCAGGCGCTGCCGCTGTCCGCCGGAGACGGCGGCGCCGCCGTCCGAGAGAATGGTGTGCATCCCCATGGGCATCCGCTTGATGTCCTCTGCGAGGCCGGCCATTTCCGCGGCCTCCCACGCCTCCTCGTGCGAGTAGATCTCCGCGCCGCAGATGGAGTCGAGGATCGAGCCGACGAACGGCTGCGCGTTCTGCAGTACGACACCGCACTGCCGGCGCACCGCGGCCTGGTCGAGGGCGGAGAGGTCCTGGCCGTCGTACAGAACGCTGCCGGAGGCCGGCTTCTCGAAGCCGATGAGCAGCCTCAGCAGTGTCGACTTGCCGCAGCCGCTCGGACCGACGACCGCAACGAACTCGCCGGGCTCCACGCGCAGCGAGACGTCGTCGAGCGTGAGAGGACCGTCCTCGCTGTAGCGGAAGGAGAGCTGGCGTGCCTCGACCGACCCGGAGAGTTCACCGGGCTGGGTGCTGCCGCCGCGTACCTCGGTGGGCTCGTGCAGCACCGGCTTGACCTTCTCGAACATCGGCAGCGCGGCGGCGGCGGAGATCAGCGAGTTGGTCAGCTGGGTCACCGACGTAAGCAGCATCGTCACGGCCGTGTTGAAGGTGAGGAAGCCGCTGGAGGACAGGCTGCCGCGGGCCGGCCCGGCCAGCAGCATGAACAGGATCAGCGAAGTGAGCGGCAGATAGACCGAGTTGAGGATCGTGGTGAGGTTCTTGATCCGGCCGACGCGCTGCTGCAGCTCGCGGCTGCGCGCGAACTCCCTGGCCCACGCCGCGTACGCGAAGCTCTCGGCGGCGGCGACCCGCAGCTTCGGCAGACCGCGCAGGGTCTGGAAGGACATGTTGTTGAGCTTGTTGTTGAGGTCCACCAGCTTGCTCTGCCAGCGCAGTTGCCAGACCCCCATCGCGGTGAACGCACCGGCGATGACGACCAGCAGCCCGAGCGCCATGAGAGCCAGCGGAACGCTGTAGAAGAGCAGCAGCACCAGATTCATCGCGCCGATCGTGCACGCCTGCACCGCGACGGGCCCGACTCCCGACAGCACGCGCCGCATGGTGCTGATTCCCATGGCGGCACTGGCCAGTTCGCCGGTGGAGCGTTCCGCGAAGAACTTCGTCGGCAGGCGCAGCAGCCGGTCCCAGACCGCGGGCTGCAGCGCCGCCTCGACGCGTCCCTCCATGCGCAGGATGGACATGTTCTGCAGCAGCATGAAGACGGCGGAGACGATGCTGCTGAGCACGATCGCCAGCGAGACCTGCTTGATGAGGCTGGTCTCGGCGTTCGGCACGAACACACCGAGCACCTGACCGGTGGCGATCGGCACCAGCGCGCCCAGGCCGACGGCGACGAGCCCGCCGAGTGCCAGGTTCCGCAGGTCCATGCGGGTGCCGCGGAGGCAGAAGCGCAGCAACTGCCAGGCGTTCAAGGGCTCTTCGGGCAGCGGCCGGTAGAACATCACGGCGCGCGGCTCGAATTCGCCGGCCCGGGACTTGCGGATCCGGGTGCGTCCGCCCTCCGCGTCCACCGCCTCGTACCGTCCGCGGCGCCACAGCAGCGCCACGGGCTCCCCGGAAGCGGCCTTGTGACCCACGAGCGGGCCGGTGTTCTCCCGCCACCAGCGGTCCCGCAGCTTCACCACGCGGGTACGGACGCGTGAGCTGAGCGCGATGCGTTCGACGGGGTTCGTACGGTCGTTGACGGCGCGGCCCTGAGCGGGGGGTGAGAGCTCGATGCCAGCGGCGTCCGCGGCCATGCGGGCCACGGCGAGTGTCGCGTCGTCGTTCGCCGAGGAGGTGCCGGAGGCGCTCTTGCCGGTGGTGTTGATGGAGGCCAGCAGCGCCTGGTCCGCCTGCGCGCGCACGGTCTCGCCGGCCTCGATGCCGGCCGCCGTGCGGTCCTCGTGAGCACGTTCGAGGCGTTCGATCCAGCGGTCCAGGGCGGAGAGCAGCCGGAACTGCTGGTCGACCATGCGCTGCCACATCGTGCCGTCGATGAGGAGCTGGGACGCCGCCGCCGGGCTGAACTCGGCTCCGTACTGGACGCTCCGCGGGTCCACATGCATCCACAGGATCTCGTCGTCGTCCCGGCCCTGACCGGTGCCGGGGTGGACGGAGTCCGGGGTCACCTCTCCGTCGAGCGGCGCCTCGAAGAGCACGCGGAGGCTGCGTCCGATGCCGAGGGCGAAGGCGGAGTCGAGCTGCGTATGGGGCAGGGCGGCGATGCCGTCCGCCTGATTCCGGGCCTGGGCCTGCTGCTGGGGGTTCTGGTGCTGGTTCCAGGCGGTGTGGCTCTGGAAGTGGGCGGAGACGCTGCTGTACTCGGGCCGTGCCAGTTCGCGCAGTTCGATGCGGCGCAGCGAGCACTCGCGCAGCGGCCTGCCGACCAGCGTGTGCAGAGTGCCCTCGACGGGGCCGAGGAGCAGGGTGCCTGGTTCGAGCCGGCCGAGGAAGTGCCAGTGGCCCTGCTGGACGGCGTCGACGGCGAAGAGATCCATCGCTCCGGCCGTCACCAGCCAGAGCACATGGGGGCCTTCGAGGGGGACGCTCCGCACCCCGTCGCAGTCGACGTCCTCGCCGAGCATGCCGAAGGCGGCGGTCACCGGGTCCTGCGGCGGAGCGGCGGCGGCGACGGCCGCGTGCCGGCCGGTGTCGTGGGGGACGGTGGGGTACGAGCCGGTGTCCTGGGGGACGGTGGGGTACGAGCCGCTGTCGTGAGAGACGGTGGGGTACGAGCCGGTGTCCTGGGGGACGGTGGGGTACGAGCCGCTGTCGTGAGAGACGGTGGGGTACGAGCCGCTGTCGTGGGAGACGGTCGGGTACGAGCCGCTGTCGTACGAGTCGTCCCGCGGCCCCACGGTGCCGTACGACCCCGTGTCCCACTGACCGCCGCCGGTCTGCCACGAGCCGGTGTCCTGCCCGCCCGCGCGGGGGTCCCCTGCGGAGCCGTCGCCTGATGCCACGTCAGTGCTCCTTGACCAGTTCGGCGTACGGGCCGCCGCGGGCCACCAGCTCCTCGTGGCGCCCGCGTTCGACGACGCTGCCGTGGTCCAGCATGACGATCTCGTCGCTGTCCCGGACCGTGCTCAGCCGGTGTGCGATGACCACGCACGCACACCCGCGCCGCCGCAGGTTGTCGATGATGAGCTGTTCCGTCTGGGCGTCCAGCGCGCTGGTCACCTCGTCCAGTACGAGGATGCTCGGGCGGCGCACCAAGGCGCGGGCGATCTCCAGACGCTGCCGCTGCCCCCCGGAGAGGTTGCGGCCGTCCTGCTCGACGCGGCTGTGGATGCCGCCGGGCCGCCGAGCGAAGTCGTCGAGGACGGCCGCGTCCCGCAGTGCGGTCGTGACGGCCTCGTCCGGTATCGAGGGGTCCCACAGCGCCACGTTGTCGCGCACGGTTCCCTCGAAGAGGAAGACGTCCTGGTCGACGAAGGAGACCGATGCGGCCAGCGCGCTGCGGGAGATGTCCTCCAGGCGCTGCCCGTCGATGCGGATCACGCCCTCCCACGGGCTGTAGAGGCCCGAAATCAGCCTGGAGACGGTGGACTTGCCGCTGCCGGAGCCCCCGACGAGCGCGACCTGCCGGCCGGGGCCGACCGACAGCGAGAACTCCGTCAGCAGCGGCTTGTCGAGCGGGCTGTAGCCGAACGTGATGCTCTCCAGGGACACATGGCCCTTGAGGCGTCGGGTGTCAGCGACCGGCTCGCGCCGTGAATAGAGCGAGTCCACGGGGAAGTTCTCGACGTCCTTCAGCCTCGCCACGTCGGCGGCGAAGTCCTGGATGCGTCCGGCGACGCCGTTGAGCCTTGTGATGGGAGCGGTGAATCGCGTCACGAGGGCCTGGAAGGCCACCAGCAGACCGATCGAGATGTGCCCCTCCACCGCGCGCATGCCGCCGATCCACAGGATCATCGCGCTGTTGAGGGTCGCGAGCGTGGGCGCCACGACGGCGAGCCAGGCCGTGGGCACCCCGAGCTTCTGCTGCTCGTCAAGGGTGGTGGCGTGCTGCCCCGACCAGCGGCGGAAGTAGCCGTTCTCGCCGCCGGTGGCCTTCATCGTCTCGATCAACTGCAGGCCGGTGTAAGAGGTGTTGGTGAGCCGGGCGGTGTCCGCGCGCAGCTTCTGCGTGCCGGTGGACCGCAGCCGGAGCACCACACGCATCGCGACCAGGTTGAGCAGCGCGATCAGCACACCGATGACGGTCAGCTGCGGATCGTAGGTCCACAGCAGCACCGCGTAGAGGATCACGACGACGGCGTCCACGCCCGCCGCGGCCAGATCGCGGGAGAGCGTCTCGGCCACCGTGTCGTTGGACTGGAGGCGCTGCACCAGGTCGGCGGGGCTGCGCTGGGCGAAGAAGGTGACGGGCAGCCGCAGCAGATGCCGGAAGAAGCGTGCGCTGCTGAGCGTCGAGGAGATGATGCGCCCGCGCAGCAGATTCGCCTGCTGCAGCGCGGTCAGCGCGCCGGTCAGCACCACCATCGCGCCCATCGAGGCGAACAGCACGCCCAGCAGCGACGTCTGCTCCCCGACCAGGAACATGTCGATGTACGTGCGGCTCAGCGCCGGCACCGCGGCACCCACACCCACGAGCAGGAGGCTGGCGAGCAGCGCGGCCAGCATCGTCCCGGTGGTGCGGCGCAGCCTCGCTGGCATGGCGCTCATGGCACCGGGGCGCTTGCCGCCGCGGCGGAAGTCCTCACCGGGCTCGAAGGTGAGGACGACGCCCGTGAAGCTGGTGTCGAAGTCCTCCAGCGGGACGAAACGGCGGCCCTTGTCGGGGTCGTTGATGTGCACCCCGCGCTTGCCGAGGCGGCGCCCCATCCCCTCGTAGACGACGTAGTGGTTGAACTCCCAGAAGAGGACGGCCGGCCCGGGCACCTCCGCGAGGGCCGCCGGTTCCATCTGCATGCCCTTGGCCGTCAGGCCGTAACTGCGGGCCGCCTTCAGGAGGTTGCTGGCGCGCGAGCCGTCTCGGGAGACGCCGCAGGCGATGCGCAGCTGTTCGAGGGGGACGTGCCGGCCGAAGTAGCCGAGGACCATGGACAGGGCGGCGGCGCCGCACTCGACGGCCTCCATCTGCAGCACGGTCGGCGTGCGGACGGCCTTGTAGTGCGGCTTCGGTATCTGCTGCGGCGTGCTGCGCCGGGCCGCGCCCGTACGGTGCTTGCCGCTGCTCCGTGCGCCGGACTTGCCGCTCTTGCCGCTGTCGGGGCGGTGCTTGCGCCTGCCCGGGGGCGGCAGCCGGTTCTCGCCGGTGGTCTCGGTGTCCGGGGCCTCGGTGTCCGGAGCGCCGGCGCCTGGGGACCCTGAGCCTGGAGATCCTGCGCTCCGGCCCGGGTAGCGCGGGGGCTGGGAGCGCGGAGTACGAGTATCCGGAGCCCGGGTGCGGGAGGTCCGAGTACCCCGAGTATCCGCAGCCTTGGCGGTCTTGCCTTTCCTGCCCGCCTCGGCGGCCTTGCCCTTCTTGCCCGCGGCGGCGTCGTCCGTCCTGTCCGCGGGCTTCTTCTTCTGCTGCTTCTGCCGCGGGCTCACGGGAGCAGCCAATCGACGGGACGCTCCGAGGGCTGGTGTATCGCGCCGTCGGTGACCGTCATCGATTCGAGCCGGTACGGCGGGCCCTTTTCGGTGGACCATCTGTAACCGGACTTCGTCGTCGCCGACTTGTCCAGCTCCACCAGGACCGCGACGGGCTGCCCTTCCTTGGTGAACTGGGCGCCGAGCTGGCTGTTGCCGAGGAAGCTGGAGATCTGCTGACGGGTCTGCGCTCTGCCGACCGCCTTCACGCGGCCGCGCAGCACGCCGTACTCGTCCGTCGGTGCCGACTGCACGGTGAGGTCCACGGCGGCTCCGGGGGAGACCGTGGAGCCGCTGCTGCCCGGCACGTACAGCATGGCGATCAGCGGCTCGCCCGGGCGTTCGACGCGCTCGACGGTCGCCACGTCCTTGCCGGTGGTGATCACGGAACCGATCTTCGCCGTCAGCGATGTCACGCGGCCGGCCGCCACCGTGCGAACTGCCTGGTATCCGCGGTCCGTTCGCACCTTCAGCACCGGAGTACGGGCGGGAACCATGCGGCCTTCCTCGGCCAGCACCTCGACGACCTGGCCTGAGACCGGGCTCTGCAGCACGTAACTGCCCTGGGCGTGGGTGAGGATGCCGGGCGCGTCGAGCTTCCCCGAGACCTTGCCTGTGACGGCCCAGTAGCCACCGCCCGCCATGACGAGAACGGTCACGAGCAGCACGAGCCAGCCCTGCGGGCGCGCGTAGCGCACCGGCAGGTCGAGTTCCTCGGGGGACTGCAGCTTGGAAAACGCCTTCTGGCGGAACTGCACGGGGCTATTCCCTCAACTGCGTTCGTCGCTTTCAGGCATGACGCTTCCTTCGGTGCGACGCCTCAAGGCATCGGCTTCGTCGGTGGGGCGGCCGTGCGCACGGCCAACAGCCGGGGCGGCCGGCGGCGCGAATTCGGGGACAGAAGTTGCAAGGCTTTCACAACTTCCCCCGGACGCATCCGTAAGCCCCGGAACAAGGGGGTTCCGGGGCTCACGTTCACCCCACTGGGATTCGGATGCACCGAGCAGGACGGGCTGTGCACTGCTGGCCCGTCCGCCCGGTGGCGGGCAACGCCTCAGAGACCGGCGAGGCCCGTGACCTGGGAGGTGTCGACACCGGTCAGGCCGGAGGCAACGCCGTTCACAGCGTCGGTGGTCTCGGAAACCGGGGCGACGGAGTCGGCGGTGCTCACCGCGGTGCCGACGACCGAGCCGAGGACACCACCCGAAACGTTGTCCAGGTCGTTGTCGGAAATCTCGCGGGTCTCAATGAAGTCCATGAGTTGAGCTTCCCTTCGCTTGCTCTTGTGTTCTCAATAGCAGCGGCCGGCCCGGGGAAAGCCGTCCGGCCGTAGAGCGGTCGTCTGATGCCCGACAACGGGAACCATTCGTTCAACTTCCGCGTCAGGGCCCGATCAAAGCATGCGTACGCGCTGCCAGGCCACTCATCCGTGTGCCGGTCCGGCGCCCATACGGCCGCTGAACTTCGTTCACGTGTAGTCACGTCCACGAATTCGTGGCGATCCCTTCACTTGTTACTCCGGCGTCGGCGGTGCCCATCGGGCCCTGGCCGCACCGCAATTGGACATTCCCGCACCAACCTCACCGGGCGCAATCGGCTCCGGTGGACATGTGTGGGGTCATGTGCCGCCCGTACGAACCAGTTGTGCAGGTTCGCTGAATTCAGTTTCGGGCAGCTGCACTTGCTCTCGCCTGCGCGGTCTGACCTGGGCCTGGGGGCTCTGTTGAGCGGATCCGCGTACAACGTGACTCATGGTAACTGAGAAAATCCGCAGCGAAGTCCTCCCGTATTACAGGCGCCTTAGGAGTGGTAAGGGGCGAAATGACACGTTCAAATGCTGAGACATGCGCCGGGCGCGCGTGTGCGAATCTTCTCCGCCGACGGTGCGCAGTCCGCACACCGAATCCACAAGTGTCCATGTACTGCTGCGACATGAGGCCAAGTCAGCCAAGTCCGCAGGTCCATGTGGAAATGGTGCTTTTCGGTACGGCGCCGAGTCGGCCGGTGTCCGGCCTGTGAACACGGTGGTGCCGTCGGACCGGGGCGAGGGGGTCAGGGCGCGGGGCGCTCGGGGTGTGGCCGGCGACCCGTGAACCGCGTCCGCCGCACGCGCGTGATGCGGGGGCGCGGTGCCCGTCCCGTGCTGTATCCCGTACGGCGGGCAAAGTCCAGAAAATCGGTGAACCGTGCAGAACCGTGACGAACGCAGGACATCTTCGTTGTACGTGTGCAGGCTGCAAGTGGGCTCCCCACGTTGGCGACCGAGGCCCCGGGTTCTCCCGGGGCCTCGGTCATTTCCGGGCGGCCTCACGCGGCCTGGGCGGTGCGCGGTGGTCCCGCGCGTTGCGCGATGTCGAGCAATGTGCACCGGCTTCCCCCGGGCCGTCCTGATGTACTGGGAGGCCAGCCGGCACCGCCGTCCGACCGGAGCCCGCCCTGTGCGATCGACCAGCTCTCCGCCGCCGCCGTATCTGCGCCGGGCGCGGGCCGCCGTCTCCGCCGTGTTCTTCGTGCACGGTGCGGTGTTCGCCTCCTGGGCCGCCCGCGTCCCCGCCGTGCAGGAGGAACTCCAGCTCTCCGCGGGCATGTTGGGCCTGGTGATGGCCGGGCCCGGCCTGGGGGCGCTCGCCGGCAGCCAGGCGGGCGGGCTGACGGTGCACCGGCTGGGCAGCCGGGCGGTCAGCGCGTCGGCGCCGGTCTCGCTGTGCGTGCCGCTGGCCCTCGTACCGGCGGGCGGTTCGGCGTGGACGCTCATGGCGGTGCTGGTGCTGCTCGGCGCCGCCGACGGATGCACGTCGGTCGCGATGAACGCCCAAGCCGTCGTCGTGCAGCGGCAGTACGGACGTACGGTGCTCAACTCCATGCACGCCATCCGCAGCATCGGTGCCGTCGCGGGAGGCCTGGCCGGCGTCGCCGGCTTCTCCCTCGGTCTCTCGCTCACCGCCCAGTTCGTCGTCATGGCCGCCGTGCTGGCCGCGGTCTCCGCGGTCGCCGCGTGCGGGCTCCTTCCGGACACGGGGGACGGCGGGAGCCCTGCGGGTCACGAGGGGCCGGAAGCGGGGACGGCGGGGACGGCAGGGACGGGGTCGGGGACGGCGGAGGCGGGGAGGACGGGCTCGGGCGTGCAGGCGACCGCGGCCGTTCCGGGGGAGGAGCGGCTGCCGGGGCAGGCGAGGCCCGCGGGCGCGCGGCGCACATCCACCACCGTGCTCCTCCTCGCGGTGATGACCTTCCTCGCCGCGCTCGTGGAGGACGCTCCCGCGTCCTGGAGCGGCGTGTACCTGCGTCACCTGGGCGCCGATGCGGCGACGGCCGCCGCCGGATACGCGGCCTTCAGCGCCGGAAGCGTCGTCACCCGGCTGTTCAACGACCGGCTGGTGAACCGCCTCGGCTGGGTACGCCTGATCCGTGCGGGCACGCTGTGCTGCGCCGCCGTGCTCACGGCTGCGCTGCTCCTCGGAACGCCGGCGGTGGCACTGGCCGGGTTCGTCGTCGCGGGCGCCGGGATCAGCGCGGTCTTTCCCGGTGCCTTCACCGCCGCGGGTGCGCTTCCCCGTCCGGGGCCGGCGATGGGGCAGATCGGGTTCGCGGGCAACCTCGGCTGGCTGCTCGTCTCACCGCTCGTCGGAGGGCTGGCGACTCTTGCAGGGCTGCCGGCCGCTCTCGGGCTGCTGCCGCTGGCCGCGCTCGCCATCGCGGCGCTCGCACCGGTCGTACGTCCTCGCCCCGTCCGTACCACATTCCACACGGGTGCCAGCGGCGAGTTGCGTTGAACGGAAAACTTCTGCGCACGCAGCTATATGGCAAGCGGTTGTTCTGTCATGCTCATGCTTTGTCAGTCCCGATGTCTGGACCGCCTCTCCCCCCACGGAGGTACGAAATGCGTCGAAGACTCGCCGCGGGCGCCGTCGTTACGTCCGCAAGCCTCCTCGCCCTCATCGGCACCGCCACAACCGCTGTCGCAGACCCGGCCGACAAGCCCCAGGTCCTCGAGAGCTGGACCCAGACCGACGCCGGAAGCCAGAGCGCCTTCCTGGCCGCCCGCGCCGACCAGGGCGCATGGGCCGACTACAACTTCGACTGGTCGACCGACGTCTGCTCCTCGTCCCCTGACAACCCGTTCGGTTTCCCCTTCGAGAACGGCTGCATCCGGCACGACTTCGGCTACCGCAACTACAAGGCGCAGGGCACCTTCGAGGCCAACAAGGGCCGGGTCGACGACGCCTTCTACGAGGACCTCAAGCGCGTATGCGCCGGATACGACGGTGCGAAGAAGGAGTCCTGCGACGCTCTCGCATGGACCTACTACCAGGCCGTGGTGATCGTGGGCGTCAAGAAGGGCAGCCCGGTCGGCTGACGCCGCCGGACTGCGAGCCACGGCGCAACAGTGCGCGGGGCGCCGCCTGGTGGCGGCGGCGCCCCGCGCACTCCTTCATTCGGTGCCGGCGGCCGCTGTTCCGCGGCGGCGGCCGGACGGATCAGACGCTGTCCGCCAGCTCCATGCGCCCCTGCATGCGTGCGCAGCTGGCGCAGCAGAAGAAGCGCCCTTCGGCCTGCAGACCGTGCCCCAGGATGCGGCACCCGCAGTTCTCGCAGATCGGCGCCATCCGCTGCGCGGCGCATTCGAAGCTGTCGAAGGTGTGCACCGCGCCTGCCGCCCGCACTTCGAAGGTGTGTTCGTAGTCGTTCCCGCAGACCTCACATACGGCCATCTCATGGCTCCTCGGGTGGTGTGGATGGTGGTCGGTGGCAGAGCGGACGGATCGCTCGGCACTGACTTGCACGGACGAGTGGTGCGTATGGGGCGCGGGTAGCACGCCCCGGCGTGCTCAAACCCCGGCGTAAGGGGGGTGCGCGGGGGCCGCGAGGGTGAGTGGCAGGTGAGTGGCCGCCCCGGGGGCCTCCGGAGCCGCCTCCGCCGCGGCCCGCGCCTCCCGAGCCGTCGGGGCAGCGCCCGCGCCCGGCCGCCGCCGTGCCTCGTACGAACGGGTGCCGCCCCCGCCCCCGCCCCGTCCCGCCCGCCGCCGCTGGTCCCGGCAACGGGAAACGCCCTGCCCGGCGGGGAGGACCCACCGGACAGGGCGCTGTCGTGCCTTGCCGCTTCTTGCTCCGGGCGCTACTTCACGTTGCTCCGGGCGCTACTTCACGACCTTGATTCGGTCCGCCTTCGGCGGCTTCAGCGGGTCCGACTCCGAGGAGTGCTCGCCGAAGTACGCCTCCAGCGCCTCCAGATCGGACTTGCCGACGAGCTTGTCCTTGCCGTCCTTGAAGACCGGGAAGCCGTCGGCGCCGCCCGCGAGGAACTCGTTCATCGCGACGCGGTAGGTCTTGTCCGCCTCCAGCGCCTTGCCGTCCAGCTTCACGGAGTCCGTGACGATCCGGTCCTTGCCGGACTTCGTCATGTCGAGCGTGTAGCTGAAGCCCTCGGAGACCTGGAGGATCTTCGGCGACTTCTCGTTGGCCCCGCTGACCTGCTGCTGCAGAGCCGTGATCAGCTGCTTACCGGTGAGGTCGATCGCCGTCATCATGTTGGTGAACGGCTGCACCGTGAAGCCTTCGCCGTACGTCACGACGCCGTCGCCCTCGCCGTCCGACTCCTTGTGCACGAGGTCGGAGCGGATGCCGCCGGGGTTCATCAGTGCGAGCTGTGCACCGCCCTTGTCCTCCGGTGCCATGAACTCCAGCTGCGCGTCACCGATCAGGTCGCCGAGCGGGGACTCGGGCGACGTCGATCCGCGGCCCTCGATGTCGTCGGAGATGTAGCCGATCGGCTTGTCCGCGATCGGGTCGGCCAGCTTGCCCCAGCGCTTGATGAGCGCGGTCATGTCCTTGGCCTTGGCCTGCTCCCGGCTCACCACGTGGTTGGCGCTCTTCACGCCCGTACGCACGATGTCGCCGCTGCGGCGGTCGTACGTGAGCGTGGTGTCGGTGTAGAGCTTGCCGAAGGAGGACGCCGAGGTGACCGTGCGCGGGTCGCCCGCCGGGTCCGGGATCGTGCACGCGTACGCCTCGTGGGTGTGGCCGGTGACCAGCGCGTCCACCTGCGGGGTGATGCCCTTGGCGATGTCGGTGATCGGGCCGGAGACGCCGTCGCCCGGACCGGGGCTGTCGCAGTCGTAGTTGTACTCGGGCTTCTCCGGAAGACCGCCCTCGTGGATGAGCGCGACGATGGACTTCACGCCCATCTTGTTCAGCTTCTTCGCGTACTTGTTGACGGTCTTGATCTCGTCGTGGAACTTCAGTCCCTTGACGCCCTCTTCGCTGACGATGTCCGGCGTGCCTTCGAGCGTGACGCCGATGAAGCCGACCTTCACGCCCTTCTTCTTCCACACCGTGTAGGGCTTGAGGATCGGCTTCTCGGTCTTCTCGTCCGTCACGTTCGCGGCGAGGTAGGGGAAGTCGGAGCCCTTGAAGACCTTGCCCTCCTCGGAGCAGCCGTCCTTGGGGTGGCAGCCGCCGTCCTGGAGGCGCTGGAGTTCCTTGCGGCCCTCGTCGAACTCGTGATTGCCGACGCCCGCGACGTCCAGGTCCATCTTGTTGAACGCCTCGATGGAGGGCTCGTCGTGGAAGAGTCCGGAGATCAGCGGGCTCGCGCCGACCAGGTCGCCTGCCGCGGCGGTGACGCTGTAGGGGTTGTCCTTGCGTTCCTTGCGGAGGGACGTCGCCAGATACTCGGCACCGCCCGCTGCCACCTTCTCCGTGGAGCCGTCCGGCTTCAGCCGGGAGACCTCACCGGAGGAACCGGGGGGCGGTTCGATGTTGCCGTGGAAGTCGTTGAACGAGAGCAACTGCACGTCGACCGTGCGTCCTTGGGCGTGCTGCCCCTGGCCCTTCCCGGTGCGGGCGTCGTCGGTGGTCTCCGCACCGGCCGGCAAGGCTGCCGACAGCACGCCGACGGCTGCGGCCAGTGCGGCCGCGCCGGCGGTCAACCGGCTCAGGCGTCTGCGCCGTTGTGGTTTCACGGTCATCTCGAGGTTCCCCTTCCTGGACTGCGCGAGCGCTGGCAGCCTACGGTCAACGCGCGTAGTCCGTCAGGAGTGCTGCGGTAACGACAGGGTTGCGGGAAGGGGAATCGGCCGGTGGCGGCAGTGCCGGCGCGGGCTGTCGGCCGTCCGGTCCGCACCGGTCCGCCCGGTCCGTCCGTCCTGTCCGCACCGATGTCGTCGCGTGGGACGCCGACATCCGGCCGAGGCGCTAACCTCGGCTCCATCCGTGCGGACGGCACGAGCCAACTGCCCTCCGGGGCACGACTCGTGGCACTCGTGGCGTCCTTCCGAGAGGGGCACAGTTGAGCAGTGAAGGACCGGGGCACCGCACGTCTGAGGACGTACGGGACAGGATCGACACCAGCATCACGCACACCGCCCGGGTGTGGAACTACTGGCTGGGCGGCAAGGACCACTACGAGGTCGACCGGGAGACCGGCGACCAGATCCGCAGGCTCCACCCGGGCATCGGCGAATACGCCCGGGCCGACCGGCGTTTCCTCGGTCACGCTGTCGCACATCTGGCGGGCGAGCTCGGGATCAGGCAGTTCCTGGACATCGGCACGGGCCTGCCGACCGCCGACAACACGCACGAGGTCGCCCAGCGGATCGCGCCCGACAGCCGCGTCGTGTATGTCGACAACGACCCGATCGTGCTCGTACACGCGCAGGCTCTGCTCACCAGCACCCCCGAAGGCCGGACGGCCTACCTCGACTGCGACCTGCGCGACGTCGGCACGATCCTCGAACAGGCCGCCGAGACCCTCGACTTCAGCCGTCCCGTGGGCCTGATCCTGCTCGGCGTGGTCATCTTCATCGAGGACGACGAGGAGTCGTACGGCATCGTGCGGCGGCTCATGGAGGCCCTGCCCTCCGGCAGCCACCTCGTCCTCTCGCACACCATCACCTCGCCGGCGATGCCGGACGTGGACGACGCCGTCGCCTTCTGGAACGCCAACGGCACGCCCAAGCTCACGCAGCGCACCCCGGCGCAGGTGGAGCGCTACTTCGACGGGCTGGAGCTGCTGGATCCGGGCGTCGTCTCCTGCTCACGCTGGCTTCCGGGTACGCGGATCGACGCGGAGGAAGTGGCGATGTTCGGGGGTGTCGGCCGGAAGGCGTAACCACCGGGCAGGCAGCCGGGTTTCAGGGACGGCCCGCGGCGGCGGTGAAGAGACCGTCCGGATCGTAGTGGACGCGGATCCGCTCCAGGCGGTGCTCGTGGGAGCCGAAGGCGGCGGGGCGCAGCTCCCCGGATTCGTCGTCGAGCCCCGCGAAGTTGAGGTATGTGCCGCCGGTCGAGAACGGCAGCATGGCGTCCCATGCCGAGCGTGCCCAGCCGATGGCGTCGTCGTCGAGCGAGGGTTCGCTCCAGACGGCGTCGACACTCAGGTTGAAACGGGCCGACCGGTGTGCGAACGCGCTGTCGTCGGTGGGGAGTTCGGCGACGGCGCCGCCGAGCGTACGGATCACGGTCAAGGTTTCCGGGGTCGGTCGCCGGGCGTCCTGGGCGAGCAGGGTCCGTACGGCCTCATCGCTCAGTTCGTCCATGAAGTGCGACTTCATGTAGTAGCGCTTGCCGTCGGGGAACATCTCGTCCAGCGCGCTCTGCGCCGCGACGTACGGCACGGAACCGCTCAGGTCGGCGAGCGGCGTACCCAGTCGCTTCAGCGGTGCCAGCGCGGCCTCGGCGGCGGCGTCGCTCGCCGGTCCGGCGTGAACGCCCGCCGCCACGACGACTTTCGATCCGTGCAGCTCCTGCGGGATCGACGGGTCGGGAGGGATGCTCCACAGGGCGAATTCGGGAGAGACGCTGTCCGGCATGGTGACGACGGCGTCGCGGAAGGCGCGCAGCACCGCTTCCGCGTCCTCGTACGGGTAGAGGACCTGCGCCGTGGCGACCTCGGGCCCCACCGGGTGGAGGCTGAAGTCGAAGGAGGTGACGACGCCGAGGCCGCGTCCCCCGCCGCGCACGGCCCAGAACAAGTCGGGTTCCTGGTCCCTGCTCGCGGTGCGCACCGTGCCGTCGGCGGTGACGATCTCGACCGACCGCAGGTTGTCGCAACTGAGCCCGTGTGCGCGCATCAGCAGGCCGAGCCCGCCGCCCAGGGTGAGCCCCGAGATCCCGGTCATCGACACCTCACCGCCGGGTGTGGCGAGCCCGAACACCTGCGTCTCCCGGTCGAGTTCGCCCCAGGTCACACCCGCCTGAGCGCGTACGGTGCGGTTCACGGGGTCGACGTGCACGCCCTTCATGGGGGAGAGATCGATGACCAGCCCGTCGTCGCAGACCGCGCTGCCCGCGACCTGGTGACCGCCGCCGCGGATGCTCACGACCGGCCGGTGCTCACGCGCCGCGTTCACCGCCTCGACCACGTCGGCCGTACCGCTGCACTGGGCGATCACCGCGGGGTGCCGGTCGATGAGTCCGTTCCATACGGAGCGCGCCTCGTCGTATGCGGGATGCCCGCGGTCGATCACCCTGCCGTGCAGCGTCGAGCGCAGCCGTTCCGCGATCGCCCGCTCCTCGGCGGCCGACGACCTGGCCTGCCGTTCTCTCAGCATGGCGCGTCACCTTCTCCCAGTGCCTGCCCTCGCCGTTTCACCAGCGATTTCAGGCTATGTCAGGGTCATGGGCCCCGCCTGCGGGCTGATCGTCCAGGCGTCGGCGTCGGCGTTGGCGGCGACAGCCGGCACCCGCCACCGGCGAGCAGCGGACCCGGGACCCGGGTGGGCGCCCGGGTTGAGCCGTATGGCGGCGAGACCGCGCGGGGGCCGCCGGGGCCCCATATATGTGGGTTTGTCGACTTTCCCTGAGAAAGCGAGAGCCCACCATGAGCACGTACATACGCCAGGCCGCCCTGGTTACCGCCACGACCGTGCTGCTGGGAATCGTCGCCGGCTGCGGCACCCAGCGGAACCCGCGTCATGAGGGGGACGACCGCCGCGACGACGCCGCCGCGAAGAGTGAGGCGTCCGCCGGGGCCTCACAGCGGCCGTTCACGCTCGTCGCCACCGGTGACGTCCTCTCCCACGACTCCGTCATACGTCAGGCCCGTGCGGACGCCGGCGGCTCCGGCTACGACTTCCGCAAGATGCTCGCGGGCGCCAAGTCCCTCGCTTCGGGCGCCGACTTGGCGATATGCCACATGGAGACGGTCTACGGCCGCTCAGGCGGGCCCTTCACCGGTTACCCGGCCTTCAAGACGCCTCCGGACGTGGCCCGGTCGATCAAGGACACGGGCTACGAGAGCTGCTCGTCCGCCTCGAACCACACCATGGACGACGGCATGGACGGTGTGCGCCGCACCATCACCGCCATGGACGAGGCAGGCCTGAAGCACGCCGGGTCCGCCGCGTCCCGCCGCGCCGGCAGCCGTACGACGATGATGAAGGCGGGCGGCGCGAAGGTCGCCCAGCTCGCATACACCTACGGAACGAACGACATACCCGTTCCGAAGAACAAGTCGTGGGCCGTCAACCTCATCGACCCGAAGCGGATCATCGCCGACGCCCGCGCCGCGCGCCGGGCCGGGGCCGACATCGTGGTGACGAGCATGCACTGGGGCACCGAGTGGCAGCAGGCCCCGGACAGCGACCAGAAGAGACTGGCGAAGCAGCTCACGCGCTCCCGCGACGGCAGCGGCCGCAAGGACATCGACCTCATCATCGGCACCCACGCACATGTGCCGCAGCCGTACGAGAAGGTCAACGGCACCTGGGTCGTCTACGGGATGGGCGACCAGCTCGCGGGGAAGATGAACGACAAGCGCGGAGCGATGAGTTCGGCGGCCCGCTTCACGTTCGTACCGCCGAAGGCGAGGGCGAAGTCGTCGGCGCAGGCCACGGGCAGGGACGCCAAGTCCGGGAAAGCCGCGGACGGCCGGGGACGCCAGGGCGAATGGGCCGTGAAGAAGGCCGAGTTCATGCCCTTCTTCGTCCAGACGACGCCGCGGATCAGCGTCGTCGACCTCAGCCAGGGGAACGCCCGCGACGCGGGTGCCGGCCGCGCCGACGCGTACCGCACGATCCGCGAGGCGGTCCTCAGCAGGGGCGCGGCGAAACAGGGGCTCCGCATGGGCCACTGACCCACTGACCCACGCCCCACGACCTCACGGCAGTGCATCGACCCGCACCGAAGGCGAGCCCGGGCCGCCGGCCACCGGCCAGGCCCGGGCTACCGGTGAGTCTCCGGGTCAGCGGACGGCCGGTCCCCGGCCAGCCGGTGCGGCCCGGACCGGCCCAGGCCGAAACGGCAGGCGGCGACGGCGAGTTGGACGCGATTGCGGCTGCCGGTCTTCGTCATCAGACCGGCGATGTGAGTCTTCACGGTCGTGACGCCGATGAAGAGCCGCTCGGCGATCTCGGCGTTGGAGTGGCCGGCGACGACGGATTCGAGGACTTGGCGTTCGCGGCCGGTCAGGGTGACAGGAGCCGTCTGCCCGGGTTGGGGACTCTCGACCGCGACGGCCCTGCGGACGAGACGGCGCAGGACGTGCGGGCTGAAGGGGCTCCGCCCGTCGGCGGCCCCGCGTATCCCGTCCAGCAGCTCCGCGGGCGCGGTGTCCTTGGCGAGGAATCCGCATGCTCCCGCCTCGAGCGCGGGGTAGAGATGCTCGTCGTCGTCGAAGGTGGTCAGCACCAGGACGCGGACCGACGGGCGAGCCGCCAGAATCCGGCGCGTGGCGGTGATTCCGTCGACGCCGGGCATGCGGAGGTCCATGAGCACGACGTGCGGCACCAACCGCTCCACGAGTGAGACCGCTTGCCGGCCGTCCTCCGCCTCACCCACCACCTCTATGCCGTCCGCGGCGGTGCAGAGCATGCGCAGTCCGGCCCGTACGAGCTGCTGGTCGTCGACCACGAGCGTGCGGATCACGACGCCTCCCGGACACCGGCCTCCGCGGGCGCGTCCGGCAGCGTGGCTCGCAGCGCCCATCCGTCGCCGTCCGGACCGACGTGCAGTTCTCCGCCGAGCAGTTCGAGACGCTCACGCATCACGAGCAGTCCGTGACCGGGAGCCTTCGCCGTCGTGGGAGGCACAGGAGTCGCAGCAGGCGTGGCGTTCCCACCGTCGTCGTACACCTCGACCCGTACCCGGCCCTGGCCGTCGCGCTGGATCACCAGTCGTGCCCGCACACCGGGATTCGCGTGTCTGAGCACGTTCGTCAAACCCTCCTGTACGAGACGCAGCACGGCATGCCGGTGTGCGGTGTCGAGCCCGTCGACCGTCTCCGAGTCCAAGGCCGTCTCCACGCCTGCCCCGGCTTGCTGTGTCCGTTCGACGACGGTTGCCAGCTCCGCCGAGAGGGCGGAGGACGTGAGGAGTGCCGGTTCGCCGGCGGTCGCGGGATCGCGCAGTACGGACACGAGCCTGCGCAGGTCCGTGAGCGCCTGGCCGCCGATGGTGTGCACGTCGCCCAGTGCCTCGTCGACCCGCGGATCGATGGACGGCACCACATGCCGTACGACGCCTACGCGCAGCACGACGGATGCCACATGATGGGCGACCACGTCGTGCAACTCGCGTGCCACAGCAGCCCGTTCGTCGGCACGGGCGACCTTGGCCTCCCATGCCCTGCGCTGTTCGGCCTCCCGCGCGCGCCGCTCGGCATGCGAGGCCAGTTCACGCTGTGAGCGCAGGAACGAGCCCAGCAGCAACGGCAGTCCCGTATTCAGCAGCACGATCAGCACGTTGGCGGCGAGCGAGTAGTGCGGGAAGAAACTCGCGGCGCCGGCGCCGCCGAGCGCCGCGGCACACCACCACATCTCCGGTCTCCGGCCCCGCAGCGCCACTTCGCCGAGCGCCACGCAGGCGAGGATCTGTGCGACCCCGCCCCCGATCTCGGCGGACGTGGGCACCGCGACGGCAAGCAGCACGCACTGGGCCAGCAGCACGGTGACCGGACGGCGACCTCCCGCCGGAACCAGCGCCGCCGAGGCCACAGCGACCAGCCAGTCCCAGCCCGACGGCTCGGTCTGCGGTACGTGCAGCAGCCCGACGAAGCCGACGGCTCCGGCCATCGGCAGCAGTCGTACCCATCCGTAATCCGCGGCGCAGGCGCGCAAGGACTCTCTTCTCAGCCGCACACCGCGAACGTAGCCCCGGCCCCGGCAGGCCGGCGTCCTACCGGAGGAGGGGACGGACCTCCTACTTCTGGCCGCGGGCCGGACCTGGAGCACGAAGCCCGTGCGCCCGCACCGGACCGAGACTTGCGGCGCCCGTCCGGCCCTCGGACGGGCGGAACGGAAGGACTCGGAGCACATGAAATCCAGGAAGCCGCCACCCCGCCTGACCACGGCCGTCCGGCTGCTGCTCTTCGTCGTCTTCGCCGGATACGGCACCGTCAAGCTGCTCGGCGGACAGTACGACTACGGGGACTGGGAGATCTCCAACCACACGGCGGACGGCACGAGCGTGGTGTGGGCCTTCTACGGCTACTCCGAGGTCTACGGCCGGTTCACGGGCCTCTACGAACTCGTCCCAGCCCTGCTGTTGCTCTCGCGCAGAACGGCCACGCTCGGAGCGCTGGGGCTCTTCGCGGTCTCACTGAACATCACGGTGATGGACTTCGCGTACGGCTACCCGATGGTGAAGTACTTCTCCCTCGCCTACACGCTCCTCTGCCTCTTCCTGGTGGCCCAGGACCGCGACCGGCTCCTGGCCGCCTTCTGGCACAGGCCTGCCCAGGACCCGGGGAAGGCGCCCTGAGGATGCGTTTGCGGCCCGTCAGGGCCGGGGTTCTACTGGACGGAGGCTCGGCCGTCCACCGTGGAGGATCCGCGATGGCTCACGAGAGTTCCGACGAGGGAGACGAGAAGGCCACGGTGCGGGCCCAGAAGTCGGACGGAGACGTCAAGGGACGCTCGCGGTCCGCACTGTGCGCCGGTATCGGAGCGCATATCGCCTACGTGCAGTCCCAGCTCAACGCCCTGGGCACCCTGTCGGACGCCGACTCCGAGATCAGGGACAAGGCGAACGGGCACCTCGACGCCGCACGGTCCGAGATCAAGGGCCGGGGATGGCACAAGGGGCTGTGGCGCAGGATCACCAGGACCGATGTCGTCGCTGCGCTGTGCAACGTCCACGAGGCGGAGGTCGAGCTCACGAAGCTGCTCGACGAGGACGAGTTGAAGAGCAGGTTTCCGCAGATCCTCACCCAGGCCCGTGAGCAGCTGAGTCCGGACGATCCGCAGCGGAACCTGCTCGAAGAGGAATGGGGCGGGGCCAGGGAGGGCCGACGGCTTCCCTCGGAGGCGAAGGGCCTGGCGGTCGAGACGCTGCATGCGGCGCACAAGGCCCAGGAAGAGAACCGGATCAGAGTCCGCAGCTTCACGCAGATCCTGATCTGTTCCATCACGGGCATGGCTTTCATCGCGATCGGATTCGGCGTCTGGGCGACTGTGAATCCCGATGTGGCCGCCCTCTTCTGTTTCGCCGACCAGAGCGGGACCCTGACCCGGATCTGCCCCCTCGGGGGAGGCCGGGCCCGAGGCAGCGACGTCTTCCTGATCGAGTTCATGGGGATGTTCGCAGCCGCTCTGGCGGGCGCGGCCTCGCTGAGCAAGATGCGCGGAAACTCCTCGCCGTACCAGGTCTCCATGCTGTTGCTCCTGCTGCGTCTCCCCGCCGGCGCGATGACCGCGGTACTGGGGATCCTTCTCGTCAGCGGGGCCTTCTTCCCTGGCTTGACCAGCCTTGACGCGAGTGCGCAGATCATCGCGTGGGCCGCCGCGTTCGGGATTCTGCAGGAGCCCGTGACTCGCGCCGTCGACAGGACAGGCAGGTCCTTCCTGGAGGACTTGACCCCGTACGAGGAAGCGAGGGCCGCTCCATCGCAGGTCCCGCATCATCAGGAGCAGCCAGTGTGGGGCCCGCGGAGAAAGCAGCGCACGTGGCGGATCCCGAACACCCGGCGGCGTCGGCGCGGGAGGCCCTGACGGGCCCGCCGCGCCGCCGGACCCGCTACGGCTTCCTCGCCACGCCCCCGTACTGGTCGACCTCCTCGGGCCCTCCGACGGGCTCCGTCTCCGGGCGCCAGCGCGGGCAGGAGACCACGCCCGGCTCCAGCATCTCCAGGCCCTCGAAGAAGCGGGTGATCTGTTCCGGGCTGCGCAGGATGTAGGGGACCGAGCCGCCTTCGTTGTAGAGCCGCAGTGCCTCCACGTACGCCTCGCTGGTGTTGGTGCTGTCGTACTGGACGAGGTAGCTGCCGGAGGGCAGGGCGTTCACCAGGCGGCGCACGATCGAACGTGCCTCGTCGTAGTCCTCGATGTGGCCCAGGATTCCCATGAGCATGAGGGCCACGGGCCGTGAGAAGTCCAGGGTGTCCGCGGCCTCCCGCACGATGGTGTCCGGGTCGTGCAGGTCGGCGTCCACGTACTGGGTGACGCCCTCGGGGGTGCTGGTGAGCAGGGCGCGGGCGTGTGCCAGTACGAGGGGGTCGTTGTCGACGTAGACGATCCGGGCCCGCGGGTTGACCGACTGGGCGATCTGGTGGGTGTTGTCGACGTTGGGCAGGCCGGTGCCGATGTCGAGGAACTGGGTCACTCCCGCTTCGCCTGCCAGATGGCGCACCGCGCGGGCGAGGAAGTAGCGGGCGGCGCGGGCTCCGTCCTCGATGTCCGGGTAGATCTGGCGGAACTCGTCACCGGCGCGCTGGTCGACCTCGTAGTTGTCCTTGCCGCCCAGCCAGTAGTTCCAGATGCGGGCCGAGTGCGGCACGGTGACGTCGATCTTGGCCTGGACTTCCGGGTCGCGGGCGATGGGCTCGTCCGACATGGAGTACCTCTTCTCGGAGTGGGCAGGGCTCTGCGCCGTCACGATCGTAGAGGCCAACTGCCCTGCCGATGAGGGAGTTTGCGGCGTGACCGCGTCCGCTGTACGTGGCTTCCTCGTCCGGCGGGGCGCCGCACGGGCCGGCGCGTGGCGGCGAGGACGAGGCCGGATGGCCCCTGTTAGGGCCGATCCGCCCGAACAGAGGCTGTTCCGAGGTATTCCTGGTTTCCGTTTGTATCTGTCTTTCCTCGTTTTTCTCTCGGTGGTCCGCTGTCGCCGAGGTGGACAGAATTGTTCCTTTTGATCTGCGAATCCGGCGGCGAAGTCGCGCTGCGATATGCCGTGCCCGGAACATTCGCGGGCAATGCCCGGCGACATCCTTCAAGTTCCGCTCACCAGCGGCGACAGAATGCGAGTGCCGAAGAACGGGGCCGGAAGACGACCACATGCCGCCCGGATGGTGCCCGCTCCCGCCATTGCCGCATGAACGAATCGCCTGGCGCGTACATCGGGATAATCCGCAGGTCACAGGCGTACGGAATCAGCGCCGGCGGTCCAGGCGCCGGCACTTGCCGCAGGTTCTCAACTTCCTTCTGCCCGAGCTTCCCACGCAGGGTGACGGCATCTACACTGACGCCGCGTCAACCGGCTCCACTTCTCATCGATATGCGAAAGCTGCGGTCAACCTATTGAGTACCGAATCTTTAACTGGCCGGACAGGGTTCAGACGCCAAACGGTGTGGCCCGCCGCCCTTTTACTGGCGGCCGTCGCGGTCATCGCGCAGATGGTCAGCTGGTGGACACGGTCTCCCGCCGTAATGGCGAGCGGATCAGTCGCGGCCGTGGCACTGCTGGCATGTCTGCCGCACCTGTGGCGCCTGCACCGCGAGGACATAGACCACGCCGACCGCTCCGCCGGGCAGGCCGAGCAGGCACAGCGCGCCGCCGACGCCCAAGTCGCCTCGGAGAGGGCGCACTTGACGGAACAGTGGCAGACCTGGTCGCAGTCGCAGTTCGAGGCGTTCCACGAGTCCGTGGACACATGGTGCCGCGATCTGCACACCGTGCTGAACGAGCGGCGAAAGCCCGAGACCTCACTCCCCAACCTCAGCCCGCAGACGGCCAAGCTGCTCAGCGGCGCTCTCGATGAGGTCGACGAGGAACTCGTCGACGTACAGGACGCCTGCGAGCACGCGATCGTCTTCCTGGCGCAGCGTCTGCAGACGGGCGGCCTGCAGATCCAGGAGAAGGCCGGCGGCCTGATGGACCGGCCCGAGCCGGGACTGCCCGAACTCGGCATCGAGATCGACCACTTGGCGACCACGTTCGCCCACCACGCGCAGAGCCTCCGCATCCTCGGCGGCTCGTGGACCGGGCAGCAGTGGCAGGAGACGGTCCCCCTCACGGACATCGTCCGGGCCGCGGGCGGCCAGATCACCGACTACCAGCGCGTGGTGATCGGCGGCGAACCCGACCTGGGCGTCAAGGACTTCGCAGCCGAATGGCTCATCCACCTCGTCGCCGAACTCCTCGGGAACGCGACGACCTACAGCCCCAGCAGCAAGGAGGTCACCGCACAGCTGGAGGCCGTGCCGTCGGGAGCCGTCATCCAGATCGACGACCGCGGTACGGGCATGACGGAGGCACGCCTCCAGAAGGCCCTGGAACTGGTCGCCGGGCAGCGCGACGTCAGCATCCGCGATCTGCAGACGCCGCAGGTCGGCCTCGCGGTGGTCGGCAACATCGCGCGACGCCTGAAGCTCCGCGTGAGCCTGGGACGTTCGCCGTACGGAGGCATCCGTGCCGTCGTACTGGTGCCCATGGACCTGCTCGAAGCGATCGATCCGGTGTACACGATGCCCGTACCGGAAGGCACCGCAGGCCCGGCGGTGGAGGAAGAGCAGGCCGAGCGCTCCGAGCGGGAACGGCAGACCCCCCTCCCGGTCCGCAACCGGGAGCAGCGGGAGCAGCGGGAGCAGCGGGAGACCTTCGCCCCCACACCGGCCCCGGAGCCCGCTCCCTCGCTCGCCCCCGAACCGGCCGGGACCGGCGAACCCCCCTCGGACTCCGAGCCCCCCGCGGTGGGACTGCCGCGGCGGCGCTCACCGCGCAACCAGCGCCCGGAGGCTCCCGCGGAAGCACAGCAGAACAGCATCGGCAGCGAGGACGACCCGGAAGCCGCCGCTTCGTTCATGAGCTCCTTCGTACTGGGGGGCCGGACCTCTTCGCCCGATGATGAAACCGATTCGCCCCAGGGGGACGACGACCGATGAGTCACGAAGCAGCTACGCACGACCAGTCCTGGATGCTCAGTGACGTAGCTGACGTCCCCGGTGTCCAGCACGCGGTGGTCCTCAGCGCCGACGGTCTGGTCCGCGCCCGCACCAGCGAGCTGGGCATCGACGAAGCCGACACCCTGGCCGCGGCGGCGGCGGGGCTGCAGTCGCTGGGCATCAGCCTGGCGGGGCGCTTCGGCGAAGGGGGACTGAAGCAGCACATGGTCGAGTGGAAAGGCGGTTTTCTCTTCCTGCGCGGCGCCGGCGACGGATCGAGGCTCGCGGTGATCACCAGCAACAGGGTCGATCCAGGAGTGATCGCCTCGCAGATGGTGCTCCAGGTGCAGCGGTTCGGCGACCACCAGGGCAGTCCGCCGAGGAGGCACTCCGTAACGTGACCGGACCGAGAGGACCGAGAGGACCGAGAAGGGGACCTGTACGCCCCTACGTGCTGACCGGCGGGCGCGCCCGTCCCCGTCAACGGCTGGCCGTGGAGACACTGCTGGAGACCGTCGACCCCGAGGGCAGCGGCCTCCCGGTGACCGCGAGCAGGCAGGAACGGATGCTGTGGCGGATGTGCCGGCACAGACTCTCCGTGGCGGAGTCCGCCGCGCACCTGGGCCTGTCGGTCAGCGTCGTCACGATCCTCGCCTGCGACCTGATCGACGCCGGCTACCTCGTCACACGTTCTCAGGTCCCCAAGGCGCAGCTTCCCGACGTGCACATACTCCAAGAGGTACTGGATGGACTCCGCAGACAACTCAGCGCCTGACGGGCGCTATCTGGCCCCCACCGTCGACCAGGCGCTGAAGATCCTGGTCGTCGGATCGTTCGGGGTCGGCAAGACGACGCTCGTGGGGAGTGTCAGCGAGATAGACCCGCTGCGCACCGAGGAGACCATCACGCAGGCCAGCACGGGCGTGGACGACCTCTCCGGCCTTTCGGGGAAGACCGCCACGACCGTCGCCATGGACTTCGGGCGCATCACGCTCAACTCCAGGATGGTCCTGTACCTCTTCGGCACACCTGGGCAGCGGAGATTCTGGGACCTGTGGGAGGGGCTGGTCATCGGCTCGATCGGCCTGCTGGTCCTCATCGACACGCGCAGGATCGAGGACAGCTTCGAGATCCTCGACCAACTCGACGTGCGCAGCCTTCCGTTCGCCGTCGCCATCAATCAGTTCCCGGACTCCGTCCGCTATGACGAAGCGGACCTGCGTGAGGCCCTCGATCTGCTTCCGGAGACCCCACTCGTACACATCGACGCCCGTAGCCACCATTCGTCGACGCAGGCGCTGATCACCCTCGTCGAGTACGCCGCCCGCATCAAGGCCCAGGAGAAGGTTGCGTGACCACACCGGCACCGACGCGCCCGCACGGCTCGGAGAAGCTCGTCTCGCTGACGGAGATAACCCAGTCCAGAGACCCGCACGGCATCTACCACCAACTCCGGCTGCAGCACGGCCCCGTGGCACCCGTGGAACTGGAACCCGGAGTGCCCGGGTGGCTGGTGATGGGTGTGGACCAGCTGCGCATCATCACCGAACGCGAGGCGCTCTTCTCGCGGGACGCCCGCAACTGGCGCGACCTCAACGACGGCATCGTCTCGCCCGACTCGGGGCTGCTGCCGATGATGGCCTACCGGCCCAACGTCATCGGCGCCGACCAGCAGGAGCACCGGCGTCTGCGCCAGCCGCTGGACGACGGAGTCGGACGCATCAACCACCGCGCGCTGCGCCGCCAGGTGCAGCGGATCTGCAGTGAACTCATCGCCAGCTTCGCCCAGTTGGGCAGGGCCGACCTTGTCGCGGACTACGCGGCGTACGTGCCGATGCTGGCCGTCGCGAGCCTCTTCGGGCTCGACACCCGTCAGGGCCACGAGCTGCGCGCCGCCCTGATCGCGCTGTTCAGCAGCCAGACCGACTCCCAGGTCGGCAACCGCAGCTTCGAGCAGATCCTCTTCGACACGCTGCGGGAGCGGCAGCAGAACCCCACGGAGGATCTGACGACCGCGCTGATGAACCACCCGAACCTTCAGGACGATCCCGAAGTGCTCCAGTCCATGGTGGTGATGATCTCCGCCGGGAACGAGACCACCACGTGCTGGATCGCCCACACCCTCTACCGGATGATCACGGACACCTCGTTCGACGACCGTCTTCGCAGCGGCCAGCTCGGCGTCGACGACGCGCTCGACGAGGTGCTGTGGCGCGAACCGCCGATGACGCACATGCCCGCACGGTACGCGCTGCGGGACATCGAACTCGGCGGCCAGACCATCCGCCACGGCGACGTGCTTATCCTCGGGCTCTCGGCCGCCAACGCGGACCCGGCGCTCGCGCCCGGCGGACGCCGTCCGCCCAACAACCGTGCGCACATGGCCTATTCGGCGGGGCCGCACATGTGCCCCGCACAGGACACCTCGCGCGTGATCACCCGTACCGCCGTGGACACCGCGCTGCACCTGCTGCCCGGCCTGCGGCTGACCGTCACGCCCGGCGAGATCAGCTGGAACCCCTCGCCCTGGACCCGCTGTCCGACCCAACTGCCCGTCGCATTCGCCGTTCCCCACGAGATCACCGCGCCGCCCGCAGCCGCCCGCCACATTGGAGAGACCGCATGACGGCAGACCAGGCATCGCCGACGTCCGGCGTACCGACCCTCGAACTCGACCCGCACGGCCGCGACCACATGGGAGAGGCCGCGAGACTGCGCGGGCTGGGGCCGGTGGTGCGCGTCAAGCTGCCGGGCGACGTGGAGGCGTGGAGCGTCACGCGCCACGACCTGCTCAACAAGCTGGTGATGGACCCGCGCATCTCCAAGGACTGGCACAACTGGGGAGCCATGGAGCGTGGCGAGATCCCAGACGACTGGCCGCTGATCGGCATGGTCAAGGTCACCAACATGGTCACGGCGGACGGCGCCGAGCACCGCAGGCTGCGCAAGCTCGTGAGCCAGACCTTCACGGCACGCCGTGTCGAGGACCTGCGTCCGGGCACGACCGAGATCGTCGAGAACCTGCTGGACGCACTGCCCTCGCACGCCGAGGCCGACGGCACCGTCGACCTGCGCAAGCACTTCGCGTACCCCGTGCCGATGCAGGTCATCAGCGACCTCTTCGGCATCCCCGACCACGAACGGCCGGAGCTGCGCGACGCGGTGGACAAGATCTTCCGCTCCGATCTCTCGCCGGAGGTGGTCGGCGCCAACCAGATCGCCGTCTACCAGCTGCTCGCCCGCGTCGTCGAACTCCGCGGCAGGGAACGCGGGGACGACCTGACCAGTGCGCTCATCTCCGCACGTGAGGCGGAGCCGGACGCCCTGACGCAGGAAGAACTCGTCGGCACCCTCCTCGTGATGCTCTCGGCGGGACACGAGACCACGCTCAGCCTCATCGTCAACGCCGTACGGGCCCTGCTCACGCACCCGGACCAACTGGCCCTCACCCGGGGCGAGGAGGACATGTGGCCCGCGGTCGTCGAGGAGACGCTGCGCTGGGAGGCGCCCATCGGCAACTTTCCCTTCCGCTACGCGACGGAGGACATCGACGTCGCCGGCGTCACCATCCCCGCGGGCGACCCGATCATGGCCCCGTACAGCGCGGTCGGCAGGGACCCGCAGCAGCACGGCCCGGACGCGGACTCCTTCGACATCGCCCGTGAGCAGGCACGGCATCTCTCCTTCGGGCACGGCGCACACGCCTGCCTCGGGGCACCGCTCGCACGGCTGGAGGCCACCATCGCGCTGCGTGAACTCTTCGCGCGCTACCCGGACATGATCCTCGGGGCCGTCCCGGGCACCCTCGGGCCGGTGCCCTCGATGTTCTCCAACAGCGTCACGACGCTGCCCGTACGGCTCGGCAGGCCCGCCGGCTGACCGGGACGGGAGCGGCGGACGGGGGGGGGCGGGTGACCCGCGCCGTCCGCCGTCTCCCTCTCCCCGGGCCATCGGCCCGGGGTGTCCCGGGAACGGGGCCGGTCCGCCGGCCCAGGTCGTACGTGGAGGGGGAGCAGGGCCGCTCGCGCACCTGCCCCGCGTACGGACCGAAGAACGCACGTCCGCACGTAGCAGCTGCCAGAAGCACCACCCCAGGTACTTCACGGAGGGCGCGACGACCATGCTCGACGGACAGAATCACCCGGACACGACCGCACCGCCCGGACCTGCCCCGAGCCGGGGCCCGGCGGGAGGCCGCAGCAGGCCGAACGGATACGGGCGAACGGTCACGGGGTCCCGCGAGGCCGCGCGGGAGAGCCTCGAAGGCTGGCTGGCCCTGCGGGGCCACGACCCGCTGGCCGAACAGCACCGATGGGCGCTGCTGCCGCCCGGCAAGCTGCTGAGGCCTGTGCTGCTGCTGGAGTCGGCGGCGGCCGTGGGCGGCAGCACCGAGCAAGTCGAGCCCGTGGCAACGGGGTTCGAGCTGATGCACGCCGGCAGCCTCATACACGACGACATCATCGACGGGGACGAGGTGCGGCGCGGGCGCGAGGCGACCCACTGCCGCTACGGCGTGGACCGCGCCGTCGTCGGTGCCGACGCCCTCTTCTTCGCCGTCTTCGCGACGCTGGGGGAGTGCCGGCTGCGCGGCGTCCCCGACCGGCTGATCACGGACGCGACTGCCGTCATCGCCGAAGCCGGACTCAGGATCACCCGCGGTGCCACGCTGGAGCTGGATCTCAGCGGCACGCTCCACGACGACACCGACGCGTATCTGGAAGTGGCCCGGCTGAAGACCGCCGCCCTGCTTCGCGCGGCATGCCGCACGGGTGCCGTGCTGGCCGGCGGCACCGCCGAACAGGCAGCCGCGCTCACGGAGTTCGGGGAGGCGCTGGGCATCGCGTTCCAGATACGGGACGACCTTCTGCCGTACGAACGCCGGCCGGGGACGCACACCGCGACGGGAGCCGCCGGAAAGCCGCGCACCAGCGACCTGCGCAACGGCCGCCCCGCCCTGCCGCTCCTGCTCGCCCACCGGTACGGCAGCGGCGCCGAGCGGGCGCTCCTCGCCGAGCTGCTCGCCGCCGGTACGGACCGGACGGGCGCATCGGCGGAGACGGGCGCCTCGGCGGGGGCCGGGGCGGACGAGGAGTCGCGGCAGGAACGCCTGCATCAACTCCTCGAAAGCACCGGTGCGTTGAAGGCCGCACAGCACACCGCGGACATCCATCTGGACCGCTGCCACGAGGCGCTCGAAACCCTGCCGCCCAGCCCGCACCGGCAACGTCTGGCCACGCTGGCCGGCCAGTGCGACAGCCGCGGGCAGGCCGGAGACGAGGGGGCGGGGCGATGACGACGACCACGCGCCCGTCCGCGAAGACGGAACCGGTCACCGCGGGCGCCGTCCTGCGGCTGCTGCCGCGCCGGGTCTGGCGCGAGATCTTCATCAGCTACCGCTTCAACAGCAACGACCTGTGGTCGACCGTCGTGCCGGCCTCCTGCTTCGCCGCCGCCGCCGTCCGGCACGCGGGACTCGGGCCGTACGACGCCGCGTCGGTCCTCGTGGGCGCCGTGCCCTACTTCTGGCTCTTCATCTACGGATCGAGCCTCATCAACCAGATCACCGGAGTCGAGGAGGACCGCCTCAACAAGCCCTTCCGCCCCCTGGTCACCGGCGACAGCAGCTTGCGCGGGGCGAAGCTCCGGCTCGCCGCCGTCCACGTCCTCTTCCCGGCGCTGGGCTGGCTCCTGGGCGTACTGGAGTGGGCGCTGCTGTGGCAGTTGCTCTTCATGCTTCACTACGCGTGGGGCGGGCACCGTCACTGGTTCGCCAAGAACCTGCTGATCGCGCTCGGTGTCGTCTCCCAGCTCGCGGCGGCCTGGCAGATGGCGGCGCCCGTGACGGCTCCCGTATGGCAGTGGATTGTCACCATGGCTGTCATGACGTTCCTGATCATCGGCGTGCAGGACCTGCGGGACGTGGAGGGCGACCGGGCCCTGGACCGCCGTACGATGCCGATCGTCCTGGGCGATCTGCCCTGCCGCGTCTACTTCGCCGCGAGCTTCGTGGGGCTGCTGCCCGTCACACACCTCGTGATGGTGGCGCCCGCCGGGTTCCACTGGTGGACGCTCGCCATAGACGCCGCACTGGCCGGGCTGAACCTTCTGCTGGCGGCCCGGGTGCTGCTCCTGCGCACACCGGCGCAGGATCACCGCACGCAGCGGGTGGTGGAGTGGTGGTACACGTTCGTGCTCGCCACGGCGCTCGTTCTGCTGTGACAGGGGACGGTGAGGTGCCGGGGAGCGGGTACGCGTCACACGTAACCGGACCAGCGACGCGACACCTCGAGGAGTGCCACCGCATGTCGAAACCACCGCTTCCCGACGCCGCAGTGGATGTGCTGAAGAAGGCCAACCCGGCCGTCGTCACGACGCTCCGCTCCGACGGCCAGCCCGTCTCCGCGGCCACCTGGTACCTGTGGGAGCAGGGCCGCGTGCTGGTCAACATGGACGAGGGCCGCAAGCGGCTGGAGCACCTGCGGGGCGACCCCCGTGTCACGCTCACGGTGCTCGACGAGAGCAACTGGTACACGCACCTCAGCCTCATCGGCCGCGTCGCCGAACTCCGTGACGACGAGGGCCTGGCCGACATCGACCGGCTCGCCCGGCACTACCTCGGCAAGGAGTATCCGCGGCGGGACCGCCGCCGGGTGAGCGCCTGGATCGAGATCGACCGGTGGCACGGCTGGGGGTCGATGAAGGACAGCGGCCAGGCGGGCTGACGTACCGGCGGGCGGAACCCCGCCCGCCCGTCAGTCCCCCGACAGGGAGAGCGCCCCGCTGGGGCAGATGTCCACCGCCTCCCGCACGCCTGCGAGTTCGGGTTCTGCGGGCCGCTCGGCCAGGACGACGACCGTGCCGTCCTCCTCGTCCTGGTCGAAGACCGCGGGCTCGCTGAGCACGCACTGGCCGGCGCCGACGCAACGCGCCGTGTCCGCGACGATGCGCATCCGTCCTCCTCTCTCCCAGGCCCTGCCTGGCGGGTGCCGTGCTCCCTACCAGGTGACGGGCAGTTCGTAGAGCCCGTAGATGTTGCTGTCGTCCTTGAAGGGCAGCTCGTCGACCGGTGCGGCGAGGCGGAGTCCGGGAACGCGCCGGAAGAGCGTCTCGAAGACCATCTGCAGCTCCATACGGGCCAGGTTCTGGCCGAGGCACTGATGCGCGCCGTACCCGAAGGCCACGTGGTGCCTGTCGCCGCGCCCGGTGTCGAGTTCGCCGGGCCGTTCGAAGACGCCGGGGTCGTGGTTCGCCGAGTTGCCGAGCCCGAGCACCCCTTCGCCGGCGCGGACCAGGACGCCGCCGATCTCGACGTCCTCCGTGGCCACACGGGAGGTGGCGAAGTCCGCGATGCTGAAGTAGCGCAGCAACTCCTCGACGGCGCCCGGCATCGCGTCCGGGTCCTCGCCGATCCTGGTCCGCTCGTCCGGGTGTTCCAGGAGTGCGAGGGTGCCGAGCGAGATCATGTTCGCAGTCGTCTCGTGGCCCGCGATGAGCAGCAGCACCGCGAGGCTCACCAGATCCGCGTGGTCGCCCCGGCCCGTCTCCCGCTGCTTGAGGACCTGCCTGCCCAGCAGATCGTCGGTGGGGTCCTCTTCCTTCGCGGCCACCAACTCATCCAGATACGCCCGGAGTTCGTCGCGCGCCTGCGCGCGCGCCGCGAGCGGCTCCGTACGGCGCAGCAGCCGAGCCGAACGGGCCTGGAAGAACTCGTGATCGGCGTACGGCACACCCAGCAACTCGCAGATCACCAGCGAAGGAACCGGCAGCGACAGAGCACGCACCAGGTCCGCCGGCCGGGGCCCGGCCAGCATGGCGTCCACATGCTCGTCCACGATCTGCTGGATGCGCGGCCGCAGCGCCGCCATCCGCTTGACGGTGAACTCCCCGACCACCGCCCGCCGGGCGGGCCCGTGCTCCGGCGGATCCATCGAGATCAGCGACAGCTTGAACCGTGCCGTGAGCTGCTGCTGTCCCTCGGTGAGTACGGGGAAGCCGGGACGCGACCGGTCCGAACTGAACCGCGGGTCGGCCAGCATCGCCCGTACGTCCTCGTGCCGGGTCAGCGCCCATGCACTGCCGCCGCCGGGCAGGGCGACGCGGGAGACCGGCGCGTTCTCGCGCATCCGCTCGTACTCCGCCGGCGGCGAGAAGGGGCATGTGCGCTGTGCGGGGAGTGTCACCGTGGGCTGATCGCTCGTCATGGGACCCCAATCCGGGACATGGACTTCCGTGGCGGATCTTCGGCGGCGCGCACCTTCACGGTAGTTATGTGGATGATTTTCGTCCACATAGATGAGGTGAAAGAATCAGCCAACTTCCTTTGAAGGGCGGGGACATGGCAGCCGGCTCCAGCTCCGGCCCGGTGACGGGCTCCAGTTCCGGCCCGGTAATGGGCTCCGGCTCGGGCTCCGTGGCGGACGCGAGTTCCGTGACGGAAGCGAGTTCCGTGGCGGGCCCGGGCACGCCACTGCGAGCCGACGCGCTGCGCAATCGCCGGAAGATCCTCGCCGCCGCCGAGGAGATTTTCGCCCTGCGGGGCCCGGACGTCCCCATGGAGGACATCGCCCGCCGGGCCGGGGTCGGCGTCGCCACGCTCTACCGCCGCTTCCCCGACAGGGAGGCGCTGATCCGCGCGGTCGCGCAGGACACCTTCGCCCGGGTGCTTGAGGAGTCCGGCGCGGCACTCGCGGAAGAGGAGAGCGCGTGGGATGCGCTCGTACGGATACTGCGCAGCTCGCGTGAGTTGCAGCTGAGCGTCCAGCTCGTCGTCCACTCCGAACTGGCCCGCACGACCATCCGGGCCGATCCCGAGACCGGCCGGCTGCGCAACGACCTGCTCGGCACGCTCGACGAGGTGGTACGGGCCGCTCAGGACGAGGGAACACTCCGCTCCGACATCGGCACCGGCGACGTGGCGGCCCTGCTCTCCCTCTTGCTGCGCCGCACCCCCGCTCCACCCGAGGACTCGGCCGGTGCCGCCGCGGAGCGGGCGATGGGCCTCATGCTCGACGGCCTGCGCGCCCGCACGGGGAACACGTCGCTGCCCGGAGAGCCGCTCTCGGTGTCCGACTTCGACGCGGCGGCGGCCCGGAACCGGTGACGGACGGCTCCGGCCCGGGAGCCCCGTTTGCCGACGTCGCGGGGTGCGATGTGCCCGCCGGGCTGCGTCCGGTGCGCTAGGAGGGACGGAGTGAGCGCGCCACTTCTACGAGCCTGGTCCCTCCCCGAACGGGGCGAACTCCGCCCCTCCGCAGGTACATCACCGTCCGCCGGGTACACGGGTGCTCCCAGCATGAGCGCGTACGGGTGCACACAGCACCACAGCAGGAGGGAGCCGGCATGGCCAGCGCGGACGAGGAGGCGGTCACGACGGTCACGGGCCGCGGCGCCCGGGGAACCGTGGCGCAGCGTCTCATCGACGACCACCTGGTGGAGGGCGAGGCGGAGCCGGGCCGCGAGATCGGTCTGCGCATCGACCAGACCCTGACGCAGGACGCCACCGGCACGCTGGTGATGCAGGAACTGGAATCGCTGGGCCTGGACCGGGTCCGTACCGAGGTCAGCGTCCAGTACGTGGACCACAACATCCTCCAGGCCGACGAGCGCAACGCCGAGGACCACGCCTTCCTGCGCTCCGCCGCCCGGCGCTTCGGCCTCTGGTACTCCAAGCCCGGCAACGGCGTCTCGCACCCCACGCACATGCAGCGCTTCGGCGTGCCCGGCAAGACCCTCGCCGGCTCCGACTCCCATACGTGCGCGGCGGGTTCGCTCGGCATGCTCGCCATCGGGGTCGGCGGCCTCGAGGTGGCGCTGGCCATGGCCGGACGGCCCCTGTACGTACGGATGCCGCAGATCTGGGGCGTGCGGCTGACGGGGGAACTGGCGCCGTGGGTGAGTGCGAAGGACGTGATCCTGGAGCTGCTGCGGCGGCACGGCGTGAAGGGCGCCGTCAACCGCGTCCTCGAATACCACGGCCCGGGGCTCGATTCGCTGACCGCGATGGACCGGCACGTGATCGCCAACATGGGTGCGGAGCTGGGCGCCACCGCGAGCGTCTTCCCTTCCGACGACGCAGTACGGACGTTCCTGCGTGCCGAGGGACGCGAAGAGGACTTCACCCCGCTCGCGGCCGAACCCGGCGCCGTCTACGACCTGGACGAGGAGATCGACCTCTCGTCTCTCGAACCGCTGATCGCCCGTCCGTCCTCGCCGGGCAACGTGGTGCCCGTACGGGAGGTGGCGGGCCGGCCCGTCGACCAGTGCGTGATCGGCTCCTCCGCCAACCCGGGGCTGCGCGACTTCGCCGTCACCGCCGCCATGGTCGCCGGGCGGCGCACGGCCGACGGCGTCAGCCTCGACATCAACCCGACGTCACGCGAGATCCTCCAGGACCTCACCCGCGGGGGCGGCACCTTCGACCTCATCACCGCCGGTGCGCGGCTGCACCAGAGCGGCTGCCTCGGCTGCATCGGCATGGGCCAGGCGCCGGCGGTGGGGCGCAACTCGCTGCGCACCTTCCCCCGCAACTTCCCGGGGCGCTCGGGTACGGAGGAGGACTCCGTGTGGCTGTGCTCCCCGGAGACCGCGACCGCGTCCGCACTCACCGGCGTCATCACCGACCCCCGCGACTGGGCGGCCGACGCCGGGGCCCGAGCGCCGCAGATCACGCTGCCGGAGCTCGCGAGTGTGAACCGGCAGATGCTGGAGGCGCCCCTTCCCTTCGAGGAGGCCGTGAACGTCGAGCTCGAGCGCGGGCCCAACGTCTCGGCGCTGCCCGTACTCGACCCGCTGCCGGACACGCTGGAGGGTCCGGTGCTGCTGAAGACGGGCGACGACGTCTCCACCGACGAGATCTCCCCGGCGGGCGCGCGGGCGCTGCCGTACCGCTCGAACATCCCCATGCTCGCCGAGTTCACCTTCACCCGCATCGACCCGGACTACCCGAGGCGGGCTGCGGACACGGCTGCAGCGGACACGGGGGGCGGGCACTTCGTCGTCGGCGGTGACAACTACGGGCAGGGGTCCTCACGCGAACACGCCGCGATCACGCCGCGGTACCTGGGGCTGCGTGCCGTCGTCGCCAAGTCCTTCGCACGCATCCACTGGCAGAATCTCGTCAACTTCGGTGTGCTGCCACTGGAGTTCGAGGACGGCGGCGACATCGAGCGGATCAGCACGGGCGACGTGCTGCGCCTCGACGGGCTGCACGAAGCCTTCGGCGCCGAGGGGGACGCGCGAGGCACGGAGCTGCGGCTGCGGAACGTCACCCGCGACGAGGAGTACGCCGTGCGGCACCGGCTCTCCGCCCGGCAGTGCGAGGCCGTACGGGCGGGCGGCATCATCCCGGCGCTGGCGGCGGCGGACCCGGCGCGGTAGCCGCCGGGCGCCTGCGCGGCTACGGGGCGTCTTCGCGGCCCCCGGCCGTCTTCACGGCTACCGGGCTTCTTCGCGGCGTCTGCGCGGTCTGCTCGGCAGGGAGACGTGGACGCGCTCGGCGACCCTGGCCAGCAGCGGATGGTGTTCCGACGACGCGTGCGTGTAGCGGTCGAGCTCCTCCGCCAGCCGCGTCGAGCGCTTCTCCACGTCCAGTTCGTCGAGCATCCTGTCGATCTCGGCGAGCAGGGCGCCGTGCAGCTGCCACTGGCGCGGGTGACGCTGCACGCCGGTGAGGAGAAGGTGAGCGATCCGGTCGCGGGCGTCGCGGGCCCCCGCGAGCTCCTCCACCAGCCGGGCCTCTGCCGTGTCCGCGTCGGAGCTGACGTCACTGGTGATGAGGACGGCGAACGCCTTCACCGCTCCGGCCAGATGTGCGAAGAGTTCCTCCAGCGCGGCGGCCTCCTGGGGCGGGAAGAGCGGCTCGTTCCGCCGGCTCCTGGCGAGGTCCGTTAGCGTACGGGCGGTGACGCGGAGCACCACCACGCAGATCTCCAGGGTGTCCAGACCCGTCCGCAGGACGACCCGGGAGAGCAGGCCCTCCTTGACCCGGGGGTTGAGCTTGAGGCTCTCCTCGGCCTGCGCGAGCGAGGCGTCCACCTCCACGATGTCGTGGTCGAGGCGGCGCGCCTCCTCCAGCCGCGCCGCCGCGTCCTCCACCGGGGTGTGGCCGCCGAGCTCTTCGCCGATCCGCCGGAGCAGGTGCCGGAGGCGGCCGGCGAGGTCCTCGATGGACTCGCTCGCGGAGCGCGTCCAGACCGGCGGCACGAAGACCACGTTGAACAACAGGCCCACCGCCGCGCCGATGAGCGTCTCCACCACCCGGTCCAGGGCGGTCTCCGCGACACGGCCCACGCTCACACCGAGGACGAGCATGGCGCTGATCGCGACCTCGGGCACGAACTCGTTGACGCGTACGAGATGACCGACGGTCAGGGAGGCGAGGATCAGCACACCCAGCGACCACCAGCTCAGCCCGACCAGAGTGCTGAAGCCGACGGCGACCAGCACCCCCGCAACCACCGCGTTCACCCTCCGGACGCCGCGGGTGAGCGTGGCGTAGAGGGTGACCTGGACGACGAGGAGCGTGGTCAGCGGAGCGAGCAGCGGAACCTGGGCCTTGCTCAGCCAGAGAGCGGCCAGGTAGCTGAGCACGGCCGCCGCCGTGGACCGGAGCGTCTGGACGACCGCGGGTTCGTTGCGGCGCCGGACGAGTTCGGCGAGGGGTTCGGGAACAGCCGGCACGCGGTGGCTCTTCCCGCTCCGCCACGGAAGCGGGCGCGCGTCGGGCGCCTGCCACCCGAGTGGGCTTCGCGGCGCCCCACCGTGGGGTGAGGCCGCCCTGGCCGCCGGCCGGCGCACTCACCGCGGTTCACCGAGCGCCTGACGCGGTGATCCCGTGACCGCGGTGATCCCGTGACGCGGTGCCCCGGAACCTCCCCGGCCTTCAGGACCGGAACCGTCCTGAAGGGTCCATAGCGTCGTCTCCATGACGGACTCGCAGCAGGACATCCGCCCCTTCCGTATCGGCATACCGCAAGCCCAGCTCGACGACCTTCACGCACGGCTCGCCGGCACCCGCTGGCCTGACGAACTGCCGGGCGTCGGCTGGAGCCGCGGCGTGCCCCTGAAGTATCTGCAGGAGCTCGCCGAGCACTGGCGAACGGTCTACGACTGGCGTGAGCACGAGGCCGCGCTCAATGAGCACCCGCAGTACACCACCACGGTCGACGGGCAGAACATCCACTTCCTGCACGTCCGTTCACCCGAGCCCGATGCCACGCCGCTGCTGCTTCTGCACGGCTGGCCGGGCGGTTTCACCGACTTCCTCGACGTCATCGGCCCCTTGTCGGATCCGGCGGCGCACGGCGGCGACCGGGCCGACGCCTTCCATCTGGTCGTCCCGTCGCTGCCCGGGTTCGGGTTCTCCACGCCACTGGCCGGGCCGGGCATGGGCTCGGCCCGGATGGCGGAGGTGCTGGCGGTGCTGATGTCCCGGCTCGGGTACGAACGGTACGGAGCCCAGGGGTATGACACGGGTGCACTGGTCGCCCCCGAGATCGGCAGGCAGAACCCGGGCCGCGTCATCGGCGTCCATGTGAACGCGCTGCTCACCTTCCCGGCCGGCGTGCCGGGGGAGATGGACGGTCTCAGCGATGCCGAGCAGCGGCGCTGGCAGGCGATGCAGACCTTCAACGACGGCTATCTGCAGTGCAACTCCAAGCGGCCGCAGACGGTGACGTACGGGCTGCACGACTCGCCCGTGGGTCAACTCGCCTGGATCACCGAGAAGTTCAAGGAATTCACCGACCCGGAGGACGGGCTCCCCGAGGACAGCGTCGACCGTGACCGGATGCTGACGGATGTCTCCCTCTACTGGCTGACGGGCACGGCCGGGACTGCGGCGCAGATCTACTACGAGGAGATGGCAGCGAGCACCTGGGGTGACGCGTCCGAGGACTGGAGCGCCACCGTCGAGGACTGGAACGCCGCCGACCCGGGCGGCGGCACCGCCGGGAGCACGGACCGGGGCGGGAACGGAGACGGGGGCGCGGAAGCCGGGCGGGGAACGCCGACCGGTGTGCTGGTCTCCAATCGCGACGTGACCATCCGCCGCTGGGCTGAGCGCGACCACAACGTGGTGCGCTGGACGGAGTCGAGCAGGGGCGGCCATTTCCTCGCGATGGAGGCGCCGGATCTGCTCACCGACGACGTCCGCGCGTTCTTCCGCGGGATGACCTGAGGCGGTCGCCCGCGCGACGAGCCCGCGCACGTCCTGACCGTGGCCGGAGCACGGAGCACGGAGCACGGAGCACGGAGCACGGGGCACGGGGCACGGAGCACGGAGCACCGGGGGCTCCGGGCACCGGTCGGCCGGCGGGCTCCGGGCACAGGCCGCCGCCGGCGCGGCGTCAGTCCCCGGCCCGCAGCAACGCCAGCAGCAGACGGACGAGTTCGTCCACGACCTCGTCGAGTGTGGCGTCCACCCAGCCGGCGCCCCAGTCGTGCAGGAGCCCGTTCACGCTGCCGATGAAGGCGGCCGCGGCGATGCGGTAGTCACGGTCGACGGCCTCGCCGCGCTCGACCGCGGCCGCCGCCTCGGTGCGTATCAGGTCGACCCACCGTGCCCGGCGGGCGAGCCGTTGCTCGTCCATGCGTGCGCTCACGCCGACGATCTCGGTGAAGGTGATCCGCATCCGGCGCCGGTCCTCGGCGAGGCTCGCCGCGTACGCGCGGAAGACGGAGCCGTAGCGTTCGGCGTAGGGCAGGCCCTCGGTGGCGGCGAGGGCGTCGACCACGGCCTTCTCGGACCAGTCGTTGACCTGCAGGTGCAGCACCGCGAGCACGTCTTCGAGGGTGCGGAACTCCTCGTAGAACTGACGGGTCGACAGCCCGGCCGCCTCGCAGAGGGCGGCGACGGACGTCGACCGGTAGCCGGGGCCCGCTCCGAAGAGCTGCAGTGCCGCGTCGAGAAATCTCGCTCGCCGCTCGGCCTGCCGTTCGCCGGCCGCCTTGCCCGCATAGCGGCCGGTCGGCCGCCTGAGCTGTTCCACCACCGTTCTCCCTCGCTCGGGTGCGGGTCATCTTCTCCCGCCCGGGGGGTTGAAGAACCCCGGGGCCGACGTTACCTTCGGTAGTCCCAATGTGAAGAGGGTCCTTTTCACATTGGGACGGCTGGGCGCCTCGCATGAAAACACCCGCTCAGACAGCATGCGGCGCCGACCTTGCACGGGAAGTCGCAGCCCAGCCGCCGGCCCTCTCCGCAGAGCCCCGCCGAACCCTGCGGAGAGGGTCAGGCACTCCCGTGCCCGCGTCAGTTCCGCTCGCAGCCGGCGGACGCAGAGCCGCTACGCGAAGGAGAGCCATGCCCGTACCCATGAAGAACGAGGCGGACGAGGGGATCCCTGCGTCCAGACGTGCGCCGCACGGACCGCGCATCTGGACCCGCACCTGGACCCGGACCCGGACGCGCCGGCTGCCGCTCGCCGTCGCCACGGCACTGGTGGCGGTGGCCGCCGCCACGGGCGCGGCTGCCGCCGCGCCGGGCTTCGGCGGTGACGACGCTCCGGGTTCCGGCGGCAGAGACGCACCGGGCCTGCGGGAAGTGATGTTCGTCGGCAACAACTGGGACGGCACCGCAGACGTGATCGAGTCCAGCGGCTCCTTCGAGAAGCTCGGGCGCATCAACGTCGTCCCCGACAAGGAGGAGCGCCTCCGGGAGATCTACGCCAACCCCGTCAAGCTCGCGTTCTTCCTCGTCATCCGGAACGGTCCGGGGGAGGGGCACGACCAGCTCGTCGACGACATGTACTCCACCCCCGACGGTTCGGCGATGGTGGTCTCCCGTCCGAGCTTCGCCGACGTCGTCTCCATCGACGTCGAGACCGGGAAGCTCAACTGGCGCTTCCCCGTGTCCGGTTTCCGTTCCGACCACATGGCCGTCTCGCCCGACGGTGAGCGCGTGGCCGTCTCCGCTTCCACCTCCAACACCGTCCACGTCCTCGACATCGAGACGGGAGAGGAAGCCGGAAACTTCAAGACCGGCGACAAGCCGCACGAGAACGTCTTCACCGACGGAGGCAAGCACCTGTGGAACATGTCCATCGGCGATGTGCAGACCGACACCGACGACCCCTGGCTGGACTGGACGAAGGGCGACCGCAAGATCACAGTCGTCGATACGGAGACCTTCGAAGAGGTCAAGGTCATCGACATGCGCGACAGGCTCGATGCCTTCGGCCGCAAGGACTTCTCCGATGCGGTGCGCCCGGTGGCCTTCACGCCGGATGAGTCCAAGCTCTACTTCCAGGTCTCCTTCTTCAACGGCTTCTTCGAGTACGACGTGGCAGCCGACAAGATCACCCGCGAGAAGGTCCTGCCGAAGAACCCCGACACCAGCGAGGACCGCACCACCTGGGTCAACGACTCCCGCCACCACGGAATGTCGATGAGCCCGGAGGGCGACAAGCTCTGCGTCGCCGGGACCATGGACGACTACGCCACCGTCGTCGACCGCGAAACCCTGAAGGAGGGCCCGCTGGTCACCGCCTCCAAGCCCTACTGGGCGACGGTCAGCGGCGACGGCAAGTCCTGCGTCATCTCGGAGGCAGGCAGCGACCAGGTCACCGCCATCGACTTCGCCACGGGAGAGAAGACGGTCTCCGTGCCTGTCGGAGACCATCCGCAGCGCGTCCGCATCGCCCGCGTACCGGAGGACTGGACGAGCCCGGCCGCACGCGACTGAGCACGCGACCGACCTCGACCGGGCGTTGGGCCGGGGCCGGCAGTCGGCAGCGGCCGTCTCGCGCCCCCACGGCCCGGCAGCGTGTTCAGCGGCGCCGCAGTGACGCGTCGAGGAGTGCGGGCGGAGTGTCGTGCTTCTCGTGGGCGGCCATGTCGGTACCGGGGGCGACGATCGCATCGATCGCGTCGAGTACGTCGGCGCCGAGCACGGTGTCCACGGCGCTGAGTTGCGAGTGCAGGTGGTTCAGCGTGCGTGGGCCGACGAGCGCGCTGGTCACAGCGGGATGCGCGGTCACGAATCCGAGCGCGAGCTGGATCATGGTCAGGCCCGCCCCGTCGGCGACCTTGGCCAGCTGTTCGACGGCGTCGAGCCTGGCCCGGTTGGAGGGGATGGTCATGTCGAAGCGTTCCGGCATGAACGTCGAGCGGCTGGTGGTGACTTCCCGGCCCTCACGCACCGCGCCCGTGAGCCAGCCCGAGGCCAGCGGACTCCACACCAGCGCACCGAGCCCGTACTGCTCGGTGACCGGCAGCACGTGGGCCTCGATCCCGCGCTGCAGGATCGAGTAGCTGGGCTGTTCGGTGACGTAACGGCTGAGGCGGTGCTCGCGGGCGGCCCACTGGGCCTCCACGATGCGGTACGCGGGGAAGGTCGAGGAGCCGAAGTAGCGGATCTTTCCCGCCCGTTGAAGGTCGGTCAGCGCCGACAGCGTCTCCTCGTCACTCGTGCTCGGGTCCCACCGGTGGATCTGGTAGAGGTCGACGTGGTCGACACCGAGACGGCGCAGGCTGTTGTCCAGCTCGGTGACCAGCCAGCGGCGCGAGCTGCCCCGGTGGTTGGGCTCCTCGCCCATGGGCATGCCCGCCTTGGTGGCGAGCACGACGTCGTCGCGGCGGCCGGCGATGGCTTTGCCGACCATCTCCTCCGACACACCGCCGCTGTACATGTCGGCCGTGTCGATGAGGTTGATCCCGGCCTCGAGGGCGGCGTCGACGATGGCGGTGGCCTCGTCCTGGGTGGTGCGTCCGATCTGGCCGAAGTTCATCGCGCCGAGCGCGAGGGTGCTGACCTGCACACCGGTACGTCCCAAGGTGCGGTACTGCATGACCGTGTCCCTCCATGGCAGATGAAGCGTGATGGCAATGGCTTGGTTGCCGGATCCCTGCTCTGACACCATGAGCAAACGGAACCTTGTTCCGGAAACAATACGGAACGTTGTTCCGCTTTGGCAAGACCGGCAGCGGAGGGAGTCGCGCGGTGAAGGACGGCGACGAGGGTGCAGGGTGCGCGGCCCAGTCCAAGCGGAAGGACGCCCGGCGCAACAAGGAGGCCCTGCTCGACGCGGCCGCAGCGGTCTTCGTCGCATCGGGCGTGGAAGCACCGGTACGCGACATCGCGGCCGAGGCAGGCGTCGGGTTGGGCACGATCTACCGCCACTTCCCGACCCGGGCGGACCTCATCGTCGCCGTCTACCGGCACCAGGTGGACGCCTGTGCCGAGGCCGGTCCGGCCCTGCTGGCGGCCGGCGCGACTCCGCACGCCGCTCTGGCGCAATGGATCGACCTCTTCGTCGATTTCCTGGTCACCAAGCACGGACTCGCCGCCGTACTGCAGTCCGCCGGTGCCGGCGCCGGCTCCGACGCGCTGCACGCCTACTTCCTCGACCGCCTCGTGCCCGTGTGCGCCCAGCTGCTCGAAGCGGCGGCCGCCTCTGGGGAGATCCGGTCCGACCTGGAGGCCTACGAGCTCATGCGCGGCGTCGGGAACCTCTGCGTCGGCGCGGACAGCGATCCCCGCTACGACGCACGCCGGCTGGTCGAGGTCCTCGTCACGGGGCTTCGCCGAGCGCACTGACTCCGGCCGCTCTGTTACGCGAACGTGTCGTTGAGCTTGTAACCAAATGTGTTCCGGAAGTGTCTGAATTGTGAAGGCTGTTGGGCCGTCTCCTGCCCGAAGCGGGAGCCGGAGGCGGTGCGCCCCCCCACAACTTCATAAGGAGAGACATGTTCCGGAGAGCCGCTGTCGCCGCTGCCGCACTGGTGGCCGCCGTCGCCTGGTCGGTGATTCCCGCGAGTGCCACCGCCGTGGCCACGAAGGGCACCGGCTGGAAGCTCACGTCCGACCTGGGGGTCACTTCCGCCAGCCCGAGCAGGACGTACACCGTGACCTTCGGGACGGAGGCCCTGCGCAAGCGATACACCCCCTATCTGAAGGCGGCGGTGCGGCAGGTCGAGGCCGCCGGTCTGCGTCTCAGGATCGGCGGTGCCGAGCCCAACGACCCCTCCAGGTGCGGCCCGGCGTACCACATCCAGTTCGTGGAGCTGTACCGGCCGCTGGGCACGCCGGGCTGGTCGCAGGGCATGCCCTGTCCCGACCAGCCCGGCGGACTGGGCCGCGGCGGGCTCGTCGCGATCGACTCCGAGTACTGGGACGGCAGTTGGGTCATCGCGGACCATGTGCTGCGCAACACGGTCGTGCACGAGATGCTCCACGCACTCGGCCTCGATCACCCCAACGCCGACCTCGACAAGGACGGCCGCGTCGAGGCCCACGAGTGCGTGGCCACCGGCTACGGCAACAAGCCGGTCATGTGCTCCCCGAACGGCGGCTACAAAACGGCCGCGAACAAGGGACGGCTCACCGGCTACGACCTCGACGGGATCAGGGCCCTGCTGAAGAACGCCCGAGCGCAGGGCTTCAAGTAGGGCCGGTACCGCCGTCAGTGCCGCTGCCGCGGGTTACAGGAGCCCGAAGTGCCGCAGATCCTCTGTGTACTTGGTGATCAGCGACGGCGGGAGGGCGGGGATGCCGCCGTCCCCGCCCACCCCCGCGTCCCGCACCGCGGCGCCGAACCGGCCGGCGGGTACGCCCGTTCCCGCGACGGGCGGAATCGGTTCACGGAAGGCGTCCAGCAGCGGGAGCAGTGAGTGCTGCCGCTGCTCCTCGGGCAGACCCCGCAGGGCGGTCTCGAAGCGTGCGAACCACTCGTCGTGCCCGTCGATGTGCTGGATGCGCTGTCCGCTCTCGATCAGCCAGTCCACGAAGGTGTCGAGCGAGACGCCGTCGTCGTGCGGGTTGACGACGTTGTAGGTGTGGAAACCGTCCGTCGTGCGCTCGCCGATCGTGGTGACGGCCTCGGCGGTGAAGTCGGCCGGCAGCCCGTCGAAGTGCGCCCGACGGCGCCCGCCTTCGGCGTCGGCGCGGTAGAAGGAGCGTGGCGCGACCCCGGTGGCTACGAGGCTGAGCAGCAGGCGCGTGAACATGTCGGGCACGTTGAGCTGCCCGCGGTACCGGCTGTGCGCGAGGATCATGTCGGAGCGGAAGACCGCGCAGGGCAGCCCGCACAGGTCGTGGGCCTCCCGGAGCAGCACCTCCGCCGCCCACTTGCTCGTGCCGTATCCGCCGGCGTACGCCCCGTCGAGACCGCGCACCGGCACGGCCGTACGGATGTCGCCCTCCTCGGCGAGGGCCGTTGCCGGTTGCCCGGTGCCCACGGCCACGCTGGAGAGGAGGACGAAGCGCTTGATCCGGGTGGTGAGGGCCATCCGCACCAGCTCGGCGGTGCCCGCCACGTTGGGGCCGAAGAGCTGGTCGTAGGGCAGGACGTGGTTGACCAGGGCGGCCGGATGGACGACGAGGTCGACGCCGGCGGCGAGCCGGTCCCAAGTCTCCTCGTCCAGGCCCAGGTTGGGCTCGCCGATGTCACCGGCCAGCACTTGCAGCCGCGGACCGGATGCCGACTCCCGGTAGCGGGCGAGGAGTTCCGCGTCGCCGCTGTCGAAGGCCGCGTCCAGGCGGCGGCGGGCGGCCTCGGCGCTGCCGCCGCGGACCAGGCAGACCAGGGTGCCTCCGGTCCCGGCAAGCCGCTGGAGCCATTCGAGGCACAGGAACCGGCCGAGGTAGCCGTTGGCCCCCGTGAGCAGGACCGTGCGTGCGGGGCCGCTGTGCCGCGGTAGCCGCTTCGCCTCGTCGAGGACCCCGGCGTCGATGAACGCCCCGAGACGCAGGTCCTCGGCGCGGACCTCCTTGGCGTCCTGCCCGTGCACGGAGGCGAAGCCGGGCCGGTCCGAGCCGGAGACGAGCCGGGTCCCGACGTACTGCGCGATCTTCCGCAGGCCGGTGGCAGGGCTGGTGACGACCGCGACCGGGACGTCGACCTCGTAGATCTCGTTGAGCAGCCGGGAGAAGGAGAGCGCGGAGAGCGAGTCGCCGCCGAGCCCGGTGAAGTGGACATCCGGGTCGAGTTCCGTGTGCGGGCAGCCCAGCAGGCTGCCGGCGGCACGGGCGACCGTCTCCAGCACCGGCCGGTCCCGGCCGTCGCGGCGCAGGGCACGCAGTTCGTCCTGCTGCTGCGAGGCGAGGTCCGCGTACATCTGCTCCAGGCGCTCGCCGTAGCGTTCCCTCGCCCTGGGGCGGGCCAGCTTGCCCGCGTCCGAGAGGAGGCCGTTGCCGACGCTGAAGGGTTCGGTCTCGACGACGAAGTCCCGTGGAATCTCATAGGACTTGAGGCCGGCCTCCTTCGCGGCCTGCCGGAGTGCGGTGCTCAGCGACGCCTTGAGCGCGCCGGCGCTGCCGCGCGCCTGTGCGGCCGCGTCCGGCGTGGGCACGACAACGGCGAGGACGCAGGACTGTTCGCTGCTTCCGTGCACGAAGATCTGTCCGACGAGCGGGCTGGCGGCGAACACGGTCTCCAGGCGCGACAGGGCCACCAACTCGCCCTGGGACAGCTTCAGTACGTTCTTCGTGCGGTCCACGTAGACGAGTTCGTCAGGGCCGGTGCGGGCCATGATGTCGCCTGTCTTGTAGAAGCCGTCCTCGTCGAAGGCCTCCGCCGTGGCCTCGGGACGGTTGTAGTAGCCAGCCATGATCATTTCGGTCTTGACTCTCAACTCGCCCCGTGGGTACGGCGAATCGGTCCCGAAGTAGCCCAGCTCGGGTACGTCGACGAGCTTGTGGTCGATCACCGGGGGAGCAAGCTTGTGGCCGGTGGTGATCATCCCGGCCTCCGTCGCGCCGTAGCCGTTCAGCGGCTTCAGCTCCAGACAGGCCTCAAGGAAGGCCGCCGTCTCGGCGTCCAGTGGCGCGCTGCCGCTCATGACGCGCACGATCCGGCCGCCGAGGACCTCCTCCCGCATCTCCGTGAGCAACTCCGCCTCGACGGCGGCCGGTTCGCCGCCTGCGGCGACCAGGCGGTCCACTTCCCTCCGGTACTGCTGGAAGATCATCTCCGAGACGCGCGGCACCAGCATCAGGTCGGTGGGACGCGCGAGCGACAGGTCCTCGAACAGGGCGGAAAGGTCGCTCTTCGCGGTGAAGTGGACGGTGCCGCCCGCGCTCAGCGTGCTGAAGAGCATGTAGCGCCCGGCGAGATGGCTCATGGGAAGGAAGTTGAGGGTGATCACGGGCGTGTCGGTGGTACGCCACGAAGCGCCCCAGAGGTAGGTCGCCAGCCGCTGTGTGTACATGGCCCCCTTGGGCGCGCCGGTGCTGCCGGAGGTGTAGAGGAGCGAGTTCAGCGAGTCCTGGTCCGCGTCGGTGCGCAGCGGCGCGGGCGGGAGGGTGCTTCCGCGTTCGATCATCGCGGCCAGCGGGTCGAGCGTCACCGGGGAGCCGGCGGCCGCCAGCCGCCCGGCCGCCGCCTCGAAGCGCTCGCGGTGCTCGTCCGCGCCCATTTCGCAGTCCAGGACGACCAGACGCCGCAGCGACCGGCTGCCGAGGGCCAACTCGACGGCGTTGTCGAGGAGTTCGAGGCTCGTCGCAAGAACTCGCGGGTTTGTCTCCGCGACGACCGGTCTCAGTTCGGCGACGGTGGCGCCGGCGTGCAGCGGTACGGAGACGAGGCCGAGGTGGACGCATGCCAGGTCGACCGTCGCGTAGTCGCCGCTGGTGAAGCCCAGCGTGCAGACGAAGTCCCCCGCGCTGACAGGGGACTTCGGGCCGCCGGCTAACTCGCTCGCGAGCGCCTGGACCCTTGCCCGCACCTCGCGGTAGGTGATGGTCCGGAACTCCGGGAGCGCCTCCACCGTGGTGCGGCCCGTCCGCGGGTCCGTCACCAGATTCTTCACGCGCTCGCCGAAGGCGGGCCGTGCGGCATAGCCCTCCATGACCGTCGCCATGATCCGCGCGAGCCCGATGCCCGGCTCCCGTACCGCCGCGGTGACCTCGTCCAGCGGTTTCGCTTCACGGAACTGCCGGTCACCGGCGAAGAGTTCGGCAATGCGGCGCTCCACCGGCGTGCGGCCTGCCGGCTCGCCGTCCATCCGGTGATCACCGTCGCTCCCGGGCTGGGTGTTCAGTGCCATGCGGTCTCCTGTTCGGCGTGGGGGGTACCGGTCGAACGGGAGACCATATGCAATGAGCGGCGCGGTGTGGCGGGACCGTGGCTGTCGTGCGTAGTCGGCGGGAGAGCCCGCGGGCCCGGCCCGGCTCCGGCCCTCGTCCCGGCCCTCGTCCCCGCCCCCGGCCCCGCAGCCAGGGGGAACACGTCGCCCGACATGCGAGACCGGACGCGGAATGGTGCACTGGGTAACAGGGGTGGTTTGTTGTGCCCCCTGCGAATCGCACAAGAAACGAGTGGACAGCGGCGACAGCCCCTTTTTCGGGCCTTCTGTCATGGCTGCTGTGTGCCGCCTCCACTGGAGCGGAGGTGCTTATGACCGGCCGCGTGGGAAAGACCAAGAACGTGTTCCTGGTGTGGCTCGTCTGGCCGTTGCTCACCTTGGGCGTCTACCACTTGGTCTGGTATTACAAGGCGAACCGCGAGGCGCATTCCCTGGACGAACGCATCGAGGTGAATCCCTGGCTGTCCGTCCTGGCCATAGGCGTCGGCTGGGTGCTGATCGTGCCCCCCTTCGTATCGGTCTACAGGACGGGCAGGCGCATTGAACAAATGCAGCGCTCGGCCGGACTGGAGCCGACCTGCAACGGGTGGGTCGGGCTTGCTCTCGTATTCGTCTTCCATCTGACTCCGCTGTACTACCAGAATGAGATGAACCGCATCTGGGAGCAGTACGAGTACGTCGCAGAAGGCGAGCGCGTCACCTTGGCCGCCTGACGGGGAGCCTTTCCGGCGCAAGAATTCCCGGGCCGCTCGGGGACCGGCTGGGGACCGCCGGGGGAGCGGCGGGGAACGCCTCGGTGCGGCTCCGCCCCTGGCATCGATTGCCGCGTTTGTTCGCTTCTTCACGAAGCAGTCATGAGCGGTCCCGAAATGTTCACCCACCGGAATACCCAGCTCCGGGGGCGTAATCCGGGCATGATCGGCCGACCGCTCCCGGCGCACCCGCCGGGCCTGTTCACCGGGCGGCCCCGCCGCGGACGGCGTCGTTGCAGGTGAAGGGTGGTGTGCAGGGCGTCAGGCGGCCGATGGATGTCCGGAGCGGATCGTCGCCTTCCGCCTGTTTCCCACCCCTCCACGCCCCGGGCCGGCACCGCGCTGAGCTGCGGCGATGCCCATCACGTGACGTGATTTCGCCCTTCGTCCCGGTGCACAGTGCGGGGCAGCCGTGCGCAGGGCGTTGACCTGCTGCTCCGTCGGCACGCCAACTCCCCCGAACAGCAGCGGAGTTGGCGCATCCGCCCCCGGTGGCTTGATCTCATGGATGTGACACGTCGTCATCGCCGTTAACAATGTTGACTGCACTCGGGCATCAGGAGTCGCGCCACAGGGCCGTGTTCCGTACGTACCGCATGAGTACGAAAGGGACCGGGCCGCCGGTGAGGCACGGGGGGAAGCTCGCGAGTGCGTCGTCGCGCGCCCGGTCCGCGTTCCATCGCGGCCCTGTGCCCCCCTTCCCCCTGAATGCCGTAGTCCAGGCGCTCGTAGGGATTGGAGGGGGAATGCCGACGAAGCCGACCTACCCCGGTGTTTACGTCGAAGAGATTCCCAGCAGCGTACGTACCATCACCCAGGTCACCACCGCGGCGACCGCCTTTGTGGGCCACACCCGGCGCGGCCCCCTCAACAAGCCGGTGCGGGTCACCAGTTACGCGGAGTTCGAACGCCGCTTCGGGGGTCTGACCTCGCAGAGCGCCGTCGCCTACGCCGTGCACCAGTTCTTCCGCAACGGCGGCTCCATAGCCGTCATCGTGCGCGTGGCGAAAGCCGGTTCGGGCAAGGCGGCCTGCGTCACCCTCGACTCGACCGAGGGCCGCAGCGAGTGCCCGGTGCTCGAAATCACCGCCAGGGAACCGGGCGTGTGGGGCTGCGGGCTGCGCGTGGCCGTGGACTACGACACACCCGCGCCCGAGGAGACGTTCAACCTGCGCGTCTTCGACGCACGGGGAGGGGCCCGCGAGTTCTTCGGCGGGCTGTCCATGGATCCCTGCCACAGCCGCTACGTCCAGACCGTCGTCAACTCCGGCTCCACGCTCGTGCGCGCCGAGGCCGTCGGCGAGGGACGTCCCGACCCGTCCGGCACGGTCTCCAAGCCCTTCTCCGGAGATCTGCCCGACCTCGGCGTCGAACTCACCGTGAAAATCGGCGAGACCGAGCGGGAGTTCGTCCTCCACGACCCGGACGAGGACGGCGAGGCCCCTTGCAGCGTCGCCGAACTCGCCCTGCTCCTGGAGCGGAAGCTGCGGGCCCTGCCCGACGCACCCGGACGTCAGGACTTCGCCGCGGCGGAGGTCACGCCGTTCGGGAACAGGCTGCAGACCGTCGCCGGGAGCATCGACCAGGAGGCCGTGGTCCGCTTCGTCGGCGAATGCGCCAACGACCTGGGCCTGGAAGCCTCCGTCAACCCGCCCGTGTTCGCACTGGAGGGCGGCGAGGACGGTGAGGCCCCCGGGCCGCGCGATCTCATCGGCAGCGAGGCCCGCAAGTCCGGACTGCACGCGCTGCGCGACGTCGACGACGTCAATCTGCTCGCGCTGCCCGAACTCGCGGCGTACGAATCCACCGAGGACATGGTCACCGTCCTGGCGGCGGCCCAGCGGCTGTGCCGCGAGGAGCGCGTCTACCTCCTCGCCGACGCGCCCGCCGCCTGGTCGTCGGTGGACTCCGTGCGCACCGGCATCGGTGCCTTCGAGCCCGTACGCGGCAGCCACGCCGGTCTGTACTTCCCGCATCTGCAGATGACCGACCCGCTCACCGGGCGGCTGCGGTCCTTCCCGCCCTCCGGCGCCGTCGCCGGCGTCATCGCCCGTACGGACGCCGAACGCGGGGTCTGGAAGGCGCCCGCGGGCACGGAGGCGCGCCTCGCCGACGTGCACTCGCTGTCGGTGCGGCTCACCGACCGCGAGAACGGGCTGCTCAACCCGCTCGGCGTCAACTGCCTGCGGACCTTCCCGCTGGTCGGCCCCGTGGTCTGGGGCGCCCGCACGCTGGAGGGCTCGGACGCGCGCGAGAGCGAATGGAAGTACACCCCGGTGCGGCGGCTCGCGCTGCACATCGAGGAGAGCCTCCACCGCGGGCTGCGCTGGGCCGTCTTCGAGCCCAACAACGAGCAGCTGTGGCAGCAGATCCGGATGAACGTCTCCTCGTATCTGCACACGCTCTTCCAGCAGGGCGCCTTCAAGGGAGGCACCCCGCGCGAGGCCTATTTCGTCAAGTGCGACCACGACACGACGACGGACGAGGACATCGAGAACGGCGTGGTCAATGCCGTGGTCGGCATCGCACCGGTGCGCCCGGCGGAGTTCGTGATCGTCAAGGTCCAGCAGATGGCAGGGCAGTTCACGGCCTGACGGGCAGGCCGCCCGGCCCTGCACGCGGGCAAGCCGGCATGCAGGTGATCAGGCGGCCGAGCAGACGAGTAACCGAGGAACCGAAGGAATCCGATGGCAGAGTTCCAGATAAACGCCCATCGCTTCGACCCGTACAAGAACTTCAAGTTCCTCGTCCTGTGGGACGGACGTACGGTCGCGGGCATCAGCAAGATCAGCCCGATGAAGCGGACCACCGAGGTCGTCAAGCACCGGCACGGCGGCGACCCCAGCACCCCGCGCAAGTCCCCGGGCCGCTCCGAGTTCGAGGGCGTCACCCTGGAGCGCGGAGTCACGCACGACCCCGAGTTCGACCGCTGGGCCAACAAGGTGTGGCAGGTCGGAGCAGGGCTCGGCTCCGAGGTGTCACTGGCCGACTTCCGCAAGGACATCGTCATCCAGGTCCTGAACGAAGCGGGCCAGGTGGCCGTCTCGCACAAGCTCTACCGGTCCTGGCCGAGCGAATACCAGGTGCTGGGCGAGATGGACGCCAACGCCAACGCGGTCGCGATCCAGAGCCTCAAGCTGGAGTGCGAAGGATGGGAGCGGGACTACGAGGTCCCCGAACCCGCCGAGCCCTCCTTCACCCACCCCGCCTGAACGCCGGACGGGGGGGAGCAACGGCGATGGCGCACCCGGAAGCCGCACGGCTGCTGTCGGTCTGGGAGGAAGCACTCACACGGCCCGGCGCGGAGCGTGCGCGGATCCTGCACCGGGCGGCGCGCCCGCAGGCCGGTCCCGGCGAACTGCCGCGGGTCCCGGTGGGCGAGCGCGAAGCCGATCTGTACGCGCTGCGGCGCGGGCTGTTCGGCGACCGGATGCAGGTGCTGCTGGAGTGCGCCTCGTGCGGCGAGGCCATGGAATTCGACCTCGACGCGGGCGAGTTGGCGGCGCGGCCCCCGCGGTCGCGGGAACCGCTGCGGGTGACGGCGGACGGCTGGGAGATCGACTTCCGGCTGCCCGCCGTCGCCGACCTCGAGGCCGCGGCCGCCGGGGCGGAGGGTGCGGACGACCCGGCAGCGGCCGCGCGCGGTCTGCTCGTCGCGTCCTGCACCGTCACCGCACGCAGGGACGGTACGGAGGTGCCCGCGGAGCGCCTGCCGGGCCTGCTGCCCGAACCGGTACGGGACCGGATCGCCGCCGCGGCGGAGGAGGCCGACCCGTCGGCCGAGATCACCCTCGACATCTCCTGTCCCGAGTGCGGCGTCCGCAACCCCGCCGAACTCGACATCACCTCCTACCTGTGGACCGAACTGGACGCCTGGGCCCGCGACTTGCTCCTCGACGTCCATCTGCTCGCCACCGCCTACGGCTGGACCGAGCCGGACGTCCTGGCGCTCAGCCCGGCGCGGCGCCGCTACTACCTGGAGCTGTGCGCTGATGTCTGACTACTTCGACCGGCTGCTGGCCCGGCACGCGCCGGTCGTGCGCGCCGCGCCCCCGGCGCCGCCGGGCGCCCGTGACGGCGATGCCGCTGCCGGCTCTCCGCAGGGCACCACGCGGCCCGTACGGGTACGGCCCCGGCTGGCCGGTCCGTACGAGCGCGTCGAAGCGCTGCGCGAACGGCAGCCCCTGGACGACGGACTCACGGACTCGGCCGCGCCCGCTCCGGCGGCACTTCCGGTGCGTACGGACGAGGGCACGGTGCCGCGCGGGGTGCGGGAGATCCGCACGGAACGGCACACCGTCATCCGGGACACACCGGCACCCTCCGGGGAACCCCGGGAGCCGGAACGGGACCGACGGCCGCCGGAGACCGCTCCGTTGCGGCCCGCTCCCCGTCCGCTGCGGCCCGTCGCCGACGCACAGGCGCGGCGGGCGGCGCGGTCCGGCGGGCGTGACGCAGGCCAGGACGAGTCCGGCGCACGGACGCAGGGCGCCGCGCCGGCGCTCGTCGCCCGCGGCGGGGAACCGGCCGGGCGCCCGCCGTCCGTACGTCCTGGAAGCGGCGACAACGCGGCCGCGCGGAGCGTCCGGCAGCAGGCCGCGGCGGCGCGACGCGGCGCACAGCGCCCGGCGGAACGCGTCGTACACGTGCAGATCGGCCGCCTCGAAGTGAGCGCCGCGACCCCGCCCGGCGCGGGCCGCGGCGGTGCCGGCGAACCGGGGCGGCCGCAGACCGGCCGCGCGGCACCCACTGTGAGCCTCGACGACTATCTCGCACGCGGCCGGAACGGGGAGAGGAGCAACTGAACCCATGAGCAACGCACTTGCGGTCGCCCATGTGACGCAGGCACTGGCGCTGCTGATCGAGAGCAATCTGCGTCCCGAGATCGACATGGCCGTCTCCGTCGAGAGCCGCAAGCCCCCGGCCGATCCGCCGACCGAGCCGACGATCACAGTCTTCCTGTACCAGGTCACCCACAACCCGTCGATGCGCAACCACGACCTGCCCACCCGCTCGTCGGACGGCACGCTGGTCAACAAGCCTGTGGCGGCGCTCGATCTGCACTACGTGATCAGCGCGTACGGGGAGGAGAGCGAGCTGGTCGGGCAGCGGCTCATCGGCTGTGTCGCCCGGATCATGCGCGAGTTCCCCGTCCTGCCGGCCGACGTCATCCAAGAGGCGGGCGAGCGGCCGTACTTGGAGGGCAGCGACCTTGCCGCCGCGGAGCAGAAGGTGCGCTTCACGCCGCTGCAGATGGACATCGACGAGACCTCGAAGCTGTGGGGGATGCTCCACCAGACGCCGTACGCGCTGTCGATGACCTACCAGGCGTCGCTGGTCCTGGTCGAGGGCCGCGAGGAGCCGGAGCGGAGCCGCCCGGTGCGGCGGACAGAGGTCACGGTCGGCGCCTCCGGCGTACCGGAGAGCGGGCCCGATCCGCTTGCGGGGGGCGGCCGTTCGGGCAGCGGTACGGGCGGGGCGGGAGCGCCCGGCGTGTCCGTGGCGCCGGACGGCGGTGGCGAGGGCGAAGCCGGACGCGCGGCCGGAGCACGCGCGGCCGGAGCACGCGCGGCCGGAGCACGGGCGGACGTGTCCGGTACGGGTTCCGCGGACGGGACCGCGGCACGGCGGGCGGCCCCGGGCCGCCGGAGCGCGGCTGAGAAGCCCGAGGTGAGTGCGGCGAAGAAGCCCGCCGCGAAGGAGCCCACCGCGAAGAAGCCCGCCGCGAAGAAGAGCACGGCCCGGGCGACGGCGCAGAAGCCCGCGGTGAAAGCCGCCGCCAAGAAGGCTGCCGGGAAGCCGGCCAGGGAACCGGCGGCGCGGAAGACGTCCGCCGAGAGTCCGGCGGCGAAGAACTCCGCCGCCAAGAAGCAGTCCCGCACGGGAAGTTCGGAGACCCGCCCGGGCGGCGGCGCGGGGAACAGCGGCACCACGAACGACGACTCCGACGGCAGGGAGAGCTGAGGCGCAGTGCGCGACACGGGGGGCGGGAACGGGAAGACGGCCGACGCGGCGGAGCTGTCCGCGGCTGTGGCCGGCGTCCTCGCACGCGTCGACGCGCACGCCGGGCGCGTCCGTACTCCCGGCGGCGGTGGTGACGGTGTCGACGCCGGTGCCGGTGCCACAGGACCGGCCGGCGCGACCGGAGCGGCCGGCGGAGCCGCGGGTACGGGCGGGAGCCCGCGTACCGGCGGGGGAGCGGGGTCCGGCGGCGGCGCGGGACAGCCGCACGAGCACCCGGGCCCGCAGCCCGCCGTGCCCGCTCCGCTCGCCGCGCTCGCATCCGCCTTCGGACTCAGCTCCTTCGAGCAGGACGTCGTCCTGCTCTGCGCCGCCGCCGAACTCGACGCGACCACCGCCGCCCGGTGCGCCGCGGCCTGCGGCGACCCGGACCGCGCCCACCCCACGTTCTCCCTCGCCCTCGCCGCGCTCGCGGACGCCCACTGGAGCGCGCTCACTCCCGTCGCGCCGCTGCGCCGCTGGCGCATCGTCGAACTCGCGGACGAGACCCGGCTGACCACCTCCCGGCTGCGGCTCGACGAGCGCATCCTGCACTTCCTCACCGGCTCGCCGTATCTCGATCCCCGGCTGCACGGCATGCTCCGCCGTGCCGCCCCGCCCGACGACCTGCCCGCACCGCACGAGCGGGCCGCGGAGCGGGTCGCGGCGGGCTGGAGCGTCCGCCGTCCCGACGCGCCGTTCCGGGTGGAGCTGGTCGGCGGAGACCTGCGTACCCGTGAGGACATCGCAGCCACGGCCGCGGCCCGGGCCGGACTCGGGCTGTACGCGATGTCCGCCGAGGACGTCCCCACCGAGCCCGCGGCACGCGACGCCTTCGCCCGCCTGTGGCAGCGCGAGGCCGTACTGCTGCCCGCCGCCCTGCTGCTGGAGACGGCCGAACAGACACGTGAACAGGCCGCGGCGACCGAGGCGTTCATCGCCTCCGCCGCCGTGCCGCTCGCCGTGGCGGGCGCGGAACCACGCCGCACGGACCGGCCGCGCGGCGAACGCGTCGCCGTGCCCCAGCTCGACGACGCGGAGTCGCAGCGGCTGTGGCGGGACGCCTTCGAGGGCGTACCGGGCCTGGACGAGGGGCAGTTGCACTCGCTGGCCGCGCAGTTCCAGCTGCCGCCGCACACCGTACGGTCGGCGGCGGTCGCGGTACGCCGTGATCTGCCCGGTGAAAGGGGCGAGGGCACCGGCGCGGACGCACCCGGGACCGGCGCCGACGTGCCCGAGGCCGGAGCGCTGGCCTGGCAGGCCGGGCTGGCCGAGGCGCGGATCGGCCTGGAGGGCCTCGGCCGCCGCATCGAGCCGGAAGCGGGCTGGGACGATCTCGTCCTCGCCGAGCGGCAGTTGAAGATTCTCCGCGAGATCGTCGCGCACGTGCGCCAGCGGGCCCGCGTGCACCAGGAGTGGGGCTTCGCGCGGACGCTGCGCCGCGGACTTGGCGTCACCGCGCTCTTCGCGGGCAGCTCCGGCACCGGAAAGACCCTGGCGGCCGAGGTGATGGCGAAGGAGCTGGGCCTCGACCTGTTCATCATCGACCTGTCCCAAGTGGTCAGCAAATACATCGGTGAGACCGAGAAGAACTTGCGGAAGGTCTTCGACGCGGCCGAACTGGGCGGCGCGCTCCTGCTGTTCGACGAGGCGGACGCCCTGTTCGGCAAGCGCAGCGAGGTCAAGGACAGCCACGACCGGTACGCCAACCTCGAAGTCAGCTATCTGCTGATGCGCATGGAGGCCTATCGCGGCCTCGCCGTCCTCACCACCAACATGAAGAAGGCCCTCGACACGGCCTTCATGCGGCGCATCCGCTTCGTCGCCGACTTCCCCTTCCCCGGCCACTCGGAGCGCGCCGAGATCTGGCGCCGGGTGCTGCCCTCGCAGGCCCCGGTGAAGGACGTGGACGCCGAGGCCCTCGCGCAGCTCACCGTCGCGGGCGGCTCCATCCGCAACATCGCCTTGTCCGGCGCCTTCCTGGCGGCGGAGGAGGGCGACGCGCTCCAGATGCGGCACATGCTCGCCGCGGCCCGCACCGAGTACCAGAAGCTCGAACGCTCGCTGACGCCTTCGGAGGTGCGCGGATGGGTCTGAACGGCGTGCACGGCGGTGGCGGCGCGGATGGGGGAACGGCCGGGACGCCGCGTGAAGTACGCATCGAGATAGGCGAGTTGGCGCTCGACGGCTTCCAGGGCGACCCCGACCTGGTCCTCGCCTCCTTCGAGGCCGAGCTGGCCCGCCTCGTACGGGAGCACGGCGTGCCGCTGGCGGACGGCGGCGGGCAGCCACCGGCCCTCGACGCTCTCGCCGGGCTGCCGCCGCTGCCCGCGACCGTCTCGGCGGGGCGGCTCGGCGAGGCGCTCGCCCGTTCCGTACACGCGGGACTCGCGGGCGAGGGCGAAGCGCCCGGGCGCGCACCCGCGCGGAGGCCGGGACCGGACGGGGGGCGGCGCCGGTGAGCAGCACTCACGTCTCCGCCGAGGAGCAGCGCAGCGCGAACGAGGCCCGGCGGCGCAAACGCAGAGAGCGCGCCGCCAAGTCCCGTACGCCAGAGCCGAAGGACATCGTCAGCGGCGCCGGGCAGCCCCTGGACGTGGGCGTGCGGCGGGAGTTGGAGGAGCAGCTCGGCCACGACCTCGGCAGCGTGCGGCTGCACACCGACCGGGACGCAGACGCGCTGACAGGCATGCTCGGCGCGGACGCCGTCGCCGTCGGCCAGGACATCTTCTTCCGCGAGGGCGCCTACGCGCCCGGCACGGCGGAGGGGCAGCGGCTGCTTGCGCACGAGCTGATGCACACCGTCCAGAACCCTTACGGCGCGGGCCCGTTGGCGGCCGGCCGCGACCTCGGCGCCGTCAGCCTGCCGCAGGAGGCCGCCGAGCAGGAGGCAGAGTCGGCGGCGCAGCGGCTGATGCGCGAGGAGACCGCGGCGGCGGACGCCCCGCAGCCGGCGCGGCCCGTGGACGTCGAGAAGGGCGAGGTCACCCCCGCCTGGATGCGCTACGCCACGGTCGACGCGGACCGCATGCGCGCCGAGAAGCTTGACCCGGCGGGGCTGGTGGAGCGCCTCGTCGGCAACGTACTGCGGTCGCTGCGCGGCGACCCGTCGGACGCCTCCGGACGCGTACGCCTCCAACTGGCCCGCATGGCACCCGAGTTGCAGGACTCGGTGCTGGACCGGCTCGAAGTGCGCCTCACGTCGCCGGACTACGGGCGGCTGCTGGACCTGGCCGACGAGCTGGAGCAGGACGGGCCGCTGCCGATGGACGGGGCCCTCGTCCCGGAGGCGATACCCGACGCCGTCGAAGGGGTCGAGCAGGAGCGCGAGCGCAAGCGTGCCGACGTACAGGCCGCTCAGGAGAACAAGGAGAAGGCCAAGGACGAGCGCCGCAAGCGCACGCAGCGCCGCAAGGCCGAGGCCCCCGACCGGGAGAACGTGCCCGGACGCGACGCGGGCGGCGGCAGCGGCAAGTCCAGCGGTCCGAAGGGCTCCAACGGCTCCGGCAAGGGCACCGGCACCGAGTCCGGCGAGCAGGAGTCCGTCGACGGTCGCAGCGCCCGCGAACAGGACGGCAAGCAGCGGGAGAACGAGCAGAACGCCGAAGAGGCGGACGAGCAGAAGCAGCAGAAACAGGAGAAGGAGGAGCAGAAGAAGGAGGACGAGGAGAAGTCACAGAAGGACGCCGCCCGGGAGAAGGACGAGCAGGAGAAGACGGACGGCCAGGACTCCGAGGCGAAGGAAGAGAAGAAGGAGCAGGAGGAGTCCGGGCAGAAGGACGAGGAGGAGCAGAAGAAGGAGGACGAGAAGGACTCGGGCGGCCGTGCGGAGGAGGAGCGCGAAGCCGGCAAGAAGGAGGCCGAGTCCACCGCCGAACGGGAACGTGACGGCGCGGGCGGCGAGGACGAGAAGGAAGACAAGGCCGACGAGGAGAACCGCAAGCAGAGCGCGAAGACCGCGGGCGGCCTCGACCGCAGCGACGCGGAACCCGGCGAGAAGCACCCCAAGGGCGGCGGCAAGGACGACGAACGCGCCGCCGAGGAGGACGGTTCCGAGGACGACGGACCTCTCGGCCTGGAACAGGACGGCGAGGACGAGACGGCCGGTCTCGGCGACGACGCCGCGGACAAGGACGACGAGCAAGGCGACGAGCAGGACGGCGACAAGGACGAGAAGAGCGCCTGGGACACCGAGATCAAGCCTCAGGACCACGTTCCCGAGGACGACTTGGACGTATCCGGCGTGCAGACCGCGGACCGGATGACACCGGCCACCGCCCCCGCGGGCGGCTCGGCCTCATCTGGGCGCGGCGGACAGGACGCCTCCGCCACGGGTACGAACTCCGTTCAGCAGCAAGGCAGTCGGGCCGGTGCGGATTCCGGGAAGCCCGTCGATGGAAAGCCCGTGGACGCTGACCGTAAGGAGCCCGGCGCGGCACAGGGCGTCGCGGGGAAGCACGGCGTCCCGAGCGTGCCGAAGCCCCCGCCGACGAAGGCCGACGCCGTCGAGGACGCCCGCCAGGAGGAGGACGCCGAAGAGGTCGCGAAGGGCCCCGCCGAGCAGAACGAGGCAGACGCCGAGGCCGATAAGGACCTGCAGCCCGGCAGGACCGCCGACCAGGAGGTGGGTCCCGACCCCGAGGCCGGCGCGGACAAGGACGGCGAGGGCGAGAAGGACGGCGACGAGACCGGCAGGCCGGACGGGAAGCACACCGAGGACGGCAAGGACGACAAGGACGGCAAGGACGACAAGGACGGCGAGCCCGGCGGCCCGGGCGGCGACGCGGAGGCGAAGCAGGAACGGGCCGGGAACCGCGCCGAGGACCGCGAACGCGACGACGGGTCCCGCCGCGCCGAGGAGGACTCCGCAGAGGGGTCCGGCGAGCGGGGCGAGGGCGGGGTCTCCAAGGACGGCTCCTCCGAGGAACTCGCCAAGGCCGACGAGGACAAGCGCGGCCAGGCCACCGGGTCCGGCGGCTCCGGCAAGGAGCCGGGCGAGAAGCAGGACGGTGCGAAGAGCGGCCCGCAGGAGGGCAGGACCGCCGAAGGCGGCAAGGATTCCGGTTCCTCAGCGGAGAAGTCCGGGGAGGAGCCTGGGGAGAAGTCCGGCGACAAGAGCAGTACGGAGTCTGCCGAGTCCGGGGAGAAGGTGTCCGGGAGCAAGGACTCCGCGAGCAAGGACTCCGCGAGCAAGGACTCCGGCACCAAGGAGCCGGAATCCTCGGACAGTTCGTCCTCCGGGGAGAAGCCGGAGGGGAAGTCCGGGGAGAAGGCCGAGGACGACGGGGCCACGAAGGAGGCCTCGGCGGGCAAGGGCCAGGCCACCGAGGAGGACAAGGCCGCGGGCGAGGAGTCCGCTTCCGCGCAGGCCGCCCCCAAGGTGCCCGAAAGCGCAGGACCCGGAGCAGGCGCAGACGGCGGCTCGCAGCCGGGCGGCGGCGTCCCGGCCGTATCGCAGGCCGCGGGCAAGTCGTCCGCGCCGAAGGCGGCCGCCGAGCCCAAGGCGGACGCGCCGGCCAAGCAGGAGAAGCCGAAACCGGAGGCGAAGAAGGCGGCCAAGGCGGCGAAGGCGGCGAAGCCCGCCCCGAAGCAGTCCGCGCAGCCCGCGGCCGCGAAGTCCGCCCCGTCGAAGCCGTCAGCGCCCAAGGCCGATGCGTCCAAGGCGGCGTCGGCGAAGGCGGGCAAGGGCGGCGGCCCGGCGCCGAAGGCCCCCAAGGGCGGAGGCGGCGGCGGTCCCGCGCCGTTGAAGGGCAAGAAGGACGGCCCGGCACCCGACGTCTCCAACTCCACGCCCGAGGCGGGTCTCGCGGCCGCCGGGAAGCTGAAGCCGCACCAGGCGCTGCAGACCATCAAGGGCGTCGACGGCGCGGTCGACAAGTCGGTCGGCAAGGAGCGGGCAAGCCTGAAGAAGGCCCCTCCGAAGATGGAGCGTCCCTCCGGCTCGCCCAAGACGCTGCGCGGCGGCCCGAAACCGGCGGCACCCGGCCAGTACACCAACCAGAAGGTCGCCAAGACCGACGCGGCGAAGGGCAAGACCCCGGAGATCAACGGGGAGCAGAAGCCCAAGGGAGAGCTGCCCGAGGCCGAGGCGGAGGAGCCGAGTTGGTGGGACATCGGCTGGGAGCTGCTGAAGGGGCTTGCCGGGAAGGTCGTCGACTCCATCGACGGGGTGGAGACGACCGACGAGGGCCTCCAGGGCACCCGCGTAGGTGACGCACCGAAGTTGCCGACGGACGCCGACGCCGACCCCGAACGTACCGACAAGCAGCAGAAGAAGCTCGATGAGAAGAACGAGGAGCTGCACAAGGCCGGCCGGGAGGACGCCGCCCGTCCGATGGGCGAGGACCAGATCTACCCGGACGTCCCGAAGGAGACCCTCGAGGCCAAGGTCGACGGCGGCAAGGGCGGCGACAAGGACGCGAAGGGCGGCGCCCCGGGCGGCGGAAAGGCACCGGGCGCCGGTGGACCGGTGACCGTGGAAGCGGTGTCCGCGGTGGCCGCACACGACCGCGGTCCGCAGATCAAGCGGGGCTTCGCGCAGGGTCAGAAGCAGATGTCCAAGGAGCGGACCGACAAGGAGAAGAAGGCCCGCGAGGACAAGCAGCGTCACGACAAGAACGTACGGCGGGAGGTCTCCGCCAACAGCAGGACGCAGGAGGACGCCAGGAACAAGGGCCGTTCCGAGGTGTCCGACTCGCGTGAGAAGTGGAGGAAGGAGCAGGACGACAAGACCAAGGACATCGACGACAAGAAGGGCAAGAAATACGACAAGGCCCGCAAAGACATCAAGGAGAAGAAGGAGGACACGGACGAGAAGGTCCACAAGCGCACCGAGGACGACAACAAGGAGATCGACAAGAAGCGCCAGGGTGCGGAGAAGGACGCCGAGAACAAGCGCGACAAGGACAAAGACGACTCCAAGAGCTGGGTCGAACAGGGCATCGACTGGGTCAAGGAGCAGTTCGCCAAGCTCAAGAACGCCATCAAGGGCATCTTCGCGGCAGCGCGCAAGCTCGTCACCGGCATCATCGACGAGTTCAAGAAGAAGGTCTTCGAGTTCATCGACAAGGCTCGTGACTGGGTCGTCAAACAGATCAACGACTTCGCCGACGCGCTCATCGCCCTCGGGGACGAACTCCTCAAGGACTACCCGGCGATGCGCGACAAGTGGCGCAACACCATCGACGGTTACCGCGACGCCGCCGTCAAGAAGGTCAACGAGGCCGCGGACGCGCTGAAGAAGGGCATCGGCAAGCTCCTCGACGGACTCGGGAAGGTCCTGCTCGCCGGCCTCGACCTCTTCGAGAAGGGGATGCTGGCCGCGGTCGACGTCGCCGAGACCGTGACGACCAAGGCGATGGAGTACGGCGGCGCTCTGCTGAAGGGCCTCGGCGAATGGGCGCAGATCGCGAGCGACATCGTCACCGACCCGGGCGGCTGGCTCGGCAACGCGAAGGCCTCGGCGGAGAGCGGCGCCCGCAACCACCTCTTCAACGAGGTGAAGGCCGCGGTGAAGGAGTGGTTCAACCAGAAGGTCCAGGAGATCATCGGCATCCCTCTGGAGACTTTCAACACCCTCACCAAGGGCGGCGTGAGCAAGGAGGAGATGGCCAAGATGGCCTGGGACGCCGCCGTCCCCCAACTCCCGCTCATCATCGGCGAACTGATCGTCACCAAGGTCGTCGCGAAGCTCATTCCGGGCGCCGGGTGGGTCATGGCCGTCATCGACGCGCTGAAGACGGCATACGGCGCGCTCAGCGAAATCCTGCGCGCCTTCGGCACGTTCATGGAGTACCTGAAGGCCGTGAAGGGCGGCGGCGCGAAGGCCGCGATCCTCTTCGCCAAGACCGTCGCCGCGGGCGTCGTCGCGCTGCTGGAACTCATCTACGAGGCACTGATCAGCGGCGTCGGCAAGTACATGGGCAAGGTCAGCAGGTCGCTGAGCGGCATGGCGAAGAACATGGGCAAGAAGAAGAGGCCCGCACCCCGGGCCAACAAGCCCCGCTCGCCCCGCAAGAAGCCGGCGCCGCCCAAGAAGTCCTCCCGCCCGGAGAAGGAGGCCCGCCCGGAGAAGCGGCCCGCTCCGGAGAAGAAGCCCCGCCGTGGGGAGCAGCGGGACCGGGCGAAGGAGGACGAGAAGAAGGACCGCCGGGAGGAGCGCCGCGAGGAGGGCAAGGACGTCAACCTCGCGCGGCGGCGGATGCGCGACGCCAACCGCAAGCTGCGGGGTCGCGACGGTGACGGCCCTCGCAGGGGCGCCGCCCGCGACACGCTCCGGCACCCGGACCGCCGCCGGGCGCGCGGCCGTACGGACAGTGACGCGGACCGCCGCGACCGCACGGACCGCGACACGAGGCGCCCTGGCGGCCGCACGGACTCCCGCCGCCCGAGCGACAACCGCCCGGGGTCACCGGGGCGTGACGGCAACCGCCGCCCGGACCGCGACGAGCGCCCGGACCGGGACGGCGGCCCGGATCGCGACCGGGACCAGCGCCGTGACGACGGCCGCGGTCCCGACCGCGACCGTCGGCGCGACGACCGGGACGGGGACAACCGCCGCAAGGAGACCGAGGGCAGCAAGCGCCAGCCCCGCCGCGACGGCGAATCCCGCCCGGGCCGCGCCATGCGCCGCGCCCGCCAGACCGTCAAGTCGGCCCTGAACAGGACCCGTCGGGCGGGCCGCCGACTCGCAGGCAAGGGCCGCAACCTGGGCCGCAAGCTGAACGACAGGGCCCGCCGCATGCGCGACGCGTACAAGCGCCGCCGCGACCTGCTGAAGAAGCAGCACCAGCGGCGTGCGGAGCAGAAGCGGCAGGAGAAGGAACGCAAACGCGAGAAGACCCGCAAGAAGGAGAACTCCCAGGAGTCGAAGAGCCAGCGCCTGGCCAAGATCGTCGCCCGCATCCGGCCCCCGCTCCGGGCCATGCTCATCAAGGGCATCTTCCGCACGGTCATGAACAGCACCCTTGCCGGGATGCGGGCTTGGTACCGCCTGACCGCCCTTGAACTGCGAGGCCGAGACGCGGGGGACATTCATGCGCGGCTCAACCCCGACGAGGACTTCAACCCCTGGGACAAGTCGAAGAAGACGCCAGGAGAGATCAAGGACAAGCAGATCTCCGAGGAAGAAAAAGAGGATGAGGGTGCCGAGGGGAGGACAGGAAAGCCCTCGGGGAAGGAAAAAGGCACGAAGAAGGGCGGTCACAAGGAGCAGGATGAAGCGAAGGAAGGGGTAGACCCGAAGACCGCCAAGGACGGTTCGGACCGCGACGCTCAGGTGGCCGAGGTCAGGGCCAACGAGCTTGATGAGAAGGGCGCCTTCCGTAATGCGGCCACTGAGAAGAGATATCAAGACTATGTGGCGCGTAAGGATAAGGAACGCAACGCCCCGAGGAACAAGGACAAGAAGATCGTTACTCGGGACCGCGCGGACTGGAAGGTCGCCAGCGATCACATGCAGGAGACTGGCCCGACGGCGCGGGGGAACAGGTTCAATAAGACCGCGGAAGAAGACATGAGGCGGCACGCGCACGAGGTGAATGTCCGCCCTAACTTGGACGCGAAGGTCTCCCGGAAAACCAATCCGAGAGAGGACAGGGCCCTCAGGAAGAAACAAGAGGATGCGAAGAGGTTCCGTGTGGATTCCTATCGGCCTCCGCGGAACGGAAAGCCGGGAGAGATCATATCTCGTAAGGCCATTGATTTTGATGTCATGACCGAGAAGGATATGCAGAAGCATTTGGATGAGATTGAAATAAAATACAGTCCCGGCACCGAGATCCGTAGCGATAAGCATGAGAGCTTGGACGGTAAGAAGCTGGAAGGTGATCTATACTTGGAAGTTCCAGAATCCAATAGGAACCTTCCCCAGGCTCGGGAATTTGAAGAGTTGGCAAGCCGGCGTAAGCCACCGATTCATATACGCTATCGGCGGGAACGATGAGGATGCACGGGTTCGCTCGGTCTGACGGAAGGGAGAGGTCGTCGAAATGAACCCCGATGACAACGAGGACAGGTTTCTCGATCTGCTTCGTGACATTGACTTTGATCAACGATACGTCGAACTGTGCCGGGAACGCGTGGGGCGCGTGGCGCCGGGCGAAGACAGCGTCGGGCAGCGCGAGCTGGGCGAGGCGCTGAACGGGATCTCTCTGTCTTTCGACTATATGAAGTCGGAGAATTTTTTCCGGCACAGGGAGCAGCGGGACGGATATGCGCTCACGCTGAGCTTCGAGGTGCGCGGGTCGCTGCTCGAAGCACACACGTACCTGCGGGCGAAATCAGGGGTCGTGGGAGCAACCTTCTCCATGCTGGCAGACATGGTGGATGAAGGCCGGAGCGATCCCGTCGAATTTCCCTCGCAGGAGTTGGCACTGCGGTTTTCTGACAAAGATGATCTCGCTATCGCGGTTCGTTCGGCTGCCGCGCTGTATTTGGATGTTCGCGAAGCCGTCTGTGCGGCTGAGCCGTGGTTGTGATTGGTGCTGGCATGTTGAACGTTCGCTTTGTCGAGGTTCCGCTGCAAGTTGCAGGGTCCGGCGTGCTTGAGAGCCCATCAGCTGTTCATGAGATTCTGGATTCTGCGGCAGAAGGGAAGTTGAGGGAGATCACCTTGCGTGACACCTGGCCGGGGTTTCATTTCACCCTCGCCGGGGAGCCGCCGATCCCGAAGGAGGAGGCTCTGGCCAAAGGGGTCACGTTCCCGGCCAGTCCTTACGAGAATGTCCTCATGGGAGGCTCGCCCACGATGGTTCAATCTGAGTTCGGGCCGATTCGGTACCAGAGTCCGAATGAGACGGAGGAGAATCATGAGAACCTGTCCGATATAACTGTCGATGAGTTCATGGAATTCTTTGATCCGGAATTTCTGGACAGCATGAATATCCCCCCGGATGGATGGTCGCTGGATCCTGAGCGGGGAGAGAAAATGCGATCTGCGTTTATGGATGTAGTGCAGTTCCATGAGGCTGCTGCAGAAAATGGATCGGGCATTCTGATTGTTTTCGAGTGAACGGAGATCGTCATGACCCGATTCGCAGACATACCCCGCCCCATCCGCTCGGGAATCGTCATCGTCGACCCCGAGCGGGGCACGCCGCAGCGCGTGATCGTGATGCAGTTCAATCCCGACACCCTTGAGCGGTCGCTGCAGCCGCAGTCCGCCGGGGGTGGGGGTGACGGACAGGGCGAGGGGGACAAGAACGAGGCGATGCGGCTCAAGGGGCCGGCCCAGGAGACGTGGAAGTTCACGGCCGAGATCGACTCGACCGATCAGTTGGAGATCGCGGCGCCCGACGGGATCCATCCCCAACTGGCCGCGCTGGAGATGCTCGTGCATCCCACGACCGCGCAGATCAGGGAGAACAGCAGGCTGTCGAAGAAGGGGGCGATCGAGATCAGTCCGATCGAGAAGCCCCTCACGCTGTTCACCTGGGGCAGCAAGCGCGTGATGCCGGTGCGGCTGACGGAGCTGTCCGTCAACGAGTCGGCGTTCGACGTGAATCTCAATCCGATGCGGGCCGCGCTCAGCATCGGGATGAAGGTGCTGTCGGTCAGCGATCTGCCGGCTGGGCACCGGGGTGCCGAGCTGTACATGGCGCACCTGGCCCAGAAGGAGCGGCTGGCGGGCATCGCGCCCCGCGGCGGCATCGGCGCGCTCGGGCTCGGCGGCAGTGCGTTCACCGCGAGCGGGACGAGCAGGGGCTAACGGAAGCTGAGGGGGAGGAACCATGGCGGGGATCGAGCCGTACGAGAGTGCGCTGGACCGGATACCCGGAGCGCACCCGTATCCGAGTGACAGCCGCTACCACGACGCGGAGATCGGCGTGCACCGCATGCCGGACGGCACCGAAGTGCGGTACACCAAGCGGCGGTTACTGCCGCCCCTGGACGCCCAGTCGGCCGAGCACGACGACTACGCGGTGCACACCGTCGCCGCGGGGGAGCGGCCGGACCACCTCGCGCAGCGGTACTTCGGCGACCCCGGCCAGTGGTGGCGCATCGCCGACGCCAACCCCGTCTTCGACCCTGCCGAGTTGACGGAGGAGCCGGGCCGGGAGATACGCATCCCGCTGTCGGGCGGCTTCCCGGGAAGCGGGTCGCCGCATGGCTGACGAGCCGATCGGCCGCGGTCCGGTCCATCTGGGGCTGCTGATGGGGCCGAAGCTGACCAAGCCCGTACCGCCGGAGGTCACCGACGCGCTGCTGTCGGCGCAGATCACGATGACGTCGGGCGAACGCAGCGGATTCCAGATGGCGTTCGACCTGACGAAGGGCGGCTCGATCATCCAGCGGCTGCTGCCCGAGGGGTTCTTCAGCCCCCGTACGCGCGTGATCGTCACCGTCACCGTGAAGGGCACGCCGTCCGTGCTGCTGGACGGGCTGATCGTGCGGCACGAGGTCGGCGCGAGCAACCGGCCGGGCCAGTCGACGTTGACGGTCACCGGCGAGGACCTCACGCTGCTGATGGACCTGGAGGAGCGCACCGACCGCTTCCCCAACCTCGCCCCGTCGCAGCGGGTGGCCCGCATCCTCGGCCACTACGCCGACTACGGCATCGACCCGCGCATCGTCCGCGAGCAGATCCCGCAGCAGCCCCGCCGCGAACTGCGTGTCGACTACCAGACAGGCACCGACCTCAGTTACGTCAACGACCTTGCCCGCGCGAACGGTTACACCTTCTACCTCGATCCCGGCCCGCGTCCCGGCCGGTCCACCGCCTACTGGGGTCCCGAACAGCGCCTCGGGCAGCGTCAGCACGCGCTGAACGTCAACATGGACACCGAATCCACCGTCGACCAGCTGACGTTCGCCTACGACGGGACCGCTCGCGAGGAGCCGCAGGCCCGGGTGCAGGACCCGCGCAACCGGGAGTCGCGGCTGCTGCCGCAGCGGCCCATCGACCCGCTGCGTCCGCCGCTCGGGCTGCGGCCCACGCCCGCGCTGAAGCGCAAGACCCTCTCCGGCACGGCGAAGAAGGACCCCGCGCAGGCGGAGGCGGAAGCCCTCGCCCGTGCCGCCACGTCCGCCGACGCGATCTCCGGTTCGGGGCACCTCGACGTCAACCGTCACGGCTATGTGCTGCGCCCGCGCGAGCTGGTCGGGGTGCGCGGCGCGGGACGTACGTACGACGGCGACTACTACGTCAAGAGCGTCACCCACCACCTCAAACCGGGGTCCTTCCGGCAGAACTTCACGCTGTCCCGGGAGGGGCTCATCGCCCGCAGCGACCGCGTCCGTCCCTGAGACAGCAGCACCACCGAGCCACCCAAGGAGCGCTCCGCATGCCACCCGCACAGAACAACCGCTTCCTCGGCAAGTACCGGGGCCGGGTCGTCGACAACGAGGACCCGCTGCGCATCGGCAGGATCACCGCGCAGGTGCCGGACGTGCTCGGGGACGAGGCGTCGACGTGGGCACTGCCGTGTCTGCCGTTCACGGGCCAGGCGGCGGGGCAGTTCGTGCTGCCGCAGGCCGGCTCGGGCGTGTGGGTGGAGTTCGAGCAGGGCGATCCGAGCTTCCCGGTCTGGACGGGCTGCTGGTACGGCGAGGCCGAGGAACTGCCGCCGGACGTACGCAAGGAGCTGCCGGGCAGCCATCCGGTCGTCATCGAGACCGAGGGCAAGCACAAGATCGTCATGTCGGACGTGCCGGGCGGTACGGGGATTCTGCTGAAGGCGCCGGGTGGTGCGTACGTGCAGATCGACGAGAAGGGCGTGGTCATCAACAGCGGCCACGGGGCGTCCATTTCGGTGACCGGCAGCGAGGTCGACATCAACGAGGGCGGGCTGACGGTGTTCCGGAATCGCTGATCCGTGCCGTCCGACAGCAACTGCCGCACAGTGCGCGGGCCGGCCGCGCAGGGGGAGGAAAGACCGTGTCCTACGACACCGGGGGCTCAGCGAGCCCCCTCACCACGGCGTCCGCGCTGCGCTGCCCGCACGGCGGCAGCGTCCGCGCCGAGGCGGGCAGCCGCGGAACGGTCCGCGTCGCCGGAGCCCAAGTGGCCACCGCCGCGGACATGTTCACGGTGACGGGCTGTCCCCACACCGAAGGCGGACGCCCCCAGCCGTGCACGACGGTCCGGTTCACCGCGGACACGGGAGGCGGCGCCCGGATCCTCGCCGGCGGACGGCCGGTGCTGCTGAGCACGACGGCCGCGCAGTGTTTCTCCGCCGCTCTCGTGCCGCACGGTCCGCCCGTCGCAGGCGACGCACCGCAGGGAGTGAGCTGCCGATGAGCATGCACGACCCGGGCATGTTCAACCGGAGCACGCGCAGGCCGCGTACGGACATCGCCTTCCCGTTCCGTACGGACAGGCGTGGCCGCACCGCGCACGCCCCGTACGACGAGCATGTGCGCGACCTGATCGAGCAGTTGCTCTTCACCAGCCCCGGCGAGCGCGTCATGCGCCCCGACTTCGGATGCGGGCTGCTCGACCTGGCGTTCGCGCCCAACAGCCCCGAACTCGCCGCCACCGTCGAGATGTCCGTGCAGGGCGCGCTGCAGCGCTGGCTCGGCGACCTGATCGAGGTCGAGGGCATCGACGTCACCAGCGAGGAGGAGACCGTGCGGGTCCGGCTGCGCTATGTCATCCGCGCGGGCACGGCGGGCGGCGCCGGCGGCACACGTCGCGACGACACCTTCGAAGGGAGGGCAGCCGCATGAACGGCCCCCAGCGACAACTGACTTGCCGCACCGACACCCGCCGCGGCAAGATCCGTGCCGCCCGGCTCGGCGGCGTGGACGGGGTCGAGGTCGGCGACGACGGACGCACCCTCACCGTCACCTTCCTCGGCAAGGCACCGCACGGCATCCGCCCCGGCAACGTCCGCATCGACGGCGGACGCCGCATCACGGGCCTGACCGCCGAGAGCGTCACGGTCGAGCGGGAGCCCGACCCCGAGCTCGACGACCGGCTGCTGGTCGTCCTCGACCGCACCGGCGACACGTCCCACTACCGGCTCTCCCTCGTCGCCGAGGGCCCCGGTGGACGCCCGGGCAGCGAGCCGTATCCCGGCTTCGACCAGCGCTACCACAGCGCCGAGTTCCGCTTCGGCGCCGACTGCCCGTCGCCCTTCGACTGCGCCGACGACGACGCGGAGTGCGCACCCGAGGACACGGGGACACCCGGTGGCGCACCGGCTCCCGTCATCGACTACACGGCCCGCGACTTCGACACGCTCCGCCAGGTCGTGCTCGACCGGCTTGCGCTGACCGCGCCCGACTGGCGCGAGCGGCACGCGGCCGACCTCGGCACCACCCTCGTCGAGCTGCTCGCCCACACCGCGGACCGGATCGGCTACCAGCAGGACGCGGTCGCGACGGAGGCCTACCTGGATACGGCGCGCCGCCGCGTCTCCGTACGCCGCCACGTGCGGCTCATCGACTACCCGATGCACGACGGCTGCAACGCGCGCGCCTTCGTGACCCTGGAGGTCGCCGAGCCGCTCGTGCTGCCCCCGGACAGCTACCGCTTCGCCGCGATCGACGTGCGTACGCCGGGACTTCACGAGCCGCCCGCTCCCGGCACCGTCCTCGACGAGGACCAGCTGGCGGCCCTCGACGAGCGCGGCGCCGCCGAGATCTTCGAACCCCTCGGCGACCGGTCCCTGCACCTGCACCCCGCGCACAACGCGATCCGGCTGTGGACCTGGGGCGACGAGCAGTGCTTCCTGCCCAGGGGCGCCACCTCCGCGACCCTGCGCGACGAGTGGGCCGACGCCGAACACACCTGCCGCACACTCCGGTTGCGCCCCGGCGACCTGCTCGTCCTGGAGGAGGTACGCGGCCCGCGCACCGGCACCCCCGGGGACGCCGACCCGGCCCACCGGCAGCCGGTGCGGCTGACCTCCGTCACCGAGGCCGTCGACGAACTCGTGGGCCAGCCCGTGCTGGAGGTCACCTGGGCGCCCGAGGACGCGCCCGGCTTCCCGCTGGTGCTCTCCACCGTCGCCGGCCCGGACTGCGAGCCCGTCGGCGACGTCACCGTGGCCCGCGGCAACACCGTCCTCGCCGACCACGGCCGCTCCCTCACCTGGGGCGGCGCGCAGCCCGAGACGGTGGTGCTGCCCACCGAGCCCGCCGTGCTGCCGTCCTGCGAGCCTGAGCCGGGCTGCGCGGACCGGCAGGCCGGCAACCCGCCCGCGCGGCTGGTCAACTCCCTGCTGCGGAAGGCCGATCACGGCCACCGGCTCACCCCGGACGCGGTACGCGAGCTGTACTCGCTCCTCGGCGCCGAGGACACGGCACGCGCCGGAATCGGCCTGGAGAACGCCGGGCTGCGGGGGGTGGGGGCACCCCCGGCCGGAGGCTGGGGGAGCGTTCTCCCCGCCACCGTGCACGGACAGGCGGCGGCCCTGCGGACGCTGCTCGCCCGGTCCGTCTACCCGGGCATCGTGCCGCGTCCTCGGCCCGTACTGGAGAACACCCCGGTCGTGCAGGCCGTGCCCTATCCCGAGCCCCGTCACATCGCCGGCGGTCAGGCCCGGCGGCTCGCCGCCATCCCGGAGGCCGTACGGGAGCGGCTCACCGGACTGTGGCGGTCGGCCCGCGACCACGACGGCCTCTCGGACGACGAAGTCGCCGAGCTGACCGTCCTGTTCGGGCTGCGCGTCCTGGAACAGCTCGCGCTGCAAGAGCACCCGGAGGCGGCCCTGCGCGAACTGCTGCACGGCAGCGAGCAGTACCTCGGTGCCAAGCTGCGGCGGCTGGCCGTCCTCACCGCACGGGCACGCGCCGGCACGGTGCTCGACGGGCGCATCGCCTGGGAGATCGCCCAGACCTGGGGGTCCGCGTACGCGACCGGACTCCACCCGGACGACCCGGTGCTGCACGGCCCCGCGGCGGCGTCCGTGCAGGACCCGCGCTCCGCGCTCCCCGCCGTGGCCGCCGTGGCGGACGCTGCCGGCGCGGACGCAGGCGACGATGACCGCCGTGCGGAGGTGTGGCAACCGCGCCGGGACCTGCTCGACAGCGGCCCGTACGACCGGCACTTCACCGGCGAGCTGGAGGACGACGGACGCCTGGCCCTCCGCTTCGGCGACGGTCTGTACGGAGCCGTGCCGGAACCGGGCAGCAGGCTCGCCCTGCACTACCGCACGGGCGGCGGTCCGGCGGGCAACGTCGGTGCGGAGGCGATCGGCCACCTCGTCCTCTGCCGCGACCCTGACGCGGCGGACGCGGCCGAGCCGCCGCCCGTCGCGGGCGTCCGCAATCCGCTGCCCGCCACGGGCGGGACGGATCCCGAAGCGGTCGACCAGGTACGGCAGTTGGCGCCGCTGACGCTCAAGCGCAGCCGGCTGCGCGCCGTCACCGCCGACGACTACGCCCACCTCGCGGCGCAGGTACGCGGCGTGCAGCGCGCGGCGGCCGAGATCCGCTGGACGGGCAGCCTGTCGGAGGCGCACGTCGCAGTCGACGGCTACGGCTCGGCCGAGCCCGGAGCGGAGCTGCTGGCAGCCGTCGAGCAGGCTCTGGAGGGACGCCGCAGGATCGGCCACGACCTGATCGTCCGCCCGGCGCAGGCCGTTCCGCTCGATATCGCGGTCACGGTGTGCGCGGCGCCGGGCCACCAGCACGGGCAGATCCTCGCGGAACTGCACCGTGTGCTCGGCCCCCGCCCGCTGCCCGGCGGACGCGGGCTCGGCTTCTTCCACCCGGACGCGCTCAGCTTCGGCGAACCGGTCAGGCTCTCCCGGCTGGTCGCGGCCGCGGCGGCCGTCGCGGGTGTGGAGAGTGTCCAAGTCACCAGGCTGCGCAGGCAGTTCCACGAGGACCGAGGAGAACTGGAGGACGGAGTGCTGCGGCTCGGACCGCTGGAGATCGCGCAGTGCGACAACGACCCGGTGCTGCCGGAGAACGGCAGGCTGGAGATCACGCTCGCAGGGGGTGACACCCGATGAGCACCCCTCCTTACAACACCTCACCCGGCACCGGGAGTTCGCGCGGCTCGGGCTCGGGCTCGGGCTCGGGCGCTGGCTGCGGATGCGGCTGCGGAGGGCACGACGAGACCCGCGCCCCGGCCGCCCTGTACAACCCGCCGGGCCGCACCGCGCTGGAGCTGCGGACCGGCACGCACGGCACGTTCCTCGCCGCCATGCTCGACCGGCTCGCCTCACCCGCCTATCCGGCGCTGCGCGGGCTGACGGCGCGCACCACGGACGACCCCGCCGTCGCGCTGCTCGACGCCTGGGCGGTCCTCGGCGACCTGCTCACCTTCCACTCCGAACGCATCGCCGACGAGGGCTACTTGCGTACGGCGGACGAGCACCGCTCGCTCGCGATGCTGGCCCGGCTCGTCGGCCACAGGCCGCGTCCCGGAGTCGCCGCGGGCACCTACCTCGCGTACACCGTCGACCGCGACCCGCGCGCGGACGAGGACGCCGAGGTGCTCATCCCGCGCGGCTCCCGCAGCCACAGCGTGCCGTCGGCCTCCGAGGACGAGGCGCAGACGTACGAGACCGACGAGGACCTGCTCGCGCGCGCTGCGTGGAACGAGCTGAAGGTGCGGCGCCGCCGTCCCTCCCTGATCGTCCCGGGCGATCTGGAGAAGCGCTCCGAGATCTACGTCGCGGGAACGGCGCAACCGCTGAAGAAGGGCGACAAGCTGCTCTTCGTCTTCGGCGGAGGCGAACACCGGCTGCTCTCCGTGGCGGACACCCGCATCGACCGCGACGAGGACTTCACCGCGATCCGCTTGCCGCGCTCGGCTCCGCCGACCCTGCACGAGCTGGTGGAGCTCCTCCGTGCCTGGATCACCGTCCCCGAACCGGAGGAGCCCGGCGGCGAGGACGAGCCGCGCAGTGAGAACGAGCCGGGCGGCGAGGACGAACCCCGCGGCGAGGACGAACCCCGCGGCGAGGACGCGCCGGGCGGCGATCAGACCGGGGCGAGGCCCGCGCCCAACCCGCGACCCGCGAGCAAGCTGATCGAGGAGTTCGACGAGCAGGTCCTCGCCCCGCTCCGTGCGGACCTCGAACAGCTCACCACCCCTGGGAAGTTCATACGCCGGCTCGCCGCGCCCCGCGAACGCCTCGCCGAGGCCCAGGCACTGGCAGCGCCGTATGAGGAGCCCGCCGCGTGGTTCGGCAGCCTCGCCGCGATGACCGGTGAACTGTGCGAGCGTGCCGCCGAGTTGGGCTCCGTCGGCACCGACGGACCGTTGCCCGCATCAGCATCAGCATCAGCATCAGCATCCGCATCCGCATCCGCCGCATCCGGATCGGCTGCGCCGTCGTCCGGTGACGGCACGCCCGCACTGCGGGTGCTCGGCTCGGTGCTGCCCGCGCTCGGCTCCACCGGCCGTACGGGCCGCGGGCCGCGCGCCCCGGGGCCCGGAGCCGGCCAGGGACAGCTCGCCGGTGCCGGTCTCGCCGCAGGACTGCTGAGCGCTCTGGACCCGGCCGCGGGCAAGGAGTTGTACGGGGCCTGGCAGCGCGCCCGGCCCGCCGCCACCTCCGCGCCGTCCGTGCCGGACGCGCTGCGGGAGCTGCTGGCGATGCGGGTCACCGCCGCCCCGTTCGGCTCCACGGCTCCGCTCAAGCCCGTACAGGACGGGTCGGGCCGGGTCGTGCAGCAGACCGACTGGCCGTTGAGCGGGGCCGAACTGACGGGCATCCGCATTGAGTTCGACACCGCGGGAAAGGTGCCGCAGCGCGCCGAGTTCGGCTATGCGCGCTACGACATCTCGCGGCAGCGCACCGAGGCGCTGCCCGCCGACACCACGTTCACGCTCGGCCCCGGCCGCGTCGAGCTGCACTCGCGCAGCGGTCAGGACCACGGCCTCGGCTGGCTGAACCGGCGGCCCGAGACGTCGCAGGAACCGGGCGTCACGGTACGGCTGCTGCCCGGCCTGCCCGAGCGCACCGTGTTCATCTCCCGTCCCGGCGAGGACGGTTCCGTCCAGGTGGCCGTGCACAACGGCGACACGGCGGGCTGGCTGCTGAAGCCCGGCGAGGAGCAGCGGCAGCGGCAGGGCGACATCGAGATCACCGCCCGCTACACAACCCGCAGCGAGCCGTCCGCCGTCGAAGTCGTCCTCGCCACGGTGCCGGACCCCGAAGGCCGCACCGTCCTCAGGCTGGACGGAGTGCACGAGAGCATCGAGCCCGGGAGCCGCATCGCGATCCGCAGACCCCGCAAGGGCGCGGAGGGCGGAGTGCCCGGCGACCGGAAGCTCGCCTTCGTCAACACCCGGGTCACCGCCGTGCGTACGGCCTCCTACGCGGACTACGGCATTACCGGGCGCGGCACCGAAGTCACCCTCGCCGACCCCTGGCTCGACGAGCACGACGTGCTGCTCTCCCACATCCGGGACACCACCGTGCACGCGGCGGGCGTCGAACTGCGCCTCGCCGACGAGCCGTTGGAGGACGACGTGCACGGCAACGAGATCGTCCTCGACCGGCTCCACGAAGGGATTCGCCCCGGCCGCACCATCGCCGTCAGCGGCGAACGCAGCGACGTGCCGCACACGTCGGGCGTCCACGGCACCGAACTCGCCGTCGTCGCCCGCGCCGAGCAGCATCTCGATCCGCGACTGCCGGGCGACCACGTGCACACGGTCCTGACCCTCACCGGGGACCTCGACCACCGCTACCGCCGCGACACCGTACGCGTCCTCGGCAACGTCGTGTCGGCCACGCACGGCGAGAGCCGCGAGGAGGCCGTCGGAAGCGGCGACGCGGGCCGCACACACCAGACGTTCGCGCTCTGGCAGGCGCCGCTGACCTGGCTGCCCGACGCCGGTCCGCTGGGCGCCCGTCCCACCCTGGAGGTCCGGGTCGACGGGCTGCTGTGGCATGCCGTCGACAGCCTCGCGGGCCGTGGCCCCACCGAGCGCGTGTACGTCACCGGCACGGCGGGCGACGGCCGTACGACGGTCACCTTCGGCGACGGCGTGCACGGCGCGCGGCTGCCGTCCGGGCACGAGAACGTCCGCGCCCGCTACCGGTTCGGCACCGGCGCGGAAGCGAATGTCCCGGCCCGGCGCATCACCCAGCCCGTCACCCGCCCGCTCGGCGTCACCGGGGTCACCAACCCCGTGCCAGCCACCGGCGGCGCCGACCCCGACGGGCCCGCGCACGCCGCGCCGTCCCGCAGGCCGGGGCGGCTCCCCGCGGGCCGTCGCCGGATACCGCTCGCCGTCTCCGCGCTCGACCGGCTCGTCTCCACGCAGGACTACGAGGACTTCGCACGCTCCCGCGCCGGCATCGGCAGGGCCGTCGCCCGCGAAGTCACCGACGGCAGGCGGCGGTTGCTCCATCTGACCGTCACCGGCGACGACGACATCCCGCTGGAGCCGGACTCCCGCACGCTGCGCGCCCTGCGCTCTGCCCTCGCCACGTACGGCGACGCCCGGCTGCCCGTGCGCGTCGGCGTACGCGAGCGCGTGCTGCTGGTCGTCGCCGCGAAGGTGAAGGTCGCCCGCGACCACTCATGGCAGCACGTCGAACCGCGGCTGCGCCGGGCCCTGGAGCACGAACTGGGCTATCACGGGCGCGACTTGGCCGTACCGGCCATGCCCTCGGACGCCCTGGCCGCCGCGCACACCGTGCCCGGCGTGGACTGGGTGGACCTCGACGTCTTCACCGGAGTGCCCGCCGGCAGCACGCCGCAGCAGATCGTCGAGCGGCTGACCCTGCCGGGCCCGCCGCGCACCGTGCCGGCCCGGCAGGCCGCGTACGACGAGCAGTTCCACCGCGTCACCGCGCCCGACGGCGAGACACTGAGCCACGTCGCCGCCGAGCGCGGGATCCCGCTGGAGGAACTGCTGCGGCTCAACCCCGACATCACCGACACCCGGCGGCTGCCGCGCGGCCGCTCGGTGTGCGTCTTCCGCGGTATACGGCCGGCCCAGTTCGTGCTGCTGCCGGAGAAGACCGCCGACACGCTCGTCCTGACGGAGGCCCTCCAGTGACCAGGCAGCCGGACCACCTCGCCGACCTGCTCCCGCAGTGGCACCGCCTGCGGGACGCCGAGCATGGGGAGCCGCTGCGCGCCCTGCTCGCGGTCATCGCCGAACAGTCCGACCGGATACGCAGCCAGATCGAACAGGGCTACGACGACTGGTTCGTGGAGACCGCGGACGAGTGGGCGCTCCCGTACCTGGGCGACCTCGTCGGCCACCGTCCGCTCCCCGGATACGAGCGCGTGCTCGCCTCCGGAAGCCCGGACGGCCTGGCCGACGCCTCGCGCCGGCGGCTCGCCGAAGCCCTCTCACCGCGGCGGGACGTCGCCGCCACCGTCGCCAACCGGCGCCGCAAGGGCACCCTTCCGCTGCTGGAGGAGCTCGCGGAAGGCGTCGCCGGCTGGCCCTCGCGGGCCGTGGAGCTCTCGCGGCAGCTCGCCCACCACCAGCCCGTGCGGCTCTTCGGCGCGGCCACTCCCGCCGCCGACGTGCGAAGGGCCGGCCGCGGCAGGCTCGCCGACCTCCGCGACAGCGCGCAACTCGACCTCGCGGCAGGCCCGTTCGGCTCGCTCGCCCGTACGGCCGACGTGCGACGCGCGGAGTCCCGGCACCGGCAGGGCGGCCACACCCCGGCGGGCGTCGGTCTGTACGTGTGGCGGCTGCGCCCGTACTCCGTCACGCGGGCACCGGCCTACTGCATCGACCGCGCCCGGAACCTGTTCACGTTCTCCGTCCTCGGCAACGACACCCCGCTGGTGACCCGGCCCGAACCGGAGCCGCACGCCGCGCACATCGCCACGATGGACAACCTGCCCGACGCCATCGGACGCCGCCGCCTCGCCGAACGGCTCGCGGACTACTACGGCCCCGGCAAGAGCTTCACCGTCTGGCGGGACGGGCAGGACGAACCGGTGCCGATGGAGAACATCGTCGTCGCCGACCTGTCGGAGTGGCGCTACCGCCCGCGGCGCGGGCAGATCGCCGTCGACCCGGAGCTGGGCCGGATGGCCTTCGGCTCCCGGTCGGCGCCCAAGCAGGGCGTATGGGTCACCTACCACTACGCGTTCTCCGACGAGACGGGCGGCGGCGAGTACGTCCGCGACCGCCCGCAGACGCCGGGCGCGACCGTCTACCGGGTCGGCCCCGGCGAGCGCCACCAGCGGATCACGGACGCGTACGCCCAGTGGCGCGAGGACCGCGGCAACGGCAGCTGCCCGGGCGAGGGCGTCATCGAACTGGCCGGGGGAGCCTTCCAGGAACAGCTCGACTTCGACCTGGAACCCGGCGACCGGCTCCAGCTCCGCGCCGCAGAGGGCACCCGTCCCGTCGTCCGGCTGCTGGACTGGTACAGCAACCGGCCCGACGCGCTCAACATCCGTGCGGCGGAAGGGGATTGCGCGCCCGGCGAGGAGCCGCGGGTGGTGCTGGACGGACTGCTGGTCACCGGCCGCGGCATCCATGTGGCCGGGCCGGTCGACGCCGTAGTGCTGCGGCACTGCACCCTCGTACCGGGCTGGAGCCTGGAGGAGGACTGCCGCCCGCACTCGCCGCAGGAAGCGAGCCTCGTCCTCGAATCCACCTCGGCCTGCGTGGAGATCGACCGCAGCATCCTCGGCACGATCGAAGTCGTCGGCGACGAGGTCGGCACCGACCCGCTGCCGCTGCACCTGCGCGACAGCGTCCTCGACGCCACGGGCCACGATCGGGAGGCGCTCTCCGCTCCCGACTGCCGGCACGCGCACGCCGTACTGCACGCGCACCGCACCACCGTCATCGGCGAAGTGCACACGCACGCCGTGCAGATCGCGGAGAACAGCATCTTCACCGGCCCCGTCAACGTGGCCCGGCGGCAGGTGGGCTGCATGCGCTTCAGCTACGTTCCGCACGGCTCGCGCACGCCGCGCCGGTTCCGCTGCGTACCCGACCGGGAGCGTCCGGAGACGCGGATGCTGCGGCCGGTCTTCACCAGCGAGCGCTACGGCACGCCCGCGTACGCGCAGTTGGCGCCCGGATGTCCCGACGCCGTAGTGCGCGGCGCCGACGACGGCGGTGAACTCGGCGCGTTCCACGACCTGTACCAGCCGCAGCGCACCGACGGCCTCCGGGCACGGCTCGCCGAATACACCCCGGCCGGAACGGACGCCGGGATCTTCTTCGTGACGTGAACGGCCTGAACGGTCTGAACGGCCTGAACGGTCTGAACGGCCTGAACAACTGAACGGTCCGAAGGGCCTGAACGGCCTGACGGCGACCCGAACGGCCGGGCGCAACGGGCCCGTTGCCCGGCCGGCGGGTGATCCGCCGCCGAACTGCACGCTTCCGTACGGCACATCCGAGGGGGAACTCCTTCCATGCACGCAGATCTGTCCCGCAGCACCTTCCGGCCGCAGCGGCACTACTCCGCGGTCCTCGCCCAGCAGGGCCGGGTACAGCTGGACGCCGACGCCAACGAGCAGGCCGCCATCCAGCTGCACCACAGCCGCACCACCGTGGCCGACCTGATCGGGCAGCACGGCGGGCCCAGCGGCGCCGCGGGTTTCCATATCCGGTTCGCCGGGAGCAGCGGCGAGCTGGACGACCTGGAGATCGGCCCGGGCCGGTACTACGTCGACGGCATCCTGTGCGAAGCCACGCGGCCGGCGCCGGGTGTTCCCGTACCGGACGAGAAGGACAAGGAGGACGGTGCCGGCGGCGACGGCCCCGAGGGGGGCAAGGGCGGCAAGGACGTCAAGGAGCCCAAGCCGCCGGAGCACTGGACCTACTGGGACCAGCCCGACGCCCACCTCGACCCGGAGCGCCCGGGCGACCGGCTGCCCGCACGGTTCCCGTTCCTGGCCTATCTGAAGGTGTGGGAGCGTGCCGTCACCGCCGCGGAGGACCCCTACCTCAGGGAGACCGCGCTCGGCGCCGCCACCACCGACACCGCCGCCCGGCGCAAGGTGATCTGGCAGGTGCGGGCGCTGACCGGCGACGCGCTGGGGCTGGAGGACGACGAGCCCGGCAAGGACGCCGTCCGCCAGGCCTTCACCAAGTGGACCCGGGAGAAGGACAGTTCGGACGGCAGGCTCGCGGCCCGCAGCGAACGTCCCGACGGCGCCGACGACGACCCCTGCCTCGTACGTCCCGACGCCCGCTACCGGGGCCCGGAGAACCAGCTCTACCGCGTGGAGATCCACCAGGGCGGTGACGCGGACGCGGCGGGCTTCAAGTGGTCCCGTGAGAACGGCTCGGTGACCTTTCCCGTCGACGAACTCGACGGCACCTGGGCCGCTTTGGGCACCCTCGGCGACGACAGCGGGCTCGGGCTGAGCGTCGGCGACCTCGTCGAGTTCACCGACACCGCCACGGCCGACCGATGCGAGGCGACGCCGCTGCTGCGCATCGAGGAGGTCGATCTGCCCGGCAGGCAGGTGCGGCTGTCCGCCGAGCCGGAGACGTACCGGCCCGGCAAGAACCCGTATCTGCGCCGCTGGGACCACCGCGCTCCCGGCAGCCACTCCCCGATGCGTGGACAGGGCGGGCGGCACGGCGACGAGGGACGGCTGCGCGAGGGCGCCATCCCGGTCGAGGAGGGCCGCTGGCTGCCGCTGGAGGACGGCGTCGAGGTCTACTTCGCGAAGGGCGGCACCTACCGTACGGGCGACTACTGGCTGATCCCCGCCCGCACGGCGAGCGGCGAGGTCGAGTGGCCGGCGGACGCGGCCCGCCGTCCGCTGCTCCAGGACCCCGCCGGCATCGCCGTGCACTACGCGCCGCTCGCATGGGTGATGGGGGAGCGGGCCGCCGCCGACCTCCGGCACGTCTTCAAGCCGCTGGCCTCCGCCGTACCCGCCGCGAGCGAGGAGGAGCTGGCGCTGGAGGCGGAGGCGGCCGAGGAGGAGCACCGCGCCGAGGAGCAGGCCGCGGCCGACGCGGCTCCGCTGTACCCCGGGACCGGCGGCGTATGAACGGCCTGGGCGCGGCACGGAGGAGCAGCACAGTGAGAGCGAGCAGACACGCAGTGGTCTGCGAGGACGGGACGCACCCGGGGTGCGTCCCGGGAAGGGGGACACCGTCATGGCGAAACCGCTGAGCGCGGACCGGCTCGTCAAGGCGCTGAAGGACGAGGGCCTCACGGTCCACGAAGTCCGCAACTGGCGCCGCCACAACCGCAATTCGAAGGGCGCCTGGGGTCCGCTGAACGGCGTGATGATCCATCACACCGTCACCTCGGGCACCGAGGGCAGCGTCCAGCTCTGCTACAACGGCCGCTCCGGGCTGCCCGGGCCGCTGTGCCACGGCGTCATCGACAAGGCGGGCGAGGTGTGGCTCGTCGGCAACGGCCGCGCCAACCACGCGGGCCTCGGCGACGGCGACGTACTGAACGCCGTCATCAACGAGCGCAAGCTCCCGCACGACAACGAGGCCGACAGCGACGGCAACGCCCGCTTCTACGGCTTCGAGTGCATCAACCTCGGTGACGGCAAGGACCCGTGGCCCAAGGCGCAGCTGGAGGCCATCACCCGCGTCTCGGCCGCCATCTGCCGTGCACACGACTGGAACGAGCGCTCCGTCATCGGCCACAAGGAGTGGCAGCCCGGCAAGACCGATCCGCGCGGCTTCACGATGGACCGCATGCGGGCGCGCATCGCCGACCGCCTCAAGAAGAAGCCCGGCGACGGCGGTGACGTCGGTGGTGGTGACGGAGGCGGTGGCGGCGGCGGTGGCGGCGGGGAGCAGCCCGCGCACGAGCCGTTCCCGGGCGCCGGCTTCTTCACCGAGGGCCGCAGGAGCGCCGTCATCACGGCGATGGGCAAGCGTCTGGTGGCGGAGGGCTGCTCCGCGTACAAGGTGGGCCCCGGTCCCAACTGGACGCAGGCCGACCGCAAGTCGTACGCCAAGTGGCAGGAGAAATGCGGCTACAGCGGTAAGGACGCCGACGGGGTTCCGGGCCCGGACAGCTGGAAGAAGCTCAAGGTCCCCAACGTCTGAGCAGTCCGCGAGACATGGCAGAGCCCTCGGAGCACGGCCTCCGGGGGCTCCGTCGCGGGACCGGGTCCGAGAACGCCTCGGTCTTCATGTGACACATGCAGTACGCAGCGCAAAGAACCTGTTGCTTGTGTCACCCAACAGTTCTGAAGCCGACCGCCTCTTGCTCGGGTGCTGCCTACGTGCTGGCCCGTCGAGCTCAGAGAAAAATGCTACAGAACCGTTGACAGGCAATGACGGCATGTAGAGAGTTTCCTCCATCGCATCACCGGGACGCGGAACCGTCGCCCTCGCAGGTCGGCGGGATGCCCCGCGGACAGTCGCCGCGATGAGGCGAAGCGAGGAGGAGTGGTGAGTCAACCAAGCGCACCCAGAAGGAAGATGGGCAGGATCGCGTTCGCGAGCCTGGTCGGCACGACCATCGAGTTCTACGACTTCTTCATCTACGGCACCGCCGCGGCCCTGGTGTTCGAGAGCGTCTTCTTCCCCGCGCTGGGGACGGCGGCCGGCACGGCTGCCGCGCTCGCGACCTTCGGTGTCGCTTTCGTCGCCCGGCCGTTCGGGTCCGTCCTGTTCGGGCACTTCGGCGACCGCCTGGGGCGCAAGAAGACCCTGGTCTCGACGCTGCTGCTGATGGGCATGGCCACCGTGGCCGTCGGCCTCCTGCCGAGCACGGAGAGCATCGGTGCCGCGGCACCCGTCCTGCTGATCGTCCTGCGGATATGTCAGGGAGTGGCAGTCGGCGGCGAGTGGGCGGGCGCGACGCTGCTGACGGCGGAGAACGCGCCACGGGAGAAGCGCGGGTTCTACGCTCTCTTCCCGCAGCTCGGGCCTTCCCTGGCGTTCATGCTGTCCAGCGCGACGTTCCTGGTGATCACGCTCTCGATGAGCAAGGCGTCCTTCGCCGCGTGGGGCTGGCGCATTCCCTTCCTGATCAGCATCGTGCTCGTCGTCGTCGGGCTCTATGTCCGGCTGAAGATCGAGGAGTCCGCCGTGTTCACCGCGGCCGCCGCCGACAGGAAGTCCGCCAAGCTGCCGATCGCCGCGGCGCTGACCCGCCAGCCCCGTGAGGTCGTGTTCGGCGCCGGAGCCGTGGTCATGACGTTCGCGTTCTTCTACGTGAGCATGACGTACCTGACCACCTACGGCGTCGAGAAGCTCGGCCTGTCCCTGTCGACCGTGCTCAGCATCGGAATCGTCGCCGGGCTCGCGTTCGCCGTCACCACCGTCCTCGGATCGATCTGCTCCGACCGCTTCGGGCGGCGAAAAGTGATCATGACGGCCAACGCGCTGGCCGTTCCGGTCGCGCTGGCCCTGTTCCCGATCCTCGACCTCGGGACGCCGATGGCGTTCGCGGTCGGTATGTGCCTCCCTCTGGCCGTGGTGGGGCTGGGCTACGGACCCGCCGGCGCGCTGCTGCCGGAGATCTTCTCCACCCGGCACCGCTACACGGGGGCGGGGATCGCGTACAACCTCGCGGGGGTGCTGGGCGGGGCCGTCACGCCTCTGGTCTCCTCTCAGCTCGCGGTGTCGTTCGGCGGCTCCGCCATGGGGTTCTACCTCGCCGCGATCGGCCTCGTCAGCCTGCTGAGCATGCTCGTGCTCCGGGAGAGCAAGGACAACGCGCTGGAGGGGACGGGGGAGGGGGCAGGGCTGCGGGAGGTGGCCACTGCGCCCGCCTCCACGTGAGTCGCAGTGCCGCCTCAGTCGCAGATCATCCCAGCCGGTCCGTGGCGGCGTCGCGGCCACGGACCGGCCGGGAGGTTCAAGCGGGCAGGGAGGCGAGCCAGCCGGTCAGGAGCCGGTTGATCTCGTCGGGACGCTCCTGCTGGATCCAGTGGCCGCAGGCGTCGAGGATGTGGGACGAGACAAGGCCGGGCAGCGTTGCGGGGTATGCCTCGATGGCATCGGCGAGCCAGATGGTGGAGGCGTCCAGACTGCCGCCGATGAACAGGGAGGGCTGGGTGACGGGGGCGCCGTCGAAGCCGGCGAGGTCCTCCCAGTCCCGGTCCATGTTCCGGTAGCGGCTGAGCGCCCCGCGCATGCCGGTCCGCTCGAACTCCCCGGCGTAGACGTCGAGATCGTCCTCGCTGAGCCAGGCGGGCAGCCGTCCGGCCGGGAACCGGTCACGCAGCGTCCCGCCCCGGCTGACGAAGTGCGGGTCCGGAGCATCGGCGGCGGGCATGGTGCCGGCGGACAGGGCGGCGTAGAAGCCCGCGAGCCAGCCGCGCACGTCGGGCTCGATCTCCGCCTCGGCCCGGCCGGGCTCCTGGAAGTAGGAGACGTAGAACTCCTCGTCCCCGCCCATTCCCGCGAAGACCTCGCTGGGCCTCGGTCCGCCGCGCGGGGCGTACGGAACACTGAGCAGCCCGACCGCACTGAAGACGTCCGGCCTGACCAGGGCCGAGTTGGCGGCGATGGCCGACCCCCAGTCGTGGCCGACGATCACCGCGGACCGTTCGCCCAGGGCGTCCACCACCGAGGCGTTGTCCTCCACCAGTTCGAGCATCCGGTACGCGTCGGTCCGCTCCGGCTTGGAGGAACGGCCGTAGCCGCGGACGTCGACGGCGACCGCGCGGTACCCGGCAGCGGCCAGCGCCGGCAGCTGCCGGCGCCATGAGTACCAGGACTCCGGGAAGCCGTGCACGAGCAGCACCAGTGGTCCCGAGCCCTGTTCCACCAGGTGGATCCGGCCTGCGGGCGCGGGGACGGACCGGTGAGTGACGTCTGAGGCCGGCTGCGGCATGAGTCCTCCAGGGCTCCCGATCCGCCATGCGCCGTGACCGGTGAACCGATCATGCGGGCCGTGGCCCCGCCGGCGCGAGTCCTGTTGCCGCTTCGGCAAACAGCACCGGGAGCGCCCGTGGAGCCGGTGCCGGCCCGTGCCGGCCCGTGCCGGCCCGTGTCGGCCCGTGTCGGTCCGGGCCGGTCCGCGTCAGTCCACCCGGCAGTCCGCGAGGTCGACGCGGGTCATCGCTTCCGGGTAGCGGCGGGCGAATCCCGTGTAGACACCCACCGCGTAGTCGATCCAGCCGTCCTCCCAGTCGTCCGGCAGCGGCTTCACGCGGCCCGGAACCCCCAGCACCATGGAGCGCTCGGGCACGGTGAGCCCTTCGGGCACCAGCGCCGCCGCTCCCACGACCGAACCGCCGTGCACGTCGGCACGGTTGAGCACCGCCGACATCGAGCCGACGAGGCAGCGGTCCGCGATCGTGCAGCCCTCCAGATGGGCGTTGTGCCCGACCACGCATTCGTCCCCGATGACGGTGGGCCACTTCTCGGTCGTGTGGACGACCGTGCCGTCCTGCACCGACGTGCGCGAGCCGACCTCGATCCGGCCGTGGTCACCGCGCAGCACGGCCCCCGGCCACACCGAGGACTGTGCTCCCACGGTGACGTGCCCGATCAGCACGGCGTCGGGGTGGATGTAGGCGTCGGCGCTCACCCGCGGGCTGACCCCGTCGAACGCGTAGACCGGCATGGGTTGTTCATCCCTTCTCAGGCTTGAGCCCGTGGTAGACGCGCATCGCGTTCTCCCCGAGCACCAGTGGAACCGTGTCGTCGGACAGCCCGAGTCCCGCGACCGCGCGGGCGTTAACGGCGGTGCCGGGCACCCCCGGCCAGTCGGTGCCGAAGATCCACTTGCGTGCGAGCTTGTTCAGGTCGTGCCGCGCGTAGTACGAGGGGAGGCGCTTCGGCGGCAGTCCGGACAGCTCGATCCACACGTTGGCGTTGGAGAGCGCGAGGAAGGCGGCGGCGTCGTACCACCACCCGCGGCCCCCGTGCGCGAGTACGACGGTGAGGTCCGGGAAGTGCCTGAGCACCGGGTAGAGCTGCGCCGGGTCGGCGAGTTCGTTCATCGACCCCGGGAACGAGGAGGTTCCGCAGTGGGTCACGAGCGGGACGTCCCGCTCGACGAGCAGCGAGTAGGCCGGGAAGAGCGCCGGGTCGTCCAGGCGGAACCCGCCGTGCACGGGGTGCAGTTTGAGCGCTGCCGCTCCGAGATCGAGCTGCCGGCGCAGCTCCGCGTCGACGGGGAAGTGCAGATGCGGGTTGACGTTGGCCACCGGGCGGAAGCGCCGCGGATTGTGCTCGACCAGGGGCAGCAGATCGTCGAACTGCTGGTAGCCCGTGGCCTTCGGGCTGTATTCGCAGAACAGCAGCGCGGTGTCGACGCCCTCGGCGGCGAACAGCTCGTCCAGCTTCGCCGGGTCCGGGTTTCCCTCCGCGTCCCATGCGAGTCCGAGCACGCCGTCGGGCCCGAAATCGCGTGCCCACTGCGACCACGCCGGAGCGATGGACGACAGCAGCGGCACGTGCACATGGGCGTCGACGAGGAGATGGCCGTCCAGCATCGTGTGAACTCCCTCCAGTTGCCCTCTGGTTGCCGGCTAGTTGCCCGAGTGCTTCGCGACGAGCGGCGTGTCCACGCCGATGTCGCCGGTCAGCCGCGAGCCGCCGGGTGTGCCGATCGGCTCGTCCCGTCCGGGCAGCGTCTCGGTGAAGAAGGTCTTGTTGTCCTCGATGAACTCCTGCTGCTCCTCCGGGACCCGGCGGTCCTGGGAGATGGCCTCCACCGGGCAGACGGGTTCGCAGGCACCGCAGTCGATGCACTCCTTGCCGTTGATGTACAGCTTGCGCTCGCCGACGTAGATGCAGTCGACGGGGCATTCCTCGACGCAGGACTGGTCGGTGATGTCGATGCAGTCCGACATGATCACGTAGGGCACGATTCCTCCTCCTGCTCAGGCCGCTGCCACGGCGCGTACTCAGGCCGCTGCCACGGTCGCAGCTTGTGGGGGCGCCTCGTCGGTGCTGTGGCCGGGGAACAGCGACGCCCCGGGGTCGAGATGCACTGCCGCGTTGTTGACCGCGGTGGCCACTTCGCCGAATCCGACGGAGATCAGCCGGACCTTGCCCGGGTACTCCGAGATGTCGCCCGCGGCGTACACACCGGCCATGTCGGTGGCCATCCTCGAATCCACCACGAGGTGGCAGTTGTCGTGCAGGTCGAAGCCCCACTCGCGCATCGGTCCCAGGTCGGCCAGGAAACCGAGCGCCGCCACGACGCGCTGTGCGGGCAGCACGACGGGATCCTCGTTCTTCGGCGTGACCTCGACCTTCTCGATCGTTCCGTTGCCCTCGATGCCGGTCACCTGCGCATCGGTCAGCACCGTGGCGCCGCAGGAACGCACCGCGTCGACCGTCGCCGCGTGCGCCCGGAAGGCCTTCCGGCGGTGTACGAGCGTCACCGACCGGGCCACCGGCTTCAGCGCGAGCACCCAGTCGCACGCGCTGTCGCCGCCGCCCACCACGACGACGTCGGAGCCGGTGAAGTCGGCGAGCGAGGGCACGAAGTAGGACAGGCCGCGCCCCAGGAAGTCCTCACCCGCCGGCAGCGGCCTGGGCGTGAAGGTCCCGATGCCGCCGGTCACCACCACCGCACCGCAGTCGATCACCGTGCCGTCGGACGCCGTCAGCCGGAAGCGGTCCCGGCCCCCGCCGGACGGGACGGACTGGACGCCCGGCACGACGGACTGGACGCCCGGCACGCGTTCCAGCTTCGTCGCCTGCCGGCCGAGGAGATACAACGGGCCGTACCGGTCCGCCTGTTCGACGAGGTTGTCGACGAGTTCCCGCCCCCGGACGCTCGGGAAGCCGGCGATGTCGTAGATGGGCTTCTCCGGATACATCGCCGTCACCTGGCCGCCCGGCTCGGGCAGCGAGTCCACCAGCGCGACGCGCAGCCCGCGTACGCCGGCGTAGTAGGCGCCGTAGAGGCCGACCGGTCCCGCGCCGACCAGCACGAGGTCGACCTCGTGGTGTTCGGCGGACCGGGGCTGCTCCCCCTTGGTCATGAGCTCCTCCTGCTTGATCCTCGCGCTCTGCTGGGGCCTCGCGCTCACACGATGCTCGCCGCACCGGACTCCTCGGCGGCCATCCGGCGGATCTTGAAGCGCTGCAGCTTGCCGCTCGCCGTACGGGGCAGTGCGTCCACGCACACCACGCGGCGGGGCGCCTTGAAGTGGGCGAGGCCGTCCCGGCAGAAACCGATCAGTTCCTCGGGTGTCGCGGTGGCGCCCTTCCCGAGCACCACGTAGCCCACCGGCTTGTCCAGGCCCTGACCGTCCGGGACGCCAACCACGGCGGCCTCCGACACGTCTTCGTGCTCGGTCAGCCGGCTCTCGACCTCGGCCGGGGACACCCAGATCCCGCCCGCCTTCAGCATGTCGTTGGACCGCCCCAGGCATGTGTAGCGGCCCTCCTCGTCCTGTACGTAGGTGTCGCCGGTGGCCAGCCAGTCGCCCTGGAAGACGTGCCGGCTGGTCTCGGTGCGGCACCAGTAGCCGCTCGCGATCGACTCGCCCTTGACGTACAGCGCACCGGGCTCGCCGGGCGGACGTACGGCGCCGTGCTCGTCCCGTATCTGCAACTCGTAGCCGGGCACGGGGAATCCGCTGGTTCCGGGACCGATGTCGCCGGGCCGGTTCGACAGGAAGATGTGCAGGGCCTCGGTCGAGCCCAGACCGTCGATGATGTCGACTCCGAAGTGGTCCTGCCAGCGCCGCAGCAGCGGCGCGGGCAGGGCCTCACCGGCCGAGACGGCCAGCCGAACCGACGACATCAGCTCCCCGGGCAGGTCCGCGGCGAGCATCCCGGCGTAGAAGGTCGGTACGCCGAAGAAGAGGGTGGGCCGGTCGGCGCGCACCCGCTCGGCGATCACGTCCGGCGTGGGACGGCGGGGCTCCAGAATCGTGGTGGCGCCGGCCGAGAGGGGGAAGAACGCCGAGTTGCCGATCCCGTAGGCGAAGAAGAGCTTCGCGACGGACAGGCACCGGTCGTCGGCACGTATCCCCAGCACCTGCTGACCGTACGTCTCGCACACGTGCCGGATGTTGGCGTGCCGGTGCATGGCGGCCTTCGGCATGCCGGTCGTGCCGGAGGTGTAGAGCCACAGCGCGGGTGTGTCCTCGCCCGTGGCGGCGGCCCGGCCGCCGTCGCCCGGAGCGACGCCGTCCAGCGCCCCTTCCCAGGAGAGCCGCACCACCCGCTCCGGCACCTCGGGTTCGGCCCCGCCCACCACGACGAGATGGCTCACGTCGGGCGACGCCTGAAGGGCCTCCGCGCAGGCGTCGGCGAACTCCGATGTGCACACCAGTACGCGGGCGCCGCAGTCGGCGAGGATCGAACCGAGTTCCTTGCCCGTCAGCATCGTGCTCACTGGTACGGCGACGAGTCCCGCCCGGAACGCGCCGAGGACGGTGCTCAGCAGCTCCGGGGTGTCGGACATGCAGCACATCACCCGCTCGTCGCGGTGCATGCCCAGGCGCAGCAGCGCACCGGCCACGCGGGCGACGTCGTCGGACAGCTGCCCGTAGCTGATGTCCGCTCCCGCGTGGCGCACGGCGGGACGGTCACCTCGACCGCTGTCGAGGTGCCGGTCGACAAGGTAGGTGGCGGCGTTGAACGACTGCGGCGGCCCTGACGGCCCTGACGTCGCTGACGGCATGGACATGAGCTGTTCGCCTCCTTCTTCCTCGGCAGCGGCCGGCCGTCAGACCCGCTTGACGTCGAAGTCGGCGCGCTTTCCGCTGCCGTAGCGGCGCAGCGCGCCCTCCGGACCGGAGGCGTTGGGGCGGTTGAAGATCCAGTTCTGCCAGGCGGTCAGCCGCCCGAAGATCTTGGTCTCCACCGTCTCGGGTCCCACGAAGCGGTGGTTGGCCTCCATGCCGGTCAACGCGTCCGGGGAGAGTGACGCGCGCTCCTCCAGGACGATCCGCAGCTCGTCCTCGTAGTCGATGTCGTCCAGCGCCATGGTGACGAGCCCGAGTTCGGCGGCCTCGTCGGCCCCCAGCCGTTCCCCGGCGCGGGCCAGCACGGTCCGCAGTTCCTCGTCGGCCCCGTAGAAGCGCGACTGCAGCCGGGTCAGGCCGTTGCCCATCGGGTAGGCGCCGTCGTTGGCGGCGCCGAGGACGACGGACGCCGGCTCGGCGTCGGGGTCGACGTCCTCGAACACCCCCGTCAGCATGTACTGCCGGTCGCAGGCCAGCGCCAGCTCCAGCAGCGTCCCGGCGAAGCAGCTGCCCGGCTCGATCAGCGCGACGAGGCTGCGGCTGGTGACGTCCAGGCGCTTGAAGGTGCGCTTGAGGTAGTGCCGGATCTCGTTGACGAACCAGTCGCCGGCGAGCGCGTCGAGCTGTGCGTCGTACGCCAGCACGGCGTCGGCGTCGCCCTTGGTGCGGAACACCCAGGTGCCGAGCTCCAGTTCGTTGGTGCGCAGCCGCAGGATCAGGTCGTCGAGCTCGCGGGCGAGCGCGAGCGGCCAGTAGTCCGCGCCCTGCTCGCGTACGGCCGCGGCGTCGGCGGGCGGCGCCTCCGCGGGCGCCTCGACGGTGATCTCGACCCGCCGCTGGTCGCGCAGCAGTTCCGCCTCGACGTGCGGGTACGTGATCGAGTCGCCGTGCTCGCCGCGTTCCAGCCGGGGCAGCGCGACGCCCTTGCCGCCCGCCGGGCGGTGCGAGGTCCTGGCCGCCTCCTCCGCGCGGGAGCGCACCTCGTCGTCGAACCGGCCGCGGGGCACGGCGGCGTCGACCAGCCGCCACTCGACGGCGGTCCTGCCCTTGATGCCCTCGCTCTTGGTGGCGAAGATGTCGGCCCGGTCCTTGCGGACGTGCCGCTTGTCCACCACCCGCGTCAGCCCGCCGGTGCCGGGCAGCACGCCCAGCAGCGGCACCTCGGGAAGGGCGACCGCCGAGGAGCCGTCGTCGACGAGGACGATCTGGTCGCAGGCCAGGGCGAGTTCGTATCCGCCGCCGGCGGAGGTGCCGTTGACCGCGGCGATGTAGGTCTGCCCGGAGTGCCGCGTCGCGTCCTCGAAGCCGTTGCGGGTCTCGTTGGTGAACTTGCAGAAGTTCACCTTCCAGGCGTGGCCGGACTGGGCGAGCATCTTGATGTTCGCCCCCGCGCAGAACATCCGCTCCAGTCCGCCGGTGAGTACCACGGACTTGACCTGGGGGTGCTCGAAGCGCAGCCGCTGGACGGCGTCGTAGAGCTCGATGTCGACGCCGAGGTCGTAGGAGTTGCTCTTGAGCTCGTAGCCCGGGACGATCCCGCCGTCCTGGTCGACCAGCAGCGTGAGCGTGGCGACCTCGCCGTCGACGTCGAGCTTCCAGTGCCGGTAGCGCTCGGGCGAGGTGTCGAAGGAGACGGTGGGCACGTCCTCGGCGGCCGCTGCCGCCTCCGGGCTCCCGGCGCCGGGGCCGTCGCCCTTGCCGGTGCCGGTTGGCTGGGTGCTGGTTTCGACCGCGGCGGTCATCTCGCTCCTCCAAGCGATCGGTGCCGTCTTGAGTCTCTGACTCTACATTGTCATGGTCGGTCGTCAAGAGTACGTAGCATGTTCTTCGGCGCGGACGTCTGTGGTGTCGCTGGTCCGGGCTAGAATCCCGGTGTCCCTGACTCTTCCGAAAGGACTCAAGGCCGTGGCCGCTGCCGGTACGTCTGTAGACGGTGTGTCTGCCGACGGCAAGTCTGTAGAAGCCGCACCCCGCACCCGGCGTTCCGGGGCGGGCTCGACCAGCGCGCGCTCTCTGCTGCTGACCGTGCTCGGCGAGTTCGTTCTGCCGAGCCGGGAGCCGGTCTGGACGGGCGCCCTGCTCGGGGCGCTGGACTCCCTCGGCATCGAGGAGAAGGCGGCGCGGCAGGCGCTGGCACGCTCGTCTACCGAAGGCCTGCTCGTGGCCGACCGGGTCGGCCGCCGTACCCGCTGGAGCCTGACGCCGAACGGCGAGCAGCTGCTGGAGGAGGGCACCGAGCGGATCTACTCGTTCATGCGGCACAGCCGCCGCTGGGACGGCCGCTGGCTCGTGCTCGCGGTCACGGTGCCCGAGAGCCGGCGACGGCTGCGGCACAAGCTGCGCACCCGGCTCACCTGGGCGGGCATGGGATCGCCCGCGCCCGGCCTGTGGGTGGTGCCCGATGCAGGCCGGGCCGGTGAAGTCCGTGCCATCGTGCAGGAGCTCGGCATCGAGGCCAGCACCATGTCGTGGAGCGGTCCTTCGGCCGGTATCGGGGACCCACAGGACGTCGTGGCCGCCGCGTGGCCGCTCGACAAGATCGAGGTGGCCTACGGCGACTTCGTCAAACAGTTCGGCGGGATGCAGGTGAGCGACCAGCAGGAGGCGTTCGTGGCACAGGTGAACCTCGTGCACGAGTGGCGGCGCTTTCCCGCCCTGGACCCGGCGCTCCCGGCGGAACTGCTCGACCACGACTGGCCGGGCCCGGACGCCGCCACCGTCTTCCACCGCTGCCACGAACGCTGGCACCGCAGGGCGCAGTCGTACTGGCAGCGCCTGTGCACCGGCGCGGACGACCGGTCCTGAACCGCATACGACCGGTCGTCACGCGTACGACCGGCCGGTCCTGAACGTGGCGGCGCCCGGCCCCTCATGGAGGCCGGGCGCCGCCACGCGTTCATGCGCTGACGAGGGCTCAGCTGTCCTCCCGCCAGAAGCGCACGTAGTCGAACTCGACGCCCATCTTGTTGATGCCCTGCGCCGGTGGCGCGATCCAGCCGGCGAACCTGCCCGGCTCGTACTCGGGCTTCATCAGCGACCGCACGTCGGCCCGGTCCTGCTCCGACGGGAGCCACTCGCCGGCCCGTGCGTCCCACTGCTCCTGGGTGAGCACCTCGCCCTCGGGGCTCACATGCGCGCCGGCGTACACGCCGACCTCGCGGTTGAAGCCCTCGTGCGGCAGTGTCAGCCGGTGCGGCAGACCGGCGTCCTCAAGCGCCTGGTTCCAGCGGCGGATGCCGTTCTCGCAGTCGGCGACGTACTCGTCGCGCAGATCGAGGTTCAGCGCATTCAGCAGGGGGACGGTCTCGGTGACCAGTTCGCCGTTCTCGACCTTGGTCATCTCCCGTGTCTGCCCCTGCAGGTCGTGGTCGTCCTTGCGGCGCCGCTCCTGCCAGCGGCCCTTCAGGCCCGCGGTGTAGTAGGCGGCGGCGTTGGAGGACAGCTCGGAGCCGAACAGGTCCATGGACACCGAGAACTGCTGGTTCAGGTACTTCTGGATGACGGTGAACGGGATCCCGCCGTGCTGCACGATGTCGTCGGTGCCGTGCTCCTTCATCAGCTCCGCGGTCCGCTCGACGACTCGCTGGATGCCGGTGGTGCCCACGAACATGTGGTGGGCCTCTTCCTTCAGCATGAACTCGCAGGTGCGCGCCAGCGGGTCGAAGCCGCTCTCCTTCAACGTGCCGAGCTGGTACTTGCCGTCGCGGTCGGTGAAGTAGGTGAACATGAAGAAGTTCAGCCAGTCGGTCGTGTCCTCATTGAAGGCGCCGAGGATGCGCGGGTTGTCGTAGTCCCCGCTGTTGCGGCGGAGCAGCTCCTCCGCCTCCTCGCGCCCCTCACGTCCGAAGTAGGCCTGCAGCAGGTAGACCATCGCCCAGAGGTGACGGCCCTCCTCGACGTTGATCTGGAAGAGGTTCCGCATGTCGTACAGGCTGGGCGCGGTCGCCCCGAGCTGGCGCTGCTGCTCCACGCTGGCCGGCTCGGTGTCGCCCTGGACGACGATGAGCCGCTGCAGCTCGGCGCGGTACTCGCCGGGGACCTCTTTCCACGCCTTCTCGCCCTTGTGCTGACCGAAGCTGATCTCGCGGTCCGGGTCGGTCTCGGCGAGGAAGACGCCCCAGCGGTACTCCTCCATGGGCACGAAGTCGTAGACGGCCCATCCGTCGCGGTCGATGGCGACCGCCGTACGCAGATAGACCTCCTTGGTCGGCACCTGGGGGCCGAGGTTCCTCCACCACTCGATGAACTTCGGCTGCCAGCGCTCCAGTGCCCGCTGGAGCTTGCGGTCGCCGGCCAGGTCGACGTTGTTGGGGATCCGCTCGCTGTAGTCGATCCTGCTCACCGGGCCGGTGGGCTCGGGTGCGGCTCCGAGGCGGCCATCAGTGGTCGTCATCCGCTCTTGCCCTTCTCTCCGGGGTCAGCCGTCAGTCCACGGCAGAGTCATCGCAGAGTCATCGCAATAAAGTCCACGACATGACATCGTCACGTCAGTAGAATGTAGCATGTCTGGTCAGTGTGCAACCCCCGCCAGTGCATCGAGAACGCGCGGACTCGCCTGTACGCCCGTGCGCTGCAGATGGTGTGTCACCGCCCGCAGGCCGCCCTCCTCCTCGCCGCCTCCCGCGCGGCCGGGCCCGCCGTGCACGAGCTGCGGCATCGGCGTCCCGTGTCCCGTGCTCTCCGCGGCGTCCTCCCGGTCGAGTACGAGAATCCGCCCGTGGTGGGCGGCGGCGCCGAGCACCAACTCGCGTACGGCGTCCTCGTCGTACGAGACCACCGAAGCGACGAGTGAACCCTCGCCGCGGGCGAGCAGCTCCACCGCGTGCGCGGGGTCGCGGTAGCCGATGAGCGTGCTCACCGGGCCGAAGGCCTCGACGGCATGGGGCTCCGCCCGGTCCGGGTCGTCGCAGCGCAGCAGTGTGGGTGCCATGAACGCCCCCGTCGCGGCGTCGGCGCCGGCCACGCCGGCCGGGGGCCCGCCGCCGGCGACCACCGTGGCGGCGTTCTTCAGCCGCTCCACGGCCGCGAGAACGTCGCGGCGCTGTGCCTGCCCCGCCAGGGCGCCCATGGTCACGCCTTCGGCTCCCGGCGCACCGACGACGACCTTCGACAGGCGGTCGGCGACCGCGTCGGAAACCTGGCCCAGCAGCGCTTCCGGCACCAGCGCGCGCCGGATCGCCGTACACCGCTGGCCCGCCTTGCAGGTCGTCTCGTGCACGAGTGCGTCGGCGAAGAGCTCGAACTCGGGGGTGCCAGGCACCGCGTCCGGCCCGAGTACGGAGCCGTTGAGCGAGTCGGCCTCGGCGTTGAAACGCACCGAACGCGCGGTCACCGCCTCGTGCCCGCGCAGCTTGGCGGCGGTGGCGGCCGAGCCGGTGAAAGAGACCAGATCCTGGCCGCCGAGGTGGTCGAGCAGGTCGCCGAGCCCGCCGCACACGAGCTGCAGCGCCCCGTCGGGGAGCAGCCCCGACTCGTCGAGGATGCGGACGGCGTGCTCGGCGACGTAAGCGGTCTGCGTAGCCGGTTTGACGATGCTGGGCACACCGGCGATCAGCGCGGGAGCCAGCTTCTCCAGCATCCCCCAGACGGGGAAGTTGAACGCGTTGATCTCAACCACGGCGCCACGCCGCGGAGTCAGGAGGTGCCTGCCGGCGAACGTGCCGCCCTTCCCGAGCTGTTCGGCCTCGTCCTCGGCGAGCACATTGCCGTCCGGCAGCTGCTTGGCGCCCTTGCTCGCGAAGACCAGAGCCGTGCCGATGCCTCCGTCGACGTCGACAGAGGCGTCCGCGGCGGTGGCGCCCGTACGCGCGGACAGCTCGACCAGCTCCCCGCGCCTCTCCCTCAGCGCGAGGGCGAGCTGCTTGACGAGCGCGGCACGTGCGGCGAATCCGCTGCGCCTCAGCTCCGGGCCTCCCACGTCCCGCGCGTACGCGACGGCCGCCGCGGTGTCCAGGCCGTCGCTGGAGACCGTCACCACCGGCTCGCCGGTGACGGCGTCGCTCACCTCGGCTCCGTGGCCGCCGCCTGCCCACCACTCGCTACGGGTCCAGCTCTGCAGTGTCCGTGCCACGAACTGCTCCTTCGTCGGAATCGCGGGTCGCCGCGGGTGGCGCCCGGGCTGCCTCGATCCGTAAACACGCTACATATTCATGTCGCCTCGCGTAAAGAAAGTGGCATTACGGGGTCTGGCTGCTGCTGCCGGTGATGCACGCCGCTGCCGATCGGCTCGGCTCGCTCGCCGGGACGCCGCGCCCCGTGCGTGGTAGGCAGATTGCATGGCTTTGACCCGTGAGGAACGTGCAGAGTTTCTGGCCGAGCCGCTGATCGCCGCGCTGTCGGTGGACGCGGGAGAGAAAGGGCGCGCTCCGCTCTCCGTACCGGTCTGGTACGAGTACGAGCCGGGCGGCGACTTCTGGATCCTGACCGGGCGGGATTCACGCAAGGACCAACTGATCGCCAAGGCGGGCCGGTTCACGCTGATGGTCGACCGCCTCGAACCCACCATCCGGTACGTGTCCGTCGAAGGCCCCGTCACCGGGAGGGAGCCGGCCACCCGGGACCGTCTCCATGCGCTTGCCGCCCGGTACCTCCCCGCCGACAAGGTGGACCCGTACGTCGACTTCGCCTGGGACGACCACGGAGAGCAGGTGATCCTGCGGATGCGCCCCGAGCGCTGGCTCTCCTCCGACCTCGGGCAGATCTGAGGACACGGCACGGCACGCCACGCCCCGTCCGGCAGCCGGACGGGGCGTGGCGCGTGCTCAGGGGCGTCTTCGAGACGTGCTCCGGGGTGTGCGTACGGCAGGCAAGTGGCCCCGCCCGCGGATCAGTTGAGCTTCGTGACGGCCGTCTTCGTCGTCTGCCTGAAGGCGTCGACGGGGGCGTGCCCGAGATTGCCCATCTCGCCCCAGCGGACCACGGTCACGTTCCTTCCGTCGCGCCCGACGCCGAAGAGGTGCACACCGGGCTCGGAGTCGGGGATGGAGGTGTGCACGCCGTAGACGTGCGCGCCGCCGCCCACGGCCAGCCCGCCGTAGTCCTCCCATGAGGCGGTGCCGCCCGGTGTCTCACGCAGCCAGTCCGCCGCGCACGCGGCGACCGCCTTCCTCAGCGAGGCGGCCAGCCTGCTCGCCGCGGCGGTGTTCTTCGCGGTGACGGCGATCTGGGTGGCGTTGGTGTCGAACTCGGTGTGGAACTCGCGGTGGTGGCTCTTGCCGGCGGGCAGCACACCGTCGACGCAGAAGGGCTGATCCGGCAGTCCGGCCGTCACCTTGCCGGCCCACCAGGGGGAGGACGGGTGCGGCGGCAGATCCGCGCCGGCCAGGAATCCCGGCACCGGTGCCTTCTTCCCCGTGCCCCCGGCCGCGACGCCCGGGCTGCTCGCGGCGAGTGTGAGCCCGAGCGCGGCGAGCGCCGCCAGCGTGCCGAGCGCAGCGGAACGGATGGGATGTACGCGCATTTAGGAACCTTTCCCCCGTATCGGTACTGACGTCATGACAGACCATCAACCACCCCGAAGGGTTGTGCCCGACTCCCGACTTGGAGCGGACCGGCGTGAACCCGCCGGTCCGGCCGTTCCCCTGCAGTGCCCAGCCGTGTCCGGGAGCGCCCGGCAGCGCCTCAGCGGCCGCAGCCCCCGTCCCGCGAGGGACGGATGTGCGGGCGGACGATGTCGGCGTACCCCTTCCACGCGTACGGATCGGTTCCGGCGACCGGCGTCACGTCCCGGAAGTCCCACTTCGCGGTGTGCGTCCCCTCCGGCGGTCCCTGCCAGGGCAGCAGCGACTGCGCGCTCATGTAGTGGTTGACCAGCGCGCGGCGCAGCCCGTGGCGGCCGGTGTTGGGCAGCGAGCGGTGCAGCAGGTAGCCGTCGAAGAAGACCACCGAGCCGGCCTCCACCTCCAGCGGCACGGCGTCCTCGTCCCGGTAGGGGAAGTCGTATGCCTCGACGGCGCAGTCGAACCGTTCGTCGTCGTGCTCACGGTCGGGGTAGATGACGCCGGGGCGGTGGGAGCCGGGCAGCGCCCACAGCGCACCGTTCTCGACCGTGGCGTCGTCGAGAGCGATCCAGGCGGCTGTGAGCGAGCGGTCCCGGGTGGGGATGAAGTACTCGTCCTGGTGCCAGGCCTGCCCGGGCGTGCCTTCCCCCTTGGTGAAGAGCATGGACTGCATGGCCTTGACGTCCGGGCCGATGAGCTTCGTCAGTACGCGGACCAACTCCGGGTGGGAGAGCGCCTGCCGGAGCACGGGTGAGATCTTGTGCGGCTGGTGTATGCACGCGTAGCGGCGGAGGACCGCGTCGTCGTCCTCGCCGTGCGAGGTGGCGAGCCCTGTGATGTCGCCTGCCTCGCCGCGGAAGATGCGCAGCGCCTCGTCGTTGAGTCCGTCGACCTCGTCCCGCGTGAGACAGCCGACGACGACGTAGCCGTCCCGGTCGAAGCGTTCGGTCAGGTCGCCGGAGGTGCCGGTTGCGGTGCCTGTGCCGGTGTCGGTGTCGGTGTCGGCGAGGCCGTACCTCGCCTTCCTCGTCGCTGTGGTCCTCGTCGCTGTGGTCATGCACATACCGTCGCCCGCGCCGGCCCCCGTAGCCATGGCCGGAGAGCGCCTTAACATGGCGATTCGTGACCTGTTCCGTGGCGAAGGATCCGGCGCTGGCCGACTATCCGCCGGGGGCGACCTTCGGCCCGCGCCGGACGGCGGACTTCGAGTTCGTCTGGCTTCTCACCGGGTCCGCGCGCTGGCTGGAGCCGGAAGCGGGCCGGGAGCGGCCGCTCACCCCGGGCGAGGCGCTGCTGATACCGCCGGGCACGTACGACGCGTTCCACTGGAGCCCGGACGTACCGACCCGGCACGGGTATGTGCACTTCACCGCCGACTCGCCGGTACGCGAACCCGTGGTCCGCCCGCTGGCCCCGCCCGCACCCACCGCCGGGCTGCTGGAATATCTGCTCTGGCTGGCCGAGGAGCCCTCGCCGGACTGGCGCAGGCGTACGGAGGACGTGCTGGCCCTGCTGCTGGACCTGTTCACGGCCGGACCGCTGCCGGGGCCCGCGCCACCGCCCGAACCGCCCGCCGTGGCCGCCGCCCTGGCACATGTGCGCCAGGTGTGGAGTGCGCAGATGCGGGCGATCCCGCTGGGCGAACTGGCCACCGCCGCCGCGGTGTCCAACGCCCACCTCGCGCGGCAGTTCAGAGCGGCCTTCGGGCTGACTCCGGTGGCCGCTCTGGAGGCGGTACGTCTGGAGAGGGCGGGGCTGCTGCTCTCCCGCAGCAATCTGTCGGTGACACAGGCCGGGCGGGAGTGCGGCTTCACCGACCCTCTTCACTTCTCCCGGCGGTTCCGTGCCGCGTACGGCCGCTCACCCCGCTCGTACCGGTCCGCCTTCGCGCCTGGCACGGGACCCGCGGGATCACCCGCGCTGCGGCGGCTCTCCCACCGGCTGGGCCTGGCCACCAGTGCCACGCCCTGACGGCAGCGGCCAACCCGGGCACCCGGCCGTTGCCGCCTCCAAGCGCGCGCCACCCCGGCCCCGGGCCTGGCCCCTGGACCGAGGCTCCCGGCCCCGGTCCGCGGGCCTCGGCCACGGCTCCCGCCCCGCGGGGACCCCGCACCCCGTACAGCGGCCGTCACGCCATGCGCGAGGAGTACGGTCGGAAGAGAGTTTCTCGCAGCCTGACCACCCGCTGTGGTGGAGGGGATCATGACGGTCGACACTGAGCGCCGCCGTCCGGTGGAGCGCTTCGAGTTCAGCACATCGGATCCCGCAGTCGCCGCGTCCGTGACCAAGAACGCGTACTGCGACTGCCGGCAGCGGACTGCGCCGGCCGAGGACTTCACCTTCCGCTTCTGCCGTACGAGCGCCCGCGGCGTGAGCCTGGACCACCTTGTGCATTCGAACAACACGACCGCCGACGTTGACGTCATCGACGACCTGTCGTTCATCTTCATCACCGGAGGCAGCTTCTCGGTCACGTCGGGTGACCAGGAGGCGCAGCTCTCCGTCGGCGGCACCGCGCTCTACCCCTCGGGAGTCCCGGTCCGGCTCAGCTGGAACCGTCTGCGGGCGGAGATCCTCTCGGTGTCCGCCGACGCCGCGGAACGGGCGGCCGCCGAACACCACGCGGGCGGCAGGCTGCACTTCCTCGGCACGCTGCCGGTCTCGGCGCAGATGGACAGATTCTGGCGTTCCACGGTCGGCTTCGTCAGCCACCAACTGGAGATGCCCGACAGCCCGCTCTCATCCCCGCTGGTCAGAGACGAGATGGTCGATCTCCTCGGCGCGGCGGCGGTGCGGACGTTCCCGAACACCACCATGACCGCCGACTACCGGCCGGGGCCCGGCCAGGCCTCACCGTCCGCCGTGCGCCGCGCGGTCGAGTTCGTCGACGCCCACGCAGACCGGCCCCTCACGACGGCCGACATCGCGGCCGCAGCATCGACCTCGCCCTCGGCCCTGCAGGCGGCCTTCGTACGGCACCAAGGCACAACGCCACTCGGCTATCTGCGCCGTGTGCGCTTGGAGCGTGCCCATCGCGAACTCCAGGCCACCGACCCCACCGGCGGGGCGACCGTCGCCGGCATCGCCACCCGCTGGGGATTCCCCGAGCCCGGTGCCTTCGCCGCCCACTACCACGATGTGTACGGACAGCCGCCCGGTCACACCCTGCAGACCTGACCCCTCGGTGCGAGAAGCCTATGGCCATCACAACCGTCGATACGAACCCAGAGGGCGACGCGTTGCAGCGGAACGTGTTCGAGACGACCGACCTGGACGCGGGCCGGGATTTCATGGATGCCGCCTACGGTTCCTCCCTGCGAATGAAGGGCATGGAGGAGAACCAGCTCGTCAGGCACGCCCGTTACGACTTCGGCTCGTTCTGGGTGGACGACGTGACGCTCTCCATGGAGACCGGCTACGACGTCGACCCGCTGGAGCGCCTCGCGGTCGTACAGCCGAGGACGGGCTGGGTCGAGCACCGCTGGGAGGGCGGCAGCGAACGCGTCAGGCCCGGGGACATCGCCGTCATCGCCCCGCCGGACCGGCCGTTCACCGCTCGGGCGCACAACCTGCACTTCGGCTCAGTCGTGCTCGATCAGCCGCTCCTTGAGCAGGCCGCCGGTTTCACGGGCGACCAGCCGGCCTCCTCGCTCCGCTTCACCGGCATGACGCCCGCCTCTGCCGGCCTCGCCGCGCACTGGCGGGACACGGTCGAGGATGTGCGGGGCGTCCTCTCCGGCACCCCCGAGGCGATGCGTGAACCGCTCGCGGTCGGCAACGTGGCCCGTACCCTCGCGGCGAGCGCGCTGGCCACCTTCCCCAACACCGGGGGTCCCGAGCCCACTTCGGCGGACGGCGGCGACGCCACGGCCGCCGCCGTGTGCAGGGCGGTCTCGTTCATCGAGCACAACGCGCACATCGACATCGGCCTCGCCGACATCGCGGAGGCGGCCCGTGTCTCGCCCCGGGCGCTGCATACGGCCTTCGCCCGGCACCACGACACCGGCGTCTTCGGCTGCCTGAGGCGCGTCCGTCTGGACCGTGCGCACTTCGACCTTCTCGACGCCGACGCCGACGCCGACGCCGACGCCGACGCCGACGCCGGTGCCGACGCCGGTGCCGGTGCAGGCCCCGGTGCCGAGGCCGGCCCCGATGCCGGTGCAGACGCGACGGTGGCGGCGGTCGCGGCGCGCTGGGGATTCGCCAGGCCGTCCAACTTCGCCGCCCATTACCACGACACCTTCGGCGTCAGCCCGGACGACACCCTCGCGACCGTGACCTAGGGGGTGTCGTCAAAGTCCCTCCCCCAGACTCCGTCTGGGAGGTGCCCCCAGGGCCGCGGGGTCTGGCACGCACGCTCTCCCCCACTTCGTGGGAGGTGCCCCCAGCGTTGTCGGTCGTCGGCGCAGCCCGCTGCGCTCTCGCCCCCTGGGCCTGCCGGCCCGGGTGGTACCCCCACCCTCCGCCTTGCGATCGCACGCACCAGACCCCGCGGCCCCCGCCCTAACGGGCGGACGACGCTACTTCGACGACACCCCCTCGCCCCCGGCGGGCGACTGCCCGGTGACCCGCGGAACGCGCGGGCCACCGGGCAGTCGGGCCAGGCCCATTGGCCAAGGGGCTGTGCGGCCAAGGGGCCGTGGAGCCATCGGGCCGTAGTGGCCCCATCGGACACCCCTCGGGCGGTCAGTCCTGGAAGACCAGGGTCCGCCGGTTGTCCGCCGCGCCCGCGAAGCCTTCGGCGAAGTTCTCCTCGACCTCGGCCTTCTCCGCCGCGTCGGGGTTGGGGTTGGTGCAGGAGGGCCCGGCGCTGGACCCGGACATCAGGCTGGAGCACGGACCCGGCTTGACGTCGGGCAGACCGAGGATGTGCCCCAGTTCGTGCGAGGCGATGCGGGTGGTGTCGTAGCCCTGCTGCACCGCCTCGCGGCCCATGTAGACGGTGCCGTTGCCGAGGCTGGTGGTGACGGCGCGCGGCCAGCCGTCGTCGGCGACGATCCGGACATTGGCCTCCTCGCCGGCCTCGGCCGGTTCGAGGCGGACGCCGGCGACGCTGTCGTTCCATACCTTCACGCCGCTGTCGACCGCCTCGGCGAACTCGGCGGACTCGGCGGCGTCGTAGGTGAGGACCTTGGGCGCCGCGGTGTTCCGGGGTGCTTCCGCCGAGGTGGCGACTGCCTGGCCGCTGAACAGAGTCAGGGCGGCCAGCGCCCCGACGATTGCCGCACGTGCGGCATTACGGATCAACACATCAGCCTCCTGGTGGGGGACAGAGCTCAGGTGTTGCGTGTTGGCGTGTTCATGCCCTGTATAGCGCGGCGGACTCCTGCGGGACCCGACTCGGCGCCGGATTCTCAGGCGCACCCTCGTCGGCATGAGGGGGTATTCACACTTCCGTCACGGAAGGTTGGGTTTCTGTGGCTCTCCCGTTGGTTGGCGCACGGCAGCGTTCGCCTTATGTCTGCAAGGCGTCGTCGTACCGCACTTCTGGCCACCGCCGTCTCCGTCACCGCCTGCACCGCGCTGCTGGCGGGCTGCGGGGCGGTCTCTTCCGTAGCCGGCGCCGACGACGACACGGTCACCGTGATGACTTGGGCGCCGGAGGGCACCGAAGCGACGAACATGCCCGGCATGCCCGCGATAGCGCAGGCGTACGCGCGCTGGGTCAATGCGGAAGGCGGCATCAACGGTCGCCGGCTCCGGGTGCTGACGTGCAACGACCACAACGACACCGTCCGAGCCGCCCGTTGTGGTGCACGCGCCAAGAGGGAAGGCGCCGTCGCGGTCGTCGGTTCGTACAGCCAGCACGGCCGCTCCTTCATGCCGGCCCTGGAGAGCGCCGGCATCCCGTACATCGGCGGCTACGGCGTCGCGGACCAGGAGTTCAGCAGCCCGTTCTCCTACCCCGTCAACGGCGGACTGCCCGCGCTCGTCGCGGGGAACGGCCGCCAACTGGCCGCCGGCGACTGCTCGCACGTCTCGCTGGTACGGCCCGACACCACCGTGGGCGACCAGCTCCCCAGGCTGATCAACGCCGGCCTCGCGGAAGGCGGCGCCGGGCCGGTCACGGACGTACGGGCGCCGGAGGACGCCACTGCGTACGGACCCCACGCACGCAAGGCCCTGGCCGGGGCGAACACTTACGGCGGCGGGACGGTCGGCGCGGCAGCCGACGGCGTCGGCGCGAACGGGCCGTGTGTCACGGCCGTCCTGGGCGGACGGACGAACATCTTCTTCGATTCGTTCAGGCACATGCAGAAGGACAGCCCACCCGTGCGGACGGCGTCCGTGCTCGGCAGCGTGCGGCAGTCCCTCGTGAACCAGACGGGCGGATCACGGAGCCCGCTGGAGGGCGCGTTCGCGACGGGCTGGTATCCCGCCGACGGCGACCCCCGCTGGAACCCGATGAAGCACGTCATCCAGGAGCACGCCTTCGGCGACAACCGCGTGGACGGCTCGGACCCGGGCGTACAGACGACGTGGATCGCCTACACGGTGCTGAAACAGGTGCTGGAGTCCATGGACGAGGGCGAGGAGGTCACCGCCAAGTCCGTGCGGGGTGCGCTGGACACGGGCAGCCCGATCGATACGGGCGGCCTGACGCCGAAGCTGAACTGGAACTACGACAACATGCTCGCCGCGCGTGACTTCCCGCGCATCGTGAACACGATGGTGACCTACCAGCGGGTCCGGAACGGCCGGCTGACGAAGGTGCACGACGGCTTCGTGGACGTCCAGAAGACACTGGAGCGAGGGTCTCCGGCATCCTGACGGTTCAGGGGTGTCCGCGGACGCGTACAACCCTGAACGAACCTCGGATGTCTCCTAGTCGACAGCAATACGGGCATCAGGTGCATTTGCGGCCACGGCATTCCACTCGCCGCACCACCCGACAGGCGTCGGCCGGCCCACCGGTGGCTGAAGCAGGACGCGATACGCGGCCTGGGAGACCAAGGAGGTTCTCCTGTGCGTTACCTCAGAAGCGTGGCCCTCACGGCCACAGCACTCCTCACCGCAGGTGGCGGCGCCGTGCTGGCGGCGCCCGCCGCACAGGCCGCCGTGCCCTTCCCGTCCATCGGCTGGCAGCAGCGCAACTGCGACTACGACGGCAACGGTTTCGACGACGTGCTGACCGGCGCCCCGGGCGCCACGGTGAGCGGCGCGCGGGGCGCCGGCTACGTCACCGTGCAGTACAGCTCGTCGAGCGGTCTCAGCACCACCGACAAGCGCGTACTCAACCAGAACACCTCGGGCGTCCCGGGCGGCGCCGAGGCCGGCGACGGCTTCGGGCGCGCCGTGGCCTCCGGCGACCTGGACAACGACGGCTACGACGACGCGATCGTCGGCATCCCCGGCGAGGACCTGGCGGGGCTGTCCGACGCGGGCGGCGCCACCGTCTTCTGGGGCTCCCCGACCGGGTTGCACGGCACCGACACCACCTGGCTGGAGAACGCCGAACAGCCGCGGGCCGGCGCGAACTTCGGGCGGGCGATCGAAGCGGCCCGGTACTTCTCGCCGGACCCGGCGGACCCGGACGCCGGCCTGCGCGACAGCATCGCCGTACTGGAGAACGACACGCTGCTGTTCTTCACCGCGCCGCCGGGAGCGGCGGCCGGGCAGCTGAAGCCGGCGGGCAACGGACCCCAGGCCCTGGACATCTCCCCGGCGGACACCGGCTTCGCCCTCCGTAGCCTCACCCACGGCAACTACAACGAGGACCCCTGGGCGGACCTGGCGGTCTCCGGAGTGACCACCGGCGACCAGCCGGGCGTCGGTGCCACCCAGGTGCTGCACGGAGCCGCCGACATCGACGAGCTGGGCGACGGCGGCACGTTCGAGGGCGGCCCCGCGGCCCTCTCCAGCGACTTCAACCACGACGGCCAGGACGACCTGGCCATCGGCGACACGGGCGCCGGATCGGCCCTCGGCGGATCGGTCTCCGTCTACCTGGGGCAGGGCGACCTCTCCGGCCTCGGCCGGGACGCGGCGCAGACGTGGACGCAGGACTCCCCGGGCGTCCCCGGCAAGGCCGAGGCCGGCGACCTGTGGGGCGCCGAGATGTCCTCCGGCGACACCAACGGCGACGGCCGCCCCGACCTCGCCATCGGCGCTCCCGGCGAGGACATCGGCTCCGTCTCCGACGCGGGTGCGGTCTGGGCGCTGCGCGGCGCACCGGGCGGGCTGACGGCGACCGGAGCACGCAGCTTCGACCAGAACAGCCCCGGCATCCCCGGCGTTGCGGAGGCCTCGGACCGCTGGGGCGGCCAGGTGCGGCTGATCGACGCCAACAAGGACGCCCTCTTCGGCCTGTTGGCGGCGGCACCGGGCGAGAACACGGCCGACGGCTTCGTATGGGTCCTCCCCGCGTCGTCGTCGGGGCTGTCCGCGAGCGGCACGTGGACCTACGGCGGAGCACGTCTCGGGGCACCGGCGGCCGACGCGCAGTTCGGCGCGGCGATCGACGAATAGCGGACCGACAGCCGACGCCTGACCCCCAACACCTGACCCCCCAACGCCTGTACGAGGCCGGGTCCGTGATCGCCGGGATCACGGACCCGGAGGGGAACGGGATCAGCGAGGTTCGCGCCACGGCGTGATATCGAGCCCCGGATAACGCAGCGCCGTCCCGGCCGGCGTGCGGGTCAGTGCCCCGTCAGTGTGCGCGGAAGGCTTCCTTCAGCCACCAGGAGCCCTCCGTCGATGTGATCTTGGCGTCGACCAGCAGCGGAGTGTTTCGCGGTCCGTCCACCCATGCGGCGACGGCCTCCAGGTCGTGCTCCCCGCGCACCGTGACGGCGGTGTAGCCGAGCCCTTGGGCGAGGGCGGCGATGTCGGTGTCGGGGAAGGTCACGGTGCTCAAGTCGGCACCGTCACCGGCGAAGTGGTGCACCTCGGCGCCGTACGCACGGTCGTTGTAGACGACGACCGCCATCGGCAGACCCAGCCTGACGACCGTCTCCAGCTCCGATACGCCCATGAGCGCACCGCCGTCGCCGAGCGCGGCCACCGGAAGCCGGTCCGGCACGGCAAGGGCTGCACCGATCGCGGTGGCCAGGCCGAGCCCGATCGACTGGAAAGCCTGCGTGAAGCAGAAGCCCCGCTCGTCCGGTACCGAGAGGAACATGGCCGGATAGCCCATGAAGTTGCCGGAGTCGACGGCGAGTACGCGCTCGCGGGGCAGCAGTCTGTCGAGCCGGACGGACAGGGTGCGCGGATCGATGTTCTCGTCCGTCGAATCGTCCGTGTACGGCACGGTGTTCCAGGCCAGTTCACTCTCGATGCGTGCCCGCAGCCTCTCGGAGCGGTAGCCGCGTCGGCCGTCCGGCGGCGGGTCCTCCGCAGGCGGCCGTCCGCCGCCGGCGAGGTACGCCGTCACCGCCGAGGCTGTCGCCGCCGTGTCGCCCACGACGCCGAGGTCGACGGGACGGTGTGCCCCGATCGCCTCGGCGTCGACGTCCACCTGCACCAAGGACGCGTCCGCCGCGATCAGCGAACCGTGGCGCGTCGTCCACTTGTTGAGCGCGCATCCCCAGCCCACGACGAGGTCGGCGCCCGAGATCAGTTCGGCTGCCAGTGGTGAGGAGAAGCCGCCCGAGACGTCCACTGACCACGGGTCGCCGTTGAACAGACCGCGCGCGACGGCCGATGTCGCGAGCAACGCACCGGTGGCGGCGCCGAGTTCGCGCAGGGCCTCCGCTGCGGGCCTTTTCCCGGCGGGCTGTTCCCCGGCAGGCGTTCCCCCGTTGGGCTTTTTCCCGGCCGAAGGCCCCGGCCCGCCGAGTGCGCCGCGTCCGGCGATGAAGACGGGACGGCGCGACCGCACGAGCAGTTCGCCGAGCTCTGCCACCGCCTCCGCCGCGGGGGCCGGCTGGTGAAGCCGGGGCGGTTCGGGTTCCGGCAGCGGCAGGGGAACTCGCAGGCCCTGCACGTCGATCGGGAGGTTCAGCACCACCGTGCGCCGCCCCGAGACCGCCAGCCGGCAGGCCCGTACCGTGTCGGCGACGGCCGTTTCCGGGCCGTGCACCCGTTCCGCCCGCGCGCCCACGGCGTGTGCCAACGCGTCCTGGTCCACACGGAAGTTGGAGCGCAGGTCCGCCGCCGGGGTGTCGGCGGCCAGGACGATCAGCGGGGTACGGCTCTTGGCCGCTTCGGTGATGCCGGTCAGCGCGTTGGTCAGGCCGCAGCCCTGATGCACCGAGACGACACCGAGCTTGCCGGAGACCCTCGCGTACGCGTCGGCCATGACCGCGGCGCCGTTCTCGTGCCTCGCCGCGACGTACCCGGCGCCCGCGGCGACCATGGCACCGGTGACGTGGAAATTGCCGCTGCCCACCACGCCGAACGCCCTGTCGGCACCGAGCCGGACGAGCGTACGGCCCACGGCCTCCGCGACGATCACCAGCGCATCTCTCCTCTCTTCGGAACGCCCGTACAACCCAGCGGCGCCCCTTTGATCCCGGCCTACTCGCGCATCTTGATCCCGGCTTACTTGCGCATCGCGGGGATCAGCAGCATGGACGCCGCTCCCAGCAAGGCCGGCGCCGCGAACGCGTAGAAGTTCGCGTCCAGTCCCCACCCCGAGGCGAGGATGAAGGCACCGTAGATCGGCCCGAGGATGGCGCCCAGCCGCCCCACGCCGAGTGCCCAGCCGAGACCGGTGGCCCGCATGTGGGCCGGGTAGAAGTTCGCCGTGTAGGCGTTCACCAGGATCGTCGTCCCGATCGTGCAGGCACCCGCGATGCCCACCAGTACGAACAGCAGGAAGCTCGGCAGTTCGAAGCTCAGCAGGAAGATGCACACCGCGGCGCCGAGGAACATGCCCAGCGTGACCGGCTTGGACCCGACGCGGTCGGCGAGCGCGCCGAACAGCGGCGTACCGACGATGGCGCCCAGATTGAGCACGAGCAGGAAGGCCAGGGCCGACCCCAGCGGATAGCCGGCCTCCCGCATGATCTGCGCGAGCCACGTGTTGAGGCCGTACACGAGCAGCAGCCCCACACCGGTACCGACCCAGAACAGCAGGGTGCCCGCCACATAGCGCGGGACGAACAGGGCCTTCAGCGTGGCCAGTCCGCGAGGCGCGCTGTCCTGGGCGGGCGGCGGCTCCTCCAGGGTCAGACCGTAGCGGCCGGCGAGGCTCTCGGCCTCTTCCCTGCGGCCCCGTGCGAGCAGGAAGCTCGCCGACTCGGGCAGCAGCCGCCACGCGACCGGCAGGAGTACGACGCCCAGCACGACCCCGACCCAGAACATCGCGCGCCAGCCCAGCTGCGGGATCACGACGATCGCCGTGAGCGCGGCCAGGATGCCGCCGACCGAATAGCCGGAGAACATCAGGCCGTTGGTGCGGCTGCGGTGCCGCGGGTGTGCGTACTCGATGGTCAGCGCGATGGCGGTGGGTACGACGCCGCCGAGCCCGAGACCGGCCAGGAACCGTGCGAAACCGAAGAAGCCCGGCGTCGGTGCGATCGCCGCCAGCGCCATGGCCGCCGTGAACCAGGTGACGCAGCCGAGCATGATGCGCCGGCGGCCCACGAGGTCGGTGACCGTGCCGGTCATCATGGCGCCGAAGAGCATGCCGACGAGCGCGTAGGCGCCGATGCGTCCGGTCTCGGCCTCGGACAGCTTCCACTCGGCCGAGCCGTCCAGGAGGCTGGGCACGACGGTGCCGTACACGATCAGGTCGTAGCCGTCGATGATGATCGTCGCGCAGCACAGGGCGACGACAAGGGCTCTGGAGCCGGTACGGGCGGCGGGCTGGGGTTCGGGTTCGGGTTCGGCGGGGGAGGATTCTGCGGGTTCTGCGGGTTCTGCGGATTCGGCGGGAGCCGGGTCAGAAGTCATGCGATCTCCGACTGGAGCGGTACGTGCGCTCCGTACGGCGCGCGTTTGGGGAGGCATGGCCGGTGCAGGCCCTGGTGAGGCTCGTGGGGGCCCACAGGAAACCACGCCGGGCAATGGGGCGGAAGACTCTGAGCCCGCCGGACACCCGCGCACGCTGCCTTCCGCGGGCCTGCCCAGCCCGGTCGTGTCCGGCCTGGTCGTGCCCGGCTGTGGTCAGTCGGGCCAGTCCGGCCGGCGCTTCTCCAGGAACGCCGCCATGCCCTCTCGGGCTCCGGGCAGCTGGGAGGCCGAGGCCATCACCTCGAGCGCCAGCTGATAGGCGTCGGCTTCGGGCCGGTCCAGCTGGGCGTAGAGGGTCTGCTTGCCGAGCGCCTTGCTCGCCCGGCTGCCCCGCGTGGCCCGCGCCAGCAACTCGGCTACGGCGTCGTCGAGTTCGTCGTCGGGCACCATTCGGTTCACCAGGCCCCAGCGCTCCGCTGTCGCCGCGTCGATCGCGTCGCCCGTAAGGGCCATCTCCATCAGCCGCTTCCTGCCGATGGAGCGGGCCACAGGCACGGCCGGTGTGTGGCAGAACCAGCCGCCCTTGCCTCCGGGCAGCGCGAAACCGGCGGACTCAGCGGCCACCGCCAGGTCGCAGGAGGCGACGAGCTGGCAGCCGGCGGCGGTGGCCAGCCCGTGCACCCGGGCGACCACGACCTGCGGCACCGACTGGACGGTGTTCATCAGCTCGGTGCACAGCTGCAGCAGCTCGCGGACGCCGAGCAGATCCCGGGAGGAGACGTCGCCGAAGTCGTGGCCCGCGGAGAAGGCCGGACCGTCCGCGGCCAGCACGATTCCGGTCGCGTCGCTCTCGCCGGCCTCGGCGAACGCGTCGCGCAGCTCGCTGAGGTGTCCGGCGGTCAGCGAGTTCCGGCGCCTGGCGCGGTTCATCGTGATCGTCACGGTGCCGTCGTCGCGCTTCACCAGGATGTGCTCGTAGTCAGCCACCCTTCCACCGTATCCCGCCGTACCCCGGCCCGGCGGCGCCGTCGCCCTCGGCCCTGCGCTCGCCGAAACGGCCGCTCCGGGGCCCGACCGCCTCCCGCTTCGAGCGGCTCCGGCTCCGGCTCCGAACGGCTCCCGCTCCGACCGGCTCCGGCTCCGGGCGGCTCCGTTTCAGGCAGATCAGCGGTTCCGAACGACGCCTCGGCCGGGCACTGTTCAGAAGTGAGTGCTTTCCGCCCCTCGGGCCCCGTCGCCCGACCTGGGTGCGACGATGGCCAGGTCATGCATGTGGGAAGCGTTCTCAGGGCACTGCGAGCGGGCGCGTTCGCGGCGGTCTGTGTGCTGCTCGCCTCCGTGGGACACACCCTCATGTCGGGCCGTTCCGTGCCCGCCTGGATGCTGCTGCTCGCCTGGCTGGGGGCGGCGCTCCTGGGGTGGTCCCTCGCCGACCGCGAGCGCGGCCCCATCCTGGTCGGCTCGTTGACGGTCGGTACGCAGGCGCTGCTGCACTGTGTCTTCTCGCTGGGGCAGGCGGTCGCGAGCCCCGTCGGCGGCAGCGGCGAATCGCTCGCCGGCCGGTGGGCGGCGGCGCTGCTGGGGCACCCCGGGCTTCCCGGCCGTGCCGGCCACCCGGAGCGCAACTCCCCCCAGGGCCACGGTTCTTCGCACTCAATGCACGGCGGTGGCACGGAGCACCATGCACATTCCGCGGACATGGGTTCCGCGGACATGGGTTCCGCGGGCATGGGTTCCACGAGCATGGGTCCCGCGGCCGGGCACGCCCATCACCCGCAGGACACGGCCGCGGCGATGCCCGACCCCGCGGGGAGCATGGACGGGTTGACGCACGCCGGGATGCCGGGCGGTACGTCGGGGATGCTCGCGGCCCACCTTCTGGTGGCGCTGCTCAGCGCGTGGTGGCTGTGGGGCGGAGAGCGTGCCGTCTTCCGCGCCGTACGGGCGGCGTCGGTCCGCCTGTTCGCGCCGCTCGTGTCCGTCGGCGACGCGGTGCTGCCGGCTCCGGCGCCCGTGCTGCGCGCGGGGTCGCGGGAGCGTCCCCGTACGCCGCGGAAGCTGTTCCTCAGTCATGTCATCTGGCTGAGAGGTCCGCCGCGCGGTCGCGCTGTCTGACGGCAGCACGGCCCTGCGCCTCCGGCGACGACGTCGGTCTTTCCCGAACGGCCGCGCCGGAGCGCGACTTCACCGGTTCGCCGTACGCCGGCGGCCGGACGACGCGAAGGACTCCAGATGACGATGACTCCTGTTCGCGTACGGGTGCGGTCCGCACCTGCCGCGCGACCACCGACAACAAGAGCGGGCCGTCTCCGCTCAGCAGGCGTGTCTACCGGAGCCGCCCGTTCCGCGCTCTTCGGGGCCGGACCCGCCGCGCTCTTCGGGGCCGGAAGGGCCTTCGGCGTGCCGCAGCCGTTCCATGAGGCGCTCCGCCGGCTCCGCGCACGAGTCGGCCCCGTCCGCATGCATACGTCCCAACTGCTCGGCCCGGTCCTGCCATCGGCGGCAGTCAGGGCAGCCGGTGAGATGCTCCGCGAGCCTTCGCTCCGTGACGCCGGGAGGCAGCGCCTCCTGGTCGAGCCGGGCGGAGAGCGCGGTGCGGGCTCGGGAGCAGTGCATGCTTCCATCCTCCCCGATCCCCGTGACGGCCGGCGTGGGGGGAAGCGGAATGCGTGAGGAGGCAGACGCGGAGGCGACCGGGTGGGCGCTGGCCGCCCGCGCCGGAGACGAGGACGCGGCGCAAGAGTTCGTACGTGCGACGCAACTCGACGTGCGCCGGTACGTGACGCACCTGAGCGGAGACGTGCAGGCGGCCGACGACCTCGTGCAGGACACGTATCTGCGTGCGCTGCGCAGCCTCCCGGGTTTCGAGGGAAGGTCCTCGGCCCGTACGTGGCTGCTGACCATCGCCCGCAGGACGGTGGCCGACCGGATCCGGACCAGTGCCTGCCGTCCGCGGCAGGCCGACACGGACGACTGGCAGACGGCGGTGGAGCGGACCCAGCCGCGCGGCCTGCCGGGGTTCGAGGAAGGGGTGGCGCTGAGCGAACTGCTGGCGCTGATCGGTGCGTCGCGGCGTGAGGCGTTCGTCCTCACGCAACTGCTCGGGCTGCCTTATGCCCAGGCTGCCGCGGTCATCGGCTGCCCGGTGGGCACCGTACGGTCCCGGGTCGCCCGGGCACGCGAGTCCCTCATCTCCCTGCTGGCGGAGGGGGAGGAGCAGGACCGCGCGGCCGGGGAGGACCGGGGGGCTCCGGGAACGGGTGCGGCGGAGAGCCCGGGAGCGGGGGACGGCAGGGCCGCCCTGGCCGGATCCGCGGCGTAACGGTACGGCGGGTGGTCTCCCGGGGCGTGTGCACGTACCCGGGGGACCACCGCCGCACAGACGCCCATCACGCCGGGCGGCGCCCGGTCACCCGGTCACCCGCTCACCTCGGCCCTACTGGGCGCGCCGTGGTCAGTGTGCTGCGACGGCCGCGGCGCTCAACGTACGGACTCCGCGGACGACTTGCGGCGCAGGACGCCGACGACCGTGTCCACCGCCAGGAAGACCAGCAGTGAAATGCCCAGCAGCGGCAGGAAGTAGCCCACCGCGGCGGTCAACAGCACCAGGGGGGCGAGGACTTTGAACGGCACGTCGCGCAGGCTTCCGCGCCGGGGCGGCCGTCCCATGGCCCGGCTGCCGTCCGTCGGCCGTCGCAGCCACCACATCCTGTACCCCCAGAGGATCAGGCAGATCGCAGCGATCATGAGGGCTGCCAGCACGATCTGGTTGACGATGCCGAACAGGAGCCCCATGTGGGCGTCGATGCCCCACCGGCTCAACTTGGCTGCCGGCGGCCAGTCGTCGAACCGCAGAACCTCCGTGACCTCGCCCGTCGCCCCGTCCACAGCCACCGCGTCCTGCTTCTCCGGCCACGAGGTCTTGATCTGTTTCACGGTCCAGGCCGCACCCGGCTCCGCGGGGGCGGTGACCTCGACCGGGTCGGACAGGCCCTTCTCCGAAGCCGCCTGACGTACGCGGTCGACTCCCACGCCTCCGCCGTTACCGCCGTGCTGACCGCTCCCCCCGTGCTGGCCGTGCCCGCCGCCCTGGCCGCCCTGGCCGCCCTGGCCGCCGTGGTGCGACGGCGAGGCGTCGACCTCCGGCGTCTCCCAGGACATCGCGGCCCGTAGCCGGGTGATGTTCTCTCCCGTGTACTGCGACCAGGTCAGGCCGGTGGCGGAGAGGAAGAACAGACCCGCGGCGGCCCAGACCCCCACCGATCCGTGCAACGACAGTGTCCGGCGGCGACCGGTGGCGCCACGTTCCGGGAGGACGGTGCGCCTGAGCTTTCTGCCGGAGCGCCGCCGCCCGATCCACAGCGCGAGACCGCCGGCGGTGACGACCCAGAGCCAGCTGGCGGCGAGTTCGCTGTAGATCCGGCCCGGATCTCCCAGGTGCAGCCCCCGGTGCAGCTCGTCGAGCCACGTCCGCAGCGGGAGGGCTCCGGAACTGCCGTACGCCTCCAGCGCGCCGCGCACCTCTGCGGTGTACGGGTCGACGAACACGGCGAGGCGGCGGCTCTCTCCCAGGCCGGGCACGTCGAGCAGGACCCGTGTCGTCGCGCCGGCTTCGGGCGACGGACGGACCGCGTTCAAGGTGCCTTCGGGATGCGCCGAACGGGCCGCGGCCACCTGCTTCTCCAGCGAGACCTTCTTCTCCCCTGCCGGTACGCGCAGTTCATGGGCGTACACGATCTTCTCGGCCTGGAACGAACCCGCGTAGAGCAGCCCGCTCACCGCCGCCAGCAACAGCAGCGGGGCCACGAAGACGCCCGCATAGAAGTGGAGACGCATCACCAGCGGCCGCAACGCCCGCCATCCGGTGCGGGCCAGGTCGGCCTGCGTGGCATGCACGGCCGACCCGGCCCGCGCGGCCGGAGGAGCGTTCCCGTCCGGCGAACCACCGCCGGGCAGCAGCTCATCGGAATCGGAATCGGAATCCGAACCGGCCTCGGGATCGGCGCCGTCCGTATCCGGCCCGACCGCCAGTCGCTCACTCATACTCCACCTCCACCTGCGGCGAACGGGACTCGAACGGGACTCGCTGTTTCGCCGTCCGACACCAAGTCGGGGGCGACAGGCGGCCAGTTCCCAGCCGGATTCGTGGCGTGGGTCACATGAACGGTGCGGGGACGGTCAGTTGGCTTCCGCTTCCTCCAGCCCTCCGAGCGCGACGGGCAGATCGCCGGTGTGCAGCACGCCGAGGTGCTGCGTGGCACGGGTCAGTGCGACGTACAGATCACTCACCCCGTACTCGGCCGGTTCCACGACCAGCACCGTGTCGAACTCCAGCCCCTTCGCCTGCCGGGCGTCCAGCAGCACCACGTCCCGGGTGAGGTCGGGGTCGGGCCCGTGTTCCGCGTCCGGCAGCTCCGCGACGAGCGAGGCGTGCAGCGTCTGCGGGGCAACGACCGCGACCCGTCCTCCGCCACGGGCCGCCGCCGCGGCCTCCCGCGCCACGGCGGCAGCGAGACCGCCCTCGGCGACTCGCAGGGCCCAGGGCCGCACCCCGGTCGACCGCACCGACTCGGGCGGAGTGAACGACGGGTCGTGTGCCCGCAGGAACCCGGCCGCCAACTCCATGATCTCGGCGGGAGTACGGTAGTTGACCGCCAGCCTGACCTGCTCCCAGCGGTCGCCGACGTACGGCTGCAGGATGCGTTCCCAGGAACCGAGCCCGGCCGTCTCCGCCGTCTGCGCCGGGTCCCCGACGAGTGTCATGGAGCGCGTCGGAATGCGCCGCATCAGCAACCGCCAGGCCATCGCCGAGAGTTCCTGCGCCTCGTCGACGACGATGTGGCCGAACGCCCAGGTCCGGTCGCCCGCCGCCCGCTCGGCCGCGCTGCGGCGGTCGGCCTCCTCGTGCCGTTCGGCCATCCGTTCGGCGTCGATGATGTCGTGCGCCGCGAGGACCTCGGACTCCTCGTCCTCGAACTCGTACGAATCGGAGCCGCGGAACAGCTCCAACACGCCCTCCGCGTAGGCGATCTGCTCCTGACGCTCGGCCTCGGCCGCGGCGCGGGCGGCACTGTCGTCCTCGCCGAGCAGTTCGGCGGCCTCGTCGAGGAGCGGTACGTCGGCCTGGGTCCACGCCCCGCCCTGCCGCCGGATCAACTCGGCCGACTCCTCGTCCAGATGGACCGGTTCGGCGAGGAAGTCCGCGACGAACTCCTGCGGGGTGAGCTGCGGCCACAGCTCGTCGATGGCGGCGTGGACCTCCGGACTCGTCGCGATCTCCTTGCCCATCTGTGCGATGTCATCGGGCCCGAGCAGATTGGGGCCGCCGAACGGGTCGGCGCCGATCCGCTCGGTGAGCTGCGCGGTCAGCTCGTCGATGACGTGGAACGCGAAGACGGGCCTGGCCAGGTTGTGGGGCAGCTCGCTCTCGCGGGCGCGCCAGCGCGCGTCCTCGGCCATGGCCCGGTCCAGTTGGAGGGTCCCGTAGTCGTCGTGGTCGATCTCCCGCGCCCACTCGGGCACGGTCTGCCGGTCGCGCAGCGCCTTCGCCAGCACGCCGGCCATCGCGGCCCGGCCCTTGACCTCGGCGGCGGCCGGACTGTCGGTGCCGGTGGCGCGCACACCCGGGAAGAGTTCGCCGATGGTCGCCGGCAGCACCCCGGTCTCGCCCAGGGACGGCAGCACTTCGCTGATGTAGCTGAGGAAGGCCGGATTGGGGCCGACGATCAGCACCGCCCGACGGGCCAGCAGTTCCCGGTGCTCGTAGAGCAGATACGCCGCCCGGTGCAGCGCGACGACGGTCTTGCCGGTGCCGGGGCCGCCCTCGACGACCATGACGCCCTGGTGGGGAGCCCGGATGATGTGGTCCTGCTCGGCCTGGATGGTCCGGACGATGTCGTGCATCCGGCCCGTTCGGGCCGCGTCGAGCGCGGCCAGCAGGACCGCGTCGCCGTCCGCTCCCTCGTGGCCGGTACGGGTCGGGTCGCTGAGGTCCATCAGTTCGTCGTGGAGCGCGGTGACGGTGCGTCCCTCGGTGGTGATGTGCCGTCTGCGCCGCAGGCCCATCGGGGAATGCCCCGTGGCCAGATAGAAAGGACGCGCCACCTCTGCCCGCCAGTCGATCACCAGGGGTGTACGGGACGGGTCGTCCTGCCGAATTCCGATGCGCCCGATGTGGTGGGTACGGGCGTCCCGGAAGTCGAGGCGTCCGAAACAGAGCCCGTTCTCCTCCGCGTTGATCGCACTGAGCAGCCCGGACTGCTCCGCCACCAGCACATCCCGCTCAAGCCTGGCCTGAAAACCGCTCCCGGCCTGCGCGAGCGTCTCGCGCACCGACTGCTCGGCCTGCTCCCTGAGCTGATCGAGCCGGGTGTAGAGGCCGGTGATGAATTGCTGTTCCTGCCGCATTTCTTCGGTTGACAATTCCACTCCCGACGCGATATGGTGCCTCTAGTGAGTTGCTCCTTATGCCTCCCTCTTTGAAGGACGCGAGCGTGAAGGCATAAGGATTGAATATACTCAGCATCAAGCCCTGGATGTCAATTCATCCGGGGCTCTTTCTATGAAAGTTACGACTTTGAAAGTTACGGCTTTGAGAGTCACGGCTTTGAGGAGTCAGCGCTGAGGAATCACCGTCCTGTGCGGGGACGGCGCGGCGATGTACGCCGAGTTGCGCTTGGCCGGCTTGGCTCAGGCGATCGTGGATGGATCAGAGCGGCCTTCCGCCATGCCCGACGACGTATCCCGGACTGGCCGGCATGGCGTGCCCGGTGCGCCGCTCTCCCTACCGCACAGCCGTGATTGCTGCGTTACGGAGAGGCAACTTCTGGCCACTCCGGGAGTATGCTGACGGCCTGTCGCTCCAGACCTCGGTGGCAGTCCGAAGAACGCCCGATGGCACAGGTGTTGCTGCCTCGCTTCGACGACGGCGGCCCGGGAAGCCGGACCGGGCCGTGCGTCCGTCCCCGCCCTGGACAGCACGCGCTGACTGCCGTCGTGCGCCAGGTCCCGGAAGTCCTGATTCCCTTCCCTTCTGCCATGTCGTGCCGTGCGGCGTAGTTCTGCGGCCCACGGACTGAAGTGCATCGGGACGGAAAGAGACAGCCCGCGCGGAAGAAGACGCAGGGCCCGGGACGCATCGTCGACCTGTTCATGTCTGTCGCAACGCAGCCGCACGGTCAAGAGCGGCGGCAGCCGGGGCGCAGGTCGAAGGAGGATGTGAGCCCGATGAAGAACACCAGCAACGACGGCAACGACGGCAGCGGACTGGCGCGCCCTGAAGAGGTCTGCGTGACAGGCGACTTGGGAATCCGGCTGGTGCTCTCTGCAGAGTGCACGACACCCCTGCGCGCTCGCTTCACCTACCGGACCACCGACCCCTTCGCCGTTCAGCTCGACTTCCATCTGTGCACGCAGAGTTCGGTGCGCTGGGTCTTCGCCCGCGAGCTGCTGACGACGGGAATGATGCGTCCGGCCGGATGTGGGGACGTGCGAGTGTGGCCGACTCACGGACGTACGCAGATCAATCTGCGGCTGCGCTCTCCCGACGGCGACGCTCTGTTGGAGACCGCGGCAACCCCGCTGGCCGAATGGCTGGAACGCACCCATCAGTTCGTCCCATCCGGGCAGGAGGCTCGCCTCCTTGACACCGACACCCTGGTGAAGGACCTGCTGCAGGGGTTCTAGGAGGTCCTCGATCCAGCCGGAACCATGGTGGAACCGCGACTGCAGGACGGTCCCCCGGCGAAGGACCGGAAGCAGAAGCGGGCACCCCGCTGCGTTCCACCGCAGCGGGCGCAGGTCACCATCGGCTGAATGCCTCTCGTCGCCGGAGGCTCTGCCTGCGACTGACCACACGGATGATGAGGACTACCGAGGCAAGCATCACGAAGATGACGCCATGGGTGACGAGGCCGTTCATCCCTCACGCTCCGGAAGAGCGGGTGAGATCGGGAACGCCCCGTGACCGGGGCCGCTCACGGCGGCCAGGAGGCGGGCGGCTGTGGCCGCGGTCGTCTGGGGTGGTATCACCAGCAGGTGCCGGCAATCGGCACCCTGGGAGCGCAGCAGCAGGTGATGCCGTCCCTGCTCGGCCTTGAACGACCCTGCTTTGACCACGTAGCCGTCGACAGGCACCTTGCGGGGGATGACGGGCCAGTGCGTGGGGTTCACGGCGATATGCGTGATGCGTCCCCACAAGGGGTCCAACACGCCTATGAGAGCTGGAAGTTCACGTAGCAGATTGCGGGAGCGAGGCCACCACGCTCCGTCCAGGACGCCTGCGGGGGCGCCTTCGGGCTTCAGCGCGAGGCGCACCGACGGCACGGAGAAGGGCTCGTGGATCATCAGTGTGCGGTCTGCGGTCACGTTCAAAACGTGCGCCTGCCTCCGGGCATGACGCGGCCCGGCGTCTTTGATCACCAGGAACGGTGCCAGCGTGGCAGCCGGCACTCGAAGAACTCCCGGTATGTCAAATGTACTCCGCGATGTCTCATGCTGCAGATCGCCGGCCGAATCCTCCCGCGCAGCTGCTGGGCATCCCGCGGACCCGGCTGAGTGCCGGCTGTCGGCCTTGTCCTCGGGGGAACCTCCAGCGATTTCGGGAAACCCCCTCGATCGAAGCGATCCGGCGCGACCGTGAACTCGATTGCCGGCTCGTGCGGAGTAGGGGTGACTGGGCATTGTGTTCGCCCGGCGAGGCGAGACGAACGGAGCCTGATGTGACACCGCCCTCCCAAGTGGAGCGCCGGCCGGAGCCGTTGGACGATGCGGTCCTGGTGCAGGCGTCACGGGCCGACCCGCAGCGGTTCGCCGAGCTGTATGACCGGTACGCGCCGGACATCCACAGATACGCCGCGCGGCGTATAGGGGAATCCGCAGCGGACGACGTGGTGGCGGAGACCTTTCTGGTCGCGTTCCGCCGCCGGGAGCGTTTCGATCCCTCGCGGGGTGCCGCGCGGCCGTGGCTGTACGGGATCGCCGCCAACTTGATTGCCGGGTACCGCCGTTCGGAGGTCAAGCAGTACCGCGTACTGGCCAGGACCGCGGTCGATCCAGTGGCCCCGGATCCTCACGACCATGCGGAGGACCGGGTGGCGGCGGCCGCGGTGACCCGCCAGCTCGGCGCGGCGCTGAGCCGCCTGTCCCGTGGGGACCGGGATGTGCTGCTGCTGGTGGCGTGGGAGTCGCTGACCTACGACGAAGTTGCGCAGGTGCTCGGAATACCTGTCGGGACAGTGCGTTCCCGGCTGAACCGGGCTCGCAAGAAGGTCCGGAAAGCCCTCGGCGGGGTCGATCCCACCGCGGCATGCGAGGAGTTCACACGTGGATGAGATGACAGCGCTGCGGCGTATGCGGGCCGGTGTCTCCCGCCCGGACCCGGACCGGCTGACCACCGGCCGGAAGCGGCTGCAGGCCGCGATCGAAGAGGAAACGACCGCTTCCGGAGCCGCGTCCGGAGCCGCGTCCCGAGCCGACTCCGACCGGTCTTCCACAGGGGGAACCGTGATCGACATCGCCACGGATGGCAGCGGGCGCGACTCCCGCGGCCTCCTGCGCCGCCGGCCGCTGCTCGGCGTGGCTGTGACCGTTACGGCGGCGATCGCGGTGACCGGCACGGTCGTGGTCGCCGGCGACATCGGCGATGAAAGGGCGGGGCCCTACGTGACCGACGTTCCCAGCACGCACGAGGTGAGCGCGGTGAAGGTTCTCACCGATGCCGCGAGCCTCGCGCGGAAGCAAGAGGATCCGAAGACGGCCGTTCCGCGTGACGACCAGTTCGTCTACACGAAGGACGTCGTCAAGGAGACCGACCGCAAGACCGGCGAGACCAAGACCTATGCGGATGAGGCCTGGAGCTCGGTGGACGGCTCCCAGCGCTCGTACGAGATCAAACGAGGGAAGCGCATATGGCAGGAGAAGCTGGACAAGGGCGGAACCAAAGCGCCGATTCATGACTGGGACAAGTTGCGGAAGCTCCCCACGGACGACCCGGCCGAGCTGATCAAGACCATGTCGTCGAGGTCGATCGGCCCTCCCGCAACAACACCGAGGTCGCTGAAGGAATTCACCAAGAGGGACTGGCAGTTCATCTGCAACGGCCTGATGAGCCTGGTGACCGGGGAGCCCGTGCTGCCCGAGGGTCTGCGAGCCGCCGCCTTCGAGGCACTCGCGAAGGTCCCCGGGATCAAAGCCACAGAAGGCATGACGGATGCCAAGGGGCGTCCCGGGACCGGGATCTCCTACCCGCACGGCTTCATGAAGTCCTTCACGGCCATCTTCGCGGAAGACGATTATGCGTACCTCGGCTACCAGTCAGGCAGCACCGGCTCGGGCGGAAACCAGCGCCTCTCGTACCAGGAAAGGATCGCCGTCGTCGACCGGGTCAAGCAGCGGCCGTAACGACACGGCGGCCTGCTGACGCAGTACCGCTTTTCCGACCCGGCTGTCCGCGGCGGGTGTTGGTGCGAGGGGCGGTGCTGAGATACGTGGAGAAGCTCCTGGCAGACGGCTGGGCGTCGAGGCCGGCCGTCCGGCCAGGAGCTTCCGCGTGTCCGGTGAGGCGGCGCCGTCGACAGGCCAACCCCGGCCTGGTCCGGCCGAGTTGGTACGGACAGGGTTTCTGAGGCCCTTGTCACATTCGGAGTCGGGGACATTCACAAGCCCCTGCTGTGTGATCAGGAAAGAATTCCCAGGAGTGCGAGAAGTTCGTCTTCCCTGCCAGAGCTGCTGTTTTGACATACGTTCAACTCACATTGCATCCTCTCGGTTCGTCCTTGGGCCGAGTGCCCGCTCTGCCGAAGAGGTGTTCTGTGAATCGGGTCACTCGCCCTGCCCTTATCTCCATGGTCTGCATATCCGCGCTGCTCGCCACAGGCTGGGGCAGCACAGCTCTGCAAGCCGCCGTACCGGGGCAAGGGTCCGACGGGAGCAGTCCCCGGACGAACGGTGACCGAAGCGCCACCCCCGAACTCGCGGTCACCCAGGGCGGGTCGGGCTCCGCCAAGGTCAGCCGCCCCTCGACGGACGGACGGCCCACTGCCCGTACGGAGAGAGACGTCACGCTCTCCTCCTACGATGCCGAGGCCGGCCGGGCGGTCCTGAGCCACGGTGGATCCCGCGCCCCCGGAATCCGCAGGGGCGACGTGATCGCGAGCCCGCCCACCGGCGCGGCGCCCGCGGGCGCCCTGGTCAAAGTCACAGACGTGCGTTCCGGCAGCGCCAGGAAGACCGAAGTCACCACCGCTCCCGCGAACTTGGCGGAGGTGCTCGGCGGTGCGAAGGCCGGAGGGAAGATCCCGGTGACTCCCTCGGAGTGGAAGGTCACCCCGCGGGTCAAGGGGCTCGACGTGACCCGCGGCATCGCGGGGCAGGCGCCGAAGAACACCCGCGGCGCGGCCGGTGAGAACAGCGGCGGAGCCGAGGGCAGGAAGCTGCGCATCGATTTCGCCACCGAACTGCCCATGTTCGGGGGCAAGCCCGGGGCGGAACGCGAGACCGAGGTCGGCGGCTTCCTGGAGATGTCGCCCTCGGTGGCGTTCTCCTACGACGGCAAGGGCTCCGCCGACCCCGCGGACGCGACCGCTTCGGTGAACGTCTCCGGCCCCTGGAAGGCGGGCTGGCAGATCAAGGGCCCCGTCAAGCTCCCTCGCATCGCGCCGCGCATACCCGTCGCCACGCTCGCGGCCTATCCCGTCGTCATGGTCGGCACGGTTCCCGTGGTCGTCGCGCTGAAGCTCAGCCTCGTCCTGGAGGTGCGCGCCGACGGCAAGTTGCACGTGGACGTCGACCAGACCTCGGGCGGTTCGATGAAGGTCGGCACGCGGCACACGAAGGCAGCGGGCTGGAAGCCCGACAGGCACGCCGACGGCAAGACCCGTCCGGGCGGGACCGCCAAGGTGTCCGGCGAGGGCGAACTGCGGACCATGCTCGGCCCGGAGGCAAGCATCAGCCTCTACGACACCGTGGGCGTGGACGCGTTCTTCGGCCCGTACCTGCGGGCGAAAGCCCGGCAGCCCGAGCCGGCGTCCGGGACCGGCGGCAAGCGCGGCGGCACCTGGAACCTGCGCGGCGGGGTCACCCTGGAGACGTCCCTTTTCGCGGGGCTGCCGTTCACGATCATCGGAATCCGGCCGACGAACCGCGTCGTCTTCCCGGTCGTCACCCGTGAGTGGCCCATCGCCGACGGCCGCATTCCGCCCCGCGCCTGACCGGGTCGGCCGCCTGTCCGGGCAGCGGCGCGTCAGATGCCCGGGACGGCGAGGTGGTCGGCGCTGCCGCCGTGCCATTCGATGAGGAAGAGCGTCGCGTCGTCGCTGGTGATCCCGCCCCGCTCCCGCATCAGGGACTGGGACAGCACCCGTGCCATCTGGCTGACGCCGTAGGTGGAGGGTCCGGCGCGCTCGATGGCGTTGATCATGCGTGTCTCGCCGAACTGTTCCCCGCCGATCCGGTGTTCCTCGGTCAGGCCGTCGGTGTAGAACATCACGCGGTCGTCCTTGGCCAGTTGAATGGTGGAGACCTGCGGTTCGGCGCCGCCGAAGCCGACCGGCAACGTGGGCGGACTGTCCAGCTGCTGGATGACTCGGTGACCCCGGATGAGCAGCGCCGCCGGGTGGCCGGCGTTGACCCATTGCAGCACACCGGTTTCGACGTTCAGGCGCAGCATCTGGGCCGTCACGAACTGGTCCGGCCCGAACTGCGCGTCGATTGCTCTGTCCATGAAGGCATAGAGCTCGGCGAGCCCGATGTCCGCACGCCTGGCGTGACGGTAGGCGCCGATTGCGACGGTCGCCAGCACGGCCGCGTTCAACTCATGGCCCATGGCGTCGATGATGGCCAGATGCAGGATGTTGTCGTTGAGGGCGTAGTCCAGGCTGTCGCCGGCGATCTCGTGGGCGGGTTCCAAGGCGCCCGCCAGGGACACCTGAGGGGTGCTCATCGACAGCGGAGGCAGCAGTGACCACTGAATCTCCGCGGCCACGGTCAACGGCTTGCCGCGCCGCCGGACCTTGAAGAACTGGTCGGTGCAGTTGTTCTTGGTGATGAGCATGTCTGCGACGAGCCCGGCGAGTCTTCCCAGCAGCCGCCGGTCGTTCTCCTCGACGGTGTCCAACGTGAGGACCATGACGCCCACTTCGTCACTGCCGTCCAGCAGCGGCAGATACATCCGCACGCCGTCCGCCTGCGGCTCCTCGATCACACGTTTGCCCAGGAACGCGTCGCCCGCGCGTGAACCGTCGATGGGCAGAGTGTCGCCGACGACGAGCCGACGGCCCGGCAACGGCGCCAGCATCAACTGCTCGTAGTCCCGCAGGTAGATGGACACGTCCCGGCCACCGACCCTGGCGACCTCTTCGGCCACCAGCGGACCGATGAGGTGCGGCGGCATCTCGTGGGCCCGGTCCAGCAGCTCCCCCAGCAGCCGCTCTCCGAACCCTTCCGACAGGTCGACCGCAACCCGGCGACCCGGCTTTGGACGCTGCTCCACCTGTTCCCTCCCTCTGGCGAACAACTGTCCCGGCACAACGATCGGGGAGGGGTCAAAGCAACGACACCTGACGGGTACCTCACCTGAACGGCGCGAGCGGGGTCCGCGGCACCGTTGGTGCCACTCCGTCCCCTCTGATCACCTGAGTAGGCACTATATGTGGTGAAAGCTGCAAAGCGGGATGATTGTCACTGGGGTTGGTGAACGGGAGGCGTGGTGTTGCCGGTTCGTACGGGCCGCCTGCCGGTCAGGGCGTGACCGGCAGCGCGCTTCCCTCGTGGTTGACCTGTCGGGGGGGCGGGTGGCCGGAGTTCACCTGCCTCCGGCCACCCGCCGTTGCGCTGCCGGACTTGATCACGCGAGGACGCCGAATACCCCCCTGTTGGCTTCGGTGCCTCTCGGATCGTGCCGGTCAGCTCGTCAAACGCGGGGAGCGGCCGAGAACTTGTAGGTTCGCGTGCCCTTGCCGTCGTTGTTCCAGTTGAGCCGGAGCGCTGCGTCGCCGCGGCCGTACTTGCTGACCCGGCAGCCGACTCCTTCGGCGGTGTAGCTTCCGGTCTCTCTTCCGAACTTGCCCCGGAGGGACCGCGAGGTCTTGTAGCAGCGCACTGGGTCCGACCCGGACTTGCTCTTCTTCACATAGGTCCGGAGGCGGGCGCCGTCGAACGGGCTGCCCGAGTAACTGCTGGGCGTCGACCAGCTGACGCGCGACTTGCCGTAGACCGTGCCGCCGGACCGCTTGGAGCAGACCTTGATCTTGAACGAGACGTTGTCGGCCCACGGTCCGGAGTAGCCGGGATTGTCGAGGCTGCGGCTGGAGGAGTTGCAGTGCCAGCTGCCCGCCTTCGCGTCCGCCGGCGCGGAATACCCGGCGGCCGAGGCCGAGGGAACAGCTGCGCCGCCGAGCAGCACGGCGGCGCCGGCCGCGTACACCGCTGCCCGCCGCATCGGATTCGTTGTCATGTGTTGAGTGGTGCCCTTCTGGGTCTCCCGCCCGGCCTGTCCGGGCGGACATCTGTGGTGGGGGTCATGAATCCTCCTGGGAGTGGGAGTCATCAGCGGTCGTCATGAGGTCAGCCAGGTGTGCGGGCTCGGGCAGGCCTGGTCGCTCGCCGGCGCGATGCGCGCTGGTGCGTTCATCACCCCTCCTCGCTGCCGTCACTGGTGGTTCAGACGGAATGTAGAAGGCGGTTGGCTGAAACCCGTGGTGCATGGGCGCCGATCAGGTGGTGCATTCGCACCGCATGAGAGACCAGCCGGTCCGTTTTCGGTGAACCGGCTGGTCAGAGGGGAGATTTGAGGGTCAGCGCGGATCTGGGTTCTCGGTGATGGGGTCGGGCAGAAGCCCGACGTCCAGGTCACCGCGGATCGCCAGCGCCCACAGCACCTCGTGCACTCCGCTACCGCCCGGGTCGGTCAGCGGAAGGGCCAGGTCGTGCGCGATCTTCTCCAACCTCCGCCGCACGGTGTTCCGGCCGAGCCCCGACGCGCGGGCTGTCGCGATCGTCTCCGCGTTGTTCCGCAGCCAGGTCGCCAGCAGGCCGATCGAGTCCCGGTCGGTCCGCGGAGAGAGCACTGTCTCGGCCCACCTGCGGGGGCCGTCATGGGCCAGCAGGCTCGCCAGCGGCGGTACGGGAGTGGTGGAGGCATCACTGACGGGCGCGTCGCCGACGGGCGGTACGGACGGTGCGGTCAGCGCGAATTGGGCCACGGCCCGGTGCGTCTCCTGACGGTGGTCGAGGCCCATGGCACCGATGACGGCCTCCATGTAGGTGCGCACCGTGGTGTGTCCCAGGTTCAGCAGCCGGGCGGCGATCGTGGTGCCCTCCGCCACGGCAACGACGGTGGCGTGGACCATGTCCTGCTGACCGTCCGGGATACGGCGTGCCAGGGGGGCTCGCACCGCGGCGGCCCACGCTGCGTAGAGGTGCTGCGGCAGCTCGCCACTCAGGGTGGTGCCGCCGGCGGCCACCACGATGCGGTCCTCGGCGCCCCGGGCCGCGGCCAGAGCTCCCCGTGCCGTGGTGTAGAGGAATGCGAGGCTCCAGTAAGGCATCGTGTTGGAGACACCCACGACTGCCCCCGTGCTCTCGGTCAGTGGGGAGAGCATGGCCCGGACTGCGGCAGGCTCCCGGGCGATCTGTTTCGGCAGCACGATCAGCACGTGCCGCTTCACTGCCGGGCATCCCGACACCAGAGCACGCCCCCCGGTCGCTTCCTCGGCGGCCACCATGGCCTGCTCACGGTCCTCCGCCGTCGCACACTCCACAACGGCCATGCGCGCGTCCTGGCCCGTGAGCCGACCGGAGGGCAGCCCTGCAGCCGCGCGGCGGGCATGGGCGACGTCTCCGGTCAGCAGCTGCTGAACGATCGCAACCCGGACGGCCAATTCGGTCTTCCTGATCTCTCGCCGCAACGCGACGCCCTGGGAGCAGACGATGTGCCGGGCGGTCTGCTGCGCCAGATCGACCAGGTGCGGAGTCCATCCCCACGGGCTGGCGGCCACCAGCACATCGAAGGGCGGCGTCGCGCTGGTGCGATTGAGCAGTACATGAGGCTTCCCCGGTACGTGAGCGGTGGGCCGCTTCCCGTCACGCACCTGCCTGTACGCCGCCTCGGCGTCATCGTTGCCTGTGATGATGCCGGGAGGCCGCTCGCTCGGCGGTACCCGTAGCGCCGTGGCCTCCTCGCGGGCCAGTTCACCTGCCAGCCACCGGGTCAGACGGGCGGGGGCATTGTCCGGGTCGCGGTGCTCCAGCTCCGTAGCCAACCGCGTCACGTACGCGATCTGCTCCCTCTGCGCCTCCTGCACGACAACCTGGAAGTCCACCAGGTCACTGCGGATACGCTCCGCTGTCGCCCTCCCCGGCCGCACAGGAACAAGAACGGGGACGCCGCGGCGGGCGGCCTCGCGCTCGATGCCGTCCGGGAATGTCACACCGTCACGTGCCGTGAGGGCTATGGCCGTGACTCCCTGTTCCACCAGGCGGGCAATGGCCTGCGGGACGGCGGCGACGTCGAGGTCCGCGCCATCGGCAGGTATGACAGCCAGCACCGCCGTGCCCGGCTCCACCTCACTCAGCCGCCAGTCGGCATCTGTGATCATCACGCGCTCGACAACTGCGGACTCTCGCCGCAAGGTATGGATCCCCGGGTGGTAGCACAGGATGTCCACCGGGGAGCGCAGAAGCTCGACCAGACTCAGCATCCGTATCACCTGCCACAGGGGGAGGGGACATCATCCCCCACCCGCGCTACTTGAACCAGTATCAGAAAGCTGCAGGTCAGGTGAGGTGTGCCCGGCCTCACCGGTCATCGACTGGGCCCACGGGCCGGCTCGTACGGTGCGGTCGGGGAGCCCTCAGCCCTCAGCCCTCAGACCTCAGCCTCAAGCGGCTGTACCGGCTCTCGGCGCACCGCGCGGCTCCCGGCGGCACCGCGCCGGAACCACGCTGACGGGCCACCGGCCCGGTGCGGGATGTCCTGTGGGCCCGCTCCCAGCGCATCGGTGCAGAGCCGGGTGAACCAGCGCAGGCCGGGGATCGCGAGCAGCCAGCCCAACAAGGCCCACCCCAGGTGCAGATGGCCGAGCATCCGGGCGAACGCCGCGATGCCGTCGGCCCGTACGGTGCCGTCGTCCGTCTCGTACGTCATCCGACGCAGCCGCCGCGGATGGTCCTCGGCGGCGATCAGTTCCAGCCCGGTCGGCCGGCGCCGTACGACCCAGCGGCCGAACTGCCTGCAAGGGCCGCAGGTCTCGGCGACGTAGAGGCGTGCGGTCGCGGTGCCGGGCCAGGGGCGGAGCCGGGGCAGCCATGCGCGGACCCCGGCGCGGTAGGCGGTCCACCGCTCCCCGTGGGCGGCCCGCAGCTCCTCGCCCTCGTGCCAGTCGGCGAGCCCGGCGCCGAAGGCGAACGCAACGGCTGCGACGGCGGCCGCCCGCCAGTCGAGCGCGATCAGTGCGACGAGGGCGTAGCCGAGCACCAGCGAGAGCTGCATGGGGTTGCGCACATACGCGTACGGGCCGCTGGTCACCAGCCGGACCGGCGGGTCGTACGGGACGGGTGTACCACCCCCGCGCTGGACGAACTCCCGCACGGCCATGAGGCTGAGCAGCATCGGCACGGCGAGCATCTGGGCAGTGAGTGTCAACCCCGCCGTTCCACCCGGCAGTACGGGCCCCAGCAGCGCCACGGGCAGGGCGAACAACAGCACGCCGCTGAGCAGCACCTGCATGCCCGCACGTACGGCGAGGCGCTGTCGGCGCAGGGTCCAGCGGGCGAGGAGCAGGCCGGGAACCAGGGCCGCCGTCACCGCGAGGGCCTCGCCCGCGAGCCAGCCTCCGCCGAGCCGTACCACCGGCGCGGTGAACGGCATCGCGGCCAGGTCGAACCAGGCGAGCCCGGCCACGACGAGCGGGAGCGGAAGGCGGTCGGAGCCCGCGAGCACGGGCAGCGCGCCCCACAGGAGCGCCCAGCCCAGCAGTAGGTCGACGGGCAGTGCGGCCACGGTGCCGCCCTCGGCGTGGAAGGACCACCAATTCCACCGGACGGCAAGGAGGTTGACGGCGGGCAGCCAGACGGTGTTCCAGGCGGTGGCCAGCACCGCCGCGCCGACGGCCCGGCGTCCGGGCGGCCTGATGCCCGCGGCCGCGACGGTCCCGACAAGGGGGACGAAGAGGCAGGCGGCGCGGACGAGCGCCGCTCCGGTTCCGCTCATGAACGGACCGCCTCCTCCGCGGACGGTCCGAACGCTTCCGCCAGGCACCGGACGGGGCGGGCCGCCCGGGTCATCGCCGGGGTCATCGCCGCGCTCCCGCGGCGAAGGTGTCCGACAGGTACGCGGCGGCCTGCTCCATGCCGTACTTCTGAAGCGGTCCGAAGTACCAGCCCGGGTCGTAGGTGCGGCGGTAGTGCAGCGTCCAGCTCGCCTTCGTGCCTCCCGTGGCGGTTCGCACCCACTTCACCTCCGCCGAGCCGAGCGCGAGCCAGCGGGCGAGGGTGGTGTCGTCCTCGATCCGGAACACGACCCGGCCGGCCGACCGTTCCGCGACCACCAGGCGCATCGAGCGCGGCGTCGGCCGGGCACCGACGCCCAGCCCCTTGCGGGGGTTGAACTTGATGACGCGTACGTCGCCGACGTCGAGCCCCGACCCCTCGGCTCTCTGCGGGCGAGGGAACGGCACGGCGCGCAGGAGGGCGGGCTCCGGTGCGGCGAACCGGGGCGTGCCGGCGAGCGCTGCCTCGTACGCCGCTGGGCTCGCCGCCACCGTACGGGTCATGGTGGCGGCGCCGTCACGCGGCAGTTCGTAGATCCCCGTGCCTTCGACCATCAGCAGCGCCAGGAGCGGCAGGCTCACGAAAGCGTGGGTACGGCCGTCTCCCCTGCGCCGCCGGACGCGGTCCACGCCGTAGCCGATGATCACGGCGAAGAGGTAGAAGAGCGGCGCGGCCATGACGAGGCAGACGACGCCCTCGTTCAACAGGGGACCGGCGAGCGCGAGTCCGATGGTGACGGACGCGAGGGCCGTGCCGGTGGCGCTCTTGGGGCGGACCCACAGCGAGACGGATAGCGCGATGAACGCGGGCAGGCCCACGTAGAAGAGTGCGGTCTGCTCCAAGTGCCCGGCGTGCAGCACCTTGTAGAGCAGCATCGCCGCGAAGAGGGCCAGCAGTACCGCAGCCAGTCGCAGGCGGGCCGCCGGTATCCGGGGCCGCTCCGGGCCCTGCCCCTCACTGTCCTGCTGCATCGCTTCCACCGGCCTTCCTGTTTGAGCAGTCGATTGCATCGATCGGTTTAACCACTTGATTAAACCGTATGATGAAGGAACGGAGAAAGGAACGTCAATGACGGAGGACACGAAGGGCCGGCTGATCGATGCGGCGACCGTGGTTCTGAAGGCCCACGGGTACGGCGGCACCAGCGCCCGGACCATCACCAAGGAGGCGGGGGTCAACTCGGCGCTGGTCTTCTACCACTTCGGCGGGGTCGACCCGCTGCTGCTCGCGGCCCTGGACCGGTCCTCGGCCGAGCGGATGGCACAGCACCGGGCCACCGTTGCGAATGTGAGCACGCTGGAGGAGCTTGCCGAGGCCGCCACCCACATCTACCGCGACGACTTCGAGGGCGGTCACATCACGCTGTTCACGGAGCTGGTGGCCGCCGCCCTCGCCAAGGAGGAGCTGCGCCCGCAGGTGGCGCGGCGGGCGGAACCCTGGCTCGAGTTCATCGAAGAGACCTTGGAGCGGGTGATCGGCGGTACGCCGCTTGCCCGCCTCACTCCGCCCCGCGACCTCGCCAACGCGGCGATCACCTTCTACCTCGGGGTGAACCTCTTCACAGTGCTGGACGCGGACCGGTCGCGTACGAACTCGGTCTTCGCGATGGCGCAGCGCCTGGCCCCGCGCGCCAGGCTGCTGACGATGCGTCTGCCGAGCCGGCGGCGGACGGCACCCAAGTCCGGGTAGCGGACGCCCGGCTGCGCCGAGCACGGGAACCCGGTCCGTGCCGGTGCCGGCGCGGCACAGGCCCAGAAGTTCAGGACATCGGAACGGGGTGTCTCAAGACATCGGAATGACCTCGGGGGTCACACCGCCGAAGTACGTCGCCACAGCTCGACAAGCGAAGGGTCTCCCGTCACGTCCAGGTCCTCGAAGCGTCCTCGGTTCCACAGGGCGCGGTACACCGTGGGGGATGGGCCGCTGATGGTGCAGTCGGCGGAAACACTGCCGGTATCGGTCAGTTGCTCCACCCGCAGCGGCTCCTGTGAGAGGTGGAGCAGCCATGCGCTTGGCTGCCTGGTGTCCGAGCCGGCGTCGGTCGTCTGCACGAGCAGGGAACGTGGTTGTTCCGTACGCACCTGGCTTCGGGCACGGACGTGGAATCCCGCCAGGAGTTCATCGATCCCGTCCGTGGCGAACTGAGCGGTGAACTCCCCTGAGTTGCCCCCTAGCGCACTCTCCGCGTCCACTCGGTGTATCGCGGTTTCGTGGGCCTGGCGCCTGGCCCAGAAGGCCAGGGGCGTCGGTGCGGGAAGGAACGTCCAGCACTCCAGATCCGCAGGGGCCGTGGTGAGCCTGTTCAGCAGTTGCCGGTGTCCGTCGCGGAACCAGGCCGCGAGGGCGTCGACGTCGTCGGGAGCGCATATCTCGATGGGCCGGCCCTGCGTCCTGCCGTCGAGGTAACCGCCGGCCCAACGATGCACGCTGCCGGTGTGGGCGACGAGATCACGTACCCGCCACTCGGGGCAGGTAGGCACCAGGGTGTCCCACCCTGCGCGCACAGAGCTGTCAACCAGCACCTGGCCGTCCTGACGCAGCGCGTCGATGAAGCCAGCGATCTCCACGAGACTTCGCACCTTCCTCAGACACTCAAAGTGACCTTCCGCTGCACAGGACAGTAGGCGCTCGCGCGTACTCCTGCACAAGGGGTGGACTGGGCGGCTGCTCCCGTGCGACTGGCGGCGCGCTCAGCGGACGGCCATCAGGCGCGACCTGTTCGCGGCCGGCCATGCACTGCCGGGCGAGCCAGTCAACTGGCCTCCATATGCGCCCGGGTGGCCGGCAGCCTCCGGCCCGCACACCACTGCCCAGGACACAGCCCTTGAACGGCAGCGCTGTCTCGGTCAGGTGCCGGCCGGCGCCCAGAGGATCTGCGTCGCCAAGGGCGATGCTTCGCGGAGGGTTCAGTGCAGTCGTTGAGTTGGGCCCACTGATGCGTGAAACGCGCACCGGGGGTGGCTCAACCGGGCCTGAGGAGAACTGGGGTTACGTATGCCAACTGACACCGAGCTTGCTCAGTAGGTGATCTCAGCTCAGTGCCTTCGGACTACTTAACGGTTCGCGAGGGCTGAGAGATGCACTGTCACTGTGCGTCCCACGGTGAGCACAACAGGGTGTGCGTAAAATACGCGCGCTTCTATTGCGTGATTCGCGCAGCAGTGCCATGGTGCGTGACTACCACACAGTCCCGTTGGCGGATCACGGACGAAGGAGACGCGATGGGAATTGCCGGCGTCAGCCGCCTCACGGCGCTGTGGGGTCTCGTGGGCCCGGGTGGTCCACCTACGACAAGCCACCACGAGCCCCTTCGAATCAGCGCGGAGGCGAAGATGAACAGTCGGTCGAGCAGCTCTGAGAACACTGGTCGCGCTGCCCGCGGCGCTTTCGACGCGAGCGATGCCGAGCGCGCCGAGAGCTTCCTCCCGGCTCCCACAGTGCAGTGCCACGCCGCGAACCTTGTCCTGCTGCCGGACGGGTCGCTCGGTTGCTCGTGGTTCGGCGGCACGCAGGAGGGTCTCTCCGACATCGCCGTCTGGTTCTCCGTCCTCTCAGCGGACGGCGCCTGGGCCACGCCTGTGAAGGTCAGTGACGACGCGACACGCTCGGAACAGAATCCGGTGCCCTTCGTTGCCGGGCCACACGAACTACGTGTCTACTTCACCGCCCAGAACGCGGGAGACCAGGACACAGCGGAGGTCCGGCTGGCATCCTCCGGCGACGGTGGACGGTCGTGGGAACCCGGGCGGACCGCGGTGCCTGCCAAGGCCGGGACCGGCGTCTACATCCGCCAGCCACCGCTGGTCCTCGACGACGGCCGGCTGCTGCTGCCCGCCTTCTACTGCCCCCGGCCCGAGAACGGTCGTTGGGTCGGTGATGCCGACTACAGCGGGGTGCTGGTTTCGCCGGACGACGGGTCGACGTGGACGGCCTGCCAAGTCCCCGGGAGTACGGGCTGCGTGCACATGAACGTCCTGCGTCTGCACGACGGTTCGTTCCTCGCTCTCTTCCGGCGACGGCAGGCCGACTTCATCCACCGCAGCCACTCGACCGACGGCGTCACGTGGAGCGCACCGGTGCCCACGGACCTCCCCAACAACAACTCGTCGGTCCAAGCGGTCGTGCTCCACGACGGCCGCGTCGTCGTGGCCTACAACCACAGCAGCGCGGCAGACGCAGTCGAACGCCGCTCCTCTCTCTACGACGATATCGACGGCTCGAGTACGGAGACGCCTGCACCCCCCGGGCCGGCCTTCTGGGGGGCGCCACGGGCGCCACTCACGCTGGCCGTGTCCTCCGACGGCGGCCTCACGTGGCCGGTGAGCAGGAACGTCGAGGAGGGCGATGGCTACTGCCTCACCAACAACTCCCGAGAGGGACTCAACCGCGAACTGTCCTACCCCTCGCTCGTGCAGACCGCCGACGGTCTGCTGCACCTCGCCTACACGCATTTCCGTCAAGCCATCAAGCACGTGCGGCTGCACCCCTCGTGGCTCGACGGCTGAGCGTCCTGACCCGCCGCGACCCGTTCGTGGCCCTGCAACCCACGTACCTTGTCCACGCCCTGGAGTCACCATGACTGTGCACCGCGAAGCCTCAACAGAAAGCGCGCATCGCGAAGCCTCAACAGAGAACAAGCAACGCAATCCCCTGCCGCCGACCACCTTCATGGGCTTCCTCAAGGGCATGGGCCCCGGCATCGTGGTCGTGCTCTCCTGGCTCGGAACAGGCGACTTCATCAGCTCCGCGGTGTCCGGATCGACGTACGGCTATGCCCTCATATGGACACTGGTCCTGGCCGTGGGATCCCGCTACTTCATCGTCTCGACGATGTCGAAGTACCAGCTGTGCAATGCCGTTGGAGATCAGACGATCCTCGACGGGTACCGCCGGCTGTGGAAGGGCTTTCCCCTCTACATCGGGGTCACCACCAGCATCCTCGGTTTCGTCTATGTCTCGTTCCTGCTCGTCGCAGCCGGCACCGCTCTGAACCACCTCGCTGACGGCTTGATTCATCTCGGTGACTGGGGGACGCCCGCGTGGGCGATCGTCACTGCCGCAGCGGCGACTTGTCTGGCCTTCCTCAAGCGCACCCACTACCGGGGACTCGAGATCCTCGCGCAGCTGACCATGGCGGCACTCGTCGTGTGCTTCCTCGTCGCGCTCATCGGCACCGGCATCGATCTGTCAGCCTTCGTCAAGGGCTTGGCATTCGACCTCCCGCCGGGAGAGAGCGGGTACATCACGGCCGTCACCACTGCGGTTGCCCTCATCGGCGCTGTCGGCGGATCGGCGGCGAACCTGCTCTACCCGTATCTCATGCACGAGAAGGGCTGGCGAGGCCCGGAGTTCCGCCGACTCCAGCGGTACGACCTCATCACCGGCACCACAGTGATGTTCGGCCTGGTGCTCGCGGTGTGGGTGGTGGCGGCCGAGACCTTGCACGGGACAGGCGCCAGCGTGGATTCCGAGCAGGGCCTCGTGCTCATGATGGAGCGCGCAGTCGGGCCGGTGGGACCGACTCTGATGTGGCTGGCCATCTTCTTCGTCGTCTTCGACAACATCGTGACGCAGCCGCGCGTATTCGTGCAGATGCTGGCAGAGTCGATCTACAAGTCCCGGCCGGACCGGCTCCGTCGGCTCCAAGCGAAGTCTCCGGCCACGGCCACGGGCCAACTGCACCACACTGACAAGCTGTTCAAGTCGGTGCTGCTGTTCATCATGCTCACGCCCGTGATCTTCTCGTTCCCGTTCGCGCCTGACCTGATCGTCCTCACGCTGCTCGGCAACGGACTGAGCGTGCTTACCGTGCCGGCCCTCATGGTCGGATTGGTGGCCATCACGATGCGCAAGGACCTGATGCTTCCCGGCCACGCCAACAGGTGGTGGGAGAACCTGGTGCTCGCAGGCATCGGCGCGATCGGGATCTGGGCGACGTACGAACTGGTGCTTGCCGTGATTGGGACGGTGTCGCACGGCTGATCGTTGCAACTCGGGGGAGTTGTTCAGTCCGCGACGTCGTCCGGCACGGGGGCATCGGGGCTCTGCGCGGGTAGCGGCGAGGCCTCCAGCGGTTCCGCGAGTACCACCTCGACGCCTTTGGCGCGGAGGGCCTTCACGCTCGCGGAGTCCGCTGAGGTGTCTGTGACCAGGGTCCAGCCGGCCGGGAGGGTCGCCCAGGCGTGGAACGGGCGGCGGCCGAGCTTGGCCGCGTGGGCCAGGACGTAGACGTGTTCGGCTTTGCGGGCCATCAGCTCCTTGAGCCGGGTCTGCCGCAGGTCGGCCTCACAGATGCCGTGCTCGTGCGAGACCCCGTCCGTGCCGAGGAAGACGCGGTCGAAGGTCATGCGTTCGAGGGCGGCCTCGGTCAGCGGACCGACGAACCCCTGGCTCAGTGGCCGCAGCGTGCCGCCGAGGCATTCCACGTGCACCGTCTCGACATCGGACAACTCCTGAAGCGCCGTCAGCCCTGTGGTCGCCACGGTCACCTTCCGGGCCGTCCGCAATTCGTGGGCGAGGGCGCCCACGGTGGAGCCGGCGTCGAGCAACAACGACTCGCCTGCCTGCACTTGCGCCGCCGCCCAGCGCGCGATGTCCCGCTTGGCCTCATACGCCTCACCGGTGCGCTGCCGCAGGGATGCCTCCGGGTGGGCGGTCAGGGCCATGGCTCCGCCGTAGGTGCGTGCCAGCTGCCCGTTCGTGGTGAGCTTCGCCAGGTCCCGGCGGATGGTGGAGGCGGTCACGTCGAACAGCCGGGAGAGCTCCTCGACGCTCGCGAGTCCTGTGGTGTTGGCGAGCTGGACGATCCGGTCGCGTCGGGCCTGGGATCCGATGGCAGCCATTGGTTTCTGTCCTCTGGGGCAATGTGCCGGTGGTCAACGGGCGGGCGAGGATGACATCTCGGCCGCCTGCCGCAGAGCCTCGACCATGCTACCGGCCTCGGCAACACCCGTACCTGCGATGTCGAATGCGGTGCCGTGGTCGACGGACGTGCGGATGACGGGGAGGCCGACGGTCAGGTTCACGCCTGCCTCGATGCCGAGGACCTTGACGGGACCGTGGCCCTGGTCGTGATACATGGCCACGATCAAGTCGTAGTCACCGCGGGAGGCGAGGAAGAAGGCGGTGTCTGCGGGGAGCGGTCCGCGGGCGTCGATGCCGTCGGCACGGAGGGCCTCCAGGGCCGGAATGATCTTCTCTTCCTCCTCGCCGTATCCGAACAGGCCGTTCTCGCCGGCGTGCGGGTTGATGCCGCACACGCCGATGACGGGTCGTGCGGTCCCGGCCCGCTCCATCGCCTCGTGACCGCGGCGCACCGTGCGTTCCACGAGTCCGGGCTCGATGCGCCTGACGGCGTCGAGGAGACCGATGTGCGTGGTGACGTGAATGACCTTCACCTTCGGTGTGGAGAGCATCATCGACACCTCGTCGACGCCCGTGAGGTGGGCGAGGAGCTCTGTGTGGCCGGGGAAGTCGTGACCGGCGGCGTGCAGGGCCGCCTTGTTGAGCGGTGCGGTGCAGATGCCCTGTACCTCTCCACCCACGGCGAGTTCGGCGGCGCCCCGTACGTACTGGTAGGCCGCGTCGCCCGCCACCGGGGACAGCCTTCCCCACGGCAGCTCGGCGGGAAGCAGCCCGAGGTCGATGACATTGACGCGGCCCGGGCCGAACTGGGCGTCGTCGGGGCTGTCGACGGGGACCACCGTGCAGTCGATACCGCGGATCGCGGCCGCCTGCCGGAGGCGTTCGGCGTCGCCGAGGACGACGGGGCGGCAGCCGCGCAGAGTCTCCGGGTGTAGCAGTGCCGGGACGATGACCTCGGGGCCGATGCCGGCGCCGTCGCCCATGGTCACAGCGATGACCGGGAGCGGACGTCCGGGGGTCGGGGACCGCTTGGCCGGGACGGCGGCGGGTGCTGCGTTCACAGGGTTTCTCCTTGCGCTACGGGCGGTGGTTCTGCCGCGAGGGTGGGGGATGGTGCCGTCGTCCGGGGGCGGTGGAGCGGTCGCAGCGCGCGGGCGATCCGCAGGAGGGAATCAGCGTCACCGAAGCTTCCGGGGCGAGTGACGATCGTCCGGCCGTCCGGTGAGTGTGCGCATACGGCGCCGTGGTGGATCTGGCCGACGGGTGTGAGCTGTGTGATGCCGAGTGCGTCGAGGACGCTCCGGGCGGTCTCGCCTCCGGTGAGGACGAGATCGGTCCGCATCGGTACGCCGGCCACGGTACGGGCCAGTGCGGTCACGAGGCGTCGGCCCGAACAGGGGCTCATGCCCTGGGAGTTGTCGATGCTCACCACCGTGATTCCGGACGGCGCCACATCGAGCCGGGGGAGCGCGGCAGCGTTTCCGAGCATGTCCGGTGGAAGGGCTATGTGGCCTACTCCGTTCGATGTCAGTTGCGCGATCTGCGCAACGGCGCCGGGTTCCGCGGTACCCACCACGATCAGGAGCGGGCGGTCCGCCGAGGGGGCGGGTGAAAGGGGGCTCTCGTCTTCCTCCGGGTGGTCCGGCCGGTCTGCCGCGAGGCTGTGTCCGAGGGCGAGTGCCAGCCCGCCCGTGCCCAACAGCCGGATTCCCGGACCGAGTTGGAGGGCCGCTTCGGCAATGGCGTCCAGATCGGACTGCGTCTCCGCGTCGCAGAGCGGGTGCCGTCCGTCTCCGACGGCGGCGCGCAACCGCTCGGTGAGCACGTTCGTACCTGCCCGCACGTCAGCGAGCGGCACCGTCGCCGTGCGCAGCGCGCCGAGCGCACCCTGGATCGAACGGGGCACGGGACCGGACTCGGCCCGCCACGCGCTTGCAGCGTGCAGCGGCGTGCCGTGCAGATGCATGACGCCGTCGAGAACGGTCCGGCCGGCGACCGGCAGCGCGGGCGCGATCACAAGGGCCTCGGCACCCACCGCGTAGGCAGCCGTCTCGGCGGCGAGGTTCCCGCGAAGCAGCGAGTCGGCCTTCTTGAACAGCACCGCGTCGTCCGGCGTCCCGGCTGCCAGCGAGGTGCGTACGGCGCGGGCCGCCTCGTCCGCCGGAGACCGCCGGGTGTCGAGGTCGATCACGATGGCTTCACCACCGGCCGGGGGCGCCACCGTTGCCGGGCCCAGCACGAGCCGGCTGCGGAGGCCGAGTGCCGCGGCGGTCTCGGCGGCGCCGGACAGGTCGTCCGCGAGGGCGAGCGCAGGACGGGGTGCCCGCCGGCTGCGGGTCACAGGGGACACATCGAACCTCCTGGACTGGTCGGGGTGAGCTGCCCTGAGAACCGATGATGACACAGCCTGCACAAAATGCGCGATGGCTCTTGCGCGAAACACGCAATCGTGCCACCTTTTTCCGGAACGAAACACGCCGTACAACTCCAAGCCCCGCGCCCCAGGGCGGCGGCGCCACCTTCGGCATCTTCATCGGTGTGGGGCGCGCAGGCCCCGCAATCTCGTCGCTCTTCACTGGAAGGAGCCGCGTCCGTGAACACCGGCACAGCCTTGCCGAACGTCCCCGTTCCGCTCTCCCGGCTCGTCCTGGGCACGATGACCTTCGGCGACACCGTCGACGCCAAGGGCGCCGCCGCCATGCTGGACGCGGCACTCGCAGCCGGCGTCACCGGTGTCGACACCGCCAACGGCTACGCGGGCGGGGAGAGCGAGCGCATCCTCGCCGGACTGCTGCCCGGCCGCCGTGACCGGATGGTGCTGGCCACCAAGGCCGGCATCCCGCACCCGGACCAGGGCGGGCACGCTCCGCTGTCCGCCGCGGGTCTGCGAGCCGCCCTGGAAGGCAGCCTGAAGCGGCTCGGCACCGATCACGTCGACCTCTTCTACCTGCATCAGCCCGACCGGGCCACACCGCTCGCCGAAACACTCGCCGCCGTGGCCGACTTCGCGAACGAAGGCAAGATCCTCGCTCTCGGCGTCTCCAACTACGCGGCCTGGCAGATCGCCGAACTCACACGTGTCGCCGACGAGACGGGCGCTCCCCGCCCGGTCGTCGCCCAGCAGCTGCACAATCTGCTGGCCCGCCGCATCGAGGAGGAGTACGTCGAGTACGCGGCAACCAGTGGCCTGCGCACCATGGTCTACAACCCGCTCGGCGGGGGGCTGCTCACCGGCCGCCACCGCTTCGACCAGGCCCCCGCGAAAGGCAGGTTCGGCGACTCCAAGGTCGCGGCGATGTACAAGCAGCGCTACTGGGACGAGCGCCTCTTCACCGCGGTCGGCCAACTGACCGGCATCGCCGACGGCGCAGGCCTCCCGCTCACCGAACTCGCCCTGCGCTGGCTGGTCGGCCGCCCCTCCACCGACGCGCTCCTGCTCGGCGGCTCCCGGACCGGGCATCTGCGCGCCAACATCGACGCCGCACAGGCGGGACCGCTTCCGGCGGACGTCGCAGCGGCCTGTGATGCCGTGGGAGCGGCACTGCGCGGTCCCATGCCCGCGTACAACCGCTGACCGCACACAGAGAGAAGGAGCTAGCCCTCTCATGACTCCCGCCCAGTTCACGGCGGCCCTCCGCGCCCGCAGGCAGCTGATCGGCTACTGGTCGCTCCTCGACGCGCCTGTCGCAGTCGAACGTCTCGCACGCGTCGGCTACGACTACATCGCCCTGGACGCCCAGCACGGCCTCTTCGGCTATCAGGGCATGCTCAACAACCTGATGGCGATCGACACCAAGGGCAGCACCGCCGTGGGCATGGTCCGCGTCGAAGCCAACGACCCCGCGCCGATCGGCCGGGCACTGGACGCGGGCGCGATGGGCATCATCGTCCCCCTCGTCGACAGCGGCCAGGACGCCGCCGACGCGGTCGCCGCCGTCCGCTACCCACCGCTCGGCAACCGCTCCTACGGGCCGATGCGCTCCGGCCTGCGCATCGGGCCCGACCCCGCGGAGGCCCACGACCAGACCGTCGTACTCGCCATGATCGAGACGGCGGACGGCCTCGCCAACGTCGAGGAGATCTGCGCCAGTCCGGGCCTCGACGGCATCTACGTCGGACCGTCGGACCTGCGGCTGGCCATCGGCGGCGCCACCTCCACCGACCCGGCCGTCGCCGGTGAGTTCGAGACCACCCTGGTCACCGTACGAGAGGCCGCCGCAGCCGCCGGAATCGCCGCCGGCATCCACAACCCGGACGGCGCCAGCGCCGCCAAGCGCATCGCCGAAGGCTTCACCTTCGCCACCGTCGCCAGCGACGTCGTCCACCTCGAAAACTCCGCCCGGCAGCATCTGACCGCCGCCCGCGACACCGAGGGCCCCCGGTGACGTGCCGCCGCCCGGACCCCGACCCCACGGACCGGGAATCCGGCCCATGACGGCCAGGCCGGCGAGCTGCACGAGGCGGTCGCCTCAGGTCGCCTGAGGCCGCCCTGACCAACTCCGTCACCCTGCCGACATCTCCGCGAAGGACGAACCAGTGAGCAAGCTGCGTGTGGCCGTACTCGGCGCGAAGGGACGCATGGGCTCCGAGGCCGTACGGGCCGTCGAGTCCGCCGACGACATGGAGCTGGCCGCCTCCCTCGGCCGGGGCGACAGCCTCGACGCGCTCACCGGCTCGGACGCCGAGGTCGCTGTGGACCTGACGCACCCGGACGCCGTCATGGGCAATCTGGAGCACTGCGTCACACATGGCATCCACGCCGTCGTCGGCACCACCGGCTGGACCGACGAGCGGCTGCGCACCGTACGCGGCTGGCTCGACGCCTCGCCGGGCACGGGCGTGCTCATCGCTCCCAACTTCGGCATCGGCGCCGTACTGATGATGCGCTTCGCACAGCAGGCAGCGCGCTTCTTCGAGTCCGCCGAGGTCGTGGAGCTGCACCACCCCGGCAAGGCCGACGCTCCGAGCGGGACTGCCGTACGCACCGCGCAGCTCGTCGCCGAGGCCCGGCAGGAGGCCCGGCTGCCCGCACAGCCGGACGCCACCAGTACCGCCCTGGACGGTGCGCGCGGCGCGGACGTCGACGGCGTGCATGTGCACGCGCTGCGGCTGAGCGGACTCGTCGGGCACCAGGAGGTGATCTTCGGGGGCGAAGGGGAGACGCTCACCATCCGGCACGACTCGCTGCACCGCAGCTCGTTCGTGCCCGGTGTGCTGCTGGGAGTGCGCCGTATCGGCTCCGCACCGGGGCTCACCTACGGACTGGAGAACTTCCTCGACCTGGACGGGTGACAGAGGGCGGGTTGAGATCACGTATTTCACGCTCGCGGCAGTGCTGATCGGCTACTTCGTGCCGGCCGGCAGACGCGGCGTGCTGCTGATCGAGCAAGGCACTCCGGTCACCGTCGCCTTGGGTCTCGCGGTCTTCGTCCTGCCAGAACCCGACCGGCCCACCCGGCCCGGGCGGCCCCTACCGCAGCCGTGCCGCGAAGCTCCGCCCGTACGCGTGCCGGGTGGTGACCTCGATACGGGTGGCGCCGGGCGGCCAGGTGACGCGGACACCGTCGTCTGCGGAGACCGGGCGCAGGGAGCGGCCGTGCAGGGTGACGGTGACCATGTCGCGTTCGGTGGTCGGATCCGCGACGGCGACCGCGGTGATGCCGTCGCCGCCGCGCCGCACGAGTACCGACGCGGGACCGTCTACGGCGAGCGGCCCGGCGGTGTGGGTGCCGGGAGCGAAGGTGTTGGCGGCGAGCAGACCCAGGCTGGGCCGAGCGATCGCCTGGAGGTCCGGGGTGTTGGCGAGGACCGCCAGCGGGCCGTGCGCGTAGCGGAGCAACTGCCGTTCGGTGGCGCCCGGCACCAGGGCGTAGGCCAGGGTGCCGGCGGGCGCGCCGGGCGGCTGCTCGTAGACGACGCTGAAGACCTGCTTGGTGATCCGGGTGTCGGGGTTGGCGGCGTTGACGTCCTGGCGGCTGCGGGTGACGGTCTCAAGCGTGACGCTGGGCCGGGGGCCGCGAGGTGCGCCCGGGGCATCGAGGAAGACGTAGCCGACGGCTGTCTTCTCGTCGGCGTTGGCGTAGCGCAGCCAGGCGAGTGGCGCCGCGCCGGGGCGCCGCCAGCGCGTGCCGTCGCGCAGGCGTCCCGTGACGGAGATGCTGTCCGACTCGGCGGCGATCCGGCTGTCCACCGTGGTGGTCACCGCCCGGCCCGCCGGGTCGTCCACCCCGGCCGCCAGCACCACGATCTCGTCGTCCAGCAGGAACCACGACTTGGTGGCGCGGGCGTTGCGGTAGGCCACGAAGTCGTCCGGAAGCCGCCCGGCCTGCTTCGCCGCGTAGGCGACGTCGTCGGACTGGACCAGCGACGCCGTTCCGTAGGTGCCCAGCGTGGCGCCGCCGGAGTGGGAGCCAGTGCCGCACGGGAAGTAGACATAGGTGTTCTGCTTCTCGGACGAGGAGGTGAACCCGGCGTCCGGGTTGTCGTACCACAGGGCGCCGTACAGCTCGGGGATCGTCTTGCGGGTCTCCACCGGGGCGGTGACACCGGCCAGCCGGTACGGGGAGACGGCCGTGAAGTAGTCGACGCCGAAGGCATGCGTCTGGTCCTGCTCCGACAGATACAGGTAGTGGGCGCCGTCGCCCTGGAACCACGGCTTGAGGTTCTCGCCGCTCATGTACTCGTACTTGCTGATCCGCCGTGAGCTTCGCGCCAGCGCGAACGCCCAGCCGGGTCGGTGGTGGACGGTGCGGTCCATGGCGTTGAACGCCGTCGTGTACGAGGCGTCCCTGAGGTCACGGGCGGGGACGGAGCCGTCGGCGAGGATGTCGGCGTAGCGGGCGACGGTCACGGGGGAGACGAACGCGGTCGGGTCCAGTGGCGCCTTCGCGGCCTCGCGGACGAACTTCACATACCCCTTGAGAGCGGTGGCATCGTCGCCGGAGGAGTGGGCGGCGAGGTCGGTGACGGCCTCCAGCACGGTGGTCGCGTCGCCGTATCCGCTCTTGGCGCGCGAAGCTCCCCGGCCCTTGACCGCCTCCATCATCCAGCCCTCGAAGATCACCGGCGCGAAGCCGTCCACCACCCAGCCGCGCACGACCCCGGCCATGTCGTCCTGCGGCAGGTAGGCCGTGCCGTCCAGGATCTTCAGGGTCTGCACGACACGGCTGAGCAACCCCGTGCCGTACGTGCCGGTGTAGGCGACGGAGGCGTGCTGGATGAAGGAGCCGTCGGCGTAGAAGCCGTCCGTGACACCGTGCTGGAGGTTGTACGGGTCGATCGTGGCGAGCACGGTGAGCTGGTCGGCGACGGCCTTGCTGACCCGGGCGTCGTCGCCGAGGGCGGCGCCCTGCATGATCCGGTCGGTGGTGATGTCGGCGAGGTTGGCGCCGGTGTGGAAGCGGGAGTCGAGATCGACGTCGCCGTTCTTGCCGTTGCGCAGATAGCCGTCCATCGCGGCGACGTAGGTGGCGGTGAGGTCCGGGCGGTAGGCGGCGAGCTGGTCCCGCAGCAGCACCAGGACCTTGCTGACCTGCTGGGAGATGCCGATCTCCCAGTTGTGCCAGTTGCCGTAGTACCCCTTCGACTGGTCGCCGTAGTAGTGGTCGTAGAGCCAGGTCAGGCCGTCGATGACGCGCCGCTGGACGGCCTCGTCGCCGTGCAGGGGATTGTCGTCCGCTGGGGTGCGGGTGGCGAGCGCGATCTCGTAGAGGTACGCGAAGGACTTCGTCAGATTGGGGTCGCTGGTGCCGAGGTCGCCGAGCCCCTGGAACAGCTCGCCGTCGCCGGCCGCGTCCATCGCGTCCAGACGGTCCTGCGCGGCGCCGGTGATGGCGGTCACCTTGTCGGCCACCTCGGGACGGGAGTTGACCTGGGCGGTGCCCGCTAAGACGGCGACGGTGTTGCCGACGAGCCGGGCCAGGTCACCGGCCGTGTCCTTGGGGGCCGGGTCGTGCGGGGCGCCTGCCGCCCGTGCGCGCAGCGGCTCGGCGAGGGTGAGCAGCGCGCTCGCGGGAACCATGGTCAACAGGGCGCGGCGCGACAGCTCCATGGGGCGCTCCACTTTTCGACCGTATGCCGGAAAAGGCTCGCCGTATCCAAGCAACGGGGCACGGTGCTGTCAACGCGTCAGCACCACCGGCAGGAGTCCACACAGCAGGATGAGGGCGCCGAACCGGGCTTCCTGGCCGGACAGTCGGTGATCAAGGGTTCCTTCCGAGTGCCAGACGTCCGGGTGCCAGACGTCCGGGTGATGGTGACCTCGACGACCACCGCGCGGCGACGGTCAACGCGGCGTTCAGTTCGGTCAGTTGGCCATCTGGAGCCACCGGCGTACGGCAGCGGTCGCGGTGGTTGCTGTACTTCGCTGCTGCACTGCAATGGCTCCCGCCGCGTTGCTGAACGCACCGCCGCGGCAGGGATGTGGTCCGGCTTCTCCGTGGCAGCGGCGTTGTCAGACCCCGTGACTACGGTCGGAGTCATGACCGATCCGACGACCGACATGCAGCCCGATTCAGCGCCGAGGGAGGGCGGCCCGGTGGCTCCCCGCGCAACTGCGCCGCCGTCCGTCTTCGTCACCGATCATCCCGACGCCGCGGACGTCGCGCTGATCTCGGATGCGCTCGATGACTTCAACGTTCAGGAGACCGGCACCGATGACGGGCGTTCGCTGGCGGTGCTCGTCAGGGACCCGGCAACCGGACGAGTGGTCGGCGGGCTGACAGGCCGTACTTCGCTAGGTCTGCTGTTCGTGGACCTCTTCCATCTGCCTACCGCGCTCCGCGGCACCGGCCTCGGCAGCGAGATACTGCGGCAGGCGGAGGACGAGGCCCGCAGGCGTGGATGCCGCGCAGGGGTGCTTTACACGATCAGCTTCCAGGCACCCGGCTTCTACAGCAGGCAGGGCTGGCGCGTTCTCGGCGAGGTCCCCTGCGATCCCCCCGGAACGAGTCGTGTGTTCATGACGAAGGACCTGATGTAGCGCTCAGTCGGTGTGTACCGCGGTGTGCAGGCGCCGTTCGTGGCCGACCGTACGGACCGGGCCGGTGAGGTGAACCGTGCCGCGCAGGCGGATGTCCGTACTGGACGATCCGACCATGATGGTGATCTCACCGGGTTCGACGATGCGCAGCAGGTCCTGTCCGGTGTAAGAGAGCCGGTCGGCGTGCAGGTGGAAGGTGACCCGGCGCTGCTCGCCCACGGCCAGGGGGACGCGCGCGAATCCGGTCAACTGGGCCACAGGACGCGGAAGTCGGGCCACGGGGTCGGCGGTGTAGAGCTGGACGACTTCTGCTCCGGGGCAGTCTCCGGTGTTGCGTACCTGGCAGCTGATCTCCACCTGTCCGTCGGTGGGTATCTCCGCCGCGGTCAGGCGCAGATCCTCGTACGTGAACGTGGTGTACGACAGGCCGTGTCCGAAGGGGTAGGCCGGTGTGGGGTCGAGGTTGCTCACGCCCTGGCTGTTCCCGCCGAGCGGGGCGTGCAGGTACGTGCCGGGCTGGCCTCCGGGCGTCCGCGGTATCTGCACCGGCAACTTGCCCGAGGGGGTGACGCGGCCGGAGAGCACCCCGGCGATGGCCGGCCCGCCCTCCTCGCCGGGGAAGAAGGCCTGGACGACGGCGGCCGCGCGGTCGGCGTAGGCCCCGAGCGCGTAGGGCCGGCCGGATACGACGAGCAACACGACCGGGGTGCCGGTGGCCAGGAGCGCCTCGACCAACTCGCCCTGGACACCGGGCAGGGCGAGGTCCTCCACGTCGCATCCTTCGCCGGAGGTGCCGCGGCCGAAGAGCCCGGCGCGGTCGCCGACCGCTGCGATGCAGACCTTCGCGCGGCGGGCTTGGCTCACTGCCGCGTCGAAGCCGCTGCGATCGATGTCCGTGACGGTGCAGCCGCGTTCGTACGCGATCCCGGCGGCGGGCAGTTCGGCGATGAGCGCCTCCCGCAGGGAGCGCGTCTCGATGCCGTTGTCGTGGCCGGGGTGATGGGGAAGGACGTGGTTGGGGAAGGAGTAGCAGCCGAAGAGGGAATTCGGGTCGTCCGCACACGGGCCGATGAGAGCGATGGACGATGTGTCCGGGGCGAGCGATGTGTCCGGGGCGAGCGGCAGGATGCCGTCGTGGTTGCCGAGCAGGATGATGCTCCGCTCGGCAAGTTCACGGGAGATGGCCCGGTGTGTGGGTGGGTCGAGGTCGATCGGCTCCTTGCCGGCGCCGTCCGGGCTGAAGCCGGCGTCGAGCAGGCCGAGTTCGGCCTTCTGACGCAGGACGCGCCGCACGGCGCGGTCGACGAGTTCCTCGGGGACGACGCCGTTGCGAGCGAGTTCGGCGAGGGGTTCGCCGTAGCAGAGCGTGTTGGGCAGTTCCACGTCGATGCCGGCCTCCAGGGCCCGGGCGCCCGCCTCGCCGTCTGTCGCGGCGATCCGGTGCATCGTACGGAGGAAGGCGACGGACCAGTAGTCGGAGACGACCGTGCCCTGGAATCCCCACTCTTCGCGCAGGAGCCGGGTGAGCAGGAGCGGGTCGGCGCCGGCCGGGACCCCGTCGACGTCGGCGTAGGAGTTCATCACCGAGCGGGCGCCGCCGTCCCGCAGCGCCGTCTCGAACGGTGGCAGGATCACGTCGGCGAACTCCCGGCGTCCCATGGAGACGGGTGCGTGGTTGCGGGCGCCGCGCGAGGCGGAGTATCCGGCGAAGTGCTTGAGGGTCGCGATGACTCCGGCGCTCTCCAGGCCGCGCACATAGGCGGTGCCCGTCATGGCCACCAGGTAGGGGTCCTCGCCGAGCGTCTCCTCCACCCGCCCCCAGCGATAGTCGCGCACCACGTCCAATACGGGCGAGAGGCCCTGGTGGACGCCGACGCGGCGCATGCTCGTGCCGATCGCGTGCGCCATCCGCTCGACCAGGTCCGTGTCGAAGGCGGCTGCCCAGGCGAGGGCGGTGGGGAAGACGGTCGCGCGGTAGGCAGTGAAGCCGGTGAGGCACTCCTCGTGCGCGATCGCGGGGATGCCCAGGCGGGTGCTGTCGATCAACTCGCGCTGGAAGGTTACGAGTTGGCGTGTGCCCTCGGCTGGTTCGACGGGTCGCGTGCCGAACGGCCGGGTGAGATGGCCCAGGCCGTGCTTGCAGGCCGAGGAGGACTCGGCGTGGCGGGCGAAGAGGTCCTGCATCGGTGCGACGTCGCCGCCGATGCGCTCGACGCCGGGCCAGGCGCTGCCGAGTTGGGCGAGCTTCTCCTCCAGGGTCATTTCGGCGAGGAGCGACTCGGCCCTCTCGTCGCGCGGACATGCCGGATCGGACCAGCGTGTGGTCATGGTGCGTCCCTTGAGATGGCGGCGCTCGGGGCCGGGGCGGGAGTCGGGGCGTGGCTGGGCGGTGACGTCGTGGACGCCCGGACCACCAACTGCGTGGCGAGCTCGACCCGGTGACTGTCCAGGGGCCGCCCCGCGGCGAGCTGTAGCAGGGTGCGGAGTGCGGCACGGCCGATCTCGGCGAAGGGCTGGCGGACGGTGGTCAGAGGAGGGGCGGAGGTGGCGGCAGCGTCGGTGTCGTCGAAGCCGACGACGCTCACGTCCTGCGGTACGCGCAGCCCGCGGACCCGGGCGGCCTCGATGACGCCGAACGCTTCGGAGTCGTTGGCGGCGAAAACGGCCGTGGGCACGTCATCGAGACCGAAGAGCTCCATGGCGGCCTCGTAGGCGGGTTCGAAGTGGAAGGCTCCCACCTTGATGAGGCCGGGGTCGGGAGTGATGCCGGCGCTCCGGAGCGCGGCCTGGTAGCCGTGCAGCCGGGCGGTGTTGCAGAGGGCGTCGTGCTTGCCCTCGATCATCGCGATGCGCCGGTGACCGAGGCTCAGCAGGTGTTCGGTGGCGGCCATGCCGCCGCTGAAGTTGGTGGCGCCGATGCTCGGCACGCTCTCGTCGGGCACGCCCATCGGGTCGATCAGCACGAGGGGGATGCCGTTCTTCGCGAACTGGGCGCGCTGCCGGGGCGTCAGTTCGGAGGTCACCAGGATGACGCCCTCCCGCCCGGCGTTGGTGATCTTCCGGGACCAGGCGGCACCCGCCGGATCGTCGGGAGTCACCCCGATGACCACGTCGACACCGGCCTCCGCCGCGGCCTCGGTCACCCCTCGGGTGATCACCAGGTTGTTCGAGGCCACCAGTTTGTCGAAGGTGAGGTCGACGGTGCGGACCGGCGACCGGGAGCCACCCGGTCCGCGGGCGACGTAGTCGTGCTCGACCAGCAGCCGTTCGATGCGCGCCCTGGTCCCGGGGGACACGTCGCTGCGGCCGTTGACCACCTTCGACACGGTGGCCACGGACACCCCGGCCGCTTGGGCGATGCCGGTCAGGGTCGTCCGGCTCCGCTCGACGGCTCTCTTCGCCATGTTGGTCCTTTCGCAAATTACGAGGACGGTAGCGCAATCTTTCGGACCTGGTCCAGACGCCAACTCCTCTGTAAGTAGCTCCTGCAGACACCTTGACCCGGTCCTCGGCGCCTTCTACTTTATCGGCCATTGCATGCAGAGGTTTCGAAACTTTTCGGGCCGCCGATGCGTCTTCGAGCCTCTGAAGAGCGAAGGAGCTCACGATGGCCACGAGGATCCCCAGTCGCATCCTGGTCACCGCCTGCGCGGCGGCACTCGCCCTGACGGCCTCGGCCTGCGGCAAGAGCGGGCGCACAAGCGAGGGCGGCGGTTCCGGCGACGGGACGCTCGTGTGGGCCCTGAGCCAGGGAACCGAGGCGACGTTCCGTGCCTCCGCCAAGGACTGGAACAAGGCCCACCCCAACCAGAAGATCGACATCCAGTACTTCCAGAACGACCCCTACAAGCAGAAGCTCCGCGCGGCCGTCGGCGCCGGCAACGGCCCCGTACTGTTCGAGAACTGGGGCGGCGGGGTGCTCAAGAGCTATGTGAAGGCGGGCAAGGTCGCCGACCTCACACCCGAGCTGAACAAGAACCCGCAGTGGAAGAACCGCATCATCCCCTCGGTACTGGAGAGCACCACGTTCGGCGGCAAGGTCTACGGCGTACCGATCAACGGCGTCCAGCCGGTAGTCCTCTACTACAACAAGCAGCTGTTCGAGAAGGCGGACGCCCAGCCGCCGAAGACCTGGGACGACCTGCTCGCACTGGTGAAGAAGTTCAAGGCGCGGGGCATCGACCCGCTGTCCATGGGCGGCTCCTCGAAGTGGCCCTACCTGATGTGGCTGGAGTACCTCGTCGACCGCATCGGGGGACCCGAGGTCTTCGCGCGCATCGCCGCCGGCAAGAAGAACGCGTGGTCCGACCCCGCAGTCCTCGAAGCGGCCGAGAAAATCAAGCAGTTGACGGACGCGGGCGGCTTCGCCAAGGGCTTCGCGTCCGTCTCCGCCGACACCGGCCAGGCGGAGGCCCAGATGTACACAGGCAAGGCCGCGATGCTCCTTCAGGGCAGCTGGGCATACGCCAATATGCAGAAAGGCGCCCCGAAGTTCATCTCCGAGGGGCACCTCGGCTGGACCGACTTCCCGGCCGTCGAGGGCGGCAAGGGAGCGGCAGCCAACGTCGTCGGCAACCCCGCCAACTTCCACTCGCTGTCCGCCCAGGCCGGAGCCAAGGAGAAGAAGACCGCGGTGTCGTACCTCAAGGACGGCGTCTACAACGACGCCTACGTCGACCACCTTCTCGCCTCGGGCAACGTCCCGCCCGTGAAGGACCTCGACACCAAGGTCAAGCGCGCCAAGAACGCCGACTGGCTTTCCTATGTCTACGACATGACCCGTGACACGAAGAGTTTCCAGCTCTCCTGGGACCAGGCGCTGAGGCCCGAGCTCGGCAACGACCTGCTCACCAACCTCGAACAGCTCTTCCTCGGCCAGATCAGCCCGGCGAAGTTCTGTCAGCAGATGGACAAGGCGGCCAGTTGACCACCGGCAAGCCCAATGCGGCGCCCCGGCAGGGCGGTCCACCGTTCGTGATGGCGCTGCCCGCCCTCCTGCTGTTCGCCGTGTTCGCCCTCGTCCCCATGGCGATCGTGGTCTACCTCAGCTTCACCCGCTGGGACGGCCTGGGCAGCCCGTCATGGGCGGGGATCGAAAACTGGGAGAAGGCACTCAACAGCGGTGTCATCCGCCACGCGCTGGGCCTCACCCTCAAGTTCATGCTCCTGTCCTGGCTGGTGCAGACGCCCATCAGCCTGTTCCTCGGCGTCTTCGTCGCCGGAAGGCAGCGCTACCGCGCCCTGCTCGCGGTGTTCTACTTCGTACCCCTGCTCATATCCGCCGCCGCGATCGCGATCATCTACAAGAACCTGCTGGATCCCACCTTCGGTCTCGGCGCAGCCCTCGACCTGCCTCTGCTGAACCAGAACTGGCTCGGCGACCCGGAACTCGCCTTCTACGCAGTCGTGTTCATCATCGCCTGGCAGTTCGTGCCCTTCCATACGCTGCTTTACCAAGCCGGCGCCCGGCAGATCCCCACCTCGCTGTACGAGGCCGCCGCAATCGACGGTGCCGGCCGGCTGGCCCAGTTCTGGCTCATCACCCTGCCCCAGCTGCGCCACACCGTCGTCACATCCTCGACGCTGATGCTCGTGGGGTCGCTCACCTACTTCGACCTGGTATTCGTCCTCACCGGCGGCGGCCCCGGCTACGCCACCCGGCTGCTTCCCCTCGACATGTACATCACCGGCTTCCAGCGCAACGAGATGGGCCTGGCCAGCGCCATCTCCGTGCTCCTGGTCGCTGCCGGACTCCTCCTCTCCCTTCTCCTCGTCCGATTCTCAGGTTTCTCCCGCATGCGAAGTCAGCAGGCAGGTATGTGATGTCCGTGCTCTCCCGCACCCCCTCAACCGACCGGAAGGTCCCCGTACCACCGGAGAAGGAGACGTCCGCCGCACCGCCTGGAGGCCGCCTCGCAGCCATGCGCCGCACCAACCCGATCGGCGCGCTGGGCGGTCTGGTCTGGCTGCTGATCGTCATCGTCCCGGTGTACTGGGTGGTCGTGTCCAGCCTCCGCACCCGCGAGGGCTTCTTCGACGCCAACCCGCTCGCCGTTCCGTCGGACCCCACCTTGGAGAACTACCGGCAGGTCCTGGACAACGACTTCGCGCACTACCTGTGGAACAGCCTCGTAGTAACGGCGGGCGCCACGCTGCTGACCCTGGCGGTGTCCTTCCTGGCGGCGAACGCGATCGTGCGCGGAACCGGCCGGGCGCTGCGATGGACCTTCAGCCTCTTCCTGCTCGGGCTGGCCATCCCGCTCCAGGCCACGATCATCCCGGTGTACTACCTGATCGCCAAGGCTCACATGTACGACACCTTGGCGGCAGTCGTGCTGCCCTCCGCAGCGTTCGCGATCCCGCTGACCGTGATCATCCTCGTCAATTTCATGCGGGACATCCCCGACGAACTGTACGAGTCCATGCGCGCGGACGGCGCCGGGCACTGGCGCATGCTGTGGCACCTGGCGCTGCCGCTGTCCCGGCCCGCCCTGATCACCGTGACGATCTATGACGCGCTCAACGTCTGGAACGGCTTCCTCTTCCCGCTGATCCTCACCCAGAGCCCCGACAAGCGTGTCCTGCCACTGTTCGTCTGGAGCTTTCAGGGCGACTTCACCATCAACGTCCCCGCCATCCTCGCTGCCGTCGTCCTCTCCACCCTCCCGATCCTCGCCCTGTACGTCATCGGCCGACGCCAGCTCATCAGTGGCCTCACCGCCGGCTTCAGCAGATAGCGCCCTGTGGCCGAGGGACACGTCAACCGGATCAAGATGCTCCAACGGCAGATGTTCGGACAAGCCGGGTCGAAGTACTCCAGTTGCAGATCCAGTACGACCCGACCGCGAAAATCGCTGCTTGTCATGGATGTCAGGCGGGCCGACGCACACGGCTCCGGAGGCCGTTCGAAGTCCAGCAGTTTCCGCAGGTCAAAGCTCTAGGTGATGGCGTGTCAGCCCCCCTGGCCCACATCTGGCCCACGGGCTACAAGACCGCTGTTCGCGCCGTACGCCGAGCAGGGAGATTGGATTGGCAGGGCTGCTCACAGATGGGCGGTGTGGGCGGCGAATGCGGTGCCGGTCAGCCACTTTGACCGGGTCCGAGCGGCCCAAACGCCTGCAGAGGTTCTTGACATACTTCAGTTGGCAGCCGCTGCCGGGTCCAAAGTGCGGGGAACGACACCCACCGTCCCGGCGCTCCGTGGATGCGCCCGTCCTGGTCGGGCGCCCGACATGTCGGCTGCGGAGGGTCATCGAATCCTCATTGGCTCAGCGCCCGTCGGGGCCGGGCAGTTCGGACTCTCGCGTAGTCCGGCAGAGGGCTGACGGCCGCTCATGGGCCTCTGGGGTGTCAGGCACCACATGGACAGCCGCCTCCTCGGCGGAGGCGCCACCGTTGTCGACGCCCACGTCCCGGGCCCAGTAGTCGTCGCCGTCGTATCCTGCAGCCAGAACGTCCGTGTCCCAGCTGACGAGGCGTCCCGAGCGCTCGTCGCCGACCTGGTCGTCAATGAGCTCACCGTCTGTGCCGATGATGTCGCCCAGGCCGTCGCCCTCGTCGGATGCACTGACTTCCGGTGCCTCGCGCCTGAGCCGATGCGTGAGGTCCTCGTGGGCGGCGGCCTCCCTCGCAGTGACGCCCCAGCCGGTCACGGCGAGGGGCGTATTGGCGGGTGAGTAACCCCGGTCCAGGACATCCTCTCCCAGCTCGTCCTCGTCGTACTCCTCCTGCGAGCGCAGAGGATTGGACGCGGCCAGATCTTCGTAAGGCGGGAAGTTGTCGGGTGAAGTCATCACGGCTGCCTCCATTCCGTCGGAGCTCCGCGACATCTCGGTGATCAGTGATTGCGCGGCGAGAGGAAGCGATTCAAGCGGCCGGATGTCGACGAGGCGTCTATCAGGCACGGCTTCCCGGCAAGCCGGCAAGCCGTGAGCCCCAGCCGAGTGGTGAGGACGCCCCCATAGCTGCCCCGCCGCACTCTACGTCGCAGACCGGTCCCAGTTGCCAGGCTAGTCGAGGCCGATCAGCTGCACGTTTTCGGGATTCTCCTCGATGAACCCCGCGCCCTCGTAGTCGAACGGTCAGACGGAGGTCGCACCGCGTCGGGGCAGCACCCAATCTGCGCGAGGAAAATGGCAAGTGTAGCCATTTGGATACCTCTCCAGGTAGTCCTGGTGCTCGGGCTCAGCCTCCCAGAACGGGCCCGCCAGCTCGATCGTCGTCACCGCCTTGCCTGGCCAGAGGCCAGAGGCGTCTACGTCCGCGATGGCGTCGCGAGCGATCTGTTCCTGCTCCGGGGTGACCGGGAAGATGGCCGACCGGTAGCTTGTCCCGATGTCGTTGCCCTGGCGGTTCAGTGTCGACGGGTCGTGGATCTGGAAAAAGAACGCCAGGATGTCACGGTAGGTCGTCTTCGTGGGATCGAAGACGACCTCCACGGCCTCGGCATGACCGGGGTGGTTGCGGTAGTTGGCGTGGTCGTTCTCGCCGCCGGTGTATCCGACGCGCGTGTTCAACACGCCGGGCTGTCGGCGGATCAGATCCTCCATGCCCCAGAAGCATCCGCCGCCTAGGACTGCCGTCTCCGTCCCCGGGGTGCGCGTGATCTCTCCGGTGTCATGGATCCCACTCGTCATGATCGGTACCCCTCTACGTTGGTGGTGTTGGCCGTGTCGAACAGCGAGCGGTACTCGCCGTAGCCCTGCGCCTCGAGCTCGTCGGCGGGGACGAAGTGCAACGCCGCCGAGTTCATGCAGTACCGCTGACCGCCGGCATCGGCTGGGCCATCACCGAACACGTGTCCGAGATGACTGTCGGCCCCGGTGGACCGCACCTCCGTGCGGGGCATCCCGAGCGACCTGTCCGTCGCCGTGCGAACTGCATCGGAAACGACAGGCTTCGTGAAGCTCGGCCATCCGGTGCGGCTGTCGTACTTGTCGGTCGACGAGAACAGCGGTTGTCCGGAGACCACGTCCACGTAGATGCCGGGGTCGTGGTTGTCCCAGTACTCGTTGCGGAATGCCGGCTCCGTCCCGTCCTCCTGCGTGACACGGTACTGACTCTCGGTAAGGCGGCTCAGCGCCTCGGAAGTCTTCCTGTAGTCGCGTGACACGATGCCTCCTCTTCCAGCTTCGCTGGCTGCGACCTCACTGATGCAAACACCGGATGGAACCGTTTTTAGTCCCAGGTTCCTGGGGGTTTCATCCCGGGTCCGGGAGCAGGCCCGGCTGAGCGGCGGTGACAAAGTCGCCGCAGACTGCCGAGAATGTCTTATTCAGGTCACTGGCGGCCCTTGAGATTCCAGTCGTCACCGTCAACGGGCCTATCTAAGTGAACAGAGAGTCAGCATTGCTGGCCGACTCGGTGTAGCCGCGGACGTCGCCGTCTTCTCGGCTTCCCCCACCGTGAACGGCTCAAGCCCGGCATCCCCCCACCCAGTCTCGTTGCGAACGGCGTGCAACTTCAGGACTGGGAGCCCTATTTCAAGGAGGGCTCCGGCCGTGCCAAGCCGGTTGTTCTAATCGAACCGTGCGCGGAGGAGCGGCTCTTGGCCGACCAGCAGGGGCACGGGCTGACCTCAGAACTCGCAGTGATTCCGGGCTTTGTGGTGCTCACCTTCTGGCGACTACGGACCGTAGTCTCCTTCACGGCCCGAGACATCCATTAGGGCTGGCTGTGTGGTTCACGGGGCAGAGGCCGACGTTTCAATTTCGCGTGTCGAAAACGACATACCGAGACGACACTGGAACGACAGTCCGTTCACAGAGACCCTGATCGCCTTCGCCGAGCTGCCCGACGCCGCGGGCGCGTCCCCCGATCGGCCGAAAACAGGGGTTTCGTCATAGATGGCCGAGCGGCTCGGATCCAGAAGCGCGGGCATGGGAACGACGATGACCGAAAGGGTCGAGATGACTGACGATGTCCAGATCGCGAACCGTCGGCTTGACGCGACCGGGAACGAGGCGCTCATCGGCATGGCACAGATGGGCGCGGATGCGTTCGGATACACGGCGGAGCTGCTCATCGACCGCGGCCTCGCCCAGCTCCTGCGCCTGCGGGTCTCGCAGCTCAACAACTGCACCTACTGCCTCAACCTGCACTACAAGGCGGCGCGCGAGGCTGGCATCCCCCGGGCCAAGATCGACACCCTGACCGCGTGGTGGGAGACCGAGCTTCACTCCGAGGCCGAGCAGGTGGCGCTCCGCTACGCCGAGGCGCTTACCCGCGCAGCCGACACCGACGGCGACGCGACGTTCCAGCGGTTCCACGACGCGCTCGCTGCGCACTTCAGGCCGGCGGAGATGCTCGAGATCGTCGCAGTCGTCGTCAACATGAACGTCTGGACCCGCATCAAGCTTGCCGAGGGCGCGATGCCGGGCCCGGCGGAGTAGCTCCCTTTATTCGGGGGAGGTGATGCCCTGCGCGCCGTTCCCGGCCGACGGCCACGCGGTATCCCATCCCCCTGCACATATGCGTTCCCATTTCGATAGATTTCAGCACGCTCTTACCTTGGCGATCCGCGAGCAAATAGAAAGAGATCCTGAGCGTGGCAACCCGGCGGTCGCCAAGGCCGTGACAGAGGAATTTATTGGACGGCATTTGCTGATATGGAGAGAGGTTTGGTTAAAGCAAAGCACTCCTTGTCAGTGAAAGTCGGGCTTCAATTGCCGTCGTTGCCGTTACGTCTTCACCACCAGGAATGGTCGGCCGGTCGAGCCGCGGAACGTCTATCGGTCCTTCACCCGGGTCGCGAAGGACGCCGGCACCCGCGTCGTTCGGCTGCATGACGCCCGGCACGGGTGCGACGCTCCTCGTTGCGGTCGGCGTCGCTCCTCGCGTGGTGATGGAGATCTTGGGGCACAGCCAGATCAGCATCACGATGGACGTCTACACACACGTTGTGCAGGGACACCCAGCGCGAGGCGATCAGTCACATGGATCGGCTGTTTGAAGCGCCGTCCCGCCTGATCGCTGTTGTGAGGAAGACGAAGCCCCGGGCCGTGGTCGGTTACGGGGCTGAGTCATTCAAGCGTCGGAATGTCTGGACCTCGGTGCGCAACCAGTGTGCGAGCAGCAGATAGAGCGTCTTTCTTGAGCCGCTTCATCGGGGTATCACCATGGTCGTCCCAGTCGGCCAGCTGGATGGCGCACTCGACGATCGGCTGCAATTCGTCGGGGTAATCGAGGTCGATCGCCACTTCAGCCCAGATCATGTCGGCGCCCCTGGCCGGGTCCAGCGAGCCGTCGACGATCTGGGTAGCCAGCCAGTGGGCCAAGGCCCACTTGGCGGCTGTCGGAGATGCGGGGGCTTGGAAGCTGATGCCCAGCTCTTCTGCTACGTGGCCGAACAACTCTTGTGCTTCGGGCTCCTCGTGACGCCCCAGGCCAGCCAGCAGCGGAAGCGACGGAGCGTCGACTTCGGCAAGCACTGCGTCGACGGCAGCTTGGATGAGGCGATCGGAACCAACGTGACGTCCGAGCGCTCGGGCCTGTGCCAGCGTTCTCAGTTGTTTCAGCGCCTCGTCCCTGGTCACGTCTCACGCATCCCGTCCCCGTTGATGCCGGACTTGGATGTGAAAGGCCCCGGACCTTGATCGGTCCGGGGCCCTTTTCGCTGGTGCCCCCGGCAGGATTCGAACCTGCGACACCCGCTTTAGGAGAGCGGTGCTCTATCCCCTGAGCTACGGAGGCGGGGCTTTGTGAGCCGCGATGAAGTCCTGGTGGGGAATCAGCGGCGGTGCACAAGCTCCTGGGCCGCCCCGGGAGGGCGACCCAGGACAGGTTAGCTGATATGCCAGGGTGGCGAGGCGGGCGGTGAGTTGGGAGGGCGGGATGGGCCGGAACCCGCCCGGGTCCCGGCAGGGGGCCCAGCCCTGGCGCCGCCCCCGCCCAGCCCTGGCGCCGCCCCCGCCGAGCCTGGCCCTCACCCCGTCCCCTCACCCCGTCCCCTCACCCCGTCCCCGCGCCCCGGACCAGGCCACCGCAGGCGCCGTATTTGTCTGATCAGGCTGTTCAAGGACATGAGGACGAGCCTCCCGCTACGCTGACGGCCGTGCCGAAGACCCACCCCGGCGACGGCGGCGCGCACGCCATACCGGAGGTACCTCACCAGTGCCGACCAGCGAAATAGCCCCGCCTCGCGCAGACGACAGCGACGGCCACGGCGACCGCGGCGCGGAGAACCAGGGGAGCCGGCGGGTCAGTTCATCTCTCGTGCTGACCGTGCTGCTGCTCCTGGTGGTGGTGCTGCAGGCTCCGATCGGCCGGGCGTTGTCCGCGCCGGTGATGCAGAGCTGGATGACGGTGTTCGTCGCGGTGGTGGTCCAGGCACTGCCCTTTCTCGTTCTCGGAGTGCTGCTGTCGGCAGCGATCGCGGTGTTCGTGCCGCCGTCGTTCTTCGTACGTGCGTTGCCGCGACGGCCCAGCCTGGCGGTGCCGGTGGCCGGCGTGGGCGGGGTGGTTCTGCCCGGTTGCGAGTGCGCTTCCGTACCGGTGGCGGGGGCGCTCGTGCGCCGGGGCGTCGCGCCCGCGGCGGCGTTGACGTTCCTGCTGTCCGCTCCCGCAATCAACCCGATCGTGCTGACCGCCACCGCCGTCGCGTTCCCCGGCAATCCCGAGATGGTCCTCGCCCGCTTCGTGGCGAGTCTGCTGGTGGCCTGCGCGATGGGCTGGTTGTGGCAGCGGCTGGGCCGTACCGAGTGGATGCGTCCACCGGTCCGCCCCTCGTTCGACGGCCTCGGCAGGGGGGCCGCCTTCTGGGGGTCCGTGCGGCACGACGTGATGCACGCCGGAGGCTTCCTCGTCGTGGGTGCGATGGCCGCGGCGACGCTCAAGGCCGTGGTGCCGGCGAGCTGGCTGCGCGCGGCGGCGGACAACCCCGTGGTGTCGGTCCTCGTTCTGGGGATTCTCGCGGTGCTGTTGTCGATCTGCTCCGAGGCCGATGCGTTCGTCGCGGCCTCCTTGACCCAGTTCTCGCTCACCGCGCGGCTGGCGTTCCTGGTGGTCGGACCGATGATCGACCTGAAGCTCTTCGCCATGCAGGCGGCGACGTTCGGCCGCGGGTTCGCGCTGCGGTTCGCTCCCGTCACCTTCGCGCTGGCCGTTGTGGTGTCGGCCCTTGTCGGGGCGGTGCTGCTGTGAACCGGCAGGCGCAGGCAGCGGTGCTGTTCCTCATAGGCGTGGCCGTGTTGCGCGCCAGCTTCACCGACCTCTATCTGCGCTATGTGAAGGCCGAGTTGCGGCCGTTGCTGATGGTCGCGGGGGTCATCCTGATCGTCGCCGCCCTTGCCACCGTCTGGTACGAGCTGAGAGCACTGCGCGCGGCCCGGAGGAATCGGGCCGGCGGCCACGAGCACGGCCACGAACACGGCCACGACGGCCACGAGCACGGGCACCGGGAGCCGCGTGTCTCCTGGCTCCTCGTTCTGCCGCTCCTCGCGCTGATCCTGGTCGCCCCGCCCGCGCCGGGCTCCTACAGCGCCATGCGCGCCGGTACGGCACTCAAGCCGCTCCCCGCCTTCCCCGCGCTCCCCGGCAGCGGCACCCTCCGGCTCGGTGTCGGCGACTACGCCGGGCGCGCCGCCTACGACGACGGGCGCTACCTCCGCGACCGGCGGATCAAGATGACAGGCTTCGTCGCCCTCGACCGCAGCGGGGTACCTCACCTGACGCGCATGACCCTCAACTGCTGTGCCGCCGACGCCCAGCCCGTCAAGGTCCGGCTGTCGGGACAGCTTCCGCCGACCCTGCAGCCCGACACGTGGCTGGAGGTCACGGGCACGTACAGCAGCAAGCGGACGAAGGACCCCGTCAACGACGGAGTCATACCGTTCTTCGACGTCAGCCGGGCCACACCGGTCAAGGCCCCGTCCGACGAGTACGAAGGCTGACCGGGCGGTCAGCCGTGCGGGATCACCGCGACCGGGCGGGGCGAGTGGTGGAGCAGCGCGTGTACGACGGGGCCCATGCGGGTCGGGAAGGGGTGGCCGCGGATGCGGCGGCCGACGGCCAGTACGGCGGCGTCGGCGCCGACTTCGAGGAGGTACGGGGCGACCGCCAGGTCCGCCGTCCAGATCTCGGTGTCGACATCGCGGAAGCGTTCCCTCCAGGGGTGCAGCAGCTGCCCCAGCGCCTGCTTCACGCGGAGTCCGGCAGCGTCGGCATCGTCCACAGTGGCCGCACCACCCACACCACCCACACCGACCGCGGCGCCCGCATCACCCACAGCGCCCGCGGCGCCGCCCGTCCCGCCTGGCAGGGACTGGAGCGTGCGTGCGCTCCAGGCGTGCGCCACCCGGAGGGTCCTGCCCTGGGCGGCCGCCGTACGGAAGGCGAAGTCGAGCACGTCGTCGGAGCCGCGGCGCAGGTCGACCGCCGCGACGACAGGCCACGCCGCCCCACCGGCACCCGCCGCATCCCGACCGGCACCCGCCCCCGACCCACCGGCACCCGCGCCCGCCGCATCCCCGGCGGCACCGCCCGGCATCCGCCCCCGTACGGCGACGACCGGCCGGTGCGCGTGGGCGATCACGGACAGGCCCACCGAGCCGAGGACGAAGCCCTCGGCCGGTGGGACGAGTCCCCGTGAGCCGAGGACAAGCACGTCCGCCTCATCGCCCGCGGTGATCAGCGCCTTGGCCGGTGCCTCGCACACCGCGTCCTCGGTGATCTTCAGCGAGGGGTACAGCGTGGCCACCAGCCGGTGTGCGGCGTGCAGTTGCTGCTGCGGCCACGGCTGCCACTCGTCGGTGGCGGCCGGTCTCCGTGCGCACACGATCCACAGCGGCACATTCCGCGAGACCGCTTCCGCGCCGGCCCACTCCACGGCAACGAGGCTCTCCGCGGAGCCGTCGACTCCGACAGTGACCGGTAGGGCAGCCGCCGTGCGCGTCACAGCGTCACGTCGGGCCAGCCGAAGGCGTCACGTGCCTTGGGCGGCAGCGGCCCGGCGCCCACGCCCTGCAGGTCGCGGTCGGCGGCGCGCATCATCTGCCGGCCGAGTTCGGCCATGGCGCGGCTGGCGGCGAGTTCGTCGCCGATCTCCGGGATGTCCACGTCCTCGGGATTGCAGCGGGCGACTCCTCTGCCGGTGAGCGTCGTCTCGCCGGTGTCGAGTACCGCACGTGCGGTCGTGGTCCCCTCGTCCTCGTAGAGGAAGATCCGTACGTTCCATTCGCGTGTGTTCGGCATGGTGACCTCCTCGGTGTCAGACCCGCTGCGGAGCGAGGATTTCGCTCTCGATCCGGTGACGGACCTGCTCGGACAGTGCCTTCAACCGGTCGGAGAAGGCAGGTCGTGGTGCCGTCGGCCCGGTGATCCGCCGTGCCTCCGGCGGCAGTTGGGCGAGGTCCGCGGTGAGGCGCTCCCGGGCCTCCCGCAGTGGCGGTGCCTCGCTGACGCGCCGTCCGTTCCGCATCACTGGGCGCATCAGGGGCCGTACGTCGGACGCGGGATGCTCGGGCAGCAGAGCGATCACGTCCGAGCAGCCGTGGCTGCGGAAGATCTGCTTCGCTCCGGGTGCGGTGGTCTTCGCCGAGGACAGCTTCATGACGGGGCGTCCGGCGTAGGCGACCAGTTTGTACGCGGAGTCCAGGTAGGGCGCGTCGGCCGAGACACCGACCCGCGTGCCCACGGCGTAGACGTCGATCGGTGCGCCCGCGCGCACCAGCCGGTCCACCCCGTACTCGTCGAGCCCGCCGCTCGCCACGATCAGTACGTCCGTGAGGCCTGCCGAGTCCAGGATCCGCCGCGCACGTGCCGCCTGCTCGCCCAGGTCGCCGCTGTCCAGCCGGACCGCCGAACCGGCGCTCGCCCCATGGGACTTGAGGACGCGTGCCGCGGTGCGCACGCCCGCGTCCGTGTCGTAGGTGTCGACGAGGAACGTCACGGGACGGTCCGGGTGGGCGCGCGCGAAGGCCCGGAAGGCGCTCTCCTCCGAGGAGAACGCCTCCACGTACGAGTGGGCCATCGTGCCGATCGCGGGCAGCCCGAGCGATGCCGCCGCGTCCACGTTGCTGGTGCCGGCGAAGCCCACGAGGGCGCCCGTCCGCGCGGCCTCGTAGCCCGCCGCGAGCCCGTGGGTCCTGCGCATCGAGAAGTCCATGACGGGACGGTCCGCCGCGGCGAGCACGCACCGCGCCGCCTTGGAGGCGACGGCGGTCTGGTGGCTGATCAGATTGAGCAGGTACGTCTCGACGAGCTGGGCGACCGGCAGCGGCGCGGTGACCTCCAGCAGCGGCTCGTTCGCGAAGACGACGGTGCCCTCGGGGACGGCGCGCACATCGCCCTTGAAGGCCGTTCCGAGCAGCGGCACCAGATCGCGGGCCGGACGGCCGAGCGCCTTGCCGAAGGCGTCCAGGTCCTCGGGGCCGATGCGGAAGCCGCTGAGGTAGTCCAGCGCGGGTTCGAGCCCGGCGGCGACCAGGAAGCCGCGCTCGGGCGGCAGATCGCGTACGAAGAGGCTGAAGGTCGCGGGTTCCGTCATCCCCTCGCGCACGTAGGACATGGCCATCGTCAGCTCGTACAGGTCCGTCTTCCTCGCCTCGGACATCTGTGAGCACCTCCTGGGGGGTACGGGCGGCGGCCGGGCCGGCCGGGCCCGTCTCAGTCGTGCGGCACGACCGCGACCGGCGCACGTGCGTGGTGCATGACGGCGTGGGCGACGGTGCCCACATGGGTGCCGAGCCGCGAGCGGCGGTTGCGGCGGCCCACGATCAGCATCGACGCCTGCGAAGCCGCCTCGACCAGCAGCCGCGAGGGCTGCCCGATGACCGCGTCGGCGTGCACCTTGACGTCGGGCTGCGCGTCCTGCCAGGGGCGCAGTGCCGCGGTCAGCGCCTGGTTCTGGGCGGCGAGCAGCTCGTTGGTCATCGCGGGCGGTACGGGCAGGGGCCGCATGCCGTAGGTCGGTGGGAGGTCCCAGGCGTGCAGGACGCGCAGCGGCGAGGAGTGGCGTTCCGCGGCGTCGAAGGCGAAGGCGATGAGTTCGTCGCAGGGACGGCCGAGGTCGAGGCCGAGGACGATCTCGCCGCCGGGAGTCTCGGACGCGGGGTAGCTGGCGTGGGACGCCGGGCGGGCGGCGCCCGCGGCCCCGCCTGTCGTGCTGCTGCCGGCGATCCGCGATCCTGTCCGTGCTCCCGCCCGCTCCCCTCCGTCGTCGGCGTCGCTCCCGTCCTTGTCGTGGGGACGGGCGCGTACCAGGACGACGGGGCACACGGTGTGCGCGACGGTGGGCAGTGCGGTCGAACCGACGATGAAGCCGAGGACGGTGCCGAGGCCGCGAGAGCCGAGTACGAGCAGGTCGGTCTCGGCGGAGGCGTCCGCGAGTACGTGTGCGGGACGCCCGGCGACCATGTCGACCGTGACGGCCAGGTCGGGCATGCGGCTGTTGAGATCGTCGAGGGCTTCGCTCGTGATCGTCTGTGCCCATTCCCGTTCGACTTCGTCGTCCGCGATGGGCGAGTAGGGATACGCACCGGTCTCACGGACCTGGATGAGCTGCAGCGTGACCCCCCGTGCGAGCGCCTCACGGGCCGCCCAGTCGACGGCGGCCAGGCTCTCGCGCGTACCGTCCAGGCCCACCGTGACGTACTGGAACATTGGGCGTCCTCCCTCCGGCGCCGGGGCCCCGCACGCCGCGTGCGTCCTCAGTCAAAGCGTCCTGCGGGCCGGCCGTACGGCCGAGGGGCCGGGCGGACCGGAGGAAGGGCCGAAGGTCCCTGTACGGGCGCGGGGCGCCGGGGGCCAGGCTGGTTCCAGGGTCCGGGGGGTCCGCGTACGTACGTACGGGCCGGTCCGGGACAAGCAGCTCAAGGAGCCCAAGGGGCCCAAGGGGCCGGAGGGACACGGGAGGAGCGTGGCCATGAAGGCGCTGGTCTTTCACGAGCCCGGCGGCGCCGCCTGGGAGAGCGTCGCCGATCCGGACGTCCAGGACTCCCAGGACGTGGTCGTACGGGTGGAGACCACCACGGTCTGCGGCACGGATCTGCACATCCTGAACGGTGACGTCCCGGCGGTGCGGCCCGGCACGGTCCTGGGGCACGAGGCCGTCGGCGAAGTGGTCGAGGCGGGCGGCGACGTGCGGACGGTGCGGCCCGGCGACCGTGTCCTGGTCCCGTGCATCACCGCCTGCGGCCGCTGCCGCTACTGCCGCGAGGGCTCCTACGGACAGTGCCGCGGCGGCGGTGGCTGGATACTCGGGCATCTCATCGACGGCACGCAGGCGGAGTACGTGCGCGTGCCCTTCGCCGACCATTCGCTGCACCTGCTGCCCGGCGGCATAGACAGCCAGGACGCGGTGCTGTTCGCCGACGTCTATCCCACCGGGTACGAGGTCGGGGTGCTGAACGGGCAGGTACGTCCCGGAGACACCGTCGTCGTGGTCGGGGCGGGCCCGGTGGGGCTCGCCGCGATCGCCACGGCACGGCTGTACTCGCCCGACAGGGTCGTCGCCGTCGATCTGACCTCGGGACGGCTGGAGGCGGCGGGCCGCTTCGGAGCGGACGCGAAGGTGCTCGCGGCGGACAAGCCCGAACAGCTCGTGGAGGACCTCACGGACGGTCTCGGTGCGGACGTGACGATCGAGGCGGTCGGTGCGCCGGAGACGTTCGAGATGTGCACGCGCATGGTCCGGCCCGGCGGCCACGTCGCCAACGTCGGCGTGCACGGCAAGCCCGCGGCCCTCCACCTGGAGGATCTGTGGATCAAGGATCTGACGATACGGATGGGCCTGGTCGACACGTCCTCCACGCCGATGCTGCTGAGCATGCTCGCCGCGGGCCGGCTGCCGGCGTCGTCGATGGTCACGCACGTCTTCGAACTCGCGGCGATCGAGGAGGCGTACGAGGTGTTCGCGGGCGCGGCCGAGACGGGCGCACTGAAGATCGCGCTCAAGGGGGAGCAGATCTACCGGGCGGCCAGCTCTTCGCTGGTGACCCTGGCCGGCGGCCGGGCCGCCGGTTGAGCCGCGAGCGGAACCGGGAGCGTACCGGGAGCGGAACCGGGAGGAGCCGCCGGTACGACGGGCAAGGCCCGGGGGACAGGCCGGGGCGTCAGCCGCCGGGTGCGGTGCCCAGCGGACCGTACAGGTCGAGCAGTCTGGTGCGGGCGGCGTGCAGACGCCGGGCGACGACCCCGGCGACCTGATGGCAGAACGCCCGCCCGAGCACGGCGTCCTCCTCGCACAGCGCCCGTACTTCCCGCGCGTCGAACTCCAGCGCCCGCACCGGCGCGAACGCGGAGGCGCCCAACTGCCAGACGTACGGCGGGAAGAGCCACGACCAGCCGAGCAGATCGTCCGTCCCGAGCGTCTCGACGGTGGCGGGGCGGCGTCCGGGGACGTGGATGTCGAGGGTGACGGAGCCGGTGCGGATGATCCAGAACCTGTCGGCCGGGCGGCCCTCGTCGAAGATGCGCGTGCCTCCGGAGAACTGCACCTGTCTGCTCAGCTCCAGGAGCCGATCGCGGCCCTCGGGCGGAAGCGCGCTGATCAGCCGCGGGTGTGCGGTGGTCGCCATGGGGTTCACGATGTGGCGGGCCCACGAAGGCCGCAACTCGGCTATTGCCGGGAGGGGCACTAGATGCTGTACGGGCCGGCCTCCGAGTCCTCCGGGTGGTGAAGGTCGAAGGCCGGGGACTCGGAGCGGATGCGCGGCAGCGCGTCGAAGTTGTGCCGCGGCGGAGGGCAGGACGTGGCCCACTCAAGGGAACGGCCGTATCCCCATGGGTCGTACACCTCGACCTTCGGTGCGGAGACGGCGGTCCGCCACACGTTGTAGAGGAAGGGCAGCGTCGACAGGCCGAGGATGAAGGCGCCGATGGTGGAGACCACGTTCAGGGCGGTGTATCCGTCTGCGGCCAGATAGTCCGCGTACCGGCGCGGCATCCCCTCGGCACCGAGCCAGTGGTGGACGAGGAAGGTGGTGTGGAAGCCGGTGAAGAGCGTCCAGAAGTGGATCTTGCCGAGGGTCTCGTCGAGCATCCGCCCGGTGAACTTGGGCCACCAGAAGTAGAAGCCGGCGAACATCGCGAAGACGACCGTCCCGAAGACGACGTAGTGGAAGTGCGCCACGACGAAATAGCTGTCGGTGACGTGGAAGTCCATCGGAGGCGACGCGAGCAGCACGCCCGTCAGACCGCCGAAGAGGAACGTGACGAGGAAGCCGACGCTCCACAGCATCGGTGTCTCGAACGACAGCGAACCGCGCCACATCGTGCCGAGCCAGTTGAAGAACTTCACGCCCGTCGGCACGGCGATCAGGAACGACATGAAGGAGAAGAACGGCAGCAGCACCCCGCCGGTGGCGAACATGTGGTGCGCCCAGACGGTCACGGACAGACCGGTGATGGCGATGGTCGCCCCGACGAGGCCGACGTACCCGAAGGTCGGTTTGCGGCTGAAGACGGGGAAGATCTCGGTGACGATCCCGAAGAACGGCAGCGCGATGATGTAGACCTCGGGGTGGCCGAAGAACCAGAAGAGGTGCTGCCACAACAGGGCGCCGCCGTTGGCCGCGTCGAAGATGTGCGCCCCGAACTTGCGGTCCGCCTCCAGCGCGAAGAGCGCGGCGGCCAGCACGGGGAAGGCCAGCAGCACCAGCACGCTCGTCAGCAGGATGTTCCACGTGAAGATCGGCATCCGGAACATCGTCATTCCCGGCGCACGCATGCAGATGATCGTGGTGATGAAGTTGACCGCGCCGAGGATCGTGCCGAACCCGGAGAGCGCCAGACCCATCACCCACAGGTCTCCGCCGATGGTGGGGGAGTGCTCCGCGTCGGAGAGCGGGGTGTAGGCGAACCAGCCGAAGCTCGCGGCGCCCTCGGGCGTGAGGAAGCTGATGACCGCGATGACGCCGCCGAAGAGGTAGAACCAGTACGACAGCATGTTCAGACGGGGGAAGGCGACGTCCGGCGATCCGATCTGCAGCGGCATGATCGCGTTGGCGAAGCCCGCGAAGAGCGGGGTGGCGAAGAACAGCATCATGATCGTGCCGTGCATCGTGAACGCCTGGTTGTACTGCTCGGCGGAGATCAACTGCATTCCCGGGCGGGCCAGTTCGGCTCTCATCGCAAGCGCCAGCAGGCCACCGAGGAGGAAGAAGACGAAGCCGCTCGCCATGTAGAGAGCGCCGATCTTCTTGTGGTCCGTCGTCGAGAGCCAGACGACCAGCACGGCGCCGGGTTTGCGGCCGCGGGTCCTCGCCCGCCGTTCGTCCTGCGGCGGCGGTCCGGTCACTACAGGCATCGCGCGGCCCTTTCGGTCACTGTCCTTCTCGTGTGCCGGCAGGGGCACCGGCTGCGGAGTCCTGGGCGGCTCGTGCACCGCCGGACGCCAGTGCCGTGACCGGCAATGTTTGCCCGTCAAGGAGCGTCGTCCGGTGCGTGCGATCGCAAGGCGGCCGGAAGTCCTTGTAGCGGAGCTACCAGGGCTTTCGGCCAACGCAGCGAGCGGGCGTGCAGGGCGGCGCGACAGGGCAAGGCTTGCCGGGAGGGGCACTAGGACGTTCGTACCGTTCGCCCTGCAGGATCGGGGCATTTCACCCGTACGTGGGCCGTTCGCGAGGGCTGTGCGATGTCGGTCACACCGGAGTCGGAACCGGCGGCACGCGGGTACGCGGAGCCGCGCACGGCGTTCAGCCGAGACCGTCGAACCGACTTCAGGGGGAGGTATCCCGTGGCCCAGGCCCAGGCCTCGGCACCGTCACAGGCGGCACAGCCGGCACCGGTGGCGTCGCAGGGGCGTGCGGCACGCGCGTCGCAGTGGCTGCGCAGAGCGAGGAACCCGAGCAGCCATGAGCGGCACACGCTGACGCTCATCGCCAAGTGCACGCTCGTCGCGAGCGTTTCGTGGTTCATCGCGCACGTCGTGATGCGAGCGCAGATGCCCGCGTTCGCTCCGTTCTCGGCAGTGCTGATCGTGCAGGTCACCGCGTACAAGTCGGTGCTCCAGGCTCTGCGTTACGTCGCCGCCGTGACGGTGGGTGTGTCCCTGCAGGGCTTCTTCGGCGCCCTGGCGGGCCCGAACCTCGTGAGTTTCGTACTCGTCGCACTGGTCGCGGTGACCATCGGGCGGTGGGGGCGGCTCGGCGAACAGGGACCGCAGGTGGCGACGGCCGCCTTCTTCGCCTTCTCCACCTACGCGGCGGCGGCCAGTGAGCGCCAGGGCCTGAGCGAACTCGCGCAGATCGTCCTGCTCGTGCTCATCGGATGCGGCGTGGGCGTAGTGGTGAACGTGCTGGTGCTGCCGCCGATGCGCTACCGCAGCGCCGAGTACGGCATCCACGCCCTGGGCCACAGCCTGTGCGACCTGGCGGCGGACATCTGCGCGGCCCTCCGTGCGGGCGAGTGGGACAAGGAGCGCACCGAGCAATGGCGCCGCCGCGCGAAGCAGCTCGGGCCCATGGCCGCCCAGGCCCAGGCGGCCGTACGTACCGCCTGGGAGAGCACCTTCTACCATCCGCGCCGGCTGCTGCGGCGGCACCGCGACAGCACCTCGTTCACCGCCTATCAGCAGCTCGCCGACGCCCTGGAGCGGGTCACTTACCAGATGGCGTCCATGACGCGCAGCTTCGACCAGTGGCACGAGGCCGGCGAGAATCCGGAACACCGCGAATTCATGCGGCGCTACGGGGACTTCCTCGCCTGCTTCGCGGACATCGCCGGGATCTACGGCCGTCTCGACGAGGACAGGCTCGACGGACAGCTGCGTGAACTGCGCGCGGCCGGCGAAGAGGCGCGCCAGGCGAGCAACCGGCTCGCCGACGCAGCCGAGGGCGGATCGTCGCTGCCGCTGAGCGACCCCTCCCGGCCCTTCGGGATCCTCCTGGCCGAGGCCGTACGGCTGCTGGACGAGGTCGAGCACACCTGCCACGTGATGGAGCAGGCCGTCGGCACGGCCCCGCGTGCGGAGGCGGCGCGATGCCCAGCGTGAGCAGCAGGCTGCTGGGACTTGCGATGCCGGGGCTCGGGCACCGGCTCGGCTACCGCGACCTGGACGAGGTGCGCCGCAAGGTCGAGCGGCAGCGGACCCGGCCCGCCCATTTCGGACCGCCGAAGCGGCTGCGGAAGTCCTGCACCGTCACGCTCTCCTTCGGACACGGCTGGCCTTGCTACGAGATCGCCCCGCGCGGGCGCTCCCCAGCGGCGCAGGTGCTCTACCTCCACGGCGGTGCCTACATCGAGGAGGTCGGCTACAACCACTGGGCGCTGGTGAGGTAGCTGGCCGTCGATGTGCCTGGGGGTACCTCCCGGGCCGCAAGGCCCAGGGGGAGCGTCGTGGTGCCCGTGTATCCGCTCGCGCCCGCCGGCACGGCTGAAGCCGTACTGCCCGGCCTCACGGCCCTCGCGCGCGGGCTGACCTCGGGTTCGGGCCTGCCCTCGGTCTTCATGGGGGACTCGGCTGGCGGCGCCCTGTCCCTCGCCACGGCACAGCGCCTGCGGGACGGGGGGCAGGCGACCGCCGACCGGCTGGTGCTCATCTCGCCCTGGCTGGACGCCGTACTCGACGATCCCTTGGTGGACGGGATACAGCCGCGCGACCCGATGCTGGCCAGGGAGCCGCTGCGCTGGACCGGCGGACTGTGGGCCGGCGCGCTGGACCCGTCCGATCCCGCGGTCAGTCCGCTGAACGGCGGCATGGCCGGGCTTCCCCCGGCCCAGGTCTTCGCAGGCACGCGGGACATCCTTCTCGCTGACGCGCGGCGCTTCCGCGATCGGGCGACGGCGGCAGGGGTCCCCGTCGAGCTGCACGAGGAGCCGGAGCAGGTGCACGTCTATCCCCTGTGGCCCGTCGCCGAGGGGCACAAGGCGCGGAAGCAGATACTCGCGGGCTTCGGGCGGGCCGGTGGGCGGGCCGACGGGCGGGCGTGACACCGGAAGCCTGACGCCGGGGCGGTGGGTGTGTCGGAACGGGGGCTCGCGGTCACCCGGGCGGCACGGGGACGGACGGCGTACGAGCGGACGGCACGGCAGGGACGCTCGCGTACGGCAATCGAGGCCCATGGACGGAACGAGTGAGCGACCCGAACCCACCGGAACCGGAGGGATGGCAGGAGCGATGCGCTACGAGGAGTTCACCGGGCAGGTGCAGGCACGCGCCGACCTCGGGAGCAGGCAGGCGGCGGAACAGGCCGTGCGCGCGACCCTGGAGACCGTCGGGGAGCGGGTTCCCGACGGGGTCGCCGCGCACCTGGCCGCGCAGCTCCCGCACGAGGCCGCCGAATCGCTGCGCCGCGTCGTCGCCGTACACGAGACCTCGCCCCATCTGCGCGCCGAGGGGCGGGTGAGCGGGGAGCGTTTCGACCTGCCCGTCTTCGCGGGGCGGGTGGCGTGGCGGGCGGAGACGTCCGAGGAGGAGGCCCTGCGCCGGGCGTGCGCGGTCCTGGAGGTACTGGACGCCGCAGTGGCGCCCGAACTGATGCGCAAGCTGGAGGACGTCCTTCCGCCGGACATCCGCGACGTGCTGCCCTCGGGCCGCGCGAGCGGCTGAACGGTCCGGCGGCGAGGACGAGCGACCACGGGCGAGCGACGGACGAGCTCCGGACGAGCGACGGACGAGCGACGGACGAGCGACGAGAGGAACCCCTGATGAACCCTGACCCCTCCACCGAAGGCTCTAGCGGCGCGTCGGCCGGAGGCGCGGACGGCGCCGGGCTGCGCGTGGTCGTCGTCGGCGCCACCGGAAACGCCGGTACGAGCGTGGTGCGAGCCCTCGCCGACGACCCGCAGGTCGGCTCCGTGCTCGGCATCGCGCGCCGCACCCCGGGCTGGTCGCCGCCGAAGACCACATGGGCCTCCGCGGACGTCGGGCGCGAAGACGCCCAGCGTGACGGGCGCTCCGACGGCCTGACCAGGCTCTTCCGCGGCGCCGACGCGGTCGTACACCTCGCGTGGCTCTTCCAGCCCACGCACCGTCCCACCACGACCTGGGACACCAACGTGCTCGGCAGCCTCCGCGTCTTCGCCGCCGTCGCGGAGGCCGGTGTGCCCGCACTGGTGCACGCCTCATCCGTGGGCGCGTACTCGCCCGGCCCGAAGGACCGTCAGGTGGACGAGAGCTGGCCGACGCACGGCTGGCCCGAAGCGGCCTACTGCCGCGAGAAGTCCTATCTGGAGAGGGCGCTGGACAGCTTCGAACTCGACCACCCGGACATCCGCGTGGTGCGCATGCGCCCCGGCTTCCTCTTCAAGGAGGAGGCGGCGAGCGAGCAGCGCCGCCTCTTCGCGGGACCTCTCCTGCCACAGCGCCTCGTACTGCCGGGTCTGGTGCCGCTGGTGCCCGACCTTCCCGGACTGCGCATGCAGACGCTGCACACCGACGACGCCGCCGAGGCCTACCGTCTCGCCGTCGTCGGCAAGGCGCGCGGCGCCTTCAACCTCGCGGCCGATCCCGTCGTCGACCCGGAGGTGCTCGCAGGGCTGCTCGGCGCCCGTGTCGTACGGATGCCGCTGCGTCCGGTGCGTACGGCGCTCGCGGCGGGCTGGCACTCCCATCTGCTGCCGGCCTCCCCGCACCTCTTCGACGCGGTGCTGCGGCTGCCGCTGATGGACGCGGGACGTGCGAGGCAGGAGCTGGGCTGGACGCCGCGGTGGACGGCCGACGAGGCGGTGGCGGCCTTCCTCACCGGACTGCGGAACGTGGCGGGGATGGACACGCCCACCCTGCGGGGGAGGCTGCGCGGCGGACGGCTGCGGGAGCTGCGGACGGGCGTCGGAGAACACCCCTGACCAGGGGCGGTGCCTCAGGTCTGGCCGTTATGGACTGTCCGGAGCCGTTACGGACCATCCGCACGAGCCTCCCGTGCCGCGCGACCGGCGCCTCGCGTTCCGCGCCCCGCGTCCTACGCGCCCTCCACGGGCACGACGCCCCCGTCAGCTCAGCCTCGGCCGCCGCGGGACGGGACGCCCGTGGGCGCGTCGGTCAGGCACGCGAGATGGTTGCGGACCTCGACGACGCCGTACACGCCCCACGTCAGCCGGTCCACGAGCGGCAGCAGAGCCCGGCGCTCGACGATGCCCTGGAGCGTCACTCGGCCCTCGGTCACGGTGACCGCCACCTGCGTGGGGCCCAAGCCGAGCGTGCGGCCCAGGACGTCCCCGGCGATCTCCTGCCGCACGGCGCGGTCCGGCCGTACGAACACGCGCAGGAGGTCGGCCCTGCTGAGGAAGCCGACGAGCCGGTCCGTACCGTCCACGACGGCAAGCCGCTTGACGCCGCGGCGGTCCATGGTGCGGGCTGCCTGCGCGACGGCCCAGCCGGGGCGGGCGGTGACGGCGGGGCTGGTCATGACCTCGCCCGCGGACGTGGCGGCGTACGGCGGCCGTCCGCCCGCGCCGGGACCGGGGCGGCGAGGAGCGTACGGGCCGGCGCCGCCGTGCGCCCGGTGTCGACGCGTGGCCGCGCGCAGGTCTCCTCGTGAGACGACGCCCACGGGGCGCCCTTCGTCGTCGACCACGGGGACGGCGGATATGGCGTGCTCGTCCAGCAGCCCGGTCACCTCGTCGACGGCGGTGCCGCGGTGGACGCGGATGCCCGGCTCGGCCATCAGATCGCCGACGGTGCGGTTCGGCATCGGCCCCGCCTCCCAGGCTCTTCCAAGTTCTCCCAGGCTCTCCCAGCTGTCCCAAAGCCCCCAGGTCTCCCCGAGGTTCAGTGTCCGCTCGCGAACGGTGCGCGGAGGAGGGGCGGAGGAGCCCCGATGTGCCGCCGGTCGTCCCGTCCGCGCGGGCCCGCCCGGCCGCCCGGGGACCGCCGCTCCGGTGCCGTTCGGCCTACTCAGCGGCTACTGTTTGGACTAGAGGAACAGACAAATCCTCCCAATCCGTGCGGAGGGCCGATGAGCGACAGCGGCGCTGTGCATGACATGGACGGCGGAGGTCCCGGCCATCTGCCCCGTATGCAACTCGACGACCTGCTGGAAGAGCTGCAGGTGCGGATCGATGCGGTACGCGGCACACGGGACCGCATCCACAGCCTGCTCGACGCGGTGCTCTCCGTCGGCCGTGAGCTGGAGCTCTCCCAGGTGCTGCGGCGGATCGCCGAAGCGGCCGTGCTGCTCGTCGACGCCGAGTACGGCGCACTCGGGGTGATCGGGGAGGACGGACAGCTCTCCGAGTTCATCCCCGTGGGTGTGACAGAGCAGCAGGCCGAGGCGATCGGCTCCCTGCCGACGGGACGCGGGCCGCTGGGCGAACTGATCCGGAACCCGCTGCCGGTGCGGCTGCCCGAACTCGGCCGGCATCCGTCCTCGCCGGGCTCCGGGCCGGGCTCCGGGCCGGACCAGCCCTCGATGCGGTCCTTCCTCGGGGTGCCGATCCGGGTACGGGACGAGGTGTTCGGCAACCTCTATCTCGCCGAGAAGCGGGACGCCGAGGAGTTCGACAGCGAGGACGAGACTGTGCTGTCGACCCTGGCCGCCGCGGCGGGCGTAGCCATCGAGAACGCGCGGCTCTACGAGGAGGCGCGCTACAGCCAGCGCTGGATGGAGGCGAACGCCGAGGTCACGCGAGCGCTGCTCTCCGGCGTCGGAGAGCGGCGCGTACTCGGGCTGATCGTGGAGCTGGCGCGCACGATCCTCTCGGCCGACCTCGGCGTACTCGCACTCCCGGAGGAGGGCGGCCGGGCCTTCCGGGTGGTCGTGGCGGCGGGCACCGACGCCGAGCAGCACAGGGGGCTGCTGCTGCCCCGCGAGGGTTCCTTCGAGGGTGCGGCGATGAACGCCGGGGAGGTCATCACGAGCGTCGACGTGGAGCACGACCCGCGGATCACGGCCGGACCGCCGCGCTGGGCCGGGCTCGGGCCCGCGGTGGCGGTACCGATGATCGCCGAGGACGCTCCCAGCGGCGTGCTGCTGCTCGCCCGCGCCAAGCCCCGCCCGCCCTTCGCCGAGCCGCAGATCGCGCCGCTGAGCGCCTTCGCCGGGCAGGCGGCCGTGGCGATGGAGCTCGCCGAGCGGCGCCGTGACGCCGAGCAGATCACGCTGCTGGAAGAGCGCGACCGCATCGCCCGTGACCTGCACGATCTGGCCATCCAGCGGCTGTTCGCGACGGGCATGACGCTGCAGAGCGCCGTACGTTTCGTGGACCACCCCAAGGCGGGCGAGCGGTTGCTGAGAGCCGTGGACGATCTCGACGCCACCATCAAGATCATCCGTTCGACGATCTTCGGGCTGCGTGCGCACGACAACGACTCGGACGGCGACGGACTGCGCAGCCGCGTGACCGAGGCGGTGCAGGACGTCTCGTCCGCTCTGGGCTTCACGCCCGTGCTGCGCATGGAGGGCCTGCTCGACACGGAGGTGCCGGACGGGGTCGCGGACGACGCCGTGGCGGTGCTGCGAGAGGCGCTGTCGAACGTGGCGCGGCATGCCGGCGCGAACAGGGTGGAGGTCGCGGCGGAGACGACGGGGGAGGCGTTCACGCTCACGGTCGTGGACGACGGCATCGGAATACCGGAAGGCGCCCACCACAGCGGACTGCAGAATCTGTCCGAGCGCGCGGAACGCCTCGGCGGCGCCATGCGTCTCGGCGCGCCCTCCGGGGGCGGTACGAGGATGATCTGGCGGATCCCGCTGGACGGCGCGGGCGCGGGCGCCCCGGCGGGACACGGAACGGACGGCGCCGGAGCGGCGGAGCCGGGCGCCCGGCCCGACCGGGCAGATCGGGCCGGTCGAGGGCCGAGCGAGCGCTGAGCGAGGGCTGAGCGAGGACTGAGCGGGGCTCAGCGGCAGCGGCAGCGGCGCGGACGCGGGACCGGTGCCGGGCGCCGCCGCGTCCGGCAGGCGGGGCGCACGGGGACGCCGGTCGGTACCGCCTCGGCCGGCAGGCGGCGGCGCCGGGCAGCGGCGTGCGGTGGGGTGGCACCGGTTGGTCGTCCCCTGGCCGTGCGCGCTTGGGAGCTGGTAGCGCGGTCGGGCAGTGGCTCTGGCCAGTGCCGGTGGCTGGGGGCGCCGGGGAGTGCGGGGCGATGGAACCGGCGGGTTCTGCAGCGGCGCGGGGTGGGTTGGCAGGTGCCGGGCTGGGCCCGGCGGCCGGTGGCGCCGGGGAGTGCCGCCTCGGCCGGCAGGCGGCGGCGCCCGGCACCGGCGTGCGGTGGGGTGGCACCGGTTGGTCGTCCCCTGGCCGTGCGCGATCCCGCGCCGGACCGCCCGGCGGTCGGACGCCGGGCCGTGCCCACGGCCGGGGCGCGGGCAGGCGCTGAGGCCTGGCACCGATCCGTGACGGGCGCCCGGCGGGGTCGCCCGTCAGGGGCGGCGGTGGCCGTCCCGCTCCTGCGCGTGCGCCTGCGTCGCGAGCACGGCCGCCTGTACCCGCCGCTCCACGCCGAGCTTGGCCAGGAGCCGCGAGATGTGGTTCTTCACCGTCTTCTCCGACAGGAACAGCCGGTTGCCGATCTCCTGATTCGTCATCCCCTCCCCGATGAGGTCGAGGATGTCCCGCTCGCGCGGCGACAGGCCGGCGAACGCGTCGTCCTTGTCGTCCTCCTCGTGGGCGTCCGGGCCGCGCAGGCTGCCCATGAGCCGGGCGGTGGTCGCCGGGTCGAGCATGGACTGCCCGGCCGCGACCGTACGTACGGCGGAGACGAGGTCCGAGCCCTTGATCTGCTTGAGGACGTAACCCGAGGCGCCCGCCATGATCGCGTCCAGCAGGGCCTCGTCGTCGTCGAAGGACGTCAGCATCAGACACGCCAGCTCGGGCATGCGGGAGCGCAGCTCGCGGCAGACGGTCACGCCGTCGCCGTCCGGCAGCCGCACGTCGAGGACGGCCACGTGCGGACGGAGCGCGGGTCCGCGGGCGAGCGCCTGCTCGGCTGTGGCCGCCTCGCCGATCACGTCGATGTCGGACTCCGCCTCCAGCAGGTCGTGCACGCCGCGCCGTACCACCTCGTGGTCGTCGAGCAGCAGGACCCTGATGGGGTTCTGCTCGGAGTACGTCCGCAGTTCGCTCATGTCGCACTGCTTCCCCTCGCAACGGGTGCTGTCCGCATCGTCGCCCCGCCGGGCACCGCCCGAATAGGGCCGAACGGCCCCCGACGGGCAGCGGAGGGGGCCACTCGTACCACCATCGGTGGACCTTCCGGCCCCCTTAGCGAACGGCCCGCCGGTCACCTCGCTCCCGTGTCCGGTTTACGCCGTGAGGGGAGTCGGCACATGAGGACGAGGAGATGGCTGTGGCGCTGGCGGGACAACCCGCTCAGGCGCCGCTCCGACCGTGCCGAGGCGTGGGCGGGGCTCGCCGCCGGGGTGATCATGGCGGTGACCGCCCCGATCACCGGTGCGCTGGCCTCGGACGCTGTCGCCGGCAACCTCCGCGACCAGCCGGGCCTCCACCGGACATCCGCCGTACTGCGTGAGGACGCGCCGAGGACGGACGGCATCTCGACCGTCTCCGACGACCCGACGGTGCTCACAGAGGTCAGATGGGAGACCGCGGACGGCCGCTCGCGGTCCGGCCGGGCGCCGGTCGAGACGGGCACACCGGAGGGCACCCGCGTCCAGGTGTGGCTGGACGGGCGGGGCCTGCCGCACCAGCCGCCGCCCGACGCCACCGAGGTGAGCGTCGAGAGCGGTGCCGCGGGGGGTGCCGTCGCCGTGGCGACCTGCTTCCTCGTGGGAAGCGCCTCGTGGGTGGTACGGCGCCGCATGGACGCCGTACGCGACAAGGACTGGGAACGGGAGTGGGCCACGGTCGGCCCCAGATGGAGCCGACGCGACTAGCGCGACTACGCGACCAGGGGGTGTCCGGAGCCCCCGGTTCCCTCAGGCCGGAGCCCCTGTTCGCTCCCTCAGGGAACGAACTGGAGCACCTCCCGCACCGGGCGGCGCTGTGTCGAGGGCCCCAGCGATCCGAATCCCAGACGGACCACCATCTGCACCGGGCCCGCGCCCCACACCGGATCGCGCAGCAGCCAGCGCAGCTCGGAGCGCTCCAGCGCCTGCGTCGCGAACGAGGTCGCCAGGCCCTCCCGCGTGGCCATCAGCAGCATCCGCTCCATGGCCTGCCCCGCCACCAGCCAGTCGGCCGGGTGGTCGTGCTCGGTGCAGAGCAGCCCCAGATGCGGCATGTGCTCGAATTCGGCCCTGCCCGGGTCGTGTCCCGGCTCGTAACCCCGGTCGGAGTCGCTCCGTCCGCGGGCGAAGTCCCGCACCGGCGCCCTGCCGTCGCCCTTGCGGGGGCCGAAGCTGTACTCCGGTACGCCGTCCGTGATCGCGTCCGAGAGCTTCACGCCCGTACGGACCCACCTCTGCTCGTCCGGGTCGCCGGTGTACTCCGCGCTCAGCTCCGCCTCCTCGATCACGTCGAGTACGAGGGACAGGTGCCAGCCGGAGAGGAACTCCAGCACCGCACCCTCCGCGCGCGCCTGCTCCACCAGCACCTTCGCCAGCGCGGCCGGTATCGGGCGCTCCGCGAAGGGGTAGCGGCTCGTGCGCCGCTCCGCGATCGCCGTGTAGAGCAGCGACAGGTCGGGGTCAGGGGTCCCGGCCGGCTCCTTCAGCGACACGGACGCCAGGGTCCGCCGGTCGTCCGGGTCGGGCAGCAGTGTCACGACGGGACGGAATCCGGCGTTCTGCGCGGCCACCCGCAGGTTGAACAGCGCCGCCGCGCAGCTCAGATGCAGCGCACGCAGCTGCGGATCGGCGAGCGGCATGGCCCGCTCCGTGTCCATGCGCAGCGTTATCGCCTCACCGCGGCGGCTGTAGCGGAAGATCCACGGCTGCGCATTGTGCATCGACGGTGCCATGCATGCGTCGCGGACAAGACTCTCGACCACCTCGCCGCGTGCGAATGAGGTGGAAGGCATGAGCTACCCCCTGCGGTTCCGTTCGTCGGGGTTACGGGCCATGAGCCGCTGCCACGCCTCCGGACTCCCGGGCATGGGCTTCGGTCTCCCAGCTCCGGACTCCGGGCGGGCCCCCGGCCCCGGGCCGGGTCACGGTCCGGATCGCGTGCGCGTGTCTCACCAGCCAGCCTCCTGCCGGCGCCGGACGGCGCCGAGGGCCCGGGAGGTCCCGATGGAGGGCCGAACGTCCCCTTGTGCCGGTTCGTCCTCGTACGGGCCACGGGCCCGTGGCCCGTACGAGGACGAACCGGCGGCGCGCACAGGACAGCGCCCCGTCCGCCTTGCGTTCTGGTGGACGGGGCGCTGCCCGGGTGGTGCTCAGCGATCAGGCCGTCAGGCGGTCAGGCGGGCCGGACGCCCCTCGGGCCTGCAGGCCCTGCGCGATCCGGCCTGTCAGTAGCTGAGCCCGTGCCCGAACTCGTAGAGCGTCCCCTCACCCTCGTCGAGGGCCGGGATGCCGACCGGCAGCTTGCCGCTCGGATTCACGTCCCCGTACAGCGCGCGTACCACGGAGGCCAGCGACGGCTTCCCGTACGAGAACGTGGCGAGGCAGGCGGGCACGCCGGGGAAGCGGCGGATGTCGTACGCGTTGCGCACCGCGACCGCCACGACCGGCTTCCCCGTCTTCACCAGGGCCTTGACCAGATCCGCCTGGGCGGCGCCCTTGTCCTTGGCGGACGCCGCGGCGTTGGTCAGCACGACCGTCACGTCGTGGTCGCCGGCCGCGGCGACGGCATCCTCGATCTGTGTCTCGCCGGGCGTCGGGCCGGTCGCCAGCGCGGTGGCCTCCTGGCCGGACCGCTCGCCGACCGTGCGGGCGACGACGCCGACCCGGTCGGTGTCCCAGCCGGTGACGAGCACGGTACGGGCGCCGGAGGAGAGCGGCAGCGTGCCGCCTTCGTTGCGTACGAGCGTGACCGTGCGGTCGGTGATGCGGGCGGCGTCCGCGATGTGGCGACGGCTGCCGACGACGCGGGCGGCGCGGTCCTCGTCGACGTACGGACGCGGGAAGAGCCCGCCGCGCAGCTTGTGTTCGAGGATGCGGAGCACCGACGCGTCGATCCGGTCCTCGGACACGTCGCCGCTCTCGACGGCCTTGAGCACCGCGGCGTGCGCGGTGTCCGCCTTCGGCGCGAGCACGAGCTGGTCGCAGCCGGCCTTCAGCGCCCGTACGGGAGCGACGTCCGGCGGGAAGTCCTCGGTCGCACCGCCCATGTCCAGGGCGTCGGTGACGATGAGGCCGCGGAAGCCGAGCTCCTCGCGCAGCAGCCCGGTCACGATGGGCTTCGACATGGTGGCCGGGACACCGCTGGAGTCCAGGGAAGGGACGACGATGTGGGCCGTCATGATCGTGTCGACGCCGCGGGCGATGGCGGAGCGGAAGGGCGGAAGGTCGATCTTCTCCAGCTCTTCGCGCGTGTGCTTGATGACGGGAAGGCCCGTGTGGCTGTCGACGTCGGTGTCGCCGTGACCGGGGAAGTGCTTGGCGGCGCTGGCCACTTCGCCGCGGTGGTAGCCGCGTACGGACTCGGCGACCAGCTCCGAGCAGAGAGCGGGATCGGAGCCGAAGGAGCGGACGCCGATGATCGGGTTGTCCGGGTTGATGTTGACGTCGGCGACGGGCGCGTAGTTCTGGTTGATGCCCATCGCGGCCAGCTCGGTCCCGATGATCTCGGACGAGCGGCGGACGTCAGCGCGTGAACGGGCCGCGGCCAGCGCCATGTTGCCCGGCAGCTGCGTGGCCGGCTCCAGCATGCGGTAGACGACGCTGCCGCCCTCCTGGTCGATGGAGACCAGGAGCGGGATGCGGGCGCCGGTGCGAAGGGCGGCGCGCTGCAGCCCGTTGGAGAGCCCGGCGATCTGGCGCGGCTGCTTGAGGTTGTCGGGGCCGCGGCGTGCGTCGAAGTAGATGACGCCGCCCGGGCGGTATTTGGCGACGACCTCGGCCGGCGTCGAAACCCCGTACAGCTCCTTGTTCTTGGCGTGCGCGGAGTCCGCCGACTTTCCGTAGACCTCGACGACGAAGAGCTGCCCGATCTTCTCCTTCAGCGACATGCGCTTGAGCAGGGCGCGGGCCGCGCGCTTCGGGTCTCCGGCGGCCGTGGCCGCGTGCGCCGTGCCGGACGGGAGGGCGGTGGCCGCCGCGATGCCGGCTGCTCCGGCGGCTCCGGCGAGGATCTGTCTGCGGGTGGTGGACTGCGGTGGCGGCGTCTGCTGCATACGAGTGCTCCTCACAGGGGGCCACATGGAGCCGGGCATACGGGCCTACAGGCATACGGGAGCGCACATCGTTGCAGCGGGGCGTATGGAGGGCCAGACGCCGCGCTGATGTTCATCGGTCCAGACCACTGGCGGACGGCGCGCTTCTCGTGTGTGTGCGTCTGTGCGCGTGGGGTGCGTGGGCGGGGGAGGGCGCGGGCCGCTCCGGGGGCCGGTCCGGACGCCGTCCGGACGCGTCCCGTGCGCGGCCCGCCCCCTCCCGCCGTCCCGCGTCCGCACCTCTCGTACGCACGACTCGCACGCGTACGCACGACTCGCACGCGTACGCACGACTCGTATGCGTACGCGCGGCCGCGGCGACCCGGAGCCCGCCGGCGGCCGCCAGTCAAACGTCTGGCAGGCGTTCGTCAGGCGTCCGCCACCCGTCCGTCAGGCCGCGAGGCCCGCCTTCAGTCCGCGGGCGATACGGACCACGCGTTCGGTCTGCACTCGCGCAGCCGTACGGGCGGTCTCGTCGACCGGGTTGTCGCCCTGTGCGTCGGTGTGCGAGGTGCCGTAGGGGTTGCCGTCCACGAACTTCGACGGGTCGGTGTATCCGGGGGAGACGATGAGGCCGCCGAAGTGGTGGAAGGTGTTGTAGAGGGCGAGCAGAGTCGACTCCTGGCCACCGTGCGGGGAGGCGGAAGAGGTGAATCCGCTGTAGACCTTGTCGGCCAGCCTGCCCTGGGCCCACAGGCCGCCGAGCTGGTCCAGCACCTGCTTGAGCTGGGACGAGACGTTGCCGAAGCGGGTCGGCGTCCCGAAGAGCACGGCGTCGGCCCAGTCGACGTCGTCGGCGGAGGCCTCGGCCGTGCCGGCGGTGGCCAGCTGGTTCTCGGCCCACGCGGGGTTGGATTCGATCGCGGACTGCGGCGCCAGTTCGGGTGCGCGGCGCAGCCGGACCTCGGCGCCCGCCTTCTCCGCGGCCTCGCTGATCTCCCTGGCGAGGGCTGCGACGGTGCCGGTCGAGGAGTAGTAGATGACGGCGACCTTGAGGTGGGCGGAGGCGGCGTCGGCCGGAGTCGGGGTGCTCATGGAACTCCTGTCCAAGTGTCTTGCGGTTTCCGTGTGTTGCGGTGCCAGCGGCACACGCTCGTACACGTCCCTCAGCGTAGAGGGTCGTTGAAGCCGCAACTACCCGGTCCTCCGGCGGTCAATCACCGTGACGCAGGCCACAGTTGATGTGGGTGAGGCGAGTGATGTGGACAGCGCGAGTCAGGTGAGTGGTGCGAATGGCGCGAGCGGTGCGGGCGGTGCGGAATACGCGGGAGTGCGGTTCACGTTGTCCACTTGGAGATTGGCCGGATGCGGCCCTGCCGCTTCCGCTTCGGGTCTCGAGGTCCAGCCGCCCGGCACCCTCGAAGGCTCACGAAACGCGTGAGAGCCGACTTTTTCCGTACGATCCGGCGTCGTCGTGCAACCAACCGCGCCCTCAGGCCGTCTGTAGGGGGAGAGCGGTCGGTCACGACGCTGCTCAGCAGGCGTGACGAACGGTGCCGAAGACGGCGGACGGCTCGCCGCACGGATCACGGATCACGGAACCGTCCCGGAGTACGCATCCCGTCCCGGATGGCGGATCCCGGACTCCGCGCGGCGCCGCCGCGGCTTCCTCCCACGGCACCCGCTCCGACCAGTACCTCCGGGCCCCATCGGCTCCGGGCCGCTCCTGGCGGCCAGACAGGGTACTGCATGATCAGGAAAATGACGCGGCGGTTGGGAATTAAGTCCGGTTTCCGCTCGTTGTTTCCTACGGATGGGGGCACCCGGGCAGTGCCCGACCCAAGCCACCGACCAGATTGATTTGAGTCCACTCGCAAGGGAGCACGCATGGCAACCCGTGCCGTCGCCCGTCGTCAGGCCACCGCGACCGGTGTCACTGACACGGCAAGCAGTGTTCGCGCCGCAGGCAGCGAAGTCGCGGACCGCGACCTGGTCGGCATGTATCTCGACGAGATCGCCCGTACACCGCTGCTGGACGCGGCAAAGGAAGTAGAGCTCTCGCTCGCCATCGAGGCGGGGGTCTACGCCCGGCGAATACTGGACAAGGACGAGGAGCCGCTGAGCGCCGACTCCGCGAGCGCGAACGCGACCCGCGAGGAGCTGGAAGCGATCGTCGCCGAGGGTGAGCGCGCCAAGGACGTCTTCATCCGCTCCAACCTCCGTCTTGTCGTGGCCGTGGCCCGGCGGTATCCGCGCAGCGGGCTGCCCCTGCTGGACCTGATCCAGGAGGGCAATGCCGGCCTGGTCCGCGCCGTCGAGAAGTTCGACTACCGCAAGGGCTTCAAGTTCTCGACGTACGCGACGTGGTGGATCCGCCAGGCCATCACGCGCTCCATCGCCGACCAGTCCCGGACGATCCGGCTTCCCGTGCACCTCGTCGAGGAGCTGGGGCGCATCCGGCGCGTCCAGCGCGAGTTCAACAGGGAGCACGGGCGCGAGCCGGAGCCCGAGGAGGTCGCGGCCGAGCTGAGTTCCACGCCCGAGCGCGTCGTCGACGTACTGGACTGGGCGCGCGATCCGGTCAGCCTGAACATGTCCGTCGACGAGGAGGGCGAGACGCAGTTCGGCGACCTGCTGGAGGACACCTCCGCGGCCTCGCCCGAGCAGTCGGTGCTGACGCTGCTGCGCCGCGAGGAGCTGGACGGGCTCATCGGCCGCCTCGACTCCCGTACCGCCTCGATCATCAAGGCGCGTTACGGCATGGTCGACGGGCGCGAGCGCACGCTCACGGAGGTGGGCAAGCAGCACGGACTGACTCGTGAGCGCATCCGGCAGATCGAGAAGCACGCCCTGCTGGAGCTGAAGAAGCTCGCGTCGGACACCGGCTTCGACGCGGCCGCCTGACGGGCGGCAGAGGACAACCGCGCACAACCGCACAGCCCCACAGCCGCACAGCCGCACAGAGAACAGCGGCTCCCCGAGCCGCTCCCAGAACGAGTCCCGGTGCCATCCCCCGAGCGCCGGGACTCTTCTCTGTCCGGCGGAGGGCGGTGATGCCCCTCCGCACGAGGTGCCGCGGCTGTCCGTACGTGTCTGTTCGCATGCCCAGGTGTGTTTACTTTCCGCGCTCATGCTCGTAACGTGCCCGCGAAGCCACATGTTCGGGCATGGAACGGAATCGAAGTCACATGTACGCACCGGAGCGCCAGCAGGAGATCCTCCGCCTCGCACACGAGCGGGGCCGCGTGGAGGTGCTTGCGCTCGCGCAGGAGTTCCAGGTCACGGCCGAGACCGTCAGGCGCGACCTGAAGGCACTCGACCGAGCCGGCGTCATCCGTCGCGTGCACGGCGGCGCCATCCCGGCCGGCCGGCTCGACTTCGAGCCCGATCTGAACGAACGCGAAGCTTCGGCCCCTGACGAGAAGGACCGCATCGCGCGGGCCGCACTCGGCGAACTGCCCTCCGACGGCAGCGTCCTCCTCGATGCCGGGTCGACCACCGGACGCCTCGCCGCGTCCGTGCCCGTCGACGCGACGCTCACCGTCGTCACCCACGCCCTCCCGCTGGCCGCCCGGCTGGCCGACCATCCGGGCATCGACCTGCACATCGTCGGCGGGCGCGTACGGCACCGCACCCGCGCCGCGGTCGACACGTGGGCCCTGCGCACGTACGGAGAGATCAACGCCGACCTGCTCCTCCTCGCCACCAACGGCTTCTCCCTGGAAGGCGGACTCACCACCCCCGATCTCGCCGAGGCGGCCGTCAAGCGCGCGGTCATGGGAGCGGCGCGACGGGTCGTGCTGCTCGCCGACTCCACCAAGTACGGGCGCGAGCACTTCGCCCGCTTCGGCGGCCTCGACGACGTCGACCTGCTCATCACCGACACCGGCCTCAGCGCCGACGACGCCGACGCCATCGAGCGCAAGGGTCCGCAGGTGAAGCGGGTATGAGCGGCGACGGGACCGGCGACCGGACCGGCGACCGGACCGGCGACCGGGCAGGCGGCCGGAGCGACGGCCGGAGCGGCGGCCGCGCCGCGACGCAGACCGCCGCCGGCGGCCGCACCGGCGACCGCGCCGCAACCGCTGCCGCCGCGACCACGGGTGACGTCGCCGGGGCTGTCGTCACCGTCACCCCCAATCCGAGCCTGGACCGCACGTACGAGATCGCCGGGCTGGCCCGGGGAGCCGTGCTGCGTGCCGCCAACGACCGCGTCGACCCCGGCGGCAAGGGCGTCAACGTCTCACGTGCGCTGGCCGCCGCCGGGCGGAGCACCGTCGCGGTGCTGCCGCTCGGCGGGCCCGAAGGGGCGCTGCTCGCCGAGCTGTTGCGCCGGCGGGGCATCGAGGTGGCGGGCGTCCCCGTACGCGAGTCGACCCGTGTCAACATCTCACTCGCCGAGCCGGACGGCAGCCTCACCAAGATCAACGCCGCCGGTCCGGAGATCAGCTCCGACGAGGCCGGGGCGCTCATGGAGACCGTCGGGGAACGCGCGGCCGGGGCCGGCGCCGCCTGGATCGTCTGCTGCGGGAGCCTTCCCCGCGGACTGCCGCCCGCGTGGTACGCGAAGCTCGTCGCACGCGCCCACGAACAGGGCGTACGCATCGCCCTGGACACCTCGGGGCCCGCCCTGTCCGCCGCCCTGCGCGAGCGGCCGGACGTCGTCAAACCCAACGCCGACGAACTCGCCGAGGCCGTCGGCCGCCCCCTGGCCACCGTGGGCGACGCACTCAAGGCCGCCGAAGACCTGCGGTACGCGGGCGCCGGTGCGGTCCTCGCCAGCCTCGGGGTCACGGGGCAGCTGCTGGTCGACGCCACCGGCACATACTTCGGCTCTGCCCCGTCCGTCCCCGTACGCAGCGACGTCGGTGCCGGCGACGCCTCGCTCGCCGGCTTCCTCGCCGCGGGCGGTGCCGGTCCGCAGGCACTCACCTCGGCGGTCGCACATGGCCTGGCCGCCGTGCAGCTGCCCGGGAGCGGCATGCCACGCCCCGCGGATCTGCACCCCGACCACGTCGCCGTGACGACCGAACCTCCCCTGGACCACCCCCTGGGCCGACCCCTGGGCCCTGCCCTGCCCGACAGCGCCGATGGAGCCGTGCGATGAGCCAGTTGATCAACGCGGACCTGGTCGACCTCGACCTGACCGCGGACACCAAGGAAGAAGCCGCACGTTCGCTCGCCGAGCGGATGCTCGCGGAAGGCCGCATAACCGACCTCGAAGGGTTCCTCACGGACGTCGCCGCCCGGGAGGCCCAGATGCCGACCGGCCTCGAAGGCGGAATCGGCATACCTCACTGCCGCAGCGCACACGTCACAGAGCCGACGCTCGCGTTCGGCCGCCCCGCCCGCCCCGTCGACTTCGGTTCCGCGGACGGGCCCGCCGACCTGGTCTTCCTGATCGCCGCTCCCGACGGGGCCGACAGCGATCACCTCGGCATACTCTCCAGCCTCGCCCGGCACCTGGCGGACGAGGACTTCACGGCAGCCCTGCGCACCGTCACCGACCCCGAGCGGGCCGCGGCCCTCATACGCGGCGACGCACCGTCGACTGAAGCCGCAGCAGGGGCAGTTGGGGCCGAAGCCGGGGCCGGAGAGCCGCCGTCTTCCGGGGAATCCTCGCCGGCTCAGCCGCCTGTGCCGGAGCAGGGCAGCGGCGATGGCCGGGAGGGCCGGGATGGCCGGGAGCGTCGCCCCTTCCGCATCGTCGCCGTCACCTCCTGCCCCACCGGGATCGCGCACACCTACATGGCCGCCGAGTCCCTGGAGCGAGCCGGGCAGGAAGCGGGAGCCGAAGTCGCCGTGGAGACACAGGGATCCGCCGGATTCGACCGCCTCGATCCCGCGGTCATCGAAGCCGCGGACGGAGTGATCTTCGCGCACGACGTGGAGGTCCGCGAGAAGGAGCGGTTCGCGGGCAAGCCGACCGTCGACGCGGGAGTCAAGGCGGCGATCAACCGTCCCGCCGAACTCATCGCCGAGGTACGGGGCAAGGCCGAGCGCGGCGAGGTCTCCGGGCCCGCCCGCACCGGCTCGCCCGTGGACACCGCGGGGGAGCCCGGGGACGGCTACGGCACCCGGCTGCGCAAGTGGCTGATGACCGGCGTGAGTTACATGGTCCCGTTCGTCGCGGCGGGCGGTCTGCTCATCGCGGTCTCCTTCGCGATCGGCGGTTACGGGATCGCCGACGCCAAGTCCGTCGCCGACCACTTCGACTGGACCGAACTCCCCAGCTGGGCAGCCCTGTTCAACCAGATCGGCCAGCTCGCCTTCAGCTTCCTCGTACCGGTGCTCGCGGGTTACATCGCCTACGGCATGGCCGACCGGCCGGGGCTGGTGCCCGGCTTCGTCGGCGGGGCCGTCGCCGTCGAGATCGAAGCGGGCTTCCTGGGCGGCCTGGTCGCGGGCCTGCTGGCCGGCGCCCTGGTGATGGCGGTCCAACGGATCGCGATCCCGCCGGTGTTGCGCGGCATCATGCCCGTGGTCGTCATACCTCTGCTCTCCTCGGCCGTCGTCGGCACGCTCATGTTCCTGCTCATCGGCAAGCCCGTCGCCGGCGCCCAGAAGGCCATGACGGACTGGCTCGGCGGCCTCACCGGCACCAACGCCGTCCTGCTGGGCCTGCTCATCGGGCTCATGATGTGCTTCGACCTGGGCGGCCCCGTCAACAAGGTCGCCTACACCTTCGCCACGGGAGGCATCGCCACCTCCGACCCGGGCAACGGAAGCCTGACCGTGATGGCCGCCGCCATGGCAGCCGGAATGGTGCCTCCGCTGGGCATGGCTCTCGCGACCGTTGTACGCGGCAGGCTGTTCACCACGGCCGAGCGCGAGAACGGCAAGGCGGCGTGGGTGCTCGGTGGCTCCTTCATCACCGAAGGAGCCATCCCGTTCGCCGCCGCCGACCCGCTGCGCGTCATCCCCTCGTCCATGGCGGGCGGAGCGGTGACGGGTGCGCTGACGATGGCATTCGGGAGCACGCTGCGGGCACCGCACGGCGGTGTGTTCGTCGTGCCGCTCATCGGCTCCCCGCTGCTGTACCTCGTCGCGATCGCGGCGGGCACGGCTGTCACCACGGTGCTCGTCGTCCTCCTCAAGGGAGCCCGCTCCCGCGGGGATGCGGCCTCGCGCGGTACGGACGGGCAGCCGCAGGACCAGAGCAAGGAGCCGGCGGGCGCGACCGCAGCCGCCTGACCGCCGCCCACCCGGGCGCGGCCTGTCCGGACGCCGCCCGCCCGGGAGCCTTCCGCCCCGCGCCGGTCCTGTGGGCCGGCGCCGGAGCGGGAGGGCCCCCGTCGGGAGGGCCCCCGCGGTGCAGCCCGAGGGCGCGGACGCCCCCTCGGGCTGCACCGCCCGTGCGGCTCCCGCCGTCCCTACGAGTCCCGCTGCCCGTACAGGTCCCGGTAGGACGGGAAGACGCCGCCCGGACCGTCCACGCTCTCCGCGGCGAGCACCGCCTTGGCCACGGCCCGCGTCAGAACATCCGCCGAGGCGGCCAGGACGTCGTTCAACTCGCCGTCCGCCAGGGGGCGTTCGCAGGTCGCCAGGCTGAAGACGGTGTCGCCGTCGTGCATGAGGTGCACCGGCCGCACCGCGCGGGCCAGCCCGTCGTGGGCGGTGCCCGCTGTCTTCCGCGCCTGTGCGCGGGTCAGCACGGCATCCGTGGCGACCACCGCCAGCGTCGTGTTGAGCGGCGGACGCAGCGCACCCGCCGCCCGCCTGCCCGTCTCCTCGCGCGCCTCCGCCAGCCGGCGCTGTGCCTGCGCGTGCCTGCCCTCGTCCGGCACAGGAGGAAGCCCGTCCCACATCTCGCCGTAGAGCACCCCCGTGACCGGGTCCACCGCCGAACCGGCCGCGTTGACAGCAGCGATCGCACCGACGGTGACTCCCGAGGGGAGCACGGTGCTCGCGGTGCCGGTACCGCCCTTGAGGCCACCCACCACCGCGCCCGTGCCCGCACCCGCATTGCCCTGCTGGACGGGCGATCCGGGCCCGGTGGCCGCCGCGGCCTCGACCGCTTCCCGCCCAAGCTCCGCGTCGGGTCGGGCCTGCCAGCGGCCACCACGCCCCAGATCGAAGAGGACGGCCGCCGGGACGACGGGCACGACCTGCGCCGGATCCGGCCCCACCGGAACGCCCCGGCCCTGCTCCTCCAGCCAACTCACCACACCCGCGGCGGAGTCGAGCCCGAAGGCGCTGCCACCGGTGAGCACCACCGCGTGAATGCGTTCCACCACGTTCCGCGGATCGAGCGCGTCCGTCTCCCGCGTGCCCGGGCCGCCGCCACGGCAGTCGACACCGGCGACCGCGCCGCCCTCCGGAGCCAGGACCACGGTCGTGCCGGTCAGCCAGCCCGGGTGGCCGTCTCCCGCCCGTTGTGCATGGCCGACCCGCACGCCCGGTACGTCCGTCAGAGCGTCCTGAGTAGTCATGAGCCATGGATACCAGGCGTACGGGGACGCCGTACGCTTCATGCATGACCACCGGTTCGCAGCAGCCCGCCGACCCCGCCGCGCGGCTCCACTTCGACGATCCGCTCAGCCTCCGCTCCGCGGACGACACCGACAGCGGCTGGGGCGAAGTCCGGGCCGGCGAAGGCGGCGCCGCGGGCGGCACATCCGGTGGGCAGCACGCGGATGGCGCCGCGGACCTGGCCCGCTTCCTGGAAGAGAAGCCACCCCACCACCTGTGAGGCCCGGCCAGCCGGACAATCCCGAGGGGGCGTCCGGCTAGGGCTTCTCCGTGCTCACCCCGTGCCCGCCGCCGTCGCGCTGCTGCCCCAGCGAGCCTTCCGCGCTCGCGCGGCCGCCGGAACCGGCCGCGACCTCCCTGCCCTCCGTGTCCTCCGAGCGCTCGCGCTCCGCCGCGAGCAGGTCGCGGATCTCCGTCAGCAGGTCGATCTCGCTCACCTCCGGGGGCGTTTCCGGGGTGTCCTTCCTTGCCGCCAGCCGCTCCTTGTACCTGGTCATCGGAAGGATCATGAGGAAGTAGACGACCGCCGCCGTGATCAGGAAGGTCAGCGAGGCGCTGAGCACCGGACCCCAGTTGACGGGGACTCCGCGCGTCACTTCGCCCGTCGGTCCGGTCTCGCAGGGCGCCTTCAGACAGAAGCTGTACTTCTCCAGGTCCTTCGTGCCTATCGCGCCCACGAGCGGATTGATCAGGCCCTTCACGACGGAATCGACGATCTTGCTGAAGGCCGTGCCGATGACGACGGCGACGGCCAGCTCGACCACGTTGCCGCGCATCAGGAATTCCTTGAATCCCGTCAGCAGGCCCTTCTTCTCGCTCTCCACAGTTGTCACGCTCTTCGACCTGTCTCTTCTCGACGCCTTTGCGGTACGGACGCCGGCGCGTGAGGCGGGCGGAGCGAAGGCTCAGCACAGCGTCACCGCCAGCCTGCCGGCGGCCCCCGCACCGGCGAGTGCGGTGGCCTTCTCGCGAGGCACTCTGAGCACGACGAGCGCGCCGTCGTGCCCCGCGCCGACCTGGTCAGTCTCCACGGACCTGGGCACTCGATCCACCCGCGCACCCCTGGCCACCACCCGGGCCGGCTCCGTCCCGTCTGAACCGGCGATCACGTCGACCCGGTCTCCCGGGCGCAGCAGCCGTACCGCTCCGGGATCCGCGATCCGCACCGGAGCGGAGACCGCGGAAGCGGACTCCTGCCCGCCGCCTGGTCGCCCATGTGCCCGCTGTGCGGCGGCAGTCGGGCCCGGCGGGGACTCCCTGCCCGGCCCGGCCCCGGCGGTCCCGCCGCCGTCGCCGCGGGCGACCTGCGTGGCCAGCGCCGCCGTCGCGACGGCGAGCCCGGCGGCCGTGAAGCGCCGCTTTCCGCGCACGATCCGCGGCAGACGGGGTCTGCTGCGCTGACCTGGGCGCACCGGTGTGAGTTCCGGCACCACACACGGGCCGGGAACGAGGCCGGAGCCGCGAGGGCGGCCGTCCGGCCACACCTCGGGGTCTGCCCGCCGCCGGCGGGGGAGGCGGCCGCCCCGTCCGCCGTCGCCCTTCCTGCCGTCGCCAACGCTGTCGCCCACTTCGTCGTGGCGCGATTCGAAGTCCCGGGGCATCACGATCACCGCCTGCCGTCAGAGCGTCGGAGGTTCTGTCTTCCGATGCCAGATTGCAGGCTTCGTGACGTTCCAGAAGAAACCGGCGAAAATCTGTGGACAGACGGCCAGTTGTGGATAAACCCGTCACCCGTCCGAAGCCCACCGGCCGCCCCGGCTGTACGGGCCGGGCCGCTCCGGCAGTCCGGTCCGCCACGCTGTCGGGCCCCCTCCTGGCCAACTGCCTCCCAGGCCGTAGCAGGGCGGGGCTTTCAGGACACGGTCTGGTCCCGCAGCGCCCCGGGGAGTTCGATGCCCGGGTCGATACCGCCGAGTGCCTGTGCGCAGTCGCAGTCACGCTTCTCGGGCAGCTGGGCGACGGCGTCGAAGAGCACCCTCCGCAGCCGTCCCACGTTCTGCCCGAACACGCGCAGCACTTCCTCGTGCGAGACGCCCTCGCCCGTCTCCGCACCCGCGTCCAGGTCTGTGACAAGGGCCAACGAGGAGTAGCAGAGCCCCAGTTCGCGGGCGAGCACGGCCTCCGGGTGGCCGGTCATGCCGACCACGGACCAGCCCTGCGCCGCATGCCACCGGGACTCGGCACGAGTGGAGAAGCGAGGCCCCTCGACCACGCACAGCGTGCCGCCGTCCACCGCGTCCCAGCCGTGTTCGCGCGCGGCGGTCAGCGACGCCTGCCGTCCGGTCTCGCAGTACGGGTCGGCGAAGGTCAGATGCACGACGTTCGGTACGGACCCGTCCGGCAGCGGCTCGCCGTCGAAGTAGGTCTGCACACGCGACTTGGTGCGGTCCACCAGCTGGTCCGGTACGAGCAGCGTCCCCGGTCCGTACTCCTGGCGCAGGCCCCCGGCCGCGCACGGGCCCAGCACCTGCCGCACCCCGACAGAGCTCAACGCCCACATGTTGGCGCGGTAGTTGATGCGGTGGGGCGGCAGATGGTGCTTGCGGCCGTGCCGCGGCAGAAAGGCGACGCGACGACCGCCCAGCTCGCCCATGAAGACCGAGTCGCTCGGTTCGCCGTAGGGGGTCTCGACCGCGACCTCGGTCACGTCGTCGAGGAAGGAGTAGAAGCCGGAACCGCCGATGACGCCGATCTCTGCCTGTGCACTCATACGGGTCACCCTACGGGCAGCCGGCGGACGCGCGCTGCCGGACCTTGCGGCCCCGGACTGCCCTGTCCCAGCCCTGTCCGGTCCCGCCGCAGAGCCTTCCGGGCCCCGCCGAAGTGCCGTACGGACGGGCCTCAGGCGGCCGACGAAGTGCCCGCCTTGCTCGCGCTCTTGGAGCCGTTGCCGCCGGACGAGCCGGAGGACCCGGACGAGGAGCCCGCCTTCGCCGAGTCCGACGAGGAGGAAGACGAACCGGACGAGTCAGAGGAGCCCGAGCCCGAGGAGGAGTCGCCGTTGCCCGCGGAGGACGACTCCGAGGATCCGGATGACGACTCGGACGACCCGGAGGACGCGGACGACTTGGCGCCCGACGAGGAACTGCGGCTGTCGTTCCGGTAGAAGCCGGAGCCCTTGAAGACGATGCCGACCGCGGAGAACACCTTCTTCAGGCGTCCCTCACAGCTGGGGCACTCGGTCAGCGAGTCGTCGGTGAACTTCTGCACCACCTCAAGGCCCTCGCCGCACTCGGTGCACTGGTACTGGTACGTCGGCACGTTCTCCTCCTGGCACTCTTACTCGGTGAGTGCTAACGACGCTCCATAGTGCAGCATTCCCGCCCCTCAGTCCACTGGGACAGGTGGACGGTGACCGACCCCACCCCCGGCCGCCCGGTCGCCCGCGCCGACGGCCAGCCGCCGCCGGAATGCGACGAGCGCGGCCAGCGCCAGCCCCGTACCTGCGAGCGGCGTGAGGAAGCCCGCTCCGGCGCCTGCGGCGTCCGCCAGCTGGCCCGCCGCCATCGACCCCGAGGCCTGCCCCAGAGCCACGGCGCCGGTCAGCCAGGTGAACGCCTCCGTGCGGTACGCCGCCGGAACCAGCAGTTCCACCAGCGTGAAGCCCGCGATCACCGCCGGCGCGACCCACAGGCCCAGGACCAATCCCAGACCGCCCAGCAGGGGGAGCCACGGCGCCAGTTGGGCCGTCACGGCCAGCGTGAGGGCGGCCAGGACGAGCAGCGGGTAGGCGATCAGCAGCCGCACGTCCGCGCTCCGTCTCCAGCGCACAGTTCCGACAGCCAGGGCGGCCGACATGTTGCCCGCGGCGAATACGCCGTACAGCACGCCGTTGAGTTCCGGGGCGCCGGCGGACTCCGTGACCGCCGCGACCGAGACCTGCATGCCGCCGAAGACGGTGCCGACGCCGAGCAGCACGGCGATGAGGACGGGCATGCCCTGCACGCCGAGCGCCGACCCGCCCCTCCTGCGGCCGTCGCTCGCTTCGCCGCGCCGTCCCTCCGTACGGACCGTACGGACCTTCGGCTGGGTGCCGCGCTGCGCGGCGAACAGCAGGCCGCTGACCAGCGTCAGGGCGACCTCCGCGAGCAGGCCGGCCGCAGGATGCACACCGGTGCACAATGCCGTCGCCAGTACGGGGCCGACGACGAAGCTGAACTCGTCCGTCACCGACTCGAAGGCCGCCGCCGTCGTCAAGAGCGACGAGCCGCCCGCACCGCCCTCACCACCCCGGCCGTCCGTTCCTCCCAGGCATGCCGACCAGCGCGCCCGCACCATCGGGCTGATCTGCGGAATGCTCGCACCGGCCGGCACGGCTGCCGCGAAGAGCGCCCACAGCGGGGCCCCGCGCAGCGCCAGCACGATCAGCGCCGAGACGGACAGCGCGTGCAGCAGTACGAGCGGGACCAGCACGGCCCCCTGCCCGAACCGGTCGGTGAGCTTGCCGCCCTGCGGCGCGAGCAGAGCCATCGAGACGCCCGTGACCGCGGTGACGATGCCCGCAGCCCCGTACGAACCGGTGGTGTGCTCGACGAGCAGAACCGTGCCCACTCCGAGCATCGCGATCGGCTGCCGGGCAAGGAAGCCCGGTATCAGGAAGCGCCATGCGCCTGGGGTGCGCAGCAGGGCGCCGTAGCCGCCGCGGCTGTCGCGGTTCGCTGTGGCCGGGGTTGCCACGGCCGGGCCTCTCTGCCGCCTGGTAGCGCGCGCTGCTCGCGCCGAAGGCTGTCCTCTCGCGCGGCGCCTGCAGGCCGCGCCAGCCCTGCGTCAGGCGGGAACGGTGAATTCTCCTACCCACAGGAGGATAACGGCCGGATCCGTTCGCCGGATCCTCGTGAACCAGCCCCGAAAACCCCTATGACCCGGGCGACCGGTGGCCCCGGCCGCCCCGGCCCTGCGGGTTCTCCCGCAGCCAGCCCGCGAGCTTGCCGCCCCGGCCGACCTCCAGCAAGCGGTTCTCCGTTGCGTCCCGGACGGGGTCGGTCGCCACGACGAGCAGTTCGTCGCCGTGCCGCAGCATCGTCGTGGGCAGCGGTACGAAGCTGCTGCCGTCCCGCACGACCAGAGTGACGGCGGCACCGGGCGGCAGGCGCAGCTCGGTGATCTCGACGCCGTGCATCTTCGAGTGCTCCGGGATCGCGACCGACAGCAGGTGTCCCCGCAGCCGCTCCAGCGGCGCCGACTCGATGTCCAGGTCCATCGGTTCCTCGCTGTCGCCCAGATTGAGCTTGCGCGCCAGCCAGGGCAGCGTCGGCCCCTGCACCACCGTGAAGATGATCACGAGCATGAAGACGATGTTGAAGATGCGTTCGCTGCCCTCGACCTCGGCGACTCTCGGGATCGTCGCCAGCACGATCGGCACCGCTCCGCGCAACCCGGCCCAGGACAGCAGCGCCTGGTCCCGCCAGCGCGCGCCGAACGGGAGCAGGCTGACCACGACCGACAGCGGGCGGGCCACCACCGTCAGTACGAGCCCGACGCCGATGGCCGGCCAGAAGTCGTCGACCAGATCGTGCGGGGTCACCAACAGGCCCAGCAGCACGAAGAGTCCGATCTGCGCGATCCACGCCAGCCCGTCGGCGAAGCCCCGTACGGCCGGCCGGTGCGGCAGCTTCGCGTTGCCGAGGACCAGCGCCGTGACGTACACCGCGAGGAACCCGGAGCCGTGCAGCATCGCGCCGCTCGCGTACGACAGAACGCACAGCGCCATCACGGCGATCGGATAGAGACCGGACGAGGGCAGTGCGACCCTGCCGAGGCTCTGCTCGCCCAGCTTGCCCACCACGAGGCCGACGATCAGCCCGATGGCCAGCTCCAGCAGGATCTCGCCGATGAGCACGTACCAGACGACCGAGGCGAAGTCGGCGGCCGAGAAGGAGACGACGAGGATGACGACCGGTGCGTCGTTGAAGCCGGATTCCGCCTCCAGCACCCCCGCCAGCCGCTTCGGCAGCGGCACCTTGCGCAGTACGGAGAAGACGGCCGCGGCGTCGGTCGAGGAGACGACGGCGCCCACCAGCAGGGCCGTCTGCCAGGCGAGGCCGATGAGGTAGTGAGCGGCGAGGGCGGTGACCATCACGCTGACGGCGACGCCGACCGTCGAGAGGACCGCGGCAGCCGGCACGCACGGGCGGATCTCACGCCACTTGGTGCTCAGACCCCCTTCGGTGAGGATCACCACGAGGGCCGCGTAGCCGAGGGTGCGGGTCAGTTCGGCGTTGTCGAACTGCACGCCCAGACCGTCCTGCCCGAGCGCGATGCCGATCCCGAGATAGACCAGAAGGCTGGGAAGTCCGCTGCGTGAGGAGAGCCTTACCGCGGCGACCGCGAACAGAAGGACGAGCGTGCTGAGAAGGAGCAGTTGGTTGAGGCGGTCGACACTCAGGGGCAGATCCTCTCTCTCGATCCAACGGTGAAGTCCCTTGCAGGTCCGCCAGTTCGTTCGTGTGGCTAACAATTTACCATTGCTTGAATGTCCAGGACGGCCGGGCGGTGGCTCCCTGTGTAGTGCCGCTCCGGCTCCGCCTATGGTTGGTCCGGCGTGGCTCCGTTCGCTCACGTTCCGGTCCTCGCGCCCAAGGTCCACCCTGCCCTCGAAGGACAGCGATGCCCGCCAAGAAGACCTCGCGACGCGCCCGTCTGATCGTGATCGCAGTCGTGCTGCTGCTCGTGGCCGGTGTCGGCGGCGGGACGTTCTGGACGGTCAGCACGGTCCGCGACTCCTTCCCGCAGACCACCGGTTCGCTGAAGCTCAAGGGCCTGGAGGACCCGGTGACCGTGCAGCGCGACCGCGAGGGCATCCCGCAGATCTACGCCGACAGTTCGTCGGACCTGTTCACCGCGCAGGGTTACGTACAGGCGCAGGACCGCTTCTGGGAGATGGACGTACGGCGGCACACGACGTCCGGGCGGCTGTCGGAGATGTTCGGCCCCGGCCAGGTGAAGACGGACGCCTTCCTGCGCACCCTCGGCTGGCGACGCGTCGCCGAGCGTGAGTACGCCGGGCTCTCCAAGGAGACGAAGGCCAACCTCAAGTCGTACACCGCGGGCGTCAACGCCTACCTCAAGGACCACAAGGGATCCGCCGCCTCCCTCGAGTACGCCGCCCTCGACCTCGACACCGGCTACAAGCCGGAGAAGTGGGACCCGGTCGACTCCGTGGCCTGGCTCAAGGCGATGGCCTGGGACCTGCGCGCCAACATGTCCTCCGAGATCGACCGCGCGCTCATGGCCGGCCGCCTCTCCCGTCAGCAGATCGAGGACCTGTACCCGGAGTACCCGACCGAGCGGAACAAGCCCGTCACCGAGGGCGCGATCGACCCGCGCAGCAAGAAGTTCGACCCCGAGGGCGGTGCCGCCGCCTCGCCCGCTGCCGGCGCCGGCGCGCAGCAGGCCGTACGGAGCGCCGGCTCGCAGCTCAGCTCCGTCGCCACGCGCCTCGACAAGATCCCGTCGCTGCTCGGTCCCAGCAACAGCGGGATCGGCTCCAACTCGTGGGTGGTCTCCGGGAAGCACACGACGACCGGCAAGCCGCTGCTGGCCAACGACCCGCACCTCGCACCCCAGTTGCCGTCCATCTGGTACCAGATGGGGCTGCACTGCCGGACGGTCACCAAGTCCTGCCCGTACGACGCCTCAGGGTTCACCTTCGCGGGGCTGCCTGGCGTGGTCATCGGCCACAACCAGGACATCTCCTGGGGCATGACGAACCTCGGCGCCGACGTGACCGACCTGTACCTGGAGAAGTTCAGGGACGGCGGATACGTGTACGACGGCAGGCGCCGCCCGTACAAGACCCGCGAGGAGGTCATCAAGGTCGCAGGCGGGAAGAGCCGGAAGATAACCGTGCGCGAGACCAACAACGGCCCCGTGGTCTCCGACCGCAACAGCGAGCTGCGCAAGGTCGGCGAGGAGTCCCCGGTGGACAACGCCGCACCCGACCGGGGCGACGGCTACGGAATCTCCCTGCGCTGGACGGCGCTGAGCCCCGGCAAGACCATGGACGCCGTCTTCGCGATCAACAGGGCGTCGGACTTCAAGGAGTTCCGCGCCGCGGCCCGCGACTTCGAAGTGCCCTCGCAGAACCTGATCTACGCCGACACCAAGGGCAACATCGGCTACCAGGCACCCGGGCGCATCCCCGTCCGCGGCGAGGGCGACGGACGCTATCCGGTGCCCGGCTGGGACCCGCGCTACCGCTGGAAGGGCTACGTGCCGGACAAGGCGCTGCCCTGGGAGTACAACCCGAAGCGCGGATACATAGTCACCGCCAACCAGGCCGTCGTCGACGAGAAGAAGTACCCCTACGTACTGACCAAGGACTGGGGCTACGGCACCCGCAGCCAGCGCATCAACGATCTGATCAGCTTGAAGACCGCGGACGGCGGCAAGATCTCCATGGGCGACATGCAGACCATGCAGATGGACAACAGAAGCGAGATCGCCAAGCTGCTCGTGCCGTACCTGCTGAAGATAGACGTCGAGGACGAGTACGTCCGCGAGGCCCAGCGGCTCCTCGAAGGCTGGGACTACACCCAGGAGCGCGACTCAGCACCCGCCGCCTACTTCAACGCGGTCTGGCGCAACCTCCTGCTGCTGGCCTTCGGCAACAAACTGCCCAAGGAGCTGCGGGTCAAGGGCGACTGCATCAACGTGCGTCCCTCCGACGAATCGGGCCCCGTCGACGACCTCGACGGCAACACCCGCCTCGTGCGCGAGTGCGGTGTGCGGGACACGGCCTCCGGGCAGCCCGACGGGGGCGACCGCTGGTACGAGGTCGTGCGCAAGCTCATCAAGGACGAGGACAACGACTGGTGGAAGACGCCCGGCAACGACGTCCGCCCCGGCGACCGGAACCGTGACGAACTCCTCGCGCACGCCATGAAGAACGCCCGCTGGGAGCTGACGTCCAAGCTCGGCAAGGACATCGAATCCTGGAGCTGGGGCCGCCTGCACCACCTGATGCTGAAGAACCAGACGATAGGCACCGACGGCCCGGGCTTCATGCAGTTCCTGCTCAACCGCGGCCCCTGGGACCTCGGCGGCGGCAAGGACGCCGTCAACGCCACCGGCTGGAACGCCGCCGGCGGCTACGACGTGGTCTGGGTGCCGTCGATGCGCATGGTCGTCAACCTCGACGACTTCGACAAGTCCCGCTGGATCAACCTCACGGGCGCCTCGGGCCACGCCTACAACCCGAACTACGTGGACCAGATGGACAAGTGGTCCGAAGGCGCGCTGCTGCCCTGGGCGTTCAGCCAGCGTGCGGTCGAGAAGGGCACCGAGGAGAAGATGGCCCTGACGCCGTAGGGCCCTCCGGGCCCGCCCGGCCGCCCGGGCCCGCCCGCCGCGACGCCCGACGGGCGCATGCCGTGCCCGGCGCGCAGCCGCACGTGCCGGCCGTGGCAGCGCTGACCGGCCCGTTCGCCCGGTCTGCCGGAGACGGCTACCCGTGCCCGTCCTCGCGTACGCGGGCGGGCAGTTGGCCGGGGATGCTGCGGCCTGACGCGTAGGCGCCCCGCCTCTCCGCCCGGACGGCCCCGGGATTCTCGTCCGGCGCTGAGCCGGGCACCGGGGCCTCGGGGATGCCCTCGCGGCGCGTACGCGGCGCAGGCGCGTCCGCCGCGTACGCGGGGCGGGTCGGAACGCGGGCAGCGCCGTGCCCGGCGCGCAGCCGCACGTGCCGGCCGCGGCCGTCTCCGCGTCGCCGGACTCACGCCGTCCTGGTCACTGCCACCGCGGTGGTCGAGAGGCGCCCCCTCGCTCAACCGGGACGAGGTGCCTCCAGGCACCTCGTCCCGGGGCTGCGGCCCCGGAGGAGGGACCACGTCCGGACTGCCGCCGGGCCTCGCCCGGCCCGCGCAAACGGCTCTCGACGCGACCGGTCCGCGCTCTTGTGCCCGCCGGAGCCGGGGGCACAAGCCCGGCAGGGCCCGGGGAAGCCACCACGACGGCGCGCGCCCGGCCGATCGAAGGCAGCGGTGACCGGCCCGTTCGCCCGGTCTGCCGGAGACGGCTACCCGTGGTGCGGCGGCGGCGCCGAGAAGCGGTGGACGGCCGAGGGCGTCACCGCCGCCGCCACGGGCAGGTCGTGCGGCGCCGCCGGTACGCTGCCGAGGAGTTCGGCGTCGTACAGCAGCACCGCCAGAGCCGGCCGCGCGCCCGCCGCCCCGATCCGTGCCAGCACGCGGTCGTACGAGCCGCCGCCGCGCCCCAGTCTGATACCCGCCCCGTCGACGGCCAGGCCGGGCAGCAGCACCGCGTCCGCCTCCGTCACCGCGTCGGGGCCCAGACGCGGCCCTTCCGGCTCCAGCAGGCCGCGGCCGGCGCGTACGAGCCTGTCCTCGCCCTCGTACACACCCCAGTCCAGGTCGTTGTCCGGCAGCAGCACCGGCAGCAGCACCCGTACGCCCTGCGCGCGCAGCGCCTCCAGCAGCGGCTTGGTGCCAGGCTCCCGACCGACCGAGACGTACGCGGCGACAGTGCGCGCCTCGGACAGTTCGGGCAGCTCAAGGGCGCGTTCGGCGAGTACGGCGGCCGTCGCCTCCGCGTCGCGTGCCGTCAACCGGGCCCTCACCGCGAGGATGCTCTCCCGCAACACGTGCTTACTAGCGTCGATTTCTCCCACCGCCGCTTCAGATCCCTTCCGCGTCACCGGTGTTGCTCGTACTCCCGCATATCCGAACGAAGCGTTACCTTCTGCGCAAAGCCACCGGTTATCGTGCGGGGCATGACTGATTCCCGCGCACCGATCACCAAGGCTGTCATCCCGGCAGCGGGGCTGGGCACCCGCTTCCTGCCCGCCACCAAGGCCACGCCCAAGGAGATGCTTCCGGTCGTCGACAAGCCGGCGATCCAGTATGTGGTCGAGGAAGCGGTCACCGCCGGGCTCTCGGACGTTCTCATGGTCACCGGCCGCAACAAGCGCCCGCTTGAGGACCACTTCGACCGCAACTACGAACTCGAGCAGGTGCTGCGCGACAAGGGCGACGCCACGCGCCTGAGCAGGGTCGAGGAGTCCAGCGGCCTCGGCACCATGCACTACGTGCGCCAGGGCGACCCGCGCGGCCTCGGCCACGCCATCCTGTGCGCCGCGCCGCATGTGGGCGACCAGCCCTTCGTCGTACTTCTGGGCGACGACCTCATCGACCCCCGCGACCCGCTGCTGACCCACATGATGCGGGTACGCGAGGAGCACGGCGGCAGCGTCGTGGCGCTCATGGAGGTCCCGCCGGAGAGCATCCACCTGTACGGATGCGTGGCCGCGGCCCCCGCCGGCGAGACGGACGTCGTACGGATCTCCGACCTGGTGGAGAAGCCCAAGGCCGAGGACGCCCCGTCCAACCTCGCGATCATCGGGCGCTATCTGCTCGACCCGGCGGTCTTCGAGGTGCTGCGCAAGACCGAGCCGGGCCGTGGCGGCGAGATCCAGATCACCGACGCCCTGCAGACCCTCGCCGCCGAACCTTCCCTGGGCGGCCCGGTGCACGGCGTCGTCTTCCGCGGCCGCCGCTACGACACCGGTGACCGCGGCGACTATCTGCGGGCCATTGTCAGGCTGGCATGCGAACGTGAGGACCTGGGCCCGGACTTCCGGGACTGGCTGCGCGGCTTCGTCACCGAGGAGATGTAACGCTTGAGCGAGACCTGGTCGGTCGAGGAACACCTGGACGACATCCTCAGCAGCGTCCGCCCTCTTGAGCCCATCGAGCTGCAACTGCTCGACGCCCAGGGGTGCGTGCTCGTCGAGGACGTCACTGTGCCCGTCTCCCTGCCGCCCTTCGACAACAGCTCGATGGACGGCTATGCGGTGCGTACCGCCGATGTCCAGGGCTCGTCCGAGGAGTTCCCCGCGGTGCTCACCGTCATAGGGGACGTCGCCGCGGGCGAGGGCGATCTTCCCGTCGTCGAGCGCGGCCAGGCCGCCCGCATCATGACGGGTGCCGCGCTGCCGCCGGGTGCCGAGGCCGTCGTCCCCGTGGAGTGGACGGACGGCGGTCTGGGCGGCGGCCCGGTCGAGACGATGAGCGCCCGCAGCACCGACCCGAGGGGCGCCACCGGAGAGGTCCGCGTGCACCGCCCCGTCGAGCAGGGGCAGCATGTGCGGCCGCGCGGCAGCGATGTCCGGGCCGGTGCCATGGCCCTCAGCGCCGGTACGCTGCTGGGCCCGCCCCAGGTCGGCCTGCTCGCGGCGATCGGCCGCGGCACGGTCAAGGTGCGCCCGCGCCCCCGCGTGGTGGTCGTCTCCACCGGCAGCGAACTCGTGCAGCCCGGCGAGCAGTTGGGCTCCGGCCAGATCTACGACTCCAACAGCTTCGTGCTGACGGCCGCCGCCCGCGACGCCGGTGCGATCTCCTACCGCGTGGGCGCCGTCTCCGACGACGCGGACACCCTGCGTTCGACGATCGAGGACCAGCTCATCCGCGCGGATCTCGTCGTCACCAGCGGCGGGGTCAGCGTCGGAGCGTACGACGTGGTCAAGGAGGTGCTCTCGCAGATCGACGGCGGCAGCGGCAGCGTGGAGTTCCGGCGGCTGGCGATGCAGCCCGGCAAGCCGCAGGGCTTCGGCCTGATCGGCCCGGACCGCACGCCCGTGCTCGCCCTGCCGGGCAACCCGGTCAGTGCGTACGTCTCCTTCGAACTCTTCGTGCGTCCCGCCGTGCGTGCCCTGATGGGCCGGGCGTCCGTGCGGCGCGAGACGGCGCGGGCCCGGCTGGAGACCGAGGAGGCGCTGGCCTCCACGGACGGCAAACGCCAGTTCCTGCGCGGCAGTTACCTTCCGCCGGCGGCGGGTGAGGCGAAGGGCGTCGTCCGTCCCGTGGGAGGCGCCGGCTCGCACCTGATCGCGGCTCTGGCCCAGGCCAACGCCCTGATCGACATCCCGGAGAAGACGACACGGGTCACTCCCGGAGAGGAAGTGACCGTGGTGCCGCTCGACCTGTAGGTCCTGTCCGTCCGGACGGGGGTCTGCCCGCCCGGACGCGGCTCGGCCGCCGAGGTCGCCGAGGCGGAGCCACAGCGTCGCAGGCCCGGTACCGTATCCGGTCACAGGGACGGTTCCGGGAGCACGATGAGCAGCGCAGAACAGCAGCACCTCACCCACATCGACGAGGGTGGGGCCGCACGCATGGTCGACGTCTCCGCGAAGGACGTCACAGCCCGCACCGCCCGCGCGGCCGGACGCGTGCTGGTCTCCCCGAGAGTCGTCGAGCTGCTGCGCGGCGAGGGGGTCCCCAAGGGGGACGCCCTGGCCACGGCCCGTATCGCGGGCATCATGGGAGCCAAGCGGACCCCGGATCTGATCCCGCTGTGCCATCCGCTCGCCGTGTCGGGCGTGACCGTGGATCTGTCGGTCACGGACGAGGCCGTCGAGATCACCGCACAGGTGAAGACGACGGACCGCACGGGCGTCGAGATGGAGGCGCTGACGGCGGTGACGGTCGCGGCCCTGACCGTGGTCGACATGGTGAAGGCGGTGGACAAGTCGGCCGTCGTCTCCGACGTCCGCGTCGAGGAGAAGAGCGGCGGCCGCTCCGGGAACTGGAGGCGCGCCGCGGCTGTTTCACCCGGTGTGCGCGGCGGCACCGAGGGTACGGAGAACCGGCCGGGGGAGCCCGGGGAGCCCGGTCGGTCCGGTGGTGCCGCCGAGCCCGGTCGGTCCGGCGAGAAGGAGTCCGGCGTATGAGCCCTGCCCTGCAGCCCTACCGTGCCCTCGCGGTCACGGCGTCGAACCGTGCCGCCGAAGGCGTCTACGAGGACACGGGCGGCCCGTTGATCGTCGAAGGCCTCTCGGCCATGGGCTTCGACGTGGCCGGGCCCAGCGTCGTACAGGACGGCGAACCGGTCGCGGAGGTGCTCGCCGCGGCGGTCGCAGCCCACTACGACGTCGTCGTGACAACAGGCGGCACCGGCGTCTCACCCACCGACCGGACCCCCGAAATGACCCGCCGCGTACTGGACTACGAGATCCCGGGCATCGCCGAGGCGATCCGCGCCGAGGGCACGGGGAAGGTGCCGACGGCGGCCCTCTCGCGTGGCATCGCGGGCGTCGCCGGGACCACCCTGGTCGTCAACCTTCCCGGTTCCTCGGGCGGGGTGCGTGACGGACTAGCCGTGCTGGGACGGTTGTTGGTGCACGCCGTGGACCAGATCCACGGCGGTGACCACCCCAGAGGGGACCTCAACTGAACGCGTCCTGGCCGATCGTGCTGACGGACGGTGAGACCACCCTCCGTCCCATAAAGCTGCGCGACCAGCGTGCCTGGCGCGAGGTGAACCAGCGCAACCGCGAATGGCTGCGCCCCTGGGAGGCCACCATCCCGCCGGCGCCGCCCGGGCTCACGCCGCCGAACCGTCCCTCGTACCGGCAGATGGTCCGTCACCTGCGCGCCGAGGCCCAGGCCGGCCGGATGCTGCCGTTCGTCGTGGAGCATCAGGGGCGCCTGGCGGGCCAGTTGACGGTCGCGGGGATCACCTGGGGATCGATGTGCTCGGGCCACATCGGCTACTGGGTCGACCGTGCGGTCGCCGGCCGCGGCGTGATGCCGACGGCCGTCGCCCTCGCAACGGACCACTGTTTCCGTACGGTCGGACTGCACCGCATCGAGATCTGCATCCGGCCCGAGAACGCACCGAGCCGGCGTGTGGTGGAGAAACTGGGCTTCCGCGAAGAGGGGTTGAGGCCTCGCTATCTGCATATCGACGGTGCGTGGCGCGACCATCTCGTTTTCGCCCTGACCGCCGATGAAGTACCGGAAGGGCTCCTCACCCGGTGGCACCGCACTGCTCCCGGCGCCTCCCGAAAAATAAAATAGACGTTCGATACCCGTCGCCTGCTCACGCTCACGCGAAACGATGAGGAGCCCCTCCCAAGGTGGAGAATCGCGGCCCGGGCAAGATCAAAGTCTGCCGACTTCTCGGCTCATGGCATTGTCCGTGCTGAACACCCCCTGCACGGCGACGAATTGAGTCCCGCACGGTTTCCGCGGTCAACAGCGGTGAAAAACCTGGAGAGATCAGCCGGATCGTGCGACACACCGCAGTATTTGGCAGATGGCTGCGGCCAAACCCCTCTACCGTGTGAGGGTGAACAGCAGTGGCCTCATCTACGCAGTCATCGTCGGGGCCTGGGCTGCCTACTTGGTGCCGATGTGGCTCCGCAGGCAGGACGAGCTGAACGAATCCCGTCCGACGGAACGCTTCAGCACCGCCATCCGTCTGCTGTCCGGCAAGGCGGCGATGGAACGGCGCTACGCGAGGGAGACCGAGCGCCGCGACGGTGACGTCGAAGTCCCGGGCGAACACGGCGATGCGCCGGCTCCCGACGGCAGCCGTCCCGCCGAGCGCGATGACGCGTACGACGGCGTTCCCGAGGGCGTGGTCGCCGCCGAAGCCGCCGGTGGTTCCGTGGACGTACGGGCATACGCCGACCCCAAGACCATCGTGGGCGAGGGTGTCCCGGGCACGCCCAACGAGGTGCTCGGCGCCTCCGGCCGCGCGGACGGAGCCGACGACGACGCTGGCGCCCCCTCCGGCGGACGCGGCGCGAGCGGGAGCGGGCAGAAGTCCCCCGAGCGCGACAACGCCGAGCGCAGCAAGGCCGCGCGTGACAAGGCCGCGCGTGACAAGGCCCGGCAGAAGAACAAGCGGGCCAAGGTGCTCGCGCGGCGCCGCCGCACCACGATGGTGCTCTTCCTCGCCTTCACGGCGGGCACGATCGTCGCGGCCGTTGGCGGGCTCGCGTTCCTGTGGGCTCCGGGGGCACCGGGCCTGCTGCTGAGCGCGTACATCGTCCACCTGCGTGTGACCGAACGCCGCCGCTTCGCGGCCACCATGGACAAGCGGCGGCGCGTGGAGTCCGTGGCACAGGAGCGGCATGCGCCGCAGGCCGGGGACGACGACGCGGCCGCAGGGACGGGCGGGGGCGCGGAGACCGAAGCCTTCAGCGGCCCCGGCACCGCGGCCGGCCACACCGCCGGGCAGGGCCCGGCACCGGAGCCGGGCGCGGCGCACAGGGAAGAGCCCGCGGCGGCCGACCGGCGCGCGCTCGTCGAGCAGACCGACCACGCGGAATGGGTCGACCAGCAGCGCCACGGCGACCGCGAGTCCGCCGAGGGCTGGGATCCCGTACCGGTGCCGCTGCCGACGTACGTCAGCGCTCCCGTCGCCCCGCGCAGCGCGCGCGGTGTCGACCTGGAGGCGCCCGGTACTTGGAGTTCCGCCCGCTCCAGCAGTGCGAGCGGTGAGCCGCCGGCAGCCTCGTCCGGGGCTTCCGGATCGTCCGGGGGCTCCGCTTCCGCAGGCGCCGGCAAGGAGCAGGACGACGATCCGGCCACCCCGCCCCGTCGCGCGCGCGGTCGGCGCCAGACCCCTCTCTTCGACCAGTACGAGGGCGACGACCGCCCGCGTGCGGCCAACGAGTGACCTGCGGCGACCGCCCTCGCCGCAGGCCCGGCACCGGCGCACGACGACCGCAGGCAACGCCCGGCAGCCCGGTGACCAGCGCCGGAACCGATTTCCGCGTGGCCCGGAGGGGATGCTAAAGTTTCACCCGTCGCAGGGGCCTGTGGCGCAGTCCGGTAGCGCATCTCGTTCGCAACGAGAGGGTCAGGGGTTCAAATCCCCTCAGGTCCACAGAGGGCCGTTCTTGAGATAGCTCAGGTTCGGTTGACGAGATCCCGTTCGATCATGGAGATCGGACGGGATTCTTGCGTTTCTGAGGTCGGTTCGATGCGTGCTCGGGGTGGTGGGGCGGGGCGTGCGGTGCTGGAAGAGACCTGGTGCGCGGTTTCGCCCCCATCAGGGCATGCCAGTTGGCCCCTGGGCCTGGGGGCAACTGCCTTGGCCCCTGCGTCTCTACGTTCGTCGCCGGGCCTCGAAGTGGACGGACTGGGCGATCAGCTTCTCCAGCAGTGCGATCAGGGTCTCCTGCTCGCCGGTGCTGAGCGTGCCCGCCCAGTCCTGCTCGCGGGCGTTGTGGGCACGGAAGGCGTCGGTGATGGCATCCCGCCCCTTGTGCGTCAGGCTGAGGTTGACTGCACGCCCATCCTGTGAGGAGCGTTCCTTGGTGAGGAGGCCGTCCCGTTCGAGGGTGTTGACCAGGGCGGACACAGCGGCGCGGCTCATTCCGGACAGCTCTGCGACCTTCTTCCCCTCGACGGGTCCCGTGAGCCAGACGACGAACAGAACGCGGAAGCCGGGCCAGGACCAGCCGCGCGGGCGGTGGATGGAGGACTCCAGGTCGTAGACGAGCATGTTCGCGACGCGGTGCAGGCTGAGCACGAGCCGCATCGCGAGCGGATCCACTTCCGGCAGCTCACCGGTGGTGCGCGAGATGGCGTAGTCGACGAACGACCAGAAGTGGAGCCGCTCGTTGTCGGGCTGATCGTGCTGGTCCGGCTGGTCCTGGGTCACATCGCGGAGTCTAGGTGGCCCGCCGATTTCGAGGCCGCCGTGCCCGCCCCCGCGCTCGGACGCCGCGTCAGCAGCAGGACACATACGAGGCTGAAGGCTGCGACGAGGACGAGGTAGAGCGTGATGGGCCAGGTCGCCTTGTCGATGCCGTACAGGGCGGTCGCGACGGTGGGGGCGATGCCGCCGCCGAGGATCGCGCCGAGCTGGTAGCCGAGCGAGCTGCCGCTGTAGCGGAGGCGGACGGGGAAGAGCTCGGCGAAGAGCGCCGCCTGCGGCCCGTACGTGAAGCCCAGCACGACCGCCATCACCACGAGTCCGGTCAGCATGGACGCGGTGGAGGCGAGGTCGATGACCGGGAAGAAGGCCCCCGCCCAGGCCAGCAGCCCCACCGACCCGGCGACGAACACCCGGCGGCGGCCGAACCGGTCCGAGAGCGCCGCCGACCAGGCGGTGGTCAGGAGCCAGACAGCGGCGGCGATCAACACAAGGACGAGCATGAGCTCGCGGTCGAGGCCGAGCGTGGCGCTCCCGTAAGAGAGCGTGTACGCCATGAAGATGTAGCCGAGCGCGTTGTTGCCGATGAAGGTTCCGCCGGCGAGAACGACGTCCCGCCACTGGTGGCGCAGCACCTCGAGCGCCGGCAGCCGCACCTCCGCGACGTCCGCCTCCCGTTCCGCTTGTTCGTGTACGGGCTCTTCGCGCACTGCCTGGAATTCGGGACTCTCCGCCGTCCCCAGCCGGATGACCAGCCCGACCACGACGAGCACGAAGCTGGCGAGGAACGGCAGGCGCCAGCCCCAGTCGGCGAAGGCGGCACTGCCCAGCCCGTGCGAGGTGGCGAGGAAGACGAGGTTGGCGAGGATGAGGCCGCCGGGCACACCCATCTGCGGGAAGCTGCCGTAGAAGCCCTTCTTGCCGGACGGGGCGTGTTCGACGGCCATCAGGACGGCGCCGCCCCACTCGCCGCCGACGGCGAGCCCCTGCACGAAGCGCAACAGGACCAGCAGCGCTGGCGCCCAGAGGCCGATGGTGTCGTAGGTGGGCAGCAGCCCGATACCCGTGGTGGCCAAACCCATCACGGTGAGCGAGAGCACGAGCATCGCGCGGCGGCCGATGCGGTCGCCGAAGTGGCCCATGACCACGCCGCCGAACGGGCGCGCGACGAAGCCGATCGAGTAGGTCGCGAACGAGGCGAGTGTGCCTGCGGTCTCGGAGAGCTGCGGGAAGAACTGCGGCCCGAAGACCAGAGCCGCGGCCGTGCCGTAGATGAAGTAGTCGTACCACTCGACCGCGGTCCCGACGAAGCTGGCCGCGGCGACGCGACGTATGCCGGAAGGACTCGGGCGCGCTGTGGGTGGCGCGGCCGAGGAGGCCGCGGAGGTGGATGAGCGTGCGGGAGTACGCACCATGTGAGGCTCCTTGAACGGTGAAATGCGGGACAAGGAGCCGAGCCGTCCGCCCACGGATCGGCCGGCGGCGGGGAGTCCGCACCCGGACTCGGCGACCGCGAGCGCACACGTTAAGCCAGCCCTTGCGACCTGACAAGACGTGACGGGCCGCCGCCACGAATTTCGCCGCGAGGGCCACAGAGGGGTTTACAGCGTCGGCGAACCGTGGCTACCGTCAAATTAATCAAAGCTTTGATCGTTTGATTCGATCCACTTGCCGCGGTCCTTTCCGGCACCCCGGGGAGCAGCGGTCCACTCCGACACCATCCCTTCCGACACCCCGAACCCACCCCGTGTACGGGGCGGCCCCGGTCCGCCCGCCGGGGGCGCCCCGTACGCACCGGTTCTGTCAGCTCCTCTCAAACGCCCCACCAACACCCGTTCCGAGCAGGTGAGTTCGCGCATGTCCCTCAAGTCCCCTCCACCCGTCCCCGTACGGGACGCGGTTGCCGACCACGGCCCACCCCCGCCCGGCCCCGGCGCGCTTCGAGCCTGCATGGCCCGCTTCGCCACCGGCGTCACCGTCGTGACCTACACCGACGGCGGCCCGGACGGTGACGGTGACCCGCGCGGCGCCACGATGAACTCCTTCACGTCTGTCTCCGCCGATCCCCCTCTGGTGCTGATCAGCGTGGCCCGACGGGCCCGCTGCCACGACCAGTTGATCGGCCGCCCGTTCTGCGTGAACGTCCTCGGAGCCGAACAGGAGCCGCTGGCCCGCCTGTTCGCAGGTTCCCGCGGCATCACCGAACCGAACTGGGTTCCCGACGCCCGCATCCCGCGACTTCACAATCCGCTCGCCTGGTTCGAGTGCGAGCCCTGGGGCTCGTACGACTGCGGCGACCACACCCTCGTCCTCGGACGCGTCACCGATCTCGGGCACCGCGACGGGGACGCACTCACCTACGCCTGGAGCCGCTTCGGCACCACGGTCCAAACCACCGACGGCATCGAACACCTCATCTGAGCCCCGCCGAGCCCCCACACCGCACAGCAAGGAGCAGGAACATGGCCGCGCGCACCGGCAAGGAATATCTGGAGCGGCTGTCCGCCTCCCGCCCCACCGTGCACATACAGGGCGAGACCCTCACCGGAGGCGTCCAGGACCATCCCGCGTTCCGCAACGTGGTCCGTACGTACGCCGAGCTGTACGACCTCCAGCACGCCGACGAGCACAGGGAAGTCCTCACCTGCACTTCCCCCACCTCCGGCGAACGGGTCAGCACCTCCTTCCTCACCCCGAAGACCCCCGAGGAACTGGTCAAGCGCCGCAAAGCGTTCAAGGTGGTGGCCGACCACAGCAACGGCATGCTGGGCCGCACCGGCGACTACATGAACAGCTCGCTGATGGCGCTGGCTTCGGCCGCCGACTGGTTCGCCCTGTCCCGTCCCGAGTTCGGCGAGAACATCCGCCGCTACTGCGAGAAGGTCCGCGAAGAGGACCTGCTGTGCACCCACACCCTCATCCCGCCGCAGGTCAACCGCGCCGTCTCCGGCACCCAGCAGGCCGGCGGCAAGCTCTCGGCCAGGATCGTCGACGAAGACGACAACGGCGTCGTCATCCGCGGCGCCCGCATGCTCGCCACCATCGCCCCGTTCGCGGACGAGATGCTCGCCTTCCCCTCGACGGTGCTGCGCGGCACCCCGGAGGACAAGCCGTACAGCTACGCTTTCGCCATCCCCAGCGACGCCAAGGGCCTGCGCTACATCGCCCGGGAGCCGTTGGACTACGACCGGCCGCGCCACGACCACCCGCTCGGCTCGCGCTTCGAGGAGTCCGACTGCGTCGTCGTCTTCGACGACGTCCACGTCCCGTACGAGCGCTGCTTCGCGCTCGGTGACCCCGAACTGTGCAACGGCTTCTATTCCCGGACGTCCGCCCAGGTGCACATGACCCATCAGGTCGTCACACGCACCTCGGCCAAGACCGAGTACATCCTCGGGCTGGTCTCCCTGCTGACCGAGGCCATCGGCCTGGAGCAGTTCCAGCACGTACAGGAGGACATCGCGGAGATCATCGCAACGCTGGAGACGCTGCGGGCGTTCCTGCGCGCGGCGGAGGCGGACGCAGCGATCAACGAATTCGGCGTGCTCACCCCGGCGTTCGCGCCCCTCAACGCAGCTCGCAACCTCTACCCCAAGCTCTACCAGCGCTTTCCGCAGATCCTGCGCAAGCTCGGCGCGTCCGGCCTGATGGCAACCCCGACCGAACTCGACGTCACCGGTCCCGCCGCGGCCGACATCGAGGCCTACCTGCAGTCGGCCACCCTGACCGGGCCCGAGCGGGTGAAGCTCTTCAGGCTGGTCTGGGACACGTGCATCTCCGCCTTCTCCAGCCGCCAGGCGCTGTACGAGTACTACTTCTTCGGCGATCCGGTGCGGATGGCCGGCGCCTACGTCAAGTCGTACGACCGCGAACCGTACAAGGCCCGCGTCCAGGCCTTCCTCGACCGCGACTGAACGGGGCCGCCGACATGGCACATCCACTCGGGACAGCGCCGTCGAAGGTGATCGCGGTGCATCTGAACTATCCGAGCCGGGCGCGGGAGCGGGGGAGGGCGCCTTCTCAGCCGTCGTACTTCCTGAAACCGCCGTCGTCACTGGCGGGTACGAAGGAAGCACTGGAGCGGCCGGCCGGGTGCGAACTGCTGGGTTTCGAGGGCGAGATCGCTCTGGTGATCGGCTCGCGCGCACAGCGGGTCCCGCCCGATGAGGCGTGGTCGCAAGTGCGGTGGGTGACGGCTGCGAACGACGCAGGTGTGTATGACCTGAGGTATGCCGACCTGGGCTCGAATCTGCGCTCAAAGGGTGCCGACGGTTTCACACCTCTCGGGCCCCGGCTGCTGGACGCCCAGGAATTGGATCCGGCCGGGCTGCGGCTGCGTACCTGGGTCAACGGTGACCTGGCGCAGGACGACACGACCGCGCATCTGCTGTTCCCCTTCGGTGAGTTGATCGCGGACCTGTCGCGGCTGGTGACCCTGGAACCGGGCGATGTGATCTTGACCGGTACGCCGGCCGGGGCGTCGGTGGTGCGGCCCGGCGATGTGGTGGAGGTCGAAGTCACTGCCGGAGAGCTGTCCACCGGGCGGCTGCGCAATCCGGTCGCTGAGGGGCCGGCCTTGGAACCGTTCGGGGCGATGCCGCGGGTGGACGGAGCAGAACGCGCCGCCGCATGGGGGTCCGCGTGGATGCCGGAACCGGTACTCGATCCCCGGCTGCAGGAGGGGCTGCGATCCGTGGCGGTGGCCACGTTGAGCGCGCAGTTGCGCAAACGGGGTCTGCCGCACATGTCGATCGACGGAGTACGCCCGGTCCAGCCGGGCCGGGAAATGGTGGGCGCGGCGCACACGCTGCGGTATCTGCCGCTGCGGGAGGACCTCTTCAAGCGGCACGGCAACGGGTTCAACGCGCAGAAGCGCGCGATCGAGGAGATCCAGCCGGGCCATGTGCTGGTGATGGACGCCCGCCAGGATGCGACCGCCGGCACGCTGGGCGACATTCTCGCCCTGCGGGCCCAGCAGCGGGGTGCGGCCGGGGTCGTCACCGACGGCGCCGTCCGCGACAGCGCCGCCATCGCGGAGCTGGGCCTGCCGGTCTACGCGGCCGGCGCCCACCCCTCGGTGCTGGGGCGCCGGCATGTGCCGTGGGACACAGGCATCCCAGTCGCGTGCGGGGGTGCGCTGGTGCACCCCGGCGACCTCTTGGTCGGTGATGCGGACGGCGTCGTGGTCGTACCGCCGGATCTGGCCGAGGAGCTGACCGCCGATTGCCGTGAGCAGGAACGGCAGGAGCGCTTCATCACCGAGCAGGTCCACGCCGGAGAGAACGTCGATGAGCTTTACCCCCTGGGTCCCGCCTGGCGCGAGCAGTACGAGAAGTGGTGCAAGGAACAAGGAGCAGACACATGAAGTTCCGAAGCGACCCCGCCGGCATCCGGGGCTCGATCGCCCCGATTGTCACTCCCTTCACTGACACCGGTGCCGTCGACCACGACAGCCTGCGAGGCCTGGTGCGCTTCCAGCTCGAAGCCGGCTCGCACGGCATCTCCCTCGGTGGATCGACTGGCGAGCCCTCGGCGCTGTCGGTGGAAGAACGCATCGCAGGTATGCGTACGGCGGTGGAGGAGATCGGCGACCGGGTGCCGTTCCTGCCCGGTACCGGCTCGCACAAGCTGGAGGAGACGCTCGAAATCACCGCAGCCGCAAAGGAGTTGGGCGCAGATGCCGCCCTGGTGATCACCCCGTACTACGCGCGGCCCACGCAGGAAGGGCTCTACCAGTGGTACGCGACGGTGGCGCGGGAGTTTCCAGACCTGCCGATCGTCGCCTACAACGTGCCCTCCCGCACGGCGATCGACATCGCCCCCGACACCGTAAAGCGACTGTTCGTCGAGTTCGACAACTTCGTCGGGGTGAAGGAGACCACCAAGGACTTCGAGCACTTCTCCCGCGTCCTGCACGCCTGCGGCCGGGAGTTGCTGGTGTGGTCCGGCATCGAACTGCTCGGCCTACCCCTCCTCGCCCTCGGAGGCTCCGGCTTCGTCTCCGCCGTGGCCAACCTCGCGCCGCAGGCGGTGGCGCGAATGTACGAACTGTGGGACGCCGGGGACTTCGAGGCCGCCCGGGACCTGCACTACGCGCTGCACCCCCTGGTCGACCTCCTCTTCGTGGAGACCAACCCCGCACCGGCCAAGTGGGTGCTGGCCCAGCAAGGCCGCATCGCCTCCGCCCACGTCCGCCCGCCGCTGGTGCAGCCCACCCGAGCCGGGCTGGCCCGCATACGCACCCTGCTCGCCGAGGGCGGCGACCTCACCCAGCAGATCGGAGCGTAACTGCCGATGACTATCGACAACCTCCCCACGCAAATCCAGCACTGGATCGGCGGCGAACTCCTCGACTCGGCGGACGGCCGTCTCTTCGACGTCGCCGACCCCGTCACCAACACCCCCTACGCCCAAGCTGCCAGCGGATCGCAGACCGATATCGACCGTGCGGTGGCCGCCGCAGGCAGCGCGTTCCCGGGATGGAAGGAGATCTCGAACCGAGAGCGGGCGAACATACTCAACCGGATCGCAGACGCGGTCGAGGCCCGGCACGAGCAGCTCGCCCAGTTCGAGTCCTTCGACTCGGGCCTGCCCATCACCCAAGCCAAGGGCCAGGCCAAGCGGGCAGCCGAGAACTTCCGCTACTTCGCCGACGTCATCGTCGCCTTGGGCGAAGAGGCCTTCCGGCAGGCCGACTCCCAGTTCTCCTACGTCGTGCGCACCCCCGTCGGCGTCGCCGGGCTCATCACGCCGTGGAACACCCCGTTCATGCTGGAGTCCTGGAAGCTCGCCCCGGCGATCGCCTCCGGCTGCACTCTCGTCCTGAAGCCGGCCGAATGGACCCCGCTGTCGGCGTCGTTGTGGCCGGAGATCTTCGCCGAGGCCGGGCTCCCGGCGGGGGTGGTCAATATCGTCCACGGCATCGGCGAAGAGGCCGGCCAAGCCCTGGTCGACCACCCCGACGTGCCGCGGATCTCCTTCACCGGCTCCACCAGCACCGGCCGCCACATCCTGCGCTCCAGCGCGGACCATCTGAAGACCACTTCCATGGAGTTGGGCGGCAAGTCGCCCGTCGTCGTCTTCGCCGACGCCGACCTCGATGCCGCTCTGGACTCCGTCGTCTTCGGCGTCTTCTCCCTCAACGGCGAACGCTGCACTGCCGGCTCCCGTGTCCTCGTCGAGCGCGCCGTCTACGACGACTTCACCCAGCGCCTCGCCCAGCGCGCCGAGCAAGTGAAGGTCGGCCCGCCCGCCGACCCCGCCACCGAAGTCGGCGCCCTCGTCCACCCCGACCACTACCGACGCGTCCTCGACTACGTCGACATCGGACGCAAGGAAGCCACCCTCCTCGCCGGCGGCACCCGCCCCGGCCATCTACCTGACGGCAACTACCTGCAGCCCACCGTCTTCGCCGACGTCACCCAAGACGCCCGCATCTTCCAAGAGGAAATCTTCGGCCCCGTCGTCGCCGTCGCCCCCTTCGACACCGAGACCGAGGCGATCACTCTCGCCAACGCAACCCAGTACGGACTGACCGCCTACATCTGGACCAGCAACCTGCAGCGGGGCCACCGCCTCGCCCACTCCGTCGAATCCGGCATGGTCTGGATCAACTCCCACAACATCCGCGACCTGCGCACCCCCTTCGGCGGCGTCAAGGCCTCCGGGGTCGGCCGCGAAGGCGGCGCCCACTCCGTCGACTTCTACACCGAATCCAAGATCGTCCACGTCGCCATGGGCCACGTCCACACCCCGAAGTTCGGAGGAGGCACCTCCTGATGACCGACGCCGCTGCCCCCGACGCCCCGGACGTCGTCCGCTCCGCCTACGCCCAACTCGTCGTCTCCGACATCACCCGAGCCCGCTGGTTCTGGGCCGACATGCTCGGCTTCTACATCCAGTACGAAGACGACACCACTCTCTGCCTGCGCGGCATGGACGAACTCACCCATCACTCCCTCGTCCTTCGCCAAGGCGGGACCCCCGCCCTCGATCACCTCGCCTACCGCGTCCGCACGCCCGACGACGTCGACAAAGCGGAGAGCTACTTCCACTCCCTCGGCCGACCCACCCGCCGCATCAAGGCCGGAAACGGGACCCCCGGCATCGGAGACGCCGTCCGGGTTATCGACCCTCTCGGCTTTCCCGTCGAGTTCTTCTACGAGATCGAGCATGCTGAGCGCCTCATCCAGCGCTACGACCTCCACCACGGCGCCGAGATCGCCCGCCTCGACCACTTCAACATCTGCACCCCCGACATCCCCGCCGCCTACACCCACTACAAGAACCTCGGCTTCGGCTGCTCCGAAACCATCGAAGGCGATGAACACGAGCTCTATGCCGCCTGGATGTACCGCAAGCAGACCGTCCACGACGTCGCCTTCACCGGCGGCGCCGGGCCACGCCTCCACCACATCGGCGTCGCCACCCATGAATCCCACAACGTCCTGCGCACCGCCGACATCTTCGGCGCCCTCCACAAGGAACGCCACATCGAACGCGGGCCCGGACGGCACGGCGTATCGAACGCCTTCTACGTCTACCTCCGCGACCCCGACGGCCACCGCGTCGAGATCTACACCAGCGACTACTACACCGGCGACCCCGATCACCAGACCTACCGCTGGAACGTCCACGACGACCGCCGCCGCGACTTCTGGGGCAACGCCGTCATCGAATCCTGGTACAAGGAAGCCACCCCTGTTCTCGACCTCGACGACAGGCCCCAACCCGTCACCGATGCCCTGCTCGATGAATCGGCTGTCGCGGTCGGCGCCGACGGGCTCGGCTGAGGAAGACCGGACGAGCGGACAACCAGTCCGGCTAGGTTCTGCCTCCCGGGCCTTCGTCGTGGCCAAGCGGAATTACGGGTGAGGCGGAGTACGGCTTCGCAAGGTGAGCTTGTCGGCACGCAGCCAGCGAATCTCTGGCTCAGCTCACTAACGTCACCGAAGCCGAACTCCGCCTCGCGGCCGGGCTGGTGAGTCTGTGGTACGAACGCCTCCAGCGGAGCCTTGCCGGATTCGACCAGGACCTCGGGCTTCCTGCCGACAACGTAGTAGCGGGCTATCCCGTAAGAGACGTCGGTCCGTGCTTCTCGACGAGCCGCGGAAGATCCGGGAGACCGTCCTGTCGCCCCGGCTGAGCTGCCGCCGGTTCGACGTCGACGTGTCCGGAATCGGCAAACGGTGATGTCTCGCGTGGGAAAGACGCGCCTCGCCTCTCACGGTTCACTTCCAGAAACCGACAGAGCGGAATGGAGAGCACCATGCCCGAGGAAGCCGGCAGCGAATTCTGGAAGAACCTCAAGCCGATCCAGAACTCCTTCAAGCCGGACGCACTGCCCGAGGTCTACCTCTCTCAGGTGGCCACGGATGACGATCGCTACTACGTACCGTTCTCGGAGACTGTCGGCTCACGTCCGCTGTGGATCAACGTCAAGGACAACACCTGGGCCGACATTCTGCGGGCCAAAGAGGCGGGATTGGTCAACCGGCACTACCACCCGCACGAGGTGTTCGCCTACACGATCTCCGGGAAGTGGGGCTATCTCGAGCGGCCCTGGACCGCGCACGCCGGTGACTTCGTCTACGAGGCACCGGGCGAGGGACACACTCTGGTCGCCTACGACAGCGGCGAGCCCATGAAGACGCTCTTCATCGTCAAGGGCCCGTTGATCTGGCTGGACGAGAACGGCGAGACGGCCGGCCACTTCGACGTCCACGACTACATCGACATGTGCCGCAAGCACTACGACCAGGTCGGACTCGGTGCCGACACCGTCGACGCGCTGTTTCGATGATCCGGCCCCTCCCGATTACCAGAGGTCACCATGACCGGTACCGATAACCAGCCCGGCACAGCGGCCCCACCCACCGTGGGTGAAGCAAACCGCTATGAGAACCGGCTACTGCTCATCCTGTTCCTGGCCTTCGGGTTCGTCTTCTTCGACCGGCAGGCGCTGTCCTTCCTGGCCCCGTTCATCAACAAGGACTTCTCCCTGTCCAACACGGAGTTGGGCACGCTCTCCGGGGTGCTGGCGCTCACCTGGGCACTGTCGGGGATGGTGGCCGGCCGCCTGTCGGACCGGCTGGGGAGGCGTAAGCCGTTCCTGGTGGCGGCTGTTGTGCTCTTCTCCTGCTTCTCCGCTGCGGGCGGGCTGGTGGCCGGTTTCGTCGGCCTGCTCGCCGCTCGAGCGCTTATGGGGGTGGCGGAGGGCGCAGTACTGCCGCTGTCGCAGTCGCTGATGGTGGAGGCGTCACGGGAACACCGCCGTGGCCTCAACATGGGCCTGCTGCAAGGCTCGTCGGCCGGGCTGCTGGGAGGGATCCTCGCCCCGCTGGCCGTGGTGTGGATGGCTCAGCAGTACAGCTGGCGTACGGCCTTCCTGGTGACGATCATCCCGGGCCTGCTCATCGCAGCCTGGATCGCGAAGTCGGTGCGTGAGACCCCACCGCGCGGCAAGGCCCGCGTCGGTGGTGAGACCGACGCTGTTGCGGGCCCGGCCGGCCCCAAGGTGTCGGTGCGGGAAGTCCTGGGGCACCGCAACATCGTGCTGTGCGTACTGGCCGCCTGCTGCTACCTCACCTGGTTCGTCGTCATCATCACCTTCACGCCCACCTATCTGCAGACCGTCAAGGGCTTCTCCCCGGGCACCATGAGCGGCGTCATGACCTGCTTCGGGGTGGCGTGGGTCCTGTGGGGGTTCCTCACTCCCGCGATCTCCGACCGTATAGGCCGCAAGCCCACCATGATCGTGTTCTCGGCCGTCGCGGCACTTTGCCCGATGGCAGTGGTGTATGTCGCCGACCCGCTGGCGCTTGCGCTGGTCGTGGTGTTCACCTACACCGGCCTGGGCTGCTTCACCCTGTTCATGGCCACGATCCCAGCCGAAACGGTGCCCCGCGGGGCACTGGCCACCGCGCTCGGTCTTGTCATGGGGGTCGGTGAACTGGCCGGTGGTTTCCTTTCCCCCATGATCGCCGGACGCGCCTCGGATGCCTGGGGCCTGGAGGTGGCGATGTTCATTTCCGCCGGTGGAGCGGTGGCGGTCGTGCTGCTCTCCTGCGGGCTTCGGGAAACCGCACCGCGTGTGCTGCGCCGACGGGCCGCCCGTGTCTCCGCTCCGGGCGGAGCGGCGGGGACGGTCGAATGAGGGCCGCGGTCTGGCACGGAGCCGGGGACGTCCGTATCGAGGACGTGGGTGTTCCCGAACCGGGGCCCGACGAGGTTCTCCTCAAGGTGGCCTACTGCGGGATCTGCGGCAGCGACGTGCACGAGTACGCCGACGGTCCGCATGCCATCCCGGTCACCGAGCCGCATCCGGCGTCCGGCACGATGGCGCCGCTCGTCCTCGGCCACGAGTTCTGCGGGACGGTCCTGTCGCTCGGATCGGCCGTGACCGGGGTCGCCGCCGGTGACCAGGTGGCGATCGAGTCGAACTACCGGTGCGGGACCTGTCCGCGCTGCCGGGACGGCGAGTACAACATCTGCCGGCACTTCGGCTTCGCCGGCCTGATGGGCGATGGAGGAATGGCCGAATACGCCGTCGTCCCCGCCTACATGGTGCATCGGCTCCCTGCGAGCGTGTCGATGGAGCAGGCCGCTCTCTTCGAGCCGGCCTCGGTCGCTCTGCACGCACTGCGGCGCGCCGGCACAGCACCCCGCGCAGTAGCGGTCGTCGGTCTCGGACCGGTCGGCCTGCTGACTGTGCTGCTCGCCGCGGAACGCGGCGTGCGGCGGATCATCGCAGCGGACCTCTCCCCGGATCGACTGGACATCGCCGCACGGCTCGGCGCCACCGACCTCATCGACGCAGGCCGCGTGGACGACGCTCCGGGGGAGCGGATGCGCGAACTGGCCGACGGGGAGGGCGTCGACGTCGCATTCGAGGTCGTCGGTTCCCAGGCCGCCCTCCGCACCTGCCTCGACGCGACCCGGCGCGGCGGAAAGGTCGTCCTCGTCGGACTGGCTCAGGACGTGCGCCTGGATGCCTTCGCTCTGGTCAACAAGGAGCAGTCGATCGTTGCGAGCGTCGGCTACCGCGACACCTACCCGGAGCTCATCCGACTGGTGGGGGAGCGAGGCCTCGACCTGACACCCGTCGTCACCTCGACCATCGCCCTGGATGAGGTGATCACCGACGGCTTCGAAGCGCTGCGGGAAGACGCAGGAAAGCAGATCAAGATCCTGGTGGACCTTACGGGTCCCAGTACCGGAACGCCACTGCCGCCGGCTGAAAGGAGACTCTGACGTGACCACCGGAATGCCGCCCGACGCCTTCGCCGGCCGAAGCGTCCTGATCACCGGAGGGACCTCCGGCATCGGTGCCGCTACGGCTGTCCTCTTCGCCCAGCTGGGCGCCGACGTGCACGCGCTCGGCCTGCTTCCGGCGTCGCCGGACGAACAGCCCCGGCACGAACGCGTCCACGTCGCTGACCAGGACGTCACCGATCGCGAGGCGCTCGCCCGCCGGATAGCGGCATGCGGCCGCGTCGACCACCTGGTCACCTGCGCCGGTGTCAGCCGGGACCGCGACGAGTACGACGTTGCTGCATGGGACCAGGTGCTGGCCGTCAACCTCAGCGCCACCATGGCTGCCTGCCAGGCGGCGCGCCCGCAGCTCGTACGGACCGCCGGGAGCATCGTCACCGTCTCGTCGATGTTCGGTTTCTTCGGAAGCCGGGACCGGCCCGCCTACAGCGCGAGCAAGGGCGGCATCTCCCAGCTGACCCGGTCCCTGGCCGCTGAGTACGCCGCGGACGGTGTCCGCGTGAACGCGGTCGCACCGGGCTTCGTATCCACCCCGCTCGCTCGCGGCGTCATCGACGATCCGGACGCCGCGCAGGCGGTGCTGGCCCGTGTCCCACTTGGCCGGTTCGGCCGACCGAACGAGATAGCCACCGCGATCGCCTTCCTGTGCTCGCCGGCCGCCTCATACGTGAATGGAGCCATCCTCCCGGTCGACGGGGGATACCTGGCCGTCTGACCTCCGGTCGGCCTGCTGCGGCCGGCGCCAGGTCTCATTCCACCCTGGACCGTTTTCGGGCGCCTGCTGGTGCCGAAAGGCTGGCCCTGCCCCAGCGGGATGTGGATTCTCGCACCGGCGAACCCTACGGGCGCTTGGGTATGTACCCCCGGCGCCACCTCGCTCTACCCTGCTGGGCACCCGCACGATTGCGCCTGCATCCCAAGCAGTGCGAAGGCATGCGCACGGTAAGGAGGCCGACATGCCCGTACTCGCTGTCTCCACCGTGTCGACGAGATCCGTCGCCCCCGCGGACCGGGTCGAATTCTGGGAGGAGCACAATCGGCGAGCGCTGGTGGGACTGACCTGCTCGCCCTATTCAGATCAGGGCTTGCTGGCCTCAGAGACCAACATCGAGCTCGGCGACCTTCGGATGGCTGAAATCGCCGGCAACGAACACGTCATCGAGCGCACGCCGCGAACCTGCCGGGCGTTTCCGAAGGACTCTGTATTCGCCACCCTGCTGACAGCCGGCAAGGGGGTGTTTTTCCACGCGGGTGGCTGCCTCCTCTTGGAGGCAGGTGACATGGTGCTCTACGACACCCGCCGCTCGTACCTGTTCGGATTTCCCTCAGCCATGCGGCAGTTGCTGGTGGACATCCCCTGCGAAGTGTTCCGCCAACGTTGCGCTGAGGGCGACGTGTCGGCACCGATCCTCTTCGGCAGGGGCCCGGCATCTGAGGGCGCACTCATCTCCACACTGAGGTCGACGCTTTCCGACTCTGCCGCGCGGGCGCGTGAAGGAGCCGATGTAGCGGCGGACACCGAGGACGTCGTGCTGGACCTCGTCCGATCACTGGCCACGCCGCTTCTGGATGACCGTTCCGTGTCCGTCGACAGATTCTCGCAACTAGCTGTCGCCAAGGACTACGTCGACCGGCACCTGCGCGACGCCCGGCTGGGCGCCGAGCAAGTAGCGGAAGCAGTCGGCGTGTCGACCCGGCACCTCAGCCGGATCTTCGAACCCACCGGAGTAAGTCCGTCACGCCACATCCTCGAGCAGCGGCTTACGAAGGCCCGCGAGCAGCTGACCTGCACCGGTTCCCGCGAACTCACGGTTGCGGAGGTCTCCCATCACTGGGGTTTCGCCAGCCAGGCACACTTCACCCGGGTTTTCCGAGAGCGGTTCGGTCAGACACCCGGCGAGGTACGTCCAGCCGCCGCGCGTTCCCGCCCCTAGCGGTGGCTCGGCACCTGCCAACAACGCGGTCGCCCCTACGCCGCATGCGGCGGGGCCCACCGTCGCAAATACGATGCGCGTTTCGGTGAGGTAGTGATGTCCGACCAGCCACGTCGCTTGTCGACCGGTCCGCCGGAGGATCTGCAGGATCTCGCGGCGTATCGCGCGAAGGTCTCACATGCTGTCGTCTCACTCGATGTCCATTCGAGAGAGCCCGACCGCTTCCGCGGAAGGCTCAGGGCAGGAGCCACCGGCGACATCCACCTGTTCGACATGCATGCCGACGCACACGCGGTCCACCGCACCCCCGTCCTCATCGCCCGGGCACCGCAGCAGTACTTCAAGTTCTCACTCATCGAGCAAGGCACCGGCATGATCATCCAGGACGGTCGCGAGACCGAACTCCGGCCCGGCGACATGGCGCTCTACGACACAGACAAGCCCTACTCGTTCCTGTTCGACGACTGGACCCGCATGTCGATCGTCATGTTTCCGAGGGAGCTGCTCGACATTCCGGCCGACCTGCTCGCCGGTCTCACAGCCGTACGGCTCGACAGCACGAGTGGCGCCGGCGCCACGATCCGTCCCTACCTCAGCGCCCTCTCGCACCAAATCGGCCAAGTCGAAGGCCATGTGGCCCGGCGTCTGTTCCGCACCGCGTTCGAGCTGGTCGGCACCCTCCTCGAGGACAACCTCTCGAGCGCTTCCCCCGCGGGCAATTACAACGCTCTGTTGCGTCGCATTCTCGAGTACATCGACGAAAACCTCGCGCAGCCGGATCTCTGCCCCACGCAGATTGCTGCTGCTCATTTCATCTCCGTCCGGCGCCTTCACGCACTCTTCAGCGATCAATCCATGACGGTCTCGACCGTGATCCGCACTCGCCGATTGGAGCGGTGCTACGACGAACTCGTCAATCCACTGCTCAACGGAAGACCGGTCACAGCCGTCGGACGCGCGCACGGTTTCGCCGACGCAACTCACTTCAGCCGTGCATTCCGCGCTCACTTCGGGGTGCCGCCCTCGGCCGTGCGTCGCGAGCACGCTTGAGTCAGCACGTCCTCACACAGCGCCTCCCGAATCTCTGCACGCGACGTCAATCCCTCTGCGCAGAAGGCAAACCGGGGCGCGGCACCTCGATCCGAGAATGAGCCCTCTTGCTCACCCGATCGAGGAGGATCCCATGTCCGAGGTGACCGCCACCCTCCTGGACCTGATCACCGTCCCGCCAGAGACCGGACGCGCGATCCCCGATGCAGCCACCGGTCAGACGATCGGCTACGCGCCGGTGCACACTGTCGCCGACCTCGATGCTGCGATCGAGGCGTCGCGGATCGCGCAGGCCGCGTGGGCCCAACGCGGTCACGCTGAGCGGAGCCGCAGGCTGAACGAGATCGCGGACGATATCGAGGCCAGCAGCGAGGAGTTGGCCGTCCTCCTCTCCCGCGAGCAGGGCAAGCCGCTCGATGGCCCCAACGCGCGCTTCGAAGTGGGCGCTTGCGCGGTGTGGACGCGCAACGCAGCGGACACCGTGCTCGAACCCGAAGTGCTCTTGGAGGCAGGGGACAGCCGCGCCGAGCTCCATTACGTTCCACTCGGCATCGTCGGCGCGATCGGGCCGTGGAACTGGCCGATGATGATCGCCGTCTGGCAGATCGCCCCGTCACTGCGCATGGGCAACGCAGTCGTCGTCAAGCCGAGCGAGTACACCCCGCTTTCGGTGCTCGCGCTGGTCGAGATCTTCAACCGCCACCTGCCCCAGGGCGTGCTGACAGCGGTGTCGGGGGATCGCGAGGTAGGGGCCGCGATCGCCGCCCACCCCGGCCTCGACAAGATCATGTTCACGGGTTCGACCGCGACCGGCCGCAAGATCGTGGAGAGCTCCTCGCACAACCTCGCCCGGCTCACACTCGAACTCGGCGGCAACGACGCCGGCATCGTGCTGCCGAGCGCCGATGTGGAGTCGATCGCCGAGGACCTGTTCTGGGGCATCTTCATCAACACCGGCCAGACCTGCGCCGCACTCAAGCGCCTGTACGTCCATGACTCCCAGTACGAGCAGGTCGTCGACGTCCTTGCGGGCATGGCGGGGCGTATGCCGATGGGCAACGGGCTCGAACCGGGCAACGTGCTCGGCCCGCTGCAGAACAGGAAGCAGTTCGACATCGTCAGCCGGCTCGTCGAGGACGCCCGTCGGAGCGGCGCGCGCGTTGTAGTCGGCGGCGAGCCCGCGCCCGAGCTCGGCCCGCTGTTCTACCGCCCGACGGTCGTCGCGGACATCGGGGACGGGGCGTCACTGGTCGACGAGGAGCAGTTCGGACCCGCGATTCCGGTCATCCGATACACCGATGTCGACGACGCCATCGCGAGGGCCAATGCGAGCAACCAGGGTCTCGGTGCCTCGGTGTGGTCGGACGACCCCGACGCCGCGCTGGCAGTTGCTGAGCGGCTCGAAGCCGGCACCGTCTGGATCAATCAGCACGGCACCCTCAATCCGCTCGTTCCGTTCGGTGGCGTCAAGGCCTCTGGCTACGGCATGGAGTTCGGGGTGCAGGGTCTGAAAGCCGTCGCCGCACCCAAGGTGATCTCGCGGTGACCGCAGGGCACATGGAGCGAGGAGATCGGTGATGACGGAGAGATTCGACGCGATCGTCGTCGGTGCCGGCACCGCCGGGTCGATCGTCGTCAGGCGGCTCGTGGATGCGGGGCGTCGCGTGCTGCTGCTCGAGGCGGGCGGGCGCGACGAGAACCCGATGATCCACGACATAGCGGGGATGGGGACTCTCTGGCACGGGCCCGAGGACTGGGACTACTACACGGTCCCGCAGAAGCACGCGGACGGTCGGCGTCTGCACCTGCCCCGCGGCAAGGTGCTCGGCGGGTCGCACTCGCTCAACGCCGCGATCTGGGTGCGCGGCCTCCCCGCCGACTACGACGCATGGGCCGCACAGGGATGCGAGGGCTGGGGCTGGGGCGACGTCCTGCCCGAGTTCCGCCGCATCGAGAACTGGCACGGCGATCGCTCGGCTCTGCGCGGCCGCGACGGGCTCATCGACGTGGTCGGTGACGCCGACCTCGTGCCAATCCAGCAGGCCATCATCGATGCGGCCGTGCAGAGTGGCGTTCCCTACAACCCGGACTACAACGGCGAGGTCATCGACGGCATATCTCAGCAGCAGATCACCGTCCGGGGCGGGACACGGCTCACGAGCTATATCGCCTACGTGCGCCCTGTCGAAGACAGCGATCTGCTCGACGTGCGCACCGGAGCCTGGGTGCACCGCGTCCTGCTCGACGGGCCCCGCGTCGTCGGCGTCGAGTACGAGGTCGGTGGCGCGCTTGTGCAGTCGTATGCCGACACCGTGGTGCTGTCGGCCGGCACGCTCGACTCGCCGCGCATCCTGTTGCGGTCGGGCATCGGACCGGCCGAGGAACTCCAGGACCTCGGGATCGAGCCCGTGCGGGACCTGCCCGGCGTCGGCAAGAACCTGCACGACCACCTGCTCTCACCCGTGATCTTCACGACCGACGCACGGGAGATCGCACCGCCCCAGCCGAACGTGTCGGTCACCCAGACACACCTGTTCTGGCGCAGCGACCCGTCCCTACCGTCGCCCGACACGCAGCCCATCAACTTCAGCGTGCCGATGTACGAGCCGTGGATGGCGGGACCCGGGCACGGCTTCTCGCTCATGGCGGGCCTCATCACTCCGCGCAGTCGCGGTTCGGTCACCTTGACGGGACCACGCCCCTACGACCCGGTGGCGATCGACCTCCGCGCACTCGAGGACAGGCGGGACGTCGCGTCGCTCGTAGCCTCCGTCCGCCAGTGTCGCCAGATCGGCCGCGCTCCCGCTCTCGCGGACGAGTGGGGTGCCCGTGAGCTGTATCCGGGTCCCGAGTACGGCGACGGCGACATCGAGGCGTGGGTGCGCAAGACCGCGATCACCTATCACCATCAAGTCGGCACCTGCCGAATGGGCGTCGGCGACGACGCAGTCGTCGACCCGCAGCTCCGTGTGGCGGGCCTCATGGGTCTGCGCGTGGTCGACGCCTCCATCATGCCGACCATCGTCTCGGGCAACACGAACGCGCCGAGCGCGCTGATCGGCGAGAAAGGCGCGGCGTACCTGCTGGCGGAGTGAGTCGCCACACGCTGGGGCGTGTGGCGGGATGCCTCGGGGCGGCCGCTCCGTCGCGGTGGGCAGGCGTACTCGTGAACACCCCACAGACAGGGCCGTTCTTGCGTCGGCTCAGGAGCAGTTGACGAGATCCCGTCCGATCGGAACAGATCGGGCGGGATCTTCGATTTTCGGGCGCCCGGACGGCGGAGCATCGTGCTCGTGAATCCGTTTCAGGGTGTGGGTTCCGCGCTCTTGTTGTATTCAGCGGCCACCTCGTTCACCGCGTCGATGAGCGCGTGCAGCGCGGGGTTCGGGTCATCCCTGCGCCAGCCCAGGACGAGCGGGATGGGCGGAACGTCGGCCACCGGCACGAGTACCACCCCGGGCAGCTTGATGTGCGATGCGGAGATCGGCACGAAGCCGACGCCGACGCCTGCACCGACGAGCGACATGATCGTGTGAGTGTCCGGCGCCTCCTGGACGATCTTCGGGATCAGCCCGTGTTCGAGGTATGCGCTGTGGATCAGTGATGCCAGGGCGGCGCCGCGGTTGAGCGGGTAGCTGATGATGCCTTCGTCGCGTACATCGAGCAGGCCGATCTTCTTCCGGGTTGCCAGAGCGTGATGTTCGGGCAGCGCGACGGCCATGTCGTGCCGGGTGATCTCCCTTGTCTCCGTCTCTGTTCCCGAAACGGGCAGGCGCATCAGGCCGGCGTCGATCTCGTCACGGTCCAGTCGTTCGATCAACTCACCGCCGTAGACGGGCCCGACGATTTCGAGGCTGACCTGAGGCCGGGACTCGCGGAAATTCCTGGTGACGCGGACAAGCACTTCGTAGGAGGTGGGTCCGCTGAATCCCAGCCGTACGACGCCTGTCCGGCCTGCGGCCGCTTGGCACGCGGCCTCTGATGCGGCCAGGGTGGCCTGCACTGCGCGCCGGGCTTGGTGCAGGAAGGCCTCGCCGGCCGGCGTGAGCGTGACGTGCCGGGTCGTGCGGCGCAACAGGGCCACGCCGACTTCGTGTTCGAGTCGTTTGATCTGCTGGGACAACGCGGGCTGGGTGATGTACAGGCGCTCGGCGGCGCGGCGGAAGTTCAGCTCGTCCGCCACCACGATGAACGCCCGGATGTGCCGTAGTTCCATGCGGCGCTCCGGGCTCGGGGATGGAGATGCGGGCGGTACGGCGGCACTCGCATGTTCGTGCTGGTCAGAGCAGATTATGTTGATTCTGCTTATCAATCATAGGCCAGACTTGTGTTAGACGGACAACCCCGGCGCTCTTAATCTGAATCACCAGGTCGAACACTCGGCGCAGGTGATTATTTCGGTGCGAACCGCTGGAATCTTCGTGCGCTTCACCGGTGGCAGTCATTCTGTGGAGAACTTTCCAGGAACTGCGCCGGATCCTGAGACGCGATGTCCACTGACAGCACAAGGATTCCTGATGAGAAACACGCTGCCCGAAGGTGAGAAAATGGCTCGCAAGGCGGGCTGGGCCGCTTTCGTGGGCACCACGATCGAATGGTACGACTTCTACATCTACGCCACGGCGTCCGCCCTGGTGTTCGCGCCCTTGTTCTTCTCCAAGGCGCCACCCGAGATCGGCGTTCTGCTCTCCTTTGCCACCTTCTGGACCGGGTTCCTGGCGCGACCGGTCGGCGGAATAGTCTTCGGTCATCTCGGTGACCGGATCGGGCGCAAGAAGGCGCTGATCACGACGCTGATGGTGATGGGGGTCAGCACGGTGGGCATCGGATTGCTGCCCACCTACGCCCAGATCGGCGCGGCCGCGCCCGTGCTGCTGACGGTGCTGCGCCTGGTGCAAGGGCTCGCCGTGGGCGGGGAGTGGGGCGGTGCCGTGCTGATCGCCACCGAACACGCGAAAAAGGAACGCGGATTCCTCTTCGGCGCGTTCGCCCAGCAAGGCTCGCCCGCGGGGCGGATTCTCGCCACGCTTTCGTTCATGGCAGTCGCCGCATTGCCCAGGGAGGAGTTGCTGAGCTGGGGATGGCGAGTGCCCTTCCTGGCATCCGCGGTTCTGGTGATCGTCGGCATCGTGGTCCGGCTGAGCCTGGAGGAATCCCCGGCGGTCGTGGCGCTGCGGGAGGCCAAGCAGACGGCCAGGATCCCGCTGTTGACACTGTTCCGGGGGAACACCTCGCCGGTGCTGTTGGGCATGGCGGCGATCATGGTCGTGCTCGTGATGGTTTATGCGAGGGACACCTTCGCGCTGTCCTGGGCCACAAAGGATCTCGGCTTCGAGAAGCAAGACTTCCTGCTGATCATCCTGATCGCGAGCGTAGCCCAATTCATGGTGCAGCCTTTCGGGGCCGTAATGGCTACCCGGTGGAATGCACGGAAGGTGGTCACCGTCCTTCTCGCCCTGGAGATTCCAGCACTGCCGCTGATGTTCGTCCTGGTCGCTACGGGCAATTGGACGCTCGCTGTGATCGGAGTGGTCGCCGCGACGATTCCCGATGTCATGTACTACGCGATCATGGGCGGAATGCTCGCGCAGGCATTCCCCGCTGATGTCCGTTACACCGGGATCTCGACGGCCTACGGCGTCGCGGGAGCCCTCGGCGGCGCGACCCCGTTGATCCTGCAGTCCCTGCTCACGTCATCCGGATCTGTCGCGGGACCGATCGTGCTGTCCGTGCTCGTGTGCCTGGTTTCGCTCTTCGCCGCTCGGGCGCTGCTGGCGCTGTCGGCTCGCCGCGAGTTCGTGGTTCCAGCTGAGCACTCTGCTGCCGCAGCGGCATCCTCACCGACTCGCTAGTCGGTGCACTGACGTCGAACGCCCGGCTCGGGCATCGCCGGAACGCTCAGCGTCCGGCGATGCCCGAACCCCGTCACGAGGAGACAGCATGAGCATGGACACCGAAGCGCCAGTCCTCGTCGACCGCGTCGGTTCGACCCTCGTGCTCAGCCTCAACAGGCCGGCCAGACGCAACAGCATCGACGTGGAGGTCCGGCACCTGATCACCGGCGCCGTCGAGGGCGCGGCCACGGACCGGCAGCGCCGGTCGGTCCTGCTCACCGGCTCCGAGGGCTGCTTCTCGGCCGGCGGGGAGGGCGGCGATCATCGATCCGGGCGTCGGGATCGTCGAAACTGCGGGGGCCAACCCGCCGGACATGTCGCGGCGTTCCACGAGGCCGGCGTGAAGGTCATCCACAAGTGCACCAGCGTGCGCCACGCCGTCAGCGTCGAGAAGCTCGGCGTGGACGCCGTCAGCATCGACGGCTTCGAATGCGCCGGACACCCCGGCGAAGAGGACATACCCGGACTGGTGCTGATTCCCGCCGCCGCGCGACAGCTTTCGACCCGGTGCTCGCCGCCGGTGGATTCGCCGACGTACTCGATCTCGTCGCGGTGCCTCACTCCCCGGGGCCGGCCGGGTCGCTGAGTCGATACCGGTGCCCCAGCAGTCCACCGGCTGCTGTGACCAGTGAGAGCGCGACGATCAGGAGGACGATCGACCAGGATTTCCCGGCGCTTGCGGTGAGCAGCCCGGTTGCGGCCAGCGGCATGAATCCGCTGACCACCGCGCAGAGGTTGTACGAGAGTGAAACCCCGCTGTAGCGCAGGCTCGGCGGGAAGAGTTCCGTCAGCAGAGCTCCGGTGACCGCATAGGAAACCGACATGCATCCGATGCCCAGCGTGATGGCGAGCATGACGGCGGCCGGTTCCCGGGAGTCGATGAGCAAGAACACGGGCCCCGCCGAGATCGCGGTCATCAAGGCGCCCAGTACGCACACGTATCCCGCGCCGATCCGTTCGGCGAGCCTGCCGAAGCCGAGGAGTACGACGATCTGGACGGCGGCCGCGACGAGTGTGGCACCCAGCATGAGTGACTTCGGCAGTTTCAGCGTGCTCGTGCCGTAGTTGATGACGAACGTGGTCAGGATGTAGAAGCCGGAGACGCCCAGCAGTGTCGCGGCGACACCGATCAAGAGCCGGCCCCACGATCGGCGCAGGACCTCGACCACGGGCATCGAGGACCGCTCGTGCTCCGCGACCAGCACCTTGAACAGCGGCGATTCAGCGACTCGTCGGCGCAGGTAGAGCGCAACGAGCAGCAGAGGGAACGCGGCCAGGAAGGGCAGCCGCCAACCCCATGAATCGAAGGACTCCGCAGGCAGCAACGACACCGCGGCGAATGCGCCGGAGGACAGGAGCGTGCCGATCGGTGAACCGACCTGGGGCAGCGCGGCGTATCGCCCGCGATGCCGCGGCTCGGCATGTTCGACGGCCAGGGTCACGGCACCGCCCCATTCGCCTCCGACGGCGAAGCCCTGTACGAGCCTCAGGAGGGTCAACAGCAGCGGAGCGGCCACGCCGATTGAAGCGAAAGTCGGAAGGACGCCGATGAGCCCGGTGACCAGGCCGATCAGCGTGACGGTCGCGATCAGCGATATCCGTCGACCGTAGCGGTCGCCGATGTGCCCGAAGACGACGGCTCCGAGTGGACGGGCGGCGAAACCCACAGCGAACGAGGCGAACGCGGCGAGCGTGGTCACCGTCGGATCGTCGGTGACGAAGTAGAGCCGGTTGAACACGATGGATGCGGCGGTGCCGTAGAGGAAGTAGTCGTACCACTCCAGTGCCGTGCCCACGAAGGCGGCGAATGCGACCTTGCCCGCATCCGAACTGTCCACAGGGGGCGCTGAGTTCGCGGTGGTCTGGGTCATGACGTCCCCAGCACGGTCTGGGACGGCCAGGAGACAGCCAGTGGCCACAGCACCGCATGCACCGTGTCCCACAGGCCGGGGTCGGCTTCGATCGTGACCGGGTGGTCGGCGGCCCGCCGCCCCCAGATACTCAGGAGACGGTGCGCAGCGTCGCTGGTGACGACGGCGTCACCGTCGGCCGGCTCGTCGCCGTCGCGGAGTTCGAAGTGCGGATCGCTCCCACGGGATGCCGCGAGGACGACGTCGGGCTGTCCCGGGCTGCGCAGTACGAGCCGCAGAGCAGTCACGCCTGCCTGGCGAAGGCGGGCAGCAGGAGCCTCGGCGAGCATGGGCAGGGTGTTGAGCATGTCCACGGCGTGCCGGGTGAATTCGGGCTGAGCCAGCAGCTCAAGACCCAGCCGGTCGTCTCCGACGAGATCCCACCGGTGAATGGCCGCCTCGCTGCGGGAGTGCCGCTCCACGGTCGCGGCCGTGAAGGGGCGCCCAGTGAATTCGAATGTCGCGTCCGGACCCTGGGCCGCCAATGCCGCGGTGGCGGCGATCTTGCGGCGGCTTTCGTCGAGCAGGGCTTTGCGCAGTTGCTCGTCGTCGAGCGCGACGAAGGCTGCTTCTCGCTCGCCGAAGGACTGGGTGGCGCGGGCGGGTTCGCCCGCGAGAGTCTCCTCGATGAGGTCGGCGATCTCCTTTGCGCCGGCGGCCATGTGGGCGACGAGTTCGTGCGCGGTCCACTCCGAGCACGCTGTGCGAGCGTCCGGGGCCACTCCGGCCAGGGTTTCCACAATCGCCCTGGACTCCCTCGGTGCGTTCGTCATTGCGATGCTTCCTCTCCGTGTACGGGTCGGCGAACCGGTGCCTGCGGCCAGAGCCGTTGGACCGCGGGTGTGGCGCCGAAGAATGCGGCCGCCGCGATGAGCGCGGTCGCGTCGGCGCCGCGTCCAGCAGTGATCTGCAGGCCGATGGGGAGCCCGGCGCCGTCGAAGCCGGCGCGCACCACACAGGCCGGCAGACCGGCGAGGTTCTGGGGGACCACGTTCGGCATGACCAATCGCCGGAACGGCAGCGACATGCCTTGGTGCAGTACCGTCCCGCTCTCGTCGCAACGTGCTGGAGGGCCCGCGGAGACCGGACTGAGGAGGACGTCGTATCCGTCGAGGGCGCTGTCGAAAGCGGCAACGATCTCCGTACGACGGGACGAGGCCGCGACGACTGCTTCGGCGTCCAGCTTTTCGGCCAGGGCGATGCGTCGCTGTACGTCGCTTCCGTATTCGTCTCGGCGCTCCGGTAGCAGCCCGGTACGGCGCTGCTCGGCCAGTGCTTCGGCGAGCAGGACCGTCGCGTAGCAGGCGTAGGTCTCTTCGGGATCGGGGCAGTGCACGTGTGAGATGCGTGCGCCGAGGTCGGCGAAGGTATCCAGCGCATGGTCGAACGCGGCCCGCACGTCGGGATCGAGGCCGACCTCCGTCTGGTCGGCGGGCACGCCGATACGCAGGCCGCGTGTCACCGCGGCAGGGTCCGCCTCGGCGTTCCGGACCCGGGCGGGCAAGTCCCGGTCCTCTTCACCTCGGGCGGAGAGCACGGAGAACAGAACTGCGGCATCAGCGGGCGTGCGCGCCATCGGTCCGACGTGGTCGAGTGAGGGCGCCAATGGGCGGGCACCGGCCGTGGATACGACGTCGAACGTGGGCTTGAAGCCGACGATGCCGCAGAACGCGGCCGGCATGCGGATGGACCCTCCGGTGTCCGAGCCCAGCGCGAGCGGGACAAGGCCCGCCGCCAACGCCGCGCCCGACCCGCCGCTGGAACCCCCGGGGACGCGCTCGGGCGACCAGGGATTGCGGGTTGGACCGAAACGCTCGCTCCCGGTGGTGATGCCCCAGCCGAACTCATGGGTGGCCGTCTTGCCGATCATGATGCCGCCGGCCGCGCGAACCAGTGCCACGGCTTCGGCATCGTGATCGGGAACGTGGTCGTCGAAGAGCGCCGAACCGTAAGTGGTGCGCACGCCGGCGGTGTCCAGCAGGTCCTTGACGGCGAAGGGCACCCCCTCCAACTCGGCGGCCGTGCCCTGCTCATAGCGCTGCTCCGCGACGAGCGCCTGCGCTCGCGCTTCCTGCCAGCAGGTGGTTGTCAGCGCGTTGATCGTCGGCGCCACAGCCGCGCTTCGCCGCTCAAGCGCATCCACCAGTTGCACCGGCGAGCCGGCTCCGGTCCGGAAGGCGTCGACAAGCTCAGCCACCGAAGGCAACGGTCCAGCGCCGGCACCGGACCCGTCCACTGCCGCCTCGTCGTCTCCGAGTGCGCCCGGCAACCCCATGATTTTCTCCCTTCGAACCCGACGGACCGCTCCAGAAAAGCGAACATGACGTCGTGTTCTCGTTCAGGACTGTAGGGGTCTTATCCGAAGGAAGACAAGAGTGAGACGTCGCTTTTTGTTTTCGCTTCGGTGTGTGGGGCTAGCACGCTACGTCTCAGCAGGTCAGACGCCCTTTCAGAGTGAATAAGCGACGCGGCGTTCTCTTTTGGGTTACGCTGAGGCCGTGTCGAAGATCCCGCCGACTCGCAAGGGCCGAGAGACGCGCGACCGCTTGATCGCTGCAGCACGGACCGTCTCCGGGCGCCACGGCTACACGGCGATGCGTATCGCGGACGTCGTGGAACGAGCACACAGCTCCACCGGGGCGCTCTACCGGTACTTCGCCAACAGCGATGACCTGTTCGCTGCGGCGATCGGCGATCTCCATCAGGAGTTTCTGGACGCCAGCCGCGTCAGCGAGCACAGCTTCGCCGACGATCCGTACGGCGCGATGTGCGAAGCCCACGAAGGTTACTTCGCGCACTACTACCGTCATCGCGAGTTCATGCGGGCCTTCATCGAGGCCGCGCACGTATCACGGCGGTTCATGGACATCTGGTGGGGCATGCGCCGCGACCATGTCGAACGGTTCGTGCATTCCGTCGAGCGCCACCATGGCATTCAGCAGGTCGACGGCATCCCGGTGATCGTGGTCGCGGACGGGTTCGCCGCCATGGTGGAGCACTGCGCCTACATCTGGTTCGCCCAGGAACAACAGGCACTCAAGCCCGTCTCGGTCCCCGACGCCGCAAGGATCGTCGCACGCGCTTCCTACAAGACGATCTTTACCTGACGGTGCCGCTCCGGCCTCTTCGGCCGGTTGTGGAGGTGTGGTCAGCGGGTGCTGCAGGGCAGCAGGGCCATCTCGCGGGCGTTCTTGATCGCCCGCGCCAGCTGCCGCTGTTGCTGGGCGGATACGTGCGTGACGCGGCGGCTGCGGATCTTGCCCCTGTCGGAGATGAACTTCCGGAGCAGGTCGGTGTCCTTGTAGTCGATGTAGGTGATGCCGGCCTGGTCGAGGGGGTTGCGGCGGGACTTGGCGGGCTTACGGGGGGCGGTGTGACGTGTCACGGGATCTCCAGGTGCGGGGTGTGCGGGGTGTGCGGGGCCGAGTGGTTCGGGTCGCGTCAGGTCGCGTGATCGAGAAGCGGGGCGAAGGCGGACGACAGTTGCCGCCATGCCTCGGGTCCCGCCGCGTATTCGGCGTCCGTCAGCAGGCAGGACTCGAGGACGGCCTTGAGGCCGTCCCGGTCGAGGTCCGGTGAGGTGAAGACCAGATGCTGGCAGCGGTCGCCGTGTTCGGGGTGCCAGTCGAGTGCGGCGGCGGCTCTGCGTTCCGGAGGGACCATCTCCCAGGCGGCGTCCGGTAGTGCGGCCAGCCATGGGCCGGCGCTTTCGACGCCGAGTGCGCCGCCGGCGGCGTCCCACGCCAGCAGGGTGTCAGGGCGGTCGGCGAGCCAGAAGCGGCCCCGGCTGCGGGCCGCGGCGCAGGTCAAATCCTCCAGCGCGTGGTAGAGCCGTTCCGGGTGGAAGGGGCGGTCGCGGTGCCAGACGTAAGTCCTCACCCCGCATTCGTCCGCCTCCTGCGGCAGCAGTGCGCAGGCGGGATCCTGGGCCGCGGCGGCGGCACGTACGTCGAATCCGGCGAAGGCGGCGGCTGCCGGCTCGCTCGATGCCGCGTGCAAGTGCTGTGCTGTGGGGTGCAGTTGGTTCAGGAGCGCCGCGTCCTCCTCATCCGCGTCCTCACTGTCGACGAGGACGAGTACGGAGGCGTACTCCAGCTGCCGGGCGAAGGTGTCGGCGACAGTCCGTTGGTCACTGGGAGCCGCGGCGAGCCCCGCGTCGGCCAGGTCGTCGCCGTTGCCGAGGCAGGGCAGGAGCAGCGCGGGGTCGACGGCTGTGAACACACCGGTGAGGACGACCTGTTCGCCGTACGCGGCCACGACTTCGGCCATCGCCCTGGGCTCCACCGAGTCCCACAGTTCCACGACGGCGAGCCGGGTCAGGCCGTCTGCTGCCAGCCTCTCCAGTTCGGGGATCAGGTCCTCGCGCAGGGCGCAGCAGGCGCAGCCGTTCACCAACGGTGCCTCTCCGGCGCTCAGTTGGCCGGAGTCGCTGCGTATGGTCCGCAGCACCGTTCCTTGTGAGGCCGTCGAGTGATCGTGGTGCAGTGCGACGCTGCCGGGCACGGTCCGCAGCAGGCGCTGTACGACCTCGCCGCGCGCCTCGGAGTGCAGCCCGCCGACGATGACGACGGGAAGCTTCGGCTGCCTCTCCATCAGCGGGCCTCTCGGCGGCCGTAGCGGCGCTCGAAGCGCTCCACCCGCCCGGCCGTGTCCAGTACGCGGGCTGTGCCGGTGTAGAAGGGGTGGCTCTCGGAGGAGATCTCGACATCGATGACGGGGTAGCTGTTGCCGTCCTCCCAGTCGATCGTCGTGCCGCTGGTGGCGGTCGAGCGGGTGAGGAAGGCGAATCCCGCGGCCTTGTCACGGAAGACGACGGGACCGTAGGCGGGGTGTATGCCCTGCTTCATAGCGGTGTCCTTTGCGTGGGGTCTCAGCTGTGTGGGGTCTCAGCGGGTTTCGCGGAAGTCGACGTGACGCCGCGCAATGGGGTCGTACTTGCGCAGGGTCAGGCGGTCGGGGTCGTTCCGGCGGTTCTTGCGGGTCACGTAGGTGTAGCCGGTGCCGACCGTGGACCGGAGCTTCACGATCGGGCGCATTTCGTTGTGAGCCATGAGGGCACTATATGAAAATGGTTCCCATTAACAAAGCGATGCCCGCACTCCGAGAGGCAGGTCACGTGTGTCCGCCCGCTGCCAACTGACGGTGCCAGGCCCGGCTTCAGCGCGAGCGCTACTGGTTGCCGGGCGAAGGCCGTCACGTGCGGTGCCGGTTCAGCGAACCCGCCACGTGGTCCGTGCGGCCCGGGTCAGGGGCTGACCCGCGGCGGCCGAGGGAATGTCAGCCCGGACAGCCCGGACAGCCCGGACAGCCCGGACAGCCCGAACAGGCCGAAGGTGATGGCCGGTTGGCCCTTCGCCTGCGCATCCTCAGCGCTCGTAGGGAGAAGGCCGGAATTCTGTCGGAGACGCGTCGCCGCTTCCCGGGGCCGGTCCTCCCGCCGCGGGAAGAGCGGGCGCCCGTTGGTCCTCGGCGTACGCCTTCAGGTAGATGACCGCAGTGTTGATCACCGCCATCAGCGGCACCGCGACCACGGCGCCGGGGATTCCGGCGACGAGGCTGCCGCCGACCACCGCGAGGACCACTGCGAGCGGATGTACGCGAGCCATCCGGCCGAGGATGAACGGCTGGAACACGTGGCCTTCGAGTTCCTGGACGAGCACTACGACGCCCGCCACGAGCAGGGCGGTCAGGAGGCCGTTGGTCACGAGGGCGACGAGCACGGAGAGCGCGCCCGAGACGGCGGCTCCGATGATCGGTACGAAGGCGGAGATGAAGATGATGACTGCCAGCGGCACCGCGAGCGGTACGCCGAGGAGCAGCAGCCCGAGGCCGATGAAGACGGCGTCGATGAGGGCGACCAGCACCGTGCCGCGTACGTATCCGGTCAGGGTGGCCCAGGCACGCGGACCGGCGCCGGCGACGGCATCGCGGGCCGCACCCGGCACCAGTTTGAGCACCCAGTTCCAGATCCGGGCGCCGTCGTAGAGCAGGAAGAGGCTGATGAACATGGTCAGCGCCACGCCCGAGAGGAAGCCGGCCAGGGCGGTGACGCCCGCGAGCCCCGCTGAGGTGGCCGCCTCGCTGTTGTCGCCGAGCCACCGGCTCAGGCTCTTGCCGATGTCGTTGACCTGTTCTTCCGGAATGTGGAACGGGCCCTTGACCGCCCAGCGTTGCATCTCGTCGATGGCGTCCTGGATGCGCTTGGTGAGGGTGGGCAGATTCTCCGTCACCTGCCAGGCCACGAACCAGGCGATCAGGCCGATCATCACGAAGCCGGCGATGAAGCTGGTCGCCGTTGCCAGCCCCCGGCCCACCCGGTGCCGCTTGAGCCAGGCGACCGTTGGCTGCAGCAGTGCCGTAACCAGCAGACCGGCGGCGAAGGCGAGGACGAGCAGGCTGATCGCCCCGATGATCCGGCTCAGAACCCAGACGAGTGCCGCCAGCACCAGCAGCCGCCATGCCGCCTCGGCCGCGACCCGCAGACCCCAGGGCAGAGCCGCCGAGGGCGCGGGCCGTCCGCCAGGCGGTTGTGACGGTTCGGGTGTCCCCGTCCCGGGCGGGCCGGCTCCGACCTCGGGGGCCGCCGCTTCCTCGGCCGGCTGCCCGGCCCGGCGCTTGACGACTCTGGCGGCAAGGCGTGCCACGCCGTCGCGCAGTCTGCCCGCCCTGCTCGTCATCGCCCCGTCCTCCGCCGTCGCAAAGCCGTCTCGCCATGGTCCGCCGCTGTTGAGCGACGACGTTACCGGCGTGGAGGTTGCTTACGGGAAGGGCACGCGATGGTCGGAGGAAGCGGCGGATCGGGGATACCCCGGCCTCCGTCGCGCGCGGTGAGTGGCGGTCCTGGAGCCGCTGCTGCCGAAGGCCAGGAGCCGGGACGGCCCGCCTGGCGGGCCTCAGCCTCGCAACGCCGCGCGCAGGCGCAGTCCGTGGTGGCGGCGCAGCCGGTACGCCTCCCAGGCGGACAAAGCCGTCACGGTCACCGGTGCGCCCATCATGAAGGCGGCCCGGGCGAGCGGCGGGACGTTCTCGTAGGCGCCCGTGGCCACGTCCATGATCGCCATCTCCCACACCAGAAGGGTGGCGAGGATCGGCGGCACCAGCTCGTGGATGTCGGCTGTGCGGAAGACGTGTACGAGCGAGAGCCCGATGCCGTAGATCGCGAAGCCGAGGGACCACAGCGCCAGCAGCGCGATGACCACCTTGCCGGGGATTCCCACTAAGTCCCGGAAACCCTGCAGCTCCGGCGCCACCGCCAGTGGGAAGGTGAACATGGAGGCAACGACGGCCGTCACCGCGCCGAGCGGTTTCAGGGAGCGGCGCAGATAGACGCGCCGCAGTCCGCCGCGGGCCGCGACGCAGAAGACGCCGACGACGACGGGGAACGTGCAGATCAGCACGAGTACGCTGATCCAGCTCTGGTCGAGGCGATCGAAGACGACATCGACCGCCTTCCCCGTGTCGCTGATCGCGCTGTACGTGACCGTCAGCCACACCCAGGCGACGACGCCCGCGACCGTGCGCCACAGTTGGAGCTTGCGGACGGTGGGATCCTCGACGACGCCGGGACGCGACGGACGGAAGACCTTCCGTGCCGCGTGGAGCGGGTTGAAGACGTACCGCGCGATCCGCCGCCCCCGGGCCGGCTCCGGCGGAGGCGTCGGCGGCCATGGGCGGTGCGGTCCCCAGCCGGGCTGCGGCGGCAGACCCGGCCCGGGCTGCAGACCCGGCCCGGGCTGCGGGCCCGGCTGCCAACCGCCTTGCCGGCCCGGCTGCGGCGATCCCTGCCCCGCCCCTTGGTTGCCCCCGTGGCCGCCATCCCAGTGGCCGCCACCCGGTGCGCCTCCAGCTGTACTCATGCCGCCGACCCCCCAGCCCCCCGCCCGGTCGGTACGCCGGGGCCCACGCGATCCTATCCACGCGCGCCCGCTCCCGAGCGTCCGCGAGACCTGGGCTCCGGCAGCCGGACCCCTAGACAACAGGCCGCCATGCCATGCGGGTTGCACCCTCCGGGATCCGCCTTCGCCGGCGATCGGTTGCCGGGGTGCGCGTGTACGTACGCGACGTGCGGACGGGCGCGAGGAGCCGTCGGCTGTCACAGCGATTGGCTAGCTTGCTCCGAAGCTGTGGGAGGCGCACCGCAAGAGCCCGGCGGCGGAGCAGAAGCAGAAGCAGAAGCAGAACAACTCAGAGCGGGCACAGCCCGAAAGGACGAGGCCATGACAGAGGAAGAATGGACGTGCGGCAAGGGACTTGCGGCCAGTGCGGAACTGCCCGGGAAAACCGGTGAACTGATGGATCGGCTGGCGAACGTGCTGGAGAACCACATGAGAGCTCTGACCGTCGCCGGCCCGGACGGCAATCCGGAATACGACGCGTACCAGCGCCTGGTACGCGAGCACCGGGCGATCGCCTCCCAACTGGCCGCGACGGCTGAGGCGATGGAGGGGTACCGGAGTCTGCCGGTGTGTCCTCACGACGAGGCCGCGATGGCGGAGCCGGCGGTACGCGAGGTCTTCGAGGCGTTCGTGCGCGCGGAGGACGATCTCCTCGCGCTCCTGAAGCAGCGCTCCGAGGAGAACCACGCGATGCTCGGTCAATGGGGGAACTAGGGACTGTCCGATGGGGTGTCGATACTCAGACGTGTGGGTTGATCTCGGCTGTGGTGACGTCTGCGAGTCGTTGTGCGGTGTTGAAGTGGGGGGTGAGACGGGTCTTGGTCATGGCGAAGGAGGTGCCGGTGGCGTAGTCGGCATAGACGTAGCTGCCGCCACCACCGACCCAGCCGAACGTGGTGGGTGTCTCGTCCGGCTGAGTACCGATGCGGCCGAGGGGATAGCCCAGGGCCAGCCGCGCTTGGTTGCCGAAGATCTGGTCGGTGCCCTCGAAAGCCACCGCCGTCAACTCCTCGAGCTGGTGTGAATCGATGAGTCGGCCGTCGAGGACCGCGGCGTTCATGGCAGAGATTCCTCGCGCGGTGAAGGTGCCGACCGATGGGATGTCCGCTTGCAGGATCTCGTGGCTGTTGCCCATGGCTGCCGTCGGTTGCAGTTCCCAGGGCGCAAGAACGGCATCGCCGTCAGGTGGGGCGACGGGACGCGGTGCGCCGTCTTCGAGTCGTGCCAGCCGGGCCAGGTCGCTTCGGGGCACACCGAAGTACAGGTCACCCTGGATGCCCAGGGGCTCGGTGACCCACTCGTGCAGGAGTTGCCGCATCGGTTTGCCTGTGGCCCGGCGTGCGACTTCGCCGACGAGGAAGCCGAAGGTGAACGAGTGGTACCCCGTCTCGGTCCCGGGCCGCCACCGCGGTTCGGCGTCGGCGATCGCGGTGCAGACCCGCGACCAGTCAGTCAGGTCGGCAGGGCCGATGCCACGAGGCATCGCCGGCACGCCGACGGAGTGTGTGAGCACGTGTCGAAGAGTCGCGGTCGACTTGCCGTGGGCACCGAACTCGGGCCAGAGGTCGGCCAGTGGCGTGTCGTATCCGACTGCACCGGTCCTGACGAGCAGGTGAGCGATCAGCGACGTCATGACCTTGCCGGCAGAGAAGCTGAAGAAGGGGGTCTGCGGGGTCACCCTGCGCCCGCTCTCGCTGTCGGCGACACCGGAGACGGCGTCCACAACAAGAGCACCGTGGTGGTGGACGGCGACCTGCAAGCCGGTTTCGGCTCCGGCATCAACGAGTTCGTCGAGGACGCTCTGGACCATCTGCTGAAGCGAGGGCGGCATCATCGTCACCGGCTCGGCCACGTGTAGCGAGTCTGGCTGGATGCCGGCAGCTTGCCGAAAGCGAAGCCGACGGTCGGCGCGACTCGATACAGCCTGGTGTCGCCGGCGATGACGGCCTTGCCCAACCCGTACCAGGAACCCTCGGGGCTGGTCAGATGCGCGCCGTACTTCCGCTCGAAGTCTGCGACGGCCTGTTCACGCTCGAAGCGCCGGTCCACCAAGGATGCGAGCCCCTCGATGGCGACGTCCACACCGGTCAAGGCATTCGTGCCGGTCGTCAGCACACAGCGGGGATTGTGCTCAAGGTTTCGCGCCTTGCGTTCCTGACCACCCGTGGTGAAGCACAGGCCGCCCAGACTCCAAGCGGCCAGCAACGGCGTCACGTGCGGTCTCCCGTCAGGCCGCACCGTGGAAAGCCAGAACACCTCCGCCTCACCGAGGACCGCCAACGCAGAGGCCCACGGCGTCGCACGCGCGCCTGGAGACGAGAACGGCCCCAGCACAGCATCCGGTTCGCTGTCCGACATGTCACATCCTCAATGAGGCATGTTCAGCCGACCGGCACTGGTGAAGCGGCGCCGGCAAGCTGACCCATCATGCTCCGGCAGGTGTACCTGCCGTCCTGATGATGACCCGGACTTGCCGAGAAACTCATCGGTCTGCGCGCGCACCAGCAAGCCGTGGCCACGTAGCTCACTTGCTCGCGCCGTGCGGCCATGTCCGCGCGTGCACGGACAGCCTCGACAGCATTCGATGCGGTCGCTATCGGCGCCGGAGTGCGCCGATAGTCGCCGCATCAGGGGGAGGTGATCATGCGGTGGAGATGTCCCTCCGCCATGTTCACCGGGCTCGTGACCGAGCGGAATTCGATGAGTCTCCGGTCATCCCCGGCGTATTTTCGCGGCGATTCCGTGGCCGATGAAGAGGTAAACAAGCGCGGGGAGGCCGTAGTTGAGCGCGAAGCGCACGTGCTCGTTCTCCATGGTGAAGATGTCCTGCGACCAGCCTGCGAGCCAGTTGGCCATGCCTTCGACGAACTGGACGAATACATTCGCCTGGTTGGCTTCGAGAAGGTGGAGCAGGATCCACAGGCCGAGGAACGCGGCTGCGATGTCGGCGATGGTGTGGATGATCAGGGCAGTTCGCTGCGATGCCGGCTCGCCACGGGTGCCCGTGTGAGCATTGCCCGTGGTCATCGGCTCGGGGGTGTGACTCATGAGCGTCCATTCTCCAGGTGCGGATTTCCCGGCGGCAGAGGTGATCGAGAGTGACGACGACGAACCGTCCCTCTGCTTCAAGAGGCGCCTCCGCCCCCTCCCACACGTGATCGTGCGAGGGCTCTGCCTGTCCACAAGCACTGCGGAGAACGCTCGGAAAGCGTTACGCGGTTGCCTGTTCCCGGAGGTGGTTACGAGAATTCCACATCTCATTCACAGGGAATGGTGTGACGGATTTCCCGCCTCACGGCGCAGAAAGGAACGCGGCCGGGGTGGTCTTCGGTCGTTGCGGAGTGGAAGGGCACCCCCGCCCTCCTGCTCTGTGTCCGTGGCGCGGGCGGTTCCCGGGTCGAAGGCCCTGGTCTGCACCGCCGTCCGCGCCGCGGGACCTGGCGGGCGAGCCGCGGTCGAGAGCTGCTCCGGACCCTCCCGTTCCGAGCCCGGCGGCGCGACCGCCACGGCGTTCCGTGCCGCCCTTTCCGTCCAGCCCTTTCCGTCCCGCCCGTTCCGTGCCGAGTGCCGAGTGCCGAGTGCCGAGCCTGTCGCCGCGTGCAGGCGCCGTCTCCTCGGCCAGGAAAATCTCGCCCGCAGCCTTGATAGGTAAGTCGTCACTTTCCTATGGTGTCGGTTGTGGCGGAGGACGTCTTCAAGGCGCTGGCCGACCCCACCCGCCGGCGCATCCTCGATGAGCTGGTGGAACGGGACGGCCAGACCCTGTTCGAGATCTGCGCGCGGCTGGCGGCCAAGCACGGTCTTGGGCTGACACGGCAGGCGATCGGTCAGCACCTGGTCGTACTGGAATCCGCGGGCCTGGTCCGTTCGCGGCGCCAGGGCCGCTACAAGTTCCACGATCTGAACACCGAACCCCTTGAGCTCATCGTGACCCGGTGGCTCAGGCCCGACGCACCGGAGAGCACACCATGAGGATCCATCTGTCGAGCGTCTTCGTCGACGACCAGGACAAGGCCCTGCGCTTCTATACGGACGTGCTGGGCTTCGTGAAGAAGCACGAGGTTCCGGTGGGCGAGCACCGCTGGCTGACCGTGGTCTCGCCGGAGGACCCCGACGGGACCGAGCTGCTGCTGGAGCCCGATGTCCATCCCGCCGCGAAGCCGTACATGTCGGCGCTGGCCGAGGACGGCATCCCGGCCACCGCTTTCGCCGTGGACGACGTACATGCGGAGTTCCGCCGGCTGCGCGAGCTCGGGGTGCAGTTCACCCAGGAGCCGCTGGAGATGGGCCCGGTGACCACCGCGGTCTTCGACGACACGTGCGGCAATCTGATCCAGATCGTCCACAGCGAGTAAGGCCGCCCCGGCGCCGGCAGCAGTCACGGCACGCGTGCACCCGGACGGGATTCAGGAGTTACGAGGGGTTACGAGGCCGGATTCGTAGGCGAGGACCACCAGTTGGGCCCGGTCGCGGGCATGGAGCTTGGTCATGGCCCGGTTGACGTGGGTCTTCGCGGTGAGCGGGCTGATCACCATGCGACCGGCGATCTCGTCGTTGGACAGGCCCTGCGCGACCAGAACGACGGTCTCGCGTTCGCGGCCGGTCAGCTCTTGCAGCCCTGTGCCGCTGTCGTCGGGGAACGGCTGGGTGACGTACCGGTTGATCAGCTTGCGTGTGATCGACGGTGCCAGCAGGGCGTCGCCGCGAGCGGCGACGCGTACGGCGTGCAGGAAGTCTTCCGGCTGGATGTCTTTGACGAGGAATCCGGCTGCGCCGGCGCGCAGTGCGTTGAAGACGTGTTCGTCCAGGCCGTAGTTGGTCAGGATGACGACGTGCACCCGGGCCAGGGCCGGGTGCGCGGCGATGCGCCGGGTCGTCTCGATGCCGTCGACGACCGGCATCTGAATGTCGACGAGCGCGATGTCGGGCAGATGCTCTTCAGCGAGCTCCAGGGCCGTCTTCCCGTCGGCGGCCTCGGCGACCACTTCGATGTCGTCTTCGAGGTCGAGGAGCGCGCGGAATCCGCTGCGAATGAGCGGCTGGTCGTCGACCAGGAGGACACGGATCATGACGCTTCTTCCACGGGAAGTTCGGCCTGGACCGTGAAGCCGCCCTCGCTGCGGGGTGCCGCCCGCAGGTGGCCTCCGAGAGCGGCGACTCGTTCGCGCATCCCGAGCAGCCCGATGCCGGGCACCGGGGCGATGTCCGGCGTGGCCTCGCCGTCGTCGTCGACTCGCAGGACGAGGGCGTCCGGCCGGTAGTCGATGCGGACCGACGCCGTGGTGGCGGCGGCGTGACGGGCGATGTTGGTCAGCGACTCCTGAACTATCCGGTAGGCGGTCCGGCCCACCGCGACCGGGACCTCGGGCCGCCGTCCCTCGATCGTCAGCGTCGCGTCCAGGCCCGACTCACCGACCCGCTCCACCAGTTCGGGGATGTGATCGAGCCCGTGAGGCGGAGTCGTGTCGTCGTCACGCAGCGCCTCCAGGGTCGCTCGCAGCTCCCGTGCGGCCTCACGACCGGCCTCCCGGATCGCCAGCAGCGCCTCCGGCACCTGCTCACCCCGCTTGCGGGCCACGTGGACGGCGGCTTCGGACTGCACCTTGACGACCGAGATCTGATGGGTGAGCGAATCGTGCAGCTCCCGCGCGATGTGCAGCCGCTCCTCGTCGGCGCGGCGCCGCGCGGTCTCCTCCCGGTTCCGCTCGGCTGCGTCCGCCCGCCGCTCGGCCTGCCGCAGCGCCTCCCCGGCGGCTCCGGCCGCGATCAGCCAGGCCAGCTCGAGGGCGCCTCGGGCCTGGGCGAACGCCTCGCCCGTGCCGTGCACGCCCGAGGCCAGGGCCGCGAGGGGGAGAGCGGCCAGCATGGTCACGCTCGCCGCCACCGTGAGGATGCGGTGTCCAGCGCGCACTGCTGCGTACACCGCGAACAGGTACGCGACGGCCGGCACATCGAAACCGGCCGCCTGGTACCCCACCGCGCACAGTCCGGTGGCGGCCAGGACGGGAACCGGTGCCCGGCGCCCGGCGGCCAGCGCCAGGCCGCCCGCGGCCAGCAGCGCGTAGCCGAGCAGGTCGAGGTCCGTGGCGGAGTGCTGCCCGGTCAGCCCGGTGACCAGCAGCGCCGCAGCCACGCCGACGGCGGTCGCCCAGTCCCTGACACCCGCCGGAACGCGGAACCGTCCGTTGCTCACGCGCGCACCCTAGTCCGATGCCGTCGCGGGCGAGTCCTGCCGGAGGACGAGCGGCCGACTACCGCACGCGCAGTACTTTCACGGCGCCTGCCGCGCCCGCAGCATCCAGGTGCGCCGTCGGCGGCAGCGCGAAGTGCCTCCGTACGCGGGACGACCGGCGGCAGGTCCGGGGGACACGATCGGGGCGACGTCCAGCAGCAGGAGGACGTCCAGCCGTAGGAGAAGGAGCACCGCATGTCAGTCCGTCGCCTCCTCGCCGCCGCCGCACTCGCCACCGCAGCCGCCCTGTTCGGAAGTATCGGGCTTGCCGCACCGGCGGCCGCGCACGTCCACGTCCAGCCGGTCGCCGCCGGCTTCTACGACTTCGGCCTCGGGCGGCTCGGGGCCGGCACGGGTGCGCTGGTGGGGCTGGCGGGCCTGATCGTCGCCGGGCTGGCACTGGCCCGCCCCGCCGGTCGCCTGGGCACCGCCAACGGGTCGCTCGGGGCCGCGGCGGCCATGGTGGCGGGGCTGATCAGCCTGGCCCTCGGCGGGCTGGTCGCGGCCACCGCCGACGGCGGTCTCGGCACCGGCAACGGGCTGGGCGGGGCGTACGTGGCCATGCTGGCGGGGCTGATCAGCACTGCCCTCGGCGGGCTGGCCCTGACCCGCTCGCGCCGCACCGGCTGACCGGGGGCGGCTGACCGCAGCGGCCGTCTTCTCACCGTCCGGCTCTTCGCAATGCAGGAAGCCCACCGCACCTACGGGGGTGAGGTGCGGTGGGCTTCGGTCAGAGCGGGGCGGCCCGCCGGGACCCGTCGGAAGTGAGGGTCACGCGGTGCCGCCGCTACCGCATGATCCTCAGCTGCTGCGGGCGCCGCGGCGGCGGATCAGGTACAGGGCTCCGCCTCCTGCGACGAGCAGCGCGCCGGCGCCTGCGATGACGGGCGTGGCGGAGCTGCCTCCGGTCTCGGCGAGGCCGTCACCGCCGTCACCTCCGTCGTTGCCGCCGGTCTGCGGGCCGGGGTCGTTGCCGCCGGCGCCGCCGGTCCCTTCATCGCCGCCGCCCTTCGGCGTACGGCAGGTGGCCTCCGAGAGCACGATTTCGCCGGTGGCCTTCACGATGTTCAGCTTGGCCGGGTTCACCTCGTACGACAGCTTCAGCGCGGTCGCGGCCCCGGAGGCGGCCTTCGTGGTCTCCTGCTCGAGCGCGATGTCGACGGTGCCGACGCCGGGCACCTTGACCTGCTTGCTGCCGAGTCCGTTGACGGTGACCGGCTTTCCGAGGACGGAGACGTTCTGCAGGTCTGCCTCGGCCGTCGGCTTCTCGCCCGCCTTGCAGGTGGCGGTCGCGGTGAGGAGGTCCGCGCTCACCAGCGGCTTGCCGAGCAGGCCGGGTGCGAAGGCCCGGAGCCCGGCGAGCTTGACGTGGCCTGAGGACTGCCGCGCGTCGGCTGTGGCGCCGGAGCGGGCGACGTCGGCCTGGACCAGCTTGAGGGGCTGACCCTTGTTGGCGCCGTTCACCTCGGCGGTCAGCAGCGTCTCTTCGGCGTCCTCGGGGGCGCTGACGGCGTTGAGGGACGCCTTGACCGGAACCTTGGCGGCGTTCGCCACGGAGACCTCGAGATCGGCACGCGCCGCGACGGCGGTCGCGTTACCGGTCGAGTCGGAGTGCCCGTCCGCGGGAGCGGCATGGGCGGGAGCGGAGACCATCGCGCCGCCGACGATTACGGTGGCGGCGCCCAACAGCGCGGAACGGCGAGCCCGCGAACCCAAGACATGCGTGATCAACTAGGGGAACCTTCCAGGGGACTTGGAGCCACCGACAGCTGAACTACGGGGACAGCAGCGCCAGTCGGGGCTTTGGTTCGGGGAATGATGCCCCTCGCCGCAGCGTGGTGCAACTCTTGGTAACCCTATTAGGTGAAAGGCCGTCAGCAGTTTCGACGCCTATTCGAATCCGCCCTGTGCGGCTCCGTTCCGGCGCTGCGCGGGCCCTTTCGGAGGCCGCCTGCGGGCGCGCCGCCGGCTGTCACACGGGCAGCGCTCATCCCACATCCGCCTGCGTGACCATGCCGATCAGACGTGACCGTCGATGACGGGAAGCGGGCGTCCGCGGGTCAGGAGCGGCCGTGGCCCTGGCCGTGGTTCTTGCCGCGTTCGACGGTCCCGCCCCACTTCGCCTGGATCGGGCCCAGCTTCGACGGCGCGTCCGTCACCACGATCCACCGGGAGCCGACGAGGTAGGTGCCGCCGTAGTCCTTCGAGAAGTCCAGCCAGCCGCGCTTGGCCCTGTTGTCCTTGAAGGTGACGAACGTGTACCTCGTCTTCTTGGACGTGCAGGCTCCCAGGCGGTAGTCCTCGACCTTCTTCTGGATGTCGACCTTGCACTTCAGTGCCGACGCCAGCTTCTCCACCGTCGGGGGCTTGGAGGACTTCGCCACGGTGGCTGTGGAGTCACCGCCACCGAGCACGAGCGCGGTGGAGACCGCCGCGACGACTGCGACCGCCGCGATCACGGCGAGGACGAACCTGCCGGGCCGCCACGACAGGATTCCCAGTGGCGCCCCCTCGTCGCGCCGCTGGGTGCTGTCGGCCTCGGTCTTGGTCTTGGTCTCGGCCGGTGGCGACTGGTCTTTCATCAGCGCTCCCTGGAACGGAAAAGGCGTCACGACTCTAGGCTCCGCCTGCGGCGCGCGGTCGTCTTTGTCACCGGCGTGAAGGGTTCCGGGCAACGATCGCGCCGACGGGCGCCGTATGGGCGCTTCATGCATGTTTGGGGGTTTCCGTCAACCGGGAGCACCATGGAGTCAGCGGGGCCCCGACCGGGCTCCCACCGGGTCCTCACCACGGTCACCGGAGGTGGAGAGCTGTGCCCAGATTCATGGACGTCCATCGCGGATTGAACGGCATAAGCGCGGAGCAGCTCGACGACGCCCACCGGGCCGATCTCGCGGCCGAGCACGCCGAGGGCGTCCATTTCGAGCACGCCTGGGCCGACCCGGAGTCGGGGACGGTGTTCTGCCTGTCCGAGGCGCCGTCCGCGCAGGCCGTACGGCGCGCCCACGAGAGGGCCGGGCACACCGTGGACGAGATCCACGCGGTGCCGCTCAGTGTGTGACCCGGCAGAAACACGAACGGCCACGACGGGAGGCCATCCAATGACATTCGTCCAGATCATCGAGTACGAGACCAACCGCCCCGACGAGCTGGAGGCCGTCTTCGAACAGTGGATGAAGGTCACCGAGGGCAAGCGGACCGTGCTGCACGAGATGCACGCACAGGACCGCGACAAGCCCGCCCACTACGTGGACATCGTCGAATTCCCCTCGTACCAGAAGGCGATGGAGAACAGCCAGCTCCCGGAGACGCAGCAGGTGGCCGATCAGGCACGTGCGCTGTGCGTCGGGGAGCCGCGCTTCCTGAATCTGGAGGTGAAGCGCGAAAAGATCAAACAGCGGTGACGTGACCGGCCGTTGAGGGCTGGTGTTTCAGCAGGGCCTCGGTGAGTCCGTGCTCGTTCGGGTAGTCCATGGGCACGATGCCGAGGCCCCGCCAGGCGGCGTTCTCGGGTGAGCCGAGCAGGTCGCGGACGCGGGGGTTGAGACGGTCGGCGTTGGACCGGGGCGGGAGGAAGGCCGCCGTGCTGACGAAGTTGACGTAGAGCCTGCCCGGTTGGGCGACGGCCTTGCGGAAGTGGTCCTCGATCAACGGGTACTTGGCGCCCGGCTCGTCGTTGTAGGCGTCCTGGATGTCGAAGAGCTGCGGGTCGCCGTAGCGCACGCCGGGCAGTCCGTCGGAGTCGCCGAGCAGTACGACCTTGCCGCGCGCGTCTCCCAGGTCCGGGAGCGCGGGGTCGAGCCGGAAGAGCGAGCGCCAGCCGCGTCCGTCCAGATAGTCCTCGAAGACGAGACGGAACTGCTCCGCGCTCTCCTCCGAGTACTCCTGCTTCACCCGCATCAGCACCGTCTCGGACGGACGGGACGCCAGGAAGTCGCGGCAAGTGCCCAGTACGTCGTCGAAGTTGAGGTGCTGATAGGCCGGGCCGTGGTGGATGGCGAACGAGCCCTCGAAGAGGCGGCAGCGGACGTCGAGGAACCGGATGCCGGAGGAGAGCTGCCCGGCGATCGCAGTGTTCTGGCACTCGGTCCACGGACCGCCGTGGAGGGCACCGGAGTTGTGGGTCCCCGGGATGGTCAGCTCCCGCAGGAGTACGCCGTCGGGGAGCTGTGACATCCAGGCGTCGGGCCCGGCGGCGGACGCGGCAGCGGACCGGCCGTCGGCGGGTGCGGCGTGCGCCGCGGCGGCCGTGGTTCCGCCGAGCAGCGCGGTGAGGGGGAGTACGGCTGTTCCGCGGAGGAAGTAACGGCGCCTCATGGTCATGACAATGATGGAACCACGGAGAGGCGGTTTTCCACAGAGCGCGATTGCGCCGCCTTAGGCACCGTCCTGCCCCAGGCCGAGCCTCGCCCCACACGCTTCGCGCAACTGCGCCGCGAGTGCGGCTGACTCCTCCGGCGGCACGGCCAGCACCCCGTTCTCCGTCATAAGGGCGTGGAACTGCTGCTGTCCGTACGGCACTCCCTCCGGCAGCCCCGCGATGTGCCAGTGCAGATGGGAGTTGCCCTCCCGGCTGCCGAGCGACAGCAGATACGTGCGCTCGGGCGCGAGTACGTCCTCCATGGCCAGGGCCACTCCGCGTACCACGCCCATCAGGCGCAGCCAGGCGGCCTCGTCGAGGTCCCGGACGACGTGCTCGACGTGCTGCTTCGGTGCGACGAGGATCTTTCCCGGGAGCGTCGGCCAGCGGTCGAGGAAGGCGATGTGCTCCTCGTCCTCGTGGACGGTCTCGTGGGCGAAGTCCGGGTCGCCGGCGACGAACGCGCAGACGAAGCAGGGTCCGGAACGGGCCCGGGCCTCGTAGGCCTTGAGGTCCATCGGCTGCCGGTCCGTGGTCATGTGTCCCCTCCGCGTTCCGCTGCGGAGATTCTCGCCCTGATCGCGGCGTCGAGTTGGTCCATCGTGCGGACGAAGGCCTCTTCGAGGGGGACGTCGTAGCGGTGGGCGAGTATCAGGACCGACCACAGGCAGTCCGCGAGTTCGTGCTCCAACGCGGCCCGCCCGCCCGGGACTTCGCGTGCGCCTTCCTCGGCCATGACGAGCTTCGCGAGGTCGCCGACGTCGCCGGCGAAACCCAGCATGAACTCCTTGCGACTCCGCACCCGGCCGCGTTCCCGCCTGTTGACCTCGTCGTAGAGGTCGTGGATGTGCAGCGCCCTGCGGCGTAGTCGCTCCAGGTCCGCGGGCCCTCCGCCCGTCCGGCGGGCGGGGCGGAGGACGGATTCGGAGCCGACCGGCGTGAAGCCCGCCGCGAGGAAGGCTCGCAGGGAGCGGGCGTTGCCGGGGGAGACGGCGGCGAAGACGGGTTCGCCCTCCGGGACGAGTGTGAGCGCGTCCCGGATGAGGGAGCGGCCCGTGCCCCGGCCGGCGTCGCGCGGCGGATCGTGGAGTTCGGTGCTCACCTCCCGGCGGCCGGCCAGCCCTTCGGCGAGGACTACCAGACCGCGCTCGTCGCCGAACGTCCGTACGTGCGTACGCAGTTCACGCGCCAGCCGGACGCGGGGATGGTGCCGCATGCCGGGTCGTTCCTGCAGACGGGGCGTGCCGCCGGTGCCGCGGGCCGTCAGCGTGGCGTCGACGCAGCCGATCGTGCCGTCCGGACCGGCGAGGGCGCGCAGCAGTTCCGGGGCGAGGGAGCCGCCGAAGCCGTCGGGTCGCAGCTCGCGGACCTCTTCGGCGGGGAGTGACGTCGCGATGACGGCGTGCCCGGTGAAGGCGACGGAGCACTCCAGGCCACCGGGGAGGGGGCCGAGCACGGTCACGCCGCCGTCAGTGGGTGGGAAGTGGCCGTCGGCGGCATCGAGGAGCAGACGCAGCAGTGGGTGCGGATCGGCGGTCAGGGACGGCCGCCTCCCTCGCGCTCCCGCGCCCGGTGCGTCACGGCTTGCGTCCGACGCCGCAGACGGCGTCCACCAGTCCTGGGCCCTCGCGCGGATCGGCCGCGTCCGGGCGCCAGTCGGACGTGGTGACGATGCCGGGCTCCACCACGTCCAGGCCGTCGAAGAAGCGGGCGATGTGCTCCGCGCCGCGCAGGTGATAGGAGCCGGCGGAGTTCGCGTTGTACGCGGCGATCGCCTCGTTGAGGACCTCGTTGGTGTCGGTGCCGTCGCTCAGCGCCAGGTGGCTGCCGGACGGCAGCGGCTCCATGAGCCGTGCCACGACCGACGAGGGGCCGTCGGAGTCGGGGATCTGCCCGATGGTGCCGAGCAGCGTCAGCGCGACCGGCTCGCCGAAGTCCAGTGTCCTGCTTGCCGCTTCGAGGATCGTGGCGGGGTCGCGGACGTCGGCGTCGATGTAGTCGCAGGCACCTTCCTTGCTGCTGGTGAGGAGGGCCTGCGCGTGAACGAGTACGAGCGGGTCGTTGTCGACGTAGACGATCCTGCTCTCCGGGGCCACACGCTGTGCGACCTCGTGCGTATTGTCCACCGTCGGCAACCCCGTGCCCACGTCGAGGAATTGGCGAATGCCGGCTTCGGCGGCGAGGTAGCGCACCGCACGTGACAGGAAACGCCGCTGGAGGCGCGCGAGACGGGCGATGCCCGGGAAGAGCTTGAGGACGATGTCTCCCGCGTCGCGGTCCGGCCGGAAGTTGTCACGGCCGCCCAGCAGGTAGTTCCACACGCGCGCCGAATGGGCCGTGTCGGCCCGGATCTTCTCCGCCAGCGACGGGTCCTCGGGAGTGTGCATGGGGTCAGCCTCACACGGACGGATCGGTGCCGCACGGGTTAGGGGGTGTCCGACGGATCTTCGTGGGTCAGCGAGCTGGGGGCACCTCCCGGCGAAGCCAGGGGGAGTCCGGTGCATGGGGCCTCCCCGGGCCGCAGGCCCAGGGGACGCATCGCAAGGCGGAGGGTCGTTCTCATACTGGGGTCCCCCATGCCGGAGGGCTGGGGTTCCCCATGGCGAAGCCCAGGGGCGGGAGTATTCGGACGAGCCCGACAACGCTGGGGGCACTCCCCCTCGCTCCGCTGGGGGGACCCCCACCCGCGAAGCGGGGGAGAGGTGCGGTGCCGGGCGTCGTGAGCCCGCGAGGAACCGCCGGACGCCCCCTAGGCACGTCCGGCGGGGGCCGCAGGACCGAAGGGCCCCGGGAGTTCGCCGGTGGGGCCGCCTCGGGTGCCCGGGCGGGCCTTCCGCCGCCGTGGGCAAGGGAGTTCGAGGGACCCCCGCGGGTGGGGCCGATTGGCGCCGCGGGCGCGCCGCGGGCCAGGCTGACCCCATGAGCATCGCGTTCCTCTTCCCCGGCCGGGGTTCGCAGCGTCCCGGCATGCTGCACCGGCTGCCCGACACCGCGGCGTCCGCGACCGTGCTGGCCGAGGCGGACTGGGCTCTGCGAGGCCTCGCACCGCGTACGGGCGGGGAGGACGGCGCCGCCTCCGGCAGGGAGTACGCGGACGGCATCGTCGAGCTGGACTCCGAGGAGGCGCTCGAACGCTCCCCGGTGGCCTGCCACTTGGCGCTGCTGATCGCGGGCGTCGCGGGTGCGCGTGCGCTGATCGAGGACGAGGAGGTACGGCCCTCGTACGTCGCGGGCCACGGCACCGGCGGATACGCGGCGGCGGTGCTCGCGGACGTCCTCACCTTGGAGGAGGCGCTGCGGGCCGTACGGCTGCGGGGCGAGCTGCTCCATGAGGCGGAGAGCACGAACGGGCCGGAGAGCGACGTCGCCATCCGGCTCGCCCAGCACCTGGCGACGGTCAAGAGGCGTCCGCAGTCGGTGCGTTACGTCGGCGGAGTGCAGGGGCGGTCGCTGTTCGGCGACACGAACGCCGTCTTCGACGACCTGGCCTGGTCCGCGGCACGGCCCGTGCGCTGGGCGGAGGTGACGGCGGCGCTCGCGGGGGAAAAGGTGGACTGCTGTGTGGAGTTGCCGCCGGGGCGCGCGCTGACGGGGCAGCTCGCGGCGGCCGGACTGCCGGGCATGCGGGCGGTGTCGGTGGAGGAGCACGGCATCGCGGAGGCGGCGGAGCTCGCGCGGCCGGGAGGTGCGGAGTCCGCCCGGGGCGGCCCGGCGCCCGAGGCGGAACTGCCCCCGGATCAGAGCGGTTTGGCGTAGCAGCGGCTCGCCGCCTCGAAGCGGTAGAGGCCGAACTTCTCCGTGGGCTCGTAGCCCGAGGAGGTGTACAGGCCGATCGCCTCGGGCTGCATCGTGCCCGTCTCCAGCACCATGCGGGTGCGACCCGCGGCGCGTGCGTCGTCCTCCAGCGCGGCGAGGATCAGCCGGGCGAGCCCGCGTCCGCGCGCCTCGCGCACCACGAACATCCGCTTGATCTCGGCGTCGCCGTCGGCGTAGCCCTCGTCGTTGCGGTCCTGAGTGCGCCAGCCGCCGGTCGCCACGGGGCGCCCGGCCTCGTCGTACGCCAACAGGTAGAGCCCCCGCGGCGGTTCGAACATCGCGGGGTCGAGCGGCGTGATGTCGCCCTCGTCGCCGTAACGCTCCGCGTACTCCTGCTGCACGGCGTCGTTCAGCTTCATCGCTTCCGGATGGTCGTAGGGCACACGGACGATTCGCATGCCCGCATCGTATGGTGACCCGGATGCCGAAGGTGACGACGATCAACGTGAACGGGCTGCGCGCCGCGGCCAGGAAGGGCTACCGCGAGTGGCTGGCGGCCACCGACGCGGACGTGGTGTGCCTGCAGGAGGTGCGTGCCGAACAGCACCAACTCCCCGACGACGTACGCGAACCGGACGGCTGGCACACGCTGTACGCGCCGGCCGCGGCGAAGGGACGTGCGGGTGTGGCCGTGCTCACGCGGCGTGAGCCCGACAGCGTACGCATCGGTTTCGGCGCGGAGGAGTTCGAGGACTCCGGCCGCTACGCCGAGGTGGACCTGCCGGGGATGACCGTCGCCAGCCTGTATCTGCCGTCGGGCGACGTCGGCACCGAGCGCCAGGAGCAGAAGGAACGCTTCATGGCCGCCTTCCTCCCGTACCTGCGTGAGCTGCGCGAGCGCGCGGCGGCGGACGGCCGGGAGGTGCTGGTGTGCGGCGACTGGAACATCGCGCACCAGGAGGCGGACTTGAAGAACTGGCGCGCCAACCGCCGTTCCTCCGGCTTCCTGCCCGGGGAACGGGCATGGCTCTCGCGGGTCTTCGACCCCTCGGACGGCGGCTACGCGGACGTCGTACGGGCGATGCATCCGGATGTCGCGGGGCCGTACTCGTGGTGGTCGTACCGGGGGCGGGCCTTCGACAACGACTCGGGCTGGCGCATCGACTACGTGGTGGCGACGCCGGGTCTGGCGGAGCGGGCGGTGAAGGCCGTCGTGGAGCGGGCCGCAAGCCATGACGAGCGCTGGAGCGATCACGCCCCGGTGAGCGTCGACTTCGTACTGTGACCTCCTCTCCAGGGACCGGGACCGGGACCGGAGCATGGACCGGGGCAGGGGCCCCTGAACCGGCGGGGCAGCGGACACTGACCTTCGTCGTCGGCACGGGACGGTGCGGGTCGACGGCCCTGTCGCGTGTGCTGCGGCTGCACCCCGAGGTGCTCGGCCTCAGCGAGCTGATCGCATCCGTGGAACCCGGTGCGCTGCCCGAACAACCGCTGACGGGTGAGGAGTTCTGGCGTCTGCTCGCCGACGGGCGGCCCTTCGCCGACCGCATGATCCGGGAGGGGACGCCGCTGCCGGAGCATCTGTATCCGGGCGTACCGGGCGGCCGTTTCGCGGCGGACGACGGGGGCGTTCCCGCCCTCTGCCTGACGACGCTGCCGCACCTCACCGACCACCCGGACGCGCTGTTCGACGCCCTGGAGTCCGTGCTGTCGGGCCGTGGCCGCGCTCCCGTGGCCGAGCACTACCGGGCGCTGTTCGAGGCCCTGTCCGTACGGTTCGGCGGCAGGCGGGCGGTGGTGGAGCGGTCGGGTTTCTCGCTCGCATCGGTACCACGGCTGCGGGCCGTCTTCCCCGAGGCCCGCTTCGTCCACCTGCATCGCGACGGCCCGGACTGCGCGCTCTCCATGAGCCGGCACGCCGGCTTCCGCCTGCTGCGGACCGTGGCGCAGGCCGAGGCCGGCTCCCCGGAGCAGGATCTCGCGGCCGGTCTCGGGACGCTGATGGCCGACGACACCTTCGATTTGCGCGGTGTGCTGGAGCGGCCCGTGCCGGTGGAGAGGTTCGGCGAGCTGTGGAGCGGGATGATCACCGAGGGCGTGCGGAGTCTCGCTGAGATCCCCGAACCGCTGCGCGCCTCCCTCTCGTACGAGGATCTGCTCGACGCGCCCGAACGCGAACTGACCGCGCTGGCCCGGCACATCGGTGTCGAGGCGCGGCCCGACTGGCTGGCGGCCGGGAGCGCGCTGCTCGACGGTGCCCGCAGGGGCGCGGCGGAGGCGCTGCCGCCGGACGAGCGTGCCCGGCTGAACGCAAGCTGCGCGCCCGGCATGCGGGAGCTGGGCCTCGGCGGCCGGTGCCTGCGCCCGTAGAGACCCGTCAGAACGTCAGTACCCGGAGCGGGCGTTGACCCGCCGCGGGTAGTACCGCTCGTCGCCCCTGCGTTCGTACTCCTTCCAGCGCGGCGCGTCGCCGGACGGCTGGTCGCCGAGCACGGTCACGCGCTGACCCTTGCGGTACTCCTGGTAGTCGTTGATCGCCACGTGCTGGGTCGCCCGGTTGTCCCAGATGGCGACCGCGCCCGGCTCCCAGCGGTAGCGGCAGTTGAAGCGCGGCGCCTCGGAGTGCTCGAAGAGGTACTGCAGCACCGCGTCGCTCTCGTTCCGGCTGAGCTGCGGAATGTGCGAGGTCCACATCCGCGTGACGTACAGCGAGCGCCGTCCCGTCTCCGGATGTACGCGTACGACGGGGTGTTCGGCGGAGAACGTCCCCACTTCCGGTGCCTGGAGGACGTGCACCGCCGTGAGTCCGTCGAGCATCTCCCGGAACGGCTCGGAGAGCGTCTCGTAGGCCAGGTACTGGTTGCTCCACATCGTGTCGCCCCCCGACTCGGGGCAGGTGACCAGATGGAGGATGGACGCGACCGGCGGGTTCGGGCTGAACGTGACGTCGATGTGCCACTCGTCCGCCTTCCCGCCCTTGTCCGACTCGATGAGGGTCACTTCGGGGTGGGAGTCCAGCTTCGGCAGGAAGGGATGCACCTCCACCTCGCCGAAGCGCCGTCCGAGTGCGACGTGCGCCTCGGGGGTGAGCCCGGACTGGCCCGGGATGAAGAGGACGAGGTGGCGCAGGAGCAACTCGTGTATGTGCGCGAACAGTTCGTCGTCGACCGCGGTCAGGTCGACGCCGTGCAGCTCCGCGCCGATGGCGCCGGAGACCGGGCGTACGGACATCCCGCGGTCACCGGCGGGGTGCTTCGGACCCTTCGGGCCGGGCCTGGACTGGCCGGGCATGGACTCTCCGGACATGGACTCTCCGTTCTCCGGGGGCAGTTGAGGGCAGGGTTCGGGAGGGGCGGGCACCGGCAGGTGGCCGGCTCATGACGACGGCACCCGGTGGGCGCGGGGATCGGGCAGCAGGCCGATCTGGTGCAGCCGGTCCAGCAGCGTCAGCGGACGAGGTCCCAGACCGGCCATGTTGTACGTGATGGCGTGCAGCAGCCGCGGGTTGGCGCCGGTGCAGCGCACCGCACGGCGCCCGAGCACCCGTCCGGGCCAGGTGAGATCGGTGACCATGCGGGCCGCGTTGTCGCTCGTACGTGCCGCCTGGGCCAGTACGGGCAGCCGGTCCTGCTCGTAACCGCGCAGGGCGGCGTCCACGGCACCGGCGTCCAGAGGCTTCCGATCCTCCGGCCGTGCGGCGGGGGTGATCCGGGCAGCGAGCTGGTCGGCCAGCGCGGCCGCGCTGGTGATCGCGGAGTTCATGCCCTGTGCGGCCATGGGGTGCACGGCGTAGGCCGACTCGCCGACGAGGGCCAGGCCAGGGGCGGTCAGCCGCGCCGCCAGGAAACGCGCGACGGGGAAGAGCTGCCGGGTCGCCGCCGCTGCCGCCGTGGCGCCGCCCAGCGCTTCGAGGGCGGGCACCTCGCGTACCGCGCGCTCACCCCAGCGTGCGAACCCGGCCCGGTCCAGGCCCCGCAGCTCGCCGGGCTGTGCCTGTACGTACAGGCGGACGCGGCCGCCGGGGAGCGGATACACCAGTCGCAGGCCACGGGCGGTGAGATACGCCGAGAAGTCCTCCGGGAGCCAGGGCGCCTCGTGCAGCTCGAAGGCGACGAGACGGTGCGGGTAGTCGCTGCGGCTGCCTCCGATGTCCGCGGCGCGGCGCAGGCCGGAGCCGATTCCGTCGGCGGCGACGACGAGCGGGGTACGCACGTCCTGCTGTGCGCCGGACCCGTCGTCGAGGCGTACGCCGGTGACCCGCCCGGAGGCGTCGCGCAGCGCCTCCGTGACGCGCACTCCCTGCCGTGTCTCCACCTGAGGGCCCAGCCCGGCCGTCAGCGCTTCGAGTACGGCCAGATGGTCGTGTACGAGCAACGAACTGTCCACGGCGGGCAGTTGACCGTAGTCGAGGCTCATCACGGGTGAACCGGCCGGATCCCGCACCGCCAGCCGGCCCAGGCGCAGCGCCCCGTTGCGGGTCAGCAGCCGGTCGGTGCCCCAGCGGCGCAGCACACGCAGCGCTCCCGGCTGCAGCACCTCGCCCTTGGCGACGGAGCGGGGGCCGCGCTGCTTGTCGACCAGCAGGACACGGAGTCCGAGCGCGCCGAGGGCACGGGCGGAGGCGAGCCCGCCCACGCCGGCGCCGCACACCACCACGTCCACGTCGTGGCCGCCGCTCATGCCGCACCCGCCTCCTTCGTGCCGCTCCGGGCGCCGGATGTGACGGATCGCAGACGCGCGAGGGCGCGGACGGCGAGGCCGGAGGCGATGCCGTCGTCCGCGTAGCGCGAGCAGAAGCGGACGTACTCGTTGACGGGCGATCCCCGCCAACTGCCGTCGCCGCACTGGGAGTCGGTCAGCCACTGCGCGGCTGCGGCGACCGCCTTGCCCTGCGGGTCCGCGCCCGCTGTCAGGAGCGCGTGCAGTGCCCAGGCCGTCTCCTCGGCGATGCCTGCGGCCGGCGCGCCGGTGCCGGCGCCGCCGTCCCTGTCCCTGTCCCTGTCCCCGTCGCCGTGGCCGTCCCCGTGGCCGTCGCCGTCCGCCGACGTCCAGGAACCGTCCGCGGCCTGCGTACGCAGCAGCATGTCGCGCGCCCGCCGTGCCGTGGGGCTGCCGTCCCGGCCCGCGCGGCAGAAGGTCTCCAGCACGACTGCGGTGCCCGCGACGCGCCCGCGATACCACAGCGCCTCGAACGAACCGTCCGCATGCTGCATGCGGGCCAGCCAAGTCAACGCCCTCGCCACGCGCCGGTCTTCGGGGATCACGCCGTGATCGAGCAGTGCCCGTACGGCCTTCGCGGTCATGTGCGGGCACGGACCGAAACCGCCGGGCTTGCTGTCGCGTACGGCCAGGCTCCAGGAACCGGACCGGTCCTGCATCGCGGTCAGCCAGTCGATGCCGCGCCGCGCGTGCTCGTCGCCCGTACCGCCGGGCAGGCGCAGCAGCGTGGAGCTGACCTCGGCGGTCTCCAGCGCCATCGGCCAGCTGTGCGCGCTGGAGAACCCCCAGTAGCCGGGAGGGCAGCCGAGCGCCGCGAACGGCTCGTCCTGCTGCCGCTCGTGGAACATCGCGCGGGTCGCCTCCAGCCTGGGGTCCGCGGCGTGACCGGCCTCCAGCAGCGCCGCCGTCGCGAAGCTGGACCAGGTCACATCGAGCGGCATCAGATCCCAGGAACCGCTCGGGCGTGCCATCTCGCACAGTCGCCGCGCGGACGCGCGGGAGATGTCGGGGGCCAGACCGGAACGGGCGATGCCGAGCGAGATCAGGCTGGTCAGCCACGGGTCGGTGCTGAACTCGCCGGTCGCGCCCTCACGTTCGTACGCGTCACGCACCACCCGGAGGGCCGCTCGCCGTGCCGGGCCGCGCAGGGGTGCGAGCGGCCCGGGCGGGCGGTCGGCCGACTGGGCGAGCGCCATGCTCGCGAAGATCGGGAGGCGGAGGCTGAGCAGTCTGCGGGCGGGGCCGCGCAGCAGCGTCAGCTCCAGTGGCAGTCTCGGCAGCGACGACAGGTCACCCACGCCCGACAGGGCGTCGAACTGCCGTACCAGGCCCGTCATCACCGGCTCCGGGAGGGCCTGCGGGCCGCCGAGCTTGGTGACCAGATCCGTGCCCGCACGTATCGTCTCGGCGGCCCGGTCCGGGGCGGTGAGCCGGAGCGCTGCGGTAGCGGCGGCGGTTGCCAGCAACTCGGTGGGGACACCGGCCATCGCCCAACCGCCGTCGGCGCGCTGGGAGTCGCACAGACGGGTCACACCGCGGGCGACGGCTTCTTCGCGGACGTGCGCGGGCAGTGCGGGGTCCGGGGCGCCCGCGTCCGCATCGCCTGTGTGGTGGAGCGCGATGAGTGCGGCGGCGGTGTTGGCGGGGGAGAAGCGGTCGCCGCGCGGGGCGAAGACTCCGTCGGGGCGCTGCCGCGCGAACAGCGCCTCGCAGCCGCTGTCGACCGCCGCGGCGACCCTTCCGTTCAGGCGCCGGCTCAGCATGATCTGACATCACCTCGCAGGTCGGGGGCAGCCTGGCGTGCTTGCGGTGCTTGCGGTGCTTGCGGCGCATGCGGTGCGGCCGGGCCGGCCGGGTCTGCCGGGCCCGGGAACTCGTGGCGCGAGCGCATCCGTGCCTGTGCGAAGAGGCTCAGGGTCAGCAGGGGGAGCACGACGGCCAGCGCGGGCAGCAACGTCCACCCCGCCGTGAGCAACGCGCCCGCCAGCAGCAGGCGTTGGGCCACGAGGATCTCGTGTGCCCGCAGGGCACGCTCGGGGGTGAGGGCGGTGCCGCCGCCCGCCTCAACCGCCTCACCCGCGTCCCTGCCGGCTCGGCGGCTGTCGCGCAGCAGGGGTACGAAGGCCGCCGCACCGCAGGCGGCGGCGCACAGCAGCGGCACCAGAGAGCTGCCGGGCTCGTCGGTCGCAAGGAGCAGTGCGGGTGCGGCAGTTGCGAGGGCCGCCGCGTGGAGCAGCGCGGCCGAACGGACCGCTGCGCGCACGCCGTGCCGCACCGGCACGGTCCGGCATCCGCCCCTGCGGTCCCCCTCCACGTCGCGAAGGGTGCCCACCAGGTTCGAGGCCGTGTCCTGTGCGCAGAACACCCAGGCGAACAGCAGCACTTGCCACGGCGGCAGATCCGTCACGGTCATCGCCCCGAAGACCACGGTGGTGGCGGTCAGCACACCTCGCACGGCGTTGCCGGTGAGGCCACGGCCCTTGAGCAGTCTGCTGTAGGCCACGATGCCGAGCATCGCCACGGCGACCAGCAGCACCGTCCGCCAGTTGACCGACGCGGCGGCCACGGCGGCTGCCACGGCACAGCCGACGCCGCACGTCAGCGCCGCCCGCGGGCTCAACCGGCCCGAGGGCAGGGGGCGTTGGGGTTTGCTGACGGCGTCCAGCCCGCGGTCGAACCAGTCGCCGAGGTAGTGACCGCTGACCCAGCCGAGAGTCGGAGCGGCCCAGGCGACCACGAGACGCGCGGCGCCGGAGGTCTCTTCCGGGGCGCCCCCGCTGCTCAGCGCCGCACCGGTGAGTCCGACGAGCCCCGGATAGGCCAGGGTGTACGGACGCCATGTCTCGACGTGCGCCCGGCAGGCACGGGGCAGCCGCGCGGGCAGCCACCGCCCGGACACCCGCGCCGGCTCCGGCCCCCTCACCGGCCCCCTCACCGGCCCGGCTCACGCACGGGGTGACGCACGGGGCGGTCGGTCACCGGCCGCCACCGCCGCTTGCCTTGCCCGCCAGCTCCGCGAAGGCGTCGTTCGCCTCCCGCCCGCCGACGGTCACGCGTATGCCTTCACCCGGCTTGCCGCAGACCAGCACACCGTGGTCGGCGCAGAACTGGGTGAACTCCTCCACGCCGCTCTTCATCGGCAGCCAGAGGAAGTTGGCCTCGCTGGGCGTCACGCGCCACCCCAGTGCGCGCAGCTTGCTGTGCAGCCGCTCACGCTCGTCGGCGGTGAACTCGCAGCGCCGCCTGAACTCCGTTTCCTCCGCGAGTGCCGCCTGCGCGGCGGCCCTCGCGGTGTTGCTCACTCTGATGAACGGCTGCAGCCCGCGCAGGCGTGAGAGCGTCCGCTCGTGGCCGACGAGGTAGCCCACGCGCAGACCCAGCAGCCCGTAGGACTTGGAGAACGTCCGTACCACGCAGACACGTTCGTCGTCCCGGTAGAGCGTGACGCCGTCGGCGGCGGACTCGTCCCGTACGAAGTCCCCGTAGGCCTCGTCGACGACGACGGTGACACCGGAGGGCAGCCGCGTGAGGAAGCGCTCGACCTCCGTGTGGCGCAGGGCCGTTCCCGTCGGATTGTTGGGGTGGCACAGCAGCACCATGCCGGTGGTCTCGGTGACCGCGTCCGCCATCGCGTCGAGGTCGTGGGTGCCGTCGTCGCACAGCGGCACACGGACGGTGCCGGAGCCGGCGTTGGCCGCCAGCATCGGGTACGCCTCCCAGGAGGGCCAGGCGTGCACGGTCCCGGAGTCGGGCCCCGTCAGTGCGCCGAAGAGCTGCTGCAACAGTGCAGCCGAGCCTGGTCCGACGAGCACGTCGCCCGCCGGTACGCCCAGACGCTCGGCGATGCGGCCCGTCAGGCCGGTGGCGAGAGCGTCCTGCGTACGGTGCGACTCGGCGGCGGAATCCTGAACTGCCCGCAGAACTCCCGGTGTCGGTGGGAAGAATGTCTCGTTCAGCGACATCTGATGCAGGACGGGCGCAGGTCCGACCACCGGCTGCATTCTGTTCCAGCCGTCTCCTTCGTCCATTTTCCGTCCAATCCGCAATGAGTCGTCGGAGGAATTCCGCCGGGCCTGCGCTCGGTGCGCCGTGAAGGGCGGGGCATGATTCTCACCCTTCAAGTGGCGGGCGTCCAAGGGCAGTTCGCGCCCCTGCGGACCAGCACGGGACTTCCTTCGCGCAATTCACTTACCGGGCCCCCGAGTCTTCGCGCGTTGCGCCCGAATTCCGGGTACGGCGGGCATGCGGACGGGCACCACTGGAATTCGCCTTGAACAGCGGAAGGGGGCGACGGCAGGAAGTGAACACAACAGGACCCGCTGCCCGTAAGTCCCCGATGCGTGACCGGAATTGCCCGGAAAAACCGGCCGGATGGTCAGGGCGGCGGCCGGTCCGCGGTGTTCGGCCGGCCCGATGTTCAGTCCGTGGTGCGCGGTCCGTGGTGCGCGGTCCGCGGTGCTCAGTCCGCGGTGCTCAGTCCGTGGTGCCGCCCTCGTCCGGCGGGGACGTGGCGCCGCCGGAAGGGCCCGGGTTCGCCTGGGCGATCCACTCCTCGATCTCTGCCCGTACGCGGCGGTCCAGGGCCAGCCCGAGCTCCGCCTCGACGACCTGCTTCGCCAGCGGACGCAGCTGCGTCAGCAGGTCGTTGAGGCACTCGGCGTCGAGCCCTTCGGGGGCGCGGGCCTGCTCCTTCGGCAGCAGGTGCGTGCGGAAGAGACCGGCGAAGACATCCGCGATCGCTTCGCTCTGCGTGCGCAGCTCGCGCCCGGCGGCCAGCACGGAGGCGAGCGGGATGCCCTTCTTCACCAGCTCCGACGACGCGTCCAGCAGGCGGCGGCTGGCGTGTACGAACTCGTCGCCGTCGACGGCGATGTAGCCGATGTCGAGCGACGCCGCGAGATTCTCGACGGTGACCTCGCCCTGGTAGTAGTCCGCCAGCTCCTCGGGCGTGAGCCGGATCGGGGTCTCCTCCGCGAACAGGGCCGTGATCATGGAGGATTCCAGGCCGAGCAGCTCGGCTGTGCCGTGCGAGTCGCGTCCGCTCTCGAAGGCCCCGAGCAGATCGGCGATTCCGCCCAGCGTGTGACCGCGGGCGAGCAGGCCGGAGATCGTGCGCAGCCTGGCCAGGTGGTGTTCGTCGTACCAGGCGATGCGGCCCTCACGGCGGGGCGGCGGCAGCAGCTTGCGCTCGCGGTAGAAGCGCAGGGTGCGGGTGGTGATGCCGGCGAGCTCGGCGAGCTCTGCCGCCCGGTACTCCCGGGCGTCGCCGCCCGCCTCGGCACCGGCGCCCGAGCCGCCGTTGGCCGCACCCACGCCCGTTTCGGCACCGGCGGCGGCGCCGGTGCCGCCACCGGTGCCCATGGCGGTGTACGTGCCGTCGCCGCCCGGGCCTTCGTCGGCGTGACCGGCGCCGCCCGGGACGGCCGGGTGAGTGCTCTGGGCTCGCTCTCTGTCGTCGGTCACCGTGGCAGCTTAACCAGCGGGATCGCTCGTACGTACGGGCGCTGCACCGCTCCCCGTCGCACCGGCCCGTAGGTGCAACCGGCGGTAACTTCCGCTGCGCGACCCCTACCCATCGGTATCTCTCTGCCCTACGCTCCAACCGTGCCAGTGATTACTGGCACCGTACATGCGGCGAGACAGACAGACCCTCGGGAGGCGGCGGTATGGCGGCCGAGCGCGAGCACGAGCACGTAAGGGTGGCGGTGATCGGATCCGGATTCGGCGGCCTGGGGGCCGCCGTACGGCTGCGCCGCGCCGGAGTCACCGACTTCGTCGTCCTCGAACGCCGGGAGGCGGTCGGAGGCACCTGGCACGACAACACATATCCGGGGTGCGCGTGCGACGTGCCCTCGCACCTCTACTCGTTCTCCTTCGCGCCCAACCCCGAGTGGCCGCGCACCTTTTCGGGGCAGGAGCACATCCGCGCGTATCTGGAGGGCGTCGCGGACAACTTCGGGCTGCGGCAGCACATCCGGTTCAACTCCGAGGTCGAGCTGATGAGCTGGGACCCGGAGGAGCTGCACTGGACCATCACCACCGGGCAGGGCACTCAGCTCACCGCGGACTTCGTGGTCAACGCGACGGGCCCGCTCTCCGACGCCAAGATCCCGGACATCCCCGGCCTGGAGGGCTTCGGCGGCAAGGTCTTCCACACCGCGCAGTGGGACCACGACTACGACCTGCGCGGCAAGCGCGTCGCCGTCATCGGCACGGGCGCCTCCGCGATCCAGGTCGTACCGGCGATCCAGCCGAAGGTCGAGCGGCTCACCCTCTTCCAGCGCACCCCGGCGTGGGTGATGCCCAGGGCCGACCGTGAGATCACCGCGCTGGAGCGCAAGCTGCACGCGAGGGTGCCGGCCACGCGGTATCTGCGGCGTCAGATCCTGTGGGGCATACGGGAGTTGCAGGTCTCGGCCTTCGCCAAGCACCCGAAGATGCTCGGCCTCATCGAGGGTCTGGCAACCGGCCACATGAAGCGCGCCGTGAAGGACCCGGAGATGCGGCGCAAGCTCACCCCTGAGTACCGCATCGGCTGCAAGCGCATCCTGCTCTCCAACGACTACTATCCGGCGCTCGCCCGGCCCAACACCGACCTGGTCGACTCCGGTCTGAAGGAGGTCCGCGGCAACACCCTGGTCGCCGCGGACGGCACCGAGGCCGAGGTGGACGCGATCGTCTTCGGCACCGGATTCCACGTCACGGACATGCCGATCGCGCACCGCGTCAAGGGCGCCGACGGCATGACGCTCGCCGAGTCGTGGTCGGGCGGCATGGAGGCGCTGCGCGGCTGCTCCGCCCGCGGCTTCCCGAACTTCATGACCGTCATCGGGCCCAACACCGGCCTGGGCAACAGCTCGATGATCCTCATCATCGAGGCGCAGCTGAACTACATGGTCGACTACGTCAAGAAGCTGGAGACCCTGGGCGGCGAGTGGGGCAAGGCCGCTCTCGACGCCCGCCCCGAGGCCGTCAGGGCGTGGAACGACCACGTCCAGGACCGGATGCGCCGCAGTGTGTGGAACACCGGCTGCGACAGCTGGTATCTCGACGCCAACGGCCGCAACACGACCGTCTGGCCGGGTACGACCTCCGAGTTCCGCAGGGTCACCAGGGAGGTCCGGCTGGAGGAGTACGAGGTGCGGCGGCCGGCCTCGCAGAGCGGTGCCGCCGCAGCGGGCACCCGGGGTGCCGCCGCTGCCGTGCGGGTGCCGGGCACCGGCGGACGCAGCTCGGCGACGGCCGCCTTCCACGCGGCGGAGGAGGGCTGATGGCGCGCCTGACCGCATCATTGGGCAGGACACCCGGCACGTACGATCCGCCGCCCGCAGCACGGGAGTTGGCGGCCACCTCCGCCGACGGTGCCCGGCTCCACGTCGAGGTGCACGGACGTGACACGGATCCGGCCGTGGTGCTGATACACGGCTGGACCTGTTCTACGGCCTTCTGGGCCCCGGTCATACGGGAGTTGACGGCGAGCGGCCACCGTGTGGTGACGTACGACCAGCGCGGGCACGGCCGTTCGCCGGGTACGGGCCGGCACGTCTACGGCCCGTCCTCCCTCGCGGACGACCTGTGCGCCGTACTGGACGAGGCACTGGCGCCGGGCGAACGGGCCGTGCTGGGCGGCCACTCCATGGGAGCGATGACCCTCGTGGCCGCCGCCGGACGCCCCGGGCTTCAGCAGCGGGCCGCCGCGCTGATGCTGTGCAACACGGGCACTCACCGGCTCGTGGAGTCCGCACGGATCCTGCCGCTGCGCTCGGAGCGCATGCGTGTGCGCGCGCACCGGTTCCTGCTGCTCTCCAGGCTGCCGCTCGGTCCCGTATCGCCGTTGACGAGGAAGGCGCTGAAGTACGGGGTCATGGGCCCGGACGCGACGCCCGAGCAGGTCGACGCCTTCGCCCGCATCGTGCACGCGTGCAGGCCGCGCGAGCGCGCAGCCTGGGGCGCGGCGCTCGCGAAGCTCGACATCGGGGCGAACGTACGCGCACTCGGCGCACCCACAGCGGTGATCACCGGCACCCACGACCGGCTGACGCCCCCGGCCCTCGCACGCGGGATCGCCGAGGCGCTGCCGCACTGCACCGGCCTGCACGAGCTGCCGCGGCGCGGGCACATCACGCCCGTCGAGACGCCCTCGGAGGTGAGCGGGGTGCTGCGCGCTCTCGTACGGGAGCACCTCGCGGACGCGGCCGCACCGGCACCCCGCACGACCACGGAACCCCACAAGCAGACCCGGACGCGGAAGACGAAGGAGGAGACGCCGTGAGCGCACGTCGGAACCTGGAGGGCCAGGTCGCGGTCGTCACCGGAGCGGCCCGCGGTGTGGGCGAGCTGCTGGCGCGGAAGCTCTCCGCGCGGGGGGCGAAAATCGCGCTGATCGGCCTGGAGCAGGACGAGTTGAAGAAGGTCAGCGAGTCGCTGCGCACGGAGTCCGAGTACTGGCACGGCGACGTCACCGACCACGAGGCCATGACCCGCATCGCGGGCGAGGTCGGGGAGCGGTTCGGCAAGGTCGATGTGGTGGTGGCCAACGCGGGTGTCGCCAGCGGCGGTCCGTTCGTCGACTCCGATCCCGTCTCGTGGCGCCGCGTCATCGAGGTCAACCTCATCGGCGGCGCCGTCACCGGACGCGCCTTCCTGCCCCGACTCATCGCCTCCCGCGGGTACTTCCTGCAGATCGCCTCGCTCGCGGCGATCACCCCGGCGCCGATGATGAGCGCGTACTGCTCGTCGAAGTCGGGGGTGGAGGCGTTCGCCCACTGCCTGGGCGCGGAGGTCGGCCACAAGGGCGTACGGGTCGGCGTCGGCTATCTGTCCTGGACGGACACCGACATGGTGCGCGGCGCCGACGAGGACGAGGTCATGCGCGACCTGCGCAAGCGGCTGCCGTGGCCGGCGAACCGCACGTACCCGCTGGGTCCGTCCGTCGACCGGATCGTGGCGGGGATCGAGCGCCGTTCGCGCCATGTGTACGGGCAGTGGTGGCTGCGCGGCATGCAGGGCATCCGGGGCTATCTGCCGCCCGTCATCGGCGCGGTGGGGCAGCGGGAGATGCGGCGCTTCGAGCCCCGGCTCGCCGAGACCGGCACCCGCACCGGGCTGGTCGGCGCGGGCGGCGCGGCGGACGAGGGCGAACGCGCGGCACGGCACTGACGGGTGCGCGGCGGCGCGGTGGCGCGGGCGCGCTGCCGCGCAGGCCCCGAGGACCGGCATCACGGCCCCGGCCCTCGCCGTCGCTACGTGGCCGACTCCAGATACACCGTTCCGCCGTCGGCCAGCGCCGTCAGCGCTGCGTTCCACAGGGGGCGTATGGACGGCGGGATCATGTCCGAGCCGATCTCGTCAGGGGCGCGGAACGTGCAGGCGGTCAACTCGCTCTCCTGCAGCAGGATGCCGGCCTGCTGTTCCTCGGTGAGCGCTCCCCCGTCGAACACCCAGTAGATGTGTTCCCGATCCGCACTCTTCACGTAGGCACACACCAGCAGGCGCCCGATCTCCTGGTCGACCGCGACCTCCTCGCGCAGCTCACGGCGTGCGGCCTGCTCCGGTGTTTCCCCCGCGTCGACGCCGCCGCCCGGGAGGTTCCAGCCCTCCTTGTAGTTGGGTTTGACGATGAGGTACCGCTGATCGCCGTCGTGAAGGAGCACGCCGGCGGACATGGTGGGACGGGCGGCATTCGGAGACATGTGAGACCTCGTGGTGCTGGCGTTCGGTTGCGGCCGGTCGGCCGGCCGCGGCGTCAGCCTGCAGTTTCCGCCGTCGGGCCACCGCGAAACCCCCGGGCCGGGGCCCTGGCGCGCGGGAGCGCGAACCAGTTCAGCCGCGAGGCGGCAGTGCCGGGCGGCTCAGGTCGGGGACGCGTGCGTAGTCGGGCGGTACGGCGGCCGGGTGCCGCTCCAGCAGGTCGAGCGCCGTGCTTACGGCCTTCTCCAGCACCGAGGGCCGTCCCTCCGCCCACTCCACCGGTGACCTGACGGCCTCGATGTCCGGGGCGATGCCGTGGTTCTCCACCGACCATCCGTACGCGTCGAACCAGGCGGCGTGCATCGGCACCGTGATCGTCGTGCCGTCGACGAGCCGGTGCTTGCCCGTCACGCCGACGACGCCGCCCCAGGTGCGCGCGCCGACCACGGGGCCGAGGCCGAGCAGCCGGAAGGCCGCGGTGATCATGTCGCCGTCGGAGGAGGTCATCTCGTCGGCGAGCGCGACGACCGGGCCGCGTGGCGCGTTGCCCGCGTAGCTGACGGGCTGCGCGTCCCGGGTCAGGTCCCAGCCGAGGATGGTCCGGGTCAGCGTCTCGACCACCAGTTCGCTGATGTGACCGCCCGCGTTGCCCCGTACGTCGATGATCAGAGCCGGGCGTGATACCTCCATCCGCAGATCGCGGTTGAACTGCGCCCAGCCGGAACCGCCCATGTCGGGGATGTGCAGATAGCCGCACCGGCCGCCGCTCAATTCCCGTACGACCGCCCGGCGCCGGGCGACCCAGTCCTGGTAGCGCAGGGAGCGGTCGTCGACGAGGGGCAGGACCGCGACCCGGCGCGGAGGCTGCCCGTCCGGGTTGGCGCGTCCGCTCCCGTCCGCGCGTCGGCTCCCCGCGGCGCGCCCGTTCCCCGATGCGTGCCCGTTCCCGGCCCCGTGCCCGTTCCCCGATGCGTGCCCGTTCCCGGCCCCGCGCCCGTTGCCGTCCGCGTGGCCGCGGGCGCCGTCGCCGCCGGGCTCCGGGTCGGGCTGCGTGAAGCCCAGCTCGACGGTCGTTCCTCCCGCAGCCGCCAGCAGCGGCCACGGCCCGGCAACCGCGTCCACCTCCCGCCCGTCGATGTGCGTGAGCACCGCGCCTTCCCGTACGCCGGTTCCCGCGAGCGGCGAACGGGCCTTGGAGTCGGAGGAGTCGCCGGGCAGGATGCGCTGGATGTGCCACTCCCCGGAGGGCGTACGGGCGAGGTCCGCCCCGAGCAGCCCGATGGGCCGCCGGTATTGGGCCGGGCCCTCGTCACGCCGAGCGGGTGTGACGTACGCGTGCGAGGTGCCCAGTTCCCCGAGGACCTCGCGCAGCAAATCGGCGAACTCGTCGGGCGACGCCACGCGCCGGACCAGCGGGCGGTACTGGTCGAGCACGGCCGTCCAGTCGATGCCGCACATCCGCGGCTCCCAGAAGTACGCCCGTACGATCCGGCCCGCCTCCTCGTACGCCTGCCGCCACTCCGCGGCCGGGTCGACGTCGTGCAGCACGCGGCGCAGGTCGATCCAGGTCGTCGTCTCCTCCTCGGCCGTCTCGGTGGCGGGCACGGCGCTCAGCTCGCCGTCGTCGCCCACGACGATCCGCGATCCGTCGCCGCTGAGGGAGAACCAGTCGGCGTCCTCGCTGAGTTCGGTGCGCTTCGCCGTGGCCGGATCGAAGTGTTCGAGGGTGGGACGGCCGGTGGTGTCGGCCGGGTTGGCGAAGGTCTCGCCGAGCGCGCCGGAGATCGGATGGCGCAGCCAGATCAGCCCGCCGCCGCTGACGGCCGCGAGCGCCGAGTACTTGGAGGCCGTCACCGGGAACGGCGTCACCCTGCTCGCCAGCCCCTCGGCCTCCACGAGAACGGGGCCGTCCTCGCCGGCCACGGGGTCCTGCGGGTCCAGCCCGCCCGCGGCCGGGCGGCCCTCGGGGGACAGGGCGAAGGGGGAGGGGGTCGCGGACGACAGCGGTACGAGATACGGGCGGCAGCCGAGGGGGAAGGAGAGGTCGCCGGTGTGCACGTCGTACACGGGGTCGAAGCCGCGCCAGGAGAGGAACGCCAGGTAGCGGCCGTCCCGGGTGAAGACCGGCTGTTCGTCCTCGAACCGGCCGTCGGTGACGTCGATGAGGTGCCGGGTCTCCAGTTGCGCGATCTTGATCTGGCTCAGTGAACGGCCCACGCCGGGGTGTGCCCAGGTGAGCCAGCGTGAGTCCGGCGAGAACGACAGGTCGTGGACGGGGCCGTTCTCCGACCGGATCAGCTCGCCGACCCGGTCGCCGCACTCATCGCCCTCTTCCGTGCCGGTTGCCGTGCCGGTTCCGACGTCCGGTTCGGTCAGCCCGCTGACGTCGAGCAGCAGCAGCCGCCCGTCGTGGCTCGCGACGGCGAGCGTCCGCCCGTCGGGCGCCGCGGCCAGTTCGCGCACCCGACCGAGCATGCCCCCGGCGATCCGCCGGGGCGGGCCCGTACGTGTCGCACGCGGCAGATCCGCGATCTCGACGGCGTCCTCGCCCGCCGCGTCCGTTACGTACGCGATCTTCCCCGTGCCGCCGAGCATGCACGGCATCCGCACCCGTACGCCGGGGGTGTCCGCGATGGCGCGGGCCGGGCCGTCCCGGTGCGTGAGCCAGTAGAGGCTGCCCCGTACGCACACCGCGCTGGCACGCCCCGTGGCGTCGGCGGCGAGGGCGTCGAGATTGGCGGCGGCGGGGATCTGGTAGGTGCGGCGTCCCGCGCGGGGTCCGCCCAGCGTGATGTCCAGCCGGCGGGGTCTCCCGGACGGCGAGAAGTCGTCGACGAGCCACAGGTCGCCTCCGCACTGGTAGACCACGCGGTGGTCGTCGCTGGAGGCGTTCCGGGCGTAGAAGTCGTCGTGGTCGGTGTGCCGGCGCAGGTCGGTCCCGTCGGGACGGCAGGAGTACAGGTTGCCGACGCCTTCGTGGTCGGAGAGGAAGGCGATGCGGGTGTCGTGGCCCACGAACATCACCGAGTCGAGATGCCCCTCCAACTCGGGCAGCAGCCGCTCGCCGTGCAGCCACAGCCGTCCCGTGGCGCCGCCCCGGTAGCGCTTCCAGGAGGCCGGGTCGTGCGGTGGCTTGCCCGTCAGCAGCAGGGTGCGGCGTACGCCGCCGAGCTCCGCGACGGCGATGTCGGCGACCGGGCCCCAGGGGAGGCGGCTGCCGGGGCTGCCGTCGGTCGGCAGGCGGTAGGACCACGTGCGGTAGTGGAACGGCTGTTCGTGCGAGGAGACGGCCAGCACGTCGCCCTCGGGCGTCCAGCCGCACACGCGCGCCTCCGGTGCACCCCAGTGCGTCAGACGGCGCGCGGGTCCGCCGTCGACGGGGACGATGTGGACCTCGGGGTCGAGGCTGCGCCAGGAGGTGAAGGCGATCCGTCCGCCGTCCGGTGAGAAGCGGGGGCAGGTGACGCGGGTCCGGTCGACCGTCAGCCGCCAGGCCCGTCCCCGTCCCCGTCCGTGGTCCGTTCTGCCGGCGGCTCCGGCCGGTCCTCCGCCTCCCGTGCCTCCCGGGGTGAGCGGCGCGACCCATACGTCGTCCTCCGCGACGAAGCAGACGAGATCGCGGTGCAGGTGCGGGAAGCGCAGATACGGCGGCTGGGCTGCGTCGTCGTCAGGCACGGCCGCCTCCGGTCCGCCGTCCGGAGCCCGGCGACGGGGCGCCCGGGGCTGCGGTCACGGTGAGACGGGTGCGGCGTGCGGCTCCCGCACGTGACGGCGGCGGATCGTGACGCATGGCCATATATGCCATGGTTCGAGCAGGTCCGCGTGGCGGCAACTCGTGAGCAGCGGCTGCATGAGACCGGGCGGGTCCGGGCGGGTCCGGTCAGGGCCGGACGGGGACGGCGCATGTCGGTCCCGTCGGGACGGCCAGGAGGAATGGCCGGACGGGACGGGCCGGACGGGGCGGTCAGACGCCCCGCAGCAGGGCGGCCAGGCCCATCTCCACGTCCGTCTCGCCGTGCTCCTGGCCGGCGGCGACCACGTCGTACGAACGCAGCAGGAAGCTGCGCAGATCCGCGCTGTCGAACTCGACGACGGCGACGCCTTCCTCGGAGAGCAGCTCGATCACCGTGCGGGAGCCGTCGCGCGGCCACACGTGCACATCGCCCTCTCCCGCGGGACCGTGCAGACCGGCGTCGAGCAGCTCACGGGCGAAGGCCCAGGCGACTTCCGCGCCGTCGAGGGACGCGTCGGCCGGGAAGACGATCCGGACGGCGAGCGGATCGGCGTCGTCGTAACGGAGATCGGCGCTGAGTTCCCTGGTCGCGGGCGGTTCGGCGATGAGTCGGGCCGTCACGGGGTGATCGAAGACTGCGGACATCCTCTGCTCCTATGTCGTCGGGCGGCACCGGCCGCACCGCTCCGTGTAGCCCTTTCCCCCTGAGAGACGCTCGGGGAGGGCCGGGAGTCACCGGAAATGCAGGGTGAGGTGTGCCACAGGCTGCCCCGTTCCGGTCTCCTGTGAACACCGGGCCGCCGTCGGGCATTTCGAGCGACATGGGCGCTCTTGCAATTAGTTTGCAGGAAGCCCCTATCATCGAACGGTTGTGTAGTGGCCGCAAGAGCCGGCCGAGCCGAGAAGCGGAGTGGCGTCATGCATGTGCCCGACGGATTCATCAACGCCCCCGTGTCCGTCGCCGCGGGCGCGGTCGCGGCGGGTGCGGTCGCCGTCTCGCTGCGCGGCGCGCGCCGCGAACTCGGCGGCGTGGCAAAGAAGTCGGACGTGGGCGTGGGTGTTGGCGGTGAGCGCACGGCGCCCCTCGCCGGGCTCGTCGCGGCGTTCATCTTCGCCGTGCAGATGCTCAACTTCCCGGTCGCGGCGGGCACCAGCGGTCATCTGCTGGGAGGTGCGCTGGCCGCGATACTCGTGGGCCCGTACACGGGGGTGCTGTGCGTCTCCGTCGTACTCCTCATGCAGGGCGTACTGTTCGCGGACGGCGGCCTGACCGCGCTCGGCGTGAACATCGTGGTCATGGGCGTCGTCACCGTCCTCGTCGCCTACGGGATCCTCCGGGCGCTGCTGCGTGTCCTGCCGAGCGGCAGGGGAGCCGTCACCGGTGCCTCGTTCGTGGCGGCGCTGGTATCGGTGCCCGCGGCGGCGATCGCCTTCACCGGGCTCTACGCGATCGGCGGCACCGCGGACGTCGAACTGGGCAAGGTCTTCGCCGCGATGACCGGTGTGCATGTGCTGATCGGCATCGGTGAGGCGGCGATCACGGCGGCAACGGTCGGTGCCGTCGTCGCGGTGCGTCCCGATCTCGTGTACGGGGCAAAGGACTTCGCCGCCCGGCCGCTTCAGCTCCGTACGGCGGAGGTGGCGGCTCCGGGGGGCGGCACGGTCCCGAAGCCGGCAGGTTCCGCGGCCGCGGCCGCGGCCGGGTCCGCGGCCGGGTCCGCGAAGGAGCCCGCGACCGACTCCGCGACCGACTCCGCGACTTCGCCCGTCGGCGAGCCCGAGACGGCCGCCGCGGCGTCCGTACGTCCCGACCGTCCCGCGCCTCCCGCCCGCACCAACCGTGGTCTGTGGCTGGGCGGCATGGCCGCGACCGTGATCTGCGCGGGCGTCGTCAGCTTCTACGCCTCGGGCAGCCCGGACGGCCTGGAGAAGGTCGCCGCCGACAACGGGATCGACAAGAAGGCCGAGGACCACGCCGCGAAGGACTCACCGCTGGCCGACTACGGCGTCGGCGGCATCGCGGACCCCCGCGTCTCCGGCGGGCTCGCCGGCGTCATCGGCGCTGGAGCCACCCTCGCGGCCGGCAGCAGCGTCTTCTTCGCGGTGCGCCGCCGGCGGGAAGCGAACTCCGCGTCGCCCGCGGCCGGGTCCGTGAGCGGCGCGAGCGGTCCGAGCGGCCGAGAAGCGGTCTGACATGGGTGCGGGCCATGCGCACAAGCTCTATCTGCACGGGCGTTCCCCCGTGCACGCGCTGCCCCCGCACTGCAAGCTCGCCGCGGTCTTCTGCTTCGTACTCGTCGTCGTCTCCACGCCGCGCGAGGCGATGTGGGCCTTCGCGCTGTACGCGCTGCTGCTCGCCGCCGTGGCCGGCGCCGGGCGGGTCCCGTACGGGCATCTGCTGAAGCGCATGCTGGTCGAAGTGCCGTTCGTGGCCTTCGCGTTGCTAATGCCCTTCGTCGCGAGAGGCCCGTACGTGGAGGTGCTGGGGATGTCGCTGTCCTCGTCGGGACTGTGGGGCGCCTGGAACATCCTGGCCAAGGGCACGCTCGGCGTCGCCGCCTCCGTGCTGCTCGCCTCGACGACGGAGCTGCGCGAACTCCTGCTGGGGCTGCAGCGGTTGAGGCTGCCGCCGCTGCTCGTGCAGATCGCCTCGTTCATGATCCGTTACGGCGACGTCATCGCGGACGAGATGCGCAGGATGCGGATCGCGCGCCTCTCGCGTGGCTTCAGTGCGCGCGGCGTGCGGCAGTGGGGAGTGCTGGCGAAGTCCGCGGGGGCGCTCTTCATCCGCTCGTACGAGCGCGGTGAGCGGGTCCATCTCGCCATGGTCAGCCGCGGCTACACGGGCACGATGCCCGTCATCGACGACGTGAACGCGACGCGCGCGCAGTGGACCGGGGCCGCGGCCCTCCCGCTCGCGGCGCTCGTGGTCTGCCTGATGGGATGGGCGTTGTGACCAGCGACAGCACGAGCGAGCGCACACACGGCGGCACCAACGGGGCAGGCGGTGCGGCGAGCCCTGCGCCCCCGCCCTCCCTGCACGTCTCGGGGCTCGCATACGCCTACCCCGACGGCCATCAGGCCCTGTTCGGCGTCGACTTGACCGTCCCGCGCGGTGAGCGTGTGGCGCTGCTCGGTCCCAACGGCGCGGGCAAGACCACGCTCGTGCTCCATCTCAACGGCATCCTGGAGGCCGGAGCCGGTTCCGTCACCGTCGCCGGGCTGCCGGTCGCTCCCGGGCATCTCGCGGAGATCCGCCGCCGGGTCGGCATCGTCTTCCAGGACCCGGACGACCAGTTGTTCATGCCGACCGTCCGGGAGGACGTCGCCTTCGGGCCCGCCAACGCCGGGCTGCGCGGCGCGGAGCTGGCCTCGCGCGTGCACGACGCGCTCGCCCGGGTCGGCATGGAGGGGCATGCCGACCGTCCGCCGCACCACCTCTCGTTCGGGCAGCGCCGCCGCGTGGCCGTGGCGACGGTGCTGGCCATGCAGCCGGAGATCCTCGTACTGGACGAGCCGTCCTCGAACCTCGACCCGGCCTCGCGGCGCGAACTGGCGGACATCCTCCAGCAGCTCGACGTGACGGTGCTGATGGTCACGCACGACCTGCCGTACGCGCTCCAGCTCTGCCCGCGCTCGGTGGTGCTGAGCGACGGCGTGATCGTCGCGGATGGCAGCACGCAGGAACTCCTGTGTGACGAGGGGTTGTTGGCCGCCAACCGCCTGGAGCTGCCGTTCGGCTTCGACCCCGGCTCGGTGCGCGTCCCGCAGCGATAGCACCATGGACGGTGCACGGACGACGGCACGAGTGGACGGACGATGGCGTGAACGCTCGAATCGCTGAGAACGCGGTGGACGTCCAGGGCACGGTCGCGGCCGGCTACGAGCCCGTCCGGGAGGCCTTCGCAGCCAACTTCGGCGAGCGTGGCGAGACCGGCGCGGCCCTGACCGTCCACAGGGCGGGGCGCATCGTCGTCGACCTCTGGGGTGGGCGCAAGAACACCGCGCACGAGGAGGGGGAAGACGGGGAGGGCGGGGCGGATGCCGGGCTCTGGCAGGAGCAGACCGCCGCCGTTCTCCGTTCCGCCTCGAAGGGTCCCGCCGCGGCCGTGCTCCATCTGCTCCACCAGCGCGGCCAGTTGGACCTGGACGCCCCCGTCGCCACCTACTGGCCCGAGTTCAAGGCGAACGGCAAGGAACGCGTGCTGGTGCGGCACTTGCTCGCCCACCGCGCGGGCCTGCCGGCGCTCACGGAGCCGCTCACCCCCGCCCAAGCCGTCGACGGAGTCAGCGGCCCGTCGGCGCTCGCGGCGCAGGCCCCGCTGTGGGAGCCGGGGACGGACCACGGCTACCACGCGCACACCTACGGCTGGCTCGTCGGCGAGCTGGTGCGCCGTGCGACGGGACGCGGGCTGGGCCGCTGGTTCGCGGAGGAGGTCGCGCGGCCGCTGGGGCTGAGCCTGTGGTTCGGGCTTCCCGCCACGCCCGAACTCCCTGACGGCGGAGTGGACTTGGCTCGCCTCACCGAGGTACCGACCCCGGAGCCGCCGCCCGCTTCGGGCCTGCGCGTCCGGCCGAAGCGGTCCGTGACACAGGCGTACAGCGATCCGGCGTCACTGACCAGGCGGGCCTTCGACGCGGTCGCTCCCCGCCCCGACATGAACGACCCGGCCTGGCTCGCGGCGGGGCTCCCCGGCGGCGGTGGCGTCGCGACGGCCCGTTCGCTCTCGCGCTTCTACGCGGCGCTCATCGGGCCCGTGGAGCCACTGCCCGGCCGCGAATCCGGCGCGGCGCCGCACGCCGCCCGGCTGGCGAACGGCCGCCACAGGCGCGGGAATCCGGGCGGCAGGCGTCTGTTCACACCCGCGACGCTGACGCAGGCACGCTCGCAGGAGTCGGGCGGACCGGACCGTGTGCTGGTCGTGGGCTCCCGTTTCGGGCTGGGCTTCATGCTGCACGGGCCGGGGGCGCCGATGCTCGCGAAGGGGTCGTTCGGGCATCCCGGCAGCGGGGGTTCGCTGGCCTTCGCGGATCCGGAGTCCGGCACGGCCTTCGCGTACGTCACCGCCGCGATGCAGCGCTCAATCACCTCGGACCCGCGCGCCCACGCACTCGTACGGGCGCTGCGCACGTGCGTCTCCGCTTCCGAGGGCCAGGCGTGACGCAAATGCGGCCAAATGGCAGCAATGCACTCAGCCCTGTATAAATGTGCTCATACCTTGCATAACGCGCTCCTCTTCGACCGTGGCGCGGTTAAGCATGGAGAGCGGCATGAAGATCGCGTTTCTGATTCACAGCATCTACGGCATCGGCGGCACCATCCGTGCGACTGCGAATCTCTCCAGCGCGCTCGCGGCACGCGGCCATGAGGTCGAGGTGGTGTCGGTGTACCGCAGTGCTCCCTCGCCGCAGCTGCCGATCAGCGGCAAGGTCGAGATCGCGCCGTTGATCGACCTGTGCAAGGACTCAGCCGGCTGTGAGCGGGAGCACGAGCTGCAGCAGCAGCCGAGTGCCCTCCTGCCCGAACCGGAAGGGTCACTGCGCGTGTTCACGCGGCTGAGCGACATGCGGGTGGCGCGGTACCTGGAGACGACGCAGGCGGACGTCGTGGTCGCCACGCGGCCCGGCCTGCTGGTGTATCTCGCCGAGGCGGGCCGGGAACGGGACTTCCTGCGCATCGGTCAGGAACACATGACCCGCACCGCGCACGCTCCCGCGGTGCGTGCCGCCCTGGACGCGGTGATAGGGGACATGGACGCGTACCTGACCGTCACCGAGCAGGACGCCGTCACGCACCGCGACAAGCTTCCCCGGCTGCCGCGCATGCTGGGCTGTCTGCCCAATCCCGTCCACGCGCCACGGACCGAGCCGTCGCACGGAACGTCGAAGCTGATCGTCGCGGCGGGGCGGCTCGATCCGGGCAAGCGGTTCGATCTGCTCATCCGTGCCTTCGGGACGCTCGCGGACGAACTTCCCGACTGGAGAGTGCGCATCTACGGCCGCGGCCCGGACCACGCACGGCTGCGTGCGCTCATCGACGAGACCGGGCTCAGCGATCACGTCTTTCTGATGGGACCGAGAAACCCCATCGAGACCGAGTGGGCGAAGGCCACGATCGCCGTGTCCGCGTCCGACGCCGAATCGTTCGGCCTGACCATCATCGAGGCGATGCACTGTGGCGTGCCGGTGGTCTCCACCGACTGCCCCGTCGGTCCCCGGGAGATCATCGACGACGGCAGGGACGGCCTGCTGATTCCGGTCGGTGACCAGGAGGCCCTGGTCGACGCGCTGCGCACGCTCGCCACCGATCCCGGACTGCGCCGCTCCCTCACCGCGGCTGCCCGGGAGACGCTGCGGCGGCACGCACCGCACAGCATCGCCATGCAGTTCGAGCAGGTCGTGCGGGAACTGCGTCCCGGACTGCTTCCCGTATCGAGCGCCACGCCCCCGGCCGCGCCGGAAGCCGCCCCGCCGGGAGCCTCCCGCAGCACGCTGCGCGAGAGAGCCTCACGGCCGCTGCGGCCTCTGCGTCACAAGCTCCGCCGCAAGCGCAGGTCCGAATTCATGGGTGAGCACGGTCCGTTGGAGTCCCTGGAGCCCCTGCAGCCCCAGGCGCACTGCAAGGTCACCGCCGACGGCGGCCTCCTGATAAGCGTCCCCCGCGCCGGGGTGACAGGCAGGCACCTCACTCTCGTCGCCCGGCTGCGGGGCAGCGACGGGCGGACGGCCGAGGAACGCATAGAGGTGCAGCTCGTACACCCCGCGAGCGGCAACGGCTCGCTCACCGCCACGCTTCGCCGGGCAGAGCACCGGCTGGCCGAAGGCCGCTGGGATTTCCACGTCGAGCGCGCCGACGACGGCAAGAGTGCCCGCCTCGCCGCCGAACTCGTCGAACAGGCACGGCTGTTGACGCTGCCGTTGACGGCAGCACCGCGCGAGGTCAGCGCCTGGGTCCCCTACACGACCACCGGCGGAGCACTCGCGCTGCGCACCTGGCTGCGCCCCGCACACGCGGAACTCGGCCGGATCCACACCACCCCCGACGCCCTCGTTCTTGACGCCACGTTGCACGGCACACCCGCCACCGCCACCGCCACCCAGGTCGTCGCCCAACCGCCCCAGGGAGAGCCCGTCGCATTCGACGTCTCCGGGACACAGTTCAGCTGCACCGTTCCCTACGCCGATCTACCGGAGCGCCCCGGCACCTGGCACCTGGGCGTCCGGACGAGCGACGGAGCACTCGTACCGCTCGGCCGGCTCGCAGGCGACAACGTGGACCGCAAGCGAACGGACGCCTTCCCGGCCCGGACTTGCGGGAACCTGACCGCCCGGCCGGTCTTCGACCCGTCCAACAACTTGACGCTGCACGTCGAAGCGGCTGATCTCGCTCCCGTCGCGCGCATCGAAGCGTCTGGGCTCAGCCGTGCAGCCGCGCCCAGACCGCGCTTCCGCGCGTGACCGGGGAGACCGTCACGCCCCAGCAATCGGCGAGCGCCTCGACGATGTGCAGTCCTCGGCCCGACTCCCTCTCCGCGTTCGGTGCACGGCGGTGCGGTGCGCGGCTGCTGGTGTCGTCGTCGTGGACCTCCAGCCGGACCCCGTCGTACGGGCAGTAGGAGACCGCGCACACGATCCAGGCGCTGTCGGTGTGCGTCACCGCGTTGGTGATCAACTCGGAGAGAACGAGGGCCGCTTGCTCGCGTAAATCGGGTGAGGCACCTCGGCGGCCGAGCCAGCGGTCCATCGCGTGCCGGGCCCGGGGGACGCTGACGTCCTCGGCCGGGAGCCGGAGCGCGTGTGAATCCGTGCCGGAGACGGACGAGGGGCGCGGTGAGGGTTCGTGCGTGGGGGGCACGCTCATCGGGAGCACGGGCTCACTATGGGCGCTGCGGTCTTCAACTCGCAAGCTTCCGTCTGATAATTTCAGAGTGAAGGAGCAGTTGGGCGGGCCGAGTTGACGCATCGACGGTGGGTTCGGCCGGAGACGACCGGCACCCGGTCCCGGGAGGTGATGGCGTGACCGATGCACTGCCGACCGGTTCGAGTGCTCCGACGGTGCTGCGCATCATTCTCGGGAAGCGGCTCAAGGAGCTGCGTGAGGCTTCGGGTATCCGCCTCGACGCCGCCGCGAAGGCGCTGAGCGTCAACCACCTGACGATCAGACGGATGGAGAACGCTCAGGTCGGCCTCAAAGTCCCGTACGTCAAGGAGCTGTTGAGGCTCTACGAGGTGGGCGAGGCGGAGGTCGGCGAGTTCATCGCCATGGCCGAGCGCGCGAACGCGCCCGGCTGGTGGTATCCCTTCCGCGACGCCCTGCCGGACTGGTTCCGCGCGTACGTCAGCCTGGAGACGGACGCGGAGGTCATCCGGATCTACGAACCCCACTACGTGACCGGGCTGTTGCAGACCCGGGACTACGCCCGTGCGGTCATCGGTGCCGGATTCCCCCACGAGTCGGCGGAGTCGCTGGAGAACCGCGTCGATCTGCGGGTGCGCCGGCAGGAGTTGCTGGAACGCGACGACGCACCGACGTTGTGGGTCGTGCTGGAGGAGGCGGCGCTCCGGCGCGAGGTGGGCGGCCCGGCCGTCATGCGGGGACAGCTGGACCGGCTGGCCGAGGCCGCGGAGCTGCCGAACGTCACGCTGCGGATCGTTCCGCTCGCGGCGGGCCCGCATCCGGGGACGGGCGGTCACGTGACGTATTTCCGTTTCCACGAACGGGAGTTGCAGGACATCGTCTACACCGAGGTCGGGCTGACCAGCGCGGTCTATCTGGACCAGCGGCCCGACGTGGTCACTCATCTGGAGGCGCTCACGCGCGTATCGCTGCTGGCCGCCGACCATGTGCCCGACCCGCGCACGTATCTGAGCAACCTTCGCAAGGAGTTCGACAAATGACCCTTGATGCTCCCACCGGCGAAGTCCCCGCCGGCGAAGTTCCCGCCGGTGGTGACGTCCTCCGCAACGGGATGCCCACGCGCGGCGCCTGCCTGGAGGCCAGGAGACTGCCCGGCGTACGGGTGGCGCTTCGTCAGTCCACGGACCCGGAAGGCCCCGCCCTGCTTTACTCGGCACACGGGATGACCGACTTCCTCACGAGCTGACCGCTGACGGCCGACGGCCGAACTGCCCCGGCACCTCCCACAGTTCGCCGGACCAGCACCGACGCACCAGCCCCACGCACCATCCCCTCGTTCCACCGACCACACAGGCCGGCCGGCGGGGAAGCACTTCGCCGTGTGTTTCCCCGCCGGCCTCGAACGGCAGACTGCTCCTACGGCAGTCTGCTCTCACCGCAGTCTGCGTTCACTGCAGAAAAGGGATGACCGATGACGACGTCCGGCAAGCCGGAGATCGACACCAGCAGGCCGCATTCGGCCCGGATGTACGACTACTACCTGGGCGGCAAGGACTGGTATCCCGTCGACGAGGAAGCAGCCGAAAGAGTCCTCCAGGTCTGCCCCCAGATCCGGCGCACCGCGGAGACCAACCGGTCGTTCATGCACCGGGCGACGCGCACCCTCGCCGCCGAGCACGGCATCCGCCAGTTCGTCGACATCGGCACCGGCATCCCCACCTCGCCCAACCTCCACCAGGTCGCCCAGGAGGCGGCCCCCGACTCGCGGGTGGTGTACGCGGACCACGACGCCACGGTGCTGGAGTACGCACACGTCCTGATGCGGAGCACGCCCGAGGGCCGCACCGCCTACATCAACGCCGACGTGCGCGAGGACGCCATACTGGACTCGCCGCGGCTGCGCGAGGTCATCGACCTGGACAAGCCGGTCGCCCTGTCCCTCGTCGCTCTCCTCCACTTCGTCCCCGACGACCGCAAGCCGTACGAGATAGTCCGCGGCCTGCTGGACCAGCTCGCGTCCGGCAGCTTCCTGGTGCTCAGCCACTGCACCGCCGACTTCGACGCGCACGCCTGGCTGGGCGTGAAGAAGATCTACGACGCGGGCGGCACCACCGTGCAGCTGCGGAGCCAGGAAGAGGTCGAGCTCTTCTTCGACGGCCTGGAGCTGATCGATCCGCAGGTGACGGCGGCACACGACTGGCGCCCCGAGGAGCCCGTCGAAGTCACGGGCGAGGAGGCCGAGTTGCTCCGCAGCGCCGCTCTGTACGCGGGAGTCGGGAGGAAGCCATGAGCGCTCCCCTCCGCAACGGCCCCCAGAACGAGAACTCCGGCCCCGGCGGCGCCCGCAAGCCGACCGAGCACCAGATGCGGCTCGCGCGTGTCCGTGCGGCTGCCACGGGAGAGTCCCTGTCGCAGGTGCTGTCGGTGTTCATGGGCGTGGGCCGCCACGGCGAGGACGCCGGGGCACCTCCCACGGGGCCGGAAGCCCCGCTCGCACAGGGCCCCTCGGACCCGGCAGCCCCGGACGCCGAAGCCCCCGAGCAGCTCGCCCCCGTGATCCCGCTGGCGCGTGCGGCTCGCGGCAACGGTCCCTCGGAGCCTGCCCCGGACGAAGCCTGAGCAGGACCGGGCGCCAGGGGCGGGTCCCGCAGACGGGCTCCGGCCAACCCGGGTATCTCCGGTCAGCCCGGGTATCTACGGTCAACTGCCGGACGGCTCTGGTCAGTCGGCCGGCGTCTCCGGCGCCGGCTGCTCCGCCCAGATGACCTTGCCGTCCTCGGTGTAGCGCGTGCCCCAGCGTTCGGCCACCTGCGCCACGAGGAAGAGGCCCCGGCCGCCCTCGTCCATGGTGGCCGCGTAGCGCAGGTGCGGTGAGGTGCTGCTGTGGTCGAAGACCTCGCAGATGAGCGTACGGTCGCGGATCAGCCGCACATTGATCGGCCCGGTGCCGTGGCGCATGGCGTTGGTGAGCAGTTCGCTGAGGATCAGCTCCGTGGTCTCGACGAGGTCCTCCAGTCCCCATTCCGTGAGCCGTTCGGAGACGGCGGCCCGTACGCGACGCACGGCGGCCGGGTCCGATTCCACGTCCCACTCGGCCACTTGCCCGGCCCCGAGCACCCGCGTGCGGGCGACCAGCAACGCGATGTCGTCACTCTGAAGCTCCGGGAGCAGGGCGTCGAGCACGGCTTCGCAGGTCTCCTCGGGCGACCGGTCCGGTTGCCCCAGCGTCTCGCGGAGCAACTGCAGCCCGGTGTCGATGTCCTGGTCGCGGCGCTCGACGAGGCCGTCGGTGAAGAGAACGAGGCGGCTGCCCTCGGTGAGTTCCAACTCGGTGGACTCGAAGGGCAGTCCGCCGATGCCGAGGGGCAGTCCGGCCGGCACGTCCAGGAACTCCACCGTGCCGTCGGGCAGTGCGAGCGCGGGCGTCGGGTGGCCGGCCCTGGCGATGACGCAGTTGCGGGAGACGGAGTCGTAGATCGCGTACAGGCAGGTGGCACCCGCGATGGTGGTCCTGTCGTCGGCCGCGACGGCGTCCTGTTCGAGCCGCGTGACCAACTCGTCGAGGTGGCCGAGGAGTTCGTCGGGCGGCAGGTCGAGGGAGGAGAAGTTGTGCACGGCGGTGCGCAGCCGCCCCATGGTGGCCGCGGCGTGCAGCCCGTGCCCGACCACATCGCCCATGACGAGCGCGACCCTGGCGCCCGGCAGCGGGATCACGTCGAACCAGTCGCCGCCGACACCCTCCTGCGCGGGCAGGTAGCGGGAGGCGACCTCGACGGCGTTCTGCTGCGGCAGCGCGCGGGGGAGCAGCCTGCGCTGCAGCGTCACGGCCATGCCGTGCTCGCGGGTGTAGCGGCGTGCGTTGTCGAGGGACACCGCGGCGCGTGCGGCCAGTTCGGCCGCGAGGGAGAGGTCGTCCTGCTCGTAGGGCTCGGGCTTCACGGAGCGCCAGAAGTTGACGACGCCCAGCAGCACGCCGCGGGCGCGCAGCGGCGCCGTGATGAGCGAATGGATGCCGAAATCGATGACCCGCCGGGCCCGTTGGTGATCCACCGCCTGCCACCCCGGCGACTCACCGAGACGCGGCACCAGGACCGCCTGCCCGCTCTCCACGCTGCGGGCCTGTGGCGAGGCCGGCACGAAAGTGATCAGGTCGCCGACCGGGAAGAGGGGAGCGTCCCCGCGGATGCCGTCGAAGGCCGTGCGCCGCATCCGCGCGCCGCCGTCGCTCGTGGAGATGCTGGTGCCGTTCACCCCCGGTTCGTCCCCGCCCAGCACGGGCTCGGCCAGGTCGACGGTGACGTAGTCGGCGAAGCGCGGGACCGCGACCTGCGCCAGCTCCTCGGCCGTACGGGTCACATCGAGGGTGGTTCCGACGCCGCCGGTGGCGTCGTAGAGCAGCTTCAGCCGCCGCCGGACCAGCTCGACCCGCTTCGACGCCTCGCCGATCATCTCCATCACTTCATCGGTGCCGACCTGCTCCTCTCCGGCCACCGCGTCGACCGCGAGCCGCGCGGAGGCCGCGCCGATCGAGCCGGCGAGCTGGGCTTCCGCGTGATGGACCAGCTCCGGGGCGGCCTTGGACGCCAGCGAGTCGGGTCTCCTTCCGGGGTAGGAGCGCAGCGCCCGCTGCGCACCTTCCTTCCCGAGGAAGCGCTCCATCAGCGTCTTCACTTCGCCGACCGTGGCGCGGACCGCCCAGCGCCGCTCCCTGACAGGCACTGCGAGGATGTCGGCGAACTGCTCCGCCTGCGCCCGCTCGGCGGCGTTCGGCCGGCCGGCGAGTGAGACGGCGACATAGCCGCCGATGTTCAGCAGCATGCTCCAGAACATCGCGTTGCTGATCGGGTCCATTCCCGTCAGGCCGAACAGCTGCTCGGGCCGGAGCAGTTCGATGCCGAGCGGCCCGTCTCGCAGGAACGATGAAGGCAGCAGCCCGGATTCGGCGAAGCTCGGCAGCAGCAGCGTGTACGCCCATACGGTGAACCCCGCCAGCAGGCCCACCAGTACGCCCAGTCGCGTACCGCCCTTCCAGAACAGGCCGCCCAGGATCGCGGGCGCGAACTGTGCCACCGCCGCGAACGACACCGTGCCGATCATTCCCAGCGCCGGACCCTCGCCGGCCAGCCGGAAGTACGCGTAGCCGAGCAGCAGGATCAGCACGATGGTCGCCCGGCGGATGCCCAGCACCAGCCCGGTGAGGTCGTCCCGGCGCACCAGCCGGGATTTGCCGCGCAGCAGCAGCGGCAGAACGAGTGAGTTCGACACCATCGTGCTGAGCGCGACCGTCTCGACGATGATCATGCTGGTGCCCGCGCTGAGGCCGCCGATGAAGACGAGCAGCGCGAGCGCCTGCGGTCCCTCGGCCATCGGCAATGCCAGCACATAGGTGTCGGAGTCGACGGACGTCCCGAACCGCAGCAGCCCGCCTGCCGCGATCGGAAGCACGAAGAAGGTGATCGCGAGCAGGTACAGCGGGAACACCCACATCGCCCGTTTGAGGTGCCCCTCGTCCACGTTCTCGACGAAGATCATCTGCCACTGCCGGGGCAGCAGCACGATCGCCAGCATGGACAGCAGATTGAGCCAGATCCACTCGCCGTAGCCCGTCTCCTCGCGCAGCGTGAACAGCTTTGTGAGGTTGGCGTCCGCCACCTGGGAGAACAGGTCACCGAACCCCCCGAACAGCCAGAACGTCACGAAGATCCCGGCCGAGAGGAACATCACGAGCTTGACGACGGACTCGAATGCGATCGCGGCGACGATGCCTTCGTGGCGTTCGGTGGTGTCCAGGTGCCGGGTGCCGAACAGGATGGTGAACGCGGCGAGCGCGAGCGCCACATAGAACCCGGTGTCCTGGAACAGCGGGACGTGGCCCAGATCCGATGTGGAGGTGATCTTGGGATGCCGCCGGAGGATCTCGAAGGTGTTGGAGACCGCCTTGAGCTGCAGTGAGATGTAGGGAACGATCCCGATCACGGCGATGACCGTCACCAGGCCGCCCAGTGCGGCGCTCTTGCCGTAGCGGGCGGAGACGAAGTCGGCCAGCGAAGTGATCCGGTGCCGCCGGCTGATCCGGATGATTCTGCGCAGCACCAGCCAGCCCAGCGCGAACATGAGCATCGGCCCGAGATAGACCGACAGGAATCCGACTCCGGACGTGGCGGCCGTGCCCACGTTGCCGTAGAAGCCCCAGGCGGTCTCGTACACCGCAAGGGACAGCGCGTAGACCGTGGCGTTGTTGATGATGCTCCGGCGGGCGTCCGCCCGCCGGTCGCCGTAGTAGGCCACGGCGAAGAGCAGGCCCAGGTACGCCACCGAAACGACGACGATGACCCAGGTCTGGAGCACGGCGCTACCTCGATCTGCCGCCGATGACGGCGACCAGGACGATCACGATCGCCCAGACGAGGTAGAGGTAGGCCCAGAGAACCGGGACGCCGAAGATCCGGTCCGCGCGGTCGAACTGCGTCAGCAACGGTGGAACGATCAGCACGATCCCCAGCGCCGTGACGGCAGCCAGGCGCCCGGCGAGCTGTTCGTCGTCTCGCGACTCCGCCACGGACTGCCTCCGCATCCTCGGTCTCACGCCTGCGACCGCCCAGGTGTGTCCGGTGCCGCCGCAACAGGGCGCCGGTCGGCACCGCCACTGCCGGCGCTCTGCTCAGTTCAGCACAGCGTGGTCGTCACTGCACTCTGCGCGATCCCGTACGCAGCACCCTCCGCCTCGCCGGACGGTCCGCAGGCGACGGTCAGCCGGCGGGTGTCTGCGGCGCCGGCTGCTCTGCCCAGATGACCTTGCCGTCCTCGGTGTAGCGCGTGCCCCAGCGTTCGGTGAGCTGGGCGACGAGGAAGAGGCCCCGGCCGCCCTCGTCCATGGTGGCCGCGTAGCGCAGGTGCGGTGAGGTGCTGCTGTGGTCGAAGACCTCGCAGATGAGGGCGCGGTCGCGGATCAGCCGTACGTTGATGGGCCCCGCGCCGTGGCGCATGGCGTTGGTGGTCAGTTCGCTGAGGATCAGCTCCGTGGTCTCGACGAGGTCCTCCAGTCCCCATTCCGTGAGCCGTTCGGAGACTGCGGCCCGTACGCGGCGAACCGCGGCGGGATCGGACTCCACGTCCCACTCGGCGACCTGCCCGGCCCCGAGCACATGTGTACGGGCCACGAGCAGGGCGATGTCGTCGCTCTGAAGCTCCGGGAGCAGGGCGTCGAGGACGGCTTCGCAGGTCTCCTCGGGCGACCGGCCCGGGTGTGCCAGCGTCTCGCGGAGCAGCTGCAGCCCGGTGTCGATGTCCTGGTCGCGGCGCTCGATGAGGCCGTCGGTGAACAGGACGAGGCGGCTGCCCTCGGGGAGTTCCAACTCGGTGGATTCGAAGGGCAGTCCGCCGATGCCGAGGGGCAGTCCGGCCGGTACGTCCAGGAACTCCACGGTGCCGTCGGGGAGTGCGAGGGCGGGCGTCGGGTGGCCGGCCTTGGCGATGGCGCAATTGCGGGAGACGGAGTCGTAGATCGCGTACAGGCAGGTGGCGCCGGCGATGGTGGTCTGTTCGCCGGCCGCGTCCTGTTCGAGGCGGGTGACCAACTCGTCGAGGTGGCCGAGGAGTTCGTCGGGCGGCAGGTCGAGGGAGGAGAAGTTGTGCACGGCTGTGCGCAGGCGTCCCATGGTGGCCGCGGCGTGCAGTCCGTGTCCCACGACGTCGCCCATGACGAGTGCGACGCGGGCGCCCGGCAGCGGGATCACGTCGAACCAGTCGCCGCCGACACCCTCCTGCGCGGGCAGGTAGCGGGAGGCGACCTCGACGGCGTTCTGTTCGGGCAGTGCGCGGGGGAGCAGTCTGCGCTGGAGCGTCACGGCCATGCCGTGCTCGCGGGTGTAGCGGCGTGCGTTGTCCAGTGAGACGGCGGCGCGTGCGGCCAGTTCGGCCGCGAGGGAGAGGTCGTCCTGTTCGAAGGGCTCGGGCTTCTCCGAGCGCCAGAAGTTGACGACGCCCAGCAGCACGCCGCGGGCGCGCAGCGGCGCCGCGATGACCGAATGGATCCCGTATCGGATGACCCGCCGGGCCCGCTGGTGATCCACCGCCTGCCACTCCGGGGCTTCGTCGAGACGGGGCACCAGGATCGCCTGCCCGCTCTCGACGCTGCGGGCCTCGGGTGAGTGAGGGCCACGGCTGATCAACTCGCCTACCGGGAAGAGCGGTGGGTCGTCGCGGATGCCGCTGAAGGCGATGCGCCGCAGCCGCGTACTGCCGTCGGCGGTCGTGATGCTGGAGCCGTTCACCCCCGGTTCGTCGCCGCGCAGTACGGGCTCGGCCAGGTCGACGGTGACGTAGTCGGCCAACCGGGGGATCGCGACCTGCGCCAGCTCCTCGGCCGTACGGGTCACATCGAGGGTGGTGCCGATGCCGCCGGTGGCGTCGTAGAGCAGCTTCAGCCGCCGCCGGACCAGCTCGACCCTGTGCGACGCCTCGCCGATCATCTCCATCACTTCATCGCTGCCGACCTGCTCCTCTCCGGCCACCGCGTCGACCGCGAGCCGCGCCGAGGCAGCACCGACCGACCCCGCGAGCTGGGCTTCCGTGTGATGGATCAGTTCCGGGGCCGCTTGGGCCGATTGTGAGCCGGGCCTCCTCCCGGGGTAGGCGCGCATCGCCCGCTGCGCGCCGTCCCTACCGAGGAAGCGCTCCATCAGCGTCTGCAGCTCGCCGACCGTGGTGCGGACCTGCCAGCGCCGCTCCCTGACAGGCTCCGCGGGGGCGTCGACGAACTGCTCCGCCTGCGCCCGCTCGGCGGCGTCCGGCCGCCCGGCGAGTGAGACGGCGACATAGCCGCCGATGTTCAGCAGCATGCTCCAGAACATCGCATGGCTGATCCGGTCCATTCCCGTCAGGCCGAACAGCTGCTCGGGGCGGAGCAGTTCGATGCCGAAGGGGCCCTGTCGCAGGAATGACGGATGCAGCAGACCGGATTCGGCGAAGCTCGGCAGCAGCAGCGTGTACGCCCATACGGTGAACCCCGCCAGCAGGCCGACCAGCACGCCCCGGCGGGTGCCGCCCTTCCAGAACAGGCCGCCGAGGATCGCGGGCGCGAACTGTGCCACGGCCGCGAACGACACCAGGCCGATCGACACCAACGTGGGCCCCTCGCCCGCGAGCCGGAAGTACGCGTATCCGAGCAGCAGGATCAGCACGATGGTCGCCCGGCGGATGCCCAGCACCAGCCGGGCGAGGTCGTCCCGGTGCGCCAGCCGGGACTTTGCACGCAGCAGCAGTGGCATGACGAGTGAGTTCGACACCATCGTGCTGAGCGCGATCGTCTCGACGATGATCATGCCCGTGGCGGCGCTGAGGCCGCCGATGAAGACGAGCAGCGCGAGTGCCTGCTGGCCTTCGGCCATCGGCAGGGCCAGCACATAGGTGTCGGTGTCGACGGACTTCCCGAATCGCAGCAGCCCGCCGGCCGCGATCGGAAGCACGAAGACGGTGATCGCGAGCAGGTAGAGCGGGAACAGCCACATCGCCCGTCTGAGGTGCCTCTCATTGACGTTCTCGACGATGGTGATCTGCCACTGCCGGGGCAGCAGCACGATCGCCAGCATCGACAGCACCGTCAGCCAGATCCACTCGCCGGTTCCCGTCTGGTCCCGCAGCGTGAACAGCCTGGTGAGATCGGCGTCGGCTGCCTGGGAGAACAGGTCGCCGAACCCCCCGAACACCCAGAACGCCACGAAGATCCCGGCCGAGAGGAACGCCACGAGCTTGACCACCGCCTCGAAGGCGATGGCGGCGACCATCCCCTCGTGGCGTTCGGTGGTGTCCAGGTGCCTGGTGCCGAACAGGATGGTGAACGCGGCGAGCAGCAGCGCCGCGTAGAACCCGGTGTCCTGGAAAAGCGGGATGGAGCCCAGCTCCGAGGTGGAGGCGATCTCCGGGTATCGCCGGATGATCTCGAAGCTGTTGGAGACCGCCTTGAGCTGCAGCGAGATGTAGGGAACGATCCCGATCACGGCGATGACCGTCACCAGGCCGCCCAGCGCGGCGCTCTTGCCGTAGCGGGCGGCGATGAAGTCGGCCAGCGAGGTGATCCGGTGCCGTCGGCTGATCCGGATGATTCTGCGCAGCACCAGCCAGCCCAGCGCGAGCATGAGAGTCGGCCCCAGGTAGACCGGCAGGAAGCCGACACCTTCCGTGGCGGCCTGGCCCACGCTGCCGTAGTACGTCCACGAGGTGGCGTACACCGCCAGGGACAGCGCGTAGACCGTGCCGTTGTTGATGATGCTCCGGCCCGCGTCCGCCCGCCGGTCGCCGTAGAAGGCCACGGCGAAGAGCAGGCCCAGGTACACCACCGAGACAGCGACGACGACCGAGGTCCGGAGCACGGCGCTACCTCGATCTGCCGCCGATGACGGCGACCGGACCGATCACGGTCACGATCACGGCAGCCAGGCGCCCGGCGAGCTGCTCGTCGTCTCGCGACTCCGCCACGCGCTGCCTCCGCATCCTCATCTCACGCCTTGCGACCACCCATGTGCGTACGGTCCCGTATCCCGCCCAGTCCAGCACGGCGCCGAGAGGCCCGCTACCTCGTAGAAGACCGCCGGGCGCACTGCCGGCCACCTCGTTCGGAGCACTCTCCGCCGCCCGTGTGGGTGCGCCGGACGGTGCGGCAGCCGGTACGCGGCGTGTGCGTACGAGTACGACCCGGTGGACACGCTCGTTAACTCTCTGTGAGCATCGTGGAGTTGGAACAGGTCAGGGCAGCGGTACCGGAGGGGGCCGGAAATGGCGCACAGCGCGGGCAGGTCTTGGGTCAGCGAGCCGGACACGTCGGACAGCCTCAAGTCCTTCGGCGCGATCGTGAAGGTCTTCCGGGAGCGGGCGGGGTTCACCCAGAACGCGCTGGCAGAGCTGGTGCAGTACTCGCACCCGATGATCTCCTCGATCGAGCAGGGCCGCCGCCTGCCGCCGCCGGACTTCGTGGAGAAGGCCGAAGAGGCGCTGGCGGCCTTCGGCGTGCTGCGTGCGGCGGCCCAACACGTGGGGCGGCAGCCGGGGTTGGCGACGTGGTTCCGTGAGTGGGCGCGGCTGGAGAAGGAGGCCGTCAACCTCTGCACGTACGAGTGCCGCCTCGTGCCGGGGCTGCTGCAGACGGAGACGTATGCGCGCGCCGTCTTCGACAACAGCCTGCCGCCGCTGACGGACACCCAGCTCGAATCGCAGGTCACCGCTCGGGCGGAGCGGCAGCGGCTGCTGGCCGAGCGCCCCAATTCGGCGTTCAGCTTCATCGTCGAGGAGGCCGTACTGATGCGACGGCTGGGCGGCGTGACGGCCACCCGGGAACAGCTCGAACATCTGCTGGAGCGCGGCAGGTTGCGCAATGTGGAGATCCAGATCGTGCCCGCCGACCGGGAGGAGCACGCCTGCCTCGACGGCGCCGTTGCGCTGCTGGAGACCCCGTATCACCGCTGGTTCGGCTACAGCGAGGGGCAGGAGAACGGCCGGCTGATCTCCGACGTGAAAGAGGTCAGCGTGCTCCAGATGCGGTATGCCAAGATGCGCTCACAGGCTCTCTCCCACTCCGAATCGATGAGCCTGCTGCAGCGGATGCGAGGAGCGCTATGACCACCGGACTGGCCTGGTTCAAGTCGAGCTACAGCGGCACTCAGGGCGACAACTGCGTTGAAGTCGCCCTCTCCTGGAGCAAGTCCAGCTACAGCGGCACCCAGGGCGACGACTGCGTCGAGGTCGCCGCCTGCCCCGGCACCGTCCACGTACGGGACTCCAAAGACGAGGAAGGCCCCCAGCTCGCCGTCGCGCCCGGCGCCTGGACCGCCTTCGTCTCGTACGCCGCACGCGCGTAACTCCCTCACCCCATGCGGCGGTTCGAGGGTTACGCGGCGCTGGTCACCGGCGCGGGTCAGGGGATCGGCGCGGCCGTCTCCCGCCGCCTGGCGTCCGAGGGCGCGCGGGTGACGGTCACCGACCTGGACGGCGAGCGGGCCGAGCGTACGGCCGAGGCGATCCGCACCGGCGGCGGCGAAGCCCTCGCCGCCGCCTGCGACGTGCGCGACCGGCAGGCGGTCGAGGCGGCGGTGGCGCAGGCCGTCCGGCACTTCGGCCGCCTCGACGTACTGGTCAACAACGCCTACCGCTGCACCCCGGACGCCGAACTCCTTGAGGACGAGCCGGACTCGGTCTGGGACGGCGACCTGGACACCACCCTCACCGGCGCCTTCCGCTGCGCACGCGCCGCGATGCCGCATCTGGCGGCGGCGGGCGGACGCGGCGCGATCGTCAACGTCGGTTCGGTCAACGGCATCCAGGACTTCGGCAACCACGCATACAGCGCCGCGAAGGCCGGTCTCGCCTCCCTGACCCGTACTCTCGCAGGCGACGGCGGGCCGCGCCGCGTACGCGTCAACCTCGTCGCCCCCGGCACGGTGCGCACCGAGGCGTGGGCGGGGCGGGACGCGGCACTGGAACGTGCCGCCGCTCTCTACCCGTTGGGCAGGGTGGGCCGCCCCGCCGACATCGCCTCGGCCGTCGCCTTCCTGGCGTCCTCCGACGCGGAGTGGATCACGGGCGTCACGCTTCCCGTGGACGGCGGCGTCACCGCGGTCAACTCCGGCTTCCGGGAGGCCATGAGCGTCCAGGACGCGCCGGGTCAGGACAGCTCCGTTCAGTGATGCTCTGACGCCCTGTCAACTCCCCTTTGTTCAGCAGCACTTGCTCTCGATGAACATACCCGTGTTCCGCTAACGTTGCGTGGCACACCGGTCACAGTCGACCGTTCCCGGGCGGGCTGCGCCGGGGCTTGGGGAGCACTCCATCGGGGGGAGTCCGTGCGTGAAGACCTGGGGTTCGAGAAGCTGCTGGAGCAGGACGGCTTCTTCGCGCACCTGCTTGGCCGTTCGCCATCGGGCGCCGAGCGGAAGCAGCTGTACGGCCCCGACCTTCCCGTGGTGCTCCTCACCGGCGGCCCCGGCATGGGCAAGGGGCGCCTGCTGCGCGCCGTACGGGACGGCTTCGCCGCCAAGGTGCCGGTGATCCATCTGGACTGCGGCTCGCCGGTGTACGCGGACCGGGCGGAGCCGGAGCCGGGCGCCCGCTCGGCCGCGACGGAGGCCCTGGCCGAGGTCGCCCGGCGGCTGTGCACCTGGCAGGGGACGGGCGGCTCGTTCGCCTTCCCCCGGCTCTTCGCGGGGCTCGCGGTGATCGCGACCGGCGCCGCGGAAGGCACGCCCGAGGCGGTCGCCACGGAGGTCGAACGGTACGAGGAGCTGCCCCAGCGGCAGCGCCTGCGCGGCCTGGGGACCGGCGACTTCTGGACGGGCGTGATCCGCGGAACCGTACGGAACCTGCTGGCGGCCCTGTCCGGGGAAGAGCTCGGCCCGTACCCGGCGGCAGCGAGCAACGCCCTGCTGGACGCCCTCTTCGAACGCCTGGCGCCGCGGGGCAAGGTGGAACTGGAGCGGATCTACGGCGCGTATCCCGGCGCCGCCGGCCAGCCCAGGCATGGGTTGAGCAATCTCGCCGCCGACTTCCAAGCCGGCGGCGAGGCACGGGAGTTGGCGGAGGGCTTCCTCTTCCGGGCGCTGCGCGAGGACCTGGAGGCGGCGTACGCGTCGGCGTCCGGCTGGCTGCGCCGGGTCGGCCGCCCGGGGCTGCTGCTGGACCACGCCGAGTCGCCACTGGGGGAGGGGCTGCTGCGCGCCGTGCTCACCGACCGCCGGGGCGGGCAGCGCGACCGCGTGGTGATCGTCGGCACGGCGCGCCGCGCCGACGGCGGCGCCTTCCTGCACGCCGGGCTGCCACCCGAGGACGTGGTGCCCCCGGCCGCGTTCCGGCCCGCCGACGGCGGCCCGCCCGCCTGGTCCCGGCGTACCGGCGAGGGTGCGGACCGCGCGCCGCTGGCCGACGGGGTGCTGCTGCTGCGCATGCCCCTCCTGACCGGGGACAGGACGCGCAAGGAGACCGAGCGCATGCAGACGCGCGCGGAGCCGGAGGGCGGCGCCAACCGCCGCCGCATCGACGCCGCCGTCACGCGGCTGAGCGGCGGGCGGCCGCACACGGTGATCCGGCTGGCCGCCGCTGCCGCCGCCTTCCGGATGCCCGCCGACGCCAACGACCGGGACGTACTGGATGCCCCGCTGCGGCTCCCCGGCGAGAGCGCCCCCGAGCGGCCGGTGGCTCAAGTGCTGCTCCAGGAGCTCGTCCTGGAGCAGCTGCCGGTGGGGCTGCCTGCCGAGCACCGTGACCACTGGCTGGATCTGCTCACGCATCTGTCGGTGGCGCACGACGAGGAGTGCGCGGACGTACTGCTGCGTCACCATCAGGCGGGCCGCGTGCACCGTTTGACGGCACATCAGGTCTCGACGCTGCTCACCGACACCGGATGGCCCAGCTGCGAACGGCACTTCATCGCGGACTTCGGGCTGCGCCAGATGCTGGTGCACCGGCTGTACGGGCTGCGCCCCGGCGGCGCCGCCTGGCACGCCGACCACCACCTGCTGCGGGACCACTACGCGGCACGGGCGGAGGCGGACGAGGGGGCCGGGGGCGGGGGCGGAACGGACGCCGGGGCGGACGTGCGTGCGGACGAACAGGCGCCGGACGGCGGCGCGTTCCGTTCGGTCACGACGCACCGGATGAACCACCACCTCGTCTCCGGCGGCGCGGACGACGTCGTCCGCCATCTCGCGGGCACGCTGCCCGGACGCCCCGCGGAGTGGTGCGCGGAGCTGCTGGACATCGCGCAGGCGCCGTATCCGGGCGACGCGGACGGCCGCCGGGAGCGCGCCCAGGGCCTGGTGGTCGCGGACGGACCGGCCCTGCACCGCACCGTCGACCAGCTCCTGCACGCGGTGTGGCTGTGCGAGGAGCGGACCAGGCCGACGGGACGGGAGACGGCGAGCACGCTGGCCAAGCTGCTGAACCTCCTGTCGATCATGGACTTTCCCGGAGCCGGAAAGCTCAGCAAGACGGCTACCGAATGGAGCGGCCTGGCCGCGAACGACCAGCCGCTGCGGCGCTGCACCTGCACCGAACAGCTCGGGCGAAGGAGATAACGGGGATGCCCAGATGGAAGAAGATCCTCTACGCGCTGCTGGCCGTGGGGACGGTCACGGCGTGCGTCTGGCTCGCGGTGTCCATCATCCAGAAGCCCGACACGTGCGTCGACGGGATCGAGCGGATCGGCGGCGAATGCGTCGGCGTCAGCGGCGACGGCTACGACTTCGGGACGCCGGAGATACGGGACGTCGCCAAGGCCGTCGCACGCCAGAACAAGAAGATCGACGACGAGCCGCACGTCACGGTGGCGGTGATGCTGCCGCTCCAGTCGGACAAGGCGACCCTGCGCCGGCAGATGCGCAGCGACCTGCAGGGCGCGTATCTGGGTCAGTTGCAGGCCAACGAGGGCGAGGGGGAGCCGCCGAAGATCCGGCTGGTGCTGGCCAACCCCGGGCGGGCCTACGGCCACCAGGACAAGGTCGTGGACACCCTGCTGCGGATGGCCGACTCGCCAGAGGACCGGCTCCGGGCCGTGACGGGCTTCAACCTCAGCCTCGACGACACCGAGGCGGCGATCGAACGGCTCACCAGGCACAAGGTCCCGGTGCTCGCCTCCCGGATCAGCGGGGACCGGCTCGCGAACGAGGACCGTACGGACGGGACGGCGAAGCCGCGGTTCCCCGGCCTGGCCCGTGTCATCCCCACCAACCACGACGCGGCACAGGCACTGGCCAACTTCAACGGCGAACGCGGCCGGGAGGACCGCAAGACGGTGCTGGTCTACGACAGGCGCCGCGACGGCTACAACGAGTCGCTGGCGAAGGCGTTCAGCGGCATCGAGGAGAAGGGTCCGTCCGGTCCCGCGGCGATGCCCTTCGAGTCCCCGGGGATCGACGAACCCGGCTCGACCGGCAACCAGTTCACCCAGACCGCCAACAACATCTGCGACTCCGGCGCCGACACCGTCTACTTCGCGGGCCGCACGCTGCACTTGAGGATCTTCGCGCTCAAGCTCGCCCAAGTGGACTGCGAGGACCGGCACTACACCATCGTCGCCGGCTCCGACGCCGCGTCGCTGCGGCAGAGCATGACGGAGAAGGACTGGGAACAGCTGCGCGGCGAGGAGGGCGAGCCGAAGGTGACGGTGCAGTACGCCGCCCCCGCGCATCCGGACGCCTGGCGCGCGGAGCTGGCCGACTGGCACGAGAAGTGGGACGCGGACCACGACCGCGAGCCCACCGAGGAGGAGCTGCCCCAGTACCTCACCGAGCCCGAAGCGGCCCTGGAGACCCTGAAGAAGCGGATCGAGACCACGCGCAGCGAGGGCGTACGGCTCGGCTCCGTACCGAACCTGGAGGACTCCCGGACGATGCTCGTCTACGACGGTCTCGTCACCATCGGCAAGGCGCTGCACCAGGCGCAGGAAGGCGGCGCCGAGGCGGTGCCCAGCCGCGCGGACGTCGGCAGCCAGTGGTCGCTGTTCCACTCCCGGCACCGGGTGCGGGGCACGAGCGGCCTGATCTGCCTGACCAGCGGCGGCAACGCGTACGACAAACCGGCGGCGGTCGTCGAGCTGGATCCGGGCCGGGAGGGCCTGGGCAAGCTGAAGTTCGTCGGCCTGGGCTGGCCGGCCGGGCGGGAACAGCCGGAGAACTGCGTGATCCCCAGTATCCGCTGAGGCTTTCGCGTGAGTTGGCTTGAAAAGACGTCGGCAAATGATCACAGCTGTAGCCTGAGTGAGAAGGCCCATTCCCCCTCAGTGATAATGGATTTGGAATAACCATGGATACGACGATCGAATTGCGAACGGATGCGGGTGCGGGGAGTGGTCAGACGTCCATTCGCTCCGTTCTCAAGGCGCTGCGCAATGACCCGGAGTTGCGGCTGCGTACCGCGGACATGGAACCCGCATCCGGCGAGCCGGACGATATGGGACTCGGGGAGGAGATTCTGCGCCTGGTCTTCGACTCGCAGCTGACGGCCGCCTTGGCCGGAGCGCTGGCGACCTGGCTGACCACGCGCAGCCGGCACGTCAAACTGCATGTCAAGAAGGGCGATCACGAGCTTGCGGTGGAGGCCGACCGCCCAGAGGACGCGGACAAGCTGTTCAATGACATCCGCGAGTTCATGGCGCGGGAAACCGATCAATGATGCTTCCGCGGCTTGAACAGACGAGGATCGCACTGATCGGTAGCACGCACTTCCCCGAAGACGAGCGACTGTACGAGTTGCCCGCGGTCGCGAACAACCTGAAATCATTGCGAGACATCTTCGTGGACCCCCGCTTCCTGGGCGTTCCGGCGGAGAACTGCCAGACGCTGTACGACCCCGCCACAGCCCGGGAAGTCGACGAGTGGTTGGTTCCCCTCGCACAGGAGCCGGGCGACCTGCTCCTGGTCTATTACGCCGGGCACGGAGTGCTGGGCGAGGACGACGAGTTGTACCTGACGGTGCGGGACTCGGTCCAGGCGCACATCTACCGCAACGGAGTCCCGTTCACCTGGGTGAAGAACGCCATCCTGAACAGTCCGGCCAAATCGCGGATTCTCGTCCTCGACTGCTGTTTCAGCGGCAACGCCTTCTCGCGGATGGGGGCCTCAGCAGGGGCCGCGCTGCGGCAGGTCGACATCGAGGGGACCCACGTGCTGACCGCCACAGGCCCTGGGTACACGGCGAAAACGCCGGATGACCAATCGATGACTGCATTCACCGGTGAGGTGATCGAACTGCTGACGTCCGGAATAGCCGGCGGGCCGCAGTACCTGTCGATCGGGTACATGTTCCCGTTCCTCGAACGCAGCCTTGTCTCCTGCGGATTGCCGCGCCCGCACCAGCAGACAAAAGGAACAGCCAGTCATCTCGGTATCTCACGCAACGTAGCCTTCAATGCCAAGGGCAGCGAACCGGGCGCTGACCCCGCTATGTTCCTTCCGGAAGTGTCCGAAGCTGTGCGCCCGCAAACCCCGGCTTCGATGTCGGCCAAGAATCGGGTGAAGCAGCTACGGGGGCTCTACCCCACGTACTCACCTCGGGCCTACGACAGGCTGGTGGCGTTCTTTGAAAACGAAGGACGTCCGCAGGACGTGCAATACATCCGTGCCGCCAAAGCCCGGCACTTCTACGAAGACGCACCGATTTCGCAACGAATCGTGGGTTGGTTTTTCCGTGCGCTTGTCGGTTACGGATACCGTCTGTACAGGCTGTTCGGGTGGTACATGATCACCCTGGCCTTCGGGACGGCGTGGTTCTCCAGAACTCCGCCTGCCGCCATCAGCGAGGGCGAGTCACCGCGTTGGGACCCGCTGACGTATACGCTGGACCTCATCTTTCCTTTGTTTGATTTTGGATCGGCAGATGCTTGGGACCCAGTGGGGACCAGTCGCTGGGTGGCTGTACTCCTGCAAGCGTTCGGCTGGGCCTGCGCAGTGGCATTAGCAGCCGCATTCGTAAAGCGCATGAAGGACCGGGACTGACAAGGACGCCGAAGCGCTCCGGGCTCGCCATCGCAGAGACTCAAGACCAAAGGTCCGCGCGCGCGAGATCTGACCACGCCGATTCCCCGGCTCACCCCTTGACCAGCGTCGCGCCGGAAGCCGGTGCGGTGGTGATGCGCGCCGCGCGGCAGTGCCCCGAATCCTCCAGCGCGGCCGCGATCACGGAGGCCGAGCCGGAGTCCCCGGCAAGGAACGCGCACGTCGGGCCCGAGCCGGAGACCAGCGCGGCGAGGGCGCCGGCCGCGGTGCCGGTCTTGAGGGTGTCCGTGAGCGACGGGCGCAGTGAAACGGCCGCCGCCTGAAGGTCGTTGGTGAGCGACGCGGCCAGTGCCGCAGCGTCACCCGTGCGCAGGGCGTCGAGCAGCTCCGGCGAAGGCCGCGGCTCCGGTACGGAGTCGGCGTCCGCGCCCGTGCCGGCGGCCTCCCGCAGCCTGTCGCACTCGCGGTAGACGGCAGGTGTGGACAGGCCGCCGTCCGCGACCGCGAACACCCAGTGGAAGGTGCCGCCGGTCTCCAGCGGCGTCAGCAGCTCGCCACGCCCCTGACCCAGTGCGGCCCCGCCCACCAGGGCGAACGGCACGTCGGACCCCAACTCCGCGCCGAAAGCGCGCAGTTCGTCCTGTGGCGTACGGGTCTCCCACAGCGCGTCGCACGCCAGCAGCGCACCCGCCGCGTCGGCGCTGCCGCCCGCCATGCCGCCCGCGACGGGGATGTCCTTGGCGATGTGCAGCCGCACGTGCGGCTCGCGCCCGTGCCGTTCGGCGAGCAGCCGGGCGGCGCGCGCCGCGAGGTTGCTCCCGTCAAGCGGCACGTGCCGGGCGTCCGGTCCCGAGACCGTGATCTGGACGCCCTGGCCGCCGTCCGCCGGGCTCGCGGTGACCTCGTCGTGGAGGCCGACGGCGAGGAAGACGTTGGCCAGGCCGTGGAAGCCGTCCGGGCGCAGACCGCCCACCGCCAGCTGGACGTTGACCTTCGCGGGCACTCGCGCGGTCACCCCGTCCGTACCTGCTCCCGTACCGCCCCTACCTGCGTCCGTACCTGCTCCCGTACCCGTGGTCACCTGCTCACCTCTCACGCGGCCCTGCCTGCTTGAGGGCGTCCCCGTGCTTCGCGCCGTGCTCCGCGATCGCGGCGAACTCCCCGACCGTCAGCTGCTCTCCGCGCGCACGCGGCGAGACGCCCGCACTCGTCAGGGCCTCCTCGGCCGCCGCGGCCGAACCCGCCCACCGGGCGAGCGCCGAACGCAGAGTCTTGCGGCGCTGCGCGAACGCCGCGTCCACGACGGCGAAGACTTCGTCACGTGTGGCGCTGGTGCGCGGCGGATCACGGCGTACGAGCGAGACCAGACCGGAGTCCACATTCGGCGCGGGCCAGAAGACGTTACGCCCGATCGCGCCCGCCCGCTTCACCTCGCAGTACCAGGACGCCTTGACCGACGGCACACCGTAGACCCTCGAACCGGGCGGCGCCGCAAGGCGGTCGGCGACCTCCGACTGCACCATGACCAGGCCGTGCCGCAGCGTCGGGAAGACCGCCAGCATCTGCAGCAGCACCGGAACGGCCACGTTGTAGGGGAGGTTGGCCACCAGCGCGGTGGGCGGCGGCCCCGGCAGCCGCGTCACATGCATCGCGTCCGCGTGCACGAGCGCGAAGTCCCCGGCGCGCTGCGGCAGCCGTGCCTCGACGGTGGCCGGAAGACCGGCGGCCAGCGCGTCGTCCAGCTCGACGGCGACGACGCGCTGTGCGGTCTGGAGGAGCGCGAGAGTGAGCGATCCGAGGCCGGGCCCGACCTCCAGCACGACGTCGTCGGCGTGGATGTCCGCCGTGCGCACGATTCTGCGCACCGTGTTGGCGTCGATGACGAAGTTCTGCCCGCGCTGCTTCGTGGGCCGCACGCCCAGGGCACCGGCCAGCTCGCGGATGTCCGCGGCGCCCATGAGTGCGTCCTGGCGGTCGTCCGGCGCGTGCCCGGCGCCGGGTGCGTGCCCGACGACGTGCCCGTTCCCGGCGCCGGGCTCGTGATCAGGGTCGTGGGCTGCGGTCACCTGGCCAGTTTACGGCCGCAGAACGGCCACGGACTCGCCCCCTCCGAGACGTACAGCTTCTTCGCGCGGTACGTCTGCTCCTGCGCGGGAGCGTCCTGCGGGCGGCCGCTGCCACCCATCGCCTGCCACGTAGGGGTGTCGAACTGGTAGAGCCCGCCGTGGTGTCCCGAACCGTCCACGGCGGTGGGGCGGCCCCCGGACTCGCAGTGCGCCAGCGCCGCCCAGTCGAGGTGATCGGCGCCCGGAACGGACTGCGGCAGCGGCCGGGTGCCCACGCGGATGATCTGCTTGCGGGGATGCCGCAGCACCTCGACGGCGATGCGACGCGGCTTCTCCCGTACGCCGTTGACCGTACGCAGCCGGTAGGTGACGCGGCGGATGCCCGTGCTGCCCGCCCGCGCCACGACCTCGGTGCCCTGCAGCAGCCCGGGGTCGGCATGCCGCACGGTCTTGAAGGCGATCCGCTCCTCCTTCACCTTCTCCCTGCCGGTGATCCTCATCACCGTGATGGTCTGCCCGTCCCGCGGGAAGCTGTCCATCGGCGCGGAAGTGGTGTCCAGGCCGTCCAGTTGGATGCCGGTCTCCGCGAGGGCTTCGAGGACGGTTCCGGCGTTCGTGCGGACGGTCCTCTCGTCGCCGTCCGCGATGAAGGTGACGCTGCGCTCCGTACGGACTTCCAGCTTGAGGCCGCTTCTCGGGATGTCCGCGCTGGGCGCGAGCGACAGGGACGCGCCCCGGGTCCGTACGCCCATGCGCCGCAGCGCGTCCTCCACCGTGCGTTCCGTCGTCCACACCTGGCGCCGCGTGCCGTCGAGAGTGAGGTCGAGTGGGCGGCCGTGGCTGAAGGAGATCTCGTCGCCGTCGGCGACGGGCTGGTGCGGGGACGGGCCGACGGCGTCGTGTTCGCCGAGCTGTACGCCTTCCTCCGCGAGGAGTTCACCGACGTCGTCGGCGAAGGTGTGGAGCGTGCGGGGCGTGCCGTCGACGCTGAACTCGACCTCCTTGTCGTGCGCGACGAAGGCGGAGGTGCCGCCCGCGAGGAACGCGACGACGAGGGCCTGCGGCACAAGCCGGCGCAGCACCTCGGGGCGCTGGGCGGCCTTCTGCGCGCGGGCCGCGCGGCGGGCGGCGGCGCGGCCGCCCTCGGGGCGGACGGGGTCCGGGCGGGGGTCGGGGCGGGGGTCGGGTGCCGGCTGGGGTGCGGGCCGCGGTGCGGGCGGGGCCGCGTGGCGGGCCCGGCCGGAACGCTCGTAGGACGGGCGGTAGGTGTCGTACGGATTCCGCGCGTGGCGCGCCGGCGGCACGGGCGGGGGAGCGGGGGCCGGAGCGGTGGCGGGCACGGGCGTCGCGGACTGCGAACCCGGCCGCCGGAGCGGCGGGTTCTGCGGGCTCCGCGGATTTTGCGGGCTCTGCGGGCTCTGCAGGCCTTGTGCGTTCTGCCGGCTTCGCGGATACGGCGGGCCCGGCTGACCCTGCCGATTCGGCGGACTCTGCGGACCCTGCGGATACGGACCGTGCTGCGGATACGGCGGCGTCTGCTGCGGCTGCCCGTACGGCCGGCGCAGACCGTGGGGCGGTGCCGGGGCGTACACCGGCGGCGCGTACGAGGAGGGCGAAGGAGGTGAGGAAGGTGCGGGAGGCGAGGCAGGCGGGGAAGGCGGCGAAGGCGGCGAAGGCGGCGAAGGGAGGCCCGGACGGACCGTGAGGCCCAGGACAGCGCCCGGGTGGTCGTCGTACCGCTGCTCCGGTACGCGCGGCGACGCCTTGGTCTGCCCCCCGCGCGCACCCCGGCCCCCGAAGCCCCCACGGCGCACCGCGCGATGACTTCCCTGCGTCTGGCTCAACACGCGCTCCAAGTTCCGGCGGGATGTCGCGCGGACTGTAGCCGGAGCGCCGGTCACTCTCCAAAGTCGGTTGGTCACAAAGGGTTGTTGTGCGGCCGTACTCCGAGCCCCGCCGGGGGCAGTGCTCAACAGCCGAAGGCTCGCGCCGTGTTGGCGGCCACGTGCTCTGCCAGCGAGTCTTCGGACATGCCCTTCGTCTCGGCCATCGCCCGCAGCGTGACCGGAACGAGGTACGGCGCGTTAGGCCGTCCGCGGTACGGCGCCGGGGTCAGGAAGGGCGCGTCGGTCTCCACGAGGACCAGTTCGGGAGGCGCCACGGCGAGCGCGTCGCGCAGCGGCTGCGCGTTCTTGAAGGTGACGTTGCCGGCGAAGGACATGAACCAGCCCCTGGACGCGCAGTGCGCGGCCATCTCCGCGTCGCCGGAGAAGCAGTGGAAGACGGTGCGCTCCGGCGCTCCCTCCTCGTCGAGGATGCGCAGCACGTCGGCGTGCGCGTCGCGGTCGTGGATGACGAGCGCGCGGTCCTGCCGCTTGGCGATCGCGATGTGCGAGCGGAATGAATCCTGCTGCGATCCGATCCCGTCCTCGCCCGTACGGAAGTAGTCCAGCCCCGTCTCACCGACGGCCAGCACCTGCGGCAGCGCGGCGAGCTTCTCGATCTCCGTGAGGGAGGACTCCAGTTCGCCGCGTGCGGCGGCGCGCGGCGCCTCGTTGGGATGGAGGGCCACCGCGGCGTGCACGGCGGGGTGTTCGGCCGCCGTCCGGGCCGCCCAGCGGGAGCGTTCCAGATCACAGCCGACCTGGATGAGCGTGGTGACCCCGGCCGACGCCGCCGCCGCGATCGCCTCCTCCACGGAGGGCCCCTGCATGTCGAGGTGCGTGTGCGAGTCGGCGACCGGCACGCGGAGCGGTGCGGGCAGCGGCGGCGCGGGCTGCGGCTTCTGCTCCCGCTGCGTGGAAGTCGGCATGCGGCGATCCTAGGCCGCACCCCGCCGGGCCCCGCCCGCCGGGCACGGCCCTGCCGCCCCGAGCGGTCCGGCACCTCGGGCGCGGGCCATGCAGCGGCGAACCGACGGGCCCTCCCACGAGCGCCGGACCGGCTGATGGCGGCCCGGCGATGAGTGTCACGGCCCCGATCGCCCGGGCTCCGTGCCCGGCGCGCGACTCGCGGTACGCGGGCAGGGCGCCGGCCCGCCCGGCCCAGCCGGGGTCCGGCTCCGGGGCTCCCGGCCGCAGGGACCCAGGCGGCCCCGAGGCCCCGCTAGCTCTGCCGGGCCTGCCCGGCTTCCGCGTTCTTCGCCGCCACCACCGCGTCGAAGACCTCCCGCTTGGGCACGCTCACCTGCTGGGCCACCGCCGCGATCGCCTCCTTGCGGCGCTCCCCGGCCTCCTCCCGCACCGCGACCCTGCGGGCCAGCTCCGCCGCGTCCAGCTCCTCGCCGCCCCCGTCGGCGGCGCCCCCGACGACGACGGTGATCTCGCCGCGTACGCCCTCGGCGGCCCAGCCGGCCAGCTCCTCCAGCGGTCCGCGCCTGACTTCCTCGTACGTCTTGGTCAGCTCACGGCAGACCGCGGCCGGGCGGTCGGCGCCGAACGTCTCCGCCATCGCGCGCAGCGTCTCCTCCAGCCGCCGCGGCGATTCGAAGTACACCAGCGTCCGCCGCTCGTCCGCCGCCTCACGCAGCCGGGACCGCCGCTCGCCTGCCTTGCGCGGCAGGAAGCCCTCGAAGCAGAAACGGTCGACGGGAAGCCCCGACAGTGCCAGCGCCGTCAGCACCGCGGACGGTCCCGGCACCGCCGTGACGCCGATGCCCCGCCGTACGGCCTCGGCCACGAGCCGGTAGCCCGGGTCGGAGACGGACGGCATGCCCGCGTCCGTCACCAGCAGCACCCGCGAACCGGCCTCCAGCGCGTCGGCCAACTCCCCTGTGCGGGCAGCCTCGTTGCCCTCGAAGTACGACACGATCCGCCCCTGAGGACGTACCTCCAGCGCCTGTGTGAGCCGCCGCAGCCGCCGGGTGTCCTCGGCGGCGACGATGTCGGCCTCCGCCAGTTCGCGCGCGAGGCGCGGCGGCGCGTCCGCGACGTCCCCGATGGGTGTTCCGGCCAGTACGAGCGTCCCTGTCACGGCGCCCATCCTCGCAGGGGACGTGATCCTCGCCGCATGTCAGTCCCCCGCGGCCGGCCCGCCCCAGGCACCGCCCCGCGGCCCCCCGCGCGCCCGCCCCGCACAATTGCTCGGAGTTCGCGTGGCGGCAGTCCCGCCCCGGCTGGTTCCTTACGATGGCCCGGTGACGACGAGCGACACCGCAGCGGAGAGCCGGCCCGCGCCGACCCAGGACGCCCTGCCCACGTGGCAGGCCCGCCTGCGCCGCTTCGGCTACGCGGGCCGCCCCCGTACCGGCACCCGCGAGCGTCTGGTGCCGCCGTTCCCCAAGCCGGACCTGCGCATCGGCGCCGCCTTCGGCTTCTCGCCGCTCGTCTCCGCCCGCCTGGTGCGCTGGGCGGCGTGGGGCGCGCCGCTGCTGGTCGCGCTCCTCGCCGGGGTGCTGCGCTTCTGGCAGCTGGGCACGCCGCACGCTGTGATATTCGACGAGACGTACTACGCGAAGGACGCCTGGTCCCTCTTCCAGTACGGCTATGAGGGCAGTTGGCCGGAGAAGGCCAACGACAAGATCCTCGCCCCCGACCAGACGATCCCCCTCTCTCCCGAGGGCGCCTACGTCGTCCACCCCCCCGCCGGGAAGTGGATCATCGGCCTCGGTGAGTCGCTGTTCGGCCTGGAGCCCTTCGGCTGGCGCTTCATGACCGCCCTGCTCGGCACGCTGTCGGTGCTGATGCTGTGCCGCATCGGCAGGCGCCTGTTCCGGTCCACCACGCTGGGCTGCCTCGCGGGGGCGCTCATGGCGGTGGACGGGCTGCACTTCGTGATGAGCCGCACCGCGCTGCTCGACCTGGTGCTCATGTTCTGGGTGCTGGCTGCCTTCGGCTGTCTGCTGCTGGACCGCGACCGTACGAGAGCGAAGCTCGCGGACGCGCTGCCTGCCGAGGCGTACCAGCCGTACGCGGCGTCCGAGGCGTACGCGGGCGCCGCCGTCGGGGCGCAGGGGAACGGCCACGCGGGCTCCGCCGCGGCCGAGCCGCCGTCCGGGGTCTCCTCCGCAGCCGCGTCCGGCATCCCGTCCGGCATCCCGTCCGGTCCAGCGAACCGCGTTCCGCGCGGCGGCGCGGACGTACGTCCCGACCCGGAGACCGGCGCGCGCCTGTCCTTCGGTCTGCGCCCCTGGCGGCTGGCGGCCGGCCTCTGCCTTGGCCTCGCCTTCGCCACCAAGTGGAACGGCCTCTACATCCTCGCCGCCTTCGGGCTGCTCACCGTCCTGTGGGACATGGGCGCACGCCGTACGGGCGGAGCGCCACGGCCGTTCCTCGCGATGCTCCGCAAGGACGCGCTGCCGGCGTTCGCCTCAACGGCCGTCGTCGCCTTCGGCACGTACGTCGCGACCTGGGCCGGCTGGTTCGCCACCGCCGGCGGCTACTTCCGCGACTGGGCGGAGAAGGACGGCGCCGGCGGCCCCTGGGGTTGGCTGCCCGGGCCGCTGCGCAGCCTGTGGCACTACGAGGCGGAGGTCTACGACTTCCATGTGGGCCTGACCTCCGGTCACACCTACGAGTCCAACCCGTGGAGCTGGCTGGTCCTGGGCCGCCCCGTCTCGTACTTCTACGAGTCGCCCAAGGCCGGCCGCGACGGCTGCCCGTCGGCACAGACGGAGGGCTGCGCCCGCGAAGTGCTCGCGCTCGGCACGCCGTTGCTGTGGTGGGCGGCCTGCTTCGCGGTGGCGTACGCGCTCTACCGCTGGCTGCTGCGGCGCGACTGGCGCGCCGGTGCCGTGCTGTGCGGCATCGCGGCGGGTTATCTGCCGTGGTTCATGTACCAGGAGCGCACGATCTTCCTCTTCTACGCGGTCGTCTTCGTGCCGTTCCTCTGCCTCGCCCTGGCGATGGCGGCCGGAGGCCTGGCCGGGCCACCGGGCGTGGGGGAGCGCAGGCGCAGCGCGGGGATCGTCGGCACCGGCATCCTGGTGCTGCTCATCGTGTGGAACTTCGTCTACTTCTGGCCCATCTACACGGGCGAGACGCTCCCCATGGACGCCTGGCGCAACCGGATGTGGTTCGAGACCTGGATCTGAGCCTTGCGCGGGCGTGATCAGAGCGACGCCGGAGTGAAGCCCGAGTGACGCCGGATGAACGGAAGTTGAACCGTGCTGGACACGGCAGGTGCTCCCGTAAGGTTCCGGTTCTGGCCCGCCCCCTGATCTGGTGATTATTCGAATCCGCATCCCGTCCATATGCGGCCTAACCCGGATACCGGGGGCACGTGATGTTGCGCGCGTGCTCTAGGGTGCCTCGGACAGGTCCTCGGCCGCATGGCTGAGGCGGGGTGGAGGGGCAGATTCTCAGATGCGTGACACTCAGAAGATGGCGCTGATCGGTGGCGCCGCCGCAGTCGTCGTCGGTGCGACCGGCTTCGGCGTCTACGCACTCGTCGGAGGTGAAGGCAACGGAGGCGGCAACGGCAGCGTCGCCTCGGACAACGGCAACGGTGAGGACAAGGCCGAGAAGGGCCCGCCCAGTGCGTCCGAGGTCCGCACCACCGCGAAGCGGTTCCTGACCGCCTGGTCCTCCGGCGACGCGCAGAAGGCCGCGAAGCTGACCGACGACAAGGCGCAGGCAGCCGAGCGGCTGAAGGGCTTCAAGGCCGACGCCCGCGTCGCCAAGATCAAGCTGTCGCAGGGTTCCGCTTCCGGTACGAAGGTGCCGTTCGACGTGACGGCTCAGATCTCCTACGCACAGCAGAGCGCCACGTGGTCCTATGCCTCCTCCCTGGAGGTCGTACGGGACAAGAAGAGCGGCGACCCGGTCGTCGAGTGGAAGCCGACGGTGCTGAACCCGAAGCTGAAGGAAGGCCAGTCGGTCAAGACCGGCAAGGCGGGCACCCCGCCGATCAAGGCCGTCGACCGCAACGGCGCCGCACTGTCCAAGGAAGAGCACCCGATGCTCGGGAGCATCCTCGACGACCTGCGCAAGCGTTACGGCGACAAGACCGACGGCACGCCCGGCGTCGAGACCCGCATCGTCGACGGCAAGGGCAAGGACACCGGCACGACCCTGCGCACCCTTTCCAAAGGCACGCCCGGCACTCTCAAGACGACGCTCGACAAGGACATGCAGGTCGCGGCCGAGCAGTCCGTCAAGGGCAAGCCGAAGGCGGCGGCCGTGGCCGTCCAGCCCAGCACCGGCGAAGTGCGGGCCGTGGCCAACTCGCCCGCGGAGAGCTACAACAACGCCATCCGCGGTTCGCTCGCGCCCGGCTCCACGATGAAGGTCGTCAGCGCCGCGATGCTGCTGGACAAGGGTCTCGCCGCGCCGGACAAGCCGCACCCGTGCCCCAAGTACGAGACGTACGGCGGCTGGAAGTTCCGCAACGACGACAAGTTCGAGATCAAGGACGGGACGTTCGCGCAGAGCTTCGCCCGCTCCTGCAACACCGCCTTCATCAGCCAGGCCAAGGAGCTGGAGGACGACGACCTGACCAAGGAGGCCCGTGACGTCTTCGGCATCGGCATGAACTGGCAGGTGGGCACCGGCACTTTCGACGGCAGCGTGCCCGTGCAGTCCGACGCGCAGATGGCGTCCTCCCTGATCGGCCAGGGTGCCGTGCGGATGAACCCGCTCAACATGGCGTCGGTCGCGGCGACCGTGCAGAGCGGCACCTTCAAGCAGCCGGTGATCGTCTCGCCGTCGCTGGACGACCGTAAGATCGCGAAGGCCGCGCGCACCATGAAGCCGCAGGCCCACAGCGACCTGAAGGGTCTGATGAAGCTCACGGCCGCGAGCGGCACCGCCGCGAAGCCGATGGCGGGGCTCAGCGGTGACGTCGGTGCCAAGACCGGCTCGGCGGAGGTCGACGGGCAGAAGAAGCCGAACGCCTGGTTCACCGCGTACAGCGGCGACATGGCGGCGGCGGCCGTGGTCCCCGACTCCGGGCACGGCAACGAGAACGCCGGTCCGGTCGTGCGCAAGATGCTCGACGCGGCGGCGGGCTGAGCCCGGCCCCTGCCCCTGCGGCGCGAAGAGCGTCAGCACAGCGCAACACAGCACAAGCGCAGAGCGAGCGGTGCCTCCCGGCATATCCGGGAGGCACCGCTCGTCGTGTGCCGTGTGCCGGAAGAGGGGAAACGGCGTCGCGCGGGCGGGGGCCCGGCGGGTAGCGTCCGCCCCATGAGCAGCACACCCGCAGCCCATCCGCGCTTCGCGGAGGCCTTGTCGGCCATGGGCCTGAACGTCGAGATCCGTGCCTTCCCCGACGCCACCCGCACCGCGGCGCAGGCCGCCGAGGCGGTCGGATGCGAGCTGAGCCAGATCGTCAAGTCGCTGGTCTTCGAGGCCGACGGCGAGCCTGTCCTCGTACTGATGGACGGGTCGTCCCGAGTCGATGTAGCCCTCGTACGGGCCGAGTTGGGCGCGGAGGCCGTACGCCGCGCCGACGCGGCGCTGGTGCGCGAAGCGACCGGTTACGCGATCGGCGGTGTGCCGCCCTTCGGCCACGTCACGCAGACGACGCGGGTGCTCGCCGACCGCGGACTGCTCGCGCACGACGTGGTCTGGGCCGCCGCCGGCACCCCGCACACGGTCTTCGCCCTGGCCCCTGACGAGCTGATCGCGCACGCGCGGGGCTCGGTCGTGGACGTACGCGAGCAGACCGCCGACGTTCCGTGACGCCGCTGGTCGTCGCGGCGGTGCTGGCGGCCGCCGTCACGCACGCCGCCTGGAACGCCCTCGCGCACCACATCAAGGACCAGTTGCTCGCCTTCACCCTCGTCGGCGGAGGCGGTGCGCTGTGCGGGCTGGTGCTCGCGTGCTTCGTGCCGCTGCCGGCGCCTCAGGCGTGGCCTGCGCTGACGGTCTCCGCGGTGCTGCACGTCGTCTACCAGCTGCTGCTGATGCGGTCGTTCGGGCTCGGCGACTTCGGTCAGATGTACCCGGTCGCCCGGGGCACGGCACCGCTGGTCGTCACCGTGCTCGCCGCGTTCTTCCTCCAGGAGCTGCCGGACGCCTGGCAGTTGACGGGTGTGGCGGTCGCCTCGGCGGGGCTGCTCGGCGTCGCCCTGTGGGGGATCCGGGGCAGGCGGGGTGCGTCGGCCGGGCCCGCTTCCTCCCGTTGGCCCGCACTGGCCGCGGCCGTGGCGACCGGCTTGGCCATCGCCTCGTACACCGTCGTCGACGGTGCCGGGGTACGCGCCTCGGGCTCCGCACTCGGCTATGTGGCATGGCTGATGCTGCTGCAGAGCGTCGCCATCCCCGCGTACGCGGTCGCCACCCGCCGAAGGGCGCTCCTCGCCCAGCTCCGGCCACTCGCCGTACGGGGGTTGACGGCCGGCGCGCTCTCCCTGGCGGCCTACGGACTGGTCCTCTGGGCGCAGACGCGGGCGCCCCTTGCGCCCGTCGCCGCCCTGCGCGAGTCGTCGATCATCGCGGGAGCGGCCATCGGCGCGCTCTTCTTCAAGGAGCGCTTCGGCACTCCGCGCGTGGCCGCGTCCGCGCTGATGGTCGGCGGCATAGCCCTGATGCTGCACGGCGGCTGAACGCGGGCGGGGACCAGGGCGCCCGTGCCCGGCTCAGACCTCGTAGTCGTCCCAGCTGTCCTTGTTGAAGCCGGAATGGCTGCTCATCAGGGCAACCAGCGCGGCGAGCACTCTCTGGTCCCACCCGTCGGACAGGACGTTCAAGCCGTCGCTCCGCCAGTCGAGAGCCAGTTGCCCGTCCAGCCTGAAGCGCGTACGTACGGGTATCCGGGGCACATCGGGCGAGCCGAACGCGATGAAGACCCAGAACGGCAGCAGCAGCCACCACACGCAGTGCCAGAACACCCGGCCCTTGACACCGACGGCGGCCCGCCGCCCCGTCTGCTGAACGCTCCACCGGGCTCTGATCCGTCCCCCCGCGAACGCCTTCTGCCGTGTGACGAGCGCGAGTTGTTCACCTGCGGGTCCGAAGACCTCGTACGTCGCCACCCGTCCGCCCCCCGGCTGGGTCACCACCTGGGCGACGCGCTGCGCCCGGTACGGGTCGGCCCACAGATCGAAACCGCGGGTCCCGTCCTTGCGGGCTTTGCGGTACTCCTCGGCGCCGCCGGGAGGGAGTGCGCGCTCGACGCGTGCGACCGTCCACGCCGACCCGTCCTCGACGGCGCCAGGTGCCTCACTGCCGCTGCGTATCTCCCGGAAGACCCGTCCGTCGGCCGGCGGCTCCCACTCAGCGCGGGCTCCCGTGGTGTCCGGCACCGGATTGAACAGCCAGAACCTCTCCATGCTTCCCCGTCCCCCTGAACCACGTAGTCCCCCTGAACCACGTATCCGTACGGCGCCCGGACAGCTCGGCGGGCGCCGGGGCGGACTCTACCCAGCGGGGCGGACGGGGTCTGCCGGGACCTCAGTACCCTGGAGGGCTGATGCCCGGGTCCCCGTGCCGTGAAGGAGTGAGATGGCCGTCAACCTCGTCAATCTGGAAGCCGTGGGCAAGGTCTACGGCACCCGGGCGCTGCTCGACGGCGTCTCGCTCGGGGTGAGCGAGGGCGACCGCATCGGCGTCGTCGGGCGGAACGGGGACGGCAAGACCACCCTGATCAGGCTGCTGTCCAAGCTGGAGCCCGCCGACGACGGGCGCGTGACGCACTCGGGCGGACTGCGCCTGGGTGTGCTGACGCAGCACGACTCCCTGGACCCGGCCGCGACCGTACGGCACGAGGTCGTCGGCGACATGGCCGACCACGAGTGGGCGGGCGACGCCAGGATCCGCGACGTGCTGACCGGGCTCTTCGGAGGCCTCGGCCTGCCCGGCTTCCCGCAGGGCCTCGACACCGTCATCGGGCCGCTCTCCGGCGGCGAGCGGCGCCGCATCGCCCTGGCTCAACTGCTCATCTCCGAACAGGACTTGATCGTCCTCGACGAGCCCACCAACCACCTGGACGTCGAGGGCATCGCCTGGCTCGCCGCCCATCTGCGGGCGCGGCGCTCGGCGCTGGTGTGCGTGACGCACGACCGCTGGTTCCTGGACCAGGTGTGCACGCGGATGTGGGACGTGCAGCGCGGCGGGGTGCACGAGTACGACGGCGGTTACTCCGACTACGTCTTCGCGCGGGCCGAGCGGGAGCGCATCGCCTCGCAGGAGGAGGCCAAGCGGAAGAACCTGATGCGCAAGGAACTGGCCTGGCTGCGCCGCGGCGCCCCCGCCCGTACGAGCAAGCCGCGCTTCCGCGTCGAGGCCGCCAACGCGCTCATCGCGGACGAACCGCCGCCCCGCGACGGCGCGGAGCTGATGCGCTTCGCCAACTCCCGGCTGGGCAAGACCGTCTTCGACATGGAGGACGTCTCCGTGCAGGCCGGGCCCAAGGTGCTGCTGAAGCATCTGACCTGGCAGCTCGGCCCCGGCGACCGCATCGGTCTCGTCGGCGTCAACGGCTCCGGCAAGACGTCGCTGCTGAAGGTCCTCGCGGCGGTGGCCCGCAGCGGCGGCGAACAGCAGTCGGAGCTGGTCACGGGCGGCCGGGTCAAGGTCGGCAGGACGGTGAAGCTGGCGTATCTCTCGCAGGAGGTCGCCGAGTTGGACCCGAAGCTGCGCGTGCTGGAGGCTGTCGAGCAGGTCCGTTCGCGCGTGGACCTCGGCAAGGGGCGGGAGATGACCGCGTCGCAGCTGTGCGAACGCTTCGGCTTCGTGAAGGAGAAGCAGTGGACACCCGTGGGTGATCTCTCCGGCGGTGAGCGCCGCCGGCTGCAGATCCTGCGTCTGCTGATGGACGAGCCGAACGTGCTCTTCCTCGACGAACCGACCAACGACCTCGACATCGAGACCCTCACCCAGCTCGAGGACCTGCTGGACGGCTGGCCGGGCTCGCTGGTCGTCATCTCCCACGACAGGTTCTTCGTCGAGCGCACGACCGACCAGGTGTACGCGCTGCTCGGGGACGGCGCGCTGCGGATGCTGCCGCGCGGCATCGACGAGTATCTGGAACGGCGCGCACGGCAGCGGGAGTCGGCGCAGGCGAACGCGAACGCTCCTGCGGCGTCCCGCCCTTCGGCCTCGTCCTCGTCCTCGGCTTCGTCCTCGGCTTCGGCCTCCTCGGCCTCCTCGGCCTCCTCGGCCCCGGCGTCCGGGGCGCAGGCTCCGCGGAAACCGGCGGCGGCGGCGCGTGCGGGGCAGAAGGAGATGCAGCGCATCGAGCGTCAGCTGGACCGCATCGGCGAGAAGCAGACCGAGCTGCACGAGGCACTCGCCGAGCACGCCACGGACTTCGAACGGGTCGCGGGTCTCGACGCGGAGCTGCGCGAACTGGACTCGCAGCGCGAGAACTTGGAGTCGCGCTGGCTGGAGCTCGCCGAGAGCGGATGACGCGATGACGTACGGGCTGGGCGGCCGGCGAGGCGTGCTGCGGCCCGTACCGGCGTCGCGTCCGCCGGCCGCTCCGCTCCGTACTGGCGGCCGCTCCGCTCGGTACCGTCGGTCGTGCCGCCGCGTTCAGCCGCCCGGACCGCTACTCGCGGGTCGGTGACGGCCGCGCAACGTATGCGTCTCGGGCCCGTCTCTTCCAGTGGTTACCGGCTGGAACCGGACCGCCGGTCCGTGGTGTCCGGTGATAGAAAGACATCCGCGTACAAGCCAGCCGAAGGCGGGCCAGATGTCCGATTCGCTCCGCCCTACGGGGGCTTGAGGGGCGGACGTCCGGTCTGAACGTCAACGAGGGAATCGCTCATGTCGCAGCCGCCTCCGCCGCCCAGTCAGCCTCCCAGAGGGGATTCACCCGATCCGGAGAAGCCGGAAGAGGGCCCCGGTCTGGAGAAGAAGGAGCCTACGGGCGCCGAGGCTCCGCAGCAGCCCCCGCCGGGCGGTTTCGGCGCCCCGCCGCAGCCCCCGGCCGGCGGCTACGGCTATCCGCAGCAGCCTCCGCCGGGCGGTTTCGGGGCTCCGCCGCCACCGTCGGGTGGCTACGGCTATCCGCAGCAGCCGCCCCAGGGCGGCGGTTACGGTTACGGCTACGCGCAGCAGCCGGGTCAGCCCTACGGCCAGGGCCCCGGCACGTACCCGACGGGACCGCCCAACGGCCCCTACGGGCCCGGCGGTCCGGGCGGCCCCGCACCGGGCGGGGGCAACGGCAAGGTGATCGCGATCGTCGCGGCCGCGGTCGCCACCGTACTGGCCGTCGTCACCGTGGGATTCTTCCTGGTGAACAACGACAAGGGCACCGAGGCCAAGGACGACCCGAAGACCGGTACGAAGGGGATCGGCGGCAAGCCGGCCAGCACCGAGGGCAAGGAACTGTTCAAGATCCCCTCGCCGAAGCTCACGGATGAGGAGTCGGTGAGCGTCACCGGCGCCTGGGCCACCGACGAGATCTTCGCCAAGAGCACGGTCGACGGCATCATCGGCATGGACGCGGCCCGCGGCAAGCAGGCCTGGAAGATCGACCTCGACGGTCAAGTGTGCGCCGCCTCCCGGCACTCCACGGACGACGGCAAGACGGCGGTGGTGACCGCCGAGACCAAGTCGTCCCGCGCGGAGTGCAATCAGATCGCCGTCATCGACCTGAACAAGGGCAAGAAGCTCTGGCAGGAGAAGATGCCCAACAGCGAACGCGCCACCACGCTGGGCATGAATATGACCATCAGCCAGAACGTCGTCGCGGCCAAGTGGATCGGCGGCTCGGTGGCGTACGGGATGTCGGGCGGCACGCCGCTGTGGAAGTCCGAAGGCAGCGCCGGCGGGAGCGGCTGCCAGGACGAGGGCTTCGCGGGCGGCAAGGAGCTGATGGCGGTCGTGCAGTGCGGCAGCTACAGCGAACCGAAGCTGAAGGTCCAGAAGCTCAACCCGAAGACGGGCGAGGCGAATTGGGAGTTCGACGTGCCCAAGGGCGTGCAGAGCGCCCGGATCATCTCCTCCGATCCCGTCGTGATCGGTGTCAGCGCGGGCACCAGCTCGACCACCGATGTGATGACGGTCGGTGACGACGAGAAGCTCAAGTCCAAGATCTCGCTCGGCGACCGCAAGTACGACCCGGGATGCAGCACGGGCGTCGAGTCGTGCGCGTCCGCGGTCGTGGACCAGGACTACGTCTACCTGCCCTCGGCACGGCACCAGGGCGACGACTACGCGTCCACGAACGAGATCATCGCCTTCGACCTCGAGTCCGGAAAGCCCAAGTGGAAGTCGGACGCGGGCGAGCGGCGCACCATCACCCCCGTGCGCATGCAGGGCGGCAAGCTCATCGCGTACAAGAAGCCGACGTACGGCGCGGGCGGGCAGGTCGTCGCCGTCGACCCGGGCAAGCAGGGTGAGCAGGAGCTGTACATGCGGCACCCCGACGACAGCTCGGAGACGGAGAACAACTTCGCCGGCATCACGCTGCGCGAACCGCCCCTCTACGAGAACGGGCGCCTCTTCCTCCACCAGACCCTCATCTCGGAGCGCAGCACCGGCAGTTACGGCAAATACCTCGGCATCGGATTCGGCGCCGAGTAACCCCTGGGTGATCACCATTCGTCCGCCGTTCCTCCCACTTCTCCCCCGAAGTGGCCCGGAACGGCGGACGAACGTGTAGCTTCCGGGAGCACAGGAGGGGTCGCTCCCGCGCGCCCCAGGGCCGCCCGGGCCCCAGGGGCCTGAGGGGGCGCCCGCAGGGAGCGGCGGTGGGGGGTTGTTGCGCATGAGCGTCCGGCTCATGGTGGTGGACGATCACAGACTGCTCGCCGAGGCGCTCGCCTCGGCGTTGAAACTGCGCGGCCACCGGGTACTGGCTGCCGCGGCGCCCAGCGCGGGCGCGGCGGATCTGGTGCTGAGCAGGGCGCCCGAAGTCTGTCTGCTGGGTACGGCGGCTCCCGCCGAGGCGGGCGTCTTCGACCCGGTGATACGGATCAAGCGTGAGAAGCCGCAGATAGCGGTCGTGGTGCTGGGGCCCGTGCCCAGCCCGCGCGGTGTGGCCTCGGCGTTCGCCGCCGGCGCCTCCGGCTACGTACGGCACGACGAGCGCATCGAGGGCGTCGAGCGCGCCATGATGAAGGCACGGGCGGGGGACGCGGCGGTGGCGCCGCAGTTGCTGGCGGAGTCCTTCGCCGATCTGCTCAACCCGGCCCCCGAACCTGACGACGAGGGCGCGCGGCTCCTGCAACTCCTCACGCCCCGCGAGGTGGAGGTGCTCATGCGGGTCGCGGAGGGCGAGGACACCCGGCTGATCGCGACGGGGATGCGCATAGCGCCGAGCACCGCCCGTACGCACGTGCAGCGGGTGCTGATGAAGCTGGGGGTCGGGTCCCGGCTGGAGGCGGCGGCGCTGGCGGCCCGCACGGGGCTGCTGGAGCGGGCGTACGAGCCGGGCACCGCCGAGGAGTGACCCCGCGCCGCGGAGGCGTGGGCGGGGCGGGGGCGCGGCGTGAACTGCGAAGTGGGAACCGGGAGCTGCGAGCCCTGAACCGCGAGCCCCTGAACCGGGTGTTCTGAACCGCGGAGTCTGAACTGCCCGTGTCCGCCGGGGAATTCCCCGGTGCTGTCGTCCCCGGTGCTGCTGCCGTACCGGTGTCCTGTCTCCCTGTCCCTGATATCCCATGTGTACGGTATGCGCCTGCGAGCGGTCCGCTGGTGCCGTGCGGGCCTGTTGGTCCCTGATTTCTTGTGTGCGATTATGTTGAGACTGGTGTCGGCCGGACCGTGAGGAGTGGACACCGTTGAAGAAGACCTCGACCCGGCTGGCCGACGGCCGCGAGATCATCTACTACGACCTGCGGGACGACGCGGTGCGCGACGCCGCCGACCGGCGCCCCCTGGGCGGGACGACGACGGCCTCCGAGATCCGCTACGACCCGCTGCTCGCGGAGTGGACGGCCGTCACCGCGCACCGGCAGGAGCGCACCTACCACCCGCCCGCCGACGCGTGCCCCCTGTGCCCGACCCGCGGCGGACATCTGAGCGAGATCCCCGAACCCGACTACGACGTAGCCGTCTTCGAGAACCGCTTCCCCTCCTTCACCGGCGGCCCGGGCCCCGAAGCCGCCACCGGCCCGCCCGGTCTGCTGGAGCACCGGCCCGGCGCCGGCCGCTGCGAGGTCGTCTGCTTCACCCCCGACCACCACGCCTCCTTCGCGTCCCTCACCCCCGAACAGGCCCGGCTGGTGCTGGACGTGTGGACCGACCGCACCGCCGAACTCTCCCAGCGCCCCGGCGTCGAGCAGATCTTCTGCTTCGAGAACCGGGGCGCGGAGATCGGAGTGACCCTCCAGCACCCGCACGGCCAGATCTACGCCTATCCCTTCACCACCCCGCGCACCGCGCGCATGCTCGACTCCGTCGCCCGGCACGCGGCCCGCACCGGCGGGCGCAACCTCTTCGACGACGTCGTCGCCGCGGAAGCCGCCGACGGGCGGCGCGTGGTGTGCGAGAGCGAGCACTGGACCGCCTTCGTTCCGCACGCCGCGCACTGGCCGTACGAGGTGCATCTGTATCCGCGGGAGCGGGTTCCGGATCTGCCGGCGCTGAGCGAGGAGGCGCGGGCGGACTTCCCGGGCGTGTATCTGGAGGTGCTGCGCCGCTTCGACCGCGTCTTCGGCCCGGACGAGCCGCCCACTCCGTACATAGCCGCCTGGCACCAGGCGCCGTTCACACTGCCCGCGCGCAGGCAGCGGCCGGACGGTGCGGGGGACGGTGCGGCGGCGTCCGCGGCCCGCGAGGACTTCGCGCTCCACCTTGAGCTTTTCACCGTCCGACGGACTTCCGGCAAACTGAAGTTCCTCGCGGGTTCCGAATCCGGGATGAACGTGTTCATCAACGATGTGCCGCCGGAGCGCGCGGCCGAGCGACTGCGAGAGGTAGCGAGTGACTGCCAGCCCCCGGGGGTTCTCCCCCTCAGCACACACCGGTAAGTACCTGGTCACAGGCGGTGCCGGATACATCGGAAGCGTCGTCGCCGCCCATCTGGTCGAGGCCGGGCACTCCGTCACCGTGCTCGACGACCTCTCCACCGGCTTCCGCGAGGCGGTCCCGGAGGGCGCCGTGTTCGTCGAGGGGCGGATTCAGGACGCCGCCCGTGTGCTGGACTCCTCGTACGACGGTGTGCTCCACTTCGCGGCCCACTCCCAGGTCGGCGAGTCCGTGCAGGACCCCGGCAAGTACTGGCGCAACAACGTGGGCGGCAGCATCGAGCTGCTGAGCGCCATGCGTGAGGCGGGCGTCCGCAGGCTTGTCTTCTCCTCGACCGCCGCCACCTACGGTGAGCCGCTGAGCACGCCCATCCACGAGGAGGCGTCCGAGGCTCCCACCAACCCCTACGGCGCCTCCAAGCTCGCCGTCGACCACATGATCAGCGGCGAATGCCGGGCGCACGGGCTGGCCGCCGTCTCGCTGCGGTACTTCAACGTCGCCGGGGCGTACGGACGCTACGGCGAGCGGCACGACCCCGAGTCGCATCTGATCCCCATCGTGCTCCAGGTCGCGCAGGGCCGCCGCGACGCCGTCTCCGTCTTCGGCGACGACTATCCGACACCCGACGGCACCTGCGTACGGGACTACATCCACGTCGCGGACCTCGCCGAGGCCCACCTCCTCGCCATGGCCGCGATGACCGGCGGCGGCGAAGGCGCGGACGAGGTGGCCGCGGGCGCCCACCTGATCTGCAACCTGGGCAACGGCAACGGCTTCTCCGTCCGCGAGGTCGTCGAGACGGTCCGCAAGGTGACCGGCCACCCCGTGCCCGAGGCCGCAGCCCCCCGCCGCGACGGTGACCCGGCCCAGCTCGTGGCGGCCGCGGAACGGGCCGTGAAGCAGCTCGGCTGGCGCCCCTCGCGTACCGACCTCGCCGAAATCGTGCAGGACGCCTGGGACTTCACCCAGCGGTACGCGAGCGGGGCCGGCGCCGAATGACGGACGAGCCCCGGACGGACGAGCCCGGTACGGCGGACGAGCCCGGTACGGCGGACGGCTTCCGCGCCGTGTACGGGGCGGCGCCCGAGGGCGTGTGGGCGGCGCCGGGGCGAGTCAACCTGATCGGTGAACACACCGACTACAACGACGGTTTCGTCATGCCGCTCGCGCTCCCGCACACCTGCCGCGTCGCGGCCGCCCGCCGCGACGACGGCGTACTGCGGCTGCACTCGGCCGACGTCCCCGGAGGCGTCACCGAGCTGCAAGTGGCCGGCCTCGCCCCGCTGGGCGCCGCCGGCGACCGCGGCGGATGGGCCGCCTACCCGGCGGGCGTCGTATGGGCGCTGCGCGCTGCCGGGCACCAAGTGGGCGGCGCGGACCTGCACTTCGAGAGCAGCGTGCCGACCGGCGCCGGCCTGTCCTCGTCCGCCGCGCTGGAGGTCGCCACCGCGGTCGCCCTCGACGGGCTGTACGGGCTCGGCCTCGCCCCGCACCGTCTCGCCGAGCTGTGCCGGCGTGCGGAGAACGACTTCGCGGGCGTCCCGTGCGGCGTGATGGACCAGATGGCATCCGCCTGCTGCACCTCCGGGCACGCCCTGTATCTGGACACCCGGGACCTCACCCGCAGACAGATCCCCTTCGACCTCGCGGCGCGGGGGCTGCGGCTGCTGGTGGTCGACACCCGCGTCAAGCACGCCCTGGGCGACGGCGCCTACGCCGAACGCCGCGCGGGCTGCGAGGCGGCCGCCGCCGCGCTGGGCGTGGAGGCGCTGCGCGAGGTCGCGTACGGGGAACTGGCTGCCGCGCTGCGGCGCATCGAGGACGAGGCGCTGCGGCCGCTGGTACGGCACGTGGTCACCGAGAACGAGCGCGTCGCCCGCACCGTCCGCCTCCTCGACTCGGGGCAGACGCACGCCATCGGGCCCGTACTGACCGACGGGCACGCCTCGCTGCGCGACGACTTCGCGGTCTCGTGCGCCGAACTCGACCTGGTCGTCGAGGCGTCGACCGCTAACGGCGCTCTGGGCGCCCGCATGACGGGCGGCGGCTTCGGTGGCTCTGCGATCGTGCTCGTACGGGCGGAGACCGCGGAATCCGTCGCCAAGGCGGTCGGTGAGGCCTTCGCGGCCGCCGGCCACCGGGCGCCACGCGTCTTCGAGGCGGTGCCGGGGCCGGGCGCGCGGCGGATCACCTGAGATCTCCGGAGGATGCCCCGTCCTTCAGGCCGGGGAGGAATCGTTTCCCGTGTAGCGGGGCAGGGAACGGTCTTTCGCTCTCAGGGCGAAAGACCACTTACACGATCGCGTAGGATGCATCGCGTGCGGTGCGAGAACCAAGCCCGTACACGCGCTGAGCGAGAACCAAGCCAGCGCAACCCAATGCTTTCGGGCAACCGGGCAGGTTCCGTCCCGGCTGGTGTTGAGGGAGTAAGACCTTTCGGGTCGCTGACCTGCGGGGCTTCCTGAGCCAGGAATCCCCCTGCTTCAGCAGGGGGAGGGTTCAAAGACGCTTGACGAAGAGTGTGCTGGAGCACCGCCCAGCGCTTAGCCGTGTCCTGGGGTCACCAGGACAGGCTTCAGCCGGGGGAGCGTCCGTGGGTCTCACGGACGCTTCGCTCTGACGCCTCCAGCCGCCTCGAGCGCAGCCCGGAACCGCGCAACTTCCCGTCCACTCGCAGCAGTTCGACGTGCAGCCAGCGCCCCCACGCATTGCCGACGAGGCCGCCGGCGAGCCGCTCGCCCTCGAACGCGTAGACCTCGACGGGAACTTCGGAATCCGCAGCTGTGCCGCGCAGTTGACGCATCACCGGTGAGCTGCGGGAGTTGGACTCGCGTAGCCGTTCGTGAACCAGGCGGCGTCTTGGCTCGTCGGGGTGTACGTCGATGTGGAACATGTCGCTCAGTTCACGCCATGCGCAAGCAGTTTCGCCAATCGGTTTCCGTTGTCATCTCGCGGCCTTACTCTGAGTCGTACGCATTGCACCGGTGGGGGCCGGTGCCAGTCAGGGGCGGGGCGGCCGGTCAGGCCACGCCGGGGCCGCGGTGTTGCCGGCGGGCCGGCAAGGGGCGCGGCGGTGTCCTCCCCACGACACGACCTTCGGTGTGGGAGGGGGGCCCAGCGGGGCGAGGGACCCCCAGCACGCGCATCTCTTCCCTCCGCCACGGGGGTGACGTACCCGCACTGCCAGGGGGCGCCATGCAACGAATCCGTGTGCTGGTGGTCGACGACCACCGCATCTTCGCCGAGTCCCTGGCCGCTGCGCTCGCGGCCGAGCAGGACGTAGAGGTGGCCGCGGCCGGCAGCGCGCAGGCCGCGCTGCGCTGCCTGGAACGGGGCGCCGCCGACGGCCGCCGCTTCGACGTGCTGCTCGTCGACGCGGACCTCTCCGCACCGGCGACGGCACCACCCGTACCGGCACCGGCACCACCCGCACCGGCGACGGCGACGGCACCTGGCGTGGGTGCGGCCGCTCAGGGTTCCGTCCCCGCCGCGCCGAACGGCGCCAATTGGGCGCTGCCGGCCGCCGTTCCGCCCGGTGGCGCCTCCAACGGGCCTACGGTGGTGCCCACTTCGGGTGCGGGCGCCCCCCTCCGTCTCTCCGGCGGCCAGAATCCCGCCGCACCGTCAGGCGGCAAGGCGGCACTGTCCGATACCGGCACGAATCCCGGAGGCATTCCACTCGTCGGCCGCGTGCGCAGCGAACACCCCGCGGTGCGCACCGTGGTGCTCGCCGAGCGTGACGACCCGCGGCAGGCCGCATCGGCCCTGCAGGCCGGAGCCGGCGGCTGGGTCGCCAAGGACTGCTCGCTCTCCCGGCTGCTGCAGGTCATCCGCGGGGTGCTGAAGGACGAGACGCATCTGCCGCCCGCGCTCCTGACCGGCGTACTGAAGGAGCTGACGGCCTCCCGCAAGCACCGCACCGAGAGCGAGCGCCTCGTGGAGTCGCTGACCCCGAGGGAGCGGGAGGTGCTGCGCTGCATGGTCGCCGGGCTGGGCCGCAAGGCCGTCGCGGAGCGGCTGTATCTCTCGCCGCACACCGTCCGTACGCACATGCAGAACGTGCTGGGCAAACTCGGCGTCCACTCGACGCTCGCCGCGGTCGCGCTGGCTCGCCGCGCGGGCGTCGGCCCCGTCGACCTGGAGCCGAGCGCCTCACGCTGAACGGCCTGTCGCGTGGGCCTACCGGGAGCCGTCCGGACTGGAGCCGGCGGCGCCGGCCGTGGTGCCGGCTCTGGTGTCGGCGGCGCTGCCGACGGCGGCGGGGACGTTCCGTGCCGGTTCAGCCAGGTGCCGCTGGAGCAGCCGGTGGCGGAACTCGTAGTAGCCGTTCATCTGCCGCAGCACCCCCCGCTCCCGCGCGTCCTCCACGAACGCCATCAGCCGTCGCGGCGTATCCCCGCGTACGGCCAGCCAGCCGCGGGTGACCACGAACCGCCCCCATGAGCTGGACCCGATCGCCATCAGCCCGAGCCCGGTGGCGCTGAGCAGCGCACCGGCGGCGGCCCCCATCAACGCTTCGACGGCGGTGGGCAGTTGGTCGATCAGGGTGACGTCGTCGAGCTGCGGTGTACGCCTGCCGTCCTTGATGGACGCACCGAGGTAGGCCCCGGTGAGGGCCCCGGCAACGGCGCCGGCCAGCCATGCGTAGAGCACCGCGGAGCGGTCGGAGCGGAGCAGGGTGGCAGGGGTGACGGCCTCCATCGGGTCGCTGGGTTCGCTGAAGTAGCGGGCGGCGGCGTACGTGATGCCGGTCAGGACGCCGCCGATCACGGCGTACTGAGGTTTCTCGTACAGGAACCAGACGATCACCGCGCAGGCGGCGGCGCCCACCGCTCCGAAGCCGAGCACCCGCTGCAGTGCGTGCGAGGACGGCGGCCGTACGGACCGGAGCCGGGGCTTGGCACGGCGCGGATCGTCCTGGGGCACCAGTTCCACCACGGGCGCGCCGACCAGCGCGGCGCCCAGCCCGATCCACAGGCCCAGGAGCGGACGTCCGAAGAGGGCGAAGAGCGCGATCGCCGCAGCCGAGCAGCCGATCGCCGCGTTGACCAGGGCCACCGCCAGATACACCCACCGCGGCACCGCCCGGTGCAGCTGCCACCAGGCCAGTCTGCCGGTGGCGGAGTCGACGTTGCGGGCGAGGAAGGTCAGATGACGGCGGGCCTCGTCCGCATCGTCGTCACCGCGCCGATAGGCCCGGGTGACGAACGCCCCGAGCAGATGCTGTTTGATCCGCTCCTCGGCTCCCGGCCCGGTGGCCGTGAGCAGCTCTCCGGGCAGCGAACCGCCGAGCGCCACGAGCAGGGAGAGCATGAACGGCGTCTCCAGCGCCTGCGCCAGCGGTCCGTACGGCCGGTCGGCAAGGGCGGATGCCAGCGGCTCCATGACCGTCCCCGGACCCGCGGTCTCCAGGACTCCGCGGGCCTCGTCCGCACGCAGCGGCTGCAGCCGTACGACGAGCGCCTCGCTCAGCACCCCGTCGGCGTCCAGCCGGTCGAAGTCGGCAGCGCGGCAGGTCAGGATGAAGGACCGGCCCTCCAGCTCGTCCTCGATACGCCGCAGTGCGGCGGCCGGGTCGCAGACCTCGTCCAGTCCGTCGAGAACGGGCAGCACGTGGTGCTGGACGAGCTTGCCGGCGATCCGGTGGCTGCGCGTCTGGTCGGCGAGGGCCGGATAGTCGGTGTTGAGCTCGTCCGCCATCCAGTCCATGAGCGGACGGGCCGGGTTCCAGGAGGAGAGCCGGAAGAGCACGGGGACGGCCGGCCCCGCCGGTTCGGCGAGCTCCACCGTGGCCAGTACGCAGACCGCCGTCTTGCCGGCTCCCGGCTGCCCCGTCACCACAAGCCGGGACAGGCTGCCCTCGCGGGCGTTCCGGGTGAAGGCTCCCGTCAGCTGATCCAGTACGCCCTCGTCGGGCAGTTCGGCGGCCAGCCGCGAGACCCGCTCCGAACCGGCCTGTCGCCGCCACCGCACCGCCATCCGGCGCTCCGAGAACAGGCCGCGGTGGCGGCTCTCCTCTGCCCAGTCCCTGGCCACCTTCCGCGCCAGCGCCGGCACCGCCTCGTCCAGCGTGGCAGGCGGACGGCGGCCGGCCTGCAGCACCGTCGTCACGATGGTGGCGACGGTGAGTACAGGGGGGACGAAGGAGGCCCACACATCCAGCGCCTTCAGATCACCGCTCATGACACCCCGTACGGCCATCCCCACTGTGGCCACCAGGACGACGGCGAGCGCCGTGTAGAGAACCGCCGTGAGCGCGCGCCGGGCCCTCATGGGCGCTTCCCCGGTCCGGCCGGCGGGAGGGCGTCCGCTCCGCGGGAGAGGAAGGCCAGCACGGCGGAACTCCGGGCGGCGGGGCGGCGCGCCAGCCGGCCGAAGACGGGGAGCCTGCGGCCGACCCACGACTTGAGAAGCAGGAAGTAGAGCATTCCGCAGTACGGTCCGGCGGACCGGCCGCCGTAACTCGCCACCAGCCGCGGCCTCATGGCGCGCAGTCGCCCCGCGATCTGCGGCAGGGTCAGCACGCCGAGGGTGGCGAGGGTGGTCACGCCGTGCGCCCGGTCGAGGTCGGCGTCCATGTAGTCGTCGAGGGACTGCAGGGCCTCGCCCAGATCCATGGCGAGTTCCCGTTCGGCGGTCTCCAGGCCGGGGTTGACGATGCCGCAGAGAATGAGGTTGGCCGCCCTGCCCTTACCGCGGGTGATCTTCTCGAGTACGTCGACGGGGACGTCCGCTTCGCGCTGGCGGCGGGAGAGGACCTGGTATTCGTGCAGCGAGACGAGCGCCATGAACATCGACTCGTCGGGGGTGTGGCCGAGTCTGCGCTCGATCTCGTACACCAGCCGCCCGAGGAGCAGTTCGGCCTCGGAGCCCGCTGTGAAGGGGCGGTTGCCCAGCAGGTCGGCGAGGCGGGCGTCAACCGAGCGGTCGGCGTCGCCGTCGATGATGTCGTCGTAGAGCCGGGTGACGGCTCCGGCCAGGACGGCGACGTCCGGTCGGGGCCCGCGTCCGGTCAGGCGGGCGTAGGCGAGCATGGCCAGGCCGAACTTCACGCTCATCGCGCGCAGGGCCCGGCCGGCTCGGTCGCGCTCGCCCGGGTCGGTGAGGGTCCCGCTCAGGAACGGTGCGACGACCTGCTCGTACGCCTCAGTGAGTCCGGGCAGCGAACGGTATGCGGCCACAGCGGCCGAAGGTAACCCGGTGGCCATCCGCAGCGAGCGGAGGAGCGCACCGATCTCCGTGAATCCCCGCGCCGCCATCCGCCCCCCTCGGCCAAAGAATCCGAGAGTGCCACAACGGTGAGCAGGCGGTAAACACCTCGGTGAGCCGGTCAGAGCGAGGTCTTGTACACGCTCCAGCCGCCGTCCACGACGAGGCTCGTGCCCGTGACGTACGAGGCGTCGTCGGAGAGCAGGAACGCGATGGCGGCGGCGACTTCGTCCGGGTGCCCGTAGCGGCCCGCGACGGTCTGCTCGGCCGTGCGCCGCGCATCCTCCTCGCTGGTGCCCTCCCAGGCGCCGGTGACGATCGGCCCGGGCAGCACGCTGTTGACGCGGACCTGCGGCCCGTAGTCGACGGCGAGTTGGCGGCCCAGCCCTGTCAGGCCGGCCTTCGCCGCCGCGTACGCGGGACGCTCGCGCAGGCCCACGAGCGCCTGCACGGACGAGGTCAGCACGACGGCGCCGGCGCGGGCGCGGAGATCTTCCAGGCACGCGCGTAATCCGAGGAAGGCGCCCGTCAGATTCACGCCCAACTGCGCCTGCCAGTCCGAGAGTGGGAGCTCACCGGCCGGCCCGGGCAGCATCAGTCCGGCGTTGCTCACCAGCCCGTCGACCGGCCCGAAACCGTCGTGCGCGGTGCGTACGGCCCTGGCCCAGGCGGGTTCGTCGGTGACGTCGCCGAGCACGAACGCGGCGCGGGCGCCGGCCGCGGTGATCTCACGGGCGGTGCGGTGCCCGTCGTCCTCGTCGTTGTCGAGGATGACCACGGCAGCGCCCTCGTCGGCCAGCCTGTGAGCCGTCGCGGCCCCGATACCCGCGCCACCGCCGGTGACAAGGACGGTGCGTCCAGTGAATCGATTCGAATGACGTCCGCCCATGCACGGATGCTACGGGCTGCGCGGCGCGCATCGCAGCGGGGCACTCCGGGGCGGGCCGCACCGGCGCAACAGTTCTCGCCCGGTGGTGAGTTCCCTCCGCGCCGCGGCACGTCCTTCTTCGAACAGCGGCCGCGACCGGCCGAGTTCACGGGGACTGCCGGGGAGCCACCGACTCGACGCCGGTGTCGGTGCGCTCGCCCAGCGGTCGTCCGGAGCCCGGTCAGCCGGGGATGTTGTCGAACGGTGCCGTCAACTGCCGCAGCAGCGAGGCCAGTTCGCCGCGCTGCGCCGAGGAGAGCCCGGCGAGGAGCGCGCGTTCCTGGTCGAGCAGCCCGGCCAGGGCGCTGTCGGCCCTGTCGCGGCCCTCAACCGTGAGCCGCACCAGTACGCCGCGCCGGTCGCTCGGATCGGGCCGGCGTTCGACGAGGCCTTTCTTGGCGAGCCGGTCGATGCGGTTCGTCATCGTCCCCGAGGTGACGAGCGTCTGGGTGAGGAGCTGCCCGGGTGAGAGCTGATACGGGGTGCCCGCGCGGCGCAGCGCGGTCAGGACGTCGAACTCCCAGGGCTCCAGGTTGTGTTCGGAGAAGGCGATCCGGCGTGCGCGGTCCAGATGCCGCGCGAGTCTGCTGACGCGGCTGAGCACCTCCAGCGGTTCCACGTCGAGGTCCGGGCGCTCGCGGCGCCAGGCTGCCACCAGTCGGTCGACCTCGTCCTCCATGTGATCAGTGTAGTAGTTGTGTCGACATGAAGTCTCTTGACATCGAGATACATCGGTTGGAGGCTGCCACCATGACGTCATCCGTGTGGGACCCGCATCAGTACGAACGTCACTCCGGGCACCGCAACCGCCCGCTGGCCGACCTGCTCGCCCGCGTGCCCGCACTGCGCGAGGACGAGACCCCGCGCATCGCCGACCTGGGATGCGGACCCGGCGGCCCGTCCCTGATGCTCGCCGAGCGCTGGCCCGCCGCCCGCATCACCGGCTACGACAACTCCCCGGCCATGCTGGCCGAGGCCCGCGCCCACGCCGGTGACACGCCCGCGGGCGGCAGCCTCGAATTCACCTACGCCGACCTCTCCACGTGGAGCCCCGAGGGCGGCGAGCGGTTCGACCTGATCTTCTCGAACGCGGCTCTCCATTGGGTCCTCCCTGCCGGAGGCAAGGGACGGGTCCTCCCCGGAGGCAACGGACGATCTCCCGGCCCTGCCCCCGCTCACACGGCTCTCTTCCCGGCCTGGGTCGACGCCCTGCCGCCCGGCGGCGTGCTCGCCTTCCAGGTCCCGGGCAACTTCGACGCCCCGAGCCACACCCTGCTGCAGGAGCTGCGCAACTCGCCCCGCTGGCGCGGGCGTCTGGCGTCCGCGTCGCGTATCGGCTCCGTACTCGACCCGCCGGAGTACCTCGCCCGGCTGGACTCGCTGGGCTGCGAGACGGACGCCTGGGAGACCACGTACGCGCAGCTGCTGAGCGGTGAGGATCCCGTCCTGGACTGGGTCAAGGGCACCGCCCTGCGTCCCGTCCTCACGCTGCTCGCGGACGACCCGGAGGCGCAGGCCGCCTTCCTCGCCGAGTACGGCCGGCTGCTGCGTGAGGCCTATCCGCCGCTGAGCGGCGATCCCGGGCGGGGGACCGTCTTCCCCTTCCGCCGCGTCTTCGTCGTGGCGGTGAAGCGGTGACGCGCCGACGCCCGGCGGAGGAACCGGAGCCGCCGCCCGGGACCGCACCCGGCTCGTCCGGTACGTCCGTTCCGCCCGGTGCGTCCGGCCCGTCCAGCTGGATCGACTCCCTCGACCATGTCCAGCTCGCCGCCCCGCCGGGCTCCGAGAACGCCCTCCGTACGTACTACGCGGACACTCTCGGCATGACGGAGATCCCCAAGCCGCCGGCCCTCGCCGCACGCGGCGGCTGCTGGTTCGCGGCGGGCTCCGCCGTACTGCACCTGGGAGTCGAGGAGGACTTCCGGCCCGCGAGGAAGGCCCATCCCGGCATCCGCGTACGCGGCATCGACGCCCTCGCCGCCCGTCTCGCCGGCGCCGGGGCCCCCGTCACCTGGGACGCGGACCTCCCCGGCCACCGCCGCTTCTACTCGCAGGACCCGGTCGGCAACCGCCTGGAGTTCCTGGAGCCCGAGGTCAGGGAGTGATGTCCGGCAGGGCGTGATGACCAGCGTGCGGGGGTCCCTGCCGCGTCGGTCACGGCTCAAGTACGCGCCTGCGAATACCGGTTGCCCGCCCCTGCCGGCCTCCGTATGGTGCCGCTTCTGCCCAGCCGGAGGGACTTCCCGCATGAGCCATCTGTACCCGCCCGTCGAGCCCTACGACCAGGGAATGCTCGACGTCGGCGACGGCAACCGCGTCCACTGGAAGGTGTGCGGCAACCCGGAGGGCAAGCCCGCCCTCGTCGTGCACGGCGGACCGGGATCGGGCAGCGGCACCGTCGCCCGGCGCCGCTTCGATCCCGGCCGCTACAAGGTCGTCCTCTTCGACCAGCGCGGCTGCGGGCGCAGCACCCCGCACGCCGCCGATCCGTCCACGGACATGCGTCACAACACCACCGGCCATCTGATCGCCGACATGGAACTCCTCCGTGAACACCTGCGCATCCAGCGGTGGTTGCTCTTCGGCGGCTCCTGGGGATCCACCCTGATCCTCGCCTACGCGCAGCAGCACCCGGGCCGCGTCTCGGAGATCGTCATCCCCGCCGTCACCACCACCCGGCGGTCCGAGACCGAGTGGCTCTACCAGGGCGCCGGCCGGTTCTTCCCCGAGGAGCGGCACCGCTTCGCCGCCGCCGTGCCGGAAGCCGATCCCGAGGCGGGCCTCCCCGGCGTGCTCGCGGCGTACGCGAAGCGCATGGCGCACCCCGACGCCGCCGTACGGGCGGAGGCAGCCGGCGAATGGTGCCGCTGGGAGGACACGGTGCTCTCCATGGAGGCCCAGGACGGCGCCCCCAAGACGTACGGGGACCGGCCGCCCGAAGCCCGGCACGCTCTGGTCCGAATCTGCGCGCACTACTTCTCGAACGGCGCCTGGCTGGAGGAGGGAGCGCTCATACGGGACGCGGGGCGCCTCGCCGGCATCCCCGGTGTCCTCATCCACGGGCGCTTCGACATGGGCGGCCCGCTGAACACCGCCTGGGAACTGGCCCGGGCATGGCCCGGTTCACGTCTCGTCGTCGTCGAGGACGCGGGACATCTCGGCAGCGACAGGACGAGCGCGGAGATCCGCACCGCCCTCGACGGCTTCGCTGTGCGATGACGCTCCAGGCCGAGCCGAGCCGAGCCGAGCCGAGCCGAGCCGAGCCGAGCCGAGCCGAGCCGGGCCGGAGCGACGAGCCGTCCCGGCAGGTCAGCTGCGCCGGTGGCCTATCAGGCGCGGCTTCGCTTCCAGCCCGTCCAGGCCGTGCCACGCCAAGTTGACCAGGTGGGCGGCGACTTCGGCCTTCTTCGGCTTGCGGACGTTCAGCCACCACTGCCCCGTCAGGGCGACCATGCCCACCAGCGCCTGCGCGTACAGCGGCGACAGCTTCGGGTCGAAGCCGCGGGACTTGAACTCGCGGCCCAGGATGTCCTCGACCTGGGTGGCGATGTCGCTGATCAGCGACGCGAAGTTGCCCGTCGACTGTGCGACGGGCGAATCGCGGACGAGGATGCGGAAGCCGTCCGTGTAGAGGTCGATGTAGTCCAGCAGCGCGAACGCCGCCTGCTCCAGCAGCTCCCGCGGGTGCCCGCCCGTGAGGGCACCCGTCACCATGTCCAGGAGCTGCCGCATCTCACGGTCGATGACGACCGCGTAGAGACCTTCCTTGCCGCCGAAATGCTCGTAGACCACGGGCTTGGAGACGCCCGCCTTCGCAGCGATCTCCTCGACGGACGTGCCCTCGAAGCCCCGTTCGGCGAAGAGGGCACGTCCGATGTCGAGCAGCTGTTCGCGACGCTCCTTGCCACTCATCCGGCGGCGGGCGGCGCGCTTCTCCTTCTTGGCGGCCCTGGCCGCTCTTGCGGGCTTCGCGGTGCTGTCATCCGTCGGCACAGGCTCCATCATGCCGCTTGGCGGGACTGCTCCTTGCGGCGGGAGTCGATACGCGAACGGGCCGGCCAGCGCACGTCGTACGCCCAGCCCGCCAGCTCCAGCCAGCGGATGATGCGCGCGCTGGAGTCGAGCTGGCCCCGCTCCACGCCGTGCCTGGCGCTGGTGGGGTCGGCGTGGTGCAGGTTGTGCCACGACTCACCGCAGGACAGGATCGCCAGCCACCACACGTTGCCCGATTTGTCACGGGACTTGAAGGGCCGCTTGCCCACCGCGTGGCAGATGGAGTTGATCGACCAGGTGACGTGGTGCAGCAGCGCCACACGCACCAGCGAACCCCAGAAGAACGCCGTCAGCGCACCCTGCCAGGACATCGTCGCCAGGCCGCCGATGACGGCGGGCAGCAGCAGCGACACCGTCGTCCACAGCACGAACTGCCGTGAGACGGCCCGGATCGCCGGGTCCTTGATCAGATCGGGTGCGTACTTCTGCTGCGGCGTCTGCTCTTCGTCGAACATCCAGCCGACGTGCGCCCACCACAGGCCCTTCATCAGGGCCGGGACGGACTCGCCGTAGCGCCACGGCGAATGCGGGTCGCCCTCGGCGTCGGAGAACTTGTGGTGCTTGCGGTGGTCGGCGACCCAGCGCACCACCGGACCCTCGACGGCCAGCGAACCCAGGACGGCGAGCGTGATGCGCAGCGGCCGCTTCGCCTTGAACGAGCCGTGCGTGAAGTAGCGGTGGAAGCCGATCGTGATGCCGTGGCAGCCGATGAAGTACATGGCGGTGAGCAGGCCGAGATCCAGCCAGCTCACTCCCCAGCCCCACATCAGCGGCACCGCCGCGAGCAGCGCGATGAAGGGGACGACGATGAAGGCCAGCAGCGCGACCTGCTCCACCGAGCCGCGCTTCTCACTGCCGAGCGTCGCCAGGGCGGCGGGGGAATCCGGGGCGGTGGAAGCGGTCTCGTTCTGGGCGTCGGGGGAGGTGTCGAGTACGTCCGGGGGGCTTGTGGTCATAGATGTCCCTTGTCAGAGCGGTAAGGGGCTTCTGCGTCGTGCACTTTCTCGTCTCGTGCCCACGCAAGTCCTACGGAACCGTAACCTACGGCTTCGTAAGTATGGCAGCCCTCACAGGCGTAGCAAGTGGGGGCATGGGGGAGACGAGTGCGTGCTCACCCATCGGACGGCACACCGGGCGGAAGGCCGCCCCCGCATATCCTGGGGAGCGTCGGACAGCGCGGTCCGTGATCTGCCCGAAGCAAAATGCTGCAAGGAGCCGCACCTGTGAGCAGTGCCGATGTGAGCCGAGCCGAGACCCGCCACCAGCAGGGCGGAAACGGGTCCGGGGCCGGCACCGGACCCGTCTGCGAGACAGCCGCCGAAACCGAGGCGACCAGCGCGCTGCGCGCCGACATCCGCCGCCTGGGCGACCTGCTGGGCGAGACCCTGGTCCGCCAGGAAGGCGCCGAACTGCTCGACCTCGTCGAACGCGTACGGGCACTGACACGCAGCGACGGCGAGGCGGCGGCGGCACTGCTGGGCAGGACCGACCTGGAGACCGCCACCAAGCTGGTGCGGGCCTTCTCCACGTACTTCCATCTGGCGAACGTCACCGAGCAGGTCCACCGCGGCCGCGAACTGCGTGCCCGCCGCGCCGCCGAAGGCGGCAACCTCTCCCGCACCGCGGACATGCTCAAGGACGCCGACCCGGCACACCTCGCCGCGACCGTGCGGAACCTCGGCGTCCGGCCCGTCTTCACCGCGCACCCCACCGAGGCCGCGCGCCGCTCCGTCCTCACCAAGCTCCGCAAGATCGCCGAACTGCTCGAACACACCGACAGCGACGACCGGCGCCGCACCGACCTGCGCCTCGCCGAGAACGTCGACCTCGTGTGGCAGACCGACGAGCTGCGCGTCGCACGCCCCGAACCCGCCGACGAGGCCCGCAACGCCGTCTACTACCTGGACGAACTGCACCGCGGCGCCGTCGGCGACGTACTCGAAGACCTCGCCGCCGAACTCGACCGGGCCGGCGCGCCCCTCCCCACCGGCACCAGGCCCCTCACCTTCGGCACCTGGATCGGCGGCGACCGCGACGGCAACCCCAACGTCACCCCCGACGTGACCTGGGAAGTCCTGCTGCTCCAGCACGAACACGGCATCACCGACGCCCTCGAACACATCGACGAGCTGCGCGGCGCCCTCTCCAACTCCATCCGCAACAGCGGCGCCACCACCGAACTGCTCGACTCCCTCAGCCGCGACCTGGACCGGCTGCCCGAGATCAGCCCCCGCTACAAGCGCCTCAACGCCGAAGAGCCCTACCGCCTCAAGGCCACCTGCGTACGGCAGAAGCTCCTCAACACCCGCGACCGGCTCGCCGCCGGCGCACCGCACGCCGCCGGGCGCGACTACCTCGGCACCGGCGAACTCGTCGACGACCTGATGCTGCTGCAGACCTCGCTGCGCGCACACCGCGGCGAACTCGTCGCCGACGGCCGCCTGGAACGCGTACTGCGCACGCTGGCCGCCTTCGGTCTCCAGCTGGCCACCATGGACGTACGTGAGCACGCCGACGCCCACCACCACGCCCTCGGCCAGCTCTTCGACCGCCTCGGCGAGGAGTCCTGGCGCTACATCGACATGCCCCGCGACTACCGGCAGCGCCTCCTCGCCAAGGAGCTGCGCTCCCGCCGCCCCCTCTCGCCCTCGCCGGCGCCGCTGGACGCGGCGGGCGCGAAGACCCTCGGCGTCTTCAGCACCGTCCGCAAGGCGCTGGAGACCTTCGGGCCTGAAGTCATCGAGTCCTACATCATCTCCATGTGCCAGGGCGCCGACGACGTCTTCGCCGCGGCCGTGCTCGCACGCGAGGCCGGCCTGGTCGACCTGCACGCCGGCTGGGCGGACATCGGCATCGTCCCGCTGCTGGAGACCACCGACGAGTTGCGCATCGCCGACGAACTCCTCGACGCGATGCTCTCCGACCCCTCCTACCGCAAGCTCGTCTCGCTCCGCGGCGACCTGCAGGAGGTCATGCTCGGCTACTCCGACTCCTCCAAGTTCGGCGGCATCACCACCTCCCAGTGGGAGATCCACCGCGCCCAGCGGCGGCTGCGCGACGTCGCACACCGGCACGGCGTACGGCTGCGGCTCTTCCACGGCCGCGGCGGCACCGTCGGCCGCGGCGGCGGCCCCACGCACGACGCGATCCTCGCCCAGCCCTGGGGCACCCTCGAAGGCGAGATCAAGGTCACGGAGCAGGGCGAAGTCATCTCCGACAAGTACCTCGTGCCGTCGCTGGCCAGGGAGAACCTGGAGCTGACCGTCGCCGCCACCCTGCAGGCGTCCGCGCTGCACACCGCGCCCCGCCAGTCCGACGAGGCGCTCGCCCGCTGGGACGCCGCCATGGACACCGTCTCCGACGCCGCACACGGTGCATACCGCAGCCTCGTCGAGGACCCCGACCTGCCCGCCTACTTCTTCGCCTCCACCCCCGTCGACCAGCTCGCCGAACTCCACCTCGGCTCCCGGCCCTCACGCCGCCCCGACAGCGGCGCCGGACTCGACGGACTGCGCGCCATCCCCTGGGTGTTCGGCTGGACGCAGTCGCGGCAGATCGTCCCCGGCTGGTACGGCGTCGGCACCGGACTGAAGGCGGCACGCGAGGCCGGGCTCGACGGAGTGCTCCAAGAAGCCCACGAACACTGGCACTTCTTCCAGAACTTCCTCGCCAACGTCGAGATGACCCTCGCCAAGACGGACCTGCGCATCGCACAGCACTACGTCGACACCCTCGTGCCCGACGAACTCAGGCACGTCTTCGACGCCATCCGCGCCGAACACGACCTGACCGTACGGGAAGTGCTGAGCATCACAGGGGAACGCGAACTGCTCGACGCCAGCCCCGTACTGAAGCAGACGTTCGCCATCCGCGACGCCTACCTCGACCCGCTCTCCTACCTCCAGGTGACGCTGCTGCACCGGCAGCGCGCCGCCGCCGAACGCGGCGAGGAGCCTGACCAGATGCTCAGCCGCGCACTGCTGCTGACCGTCAACGGCGTCGCCGCGGGACTGCGCAACACCGGCTGACGGGCACGCTCACCGGACGGCGACGATCGTCACGGACGACGGCGCGGCCGTGGCGGGAAGAAGGCCCTTCCCGCCACGGCCGCGCCGTACGGCTGTCCTGCCGCTGCCGTACAGACTGCCGTACGGCTGCGTACGGCTGCGTACGGAGCGTCTCCTCAGAACGTCAGCAGCGCCCACGAGGCACCCATGAGTGCCACGCCGAGCAGCCCCAGCACCAGCGCCGTGCGCTTCATCCGCATCCCGCCCACGAACACCAGCGCCGCAAGCACCAGCGAACCCCCGAACGGCAGCGCGCCGTGGAGCGCACCCGACGGCCCCGTCCGTACGGCCTCCTCCGTGCCCGGACGCAGCGCCACCTGAAGCCGCTCACCCTCCTTGCCGGAAGCGGACTCGGCGACCTTCACCTTCTTCGGCTGCGAACTGCCGCCGGAGGCCGGGGTGAACGTTCCGGCACACACCTCTTCGCCGCACTCCGCGATCCGCACCGTGCCCCGCGCATCGCCCGTCAGCGCGGGCCCCGCCGTCTGCCACGACGTCCAGCCCCCGGCGACGAGCAGCAGCAGCGCGATCAGGGTCAGGACGATGTTGCGCGTCAGCAGCAGCACCCCGAACATGCTCTCCCCGGCCCGGCGAGAACGGCTGCGCTTCTTTGTGACCCTGCTCGTGGCGGAGGACGTCGAGGAGGACATGGCCGAGATCCTTGGGCAAACCGCCCGGAGGGTCAACCTCCGCATCCTGCTTGGACCGTAAAAGGCGGATGCGCCCGGCTCCTCCCCGGCAGCACGGTCGGTACGGGGCCTTCGTCCCTGTTCCGGGGCAACCCCCGGGCGGAGCTTACGAGTTGTACGTGCTCTGCGCCCGCTCCAGGCCGTCCAGCACCAGTGACTCCACCGCATCCGCCGCACGGTCCGCGAAGTAGTCGAGCTCCTTGCGCTCCGCGGCGGAGAAATCCTTCAGTACGTAGTCCGCCACCGGCATACGGCCAGGAGGCCGGCCCACACCGAACCGCACCCGGAAATACCCCGGCCCCAGCGACTTCGTCAGCGACTTCAGCCCGTTGTGGCCGTTGTCGCCGCCGCCCTTCTTCAGACGCAGCACCCCGAAGTCGATGTCCAGCTCGTCGTGCACGACGACGATCCGCTCCAGCGGCACCTTGTAGAAGTCGCGCAGCGCCGTCACCGGACCACCCGAGAGATTCATGTACGACATCGGCTGCGCCAGGATCACCCGGCAGCCCGACGCCGAACCCGGCGCCCCGAAACGGCCCTCCAGCACACGCGAACGCGACTTGTGCGCCTTGAACTTCCCCCCGATGCGGGAAGCCAGCAGATCCGTGACGGCGAAGCCGATGTTGTGCCGGTTGCCCTCGTAAGCCGGCCCGGGATTGCCCAGCCCGACGACCAGCCAGGGCCCCGGCGCGCCCGTACCACCCGTATCACCCGTACCGGCAACAGTCGTCATGTGTGCGGTCCTTCAGCGTTCGGCATGCGGCATGCAGGGTTCGGCATGCAGGGTTCGGCATGCAACGTCGGCATGCAACGTCGGCGTGCGGCGTTCAGCAGGAGCGGAACAACTGCCGCCGCGCTCCACCCGGCCATGCAGCCAGGGAACGCGGCGGCAGTCGGAAACAGACCCGGTACCCGGAAGGACCGGATCACTCAGGGGCGACCTCGCTCGGGGCCTCCGCCTCGCCCTCGGTCTCCTCCTCGGCAGCCGGCTCCTCCGCCTGGGCCGCGAGAACCTGGATCACGACATCGCTCTCGTCGACCGTCAGCGTCGTGCCCTTCGGCAGCTTGATCTCGCCGGCCGTGACCGAGTCACCCGCGTCCAGACCCTCGACGGACACCGTGACGGACTCCGGAATGTGCGTGGCCTCGGCCTCGACCGGAAGCGCCACCAGCACGTGCTCCAGCAGATTCTGCCCGGGAGCCAGTTCGCCCTCGACGTGGATCGGAATGTCCACGCTGACCTTCTCACCGCGGCGCACGACCAGCAGGTCCGCGTGGACCAGGAAGCCGCGGATCGCCTCACGCTGAACGGCCTTCGGAATGACGAGCTGCTTCTTGCCCTCGACATCCAGGTGGATCAGCACGTTCGGCGTCTTCAGCGCCATCATCATGTCGTAGCTGGGCAGAGCCACGTGGACCGGGTCCTCGCCGTGACCGTAGATCACCGCGGGAATCTTCTCCTCGCGGCGCAGACGACGAGCAGCGCCCTTGCCGAACTCGGAACGGATACTCGCGGAAAGATTGACGTCAGCCATGCTGCGCTCCTCGCACTCGAAACGGATCCCGCATCTGGGGTGTCACTCGGTCCGTCCACGACAGACCGGCCACGCCGCAGAGCCGGCCACGGACGGAACGCCGTGCGAACCCTGGCGAAGAGCGCGCGTCGATAACGGATGAGCCGGGACCGTACGACCAGCGCACGAACACGGCCTCCCTCGCCGAGCGACACCGGGAGTCTACGCGGCGACGCAGGCCGTGCGGAAATCGATCACGAAGCGGGAGACCTGGCTGCCCCGACGACGCGGCAGGACGACGCGGCAGGACTAGCGGCAGTACGACGCGGCCCGGGCGTGCACCCGCCCGGGCCGCCCCTCCTCACGCCTGCTCGTCGAAGAGGCTCGTCACCGAACCGTCCTCGAAGACCTCACGCACCGCGCGGGCGATCGTCGGCGCCATCGACAACACCGTGATCTTGTCCAGATCCTGCTCACCCGGCGTCGGCAGCGTGTTCGTGAAGACGAACTCACTCACCTTCGAATTCTTCAGCCGGTCCGCCGCGGGACCCGACAGCACACCGTGCGTCGCGGTGACCATGACGTCCTCCGCGCCGTTCGCGAACAGCGCGTCCGCCGCCGCACAGATCGTGCCGCCCGTGTCGATCATGTCGTCCACCAGGACACACACCCGGCCCTCGACATCACCGACCACCTCGTGCACCGTCACACGATTCGCGACCTCGGGATCACGGCGCTTGTGCACGATCGCCAGCGGCGCACCCAGCCGGTCCGCCCACCGGTCCGCAACCCGCACACGGCCCGCGTCCGGCGAGACCACCGTCAACTTGTCCCGGTCCACCTGCTCGCCCACATAGTCCGCGAGAACAGGCAACGCGAAAAGATGATCCACCGGACCGTCGAAGAAACCCTGAATCTGATCCGTGTGCAGATCCACCGTGAGAATCCGGTCCGCACCCGCCGTCTGCAGCAGATCCGCCATCAGCCGCGCCGAAATGGGCTCCCGCCCCCGGTGCTTCTTGTCCTGACGCGCATAGCCGTAGAACGGGACGATCACCGTGATACTGCGGGCCGAAGCACGCTTCAAAGCATCGATCATGATCAGCTGCTCCATGATCGACTTGTTGATCGGAGCCGTGTGGCTCTGCATCAGAAAGCAGTCGGCGCCACGCGCGGACTCCTGGAAGCGGACATAGATCTCGCCGTTCGCGAAGTCGAAAGTCTTGGTCGGGACCACACCGATACCCAGCTGATCCGCAACCTCCTCCGCCAGCTCGGGGTGGGCGCGGCCGGAGAAGAGCATCAACTTCTTCTCGCCGGTCGTCTTGATCCCGGTCACTGCACCGTCTCCTTGAGTTCCGCGGGGCGTGCGTGTCACTTAACCGTACGCCCCGCCCTACAGCCCCGCGTACCCGGCTGGAGCCGTCGCCGCTCGTCAGCCACCCCGCGGACCCTCGGCGCCCCCCGGGTCCGGCGCCGGCACGGCACCCTCCGAAGCGCCTTCCGCCGCGCTCTCCGCCGCCTGAGCCGCCGCGCTTCCCGGCCTCTTGCGCGCCACCCAGCCCGCGATATTGCGCTGTTGGCCGCGCGCGACCGCGAGCGAACCCGGCGGCACATCCTTCGTGATGACCGAACCAGCCGCCGTATAGGCGCCGTCCCCGACAGTGACCGGCGCCACAAACATGTTGTCCGCGCCCGTCTTGCAGTACGAACCGATCGACGTGCGGTGCTTGTTCTCACCGTCGTAATTCACGAACACCGTCGCAGCACCGATGTTGGTGTGATCGCCCACCGAGGCGTCACCCACATACGAAAGATGCGGAACCTTCGAACCGTCGCCGATCTTCGCGTTCTTGATCTCCACGAAACCGCCGGCCTTCGCCTTCGCACCCAGCTTCGTACCGGGCCGCAAATACGTGAACGGGCCGACCTTCGCGCCTTCGCCGATCTCCGCACCTGACGCCACCGTGTTGCTCACCGACGCACCCGCACCCACGGCCGTATCCGTCAACTGCGAATTCGGGCCCACCTCACAACCCGTGGCCAGATGCGTCGCACCCGACAACTGCGAACCCGGAAGCACCGTCACGTCCTGCTCGTACGACACCGACACATCCAGCCACGTCGACGCCGGATCGACCACCGTCACCCCCGCGAGCATCGCCCGCTCCAGCAGACGGCCGTTCAGCAGACGGCGCGCTTCGGCAAGCTGCACCCGGTTGTTGATCCCGAGGATCTCCTGGTGATCGCCCGCCACCGACGCACCCACACGGTGCCCGGCGCTGCGCAGGATGCCGAGCACGTCCGTCAGATACTCCTCACCCTGACTGTTGTCCGTACGCACCTTGCCGAGCGCGTCCGTCAGCAGCTGGGCGTCGAAGGCGAACACCCCGGAATTGATCTCCGTGATGGCCAGTTGCGCGGGCGTCGCGTCCTTGTGCTCGACGATCTCCGTCACCGCGCCGCTCTCCGGATCGCGCACGATGCGCCCGTAACCCGTCGAGTCCGGCACCTGAGCCGTCAGCACCGTGACGGCGTTGCCGTCCGCGGCATGGGTCCCGGCCAGCGCCTGAAGCGTCTCCCCGGTCAGCAGCGGGGTGTCCCCGCAGACGACGATCACCGTCCCGTCGAGCGCCACGCCGCTGCCCGACAGCTCCTCCAGGCCCATGCGGACGGCATGGCCGGTGCCGTTCTGCTCGTGCTGCACCGCCGTACGCACATCGGCGTCCACCTCGGCGAGATGCGCGGTCACCTGCTCGCGCGCGTGACCGACCACGACGACGAGGTGCTCGGGGGAGAGGCTGCGGGACGCGGCGACGACATGGCCGAGAAGGGAACGGCCGCAGATCTCGTGCAGAACCTTGGGCGTCGCCGACTTCATACGGGTGCCCTCACCCGCTGCGAGTACGACGACGGCTGCCGGGCGGTTGGCGCTCACGGGGGTGCCCTTCGGCTACGGGGTCAGGGGGAACACCCGCAGGATACCGGTGGGTTACGGAGGGCCTCGGATCCGGACACGAGAGCGGCCCCCGACCTCGGGGAGGCCGGGGGCCGGGATTCGAACCTTGAGCTCCCCTGCCAGGACTCGAACCTGGAATGGTCGGACCAAAACCGACAGTGTTGCCAATTACACCACAGGGGATAGCAAAGCAGTCAAAACGGACATTGCGCCAGCTCCGCTGCAGCGCCCTCTACTATGCCCGACCACCAGCCTTCGATGCGACGGTACAGATCAGCACCTTGCAGCACGCGGACCACAAGGCACCCGCGATAGTCGGCTCCCACATTCTTGCGTACCGTCTTCGGGTTGTGCCGCTTGAGGGTGGTCTTGCCGAAGGCCTGCCGGTCGGCCCCGACGAGATCCGCCCAGTAGCTCTCGGCTCCCGCCACGTCCGCGGACTCGTGAATCATCACGGAGAAGCGCAGGCGGTCGGGTGCGACTTCGAGCAGCTGCAGCCAGGCCAAGTAGACCCTGATCATGTCCGGGTCGCTGTTGATGAACGTGACGGCTTCGCTGAGCCTGTACGGCTTGCTCTTCGCCCCCTCCGCCCAGTAGAGGCCCACGCCCAGTACGAACAGATCCCGCGTGCTCAGGCAGCCGAAGTCCCGCTTTGCCCGCTCGGTCGACTGCTTGCGGGTCAGGTCCCGCTCGCGCCGGTACGGCTCCCACCGCGTCTCGGCCATCCTGCGCGCGTGCTCCACGGAGCGTCGCGGTGTCGGGAGGTCCCGTACCCACAGGGACACGGAGCTTTTCGCCACCCCCAGCTCCGCCACGATTTCGTCGTACGTCCTGCCTGCCCGTCGCAGTTCCCGGGCGCGGGCCTTCAGTTCGGGTTTCGGTTGCACCATGCCGGAAGCTTGCGCGAGGTCCGCGGGGGTGTGCGGTGGAAACAGGGACTATTCACCAGTTCGAGCGGGGAACGGGCGTTTTCGTTGCGCATCCCGCCCGCGGTTGCTGTTGAGCGGAATGTTGGGTTCCGGCGACGGAGTGTTCGGGTCCTGTACGAGTCGGAAAAGAGCTTGGCGCCCGGTCGTACGCTGGTCGGTATGACCGAGACGGGGGATAGGGAGACCGTCGGCGGGCCATGGTGGTGGAAGCGCCGGCGGAGTGCCGTGCTGGACATCACCCTCGGCCTGATTTCCGCTGTGGAGTGCGCCGTACAGGGCGTGGACTTCGCAGACGAGGCCGGGCTGCCGGCGGCGTCCGGTGTGGTTCTGGGGCTGGTGGCGGGGTCCACGCTGGTGCTGCGGCGGCGGTGGCCGATCGCGGTCGTGCTGGTGTCCATCGCGCTGTCGCCGGCGGAGATGGGGTATCTGCTCGGCTTCATCGGGCTGTACAGCCTGGCGGTCGCGGCCGATGTGCCGCGCCGGATCACTGTGCTGCTGACGGGCATGCAGGCGGCCGCCGCCGTGATCATCACGGTGATACGGATGCATCAGAGCATCGGCCAGGACGCCGGGTTCAATCCGCCGGCGTGGTTCATCCCCTTGATGTCCGTCGTGGTCGCGATCGGGCTGACGGCGCCGCCGGTGCTGATGGGCCTGTACGTGGGTGCGCGCCGGCGTCTGGTGGAGTCGCTGGAGGAGCGGGCGGACGGCCTGGAGCGGGAGTTGGCGCTGCTGGCGGACCGTGCCGAGGAGCGGGCGGAGTGGGCGCGCAGCGAGGAGCGGACGCGGATCGCGCGGGAGATGCACGACGTGGTGGCGCACCGGGTGAGCCTGATGGTGGTGCATGCGGCCGCGCTGCAGGCGGTGGCGCTGAAGGACCCGGAGAAGGCGTCGAAGAACGCGGCCGTGGTGGGTGACATGGGGCGGCAGGCGCTGACGGAGCTGCGGACGATGCTGGGGGTGCTGCGTTCGCACGAGGAAGGGCCGGAGGGTTCGGATTCCGGTTCTGGCTCCGGGGGCGCGTCGGTGCGGTTGGCGGAGTTCGCGGTGGCTGCGGCGGGGTCGGCCAGGGACGACGGGGGTGGGCGGGGCCGGGAGGGGGCGTCGCGGGAGGCCGGTGTCCTGGGCGGTCCGCGCGCGGGTGCGGGTGCTGCCGGTGCGGGGGCCGTGTCCGGCCCGGCTGGTCCGCCTGGTCCGCGTGGTTCCCATGGCTCGCACGGTTCGGCCGGGGCTGCGGCGGAGGAGAAGGGGGCGGGTGAGGGGCCGTTCCTCTCGGGGCTGGATGCGCTGGTGGGGCAGTCGCGGGAGGCGGGGATGTCCGTCGAACTCTCGGTGGACGGTTCGTCGCGTGGTTACGGGGCGGGGGTGGAGCAGACCGCGTTCCGTGTGGTGCAGGAGGCGCTGACGAATGTGCACAAGCATGCGCCCGGTGCCCGTACGAGGGTGCGGCTGGCGCATCGCGAGGGGGAGGTCGCAGTGCAGGTGGAGAACGAGCGTCCGGCGGACGGCGACGGTGCGGGCGGTGCGGGGCTGCCGAGTGGCGGCAACGGCCTGGTGGGGATGGAGGAGCGGGTGACGGCGCTCGGCGGGGGGTTCGTGTCGGGGCCGACGGACGCCGGGGGTTTCCGGGTGTCGGCGGTGATTCCGGCGGGGCGGTCGGCGGCTGCCGGGCCGGACGGAGCGGGTCTCCGGTAGCTCGGGGTCCGGTAGGGCTGCCGCGGCGGCCGGGCGGCGCCGGGCCGTTTCCGGGGGGCTGGTCCCGGAAAAGGGCGCAGGGTCGGTTCGGGCCGGCTCGGTCGGGACCGGCTCGGTTCAGAGGCCCGCTGGAGAGGCTGACGGGTCTGGGCCCGTGGCGGCGTCGAGCGGTCTGGTGAGCCGTTCCGGCCGGCTGCCGGTGAGGAGTGCGGCGAGGGCGGTGTCGAAGTCGCGCCCGAGGTACCAGTCGCCGGTGTGGTCGAGGCTGTAGACGCGTGCGTCGGTGTCGATGGCGAGGAGGGCGGCGTCGGCTCCGTCGGTGCCGAGGGGGCAGATCTGGGTGCGCAGCGCGCGGCCGAGGTCGGCGAGGGTACGGGCGGCGTGGAGGGCGTGCAGGGGGTCGATGTGCACGCCGGAGGGGGCGATGTTGCGGCCGGGTCCTGTCGGGGCGATGGGCAGGTTGCCGAACTCGGCCCAGACCTCGACGGCGGCGGGGAAGACGGCGTGCCGGTGGCCGCCGGGGGAGACGTGGCCGCGCAGGGCGTCGGCCCATTCCTCGGCCTGGCGCATGTCCCACCGTCCCGGCTGCCAGCCGGCGGTGCGCAGCGCGTCGTCGACGGCGACGGGGAAGCGGGTGGTGGAGGTGCGCCGGTCGGGGGGCCGGTTCACCGGGGGGCCTTTTCGCCTGCGGTTCCGGGGTCGACTGTGCGTACGCCGAAGTGGGCGAGGAGTGCGCCGCATGCGCGGCAGGGCGGGGCGTAGCGGCCGTGCAGCGGGTCGCCGTGTTCGCGGATGTGGCGGGCGGTGAGTTTCGCGTTCTTGAGGGCGCGCCGGGCCTCGCTGTGGGTGAGGGGCCGGGGTTTGGCGCTGCCTGTACGGCGGCTGCCGCGCTTGGCAGCGCGCGCGGTCTCGGTGGTGGTGAGGTAGCGGGAGACCAGGACGGTCTCGGGGCAGCGGCCGGTATGGCGGGCGCGGTTCTCGGTGCTGAGGGTGTCGAGGAAGTCCTGCACGAGGGGGTGGGGTGCGGGTGGCTGGTCGCCCTTGTTCCCGGTGGAGGTGAGGGTGCTGCCGCGTACGGAGAGGGCGGCGGCGACCGCGGGCAGGATTCCGTCGCGGCGCTCGTGGAGCGGGGGTGTGGCGTCGTCGGGTGCGGTGGTGGTCCAGCCGACGCGGGGGTCGTCGTGCGTGCGGGGCGTGCCCGTCGCGGTGGGTGTGGCGGTTGCGGCCGGCGTGGCCGTTGCGGCCGGTACGCCCGCGCTGTCCGTACCGGCCGGGCGTGCCGGTGCGGTGGACGCCGGGGAATTGAGCGACGCGGTGTTCATGTGGTGGTTCCTCCCCGCACGGCCCCTTCTGCCGTTTGTGTCGTGGTGTGTGCTGTGTGCCGGGCCAAGTATGCAGTGTGGGGGGCGAGTCGATCATGCCAGTGGGCATGCCATGGGGATGTGATGGTTTCCGAAGTGGGATGAGTCAGGGGGTGGTGGGTCGGGATAGTTGGGCTCAGCATCTGGCGTACGTCGTTCTTTTCGAGGCAGGAGTTCCGTGATGGGCCGCACCTCTATTCGTTGTCGCAGTGATGGTGACCGACACGGTCGCACGTGTGGTCGCAGGGGTAGTCGTCTCGGTCTCCGTGTTCGGCGTGCTCTCGGAGTGGCGGTGGTTGTGCCCGTGCTGGCCGTTTCGGCTGTGGGGTGCAGCGGCGGCGGTGACGGCGGCGGGAAGAAGGAGGGCAAGGAGCAGGCGACCGGCGGCGGTTCCGGTGACGGCGGCGACGAGGGCACCGGTGGTGGCAACGGCGAGGACGGCGCCGGGGGCGGTATCGCGCCGCTGGACGAGAAGCAGTTGAAGGAGGCGCTTCTCAAGTCCGGTGATGTGAAGGGTTATCGGGCGCAGCGCAACAAGGAGGACGCGCTGCCGGAGCAGAACACGATGGAGTCGGACGATCCGCGGTGCTCCCCGATCACCGATGTGGTGGATTCCAAGCCGGAGCACGAGCGCAAGGCGTACACGAGCGGCGTGCTGATGAAAGGTTCCCTCAGTACGGGGGGTGCGGTGCAGCAGGTGCTGCTGTCCTCGTACGCGGAGGGCGGGGCCGAGAAGTGGCTGGCGCAGCTGAAGAAGGCGCTGAGCGGCTGCAGTTCGTTCACGGGGAAGATCGGCGCGGGTGAGAAGACGCGGCTTCGGACGAAGCCGGGTGAGGCCGTGGGCGTCGGGGACGATTCGGTGCAGTTCACGATGGAGGACGCGAAGGGGAAGGACTCCCCGACGGTCTTCACCATCGTCCGTACGGGTGCCAACACGGCGTCGTTCATGTCGGTTTCGCTGTCGGGCGAGCCGCAGTCGGTGGCCAAGTCCCTGGTGGAGAAGCAGCACGAGAAGCTGACGGACGCGGCGGAGAACTAGCCGGGGAATCAAGCGGCGGACCAGGCAGAGGGCCACGCGGCGAACCAGGCGGCGAACCGGCGGAGAGCTGGGAGCGGAACGACGCCCGGAACCAGGCCGGGCAACCGGGCCGGGAACCAGTCCGGGAGCCAGTCCGGGAGCCAGGCCGGGAGCCAGGCCGGCGATCGGAGGGACGTGCAAGGCCGCCGCCCGTGCGGGCGTTCCGCGGGCCGCGTCCGCGTGTGCGGGGTGATCGTCCGCACCAGCCGTGCGGTGCCCGGCCGTCGGCGTACCGCATAGGCTGTCCCATGTCAGCCAGATGTTCAGCAGGGGGCTTCCGCCATGACGACAGGCCGGATCGAGGGGGCACGCCCTCACGCTTCGCCGGCGACGGCCGCGCCACCGAACCGGGCCTATGCCGGGCAGATCGTGAACTTCCCCGATCCGGTGAGGGTGGCCCGTCATCCCGGTGGGGTACGGGTCGACGAGCACGGCCTGCCGGTCTTCGCTCCGTACGCGCGTGCCGCCGCCGAGATCGCGGAGCCGCCGGAGGGCTTCGGCGGCGACGAACTGCGGCTGACGGACTACGTGTCGGCGAACGCCGCGCTGCACGCCTCTGGGCACGAACTGTGGGCGGATCTGCCCCCGGTGGCCACTCCGCACGGCTGGACGTGGCATCACGTGCCGTTTTGCCGCCGCATGGAGCTGATCCCCGTAGAGGTGAAGGTGCTGCTGCGGCATCACGGCGGGCTGGCGACGGCGAACGTCGATCACGCCAAGGGCGGTACGCGGCCGTTGCAGGACACCAGGCCGGTGCACTTCGAGGTGCCGCACTCGGTCGCGGTGACCGAGTCGCAGGTGCTGGAGGTCGAGGAACGGCTGGGGTACGGACTGCCGCCCGCCTACCGGGCGTTCCTGAAGGCCGCGGGCGGCTGCGCGCCGCGCGGGGTGGCGCTGGACGCCGAGTTGGGGCTGCTGGTCGACCAGCCGTTCTTCACGGTGCGGGAGGACGCTGCCGTGAACGACCTCGTCTACATCAACAAGTGCCTGCGCGACCACTTCACCAAGGACTTCCTCGGGGTGGGCTTCGTGCAGGGCGGCCTGATCGCGGTGAAGGTGAAGGGCGAATCCGTCGGCTCGGTGTGGTTCTGCGCCTTCGACGACGCACGCGATCAGGACGGTCTGGACGTACAGGCCCGCGTGGAGAGGCTCATGCGGCCGTGCGGCGCGGACTTCGACGAGTTCCTGCTGCGGCTCGCGGGCAGCCCGCCGGAGCTGGAGACCGTGGCGAACCTGATGGTGGACGGCGGTTTCGCACGAGCGGTCCAAGTGTGAGGCCGGCGTTGAGGGTTGAGGAGTGAGCGCGCGATGGTGACCTTCGCACAGGCTCAGGAGCGCGCGGAGCGCTGGGTCAACGGTGATGTGCCGGACGAACAGCACAGTGAGGTGCGGGTGCGGGAGTTCGACCTGGGCTTCGTCGCCTGGGCGGAGCAGCCCGGCGGGCCCGGCGCCGAAGTGACCCGTATGCGGCTGGTGATAGCGCGGGACAGCGGAGACACGACGCTGTGGCCTGGGCTGCCGGTGGGCGAGGTCATCCGCCGCTACGAGGAGGAGTACGGCCCGACTGAGGTGCCGGCCACCGCTCCGGGCGGCGCGTCCGCGCCGCAGCGGCTGGACCTGGAGGCCACCTCCTTCCTGCTGACCCCGCCGGAGTGGCTGCAGCAGGCCGCCGACCAGATGGGCATCCCGGGCCGGCGGAGCGCGGGTGCCGGGGCGGGCGCCGGTACGGGTGCGGCAGCGGGCGCGGGTGCCGGGGCCAGCCCGTGGGACGCGGCGGACACCAGCAGTTCGGGCGGCGGCGAGGCACAGTCCCCGCCCGCGACGGTCTTCGCGCCGCCCCTCTCCGGCGACCCGGCGTCGCCGGACGCGAAGACGGAGATGATGCCCGAGGGCCCGGCCCTGCCGTCCACGGCCGTGTCCCCCGCTGTGGACGGCACGGACCAGCAGGCACAGGCACAGGGCCAGGCGCCCGGCCAGGCCCAGGGACAGGTGCCCGGACAGCCTCACGGGCCGGGCGTGCCTCCGCCTCCGCCCATGCCGCCGAACGCACCGGCACCGCCCCCCGGTCCGGCCTCCGGCGGTGACAGCGGCGGTGACAGCGGCGGCGGCATGCACCATGCGGCGACGATGCTGGCGGACCCGTCACAGGGCGGCGCCGGCGGAATCGGTGCGCCTCCGCCTCCCGGTCCTCCCGGTCCTCCCGGTCCGCCCGGGCCTCCCGGAGCGGTGGGCGCCGGCCCCGACGCCGATACGGGCAGGGCCGCGACGGGCGGCTCCGCAGCAGCGCCGCCCTCTCGGGGGAGCGGACCGTCCGTACCGCCGCCCCCTGGCGCACCGGGCACACCCGGCGCCAGGCCCGGCGGCGACGCGGGCCCCGGCTCGCCGCCCGGTGCGTCCGGGCCGCCCGGCGCGGGCTACGTACCGACGCAGATGGTCTCCGCCGACGAGGTGGCACAGCTCGGCGACAGCGGCCCCGGCGACAGCGGCCCCGGCGACAGCCCGGGCGCCCCCGGTACGCCTCCGCCCCCCGGTGCCCCGGGCGCACCCGGCGCCGGTGGCGGCGACGACGTACACCACGCCGCGACGATGCTGGCGTCCCCGCCCCCCTCCCCGTCCGCGGGGGGCCCGAGCACACCGGCGCCACCGGGGCCTCCCGCCCCGCCGCCTCCCGTGCCCGGGGCTCCTGCCGGTGCCCCTCCGCAGGGGTACGGCTTCCCGCAGCAGGGGCCGCCCGCCGGTCCGCCGCCCGCCGCGGGGCCGCCCGCCGCCGCGCCCGCCGGCCCCGGCGCCCCCGCGGGGCCCGCCCCGCCCGCGTACGGCTATCCGCAGCAGCAGGCGCCGCCCTCCGGCGTGCCCACCGTCGGCCCCGGCTACATGGCGGTGCTCCGCTACCGCGCGCCGGACGGCTCGGAGCAGCAGCTGATCAGGCGCTCCGCCCCCGGCACTCCGCACCCGGAGTGGCAGATCCTGCACGAGCTGCGGAACATGAACGTGCCGCCGCAGCAAGTGGTGGAGCTGCACACCGAGTTGGAGTCCTGCGAGCTGCCCGGCGGCTACTGCGCCCGCATGATCCGCGAGACGTGGCCGCAGGTACGGGTCACGCACACCGCGCCGTACGGACGCGACCACACCTCCCGTCAGCAGGGAATGCGCCATCTCCTGGAGCACCAGGGCGAGTTGGCCCAGGTCGCGGACGGCCCGGCCCGGCCGGCCCCGTACCGGGTGCCGTTGCCGCCGCCGCACCAGATTCCGCCCGTGCCTCCCGTGCCGCCGGACGCGATCGGGCAGGAGCTGCTTCAGGCGTTCGGGCCGCAGGCCGTCTTCCGCTTCGACCAGCACGCCGTCTCGCGGCAGGGCGTGCCCGACATCGTCGGGCAGACGCTGGTGTGGGCGGGGCTGCCGGTGGACGTCGGACCGTTCTTCTGGGGGCAGACCCAGCCGGGCCGTCCGGTGCCGACGCTGGCCGAGCTGGCCCAGGAGCGGGGCGTGCAGCCCGGCGCGGACGCGGGCTCGTATCTGGTGATGGGCAACGACTTCGGCAAGCAGATGTGCGTGCAGTACGGCACCGCGAACATCGTGGCCGTACCGCTGGAGGGCGGCCCCGAAGGGCAGCCCGCGCAGCCGCAGTTCGTGAGCACCGGTCTGCCGGAGTTCGTACGGGCGCTCGCGCTGCTCGGCCGGATGTGGCCGCTGCGGTACGGGCTGACGCAGGAGCAGGCGGGCCGCTGGACGGTCGACTTCCAGGCTCAGCTCGCCGCGCTGGACCCTGCGGCGCTCTCCTCGCCGGAGAACTGGTGGGCGGTGCTGCTGGAGCAGATGTGGGACGGGCTGTTCTAGGGGGTGTCCCGCGAGGATCCGCCGGACGCCCCCTCGGGCACCTTGGCATGACGAATGCGCCTTTCACAGCCGGCCGTTGAGGCGGGTTGGCGCGTCTGCACAGGCAGGCGCGCCTCCGGTCACCCGACTCGGGCCTGCTGTTCACAGACCGGGCTCACGAGTCCGGGCTCACGAGGCGACCGTCCGGAATGCGATTGTCCGCCGTTCCGGCACCGCACTACGTTGCCCGTGTGGATCTCTTCTCACGCTCCTGGACGGCGTTGCGCGCCGCGGTCGCCGAGCTCCCGGACAAGGACTTCGGGCAGCCCTCCGGCTGCGCCGGCTGGCTCGTGCGGGACCTCGTGTGCCATCTGGTCATCGACGCGCAGGACGTGCTGATCACCCTCGTCACCCCCGTCGCAGGGGAACCGACCGTCGACGCGGCGGCCTACTGGAACGTCGAGGACCGGCCGCCGACCGGTGATGACCCGCTGGACGCGCTGACCGTCCGGCTGGCCGCTGCGTACGGGGAACCGAGCCTGCTCAAGTTCCACCTGGACGACGTCGGTTCGGCCGCGGGACGCGCCGCGCGGCTCGCCGACCCCGGCGTCCGGGTGGGCACCCGCGACGTGGTTCTCACCGTCGGCGACTACCTCAGCGCGTACGTCCTGGAATGGACGCTGCACCACCTCGACCTGATCGCGCACCTCCCGGACGCGGCGGAGCCGCCCACGGAGGGTCTGGCCCGGTCCCGCGCGATGCTCGAGGAGATCGCCGGCGCCGCGTTCCCTGCGTCGTTGACCGACAAGGACGCGCTTCTGGTCGGCACCGGCCGCCGGGCGCCGACCGGAGCGGAGAAGGCCGCGCTCGGCGAACTGGCCGCGAGAGTGCCCCTCTTCCTCGGCTGACACTTCCACCGGAGCGGCAGGACGGGCAGGCGGGCCGGGTGCGGCAGCCGCACCGTTCACCTTTCGGGTCACCCTTCGAGGCGGAAGCCTGCCCGGCCGTATGTCACTCGCACGGATGGTCCGCGACGCCCGTGAGGTGACGGGCGGCGCGATCCCCGCGGCGAGGGCATCGCCGCTGGTGCCGCGCACGATCCCTGGCGACATGGAACCCGTGCGGCCCGCTCAGGGAGGCGGGCCGCCGCCTTCGTGCTGCACTCGTATGAAGTGTCGCGCTATGACCGCTTCGCTCTCATCGAGAAGGATGTGCCTTCGCCGTTGAGTGTGTTGCTGAGGTAAGGGGCTCGATATGGGTGCGTCGCCGCATGCGTTCACTGTTGTACGGGGCCGCGGCTACCGGCCCGAGCAGGTCGACCGGGCGATGGCCGTGCTGATCGGGCAGCAGGAGGAGGACCGCGGGCGCATGGCCGAACTGGCCGCGCTCGAGACGGAACTCACCGCGGAGGCCGAGCGGTTGAGGGGTCTCGCGGAGTCGCTGCCGCCGCAGACGTACGAGTGCCTGGGCGAACGTGCCCGGCGGCTGCTGACGCTGGCCGAGGCGGAGGCCGCGGACGTACGGGAGGCGACCGGCACCGACGTCGCACGGACCAGGGCGGACGCCGAAGCGCACGCCGAGGCCGTCCGGTTGGCCGCGGAGGAGGAAGCGGAGCTGCTGCGGACCGAAGCGGCCGCGGCCGCTGCCCGCAGGGTCGAGGCGGCACGCAGCGAGGCCGAGGCCGTGCAGGCCGCCGCGCGGGAGGTCGCGCGGCAGACGCGTACCGATGCGGAGGAGGCGCTCCGGGAGACGGAGGCGCACTGCGCGGAGGCGCTGGCCGAGCAGGAGCGGACGCAGGCTGCCACATCGGAGGAAGCCGGGCGTGAACTCGCCGAGCGCAGGCGGGCCGTCGAGGCGTACGCCGGTGAACTGGCCTACCGCGGCGAGGAGTTGCTGGAGGCGGCCCGGCAGGAGCGTGCCGGGGCCGAGGAGGACGCGCGGCGCTGGCAGGAGGAGGCGCAGGCGCGGGGCGGGAAGCTGCTCGCGGGGGCACGGGTGCGTGCGGAGGCCGTGGAGCGGGAGACCGAGCGGGTGCTGGGCGAACACGCCGAGCACGCGGCGGAGATGAGGCGGCACATGGCGCGGGTGCGCAGCACTCTCGCGGCGCTGACGGGGCGTACGGCGGGGCACGGCGACGAGCAGCCGGAGCGCCCCCGGCGGCAGGCGCAGGCCTCCAGGTCCGGGGCGGACGCTGCGGAGGGCGCCGAGAGCGCCGCCGAGGGCGCCGGAAGCACCGGGAGCGCCGAGAGGGCGACAGGCACGGACGGGGAGACCTGCGGAGCGGCCGAAGTCGTCACCGTCCCCGGGCAGGTCAGGGGCCGCGGCCGCTGAGCCCTCCGTACCGTTCCGCCCGAAGTCCAGGCCCCCGCGCCTGCTGCGGAGGACCTGCCGCGGAGGACCTGCTGCCGAGGGCCGGGTGCGAGTGCCCGGTGCCTCAGCGGCGCCTGGCTCCGGCCAGCAGCCGCGGTTCCGCCGCCCTGTACTCCGTACGCCCCTGATCCTGCTTGCGGCGGCCGCTGAGGAAGGTGCCCGCCCAGCCGAGCAGGAAGCCGACGGGGATGCTGATCATGCCGCTGGTGGTGAGCGGGAAGATGTCGAAGTCCTTGTCGGGGAAGAGCGATTGGGGCGTGCCGGAGATCGTCGTGGAGTAGGCCGTCACCACGATCGCCGCGGCCGTGCCGCCGATGAGCGTGCCGAGCAGCCCGACCCGCGTGAAGCGACGCCAGAAGAGGCTGTAGACGAGCGCCGGCGCGATGGCGGACGCGGCGATGCTGAAGGACAGGATTATCAGCGCGCGTAGCGCCTTGTCCTGGACGAGTACGGCCAGCGCGATCGCGGGTGCTCCGACGGCGAAGGCGGCGAGGCGTGCGATGAGCAGTTCGCGCCGCGGGGAGGGTTCGCCGCTGCGGGTCATCACGTGTGCGTACAGGTCGTGGGCGAGCGAGTTGCCGCAGGCGAGGATCATGCCGGCGACGGACGAGAGCAGCGTGAGGAAGACGGCCGTGGAGACGGTGGTGAAGACGAACGTCGACAGGGCGGCGGAGTCGGCGAGGATCGCCCGGGCCAGCTGGAGGATCGCGGTGCTGCCCTCGGGGTCGGCCGCCGCGAGGGCCTCCCGGCCGAGGAGTGCGGTCGCTCCGGCGCCGATGACGGCGATGAGGAGCACGAAGACCGCCATGATCATGACGGCGTAGGACATCGCGCGGCGGATGTCGGGCGCGTTCCTCGCGGTGAACATGCGCATCGTGACGTGCGGCAGGCATGCGGCGCCGAAGACGACGGTGAGCGAGCTGGCGATCAGGTCGACCTTGCCGATGGACGTCGGCTCGATCAGCAGCCCGGAGCGGGCATAGGCGGCGCCCCGTCCGCTGCCGATGTCGGCGAGTGTGACGAGTCGCGAGGGGTTCCAGCCGACCTTGTCCATGACGAGCAGGGCGAGCATCAGCGAGGCGCCGAAGAGCACCACGAGCTTGATGATGTGGATGAGTGCCGTGCCCTTCATCCCGCCGATCGCGGCGTAGCCGATCATGAGGCCGCCGAGGGCGACGATCGTGGCCGTACGGACGGAGGAGCCCTCGAAGCCCAGCACGAGGGTGACGAGATGGCCGGCGCCCGAGAGTTGGAAGACCATCAGGGGCAGCAGCGCGGCGAGCGTGACCGCGGTCGCCGCGAGCCGGACCAGGCGGCTGGGGGCGCGGTGGGTGAGGGCGTCGCCCATGGTGAACCGGCCCGCGTTGCGCAGCGGTTCGGCCAGCAGAACCATCAGCAGAAGCAGGGAGAGCGCGGTGCCGAGGGCGAGGACGAGTCCGTCGAAGCCGGTGAGGGCGATGATGCCGATGGTGGACAGGACGGTGGCGGCGGAGATGTAGTCGCCGGCGATGGCGAAGCCGTTGCGCAGCGGGGCGAGGGTGCGGAAGCCGGTGTAGAACTCGTCGAGGTCGTCGCGTTCGGCGCTGGTCATGATGCACAGCAGCAGCGTGATGCTGACCAGGGCGGCGAAGATGGCGAAGGACAGGGACTGCGAACCGGCGTCCACAGAGCTCGGGTTCACCGGCGTTCCTCCTCGCTCTCACGCGCTTCCTCGTCGGCTATGCGCACCCGGTGGGAGATGGGGTCGACGGTGGCGCGGGCGGAGAGCTCGTACGTGACGATCGTCAGCAGGGTGATGGGGATCAGCAGCAGTCCGAGGAAGACACCGAGGTTGACGGAGCCGAACACGGACTGCGACATGAGGTCGGGCAGATAGGCCGCCATGCCGAGGAACACGGTGAAGTAGCCGAGCACGATCAGGGTCATGCTGCGGCGCAGCCAGCGGTAGGCCGTGCGCAGCCGGCGGAGCTCGGTGTCGGCGTGGGCGGGAACGCTGGGCGCGTGCGTCGGCGGCGGGCTGTGGGAGGGGCGTGGCGGGTGGAACGGGCGGGGTGGATAGGCGGGTCCGGGCCGGTACGTTCCGTAGTCGTCGAAGTACCCATGTTGTTCGCCGTTGTTGAACGCCATGCGCGCCTCCCCTCCGTACGGGGCCGAACGCCCGAGGTTGAGCGCACGTTACTGGCGGGTGTCGGGTCGTTGGAAGGGACGCGGGGAAACCTGTCACATTTCCAACATCGTCACTGAAGGTCATGGCAGCCGTGTTGGTTCCGGGTTCCGGCCGGGTTCCGGGTGGGCGTCGGCCGGGCTCCGGGTGGGCTCCGGGTGGCTGCGGCCCGTCCCCTAGGGGTGTTCCGTCGGTCGGCGGCCGCGCGGAATCGTCCTGGAGAGGGACGAGGGCGCCGCTGCCGCCGCCTAGGCTCCTGTCACGGAGCCGGCCCGGATCTGCGGACGGGCTCCCGGGCGGCAGGGCCGGGGTGGGGCCAGCCCCCGCATCCGAAGAGGTACGGGCACCATCGCGGCGCGCACCCGCGCGGCGGGAGACTCCAGACGAAGCTCACCACGGCTCGCGGGTTCACGGCTCACGGATTCACAGCTCACGGGCCACGGACTCACAACTCACTGCCTGCGGCGCTGCGGCACAGGGCCGTACCGCGCAGGCGCACGGCGCGGAGACGCCGGAAACAGCGGAAACAGCGAAACAGCGGAACAGCGGAAACGCCGGAGAACACCGGACGGGGAGAGGAACACACCATGACGACGGCTGTAGCGGACCCCAGGAGCGGGGGCAGCGGGGCGCGTTCGGCCGTTGCGGCCTCCGCCCGTCAGCTGGTCAAGGCGTACGGATCGGGCGAGACGCGGGTCGTCGCGCTCGACCATGTCGATGTGGACATCGCACGCGGCGAGTTCACCGCGATCATGGGCCCTTCGGGGTCGGGCAAGTCGACGCTGATGCACTGTCTGGCCGGTCTGGATTCGGTAAGCGAGGGACGGATCTTCGTCGGCGAGCAGGAGATCACGCGCCTGAAGGACAAGAAGCTGACGCGGCTGCGGCGCGACCGGATCGGCTTCATCTTCCAGGCGTACAACCTGCTGCCGACTCTCAACGCCCTGGAGAACATCACGCTCCCCATGGACATCGCCGGCCGCAAACCCGACAAGGAGTGGCTGGAGACGGTCATCTCGACCGTCGGCCTCCACGACCGTCTGGGGCACCGGCCGACCCAGCTCTCCGGCGGCCAGCAGCAGCGGGTGGCCGTCGCGCGGGCACTCGCGGCCCGCCCCGAGATCATCTTCGGTGACGAGCCGACGGGCAACCTCGACTCCCGTGCGGGCGCCGAGATGCTGGGCTTCCTGCGCCGCTCCGTCGACGAGCTGCGGCAGACCATGGTGATGGTCACGCACGACCCGGTGGCAGCCGCGTACGCGGACCGCGTGCTCTATCTCGCGGACGGACGCATCGTCGACGAGATGTACCGGCCGACCGCCGAGGCCGTACTGGACAAGATGCTGCGCCTCGCGGAGGGCACGGACCCGGGCGCGGTGACGCCCGCCGGAGCGGGCCCGGCACCGGCCGCGCAGGGCGCGCAGGATGCGCTGGACCTGGACGGCGTTTCGGGCGGTGCCGGCCGCACCCCGGACGGACTGGCCGCATTCGGCAGCCTCGACGACGGATTCGACGCCTTCGGCGCCAACGGGGGCCGGCCGTGACCGTGTTCAAGGCTTCGCTGCGCAACTTCTTCGCGCACAAAGGGAGGATGGCGCTCAGCGCCGTCGCCGTCGTGCTGTCGGTGGCGTTCGTGTGCGGCACGCTCGTCTTCACCGACACGATGAACACCACCTTCGACCGGCTCTTCGCCTCCACGTCGGCCGACGTGACCGTCAGCCCGAAGAAGACGGACGACGCCGGCTCGGGCGGCGGCCAGAGCTCCGGCAAGCCCCGCACGGTGCCGGCCTCCGCTCTCTCCGAGGCCCGCGAGGCCGGCGGAGCCGAGTCGGCGGAAGGCATGGTCTCCAGCGAGCAGGTCACCGTCGTCGACGGCGACGACAAGAACATCGGCTCCACCACCGGAGCCCCCACCATCGCCGCCAACTGGACCGCGGGCGACCGCAACACGATGAAGATCACATCGGGACACGCGCCCCGCGGCGCGTCCGAGGTGATGGTCGACGCCGACACCGCGGAGAAGCGCAACCTGAAGCTCGGCGACGAGCTGCGGACGATCGCCACCACCGGCGACTTCTCCGCGCGCGTCTCCGGAATCGCGACGTTCCAGGTCACCAACCCCGGAGCGGCGATCGTCTACTTCGACACCGCCACCGCCCAGCGGGTGCTGCTCGGCCGCACCGGCTCGTACACGGGCATCGCGGTCACCGCCGAAGAGGGCGTCACACACGGGCTGTTGAAGAAGAACGTGACGGCGTCGCTGGGCGCGGGCGAGTACACGTACCAGACGAAGAAGGAGGCCGCGGACTCCAGCCGGGAGGAGATGGGCGCCTTCCTCGACGTGATGAAGTACGCGCTGCTCGGCTTCGCGGGCATCGCCCTGCTGGTGGGCGTCTTCCTCATCGTCAACACCTTCTCGATGCTGGTCGCTCAGCGCACCCGCGAGATCGGTCTGATGCGGGCCATCGGGTCGAGCCGCAGACAGGTCAACAGGTCCGTGCTGATCGAGGCGTTGCTGCTGGGCGTCGTGGGGTCCCTGCTGGGCGTCGGCGCCGGCGTCGGGCTGGCGGTCGGGCTGATGGAGCTCATGGGCCTGCTGGGCATGAACCTGAGCACGTCCGAACTGACGGTGGCGTGGACGACGCCCGTCACCGGGCTCGTGCTGGGCATCCTCGTCACGCTGTTCGCGGCGTATCTGCCGGCGCGGCGTGCCGGGCGGGTCTCCCCGATGGCGGCGCTGCGGGACGCGGGCACGCCCGCGGACGTCAAGGCCGGGACGGTACGCGCCGTCCTCGGCGTCCTCCTCACGGGCGGCGGCGGAGCAGCCCTCTACGCCGCCACACAGGCGGAGAAGGCGGGCCAGGGGTCGCTGTATCTGGGAGCGGGCGTCGTCCTCACCCTGCTCGGCCTCATCGTCGTCGGGCCGGTGCTCGCCGGCGGGCTGGTGAGGGTGCTGTCGGTGGTGACGCTGAGGCCGTTCGGCGGCCGGGTGGGGCGTCTCGCGGAGCGGAACGCGCTGCGCAATCCCCGCCGTACGGGCGCCACGGCCGCGGCGCTGATGATCGGGCTGGCGCTCGTCGCGTCGCTGTCGGTCGTCGGGTCGTCGATGGTCGCTTCGGCGACGCAGGAGCTGGACCGTTCGGTCGGCGCGGACTTCATCATCCAGTCCGGCAACGGCCAGCCGATCACTCCCGCCGTGGAGCGGAAGCTCAAGGGCTCGGAGTCGCTGGAGACCGTCACCTCCTACAAGATGGTCCCCGCGAGGATCACCACGCCGGACGGGAAGTCGGGCAGCGAGCAGCTCTCCGCGACCGACCCCTCGTACATGAAGGACCTGCGACGCGAGGTGAAGTCCGGTGATCTGACGGCGGCTTACGACCGTGACGCGATGTCCGTCGGCTCGGCCTACGCCAAGGAGCACGGCATCAAGACCGGCGACACGCTGGAGGTCGCTTTCGCGGGCGGCCGCACGGCGAAGCTCACGGTGGCGGCGGTCACCAAGGAGGAGACCAGCGTCGACAAGGGGGCGATGTACACCGGCATCGCCACCGCGCGCCGTCACCTCCCAGAGGACCGGATGCCGTCCAGCGTGATGATGTTCGGGTCGGCGAAGGACGGCCAGGAGGACGCGGCGTACACGGCGCTCAAGAAGGAGCTAAAGCCGTACCCGCAGTACCAGGTGCGTGACCAGGCCGACTTCAAGGAGACCCTGCAGGACCAGGTCGGGCAGATGCTCAACATGGTCTACGGACTGCTGGCGCTGGCGATCATCGTCGCGGTCCTGGGAGTGGTGAACACCCTCGCGCTCTCCGTCGTCGAACGCACCCGCGAGATCGGTCTGATGCGGGCCATCGGTCTGGCGCGGCGTCAACTGCGGCGCATGATCCGGCTGGAGTCGGTCGTCATCGCGCTCTTCGGCGCCATGCTCGGGCTGGGTCTGGGGATGTGCTGGGGCGCTGCGGCGCAGAAGCTGCTGGCGCTGGAAGGGCTGAACGTGCTGGAGATCCCGTGGCCGACGATCGGCGCGGTCTTCGCCGGCTCGGCCCTGGTGGGTCTGGTGGCGGCGCTGGTGCCGGCGTTCCGTGCGGGCCGGATGAATGTGCTCAACGCGATCGCTACGGAGTGACGGGCCGGCCGTCGACCGGCGCCTGGGCCTTGTCCTGGTTTGCTCGTGTCTAAGGCTTTCTTTCTGTATGTCCACTTGATACTGATTCCGGCTCGGTGACCGCCGGGCCGGAATCAGCAAGGAGAGGCACAGATGAGAAAGAACTTGGCTCTCAGCGCGGCCGCCCTGGCACTGGCCGTGGTGGCCGGCGGCGGGTGGACGGCGCAGGCCGACTCGGCGCCCGTGGCCAAGCCCAAGGGACACGGCAAGATCCACGGGTACGAGGTAGTACATCTGCCCAGCGAGGAAGTGCCCAACTTCGAGCGCCGCACGGTCTGGTGCCCGAAGGGCAAGGAGGTGCTCGGCGGCGGTGCCCACGCCGAGCCCGAAGGGGCGGAGCTCGCCGGCAGCTTCCCCACCCACAACCACAGGGGCTGGGTCGGGGTCGGCCAGCAGGACGACAGCCCCACGGTCGAGATCAGCGTCTACGCGATCTGCGCCTACCCCCGCTGACAGCGGTCGGAGGTCGTCCGACAGCGGACAGCTGACAGCTGACAGCTGACAGCGGTCATCCGACGGCTGACATCAGACAGCTGACAGGTGACAGATGACAGATGACCGAATGTGAGCGCCGGGCACCCGCACCGGCACTCGTACCGACCGCATGACGCAGTCCGCAGGCACCGGCGGCCCGGAGCGACCCACAAGGTCCCGGGCCGCCGGTGCCTGTCGCTGTCACGGCTCACACGCGCCGGGGGCCGGGCGGGGCCGGGCGGGGGCCGGGCCGGAAGGCCGGAACCGCCCCCGGCGGGAGATCGCGGCCACGCCTGTCCGCGGGTCGCCGTAGGCTTGGAATCCCCCGGAACGTCCGCGTAGCGCCGTTGCGGGGCGTTCGCGTTGCCCACCCCCGGACGGGAAGCCACCCCTGATGAGTCTCACCGGACTGCTCGACGCCGTCGCGCGTGACCCCGCGCTGCAGGAGGCCGTCGAGGCCGCCTCCGACGGCAACCGGCACCACGTCGACCTCGTCGGCCCCTCCGCCGCCCGGCCTTTCGCGGTGGCGGCGCTCGCGCGCTCCTCGGGCCGTCCGGTGCTCGCCGTGACCGCGACGGGCCGGGAGGCGGAGGACCTGACTCAGGCACTGCGCTCGCTGCTGCCCCCCGAGGGGGTCGTGGAGTACCCGTCGTGGGAGACGCTGCCCCACGAGCGGCTCTCGCCCCGCTCCGACACCGTGGGCCGCCGCCTCGCCGTGCTGCGCCGGCTCACGCACCCCGACGCGGACGGCGACGCCGGCACGGGCCCGGTCAGCGTCGTCGTCGCGCCCGTACGGTCAGTGCTCCAGCCGCAGGTCAAGGGCCTGGGAGAGCTGGAGCCCGTGGCCCTGCGGCAGGGGCAGAGCACGGACATGGAAGAAGTCGTGGACGCGCTGGCCGCGGCCGCGTACTCGCGCGTCGAACTCATCGAGAAGCGCGGAGAGTTCGCCGTACGCGGCGGCATCCTCGACGTCTTCCCGCCCACCGAGGAGCACCCGCTCCGCGTGGAGTTCTGGGGCGACGAGATCGAGGAGATCCGCTATTTCCGCGTCGCCGACCAGCGCTCCCTGGAGGCGGCCGAACACGGCCTGTGGGCGCCGCCGTGCCGGGAGCTGCTGCTGACGGACGACGTGCGGCGGCGGGCCGCAGCCCTCGCCGAGGAGCACCCGGAGCTCGGCGAGCTGCTCGGGAAGATCGCCGAGGGCATCGCGGTCGAGGGCATGGAGTCCCTCGCGCCCGTCCTCGTCGACGACATGGAGCTGCTGCTCGACGTCGTACCGAAGGGGACGATGACGCTGGTGTGCGACCCGGAGCGGGTCCGCACACGGGCGGCGGATCTGGTGGCCACCTCGCAGGAGTTCCTCCAGGCCTCGTGGAGCGCCACCGCGATGTCGGACAGCGGCAAGGCGCCCGTCGACCTGGGCGCGGCGTCCCTGTGGGGCATCGCCGACCTGCGCGAGCGCGCCCGTGAGCTGGGCATGATGTGGTGGTCGGTCAGCCCGTTCAGCTCCGGCGCCGCCCCCGCGGGCCCGGACGGCGACGAGGCGTACGACGCCGCGTACGAGGAGTCCCTCGCCGAGGGCGCCGACGTGCTGCGCCTGGGCATGCGCGCCCCCGAGAGCTACCGCGGCGACACCGCCCGCGCCCTCGCCGACACCAAGGAGTGGCTGTCGGCGGGCTGGCAGTGCGTCTATGTCACCGAGGCGCACGGCCCCGCCGTACGTACGGTCGAAGTCCTCAGCGGCGAGGGCATCGCCGCCCGCCAGGAGAGCGACCTGGGCGAGATCGCCCCGTCCGTGGTGCACGTGGCGCGCGGCTGCCTCGACAACGGCTTCGTCGATCCCGGGCTGAAGCTCGCGGTGCTCACCGAGACCGATCTGTCGGGCCAGCGGGCCGCGGGCCGCGAGGCCGCCCGCATGCCTGCGCGGCGGCGCAAGCAGATCGACCCGCTCACGCTCGTCCCCGGTGACTTCATTGTCCACGAGCAGCACGGCGTCGGCCGCTACGTCGAGATGGTGCAGCGCACCGTGCAGGGCGCCACCCGCGAATACCTCCTGGTCGAGTACGCTCCGGCCAAGCGCGGCCAGCCCGGGGACCGCCTCTTCGTGCCCACGGACCAGCTGGAACAGGTCACCAAGTACGTCGGCGGCGAGCAGCCCTCGCTGCACCGCCTCGGCGGCGCCGACTGGACGAAGACGAAGGCGCGGGCGAAGAAGGCCGTCAAGGAGATCGCCGCCGACCTCATCAAGCTGTATTCGGCGCGCATGGCCGCCCCCGGCCACGCCTTCGGCCAGGACTCGCCCTGGCAGCGCGAGTTGGAGGACGCCTTCCCGTACGCCGAGACGCCGGACCAGCTGACCACCATCGGCGAGGTCAAGGAGGACATGGAGAAGTCCGTCCCGATGGACCGGCTCATCTGCGGCGACGTCGGCTACGGCAAGACGGAGATCGCGGTGCGGGCGGCGTTCAAGGCCGTGCAGGACGGCAAGCAGGCCGCCGTCCTCGTTCCCACGACGCTCCTGGTCCAGCAGCACTTCTCGACCTTCACCGAGCGCTACGGGCAGTTCCCCGTCAACGTACGGGCGCTGTCGCGCTTCCAGACCGAGTCGGAGGCGCGGGCGGTCGTCGACGGCCTGCGGGAAGGCACGGTCGACATCGTCATCGGCACGCACCGGCTCTTCTCCTCCGACACCAAGTTCAAGGACCTGGGCCTGCTCATCGTCGACGAGGAGCAGCGTTTCGGAGTCGAGCACAAGGAGCAGCTGAAGAAGCTGCGGGCGAACGTCGACGTGCTGAGCATGTCCGCCACCCCCATCCCCAGGACGCTGGAGATGGCGGTCACCGGCATCCGCGAGATGTCGACGATCACCACGCCGCCCGAGGAGCGGCATCCGGTGCTGACGTTCGTCGGCCCGTACGAGGAGCGGCAGATCGGCGCGGCCATCCGCCGTGAACTGCTGCGCGAGGGGCAGGTCTTCTACATCCACAACCGTGTGGAGTCCATCGAGCGTGCGGCGGCGCGGCTGCGGCAGACCGTGCCGGAGGCCCGTATCGCCACGGCGCACGGGCAGATGTCGGAGCAGGCGCTGGAGCAGGTCGTGGTGGACTTCTGGGAGAAGAAGTCCGATGTGCTGGTCGCCACGACGATCGTCGAGAACGGCATCGACATCTCCAACGCCAACACCCTCATCGTCGAACGCGGCGACAACTTCGGCCTCTCGCAGCTGCATCAGCTGCGCGGCCGGGTCGGCCGCGGCCGCGAGCGCGGCTACGCCTACTTCCTCTACCCGCCGGAGAAGCCGCTGACCGAGACGGCGCACGAACGGCTCGCCACCATCGCCCAGCACACCGAGATGGGCGCCGGCATGTACGTCGCGATGAAGGACCTTGAGATCCGCGGCGCCGGCAATCTGCTCGGCGGCGAACAGTCCGGCCACATCGCGGGCGTGGGTTTCGACCTGTACGTACGCATGGTCGGCGAAGCCGTCGCCGACTACCGGAACGCGCTGGAGCAGGGCGGCGAGGTCGAGGAGGCCCCGCTCGAGGTCAAGATCGAGCTGCCCGTCGACGCGCACGTGCCGCACGACTACGCGCCGGGTGAGCGGCTGCGTCTGCAGGCCTACCGTGCCATCGCCTCAGCGAACTCCGAGGAGGACATCACCGCCGTACGGGAGGAACTGGCCGACCGCTACGGGCCGTTGCCGGAGCCTGTGGAGAACCTGCTGCTCGTCGCGGGCCTGCGGATGCTCGCCCGCTCGTGCGGCGTCACGGACATCACCCTGCAGGGCAGCAACGTGCGCTTCAGCCCTGTCGAGCTGCGGGAGTCGCAGGAGCTTCGGCTCGGACGCGTCTACCCGCGGTCGGTCGTCAAGCGGGCGGCCCGGCAGGTGCTGGTGCCGCGTCCCAAGGCGGGCGGCATCGGCGGCAAGCCGGTCGTGGGGCGCGAACTGCTCGCGTGGGTGGGCGAGTTCCTCACCACGGTTCCGGGGTCGTGAGCGGGGCCCGTGCCGGGTCGGTCCCGTACTCGGCCCGTGTCCGGGTCGGTCCCGGGCCCGTGACGGTGCCCCGGGTCGGTCCCGGGTCCGTGACGGTGTCCGGGTCGGTCCCGGGTCCGTGACGATGACGGGTCTCGTGCCCGCTCAGGGGTGCTGGAAGGCGACTTCGGGATTGGCCGGTGACGGCCCGTACAGCAGCGGCTGCGGGATGCCGCGCAGATGCTCGTCGAAGAAGGCGCCCACGTAGGCGCGGGTGATCTCACCGGAACGGTCGCCCGGCAAGGGCGCTTCGGGATCGGTCATGCCCAACTGCCCCGCCAGCACGGGCAGATCGATGAAGGTGAAATGCCCGGAGCCGGTGACCGTCAGCCACCGCTTCCAGCCGTCCAGTCGTGCGAAGTCCCGGTCCCAGGTGGCGTCCGCTCCTCCGGGGCTGTGGCCGGCCGCCGTGCCCATGAGCATGAACGGACGGCCGCCGAGCCCGGATTCGGGGACGGGTGCGAAGAAGGTGCCGTCCAGGTTCACCCCGGCCCGTACCCGTCGGTCGTCGGCCATGAGCCGTGCGGCGGCGTCGCCGCCGATGGAGTGCCCGGCCGCACCGATGCGGCCGCGGTCGATCATGCGGGCGTGCGGCCAGGTGGGGCGGTGGCCGTGCCGTCCCGTCAACCGGTCGAGCACGAAGGAGACGTCGGCGGAGCGTCCTTCGGCGACCTTCGCCAGCACCGCCCTCGACTCCTCGTCGTCGGGCGCCTCCTCGAGCACGTCGCAGGCGGCGCAAGCGGTGAACCTTCCGCCGGGGAAGGATGTGCCGTAGGACTCGTATGCGTGGTCGACCACCGCCACGACATGGCCGCGGCCCGCGAGTTCCTCGGCGAGGACGCTCAACGTGCCGCGCTGCAGCGTGAAGCCGGGGGAGAGGACGATCAGGGGGTGCCGTCCGCGGGCGGGACGCGCATCGCTGCGGGCGTTCGCACGCACCGATGTCACCGTCTCCACCGGGATCTTCCCGTCCAGCTTCTGGCCCTTCAGCAGGGCCTTCGCCTCGCGCCCCGTCATGTACGGGGCGGTGCCGTCGCCGGTGCCGTGGCGCGCCGGATAGTACATCGACACCATCAACTCCCGTGGCTCGGCCTGCGGTTGCCAGGGGTCCGTACGGGAGCGGTCCACGAGATGGAGGGTGTCGCGTCCGACGGCGTACGGGCCTGTGGGACGGGGCAGCGTCAGGCGGGCGTCAGCCGGACCCGCCCGACCCGCCGGGCCGCCCTGTCCGGCGCCGGTCACGCGTGGTACGTCAGCAGGCGCGTGCCCGGCCGCTGCGGCGTCCCCCGCAGTGAGCAATGGCGACGGCAGGGCGAGGGCGAGGGCGAGCGCGGAGACGAATGCCACGGCTGCGGACCGACGCGTACGGGAGGTCCCGTGGCCCCCGGTCCGGCGTGCCGCCGCGGTGCGGGCCGCTGCGGTGGTACTGGGCGCTGTCATGGAACGGGACGCTATGGTGCGGGATTCGGGGCCGCCATCCGGCAGACCCCTGGAAGGCGAGTAGGGGTGGCAGGACCGGACGCACCCCGTACGGGAGCGCCTGTCCGCCCCGGCGGACGGTGTGACAGCCTCCCGGAACCGTCCGGTTAACCCCGAATCGTTGCCGGGAAGAGAGCTGAAGCGGTGGTCTCCACCACTTCGGCTGCTTAACATCGATCAACGCCGAGGTCGTGCACAACCGCCGCACGCCCCTAGCCGCCGTCCGGGAGAGCTGATGCACAGCAGCACCAAAGCAAGCCGCCGCCGCAGGTCCGCGATCACCGTCAGTGGTGCGGCCGCGCTGCTCGTCGCCGCGCCGCTGCTCACCGCCTGCGGCGACGACGCGCACCCGGGCGCCGCTGCGGTGACGGGCGGCCAACGCATCAGCATGGGACAGCTGCAGTCGAAGGTGGAGGCGGTACGGGACGCGCAGCGCGCCGCTCCCCGCAGCGAGGAGATGATCAAGGGCAGCGGGCAGTTGACGCGGGCGGCCCTGGACAGCCTGATCCGCGAACGCATCGTCGAGAAGGCCGCGAAGGACGAGGGCGTGTCCGTCACGCGCCGCGAAGTGGGCAAGTACCACGCGGAGTTGAGGAAACAGGCGGGCGGGGAGAAGCAGCTGAAGGACGCGCTGCTGCAGCAGCAGGCCGTCGCTCCCTCGCAGATCGACGACTGGCTGCGCATGCAGGTCGCCGTGGACAAGATCGCGAAGGCCGGCGACATCGACCCGCGGACGCCGCAGGGCAACGCGGCGCTGCGGAAGAAGTTCTCCACCACCTCCGAGGACCTGCACATCGACGTCAACCCGCGCTACGGGAAGTGGGACGCGAAGGCGGCCACTCTCGGCAACGACACCGATCCCTGGCTGCGGGACCTGACCGGCAAGCAGCAGGACCGGCAGCAGCAACAGCCGCAGCCGCAGATGTAACGCGGGCCGCCCGGCCCGGCTCCGGCGACGAGCGGCGCTGACGGGGCCGCCCGTCCCGGCTCCGGCCACGAGCGGGGCCGTACCGCCGCTGCGTTACGTTCGACGGGTGAACGCATCTCCCCGTACCGGTCGCATCGTCCTCCTCACCACCAGCCACCGTGTGGCGCCCGGGCTGCTGTCCTGGCCCGCCTGGGAGGCGCTGCGCGCCGCCGACCGCGTCGTGTGCGGCGATCCGGAACACCCGTTGCTGCCGTACGTGCGGGAGGCGGGCGTCGACGTCGGCACCGGGCCGCTGCCGACGGCCCGTGAACTGGTCGAGGCGTGCTCGGAAGGCCGTACGACCGTCGTCATCGCCGCCGCCGAGGGTGAGCCGCGGCTGACCGACGGACTGGCCGCGCTGGCCGGTTCGGGGCGTACGTCGATGCCGGAGCTGGAGCTGCTGCCCGGCTCGTACGATCTGCCCGGCGCGCGGGTCCTCGACCTGGTGCAGGTCATGGACAGCATCCGCCGGGACTGCCCGTGGAGCGGGGCCCGGACGCACGAAGGGCTGGTCAAGTACGGCATCGAGGAGATGTACGAACTCGTCGAGGCGATCGAGGAGGACGACCGGGGCGCGCTGTGCGAGGAGTTGGGGGACGTGCTGCTGCAGGTGGTCTTCCACGCCCGCATCGCACAGGAGGACCCGGAGGAGCCCTTCACGATCGACGACGTGGCCGGCGGCATCGTGGAGAAGCTGATCCACCGGCACCCGCATGTGTTCGGGGAGGAGCAGGCGGCGACGGCGGAGGAGGTGCGGGAGCACTGGCTCCGTACGAAGGCCGTCGAGAAGCGGCGGGACTCGGTGACGGAGGGGATCCCGTTGGGGCAGCCCGCGCTGGCGCTGGCCGCGAAGCTGGCGCAGCGGGTGCGGCTGGCGGAGCTGGACGTGGCGGCCGGGGCGGCCGGGCCGCCCGGCCCGGCCGGGCCGGGCGGACCGGCCGGGCCGGGCGGGACGGGCGGGACGGGCGCGGCGGACGACGGCGCCGGCGGCGTCGGCGGCGAGCTCCTCGCGCTGGCCGTGCGCGCAGAAGCGGAAGGCATCGATCCGGAGACGGCCCTGCGGGCAGCGGCCCGCCGATACCGGGACGCGATTCGAGTCGTCGAGGGCGTGAGCGCCGACCCAGAGTGAGAGCAGCGCTCTCGAACCGGGTCGGCGCTCGGGTCGCGGCCGTCCGAACCCTTACGTCGGTCGGGCGGTGTAAGGAGGGAGGAGCGAGGGGGCCGGAGAGAGGTCGGCGAGGTTTCGAGAGCACCGCTCTCATATCGGGGCGCTGATCCTGCTGGGGGCGTTGTCTCGTTCGTGAGCGCTGCTCTCGCCTAGGAGCACCGCTCCTGCCTGGGGTTGGCGCTCCCCTAGGTGAGCACCGCTCCCGCCCGGTGTCTGGGCTCTTCTAGGTGAGCGCCGCTCTCCCCTGGGAGCACCGCTCCCCAGCAAACGCCACGGCTCATGCCCCTCATACCGGCATACCGGCCGAGGCCGGGGTACCCGTGTGCCATGTACGCAGTACAAGCCGCATCCGAGTCGCTCGCTGCGCTCCCGGTGCTGGCCGCCGAGCGCGACCTGCTCGTGGGCATCGCGCCGCTCGTCGCAGGCATCGTGGTCGTCGTCGGCCTGATCCTGGCCGTCGCCTACGGCATCCGCATCCGGGCCAGGGGCGACCAGCGCCCTTCGAGCCCCGGGGAGAAGGGCCCGAACTCGCCCCAGGAGTACGAGACCAGGCACCGGGTCCCCGACGAGGTGCCGCACGACGGCGAGCGTCGCATGCCGTACGAATTCCACGACTACGACTCCGACAGCCACCCCGGCGAGCACGAGCGGCCACCCCGTAAGTGGGACGAGGGCAGCAGCGGCGGGTTCGGCAGCGGCGGCCCCGGGCACACCTGACCGGTCTCCGGCTGCCTCTGCCCCGGCTGCCCCCATGACCAGTTGGAGCCGCCGTACGGCCCCGGGGACAGTCCCGGGGACCGCGCCCCAAAACGCCGGCGGGACGCCCTCGCGCCACCGGTTAGCGTCGTTGCGTGCGAGACGACACCGACGACACCGACGACTCCGACCACACCGGCGCGCCCATGCCCCCGCTCTTCGGCTGGGAGTTCGCGGCCGACCCGTACCCCGCCTACGCCTGGCTCCGCAAGCACGCGCCCGTACACAGGACCCGGCTGCCCAGCGGCGTCGAGGCATGGCTGGTCACCCGCTACGCCGACGCACGTCAGGCCCTGGCGGACCAGCGGCTGAGCAAGAACCCCGTGCACCACCACGAACGTTCCGCGCACGGCAAGGGCAAGGTCGGCATCCCCGGCGAACGCAGCGCGAACCTGATGACGCACCTGCTCAACATCGATCCGCCGGACCACACGCGGCTGCGGCGTCTGGTGTCGAAGGCGTTCACGCCCGCCCGCGTCTCCGAGTTCGAGCCGCGGGTCAGGGAGTTGACGGACCGGCTCATCGGCGGCTTCGCGGCGCGCGGCGAGGCGGATCTGATCCACGAGTTCGCCTTCCCGCTGCCCATCTACGCGATCTGCGACATGCTCGGCGTACCGGCGGAGGACCAGGACGACTTCCGCGACTGGGCGGGCATGATGCTGCGCCACCACAAGCCCGGTGAGCCGGGCCCTCCGCGCGGCGGCGTCGGCCGCGCCGTGAAGAAGATGCGCAACTACCTCGCCGAACTCATCCACCGCAAAAGGGAGAAGCCGGACGAGGATCTGATCTCCGGACTGATCCGCGCAAGCGACCACGGCGAGCACCTCACCGAGAACGAGGCCGCGGCGATGGCCTTCATCCTCCTCTTCGCCGGTTTCGAGACGACGGTCAACCTCATCGGCAACGGCACGTACGCGCTGCTCGGCGATCCGCGGCAGCGGGCCCTGCTGTGCGACGCCGTGGCCGCCGGCGACGACGGGCTGCTGGCCACCGCGGTCGAGGAACTCCTGCGCTACGACGGGCCGGTGGAGATCGCGACGTGGCGTTTCGCGACCGAGCCGCTGGAGATCGGCGGCGTACGCATCGCCGGGGGTGAGCCGGTGCTCGTGGTGCTCGCCGCCGCGGACCGGGATCCGGCGAAGTTCGACGATCCGGACGTACTGGACCTGCGGCGGCGCGACAACCAGCACCTGGGCTACGGCCACGGCATCCACTACTGCCTCGGGGCGCCGCTCGCACGGCTGGAAGGCCGGGTCGCGCTGAGCACGCTGCTGCACCGGCTGCCCGACGTGAGACTCGCCGTCCCGCCGGACGAGCTGCGCTGGCGCGGGGGCCTCATCATGCGCGGACTGCGCACGCTGCCGGTGGAGTTCACGCCGCAGCGCCGGACGGAGTGACGGGGACGGCGATGACGACGCGGCGCGGGGGCGGTGTTGTGCGACGGGAGTGACGGGACATCACGGGTGTGACTTTCGCGTGATGTGCACGACACCACCTTGTGATGATGAACGCCGGGAGGCTACCTTCGGGCGGCGGTCGCGAAGCCGCGCAACCGTCACTCGCGCGTCTCTCCGCAACCGCACAGCACGTCAGGCGCACCACGCCGCAGCACCACGCTCCCGCACGGCACCACGCACCTGCACCGCGCACCCTGCACCGCGTACCCCCGCACCACGCACCTGCACCACCCCCTCGCACCGCGCGAGCGCCACCGCGCAACGTCCCGTGTCCCTACGAGAGGTCACCCCGCATGCCGCCGCTGTTTTCCGGGAACGGGCGCCACCGCCGCCCCCGCCAGGCCCCCAACTTCGTGGTCGCTGCAGGGGTGACGGGAGCCGGCCTCGCCATCCCCCTGCTCGGCGCGACGGCGGCGAACGCGGCGGACAACACGACCTGGGACGCGGTCGCGGAGTGCGAGAGCGGCGGTCTGTGGAGCGCCAACGAGGACAACGGTTGCTACGGCGGGCTCCAGATGGACCAGGAGACCTGGGAGGAGCACGGCGGCACCGAGTACGCCGGACGCCCCGATCTGGCCAGCCGCGACCAGCAGATCACCGTGGCGGAGCGGGTCCTGGACGCCGAAGGCGCCGAACCGTTCGGCGACTGCGCCCAGGCCGCCGGTCTTTCGCAGGATTCGCCGGGCTCGCCGGACGTCGACCCGGACGGTTCGGAAGACGTCGCGGAGGGCCCCGTGGCCGAACGCCCGTATCCCACCGCTCCGTCGACGGACGCGCCCGAGGACGAGGCCGGCGCACCGGACTCCGGCGAATCCGCCGACCCCACCGAGCCGCCGTCGACCGAACCGACTGAACCCACCGAACAGACCGAGCCGAGCGACCCCGTCGGTCCCGGCGGCCCCGGCGACGGCGTCACCGACGACTCCGGCGAACGCCCCTCGCGCGAAGGAGACGGCGGTCGCGGCGACGCGGGCGAGAGCGGCGAGAACAGCGGGGACAGCGGGAGCGACGCCGGCGAACACCGGGTCTCCCAGGGCGATTCGCTCGCCTCCATCGCGGACGAGGAGAAGGTGCCGGGCGGCTGGCAGCAGCTGTACGAGCGCAACCGCGAGCTCATCGGCTCCGACCCCGACCTCATCCTGCCCGGCCAGGAACTCCGCCTCTGAGGCCGGCGGCGGGCGGCGGACGACCGGTCGTCCGCCCCCCGCCCCGCCGTACACGCAGCACACACCGGTCGCCGGTGCTGCCTCGGCTCCCCTCCCCTCCCCGCCCTTGCCCCGCCTTTCTTCCCTTCCCGAACAAATTCGAGGCTGTGCGGAGCATCCCTGAACTGGCCTCCTTCGCTCCCCGTCGCCCGCTGTTCCACCGCCCGACACGACTTGCCGACGGGGGCACCACCCCATGCCCGTTAGGCTCTGGGCAGTAAGCCAGACACTTCACGAAGGAGATCCTCGTGCCGTCCATCGACGTCGTCGTAGCCCGCGAGATCCTCGACTCGCGAGGCAACCCCACGGTCGAGGTCGAGGTCGGCCTCGACGACGGCAGCACCGGCCGTGCTGCCGTCCCGTCGGGCGCCTCGACCGGAGCCTTCGAGGCACTGGAACTCCGCGACGGTGACACGGGCCGCTACGGCGGCAAGGGCGTCGAGAAGGCGGTGCTCGCCGTCATCGAGCAGATCGGTCCGGAGCTGGTCGGCTACGACGCCACAGAGCAGCGCCTCATCGACCAGGCGATGTTCGACCTGGACGCCACGGCGGACAAGTCCTCGCTCGGCGCCAACGCCATCCTCGGTGTCTCGCTCGCCGTCGCGCACGCCGCCTCCGAGGCCTCCGACCTTCCGCTCTTCCGCTACCTCGGCGGCCCCAACGCCCACCTGCTGCCCGTACCGATGATGAACATCCTCAACGGCGGCTCCCACGCTGACTCCAACGTGGACGTCCAGGAGTTCATGATCGCCCCGATCGGCGCGGAGTCCTTCTCCGAGGCGCTGCGCTGGGGCACCGAGACGTACCACGCGCTCAAGGCCGTACTGAAGGAGCGCGGCCTGGCCACCGGCCTGGGCGACGAGGGCGGCTTCGCGCCGAACCTCGGCTCCAACCGCGAGGCGCTGGACCTCATCGTCGAGGCCGTCCAGAAGGCCGGTTACACGATCGGGCAGGACATCGCGCTCGCGCTCGACGTCGCCGCGTCCGAGTTCTACAAGGACGGCGTCTACTCCTTCGAGGGCAAGGACCGCACCGCCGCCGAGATGACGGACTACTACGCGGAACTCGTCGAGGCCTACCCGCTCGTCTCCATCGAGGACCCGCTGTACGAGGACGACTGGGACGGCTGGCAGACCATCACCGAGAAGCTCGGCGGCAAGGTCCAGCTCGTCGGCGACGACCTGTTCGTCACCAACCCCGAGCGGCTCTCCCGGGGCATCGAGGACGGCGCCGCCAACGCCCTGCTGGTGAAGGTCAACCAGATCGGTTCGCTCACCGAGACCCTGGACGCGGTGGAGCTCGCCCAGCGCAACGGTTTCAAGTGCATGATGTCCCACCGCTCCGGCGAGACCGAGGACGTCACCATCGCCGACCTGGCCGTGGCCACCAACTGCGGCCAGATCAAGACCGGTGCGCCTGCCCGTTCCGAGCGCGTCGCCAAGTACAACCAGTTGCTGCGCATCGAGGAGATCCTCGACGACGCGGCCGTGTACGCGGGGCGGAGCGCATTCCCCCGCTACAAGGGCTGACATACGCCCCTGGCTCGGCCGGAGCCCGAGCGGCCCGGGGCCGGGCCTCGGTTCCGTCCGTGCCGTCGCTGCGCCCGTCCCCGCCGCCGTTCCCGTACGGTGGCGGGGGCTCGCCCGGCCCGCCGGGAGCAGGCGCCCGCCACGGTGCACGCCAAGTCACGTACGCGGGCGAACGGGAGCCGGGCCCGCAGCAGCAACACGGACAGCTGAGAAGGGGACAGGGGAGGAACGTGCCCGCGGATCGGTTCTCCACCGCGACCAGACTCAGGGCGCTCGGCACCCGGGCAGCCGAGCGCGTCTACCGCGCCCGCGGGCGCACCGTGCGCGCCCCGCGCCGCAGCCGCCTCACGGGAAGAGCGGCGGTGCTGGCGCTCGTCGTCTGCTCACTGGTGGTGGCGCTGGCCTATCCGATGCGTCAGTACGTCTCGCAGCGTACGGAGATCGCCGAACAGCAACGTCAGGCGGAGCACGCCCGAAAGCAGGTCCAGCGCCTGCGGGAGGAGCGCGCGCGTTGGAAGGACCCGGCGTACGTCGAGCAACAGGCCCGCGAACACCTGCACTTCGTGCGTCCCGGCGAGACGGGCTTCACCCTGCCTGACGGTACGGGCGACGCACGCAAGCCCTCCGACCGCGGCTCCGACCGCGCCTGGTACCAGAACCTCTGGGACGGTGTCGACAAGGCCGACCGAGCCGGCGGCAACTGAGGCGGAGGCGGCAGCGGAGGCGCGGCCACCCCGACCCGGCTTCGCGGGTGGCTCCGCCCGAGCCCATCGGCCTTGACCACGCCGACGACTGCCGGACCACCGGGCAGCCCCCGCCCCCGACGACCTCGAACCGCTCAACTCCCGCCCAGCTGCCCGCCGTTCCGCACCTCACCACATCCCGAAAGAGCCCGCCCCGATGGAAAAGCCACCGCCGCAGACCGAGCACACGCCGCCCACGGACGCCGATGTGGCGGCGTTCAAGGCGCAGTTGGGCCGCCCTCCGCGCGGTCTGCGCGCGATCGCCCACCGCTGCCCGTGCGGGCTGCCCGACGTCGTGGAGACGGCGCCGCGGCTGGAGGACGGCACCCCGTTCCCCACCACGTACTACCTGACCTGCCCGCGCGCCGCCTCGGCCATCGGAACGCTGGAGGCCGAAGGCGTCATGCGCGAGATGACGGCGCGGCTGGCGGAGGACGCAGAGCTGGCCGCCGCCTACCGTGCGGCCCACGAGGACTATCTCGCCCGCCGCGACGCCATCGAGGAGCTGGTCGGATTCCCCAGCGCCGGCGGCATGCCGGACCGTGTGAAGTGCCTGCACGTACTCGTCGCGCACTCGCTCGTCGCAGGTCCTGGAGTCAACCCGCTCGGGGACGAGGCGCTGGCGATGCTCCCGGAGTGGTGGGCGAAGGGCCCCTGCGTCGAGCCGGCCGGACGCAGGCCGACGACAGCGGACTGACGCGCGGCGAGGGCAGCCCGGCCCGCGCCGCCCGGTCCGCCCCGCCCGTCCCGTCCGGCCCGGGGACGGAGCCCCGAGGACAGCCCGGGACGGACATGGAGGCGCCCCGGCGCGAATACGCTGGGGCCGACCCGTCGCGAAAGGACCGTGAGGAGAGCGCATGACCCGCGTCGCCGCCGTGGACTGCGGTACCAACTCGATCCGGCTGCTGATCGCCGACGCCGACCCGGCCGCCGGCGAGCTGAAGGACCTGGAGCGCCGGATGGAGATCGTCCGCCTCGGCCAGGGCGTCGACCGTACGGGCCGTCTCGCGCCGGAGGCTCTGCAGCGCACCTTCGCCGCGTGCCGTGACTATGCGCGGGCCGTGGAGAAGCACGGTGCGCGGCGGGTACGTTTCGTCGCCACCTCCGCCTCGCGGGACGCGGAGAACCGGGACGAGTTCGTACAGGGCGTCGTGGACATCCTCGGCGTCGAACCCGAGGTGATCACCGGCGACCAGGAGGCGCAGTTCTCCTTCACGGGAGCCACCAAGGAGCTGACGGGCCGCCGGGACCTGGAGAAGCCCTATCTCGTCGTGGACATCGGCGGCGGCTCAACCGAGTTCGTCGTCGGCGACGACGCCGTGCGTGCCGCCAGGTCCGTCGACGTCGGCTGTGTGCGGCTCACCGAGCGCCACGGTCTCTCCGGCCCCGTCACCCCCGCCCAGCGCGAGGCGATGCGGGCGGACGTCGCGGCGGCGCTGGACGAGGTGGAGCGGAGCGTGCCGCTGTCGCAGGCCCGTACCCTCGTCGGGCTCGCGGGCACCGTCACCACGGTCGCCGGCATCGCGCTGGGCCTGGAGGCCTACGACGCCTCCGCCATCCACCACTCCCGCGTTCCGCGCGCGCAGGTCGCCGGGATCGTGGAGCGGCTGCTGGCCTCGACGCACGACGAGCGGGCGGCGATCCCCGTCATGCATCCGGGGCGCGTGGACGTGATCGCGGCCGGGGCCGCGATACTGCTGGGGATCATGGAACGTACGGGGGCGGAGGAGGTCGTCGTCAGCGAGCACGACATCCTCGACGGCATTGCCTGGAGCCTCACTTGACCCCGGCCGGGAAGCCGCCGGAAGGCCCTGCCGGAGCCTCACTTGAGCACTGCCGGTCTCCTTTGAAAGGGTGTGCGCGTACCTCTGCGCAGGGCTCCGGAAGAAGTCTCGTGAAATAATTCACGTGGAAAACCGCCTCGTCGGACGCACATCACACCGCGAGAGGGTCCGTGAGAGGCCGTGAGGCGAGCGGGCTTCTGTGAACGCCGGATTCCAGCCATATGAAGGACGGCGCGCGGCTTCGGCGCCGTTCTCGTGGAGCAGACGATAAGTGCAGCTCACGGCGGGGATCACCGCTCAGCGGTTCCGGCCGGGGGAGGAGGAGCCCGAGCGGCTCCAGTACGTGGCCGCGCAGTGTAGCAGGGGGTGCGACCATGCTTGTGAAGCCCCTCACGAGGTCGGCCCCGGGTGCGGGTGGATACTCGATGGCATGAGCACCACGGAGCGTCCCCGAATCCTCGTAGTGGGCGGCGGGTACGTCGGTTTGTACGCGGCGCGGCGCATCCTGAAGAAGATGCGCTACGGCGAGGCGACCGTCACCGTCGTCGACCCGCGTTCGTACATGACGTACCAGCCCTTCCTTCCCGAAGCCGCTGCCGGCAGCATCTCGCCGCGCCATGTCGTCGTTCCGCTGCGGCGTGTGCTGCCCAAGGCGGAGGTCCTCACCGGCCGTGTGACGACCATCGACCAGCAGAGCAAGGTCGCCACCATCGCGCCGCTGGTCGGCGAGGCCTACGACCTGCCCTTCGACTACCTGGTCATCGCCATGGGCGCCGTCTCCCGCACCTTCCCCATCCCCGGTCTCGCTGAGAACGGCATCGGCATGAAGGGCGTGGAGGAGGCCATCGGCCTGCGCAACCACGTGCTGGAGCAGCTCGACAAGGCCGACTCGACGGGCGACGAGGACGTACGGCGCCGGGCGCTGACCTTCGTCTTCGTGGGCGGCGGCTTCGCAGGCGCGGAGACCGTCGGCGAGGTCGAGGACATGGCCCGCGACGCCGCCAAGTACTACCCGAACGTCCGGCGCGAGGACATGCGCTTCATCCTCGTAGACGCCGCGCCCCGCATCCTGCCGGAGGTCGGCCCGAAGCTGGGCGAGTGGGGTCTGGAGCACCTGAAGAGCCGCGGGATCGAGTGCTACCTGAACACCTCCATGGACTCCTGCGTCGGCGGGCACGTCGAGCTCAGCAACGGCCTGGAGGTCGACTCCAGCACCGTCGTGTGGACCGCCGGCGTGAAGCCCAACCCCGCGCTGGCCCGCTTCGGCCTGCCGCTGGGCCCCAAGGGACATGTGGACGTGGACGCGACCATGCAGGTCCGCGGCACCGACCACATCTGGGCCGCCGGGGACAACGCACAGGTGCCGGATCTGGCCGCCGGCGAGGGCGCGTTCTGCCCGCCGAACGCGCAGCACGCGCTGCGTCAGGCCAAGGCCCTCGGCGACAACATCATCTCCGGTCTGCGCGGCTTCCCGCAGGGCGAGTACAAGCACCCCAACAAGGGCGCGGTCGCCGGTCTCGGGCTGCACAAGGGCGTCGCGATGATCGTCTTCGGCAAGACCAGGATCAAGCTCAAGGGCCGCCTCGCCTGGTACATGCACCGCACGTACCACGGTCTCGCGGTGCCCACCTGGAACCGTAAGATCCGCGTCTTCGCCGACTGGACGCTCGCGATGTTCCTCAAGCGGGAGGTGGTCTCCCTCGGTGCGATGGAGCACCCGCGCGAGGAGTTCTACGAGGCCGCCTCGCCGGTGACCGCCAGTGCGACGGAAGAGGCCGCGGCCGAGCGCAAGACCCGGGTCAAGGAGAGCCGGGCCGCCGCGAACCGCGACCGGGAAGAGGCCAGGGCCTCGTGACAGCCTTCCAGTGACCCGTGCCGCGTGACGCTTGACGCGGCACAGACACCGGGGAGCCCCGACGAAAGGGGGCGTCCGCCATCCGTGGGGCGGGCGCCCCCTTCGTCGTTCCCGCACATCCGCCTGCACTGCCGCGAGGTGACGCGGGAACAAATGGGTGTGTGAGGCGGCATAGTCCGCACGACAATCGTGTTGCATGTACGGGGATTCCACCCCTTCCGTATGGAGGTGTGTGCAATGACCGATGTCGCGTCACGACTCAGCGCGCTCACCGAACGGGTGCTCGGCGCGCCTCTCCCGGTCCGTATCCGTGCCTGGGACGGCAGCGAGGCAGGCCCGCCCGGTGCTCCCGTCCTCCGCGTCCGCCACCGCCGCGCGCTGCGCCGCTTCCTGTGGCGGCCCGGCGAACTGGGCCTGGCCCGTGCCTGGGTGGCGGGGGAACTCGACACCGACGGGGACGGTGAGCTGTACGGACTTCTCGAACGGCTCGCAGGTCTGATGTGGGAGAAGAACGAGAGGGAGGTGGGGCCTCCCGCTCGTGGCGTCCGTGCCGCCCTCGCCCGCGTCCGCGACCCTGATGTACGTGCCGCAGCCCGTGAACTGCTCGCGCTCGGCGGTGCGTTGCCGCCGCCGTCGCCGCCTGCGGAGGAGCGGCGCAGGGGCTTCGGGGTCCGGCACACGCGCGGCCGTGACCGCAAGGCCATCAGCCACCACTACGACGTGGGCAACGACTTCTACCGGCTGGTCCTCGGCCCGAGCATGGTCTATTCGTGCGCCTACTGGGAGCCCGCCGCCCCCGGCACCACCCCCACCCTCGAGGACGCCCAGCGCGCCAAGCTCGATCTCGTCTGCCGGAAGCTGGCGCTCAGGGACGGCGACCGGCTGCTGGACGTCGGATGCGGATGGGGCTCACTGGTGCTGCACGCGGCTCGCGAGTACGGGGTGCGCGCCGTCGGCATCACGCTCTCGCAGGAGCAGGCGACGTACGCCCGCAAGCGCGTGGCGGAGGAAGGGCTGACGGACCGCGTCGAGATCCGCGTGCAGGACTACCGCGAGGTGCGTGACGGTCCGTACGACGCGATCTCCTCGATCGGAATGGCGGAACACGTCGGCAGGGAGCGCTACCGGCTCTACGCGGACGATCTGTACGGGCTGCTGCGTCCCGGCGGGCGGCTGCTCAACCACCAGATCGGGCGCCGTCCCCTGACGGACGAGTCGGCCTACGAGGTCGACGAGTTCATCGACGCCTACGTCTTCCCCGACGGCGAGCTCGCCCCGGTCGGGCAGACGGTCGCGGTGCTGGAGGAAGCAGGTTTCGAGGTGCGCGACCTCGAATCGCTCCGTGAGCACTACGCCCTGACGCTGCGTGCCTGGGTGGCGAATCTGGAGGCCGCCTTCGGGGAGGCCGCGCGCCTCAGCTCGTACGGGCGTGCGCGGGTGTGGCGGCTGTACATGGCCGCGTCGGCGCTCGCCTTCGAGCACAACCGGATCGGCATCAACCAGATCCTCGCGGTCCGTACGCCTCCCGACGGGGCGTCCGGCCTGCCGCTGCGCACCCGGGAGTGGCGCGCGGCGTGAGCGAACGGCAGACCGGCGGCTGATCGGGCCGCTGACCGGCGGCCGGCCGGTGACTGGCCTGCGGCGGGGTGCTTCGAGCGGTGCCCCGCCCCTGGTCAGTCGCCGGCGTCGTCGCCGAGCACGAGCACCTGGATGGCGAGCACGGCGGCGCCGCGCGCCCAGTCGTGGAAGTCGGAGACCTTCGTCTCCAGGCTCACGGGGTCGGAGTGCGGATTCCGGTTGGCGTCGACGGCGTCGAAGACCGCGCTGCCTGCGACGTCCATCAGCCCTACGCCCTCGCCGGCGAGAAGGATCTTCTGCGGCATGGCGAAGTTGTAGATGTTCGCGATGAGGATGCCCAGCCCGCGGGCGGCCTCGCCGATGACGCGGGACGCGGCCGGATCCTGCCGCCGGGCGAGGTCGAGGATCTCCTCGTAACGCACCGAGCTGCCGGTCGCGGCGCGGACCTGATACTCGATGCTCTGGACTGTGAGCAGCGCGGTGGCGCTGCCGCGCTCGCCGTGCGGGGTCAGCGGGCCGTTCGGGTCGAGGATCCAGCGCTCCGCCGTGCCGCGGTGGTCGTCGGAGGGGCGGACCGGCTCACCGTTGATGACGAGCCCGTATCCGATGCCGGCGCCGATGGTGAGGACCACGAAGCGGTCGAAGCCGCGCCCGGCGCCGAACCACGTCTCGGCCTCGACCAGGGCGCTGAAGTCGTTCTCCACCACCACCGGCAGCCCGGTGCGCTCCTGCAGGAGCGGCGCGAAGGACACTTCCTGCCAGCCCAGATACGGCGATTCGACGACCACGGCTCTGTCCCGGACGGCGCCGCCCAGACCGACGCCGATGCCCGCGAGGTGGGGGAACTCCTCGGCGAACGTTCGCACGATCGAGTGAGCTGCCTCGGCGACGGCATCGGGCTCCGTGGACCCCAGCTTCCGGTCCTCACGTCTGATTACGGTGCTCTTCAGCGTGGTGACCACTCCGTAGACGGTGTCTCCGGTGATCTTCAGACCGACGAAGTGCCAGGGGTCGGTGACGATGTCCAGGGGCCGTCCGGGGCGCCCCTGCCCGGCCGTGGCTACCGGCGTGAGCCCTTCGAGAAGCAGGCCCGAGTCGATCAGCGGACCCGTGAGCCGCGTCAGGCTGCCGCCCGACATGCCGAGGCGCCGGGCGATCTCGCTGCGGGACGTCGGGCCGTTCGTGAGCACCTCGATGGCCACCCTGCGCTCCGCGGGTGTCAGAGGCCTCCAGATCGGGGCCGGGCCTCCCGGACTGCCCGGAGTGCGCGAACCCTTCGAACCGTTCAATCGCAGCCTCCGTGACGGTACTTGGACGTGGGGTCTCAGCTTAGGCGAGCCGCTTAGTAAGTTCCGCCCGGAACTATGAATGCTCGATTCCGGCACAGAATCTCCAATGTGAGGCGCCTTGACACCCACATTAACTTCCACATAGAAGTAAATCCATCGAGGTGGCCACACCTGGAGACGAGCGGACAAGGAGGTCTGCCGGTGGCCGTGATCAAACCGACGACTGCGCACCCGCTGTCGAGCAGCCGCGCTCCCGGCGACACCCGTACAGCCCTGCTCTTCATCGCCCCGGCGATGCTCGGATATCTGCTCTTCCTGGTGTGGCCGACGCTGCGCGGCGTCTATCTCAGCTTCACCAGCTTCGACCTGCTCACCGCTGAGAAGTGGGTTGGGCTCGACAACTACCGCCGTCTCGTCAATGACCCGGTCTTCTGGGACTCGCTGGGCGCGACGCTGCAGTACGTCGTGGTCAACATCGGGGTGCAGACGGTCGTCGCGCTGCTGATAGCCGTGCTGATGCACCGGCTCACCCGCTCGACCGTCCTCCGGGGGATCGTCCTCGCGCCGTATCTGGTCTCGAACGTCGTCGCCGGAATCGTGTGGCTGTGGATCCTCGACACACAGCTCGGCGTGGGCAACGAGATCATCGGGTGGCTCGGCTTCGACAGGATCGCCTTCTTCGGTGACGCCTCGTGGGCGATACCGACGATCGCGCTGGTGAACGTGTGGCGGCACGTGGGCTACACGGCGCTGCTGATCTTCGCCGGCCTGCAGTCCATACCGCCGACGGTCTACGAGGCGGGCCGCGTCGACGGCGCGAGCGAGTGGCGGATGTTCCGGTCCATCACCGTGCCGCTGCTGCGGCCGGTCCTGTCGCTGGTCCTGATCATCACGGTCGTCGGCTCCTTCCAGGTGTTCGACACGGTCTCGGTCACCACCGACGGCAAGCCCGCCAACGCCACCAACGTGCTGCAGCTGTACGTCTACGACCTCGCGTTCGACCGCCTGCAGTTCGGCTACGCCTCCGCCATCTCCGTCGCCCTGATGCTCGTACTGACCGTCATAACCGTCGTGCAGTACCGGCTCATGCGCGCCGGCCGGTCGGACCTCGGCTGAGAAGGGAAGGTCTGCAGTGACGGCAACGATGACGCACACCAGGACCGGCAGCGGGGCGGAGACCCGCGAGGAGCCGGCCCGCGGGAAGCGTGAGCGACGGCCTCTGTCGTGGGGGCGTGTGCTCGCCTGGGCGGCGATGGCAGTGATCACCCTGATCACCCTCTTCCCGTTCTACTGGATGCTGAGGACGGCCCTCTCCACCAACACCGCGCTCGCGCAGGCTCCGGCCTCACCGCTTCCGGTGGACTTCAGCCTCGGCGGGTTCCTGCGGGTCTTCGGACTGCAGAGCACGGAGGAGGCACTCGCGGAGGGAGGTGCAGGCGGCTCGCTCGACTTCTGGCGCTACCTGGCCAATTCGGTGCTGGTCTCCACGCTCGTCACCTTCTGCCAGGTGTTCTTCGCCGCGATGGCCGCCTACGCCTTCGCGCGGCTGCGCTGGCGCGGGCGGGACGCCCTGTTCGGATTCATGCTGGGCGGCCTGATGATCCCCGCCGTCTTCACGCTGCTGCCGAACTTCGTACTGATCAAGGAAACCGGCCTGGTGGACAACCTGTTCGGCATCACGATGCCGATGGTGTTCATGACGATGCCGTTCGCCGTCTTCTTCCTGCGCCAGTTCTTCCTCGGCATATCCCGCGAGGTGGAGGAGGCCGCGCTCATCGACGGGGCGGGGCGGATCCGTGTCTTCTTCCGGCTGATACTGCCGATGTCCACGGCGCCCATTGCGACGCTGAGCATCCTCACCTACATCACCGCGTGGAACGAGTACTTCTGGCCGCTGATGGTCTCCTACAGCGGCAGTTCGCGGGTGCTCACAGTCGCGCTGAGCATCTTCCGGGCACAGACCCCGCAGGCGGGCACCGACTGGGCGGGGCTGATGGCGGCCACCTTCGTCGCCGCGCTGCCCATGGTGGTGCTGTTCGCCCTGCTGGCGAAGCGCATCGTCAACTCCATCGGCTTCAGCGGCATCAAGTGAAGGAGAGTGGGATGAGCACCGCACCACGCGGCACCCGGCGCCGCATGTCCGCCAAGGCCTGTGCGGCCTCCTTCGCGGCCCTGGCCCTGATCGTTCCCGCAACGGGCTGCGCCCCGCAGGCCGGCTCCGGCGGCGACAGGAGGACCGTCTCGTACTGGATGTGGGACTCGGCCCAGCAGCCCGCGTACGAGGCGTGTGCGAAGGCGTTCCACAAGAAGAACCCCGGGCTGCGCGTGAAGATCACCCAGATCGGATGGGACTACTACTGGACGAAGCTCACCTCCAGCTTCATTGCAGGCACCCAGCCGGACGCCTTCACCAACCACGTCGCCAAGTTCCCCCAGTACGAGAAGATCGGCGTGCTCAGCCCGCTGGACGAACTCGGCCCGACCCGCGGCATCAAGGCGTCGGACTACGAACCGGGCCTCGCCAAGCCCTGGATGGGGCGGGACGGCCACCGCTACGGCGCCCCGAAGGACTGGGACACCGTCGGCGTCTTCTACAACAAGAAGATCACCAAGGCGGCGGGCGTCAGCGACGCCGAACTGCGCGACCTGGCCTGGAACCCGGAGGACGGCGGCAGCTTCGAGAAGACCCTCGCCCGTCTCACGGTCGACGCCAAGGGAAAGCGCGGCGACGAGCCCGGCTTCGACAAAGACAACGTCGTGCGCTATGGCCTGGCCACGGGCGACGCCGGCGGCGACAACAGCGGCCAGACGCAGTGGAGTTCCTTCGCCGCCTCGAACGGCTGGAGCTACACGGACAAGAACCCGTGGGGCGAGCACTACAACTACGACCAGAAGCGCTTCCAGGAGACCATCGACTGGTACTTCGGCCTCGCCGAGAAGGGCTACATGGCTCCGCTGGAGGACTACTCCGACACCAACTACCCGGAGGTACAGCTCGGTTCGGGCAAGGCGGCACTCGCCATGGAGGGCTCCTGGAAGCTGCAGACGTTCGCCGGACTCAAGGGCGTCGACCTGGGCATAGCCCCTACGCCCAGGGGCCCGACGGGCAAGCGCGCCTCGATGATGGGAGGTCTCGCCGACTCCATACCGAAGGATGCGAAGAACAAGAAAGGCGCGGCGAAATGGGTCGCCTTCCTCGCCTCCGACGAGTGCCAGAACATCGTGGGCGAGGACGCGGCCGTATTCCCCGCGACCCCGGAGGGCACGAAGAAGGCTGTCGCCACCCACCGCGAGAACGGGCTGGACGTCACGCCCTTCACCCGCCACATCGAGGAAGGGACCACCTTCTCCTTCCCGGTGACCGACCACGCGGCCGACATAAGCGCGATCATGACCCCCGCCATGCAGGAGATCTACGCGGGTGATTCACCGGCCGGCTCTCTCACGGAGACGAACAGGCAGGTCAACTTCCTCTTTCAGCAGGGCAATTGAGCCAGCAGGACCAATTGAGCCAGCAGCCCAGCGGGACAATCGAGCCAGCAGGACAACTGAGTACCCACCAACGACGGCACGCACAGGAAAGGCTTTCGCTCGTGCCCTTCTCCATCGGAATCGTCGGCGCCGGACAGTTCGCCGGATCGTTCGCAAGGCTCTTCCGGCTGCACCCCGGTGTCGGCGCAATACATGTCACGGACCTGCTCCCGGAGCGGGCGGAGCGGCTCGTCGCCGCCGAAGGGCTTACGGGCACCGTGGCCTCATTCGAGGACATGCTCGAATCGGATGTCGACGCCGTGGCCCTCTTCACCCAGCGCTGGACCCACGGGCCGCTCGCCGTACAGGCCTTGCGCGCCGGCAAGCACGTCTACTCCGCGGTGCCGATGGCCGTCTCGCAGGAGGAGACGGCGGCCGTCATCGAGGCCGTCAAGGAGACGGGCCTGACCTACATGATGGGCGAGACCAGCCACTACAACCCGGCCACCGTCTACGCCCGCGAGAAGATCGCCGAGGGAGGCTTCGGCCGCCTCTTCTATGCCGAGGGCGACTACGTGCACGACATGGACCTCGGTTTCTACGACGCCTACCGCTACAGCGGCGGCGAGCGCTGGAAGGAGACCGCGAGTTATCCGCCGCTGCTCTACCCGACCCACAGCATCGGCGGAGTGCTGGGCGCCTGGCAGACGTACGCGACGAGCGTCAGCGCCCTCGGCGTCCGCGACGAGCGGGGCGACGGCGTGTTCGACCGGGAGATCAGCCAGTTCGGCAACGACCTCTCCAATGCGACGGCGCTCTTCGAGGTCGCGGGAGGCGGTTCGTTCCGTACGAACGAATTCCGCCGTGTCGGCTACCCGTCCCACATCCGGGAGTCCCGCTTCCGGTTCTTCGGCACCGAGGGGAGCTTCGAGCAGCTGGCAACCGTCAGCTTCTGGCAGGACAAGAGTGGTGTGCGGGACGTATCGGAGCATCTGCAGGCCGTGCCGACCCTCTCCGCCGACGACCCGTCGCTCGCCGAGGTCGCGCCCGCGCTGCGTGACGCGTTCATCTCCGGCACGGCGCCCGTGCACGACCGCGCGCGGCTGCCGGGCGAGTTCGCGCACGCGCCCAACGGCCACGAGGGCAGCCACCACTTCCTCGCCGACGACTTCGTCACCGCCGTGAACGAGGGCAGGATGCCCACCGTCAACGCCTGGGTCTCCGCCCGCTACACGCTGCCCGGAATCGTCGCGCACGAGTCGGCACTGCGTGGCGGGGAGCGGCTGGCCGTCCCCGACTTCGGAGACGCCCCCGGCTGACCGGTGCGTACGGCTGCCCTGTCTGGTCCGGCATCCGGCCGCACACCCACCCCGCGGAACACCGCACCCCGCGGAGCACCGCACCCCGCGGAGCACCGCGGCCCGGCCCTCCGATGAGGGCCGGGCTGCGGCATGCGCACTGAGAGTGCCGCGCTACTCCGTCTTGATCGCGGTGAGCATGTTCAGCCTGGCGGCCCGCCGCGCCGGCCAGAGCGCGGCGAGCATCCCCACGAGCGCCGCCAGCCCGAGGAAGATCCCCATCCGCTCCCACGGCAGCACCAGCGAGTACGTCGACAGCGACAGCCCGACGACCTTGCCCGCGGCCCAGCCGAAGAACACCCCCAGACCGATCCCGAGCACCCCGCCGAAGAGCGAGATGACCAGCGACTCCAGCCGCACCATCCGCTTGATGCCCCGCCTGTCGAGGCCGATCGCACGCAGCATCCCGATCTCCTGCGAGCGTTCGAAGACGGACATGGCCAGGGTGTTGACCACTCCGAGCACCGCCACGATCACGGCCATCGCGAGCAGCCCGTAGAGCATGTTGAGCATCAGCGTGAAGACCTTGGCGATGGACTCCGAGACGTCCTTCTCGTCCTGTACGAGCACGGCCGGGTTGTCGCCCAGGGCCTTCTCCAGGGACGCCTTGGCCGAATCGCTCGCGCCGTCCTTCGTCTTCACCATCACCTGCATGCTGGAGATCTGCCGCGTGTGCGGGTCGAGCGTGCCGGTGTCGACCATGATGCCCTGGATCATCTCGTTGCCCTCGTAGACACCTGAGACGGTCATCCGGGTCTTCTTCCCGTCCTCGAAGGTGACGGGGAACGTCGAACCGGTCTTCCAGCCCTCGGCCTTGGCGGTGTCCTTGTCCACCACCGCCTTGTTGCCGGAGAGCCCGTCCCAGCCGCCGGAGACGAAGGGCAGGTCGGTGAGGTCGCTGATCGACTCGCCCTTGACACCGGTCAGGAAGGCGGAGGAACCGCCCACCTCCGCGGAGGAGTTGCGCAGCGGACTGACCGCTTCGACCTGGTCGTTGCGGGCGAGCTTCCGCTCGACGTCGGCCGAGAGCGGCGTCTGGTTGGCCATGCTGACGGTGTAGTCCGCCTTCAGCGACTCGGTGGCCATCTTCTCGATGGCCTGCTGCACGCTGCCGGCGATCACCGTCATGCCGGTGATGAGCGTGAGGCCGATCATCAGCGCGGACGCGGTCGCGGCGGTACGGCGCGGATTGCGTACGGAGTTCTGACGCGCCAGCTTGCCCGAGACCCCGAAGATCCGCATCAGCGGAGCGGCCGCGGCGATCAGCGGCCGCGACAGCAGCGGCGTCAGGACGAACACGCCGATGAGGAGCGTGGCAGCACCGGCCGAGAGCGGGATCTTGGCCGAGTCGCGGTCGTCCATCCCCGCCCCGTACAGCACCAGCGCCGTGCCCGCGCCGGCCAGCAGCGCGCCGATGACGTTGCGGACGACCAGCGAACGAGTCGTCGCCGCCGCGTGCACGCTGCTCATCGCCGCCACTGGCGGGATCTTCGCTGCCTTGCGCGCCGGCAGCCAGGCGGCCAGGACGGTCACCACGATGCCCGTGGTGAGGGAGGCGGCCACGGCGGTGCCGTCGACGACGAGCGGCCCGTCCGGCACGGTCGCCCCGAACCTGCCCATGAGTGAACGCAGCGCGGCACCGATTCCGACGCCCGCCCCCAGTCCGGCGACCGCGGCGACCGCACCCACGACCAGCGCCTCGATCAGCACCGAGCGCGTCACCTGGCGGCGTCCCGCACCGACCGCGCGCAGCAGCGCCAGCTCCTTGGTGCGCTGGGCGACGAGCATGGTGAAGGTGTTGGCGATGATGAAGATGCCGACGAACAGGGAGATGCCGGCGAAGACGAGCATCGCCGTCTGCATCCCGCTCATGCTCTTCTTGATCATCTCTGACTGGTCGGCCGCGAGCTTCTTTCCGGTGACCGCCTCGGCGCCCGCCGGGAGGATCTCCTTCGCCTGGGACTTCAGCTCGCTCTGCGAGGTGCCGTCGGCGGCCTTCAGCGTGATCTGGTCGTACTGTCCCGGCTGGGCGAAGAGCCGCTGGGCGGTGGGCGTGTCGAAGAGGACGAGGGTGCCGCCCGCGGCCACGTTGCCGTCGTCGGTGCTGAAGATGCCGGCGATCCGCTGTTCCAGCACCGGGCCGTCGACGGACATGCGGGCGGTGTCGCCGACCTCGAAACCGACGCGCTTCGCGGTCGCGGCGTCGATGGCGACCTCGTCGGAGGTCTGCGGCGCCCGGCCCTGCTTCATCGGGTAACGGGCGTCCTCGCTCCGGCCGCCACGGCCCGCGTCGTAGTTGCCGCCCGTGGTCTGCCAGCCCTCCCCGACGAGCTTCCCCTTCTTGTCGGCGAGCGCGGTGAAGCCGGTGACGGAGCCGCTGGCGCTCTCCGTGCCGGGCAGTCCGCGGGCCTTGTCGAGAGTGGCCTGAGTCAGCCCTTTCTCGTCACCCGGCTTGCTGCCGGGGGTGCCGGGTGCGCCGGGAGGGCCCGTGGGCGCCTCGACGGCGAGATCGACGTTGCTGTAGCCCTTCTCCGAACTCTTCTGGTACGCGGCGGAGATGGTCGAGGTGAAGACCAGGGTGCCGGAGACGAATGCGACGCCGAGCAGCACGGCGAGCACGGTCATCAGCAGCCGGGCCTTGTGCGCGAAGACGTTGCGCAAGGCGGTACGGAGCATGGGTGAGTCCTGGGAGTGGTGAAGTCTGGTTCCTGCTCGGACGGTTGCGGCTCGCGGCGACGGTCGGACGCCGCGGGCGCGGTCTTGCCGGGAGGGGCACTAGGGCGTGTCCGCCCTAGCTCGTACGCACCCTGGCGTCGAGGTTCTTCATGCGTTCGAGCACGGACTCGGCGGTCGGACCGAGCATGTCGTCGACGATGCGTCCGTCGGCCAGAAAGACGACGCGGTCCGCGTAGGAGGCCGCCACCGGGTCGTGGGTGACCATGACGATGGTCTGGCCCAACTCCCGTACGGAGTTGCGCAGGAAGCCCAGCACCTCCGCACCGGCGCGGGAGTCGAGGTTGCCGGTCGGCTCGTCACCGAAGATGATCTCCGGCCTGCTGGCGAGCGCACGTGCCACCGCGACGCGCTGCTGCTGACCGCCGGAGAGCTGGCTCGGGCGGTGCTTGAGCCTCCCGGAGAGCCCCACGGTCTCGATGACGCGGTCGAGCCACGCCTGGTCGGCCTTGCGGCCCGCGATGTCGAGCGGAAGCGTGATGTTCTCCAGGGCGTTGAGCGTCGGCAGCAGGTTGTACGCCTGGAAGATGAAGCCGATCCGGTCACGGCGGAGCTTCGTCAGCTTCTTGTCCTTGAGGTTGGTCAGTTCGGTGTCACCGATCAGCGCGCTGCCGCTGGAGACCGAGTCGAGGCCGGCCATGCAGTGCATCAGCGTCGACTTGCCGGAGCCCGACGGCCCCATGATCGCGGTGAATTCGGCCCTGCGGAATTCGACGGAGACGCGGTCCAGGGCGACCACCTTGGTCTCGCCCTGCCCGTAGACCTTGGAGAGGTCCGTGGCGCGTGCCGCGGCGACGCCGGCTGGTGCTGGTGCGGCATCCGGTACGCGGGAGGTGTAGGTGGTGGTCACGGAAGTGCGCTCCTGTCGGGACGGTGTACGGATCTCCCGGATTCTCGGGACCACACCATGCTGTCCGTCCGTGCGCCCCCACGGATCACCCTCCGTGCCCGTATCGGGGCCAGCCTTCCGAGGTACTGCCGGACCGCGCGCTCATCCCTGGGTAGGACTGCGTCCCTGAGGCCGGGACGGTGGCGGCGGGGGCCCGGTGGCCGTCCGCCGGCGGAAGACGAATTCCAGTGTCCGGACGGCGACTTTCCGTCATTTCCCGTGCCAGTGACGTGATCGGAGCGACGCTGCGAAGTGGGAGACGCGGTGCTGACGCCGCGTCAGTTGCCCATAAAATAAGACAACATCGGGCCGACGCCCCGCAGTTGGGGGCCTGACGCTGGATAGGCTCTACCTGCACCCTGGGGTATAGGAACCCGTGCGCTGAGTAACCGGCGGCGGACCTGGAGCCGGTGCCCGGATGGTGGAATGTAGACACGACGAGCTTAAACCTCGTTGGCCCTGAGGGCCGTGCCGGTTCAAGTCCGGCTCCGGGCACCACCCATGCGCCAGAACCGTCACGGCGGCTTCCGGCGCAGGGCCCGTCAAGCCGTCAAGTCCGTTCAGGGCAGCGCCTGTTCCGTCCAGATCGTCTTGCCCGTCGTCGTGTAGCGGGTGCCCCAGCGCTGCACCATCTGCGCCACGATGAACAGGCCACGGCCACCCTCGTCGTCGGTCGCGCTGTGCCGGAGATTCGGTGACGTGTGGCCCTTGTCGGAGACCTCGCAGTGCAGGCTGCGGTCCCGGATCAGGCGCAGATAGACGGGCCCGACCGCGTGCCGTACGGCGTTGGTGACCAGCTCGCTGACGACGAGTTCGGTGGTGAACGCCAGCTCTTCCAGGTCCCATTCGGCGAGCTGGTCGAGGACCAGGGTCCGGGCCCGGGAGACCGAGCTGGGTTCGGCGTCCAGCTCCCAGCCGATGACCTGGTCCGCGCCCAGTTCGTGCGTACGGGCCAGGAGCAGGGCGGCGTCGTCGGTGGCCGGGCCGTCGGGCTGAAGCTCGCTCAGGGCCCGGTCGCACAGCTCCTCCAGCGTGCCTTCGCGGTCGGTGAGCACACCCTTGAGCTTCGCGACCCCGGTGTCGATGTCGCGGTCCCGGTCCTGGACGAGACCCCCGGTGAAGAGCGCGAGGAGACTGCCCTCGGGCAGCTCGATCTCCATCGACTCGAACGGCAGACCGCCCACGCCCAGCGGAGGCCCTGCCGGGATGTCGAGCAGCTTGAAGTTGCCCTCGGGGTCGACGCTGGCGGCGGGCGGATGGCCCGCGCGGGCGGCGGTGCACTTGCGTGAGACGGGGTCGTACACGGCGTAGAGGCACGCCACGCCCAGCCCTTCGTCGGTACCCGGGACGGCCCCTGCCTCCTGGTCCTCGGCGCCCTGCAGCACGAGGTCGTCGAGGCGGGAGAGCAGCTCGTCCGGGGCGAGATCCAGCCGGGCCAGCGCCCTGACGGTGGTGCGCAGACGTCCCATGGTGGCGGCGGCGTTCACGCCGTGGCCCACCACGTCGCCGACGACCATGCCCACGCGGGTCCCGGAGAGGGCGATCACGTCGAACCAGTCGCCGCCGACGCCCAGCCCGATGTCGGACGGCAGATAGCGGTGCGCCACGTCGACGGCGGACTGTTCCGGCAGTCCCCGGGGCAGCAGGTTGCGCTGCAGCGTCAGCGCGGACGCGCGCTCGCGCGTGTAGCGGCGGGCGTTGTCGATGGACAGCGCGGTGCGGGTCGCCAACTCGTTGGCGAGGGCGAGTTCCTCATTCTCGAACGGGGCGGGATTGTCGCTGCGCAGGAAGGTGACCAGGCCCATCGTGGTGCCCCTCGCGCGGAGCGGCACCGCGAGCGTGGAGTGGGCTCCGGTCTCCTCCTCGCCCGTCTCGTCCCGGCGCCCGAGGTCGACGGTGACCGCCTTGCGGGACGCGAGCGAGGTCGTCTGCGGCGAGCCGGTCTCGTACTCGACCGGGTAAGGGCCCGCGGAGGGTGCGTCCTCGCTCTCGGCGTTCGCGTACGGGGTGCCGAAGCGTTCCACCACCCTGACGAGGGACGGGGAGTCACCGTGCGGACGGGGCTCCTCGCCCTCCAGCACACCCTCGACCAGGTCCACCGCGACGCTGTCTGCGAAGGCGGGGATGGCCACTTCGGCGATCTCCCTGCAGGTGGTGATCATGTCGAGGGTGGTGCCGATGCGTACGCCCGCGCGCACGGTCAGCGCGAGCCGCTGCTGTGCGCGGTAGCGCTCGGTGATGTCGAGGGCGTCCTCGCAGACGCCGATCACGTGGCCGTCGGCGTCCACGAGCCGGTAGTAGGCGCACGACCAGACGTGGTCGTGCCCTGGGTCGACGGGCGGCCGGGCCTCGTAGAGCAGCCCGAACACGGGCTTGCCCGTGTCGATCACGGACCGCATGACGTCTTCGAGCCGCGGAGGGTGGCCCTCCGAGATCACCTCGCCGCCGTCGTAGAGCTCGTTCACGCGCTTGCCGGCGTAGTCGCTGAACTTACGGTCTATTTCGCTCTGGTACTTGGCGTTTATCCAGGTCAGGCGCAGATCGGTGTCGTAGATGCCAAGGCCGATCGGGGACTGCGTGGCGAGGCCGCGCAGCATGGCCTGATGTGCCTCCCAGGAACGCAGCGGTTCCAGCGGGGCCGCGACCATGATCTGAGGGGAACCGTTCCGGCCGGCGAGGGAGCAGATCGTCGTCGCCACCTCCATGCGGTGGCCGTCCCGGTGCCGGGCGATGGAGGCCTCGCTGCGGCATGCCGGGCTGACGGACCGGTCGAGGAGCTCGATGAACGGCTGTTCCTGGGCCGTACGACCCACTATCAGCGTTTCGAGCGGCCGGCCCAGAATCTCGCGCGGTTCATAGCCGAAGAGGTCTTCGGCGGCTTCGCTCCACCCGATGACCACGTTCTCGCTGTCGAGCAGCACCGTGGCCGCACTCGTGACGTCGAGTGGCCCACGCAAGTCGATGGTCTCGGCCTCGCTCCACGCATTCATGGCACCAATCCAGCCCGGATACGTTTCTTACAGGGTCGATCCATACGGGAGCAGATACAACCGCAGCGGGCAGAGGGGTGCCTCCGTGATGAAAGCGGAACATCGGGACACAGGGCCGCAGGGATGAGCCGGGAGGGGCGGCGCCCCGGGGGGCCTCGCGGCGCCCGGCCCGGGGGTGGCCCCGCGGCCTCGCGGCGGCAGCGGCAGCAGCGGAGGCCGTGGCTCCGGCGGCGCGGTCCGTGCGAGCGGGAAAGGCCGGATTTCGCGGGCGCACGCGGTGGCTGCGGGGGCGCACCGGCGCGCATGTGCTCGGACCCGTTTCACCGGTGCGTGGGCGCCCGGTGCGGCGGCCGGCTGCTGCCGTCGTCCTACTGCGGGCCTCGCGGGTCCCGCCGCTGACGTCGTGCGATGTGGCGGCGCCCGGGCTTGGGCGGGGTGGGGCGCTCGGACCGCGGCTTGGAGCAGGTCGGGCACCAATAGCCGATTCCCTGTGTGAACGTCCAGCCCTGCTCCTCGATGTACGGAGCCGCACGGGCGCTGCTGTGCAGGATGTGCCCGAAGAGGTCTTCCTCGATCGGCGGGGGAGACTCATGGATCACAAGGTCGAACACGGCACGAGCGGGGCAGCCGATGTCGTCACAGGCCAGGTAGAACCGCACCGGCCCCGGCGCCTCTCCCTCGGTCATCAGGCTCATGGCCCAACGCTATTCAGCGCGCACGCGCGTAGTGCGGGTGTTGCCGAAGCGAGGCCGACGACGTTCCCCCATGCGGCCATTCCGGCCAAGCGGCACCCGCACGGCCGCTGTCCGTCCGTACATACGAAGTCCCGTCCGCCTCTCCCGGCCTCCGGGATCCCCGTATATGGGAGATGCTGACTCGTATCAGACAGATCCACCGGATCCGGACGGCCCTCGGCAAGCACCGCGGGGCCCGCGCAAGCGCCGTGGAGTGGCATGCCGATCATGGTCTATGTGTACGGCCTGGTCGGGGCCTGTTTTCTGGGCCTCGGGTACGTACTGCAGCAGGAGGCCGCAGCGCGCGCCCCGCTCGCCGACATCCTCTCGTTCCGGCTGCTGCTCGACCTGATGAAGGTGCCGCGGTGGCTGCTGGGTATCGGCTTCATGGTGATCGGCCAGCTGCTGAGCGCACTGGCGCTGTCCCAGGGGGACGTCTCGCGGGTCGCGCCGTTGCTGGCCACCAATCTGCTGTTCGCGATGGCGCTGGCACGGCGGATCAGCGGGCAGCGGCTGGGGAGGACCGGCTGGGCGGGCGTGGTGCTCCTCAGCGGAGGCGTGGCCGTGTTCGTCGCTGCGGGATCCCCGCAGGGCACCGACGACGTCCAGATCGGCGCGTTCCGGCGGTGGTTCGTGCTGGGGTCGGTGGTGGCGGTGGCCATGGTGATGGTCGTGATCGCCCGCCGTCTGCGTCTGGTGGAGGAACCACCGCTGCTGGCCGGCGCGGCAGGGGTGCTCTACGGACTCCAGGACGCCCTGACCCGCGAGGCCAGCATCGTGTTCAGCGAGTCCGGCCTGGTCGGACTGGTCACGAGCTGGCAGCCGTACGTCATCGTCTCCTCGGCCGTCGTGGGACTGGTGCTGGTGCAGAGCGCCTTCGAGGCCGGGCCGCTGCGGCAGTCCCTGCCCTCACTCACGGCCGCGGAGCCGCTCTCGGCGATCGTGTGCGGGATCGGGTTCCTCGGCGACACGGTACGGGTGACTCCACTGGCGGTCCTCGGGGAGATCCTCGGGCTCGGTGCCGCGGTCGGCGGCGTCTTCCTCCTGGGACGGCACCCCGCGATGCCGACCGGCACGGCGGGCCCCTCGGGCGAGGAACCTGCTCTCGACGACAGCGGCAGCCCGCGGTAGCGGCGCGGGGCGCCGCACGCTCATCGCACCGGGCTGTGGCGGACTGTGCCGGGCTCTATCGGACAGTGCCGGACGGGCCGCCGGAACCGGGCTCGTCATGCGGGCTCGTCATGCGGACCCGGACCGTGGTCCGCCCGCACCTGACGAGTACACGGAGTTCCCCGTGGGCGCGATCGCCGTGACGTGCCCTCGCCGCGGCCCGCTATGCGGACGAGACGGCCATCTCCGCTCGCGCGGCCCCCGCCCCAGGCCTGCGGCACGAGACCTCGAAGCCGTTGCGAGGCATGACCGGCGCCGACGACGCCGGTCCGCGTCAGTGCGGGCGGCGCGGCGGCGCGGGCGGACCGCGTCGCCGCGCGGTGCTCGCCGCCGTGGCCGCGCGGCGGTCCGTCCATACGTCGGCGAGTGCCGCCGCCAGCGCGATCAGGACGAAGGCGACGGAGAGCATCAGCCCGTGCTGGTACGCCGCGCGCCAGTCGCCCGGACCCGGGGCGCCGTTACTCGCGTTGAGCCGGGTGAAGAAGAGCGAACCGACGCCCGCGATGCCGACCGCCGCGCCGATGCGCTGCCCGGTCTGCAGTACGCCGGCCGCGCTCCCGCCCCGCGCGACCGGCACCCGGGACAGGGTCAGCGCCTGGTTCGGGGCGATGACGAGCCCGGTGCCCACCCCGGCGAGCAGCAGCGGCACCGTCAGATACCAGCCCGCGCCGGGCCCCTCGGCCTGGTGTGCCGTGAGCGCGGTCCCGGCCAGCCCGCCGGCCGTCAGCGCGAGCCCCCAGGCCACGAGGCTGCGCCCGTACCGGTCCACGTACCGTCCGCCCACTTGCGAGGCGGCCCCCGACCCCAGCGCGAAGGGCGTGATGACGAGCCCCGCCTGCAACGCGCTGTAGCGCAGCCCGCTCTGCAGAAAGAGCGTGGTGATGAAGAAGATCGATGTGAAGCCCGCGAACTGGAAGAGGATCAGCAGGCAACCCGTCCAGTACGAGCGGATGCGGAACAGCGAGAGCGACACGACCGGCTCCGTCCCCCGCCGGGGGCACCGTGACTCCCACCGTACGAAGCCCCAAAGCAGCAGCGCCGCCACGGCCAGCAGCAGCCACTTGCCGTCTCCGGGCCACTGCTGGGCCTGGACGAAGGGCAGCAGCACCGCCAGCACCGCGGCGCCCAGTAGCGCGACGCCGACCGGGTCGAGGCTCTGCGTCCACTTCCGCGTACCGGCGCTCGGGGTGTCCGGGAGCAGCCGGCGGGCGAGGAGCAGGCAGATCACGCCGGTCGGGAGATTGACGTAGAAGACCCAGCGCCAGCCGTCGGCCGCCCCGGCGGCCTGGATGATCACACCGCCCAGCAGGGGCCCCACGGCGGTGGAGAAGCCGACGACCGTGCCGAACATGCCGAACGCCCTGCTCCGTTCCCGTCCGGAGAACATCTGCTGGATCAGCGCGGAGATCTGCGGCGCGATCATCCCGCCGCCCAGGCCCTGCACCAGCCGGGCGGCCACGAGCCATGTACTCGTACGGGCGGCTCCGCACCCGGCGGAGGCGAGGGTGAACAGCGCCAGACCGGCCATGAAGAGGCGACGGCGGCCACGGGCGTCGCCCAGCCGTCCCGCGGGGACGAGGAAGAGGCCGAAGGAGAGGGCGTAGCCCGAGATCACCCACTGCAGTTCGGACTCGGTGGTGTGCAGGCCCTCGCGAATGGACGGGAGGGCCACGTTGACGATCGAGACGTCCAGCAGTGTCATGAACCCCGCGACGAGACAGACGGCCAGCGCCTTCCAGTGGCGCGAGCGGGAGCCGGGCTCCGGGTCCGCGGACGGTCTCGCTCCGGGCACTGACCCTCCTCCGCTCCTCGCTCCCGTCTCCGCACGCCGGTCGCGGCGGGTCCTGCCGGGTCACGCCGACGTGTACCCGGCAGGACGGGAAGAGTGCCGGAGTCCGGAATCAGTCGTTTCCCGGTGCCGCCGCAGGCATAAACTCCGGCCAGAACCTGCCGGAGAGCGACGACACCGGTCCCCGCGCGGACGGGGCCGCGCCCCGGCCCGTGAGGAGACCGCCGTGAATCCCGAGACCGACACCGGCAAGCCGCACTCGGCACGCGTCTACGACTACTGGCTCGGCGGCAAGAACAACTACGAGGTCGATGCCGCGGCCGGCGAACGCTTCGAGCAGATGTGGCCCGGCGTGCGCGAACTGGTCGCCGCCAACCGCGCGTTCATGCACCGGGCGACGCGTCATCTGGCGCGGGAGGCCGGCATCCGGCAGTTCCTCGACGTCGGAACCGGCATTCCCACGGAGCCGAACCTCCATCAGGTCGCCCAGGCGGAGGTCCCGGAATCCCGTGTGGTCTACGCGGACAACGACCCGATCGTCCTGCAGTACGCGCAGGCGCTGCTGAGCTCCGCGCCCGAGGGCCGTACCGCGTATCTGCACGCCGACGTCACCGAGCCCGCGGCACTGCTCGCCTCGTCTGAGGTGCGCGGGACGCTAGACCTGGGCCGTCCCGTCGCGCTGTCGCTCGTCGCCCTGCTGCACTTCGTCGCCGACGACGAGACCGCGTACGGGATCGTGCGGGATCTGATGGAGCCGCTGCCCTCCGGCAGTCATCTCGTGCTCTCCCACGGCACCTCGGACACCGCCGAACCCGACAAAGCCGAGCAGGCCGCGGACTTCTACCGGTCCAACGTCAGCGACGGACAGGCCCGTTCGCACGAGGCGGTCCTCGCCTTCTTCGACGGGCTGGAGCTCGTGGAGCCGGGCCTGGTGCCCGTGACGCGCTGGCGTCCCGACGGGCAGGGGCCGCAGATCCCCGACCACCGGGCGCTGATCCATGCGGGGGTCGCGCGAAAGCCCTGACACCCACCGTCCCTGGCGTCAGCCGACCCCCTGCGGCCGCGGGACGGCCGGCGCCGGCGCACCGGGCGGTGAGACCGCCGGTGCGCCGGTGCGCCGGGGGCGGCTACTCCTTCAGCAGCCCGCGCATCTCCTTGATCTCACCGGTCTGTGAGCGCCGGATCTCGCCGGCCATCTCCTTCGCCGGCTTGTACGAGCCGTCGGACTCCTCCGTACGGGCCATGTCGACGGCGCCCTCGTGATGTGCCGTCATCATCTTCAGGAATTCGCGGTCGAACTTCTCCCCGGACATCTTCTTCAGCTTCGCCATGTCCTCGGGAGTCATCATTCCGGCCATGGAGTGCCCGGAGTGGCCCGAGTGCCCCTGGTCTGCGGCCGGGACCTTCTCGCCCCACGACTTCAGCCAGCCGGACAGCTTGTCGATCTCGGGCTTCTGGGCCTTGCCGATCCGCTCGGCGAGGGACTTCACCTGCGCCGACTCGGCGCGGGACGAGGCCAGTCGGGACATCTCGAGGGCCTGCTGGTGGTGCGGGATCATGCCCTTCGCGAATGAGACGTCGGCGGCGCCGGCGCTCTTCGCGGGCTTCTTCCCGCTGTCGTGCCCCTCGCCCTGGGCCTTGTCGTGGCCGCCGCTGCCGCCGCAGGCGGCGAGCACCAGTGCCGCGACGGCGGCCGACGCGGTGGCGAACAGCCCCCGGCCGACGGATGAATTCGGTGCGAAACGGTGTTTGGTCATGTTCGTACTGCTCCTGCGTGTCGATGAGTTGCTGCCTTCTGGATGCGCCGGACACGGCGGCCAGGCCAGGTGGCCCCCGCCGTGAGGCGCCCCTATATGCGCAGGAGTTGAAGTTGGTGCAGCGAGGGCGGTGCCCGTTCCCCGCCGGTGCGCGACCAGCACCCCGTGAGGCCGCTGACGGGCTGTGGGCCGGAGGACGTACTCGCGGCCGGGCCGTCCATGGAGGGGGCGCCGCTGGTTCCGCTCGCCGAACACGTCGCGTCGGCGTGCGACACATGGCCGCCGGTGCCGCCGCACTCACAGGCGTCCGCGTGCTGAGGGGGCTGAGTGTCCTGAGTGCGCTTGGTGCGCTGACTCCCCGGCGCGGGAGGGGAGTTGTGACCGTGCCGCGGGGACCCGTCGGCGTGGGCGCCTCCGTGGTCATCGGCGGCGGCCGTCGCCGCCGAGTGCTGCATCGCCCGGTGCGGGTGTCCCTCGCGCGGGGGCGTCGCCCCCAGGCCGTGCATCGCGAGCAGCCCGCACAGCACAGCCATGACCAGCAGCGGCAACCCAGGGGCACGCCTCCGGAGAGCATGTGCGGGGGACACCGCGGGACGATCGCTGATCACGGGCGCCATCGTACGGCTGCGCCCCGTGACGCAGGCGAAGTTGTGGCCGATGCGCGCAGCCGGCGGCCGCGAGCGGACCGCCCCGGCCGGGCGGCCGAGCCGGCGACTGCGCCCCCGGGAGCCGACCGCGCTCGGCGTCGGCGTCGCCCTGCTGGGCGTACGGCGGCACCCGTACGGCGTCACAGAGCGGCTGCTCGGGCCGCTGCGCCGCCTCCAGTCCGGGCACATCGGCACCACGTGGCCTGGACGGTCGCCGGCCTCGCCCTGCTGACACTGCTCACTGCCCCCGGCACCCACACGCTCGGCCGCCCACCCGCGTGCGGCGGTCCGTCCGCCGCACGCGCGCCGCCCGCCCGCCGCTTGTCCGTCCGAGCCCGGAACGGCGGTGTGGAAGACGCCTCGTGGCGGTACAAGAACGGAACCAAGACGGAACCAGGACCCGCTTTTCTTCGTTCTTGACTCTGGAGTAGCGTGCTGGTTTTGCTAACGCATTACTCTGAAGGCTAGTGCCGTGCCGTGCGGCCATGGAGGAGTGAGATGAGGAGCAGCAACCCGGTCTTCTCGCGACGGGGGTTCAGCCGCTCAGGCGGCAATGCCGGTTTCGACGCCGGTCAGCAGCCGCAGGCCGGGAACCCGTACGCGAACAGCCCTTACGCGAACAACCCCTACGCCCAGCAGCAGACGCAGGCCGTGGGCCAGCCCTATGGTGCGCCGCCGGCGGCACCGCCGCAGACCGGCCGGATGACGATGGACGACGTCGTCGCCCGCACCGGCATGACGGTCGGCCTCGTCGTCGTCATGGCGGCCGTGGCCTGGATCATCGATCTGGCGCTTCCGCTGGCCATCGGTGCCGGCCTCGTGGCGATGGTGCTGGCGCTCGTCCAGGCCTTCAAGCGCAAGGCCATGCCCGCGCTGATCCTGACGTACGCAGCCCTGGAAGGCCTCTTCCTGGGCGCCATCAGCAATTTCGTCGACAGCTACATCGCGGAGGGCGCGGCCATGCAGGCCGTGCTGGGCACCATGGCGGTCTTCACCGCGGTGCTGGTGATGTACAAGACCCGCATCATCCGGGTCACCAGGCGCTTCTACGCCTTCGCCATGGCCGCGGCCATCGGCTTCGTCCTGCTGATGATGGTGAACCTGCTGTTCGCCGTCTTCGGCGGCGGCGACGGCCTCGGCTTCCGCAGCGGCACGATGGGCGTCATCTTCGGGATCGTCGGCATCCTGATCGGTGCGCTCTTCCTGGCGCTCGACTTCAAGCAGGTCGAGGACGGCATCTCCTACGGTGCTCCCCGCGAGGAGTCCTGGCTGGCCGCGTTCGGCCTGACCCTGACCCTGGTGTGGATCTACCTGGAGTTCCTGCGCCTGATCGCGATCCTTCAAGGCAACGACTGACGGACGCGACGAAGGGCCCGTGAGGCGGTGAACGCCTCACGGGCCCTTCGCATGTACGCGCTCGGAAGAGTCCGGGAAATCCAAGAAGTCGTGGAGGGGGCGGCTACCGATGGCGCGCAGCGCGCCGCAGGTCGTACTCGTGGATGATCGCTTTCGCGTGCCCGTAGGCGAGGTTGTGCTCGCCGCGAAGCCAGCTCACCTTCTCCTCGAAGCGGAAGAGGGAAGGGCCTTCGTCGACAGTTCGCAGCCAGTCGGATACTTCACGGCCTGTGCATTGAGGGATGCGGGTGAGCATGTTCCGGTGGGTCTCTTCGGAGAAGATCTGGGACATCGGCGCCTCCGGATGCTGCCTCATTGAGTCCTTCCCGCCAAGGTGCCTGAGTGCCGGGGCGTTGGCAACAGTCCGTGGGGGGCGCATACGCTTGCGTGGTGCTCGATACAGCCCCTTTGATCTCCGCGGTGCAGCCCGCGGCGGACCGTCTGCGGACCCTTCCGGAGAGCGGTCTGCGCAGGGGCGCGGCGGCCGAAGGACTGGCTCTGGCCCGGGAGTTGGCGGTTCGGGCGCAGCGTCTGGAGTCCCCGGGACGCACGCCGCGGGAGCTTCCGGACGTGGGCGTTTTCGCCGTAGGGGATCAGCTGCTCGTGGCCGCACACGATCTGGCGGAAATTCTCCGCGAAGTTGACGCCGATCATGAACTGGCCGACGCCGTCGGCCTCGTACAGCTCGCCACGGTCCGTATCGCGGCCGCCGCTACCGGGAAGCGATGACCCGGTCCGCCAGCAGATAGGCGGTGCGGCCCTCGCCGTAGGCGAAGGTGAGCGCGTACGCACCGGAGACCGTCGAGCCCCCCATCAGCACCGGGACGTCACCTTCGCGCAGCGCCGCGCACAGGGCCTCGGCCGTCTCGCGGTGACCGGGGGAGAGGCACACGGTCGTGCCGTCCTGGAAGAGATAGACGTCCAGCGTCCCCAGCGGGCCCTGACGCACGTCCGAGAGCGGTGTACGGGCCTGCGCCAGCTCCTCCAGGCGTCCCACCGTCTGCTCATGACCGGCGGCGCTCCTGGCGCGCAGAGGCGTCTGCGCCGGCACGGCCGGTTCGCCGCGGAGCGTGAAGTCCGGCTCCGAAGGGTGACGGCGGCGGGCGGCTGCCACACCGGGCTGTTCCTGAGCGTCGTCCTTCACGGGCGGCTCGGCCGGCTCCGCGGGCTCCAGGTCGCGTTCCACCTGCCGGGGCACGAAGATGCCCGGCTGGGGCATGTCCCGGTCGCGAAGCTCGCGCAGGCTCCTCAGGACGTCCTCGTCGACGCGGCCCCTCAGCAGGGCGTCGAGGACGGGAGCGATCTCGTACTCCGTGCCGCGTCCGCCCAGCGTCGCGGTCTCGTCCGGGCCGCCCGCGCCCGACTCCTGCTCCGTCCACACGGCACGGGCCTCGGCCAGCTCCCGCTCGCGCTCCTCGGCGATCGCCTCGACGACGATGCTCCGGAGCTCCTCGGCGGAACGCGCCCGGGGCACCCTGGCGTCGTGGGCGCCCTGCGCGCACTCGTCGAGGCGCCGGCGCAGGCCGCGCGCCGAATGCAGGGCGGCGCCCCCGACCGCGGCGGCGGTCACCGCGGTCGCGAGCAGCAGCAGAGATATGGCGCTCACTGACGTACTCCTGGTTCCGTTCGGATCCCCGAATGGGGCCTCCCCAGGGCGGAGCCCGAGGGGACGGGGCCTCCCCTGGGCCCTCAGCGAAGCGTGGGGAGCAGCCCGAGGGGAAGACCGTAGTCCCAAACGCCGTGAATAGGACAGAGGTGAACTGATACCTCCATCGTCCCGTCCGTCGTGAGCAGGAGAAACGCACCGTCCCAGGGGGATAAATCACATCCCCGGCACGCCGGTTGATCAGCTGAGGCGTTCCAGCACCATGGCCATGCCCTGGCCGCCGCCCACGCACATGGTCTCCAGACCGAACTGCTTGTCGTGCCAGCGCAGGGAGTTGATCAGCGTCGTGGTGATGCGCGCGCCCGTCATGCCGAAGGGGTGGCCGACGGCGATCGCGCCGCCGTTGACGTTGAGCTTGCCGAGGTCGATGCCGAGGTCCCGGTAGGAGGGGATGACCTGCGCGGCGAACGCCTCGTTGATCTCGACCAGATCGATGTCCCCGATGCCCATTCCCGCACGTGCCAGCGCCTGCTTGCTGGCCTCGACCGGGCCGTACCCCATGATCTCGGGGGAGAGGCCGGAGACTCCAGTGGAGACGATGCGGGCGAGCGGCGTGAGACCCAGCTCCCGCGCCTTGGTGTCGGACATGACGACCAGCGCGGCGGCACCGTCGTTGAGCGGACAGCAGTTGCCCGCGGTCACGAACCCGTCGGGGCGGAAGACGGGCTTGAGCCCCTCGACGCCCTCCAGGGTCACACCGGCACGGGGGCCGTCGTCCTGGGAGACGGTTCCTCCCTCAGGGGTGGCCACGGGCGTGATCTCCCGCTCCCAGAAGCCGTCGGCGATCGCCTTCTCCGCGAGGTTCTGGGAGCGCACGCCGAACTCGTCCATGTCCCTGCGCGTGATGCCCTTGTGGCGGGCCAGGTTCTCCGCGGTCTGGCCCATGGCCATGTAGACGTCGGGGACCTGCCCGCTCTCACGCGGGTCCTCCCAACCGGAGCCGCCCTGCTCGGCGCGCTCTTCGGTACGGGCCTCGGCGTCTGCGAAGAGCGGGTTGTGCGTGCCGGGCATCCCGTCCGAACTGCCGTTCACCGAACGGGAGACGGTCTCCACGCCCGCCGAGATGAACACGTCGCCCTCGCCGGCCTTGATGGCGTGCATCGCCATGCGGGTCGTCTGCAGCGACGAGGAGCAGTAACGGGTGATCGTGCAGCCCGGCAGGTGGTCCATGCCCATCTGCACGGCTACGACGCGGCCGAGGTTGTGGCCCTGCTCGCCGCCCGGCAGACCGCAGCCGAGCATCAGATCGTCGATCTGCGAGGGGTCCAGCTCCGGCACCTTGTCGAGGGCGGCCTTCACGATCTGGGCGGTCAGGTCGTCCGGCCGTACGTCTTTCAGCGACCCCTTGAAGGCGCGTCCGATGGGCGAGCGGGCGGCAGAGACGATCACTGCTTCGGGCATCACGGCTCCAAGAGGCTCGGCGGGGTTCCCTGGCGGGAAGCGGAGTTCCCTGGCGGAAGCTACCTCCCCGTAGCGCCGGGGTCACGGGGCGCACGGTGTGATGCGGGACTCTCTTTTCTAAGCGCTTGCTTTGCGGGGTTGCCGGTGTGCGCCTTCGGTGTGTTCGTGGTGCCGGGTGCGTGCCGCTCCGGGAGCCAGTCCGGACGGCATGATTTCCCTCCCTGCACTGGTACGGGCCTTCGTTCTGCCTTCCATGTGCCGGTCCGCAAATCACGCTTGAGTGTCCGGACGTGTCTCCCTGCGCGTCCCGCCCCCTCCCGTGCGTGGGCGGCTTTCCGCCGGTGGCCCCTCCCTCCCCCGTCGGGGCCCAGTGGCCAGGAGTCCAACAGGCCCCTTGTTGGGGGTACTTGGGGCCGAAGGCACGTGTACATGTCGGCAGGCCCGCATGGCAGCGGCCTGCTGGTTGGTAATGGCCACGATGGGAGAGCTGCCGGACCGGCGGGAGGGGGTGGGACGCGGAGGCGGTGGTTCCGGGAAACTCAAGCAGGATTTGCGGACCGGCACATGGAAGGCAGAACGAAGGCCCGTAACGGCGCAGGGAGGAAAATCATGCCTTCCCGGAGCCGCCGCCGGAGCGGCACGCCCCCGGCACCACGAACACACCGGAAGCGCCCCGGCACGCCGCAGGCGGCGCCTGTCGGGCGAACCGGAAGAAACCCGGCAGCCCCGCCCGGCAGGGCTAACGCGCCTCGGAGCGCGCCGCCTCGATCTCCTCCGCAGGCGGCAGCCGGCGCCGCCGGCGGTGCTTGAGCAGAGCCCACGGCCCGCGGACGCCCGCGACCTCCGTGCCGCCCTCGGCGACCGCCTCCGCCGCCGCCCGCGCCACCGGCAGGATGCTCTCGCGCCGTGCCGCGTCGGGCCGCTCGTCCTCCGTCGGCCACAGGCCCAGCGACGCGCACAGCGTCGGCAGGATCGCCATCGCCGCCGTCGCGTAACCCTCCGCCGAGGGGTGGTAGTTGTCCGGCCCGAACAGTTCGCGGGGGTGCGCCGCGAACTCCGGGCCGAGCAGGTCGCCGAGCGAGACCGTACGCGCGCCCTCCTCGACGACGGCGATCGTCTGCGCCGCGGCGAGCTGACGGCTGAGACGCCGGGCGACCCACCGCAGCGGCTGCCCGACGGGCTCGATGGAACCCAGGTCGGGGCAGGTGCCGACGACCACTTCGCATCCCGCGGTACGCAGCCGCGCCACCGCGTCCGAGAGGAGCCGGACGGCACGGGAGGGCGGCATGCGGTGGGTGACGTCGTTGGCGCCGATCATGACGATGCAGACGTCCGGCGCGAGGTCGAGGTCCCGCTCGCTGAGCAGCAGTGTGACCTGGCGCTCCAGGTCGTCGGACTGGGCGCCGGGCAGAGCCACGTTGCGCAGTTCCACCGGGCGTTCGGCTACGGCTGCGAGCGCGGAGGCAAGCAGCGCACCAGGGGTCTGGCGGGGAAGGTGCACGCCCTGGCCGGCGGCGGTCGAGTCGCCCAGGAAACCGAGCCGCACGGGACGCCCCGGGTGCTGTCCTGTGAAGTCGGCGCCGTAGATCCCGTCGGCCTTGGGGGGTTCGTCGTCCGAGCCGCCGATCCTGCGCTTGGCGAGCTGGGCCTCGGTGAAGAGCAGTCCGACCGCGGCGCCGCCGAGCAGGCTGAGGCCACCCCCGCCGTACGCGGCCGCGGTCGCGATCCGCCGTGCCACTCTTGCGCTCGCCGCCTTCGACATCGGCATGTTTCTGGTCCGCCTCCCGCAGATGGTTCGTGAGTGCCGGCTCTGCCGGCTGTCGGCTGTGCTGGATGTGGTGGATGTGGTGGGTGTGCTGGGTCTTCCGGTGTGCGTGGCCCGGGGCGTGTGTCACCGTGGCCGTGCCGCGGATCCTCCCTCGGTCACCGCCGGGCGGTGCCCGGTGGATGGTGCCTGGGTGCATGAAGAGGCACCGTGGTTGGGTAGTCGGTGTGAGCGCTCGGTGCGCGTCGTGTGACGTGCGGGCTGAGCGCCCTTAACACTGTGTTGCCCCGTGGGGACCGCTCTGCAACCTTCGCAACGGCCCTCCGGTGTGCGCGTGTTGCGCAATATCGTGACGGTAAGGGCATGCAACGACGCTGCCCACGGACGCGCGGAGACCACGTTGCAGTATCACGAGTCCATGATCGACCTTGTCGGCAACACCCCGCTGATCAAGCTGAACAGTGTTACGGAGGGTATCCGTGCCACGGTTCTCGCAAAGGTCGAATACTTCAATCCCGGCGGTTCGGTCAAGGACAGGATCGCGCTGCGGATGATCGAGGCGGCGGAGGCGTCCGGCGAACTCCGCCCGGGCGGCACCATCGTCGAGCCCACCTCCGGCAACACCGGAGTCGGGCTGGCCATCGTCGCCCAGCAGAAGGGTTACCGCTGCCTGTTCGTCTGCCCGGACAAGGTGTCGACGGACAAGATCAATGTGCTGCGGGCCTACGGCGCCGAGGTCGTCGTCTGCCCGACGGCAGTCGACCCGGACCACCCCGACTCGTACTACAACGTCTCGGACCGGCTCGTGCGTGAGACCCCGGACGCCTGGAAGCCCGACCAGTACAGCAACCCCAACAACCCGCGCTCGCACTACGAGACCACCGGACCCGAGCTGTGGGAGCAGACGGAAGGCCGGATCACCCACTTCGTCGCGGGCATCGGCACCGGCGGCACCATTTCCGGAACGGGCCGCTATCTCAAGGAGATCAGCGAGGGCGCGGTACGGATCGTCGGTGCCGACCCCGAGGGTTCGGTCTACAGCGGCGGCTCCGGGCGCCCCTATCTCGTGGAGGGCGTGGGCGAGGACTTTTGGCCGGACGCCTACGACCGCGGTGTGGCGGACGAGATCGTTCCGGTCTCCGACAAGGACTCCTTCCAGATGACCCGCCGTCTCGCCAAGGAGGAGGGCCTGCTGGTGGGCGGTTCGTGCGGCATGGCCGTGGTGGGCGCCCTGGAGGTCGCGAGGAAGCTGCCCGAGGACGCGGTGGTCGTCGTACTGCTGCCGGACGGCGGCCGGGGCTACCTCAGCAAGATCTTCAACGACGAGTGGATGAACGACTACGGCTTCCTGGAGGAGGGCGAGGCGACCGACGTACGCGTCGGGGACGTGCTGCGCCACAAGGAGGGCCCGATCCCCTCGCTCGTGCACATGCACCCCGAGGAGACGGTCGGGGAGGCGATCGAGGTGCTGCGCGAGTACGGCGTCTCACAGATGCCGGTGGTCAAGCCCGGTGCCGGGCATCCGGATGTGATGGCCGCGGAGGTCGTCGGGTCCGTCGTCGAACGGGAGCTGCTGGACGCGCTGTTCACGCAGCGCGCGTCGCTGGGCGACCGTCTGGAGAAGCACATGAGCGAGCCGCTGCCGCACGTGGGCTCCGGCGAGTCGGTCGCCGACCTGATGCCGGTGCTCGAACTCGCCGACGCGGCGGTGGTGTTGGCGGAGGGCAAGCCCGTCGGGGTGGTCAGCAGGCAGGACCTGCTGGCGTATCTGGCGAGCGGCGTCAAGAAGTGATGTTTGCGGCCCCGTGACGCGAGGGCGGCCGGTGAGCGGTGAAGCGGCGGGAGAGTGTCACCGCGCCGAAACGTGTGGTTGACACACGTACAGCACAGTGGTGTGTGTCGGCGTCGAGGAACTCCGGAGCGGCTCCCGGATCCGTGGACGCCGGGACGCGACCGGTCCTGACCGGCGTGTATCCCCCGCGGGGGGTCGCCGTTCGTCCCGCCCCGGTGTACGCACCGGGGTGCGGCGGCCCCCCGCCGCAGGGGCCTCGCCCGGGTGACCGCCGGGCCCGGCCCCGGGCCCGGCTCGTGCCGCGCACCCCCCTTAACCGTGTGCACGGTGTCTGGCCCGGGCCGAGTCCGGTTCCCCGGTCCCACCGTCCCCGGTCCTGGACTTGAATCCGGACGGCAGGGACGCCCTCCCTACTCCCAGTCGCCGTCCTTCCGAGGCGCCGCCCGCTCCCGGCCGAACGGGAACAGATTCCGCTTCGCATGTACGGCGTTGACCGCCACGATCCCGCCCCAGCACACCAGCAGCCCGGCCAGCCCCGTGTTGACGGCGGCGATCGCGGAGAGCGGCACGGCGAGCACCAGCGAGGCGAGCGCCAGGAGCCGGGCCCCCATGCCCTCCGGATACGACGGCGAGCCGCCACCGGCCTGCGGTCGCGCACTGCCGCGGGCCACGACCATCTGCTGCTCTGCCATCTGGCGGCGCATCTGCTTGTCCACGACGGTCTCCAGCCGTTGGTCGAACTTCTCCAGGAAGGAGGCGATGAGCTCTTCCTCGTACTCCTGGCCGAGTTCCCTGCGGGTCTGCAGCGTCGCGTTGAGTTCTCGCGTCAGCTCGGGGTCACGGGCGTCCATGCGCGGCACGCTACGCGCGCGGGCCGCTCCGTGCAGTGGTGCTAGCCCCCGTGTCCGCAGGTGGCTGCGCCCCACCGCCACCGGTGTCGCCCGCGGTGCCGGCGTCCACGTCGGCGTCCCCTTCGGCCGTCCCGTCGCCGAGGATCGTACGGTCCGGGATGTGAGCGATGTCGTGCCGTGCGAGCAGCCAGTACGCCACCGCGGGAACGGCCAGCCCGACGATCCAGGAGATGTCGGCGCCGCCCAGCGGCCCCACGAGGGGACCGGTGTAGAAGTGCGTTGCCAGGAAGGGGAATTGGGCGAACAGCCCGACCCCGTACACCGTCAGGGCCCGCCACCGCCAGGAGCCGTAACGGCCCGCCGGATCGCTGAACGCGGGCAGGTCGTAGCGCTCCTTCGCGATCAGGTAGTAGTCGACGAGATTGATGGCGGACCAGGGCGTGAAGGCGGTCAGCAGGAAGAGCAGGAAGTCCTTGAACGAGGTGAGGAAGCTGTCCTTGCCGAGCAGTGCGAGCGCCGTGCCGGCCACCATGATCGCGCCGATATAGGCGGCACGGGCGCGCTGTGAGAGCACGGCCTGTCCGCGGAAGCCGCTGACGCTCGTGACCATCGACATGAAACCGCCGTAGGTGTTCAGCACGTTGATCGTCAGCTTGCCGAGCGCGATGACGAAGTAGAGCGCGGAGGCGATGATCCCGGCGCCGCCCAGCCCGACGATGTACTCGACCTCGTGGCCGGTGAAGCTTCCGCCCGCGGCCGCCGCGGCAAGCGCGCCGAACGTCATCGACCACTGCGAGCCGATCCCGGTGCCGGCGAGGGTCCACCAGAAGGTGGCGCAGCCGGAGGTCGAACGGGGCAGATAGCGCGAGTAGTCCGCGACGTACGGGCCGTAGGCCAGCTGCCAGGACGCGGCGAGCGCCACGGCGAGGAGGAACACGGGCAGTTCGAAGGCGCGGTCGGCCAGCAGGGCGCCCAGATCGGCGCGTTGCAGGAGACGGAAGCCGAGGTACACGAAGGCGAGAGCGCAGATCACCGAGGCGAACCGGCCCAGGACGTGGATGAGGCGGTAGCCGACGGCGGCTCCGATGCCGGTGACGACGGCGAAGACGACGATGCCGGGCGTCTCGCCGAGCCTGGTGAGTTCGCCCACCGCCTGCCCGGCGAGCACGCTGCCGCTCGCGAAGAACCCGATGTACATCACGATGACCAGCGCCAGCGGCACGATCGCGCCCCGTACGCCGAACTGCGCCCGGGAGGAGATCATTTGGGGCAGGCCGAGCCGCGGCCCCTGGGCGGAGTGGAGTGCCATCACGGCGCCGCCCAGCAGGTTGCCGAGCGCCAGCCCGGTCACGGCCCAGAAGGCATTCGCTCCGAAGACGACGGCCAGTGCACCGGTGATGACGGCGGTGATCTGGAGGTTGGCGCCCAGCCAGAGCGTGAACTGGCTGAAGGCGCTGCCGTGCCGTTCGCCGTCGGGTACGACGTCGATCGAGCGGCGCTCCACGAGGGATTCGGCGCGGGTTGCGGTCATCGTGCTCGTCCTTCCGGTCTCTTGCGGCGCTGCGTCACTTCTCGGTGAGGCCGTGCTCCGCGGCCCAGTCCGCGGCGACGTCGTCGGGGTCCTTGCGGTCCACGTCGACCATCCTGTTGAGCTTGCTCAGCTCACTCGTCGTCAGCACGGTGCCGAGCCGTGCCAGGGCCTTGCGTACGGGGGCGTCGGCGACGGCGCTGCGCACCACCGGGACGACGTGCTGGGCGGGCACCATGTGCAGCGGGTCGCTCAGCGCCACCCAGCCGTTCCTGCGGATGTCGGGGTCGGTGCTGAAGAGGTTCGCGACGTCGACGTCGCCCTTCTTGAGGGCTCCCTTCACCAGCGGACCCGAGGCGTCGAGCGCCTTGAACTCCTTGAAGGTGACGTCGTAACGCTCACGGAAGCCGACGAGACCCACCACTCTGGTCTTGTCCTCGGCCGGACCGCCGAAGACCAGCTCGCCGTCGGCCTTCCGCAGGTCGGCGTAGCTCTTGAGGCCGTGCTTCTCGGCGGTTTCGCGAGTGACGGCGAAGACGTCCTTGTCCTCTGCCGCCGCGTACGGCAGTGCCTCCAGCGATGCGGGGAGCTCGGCGGCGAGGGCGTTCTGCAACTCGCCGGCCTCGGTCTCCTCGGCCTTCTTGTCGAAGTGCAGCAGCAGATTGCCCTGATACTCGGGGAGCAGGTCGATGTCTCCGCCCTCCAGGGCGGGAACGACGACCTCGCGGGAGCCGAGGCTCGGCTTGACGGTGGCCTTCACGCCGGCACCGCGCAGGGCTTCGGCGTACAGGTAGCCGAGTATCTGGTTCTCGGTGAAGTTGGCGGTGCCGACGACGAGTCCGGCCCCGCTGTCGGCGGCACCCGAGCCGCCTGAACCGCTGCCCTTGAGCGAGGTGATGCCGCTGGAGCAGGACGCGACGGCGGGAACTGCGGCCGCGGCGAGGAGCCCTGACAGTACGGTCCGGCGGCGTGGGCTGGGAATGCTGGACATGGCTTCTCCGTAGGGTCGGGCGGGGGAGTCAGCGTGCGTCGGCGGGCCGGTTGCGGAAGAGCGAGCGCTGCAGACCTGCCATCGCCAGGTCGAGCAGCACGGCGACGACGGCGACGAGGACCGCCCCGCCGAGCACCTGGACGAGGTCACGCTGGGCGAGCCCGTCGAAGATGTAGCGGCCGAGCCCGCCGAAGCTGACGTACGCGGCGATGGTCGCCGTGGAGACGACCTGGATCATGGCCAGTCGCAGCCCGGTCATCACCAGCGGCAGCGCGAGGGGGAGTTCGACCTTGAACAGCACCTGCGGGCCCGTCATGCCCACGCCCCGGGCGGCGTCCGTGACGTCCGGGTCGACGGCCGTCATGCCCGCGTACGTGTTGGTGACGACGACGGGGACGGCGAGGGCGATCAGCGCCACGTAGACGGGCCACATGCTCAGTCCGCCCGCCAGGAAGACCAGGGTGACCAGGCCGACGGTGGGCAGCGCACGTCCGAAGCCGGCGAGGTTGATGGCGAGGAACGCGAAGCGGCGTGTGTGTCCGATGAGCAGGCCGAGGGGGAGGGCGAGCACGGCGCCGGCGAGGGTGGCCAGCAGTGAGTACTGGAGGTGTTCGAGCAGCCGTACGGCGATGCCGCCTGATCCTCCCCACTGGGCCGGACTGGTCAGCCAGCGCGCGAGGTCGGCGAGGAGCTGAAGCATGGTCAAACCCCCTTGCCCTGCGTGCGGGCGGTCGTCGTACGGGTCGACGTCGTGCGGGCGGTGGTCGTACGGGTCGTCTTCGTACGAGTGGTCCTCGTACGGTGCCGGGCCCAGGGCGTGCACAGATACTGAACGGCGACGAGGAGGCCGTCCGCGACCAGCGCGAGCAGCAGGGTCAGCAGCACACCGGCGATCACGGGGGTGGTGTAGCTGCGCTGGAAGCCGTCCGTGAAGAGCTGGCCGAGTCCGCCGTAGCCGATGTAACTGGCCACGCTCACCAGGGAGATGGTCATCACGGTGGCCACCCGCACCCCGGCCATGATCACCGGGAAGGCCAGTGGCAGCTCCACGGTGAGGAGCGTGCGCAGCGGCCGTGAGCCCATGGCGATGGACGCCTCGCGGGCGTGGGCGGGGACGCTGTCCAGACCCTCGACCGAGTTACGGATCAGGACGACCAGCGTGTAGATGGTCAGGCCGGTGATCGCGGTGCTGCGGGTGAGGCCGGTGACGGGGAGCAGAAGGATGAAGAAGGCCAGAGAGGGGATCGTGAACAGGACGTTGGACGCGCCGAGGATCAGTCCGCGCAGCCCGCGCACCCGGTGGGCGACGACCGCCAGGGGTAGCGCGATCACCAGCCCGCACAGCACGGCGGGCACGGCTATGGAGAGGTGGTCGAGGGTGAGCGCCGTCATGTCGCCGATGTGTTCGGGGAACCAGCCCCAGTCGACCGCCGTCACGAGGCCGCCTCAGCGGTACGGACGCTTCCGCCGTCCGTGACCTTCTGGCCGGCCCGGTCGCCGCCGGCGCCCGGTTCGCCGTCCTCGCCCGGTTCGGCCGTCGCCGCCTTCGCCGCCGCGGTGTGATGCACGGCGGCACGCTCGTGCAGCGCGGCTTGCCCTGTCACGCCGGAGAGCACCCCGTCGCCGTCCACACGGGCGACAGCCCTCGCGGGCGAGCTGACGGATTCGTCGAGTGCGGCGAGCAGTGAATCCTCGTCGCGCAGTGGCCGCAGGGGCAGCAGCTCCGCGTCGCCGGCGGTGCCGCCGGCGGGCAGGGCCCCGGCGTCGAGCCAGCCGACCGGCGCTCCGTCCGGGGTGACCGTCACACGCCAGTCCCCCTCGTCGCCTCCGTGCCCCGCACCGTCTCCGCCCCCGCGTATGTCCGCGACCGGTTCGTCCGTGCGGACGGGGGTGACGGGCTCGTGCGGCACACCCGCTTCGCCGAGGGTGGTGAGCGAGAGCAGCTTGAGCCCGCGCTCGGCGCCCAGGAACCCGGCGACGAAGTCGTCAGCGGGCCGGGTCAGCAGTCGGGCGGGGGGTGCGCACTGCACGAGCCGGCCGCCCGTACGGAAGACGGCTATGCGGTCGCCGAGCCGCACGGCCTCGTCGATGTCGTGGGTTACGAAGACGACGGTCTTGCGCAAGTCGCGCTGCAGCCGCAGCAGTTCGTCCTGCAGCTGGGTCCGTACGACCGGGTCGACCGCGCCGAACGGCTCGTCCATCAGCAGCACCGGCGGGTCGGCGGCGAGCGCCCGTGCCACACCGACGCGCTGCTGTTGACCGCCCGAGAGCTGATGCGGGTAGCGGTCGCCGGATCCGCTGTCCAGGCCCACCCGTTCCAGCAGTTCGGCCGCTCGGCTGCGGGCCTTCCGGCGGCCCCAGCCCAGCAGCAGCGGAACGGTGGCGATGTTGTCGAGGACGGTCCGGTGCGGGAAGAGACCGGACTGCTGGATCACATAGCCGATGTTCCTGCGCAGCTCGGCGGCGTCCGATTCGCGTACGTCGCGCCCGGCCACCCGGACCGTGCCGGCGCTCGGATCGACCATCCGGTTGATCATGCGCAGCGTGGTGGTCTTGCCGCAGCCGGACGATCCGACCAGGACCGTGAGGCCGCCTTCCGGGAGTTCGAGTGTGAGGTCGTCCACGGCGGTGGTGCCGTTGGGATAGTGCTTGCTGACTGCCTCGAAGCTGATCATCCGGAGTCCCTTGCCCGACTGCATATAGTCATGCACAGTCGTAGTGGCGTGAATAGATGTCAAGGGGCCGGGTGTGAAATGCGCGTGACCAACGCCCGCCATGCGGAATGTGAACCAGCGGTGACCGGGCAGGAAGCCATGGTGGGAGGAGGTTGACGCGAATGTCGTCTCATATCGTGGACACTCCGCGGAGAGTGGTCCCGGACGGCCGGACGCTGAATACGACGGCTGTCGTCCAGTTGGCCCGCGGTTCCGCCGAGCTCGGTGAACCCAGCCCCGAAGCGCTCACCCGAGTCGAGGGCTCCTGGCACGCCGCCCGCGAACTCGCCCTCGCCGGACGGGTCTACGGCCGCAACACCGGCGTCGGCGCCAACCGCACCGACCCCGTGCGCGCCGCCGTACGCGCCGACGGAGACGTCGATGTGGACGCCACCGCCGAGGGCCACGGACTGCGGCTGCTGCGCAGCCACGCCGGTGCCGTCGGCAGTCCCATCCCCGCACGCGAGGTGCGGGCCATGCTCGCCGTCCGCGCGAACCAGCTGCTCGCCGGAGGGGCCGGACTCAATCCGCGTATCGTGCTCGCGCTCCTGGAGGCGGTACGCAGCGGCGCGCACCCCGTCGTACGGGAGCACGGCGCCGTCGGCACCGGAGACCTCGCCGCCCTCGCCCAGACGGGACTCGCCCTGCTCGGCGAGCAGCCGTGGACCGGCGGTCCGGCGCCGCAGACGGTCGTCCTGGACGGCAACGACGCGCTCGCCTTCATCAGCAGCAACGCACTCACCCTCGGCCAGTCCGCCCTCGCCCTCGAGGAGTTGGGCAGGCTGCAGAACGCCTCCCTCGCCGTGGCAGCCCTCTCCCTCCTCGCGGTCGGCGGCTCCTACGAGGCGTACGCCGAACCCGTGCACAGGGAGCGCCCGCACCCCGGTTCCGTCACCGCCGCCGCCCGGATGCGCGCGCTGCTCGGCGCGCCCGCCCGGCCCGGACCGCCCAGCGGGCGCATCCAGGATCCCTACGGATTCCGGTGCGTGCCGCAGATACACGGGCCGGCACTGGACTCGGCCGACACTCTGGCGGGTGTGCTCGGCGTCGATCTGAACGCCGCTGCCGAGAACCCCCTGATCAGCGCCGACGCCCAGGGCGTGTACGGCGCGCTGCACCACGGCAGCTTCTACGCCGCGCATGCCGCCGCCGCGCTCGACGGCCTCCGTCTCGCCGTGCTGCAGACCGCCCGCCTGTCCACCGCGCGGCTCGTCTCACTCGTGGAGCCGGGCATCACCGGGCTGCGTCCCTTCCTCAGTGAGGACACGCCGGCCAGTTCGGGGGTGATGATCCTCGAGTACGCGGCGGGCGCCGCGCTCGCCGAGCTGACCTCGCTGGCTCAGCCGGCCTCACTCGGCCACGCGGTGCTCTCCCGCGGGGTGGAGGAAGTGGCCAGCTTCGCTTCCCTGGCGGCCCGGCACGCGCTGCGGATGCCCGAGTACCACCGGCAGGTGCTGGCCTGTGAACTCGTCGCGGCCATACGTGCGTTGCGTCAGCGCGGTACCGTCCCGGATCCCGCACTTCCGGTCGGCCGGGCCTACGAACTTGCGGCGTCGGACCTGGATCCCGAGATGGGCGACCGCCCGCTGTCCGATGATGTAGACGTGGCCGTCGGTCTGCTCGACCGGCTCTCCGCGCTGTGAACGCGGCCCGGTTCCGCGGTCGGGTTCCGCGGCCACACGGCCCGGCCGCATTTCCGTGGCCACACGGCGCGGCCGCATTCCCGCGGCCCGACCGCCGACCGACCGAACGCAGGAGGACGGGATGAGCAGCGCGAGCGCGCGGCTGCTGAAGCTCTTCGAGGGGCACAGGCTCACGCCGACCCAGCGCCGGATCGCGCACTGCATGGTGCGGCAGGCCGGCGACGCGCCCTTCCTCTCCAGCGTCGAGCTGGCCGATCTGGCGGGCGTGAGCCAGCCGTCCGTCACACGCTTCGCCGTCGCCCTCGGGTTCGACGGCTACCCGGCGCTCCGCCGGCACCTGCGCGAATCGGCGCCGGACGCGGGGACGGCCGCGGGCACGGGGGACGCCGAGCCCGATCCGTACAACGCCTACCAGCAGGCCGTGCACGCCGAGATCGACAACCTGCGGCACCTTGCCGCGCTGCTCGCCGACCCCGCTCCCGTGGAGCGTGCGGCCCGTCTGCTCGCGGCGAGTCCCACCCTGCCGGTGCTGGGGCTGCGCGCGGCCTCGGCGCAGGCGCGCGGCTTCGCCTACTTCGCGTCCAAGGTCCACCCCGACGTGCGGTTGCTGGACGAGGGCGGCAGCATGCTGGCCGACCGCGTCGACGGGTGTGTACGGGCGGGCGCGGACGTGCTGCTGTGCTTCGCGCTGCCGCGTCACCCGAAGGAAGTCGCCGAGACGCTGGACCATGCGCGGGGTGCGGGGCTGCGGATCGTCACCGTCGCCGACAGCGCCTTCGCGCCCGTCGCACACCCCGAGGACCTGCTGCTTCCGGCGGCCGTCGGCACGGGGCTCGTCTTCGACACCGCGTGTGCGCCGATGCTGCTGGGGCGGGTGCTGCTGGAGGCGATGTGCGACGGGCTGCCGGAGGCGCAGTCGAGGCTGGAGGAGTTCGACGCGCGGGCGGCCGAGCGCGGCCTCTTCTTGGAGTGACACAGCTTGGAGTGACGCAGCTTGGAGTGAGGTGGGCCGTCCCCGGCGGGTGGGCCGAACGAGCGGGTCGCGGCAGTCGTCGTGCCGCCGGACTCCCGCCGTGGTGGGTGCTCGCCGCCGCGGCGGTCCTTCCGCTGCGGCCAGCGGCCGCGCAGCTGCTCGCTTGAGGGTCGGCAGCATGGCCGACGGGCCGCAGGGAGCCTGCCCGGGCCGCAAGGCTGGTGCTGTGGCCGGGAAGGATTGCCGGGAAGCCCGCGGCGTTCGGTGCATGGGGTCTCCCCAGGCCCGTAAGGGCCGAGGGGACGCATCGCGAGGCGGAGGACCGTCCTCGTACTGGGGTCCCCCATGCCTCGAAGGGCTGGGGTTCCCCATGCGAAGCCAGGGGCGGGAGTACTCGGGCGACTCCCACAACGCTGGGGCACCTCCCGGCCGAAGGCCAGGGGGCCGAGGTACCGCGCCGGGCGTCGCGAGCCGGTGGACCTTTCCGGTCACAGCACCAAGGGGCGCCGCATTGTCGTCCGGCCGCCGGACTGGCGGAGCGCTACGCGGGGGCGGTGCGGCCCTCCGCGCCGCCCCGTCCGCCGCCGTCCCGTCCGCCGCGCCACCTCCCGTACGGATCGCGTCCCAGGAACGCCACGAGACGGTCGCTCGGATCGGCCTCCGCGGGGACGGTGAGCGGCGGCCCGAAGAGCGGATGCCGCGCCGCGGCCCGTGGCACCAGCTGCCTGGCCGTACGCATCAGTGCGGTGGCGAGCGCCGCCGGTACGGGCCGTGGCAGACCGGTGGCCTGCGCGATGTCCCAACCGTGCACGGCGATCTCCAGCGCTCCCGTATGGGCGAGGGCCGCGGCCGTCAGCGGCAGGTCGTGTACGGCCACGAGCCGGTCGGCGGGGCTGTCGGAGGCCGCCCATGCGCCCATCAGCCGTGACGCCCGGGTACGGAAGGCCGTGGCGGGGTCGTCCGAGCCGCCGTGAGTCCCGCCGCAGGAACCGCCGTATGAACCGCCGCGCTCACCGCCGCGCTCACCGCCGTCCGCGCCGCTCTGCTCACCTCCCAGGTCCGGGACCGCCGGGCCCAGCGAGACGTACCCGTCTTCGATCCCCTCGCAGAGCGCCGCGAGCGAGTCGTCGGTGTGCCACAGCAGTGCCCGCAGATCCCAGCGGCCGCACGGCGTGGGGCGGCCCAGCGCCTCCGGCGTCACAGGCCGTACGGCGCACAGCGCATACCCGAGTGCCCGCTCCAGCAACGCGGCGCCGGCGTTCGGCGTGCCGTCATCCATCGCCCTCCCGCCTGCCTCTCCCGGCCGCCGCCGTCCCGTGTCCTCTTCAGCCCTGCCCGTCGGGCATCTGGATGAACTGGACGTAGTTGCCGTCCGGGTCCTCGACGGTGGAGAACCAGGCGCCGAAGTCGGTCCGCTCCACGGGACGCACCCAGCGCACTCCCAGGCCGTCCAGGTGCTGCTCGGCCGCCCTGATGTCGCGCACGGTGAAGTTGACGAGGCGGCGCCCCGGCTCGGCGGCCTGCTCGGCGACGTCGTCGCGCTCGTCGAAGCCCACGTACATCCCGTCCGCGATCTTGAGCAGATGCTCCTCCCAGTGGGCGCCGAGCGGTTCCAGCGCCGCCCGGTACCAGGCCGCGAGCCTGCCGGGGTCGGTGCTGCCGAGGACGATGCCGCTGACGTCGAGGATGTTCGCAGCCATGGACTGTGCCTCCCGTGGGGTCGGGTGTGCTTCCCTCTTCTCTCACCCGTACCGACCGGCGGGACGGCGCGAACTCATCGGCGCCGGGCGGCGATTCCCAGAAACGCCCTGTTCACGGCCCACAGCACGATGCCGAGCGCGACGAGCAGCCCCGCCCGTACGTACACGTCCGCAGCGCGGTCGGCGAGCGGGCTGGCCAGCAGGCCCGTGGCGAGCGTGCCGACGACGGGCAGGGCGGTCGGGGTGCGGAAGTGGCGGTGCTCGACGCGGTCCTTGCGCAGCACCAGGACGGCCACGTTGACGACCGCGAAGACGCACAGCAGCAGGAACGACGTCGTGTCGCCGAGCCCTTCGATCTCGCCCGTCGAGACGAGCGCGACGGCGAGCAGGGAGACGAAGACGATGCCCGCGACCGGGGTGCGCCGTGCGGGCAGCACACGGCCCATGGCGGCGGGCAGGATGCCCTCGTTGGCCATGCCGTAGCAAAGACGCGACGCCATCATGATGTTGATGAGCGCGGAGTTGCTGACGGCGAACAGGGCGATGACGGCGAAGAGTTCGGGCGGGAAGCTCACACCGCCCGCCTCGACCACCTCCAGCAGCGGCCCGCTGGACTTCTCCAGCACCCGGAAGTCCACCAGCAGTGAGGAGACCAGCGCCACCAGCACGTAGATCGTGCCGGTGACGGCCACGCCGATGAACAGGGCACGGGGGAAGTTGCGGGCGGGATCGACCGTCTCCTCCGCCATGTTGACCGAGTCCTCGAAGCCGACGAACGCGAAGAAGCCGAGCGCGGTCGCGCCCATGACGCCCGTCAGCACCGCGTATCCGGTGTCGCCCGATGTGTGGATGTCCCCGAGACGGCCCGGGTCGCCCTCGCCCGCGAACACGGCGAACACGCCGATCGCGATGATGATCAGCAGGCCGGTCAGCTCGACGAGCGTGAGCACGACGTTCGTCTTCACCGACTCCGAGACGCCGCGCAGATTGAGCGCGGCCAGCGCGAGGACGAAGAGGATCGCGATGAGCGTGGGCGGTGCGTCCACGAGCACGCTCAGATAGTCGCCGGAGAAGGCGAGGGCCGCCGCGCTCGCCGACGACAGCCCCGAGCACATCACCATGAACGCCACGATGAAGGTCAGGAAGGGCACCTTGAACGCCCGCTGGGTGTAGAGCGCGGCACCGGCGGCCCGCGGATACTTGCCGACGAGTTCCGCGTACGAGGCCGCCGTCAGCAGCGCCACCACGAAGCCGATGGCGAACGGCAGCCACAGCGCGCCACCGACCTTGCCCGCGACCTTCCCGGTGGTGGCGTAGATGCCGGTGCCGAGGATGTCGCCGACGATGAAGAGGATCAGCAGTTTGGGGCCGATGGCCCGGACCAGAGGCGTGTCCTCCGCGGACGCGCCGGGGGCGGGGCTCTTGGCGTCAGGGGCTTCGTGAGAATCGGGCATGCGCTGTAGTTTCCCACCGCCGCGGGCATCCAGGCTCCGATCGGTTCCGTACGTTCATGCGGCCGTTTTCCCTCAGGGACCCCCGGCTCGCGGTCAGTTGGCACCGCGCGCTCATCGCGGGCGGCTGCCCGGCCGGCGAAGGGCCCGACAGTCCCGGTCGGGGCGAGTGCGGACCGGACTTCCGGACACCGGAACACCTGGTTGAGGAATGGACCACTCCGGAGCAGGGTGAGTTCTCCACCGGGAGAAGGGACACCCCATGACGTCAGAGCCGACGACGCCCACGACCGCGGCCACGAGCGGCGCGCGGACGCTGCCGCCGTTCCGCGCCGACCACGTGGGCAGCCTGCTGCGGCCCGCCGCCCTCAAGAGCGCACGCGAGGACCACGGCGCAGGGCGGATCGACGCCTCCGAGCTGCGCGCCGCCGAGGACGAGGCGATCCGTGAGGTGGTGCGGCTGCAGCGGGAGGCCGGGCTGCGGGGTGCGACGGACGGCGAATTCCGGCGGCAGTCCTGGCACATGGACTTCATCTACTCGCTCGGCGGGATCAACAAGGTCCAGGACGGCAACCTGCGGGTGAAGTTCCACAACGCGGACGGCGACATCGAGTGGGCGCCGCCCTCGGCACACGTCGACGAGCGGGTGCGGCTGGAACGGACGATCTTCGCCGACCACTTCGCCTTCCTCCGTGACGCCGTCGCGGAGGGTACGACCCCGAAGCTGACCATCCCGTCGCCCAGCATGGTCCACTACCGGGGCGGACGCGCCTCGATCGACGAGACCGTCTACCCGGACATGGAGTCCTTCTGGACGGACCTCACCGACGCGTACGCGGCCCAGGTGCGCGGCGTATACGACCTGGGCTGCCGCTACCTCCAGCTCGACGACACCAGCCTCGCCTACCTCAACGACCCCGAACAGCGCCGTCACGTCGCCGAGATCGGCGGCGACCCCGAGCACCAGCACGAGACGTACATCGCCAACATCAACCGCGCGCTGGCGGACCGCCCGGGCGACCTGCGGGTCACCACGCACATGTGCCGGGGCAACTTCGCCTCGTCGTGGGTGGCTTCGGGCGGCTACGACTTCGTCGCCGAGGCGCTCTTCGGCGGACTGGACGTCGACGGCTTCTTCCTGGAGTTCGACGACGAACGCTCGGGCGGCTTCGAACCGCTGCGCTTCGTACCGAAGGGCAAGCAGGTCGTGCTCGGGCTCGTGACAAGCAAGCGGCCCGAGCTGGAGAGCAAGGACGCGCTCAAGCGCCGCATCGAGGAGGCGTCCCGCTACGTCGACATCGACCAGCTCTGCCTGTCGCCGCAGTGCGGCTTCTCCTCCACCCTGGAGGGCAACAACCTCACGATCGACGACCAGTTGGCGAAGCTGAGGCTGATCGTCGAGACGGCGGAAGAGGTGTGGGGCGGAGTCTGACACCGGCGGGGCCTCCGGGACGGCCGCCCCGGAGGCCCCGCCGCCCCCCGTACGGGCCCCGCACCGTGCCGGGCCCGTACCGCGGATCAGCCCGCCTCTGGCGGAACCCCGCACCGGGCCTCCCGTAGGCGGCTCGCCTCCGGAGCGGACGCCGCCGGCTTGCCCCTCGTCACGATCTTGAGGGTGCCGGAGGTGAGCAGCCTGGACTGGAGGGAGCCGCAGGCGCACCGCGTCCAGACGAGGACTCCCTCGCCTGTCGGGTGCTGGGACAGGTCCCGGACGGGCTCGTCGTCGGGCCAGCCGCAGTAGGGGCACTCGGACACTCGTGAGCCTCCTCGCTCGCCGGGCATCACGTCACCGTCGGCGTGGACCGCCTCGGGGCGGGGCGCGCCCGGCACCGGTGAACGCCTTCGCACCAGACAGCCTGCCGGGAGTGGATCGTGCAGGTCCAGGTTCGATTTCTTCACTGAACCGTGTACAACAGGTACATGATTGATTTGCGGCGTCTCACAGTGCTCAGGGCGATCGCGGAGTACGGCACCGTCACCGCGGCGGCCGGGGCCGTGCATCTGACCCCGTCGGCCGTCTCCCAGCAGGTGCGCCAGCTCGGCAAGGAGCTGGGCGTGGTGCTGCTTCAGCCGCAGGGGCGGCGGGTGCGGCTGACGGAGGCCGCCCACGCTCTGCTCAGGAACGCCGACGCCATCGAGGAGCTGTGGCAGCGCACGGAGGCCGACCTGCGCGCCACCGCCGACGGCGAGCCGAGCGGCGTGCTGCGCACGGCCGCCTTCCCGACCGCCGCTTCCGCGCTGCTGGCGCCCCTGGCGGTGCAGCTCCAGCAGAGCTGGCCCGAACTGACCGTAAGGGTGCGGGAGGCCGAACCGCTCGACTGCTTCGACCTGTTGTTCTCCGGCGACACGGACCTCGCGGTGGTGGAGGCGCTGCCGGAGAACCCTCCGCTGGGCGACCGGCGCTTCGACCAGCGGCCCCTTCTGGACGACCCGTTCGACCTGCTCACCACCGCGGACCACCCCCGTGCCGGGGAGCCCGGACCCGCACTGGAGGAGCTCGCCGCCGAGCCCTGGATCCTCGGCATGCCCTTCAGCGGCTGCTCCGCGCGCCATCTCGTGCTGGCCGCCTGCCGCAGCGCCGGGTTCACACCGGACGTGGCGCACGAGGCGCGCGAGTGGAGCCTCGTCGCCGCCCTCGTCTCCCAGGGACTGGGTGTCGCGCTCGTGCCGCGCCTGGCTCAACTGCCCCCGCACCTCGACCTCGTGCGTACGCCGCTGACGGGACGGCACGTGCCGTCCAGGCGCTTTCTGAGCGTCGTCCGGTGCGGCAGCGACGGTCATCCCGCCGTCGCCGCCGCCCTCGGTCTGCTCGGCGAACTGGCCGCGAAGCAGGGCCTGTCCACGGTCGGCGCCGGGGCCGAACCGGCAGGGTGAGGGACGCTCCCGTGACGGGGCCCCTGGCGCGGCCCGACCCCGGTGGCGGCGCCCCGGCGAGGGCTCACACGTCCCGCAGCGCGTCCCTGTGCGCCCCGCCCGAGCCCTCGACGATGTCCGCGAGCGACTGCGGCTCCCGTACGGGCACGAAGCGCACCCCGGCGTTCGCCGTACCCGCGCCGCCGGAGGCGGACCGGGGCGCCGGCCCGGACCCGGACCCGGACACCGTGAAGCCGTAAATCCCCGGCCACGGCAGGGAGTTGTAGCCGAACGGGTTGGAGAAGTAGTAGGCGCCCGTGTCCAGGAGGCCCACGTGGTCGCCCTCGTCCAGGCGCGGCAGGAGCCGGTCGCGGGCCACCAGGTCGCCCGCGAAGCAGCACGGCCCGGCGATGTCCTGAGCGGCCTCGTCGCCGTGCTTGGGTTCGCCGGCCGCGTCGTACGCGGCGACCCGCAGCGGCCAGGCCTCCGGCGTGAAGACCGTACGCACCGCGATCTGTGCGCCCGCGTGGGTGACCGCGATGGGCCGCCCGCCCGCCGACTTCGCGTACTCCACGCGGGCGAGGACCGTGCCCGCCTTGGCCAGCAGCGCGCGCCCGAACTCGGTGACGATGCCGTACCGCCCGTCGAAGAGCCCGGGCACGGTGGCGGCGAGCAGCCGCGCGTACTCGTCGAAGGAGGGCGTGACCTCGTCGCTGCCGAAGTTGACCGGGAGGCCGCCTCCCAGATCGAGGGTGTCGATCTGGCGCCGGCCGACGGCCGCGTTGATCTCCTCGGCGAGTTCGTACGTGGCCCGCGCGCCCTCCGCCATCAGCTCCAGCGGCATGCCCTGCGAGCCCACGTGCGAGTGGAGCCGGGTCAGCCAGGGGCGTTCCCGGTACGCCCGTACGACCCATTCACGGGCCCCCGGGTCGTGGAGTGCGACGCCGAACTTCGAGGTCGCGGTGGCGGTGCTCATGGCGCCGATGGCGCCCTCGCCGATCTGCGGGTTGACGCGGAGACCCAGCGGCGAGGGCGCGGGCTCGCCGGGCGTGATCAGCCCGTCGAGACGGGCGAGCTCCTCCGGGTTGTCGGCGTTGAGGGCGATGCCGAGGACGAGGGCCTCGCGCAGCTCGCTGGTTGTCTTGGCGGGGGAGTCCAGAACCGTCTGCCCGGCCGGCACCCCGGCCGCCCGGGCGAGGGCCAGCTCGCCGGGGCTGGCGACCTCGGCACCGATGCCCTCGTCCGCGAGCAGGCGCAGGACGGGCACGAGCGAGGCGGCCTTGACGGCGAAGGTGTGCTGGACGCTCTGGCCGAGGGCGCTCACGCCGTCGAAGGCGGCACGGAGGGCGCCGGCCGCCTCCCGTATCGCCTGGACGTCGAGCAGCGCGGCGATCGGATGCCGGTCCTCGGTGACCAGGCCCTGCTCGACGGCGGCGCGTACGGCCAGATCGCGGCGTGCGGCGAGCGCGGCCGCCTCGGCGGAGGCCGGGGAGGCGGCGGAGGCGGCGGAGGTCCTGGAGGCCGCCGCGGACTCCGGTGTCCTGGAAGCCGCGGCGTCCGGGGAGCCCTCGAACTCCGAGGAGCCCGAGGAGCTCGAGGAGCCCGCGGAGGCTGCGAAGGCGGTGGTGGCGGGGCTGCTGCTTGAGTCGTGCATACGACAAGCGAAACACGTCCGCGTCCGGCAGGGGTCTGGACCACTCGCGATGTTGACTAGGTCTATTCACTCCGTAGAGTGTGTGAATAATTGACGTCGGGGGAGCCGGGACAGCACACAGCAGGGAGGCACGGGAGATGTCAGGACCGCGACCCGTACGGGCGCCGCGCGGCAGCGAACTGAGTGCCCGGGGGTGGCCGCAGGAAGCCGCCCTGCGGATGCTGCAGAACAATCTCGATCCCGAGGTCGCCGAACACCCCGACGAACTCGTCGTCTACGGCGGTACGGGCAAGGCCGCCCGCGACTGGGGTTCCTTCGACGCCATGGTCCGCACGCTGCGCACCCTCGGCGACGACGAGACGATGCTGGTGCAGTCGGGCCGTCCCGTCGGCGTCATGCGTACGCACGAGTGGGCGCCGCGCGTGCTGCTCGCCAACTCCAACCTCGTGGGTGACTGGGCCAATTGGGAGGAGTTCCGGCGGCTGGACGCCCTCGGGCTCACCATGTACGGGCAGATGACGGCCGGTTCGTGGATCTACATCGGCACGCAGGGAATCCTGCAGGGCACGTACGAGACGTTCGCCGCCGTCGCCGCGAAGAGGTTCGGCGGAACCCTCGCAGGCACGATCACGCTGACCGCGGGGCTCGGCGGCATGGGCGGCGCGCAGCCGCTCGCCGTGACGATGAACGACGGTGTCGCCATCTGCGTCGAGTGCGACCCGTCCCGCATCGAGCGCCGCATCGGGCACGGCTATCTGGACGTACGGGCCCATTCGCTCGACCACGCACTGGAGTTGGCGGTCAGCGCCCGCGACGAGCGGCGCCCGCTGTCCATCGGCGTGCTCGGCAACGCCGCCGAAGTGGTGCCGCAGCTGCTGGAGCGGGGCGCCCCGATCGACATCGTCACCGACCAGACCAGCGCGCACGATCCGCTCGCCTATCTCCCCGTCGGAGTCGACTTCGACGACATGGCGCGGTACGCGGCGGACAAGCCGGCCGACTTCACGCAGCGGGCACGCGAGTCGATGGCCCGGCACGTGGAGGCGATGGTCGGTTTCATGGACGCGGGCGCCGAGGTCTTCGACTACGGCAACTCCATCCGGGGCGAGGCCCAATTGCACGGCTATGGGCGTGCGTTCGACTTCCCCGGCTTCGTACCGGCCTACATCCGGCCGCTGTTCTGCGAGGGCAAGGGCCCCTTCCGCTGGGCGGCGCTGTCGGGCGACCCGAAGGACATCGAGGCGACGGACCGCGCGCTGCTCGAGATGTTCCCCGCAAGCGAGTCCCCCGAGAACGAGTCGCTCGCCCGCTGGATCAGGCTCGCCGGTGAGCGCGTGCACTACCAGGGGCTGCCGGCCCGTATCTGCTGGCTCGGCTACGGCGAACGGGACCGCGCGGGCGAGCGCTTCAACGACATGGTGGCGAGCGGCGAGCTCTCGGCGCCGCTGGTGCTCGGGCGCGACCATCTGGACTGCGGCTCGGTGGCCTCCCCGTACCGGGAGACCGAGGCGATGCGCGACGGTTCGGACGCGATCGCCGACTGGCCGCTGCTGAACGCCATGGTCAACGCGTCGTCCGGGGCGACCTGGGTCTCGATCCACCACGGCGGCGGCGTCGGTATGGGCCGCTCGATCCACGCCGGGCAGGTCACCGTGGCCGACGGGACGGCGCTGGCGGGCGAGAAGCTGCGCCGGGTGCTGACGAACGACCCGGGCATGGGCGTCGTACGCCACGTGGACGCCGGATACGAGCGTGCCGAGGAGATCGCCGCCGAGCGGGGCGTGCGGGTGCCCATGCGGGAGGGCCGGGAAGGCGGGGCCGGCGCGTGACCGAGGGGGACGCGGGAGCGGGAGGCGCCGAGGGCGCGGCGGGCGCGGGCGGCGCGGGAGGCGCCGAGGGCGCGGCGGGCGCGGACGGCGCGGAGGAGCGTCGTCCGGAGCCCCGCAGGGTCGTCGGCCGGCCCGTACCGGACTTCGGACGGCGCGGGAACCGCGCGGACGGCGCGGGCGCCGGCGGGGGAGACGGCCGGGCGGCGAGCCCTGCCTCGTTCCATGAGATGTGGCGCGAACTCGCTCCCGTGGGCCGGCACCGGGACAGCGGCGGCTACCGCCGCTACGCATGGACCGGCGCGGACACCGACTGCCGCGCCTGGTTCCGTGCCCAGGCCGAATCCCGCGGCCTGGCCTGCGAGTCGGACCGCAACGGCAACCAGTGGGCGTGGCTGGGTGTCCGGAGCGCGGAGGAGATCGCCCTCGGGAACGCCGTCGTCACCGGCTCCCACCTGGACTCGGTCCCCGACGGCGGCGCCTTCGACGGCCCGCTGGGCATCGTCTCCGCGTTCGCCGCGCTCGACGAACTGCGGGCCAGAGGCGCCCACTTCACAGCGCCACTGGGCATCGTCAACTTCACCGACGAGGAGGGCGCGCGCTTCGGGCTGGCGTGCGTCGGCTCCCGCCTCAGCGTCGGCGGGCTGACGGCGAAGCACGCGTGGGGGCTGCGCGACGGTGACGGCGTCACCCTGCCGCAGGCCATGGAGCGCGCCGGGCAGGACCCGGACGCCATCGGTCCCGATCCCGAACGGCTCGCCCGCATCGGCGCGTTCGTCGAACTCCACGTCGAGCAGGGCCGTGCCCTCGCGGACCCGCGCGCCCTGGCCGCCTTGGGCGCCTTGGCCGCCATGGACACTGCCGCCGGGCCGGGCGGCTGCCCCGTGGGCGTGGCTTCGGCGATCTGGCCGCACGGCCGCTGGCGGTTCGACTTCCACGGCGAGGCAAACCACGCCGGCACCACCCGGCTGGAGGACCGCCGCGACCCGATGCTCACCTACGCCGGCACCGTGCTCGCCGCCCGCGAGGAGGCGGAGCGCGCCGGGGCCCTCGCCACCTTCGGCAAGGTCGCCGTCGAACCCAACGGCGTCAACGCCATCCCCTCCCTCGTACGGGGCTGGCTGGACTCCCGCGCTGCGGACGAGGAGACCCTCGCCGCCGTCGTCGCGGGCATCGAGGGCGCGGCGCAGCGGCGCGCCCGTGCGGACGGCGTCCGGGTCGGCGTCACCCGCGAATCCCGCACGTCCGTCGTGGAGTTCGCCCACGGCCTGCGGGACCGGATCGCGCGGCAGCTCGGCGGCGCCCCGCTGCTGCCGACCGGCGCGGGGCACGACGCGGGAATCCTCTCCGCGTCCGTCCCGACGGCGATGCTGTACGTACGCAACCCCACCGGCGTCTCGCACTCGCCCGCCGAATCCGCCGACGAGGACGACTGCGTGGCCGGGGTGAGAGCACTCGCCGACGTGCTGGAAGGGCTGGCCTGCCGATGACATCCCCCTCCCGGGAGGACCCGTCCCACGAGGGTCCCGAGCCGGGGCGTACGTACTGGTGCGCGTCCGCCTGGCTGAACGGCACCGTCGAGCCGGAGGTCCTCATCGAGACCGGCGCGGACGGCAGGATCACGGCCGTACGGACGGGAGCCGGGGCACCGCCGCAGGGCGCCGAACCGCTGCGGGGCCTGACCCTGCCCGGCCTCGCCAACGCGCACTCGCACGCCTTCCACCGGGCGCTGCGCGGCGCCGTCCAGGTCGGCTCCGGCACCTTCTGGACCTGGCGCGAGCTGATGTACCAGGTCGCCGGCCGCCTCACGCCCGACTCGGCGTACGCCCTGGGCCGCGCCGTCTACGCGGAGATGGCGCTGGCGGGCATCACCTGCGTCGGCGAGTTCCACTACCTGCACCACGCGCCCGGCGGCGAGCCGTACGACGACCCCAACGCGATGGGCCACGCGCTGATCGCGGCGGCCGCGGACGCCGGAATCCGCATCACCCTCCTCGACACGGCCTACCTCGCCTCCGGCTTCGGCCGCGGCGGCCGCGGCGAGCCTCCCGGGCGGCAGCAGCTGCGCTTCTCCGACGGCACGGCCGCGGCATGGGCCGAGCGTGCGTCCGCGCTGCGCACCGGGGAGGGCGGGCACGCGCGTACCGGCGCCGCGATCCACTCCGTACGGGCCGTCCCCGCACGGGAGTTGGGCCCCGTGGTGGAGTGGGCGGAGGAGCGGTCGGCGCCGCTGCACGTCCATCTGTCCGAGCAGACCGCCGAGAACGACGCGTGCCATCAGGCGCACGGCTGCACTCCCACGCGGCTGCTGGCGGATCACGGGGTCCTGGGACGCCGTACGACGGCCGTCCACGCCACCCACCTGACCGACGAGGACATCAAGCTGCTCGGCGACGCCTCCGCCGGCGTGTGCATGTGCCCGACCACCGAACGTGACCTCGCCGACGGCATCGGCCCCGCGCCCCGGCTGGAACGCGCGGGCGCCACGCTGTCGCTGGGCAGCGACAGCCACGCCGTCGTCGACCTCCTGGAGGAGGCGCGGGCGATGGAGCTGGACGAGCGGCTGCGTACGCGAACCCGCGGCCACTGGACGGCGGCCCAGCTCCTGCGCGCCGCGACGGAGGAGGGGCACCGGGCACTCGGCTGGCCCGAGGCGGGCCGCCTGGAGGCCGGGATGCTCGCCGACTTCACGACGGTTTCCCTGGACTCCGTACGTACGGTGGGGCCCGCCCCGCGCATGGCCGCGGAGGCGGCGGTCTTCGCGGCGACGGCGGCCGACATCCGCCACACGGTCGTCGGCGGCCGCCATGTGGTCCGGGACGGCCGCCACGCGCACGTCCCGGACGTCGCCGCGTCCCTCTCCGAGGCCATTGGTGCCCTCCACTGACGCCCGGCCGCCCCGCTCCGGCGCCGCCGGCGCGCTGCGTCCCTGGTGCCTGGCGGCCCTCGCTCCCGGCATCCGGTGTCCTGGCGCCCCGGTGCCCGCACCGAGTCGTCGCGCGCCGGCGCGGCCCGGCCCGCCGCACTTCGCCCTCCGCCGTGGGCTGCGTCCTTCGGGCCTGGCGGCCCTGCGCCCGGCCTGCGGCGTCCTGGCGCCCATGTGGCCGCACCGAGTCATCGCACGCAGGCGCGGTCCGGCCGCCCGTCGGCCGCTGTCCCTCGGTCGTGCCGCTCGGGTCGCCGTCGGCGGTGCGGCCATGGGGCTTCGCGGCCTCTGCTCCGGCGTCCCTGGCCGGACCGGGACGCCGCCACGTCGGCCCCGGCCGGCACGCCTCCGGGCCGTTCCGGGACACGCTGGCGACGCCGTTGCGGACCCTTCCCGCGCGGGCGCGGGCGCCGCGGGCCGGACCGTGCGCATTTACGGAACCCGGCCGGGAGACCGCCACGCGGAGAACCAACCCGGAAGACCCTGCGCCGGGAGGGCCTGGCACCCCGTGGGCCCGCCGCACGGGGGCCAGGTGCCCGGGAGAACCGGTACCCGGTGGAGCCAGAGCCCGGAGAGCCCGGCACTCGGAGGGATGGCGCCTGGTGGGTCCGGCGCCGGAGCAACCGGGACCCGGGAGAACCGCCGGGGGAAGCACCGCCGCCCCGATGCCCCGGCACTCGGAGGCCCCGGCACCCGGAGGGATGGCGCCTGGAGGAGCCGGGGCCGGAGCAACCGGCACCCGGGAGAACCGCCCGGGGAAGGACCGGCGCCCGGAGGGCCGTCGCCCGCCCCGGAGGATCCGGGCCGGGACGGAAGAGCCGCGGGGAGCCGGGCCCGTGAGGGCCCGCAGGCATCCCCGCCGGGGGAGCCGGGCCCGCTCGTGAGGGCCCGCAGCCATCAGGAACGCACAGCGCCAGCGACCACGCGAGGAAGCCAGTCATGACCAGCACCGTCGTCACGAACATCCGATCCCTGGTGACCAACGACCCCGCCCTCGGCGACGGCGGCCCGCTCGGCCTCGTCGAGGACGCCGCCGTCGTCCTCGACGGCGACCGGGTCGCCTGGGTGGGCCGGGCCGCCGACGCACCCGCGGCCGACTCCGCTTACGACGCCGAAGGCCGCGCCGCACTCCCCGGCTTCGTCGACTCCCACTCCCATCTGCTCTTCGGAGGCGACCGTACGGCCGAGTTCAACGCCCGCATGTCCGGCCGCCCTTACACGGCCGGCGGCATCCGTACGACCGTCGCGGCGACCCGCGAGGCCACCGACGGCGAACTGGCGCGCAACCTGGGCCGGTTCCTCGACGAGGCCCGCCGGCAGGGCACCACCACCATGGAGACCAAGTCCGGCTACGGCCTCACCCCCGAGCAGGAGTCCCGCGCGCTGCGTGTGGCCGCCGGGTACACCGACGAAGTCACGTACATGGGCGCCCACATCGTCGCCCCGGAGTACGCGGACGATCCCGCCGGCTACGTCGACCTCGTCACCGGGCCGATGCTGGACGCCTGTGCGCCGTACGCCCGTTGGGTCGACGTCTTCTGCGAGAAGGGCGCATTCGACGGCGACCAGGCCCGTGCCGTGCTCACCGCGGGCCGGGCGAAGGGCCTCATCCCGCGCATCCACGCCAACCAGCTCTCTCAAGGGCCGGGCGTCCGGCTCGCCGTCGAACTCGGCGCCGCCTCCGCCGACCACTGCACACACCTCAGCGACGCCGACGTGGACGCCCTCGCCGGCGCGGAGGCCACGGTCGCCACCCTGCTCCCCGGGTGCGAGTTCTCGACGAGGGCCGTCTATCCCGACGCGCGCCGCCTGCTGGACGCGGGCGCCACGGTCGCACTCTCCACGGACTGCAATCCCGGTTCGTCGTTCACGTCGTCCATGCCGTTCTGCGTGGCCATCGCCGTACGGGAGATGGGGATGACGCCGGACGAGGCCGTCTGGTCGGCCACGGCGGGCGGTGCACGCGCTCTTCGCCGCACCGACGTCGGCCGCATCGGCCCCGGCGCCCGCGCCGACCTGACCCTGCTGGACGCCCCCTCCCACGTCCACCTCGCCTACCGCCCGGGCGTCCCTCTCACCACCCGGGTCTGGCACCGGGGAATCCCCGTCCCCATGTGACTGCGCACGTCACTGCCCGGGCCGGCCCCGGCTCGGGCCCGGGCCCGGGCCTCCGGGGGTCACAACGACGAAGCGGGCCGCCCCGGTTCAGAACCGGAGCGGCCCGCTCGTGTGTTCTCCGAGGGCCCGCGCGAGGCGCGGGGCCCAGGTCACTCGTCGATCATCAAGCCCTTGCGCAGCCTGTTCAGCGTGCGGGAGAGCAGACGGGAGACGTGCATCTGGGAGATGCCGAGCTCCTCGCCGATCTCGCTCTGGGTCATGTTGGCGACGAACCGCAGCGAGAGGATCGTGCGGTCGCGGGCCGGGAGTTCGGCGATCAGCGGCTTGAGGGACTCGACGTACTCGATGCCCTCGAGGCCGTTGTCCTCGTAGCCGATGCGGTCCGCGAGCGCGCCCTCGCTGTCGTCCTCCTCGGGCTGCGCGTCAAGAGAGCTGGCGGTGTAGGCGTTGCTCGCCGCCATGCCCTCGACGACCTCCTCGACGGAGATGTCCAGCCGCTCGGCCAGCTCCTCCATCGTGGGTGCGCGGTCGAGGTTCTGGGCCAGTTCGTCGCCGGCCTTGGCCAGGTCCAGGCGGAGCTCCTGAAGGCGGCGCGGGACGCGTACGGACCAGGAGGTGTCACGGAAGAAGCGCTTGATCTCACCGACGATCGTCGGCATGGCGAACGTCGGGAACTCGACACCACGGTCCAGGTCGAACCGGTCGATCGCCTTGATCAGGCCGATCGTGCCCACCTGGACGATGTCCTCCATCGGCTCGCTGCGGGAGCGGAAGCGGGAGGCCGCGAACTTCACCAGGGCCAGGTTGAGTTCGACCAGCGTGTTGCGTACGTACGCGAACTCGTGGGTGCCCTCGTCCAGCTTCTCGAGCCGCTTGAAGAGCGTCTTCGACATGGCCCGCGCATCGACCGGGCCCACCTCGTCGTACGGTGGGATCTCCGGGAGCTGGAGCTGGTCGAATATCTCCTCGACCGCTTCCGGGCTCGTGGGTTCCGGCACCTCGACCGGGCCGAACTGCTCTTCGCCGAGCTGTTCCGGGAGGGCCGGGCCGGTGACGGTGTCCGGTATCCCTTGATCGAGCCTGGGTGACATTGTGGTGTCCTCCATCATTCTCGGCATATGGCTGCCGAAGCCGTGACGTGCACTACGAAGGTGCGGCGCCTCCAAAGCCAACGTGTTTCTGTATTCCTATACGCCTACCCGCTCGCGTACGTGCATGGCAAGTGCTTAATGTCCGAATTTGCCCCAATGTGTGGGTTGTTCGTCTACCGGTACTGCCGGTGAAGGCGTAGGGTTCGAGTCGGTTCACGGGGGCAGAAGAGACGGCGCTTTGGCGATCAAGAGGGGTGTACATGGACCGCGGGATGCCCGGCAGCACGAGCCGGGGTCGGCTGACGGTCGACGTACGGCACCAGGGGGGCAGTGCCGTCGTGACTCCCGAGGGAGAGCTCGATCACCACACCGCGGACCTGTTCAGCGAGGCGCTGGAGCAGGCGCTCGCGGACGGCGGCAGCCGGCTGGTGGTGGACTGCGCGGGGCTGCAGTTCTGCGATTCCACCGGGTTGAACGTGCTGCTCGGGGCGCGGCTGCAGGCCGAGTCCGCCGGTGGAGGCGTTCACCTGGCGGGGATGCTGCCGGTCGTCGCCCGTGTCTTCGAGATCACGGGCGCGAGCGCGGTGTTCACGCTCCACGACGACCTCGATGCCGCACTGGCCAATGTGGCGGAGGCGTGATGCGGTTCGCCGGGCGTGTGTACGGGCCGCTACGCGGGAGTTACACGTGTCACATCACTCGGCCGGCATCAGTGGGTGTTCTCACGGTTCCGTAGGGCAGGAGATCCTCTGAGCCAGCCCAGATGGACAGTCCCAAATGGACAGTCAGACACTCGCGATGCTGCTGCTCGCCGGCCTGGCACGCGGCGACGAGAGGCACTATCGGTGATCGGTGAGGTGAACCACTGATGAGCACCACCCGGCCGTCTCCGGCGGGCGACTGCGGTCCGGAGCCTGAGGGCGCCGCGACGGCGGCAGCTCCGTCCGGGGCCGGGAGCGCCGGGGCCGGGGCCTTGACAGGCATGTCCGGGGCATCGTCGGGGCCGTCCGGAGCGGCGGGTGCCGCCGGCGGGCCCGAGCGGCCCGGTGCGCAGGGCAAGACAGCCCAAGCCGATCAGGACGGTTCAGCTGGCGGTGCCGGCGGGAGTGGCCCGTCCGGTCCCTCCGTCCCGTCCGGTCCGTCAGGCCCGTCCGTGCAGCCGGAAGGCGTCTCAACGGCCGCTGCCGCATCGCACACCGCCCCGGCGGCGGCGCAGCAGACCGGCAAGTCCGCACAGGGAGAGACCGGGAAGGGTCATCCGATGCGCCAGGTGCGCAGGCTGCGCCTGGTCGGCGTCAGCGGTGCCGTGCCCCGTGCCCGTGACTTCGTACGCCAGGCGCTGCAGGACTGGGGCTGGCTGCCCGCCGCCACCGGTGACCAGCGTGCCGCCGCCGAGGATGTCCTGCTGGTCGTCTCCGAGTTGGTCACGAACGCGTGCCTGCACGCGGACGGGCCCGAGGAGTTGCGCGTCGGCAGCGGCGCCGAGGTGCTGCGCCTGGAGATCGTCGACCAGGGCAGCGGTTCGCCCGCGCCGCGTACGCCGCACCGTGCCGGACGCCCGGGCGGGCACGGCATGTTCATCGTGCAGCGCCTCTGCCTGGACTGGGGCGTCGTCCGCAACCCGGAGGGCCTGGGCAAGACGGTCTGGGCGGAGCTGGCCGCACCGGGCTGAACCTGAACCGCACCCACGCGCCGCGTTCGGCTGGCCGAGCCGGACGGGCTCTACCCGTCCAGCGCGCCGATCATCGCGACCGAGGGCCCGCGCCTGCCGCGCAACTCCCGTGCGACCGCTTCCGCGTCGCCCAGCACCCGCACCGCGTTCCGCCACGTCAGCTTCGCCAGGTCCTCCTCCGACCAGCGGCGCCCCAGCAGTTCGGCGACGAGGTTCGGATAGCCGGAGACGTCCTCCAGCTGCGACGGCACGAACGCCGTGCCGTCGTAGTCGCCGCCGATGCCGAGGTGGTCGATGCCGGCGACCTCGCGCATGTGGTCCAGATGGTCCGCGACGGTGCCGGCGTCCGCGAGAGGACGCGGGTGCTCCCGTTCGTACGCCCGGTGTACGCGCATGCCTTCCTCGCCGGTGTCCAGCGGACGCAGGCCGTGCGCGCGCATATTGTCCTCGGCGGCCTTCGTCCACGCGACGGCCGCAGGCAGGACGAACTTCGGCACGAACGTCGCCATCGCCACACCGCCGTTGCGCGGCAGCGCCTCCAGCACGTCGTCGGGGATGTTGCGCGGGTGGTCGCACACCGCGCGGGCCGAGGAGTGCGAGAAGATCACGGGCGCCTCGCTGACGCGCAGTGCGTCCCGCATCGTGGTGGCCGCGACGTGTGAGAGGTCGACGAGCATCCCGGACCGGTTCATCTCCCGTACGACCTCCTCGCCGAAGCGGGTGAGGCCGCCGTGGCGCGGCTCGTCCGTCGCCGAGTCCGCCCAGTCGGTGTTGTCGTTGTGCGTGAGCGTCATGTAGCGCACGCCCAGCTCGTGCAACGCGCGCAGCGTGGCAAGGGAGTTGGCGATGGAGTGCCCGCCCTCGGCGCCCATCAGCGAGGCGATGCGGCCCTCGGAGCGCGCCTTCTCCATGCCGTCCGCGGAGAACGCGAGCCGGAGATCCGCCGGGTACCGGTCCGTCAACTGCCGTACGGCATCGATCTGTTCGAGACAGGCGCTCACGGCGGCGTCCCCGGCCAGCTCCGTGCTGACGTAAACCGACCAGAACTGGGCGCCCACGCCGCCCGCCCGCAGCCGCGGAATGTCGGTGTGCAGATGCGCCGACTGGTCGAGGGAGATGTCGCGGCGCGAGATGTCGTAGGCGACCTGCGTGCGCAGCGCCCACGGCAGATCGTTGTGCCCGTCCACCACCGGGTGCCCCGCGAGCAGTTCGCGCGCCCGTGCCAGCAGGGCCGGATCAACAGCCGCTCCGCCGCCGGCCATCAGCTGCCCCCGAAGCCGAAACCGGCCCGGCCGGCGGCCACTTTGCTGCGCAGCCGGCGGCCCTTCTCGGTCGCCTCCTCGTTCAGCTCGTCCTGGAACCGCCGCATGCGCTCCTGCAGTTCGGGGTCGGCCGCCGCGAGCATCCGTACGGCCAGCAGGCCCGCGTTGCGCGCGCCGCCCACCGAGACCGTCGCGACGGGCACGCCCGCGGGCATCTGCGCGATGGAGAGCAGGGAGTCCATGCCGTCCAGGTACTTCAGCGGCACCGGCACGCCGATCACCGGCAGCGGTGTCACCGAGGCGAGCATGCCGGGCAGATGGGCGGCGCCGCCGGCGCCCGCGATGATCGAGCGGAGTCCGCGTGCGGCGGCCTCCTCTCCGTACGTCACCATCTCGCGCGGCATACGGTGCGCGGAGACCACGTCCGCCTCGTAGGGCACCTCGAACTCGTCCAGCGCCTTGGCGGCTTCCTCCATGACGGGCCAGTCGGAGTCGGAGCCCATGACGAGGCCGACGAGCGGGGATTCAGACGTCATTCCGTGATCGTTCCTCGCAGGTATCCGGCGGCGTGTGCGGCGCGTTCGCGTACGTCGGCCAGGTCGTCGCCGTAGGTGTTGACGTGGCCGACCTTGCGGCCGGGTTTCACGTCCTTGCCGTACATGTGGATCTTCAACTGCGGGTCGCGGGCCATGCAGTGGCGGTACGCCGAGTACATGTCCGGGTAGTCGCCGCCGAGCACGTTGGCCATCACCGTCCAGGGCGCGCGGGGGCGCGGATCGCCGAGCGGGAGGTCGAGCACGGCGCGCAGGTGGTTGGCGAACTGCGAGGTGACCGCGCCGTCCTGGGTCCAGTGACCGGAGTTGTGCGGGCGCATCGCCAGCTCGTTCACGAGCACGCGCCCGTCGCGCGTCTCGAAGAGCTCCACCGCCATGTGCCCGACGACGCCGAGTTCCTGGGCGATCCGCAGCGCCATCTCCTGCGCCCGTACGGCCTCGTCACCCGGAAGGCCGGGTGCCGGCGCGATCACCGTGTCGCATACGCCGCCCACCTGGACGGACTCCACGACGGGGTACGCGACCGCCTGCCCGTGCGGCGAGCGCACCACGCAGGCGGCGAGCTCGCGTGCGAAGTCGACCTTCTCCTCGGCCAGCACGGGCACCCCCGCCTTGAAGGGGACGGCCGCCTCGGCGGCGGTGCGCACGACCCAGACGCCCTTGCCGTCATAGCCGCCGCGCACCGTTTTCAGCACCACGGGTACGGGGAAGCGGGCACCGGCAGCCCCGCCGGCCGACTCCCCGGCCGCCGCATCCGGCTCCTTCGCGGACGGGCCTCGCGCCGTCTCCGCCGCGAACGCGGCTGTTGCCGTCTCCGCCGCGAACGCCGCTACGGCAGCCGGATCCCGCACGATGCGGTGCCGCGGGCATGGCACGCCGAGGCTGTCGAGCCGCGCCCGCATGACGCCCTTGTCCTGGGCGTGCACCAGCGCGTCGGGACCGGGCCGTACCGGGATGCCGTCCGCCTCCAGCGCCCGCAGGTGCTCGGTCGGTACGTGCTCGTGGTCGAAGGTGATCACGTCGCAGCCGCGAGCGAAGTCACGCAGAGTGGCGAGATCGCGGTGATCGCCGACCACCACGTCGCGCGCGGCCAGCGCCGCGGAGTCCTGCGGGGTGTCGGACAGAAGCCTGAATCTGATGCCGAGCGGGATGCCCGCCTCATGGGTCATGCGGGCTAGCTGGCCGCCACCGACCATGCCGACTACGGGGAACGTCACAACCTCAGCGTATCCGCACGCGTCTCCACGCATAGCGCGGTGGGTGACCGTACGAAGCGCGGCAGCGGCCGCCGTGGAATGCACGGCAGACGGCCCGCAGGCCGACGCGCCGCCCGGTGTCCTGCCCGCACGGGCCCGCGCTTCGCTGCGCTGCGAGAGCTGATGCGTGCTGGTTAGCATGTGGCCTGGGGGAAGGACGACGGCGACCGGAACGGGGAATCGGCACCATGGGTGACTGGAGTGCGGCACGCACGCTCAGAGGGCTGCGCACCCGGCTCGAACGGCTCGTCCGCGAGGCGGCGAAGTTCGGCGCCGTGGGCGCGGTCGGTTTCCTGGTGAACGTGGCCGTCTTCAATCTGTGCATCCACACTTTTCAGTTGGCGCCCATCCGCTCGGGTGTGATCTCCCAGGTCGTCGCGATCGGCACCAACTACCTCGGCAACCGCTACTGGACGTACCGGCACACCGACAAGCGCCAGATCCACCGCGAGACGGTCCTTTTCTTCTTCTTCAGCGGCATCGCGCTCGTCATCGAGAACGCCGTCCTCGCCGTCTCCCACTACGGTCTGGACTACACCTCGCCGCTCGCGGACAACATCGCGAAGAACGTCGTCGGACTCGGCATCGGCACGGTCTTCCGCTTCTGGACGTACCGCACCTGGGTCTTCCGCTCCCGTTCAGGCCGCATTCTCGCCGGTTCCGCCTCGGGCGACGGTCTCCCGGCTGAGGAAGAGGGCAAAAACCGGCGGGTGATGCTGAAGTAGCTCCAGCCGGCCGCCGTCGGCCTCCGCCAGATCGCGGGCGACGGCGAGTCCGAGGCCGGTGGAGTTGTGGCCGCTGACGGTCCGTTCGAAGACGCGCGATCCCAGCTCGGAGTCCACGCCGGGGCCTTCGTCCGTCACCTCCACGACGACCTGGTTGCCGGTCACGCGGGTACGCAGCGCGACCCGGCCGGCCCCGTGCATCAGGGAGTTCTCGATGAGCGTCGCCAGCACTCCCGCGATCGCGCCCGGCGTGCCCACGACCCGCAGCCCGGGCTTTCCGGAACGTACGATCGCGCGTCCCGCGCTTCTGTAGGCGGGCTTCCACTCCTCCACCTGCTGCTTGATCACCTCGTCGAGGTCGAGACCGACGGCCGAAGCGGACCGCGGATCGCGGGAGTTGGTCAGCAGACGCTGCACGACGTCGGTGAGCCTCTCGACCTGGGCCAGCGCGATCGTCGCCTCCTCCTTGACGGTCGCCCGGTCGTCCGGGTCGTCGGTGTCGGCGGTGGCGATGATCTCCTCCAGCCGCATCGACAGAGCGGTCAGCGGCGTACGCAACTGATGCGAGGCGTCCGCGGCGAGCCGGCGCTCGGCCGTCAGCATCCGGCCGATCCGGTCCGCGCTGCCGTCCAGCACGTCGGCCACGCGGTCCAGTTCGGGTACGCCGTAGCGCCGGTGCCGGGGACGGGGATCGCCCGAGCCGAGGCGCTCGGCGGTCTCGGCGAGGTCGGTGAGCGGAGCGGCGACGCGGTGCGCCTGGCGTACGGCGAGGATGGCGGCGGCAGCGACGGCGAGCAGCGCGACGGCGAGGATGATCAGCAGCGTACGGCCGAGCTCGTCCTGAACCGTGCTGTATCCCTGCCGTACGGTGATGCGCTCGCCGTGAGCGCCGGTCTGCGACGCCTCGATGACCTTGCCCTCGGGGCGCTGCCCCAGGGTGATGGTCTTCTTTCCCGGCACGTCGATGCGGACGTGGCGGTTCTCGGGCACGGCGTTGTTCATGGTCGCGGGAGACACCTGCTCCCCGGCGACGATGCGGCTCTCCACGACGGAGACCAGCTGTACGGCCTCCGACTTCACGCTGTCGCGGGCGCTGTTCTCGATGGAGCGGGACTCGACGAGGATCAGGGAGATGCCGAAGACGGCGACCACGACGAGCACGACGGCCAGCGTCGAGAGGATCAGCCTGCGGCGCACGTGCAGCCCTCCACGCCGTCTCTCAGCTCTTCTCGAAGCGGAACCCGACGCCTCGCACGGTGGCGATGTAGCGCGGGTTGGCGGCGTCGTCGCCGAGCTTCTTGCGGAGCCAGGAGATGTGCATGTCCAGGGTCTTGGTGGACGACCACCACGTGGTGTCCCAGACCTCGCGCATGAGCTGGTCGCGGGTGACGACCCGGCCGGCGTCCCGCACGAGGACCCGCAGCAGGTCGAACTCCTTGGCCGTCAGCTGCAGTTCGTCCTCGCCCATCCACACCCGGTGCGAGTCGACGTCGATGCGCACGCCGTGGGTGGCGGGCGGCGCGGCGGGTTCGGCGGCCGCGCCCCGGCGCAGCAGAGCACGTACCCGCGCGAGCAGCTCGGCCAGGCGGAACGGCTTGGTGACGTAGTCGTCGGCGCCCGCGTCCAGGCCGACAACGGTGTCGACCTCGTCGGCGCGCGCGGTGAGGACGAGCACGGGGAAGGTGTGTCCCTCGTTGCGCAGCCGGCGGCAGACCTCCAGGCCGTCCATGCCGGGCAGACCGAGATCGAGCACCACCAGGTCGATGCCGTCCTTGAGTCCTGCGTCGAGCGCTCCGGGGCCGTCCTCGCGCACCTCGACCTCGTATCCCTCACGGCGCAGCGCGCGGGCCAGGGGCTCCGAGATCGCGGCGTCGTCCTCGGCGAGCAGTACACGGGTCATGGCCCGATGGTAGTCCTCGTCGCCGAGCGTAAGGCCGGTCCCTGCCAACCAGCGCAGATCGTCGGAGATGCGAACTCGTTACCTTCGAATTGACTGGGAATTTACCCCCAGTGCCTGTGATCTCGCTCCCAATCCCTTCCGTTACCAGTACCCCCGTGACGTATGGTGAGCCGACTTCCGGCGTGATCACCCAGGGGACGGACGGACCCCGGCGGAGTCAGTGCGGTGGTGATCCTGTGTCGTCGGCCGTCTGCGCCCAGCGCCTCGGCCGGCCGGTCCGGCGGCGGACTTCCGCCGAGGGGGCGGACGAGCACGCGTACGATCCGGTCCCCCTCTGCCCGGACCTCAGGAACGTCCGTACGCAAAGACCCTCCCGTCACCTCCCGGCCTCGGGGACGTACGGCGGAAGCCGCACCAGCTCACTGTCCCCAGTGCCGGGCCCTGCGCTGTGAGAAGCACGCGGGGCTGTACCGGACGCCTGCGCACCTTGCCGGCGGCCGGCACCGGCCCCCTTCTCACACAGCGAGGAAACCCCCCACATGGCGTCCACAACGTCCAAGGACGCGCCGCAGCAACCGCCTGCGGCCGACGGCAAGACCTTCTTCGGTCACCCCCGCGGTCTCGCCACCCTCTTCATGACCGAGATGTGGGAGCGCTTCAGCTTCTACGGAATGCGCGCCCTGCTCGTCCTCTATCTGACGGCCGCCGTCTCCGAGGGCGGCATGGGCATGGCCTCGGCCACCGCCGTGGCGCTCTACTCGGTCTACAACGCCACCGTCTATCTGATGGCGATGCCGGGCGGCTGGCTCGGCGACCGCGTCTGGGGGCCGCGCAAGACGGTCTCCATATCCGCGTTCGTGATCATGATCGGCCACGCGCTGCTGGCCACCGGCGTCAACGCGCTCTTCTTCGCCGGGCTCGTCTTCATCGGCGTCGGCTCCGGTCTGCTGAAGGCCAACATCTCCACGATGGTCGGCCACCTCTACGCGGGCCCCAACGACCCCCGCAGGGACGGCGGATTCACCGTCTTCTACATGGGGATCAACATCGGTGCGTTCGCCGCCCCGCTGCTGATCGGCTGGGCGGGCCAGAAGGTCAGCTGGCACCTGGGCTTCGGCCTGGCCGCGGTCGGCATGGCCCTGGGCCTGATCCAGTTCCTGATCGGCACCCGGCAGCTGCCTGCGCAGTCCAGCGTCGTACCGCAGCCGCTGGATGTGAGCGAGCGCAACAAGGCGATCCGCAACACCCTGATCGCCGCCGCCGTGGTCGGCGTCTTCTACACGGCCGTCGTGCTCGCCGAGGCCTTCACCATCGACTGGGTGCTGTGGCCGCTGAGCATCGCGGGCCTGGTGCTGCCCACGTACTACTTCGTGAAGATGCGCCGCGACCGCGAGGTCACCGAGGAAGAGCGGAAGAAGCTCAGTGGCTACATCTGGTTCTTCGTCGCGGCCGCCATCTTCTGGATGATCTTCGACCAGGCCGGCTCGACGCTGAACCTGTTCGCCGAGAAGAGCACTTCGACCGACCTGTTGGGGATCGAGTTCCCCACGAGCTGGTTCCAGTCGGTCAACCCGCTGTGGGTGATGATCATTGCCCCGGTGCTGGCCGCGCTGTGGGTGAAGCTCGGCAGCCGCAATCCGGCCACGACGACGAAGTTCTCCTTCGGCCTGATCGGCATCGGCGTCTCCTTCGGCGTGATGATGCTGGCCATCGCCTCGGCCTCCGGCGGCGACAAGGTCACTCCGCTGTGGCTGATCACCGTCTACCTGCTGCAGACCGTCGCGGAGCTGTGCCTCTCGCCGGTCGGGCTGTCGGTCACGACGAAGCTGGCGCCCGCCAAGTACGCGAGCCAGCTCATGGGCGTGTGGTTCCTGGCGGTCACCGCCGGCGACTGCGTCTTCGCGATCGTCCAGCTCGTACTCGGCGACGCGGCGAGCAGCACGACGAGCTTCGCGGTCCAGGGCGTGCTAGCGGCCCTCGCGGGCTTCGTCTTCCTGGCGGCCCGCAAGCGGATCAATCCGCTGCTGGGCACTGTGAAGTAGCACCGCGCCGCGTGCGCGGCGGGCTTCCAGCGGCCTGTCCTGCGTCTGTCCGGCGGCCCCGGTTCCGTACTCGCGGAGCCGGGGCCGCCGCATGTCCGGCCGGCGGCTTCCGGTCACGGAGAGTGCTGTTGCGGCTTGGACGAGCGGCCCTGACGCTGGTGACGTGCACAGACTCCCCGTCGTCCTCGTGACATGTCTGGCGCTGATTCTCTGCACGTCGCCCGTGGTGCGCGGCGGCCAGGAGCGCGGGCCCGGGCAGTCCCGGCCGGAATCGGAGCGTCGCACGTACTCCTACGGACCGCTGCCGCGGCAGAAGCTGGTCGCAGTCAGCGACGGGAACGCGGCACGCCCCGGTCCGCTCCGTACGGGCGTCGTCATCGTGCACGGGGGCTTCTGGTACCAGGACAGGTCGGCCGGGTGGAACAGGTGGGCCCGGCGGATCGCCGGCGCCGGCCCCGCCGTCTTCAACCTCGGCTACCGCCGCAACACCGACGCCTCCTGGCCCGCCCAGCGCGAGGACGTGCTGCGCGCCGTGCGCTGGATCAGGCAGCGCGCACGGCACTTCGGCGTGGACCCGCACCGGATCGTCCTCCTCGGCTCCTCGGCGGGCGGGCAGCTCGCCACGAGCGCCGGTACGTACGGGGCGGGGCGCCGGCACCTCGCCGGGGTCGTCGCGCTCTCCCCGGTGGTCGACCCGTACCGCTCCTGGAGCACCGCGAACGCACCCGACGGCGACAGCGCGGGCATGGCGGTGCTGCGCGCCAACGCCGCGCGGCTGGCGGGCTGTGAGCCCGACCCGCCTCGCGGGAAGCAGGAGCGGGGGAAGCAGGGGAGAGGGAAGCAGGAGCGCGGGAGGCAGGACAAGGCCGGGCTGTGCCGGCGCGTGTGGCAGGACATGTCGGCGACGGAGCACGCCTCCGGCGGCGACGATCCGCCCATGCTGCTGGTCCACTCCCGGCACGACTTCGTACCCGTCGCGCACTCGGAGGCGCTCCGCGCGGCCGAGCTGCGGCGCGGCATGGCGCCGGGCGACGTCACCGTCGCGACGGTGCCGGGCGCGGAGCACGGCGGCGGGCTCCTGAACAGGCCCGGTGTCGAGCGGATGGTGATGAGCTGGATCGCGGCACGCACACCGGTGTCCGGCGTCGCCCAGCGCGGCGGCGGCCGCGGTTGAGGCCGGCGCCGGCGGTACGCACTGCACAGGCTGAGGGCGCTCCCGCGCAGGGAGCGCCCTCAGCCTGTCCTGTGCGCACGTGCCACTCCGGAGTCGCTCCGGAGTCGCTCCGGAGTCGCTCCGGAGTCGCTCCGGACGCCGCCCTACGGCAGGTTGCGGGCCATCACGATCCGCTGGACCTGGTTGGTGCCCTCGTAGATCTGCGTGATCTTGGCGTCGCGCATCATCCGCTCGACCGGGTAGTCACGCGTGTAGCCGTACCCGCCCAGCAGCTGTACGGCGTCCGTGGTGATCTCCATGGCCGCGTCCGAGGCGTAGCACTTGGCGGCCGCGCCGAAGAAGGTCAGGTCCTCGCCCTCGCCGCCGAGGGCGATGCGCTCGGACTTGGCGGCCGCCGCGTACGTCAGCTGGCGGGCCGCCTCCAGCTTCATCGCCATGTCGGCGAGCATGAACTGCACGCCCTGGAAGTCCCCGATCGGCTTGCCGAACTGCTTGCGCTCAGCGACGTACCCCTTGGCGTAGTCGAGGGCGCCCTGCGCGATGCCGAGGGCCTGGGCCGCGATGGTGATGCGGGTGTGGTCCAGGGTCAGCATGGCGGTGGCGAAGCCCGTGCCCTCTTCGCCGAGCATCCGGTCGGCGGGGATGCGCACGTTGTCGAGGTAGACCTCGCGGGTCGGGGAGCCCTTGATGCCGAGCTTCTTCTCCGGGGCGCCGAAGGAGACCCCTTCGTCGTCCTTCTCGACGACGAAGGCGGAGATGCCCTTGGTGCGCTTGTCCGGGTCGGTGACGGCCATGACGGTGTAGTAGTCGGAGACGCCGGCGTTGGTGATCCAGCGCTTCACGCCGTTGAGGACGTAGTGGTCGCCGTCCCGTACGGCCTTGGTCTTCATGCCGCCCGCGTCCGAACCGGCGTCCGGCTCGCTCAGGCAGTACGAGAACATCGCCTCTCCGGCGGCGAGCGGTGAGAGGTACCGCTTCTTCAGCTCCTCGGAGCCGGAGAGGATGACGGGCAGCGACCCGAGCTTGTTGACCGCCGGGATCAGCGAGGAGGACGCGCACACACGGGCGACCTCCTCGATGACGATGACGGTCGCGAGGGCGTCGGCTCCCGCGCCGCCGTACGCCTCGGGCACGTGCACGGCGTGCAGGTCGTTGGCCTCCAGCGCGTCCCGGGCCTCCTGCGGGAAGCGGGCCTCCTCGTCCACCTCGGTGGCGAAGGGCGCGATCTTCGCCTCGGAGAGGGCGCGCACCGAGTCCCTGAGCATGTCGTGCTCTTCGGAAGGCCGGTAGAGGCCGAAGTCAGCGGCTGCGCTTTTTCCCGATGACGCCAAGGTGTCTCACTCCTCATCAGCTGTGCTGTGCCGGCACGGCGACCAGTGCCCCTCCCGGCACCAGCACGCGCGGGCATCTGCTAATTACCGTTAAGTAACCCGAATTCTAGGGCCCGCCGGTCCGCACGGGATACGTGAGTTTCGCGACAGGCGGCCCCCGATATGCTGCGCGGGCAGCGTTTCCGGAGCGGCCCGAGCGCCGTCCGCGTCGTCCTACAGGAGCAACCCAACCATGGCCAACAGGGCACCGCTCAAGATCACAGTGATCGGCACCGGCTATCTCGGCGCCACGCACGCCGCCGCCATGGCCGAACTCGGCTTCGAGGTGCTGGGCCTGGACATCTCGCCGGAGAAGGTCGCGATGCTGGAGCGCGGCGAGACCCCGATGTACGAACCGGGTCTCGAGGAGCTGCTGCGCAAGCACGTCGCGGGGCACCCCGGTTCGAGCGGACGGCTCCGCTTCACCACCTCGTACGAGGAGGTGGCGGAGTTCGGCGACGTCCACTTCGTCTGCGTCAACACCCCGCAGAAGCACGGTGAGTACGCGTGCGACATGAGCTATGTCGACAGCGCGGTCGAGTCGCTCGCGCCCCGTCTGACGCGCCCCGCTCTCGTCGTCGGCAAGTCGACAGTGCCGGTCGGCAGCGCCGCGCGGCTCGCTGACCGGCTGGCGGAGCTGGCGCCCGCCGGCAAGGACGCGGAGCTGGCCTGGAACCCGGAGTTCCTGCGGGAGGGCCTCGCCGTCAAGGACACGCTGCACCCGGACCGCATCGTCGTCGGCGTGCGCAGTGAGCGCGCCGAGCAGCAGCTGCGCGAGGTGTACGCGAAGCCGCTCGCCGAGGGTTCGCCCTTCGTCGTCACCGACTTCCCGACGGCCGAGCTGGTCAAGACCTCGGCCAACTCCTTCCTCGCGACGAAGATCTCCTTCATCAACGCCATGGCCGAGGTGTGCGAGGCCGCCGACGGCGACGTGGTGAAGCTCGCCGAGGCCATAGGGCACGACGACCGCATCGGCAGGAAGTTCCTGCGCGCCGGCATCGGCTTCGGCGGCGGCTGCCTGCCCAAGGACATCCGCGCCTTCATGGCCCGCGCCGGCGAACTCGGCGCCTCCCAGGCCCTGACGTTCCTGCGCGAGGTCGACTCCATCAACATGCGGCGCCGGGCCCAGATGGTCGAGCTGGCCCGTGACGCGGTGGGCGGCACGCTGCTGGGCACGCGCATCGGCGTCCTGGGAGCCACCTTCAAGCCGGACTCCGACGACGTACGGGACTCGCCCGCGCTGAACGTCGCCGGGCAGCTGCATCTGCAGGGCGCACAGGTGACGGTCTACGACCCCAAGGGCATGGAGAACGCCCGCGCGCTCTTCCCGACCCTGCGCTACGCGCCGAGCGCGGTGGAGGCGGTGCGCGGCGCGGACGTCGTACTGCATCTGACGGAGTGGCGGGAGTTCCAGGAGCTGGACCCGGCGGCGCTGGGCGAGGTCGTGGCCGTACGGCACGTACTGGACGGGCGCAACACCCTTGATCCGGCCCTGTGGCGCAAGGCGAACTGGAAGTTCCGCGCGCTGGGCCGCCCAACGGCGTAGCGCGCCGCGCACCCTCCGGCATGCCGGGACCCGGAGGCCTTGGGGCCTCCGGCAACTCCGTACGGGGTCGGTGCGGGCGCCCCGTAGCCGGAGCCGCTGCCCGGTGTGCGGCGGCCGTCCCCCGCAACCGATGGGCGGCGGCGCACAGTTCACGCGCGACACGCGGCCGGACGTGCGGCCCCGCGGGGAGCGGGGAGCGGTCCCCGGAAAGCCGGAGCGACTACCGGCGCTTCGCGCGGTACGTGCGCATCTTCGCGCGGCTTCCGCACACCGCCATGGAGCACCAGCGGCCCCGCCCCGCCGGGCTGCGGTCGTAGAAGACCCAGAGGCAGTCGTGCGCCTCGCAGGCCTTGAGGCGCTGCCATGTGCCGTCGGACTCCGCCGCGGCGATGCCCGCGGCGATACGGGCGGTGAGCAGGGCGGGGCCCGTCAGCCCTGCCGCGGGACGCAGCGTGGCGCGTCCCGCTCCGTCGACGGCGACGACGAGCGGTGCCTCCGCCAGGCGTCGGCCGAGCGCCTCGGACGCCCCGGACGGCATGTCCGTGCCCGTGTGCGCGAGGCACGCGGCCCGCAGGGCCTCCCGCAGCTCGCGCAGCACGGCGAGCTGACGCCCGGCGGAGGTCTCGCCTCCCAGCCCCTCGATCCCGTGACGCCGCGCGAACTCCTCGACGCCGCCCGGCGCGGCGAGGGAGTCCTCGCCCGTCTCGACGTCGAGCGTGTTCGTCAGCTCCTGCACCAGGACGAGTGCTTCCGGGGGCGGTCGGTCCGTCACCCTTGCCACGTTACCGACGAAGGGCCATGATGTGGTAACCGAGAGCGTTACCGGTTAACGACTTCAAGGGGTAACAATGGCGATTGCCGGCTTGCAGACCGTGGTCCTGGACTGTCCCGACACCCAGCGCCTCGCCGAGTTCTACGCACAGGTCCTCGACTGGAAGGTCGACCCGGACGGGACGAAGGAATGGGTTGACGTCACCGGCCCCACCGGTCAGCGGCTCTCATTCCAGGAGTCGACCGGATTCATCCCGCCGCAGTGGCCCAGCCTGGAGCACGCCCAGCAGCTGCATCTGGATCTGGACGTGCCGAAGGACCGCCTCGACGAGGCGGAGAAAGAGGTGATCGAACTGGGCGCCCGGCTGATCCAGGGCGACGACGGAGGCAAGCGGGGCTTCCGCGTCTATCTGGACCCTGCCGGGCACCCGTTCTGTCTGTGCGCCTGCGACTGACGAGCCGAACGGTCACCGGTCCGACGTGACGGTGACCTTCTCGTCGTTCTTCAGCTGCTCGGTGAGCTGCTTCACCTTCGCCTTGTCCCACTGCAGCGAACCGGCCGGTGCGGGCCCGGAGATCGGCATGTTCATCCGCTTGCCCTCACCGCTGTTGACGTCCTTCATCGCGAAGAACATCGAGCCCAGGTTCCACAGGCTCATGTCCGTGTCGACGACGAGGGTGTCCAGGCCCGCGCCCATGGTGGGGTACAGCCGGAACGGGTTGAGGACCGTCGAGGGGGTCGCCGTCTGGTTCGCCAGGGCCGCCAGGAACTTCTGCTGGTTCTTCGTACGGCCGAGGTCGCTGTCGCCGGTCCCCGCGTGACGGTTGCGGACGAAGGAGAGGGACTGCTTGCCGTCCAGTACCTGCTTGCCCTTCTTGAAGTCCGCGCCGGAGTCCTTGTCCTTGATGTCCTGCGGGATGTTCATCTCCACGCCGCCGACCGCGTCCACGATCTGCGCGAAGCCGCCGAAGCCGATCTCGGCGTAGTGGTCGATCTTCAACCCGGTGTTGTGCTCGACCGTACGGACGAGAAGCGGGGCGCCGTCCTGCGAGTAGGCGGCGTTGAGCTTGGTCTGCTGGGTGTTTTCGAACTGCTTGCCGGACTCGGAGCCCTTGAAGGGCGGGATCTCGACCCAGGAGTCACGCGGCAGCGAGATCAGCGTCGGGCCGCCGCTGCCGACGTGCAGGATCATCATCGAGTCGGTCCGCTTGCCCTCGGCCGAGCCCGTCTTGAAGTCCTTCTTCTCCTGAGCGGACAGGCCCTCGCGGCTGTCCGAGCCGACGATCAGGTAGTTGGTGCCCTGGCCGGTCTCCGGACGGTCCTGGACGATGCTGAGATCGACCTCGCGCCGGAGCTTGGAGTCGGCCCAGAAGTACGTGCCGACCGACCACGCCAGCAGGATGACGAGCAGGGATATGACCACGGTCTTGAAGCGCGGCCTGCGCCTCCGGCGCGGCTCGTCGTAGTCGTCGTACGGGGCGTAGTCGTCGTAACCGCGGTTCCCGCCGTAGACCTGACCGGTGTTGTATCCCGAGTCGTAGCCGGCCGCCGGGTCGTCGTAATAACCCGGCTGCCCGCCGTAGCCCGCGTCATAGCCGCCTCTCGACTGCGGCGGCACGCCTCTGTGGGCTCGCGGGCTGCCATACCTGTCGTGTGAGTCGTTCCATCCGGGCCACTCATTCATGGAGGGCAGTCTGCCTTGACCCGCCCGGCGGAACACAGTCCGGGGGCGAGATCGGACAGATGCTGTAGCCGTTCTGATGCAAAGGCACTGTTCGTCCCCTGTAAGGCCACCGGCTGGTCACAGCGGAGCAAGCTCTAGGGTGGGGCGCATGACCGACCATGCCCCCGCCTCGGGGAACGGCCTGCAGGGCAAGCCCACCGCCGCCTCCCGGACCACGCTGTCGCACATCATGTCGGGCAACGAGACCAACCTCCTCGGCACCGTGCACGGCGGCGTGATCATGAAACTCGTGGACGACGCGGCGGGCGCGGTCGCGGGACGGCACTCGGGCGGGCCCGCGGTCACGGCCTCCATGGACGAGATGGTCTTCCTGGAGCCGGTGCGCGTCGGCGACCTCGTGCACGTCAAGGCGCAGGTGAACTGGACGGGCCGCTCCTCGATGGAGGTCGGCGTGCGGGTCCTGGCAGAACGCTGGAACGAGGCGGTGCCGGCCACCCACGTCGGCTCTGCGTATCTGGTCTTCGCCGCCGTCGACTCCGACGGCAGGCCCCGCACCGTACCTCCGGTCCTGCCGCAGACGGAGCAGGACGAGCGGCGTCATCAGGAGGCGCAGATCCGCCGCACGCACCGGCTGGCGAGCCGCCGCGCCATCAAGGAGCTGCGGGCCCGCAAGCAGCGGGAGCGTTCCATGCCGGAGAGCACCGGCTGACGCCGCGAACGGAACGGACGGACCCGGCCGAGGACCTGACTGAAGACCATGCCCGTCAGGCGCAGGACGCCTGCTCGCCGCCCTTGACCGCCCCGTGGTCGGGTGCGTCGGCACCCGGCGAGGGCGCCTCGGCCGAGGGCGAACTGACGCGCACCTTCCGTACGCTCTGGTTCTCCCCGCCGACCGTGACCCTCATGACGGGCCCGCGGCCGGGCTCCTCCACCAGCTCGGCGCCCGGCAGGGCCTTGGCCAGCGTCCGCGCGGAGCGGTCCCAGCGCGGGTCGTAGGAGATGGTCGTACGGGAGGCGTCGTCGCGGTCCGCCGACCCCGGCGAGCCCGTCGTGGCGAAGCCGGTGGCGTGCAGTTCCCTGTCGACGCCGCGCGCGAGTCCCTTCCGCCGCGTGCCGTTGTCCACCTGCACCTGGACGGCGCCCGGCGGGATGCCGACGACCACGGCAGGGGCGGCGTCCTCGCCCTCCTTCTTGCCGGAGCCCTGCGCCCGCTCGGTGTCCTGGGGCTTCTTCTCCGTCAGGGGCTTGTCGTCCTGCAGGGCCGCGAAGAGCTTGCGGGCCTTGCGCTCGTCCCACTTCACGGTGGAGCCCAGCTTCGGGACCCGGTAGTCCGCGTCCTGGACGGGAATGGAGACGAACTCCGAGGAGTCGGAGTTGAAGCGCCGCAGCGCACGCCCGAGTTCGAGCATCTCCGCACTGCCGAGTCCGTCGTCCGCCCGTACGGAGTCGAGGACCGTGGAGGCGACCTTCTTCAGCTTCACGGGGTTCATCAGTACGCCGCTGTCTGTGGCCTTCTCGATCACGGCGGCGAGGAAGTGCTGCTGGCGCTCCATCCGGCCCAGGTCGGAGCCGTCGCCCAGGTGCCGTGCGCGTACGTACTGCAGGGCGCGACCGCCGTTGAGATTGGTCGTGCCCGCCGGGAGATTCAGGCCGGAGTGGCTGTCGTGGAGGGCCTTCTCCGTGCAGACGGGCACCCCGCCCAGCACGTCGACCGTGCGCATGAAGCTGGTGAAGTCGACCTCGAGGTAGTGGTCGATGTGGATGCCGGTCATGGACTCGACGGTGCGGACGGTCAGATGCGCACCGCCGTGCGCGTAGGCAGAGTTGAGCTTCGCGGGCTCGGCCGGGTGCTGCTTGCCGCCGCCGCCCGGGTCGGTGTGCGCGGGGAGCTTCGTGTACGAGTCGCGGGGGAGGCTGACGACACTCGCGCGGTCGTGGTCGGCCGAGAGGTGCACGAGCATCAGGGTGTCCGTGCAGTCGCAGGCCGAGCCGCCCAGACGGTACTTCTGCCGCTCCTCGTCGGAGAGCTTGTCGCGCCGGTCGGTGCCCACGACAAGGAAGTTGACGCCGCCGGTGTCCCGTGGGCGGTCGGTGAGCCCCTGGAAGGGATCCACCCGGCTCACGTCCGCGTTGAGTCCGCTGACCATGAGATGGCCGACGCCGCTCGCCCCGAGCACCAGCACGGAGAGGGCCGTCGCCAGGCGCACCCCCCAGCGGGGGTTACGGCCGTTTTTGTGAGCTTCCGCGCGCATTGCCATACCGTAGGGCGATACGATCTGCGGCACTTGAACACACGCCGTCGCGCGATCAGGAGGGCACCCGGCTGGCGTGCGGGGGCCTCGTTCCGTCGCGGTAACGTGAACAGGTGACTGAATGGACTTCCCCGGGTGCGGAGCTGCCCGCGGTCTCGGTGATCATGCCGGTTCTCAACGAGGAACGGCATCTGCGCAGCTCCGTCAAGCACATCCTCCAGCAGGAATACGAAGGAGAGCTGGAGGTCGTCATCGCCCTCGGGCCCTCGGAGGACCGTACGGACGAGATCGCGGCGGAGCTGGTGGCCGAGGATCCCCGGGTGCACACGGTCCCGAATCCGAGCGGCCGCACGCCCGCGGCGCTGAACGCCGCCATAAAGGCGTCCCGGCATCCGGTGGTGGTGCGGGTGGACGGGCACGGGATGCTCTCGCCCGGGTACATCACCACGGCCGTACGGCTGCTGTCGCAGACAGGCGCCGCCAACGTCGGCGGCATCATGCACGCCGAGGGTGAGAACGACTGGGAGCGCGCCGTCGCCGCCGCCATGACCTCGAAGATCGGCGTCGGCAACGCCGCCTTCCACACGGGCGGGCAGGCGGGCGAGGCCGAGACCGTCTATCTAGGGGTGTTCCGGCGTGACGTACTGGAGCAACAGGGCGGCTACAACGAGGAGTTCATCCGGGCTCAGGACTGGGAGCTGAACTTCCGCATCCGCGGGGCGGGCGGCAAGGTCTGGTTCTCGCCGGAGCTGAAGGTCGAATACCGCCCGCGGCCGAGCGTCCGTGCGCTGGCCAAGCAGTACCGCAACTACGGGCGTTGGCGGCACGTCGTCGCGCGGTACCACCCCGGGTCGATCAACCTGCGCTATCTGGCGCCGCCCGTCGCGCTGTGCGCCATCGCGCTGGGCACGGGCGCCGGGCTTGCGGGGCTGCCTGTGGGGTTCGTCGTCCCCGGCGGCTATCTGGCCGCCGTCGTGCTCGGTTCGCTGCCGGCGGGCAGCGGGCTGCCGGTGAAGAGCAGGGCGTGGATTCCCGTCGCGCTGGCCACGATGCACATGTCCTGGGGCTGGGGCTTCCTGACGAGCCCGCGGAAGCTGGCACGCAGGGTCATCGCGTCCCGCAGGGCTCCGGTGCCGGCGACGCAGTGACGCCGGTCGTCGCGGGCCCCGGTGCCGCGACGACCACGACGACCACGACGACCACACAGAGGAGGGGCGGCTGCCGAAGCGGCCGCCCCTCCTCTCTCGTTTCCGCTGCCTGCTCCCTGCTCCCTGCCGTCCCGGCGGCTCTCGCTGGGCCGACCGGTCCTCAGGTCACCACTGGTTGGCCGGGTTGACCTCCATGCAGGCCCGGTCGTCGTCGCCGCGCAGGGCGTCGGCGCTGTCGGGCGCCTTGTTCTCCTTCTTCTTGCCGGAGCCGCCTCCGGCGTCCTTCGGGTAGACCGACCCGTCGCGCCAGTCGCCGCCGATCACCAGCGTCACGCCCTGCACCCCGCTGGAGTGCTTGACGGCGCTGTCCGGCAGACCGATCGCCTTGGCGACGGCCAGGGCGTTGCCGCGCTGGTTCTCGCGCTGATAGCGGATCGTCGTGTCCGCCTGGGACTTGGGCGTCTGGTCGGCCGTGGCCTGGGCGAAGCCCTTCCGTCCGAGCTGCTCGGAGATGACGCCGGCCCGCCCGCTCACCGGCGCCTGGAGCGCGCTTCCGGTGCCGTTCATCACCCGTACGGGGATCTCCGACTTCGGCACGGTGGGCTCGCTCGGCTCCGGCTTCTTCGCGGGGGTCTTCTTCTTGTCCTTGCCGTCCAGGGCGATGTCGTTGCGTACGAGCGAGAACGTGTGGTCCGCGTCGCCCTTCTTCGGTACGACGTAGCCGCCCGGGGCGTACTCCCAGGGCATCGTCGCCATGGTGATGCGCTTGGTGGGCACGCGCTTGAGGTCGTTGCCGAGGTCGTAGAGCTTCTTCACGCTTCCGAGGCCCTCGTCGACCGTGAGGGCCTTGGTGGCCGCCTCGGCGAGATCGCGCATCTGGCCGGGGTCGGTGAGCTTCGTACCGGACTTCAGCTGCCGGACCATCGAGTTCATGTACATGTGCTGGGCGCGGGCCCTGCCGATGTCGCTGCCGTCGCCGAAGCCGTGGCGGGTGCGCAGCCAGTGCAGGGCCTGCTCGCCGCGTACGACGGACTTGCCCTTCTTCAGCCGGAGCTTGGACTGCGGGTCGTAGACGTTGTTGTTCACGCAGACGGGGACGCCGCCCACCGCGTCCGCCATGGAGACGACACCTGCGAAGTCGATCATCATGAAGTGGTCGACGGGAATGCCGGTCAGCTCTTCCCAGGTGGCGACGGTGCAGCCGGGTCCGCCGCGCTGGAGGCTGGAGTTGATCTTGCCGGTGGTCTCCTCGTAGACCTTCTGGTCATCGGGGTCCGTGCACTTGGGGATCGTCGCCTTCGTGTCCCGCGGGACGGAGATCACCGAGATGTTGCTGCGGTCCGCCGAGACGTGCAGCAGCATCTGGACGTCGGCGAGGGGCGGCCTTTCGCCGTCGCCCTTCGCGCCGCCGAGATCGACGTTCTCCTTCGACTGCCGTGAGTCCGAGCCCAGCAGCAGGATGTTCATAGGGGTCTGCCCGGCGGCGTTGGGACTGCTCTTGTCCAGCTTGCTGTCGCCGAGGTTGAGCACGTCCCTGCCGAGGTTGCCGTTCAGATGCTCCACGTAGAAGTAGCCCGCTCCCGCGGTCGCGAGTATCAGCAGCGACAGGCAGATCGTGAACCATCGCAGGACGCGTCTCTTCTTACGGGGAGGAGGGGTGTCGCCGCCTCCGTCCCCGCCGCCGCCGAAACCGTCCGAGTCCATACCGCCGCCGCCTGTCTGTGTGTACCTCTGTCGCTGTCGCGGCACGCGGCCTGCTTCGTGCTGCGAGTCCCACCGGCGGTCGCGCACAGGCACGCCGCCCTGCATCCCCCTGTCACCACCGGTGCCGTTCCGCTGCCGCACGGGACCTCCCCGTTTCCGTCCCACGCGGTGTGTGCGTGCCCTGGGGTCACCCGGCGGGGCGCCCCGAGGGCACTACGTCACTTCGCGCAGACCTTCTTGTCGTTCGCCTTGACGTTCTGGACGCCGTCCGGCGCCTTCTCGGGTGCGGCGACCGGCTCGCCTGCCGCGGTGAAGTCCTTGGCAAGGGTCAGTTCCATGGACTTGCCCACGCTCGAGGACTGCTTCAGGGCCGACTTCGGCAGGCCCATCAGGTCCGCGAGCGTGGCCGCCTGCCCGGCCTGGCTGGAGGAGAACTCCAGCCTGGTCTTGGACAGTTGGGACGGGGCGTTGCCGGCGTTGGTCGAGAGCCCGACGCCCTTCTGGTTCTGCAGCCAGTCGACGGTCTGCTGGGCCGCACCCACCGGGCCGCCGCCGTTGCGCACATCCACGCGCACCTGCGAGGCCGGCACCTTCTTCGCCTTCGACGGATCCTTCCCCTTGGAGCCCTTCTTCGTCTTGGTGAGCGACTTGTCCGCCTGCACCATCTTGAAGAGGGGCTTCGACTTCGCTTCATCGAGTACGACGGTCGCCGGGTCCTCAGGGTTGTCCACGACCGGGACAGTGGCGAAGGTGATGTTCTTGACGTCCACTCGCTGAAGGTCCTTGGCCAGGTCCGTCAGCTTCCCGACGGTGCCGATGCCGGTGTCGACGGTCAGCGCCTTGGTCATGACGTTGGCCAGGTCGAACAGCTTCGACGGGTCGCTGAGGGTGTCTCCGGACTTCATCTTCCGGATCATCGAGCTGAGGAACTGCTGCTGGAGCTTGATGCGGTCCAGGTCGCTCCCGAAGCCGACCGTCTTCCGGGTACGCACGAAGGCCAGGGCCTGTTCGCCCTTGACGGTGTGCTTGCCGGCCGTGAGGTTCAGATGGGACTTGGGGTCCTTGATCGGCTTCGCGGTGCACACCTGCACGCCGCCGACCGCCGTGGAGAGCTCCTTGACGGCGTTGAAGTCCGCCATCATGAAGTGGTTGATCTTGAGGCCGGTCATCTTCTCGACCGTGCGCCACGTGCAGCCGGGGTCGCGGCCGGACTGGCCGAGGCTGGTGTTGAACCGTACGTCCGTCTGACCGGGAATGGTCTTCGTCGAGCCGTCCCCCTGCTTCGTGGGGCAGGCGGGGATGTCCGTGATCATGTCGCGCGGGATGGACAGCGCGGTGGCGTTGGTGCGGTCCTCGGAGACGTGGAAGAGGAACGTCGTGTCGGCGTGGCCGACGCTCGCGGCGTCGCCGTAGCCGCCGTTGCCCTTGCCCTTACGGGAGTCGGTGCCGAGGACGAGTATGTTCACGGGGCCGTCGGTGACCGCGGCGTTGTTCTTGCCGACGTCGACCTTGCTGATGTTCCCGTTGAAGTGGTCGTACAGGAAGTAGCCTGCAACGCCCCCGGCGACCAGTATCAGCCCCAGGGTCCCGGCGCCCCAGCGCAGCACCTTCTGCTTCTTCGACGGGCCCGGCCTGCGCTTGCGGCGGCCGTGGCCCGCGACGGGGGGCGGCGGCTGGGAGCGGCCACCGCGGCGGCGCTGCGAGGGAAGCCGGGGCTCGGCCTCCTCTGCAGCGGAGGCTCTCCTCTGGCGCGGGGCGTCGGGACGGCTGCCGGCCGACGGACTCCGGGAGTCGCCGGCATCAGAGTTCAGTCGCAGCTTGTAGCTGCCGGTGCTCGGATCGAACACCCACTGATCCGCGGGATCTACGTCTCCCGCGCGCCCACGGCCTTGCGCGTTCACGATTGCGTAAGTCCTCCATTTGCCGCCTGGCACCGCCCTGTCGGGGCGGACCGGAGCGGCCACACTATCCGGCAGGTTCGGCGCCGAGCGACGGCGGTGACAAATTCCACGACCTCAGAAGTGGTCAATTCGTTCCAATCCCAGCCTGGTCGGTGGTGGAGATGTCATGTGCGGCAGACATCCCGCGCCGCCGTCGTCCCCCGGTAAACCGGCGCCGGTTCTTCCGGATGACGACTGCCGTCCGGTGCGGGGCCTGCCGGCCCCCTGCGCACCGAGGATCTGACGGCATTGCCCGCGGCTTGGTTCCTGTCTCCCTGATCAGGGCCTGCGGAGCGGCCCGGGGTGGTCTGCCCGTTTCCGCCGGTGCCGTCGCCGGCCGGTCTGCCGACCCGCACTCCGCGGTCTTCGCGAAGTTGCGTGAAGAGGCGGCCGGCGTCCGGCTGGACCAGTTCGTCGCGGTTTCCGTCGAGTCTGTACGACTGTCTCGGGACGGTGAGGAAGCGCACCTGGTTCTCGGGGATGTTCCGTACACCGCGCGCGAGTTCGTACAGCTCACCGAGGGAATCCAGCCCTTGGTCCGCGGTGAGTGCGGAGGTCGCCGAGTGCAGCACCGGATAAAGCTTCGCCGGATTCAGCAGGACACCATTGCTGCGCACTTTCTTCACCAGTGAACCGAGGAACTGCTGCTGCCGGCTCATGCGGTCGGTGTCGCTGCCGTTTCCGAGCCCGTGCCGGGTCCGTACGTAGCCGAGGGCGTCCTCGCCGCCCAGTGTCTGCCGGCCCGCCGGGAGTTCGAGCTTGGCGTCGCGGTCGCGCACCGCGCCGGGGAGGCACACCTCCACTCCGCCCACCTTGTCGACCAGTGACTTGAAGCCGGTGAAGTCGACCACGAGGTGATGGTCGACGCGCAGCCCCGTGAGCGTCTCGACGGTACGGATGGTGCAGGCGGCGCCGCCGGTCTGGAACGCGCTGTTGAACTGTGCGAAGCGTGCCCGGGTGCGGCTGCCGTCGCTGCCGGTGCACGCGGGGATGTCGACCATCAGGTCGCGGGGGAGCGAGACGCCGGTGGCGCTGCGGCGGTCGGCGGAGATGTGCAGAAGGATCGCGGTGTCGGACCGCTGGCCGCCTTGGTCGTGTCCGTATTCGCTGTTGCCGCCGCGGCGGCTGTCGGAGCCGAGCAGCAGGATGTTCTCGGCCTCGCCCGCGGCGGGGTCGGGGCGCTGAGCCTCGTAGTGTTCGAGCTGCTGCGCGGTGCCGACATCCGTGCGGATGTTGCCGTCGAGCTTGTTGTAGAGGGTCCAGCCGGCGCCGGCCGCGGCGAGTACGAGCACCGAGGCGGCCAGGGAGACGACGCGCAGCCAGCGGCGGGGGCGCCGGCGCGGCGGTGGCGCGGGGCGGGTGGCATCCGCGGTGCCTGAAGTGCCTGCGGCGCCTGCGGTAACTGCGGTGCCTGGGGTGCCGTTCTCGGTTGCTCTGTCGTCGTCCGGCCCGGAGTCGGTCACGTCTGCGTCATCCCTCGTGGTCTCGGCGGCGCGTGCGGGACGCGTACAGGCGTGTGGGCGCCGGTCACGAAGGCAGACGCCCGATACCCGTACAAGGTTGTACGCAAGGCTGATCGCTGCTGATCACTGATGAATACCGCTGATCATCGCTGACCGTGCCGAGTCGGGCGGGGAGGAGAGGCGGGTCGGAGAGCCCGCTCAGTCGATGGTGTGGGTGACGCGCTCGTCCTCACCGCGTTTGCCGAGCGCAGCGGCGTCCAGGTGCTGGGAATTGCGGCACAGTACGACCGAACCGCCGACGGCCAGTGGGGCCAGCAGCCCGGCGCTCAGTCCGTCCCAGCTGTCGTACGGGCGGCGCGAGAGCACTCGCGAGCCGGGCCCCAGGCCCAGCGACTCCGCGTCCGCGAGCGCGCGATCGACGGCTTCGCCCCCCGTCAGGGCCGCCGGTCCGCCGGGCGGGACGAGGAATGGGTCGCCGGGGTCGATGGGCACGTACGGCATGAACTGGTCGCCCTGGCCCGGCACTTCGGCCGCGTAGTCGACGAAGCCCTCGGGACGCTCCGGAAAGCGCGCCCCGAGCGGAAGCAGGCTCAGCGCGACGCGTTCGCCGCCGCACGCGCGCGCGGCCTTCAGTGATTCGGGGCCGGTGACGACGAGCGAGGCGCCCGCCGGATCCCCCTGCATGTCGGCGACGACGCCGGCGGAGGAACAGGCCAGCAGCCAGACGGCGGTCTGCCAGTGCGCGGGCAGCAGCAGGGCGAGCCTGTCACCGGGCTCGGTGGCCAGTTCGTCCTGGAGCAGGTTCGCGGTCTTCGCCGTCCAGTTGGCGAAAGTGGCGACGGAGAGCTCGACGCGCTCGCCGGTGGCGTCGTCGTAGAAGGTCACCAGCGGACGCCCGGAATCCTGGTCGAGGGCGGAACGCAGCAGGTCGGCGGGGGTGCGTGGGGGAGTGCTCACTCGATAAGCCTACGCGTGCGGGTGCGGCGGCTCTGCGGGGACGGCCACTGCGGCGGACGGCCCGCCGCCTCCTCCGTACTGACGGAGTGTGACCAGAGGTATCGGACGGAGCATCAGCTGCACCATTCTGTCCCGAATAGACAGATATCTAGGCCTATGTGCACGATCGCGTCATGCGAGCACTACTAGTCACCACGATCGGTGTCGCGTGTGCAGGAGCTGTGCTGTTGCCGCTCGCGCCCACCGAGTCCGCCGAATCCATGCTGTCGGGCAAGCACTCGGAGTCCGCCGAGGACGCCGCACCCCCCGCCGCCCCCCGCGGGCCCGGTGCCGCGGGAAGCGGCACCCGTGCCGCCGCCGCGGACAGGGACGGTTCGGTCCCCGGCAGCACCCAGTCGCTCCCGCTCCGCGCACGCGGTGACGGCACCCGCTCCGGGGACAGACTGCTCTCCGCATGGGAGGACGACCCGTCGGGCGGGAGACGCGTGACCTCCCGGAAGGTGAAGCCCTTCTCGCTCGTCGGCGTGGTCTGGAACGATCCCGGTGCCGTGCCGCCCGGCCGGCTCCAGGTGCAGACGCGTGCCGATGACACGGACAAGTGGTCCGCGTGGCGGACTCTGAACACGCACGGCGACGGCAGACCCGGGCCGGCCGAGCGGGACCGCACTGGCCGGGGGGCGCTCGGCGCCTCGGCCCCCATGTGGGTCGGGGACTCCACGGCGGTGCGCGTACGCATCCTGCCGGGCACCGACGGGACGAAGGCGGGCGGCGCCTCGGGCGGCCGGAAGGGAGAGGCCGGGCTGCCCGACGGCGCGCGCCTTGAACTCGTCGACCCGGGCAAGTCACCGCGCTCCGGCTCCCGCGCGGGCGACGGCGCCGGCGACACCGCACGCGGCGACGACCCGGCGAAGCGCCCCGGCGGTGTCCTGCCCGGTCTCAGCAGGGCCGATACCCGTTCCACGTACGGAGACGACGCCGCCGACGCGACTCCCTCGAGGAAGGACCGGGCGGAGGACAGCCGCATCGGACCCCGCCCGGAGATCGTCACCCGTAAGGGCTGGGGCGCGGACGAGGGCATGCGGGAGCGGGAGTTCAGCTACAGCAAGGCCATGAAGGCCGCGTTCGTGCACCACTCGGCCGAGACGAACGACTACGACTGCGGCGACGTGCCGGCCATCATCCGCGGCATCTACCGCTACCACGTGTCGAGCAGCCGCTGGCGCGACATCGGCTACAACTTCCTCGTCGACAAGTGCGGCAAGATCTACGAGGGCCGCGCCGGCGGAGTGGCCAAGCCGGTCATGGGCGCCCACACGCTCGGCTTCAACGCGGACACCACGGGGATCGCGGTCCTCGGCACGTACTCGAAAGAAGTGCCGTCGAAGGCCGCCAAGGAGGCGCTCTCCAAGCTGACGGCCTGGAAGCTCGGAGTGCACGGCGTCGCCGCGAACGGCAAGGTGACCCTGACGTCCGCAGGCGGCACCAAGCACAAGAAGGGCAGCAAGGTGGTGTTCAACGCCGTCTCCGGGCACCGCGACGGATTCGTCACGGAGTGCCCCGGCGAGAAGCTCTACCGCGAACTCCCCTCCGTACGCACCGACGCGGCACGGCTCCAGGGCCGCCGCTGACACAGGTGCCGCCGGCTCCGCCGCGGGGGCGACAGGCGCCTGCGGGTGTCCGCCCCTGCGGCCCGGCACCGCTGCATAAACTGGCCGCCGACCACCCGGCTCAGGCCTCCTCCGCCGGCTCAGCCAGTCAGGAAGCGAAGACAAACCGGTGACAGAAGCGATCCTCCTTGTCGGCGGCAAGGGCACCCGGCTGCGCCCGCTGACAGTGCACACGCCGAAGCCGATGGTGCCGGCGGCAGGCGTGCCCTTCCTCGCTCATCAGCTGGCGAGGGCGCGTGCGGCCGGCGTGGACCACGTGGTGATGGCGACGTCCTATCTGGCCGAGGTCTTCGAGCCGTACTTCGGCGACGGCTCACAACTCGGGCTGCACCTGGAGTACGTCACGGAGGAGGAGCCGCTCGGCACGGGCGGAGCCATCCGCAACGTCGCGCCTCGGCTGCACTCCGCCCCGTCCGACCCGGTGCTCGTCTTCAACGGCGACATCCTCACCGGCCTCGACATCGGCGAGCTCGTGGACGTGCACACCCGCACCGGGGCCGACGTCTCGCTCCACCTCACCCGCGTCGACGATCCGCGTGCGTACGGCCTGGTGCCGACGGACGACGACGGGCGCGTCACCGCATTCCTGGAGAAGCCGCAGACTCCCGAGGAGATCGTCACCGACCAGATCAACGCCGGTGCGTACGTCTTCGACCGCTCCGTCATCGACACCATTCCCGCGGCCCGTCCGGTCTCGGTGGAGCGCGAGACCTTTCCCGGTCTGCTCTCCGGCGGCGCGCACCTGCAGGGCATGGTCGACTCCACCTACTGGCTGGACCTGGGCACACCGCAGGCGTTCGTACGCGGCTCCGCCGATCTCGTGCTCGGCAGAGCGCCCTCGCCGGCGGTGCCGGGCCGCTGCGGCGACCGGCTTGTACTGGACACGGCGCGCGTCGCGCCCGACGCGAAGCTGACGGGCGGGACGGTCGTGGGCGAGGGTGCGTCGGTCGGCGCCGGCGCGCGGGTCGACGGCTCGACGGTGCTCGACGGCGCCGTCATCGAACCCGGCGCCGACGTGCGGGACTCGCTGATCGGCGCCGGAGCCCGCATCGGCTCGGCCACGGTCCTCGACGGTGCCGTGGTGGGCGACGGAGCCGTCGTCGGCGAGGGCAACGAGCTGCGCGACGGCATCCGCGTGTGGTGCGGCGCGCGCATTCCGGCGGGCGCGGTGCGCTTCTCGTCCGACCAGTGACCGCGGTACGGCGAACTCCCTGACCGCGGTACGTCGATCGACCCTCGTCCGAGGGCCGGTCGTGCCCCGCCCGGGGAGCACCGGACGCCGCGCGCATACGCTGTCGGGCGTGCCTGCCGCCCGTACCACCCGTTCCTGGACCGCGCCCGCGTCGTACGACCTGCGGAGCAACCTGCGCGTGCTGCGGCGCGGACCGTACGACCCCTGCTACCGCACCGAGGGCGGCGCGGTGTGGCGGGCGACCCGCACCCCGGACGGGCCGGCGACGCTGCGCATCACCGCGGACGCCGGGGCCGCCGCCGTACACGCCGAAGCATGGGGCGCGGGCGGCGAGTGGTGCCTGGAGCGGCTGCCCTCGCTGCTGGGCGCGGACGACGACCCGTCAGCCTTCGTCCCGCACCACCGGCTTACGAGGGAGGCGCACCGGCGCCACCCCGGGCTCCGGCTGCCGCGCACCGGACTGGTCATGGAGGCGCTGATCCCGTCGGTGCTGGAGCAGAAGGTGACCACCCATGAGGCGTACCGCGCGTGGCGGCTCCTGGTGCGCCGGTACGGAGAGCGCGCGCCCGGCCCGCACGAGAACCTGTACGTCATGCCGGAGCCCCGCGCCTGGTGCCGCATCCCCTCCTGGGAGTGGCACCGTGCGGGCGTCGACAGCAAGCGCTCCGCGGCCGTCATACGGGCGGCCCAGCGGGCGCCCCGGCTGGAGGAGGCCGGGTCGATGGAGCTGGCGGCCGCGATGCGGCGGCTCCAGCTCATCCCCGGCATCGGCCCGTGGACCGCTGCCGAGACCCTCCAGCGCAGCAACGGCGACCCCGATGCGCTGACCGTCGGAGATCTGCATCTGCCGCGCATCGTCGGCTACTCGCTCACCGGTGCGCGGGACACCGACGACGCCGGAATGCTGGAACTGCTCGCCCCGTACGAGGGACAGCGGCACCGCGCGGCGCGGCTGATCCTGCTCGCGGGGCGGGCCCCGGCACGGCGTCAGCCCCGGTTCCCCATCGGCGACATCGCGCGTCTGTGACGCGGCGGCCGCTCCCGCGGCGGTGCGGCCGGGTGCCCGACGGGTACGGCGGGTTGTGACGCGGCCCGGCTCGTGCCCCTTCCTGCGGCCGCCGGGCCGCTCAGCGCACCTCGGTGAAGTCGTCGCCCCGGCGCGGCGGCCGCTGCCGAGGCGGGGCCGCCGCATGTCCGACGGCCACAGCGCCCATCGGGTCCCATTCGCCGGGCAGTTCGAGTACTTCGCGTACCACGTCACGGCAGAACATCGTCGACGACACCCACGCCGAGCCCAGTTGCTCACCGGCCAGCGCCACAAGGAAGTTCTGGATGCCCGCGCCGCACGCGACGACGAACATCTCCCGCTCCGCCGCGGAGCGCCGCGCGTCCGGATAGTCGTGCGAGCCGTCCGTCACGAGGCAAGGCACCACCAGATACGGCGCGTTGCGCAGTACGTCGCCGCGCCGGACCCGCTTGGCGATGCTCTCCTCGCTCTTGCCGTCCGCCCGCAGATCGGCGATCCACTTCCCGCGCATCGCGTCGAGCAGCGCCAGCCGCGACTGAGGCGACTCGAGCAGTACGAAGCGCCACGGCGTCGTGTGGTGCGGCGCCGGCGCCGTCACCGCCGCGTCGACGGCTCGGCGCACCGAACCTCCGTCCACCGGTTCGGATGTGAACTCGCGAACGGTACGGCGCAGCGCGAGCGCTTCCCGTACGGCCTCGGAGGTGCCCAGCCGGAACATGTCCTGCGCGGCGTCCCGCACCAGTGCCCGGGCGGACCCGGCGGCCGGACCCGGCTCCGCCGAGCCCCCGGGCCCCGCTGTCTCCTCGGACACCTCTGTCTCCTGACGCTGCAGCAGATGCTGCGGAAGCCCCCGCACGACGGCGACGGGGAAGCCGTCCGCCTTGCCCTTGACGAGCTCGCCGGCCGCGGCCAGCTCGTCCCCGACGGCCGTGACCGTCACGCCGAGGGGGTTGCCGAACGTGTCGCGGCCGCCGCGCAGATCCTCCAGGACACGTACGCCCGAGGCGCCGATCGCCACATCGGTCTGCCCTTCGCGCCACGGCCGTCCGAAGGTGTCCGTGACGACCACGCCCACATCGGCGCCCAGCGCGTCCCGCACGCCCTCGCGGATCCGCAGGGCCGAGGCGTCCGGGTCCTCTGGCAGCAACAGCACAGTCCCCTTGGGGGTGTTGGACGCGTCCACGCCCGCCGCCGCCATGACGAAGCCGTGCCGGCTCTCCACGATGCGCGCGGGGCCGCGGCGCGCCACCACCCGTACGGTCTCCGCGTCTATGGCCGCTTCGCGGTCGTCCGCACGCACGATCCGCCCCTCGGCCTTGCTCACGATCTTCGACGTGACGATCAGCACGTCACCGTCGGCAAGTCCGGGGGAATCGGGCCCGGGCCCGGCGCCCGTCACCGCGTTCACGATGAGTTTCACCAGGTCGTCGCCGGGGCGCACTTCGGGGATTCCGGGCAGCGCCCACACCCGGTACGCGGGGGGCTGCGGGCTTCCGGCGGACTCGCCCGTACCGGCGCCCGGGCCTGTCGTCACGCGCTCACCTCTGCCGCCAGCGCGAGTGCTTCACGCGCCATGGCGGCGGTCGCATCGGTGCCGGTCATCATCAGCGGGACGGCGCGGCAGCGGATTCCGGCATCCTCGACGGCCTGCGTCGAACCGGCGTCCACCGTGTCCACGAGCCAGCCGTCCAGCAGGCCGCTGCCGTAGTGCTGCGCGACAGCGGCCGCCGTGGCCTCCACGCCCACCGCGGCGAGCACCTTGTCCGCCATGCCGTGCACCGGCGCGTCCCCGACGATGGGCGACAGCCCGACCACCGGCACCCCGGCCTCGGCGATGGCCTCCCTCATCCCGGGCACGGCGAGGATCGTGCCCACGCTGACCACGGGGTTGGACGGCGGGAAGAGGATCACGTCAGCGTCCGCGATGGCGTCGAGCACGCCGGGCGCGGGCTTGGCGGACTCGGCACCCACCGGCACCACCGCGTGCGCGTCGACGGAGGCGCGCAGCCGCACCCAGTACTCCTGGAAGTGCACGGCCTTGCGGCTCTCGCCGCCTTCGCCGCCCTCGCCGCGCTGAGACTCGTCCAGGTCCGCGGTGTCGATGAGCACATGCGTCTCGACGCGGTCGTCGGTCATCGGCAGCAGCGTCACCCCCGGCTGCCAGCGCGCGCACAGGGCCTCCGTGACGGCGCTGAGCGGATATCCGGCGCTCAGCATCTGCGTACGGACGATGTGGGTGGCGAAGTCGCGGTCGCCGAGCCCGAACCACCCGGGGCCCACTCCGTAGGCCGCAAGCTCCTCCTTCACCGCGAAGGACTCGTCGGCGCGGCCCCAGCCCTGTTCCTCGTTGATGCCGCCGCCGAGCGTGTACATCACCGTGTCGAGGTCGGGACAGACCTTCAGCCCGAAGAGATGGATGTCGTCACCGGTGTTGCCGATGACGGTGACGTCCGCGTCGGGCACGGCGGACTTCAGTCCGCGCAGAAAGCGGGCACCACCGATGCCCCCGGCCAGAACCACAATCCGCTCCATGCGGACCAGTGTGTCAGCAGACAGCAGTCGAACAGCAGGGCGGTCACCGCCCGGCTGCGCGCCCCGTACCGGGGTGGACCGTGCTCAGTCGGCGGTCAGGGGCACCTGGTCCGCGGCACTGCACGCGGCGACGGGCTCGTACATCGGCATCTCGGTCAGCCCCGGGAAGTAGATGTGCAGACTGACGACCGGAAGCAGACTGTCGTTGACGACCTCGTGCACATATCCGGGCGCGAAGGTGCGCAACGCGTCGGTCCCGAGCGTTCGGACCGCCCCGCGTGCGTGCTCGGTCAGCTCGCCCTGCAGGACGGTGAAGACACCGGAGGACGGCCCGTGGTCGTGACGCCCGCTGCCCTGCCCGGGCAGCCAGCTCAGCAGCCACACCTCGTAGCCGGGGCCGGTGCGCAGCCGGTGATACCAGCGGGTGGCCGGGTCGTACCGCACCAGCGGCTCCCAGCTCGCGCGGTCGGCGGCGATAGTACGGGCCAGCCCCGCGAAGCCCGCCACGGTCGAGGGGTGGCCGGGGGCCGGCGGCATCAGGTGAGGGAGGGCGAGCGGGTCGCCCGCGATCTCGTTGTCGCTGTTCACGTCGGTGATGGTCTTTCGCGCTGGAGGAAGCCCGGAGCGGACCGGGCGAGGAACCGGAGACGACCGTGCGACCGGTCGGGAAACGGGCCGGAGCGTGCACCGGCCGGATTCCGGCCGGTGACCGGCCGGAAGAGGTGCCTCAACAGCAGCGACAGCGACAGCGGCAGTGACCCGTGGCGACGCGAGCAGCGTGAACCGCGCGAAGAGGCCGCGCGGCGGCGGCCGTGAAGAGCTCGGGAGTCACTGGCATGGGGTCAAGGAGACCGACTGACCCGTGGCGCTGTCAACTCGGACGTCGTGTCCGGCGTGGGGGGTTCATCACATCCGGTAGGGGTGCACGGCGAAAGGTTTGTTCTCCGTGGATCGAGGACAAATGGCGCAACACCCGTGCACGTGAACGTCGTTGTGCATCTGTGACCGAGCCGTGATCACGGCTGTCCGGGCCGGTGGCGGCGATTCGCCGGGATCGGGCGTACGGACTCCGGTCGACAAAGGTTCGGAGAATGATCACCGGAGTGTTTGGGATGGTTCATGGTGATATCAACACTTTCCGGTTCTGCTTGGTTCCGCAGAGTGAATAACGGACTCAATAGCAGATCTCGGCTTGACTGGCGCGGATCGGCACACTTGTAATTTCACACGTGTCGTTCAGCTGCGATCGATAACGACGGCATCACGGGGACGCAAAGACGGACGAGGGGCGCACATGACCGAGCTGTTCCAGGAAGTGCTGGTCGAAGAGATTGACGAGGAGCTCGGCTGGCAGGAACGCGCGTTGTGCGCCCAGACCGATCCCGAGTCCTTCTTTCCCGAGAAGGGTGGCTCCACCAGGGAGGCGAAGAAGGTCTGCCTCGCCTGCGAGGTCCGTTCCGAATGCCTTGAGTACGCCCTCGCGAACGACGAACGTTTCGGTATCTGGGGCGGACTGTCCGAGCGTGAGCGGCGGCGCCTGAAGAAGGCCGCCGTCTGAGGGAGTTCGGGGCTCGAAAGCCCACGGCTTCGCGTCGCAGAAGTCCCCGGCAACGGCTTCGGGTGCAAAGGGAATCCCGCAGCCGTGGCCCGTGGGACCGCGGGTGCATCCCCGCAGCCGCTGCGTTTCGCCGACGTGAAGTACCCCTGGTTGTGCGACAGCTTGCAGGACCGGATGGGGAGTGCGCACTGAGCCGTTAGTGTGTGGCCCGTCCTTGGTGCGCGGCCCCTCCGCGGGGCGGTGCGCCTACGAGTCCGTAGCAGCGTCTTCGGGGGATCGCCCCCGCACCCCCGGGGAGGGGCCCGCACCTCGATGTCCGTGCACAGCCACACGGCTGCCCAGTACGAGGCGGCCACACCTGAGTTCCCTCGGCACGTCGTCACCGCCGTGCTCGTCTCGCACGACGGCGCGAGGTGGCTGCCCGAGGCGCTGTCGGGCCTGCTCTCCCAGGAGCGCCCGGTGCAGGACGTCATCACGGCCGACACCGGCAGTGCGGACGAGTCGGCTCAGCTGCTCACGGAGACCCTCGGATCCGACCGCGTGCTGCACATGGCCCGCCGTACGGGATTCGGCGCGGCCGTGGACGAGGCCGCAAGGACCGCGCACGTACCGACCCCGGACGACCTTCCGTATCTGAAACGCCCCAGCGGCTGGGACCCCGTCACGCGCACCTGGCGCGACGACGCGTACGACATGCCGGAGCTGCCGCACGGTGAGCCCGTCCAGTGGCTGTGGCTGCTGCACGACGACTGCGCTCCCGAACCGGACGCCCTGGCACGGCTGTTGAGGATCGTCGACGCCGACCCCGGTGCCACTCTCGTCGGCCCGAAGCTGCGCAGCTGGTACGACCGCAGGCAGCTGCTGGAAGCCGGGGTGTCCATCGCGAACAGCGGCCGCCGCTGGACCGGCGTCGAACGGCGCGAGCAGGACCAGGGGCAGCACGACCAGGTGCGGACGGTCCTGTCGGTCTCCACCGCCGGAATGCTCATCCGGCGGGACGTCTTCGAGCAACTCGGCGGCTTCGACCGGCGGTTGCCCCTGATGCGTGACGACGTCGACCTGTGCTGGCGTGCGCACTCCGCCGGGCACAAGGTGCTGATCGTCCCCGACGCGGTGGTACGGCACGCGGAGGCGGCCTCGCGTGAGCGGCGCCCCGTCGACTGCGTCGGCCGGGGAGCGCGCGGCGGCGCCAGCCCGCACCGCGTCGACAAGGCCGGAGCCGTCTACACGCTGCTCGCCAACGTGCCCGCCTCGAAGCTCGTCTGGGTGATGCTGCGTCTCGTACTCGGGACGATGCTGCGCACGCTCGCCTATCTCGTGGGGAAGGCGCCGGGGCAGGCCCTCGACGAGGTGCGAGGGCTGACCGGGACGCTGCTGCGGCCCGGGAGGCTCCTGGGGGCGCGCCGCAGGCGAGGCAAGCCGGCCGTTCCGTACAACGAACTGCGGCATCTCTTCCCGCCGCCCGGCGCGACCGTGCGGGCCACCGCCGAGCAGGTCGCCAGCAACTTCGGCGGCCGCGCGGAACCGGACATGTCGTCAGGGGGCCGGCACGGCGCCGTGGAGTCCGGGCCCGGGGATGACGAGGCGGACTATCTGCAGGTCGAGCAGTTCGCGCGGCTGAAGCAGATCGGCCGGAAGCCGGGGCCGGTGCTCTTCGCGGTCCTGCTCGTGGTCTCCCTGATCGCATGCCGCGAACTGCTGGGAAGCGGTGCGCTCGCCGGGGGTGCGCTGCTGCCGGCGCCCGCCGACGTGTCGGACCTGTGGGGGCGTTACGTCGACGGCTGGCATCCCGTCGGCATCGGCGGCACGCAGACGGCGCCGCCGTACCTGGCGATCGTGGCCATGGTCGCCACCGTCTTCCTGGGCAGCACCGGCTTCGCGCTCACGCTGCTGCTGGTCTGCTCGGTGCCGCTGGCCGGTTTCACCGCGTACTTCACATCGCGGCCGCTGGTGGAGTCGCGGCTGCTGCGCGCCTGGGGAAGCGTCGCGTACGCCTTCCTGCCCGCGGCGACGGGTGCGCTCGCGGGCGGGCGGATCGGCACGGCCGTACTGGCGATCACGCTGCCGCTGCTGGCGCGTTCAGCCGTCGCCGTGAGCGGTCTGCGGGGGCGGCCGGGATGGCGTGCCGTGTGGGGGTATGCGCTGCTGCTGACCCTGACGACCGCCTTCACGCCGCTGGTGTGGCTGATCGCACTGACGCTGGCCGTGGTGCTGTTCGTACTGCGGCGGCTGGGTCTGGCGGACACGGTGGGCGGGGAGCCGGAGGCGGGCGGCTCCGGTGCCGGGGTCTCCGGTGCGGGTGTCTCCGGTGTCTCTGGTGTCTCCGGCGCCTTCGGCGGTGCGGCCGACGGGCCTGTGCGGGGAACGGCCGTGCGCGCCGTAGTCGCTCTCGTGACGCCCATGGTTCTGCTGGCCCCGTGGTCGCTGTCGCTGCTGATGAGCCCGTCAGGTTTCTTCCGTGAGGCGGGGCTGCCGTACGGCGCGGGTTCCGGTGACGCGCTCGGCCTGCTCACCCTGACGCCGGGCGGCCCGGGTGCCGCGGGCGGGCTGCTGCTGATCGGCGTTGTGCTCGCGGCGCTGGCCGCACTGCTGCGCGGGGAACGGCAGCCTGCCGTACGCGCCGCATGGGCCGTGGCCCTGGTGGGGCTGCTGTATGCGGGGCTGGCGAACAGCGTCGCCTGGGCCGGACCGGCCACTCTCGTGTACGGGCTGGCGCTGCTGTGCGCCGCCGTGATGGGCGCCGAGGGCGCCAAGGAGCGGGTCGCGGAACAGAGCTTCGGCTGGAAGCAGCCGGCGGCGGCGATCGTGGCCGCGGCCGCTGTCGCCGCGCCGCTCGTCGCTGCCGTCGGCTGGATGGCCGGCGGCGCCGACGGGCCCCTCTCGCGGCGTGATCCGGTGCAGGTGCCGGCGTTCGTCGCGGAGGAGGGCAACACGCGGGACCAGGCCCGCACCCTCGTGCTGTCCGGCGAGGCGGACGACGCCTCCCGTGCGCCGTCCGATGTCTCGTACTCGATCGTCCGCGGCTCCGGAGCGAGGCTCGGCGACGGCGATCTGGCGGCCGCCGGCGGAGACGACGCACGGCTGGAACGGGTGGTCGCCAACCTCGTGGCGGGCTCGGGTGCCGACCAGACGGAGCAGCTCGGCGGCTACGCGGTGCGCTATGTGCTCGTGCAGGACGGGGCGCCCCGTCAGATGAGCCGCGTGCTGGACGCGACGCCCGGGATGACCCGGCTCAGCCAGGAGGACGGCAGCGCACTGTGGCGGGTGGACCGTCAGGTCTCCCGGGTCACCGTGGTGCCCGCCGGTGCCGGAAAGGGCAGCGGTGCCGCCGGTGACGAGGCGGCGGCCGTGCCCGTGGCGGCAGGCCCGCTGGAGGTGCACACGGATCTGCGGCCGGGGGAGTCCGGGCGGATCCTGCGGGTGGCCGACGCCGCCGACCCCGGCTGGAGCGCGACGCTCGACGGCAAGCCGCTGGACCCAGTGACGGTCGACGGCTGGGCGCAGGGCTTCGAACTTCCGGCGGGCGGCGGCCGGCTGGACCTCACGCACGAGACGAGCGCGGCGCACACCGGCTGGGTGTGGCTGCAGGGCTTCCTGGCGCTCGTGGTGGTCGTACTCGCACTGCCCGGCCGGCGCCGTCAGGTGGACGACGACCTTCCGGAGGCTGCGGCTCCGGCTGTTCCCGCGCAGGGCGCCGAGGCGGGCGGCCGCCGGGCGCGCAGGCTGGCCGCGGCGGAGGCGGCGCGGGCCGCCGAGGCCGGGGAGGCAGGGGGCGCGGGTGTGCCTGAGCCCCCGGTCCGTGCTCCTCATGTACCCGAGCAGGTGCCGTTCGGGACGGACTCCGGCAGCGGGGCGCCGTACGGGCAGGAGTACGAACAGCGTTACGGCGAGCGGCAGTTCGAGCCTTCGCAGTACGACCCGCAGTACGGGTCCCCGGGGTACGACACCTCGTCGTACGAGCCCTCGCCGTTCGAGCCCCAGCAGCGGCCCTACGGCGACCCGCCGCCCTACGACGAGGGATACGAGCAGGGTTACGGCGACCGCTACCCGGCGCGGCAGTACGACGCGTACGAAGGGCAGGCCGACCCGTACGGCTACGACCCGAGGTACGGCAACAGGAGCGATCAGCAGTGAACCGCACGAGCACGACCCTCATCGGCGCGGCCACGGCGCTGGCCGCGCTGACCGGCGTCGCGGCGCTCGCGGCGCCGGACGCCGGGGAGTCCGGCGCGGCCGCGGCCGGACGCAGGCCCGTCGAGCGTTCCACGCTGGTCTGTCCGCAGCCCAGCGTCTCCGACGTCGCGGAGACCCGGTACACGGCCTTCACGCCGAAGGGCGGTCAGGGGAAGGGCGGCGCCGAGCTCTATCCGGCGGAGAAGGCGGACACCGGCGGCTCCGACGACGGGGGCGACAAGGGCAAGGGCGGCGACAAGGGCGACGGCAAGGGCAAGGGCGACGACAAGGACAAGGACAAGGGCGACGGCAAGGACAAGGAGAAGTCCGAGCCGAAGCCGTTCGCCCCGCTGCGTACGCCGGGCAAGCCGGTGACGGCCGATTCCAAGGCCCCGGGCTCAGCCGCCCTCTTCGGCTCCGCCGACGGCGGGCTGGCCCCCGGCTGGACGGTGCAGCAGACGACGAACGTCGCCGTAGGAGCCGGCCGCGGAATGCAGGGGACGGCTTGCACCGTGCCGGACACCGACTTCTGGTTCCCGGGCGCGAGCACGGACAAGGAGCGGCAGGACTACGTCCATCTCACGAACCCCGACGACTCCAGCGCCGTCGTGGACCTGAACCTGTACGGCAAGGAGGGCCGGGTGGGTTCCGAGACCGGTGAGGGCATCACGATCCCGCCCCGTTCGACCGTGCCCGTGCTCCTCTCCACGCTCACACCGGAGCCGGTGACCAACCTCGGCGTCCATGTCGTGGCCCGTGCCGGGCGCGTGGGCGCGCAACTGCAGGCGGTCGACGAGAAGCTCGGCGGCGACTGGGTGTCCTCCGTCGCCGACCCCGGCACGGGCGCCGTGCTGCCGGGAATCCCCGGTGACGCCACGGCCGTACGGCTGGTCGTGCTCGCGCCGGGTGAGAACGACGCCGATCTGAAGGTCAGGCTCGCGAGCTCGTCCGGGCAGATCGCCCCGGCCGGTCACGAGACGCTGCATGTACGCGGCGGTATGGCCACCGCCGTCGATCTGAAGGACCTCACCAAGGGGGAGGCGGGCTCACTCGTCCTCTCTCCGACCGAGGGCGGGAGCGATGCGACCCCGGTGGTCGCCGCGCTGCGCGTGGTCCGCGGCAAGGGGAAGAACCAGGAGACGGCCTTCATCCCCGGCACCGCGCCCCTCACGGACCGTGCCACCGCCGCCGACAACCGCGAGAAGGGCTCCAAGCTCTCCCTCACGGCCACCGGCAAGGCCGTGAAGGTGCGGGTGACGGCGTCGGCGGGCAGCGAGGGCGGCAGCCCCGTCAGCGAGACGTACACGGTCAAGGGGAAGACGACCAAGTCCTTCGTCCCGCCCCGGCCCAAGGGCGTCAAGGGCGGCTACGCGGTGACCGTCGACCGGCTCTCAGGCGGGCAGTTGTACGCCTCGCGGATGCTGGAGGAGAAGAAGGGCAAGCTGCCCGCTTTCACCGTGCAGACACTGCCGGACGACCGCGGCAAGGTGCTGGTCCCCGAATCGGGGCAGGACCTGTCGGTGCTGACGGACGGCGGCTGAGCCCGCTCAGCTCCCGTGCGAAGGCCCGCCGGACTCGGACTCGGACCCGGATCAGCGCCCGGACTCGAACTCGGGATCGCCCGGGATCGGGGCGCCCGAGGGCATGCCGGAGGCGATGTAGTCGTCGTAGAGGGGACGCCAGGGCTGTGCGGATTCGCTGTGCGGGCCTTCCGCGGTCGCGCCCGAGAGGCTCTTGCCGAGTTCGGCCAGGCACACCGTCCAGCCGGCGGCGTTGCGTGCGGCGGTGTCCTCCGCCTCCAGCACGTTGATCAGCGTGAGGGTGCAGGCGGTGTCGTCAACGGGCTCGATTTCGAAGTGCAGTTCGTCGCCGCCCCAGGTGTATGCGAGGCGCCGCGGTGGCTCGTAGACGAGGACGGTGCCCGCGGACGCTTCGATGTTGGGGTCGTCGGAGAACTCGATCTTTCCGCCCGCGTACGCGTCCATGCGCACGGCGCTGGGGAACCAGTGCGCCAGTTCCCCGGACTCGGTCACCGCTGCCCACAGCCTTTCGGCAGGGTGCGGGTAGGTCCGCTGGAACCGCACCGCCGGGCGGCCCTCGTACTTGAAGTAGCTTCCACGGTCCATGACTTGCTCCCCTGCTCTCGTGCTCCTGGGCTCTTGTTCTCGGGTGCTCTCCGGCAGTTCTGCTGCGCGCGCTGCGCTGTCAGCGTCCGCGCTCCGGGTTCTCGCTTCCGGCCACGTCCTCGCTCATGTCGAGGTGCTTGCCGAGCGCGTCGAGCCGTTCGTTCCACAGCCGGCGGAACGGGGCCAGCCAGGCGTCGAGTTCGGCCATCTGCTCGAGGTCGACCGAATAGATGCGCCGTTGTGCGTGGGTGCGCACCTTCACCAGGCCCGCCTCGCGCAGAACCCGCAGATGCTTGGACGTAGTCGGCTGTGTGAAGCCCAGTTCGTCGACGATCTCGCCCACCGCACATGCGCGTACGCGCAGCACGTCGAGCATCGCCCGGCGATGGGGATCGGCCAGCGCCGTCCATGTGGCATCCGTCACGGAAGGCAATATGCCTCCTCGCGTATATACGTGTCAAGGAATATAAGAGTACAGTCGCGAGCAGGCGAGCTGTTGATGCGGTGAGTAGTGGGAAATACACGCACCGTGTCCAACTCCGGTGTCTGCGCCGTGAAGTCGACGGTGGCCTAATCCTGCCCGTAACGGGGATCGACCGACTCCGGTGAGAGGCCCAGCAGTTCGGCGACCTGCTCCACGACGACCTCGTGCACCAGCAGTGCCCTCTCGTCGCGGTTGCGCGTACGGATCTCGACGGGGCGGCGGTAGACGACGATCCGGTCGGGCCGCCCGCCTTTCGACTCGGCGACCCTCCCGAGCGGCACGGCCTCGGCTTGTTCGTCGAGTTCGCCGTCGTCGCTGTGTGGCACCTCCTGCACCGCGAACTCGACGCCGGTGAGCTGCGGCCAGCGCCGCTCCAGCCTGCTGACCGAATCGCGCACCAGATCGTCGAAGGCTTCCGAACGGCTGACGGCGAGGGGCACTTGGGGCGGTGCGACGGGTCCGCGCATGCCGCGCCCGTGACGGTCGCGCCGGCGCGGTCCGTGTTCGGAGTCACCGGGCTCGTCGGCCCGGCCGGGACCGCGAGGCGGTACAGGGCTGTTCATCGTCATGAGCCTAGCGGTCGGGCGGTCGGGCGGACGGGAACCGCGGTCACAGGAACATTCACGGCCGTGTCACAGGGTGATCGGTCTCAGGGTCTTTCGGGTCGCTTCGTGTACCCGTAGAGACCGGTGATCTCGCGACCGTTTTCCTGTTCCAGACCACTCCCGACCACTTCGTGTGAGATCCCCGACTCTCCCCGGCCGCAAGGGTGTCGGCGCTTTCGCTTTCCCGCAGATCAGGTGTTTCCGGCCAACCGGGACGACACGACGGAGTGACGTCAAGGAGAGTCGTCGCAGGCCGCTCAAGAGTGCGGTACGGTCCATCGTCGTGAGCCCTGTACGTCGCTGTTCGCGAACCGCCTGCGGCCGTCCCGCCGTCGCGACGCTGACGTACGTCTATGCGGACTCCACCGCCGTACTCGGCCCGTTGGCCACATATGCCGAACCGCACTGCTACGACCTGTGTTCGGAGCACTCCGAGCGTCTGACGGCCCCCCGCGGATGGGAAGTCGTGCGCCTGGCAGTCGAGTCGGGCCCGGCCCGCCCGAGCGGCGACGATCTCGAAGCGCTCGCCAACGCCGTGCGTGAGGCGGCCCGTACGCCGCGGCGCGATCCGTCCGCGGCGGCGCCTCCGGATGCCGTCGGCGGACCGGAAGGGCGCGATTCCGATCCGATGGAGGTCGCGCGCCGCGGCCATCTCCGCGTACTGAGGTCGCCGGAGCCCTGAGGTCGCCCGAGCCCTGAGTTCTGCTCCCGGCACGTCCCTCTCCCGGACTCCGTCCGGTCTCACGCGGCGCGTCCGACAGGCCCTGACGGCACCGGAGATCGCGTTCTCAGCAGGTAGGTTTGGGCACTCAGTGAGCTGTTGAGAACCGAGAACCCGAGGACCCAGGAGAGGGCTGTCCCGTGGCTGATCTGTCGGAGATCGTGAAGGCGTACGACGTGCGCGGCGTCGTGCCGGACCAGTGGGACGAGTCGCTGGCGGCGCTGTTCGGAGCCGCTTTCGTACGCGTCACGGACGCGTCCGCGATCGTGGTGGGACACGACATGCGGCCCTCGTCGCCGGGCCTGTCACGGGCGTTCGGGCGCGGAGCGGCAGGGCAGGGCGCCGACGTGACGGAGATCGGCCTGTGCTCGACGGACCAGCTCTACTTCGCCAGCGGCCAACTCGGCCTGCCCGGCGCGATGTTCACCGCCAGCCACAATCCAGCGCGCTACAACGGAATCAAGATGTGCCGCGCGGGCGCGCTCCCCGTCGGCCAGGACACCGGGCTTGCCGAGATCCGCGAACTCGTCGAGAGCTGGGCCGAGTCGGGCCCTCCCCAGCGTGGAGGCACACCCGAAGGGACGATCGGCGAGCGCGACGTGCTCTCCGACTACGCCGAGCACCTGCGCACGCTCGTCGATCTCACCTCCATCCGGCCGCTGTCCGTCGTCGTGGACGCGGGCAACGGCATGGGAGGTCACACCGTCCCGACCGTGTTCGAGGGCCTGCCGCTCCAACTGGACGCCATGTACTTCGAACTGGACGGCACCTTCCCCAACCACGAGGCCAATCCGCTCGATCCGAAGAACATCGTCGACCTGCAGCAGCGTGTGCGAGAGACCGGTGCGGACATCGGGCTGGCCTTCGACGGCGACGCCGACCGCTGCTTCGTCGTCGACGAGAAGGGCGCCCCCGTCCCGCCGTCGGCGATCACCGCACTCGTCGCGGCGCGCGAACTCGCCAAGTCGCCCGGCTCCGCCGTCATCCACAACCTGATCACGTCGTGGTCCGTGCCCGAGGTCGTACGGGAGAACGGCGGCACGCCGGTACGCACGCGCGTCGGGCACTCCTTCATCAAGGCCGAAATGGCCCGCACCGGCGCGATCTTCGGCGGTGAGCACTCCGCGCACTACTACTTCCGCGACTTCTGGAACGCGGACACGGGCATGCTCGCGGCCCTCCACGTACTCGCCGCGCTGGGCGGTCAGCAAGGGCCGCTGTCCGGACTCGTCGCCGAGTACGACCGCTACGCGGCCTCAGGCGAGATCAACAGCAGGGTCGACGACCAGGCCGGCCGCGCGGCGGCGGTCAGGGCGGCCTACCAGGACCGGGAAGGCGTCGAGACCGACGAGCTGGACGGGCTGACGGTCACCGCCGCCGACTGGTGGTTCAACCTGCGGGCCTCCAACACGGAACCGCTCCTGCGGCTGAACGTCGAGGCGCGCGACCAGGCGACGGCGGACACGGTGCGGGACGAGGTCCTCGCCATCGTGCGGGCCTAGGTGTGCTGTTCGGGCACGCGGCCACCGCACGCCCTTCCACACCTCCAGAACCGGCGGGGCCCGGCCGCGGCCCCGGCGCACCCGCAGCACCCGTCCCCGTCCCCGCCCGCAGGCCCCGCAGCCCGCGGGCGGGGGCCCGGCGCCCGGCGGTACGCTTGGCCGCCAGCCGCGCCCGCCGTCCGAAAGGGACAACCCATGCCGCTCGAAGCCGGTCTTCTGGAGATCCTCGCCTGTCCGGCGTGCCACTCGCCGCTCCGCGAGGAGGCCGAGGAGCTGGTCTGCACGGGCGGCGCCGAGTGCGGACTCGCCTACCCGGTGCGCGACGGGATTCCGGTTCTTCTGGTGGACGAGGCGCGCCGCCCCGGCTGAACGGCACCCGGCTGAACGGCCCCGGCTGAACGCCGGGCCGGCCCGACCGTCCCCGGCAACACGCCCCTTCATTCACACCACACGGCGCGGGCAGCTCGTCGTCCAGCGGCCGATCGGAGGCTCCGGAAGATGCTCGACGAGTCACTGCTCGACTCTCCAGAAGCCATCGCCCGTGCGGACACCGAGGCGCTGCTGCGCGGCACCGCCGAAGCAGGAGCCCGCGTACGTACGGCGATGCGCCAGGCCACCGAGACGGGGCTGGCAGCACTGCGCCCCGAAGGGCGGCCGCGTGCGATCTTCGTCGCCGGTCCCGGACCTGCGACGGCCTGCGTTGCGGAACTGCTCGGGGCGTTCAGCAACGACGCCGTCCCCGTCACGCTGCTGCGTCCAACCGGCGCCCTCGCCGCGCCCGGTGCGCTGCGCTGGACCCTGCCCGGCTGGGCCGGTTCGCTCGATCTGCTGCTGGTGACGACACCGGACGGGTCCGAGGCCGGTCTGACGGCCCTGATCGAGCAGGCGTACAGGCGCGGATGCACCGTCGTGACGCTCTGCCGGGCCGGTTCGCCGGTGGCGGAGACGACGGGGGAGACGCACGGGCTGGCGGTGCCCCTGGCGTCGCCCGCGCCGGCGGGACGGGACGGCTCCCCGGGACGGGACGGCTCCCCGGGCCGGTACGGGGCCGCGGCCGCGGGCGGCGACGACCCCGGGAACGGTGCGAAGCGCGCGAACGGCGACGACGACGCCACCGCGACGCACCTCACCGGCGCACCGGACAGCCGGGGCACGGACGGTGCCGAGGGTCCCGCCGTACCGCATGCACCGCCCGTCGAGCCGCGGACGACGGCCGCCGAGCCGCGGACGACGGCCGCTCCCGGCCTCCTGTGGACTCTGCTGACCCCGCTCCTCGTGCTCTCCGACCGCCTCGGTCTGTTCGCCGCCCCCGAGCCCGCGCTGGCGTCGCTGGCCGACCGGCTCGACCAGGTCGCGGAACGCTGCGGCCCCGCCGTGGCCACGTACAGCAATCCGGCCAAGTCGCTCGCCACCGAACTCTCCGGAACCTTCCCGCTGTTGTGGAGCGAGGGGCCCCTCGCGGGCGCCGTCGCACGGTACAGCGCCGGCAACCTGGCCGCGCTCCCCGGCGTTCCCGCGCTGGCCGCCGGGCTTCCCGAGGCGATGGCGGCACACAGCGCGCTGCTGTCCGGCACGCTCGCGGCAGGTTCTGACCCGGACGACTTCTTCCGCGACCGCGTGGAGGAGCCGGAATCGCTGCACGCCCGGATCCTGCTGCTGCGTGACCGTGCCCCGTCCGCGGAGTCCGCCGTCGTCGCGGCACGGGACCTCGCGTACGCGCACGACGTCCCGCTCGGCGAACTCGAACCCGCCGAGGGCAGCGGCCCCCTCGAGGCCGCCGCCGAGCTGATCGCCACCGTGGATTTCGCCGCCGTTTACCTCGCGCTGGCCGACGGCGGCGCATCATCGTCGCCGTAACGCCGCCCCTGCCCCTGCCCTCGTCCCCTCCCCGCCCCCGCAGTTGCCGTAAGGAAGCGAAGCACCACCGCATGGACCGCCTCAACAACACAGTCAGGCCCTACGCATGGGGCTCGACGTCAGCCATCCCCGAGCTCCTCGGGACGCCGTCCACGGGCGAACCGCAGGCCGAACTGTGGATGGGCGCCCACCCGGGAGCCCCCTCGACCGTCGGCCGCGCCGGCCGTGAGCAGCCGCTCACGGACGTCATCGCGGCCGACCCGGAAGGGGAGTTGGGGCCGGAGGCCGTACGGGCCTTCGGGCCGCGTCTGCCCTTCCTGCTGAAGCTGCTCGCTGCCGCCTCGCCGCTGTCGCTCCAGGTCCACCCGGACCGCGAGCAGGCGCGGCAGGGCTTCGCAGACGAGGAGGCGCGCGGCGTCCCCGTCAACGCACCCGAGCGCAACTACAAGGACACCAACCACAAGCCCGAACTCATCTGCGCGCTGACGGACTTCGACGGCCTCTGCGGGTTCCGGCGGGCGAGGGACGCGGCGGATCTGCTGGCGGGGCTCGACGTCGACGCGCTGAAGCCGTACGTCGACATCCTGCGGGCCAGCCCCGAGAGCGCGGCGCTGCGCGAGGTCCTGACCGCCGTGCTCACCGCCGACCGGGACGAGATCGCCGCCACGGTCGGTGAGGCCGCACGGGCGGCGGCTCGCCTCTCCGACGCTGGGCGCAACGACACGGACACCGGCACCGGGGCCCACACCCACGCCGGTGCGTACGCCGTCTGCGCCTCGCTCGCCCACCACTACCCCGGCGACCCCGGCGTCATCGCGGCCATGCTGCTCAACCACGTACGTCTGCACCCGGGGGAGGCCCTCTACCTCGGCGCAGGGGTGCCGCACGCCTATCTGAGCGGCCTCGGCGTGGAGATCATGGCGAACTCCGACAACGTGCTGCGCTGCGGCCTGACTCCGAAGCACGTCGACGTGCCGGAGCTGCTGCGGATCGTCCGCTTCGAGCCGGGAGAACCGGCTGTTCTGCGCCCGGAGGCCGGTCCGGGGGGCGAGGAGCTGTACGAGGTCCCCATCGGCGAATTCCGCCTCTCCCGCTATGTCGTCGCACCGGGCGCGGCGGTGGGCCCCGTCGGCGCCCGTACGCCGCAGATCCTGCTGTGCACTTCCGGCCGCGTCGTGCTGCGCGCCGCCACCGGTCGGGACGAAGGGGGCGAAGGGGACGAACTGCCCCTGGAACGTGGCCAGTCCGCATATGTACGAGCGGGCGAGCGGGTCGGGATGACGGGTGACGGTACGCTCTTCCGGGCCACAGTGGATGTCTGACGCGCACACCCGCGCGGCCGTGGACGGCCACGGGCGGAAAGCACCCACGACTCCGCGGGTTCACGGGGATCACCGAGAGCACGCGTATCACCGAAAGCACGCGTATCACCGAGAGAGGGACGACCGACTCGTATGAGTGCATCAGGCGGTTCGAAGGCGATCATCGCCGCGCTGGGCGCGAACTTGGCCATCGCCGTGGGCAAGTTCGTCGCCTGGATCTTCAGCGGCTCGTCCTCAATGCTCGCGGAGAGCGTGCACTCGGTCGCCGACTCCGGGAACCAGGCCCTGCTGCTGCTCGGCGGCAAGAAGGCCAAGAAGGACGCGAGCGAGGAGCACCCCTTCGGCTACGGCCGTGAGCGCTACATCTACGGATTCCTGGTCTCCATCGTCCTGTTCACCATCGGCGGCGTCTTCGCCCTCTACGAGGGCTACGAGAAGATCAAGCACCCGCACGAGATCAAGGACTGGTACTGGCCGGTGGGTGTGCTGGTCTTCGCCATCATCGCCGAGACCCTCTCCTTCCGTACGGCCATCAAGGAGTCCAACGAGGTACGCGGCAAGCTGAGTTGGGGCCAGTTCGTACGGCGTGCCAAGGCGCCCGAGCTGCCCATCGTCCTGCTGGAGGACCTCGGCGCGCTCGTCGGTCTCATCCTCGCCCTCTTCGGAGTCAGTGCAGCACTCGCGACGGGGAACGGCGTCTGGGACGGCATCGGCACGCTGTGCATCGGCGTGCTTCTGGTGGTGATCGCGATAGTCCTGGCGGCCGAGACCAAGTCGCTGCTGCTGGGCGAGTCGGCGGACCCGGAGGAGCGGGAGAAGATCCGCTCCGCGCTCGTCGACGGCGAGACCGTGACGGGGATCATCCACATGCGGACGCTGCATCTGGGCCCGGAGGAACTGCTGGTCGCCGCGAAGGTGGCGGTGCAGCACGACGACACCGCGGTCGAGATCGCGCGTGCGATCGACGCCGCGGAGGACCGCATCCGGGAGTCGGTGCCGAGCGCCCGTGTGATCTATCTCGAGCCGGACATCTACCGGCCGGAGGCGTCGGCTTCGTCGACCTGATCGCCCCGTATCGTCCGGGTTCGCTCGTCGCTGAACTCCCCCCGTCGCAGGGGGAATGCATCACTTCGCGCCGTTTGTCAAATTATGTGCAGAGGTGTGGGAGGGCCCAGTGTTGGGCATCGGCACAACTGCGCGCACTGTGCGGCCGAAATCAGACCAGGTCCGCCCTTGCTCGCACCGTGAGCAATCCGTTCGACTGGACGAGCGGTGTAAATTCGTAGTGCACAGACGTCGCTGCTGATGGCAGATCGGCCGGCCCGCCACGTGGGCCACCGAGGGAGAGAGGGCCTCCGACGGACTGGGCTGCGAGCAAGGGATCAGTGTGCCCGTGTGCGCTGTGGTGTGTTACGCAGTGCAGGCACCGCACACGGAGCCCGAGCGCCGCAGCACGGACCTGTCAGCCATGACCTCGACATCGAGGAGAGCAGCTCGCATGACGACGACCTCCACCGGCCAGGACTTCAAGGTCGCGGACCTTTCGCTTGCGGCCTTCGGCCGCAAGGAGATCAGCCTGGCCGAGCACGAGATGCCCGGCCTGATGGCGATCCGCCGGGAGTACGCCGCTGACAAGCCCCTCACCGGGGCCCGTGTCACCGGGTCGCTCCACATGACCGTGCAGACGGCAGTCCTGATCGAGACTCTGACCGCCCTGGGCGCAGAGGTCCGCTGGGCGTCCTGCAACATCTTCTCCACCCAGGACCACGCCGCCGCGGCTGCGGTCGTGGGCCCCGACGGCACCCCGGACAACCCCCAGGGCGTCCCGGTCTTCGCCTGGAAGGGCGAGACGCTGGAGGAGTACTGGTGGTGCACGGAGCAGGCCCTCACCTGGCCCGGCGCCGCCACCGGCGGACCGAACATGATCCTCGACGACGGCGGTGACGCCACGCTCCTGCTTCACAAGGGAGTCGAGTACGAGAAGGCCGGCGCCGCCCCCTCCGTCGACACGGCGGAGAACGACGAGCACCGGGTGGTCCTGGAGCTGCTGAACCGCACGCTGCGGGAGAGCCCCCAGAAGTGGACCAAGCTCGCGTCCGAGATCCGCGGTGTGACCGAGGAGACCACCACCGGCGTGCACCGTCTGTACGAGATGCACCAGGAGGGGGCGCTTCTCTTCCCGGCGATCAACGTCAACGACTCCGTCACCAAGTCGAAGTTCGACAACAAGTACGGCTGCCGGCACTCGCTGATCGACGGGATCAACCGCGCCACGGACGTCCTCATCGGCGGCAAGACCGCCGTGGTCTTCGGCTACGGCGACGTCGGCAAGGGCTGTGCGGACTCGCTGCGCGGTCAGGGCGCCCGCGTCCTGATCACCGAGATCGACCCGATCTGCGCGCTCCAGGCCGCGATGGACGGCTACCAGGTGGTGACCCTCGAAGACGTCGTGGAGACGGCGGACATCTTCATCACCACCACGGGCAACAAGGACATCATCATGGCCTCGGACATGGCCCGGATGAAGCACCAGGCCATCGTGGGCAACATCGGTCACTTCGACAACGAGATCGACATGGCCGGCCTCGCCGAGATCAAGGGCGTGGTCCGGGAAGAGCTCAAGCCGCAGGTGCACACCTGGACCTTCGCGGACGGCAAGGTGATCATCGTGCTGTCCGAGGGCCGACTGCTGAACCTGGGCAACGCGACCGGGCACCCCTCGTTCGTGATGTCCAACAGCTTCGCCAACCAGACGATCGCCCAGATCGAGCTGTTCACGAAGACCGACGCATACCCGACCGACGTCTACGTGCTGCCCAAGCACCTCGACGAGAAGGTCGCCCGTCTGCACCTGGACGCCCTCGGAGTGCGGCTCACCACGCTCCGCAAGGACCAGGCCGACTACATCGGCGTCCCCGTCGAGGGCCCGTACAAGCCGGACCACTACCGGTACTGACAGGCGGCCGCCCGTCGAGCCGACCCCTCAGCCGGGGCGTCGGCGGGCACCCCTGAACGAGGCCGAGGCCCCTGCCCCCGTGGCGGGGGCCTTCGGCTTGCCCTTCAGGCCCGCACGTAGAGTCCACGCATGCCACGCGGCCGGTATTCGCTTCACGACCCGCACGATCACACCCCCCTCGGCGACGAGCACTTCCACTGCGCCACCGGCCCCTCCGGCTGGCGTTACGTCTCGCAGATCACCACCCCTTCCGGCGACCACGCCGGCTCGGTCGATCTGGCCATCGACGAACTCGGCCGCCCGGTCCGGCTCGAACTCCACGCCGGCGGCTGGCAGGTGCGCGGCGCCGTCCTGGACGGGGTCACCTGGGTCCGTACCGACCCGGCCGGCGAACACGCTCAAGAGGGCAACGCCGCCGCCCACTCCTTCACCGGCGCGTCCCCCGCCTTTCTCGTCGCGACGTCCCGGCTGCTGCGGCCGGCCTCCGGCGGGCCCGCCGTCCGTGTCCGCCTCGTCGCCCTCACACCCCCCGTACTCGCTCCGCGCACGCTCGACCAGTCATGGACGCTGACCGGAACTGAAACACACGCCACTGACAGCGGCGCCCTCGCAGTCGGGAACTACCAGGTCGGCGAGGTCGACACCGGTGAACAGCACCCCGTCCACATCGCCGGTGACGTCGTACTCTCCGCCCCCGGCATCGAACTGGAGGAGCTGGAGTCACCACCCTCCGGCTTCGGCTGAACGGCCGCCCGGGCCACGGGGCCATGCCACGTTGCCGTACCACGAGGCCGCCTCCTACCGCGCCGTGCCTCAGGACGGCGGTACGAAGCCCGTCCGGCGCGGAGCCTCGGGCACCTTCTCCTGAACCTCCCCGGGCGGCACCGGCCGCGCGTTCGCGGGCGGCCCCGAAACCGGCACCCACGGATGCCCGCCGGACTTCTGCCCCCCGGAGTCCGCGGACGAGGAGGCTCCGGCGGAGGCGGCGGACGGGAGCGGCCCCGAAGGTGACACGACCCCCTCGGCGCCGAAAGTCCGATGTGCCTCCCTGGCCTGCCGCTCCGCGACGACACCCGCCAGATACGCCGCCGCGGGCACGCCGTACGGCGCCGGAACGCCCGTACACGAGACGAGATCGGCGGCGAGCTGCTCCGCCATGGAACGGCTCACGGCCTCGTCCAGCT